>NZ_CM147704.1:0-4800000 GCF_055792845.1 Streptomyces sp. DSM 106670
GCATCGTTCGGATCAGCGGCGTTCGAGCACAAGGCAGGATTCCAATCAGCAGCCTTCGAGCGCTTCGCCGCGTTCGAGTCGACGGCTTTCGAGAGCACTGCCGAGTTCGATTTGGTGACCTTCGAGGGCGATGCCCTGTTCGACGGAGCAGTTTTCAAGGGCAACGCCGAGTTCAGGGCAGCGAAATTCTTGAAGGCTGACCGCTTGGGACCTCTGGTCTGTACTGGGCAGATGATGTTGTCCGGTGCAACGTTTGGCGGCCCGGTGACCCTGGAGTTCGCTGCGCGCCGTCTGGAGTGCCGCCGGACCCGTTGGTCGGCCCTGGCCGAGATCCGTCTGCGCTATACCACGGTCAACTTCGCCCACGCCGTGTTCGAGTACCCTCTCACCATCGCCGCCGAACCCGACCCCTTCGTACGCGCCGACGGCTCAGAGCTGGCAGAGGCCGAACTCGCGGGTGCGCCCGGCCCGGGTGTGAGGCTGGCGTCGCTGCGCGGGGTGGACGCGGCACACCTGGTCCTGGCCGACGTCGACCTGTCACCCTGCCTGTTCTCCGGCACCGTGCACCTGGACCAGCTGCGCCTGGAAGGCGCCTGCACCTTCGACACCACCCCGCCCCCCGCCGGGTGGCGGCGCTGGTCTCCGGTGCGGTTCACCACACGGAGTGTCCTGGCCGAGGAACACCACTGGCGCGCCGGCCGACCGGGGGTGGTGCGGGGCTGGAATACAGCGGTGCTCGGTGCCGGGCGGGTGGGGCCGTTGCAGCTGGCTCCGGTGTACCGGGCGCTGCGCAAGGGTTTCGAGGACGGGAAGCACGAGCCGGGGGCGGCGGACTTCTACTACGGGGAGATGGAGATGCGCCGCCACGCCGACGACATCCCCCGCGCTGAACGGTGGCTGCTGACCGCGTACTGGGCGCTGTCCGGCTACGGCCTGCGCGCCTCCCGGGCCCTGGCCTGGCTCGGTGCTGCCATGCTCCTGACCATCGGCCTGCTGATGGCCTGGGGTATCGCCCAGGACACCCCGAAGCAGACCGCGACCGGCACCGTCCCTCCCGGCGGGGGAACGGTCGTCTTCGAGATCGACAAGGACGACCCGAAGAACCCCACCGGCGGCAGGTTCACCGGCGAGCGTTTCGAGAAGGCTTTGAACGTGACCCTCAATTCGGTGGTATTCCGTTCCTCCGGCCAGGACCTCACCACCGCCGGCACCTACATCGAGATGACCTCACGCCTGACCGAACCCATCCTCCTCGGCCTTGCCGTCCTCGCCATCCGCAACCGCGTCAAACGCTGACCCGCCTAGCCGGGCGCGGCTGCCCTCAGCGGGCCCGTACGACGTTCAGCGTGCCGTGGCGCCCCGTCCCGGCCAGCACCTCGACCACCAGGCCGGTGGCGAGCGCGGTGTACGTCTCGCCCGTCCCGGTGCGGTGCTCCCCCGTCGCGGCGGCACCGTCCAGGAGCGCCCCGAGCCGGGCGGCGAGCACCGGATCCAGGGGCGCGGACAGGCGGCGCTGGCCTTCTCCGTCCGGGAGGAGGGCTAGGCGGCGCGGGCGGCGGCGGGGCCCGACGGTGCCGACCACCTTCGCGTCGGTGGTGTCCGCGTGCCGGATCTTGCGCCACACCGACCGGCCGCCGAACGGATAGGCGCTGCCGGACGGCTTCGCCACGATCCCTTCCACTCCCTGGAGCTGGAGCGTCTCGTACCACTCCAGCGCGGTGTTCCGGTCGGAGGTGGCCGGGACCGGCTGGAGCGGGGGGGCGATGCCGGCCAGGACGTCGACCAGGGCCGTACGGCGGTCGGTGTACGGGCGTGCGGCCAGGGCGTCGCCGCCGTGGTCGGGGTGGGCCAGGACGTCGAACGCCATGTAGGGGGCGGGGAGGCCGGCGGCCAGGGTGCGGGCACGGTCCAGCGAGGAGGAGGCGCGGGCCTGGGCCGCCCCGAAATCGATCCGGCCGTCGTGCCAGACAACGGCTTCACCGTCCAGCACAGTCCCCGGCGGCAACTGCATGGCGGGAACGGCAAGGTCCATCCAGTGCGAGGTCACCGTGCGGCCCGTACGGGAGTAGCAGACCACCCCGTCCTCGGTACGCCGCAGGACCATCCGGTGCCCGTCGAGCTTGCACTCGAACCACCAGTCGGGGCCGGTCGGCAGGGTCGGCACGGCGCGGGCCAGAGCGGGCCGGATCGGGAACTCCACACCCCTGCCCCTGACCCGGACGGGCCTGTATCGCACCCGGGACGAAGGAGGGGCCGTCAGCGACTGGCTGGGGGAGCCATGCCTGACGCCAGCCACAGAACGGTCCGCGAAGTGCGCCCCTGCGTGCGCGGTAGCCAGCAGCGGCCACGGTGAGTTCCACCTCGCCCGGCCCCTCTCATCTTGCTGCCTGTCTGAAGGGAAACGGCGGGTCAGACAGGTGCCGGGGGCCGCTGTTCCCCGAGGACCGGAGCGCTTGCGCGAGGACCGCAGGACCGCCCGTGCGCCGCCGCGGTTCTACTACAAGAAGGGGGCGTTCCTCTGACCTGCGGGAACCTGGCGTTAAGGGGCAGATTTCTGCCCCCTATGGAGCAGATTTCTGCCCCTTAGCCCGGGGCCGGAGCGGAGCCGGGTTCGGTGCTGAGGGAACGGCTGGAATCCTGCAAAACAAGGACGCACGGCAGAAGGCCGGACCCACCGAAATGGCGGGGCCGGCCTTCTGTGTTGGAGGGGCGTCAGGACACGGGGCGGACCTGGCGGCGGCGCTGGACGTCCGTGGTGGAGGCGCGGCGGGGGCGGCCGGCGTGACGAGGTCCAACTGACACTCCCCCGCAGACAAGCAGTGGATGTGGGTCGGTGGCTGGAGCGGCAGCGGCAGCGGCAGCATATGGTCTGGGAAGGCCTCGCGGAGGGGCAGCGTGCGCGTCTGGAGGCGCTGGGTGTGGTGCCGGTGCCCTCCGGAGCTGAAGGCCGCGGCGCGGGGCTCTGGGGGGCGTTCAGGGGCGTTTGAGCGGGGGTGTGCGGCGTTGGCGCAGTACCGGGAGCGGACGGGCGTGGTGGGACCGGTCAGCCGCTCGCACGTCGAAGTTCTCATCGGCGCCCACGGGGTCGAGATCGAAGTGAAGCTCGGGGTGTGGCTGTCGAACGTG
The DNA here is from genome assembly GCF_055792845.1 of Streptomyces sp. DSM 106670. Classification (NCBI taxonomy): domain Bacteria; kingdom Bacillati; phylum Actinomycetota; class Actinomycetes; order Kitasatosporales; family Streptomycetaceae; genus Streptomyces; species Streptomyces sp. DSM 106670. The sequence continues at coordinate 3,127 of NZ_CM147704.1, forward strand.
AAAAACCGGCGGGACAAGCTCACCACCGGGCAGTTGGAGCGGCTGGCGGGTCTGGGGCTGGAGTGGGCGGTGGCCGCGTGAACACGGGCGGAACGTCCCCGGCCGGGCTGGACTGCGAGGAGGAGGCGCAGGTGCGGGCGGCGGTTGCCGGGCATGTTCGGCGGCGGGCGTGGCCGCAGGCCGAGGCGATGCTCGGCGCGGTCCTGGCCGATCCGGAGAATACGACGGATCGGAGCTCGGGACGAAGCTACGGAACAAGCGGCATGATGCTGTCGTGGAGATTGCCGAGCTCGTCCTGGAATACGTAAAGGCCTTGGCGTGGCCGGTGTTCGCCGTGGCTCTCGTATGGATGCTCAAAACTCAGATCAGGCATGCCATGGGACGGTTGACGCGGGTGGAAACGGTCGCGGGAAGCGCCGAGTTCGCCGCAGCGGCTGCCGACGCACTCGATGACGCGGAGGATCTGGTTCTGTCCGCAGCAGAACATTCGGATCCTGTGAGCGTGGTGAAGCCTAGGCAGAACTCCACCGTCCCGGGAGTGGACAACCACGTGCCTGCCGACGTCGGCGGGGAGCCTGGAGTCGTCCTGGACTCTGAGCGGGAGCCGGAGACCAACGGGCGGGCGCGGGGGATTCTGCGGTCGCGTCAGAGGGAAGAGCGCGTTCTCGTCGCGGATCCGCTCTTCCTCGCGTCTCGTGAACTGGACAGGCGCTTCAGGAAGGCGATGGATACGGCGGTCGATGCCCCCAGGGCCGCGGTGCTCCGCGCGTGGGATGCGCTCGACATGGCCCTCCAGCAGGTGATGTGGGCTCGGGCGGTCGAGGGCGATGGGCGGTGCTCGCCCCCCGGTGCCTTGTCCTCGCGTGGAGTGATGGCGCTCGCGAGCATGGGGCTGCCTGACGAGGTAGTGGACGTCTACAAACGGCTGCGCAAGTTGCGAAACCAGGCGATGCACAGCGAGGAGGTGACCGTCACGGCTGCCGAAGATTTCGTCCGCAGTTGCAGGGTCGTCGCCCTGGAGATATTGCATCAGTCCGGCTGATCGGCACGGGCACCGAGGCGCTGCTGCGCAGCCCACAGACCACCCAAACCCTGGCCAAATCCCTCAACAACGCGCTCCTGAACGGGCTTCGCCAACACGCTCCGGCCCTCCCTTCTGGGGGTGGCCGGGCAGTTTGGTCACGGGGAGCAAGAGTCTTTTTCGGGGTCCCGGAAGACCGGGGTTCCTCTGCCTTTCTCGCTGCGCTGCTGGGTGAGCCGTTCCCAGTCGCGGCCCATCGCGCAGGCCATGGAGAGAAATCCTCGTTGTTGCAGTTCGTGGTCGGCTGTCTCCAGGTCTACGGCGATGAACTCGTCGCGGACGGTGGTGTCCTTGCTCTGGAGGAGGTGTACCCGCCAGCCGTTGCCTGTGGCGGCCGGGTAGGCCACGGCGAACAGCGGCGCGGGTGTTGCTCTCGCGGCGTGCAGCACTTCCGGGCTCCAGACCGCGTCAGGGACGGGCGGGTCAGATAAGCGGCTCATGGACACAAAATCTAACAGCGCGGGCGTGGGGGTTTGGCCCGGTGCCGGACGGGGGGGCCGGCACCGGACCGGTTCGGCTCCGGCCGTACTCCAGGGGGCCGGGTCCTGGCCCGTGCGCTCCATGTCGGCGCGGGTTGGGGGTGAGCGTAGCGGCGTGCATCGGGTGCTGGGGCGGGTTTGATCACGAAGGGCGCGGGGGGTGGGTTGTGGTGGCGTGTGGGTGATCCCGCTTCGGTGATAATTCGGGTGATTTGTGCAGGTGTTGGGCGCTACTCTGTGTGCATGACGGCTGGTGAGTGCGTGTTCTGTGGTGCCCTCGTTCGTTCGCAGGGTGAGCATGTCCTTCCGCGCTGGCTCTTCCGTCGCTGGGAGGGGCAGGGCCCGTTCACGGTCCTGGTCAACGGTGAGCCCGTGGCCAAGCGCGACGGGGTGACGGAACGTGATCTGTTGCCCCGGATCATGCTGCCGGTGTGCGGCAGCGGGGATCCTCTGGACTGCAACGGGTGGCTGAACAGCACGTTTGAGGATGCGGGAAAGCCGCAGGTCCGGGCGGTTATCGATGGCCTCCGTCGCATCGAGGGCGATGCGGTGGCGGCTTTCGCCCGCTGGGCGGTGAAGACGGTGCTGCTGTATGCGCATCCTCTCGCCTGGAACTCGGAGATCGGGCACCTGGACGTCGGCAGGAGCGTGCTCAGGCTCCCGGACCTGGCTCTGCCCGCGATGCGCCGGACCGGGAAGCTTCCCGATGATCTGACGCTCTGGATGGCCGTGATCGATCCTGCCGGGCCTCCGGGCCGTCTTCCGGTGGTCGACCGGGTGGGGCTGCCGCGGATCGTCCGGCCGGGCGAGGATGGTTCCGACTGTTCGGGCGCGACGGTGGGGCTGTCCTTGCCGGACGGCCGGACGGTTGTGTTCCAACTGCTCTTCCACCCCCTGGTCGACGTCGTGAATCCCTTCGAGTCGTCGGGCTGGGTGACCATGCTGTGGCCCGCCCCGCCAGCCGCTCTCGATATCGCCGCCCACCCGGTGCTGGGCACGGACGGCCGGCGGGAACTGACCAGTTGGTTCTACGTCGGCGGCACTGAGATCGGGGTTCAGCAGGGGGAACGCTGGCCCGACGGCCCGACGGGGCGTGCGCTGCGTGCCATGCAGCGCGAGGACGCCGGGTCACCGTGACCGCCCCGTTGCGGTGGGGCGGGGTGGGATGGTTGCGTGAAAAGGGGCGGGTCCCCGGCAGTTGCGATGCCGGGGACCCGCCCTTTTGTGTCTGCTGGTGGTGCGTGGTGGCCCGTCAGTTCAGTAACGGGCGGCGATGTAGTCGATGTTGGTGATCTCGACTTCGAGGTCGGCGGCGCGGGCGCCGCCGGTGTCTCTGTCGGTCTGGAAGTACAGCTCCTGGGCGGCTTCGGCCAGGACCTCGTTGGGGTTCTCACCGGTGGTGCCGGCCTGGGCGTCGGACAGGCGGGTCGCGTACTCCGGGGGCAGGTGTGGCAGTCGGCATGAGAATGACGTGGTACTTCGTCACTTATGGCAGCACCAAGTGCACACCGCCTGTCAGCGTCAATCACCAGGTCACTGTGCCTGCGTCACTGACACGCAGGTGACGAGGCCCGACTGGCACTTCCCCACAGAAGAGCACTCTTCGTCAATCGCCTGAGTCTTGCCGGCCTTTGCGGGGCGGTGGGACCTTCGGCAGGAGCTCCCACAGCGGGCGCCCGCTGCTCGCCCAGGTGGCGAGGGTCCGCCGGTCGGCGAGGTGCATGTGCAGCTGGACGGCGAGGGGCTGGCAGCGGGTGGAGAAGCGGCCGTTGGTGACGACCAGGACGACGTCGGCGCCGTAGAGCTGGCGGGCGGTGCCGTTGACGCGTTGGAGGTCGGGGGTGCCCACGGCGGAGCCGCGGTCTCCGTCGCGGCGGTGCTTGCACTGGATGACCCATGTGCGGCCGAGAGGGTCGGTGGCCAGGACGTCGGCTCCGTTGTCTCCGGCTCCGCCGATCTGCCGGGCGTCTGTGCAGCCGTCGCGGTGCATCAGGTCGCGGACGGCGTACTCGAAGTCGCGGTGGTGCAGGGCGTCCAGCTCCGGGAGGCCGTAGCGCAATGCTTGTTGGCGGGTCCGGTCCCAGGCCCGCTGCTGCTGGCGGCGGTGAATCCACCCGGTCGCGGTGACTGCTCCCACCGCAGCGAGAACGATCAGTACCCACCAGTGCGCCAGCAGCCAGGACACCAGCATCCACACGGCGGCCGCCACCAGGAGCACCCCGCCGAGCACCAGGACCTGGACGTCGGACTGCCGCCCGCGCCGACGCGCCCAGCCCTCGCGCCGGGACCGGTAGCGGTAGCGGTAGGGGTAGGGGTAGGGGGCGCGGCGGCGTGGCGTGGTCCGCCGGGCCGTGGGGCGGCGGGTGGTCCGGCGGCGGGGGTAGCGGCGGCGGGTGGGCATCGAGGCGGCTCCGGGAGGCAGAAGGGTTGTTCAGCGGGAGGAGTCGGTGATGCCGGTGGCGAGCTGGGCGATGAAGTCGAGGATCCCCTCGCCGACCGGGGTGGGGGCGATGACGACACCGAGGGCGAGCACGATGACCACAGTCAGCTTCTCGTCGCTCCGGCTTCTCGCCTCGGTCCGGCGGCGCAGCCGGAGCACCACGATCACGGCGAGGAGCACACCCACATTGATCGTCATCATGATTCCGCCCCCGGATCACCCTCGGTCCTGTTCCGACCCTCCTGTGTAACTGCCCCACAGCTGGACGCGCCCCGTGGTCGCCGGATGATGACGCAAAGTGACTGATTGGCCGGTTCCGGCGCACTGAGCCGCACGTGGACGCACACGCGGCCGGGACCAGGGCGGCCCAGCCGATCGAGGACACGTAGTTGCATCCGCCGTAGTCCGAGCCGAGCAGGTTCAGGACTTCGTCCCACACCACGTCGAGCCCGTGCAGGTCTTCGTCCATCCAGGCGCCGGCGGCCCGGTCCCCGATCTCTCGGACAGTTACGCTGCGGCTGGACAGGGCGAGTCGGTGCTTGTGGTCAATCCCGGTTGGTCGACGGGGCTGACCTCCGCCCGGGTCCCCCGCCCGTTGTTGTTGAGCCGGTACTTGAGGTCGGCGGCGACGTTGCGGCGGCGCAGGTCCCAGTACGCCGCGTCGAGCCGGGCGAGGTTCGCCCGGCTCGGGGTGCGCTCCTCCGCGAGCCAGGCCATCAGGGTGCGCGGGGGGTGTGGATGCCCGCGCGGTCCATCGCCTCGTACCCGGCGTCGGACCGGGTGAGGTGGTTCAGGCGGGCGGCGGGGCCGCGGTCGCTGTCCACGGGCGAGCTGATACCGCCCACCATGTTTCTCCGGCCCGATGCCGAGCGCCTCCGCCCCCGGTGTGCCGGCCGCGCCGTACTGGCCGAAGTCCATCCACCGTCCGGTCATCAGCCGCCCGCCTTCCCGGCCAGGTACGTGCCGGAGGTCTTGCCGTCACCGTGCTTGATCTTCAGCTCGGACACGCCCCGGCCCTCGGGGAAGACCTGCCGACAGCCGCCGGTCACGTGGAGTTCGTCGGTGCCCATCACCGTGACGACGAAGCCGGCCTGGTGGGCCTTGTACGCCCTGCCCCAGAGGTTGGCGTATGCCTGGGAATGGATGTTGTGCATCCAGTCGGGGCGGGCCATCTCCCGGTTGTGGACCGACTCCCCCATCGTGCTGATGAACTTGCCGTACACCGCCTTCACGTACTCCAGCGTCAGCATGTCCCTGCCCGCGATGGCCTCAGCGGGGAGGCGCACGGGCCCCAGCTCACCGCGAGCGGGTCGTACCCGCCGGGCGGCGTGGCGGACCCAGACGCAGTCGGGTAAGCACAGCCGGGCGGGCGAGGCCGGGCATGATCAGGGCCCACATCGCGCTGACCTGCTGATGCAAAGCATCACGCTCGGCAAGAGCAAGAGCGAGCAACTGCACGCCGCTGTAACAGCCGACCAGTGTGCGGGAAGCCTCCCCGGGATCGACATGATCCTGGAGCTCGCCGGCATCCCGGGCGGATTCAAGGACAGCAGTGACAGCCCCCAACGACCCCGCGTAACTGTCGGCGGTCTGGTACGGGCCCGGCTCGATCGACAAACGCACAGCGGCCCGCAGGACAGGATCCTCCAGAATACCGGCGGTGTAATGATGGCTGATATCAATCAGAGCCTGGAGCCAGAACTCAGGGACCGGACCCGCCGCCATCTGCTCGGAAACCTGCTGAAAGTAATCATGCTGGCGCGACAGAACCGCGTCACCAAGATCTTCCTTCGACGCGAAATGGTGGTAAAAACCCCCCCGGGAAACATTCGCCAGACGCTGGATCTCCGGAGTCGTCGCACCGGCATAACCTTCCCGGTCGAACACAATCCCCGCGGCCTCAACGATCCGCTGAACAGTCCGCTCACCGCGTTCCTGCACCACCGCCACGCCTCCCAAAGCCATGCCCGACGCTACCCGAAACCCCACCACCACACCCACCCCAAAACACCCCCACCCACACGAGGAACACCCCCGCCCCCACCAACCACGAAGGGCCCGTCACCCGATCGTGCGCAGCACCAGCCTTACGACTCCCATGACGCCTCACCCGATCCATCCGACCAGTCCCGTCCCCACGACCAGTTCCGCGGCGCCCATGCCCGTCTCTCCCCGGTCCGACGACCCGGAACCGCACCAAGAACAAGAACGGGACCAACGTCGTTTCTGCGCACCGCACTTCTTGCACATCGCCATGCCGTCGATTCTTCTTGCTGCCGCCCCCGGAACACCAATCGAACACGCGGCCGGACAGTGCTCATACCTTCCGCCCATCCGCGGCAGCCAATGCCTGTGCCGGTGCCTCTACGGCAAACGCGGCCGGCCAGACCGCCTGCGGCCCACCAGCACAGAAACCGACACCGCGCGCAGCGAAACCTCCACAGCGACCAGCGCCGCGACCCAGTGAAGCCGCATCGCCCCGGCCGGTACCCTTCCCGGATGACCGAGCACACCGAGCCGGGCGGACGGCGACCCGCGAACGACGGGCCTAAGGCTGCCGGACGTAACCGGGCCGCCCTGGTCGCCGCCGCTCGGGAGGTCTTCTCGGAGCACGGGCTGGAGGCTCCGCTGTCCGCGATAGCGCGTAGGGCCGGGGTCGGGCAGGGCGTTCTCTACCGGCATTTCCCTGACCGGACCGCCGCGGTGACCGCGGTTCTGGAGGAGAACGTGCGGCAGATCGAGCAGGCCGCCGAGGCCGAGAACGCGACCTTCCCCGCAGTGCTCGGCGTGCTGACCTGGCATCTCGCGGAATCTGCCGCGTTCATCGGTCTTCTCCACGCCGACCGGGCGGGCGGTCGCTCCGGGATTCGCGCGCACGCCCTGACCCTGTCCGGGCGTGTCGAGCGTGCGTTGCGCAAGCATCTGCCTCCCGGTCATCGGCTGGGGTCGGCGGACGACCTCGTGCTCTCGGTCGCCATGGTCTCCGCCGCCGTCACCGGCCCCACCCACGAAGAACGCGAGCACCGGGCGCTGGCCGCCTGGCGGTTGCTCGGTGTCGAGGTGGGGCCGGTACGGGCCTTCGGCGGGTGAGCTGCGGGGCGCGTCAGTGTCAGCCGCCGTTGGACTGCGGGGTGCCTTGCGCGAGTGCGTCGAAGGTGTACAGGTAGCCTCCCGCGGGGCCGCTGACGGTCATGTACGCCTTCGTCCCGCCGGGCGTGATGGCCACGTTCGTCGCCGACTCCAGGCCCTCGGCGCGGGAAGGGACCTCGACCGTCGCCAGCCGCTCACCGTGCCGGTCGTACACGGCCATGGCCGCCCGTCCGTGCAGCCCCTGGTAGAGATTGCCGTCCGCGTCGACGGCGATCGAGTCGGTCTGAGCGATCCCGGCGTTCACACGGATCGCGGTGTGCCGGGAGAGCACTGCGCCTCTTTCGTCGAGGCGCAGGTAGGAGATCCGGTTCTCGGTGAGTTCGCTGAACCACAGCCCCCGGTGGTCCTCGTCGAACGAGATCCCGTTCGGTGCGGCCAGGTTCTCGGCCAGGACCGTGGCCTCACCGCCCTCGCGGTCGATCCGCACCACACGGCCCAGAGCCTTGCCCTCGGACAGGCCCCGTGAGTCGCTGACGTACAGATTGCCCTCCTGGTCGAACGCGATGTCGTCGGGGTTCATCCGCGCTCCGTCGATCTCGCCGGAGAAGAAGGTCCGCAGGTCGCCGCCGCCGGGGGCCAGGCTCACGACCTCGCCGTGCGCGAAGTCGCTGAGGTAGAGCCGCTGGTCGTACGGGCTGAACTGGGCCGAGGTATAAGCCCCTTTGCCGTCGGTGTGGACCGCTCGGGACGTCTTCTTCGCGACGTCGACGCGGATGACCTTGGGCTTGCCCTCGGGTGCGGTGACATCGACGACGTACAGGCCGCCGTCCTTGCCGAACACCGGGCCCTCCAGCAAGGTCATTCCCGTCTCGGCGTGCGTCCGGGTCAGCTGCATCAGTTTCTGCGCCCGGATCGTCCGCCCGTCCGCGGAGGCCGTTGTCCGTTCTTCTTCCGGGGCGGCGGGCTTGGTGCCGCATCCCGTCAGGAGCAGGGCGCCGATCGTGGCCAGCACGGTGAGACTCCGGGCCGGTGTTGGCTGCATAACGAGTTGCTCTTCCTGTCCACGGTGCGGATTCTCGGGGCGGCTTACGTATCAACGCCTTTGCCCTTGGCTTGATGTCGTTGCCGCCGTCGAACCACAACCGGACAGTCTTGTCCGGTAGTTGCTACGGTAGCCGACGGGTCGCCCGCCCGGGACCGACCCCGACCACCGGATCGAGGCCCCCGCATGACGAACCCTCACGTACCGGCCCCCCACGAGCCGGCCGCACTGCGCGAGCGCTACCGCTCCGAGCGCGAGCGGCGTGTCCGGCCCGACGGCGCCGCCCAATACCGTGACGCCGACGCCGAGTTCGGCTACTACGCCGCCGACCCGTACACCAAGGAGCCGAACAGGAGCGGCCCTTGCCACGACACCGTCGACGTCGCCGTCATAGGCGGCGGCTTCGGCGGCATCCTCGCCGGGGCGCACCTACGTCAACAGGGCGTGGAGCGCGTCCGGTTCGTCGAGAAGGGCGGCGACTTCGGGGGCACCTGGTACTGGAACCGGTACCCGGGTGTCCATTGCGACGTCGAGTCCCACGTGTATCTGCCGATGCTCGACGAAACCGGCTACGTACCGGAGTGGAAATACGCCCCCGGAGACGAGATCCGCCGCCACGCCGTACGGATCGCGGACACCTTCGGGCTCTACACCGACACCCTGTTCTCCACCGGCGTCACCTCGCTGACCTGGGAGGAGACTTCCGGTACATGGATCGTGGCCACCGACCGCGGTGACGCCTTCCGGGCCACCTACGTCGTCAACGCCACCGGCACCCTCACCGACCCGAAACTCCCCGGGATCCCCGGCATCGAGAAGTTCACCGGCCACACCTTCCACACCTCACGGTGGGACTACGCCTACACCGGCGGCACCCCGCAGGGCGGCATGACCCGCCTCGCGGACAAACGCGTGGGCATCGTCGGCACCGGAGCCACCGGCATACAGGTCATCCCGATGCTGGCCCAGGACGCCGCCCACCTCTACGTCTTCCAGCGCACCCCCTCCACCGTGGACGTACGCGCCAACCGCCGCACCACCGCCCAGGACGTCGGCGCCGGCCACGACGGCTGGGCCCGCGGGCGACGGGAGAACTACCTCCGCATCGTCTCCGGCGAAAACACCGACCACGACCTCGTCGCCGACCGGTGGACCGAATCGGCGGGCCTGCTGGAAAAACTCCTGCCCAGCTTCCGCAGGCACGGAGACCGGGCAGCCTTCGAGACCGACTACGAGGCCGCCGACGCCGCCAAGATGAACGAGTTGCGCACCCGCGTCGAACAGAGCGTCACGGACCCGGAGACGGCGGAGAAGCTCAAGCCCTGGTACCGCTACGCCTGCAAACGCCCCACCTTCTCCGACCTCTACTACCCCGCGTTCAACCGCGACAACGTCACCCTCGTCGACACCGCGGACACCCATGGCATCGAGCACATCACCGAGCACGGCGTCACCGTCGGCGCGGCCACCTACGAACTCGACTGCCTGATCTTCGCCACCGGGTTCAACGTCGGAGCCTCCGCCATCAGCACCGGCAAGCTCCCCGTCCACGGCCGCGGCGGCACCCAGCTGCTCCGCACCTGGGCACGACAGGGCCCGCGCACCCTCCACGGCTTCACCAGCAACGGCTTCCCCAACCTCATACACCTGGGCGCCCTCCAGAACGCCAGCAGCGTCAACTTCACCCACATCCTGGACGAACAGGCCCGCCACGCCGCCGCCCTCATCGCGGCAGCCGAAGCCGCCGGCGCCATCATCGAACCCACACCCGAGGCCGAGGACGCCTGGATCGCCGTCCTGGCCGCGGACGCACCCGACCACGAGTGGTTCCACGCCGAGTGCACCCCCGGCTACTACAACCGTGAAGGCCGCGGCCGGCCGAACGGACCCTTCGCCTACCCCCACAGCGCCGTCGCCTTCCACGCGCTCCTCGCCCGCTGGCGCGCCGAATCCATCCAGGAAATCCTCCGGGACCGAACCGGCCACCACAGCTGATGCGTCGTACCCGGCCCTGCTCCGGATCGCCCCGGTGCCGGTGCGGAGCAGGGCCGGGCCGGGTCATGCCGGGCCGGGCCGTCAGGGCAGGATCTCGACGTATCCTTCCCTGCCGTGCACACGGATCCGCTGGCCGTCCCGGATCAGCCCGGTCGCCCGCTCCACCCCCACCACAGCCGGCAGACCGTACTCCCGGGCGATGACCGCACCATGCGTCATCAGGCCGCCCACCTCCGTCACCAGACCCGCGATGCCGACGAACAGCGGTGACCAGCTCGGATCCGTGAAAGCCGTGACGAGGATGTCGCCCGCCTCAAGATCGGCCCGCGCCATGTCGAGGACGACACGGGCCCTTCCCTCGACCGTCCCGGCCGACACCGCCAGCCCGGTCAGCGCCCCCGCCGGCACATCGTCACGCCGGTACACCCCGGTGAAGACCTCACCCTCCGACGTGAGCACCCGCGGCGGCGTCAAGGCGTGATACGAACGGAACGCCTCCCTGCGCTGTGCCACAAGGCCGGTATCCACCCGGTTCGTGCGCACGGCGTCGTGGAGCTCCTGGAACGTGAGGTGGAATGCGTCCTCCGCCTCCCTGAGCACCCCTGCCCGCACCAGGCGTTCGGCCTCCGCCAGCAGGGCTCGCTTGTAGACGAAGTAGCGGCTGACGATCCCGTACTTCGGATACTCCCGGTACCCGATGAACGTCCTGACCCGGTCGATCATCCGCTGCGTCTCATCGGCCTTCTCCTCCCCGCCCGGCAGAGCCCGCAGGCGCGACAGCACTTCCTGTTCCTTCCGGCGCGCCTTCTCCCGGCCCTCCTCGAAGCGCCGGCCCGCCGCACCGGCCTCGAAATTCCGCACGTTGTCGAGGATCACCGGCACCAGGGTGACGGGCCGCTCACTCCACCGCGGCCTGGTGATGTCGATCTCGCCCACGCAGCGCATGCCGTACCGGTCGAGATAGCCGACGATCGCCTCGCGCGACTCGGCCCCGCCCGGGAGCCTCTTCAGCCCGTCCAGGAAATCCCCGTTCCCAGCGTCCCCGGCACCGCCCGCGTCTCCGGTGCCCGCGGCTTCCACGGCGTCCCGCAGGAACGCCACCACCTCCGGCCACGGGCGGATCACATCCGCGACGTCGAGCAGGTCCAGCCCCATCTCCGACGTGATGTTGTCCGGTGCGGACAGCGTCAGCGTGTCAGCCGCGTTCTTCTCGCCCAGCCACTCCCCCAGCTTGTCGTTCAGCCACCACGTGGCCTCCATCCCCGCCATGATCGCCCGCATGCTCAGCGGATCTCTCAGCACCCGCTTGTGCTCCTCGAAAGCCTGCAGCAGAAACGCGAACAGCTCCGGTCCGCTCTTCGTCCGGATGTCCCGCTCCAGCGCCTCGACCGACGCCCGGCTGCGCTCGATCAGCTCGGTGACGACGGCCGGATCGTTCGCGATCGGAGCGGGCGGCGCTCCGGCGGACGGCGGCCTGCCAGGAGCCGCGTCCGGGAGCGACGGGACGAAGTCGCCGCGGTCGACCACGGTCTCCAGCGCATCCCTGATCAGCGGGTCGCCCTTCCCCATCGCATCGAGGAGACCATCGCGGGTCGCGGGCGAGGCCAGCCGCTCGGTGACGTCGACGAACAGCCTCCCGCCCGCCTCCAGCATCGGCACCAGAGCCGTCAGCTGCCACATCGAGTACCCGAGAGGCCTCATCGGGTCAGTCATCATCTGCCCGTGGCCCACCGAGACGTAGACGTGGTTCTCCTCGTCGCCGCTCTCGGGCACGGGGAAGAGCGTGGTGATCGGCCGGCTCTGAACGATCCGGAAGCCGTCCTCCACCAGACACCACTCGATGTCCTGCGGACGGCCGAAATACGCTTCGATCCGCCGCCCCAGCCGCACCAACTCCACCGCCTGCTCATCCGTCAGCGCCGGACGCTCCCGCTCCCCCGCGTCGACGGCCACCTCCCGCGTACCACCGCCCGGCACCGGACGAACCGCCCGCCGCTTGGCGGCAATCGCCCTGGCCACCACCTCGCCGTTGCGCACCGTGAGGACGTCCGGGTTCATCAGACCCGACACCAAGGCCTCGCCCAGGCCGAAGCCTGCCTCCACCGTCGCGACCTTCCGGTTCCCCGAGACGGGATCGGCCGTGAACAGCACACCCGACGCCCGCGGAAAGACCATGCGCTGCACGACCACCGCCATGCGGACCGCACGGTGGTCGATTCCGTTGCGCTGCCGGTAGACCACCGCCCGCTCCGTGAACAGCGACGCCCAGCAATGGCTGATACGGCGCAGGACCTCCGACGGTCCGACCACATTCAGGTACGAGTCCTGCTGCCCGGCGAAAGAAGCGGTCGGCGAGTCCTCCGCCGTCGCACTGGACCGCACCGCATAGGCGGCCTCCTCGCCAGGACCGGCGAGACCGCCGGGGCCGCCGGGACTGTCGGGACAGGCGAGCGCGCCCGTGATCTCCGCCGCGATGTCGTCCGGGACGGCGATCTCCTCGATCGTCCTCCGGATCCGCGCGCTGAGCGTACGGATCGCCTCCCGGTCATCCGCGTCCACCCGCGACAACTCATCGAGCCGGCCGTCGAGCGCGCGAGCGTGCGCCATCACCCGCCGGAAGGCATCCGTCGTCACACAGACACCACCCGGCACATGGACGCCCTCGATCCTCGACAGCCCGCCCAGCTGCGCGCCCTTGCCGCCGACGACCGCGACCTGCGTCTCGTCGACCTCCCGCAGATCCACCACGTACCGCCCGGTCATCGCGACACCTCCGGGGCGGCCGTCATCCATCGCACCGCGGCGGCCGGCCGGATCACCGGTGTCCCGCTCTCCGTCACACTTCTCTTCGGGCACGTTCTCATCCCTGGTCGTCTTCCTTCCGGCGAGTCCTGCGGCCGACACACCCGGGCAGGCGGGGCTCACCCCCGCAGCCTCACGACCGGTCCCACCCCTGATTCGACGTCACCGCAGCCCCGGTTCGCCGACAACAACACGCGTACGTCGTCGCCCTCGATTCCGCGGGCAACAGCGGTCGGCCGATGATTCTGCGCCATCCCCCGGGCCTTGCCGCAAGCCCCCCGGTGAGCTATAAGTTGAGAGTGGCAAGGAGAGAGTTTCCCTCCTTGCCTTTGTCGTTTGTGCGACTCCCGTGCGAACCGACCCCTTCAGGGTGATGCTGCGGGTCATGCCTCCGCGTCGCGCACCAGCAGGGCGACCTGCACCCGGTTCTGGACCGCCAGCTTGGAGAACAGGCTGCCGGTGTGCGCCTTGACCGTCGCGACGCTGATGTGGAGCCTCTCCGCGATCTCCGGGTTCCCCAGCCCGTCCGCGATCGCCCCGGCCGTCTCGCGTTCCCGCTCGGTCAGTGCCGACAGCCGGTCCCGCGCGGCCCGGCGGGACGCGTCACGGGCATGGGAGGACTGCGGGCCGGTGGCCGCGGCGATCACCCGTGCCGTGGCGGCCGGGGACAGCACGGGGTTGCCGTCCGCGACGGTCCGCACCGCGTCGAGGATCCGCGCCGGCTGGGTGTCCTTCAGGACGAACCCCAGGGCTCCGGCCCGCAGCGCGCCGAGCACCAGGTCGTCGGAGTCGAAGGTCGTCAGCATCAGCACCCGGGGCGGCACGGGCCGGGTGAGGAGCTCACGGGTCGCGCTGAGACCGTCGAGGACCGGCATCCGTACGTCCATCAGCACGACGTCCGGCCGCTGCTCGTCCACCACCGTGATCGCGGCCCTCCCGTCAGCCGCCTCCGCGACGACGGTCAGATCCGGCTCACCGTCGATGACCAGCCGCAACGCCATCCGCACCAATTGGTCGTCGTCGACGATGACGACGCGTACCGGCTTCCGCTGCTCGCTGTCCACTCAGGTTCTCTTCTCATGGGTGGGGGACGGCCACGGCAGCCGCACGGTGAGGACGTACCCGTGGTCGGGTGTGGGGCAGTGGTGGAGCGTTCCGCTCGCGAGGTCGACGCGTTCGGTGAGGCCGAGCAGGCCGAATCCCGATGCCGGTGGCCGCTGTGCGGGTCTGTCGGTGGCCGGGGAATTGCGGACGCTGACGCCGAGTCCGTCGCCCGCGCCGCCCTCGACAGCGATGTGGACGCGTGCGCCCGGAGCGTGTTTGGCGGCGTTGGTCAGGCCTTCCTGGACCACCCGGTAGCAGGTCCGGCCCACGACGTCGGTCGGTGTTCCCGTCACGGTGGTGGTCAGCGTGACGTCCAGGCCCGACGCGCGGGCATCGGCCACCAGGTCGGGGATGCGGTCGAGGGAGGGCTGCGGTGGTTCGGGGTGGCCCGGGTCCGCCCGGAGCACGCCGAGGACGTCCCGCAGCTCTTCCAGAGCCTGGTGGGAGCCCTCGGCGATGCCGCGGACCAGCAGCCGGTTCTCCTCGGCCCTGAGGTCGCCGCGGTGGTCCAGCACTCCGGCCTGCATGGCGACCAGGGAGATGCGGTGCGCGAGGACGTCGTGCATCTCGCGGGCGATCCGGTTGCGCTCCAGGACCCGTGCCTGTGCCGCTCGTGCCGCCTGTTCCCGCTCCGCGCTCTCCGCACGGTCCCGCAGAGACCGCACCTCGACGCGTCGCGCGCCGATGGCCATGCCCACGGCCACCGCGATGCCGGCGGTCAGGGCCGGCAGCGCGAGCTGGAACCAGAACGTGCCCGGCGGGTTCTGGACCGGGTAGAACCCGCCCACGAACTGCGTCGCGGTCACATAGGCCAGGACGACCGCCCCGATCTCCACGGGCCGACGGCGGGTGGAGATCGAGCCCAGGGCCAGAAGGGCGGCGCCGGTGGCGAGCGCCGACGCGGTCGAGGCGATCGTGACCGTCATGGCGACGGCCAGCGGGAACCGCCGCCGCCACGGCAACACGATCAGGCAGGCGAGGGCCACCAGCGGATCACCGATGCGGAACCAGGGGTCCGGTCCGGCGCCCTGGTTGTGCAGCAGCACGCCGATGTAGAGCCAGATCGGCACGCTCAGCACCGCGGCCGCCGCCAGCCGCCAGGTCTGCTGCCACCATCCGAGCCGTGGCGCGCCGTCCGTGTTCACCCGTTCAGTATCGCGAAGCCGCAGGGCCGGGGAGTCAGCCCCAGGGCGGATGCGTCTTCGACCGGAGTCGTACGAACGCCTCGCCACTGGTCGGTCCCGCTCGGGGCCGCGGGGCCGATGTGCCCGGTTCCGCCGCGCGGACAGACTCGTCCCTGTACCGAAACGACCGGACGTGGGGCGGAGTGGCGCGATGCGTGAGCGTGGCCTGGTGGCGCTCGAGGCGGCCGGGATGGCGGTGACGGCCCTGGCGTCCCAGGCGGTGATCCGTGGCCTGCTCGACCGGGACACCGAGCTGCTGTGGGGTCTCCTCGGCCGGGTGCCCGGCGGCTCTGCCGGTCCGATGGTGCTCCTCGGGCTCGTCGCGCTGCTCTCGGTGGTGGCCGGTGGCTGGGCGCGCATCCGCCGGGAGTCCGCCGTCGAGCAGGCCGGAGGTCACGGGGCGGTCTGCGGCCGGGAGACGGTCCGAACCGGTGCGGGACCGCGTCCCCGGTGTTCCGCGCGGCCGAGGAGGTGAGGGCGACAGAGCGGTGGCCGCCCTCACGACCGCATATCCGTCACCCGCTTCACGCAGTCAGCGGCGGGCGCTGTGAGCCCGCATCATCCGGCGCTTCATGCGCCCATATTTCAGTATTCCAGGAGGACATCTGATGCGTAGATCCTTGTCCCTTGCCCTCGCCGCCGGTGCGGTGGCGGTGGCGGCCGCGATGCCGGGAGCGTCGGCGGCGACTCCGGGCGCCGCGGGGGCGGGTCCGGACACCGTGCGATGGGGCCCGTGCCCCGAGGACGTCGCCGCGCCCCGTCTGCAGTGCTCGACGCTCGACGTCCCGCTGGACTACCGGCGCCCGGACGGCCGCCGGATCGAGATCGCGATCTCCCGGCTGGCGAGCGAGAACCCGTCGAAGCGCCGTGGTGTGCTGCTGACCGATCCGGGCGGTCCCGGGGGTTCGGGGCTCGGCTATCCGGCCGTTCTCGCCGCGTCGGGTCTGCCCCAGGAGGTGCTGGACTCCTACGACGTGATCGGCCTGGATCCCCGTGGCGTCGGCCGCAGCTCTCCGGTGACCTGTGATCTGACGCAGGAGCAGCAGCACCGCGGCAGTTTCGCCCCGTACGCGCACACCGCGGCCGACGTCACACGGGAAGCGGGCTACGCGCGGACCGTCGCACGGCAGTGCGCCACCTCGCGGACGGCGTGGATGCTGCCGCACATCACCACCGCGAACACCGCGCGTGACATGGACCGGATCCGGGCGGCGCTCGGCGAGCGGAAGATCTCCTACCTCGGCCATTCGTACGGCACGTACCTCGGTGCGGTGTACACGACGATGTTCCCGAAGCGCGGGGACCGGGTCGTGCTCGACAGCAATCTGGGTCCCCGCGGCTACGACGTCACGGCCATGCGGTTGTTCGCCCGGGGGCTGGAGGACCGGTTCCCGGACTTCGCGGAGTTCGCGGCCGCGCACCCCGAGTACGGTCTGGGGACCACGCCGGAGCAGGTGACCGCGAAGTTCTTCGACCTCGCGAAGCGGCTTGAGCAAAAGCCCGTCCAGGGTGTCGACGGGACGGCGTTCCGCGCGGCCACGTTCGAACGGCTGTACGCGGATGCCCTCATGCCGCATCTGGCGGCGTTCTGGCAGGCGCTCGACACGGACCGGCCGTTGCCGCCCTACTTGCCGCTGCCGGCGGACCTGGAGAACCTCATGGCATCGCGCTTGCATGTCATCTGCGGTGATGCGCGCTGGCCGGGGACGGTTCGGGAGTACCAGCGCAATGCGGCGGTCGACCGGGTGCGGTATCCGATGCTCGGTGGCTCCACGGCGAGCATCGGGCCGTGCGCGTTCTGGCCGACCGGGCGGGTCGAGCCGCCGGTGCGGATCGGTGACCGGGGTCCGTCGAACGTGCTCATGGTGCAGAACGAGCGCGACCCGGGGACGCCGCTGGCAGGCGCCCGGGAGCTGCGGCGGGCGTTCGGCCAGCGGGCCGTGATGGTGACGGCCGATCAGGGTGGGCACGGTGTCTATCCGTTCGACGGCAACGTCTGCGCGAACGACGCGGTGACAAGGTTCCTGACGACTGGTCAGCGCCCGGCACGGGATCTCGACTGCGCGGCGGAACCGGACGCGTAGCGGGGGGTGTACAGGCATCTGCTGGTTGCTGACTGACCGCCAGATGCCTGGTACATCAAGGGGTTTGAGCACTTTGCATCATCACCGGCGAACTTTGAACACTGTGGTGACGAAGTATGGACGCCGCCGGTAGAAGCCTCCTACTGTTCTCGGCGCAGCCACCGGAGCTTGTCCGGAGCATGCGCTGCCCCACCGCACGAGCCGACCGTTCACCCCCGGGCGCCGGGTGGCCCCACCCACCGCCGCGACGTGCCCCTCGCCGCGAGGGGCCAGGAGGAAGAATGCATCCACGGCCGCTCCACCGTTGCCGCAGACATCTCACCGGTCTGCTGGTCTCCGCGTTCCTCGTCGGCGCCTTCTCCGCCGTGCCGGCCACAGCCGCGCCGGCGCCGCGGGACGACCTCCCGCCGCAGGAGCCGGGCGTCACCCTGCGCGTCTTCGATGTGCAGGTCCCCCTCAGCGAACTGTGCGACATCAAGGCCGGGCAGACGCCGAACGTCGACAAGCTGATGCCCGAAATCGACTGGAGCTCGCCGGACGACTTCGGCTTCGGCGACCACTTCGTCTCCCAGGTCACGGCCAACCTCACCGTGCCCGAGGACGGGGCGTACGCCTTCCGGCTGACCAGCGACGACGGTTCGCGGCTGCGGATCGACGACTCCACCGTCATCGACCACGACGGGCTGCACGGCGCAGAACCCAAGGACGGCTTCGCTGAGTTGACGGAGGGTCACCACGCGTTGCGGATCGACCACTTCGACCGTACGGGCGGACAGCAGGTCACCTTGGAGTGGAAGCCGCCCGGCGCCGGGGACTTCGCCGTCGTACCGAACTCCGTGCTGAGCACCGACGCCGATGTCGTACGGGTGACGGCGCCGGGCCGCAAGGAGTGCGAGGGCGCGCTCGACTCCCCCGGCGACGGGCTGCCCCTGACCGAGGTGCACCCGGACTACGCGCTCACCGACCTGCGCCCCGCGGGCTTCGAACCGCAGGTCACCGCGATGGACTGGCTGCCCGACGGCCGGCTCGCCGTGACCACCTGGGGCGGCACGGACAACGAGACCGGAGAGGTCTATCTCCTCGACGGCGTCCAGGGCGAGACCGGTCCCGGCGGTGTGACGGCGAAGAAGGTGGCCGAGGGCCTCAAGGAGCCCATGGGCATCAAGGCCGTCGACGGCAAGCTGTACGTCTCCCAGAAGCACGAACTCACCGAGCTCACCGACTCCGACGGCGACGACGTGACCGATGAGCGGCGGACGGTCGCGACCTGGCCGTACGGCGGGAACTTCCACGAGTTCGCCTTCGGCCTGCTCTACCGGGACGGGTACTTCTATCTGAACCTGTCCGTGGCGATCAACCTGGGCGGGGCGACGACCGATCCGCAGCCGGCGCCGAACCGCGGATCGACCATCAAGGTGAACAAGGAGACCGGCGAGGTCGACTACGTCGCAGGTGGCCTGCGTACGCCCAACGGCATCGGCTGGGGGCCCGAGGGCGACATGTTCGTGCTCGACAACCAGGGCGGCTGGCTGCCCTCCTCGAAGCTGCTCCACATCAAGCAGGACCGGTTCTTCAACCACTACACCAACCCGGCGGGCCCGTTCGACGCGAAGCCGGTCACCAAGCCGGTGCTGTGGTTGCCGCAGAACGAGATAGCCAACTCGCCCAGTACGCCGCTGCAGTTGACCGAGGGCCGGTTCGCCGGGCAGATGCTGTTCGGCGACGTCACGTACGGCGGGATCCAGCGCGCCTACCTGGAGAAGGTCGACGGCGAGTACCAGGGCGCGGTCTTCCGCTTCACCCAGGGCCTGGAGGCGGGCGTCAACCGGATCAGCATGGGCCCGGACGGCGCGATCTACGCCGGCGGGCTCGGCGCGGGCGGCAACTGGGGCCAGGAGGGCAAGCTGACCTACGGGCTCCAGAAGCTCTCCCCCAGTGGTGACAAGGCCTTCGATATCCTGGCCATGCGCGCTGAGCCCGGCGGTTTCGAGCTGGAGTACACCGAGCCGCTCTCCGAGGAGACGGCCGCGAAGCTCGCCGAGAGCTACCGGGTCGATCAGTGGACGTACGCCCCCACGCCGCAGTACGGCGGGCCCAAGATCGACGAGGAGTCGCTCGCCGTCAGCGCGGCCACACTCTCCGAGGACGGCAAGAAGGTCACGCTGACCATTCCGGGGCTCAAGGCGAACCGTGTGGTCCACGTCCGCTCGCCGCGCCCCTTCAGCTCCGCCGACGGTACGGAGCTGTGGAGCACCGAGGCCTGGTACACGCTCAACTCGCTGCCGGGCGACCAGCCTCCGGCCACCCAGTACGAGGCGGAGGAGGGCACCCTCACCGGAGGCGCGGGCGTCGACACCGAGCACGCGGGCTACTCCGGCGGCGGATTCGTCGACAACTTCGGCGAAGAGGGCGCGGCGGTCACCTTCGATGTGGAGGCCGGTGAGGCGGGTCCGCACGACGTGGGTCTGCGCTACTCCAACGGGCCGAACCCGGCTCCCGGCACCAAGACGGTGAGCGTCCACGTCAACGGCGAGAAGGTGCGGCAGATCGAGCTGCTGTCCACCACCGACTGGAAGACCTGGTCGACGGGGACCGAGCAACTGGAGCTGCGTGAGGGCCGCAACACGATCACGTACTCGTACGACAGTGGCGACACCGGCCATGTGAACCTGGACATGATCACCGTCCATCCGAAGGGCGCCCGTGTCCAGCTCTTCGACGGCACGGACCAGGCGGCCTGGCAGCATCCGGACGGCCGCACGCCCGAATGGCCGGTGAGCGATGGGGAGATGGAGATATCCGGCGGGGACCTGCGGACCAAGCAGGGGTTCCAGGACTTCCGTGCGCATGTCGAGTTCTGGCTGCCGAACCTTCCGCCGGACGTGACCGGCCAGGACCGTGCCAACAGCGGCGTGTACCTGCAGGAGCGTTACGAGGTGCAGATCCTGGACTCGTACGGTGACACCACGCTCGCCGACAACGAGGCCGGGGCGATCTACACCAAGAAGGCTCCGGACGTGAACGCCGCCACGGCGCCGGAGACCTGGCAGACGTACGACATCACCTTCCGCGCCGCCCGCTACGACGCATCGGGCAACAAGACGGAGGACGCCCGGATCTCCGTCGTGTGGAACGGCGTCACCGTCCACGACGACGTGGCGGTCGACGGGGCGACCGGCGGCGGGGCGGCCGAGGGTCCGACGGCCGGGGCGATCAAGCTCCAGGACCACGGAAGCAAGATCCGCTACCGCAATGTGTGGGTCGAGCCGCTCGGCTAGGCCGGTCCGGCGCGGGGTTTCGGGGCGACAGCGGGTTGCTGTCGCCCCGGAGCCGTCCGTGGGGGCGTTCGCGCCGCGTGCCGCCCGGGTCTGACGGCGGATCCGTGGGCGGCAGGCTGTGGGCGGCAGGTCCGTGGGGTGGAGCCGTGGGGCGGTGGAGCCGTGGGCGGTTCGGGTCCATCGCTATCGTGTTCCCGTGCATCCCACCGCGCGAATCCGCTCCTGAGCAGGATCGACCCCCGGCACGGACCGCGGCTCAGGGCGCTGCCCTGCGAGCTCGTCCGGGCGACGAGGATGAGGACGAGAGGAACGGGCTCCACTGGAAGACCCGGGTTCTTGAGCCGTCCCTTCGTCTGGGTCGACGACGAGATCACCGGCACCGACCGGGACTGGATCTCCGCCCATCACCCGGGCCCCGCGCTGCTTCACCGGGTGGATCCCGGTGGGGCCTGACGGACAGCGACTACGCGGCCATCGACGCCTGGCTGCGGCGCGGGCACGTTGGACGTCGTTGAGTCGTACCGGACGCCTGCCCGGTGGTCGGCGCCCCGGCAGGCAGGTGGCGTTCTTGCGGTGGCGGCTCGTCAGGCCGCGTTTCTGCGGCAGGAGACGACGACCAGGAAGGGCCACAGCGCCTGGACGAACGTCACCACGCGCTCGGCGACGCCGGGCGCGCCATCGCTCTGCAGCTCCGCCAGGAACCACAGAGCGCTCGCGCCCATCAGCGCGCTCGCGGCGAGGGACACATCGAGTCTCAGCCCCCACGGCACCGGCTTCCGCCCCCGTACGGCGGCCAGTGGAGGCCACACCGCCAGCAGCAGGACGCCTGCTGTGGCCACCGCCCCGTGCTCCAGCGCCCCGCCGCTGCTCGGCGCGGGCACCAGGGTCAGGGCCAGGGCGCACAGTCCGCCGCCGGCCAGGGCCACCCGCCCGGGCAACGCCGCCTGCCGGAGCGCGTTCGCCGTCAGCACGTAACACGTCCCCAGCACCAGCAGCATCCCTGTCATCAGCCAGTAGCTGGTCGCGCCGTAGGCGGCCAGCACGCTCAGGGTGTGCCGCGCGGGGTCGTACTCCGGGCCTTGGCGCAGTTGCGCAATCATCCAGGAACCGACCAGAAGCACGGGGGCGCAGCCGGAGGTGACCAAGGCCCACCAAGGAGCAGATCGCATCGAGCCAGCATAAATGCGCACATCTTGCCTGCTGCTGATCTCCGCGCTGGTCTCCGTACCGATCCCGCGCGCCGCCGTCGGCGGCGCGGCGCTCAGGCGGACAGTACGCGCAGGACCAACGCGGCGGCCGCCAGCAGGGCGAGCACCACCGCCGGGGCGATCTCGTAGTCCTTGGCGCGCACGTGGGCGACGACGGCCCCGATGAAGTACAGGAAGACGCCGATGGCGGCGGCCGACCCGATCAGCGGCACACCGAGGCCGATCAGGAGGCCGAGGGCGCCCGCCGCCTTGAGCGAGGCGAGCCGGGGGAACCAGGTGTCGGGAACGCCCACCTTGCCCATCGAGGCCGTGATGGCCTCGTTGCGCGTGAACGTCAGCACGGCGGAGGCGCCGATGGCGAGGGCGAGGAGGACGCCGACCACGGCGTAGGCGATGAACATGGGTTACCTCGGGATCATCAATGATGGATCTGAATATATCGTTGATGACTATAAACGATTTCCACCGTTCCACAATGGACGCCCTGATACCGTGGGGGAATGCCAGCTCAGGACAGGGTCACCCAGGACTCCGCGGGGTCGTCGATGTCTCCGGACCAACGCCTCGGCTTCCTGCTCGCCTACCACGGCAATGCGACACAGACCCTGATCCACAAGGCTCTCGCGGCCACCGGGCTCACTCCGCGGCACATGATGACGCTGCTGCAGCTGGCCGAGGGGCCGGTGACGCAGAAGGCGCTGATCGAGCGGCTCGACGTCGACCCCAGCGTTCTCGTCGCCCTGCTCAACGATCTGGAGGGCGGCGATCTCGTACGCCGTCGACGCGACACCGCGGACCGCCGCCGGCACATCGTCGAGATCACCCCGCAGGGGACCGCGCAGCTCAGCACGTCGGATCTGGCGCTCGACACCGTGGAGCAGGAGCTCTTCGCGGACCTGTCCGTACGCGATCAGGGGGCGCTGCGCCGGCTGCTGGGCAAGCTGCGGACCTCACCGCAGGACTTCAGCTGCACGGAGGGCTGAGCTCCCGCGGCTCCGGCGGCGATGAGGCGGCCGCGCGGATCGGGTGGCCTGTGGAGCGTCGGGGCCGAGTATCGGCCGGTCAGAGCACGGTGTCGTCGGAAGTCCCCGTTTCCGTCTTCGCCCGTCTGATGGGCATCATCGTCTCCACCGCGTCCTGCGCGAGATGGTCGAGGATCAAGCGGTTGACCAGAGCCGCCTTCTCCAGCGGAACCAGATGGGACGCGCCGGGCACGATCGCGAGCTGTGCGTCCGGGATCGCGCGGTAGAGGGCGATCGTGTGTTCCGGCGTCATCAGGTCGTCGTCGCCGGCCATGACGAGGGTGGGCGCCGCGACCCGGGCCAGTTCCTCGGTCGTGAGCGTCGGCTGGGTGCGCCACATGTCGATCACCTTCGCGGCCACCACCGGCCAGTGGCCCGCGCCGTCCGGTGCGACGGGTTCGTACAGTTCCCGGAAGAAGGCGAGGTCGGGCCCCTCCGGCGTCATCGCGTCGAGCATCGACGGCTCGACGAAACACTCGGGGCCCGGACGGAAGTTGGCGCCGATCGCCACGACCTTGCGCACGAGGTCGGGCCGGGCCATGGCGACGAGCAGCGCTACCACTCCCCCGTCGCTCCAGCCCACCAGATGCGCCGGTGCCTCGACGACCTGCTCCAGGAAGGCCACGGTGTCCTCGGCCATGTCCCGGTACGTCAGCGGCCCCGCCACATCCGCCGTGTGCCCGTGGGCGCGGCGTTCCGGCAGGAGGACGCGGTAGGCGGCGGCGAGTTCGGCGCGCTGCGCGCCCCATGTGTCGTTGGTGCAGAAGCCGCCGTGCAGCAGGACCAGCGGGTCGCCGGTCCCCTCGGTCTCGTACCAGGTCCTGACACCTGGAAGGTCCGCGTACTCGCCCATCGCCCAGGCCTCTCCGGGATGCTGTCGTCTCCGGCCAGTCTGCGCCGCGGCCCCGGGGGCCGCCAGGTGGAACCGTACGGCCGCCACCGAGCGGTCTCGGTCGAGGGCGCTCGGTGGAGCGGTCTCGGGCGGACGGTCTCGGGCGAGCTGCTTCAGGCGACGCCCGCGTCGTCCGGGCCGCTTCCGTGCCGCGCGCGCCGGACGCTCGCCGCCGCGCTGTCGAGGAGCATCTCCAGCGCCGTCGGGTAGGCGCTGTCGTTCATCCTCGCCACCAGCAGCGGCGCGGTGGCGGCGATGTTCGGGTGGGTCTTCGCGGGCAGCCGGGCGTAGGTGGCGCGCCAGACCCGCTCGTCGGCGGCGCGTGCCGCTTCGGGCAGGGCCAGGCTCGCGGCATCCAGTGCGGCGAAGGCGAGTGCCTGGTCGACGAACGCCTGGTAGATGCGGACGACGTCCGTGTCGGGCAGTCCGGTGGACCGCAGGATGCCGAGGACCGCCTCGTCGCCGGCGATCTCGTTGGCCCGGCCGCTGACCCTGCTGGCGGTCAGCACCGCGGCCTCCGGGTGGGCGAGGTAGGCGGTGTGGATGCGCAGGCCCACCTCGCGCAGGTCGTTGCGCCACGCGCCACCGGGCCGCCATCCCCGCATCGCGCGGCCGATCAGCTCGTCGGCGATCGCCAGGGTCAGGTCGTCGATGCCGCGGAAGTAGCGGTAGAGCGTGCTCGGGTCGGCGCCCAGGGCGATGCCCAGGCGTCGCACGGTCAGTCCGTCCCTGCCGTGTTCGTGGAGCATGCGCAGCGCCGTCTCGACGATCAGCTGCTGGGTGACGACCACGCCCTGCTTGGTCGGCCTTCTGCGCCGGCGTCCCTCCTCCGGAACCACTTCTTTCGCCATCGGATCCCCTCTTCCGGACTGGTTCCGGTCTCGGCGTAGGCGCGGACCTGTCGGATTCCGAGCTTATGCCAACAGCGTTGACGTTACTCAAGTGCGCCCCTTTCATGGACGAATCCAAGGGCATCGGGCCGCACGGCCCGGCTCATCGACGAAAGGCACATCCGCCATGCGCGTACTGCTCGTCGGCGCAGGTGGCGTGGGTACGGCGATCACCAGGATCGCCGCCCGCCGCTCGTTCTTCGACCACATGATCGTCACCGACTACGACCTCTCCCGGGCCGAGGCCGCGGTGGCCGCGCTCGGCGAGGAGCGGGCCCGGTTCACCGCGCTGCGCATCGACGCCTCGGACCGGGAGGCGGTCACCGCCCTCCTCGCCGAGCAGCGGTGCGACATCCTCGTGAACGCCACCGACCCCCGGTTCGTGATGCCGTTGTTCGAGGCGGCGCTGGCCGCGGGCGTCGACTATCTGGACATGGCCATGTCCCTCTCCTCGCCGCATCCGGAGCGCCCGTACGAGGAGTGCGGGGTCAAGCTCGGCGACGGGCAGTTCGAGCGCGCCGCCGCGTGGGAGGAGGCCGGCCGGCTCGCGCTCGTCGGGGTGGGCGTCGAGCCGGGGCTCTCCGATGTCTTCGCCCGGTACGCCGCGGACGAGCTGTTCGACACGATCGAGGAGATCGGTGTCCGCGACGGCGCGAATCTCACCGTCGACGGCTACGACTTCGCTCCGTCGTTCTCGATCTGGACCACCATCGAGGAGTGTCTGAACCCGCCGGTGGTCTGGGAGAAGGACCGGGGCTGGTTCACCACGGCCCCGTTCAGCGAGCCGGAGGTCTTCGACTTCCCCGAGGGCATCGGGCCGGTCGAATGCGTCAACGTCGAGCACGAGGAGGTGCTGCTGATCCCGCGCTGGGTGGAGTCCCGGCGGGTCACCTTCAAGTACGGGCTGGGCGACGAGTTCATCGACACCCTCAAGACGCTCCACAAGCTCGGTCTGGACCGTACGGACAAGGTGAGTGTGCCCGGCGGTGACGTGTCGCCGCGCGATGTGGTCGCGGCCTGCCTGCCGGATCCGGCCTCGCTCGGCGACCGTATGCACGGCAAGACCTGTGCCGGCACCTGGGTGAAGGGCGCCAAGGACGGCGCGCCCCGCGAGGTGTACCTCTACCACGTGGTCGACAACCAGTGGTCGATGCGGGAGTACGGCTCCCAGGCCGTGGTCTGGCAGACGGCCATCAACCCGGTGATCGCCCTGGAGCTCGTGGCGACCGGCGTGTGGAGCGGCGTGGGTGTGCTCGGCGCCGAGGCCCTGGACCCGCGTCCGTTCCTCGATCTGCTCGTCGCGTACGGGTCCCCGTGGGGCCTGCGGGAGCAGTGATCGCGG
This sequence comes from Streptomyces sp. DSM 106670, assembly GCF_055792845.1. NCBI lineage: Bacteria > Bacillati > Actinomycetota > Actinomycetes > Kitasatosporales > Streptomycetaceae > Streptomyces > Streptomyces sp. DSM 106670. The sequence continues at coordinate 29,060 of NZ_CM147704.1, forward strand.
GCTCGTTCGCGGCCCGCCGGAAAAAGTCGAGAAGTTTTCGGGCGACGATGTCGAGAACCAGGATCCGGCTCCGTCCCCGTGGTGAGAGCGACCAGAATGGGTCGCACCGCATCGAGGAGTAAGACCATGGCCAAGTACCTGCTGCTGAAGCACTACCGCGGAGCCCCGGCCGCGGTCAACGACGTACCGATGGACCGGTGGACGCCGGAGGAGATCTCGGCGCACATGCAGTACATGCAGGACTTCGCGGACCGGCTGGAGAAGACCGGGGAGTTCGTCGACGGTCAGGCGCTCGCTCCCGAGGGTGCGTGGGTCCGGTACGACGGTGAGGGCCGGCCGCCGGTCACCGACGGGCCGTTCGCCGAGACCAAGGACCTCATCGCCGGTTGGATGATCATCGACGTCGACGGTTACGACCGTGCCGTCGAGCTGGCCGGTGAGCTGTCGGCCGCTCCGGGGGCGGGTGGGAAGCCGATCCACGAGTGGCTTGAGGTGCGCCCGTTCCTGACCGCACCGCCCACCGTCACGGAGTGACGTCTCGATGAACGAGGCCCTGCTGCGCAGCCTCACACCGAGCGTCCTCGGGATCCTCGTCCGCCGCGGAGCCGATTTCGCGGCGGCCGAGGACGCCGTGCAGGACGCCCTGGTCGAGGCGGTCCGCGTCTGGCCGGACGAGCAGCCGCGGGACCCGAAGGGCTGGCTGGTCACCGTGGCCTGGCGGCGGTTCCTCGACGCGACCCGGGCCGAGGCCGCCCGCAGGCGGCGGGAGGACCGCGTCGACGAGGAGCCCGCGCCGGGACCCGCGCCCGCAACGGACGACACGCTCCAGCTCTACTTCCTGTGCGCCCATCCGTCGCTGACGCCGTCGTCGGCCGTAGCGCTCACGCTGCGTGCCGTCGGCGGGCTGACGACCCGCCAGATCGCCCGGGCCTATCTGGTGCCCGAGGCCACCATGGCGCAGCGCATCAGCCGGGCGAAGCGCACCGTCGCCGGTGTGAGGTTCGATCAGCCCGGCGATGTCGCCACCGTGCTGCGCGTCCTCTATCTGGTCTTCAACGAGGGCTATTCCGGTGATGTCGACCTCGCCGCCGAGGCGATCCGGCTGACCCGGCAGCTAGCGGCCGCGATCGACCACCCGGAGGTGGCGGGGCTGCTCGCCCTGATGCTGCTCCACCACGCCCGGCGCGCCTCCCGGACCGCGCCGGACGGGAGCCTGGTGCCGCTCGCCGAGCAGGACCGGGGGCGCTGGGACACCGTAATGATCGCCGAGGGGGTGGAGATCCTGCAGGCGGCGCTCGTCCGCGACCGGCTGGGCGAGTTCCAGGCCCAAGCCGCCATCGCGGCGCTCCACGCGGACGCGCGGGCGGCCGAGGAGACGGACTGGGTGCAGATCGTCGAGTGGTACGACGAGCTGGCGGGCCTGACGGACAGCCCGGTCGTCCGGCTGAACCGGGCGGTGGCCGTCGGCGAGGCCGACGGTCCGCGCGCCGGGCTGGCCGAACTCGCCGCGCTGAGCGAATCGTTGCCCCGTCACACGGCGGTGGCGGCGTATCTCCACGAGCGTGACGGCGATCTGGCGACGGCGGCACGGCTGTACGCGGAGGCCGCCCACAAGGCCCCCACCCTCGCCGAGCGCGCCCACCTGACGCGTCAGGCCGCCCGGCTCAACACCGGCCGCCCGGGGTGACGGGCCCGGCGCCGCGGCTTCGGGGAGCGGCGCGGGCAGGTGGCGACGGAGCCGGCCGGCGGCTCGCGGCGGCGACACACCCCCATCGTGACATTTAGGTAAGCCTCACCTAATATGCGGTTGTCGTCTTCGGGTCCCCACATTCCAAGAAGCCGGTATCCCCCCTTCTTTCGTTCGCCTCCCGGGAACGGCTCCGTCCAGACGTGCGCCGTCCCCCTCCCCCGAAGGAGACATGCAGCGCATGTCCATGCCCCGCCGCGGCCGCCTGGCCGCTCTCGCCGCCCTCACCGTCATATCCGTGGGCGCCGGCGTCCTCGCCGTACCCGCGTCCGCCGCCCCGGGCGTCCACGCCGCCGCACCGGCCGAGGCCCCGGGCAGCACGTCGGCGGCCTCCCCGATCCTGGTGTCCGGCGGGTCCTCGTGGGGCTTCAAGGAGTCCTGGGTCCGCTACGTCACGGGCTCGGGCGGTTCGGTGGAGGTGGCCGGCGGCGCGACCAAGGACGCGGCCGGGCTGATCGGCTATCCCGTCAGGCACGGCTCGGTGGACCCTGCCCGGCGCTCCGCCGATGTGCGCTTCGGCGGCTCGGTCACCTACGCCGTGCCCAGCCACGGCATCACCGCCATCACCCTCGCCAACCCGCGTGTCGTCATCAAGGACGGCCGGGGCACGCTCCACGTGGACCTGACGACCGATCTCGTCGCAGGTGAGGCCCCGGTCACCACCCCCGGCGTGCCGCTCGCCGCCCTCACGGCGACGGCGGGCGCCCTCGACGGATCCACCCTCGACTGGCGCGGCATCACGGCCACGCTCACCGCCGAGGGCGCGGAGATCTTCGCCTACCAGGGCCACCCCATGTACCCGGTCGGCACCGTCCTGGATCCCCTCGCCGTCAGCGGCGGCGTCAGCGTCCCCACGCTGACGGTCAGCCAGGTCGGCGGGCTGGGCGCGGAGACCGAGGTCACCATCAGCGGCAAGGGCTATCAGCCCGGGCGCGGGGTGTACCTGGCCCAGTCCATCGCCCTGCCCGGCACCACCTACCCCAGCGTCTACGGGAACGCGGTGTACGTCCGCCAGGTCGGCGCCGACGGCACCTTCAGCGTCACCGCGAAGCTCACCGAGACGTTCACCCCCTCCGGGGCGCCCGCCGTCGACTGCCGTACCACCGCCTGCTTCGTCACGAGCTTCAACTCGCACGACGGCGGCGACCCCACCTGGATGCCCTCGCGCGCCCAGGACGTGGCCCAGCCGCTGAAGTTCGGCGTCACGGCCCCGGCCCCCACCGTCACCCGGCACCCCGCGTCGCGTACCGTCCGCTCGGGCGCCACCGGCACGTTCACCGCGGCCGCGACGGGCGACGACACGGTCCGCTGGGAGCGCAGCACCGACCGCGGCGCGACCTGGAGCACCGTCGCCAAGGCCACCTCCGCCACCCTGTCGGTGAAGGCGTCCGCCGCGCTCGACGGCCACCGCTACCGCGCCGTCTTCGTCAACGCGACCGGTGAGACGGCGACGTCGGCCGCCACGCTCACGGTGTCCGCCGTGCCCGCCCGGATCATCTCCTTCAACGCCTCGCCGGAGCCGGTCGGCAAGGGCTCCAAGCTGAAGGTGGTCGGCACGCTCCAGACCGCCGGCGCCACGGACGACGTCTGGCGTCCGCTGGCCAAGGCGCCCGTCCTGATCGAGTTCCGGTCGAAGGGCGGCAAGACCTGGAACCGGACCACCACGGTCACCACGAACAGCAAGGGCGCCGTCTCGGCATCGGTCACCGCCGTCAAGGACGGCACCTGGCGCGCCCGTTACGCGGGGACCGCCGACCGTGCCGCGGCCGTCAGCTCCCTGGACTCCGTGGACGTCAAGCTGCGGACCGCCGTGTCCGGTTTCAACGCCTCCCCCGAGCCGGTCCGCAAGGGACGCACCATCACCGTCAAGGGCACCCTGCGCAGCCTCGACGGCACCTGGAAGAACACCTCCGGCCAGTCGGTCAGCATCCTGTTCAAGGCCGACGGTTCCAGCAAGTGGAGCAAGCTGGCCACCGTGAAGACCAACAGCAAGGGCGTCTTCTCGAAGGGGTTCACCGCGAAGAAGGACGGCACGTGGAAGGCTCAGTTCACGGCCACCTCGTCCCGGCTGGGCACGACCAGTTCCGGTGACCGCGTCGACGTGCGCTGAACCGGCGTGCGGGCCGTGGCCGACAGGAACGGCTCCCGTCGGCCACGGCCCGCGTGTGTCACCGGCCCGCGGTGCCGCTGCCCGCGTCGAGCGGCGGGTGGGCGTTGCGGAGCAGTTCCTGGAACTGTCCGGAGAACCAGTGCCCGGCCACCGGGGAGTCGGGCAGGGCGCCCGTGAGGTTGAAGCCGTTGCGGCCGTTGCCGGTGTACGTCGGGTCGCACATCCGGTCGAAGCCCTTGCCCTCGTCGTTGTCGATGGGCTCGCTGCTGCCGTCGGACTCGCCCGGGGGCTTCGCCCAGACGTAGGCGTCGATCCCCGGCTCGGGCGCGACCGTGGGCCGCTCGCCGATGCCCGCGCCGCTCTGGTTGCACCAATTGCCCGCGTGGATGCGGCGGTCGGTGCGACTGCCGTCGACATAGGCGTCGACTCCGGTCAGCGGTCCGGGACCGGTGGGCCGGGAGGAGCCGCCCCAGCCGTTGCGGGCGGTGTCGATGAGCATGCCGAGGTCGGCGGCGAAGCCCTGGCGGACCAGTTCGGTGCGCAGCCCCTGGGCGAACGAGAGCTCGTCGACGTAGTAGTTCCAGTCCACCCAGCGCGACTGACGCACCGTGGTGCCGTTCACGGAGTCGGTCACCGCGAAGTGGGGCTCCTTCAGCGCCGAGTAGTTGGCCGTGTTCACGATGAAGCCGTGGACGTCGGCGACGGTGGCGCCCTCCGTCGTCGCGGCCTTCTTGAACTGCTCGGCCGCGGGGACGAAGTTGGAGTCCCAGCCGAGCCAGCCGTGGTGGGCCGCGTCGACGTAGTTGTAGACGTTGGGCAGGGCGCCGAGCGTGTGCAGGGCGTACCCGATGCCCTTCTCGTAGTTGCCGTTGGCCTTCATCGTGGCGCACTCGGGCGTCGAACCGGCCGTGCCTCCGGCGTTGGTGACGAGGTTGGGCAGCGAGTCCGGTTCGATCAGCGTGACGATGCGCAGACTCGCGTAGGCGGGGTCGCCGAGTATCTCGGCGATGGGGTCGACGTAGTCGTTCTTGTACCGGTCGAGTTCGGTGGGACCGAGTTCGCCGTTGGAGGCGAGCGCGGCACAGTCCCGGCCCGGCAGGTTGTAGACGACGACCTGGAAGAGGTCGGCCCCCTGGCTCACGGCCGTGTCGAGGTGCGCTCGTAAGCCTCGCGCGCCGGGTGTGCCTTCGATGGCGGCGATGCGGTCCATCCAGACGAACGACGGCTCGTTCGCGATGGCGCCGCCGCCGGGTTCCGCGGCGGCCTTGGCGGACCAGTCGGGATTCACGTACGCGGTGGCGCCCGCGTAGGGGTTGTCGACGCGGGCGGCGGCCGACGCCTGTCCGGGGACGGCGACCGCGAGCGATGCGCCCATGATCAGGGCGGACAGCCCGGCGGCCGTCCTTCTGCGCGGTGCGTGCGGGGTGGTGCCTCGGATTCTCATTGCGGCTCCGTGTTCCTCTCGTACGTCCGTCGCGGGTATCGACGGACGGGTTCAGGGGTCCGTGACGCTCGGGGAGGGAGAAGTAGGGGAATCGGGTGGGGGGAGGCAGGTGAGGGCGAAGCGGGTGGGGAAGCGCGCTTGTGGGAGCGCTCCCAAACTGACGGCGCATCCGATGACTGTCAAGCGTTCCAACGCAATCACCTTGCGTTGAGCGGTAGTTGAGGGTGAGTGGAGCGCTCCCATCGGGGAGCGAGGACATCGGCACGCGTGCGTCACCGGTCGGGTTCGCGTCGAGGTTTGGCCGACTACCGACTTGCGGAGGGGCCGGGCCGCCGGGGAACGCACTGCGGAACTCGCCGCGGAGCGCGCCGCGGAGCTTCCCGCGGAAGAAGATGCCGTAACGCTGGTCTAGGCCAGGCCGTGTCCGTCCCCCTATCCTCACCTGTAGCCGGTGACACACCCTTCCCCCACCCAGGTTGCCTGCCGGCTCGCGCCCCCACTCAACTCCGCTCGAGCAGCCGGGTGATCTCCCCCCATTCGCCGCCTCCAGGAGGCCACGGTGAAATTTCGCACCAGAAGCTCGGCGATCATCGGCACGCTCTGCCTCGTCACGTCGTTGGCCTTAGCCACGGCGTCGGCCGACGAGCCCGCCAACCCGGTTCAACCGGTGAACGCCTCCCTGACCGAAGTGGCCAAGGCCCAGGGCCCGTCCGCCGGCGCGGCCGGCCCCGACGACACGCTGTGGATCGCCGAACGCGCGGGAACCGTAAGGGTCCTGGACGGTTCGGGGCTCGGCTCACCCGTCCTCGACATATCCGACGAGACCACCACCGACGGCGAACGCGGCCTGCTGGGCGTCGCGTTCGACAAGACGTTCGCGCACTTCTACATCTCGTTCACCGATCTCGAAGGCACCAGCACGATCGACGAGTTCGCCGTGGAGGACGGTCAACTCCAGGCGGACACACGGCGGACGGTCCTCACCCAGACCCAGCCGTACGCGAACCACAACGGCGGCGACATCAAGTTCGGCCCCGACGGTTATCTGTACATCGCCTTCGGCGACGGCGGCTCGGGCGGCGACCCGCACGGCAACGGGCAGAAGCTCGACACCCTGCTCGGCAAGCTGCTGCGGATCGACCCGAGCGGCGGCGAACCGTACGCGATCCCGGCGGACAACCCGTTCGTGGCCGACGCGAACGCGAAGGACGAGATCTGGTCGTACGGGCTGCGCAATCCGTGGCGGTTCTCCTTCGACGCGGGCACGGGCGACCTGCTGATCGGCGACGTCGGCCAGAGCGACTGGGAGGAGATCGACTGGGCCCCGGCGGACAGCAAGGGCGGCGAGAACTACGGCTGGTCCTCCATGGAGGGCACGCATCCCTTCCGGGGCGGCACGGAACCCGCGAACCACGTCCCGCCGGTGCACGAGTACGACCGTACGGGGCTCGGGTGCTCGGTGACCGGCGGGTTCGTCTACCGCGGCGAGGCGCTCCCGGACCTTCAGGGGAGCTATGTGTTCAGCGACTACTGCGACGGCACCCTGCGTACGCTCCAGATGGCGGACGGCGAGGTGACCGGCGTGGGCGACCTCGGGGTCAGCGCCGGCGAGGTCATCTCCTTCGTGGAGGGCGGTGACGGCGAGCTGTACGTGCTCGGCAGCAACGGCACCGTCTCCCGCGTCGACCCCGCGTGAGCCGGTGAGCCGGTGAGCCGGTGAGCCGGTGATTCACCGAGTCGTGCGGGTGGTCGGCCGCACGGGCCGGGGCCGGGGCCCCGCCGGTCGTGATGATCGGCGGGGCCCCGGTCCGCGTACTCCGGCGCTCGTCACGGGAGGCTCCGCCCGGGCCGGGCCTGACGGTCCGCCTTCTCGGCGCCTTCGCCGCGCTGGTGGCCGCGGCGGGCGTCCCGGTCGAAGATGCCCAGCAGCTCGCACGGTCCGCCCTCGGCGCCGATCGCGTGCGGGAGCATCGTGGGGAACTCCGCCGCCTGGTTCGTCTCGATCCGCAGGCGCCGGTTGCCCAGGAGCAGGATCGCGGTGCCGGAGAGGACGACGAGCCACTCACGGCCCGGATGCGCGCGCAGGCGCGCGGGGTTGTCGGGCGGCGGCTCGGTCATGCGCTGGCGGATGACGGTCATACCGGGTTCCGCCTTGATGGGCCACCGCATCTGACCGTGGGCTCCGTCGATCATCGGGTTGGAGACGATGTCGTCGGACGCGGTCTCGACCAGCTGGTCGAGGGAGGTGTCCAGGGCGCGGGCGAGGGTGACGAGCTGGTCCAGGGCCAGCCGGCGGCGGCCGTTCTCGATGCGGCTGAGTGTGGACTGGCTGACCTTCGCGCGGGCGGCCAGCTCCTCCAGGGACCAGCCCTGGGCGACGCGCAGGGCGCGGATGCGTTTGCGTACCAGGCTGTCCAGCTCACCATCTTCTTGCGTCATAGGCATGATCGTATGCCATTGGAGCAAGTCACGCTTAGCGTCGTTCGTGCTCGGCCCCCGGTAGAAGTGGGCTCGCACGGAAGAGGTATCCATGAGTACGAACCAGCCCGGTCCGGTGAGTGTCGATCCGGACGACGCCCCGCGCCTGTCCGGCGAGAACGAGGTCGAGGGCGAGGGCGTGCTCGACGCGCGCCGACGCCGCACGATCCTGCTCACCGTGTGCCTAGCGCTGATGGCCGTGATCGCCTCGGTCTCGGGCCTCAACGTCGCCCAGCCCGACCTGGCCGTCGCCTTCGACGCCTCGCAGAGCACGGTCCTGTGGATCATCAACATCTACACCCTCGGCCTGGCCGCCCTGTTGCTGCCGCTCGGCGCGATCGGCGACCGGCTCGGCCGCAAGCCCGTGCTGGTGGCCGGTCTCGTCGTCTTCGGCGTGGCCGGTGCGGCGGCGGGTCTCGCGCCGTCGGCCGAGGTCATGCTCGGCGCACGGCTGCTCAGCGGGGTGGGCGCGGCGATGATCATGCCCATCACCCTCGCCGTGATCACCACGACGTTCCCCGAGAACGAGCGGGGGCGGGCGATCGGCGTGTGGACCGGGGTCGCCGGAGGCGGTGGCGTACTGGGCATGTTCCTCTCCGCCGCGCTGGTCGACGTGGCGAGCTGGCGGTGGCTGTTCGTCCTGCCGCTGGTGCTCGGCGCGGCAGCTCTCGTCATGACGCTGCGCTTCGTTCCCGACTCCCGCGAGGTGTCCCGGCACGGGTTCGACGCCGGCGGCGCGCTGACCTCGGCCGTGGCCGTGGTCGGGCTCATCTTCGTTCTCCAGGAGGGGCCGGAGCGCGGCTGGTCCTCACCCGTGACACTGATCGGTCTCGCTGTCGGAGTGCTCGCCGCCATCGGCTTCGTGGCCCAGGAGCTGCGCCGCGGGGATGCCGCGCTCCTGGACGTACGTCTGTTCCGCGAGCGCGCACTGGCCGGGGGCTCGGTCACGCTTCTCGTCGTCTTCGGCGTCCAGGCGGGCATCTTCGTGGTCCTGTTCCCGTTCCTCCAGGCCGTCCTCGGCTGGTCGGGTCTGCTGTCCACGCTGGCCCTCATGCCCATGGCCGTCCTGATGATGCTGGCCTCGGGCCTCGCACCCCACCTGACCGTACGAATCGGCGCCCGCGCGACCATGGCCACGGGCATCCTGCTGGCCGGCGCGGGGCTCGCGCTGATGGCCGGGATCGTCTCCGTGGACGGCGGCTACCTGTCCGTGCTGCCCGGCATGCTGGCGATGGGCCTCGGCATGGGGCTGGCGATGACGCCTTCCACCGAAGCCATCACCGGTGCGCTGCCCCGTGAGCGCCAGGGGGTCGCGTCCGCGCTGAACGACGTGACCCGGGAGTTCGGCACCGCGCTCGGGGTCGCCCTGCTCGGTGCGCTGCTGTCCTCCGGCTATCGCGGCGCCATCGACTCGCGGCTCGCCGATGTCCCCGACGGCCCGGCCGACAGCGCGCGCGAAGGCGTCGCCAACGCCGTCGAGGCGGCGAACGGAGCCGGCCCGTACGCACAGGAGCTGATCCGCGTTGCGCGGCAGTCGTTCGTCGACGGCTGGCAGAACGCCATGTGGGCCGGGGTCGCCGTGATGGCCGCTCTGTTCCTCCATGTGCTGGTCCGGGGGCCGGTGCGGCCAGCCCGTACCGGCCCGGAGAGCCCTTCCCGGCCTGCCGGCCCGGACGCCCCGGAACGGGCCGACGCGGCCGCCTCCTGAATCCGGGCCGGGCGCGCCGGGTGGGCGGCCCGGGCCGTGGACGGCGTCCGGGCAGCGGGCCGGCTCAGGCCGTGGTCAGTGGCCGGAGCCGGGCGCGCCCGCTCAGGCCGTGGTCAGGGCCGGCTCCTCCGGGCCGCTGGTACGGGGCCGGCCCCGGCCCTCGTCCCCGTGCGGCAGCAGCCACGGCGTCGCGAGCAGCAGTACGCCGGCGACGCCGATCGCGATGCGCGCGTCGGTGAGGGCCGCCAGGACGCCCCACAGAGCGGTCAGCAGCGCGATCGCCGCGACACCGGTCACCTGCCAGGCCGTCAGGACCCGGCCCACCCGGTCGGCCGGCACCCGCTGGAGGCGTTCCGTCGCGAACAGCGGGTTGAACACGCCCATGCAGGTGATCAGGGCCAGTTCGACGGCGATGACCAGGACCACTCCGCCGGTCCCGGACATGACGAAGAACAGCCCCACGGGCCACAGGGCCCGCAGGACCCCGGAGGCCCTCAGCACGCGGCGTCGTCCGTAGCGGGCTTCCAGGCGCGGGGCGGCCTGGGCGCCGACGAACCCGCCGACGCAGGGCAGGCCGAACGCGAGCCCGTACGTCCAGGCGGCCCAGCCCAGGTCGTCCAGCAGCAGGACCGCCATCAGCGGTTCGGTGGCCATGATCAGGGCGTTGACGGCCACGGTGTTCCGGAACAGCGGGCGCAGCAGCGGGTCCGCGTGGATGAACCTCCAGCCCTGGACCAGGTCCGCGGCCCGGAACTTCTCGGTCCGGGCGTGCTCGGGTTCGGCCTCCTTCTGCCGGATCGCGCCGATCCCGAGCGCGGACAGCAGGAACCCGGCGGCGTTGGCGATCACGGTGACGACGGGCCCGAGCAGGCTGATCGCCGCGCCGCCCAAGGTCGGGCCGACCGCTGTCGCGGTCCAGGTGGTCGTCTCGAAACGGCCGTTGGCCACGAGCAGATGGTCCGGGCGCACCAGCTGCTTGAGATACGCGCCGGCAGCGGAGGTGAAAGCGATGTTCGCCGCCGCACCGATCACGGAGACGGTCAGCAGCTGGGTGTAGGTCAGCGTTCCGGTGAAGTGGGCGAGCGGAATCGTCAGCAGGGCGCCGAACCGTACGAGGTCGGTGACGACCATGACCGGCTTCTTGCGCCGGGCCTCGACCCAGGGGCCGAGCGGAAGCGCGAGGAGCGCTCCGACCGCGAGGCCGGCGGCCGCCAGCGCCGAGACCTCGGCCGGGCCGACGTGCAGCACCTGGATCGCGATCAGCGGGAACGCACCGAATCCCAGCCAGGTGCCGGCCGTGGAGGCGCTGAACGCGGCCCACAGCCATCCGAACGAACGCCCCAGCTCTTGCCCTGCCATGAATCAAACCCTCCGTCACAACCGATCGTTGACAGCGAGGATTCGACCACCCGGGCATGCGCCCAATCCAACAACCGTGTCGTCGGTGAGCCACAACCAAAGGTTGTGGAGGCATAGGGTTCGGGGCGTGGACATCGAAGCCGTACGCACCTTCGTCACCGTCGCGGACACCGGGCAGTTCCAGGAAGCCGCCGTGGACCTGCGCATCAGCCAGCAGGCCGTCTCCAAGCGCGTGGCGGGTCTGGAGCGCGCGCTCGGGGTGACGTTGTTCGTCCGCACCGCCCGTGGGGCCCGCCCCACGCTGGACGGGCAGGCCTTCCTCCCGCACGCCCGCGAGGTCCTGCGGGCCGTGGAGCGGGCCGCCGCCTCGGTGCGGCCCGGGGACCGGGTGCTGCGCGTGGACGTGCTCCATCGGCGTATCGCCCCGGCACTGGCCGTACGCGGCTTCTACCAGGCGCACCCGGGCACGGACCTGGACGTGGTGACCCTCGCCGACGCGAACGTGGCCGGGGCGGCCGAGGCCGTGCGGGCCGGCGAGGTCGACGCGACCTTCCGCGCCGTGCCCGCGGGTGCGCTGCCCGAAGGGATCGGCGCCGAGCGCGTCCTGGACGATCCGTTGCAGCTTCTCGTCGGGCCGCGCCACCCGCTGGCCTCCGCCCGGTCGTTGGCCCCGGCGGACCTGGCCGGGCACCGGATCTGGATCCCGGGCATCAAGCGGGGCACCGAGTGGGCCGCCTATTACGACGAGCTCGCGGAGGACTTCGGTCTGCGCATCGACGCGGTCGGGCCGGACTTCGGAACCGAGGCGCTGATGGACTCGATCGCCGACTCCGCCGCGCTGGCCACCCTCGTCGGGTCCCGGGACAGATATGTCTGGCCGACCGCCCATGACCTGCGGCGGATCCCGGTCGTGGGGCCGACTCCGGTCTATCCGCACGCGTTCCTGTACCGGACGGACAACCCGCACCCGGTACTGGCGGCGCTGCGCGGATACCTCGTGCGGGTGCGGCCGGAGCCGCCGGCCGACATATGGACTCCGGCCTGGGCCCGGGCCGTGTCCTGATCTGTGGGATGTACGGCCCGAGGGACATGGCGTGCTCCGTGCCGGAGGCCGATGCTGGAGTGAGCGGCCGGGTCCTCGGCCGTGCGGAGCATTCCGGATGTTCTTGATGTTTCGCATGTTCCGCATGTTCCGGAAGAAGACAGGAAGGGGTGGAGACCTCATGGCCACCGATGTGTCGACCGGCCCGTCGACCGATGCGTCGCTCACGTCCCGCGTGCGCGTTCCGGACACCACGCTCGCCCGGGAGGCGACCGAGCTGGTGCGGGACACCACCAGTGAGCTGATCTACCACCACTCGTGCCGCGTCTACTGGTTCGGGGCCCTTCAGGGGCAGCGCCGCGATCTGAGCTTCGATCCCGAACTGCTCTATGTGGGCGCCCTGTTCCATGATCTCGGTCTGGCCGAGTCCTTCCGCTCCAGCGGCCGGCGGTTCGAGGTGGACAGCGCGGACGAGGCGCGTCGCTTCCTCCAGGCCCACGGGGTTCCGGAGGACAGCGTGCGGCGGGTCTGGACCGCCATCGCCCTGCACACCACTCCGGGCATCCCGGCCTTCATGGAGCCCGAGGTGGCCCTGGTGACCGCCGGGGTCGAGTACGACGTACTCGGTGTCGGGTACGAGGACCTCGCACCGGCCGACCGGGCGGAGATCGTCGCGCTCCACCCCCGGCCGGACTTCAAACGGCGGATCCTCGGGGCGTTCACCGACGGCATCCGCCCGAAGCCGGAGACGACGTTCGGCAACGTCAAGGCCGATGTCCTGGAGCACTACGTACCCGGCTTCGAACGCGGCGACTTCGTCCGCACCATCCTCGACTCCCCCTGGCCCGAATGACCGGCTCCGCCCGCCCCCACCTGGTGGCCGTCGTGGCGTTCGACGGGGTTCAGCTCCTCGACGTCACCGGCCCGGCGGAGGTGTTCACCACGGCCAACGGCCACGGGGGCCGCTACGACGTCCGGATCGTCTCGGTGACCGGCAAGGACGTCCGTACCTCCGGCGGGGTGAGGCTGGGGGTCGACGGCACCCTGGACAGTCTCCCGGGGCGGCTCGGAACACTGCTGGTGCCGGGCCGACGGGACTGGCGGCGGGCGGTGGCCGACGCCGCGCTGACGGCCGGGGTACGGGATCTCGCCGAGCGGTCCCGCCGGGTGGCATCCGTGTGCGCGGGCGCGTTCGTAGTGGCCGAGGCGGGTCTTCTGAACGGCCGCAGAGCGGCGACGCACTGGCGGCTGGCCGGTGAACTGGCCGCCGCCTACCCCGCGGTGACGGTCGAGGCCGACCCCCTCTTCGTACGCGACGGGCCCGTGATCACTTCGGCGGGCATCACCGCGGGCATGGACCTGGCGCTGTCCCTGGTGGAGGAGGACCACGGCGCAGGTCCGGCCCGGGACACCGCGCGGGAGCTGGTGGTGTTCATGGCCAGACCGGGCGGCCAGTCCCAGTTCAGCGCCCGGCTGCGGCCCCGTGAGGCGACGCATCCCGCCGTACGGGCGGCCATGGACGCGGTGAGCGCCGACCCGGCCGGCCCGCACTCCCCGGCCACACTGGCCCGGCGCGGCAAGGTGTCCGCCCGACATATGAGCCGGCTGTTCCGCGGCGAGACCGGGCTCACGCCCGCCCAGTACATCGAATCCGTACGCCTGGAGGCCGCCCAGGCGCTCCTGACCTCGGGCAACGATCCCATCGAGGTGGTGGCCGAGGGATCGGGGTTCGGATCTGCCGAGACGATGCGCCGGGCGTTCCAACAGACGCTGGGCCTCTCCCCCACCCACTACCGGGCCCGGTTCCGGACGACAACGACGGCGGCGGGCACGGCGGGGACAACGGCACGGGCGGGCGGCTGAACCTCGCGCGGCGCGGGCGTACCTGGGAGAATCGCTCGGCATGGTGGACGACTCTCAGCCACGGATGCGGATCAACGCCCTGATCGTCGATGCGGCGGATCCGGAGCGGCTTGCCGCGTTCTGGTCCGAGCTGCTCGGCAGGCCGATCGTGGGCCGTACGGGGCCCTACGTGTGGTTGCGGCGCGAGAACGGCCTGGGGCTGGGCTTCCAGCGGACCGAAGAGCCCCGCCGGGGCAAGAACCGGATGCACGTCGACGTGACCGCGCCCGACCCGGCCGCCGAGCAACAGCGGGTCGAAGCGCTCGGAGGTCACCGGCTGGAGGGGTACGCCGATGGCGGCTTCCTGGTGATGGGCGACCCCGAGGGCAACGAGTTCTGCATCATCCCCGAGGGCCCCTTCGAGCTCGATGACGAGGGGCGCACGGACTATCTCGGCTGACGGCCGCGCCGAGCGGCTTCCTCCGTGCGCCGTGTCCGCCTCGGCGCGCGGTCCGGTGCGGCGTCGGTCCGCCCGCGTACGTTGTCGGCCCCGCGTTACGGGGTGGGCGTGGCCGGCACGTACGGTACGGCAGGTGAACGAACCGCTCGAAGCCGTGACCGGCACCACTGCGGACGAACGCGTCCGGGCCACGACGACCCGCGTGTTCCTGGCGCTCGCCCCGCCCGACGGAGCGAAGGAAGAGCTGGCGCAGGCGCTGCGACCGGCCTACGCCGCCTTCCCCCACATGCGGTGGAACCGTATCGAGGACTGGCACATCACCCTGGCGTTCCTCGGCGAGCTGCCGGTCACCGCCGTCCCGCCCCTGATGCCGCCCCTCGCCGCGCTCGCGACGCGACAAGCGCCGCTGCGGCTGGCGCTGCACGGCGGCGGGCACTTCGACGAGCGGGTGTTGTGGACCGGGGTCACGGGGGACCTTGACGGGCTGCACCGGCTCGCCACCGCCGTACGCGCCCTCGTCAGGGAGTGCGGTGTCGCCTTTCCGGATCGGCCGCTCCGGCCGCATCTGACCCTGGCCCGGTCCCGCCGGGGCGACCATGCGGCCACGGTGGAGGCGGCCGCCGGGCTGGCCGGGTTCGCCGGCCGGAGCTGGGAGGCGGGGCGCCTCCACCTGGTCGGCAGCAACATCGGCCGTGGCCCGGGGCCGATCCACTACCGCGATATCGAGGCCTGGGACTTCCGGGCCGGGGCGGGCGGGGCCTGAAAGGGCGTTACGTCCCAGCGGGGGGGTGTTTCGCCGCCGGAGCGCCGGAGAAGGGCGACGAGCCGTTCGAGGTCGACCACCGGAGCGACTCGGTCACGGTGTGGGTCAACCGGGAGCCGAAGACGGGGACCGCGTACCGGCACCGGGCACCGGGCACCGGGCACCGGCGGGCGGCTAGCCGAGAACGAGTGGGAGGGTCGCCGCCAGTCCGCCCAGTTCGGACGTCTCGGCGTCGGTCGGGGCCCGTCGCCCGGTGCCGACCAGCAACACGTCCTCGTCGGAGAACGAGGCGGGGAACGCGGCCCCGCTGATCCTCTCGATCATGTCGCGTGACCGGGCGAGCCCTTCCGGGGGCGGCCCCGCCGCGTCCGGGAGGTGCATGACCAGGTCGAGGTGGTGCAGCGTCCACTCCAGTACGTACGCGGAGAGGTAGTCGCCCGCGGTGAGGACCTCGCCGCAGGTGCCGACCCGGAGATCCGGATCGGCGAGCCGGGCGGCGCGGCCCGCGGCGGAGCCCACGTCGTCGAGGTGGAACGTGAGCAGACCCGGGTCCTGGTAGGCGGCGGCCAGCCGCACGGTCAGGGCGTCGAGCGGGTCGTCGCCCGTGGGTGGCGTACCGGAGACGGTCCAGTAGGTCACCGCGTCACGGGTCGGTTCCGTTTCGGCGGGTGTCACCAGGGTGATCAGGACGTCCTGCGCGTCGATGATCAGGTGACACACGAGGTCCCGCACGAGCCAGCCGGTGCAGCCGGACGGCCGGTCGAAGTCCTCGTCGGAGAGTCCGGCGACGGCCTCACGCAGTGCTGTCCACGAGTGTGCGAAGAGATCCACACCGGCGACGGTAGTGCGGTGCCGGAACGGCGGACAAGCCGAACTTCCCCGTCACCCGGTCTCGTTTCGCAGCGGCCCGGCGTGCGTCAGCAGGAACTCGGTCGCCCGTGCGATGGCCTCGGCGGGCGTGCCATGGACCGCCTCCGACTCGTCCTCCTGCAGGTCGGCGCCCGTGGCGGTGTACCACCAGGCATCGGCGCCCGGATCGTGGTGGATGACGGCGTCGCCGCCCGCGTAGTGGAGGGGGATGGACTCGCTTGCGGACTTCTTGGGCACCGCATGGGGCCACTTGAGGCGGGCCGACTGGCGCTTGATGCCACCCCAGGCCGCGCCGAGCTGCGCGTAACTGGAGCCGCCGCGTCCGGCGACGGTGGCCGCGCTCTCGGCCAGCCGGTCGACGGACCGCTTGGCTTCGTAGAGCGAGCGCAGCATCGCCAGCTGCACATCGGGCGCGGCCATGAGCGCGGCGTCGAAGGGCTTACCGGCGGCGCGGTACGCGAGTGCGCGCGTCGAGATCCGTTCGGCCAGCGCCCGGGCCGCGGCGAGCACCTGCTCGTCCATGGCGAACGTGTCGTCGTCGCCGGGCTCGTTCCAGGCGGGGTCCACCGGGGTCAGGACCGTGGCCCAGAAGGTGTCATCGCTCTGATCAGGGGTGGGGATCGCCCTCACATCATCCATGCGACAACTCTAACTGTCACAATACTCGTGGGCAATTGTTTATGTCGCCACGACTCTACGACAGGAACATCTGTCAGTACGAGCCGTAACTGTACCTTTCGTAAGGTACAGTTACGGCGATCGGGGCGGTTCTCACAGTGAGGCTCACAGGGATGATCATCAGTACGAAGCGGCGCTGGCTACTCCTGGCCGTGGTGAGCGCGGGGCTCCTGTTGATCACCTTGGATAACTCCATCCTGTACTCGGCGTTGCCGACGCTGGTCGAGGATCTCGGCGCGAGCAGCTCCCAGGGGCTCTGGATCATCAACGCCTACCCGGTCGTGATGGCCGGCCTGCTGCTGGGCAGCGGCACGCTCGGCGACCGGGTGGGGCACCGGCGGATGTTCCTGGTCGGCCTCGTGGTCTTCGGTGCGGCCTCGCTCGTCGCGGCGTTCTCCACCAGTCCGGAGGCCCTGATCGCCGCGCGGGCCTTCCTCGCCGTCGGGGCCGCCGCGATGATGCCCGCCACACTGGCCCTGATCCGCGTCACCTTCGACGACGAGCGCGAGCGCAACGTGGCCATCGCGATCTGGGGAACCATGGCGGTCGTGGGCAGCGCGCTGGGCCCGATCGTCAGCGGGATCCTGCTGCAGCACTTCTGGTGGGGGTCGGTCTTCATCATCAACGTCCCCGTCGTCGTCGCGGCGGTCGTCGCCACGCTGGCCCTCGCTCCCCCGAACGACCCGGACCCCTCCAAGCAGTGGGACCTCCCCTCCTCGCTCCTGGCGCTCGTCGCCCTGGTCGGCCTGGTGATGGCGATCAAGGAGACGGCGAAGGTCGACCCCGCTCCGGCGGTCATCGCCGCCGCCCTCCTCGCGACCGCGGTCGGCGGGTGGGCGTTCGCCCGGCGCCAGCGCCGTCTGCCCTACCCTCTGCTCGACTTCGCGATCTTCCGCAACCGTGCCTTCCTCGCGGGTGTGCTGGCCGCCGGATTCGCGCTGTTCGCCCTCGCCGGCATCCAGCTCGTCACCACACAGCGCTTCCAGCTCGTGGAGGGCTTCACCCCGTTGCGGGCCGGATTCCTCGTCGCGGCCGTCGCCGCCGGCGCGTTCCCCACGGCGATGCTCGGGGGTGCGATCCTCCACCGCGTCGGCCTGCTGCCCCTCATCACCGGAGGCCTCACCCTCGGAGCCGTCGGCACCGTGGTGGCCCTGATGAACTTCGCCACCAGCACGCCCCTCCTCGTCACCGGACTGATCATCACCGGCGGCGGCCTCGGTGCGGCCATGTCCGTCGCCTCCAGTGCGATCATGGGCAACGTTCCTGCCGCCAGGGCGGGCATGGCCTCGTCCGTCGAGGAGGTCTCCTACGAGTTCGGCGGCCTGGTCGCGGTCGCGCTCCTCGGCAGCCTGCTGACGGCCGTGTACTCCGCGACCATCGACCTTCCCGCCGGAGTCTCCGACCGGGCGCGCGACAGCCTCGACAGCGCGCTCGCCCTGGCGGACGAGGGGGCACGGACGAACATCCCGCTGGTCACGGCGGCCTCGGAGGCGTTCGACGGGGCGTATCTCGCCGTGATGATCGTGGTCGCCGCCGCCCTCGCCATCGGCGCGCTGGCGACCGGACTTCTGCTGCGCCGCCACGGCCCCGGCTCGGCACTGTCCGCCCCCGCGCACCAGCCATCCGACGCCCGACAATCCGACGGCGGACCGCACCCCGACGGCAGCAGGGAGCAGCCATGCGAACCAGCAAACGAACCCAGATCCTCGACGCCGCCACCCGGGTCGTGCAGCGTGAAGGCGTCAAGAGCGTCACCTTCGACTCCGTCGCCGCGGAGGCCGGACTGACGAAGGGCGGCCTCCTCTACCACTTCGCCTCGCGCGACGACCTCATCCAGGCGATCCACCAGCATCTGGCCGACCGGTGGGAAGCCGATCTGGTCGCGGCGGCGGGGAAGCCCGCCGCCGAGGCCACCCGCGACGAGCGGCTCGCCGCGTACACCCGGGTCGCCATCCAGAGCGCCACCCGGGCCGAGCTGCTGCTCATGCTCGAAGGGTCGACGAACACCGGACACGCGGCCGTCTGGGAAGCCGTGACGGAACGGTGGGCGCCGCCCCCACCCCCGGCACCGGCACCCGTACCCGGACCCGCATCGGCATCGGCATCGGCATCGGCATCGGCCACCGACGATCCTGCCGCGCTCGACCGGTTCATCCTCCGCCTGGCCGCCGACGGCCTGTGGCTGTACGAATCCCTCACCTCGGACCGACTGGACCCCGCCATGCGGCAGGCCGTCGCCGAGCGCATCGCCGACGCCCTGGATCAGTAGGCTTCGGCAGCCTTCCCCAGGGCGGTGGTGAGACGGCCCAGCACGTCCTGCAGCCCGAGGACCTCGTCCAGGGAGAGGCCGGTCGCGGCCAGCACGCCACGGGGAACGGACAGCGCGCGCTCGCGCAGTCGCGTGCCCTCGTCGGTCAGGTCGATCAGGACGGAACGTTCGTCCTCACGGCTGCGTTCGCGCCGGACCAGCCCGGCCGTCTCCAGTCGCTTCAGCAGCGGCGAGAGGGTCCCGGAGTCCAGCTGGAGACGCTCCCCGATGGCCTTGACCGACTGCGGGCCGTGCTCCCACAGGACCAGCATCACCAGGTACTGCGAGTAGGTGAGACCGAGGTCCTTCAGTGCCTGCCGGTAGAAGCCGCCGAACGCTCGCGACGCGGCGTGCAGCGAGAAGCAGACCTGATGGTCCAGCCGCAGCAGTTCCGCGTCGGGGACGGCGGGCAGTTCGGGCGAGGCGCTCGGAGCAGTGGTCATGGAACCAGCGTACCGCCGACCACGCCATTGAGTTGTGCACAATTCAGTTGTGTGCAATCTTTATGGCAGTGGCCGCGACCATCCCGGTCGGGGCTCCAGAGGAGGGTCACCCATGGACGCGTTGTACACCGCCGCCGCCACCGCCAACGGTCGCGAGGGCCGTGCCGTCAGCTCGGACGGTCAGATCGACCTGCCCCTCGCCATGCCCCCGGCCCTCGGCGGCAACGGCAAGGGCACCAACCCCGAGCAGCTCTTCGCCGCCGGCTACGCGGCCTGTTTCGCCAGCGCGATGGCCGCGGTCGGCCGCGAGATGAAGGTGGACACCAAGGACGCCTCCGTGACCGCCGAGGTCTCCATCGGCAAGGAGGGCGACGGCTTCGGGCTCGCGGTGGTCATGCGGGTGGAGCTGCCGGACTCCCTCGCGGGCGAGGCCGGGCAGAAGCTGGTCGAGGCCACGCACGCCTACTGCCCGTACTCCAAGGCCACGCGGGGCAACATCGACGTCGAGCTCGTCATCGAGTAGTCCCCGGTTTCGCCCCTTTCCATCCTGCGCCCACCCGAATCCCACCGTCGCCGCGGCGGGGGCCGGCCGAGAACGCCACCGGCCGGCCCCCGCTCGTCGCGGTGCGACGTCGTCGCGACCGTCAGCCCTTCAGACGGGCCAGCACCGCGTCCACCGCGCGGTGCACGGCCTCGCGCGCATCGTCGGTCGGGTCGAGCGTCTCGAAGCCGTGGCGTCCTTCCGGTACGTCGATGATCTCGACGTTCGCCCCGCAGCGGGCGGCCTCGGTCAGGAACTCCTCGACCGTCGCGGCGATCTCGGCCATCTCGCGTCCCGCCCGGACCAGCACGAAGGGCAGGTGACCGGCACCGGAAACCGCCCGGACCGGGTGGAAGCGGGTGTCGGCCAGTCCCCAGCCCGGCAGCGGCGCGAGGATCGGGTAGTTCGCCGCCACGCAGCGCAGCCACGCCGGGGGCTTCGCCAGCCAGTCCGCCGCGAGCGGGCCCCCGCCCGAGAAGAACCACAGCGCGATCCGGTCCGCGTCCACACGCGGATCGGCGCGCACCCGCTCCACCGCGTCGGCCACGTCCCCGGCGGCCGTCCCGTAGTCGGCCACGGAGCGCAGCCGGTGGTCGAGCGTGACGCCCACGGCTCCCCGCCCGGCGACGTACCGCGCGTACCCCGTCAGGGTCGGCCAGTCCCGGGGCGTGGGCCGCGCCTCGGCGGGCACCGGGCCGCCGTGCACGAACACCACCGCCGGGTGCGGACCCGGACCGTCCGGCGGATACAGATCGGTGTTCCCGGTCCGCTCGCGGGGCCGCTCCGGTACGTCGAGAAGGAACGGCCGCAGATGGGCGGGCGGGGCGGCGGCATCGGTGGCGGAGGTCAGTCTGTGACCCGCACCGGCGGCGGCCTTGATCAGGGTCGCGGCCAGTTCGGCGGGGCAGGACAGCATCGGCCAGTGCCCCGTGGGCAGTTCGAAGAAGGCCACCCGGGCGTCGGCCAGGGCCCGGAGTGCCCGATCGCCGACGTCCACCATGATCTGGAGCATCTCGACGCCCGGCCCGTTGCCGGTGCACAGCACCCCGGTCACGGGCACCCCGGCCACGGCGCCGGTGAGTCGCAGCGGCTGGAGCAGCGTGCCCAGTGGCTGCGGCGCCGCGAGGGCGGTGAGCCCGTCGAGCGCCGCGTCGGAGAGGCCCGCGGTGCTGCCCCAGCGGGACCACGCGTCCCGGGCCGGGGGCGGCAGTTCACCGCCGCCCGCCCCCTCCCCGCTTCCGGCGGCACGCTCCGCCACCTCCTCGCGCAGGCGCTGATCGGGCACCGCGGCCAGGGCGGGAACACCGTCCCGCGGCATCCCGGCGTCGAGGTGGACGATCCGGGCGATCGCCCCGGCCCGCCGGTCCGCCGCGCCGAGCACCGGGTGGATGCCGTAGTCGTGGCCGACGAGCACGATCTCCTTGCCCGGCTCCCCCTCCGCCACCACCGCGTCGATCACCGCGAGCACATCCGCGATATGCGTCTCCAGGTCGATGGCCCCGCCGGAGCCGCCGGCGCGTCCGCCGAGTCCGGTGAGCGCCGCGATGCGCACCTCGGCACCTTCGGCGGTCAGCCGCGCGGCGGTGTCCCGCCATACGTGCGGCCCGGTGAACGCCCCGGCCACCAGGATGAATACGGTCATGGCCCCTCCTCGTCACGATGTCTCCCGCGCACCGGCCCGAACCTCCGGCAGCGCTCGCCGGTACCGTAGGAACTCCCCCTGGTGGAGGTTCAAGTGTTCTCGTCGTACGACGGCTTGTGCACCATCGGTGAACTGGCCGAGCACGCGGGCGTCAGCGTCAAGACCGTCCGCTTCTACTCGGACCGCGGGCTCCTGCCGGAGGCGTCCCGCAGCGCCGGCGGTCACCGCAGGTACGCCCCGGAGGCCGTGGAGCGGCTGGCGATGATCCGCTCGCTGCGCGGCCTCGACCTGCCGGTTCCCGAAGTGCGCCGCATCCTCGACGAGCAGGACGACCGGGACGGGGCGGGAGGCGCGGACGGTACGGGTGGTGCGTTGGAGGATGCGGTGGCCGGGCGGCTGCGTCTGCTGGGCTCCGAACTCGCGGCGCTGCGCTGGCGGGAGGCCGCGCTCCGGCTGGTGCAGGAGTGCCCGCCGGCCGAACGGCCCGCCCGGCTACGGCTGGTCGGCGCGGTCGCCGCCCCTCCCAGCACCGCATCGCTGGCCCGGTTCTGGCGTTCATGGCTGCCGGCCCGTATGCCCGCCCGCTCCGTCACCGCGTTCCTGGAGGCGGCGGTGCCGCATCCTCCCGACGATCCCCGACCGGCCCAGGTCCTCGCCTTCGCCCGGCTGCACGCCTTCGTGACCCGTCCCTGTGACGGTCGCGGCGGCTCCTCCCAGCCCCGCGCGCACGGCGTCGCGGGGGCCCGTGCGTCGGCCGTGCTGTACGCGGGGCTTGCCGAGGCGTACGACCTGGCGGGCGGTGAGCTGCGCCGTGGGGCGGAGCCCGCCCCCGGTGAGGCGCTGGACGGATTCGTGGACGCGTACGCCGGTACGTACGGCGTACGCGACACGCCCGCCTTCCGCCGGGTGCTGGCCGGCCGGCTGGCGGCCGATCCGCGCATCGACCGGTACTGGGACCTGACGGCCGAGGTGATCAGCGCTCCCGGCGGCCGTCCCGAGCCGACCCCGGGGTCCGCGCACGACTGGCTCCTGGCGGCGCTGGAGGCTCAGTCGGAGGCGGCGGGCCACAGCGGTGTGCGGGCCGTCTCACCCCGGTGAGCGGGGCTCCTCGTGCTCCGCGACCGCGCTGCGCAGGAACTCCCGCAGGGTCAGGGCCGCCGGGAGCGGTGCGTCGGGCAGTGCCACGTGCACGGTCCGGCGCAGGGTGGGGTCGGTGAGGGGGCGCAGGACGAGTTCGCCGGGGACCGCTCGCGCCGCCAGTGAGGGGACCAGGGCCACGCCGAGTCCGGCGGCCGCGTAGCCGAACTTCCCCGCCCACCCGGCGATCCGCATGATCCGTTCCGGGGTGAAGCCCGCTCGGGCGCAGGCGTCGGCGAGCACCGTGGGGCGGTCGCCGTAGGCGCTCTGGATCCAGGTCTCGTCGCGGAGTTCGTACAGGTCGACGGCTTCGGCCCCGGCCAGGCGGTGCCGGCGTGGAAGGGCGACGAGCAGTTCGTCCTCGCACAGCACGGTCGTCGTGATTCCGTCGGCCGGGGGCAGACCGTACGGGTAGTCGCTCACGACGGCGAGGTCGAGCGTTCCGTCCGCGAGCTGCCGCATCAGCGTGCCGGTCGGGCTCTCGACGGCCGACACCTCGATCTCCGGCCGGGCGTCCTTGAGGGCGCGCAGCGCGGCCGGCAGGAGGGCGATGCTGGCGGTGGCGAACGCCCCTGTGTGCAGCGGGCCGCCGTGTCCGGCGTGCAGCACGCTCAGGTCCCGCTCGGCCCGGGCCAGGCGGTCGAGCACGTCCACGGCGTGCCGGTGCAGCATCCGGCCCGCGGGGGTGAGCCGGACACCTCGCGGCAGGCGCACGAACAGCGGGCCGCCCGCCGCGTGTTCCAGCGCGGCGATCCGCCGGGACACCGCGGACTGCGTGTAGTTGAGCTGCTCCGCCGCCTGTGTGAACGATCCGGTCCCGGCCACGGTGACGAGCAAACGGAGCGATTCGTTCTCCCACATGTCCATCCCTGTCCGTCGCCGTGCGGTCACCGGCATCTTCGCCGATCGCATTCCTGTCGCGCATGGGTTTCATGCGATGCGGTCGCTGGTGTCATGTCTCGGGCCGTCATAGCGTCGTTCACGCGGCGGCGCCGGAGGGAAAGGGCGCACGACCGTCCGGCCCCGCCGCTCGCTCACCGACGACGCGCAGGGGCCGGTGGCCTCGATCCCGAGAGGGCGGTTCATCGTGCGACAGACCCGGAGCGGACCGGAGTTGGGACAGCGGATCGGCACGTACCACGCCGTGGGCCTCGCGGGCGCGCTCGCCCAGGCCGCGCTGCGGACCGTCACGCTGCTGGGGGTCGCCATGATCGTCGCGCTGATATGGATCAGGCCGAACTCCGCGCTGCTCAAGGGCACGGTGGCCGCGGCCGTGGTGCTCGCGCTGTTCGGTCTGCGGCTGGCGTGGCGCACCGTCGTGGCGCGGCTCGGCGGCAACCGGTGCCGGCTGCACCAGGGCGGCGTCGCCGTCACCGGACCGTTCGGCGGGGTGCGGGACGCGGTGGTGTGGCGGGAGGTGACCGGTCTGCGCCGGATGAGCAGCGCGTCCCCCCTCATGGCCCTGCACCGCGTCGAGCTCGAACGGCGGGGCCGCCCGCCCCTCACCTTCACGGCCTTGGGCCTCGAACCCGCGGTGATCCCGGTCCTGTTGCGGCTCGCCGCACGCAACGGCCTGGAGTAGCGGGCCCGGCCCGCTCGGGCTCAGGCGGCGATGACCGCGGCGCCGACCCGTCCGCCGTCGACGTCCACCACCGTGCCGTGCACGAAGGCCGCCTCGTCGCTCGCCAGCCAGACGGCGGCGTGGGCGATGGCCTCGGGGGCTCCGATGTCGCCGGCCGGGGTGCCCTTCATCATGACCCGGGCGGGGTGCGTCCCGCTGTCCCTGACGGCGGGCGCGGCGATCACGCCCGGGGAGATGGCGTTGACCCGTACGCCCTGCGGGCCGAACTCGGCGGCCCAGCCCCGGGTGAGCGTCTCCATCGCGCCCTTGGTGGAGCTGTAGAGGGTGCCGACCGGGATGCCGAGGCGGGCGACCCATGAGCCGAGGTTGATGACGGCTCCGCCGCCCGCCCGGGCCATGGCCGGGGCGACGGCGGCGGTCAGGAAGAAGGGCGCCTTGACGTTCACCGCGTAGACCCGGTCGAAGGTGTCCTCGTCCGTGTCGGCGGTCGTGGAGCCCGGGAAGATCCCGGCGTTGTTGACCAGGATGTCGATGCGGCCTTCCAGCACCCGGGCGGCCTCCTCGGCGAGCCGGCCGGAGACCGCGGCGGTTCCGTCGAGGTCGGCCGCCACGAAGTCCGCGCGTCCGCCGGCCGCGCGGATCGATCCGACGACCGCGAGTCCCCGTTCCCGGTGGCGGCCCGAGACGACCACATGGGCCCCTTCGGCGGCGAACGCCTCGGCGATGGCCTGCCCGATGTTGCTCGTCGAGCCCGTGACGAGCGCCGTCTTTCCCTGAAGTCGTCCGCCCATGGCGCGTCTCCTCTTCCCATGATCGCGTGCGCGCTCCCGTGTCCGGGGGCCTCGCCCGGCCGGATCCGCGGGGCGGTCCGGTGCTCCGGACCACGGCACCGACTGTGCTCCGATGAAAATGGACCGGCAAGTCCAGTCCGGGCGGTCGGCCTGTCGGCGGCTCGCCTAGGATGGACCCGTCGGTCCAGTCGAGGAGGATGCCGATGTCACAGGCTTCGACCGCGAAGGGGCGCGCCACACAGGCCCGTATCGTCGAGGGCGCCGCGGAGGTGCTGCGCGAGCAGGGCGTCGCCTTCACCACGCTGGACGACATCCGGGACCGCACCGGTACGAGCAAGAGCCAGCTCTTCCACTACTTCCCCGGCGGCAAGGACGAACTGCTGCTGGCCGTCGCGGAGTTCGAGGCGAGCCGCGTACTGGCGGACCAGCAGCCGCATCTGGACTGCCTGGATTCCTGGGAGTCCTGGTACCGCTGGCGGGACGCGGTGGTGGAGCGGTACGAGCTGCAGAACGACCAGTGCCCGCTGGGATCGCTGTTCCTGCAGGTGGGCCGTACGGAGCCGGGCGCGCGGGCCATCGTCGCCGAGCTGATGCGCCAGTGGCAGGAGCGCATCGCGGACGGCATCCGCACCCTGCGCGACCGCGAGCTGGTCGCGGCGTCCGTGGACGTCGACCGGAACGCCGCCGCGCTGCTGGCCGGGATCCAGGGCGGAGTGTCGATCATGATGTCCACCGGCAGCTCGGCCCATCTCAGGGCCGCGCTCGACACCGGGATCGAGCAGCTCCGCTCCACCCCGGCCGGCGCCCGCTGAGCGCCCGGTCCGGCTGCCCCGAAAGCCGCTGCCCCACCCCCTCCGGAACTCCCCCGGTCAGCCGTCGGTGTGCGGGCCGAACCGTTCGGGGGCGAGCTTCGCCAGCAGCGAGGTGACCACGAGATCGGTCGAGGCCGCCATGTCCACGGATTCCGGCGACAGCAGCCACTGGACCTGCAGCCCGTCCATGACCGCGATGATGGCGTTGGCCGCGTTGTCGGTCAGTTCCGCCCGGTCGGCGGGCAGTTCGCAGGCCTCGCGCAGGGCGTCGGAGACGAAGGCGCGCAGCCCGTGGTAGCGGTCGCGGAAGTAGTCCTGGGCGGGGTGGTCGTCGGTGACGGATTCCGCCGAGAGCACCGCGTACAGCCGGACGATGCCTTCCCGTTCCGCGTTGAGCAGCGCGGTGTTGACCAGGTGGCGCAGGAATTCCAGCCCCTGGGGGCGGTCGGGTCCGAGGTGCTCGATGTCCCTCTGGTCGCGCAGTTCGAGCACGCTGGTGAGGAGCAGGGCCTTGGAGCGGAAGTAGTGCAGCACTCCCGCCTGGGTGAGGCCGACCCGGTCCGCGATCTCGGCGAGCGAGGCGTTGTTGTAGCCACGGGCGGCGAAGGCGTCCATGGCGATGGCCAGGATGTCCTGCTGTCGCTGCCGGGCTTCCGGGCTGCGCGGCGTGCGGGGTCTGGCCTGGCTGCGTGCCGGTCTGCCCACTGACTGGTTGCTCACCGGGCCAGCTTAAGCCTGCCGGAGCGCCGGTGAAGATCTTCCGGACGGCGCCGGAGAACACCGCGGCCGACTACTTACTAACCACTTAGTGGGTGTGCTTTCATGCCGTTGTCCCGCCCTCTTGTGACCGGCACGCCCGGAGCGAGGCGTCCGCCGCGCCCTCCGGCCGCCGGGGTGCCACCTGTCAGCAGGTACGAACCCGAGGAGAGCCGCAACCATGCCAAGCCCCACCCCCCTGCGTTCGAGAGCGCGCGCGGCAGGCGCCGCGTTCGTCGTCGCCGTCGCCGCACTCGGCGTCAACGGCGCCATCACCACCGCCCGGGCGGCCGACCCGGCCGCACAGGTCTGGGTCACCACCCCGGACGGCGCCAAGAAGCTCACCCCGGAAGGAAGCGTCCCCTTCGACGGAACACCGCAGGCGGTCGACATCCGCATCGACGCCGCCGACAAGGGCCAGAAGTTCACCGGTGCGGGGGCCTCGGTGACGGGCGCCTCCGCCCATCTCCTCCAGTCCCTCCCCCAGGCCCAGCGCACCTCGGTGCTGAGGTCGCTGTTCTCCACGGAGGGCGACGGCATCGGGCTCAACTACCTGCGCCAGCCGCTGGGAAGCACCGACTTCGACGCGAACACGGACGCGTACACCTACGAGGACACCCGGGGTTCCTTCTCCATCGACCGGGACCGGAGCCAGATCCTCCCGGTGCTGAAGCAGGCCACCGCCGTCAATCCCGCCATCCGCTTCATGGGCTCGCCCTGGTCGCCCCCGGCCTGGATGAAGACCAACGACTCCCTCAACGGCGGCAGTCTCCGTACCGAGCACTACCAGGCCTACGCCGACTACCTCGTCAAGGCGATCAGGGCGTACGGGCAGGAGGGGATCACCCTCACCGATCTCACGGCACAGAACGAGCCGGAGTTCGCGACCAGTTACCCGTCCATGAGCATGACCTCGGCCCAGCAGGCGGACTTCCTCCGGGTGCTGGACCAGACGCTCACGGCGGCGAACCTGCCGACCAACATCCTGGCCTACGACCACAACTGGGACCATCCGAACTATCCGCTGGACGTCTTCGCGCGGACGGGCGGCATCCAGCGCATCATCGGCGCCGCATTCCACTGCTACGGCGGAGCGCCCGCCGCGCAGAAGCAGATCGCCGACGCCGGTAAGCGGGTGTTCTTCACGGAGTGCTCGGGCACCGACAGCGAGAACCCGGCGACGACGTTCGGCGACACGCTCAAGTGGCACGCCGAGAACCTCGTCGTGCAGAACATGCGCAACGGCGGCGAGACGGTCATCAACTGGAACCTCGCCCTCGACCGGAACGGCGGCCCCCACCAGGGGCATTGCACCAACCGCTGCAACGGCATCGTCGAGATCGACGGCGGCCAGGTGACCCGCAACGCCGAGTTCTACGTCCTGGGCCATGTCTCCAAGTTCGTCCGGGCCGGCGCGGTCCGGATCGGCTCCACCAGCCAGGGCGCCGGAGGGGTGCAGAACGTCGCCTTCCAGAACAGCGACGGCAGCCGCGCGGCCGTCGTCGTCAACGCCTCGTCCGGGGCGCAGCGGTTTTCGCTGACGGACAACGGCAGGTCGCTGGCGTACACCCTGCCCGCCGGGGCCGTCGCCACCTTCACCTGGGACGGGAACGGCGGAACGACCGACCCGCCCGCGGGCTCCATCGATCCCGCCGCCTGGTACCAGGTGCGCAACGTCAACAGCGGCGCCTGCCTGGACGCGGCCGACTGGGGCACGGCGAACGGCACCGCGCTCCAGCAGTGGGCCTGCGGGACCGGGGCCAACCAGGGCTGGCAGTTCCGGCCGGCCGACGGCGGCCACTACCAGGTGGTGAACCGGCACAACGCGAAGGCCTGGGACGTCGACGGCGGTTCCGGGGCGACCGCGGACGGCGCCAAGGTGCATCTGTGGTCGTACGAGGGCGGCCTCAACCAGCAGTGGCGGCCGGAGGCCCTGGGCACCAGCGGGCAGTACCGCTTCGTCGCCCGCCACAGCGGAAAGTGCCTCGCCGTCGACGGCTCCTCGACGGCCGATGGGGCCAGGCTGTCGCAGCAGCCCTGTTCCGGCTCCGCCGCGCAGGCGTTCACCCTGACCGGCTGACGCGGGGCAGCGAGTCTCCGGTACGGCCCGGGGCCTCGTTCCGCGCCGCGTCCTCGCGGTGCGGAACGGGGCCGCCGGTGCGACGTCCGCCTTACGGGCGGCTCGACGAAATCGGGCGTGCCGGACACTGTCCCCGCCCGACGCACCCTCATATGCTTCGCCTTCTGCCTGTTCGCCCGCTTCAGGAGGCTCCGTGCCGGCTCGCACCCTGTACTGCTACACGTGTGATTCCGATGAGAAGCACCGCTCCCTCACCACCGGCGAGAAGACCTGGCTCAGAGGCCGCACGGGCCGTCGGAGCGTCGACGAGTTCTTCATGTGCGAGGCGCCGAGCTGCCGCAATGTGCGCAGCGGCTTCAACAAGCACCCCTTCGACCCGGTGATCCGCGTCCCTCTGCCGGACTGACCTCGCTCAGGGCGCTTCGACGGCTTCCTTGATGCGCTGCCCGAACGCCGGCGCGTCCTTGCGCGCCGCGCTTCCCGCGAAGCCGACCAGCAGCTTGCCGACTCCGTGGCCCTCCAGGACGTTGAAGAGCCTTACGTGCGTCCCGCCGTCCGGCGTGGGTTCGAGGTCGTAGCCGCCCTCCGCCGCGGTGATGAGGTTCTTGGACTGCTCGTGCCAGCGGATCCGGGTCGGAGCGACCAGTTCGCTGATCTCGAAGTCGCGCCGGGAGGTCATGCCCGCGTCCTTGACCGTGCTGTGGAAGACGGTGCCGACGCGGGTCGGGCCGTTCGGTGATTTCTCGATGCGCTGCACCCGTGGGCTGAACTCGGGGTCGTGTTCGCCGTCCGCGAGGTAGGCGAAGACCTCCTCGATGGGCCGGTCGATGTCGACCGTGGCTTCGAAACGTGTACTCATGGCTCTCTCCGGTCTGCTGGGGCGCGCACGGGAGATACGACGGGAACGGCCACCGCCGGAGGGGCGACCGCGCTCGGCGCGTCGCTCCGTCCACGCTACCGGAGGCGGGCGGGGTCAGCCTGTCGGCCGGCGTCGTGGCCGTCGTCGGGCGGGCGGATCGCCGGGCACGAAGAATCCCCGGACCGTAATTGCGGTCCGGGGATTATCGCGCGTATATTGGATTCTTCTGCGCTCATGCAGAAAGGCCCCGCTCGGGGGCCTTATGGATACGAATATATCTGGCGGGGAGCCGTTTTGTCAAACCGGGAAAGCGACGAATTGCGGGAAGAGCAGGAATTCATCGACCGGCTCCATGCCCGGGTCGACGCCCTGCGCGGCGTGGCGGCCGACGGTGTCGAGCGCGCGCTGACGCCGGTCGGTACGGGACAGCAGGCGCGGCTGGAGCGCGACATACTGGTCGCGGAGCGCTCGGGGCTGCTCGCCGCGCTCGACGCGGTCGACGGGTCCCTGTGCTTCGGTCGCATCGACCGCTCCGACGGGCTCGCGCACCATATCGGCCGGATCGGGATCCGTGAGGACGACACCGAGCACACTCCTGTTCTGATCGACTGGCGTGCGCCGGTGGCACGTCCCTTCTATCTCGCCACCGGGCACACGCCGATGGGGCTGCGCCGGCGTCGGCACATCACCACCGAGGGCCGCACGGTCACCGAGCTCCATGACGAGATCCTGGATCTCGGGGACCGGGACCGCACCGGATTCGAGGATCCGAACGGTGACGCCGTGCTGCTCGCGGCGCTCAACTCCGCGCGGACCGGGCGCATGGGCGACATCGTGCGGACCATCCAGGCCGAGCAGGACGGCATCATCCGGGCCCCGCACCGCGGCGTCCTCGTCGTCGAGGGCGGCCCCGGCACCGGAAAGACCGCCGTCGCGCTGCACCGGGCCGCCTTCCTGCTGTACGAGCACCGCGAGCTGCTCGCCAAGCGGGCCGTGCTCATCGTGGGGCCCAACCCGGCGTTCCTGCGCTACATCGCGGAGGTGCTGCCCGCGCTCGGCGAGACCGGGGTGCTGCTCGCGACGCAGGCCGAGCTGTTCCCCGGGGTGCACGCCACCGGTACGGACACCCCGCGCGCCGCCACCGTCAAGGGCGGCGAGCCGATGGCCGAGGCCCTCGCCCTGGCCGTACGCGACCGGCAGCGGCTGCCGGAGCCCGGGGCCGCGATGGTGATCCCGCACGAGGACGGCGGGGACCTGATCCTGGACTGGGAGATCGCCTACGAGGCCCGGCAGGCGGCCCGGGACACCCTCCTGCCGCACAATCTCGCCCGGCCCCACTTCGTCTTCCGGGTCATCGACGCGCTCACCGCACAGCTCGTCGAGCGCATCGGTGCGGACCCCTACGGCGGGCCCAACTTCCTCGGCCCCGACGATGTGGCGCTGCTCGGCCGGGACGTCGCGCTGAGCAAGGAGGTGCACGCGGCCGTCGACGAGCTGTGGCCGCCGCTGACCCCCGAGGGCTTCCTCGCCGACTATCTGGCCCACCCCGTGTACGTACCGGAGGAGGACGCCGACGCGATCCGCCGCCCGGCCGGCGCCGGGGCGTGGACCCCCGCCGACGTACCGCTGCTCGACGAGGCCGCCGAGCTGCTGGGCGTCGACGACAGCGCGGAGCGGGCGGCCGCCGAGGCGGCCCGTCAGGAGCGGGTCGGCTACGCGCAGGGGGTGCTGGAGCTGTCGCGGGGCTCGGAGAGTTACGAGTTCGAGGACGAGGAGTCCGAGGTCCTCGCCGCCCACGACATCATCGACGCCGAGCGGATGGCGGAGCGGCACGAGGAGGCCGACCACCGCACCGCCGCCGAGCGGGCCGCCGCCGACCGTACGTGGGCGTTCGGGCACATCATCGTCGACGAGGCGCAGGAACTCTCGCCGATGGCGTGGCGGTTGCTGATGCGCCGGGCGCCGACCCGCTCGCTGACCCTGGTCGGGGATCCGGCCCAGACCTCCGAGGAGGCGGGCGTCGGGTCCTGGGAGAGGATTCTGCGGCCGTACGTCGGTGACCGCTTCGAGCACGTCACGCTGGAGGTCAACTACCGTACGCCCGCGGAGATCATGGAGCTGGCCGCCGGAGTCCTGCGGGAGAAGAACCCGTCGTTCACCGCCCCGGTCTCGGTGCGCTCGACCGGCGAGAAGCCGTGGAAGCGGGCGGCCGGGGAGGATCTGGCGGGCACGGTGGCCGAGGCCGTCGTGGAACTGACGCCCCGGGAGGGACGCCTGGCGGTGATCGCGCCGCGTGCGCTGCACGAGGAGATCGCCGCGCCGCTGGACGGTGTCGTGGCAGGCGAGGCCCCCGACCTCACGCACCCCGTGGTGCTGCTGGATCCGCGCCAGGCCAAGGGGCTGGAGTTCGACCATGTGCTGGTCGTGGAGCCGGCCCGGTTCGGCACGAGCGATCTGTATGTGGCGCTCACCCGTGCCACGCAGCGTCTGGGCATCGTCCACCGGGAGGAGCTGCCACCGGCGTTGCGTTGACGGACGTCGCGGGCAGCGGGGGTGGCCGGAACACGGTGGGCGAACCCATAGGGTGACGCCATGTCTTCGCCATTGAGTTCGACCAAGACCGCGGCTGCTCTCCGCACCTCGGCACGGGTCTCCGCAGAGTTGTTGTTGGTCCTGGTGGCGGCGGCGGTCGCGCTGTGGGTGCTGGGCCGGATGTGGTCGGTCCTCTGGCCGCTGATAGTCGCTCTGTTCCTCACCACGCTGACCTGGCCGCTCGCCCGCTTCCTGCGCGCGCACGGCTGGCGGCCCGCGCTCGCCGCGTCGGCGGTGACGGTGTTCTCCCTGCTGGTGGGGGCGGGCATCGTGGCGCTGATCGCGGTGCCGGTGGCGGACCAGTCCGGGGAACTGGCCGGCAGGGTGGTCGACGGCATCGAGAAGCTCCGCGAGTGGGCGGCCGGTCCGCCGCTGAACATCGGCGACGACCAGATCACCGGCGCCCTCGACACCGCGACCTCCAAGCTCCAGGACAGTGTCGGCAGTGTGGTGACCACCGCCGTCACCGGGGTGAGCACCGTGGTCAACGGACTCGTCACGGCGGTACTGGCGGTCTTCCTGATGTTCTTCTTCCTCAAGGACGGCACACGGTTCCTGCCGTGGCTGACGCGTCAGCTTCCCGGCAGGCTCGCCACCGACATCCCCGAAGTGGCCTCCCGCAGTTGGGACACCCTGGGGGCGTTCGTACGGTCCCAGGCGTTCGTCGGTCTGCTGGACGCGGTCTTCATCGGGCTCGGCCTGTGGATCCTGGACGTGCCGCTGGTTCTGCCGCTGGCGGTGCTGACCTTCGTCTCCGCGTTCGTGCCGATCGTGGGGGCGCTGTTCGCCGGATTCGTCGCGGTGGTCATCGCTCTGGTCTCGAACGGGCCGATGGACGCCCTGATCGTGCTCGGGATCATCATCGTGGTCCAGCAATTGGAGGGCAATGTGTTCCAGCCCATGATCCAGAGCCGCGGGCTGGGTCTGCACGCCGCGACGATCCTGCTCGCGGTGACGCTGGGCGGCAGCCTGGCCGGTGTGGTGGGAAGCCTCCTCGCCGTTCCGGTGGCCGCGCTGCTCGGGGTGGCCTGGAACTATCTCCGCGAGCAGCTCGCGCAGGAGCCGCGGGAGCCGGAGCCCGAGGATCTGCCCGCGGATGCGCCGGTTCCCTCGTAGGGCCCGCCACCGGCGGGCAGGCGGGAGTGGTCAGGACGGGGTGCGGATCGCGGCCAGGAGCCGGGCGCAGCGTGCGGCCATCTCCGTAGCGGACTGCTCGGGGTGGGAGATCCACCAGCCGACGAGCGCGCCGACCGTGCCGGTCCACACGTGCTTCAGCGCGTCGGCGTCCAGCGGGTCGCGGTTGCCCTGTCCGTGCAGGACGTCCGCCGTACCGGAGGCCGCGAGGTCGTCGATGGCCGCGCGGTGGGCGTGTGCGGCGGCGTGCGGATCGGAGCCGGGCTTCAACGTCCGGTCGTACAGCACGAACCAGGCTTCCCGCTGCTCCTCCAGTACGTCGAAGACGGCTGCGAGGACGCGCGGCGGAACGCTCGACGCGGCGGGCGTGACGCCGGGTGGATCCGGCGTCATCGCCTCCTCGATCGCGGAGCGCAGCCGGGGCGCGATCTGTTCCAGGCAGGCGAGATAGAGCCCGTCCTTGGAGCCGAAGTAGGTGTACAGCATCGGCTTGGTGACCCCCACCCGCCGGGCGATCGAGGCCATCGACGCCGAGGCGTGTCCGTGCCGGCCGAACTCCTCCATGGCGGCGGCGAGGATCTGCGCCTCGCGCCGCGCCCGGGGAACGCCTTTCGTCCCGGCGCCGGGCACCGGGCCGGGGGCCGCGCCGGAGCGAGGCGGTCCGGAGCGGGCCGGTCCGGACTCCGGCGAGGGCGGCGGGGCGGGCGACTGACCTCTTGCCGTGTTCATGCCTGGACTATACGTTGCAGTAAATTACCCAGAGGTAAATTACTGGAAGGTCATACGCCCATGGCGGACCGCACCTCCCTGTCACACGGGGCCGACGCCGCCCCCGCCCGGTCCTGGTGGGGCTGGGGCGACCCGGGTCAGGCCCTGCCGGACGCCGAGTGCGCCGAGCTCGCGGCGCTGGTCCCCGGGGCCGCCGGAACCGTGCTGCCCGTCCCCTCCATCGCCTCCCTGGAGCTGCCGCCCGTCCGCGTGAGCGCACCCCGTACGCTCGCCCACCTCGTCTCCGGCGATCCGGCCGACCGGGCGGGCCACACCTACGGCAAGGCCTTCCGTGACGTCGTCCGAGCGCTCCACGGCGACCTGGCGGCCGCACCCGATCTCGTCGCCTTCCCCCGGGAGGAGCGGGACGTGGTGGACCTTCTCGACTGGGCGGCCGCATCGGACGTCGCCGTGATCCCGTACGGGGCGGGGAGTTCGGTGGTCGGCGGGGTCGAGTACCGCGCCGGAACCCACTCCGGCGTCCTGTCGATGGACCTCTCGGGGATGGGCCGGGTGCTGGAGATCGACCGGGTGAGCCGGTCGGCGCGGATCCAGGCGGGAGCCCTCGGACCGGGCCTGGAGGCGCAGTTGAGGCCGCACGGACTGACGTTGCGCCACTTCCCGCAGAGCTTCGCGTTCTCGACGCTCGGCGGCTGGCTCGCCACCCGGGCGGGCGGGCACTACGCCACCCTCCACACGCACATCGACGATCTCACCGCCGCCCTGCGCGTGGTCACGCCCGCCGGGGTGAGCGAGTCGCTGCGCCTGCCCGGGTCGGGGGCCGGGCCCTCCCCCGACCGGCTCTTCCTCGGTTCGGAGGGCACCCTCGGGGTCATCACCGAGGCGTGGATGCGACTCCAGGACCGTCCCGTCCACAAGGCGTCGGCCTCGGTGGTGTTCGACCGCTTTCCCGCCGCGGTGGACGCCGTCCGGGCCATCGCGCAGTCGGGCCTGCATCCGGCCAACTGCCGCCTGCTCGACCCGGGCGAGGCCGCGCTGTCGGGGGTGGCGGGCGGCGGCACAAGCGTCCTGGTGCTGGGCGTGGAGTCGGCCCACCACCCGGTGGACGGCCGGCTCGCCGAACTCGTCGCCCTGGCCCGCGATCACGGCGGCTCCCCCGTCGGCGGCCCGACCGCTGCGGGCGACTCGGCCGTGGGCGACTCGGCCGCGGAGACCTGGCGTTCGGCGTTCCTGCGGATGCCGTACATCCGGGACGGGCTGGCCCGGATGAGCGTGATCAGCGAGACGTTCGAGACGGCGTGCACCTGGGACCGGTTCCCGGAGCTGTACGAGGCGGTGCACCGGGACGTCGGGGCGGCCGTCCGGGCGGCGACCGGCGCCGAGGCTCTGATCAACTGCCGTTTCACGCACGTCTATCCGGACGGTCCCGCCCCCTACTTCACGGTGATCGCCCCGGGCCGGCGCGGGTCGGAGGTCGCCATGTGGGACGCGATCAAGGCGGCGGCGATGCGGACCCTGGGCGAGCACCGGGCGACCGTCACCCATCACCACGCGGTGGGGCGCGATCACCGGCCCGGGTACGACCGGCAGCGCCCGGAGCCGTTCGCGCTCGCCCTGCGCGCGGCCAAGCAGGCCCTCGACCCGGCCGGGATCCTCAACCCGGGCGTGCTGTTCGACGCGGCGGGGTGACAGCGGGTGCAGCTGACGGCCGGTCGACGCGGCGGGTGATGGCGGGCCTCCCGGCCGCTCATGCCGGGCGCGCGTCCGGCGGGGCCGTGCCGGGGGCCGCCTTCAGCGAGGCCTCGATGCGGGTGAGCTGGTGGGCGAGGCTCGTCATCCACACCTCCAGGTCCACGGACAGAGGCGTCGGCGGGGCGCGGTCCGGGCCGCGACCGAGTGCGGGCCCCGGCGCGGGCCCCGGCGCGGGCCCCGGCGCGGGCCCCGGCCGATCCTCGGCGAGCAGGGTGGCGATCCGGTCGGCCTCCGCCTCCAGGCCCGACGCGGTCCTCCGGGCCCGAACGGCGGAGGCGTCACTCGCGCCCGACTCCGGGCGGAGACCGAAGCGCGGCAGCCACTGCGCGCCGAGCAGCATGTGGTTGGCGGCGATGAGCAGGGCGTGCCAGTCGGCGCGGTCGGCTTCACCGGCGCTCGGGGCCTCCGCGCGGTACTGGGCGTACGCCGCCTCGGCGAGGCGCAGCCGGTGGACGCCCGGCAGGATCGCCGGGGCGGCCCGCGAACCGCCCGACGGCGCGAGCAGCGCCTGTGCCGTCACCGGCACCAGCGGGGCGCACGTTCTGAGCAGCCCGGCCATGGCCAGGCGGACCTCTCTTCGCGCCCCGGCCGGCCAGGCCAGCAGCCCGCACAGCAGACCGATCACGCTGCCGGTGACGACGTCGATCATCCGTGCCTCCGGCAGCCGCAGGGTGACCGGGGCGATCTGGGCGAACGCGGTGGCGACGACGAGCGTGAACAGCGCCTGCGCGTACGCGAGGCCCAGCAGCGGCCCCAGGGCGAAGGCCACCAGCATGACGGGGGCGAGCAGGGCGGCGTACACGTCGGTGTGCCGGCCGAGTCCGATCACGAGCGCCCCGGCCACCAGCGCGCCCGCCGCGTTGCCCGCCACCGCCCGGCGGACCGCCTGCCAGGTCGCGCCGGCGGTCGTACGTCCGAGGGTCAGGACGGCGAGGAGCACCCAGAACCCGTGGGTCAGGTCGAGAGAGCCGGCCACCGCGCGGGCCGCGGCGAGTCCGAGCGCGGTCCTCACGGCGTTCTGGAACAGCACCGACCGGAACGTCACATTGCCGAGGACGCGCCGGGCCCACAGCCTCGGCGTGGACAGTTCGGCGTACCAGAACAGTTCGCGCGGGGCGGCCGGCTCGGTGGGCCCTCCGTGCGTGCCGATGTCGACGGTGATCTCCACCATCCGCGCCGATTCGGCGAGCGCCAGCACCCGGGACTGCCGTCGCAGCACCTCGACCGGGGGCCGCTGACCGGGCGGTCCGGTGGCCAGGCGCACCCGGTCCGTCTGGAAGCCCCGCATCGCCTCCTCCAGCGCACCGGCGGGCGGTGGGCGGCTGCCGGTGCGCAGAAACCGGGCGCAGGCGGTGCACAGCTCCGCGACCCGGTCCAGGAGTGCGGCGGACTCGGGATCGGCGGGCGCGGGTACGGGTGTGGCTTCGGCGAGGGTGGCCAGCTGGTCGAGGAGTCTGCGTACGGAGCGGCCGGCCTGTTCGAACGCGCGGTCCGTCCGGCCGGCCCCGGCCGGGCGTTCCGCCGGTGGTAGGTCCGCCAGGCGCAGCTTCGCTCCGGCGGCGCGCAGCCGTGCTGGTGGTACGCCGCCGGGAGCGGCCCCGCGCGCCGCCTCGTCGAGGGCGTCGGCCAGCCGTTCCCGGTAGGAGGGCGCGGCCGGATCGGGCAGCAGGACCTCGAAGGCGGCGAGGAGCAGCACACCGGCCGTGAGCCCCGACAGCCGCTCCACGAGCGTGTCGGGGGCGTACGGCGGAAAGCAGGCGAGGATGTAGAACAGCTGGAGTCCGGGGGCGGCGCCCGCGGGCCTGGGCCCGGCCACGGCCGCGAACGCCAGCAGGAACCCGACGAGGAGCATGCCGCCGACGGCGGCCCAGGTGTCGACGGCGAGCAGGGTGCCCAGGGTCGCCAGGACCAGCGCCGGGGGCAGGGCCCGCACCATGACGGAAGCCCGCTGACGGCCGGAGCCGGGGACGGCTGAGAGGAGTCCGAGGGCGATCGGCGCGAAGAGGGCGTACAGCGCGGTGACCGGGAGCCCGGCTCCGTACAGCAGCGGGTAGAAGCCGGCGCTCGCCGCGCCGGCGACCCGGAAAGACCGGCGGAGGATCGTCGCCCGCTCCTGCCCGGCGATCACCCGCGCGCTCCCTCCGCGGGCGGGGCCCCGAGCCTCGCCCGGCGGGGCATGCGGACGGCGGCGGGCGGAGACCCTTGTGAGGGCCCGTCCGCCGGGAGCCGCTGTGCGCTCATGCCGCGCGCTCCTCTCCCGGGCCGGTCTCCGGTGACGCCCTCAGGGCTGCCTCCGGCCATTGTCGGCCGGGACCGGGCCGCCCGCGCGCGATGGCGAAGGGCTCGGGCGGCTCGATCGGTCCGTGCGGCCCGGCGATCGGTCGGGCCCTGTGCGCCGGACGAGAAAGGCGTCCGCCCCGAGCACCTGGTGCTCGGGGCGGACGCCGGCGAAGATCACACGGCCGGGCGGTCGCCCGCACAGTGGGGCGGCCCGTGGTGGCTCAGATGGTCGCCGTGTCGATCACGAAGCGGTAGCGGACGTCGCTCGCGAGAACCCGCTCGTACGCCTCGTTGACCTGGCTCGCGCCGATCACCTCGATCTCGGCGCCGAGCCCGTGCACGGCGCAGAAGTCCAGCATCTCCTGGGTCTCCGCGATGCCGCCGATCGCCGAACCCGCGATCGACCGGTTGCCCATGATCAGGGAGAAGAGGTTCAGCGAGATCGGCTCCTCGGGGGCGCCCACGTTGACGAGGGTGCCGTCCGTGCGCAGGAGGCCGAGGTAGGCGCCGAAGTCCAGCGGGGCCGAGACCGTGGAGAGGATGACGTCGAAGGTGCCGGCCAGCTCCTCGAAGGTCTTGGGGTCGCTGGTCGCGTAGTAGTGGTCGGCGCCCAGCTTGAGCCCGTCGTCCTTCTTCCGCAGGGACTGGGAGAGGACCGTGACCTCGGCGCCGAGCGCGTGCGCGATCTTGACGGCCATGTGGCCGAGACCGCCGAGGCCGACGACGGCGACCTTCTTGCCGGGGCCCGCGCCCCAGCGCTTCAGCGGCGAGTACGTGGTGATGCCGGCGCACAAGAGCGGCGCGGCCTCGTCGAGGGCGATGCCCTCGGGGATGGTGACGGCGAACTTCTCGGTCACGACGATGTGCGTCGAGTAGCCGCCGTAGGTGGGCTCGCCGCTGCGGTCGAGGGCGTTGTACGTCTGGGTGTTGCCCTCGGCGCAGTGCTGCTCGCGGCCCCTCAGGCAGGCGTCGCACTTTCCGCAGGAGTCGACCATGCAGCCGACGCCGACGCGGTCGCCGACCTTGAACCGGGTGACCCCGGAGCCGGTCTCGGCGACGATCCCGGCGATCTCGTGGCCGGGCACCATCGGGAAGATGCCCTCGCCCCAGCCGTCGCGGGCCTGGTGGATGTCGGAGTGGCAGATACCGGCGAACTTGATGTCGATCAGGATGTCGAACTCGCCCACCGGACGACGCTCGATCGTGGTGCGCTCCAGCGGGGCCTTGGCACGGGGAGCGGCGTAGGCGGCAACGGTGGTCATGCCGGAGGTTCTCCTCTGGGTGATGCGGTAGGAACGTGTCCCAGCCTCACTCCGGGTCCGACGTTTACCCAGCCCACCGCTTTGCCTACGTCCAGTGGTCCTACTACTGACGGGGACAGGCTCGGCCGCCTACGACCACGCATCGCAGGAATAATGGACCCCATGGACGATCAGCCGGAGGCCGCCGCACCCGAGCCGCTGGACCGGCGTGCCGAGCTCAGTGAGTTCCTGCGCACCCGCAGGGCCAAGCTTCAGCCGCAGGACGTGGGACTGCCGGAGTTCGGCCGGGCCCGTCGGGTGCCCGGGCTGCGCCGGGAGGAGCTGGCGCAGCTGGCCGGGGTGTCCGTGGCGTACTACACGCGTCTGGAGCAGGGCAACGGGCGCAATGTGTCGGCCGAGGTGCTCGACGCGATCGCCCGCGCGCTGCGGCTCACCGACGCCGAGCACGCGCATCTGAACCATCTGGCGAGGCCCGCCCGGCACAAGAAGAAGCGCCGCCCGGCGAAGGTGCAGCGAGTGCGGACCGGGCTGCTGTATCTCCTCGACAGCATGGAGGGCATTCCCGCGTACGTGGCCGGGGCGCGGTCCGACATCCTCGCCTGGAATCCGATGGCGGCGGCGGTGTTCGGCGACTGGGCCGCACTGCCGCCGGCCGAGCGGAACTGGGCGCGTCTGGTGTTCCTCTCCCCCGCCTACCGGGACCTGTTCCTGAACTGGGACTCCAAGGCCTCGGACATGGTCAGCTATCTCCGGCTGTACGCGGGCTGCCACCCCGACGATCCGCAGCTGTCGGCGCTGGTGGGCGAACTCTCGCTGAAGAGCGAGGAGTTCCGGCGGCTGTGGGCGACGCACAACGTCAAGGAGAAGGGCCACGGCATCAAGCTGATCCGGCATCCGCTCGTCGGCGACCTGACCCTGTCGTACGAGACGCTGAACCTCCCGGACGACGAGGACCAGCAGCTGGTGACCTACCACGCGGAGCCGGGTTCGGAGTCGGCCCAGGCCCTGCGCCTGCTGGCGAGCTGGGGCGCCGACGCGGGCCGGGCGGATGTGATCAGCGGCGCGGGTCGGGGTCCGGACGACGAGCGATGAGGACGAACTCCCGGCCCGGCCGGTCGGGTGCGTCACGCACCTCGCGTACGACGAAGCCCCGGGCCGTCAGGTCCGCCTCGACCTCCTGACGCTCGCGGAACCGCAGCGTGGAGTCGGAGGTGAGGACCTGGCCGTCGGCCGCGAAGACGTACGTCCAGCGGAACGAGACGAGCGGTCCGGCGACCTCGGTCACCTCGACCCAGCTCTCGACGGGGCCGAGGCCGACGATCTCGGTGACACGGTGCGAACGCTCCCGGTTCCACGCCTCCCAGGCGCGCCGGGCCGGGTCCCGCGTCTCGAAGACCAGGTGCCCGCCCGGCCGTAGCGCCTCGTAGGCACCGCGCAGCGTCGCCCGCCAGTCGCGCGGGTCGGTGATCTCCTGTGCCACGTTGGCCGTCATGGTGGCCAGGTCGACCCGCAGCGGCGGAAGAGCCGAAGCGTCACCGCTGATCCAGCGGACCCGGTCACCGCCCGGCTTGGCGCGCGCCACGTCGAGCGAGGCCCGGGCGGGGTCGACGCCGACGACCTCGAACCCCCGGTCCGCCAGCAGCAGGGCGAACACACCGGTACCGCAGCCGATGTCCAGCACCCGCCGTGCGCCGAACTCCTCGGCGATGCGGACGTACGGGTCCAGATCGCCTCGGTCGAGGTCGAGCGGATCGTAGAGAGCAGCCAGTCGGGGATCCACGAACATCTCGTCAGCCATGCGGCGGAAGGTACCGGGCGGGCGGGGCATCGGCACTCGCCGGGGCGGACGAGCGGTCAGTCGGCCTCGGCCACCGCCGCCACCTCCTCGGGCGCCACTCCTGCCGCCGCCTCCGCCTCATCGGTGGCGGCGGCGGGCGCGGGAATCCGGGTCGACGCCGTAGCGGCCGTGCCGGCCGGGTCCAGGAGCGGGAGGGTCTGTGCGGCGGCGAGCCGGGGCAGCAGCAACTGCCAGAAGCCGGTGAGCATGTACGGGGACAGCCAGCCGGAGTCGTGCCGGCCGAGCACCTCGAACCCGGCCGTCGCGGCGACCGTGGCGGCTGCCGCGTCCTCGCGGGAGACGTCCTCGGCGAGTGTTCCGGCGGCGGCCGCCTCGTCCAGCAGTTCCCGCACGCGGTGGTGCCACTGCACTCTCAGGTCCGGGGCGGCGGTTCTCGCGGCGTCGCAGCTCAGCCGGAATCCGGCCCGGCTCACCGGGTCCTCGCGCAGCCGTTCCGCGAGAGCGTGCGAGCTGTCGACGAGCGCCTGCAGGGCGGTGTCCGTCCTGCGCCGGATCGCGCCGGACATCTCGCGCAGCTCCCGGGACGCCTCCACCACCACCGCTTCCGCGACCGCGGCCTTGTTCTCGAAGTGGAAGTGCAGCGCGCCGGTGCTGACGCCCGCGCCGGAACTGATCAGCGTCAGCCGCGCCTGCGCGTAGCCGTGCTGCTCGAAGACGGTGGCCGCGGAGCGGATCAGCGACCGGCGGGTACGGGTGGCCCGCTCCTGTTTGGTCACCGGGACCTCCGCTCGAAGAATCGGCGACCGGACGGGGGACCGGAAAAGGCGGCTGCCCCGGTGGAGGGCTCCCCGCCGGGGCAGTGGAACGGCTTCATGGAGTTATGAAACCAACTTACCGGTTTCATTTCCAGAGAACGGAAGAAGACGGCGGAGACTTCCGGGACCCTTTCCGGCCACTTCTCCCCTTCGGGTTATAAAAGCTCTTCCCTTCCGGGCCATGGAACCGGGCCGGAAAGGGAAAGAGCGGATCATCGCACGTAGGGGAGAGCTGTCTCGCGGTACTACGCCGAGAACGCGTCCGCGTGATCGGCCGACCAGATCCGGAACGGCCGGGCCGGACGCCCTGTCAGTTCCTCGACGGTGGGCACCACCGTCGCCTTCGCGCCCGCCCGCTGCCGCTCCGCGCTCTCCAGGAAGGCTTCCGCGACGGGCCGCGGGTATGTCGCCAGCAGGGCCGCACGCGCGGCGTCCACGCCCAGTTCCTCGAAGCGCAACGGCCGCCCCAGCACCCGGGAGAGCTGGGCCGTCTGCTCCCGCGCGGTGATCGCCTCCGGGCCCGACACGGCGTACGCCCTGCCCTCGTGCCCCGTGCCGGTGAGTGCGGCGACGGCGACCGCCGCGACGTCGCGCGGGTCGACGCAGGCGACCGGCGCGTCGCCGTACAGGGCGCGCACCACTCCGGCCGACCGGATGCCGGGCGCCCAGGACAGCGTGTTGGACATGAACGTCCTGGGGCGGACGAACGTCCAGGCGACCCCCGACTCCCGCACGGCCTGTTCGTTCTCCCGCTGACGCCGGGTGATGAAGTCGTCGGCCCCCGGCTCCTCCACCGCCATCATGGACAGCTTGACCAGGTGGCGGACGCCCGCCGCTGCCGCCGCCGCGGCGACCCACTCGTCGTGGGGCTCGGTGGGGCTCTTCGTCACCAGGAACACCGAGGTGACGCCCCGCATGGCCCGGTCGAGGGCGGAGCGGTCCCCGTACTCCCCCTCGACGACCTCGACCCCGCTCCCCCGTACCGTCAGCCGCTCGGGGCTGCGCGCGAGAATCCGCACCGGGCCTGCCGCCGCCAGCTGTCCGGCGACCTCACGGCCCACCGCTCCGGTCGCCCCGGTCACGAGAATCACTCGGAAAACCTCTCAGCCGTCGATCCGCGGGCCGGACAGAACGGTGGAGAACACCGGTTCGCCGTCCTGATGGCCTGTCACCTGGACCGTCACCGTATCCTCGGCCGTCCCCGGCCGGACCACCGCCCCGATCGAGCACGGGCTGTCGAACTCGGCGTACCGGTGGAACCGGCTGCGCGCCTCCGCCGGAACGATTCCGCCGGGCCCCACCGCCAGGCAGGCCGCCTGACGGGCCGCCTCCAGCAGCAGCATGCCCGGGACATGGTCGTTGGGCCGCTGGAACAGCGTCGGATGCCGGGTGTCCACGCGCAGTTCCCACACCCCGTCCCGGCCGGTCTCCGAGAGCACCACGTCCTCGGCCCTGGTGCGGCCCGCCCCGGCGGTGGAGACCGGCGTCGCCCGCGGTATCGATATCCCCTCGGCGGGTGTGTCACCGCGCATCCGCCGGTACACCTTGGGGTTCGTGAAGCGGGTCGCGCCCGTCCCCGTCGCGGCCAGTTCCCCGTCGCGGTGGACCGCCCAGCCCACGCGCCCCTGTATCGGCAGTCCGCCCCGCCACTTCAGATCGGAGCAGTACACCTCCACGTCGATCTCGGCGGGGGCGCCGCCGACGCCCAAGTGGTCCAGGTCGCACGCGTAGTCGAGGTCCGCCATCAGGAAGTGGTAGCCCACCGGGACGCCGTACCCGGCGTGGAAGGAGAGCATGGCCGCCTGTCGCATCGCTTCCGCCACCAGCAGCGGATCGTGCCGGTCGCCGCTCACCGGGGCGAAGAACGGATGATCGTGCGGCAGGACCGCCGTGACCGAGAACCGATCGCGGGCCAGGCGCACCCAGTTACGCGGAAAGGCGTCCTCCGGCCTGGTCCGGTGCACCATGTCGATCCCCACGGGATGCACCACCTCGGCCTCCGAATCCATAGCCGGCACCGGATCGATCAAGACTGCTGCTTCGGGCATAACTCCCCCCAGGGGTCATGTGATGGCGAGCCG
Source organism: Streptomyces sp. DSM 106670 (assembly GCF_055792845.1). NCBI lineage: Bacteria > Bacillati > Actinomycetota > Actinomycetes > Kitasatosporales > Streptomycetaceae > Streptomyces > Streptomyces sp. DSM 106670. The sequence continues at coordinate 72,955 of NZ_CM147704.1, forward strand.
TTCCTGCGATGCACGTGCGCTGATAAGATACAGACTAAGCGGTTTTTTTTCTATCCCCGGCAGGGTCGTCCCCCCACACCGTCCCAGCCGTTTCCCGGGCCCTCGCCCAGCAAAGGAGACAGGATGGCCAAGCAGGACCGGGCGATCCGCACCCGCCAGACAATCCTGATGGCAGCGGCGCAGGCCTTCGAGAAATACGGCTATCAAGCCGCGACGATCACCGAGATACTCAAAAGCTCCGGCGTCACCAAAGGCGCTCTCTACTTCCATTTCCCGTCCAAGGAAGATCTCGCGCTCGGTGTTCTCGATGCGCAGGAGCCTCCTCAGACCGTTCCGGACCAGGCTCTCAAACTCCAGGAACTCATCGACCTGGGCATGCTGTTCAGCCATCGTCTGCAGACCAGCCTCCTCGCCCGGGCGGGCGTCCGCCTCTCCATGGACCAGCAGGCACAGGGCCTCGACCGCAGCGGCCCCTTTCTCCGCTGGCAGGAAGCCACCCATCACCTCCTCGCCCGTGCCAAACACAACGGCGAACTGCTCCCCCACGTCAACCCCACCGAGACGGCGGACCTGTACGTGGCCGCCTTCGCGGGAACCCAGGCGGTCTCCCAGACTCTCACCAACTACCAGGACCTGCAGCGCCGCCACATCACGCTGCAGCAGCACATACTCCCCAGTATCGCCACGCCCTCCATCCTCACCGCCCTCGATCTGACGCCGGAGCGCGCCGAGCGCCTCGGCCTGCTGGATCCGGTCGGCTGAACCGAGCCGGGGGAACGGCCACCCGGCTTTCAGGCTCGTACGCGGAACGGGCGCCGGGCGCTCAGGCGTCCAGCGCCAGTTTCGCGCCGAGGCCGATCATCATCACGGCGACCAGCGCGTCCAGCACCCGCCAGGCGGCGGGCCGCGCCAGGACCCCGCTCAGCATCCGGGCGCCGTATCCGAGCGCGACGAACCAGCACAGGCTGGCGAGGACCGCGCCGAGGCCGAAGGTCCAGCGCAGCGGACCCCGGTCGGCGGCGACGGACCCGAGCAGGAACACGGTGTCGAGGTACACGTGCGGGTTGAGCCAGGTCATCGCCAGGCAGGTCAGCACGACGCCCCGGCGCGACGTGGCCGGCGCGTCGGCGGCGTGCAGGGCCGACGGGCGCAGGACGCGGCGTGCGGCGAGCAGGCCGTAGCCGATCAGGAACAGGCCGCCGAGCAGCCCCACCGCCGTCAGCGCCGACGGCCAGGCCACCACGACCGCACCGACCCCGGCGACCCCCAGCGCGATGAGCACCGCGTCGGACAGGGCGCAGATCCCGACCACCGCGAGCACACCGTCACGGCGGACGCCCTGGCGCAGCACCAGGGCGTTCTGGGCGCCGATGGCGACGATGAGGGACAGGCCGGTGCCGAATCCGGCGGCCGCGGTGGTCAGGGCGTTCATCATGCGGCCGACGCTACAAAGCGGGACAATATGATGTCCAGCTAAGGATTCTTACGTATCATTAGCTTTCATGATGTCCGAGCTTCCTCTCGACCAGGTACGGACGCTGCTGGCCGTGGTCGACGAAGGCACCTTCGACGCGGCGGCGGGGCGCCCTGCAGCTGACGCCGTCGGCGGTCAGCCAGCGTGTGAAGGCACTGGAGCAGCGCACGGGCCGGGTGCTGCTGATGCGCACGAAACCGGTGCGGCCCACCGAGTCCGGCGAGGTGGTGGTGCGCTTCGCCCGCCAGCTGGCCCGGCTGGAGCGCGACGCGCGGACGGCGCTCGGGATGGCCGGACCGGACGGACCGACGCCCCTGTCGATCGCGGTGAACTCCGATTCCCTGGCGACCTGGTTCCTGCCCGCCCTGCGGCGGGTGCCGGAGGAGCTGGACCTCTGCTACGAGCTGCGCCGCGAGGACCAGGACCATACGGCCGCCCTGCTGCGGGAGGGGCTGGTGATGGCGGCGGTGACCTCGTCCCCGGAGGCGGTGACGGGCTGTTCGGTACGCAGGCTGGGACGGATGCGGTATCTGCCGGTGGCCAGTCCCGGTTTCGCCGACCGATGGCTGGAGCGGCGGGCGGGCACGGCGTTGCGCGAGCTGATCGGCGATGCCCCGGTGATCGGCTTCGACCGGCGCGACGATCTCCAGGACACCTTCGTCCGCCGGCTCGGTCTCGGGTCCCGGGCGAGCGCCCGGCGTCATCTCGTGCCCACCTCGGAGGGGTTCGTGAGCGCCGTGGCGGCGGGCATGGGCTGGGGCATGGTGCCCGAGGTCCAGGCGGAGCCGCTGCTGGACGACGGCCGGCTGGTGCGGCTCACCCCGGACCGGACCGTCGTCGTCCCGCTGTACTGGCAGCAGTGGAAGCTGGACTCACCAGCCTTGGCGGCCGTGGCCGATGCGGTGGCGGCAGAGGCGGCCGAGTCGCTCGACGGCGACCGGCCGGACTGACCGGTTCCGCCTCACCCCCACCCACAACCCACGTATCCCACCCCTACGCATGGGTGATTGCAGCACCCTCCGAGCGAAGTTAGGTTTACCTAACCGACCAGAGAGGGGCGCATGATGACGGACAGTCAGGGCCAGGAGACCGGCAACGGCCCGGAGACGGCGGTCGATTGGCAGGCACGGGGCACGGTCGCCCGGCTCGTGCTCGGTCAGATGGCCACCCAGGCACTCGGTACGGCGGTGCGGTTGGGGGTGTTCGACCGGATCGGTCCCGGCGAGCTGAGCGGCGACGCGCTCGCCGGTTCTCTCGGCACCCATCCGCAGGCGACGCTGCGTCTGCTGCGCGCGCTCGCCGGACTCCAGTTGCTGTCCGAGACGGAGCCGGGCGTCTTCCGGACCACGACGGCGGGCGACGCCCTGCGCACCGACACGCCCGGCACGATGGTCGCCATGGCCCGGATGTTCACCGATCCGGTCATGCTGCGGGGCTGGGACCTGCTCGACGAGAGCGTCCGTACGGGAGAGACCACGTTCGACACCGTGTTCGGGACGGACTTCTTCGGCCATCTCAAGGAACAGCCCGAGCTGTCCGCCGCGTTCAACGAGGCGATGAGCCAGGGCACCCGGCTGACCGCCGCGAACGTGCCGCACCACTACGACTTCGGGCGCTTCCACACGCTCGTGGACATCGGCGGCGGCGACGGCACCCTGCTGGCCTCGGTCCTGCGCGAGCACCCGGAGCTGCGGGGCATCCTGTTCGACACGGCCGAGGGACTCGCGCAGGCTCCGCGGCGGCTGGCCGAGCAGGATGTGAGCGGCCGCGTCGTCCTGGAGACCGGTGACTTCTTCGCCTCTGCCCCGGCCGGCGGCGACCTCTATCTGCTGAAGAGCATCATCCACGACTGGGACGACGAGAGGTGCGCGGCCATCCTGCGGCACGTCCGGGCCGTCATCCCCGACCACGGTTCGCTGCTGATCGTCGAGCCGGTGCTGCCCGCCACGGTGCCGCCGGACCCGGCGGGAGGCGTCTACCTCAGCGATCTCAACATGCTCGTCAATGTCGGCGGCCGGGAGCGGACCGAGGACGACTTCGCCGCCCTGTGCGCGGCGGGCGGCTTCGCCCTCCGGAGCGTGACGCCGTTGCCCGCGCCCGACATCTTCCGGATCATCGAGGCCTCACCGGTCTGACGGCCGCCTCGGGGCAGTCGCGCGGGACGCCTTAGGATGGCGGGTCTCTCCCCCTTGGAACGACATCGGAGGCGTCCTCCCCATGCGTGTGCTGCTGGTGGAGGACGACGACGACCTGCGGGAGGTCATCGCGTCCGGGCTGCGGGACGGGGGTTTCGCCGTGGACTGCGCGGCGGACTGGCCGGAGGCGGACGTGCTGCTGCACGTCACCGCGTACGACTGTGTGGTGCTGGACCGGATGGTGCCCTCCGGCGACACCCTCGTCCCGCTGGAGGTCAGACGCCGGGCCGGCTGGTCGGTGCCCGTGCTGTGTCTCACCGCCCTGGACTCGCTGCCCGAGCGGTTGCGGGGGCTGGAGAGCGGTGCGGACGACTATCTGGCCAAACCGTTCGCGATGCCCGAGCTGGTGCTGCGGGTCCGGGGCCTGAGCCGGCGGGCGGCGGCCCGGCTGCCCTCCTTCCTGAGCTGTGCGGACGTGGTCATGGACGTGGCGCGGTACGAGGTGCGGCGCGGCGGCGTGCTGCTGTCGCTGAGCCCGAAGGAGTACGCCGTGCTCCAGCAGCTCCTCGTCCACCGGGACGCCGTCGTCACCCGTACCGACCTGCTGGAGCACTGCTGGGACGAGATGGCCGACCCGGTGTCCAATGTGGTGGACGCCGTCGTCGCGGGGCTGCGGCGCAAGCTCGGCTCCCCCGGTCTCGTGCACACCGTGCGCGGTCAGGGGTTCCTGCTGTCGGCGGAGCCGGGGCCGTCCTGATGGCGAAGCCCGTACGCCGTCGTTCGCCGGCCCGGAGGCGGCTGCGCCGGCTGCAGCTGCGGCTGACCGCCGCGTACACCCTGATCACCGTCGTCGGGCTGGCCGCGCTGTCCTGGCTGGTGATCCGTACCGACGACCGGGCGCGGCAGGACGCCGAGTACGACGAGATGCGCCGCCGGGCGTCCGTCGCTGCCTCGCTCGTCTACTACGAGGACGACCGCATCAGGCTGGACGGCCTCGACGACGACGATGCGACCTCGGGAACCCCGCAGATCCTGGTGCTGGAAGGACGGCCCGGCGGTGATCCGGTGACCGTGTTCCGGGGCCGCACCGAGCAGTTCGCCGTACCGGCCGGGGCTCTGTGGGCGGTGACCCGTACGGCGATGGACGAGGAGGAACCGGTACGGGCCGAGGCGCGCGACCGGGCGGGAGAGCCGGTGCATCTGCTGGCCGTGCCCTTCTACCACGACGCCACCGACGAGGTGGCGGGCGCGGCCGTCGCGGTCGGCGATCCGGAGTACGGCGCGGCCGAGCACCGCAGTCTGGTCCTCTCCCTCGTCGTCGGGACCGGGGCGCTGACGGCGCTGGCCGCGCTGACCGGGCATGTGCTCTCCGGGCGGAGCATGCGGCCGGCCTGGCAGACGCTGGAGCAGCAGGAACGGCTGCTGGCCGACGCGGCGCACGAGTTGCGGACCCCGGTCGCGGTGATGCGCGGATCGGTGGAGGTGGCCGCGAGCTCTCCGGACGGGCCGGCGGCGCATCTGCCCCGGATCCGGCGGGCGGCGGACCGGATGGCCGACGTCGTGGAGAACCTGCTGACCCGGGGGCGGTTGGAGGCCGACGTGGACGTCGTACGGGCGGAGCCGCTGCGGCTGGACCAGCTCGTCGAGGAGGTGTGCGCGGAGCTGCCGGACGGCGGTCGCCGTCCGGAGCTTCGGCTGACGGAGTCGGTGACGGAAGCCGACGCGGCCCTGGTGCGGGTCGCCGTGCGCAACCTCCTGGACAACGCCGTACGGCACGGCCGGGCGCCGGGCGCGCCGACGGACCGGGCCGATCTGCTGGTGACCGTGCGCGGTCCGGAGGTGTGGGTCGCCGACCGGGGGCCGGGTGTGGATCCGGACCGGCTGCCGGAGCTGATGGAACGGTTCAGCTCGCCGGGCGGGGGAACGGGCATCGGCCTCTCGCTGGTGGGGCGGATCGCGGAGGCCCACCGGGGAACGCTCACCGTCCGGGAGCGCCCCGGCGGCGGCGCGGAGTTCGTCCTGCGGCTCGCCCCCGCCGGATCGCGGCAGGGCCGCCGGCGCGGCACGGGGCGGACGCTCACGATTCGCTCATGATCGGTCGGCCATGATGCGGGGGCAGGTTCCGAAGCCCAGCCACGGGAGTCTTGTCATGCCCCAGCACGCCGTCCCTCCGTTCCTCCGCCGTCGCAGCACACTCGCCGCTCTGGCCTGCGGGGTCGCGGTCGCGACGGGAGCGGGGCTGCTCCTGTCCCATGCCTTCGCCACGGGGGCGACGGACGAGGCCGCGCCCGAGGTCGTGCCGCCCCGCGCCGATGTGACCTTCGACTACCAGATCGGCGGCGCGTACACCCCGCCCGCCGGGGTCGGGGCCGTATCGCGGGACCGCGGCGACTCGCCGGCCGAGGGCCTGTACAACGTCTGTTACGTCAACGCCTTCCAGACCCAGCCCGACGCGCTGGACCAGTGGCAGAAGGACGACCCCGATCTGCTGCTGCGCGACGGCGACGGAGAGCTGGTCAGTGACGAGGCCTGGGACGAGGTGCTGCTGGACACGTCGACCGCGGGCAAGCGCGCCCGGCTGGCGGAGATCGTCGGGGAGTGGATCGACGGCTGCGCGGATTCCGGTTTCCAGGCGGTGGAGCCGGACAACCTGGACTCCTTCGAGCGCTCCGACGGTCTGCTGACCCAGGCGGACAACGCGGCGTTCGCGAAGCTCCTGGCCGACCGCGCGCACACCGCCGGGCTGGCGATCGGCCAGAAGAACACCACCGATCTGCTGGACCGGCGGGAGGCGATCGGGTTCGATTTCGCCGTCGCCGAGGAGTGCGGCCGGTACGACGAGTGCGCCGACTACGCCTCCGCGTACGAGGACAGGGTGTTCGTCGTCGAGTACACCGACGACGACTTCGCGAAGGCGTGTTCGTCCGTGGGGGCGAAGGTGTCGGTGGTGCGCCGGGATCTCGACGTCCGGCCGGCCGGGCGGCCGGGGTATGTGTTCCGCACCTGCTGACGGCTCACGGGGCGTCCGGCGGGTGGGCGCAGACCGTGAAGATGCCGCCTTCGGGGTCACAGATGACCACTTCGGTTCCGTCGGCGGGCGAGTCCACCGGCGGGCCGGCCGTTCCGCCCGCCGCGCGTGCCGCCTCGGCGACCGCTTCCAGGTCCGCGACCTGGAAGCGGACGTGCCAGCGCGGCCGCAGCCGGGGGTCGGGGGCCGACGCGTCCCCTCCGCCGCGCAGGGTGGCCACGGTCCGGCCGCCCTGCCGTACGACGACCGCGTCCTGCTGGTAGGCGTAACCGACCTCGCAGCCGCCGGGTTCCTGCGAGTCCCAGCCGAACACCCCGGCGTAGAAGATCGCGCAGTCGAAGGCGTGGCTGGTACGCAGTTCGATGGAGGCGGGCATGTTGTCGCGGCCGTACGACCAGGGCGGGGTCCGGCCCTCCCAGAAGCCGAATCCGGCTCCTTCGCGGTCGGCGGCCACGGCTCCCCGGCCCGGGCCCAGCCGGATCGGGCCGACGGCGATGGTGCCGCCCCGCTCGCGGACCCGGGCCGCTGCGGTGTCGACGTCCGCGACGGCGAAGTACGGGGTCCAGGAGACGGCTGTCGGCAGGCCGGGGGCGATCTGTCCGATCCCGGCGACGGGCAGGGCGCCGGCATGGGCGACGGAGAAGCCCTCGCCGAGGGTGCCGGAGCGGAAGGTCCACCCGAGGACGGGCCCGTAGAAGTCCTGGGCGGCCCGCAGGTCCCGGGTCATGAGGCTGACCCAGCACGGAACCCCGTGTACGGGGGTGCTCTGCGCTGCCTCGGTCATCGGGATCCATCTCCTCGTCACCGCTGGTGAGCCGCCGCGCCGCCGACGCCGGTCCGGCGGGTGGGCCTGATGGTCACCGGCCGTTCGCAGGCCGGAGCGCTCCGGGGCGTCACACGTCCTCCGGAGCGGGCACGCATCCATACCTACGCCGCCGGGGACGTCGCCGCCACCCGGGAGGGCCCTTGATGTCAGTGCCCGGTGACAGACTTTCCGCATGAACGCCTCGCAGCCGAAGGCTGACCTCCAGCACTATCTGCAGTTCGCTCGCGACACCCTGCTGTGGAAGCTCGAAGGGCTCTCGGAGTACGACGTCCGCCGCCCCCTGACGCCGACCGGCACGAACCTCCTCGGGCTGGTCAAGCATGCCGCCGGGGTGGAGCTGGGCTATTTCGGCGAGACGTTCGGGCGGCCGTTCGGCGAGGCGCCGCCCGCCTACGGGGACGACGCCGAGGCGAACCAGGACATGTGGGCGACGCCCGACGAGTCGCGGGAGGACATCCTCGGTCTCTACCGCCGGGTGGCGGAGCACGCGGACGCCACGATCGCCGAGCTGCCGCTCGACGCGGTCGGGCAGGTGCGGTGGTGGCCCGAGGAGCGGCGCCGGGTGACCCTGCACCAGATCCTGGTCCATGTGATCTCCGACCTCCAGCGGCACGCGGGGCACGCGGACATCGTCCGGGAGCTGGTCGACGGGACGGTCGGGCTGCGGTCCGGCACCGACAACCTGCCGCCGGGCGACCGTGCCTGGTGGGAGGGGTACCGGCAGCGCCTGGAGCAGGCGGCGCGGGAGGCGAAGTAGTCCTCTCCCGATCGCCCGCCCGGTCGTGGTGCCCTCCGGATCACTCACCTTGGTGGCGCTCTCCGGATCACTCGCCGGTTCGGCGTCCGGTGAGTGCGGCGGGTTCGCCGAGGTGGTGTGCGGCGGTGCGCCAGGCGGTGGTGACGGCTTCGCGGGCGGCGACGGTCGCCGCGCCGACCTCCGGCGGAAGGTGCAGCGGGGCGCCGACGTGGACGTGGAGCCGGGGGCGGCGGGCCGGGGCGGTGAGGAGCCCGGAGATCTGCTTGAGGCACGAGCCGGAGGTCACCCGGCGGGCGCCTGCCTGGCCGAGCGGCACGACGGGCGCCCCCGAGGCGTGTGCGAGGCGGGCGAGACCGCTGCGGAAGCTCTCCGGCGGGGCTTCCGCCGCGTCCGTGCGGCAGGGCAGCCGTCCTTCGCCGTAGATGAGCAGATGGCGGCCGTCCCTGAGCGCGACGGCCGCCGCGTCGAGGGCGCCCGCCGCCCGGTGGGTGTTGCGGTGCACGGGCACATGGCCGCCGCCCTCCAGAAGGCGGCCGAGGACCGGGATGCGCCAGAGGCCCGCGGTGGCCATGACGACGGGTTCGACGCCGAGGCGCAGCAGTGCGGCGAGGACGATGCCCGGGTCGGCCAGGGAGGTGTGGTTGGCGACGATGATGCTGCCGGCGGCCGGGGCCGTGGCGTGGTCGGAGGTGACCGTGAGGCGTCCGAGCGAGGGGACGACGGCGGCGGCGATTCGGCTGAGCACGGTTCTCCCGGGGTCCGGCGGGCGTGGCCGTCCTGGTGGACGGCGGTGCGGTCGGGGCCCGCCCGTTCCGGCTCGGCCCGCCACGCCTTCATCGTCGTGGCGGCCGGGGCGCGGGGCCTGAGTGCGGGTACTCACGGCTCCTGGGTCGATCGCCCCTGCCCCGGCTCACCGTCCGGGGCCACCGGCCGCCCCGTGCGCTGAGCCGGTCACGTACCGTGGACTACCTTGTTGCACATCTTTCGCAATTACTTCTTCATGGCAAGGAGGCTCCCATGGGCTCTCCCGTGGTGCTCGGGATCGAGTCGTCGTGCGACGAGACCGGGGCGGGGCTGGTGCGGGACGGGCGGCTGCTCGGTCACGCGCTCGCGTCCAGCATGGACGAGCACGCCCGCTTCGGCGGGGTGGTGCCCGAGATCGCTGCCCGGGCCCATGTGCACGCGTTCGAGCCGGTCGTCCGGCAGGCGCTGGAGAGCGCCGGGCTGCACATGGCGGACATCGGCGCGGTCGCCGTGACCACCGGCCCGGGGCTCTCCGGGGCGCTCCAGGTAGGGCTCGCCGGGGCGAAGGGGCTGGCGTACGCGCTGGGCGTCCCGCTGTACGGGGTGCATCATCTGGCGGGCCATGTCGCCGCCGACACCCTGGAGCACGGGCCGCTGCCCGATCCGTGCGTGGTGCTGATCGTCTCCGGCGGCCACACCTCGCTGCTGCTCGTCCGGGATCTGGCCCGCGATCCGATCGTGCATCTCGGGGACACCGTGGACGATGCCGCCGGGGAGTGCTTCGACAAGGTGGCCCGGGTGTTCGGGCTGCCCTATCCGGGTGGCCCTGCCATCGACCGGGCGGCGCGGGAGGGTGATCGGCGTGCGGTGGCGTTCCCGCGTCCGATGACCGGCGCGAAGGACGCCCCGTACGCCTTCTCCTTCTCGGGTCTCAAGACGGCGGCCGCGCGCTGGGCCGAGCAGCAGCGGATCGCGGGCCGGGAGCTGCCGTTGGCGGACGGTTCCGCGTCGCTCCAGGAGGCGGTGGCCGATGTGCTGACCCGCAAGGCCGTGGCGGCGTGCCGTGATCACGGGGTGGGGACGCTGGTGGTGGTCGGCGGGGTGGCCGCCAACTCACGGGTGCGGGAGCTGGCGGAGCGGCGGTGCCGGGCGGCCGGGATCACGCTGCGGGTGCCGCCGCTGAAGCTGTGCACGGACAACGGCGCGATGATCGCGGCGGTCGGCGATCTGCTGGTGCGGGCCGGGGCGGAGCCCGCTCCGATGGATGTGTCGATCGACCCTTCGGCGCCGCTGGAGTACGCGGCGCTGCATCCGGTGGCGCGGGGCGCGGGGCGGGCCGCCTGAGGCGGGGCCCCCGGGTTCTCCCGGTTCCGGACGCCGGGGGGCGTCCGGAACCGGGGTTTTCCACGGCGTCGTGACAAAGAGTTCCGGACGGTCCGGGCCCCTGCGGTCAGCGCCGCAGCCACACCGCCGTGTCGGACGGCAGGCGCCCGTCGGCGTCCAGTGGCCCGCTCGCCAGCAACTGTTCCTCGTGTCCGGGCAGTTCGACGCTGCGGTCGAGAAGGTTCACCACGCACACCAGGCCGTCGGTGCGGACGAAGGCCAGCACCCCGTCCTCGGCGGGCAGCCAGGTCATCGGGCCGTCGCCGAAGCCGGAGGTCTCGCGGCGCAGACGCAGTGCCGCGCGGTAGAGGCTGAGCATCGAGGCGGGGTCGGCGTCCTGCCGGTCGACGGCGTACGTCGGCCAGTCGGCGGGCTGGGGCAGCCAGGGCTCGGTGGTGGAGCCGAAGCCGCCGTACGGTTCGGCCGCCGCCCAGGGCAGCGGGACGCGGCAGCCGTCGCGGCCGGGGTCCCTGCCGCCGGAGCGGAAGTGCATCGGGTCCTGGATGCGGTCGAGCGGGATGTCCGCCTCGGGCAGGCCCAGCTCCTCGCCCTGGTAGAGGTAGACCGAACCGGGCAGGGCGAGCGTCAGGAGCGCTGCGGCGCGGGCGCGGCGGGTCCCGAGCTCCAGGTCGGCGGGGGTGCCGAACTCCTTCGTGGCGAAGTCGAAGGCGGTGTCCGTACGGCCGTAGCGGGTGACCGTGCGGGTCACGTCGTGGTTGCACAGGACCCAGGTGGCGGGGGCCCGGACGGGTGCGTGCTCGGCGAGGGTGTCGTCGATGGCGCGGCGCAGGCGCTGGGGGTCCCAGGGGCAGGCGAGGAAGGTGAAGTTGAAGGCGGTGTGCAGTTCGTCGGGGCGGAGATAGCGGGCGAAGCGCTCGGAGTCGGGGAGCCAGACCTCGCCGACGAACACGCCGTCGTACTCGTCCGCTATCGCCCGCCAGGAGCGGTAGATCTCGTGGATCTCGTCCTGGTCGATGTACGGGTGCGGGTCGACGCCCTCGGTGAAGTCGGGCAGGTCGGGGTGTTTGGTGAGCAGGGCCGCGGAGTCGATGCGGACACCGGCCACGCCGCGCTCGAACCAGAAGCGCAGGACGTCCTCGTGTTCGCGGCGGACGGTGGGGTGGGACCAGTTGAGGTCGGGCTGCTCGGGGGCGAACAGGTGCAGGTACCACTCCCCGTCGGGGACCCGGGTCCAGGTGTCGCCGGAGAACTGGGAAGGCCAGTTGTTCGGGGGGAGTTCGCCCGTCTCGCCGCGGCCCGGGCGGAAGTGGAAGAGTTCCCGCTCCGGGCTGCCGGGGCCGGCCGCGAGGGCTGATCGGAACCAGACGTGCTGGTCGGAGAGGTGGTTGGGGACGATGTCGACGATGACCTTGAGGCCGAGCCCGGCGGCCTCCGCGATCAGTTTCTCGGCCTCGTCGAGGGTGCCGAAGGCCGGGTCGATGGTGCGGTAGTCGGCCACGTCGTACCCGCCGTCGACGAGTGGCGACAGATACCACGGGGTGAACCAGACGGCGTCCACGCCGAGTTCGGCAAGGTACGGCAGATGCGCGCGGACCCCCGCGAGGTCCCCGGTGCCGTCGCCGTCGCCGTCCGCGAAGCTGCGGGGGTAGATCTGGTAGATGACGGCGTCGCGCCACCAGGTGTCGGTTCGGGAGGGGGGCACAGCTGCCACGTGAGGGTCCTTTCGGGCAGGTGGGGACTCCGCCGCCGGTCGCGGCGGGGCATGGATGACGTGACCGGCGGCGGAGAGCGTGTCGATGGTGGGGCGGAAGAGAAGAACGGTGCGGGGCGCGGATCAGCCCTTGAGGCTGCCGGCGGTGAGACCGGCCATGATGCTCCGCTGGAAGAAGAAGAACACGATGATCATCGGGATGCTCGCGATCACCAGACCGGCCATGATCTGGTTCTGTGTGACGGCTCCGGCGGTCTGCGAGAGCCCCACGCTGATCGTCATCTTCTCGCTGTCCGGCAGGACGAGCAGTGGCCAGACGAAGTCCTTGAAGACCAGGACGACGGTGAAGATGGAGACCACTCCGAGGATGGGCCGCGAGATCGGCAGGATGATCGAGACCAGAACGCGCCACGGGGGCACACCGTCGATCTCGGCCGCTTCGAGGATCTCGTCGGGTATCGAGTCGAAGAACCGTTTGAGCAGGAAGATGTTGAAGCCGTTGGCGGCCACCGGGAACCAGATCGCCCAGGGCGAGTTGAGCAGCTGCCAGCCGAAGATCGGCACATCGGTGACCGTGATGTAGGCCGGAATCATCACGACGATCGGCGGGATCATCAGGGTGGCCAGCATCGCGCCGAGGATCACGTTGCCGAACATCGGGCGCAGCTTGGACAGCGCGTAGGCGGCGGTGACGTCGACGGCGAGGGCGAAGAGCCAGGCGCCGACCGCGTAGAAGAGGGTGTTCTTCAGGAGCAGCCCGATGTCGAAGAGCTCCCAGGCGTCCGAGAACACCGAGAAGTCGGGGTTCTCGGGCCACAGCGTGGGCGGCATCTGGGCTATCTCCTCGCCCGACTTCATCGCCCCGGTGACCATCCAGTACAGCGGGAAGACGAAGACCAGGGTGAAGACGAGCAGGATGGCCACGAGGACCGTCCAGTAGATGCGGCTGCCCCAGCGGGACTTGAGTTCCAGGGGCGAGACGATGGTCCGGGCATGACCGTCGGCCCAGGCGGCGCGGCGTCGCTTCTTCCCGTCGCGCGTCGGTGGCGGTGTCACCTCGCGGTTCGCTCCCGCCGTGTCGAAGTGGGCTGTGGTGTCGACTGCGTTGGCCACGGGACTACCTCTTCTCGTCACGGGTCAGCCGGAGCTGCACCGCGGCGACCGCAAGGAGAACGAGCATGAGCATCAGGCCGAGCGCGCTGCCCGCCCCGTAGTTGCCGCCGTACACGAAGGCGTACTGGTACATGAGGTACGCGACGGTGACCGTCGCGTTCTCGGGTCCGCCGCCGGTGAGCATGTACGGCTCGATGAACACCTGCATCGTGGCGACGATCTGGAGCATCAGCATCAGGAGCAGGATCAGTCGGGTCTGCGGGACGGTGACGTTCCAGATCCGCTTGAAGATCCCGGCTCCGTCCAGCTCCGCGGCCTCGTACAGATCGCCCGGGATGTTCTGCAGGGCGGCGAGGTAGATCAGGACGCCGGATCCCATGTTCATCCAGGTGGAGACGATGACCAGGGAGATCAGCGCGGTGTCCGAGGAGTCGAGCCAGGACAGTGCCGGCAGGCCGGCGAAGTCCAGGACCTGGTTGAACAGGCCAGGTCCGGGATCGTAGAACCAGCGGAAGAGCAGCACCGAGACGATCGGCGGCAGCATCACCGGCAGATAGACCACGAAGCGCAAGTAGCCGCGGGCGTGCCGCAGTTCGTTGAGCACGATCGCCACCGCGAACGGGATCACATAGCCGCAGACCAGGGCGAGCAGGGTGAAGACGACGGTGTTCTTCCAGGCCTGTCCGAAGGCCGGGTCCGCCACCACCGTACGGAAGTTGTCCAGGCCTACCCAGGTGGGCTCGTCGACGAGGTTGGTCTCCTGGAAGGAGAGGACGACCTGCCTGATGATCGGCCACCAGGCGAACATGGCGAAGCAGAACAGCGCCGCACACAGGAAGCCGTACGCGGTGATATTGGCCTGGACGGTCCGTTTCCGTTTCGCCGCCGGTCTGCGAGGCGGCTTGGCCGGCCGCTTCGGTTCGATGGTGAGTGTCTGCATGGTGATCTCCCGTTCACGCCTCTCCCGCCGGATCTGCTCGGGGTGCCGCCCTCCCCTCCTGGGCGGCACCCGGGACAGTGGCCGTCAGCCCCTGGCCAGAATCCCGTTGGCCTTGGACTCGGCGTCCGCGAGCAGCTTGGCTATGTCCGCGTCCTTCCGCGTGAGGACCGCGGACATGGGCACGTCGAGCACCGCGTAGAGCTCCTGGGCCTTCGCCGGCTCCAGCTTCAGCTCGACGCCCTTGGAGGTGTCCACGTAGGGCTGGTAGTACTCGACCGGCAGGACGGCGTTCTCCTCGCGGGCGTCCGCGATCCTCTGACCGGTCGGGGAGTCGCCCATGTAGTCGTTGTTGGGCACGCCGACGGCCTCGCCGTTGGCCTTGCCGCGCGCGTAGTCGTGCCGGCCCTTGCCCGGGGTGTTGAACTGGAAGTCGATCCACTGCATGGCCGCCTCGGTCTGGGCGGCGTTCGCCTTCGGGTTGACCATGTAGGCCTCGCCGCCGGTCAGGGACGCCTCGCCCTCGGGGATGCCGGTGATGCCGTAGTCGTCCTTCTTCCCCTGGAACTTCTGGACCACGTCGGTGACGACGTCCGGGGCTCCGAGCATCATGCCCGTCTTGCCGGCGGCCATCTGCTGCATCAGCGTCTCCCAGCCGATCAGCACCTTCTTGCCGACGCTGTCGTCCTTCCAGCGCATGTCGTGCAGCGTCTGCAGCACGGCCTTGCCCTCCGGGCTGTTGAACGCGGCCTTGCCGTCGACGACCATCTCGCCGCCGCGGCTGAAGATGGACTGCGCGAAGTGCCACCCGCCGACGTTGCCGCCGCCGTACTCGCCGTATCCGACGTAGTCGTCACCGAGGCCGGCGATCTTCTTCGCCGCGGCACGGACCTCGTCCCACGTCTTCGGCGGGGCGTCGGGGTCGAGACCGGCGTCCTTGAACAGCTTGCGGTTGTAGACCAGGCCGACGCTGTAGCTCACGTTGGGGACGCCGTAGGTCTTGCCGTCCTCGACGACCATGTCCCTGACATCCTGCTTGATGTCGCCGTAGTTCTTCACCAGGTCGGTGACGTTCGTGATGTCCTTCGCCTGCTTCTTGGAGATCACGTCGGCGTAGTTGGTGACCGGCACCATGAACACCGTCTCCATCTGTCCGCCGGCGAGCTTCGCGGCGAAGGTCTTCGGGTCGAAGCACGGCTGCTGGTCGGTGCTCTTGACCGTGACCCCCGGGTGCGCCTTCTCGAACGCGGCGACGTCGTCGTTCCACGCCTCGCGCTGCTTCGGTGCGGTCTTCGGTGGCTGACAGGCCACGGTGATGGCCACCCCTCCTCCCGCGTCGGACTCCGAGTCGCTGCCACAGGCAGCGAGGCTCACGACGAGACCTGTGGTCAGCAAGATCGCAAGATTGCGCGGCTTCATTACGCTCCTCCGGGGTGACGCCCAAGCACGGCCTTGATCGGAGCGTCACGATAGAACGGCGAGCAGACCAACGCAATATTCCGATCCAAATTTGCAAGATTGCGACTGCACCACGTTCTACGGGTGCTGATGGGCCACCAGAAGCCGCACAGGGCTTTCTCGACCGTGCAGGCCGTGACTACGGGTCGCGTACGGCCGACGCCAGGGAAGCGGGCATCGGTGACGGAGGGGAGGGGAGCGCCGGGACGGGCTGGGGCGCCTGGCGAAACGCGTGGGAAAACCGCTCGGGAGAGGGCCAGGAAAGGCGCTCGGGAGGAGGGGGCGGAGGTCCGGCCGGTGCGGCGTTCGACACTGGAGCTGCGGCCTCCCGCCCCTCGGCGGCCGGCTGGGAGCGCTCTCCACGCGGGTGCGTGGACCGCTCACCGAAGCGCGGCCGCCGGGGCGGTCACGACGGGCGGGGGGCCGCGGGGGCGTCGGGCGCACTGTTCGGCGCCCGGCCTGCCGCGGCCTCACCCGCTTCCACGTGCGACGGCTGTTCAGCAAGCCATCGCGTCGTGAACGCAAGAATATGGCAATAGTTGCAGGACGTTTATCGTCCCGTGATGGACTTGTCCGCCCTCTGGCGACTGCGGCCGGGGGTTCCGGCTGCCGGCTAGCGGGCTGCGGCGGCTGTCCGCACAGCGCCGAAATCGATGGCGCGGTCGGCCTCGCGCAGGACTTCCTCGGCCACCCGGCGCACTTCGGCGAGCACGTCGCCGTGCTCCTCCACGAGGCCGGCGTAGATCGGTGCTTCGGTGCTGTCTGCGGAACTCATACGGATTTTCCCCGTCGGTCTGGTGCGAAAAGCCTCTGCCGGTCTGCGGAGGCGGGGGCGAGTGTACGTGGTGGGCGGCGGCGGGGGCGATTCGTCATCACGTGCCGGGACCACCCCGCACCTGCTGGAACGGCGCCCCGCCCCTCCCCCGGCGGCCGCGGGCGGCCGCTCCGTCACCGCCTGCGGCGGCCCGCGCCGAGATGCCGCACGGGAAAGCCCGCACGGGCGGCGAGGGCGGTCAGCTCGTCGGCACGGGCCGCCCGCAGGCCCACCACCGGATAGCAGTCGGAGTCGATGTCCAGGACGGCCAGCGCCGCGCCGATCTCCCGGTAGTGGCGGCCGCAGGCGTCGAGGAACTTGTCGGTCGGCAGACCCGTCTCCCGGGCCTCGAAGAGCACCCACGGGTCGATGGAGGGCCGCGATTCCAGCTTCTGCAGCCGGGCCCGGATCTCCTGCGCGTCCTCCTTCCAGTCGAACTCCGCGAGCAGCCCGTGTGCGTCGAGCGCGTCGACGAGCGCGATCCAGGCGAGGTTGTCCACCGGCTCGTCGATGCCCCGGTCCGCCAGCCGGTCCGCGAAGGCGCTCACATACTCGTGCGGGCTGTCGTGGGCGCGCAGCACCTCCTCGGCCACGGCGGGGTGCGCCGGGGCGAGCAGGGCGGCGATCTCGGCCAGGGACGTGCGGACCGTGCCGGTGTCGTGGGGGTCGGACATGTCGTGCTCTCCTCCTGCGGCGATTCCGCCGCCGGTTCGTCGTCGGTCGGTGCGTTGCGCGCCGCTCTCGGCGGCGGGTTCTGTGCCGTCCCGGTGGACGGGCTGTGAGCTGTTACGGGAGCGGTCGGGGGTGCCCCTGGGCGCGCCGCCGCCGGGCCGCGGGCAGCGGGCGGTGGCCCTCGGTCCACTCGTTGACCCAGCCGCAGCCCGAGCAGGCGTACCGCCCGTCGAGGCCCGCGATCAGGGTGCCGCAGCGGGCGCATCCGATGTAGGTGATCTCCGGGTGCTCCGTGGCCGCTTCGGCCGGGGCCCGACGCTCCGGGCCGGAAGGGGTCGGCATCCTCACGCGGCCTTTCCCGCGGCGTCCAGCAGGATCCGGGCGAGCTCGCCCGGCTGCGAGAACATCGGCCAGTGGCCGGTGTCCATGGTGACCAGCCGCCACCGCTCGCTCTTCAGCAGCTCGGCCACCGCGGCGCTCGGCTCGGGCCAGTCGAGCAGGCACTTGACGTACGTCGTGGGCAGCAGCCCCGGGGACCGGGTCAGGGCGGCGGGCTCGGTGAGGGTGGCGCCGGGGTGGGGTGTCGAGCCGGCGAGGAACCGGGCGATCTGTTCGTCGGTGAGGCCCTGGTCCGCGCAGTCGGCGGCGGCCGGCGGCGGCCAGAAGCCCCCGTTGGCCGCGATGGCGGCCTCCACGCCGGCCCGGCCGTCCGGCCAGCCGGAGACGAAGGACTCGCCGTCGGCCGGGACGTTGGAGTCGACGAACACGACGTGGGCGAGCCGGTCGCCGATCCGCTCCGCCGCCTGCCCGACCGGGATGCCCGCGTAGCTGTGTCCGACCAGCACCACGTCACGCAGGTCGAGGCGCTCGACCAGCCCGGTGATGTCCTCGACGTGCGTCCGCTGCCCGGCCGCCACTCCCTGCTTCTCGGCGAGGCCCGACAGCGTCAGCGGGTGGACCCCGTGACCGGCCTCGCGCAGACCGGGCTCCACGTCACCCCACGCCCACGAGCCGAGCCAGGCCCCTGCCACCAGTACGAATTGCGTCATGCCAGCAACGTAGTGCAGGGGTACGACAACGCCGCCCGGCCACCGTCCCGCCGCCCGGTCCGCGACCGGCGCTTCGCTATCTTCACCGGACACGGAACGGGGCGGCGGATGTACCGATCGCCGTCGCCCGGCCGCCGACCGAAGGAGACCACCTGTGCGTTCCCCCGCCACCGACCGGACCGTGGGCGTCCTGCTGCCGCGCGACCTGCCCGCCGACCGGATCCTGCCGTACGCGCGCCGGGCCGAGGAGCTGGGGTTCGGCTCCGTCTGGGTGGTCGAGGACCTCGGCTTCCGCGGGGGCATCGCCCAGGCGGCCGCCGTGCTGGCCTCCACCGAACGCATCCGGGTCGGCATCGGACTGCTGCCCGCCGGCGCCCGCAACGTGGCGTTCGCGGCGCTGGAGATCGCGTCGCTGGCGCAGCTCTTCCCCGGCCGGGTCGATGTCGCCGTGGGGCACGGCATGCCCCACTGGATGCGCAGCGTCGGTCAGTGGCCCCGGAGCCCGCTGACCTTCCTCCGCGAGTACGTCGACGCCCTGCGGGCGCTGTTGCGCGGCGAGCTCACGCAGCGGCGCGGGCAGTACGTCCACCTCGACGGCGTACAGCTCGATGCCAGTGCGCTGCCCGGGATCGTGCCGGACATCCTGGCCGGTGTCCGGGGCCCCAGGTCGCTGGCCGTCTCCGGCGAGGTGGCCGACGGGACGGTCCTCGCGGAGCCGGTCGCCCCCGAGTACGCCCGGGCGGCGCTCGGGCACATCGCCGCCGACCGCCCCCACCGCCTGGTCGCGTACAACGTCGCGTCCGTGGACGCCGACCGGGACACCGCGCTGGCCGCCGCCCGCCCGGCGCTGGAGTGGATCGGCGAGCCCGACTGGCACGCGCACATCGCACCGCTCCCGTTCGCCGACGAGCTGGCCACGCTGCGGGCCGGGTGCGCCGACCGTGAGGAGTTCGTCCGGCGGCTGCCCGACGACCAGGTCGCGCGACTCGCCGTGGCCGGCACCCCGAAGGAGGCCCGGGCCCGCCTCGACGGACTGTGGTCGGCGGGCGTCACCGACTCCGTCCTGGCCCCGGTCGGTCCCGATCCGGTGGCGGCACTGGAGTCGCTGGCCACGGTTCTCGACGCCGGGTAACCCTGCGGACGGCGTACATACGGATACGGACACCGCGGATACGGACGCGGCGGACGCCGGGGGGGGCGAGCGCCCCCATGACCTTTCGACCGATGCCACTTGACGATCGAACAGGATGCATTGTCGGCCGTTTCTGACTGCTTTTCGCTATGAACGGAGGCGATGGGTCACGGCGAGGCAGGATGTCCCCGTGATGGGCAACCTCCCCGTCGTGACGACCAGCTTCGTCGGCCGCAACAGCGAACTGGTCAGCGTCGAACGGGCACTTCGAGATCATCGGCTGGTCACGCTCACCGGCCCCGGCGGGGTCGGCAAGAGCCGGCTGGCCCTGCGCACGGCCGAGCGTGCCCGGGACCACTACGCCGACGGCGTCTGGTGGGCCGACCTTTCCCATCTGCACGACGAGCAACTGCTCGCCACGACCGTCTGCGACGGCGTCGGGCTCCTGGACCACAGCGCCCGCCGGCCGGTGGCCGCGCTCGGCGAATGGCTCTCCGAGAAGAACCTGCTCCTCGTTCTCGACTGCTGCGAACGGATCGTCGGCCCCTGCGGGCAGCTCGTCGCCGAACTGCTCGCCGCGGCCCCGGGGCTGACGGTCCTGGCCACCAGCAGGGAGCCGCTGGACGCCGCGGACGAGCTGTGCGTCGAGGTGCCGCCGCTGTCCGCGGGCGAGGACGGCGACGATGCCGTCCGGCTCTTCCACGAGCGCGCGGCCGCCGTCGCCCCGGGCCTCGCGCTCGACGACCCCGGCAGCACGGCCGCCGTCAGCGAGATCTGCCACCGCCTCGACGGCATACCGCTCGCCGTCGAACTGGCCTGCGCCCAGCTCCGCGACAGCAGCCCGCAGGAGATCACCGGACGGCTGGCCTCCCGGATGGAGAACCTCACCGACGACACCCTCTGGCCCCGCCGCCACCGCGCCCTGCGCACCACGATCGGCTGGAGCCACGAGCTCTGCGCACCGCTGGAACGGCTGCTCTGGGCGCGGCTCTCCGTCTTCCGCGGCGTCATCACGGCTCCGGACGCCGAGGCGGTGTGCGCGGGCGGGCCGCTGGACACCGAGGCCGTCGCCCCCGCCCTGGAGCGGCTGGCCGACCAGTCCGTGCTCCGGCGTACCGCGGACGGCTACCGGATGCTGGACACCCTGCGCGAGTACGGCGCGATGTGGCTGGCCGAGCTGGGCGAGGACTCGCTCTTCGCGGACCGGCAAGCCCGGCACTTCGCCCATGTCTCCGTCCAGGCGTACGCGGGCTGGCTGGGTCCTTCGCAGGTGCTCTGGTACCACCGGATCGCCGACTCCCACGCGGACCTGTGCGCGGCCCTGGACCATCTGCTGGCCGAGGACCCGGAGATGGCGATGGAGATGGCCGGGTGCGTCGGCCTCTTCTGGAGCTGCTGCGGCCATCTGCACCAGGCCCGTACGTATCTGCAGCGGGTGCTCGCCCTGCCGCTCTCCGCCGGTCCGCACCGCACCCGGGCGCTCTGGGCCCTGGGGATCACGCTGACCCTGCAGGGCGACCACGAGGCGGCCCGCCGCATCGGCGAGGAGTGCGAGCAGGCGGCCCGCCGCGACGAGGACGCGGAGGCGGTGCTCCTCGCGGCCCACTCCGTGAGCTTCACGTATCTGATGATGGGCCGGCCGCTCACCGCGTACTCCGTCAGCGACCGCGCGCTGGCGGACCATCCGGGGGATCCGGCCGACGCGCCCTCGCAGCTGCGCTGCCGGGTGATACGCCTGTTCGCGCTGTCCGCGCTCGGCCGGCTCGACGAGGCGTACGAGGAGGCCATGCGGCTCCAGCGGATCAGTCTGCGGTTCGGCGAGCACTGGGCACGGGCCTACGCCGATCACCAACTCGCCCTCATCCACCTGCTCCAGGGCCGCCCCCGGCACGCCGAGAGCCATGCGCGGGCGATGCTCGCGAGCAAGCACGAGCTCCATGACAGCCTCGGCATAGCGCTCGGCCTCGATCTGCTCGCCGGCGCCATCGCCGCCCAGGGGAACGGGGTGGCCGCGGCCCGTGCCTCCGGTACCGGGCACGCGTACTGGCGCATGATCGGCCACCCGCACCGGGGCACCCCGGAGCTCGGGGCGATCCGTGAGCAGTGGGAGCTCCGGGCCCGGCAGGCCGCGGGCGACTCGGCGTACGAGCGGGCCTACCGGCGCGCCTCGGCCGACGACGCCGAACGCGGCCTGGCCCACGCGCTGGAGCGCGGGCAGCCCGGATAGGCCCGGACAGCGCGGACAGCCCGGAGATCGCGGACCGTCCGAGCCGGAACCGCCCGCCGCACCGGCACCGGCACCGGCACCGGCACCCGACCGTACGGCGGTGGGCGCCGGCCGCCGGACACCCGGCGGGACACCGCCTAGCATCCCGGTATGACGTCCATCAGCCGGCTCCGTCCCGACCATGCCGAGGCTCTGCTCGCCTTCGAACGGGAGAACCGGGCCTACTTCGCCGCGTCCATCTCCGACCGGGGCGACGACTACTTCGCCGCGTTCGCCGAACGCCACCGCGAGTTGCTCGCCGAACAGGACGCGGGGCTGCACCACTTCCACCTCATCGAGGAGGACGACGGCGGCATCCTCGGCCGGATCAACCTCGTCGGGGTGCGGGACGGTTCGGCCGAGCTGGGCTACCGGATAGCGGAAAAGGCCGCGGGCCGGGGGCTGGCCACCTGGGCGGTCCAGCGGGTCTGCGTCCTGGCGGTCGAGGAGTACGGGCTCACCGCGCTGCGCGCGGAGACGACGCTCGACAACACGGGATCCCGCACGGTGCTGGCGCGCACGGGGTTCGAGCCGCTGGAGGACGTCATGTTCGGCGACCGTCCCGGGCGGCGGTACGTCCTGGATCTGAGCGGGGGCGCTCCCCCGGTCCGCTGACCGGCGCTGCCCGGAGCGTGCGGCGGCGGAGGGCGGAAGGGCGGTGCGCGCCGGACTCCGCCGGTGTGGCGGTGATCGGCCGGATGGTCCACCTCGGGGGCAAGCCCCGTGCGGCCGCCCGATGCTGGGGCTCGCGGGAGCGGACCGTACCGCTGCCGCCCGCCCGATGCTGGGGCTCGCGGGAGCGGACCGTACCGCTCCGCCCGCTCGACGCCCACCGCTCCCAGGAGGCCCCCGTGCCCGCAGGTTCCCTTCGAGACGCCCCACCCCCGCGCAGTCGGCCGCTGCGGCGAAGAGCCGTCGTCGCCGCTCTGGCGGCCGCGTCGCTCGCCGGGCTGATGACCAGCCCGGCCCATGCGGGCGGCGACAGGGGCGACGGTCCGGCCGACCCGGCGTTGCGGCGCGGACTCCAGGCGCTCGTGGACACCCCGGGAGGGCCGCCCGGCGCCATCGCCGTCCTCACGGCGGGCGGCCGGAGCGAGGTGTACCGGGCCGGCACGTCGCGGCTCGGCACGGACCGCCCGCCCCGGACCACCGACCACATGCGGATCGCCAGCACGGCGAAGGCCTTCAGCGGCTCGGTCGCCCTGCAGCTGGCCGAGCGGGGCGCGCTCGGTCTGGACGACACCATCGGCCGACGGCTGCCCCGGCTGCCCGCCGCCTGGCACCGGGTGACGCTCCGCCAGCTCCTCAACCACACCAGCGGGCTCCCCGACTACACGGAGGACCCCACGTTCATCGCCGAGCTGACGGCCGACCCGCGCCGGCACTTCGACTCCCGCCGGCTGCTGGACTACGTCGCCGGTGACCCGCTGCGGTTCCGGCCGGGATCGGCGTACCGCTACTCCAACTCCGACAACATCGCCGTGGCGCTGATGGCCGAGGCGGCGACGGGGCAGCGGTACGAGAAGCTCCTCGCCGACCTCGTGTACCGGCCGCTCGGCCTGCGCGACACCAGCCTCCCGCAGGGCTACCGGCTGCCCGAGCCCTATCTGCACGGCTACGCGGTGGACCCGCCGGACGCACCGGAGGACGTCAGCACGGTGCTCAGCGCCTCGGGGGTGTGGGCGTCGGGCGGCATCGTCTCCACCCCCCGGGATCTGGGGGCCTTCATGCGCGGTTACGCCGGAGGGCTGGGGCTCGGCCCGGCGGTCCGCAGGCAGCAGTTGTCCTTCGTCGCGGGCAGCTCCGAACCCGCCGGTCCCGGACGCAACAGGGCCGGTCTCGCCGTGTTCTCGTACACGACGCGCTGCGGCACCGTGTACGGCCACACCGGCAACTTCCCCGGCTACACACAGCTGGCAGCGGGGACGAAGGACGGCAAGCGGTCGCTGACCGTCTCCCTCACCTCGCAGGTGAACAGCACGACGAATCCGCGGCTGCTGGCCACCCTCCGCGCGCTCCAGGAGGACTTCGTCTGCCGGCTGCTCGACCGCCGGAAGCCGGGCGGCGGGTACTAGGCATACGGAAAGGGGTACGCCGGGTGTCCGGCGTACCCCTTCGCGGGTCAGGCGGGGCGACGGTCAGTCGTTGTCGGTCTCCTCGCGGATGATGGTGTCGTTCTTGGCGTCCACGTCGAAGGTCGTCTTCTTCCAGTCGGAGCCGACCACATCGACCTGCCAGATGACGCCGTTGCCCTCGTTGTCGTCGAGGCTGACGGAGGTGACCGTCCCCTTCTTCTTCTCGGTGGCGACCTTGGCCGCCTGCTGCGGGGTCTGGGTGGCCTGGGCCAGCCGGTCGGCGGTCTCCTTCTTGTCGTCCGCGTCCTGATCGGCGTCGACACGGGCTTCGATCACCTTGCCGTCGACCGCGTTGATCCGGACGGTGTGGACCGTGCCGTCCTTCTCCGCGACCTCGGCGACCCAGACCGGGCCCTCGGCGCCCGGGCTCGCGCTGGGGCTGGAGGTTCCGTTCGGGCTCGCCGTTCCGGTGGGGCTGGCGGTTCCGGTGGGGCTGGCCGTGCCGGTCGGGCTTCCGGTGGCGGTGGGGCTGGGGCTCTCGCGGTCGTCGTCGTCCACGCCTTCCAGGTCCAGATCGACCAGCTTGCCGCCGGCCACCTCGCCGGTGGCCGTGGTGGCCGCGTCGTCGAAGGTGACCTTCGTGGCGTCGAGCACCTTCTTGCGCTCCTGCTGGTCCTCGGTGAGCTCGGCGCTGGCCGAGGGCGAGGTCGTCTGCTTCTGCGGAACGACCTTCGCGGCCTCGGAGGTGGCCGCGCTCGTCGCGCTGTCCGAGCTCTGACCGCATCCGGTCATCAGCACGGCCGCGGCGGCGGCCATGCCGAGGGCGCCGACCGTCTTGAGGGTGCGGGAACGGGAGGAGGCACTGTTCATTCGTCGAGGATCGAGTCTCATGCACGCATGCCTAGCCCTCCGAGCCATCGGTCATGTTGTCCTACCGGGGAACCACCCGATCGACCGGACGGGTCCGCCCGTTGGCCGTCGCTCCCCGGGCGACGGACGCCGAGGTGCGAAACAATGGCGGCAGGGCCGTATTCTCCGCGCCCGGCCCGGAGGCCGTCATGGATCACATGGTGCACACCGAGCGTTATGAGCTCATCTTCCAGATGTCCGGCGCCGCGGACGACGTGGTCTCCGTCCGGATGACCGACCGGCTGGGGGCGGGCGGATCCCCGGTGTACGAGGACGAGACGGGGATCGTGCGCGCCGAGATCAGCGACCGGGGCGAGGTCCGGATGCTGGCCAGCGGCGGCCATCAGGTCCCGGGGGCTCCCCTGCTGGCCCGCCCTCTGAGCGAGGACGCACCCGAGCCGCAGTGACCGGACCCGCCGGGCGGGGCGCGCCGTATACCAGGGCGCGCCCCGCCCGGCTGTGCGCGTACGGGTCCGGCCGGTGAGCCCAGCCTTCCGTTCATGCCCACTCCTCGCCCGAATGTGTTTACATTCCCGCACCTCGGACGTAACCTGAGCGCGAAACCACAGACTCGGGCATGAAACGGAAACGAAACCACATGTACGCACCGGAGCGTCAGCAGGAGATCCTCCGCCTCGCCCAGGAGAGCGGCCGGGTCGACGTGCTGTCGCTGGCCGAGGAGTTCCAGGTGACGGCCGAGACCGTCCGGCGCGATCTCAAGGCCCTGGACCGGGCGGGGCTGCTGCGCCGGGTGCACGGTGGGGCGATCCCCGTCGGCCGGCTCGACTTCGAGCCCGACCTCGCCGAGCGCGACGCGCTCGCCGCCGACGAGAAGGACCGGATCGCGCAGGCCGCCCTCGCCGAACTGCCCGCCGACGGCAATGTGATCGTCGACGCCGGCACCACCACCGCGCGGCTCGCCGCCGCCGTCCCCGTCGACGCGGCACTGACCGTGGTGACGCACGCGCTGCCCGTGGCCGCCCGGCTCGCCGACCACCCCGGCATCGCGCTGCATCTGGTGGGCGGCCGGGTCCGGCACCGTACCCGCGCGGCGGTCGACGCCTGGGCGCTCGGTTCGTACGCCGAGATCAACGCCGACGTGGTCTTCCTCGCCACCAACGGCTTCTGTCCCGACCGCGGACTGACCACGCCCGACCTCGCCGAGGCCGCGGTGAAGCGGGCCGTGATCAGGGCGGCCCGCCGGGTCGTCCTGCTCGCCGACTCCGGCAAGTTCGGGCAGGAGCACTTCGCCCGCTTCGGTGATCTCACCGATGTGGACCTGCTCATCACCGACACGGGCCTCAGCCCCGACGACGCCCGCTCCATCGAGAGCCGGGGCACGGAAGTAGTACGCGCATGATCCTCACCGTCACCCCCAATCCCAGCCTGGACCGCACCTACGAGCTGCCCGGACTGACCCGCGGCACGGTGCTGCGCGCCACGGCCGACCGCGTCGACCCGGGCGGCAAGGGCGTCAACGTCTCCCGCGCGGTCGCGGCGGCCGGGCACCGCACGGTCGCCGTCGCCCCGATGGGCGGACCGGAGGGCGCGCTGCTGGCCCGGCTGCTCGGCGATCTCGGCATCGAGGCGGCCGGTGTGCCGATCGCCGGGAACACCAGGATCAACGTCACGCTCGTCGAACCCGACGGCACCCTCACCAAGGTCAACGCGACGGGTCCCGAACTGAGTCCGGCCGAGGCGGAAGACGTTCTGGAGGCGGTACGGGTGCGCTCGTCGGCCGCCGACTGGATCGCCTGCTGCGGGAGCCTGCCGCGCGGGCTGCCGCCGCGGTGGTACGCGGAGCTGGTCGAGCGCAGCCACCGCGCCGGTGCGCGGATCGCACTGGACACCTCGGGTGCGGCGCTCACCGCCGCGCTCGCCGGAGGGCCCGATGTGATCAAGCCCAACGCCCAGGAGCTCGCGGAGGCCGTCGGCCGGCCGCTCGCCACGGTGGGCGACGCGCTGAAGGCGGCCGAGGAGCTGCGTGAGCGCGGCGCCCGGGCGGTGCTGGCGAGCCTGGGCGCGGACGGGCAGCTGCTGGCCGAGGCGTCGGGCGCGTATTTCGCCACCGCCCCGGTGACCGCCGTACGCAGCAATGTCGGCGCCGGGGACGCCTCGCTCGCCGGGTTCCTGGCGGCGGGCGGGCAGGGCCCGGACGCCCTCACCTCGGCCGTCGCCCATGGGGCCGCGGCCGTACAGCTGGCCGGAAGCCTCATGCCCACCCCGGCCGACCTCGATCTGCCGTCGGTCGTGACGACCTCCGACGTGCCCCTGGACCGCGCGCTGACGGAGCCCGCCCCATGACCCCCGCACCACCACCCCCGCAACTCCCGCAACTCCGGTACGGACCCCACCCGTACGAGCCCGCCGCCCCGTCCCCCCGAGCCGCCGCACGGCGGTCCCCGAGCAAGGAGCACCGCGATGAGTGAGCTGATCACCGCGGAACTGGTCGACCTCGATCTGTCCGCCGTAACGAAGGACGCCGCCGCGAGGTCGCTCGCCGAGCGGATGGTGGCCGCGCACCGCGTCACCGATCTCGACGGCTTCCTGGCCGATGTCGCGGCCCGCGAGGCGCAGATGCCGACCGGTCTCGACGGCGGCATCGGCATCCCGCACTGCCGCAGCGAACATGTGAGCGCCCCGACGCTGGCCTTCGGGCGCAGCGCGGCGGGCATCGACTTCGGGGCGGCCGACGGTCCGGCCGACCTGATCTTCCTCATCGCCGCCCCGGCCGGGGCCGACGACGATCACCTCACCATCCTGTCGGCCCTGGCCCGCAGGCTGATGGACCCGGAGTTCACCGCCGCACTGCGCGCCGGGACGGACCCGGGGGCGGTGGCCGCGCTGATCCGGGGCGAGGAACCCACGGATGAGCCCGAGCCGGAGGAGGATGACGCCACCGCGGCCGGGTCCGCGCCGTTCCGGATCGTCGCGGTCACCTCCTGCCCCACCGGCATCGCCCACACCTACATGGCGGCCGAGTCCTTGGCCGCCGCGGGCCGTGCCGAGGGGGTCGAGGTGACGGTGGAGACCCAGGGCTCGGCCGGCTTCAAGAAGCTGGACCCCGCGGTCGTCGCGGCAGCGGACGCCGTGATCTGGGCGCATGACGTGGAGGTCCGGGAGAAGAGCCGCTTCCGGGGCAAGCCGCTGGTCGACGTCGGGGTGAAGGCGGGCATCAACCGGCCCGCCGAGCTGATCGCCGAGGCCCGCCGCAAGGCGGAACGCGGGGAGATCGCCGCCGTGTCCGAGGACGGCGGCTCCACGGAATCCGGCGACGGCGACGGGGGCGGATCCGGCGCGGATCACGCGCACTTCGGCGTCCGGCTCCGTACGTATCTGATGTCCGGCGTGAGCTACATGGTGCCGTTCGTCGCGGCGGGCGGTCTGCTGATCGCCCTGTCGTTCGCCATCGGCGGCTACGAGATAGCGAGCGCCAAGTCGGTGGCCGACCACTTCGTCTGGGGCGAGGCGGACAGCTGGGCGGCGCTGCTCAACCAGATCGGATCAGCGGCCTTCGCGTTCCTGGTGCCGGTGCTCGCCGGGTACATCGCGTACGGGATGGCGGACCGGCCGGCGCTGGTGCCCGGCTTCGTCGGCGGCGCCATCGCGCTCACGGTGAACGCCGGGTTCCTCGGGGGTCTGGTCGCCGGTCTGCTGGCCGGTGCGGTGGTGATGGCCATCCAGCGGGTCCCGGTCCACGCGACCCTGCGCGGCATCATGCCGGTCCTGGTGATCCCCCTGATCGCCTCGGCGGTCGTGGGCTTCCTGATGTTCATCGTGGTCGGCAAGCCCATCGCCTCGCTGCAGAACGCGCTCACGGACTGGCTGAACGGTCTGTCGGGTTCCAACGCGGTGATCCTCGGCGTCGTCCTCGGGCTGATGATGTGCTTCGACATGGGCGGCCCGCTGAACAAGGTGGCGTACGCGTTCGCGGTCGGCGGTCTCGCCGACCCGACCGACGGCAGCCTCAAGGTGATGGCCGCGGTGATGGCCGCCGGAATGGTGCCGCCGCTGGCGATGGCGCTCGCCACCACCGTACGCAGGAAGCTGTTCACGAAGACCGAGCGCGAGAACGGCCGGGCGGCCTGGGTGCTGGGCGCCTCGTTCATCACCGAGGGCGCGATCCCCTTCGCCGCCGCCGATCCGCTGCGGGTCATCCCGTCGGTGATGGCGGGCGGTGCGGTCACCGGCGCGCTGTCGATGGCCTTCGGCGCGACGCTGCGCGCCCCGCACGGCGGCGTCTTCGTCGTCCCGCTGATCGGTGAGCCGTTCCTCTATCTGCTCGCCATCGCCGCCGGGACGCTCGTGGCGACCGCGCTCGTCGTCCTGCTCAAGGGCGCCCGCCGCACGGCGCCGGAAGGTGCCGGGGACGCGGAGGCCACGGGCTCCGACGGCTCCCGGGTCACCGTCGCCGCCTGACCACCCATCCCTCATCCAGGAGTGATCCATGCACCAGCAGACCGTCGTCATAGGTTCCCGCACCGGGTTGCACGCCCGTCCGGCGTCGCTGTTCGTCAAGGCCGCCGCCCGCCAGCCGGTCAAGGTGACCATCGCCCGCGAGGGCCGCGACCCGGTCGACGCCCGCAGCATGCTCGCGGTGCTGGCCCTGGCCGCCCCGCACGGCGAGACCGTGGTGCTCAGCGCCGAGGGCGACGGGGCGCGGGCGGCGGTCGAGGAGCTGGCGCAGCTGCTCGCTCAGGATCTCGACGCCGCTGTCTGATCTTCGCCGTCCGGTCTTCGCCCGCCTGTTCCGATACGTACCACCGGCGGCTGCCGGGTCGTTAGGTTGAGACACATGACCGAGACGTGGAACGCCTCCGACCCGGCTGTACTGGCCCTGCCCTCCGGACGCCTGGTACGCGGCCGTGGCCTGCGCAAGCCCGTGCCCGCGGGCCCCGAGCCCGACTTCGCCGTCTACCTCCTGGGGCGGACCCCGCCCCCGGTCGCCTGGGAGTCGCGGTGGCTGCGGTGGCCGGACTTCCGGCTGCCGGCGGACCGGGCGGCGGCGCGGGACCTCCTTGAAGAGGTGTGGGACCGGGCCGCCGGGAGCCGGGTCGAGGTGGCCTGCGGCGGTGGGATGGGGCGCACCGGGACGGCCCTCGCCTGCCTGGCCGTCCTGGACGGGGTACCCGCCGACGAGGCGGTGGCGTTCGTGCGCGCCGGCTACCACCCGCGTGCGGTGGAGACGCCCTGGCAGCGCCGCTACGTACGGAACTTCCCGGCGCGCCAGGACGTCCCCTAGGGCTTGTCGTCAAACTGCCGTCGTCGCCCGAAGGGCGGCCGGGCGGCGCATGGTGCGTGCGATCGCAAGGCGCCGGAATGGTCTCGTAGCGGAGCTACTTGGCCATTTCGGCAACGCAGCGAGCGTGCGTGCCAGGCGTCGCCCGGCAGACGGCAGTTTGACGACAGGCCCTAGGGCTTGTCGGGCACGTTCTTGAAGGTCTCCGGCACCGGCAGGGTGCTCCAGCGGCCGATCGGCCAGGCGACGACGACGGCCCGTCCGACGACCTCGTCGACGGGGACCATGCCCCGGTTCGGGTCGTCCTGGTGGTAGCGGGAGTCCGCGGAGGCCTGGCGGTGGTCCCCCATCACCCAGATCTTGCCGTCGGGCACGGTGACCTTGAAGCGGCCGCCCTCGTCGTTGCTGCAGGGGGTGTTGCCGGGGAAGACGTACGGCTCGTCCAGGGCGGTGCCGTTGACCTTCACCGGACCGTCGCCCGCGCACTCCACGGTGTCGCCCCCGACGCCGATGACCCGCTTGATGAGGTCCTTCTCCTCCGCGGAGGGCATCACGCCGATGAAGCTCAGTACTTTCTGCACGGTGTTGGGCTCGTCCACGGGCACGCCCGCGAGCCAGTCCGCCGGGTCGTGGAAGACGACGACCTCACCGCGCTCCGGCTCGGACCCGAACCAGGGCGTCAGCTTGTCGACCAGGACCCGGTCGCCCTGCTGGAGGGTGTTCTGCATGGAGTCCGAGGGGATCGAGAAGGCCTGCACCAGGAAGGTCTTGATGAGCAGGGCCAGCACCAGGGCGATACCGATGAGGAGCGGCAGCTCCACCCAGAACGGCCGGTTCTTCCGCGTCCTCGACCGCCGTGTGGCACGCCCCATTGCACCGCTCCTCGCCCCGTGTACCGCCGCCCGTCCCTGAGGGAACGGATCCGGTGATCCACTCTATGGGGCGCGGTGAGCGGGGCGGTGCGCCAGGGCCTAGGCGGGTCCGGCGCCGACCGGCGGGACCGTCGCACCCTCCCCGGCGCGGACGGCTTCGACCACGCTCTGGTGGAAGCGGCGGCTCTCCTCCTCGGAGGGGCACGGTACGGGGCTGCCGGTGAGCGTGAACCAGTCCGACGAGCCGCTGTACTGCACGGCCACCGCCGCCTGTCCGTCGAACCAGGTCGTGTGCACCGTGAGATCGCCGCTCAGGATGCCCGCTTCCTCGGTGCGCACTCCGCCGGTGCCCGTGTAGACCCCGCTGGTCGTCCAAGATGCCCAACCCATGACGGTCACCTTTCGGACGATGACAAGCCTGTCCAGCCGACTTCTTCCGAGTATGGCACCGCCGGTGGGACCGTGCACGGGTGTGCGCGGTCCCGGTCCGGCCGCCCGTTTTCCGGGCGCGGGCTCAGGCGCGTTCCAGCATCCCGCGGACGAAGGCGGCCTGGCCCGCGTGCTGCAGGTCCTCCGCGAGGACGCTGATCAGCCGGACACCCAGCGTCACCGGGGGCGACCAGCCCCGGTCGACGACCCGGTCGAGGGCGTGGCCCTCCAGCCCCGCGACGTAGTCCAGGGTCCGCTCGTGGACGGCGTCGAAGTAGCCGAGGAGGGGTTCGGCGGAGTCCACGCGGACGGCGGCGACCTCGTCGGCGGTGTGTCCGTAGCCGGTCGCCGTCTCGTCGAACGGCAACGCGAAGCGCTCGGCCCAGCCCTCGGTGAGCCAGATCTGTCCGATTCCGGCGGCGTCGGCGATGTGGTCGTCCTGGACCCGGGTCAGATGCCAGACCAGCCAGGAGATCGAGTTCGCCTCCGCGTCGACGCGGGCGTTGAGGTCGTCGGGCGCGAGTCCTTCGACCGCCGAGTGGACCGCTTCCCCGACCCGGTCGAACGCTTCGGCCAGCATGCCTGCGGTATTCATCCGCCCACCTTGGCCCGAAGGCCCGGCGGCCCCGGGGTGCGACACACCGCCGGGCCGGCGGAAGCCGCCGTACGATCCCCTCATGGTCCGAAGCAGCGCGGAGAACGTCGATCAGTACCTCGCCGAGGCCCCGGAGGCCCGCCGGGAGGCCCTCACGGCGCTGCGCGCGCTGTGCCGGGAGGAGCTGACGGGGTTCCGTGAGGTGATGGCGTACGGCATGCCCGCCTATGAGCGGGAGGGGCCGGGGACGGGGGAGATCGCCTTCGCCGATCAGAAGCAGTACATCTCGTTCTATCTGCTGCGCACCGACGTCCGCGACGCGTTCGCGGACCGGCTGGCCCCGCACGACATGGGCAAGGGCTGTCTGCGTTTCCGCAACCCGAAGAAGATCGACTTCACGCTCGTCCGCGATCTGCTGCGGGCGACGGCGGCGACCCGCGGTACGGCCTGCTGACGCGGGGCGCCGCGGACCGGGGGTGCCTCAGCTCAGGCCCCGCAGCCAGTCGGTCAGCAGCCGGTTGACCTCGTCGGGGCGTTCCTGCTGGATCCAGTGGCCGCAGCCTTCGAGGATGTGGGCGGCGGAGAGGCCGGGGAGGGTCTTCGGGTAGGCGTCGATGGCGTCGGACATCCAGGTGGTGGAGGCGTCCAGGGCGCCGCCGATGAAGATCGAGGGCTGGGTGAGCGGTGCTCCGTCCCAGGCGGCGAGGTCCTCCCAGTCCCGGTCGACGTTGCGGTAGCGGTTGAGCGCGCCGGTCAGGCCGGTGCGTTCGAACTCCTCGCTGTAGACGTCGAGGTCCCGTTCGTCGAGCCAGCCGGGGAGCCGGCCGGTGGGGAACCGGTCGGCCATGCGTGCGCCCGGCGGTACGAAGAAGAGGCTGGGCCTGTCGGCGGGGATGGCGGTGTCCCCGGAGAGGCCCGCGTAGAAGCCGGCGAGCCAGCCGCGTACGTCCGGTTCGATCTCCGCCTCGGCGCGGCCGGGGGTCTGGAAGTAGCTGACGTAGAACTCCTCCTCGCCGCCGATGGCCGCGAAGCCGTCGGTGGGGCGGGGGCCGCCGCGGGGTGCGTAGGGGACGCTGAGCAGGGCGACGGCGGTGAAGACGTCCGGCCGGAGCAGGGCGCTGTTCGCGGCGATGGGCGAGCCCCAGTCGTGGCCGACGACCGTGGCGGTCTCCTCGCCGAATGCGTGGACGACGGCGGTGTTGTCGGCGACATGGGCGAGCATGCGGTAGGCGTCGGTGGCGGCGGGTGCGCTGGAGCGCCCGTAGCCGCGTACGTCGATGGCGACGGCCCGGTGTCCGGCGGCGGCCAGGGCGGGGAGCTGGTGACGCCAGGAGTACCAGGACTCGGGGAAGCCGTGGACGAGGAGGACGAGGGGGCCGGTGCCCTGTTCGACGCAGTGGATCCGGCCGCCGGGGACGTCGACGGTGCGGTGGGTCGCACCGGGCAGGACGGTGGAGGGGCGGGCGGCACGGTCCGTGGGCGGCGTGGGTACGGCGGTGGGCTCCGGCATGGCTTCTCCTCGGGCGCCCCGTGCGGGCGGGGCGGTCGTGACGCTTCGGCGTGCGGCCGGGCCGGGAGGCCCGGCCGCACGATCACGATCATTCGGCCGGTGCGGGCGCCCGGACAAGGATTTTTGCCGATGCGGCAAAACGGTGGGGCCGGGGCGGTTCAGACGAGGAGGCCGAGCAGGTGGGCGCAGGCGGCGGCCTCGTCCGGGTGGTGGGCGAGGACTTCATACGTACCGCGCTCGAACGCCCCGGTCTCCCAGCCGCCGCTGTCGCCCCGCCGGACGAAGAGGAAGTCCGGCGGGGTGGGTACGGGCTCGTGGACGCCCTCGATCCGGTAGTAGCCGCCGGGGATCCGTGCCTCGACGAGTGCGGCGTGCAGTGCCCGGCGGTCCATGGCCGGTTACGCGCCCGCGGGCGTCAGGTAGGCGTTGTCCAGCAGCCACTTCACATTGAGCCGCTGCCCCTCGCCCGGGTCGAGGAACACGGCGTCGAGCTTGATCTGCTGGCCGCCGCCGGGCTGCTCGAACCACGGGGCGATGGAGCCCTGCCAGACCCAGAAGGGCTTGGCGACCTTGTAGACGCGGTAGTCGCACGGAGTGTCCGCGTCACGGGTGTTGAGGTTCTGCGGGGGCAGGGCACGCTCGGCGTAGGCATCGCCCGCGGGGGCCAGGTAGCCGCCGTACTCCGAGCCGAAGCGGTCCAGGCGCTGGCCGGTGCGGAGCTTGACGGGCTCCTTGTCGAGCTCGCCGTTCACCTCGGCGAAGCCGTCGTTGGGCGGGTACTTCCAGCTGCCGGTGTCCGCGGGCCCTTCCCAGTACTTCTTCAGGAAGTCCTTCGGCGTGAGGTCGCCGGTGCGCTGGTAGCCCTTCAGGAGCGGGCCGACCGGGGCGAGCCGCTTGTTCGGCAGCCACTTGGGGCCGAGGCGGGCGTCGCCGCGGAACTCTCCGGTGCAGGGTTCGTGGCGTTCGGCGGCGGGCGCGGGCCGCTCGGGCCCGGGTGCGGCGTTCGCCGCGGGCGCGGAGAGCAGTCCGGCGGTGATGCCGAGCGCGGCGAGTACGGTACGCATGCGGTTCAAGTCAGAAGTCCCCTCGAGCACTGATGATCCATCAGGACAGCTGACGTAGGGTAACCGCTCAACTACATGAAGCTTCCGCGCCATGCCGGTTTTCCGGCCATCGGGCATGTCGCCGGGCACAGCACCACGCCCCGGCCGCGCGACGGGCGCGACCGGGGCGTGGTGGACGCGGGGCGCGGGCCCCGATCCGGGTGGTGCTAGCCGATGTTGACGTCGATGCAGGCGTAGAACGCGTTCGAGGTGTCGGCGATGTTCCAGACGGCCAGGATCTTCTGCTGGCCGGTCTTGTTGCCGAAGTCGACCTGGTGGGTCACGGTCGCGCCGGGCTGCGCGCCGCCGTCGTCGAACTCGGCGATCTTCTCGCCGCCCACGAAGTACTGCCAGGTGCTGGTGGAGTGGCGTGCGGTGATCTTCCACTCGAACTCCTGGGAGCGGTTCACCGGAGTGACCGACCAGCCCTTGGAGTCGTCGTCCAGCTCGGCGAAGCCGCTGTTGCCGCCGCTGCAGCTGGTGAGCCCCTTGGGACCCTCGACGGACTGCGGTTCGTACTTGATCGCACCACAGCTGACCGTGCCGGCGGCGCACTGCGCCTGCCTGCTGGGCGGGTTGGAGATGTAGCCGTGAGCACTGGCGGAGCTCGCCGGAAGGCTGAGGGCGAGGACCGGGGCGAGCATGGCGCCGACGGCGAGTGCGGTCTTCCTTTTCGCGTGCATGCTTCTCCTTCACATGAGACCGCACCGCGCGGTGGCGGACCGTGGGGGGTCCGGCTTCGACGGCGAGGCCTCGCGAGTGTGGGGCCAAGAGGCGCGAAGGGCTGCAAGTCCCTTGCCGGACACGCCTGATGGCAGATGTCCGGAAAGGCCTTGCACTTGGACTAGACCATACCGACCGACGCGTTCACGTCAAGGGTGGTACGCGGCGGCCGGCCGCCGCCGGATGAGCCCGGGCGGGTGCGCGCGGCCCGGCGCACCCGCCCGGGTGACGCGATCACTCCTGGTCGTCGCCGTACCGGACCGTGACGCGCTCGAAACCGAGCGAGCCGAGCAGTCCTTTCAACATGGCGGCGGTGTTCTTCTCCGCGCGGGCGGTCAGTCCGCTCTCCTTCGCCGCTTCCGAAATGTGCTGGGCGGCGAGCTTGTTGACCGCCTGCTCGCTGCCGGGGTTGTCGGAGAAGAAGTCGCCCAGCCGGTCGAGGAGACCGCGCTGCTTGGACACCGCGTAGGAACGGTCGGGGTCGAGCGCCGGCTTGCCCAGCACCGCGTGCGGCAGCCGGATCTCGGCCACGGTGCGGTCCTCGTTCACCACGACGCCGTTGCCGGTGACCTTGCCCAGGTCGACGGAGGCGCCGACGGTGCCCGCGCCGACGAACAGGGTGCGGGTGCCGCGCACCACGTCGGGCAGGAACTTCGTGTCCTTCTCCAGGTCGACGACGACCTGGAAGTTGCCCGAGGCGGCCTCGTACGCGCTCATGTCCTGGATCGACTTGAGCACGGCCGGGCCGGACCGGTCATGGGTCTCCTCACCGAAGAGGTCGCCCAGTCCCGGCAGCAGACTCAGCCGGCTGCCGGCGAACAACAGGACGAGGACGGCCGCGCCGATGCCGAGGACTTTCAGACACCCCCGGGCGGGGCGGGTGTTCCGCTTTCCGCCGCTGTGCGGCGCGGGCTCTGTGGTTACGTCGCTGGACGTCATGTTCTGCGTGTGACCCGCGCCCGGTGCTTTCAGTCCCGCTCCCGCCGTCCCCCGTACGAACTCCCGCACAAAATAGGCCCGTTCCGGTACGTACGGGCAGACGCGGGCCCTCCCGGCGGCCGGTCCGCTCAGCGCGGCGAGGCCGCCACCCGTACGCGGTCGCTGCCGCCGTCGGAGAGGAACGACGCCAGTTCGCTCCCCTGGTCGGCCACGGCGGCGCGGTCGGCGCGGGAGAAGGCGCCCAGGGGATCCACCGTGACGACGCCCTCGCTCACGCTCCAGGTGGCGGCCACCCGGCCGTCGACCAGGACGACGCGCTCACCGGCCACCGAGAGCCCACGGTGGGCGTCGTCGATGATCCGGCTCCGGTCCTGGTAGCCGAGGATCGCGTTGTCGAAGGCCGGCAGGAACCGCACCGGGGCGGGTGTGTCCGGATCCGGTCGCGGGGCGTCGGGCAGATCGAGCAGTTCCCGGCCCCGCTCGTCGCGGAAGGAGACCAGTTCGTCGCGTACGGCGGTCACCGCGCCGGGCAGTCCGGCCAGCCCGGACCAGGCACGCAGGTCGGCCGTGGCGGCCGGACCGTGGGCGGCCAGATAGCGCCGCACCAGCGCCTGGCCGACCGGATCGGAGCCGTCGGCGGCGGGCGGGTCGACCGGGCGGCCGAGCCACGCGGAGAGCGCGACATTGCGCACCCCGCCCTTCGCCCGCCACAGCCCCCGGGGCGGCGCCTGGGCCATCGGGACGAGGGCGGCGACCACCATCTCACCCAGGGCCCGCGGTCCGGGGCCGGGCCGCCCCGGGGCGAGCTCCCGCACGATCTCGGCCGCCGTACGGGGCTCCCCGTCTGCCAGCAAGTCCCGCGCCTCTGCGGCGAGTTCGTCGAGGTCCACCCCTTTCAGCTCGTCGCGGTAGACGCCGAGCACCCGTTGCCGCAGCATCGCGTCGTGGCGGGACCGCCAGGCGAGGACGTCGTCGGCGGTGACCAGATGGACCGTGCGGCGCATCAGATGGGTGCGCACGACGCCGCGCCGGGTCAGCAGATCCGAGAGGGCCGCCGGATCGAAGGCGGTCAGCCGGGACCAGAGCCCGACGAAGGGCTCCTGCGGCTCCTGCGCCTGGAGGCCGCAGAGGTGGGCCACCGCGTCCACGACCGGCAGGTCGGCCCGGTCGAGCAGCAACTGCCGCGCGAGCATGGCACGGTTCAGCGCCCGGTTGTCGAGGACGGTCATCGTGTCGTTTCTCCCTCTCGGTTGCCCGCGGGCGCTTCCTCGCACATCCTCGCGCAGGCGCTGCGCCCTGTTGTCGTGACGCCCCGGGCGTCCCGGCGCCCGGGGCGTCACGGTGCCGCGTCGGTCAGGTCGCCTGCCGCCCGTCGAGCGTCTCGCGCAGGATGTCCGCGTGGCCGGCGTGCTGTGCGGTCTCGGCGATGACGTGGGTCAGCACCCGCCGCGCACTCCACTCCCCGCCGGGCTCGTTCCAGGGCGCCTCGGGAAGCGGATGCGCCGCCGAGAGGTCGGGAACCTCAAGGATGATCTTCTCGGTGCGGGCGGCGACCTGCTCGTAGGCGTGGAGGACCCCGGCGGTCGTCTCACCGGGCAGCATCCGGAACTCCTCGTCCCGGTCGGTCATCCACTGCGGGACCTCGCGTGCGGTGCCGGCCGCCAGGTCGCCCCAGGTGACCCCGTCGGGCAGCGCGAAGGACATCGCCGACGGGCCCTCGGTCACGAAGCGCAGCCAGTTCTCCTCCATGGCCGTGACGTGCTTGACGAGACCGCCCAGACACAGGGCGCTGACCGTCGGACGCTCACCGGCCTGCTCGTCGCCGAGGCCTTCGACCGAGCGGATCAGGGCGGCTCGCACGGTGGCGAGGGCGGCGAGGAGGTCGGTGCGTTCGGCGTCGAGGGACGTGGGTGCTGCGGACATGGTGATCGGGTCCTTCCGGTGTTTCCGTCGTTCGGTATGGATCAACCTTCGCAAGGGAAGAGGACAGGGTGTGGCCTCTTCTCCGGTCATACTGGCCCCATGCCGAAGACTTCAGCGCGACTGCTGGCGCTGCTCTCGCTGCTCCAGGCGCGCCGCGACTGGCCGGGCAGCCTGTTGGCCGAGCGGCTGGAGGTCAGTCCGCGCACGGTGCGGCGTGATGTCGACCGGCTGCGGGAGCTGGGCTATCCGATCACGGCGTTCAAGGGGCCCGACGGCGGATACCGGCTGGACGCGGGCGCGCAGTTGCCGCCGTTGCTGTTCGACGACGACCAGGCCGTCGCGCTCGCCGTCGCCCTCCGGACGGCCGCCGCGACCGGAGCCGGGATCGGGGAGGCCGCGGCCCGCGCGCTCACCACCGTCCGGCAGGTCATGCCCGCCCGGCTGCGCCATCGCGTGGACGCGCTCCAGGTCACCGCCGTCGAGCGCACGGGAGGGCGGGCGCAGCCGCAGGCCGATCCGCGCGTGCTCCTGACACTCAGCGCGGCGGTGCACGCCCGCGAGGTGCTGCGCTTCGACCACTCCCCCGCGTACGTTCCGCCCGACGCCGACGCCGACGCCGACGCCGCGCCCGCGGTACGGCGGGTGGAGCCGCACCGCCTCGTCACCTGGGGCGGGCGCTGGTATCTGGTCGGCTGGGACCTGGACCGCGAGGACTGGCGGACCTTCCGCGCGGACCGGATCACCCCACGCACTCCCACGGGCCCCCGGTTCACGCCCCGCGAGGTGCCCGGAGGCGATGTGGCCGCCTTCGTCGCCGCCCGGTTCCAGGGCTCCGACACCCCCGGGGAGTGGCCCTGCCGCGGCGAGGCGATCCTCGCCGCACCCGCCTCCGAGGTGGCCGGCCATCTCCGCAGCGGAATCGTCGAGGAGCACGGCCCGGACCGCTGCCGGGTGATCCTGGGCGCCTGGTCCTGGCCCGGCCTGGCCGCCGAACTCGGCAGATTCGACGTGGACATCGAGGTCGTCGGGCCGGACGCCCTCAGGGACGCCTTCGCCCATCTGGCCCGGCGCTACGCCGACGCGGCGGGGGCGGGAGCGGGAGCGGATTAGCGTCCGACGAGGCGGGTGTCGGAGGTGTCGTCGGTCGTCGAGGTGGTCACGGACGTGGTGACGTTCCCCGCGAGACCCAGCACCAGGAACAGCACCACGAGCCACTTCGCTGCGCTGCTCAGGACCAGCGGGCGGGTGGCGGAGCGGGCCGGCTCGCGGGCCACGGCGAGGTCGCCGTCGTCGCCGAACAGGCCCTTGGGGTAGGCCGGGGTGAGCATCATGACGTACGCGGAGAACCGCATCCGGTAGCGCAGGGTGGCCGCCGTCGCCTCGAACAGCGGACGGGGCATCCGGCCGAGGCACAGCGTGATCAGCCACCAGACGAAGGCCAGCGCCCACCACCCGTACACGGCGAGGCTCTGCACGATCGCCGCCGGGATCATCAGGAAGACGCGGAACAGCACGGCCAGGCGGTTGAGCGGGGTGGGCCGTACCTCGATCTGCGCCGGATAGTCGGCCGGCGGGGTCAGGGCGAAGGGCGGGTAGCGGTCGATGAGCAGCATGTCGCTCGCCGATACGCGCATGTCGTAGCCGAGGACGCCGGCCAGGAAGCGGAAGACGGGGTCGGGCAGCCGCCCCAGCACCAGGGCCGCGAACCAGCCCACGATCACGGTGAAGAACGCCGCGATGTGCAGGACGAACAGCACGATGAAGTGCGGGATGAGCAGCAGAAGTCGCAGAAGGACGGTCAGCCGGCGCTGACGTGCCGGTTCGACGATGTCCAGGACGGGCCTGAACTCCTCCGCGTCCATCTCCTTGCGGCCCGGGCTCCACTGGCCTTCGGCCATGTCGCTCCTCCTCGGCAGGGGATCCGTACGGCATCCGCGCGCAGGACGTGTCCCCACCGTGCGTCCGGTCCGGGCCGCCCGCAAACGGCCCGGGCCCGAACGGGTGCCCCGCTCAACGGCTGCGGATGCGGGTACGGACGCGGTCGAGGAGGGAGCGGGACTTCTTCGTACCGGTGCTCTTCGTGGCGGCGGTCTTTGTGCCGGTGCCCTTCGTGGCGGCCGGCTTTGTCCTCGTGCCCTTCGTGCTCGTGCCCTTCGTGGCGGCGGACTTCGCACTCGCTGCCTTCGTGGCGGCCGGCCTCGTACGAGCGGGCTTCGTGCGAGCGGTCGGCCTCGGTGTGCGCTTCGGCTCGGGCTCGGGTTCCGTCGGCCGTTCGGAAGAGGCGGGAACGTCGGCGTACATGTAATAGCGGTGGGTGATCCGGCGGCCCAGCACGAAGTAGCCCAGCAGCGCGCCCGCCGTGTTGAGGATGACGTCGTCGATGTCGAAGGCGCGGCCCGTGACCAGCGCGCCCTGGATCAGCTCGACCACGGCCATGACGACGGCCGTCAGCAACGTCATCCGGATCATGCGCAGCCGGCGCGGTACGAAGAACGGCAGCAGGAGGCCGAACGGCACGCCGAGCAGCAGGTTTCCGCCCGCCTGCTTGCACGCGGCGAGGAAGGTGTAGTCCTCGGCGTACTGGCGCAGCGAGCGGCCGGGGCGGAGGTTCGAGGTCACGAGGTCCTCGGAGGCCGGTGAGGGTGTGAGCGTCACCTTGGCCAGCAGGACGGAGAACACCACCAGCCCCAGCAGCACCACCGTCAGGACTGCCCCGCGCACCAACACCCGTACCCATGTCCCCTGGCGTGTCCGGGGATTCGCCTCTGCTGTCATGGCCGACAAGTGCCCCCGCCCGGCCGGAACACACTCCCCGGCGGCCCCGTGGGACGAAATCTCACCTGCCTGTCCGCGACCTCCTGCGACGATGTGCGCATGAGCGCACGTACGAAGAAGGACCTGTTGGACGAAGCCGAGCGGTTGCGTACCGGAGGACGGCCCGAGGAGGCGCGCGAGCGGCTTCTCGCCCTGACCGCCGAGTACCCCGACGACGCGGAGGTGGCCTGTCGCACGGCGTGGATCCACGATGCGCTGGGCCTGGAGTCGGAGGCGGTGCCGTACTACGAGCGCGCGCTGGCCGATCCGGAGCTCGCCGAGGAGGACCGGCTCGGGGTGCTCCTGGGACTGGGCAGTACATACCGGGTCCTCGGCCGGTACGGGCAGGCGGTGGAGACGCTGCGCCGGGGCGTGGAGGAGTTCCCGGACCACGGCGCGCTGCGCGCGTTCCTGGCGATGGCCCTGTTCAACACCGACGAGCACCACGAGGCGATGCGGCTGCTGCTGGAGCTGACCGCCACGACCAGCCAGGACCCGTCCGTCCAGGAGTACCGGCGGGCGATCGAGCACTACGCGAAGGATCTCCACGAGACCGTGTGACGACGGGCTCCGGGACCGAGCTGTCGGCCGCGGCGCGCCGCAGCGTGGGCGACGCGCCGGTCCGGGAGGGGCGGGTGCCGAGAATGCTCGGGTGTCCACCGCTCCCCCGGCCCCTCCGCCGCCCCCGCCCTCCTCGACCTCTTCCGCCGCGCCCCGGGCCGGTGATCTGCCGTGGCGCGGCGAGGGGGCGCTGCTTCTCCTGTCCGCGGCTTCCGGGGCGGCGGACGCGTTCGTCTTCCTGTGCGTGGGGCAGGTCTTCGCCGGGGTGATGACCGGGAACCTGGTGCTGCTCGGGGCCTCGGCCGCCGGTGCGGGCGAGGACGGTGTGGCGCTGAAGGTGGCCGTGGCCCTGGGTGCGTACGTCTGCGGGGCGGCGGCGGGTGCGCTGATGACCGGGCGGCTCGGGCTCCGGGTTCCGGTGCTGCTGGGTGCGGAGGTCGTTCTGCTGGGGGCGGCGGCCGTGCTGTGGGGGCTGGAGCTGGTCCCGTCGTACGGGGACCGGCTCGGGCTGCTGGCCCTGGTGGCGGTCGCGATGGGCGTCCAGGGGCGGGTTCGGGTGACGCCGACGAACTACTTCACCGGGACGCTGACCTCGCTCGCGGGCCGGGTGGCCCTGCGGGAGCTGCGGGGCGGGGACGGCTGGGTGCTGGGGCGGCTGGCCGCGGTGGTGGCCGGGGCGGCGGTCGCGGCGCTGGCCGAGCGTTGGTGGAGCCCCGGGGCCGCGTTGGGCGCGGTGGTGCTGGCCGGCGGTGCGCTGGTGCTGGAGACGGCCCCGTTCCGGGGCGGCGGGCCGCGGCCGGACAAGGGGAAGCCCCGGCCGGATCGGGGGAATCCAGCCGGGGCGGCTTGAGTGCGGGCGTGAAGGGCGGTCGCCTCTCGGCGAAAGGCTCCATGGGGCTTCGGTGGTCCGATCTTCCCCATGGGCTATAGGTGAGGCCCGGGGACACTGTCCCCCTCACACCCACGTATAGATGAACG
This sequence comes from Streptomyces sp. DSM 106670, assembly GCF_055792845.1. Classification (NCBI taxonomy): domain Bacteria; kingdom Bacillati; phylum Actinomycetota; class Actinomycetes; order Kitasatosporales; family Streptomycetaceae; genus Streptomyces; species Streptomyces sp. DSM 106670. The sequence goes on from NZ_CM147704.1 coordinate 115,085, forward strand.
ATAAACCATCTTGGACTGTTCCCGGGAATCCACCTCCGTGGATGTGATCCACGGCACGGAATCCCGGGCTCCGCCCCTGGTCAGCTCTCGTTCGGTCGACTTCCGGACGTCTCGCCGGTGCCGTAACGGCGCCGGAACTGTTCGACCCGGCCCGCCGCGTCGAGCACCTGGCGGCCGCCGGTGTAGAACGGGTGGCTCGCCGACGAGGTCTCGACGTCGATGACGGGGTAGGTATTGCCGTCCTGCCACTGCACGCGCTCGCCGGAGTCGGCGGTCGAGCGGGTCAGGAAGGCGACGTCGGCCGCGCGGTCGCGGAAGACCACGGGACGGGAGACGGGGTGGATACGGGGCTTCATCGATGCGTTCCTTCCTCACCACGGAGAGCGGTGACAAACAGGAGATGGACTTCTTCCGGCCGGTCGGCGGACCCGGTCGGTCAGCGGGTCTCGCGGAACAGGACGTGCCGGCCGGCGGCGGAGTCGAACTTGCGGAGCTCCAGCCGGTCGGGGGTGTTGCGGCGGTTCTTGCGCGTCACATAGCTCCGGCCCGTTCCGGCTGTGGAGCGGAGAGTGACGACGGGCCTGATCTCACTGCGTGCCATGGGCGCCTCCCTGATGCCTCTGCCGACCCCACTCCCGTATCGGGAATGGGATTCGTTTTCGTTCTGGTGAGGTAACGCGAGCCACCCCCTCGGCATTCCCGCCCCACCACACACCCCGAACCTTGTGGTCAACTCACCCCGAACGCATGCCTGTTCGGATTATCATCGCGCCGGAGAGCCGCTGGCATATGCCAGACGCAACAACGCATCGAGTGTTGCCAAATCCCTTACGGCCTGCCGTGGCCTGTGCGACAGTCGGTAGCGATCCACCCTTCAGAACCGGCTCGGCCGCGCCTGTATCGGAGTACGAGATGCCGTCCCCCCTCTTCGCGGACCGCCCCGCACCACAGCCTCCCGCGCACGACGCCGTCGACGACCTGATCCACCGGACGCGTCGGCTCCGGGGGGACGTGGACGCCGTGCGGCGCGACGCCGCCCTGTTCGACGAGGACGATCCCCAGCTGCGCTGGCAGCGCGCCCTGTGCGAGCTGGCCGTGCACCACCTGGACAATCTCGACGAGCACCTGGGCCAGCTCAGGGCGGGTCTGCCGGGTCCGCGCACCGAGGACTCCGCCCCCCGGGACGACGAGGCCCCGGCCGGGCCGGGTGCCGGTTCCCCGCTGAACCGGGTGGGCAGCGCCGAGTGGAACCTCCTCACCGACGAGTCCAGCTGGTCCGATGAGCTGTACGAGATCTTCGGCAGGCCGCCCGGGTCCACGCCCCTCTCGCTGGACGACCTGCCGTCCGTGCTGCTGCCCGAGGACCAGCCGCTGCTGACCGCCATGGTGACGGGCTGCCTCGTCGACGGCCGGCCGATGGACGGCGAGTTCCGCATCGTGCGCCCCGACGGCGACACCCGCACGCTGCACATGACGGGCGAGCCGGTCCTGGACGCCGAGGGCTGCACCGCCTCGATGTGGGCGGTGCTGCGGGACGTCAGCGAGCTGCGCCGCAGCGAGCAGGCCGTGAGCAGGAGCCGTGCGACGGTGCGGCGCGAGAAGCACATCGAGCGGACCGAGCACCGCATGGCCGTGGAGCTCCAGGAGACCGTCCTGCCGCCGTGGCGCGGCTCGCTCCGCCTGCCGCCCCAGGGCCCCGGCGCCCTGGACATCGCCGCGCACTACCTCCCTTCCGCGTCGAGCGGGCTCATCGGCGGCGACTGGTACGACGCGATGGAGCTCCCGGACGGACGCACCCTCCTCACCGTCGGCGACCTCACCGGGCACGGCATCCCCGCCACCTCGGCGATGGCGATGATGCTGGGCGCGCTGCGGGGCATGGCGGTCGCCGGCATCGAGCCGGGCGCGCTGCTGGGCCACCTCAACCAGGTCCTCGAAACGTCGGTCCAGCCCGCGCTGGGCAGCGCCCTGTGCTGCCGTTTCGACCCCGGCACCTCCCTTCTGTCCTGGGCGCAGGCCGGACACCCCGCACCGCTGCTCTTCCGCGACGGTTCGGGACGGCTCCTGCCGCCGCCGGACGGCATGCTGCTCGGCGCCGCGTCCAACGTCGTCTTCGAGCAGGACGACGTACGGCTGCTCCCCGGCGACGTGCTCGTTCTGCACACCGACGGCCTGACCCGACGCGGCGACCGGGGTGCGGGCCCGGAGGCATTGCTCGCCCTCGCCCCCCGCTTCGCCGAGGCCCGTACGGCACAGGAATGCGTCCGGAGCGTCGTCGAGGAGTTCGGCGGGACCGAGCGACCGGACGACGCGTGTGTGCTGGTCGCCCGTATCGGGGCATGACGAGGCGCTGACGTGTCGGGGCTGTGTCAAAGCCCTGCCGGAGAGCCCTGTCGGGGCGTGCCGGAGCGCGGAACAGCGCGGCCGGGCCGGGTCAGATCTGTGTGCCCTTGGCCTTCTTCTGGTTCGGCATCGAGAGCTCGATCTCCTCGCGCAGATCCTGGATCCCGGCGTATCCCGCGAACTGACCGGTGAGCCGGTACATCTCGCGGAGCCGGTCCCAGGTGCGGTGCGAGGAGGTCTCCCCCATCGACACCAGCGCGAGCCGGGCGTAACGGTCGGCCTGTTCGGGGTCGTTGGCGATGAAGCAGGCCGAGGCCAGCGAGATGTAGTCGAAGATCTTCGACCGCTGGCGCCCGTTGATCCGCAGTTCCAGGGCCTGCTTGGCATGGCGTTGGGCGATGATCGCCGCTCCCGGGTCGTGCTCGGCCAGGGTGCGGAAGGCGAGCGCCTGCATGCCGTGCATATCGGCCTCGTCGAACATCTGCATCCAACTGGGCGGCGGCACATCGCCCTTGTCCGACACGAAGAGCTCCTCGGCCTCGCCGAGGGTACGCCGCATGGCCTGGCCGCGGCCCATCGACGCCTGTGCCCAGGCCTCGATGGTGCGCAGCATCGCCTGCGTACGGGGCAGGGTCTCGTCGCCGGAGCCGGACTTGGCGAGCTTCATCAGGTCCAGTGCGTCGTCGGGCCGGCCCAGGTGCACCATCTGGCGTGCCGCCCGGGAGAGCGCTTCTCCGGCGCGTGGCCGGTCGCCGCCCTCGCGGGCCGCGTGCGCGGCGATGACGAAGTACTTCTGGGCGGTGGGTTCGAGGCCGACGTCGTGGGACATCCAGCCCGCCAGGACGGCGAGGTTGGCGGCGACGCCCCACAGGCGGCGCTGGAGATGGTCGGGGTGGCGGTAGGCGAGCATGCCGCCCACCTCGTTGAGCTGGCCCACGACCGCCTTGCGCTGAAGTCCGCCGCCCCGGGACGCGTCCCAGGCGCGGAAGACCTCGACCGAATGCTCCAGGGCCTCGATCTCCTCGGAGCCGACCGGAGCGGCCTCGTACCGGTCGAAACCGGCGGGGTCGGCGTGCAGGGCATCGTTGGTACGTGGAGCGTCGGCCGCCAGAGCGGGGTCGCTGTGCAGCCAGTCGTACATGGGGCCGGCGATGGTTGAGCCGGCGGCGAGCGCGGCGCCCGCACCCACCAAGCCGCGTCGGTTGAGCATGAGGTCCATTCCCGTGAATTCGGTGAGGACCGCTGCCGTCCGTTCGGGCGCCCACGGCAATTGATCGGGATTGTGTTCCGTCCCGGAGTCTCGCCGTTTCCCCACACGCCCGCGTCGGCCGAACCCGAGGTCCTCGATGGTCACGACACGGCCGAGCCGCTCGGTGAACAGAGCCGCCAGCACTTCGGGCACGGGATCACGGGGGGATTCCCCCATGTCGATCCAGCGCCTGACCCGCGAGGTGTCGGTGGCCAGCTGCGGGTGGCCCATGGCCGCCGCCTGCCGGTTCACCATTCTCGCGAGTTCGCCCTTGGACCAGCCGGCCAGGCCGAACAGGTCGGAAAGACGGGTGTTGGGTTCTCCGGTCACTTCAAGCCCCCAGGTTCTCGGCTGACTTGACACTAACCCCCTGTCAGATGCGCTGTGACTATTCGCCAGGGTTCGCCAGGGTCCGCCAGATGGTCTGCCACCCGCGACCCGGTGTCAGGTAGGAAAGCGCCACCCCGCCCGGCAGCCCTAGGTACTCCCCAGGGTGCCGAACGGCCGTCGGCCGGGTTGGCGCACGTACCTTGTCGGCGCACGAAGGGATCTGTCTCGCCCATGTACACAGCATCGTCCTCCGTGTCCGCCCCGCCTCGTCCGCTCCGCCCGATGGGCGCGGGCGGCGGCCCCTATCTCGCTCCTCACGCCGGCGGACCGGCGCAGGGTCCGGGCCGGGCCCGACGGGCCGCGGGACCGGGCGCCGGACCGCTCAGCGGAAGAATCGACCTGTCCGGCCCGCAGGGCGCGCAGGTGCGGATGGCCATCGCCTCCGTCCAGCGCATCTGCCCCGAGTTCAACCCGGTCCAGGTGCTGCGCCGCAGCGGCCGTTCGGTCCTGATCGTCGGAGCGACCGGGCGGGCCACCGCCGTCGCGAAGTGTTTACTGGACCACTCGCCGGCGTGGACCGAGCGGTTCCGGCACGAAATAGCGGCGTACCGCGCGTTCGTCCGGCACCGCCCCCCGGTTCGGGTGCCCCGGCTGATCGCGGCGGATCCGGAGAACTGCACGCTGGTGATCGAGCGGATGCCCGGCCGGGTCGCCGCCCTCACCCGGCATCCGGCGGAGGCGCCGCCGCGGGCCGACATCCGTGCCGCGCTGGGCGCGATCGCCCGGGTGAACGCCTGGCGGCCGCCGCCCGGGCTGTTCGAGGCGCCGCTCGACTACGCCTCGCGGATCGCGCGCTATCACGAGCTCGGTCTGTTCACCGACCGTGACCTGGGCGACCTGCAGAAGCTGCTGCACGGCCTGGCCCACGCGGGCGGCCGGCAGGGCATGGGGCAGTTCTGCCACGGGGACGCGCTGCTCTCCAACATCCTGCTGTCGCCGACCGGACCGGTGCTCGTCGACTGGGAGCACGCCGGCTGGTATCTCCCGGGGTACGACCTGGCGACGCTGTGGGCGGTGCTGGGCGACGCGCCGGTGGCGCGCCGCCAGATCAGCCAGCTCGCCCAGGCCAGGGGCCCGGCCGCGCGGGACGCGTTCCTGGTGAACCTGATGCTGGTGCTGACCCGCGAGATCCGTAACTACGAGACGGCGGTGCAGCGCACCATGCGCGAGGCGCCCTCGGTGGGCGCGGGGCAGGACCGTCCCGGCGTGCTCTCCTCGGGCGAGGAGCAGCGGCTGCTGCTGCGGAGGCTGCACGACGACTGCGCCATGGCGCGGCGGGCGGTGCGGGCGGCGGTCGGCACCCGCTGAGCAGGGACGAGGACGGAATACGACGCGGGCCGACGGCCCGCCTGCCGAGAACCACAGTGACCAGACCACTGTGAGGAAAGCGCGCTGCGGGACCGGTGCCGACACACCGGTCCCGCAGCGCGCTGTTGTGTGTTCCGGGGCCCGGACGGGCGGTTGCGACCGCCGTCCGGGCCCTGTCCGCCCGTGACCGGGTGCTGACCCTGTGCTGTCCCGGGGTCCCCGGCGGGTGAGGCCCGCCACGAGACCCACGTCACCTACGACCTCCGGTAGTAGGCGCGAACGGCCCCGTCCGGCGTAACGAACAGCCCATATGGCTCATAAATTGGCATCTCACGATGAAGAGTAGTAAAGGCGGTCATTGCTTCCCATGTCGGACAGCGCTAACCATGGATCCCGGCAAGCACCGAGTACGAGCCAGCGTCGATCGCCCACCGGCGGCCGCGGCCCGGACACCCCGGTTCCTGCCGACGCGGCGCGAAGGCCGCGAAGCCCGTCCCCCATAGGAAGAGCTCACGCATGCCCCGCATCTCCACCCTGCGCATCACCCGCTCGCACAAGATCGCCACCGCTGTGCTCGTCGCGGCCGGTTCGGTCACTGCCATAGCCGCCACCGGCGGTGCGAGCGAGGCGCAGACCCCCCAGGCCCGCTCCTCCATCTCCGTGGAGCCGGTCGCCGCCGCGGGCATCCCCACGGCGAAGGACGCCGCGGCCAAGAAGGCCGCCCAGGAGACCGCCGCCAAGGAAGCCTCCGCGAAGAAGGCCGCTGCCAAGGCCGCCGCGGAGAAGGACGCCACCGAGGCGCGCTCCGAGAAGCAGGCCGCCAACCGCTCCACCGAGCGCAAGGCCGTCACGCCGAAGAAGTTCGCGAACAACCTCGACGGCTGGATCCGCGAGTCGCTCGACATCATGAAGAAGAAGAACATCCCCGGCTCCTACGAGGGGCTGCACCGCAACATCATGCGCGAGTCCAGCGGCAACCCGAACGCCGTCAACGACTGGGACATCAACGCGCGGAACGGCATTCCCTCCAAGGGTCTCCTCCAGGTGATCCAGCCCACCTTCGACGCGTACCACGTCAAGGGCACCCCGAAGAAGCTCACCGACCCGGTCGCCAACATCACCGCCGCCGCGAACTACGCCGCGGACCGGTACGGCTCGATCGACAACGTCGACTCCGCCTACTGAGCGACCGACTTCCGAGCACGCACAGGCCAAGCCGCGATGATCTGACTAATCGCCGTCGTGCGTGCTCCGTATGGCCGAAGGGTAGTGCTGCGCGGACACCACCGGTCCGCGCGTTTCCCCGCGCGGAGGCTTCTGGAAAGGCCTGACGCACATGGCACAGCCCTTCTCACTGCCGGACTTCTATGTTCCGTATCCGGCGCGGCTCAACCCTCATGTGGAGGCGGCACGCACGCACACCCGGGCGTGGGCCCGCTCCATGGGGATGCTGGAGGGGTCCGGCATCTGGGAGGAGAAGGACCTGGAGGCGCACGACTACGCCCTGCTGTGCGCCTACACCCACCCCGACTGCTCGGCCGAGGCCCTGTCCCTGGTCACCGACTGGTACGTGTGGGTCTTCTTCTTCGACGACCACTTCCTGGAACTGTTCAAGCGCACCCCCGACCGGGAGGGCGGCAAGCGGTATCTGGACCGGCTGCCCGCCTTCATGCCGATGGAGCGCGGCGCACCGACCCCGGAACCGGAGAACCCTGTCGAGGCGGGGCTCGCCGATCTGTGGGCCCGGACGGTCCCGGCGATGACGGACGCCTGGCGGGCCCGGTTCGCGGAGTCGACGGAGAACCTCCTCAACGAGTCACTGTGGGAGCTCGCCAACATCCACGAGGGCCGCATCGCGAACCCCGTCGAGTACATCGAGATGCGCCGCAAGGTGGGCGGCGCGCCCTGGTCCGCGGGCCTGGTCGAGTACGCGGCGAACGCGGAGGTACCGGCGTCGGTCGCCGGGTCCCGGCCGCTGCGGGTGCTGCGGGATGCCTTCTCCGACGCGGTGCACCTGCGCAACGACCTCTTCTCCTACCAGCGTGAGGTGGAGGACGAGGGGGAGAACAGCAACGGCGTGCTGGTGCTGGAGAAGTTCCTCGACTGCTCCACGCAGGAGGCCGCCGATGCCGTCAACGACCTGCTGACCTCACGTCTCCAGCAGTTCGAGAACACCGCCCTCACCGAACTCGGCCCGCTCTGCGCCGAGAAGGGCCTGGACCCGACCGAGACGGCCGCCGTGCTGGCGTACGTCAAGGGGCTCCAGGACTGGCAGTCCGGCGGCCACGAATGGCACATGCGCTCCAGCCGCTACATGAACGGCGGCGGCGGCGCGGGCGAGGCCGTGGCCGGCTTCGGCATGTCCGCCGCCTCCATCAGGTTCACGCTCCGCTCGGAGACCGCGCGGGCCCGCAGCCACAGCCATGTGCCGTACCAGCATGTGGGCCCTTCGCTGCTGCCGGACTTCGACCTGCCGTTCGGCACCACGCTGAGCCCCCATCTGGAGGGGGCCCGGGTCCGGCTCGTCGAGTGGGCGCGGCGGATGGGCATCCTGGAGGCCCAGCCGGGCGTGCCGGGTTCGCACATCTGGGACGAGCGGCGGATCGTCGCGATCGACCTGCCGCTGTGCGCGGCGGGCCTGCATCCGGACGCGACCCCGGACGAACTGGACCTGTCCTCGGGCTGGCTGGCCTGGGGAACGTACGGGGACGACTGGTTCCCGGTGGTGCACGGGCGGGCCCGGGATCTGACGGGGGCGCGGCTGGCCAACGAACGGCTGTCGCTGTTCATGCCGCTGGACGGCGAGGGGACGCCGGAGCCGGTGAACGCCCTGGAGCGGAGCCTGGCCGACCTGTGGCGCAGGACGGCCGCGCCGATGGACCTGAGCGCGCGACGCACCTTCCGGACCTCGATCGAGTCGATGACCGAGAGCTGGCTGTGGGAGCTGGCGAACCAGGCGCAGAACCGCATCCCCGACCCGGTGGACTACGTGGAGATGCGGCGGGCGACGTTCGGCTCGGATCTGACGATGAGTCTGTGCCGGCTCGGGCACGGCAGGACCGTTCCGGAAGAGGTCTACCGCAGCGGTCCGATGCGTTCCCTGGAGAACGCGGCGGCGGACTACGCCTGCCTGTTGAACGATCTGTTCTCGTACCAGAAGGAGATCGAGTACGAGGGCGAGGTGCACAACGGCGTCCTGGTCGTGCAGAACTTCTTCGGCGTGGACTATCCGACGGGCGTGGCGATCGTGCACGACCTGATGAACTCGCGGCTGCGGCAGTTCCTGCATGTCGCCGAGGTCGAACTCCCGGTGCTGTACGACGACTTCGACCTCGGTGCCGAGGCTCGGGAGATCCTGGCGGGCTATGTGCAGGAGCTCAAGCACTGGATCGCGGGGATCCTGATCTGGCACCGGGGCTGCCGTCGCTACCGCGAGGAGGATCTGCGGCAGGGGAACGACACCCCCTGGCACCTGAGCGGCCCCACGGGGCTCGGCACCTCGGCGGCGCAGGTGACCCGGCTGATGGCCCAGCCGGTCGGCAGTTCCGTGTAGGGGACGATTCTGCGGCCCGCCCCGTACGGAGGAACGCGCGGCGGGCCGCAACCGACTCGAACAGTCGTTTCATTTTCCGCCCCGCCCTCTCCCGCAGGCAACGAAAGAGGCCGCCCGGCATATGCGGGCGGCCTATGGAGATACGTTTCAGCCTTGCTGGAACAGCTCCGCGGGCAGGGGCTTGAGCAGGGTGTACAGATCGTCGGTGATCGGCCGGTCCCAGCTGGCGATGGTCACCAGGACGCCGTCGCTGCGGTCGAACTGAACGCAGGCGATGCGGCTCTCGGAGAGCTTCACCCGGCGGACGATCAGCAGATTGTCGCCCTGCATGACCGGGACGTCCTCGGAGCTGACGACCTCGATCGGCTCGTCGTTCTCCAGGGCGAGGAGCAGCTGGGCCACCTCGAAGGGGACCTGGCCCTCCTCGGTCTCGCGGGCGGGCGAGCCTTCCGGGAGGTTGCCGATGATCATCGCCGGGCCCCGGCCGCCGTACAGGTCGTAACGGAGGAAGACGCCCTGGCAGCTGCCGTCGGGGGCGGGGAGCAGACCGGCGCCGAGGTTGCCGGGCCAGTCCCCGGGGTCCATGGCCAGGACGTCGAAGTCCGGGCCCGCGGGTGTTGCGGCGCTACGGCGGCGGAGGAAGGACATGCTGCCATGTTACGTGTCCCGGCTCACGTTGCGGAGCCGGGCCCGGGCCCCGCGGGACCGGGCCCGCCGCGTTCTCTCAGCCGGGCGGGGGCTCCGCTCCCACGAGCCACATGGCGAAGAACTGCGCCCCTCCCCCGTAGGCGTGCCCGAGCGCTCTGGCGGCCCCGTCGATCTGGTGTTCGCCGGCCCGCCCGCGTACCTGGAGGGCCGCCTCGGCGAAGCGGATCATGCCGGACGCTCCGATGGGGTTGGTGGACAGCACGCCGCCCGAAGGGTTGACGGGGAGGTCGCCGTCGAGTTCGGTGACGCCCGCCTCGGTGAGCTTCCAGCCCTCGCCCTCGTCCGCGAAGCCGAGGTTCTCCAGCCACATCGGCTCGTACCAGGAGAACGGTACGTACATCTCGACGGCGTCGATCTCACGGCGCGGGTCGGTGATCCGGGCCTGCCGGTAGACGTCGGCCGCGCAGTCCTTCCCGGCCTGCGGGGAGACGAAGTCCTTGCCCGCGAACAGGGTCGGTTCGCTGCGCATCGCCCCGCCGTGCACCCAGGCGGGCGGGTGGGGCGAGCGGGCCGCGCCTTCCCGGTCGGTGAGGATCATGGCGCAGGCGCCGTCGGAGGAGGGGCAGGTCTCGGAGTAGCGGATCGGGTCCCAGAGCATGGGGGCGGCCCGGACCTTCTCCAGGGTGATGTCGTGGTCGTGGAGGTGCGCGTAGGGGTTCTTCAGCGCGTTGCGGCGGTCCTTGTACGCGACGAGCGATCCGACCTCGTCGGGCGCTCCGGTACGCCGCATGTACGCGCGCACGTGCGGGGCGAAGAAGCCGCCCGCCCCGGCCAGCAGCGGCTGCTGGAAGGGGACGGGCAGGGAGAGCCCCCACATGGCGTTGGACTCGGACTGTTTCTCGAAGGCGAGGGTGAGGACGGTGCGGTGCACGCGGGCGGCGACGAGGTTGGCGGCGACCAGGGCGGTGGAGCCACCGACCGAGCCCGCCGTGTGGACGCGGAGCATGGGTTTGCCGACGGCGCCCAGCGCGTCGGCGAGGTAGAGCTCCGGCATCATGACGCCCTCGAAGAAGTCGGGCGCCTTGCCGATCACGACGGCGTCGATGTCGCTCCAGGTCAGCCCGGCGTCCGCCAGGGCGCGGACGGCGGCCTCGCGGACCAGTCCGGCGATGGAGACGTCGTGCCGGGCGGCGACGTGTTTGGTCTGGCCGATGCCGACGACGGCGACGGGCTCTTTAGGCATGAGCGCTCTCCCCTTCCAGGACGGCGACCAGGTTCTGTTGCAGGCAGGGTCCCGAGGTGGCGTGCGCGAGAGCCCGGTCGGACTCGCCGCGGTGGATGCGGGCGGCGGCCTCGCCGAGCCGGATCAGTCCGGCGGCCATCACCGGGTTGGCGGCGAGCGCCCCGCCGGAGGGGTTGACGCGGACGTCGTCACCGAGCCCGAGAGCCTTGCGCAGAACGACCTCCTGCGAGGTGAACGGGGCGTGCAGCTCGGCGGTGTCGACGGGCCGTTCGAAGGCTCCGGCGTGCTGGGCCGCGAGCCGGGCGGAGGGGCTGTCGGTCAGGTCGCGGACGCCGAGGCCGTGCGCCTCGATGCGGTGGTCGATGCCCCGGATCCAGGCGGGCCGTTCGCACAGGGCGCGGGCGGTGTCCCCGGCGGCGAGGATCACGGCTGCGGCGCCATCGCCGATGGGCGGGCAGTCGCCGGTGCGCAGCGGCCGTACGAGGTAGTCGCCGGCGGGGACGTCGCCGGTGAGCTGGGCGTGCGGGTTGTCGGCGGCGGCGGTGCGGTTGCGGGCGGCCACCTCGGCGAGGGCCGGTTCGTCGGTGGCTCCCGCGTCGACGAGGGCCTGCGCCTGGAGGGCGGCGAGCGCGACGGAGTCCGGCCAGAGCGGGGCGAGGTAGTAGGGGTCGAGCTGGCGGGTGAGGACGTCGCGGACCTGGCCGGGCGAGGACTTTCCGTAGGAGTAGACGAGCGCGGTGTCCGCCTCGCCGGTCTGGATCTTGACCCAGGCCTCGTACAGCGCCCAGGCCCCGTCCATCTCGACGTGCGACTCGGAGATGGGCGGATGGGCGCCGACGCCGTCGAGCGCCATGGTGAAGGAGAAGGCCCGCCCGGCGAGGTAGTCGGCGGAGCCGGAGCAGGTGAACCCGATCCGGTTCGCCTTGAGGCCGGTCGCGCCCAGGACCTCGTGGAGGACGGGCATCAGGAGGTCGACCTCGGAGAGTTCGTCGGTGCGCCGCCGGTGTGCGCTCTGGGCGAAGGCGACGATGGCCACGTCCCGCATCTACACCAGCTCCTTGTACGTGTCGTAGTCGGCGTCGGGCTCTCCGGTGGGCCGGTAGTGGTCGGGGTGGCGGGACCCCCGACCGGCACCGGCCCAGACGGGTTCGACGCGCAGTCCCATGCGGACCTGGTCGTACGGGATGCCGGCGATGCGTCCGTGCAGCGCGAGGTCCGCGCCGTCGAGGGCGATGTGGGCGTAGACGTACGGGACTTCGATGTCGAGATTCGCCGTATGAGCAGCCTTGATGTTGACGATGCAGAACGTGGTGACCGTGCCGCGCGGTCCGACCTCGACCTGTTCGGCGGTGGCGACCCCGCAGGTGGGGCAGGCTCCGCGTGGCGGTACGTAGACCTTGCGGCAGGCGGGGCAGCGTTCGCCGACGATGCGGTGTCCTTCGAGGGCGGTGAGGTAGGCGCTCTGCGCGCGGCCCGGGGTGTGGACGTAGTCGAGGCGGGCCGGGGTGACGATGCCGGTGACAGGGTCGGCGAACTCCCCTGTGTGCGGGGTGGGTTCGGAGTCGCCGGGCTCACCCTCGTACGGTTCGAAGCAGGCGATGTCGGTGATGGCGCCGGTGCGGGTCGCGGCCCAGCGGATCCGGACGCGCATCCCGGTGCGCACGGCGTCCGGGCCCGGTGCGTCGAGGGCGTGCAGAAGCGCGGTGCCGGCCCCGTCGAGGCGGACGAGGACCCAGGCGAAGGGGGTGTCGAGCGGCTGGTCGCGGCGGGGGGCCGGGTTCCAGGCCCAGGTGGTGACGGTGCCGATGGGGGCGACCTCGACGAGGTCGCGGATCTCGTTCGCGGTGATGGGGTCGTACTCGACGGGCGGCACGAGCACCGTGCCGTCCTCCGTGCGGACGCCGAGGACAGTGCGTTCGCGCAGTCCGGTGAGGAAGGCGCTCTGCACCGGCCCGAGCGAGCGGGTGAAGGGGAACTCGACCACCAGCGGGGCGCTGAGGACGTCGGTCATGGCTCTCTCCTGGGGTCAGGCGCGCCGGTAGACGGGCGGGCGCTTCTCGGCGAAGGCGCGGGCGCCCTCCTTGGCGTCCTCGGTGGCGAACACGGGCCAGCCGCGCTTGAGTTCGGCGGCCAGTGCCTCGGTCTCGGTCAGCTCGGCGCCCTCGTAGACCGAGGCCTTGACGGCCTCGACGGCGAGCGGCCCGCAGGCGTTGACCTGCTCGGCGACGGCGAGGGCCTCCGCCAGTGCGGTCCCGTCGGGCACGACCCTGCCGACGAGCCCGATGGCGGCGGCCTCGTCGGCGGTGTAGGAGCGGCCGGTGAGCAGCATTTCGAGGGCGTGGGTGCGGGGGATCTGGCGGGGCAGCCGGACGGTGGAGCCGCCGATCGGGAAGAGGCCCCGGCGCACTTCGAAGAGTCCGAAGGTGGCGCCCGCTCCGGCGATGCGGATGTCGGTGCCCTGCAGGATCTCGGTGCCGCCCGCGACGCAGGGGCCTTCCACGGCGGCGATCACCGGTTTGCGTGGACGGTGGTGGCGCAGCATCGCCTTCCAGTGGAGGTCCGGGTCGGCCGTCATCCGCTCCCGGTACTCCTCCCCCGCCATTCCGCCGCCGGCCAGCGCCTTGAGGTCCATGCCCGCGCAGAACGCGCCGCCCGCGCCGGTGAGGACGACGGAGCGGATCGCGTCGTCCTCGTCGGCCTCGATCCAGCCGTCGTGGAGGCCGACGAGCATCGGCAGCGAGAGCGCGTTCCTGGCCTGTGGTCTGTTCAAGGTGAGCACCAGCGTGGCGCCTTCACGCCGCACGGTGAGGTGTTCCGTACCGCCCATGACCGACTCCTGTCTCCAGACCTGGAACAGGTTGCAGGAGGAGGGGTCGCAGTTCAATAGTTTTCTGACAGCTCGTCAGATTGTTTCGACGCCACCTCTTCCCACTTGTGCCGCCCGGCGCTCTAATGACGGCCGAGTCGCCAGTCATCCGGGGTCAGGAGGAACGGTGGAGTACAACCTTGCCGACCTGTTCGAATCGGTCGTCGACGCGGTGCCCGACCGCGAGGCGCTCCTGTACGTCGACCATCCCGGTACGGGCGCGGAGCGGCGGCTCACCTACGCGGAGCTGGACGCCGCCGCCAACCGGATCGCCCACCACCTGATCGACGCGGGCATCCGGCCGGGCGAGCATCTGGGGCTGCACCTCTACAACGGGGTCGAATACCTCCAGACGGTGCTGGGCGCCCTCAAGGCCAGGATCGTTCCGGTGAACGTCAACTACCGTTACGTGGAGGAGGAACTGGTCTATCTCTACCGGGACGCGGACCTGGCGGCGCTGGTCTTCGACGGCGAGTTCGACGAGCGGGTCGCGGCGGCCGCCCCGCAGGCCCCGGGGCTGCGCCATCTGATCCGGGTGGGCCCTGCCGACGCTGCTCCTCCGGCCGTGCCGGTCGTGCCCTTCGCCGAGGCGGAGGAATCGGGCGCGGCCGGGCGCGGCTTCGCGGCCCGCTCCGCCGACGACCAGTTCATCATCTACACCGGCGGCACGACCGGCATGCCGAAGGGCGTGATGTGGCGTCAGGAGGACCTGTTCTTCTCGGGCCTCGGCGGCGGCGCACCGACCGGCGAGCCGGTGAAGGCCCCGCAGGAGCTGGCGGAGCGGGTCGCCGCGGGCGGCGACGGGATCACCTTCTTCCCCACCCCGCCGCTGATGCACGGGACCTCCACGCTGACCGCGTTCATCGGCTTCAACTTCGGCCAACGCGTCGTCGTGCACCGCAAGTTCGTGCCCGAAGAGGTGCTGCGGACGATCGAGAGGGAGAAGGTCACCAGTGTGTCGCTGGTCGGCGACGCGATGCTGCGTCCGCTGATCGACTGTCTGAAGGGGCCGCTGCGCGGGACGGACTGCTCGTCGCTGTTCTCCGTCTCCAGCTCCGGGGCGATCATGTCGGACTCGGTGCGGGCGGAGTTCCAGACGCTGGTGCCGACGGTGATGCTGCTGAACAACTTCGGCTCGTCGGAGTCCGGCTTCAACGGCACGGCCACCGCCGACTCAGGGCCGGAGAAGGGCTTCCGGGTACAGGTCAACGCCCGTACGGCGGTGGTCGATCCGGTCACGTACGAGCCGGTGGCCCCCGGTGAGCCGGGCCGCATCGCCCAGCGCGGCCATGTCCCGCTCGGCTACTACAACGACCCGGCGAAGACCGCCGACACCTTCTTCCGCCGGGGCGAGGAACGGTGGGTGCTGCTGGGCGACATGGCGACCGTGGACGCGGACGGCATCGTCACCGTGCTCGGCCGGGGCTCCCAGTGCATCAACACCGGGGGCGAGAAGGTGTATCCGGAGGAGGTCGAGCAGGCGCTGAAGTCCCATCCGGACGTGTACGACGCGCTCGTCGCGGGCGTTCCGGACGAGCGCTGGGGCAACCGGGTCGCCGCTGTGGTCCAACTCCGCGACGGAGCCGATGCGTTGACTCTGGAGTCGGTGCAGACGCACTGCCGGACGCGGCTCGCCGGCTACAAGATCCCCCGCACCCTGGTGCTGGCCGACCGGATCCAGCGCTCGCCGAGCGGGAAGGCGGACTACCGGTGGGCGAAGACGGTGGCGGCGGGGGCCGCGTCGAGCTGAGGGCCGCCCCGGTCGCTGATCGTCAAACGCCCCGTCGCCCATCGTCAAGGACAGGGCGGGAGGCGAACCGCAGACTGGTGGGGCGGGCGTCGGGGTGCCCGGTGCCACGGGGGTGTGCCGAGCACCTCCCCCGCCTTCGTCAGCGCGCCGGTTCCGCCCCGTCCCGGAGTCCGGCGTCGCGGTAGTCGCTGGGGGACATGCCGTGGGCGGCCCGGAACACCCGGCTGAAGTGGGCGGGCGCGCCGAAACCGCACCGGGCGGCGATCGTGTGCAGCGGTGTGTGGGCCAGGGCGGGGTCGGCGAGGTCCCGGCGGGCCCGTTCGAGGCGTCGGCTGCGGATGAGGGCGGCCACCGTGGTGCCCTCCTGCTGGAAGAGCCGGTGCAGATGGCGGGTGGAGATGTGGTGCGCTGCGGCGACGGCGGCCGGGGTGAGCCGGGGGTCGTGGAGATTGCGGCCGATGAAGGTGCGGATGGTCAGGACGAGGTTGCGGGTCCGGGTCTCCGGCGACAGGGCCGTCTCCCGGTCGAGCCCGCCGGCGAGCAGTCCGGCCGCGAGATCGAGCAGGACCCGGTTCAGCCGGGGCCCGTCGGCCGGGCCGTAGGAGTCCGACTGGTCCACCAGATGCGTGACGAACTGGCTGAACAGCGCGCCGAAGCCGTGCCGGCCGGAGAGGCTCCGGCCGAGCACCTCGTCCAGTGAGGTGCTCATCGGCAGGGGCAGCAGCGACCGGGGGAAGTCCACGCCCACCCCCACGATCGGCTCGTCGACGGTGCCGACGTCACTGGGTCTGGACACGTCGAGGACATAGAGGTCGTACGGCCCCACGGCGCTGCGCAGCCCGCCCTGTTCGACGAACACGGTCCCGCTGCCGGGCAGGACCAGCGTCATGTGGAGCAGTCCCGGGTCGGACTGCCGGATCAGCCGGGGTGTGCGCCGGTAGCGGGAGGCGTGCAGGCAGGTGGGCCAGAGCAGGGTGTCCTCGATGCGCAGGAGCCGGTGGTCGGCCCAGAAGTCGTCGGCGTACGGGCTCGTGATCTCCATGGGCGCGACGACATCGGTCATGCACTGCTGCCAGCGGGCGAACCGGTCGCTCCGCGGCAGGGCATCGGTCCTGAACCGTCCTTCGGTCAGCACGCGCCGCCGCTTCCCTTCCGGTCGGTGAGCCCGAACGACCGGATCGCCGCGAGGAATTCCTCCGGCCGGTCCGTGTGGATCAGATGCCCGGCGTCGATGGTGACCAGCTCGGCGTCCGGTATCGCGCGGACCATCCGCGCCAGCTGTTCCTGGTCGATGTGGCTGGCGGGGCCGCCGCCGATGACGAGGGTGGGCGTGGTGATCTCCGGGAACCGCCCGGGGACGGCCGGGTCGGGGTCGTTCAGCTGGGCGTCGATGTCGGGGACGACGGGCCAGTCGAAGTCGAGGTCGCCCGCCGGGCGGACGGAGAGCGGCCGGGGCGGGTCGAGCGGGAACAGGGGCGGCGCGTCCTCGATGATCAGCCGCCCGATCAGGTCCGGTTCCCGCTGGGCCAGGAGGTAGGCGGCGACCCCGCCCATGGAGTGTCCGACGACGGTCGCGCCGGCCAGGTTGCGGGCTTCCAGGAAGGCGTGCAGGTCGTCGCGGAACATCTCGAAGGAGTAGCGGCCGGGCCAGTCGCTCAGCCCGTGGCCCCGGAAGTCCGGGGCGTACACCCGGTGGTCGGCGGCCAGGTCCTCCGCGATCCGGGTCCAGGTCGCGCCGGAGCCCGCCCGGCCGTGCAGCAGGACGACGGGCGGGGCCTCGGGGGCGCCCCACACCCGGTAGGCCAGCCGGACCCCGCCGGCCTGCACGCTCAGGATCTCCGGGTCGAGGAAGGCCGCCACCGTACGGGCGAAGGCGCCGGGGTCGTCCAGCCACGGGAAGTGCCCCGCGCCGCGCTGGACGACGAACTCGGCGTGCGGGAAGAGCGCGGCGAGCTCGGTGGCCCGGTCCGGGCTCGGGTGGCCGTCGTACTCCCCGGCGAGGACGAGCACCGGCACGGTCACCTCGCGCAGGGCGGCGGCGGTGGCGGCGGGGTCGAACGCGCCGTCGGCGGCGTAGTGGTCGCGGGCCTCGTGGTTGGTCTGTCCGGCGGAGGCCGCGGCGTGGGCGCGGGCCGCCTCGTCCCAACGGCCGTAGGTGAGCGGCCGGACGGCGGGCCACAGCTCGGCGAACGGCCCGCCGGCGAGCAGCGCCTCCTGGGCGGCCCGCGCCTCGGGATACCAGGGCTCGTCGCGCCGCAGTTCGGCGGACTCGCGCAGGTCCTGGTCGGTCACCTCGATGCCCACGGCCCGGGTGCTGGGGGTGATCAGGGTCAGGGTGCGCAGCCGTTCCGGGTGGCGGGCGGCGTACAGCAGGGCGAGGTCCGCGCCCGCGGAGTGGGTCAGTACGTCGATCCGGTCGAGCCCCAGGTGTTCGCGCAGCGCCTCCACGTCGTCGACGAGGCGGTCGCAGCGGTACGTCGAGGGGTCGTCGGGCACCCCGGAGTCGCCGGTGCCGCGCAGGTCCGGCAGGACGAGCTGCCGGCGGGCGGCGAGCCCTCCGAGGTCCCCGAGATACGCGCTCGCCCGCATCGGCCCGCCGGGCAGACAGATCAGCGGTTCGCCCTCCCCCACCAGGCGATAGGCGAGCGGGGTCGTGTCGTACGCGGAGAAGATCGGCATACGCCCCATCCAAACAGGAACCCGTGTACGGACGCACCGGACTTCGCGGGGAGCTGATCCACAGCGATGTGTGCGCCCCTCTTGCCAGCGCCCCCGGCCTCCTGAATTACTGCTCCCAGGAAGATCGACCGAATGATCGGTCGCCCGCTTCGGGAGAGGAAGGGTCCTTATGACGGCCATGCTGGACGCGGCGGAACGGCTCGGCCGGGGCGAGCTGGAGGCCCTGCAACTGGAGCGGATGCGGACCACGCTGCGGCACGCGTACGACAAGGTCCCCTTCTACCGCAACGCCTTCGACCGCGCCGGGCTGAAACCCGAGGACTGCCGGACGCTCGCCGATCTGGCCCGGTTCCCGTTCACCGCGAAGACGGATCTGCGGGACAACTACCCCTTCGGGATGTTCGCCGTACCGGAGCACGAGGTGCGCAGGATCCACGCCTCCAGCGGCACGACCGGGCGTCCGACGGTCGTCGGGTACACCGAGCGGGATCTGGACCACTGGGCGGACGTGGTGGCCCGTTCGATCCGGGCGGCGGGCGGACGGCCCGGCCACAAGGTCCATGTGGCGTACGGATACGGGCTGTTCACCGGCGGCCTCGGGGCGCACTACGGGGCGGAGCGGCTCGGCTGCACGGTGATCCCGGCCTCCGGGGGCATGACCGCGCGCCAGGTCCAGCTGATCCAGGACTTCCGGCCCGAGATCATCATGATCACGCCGTCGTACATGCTGACGCTGCTGGACGAGTTCGAGCGGCAGGGCGTCGATCCGCGCTCCACGTCCCTGAAGGTCGGGATCTTCGGCGCGGAGCCGTGGACCGAGGGGATGCGCCGGGAGATCGAGGACCGGTTCGCCATCGACGCGGTCGACATATACGGGCTCTCCGAGGTGATGGGCCCGGGGGTCGCGCAGGAGTGCGTGGAGACGAAGGACGGGCTGCACATCTGGGAGGACCACTTCTATCCGGAGGTCGTGGACCCGTTCACCGGTGAGGTGCTGCCCGACGGCGAGGAGGGGGAGCTGGTCTTCACCTCGCTGACCAAGGAGGCGATGCCGGTGATCCGCTATCGCACCCGGGACCTGACGCGGCTGCTGCCGGGGACGGCGCGGACGTTCCGGCGGATGGAGAAGGTCACCGGGCGCAGCGACGACATGGTGATCCTGCGCGGGGTGAACCTCTTCCCCACCCAGATCGAGGAGATCGTGCTGCGTACGCCCGCCGTCGCCCCGCACTTCCAGCTGCGGCTGACCCGGCACGGGCGGCTGGACGCGCTGACGGTCCTCGCGGAGGCGCGGGCGGACGCGACGGGCGACGAGCGGGAGAAGGCGGCGCGGTCCATCGCGGCGGCGGTGAAGGACGGCGTCGGGGTGTCGGTGAGCGTCGAGATCGTGGATCCGGAGTCGCTGGAGCGCTCGGTGGGCAAGATCCGGCGGATCGTGGACCTGCGGGAGTCCGGCACGGGGTGAACGGCGCCGGTGACCGGCGCGTTCACACCACCGCAACACCCGTTCCCACTATGCGGACAGCTGCGCGAAAATCTCGACAGAGGGGGCCGGGCACTGCGAGTCTCCCGCTATGCATCTCGCCAACCGGTCCCTGGTCACCGCCCTGTGCTCCGCCGTCGCCCTCTGCGCCGCCCTCACGGGATGTGCCCCGCAAGCGGAGGAGAAGGCGCCGGACCGGGCCGCCGGTGCCACGGCGTCCTGCGCTCCCGGCAAGCTCGCCACCCGGGCGACCGGGAAGCTGACCGTGGGCACCGACAAGCCCGCCTACGCGCCCTGGTTCTCCGACGACGAGCCGTCCAACGGGAAGGGCTTCGAGTCGGCGGTGGCCTACGCCGTGGCGAAGGAGCTCGGGTACGACCGCGACGCGGTGGTGTGGCAGCACACGCCGTTCAACAGCGCGTTCGCGCCCGGTGCGAAGAAGTTCGACTTCGACATCAACCAGGTCTCCATCAGTGAGGAGCGGAAGAAGGCCGTCGCCTTCTCCTCCGGCTACTACGACGTGCGCCAGGCCGTCGTCGCCCTGAAGTCGTCGAAGGCGGCGAAGGCGAAGAGCGTGGCCGACCTCAAGGACGTGAAGCTCGGCGCCCAGGTCGGCACCACCAGCCTGGACTTCATCACCGATCTGGTGAAGCCGGGCGAGAAGCCCGCCGTCTACCAGCGCAACGACTTCGCCAAGTCGGCCCTGAAGACCGGCCAGGTGGACGCCATCGTGGTGGACCTGCCGACCGCCTTCTACATCACCGGGGCGGAGGTGCCGGAGGCCGAGGTGGTGGGCCAGTTCGCCGACTCCCCCGGCGATCCGGAGCAGTTCGGGCTGGTCCTCGACAAGGAGTCCGCGCTGACCTCCTGCGTGAGCGGTGCGGTGGACGCCCTACGGAAGGACGGCACGCTGGCCGCCCTGGAGAAGGAGTGGCTCTCCGACGCCGTCGACGCGCCGGTGCTCAAGTGACCCTGCACAAGACGCCGGCCGTCGTCGAGGACGGCTACGTCCCGTCCGAGCGCCGGATCGCCCGCGAGCGCCATCGGCGGGCCCGCACCCGGCGGGCCACCGCGATCGCCGCGACCAGCACCCTGGTCGTGGGCGCGGTGCTGTTCCTGCTGATCACGAACTCGCCGGGCTGGACGCGTACCAAGGAGACGTTCTTCAGCGCCCATTACGCGCGCGTCGCCTTCCCGCAGGTCCTGGAGGGCCTGTGGCTGAACCTCCGGCTGCTGGCCGTGTGCGGTGCGGCCGTGCTGGTGCTCGGTCTGCTGCTGGCCGTGGCACGGACCCTGCGCGGTCCGGTGTTCTTCCCGGTGCGGGCGCTGGCGACCGCGTACACGGACTTCTTCCGGGGGCTGCCGCTCATCATCTGTCTGCTGATGGTGGTCTTCGGGGTGCCCGCCCTGCGGCTGGAGGGGGTGACCACCGATCCGGTGCTGCTGGGCGGCGGCGCGCTGGTGCTGACGTACTCGGCGTACGTCGCGGAGGTCTTCCGAGCGGGCATCGAGTCCGTGCATCCCTCGCAGCGGGCGGCGGCGCGTTCGCTGGGGCTGAGCAGCGGGCAGGCGCTGCGCTTCGTCGTACTGCCGCAGGCGGTGCGCCGGGTGGTGCCGCCGCTCCTGAACGACCTGGTGTCGCTCCAGAAGGACACCGGTCTGGTCTCGATCGCCGGGGCGGTGGACGCCGTGTACGCGGCGCAGATCATCGCGAGCAAGGACTTCAACTACACCCCGTACGTCGTCGCGGGTCTGGTCTTCGTGGCGCTGACCATCCCGATGACCCGGCTCACCGACTGGGTGACGGCCCGGATGGACCGGCGGCGGGCCCAGGGAGGGCTGGTATGAGCACGGCGGTGGAAACAGCTCCGGTGCTGCGGATGGAGGCGGTCCGCAAGTCGTTCGGTACGTCACTGGTGCTGCGGGACGTGGACCTGGAGGTGGCCCCGCACACGGTGACCGCGCTGATCGGGGCTTCCGGCTCCGGGAAGTCGACGCTGCTGCGCTGCGCCAATCTCCTGGAGGAGGTCGACGACGGGGCGATCTGGCTGGAGGGCGAGGAGATCACGGACCCCCGGGCCGACGCGGACTCGGTGCGCCGCCGGATCGGCGTGGTGTTCCAGGCGTACAACCTCTTCCCGCATCTGACCGTGCTGCAGAACATCACGCTGGCCCCGCGCCGGGTCCACGGCCTGTCCCGGCCCCGGGCCGAGGCGGAGGCCCGGGAGCTGCTGGAGCGGCTGGGGCTCGGGGCGAAGGCGGACGAGTATCCGGACCGGCTCAGCGGCGGACAGCAGCAGCGGGCGGCGATCGTGCGGGCGCTGGCGGTACGGCCCCGGCTGCTGCTCCTGGACGAGATCACGGCCGCCCTGGACCCGGAGCTGGTGGGCGAAGTGCTCGCTCTCGTACGGGAGGTGAAGGACGACGGCATGACGATGGTGATCGCCACCCATGAGATGGCGTTCGCCCGCGAGGTCGCCGACCAGGTGTGCTTCCTGGACGCCGGAGTGGTGCTGGAACGCGGCACGCCCGAGGAGGTGTTCGGCGCGCCCCGCGAGGAGCGCACCCGGCGGTTCCTGCGGCGGATCGTGGAGGCGGGGCGGCTGTAGCGGCCGGGTTCAGGTGAGCTCGTCGCGCAGTTGCCGCTTGAGGATCTTCCCGCTGGCGTTGCGCGGCAGTTCGTTCACGAACACGACGCGCTTGGGGGCCTTGAAGGCGGTGAGCCTCTCGCGGGCGTGGGCGATGAGTTCGGTGTCGCTCGCCTCGCCGCGCAGGACGACGACGGCGGTGACGGCCTCGATCCAGCGGTCGTCCGGCAGGCCGAT
This sequence comes from Streptomyces sp. DSM 106670, assembly GCF_055792845.1. Classification (NCBI taxonomy): domain Bacteria; kingdom Bacillati; phylum Actinomycetota; class Actinomycetes; order Kitasatosporales; family Streptomycetaceae; genus Streptomyces; species Streptomyces sp. DSM 106670. Next base: position 137,422 of record NZ_CM147704.1, read on the forward strand.
GACGGCGGTCTCGGCGACGGCGGGGTGGGTGTAGAGGGCGTCCTCGACCTGGCGGGAGGCGACGAGGACACCACCGGAGTTGATGACGTCCTTGACCCGGTCGACGACGGTGTAGAAGCCCTCGGCGTCACGGACGGCGAGGTCGCCGGAGTGGAACCAGCCGTCGCGGAAGGCGGCCGCCGTCTCCTCGGGCTTGTCCCAGTAGCCGGAGCACAGTTGGGGCGAGCGGTAGACGACCTCGCCGGGGGTGCCGTCGGGGACGTCCTGGCCCTTCTCGTCGACGACGCGGGCCTCCACGAAGAGGACGGGACGGCCGCAGGAGTCCATTCGGCCCTCGTGCTCGTCGGGACCCAGCACGGTGGCCAGCGGGCCGATCTCGCTCTGGCCGAAGCAGTTGAAGAAGGCCAGGTGCGGGAGGCGTCTCCGCAGCCGCTCCAGGACGGGCACGGGCATGATCGAGGCCCCGTAGAACGCCTTGCGCAGACCGCCGAGGTCGCGGGTGGCGAACTCCGGGTGGTTGGCGAGGCCGATCCAGACGGTGGGCGGGGCGAACAGGCTGTCGGCCAGACCCGCTTCGACGAGGTCGAAGACGCGGACGGCGTCCGGCGCGTCCAGGATGGTGTTCTCCGCGCCGACCGCCAGATAGGGCAGCAGGAACACATGCATCTGGGCCGAGTGGTAGAGCGGCAGCGAGTGCACGGGCCGGTCGGCGGCGCTGAGGCCGAGCGCGGTGATCGCGCTGACGTACTCGTGGACCAGGGCCCCGTGCGTCATCATCGCGCCCTTGGGCAGGGCGGTGGTGCCGGAGGTGTAGAGCAGCTGCACCAGGTCGTCGGAGGCGGGCGGGCGCCGCGGGGTGAACGGCCGTTCCGTCTCCAGGGCGTCGAGGAGAGCGCCGGGGGCGTCGCGCAGCGCGCGCACCGGGAGTCTGTCGGGGAGCCGCCCGGCGAGGTCCGGGTCGGTCAGGACGAGGGCGGAGCCGGACTGGTCCAGGAGGTAGGTCAGGTCGTCGCCGGTGAGGTTCTGGTTGACCGGCACATGGACGAACCCGGCCCGTGCGCAGGCGAGGAAGCCGATGAGATAGGCGTCGGAGTTGTGCGCGTAGGCGGCCACCCGGTCGCCGGGGGCGAGGCCGTGTTCCTCGGTGAGGACGGCGGCGGCCGTGGAGACGGCGGCGTCCAGCGCGCGGTAGGTCCAGACCCGGTCGGCGTACCGTACGGCGGTCCGGGCGGGGGTGCGCCGGGCGCTGCGGGTGAGGACGCCGTCGACTGTGCTGCTGCGTACACCTGTCATGGCGTGATCCTTGTGCGGCCCGGGCCCCGGGGTCAAGAGGCTGGATACCGACCAGACGGTTGACAGTTCCCGGGGCTCCCTGGCTGAGTGGCGCGTGGCTGTCCGGACGGTCCGGGCCGCCGCCGTGCCACCCGCACCGCTGGGAGGAACACCTTGACGTTACGCAACCGTCTGAGACTGCTCGGGGTCGCCGGTCTCGCCCTGTTCACCGTGTCGGCCTCGCTGCCGCCGGCCGCCGCGTCCGGGGCCGGGCCGGAGCGGCACCCGTCGGGCGGCGGGCTCTCCGCCGTCATCCGGTACACGGAGTACGGCATTCCGCACATCGTGGCGAAGGACTACGCACAGCTCGGCTTCGGCACCGGCTGGGCGCAGGCCGCCGACCAGGTGTGCACGCTGGCGGACGGTTTCCTCACGGTGCGCGGGGAACGGTCGAGGTTCTTCGGCCCGGACGCCGCCCCGGACTTCTCCCTCTCCTCGGCGGCGACGAACCTCTCCAGCGATCTGTACTTCCGGGGTGTCCGGGACAGCGGCACGGTGGAGAAGCTGCTGAAGGCGCCCGCGCCCGCCGGTCCGAGCCGGGACGCCAAGGAGACGATGCGCGGGTTCGCCGCCGGGTACAACGCGTGGATCGAGCAGAACCGGATCACCGATCCGGCCTGCCGGGGCGCGTCCTGGGTGCGTCCGGTGACGGCGCTGGACGTGGCGGCGCGCGGGTACGCGCTGGCCGTGCTCGGCGGCCAGGGGCGCGGCATCGACGGCATCACGGCGGCGCGGCCGCCGACCGCCGCTCCCCCGGCGGCCGGGGTCACCCCCGAGGAGGCGGCGACGGCGGCCCAGCGGCTGCTGTCGGCGCAGAACGCGGACATGGGCTCCAACGCGGTGGCCTTCGACGGCTCCACCACGGTGAACGGGCGCGGGCTGCTGCTCGGCAACCCGCACTACCCGTGGCAGGGCGGACGCCGCTTCTGGCAGTCGCAGCAGACGATTCCCGGTGAGCTGAACGTGTCGGGTGCGTCGCTGCTGGGCGCGACGACGATCTCGATCGGGCACAACGCGGATGTGGCGTGGAGCCATACGGTCGCCACGGGCGTCACGCTGAATCTGCATCAGCTCACGCTCGATCCGGCCGACCCGACCGTCTATCTGGTGGACGGCGAGCGGGAGCGGATGACGAAGCGGACGGTGAGCGTCCCGGTGAAGGGCGCGGCTCCCGTCACCCGCACCCAGTGGTGGACCCGTTACGGTCCCGTCGTCGACGCGATGGGCTCGGCGCTGCCGCTGCCGTGGACGACGAGCACGGCGTACGCGCTGAACGATCCGAACGCGACGAATCTGCGGATGGCGGACACCGGTCTGGGCTTCAGCAGGTCCCGCTCCACGGCGGACGTGGAACGCTCGTTGCACCGGAATCAGGGCATGCCGTGGGTGAACACGATCGCCGCGGACCGGGCGGGGCACTCGTTCTTCGCCCAGTCGCAGGTGCTGCCGAGGATCACGGACGAGCTGGCCGAACGCTGCTCGACCCCGCTGGGCCGGGCCACGTATCCGGCGTCCGGACTGGCGGTGCTGGACGGTTCGCGCGCGGACTGCGCGCTGGGCAGCGACCCGGACGCGGTGCAGCCGGGCATCTTCGGCCCGAGCCGGATGCCCACGCTGAAGAACCGGCCGTACGTGGAGAACTCCAACGACAGCGCCTGGCTGACCAACGCGGAGCAGCCGCTGACCGGGTACGAGCGGATCTTCGGCACGGTCGCGACGCCCCGGTCGATGCGGACGCGTGGCGCGATCGAGGATGTCGCGGCGATGGCGGACCGGGGCCGCCTCCGGGTCGCGGATCTCCAGCGGCAGCAGTTCGCCAACCGTGCGCCGGCCGGTGACCTGGCCGCCTCGGAGACGGCGAAGTGGTGCGCGGCGCTGCCGGGCGGCACGGCCGTGGGCACGGGCGGTACGCCGGTCGATGTGTCGGCGGCCTGCCGGGTGCTGCGGCGCTGGGACCGGAGCGTGGACAGCGACAGCCGGGGCGCGCTGCTCTTCGACCGCTTCTGGCGGAGGGCCTCGGCGGTGCCCGCCGCCGAGCTGTGGCGGACCCCGTTCGACCCGGCCGACCCGGTGCGCACCCCGCGCGGTCTGAACACCGCCGCGCCCGGTGTGGGCACGGCGCTTGCGGACGCGGTGGCGGAGCTGCGGGCGGCGGGCATCGCGCTCGACGCGCCGCTGGGCAAGCACCAGTTCGTCGTACGGAACGGCAAGCGGCTCCCGATCGGCGGCGGGACGGAGTCGCTGGGCATCTGGAACAAGACCGAGCCGGTGTGGAACGCGGCGGCGGGCGGCTATACGGAGGTGTCGTCGGGCTCCAGCTACATCCAGGCGGTCGGCTGGGACGACAGCCGCTGCCCGGTGGCCCGGACGCTGCTGACGTACTCCCAGTCGGAGAATCCGAAGTCACCGCACTACAGCGACCAGACCCGGCTGTACGCGGGCGAGCGCTGGGTGACGTCGCGGTTCTGCGAGAAGGACATCGCCCGCTCGCCGGCCCTGCGGGTGGTGCGGGTGCACGAGCGGCGGTAGCGCGGTGCGCGGTTGCGCCCGCTGTGAGAAGGGCGTCCGCCTCGGTGGGCGCCCTTCTCGCTGGCGTGTCGTGACGGCGTTCCCGGGCGTTCCTGGCGGATCATCCCGGGACGGCTCCGCCCTCCGCGCGCGCCCAGGCCAGCTGCGCGGCGCTCAGCGGCGGGTCGAAGCCCTCCGGGAACAGCAGCATGCGCGGCTGCGGCCACATGTTCTCCGGTCCGTGTTCCTGGCAGTCCAGGGCGAGGAGGTGCGGCCCGTCCCCGCAGGACTCGTGCCGGTAGGGGCGGTCGTGCGCCCGGCAGAAATAGCCGAACGCCGAGCAGTGGTCGTCGCCGCCCGGTTCGTGGAAGCCGGGGTCGCTGACGATCACGGTCACCGGCTCCTGCCGGTTGAGCCGAGGGACGGGCCGGGGATCACGCCACAGCAGTCGAGGAGGGAGCACCCGCCCATCCTGCCCCCGAGGCCGAGCCCGTGTGGACGCGCCCGCCTCAAAGAGGTCGCTCGAAGCCCTCCCAGTACGGTTCGCGCAGGCGTCGTTTGTAGAGCTTGCCGTTGGGGTCGCGGGGCATCGCGGTGATGAAGTCCAGGCTCCGGGGCCGTTTGTAGCCGGCGAGCCGCTCTTCGCAGTGGGCGAGGATCGCGGCGGCGAGTTCGGCCGACGGCTCGTGGCCGTCAGCCGGTTCGACGACGGCCTTGACCTCCTCGCCCCGGTCGGCGTGCGGGATGCCGAAGGCGGCGGCGTCCGCCACGGCGGGGTGGGTGAGCAGGGCGGACTCGATCTCGGCGGGGTAGATGTTGACGCCGCCCGCGATGATCATGTCGATCTTGCGGTCGCGGAGGAAGAGGTAACCGTCCTCGTCCAGCACGCCGAGGTCGCCGACGGTGAAGAAGTCGCCGATGCGGTTCTTGCGGGTCTTGGTCTCGTCCTTGTGGTAGCTGAAGCCGCCGGTGCTCATCTTCATGTAGACGGTGCCCAGTTCGCCCGCCGCGAGCCGGTTGCCGTCGTCGTCGAAGACGGCGAGTTCGCTGATCGGCCAGGCCTTGCCCACGGTGCCGGGCTTCTTCAGCCAGTCCTCGGCGGTGGCGAACGCTCCGCCGCCCTCGCTGGCCGCGTAGTACTCCTCGACACAGCTCCCCCACCAGTCGATCATGGCGCGTTTGACGTGGTCGGGGCAGGGCGCGGCCCCGTGGATGGCGTGCCGCATGGAGGAGACGTCGTAGCGGCCCCGTACGTCTTCGGGGAGTGCGAGCAGGCGGTGGAACTGCGTCGGGACCATATGGGTGTGCGTGCAGCGGTGGGTGTCGATCAGGCGCAGCATCTCCTGCGGGGCCCAGCCGTCCATCAGGACCAGCGGGTGCCCGATGTGGAGTGCGGCGCCCGCGAACTGGAGCACGGCGGTGTGGTAGAGCGGCGAGCAGACCAGGTGGACGTTGTCGTCGAACGGCCGGATGCCGAAGATGCCGAGGAACCCGCCGAGGTAGGTCTCCTCGGGCCGTTTGCCGGGCAGCGGACGCCGGATGCCGCGCGGGCGGCCGGTGGTGCCGGAGGTGTAGTTCATGACCCAGCCGAGGGTGCGTTCCTCGGGTGGGGTTGCGGGGTGGCCGTCGAGGAGTTCGGCGTAGGGGCGGCTGCCGGGGACCGTGCCGACGCCGTAACGGTGGGTGGCGGGCAGCTCCGCCTCGTCGGCGGCGGCCGTCGCGGTGGCCGCGAAACGTTCGTGGGCGATGAGGACGCGGGCCCCCGAGTCGGCGACGATCCAGGCGATCTCGGGGCCGACGAGGTGGTGGTTGACCGGGACGAGGTAGAAGCCGGCCTGCGAGGCGGCGAGGTAGGCGGTGAGGAGTTCGACGCCGTTGGGCAGGACGACGGCGAACGCGTCGCCCTCGCGCAGCCCGGCCGCGCGCAGTCCGTGGACCATGCGGTTGACGTCGGCGTACAGCCGGCCCGCGCTCCACTCCTCGCCGTCCGGGGCGATCAGGACGGTGCGGTCGGGGTCGGCGGCGGCCTGGGCCCAGAAGCCGTTGGGCGGCTGGTTCACGTGGCGCTCCTTCCGGCGATGCGGTTCATGCGGGTGACGGCGCGTTCGAAGCCGCGGGTCAGGTCGTCGACGACCGCCTGCACGCTGCGTTCGCTGGTCATCCGGCCGACGATCTGCCCGACGGGCGTGCCCAGCAGCTCCCCGACCTCGTACTTCTGGATCCGCGAGACGGCCTCGGCCACCAGCAGCCCCTGGAGCGGCATGGGCAGGGTGCCGGGTCCGGCCGCGTCGTCCCAGGCGTCGGTCCATGCGGTACGGAGCTGGCGTGCGGGTTTCCCGGTGAGGGCGCGGGAGCGGACCGTGTCGCCGGAGCCCGCGGCGAGCAGTTTGGCGGTCAGGGCCTCGGAGTGCAGGTCGGCCTCCTCGGTGGTGAGCCAGAGGGAGCCGAGCCAGACGCCCTGCGCGCCGAGGGCGAGTCCGGCGGCGACCTGTTCGCCGCTGCCGATGCCTCCGGCGGCCAGCACCGGCAGCGGGGCGACCGCCTCCACGACCTCGGGGACCAGCACCATGGAGCCGATCTCCCCGGTGTGGCCGCCCGCTTCGTACCCCTGGGCGACGACGACGTCGATGCCCGCCTCGGCGTGCCGCCGGGCGTGCCGGGCGCTCCCGGCCAGTGCGGCGACGAGGACTCCGTGGTCGTGGGCGCGCTCGATGACGTCGGCGGGCGGGGAGCCGAGGGCGTTGGCGAGGAGTTTGATCGGGTAGTCGAAGGCCACGTCGAGCTGGCCCCGGGCGACCTCCTCCATCCAGCCGGTGATGCGCCAGCCGGACGCCTCTCCTTCGGCCAGCTCGGGCACGCCGTAGCGGGCCAGGAGATCCCGCACGAAACCGCGGTGCTCGGCCGGGATCATCGCCTCGACGTCCGCCTCGGTGACGCCCTCGACCCTCTTGGCCGGCATGACGACGTCGAGGCCGTAGGGCTTGCCGTCGGCGAGTTCGTGCAGCCGGTCCAGGTCACGCGCGAGGTCCTCGGGCGCGGTGTAGCGGACCGCCCCGAGCACGCCGAAACCGCCGGCTCTGGTGATGGCCGCGGCGACCTCGGGGAACGGCGTGAAGCCGAAGATGGCGTGCTCGATTCCCAGTTGGCGGCTCAGTTCCGTCTCCATGGGCGGCAGGATGCCGCAGCCGGGCGGCCGAGGGAAGAGATTTTCTGATGCAGTGTCAGATTCTTTGCGGGCCGGGAGGCCCCCGGGAGCGCGGGGGTGACAGTAACCTCTGCGGCGGCAGGAACTTTCACTGCTCGGCGAGATTTCGGAAGTTACTTTCGCGCGGGCGCCGGCCCCCGGGTGCGCCCCGGTGACCGGGCGTCGGGCGCGGGAAGGAGTTGCGGATGACCGGGGACACGCGAGGGAACGGACGGGCGGCGGACGGCCGGGGCACGCCAGGGGGCGGAGGCCCGGCCAAAAGCGGAGGCCCGGCCGGGAACGGAAGCCCGGCCGGGGGCGGAGGCGGCTCTCCCTCCGGATTCCGTGCGGCCGGGAGCGGCATCGCCCGGCGGCGGCTGGGCGGCGGGATACTGGCGCTGGGCGGCGCGCTCGCGCTGACGCCGATTCCGCTCGCGGCCGCGGCCGCCCGGAGCGGGCCGGAAGCGAGCGCCGCGGACGGAGCGGCGGACACGGGAGCGGGCATGGAGTCAGGGGCGCACCGGCCCACGCTGCGACGCGGGAGCGCCGCGCGCGCCGGGCTGCTCCAGAGGCCGCTGGACCAGCTGGTGCGGGACGCCGAGGCCTATCTCGCCGACTCCCCCGAGCACCCCTGGTACGCGGGAGCGGTACTGCTCGCCGGGCGGGGCGGCACGGTGGCGCTGCACCGGCCGATCGGCAAGGCGGTGCGCTATTCGGCGTACGACGAGAAGACCGACACCGGAGTGGAGTTCCCGGCGGACCAGCAGATCGCGATGGCCGAGGACACCGTCTTCGACCTGGCCTCGATCTCCAAGCTGTTCACCTCGCTCCTGGCGGTCCAGCAGATCGAGCGCGGCCGGCTGGAGCTGGAGGCGACGGTCGCCTCGTACCTCCCGGACTTCGCGGGCGGCGGCAAGCAGGACATCACGGTCCGTCACCTGCTCACGCACACCTCGGGTTTCCGCGCCTGGATCCCGCTGTACCAGGAGCCGACGCGGGAGGGCAAGCTCCGCATGCTGTGGGAGGAGGTTCCCGCGAGCACCCCGGGCAGCGCCTACCTCTACTCCGACCTCAACCTCATCTCGCTGCAACTGATCCTGGAACACCTCACCGGCCGCCCGCTGGACGCCCTGCTCCGCGAGGAGATCACCGGCCCGCTCGGGATGCACCGCACCCGCTACAACCCGCCCGCCTCCTGGAAGCCGAAGATCGCGGCCACCGAGGACGCCCGGCTGCCCTGGTCCGGTCTCGATCGCGGTCTCGTCTGGGGCGAGGTGCACGACGAGAACGCCCACAGCTTCGGCGGGGTGGCGGGCCATGCCGGGGTGTTCTCCTGCGCCTGGGACCTCGCGGTCCTCGCCCGTACGCTCCTCAACGGCGGGGTGTACGGCCGCTCCCGCATCCTGTCCGAGGACTCGGTCGACCTGCTGTTCACCGACTTCAACACCGCGTTCCCGGGCGACGAGCACGGCCTGGGCTTCGAGCTCTATCAGCACTGGTACATGGGCGCGATGGCGACCCCGCGCAGTGCGGGGCACACCGGGTTCACCGGGACCAGTCTGGTGCTCGACCCGTCGACCGACACCTTCCTCATCGTGCTGGGCAACTCGGTTCATCCCGTACGGAGTTGGCGCTCGGGGAGCGCGCCCCGGGTGGCGGCCGCCAACCAGCTGGCGCGGGCCGTCCCGGTCCGGCCCGAGCGCGGGCGCACGGCCTGGTTCTCCGGGATGGCGAGCGCGTCCACCGCCACCCTCACACTGCCCGCGCTGCGCCTGGAATCGGCGGCGGCCCGGCTGGAGTGCGCGCTGTGGTGGGACACGGAACCGGGCTCCGACGGGCTCTTCCTGGAAGCGTCGGCGGGGCAGGACTGGCAGCCGGTGCCGTTCACCACCGTAGGTCCGGGACCGGGCCACCGGCCGGACCCGCAGCCGCATCCGGCCGGATCGGTGAGCGGCTGGTCGGGGCGCGTCTGGCACCGGCTGGAGGCGGACCTGACGGCCTGGCGCGGCCGGGACGTGCGCCTGCGGTGGCGTTACACCACCGACCAGCTATACGTGGGACGCGGCGCGTACGTGGACGGCCTGCGGGTCCGGGACGGCGTCCGCACGGTCTTCGACGCGGAACGGCCCCGGGACGCCGGCCGGATCGAGGCGACGGGCTGGACGCCGTCGGCCGACTGACCTGTCGTCCGTCCCGAACGAAAAGCAACGGACTCCAACGGACAACGAGGCGGGTCAGCCGCTCCGGGTGATCGCCCGGAGCGGTCGGCGCGTCAGCCGCCGGCGCTCCTCACACCGCCGGAGCGACCTCGTCCGGGGCGACCGCGCCCGGAGCGTCCGGAGTCTCCGCGTCCGCCGACGCGGGCTCGGAGGGCGCCGGCGCGGTCGACTCCCGGACCACCAGCCGCGGCCGGATCAGCAGGGAGCGGCCGGCCGAGGGCGCCGACTCGATCCGGGCGCGCAGCTGCTGGAAGGTCTCCGCCGCCATCTCCGGCAGCGGCTGGCGGACGGTGGTGAGCGGCGGCTCGAAGAGATCGGCGAGCAGGATGTCGTCGAAGCCGACCACCGACACATCGCGCCCCGCGGTGCGTCCGGCGTCCTTGGCGCCCCGGCAGATCCCGATCGCGCACATGTCGTTGATGGCGACGAACGCGGTCGGCGGACGGGGCCCGGAGAGCAGTTCGCGGGCGGCGTTGCGGCCCAGCTCGGCCGCGTCCTTGTCGCCGAACTCGCTGGTGTCGGCCCCGGGCCAGACCGTCGCGTCGGCCGGGTCGAGCCCGGCCCCCTCCAGCGCGGCACGGAAGCCCCGCAGCCGCTCGCGGCGGTTGACGCTGTTGACCGAGCCGGAGACGAACGCCAGTCTTCGGTGGCCGAGTTCGAGCAGATGGCGGGTGGCCAGCTCGGCTCCCATGGCGTTGTCCACACTGATGCTCGCCAGTGACGGCGGATCGCCCGCCTGGGCCGTACGGTCGAAGGCGACCATCTTCAGACCCCGGCTGAGCAGCGGCTCGACGTGTTCGAGGGAGGGCAGCGAGGAGCAGAGCACCACTCCGCTGACCCCGTCCGCCAACAGCTCCTCGCCGTACTTGAGTTCCCGGGCGGGATCGCGCTCGCTGTTGCAGAGCAGTACGTGGTAGCCCTCGGCGAGCGCGATGGCCTCCAGCTCCCGCGCGAGCGACCCCCAGAACGGGTTGGCGACGGAGGGCACGATCAGGCCGATCACCTTGATCCGGCCGGTGCGCAGCATCCGCGCCGCACGGTTGGGCCGGTAGCTCAGCCGCTCGATGGTCTCCTCGACACGCGCCAGGGTGGCCGCCTGCATGCGGTCGGTGCGCCCGTTGAGGACGTTGGAGACCGTACTCGCGGAGACGCCCGCAGCCGCCGCGACCTGATGGATCGTTACCCCGCTCATGCCACCTCCGGTTCGAAACTCCCTGACCACCCTAGTGTATCGATTTACTGAAGTCTCTCTACCGATACACCCGTTAACGTGGGCGAAAAATTCTTGTGCATCAGCTGTTGACGTCGCTCCGACGGCATTCCTAGTCTCAGTGCATCGATTTACCAGTACATCCCAGCCATGGCCGGGATCTCTTCACTGGATCGATCCACAGACTCCACCTCAAAAGGGGTGCTCATGGAACTCAACAGACGGTCGCTGCTCGCCGCCATCGGTGCGGGCACCGCCGCCGCGCTCACGGGCTGCGGCACCGGCACCTCCGCGGCCGGCTCCGCCGACGGTCCCGCCGAGGGCGAGATCACCCTCCTCACCCCGATCTACGAGGGCGCGAAGGGCAAGACGCTCCTGGAGGGCGAGACGCTGGGCGGGTTCCGGAAGAAGTATCCGGACGTCAAGGTGAACGTGGACTACACCACGTACGCCCAGCTCAACGAGAAGATCACCACCGGGCTCGCGGGCGGCCTGCTGCCCGACGTGCTGATGATGGGCGTCGGCTGGATCCCGCCGTTCGCCGCCAAGGGGGCGATCGCGGAACTGCCGGAGAAGCTGGCGAAGGCCCACGACTACGAGAAGCGGGTGCTGGAACCCTCCCGCCACGACGGCAGGCTGTACGCCCTGCCCGTCGTGCTGGACACCCGCATCGTGGTCTACCGCAAGGACCACTTCGCCGAGGCCGGCATCCGCAGGACGCCCGGCAACTGGTCCGAACTGCGCGCCGTCGCCAAGCAGTTGACGAAGAACGGCCGGGTCGGCTTCGACCCCTTCTCCATCGATCTGCGCCAGTGCTGGGAGACCTTCCTCTTCGCCAACGGCGGTCAGCTGTTCAGCGCGGACGGCAGGAAGGTGCTGTTCACCGACGCCCGCGGGGTGGAGGCGCTGCAGTTCTTCAAGGATCTGGTGGCCGACGGTTCGGCGGACTACGCGCGCAAGACCGACGCCGGAGCGCCGTCGAACGTGCAGACGGGCCGGGCCTCGATGATGATGACGACCAGCGCGCTGTGGGTCCAGGTCAAGGAACAGAACCCGGAGCTGATCGAGGAGGACAAGCTCGGCGCGTTCGTCCTGGCCAACCGCAGGCCCGCGATGCTCCAGGGCGGCACCCTGGTCACCCAGTCGGCGAGCTCCCGGCATCCGGCGGCGGCCCGCGCGCTCGTGGAGTACCTGGCCACACCCGAATCGATCCTCGGCGCGGCCCGGCAGCGCGGCTCGGTGCCCGGACTGCGGGATCTCAATGACACGGGGTACGTCAAGGAGAACCGGTTCGTCGACCTCTCCCTGAAGAACCTCCAGCACGCGGCGTCCGAGGGCGGCACCGCCGCCTGGATGGAGATCCGCGAAAAGATCAAGCCGACGCTGGAGCCCGCGATCGTGGGCGGCCAGTCGGCGAAGGACGCCGTCGCGGAACTCGGCCGGCTCGCCGAGGCCGCCATCGGCCGGATGTGAGGACCCGTCACCGTGGGAGCGACATCCGTACTGAAGGCGCGGCCCGTGCGGCCGCCCGCACCTCCTGAACCGGCGCCGCCCCGGCGCACCCGCCGGACCCCGACGGGCCCCGGACGCCGACGGCGCCGGGCCGGCATGCTCATGGTGGCGCCCGCGCTGCTGCACGCCTCGCTCTGGATCGGCCTGCCCGTACTGGCCGCGGTGGTCCTGGCGTTCACGAAGTACGACGTGCTGACCGCCCCGCAGTTCGTGGGGCTCGACAACTTCCGGGACATGCTGGACGACGCGGTCTTCCGCAAGTCCATCGTCAACACCGTCGTCTACACCTTCTTCACCGTGCCGTTCGGCATGCTGCTGGGCCTGCTGCTGGCGCTGGCCCTGCACACCGGGCTCAAGGCCCGCGGCATCTTCCGCACCGCGGTCTTCCTGCCGCAGGTCACGGCCACGGTCGCCATCGCGCTGGTCTGGCTGTGGATCTACAACCCGGGCAACGGCCTGTTCAACGCGCTGCTGTCGTTCATCGGCATCGACGGTCCGGCCTGGCTGTCCTCGACGCGGTGGGCGATGCCCTCGGTGATCCTGGTCGGCATCTGGCAGGGCATCGGCATGAAGATGCTCATCTATCTCGCCGCGCTCCAGTCGCTTCCCCGGGAGCTGTACGAGGCGGCGTCGGTGGACGGCGCCTCGAAGGTCCGGCAGTTCTTCTCCATCACGCTGCCGCTGCTGAAGCCCGCCACGTTCTTCGTGCTCATCACGTCGATGATCGGCGCGTTCCAGTCCTTCGACCAGATCTACATCCTCACCGACGGCGGCCCCGCCAACAGCACGACGATGATGACCTACGAGATCTACAAGTCCGCCTTCCGGGAGTTCCGCGTCGGATACGCCTGCGCCCAGTCCCTGGTGCTGTTCGTGCTGCTGATGGGCTTCACCCTGGTCAACCGGCGGATCATGGGAGGCACCCGTGGCCACAGTTGAGACGCGGAAGCCGGTGGACGTCAGCACCGTGAAGCGCGGACGCGACGGCCGGCGGCCGGTGTCCCCGGGCCGGATCGCGCTCTATCTCACGCTCTCGGTGATCTCGCTGCTGATGGTGGTGCCGTTCGTCTGGATGGTGCTCACCTCGCTGAAGTCTCCGGTGGAGATCGCCTCGCAGGACGCCGGACTCCTGCCGAGCAGCTGGCAGTTCGGCAACTACGTCGACGCGTTCGAGGCGGCCCCGTTCGCCACCTACGCCCGCAACAGCTTCATCATCGCCTTCAGCCACACCGTGCTGAACGTGCTGGTCGCCTCCATGGCCGGGTACGCGCTGGCCCGGATCAGGTTCCGGGGCAGCGAGGTGATCTTCTACCTCTTCATCGCGGCGCTGATGATCCCGACGTACACGAAGGTGCTGCCGGAGTTCCTGATCGTCCGCTTCATGCCGCTGGCCGGCGGGAACGACATCCTCGGGCAGGGCGGGAGCGGCTGGCTCGACACCTGGTGGGCGCTGATCATCCCCGGCGCGGTGACGCCGTTCGCGGTCTTCCTCTTCCGCCAGTTCTACCTCGATCTGCCGGTGGAGCTGGAGGAGGCGGCCCGCCTCGACGGCCTCGGCGAGTTCCGCATCTACGCCCGGATCATGACGCCGCAGGTCAAACCGGCGCTCACCACCGTGGCGCTGCTGACCTTCGAGTCGTCCTGGAACAACTTCCTGTGGCCGCTGCTGGTGACCCGGACGGACAGCCTGCGGGTCATCCAGGTCGGGCTGTCCGTCTTCAAGACGGAGAACGGCACTCAGTGGCACTACCTGATGGCCGGCACCACGCTCGCCACCCTTCCCATGGTGCTCCTCTTCCTCATCGGCCAGCGCTACTTCGTGCAGGGCTTCGCCACCGCCGGTCTCAAGTGAACCGCCGGTCCCACGTGAACCGCCGGTCCCACGTGAACCGCCGGTCCCACCTGACCGGCCCCCGGCCCGCCGCGGCCGGAAACCGAAAGGGCTTCACCCATGTCTGCTGATCTTCACGGCTCCCGTGCGCTGGTCACGGGGGCGGGGCACGGCATCGGCCGCGCCATCGCGCTCGCGCTGGCCGAGGCCGGCGTCGATGTCGCCGTGCACTACCACTCCTCCGCCGACCGGGCCGCCGACACGGTCTCCGCGATCGAGGCGCTCGGCCGGCGCGCCAAGGCGTTCGCCGCCGATGTGACCGTGAGCGCGGAGGTGGACCGGCTGGTCGAGGAGGCGGCCGGGTTCCTCGGCGGACTCGACGTCCTGGTCTGCAATGCCGGTCACCTCGTCGGCCGCGCGACCATCGCCGAGATGACCGACGAACACTTCGACCGGGTGATCTCCACCAACCTGAGTTCGACGTTCCGCACGGTGCGGGCGGCGCTGCCGCATCTGCGGCGGTCCTCGGCCGGACGCGTCATCACCATGTCCTCGCTCGCCGCGCACAACGGCGGCGGCCCGGGCTCGGTGGCGTACGCCGCCGCCAAGGCCGGGATCCGCGGCTTCACCAAGGGACTGGCCAAGGAGCTGGCCGGAACCGGCATCACCGTCAACGCGGTCGCGCCGGGCTTCATCAAGGGCACCGCCTTCCACGACACCTTCACCGCGCCCGCGGCGCAGGAGGCCATGGAGGCGGGCATCCCGGTCGGCCGGGCCGGCACCCCCGAGGACGTGGCGTCCGCCGTGGTGCATCTGGCCTCGCCCGCCTCGGGCTTCCTCACCGCGACCACGATGGACATCGACGGTGGCGTATGGCCGCGTTGAGGCGGATCGCGCGGGAGCGCGGCGGCTGGTGGCACGCGTACATCTGTCCGGCGCACGGGGTGGAGCTGGAGCACGGCGATCTCCTGGCCGGGGTGTTTCCCGAGGGCGGTGCGCGGTGTGCGCACGGCTGCCGGGTGGACACCGAGGCGGTGCGCGGCGCGTGGCTGGTCCTCTCGCACCAGGCCTGGGCCCGGCGACTGCGGGTGCTGGCTCACCGGGGCGAGCGGGCGGAGGCGGTGGAGCGGCTGGTCGAGTACGCGGGCCTGTACGCCGAACTGGCCGCCGGCCGGCACGGCGAGGCCCAGAGCTGGATGTTGCGCGGCCGGCTCTTCCACCAGGCGCTGACGGACGCCATCTGGGCGGTGAACGTGGGGCACGCGGTGCTCACGCTCGCGGAGAAGGAGGCCGGTGACCTGGCGGCGGTGCTGCCGCTGCTGGAGGCGCTGGAGGAAGCGGCGCTGGAGGCCCGGGAGGTGCTGATCTCCCAGGGGCAGCTGGCCTCCAACTACACGGCGTGGCTGAACGCGGCCGGTGTCGCGGCGGGCCGGGCGGCGGCGGCCGTCCGGGAGGAGGCCTGGGAGGGCTCCGGGTGCTGGCTGGAGGGCGAGCACGGGCTGTACGCGCATCTGCGGGCGGCCGTCGCGGACGACGGCTGGGAGTGGGAGGGCAGCACCTATTACCACGGCTTCGTGCTGCGGGCGGCGCTGCTGGCGCTGCGCTCCACCGTCCCCTCCGCCCTGCCCGCCGACGTGGTGGGCGTGCTGGCGGGGATGACGGACGTGCTGGCCGCCGTCGCGACGCCGGGCGGTGTGCTGCCCGCGCTGCACGACGGCCCCTACCGGCGGAACGCCCTCGGCCTGGAGTGGCTGGAACTGATCGCGCTGGCCCAGCAGTCGGTGCCGTCGGACGCGCTGGCGGTGGTGGCGGACCGGGTCCGGGCGGAGCTCGGCGACGCGGACGACGCCCTGGACCGTGAGCTGGGCGGCTGGTTCGCCGGTCCGCCGCTCCCCCGGCGGGCCGCGCCCGACCCGGTCACCGTGTTTCCCTCGACCGGGTACGCGGTGCTGCGGGCGGCGGGCATCCACGCGCTGGTGGACTTCGGCCCGCACGGCGGGTCGCACGGCCACCGGGACAAGCTCTCGCTGTATCTGTACGGCGACACCACCGCGTGGCAGCCGGACCCGGGGCAGGTGCCCTACGCCCACCCGGAGTTCCGCGATCTGTACACCTCGACGGCGGCGCACCCCGCGTTCCGGGTGGACGGCGCCGAGCAGGCCGAGTGCGCCGGTGCGCTGACCGCGGCGGACGCCGTGTCGGTGACCGCCGAGGTGACGGAGGCGTACGAGGGCGTCCGGGCGGTCCGCCGGGTGACCGTCGGCCCGTGCTATCTGGTGGACCTGCTGACGGTGGAGGTCACCGGGCGGGAGAACCCCCGGGTCACCGCCCAGCTGCGGCCCGGCACCGCGCTGGACGTCCAGGTGCAGGCGGCGGGCCCGGTGCGCACCACCTGGTACGGGGACGAAACGCTGCACGGCTGGCACACGCAGAGCGCCGGAGTGCCGGTGCGCCCGCTCACGCTGCCGGGCCCCGGTCCGGCGGACGACCCGCAGCGCACCCGGACCCGGGTCGACTTCACGGCCGAAGCCGCGCACACCGTCTTCGCCTCGGTCTACCAGGCGGCCTCGGCGGGCCCCGCGGTGAGCGACGTACGGCTGGACGGCGGTGAGCTGACCGTGGAACTGGCGGACGGTTCGACGGCCCGCTTCCGGACGGAGGGCTGAGCCGTGCTGCTCTCGGCGACCCCACCGCCCGGTCCGCGCCCCGCGCAGGAGGCCCGGGTGCGCGAGGAGGCGGCCCGGCACCGCGCCCTGACCCCGCCCCGCACCCATCCGATGGCCAGCATCACCTGGCTCGGCCCGGCCGCGTCGAACCCTGCCCTGGCCTACCGGGTCGGCGGCGATCCGGCCGATCTGGCGGAGAGCATGCGCTGGATCGAGGCGGCGGTACGGCTGCCGCACTGGGGCCGGGCCCATATGCCCGACCACGACCTGGACGCCGGCTGGCTGCTGCACCATCTGGCGCTCGCCCTGCGCTGGATCGGCGACGATCTGCCGGAGGACGTGGGCGCGCTGCTCCGGTACAAGCTGCTGCTCCAGGGGCGTCGCCTGTACGACTTCGCGGTGGCGAGCGAGGGCCGCTGGTGGTCGTCCTCGTACTGGCAGAACCACAACTGGATCTGCTACGCGGGTCTGGCGACGGCCGGCTATGTGCTGGGCAAGGAGGAGTGGACCGAACGGGCGAAGTCGAACCTCGCCACGGTGCTGGAGGTGATGCCCGAGGACGGTTCGCACGCGGAGGGGGTCGTCTACTGGCGTTACGGAGTCCCGTTCCTGGCGATCCATCTGGATCTGCTGGCGGAGGCCGAGGGCGTCGACTGGTGGGACCGGGGAGGCTTCATGGCGAACACCTTCGGCTACCGGCTGCACCAGAGCGCGCCCGGCTTCGCGTTCACGGTCGACCACGGCGACTGCCACGACCGGCGCAGCGGCCACAGCGCCGCGCTCTACTACCGGCTGGCCGCTCAGTACGGCATCGCCGAGGCGCAGTGGCTGGGCGATCTGGCCTCGGGCGAGCTGCTGTGGGCGGAGGCGGAACACAGCGGGGTGCGGCCGGGCATCCTGCCGGAGGCGTACCTCGAATACCTCTGGTACGACCCGGCCGTCGCGCCCGCCCGGCCCACCGCCACCCGGGCGTTCTTCCCGGATCTGGGGCTGCTCGCGGCCCGCACCGGCTGGGGCGACGACGCCACCGCGGTCTCGTTCAAGGCGAGTCCGGGCGGCGGCCACCGGGCCTGGGAGACGAGCGCGAAGCACCGGGCGGAGCTGGGTCACGAGACCCTGAACCAGGGTCATCACCACCCGGACTCGGGCTCCTTCGTCCTGCTGTCGCAGGGCGCGTTCCTGGCCGTGGACGACGGCTACAGCAACCGCAAGCGGGCGGCGCACCACAATCTGCTGCTGGTCGACGGGCAGGGGTACGCGGACGAGGACCGCTACCACGTCTACGAGGGGATTCCCTTCGAACGGCAGGCCCGGCAGCGGGACGTGCTGGTGGGCGAGGAGGAGGGGTGGGCGCACGCCACGGCGGAGATCGCCGCGATGTACGACCCGGCCCTCGGAGTCCGCCGGCTGGACCGGACGCTGGTGTTCACCCCGGCGGGGCGGCTGGTGCTGCTGGACCTGGCGGAGGCGGACGAACCACGCGCGTGGACGTTCCTGCTCCGGACGGACCGGCCGACGGAGGAACACGCCGACGGCTCCCGGCTGATCAGGTCCGGGGAGGCGACCGCGCGGGTGCGGCGGCTGGCCCCGGACGAGGCGTCGGTGCGCACCGGGGTCACGGAGGTGGAGGCCAATCCGACGTCCAGCACTCCGGAACTGCGGCTCGTACGCACCCTGCACACGCTGGACGTGACCACCGCCGCCTCCCGTACGGGCCTGTTCCTCACCGCCATCACGCCGGACGCCGCGTGCGCGGTCGCCGGGGCGGAGTCGGCCGAGGGGCACGGCGTGCGGTTCGCGGACGGCGAGGAGAGCGTGTTCCTCTCCCCCGTCGACCGCCGTGTCCGGGGCGACGGGCTCTCGGCGGACGCCGCCGCCGTCCTGCTCTCCGCCGGCGGAGCCCCGTACGTCGTGGCGGCGACCCGGCTGGAGCTGGCGGGCCGGGTACTCCTTGACGTGACGGAGCCGTACACCGGAAAGGTCGGGTAGCTCATGGGGACACCTCTCACATCTCCGCCGCCTCTGGCGCCTCCGGCGCCTCTGCCCGGGGCGGTGGCCCCGCCGCCCGCTCCGGAGGCCGCTCCGTCCGGCTGGCCGACGCTGCTGCGCCGGCTGGAGTTCATCGCCTATCCGGCCGCCGCCGGGGCCGCGTTCACGCTGCTGGCGCTGGGGGTGGTGACCTGGCTGCCCGCGCTCGCCGCGATGGGCCGTGCGCTCCAGCGGTGGCGGGTGGACGGGGACAGCCGCTGCTTCGCCAACACGCTGGCCGCCTTCGGCGGGTACTGGCGCGCGCTGTGGCGCCACAGTCTGCTGTCCACGGCCGCCGCGGTCGTGCTGGCCGCCAACACCGCGTATCTGCTGGGCCGTTCGGAGGCGTGGACGTTTCCGTTGCTGGCCGCGCAGGTGGGCATCGCGGCGGCGTTCGTGATCCACCATGTGGCGCTCGCGGCCGAGGCGGGCCGCGCGCCCGAGGGCGGTGTCCGGGGCTGGTCGGCCGGGGCGCTGTCGCTCGGCTTCGGGTCCCCGGCCCGGGGCACCGCCCTGCTCGGCGCGGTGGTCTCCGCCGTCCTGCTCTCCCTCGTCGTACCGCTGGGGCCGCTGCTGCTCGGCCCGAGCGTTCCGGTCCTGCTCGCCCTGTCCTTCGCCGATCCCAGGAGGCACACCTCATGAGCCGTGTTCCGCGCACTGCCCTGGCCGCCGCGCTCGTCGCCGGCCTCGCCCCGCTCCTCGTGACGACACCGTCGGCCGCCGCCCCGGCGGCGAGCGCGTACTACGTGTCGCCGTCCGGCAGCGACGCCAACGCCGGTACGTCGGCGGGCGCCCCGCTGGCCACGATCCAGAAGGCGGTGGATCTGGCCCCGGCGGGCGCGGTGGTGCACCTGGCCCCGGGCACCTACCGGCAGGACGTGGTGACCGCCCGGGCCGGGGTCACCATCACCGGTCCGTCGAACGCCGTGGTGAAGGGCGCGGGCGAGGCCCGGATCATCCAGGTCCGGCACGACAGCACGACGCTCAGCGGCTTCACCGTCGACGGGCTGCACGGCTCGGCCTCGGACGTGTCGGGCTACCGGCTCAAACTCATCTATGTCATGAGCACAACCCCCGGGAACGGGGTCGGCGGTCTGCGCATCACCGGCATGACCCTCAAGAACGCGGCCGACGAGTGCCTGCGGCTGCGCTATCTCGTCACGGGTGCCGAGGTGAACGACAACACCATCACCGACTGCGGGGTCGCCGACTTCGTGTTCGACGGCGGCGGGAAGAACGGCGAGGGCATCTACCTCGGCACGGCCCCCGAGCAGCAGGGCTCCAACGGGGCCCCGGACGCGGCGGCCGACGTCAGCCGGAACAACCGCATCCATCACAACACGATCGTCACGCGGGGCAACGAGTGCGTGGACGTGAAGGAGAACGCGACGAACAACTACGTGGAGCACAACGACTGCAGCGGCCAGCGCGACCCCAGCTCCGGCGGGCTCGACGCCCGGGGCAGCGGCAACATCTTCCGCTACAACACCGTCCACGACAACGTCGGCGCGGGCGTCCGGCTCGGCGGTGACACCGCGACGGACGGCACCGCGACCTCCGTCTACGGCAACACCATCACCGGCAACGCGGGCGGCGGCATCAAGTTCATGCGCACCCCGCAGGGCCCGGTCTGCTCCAACACCATGAGCGGCAACACCGGTGGCGACGCCGTGGGCACCTACGGCAGCTCCTACGACCCGACCGGTGTGTGCCCGTGACCGCCCGGGGGCCCGCGAGACGCGGGGTTCTGTACGCGGCGGCAGCCGGAGCCGCCGCGGTCGCCGCCACGGCGACGGAGGCGCGGGCGGCGGGCGCCACCGGCCCCGGACGTTCACGCTGGACGACGTCCTGGGCCACCGCCCAGACCGCGCCGACACCCACCGATCCGGTGGCGTACGCCGGTCTCACCGACGGCGACTGCACGGCCCTGCTGCGGCTGTCGGCCGGCGGAGCGGTCCGGCTGCGGTACGCGAACACCTTCGGGGCCGCGCCGGTGCTGGTCGGGCCGGTGACGGCGGACGGCCGGCCGGTGACCTTCGCCGGGCGGAGCCAGGAGTGGCTGGCGGCGGGCGCGAGTCTGACCAGCGACCCCGTCGCGGGGCTGCGGGTGGCGGACGGGGCGCGGCTGGAGGTGCGGACGCGGGTCCCCGGCCCGACCGGTCCGCTCTCCTTCCACCGCAACACCCATGCCTGGCACACGGTCGACGGGGTGCGCACCCGGTCGGTCCTGCTGCTGACCGGGGTGGAGACCACCGGGGCGCGCGGCCCGGTGGTCGCGGTGTTCGGCGACTCCATCGCGGAGGGCGTCGGCACCCCCGACGACGCCGATCTGCGGTGGCCCGACCAGCTGGCGCGGCGGCTGCCCGGTTCGGCCGTCGCCAACCTCGGGATCAGCGGCAACCGGCTGCTGCTCGACGACGTCCGCTTCGGGCCCGGCGGCCAGGCCCGCTTCGACCGCGATGTGCTCGGGCTGCCGGGGCTCCGGACGGTCCTCGTGCACCTGGGCGTCAACGACCTCCAGCAGCCGCCCGGTCAGAGCGGCCCGGACCCGGTGCTGTCCGGCTACCGGCAGCTGGCGCTGCGTGCCCGGGGCGCCGGACTGCGGGTCGTGGGCGCCACCATCACCCCGTTCGAGGGGTGGACCCGCTGGTCGCCGGAGCTGGACGCCGTCCGGGAGCGGATCAACCGGGCCGTGCGCACCGGGCGGATCTTCGACGGCGTGGCCGACTTCGACGCCGCGCTGCGCGACCCGGACCGCCCTTCCCGGATGCTTCCCGCGCACGACAGCGGCGACGGTCTGCATCCGGGCCCGTCGGGTCACGCGGCGCTCGCCGCCGCCGTCGACCGCCGACACCTGCTGTGAGCCGAGGCCTTCCGTGAGCCGACACCTTCTGTGAGCCGACACCTTCCGTGAGAGGCGACATGACGAACCGAGGCACCACCCGGCGCACCGTCCTGACCGGTGCGGCCGCCCTGGGCGCGGCGGCCACGCTGCCCCTGGCCCTCGCCGGCCCGGCCCGCGCCGCGTCCGGCACCGCCCGGACCGGGGCGCCGGACGCGGCGGCGCTGCGCGCCCGCTGGCACACGCTGCTGACCGGCGGCCCGGACCTCGACCGGGACGACGAGCGGATCGCCGCCGCCGTCGCCCGGGTGGGGCGGGCCGGGGCCACCGCCGCCACCGGCCTGGACCCGACCCGGACGGACGGGCTGTTCCCCGACCTGACCAGCACGACGCTCTCCAACCATGTGACGACGTCGTGCAAACGGCTGGCGACGGCGGCCACCGCCTGGGCGGTCCCGGGCACCCCGCAGCACGGCGACCCGGCGCTGCTGGCGGCACTGCTGGGCGGCGTCGACTGGATGCTGACCCACCGTTACGGCCCCGAGCACACCCGGTTCGACAACGACTGGGACTGGGAGATAGGCGCGGCGCTCGCGCTCGGCGACACGGCGGTGCTGCTCCACGACGAGCTGGGCGCGGAGCGCCTGGAGCGGGTCACGGCCGCCGTACGGCACTACACGCCGGACCCGAACCTGTGGCGGGCCGACCGGCAGATCGCGACCGGCGCCAACCGGGTGTGGGTCTCCACCGTGGTCGCCGTCAACGCGGTGCTGCGCGGCGACGGCGATGCGCTGGCCCGGGTCCGTGACGCTCTTTCGGACGTCGAGGGTTCGGGCGCCAACAGCGTCCTGGCCTTCAACGACACGGGCGGCGCGGCGGCCGGCACGGGCGAGGGCTTCTCGTCCGACGGCTCATTCCTCCAGCACTACAAGCACCCGTACAACGGCGGTTACGGCAAGGAGCTGCTGGGCAATCTGTCCCGGCTGCTGAATCTGCTGGCCGGCACGGCGTGGGAGGTGACCGACCCCGATCTGGACAACGTGCGCGGCTGGGTGGACGACGGTTTCGACCCGCTGATGTTCCGGGGCGATGTGATGGCGTCGGTGTGCGGGCGGGAGATCGCCCGGCCGAGCAAGCAGGGGCACGCCTCGGCGCAGACGGTGATCGAGGCGGTGCTGCGGCTGATCCCGTGCTTCCCGGGCGAGCCGGCGGACCGGTTCACGGCGCTGGTGAAGCAGTGGATCGCCGAGGACGGCTACCGCGACTTCCTCGCCGCGACGGACCTCGCCTCGCTGGTCGCCGCGCAGCGGGCGATCGCCTCCGCCGTCCCGGCCCGCGGCCCGCTGGTCGCCCACCGGCAGCACCCCCGGATGGACAAGGCGGCCCACCACCGCCCCGCGTTCGGGCTCGGCATCTCCGCGTACTCGACCCGGATCTACAACTACGAGTCGATCCAGAACGAGAACCTCCACGGCTGGCATCTCTCGGACGGGATGGTGCTGCTGTACACCGACGATCTCGGGCACTACAGCGAGGACTACTGGCCCACCGTCGATCCGAAGAGGCTGCCCGGCACCACCGTCCTCGCCGGACGTCCGGCCGACGCGGCGGGGCAGCGCACCACCAGCACCGCCGACTGGGCCGGCGGCACCGCGCTCCCGGGCACCACGCTGGGCGCGTACGGGATGGAGCTGCGGGCCTTCGGCAGCACGCTGCACGGGCTCAAGAGCTGGTTCTGCCTCGACGACGTCATCGCCTGTGTCGGCTCCGGCATCACCGCGGATGCGGGGACCGCGGAGACCGTGGTGGAGAACCGCAAGCTGCGCGACCCGCGGGCCGCGCTCCTGGTCAACGGCACGGCGGCCCCGGACGCTCCCGGCTGGTCCGCCGGACTGACGGACGTCCGGTGGCTGCACCTGGCCGGAACCGGCGGGTACGTCTTCCCGAGGCCCGCCTCCGTACGCGCCCTGCGCGAGGAGCGCACCGCGACCTGGCGGGAGATCAACCTCAAGTACGGCACCGACACCCCGGTCACCCGCCCGTACCTGACGCTCTGGCACGACCACGGCCCGGCCCCGAGCGGCGCCGGCTACTACTACCTCCAGCTCCCCGCCGCCTCCGCCGGGCGCACCCGGCTGCTGTCGGCCGCGCCGCCGGTGGAGCTGGTCGCCGACTCGACCGCCGTGCACGCGGTGCGGCGCGGCGCGGACGGGCTGCTGGCGGCCAACTTCTGGCGGGCCGGCTCGGCGCGCGAGCTGCGCTGCGACGGTCCGGCGTCCGTCCTGGTGCGCCCGAAGGATCGGACCGTGGGCATCGCCCTGTCCGATCCCACCCAGCTCCGGTCCACCGTGGTGGTCGAACTGGCCGGGCGCGGGCTGACGCTCGCCTCGGGCGGCCCCCGGGTGAGCGCGGCCCGCACGCCGGGCGGCATCCGGATCACCGCCGACACCTCGGGGCTGAACGGCGCGACCCTCGACCTCACCCTGAAGAGGAGCTAGAGCCTTGCTGTTCGACATGGAGCTGGAGCGGCTGCGGGAGTACCGCCCCGAGCCGCAGGAACCGGCCGACTTCGACGCCTTCTGGGCGAAGACCCTCGCGGAGACGGCCCGGCACGACGTCGACGCCCGGTTCGTGCCGTACGGGACGGGCCTGGCGACCGTCGACGTACTCGATGTGACGTTCAGGGGCTGGGAGGGGCAGCCGGTGAAGGCGTGGCTGCTGCTGCCGAAACAGCGTTCGGGGCCGCTGCCCGCCGTGGTGCAGTACATCGGGTACAACGGCGGCCGGGGCATCCCGTACGCGTGGCTGACCTGGAGCGCCTTCGGCTACGCGCACCTGGTGATGGACAACCGGGGGCAGGGCGGCGGCGGCAAGAACACCGCCGACACCCCGGACATCGGGCCCGAGGGCCACGGTTCGTCCTCACCCGGCTTTCTGACCCGGGGCATCGAGGACCCCCACCGGCACTACTACCGGCGGCTCATCACCGACGCGGTCCGGGCCGTCGACGCGGCGAAGGCCCATGAGGCGGTGGACGCGGAGCGCGTCGCCGTCCTCGGCGGCAGCCAGGGCGGCGGGCTCGCGCTCGCCGTCGCCGGGCTGCGTGACGATGTGTCGGCGGCCGTCGCCGATGTGCCGTTCCTCTGCCACTACCGGCGGGCCTCGCAGATCACGGACACCGGACCGTACGCGGAGATAGCCCGCTGGCTGTCGGGGCACCGCTTCCGGATCGAGGAGGCGATGGAGACCCTGTCCTACTTCGACGGGGTCAACTTCGCCGCCCGCGCGAACGCTCCCGCGTGGTTCTCGGTGGGGCTGATGGACCGCGTCTGCCCGTCCTCCACGGTGTTCGCCGCCTACCACCGTTACGCGGGAGAGGCCGAGATCGAGGTGTTCCCGTACAACGGGCACGAGGGCGGGGCGGAGTACGACCTGCCGCGCAAGCTGGGTGCGCTGCGGGGCGTGTTCGGGGCCTGAGCCACGGTGTCACCGGCCCAGCGCGGCCATCGCCGCGTTGTGGCCGGGGACGCCGCTGACCCCGCCGCCGCGCACCGCGCCCGCCCCGCAGAGCAGGACGTTGGCGTGCGCGGTCTCCACGCCCCAGCGCCCGGTGCCCTCCTCCGCGTACGGGAAGGAGAGGTCGCGGTGGAAGATGTGGCCGCCGGGCAGCCGCAGATCGCGCTCCAGGTCGAGCGGGGTCTTGGCCTCGATGCAGGGTTCGCCGTTCGCGTCGAGGGCCAGGCAGTCGGTGACCGGCTCCTCCAGATGCGCGTCCAGTTCGGCCAGGGTCGCCTTCAGCAGGGCCGCGCGGGCGGCGTCGTTGTCGGCGGCGAACAGCCGGGCCGGGGCGTGCAGACCGAAGAGGGTGAGGGTCTGGTAGCCGCGCGCGACGAGCTCGGGGCCGAGGATCGACGGGTCGGTCAGCGAGTGGCAGTAGATCTCGGAGGGCGGAGCGGCGGGCAGCCGGCCGGCCGCAGCGTCCCGGTAGGCATCGGCGAGCTGCCCGTACCCCTCGGCGATGTGGAAGGTCCCGGCGAACGCCTGCCGGGGGTCGACGGACCGGTCGCGGAGCTTCGGCAGCCGGGTGAGCAGCATGTTCACCTTGAGCTGGGCGCCCTCGGCGGGCGGCGGCGGGGTGTCGCCGAGGAGGGCGGCGAGCGCCTGCGGGGAGGCGTTGACGAGCACCCGGCGGGCGGCGACGACGTGTTCGCCTTCGGGGGTGCGGACGGTGACCTCGGCGGCGCTTGTGTCCGTCTCGATCCGGGTCGCCTCGTGCTGTACGCGGATCTCGGCACCCGCCGCGCGGGCGGCTCCGGCCAGCGCGTCGGTGAGCGCGCCCATGCCGCCGACGGGGACGTCCCAGTCGCCGGTGGAGCCGCCGATCACGTGGTAGAGGAAGCACCGGTTCTGGAGGAGCGAGGTGTCGTGGGCGTCGGCGAACGTACCGATCAGGGCGTCGGTGAGGACGACCCCGCGCACCAGGTCGTCGGTGAAGTTCTCCTCGACGGCGACGCCGAGCGGCTCCTCGAAGAGCATCCGCCAGGCGTCGGCGTCGTCGATCCGCTCGCGCAGCGCGTCCCGGCCGGGCAGCGGTTCGGTGAGCGTCGGGAAGACCCGCTCGGCGACCCGCCGGGTCATCCCGTAGAACCGCTGCCACGCCGCGTACTCCCGCTCGCCGCCGGTGAGCGCCGCGAACGACTCCCGGGTGCCCTCGCCCGCCACGAGCAGCCCGGTGGGGCGTCCGTCGCGGACGGCGGGGGTGTAGGAGGAGACGGTCCGCTTGCGGACGGCGAAGTCCAGGCCGAGATCGCGGACGATCTTGTCGGGCAGCAGGGACACCAGGTACGAGTAGCGCGAGAGCCGGGCGTCGACCCCGGCGAAGGGGCGGGTCGAGATCGCCGCTCCCCCGGTGGTGCCGAGACGTTCCAGGACGAGGACCGACTGTCCGGCGCGGGCGAGGTAGGCGGCGGCGACCAGACCGTTGTGGCCGCCGCCGACGATCACCGCGTCGTAGCGGTCCCGGGCGGGCGCGCCGGGCCCTGAGGACTCCCGGGTGGCGGGCTGACCTGCGGATGTGCGGGGTGCGGGTGTCTGGGGTGCGGGCATGCACCTTCGTAACACGCCGCCGTCCGTCCCGGCCAGAGGCGGCGGGAGGCTGCCGTCGGCGGAAGCGGCGGGAGGCCGGCCCCGGACAGGCCCTAGGGGGTGTCCGGCCGGTCGGCCCCGGCCGCGATCGACGGGACGCCGCCGGTGGCCTCCGGCGGCCGTCCGAGCCGCGCCAGACAGTGCGCCTCGTCGTCACGGGCCGCCAGCGTCTGGGGGTGGTCGGGTCCCAGCACCCGGGCGCGCGCCTCGGCGACCTGGCGGTACGCCACCAGCGCCTCGCTCCACCGGCCGAGCCAGCCGAGCCCGGCGGCGACCTCCCGGCGGCTGATCACCGTGTCCGGGTGGTCGGGTCCCAGGGTGCGTTCCCGCAGCGCGCAGACCTCGCGCGCCTCCGCGAGGGCCTCCTCCCAGCGGCCGAGCCGCCCGAGGTTGACCCCGAGGCCGTGGCGGGCGCGCAACGTCTCCGCGTCGGCCTCCCCGGCGGTCCGGGTACGGTCGGCGACCAGGGACCGGTACAGCTCCAGGGCCTCGCCGTCGCGGCCGAGCCGGCCGAGGCTGATGCCTGCTTCGTAGCGGGCGGCGAAGGTGTCGGGGTGGTCGGCCCCGAGGGTGCTCGCCCGGGCCCGGGCGATGTCCTGGTAGGTCTCCAGCGCCTCCGCCCAGCGGCCCAGCCGGCCCAGGGTGTACGCCACTTCGTAGCGGGTCGCGAGGGTGTCGGGGTGCGTCGGGCCGAGCAGCCGGGCGCGGGCCTCGGCGACCTCGCGGGCCACTCGCCAGGACTCCTCGGGCCGCCCCAGCCGGCAGAGGTTGAACGCCAGGTTGTGGCGGCAGCGCAGGGTGTCGGGGTGGTCCGGGCCCATGACGCGTTCGCGGACGGCGAGGACCGCCTCGTACACCTGGTGGGCCTCGGCGTGCCGGCCGAGGCGGCCCAGGGCGTGGGCGGTCGCCTGGCGGGCGGCGAGCGTCTGCGGGTGTTCGGCGCCCAGGGCCCGTTCGCGGCCCTCGGCGACCCGGGTGAACTCGCGCAGCCCTTCCTCGGCCCGGCCCGTACGGCTGAGGGTGAGGCCGATCTCGTAACGGCTGGCGAGGGTGTCGGGGTGGTCCGGGCCGAGGACGCGGTCGCGCTGGGCGGCGACCTCTCGGTGCACCTCGCCCGCCTCCTCCCAGCGGCCCAGCCGGCCGAGGTCGATGCCCGCGCTGTGCCGGCCCTCCAGTGCGGCGAGGAGGTCCGGGGCGGGCTCCGGGGCCGTCAGCGAGACGAAGGTGTGGGCGTGCGGGGCGGTGGCGCCGGAGGCCGCCGTGGTCCACTGGCCCGTCAGGGCGGCGGCCGGGTCGGGCGGTTCGGCGACGGGGTCGCTCGCGCCGAACGCGCGGTGACCGGCGGTCATGGTCCGGGTCCAGGCGGGCAGGGCCGGTGGCCGGGCGGGTCCGGAGTGCGCGAGGGGGCCCGGTCCGAGCGCGGGCTGTTCCCCGGTCCGGCCGAGGACGATGCGGCGGCGCAGGTCGCCCGCGTCCACGGGCCGCTCGTCGGGGGCCTTGGCGAGCAGGTCGAGGACGACGCGGTCGAGGAAGCCGGGCAGCTCGGCCCGGTGGGTGCGCAGCGGTTCCGGCGGGGTGTCGCGGTGTCCGACGAGGACGGCCCAGGCGTCCTCCTGGTCGAACGGCGGTACGCCGGTGGCGATTTCGTACAGCACACAGCCCAGTGAGTAGAGGTCGCTGCGGTGGTCGACCTCCTTGCCGCTGATCTGCTCGGGCGACATGTAGTGCGGGGTGCCCATGGCGAGGCCGGTGGTGGTGAGCCGGGAGGTCATGCCGATGTCGTGGCCGAGGCGCGCTATGCCGAAGTCGCAGATCTTCACCGTGCCGTCGGTCAGCCGCATGATGTTGGCGGGCTTGAGGTCGCGGTGGACGATGCCCTGGCGGTGGGTGTAGCCGAGGGCGTCGGCGACCTGTTCCGCGATGTCGACGACATGGTCGACGGGCAGCGGGTGCTGCTGGTTGTCCGCCAGGAGCTGGCTCAGGTTCTGCCCGTCGAGCAGTTCCATGACGAGGTACAGCACGCCCTCGTGCTCGCCGAAGTCGTGGACGACGGTGACGCCCCGGTGCTGGAGGGACGCGGCGACCCGGGCCTCGCGCCGGAAGCGTTCGCGCAGGATCCGGGTGAACGCCCGGTCGTGCTGGGGGCCCATGGGCTTGAGGCATTTCACGGCGACCTGACGGCCCAGCGACTCGTCGCGGGCGCGCCACACCTCGCCCATGCCGCCACGCCCGATGAGTTCGAGCAGTCGGTACCGGCTCTGGATCAGCCTGGTGTCCGCCATCTGCCGCTTCCCGCCCCCGTTTGTTCCCCGCTGTTCCCGCTGCTGGCGCTATGCCCTCCCTGGCCCGTCCAGTATGGCGGCCGGTCCGCGGAGTTTGTACGCGGCGGGGCGGCTGCCGGGTCCCAGCCGTGCCATCGCCCCGAGGATATGACCGGGCGGCAGCTGCCAGCGCACCCGGTCCGGGATCGCGCGCAGGACGGCGCCGGCAGCGCGCAGCCGCCGGTCGACGGCGGCCGGCGGCGGGGCCGGTCTGCCGTACAGCTCGTGGGCGTACGGGGGCAGGGACTGGTAGGCGAGGGCCGCGACGCGCCGCCACAGCAGGGCGCGCGCCGGGACGAGCCAGGGGCGCACGGGCGGGCTGCGGAGGAAGTCGTCGACGTCGGCCGCCTCGGCCCCGGCGGCGAGTTCGGGGCGTACGCGCTCGAAGTAGGCGGCGAGTGCGGCGGTGGTGGCGGGCACCCGGTCCGGGTCGAGGCCGACGAGGCGGGCGCCGGTGCGGTGTTCGTCGATGTACCGGTCGGCCTGGGCGTCGGTGAGGGGGAAGCCGGAGCGGCGCTGGACCTGGAGGTAGGAGTCGGCCTCGGCGCAGTGCACCCAGAGCAGCAGCTCCGGTTCGTCGACGCCGTACGTCTCCCCGGTGTCCGGGTCGGTGGCCTTGAGGCCGCGGTGGATCCGGCGGACCCGGGCGCCGGCCTGTTCGGCGGCGTCGGTGGTTCCGTAGGTGATGGTGCCGACGAAGGAGGCCGTGCGCAGGAGCCGCCCCCAGGCGTCCCGGCGGAAGTCGCTGTTCTGGGTGACCCCGCGCACGGCGCGCGGGTGGAGTGCCTGGAGGTAGAGGGCGCGGATGCCCGCGATCCACATCATCGGGTCGCCGTGCATCTGCCAGGTGACCGACCGGGGCCCGAAGAGCCCCGGATCGGGCCGTCCGGGCGAGGTGTCGTTCATCCGCGGGTACCTCCGGCTCAGCGGTGCACGGGGGCGGTGCCGGTACGCGTACAAGATCGGGAACAATGGTACGCCGGGGAAGCGCGCTTGCGGCAGGGTGCTTCCGGCAAGGTGGGACGGACGACGATCGGGGGACGATGCCCAGGTGGGGGCTGATCGTGGAGCAGAATCTCGGATTCGGGGGGCAGCGCCGGATGTGGTCGGCCGATGTGCTGGGCCATGTGGACGGTACCCGCGAGGAGGCGTGGGAGGCCCTGCGGG
The DNA here is from genome assembly GCF_055792845.1 of Streptomyces sp. DSM 106670. NCBI lineage: Bacteria > Bacillati > Actinomycetota > Actinomycetes > Kitasatosporales > Streptomycetaceae > Streptomyces > Streptomyces sp. DSM 106670. Next base: position 167,387 of record NZ_CM147704.1, read on the forward strand.
TGCGCGCCGAGACCTATGCGCCGACCCATCCGTTCAGTCCCCGGCGCCGGCGGATCTACCGGGAGCAGGACGGCTTCCTGCTGGTCCTGGACGGGTCCTGGCAGAGCTTCCACTGCCGGTTCACGGTGGCCGAGCAGCTCCTGGACAGTGCGGCCCCGGAGCCGTCCGCCGCGCCGGAGCCCGCCCCGGAGGAGGAACCGGAACCGTCCGCACCGGCCCCGGTGCGCCGCCGGACGCCTCCGCCGCCGCCCGAACCGCCGAAGGCGTGGGACGCCGATGTGCCGGAAGTTCCTTCGTGGTTCGGCCGCGAGGACCTGTCCTGACGCACGGTCCGGCCGGGTCCTGCGGGGTCCTTCCGCTTCCCGCGCATCGGGTCAGGCGGCGTGGGCGGGCAGCGACACTCCGGTGAGCCGTTCGGACGCGGCCCAGAGCCGGGCGTTGGCGGCCGGGTCGAGGGCCCGGCGGGTGATGCGGGCGGGGGCGGTGGGACCGACGAGTCCGAAGCGTCCGCCGGGGCCGTAGTAGCTGCCGGGGGCGACGTCGGCGGCGGTGGCCGCGTACAGCAGGGGTTCGGCGCCCTGCTCGGGGAGCTGGGACGGCAGGATGTTCATCGAGTTGAGCATCGAGCGCTTGGGCTTGTCCCGGCCCAGACTCGCGCCCGCCGTCTGGAGGTTGGTGCGGGTGTACCCGGGGTGGGCGCCGGTGCTCAGCAGCTCCCAGCCGCGCTCGGCGGCCACGTCCGCCAGCTGCCGGGTCATCATCAGGTCGGCGAGCTTGGACTGCGCGTAGGACAGATTGGCGCTGTAGCGGCGGCGCTCCCACTGGAGGTCGTCGAACCGGATCCGGCCGTAGGCGGCGGTGCCGCTGCTCATCGTGACGACCCGGGGCGCGGGGGCGGCGAGCAGCAGCGGGAGCAGCCGGACGGTGAGCGCGAAGGGGCCCAGGTAGTTGCTGCCGAACTGCAGCTCGAAGCCGTCGGCGGTGGTCATCCGGGTCGGCGGGGCCATCACCCCGGCGTTGTTGAGCAGCAGGTCGACGGGGACGCCGTCGGCGATCAGCCCGTCGGCGAACGCCTGGACGGATGCCAGCTCCGCGAGGTCGACGCGACGGACCTCGATCCGGGCCCCGGGGTGCTCGGCGAGGATCTCGGCGCGGGCTCGCTCGCCCTTGGCGGGGGTGCGGACCGCCATGACGACGTGCGCTCCGGCCCCGGCGAGCCGGCGGGCGGCCTCCTTTCCGGTGCCGCTGTTGGCTCCGGTGACGACGGCGGTCTTCCCGCTCTGATCCGGAACGGCGTACATGGCGGACTCCTTCACGACAGACTGGACCCGCCGATAAAGAACCGGCGGTCTCTTGATGAAAACGCTAGCAGACCACCGGTCCGATAACAACAGACCGAGGGTCTGTAAGGTGTCCGTATGACAGAGACGCCCTTCCAGCGCGCCCGCAGCGAGGAGCAGCGCGCGGTGCGCCGCCGAGCGATCCTCGACACCGCGGCGGCGATGCTCACCGAGCTGCCCGTGGCCCAGGTGAGCCTGAACGAGCTGAGCCGGCGGGTGGGGCTGGCGAAGTCGAACGTGCTGCGCTATTTCGAGTCCCGCGAGGCCGTACTACTGGAGCTGCTGGGCAGCGCCCAGCGCGACTGGCTGGCCGGCCTGGACGCGGAGTTCGCGGCGACGGTGGACGCCGGGGCCCCGGCCGCCGAGCGCACGGACCGGGTGGCCGCGACCCTGGCCGCGTCGCTCGCCGCCCGCCCGGTGCTCTGCGATCTGATCAGCGCCCAGGCGGCGGTCCTGGAGCGCAACGTATCCCCGGAGGTGGCCGCGGCCTACAAGCGCGCCGCCCTGGCGAACGTCGCCGAGCTGGCCCGGCTCGTACGCGAGCGCGTGCCGGAGCTGGACGAGCACCGCGCGGGACGGTTCGCCGCCGGGGTGCTCCTGGTGACCGGCGCGATCTGGACGCACGCCCAGCCCTCGGCCGCGATGCTGGCGGCCTACGAGGCGGACCCTTCGCTGGCGGCCCTGCGGCTCGACTTCACCGCGACGCTCGAAGAGACGCTGGCCGTCCTGCTCACCGGGGTCCTCGCCCGCCCCTGAGACTCGCCCCGCACAGCACCCGCACAGCACCCGCACCGCCCCGCAGCGCCCGCCGGTCGCGAACGAACTTGTTCGTAACGAACATGTTCGTTACGGTGGTGGCATGACCCCTTCCTCCTCTCCCGCCCCCCGGAGCCGCCGGGAGCGTCCGGCGAAGCCCGCCCTGAGTCACGGGGCGATCGTCACGGCGGCCGTACGGATCATGCGGTCCGAGGGGCTGCAGCGTGTCACCGTGCGGCGGCTGGCGAAGGAGCTCGACACCGGACCGGCCTCGCTGTACGTCTACTTCTCCGGCACCGCCGACCTGCACGCGGCGATCCTGGAGGAGTTCCTCGGCGCGGTCGACCTGGGCCCCGTGACGGGTCCGGGCGACTGGCGCGACCGGCTCGCCTCGGTGCTCGTCTCGTACACGGGCGTCCTGTTCGAACACCCGAGCCTCGCGCACTCCGCGCTGGTGGTGCGCCCGTCCGGCACCCACTACCTCGCCCTGGTCGAGGGGATCCTGTCTCTCCTCCACGAAGGCGGCGTCCCCGACGGGCAGGCGGCGTGGGGGGTCGACCTGCTGCTCCAGGTGGCCACCGCGACCGCCGCCGAGCACTCCGCCCGCGACGAGAGCGCCTCGGCGGGCGAGGAGTGGAACGCCCTGGCCGAGGCCCTGCGCGCAGCACCGGCCGACACCCATCCCCGGATCGCCGCCCTCGGCGACGACCTGATGTCCGGAACCCCGGCACAACGTCTGCGCTGGCTGTTCCACGCGGTCGTCAACGGCGCCCTCACCACCCCGCGCGATCCCGCCTGACCCGGCTCCCCCCACCGGACGGCGGCCGCCCCCGCGAAAGGACCCGCACCATGGCCACCACCCCCCACCACCCGATCGCCGTCATCGGCGGCGGACTCGGCGGTCTCACCCTCGCCCGCGTCCTGCACGTGCACGGCGTCCACGCGACCGTCTTCGACCTGGAGGCGTCCCCGGCGGCGCGGACCCAGGGCGGCATGCTCGACATCCACGAGGAGACCGGCCAGGCGGCCCTGCGCGAAGCCCGCCTGTACGAGGAGTTCGCCGGCCGGGTCCACCCCGGCGGCCAGGCGATGCGCGTCCTCGACCGGCACGGCGCCGTCCGGCGCGAGGAGCCGGACGACGGCGGCGGCGGCCGCCCCGAGATCGACCGCGGGGACCTGCGGGACCTGCTGCTCTCCTCGCTCCCGGACGGCGCCGTGCGCTGGAACGCCAAGGCGGTGTCCTGCCGTCCGCTGGACGGGGGCGGGCACGAGGTCGTGCTGGCCGACGGCTCGGTGTTCACCACGGATCTGCTCGTCGGCGCCGACGGCGCGTGGTCGCGCGTCCGCCCTCTGGTGTCCCCGGCGACCCCCGCGTACACCGGCGTCTCGTTCGTCGAACTCGACCTGAACGACGCGGACGTACGCCACCCCGGGGCGGCCGGGCTGATCGGCGGCGGTATGTTCTTCGCGCTCGGCGAGGAGAAAGGCTTCCTCGGCCACCGCGAGACGGACGGCAGCCTGCACATCTATGTGGCGCTGCGCGCGGACGAAAGCTGGCTGGGCACCGTCGACTTCACCGACACCGACGCGGCGAAGGCGATCCTCGCGAAGCACTTCGACGGCTGGGCGCCCGCCCTGCGCGATCTCATCGACGCGGCGGACGGCCCGCTCGTACCCCGCCACATCCACGCCCTGCCCGCGGGTCACCGCTGGCCCCGGACCCCGGGCGTCACGCTCCTCGGCGACGCGGCCCATCTGATGTCTCCGTTCGCCGGAGAGGGCGCCAACCTGGCCCTGATCGACGGCGCGGACCTCGGGCGCTGCCTGGCCGCGCACCCCGGCGACACCGAGACGGCGCTGACCGCCTACGAGGAGATCATGTTCCCGCGCGCCGAGGACACGGCCCGGGAGTCCGCCGAGGGACTCGAGGTCATCTTCGACCCCCGCGCCCCGCAGCCGCTCATCGACATGTTCGCGCGATTCGACGGCGAACAGCACTGACCACGACCGGCCGTGCCGGGTCTCGGGGTTATGGATCGATACCGACTTCGTCGTTGATACACGGCGGATGCACGGGAAAACTGAGGCGCACCGGGGCGGGGAAGTGCCGGAAGCCTTCTCGGATGTGACGGGGGAACGGTCATGAGCATGCCGATGGGGTACGTGGCGTCGACGGCGGTCCTCACCTGGTGCACCTTCTTCGCCGTGGTCGCGCCGCGCCGGCCCCGGCCGCTGGCGAGCATGAGCTTCTGGTTCGGCCTGGGCATCAACGAGGTGCCGTTCATGGGGCTCTTCCTCCTGGTGGGCTCCACGGTGCTGGCCGCCGCCCAGGGCGATCTGCGGTCGCCGGGCGCCAAGGTGACGGCCGCGGTGGCCGCCGTCGCCACCGCCGGTCTGGCGGTCTCCGCCTGGCGGGGCGTGCGGACGGACCGGGTGATCGGGTCGGCGCTCCGGCACGGGCTGGGGGCCGACTGGCGGGAGCAGGTGCGCGTACCGCTGCGCCGGCACCGCCCCTGGGCCCGCATCCTGCTGCTGCCGGCGCTCATGTGGAGTCACGACGTGGAGCGGATCCCCAACATCCGTTACGGGCCGGCCGGGCGGCGGAATCTCCTCGACGTCTACCGCCACCGCGACACACCACGGGGCGGGCCCGTCCTGGTCTACTTCCACGGCGGCCACTTCACCGGCGGAGCGAAGAGCCGCGAGGCACGGCCCCTGCTGCACCGGCTCGCGAGGATCTGCCTCTACGGCTACTACGGGCACTACTTCGGCGACCGGCCCGCCGAGGCGCCGTCCCCGAACCAGCCGCAGGGCTACCTCCATTCCGGTGCGCCGCCGGTTCTCGTCGTCCATGGCACCAAGGACGCGCTAGCGACCGTGGAGGCCGCCCGGTACTTCGTCGGCCGGCTGCGCCAGGTCTCGGACGACACCGTGGTCTACGCCGAACTGCCGGGCGCGCAGCACTCGTTCGATGTCTTCCACTCCCCGCGCTTCGAAGCGGTCGTGGACGGCGTCGAGGCCTTCGCCGCCCGGGTGCTGGCCGATCCGGGGCGTACGTCCGCCGGGTCGTCCCGCTAGTCCCTGACCGATAGTCCCTGACCGACAGGTCAGGACCGGGCGCGGGACCGGCGGACGGGGTGACCGCCGGGGCCGTCGGTGAGCCAGGAACCGTCGCCCAGGGGCACCATCTCGTACGGTCCGGTCGCCTCGACGGTGATCACGCCGCCGGGCGTGCCCGTGCGGACGTCGACCAGGTGGTGGCGGAACCACTCCTCCTCGTCCTCGCTCTCACCGCCCAGGGTGACGACGGCCGTGTCCTCGGTCAGGTAGCCGCCGCTCCATTCCAGGAAGGTCTCCTCCGGGTCGTATCCGAAGGACTCGACCGGGAGCGTGCAGAGCACCTCCCCGTCGGGGTGGCGGTGGAAGGACACATCCGCCTGTCCGTGGTCGACGGTCATGAACTGCCGTCCGGACGGGGCCAGACCGATCAGGCAGCGGTCATGCCACGGGTACGTCGTGAACGCGGCCGTCCCGTCTCCCCCGACCACCTCGGCCGTGCCCCGGAGAACCACGACACCGTCCTGCCCCTCGCCGATGTCGAGGTAGACGCTGCCGTCCACGGGGTGCACATGGTGGCCGCCGCCGTGCCCGACCGTCCCCAGTTCCCGGCGGGCGAGAACCACTCCGCTGTCGGCGTCGTGCACCACCCACTGGTCCTCGCCCGCGCGTCCCGCCATCGCGTCGGGCCGGTAGACCCATACCGTCCGGCCGTCCGCGGACAGGGCACAGCCGGGCCGGTGGCCGTGCCTCACGTCCGAACGGGGCTCGAAGTCCGAGGCCCACACCGGGTCACCGGCCCGGGTGAGGCAGACGACACCGTTCAGCGTCGTGTACACGACCCTCTCCAGATCGTGCCGGACCGCCGACTCCACGACCTCGTCACCGGCCCGTGGCCGGAACACCGCGGCGGGCTCCAGCGTCCCGTGGGCGCCGGAGTCCACCACGTAGGCATGGATCCGCCCGTCGTGGTGGCGCGTGATGACCTTGGGCGGTGGCACGGAATTCATCCGCCGAGGATAAGGCCCGCCACGCTCCTCGTTGATCGTCAGGCCCAGGGGTCCACGGCGCGGTCGCCGAAGGAGGTCCAGGGCTGCCAGCCGCCGCCCGGGCGGTCCTGCACCCGCGTCCGCACCCGGCCGTCGGCGGTGACCGCGAAGACATGGATCCGTCCGGTCGCGTCCACGGCGGCGGAGGGGGGCGCGGCGAGCACGGTGTCCGGTTCGCCGAACGCGCCGCCGGGGCTCCAGCCCTCGCCGGGCGCGGTCTGCCAGCGGTGATCGATCCGGTCACCGCCCGGGGACAGGACGAACGCCTCCAGCCGGCCGTCGGCGCCGGTCACGAGCAGCGGGGCCGCGGCCGACCAGCCGAACAGAGGCAGCCAGTCGTCCCATCCTCCGCTCGGCGCCGACTGGCGGCGCTGGAAGGACCCCAGACCGGACGGCCCGATCGCGGCGACGGTGAGCCGGCCGCTGCCGTCGCGCATCACCCGTGGAGCCGCTCCGGCCGCGGTGCCGAACCGGTGCCACGGGGACCAGTCGCCGCCCGGCGCCAGCTGCCACCGGTGCCGGATCTCCGCGCCTCCGCGTACGAGGGCGAACACCTCCAGCCGGCCGTCCGCGTTGACCGCGACGACCGGTGGCGCGCCCGTCGGCCCGCCGAATCCGGCTTCCCACGGGTCCCAGGTCAGCGACCCGGGCGACCGTTGCCGCCGCCGGGAGACGACGCTGCCGTCGGGGCTCGGCGCGAAGACCTCCAGCCGTCTGTCGGCTGCGCGGGCCACGGCGGGGGCGGCCCCGGCCGGCCCGCCGAACTCCTCCCACGCGTACCAACCGCCGTCCGGTCGCTGCACCCGGTGGTGCAGGTTGGCGCCGCCGGGGGCGAGGGAGAACACCTCCAGTCCGCCGGAGGAGTTGTGCCCGAGGGTGGGGACCGCGCCGGCCGGCCCGCCGAACTCCTCCCACTCCGACCAGGTGCCGGCCTCCGGGTCGAGCTGGACGCGCCGCAGCATCGAACGGTCTCCGGCGTCGAGGGCGAACACGGTCAGCCGGCCCTGTACGTCCACGGCGGCGACCGGGTTGTCCGGGCTCCGCCACGAAGGGGGCGTGGCCCGCCAGTGCAGCGGTGCCAGGTACAGGCCGTCGCGGAACCAGCCCGCGGCGCTCGCGTACCACTGGTCCCCGTCGGCGACCGGTTCCACGGCGTGACCGGGCACATGGCCGGCGTATCCGTCGAGCGCGAAGCGGAAGGGATCCCGGGAGGCCAGGACGTCGGTGCCCTCGTACCCTCCCCTCGGCCCGATGAACAGGTAGTACCAGCCGTCCCGTTCGACCACGAAGGGCGACTCAGTGACCGAGACGCCGGTGGCGCCGGTGCTCGCGTCGGTGTACGCGATGCCGGGCTCGCTCCAGTGCAGCAGATCTCCGGAGCGGCGGTAGCAGACCAGGTGGCGGTCGTCGGAGGCGGAGAGCTCGGTGTAGTACATGACCCACTCGTCGCCGATCCGCACGACCATGGGGTCACGCGCGACGTGCCCGCGGAAGAGGGGGCCGGAGGGCAGGCGGGTCCAGCTGAACAGGTCGGTGGAGGTGGCGAGACCGATCGCGGCGCCGGCGCTGCCGCCCGCGGCGTAGAACATCCAGTACCGCCCGTCTGCCTCGATGACGTGCGGGGCCCACAGGTGCTCCTCGCCGTGGTGGCCCGGGTCGACGGTCAGTGCGTCGGGGTGGGTGGTCCAGGGTCCGTGGAGGGCGGGCGCGGAGGCGTGGGCGAAGGAGATCTCCGCGGCGCTGTCCGGGGCCTCGCCGGGCGCCGCGCTGTCGCCGACGATGCTGAACAGGCGCCACCGGCCGTTCGCCCGGATCAGGGTGTGGTCGTTGAGGTAGCGGCGCCGGCCCGGTGGGGAGGGGTCGTGGACGTGGGTGAAGGATCCGGCGCCGACCCACCGGGGCGCCGGCCCGGGGACGGAGGCCACGGCTGGAGCACGGCCGGTGAGCGGGAGCACGAGGGCTCCCGCTCCGGCCGCGCGCAGCAGGTGGCGCCTGCTGAACGGATGCACGAGAACGCTCCGGAGGTACGTCGTCGTCAGTTGACCGCGGGTCCCGCGGTCTCCTTGAGCCAGCCCCACTGGGACCAGGTGGAGAAGCCGGTCTGCCAGCGGTGGTAGACCCCGGTGGGATTGGTCCCGAAGACCTCGATCCGTCCGTCGGCGTTGGCCGCCGCGGTGATCTCCGTGCCACCGTCGCCGAAGGTCTCCCACGGGCTGTACGGGGCGTTCACCCCGGTCTGCCACATGTGCTGGGCATCGCTCGCGTTGATCGCGAACACCTCGACCCGCCCGTCCACGGTGCGCTGACTGGTCAGCTGGGAGTTGGCGAGACCACCGGTCTCCTGCCAGCCGGACCAGCTCGTGGGACCGGTCTGGTACCGGTGGAAGACGCCGACGGGCCCGGAGGCGAACACTTCGATCCGGCCGTCCTGGTTGTGGTCGACGGTCAGGTCATGACCACCGGTACCGAAGTCCTCCCAGGGTGACCAGCCGCCGTTCACGGACGTCTGGTAGAGATGCTGGAAGACCTCACCGTTGAGGGCGAACACCTCCAGCCGGCCGTCCGGCGCCTTCGCCAGTTCGACACGGCTCCTCCCCGGGCCGCCGCCGGTCCCTTCCCAGCCCGACCAGCCGCTGTTGGGGGCCGTCTGGAACCGGTGGAACACGTCCTCGGGGCCGGAGGCGAAGACCTCAAGACGGCCGTCGTTGTTGGAGCCCACGGCGAGGTCATGGCCGCCTTCGCCGAAGTTCTCCCAGCCGGACCAGCCGCCGGAGGGCCGGTCCTGGTAGCGGTGCTGGAGGATTCGGTCGTTGATCGCGAACACCTCCAGCCGGCCGTCGGCGTTCGGCCCGATCGCCAGCTCCGCTCCCGCGGGACCGGCGATGAACTCCCACTCCGACCAGGTGCCGTTGATGTTCTCCTGCCAGGCATGGTGCACGCCGTCGGCCCCCGCGGCGAACACCTCGAGACGCCCGTCCGAGGACCGCGCCGACACGACTCGGCCCGACTCCGCCGGATAGACCAGCGGCGCGGGACCGGGCCCGGGGTGGTTGAGACGGTCCACGGCGGCCCGTGCCGTGCCCATGTGCCGCTGGTGGTGGCCCTGGTTGTAGGTGGACCAGGGGCTCCAGTTCGTACCCCTGGAGGAGATACGGAAGGCCTCGTTCGCATTGCACTGCGCGTCATAGGCACAGGCGTCGCTGACTTCGGCATGCCAGTAGTCGTTGATCTGCCACAGTCCGCGGTCGGTGGACGGGGGCGTGTTGTTCGTGCGGTTGTACGCCTGCGGATTGCAGCTGGACTCCGCCAGGGCGACGGCGACGGCGGTCACCAGGCTCTCGCCCCGGAAGCCGGCGTTGTAACCGACCTCGGCACACAGGTCGCTCGCGGCGGCGGCGACGCCGACGGCCCGGGCCGGGACCGGGGCGGAAACGGTCTGCGCCCCGGCAGGTGAGCCGGCGACGAGCCCCGGCAGAAGGATCACGGTCAGCGCGAGAAGCAACCCGAGCACCCGCCCGGAAACGCCTCGGAAAACGACGGACATCACGCGAGGCCCCCCGTCATGCCTTGCGCAGGCGGGCGATGACACCGTTGATGTCGCGCTCCAGCAGATCCCGGCGGACCCAGTGGCCGCCGTCCACCTCATGCGGCTCGTGGGGGATGCCCGCGCGGTCGAGGTGCCACCTGAACTCCCGCTGGGTGGCGAGCACCACGGTCTCGTTGGCGTATCCCTGGATGTCCTGGGGGCTGGTGCCGGCGACCAGGAAGACCCGCTTGTTCCGGTAGCTCTCGACGCGCTCGCACGGGTTGTCCGCGCTGACCCGGGCCTGGTCCCAGAAGGGCACGCCGTAGATGGTGCCGCCGCCCAGTTCCACGGCGGCGGAGGAGGCGTTGGCCCAGTGGGTCACCAGGTCGCCGTTGCCCCCGCGCAGGTTGGCCGGGCCGGAGTGGGCGCTGACCGAGGCGAAGTGGCCGTAGTACTTGGCCGCGTACTTCAGGGCGCCGAAGCCGCCCATCGAGAAGCCGGAGACGGCCCGGCCGTCGTACTCGGCGTACGTACGGAAGTTGGCGTCGATCCACGGGAGGAGCTGCGCGATGTGGAAGTGCTCCCAGTCCCGGGCGCCGACGTTGGTGTTCACCGGGTTGGAGTACCAGCCGGCGCGCCCGCCGTCGGGCATCACGACGATGAGGTCCTTCCAGGCGGTCAGACCCCGGATGTCGTGATGCGCGTCGAAGGTGATGAAGTCCTCCAGGCCGCCGTGGAACAGATAGAGGACGGGGTAGCGGCGCCCGCTGGTGTGGTAGCCGTCGGGCAGCAGTACGTTGACGGCCGGGGTCCAGCCGCCGATGGCGGAGGTCTGGAACCGGTAGTACCACATCCGGTGATCCTGCTCGCCGCGCTCCGTGATGCGCAGGCCGAAGCCGTCGCCGACCGCCGCGGCCGGAGACGCCGACGCGAGAACGCCGCCGGCTCCCAGGGCCGCCGCGGCGGTGAGCCCGCCGGCGGACTTGAGGATGCTTCTGCGGGTGGGGTGCTGCGCGGTCAAGGTGACCTCCTGTGGGCGGGCTGGCTGAGGACCCGGCTGCCTTCACAGCGACACCGGCGTTCGGAAGCTAGCGAGCCACGCCCGGGAGGAGTATCCGGAACCTTACGGACTGACAGAAGCGGCTCACGTCCTCTAGGCCGACGGTCCTGACGGGTAGGCGAACCACAGCGACAAGGGGCCGAGTGGACAAGGAGACACGGGGACACGGCACTTGACGGTCCGACAGGCTTCGCTCCGCCGGCCTTAGCCGGACCGGCCGCGGTCGTCCATCCGCAATTCTCCGGATCCCAGGACCGCACCCCGCTCGGCTACCTTCAGCGCGACCACACCGTGACCCGGCGCGCCCCCTGCGCGACCCGGCGCGATCACGGCGGTCCCCCCTCTCGTACGTGCCTCGTATCGCTACCGACCAGGAGCCCGTTGTGAGCGCACACCATCCCTCCCGCAGAGCGCTGCTCAGAGCCGCCGGTGGATTCTCGGCCGCGCTGTCCCTCGCCGGCGCGACCGTCCTCGCGACCGGATCCGCGGCCGGTGCCGCCGGACACGGCAACGGCCTCCGCTCCGCCCAGCGCGTTCGGTCGGACGTGGGCGGCCCGATCAGCCGCGACGAGATCCTCCTCCGGGCCCAGCACTGGGTGGATCTGAACGTCTACTACAACCAGAACGACTCCCACCCGGACCTGCAGGGCAGGCACTACCGCACCGACTGCTCGGGCTTCGTCTCCATGGCCCTGCACCTGGCCTCGTCCCCCAGTACGGTCACCCTGCCCGAGTTCATGGACCCGATCGGCTGGGAGGATCTGAAGCCCGGGGACGCCGTCGGCACGCTCGGGCCGGGAACCGGTGGCGACGCGGGGCACGTCGTGCTGTTCGCCGGCTGGGCCAACCATCAGCACACGCGCTTCTTCACCATGGAGGAGATGGGCGGGAACGGGTCCGTCCGCTACGAGCGGCCGATCAACTACACCACGAGCGGAGGCCGGTTCGTCGCCAAGCCGTTCCGCTACAGGAAGGTCGTCGAGGCCCCCGCCCACCGCGTCGTCAGCCCGTCCGAGACGGGCCGGGTGGTGTCGGCGCGGTCGGCCGACGGCCGGCTGGAGACCTTCGCGGCCGGCGCCGACGGGGTCCACCACGCCTGGCAGACCGAGGTGAACGGCAGTTGGTCGGCCTGGCGGCCGCTCGGCGGACCGCGCGACGCGCAGATGGCGATCGCGCCCAACGCGGACGGGCGGCTGGAGCTGCTGGCGATCAACGGCGAGACGGCCCAGCACATCTACCAGACCGGCCCGTCCAAGGAGTGGTCCGGCTGGGAGGAGTTCGGCACCGCCGGCCGGTACATCGCCGCCGGAACGAACGCCGACGGCCGTATCGAGGTCTTCGCCTCCGGCCCGAAGGGCGTGTACCACCGGTACCAGACCGGGCCGAACGCCGGCTGGTCGGGCTGGGAGTTCACCGGTGGCGGTCCCGTCGACGCCCGGCTGGAGATGGAGAAGTCCCCCGACGGTCGCCTGGAGGTGTTCGCGCTCAACGGCACGGTCTTCGAGCACCAGTACCAGCTGGCCCCCAGCGGCGGCTGGTCCGCCTGGGAACGCTTCGGCGAGGGCGGCCACGATCTGACGGTGGACCACAATGCCGACGGTCGCCTGGAGGTGTTCGCCTCCGGACCGGAGGGCATCTTCCACCGGTACCAGGAGAACCCGACCTCCTGGTCGGGCTGGGTGCGCACCGGCGGACCGGCCGACGCGAAGCTCACCAGCGAGCGGACCGCCGACGGCCGGGTGGAGGTCTTCGCGATCAGCGGGGAGATCGCCGTCCACGCCTGGCAGACCGGGATCAACGCGCCCTTCAGCGACTGGGCCACCATCGGCACCGGCGGTACGGACATCACCGCCGCCACCAACGCCGACGGCCGCCTGGAGGTGTTCGGGACCAGCCATGCGGGCGTCTACCACACCTGGCAGACCGGCTTCTCCGACTGGGCACCGTGGGTGTGGCTCAACGGCTCCGGACCGGCGATCAGCTGACGGTGGCGGGACCGCCGCTGCGGACGGTGCCGGTGCCGCACCCGGATCATCGGGCGGCCCGGCCCGGACGCCGTCGCCTGCGTGCGCGTCGCAGCTCGTCCGTTCCCCAGACGATGAAGGGGAACGTGGCCACGAGCACCACGACGTCCCAGGGCAGCGCGGCCGTGCCGAACAGTTCCTGGAGCGGCGGAAGGTAGACAAGAGCAGCGGTGAAGGCCAGTTCGAAGGCGATCCCCGCGAGCAGCAGGGGATTGGTGAACAGGCCGATCTCGCGGAGGGCGGCGTGGTCGGTGCGGGCCGCGACGGCGGTACCGACCTGGCAGGAGACAATGCCGGCGAAGGTGGCTGTCGTGGCCATGGTGTAGGCGTGGTGGAGGGCCGTCCCCTCGCCGGTCGGCGCTCCGGGAGTCCAGCCCGAGCGCCACAGCACGTAGAAGAACGCGCCCATCACCACCACGGCCGACACCAGACCGAGCCAGCCCCAGCTGCGTATCAGCATGTCGCGGGAGATGACTCCCTGGCGGTGCGGCCGGGGCGGTCGTTTCATGGTGCCGGGCTCGGACCGCTCGCGGCCCAGCGCCAGGGCGGGCACGGTTTCGGTGCCCAGGTCGATGGCGAGGATCTGCAGCACGGTGAGCGGGAGCGGGACGGTTCCGGCCGACAGCGCGAACACGAGGAACGGCACGACCTCCGGGGTGGTGTGCGCGAAGATGTAGACGATGAACTTCCGTACGTTGTCGTAGACGCGTCGGCCGGATTCGACCGCGGCGACGATGGTGGCGAAGTCGTCGTCGGTCAGGACCATGGTGGCGGCCTCGCGTGCCACGTCGGTGCCCGACCTGCCCATGGCCACGCCGATGTGGGCCCGGTGCAACGCCGGGGCGTCGTTCACGCCGTCGCCGGTCATCGCCACGATCCGGCCGTGGGCACGCAGGGCGTCGGCCACCTTCAGTTTCGTCTCGGGCGAGGACCGTGCGAACACCACTTCGACGTCGTCCTCCATGAGAAGCCGGTCGAGTTCCTCGTCCGTGATCGATTCCGATGCGGGCACGACGTGCAGTCGGGGAACGCCTATGCCGACCTCACGGGCCACGGCGGCCGCTGTGGCACCGTTGTCGCCGGTCACGATGAGCACCCGGATACCGGCGTCGTGGCAGCGGCGCACGGCCTCGGCCACCTCCGTGCGCGGGGGATCGTAGAGCCCGACCAGCCCCAGCAGCGTCAGCCCGGACTCGGCGTCCTGTCGCTGCGACGGGACTTGCGTGCCTTCGGGCCACTCCCGTCCCGCGACCGCCAGGACGCGCATGCCCTGCCCCGCCATGCTCTCCGCGGCCTCACGTGCCGCCTCGATGTCCGCGTCGGCTCCGACGTGTGGCAGCACGGCCTCGGGGGCGCCTTTCACCACGACGCGGAGGGGGCCGGTTCCCCGCCCGCTCTGGACGACCGACATCAACCGCAGCCGGGGGTCGAACCGGAACAGGGCGCGCCGTCCCGCGTCACGCTCGTCCAGGTCCAGGGGCGCACCCCGCTCGGCCGCCCCTTCGACGAGGGCGGTCTCGGTGGGGTCGCCCCGCAGGGCCCCTTCGTCCGTACGGCTGACGGTGGTGCACAGCGAGGCGGTGTGCGCGGCCTCGGCGGCCCAGGGGCCCGGTGAGGTGCCGTGACCGGGAGTCCACACCGTCTGCAGGCGCATCCGGTTGAGGGTGAGCGTGCCGGTCTTGTCGGTGCAGATGACGTCGGTGGAGCCCAGGGTCTCGACGGCGCTCAGCCGTTTCACCACCGCTCCTCGGCGCGCGAGCGACCGTACGCCCACCGCAAGGGCCAGGGTGATCGTCGGAAGCAGGCCCTCGGGGACGTTGGCGACGAGGAGACCTATCGCGAACGTCAGGGAGTCGGTGAGCGGCAGGCCGACGGCCACCCCGACGAGGAGGAAGATCATTCCCATCGCGACGGCCACGGCCGCGATGAGCCAGGCGACTTTCTTGACCTGCTGTTCCAGCGGGCTCGGCTCTCGTCCGGAGCGCCGGCTGAGCGCCGCGATGCGTCCGAGCTCCGTGTGGTTCCCGGTGGCGTAGACCGTGGCCCGGGCCTGCCCTCCGAGACAGGTCGTCCCGCTGAACACGAGGTTGGGTTCCTCGATGAGCGGGGCGCCTGCCCGGCCTGCGGCATCCGTCCTCTCCGCGGGCGCGGACTCCCCGGTCAGCATGGAGAGGTCGACCTCGACCCCTCCCTCGGTCAGCCGTGCGTCGGCCGGAACCCTGTCTCCTTCCTCCAGGAGGACCACATCGCCCGGAACGAGGTCCCGGGCCCCGACCTGTCCCGTCCTGCCGTCCCGGACCACGAGGGCGTGCTCGGGCAGGTAGCGGGCGAGGGTCTCGACCGCCCGCTCGGCCTGGCGTTCCTGGAGCAGCGCGAAGGCGGCGTTGACGGCGATCACCGCGAGGATCGCCCAGCCGAGCACGGCCAGTCCGGCCACGAAGGCGAGGGCCGCGGCGGCCCACAGGAGGAGGGCCAGGGGGTGGGCGAGCTGTGTGGACAGCTCGCGGGCGATGGAGGAACGCGCCTTCGACCGCACCTCGTTGGGGCCATGGACGGCGAGGCGGCGGGCGGCCTCGCGTGCGGAGAGCCCTTCGGGGCCGGTGGCGAGTTCACGACGCAGCCGGGAGACGGGCTCGCTCGGATCGAATGCCTCGCCCGGCGCGGGGAAGGCCGGGTCCTCGGTCGGTGCTCCCTCAGCCATCGTCGGTCCCGTGTCGCGATGTCATCGGCCGGATCAGCGGGGTGGTGGGGTGGCGGGCCGGGCGGCGGCGTTCATCAGCGCGTCGCCCGGGATCGTGGTCCCTCACCATGCCTTCCTCCTGTGGCGGAACAGCCCGGACCCTCGCGATCGGTCAGGAGGGCGGGGCGAGTTGGGCTCCGATGTGGTGGGCCCACCGGCGGATACGTTCCGGGTTGCGGAAGTCACCGCCCTTCCCGTGCCGGACCATGCTGTGGGCGATCAGGCCCGGCGTCCGCTCCGTGAGCGCTCCGCCGAAGGTGATGTGCTCCCGTGCGCCGCCCATGTCCTTCACCCGCTTCCGTGTGCATCCCGATCTCCTGGGCGGGCGCCATCGGCCGGCCGCGTCCGGCCTCATGTGTCACGACAGGGCACGACGACGACGGGGCACGCGGCGTGGTGCAGCGCCCGGTGGGCCACCCTGCCCAGTTGCAGGCCGACGGGGCTTCCCCCACGGCGTGCTCCGACGACCAGCAGGTCGGCCGCGGCCGACCGCTCGACCAGGACCGTGGAGGCCGCCCCCTCCGGAGTGGCCCGGCTCACCGGGACATCCGGGTACTCCCGGGCCGGTCCTTCGAGTGCCCGGTCGAGAACGCGGATGGCGCGCGCCTCCGCCGAATGTGCCGGATCGCCCGTGATGAGCGGGTGCTCGGCGGGTCTGGGCAGGGGGTCCCGCCAGGCGCTGAGAGCGCTGAGGGCGCAGCCGCGTGCGGCTGCCTCACGGAAGGCGAAACGCACCGCGGGAGCCTCGACGTCCTTGCCGCCGACTCCCAGGAGGACGCGTTCATGACGGGAGGCGAGCGCTATGTCGTCCCCACGCACCACGACCACGGGGCACGCGCTGCGGGCCGCCACGACCAGGCTCACCGAGCCCAGCAGCAGAGAAGCCAGCTGCCCGCGGCCCCGTGATCCCACGACGACCGCCGCGGCGGAGGCCCCTTCTCCGAGCAGGGCGCCGGCGGCGTCCTCGGCGAGCACGTCGGTGGAGACGGTCAGGCCGGGCGCGACCACCAGAGCGCGCTGGGCAGCGGCTCCGACGATGTTCTCGGCGAGAATCCGCGCGGCCGGCCGATCCAGGCCGCCGGAGGGAACCGCTCCCTCGTACCGTTCCCAGAGCGAGGCGTACACCAGCCTCAGCGGGATCGCGTGACGCGCGGCCTCGTCGGCGGCCCAATCCACCGCCTGGAGACTCGACTCGGAACCGTCGACCCCTACCACCAGCGGCGCTTGCATCGGGCACACCACCCTTCCCTCTTCGAAGGATTGACTGCATCCAGGCTGGCACCGGGCACCCTACCGGGCCAGGGCCGGTCGGTCCCCACCGCGTTCCGTCCGGCCCACGGACGGTCCGGCACGGCGTGCGGCGTGCCCGCACTCACGGCAGCCCCGCCGCTCCTGGCGAACCCGTGCTTCGGAAGGCCGTGCGGACGGCCCGTGCCGCGAGGAATCCGGCGGGCGCACAGGCCGCCGCCAGGGCGAGTCCCGTGCCGCCGAGCGGTTCGGTGTCGAGGGCCGTACGGAGGAAGGGCACGTAGAGCGCCGCCAGGGCCAGCAGGGCGGAGGCGAGGACCGAGAGGGGAAGGAACGGGTTCTTCCGGGTCAGCAGCCGGGAGCGCAGTCCGAGGACGACACCGAGCTGGGCGGCGAGCAGGGCGAGGAAGAGCACGCTCTGCCAGCTCAGGCCGAGCGCCCGCGCGGCCAGCCCCGCGCCGAGAGCCCCGCCGGTGACGACGGCGGCCAGGACCAGCAGCCGCTGCCAGGCGCCACCGCCGAGGATGTGCTGGTCCGGAGGGCGTGGCGGACGTCGCATCGTCCCGGGCGACGCGGGCTCGGCGCCCATGGCGACCCCGGTGAGGCCGTGGGTGAGGAGGTTGATCCAGAGGATCTGCCCCGCTCGCAGCGGCAGGGGCAGGCCGAGCAGCGGGCCGATGAGCATCACGAGGATCTCCGCGGCCCCGCCGGCCATCCCGTAGACGAGGAAGCGGCGGATGTTGTCGTAGACGCGCCGGCCCTCCTCCACGGCTGCCACGACGGTCGACAGCTCGTCGTCCGTCAGCACGAGATCCGCGGCCTGGCGTGCGACCTCGGTGCCGCGGGCGCCCATGGCGACGCCGATGTCCGACCGGTGCAGAGCGGGCCCGTCGTTCACACCGTCGCCGGTCATGGCCGTGACCGCGCCCTTCGATCGCCACGCGGCCACGATGTCGAGCTTCTGCTGAGGATCGGTGCGGGCGAAGACGCGTACGGACGTGAGGTCGTCGATCCGGCCCGCGGCGACGTCCGCGCCCGTGACGACGCGGGGCTCCGGGTCGTCGGCCGCACCGGCGAGGCCGACGGCGCCGGCGACCGCCCGTGCCGTCGCCGGATGGTCGCCCGTGATGAGGACGGGGGTGATGCCCGCCGTGCGGCAGGCAGCGAGCGTCCGGGCCGCATGGGGCTTCGGCGGGTCGCTCAGCGCCACCAGGCCGAGGAACCTCAGTCCCGACTCGGCCGCCGCCACCGGGTCCGGGGTGTCGTGGCGTACGCCGGAAGCCACCGCGAGCACCCGGTGGCCCCGTCCGGCGAGGCGCCCGGCCACGTCCCTGGCCTGCGTGAGGGTGTCCGCACCCGCCCGCAGCACGGCCGGGGTGAGGACCGCCTCGGGTGCTCCCTTCAGACAGACGAGGACCCGTCCTCCGGCGGCCCCGTGCAGTGTGGTCATCCGCTTGCGGAGACTGTCGAAGGGCGCTTCGGCGATCCGGGGGTCGTGGGCGCTCCGTTCCTCCTGAGAGGGGCATCCCGCCTTGGCCGCCGCGGCGAGGAGGGCTGCTTCCATGGGGTCGCCGACCGCCGTCCAGCGGCCGTCTCCATCCGTGTCGTCCGGCGGGCGCAGGGCGGCGTCGTTACAGAGGGCGGTCACCGTCAGCAGCTCCCGTATCGGGGCGAGTTCCTCCGGGTCGGCGGGTCTCCCGGCGACCAGGACCTCCCCCACCGGCTCGTAGCCGACGCCCGTCAGCTCGACGCTCACCGCGGGCGTCCAGACCTCCTGGACGACCATGCGCCCCTCCGTGAGGGTGCCCGTCTTGTCGGTGGCGAGGACGGACACCGAGCCGAGCGTCTCCACCGCGGGCAGCCTGCGCACCAGCGCGTGCCGGGCGACCATGCGCCGCGCCCCGAGGGCGAGGGCGAGGGTGACCACGGCGGGAAGGGACTCCGGGACGGCCGCCACCGCCAGGCTGATCGCGGTCACCGCCATCGTCCCGAGCGGAAGACCGCGGACGAGGCCGAGGGCGAAGACCAGTGCGCACAGGGCGAGCGTCACCGCGGCGAGGACCCGGCCCAGAGCCGCGAGACGGCGCTGCAGCGGGGTCGCCTCGCGCCGGTCGTCGAGGAGGGCGGCGATCCGGCCGAGGGCGCTCC
This sequence comes from Streptomyces sp. DSM 106670, assembly GCF_055792845.1. Lineage (NCBI taxonomy): Bacteria > Bacillati > Actinomycetota > Actinomycetes > Kitasatosporales > Streptomycetaceae > Streptomyces > Streptomyces sp. DSM 106670. The sequence goes on from NZ_CM147704.1 coordinate 186,335, forward strand.
GCGGGCCGGTCGCGGTGACCGTGGCCACGGCCCGGCCGCGTACGACGACCGTCCCCGCGCTCAGGGTGTCGGGGGCGTCCTTGTCCACCGGTACGGATTCCCCGGTGAGCATGGATTCGTCCAGGAGGAGGGCGGATGCCTCGGAGAGCCGGGCGTCGGCGGCGACGATGTCTCCTTCGCCGAGGACCAGGACGTCGCCGACGACGACCTCCGCGGCCGCGAGGTCGCGTACGGCGCCGTCCCGCCGCACCCGCGCGCGGGGAGCGCTGAGGGCCGAGAGGGCGGCGACGGCATGGTCGGCGCGGACCTCCTGGACGACGCCGACGGTGGTGTTCACGACGACGACCAGAGCGATGACGATGGTGTCGGGATGGTCGCCGATCGCCAGGGTCAGTGCGACGGCGCCGAGCAACACCATGATCAGCGGGTCGCGGAGCTGGGCGAGGATCCGGCTGTACAGCCGTACGGGCCGGCGGGCGGCCACCTCGTTGGGCCCGTCGGTTGCGAGCCGTCGGGCCGCGTCCGCAGCGGTGAGGCCTGCCGCCGGGGAGACCGGGGCGGCCTGGGCGTCGGCCGGCGTCGTCATGGCGCGTGCTCACCCCACGGGGACGACGGTCAGGGCGTGCTCGGCGTCACCGGCCACGACGACGGGGCAGCGGGCCCGGTCGGCCGCCGCACGCAGGGCGTCCTGGGCTCGCCGCGTCAGGGCCCGGTGCCGTGGCGTGTCGTCGGCGTGCTGCGGGGGGACGGCGACGAGACGGAGCGCCGGCCCTCGGCGGTGGGTCTCGTCGGCCGCCCGGGCCAGGCCGAGGTGTGCTTCGCGGTCGGGGCCGATGCCGACGACAGGCTCGCGCCGGCCCGTGGTGGTGGTCATGCTGTGCTCCCGTGTCCGGGTCCGTACCGGTCCGATGCGTTCGGCCGGGCGGTGTGCGTGCCGCAGCGGGACGAGCGTGGTCCGGCCCGTGCCGGGCCAGGGTGTCCGGGGCGGCGGACGGCGCGGCCGGCATCCGTACGACCGGGGCCGTCGTCACTCATCGTCCGGCCCGGGGTCGTTCCCCTTGCCGAGCCGGCCGGACCAGACGGGCTCGACCTGCTCCCATTCGCGCTCCAGGGCGGCCGGGGTGCTGCCGTCCGCCCTTCGCCGCAGGAGTACGAGGCCGGCGGCTCCGGTCGCGGCGACCGCGGCGGCTGTCGCGACTCCGCCGGCGACCGACGTCAGCAGCAGGTCGGATGTGCCGCCGGCCCGCCTGACGGGTGCTCCCGAGTCGTCCACCGAGACCGGCACCGTCCGCCCCTGGGGCGTCCGGGCCGGGACCTCGACGGTGCCGGAGCGGCGCACACCGTCCGGGTACTCCCACTCCGCGGGCGCGACGGACCGGTTCGCCGGACCGCTCCGCGCCGGGAGCTGTTCCTGGGCCGGTCCCGTCGTGGTCGCCGTCACCAGGTGCAGCCGGGCGGCGCGGTCGCGCTCGGCCTGGGCGCCGAAGCTCCACAGATACCCGGCGGTGATCGCGCCGCAGAGCAGCGCGAGGACCAGTACGACGATCACGCTCGCGCGGCGGCCCGGGCCGCCGCGCGACGGTCCTGGCGCGGCACGGGGTGTTCCGCGGTCGGTCATGACACGCCTCCGGGTGCTCGTCCCCTCTCAGACGGGACGGGTCATGAACGGTTCTCCTCGTCGCCGGCGGCCCGCTTGACGGCGATGGTCCGTGCCGTACGGGTGTCCTGGGCGGGCATCGGGATCCGGACGGTCAGGATGCCGTCCGCGTAGGAGGCGTCGACGCCGTCCGTGGGAACGGTGCCCGGGAGGCGTACGGTCCTGCGGAACACGCCGTAGCGGAACTCCGAGTGGTCCTTGTCCTCGGCGCTCTCCCGGTGCTCGGCGCTGACGGTGACGAGGTTGTCGTCGGCCGTGACGGTGATGTCGTCCGGGTCCACGCCGGGGAGTTCGGCCCGCAGCGTGCAGACGCCGTCGTCACCGGCGGAGACCTCGACCGGGATGGAGTGGGCGGCCGACCCGGGGCGCCATCCGGGAAGCCCGGGAAACTCCCTGCCGAACCATGTGTCGAGGTCGGGGAAGAAGCTGCGCCTGCGTTCCGGCTTGGCTCCGGTCATCGTTCTGCTCCTCTTCGACGGTGCCGGGGTTCCGGTCCCGGCGAGCGGTGTCCGATGGCGGAGACCGGTCTCCGCGGTTCCAGCCTTCCGCCCGTACGCCGCGCGGCGGAGTGTCGAACGGGGTTGTCGAGGAGGGCCGAACGGTCCCGTTCCGGAGCCGACCGGCCCCGGAGGCGGCCCTGGTCGCCTCACGGCCGTGGGTTGCGCGGACCGCCGGGCCGTGGCCCTCGGCGTAGACGGTCTTCACCCGCTTGGTTCCGGTCCGCACATCGATCACGGGGCCGAGGGCCGGGTCCTTCATGCTCGGTTCGAAGACCGTGTACTCGTCGGGGTCCACCCGGCCGCCGACGACGGTCTCCCCCAGCCCCGAGCCCCCAGCCCCCAGCCCCCGGGCGGCGCTCACCGGCATGCCGTCCTCGGACGTTCAGGTACGTCTCCTGCGGTCCGGCGAAGCTCGCCTCCGGCAAGTCCTCCAGGCGGGCGCCTTCGCGGAGCCGGTCGATCTGTGCGGCGACGGCGGAGCGCAGACCGTGGGCGCCGAGCCGGGGTCAGTAGGGCAGGGTGCGGCCCGACGGGGTACGCAGATCGAGCGGCCATCGCTCGCGGCGTCTGCGCGGCCTGGCGGCGATCCGGATGCGCTGCACGGTGCTCACCTCTCCGTGTCCTGGGACGACCGCGGGTGCGTCCTCTTCCCCACCCTCCGGCGCGGCGTGCGCGGTTCGCAGTGCCGAGCGGGTCAGCGGAGCGCAGGCCGGACGGACTCCACGGAACCGGGCCGTTCGGCCCCGATACGGACCGGAGCGGCCCTCACCGCGCGGTCGTGCGCCGGACCAGCCTGGAGTCATCGACGGCGACGGACGAGGAGGCAGTGATGACGGCACAGGTCACCGTGGGGCTGGACGGCTCGGACGAGAGTCTGGCCGCGGCCCGCTGGGCCGCGGCGGAAGCGGCCCTCCGTGAGGTCCCGCTCCGTCTGGTGTACGTGGAGGAGTGGCCGAACACTCCGGAGATCCCGGCCCCTCACGCCCGGACGCTGTACGAGCGGGCCGGGACTCTTCTGGACGACGAGGCGGAGCGGGCCCGGAAGGACCATCCCGACCTGGAGGTCGCCACCGAGCAGGCGCGCGGGCGTGCGGCGGACGAGCTGGCCGCCGCCGCGGACGCGGCGGATCTGCTGGTGCTGGGGTCACGCGGTCTCGGCGTCCTCGGATTCGTCATCGGCTCGGTCTCTCTCGCGGTCGTGGGCACGGCCCGGCGGCCGGTCGTCCTCGTGCGCGCGGAGCACCCGGATACCGCGCCCTCCGCCCGCGGGATCGTGGTCGGGGTCGATCTCCGGCAGCCCAGCGAGCCGCTGCTGGCCTTCGCCTTCGAGGAAGCGGCCAGGCGGCGCGCTCCGGTGCGGTTCCTCAGCGCCTGGACGGCTCCCGCCTCCTACGGCTTCGCCTCCGCCATGGACCCGGGCATCAACGAGGAGCTGGGGAACGGCGTCCGTGTCGGTCTCGAAGAACTGCTGGCTCCGTGGCGGACGCGCTGTCCGGGTGTCGACGTCACGGCCGAGGCGGTCGCCGGCTCGGCCGCGTTCCGGATGACCGAGGCGTCACGGGAGGCGGAACTCGTTGTCGTGGGGCGCCGCACCCGTCGGCTGCCGGTCGGCCCGCACATCGGTCATGTGGCGCACGCGGTCATCCACCACAGCCCGGCGCCGGTGGCGGTCGTTCCTCAGGAATGAGTGGGGGTCACAGCCCCTGGGGGCCAATGGTCCCGGAAGGGTCCCATTCGGCACTCCTGGCGAATGCGCCGGTACAGCAGGGTGGGACGGGGGGACTTCCGCTCGGCGAAGGAGGAGTGTCATGCAGCACCGCACCGTCTTCGAGGTGATGACGCACCGCGTGGTCACCGTCTCTCCCGCCACCCCCTTCAAGGAGATCGTGCGTCTCCTCGCGGAACACGACATCTCGGCGGTGCCGGTCGTCGACGAGGACCGGCGTCTGCTGGGCGTGGTCTCGGAGGCCGATCTTCTGCGGGACACCGCGGAGCTGCCCGATCTGGAGGGCCGCTGGGCAGGTATCCGCATGCTGTCCCAGGAACGGGGTCTTCCCGAGGCGGAGACGGCGGCCGACCTGATGACCTCGCCGGCCGTCTCGGCGCAGCCCGGCTGGAATCTCGTCGAGACGGCCAGGACCATGCACCGCAAGGAGGTGAAGCGGCTCCCCGTGATCGACGAGACCGGCCGGCTCGTCGGAGTCGTCAGCCGCACCGATCTTCTGCGGCCGTTCCTCCGAGGTGACGCCGCCATCCGGGACGAGATCGAGCACGACGTCCTGGCCGACACCCTGCGGCTCGCCCCCGAGACGCTCCGCGTCACGGTCGACGACGGGGTCGTCACGCTGACCGGTCGCGTCGACGAGCGGGCCGACATACCCGTGATCGTCAGACTGTGCCGTTCCGTCGACGGAGTCGTCGCCCTGCACGAATCGATCGATCACGCCTCCGACGACGCGGCGCTCGATGCGGAGCAGCCGCGCTGAACCGCCCTCGGACGACGCCGGTTCCGTACACGGAAGGAGCGGATGATGCGACACCGCAGGATCGAAGAGCTGATGTCCCGTGAGGTGGTGAGCGTTCACGGCGACGCGCCGTTCAAGGAGATCGTGCGGGTGCTGTCGCGACACCGCGTCACCGCGGTGCCGGTCGTGGACGGGTCCGGCCGGGTGATCGGCGTCGTCTCGGAGGGCGATCTCCTGCGCAAGACGGCCGATCGGGCCGTCGCCGGAGATCTGCCCGCCGTACCGGGGCTGGAGGCGTGGGAGCGGGCGAAGACGGAGGGCACGCGCGCGGAGGAGCTGATGTCGGCCCCGGCGGTGTGCGCCCGTCCGGACTGGACGGTCGTGGAGGCCGCGCGTCTCATGGAGGTTCAGGGCGTCAAGCGCCTGGTGGTCGTGGACGACCAGGACCGGCTCGTCGGCATCGTGAGCCGCCGGGACCTGCTGGGGATCTTCCTCCGCGACGACGAGGACATCCGCCGCGAGATCGCCGAGGACGTCCTCGGCCGTACGCTCCACCTCGCGCCCGGCACCGTGAACGTCGAGGTGAGGAAGGGGCAGGTGGAACTCGATGGCACCGTCCCGTACCGCGGCATGCTCCCGGCCATCGAGCGCATGTGCGCGATGGTGGACGGCGTGGTCTCGGTGTCGCTCACCCGCCTCGCCCACGAGATCGACGACATCGCCACGCCATCGCGGGGCGGACAGCGGTGACCGGCGGTGCGGAGGGGCGGGGACAGAACCCGCGCTCTCTTCTCCGCCAACCAGCTTTCCTGTCGCGGGCGTTCACCGCCGCACGCGCGGCATCCCCAGCCCGATCCACGAGATGATCTCCCGCTGGATCTCGTTGTTGCCGCCGCCGAAGGTGAAGATCACGGCCGAGCGGTAGCCGCGTTCCAGTTCGCCGTGGAGCACCGCGCCGGCCGAGCCCTCCTTCAGCGCGCCCGCGGAGCCGACGATCTCCATCAGCCAGGCGTAGGCGTCCCGGCGGGCCTCGGAGCCGTAGACCTTGACGGCCGAGGCGTCCTGGGGGGTGAGGGTGTTGTCCTGGAGGGCGGCGACCATCTGCCAGTTGAGGAGTTTCATCGCGTCGAGGCGGGTGTGGGTGCGGGCGAGCAGGGCGCGGACCCAGCCGAGGTCGATGACCCGGCGGCCGTCGGCGAGCTTGGTGTCGGCGGCCCAGCGCTGGACGTTGTGCAGGGCGCGGACCGCCATCGTGCCGTGGGCGGCGAGGGTGACGCGTTCGTGGTTGAGCTGGTTGGTGATGAGCCGCCAGCCCTTGTTCTCCTCGCCGACGCGGCGGGAGACCGGGACGCGGATGTTCTCGTAGTAGCTGGCGGTCGTGTCGTGCGAGGCGAGGGTGTTGATCAGGGTGCAGGAGTAGCCCGGGTCGCTCGTGGGGACCAGGAGCATGGTGATGCCCTTGTGCGGCGGGGCGTCGGGGTCGGTGCGGACGGCGAGCCAGACCCAGTCGGCGGTGTCGCCGTTGGTGGTCCAGATCTTCTGGCCGTTGACGAGGTAGGTGTCTCCCTCGCGGACCGCGCGGGTCCTGAGGGCGGCGAGGTCGGTGCCCGCGTCCGGTTCGCTGTAGCCGATCGCGAAGTCGATCTCGCCGGCCAGGATGCCGGGCAGGAAGTGGGCCTTCTGCTCGTCGGTGCCGAACTGCATGATCGTGGGGCCGACGGTGTTGAGGGCCATCAGCGGCAGCGGTACGCCGGCCTGGGCGGCCTCGTCGAAGAAGATGAACTGTTCCATCGGGGTCAGCCCCCGGCCGCCGTACTCCTTCGGCCAGCCGACCCCCAGCCAGCCGTCGGCGCCGAGCCTGCGGACCGTCTCGCGGTAGAAACGTTTCTGGGCGGCGGGTTCCGCGTAGCGGGCGTAGGCGTTGTCGGGCACCAGGGTCGCGAAGTAGGTGCGCAGTTCGGTACGCAGCCGCTGCTGCTCAGGCGTGTTTTCGAGGTGCACGGCCCCTCCAGAGTCTCGCTTCGGCGTCCCCGTGTGCGGCGGCGCACACAGTAGAACCTGTTGCAAGAATCCGGAAGGGCCGGGACGCGGGGATCGGCGTCAGCGCTTGACGGCGCGCAGCACCACGAACTTCGGGTCGCCCGCGACCGTGGTGCAGTTGCCGAAGATCCGGCGCAGATGGGTGTGGTACGAGAGGTGCCGGTTGCCGACGACCCAGAGTTCGCCGCCCTGGCGCAGGGCGGTCCGCGCGCCGGCGAACATCGTGCGGGCGGTGGCGTCGGTGGTCGCCAGGTGCGAGTGGAAGGGCGGGTTGTTCAGCACCAGGTCGACGCTGCCCGGGTCGAGGTCGCCGAGGCCGTCGCCGACCAGGAAGTCGGCCTTCGCGCCGTCCGGCGCGCCGGCCCGGAAGGTCTCCTCGGCGGAGGCGACGGCGCCGTAGGACTCGTCGACGAAGGTGAGGTGCGCCTCGGGGTTGGCGCGGGCGGCGGAGAGCCCGAGGACGCCGTTGCCGCAGCCCAGGTCGACGACCCGGACGGCCCCGCCGCGGGTGGGCAGGTGCTTCAGGAAGAAGCGGGTGCCGATGTCGAGGCGCTCGGCGCAGAAGATTCCCGCGTGGTTGACGGTGGTCAGGCCCGCGACGGGGCCTACGTCGGCGGGCAGCTCGTAGCGGTACGGCCAGGGGCTCGGCGTACGCGGCAGTCCGGTGTCCGCGGTGCTGAAGATGAGCCGCGCCTTGCGCACCGCGAGGGAGGTGCGGGTCGGGCCGATGATCCGCTCGAAGAGCTTGAGCGTGGAGGTGTGGATCTCCTTGACCATGCCGGTGCCGATGACCACGGTGCCGGAGTGGACGGCCGGGGCGAGCCGGTGGAGCTGGTCCTCCAGGAACGCCAGGGACTTGGGCACCCGGACGATCAGGACGTCGATCCGGTCCGGCGGGGTGTCGCGGGAGGACAGCAGAGTGACGGCGTCGGCGTCCAGGCCGTTGCGCGCGAGGTTGGCGAGGGTAGCGCGCCGGGCCAGGTAGGAGTCGCTGATCTGGACCGGCCGGTGGGCGGCCAGCGCGGTGGCGAGCGCCCCCCACCGGTCCCCCACGACGGCGACCGTCCCCGAGAGGTCGACCGGGCCCGTCTCGGGGTCCGTCAGCTGCCGGAGCAGATATTCGTCGGCGGCGTCCCACGCCCGGAAGGGATCGCGCGGGTGCTCGGGGAAGCGGGCGAGCTCGAAAGCGCCCTGTGAGGTCGTCAAACGGTTCATATGTCACTCAGGCTAGCCGAGGGAACCGGGGGCGCCCCACACGCTCCCCGGCTCCTCGGCCGCCTTCACCTCGGCGTCACGGCTCCGCGCACCGCCCGCCGGGTGCTCCCACGGGCCCCCGGGAACCGTCAGGGCAGTTGTTTGTCGATGGCCGACCGCCCCTCGGCGGCCAGCTTGCGCCGCGCCCATTCCAGGGTCTCGGGCGTCAGGTCCCGCCCGGAGGCGAGCACCAGGTCCTCCGCGCTCGGTCGGTCGCTCGCGCCGGTGTGCAGGAACCGGTCGGGGGTGACGCCCTCCGGCCCGGACACCGGCGCGGATACGGATTCGGGCTCTTCGCTCATGCCGCCTCCTCGTCCTTGCGGCAATTCTCGCGCCGCACGGACCCCACCGCATCCGAGGGGCCGGCGGACTCTTGCCCGGAAGGGTGAATCAGCCCTTGGCACGCCCGGGGAGTGGGCAGGAGAGGGACGTTCCTGCTCCATCTCCCGAGGCGGTGCCCATGCTCCACGGCGTCGATGTCAGCGCTTACCAGCCCTCCTACGACACGGACGGTCTCGACTTCGTCATCGTCAAGTCCACCGAAGGACGCACCTATGTCAATCCGCGTATGGACGCGCAGGTGAAGCGGGCCCGGGACGCCGAGTGCGTCGTCGGCTTCTACCACTTCCTGTGGCCGGGGGACGTGGCGGATCAGGTGGCGTACTTCCTGGCAAAGACCCCGGAGAAGGCGGGCGATCTGCTCGCGGTCGACTGGGAACAGACCGGCGGCGGGACGCGGGCGAGCAACGCGGAGAAGGACCGGTTCATCCGCGAGGTGAAGCGGCAGCGGCCCGGTCACCGGGTCCTGCTGTACTGCAACCGCTCCTTCTGGCTCAACCACGACACCACCGGCTACGCGGGCGACGGGCTGTGGATCGCCGACTACGTCGCCGCGGGCAAACCCCGCATCGAGGCGGACTGGCGCATCCACCAGTACACCGACGATCCGCTCGACCGGAACGTGGCCGACTTCGCGTCGGTCCGGGCGCTGCGCGACTGGGCCGCCGGATAGCACCCGACAGCGCCGGACCACATCGGGCACAGCTGCCCCGTCCGCCCCCGGGAGCCCGTCCGCCGGGGGCGGAGTGCCGTCCGCTACCGGTTCCGGCCAACCCACTCTTGACCTGCACATGATAGGTACAGAGTGTTCACTCCTGGAGCACGGTGCGTGTGGAAGGCTCCCGGCTGACCACCTACCGCACGGCCGCCGCGCAGGCCCCCACCCAGGGCCCGTCGCGACGCCCGCGTTCCGGAGAGGACACCCCACATGTCCCGTCGTCATTCGTTCTACGCGCGTCCACTGCTGGCGGCCGTAGCGGCCGTCACCGTACTCACCGGCACCGCGGCCGCCGCGCCCGCGGGCGACGCGCCCGACCGTTACACCGCCACCTCCGCCGCCCTCGACGACACGTACTACCAGGACGCGCTCGGCAAGACCGGAGCCGAGCTGAAATCCGCCCTGCACACGATCATCAGCGACCAGACCAAGCTCTCCTACAGCCAGGTGTGGGACGCCCTCAAGGCCACCGACGAGGATCCCGCCAACTCCTCCAACGTCGTCCTGCTGTACACCGGGCGCTCCCAGTCCAAGAACGACAACGGCGGCAACTCGGGCCAGTGGAACCGGGAGCACGTCTGGGCCAAGTCGCACGGCGACTTCGGTACGGCGACGGGCCCGGGCACCGACATCCACCATCTGCGGCCCGAGGACGTCCAGGTCAACTCCACCCGCGGCAACAAGGACTTCGACAACGGCGGAAGTGAACTGGGCAACGCGCCCGGCAACTTCACCGACGGCGACTCCTTCGAACCGCGCGACGAGGTCAAGGGCGACGTCGCCCGCATGATCCTCTACATGGCCGTGCGCTACGAGGGCGACGACTCCTTCCCCGACCTCGAACCCAACGACCAGGTGGACAACGGCTCCGCCCCGAAGATGGGCAAGCTGTCCGTCCTGAAGCAGTGGAGCCAGGAGGACCCGCCGGACGCCTTCGAGAAGCGCCGCAACGACGTCATATTCGAGCAGTTCCAGCACAACCGGAACCCGTTCATCGACCACCCCGAGTGGGTCGGCTCCATCTGGTAGGGCCGGCTCAGCCCTCCCCGGCCAGGGCCTGCGCGCAGCCTTCGACGGCCGCCTCACGGGTGGCGAAGCGCGGCAGGTCCTGGCCGGTCCCCCGCCGGACGACATCGGGCGGACCCAGCAGATCGCGTGGATCGACGACCGCCGCGCGCCGCCCGTCGGAGGTGAGCCGCGCGAGGCCGGTGTGCAGCATGGCCAGGGCCACCGAGTCGATGGCCGTGACGTCGTGCAGGTCGAGCACGACGGAGCCGCCGTCCGGACCGGACTCGTCCAGGGCGTACAGCACGCGTTCGGCGGCCGTGAAGTCGATGGACCCCTGGGCGACGACGACGCCGACCTGCCCGCGCAGGACCCGTTCGTGCTCGGCCGAGGGCGCCGACGGCAGATCGTCGGCGGTCGTGACGAGGGTGACGGTGGAGCCGGGAAGCGCCGGATTGAGCATGAGGTGCAGCCCGTACCGCTGCGACAGCGTCTCCAGCGCGGCGTGGCCGCGTACCGAACCGCCGGTGGCGTCCAGCGGCGGGCTGTAGGTGGCGACCCCGAAGCGGGCGGGGCCCACCGCGATGAGGCCGCCGGACACTCCGCTCTTGGCGGGCAGCCCGACGCGCAGCAGCCATTCTCCGGAGCCGTCGTACATGCCGCAGGTCGCCATGACGGCGAGGACCCGGGCAGCGACCTCGGCGGAGACGACCTCCTCGCCGGTGACCGGGTTCACGCCGCCGTAGGCCAGGGTCGCGGCCATCGTGGCGAGGTCGATCGCGGTGACGCGGATCGCGCACTGGCGGAAGTAGCGGTCGACGGCGAGGACCGGGTCGACGGGCATGGTGCCGGTGGAGCGGATCAGGTAGGCCAGCGCGCGGTTGCGGTCCCCGGTCACCGACTCGGAGCTGAACACCTCTTCGTCGACGTCGAGTTCGCGTCCGGCGAACCGGCCGAGGCAGCGCAGGATCCGGTCGAAGGCGGGCTCGTCGGGGGTGTCGGGGATCAGCGCGGTGGTGACGATCGCGCCGGCGTTGACCATGGCGTTGGCGGGCCGGCCCGTATCGGGTTCGAGGCTGATGGCGTTGAACGCCTCGCCGCTCGGCTCGGCGCCCACCCACCGGCTCACCTCGTCGAGGCCGAGGAGGGAGAGCGCGAGGGCGTAGACGAACGGTTTGGAGACGGACTGGAGGGTGAAGGGGATCTCGGCCTCGCCCGCGCTGTAGCGGTGTCCGTCCATGCTGACCAGTGCGAGCCCGAAGGCGTTCGGGTCGGCGAGGGCCAGCTGGGGGATGTAGTCGGCCGGCTTCCCGTCCCGTACGTCCACGAACTGGGCGCGCAGGTTCTGGAGCGAGTCGGTCACCGCGTCGGCAGCACTCATGGGCGCCGCCCCTCAGCCGCGCTCGGCCTGGGCGACCCGGGGGAAGGTCTTCACCCCGGCGGCCTTGCGGCTGTTGGCCTGGACGCTGACCGTGCGGTCCGGCGGCGCGTCCTCGACGCCGACGACCACGGTGTCCAGGACCTTGTCCTCGGCGTCGACGAACTCGACCTTCACGGCGTAGAAAGCGGCCTTGTCGGTGGGGTTGGTGATCCGGACGAGCGCGCTGCGGACCTCCTCGGACGCGGTGACCGGCAGTCCGTTGACGGAGACGTCGCCGACCGCGTTGCCCCGGCCCTCGACCTCGTCCAGCCGCTTGGCCGCCTCCTGGCGTACGCGTTCGGACTCGGCGGACACCGAGGCCGCGAAGCTCTGCTGGGTGCGCGGGCTCGGTGACTCGGCGGGCGACTCCGCCGGCTCGGGTGTGAGGGTGTGGACGCCCCGGTCGGTGCCTTCGCCGCTGGTGTCGGAGTCGCAGGCCGTCGCACCGGCGAACAGCAGGGCTGCCGCCGCGAGGGGGGCCAGGGTGTGGGCGGCGCGGCGGCCGCGAGCCCGGCGCACAGGGAGGTTCGCTTTCACGGACGGTCCGTCCAATCCAAGAGAGGGGATCCGGGTGAGGAAAGGGGGTGTGCGCGGGTCACGCCGTCTCGTCGCCGAAGATGTCGCGGAGCTTCGCCTCGCGCTCGGTGTCGAGGTTGCTGTGGAGGAGTTCGGCGCCGTCGCCGGGCAGCTGCGCGCCGATCCGCTCGGGCACCTCGTTCATGGTCAGCAGGAACAGCGCCGAGGTTCCGGGCGTCACCTTCTCCTTGACCTCGGCGATGAAGTCGTCGTCGATGCCGACGTCCGCGAGCTTCCCGCCGAGCGCCCCGGCGGCCGCCCCGATCGCGGCGCCCAGCAGCGGCATGAGGAAGAGCAGCCCGAAGAGCATGCCCCAGAAGGTCCCGCTGAGGGCCCCGGCGCCGACGAGGTTGAGCAGCTGTTTCGTGCGCGGCTTGGCCCGGTCGGCGGGCCAGCTGACCACCGCGGCGTCGAGGATCTTGATCAGCCCTTCCTTCTGAAGGGCTTTCAGCGCCTCCTCGACGCTCTCGGCGCCCTCGGCCGTCCGGAACTTCCACACCGTGAGGGTGGACATCGCGCAACCTCCCGCACTCCAGGAGCAACAACTCGCTCATATTAGGATCAAAAGGTATGAATTGACTCGTCGAAGCATCCGCTCAGACGGAGCGGGTTCGAGCCCCGGGAGGGAACGATGGATACGGACGCCCTGACCGCCGACCTGTTGCGGGAGCTGCGGGCGACCCGGCCCTATCCGGCCCTGTCCCTGACCATGCCGACCCATCGCAAGGCCCCGGACAACGCCCAGGACCCGGTGCGGCTGCGGAACCTGGTGGCCGAGGCCGGACACCGCCTCGACGCCGACCCCGAGGTCAGCCGCGAGGTCGCGGCGGCTCTCCGGGCCCAGCTGGAGCGGGCGGCGGCCGAGGTGGACCCGCGCGGGGCGCTGGACTCCCTGGTGCTCCTGGCCACCACCGACGAGTCCTGGATCTGGCAGCTTCCGCGCACCGCACCCGAACGGGTGGTGCTCAGCGACACCTATCTCACCCGCAACCTCGTCGCGGCCAAGGCCCAGACCCGGCCGTTCCGGGCGCTGACCGTCGCCGCCGACCACGCCACGCTGTGGATCGGCACGGGCGACGGCATCCGGCCCGAGAAGACGGGCGGCTTCCCGCTGACCGCGCCGAAGGAGCCGCCGAACCCGCAGCGCGAGGAGCGGATCGGCGACACCCCGAGCACCTTCACCGACGAGGAGACCCGGAACTTCTTCCGTGACGTCGACGAGAAGCTGCGCGCGGTGCTCGCCGACGATCCGCGTCCGCTGTATCTGATGGGCCTGGCCCCCGCTCTCGCTCTGCTGGACGAGGTCGGCGCGGGCTCCGGGTCCGCCATCGGCCGGGTCGCCAAGGGCGCGCCGGCCGATCTGCCGCCCGCCGAGGTGCTCCGGGAGCTGCGGCCCGCCCTCGACGAGGGCGTACGCCTGGCGGCCGCTGAGGTGGAGACCCGGCTCGACCACGCCCGGGGCGCGCACTCCTTCGCCGGGGGTCTCGACGAGGTGTGGGCCGCCGTCCGGGAGGGCCGGGCGGGTCTGGTCGCGGTGGAGGAGCACTTCCAGGCGGCCGTGCAGGTGACCGACGAGCATCTGGAGCCGGTGCCCGAGGGGAGCGCACAGACCGCTGACGGCACGATCCGTGAGGACATCGTCGACGAGCTGGTCGAAGCGGCGCTGGACAGCGGCGCCGACGTGGTGTTCGTCGAGGACGGTTCACTGGCGGAGTACGGCCGGATCGCGGCGGCGCTGCGCTACTGACCGGGACCGCCCACGGGGCCTTGGCCGTCAGCCCAGGCGGCGCACGGGCTGCCCGTCGAGGAACGCCCTGATGTTCTCCACGGCCTGGCCGTAGTAGGTCTCGTAGTTGGCGCGCGACACATAGCCCAGGTGCGGGGTGGCCAGCAGGCGCGGGGCCGTGCGCACCGGGTGGCCGGCCGGGAGCGGCTCGATGTCGAAGACATCGGTCGCGGCCCCGGCGATGGAGCCCGCGTGCAGCGCGGCGAGCAGGGCGTCCGTGTCGACGATGGCCGCCCTGGAGGTGTTGATCAGATACGCGGTCGGGCGCATCCGGGCGAGTTCGGCCGCGCCGATCAGGCCGCGGGTCCGGTCGCCGAGCGCCAGGTGGACGGAGACGAAGTCGCTGTCGGCCAGCAGTTCTTCCTTGGAGGCGGCCAGGACCACGCCGACCTCTTCGGCGCGTTCCTTCGTGAGGTTCTGGCTCCAGGCCACCACGTCCATGCCGAAGGCCAGGCCCACCTGCGCCACCCGGGCGCCGATCTTCCCGAGCCCCAGCAGACCGAGCCGCCGGCCGTGCAGATCGGCCCCGAGGGTGGACTGCCAGGGCCCGCCCGTGCGCAGGGCCTCCGCCTCGGGGACGACCCCGCGCGCCAGGCCCAGGAGCAGCGCCCAGGTGTGCTCGACGGGCGGGGTGGAGGAGCTGGCGGTGCCGCAGACGACGACGCCGTGCCGCTCGGCGGCGTCGAAGTCGATGACGGAGTTGCGCATGCCGGAGGCGATCAGCAGCCGCAGCCGGGGCAGCCGGGCGAACAGCTCCGCCGGGAACGGCACCCTCTCGCGCAGGGTCACCACGATGTCGAAGCCGGCCAGGGCGGCGGCCGCCTCGTCCTCGGTGGCGAGGTGCTCGGTGAACGACACCACCTCGACATCGGCGGTGACGGCCGACCAGTCGACGACGGTGGTGGCCACGGACTGGAAGTCCTCGATCACGGCGCAGCGCAGCTTCATGGCGGCCTCTCCGGTGGGTGTCGGGTCGCCGTCCATGATCGCTCATCGGCCGGTACGGAAGAACGGCGGCCGGTGGAAGCCTCGGTCAGCCGCCCCACTTCCAGTCCACGACCTCCGGCAGATCCGTGCCGTGCTCGCGGATCCAGGCGTGGTGGCGGGTACGGGTGTCCGCCATCTCCTGGCGTACGGCGACGGCGCGGACGCCGAGCCCCGGCACCCGGTCGATGACGTCCATGACCAGCCGGTAGCGGTCGAGGTCGTTGCGGACGACCATGTCGAACGGCGTGGTCGTGGTGCCCTCCTCCTTGTAGCCGCGCACATGGAGGTGGGCGTGGCCGGTCCGGCGGTAGGCGAGCCGGTGGATCAGCCACGGGTAGCCGTGGTAGGCGAAGATCACCGGCTTGTCGCGGGTGAACAGGGCGTCGTACTCGGAGTCCGGCATACCGTGCGGGTGTTCCGTGTCGGGCATCATCCGGGCGATGTCGACGACGTTGACGACCCGGACGGCCAGCTCCGGCAGATGGCGGCGGATCAGGTCGGCGGCGGCCAGCGTCTCCTGGGTGGGTACGTCCCCGGCGCAGGCGAGGACCACGTCCGGTTCGCGCCCGCCGTCCTCGGTCCCGGCCCAGGTCCAGGCTCCGGCCCCGCGCGCGCAGTGGGCGCGGGCCTCCTCGGGGGTGAGCCAGTCGAAGGTCGGCTGCTTCCCGGCGACGATGACGTTGACGTAGTCCCGGCTGCGCAGCGCGTGGTCGGCCACCGAGAGCAGGGTGTTGGCGTCCGGCGGGAGGTAGACGCGGACGACCTCGGGGCTCTTGTTGAGGATGTGGTCGACGAAGCCCGGGTCCTGGTGCGAGAAGCCGTTGTGGTCCTGGCGCCAGACGTGCGAGGTGAGCAGGTAGTTGAGCGAGGCGATGGGCCGCCGCCAGGGCAGCCGGCGCGAGGTGCGCAGCCACTTGATGTGCTGGTTGACCATGGAGTCGACGATGTGGGCGAACGCCTCGTAACTGGAGAAGAGCCCGTGCCGTCCGGTGAGCAGATAGCCCTCCAGCCAGCCCTGGCAGAGGTGTTCGGAGAGCACTTCCATCACCCGGCCGTCGTGGGCGAGGTGTTCGTCGGTGGGCAGGGTCTCGGCCTGCCAGGCCTTGCCGGTGGCCCGGTAGAGGGCGTCCAGCCGGTTGGAGGCGGTCTCGTCGGGGCCGACCACCCGGAAGTCCCTGCGCTCGGCGGTGGCGGCCATGACGCTCTCCAGGAGGCCGCCGAGCACCCTGGTGGGCTCGTGGAGCGTGGTGCCGGGCCTGTCGACCCGTACGGCGTGGTCCGCCGGGTCGGGCAGCGGGAGGTCGCGCAGGAGCAGCCCGCCGTTGGCGTACGGGGTGGAGCCGAGCCGGGCGTCGCCCTCGGGCACACAGGCGAGGACCTGTTCGGTGGGCCGGCCGTCGGCGTCGAAGAGTTCGCCGGGGCGGTAGGAGCGCAGCCAGGTCTCCAGCTGCCGCAGGTGATCGGGGTGGTCGCGGACGCCGGAGAGCGGGACCTGGTGGGAGCGCCAGGTGTTCTCGACGGGCTGCCCGTCGACCTCCGCGGGGCCGGTCCAGCCCTTGGGGGTGCGCAGCACGATCATGGGCCAGCGGGGGCGTTCGGTCGCGCCGTCCTCGCGGGCCGCCCGCTGGTACGCGCCGATGCGGTCCAGGGCGGTGTCCATGGCGGCGGCGAGCGCCCGGTGGACGGCGGCCGGGTCGTCGCCGGTGACGAACAGCGGGTCGTGGCCGTAGCCGCGCAGCAAGCGGTCCAGTTCCTCCTCCGGGATCCGGGCGAGGACCGTCGGGTTGGCGATCTTGTAGCCGTTGAGGTGGAGGACGGGCAGGACGGCCCCGTCGTGGACCGGGTCGAGGAATTTGTCTCCGTGCCAGGAGGCGGCGAGCGGTCCTGTCTCGGCCTCGCCGTCGCCGATCACACAGGCCACCAGCAGGTCCGGGTGGTCGAAGGCGGCTCCGTAGGCGTGGGCGAGGGCGTAGCCGAGTTCGCCGCCCTCGTGGATGGAGCCGGGGGTCTCGGGGGCGACATGGCTGGGCACACCGCCGGGGAACGAGAACTGCCTGAACAGCGCGCCCATGCCCGCGGCGTCCCGCCCGACGTCCGGATAGGTGGCGGAGTAGCTGCCCTCCAGCCAGGAGTTGGCGAGGACGGCGGGCCCGCCGTGGCCGGGGCCCCAGACGCACAGGGCGCTCAGTTCACGGGCCTTGATCACGCGGTTGAGGTGGGTGTGGACGAGGTTGAGCCCTGGCGAGGTGCCCCAGTGGCCGAGCAGCCGGGGCTTGATGTCCTCGGGGACGAGCGGCCGGGTCAGCAGGGGGTTGGCCATCAGATAGATCTGGCCGACGGCGAGGTAGTTGGCCGCGCGCCAGTGCGCGTCGAGCGCGGCGAGTTCGTCGTCGGAGAGCGCGGCGGTCGCGGAGGGCGCGGCTGCGGTACGGGGGTCGCTCACGGGGCAGGTCTCCTCATCGGGTGACGGCGCACGGGCGGGGGTGTCGTCAGGACGCCTCGGGGCCGTACCAGAGCGTGGTGGCGTTGCAGAACTCGCGGATGCCGTGTCCGGCGAGCTCACGTCCGTAACCGGAGCGCTTGATCCCGCCGAAGGGCAGGGCGGGGTGCGAAGCGGTCATCCCGTTGAAGAAGACCCCGCCCGCCTCCAGGTCACGGGCGCAGCGCTCCTGCTCGCCGGGGTCGCGGGTCCACACGTTGGAGCTGAGGCCGAAGGGCGTGTCGTTGGCCAGCTGGACCGCCTCGTCGAGGTCGGCGACCCGGTAGAGGGTGGCGACCGGTCCGAAGGTCTCCTCGCGGTGGACGCGCATGGCGGTGGTGATGCCGGCGAGCACGGTGGGCTCGTAGAACCAGCCGTTCTCCAGGCCGCCGCCGAGCTTGTCGGGCCGGCGTCCGCCGCACAGTGCCCGGGCCCCGCGTTCGACGGCGTCGTCGACGAGTTCCTCCAGGTCGGCGCGGCCCTGTTCGGTGGAGAGCGGGCCGATGTCGGTGGCGTCCTCCAGCGGGTCGCCGACGGTCAGGGCGCGCATGCCCGCGGTGAAGTGCTCGGCGAACGTGTCGTAGACGTCGGCGTGCACGATGAAGCGCTTGGCGGCGATGCAGGACTGGCCGTTGTTCTGGACCCGGGCGGTGACGGCGGTGGCGGCGGCCTTCTCCACGTCCGCCGAGGGCAGCACGAGAAAGGGGTCGCTGCCGCCGAGTTCCAGCACGGTCTTCTTGACCTCGTCACCGGCGGTGGCGGCGACGGCGCGCCCGGCCGGTTCGCTGCCGGTGAGGGTGGCCGCGACGACGCGCGGGTCGCGCAGGACCGCCTCGACCGCGCCGGAGCCGATCAGCAGCGTACGGAAGCAGCCCGCCGGGAATCCGGCCCGGTGGAAGAGGTCCTCCAGGTAGAGGGCGGTCTGCGGGACGTTCGACGCGTGCTTGAGGAGTCCGACGTTGCCCGCCATCAGCGCGGGGGCGGCGAAGCGCACCACCTGCCAGAGCGGGAAGTTCCACGGCATCACCGCGAGGACCACGCCGAGCGGACGGTAGCGGACCAGCGCGCGGGCGGCTCCGGAGTCCTTCACATCGGCGGGGTCCGGGTGTTCGTCGGCGAGCAGCCCCTCGGCGTGGGCGGCGTACCAGCGCATCGCCTTCGCGCACTTCGCCGCCTCGGCGCGGGCTGCCGTGATGGGCTTGCCCATCTCGACGGTCATCGTGCGGGCGATGGTGTCGCGGTCCTCGTCGAGGAGGTCGGCGGCACGGTTCAGCCAGGTGGCGCGCTGTTCGAAGGGGGTGGTGCGGTACTGGTGGAAGGTCTCCGCGGCGGCGGTGATCCTGCGGTGCGTCTCCTCCTCGCCCAGGGCGTCGAAGGACCTGATCAGTTCGCCGTTCGCGGGGTTGACCGTCGCGATGGGCATGGCAGTGGCCTCCTAGCATCGGTACTTCGACCGTGCCGCGCCGCACCGGTCCGCGCAACGCGGCCCTCCCCTCCCCCGCACGTACCCGGCCGACGCGGATCATGCGTGCCCAGGGGGCACGTTCCGCGTCGGCCGGTGTGCGGTCCGCCCTTCCGGGGCGGTTATACGAGCGCTGCCAGGGGCAGGTCGCGGGCGGTACGGACGCCGGGCAGCGGGGCGTACGGGAGCAGGCCCGCGGTCTTCGGCGCCTCGGCGTAGCGGGTGAACCAGACCACCTTGCCGTCCATGGTCCGGCAGGTGCCCCAGCTGTCGCTCAGGGCCATCACCCGGCTCAGCCCGCCGCCGGCCGGCAGCAGCCGGGGCATCCGGGCGCTGTTGTCCGCGACGGACACGGTCACGTGCCGTCCGGTCCAGCGGAGTTCGAGGACGCAGGTGTTGCCGTCGCCGACATGCCGGTGGACGTTGGTCAGGAGTTCGTCCAGGGCCCGGCCCACCGGCCGGACGTGCAGATCGAGACTCCAGTGACGGAGGTGTGCGGCGACGATCCGCCGCAGCTGGGAAACGCGCTCTGCCGACACCTGCAGTTCGACCGAGTAGTGCCGGTCGAGTGGAACGGTCATCGTCGAGGCTCCTCACCACGAGGCCCACGTGCTTCACCCCGTCGTACCTTTCACCCCGTCGTACGAACGACCCCCGAACACGAAGCGTGAGCACTGATCACTTCTGGGTCACTCCTCAGGGTGAGGCCGGTACGCCGGACGCGCAACAGCTGGGCCGTCCGTGCTGGTCGGAGCCGGTGTCCGGGCTCAGGACGATCACAGCAGGTAGGGCAGCAAGGTGTCCGGGGCGAGGGGCAGTTCGCGCAGCCGGGCGCCGGTGGCGTGGCGGACGGCGTTCCCGATGGCGGCCGCTGTGCCGACGATCCCGATCTCGCCGATGCCCTTGCTGCCCATCGGGTTGAGGTGGCGGTCGTCCTCCTCGATCCAGTGGGCCTGGATGTCGGCCGTGTCGGCGCAGACGGGCACGTGGTAGGCGGCGAGGTCCTTGGCGGTGAAGTCGCCGAAGTCGGGGTCGAGGCCGCAGCCCTCGGTGAGCGCCATGCCGATGCCCATCACCATGCCTCCGGTGAACTGGGAGCGCGCGGTGCGGGCGTTGAGGATCCGCCCGGCGGCGTACACGCCGAGCAGCCGGCGTACGCGCACCTCGCCGGTGACGGAGTCCACGGCGGTCTCGGCGAAGTGGGCCCCGAAGGCGTGCCGGGCGTACGGGGACTCCTCGCCGGTCTCCTGCTCGGTGTCGGCGGTGGTGGTGATCCCGTCGGGCGGCAGCGGTCCGGTGTGTTCCGCGAGGCGGGCGGCCAGGTCGGCGGCGGCCTTGTGCACGGCCCAGCCCCAGGAGGCGGTGCCGGAGGAGCCGCCGGCCAGCGGGGCGGTGGGCAGATCGGTGGAGCCGATGTCGATGTGTACGGCCCCGGGGTCGACGCCGAGCGCGTCGGCGGCGATCTGGGCCAGCACGGTGCGGGCCCCGGTGCCGATGTCGGTGGCGTTGACCGCGATGCTCAGCGCGCCGTCCGGTGCGGCGTGGGCGCTCGCGGTGGAGCGGGAGACGAGCACGGGGTACGTCGCCGAGGCCACGCCCGTACCGATGAGCCAGCGGCCCTCCTGGCGGGCGGCGGGCCGGGGGTCGCGGTCGTGCCAGCCGAAGCGCGCGGCGCCGTCGCGCAGGCAGGCGGCGAGACCGCGGCTGCTGAAGGGGCGGTCGCTGTCCGGTTCGGTCTCCGGTTCGTTGCGCAGCCGCAGCTCCACGGGGTCCAGGCCGAGCGCGGAGGCGAGCTCGTCCATGGCGGACTCCAGGGCGTACATCCCCGAGGCCTCCCCCGGGGCGCGCATCCAGGAGGGGCTGGGGACGTCGAGGGCGGTCACCCGGTGCGCGGTCCGGCTGTACGGCGAGGCGTACATGGTGCGGGCGGGCACGGCGGCCTGCTCGACGAACTCCTTCACGGTGGAGGTCTGGGTGACGACCTCGTGGCTGACCGCGGTGAGCACCCCGTCCAGGTCCGCGCCGAGCCGGACCCGCTGGATCGTGGGGGCCCGGTGGCCGATGACCTCCGCCAGCTGGGCGCGGGGGAACACCAGCTTCACCGGCCGCCCGGTGTGCCGGGCGGCCATCGCGGCCAGGACCGCCTGGGGGCGGGTGGTGCCCTTCGAGCCGAAGCCGCCGCCGACGTGCTCGGAGACCACGGTGATCCGGTCCGGTTCCAGGCCGAACGCCCGGGCGAGGCTGCCGCGCACCTTGTCGGAGCCCTGGCTGGCGTCGTGGACGGTGAGGTGTCCGTCCTCCCATACGGCGGTGGCGGCGTGCGGCTCCATGGGGTGGTTGTGCAGGGCGCCCATCCGGTACGTGGCGTCGACCTGGACGCGCGCCCCGGCCAGGGCGCGTTCCACGTCGCCGCGGACCCGGACGGCGGGGAAGCCGCCGTTGGCCTCCTCGGGCGTGTAGAGGCCGGGGTGGTCCTCGGTGAGGGTGACGTCGAACGGGTCGCGCTCGTACTCGACGTGGAGTTCCCCGGCGCCGGTCCGGGCCGCTTCGAGGCTGTCGGCGATCACGAGGGCGATCGGCCAGCCGTGGTGCGGGACCCGGTCGTCCTGGAGCACGGCGAGGATCGGGTCGTCGGGCTCCCGGAGCCGGGGCGCGTTGTCGTGGGTGAGGACGGCGTGGACGCCGGGTACGGCGAGGGCGTCGACGGCCCGTACGGCGGTGACGCGACCGGCCGCGACGGTGGCCGGGACGGTCCAGGCGTACAGACAGCCGGAGGGTGTGCGGTCGGCCGCGTAGCGGGCGGTGCCGGTGACCTTGTCCCGGGCCTCTCTGCGGACGACGGGCGCACCGGGGAACTGCGGGGCTCGGGTGGTCATGGCGATGGGTCCTCGGGGGTCGGTGGTGCGGGCGGGCGCGGGTGCCCCGGGCGGTTACGGCCGGTCCCGGCGGTTCAGCCGGTCCGGGCGGGCTGCCGGGCGGTGAGTTCGCCGAGCACGTCGAGGGCGAGGCGGCGGGCGAGGTCCACCTTGAACGCGTTGTCGCGCAGCGGCCGGGCCTCGGCCAGTTCGGCGATCAGGGCGTGCTGGAGGACGGCGGGCGTGGCCGGTGCGCCGCGCAGCTCGGCCTCGGCCCTGCGGGCCCGCCAGGGACGGTGGGCGACGCCGCCGAACGCCAGCGTGGCGTGCTCGACGCGGCCGGCGGCCACCCGGACGGTGGCGGCGACGGAGACCAGCGCGAAGGCGAACGAGGCGCGGTCGCGGGCCTTGCGGTAGCGGGAGGCGGTGCCGGGCGCCGGCGGCGGGAGCAGCACCTCGGTGATCAGCTCGCCGGGCCTGATCACGGTGTCCTGGTCGGGGTTCTCCCCCGGCAGCCGGTGGAATTCCGTGAGGGGGACGGCCCGTTCGCCCTCGGGGCCGAGCAGCAGCACGGTCGCGTCGAGCGCGGCGAGGGCCACGGCCATGTCGGACGGGTTGGTGGCCACGCACTCCGGCGAGTGCCCGAGGATGGCGAGGTCGCGGTGGGTGCCTTCGCGCGCGGGGCAGCCGGAGCCGGGGAGCCGTTTGTTGCAGGGCTTGGAGACGTCCTGGAAATAGCGGCACCGGGTGCGCTGGAGCAGGTTGCCGCCGGTGGTGGCGGTGTTGCGGAGCTGGCCGGAGGCCCCGGCCAGCAGCGCCTGGGACAGCACGGGGTAGCTCTCGATGACGTCGGGGTGGGCGGCGAGGTCGCTGTTGCGCACGGTGGCGCCGATGCTCAGGCCGCCTTCGGCCGTCCGGGTCACCCGGTCGAGCGGCAGCCCGGCGACGTCGATGAGGATCCGGGGCGTCTCGACGCCGAGTTTCATCAGGTCCACCAGATTGGTGCCGCCGCCCAGGAAGCGGGCGCCGGGGCCGGCCGCGCAGAGCCGGACGGCCTCGTCGGTGGAGGCGGGGCGCGCATAGCCGAACGGTTTCACTCGATCACGTCCTCGATGGCTTCGACGATCCGGGGGTAGGCCCCGCACCGGCACAGGTTGCCGCTCATCCGTTCCCGGATCTCGTCGGCGTCGAGCACGACGGCTCCGGCGACGGTCCCGTCCGGCCCGGCGGCGAAGGAATCCGGTGCGGTGGCGTGCGAGGGGTGGCCGTCGGCGGCCTCGCGGAGCATTCCCACGGCCGAGCAGATCTGGCCCGGGGTGCAGAAGCCGCACTGGAGGGCGTCCCGCTCGACGAACGCCTGCTGCACCGGGTGCAGGCTCTCGCCGTCGGCGAGCCCTTCCACGGTGGTGATCGTGGCGCCGTTCCGGGCGACGGTGAGCAGCAGACAGCTGTTGACCCGGCGTCCGTCGACGAGGACCGTGCAGGCTCCGCACTGGCCGTGGTCGCAGCCCTTCTTGGCGCCGGTGAGTCCGAAGTCCTCCCGCAGCGTCTCCAGGACGGTGGCACGGTGGTCGACGGTCAGCGTCGTCTCCTCGCCGTTGACGTACAGCGTCACGGCGGAGCGTTCGTCGACGACCGGTTCCGGTTCGAGGTCCGCTCCGAGAGCGAGGGAATCCATGCGCGCGCCTTTCGCTTCGCCGTGCGGCCGGGCCACCCCGGCCGGGTTCTGGTCCGGTCCGGTCAGCGGCTCTCCAGCCGCAGCCTGACCTCCTGCTCCTGGTCCCCGGCGGCCGTGCCGACGACGCTCACCACGAAGGCTCCGGTGAGGTGGGTGCGCAGCCGGTCGACGGCCCAGTAGCCGCCCTGGGCGTCCACCGTGACCGGTGCGGTGAGGCGGGCGGGGGTGACGTCCGCCCGCGGTTCGGACACGTCGACGGTGGTGACCCAGGCGGTGGGGCGGGGGCCGGAGACCGGTGCGGGGGTCTCGCCCATCGGGTGGTCGGAGGCGAAGGCGGTGGCGAGCACGTCGAACACGGTCCGCGCGTCCTGGGTGTCGCAGCGGCCGAGCGAGACCACCACCTCCCGGCCCGCCGGGTGATCCTCGCCGCTCTGCTCGGGGGTGCTGTTCACCGTGGTTCCTTCCGCTGGGGTGCCGGCCTTCGGGACCACTCCAGGCTGACCCCGCATCCGGCCGACGGCGACACGGGAAGCACCCGAAAGAGGCCTGGAACACCTGGAGGGCGGGCAGGAGGGCTGTCCTGGCCCACGGTCTTGAAACGCGTTTCCCGCGAGATACCCATAAAACATGAATTGATGTGAATAGCTGACTGATGCCCTCCTCCCGGGGTATGGGCATTGCATGGACGTTCTGAATGCAGTCACCGCGGCCGAGGTGTCCGCCGAGGTTCCGCTCGCTGCGACCACGGGCGCCCTCGGGGTCGTCATGCCCATCGTGGCGCTGGCCGTCGTCGCCCTGCTGATCGGCGGCTTCATCCTCAGCAAGCGCAAGCACGACGCCGAGCCGCCGCCGCCCCAGCCCCATGAGCAGCCGGAGACGCCCGAGCGGCGCACCCACGTCGAACAGCACGACCCGCATTCCTCCGATCAGTTCCCCGAGGACGGCCACGCCCTGTCGCCGTACGAGCTGAAGGACCACGGCAACGGCCCGCTGCCGCCGGACGAGGAGCGGCCGAACGGCTGACCGGCCCGTCCCGCGGGGGCGTCACGTCGGCCCCCTCTGCTCAGGAGGTTGTGATGGCCGGCTCGGCCGCCGACCGACGTACCCGACTCACGGTCCTGGTGGCGCTCGCCGCCAACCTCGTGATCGCGGCGGCCAAGACCCTGGGCGGGCTGGCCTCCGGCTCCCCCGCCCTGCTCTCCGAGGCCGCCCACTCGGTCGCCGACAGCCTCAACGAGGTCTTCCTGCTCGCCGCGCTCCGGCGCAGCCGCCGTCCCGCCGATGCCCGTCATCCGTTCGGATACGGCAAGGAGCGCTACTTCTGGGCGCTGCTGGCCGCTGTCGGGATCTTCGTGATGGGCGGCTGTTTCTCGTTCTACCAAGGCCTCTCCGCCCTCCGCCGGGGCGACCACGATCCGCCCGAGGGCTACACGGCGGGGCTGATCGTGCTCGGCGTGGCCTTCGTCGCCGAGGCCACCTCGCTGAGCCGGGCCCTGCACCAGGCGCGCGGCGAGAAGCGCGGGGCACTGGACCCGGCGCTGCGCACCGTCATCGCGGAGGACAGCACGGCGGTCCTCGGCGTCACCCTGGCGATGGCGGGCATGGGGCTGCATCTGGCCACCGGCAGCGTGGTCTGGGAGGCGGCGGCCTCGCTGGGCATCGGGCTGCTGCTGGTCTACGTGGCCTTCCGGCTCGGCCGGGACGCCCGCGACCAGCTGATCGGCGAGGCCGTCGATCCCGAGCTGCGACGCGATCTGGTGGGCTTCCTGATGCGCCAGGGCGAGATCGACAACGTCGCCGAGCTCCTCACGATGCGGCTGGGCATGGACTCGGTCCTGGTGGCCGCCCGGATCGACCTCGCCCCCGGCATCGACAGCGAACGGGTGGAGGAGGTCTCGATGCGGATCAGGGAGGCGATGGCCGACCGGTGGCCGCAGGCCGACCAGATCTTCCTCGACATCACGAACGCGCCGCCGCGCGCCGGTCTGTGACCCCGCAGGCGCCCCGGCCCGCGTTGCGGGACCGGGCGGGCCGTTCGAGGCTGGTTGCTGGACCGCAGCGGCCGGGCAGAACGCCGCTCCCCGAAGAAGGCAGTGGACCATGACCGGAAGCGATCCCCGTACGGCCTCATCGGCGGCCCCGCTGACGGGCCCGGCCGCACCGTGCTGGGTCACCCTCATGACCCGGAGCCTGGAGACGGCCGAACGGTTCTACGCACAGGTCCTGGGCTGGTCGTTCCGGCCCGGGCGGCTCGGTTCGGACTACGCGGTGGCCTACCGCGACGAGGTGCCGGTGGCCGGCGCCTTCGCCGTCTCCACGGCGTTCCAGGTCGCGGTGGCCTGGACGCCGTACTTCGCGGTGGAGGACGCGAACGTGGCCGCCGCCCGGATCCGTGAGCGCAGCGGGACCGTGGCGGTGGGGCCGCTGACGCTCGGCAAGGGGCGCGGGGTGCTGGCGTCGGACCGGGACGGGGCGGCGTTCGGCCTGTGGGAGCGCACCGAGCCCTCCACCTCGCCGCCGGCCCCGGCCGACCACGCGCACGCCTGGCTGCGGCTGCGGACCCGTAACGCCTTCGACGCGGCGATCTTCTACGGCGAGGTACTCGACTGGGCGAGCGGACGGCCGGGCTGCTGCGATGTGGCGTACGAGGGCGACGAGGTCATCGTGCGGTGCGAGGGGCATGCGCTGGCCCGGATCAGCTCCGGCGCCGAGGAGAGCGCGGCCGAACCGGTGGTGCGCCCGCACTGGCAGGTCCAGTTCCCGGTGACGGACCTCGCGGCGACGGTCTCGGCCGCCGAACGGCACGGCGGCGACCTCGTCGAGGAGCGCACCGGCTTCGGGGGCACCGAGGTCACGCTGCGGGACCCGAACGGCGCGCTGTTCGCGGTGACCGATCTGCGCAGCCCAGCCTGACACGGCCTAGGAAGCCCTGGCCCCGGGGCCGTTTCCCGACTCGTCCTCGTCATCGCTCTCGTCCCGCGCAGCGCTCCCCCGGGCCAGGGCCCATACCGGGAAGACGAACCAGCAGGCCAGGAACCACAGGGCCATCGCGCCGACCAGCCACAGCGCCAGCTGATTGTGCAGGGCGACACGGAGGATCAGCAGCAGCGCCGAGCACATGGTGCAGAAGAGCAGCACCAGGCCGAGGACGGTCATCCTGGAGGCCCAGATGACCGTCTCGGGCTTCATCCGGCGGCCGGTGAGGAGCCGGTGGTACGAGACGGGGCCGATGAGCGCCGCCGCGGTCGCCGAGCCCAGCATGACCGTGATCACGTAGATGGTCCGGTCGGTGTTCCCCAGCTCCTCGAAACGCGACTGGAAGACCACCGCGAGCAGAAAGCCGAAGAGGATCTGGACGCCGGTCTGCGCGACGCGCAGTTCCTGGAGGAGTTCGGACCACTGCCGGTCCGCCCGCTCCTCCTGGGTCTCCTGACGGCCTCTGCTGAATGTCACGTGACCTCCCTTCCCGCGTGGCGGCGCGCCCATGGCCGGAATTCACGGGTTCCCCGCGGTCACGGGCCCATTCCCGTGGACCGGCGGGAGGCGGCCCGCCTAGGATCACCGCAGGGCATCGCGCGTCGGTCACCGGCCGGGTGAGGCGTGGAGGTAGCCCGTGAGATGCCCGTTGGAGGCATTCCACCGTGTCAGTCGAGTTGAACCACACCATCGTCCATTGCCGGGACAACCGCGAGTCCGCGGAATTCCTGGCGGACCTGCTGGGCCTGGCGGTCGGAGAAGAGTGGGGGCCGTTCATTCCGGTCGTTCTCGCGAACAGCGTCACGCTGGATTTCGCGACGATTCCCGCCGCTTCGATCACCCCGCAGCACTACGCGTTCCTCATCTCGGAGGCGGAGTTCGACACCGCGTTCGCGAAGATCCAGGAGCGGGGAATCGACTATTACGCCGATCCCCATCAGAAGATTCCCGGCGAGATCAACCACAACGACGGCGGGCGGGGCGTGTACTTCCCCGATCCGAACGGTCATGGGATGGAGCTGATCACCCGCCCGTACGGCGGCTGATCAGCACCCGCAGCACCCCGTCCGGTCCCGGAGCCCGGCCGCGCACCCGTGCGGCCGGGCTCCGGTCGTCCCCGGGGCGGCGCGCCTCAGCCGATGCGCAGCAGGAACTCGGGGCGGTCCCACATCACCGCGGGCGGGGCGGCGAGGACCGTGCCGACGGGTTCGGCGCCGATGCTGCGGTAGAAGCCCTCGGCGGGCGGATGGGAGACGATCCGGACGCCCGTGAGCCCGGCGTTCCGGGCCTCCTCGCGCAGATGGCCCGCGAGCAGCCGGCCGATGCCGAGCCCCTGGGCGGAGTCGGCGACGAACATCAGGTCCAGCTCCGGCGGGTCGAGGAGCAGCGCGTAGAAGCCGAGGATCTGTCCCGTGCCGCCGTCCGCGGCGACGAAGACCCGGTGCACGGCGATGTAGTCCGGCCCGACCCGGTAGCCCTCGACCATCGGTGCGTACGGGCCCTCGTAGGCGCGTGAGGTGCGGACCAGCCGGGTCAGACGGCCCGCGTCGCCCGCCTCGGCGCGGCGCACCACCACATCGGCGCGCCGTGCGGCGGGCCCGCGCCGCCGCCCTGTTCCGCCCGATCCCATACGGCGAGTATGCGGCACGGTGACGACAAGCCCTAGGCCGGGCGGCGTTCCTCGCGCCAGCGGCGTACGGTCCCGTCCACGTCGAAGGGCTTCAGTCCCAGCGGCGGGCCCTCGGGCGGCCTCCTGATCGCGCGTTCGATCTTCTCGTTCACCTCGGTCAGGATGCGCCGCACCTCGGCCTCGGTGCGAGCGGCGGAGACCGCGGCGGGAACGTCTTCCGCCTCTTTGCGCAGGGCCAGGGCGGGCGGCAGCATCGACACGCCTTCCCGCTGCATCTTCTGCTTGATCCACCAGGTCTCGTCGTACGGGCGTTCAAGACCGGCGATCGGCTTGCCGAAGCCCGGGAGCGCGGAGAAGTCGCCGCGCTGTTCCGCCTCGTGAATCTGCCGGTCGACCCAGGATTCGAAACTGACTCCCGGTGGTTTGCGCTCCGTCATCGCGTGTCCCTCCGACCTGCAGCCGATCCGACTCCTTCACCCTACCCAGGACGCCGCACGGGCCCTCCGGCCGGAAGGCGGCGGCCTCGAACGGGCAACCGGGGGTACACGAACTCCTGCGCACCGCCCGGCGATTGCCGCCGGGCCCGGACCGAAAGGGGTTGACCACTGTGCGACAGCAGAGCTACGTACCGGCCGATGAACGTTGGGGGCGGTAGCCGTGACGACAGCGATCATCATCATCGCCGTGGTCGTCGTGGCGGCCATCGCCGCGTTCTTCCTGCTCCGTGGAGGTCCGGTCGGCGGCCGGGGGCTGCGCAGCCGCTTCGGACCGGAGTACGAGCGGGTGGTCGCCCGGCACGACGGCGACACCGCGGCGGCCGAGCGGGAGCTCGGCGACCGGGTGAAGCGGCACGGGCGGCTGGAGAAGCGCCCGCTGACCGACGAGGCCCGCGCGCGCTACGCCGCCCGCTGGGCGAGCGCCCAGGAACTCTTCGTCGAATCGCCCGGGCGGGCGCTCGCCGAAGCCGACACGCTGCTGGCGGATCTGTCGCGCGAGCGCGGCTTCCCGGCCGGCGAGGACTTCGAGGACCGTACGGACGCGCTCTCCGTCCACCATGCCGCGCACGTCCACGGCTATCGGCGGGTGCACTCCGCGCGACGCGGGGACGCGAGCACCGAGGAGATGCGCGAGGCGCTGGTCGATGCCCGCGGGCTCTTCGACTCCCTGCTCGCGGACGGCCCGTCGGGGCGTGAGCACGGCAACCGGCATCTGGTGAAGGGACGCGGCACATCATGACGCGGACGACGGACGAAACGACGCAGACGCCCGACAGCACGGACCGCCCCGAGGGCGCCGGGCCCCTGGACACGGGGACGCCCGTGCGGAACCCGGGCCCCGCCGAGGGCGGCCCGCACCCCGGGCGGCCGCTGTTCGCCCCCGAGGAACAGGAGGCGTTCACCGCCCGGATCCAGCAGGCGGTGGCCGGGTTCGTGGCGGATCCGCACCGGGCGGTGCGGGACGCCGACGCCACGTTCGAGGAGGTGGTGGCGGACCTCGGGGCCGCCCTGGCGGAACGCGGGCGGCGACTGCGCGCGGGCAAGGACGAGCGCGACGCGCCCACCGGGGCGGAGACCGAGGATCTGCGGATCGCCCTCCAGCACTACCGCGACCTGACAGAACGCCTCGTACGCCTCTAGCCCGAAGCGCGTACGGAAGGGGCCGGTCCCAGCCGGACCGGCCCCTTCCCGCGCTCGCGTCGCTTCCGTACGGGTCAGCCGTGGATCACCAGGCCGTCGCGCAGCCGCTCCAGTACGGCGTCGGGCACCCGCAGTCCGTCGCGCACATAGCCGTCGAGGCCGCCCCAGCGCTCGTCCATGGCGTCGAGCGCCACGTCGAGATAGCGGGGGCGGACCTCGATGATCGCCGCGGCGACGGCGGGGTCGCCCCCGCCGTCCAGGAACTTCGCCACGTACGGGGCGAAGGCGGCCCGTACGGCGGGATTGACCGCGACGAAGTCCGACCGCACCGTGGCGCGAGCCGCTCCGAGGATCATCAGCAGGACGGCCGCCGCCCAGCCCGTACGGTCCTTGCCTGCCGTGCAGTGGAAGAGCACCGGGCGGGCACCGGCGTCGGCCACCGTTTCCAGGAAGGCCCGGTAGGCGGCCGCCGCGCCGGGCGAGAGGACCATCTTCCGGTAGGTCTCGGCGAACAGTTCCTCGGCCCGGCCGCCGCCCAGCGTCCGCTCCGCCTCGACCGGGTCGGCCAGCAGGGACCGCAGCCGGGCGGGCGCCACGCCCGGGTGGTCGCCCAGGACGTCGGCGACGAAGAGTCGGGCCCGGTCCGGCAGCCGGTCCGGGGCCCACCGGCGCTCGTCGGCGGTCCGCAGGTCCACGACGGTACGGATGCCGAGCGCCGACACCGCCCGGTCGCTCGCCGGGTCGAGCTCGCTCAGCTGCCCCGAGCGGAACAGCAGGCCCTGCCGCACCCGGCGGTCACGGCCCAGGGCGATGCCGCCCAGGTCGCGCAGATTGACAACGGTGGCGGCCGGAACGGTCCGGGCGGTCTGCACGATGAACTGCCTCTTTCCCCGATGAATTCCAAGAATTCCGTATATCAGGATCAACGACGCATGCAGTGCGGAAAGGACGTCAGTCCGACAGGAGTTTCGTCTTCTGCTCCACGAACTCGTCGTCGGTGAGGACGTCCCGCTTCCACAGTTCGGCGAGCCGCTCCAGCCGGGTGATGATGTCGTCCCCCGCGCTCTCCTCACCGGCGTCGCCGCCGCCCGTGGTGAGGCGCTCGTGGGCGACGAAGGCGCCGCCCGCCTCGCGGGCCGTGCGGGCGAGCCCGGTGGTCCACAGGTCTTCCCGGACCACGATCGCGACGACATCGCCCGCCGGCACTCCACCGTCGAGCCGTTCGATGTCCTCCGCGCCCAGCACCACCGCCGCCCCGCCCTCCGCCGCATCGGCGGGAACCACTCCCTCGGGGTCCAGCTCCCGCAGGCCCACCGGGGTCAGCGCGCCGCCCTCGGCCCGGCGGACGAAGGCCAGGTCACCGGCGCGTACGGCGCCGGACGACACGGCGTCGGCGAGGGCGGGGGCGACCGACCCGGTGAAGCGACTGCAGGGGAAGGCGATGACGAGGTATTCCACAGGTCCGACGGCCACGGTCGCGTCCTCTCCGTATCCCGGCGGCCACAGGGCGCCGGGGTGGATACGGCATTCCAGGGATGACATAACAAATCAGGAAACTTCGCACATAATATGCATCTCTGTCCCGATTCATCCCGATGTCGAGGACCGTCGTGTTGCCGCCCGCCGTCCGCCGCGCCGGTTACGCGACCGCATGTAAAGGATCAAGTGCATACCCGAGAGGGCAAGGTCACAGCACGTGCCCCTGCTGCTCATTCCGCGCACTGGCCTAGCATCTGAGCATGACGGTCCAGCCTGCTGACGGGCTCTCTCCGGCCGCCGCGTTCCCCGACCCTTCCCATGACCAGTGGCAGAGCCTCGTCGAAGGCGTACTGCGCAAGTCGGGCAAGGAAGTCACGGGCTCGGCCGCCGAGGAAGCGCTGTCCACCACACTGGAGGACGGGCTCACCACCCGCCCCCTCTACACCGCGAGCGACGAGTCGCCGGACACCGGTTTCCCCGGCTTCGCCCCCTTCACCCGGGGCAGCAGGGCCGAGGGGAACGCGGCGGGCGGCTGGGACGTGCGCCAGCGCCACACCCTCTCCGACCCGGCCCGGCTGAACGAGGCGCTGCTCGGCGATCTGGAGAACGGGGTCACCTCGCTCTGGCTCACGGTGGGCGGCCCGGCGGGCGTCCCCGTCGACGGGCTCGCGCGGGCGCTGGAGGGCGTATACCTCGATCTCGCACCCGTCGCGCTCGACGCCCCGGCCGATCCGGACGCCGCGGCGACGGAACTGCTGCGGCTGTACGAGGAGCGCGGCGTAGCCCGGCACGAGGCGCGCGGCACGCTGGGCGTCGACCCGCTCGGCCACGAGGCCCGGACGGGCGTCGCGGCGGATCTCGCCCCCGCCGTGCGCTGGGCGCAGCGGTGCGACGCGGAGTACCCGGGACTGCGGGCGGTCGCCGTGGACGCGCTGCCGTACCACGAGGCGGGCGGTTCGGCGGCCGAGGAGCTGGGGCTCTCGCTGGCCGCCGGCGTCGCCTATCTGCGGGCCCTGACCGCTGCCGGGATGAGCGTGGAGGCGGCCTGCGGCCAGCTGGAGTTCCGTTACGCGGCCACCGCCGACCAGTTCCTGACCATCGCCAAGCTGCGCGCGGCGCGCCGGCTGTGGGCGCGGGTCGCCGAGGCCTCCGGGGCTCCCGCCGCCGGGGCCCAGCGGCAGCACGCCGTCACCTCTCCGGTGATGATGACGCGCCGCGACCCGTGGGTGAACATGCTGCGCACCACGCTGGCCACGCTCGGCGCGGGCGTCGGCGGCGCGGACTCCGTGACCGTGCTGCCGTTCGATCACGCGCTGGGCCTGCCGGACGCGTTCGCGCGGCGGATCGCCCGTAACACCTCGACGATCCTCATGGAGGAGTCGCATCTGGCGCGGGTCATCGACCCGGCGGGCGGCTCCTGGTACGTGGAGCGGCTGACGGACGAACTCGCGGCGGCCGCCTGGGCGTTCTTCCAGGAGACCGAGCGGGCGGGCGGGCTGCCCGCCGCCCTGCGCTCCGGGCTGGTCGCGGAGCGGCTGGCGGCCACCTGGGCGACGCGCAGTGCGAAGCTGGCGCGCCGCAAGGAGCCGATCACCGGGGTCAGCGAGTTCCCGATGCCCGGCGAGCGTCCGGTGGAGCGCGAGCCCGCCCCCGACGTGTACGCCGGGGCTCCGGGCGGTCTGCCCCGGGTCCGGCGGGACGAGGCGTTCGAGGTGCTGCGGGCCCGGTCGGACGCGCACCTCGCGGCGACCGGAAGCCGCCCGAAGGTGTTCGTCGCCGCGCTCGGCCCGGCCGCGGCGCACACCGCGCGGGTCTCGTTCGCCGTCAACCTCTTCGGGGCGGGCGGGATCGAGGCGGTGCACGACCCGGTCTCCGTGGACGCGGACACCGCCGCCGGTGCGCTGGCCGCCTCCGGGGCGTCGGTCGCCGTGCTGTGCTCCTCGGACGCGCTCTACGCCGAGCGGGCGGACGCGGTGGCCGGTGCGCTGAAGTCGGCGGGCGCGGCGCAGGTGTTCCTCGCGGGGCGCCCCGGCGAGTACGCCGATGTCGACGCCTATGTCTTCGCGGGCTGCGACGCGGTCGCCGTTCTCACCTCCGTACTCGACCGCATGGGAGTGGCGTGATGCCGACACCGCCCACGGAACGCACCAGCTCCGTTCCCGACTTCTCCGACCTGCCGTTGGCGTCCACCGCGCCGCCCGCCGGTTCCGCCGAGGAGTGGCAGGCGGCCGTGACCAAGGCGGCCGACGGCGCCGAGGCGCCGCTCTGGGAGACGCCCGAGGGGATCACGGTCAAGCCGCTCTACACGGGTGAGGACCTGGAGGGTCTGGACGCGCTGCACAGCTACCCGGGCATCGCCCCGTATCTGCGCGGCCCCTACCCGACGATGTACGTCAACCAGCCCTGGACGATCCGTCAGTACGCCGGTTTCTCCACGGCCGAGGAGTCCAACGCCTTCTACCGGCGCAACCTCGCGGCCGGGCAGAAGGGTCTGTCGGTCGCCTTCGACCTGCCGACCCACCGGGGCTACGACAGCGACCACCCCCGGGTGACGGGTGACGTCGGCATGGCCGGGGTGGCGATCGACTCGATCTACGACATGCGCCAGCTGTTCGACGGCATTCCGCTGGACCGGATGTCGGTGTCGATGACGATGAACGGCGCGGTGCTTCCCGTGCTGGCGCTGTACATCGTGGCCGCCGAGGAACAGGGCGTACCGCCCGAGAAGTTGGCCGGGACCATTCAGAACGACATTCTGAAGGAGTTCATGGTCCGCAACACCTATATCTATCCGCCGACCCCGTCGATGCGGATCATCTCCGACATCTTCGCGTTCACCTCGCAGAAGATGCCGCGCTACAACTCCATCTCGATCTCCGGCTATCACATCCAGGAGGCCGGGGCGACGGCCGATCTGGAGCTGGCGTACACGCTGGCCGACGGTGTGGAGTATCTGCGCGCCGGGCAGGAGGCCGGTCTGGACGTCGACGCGTTCGCGCCCCGGCTGTCGTTCTTCTGGGCGATCGGCATGAACTTCTTCATGGAGGTCGCCAAGTTGCGGGCGGCCCGGCTGCTCTGGGCGCGGCTGGTCAAGCAGTTCGACCCGAAGAACCCCAAGTCCCTTTCGCTGCGCACCCATTCGCAGACCTCGGGCTGGTCGCTGACCGCACAGGACGTGTTCAACAACGTGACGCGTACGTGTGTGGAGGCGATGGCCGCGACGCAGGGCCACACCCAGTCGCTGCACACCAACGCACTCGACGAGGCGCTGGCGCTGCCCACCGACTTCTCGGCGCGGATCGCCCGTAACACCCAGCTCCTGCTCCAGCAGGAGTCCGGCACCTGCCGGGTCATCGACCCGTGGGGCGGCAGCGCGTACGTGGAGAAGCTGACCCGCGATCTGGCGGACCGGGCCTGGCAGCACATCGAGGAGGTCGAGGCGGCCGGCGGGATGGCGAAGGCCATCGACGCGGGCATCCCCAAGCTCCGGGTGGAGGAGGCCGCGGCGCGGACGCAGGCGCGGATCGACTCCGGGCGGCAGCCGGTGAT
This sequence comes from Streptomyces sp. DSM 106670, assembly GCF_055792845.1. Classification (NCBI taxonomy): domain Bacteria; kingdom Bacillati; phylum Actinomycetota; class Actinomycetes; order Kitasatosporales; family Streptomycetaceae; genus Streptomyces; species Streptomyces sp. DSM 106670. The sequence continues at coordinate 220,827 of NZ_CM147704.1, forward strand.
CGGGGTGAACAAGTACCGGGTGGAGACCGACGAGCAGATCGACGTGCTCAAGGTCGACAACTCCTCGGTGCGCACCCAGCAGATCGAGAAGCTGCGCCGGCTGCGCGAGGAGCGCGACGAGACGGCGTGCCAGGAGGCGCTGCGGGTGCTGACGGCGGCCGCCGAGCGCGACCCGGGTCCGGGTCTTGAGGGCAATCTGCTGGCACTGGCGGTCGACGCGGCGCGCGCGATGGCCACGGTCGGCGAGATCTCGGACGCGCTGGAGAAGGTGTACGGCAGGCACGCCGGGCAGATCCGTACGATCTCCGGTGTGTACCGCAAAGAGGCAGGAGAGTCCCCTTCCGTGGACCGGACCCGTGCGCTGGTCGACGCGTTCGAGGAGGCGGAGGGCCGTCGTCCGCGCATCCTGGTCGCCAAGATGGGCCAGGACGGCCACGACCGCGGCCAGAAGGTGATCGCCACGGCCTTCGCCGACCTGGGCTTCGACGTGGACGTCGGCCCGCTGTTCCAGACGCCGGGCGAGGTGGCGCGGCAGGCCGTCGAGGCCGACGTGCACATCGTGGGCGTCTCCTCGCTGGCGGCCGGGCATCTGACGCTGGTGCCGGCGCTGCGCGAGGAGCTGGCCGCCGAGGGGCGCGAGGACATCATGATCGTGGTGGGCGGAGTGATTCCGCCGCAGGACATCGAGGCCCTGCACGAGGCGGGCGCCGCCTCGGTCTTCCCGCCGGGGACGGTGATCCCGGACGCGGCCCACGACCTGGTGACGCGGCTCGGCGCCGCGCTCGGCCACGAGCTGTGAGCCGCTGACCGGATGGCTGCGAAGATCGACATCGACGGTTATGTGCAGGGAGTGCTCGACGGGAAGCGCGCGTTCGTGGCGCGCGCGATCACCCTCGTCGAGTCGACACGGGCCGAACACCGGGTGCTGGCCCAGCAGTTGCTGAGCCGGCTGCTGCCGCACGCGGGGGCGGCCCGGCGGATCGGGATCAGCGGGGTGCCGGGCGTGGGCAAGTCCACGTTCATCGACGCGCTCGGCACGATGCTCACCGGGCTCGGGCACCGGGTGGCGGTGCTGGCGGTCGACCCGTCCTCCAGCCGTACGGGCGGTTCCATCCTGGGCGACAAGACCCGGATGGAGCGCCTGGCGGTGGACCCGGCCGCCTTCGTCCGGCCCTCCCCCACGGCGGGCACGCTGGGCGGGGTGGCCAAGGCGACCCGGGAGTCCATCGTGGTGATGGAGGCGGCGGGCTACGACGTGGTGCTGGTGGAGACGGTGGGGGTCGGGCAGTCGGAGACGGCGGTGGCCAACATGGTCGACACGTTCCTGCTGCTGACCCTGGCCCGTACCGGTGACCAGCTGCAGGGCATCAAGAAGGGCGTCCTGGAGCTGGCGGACGCCATCGCGGTGAACAAGGCCGACGGCCCGCACGAACGCGACGCCCGCTCGGCGGCCCGTGAACTGGCGGGCGCGTTGCGGCTGATGCATCCGGCGGACGCGGCCTGGACGCCCCCGGTGCTCACCTGCAGCGCGCGCGAGTCGACCGGGCTGGACACCCTGTGGGAGCGGCTGGAGCAGCACCGTACGGTCCTGGAGTCGACGGGCCGGCTGGCTGCCAAGCGGCGCGACCAGCAGGTGGACTGGACCTGGGCCATGGTCCGGGACGAGCTGCTGGACAGTCTGTACAGCAACCCGGCGGTGCGGAAGCTCGCGCCGGAGCTCGAACAGCGGGTCCGGGAGGGCACGTTGACGGCGACGCTGGCCGCCGAGGAGATTCTCGGCGCGTTCCGCGGCGGCGGTGCGGGCACGTCCGCCTGAACGCGTCGGCGCGGTAGCTGTAGCCGTAGCTGTAGCGAGGAAGCGAACCGAGGGGCCCCCGGACGGAGGGGCCCCTCGGCGTTCTCGGGCGCCCGTGGGCGCTTGCGCGGTCGGCTGCGCCTCAGGCGGCGGCCGGCGTGCGTACGGTCGGTACGACGACGGGCGCCCCGTCGGAGGTCGCGGTGAGGATCTCCGCCTCGATGCCGTAGAGCTCCTGGACCAGGGCCGCGTCCACGGTCTCGCGGGGCGGTCCCGTGGCGATGATCCGCCCGTCGCGCATGGCGACCAGGGTGTCGGCGTACCGCGCGGCGGCGGCGAGGTCGTGGACGACCATGACGATGGTGCGGCCTTCGGCGGCGACCTCGCGGACCAGGTCCAGGACTTCCACCGCGTGGCCGATGTCGAGGGCGCTGGTGGGCTCGTCGAGCAGCACGACGGGGGTCTCCTGGGCGAGGGCCATGGCGAGCCAGCAGCGCTGCCGCTGGCCACCGGAGAGCTGGTCGAGCCGGCGTCCGGCCAGAGCGGCGGTGCCGGTGGCCTCCAGGGCGCGGGTGACGGCCTCCTCGTCCTCCCGCGACCACTGGCGGAACAGCCCCTGGTGCGGGTGGCGTCCGTACCGTACGAGTCCGGCCACGGTGACCGCCTCGGGGGCCTGCGGGGCCTGGGGCAGCAGGGCGATGCGGTGGGCGGCGTCGCGCTGGCGCAGCTGCCAGATGTCGGCGTCGCCGACGAACACCGTGCCGGAGCGGGGCTGGTGGAGGCGGGCCATGGAGCGCAGAAGGGTCGATTTGCCGCAGCCGTTGGGGCCGACGATCGCCACGACCTGCCCGGAGGGGACCGTCAGATCGACCTGATCCACGGCGGTATGACCGGCGTATCCAGCGGTGAGCTGTTCGACACGGATTTCCACGAGGACCGGCCTTTCCGAAGGAATGGGACATCATCTTGCCCGATGCCGCTAAAGTAAGGCTAACCTTAGCTCGCTCACGAGCCGACGGCCGCCTCCGTGTGACCGTACGGCCGTCACCGCTTCATGTCCCGTTGAACCCGGAGTCCTTGATGAACCTGCACCACCGCCCCGCCCGCACCGTCGCCCGAAGAGCGGCGCGCGCCGTCGCCGCGCTCGGGGCCGCGGCCCTCCTCCTGACGGCCTGCGGAACGGACTCCGACTCGGGCAAGTCCTCCGGCGACAAGGCCGGCAAGGCGGACTCCGCCTCCTCCGCGACCCGTACGGTCAAGGACGCCACCGGCAAGGCCGTGGAGATACCGGCGGAGCCCAAGCGCATCGTCACCCTGACCCAGGAGGACCTGGACGCGGTCCTGGCGCTGGACATCAAGCCGGTCGGCATCACCAACGGCCAGGGCCTGGACAAGCCCCCGGCCTACCTGGCCGACAAGGTCGAGGGCATCGACGTCGTGGGCAACCTCCTCCAGCCGGTCATGGACAAGGTCGTCGCCGCGAAGCCCGACCTGATCCTCGCCGGTGACATGCAGGACGAGCAGGTGCTCAAGCAGCTCCGCGAGATCACCCCGGCCACGCTGGTGACGATGGCGCCGGCCGACGACTGGAAGCTGTTCTTCCGGGGCATCGGCAATGCCGTCAACAAGCTCGACGCCGCCAACAAGTTCATCACCGACCACGAGGCGTCCGCCAAGGCCGCCGGGGAGAAGCTCGGCGAGAACAAGGGCGCCGAGGTCTCGATCGTCCGCTGGAACCCGGACGGGCCCAGCTGGATGGAGAACAAGCAGTTCGCCAGCGGCGTCGCTCTGGAGATGGGGCTGAAGCGGCCCAAGTCCCAGAACAAGGACGGCAACGCGCACACCCCGTCGCTGAGCCTGGAGAAGATCAACGAGATCGACGGCGACTGGCTGTTCCTGTCGACGCTGACCTCGGACGGCGAGAAGGCCCTCAAGGACGTCCAGTCCAAGCCCGCATACAAGGAGCTGGGCGCCGTCAAGAACGGTCACGCGGTGACCGTCGACGGCTCGGTGTGGTCCACGCGCGGCGGCCCGCTGGCGGCCGACGTCGTCCTCGCCGACTACGTCAAGGCGCTCTCCGCCAAGTGATCTGCACGCCGTGCGGCCCGGCCGGGAACTCCCGGCCGGGCCGCACGGCTTCGCCGCTCCCCGTCAGAGGGAAGCGCGCGCGGCGGCGAAGTCGGCCGCCGTCCAGGCCATGCCCACCGCCCCGTCGAGCAGCGCCCGTTCGGCCGCCGGGGAGATGGCCGCCTCGGCGAACGCGGCCTCGTGCGGGCCGCAGGCTCCCCCGCTGATGTCGAGCACCGGGTGGATGGACGGCACCACGTGCGAGACATTGCCCATATCGGTGCAGGCGAACGGCGGGCGCTCGACCGGTTCGGCGCGGCCCAGCTCGCGGGCGTTGGCGGTCCAGAGCCGGATCAGCTCCGGGTCGCCCCGGAAGTCCAGATAGTCGGGCTCCGGCCGCTCCAGGGTCACCTCGCAGCCGGTGGCGAGCGCCCCGGCGCGGAAGCAGTCCTCGACCCGCTGCCGCAGCTCGCGCAGGTCCTCGGCGGCCAGCGCCCGTATCTCGTAGGTGGCGGTGGCCCGGTCGGGGATCGCGTTGGGCGCGGTCCCGGCGGCGGTGGTGATGCCGTGCACCCGCCACTGCGGGGGCAGTTGCTGGCGCAGCAGGCCCAGGGCGACCTGGGCGACGGTCAGCGCATCGGCGGCGTTGCGGCCCTCGTGCGGATTGAGGCTGGGGTGCGCGGCGCGGCCGGTGTAGGTGACGTCGAGGGTGCCGAGCGCGAAGGAGCGGAAGTCGGCCATCTCGAAGGGGCAGGGGTGCACCATCATCGCGGCATCGACCCCGTCGAACGCCCCGGCGTCCAGCAGCAGCGCCTTGCCCGCCCCGCGCTCCTCGGCGGGCGTTCCGACGACCCGTACGGTCAGGCCGAGTTCGTCCGCGTGGGGGGCGAGGCCGAGGGCCGCGCCGACTCCGGCGGCGGCGATCAGATTGTGCCCGCAGGCGTGACCGAGGCCGGGCAGGGCGTCGTATTCGCAGGCGATGGCCACGGTGACGGGCCCGGAGCCGATCGTGGCCCGGAACGCCGTGTCCAGACCGTGGGCGGGGGCGGTGACCTCGAAGCCGTGCGCGGCGAGGAGTTCGGAGCAGAGCGCGGCGGACTTGTGCTCCTCGAAGGCGGTCTCGGGCTCGGCGTGCAGGCGCCGGCTCAGGTCGAGCAGGGCCGGGGCGTGGCCGCCGACCGTCTCCCGCACGGCGGTCCTGAGGGCGCGCATCCGCTCGTCGGCCACCGTGTCGGCCACCTCCTCGGCCCGTGTCTCCGGGCGGGGGGCTGCGGGGACGGTCATGGACTCTCCTTGCGTTCCGGACCGCTCCGGGGCGGTCGCCTGCACTGTCGGAAATAGGTTAACTTAGCCTTACCTAAGTGTGCGCCGAGTGCCCGTTGGCCCGGTGTCCGTTGTCCTTCAGGGGAGTCGTCACACCCATGCATGAGCGTCCGAACCGCCCGACCAGCTCTTCGGCAGCACACTCCGGCAGCGCGCCGTCCCCCGGACTCCCGCTCCTGACCGCCCAGTCGGGCATCTACTACGCGCACCAGCTGGCTCCTCTCGGCACCGAGCTGAACACGGCGGACTGTGTGGAGATCGACGGGCCGCTGGACGCGGATCTGTTCGTGGCGGCGCTGAGACGGACGGTGGGCGAGGCGGAGACCCTCGCCCTGCGGGTGTCGGAGGCGGACGGCGTGCCGGTGCAGCGGGTCGTGCCCGCCGCCGAACCCGTGGTGCACCGGCTGGAGCTGACGGAGGAGCGGGCCGAGGCGTGGATGCGGGAGGACCTGGCCCGGCCGGTGGATCTCGCCGCCGACGGCGCGCTGATGACGCAGGCGCTGATCCGGGTCGGCGAGAACCGCCACCGGTGGTATCGCCGTGTGCACCACATAGCCGTCGATGCCTACGCCCTGTCCCTCATCGGTGAGCGGGTCGCCGAGGTCTACCGTGCGCTGGTCGCCGGACAGCCGCTGCCCGAGGGCCGGTTCGCCCCGCTGAGCGAGCTGACCGGCGAGGAGACGGCGTATCTGACAGGTGAGGAGTACGCGGCGGACCGCGCCTTCTGGTCCGCGCGCATGGCGGGCTCCTCCGTCACCGCGCCGCACCGCGCGCCCGGCCTCGCGGAGGCGCCCGGCGGCGGTCTCCTCCACCGGGCCGTCGACCTGCCCGCCGACGCCCTGGAGCGGCTGTCCGGGGCGGCGCGTGCGGCGAAGGCGACCTGGGCCGAGCTGGTGGTGGCAGCGACCGCCGGTCATCTGCACCGGCTCACCGGCTCCGAGGACATCGTGCTGGGCCTGCCGCTGACCAACCGGCGAGGGACCGCGGCCCTGCGGACCCCCGCCATGACCGTGAACGTGCTGCCGCTGAGGATCGCCGTACGCCCGGCGGACACCGGGGCCGAACTGCTGCGCCGGGTGGTGCTGGAGATCCGTGCGGCCCGTCGCCACCAGCGCTATCCGCAGGCCGATCTGCGCCGCGATCTGGCCCTGGAGTCGGCCGACACCCCGCTGACCGGTCCGATGGTCAACGTCAAGCCGTTCGACGACGCCCTGGACTTCGCCGGGGTCACCGGCACCGTGCGCAATCTCGCGGCCGGCCCCGTGGAAGGGCTCGCGGTCGGCGCGGCGCCCGGTCCGGACGGAGGCCTGCGGCTCACGCTGGACGCCAACCCAGCCGCGTACGGAACGAGTGACCTCGCCGCCCACGAGAGCACCTGGCTGCGCTATCTGGACGGCCTGACCGAACTGCTGCTGACCGAACCGGAGCGGCCGATCGGCACCCTGGACCTGCTCACCGGCGACCAGCTGCGCGAGGCCACCTCCGGCCGCGTCGAGCCCGCCGCCGCACTCCCCCTCCCCCGGTCGTTCACCGCGCAGGCGGCCCGGACCCCCGAGGCCGTCGCCGTGCGCTCCACGGTGGCGGGCACATTCCGCGGGACAGCAGAGACGGCAGGGACGGCAGAGACGGCAGAGACGGCGACGGACGCGAGCGCGGATGCGGGCGCGCCGGAAGCCGCCGCCGCGTCCGGGGCCCGGCTCACCTTCGCCGAACTGGACGCCGCCTCCGACCGTCTGGCCCATCTGCTGACCGGCCTCGGCGCGGACAGCGCGGACCACACGGCCGGTGCGGGCGGCACGGTGGCGCTGGCGCTGCCCCGGACCGCCGACATGGTCGTCGCCCTGCTGGCCGTGCTCAAGGCGGGCCGGGTCTGCCAGCCGCTGGACCTCGGCCACCCCGCCGCCCGGACCCTGGCCGTCCTGGAGGACGCGCGGCCGCTCTGTGTGATCGGCACGGCCGCGACGCTCGCCGCGCTGCCCGAGCACGGGCTGCCGACCGTCGCGCTCGACGCCCCGGCCACGGCCGACGCCCTCGCCGCCTGCCCCGACGGGCCGCCGCCCACCGGGCCCGCGCTCACGGACCCCGCCTATCTCATCCACACCTCCGGTTCCACGGGCCGCCCCAAGGGCGTCCTCGTCAGCCACGCCTCGCTCGCCAACCTCTGCGCCGGGCACGGCACGGACCACATCGCCCCGGCCGTCGCCCGGACCGGCCGGGAGCGCCTGCGGGTCGCGCACAGCGCCTCGTTCGCCTTCGACGCGTCCTGGGACCCGCTGCTGTGGATGGTCCACGGGCACGAGCTGCATCTGTTGGACGACGCCGCCTACCGGGACCCCGCGGCGCTCACCGCGTACGTCGGCACGCATCGGGTCGACTATCTCGATGTCACCCCCTCCTACGCCGAAGCGCTCATCGCCGAAGGCCTGCTGGACGAGGGCCGCCATCACCCGGCCCATCTGGTGGTCGGCGGGGAGACCGTGCCGCCGGCCCTGTGGGAGCGGCTGACCGAGGCCGGGGCCGTGCACCCGGTCAACCTCTACGGGCCGACCGAGACAACGGTCGACGCCTACTACTGGGTACCCGGCAGCTCCGCCGCCCGTCCCGACGGCCGCCCCGTGCGCGGCTCCCGGGTCTATGTCCTGGACTCCTCCCTGCGTCCGGTGCCCGCCGGTGTGACGGGTGAGCTGTATGTCGCCGGGGCCTGTCTGGCCCTCGGCTATCTGGGCCGCCCCGACCTGACCGCCGAGCGGTTCGTCGCGGACCCGTTCGGCGCGTCGAACGGCGACGCCGGGGGCCGGATGTACCGCACCGGGGACCTGGTGCGCCGCCGCGAGGACCACACCCTGGAATTCCTCGGGCGCAGCGACGACCAGGTGAAGATCCGCGGCTTCCGGATCGAACTGGGCGAGATCCAGGCCCGGCTGGCCTCCCATCCGCAGGTCGCGGCGGCCGCGGTCATCGCCCGGGACACCGGGCACGGCAAGCGGCTGCTGGCCTACGCGGTCCCGGTGCGGACGGCGGGCGACGACCCGGCCGCCGACATCGCGCCGCCCACCCCCGCCGAGCTCCGCGACCATCTGGCCGGGGCCCTGCCCGAGCACATGGTGCCCGCGACCGTGACGCTCCTGGACGCGCTGCCCCGTACGGCCAACGACAAGCTCGACCACCGGGCCCTGCCCGACCCCGAGCCGCTCCCGCTCGCCCCGGGCGGCCCGGACGGCGCCGTCGGCGGGCCGCACACCGAGATCGTGCGCGGGCTCTTCGCCGACGTGCTCGGTATCGCCGAACCCCCGGCCGCCGACGCGGGCTTCCTCGACCTCGGCGGGCACTCGCTGCTCGCCGCCCGGCTGGCCGCCCGGATCCGGGAGCACTTCGGCGTGCCGATGAGCATCGCCGACGTCTTCCGCCACCCCACGTCCGGCGCCCTGGCCGCCCTGGTCCGCACCCGTGGTGGCGCGACCACCGCGTCCGTCCCGCTCTCCCCCGTACCACGCACCGGTCCCCTCCCCCTGTCACCGGCCCAGCAGCGGCTGTGGTTCCTCCACCGTCTCGAAGGCCCCAGCCCCACCTACAACATCCCGCTCGTCCTGAGCGTCAACGGCCCGCTCGACCGCGACGCGCTCCAGCTCGCCCTGCACGACCTGGCGGAGCGTCACGAGACACTACGAACGGTATATCCGCCCACTGACAACGCCTCCGAAGGCGCGGTCGGCACCGTCGCCGGTGCTCCGGACGACACCCCCCACCAGCGGATCCTCGCCCCCGACGACCCGGCGGGCCGCCCGGTGCTGCGGCTCGCGGAGCCGGGCAGCGATCTCACCGAGGCGGTGCGTCACTGCTTCGACCTCGCCACCGAACCCCCGCTGCGCACGGTCCTGTTCAGCGAGTCGCCCGACCACCACACCCTGCTCCTCCTGCTGCACCACATAGCGGGCGACGGGGCCTCCACCACTCCCCTGGCCCAGGATCTGGCCGTCGCCTACACGGCCCGCGCCGAGGGCCGCGTACCGGAGTTCGCGCCGCTGAGCGGCCAGTACGTGGACCACGCGGCCCGGCTCCAGCAGCTGCTGGGCACCCCGGCGGAGCCGACCGCGCTCGCCGAGGCCCAGCTCGCCCACTGGCGCGAGGCGCTCGCCGGGCTGCCCGACCAGCTGGAGCTGCCCACCGACCGGCCCCGGCCGCCGGTGGCCACGTCGGCGGGCGACACCGTGCCCTTCGCCGTGGACGCCACCGCGCACGAGGCGCTGCGCCGGCTCGCGCGGGCGCACGGGGCGACCGTGTTCATGACCGTGCAGGCCGGGCTCGCCGCGCTGCTGACCCGGCACGGCTGCGGCACCGACATCCCGCTCGGCACCCCCGTGGCGGGCCGCGACGACGACGCCACGGCCGGGCTCGTCGGCTTCTTCACCAACACCGTGGTCCTGCGCACCGACACCTCCGGCGACCCCGCCTTCGGCGAGCTGCTGGACCGGGTGCGGGCCACGACGCTGGCGGCGTACGAGCACGACGCGCTGCCCTTCGACCACCTGGTCGAGGCGCTGAACCCGACGCGTTCGCTGGCCCGGCACCCGCTGTTCCAGACGATGCTGGCCTGGCAGTCGATCGCGGACGGGCCCGTCGCCCTCGGTCCGGACACCACCGCGCGGCTGACCGCCGTGCCGTCCGGCACCGCCAAGTTCGACCTGACCCTCAACGCGGGCGAGCTGCCCGGCGGCGGGATCGGGGGCTTCCTGGAGTTCCGTACCGACCTCTTCGACCGGTCGACCGCCCAGGCCCTCGCGGACCGGCTGTCCCGGCTGCTCACCGCGGCGGCCGAGCGCCCCGAGACGCCGGTCGGTCTGCTTCCGGTGCTCGGCGACGACGAGGTCCACCGCGCCCTGGTCGAGGCCAACGGCGTCAACGACGACCGGCCGGTGCCGCTCACCCTCGCCGAGGTCTACGCGGTCGCCGCGCGCCGGCATCCGGAGCGTACGGCGGTGAGCTGCGAGGGCGTGTCGCTGACCTATGCCGAACTGTCCTCCCGGGCCCAGTCGCTGGCCCGGCTGCTGGCGGCCCGGGGAATCGGTCCCGGCTCGATCGTCGCGCTCGCGCTGCCGCGCTCCCCCGACCTGGTGGCCGGGCTGCTCGCGGTGTCGCTGGCGGGCGCCGCGTATCTGCCGATGGACCCGGACTATCCGGCGGACCGGCTCGCGTACATGCTGGACGACGCCCGGCCGGCCGCGCTGATCACCGACGCGGCGACGGCGCAGCGGCTGCCCGCGCACGAGCTGCCGCTGATCACCGTGGACGAGGCGGCGGGCTACCCGGACGGGCCGCTCGACCAGGCGGACCGCACCCGGCCGCTGAGCCCGCAGGACCCGGCGTACGTCATCTACACCTCGGGTTCCACCGGCCGCCCGAAGGGGGTCGTGGTCACCCAGCACAATGTGACGCGGCTGCTGACGGCGACCGAGCACTGGTTCTCGTTCGGGCCGGACGACGTGTGGACGCTGTTCCACTCCTACGCGTTCGACTTCTCGGTGTGGGAGCTGTGGGGCGCGCTGCTGTACGGCGGCCGGGTCGTCGTCGTCCCGTACGCGACCAGCCGTGACCCGCACGCCTTCCTGCGGCTGCTGGCCGACGAGCGGGTGACCGTCCTCAACCAGACGCCGTCCGCCTTCTATCAGCTGGCGGCCGCCGACCGGGAGGCGCCCGGGCACGAACTGGCTCTGCGGTACGTGGTGTTCGGCGGTGAGGCGCTGGAGCTGGGGCGGCTCGCGGACTGGTACACGCGTCACCACGAGAACGCTCCGACGCTGGTCAACATGTACGGCATCACGGAGACCACGGTCCATGTCTCCTACCTGGCGCTGGACCGGGCGACGGCCGCCTCCGCGATCTCCAGCACCATCGGGGTGAACATCCCGGACCTGCGGGTCTACGTCCTGGACGAGCGGCTGCAGCCGGTGCCGCCCGGGGTGACCGGTGAGATGTACGTGGCCGGTGAGGGGGTGGCGCTCGGTTATCTGGGCCGCCCGGACCTGACGGCGGGGCGCTTCGTCGCCGATCCGTTCGCGCATCTCTTCGGGGAGAGCGGGCGGCGGATGTACCGTTCGGGCGACCTGGCCCGGCGGCGCGTGGACGGCACGCTGGAGTACTTCGGCCGGGGTGACCAGCAGGTCAAGATCCGTGGGTTCCGGATCGAACTCGGCGAGATCGAGGCGGTGTTGGCCGACCACCCGGAGGTCTCCGACGCGGCGGTCGTGGTCCGCGAGGACACGCCCGGCGACAAGCGGCTGGTCGGCTACGTCGTTCCCGCGCCCGGCACGGAGCCGGTCCCGGCGGCGCTGCGCGAGCATGGAGCCGCCACGCTGCCGGTGCACATGGTGCCCTCGGCCGTGGTGGTGCTGGAGCGGTTGCCGCTGACCGGCAACGGCAAGCTGGACCGCAAGGCGCTGCCAGCGCCGGGCGTTCCGGTGAACGCCGGTGGGCGCGCGCCGCGCACGGTCCGCGAGGAGCAGCTCTGCTCGGTCTTCGCGGAGGTGCTGGGCCTGCCGTCGGTCGGGGTGGAGGACAACTTCTTCGACCTGGGCGGCCATTCGCTGCTCGCGGTGCGCCTCGCCGGGCGGATCAGGTCGGCGTTCGGCATCGAGGTGTCGATCGGCACGGTCTTCCAGGCCCCGACGCCCGCCGCGCTGGACACGGCGCTGGACGTCTCGCGCGAGGAGGACCCGCTGGATGTGCTGCTGCCGCTGCGGCCCGCCCGCCCGGGTGACCGCGCCCCGGTCCACTGTGTGCACCCGGCGGGTGGCCTGAGCTGGTGCTACGCCGGTCTGATCCGCCATCTGCCGGCCGATGTGCCGATCTACGGGCTCCAGGCCCAGGGCGTGGGCGAGGCGACGGCCGAGGACCCGCTGCCCACCACACTGGAGGAGCTGGCCGCGCACTACGCGTCCCGGATCCGCGAGGTCCAGCCCGAGGGCCCGTACCGGCTGCTCGGCTGGTCGACCGGCGGCATCATCGCGCACGCCATCGCGGCGGTGCTGCAAGAGGCGGGCCAGGAGGTGGAGTTGCTGGCGATCCTGGACGCGTACCCCGCCGAGGGTTTCCGCGACCTGCCGGTGCCCGACCGGGCCGAGGCGCTCGAATCGCTGCTCACCATGGGCGGTTACGGCCCCGACAGCCTCGGGGACAAGGAGCTGAACACGGCGAACGTGGTCGAGGTGCTGCGCCGCGAGGGTTCCCCGCTGGCCACGCTCTCCGCCGCGAAGATCGAGGCGCTCGGCGAGGTGTACCTCAACACCAACGACCTCGTACGCGCCTATGACCACCGGGTGTTCCGGGGCGATGTGCTGTTCTTCCGGGCCACGGTGGACACGATCGACGACACCCTGACGCCGGAGACCTGGACCGATTACGTGAGTGGGCGCATCGACAACACGAACGTCGCCTGCTCCCACAAGGACATGACCCTGCCCGAGCCGATCGCGCACATCGCGCGCGTGGTCGCCGACCGACTGACCGAGCTGGAGAAGTGACACCGATGAGCGACGCATCCGCCAACCCCTTCGACACGGACGGGGAGTTCCTCGTCCTGACCAACGCGGAGGGTCAGCACTCGCTGTGGCCGCTGTTCGCGGCGGTGCCGGAGGGCTGGTCGACGGCTCACGGTCCGTGCGCCCGGCAGGACGCGCTGGACTGGATCTCCGCACACTGGGCCGGTCCCCTCCCCGTCGCCGCCCGGTGAGCGGGCTGCTGATCCGGCCCCGGATACGCCCCCGGGTCGCGGTCGTCCTCGTCTACACGGCCGCGATGTGCATGAACGGCCTGGACTCGACGATCGTGAACCCGGCGCTCTACACGATCGCGGGCGACTTCGGCCGTCCGTTGTCGGCGGCGAACACCGTGGAGACGGCCTTTCTGGTCGCGCTCGCGGTGGGGCTGCCGGTGGCGGGGTGGCTGGGCGACCGGTTCGGGACGAAGCGGGTGTTCCTCGGCGCGCTGAGCGCGTTCACGATCGCCTCGGCGGTCTGCGGACTGGCGCCCGATCTGACGACGCTGGTGGTGGCGCGGGCCGTACAGGGCCTGGCGGGCGGGTTGTTGACGCCGGTCGGGATGACGCTGCTGTTCCGGGCGTTCCCGCCGCACGAGCGGATGAAGCTGGCCAAGGTGCTGATCGTGCCGACGGCCCTGATGCCCGCGCTGGGTCCGCCGCTGGGCGGGCTGCTCACCGAACACCTCTCCTGGCACTGGCTGTTCTTCGTGAACGTGCCGATCGGCGCGGCGGCGGTGCTGCTGGGCGTGTTCGGTCTGCGCGAGCATGTCGAGGGCCCGGAGGGGAAGTTCGACACGGTCGGCTTCTGGCTGGCCACTCCGGCGCTGGGGCTGCTGACGTACGCGCTCGGCTTCGGCCCCTCGCAGGGCTGGACGAAGCCCGCCGTCGCCGTGAGCGCGGCACTGGGATCCGTCCTGCTGGTGGCGGCCGTGCTGCACCAGGTGCGGGCGAAGACTCCGCTGCTGAAGCTGCGGCTGTTCGCCGACCGGGTGTACGGGTCGGCCTCGGCGCTGGCCGGGGTGACCGCGGCCGGGCTGATGGGCGTGCTGTTCGTCTTCCCGCTGCTCTACCAGGCGAGCCTGGGGGCTTCGGCGCTGGACGCCGGGCTGAGCGTGTTCCCGGAGGCGGTGGGGCTGATGCTGGCCTCGCAGGTGGTGGACCGGCTGCTGCCGCGGCTCGGCCCCCGGCTGCTGACCGTGCCGGCGCTGCTGGTCGCGGCGGCGGTCTTCGGGGCGCTCGCGGTGCCCGGGGTGGCGGAGAACGCGTGGAGTGTGCGCGGGCTGATGTTCCTGATCGGTCTGGTGCTGGGGACGGCGGTGCTGACCGTGCAGATCTCCGGCTTCGAATCCATCGCGCCGCCCGACATGGGCCAGGCGATGGGCCTGTTCCAGATCGTCCGCACCCTGGGCGGGGCACTCGGCATCGCCGCCTGCGCGGCGGTGATCGGCGGCGGCCATGTGACGGAGGCCTCCGCCGACCCGGGCCCGTACCGTACGGCGGTCTGGGTGACGGCGGGGCTCGTCGCGGTGGGCGCGCTGATCGCGCTGCGGTTGCCGCGCGAGGCCCCGCAGCCGCCGCCGTTCGACGACGAGGACGGTCCCGAGGCGCCCGGTGAGGGCCTGGCCGAGGAGGAGGCTCCGGCCGTCAAGGGCTGAGCGGGCACACGAGTAGGGGGCGGGGCGGCATCCGGAGGGGGGATGCCGCCGCGCCCCCTACTCGTGGTCGGAGCGCGGGGTTACGGAGGGGGCTCAGCCCTCGCCGAGCAGCGCCGCCAGGCCGTCCGCCAGGCCGCCGCGCCAGCAGGCGTAGTCGTGGCCGCCGTTGAACTCGCGGTAGCGCACGTCGTATCCGCGGGCGCGCAGCACATTGCGGAATCTGCGGTTCTCCTGGAGCAGCATCCACTCCTGGAGGCCGACCTCCAGGTGCAGGGTGACCGGCCTGCGCTCCGCCCAGGCGTACTGCCCGGTGAGCCATTCGCTGCCGCGCTCGTCGTCGGGCCACCAGAAGGAGCCGGACTGGGAGAGCGCGAGGCCGAAGCGGTCGGGCCGCCGGAAGGCCGCGAACGCGGCGGTGAGGCCGCCCGCGCTCTGCCCGGCGACGACGGTGCGTGCGGCGTCGGCCCCGGCCCCGTACTCCCGTCCGGCCCAGGGCAGCAGGGTGTCGGCGAGCCAGTCGACGAACGGGCCGCTGCACGCGAGGTCCTGCATGCGCCGGCCCATGGTGTCGACCAGGACCGCCACGGTGGGCGGCAGGTCCCCGTCGGCGTACAGGTTGTCGAGGATGTCGCCGACGCCGAGGACCGGCCCCCACATCTCGCCGTCGAGGAGCACGGCGAGCGCGTACGGGCCGCCGTCCGGGCGGTGGCCGGGCGGCAGGTGGACGGTGATCCGGCGGCCGTCCACCTCGGCGTCGAGCGTCCGCCCCCGGGCCACGTCGTCGCGCCGCCGGGTGCGTGACTGCTCGGGGGCTTCGGGGAGTTCGAGTACGGAGGCGGGGTTACGGCCGTCCCGGGAGGGGAGCGGGGCCCGGTCGTTGAGCGGGTCGGGTTCGGCGTGGTCGAGGACCCGGAGCCAGGAGGCCCGGTCGGCGCGCAGGGCGTCCTCGCGGGTGCCGTCGGTGGCGTGGAACTGGTACGAGGCACGGTGGTCGGCGCGCAGCCGGTGGCTGATCGACCAGACGCCGGTGCCCTCGATCCGTTCCATCAGGTGCGGGGCGAGGTCGCCCGCGTACCGGTCCTTGTCGGTGACCGTGTGGACGAGGGCCAGGACATGAGTGGCGGGGCGCGCGGGGTCCTCGCGGCGGACGAAGGTGACGAGCCGGTGGTCCGGGTCGCCCTCGGGGTCGGGTTCGACGAGCGGGGTGCCGGAGGCGGCCGCCCGGAGCCAGAACTGCTCCTCGGCGTCGGGCTTGTCGTCACGGACGTCCGCGAGGAGCGTACGCAGCAGAGGGCTTCGTACGGCGCTCGCCTCGGTTCCGGTCGGTCCCCCGGACACCGGAGGGGCCGGGGGGTTCCTGCGCGGCGGGTAGGTCATGGATGTCTCGCTCTTCTACGCGGGCGGCGGGCGGTTTCTCTGCGCGGGCGGCTGCTACACGCGGGTGGCCGCGGAGCGGCCGAGCAGCACCCAGAGCAGGAAGGGGCCGCCGAGGACGGTGGTGACGATGCCGACGGGGAGTTCGACGCCGTCGAAGGCGATGCGGCCGAGGGTGTCGGCGGCGACGACGAGGACGGCTCCGGTGAGCATCGAGCCGACGAGCGGGACGCGCAGCGGTCCGGCGAGCCGGGAGGCGATGACCGGGGAGGCGAGCGCGACGAAGCCGACGGGGCCGCAGATGCCGACGGCGAGACCCGCGAGGGCGACGGCGAGGAGCAGCGAGAGGGTGCGGACCCGGCCGGGGGCGGAGCCGAGCGAGGAGGCGGTCGCGTCGTCGAAGCGCAGGACGCCCAGATGGCGGGCGACGACGAGGCTGACGGGGACGAGGACCGCGAGGCCGATGAGGACGGGGACGGCGACGGAGTAGCTGCGTCCGTTGAGGCTGCCGGAGGTCCAGACGTACAGCGAACTGGCGGAGGAGAGGGACCGGCGGGAGAGGACGACCTGGGTGATCGCGGAGGCCAGCGCGGACATGGCGAGGCCGACGACGAGGACGCGGTAGCCGCGTTGGCCGAGGCCGCCGGAGACGGTGGTGACGACGATGACGGCGACCAGGGCGCCGATCGGCCCGGCCCACCACGCGCCGAACGTTCCGGTGGCGCTGAGGGTGACGGAGAGCAGGACGGCGGCGGTGGCCCCGTCGTTGACGCCGAGGAGTTCGGGGGTGGCGAGGCGGTTGCGGGCCAGGGTCTGGGTGAGGCAGCCGGCCAGGCCGAGGGCCGCGCCGGCGGTGAGTCCGGCGACGACGCGGCCGAGCCGGAACTTCTGGACGAGCAGCACGTCGAAGCGGTCGCCCTGGCCGAGCACCGCGCGGAAGGTGCGGCCGACGCCCATGTCGCTCTGGCCCGCGTACGCGGAGAGGACGACGGCGAGCAGGAGGGCCCCGGTGAGGGCGACGGCGGCGAGGGCGGCGCGCCGGGTGACGAGCAGCGAGAGCGGTCCGCGGCGCAGGACGAGGGTGTCGGCCGGGCGGACCCGCAGGGTCTTCGGGGTGCGGCGGGCGGGGCGGGGCAGGGCGATCCGGAAGCGGCGGGGGCGGTCGGGGGCGCGTTCCTCGGTGGCGGGTTCCGTCATGCCCATCGAGGCCAGCTGCTTGGAGCGGACGATGGCGATGAGGACGGGGGCGCCGATGAGGGCGACGATGACGGAGACGGGCGCCTCGAAGGGCCGGGAGACCACGCGGGCGGCGATGTCGGAGACCGTCAGGACGCAGGCGCCGATGAGTCCGGCGAGCAGGATGCGGGCCGCGAGCCGGGTGCCGGCGAGGGCGCGGGCGAGGAAGCCGGCGAGCAGGCCGAGGAAGGAGATGGGCCCGGCGAGCGCGACGGCCGCGGCGGTCAGGAGGGTGACGCCGACGGCGACGACCGTACGGATGACGGGGGGCCGGTGGCCGAGGCTGCGGGCCAGGTCGTCGCCGAGCGCCAGGGCGGAGAGCGGGCGGGCGACGAGGAGGGCGACGAGGAAGCCGATGGCGAGTACGGGGGCGAGGCGGCCGAGTTCGCCGAAGCCCTCGACTCCGGCGAGGGAGCCGAGGACCCAGAAGCGGAATCTGTCGTAGGTCTCGGCGGAGTTGACGACGATGACGCTGGTGAGTCCGCCGAAGGTCGCGCCGAGCGCCGCGCCCGCGAGGACGAGGCGCATGGGAGAGCCGCCGCCGCGTCTGCCGGATATGAGGAGGACGAGGCCGCTGGCGACCACCGCGCCGACGAAGGCGCAGACGAGGTAGGCGTAACCGGAATCGAAGCCGAGGAGCGCGATGCCCGCGACGACGCCGAGCGAGGCGCCCGCGTTGACGCCGAGCAGTCCGGTCTCGGCCAGCGGGTTGCGGGTGACCGCCTGGAGCAGACAGCCGGCGACGCCGAGGGCGGCTCCGACGAGCAGGGCGGTGAGGGTGCGCGGCAGGCGCAGGTCGCCGACGACGAGGGAGAGCCGGGCGTTGTCGCGTGCGCCGTCGCGGCCGAGGAGGTAGTCCAGGACGCCGCCGGGGCCGACCTCGCCCGCGCCGATCGAGAGGGAGAGGGCCGTCAACAGCAGGACGGCGAGGGCCAGTCCGGCGACGGCGATCACGACGGTCCGCCGTCGCGGGTCGGCGGTGGAGCGGAACGCGTCGGGTGCGCCCGGGGCGGCGGGCCCTTCGGGGGCCGTCCGGGGGCCGGAGGGCTGTCCGGTTCCCGACGTTGTTCCCTTTTCGGTTCCCGGGAATGCTTCCTCGTGTCCGGCGGGCGGGGCCTCCGTCCGGTGGTCGGCTTCGCCCCCGTCCAACTGAACGGTCGAGGAGTCATGTTCGGGAGCCGAGGCCGTGGTCCCCGTGCGCGGCGTTTGCATAAGGTGAGGCTAGCCTAAGTAGATATCGGCGGCTCGACCCCCTTCTGGGCGGTCGAATGAATTTAGGTTACCCTTACCTAACAACGGAGGAGGTTGCTCATGCCTGAGCACATACCGGGCAGAAGCGGCGAGTTCATCGGCCGCACTGCTCTGGTCACCGGTGCCGCTCAAGGCATCGGCGCGGCAGTCGCCGACCTGCTCGCCACCCTCGGCGCCCGTGTGGCCGCCACCGATCGCGCCCTGCCCGGCATCGAGGCGCTGGCCGCCGAGTGGACCCGGACGCAGGAGAAACTGCCCGGTGGCGAGCGTTCGGCAGGCAGCCTCGACCCGTATGTGATGGACGTCACCGACCGTGGCTCGGTGGAGAGCACCGTAGCCCGAGTGGAGCGCCAACTGGGCCCGGTCGACGTCCTGGTGAATGTCGCGGGCATCCTGCGCACCGGCCCGGCGGCCGTGCTCTCCGCGCACGACTGGGCGGACACCTTCGCGGTCAACGCCACCGGCGTCTTCCATGTCTCCCAGGCGGTCGCCCCGCTCATGGCGGCCCGCGGATCCGGCGCGGTCGTCACCGTCGGCTCCAACGCCGCCGGAATCCCCCGCACCGGCATGGCCGCCTACGCCGCCTCCAAGGCGGCCGCCGCCATGTTCACCAAGTGTCTGGGCCTCGAACTGGCCGGCAGCGGCGTCCGCTGCAACGTCGTCGCGCCCGGCTCCACCGACACGCCGATGCAACGCGCCCTGTGGACCGATCCGGGCGCCGAACAGCGCGTCATCGACGGCGACCCCTCGACGTACCGGACCGGCATTCCGCTGGGCCGGATCGCCGACCCCGGGGACATCGCGGAGACGGTGGCGTTCCTCGCCTCGGACCGCGCCCGCCACATCACCATGCAGGAGCTGTACGTCGACGGCGGCGCAACCCTGCGCTGACCGCCCGCCCGCCTCCTCCCCTTGCTTCTCGCCTTCCTTCGCCTTCCTTCACCCTCCCATCCAGCCCCCCGCACCCGCTGACGGGACCATCGAGAATGGAGTCCCCGTGTCGACGGCATCCCAGGTCGCCACGCACACCGCCCCGGCCGAACCGGCCCACCCGGCCGTAGGAGCGGCCACCTCACTGCTGGACGCCTACACACCGGGCGACCACTTTCTCGCCACCCCCGGACGCACACTGCTCGCACGGGGCCCGGGACGTCATGTCCCGCACGACGAAAGACCGTTGACCGAGCGGGTGGACGCCACGCTCGCCGCGGCGGTCGCCGCCGGGCAGGAATCGCCGGTGGTCATCGGCGCCATCCCCTTCGACCACACCGCCCCGGCCGCCCTCCGGGTACCGGAGTCCGTGCGCACCGCGCCGCCGCTCGCCTCCGACCCGCTCATCGCCCTGCCCGCGAGCGCGCCCACCGCCGGGGCCTGGGAGATCCGCCAGGTGCCCGAGCCGGAGATCTACGGCAAGGGCGTCGCCTCCGCCGTGGAGCGCATGTGGCGCGGCGAGTTCAGCAAGGTCGTCCTGGCCCGCACCCTCGAACTCACCTCCGGCGACCCGCTCGACCTGCCCGCGATGCTCCAGCGCCTCGCCCGCCGCGACCCCTCGGGCTACACCTTCGCGCTGCCGACCGGCCCCGACCGCACCCTGATCGGCGCCAGCCCCGAGCTGCTCGTCTCCCGCCACGGCAAGCAGGTCGTCGCCAACCCGCTCGCCGGGTCGACCCCGCGCAGCGCCGACCTCGCCGAGGACGTACGCCGGGCGGCGACGCTGCTGGAGTCCGTCAAGGACCTGCACGAGCACGCCGTCGTCGTGGACGCCGTCCACCAGGCGCTCGCGCCGCACTGCACGCGGATGACCGTCCCGGCCCGTCCGACGCTCATCCGCACCGCC
Source organism: Streptomyces sp. DSM 106670 (assembly GCF_055792845.1). NCBI lineage: Bacteria > Bacillati > Actinomycetota > Actinomycetes > Kitasatosporales > Streptomycetaceae > Streptomyces > Streptomyces sp. DSM 106670. The sequence goes on from NZ_CM147704.1 coordinate 240,899, forward strand.
ACCATGTGGCACCTGTCCACCACGGTCACCGGCACCCTCACCTCCCCCGACGCCTCGGCGCTGGAGCTGGCCATGGCGCTGCACCCGACGCCCGCCGTGTGCGGGACGCCGACGCAGACGGCCCGTCAGGTGATCGCCGAGACCGAGCCGTTCGACCGCGGCTTCTTCACCGGCGTGGTCGGCTGGGGCAACGCCGAGGGCGACGGCGAATGGGTCGTCACGATCCGCTGCGCCGAGGCCGAGGAGCGCACGCTGCGCCTGTACGCCGGAGCGGGCGTCGTCGCCGCGTCCGAGCCCGAGGCGGAGACCGCCGAGACCGCGGCCAAGTTCCGCACCTTCCTGAGCGCCGTGGGAGCCGAACTGTGAGTACGGACGCGGCGGCGCCGACCTGGCCCGCCGAATTCGCGGAGAAGTACCGGGCGGCCGGCTGGTGGCGCGGCGAGACCTTCGGGGAGATGCTGCGGCAGCGCGCCGAGGCCCATCCGGACCGGGTCGCGATCGTCGACCCGGTGGCGGGCAGCCGGTGGACGTACGCCGACCTCGACCGGCGCGCCGACCGGCTGGCGGCGGGCTTCCTCGCCCGCGGCATCGTCAAGGGCGACAAGGTGGTGGTGCAGCTCCCCAACATCGCCGAGTTCTTCGAGGTGATCTTCGCGCTGTTCCGGATCGGCGCGCTGCCCGTCTTCGCGCTGCCCGCGCACCGCGAGAGCGAGATCACCTACTTCTGCGAGTTCACCGAGGCGGTGGCGTACGTCGTCGCGGCCGAGCACGGCGGCTACGACTACCGTGAGCTGGCGTCGAAGACCCACGCCAATGTGGGCACACTGCGCCATGTGTTCGTGGCCCAGGGGGATCCCGGCGAGTTCGAGGCGCTGTCCGAGGTCGCCGAGGAGCCGGTCGGCTACGGCGGGCCCCGCCCGGACGACCTGGCCTTCCTCCAGCTCTCCGGCGGCAGCACCGGCGTCCCGAAGCTGATCCCGCGCACCCACGACGACTACATCTACTCGCTGTGGGGCTCCAACGAGATCTGCGCGGTCGACGAGAACAGCGTCTATCTGTGCGTCCTGCCCGCCGCCCACAACTTCCCGCTCTCCTCGCCCGGTTCGCTCGGCACGCTGTACGCCGGGGGCCGTGTGGTGCTGTGCCCCCAGCCCTCGCCGGAGGTGGCGTTCCCGCTGATCGAGCGCGAGGGCGTCACGATCACCGGGCTCGTGCCGCCGCTGGCCCTGCTGTGGACGGAGGCCGCGCCAGGCACCGCGCACGACCTCAGCAGCCTGGACGTGCTGCTGGTGGGCGGCGCCAAGTTCAGCGAGGAGGCGGCGCGCCGGGTGCGGCCCGCTCTCGGCTGCACGCTCCAGCAGGTGTTCGGCATGGCCGAGGGGCTGGTCAACTACACCCGCCTCGACGACCCGGTGGAGACGATCGTCACCACCCAGGGCCGGCCCATCTCGCCCGACGACGAGATCCTGGTCGTCGACGACGAGGACCAGGAGGTGGCCCCGGGCGAGACGGGCCATCTTCTGACCCGGGGCCCGTACACCATCCGGGGCTACTGGAACGCCCCCGAGCACAACGCCCGTTCCTTCACCGAGGACGGCTTCTACCGCACCGGTGACATCGTGCGGGTCACCGAAACCGGGCACATCGTCGTCGAGGGGCGCGCCAAGGACCAGATCAACCGGGGCGGCGAGAAGATCGCCGCCGAGGAGGTCGAGAACCACATCCTCGCCCACCCGGCCGTGCACGACGCCAACGTGGTGGCCGAGCCCGACCCGTATCTGGGCGAACGCGTCTGCGCCTACGTGATCCTGCGCTCGGGCGCGGGCCCGCTCAAGGCGGTGGCCGTCAAGCGGTTCGTCCGCGAGCGGGGCCTGGCCGCCTACAAGGTGCCGGACCGGGTCGAGTTCGTCGACGCGTTCCCGCAGACCGGCGTCGGCAAGGTCTCCAAGAAGGACCTGCGCAACGCCGCCGCCCGCACCGCTCCTGCCTCCCCGTCCCCGTCCCACTGAACGACTCTCCCCGAACGGAATCCTCTCCACCATGGCTCTGCCCGCCATCGTCCCCTACCCCATGCCGGCCGCCGACGAGCTGCCCGCCAACCGGGTCGACTGGACCGTCGACCCCGCGCGTGCGGTGCTGCTCGTCCACGACCTCCAGAACTACTTCCTGTCGGCGTACGACCGCGAGGCCGCGCCCGTGCCCGAACTGCTCGCCCATGTGGCCGAGTTGAAGAAGGATGCGGCGCGCCTGGGCGTACCGGTGCTCTACACCGCGCAGCCCGGCGGCCAGAGCGCCGAGGAGCGCGGTCTCCAGCAGGACTTCTGGGGCCCCGGCCTCCCGGCCGACGAGCAGCTGGCGGCCATCGCGGACGAGGTCGCGCCCGACGCGGGCGACACCGTCCTCACCAAGTGGAAGTACAGCGGCTTCGTCCGCACCGATCTGCTGGAGCGCCTGCGTGAGCAGGGCCGCGACCAGATCGTCATCACCGGCGTCTACGCCCACATCGGCGTGCTGATGACCGCGTGCGACGCCTGGATGCAGGACATCCAGGCGTTCGTGGTGGCCGACGCGGTGGCGGACTTCTCGGCCGAGGACCATGCCATGGCGCTGCGGTGGGCCGCGGGCAAGTGCGCCGTCGTCACCACCGCCCGGACCGTCTTCGAAGGGAAGTGACCGCTGTGGCGCTCACGCTCGAACAGCTCCGTGCCGATGTCGCCGATGTGCTCGGTGAGGACCCCGAGGAGATCCCGGTCGACGAGAACCTCGTCGACTACGGTCTCGACTCCGTCCGTCTGATGTCGCTGGCCGCCGCCTGGCGCCGTGACCACGGCATCGAGGTGGCCTTCGCCGACCTCGCCGAGAAGCCCGCGCTGGAGTCCTGGGCGCCGCTGCTGGGGGTCACCGGCTGACCCTGCGGCCCGTCCGCGACCCGCTGCGGTCACCGAGGGCGGTGGGAACCCGAACATCGGGTTTCCCACCGCCCTCGACGCATCTCCGGCGCATAGTGGTACAGTGCGATGAGCACATGTGCATGCCCCTTTTCTTCGGGCACCGGTGCTTATTCCTCTCCACCGCTGTCGCGCCCGTCCTTTCCGACCGGCGATCAGCTTCTTCCCAGCGTTCTCGCTGTCTCTCCGGCGACCTGCCCCGGGCCTCTGTGCCCCCGCTGTGTGGCGTGATTCCCACCGCCGCTCCGTACGCCGGTCCCCTCATTCGCCTGTCCGCGAAAGGACCCCCTCCCATGACCACCACACTCGAACGCCCCGTAACGGGTGAGCGGCGCCCCGTCCGGGTCGCCGGACTCCTCGACACCACCGACAACGGAAACGGCATGCTCCGGGTCCACGGCGGCCACCCCTCCCCCGGCGACATCCAGGTGTCGTCCGCGCTGATCCGTCGCCACGGGCTGCGCCGGGGCGACGCCGTCGAGGGCGGCTGCGACCGGCCGCGCGTCCTGTCCTCGGTCGACCGCGTGAACGGGCTCGCCCCGGAGGCCCTGCGAGGCCGTCGCCGGTTCCACGAGCTGACCCCCGTCCACCCCCGCGAGCGGCTGCGGCTGGAGACGCCGCACGGCGGGCCCGCGCCGCGCGTCGTCGATCTCGTCTCCCCCGTCGGCAAGGGCCAGCGCGGCCTGATCGTCGCACCGCCCCGGACCGGAAAGACGGTGCTGCTCCAGCAGCTGGCCGCGGCCGTCGCCACCAACCACCCCGAGGCGCACCTGATGGTGGTGCTGCTCGACGAACGGCCCGAGGAGGTCACGGACATGCGCCGCTCGGTACGCGGCGAGGTGTACGCGTCGACCTTCGACCGGCCCGCTCGGGAGCACATCGCCCTGGCCGAGCTGGCCGTCGAGCGCGGCCGGCGCCTCGTCGAGCAGGGCCGGGACGTGGTGATCCTGCTGGACTCCCTCACCCGGCTGTGCCGGGCCCACAACAACGCGGCCCGCGCGGGCGGCCGGACCCTGAGCGGCGGCGTCGACGCGGCGGCGCTGACCGGCCCCAAGAAGCTGTTCGGCGCGGCCCGTTGCGCCGACGAGGGCGGTTCGCTGACCATCCTGGCGACGGCCCTCGTGGAGACCGGTTCGCGGGCCGACGAGTTCTTCTTCGAGGAGCTGAAGGGCACCGGCAACATGGAGCTGCGCCTGGACCGCTCCGCCGCCGAGGCGCGGATCTTCCCGGCCGTCGACATCGCCCGGTCCGGCACCCGGCGCGAGGAACTCCTCTTCGGTCCGGGCGAGTTGGCGGCGGTGCGGGCGCTGCGCCGCGCGCTTAACACACGCGACGGCCAGGGTGCCCTTCAGGTGCTGCTCGACAAGGTCCGGCGCACCCCGGACAACGCGGCCTTCCTGCGTCAGGTGCAGCCCACCGTGCCGGGCGCCTGAGGAAGGCGGCCCGATGGGGGCCGGGACGCCGCGTCCCGGCCCCCATCGCCATGCGCGCCGTCGGTTCAGGCGTTGCCGAGCGCGTCGGACACCAGCGCCCTGGCCTCCTCCTGGACCCGGGCGAGATGGCCGGGGCCCTGGAAGCTCTCCGCGTACACCTTGTAGACGTCCTCGGTGCCCGAGGGGCGGGCGGCGAACCAGGCGCTGTCGGTGCAGACCTTGAGGCCGCCGATCGGGGCGCCGTTGCCGGGGGCCTCGGTGAGCACGGCGGTGACGGGTTCTCCGGCCAGGGTGTCGGCCTTGACCTGCTGCGGGGAGAGCTTCGCCAGAACGGCCTTCTCCTCGCGGGTGGCGGGTGCGTCGATGCGGGCGTACGCCGGGTCGCCGAAGCGGTCGGTGAGGCGGGCGTAGAGCTGGGAGGGGGTGTCTCCGGTGACGGCGGTGATCTCGGAGGCGAGGAGGGCCAGCAGGATGCCGTCCTTGTCGGTGGTCCAGACCCGGCCGTCGCGGCGCAGGAACGAGGCCCCGGCGGACTCCTCGCCGCCGAAGCCGAGGCTGCCGTCGTGGAGGCCGTCGACGAACCACTTGAAGCCGACCGGCACCTCCACCAGGGTGCGGCCGAGGTCGTGGGCGACCCGGTCGATCATGGAGGAGGAGACCAGGGTCTTGCCGATGCCGGTCCCGGCGGCCCAGTTGTCGCGGTGGGTGTAGAGGTAGTCGATGGCGACGGCCAGATAGTGGTTGGGGTTCATCAGCCCGCCGTCGGGGGTGACGATGCCGTGCCGGTCGGCGTCCGCGTCGTTGCCGGTGGCGATGGCGTACGCGTCGCGCTGTTCGATCAGCGAGGCCATGGCGTGCGGCGACGAGCAGTCCATGCGGATCTTGCCGTCCCAGTCCAGCGTCATGAACCGCCAGGTGGGGTCGGCGAGCGGGTTGACCACGGTGAGGTCGATCCGGTGGCGTTCGGCGATCCGGCCCCAGTAGGCGACGGAGGCGCCGCCGAGCGGGTCGGCGCCGATGCGGATGCCCGCGTCCCGGACGGCGTCGAGGTCGAGGACGGAGGGCAGGTCGTCGACGTACGCGGTCAGGAAGTCGTGGCGGCGGGTGGTGTCGGCGGCCAGGGCGCGGGCGTACGGGATCCGGCGGACCTCGCCGAGCCCGGCCTCGATCAGGGCGTTCGCCCGGTCCTGGATCCAGGAGGTGGCGTCGGAGGCGGCCGGCCCCCCGTTCGGCGGGTTGTACTTGAAACCGCCGTCGGCGGGCGGGTTGTGGGACGGGGTGACCACGATGCCGTCGGCCAGGTGCTCGGTGCGCCCCTGGTTGTACGTGAGGATGGCGTGCGAGACGGCGGGGGTCGGGGTGTAGCCGTCCTCGCTGTCGATGAGCGCGGTGACGCCGTTGGCGGCGAGTACCTCCAGGGCGGTGACCCGGGCCGGTTCGGAGAGCGCGTGGGTGTCCGCGCCGAGGTAGAGGGGTCCGTCGGTGCCCTGGCGGGTGCGGTAGTCGCAGATCGCCTGGGTGGTGGCGGCGATGTGGTCCTCGTTGAACGCGGCGGCGAACGCGGAGCCCCGGTGGCCGGAGGTGCCGAAGGCCACCCGCTGGGCGGGCTCGGCCGGGTCGGGGTGGAGGGCGTAGTAGGCCGTCACCAGCCGGGCCACGTCGACCAGGTCTGCGGACTGCGCCGGGTGACCGGCCCGTTCGTGCACCATCGGGTCTCCTCGTACGTCTTCGTCGTCGGCCGGCCCGCGGGGAGACGGGCCCGGCGCACCGGGGAAACGATCACCCCGGTCCGTACCCGATTCTGCTCTCTCGGCCGCCCCGGTGCGCGACCGGTTCACGCCTTCCTCGTGTCGCCGCCCGGCCGGAGCGACACCGCGCCCCCGGTCATCGGCGGACCGGGGGCGCGGAAACCCGTACGGGCAGGGGGGCGGGAGCCGTACGGCAGGGGCTCAACGGCCCTGGAGGGACTTCACGTTGTCACCGAAGGTCCAGCCCTTGGAGCCGTCCCAGTTCAGGGACCAGGTCATCAGCCCCTTGAGGGAGCCGTTGTAGTGGTTCCAGGCCTGTGCGACCAGTCCGGTGGACATATGGCCGCCGCCCGCTCCGATCTGGGCGGGGAGCCCGGGGACCTGCTTGTCGTAGGGGACCTTGATGGTGGTGCCCTGGATGACGAGCCCGTTGTTCAGGCAGTCGGTCTGGGCGGTGAAGCCCGCGACGGTGCCGGCGGAGTAGGAGTCGCCGGAGCAGCCGTACATGCTGCCGTTGTAGTACTGCATGTTCAGCCACCACAGGCGGCCGTTGTCCGCGTACTTCTTGATGATCGGGAGGTACGAGCCCCAGATGGAGCCGTAGACGACGCTGCCGCCGGTGACGTACGCCGTCTCGGGGGCCATGGTGAGGCCGAAGTTCGACGGCATCGCGGCGAGGACGCCGTCGATGATGCGGATGAGGTTGGCCTGCGACGGGGAGAGCTGGTTGATGTTTCCGCTGCCGACGAGTCCGGTCTCGATGTCGATGTCGATGCCGTCGAAGTTGTACTTCTTCAGGATCGGCACGATCGTCTCGACGAATCGGTCGGCCACCGTGCTGGAGCTGAGGTCGATCCCGGCCGTGGCTCCGCCGATCGACATGAGGATGGTGGCGCCGGCGGCCTTGGCCTGACACATCTCGGCGGGGGTGGCGACCTTGACGGTGCTGTCCATGCCGTCCTCCCAGAGGACGGTGCCGTCGGAGCGGATGACGGGGAAGGCGGCGTTGATGACGTTGTAGCCGTGCTGGGCGATGCGGGAGTCGGTGATCGGGATCCAGCCGAGCGGCGGGTGCACGCCGTTGGCCGCCCCGTCCCAGTTCTCCCAGTACCCCTGGAGCACCTTGCCCGTGGGCTTCGACTTGACCGCGCAGGTCTCGTCGGCCGCGACGACGGCGCCCGCGTCGGGGCCCTTCGACGGAGCGGCTCCGACCAGCATCGGCACGACGAGCGCCGCTGCCAGGCCGAGGCCCAGCAGTCGTGAGGTACGACCCATGATCCGTACGTCCTTCCAGCCCGGGTCCGCCGCCGACGGTGCGAAAGGTTCGCCCCGCCCCGCCCTATGTCGTGACCCTGCCAAACCGTAGAATGGTCCAGACCTTCGGTCAAGAGGTCTGGACCAGACCGTCCGTCAGGAGCCGCCGCGCAAACACCGCGGCGGGGCGGGGAGCGGCACAGTCAACCGCTTCCCACCCCGTCCGGCCATCGGTCGGGCCCCTCAGCCGCGACCTGACCCGGGCCCCTCAGCCCCGGTCGTACGTGTGGAACCCGCGACCCGTCTTCCGGCCGAGCAGACCGGCCTCCACCATCCGCAGGAGCAGCGGGGGCGGGGCGTGGAGCGGTTCCTTGAACTCGTCGTACAGCGACGCGGCGATGGAGGCCACCGTGTCGAGACCGATCAGGTCGGCGAGCCTGAGCGGACCCATCGGGTGGGCGCAGCCCAGCTCCATCCCGGCGTCCACGTCGGCGGCGGTGGCGAAGCCCGACTCGGCCATCCGGATCGCGGAGAGCAGATACGGGACGAGGAGGGCGTTGACCACGAAGCCGGCCCGGTCCTGCGAGCGGACCACCGTCTTGCCGAGCACCGAGGTCACGAACTCCTCGGCGGCGGCGACCGTCGCGGGCGCGGTGTGCAGCGAGGTCACCACCTCCACCAGCGGGAGGACCGGCACCGGGTTGAAGAAGTGCAGTCCGAGGACGCGGTCGGCGCGGTGGGTGGCCATGCCGAGCCGCATGACGGGGATGGCGGAGGTGTTGGTCGCCAGGATCGCTTCCGGGTCCTCGACGATCTTGTCGAGGGCGGTGAAGATCTCCGTCTTGGCGGCGGCGTTCTCGACGACGGCCTCGATGACGAGCTGACGGTCGGCCAGGTCGTCGAGGCTGCCGGTGAAGTCCAGCCTGCCGAGCGCGTCCTCGGCCGTGAGCCGGTCGAGCTTGCCGCGCTGCACGGCCCGCTCCAGGGAGACGGCGACCCGCTCGCGGGCCCGGTCGGCGGCGGTGGCGTCCGCCTCGCAGACGATGGTGTGCAGTCCGGCGCGGGCGCAGACCTCGGCGATCCCGGCCCCCATCTGGCCGCCGCCGACGACGCCCACCCGGGCGATGCCGGCGCTCATGCCCGCACCGCCGGACGGCCGACGAGGTGGCGGGCGTACGCCTCCGTGGTGAAGAAGGCGGGCAGCTCCCTGCCGAGCGCGGTGCGTTCGAACAGCTCGCGGACCTGGTCGAGCTGGGCCCAGGGGTACGTGGCGCCGAGCGCGGCCAGTTCCTCGTCGAGGAGCGCCAGGACCGTCTCGCGGTCGACCGCCCGGTGCTTGAGCCACTGCCAGATCTGCACCCGGGCGATCTCGGCGGTCGCCGCGTCCTCCATGAGCCCGTTCAGGGCGACGGCCCCCTGCCCGCGCAGCCAGGCGTCGTAGTAGCGCAGAGCGACGGCGATGTTGTCGCGCACGCCCTCCGGGGTCGGGCGACCCGCCGTGCGGCGGACGGCGACGAGGTGCTCGGCGGTGACATGGACGTCGTCGCGGGTGCGCTCCAGCTGGTGCGGCCGGTCGCCCAGCACCTCGTCGAAGACGGTCCGGCAGACCGGGACGAGGCCGGGGTGGGCCACCCAGGAACCGTCGAAGCCGTCCTCCGCCTCGCGCTCCTTGTCGAGCCGGACCTTCGCCAGGGCCGCTTCCCCGGCGGCGGGCTCGCCGCCGGGGATCTGGGCGGCCATGCCGCCGATGGCGTGCGCGCCGCGCCGGTGGCAGGTGCGGACCAGGAGTTCGGTGTAGGCGCGCAGGAAGGGGGCGGTCATGGTGACCTTGCCCCGGTCGGGGAGGACGAAGTCGGGGCGGTGCGCGAAGTTCTTGATCAGGCTGAAGAGGTAGTCCCAGCGGCCCGCGTTGAGGCCGGCGCTGTGTTCGCGCAGTTCGTAGAGGATCTCCTCCATCTCGAACGCGGCGGTGATCGTCTCGATGAGGACGGTGGCGCGGATCGTGCCGCGCGGGATGTCCAGCAGGTCCTGGGCCAGGAGGAACACATCGTTCCAGAGCCGGGCCTCGTACCGGTTCTCCAGCTTGGGGAGGTAGAAGTACGGTCCGCTGCCCGCGTCGATCTGGCGCTGTGCGCAGTGGAAGAAGTAGAGGCCGAAGTCGACGAGCGCGGCGGGCACGGGCCGTTCGTCGATGACGAGGTGCTTCTCGGTGAGGTGCCAGCCGCGCGGCCGGACCATGATGGTGGCGGGCCGGTCGGTGAGCCGGTACTCCTTGCCGCTCGTGGTGGTGAAGTCGATACGGCGGTCGATGGCGTCGATCAGGTTCAGCTGCCCCCGGACGATGTTCTCCCAGGTGGGCGAGGTGGCGTCCTCGAAGTCGGCCATCCACACCTGGGCCCCGGAGTTGAGCGCGTTCACCGCCATCGAACGCTCGGGCGGGCCGGTGATCTCCACCCGCCGGTCGGTGAGGCCGGGGGCGGGGCGGGCGACCTGCCAGTCGGGGTCCTTGCGGATCGACGTCGTGGCGCGGGAGAAGTCGAGCGGGGTGCCGCCGCGCAGCAGCGCGGAGCGGCGGCGGCGCTCGGTCAGCAGATCGAAGCGGCGGGCGGCGAAGGCCGCGTCGAGGCGGCCGATGAAGTCGAGGGCCTCGGGGGTGAGGACCTCCTCGTGCCGGTCCCCCGGTACGCCGAGGACCTGGACGCGGCCGGTCGTGGCAAGGGTGGTCATGCGGTTCTCCTCAGCGGGGGCGTGGCGGGACAGGGGCCCCGGTCGCGGGGGCGTGGGCGGCCCCCGCGACCGGTGGGTGGGGGGTCTAGTGGAACTGCTCTTCCTCGGTGGAGCCGGTGAGGGCCGTGGTGGAGGAGGCGGGGTTGATGGCCGTGGAGACCTGGTCGAAGTAGCCGGTGCCGACCTCGCGCTGGTGCTTGACCGCGGTGAAGCCCTGCTCCTGGGCGGCGAACTCGCGCTCCTGGAGGTCGACGTAGGCGGTCATGCCCTGCTCGGCGTAGCCGCGCGCCAGGTCGAACATGGCGTGGTTGAGGGAGTGGAAGCCGGCCAGGGTGATGAACTGGAAGCGGTAGCCCATCGCGCCCAGCTCGCGCTGGAACTTGGCGATCTGGTCGTCGTCCAGCGTGGCCCGCCAGTTGAAGGACGGCGAGCAGTTGTACGCGAGCATCTGGTCCGGGTGCTCGGCGTGGATCGCCTCGGCGAACTCGCGGGCCTGGGCGAGGTCCGGGGTGCCGGTCTCGACCCAGATGAGGTCGGCGTACGGGGCGTAGGCGAGGCCGCGCGAGATGACCGGGGCCATGCCGTTCTGCACCCGGTAGAAGCCCTCGGCGGTCCGGTCGCCCGTGATGAACCGCGCGTCGCGCTCGTCGACGTCGCTGGTGATGAGGTTGGCGGCGAGCGCGTCGGTACGGGCCACGATCAGGGTGGGCACATCGGCGATGTCGGCGGCGAGGCGGGCCGCGTTGAGGGTGCGCACATGCTGGGCGGTGGGGACGAGGACCTTGCCGCCGAGGTGGCCGCACTTCTTCTCGGAGGCGAGCTGGTCCTCGTAGTGGATGCCGGCCGCGCCCGCCTCGATCATCGCCTTGGTGAGCTCGAAGGCGTTGAGCGGTCCGCCGAAGCCGGCCTCCGCGTCGGCGACGATCGGCGCGAGGTAGTCGGTGGTGTCGCCGGCGTCCTCGGCGGTGGCGATCTGGTCGGCGCGCAGCAGGGCGTTGTTGATCCTGCGGACCACGCTCGGCACCGAGTTGGCCGGGTAGAGGCTCTGGTCGGGGTAGGTGTGGCCGGCCAGGTTGGCGTCGGCGGCGACCTGCCAGCCGGAGAGGTAGATGGCCTTCAGGCCCGCCTTGACCTGCTGGACGGCCTGGCCGCCGGTCAGTGCGCCGAGCGCGTGGATGTAGTCCTGCTCGTGGAGCTGACGCCACAGCCGCTCGGCGCCGCGCCGGGCGAGGGTGTGCTCCTCGCGGACGCTGCCGGAGAGCCGGATCACGTCCTCGGCGCTGTAGGTGCGCTCGATGCCCTTCCAGCGGGGGTCGCTCGCCCACCGCCGCGCCAGCTCTTCCGCCGTCGTCCTTGCCTGCGCCATGGCGTGTCTCCCGAAGTCGTGTGGGTCGATCGTGTGAAGGGTGCGAAGCCAGTCACTGAGTGACGCGACTCCTGGCTGCGGCCCACCGGACCTCCGAGGTGGAACGGTAAGCAATGCGCCCGGCCGACCGGTCCGGGATCCCGAGGAGAACGACGTCAGGGCATGAAATCGTGCTCGGTTCCCCGGCCCGGAGCCGGTGTCCGGTGGGCCGCGGGAACAACTCTGACAGTGGCACTGAGTGCCATCAACGGGGTACGGATGCCAAGTTCTGCGAATCTTCCGGCGCACTTTGCCAAGATTGCGAAGACTCCCGATGAGGTCCTGGCGGCTAGGGTTGTCGCTATGACGATGGTGACGGGAAGGGCTCCGAGGTGAGCAAGACCTACGCGGGCGCGCGGCTGCGCAGGCTGCGCGAGGAGCGCGGGATGAGCCAGGCGGAGCTGGCCCGGGTGCTGGCGATCTCGCCGAGCTATCTGAACCAGATGGAGCACGACTCGCGGCCGCTGACGGTGCCGGTCCTGCTCCGGCTCACCGAGGCGTTCGGCGTGGACCCGGGCTTCTTCTCGGAGCGGGACACCACCCGGGTACTGGCGGATCTGCGGGAGGCGCTCGCGGACGAGGTCGGCGCGGCGCGGGTGTCGGCGGCCGAGCTGTCCGAGCTGGCCTCCCGGCTGCCGGGGGTGGCGAACGTGCTGCTCGACCTCGGGCGGCGCAACCAGGCGCTGGCGGGGCGGCTGGCGGAGGCCGCCGAGCTGCGGGGCGGCGGCGGGCCGGACCTGCCGCGCTCCCCGCACGAGGAGATCCGCGAGTTCTTCTACCGCCGGCAGAACTACCTCCACGAGGCGGACCTGGCGGCCGAGGAGCTGGCGGCCGAGATCGGCGTACGCCCCGGCGAGGTGGTGCGTACGCTCGCCTCCCGTCTGACCGAGCGGCACGGCATCCGGCTGGCCACCGCCGCCGACCGGCAGGAGCGGACCGGATCCGCCGGGGCGGAGCGGCGGCCGGCCCGGCGCCCCGGCGACGAACCCGCCCGGAGCGCGCCCCGGCAGGCGGACACCGGGCGGCTGCACCACTACGACCCGGACGCCCGGGTGCTGTACCTCTCGGGCCGGCTCCGGCCGGGCCAGCAGGCGTTCCGGATGGCGACACAGCTCGCGCTGCTCGAATACGGCCCGGAGATCGCCCGGTTGGCCTCGGAGGACTACGAGGAGGGTTCCGCGACCTGGCCCCTGGCCCGGATCGGGGTCGCCAACTACTTCGCGGGCGCGCTGATCCTCCCGTACCGGGCCTTCCACACGGCGGCCGAAGAAGTGCGGTACGACATCGAGCGGCTCACCGACCGGTTCGGGCTCGGCTACGAGACGGTCTGCCACCGGCTCTCCACGCTCCAGCGGCCCCGGCTGCGCGGGGTGCCGTTCTCCTTCGTCCGGGTCGACCGGGCGGGGAACATGTCGAAGCGGCAGTCCGCGACCGGGTTCCACTTCTCCCGCGCGGGCGGCACCTGCCCGCTGTGGAACGTGTACGAGGCGTTCGCCGCGCCCGGCAGGATCCATGTGCAGATCGCGGCGATGCCGGACGGGCAGCGCTATCTGTGGACCGCGCGGGCGGTGACCCGGCACCGGGGCGGCTGGGGCGAGCCCGGCAAGACGTTCGCCATCGGGCTCGGCTGCGAGATCCGGCATGCCGGGCGGCTGGTCTACTCCGACGGCCTCGACCTGGACAACGCCTCGGCCGCGACGCCGATCGGGATGGGCTGCCGGATCTGCGAGCGGCTGGACTGCCCGCAGCGCGCGGTCCCGCCGCTGGGGCAGCCGCTGGCGATCGACGAGAACAGCAGCACGTTCGTGCCGTACCCGGTGAAGGGGACGCCCGGGTAGCCGGGGTCCCCCACCGGGCCGGTCAGGAGTAGCGCAGTGCGATGGTGTCGCCGACGCCGATCACCTTGTCGCGGGCGGCCCCGGCGAAGGCGGAGCCGTCGACGGACACCTTCCAGGTGGCCGATCCGGCGTTGGCCTTGCCGTTGACGGAGGTGATGGTTCCGGTGCCGGTCGCCGGGACGACGCCGGTGACACAGCCCGCCGGGGCGGAGGCGCTCGTCGCGGCGGTCAGGACGTCGCCGAGGGTGGTGGTCGTGCCGGTCGGGGTGAAGGCGACCGAGCAGACCTTCAGGGCGCCGGTGCCGTCGTCCACGGTGAGCGCCAGCTTCGTCGCCGTACCGGCCGTGAAGCCGCCCGCCGCGACCCACTTGGGCGCGCCGGAGGTGACCGGGGTGGGCGGTGCGGCGGTGAAGCCGCCGCCCGCGACGGCGCGCAGGGCGTCGAGGGAGGAGTAGGCGGACGGGGCGGTGTCGGAGGGCTGGTACTTGAAGCCGCCGCCGGGGTTGAACTGCTGGGCGATCAGGAAGTCGATCGGGGTCTTGCCCATGGGGGTGAGGAAGTCGCCGGTCTGCGGGTTGATGCCGCAGGCGTTGAGCCCGGAGACGGCCCAGCCGTTGGAGCTGGTGTTGATGCCGTACATGGCGTTGAACGCGCCGGAGTTGTTGACCAGCTTGCTCTTGAGGAACGCCTTGGCCTGGAGGATGTCGGGGTCGGTGTTCGGAACGCCGGAGACGCAGAGCGCGGCCATGGAGGCGCCGGTCATGTCGACGTCGCCCGGCTTGGCCAGCTCGGTGGCGTTGCCCTCGGCCTTGGCGTAGGTCCAGCCGCCGTCGTTGTGCTGGTTGGCCCGGAGCCGGGTGACGATGCGGTCGACGAGCGCCTGCGGGACCCGCTGCGCGCCCGCCTGGGTTCTGGCACCGCCCAGGGCGAGGGCGGCGAAGACGGTGCCGTTGTAGTTGGCGGACGGGCCGAAGTAACCGGCCTCCGCGTTCTGCCAGTAGCCGTAGATGTCGGCGATCAGGTTGCGCGAGGCGGAGACCCGGGCGGGGTCGATCCCGGCGGCGTACGCGTTGAGCGTGCCGCGCTGGTAGTCGGTGACGACGGGGGTGGCTGAGGGCCAGCCGGGGGTGGCCAGGAGGTTGCGGTAGACGGTGCGGGCGTTCTTGGTGGCGTCGCCGCCCGGTGTCACGTCCACGGCGGCCGTGCCGGCGGCGGCGAACGCGCTGAACGCCCACTCGTTGGAGAGCCCGGAGCCGGCGTACGAACCGTCCGCGGCCTGGAGGGACTTGACGTACGCCACACCGTTGGTCTTCGAGGTGGCGATCTGGGCGGGGGTCGAGGTCGCGGCGGCGGGCAGCGCGGTGAGGGCGAAGGCGCCGAGGGCGGCGGGCGCCACGACGCCGAGGCGACGGTACGTACGCGAGGTGCGGGTGGTGCGGGTGGTGCCGGAGGCTCGGGTGGCTCCGGATGCACGGGGGACGACAGAACGGGGCATGGGCCTGCTCCTGGGGTGAGGGGCGCACGGCACCGCGCCGCCTCCCGGACCGCGCACGGCGGGTCGGGGCAGGCCGGGGGTGGCCGACGCCCGGACGCGTGGGTACGGCTTCTCCTGGGACAACCGCCGTCTGGGCATTCGGGCTCGGGAACGGCCCCCTGCCGTCCCACACCGCTGCGCGTCAGCCCCGGATTCGCACCGGGTTCCCCCCTACGGCAGGCCAGGACGCTACCCGAGGCCGCACAGGCGCGCCAGGGACGGCCGGGGCGTGCGCCGGAGCGCCCGGGAAGGAGACACAGGCCACCTTGACGGCTCATTCGAGAGCGTGTTCCAATCCGCCTGATACGCACTCAGCCCCAGGGGAAGCCGGTCGAAATCCGGCGCTGACCCGCAGCCGTGGGCCCGCATCGCGCGGGCGAGCCGGAATGCCTGGGGCCAGGAATTTCAGCGAGAAGCGCCGTCGCGGACTACGGCGTGGTTCGAACAGCTCCCCGGGGGCGGCCCCTTCGCGGCCGTGTCCTGCCCGGGTGGTCGTCCTGCCACGCACGGCCCGCGCGGACGACACGAGGGGCCGTGGTGGGGACCGCACAGCAACAGGACCGACGCGTGGGCAAGAAGAGACTTCTGTCGCTGCTCTCGGCCGCCGCGGTGACCTTCGCCGCGAGCGTGGCGTTCGTCACCGGTGCGGGCCCGGCGGCCGCCGACCCCGTCGCGGAGTGCACGCCCACCAGGGGCGCGATCGTCGCGGTGGACTTCGGGCCGTTCGGCGGCGGTGTGGTGCGCGGCTGCGACACCACGCCCACCACCGGCTACGAGCTCCTCCACGAGGGCGGGTTCAGCACCGAGGGCACCCAGCACGACGGTGACGGCTTCATCTGCCGGATCGGCACAGGATCCTTCAACTCGGGTACGCCGTACCCGACTCCGACCACCGAGGACTGTGTGCTGACCCCGCAGGCCACCGCCTACTGGTCGTACTGGATCGCCTCGCCCGGCCAGGACACCTGGTCCTACAGCCCGCTCGGCGCGATGAGCCGCCAGCCGAAGGCGGGTGACGTGGACGCCTGGGTGTTCGGCGGCACCGACGTCGGCGGCTCCACCGGGAAGCCCACCTTCACCCCCGACGAGGTCCGCGCGGGCGGCGGCGCGACGCCCGGCCCCACCGACGGCCCGACCGGCGGCCCGAGCGTGCCCGCCGGGGAGATCGACGTACCGGCGGCCGGCCGCTGGGTGAGCGCTCAACTGCGCGACGGCACCCATGTAGTGGACGAAGGGTCCGAGACGCCCAACGACTTCCTCACCACGGAGGCCGCGTACGCGCTCGCGGCGGCCGACGGCAAGGGCGCGGCCCTGGACAAGGTGACGGCCCATCTGGCAGGCCGGACCGACGCGTACGCCTACCCGGCCGGTCCGGACGAGGCGCCCGACGCCACGGCCGCGGCCCGGCTGGCGCTGCTCGCGGAGAGCACCGAGGGCGATCCGCGCGCCTTCGGCGGCCACGATCTGCTCGGCGACCTCGTGAAGCACGTCTGCCCGGCCGGCCCGGACTCCGGCAGCCCCACCCCCGGCTGCACGGCCAAGGGCGACTTCCACGGCGCGATGTACGCGGACGGCCAGGCGCTGGCCGTGCTGGCGCTGCTGCGCGGCGGGGTCGAGCCGCCCGCCGGGACCGTGGACCGGCTGACCCAACTGGTCTGCCAGAACGGCTCGGTGACCAGCATCCTGATCCGCCCGGGCGAGAACTGCGACGGCGACCCGGCGACGACCGGTCTGGTCGCGCTGGTGCTGGACGAGGCGGGCGGCCAGGAGGCCGCCGTCGCCAAGGCGCGTACGTATCTGAAGAAGGCTCAGCTGGAGTCGGGCGCGTTCCCGCTGTCCACCGGCGAGACGACCGGTTCCGTCACGGCCACCGCGTACGCGGCACAGGCGCTGCGCGCGCTCGGTGACGGCGGCGCGGCGGACGCGGCGGTCTCCTGGCTGTCGCGGCAGCAGCACGACGACGGTGGCTTCGGGTTCGACGAGAGCGCCACCGACAGCGCGCTCTACCCGACCGGACCCGCCGTGCTGGCGGGCACGGGCACCAGCCTGGCCACCCTCACCACCAAGACGCCCGAGCCCACCGTCCCGCCGACCACTCCCCCGACGACCGGGCCCACCACCGCCCCGCCGACGACGCGCCCGCCGGGTGCGGGCCCCGATCTCAAGAAGGGCGTCGCCTACCTCACCAGCCCGGCCAATCTCCACCAGGGCCGCTACTACCGGGCGGTCGACAACGCGGGACGCGCCGACTTCGGCCTGACCATCGACGGGGCGTTCGCGCTGGCGGCGACCGGTCACGACGACAACGCGCTGCGCACGATCGTGGACTTCCTCGCCCAGGGCGGCAAGGACAGCGAAGGCCGGACCCTGCACGACTGGACCGGGGTCGGCGGGAAGTACGCGCTGGGCGGCTCGATGGGCAAGGCGGCCCTCCTCGCCCAGGTCGTCGAGCGGGACCCGCGCGACTTCGGCGGCCAGGACCTGATCGCCGGCCTGGCCGACGCGGTCTGCGAGAAGCCGAGCACCGCGCCCGACCGCAGCTGCGCCGCCGAGGGCGCGTACACCTACGCACCGTCCGTCTTCGCGCACTCGCTCGGGATCATCGCGCAGCTGCGGGCCGGCGAGGAGAAGGCGGCCGAGGCCCCGATCGCGTATCTGGCGAGCCTCCAGCACTCCGCCTCCGGCGCGTGGCCGAGCCTGATCCCCGCGACGGGCGACTCGGACGTGGACTCGACCGCGATGGCCGCGATGACGATGGACCTGGTCCCGGGCGACGCGCACGCGGCCGCCGTGGACAAGGCGCTGGCCTGGATCGCGTCCCGGCAGCTGCCGGACGGCGGGTTCCCCGGCGCCGCCGGCAACTCGGTCAACTCCGCGGCGCTCGCCGTGCAGGGCCTGTCGCTGGACGCGGAGAAGTACGACAAGCAGATCACGAAGGCCTTGAAGTTCCTCGCCTCGCAGCAGAACAAGGACGGCGGCTTCAACGTGGCCAAGGAGGGGCAGCGGGGCTCCGACATCCGCGCCTCGGCGCAGGCGGTCGGCGGTTCCACCGGCATCTCCTTCGGTGTCCTGACCCGCAGCCTGGAGGGCACCACGCCCAACCCGGTCCCCTCCTCCTCCGCCCCGGCGATCGTGACGCCCGGCGACGGCGGGGCCGGTTCGGTCGTCGACGCCGACGGTCCGGGTGACGGCGGCAGCCTCGCCTCGACCGGTGTGCAGGCGCTGGGCCTGGCGGCGGCCGCCGCGGTGCTGGTCCTGGCGGGCTGGCGCACGGTCGCGATCGCCCGCAACCGGCGTACGGCGACGGGTGGTGAACGGTGAGGTCCCGCCTCCGCCGTACGGCCGGCCGGACCCTGGCCGCCCTGGGCCTGACCGGCGCGGCGCTCCTCGCGCCCGTGGGCCAGGCGTCGGCGGCCCCGCAGCCGATCGGCCGGTGCACCACCTCCTCGGGCGTGGTGCTGGCCGTCGACTTCAGCCACTGGGGCGGGCCCGTCTACCGCTCGTGCGGTACGACGCCGACGACCGGCTACGAACTGCTCAACCAGGGCGGCTGGCGGACCACCGGGACCGGGCACGACGGCCCGGCGTTCATCTGCCGGATCGGCTACAGCGGACACCAGGGCGGCAAGCAGTACCCGACGTCCCAGCAGGAGGACTGCGTCCTCACCCCGCCGGCCTCGGCCTACTGGTCGTACTGGCACGCGAACCCCGGCGAGAACACCTGGGAGTACAGCCAGCTCGGCGCGATGAGCTACCGACCCCGGCCGGGCAGCGTGGACCTGTGGATCTTCGGCGGGACGAACATCGAGGGCACGAAGGGCCGCCCGACGGTCACCCCGGACCAGCTCCGCGCCCACAACACCCGTCCCACGGGAGGCGATCCGGCACCGAAGCCCAAGCCGAAGCCCGACCCCGTACGGACGACACAGCGGCCGGCGGACGGCGACCAGGCCCCGCCTCCGCCCTCGGAGCGCCCCTCGGAACCGTCCTCGCCCTCCGCCTCCGCGAGCCCGTCCGCATCCGCATCCGCATCCGCGACGCCCTCGCCCACTCCGTCCGCGTCGGTGACGACGGATGCGGCGGTGGCCGCGCCGCAGGGGTCGGCGAAGGTGGTGGACGCGGCTCCGGCGGCCGACGCGGAGCACGACTCCGGGTCGATGGTGCCGGTGGCGGCGACGGCCGGTCTCGTGGTGGTCATCGGCGGCGCGGCCGTGTTCGCCGCGAAGCGCCGCCGCCGTGAGCAGTAGCGCCCGCGTGGCACGTGCGGCCGGGGACCGTTCCGCCGACAGCCCGGACACCGGCGGCCGGCGGCTGCCGCGCACCCTGCACCCGGTCGCCTGGTGGATCTGGGCGCTCGCCCTGGCCACGGCGGTGAGCCGCACCAACAATCCGCTGCTGCTCTTCCTGGTCCTCGCAGTGCTCGGTTACGTCATCACCGTGCGGCGCACCGAGGCCCCGTGGGCGCGCGGCTTCAAGTACTACCTGTATCTCGCGCTGACGGTGGTGGCGATCCGGGTGATCTTCCGGGCGGTCTTCGCCACCGGCATCACCCCGAACGACCACTACCTCTTCTCCCTTCCGCACATCCCGACGCCGGACTGGTACGCGGGCATCCAACTGGGCGGCCCCGTCTCGCTGGAGGCGCTGCTGTCGGCCGCGACGGACGGCCTGCGGCTGGCCTGCATGCTGTGCTGCATCGGCGCGGCCAACACCCTCGCCAACCCGAAGCGGGCGCTGCGGGTGCTGCCCGGTGCGCTGTACGAACTCGGCGTCGCCGTCACCGTGTCGATCAGCGTCGCCCCCCAACTGGTGCAGAGCGTCCAGCGGGTGGCCCGTGCCCGACGGCTGCGGGCCGGTCGCAACAAGGGGCTGAAGGCGCTGCGCGGGATCGTTGTCCCGGTGCTGGAGGACGCCCTGGAGCGGTCGTTGCGGCTGGCGGCGGCGATGGACTCGCGCGGCTACGGGCGGGCCGGGTCGGCGACGCGCGGCTCGCGCCGGCTGACCGGAGTGCTGATGCTGCTGGGCATGTGCGGTCTGTGCGCCGGGGCGTACGGGCTCCTCGACGCGTCCGCGCCCACGCTGCTGGGGCTGCCGGCGCTGGCGGCCGGTTCGGTGCTCTGTCTGGCCGGGCTGCGCCTCGGCGGGCGGCGGGTGACGCGGACGACGTACCGGCCGGATCCATGGCGGTTCGCAGAGTGGGCGGTGGCGTCCTGCGGAGTGCTCTCCGCGGTGCTGCTGTTCGTCAACGTGGGCTACGACCCGGCCGAGCTGAACCCGTCGATCTATCCGCTGAGCTGGCCGACGCTGCCACTCGTCCCGGCCGCCGCGATCCTGCTCGCGGGAGCGGCCGGATTCCTGGCGCCACCGCCCGGTCCGCCCGGTCCGCCTGCTCCGCACGTCCCCGCGCAACGCACCGAGGAAGCCGCATGATCACCTTCGACCAGGTGTCCGTCGTGTACGACGGCGCCGACGAGCCGGTCCTGCGGGACGTGAACCTGGAGGTCGACGAAGGCGAACTGTGCCTCGTGGTGGGCCATACGGGGGTCGGCAAGTCGACGCTGCTGGGCGCGGTCAACGGGCTGGTCCCGCACTTCACCGGGGGCACGCTGTACGGCACGGTCACGGTCGACGGCCGCGACACCGCCGGCCATCCGCCGCGCGAACTCGCCGATGTGGTGGGCGTGGTGGGCCAGGATCCGCTGGACGGTTTCGTCACGGACACGGTCGAGGAGGAACTGGCGTACGCGATGGAGCAGTTGGCCATCGAGCCGTCGGTGATGCGCAAACGGGTCGAGGAGACGCTCGACCTGCTCGGGCTGGCGGATCTGCGCCACCGGGCGCTGTACGAACTGTCCGGCGGGCAGCAGCAGCGCGTCGCGATCGGTTCCGTGCTCACCGCCCACCCGCGCGTCCTGGTGCTGGACGAGCCGACCTCGGCGCTCGACCCGACGGCGGCCGAGGAGGTGCTGGCCGCGGTGACCCGGCTGGTCCACGACCTGGGGGTGACGGTGCTGCTGGCCGAACACCGGCTGGAGCGGGTGGTGCAGTACGCCGACCGGGTCATCCATCTGCCCGGGAACGGCCGGGTGGTCCCGGGCCCGCCGTCGGAGATCTTCACGGCCTCGTCGATCGCCCCGCCCATCGTCGAGCTGGGCCGGGCGGCGGGCTGGTCGCCCCTGCCCCTGTCGGTACGCGACGCCCGCCGGGCCGCCCGCCCGCTGCGTACGGCCCTGGAGAGCACACCGCCCCCGCCGGTGCGCGCGGTCCCGGACGCACCGGGCACGGATCTCCTCCGGGCCCGGGGGATCACGGTCGCCTACCGGGGTGTCCCGGCGGTGCGGGAGGTGGACCTCGATCTGCGGGCCGGGGAGGTCACGGCGTTGATGGGCCGCAACGGCTCGGGCAAGTCGTCGCTGCTGTGGGCGCTCCAGGGCTCGGGCCCGCGCAGGTCCGGCACGGTACGGGTGGTCGGGGACGGGGTCGAGGTCGGGGCCAGGGCCGGGGGCGGGGGCGGGGGCGGCGACCTGAAGAGCCTGTCCGCGGCCGAGGCCAGACGGCTGGTCGGACTCGTGCCGCAGACCCCGACCGATCTGCTCTACCTGGAGAGCGTCAAGCAGGAACTCGACCAGGCCGACACCGAATCCGCGACGGGCGGTGGGGGGACCGGCACCGCGAACCCGTCCGCCCGGACGCTCCTGGACCGGCTGGCTCCGGGCATCGACGGCGCGACGCACCCGCGCGATCTCTCCGAGGGCCAGAAGCTGGCCCTGGTCCTCGCGATCCAGCTGACGGCCACGCCCCGGGTCCTGCTGCTGGACGAGCCGACGCGCGGTCTGGACTACCGGGCGAAGACCCAGCTGATCGCCATGGTCGACGAACTCGCCGCCGAGGGGCGGTCGGTGGTGATCTCCACCCATGACGTCGAGTTCGCGGCCCGCGCCGCGGACCGGGTGGTGGTGCTGGCCGAGGGCGACATCGTCGCGGACGGGCCGACCACCGAGGTGATCGTCGCCTCCCCCGTCTTCGCCCCGCAGGTCGCGAAGATCCTGTCGCCGCTGCCGTATCTGACGGTCGACCAGGTGACCGCGGTGCTCCCGCACGAGGAGCCGGGCGCGTGAAGGACATCGAAGGCCTCAAAGACCTCACGGAGCGCTCCGCCGGGGCCATCCGCATCGCACCGCGCGCCGGAGTCGTGATCGCCCTGGCGGCCTTCCTCGGCCTGGTCGCCTTCTTCTGGCCCTTCGTCGTCGCGCCGGGCCGGCTGGGCGCGGCGTACGCGCCACCGCTGATCTTCGGCGTGCTGCTGGTGCTCGTCCTGTGCGTGGTGATCTCCGAGATCGCCGAGGGCGGCATCAACTCCAAGGCGCTGGCGATGCTCGGGGTGCTCTCCGCGGTGAACGCGGCGCTGCGCCCGCTCGGTGCGGGAACGGCGGGCATCGAGACGGTGTTCTTCGTCCTCGTCCTGGCGGGCCGCGTCTACGGCCCCGGCTTCGGCTTCACCCTCGGCTGCACGTCCCTCTTCGCATCCGCGCTGATCACCGGCGGGGTCGGCCCGTGGATGCCGTACCAGATGTTCGGCTGCGCGTTCGTCGGCATGCTCGCGGGCCTGCTGCCCCGGGCCACGGGACGACTCGAGGTCATGATGCTCGCCGTCTACGGATCGCTCTCCGGCTACCTCTTCGGCTTTCTGCTGAACCTGTCCTTCTGGCCGTTCTCGGTGGACCCGAACAGCTCCATCGCCTACCTCCCCGGCCTGCCGTTCACCGAACAGTGGCAGCGCTACCTGGCGTTCGACGTCGCCACGTCCCTCGGCTGGGACACCGGACGCGCCGTCACGAACTTCCTCTGCATCACCCTGGCGGGCCCCGCCGTCCTCACCACCTTCCGCCGGGCCGCCCGCAAGGCGCGGTTCCGGGCGCCGGTGCGTTTCGTCGGCTCGGGGCGGGGTGGCGACGTGCCGACCGCACCGTCCGACGCGTGATGATTCCCGTACAATATGACCGCCCTGAACTCCAGTTCGACCCCTGAAAAGGTTGCAGCACCGCTTGAGATGCGATAAGTCGACAATAGCCGCGAGCCGCGAGCCGCGAGCCGCGAGCCGCGAGCCGCGAGCCGCGAGCCGCGAGCCGCGAGCCGCGAGCCGCGAGCCGCGAGCCGCGAGCCGCGAGCCGCGAGCCGCGAGCCGCGAGCCGCGCTGGGGCGGTGTGCCCGTAGCCTTTCGGGGTGGCCATGCACGCTAGCCAGCCCCTCCGCGTCCCCGTCGGCAGCGACGCCGGGCGGTGGAGCACCTTCCACGGTGAGAAGACCCTGGTCGTAGCGGCCCGTACGGTGACCTCGACCGTACGGGTCCTCGAATGCCTGCCCGCCCTCCTGCGCGGGGACGACCGGGTGACCGTCGTCTTCGCCCACGACCCCACCTCCGCCTTCAACGCCGGGGTGCTGGACCTACTGCACGACGCGGGCTGCCGGGTCATCCCCTGGGAGCAGGTGAGCCAGGCCGAGCCCGATCTGATCCTCACCGCCAGCGAGAACATCGATGTGCCCGAGGGGCATTGCCCGGTCCTCGTGCTGCCGCACGGCATCGGCTTCCAGAAGCAGGTGCCCGACGCCCGCGCCCCGGGCGACCGGCTGTCGGGGGTCGTGCCGGACAGCCTGCTGGAATCCGGCAGGGCCTGGCTGGCGATCTCCCATCCGCAGCAGGAGGAGCAGCTGCTCTCCTCGCATCCGAAGGCGGCTGGGCGCACGCTGCTCGTGGGCGACCCGTGCTTCGACGAACTGCTGGTCAGCGCGGACCGGGCCGACACCTTCCGCCGGGCGCTCGGCGTGCCCGACCGGCACCGGCTGGTGGTGCTCAGCTCCACCTGGGGGCGCACCTCGCTGATCGGGCAGGACCCCGGTCTGGCGGCCCGCCTTCTCGCCGCCCTGCCCTACGACGAGTTCCGGGTGGCGGCGATCGTCCACCCCAACGTCTGGGCGGGACACGGTTCCTGGCAGGTGCGCAATGTCCTCAAGCCCGCCCTGGACGCCGGGCTGATGCTGATTCCGCACATCCACGCGTGGCGGTCGGCGCTGGTCGCGGCGGACGTGGTCGTGGGCGACCACGGCTCGGTGACGCTGTACGGTGCGGCGCTCGGCAAACCCGTTCTGCTGGGGGCCTTCGGGAGCGAGGCCGTGCCCGGCACCGCGGCGGCCGCGCTGGGCCGGACCGCGCCCCGCCTCGACGCCCACGACGATGTGCACGGCCAGATCGTCTCCGCCCTGGCCGTGCAGCGGCCAAAGCTCTTCGCCACCGTCACCGAGGGCGCCTTCCATCAGCCGGGCCGGGCGCTGCCCCGACTGCGTACCGCGCTCTACGACCTGCTCCGGCTTCCCGAGCCGGTGTCCACCGTCCCGCCGGAGCGGTTCCTGGCCGATCCCGTCGAGACGGGCACGAAGGCCACCGCCTGGATGGTCACCACGACCGGGCTGCCGACGGACGGGCCGGATGCCGTCACCGTACGCCGACAGCCCGCGGCGGTGTGGCAGGAGGCGGACGACCCGGGCGAGGACGAGGCGGCCGGGCGCTTTCGTCATCTCGCCTGCGACGAGCGGGAGCCGGAGCGGCGTCTGCTGGAGAGCGCCTCGGTGCTTCTGTGCGGCGCTCCCGTCCGTTCCGCCGCCGCCGGTGTCCGGTGGATCGGCGCGACCCTGGACCGTCTTCCGGGCTGCCGGCTCGCGGCGGCCTCGCTGGCGGGCGGCGGGGCTCTGGTGGGGCTGCGGGACGGCCGGATCGTGGAGGCCGCCACGACAGGGCCGACGCGGGACCCCGCACTGCCCGCGTCAGCCGTCTACGCGCTGCTGCGCGCCGCCGCTCCGCTGGACGACACCATGGTGACCGTCCGGGTCGGCGAGCGGGCCGAGGATGTGGCGCTCCGGCTGCGCGCACACCGGCCGGGCGGCTCGTCCGGCTGAGCTCACCCGGTTCCCGGCCTCACTCCGCCGCCGGTTCTCCTCCCGTCAGCCTCTTCCTCAGCTCCTCCGCGAGGGGGCTGCCACCGGCCTCGTAGATCTCCAGGGCCCGCTCCAGATGGGCGCGTACCTGGCGGGGATCACCCTGCGGGCCTTTCTGGATATCGGCGAGCGCGACGAGCGCCTGTGCCTCGTAGTGGGTCGCCTTCTTCTTGTGCAGGATCTGAATCGCTTCGCTCAGCGCCCGTACCGCCGCGCCGGTCTCCTTGAGGTGGCCGTGAGCGATACCGATGGCCACCTGTGCCCGGGCCGCCATCCGCAGGTCCTCGCGCGCCACGAGGTCGTCGTGGGCGCCGCGCAGGGTGTGCAGGGCCTCGCGGTGGGCCTTGGCCGCGTCCTGGGCACAGCCGAGGAAGTAGGACGCTATGGCGGCGCCGCGGCCCTCGTTCGCGGCCGTGTTGAGGTCGATGGCCTTGCGGTAGGCCTCCATGGCCCGCACGGGGTCGGTACGGTCCCAGTACCGTCCGGAGAACTCCTGCACGGAGGCGCGGACGACCAGGTGGTCCGACACCTCGGCGCAGGCCTCGGCGGCGTCCAGTTCGCGGCGCGCCGCCTCGTACTCGCCCAGGTCCATCAGTGGACGCGACAGCAGGCTGCGCAGCCGCGCTTCGGCGGCCGGGACCATCGCCTCGGCGGCGGCGGCCGCGCCGATTTCGAGCGACTCCCGCCAGTCGCCGAGGTGCCGGTAGTGGAAGAACAGAACCGTGAACGCTTCGGCGAGCTGCCAGACCTCGGTGTGCAGCGTCTCCTCGCGTGCGGCGGCCCGCAGGACGCCGAGGATGTTGCGGTGTTCGGCCTCCAGCCAGTTCACGGGCCGGGGTGCGCCGGGCCCGACGAAGGGGTCATGAACGTCGGAAAGCCACTGATCGAGCTCGGCGATCCGCAGCCGGTCCCGCCGGACGGCCCGGTCGGCGAGCGCGGCCAGGGCCAGGTAGTGCAGCGTCACTCGCCGTACGAGAGCGGTCCGTTCGGCCGGCCCGTCCTCCTCCGTCGCACGTTCGCTGGCATGCAGCCGTACGAGATCGTGGAAGCGGAAACGCCCGCCCGGTGCCTCCTCCAGCAGGCTGGCACGGGTCAACGCGTCCAGCGCGTCCGCGGTACGTCCCGGGTCCAGGTCCGCCGCCGCCGCGGCGACTCCGGCGTCGAAAGTGGCCCCCGGGTGCCAGCCCATCAGGCGGTAGAGCCGAGCGGGTTCAGGGTCGAGTTCACGGTAGGCGAGATCGAACGCGGCGGCCACGGACCGCTCCTTTCCCAGGGACATTCCTGCCAGTCGGCGTGGTTCGTCGGCGAGCTCCGCCGCGAGCGCCGCCAGGGTGAGCCGGGGCTTGGCGGCGAGCCGGGCGGCGACCACGTGCAGCGCCACCGGCAGCCCGTCGCACAGCTCCACCAGGCGTTCCGCCGAGGCCGGGTCGGCGGCGACCCTCTCCGCGCCGCACCGGTCGGCGAGCACCTCCAGGGCGCTGTCCCGGTCGAGCGGCTCCACCGCCATCAGCTTCGCCCCGTCGGCGGCGAGCTCTCCGACCCCGCTGCCACCGGCCACCACCAGGAAGCTGCCCTTCCCCTTCGGCAACAGCGCGGCGGCCTGGCCGGGTTGGGAGACGTTGTCCAGGAAGACCAGCAGACGTCGGCCCGCCGAGCGGCTCCGCAGGCGCTGAATCCGCTCCGCGAGCGTGGCCGGGATGTAGGCGTCGTCGATGCCCAGGGATCGCAGGCAGCACCGGGCCGCCTCGGAGACGTCCGCGCCCGCCGTCCCACCCCGCAGGTTCGCGAAATCGACATAGATCTGCCCGTCCGGGAACCGTTTCCGGCCCCGTTCCGACCAGCGGGACACCAGCGCGGTCTTGCCCACGCCGGGCGGACCGTGGAGCGCGGCGAAGCCGACGCTCGCGCGATCGTCCTCGTCTCCCCCGTTGTCGTCGTCCGCATCGGGGGCCAGCCAGCCGTCGAGCCTGGCCAGTCCTTCGGACCGGTTGATCAACCGCACGGTCAGTGGCGGGATCTCGTCGGGTCTGACGTTCGCTCCGACCGGCGGCGGCGCGTCGACGCGGAAGGTGATGCCACCGTGGATCGTGCCGGCCTGGACGACCGGGCCGTTGACGATGCCCGACAGATCGTTGTGGGCGGCCGTGTGATCGGGTCCGTCCGCGTCCTCGGCCGTCATGCCGTGCCCGGCCGCTGGTCCGGGAGGTCCGCACCACCGCTGTTGAACGTCAGGTTGGAGAACTTCTCGCCCTGGAAGACCGGCCCGTGCTGGGTGCCTCCGCTGATGGTGTTGGTGACGGACACCGTGTGGCCGGCCGGTTGCAGGGGTGCCAGCTCGTCCAGGAGGTCCCTCAACTGGGCGGCCGCCTCCGGGTTGGCGCGCAGCGCCCGGCGGAGCCTCGTCCGCCACTCCGCCTCGATGTCCGCTGCCGTCTCCTCGTCGGCGTCGGCACGGGCCGCCGTCAGTTCGGCGCGGGACTCCTCCAACTCGGCGTCGATCGTCTCGTCGTCCTCGCCCCGGCCCAGGAACCGCGCCACGCGCCCGCGCACCTGCGTCCAGGCCTCCGTCGCCATCAGCCCCACGAACGTCGTCGCACCGGATGCCGCCAGTGCCGTCAACTCGGCTTCCACCGAACCCCCTCCGCCTCACTTGTCGCAGCGTACGGGCACGTGAACCGTCGCTGATGCAACCGTAGAGAGCGAACAGCGCCTTCGGAAGCGGAATCGGGTGCGCGCCGCAGAGCAGTTCCAGCCATGTCCGGCCCGGAGAATCCCGCCACGCTACGACGCCCGGCGCTCCGGCATGTCCGGCCGGGTCGGCAGTCCCGCCACCAGGGCCGCTCCCACGGCGATGTGCATCAACGCGGTCCGCGTTCCGCCGGTCATTCCGGATCCGGCCAGCGGGGCGAGGGCACGGTCATCGGTCCGCTCCCGGTGTCGGGGCGAGCGCGCCGTGGAGGAAGACCTCCGCCAGCCGGCTCCCGGTGAGGCGTGCCGGGTCGTCAGGGTGCGGGCGGGTGAACAGCAGGCCCAGGAAGAGCGCGGCGGCCTGTTCGACCGGCAGGCGGAAGGACTCGGCGTCGGGTGCCAGGAGCTCGGCGACCGCGTTCCGGATCGCGGCCATCGACTCCTCGCGCCCCGTGCCGCGGGCCTGTTCGCCCGCCGGGGTGTCGCGGCGGCGGTGGCCGGAGGCGTGCAGTGATCCCGCGATGGCGCCCATCCGGTCCAGGTGCGCCTCCAGGGCGTCGGCGGCCTCGGCCAGACGGTCGGCGGTCGGGAGGTCGGCGGGGATCGACATCAGCTCGCGTACGGCGTGGTCGTGGCGCATCGCCTCGGCCATGCAGGCGTCCAGAAGCTCCTCCTTGTCGGCGAAGACGCGGAAGATCGTCGCCTCGCCGATACCGGCGGCGCGGGCGACCTTGGCGGTGGTGACGGCGGCGCCGTACTCGGCGATCAGCGGAATGGCCGCCTTGACGATCATTTCGCGGCGCTGTTCGGGGCTCATGCCCGCCGCACGACGACGGGTTGTCGGCTTCTCGGTCATGGGAGGAACAGTACGGAGTGAGTACTCACTCCGCCAAGGTTCCGGGGCCGATCCGGGGGCCGATCCGGGCCCGTTCCCGTATCGGTCCGGGGCTGTTTCAGGGCCGGTCCCGGGCAGCTGCCCCTTCCCGGCGCAACCACCGGCGCCCCAGACGCGTGATGATGGATGAGGGGCCGCGACACGGCGGTGCTCCGCCATCACCGCCGGCCGGCGCCCCGGAAGGGCGGTCGCCATGTCCGCAGCCGGAGTGAAGACCTCGGTCGCAGCGCTGTTCACCGCGCTCCTGCTGGCCGTGACCGCCGCGTGCACGGGCGGGGACGGTTCGTCGCCATCGCCCAGCAGCCGCTCCCCGTCCGGTGCGGGCAGGACCGCCGACGTACTCGCCGTGAAGATCGACAACGTGGCGCCCGCGCGCCCCCACACCGGCCTGGAGCGGGCCGACATCGTCTACGTCGAGCAGGTGGAGGCCGGTCTCAGCCGGATCCTCGCCGTCTACTCCTCCGATCTGCCGCCGGTCATCGGCCCCGTGCGCAGTGCGCGCGAGACCGATCTGGAGCTGCTGCGGCAGTTCGACCGGCCGACGCTGGCCTTCTCCGGGGCGCAGAGCAGGCTGTTGCCGGTCATCGACCGCGCGCCGCTGGAGGCCGTGCCGCCCTCGGAGGCGCCGGGGGCGTACTTCCGCGGTCAGGACCGGCCCGCACCGCACAATCTCTACCTGCGGCCGGAGCGGATCCCGTTCACCGCCTCCGGTGTGGACGCCGTCGAGGAGCTGGGGCTGAAGAAGGGCCCGCCGCCGCCCGGCGGCGAGCCGGAGGACAGCCGTACGGTCCGCTATCCGTCCGCGTCCGTGACCTTCACCTGGTCCGCCGAACGCGGCCGCTGGCTGGTCTCCCTGGACGGCTCCCCCGCCCGTACCGCCGACGGCGAGCGGATCGGGGCCGGCACGGTCGTCGTCCAGGACGTGACCGTCCGCCCGTCGGACTTCAGCGACCGGTCCGGGAACGTCACCCCGTTCACCGAGACCGTGGGGTCGGGCAGCGCAACCGTCCTGCGCGACGGCCGGACGTACGAGGCACGGTGGTCGCGGAGCTCGGCCGACGCGGACACGGTGTACACCGGCGCCGACGGGCGGCGCGTCGATCTCGCCGACGGGCCGCTCTGGATTCTGTACGCGCCGCGCGGGGGCGCGGATACCGGGGCGGGCGGCTGAGGCCGGGACAAGCGGCCGGGCGGCGGGTTCCTCCCGCCGCCCGGCCGCCCCGGTGCACGGTCTGCTACTGCCAGACCTTGACGTAGTCGATGCTCAGCTTCTGCGGGAAGCGGGTGGTGGCGTCCGGCGATCCGGGCCAGTCACCGCCGACCGCGTTGTTGAGGATGAGGAAGAAGTCGTGGTCGAACACCCAGGGTCCGCGGGTGCTCTCCAGCTCCTCCTTGTCGACCGTGTGCGTCACCTGACCGTCGACCCGGAACGTCATGCCCTTGCTGTCCCAGTCCACGGCGAAGGTGTGGAAGTCGTCGGCGAAGTCCGCGCCCCCGGGCAGGGAGTACGGGGCCCCGTAGCCGGCCGCGCCGTTGTACGCGGGCGCGTGGAGGGTGGAGTAGGTGGTGTTCGGCTCCTTGCCGACGTGTTCCATGATGTCGATCTCGCCGGTGTAGGGCCACGGGCGCCCCTGGTCGAAGTAGTCGGCGCCCAGCATCCAGAACGCGGGCCAGAGCCCCTGCGTACCGGAGACCTTGATACGCGCCTCGACCCGGCCGTAGGTGAACTGGAACTTCCCGTACGTGTTGAGCCGCGCCGAGGTGTACTGGCACGTGGTGCTGCCGCTCAGCGGGTCGGGCGGGCAGGCGGTACCCGGGGTCTCCTCGCGGCGGGCCTCCAGGACGAGACTGCCGTTGCCGTCCTGGGCGGCGTTCTTGTTGTTCGTGTAGTACTCCAGCTCGTTGTTGGGGCCGGTGCCCGTCTCCGGGACCCACTTGGCGGGGTCGGGCGCGGCGCCCGCGGGACCGTTGAACTCGTCGCTGAACACCAGCCGGTCGTACGTGGGGTCGGCCGGCAGCGGCGGTGCGGGGTTCGGGGCTCCGCCGGTGCCCCAGACCTGGAACTCCCAGAGCGAGTAGCCGTATTCGCCGCTGCGCTGGGTGGCGTACAGGCGTACGTGCCGGCCGGCGCCGCTCACGTCCAGCGTCTCCTTGAACCCGGTGCCGGTGGTGGTGGAGTGGATCGTCGTCCAGTCGGTCCCATTGTCGGAGACCTCGATCCGGTAGGCCCTGGCGTGGGCCGGGTCCCACTGGAGGACGACCCGGTGGATCTCGGCGCGGGCGCCGAGGTCGACCGCGATCCAGCCCTGGTCGGTCCAGCCGCCCTCGGGGCTGGTGGCCCAGCGGCTGGCCGGGTCACGGTCGAAGGCCTTGTCCGGCGAGCACTCCCAGCAGGTGCCGTCGTGCTGCGAGGTCGAGGCGGAGCCGGCCTTGCCGTAGGAGAGCAGGACGTCGCCGTCGCCGGGGGCGGTGCCGCCGTCGGTGGTGGAGTAGACCTGGAACTCGTGGAGGGAGTAGCCCCAGGCGGTGGCGCGCTCGGTGCCGTGCATCCGGATGTAGCGGCCGGTTCCGGAGACCGTCAGGGTCTCGACGCCCCCGGAGCCGGTCGTCGTGGAGTGGATCGTCGTCCAGTCGGTTCCGTCGGCGGAGATCTCCAGCCGGTAGCCCTTGGCGTACGCGGCCTCCCAGTCGAGGACGACCTGCCCGATCGACGTGCTCGCGCCCAGGTCGATACGGATCCACTCGTCGTCGGTGAAGGCGCTGGACCAGCGGGTGGCCCGGTCGCCGTCCACGGCCGACGCGGCGGTGAAGGGCGCCTCGGTGCTGGAGGCGGTCGCCGGCTTTCCCTGGGAGACGAGAACGGCCGCGGCCGCGGCGCGTTCCGGGGCGACGGCCACCGAGAGGGTGAACAGGAGGGCCACGGCGGCCATGACCGCCAGGGCACCGCGCAACCGTGGTGTTCCACGGGCTTCCATGCGAACTCCTTGCTCTGTGAGGGGGTTGGGCCGAGAGAGCGCTCCCCCGCAGTGGGGAGACTGGCGGGAGCGGAGTGAACCGTCAAGAGTCGCGGCCGAGTCGATTCAAGAGACCACAGCCGCCGAGGTCCGACTTGTCGTCCTGATGCCTGGTCAACTGCCTCTGCCCTTTCAGGAGATGAAACATCGGGCGGTCCGGCCGACAAGGCGCGGCCTTTCTGTGCACAACTCTTGACGTGACGGAAACACGGGAGAATCATTCGGCTACCGAGAGAGCGCTCTCTCCCTCTGTGGGAGCACGAGTCCGCACCCGTTCCACCCCCGCCCACCTGACCTTTCAGGAGATCAGACATGTCCGTTGCCCTCGTCAGACCCTCGCGGCCCCCGATGGCCGCATCCCACCGATGGCGCACCCTTGCCCTCGCCCTCGTCACCACGCTGGTCGCGGCGCTCCTCGCGACCGTGCAGGCGGCTCCGGCGCAGGCCGCTCCCGTCCTGCTCTCCCAGGGCGGCGCGGTGACCGCGTCGAGCGAGGAGAACGGCGGCACGGCCGCGGGGAACGCCGTCGACGGGGACGGCGGGACACGCTGGTCCAGCGCGTTCGCCGATCCCCAGTGGATACGGATCGACCTCGGCTCCCCGGCCGCGCTCAGCCGGGTCGAACTCTCCTGGGAGGCCGCGCACGCGAAGAGCTACCGGCTGGAGATCTCGGCCGACGGCAGCAACTGGACGACCGCGTACAGCACCACCACATCGGCGGGCGGCAACGAGACCCTGAACATCTCCGGCGACGCGCGCTACGTGCGCCTCACCGGCACCGAGCGCGCCACCGGATACGGCTACTCCCTCTGGGAGTTCAAGGTCTTCGGCACCCGTGACGGCGGCGGCGGTCCGGAGATTCCGGGCGGCGGCGACCTCGGTCCCAACGTCCATGTCTTCGATCCGTCCACGCCCGACATCCAGGGCAAGGTCGACGCGATCTTCGAGCAGCAGGAGGAGGCCCAGTTCGGCAGCGGCCGGCACGCGCTCCTCTTCAAGCCGGGCACGTACGACAACCTCAACGCGCAGATCGGCTTCTACACGCAGATCGCCGGTCTCGGGCTCAACCCGAACGACACCACGTTCAACGGTGATGTGACCGTGGACGCGGGCTGGTTCGACGGCAACGCGACGCAGAACTTCTGGCGTTCGGCGGAGAACCTGACCCTCAACCCGGTCAACGGGACCAACCGCTGGGCGGTCTCCCAGGCCGCACCCTTCCGCCGGATGCACGTCAAGGGCGGGCTCAACCTCGCGCCCGACGGATACGGCTGGGCCAGCGGCGGCTACATCGCCGACTCCAAGATCGACGGCACGGTCGGACCGTACTCCCAGCAGCAGTGGTACACCCGCGACAGCTCCGTGGGCGGCTGGACCAACGCCGTGTGGAACATGACGTTCTCCGGCGTCCAGGGCGCACCGGCGGCGAGCTACCCGGACCCGCCGTACACCACGCTCGACACCACCCCGATCTCGCGCGAGAAGCCGTTCCTCTACCTCGACGGCAACGAGTACAAGGTGTTCGTCCCCGCCAAGCGGGTCAACGCTCGCGGCGTCTCGTGGGACGGCGGCGCCCAGCAGGGCGAGTCCATCCCGCTGAACCGCTTCTACGTCGTCAAGCAGGGCGCCACGGCCGCGACCATCAACGCCGCGCTCGCGCAGGGGCTGAACCTGCTCTTCACGCCCGGCGTCTACCACATCGACCAGACCATCAACGTGAACCGGGCCGACACGGTCGTCCTGGGCCTCGGTCTGGCCACGATCATCCCGGACAACGGCGTGACCGCGATGAAGGTCGCCGACGTGGACGGGGTGAAGCTCGCGGGCTTCCTCATCGACGCCGGTCCCGTCAACTCGCCGACGCTGCTGGAGGTCGGACCGCAGGGCGCGTCCGCCGATCACTCGGCGAACCCGACGTCGCTGCAGGACGTGTTCGTGCGGATCGGCGGCGCGGGCCCCGGCAAGGCGACCACGAGCATCGTGGTGAACAGCGACGACACGATCATCGACCACACCTGGGTGTGGCGTGCGGACCACGGTGAGGGCTGGGGCTGGGAGACCAACCGGGCCGATTACGGTGTCCGCGTCAACGGTGACGACGTGCTGGCGACCGGGCTGTTCGTGGAGCACTTCAACAAGTACGACGTGGAGTGGTACGGCGAGCGCGGCCGCACGATCTTCTTCCAGAACGAGAAGGCCTACGACGCCCCGAACCAGGCCGCCATCCAGAACGGCGACACCAAGGGCTACGCCGCCTACCGGGTCGACGACTCGGTCGAACAGCACGAGGGCTGGGGCATGGGCAGCTACTGCTACTACAACGTCGACCCGACCATCGTGCAGGGCCACGGCTTCAAGTCCCCGGTGAAGCCCGGCGTGAAGTTCCACAACCTGCTCGTCGTCTCGCTCGGCGGCAACGGCCAGTACGAGCACGTCATCAACAACACCGGCTCCCCCACCTCGGGAACATCGACGATCCCTTCGACCGTCGTCAACTTCCCCTGACCCGGGCCTCTTCGGCCCGGACCCGGTGACCCGGGAGCGGTGAGCCGGCCCGGTGTCCGGCGGCCCGGACCGGCCTCGCCGCGAACGGAGGGCGGCATCCGGTGGACGTGACCGTCCGCCGGATGCCGCCCGTTCGCGTTCAGGATCGGGACAGCAGCGACCCGCCCGCATACTGCGCCGAATCGCCCAACTCCTCCTCGATCCGGATCAGTTGGTTGTACTTGGCCGTACGGTCGGAGCGGGACAGCGAGCCTGTCTTGATCTGGCCGCAGCCCGTCGCCACCGCCAGGTCCGCGATCGTGGTGTCCTCCGTCTCGCCGGAACGGTGGGACATCACGGCGCTCCAGCCCGCACGACGTGCGGTGGCGACCGTGGCGAGGGCTTCGGTCAGGGTGCCGATCTGGTTGACCTTCACCAGGACCGAGTTGCCGACGCCGGTACGGATGCCTTCGCGCACCTGGGCCTCGTCGGTGCAGAACACGTCATCGCCGGTGAGCTGGCAGCGGTGGCCGACCCGGGTGGTCAGCTCGCGCCAGCCGTCCATGTCGTCCTCGGCCATCGGGTCCTCGATGGAGACGACCGGGTACGCGTCGATCAGCTTGGCCAGGTACTCGACCTGCTCGGAAGGGGTGCGGCGCACACCCTCACCCGCGTACACGTAGGCGCCGTCGTGGAAGAACTCCGAGGAGGCCGGGTCCATGATCAGGCCGATGTCCGCGCCGGGACGGTATCCGGTGCGTTCGACGGCGCTCATGACGAAGTCGAGCGCCTCCTCGGCGGTGCGCAGCGCGGGTGCGAAGCCTCCTTCGTCGCCGACACCGGTGGAGTGTCCGGCGGCGAGCAGGTCGCGCCGCAGGGTGTGGAAGATCTCGGAGCCCATGCGTACGGCTTCCGCGAAGGTCTCCGCCCCGACCGGCGCGATCATGAACTCCTGGAAGTCCAGCGGATTGTCGGCGTGCGCCCCGCCGTTGATGATGTTCATCATCGGCAGCGGGAGCAGACGGGCGTCGGCGCCGCCGAGGTAGCGGTAGAGCGGCTGGCGGTGGGCCGCGGCGGCCGCCTTCGCGGCGGCGAGGGAGACCCCGAGGATCGCGTTCGCGCCGAGCCGGGACTTGCCGGGCGTGCCGTCGAGCGCGACGAGGGCGGCGTCCAGGCCGGCCTGGTCGTCCGCGTCGCGGCCCACGACCGCGGCCGCGATCTCCCCGTTGACATGGGCGACCGCGCGGTCGACCCCCTTGCCGTGCCACTGCCCGGCATCGCCGTCGCGCAGCTCCAGGGCCTCCCGGGCGCCGGTGGAGGCGCCGGACGGGACCGCCGCGCGGCCGAGGGACCCGTCGGCGAGGCGGACGTCGGCCTCGACGGTGGGGTTGCCACGGCTGTCGATGATCCGGCGGGCGGTGACGGACTGGATTGCGGTGGGCTCAGCTGCCTGGTGGGCCATGCGAGGTCCTTCCGGTAGTCACATGCCGCGGCGATCCTGCGACAGCGCCGGCGCGGGCCGCGACGGAATAACTCTACAGCAATGCTGTTCAGATTGGCTGTTTAGCTTTGCTGTTCAGTTGTGCTGTCCAGTTCTCCGGTCCCCTGCCACGGCAGGGGCGACCTGCGCAGACGCGTCGGCGACCGCGGGTTAAAGTGCCCTATGCCCACCCCGGAACCCGCCACCGTCGCCGCCGATCTGCGCACCGCCATGGGCAAACTCGCGCGGCGCGTGAAGCAGGAGGACCGGATCCCGCACGGCCAGGTCGCCGTTCTGGGCGTGCTCGACCGGGACGGGGCCATGACCACCAGCGACCTCGCTGCGGACCAGCGCGTACGCCCCCAGTCGATGGCCCGTGCGGTCGGGCTCCTCATGGACCAGGGCCTCGTCGTCCGCCGCGCGCACCCGACGGACGGCCGCAAGTCCCTCGTCGACCTCTCCGAGGTGGGGCGGGCGGCGCTGGAGGCGGAGCGCGACCGCCGGGCCGACTGGCTCGCCCGGGCCATCGACCTCGAACTCAGCGCGGAGGAGCAGGAGATGCTCGCGCGCGGCGTCGCCTTGATGGAGCGGCTCGCCGGGCACTAGTTTCGGGATCATGAACCGGCCGGCCGACCCCCGCACGGATCAGGCTCCGGCCGATCCGGGCGCCACCGACGACATGCTCGCCACCCAGCCGATCGGGTACTGGAGCGGACTCGTCCACACCGCCGTCACCGAGCGGCTGCGCGACGCGATGGCCAGGATCGACGTCACGCAGCCCCAGTACTGGGTGGTGAACTGCGTGCACGGCCGGCCCGAAGCGCCCAGCCGCGAGGAGGTCGTCAGCCTGCTGACGCCGCTCGCGGACGGGCCGCACGCGATCACGCGCGTCGTCGACCAGCTGGCCCACCGGGGCTGGCTGCGGATCGACGCGGGGCGGCGTCTACACCTCACCGACGCGGGGGAGGCGGCGAGGGTGCGGGTGCGCGAGCTGGCGACCGAGGTGCGCGCGGTGGTGCACGAAGGCGTCAGCGACGAGGAGTACGTGGCCGCGCTCAAGGTGCTGCGCAGGATGGCCGCGAACGCCGAGGGCGACTTCGCGCAGGGGTGACCGCCGCGCGGCGCATCGGTGACCACGAGGGCATCACATCGGACACCGCTTCCGGATCACCAACACCCCTTCACCGCCGCTGGGTTAGGCTGCCCTAATGTTCTGGGGCCCGGCCTTTCCCTCCTCCTCCCGCAAGGAGACGTTCATGCGTCCGGTGATCGAGCGGGCACGCCGCTCATGACCGCTCCCCGCCCCGGCCCCGTGGCCGACACCGAGAGCCCTTTCGCCGCCTTCGGTCTGCCGGGCCGCCCCGGCACCGACGCGTTCTGGGCGAAGGCGCGTACACCCGCGTCGATTCCCGTCGACGACGCCTGGCTGACCCTCTTCCTGTGGCGCGGCTCCGGGGCGGTGCTCGACTTCGAGAGCTGGTCGCCGCCCGTCCCGCTGCGCCGCTGGGAGGACACGGACTGCTGGTACGCCGAGGTGCCCATGCCCGCGCGGCTGCGGGTGACCTACCGCGTCCTCGTGGGGGACGCGGCCCACGCCGATCCGTTCAACCCGGCCGGTGCGGGCGCCGACCGTTCCCTCGCCGCGACGCCGGACGCCCCGCCGCAGCCGTACTGGCCGGACCTCGCCGCGGACGATGTGCCGCCCCTCCCCCGTACCCGGATCCGATGGAGCAGTGACCGGCTCAGCGGGCGGCGCACCGTGCGGGTCCACCCGGTGGCGGGTGGCGGTCCGGTGGTGCTGCTGATGGACGGGGACGACTGGCTGTATCTGCACCCGGCCGTGGCCGCCTTCGACGCGGCCGCCGCGGCGGGGGCGATGCCTCCGGTGACGCTCGTGTTCGTCCCGGCGAAGGACCGGGAGGCGGAGTTCGCCTGCCGGCCGGCGCTGTGGGAGGCGGTCCGGGACGAGCTGCTGCCGCTGGTGGGCGACTGCGGCGTGCCGGCGGACCTGGACCGGCTGGTGGTGGCCGGGCAGAGCCTGGGCGGGCTGAGCGCGCTCTACGCCGCGCTGGAGTTCCCGGAGCTGGTCTCCCGTATCGCCTGTCAGTCGGGGTCCTTCTGGTGGGCGCCCGAAGCCGTGGACCTGGCGGATCCGCTGGGCGGGGCGGTCGGCGGCGCCATCGCCGAGCGGCTGCGCCGGGGCGCCGATCTGTCGCGGCTGCGGTGCGCGTTCGACGTCGGGGAACACGAGACGCGGATGCTGCCCCACTGCGAGCTGACCGAGTCGCTCACCGAGCGGGCCGGTGCGACCGTGCGGGTCTCGCGGTCCGCCTCGGACCACGACCGGGCGGGCTGGCGGCACGCCCTGCTCAGGGATGTCGCCTGGGCGCTCGGCTGAGCCTGCGGCAGGGGCGGGCCGTTGCCCGCCCCTGCCGCAGGCTCACCGGGCCACGGCCAGGCAGTACGCCTCGTCGCTCGCGAGCAGGTTGCGGTGGGTGTCCTCGGCGGTGATGGCGCCGCCGTCCAGGACCAGCACCCGGTCCGCCGCGTCCAGCAGCGCCGGACTGCTGGTCAGCACGAGCGTGGTCCGGCCGCGGCGCAGCTTGGCGACGTTTCGCGCGATGAGCTGCTCGGTCACCGCGTCCACGGCCGTCGTCGGATCGTGCAGCACGAGCATCTCGGTGTCGGCGGCCAACGCCCGCGCGAGGGACAGCCGTTGGCGCTGACCGCCGGAGAGATTCGCGCCCCGGTCGCGGACCACGTGGTCCAGCCCCTCACGGTGGAGGGCGACGACGTCGGTGAGCATCGACGCCTCGACGGCATCCGCGATCGACCGGCCGCTGCCCGACGGATCGATGTTCGTCCGGAGGGTGCCGGCGAAGATCTCCCCGTCGTACGGGTTCACCAGCAGGTACCCGCGGACCGCCTCGATCGACAGCTCACCGACCTCCCGCCCGCCGACCCGCACCACTCCCCCGTACGCCTGGGGCGCGACGTTCATCGCGAGGACGGCCGCGAGTTCGGCCGCCGCACGCGGCTGATAGGCGGCGATCGCGACGAACTCACCCGCCCGCACGGAGAACTTGACCCCCTGGAGCGTCCCGTGGCGTACGCCGTCGACCTCCAGGTCGCCGCCGGGCTCCGGGCGCTCGGGCCCCGGTGTCGTCACCGGCGGCGCGGTCAGCACCAGGGCCATGCGCTCGGCCGAGGCGCGGGCCATCATCACGTACTTGGGCATCTCGGAGAACATCTTGAGCGGTTCCATGATGAACTGCGCGAGGCCCACGGCCATGACGAGTTCCCCGATGGTGATCCGGCCCTCGAACGCCAGCCAGCCTGCTGTCAGCGAGACGGCCGCGGCGAGGACCGCGTTCAGGGCCAGTGCGGTGCCCGCGTAGGTGCCGTTCACCCGGGCGACGGTGATCGCCTGGTGCTTGGCGTCCGTGCTGACCCTGCGGTAGGCCCCGAAGGCGGCGTGGTTGCCGCCGAAGCCGTGCAGCGGACGCAGCCCGATGATGAGGTCGGCGACCTTGGCGCCGGCCCGCGCCACCCGGGCCTGCTGTTCCTGGGTGCTGGCCCCGATCCGCTTGGACATCACGGCGAGGATCGACAGGATCGCGACGGTCCCCGCGATCACCAGCAGACCGAGCCGGAGGTCGGCGAGGCTCAGCGCGACCGCCGCGACCACCACCGCGACCAGCGAGCTGATCAGCAGCGGCACCACCTCGATGATGTCGGCGGTCTGGTCGGCGTCCTCGGTGGCGATGGTCAGGATCTCGCCGGACTTGAGGTCCACGTCCCTGGCCACCGGCTGGAGCCCGCAGGCGGCCACCTGGACCCGCCAGCGGTGCGCCTCGGTCGTGTTGGCCTTCTGCAGCACCCGCATGCCGAACCGCCACGACAGGGACACCGTCGTGATGATCACGGCCAGCGAGCCGATCGAGACGCCGAGCGAGCCCAGGCTGCGGTCCTGCATCGTGTGCTCGACGATCAGTCCGAGCGCGATGGGGAACGCGGTCTCGGCCGCCTGGTAGAGGCCCATGAGGACGGTGCCCGCGATCATGGCGCCGACGTTGCGGCGCAGTGCCGTCCGCAGGATGGCGGCCCCGGGTCGGGGCCGCGTGGTGTCAGGAGTTTTCATCAGGGTCAGGAGTTCTCATCGAGGTGGCGGGCAATCGCTTCGGGGGTGCGCAGGGTGAACAGATCGCGGATGGTGATGACAGGACCGTACTCGCGGCGGAGCAGTCCGATCAGCCGCACCGCCAGCATGGAGTGCCCGCCGAGGGACACGAAGTCGCTGACCGCGCTGACCTCGTCGTCGTCGAGGTCGAGCGCCTCGGCGAAGAACTCGCAGACCACGGTCTCGGTCTCGGTCTCCGGGCCGCGTTCGCCCGCCGTGGTCAGGGCGCCGAGCGGCCTGGCCTCGGGCAGCGCCTTGGTGTCGGCCTTCCCGTTCACGGTCAGCGGGATGCTGTCGACCTGGGCGAAGTGCGTCGGGCGCAGGAAGTCCGGCAGCCCGGCGCCCACCTCTCCGGCGACCTGGGCGAGGTCGGCGGAGCCCGCCAGGACGAGATAGGCGGCCAGCCGGTACGCGCCGTCGACCCCCGGGTCGGGCTGGGCGACGGCGGCGACGAAGCGGACCGCCGGGTGGGCCGCGAACACGGCCTCGACCTCGCCGAGTTCGACCCGGTGGCCACGGATCTTGACCTGCTGGTCGGTGCGGCCCAGGTAGGCGATGTTCCCGTCGGGCCGGCGGATCACCAGGTCGCCGGTGCGGTACATGCGCTCCCCGGGTGAGCCGAACGGGCAGGCGACGAAGCGGTGCGCGGTCTGGGCGCTGCGGCCCAGGTAGCCGCGGGCGATGCCGACGCCCGCCACGTACAGCTCGCCGGGCACCCCGTCGGGCAGCGGTCGCAGCCACGGGTCCAGGACGTACACCTCGGTGTTGTCGATGGCCACGCCGACCACCGGGTCCTGGCACTCGAAGGTGCCGACGCCGAGGGTGTTGATGGTGTATTCGGTGGGCCCGTACAGGTTGTAGCCGACGGTGCCCTCGGTCTCGGCGAGCCGCTGCCACAGGGTCGGGGTGACGGCCTCGCCGCCCAGCAGCACCAGCGCGGGCCGCCGCTGCGGGTCTTCCAGGAGCCCTTCGGCCACCAACTGCTGGGCGTAGGTGGGTGTCACGTTGATGACGTCGATGCCGTGCTCGACGCAGTACTCCACCAGCCGGGGCGCGTCACGGCGCAACTCCTCGTCGCAGATGTGGACTTCGTGGCCGTCGGCGAGCCACAGCAGCTCCTCCCACGACATGTCGAACGCGAAGGACACGGTGTGCGCGATCCGGAAGACCCGGTGGTCGTGCTCGGCGAGGACCGGCTCGAAGATGCGGCGCTGATGGTTGATCAGCATGTTGGTGAGCCCCGCGTACTCGGTCACCACGCCCTTCGGCTTTCCGGTCGATCCCGAGGTGTAGATGGTGTACGCGGGGTGGCGCAGCCGGTCCGGGTCGTCCGGTGCGAAGGTCGTGTACGGCTCCGCCTCGGGCAACGGGCGGTCCAGCTCGATGAGTTCGCCGGTCAGCCGGGGCGAGACCTGGCTCACGGTGAGGATCACCTCGGGCCGGGCGTCCTCGACGATCGCCGCGATCCGCTCGTCCGGGTGGTCCAGCTCCAGCGGCACGTACGCGGCTCCGACGCGCAGCACCGCGAACAGCGCGGCGATCCAGTCGAGGGAGCGCGGGATCGCCAGGCCCACGGTGGTCTCGGGGCCGATGCCCCGCCGGGCGAGGACGCCCGCCACGGCCCGGCTGCGGTCGCGCAGCTCGGCGAAGGTCATGGTGGCGCCGTCGGCGACGAGCGCGACCCGCTCCGGATCACGGTCGGCCGCGAGGTCGAAGCGGTCCACCACGGTGTCGGTGCCGACCTCGGTGCGCACGGCGGGTGCGGGGTCCGGTGCCGGGCCGCGCAGCGCGCCCAGCGGGCCGGTCGCCCGCGCCAGGTCCTCCAGGACGCGCAGATAGTCGTCGAGGAGCGCGCGGGCGCTGTCGGGGTCGCCGTGGCGGTGCTCCAGCTTGACCGTGAGCCGGTCGCCGGGCGTGACGACCCAGGTGTACGGGTAGTGGGTGGAGTCGTCGGCCTGCACGGAGGAGATGCCGTGGCGGGCGTTCATCGCGGCGAACGCGTCCAGGTCCAGGAAGTTCTGCAGCACGAACAGGTTGTCGAAGAGGGTGTCGTGCCCGCCGGCCCGCTGGATCTCGCCGAGCCCGAGGTGTTCGTGGTCCATCGCCGCCACCCGCGCCGCCTGTACGGAGGACAGATACGCCTCGACCGAGTCGTCGGGCCGGGCCCGTGTCCACAGCGGCACGGTGTTGAGCAGGACGCCGACGATGTCGCCGTGCCCTTCGCCCTCGCGGCCCGAGACGGTGACGCCGAACACGGCGTCGGCGCGGCCGGTACGGGCTCCGAGGAGGAGGCCGAAGGCGCCGGTCAGGACCGAGTTCAGGGTGACGCCCCGGTCCCGGGCGGTGTCGCGCAGCAGCTGGGACAGCTCGGCGGACAGGGTGCGCACGAGCGGCTGCGGCAGCTCCTCGGAGAGGGCCGGGGCCACTCCGGCGAGCAGCGTCGGCCCCGGCAGTCCGGCCAGGTGGTCCGCCCAGAAGCGTTCCGATACGGCAGGGTCCTTGGCGGCGAGCGTCCTGGCGTACTCCTCGAAGCTCGGCACGGCCGGGGTCGCGTCCCACGGCTCGCCCGCGACGACGGCCTCGTACGCGTCGAAGAGGTCGCGCAGCAGGATCTCGCGGGACCAGCCGTCCCACAGCAGCAGGTGGTAGCTGAGCAGCAGGCCGTCGCGGCCGTCGGGCCGCCGGACCACGGTCAGCCGGAGGAGCGGCGGCTCCCCGGGGTCGAAGCCGCGCTCGCGGTCCCGGGTGCGCAGGGCCTCGGTCTCGGCGTCGGTCGCCAGGTCGACGGTGTGGACGGGTACCCGGCGGCCCGCCTTGAGGACCTGGACCGGGTTTCCGTCCTCGTCGGTGGTGAAGCCGGCGCCGACGACGGGGTGGCGGGCGATCACGTACGCCATCGCCTCGGCCAGCGCGTCGGTGTCCAGGCGCCGGTCGAAGGTGAACCAGCTCTGCGCGACATAGTGCCCGGCCGTGCTCGCCGCACCGGGGTCGGCGCCGACTCCGGCCATCTGGGCCTGGAAGAAGAGGCCGCGTTGGAGCGGGGTGACCGGGGCCGTGCGCTCGGCCGTCGCGGACGCGTCGCCGATCCGTTCCAGGGCGGCCAGCCAGTGTTCGGTGATCGTGTCGGGTACGCCGTCGGCGAGGGTGAAGGCCGCGTGGAGGGAGCCGGTGGCCTCGTCGGTCCAGGCGTTGACCTCGACGGCGTACGGGCTGGTGTGCTGGTCGCCGCCGGAGATGCGCAGGGCGTCCGACTCGCCGCCCCGGCCCAGATAGTTGAAGAGGACCTGTGGCCGGGCGGTCAGCAGCGGGGCCGTCTGCGGGTTGAGGTACCTGAGCCGGCCGTAGGCCACGTGCCCGTCCTCGTCCGGCTGCCGTTCGGCGGTCTCGCGCGCCGCGGCGACGGGGTCGGTGTGGGCGGTGAGGCGTACGGGGGCGATGGAGGTGAACCAGCCGACGGTACGGGAGTAGTCGTGGTCGTCGCGGGCCGGGACCCGGCCGTGCCGCTCCAGGTCGACGGCGAGGTCGGTGGGCGCGGCCTGGACGCGGGTCAGCGCGGTGCGCAGGGCTCCGCACAGCAGCTCGGTGAGACCGATGCCGAGCGCTCCGGGCGCGCTGCGCGTCACCCGGTCGCTCGCCCCGGGCGGCAGGACCACCGTCCGCTCGCGCAGGCCCTGGACCGCGGGCAGCAGGGGCGGGGCCTGGAGGGTGGTGAGCCAGTGGGCCAGGCCCTCGGCCGATGCGGCGGACCGTACGGCCAGCGCCTCGGCGTATTCGGCGTAGGAGGTGGTGGGCGGCGGCAGGGCGGCGCCGCTCAGGGCGGTGGTCAGATCGTCGAGGATGACGAGCCAGGAGACCGCGTCCACGGCCAGGTGGTGGGCGGTGACGACCAGGGTGCGGGTCGCCTCGAGCCAGGAGAACGCGATGACGTCTCCGGCCTCGGGGTCGAGCCGTCCGGCGGCCTCGTCGGCGGCGGCCGTCGCGTCGGCGGTGCTCTCCGGTACGACGGCCACGGCGGCCTCGCGGGCGGGCTCCGTGCGCAGGGCCCACACACCGTGCTCGATGTGCAGCCGCAGCCGCAGGGCCGGGTGGGCGGCCACGACGGCGGTCGCGGCGCGCCGGATGTCGGCGAGGCCGGTTCCCTCGGCGACGGGCACCGCCCTGGCCTGGGCGAACCGGTCGAGCGAGCCGCCCAGTTGACGTTGGCGCAGGATGATCGGCGTGAGCGGCAGGGGCCCGTCCTCACGGCGGGAGGGCGTCGTCGGCGCGGGTGCCGGGGTGTGTGTCGCGAGGTGCCCGGCGAGGGCGCGCGGTGTCTTGAACAGGAACACGTCGCGGGGCGCGATCGACAGGCCGAGCGCCCGGGCCCGGTTGATCACGGTGATGGCGACGATGCTGTCGCCCCCGGCACCGAAGAAGTCGGTGTCGGCGTCCACGGTCGCACCGGGCAGGCTCTCGGCGAAGATGCCGGTCAGGGCGGTGAGGGC
Organism: Streptomyces sp. DSM 106670; assembly: GCF_055792845.1. Lineage (NCBI taxonomy): Bacteria > Bacillati > Actinomycetota > Actinomycetes > Kitasatosporales > Streptomycetaceae > Streptomyces > Streptomyces sp. DSM 106670. Next base: position 285,001 of record NZ_CM147704.1, read on the forward strand.
TTCGGTCGCGGACGCGGCCTCCTGGCGGTCCGGCCGCGCGGCCCGCTCGGTGAGCGCCTTGCGGTCCAGCTTGCCGTTGACCGTCAGCGGCAGCGCGTCGAGCGGCAGCACCCGGCCCGGCACCATGTGCCCGGGGAGCCTGGCGGCGAGCAGGGCGGTGAGATCGGCGGGCGGCTCCCCGACGACATGGGCGACGAGGTGGTCGCCGCTGTCCGCCACGGTGACGGCCACATCGACGACGCCGTCCACCTCCCGTACGGCGTTCTCGACTTCGCCGAGCTCGATACGGAATCCCTTGAGCTGCACCTGGTCGTCGGCGCGGCCCGCGAACTCCAGCTCGCCGTCGAGGGTCCGGCGGGCGAGGTCGCCCGTGTGGTACATGCGGGAGCCGTCGGCCGCGAACGGGTCCGCCACGAACCGTCCGGCGGTGAGCCCGGGGCGGCCCAGATAGCCGAGGGACAGCTGGCCGCCCGCGACGTAGATGGCGCCCACCCGGCCCGGCGGCACCGGTCGCAGCCGGTCGTCGAGGAGATAGGTGGTCAGGCCGGGGATCGGCCCGCCGATGGGGCTGACGTCGTCGTCCCGGGCGAAGTCCTCGTCGTTCAGGACCCGGTGGGTGACGTGGACGGTCGTCTCGGTGATGCCGTACATGTTGACCAGCCGGGGCGTCGCGGTGCCGTGCCGCTCGGCCCAGCCGCGCAGCCGCCCGAGGTCGAGCGCCTCGCCGCCGAAGATGACGCGGCGCAGCGCACCGGCCGGTTCGCCGGAGCGCAGGTCGGCCTCGATGAACTGGTAGAAGGCGGACGGGGTCTGGTTGAGGACGGTGACGCCGCGTTCCCGGACCAGCCGGTGGAAGTCGACCGGCGAGCGGGTCAGTCCGTACTCCGGCACGAGCAGTTCGCCGCCGTGCGCGAGTGCGCCCCACAGCTCCCAGACGGCGAAGTCGAAGGAGAAGGAGTGGAATTGGACCCAGACGTCGTCGGGGCCGAAATCCATGTCGGGCCGGGTGTTGGCGAGGAGGGTGGAGACGGCGGAGTGCGGGACGACGACGCCCTTGGGCCGGCCGGTCGAGCCGGAGGTGTAGATGATGTACGCCGGGTCGCCGGGACGGACCTCGGGGACGGTGGTGTCCAGCGGGTGGTCCTCGCCCTGGACCAGGACCCGGGCGCTCACGCCCGCGCGGTCCAGCAGCCGGGTGAAGCGGCTCCGCTGTTCGCGGTCGACGAGGACGACCTGCGGGGCGGCGTCGGCGAGGATGTACTCCAGCCGTTCGTCCGGATACGCCAGGTCCAGCGGGACGTACGCGCCTCCGGCGGTGACGACGGCGACGAGGGCGACGACCTGTTCCAGGGAGCGCGGTACGGCGACGGCGACCCGCTGTCCGGGCCCGACCCCGGCGGCACGGAGGGCGGCGGCCAACTCCGTCTTCGCGTCGGAGAGTTCGCCGTAGGTGAGGGAGCGGGTGGCGCCGTCCAGCGCGCACTGGGTGACGGCGGTGGCCGCGGGGTCGCGGTGCGCGGCGGTGTCGAACAGCTCGCCCAGCGTCGACGGGGCCTCCTGTGCGGGGGCCCGGCCGGTCGCGGGGACCAGGGTGTCGACCGGGGCGTCCGGTCGGCCGAGCAGCCCGGTGAGGCTCCGGGTGAAGGTGTGCAGGATCGCCTCGGCGCTCGCGGGGCGCAGGAGTTCACCGTCGTAGATCAGGTTGAAGCGCGGGCGGCCCTCCGGTGAGCGTTCGACCACGAGCGTCAACGGGTAGTGCGGGGCGCCCTCGTTGACGATGTCGGTGATGACGAGGGTGTCGTCCGGGCGGCGCAGGGCGTCCACGTCGGTGGCGACGTCGAACACCACCAGGGTGTCGAAGAGGGATCCCAGGCCGCTCCGGCGGCCGATCCGGGCCAGTGAGACGTGCTGGTGCGGCAGCACCGCGCCCTGGTGCCGCTTCACGGCGTCGAGCAGCTCGCGTGCGGTCCCGTCCGGGGTCCAACGGGCGCGCACCGGGATGGTGTTGATGAAGAGTCCGACCATGTCGCGGATGCCGGGGACGTCGGCGTCGCGGCCGGAGACGGTGGAGCCGAAGACGACGTCCTTGCTGTGCAGAAGGCTGCCCAGGGTCGTCGCCCACGCGCTGTGCACGGCCACGCTCAAGGACACCCCGGCCGAGCGTGCGGCGATGTCGATGTCGTCGGCGGGTTCGACCGCGAGGTCGGCGAACCGTTCGGAGGGGGTGTGGCCCTCGGCTACCAGGCAGGGGCCCGGCAGTCCGGCGAGCTCCTCGTGCCACACCCGGTCGCTCTCGTCCTGGTCGCGTCCGGCGAGCCAGTCCACGTAGTCGCGGTAGCCGCCGGTCGGGTACCCGGATCCGGGTGCGTGGTACTCGGCCAGCAGGGTGCGGAGCATCGGCGGCACCGACCAGCCGTCCGCGATGATGTGGTGCACGGTCTGCACCAGGACGGTGCGGCCTGCGCCGGCGCGGATGAGCGTGTAGCGCATCAGGGGCCCGGTGGCGAGGTCGAATCCGGCCCGGCGGTCCCGCTCGGCGAGGTCGCGGATCTCCTGGTCGGTGCGGGCGGGTCCGTCCAGGACGGTGAAGGGCGCGCTCCTGCCGCTCTCGACGACGGAGACGACCCGCCCGTCCGCGAGGGCCGTGAAACGGGCGGCCAGATTGGGGTAGAGCGTGAGCAGCCGGGTGGCCGCCGCCGCCAGCCGGTCGGCGTCCACCTCGCCTTCCAGCGTGAGCAGTTGCTGCTCGACGTAGCTGCCCGTGGCGTCGTCGTCGAAGACGGAGTGGAAGTAGAGGCCTTCCTGCAGTGGGGTCAGCGGCAGGATGTCGTGCAGGGCCGGGCCGTCCAGGGCGTCCACGTCGGCCTGGGTCAGCGGCACCAGCGGGAAGTCGCTGGGGGTGTGGCCGCCCTCTTCGAGCGCCGCGAGGGCGGTGAGGGCGGAACGGAAGTGGTCGCCGATGGCGGTGATGTCGGTGTCGGTGAACACGCCGTCGGGCCAGGAGATGGTGGTGACCAGCTCATAGGCGCCGCTCGGGTCGGGTTCGGCGATCGCGTTGAACTCCAGGGCGCGCGGCAGCCGCATGAGGGGGTCGCGCTTCTCCCCCAGCTGTCCGGTCGTGCCCGCGAGTTGCCAGCTCTCCGTGCCGCCCGCGTCGAACCGGCCCAGGTAGTTGAAGAGCACCTGCGGGGCGGGTCCGGTCGGCACGTCGCCGGTGAGGTGGCGCAGGGCGCCGTAGGAGAGTCCGTTGCTCGGTGTGCGGGCGAGGTCCTCCTTGACGGCCTTGAGGGCGGCGGCGAGGTAGCCGGGCCCGGAGAGGTCGGTGGCCGTGCCGGGGTCGACGATGACCGGGAAGAGGGTGGTGAACCAGCCGACGGTGCGCGACAGTTCGGGTTCGAATCCGGCCCCGTCCGCGACGAAGCGGCCCTCGCGGCCGTGCCCTTCCAGCTCGATGTGGGCGAACGTCTGGTCCTGCCCCCGGTCGCGGCGCCACCGGGCGAGGGCGACGGCGAGTGCGGTCAGCAGGACGTCGTTGACGCCGGCGTGGAACTTCGCGGGGATGTCGCCGAGCAGCGCCGCCGTGACCTCGGCTCCGACGGAGACGGTGCGGGTCCGCTCCTGTTCCACGGTGTCGGCCGCGGTGAGGGCGCGCCTGCCGATCGGTGCGTCGGCGGCGGGCAGCGGCCTCGCGTAGTGGGTCCGGTCCGCGGTGAACGGCGTGCGGCTCAGCAGTTGGGTCCAGCGCCGGAACGAGGTGCCCACCGGGGGCAGTTGGACGGGTGCGCCCGAGGAGTGCTGCCGCCAGGCGGTGGCGAGGTCGTCCATCAGGATCCGCCAGGACACGCCGTCGATCACCACATGGTGGGCGACCAGGACCAGCTGCCGTGCCTCGCGGCGCCAGACGGCCCGCAGCATGACGCCGTTGTCCGGGTCGAGCAGTTCGGTGGCGAGGGCGACGCATGCGGCCACGGGGGCGTCGCTCCGCTCCCAGCAGGAGGCGGTCCGCCCGGCGGGCGGGATGTCGAAGCCCCAGCGCTCGCCGCGTACCAGCTTGGCGCGGAGCATGTCGTGCCGGTCGAGCACGGCGGCGAGGATCTCGTCGAGGGCCTCCGGGGTCAGCTCCGCCGGGGTGTTGAGGACGACCGACTGGACGAAGCCGTCGATCGCCTCCGTGGTCTCGCCGAGCCACTGCACGATGGGCGATCCCACGACGGTGCCGGTGCCGACGTCGCCGTGATCGACGGCGGCGGCGGACTCCCGGCTCGCCACCGCCGCCAGCGCCCCGACGACGGTGTGGGTGAAGATCTGGCGTGCGCTCACATGGAGGCCGGCCTCGCGCAGGGCGCTGAGCAGGGAGATCGCCAGGATGCTGTCCCCGCCGAGCTGGAAGAAGTCCTGGTCCACGCCGACGTCGTCCAGGCGGAGCACCGCCGCGACGGCCTCGCACACCAGGCGTTCGTTCTCGGTGGCGGGCGCCACGAGGGCTCCGGCGCCCATGGAGGGTTCCGGGAGGGCGTTCCGGTCGATCTTGCCGTTCGCGGTGAGCGGGAACCGCGTCAGCACGACCAGGTGGGCGGGCACCATGTACTCGACCAGGTGGGCGGCGGCCCAGGCCTTGACCGCGTCCGCGCTCAGATCCCCGTGGCCGGCGGACGGGATGACGTAACCGACCAGGTAGGTGCCGCCCGCGGTGTTCTTCTTCGCGACGACGCAGGTGTGCCGTACGCCGGGGTGTTCGGCGAGAGAGGCCTCGACGTCCTCGATCTCCAGCCGCATGCCGCGGATCTTGATCTGGTTGTCGGCGCGGCCGAGGAAGTCCAGCGATCCGTCCGGGGCGTACCGGGCCAGGTCGCCGGTGCGGTACAGCCGGGAGCCGTCCGTGGCGAAGGGGTTGGCGACGAAGCGGGAGGCGGTGAGGCCGGGTGCGCCCACGTATCCGCGTCCCAGGAGGAGCCCGCCGACGTACAGTTCGCCGCCGACGCCGACCGGCACGGGGCGCAGTTCGTCGTCGAGGACGTAGAGCTGGGTGTTGGGGTTGGCCCTGCCGATGGAGGTCGACAGGCGTGTCGCGGCGCCCCGGTAGATGACGTGGGAGACGCCGATGGTCGTCTCGGCGGGGCCGTAGCCGTGGTAGAGCGGGATGTCGAGGCGGGCGCGGAAGCGCTCGTACAGCTCCGGGGTGAGGACCTCGCCGCCGCACCAGACGTGCCGCAGGCTGTCGAGGCGGCCGGAGTCGCCCGTGATCTCCAGGAGCACGTCCAGCATGGAGGAGACCAGGTAGGTGAAGGTGACGCGCTGTTCGGCGATGACGCCGAGCAGATGGTGCGGGTCGCGTTCGCCGCCGGGCCGCAGGATCACGAGGCGGCCGCCGGTGACGAGCGGCAGGAAGATCTCGTTGATGGAGATGTCGAAGGAGAGCGGGGCCTTGAAGAGCGACGCGTCGTCGTGGCCGAAGTGGAGGATCTCGCCGGACTGCCACAGCAGGCGCTCGCTGATCGCCTGGTGCCGGATCATGGCGCCCTTGGGCCGTCCGGTCGAGCCGGAGGTGAAGATCACGTAGGCCAGGGCGTCGCCGGGGACGGTCGCGTCGGGCGCGTCCACCGGGTGGGCGGCGTACTTCCAGTCGCCGAGGTCGACGGCGACGGCGTCCGGTTCCCCGGAGCCGGCCTTGCCGGTGGAGTTGAGCTGCAGGACGACCCGGGCGTCCTCGGCGACGACAGCCCGGCGGGCGGCCGGCCATTGGGGGTCGAGGGGGACGAAGGCGCCCCCGGCCCGGAGCGCGGCGAGCAGGGCGACGACCATCTCGGCGGAACGGCCGAGCGAGATGCCGACGATCTGTTCGGGTCCGAGGCCGCGTTCCAGCAGGTGGTGGGCCAACTGCGCGGAGAGCTGATCCACTTGACGGTACGTCAGTGAGCGGTGCGGGTCGACGATCGCGACGGCGTCCGGCCGCAGGCGCGCCTGCTCGTGGAACAGCTCCATGATGGTCGGGCGGTCCCGGTCGGCCCGGGTGTCGTTCCACCGGGCCAGCTCCTCGGCCCTCTCCCGGGGACCGGAGGGGCCTATGGTGCCGACCGGGCGGTCCGGGAAGTCGGCCAGGTCGTCCAGTGCCTGCTGGGCGTCGGCGGGGTCGACGCCGGGCGGCACGACGATCCGGAGGCGGTCCACGTCGGTCTCCCACCCTCCGGCCCCGCCGTCGCCGTTGTCGACCCATGCGAGGAGGTCGGGGAAGGGGGTGGCGGGGGTGAGCCGGAGGCCGGCCGGTCCGGTGCCGGTCGCCCAGTACGCGAGCCCGACGGCGCACGCCTCGACCAGGGTCCGGTCGCTGTGGTCGCCGGTCCGCCGGCGCAGCGCGGCCAGTCGGGTGGGTGACAGCAGTACGCGAGAAACGCTGGGTTCCGCCATCGACGTCTCAGCATCCTTCCGAGGTATGCGAGTTGACCTGACCTAGACCCGGTGTGTCTAACTTCCTTCTCGCCACGCACGCCACAGCCGGGCGTACCGGCCGCCCAGCTCCACCAGCTCGCCGTGCGTTCCTTCCTCCACCACGCGCCCCTCGTCCAGCACCGCGATCCGGTCCGCGCTCATCGCCTGGGTCAGGCGGTGGGCCACGAACAGGGTGGTCCGGCCGGAGCAGGCGGCCAGCACGGCGCGTTCGAGCTCGGCGGCGCCCTCGCTGCCCGCCTCCGCGGTCGACTCGTCGAGCACGACCACCGGTGACCGGCCGAGCATCAGCCGGGCCAGGGCGATCTGGGCGACCTTGGTGACGTCCAGGCGTTCACCGCCCTCGCCGACCATCGCGTGCAGCCCGTCGGGGAGCAGTTCGGCCCACTCTCCGGCGCCGACCGTACGCAGCGCGTCCAGCAGTTCCTCGTCGCTCGCGTCGGGGGCGGCGAGCCGCAGGTCGTCGGCGAGCGGGCCGGAGAAGACGTGGGTCTCCTGGGTCAGGATGCTCACCAGGGCGCGCGCCCCGGCCTCGTCCATGTCCGCGAGGTCGTGCGTCCCGATGCGCACCGACCCGGCCTGCGGTCTTCCGATGCCGGCGATGAGCGCGGCCAGGGTCGACTTGCCGGCGCCCGTCGCCCCGACCAGGGCGAGCGATCCGCCGGCCGGGATGGACAGGGACACCTCCCGCAGCACCGGGTCCTCGGACCCGGGGTAGCTGAAGGTCAGCCCCTCCACCGTGACCGGGTACGGCGCGACGTCGGCGGGCAGGACGGAGCCGTCGCCCACCAGCCGCTCCTCGGAGGGCTCGTGGAACACGCCGACCAGGCGGGTGAGGCTCGCGCCGGACTTCTGCGCCTCGTCGAAGGTGAACATGATCGCGCCGAGCGGGGTGAACAGGCGGTGGAACATCAGCGGGGCGGCCGACACCTCGCCCAGGGTGGCGGCGTCCGCCTCCAGAAGGGCGTATCCGACGACCAGGATCAGGACCAGCCCGATGAACTCGGCCCGGTTCTCCCGGCCGACGAACCGTCCGAAGAAGCGGAACACCTCGATGCCGAGATTGCGCACCCGCCACGACTCGGCCGTGACCTTCTCGCGTACGCCGCCCTCCAGGCGGTACGCCCGGACCGTGTCGATCCCGTTGAGTCCGCTGATCAGCGCCTGGGCGCGGTCGGCCTGGGCCACCCGCTGCTTGCGGTAGAGGGGCGCCGAGCGGGGCAGGTACCAGCGCAGCGCCAGCGCGTACGCGGGCAGGGCGCAGGCTCCGGCCAGACCGAGGCGCCAGTCGAGTCCGAACATGCCGATCGTCGCGATGACGACGAGGACGCCCGCCGAGAACACGGTGGGGATGGCCGTCCGGATGCCCTTGGAGATCACGGCCACGTCGTCGCCGACCCGGGAGAGCACGTCCCCCCGGCCGACCTCTTCGACGCGTGCGCTGGGCATCCCCAGCACCGCGCGGACTGCTTCCTCGCGGAGCCGGGCGAGGAGTTCGGCCCCGAGCTTCCCGATCAGGAAGGTGGAGGCGGCGGTGGCTGCCGCGCCGAACAGCGCGGCAGCCACCATCAGCACCCCGACGGTGAGCAGTATCGAGCGTGGTTCACCACCGACCACCCCGTCGACGACCCGGCCGAGCAGCAGCACCGGGACCACCTGGAGCGCGGCCCCGGCCACCGTGGTGAGGACGGTGGAGGCCGTCAGCCACGGGGTCTGCCGGCAGTGCTCGGCCACCCAGCGGGTGGCCTCGCGTCCGGTCGCCGTGCGCAGGGTCGTCGGAGCGACGGGGGTGTCGGTGGCAGTCACACGGATACCGAATCTCGCCGGGGAACGGGGTGGCGGGTCGTCATCTCTACTTGACCGACTCGACGAGCTCGTCGATCGCGTACGGGAGGGAGAGCAGGGTGCCCTGGGACATCGCGGCGCCGACCGCCGGGCCCTCGCTGTCCAGCAGGTAGGAGACCTTGCCGTCCTTGACGGCGGGGAGGTTGTTGAACAGCTCGAACTTCTTGAGCGCGTCCGTGTCGGCCTTGTCGTTGATGACGAAGATGCGGTCGACGTCGATCAGGTCGATGCGCTCGGGCGAGAGCTCGGCGGAGAAGCCGCCGTCCGCGACCTTGTCGATCTCGGTCTGGTAGGTGAATCCGGTGCCCGTGACGAGGCGGCCGCGCACGTCGGTGGAGGTGAACGCCGAGATGGAGTCCTTGTACCAGGACAGCGCGACGGCCTTCTGCCCGCCGAATTCGGGGTGGGCCTTCTTGGCGGCGTCCAGCTTGGTCTGGATGCCCTTGACCAGGTCGGCGCCTTCCTTCTCCTTGCCGAGCGCCTTGGCGATGTGCACCGCGTTGTCCTGCCACGGGGCGCTGAAGAGTTCCTTCTCACCCTTGGTGCGGCCGACGGTCGGGGCGATCTTGGACAGCTTCTCGTAGGCCGCCTTGTCGACCTCGGAGTAGACCGCGATGATCAGGTCCGGGCGCAGCGAGGCGATCTTCTCGAAGTTGGGGCCGGCGTCGCCGTTCTTCATGACGACCTCGGGGCGGGTGTCGCCCCACTTGTCCTTCACCCAGGGCCACTGCGTGTTGATGTCGGGCGTCTGGCCGGTCGGGTTCGGGTACTGGTCGACCATGCCGACGGGCTTGATGCCGAACGCCAGGACGGCCTGGTCGTCGGTGTAGCCGACGGTGACGACCCGCTCGGGGGCCTTGGCGACCTCGGTGGAACCGAACGCGTGCTCCACGGTGACCGGGAACGCGCCCTCGGCCGCGGCCGGGGCGTCGTCCTTCTTCTTGTCGTCCGCCGAGTCGCTGCCGCATCCCGCGAGGAGACCGACGCCGAGGGTGGCGGCGGACAGGACCGCGGCCAGCCGCTGCCACGGCTTCACCAGCGTCGTTCTATGGAGAGACATCCAAAATCCCTTGCTTTCGCGCTGTCCACTGCGCCCCGGTATGAGGGCAGCCAGACTGTACCCCGAGCAAGTGAGGTCAGCCTAGCCTAACCAGTGAACTTTCCACAGGTCAGGACGAGTTGAGCGGCATCGTGGCGTCATGGGCCGTCGCCTTCACTTGACGTACCGTCAATGACGGTCCTGTCGTACGGTGTCGGCGGCCGCGGGTTCTACGGTTCGAGCCGGACGTGCGCCCTGCCGATCGGCACGATGAGCGGCCGGTCGCCCACCGGGTCCTCGATCACCTTGGCCTGCAGCCCGAACGCCTCGTACAGCAGCTCGGCGGTGATCACGTCCCGGGGATGGCCCTGCGCCAGGATGGCCCCGTCCCGCATGACCACGAGGTTGTCGCTGTAGCGCGTGGCCAGGTTGAGGTCGTGCAGCACCATGACGACGGTGCAGCCCGACTCGTGCAGATCGTCGACGAGGTCGAGTACGTCGATGGCGTGCGCCAGGTCGAGATACGTGGTCGGCTCGTCCAGCAGCAGCAGATCGGTGCCCTGGGCGAGGGTCATCGATATCCACACGCGCTGACGCTGTCCGCCGGACAGCGAGTCGACGGGCCGCTCGGCCAGGTCCGCGACCCCGGTCATGGCCAGCGCGCGCCGCACCACGTCGGCGTCGTCCGAGGACCACTGCCGCAGCCAGCTCTGGTGCGGGTGGCGTCCTCGGGCGACCAGATCGGCGACCGTCAGCCCTTCCGGGGCGACCGGCGCCTGCGGCAGCAGTCCGAGCTTCTTCGCCACGTCCCTGGTGCGGAGCCGGCCGATGTCCTCGCCGTCCAGCACGACGGTGCCGCCGGCCGGTTTGAGGAGCCGGGTCAACGTGCGCAACAGGGTGGACTTGCCACAGCCGTTGGGGCCGATGATCGTGGTGACCACGCCCGGCGGGATCGCCACGTCGAGCTCGTCGATGACCGGCCGGCCGCCGTACCCGACGGTGATGCCCCTGGCTGCCAGCCGTGCGGCGTCCTTGACTCCCGCATCGGCCTTGGCGGTGAACTGCGCGGCCACAAGCCCCCCTTACTGAGGTTCGCCTTACTTCTTACCATCTACCGGAGGTTCGCCCGTACCAACAGGTAGACGAGGAACGGGCCGCCGATCACGGCGGTGACCACACCGACCGGCAGGCCGATCGGCAGCGCCGCGCGGGCGACCAGGTCCGAGCCGATCAGCAGCAGCGCGCCCACCAGCCCGGAGGCGATGACCGGCGGCGTCGGCCACCTCGCCAGCCGCATCGCCACCTGGGGCGCCACCAGGGCGACGAACGGGACCGGCCCCGCCGCGCTCACCCCCACGGCGGCCAGCAGGACGGCGCAGAGCAGCAGGACCGCCCGCACCCGGCCGAACCGTACGCCGAGCCCGGCGGCGACGTCGTCGCCGAGGTGCATCGGCTTGAACTGGAAGGCCACGGCGGCCACGACGGCCAGCAGGACGAGGGTGCACCAGAACGCCACCCGGACCTCGTCCCAGGACCGGTTGTCCAGCGAGCCGACCAGCCACACCTGGGCGCGCGCCACGTCCCGGATGTCGGCCGACACCAGCAGCCAGGTCGTGATCGCCTGCGTCATCGCGGTCACCGAGATGCCGATGAGGATGAGCCGGAAGCCGTCGACGCCGCGCCGCCAGGCCAGGAAGTACACCAGCAGCCCGGTGCCGAGGCCGCCCACCAGGGCCGCCGCCGACAGCCCGATCGAGCCGGTGATCGCCGCGGCGGTGCCGCCCGTCGCCGTCACCAGGAACACCGCGACGGCACTGGCGCCGCCGGTGATCCCGAGGATGTCCGGGCTGGCGAGCGGGTTGCGCGCCACGGACTGGGTGATGGCCCCGGACATGCCCAGGGCGACGCCCACGATGAGACCGGCCAGCGCCCGGGGCATCCGGAGGTCCATGACGACGAACTCGTCGACCTGTTCGCCCTGCCCGAAGATGGTGGCGATGACCCGGGAGAGGCCGATCGGGAAGTCACCGACGCTGATGGAGAGGCAGAAGACCAGGAAGGCCGCCGCCGCGAGGACCAGGGTGACCAGGACGAGCAGGGGCCGCCAGACGAACGACACGCTGCCGAGCCGTACGCCCGGCGCCATCACCGCTTTCGCTTCGGTCCCGCTCATGGGCTCCCGGGTTTCCCTCATGTGCTCGTGAACCTGCCTCATGCCTTCTTGAACTTCCCTCGCCACACCAGGACCGCGAAGAAGGGCGCCCCGAGAAGGGCGACCACGACGCCCGATTCCAGCTCGCCCGGCCGCACGACCAGGCGGCCCACGATGTCGCAGACCAGTAGGACGCAGGAGCCGAGCAGACCCGCGTACGGAACCAGCCAGCGGTAGTCGGGGCCGGTCAGATAGCGGGCCACGTGCGCCACCATGAGCCCGAGGAAGGCGATCGGGCCGCAGGCCGCCGTGGCGGCGCCCGCCAGCAGGGTGACGGCGACGATGCCGAGCGTCCGGCTCGCCGCGATGTTCACTCCGAGCCCGCGCGCCACGTCGTCGCCCAGGTTGAGCAGATTCAGGGCGGGCAGCGTGATCAGGGCCAGGACCAGTCCGACGCCGATGAACCCGGTCACCGGCCAGATGACGTCGAATCCGACCCCGGCCACGGAGCCCGCGTTCCAGAACCGCAGCGCGTTCAGCGACTTCTGGTCGGTCAGCGCCACCGCCGTGGTCATCGCCGCGAGGAACACCGTGACGCCCTGCCCGGCCAGGGCCAGGGTCAGCGGATTGCCCGCTCCCCTGCCGATGCTCGCCAGACCGAAGACGACGACACCGGCGAGGCCCGCGCCCACGAAGGCGAACCAGACGTACTGGAAGGGGTTGGTGAACCCGAACACGGCGATGACCGACACCACGGCGAAGGAGGCTCCGGCGTTCACCCCCAGCAGCCCCGTGTCGGCGATGGGGTTGCGGGTGTACCCCTGGATCAGCGCCCCGCCGACCCCCAGGGCCAGGCCCGCCACGACCGCGAGGACCGTCCGGGGCACGCGCACGGTCTGCACGATGAGCCGGATCTCGGTGAGCTTCTGGTCCGGGTCGGGGTCCGCGAACAGCCCGTGCCAGACCTCGCCGGGGCTGAGCGCACGCGCCCCGACGGCCAGCGACACCGCCGCCGCGACCACCAGCGTCACGGCGAGAACGCCCAGCCCCGCGACCCGCCGTCCGCGGATGTCCGTCGTCCCCCCGGGCGCGGGGCGCTCCACTGCAGTCGTGACCATGTCGACGAACGATATCCCTTTGATCAGAACGGTCGCGCCCGGCCCGTCCGGCAGCTCACCGGGCGGGCCGAGCACGGAACTCACGGCGGGCCGACGGGGCTTGTCGCCCCGTACGTCCCTCAGCCGCCGGCGCCCTCGGCGACCGGACGGGACTCGTCGGAGGTGGACTTGACCCGGCGGTCGAGCAGCGAGTCCAGGATCTCGCCGACCCGTATCGCGGTGTTGGAGAGCAGCGATGTGGTGATGCCGTGGGTGTGTTCCGTACCGCCCTGGAGGTAGATGCCGCAGCGCAGTTCCGGGCCGGTCGAGATCCGGTAGTCGCGCTCCACCCGGACCCGGCCCGCGTCGTCGCGCAGGCAGCGGTCGCCGACCTCGCCGAGGAGTCCGAGCGGGTCGGCGGGGCTGTAGCCGGTGGCGAACACCACGACGTCGGCGTCGAGTTCGGTCTCCTCGTCGGTCACCAGTGATTTCACGGTGGCGCGTACGCCGTCGGACTTCTCCTCCACTCCGGTGACCCGGGACACGTTGAGGAAGCGCAGCCGTTCGGTGCCGAGGACCTTCTCCCGGTACATCTGCCGGTAGAGGTCGTCGATCAGGTCGATGTCCACCACGGAGTAGTTGGTGTTGCCGTGGTAGGCCATCAGACGGCTCTTGACCTCCTCGGGGGCGGCGAAGTAGTCGTCGACCGCTTCGGGGTCGAAGATCCGGTTGGCGAAGCTGCTGTCGTCGGCGGGGCTGTAGCCGTAGCGGGAGAAGACCGCGCAGACCTCGGCGTCGGGGAACCTGCGGTGCAGATAGGCGACGTTCTCGGCGGCGCTCTGGCCGGCGCCGACGACGACGAACCGCGAGGGCGAGGTGCCGTCCAGGCCGTCGACCTTCCGCAGCAGGTCGGAGTTGTGCCAGACGCGGTCACCGCGCTCCACACCCTCGGGCATGACGGGGCGCAGGCCGGTGCCGATGACGAGGTTGCGGGCCCGGTGGACCGCGAGTCCTTCCGCGGACCGCACGGTCACGTCCAGGTACTCCACGGTGCCGTCGTGCACGTAGGGCGTGACGGCGACGACTTCGTGACCGTAGGAGACCAGGTCGTCGACCTGGGCCGCGGCCCATTCGAAGTAGTCGTGGAACTCCACCCGCAGCGGGAAGAGGTTCTTGTGGTTGATGAAGTCGATCAGGCGGCCCTGGCTCTGCAGATAGCAGAGGAAGCTGAATTCGCTGGCCGGGTTCCGGAGCGTCACCAGGTCCTTGAGGAAGGACACCTGCATGGTGGCGTCGTCGATGAGCATGCCGCGGTGCCAGCCGAAGCTCGCCTGCTGCTCGAAGAAGTGGGCGGTGACCGAATCCTGCCTGCCGACTTTGCTGTTGTGCTCGCTGAGCGCGATCGCCATGGCCACATTGGACGGGCCGAAGCCGATGCCGATGAGGTCGTGGATCAGTGGTGTGTCGCCAGGAAGAACCTGTGACATGTCACTCCCAATCATCCGGGAAAGCCGCCTGTCAGGCGTGAGGGGAAGGTGCGGAAGGCGGGCACGCCGACGGAGCCGCCCACCTGAACTTAGGTGAGCCTAAGCTCACCAACCCGCCTTGTCGATAGGGCAAATGGAATGTCCCATTATTGATGGATCGTCAATTGTGGCTGAAATTAAGTAGTGTTGTTGCCCGGTGCTGTTGCCGAGTGATGACGCCTTCAGCGGGGTATGCCTGAGCCCGGGGTGCGCCCACGTCCTTACGGTCCCGTGACGTGCGCGCGCCGTGCCCGGTGCGAGGGATCGTCGGGCCCTAGCGTGGCGGTCATGCGCGTACTGGTCACCGGCGGAGCCGGGTTCATCGGGTCACATGTCGTCGACGCCCTCACCGCGGCCGGGCACGAGAGCGTGGTGCTGGACGCCCTGCTGCCCTCGGCCCACCCCGGCGCCACGCCCCCAAAGCTGCCGGGCGACCGGGTGGTCGTCGGGGACGTCCGGGACCGGGAGGCGGTGGCGGACGCGCTGGCCGGGGTGGACGCCGTCTGTCACCAGGCGGCCATGGTCGGCCTCGGCAAGGACTTCGCGGACGCTCCGCTGTACGTCGGCTGCAACGACCTCGGTACGGCGGTGCTGCTGGCGGAGATGGCGGCGGCCGGGGTCCGGGATCTGGTGCTGGCCGGTTCGATGGTGGTCTACGGCGAGGGCCGCTACGACTGCCCGCGCCACGGCACGGTCCGCCCCGGGCCGCGCGCGGAGGCGGATCTGCGGTCCGGGGACTTCGAGCCGCACTGTCCGGACTGCGGTGCGGAACTGACACCCGGGCTGGTCGCCGAGGACGCGCCCGCGGACCCGCGCAATGTGTACGCGTCGACCAAGCTGGCCCAGGAGCACCTGGCCGCCGCGTGGGCGCGGGCCACGGGCGGCCGGGCGGTGTCCCTGCGCTACCACAACGTGTACGGGCCGGGGATGCCGCGCGACACCCCGTACGCCGGTGTCGCCTCGTTCTTCCGCTCGGCCCTGGCCCGCGGCGAGGCCCCCCGCGTCTACGAGGACGGGCGCCAGCGGCGCGACTTCGTGCACGTCCACGATGTGGCGGCGGCGAACGCGGTGGCGCTGGCGGCGGTACGGGAGCGGCGGCCCGCGTCCTTCGCCGCGTACAACACCGGCAGCGGCGAGCCGCACACCATCGGCGAGATGGCCGCCGCGCTGGCCGGCGCGCACGGCGGGCCGGGCCCGGTGGTGACCGGGGAGTACCGCCTCGGCGACGTACGCCATGTCACGGCGGACTCGCGGGCGCTGCGCGAGGAGCTGGGCTGGCGGCCCCGGGTCTCCTTCGCCCAGGGAATGGCGGACTTCGCGGCGGCCCCGCTGCGCGGCGCGGCGGGCCGCCGGGACGAGGGCGCCGTCACACTGTCGGGAGCGTGACCGAGAAGCAGCAGCCGCCCTGTACGTTGCGGACCTCGGCCCGTCCGGCGTGCGCCTCGACGATGCCGCGCACGATGGCGAGACCGAGGCCCGCCCCGGCCGGCGGGGTACGGGCGTGGCTGCCGCGCCATCCGGTGTCGAAGACCCGGGGCAGGTCCTCCTCCGGGATGCCGCCGCAGCCGTCGGTCACCGACATGACGACGGCGCCGTCCGACCGGTGCGCGGCGACGGCCACCGTGCCGTCGGGCGGGGTGCGGCGGATGGCGTTGATCAGGAGATTGCCCAGCACCCGGCTCATCTCCTTGCCGTCGACCTCCACCGGCACCTCGTCGACCCGTACGCCGACCAGCCGCACCCCGTGCTCACGGGCCAGCGGGTCGGCCCCGGCCAGGGCGTCGCCGACCAGGTCGTGGAGGGAGATCCGGGCCGGCGTCAGGGTGAGCGAACCGGCCTGGATCCGGGAGAGTTCGAAGAGGTCGCCGACCATGGTGTTCATCCGTTCGACCTCGGTCCTCATCTGCCGCAGATAGCGTCCGGAGTCGGCGGCCATGCCGTCCTCCAGCGCCTCGGCCATCGCCCGCAGCCCGGCGAGCGGGGTGCGCAGATCGTGCGAGATCCACGCGACGAGTTCGCGCCGCGAGGCCTCCAGCGCACGTTCCCGCTCCCGTGAGGCGTCCAGTTTGGCGCTGGTGGCGGCCAGTTCGCGGGTGAGCGCGGCCAGCTCTGCGGTCGGCTGTCCGGCAGGCGCGGCGAAGGTACCGCCGTCGCCGAACGACCGCGTGGCAAGGGTCAGTTCACGGCTCCGGTCGGCCACCCAGCGGCCCAGCAGTACGGCGGTGGCCAGCGAGACCAGGGCGGCCATGGCGACGACGGTCGTGACGACGTAGAGATCGTGGGACGACAGGAACATCGCCCAGGCGACGGTCAGCGTCCCGGCGAGCATCGCCGCGACGGCCACCCCCGCGACGACACTCACCGAGACCACCAGCGAACGGTGCCTCAGCAGACGCAGGACGCCGGCGCCCAGCAGCCCGGCCGCCGCCGCGCCCAGAAAGGCGAAGAGCGCGATGAGCAGGACGTCGGTCACCGCGGCCCGCTCCCGCCGGGCGGGGCGGCGGCGTCCGCGTCCAGGTCCAGCCGGTACCCCACCCCCCACACCGTGCGGATCAGCCGGGGGCGGGCCGGGTCCTTCTCGACCTTGCCGCGCAGCCTGCGGACATGGACGGTGACCGTCGACAGATCGCCGAAGTCCCACCCCCAGACCTCCCGCATCAGCTCCTCCCGCCCGAACACCTTTCCGGGATGCCGGAGAAGAAAGGCGAGCAGGTCGAACTCCCGCAAGGTCAGCGCGAGTCCCTGTCCGTCGCGGTGGGCCTGCCGGGCCGCCGGGTCGAGGGTCAGCCCGCCGCCGGACAGCGGCCCGGCCCCGCCCGCCGGTACGGCGGTCCGGGCGCGGCGCAGCACGGAGTCGACCCGCAGGACCAGTTCGCGCGGGCTGAACGGCTTGGTGACATAGTCGTCGGCGCCGGTCTCCAGGCCGAGGATGCGGTCCTCCTCGTCGCCGCGCGCGGTGAGCATGATGACCGGGACCGGACCGTGCTCGCGCATCCGGCGGCAGACCTCGAACCCGTCCATGGCGGGGAGCATCAGGTCCAGGACGACGAGGTCGGGCCGGCGTGCCACGAACCGCCCCAGCGCGGCGGGCCCGTCGCCGGCCTGCTCGACGGCGTAGCCGACACGGTGCAGATAGCCGACGACGACCTCGGCGACGGTCGGGTCGTCGTCCACGACGAGGATCCGGCCCCGCTCCCCTTGGGGGACGGGTTCGGGATGCCGGGCGGGCGGGGTGTTCTCCATGGCCTTCACTCTGGCACCCCCGTTCCGGCGCGTCGGCGGCCGACCGCCCCCATCCGGCCGATGTCCATGTTTCGTAAGAACCTCATGCCCTGAATGCCAGACTTGTCTCCGTAGGGTGAGGCGGGTGACCGATTCTTCTGCCGCTCTTCCGTTCCCGCCCGCCCCGCACACCGGTCTGCCGAAGGCCGACATCGTTCTGCCCTGCCTCGACGAGGCGGCCGCCCTGCCCTGGGTACTCGATCGCATCCCCGACGGCTGGCGCGCGATCGTGGTCGACAACGGCTCGACCGACGGTTCGGCCGACCTCGCCCGTTCCCTCGGCGCGAGCGTCGTCACGGAGGAACGACGGGGGTTCGGCGCGGCCTGCCATGCCGGGCTGCTCGCCGCCGAGGCCGAGTTCGTCTGCTTCTGCGACTGCGACGGCTCGCTGGACCCCCTGCTGCTGGCCGACTTCGTGCGGCGGATCGCGGACGGCGAGTGCGATCTGCTGCTCGGCCGCCGCCGCCCGGAGGGCCGGGGCGCCTGGCCGCCGCACGCCCGCGCCGGAAATCTGGCGCTGGCCCGGATGCTGCGCCGCCGCACCGGCCTGCGCCTGCACGACCTCGGCCCGCTGCGGGCGGCCCGCCGCGCCGACCTGCTCGCCCTGGACCTCACCGACCGGCGCAGCGGCTATCCGCTCCAGATGGTGGTCCGGGCCTCGGACGCCGGGCTGCGGATCGCCGAGAGCGATGTCCCCTACCGGCCGCGCACCGGGAAGTCGAAGGTGACCGGCACCTGGCGCGGGACCTGGCACGCGGTGCGCGACATGCGGGGCGTGCTGCGCGAACCACCGGCGGACCGCACGCCGGACCGGTCCGCACGCGCAGGGACGGGGGCCCGCCGATGAGCGCGTACGGGCCCATGGGGCCGACGGAGTTGCTGGTCATCGCGAAGGAACCAGTGGCCGGACGGGTCAAGACCCGGCTCTGCCCGCCCTTCTCCCCCGCCGAGGCCGCCGAGCTGGCCGCCGCCGCGCTCGCCGACACCCTGGAGACCGTGCTCGCCCTCCCCGCCCGGCGGCGCGTCCTGGTCCTCGACGGGCGGCCGGGCCCCTGGGTGCCTCCGGGGTTCGAGGTGGTGCCGCAGAGCGCGGGCGGCCTCGACGAACGTCTCGCGGCGGCCTTCGGCGGGTGTACGGGGCCGGCTCTCCTGGTCGGCATGGACACCCCGCAGCTCACGGCCGCGCTGCTCGCCCCCGCTCTCGGCCCGGACGCCTGGGACGGCTGCGGAGCCTGGTTCGGTCCGGCCGAGGACGGCGGCTTCTGGGCCCTGGGCCTGGCGGATCCCGATCCCGCCCTGGTGCGCGGGGTGCCGATGTCGGTCCCGGAGACCGGTGCGGTGCAGCGGCGCAGGCTGGTGGAGGCGGGGCTCGTCGTCCGCGATCTGCCGGTGCTGGTCGATGTGGACACCGCGGCCGACGCCCACCGGGTCGCGTCGGCCGCGCCGGGCAACCGGTTCGCCGCGGCGCTCGGCCGGCTGACCGGGGCGGGGGTGCGATGAGTACGACCGTGCCCTCGTCCGGACGCGCCGCACCGGCCGCCGCCGACCCGGCAGGCTCCTCCGCCTCCGCCGGGGCGCCCGACACGCACGAGGCGGCCGCCGACAGCGCGTACGCCTCCGACACGCCGGCCCGGCGGGGCCCGCTCCGCACCGCCACCTGGGGCGCCGACCCGTACGCCAACGCCCTGCGCACCGGCCGGGGTCCGCTCTTCCTCCGCCGCAGCGACGGCTGGCTGCTGCCCCTGGACGTGGAGCGCTGGTGCTCCGACGCGGGCTCCGCCGATCTGTCCGCGCTGCACCGGTGCGAGGGGCCGGTGCTGGACATCGGCTGCGGGCCGGGCCGGCTGGTCGCCGAGCTGGCCTCGCTCGGGCACCGGGCGCTGGGCATCGACGTCAGCGAGGCGGCGGTGGCCCGTACGCGCGGTCTCGGCGGCGCGGCGCTGCTGCGCAGTGTCTTCGACCCGCTGCCCGGTGAGGGCCGTTGGGGCACTCTCCTGCTCCTCGACGGCAACATCGGCATCGGGGGCGACCCGGCCGCGCTGCTGGACCGCGCGGCCGATCTGCTCGGGGCCGGCGGACTGCTGATCGCGGAGACCGCCCCCGTCGACGTGGACGAACAAGTCCGGGTCCGGCTCGACGACGGCCGGGGCGGCCCGGACGGGAGGTCCGCGCCGGTGGCCGCGGGCGGCGACGTGGCCGAGCCGTTCCTCTGGGCGCGGATCGGGACGCCGGCCCTGCTGCGGCACGCCCGTGCGGGCGGCTGGCGTACGGGCGATCAGTGGGGCGCGGAGGGACGGACCTTCGTCTCGTTGCGCCGGCCGGAACGGGAGCGGAGCGCCCGGACCAGCAGCCAGAGCGCGGAGAGCGCGAACAGCGCGCCGGTGATCAGCAGCCAGTTGCCGAGGTAGACGTCCGGGGTGGTGCCGGCGGCGGCCTCGTACCGCCGTTCGGTCCGCCGGGCGATCAGCGGGAACCAGATCAGCAGGAGCAGCCCGGAGAGGAACGCCGGCACCCGGACGAAGTTCACCAGGGCCGTCCGGGGGCCGAGCGCGGCGCGCAGGGCCCGGTCCGCCCCGGCGTACACCGGCAGCAGCACCAGGTCGTGCAGAACGGCCGACCCGGCGAACCAGAGCAGCACCCCGACGGTGTCCCCGTCCAGCAGCCGTACGCCCGCGTAGCCGGCCAGGCAGAACGTCGCGGCGAGCAGGAGCAGATGGAGCGGGCCCTCGCCGTACAGGCGGCGCGGTGAGATGCGCGGGCGACGGGGTGCGGTGGACGGGGACGGCGGCGGGGTCTGCGGCGGGGGCGGTACGGCTCGGGTGGACATCACAGCTCTCCGAACGTCAGGGTCTCGACCCACTTGGTGTTCAGCACGCCGGGCGCGGCGGGGACGATGATCCGGGCCGGATAGCCGTGGTCCGGTGACAGCGGCGCCCCGTTCACCTCCAGCGCGAGCAGCGAACGGCCGTCGCGGACCTGGTTGTCGCGCAGCGCGGCCTTGCGGAAGGAGCCGCTGCGCTGGAGCGACTCGACGAACACGCCCGGCGGCCGGTCCGGGTGTCCGGCGAGCGCCGCCAGGTCGGAGAGCCGCACCCCGCGCCAGAGCTGGTCCGAGGTCGACCAGCCCTCCACGCAGGCGATCGGAAGCGCCGCGCTGTGCTGTTCCATGGCCAGCAGATCGGCCCGTGAGAGGCGGAGTTCACCGGCCGGACCCCGTACCGTCAGCCGCCAGCGCTCACCGGTGTCGGCGGGCGTGATCCGTACGGCGGCGGCGGTCTTGTTGATCTGGAAGGCGTTCGGGCCCGGTCCCGGGTCGGTGCCGCCGCGCGGGGTGAGGAGCGCGATGCGGCGCAGCGGTCCGTCGAAGCTGCGGCCGGCCGAGGTGATCAGCAGAAGGAGCGACCCGGCCCCCACCATGGCCAGCGCGCCGCGCCGGGACAGGGTGGCGGGCAGCGGGTCGGGGGCGGCGAGGGTGTCCGGTTCGCCGCGCGGGATGCCGTTGCGCAACACCCGTACGGCCTGGGGCAGTTTGAGGACCGTATGGGTGACGAACCCGGCGAGGAAGACCCAGGCCCCGTAGAAGTGCAGGGTGTAGAAGGACCCGGGGAAGAGGTAGTCCAGCTGGATGTTGAGCAGCCCGGTGAGGAACTCGAACAGGGCCCCGCCCACGAGCAGCAGCAGCGAGATCCGCTCCAGGGCGTGGCCCACGGAACGGGCGGGCGGCAGCGCGAAGAGCCGGGGGATCACCGACCAGAGCTTGGCGAGCAGGACGGGCACGAGCACGATGCCGACGGTGACGTGCAGGCCCTGGGTCAGCCGGTAGAGCCAGTGCGGGCCGGTCGGCCAGGAGAACAGGTAGAAGCCGAGCCATCCCTTGCCCGGGGTCTTGTCGTTGACCCGGTTCAGGTCCGGGTTGTAGGCGGCGTACGAGAGCAGACCGGTGACGAACAGCAGGGTGAGCCCGGCGAGCAGGACGACGCCGAGCACGGCGGTGAAGCGCGCCCCGCGCACGGGGCTGCGCCAGAATCCCGGGTCGGCGGGCGTGCGCAGGGCGCGGAGGGAAGCGGGGAGGTCGGTGAGGGTGCGGATCCGGCGGCGTTCGGGCATGAGGCCGACGCTAAGCGGGGAACACCGCCGGTGGGCGGACGCGACTCCTGACGAAATTCTGACGTCGCGGCCGGGAGGGGCGTCCACCGGCATGCCGGTGGACGGGAAACGGAATGCTGGTGGGTGGGGAACGGCATGCCGGTGGCGGGAGATCTGACGGTTCGGTGACGCGGCCCCGCCGTACCGCCCGATTGCCGTCCGATCGCCGCCCGGTGTGCATAGCGTGCCAGCGTGAAGACCGAGGACATCACCCCCACGGACACCGCGGGCGGCACCGGGCACGGCCCGCCCGCACCGCCGGACCGCACCGACGACCGCGCCCGGCGCGCGGGGCGGGCCGACCTGATCGTGGCCGCCGCGGGCGTGCTGCTGGTCACGGCCGCGGTGGTCGTCGGCCATGTCATCCAGAACCGGGACGGCAGTCTGCGCGCCCAGTGGCCGCCCCTGCTGGCCTCCTGGGACCCGCATCTGGGCCCCGGCACCCCGGCCGCCCTGGTCATGGCGGTCCTGGTGGTCGCCTACGGCCCGCCGCTCGCCGCCCGGCTGCCCTGGCGCGGGCTGCTGGCGGCGGCCTGGGCCGGGTCCATGGCCTGGGTCTTCGCGCTGGCGCTGATCGACGGCTGGCACCGGGGCGTCGCGAAGCGGCTCACCACGAAGCACGAGTATCTGCGGGTCATCGACCGCTTCGAGGACATCCCCGCCACCCTGCGCGACTTCACGAACCACATCGTCATCGGCGAGCCCGGCAACTGGCCCGCCATGTCGCCGGGCACCCGCCGGGCGCGACGCTGACCTTCGTGTGGCTGGACCGCATCGGGCTCGGCGGCGGCGCCTGGGCGGCGCTCTGGTGTGTCGTGGTGGGCAGTTCGGCGGTGCTGGCCGCCCTGATCATCGTGCGGGTGCTGGCCGACGAGCGCCTGGCCCGGCGTGCCGCGCCCTTCCTCGTCCTCGCCCCGGCCGCCGTCTGGGCGGGCGTGTCGGCCGACGGCTACTTCACCGCGGTCGCCGCCTGGTCGGTGGCGCTGCTCGCCCTGGCCGCCACCCGCCGGGTCCGCTTCCCGGCCGTGGCGGCGGTCGGCGGGGGTCTGCTGTTCGGGTGGACCTGCTACCTCAGTTACGGGCTGGGGCTGATGGCGGCGGTCCTGCTCGCGGTGCTGGTGCTCGCCCGGACCGCCCGCACGGTGCCGCTGTTCCTGCTCGGCGCGCTGGTGGCCCCGGTGGCCTTCACCCTCGCCGGGTTCAACTGGTGGACCGCGTACCACCTGTTGGTCGAGCGCTACTACCAGGGCGCGGGCGGTGTCCGCCCGTACGGCTACTGGGTCTGGGCCAACCTGGCCTGCTCGACCCTCGCGGCCGGGCTCGCCGCCGTCGCCGGGCTGCGCCGGAGCGCGGTGGCCGCGCCCGGTGCCGTACGGGCGGCGCTGCGGCGCGGCCCGGCGGCGGCCTCCCCGGAGGGAAGACTGGCGTTGCTCGTGCTCGCGGCGCTGGCGGCGCTGCTCGCCGCGGATCTCTCCGGGATGAGCAAGGCGGAGACCGAGCGCATCTGGCAGCCGTTCCTGCTGTGGCTGCTGCCCGCGGCGGCGCTGCTTCCCCGCCGGAGGGTGCGGTACTGGCTGGTCGCGTCGGCCGTTCCGGCGCTGCTGATCAACCACCTGCTGTGGACGGGCTGGTGAGCGGCGGCCTCTGTGGTGCGGCGTGGCGGGTGCCGGTCTCCGTCAGCCCAGGCGCTGTTCGGCGAGGTCGAGCCAGTGCTCCACGTCGGACGGGGCGAAGTGTCTGACGGCCCAGTCGACCATGCGGAGACTCATGTGCGCCCAGGCGGGCCGCAGGACGTCCTCGGGGAGCGCGTCGAGCACGGCGTCGAGATGCCGCGTCGCCGCCGGGTCCGCTCCCCCGCCGTGGATGCCGAAGCGCAGGGTGACCAGGTCGAAGCGGTGATCCCCGCGGGCGGCTCCGTCCCAGTCGACGACTCCGGTGATCGAACCGCCGGTCGCCAGCAGGTTTCCGGGGTGGAAGTCCATGTGCACGGCGTCGTCGCCGGGCAGCCGGTCGGGGTGGCCCGCACCGACCTCCGCGACCCGGCGTTCCAGCGCGGCGCTGCGGCGGTTGTGCCGGCGGAGCGGTTCGTGCAGGCAGTAGCCGGGGCCGTCCTGACGCAGGAACAGCTCGGCGGCGGGGACCTCGGGGTGGTCGGCGAGCCGGCCGGCCTGCAACCGGTTGAGTGCGAGGGCCTGGAGCAGGGTGGGGTGGTCGAGGTGATCGACCTTCGTGCCGGGCAGGAGCTCCTGGACCATGACGACCGCGTGGCCGACCTGGGCGACCAGCTCGGTGGCCGGGGCCGGACAGCCCGCGCGTCGTAGCACGCGGCTGACGGTGAGCGGCCCTGCCTCCAGGTCCGCGACCCGGCTGTGCGGCCGCCATTTGAGCACGGAACGGCGATGGTCCGGCCCGCGCACATAGGCGGTGCCGACCTGCCCGCCCGGGCAGGGGCCCTCCAGGATCAGCCGGACACCGGTCCGGGCATGGAGGGCGTCGAGCGTCTTCGCGGCATCGAGGCGCTCGACGCGCGCCCAGCGTGGCGAGGGAGAAGTCATGGGTCTCATGATGGCCGCGCGGCGGGGAGCGCGCTCCGGCCCGTGCGCTAGCGGTGCCCGACGTGGCGCCGGGGTACGGGCGCGGCCACGGGGATCGTCTCCACCCGGTCGACGGCGACGTTGACCGTGCCGTCGCTGCGCTCGATCCGGCCGGTGAGGAGGACGGCGGGGGCGTCGATGAGGGTCCGGTAGCAGCGGTCCCAGATGTGCGGGGCGAAGACGAGGTTGATCATGCCGGTCTCGTCCTCGATCGCGCCGAAGGCCACGCCGTGGGCGGTCGGGGGGCGTTGGAGGTACTTCGGCAGCCCGCCGATCCTGACCCGGGCCCGGTCGGGGAGCGTACGGGCGGTGGCCGTGGGGAGCGTGCCGAGGCGGTCCAGGTGGGGGCGGATGTGCTGGACGAGGTGGGCGGTGGCGCTGGCGCCGGTGGCGACGATGTCGGCGGTGGTCTCCTCGGCGGTGGTCATGGAGGTGAGTTCGGGCGCGGTCCCGGGGGTGGCGAGTCCGGGGAGCGGGGGCTGGCGCGTGCGGCCGGGTGCGGTGCCGGCGCTCCACAGGGCGGTGCGACGGTGTCCGCCCAGTCCGTCGAGTGCGCCCGCGGTGGCCAACTGCTCCAGGATCCGGGCCGGCAGCCGGGTACGGGCGGCGAAGTCGTCCAGGTCGGTGAACGGCCGCTCCGTACGGAGGGCGATGATCTCCTCGGCGGCCTGTTCGCCGAGGCCGGTGACGCTGGTCAGACCGCGGCGGATCGCCGGGGGCCGCGCCCCGGACGCCGGGCCGGACATCGAAGCGGGCATCGGGCCGGATGTCGAAGCGGGGGCCGGTCCGGGTTCGAGGGTGGCGTGGACGCGGGAGGTCCGGACGGCGGGTCCGTGGACGGTGATGCCGTGCCGTTCCGCGTCGCCGATGAGGGTCTGGGTGTCGTAGAAGCCCATCGGCTGGTTCGCCATGATCGCCGCGATGAGCGCGGCCGGGTGGTGGTGCTTGATCCAGGCGCTGGCGTAGATGAGCCCGGCCATCGACTGAGCGTGGGACTGCGGGAACCCGTAGTCGGAGAAGGCTTCGATCATCGAGACGATCTTCTGGGCAGCGGCCGGCGGGATGCCGCGTCCGGCCATGCCGGTCAGCAGGCGGCCGCGCATCGCGGCGACCTTCTCCGGGGCGTGCTTGGCCGCCATCGCCTTCCTGAGCCGGTCGGCCTCGCCGGGGCTGAACCCCGCGCAGTCGATGGCGAGTTGCATGGCCTGCTCCTGCCAGAGGGCGACGCCGAGGGTCGGCTCCAGCGCGGCTTTC
Source organism: Streptomyces sp. DSM 106670 (assembly GCF_055792845.1). Lineage (NCBI taxonomy): Bacteria > Bacillati > Actinomycetota > Actinomycetes > Kitasatosporales > Streptomycetaceae > Streptomyces > Streptomyces sp. DSM 106670. The sequence goes on from NZ_CM147704.1 coordinate 310,380, forward strand.
GCGAGCGGGTGGGGGTATGTCACCGCCTCCTCGCCGCGCCGTCGGCGGAGCAGCGGGTGCTTGCTGCCGGCCTGGATGGGGCCGGGGCGGATGATGGACGCGGCGACGGCCAGGTCCTCGAACCTGGTCGGCCGCAGCTGGGGCAGGGTGGAGATCTGGGCACGGGACTCGACCTGGAAGACGCCGATGGTGTCCCCTCTCGCGATCATCTCGTAGACGTCCGGATCGTCCTGGGGAATGGACGTGAGGTCGTAACGGACGCCGTGGTGCTCGTGGATGAGGTCGCAGGCGGTGTGGAGGGCGGACAGCATGCCGAGACCCAGCAGGTCGATCTTGACGAGCCGGGCGGCGGCGACGTCGTCCTTGTCGCCCTGGAGGACGCTGCGGCCCTCGGCGGTCGCCCACTCCACGGGCATGATCTCGCCGATGGGCTGCCGGGTGAGGACCATGCCGCCCGAGTGCACCCCGAGGTGCCTCGGGAGGGTGTGGAGCTGGGCGGCGAGGTCGCGTACGTCGTCGGGGAGCGCGGTGTCGGGGCCGGGCGGGGTGTGGTGGATGTGCCGGGTCATCTCCCGGGTCTGTGCCTCCGGGTAGCCGAGGACGCGGGCGGCGTCGCGGACCGCGAGCCTCGGCTGATAGGTGATCATGTTGGCGACCTGGGCGGCGTGCCGGCGGCCGTAACGGGTGTAGACGTACTGGATGACCTCCTCACGGCGTCCGGACTCCAGGTCGAGGTCGATGTCCGGCGGGCCCGCCTTCTCCAGGGACAGGAACCGCTCGAAGAGCAGACCGTGCCGGAGCGGGTCGACGGCGGTGATGCCGAGGACGTAGCAGATCACGCTGCTGGCGGCGGAGCCCCGGCCCTGGCACCAGATCCCCTGGTCGGCGGCGTGCCGGACGATGTCGTGGACGATCAGGAAGTAGCCCGCGAGCCCGAGTCCGGCGACGAGTCCGAGTTCGTGGTCGAGCTGCCGCCAGGCCGCCTCTGCCCCCGGGTCGGTGCGGGGGCCGTAGCGGTCGGCGCAGGCGGCCTCGGCGCGGTCCCGCAGCCACGAGTCCTGCGTATGTCCTGCGGGTACCGCGAACTCCGGTAGTTCGGGGCGCAGTTCGCCGAGGTCGATCACGCAGGCGCGGCCCAGGGCGAGGGTGGTGTCCGCGACGCCTGGGTACCGCGACAGGAAGGCCGCGCGTTCGGCCCGGGGGCGCAGATGGGCGGTCGGGGCGGCCATCAGATGCCCGGCGGCCCGGTCCAGGGTCTCGCGGCGGCGCAGCGCGGTGAGCGCCTGGGCCACCCGGGCCTGGCGGGGGGCCGCGTAGTGCACGGCGCCGGTGGCCACCACGGGGATCCCGACCCGGCGGGCGGCCACCCACATCGCGTCGGCGGCGACCGAGTCCTCCGGGAGCCGGTGGTCGACCAGTTCGGCGTGCGTACCGCTCGTGCCGAAGACGTCGGTCAGCCGGGCGAGCCGGTGGGCGACGGCGGTGACGTCGCACCGGTCGGCGTCCGGCGGCGGGCAGCCGGGCAGGACGGCCCAGTGCCCCGCGGCGGCCGCCCGGGCCACCGCGTCCAGGTCGTAGACCGGGGCGTTCTTCGACCCGGCGAGCTGCGCGGCGGAGATCACCGCCGACAGCAGCCGGAACCCTTCCACGGTGCGGGCGAGCACCACCGGTGTTCCCAGGACGGGGTCGCCGAGGGTGAGTTCGGCGCCGTGGACGGTGCCGATCCCGTGCTCGCGGGCGGCGGCGTGCAGGCGGCGCGCGGCGTGGAGGCCGTCCACGTCCGTCACCGCCAGTACGCCGATGCCGAGCCGGGCGGCCTCGGCGACCAGGTCCTCCGGCCCGCTCGCCCCGCGGAGGAAGGAGAACGCGCTGTGCACGTGCAGTTCGGCCCAGCCGTCCTCCGGGCGGTCGGCGGTGGGGAGGCGGAGGAGGTCACCCATAGTGGGCCTCCACCCACCATCGGCCCCGGTCGACGAGGAGCAGCCACGCGTGCCCGTCGTCGGTGGTGACCTGCATCCGGGCGATCCGTCGGCCGCTGTCGCGCGTCCACCACCGCTCCAGCACCGGCCAGGGACCGGCCCACCCGTTCACCCCGGCCCGGCGGCGCCCGTCGACCGCGAGGAACGCGGGCTCGGCCGACAGTTCCAGCCGGCCGGCCACGCCGACCGGCGCGCCGTCGGTCCCGGTGAGCCGGGCCGGACGCCGTACCGGGTAGACCGCGGCCGGGTGCGGGGCGGGCAGCCGTCCCGGCCAGGGACCGTCCCCGGCGCCCGCGCCGCCCGCGCCGTCGTCGGGGACGTCGCCGACCGGGACGAGCCGGATCCGGTCGCCCGGCCCCCGGCCGCCGACCTCGATGATCCGGGTGACCGCCCGGTGCCCGAGCACCGCCTGCACCCGGGCGGCGGCCCGTTCCACCTCCACCGGGGTGTCCCGCTCGCCGTCGAACGCGCCCTGCGAGCCGGTGTCCGGGGAGATCCCGTCGGGGCGCAGGGCCAGGCGGCGGATGCCCGGTTCCGCGCCGCCTGCGTCCAGCAGGCCCTTCTCGGACCAGGCGGCCAGTACGCCGCGCACCCGCTCGGCCACCGCCCGGGAGGACAGCCGCCCCTCGTGCCGGAAGATCCGCGTCAGGGTCCGGCCGTCGGCCGTCCCGACCACGGCTTCCACCCGCGCGCACACCACCCCTGCCGCCGCCAGGCGTTCGTGCAGCTCGTCCGCGAGCGCGACGGCCACGAACACGACCGCTTCCGTCTGCTCCTCGGGGACCTCGAACAGCCGCCGCACCGTGTGGTCCTGGGCGGCGGTCCGTACGGACACCGGCCGGGCCTGCCCGCCACGGGCGACGCGGTGGGCGCCGATGCCCTCCGTGCCGAGCCGCTCCGCGACCCGGCCGGCCGGCAGCCGTGCGAAGTCCCCGACGGTACGGATGCCGAGCTGCTTCAGCAGTTCGGCCAGGCCGGGCACGCCCAGCACGCCCACCGGGTACGGGGCCAGGAACGCGGCGTTCCCGTCCGCCGGGACGATCACTCCGTCGCCCCGGCGGGCCGCGAGCGCCGCCGCGAAGGTGCTGTCGGCGATCCCGACCCGGGCGGGCAGCCCGAGTGCGGTGACGGTGTCGGCCAGCCGTACGGACAGCTGCGGTTCGCCGCCCCAGTACCGGGCGGCTCCGCGCGCCGGGGCCGCGATCAGCCCGGGCCGGATCACCTCCAGCCGGGGCACCACCTCCGCCTCCACGCGGTGCACCACCTGTTCGAACATCCTCACCTCGGCGGCGAGGTCCCGTTCGACGACCCGCAGCCCGGGGCACCGGGCCTGCGCGGCCCGCAGCCGCATGCGCCGCCGGACCCCGGCCGCCCGCGCGGACGCGGAGCACGCCACCACCGCGCCCCGGTGCACCACGGCCACCGGCGCACCGTCCCGCGTACCGCAGGCCAGCACCGGGAAGTCGGGCACCCAGACCACGACCACCCGTACGGAATCGGACGCCCCGGTCATCCGACGACGCGGAGATCCGCCCGCGCCCCGCCCCGCACGGCCTCCGCCGCCCCCTGCTCCGCCATGCCCGTCACGCCCGCCATGCCCACCAGACCGTCCGGACCGGGCAGCCACAGCTCCACGCTGCGCGGCGCGGCGGCAGCGCCGCGCCCGCCCGCCGTCACCGTCACCCGGCGGCCGCGCAACAGCCCGTGCCCCCGGCCCACCCCGGTCCAGCCCACCGGCGCCACCCGGAGCTGCACATCCGCCCCGGGCCAGCGGCCCGCCGCCAGCAGCACCGCTCCGCTGCGCCGCATCACCGCCCGCAGCCGGCGCACCGCCCGCTCCGGCACCCGTACCGAGGCGCCGACGAGCACCACCGGCACCGACTCCAGCAGGACGGCGAGCACCTGGGCCGCGCGTGGCCCAGGGTCGCTCACCACCAGACCTGTGGCCAGATCCAGACCGGCCTGTGCCGCCGCCAGCCCACCCAGCTCCGGCACTCCCACCGCCGCCCACGCCACCGACTCCGCTGCCGCCAATGCGGCCAGCGCCAGTAGCAGCGGCAGGTCTCCGCCCGCACCCACTGTGGTACCAGGGCGAATACCTCCTCCCGGCAGCAGGCCGGAGAGCGGCGACGCCACCGCACCGGCTTCCGCGCCACGCGCCTCGACTACCTGCTGAGCTGTCCACACTCTTCGATATTCGCTCGAACGTTCGAATAATTCAAGCCAGGTCATCCCTGGTCGTTCGATGCACTGAACCACTGATCCCCAGGGCAGCGACGAGACGCCGAAGCGACCGGACCACGCACACTTCGGCGGCGCGGGCTCCAGCTGTCGATCCGGTGCCGGGGGTGGGCGCTCGCGTCAGCGGCCGGTGGTGGCGGCGGGTTCGCGGGCCGAGGTGTCGTGGAGTCCGAGGCGCAGGTGCTCGACGTGATAGAGGGCCTGGTCGAGGAGTTCGGCGACGTGGTTGTCGTAGAGGGAGTAGACGATGCTGCGGCCTTGGCGTTCGCCGGTCACCAGGCCGAGGTTGCGCAGCAGGCGGAGCTGGTGGGAGCAGGCCGAGTTCTCCATGCCGACGGCTTCGGCGAGGTCGCTCACCGAGCAGGGGCCTTCCTGGAGGCGGGCGAGGATGTAGAGCCGGGACGGGGTGGCCAGGGCCTGGAGGGTGGCGGCGACGTCGGCGGTGCCGACCGCGTCGAGGCGCTCGCGGGTGCTGGCGCTGGTGGTGGCGGTGTCGCGTCCGTGGCCCATGGACCTCATCATACCGATGACACTTGAAGACCTGTTCATATGTTCCTGTACGGTGAGGTCGTTGTCGTCGCCCGCCCGTGAAGGGTTGCTCTGCCATGTCTTCTGTCCTGGATCAGCGGTCCGCGCGGCCCGCCGGAGCCGCGCGCCCGGCCCCGCCGAGACGCCGGACCCGCCTGTTGGCGCTGCCGGAGGCCCGGTGGGCGCTCGCGGCGCTGGTGTTGTTCCTCCTCGCCCTGCCCGTCCATCTGCTGGGCGGCCCGGCGTGGCTGTGGGGCGCCCTGTTCGCCGCGACCTATGCCACCGGCGGCTGGGAGCCGGGCCGGGAGGGGCTGAAGGCGCTGAAGGACAGGACGCTGGACGTGGATCTGCTGATGGTCGTCGCCGCCCTCGGGGCGGCCGCGATCGGGCAGGTCCTCGACGGGGCGCTGCTGATCGTCATCTTCGCCACCTCCGGTGCCCTGGAGGCCGTGGCCACCGCCCGGACCGCGGACTCCGTGCGGGGTCTGCTGGACCTCGCGCCCGCCACCGCGACCCGCGTGCTGCCCGACGGGACCGAGGAGAGCGTCGGCTCCCGGGAACTCGCCGTCGGGGACACGATCCTGGTGCGCCCCGGGGAGCGGGTCGGCGCCGACGGCCGGGTCCTCGACGGGACGAGCGATGTCGACCAGGCCACCATCACCGGCGAGCCGCTGCCGGTGGCCAAGCGGGCCGGGGGCGAGGTGTTCGCCGGTACGGTCAACGGCACCGGCGCCCTGCGCGTACGGGTGGAGCGCGACCCTTCGGACTCGGTGATCGCCCGGATCGTGAGGATGGTCGAGGAGGCCTCCGAGACCAAGGCCCCCACCCAGCTGTTCATCGAGAGGATCGAACAGCGCTACTCGATCGGCATGGTCGTCGCGACCCTCGCCGTCTTCCTGATCCCGCTGGCCTTCGGAACCACCCTCCAGTCCGCGTTGCTGCGCGCGATGACGTTCATGATCGTCGCCTCGCCGTGCGCGGTGGTGCTCTCCACCATGCCGCCGCTGCTGTCCTCCATCGCCAACGCGGGACGGCGCGGTGTGCTGGCCAAGTCGGCCGTCGTCATGGAACGCCTGGGCCAGGTCGATCTCGTGGCCCTGGACAAGACCGGCACCCTCACCGAAGGCGCCCCTCGTGTCACCGGCATCCGGCCCCTGCCCGGCACCGGCCTGGACGAGGACGGCCTGCTCGCCCTGGCGGCAGCGGCCGAACATCCCAGCGAGCATCCGCTCGCCCGCGCCGTCGTCGACGCCGCCCGCGAACGCGGCCTTCACCTGCCCGGGGCCACCGGCTTCTCCTCCGTCCCCGGTGAAGGCGTCACCGCCACCGTCGAGGGCCGCACCGTCCGGGTCGGCTCCCCCTCCCGGCTGTCCACCGGCAGCGACACCGCGCCGTCCGACGAGGCCGTGGCCGTGGCCGAGCTGGAGGGCACCGGGCACACGGCCGTCACCGTGGTGCGGGACGGCACCGTGGTCGGCGTGCTCGGCATCGCCGACCGGCTGCGGCCCGACGCCGCGGCGACCGTCGCCGCCCTCACCGAGCTGACCGGCCGCACTCCCGTCCTGCTCACCGGCGACAACGAGCGCGCTGCCCGGCACCTGGCCGCCCAGGTCGGCATCACCGACGTCCGCGCCGGACTCCTCCCCCAGGACAAGGTCGCCGCGGTCAGGGCGTGGGAGGCGGAAGGACGCCGGGTGCTGGTGGTCGGCGACGGCGTCAACGACGCCCCTGCCCTTGCCGCCGCGCACTCCGGGATCGCGATGGGCAAGGCCGGCTCCGACCTCGCCCTGGAGACCGCCGACGCCATCGTGGTGCGCGACGAACTCGCCACCATCCCCTCCGTCGTCCAGCTCTCCCGCACCGCACGCCGCCTCGTCATCCAGAACCTGGCCATCGCCGGAACGTTCATCACCGTCCTCGTCGCCTGGGACCTGATCGGCACCCTGCCCCTGCCCCTGGGCGTCGCCGGACACGAGGGCTCCACCGTCATCGTCGGCCTCAACGGCCTGCGGCTGCTGCGCGAAGCCGCCTGGCCCCGGGTACGGTCCACCGTCGAAGATGTTCCCCTCCGGGGAACGTGACGACGGGAGTGACCACGATGACCGAGCCTGCCTGGGTGCCCCCGTCCTGCACCCTGCCCACCGAGGAACAGCCCCTGCGGGTCGCCGAGTGGGACGCGCTGTTCGCCGAACGGCTGACCGCGCTGTCCCGCCCGTCCGTGCTGCGGCTACGTCTCGACCTGGCGGGCGGCCCGGGGGTGGCGGAGCGGGTCCGTGAACTGGCGTCGCGCGAGAGCGCCTGCTGTTCGTTCTTCACCTTCGCCGTCTCCGCCGCCACCGGCGAGGACCGGGTTCACCTGGACGTCTCGGTGGACCGGGCCCACGCGTCGGTTCTGGAGGCCCTCGCCGCGCGGGCGGGCACGGCGGTACGGCGGTGAGCCAGGGCCTGCGCGGCGGGCGCGGCGGTGCGGATCAGCCCCGGAGCGGCAGCAGCCGGGGGACGGCCCGGACGTAGACCACCATGCCGATCACCTCGACCAGGGTCTGGGTGACCACGACCACCGCGGCGACGGCCAGCGCGTCCGGCAGTGCCAGGGCGAGGGGCAGGACGACCAGGGAGTTACGGGTCGCGCCGGTGAACACGATGGCCCGGCCGGCCGGAGCGTCCAGGCGGAACAGGCGGGCGACGCCGAGCCCGGCGAACGCCATCACGACGAGGAACGCGACGTAGAACGGCACGACACGGCCCACGTCGCCCAGGCTGCCCGAGTCGCCGAGCTTCGGTACCTGGGAGGCGACCACGGTGAGCAGGACGGCGGCCATCAGCGGCACCATCGTCGTGCCCATCGCGTCGGCGACCCGCTGTCCGGCCGGGCGCCGTGCGGCCCACGCCTGGGTCAGCCAGGCCAGCGTGAGCGGGACGACGATCAGCACGACGAACGCCTCGACGAACGGTCCGGCCTCCACGACCTCGGCCAGGTCCGGGCCCATGAACAGGAACAGATAGACCGGCAGCAGCACCATCTGGGCGAGGAGCAGCAACGGGGTGGCGGCGAGCAGGCGTTCACTGCTGCCACCGGCGAGCCCGCTGAAGACGATCACGTAATCGATGCACGGGGCCAGCAGGACCAGCAGCACGCCCAGGCGGACCGCCCGGTCGTCCGGGAGGAAGGCGAACATCGCGGCGACCACCAGCGGCACCACGACGAAGTTCACCACCAGCGTCGCGGCCAGGAACCGCCCGGCCCGCACCGAACGCACCAGTTCAGCGGCGGGCACCTGCAGGAACGTCACGTACAGCAGCGCGGCCAGCACCGGGTTGATCGCGCGCTCCAGCCCCGGCCCCGCACCGGGCACGGCCCAGCCCACCAGGCCCCCGGCGGCCAGGGCCCCCACATAGACGGCGACCTGATGGCGCTCCATCCCCGCGACCGGGCCGGACGGTGACGACAACGTACGTACTCCTCGCGGGTTCACGCCTCGTCGGCGGCGGCGGTGCCACCGGCGGACAGCGCCGCCCTTCTCCTGCGGTACACCACCACCCCGCACACCGCGAGCAGGGCCACGGCCACGGCGGACACCCCGAAGGCCGTCCGCTCGGCGAAAAGCCTACCGAGCACTTCGAGCACGCCGAGTCCCGCGGTCGCGTAGATCAGCGCCCAGGCCGCTCCGCCCACGAACAGGGCGGGGAGATAGCGGGACAACGGCATGCGCATACTGCCCGCGAGGAAGTTGGCGGCGGTCTGGAAACCGACCGTCAGGAAGGAGACGGCCACCATCGGCGCACCCCACCGCTGGATCGCCCGCTCGGCACGCCGGAACTTCGCCGAAGAGATCCGCTCGGCGAACCTGCTGCGCCGGGCGCCGGCGCCGGCGAGCCATCCGACGGCGAAGGTCCCTCCGGCGCGGAGCAGGACGATGACGTACAGGGCTCCGGCCGCGAGCGCGATCTTATCCACGGCGCCCCGCCCCGGGCGCGGACCCGAAACCCGTGTTCCCCGTCACCCGCACGAGCGCTTCCGCCCCGTCGGACGCACGACGCGCACGAGCCCGGTCACCGTCTCTCACCTGAGCCCCGCCCCTGCCTGTTCCGTCCGCCGGGTCCCGTACGAGACGCCGGAACCCGAACCCGCGCGCCCGGGTCCTGTGCTGCCCGGGTCCTGCGCCCAGGCAAGGCCAGCCTAACCGAACGCCCTTACGGCGGATCGGCGAGCCCGGTCACCCGACGTCCGCCCCGGGGCGGGGTGACCGCCGCCGGCACCGGACGTGGCGGTCATGAGCAGGCCCGGAGACCCTGTGCGGCCTGGGCGCGTTCGAGCTCGTACGTGGCGGAACGGGGCAGGGCGAGAGCGGCCCGGAACTCCTGGCGGGCCCGGTCCGGGCGTCCTGCCGTGAGGTGGGCCCGGCCGAGCCGGCAGCGGATGTCCATCTCCAGTCTGTCGCGCTGGGGCTCGTCCTCCGGCCGCAGGCTCCGCTGTACGGCGAGCGCCCGGTCGAGGTGGGCCAGGGCGGTGTTCGGGTCGCCCTCCTGATGGATCGCGGTGCCCAGGCGGGCCAGGGTCAGCGCCTGGAGCAGGAGGTCCTTGGCGTCCAGGGCCAGGACGGCGGCCTCACGGAGCAGAGGGGTCGCCTCGTGCGGTCGCCCCAGGGCGAGGTGGGCGTCGGCCATGCAGGTCAGGGTGCGGCTGAGCACCCGGGGCCGGCCGACCATGCGGGCTCGTGCGTGCGCGGCGCGGAAGCAGTCCAGCGCGTCCTCCTTCCGCTCCTGTGCGATCCGTACGAAGCCCAGGGAGGCGTGCACGGTGGACGCGCCCCAGTCGTCGGACGGCGGAATGGCCTTCAGCGCCGCTGTGGTGTGGGCGTCGGCCGCGCCGATGTCTCCCGCCTGGAGTGCGGCGGTGCCGAGCCCGGTGGTCGCCCGGGCCAGCTCGCGGTCGTCGCCGAGCCGGCGGCTGACCTCGGCGGCCTCCTCGAACCAGATGCGCGCCCGGTCGGTGCGGTAGGCGAAGAGTTCGGTGAGGCCCATGCAGTTGCGCAGCGTGGGCGCCATCCGCCGGTCGCCGCAGTCCCGTGAGGCTTCGAGGGCGACTTCGAGGATGGTACGGGCGTCGTGGTAGCGGCCGCGGCCGGTGAGGTAGTCGGTCAGGGCCTCGGCGATCCAGCACAGCAGGTCGCTCTCGCCGAGCACGAAGGCATGGCCGACCACGTCGACGATCTCTCCCCCGGTTTCGTCGAGCCAGTCCGCCGCGGACCGCCAGTCGGCGAAAGCCGAGCTTTCCGTGGAAGAGGTGGCCGGGAACGCCTGGGGGCCCCAGTCGCTGGCCATCCGGGCCGCGTCCAGGTGGAGTCGCAGGGCGGCCGCGCCGACCGGCCGGGAGAGGTCGGGGGTGGCCGCGGCCAGGCGGCGTGCGTGGGCCCGGACCAGGTCGTGCAGCCGGTAGCGGCCGGGCCGCGGCTGCCGCAGGAGGCCCGCGTCGACCAGCTGCTCCAGGGCCCGGCCCGCCTCGGTGGCCGGCAGGTCCAGCATCGCCGCCGGAGTCAGCGGATCGAACTCGACGGTGGGCGCGAGGCCAAGGACACGGAACATCCGCCGCTGCTGTGGCGGGAGGTGTTCGTAGGAGAGCTGGAAGGCGGCCGCGACGCTCCGGTCGTCGGCGTTCAGCTCCTCCAGCCGGTCCCCGTCATCGGCCATCCGGGCCACCATGTGCGCCAGGGTCCACTCGGGCCGTGTCTGGAGCCGGGTACCCGCGATCCGCAGGGCGAGCGGCAACCCGTCGCAGAGCCGGACGAGTTCACGCGCGGCGTCCGGTTCGCGTTCCACCCGGTCCGTTCCGACGAAGCCGCTGAGCATACGTACGCCGTCGTCGTCGGGCAGGGGCTCCAGGGAGATCCGGCGGGTCGCGTCCAGGCCGGCCAGCCGCCGTCGGCTGCTCACGATGACGGTGCTGCCCGGACCGGACGGCAGCAGGGGCCGGACCTGCCGGGCGTCCAGCGCGTCGTCCAGCACCAGCAGGAGACGCAGGCCGCTGGTCGCCGTGCGCCAGGCGGCGACCAGTTCCTCCTCGTCGTCGCCGATCCGGTCGCCGACCGTGCCCAGGGTGCGCAGCATGCGGGCCAGGGCCCTTCGCGGGGAGAGCGGCTGTCCCGTCGCGTGGGCGCGCAGATCCAGGAAGAGACAGCCGTCCGGGTGGCGGGGAACGAGGTGCCGGGCGGTCTGGACGATCAGCCGGGTCTTGCCCATGCCCGGTGTGCCGTCCACCGCCAGGACCGTGACGTTCCCGGCAGGTCCCGGCTCGGCGAGCAGCGCCAGCTCCTCCTGCCTGCCCACCAACGGTCCTACGTCACCGGGGAGTTCGTTCACCGGTGGCCGCGAGGGGTCGGGGGCCGGGGCGACGGTGACGGCGGGCGGCAGAAGGACGGTGTCGTCCTGCCGCAGCACGGCTTCGTACAGGCTGCGCAACTCCTCGCCCGGCTCGGCGCCGTGCGCCTCGCGCAGCCGGCCGCGCAGCGCGTGGAAGGCGTCGAGGGCCTCCGCCTGGCGCCCGCTGCTGTACAACGCCCTTACGCGGATGGCCAGCAGCCCCTCGTCCAAGGGGCAGGACGCGGTCAACTCGGCCAGTTCCTCGACGGCTTCGGGCGAACGGCCGAGCAGGAAGAGGCATTCCAGCCGCCCTTTCCGCAGGGTGCGCCGCTGTTCCTCCAGTTGTCGGCGGACCGACCCGGCGTAGCGGCCGGGAAGGCCGGCCAGAGGCTCTCCTCCGTACAGTCCGAGCGCCTCGTCGAAGAGGGCCTGCGCGGCGGCCGGTCCGGCGGATGCCTTGACGCTCCGGGCGCGGCGTCCGAGGGCGGCCAGTTCGACGGTGTCGAGCCGGACGCCCTCGGCCTCGAAGCGGTACCAGCCCTTGCCGCTGCGGATGAGGGACGCCCCTGCCGCCGTGCCCTGCGCGTCCAGTGATCGGCGCAGGGAGTAGACATGGCTGGGCAGCACCCGTACGCCGGTCGGCGGCGGGCTCTCGCCCCACACGTCGTCGAGCAACTCCCGGTGGCTCACCCGGCTGCCCGCGCGCAGCACCAGCGCGGCGAGGACCGCCTGCCTGCGTACGGGCCCCAGATCCAGCCGCCGTCCGCCGCGGTACGCCGACAGCGACCCGAGCAGGCCGAGCCGCAGCCGCCCGTCGTCACCGTCCGCCACGTACCCCCCTGCCCCTGCCGACTTCAGCCGGCTTCACATCACTTCATCGTTGCTTCAACGGAATTGCAGCGCAGCGTGAGAGGCTGCCGCAAGCCTTAACCCGGGCGGGTTGACGGCGGTTCCCGGCCACGTGGCCGCGTCTGTTCCGATCGCGCTGCCGGCCGGCCGCGACACGACGAAGCCCTCCGGGCCGTTCAGGTCCCGATCGAGAGGTACTCCGTGGTGCGGACGATGCGCTCGCGCTCGGCGAACGAGGCCAGTCGGTCGCGCACCGCGGAGCTGTCGCCGTCCCGGTTGATCGCCTCCAGCGTCTGCCGGACGGCGGTGATCACACTGCGCTGGAGATCCGAGGGGACGATGATCAGGCGGTACCCCAGCTCGCGCAGGCGGTCCCGGGGGACCAGCGGGGTCTTTCCGCCGTGGAACATGTTGATCAGTTTCGGCTGCGGGATGCGCGCGGCGATCTCCTCGATCTGATCCACGGTCTCGGGGGCCTCGACGAAGATGACGTCCGCGCCCGCCTCCAGGTAGGCGTGCGAGCGCTCGATCGCGCTGTCCAGGCCTTCCGTCGCGATGGCGTCGGTACGCGCGATCACCACGAAGTCCGGGTCCTGGCGCGCGGCGACGACAGCCCGGAGCTTCGCCGTCATCTCCTCCGTGCTCACCAGGGACTTGTCGTCGAGGTGTCCGCAGCGCTTGGGAAACGTCTGGTCCTCGATGTGCAGCCCGGCCACGCCCAGCCGCTCGAAGAGCCGGATCGTGCGGACGGCGTTCACGGCGTTGCCGAAGCCGGTGTCGGCGTCCGCGATGACCGGCAGGCCGGTCACCTCCACGATCTGCGCCAGCCGGTCCGCGACCTCGGTGAGGCCCAGGAGCCCGATGTCCGGCACCCCGCGGCTACGGGCGATGGCTCCCCCGCTCGCGTACAGCAGCTTGCTGCCGCTCTCCTCCACCAGCCTCGCGGTGAGCCCGTCGTACGCCCCGGGGGCGAGGTGGACGTCGTCGCTCTCGATCATCCGGCGGAGGCTGGTCGTGGGGCGCATAGGGATGGGCTCCTCGGTGTTGACCTGCTGATGGGTGCCCGGCCGCTTCGACCGGGCTTCCTGTATACAGACTGTATACAGGAGCCGCCGCGGTCCGACGTGCGAGGACCGTGAGACGGCCGCACCCACAGGGGAGCCCATGAACCAGAGCACACGCGCCTACGAACGCCTCCGCGAGGAGATCGTCGACTGGGAGCTGGCACCCGGCACCCACCTGAGCGAGATCCGGCTCGCCGAGCGCCTCGGAGTCTCGCGCACTCCCCTGCGCCAGGCGCTGCACCAGTTGGCCGGAGACCGTCTGGTCAGGATGGTGCCCGGCCGCGGAGCCTTCGTCATGGAGATCGCGCTGGAGGACGTACGCCACCTCTTCCAGCTCCGCGAGGCGCTGGAAACCTATGCGGCACGCCTGTGTGCCCGCGCACCGCATCGCACCGGCTTCCGCGAGCTGGAGCGGGAGTTCGGCGAGCGGCACACCGCGCTCGCCGCGGCGGCCACGACGGCGCGGATCGACGACTACTACGCGCTGGCCCAGCGGCTCGACGAGCAGACCGACCATGTCGCCGGGAATCCGCATCTGACCGGTGCCGTGCGCTCGTTGCGCACCCAGCTCCGCAGACTGCGCCGGATCGCCCGTCGTACGCCGGAAAGGCTGCTGCGCTCCGCCGAGGAGCACGCGCTGATCTGCGGCGCCATCGCCGACGGGGACGAGCGGCGCGCCGCCGAGCTCACCGCCGCGCACATCAACAACAGCCTGCGCAACATCCTTGAGGCCATGGCCGACGACGTGGGCCGGACGGATCCGACGGCGGCCCAGATGCATTGATCATGAGCTCACCGGTGAGGGGTGGGCCGCAGCACGCGTCCGAGGAAGCCGCGGAGGTAGCCCGCGACGACGTCCAGGTGGCTCTCCAGCAGGAAGTGTCCGCCGTCGATCAGGTGCACCTCCACGTCCTTGGCGTCGCGGGCGAAGGCCAGCGCGCCTTCCGGCGCGAAGATCTCGTCGTTGCGGCCCCACACGGCGAGCACCGGGACATCACTGGTGCGCAGGAACTCGTGCAGGAGCGGGTAGAGCGGGCGGTTGTTCCGGTAGTCGCGGAAGAGCGCGAGCTGGATCTCGTCGTTGCCCTCGCGCGAGACGAGGGCGATGTCGTGCTCCCAGGTGTCCGGACTGATCAGGCTGGGGTCGGGCACGCCGTGGACGTACTGCCAGCGGATGGCGTCGGGGCTCAGCGCGGCACGGACGCCGGGTTCGGTGTCGGGGCCGGGGTTCGCCCCGTAGGCCCAGAGGCCGGCCCAGAAGGAGTCGACGAAGCCGTCCTCGTAGCCGTTGCCGTTCTGGGTGACGAGGGCGGAGATCCGTTCGGGGTGCTTGAGCGCGAGGCGCCATCCGATGGGGGCGCCGTAGTCCTGGACGTAGAGCGCGTAGCGGTCCAGGCCCAGCTGATCGAGGAGGCCGGAGGTGAGTTCGGCGAGGGCGTCGAAGGTGTAGTCGAACTCCTCCGCCGAGGGGGCGTCGGAGTGGCCGAAGCCGAGGTGGTCCGGCGCGATGACGTGGTAGCGGTCGGCGAGCAGCGGGATGAGTTCGCGGAACATGAACGAACTGGTCGGGTAGCCGTGCAGCAGGACGATCGCGGGGGCGTCGGCGGGGCCGGCCTCGCGGTAGTGGATCCCATGACCGTCGACGGTCGCGGTCCGATGGTGCACCGAGTTCATCTCTAACCCCTTTACGCGTTTGATCCGGTTAGTCACTCGCCAGGCAAGCACGGGATCGTCTAACCTGTCAAATGGTTCGATCCGGTTAGGAAGGCGGTGGCACCCGATGGACGTCCTGCTGGACCTGCTCAACAGCAGGCCACTCGTCAACGGCGAGGAGCACGATGCGCTCGGCGACCCGGCCGAAGGCAGGCGCTGGGCGCGTGAGCACGGCGGCGACGGCAGCGACGCGGAACTGGCGCTGCTGCGCGAGGCGCGGGACGTCCTGCGGGACGTGGTGCGCGGAAAGCGTTCACCCGCCGCGTTGGGCCCGCTGCTGGAAGGGGTCCACCAGATACCCGAGGTCACTTCGCAGGGCCTTCGGTGGACGGTCGCGACTCCCCCGCACGCCCGGCCGGCCGTCGAGGCGGTGCTCGCCTGGGCCGACATCGAGCACAGCATGCCCGGCCGGCTGCGCCCCTGCGCCAACGACACCTGTCGACTGTTCCTGCTCGACCGCAGCCGCGCCAACCGCGCCCGCTGGTGCTCGATGGCCGTCTGCGGCAACCGCGAGAAGGCGCGTCGGCACTACGAACGCACCCGCTGAATCGTCAGACACCCCCTGGGGACGCCCAGGGCCCTCAAGAATCCTCGGGCTTGCGGAGTCCGGTGCCTTCCACCGGATACGGCACATACGTCCGCCGGTCCGGATCGATGGCGAGCCGGCCGCCCGCCGGGGGCCGGGCCCGCTGTGCGCAGTCGCGGCGTTCGCAGATGCGGCAGCCGAGGCCGATCGGGGTCGCCGCCCTGGGGTCGTCGAGGGCGATGCCTTCGGCGTAGACGAGGCGGTGGGCGTGGCGGAGTTCGCAGCCGAGGGCGACCGCGAACTCGGCGCGCGGGGCGTGGTGGCTGTAGCCGCCGCGGGTGATCGTGCGGGCGACCCAGAAGTAGCGTTTGCCGTCCGGCATTTCGGCGACCTGGGTCAGGGTCCGGCCCGGCGCGGAGAACGCCTCGTAGACCGTCCACAGCGGGCACGTACCGCCGAGGCGGGAGAAGTGGAAGTCGGTCGCGGACTGCCGTTTGGAGATGTTCCCGGCCCGGTCGACCCGGAGGAAGGAGAACGGCACTCCGCGGTGACCGGTGCGCTGCAGGGTGCTCAGGCGGTGGCAGACCGTCTCGAAGCCGACGCCGAAGCGGGCGGAGAGCAGCTCGATGTCGTAGCGGACGGATTCCGCGGCGGCGTGGAAGACGGCGTACGGCATGAGCAGGGCGCCGGCGAAGTAGTTCGCCAGGCCGATGCGGGCCAGCGCGGCCGACTCGGGCGAGGTCAGCTCCGGGGCGCTGTCCGCGAGGTGGTCCATCAGCGGGCGCTGTTCCAGGAAGGCCAGTTGGGTGGCGAGCTGGAAGGCCCGCTGGCCGTCGCTGAGCCAGGGGGAGAGGAAGAGGAGGCCGGTGTCGGGGTCGTAGCGGCGGGCGTCGGCGGCCGGGCCCGGTGCGGCCTGGACGACGTGGACGCCGTGGCGTTCGGCGAGCAGCGTCGTGAGGGGGTCGGCGGCCCGGCCCGGGCGCAGGCCGAGGGCCTCGGAGGTGTGCTCGGCCGCCGTGTCGAGGGGGCCGAAGTGGTTGTGGTGGGCGTAGAAGAAGTCGCGTACCTCGTCGTGCGGCTCGGCCGGCGGCAGCAGCGTCCGTCCGGTCTCCGGCGAGGCGAGCGCGGCCGCCTGTTCGGCGGTTTCGCGGTAGCGCAGGTGCAGGGCCACCAGCGCGCGGGCCACCTCCGGGTGGTCGCGGGCCGCCTCGGCGATCTCCTCGACGGCCGGCACCGTCACCCCGCACGCCTCGTCGGCCAGGGCCGCGCGCAGATCGGCCGCGAGCCGGTCCCCGGCGGCCTCGGAGAAGAACTCCGCGTCGACTCCGAAGACCTTCGCGATCTGCAGCAGCACGCTCGCGGTCAGCGGCCGCTGGCCCAGCTCGATCTGGTTGGCGTAGCTGGCGGAGATACCGAGGGCGCGGGCCATGTCGACCTGGTTCATGCCCCGCTCGCGGCGCAGGCGGCGGAGCTTGGAGTGCGCGTAGACCTTGTGCTCGGTCGCTCGTCGGGCCACGGGGTCCCTGGTCCCTCCTGGTCGGGTGCCTTCCGGGTGCGGCGTACGGGGCGAGCCACGCGGGCGGCGTACGGAAGCCGCGTACGGGGCGGCGCGCCGGTGTGGAAGTACTTGCGAACATAGCATCCGCCTCCTTCGCAACATTCGCAGATTCGCAGCTCATTCCTGTAGCGGCTCCACAGATTCGACAGGTGGTCGCGGGGCTCCGGAGCGGGCACTGTCCTTGACGTCAGCTCCGACATCACCGAGCACGTTCTGCGAGGAGTCCCGTTGATCGACCACCAGGTACGCGTCCACCCCAGCGCCGCCCGGCTGCCCCGCGAGGAGCAGCTCGCCTGGAAGCTGGCCGTCGTCGCCACCGGCACCCAGGAGGCCGGAGAGCTCGATCCGGAGGCGTCGGCCATGGCCGCCAACCGGATCGTCGACAACGCATCCGTCGCGGTCGCCTCCCTGCTGCGCCGCCCGGTCGCCGTCGCCCGCGCCCAGGCCCTCGCGCACTCCGCCGCCACGCCCGGCGCGTCGGTCTTCGGCTCCGCCCGCCGGGTCTCGCCCGAGTGGGCGGCCTGGGCCAACGGCACCGCCGTACGGGAGCTGGACTTCCACGACACCTATCTCGCCGCCGACTACTCGCACCCCGGCGACAACATCCCGCCGCTGCTGGCGGTCGCCCAGCACACCGGGCGTTCCGGCGCCGATCTGCTGCGCGGGATCGTCGCCGCCTACGAGGTGCATGTCGCCCTGGTGAAGGGCATCTGCCTGCACGAGCACCGCATCGACCATGTCGCCCACCTGAGCGCGGCGACGGCCTGCGGCCTGGGCGCCCTGCTGCGGCTGCCGACCGAGACCGTGTACCAGGCCGTGCAGCAGGCGGTGCACACGACCACCGCCACCCGGCAGTCCCGCAAGGGCGAGATCTCCAGCTGGAAGGCGTACGCCCCCGCCTTCGCCGGCAAGGCCGCGATCGAGGCCGTCGACCGCGCCATGCGCGGCGAGACCTCCCCGTCGCCGGTCTACGAGGGCGAGGACGGTTTCCTGGCCTGGATGCTCGACGGTCCGGGGTCCGACTACACCGTCCGGCTGCCCGAGCCCGGCGAGGCCAGGCGCGCCATCCTGGACACGTACACCAAGGAGCACTCCGCGGAGTACCAGGCCCAGGCGCTGATCGACCTGGCGCGGCGGCTGCGGGAGAAGACCGGGCCGCTGGAGCGGGTGCGTTCCGTGGTGCTGCACACCAGTCACCACACCCACAACGTCATCGGCTCCGGTGCGAACGATCCGCAGAAGTACGACCCCACCGCGAGCCGGGAGACCCTGGACCACTCGGCGCCGTACATCCTGGCCGTCGCCCTGGAGGACGGGGGCTGGCACCACGAGCGTTCCTACGCCCCCGAGCGCGCCGGCCGTCCGGAGACCGTCGCGCTGTGGCAAAAGGTCACCACGGTCGAGGACCCGGAGTGGACCCGCCGCTACCACGACCCGGACCCGGAGCGCCGGGCCTTCGGCGGCCGGATCCAAGTCACCCTGGAGGACGGCTCGGTGGTCGAGGACGAACTCGGCGTCGCCGACGCCCATCCGGCCGGTGCGCGCCCCTTCGACCGGCCCGCCTACGCGGGCAAGTTCCGCACCCTCGCCGAGGGAATCGTCGCCCCGGACGCCCAGGACCGCTTCCTTCTCGCCGCCGAGCGCGTCGCCGAGCTGTCCACCGCCGGCCTGGACGGACTCTTCCCGGCCGTGGACACCGAGTCCGTCGCCGCCCACAACGCCACCCTCCCCCAGGGCCTGTTCCGATGAACGATCCGGAGGCACACCTCATGAGCGTCACCGCACCGGACATCCGCCGCGGTCTGGCCGGTGTCGTCGTCGACACCACCGAGATCTCCACCGTCATCCAGGAGACCAACTCCCTGACCTACCGGGGCTACCCGGTCCAGGACCTGGCCGCCCACCGGTCCTTCGAGGAAGTCGCGTACCTCCTGTGGCACGGCGAACTGCCCGACGGCGCCCAGCTCAACGACTTCCAGGCCCGCGAGCGCGCCCTGCGTCCGCTGGACCGCAGCACACTGGAGCTGCTGACCCGGCTGCCCGGCACCTGTCACCCGATGGACGTGCTGCGTACCGCCGTCAGCTTCTTCGGCGCCGAGGATCCGCTGGAGGACGACGGCACGCTCGCCGCCAACCGGGCCAAGTCCCTCGCCCTGCTGGCGAAGCTGCCCACGGTGGTCGCCGCCGACCAGCGCCGCCGCCGGGGTCTCGCGCCGATCGCGCCGGACCCGGAGCTGGGGTACGCGGAGAACTTCTTCCACATGTGCTTCGGCTCGGTGCCCGACCCGGAAGTGGTCCGCTGCTTCGAGATCTCCCTCACGCTGTACGCGGAACACAGCTTCAACGCCTCGACGTTCACCGCACGGGTCGTCACCTCCACCCTCTCCGACCTCTACAGCGCGGTGACGGCGGCGATCGGCGCGCTGAAGGGCCCGCTGCACGGCGGGGCCAACGAGGCCGTGATGCACATGCTGAACGAGATCGGCGACCCGCGGCGGGCCGGCGAGTGGCTGGACGAGGCGCTGGCCTCCCGGCGGAAGATCATGGGCTTCGGCCACCGCGTCTACAAGCACGGCGACTCCCGGGTCCCGATCATGCAGGAGGCCCTCGACCGTCTGGTCGCCCGGGCGGGCGACCCGGAGGTGACCCGGATGGCCACGCTGCACGCGGCCCTGCGCCACGCCATGGTCACCCGCAAGGGCATCCACCCGAACCTCGACTATCCGGCCGGGCTCGCGTATCACCTGATGGGCTTCGACATCCCGCTCTTCACGCCGATCTTCGTGATGAGCCGCATCACCGGGTGGACCGCCCACATCACCGAACAGCTCGCCCACAACGCCCTGATCAGGCCGCTCGCCTCCTACGACGGCCGTGAGCAGCGTCCGGTGCCGGCCGCCTGAATCGGCGTTCGCCCCCGAGCGGCCCTCCCCCGGCCCTACGATGCGTTCTGCCCGGACCTCACGGCCCGGGCCCACAAAAGAATGCACGCACAGCTGGGGGAAGCCGGTGGGAATCCGGCGCTGACCTGCAACCGTGAACGGCGTTCCGCACGCCGTGAGTCGGAGTACCCGGAGGTGCGGTGTGCACCGCTTCTCACTGTCATGGTCTGCAGGACGAAGCCCCAGCCCGGCCCGGCACTTCCACGCGCTGCCCCGAGGGACACCGCGCGTGGTGCGCGCGGGTGAGCGTCGGCGGGTTCGTGCCGGCAGACCCGAAGATCCCATCGGGAAGGCACTCCATGCGCCGGACACTCACCCACCGCTCCGCGATCACCTCGGTCGCCCTGGCCCTCGCCCTCGCCACCCCTTCCGTGGCGCTGGCACAGACAGAGGCACCGGCACACGCACAGCCCGCGACGAACACCAACAAGGCGGTCAGGGTGACCGTCACGGTCCAGGGTCCGGACGGGCTGCTGTTCAAGGGAAAGGTCAGAACCAAGGGGCACGACGTCACCACGGCCACCGGCGGCACCCACACGTGCGACGGCACCAACGGCGGCGCGAACCCGTCCAAGGTCCCCACGCCGACCGCCGCCCTGGACGACGCCGCCCGGAAGAACGGATTCACCTGGGACGGGGCCTGGTACGCGTCCTTCGACGACTTCTCCGTCGACACCATCAAGAACGTGAGCGGAGGCGGTTCCGCCTACTGGAACATCGCGGTCAACGGCACGCCCACCCCGGTCGGTGGCTGCCAGTTCGAGATAGCCGCCGGTGACCAAGTGGCTTTCACCTGGACGTCGTTCTAGTCGCTCTGCGTCTCTTCCCCCTCTTCCGCGCCGGGCTTCATCACCCGGGCCGCATCGAGCAGCGCCTCGACCACCTCGTCGAGGTCGAGGCGCCGCTCGACGAGGCGCAGTCCGGGCAGCCCGGCGCGGGTGGTGACCCGGGGCGGGGCCAGCAGACCGCAGCAGTCCTCGTCGGGGAGTACGGAGACGTCGGCGGTGCCGATGGAGCGGGCCTCGTCGATGATCTCCTGCTTCTCCCAGGCGAGCAGCGGGCGCAGCACGGGCAGCGTCGCGGCCTCGTCCACGGCGGCCATGTTGGCCAGCGTCTGGCTGGCCACCTGCCCGAGGCTGTCGCCGGTCACCAGGGCCTCGGCGCCGGTACGGGCGGCGAGGGCGGCGGCCGTACGCACCATCAGGCGGCGCTGTGCGACGACCTGGAGCCGGCCCGCCCCTGCCACGGCGAGCTGTTTCTGCGCCTTGCCGAGGGCGATGACGTGCAGGTCGCCGGGCGGCTGGTAGCGGTTCAGCTCGCGCGCCAGCGCGTACGCCTTGTACACGGACGCCGGGGTGGTGTACGGCGCTCCGTTGAAGTGGACGAAGTCGCAGGCCAGGCCGCGGCGCATGGCCCGGTGGGCGGCGACGGGCGAGTCGTAACCGCCCGAGAGCAGCACCAGGGCGCGCCCGCTGCTGCCGACCGGCAGCCCGCTCAGTCCGGGGAGGCGTTCCCAGGAGACGTAGGTCTCCTTGCGGTCGATCTCCACGGTCAGGCGGACGTCCGGCCGGGCCAGGTCGACCCGCAGGCCGGGTACCGCCGCCAGGACGCGGGCGCCGACCTCGGCGTCCACGCGGGACGAGGTCAGGGGGAACCGCTTGTCCCGGCGCTTGGTCCGTACGGCGAAGGTGGTCCCGTGCCGCTCGGGGCCGCTCAGGGCGTCCACGGCCGCGGCGACGATGGCCTCCAGGTCGCTGGGGACGCGGACGGCCGGCTCGACCGCGTTGAAGCCGATCACCCTGCGCGCCCGCTCGACCAGCGCCTCCCGGGGGACCTCGCCGCCCAGCACGGTCACGTTCTGGGCGGTCTTGATCCAGGTGGAGCCGCTGATGCCGCGCAGTGCGACGCGCAGGTTGTCGTGCAGCCTCTCGACGAAGAGGTGGCGGTTGCGGCCCTTGAGGAAGACCTCGCCGTGCTTCAGCAGCACGCAGGGGCCCGGCGAACCGGGGCCGGCGGCCCGGGGCGCGGGCAGCCTGCCGGTGACTGAGGTGGGCATCGCTCAGAAGTCCCAGTCGTCGTCGGCGGTGTCCTCCGCCTTGCCCATGACGTACGAGGAGCCCGAGCCGGAGAAGAAGTCGTGGTTCTCGTCGGCGCCCGGGGAGAGCGCGGCCAGGATCTCCGGGTTGACCTCCGTCTCCTCCCCGCCGAAGCGGGCCGGGTAGCCGAGGTTCATCAGGGCCTTGTTCGCGTTGTAGCGGACGAAGACGGCCACGTCGTCCATCAGGCCGAGGGGTTCGTACAGCTCACCGGAGTACCGCAGCTCCAGCTCGTACAGCTCCTCCAGCAGCTCGTACGTGAAGGTCCGCATGGCCTCCTGCCCGGCCGGGGACAGCTTCTCCAGACCGCGCTGGTACTTGTAGCCGGAGTAGTAGCCGTGCACGGCCTTGTCCCGCAGGATCAGCCGGATCATGTCGGCCGTGTTGGTGAGCAGGGCGTGCGTGGAGAAGTGCAGCGGCAGGTAGAAGCCCGCGTACAGCAGGAGGGAGGACAGGAGCGTGGAGGCGACCTTCCGCTTCAGCGGGTCGTCGCCGTAGTAGTGCGCGAGGACCTTCTTGCAGCGCTGCTGGAGTACGTCGTTGCCGACCGCCCAGCGGTAGGCGTCGTCGATCTCCGCGGTGTTGGAGAGGGTGGAGAAGACCGAGGAGTAGCTGCGGGCGTGCACGGCCTGCATGAAGGCGATGTTGGTGTACACCGCCTCCTCGTGCTCGGTGCGGGCGTCCTGGATCTGCACGATCTCGCCGACGGTGGCCTGCAGGGTGTCGAGCATGGTCAGACCGGTGAACACCCGCATGGTCAGGGTGCGTTCCTCGGCGGCGAGCTTCTGCTGCCAGGCGGCGAGGTCGCCGGAGAGCGGGACCTTCTCGGGCAGCCAGAAGTTGGCGGTGAGCCGGTTCCACACCTCCAGGTCCTTCTCGTCGGTGATGCGGTTCCAGTTGATCGGGCGGAGCCGGGCGGCCGGGTCGTGGCGGTAGGACGGCGGGGTGACCGAGACGTCGGTCACCGGGGCGGGGGTGGTGGTCATCGTGGGTACCTTCGGGTGCGGGCGGCGGCGGGCGGTCACAGGGTGCAGGAGAGGCAGTTCTCGATCTCGGTGCCCTCCAGCGCCTCCTGGCGCAGCCGGATGTAGTAGAGGGTCTTGATGCCCTTGCGCCAGGCGTGGATCTGCGCCTTGTTGAGGTCGCGGGTGGTCGCGGTGTCCCGGAAGAACAGCGTGCAGCTGAGCCCCTGGTCGACGTGCTGGGTGGCGGCCGCGTAGGTGTCGATGATCTTCTCGTAGCCGATCTCGTACGCGTCCTGGAAGTACTCCAGGTTGTCGTCGTCCAGGTGCGGGGCCGGGTAGTAGACGCGGCCGAGGCGGCCTTCCTTGCGGATCTCGATCTTGGCGGCGACGGGGTGGATGGAGGCGGTCGCGTCGTTGATGTAGCTGATGGATCCGGTGGGCGGGACGGCCTGGAGGTACTGGTTGTAGATGCCGTGCGCCCGGACGGACGCCTTCAGCTCCCGCCAGTCGTCCTGGGTCGGCAGCCGGACACCGGCCTGCGCGAAGAGCGTGCGGACCCGGTCGGTGGCCGGCTCCCAGGCACGCTCGGTGTACTTGTCGAAGTACGAGCCGTCGGCGTACGCGGAGTGCTCGAACCCGTCGAAGGCGGTGCCCCGTTCGATCGCGATCCGGTTCGAGGCGCGCAGGGCGTGGAAGGCGACGGCGTAGAAGTACAGGTTCGTGAAGTCGACGCCCTCCTCGCTGCCGTAGTGGATGCGCTGCGAGGCGAGGTAGCCGTGCAGGTTCATCTGGCCCAGGCCGATGGCGTGCGAGCGCTCGTTGCCGTGGGCCACGGAGGGCACGGCGTCGATGTCCGACTGGTCGGAGACGGAGGTCAGTCCGCGTACGGCGGTTTCCACCGTCGTGCCGAGGTCACCGGAGCCCATGGCGGCGGCGATGTTCAGCGAGCCGAGGTTGCAGGAGATGTCCTTGCCGACGGTCTCGTAGTTCGCCGCGGCGTCGTAGGTGCTGGGTGTGTTGACCTGGAGGATCTCCGAGCACAGGTTGGACATGTTGATCCAGCCGGGGATCGGGTTGGCCCGGTTCACCGTGTCCTCGAACAGCAGGTACGGGTAGCCGGACTCGAACTGGAGCTCCGCGATCGTCTTGAAGAACTCCCGCGCGCTCAGCACGGACTTACGGATCCGGGGGTTGGCGACCAGGTCGTCGTAGTGCTCGCTGACCGAGAGGTCGGAGAGCGGCTTTCCGTACTCGCGCTCGACGTCGTACGGCGAGAACAGGTGCATGTCCTCGTTGCGCTTGGCGAGTTCGAAGGTGATGTCGGGCACGACCACGCCGAGCGAGAGGGTCTTGATGCGGATCTTCTCGTCCGCGTTCTCCCGCTTGGTGTCCAGGAACCGCATGATGTCGGGGTGGTGGGCGTGCAGATACACCGCGCCCGCGCCCTGCCGTGCGCCGAGCTGGTTGGCGTAGCTGAAGGAGTCCTCCAGCAGCTTCATCACGGGCACGACACCGGAGGACTGGTTCTCGATCTTCTTGATCGGCGCGCCCTGCTCACGGAGGTTCGTCAGCAGCAGCGCCACTCCGCCGCCGCGCTTGCTGAGCTGGAGGGCGGAGTTGATGCCGCGTCCGATGGACTCCAGGTTGTCCTCGACGCGCAGCAGGAAGCAGGAGACCAGCTCGCCGCGCTGTGCCTTGCCCGCGTTGAGGAAGGTCGGCGTCGCGGGCTGGAAGCGGCCGGACATCATCTCGTCCACCAGCGCGGAGGCCAGCTGCTCGTCCCCGGCGCCGAGGAAGAGCGCGGTGGCGACGACGCGGTCCTCGTACCGCTCCAGGAAGCGCGAGCCGTCGAACGTCTTGAGCGTGTACGAGGTGTAGTACTTGAACGCCCCGAGGAAGGTACGGAAGCGGTGCCCGTGGGCGTACGCCTGCCGGTACAGGCCCTCCAGGAAGCTCCAGTCGTAGCGCCGGAACGGCGCCTCCTCGTAGTAGTCGTTGCCGATCAGGTGGTCGATCTTCTCCTTCAGCGACCCGAACTCCACCGTGCTCGGATTGACGTGCTGGAGGAAGTACTGCCGGACGGCCTCGCGGTCCTGGTCGAACTGGATGCGGCCGTCGCAGTCGTACATGTTCAGCATGGCGTTGAGCGCGTGGTAGTCCCGGCGGGTGCCGACCGACTCACGCCCGGCGGGCGGCGCGGTGAGCGGTGCGGTGATCGTCGTGCTGATGGTGCTCATGCCCTCGGCCGTGCCAAGGGTTCCTGTCGTGTCCAAAACTTCCGCAGCCCTTCCCTCACGGCACGGACATCGCGGTCCGTGCCCAGCAGTTCGAATCGGTACAGCTCCGGGACCCCGCACTTCGCCGAGATGACCCGGCCGGCCAGGCAGTAGTCCACGCCGAAGTTGGTGTTCCCGGAGGCGATCACTCCGCGCAGCAGCGCCCTGTTCGCCTCGACGTTCAGGAAGCGGATCACCTGTTTCGGGACCGCTCCGGCGCGTTCACCGCCGCCGTAGGTCGGCACGATCAGGACGTACGGCCCGGTGGCCTCGGGCATGCCCTCGCGACGCGGGTGCAGGGGGATGCGGGTGGCGGGCAACTCCAGCTTCTCCACGAAGCGTTTGGTGTTCTCCGAGACACTGGAAAAATAGATCAGACCGCTCAACGGTCGCCGCCTCCTCTCGCTCGTTCCTGTCTCCGTCGTCCGAGGACCGGAGAGGAGCGGCGGCACGCGAGGCGGAGAGCGGGGCGGCGCGAAGGAAGACATGCCGGGCCCGGCTCCGTACGACGGCCACGCGACCCTCCCTCGGGGCCTCGAAGCGCGCGCACCGCAGACGGATGCACGCGCCGGTGGCAGGTCTTCGGACTCGCGGGCCTGTTCCGACGTACGCCAGAACACCTAGTGGCCGTCGCTTCCCGGGCCCGTTTCTCGGGCCCAGTGCGTGTGACGGCGGTCGTTCCCGCTCACCGCTGCGGGGCAGTCCCGGATTTTCACCGGGTTCCCTCTTGCCTCGCGGGACGCCACTGCGCCCCGCGAACCACCAGCAACGCCAACACTACATCTGGAGGGTTGGCGATGCACGCAACCCCAGATGTTGTGTTGCGTGGAAAAGTTAGGTATACCTAACTCCTGCGTGAGCGGCTCGACGGCGCGACCCGTACCGGGTCAGTCACCCCTGGGGCCGCTCTTCCTCCTGGTACGAGTGGCGCTGCCCGGTCCAGGGGTCGGCGATGTTGTGATAGCCGCGTTCCTCCCAGAACCCGCGCCGGTCCCGGGTCATGTACTCGATGCCGCGCAGCCACTTGGGGCCCTTGTAGCCGTAGAGGTGGGGCACGACCAGCCGGAGGGGGAAGCCGTGCTCGGCGGTGAGGGATTCGCCGTTGCGGTGGGTGGCCATGAGCGTCCGGTCGGAGGTGAAGTCGGCGAGGCGCAGGTTGGCGCTGTAGCCGTACTCCGCCCAGGCCATGACATGGGTGACGTCCGGTGCGGGCGGCGCGAGCTCCAGGAGGACCGAGGCGGGCACCCCGAAGAACTCGTGCCCGAGGGTCGACGTGCCGGAGGCGCAGTGGAGGTCAGCGGTGATCGTGGCCTTGGGGAGGGCGGTCACTTCCTCGAACGTCCAGGAGTGCTTCTCCCCCGTCGCGGTGGCGCCGAAGACCTGGAGGCTCCAGCGGTCGGCCCGGAACTTGGGCACGGGCCCGTAGTGGGAGACCGGCCACCCCTTGGCCTCGCGCTGCCCCGGAGGAAGGGCTTCACCTCGCACCGCACACCTCACCCATCGCATGGTGGCAACCGTGCCCGGCGGAGAACCGCATCAGCGAGATCAGATCCGGGCTTCACCTGTCAGATGTGAGCCACCGAGGCGGATTGCCCTCTTGAACGAGATCCACTGTACCCATCTCGCCCCGGGCCTCCTGAACCCCGCCGGGAGGGCCTCAGGCGGAGGCGAGGGAGATCTCGGTCGACTTGATCAGGGCGACGACGGAGGTGCCGACCTTCAGGCCCAGGTCCTCGACAGCGTCCTTGGTGATGGCCGAGGTCAGTTCGCCTCCCTCGACGGAGACCTTCACGGAGCCCATGGCTCCGCCCGTCGTCACGTCGGTGACGGAGCCCGTGAGCTGGTTGCGGATGGAGACTCCCTCGACCGGGCCGGTCGCGAGGGCGACCTCGGTCGACTTCACGAGGGCCCTGACCGCGCATCCTTCGGCCAGGCCCAGGTCCTTGACCGCGTCGGCGGTGATGGCAGCGGTGATGTGCTGACCACCGGCCAGGCGCACCTTCACCGACGCCATGGCTTCGCCCGTGGTGACGGCGGTGACGGTGCCGGGCAGCTGGTTACGAATGGACAGGGTCATGGGAACACGCCTCGCAAAGCCGGAAACCAACAGATGTCACTTCTGTGACCTGCGTTTCCGCCGACGCTACCGGAGAGAAATTCCTCTTCCACGGCACGCGTCGCATCCACCAGCCGAACGGGCGTAATCACCTCGCAATACGTGTCCGCATCGAACTCCGCAACTCGTTCCGCGGATGGCGTCGGACACGGGTTGTCGGCAGGATCGTGGAGAGACGCACCGACCGACCCCGATCACTCACCCGCGGCGCACACCGAGGCACCGGCGAGAACGCGGTTCGACAAGGCCTCTGCCACGTTCGTTAGGAGACAGACATGAAGATGCTGATCAACGTCCTCCAGTTTGGTGCGGCCGCAGGTCAGGGCCATGCTGTGGGACCCCAGGTCAGCAAACACCCAGCATAAGTCAGGAAAGGGCACACCTTGGCGACCAAACTTGTCCGCGGCATGGGCAACTTCTTCAAGTCCTGCGCCTGCAAGCACCAGGGCCGCTGCTCACACCTGTACACCATTCGCTTCCGCAACAGCTCGGGGCGTCAGGTGGAAGAGTCGGGCTTCCCGACACAGGATGACGCCCTCGACCGCCTGACGGCCATCTACAGCGAGAAGCGTCGCACACCCATCCAGCAAGCCGAACTGAAGCGGGAAATAGGGAAGCAGCGGTTCGGTCAGTACGCCGCATCATGGCTCCCACGGCAGCGGCACTACGCGGCCGGCAGTATACGCACGGTGAATCAACTCCTGGACAGCCAGATCCTACCGATTCTCGATTCCCGTCGCGTCAACACCTTTTCTTCCACGGCCATCGAAGACTTCATTCTCTCCATGGAAGACCGGGGGGTCGGGCTCGCCACGCAACAGAACGCCTTGGACACGCTCAAGAAAATCCTCCTTGACGCGCTTCGCCGAGGCGGCATGGACGAGGATCCGTTCGATGGCGTCGTCCCGCCAGAGTACGTACCCAATCCGATAACCATCCCCACCATCGAAGAAATTCACGCCATTAAGGCCTCCGGATCGGATGGGCTGCGCGTCGTCATCGACCTCATGTCCGGGTGCGGCCACCGAAACGGTGAAGCGTACGCCGCCAACACCGAACGCCTGGTGGCCGACGACGTGTACCGCATTACCGAGCAAATCGATGGGAACGGCCAGGCACGCGCACAGTGTGTCCAGGTCGAAGTATCGCGCCCTCGCTGGCCTGTTGGTCTGCGGCGGGGATGATGAGCCAATTTCGGCGGAGACGCCCCCGCGGTATTCGGGCCGCCAAGTGATGGAAGCGCCGGGCGCGCGGATCTGTTCCAGACCCGCGGGGTCCAGCTCCGCCCCGGCCGGCCTCGGAGCTGCCGAAGTGCCGTCGCCTCGTGACGGCCGCGCGGTGTCAGGTCGGTGCCGGGCGAGGGTGGACCTTCACCCGCGAATGCGCGAGCACTACGCTTCCGCGCCCTCACTCTTCGTACAGGGCCTCCCAGCGAAAGTCCGACTCGGCGACCTCTGCCTCAGCTATATGATCGGCGATATCCCTGCGGATGGCCACCGTGTCCGCAGGCGACCACCCCGAGCCGCCCCCGAAAGGCAGCACACGGTCGTGGGGCTGGTAGAGCTCCTCGCTTTCCAGATCGCGGCAACAGGCGCGGCACTGCCACGGACGGCGCAGGGTGATCCACTGCCTGAGCCCGCACCAGGGACACAACGCGAAGTACGCGCTGGGCCCGTGAGCGGCGGCCCAGCTGGCGTAGCCCGACCGGCTGCGCGCCACGTTGATGTCGCCGTGGGTGCGTTCCGCGACCCAGCCAGGGAGGACCATCTCTCCACCGGGCCACGCACAGGAGCAGGGGCCGTCACAACCGCAGGCTCGCGCCTTGCCCAACTCGACGGCCTTTTCCTTGCGGGGGGTCGCTGGCCCCTTGACCTCAAGCCATGTCCCGATCTCGGGCAGCCAGAAGTCCGGCAAGTAATGCACCCCTGACGGAAGGGTGATTTGTTCGGGCTCGTACTGCCAGCGGATGCCTTGGGTGTCAAGGGTGCAGGCCCAGTCGGCTTCGAGCCGAGAACGGAAGGTGGTGCCGCTGTACAGCGTCGGTATGGCTTCGATGGGCTCGCCGTCTCCGGGGAAGTCAGTCACGGCGTCTCCGTTCTGATTCAGATATGCGCCCCTCTGCGGTTTGACCGCTGTCGGGCGTCATGCGGCATCCCACCGCGTACGACCGGATCTGGTAGCACGCACCTTCATGGTCCCGGCGGACTGGACCGGGCGCCACATCCAGCGGAACTTCGGCGCGGTGGACTTCTCCCCCACCTTGTGGGTCAAGGGCACCCAGGCCGGAACCCACACCGGAGGCTATGGCGCCTTCGGGTTCGACATCACTCAGCCCTCGTCCCCGGCGACCCAAACGCCTTCGTCGTCCGCGGGGCCGGAACCGTCACACGGGCACCGTCGAGCAGGTCGACCTTGACGTCGTAGACGAAGGGGCTCCTACGCTGGCATGTGGTCGATCTCTGTCGGCAAGGTCGACGGCACCATGGGCACTCTGCTCAACGAACGGCAACCCGTCTTCATGAACGGCACTCTGGACCAAAGATACCGGCCGGACGGCAACATGATCTCCTATCGAGGAGCATGACCGGCTACGCGCCCGCTTCACCAGCGCGGAATCCATGCTGCGGCCGATCGCCAGTGCCTTGTTCGCTGTGTCTGTGTCGAGGTCGACGGCGACAGAAGAGCGAGCGGCCCTCGCGAGTCGTCCCTCCCCCTCTCCATCCCAGGGACTTTTCAGGGACTTTCAGCTCTGCCCCAGGGACTTCCGAGGGACTTTTCGCCGCCTAACGCAGCAAGCTGCTGAAAGATCAGGAAGGGCCTCCGACACAGGTCAGAGGCCCTTCCTGAGGCAAAACCGCAGGTGGCGGCAGACGAGTCGGGCTGTACGCCGAATTCTGTCGTCCTCCCTGTGGGCGAAAGGTCGTTAGCGTCGATTCAGACCGCGCTGTCCACCGCCCACGTGGACAGCGACATGCGGAGGAGCGCCTTCCGCCCCCGACAGCCCCCGCTCTCCTGGCCCACTGCGGTGGAAGCTCGCGTGCAGCTGCTCGAACCCGGTCGCCGATGGAGAGGTCCGGACGGTCGGCTGCGGTCACGGCAGGCGCGGCGGGAGTCTTCCGGCTGCGGCTTCGGGTCACCGGCCGACCCCCCGCTCGTGACGGATCATCTCGCCGACACCGGTACGCGCACCGGCGGCAACGAGACGCCCGAGCACGGGCTCGGAGCCGGCACCGACGGCCTGTGGCACCGGGGCGAGGATCGTCAGGGCACCTACGAGTTGGGTCGTCACAGGCGTTGGCCCCTCTCCTGGAAAGGTCCGGGCAGCGGCTGGAGTGCCCGGGAGTGCGCCGGAGTGCGCCTTCACCACAACGACGATCCCGAGCGCGCTGGCGTGCAGTGGCAACCCGAAGAATGTCACCCAGAGCGAAACCCTGGTGACATACAGATGTTCCCGACTGCTTATCCAGCAACGACAACCACCCCGCGCCACTGAACGCCAACCTCACCACCAGCGAACCTTCCAACGGAGCCCACCAGAGCGTGAATTCGCGCAAACATAGCAAAGAGGCAGAGTGACCCACATCACTGCCAGTCGACGCGGAAGACTCCACCGCGCCCCACCCGCGCACCCGATGCCGCCCTCCGGCCCCGACCGCCCGCCAGCCGTTCAGCGCCGACTGTGACGAAGCCTCGGTGAACGGCAGCCGCCGCACCACATGGCTAGAACCCGAGGCTCGAACGAGTGACGCGACCTCAGGGGTGCTTCTGAGCTGCGAGCATGATCGCGCATCAGCCCCAACCCGCTGGAGTGCCTCGTGTCGCTGCGCCGCCTCGGTTTCCTGTCCGCCGCCCTGCTCACCACTGCCACCCTGACCGCCTGCTCCACCGAGCCTGTGGAGGCCGACGCCCCCCCACCGGCACCACCGCACCGTCCGGCGCGCCCGGCGGAACCCCGGACAAGGGCGGCCTGGCCCTCGCAGAGGCCATCAGGAAGATCCCCGTCGCCGAGGAAAAGCGCACCGGGTACGAGCGCGACTCCTTCAAGCACTGGGTCGACGAGGATGACGACGGCTGCCCGGCCCGCCAGGAAGTCCTCCTCGCCGAAGCGGTCACCGCCCCCGAGCAGGGGGCCCGGTGCACGCTGAGCGGCGGCACCTGGCTGTCGTATTACGACGAGGTCGAGGTCAGCGACGCGAAGAAACTCGACATCGACCACATGGTCCCGCTCGCCGAAGCCTGGGACAGCGGCGCCCACGACTGGACGCCCGAGCGCCGCGAGGCCTACGCCAACGACCTCGACGCCGAGCGGTCGCTGGTCGCGGTGACCGCGAAGACCAACCCGTCGAAGGCCGAAAGGACCCGGCCCAGTGGATGCCGCCCGCCCAGTCCGCGACCTGCACCTACCTGGTCGACTGGACCGCCACGAAGCTCCGCTGGAACCTCAACGCGGACCAGACCGAGCAGGCTGCCCTCCTCGACCTCGCCGAACAGTGCGCCGACTCGACCGTCGAGTACGGGCCCGCCTCGTAACGTAGAGGGCATCCGCCCCTGTCCATCTTCGAGAAGAGCATCGTTCCCCTCTACCGCCTCTGCCCTGTGTGCCTGTTCGTTGTTCTAGGCGGCTCACCTCCGCTCGCGCGGAGAGCACGGCAGCAACCGATCGACGTCCTTGCCGACCTTCGGCTCACCTCCGCTCGCGCGGAGAGCACACCGCCAACGACTCCGACCGCTGGGGCTGAACCGGCTCACCTCCGCTCCCGCGGAGAGCACGTCCTGGACGACAGCCGGTCTCCCCGGCGGATCGGCTCACCTCCGCTCGCGCGGAGAGTACATGGCGGCCGTGAAGGACCCGCAGGTCTGGTGCGGCTCACCTCCGCTCGCGCGGAGAGGACTGAACCAGGTCAGTGGCCCGAGTGGACGCCTTCGGCTCACCTCCGCTCGCGCGGAGAGCACTCTCGACCTGTTCGACGTAGGGGTGAATGTTCGGATCACCTCCGCTCGCGCGGAGAGCACGTCACGAACCCCTGGACGGTGGGCAGGAGGTCCGGCTCACCTCCGCTCGCGCGGAGAGCACAGGCCGACCTCGGCGGTCCCCTTGCTTTCCATCGGCTCACCTCCGCTCGCGCGGAGAGCACACCGGGTCGGGGCACGGGATCCGGAAGCACGGCGGCTCACCTCCGCTCGCGCGGAAAGCACTGACTTCACCGGCTGCGTGACCAGCTCTCGGACGGCTCACCTCCGCTCGCGCGAAGAGCACCGCAGCTTGTCCGTCTTCCACGGACGCCCCAGCGGCTCACCTCCACTCGCGCGGAGAGCACAAACCCATGACGTACGGGCCGTTCCGGAACACCGGCTCACCTCCGCTCGCGCGAAGAGCACGTCATCAAGCGGATGCGGCACGTGCAGTACTGCGGCTCACCTCCGCTCGCGCGGAGAGCACAGGGCCACGAGCAGGGCTGGACAGTGGCCGACCGGCTCACCTCCGCTCGCACAGGTACAGCCCTGACCCCAGGTACGGCTCGCCTCCACTCATGCGGAGAGCACGCGGCACGTATCAGGGTCGACCTGCTGATCCTCGGCTCACCTCCGCTCGCGCGGAGAACACTCACAGCCCGGATGTATCGGGGCCAGGTCGCGCGGCTCACCTCCGCTCGCGCGGAGAGCACTCGTAGTCCAGGGTGGGGGTGCCGCCAGACTCTGGCTCACCTCCGCTGACGCGGAGAGCACGAGTGCCGCCAGTGCTGGCTCCACGCGTACGACGTCTCACCTCCGCTCGCGCGGAGAGCGCAACACCGTGTTCAGCGTGTCGGTCAGTACGGACGGCTCACTTTCCGCTCGCGCGGAGAGGACCAGGTGACGGTACACGGGATCACCACCACCGTCGCCTCACCTCCGCTCGCGCGGAGACCACTCCCAGATGACACCCAGGACGTCCCCGCCCCGCGGCTCACCTCCGCTCGCGCGGAGAGTACAAGTTTGGTGCGGGCAAGGCCGGTGTCTGCGCCGGCTCACCTCCGCTTGCGCGGAGAGCACCCCCCGACCCGTCCCGTAGTACCTCCGGCCTATCTCCGCTCACGCGGAAAAGCACTGCCGACAGGATTAGGTCGCAGGCCGAAACACCGGGTCGCCCCCGTTCCCGCACAGGAACACACGATCAGGCTGCCGTCGGCCCCGATCGTGACCGGCTCACGCCCTCTCGCGCACGGCGCAACGATCACGCTCTTCACGTTTCAAGGAACGGATGTTGAAGCAACGCGCCACGCGGGGTGTCGCGCGACACCGGCTCGCCGCCGCTCACCCAAAAGCCGACTACGCGACGGAGAAAGCAGGCCTCACAACCCAGGCGCCGGCTATACCTCGCTCGCGCGGATACCTTTGCTGGACGCGCGGGAAGGTATAGCCGTAGTGGGGATACCTCGGAAGCCAGCGGGACATCCTCGCCGTGTTGAGAGGCGACGGATCTCTGGGATCCGTCGCCGTTGGCTCAGAAGAGCCAGCTGACGAGTTCGTTGATCAGGACACGGAGTGCCGTGCTGACCACCACGCGCGATACCTCGAGGAGGACCTCGCGTCGCAGAACGAACTTCCGCAGGAACCGAGACACTGCTTCTCCAGAGCGCAGACACGGTCGAGGTTGCGCCACATCCCTCGAGAGGGTCGTGCGTTCATCTCGATGTGCTGTCGCCTGAAGAGCCAATGGGATTCCGCGCACCTCCCAGAGAGGCGTGCAGCAGTAAGTACTCTACGGGACGACGAACTTGGTGTACCTGCGGTTGTCCGAATTCCCCCGCGCCGGTCTTCACAGGGATGGTGCAAGGCGACGAAGGATTGCGAGACAGCTTCTTCTGCTGCGTTCATCGGCAGCACTACCTGCACCGAACCCGTGACAAGGAGCACCATGTCTCTGGAGTCCCGCCTCTGGGGCAAGGCTGCCGGGCTGGGTAAGGACGCCCGCGGTGCAGACCATAGGCATCCGCTGATCTGCCACCTGCTGGATACGGCCGCCGTCGCTGAGGTCGTCTGGGACGAGCTGCTGACCGTGCACCAGCGGAGCACGGTGGCGGAGGCGCTGCAGGTTTCGGATGACCAGGCGCGGGCGCTCGCGGCATTCTGGGCAGGACTGCATGACATCGGGAAGATCAGCGTGCCGTTTCAACTGCACCGGAATGGACCGAAGCACGGGGGGAAGCTGCTGACTCAGCCGCTGAGCGGTGAGCCGGGGTACGCGTTCGGTGCCGGCGCCGTGCAGGACCGGCAGTTACATGAAGCGGCGGCGCACTGGTACCTGGTCGGGATCTTCAAGGAGATCGGCTATCCGTCATCGAAGCGGCGTCCGCAGTCCCAGCTCAGTCACGCGGTGGCGCAGCTGCTCGGTGGCCACGGTGGCCGCTTCCACCCGGTGGTCTACGACAAGGACTCGCGGTGCCCTGCAGCGCGTCACCCCGGTATGGGCGTGGGGAGTTGGGAGGAGCAGCGACGGCTCCACTTCGATGAGGTGCGCAGAGTGGTCGGGGTGAGGTCGGTTCCGAAGGGTCGGATGACGCCAGGAGCGGCCGTCGTCCTGACGGGGTTGGTGACCTTGTCGGACTGGCTGGCCAGTATTGAAGAGGAGATTCGGACCCTGCTCAGGGACGAGGCGTGGGCTGGAACTCCTGACGATCTGGACTCCTACTGGCAGATCGCCCGCTCGGCCGCTCCCCGCCTGTTGCAACGGACGGACCTGCTCGGGACCGGGTTCGCCGGGCCGCCGGAACCTGCTCAGGGAGCGGGGAAGCCTGGTCTTGGGGCGAGTATGGCTCGCCAGGTGCCCGATCTGGTGGCCGAGCACGGGCCGGGCATGGTGGTCGTGACGGCTCCGCCGTCGGAGGAGCGTACGGAAGCGGCCCTTCGCGCAGCGGCCGTCCTCGGGCATGCAGCGGGCGCGCGGGGCCTCTTCTACGCACTGCCGACCGGTTCAGCGGCTGACAGCCACATGGCGCAGGTGCATGCGTTCGCCGAGCAGGCACTGACCGGCCCGTGGCGTTCGTTGCTGCTCCACAGCTCTTCCCGGTTGAAGCCGGCGGAAGCCGCGGAGCAGTGGGCGCACGCCAATGCGGCCGGCGGAGTCAGTCCGGAGCCTGGTGAGGAGTGGGCCCCGACGGCGAACAGCTGGCTCAACTCCCATCACCGCGCGCTATTGGCTGCGCTCGGCACGGGGACGGTGGACGAACTTCTGCAGGCTGTCATGCCGGTGAAGTTCAACGTCATGAGGCTCTTTGCTCTTTCCGGCAAGGTCGTCGTGGTGGATGAAGCCCATGCCCGCGGTGCCTGGGGGCATGAGCTGATGCTGCGGTTCCTGGAGTGGGCTGCAGCGTTGCGGATCCCGGTTGTCCTGGCCGCGACGGCTGCGGACAAGTCGGTAGACGCGATGCTGGCGGCCTACCGACATGGCGCAGGAGGGGGCAGGGAGCCAGTGATGCAGCCCCGCCGGTCGCCGGGGTGGTCGTTCGTGGATGCTCAGTCCGGAGGCGGTCACCTGCCCCAGCAGCCTGCCGATGCCGCTCGTGCAAGCACGCTCAGCATCGAAGTCGTTGACGGTATGCCGTACGGCGCGATCGATGCGGCTCTTGCACCGATCGTCGCAGCCGGAAACGGAAGAGCCGCTGTCTACCGAGCGACGTCTGCGGAAGCCATCCGCACGTTTCATCAGCTCACGAAGGACTTCCCCGGTCTGAACGTGACCCTGATGCATGAACAGATGCGGAACAAGGACCGGTGGCAGCGTCTTGCAGCCTGCCGGGGTGCCTTCGCCCTGAATGGTGGAGTCTCTGGCCCCTCGGTGCTGGTGACGACGTCGATGCTGGAGCATGTTCGGGGCCTGTATTTCGACCTCGTCCTATCCGGACCGGCGCCGCTCGCGGCCTTGCTGGCCCGTGCGGTGCAGAGCGTGGGTGACCGGTCGAGGCTGGTGGTGCTCCGAGCGGACAACGCGTCGGAACTGGACGACGCCGCGCTGGTACGGCGCACTGACCTGCTCCTGGGGACCGGCAGGACGGTTGCCTTGCCCGAAGAGCTGCCCCTCGTGCTGGATGAGGTGTATGCCGACGAGTTCGCCGACAGGCTGGAGGGGCCGGCGGCGCGTGAGCTCCAGCAGCTCGACAATCAGCGCACGGTCCGTGAACACAAGGCCAGCGGTACTGCGCGGTGGCTGGCGGTGCCTGGACCGGGAGAGCTCGATGGCGACCTCGGACTGCTGAGCCGCGACCACACCGGTATGGAGCCCGAGCTCCTCTCCTCCGTGCTCGGGGAGGACGTGGTGCAGGTGGTCTGTCTGTACGAGCACGGCCAGCCGGGGAACCGGGTGTATCTCCTGGAGGACGGCGTTCCGGAGCGGAGACTTGAGCGCGGTCCCAAGGGGAGACCGGTGCCGGGCCAGCTGGTCCCATATCTGATTCCGGTACCAAAGCGACTCGTCGAGGGCGTGGAGGGTGATGCCAATAATGCCTGGCGCGGCATGGCCGCCCTCAAGAATGTTCTCCGGCTGAATCTGAAAAAGTCGGAAGACGGTAGGTGGGTGTACACCGGCTCGAAGCATCGATTCTGCATGAGTGAACACGGCCTGATGATCGACGAGTTGCCGTAAACGGGCACTCCGTCCCGTACGTCCGTCTAGCATCTAGGGGATGTCCGACCACGGGGGGGGAGGGGCGTGGCTACGCCTGCGTCCAATCTGATCGAACAGCCATGGATTCCTGTCGCATGGCTGGAGGGGAAGTCGGGTCCGCCGTATGTGGGTCTGAGGAATCTGTTCCTGCGTGCCGGAGAGATTCGCACGCTGCTGGTTCCGGAAGCTCCGGCTCACTCGGCTCTGCTGCGCTTGCTGTACGCGCTGACCGCCCGGATCACCGCTCTGGACGAGGCCGGTCCCGGAAGCTGGGGCGATCGGCGGGAGGAGATCCTTGAGCAGGGCTTTCCTGAGCAGAGCATCGAACTCCCCGGCGGCCGCAAGGCGGGCATCGCGGGCTACTTCGACCAGTGGTCCCATCGTTTCGACCTGTTCGACCGTGATCGTCCCTGGTTCCAGGACCCTCGTCTCCCCGACCAGTGCGACAGGAACCAGACTGCCGGGATCCACAAGCTGGTCATGAGCCGGTCAGCGGGCAACAACCACTCCTGGTTCGGGCACTGGAGCCATGCCGAGCTCGTTCTTCCCCACCTTTCACAGGCGACGCTGTCGCTGCTGACCTGGCATTACTGGGGAGCCCCCGGGGCCCTCTCGAGGCGTGCAGTCGACCATGTGAGCCACCATTACGCGAAGGCGTCACCCCTGCGGGCCGCGCTGTCGTACCACCCGGAGTGCGACAACCTTCTACTAACGCTGCTGGCGGGTCTGACCCCGCCGGACGGCGACGTCAGCCGGCAGACCGACCTGTGCCCGTGGGAGCGAGAGGATCTTCCGGACCCGCTCAAGCCGATGCCCGAACCGCAGGGCCCCTGCTCGCGGCTCACCGCCTGTTCGCAGCACGCCCTGTACTTGGTCGCCGCCGAGGACGGCGAGCACGCCACCGACGCGTACATCACCTGGGCCTACGATGCCGGGCGGATCCGGCCGGAGGACGACTACCTGATCTGGGACATCGGCAAGGACGGAGAGACGTTCCCCCGGCTCGCACGCTCCTCCCGTTCCCTCTGGCGGGACATCGACGCCCTTCTGCTGAAGCAGCTGGACGACGCCAGCCCCATCCAGCCGAAGGTGATGGACCACGCCTTCGACGTCAGCGAGTACTTGCGAGTACGTGCGCTCGGCTTCGAACAGGACGCCAGCCAGGCCGCCAACCATCAATACGTCGACTCCGCCACCCCGGTACTTCTCTCCCGAGTCGAGGAAGACGTGGTGAGCAGCGACCTGCCCGTACGCCAGCTCCGCGAACTCGGCGAGCTCTTCGGGCACCGGCTGGAGCAGGCCACAAAAGAAGCGTGGCTGAAATACACGGATGACAAGAAGAACGACCCTGGGGCCTGGATGGACGCGGTCGCGGCACGGTACTGGCCGTCGGCGGAGGACGAGTTCTGGTCGAGGTTCCGGCAGTTGACCCGATCTGGCGGCGCTGTGGACTCCGGCTTCGATTTCGAGGCCGCATGCCGGGCCTTCGGGCGCCACGCACTTGACGCGTACGAGGCGGTAACCGATTCCGTGACACGCACCCCACGGGGCGCGAAGGCCGTCACCAGCGCGAAGGCGATCATCCTCGCCGCCCTGAAGGACCCGCTCAAGGCGATGGAGCAATCGAAGACGACCAGGGCGGCCAAGAAGCCGTGAGCGTCGCCCACCGACCCGAGGACAAGCAGTGACCCCCCAAGCCCCTGATCCAGACAAGCGCCAGAGGACTCGCGCCTCGTATGCCGCCTTCGCCCTGAGTATCGAACACCTGTGCCGCACGGACCCCGGGGCCCGTGCCGCGCTGCGCGCGGGGCTGCGCCGCGATCTGGACCACCCGCGCGCCCGCCCGATGCACCGGCTGCTGACGACGCGCCTGCCGGAAGGATGTGATGACCGAACAGCGCAGGCCCACTACACGGTGGCTTCACTGATCGCAGCCCAGCCACGACACGCTTTCGCACCCGGCCAGGAAGACGACGAAGACGCCGCCACAGAACAAGGCGAGCAGGCTCTTCCAGAGAACGGCGAACCGGACGAGGCAACCGCGCCGTCAGAACCCACCCCGTACGGATCCTCGTTCGGTGCGACTCTGGGACAAGCCGTCATGGCGAAGGGTTCCTCCATGCGGATGAGCGCCGCGGAGAACCGCATCAACCTCCTGACGCGGCAGAGTCTCCGCGGTATCCACCTGCACCTCCCCGCTGCGGTGAATCAGGTGCGCTCCGCCGGTGCCCCGATCGACTGGGGACAGTTGCTGGCAGACCTCGTCAACTGGCCCTACCAGTCGGGGCGTATCAGTCGCTGCTGGCTGCAGGACTTCTACCGGATCACGGCCCGTGCCGACCGGGACTGACCCTCTCACCCACAGGAGCTCCCTGATGGCCCTCAAGCCACGCTTCGTCGATATCCACGTCGTTCAGCCCGTTCCGTACGCGAACCTGAATCGGGACGACACCAACTCGGTCAAGACCATGCTCTACGGCGACGCCCTGCGGACCCGCATCTCCAGCCAGTCCTGGAAGCGGGCCATCCGCGAGCACTTCCAGGAAGCGCTCGGTGACAGCGCGCTGCGCACACGCCGCATCGGTGAGCGGGTCGCCGAAGTACTCCGCGACCGTGGGTGGGACGAGGCGCTTGCCGGACGTGCAGGTGCGCATGTTGCGGCGGGAAGCAGCATCAAGTGGGAGGTGGCCAAGGGGAAGGACAAGCAGCCCATCACGAACAAGGTTCTGACCAACGCGCTCATCTACCTCCCCGAAGACGCCGTCGAGGAACTGGCGGACATCGCCGAAGCCCACAAGGACGCGCTCACGACCGACTTCACCGGCAAGGGAAAGACGAAGCCCGAGAGCGCCCTGAAAGGGAAGATCGACAAGATCCTCCTCAAGAGGAACGGCGTCATCAACCTCTTCGGCCGCATGCTCGCCGAAGTCGACCGGGCCGGTGTCGACGGCGCCGTCCAGGTCGCGCACGCCTTCACCACCCACACCACCGAGGTCGAACTCGACTACTTCGCAGCCGTCGACGATGTCACCGCGACAAAGGGCGATGAAACAGGCAGCGGCCACATGGGCACCGCCGAGTTCAGCACCGGCACCCTGTACCGGTTCGCCACAGTCGACCTACAGGAACTCACCAAGAACCTGAGCGACGACAACGACATCGCCGTCGATGCCGCCCGCGAACTCGCCACCCAGTTCCTGCTCTCCTTCATCGAGTCGCTTCCGCAGGCCAAGAAGAACTCCACCGCCCCGCACTCGCTCCCCCACCTGGTCCACGTGGCGGTCCGCTCCGACCGGCCCCTGTCCTTCGCCGCAGCCTTCGAGGAGCCCGTACGGTCCGCCCAGCACGGCGGCTTCGTTGCGCGCTCCGTGGAAGGTATCGACGCCTACGCCAAGGCCGCGAACACCCTCCTCGGCCCCAGCCGCGTTCTCCACGCGGCGCACGCCTCCCTCCACTTCGACAAGCTGGAGCACCTCGGAGAGCGTCACGCGTCCTTCGAAGCCCTCGTCACCGCCACCGTCGACGTGGCGCTCGCCGAGGCCCCGCAGTGACCGAGCGACCCGCCCGCGGGCTGTTGCTGCGCGTGGCCGGCCCACTGCAGTCCTGGGGCACCCACAGCAAGTACCTCCTGCGTGACACCGCCAGATTCCCCACCCGGTCCGGCGTCGTGGGCATGCTGGCCGCAGGTCTCGGGCGGGAGCGAGGAGAACCCCTGAACGACCTCACAGCACTGTCGATGACCGTACGGGTCGACCGCCCCGGCGTAGTCCTGTCCGACTTCCACACCGTAGGCGGTGGGCTACCCGCCGACGAAAAGGTGATCACCGTTGACGGGAAACGCCGGGCCAAGGACAAGGGCACTCTGGTCTCCAAGCGTCAGTATCTGGCCGACGCGGCTTTCACCCTCGCACTCACCTCCGACGACGCCGAGCTGCTACACGTATGCGCCGATGCCCTCCGTGACCCGCACTGGCCCCTGTTCCTCGGCCGCCGGTCCTGCCCGCCGGAGGGCCCGATCCTGCTGGGAACCGTAGAAGATCCACTGCACCACCTCGTACGGCTGCCCCTGGCAACCAAGAGGCCGCGCCGCGGCCCACAGGCAACCGACTTCTACAGCGACAGACCGCTCGGGGCGCTCCCCGTTGACTCCGACGCCCCGGACAGGGGCGACGGCGATCACCACAGCGGCGAAGTCACCGACGAGCCGCTGTCGTTCGCACCGCTGGAGCGCCAGTACCGGCCCCGGCCGCTGTACCGGCGAGCCGTACACCTGCCGGAAGCCGCATACGAAGGCTTCGGCACTGGCTACTTGGAAAAGCTCCAAACCTATATCGACACCCATTTCGTTCAACCGGAGAGGAGCGCCCGGTGACTCTGTGGCTGACCCGCATCGTGCCCTCGCCCAGTTCTCGCGAAGCCCGAAGGGACCTCGCCGGCAGCGACCAAGGCATCCGGCTGCACCAACGCATGCTGCAGATGTTTCCCGACGGAGCCGAAGGGCCCGCCCGGGCCGCATTCGGAGTCTTGTTCCGCGCAGAGGAAAGCCCGCGTGGGCCGCAAATTCTGCTACAGAGCCACATAGAACCTGACTCCGCACGCCTGCCAGACGCTTACGGCAACGTCGAAACGCGATCACTCGACGCATTGTTGTCGAACCTGCACAAGGGGATGGTCGTCAACTACCGCTGCGTGGCCAGCCCCGTCCGGAAGCCAGGTGCCACCTCTCGACAAGCCTATAAGCTCCCGCCGGTCGTGGCCTTGAGCGGCAATGCCGCTATTGAATGGTGGGAACGCCAGTCCAACGCCGGCGGGCTGGAGCCATTGCACACCACCGCCCACCCGCTTGCCACTGTACGAGGCCAGCAGGGCCCCAAGGACCCTGCTGCAAAACAGAGAATTCAGCATGCCCGCACGCAATTCGATGGGACAGCGCGAGTACTCGACACCGAACTGCTTCGCGAAAAGATCACTACCGGCATCGGGCGCGGCAAGGCCTACGGATGCGGACTTCTCAGTATTGCTCCCGCTCGATGAGTTCACCAGAGTGCGATCGAAGCCGTGCCTGGCTCCTGGTCGCAGTGGGCCGCCCTTGCGCGGGAGTGAGAATAAGCCGCCCACCAGGGTAGTGTACGGAAGGTGGCGTTGCTGTCCGCGCACGAATTTATGTGAACCGCTCGGCGTGAGTTGTCTGAGCGACTATCTCCGATCAAATTCCGCTCGCACGGAAAGCAGCGGAATGACGTCGAGGATCGTAAAGCGAGGCCACGAAGAGAGCTCTCTACACGAACGGGCGTGAGCCGGTCGTCGCACCGTCAGCGAGGGATTCCACAGGGTACTGATCCGCAGGAGCGGAGGTGACCCGTCCGTCACCACCGCGATGTTCGCAGCTCTCCGCGAGAGCGGAGGTAAGCCGACCGAGGCGGCGCTGTTTGCGGCGTCGCTGCCGTGCTCTCCGCGCGAGCGGAGGTGAGCCGTCCTCGCCCAGGGGCAGTCCGCCGTGGCCGCAGCGCTCTCCGCGCAAGCGGAGGTGAGCCGACCACGGCCATGATGCTGTCCATACTCGACGCGTGCTCTCCGCGCGAGCGGAGGTGAGCCGGAGAAGCTGGTCACCGGGCAGTTCTCCCCGGGTTGCGGGCCGCCGTGCCGTACACAGCGGCCCAGGGGCGTTAGTTCGGCAGGTGGCACACGCCGTCGATCTCGCGGGGCGTCACGGTCTAGGTGAACAGGGGGACGTGAAATTGAGACCATCATCCAGATCGTCAATCCGTCGCTGCTCGACGACCTTCGCGAGCAGCAGAACACAGGGAGCCCTTCATGACCGACGCCTTGGTGGCCTTCCTCCGGGCGCGGCTCGACGAGAAGCTAGAGAAGGCACGTTTCGCTAGCAGCACGGTGGCTAGGGCCCCCGAGCGGTTCGGTGTAGATCCCGAGCAGGCCGCAGCGCATGCCCGGTTCTCCGTCGCCACCTGCGAGGTGCACCTCGCGCTCCTGGAGGACACCGTCATCCCGCACCTGGGAGCAGGTGGGGCAGCCGACCGGACTGCTGAGTACCAGCTGCGGCTCCTCGCCGCCCCCTACGTCGAGCACAAGGACTACCCGCACGACTAGCGCTCGACGGCAAGTCCCCTGCCAGAGTGGTGACCTCGGCTACAGGTCACCGTCGAAGCCGCCCCCTCCGCCGCTCCCCCCACGAGTTCCCGTGCTCTCCGCGCGAGCGGAGGTGAGCCGTAGCCCAGGCCCTCGCGCCGGGCGAACGCGGGGTGCTCTCCGCGCGAGCGGAGGTGAGCCGTGCGAACGGCACACCCCGGACGCGATCCGCGGGTGCTCTCCGCGCGAGCGGAGGTGAGTCGTTGGGGCGGTGGCCGTCGAATCCTCCGGCCCGGTGCTCTCCGCGCGGGCGGAGGTGAGCCGCCGACGCCGTGGCCCTTGCCCTGGCAGGTGCAGTGCTCTCCGCGCGAGCGGAGGTGAGCCGCCCGCCGCCGCAAGTAGCACCCCTAGAGCCTGTATCTGGTCGTGATCAATCTGTGGGAGCACCCACGTCTCGTGGCGCGATCTGGTAGATCGTGTGTATGGCCTGGAGGAAGGCCCGTCGGTCACAACACCGCCCTGTACAAGGAAGCGAGAGCCTCGTTCAAGATCCGGGCAACGTGCGGCAGTTCGTCCAGGTCGTGGTCCATCCAGGTTCCTCCTCCAGTCCTGTGCTAACCCTAGAAGACCCCAGGCCGGCCAGCACGCATTGCCCTGGTCGCGGCATCGGTCAACGCGTTGGCATAGCCGTCACCCCTCAGTGCATGAACATCGTTGACCGCGCGCTGTGGGCTCGGGCCTGGCTGCTGGCGGCCAATTCGCGACGACGCATGTGGGCGTCGGGTGCGCCCATCACCCAGCTCAGGGAGTGGTTCGCCCAACAGGAACGAGGAACTCGAACAGCTCCGCGCCGATGTCTCGGCCCTGATCCGGGTTGTCAATTAGCTCACCTTGGAGAAGCACCAACTCCGCACGGGGCTCGGGAAGCCACAACCCACAACAACGTGTCATCCACTTCGCGGGCCCGCGCCAGCCGTCCTGAAGTGCCTTCCGCCTGCGGCCAGCTGTACCGGCTGGCGACCCGGTCCAGCGGCACCATCCCGGCGTCGGCACGGTCACCGGCACCACGGCGTAGACACGTCCGCCGCCCAGCCCACCGGCGACCACGAGGAGACTGGCGACGACCGCTCCCCCGT
Source organism: Streptomyces sp. DSM 106670 (assembly GCF_055792845.1). NCBI lineage: Bacteria > Bacillati > Actinomycetota > Actinomycetes > Kitasatosporales > Streptomycetaceae > Streptomyces > Streptomyces sp. DSM 106670. The sequence goes on from NZ_CM147704.1 coordinate 354,459, forward strand.
TTGCACCCGCCGTTAGACCAGGAGACCGGCATGCCCGAGCAGCACATCCAGGCCGAAGGCATGTCGGTCGGAGACTTCGTAGCAAGCCCCCGCAGCGTCGCCGCGCAGGTGGCCGGCACCCGGCATCCGCAGAACTCTCGCTCATCAACCCCTCGGCGCAATCAAGTTGACCGGTGGCGTACGGAAGTGGGTGACCGTCGGCCCGTCCCCGAACTGCCCCAGCCCGCTCCGCGCGCCGTGTCCAGTGCGGGCCGGAAACGTCTGGAGATGTTGGCCAACCTGAAGACAGGGGCGTCGTGCTTCCGGTAGGTCTATGCAAGTGGACATCCGCGATGAGCCCGCTGCGGGCATTGAATCAACGGCGTGGGACGGCCAGACCCCCTCTACCACTCAGAAGGTGCGGGCCTTCCTCAGAAGGAACCGGGCAGCCATCTCTACCGGCGCGGCCTTGGCCGCAAGCATCGTGGTCGTGGCCGTCAACAATCGGCGAGACCTGGAGTTCCCTGTCCTGGACGCAGCGGACGACCCGTTCACCGTCACACCACCTTCTGTCCAGGAGGAGGGCAACGAGACGGCTGCTGCAAGGCACGCAAGGGCACACCGGATGAAGCTCCGCCCAGGCACGAGCGCCTCCCCGAGCGCGCGGGATGCGTACCGGGAAGCGACAAACGAAGAACTACCGCCCGGAGAGACCTACCGGCGAGCCTACTGACCCGGCCCCCCTGCACCATGGCGGCGTAGTGCAGCTCCACCATGAGGCACCTCGGGTCGTTGTCGTGTCGCGGAGCCTTTGCTCCTTGCCGCCCGGCTGCGCACTGCCACCAGGAGCAAGACACGGGACCATCCCCGCGGGCGCGGGGGAGCAGGCGACGAATCTCACGGCCTAAAGGTCGCACTGAGGACCATCCCCGCCAGCGCGGGGAGGAGCAGCATACGTCGGTGGTGTTGGTGGCGCATGCGTGGGGACCATCCCCGCGCGCGGGGATGCTCCGGCCACTGGATCAACGGGGAACTGTGTCCTGGCGGTCGCCGGTGAGGGCTTCGCTGCAGGTGAGCCGAATGGTCGTCGACGGTGGAGTGGACTAGGAGTAGCCGATCACCGGCGAGGCGGGCAGGCCCATGACCGGATCGATGCGGGCCGGTCCGAGCTTGCGGTCCCGACTCAGCGGCAGACCTGGCCCTCGACTTCGGCAGATGTGTCCGATGCGGAGTCCTGGCAGCCCAGCCGGAGCGGTCATGCAGGCTCTCGGCGAAGGCGGCTGGGCGATCAGCCGGACGAACTAGGCACCCCGTCACCCTCAGCTACACCACCTGGACCGGTTTCCGGCATCCGGCATCCGGCATCCGGCATCCGGCATCCGGGACGACAGACAGCCATCATCACCTGACCGTCAATCAGGAAAGTCAGCAGATGGTCAGCATCGATCCGATTGAACCCTGACACACAAGTTCGAACACGAGACTCGATAGACCGCCTCTCAAATCCACTAGTCCCCCGAGCCCCGAGCACAAGACAGGTGCGAATAGGGCAGTCGGCGTAGCGGCCGCCCGTGGAAGCGCGGCCAGCCCGTCTTCAGGTTTCCGCAGCTCAGCGCGCTCATCCGCGTGGCTTCGGCGGGGTCGTGGGCAGTTCCGGGGCGGGCAGGCGAGCGCCGCCGTAGCCCTGCACCTCACCGAACCGCAAGCCCTCCTGCCAGTCCTTTCGCGCCTGTACGATCTCCTCACCGGATCGGGCGAAATTCCACCACAACCTGGCCGCTCCACGTCGACCCCAACACTGGTTGCTCCATCACAGGGCACCCGAGCAAGCACCAAGATCCGGACCATTTCCAGACCATCTCGCTCGCGGAACGCATCAGCGCCAGCATCTCCGCAGGCCAGCCCTTCGGAAATCTTGTACCAGCAGCAGACGAAGAACCTGCGGTTCCACCTAAGCGTTGAAGTCATCGGGTGGCTCCCCAGAGGTCATGTAAGTCCGGGGGCCTTGGCGATCCCGTCGGCTTCAGGTACCAATACGTGCGGCACGCCTCTTGATGGACTTGCGGTCCACCTATTCCGCGACGCCAGTGATGGGGTTTCCCTTACAAGGGCGTTCGAGGCGAAGTAATACCGAAAGCCATACATCCGGTGCACCTTCTGTCGGCGCGCCGCATCAAGTTACGCAGGATCCGCCCGTTCCGTCGCCACGATGTTGCCGCAGGGATGGCTCCACCTCGCTCGTGTGAGATTTCCACATGCTCGTGTGACATTTCCACATCAAGGATGTCCGTCATATCCGGGAGCACACCGCCCCCGCAAAAGCTTCTCTGCACCGCGCCCAGCCCTCACCTCTCGGCAGGCTCGGACTCAGATGCCCACGCGCACCCCCACCATCCGGATCCGGAACGGCCACCTCAAGCTCCGACGCTTTGCCCCTGGACCTTCGCAGGCTGCCTTTGCGGTGGCATCGCACATGCCACGTTGGCATCATCACGTTGGAGCGCCCAGAAGCCATCCCTCAAGATCAAAAGCGCCGCGCCGATAAACTGACGACGAGTCAGCGAACTCAGCAAGCAGTCAGCATCAGTACCGCCACAAGCCGCAGCAAGCCGCCACGGACCGCCAAGATCCACAACTGGCCATACCTCTGCTGACCTGGAGAAACGCAGGTCACGAAGCCCTCTGCTACGCTCACCAGGAGATCGGCATGAAGATGCTCATCAACGTTCCCGAGACCGTCGTCGCCGATGCGCTGAGGGGGATCGCGGCCGCGCACCCCGAGCTGACCGTCGATGTGGAGAACCGGGTCGTCGCCCGGAGGGACGCGCCCGTTGCGGGGAAGGTGGGGCTCGTCTCCGGGGGCGGTTCCGGGCATGAGCCGCTGCATGCCGGGTTCGTCGGGCCCGGGATGCTGTCGGCCGCCTGTCCCGGTGAGGTGTTCACCTCGCCCGTGCCGGACCAGATGGTGCGGGCCGCGGCGGCCGTCGACAGTGGGGCGGGGGTGCTGTTCGTCGTCAAGAACTACACCGGTGACGTGCTTAACTTCGAGATGGCCGCCGAGCTGGCCGAGGACGAGGGGGTCCAGGTCGCCCAGGTGGTGGTGGACGACGACGTGGCCGTGAGCGACAGTACGTTCACCGCCGGGCGGCGCGGCACGGGAGCGACGCTGTTCGTCGAGAAGATCGCCGGAGCACTGGCGGACGAGGGCGCTCCGCTGGAGCGGGTGGCCGCCGTCGCGCGGCAGGTGAACGGGGCCTCGCGCAGCTTCGGGGTGGCGCTCGGCGCGGTCACCACGCCGGCCAAGGGCAGCCCCACCTTCGATCTGCCCTCCGGGGAGCTGGAGTTGGGCATCGGGATCCACGGGGAGCCGGGGCGTGAGCGGCGGCCGATGATGACGTCCGGGGAGATCGCCGACTTCGCCGTGAACGCCGTCCTGGAGGACCTGCGGCCCACCGGTCCGGTGCTGGCGCTGGTGAACGGCATGGGGGCGACACCGCTGCTGGAGCTGTACGGGTTCAATGCCGAGGTCCACCGGGTCCTGTCCGAGCGGGGCGTTCCGGTGGCTCGTACGCTCGTGGGGAACTATGTGACGTCGCTCGACATGGCAGGCTGCTCGGTGACGCTGTGCCAGGTCGACGAGGAGCTGCTGCGGCTGTGGGACGCCCCGGTGCGGACGGCCGCGCTCCGCTGGGGCTGCTGAGCCGCCGGCCGGATCCCGTGACCGCGTGCGCGACCCCGGCGCGGGGCCGGCCGGCCGTACTGCCCGCACTGTCCGTGCCACCGGGACGATCCGTTCCGGCGGGACCGAGGAACAGGAGATCATGTGCTCGACACCGACTTCTTCCGCCGCTGGATGACCGCTGCAGCGGCGTCCGTGGAGCGTGAGGCGAACCATCTGACGGAGCTGGACTCGGCGATCGGGGACGCCGATCACGGCAGCAATCTTCAGCGCGGCTTCACGGCGGTGACGGCGGTGCTGGAGAAGGACGCGCCCGCCACCCCCGGCGCGGTGCTCGCCCTGGCCGGACGCCAGCTCATCTCCACCGTCGGCGGGGCGTCCGGACCGCTGTACGGGACGCTGCTGCGCCGTACGGGCAAGGCGCTCGGCGACGCCGACGAGGTGACGCGGGAGCAGTTGGCGCAGGCGTTCGCGGCGGGGGTCGCCGCGGTGGGGCAGCTGGGCGGCGCCCAGGCCGGGGACAAGACGATGCTCGACGCGCTGCTGCCCGCGGCGGAGGCCCTCGCCACCTCGTTCGAAGGGGCGGCGAACGCGGCCCGGGCGGGTGCGGAGGCGACGGTGCCGTTGCAGGCGCGCAAGGGCCGGGCCAGCTATCTCGGCGAGCGCAGCATCGGGCATCAGGACCCGGGAGCGACCTCGTCGGCGCTGCTGGTCGAGGCCCTCGCGGCGACGGCGGCGGACGGAGCGGGCGCATGAGCGGCGAGGCGCAGGTGGGCATCGTGCTGGTCTCCCACAGCGGCCCGGTCGCCGAGTCGGTCGCGGAGCTGGCCCGGGGGCTCGCCGCCGGAGGGGTGACCGCGCCGGTCGCCCCGGCCGGTGGGCTGCCGAACGGCGCACTGGGGACGAGCGCGGAGCTGATCGGCCGGGCCGCCGCCTCGGTGGACCGGGGTGCGGGCGTGGCGGTCCTGGTGGATCTGGGCAGCGCGGTCCTCACGGTGAAGGCCATGCTCGCCGAGGGCGACGAGCTGCCCGAGAACACGCGGCTCGTGGACGCGCCGTTCGTGGAGGGCGCGGTGGCCGCCGTGGTGACCGCCTCGGCGGGCGGCGACCTCGCGGCGGTGGAGGCGGCGGCCTCGGAGGCGTACGGCTACCGCAAGACGTGACACCTCACCTGGCGCCCCGCACTCCGCCGCAGCAGACTTGACGACATGTCGACCGGCAGGCGCAGTGCGGGGCTTCTTCTCTTCCGGGTCACGGACGCCGGGGGCGAGCGGGATGTCGAGGTGCTGATCGGGCACATGGGCGGGCCGTTCTGGGCGGGGCGGGAGGCGGCCGCCTGGTCGGTGCCGAAGGGCGAGTACGAGTCGGAGGAAGGCGCCGAGGCTGCTGCCCGCCGCGAGTTCACGGAGGAGCTCGGGGTGCCCGTCCCGCCGGGTGAGTGGATCGCGCTCGGCGATGCCCGGCAGCGCGGCGGCAAGACGGTGACCGTGTGGGCCCTGGAGGCGGAGCTGGACGTGGCGTCCGTCGTGCCGGGGACGTTCACGATGGAGTGGCCGCGCGGGTCCGGCGTGCAGCAGGAGTTCCCGGAGATGGACCGGTTCGCCTGGTGCACGCCGGAGCAGGCCGTCGAGCGGCTGGTCGCCGGTCAGCGGGTGTTCGTCGACCGGCTGCGCGCTCAGCTGCGCGGGACGGCCGCCTCCCCCGACGCGTAGGCCGGGGCCGGGGGCGGAACCGTGCCCACCTGGCGGCCGGCCCGCAGTTCCAGCACGTCACCGGTGAAGCGGGACCGGAAGCTGCGGTCGTGCGAGACGACGACGACCGCGCCCCGGTACTGGTCGAGGGCCTGCTCCAGCTCCTCGACCAGGCTCAGCGCGATGTGGTTCGTCGGCTCGTCCAGCACCAGCAGATCGGCCGGCCGGGTCACCAGCCGGGCCAGGGCGAGCCTGCGCTGCTGGCCCACGGAGAGGGAGGCGACGGGCACGTCGAGGTCCTCGGGGCGGAACAGTCCGAGAGCCAGGAGCTCGTCGGCGTACTCGTCGGGGAAGCCGGGGCGGCCGGCCGCGAAGGTGGCGAGCAGGGTGCGCCGGGTCGGCCGGGCGGGCAGTTCCTGCGGGAGGTAGCCGATGCGGGCGTGCCGGGTGACCGTGCCGGTGTCGGGGGCCAGGTCGCCCGCGAGGACCCGCAGCAGGGTGGTCTTCCCGGCCCCGTTCTCGCCGGTCACCAGGAGGCGGGCTCCCGGGGCCACGCGCAGGGAGGGGAGGCGGAGGCGGTCCCCCACGGAGACGTCGGCCAGCTCCACGAGGGGCCTCGTGCAGTCCGGCCGGCCGGTGGCGTCGGCGGTCCCGGCGGTCCCTGTGGCCCCGGCGGTCCCCGTGGTCCCGGCGCTCTCCGCTCCGCTGGCCTCCGTGGTGACGGTCGGGCGGCCGGTGAAGGCGAGTGGGCGGGGCGGGGGTGGCACGGGGGACCTGCGCAGGGCGTCCAGCCGGGTCCGGGCGGACCTGACCTGGCCCGACAGTTTGGCCTCGTGCGAGCGGCGGTGCTTGCCGAAGCCCTGCTTCGGGTCGCCTCCGGTGGCCGCGAGCCGCGCTCCGGCCGCCTCGACCAGTTCCTCGGTGCGGGCCAGCTCCGCCACGTACTCCTCGTGCTCCTGGGCCCAGCGGCGGCGGGCGGCGGCCTTGGCGGTGCGGTAGCCGTCCCAGCCGTCGCCGTACCGGGTGACTGAGCGCAGATCGCGGTCGACCTCCAGGATCACCGAGGTGACGCGCTCCAGGAACGCCCGGTCGTGGGTGATCGCCACGACGGTGCCCCGGTGGGCGCGCAGGTGGTCCTCCAGCCAGCCGACGGCACGGGCGTCGAGGTGGTTGGTCGGCTCGTCGAGCAGCAGCAGTTCGGGGGCGGCGGCCAGGACGCAGGCGAGGGCGAGCCGGGACTGCTCGCCGCCGGAGAGTGTGGCGAGGGCCCGGTCGCGGGTGAGGTGGGCGAGACCGAGGCCGTGCAGAGCCGCTTCGGTACGGGCGTCCGCCCGGTAGCCGTCGCGGTCCTCGTAAGCGGTGAGGAGGTCTCCGTACGCGGCGAGTTCCGCGTCGGTGGGCTCCGGGTCGCCGGGCTTCCGCCCGGAGAGGCCGGCCTCCGCCTCGCGGATGCGGTGTTCGAGGTCGCGCAGTTCGGCGAGGGCCGCGTCGACGGCGTCCTGCACGGTGTCGGACGGGTCGAGGTCGAGGGTCTGGGCGAGGTAGCCGGTGGAGCCGGGGAACCGGACGGTGATCTCTCCGGTGTCCGGCTGTTCCGCTCCGGCCAGCAGCCGGAGCAGGGTGGACTTTCCGGAGCCGTTCTCGCCGATGACGGCGGTCTTCTCACCGGGCCGGACGGTGAGGGTCACCTGGTCGAGTACGGAGCGGTCCCCGTACGCCTTGGAGACGTCTTTCATGGCCAGTTGAGCGCGGTCGCGCTGGGGGTGCATGGGTGCCTTTTCCCTGGGTGACGGCCCGCGGCCGGGCGCACGGAGGCGCGGCACGGCGGGGCGTGGATGCCGGACGGCGGAAGGGACGGCGGCGGGCGCGCGGGGTGACGTCGACGTCACCGGGGCGTCTCAGCGGGACGCGTGGTGCGGCGCGCGGCGGCCGTCCGGGCCGGGAATCAGCGGAAGAAGTAGAAGCGGTACGAACCCATGCGGGCCAGTCTAACGAGGGCGGGCCGCCCACGCCGGGAATTTCCGGCCGCCCCCGGCACACCGGGCGTGTGCCAGGAGGGGCCGGGAGGGGCCGGAAGGTGCGGAAGGTGCCGGAAGGGGTCAGGCGCCGGGGAGGATGACGGCCCGGCCGTTGATCCTGCCGTCGTGGAGGCGTTCGTAGGCGAGCGGGGCCTCGTCGATGGAGTACGTCTCCACATGGACGTCCACCGCCCCGGCGTGGGCCAGGTCGAGGACCTCGGCGAGTTCCTTGCGCGAGCCCCAGTAGGGGGCGCTGACGTTGGTGCCGTACGGAAGTGTCCCGAAGCCGACCGGGAGCGCGCCGCCGCCGATGCCGACGATGGTGACGTCGCCGTCCACGCGGGCGACGGCCCCGGCGGTCACCACGGTGGGCGGCGCTCCGACGAAGTCGAGCACCACGTGCGCGCCGAGTCCGCCGGTCAGTTCCATGACACGGGCGGCCGCCTTCTCGTCGGAGAGAACGGCTTCGTGCGCGCCGACGGTCCTGGCCAGGGCGAGCTTGTCCTCGGTGACGTCCAGGGCGATCACCCGGGCGGCCGTCATGGCGCGCAGCAGCTGGATCGCGACATGACCGAGACCGCCGGTGCCGATGACGACCGCGGTGGAACCGGGCACCAGCTTCGCCCGCGAGCGGACGATCGCGTGGTACGGGGTGAGTCCGGCGTCGGTGAGGGGCACGGTCTTCACCGGGTCGAGGTCGCCGATCGGGATCAGATGACGGGGGTCGTCGACGATCATGTACTCGGCCATCGCGCCGGGTGCGCCGAGTCCGGGCGGCATGATGCCGAGCTCCTTGGCGCGCAGGCAGTAGTTCTCCTTGCCCTCGGCGCAGTTCACACAGGTGCCGCAGCCCCACGGCCCGTACACCGCGACGGAGTCGCCGACCGCGAAGCCGTCGACGCCGTCACCGAGGGCGGCGACCGTGCCGACGCCCTCGTGGCCCAGGGTGAGGGGCAGCGGGAAGGGGATCTGGTCGGCGGGCCAGCTCATCACGGCGATGTCGGAGTGGCAGACGCCGGCGGCGGTGACCTTCAGCAGGACCTGGCCGGGGCCGGGCTCGGGGTCCGGGACGGTGACCACCTCGGGGGCGGATCCGACGGCTCGGTACTGAACGGCTTTCATGGGGTCTCCTCGCCTCTTCCTTCTTGCTTCTCTTCGTTCTTTTCGTTCTCTTCTTCGCCCCGTGCCCCCGTGCCCCGTGTTCTCTTCGTTCTCTTTGTCGCCCCGGTGTCCCCCGTCCGCCACTCGGGGCCCTCGGTCACGGGGCGGAGTAGCCGCCGTCCACCAGGTGGTAGCTGCCGTGGATGAAGGAGGCCTTGTCGGAGAGCAGGAAGGCGGCGAGTTCGGCGACCTCCTCGGCGGTGCCGAGGCGTCCGGCCGGGTGGAGGGAGATCAGGTGCTCGCGGGCCGCCGGGTCGGTGTTCCGCAGGAGCGGGGTGTCGATGAAGCCGGGACCGACCGCGTTGACCCGGACGTTCTGTCCGGCGTATTCGAGCGCGGCGGTCTTGGTGAGGCCGACGACGCCGTGCTTGGCCGCGACGTAGGCGGGCGACCCCGCGAAGCCGTTGGTGCCGAGGATGGAGGACATGTTGACGATCGCGCCGCCGCCCGCCGCGACGATGGCGGGCAGTTCGTAGCGCATCGAGTGGAAGACGCCGCTGAGGTTGGTGGCGACGACGCGGTTCCAGTCCTCGACCGGGTACGCGCCGGTGGGGCTGCTGGGGCCGGCGATGCCGGCGTTGTTCACGGCCAGGTGGAGGGCGCCGAAGGTGTCCACCGCGAACCGCACGCCCGCTTCGACGGAGGCCGGGTCGGTGACGTCCATCGCGACGGCGGCGGCCCTGGCTCCGGTGCTCTCCAGCTCGGCCGCGGCCTTGCGCGCGTTCTCCTCGTCGTAGTCGGCGACGACGACCGCCGCGCCGCCTGCGGCGAGCCGCCGGGCCAGGGCGAGGCCGATGCCGGAGGCGCCGCCGGTGACGAGGGCGGTGCGGCCCGCGAACTCGTCCGAGACCGGGGCCGGGGCCGGGGCGGAGCTGTGGTCGGTGGAGGTGCTCATGAGGTTGCCTCTGTTTCTGCTGCTGTTTCTGGTGCTGCTTCTTCAGCCGCTACTGCTTCTGCTGCTGTGGTGCGGTGGTGTTCCGGAGCGGTGCGCGGTACGCCGAGCAGATCGGCGGAGAGCGCGTCGAAGGCCTCGGTGACCAGGTCGGGCAGGGCGTCCGGGCGGCCTCCGCGCACCCAGGCGGCCTGGGCGGCGAGCAGGGCGCCCGCGCCCGCGGCGACGGTCACGGCGGGCCGGATGTCCTGCCGCGGATCGACGCCGAGCCGGTCCGCGACGATGGCCACCGAGTCCTCCTGGGCGTCCACCCGGATGTGGTGGAAGACGGCGTAGAGCGTCGGCTCCTCCTCGGCGACGACCAGCAGGTCGAAGATCCGGGGGCGGCGGTGCCAGGGCTCCGCGCCGGGGTCGGCGAGCCAGTCGAGGACGGCCCGCCGGTAGGCGAGGAGCGGGGGTTCCGGGGCCGGACGGGCGCGCAGGGACGCGTTGATGCGGTCGCCGTCGCCCCGCAGGGAGTCGAGGGCGGCGGCCTCCTTGCTCGTGAAGTACCGGCTGAACGTACGGCGGTCGACGTCCGCGGCTTCCGCGATCTCCTCGACCGTCACGTTCCGCAGCCCCCGGTCGAGCACCAGCTCGAACGCGGCCTGCGCCAGGGTGTCGCGGGTGCGGCGCGCCTTGCGGCTGCGCCGTTCCGGGATCTTCCGTTCCGGGGTCATACATGCACCGTACACCTGAAAATGTCCCCACGCGACAAACGTCTCGTGGGGACATCTCGTGGGGGCATCAGGAGGGTTCGGTGGGTCAGACCGCCGCTACGCGCAGGGCGTCCTCGCCGGTGGTCTCGGACCGTCCGCCGCCGTCGACGGGGGCGTGGCTCAGGGCGAGCGCGGCGACGTCGTCGCGCCGGACGCCGCCGGAGAAGTCCTCCAGGTCGACGTGGAGCGCGTCGAGCAGTTCGCTCGGACCGCGTCCGGCCCAGGCGCCGACCCGCTCGTCCAGCGGGTAGAAGGCGCCGGCGGTGTCGCGGGCCTCGGTCACCCCGTCGGTGACGACGAGGAGTGTCGCGCCCGGCGGGAAGTCGAAGGACTCGGTCGCCCGGGCCTCCCGGCTGAGTCCGGCGAGGCCGAGCGGAACGTACGTCCGGTGGAGGGTGACGGCCGAGGCCCGTCCGTCGTGCAGCAGCCGGGGCGGCAGGTGACCGCAGTTCACGGCCTCCACCCGGCCGCTCCCGTCGAACCCGAGCACCAGCGCGGTCACGAAGCGTTCGGCCTCACCGGTCTGGGCGGAGAACACGTTGTGCCGGACGACGGCGTCCTCCAGCGCCTCCACCACCCCGGTGAGCGTGGGTTCGCGGATGGCCGCCTCGCGGAACGCGGCGATGGCCGCGAATCCGGCGCCGATGGCCGCGAGGCCCTTACCCTGGACGTCACCGATGATCACGCGGGTCCCGTAGGGCGACTCGACGACCTCGTAGATGTCGCCGCCGACGAAGCGGTCCTCCTCGATCGGCTCGTAGAGGCCGTGCGCGAGGACGTGACCGGTCACCACGGGCAGCGGCCGCAGGATCTGGCGTTGCAGGGTGACGGCGGCCGAGCGCAGCCGTGCCATCTCCGTGGCGTGCCGGATGCGCGCCGCGCAGGCGGCGACCCCGAGGGCGCAGGCCAGTACGGCGAAGCCGATGCCGAAGACGAAGTCCCAGAAGGTGCCGTCCGCGCCGGCCCGGAAGCCGACCACGACCGCGGTGATCCACACCGCGACCCAGATGGTCTGGCGGAGGCTGCAGTAGACGGAGGCCAGCGCGGGGACGACCACCAGCAGCGGCACGACCCGCAGGTCGTTGCCCGTTCTGATGTCGAGGAACACGACCAGCACCGTCAGCAGCGTGAGACCGCCGACCAGCGTCCAGTTGCCGATCCGGCTCCGGGAGACCGACGCGGTGCCCGCGTCCGGGCCGGGTGCGGCACCGCTCCGGTGCCGCACCCCTCTCTGCCTCCGTGCCTGCTTCGACGCCCGCTTCTGTGCCATGTCCAGCAACCTCATGGGCACGGCCTGTCCTCCCGCTGGTGTCTCGGCGCCGCCCGCAGTTTCGGCCGGTCCCTTCCAGTTGACCGGGGCGCGGGCGTTCGCACAGGAGGGCTTAGGGCCCTGAGCGGGTGCCGAAGGTCCCGTTCGGGACTTCCGGCCCGGGACCTCCGGCCTCCCGCCGGGATGCCGCAGGTCCCGTCGTACGGGTACCGGCGGCCCGGTCAGCGCAGTGAGGGCCTGCGGTTCCCCTCGGCCGACGGAAGCGTGGCGGGGACGAGGGCCGCGATGAATTCCGTACGCCGGCGGAGCCGGAACCCGAGGGACTCGTAGAGCCGTACGGCCCCGGTGTTCGAGGCGGACGCATGCAGGAACGGCGTCTCGCCGCGCTCTCGGATGCCGTGTGCGACCGCCAGGACCAGCCGGCTCGCCAGCCCCTGCCCCCGTACGGACTCGTCCGTGCAGACGCCGCTGATCTCGGTCCAGCCCGGCGGGTGCAGCCGCTCCCCCGCCATCGCCACCAGCGCGCCGCCCCGGCGGATGCCCAGATAGGTGCCCAGCTCGACCGTGCGCGGCAGGAAGGGGCCGGGGCGGGTGCGGGCCACCAGATCCAGCATCTCCGGCACGTCCCGCGGGCCCAGCAGGACCGCCTCCGGGTCGGGTGCGGCCTCCACCGACACGTCGACCAGCTGAACGCCCTCGGCCCGGAAGGTGATCTCCCACTCCTCCGGCGGCTGCGCCTGGAACGCGGCCAGGGCGACGGAGCCGCCCGGCCCGGCGAGCGCCGCGACATCGGCCCAGTCCTGGGCGTCCGGGGCGTCCGGGAGCCCGATCCAGGGGGTGACGTCGACGGGGTAGCGCAGGATCCGCCCGTGGCTCTCGGCGAAGTGGGCGTGCGGACCGGTGAGCGAGGAGCGGGCGGGGTTGTCCAGCGGGTGGAGCCGGGATGGGGTGTGGGCCCGGGGCATGGTGGGGTTCTGGGGCATGGTCTTCCTCGTTCCGTCCTTCGCGTCGCACGGTTCCTCGGCGGCGGGCGCTCGGCGCCGGGCACGAGACGTCCGCCGACAGCGGAAAGCCGGTGGGTCCGACACGTATTCCGCGCGGGGCGTCTGTTCATGACACCGCAATCAACGGGGCGCGCGGTACGCCCGGTGCGCGCCCGCTCGGGCGAGGGTGCGCGCCCGCGCGGACGAGCGGCGAAATCGACTCATCCGTAGGCCAATACGCGCCTGTCCGGTCCCAACGACCGCCTGCCTGTGGCACTCTGGTGGCGACCGCCCCACCGGGCTCCCCCGTACCGGTGGGGCGGTTTCTGTGCACGCCTCCGGCTCGCGCCTTTCCCTGACGGCGCCTCAGAGCCGAACCCCGCCTGTTTTCGGCCAACTCGCGCCGTGTGGCCAGATCAACTCCCTCCGCCGCGCATGAGAGCCGTACCCCTGGGAAGGCGAACATGCCTCAGGGCCTACGAATCCAGGAACCAGGGAGCGTGAAGCGACATGACCGTGCACAGCGCGCAGACCGCGCGGACGGCCGGTACGGAGCGGGCGGGCGCCGCCGAGGAGCTTCCGTGGATCGAGGATGCCGGGAAGATCGCCCCGATGGACGCGCGGCGGCTCTCGCGTCTCTTCTTCGACCGCCTCCAGGTCCTGGAGGAGGGCACGCACGAGTACCAGTACGCGCGCAACACCCTCATCGAGATGAACCTCTCCCTCGTCCGCTTCGCCGCCAACCGCTTCCGCAACCGGGGCAGCGGCGACATGGAGGACATCGTCCAGGTCGGCACCATCGGGCTGATCAAGGCGATCGACCGCTTCGACCTCTCGCGGGAGGTCGAGTTCACATCGTTCGCCGTGCCGTACATCGTCGGGGAGATCAAGCGGTTCTTCCGTGACACGAGCTGGGCGGTGCATGTGCCGCGGCGCCTCCAGGAGCTGCGGGTCGATCTCGCGAAGGCGAAGGAGTCCCTGGCCGGCGACCTCGACCGGGACCCCACGGTGCAGGAGCTGGCGGAGGACCTGGGGATCGAGGAGTCCGAGGTCACGGAGGGAATCGTCGCCTCCAACGGCTATACGGCGGGCTCCCTGGACATGCCGACCGACACCGCGGAGTCCGGGCCCGGCCAGCACTCCGGGCGCACCTTCGCCGATGTGCTGGGCGAGCCGGACCCCGCCATGGAGACCGTGGAGAACCTGCACGCCCTCGCGCCCCTGCTGGGCGAACTGGACGAGCGGGAGCGCCGGATCATCGACATGCGCTTCGGGCAGGAGATGACCCAGGCGCAGATAGGCGCGGAGCTCGGGATCTCGCAGATGCATGTGTCCCGGCTGCTGAGCCGGATGCTGAGCAAGCTGCGGAGCGGGATGCTCACCCAGGAGTGACCTGGCCGGCGTCGGCCGACGATGGGGCGTTGCGGTTCTGACTGATGCATCAGTCAGAACCGCAACGCCCTTTTCTGATAACGGAAGCACTTCTGCTGGTGTTGAGGTTTTCTCAACACATGGCTACGGTGGTCGACCATGCAGCAGGACGAGGTGGCCGCACGGGTCCGACAGGTGATCGACGCGGCGGGTGTGAGCGCGCGCGAGTTCGCGCGGCGGATCGTCATCGATCCGTCGAAGCTGTCCCGTTCCCTGAACGGCACTCGTCGCTTCACCGCCGCCGAACTGGCCCGGATCGCGGACATCGGCGGCGTGGACGTCGGCCTGCTGATCGGTGCGGCGGACGCGGCCGGCTCGGCAGGCGGCACGGCGGCCGGTGCGGCATCAGCGGTGTCGCCCGCGCGTTCCCCGTCGGCCCCTCGCCCGGCGTCGCCCTCGCCCGAGGGCGGCAGGCCGCTGCAGATCGTGCGCGAGACCGTCCGGCTGATCGCCGAGCGCGGGTTCCATGCCGTGCGGGTCGCGGACATCGCCGCGGCCTGCCACACCAGCACGGCCGCGATCCACTACCACTTCCCCGGCCGTGACGAGCTGCTCGAAGCGGCGGTCCGCTGGTGCATGGACGAGGACACCCGTCGCCGTGCCGACGCCACGGCCGGTACCCGGCACGCCGGGGACGAGCTGCGCCTGCTGATCGAGCTCCAGACGCCCCGCACCGAGCAGCAACGGCGGCAGTGGTGCGTCTGGCTCGACCTCTGGGCCGAGGCCGCCCGGTCCACCACGGTCGGACGGCTCCACGGGGAGTACTACCGCCAGTGGCGCGGGACGGTCGCGGAGGTGATCCGTCGCGGTGTCGAGCAGGGCGTGTTCCGTCCGGTCGACGTGGACGGCGCGGCCCTCGCCCTCACCGCGCTGATCGACGGCCTGGCCTCCCAGGTCCTGGCCGCCGAGCCCGGCTCCCCGGGCACCGGCGCCCAGTCCATGCACGACGCGCTGACCGCCCACGTGGACGCCTGCCTGACCGCACCCGCCCCCGGCCACTGACTCCACACCTCGCACCCCTCGCAACCCGTAGTTCCCCGAACTCCCCGAACTCCCCGAACTCCCCGAACTCCCCGAGAGGAGACGTTTTCGTATGCCCGTGAACCAGGACGTCATCATCACCTGCGCCCTCACCGGAGCCGGCGACACCGTCGGCCGCAGCCCCCATGTCCCGGTGACGCCCGCGCAGATCGCCGCCTCCGCCGTCGAGGCCGCCGGCGCCGGGGCGGCCGTGGTCCACATCCACGTCCGCGAGCCGGAGACCGGCGCGCCCTCCCGCGATCCCCGCCTCTACCGGGAGGTCGTGGAGCGGATCCGGGAGACCGGCACCGATGTGGTCATCAACCTGACCGCCGGAATGGGCGGTGACCTCGTCATCGACCCGGAGGCCCCACTCCGTCAGCTGCCGGGCACCGACCTGGTCGGCGGCCTCGACCGGCTGCCCCACGTCGAGGATCTGCTGCCGGACATCTGCACCCTGGACTGCGGTTCGCTCAACTTCGGCGACGGCAGCAACCTCTACGTCTCCACCCCCGACATGCTGCGCACCGGCGCGAAGCGCATCCAGGAACTCGGGGTCCGGCCCGAGCTGGAGATCTTCGACACCGGTCAGCTGTGGTTCGCCAAGCAGCTCCTCGCCGAGGGGCTGCTCGACGACCCCACGGTCTTCCAGCTCTGCATGGGCATTCCGTGGGGCGCGCCCGCCGACCCGGGCGTCCTCCAGGCGATGGTCACCATGCTTCCGCAGGGCGCCCAGTGGGCGAGCTTCGCGCTCGGCCGGATGCAGATGCCCTGGGTCGCCCAGTCGATCCTGCTCGGCGGACACGTCCGGGTCGGTCTGGAGGACAACCTCTATCTGGGCAAGGGCGTCAAGGCCACCAACGGCCAGTTGGTGGAGCGCGCCGTGCGGATCACCGAATCGCTGGGTTCCCGGGTCGCCACGCCCGACGAGGCACGCGAAAAGCTCGGCCTGCGCCCGCGCGCCTGATCGCCCACCCCCGTTCCACTCCCCCCTCCCCCTCTCTCCCCTCTCTCCCCTCTCTCCCCCCACCTTCCTGGAGTGCTGCCCGTGACTGTCACCCCCTCCCCTGCCCCCGCCGACGGCCCCGCCGCCCCCTGCGCCCCGGAGGACATACGCCGTGTGGCGTGCGTCGGGGCCGGGGTGATCGGCGGTGGCTGGGCGGCCCATTTCCTCGCCCGTGGTTACGACGTCACCGCCTGGGACCCGGCCCCCGACGCGGCCGACCGGCTGCGCCGGCTCGTCGCCGCCGCCTGGCCCGCGCTGGAACAGCTCGGCCTGGCCGACGGAGCGTCGCAGGACCGGCTGACCGTCACCGCCACCCTCGAAGAGGCCGTGGCCGAAGCCCAGTTCGTCCAGGAGAGCGCCCCGGAGAAGCTGGATCTGAAGCGTGATCTGCTGGCCCGGCTGGACGCCGCCGCTCCCGCCGGTACGGTGATCGCCTCGTCGACCTCCGGCTATCCGATGACCGACATGCAGACGGAGGCAGCCGACCCCGGGCGGCTCGTCGTCGGGCATCCTTTCAACCCGCCCTACCTCATCCCGCTGGTCGAGGTCGTCGGCGGTGACCGGACCACGCCCGCCGCGGTCGACTGGGCCTCGCGCTTCTACGCCGTCGCGGGCAAGTCCGTGATCACCATGGACCGCGAGGTGCCCGGCTTCATAGCCAACCGGCTCCAGGAGGCCCTGTGGCGCGAGGCCCTGCACATGGTCGCCAACGGAGAGGCGACCGTACAGGAGATAGACGCGTCGATCACCGAGGGACCGGGCCTCCGCTGGGCCGTGATGGGTCCGATGCTCACGTTCGCGCTCGCGGGCGGCGAGGGCGGGATGGCCCATATGCTCGACCACTTCGGCCCGTCGCTGAAGTCGCCCTGGACCCGGCTCGAAGCACCCGAACTGGACCGTGCCCTGTACGAGGCGGTGGTGGCCGGCTGCGAGGAGGCCGCGGACGGCCGGAGCATCGCCGATCTGGTGGCCGAGCGGGACCGCGGCGTCATCGACGTGCTGCGGGCCACGGGCCGGCTGCCCCGGTCCGCCGAGGAGGCGGCGACCCGATGAGCGAGCACACCCGTTCCGAGGACACCGACCACGTGGACACCCATCCCGAGGACAACACCGTGCGGGACACCACCACCGGCCTTCCCCTCTCCCGCAGCACCGTCCGGCCCGAGTGGATCGACTACAACGGCCATATGAGCGAGGCGTTCTACGTCCTCGTCTTCGGGTACGCCACCGACGCGATGATGATCGAGACCGGTCTGCACGCCGGGTACCGGGAGAGCACCGGCTGCTCGCTCTACACCGTCGAGTCGCATCTGCGCTATCTCCGCGACGTGGCCGAGGGCGCCCATCTCGTCATCCGCACCCGCCTGTTGGGGGCAGACGCGAAGAAGGCGCGCTTCTGCCACGAGCTGTACGTGGTCGACGCGCCGGACGGCGTACCGGAGCCGGAGGCCGTCCCGGTGGCGACGAGCGAGCTGCTGGCGCTCCACGTGGACCAACGGGCCGGCCGCACCGCCCCGTTCCCGGATTCCGTACGGGAACGGCTGACCGCGCTCGTCGAGCCGGCGCCCGAGTGGGCGGGCCGCTCGATCGCCGAGGTGCCGGCGGCCCGCTGAGCGGGCGGCGGTTCCGGGGCCCGGCATGGCGGCCCCGTTGCCGCCGTGTTGCGGGGGATGACGGGCCGTTGCGGGTTCGTGGCCAAGCGGGCGACACGCTTCCGAGGGTGCGGAGCGCGTCCTACGGTCCGTATTCAGCCCGTCACCACCCCCGTGCGAGGTACCACATGAGCCAGCCCCTCGACTCCGTCACCGCAGGCCACACCCCCGAGGACCAGAACCGGCAGGACCCCGGCGCCGCCTGGTCGTTCGAGACCAAGCAGATCCACTCCGGCGCCGCCCCGGACCCGACGACCGGCGCCCGCGCGGTGCCGATCTACCAGTCGACGTCCTTCGTCTTCCGCGACACGAAGCACGCGGCCGACGTGTTCTCGCTGGCCGAGCCCGGCAACATCTACACCCGCATCCACAACCCCACCCAGGACGTCCTGGAGCAGCGCATCGCCGCTCTGGAGGGCGGGGTCGCCGCCGTCGCGCTGGCCTCGGGGCAGGCCGCCGAGACGCTGGCGATCCTGACGCTGGCCGGGGCCGGGGACCACATCGTCTCCTCCCCCTCGCTGTACGGCGGCACGTACAACCTCTTCCGCCACACGCTTCCCCGCTTCGGCATCGAGGTGACGTTCGTCGAGGACCCGGAGGACCTGGAGTCGTGGCGGGCCGCCGTCCGGCCCAACACGAAGGCGTTCTTCGCCGAGACGCTCGGCAATCCGCGCGGCGACGTGCTGGACGTCAGGGCCGTCGCGGACACCGCGCACGAGGCCGGGGTGCCGCTGATCGTCGACAACACCGTGCCGACGCCCTTCCTGCTGCGGCCGATCGAGCACGGTGCGGACATCGTGGTCCACTCGGCGACCAAGTTCCTCGGCGGACACGGCACGACGATCGGCGGCGTGGTCGTGGACGCCGGCACGTTCGACTTCGGGGCGCACGCCGAACGCTTCCCCGACTTCCAGGAGCCCGACCCGAGCTACCACGGACTGCGCTACTGGCCCGACCTGGGCCCGAGCGCGTTCGCGGTGAAGCTCCGGGTGCAGCTGCTGCGCGACCTGGGCCCCGCCCTCGCTCCGCACTCGGCGTTCCTGCTGCTCCAGGGCATCGAGACGCTCAGCCTCCGGCTGGAGCGGCACACCTCCAACGCGCTGGAGCTCGCCCGCTGGCTGGAGCGGCGCGACGAGGTGGAGACCGTCCACTACGCGGGTCTGGAGTCGAACCGCTGGTACGAGGCCGGGCAGCGCTATCTGCCGCGCGGGGCCGGGGCCGTGCTGGCCTTCGAGCTGACGGGCGGGGCCGAGGCGGGCCGGCAGTTCGTGGACGCCGTCGGGCTGTTCAGCCACCTCGCCAACATCGGTGACGTACGGAGCCTGATCATCCACCCGGCCTCCACCACCCACAGTCAGCTCACCGAGGAGCAGCTCGTCGCCACCGGCGCCACGCCCGGGCTGGTGCGGCTCTCGGTGGGGCTGGAGAACGTGGACGACCTCAAGGCGGATCTGGAGGCGGGGTTCCGGGCCGCGAAGGCGGCGTCCTGAACCGGACGGCCGCGCACCGCGCACTCCCCCTCGCGCCGGCCTCCGGCGGCCGGCGCGAGGGGGACCCGCCCGGTCGTCGCCGCTGGGCGGCGATCGAGGATCCGCTGCCCCTGGAGTCCGGAGTCCGGCTGCCGGGGGTGCGCCTGGCCTACGAGACCTGGGGGCAGCGGGCGGCGGACGGCTCCAACGCCGTGCTGGTGCTGCACGCGCTGACCGGCGACAGCCATGTCGCCGGGCCCGCGGGGCCGGGCCACCCGACGCCCGGCTGGTGGGACGCGCTGGTCGGTCCGGGCCGGGCGCTCGACACCGACCGCTGGTTCGTCGTCGCGCCCAATGTCCTGGGCGGCTGCCAGGGCAGCACCGGCCCGTCCTCCCTCGGGCCCGACGGCACACCGTGGGGGTCCCTCTTCCCGTATCTGAGCGTGCGGGACCAGGTGACGGCGGAGGCGGCGCTCGCCGATGCGCTGGGCATCGACCGGTGGGCGGCCGTCGTCGGCGGGTCGATGGGCGGCATGCGGGCCCTGGAGTGGGCGGTGAGCAGGCCCGAGCGGACCGGTTCGCTGCTCGTCCTCGCCGCCCCGGCCGCCGCGTCCGCCGATCAGATCGCCTGGGGTTCGGTGCAGATCGCCGCGATCCGCTCCGACCCGGGGTGGCGGGGCGGCGACTACCACCGGGCGTCCCCGGGCGACGGACCGCACCGGGGCCTCGGGCAGGCGCGCCGCATCGCCCACATCACCTACCGCGGCGAACCCGAGCTCAACGCCCGCTTCGGCGGCCGGGCGCAGCCCGGGGAGGAGCCGGCGCACGGCGGCCGCTACCGGGTGGAGTCCTATCTCGACCACCACGCGGACAAGCTGGTCCGCCGGTTCGACGCGGGGAGCTATGTGACGCTCACCGAGGCGATGAACGGGCACGACGTCGGCCGGGGCCGGGGCGGGATCGCCCGTGCGCTGCGCCGGGCGGACATGCCCGCCCTGGTCGCGGGGGTGGACTCGGACCGGCTGTACCCCCTGACGCAGCAGGAGCGGCTGGCGGCACTGCTGCCGGGGGCGGACGCGTCGCGCACCATCGTCTCGCCCTGCGGGCACGACGGTTTCCTCATCGAGACGGAGCAGGTGGGCGCGCTCGTACGGGAGTTGCTCGCGCCGCTCCCGCAACCTCGTACCGTCCCCGCCTCCGACCCCGACCCCGTCCCCACCCCCACGTCACCCCTGACCTGACCCACGAGGAGTTTCCATGAGCCCGGTGCCGACCGAGGACGCCTATGACCGGATACGGATGCGGCAGTGGTCCCGGGGCCGGGCGCGCTCCGCCGGGATCGAGCGCCGCGATCTGCTGAAGCTGGTCGCGGCCGCGTCCGCCGCCGTACCGCTCGCCTCGGTCGCCGCACCGGCGCGGGCGGCCGACGGGCTGCCCGGGGTGGTCAAGCCGCTGCCGCCGGAGCTGTTCACGCTGCGCGGCACCAACGCGGAGACGAACTTCGACGCCCTGCGGGACACCGGGCTGCTGACCCCGGCCGACCGGTTCTTCGTCCGCAATCACACCGCCACCCCGCGCATCGACCGGGCCGACTGGAAGCTGACGGTGTGGGGCGACGGGCTGCGCGGCGGCCCGGTCGACTTCACGTTCGCGGATCTGCTGGCCCTGCCCTCGGTGACCCGGACCGCGTTCGTGGAGTGCGCGGGCAACGGGCGCAGCTACTTCACCTCGCAGCAGGGCCAGGCGGTCAGCGGCACCGCGTGGACGCTCGGGGCGATCGGGACGGCGCGCTGGCGCGGGGTGCGGCTGGCGGACGTGCTGCGCCGGGCGGGAATCGGGCGGCACGCGGTGGACGTCCTGCCGCGCGGCCTGGACGCGGAGGTCGTCACCGACGGGGTGAACCTGGGGCGGGTGCGCCGTCCGCTGCCCGTGGCGAAGGCGCTGGACGACGTCCTGCTCGCGTACGGGATGAACGGCGAGCCGCTGCCGCCCGACCACGGCCACCCGGTCCGGCTGATCGTGCCGTCGTGGGTGGGCATCGCCAACATCAAGTGGGTCGGCGACATCGAGGTGAGCGCCGAGCCGCTGCTCACGCCGTGGAACACGGGCCTCTACCGGCTGTTCGGTCCCGGGTATCCGCCCGAGGGCAGCGCGCCGCTGACCCGGCAGACGCTGAAGAGCGCCTTCGAGCTGGCCCCCGGGGCCTCGTTCCGCGCCCACCGGCGTGCGCTGCTGACCGGGCGTTCCTGGTCGGGCGGGGCTCCCGTGCGGGCCGTGGAGATCAGCACCGACGGCGGTACGCACTGGCGGACGGCCCGGCTGCGGGACGAGCCGAGGGCCGGGAGCTGGGTGCGCTGGACGGCGGACTGGGTGCCGAGGGAGCGGGGTCCTGCCGTGCTGCTGGCGCGGGCGACGGACCGTTCGGGGCGCAGGCAGCCGGTGGCCACCGCGCACAACACCCAGGGCTATCTGTTCGACGCGGTGGTGCGGCACCCGGTGACGGTGGTCTGAGTCCCGTCACGCCGCCGGGCGGGCTCCCGCCAGTACGGCCGTGTGGACGGCGCGGGCGATCCGCGCGCCCCAGGTGGAGCGGGGTCCGGCGAAGGGTTCACCCCCGTCGGGCCCCGGTTCGGGGGCGGCGACGCACACGGCGTCGGTGGGGGTGCCCGAGCAGTCGAGTCCGGCGTCCAGGAGTGCCTGGACCTTGGCCTCGGTGACGGTGGCGACGGCGTTGACGAGAGCGGCGTCGGAGAGCGCGACCGGAAGGGTGACGACGATGTTGACCGTGCCGGGCCGGAACGAGGAGGCCCGGCCGTCGTCGGGGGCCGCCGCCCAGCCCCGTACACCGAGACCCGCCGTGACGGTCGCCGTGACACCGCCGTCGTGGCCGGTCGTGTAAGCGGCGACGTCGGCGGCGGTCATCAGGCCGGCGCCCGGGCCGGTGAGCCCCTCCGCCGCGGCGATCTCGGCGAGATGGCGGTCCGGGTCGAGGCGCGGGTAGCCGCCGGGGACCTGGGCGTTGAGGATCCAGGCCCGGGGGCCGATGCCGCCGCCGAGGACCGCGCTGCTGCAGACCCGGACACCGGGCCCCAGCCGCCAGAGGAGGTGGTGGAGGCGGTGCCCGTCCTCGTGCCGGTCGCGCAGTTCGCCGCGTTGCGCGGGCAGCCGGACGCGTACGGAGGAGATGGCGCACCCCTGGTGGCTCGGCGGGTCGGCTGGTTCGGCAGGTCGGCGGTGGTCCGTCGTACGGCCGCCACGGTCCGCCGATCATATGCGGGACCTGCGCCCTCACCCGTTTGGCCTAACAGCTTTCGGGGCGGCCCGGCACCGCCGCACGGGGCCAAGGCCCCGCACCGGGCCTTCGGGGACCTAGATCCGGGCAAGCGGGCGGTTGCAGCGTGCATGCGGGTGAGGCGCGATGGAATCCGGACGCGCCACCTCCGGTGGAGCCAACCACAGGGCGTGCCCGAGAGGAGGAATCGGTTATGGGAGCCGCTGACGGTTTCACGGATTCCGGAGAACTCGACGGTCTGACCGTGTACGACAACGACGGCGAGAAGGTCGGCAGTGTGGGCCGGGTGTACGTCGACGACGACACCGGCAAGCCCGACTGGGTCACGGTCAAGACCGGTCTGTTCGGCATGAAGGAGAGCTTCGTCCCGCTCGCCGGAGCCCGTCGAGTGGGCTCCGACCTGCACGTCGCCCATCCGAAGGACAGCGTCAAGGACGCGCCGCGGGTGGACGCGGACGCGCACCTCTCCGTCGCGGAGGAGGAAGAGCTGTACCGGCACTACGGCCTGACCAGGAAGTCCGGCAACCTCGGCGACAACCGGTCGGCCGGCATGGACGCGCCGACCACCGCCGGGACCGGGGCGATGGGCGCGGCCGGTGCCGCGGGTGCGGCAGGCGCGGCCGGAACGGCCCCCGGAGCCAAGGCGACCGGGAAGGCGACCACGACCGGGACGAGCGCCGGGATGGCCGGCGCGGGAACGACAGGAGCTGCGGGCATGGCAGGAGCAGGCAGCGGTACGGGCAGGCACCGCGACACGGAGGCTTCCGCCACGGAACGCCCGCTGGCGGGCGCCGGAGCGGGCACGTCCCGGGCGGCCGACATGAGCGGCAAGGAGGAGATGATCCGCTCCGAGGAGCAGCTGCACGTCGGCAAGGAGGAGTACGAGAGCGGCAGGGCGCGGCTGCACAAGTACGTGGTGACCGAGGAGGTCACCCGGACCGTGCCCGTGTCCCACGAAGAGGTCCGCGTGGTCCGCGAACCGCTCCAGCCCGGCGAGAAGACCGTCGGGACGACGGACCTCGGTGAGCAGGACGTCGAGGTCACCCTGCACGCGGAGCGCGCCACCGTGCGCAAGGAGGCCGTGCCGGTGGAACGGGTCCGGCTGGAGACCAACCGGGTCACCGAGCAGAAGGAAGTCTCCGCCGAGATCCGCAAGGAGAAGATCGACTACGCGGACGGCAAGGACATGGGCACCGGCAAGGACGCCGGTGGCGAGTTCGGCCAGGGGCGACGCCGCTGACCAGCACCTCCTCAGGTGGCCATACGGCCGCTCCCACGTCCTCGGCCGCCGGGCGGACTCGTACACGGGTCCGCCCGGCGGGCTGTCCGGGGGCGTTTCCGCTGCCGCCCGGCCGGTCAGCGGCGCGGCAGGAACCGTACCGAGGGGCGTCCG
Organism: Streptomyces sp. DSM 106670; assembly: GCF_055792845.1. Classification (NCBI taxonomy): domain Bacteria; kingdom Bacillati; phylum Actinomycetota; class Actinomycetes; order Kitasatosporales; family Streptomycetaceae; genus Streptomyces; species Streptomyces sp. DSM 106670. The sequence continues at coordinate 378,153 of NZ_CM147704.1, forward strand.
TCGGGGCCTTCCGGGGTGACGACCGCCCGGACCCCGTAGACGTCCTCGATGAGTTCGCCGGTGATGACCTCGGCCGGGGTGCCGCCCGCGACGACCCGGCCGGCCTTCATCACGGTGATCCGGTCGCAGAACATCGCGGCGAGGTTGAGGTCGTGCAGCGCGACGACGCTGGTGACGGGGAGTTCGGCGACCAGAGCGAGCAGGTCCAGCTGGTGCTGGATGTCGAGGTGGTTCGTCGGTTCGTCCAGGAGGAGTTCGCGGGGCTGCTGGGCCAGGGCGCGGGCGATCTGGACGCGTTGGCGTTCGCCTCCGGACAGGGTGTGCCAGGACTGGCCGGACCGGTCCGTGAGCCCGGTGCGCCGCAGTGCCTCGGCGACGGCGTCCTCGTCGGTGCGGTCGGGGGCGGACCAGGCGCGGCGGTGCGGGATGCGGCCGAGGCGTACGACGTCCAGGACGCTGAGGTCGACCTGGGTGACCGCGTGCTGGTCGACGACGGCGATCCGGCGGGCGACGGTGCGGCGGCCGAGCCCGGCGAGGGGGTTCCCGTCCAGGGTGACGACACCGGTGGCCGGGGCGAGGAGGCCCGCGAGGATCCGCAGCAGGGTGGACTTTCCGGAGCCGTTGGGGCCGATGAGTCCGACGGTGGAGCCGGGCGGCGGGGCGATGTCCACGCCGTCGAGGATGAGCCGGCCGCCCGCCTCCCGGCCGACCCGTTCGGCCCGCAGGCCTCCGGAACCGTGCGTGGTTCGGCTCATGACGTGCTCCGGGTGCGGTACAGGACGAGGACGAAGGCGGGGACGCCGATCAGCGCGGTGACGACGCCGACTGGTACCTCCTGCGGGTCCAGGACGGTCCGGGCGAGGGTGTCGACCCACACCAGGAAGATCGCCCCGGCGAGTGCGGTGACCGGCAGGAGCCGCCGGTGCCCGGAGCCGGTGAGGGCGCGGGCCGCGTGCGGCAGGACCAGGCCGACGAAGCCGATCGCCCCGGCCGCGCTGACCACGGCGGCGGTCAGCAGGGCGGTGGTGCAGAGCAGCACGATCCGGGTGCGGGCGACGTTCACGCCGAGCGCTGCGGCGGCGTCCTGCCCGAAGGCGAAGGCGTCGAGCGTACGGGCGTGGGCCAGGCAGACCACCAGGCAGACGGCGAGCACGGCGGAGCAGAGGACGACCTCGCTCCAGCCGACGCCACTGAGCGAGCCGAGGAGCCAGAACAGCACCCCGCGGGTCTGCTCGGCGTCGGCGGAGGTCATCACGACGAAGGAGGTGAGGGCGGAGAACAGCTGCATCGCGGCGACGCCGGAGAGGACGACCCGGTCGGTGGAGCCGCCGAGGGTGTGGCTGAGCAGCAGCACCAGGGCGAACGAGCAGATGGCCCCCACGAACGCCCCGGCCGACAGCGACACCGCTCCCCCGCCGACCCCGAGGACGACCACCACGACCGCCCCGGTCGAGGCTCCGGAGGAGACGCCGAGGACGAAGGGGTCGGCGAGCGGGTTGCGCAGCAGGGACTGCATCACCGTGCCGCACACCGCGAGCCCCGCGCCGCACACGGCGGCGAGGAGGGTGCGGGGCATGCGGAGGTTCCAGATGATGCCGTCCCGGATCGGGCTGAGGTCACTGGCGCCGAACCCGAGGTGCGCGGCGACGGCGGACCAGACGTCGGGCACGGAGATCCGGGCGGGCCCGATGGTGACGGCGACCGCGACGGAGGCCAGGAGGAGGAGCAGGCCGCCGACCCACAGCAGCACGGTGAGCGGCACGCCGCCCCGGCCGGGACCGTCCGGGCGGGCGGTGCCAGGTGGCGCGTCGGCCGCCTTCACGGCCGTACGGCTATCGGTGCTCACCCCGTGAGCCCGAAGTCGCGCAGTCCGGCCGCGACGCGCTCCAGGCCCTCGACGGTCCGGATGGTGGGGTTCATGGCCTGGCCGCTGAGCAGCACGTAACGGCGGTTCTTGACGGCGTCCATCGTCTTGGTGACCGGGTTGGACTCCAGGAACTCGATCTTCTTCTCGGCGCTCTCGGCGGTCTGCGTCGTACGGCTCAGATCGCCGATGACCAGGACGTCGGGGTTGCGGTCGGCGACGGTCTCCCAGCTGATCTGGGGCCATTCGTCGTGGGTGTCGTCGAAGACGTTCTTCGCGCCGAGTTCCTTGGTGATGACGCCGGGGGCGCCGCAACAGCCCGCGAGGTAGGGGGCCTTGGAGTCGGAGAACCAGTAGAGGAGGGAGGCGTCGGAGGCGTCGACGCCCTCGGTGGCCTTGTCGACGCGGGCCCGGAGCTTCTTCACCAGGGCGTCACCACGCTCGGGGACGCCGAACACCTGGGCCAGTTCGCGGACTTCCGTGTAGACGCTGTCCATCGTCAGCGGTGCGGTACGGGCTCCGTCGCCGCTGCCGCTGTTGTCCTTGCCGACGCAGTCGGCGGGTGAGATGTAGGTCGGGACGCCGAGCTTCTCGAACTGTTCGCGGGGCGCGACGCCGCCCTTGGCGAGGGTCGAGGCGAAGGAGGCGCTGAGGAAGTCGGGTTCCTTGTCGAGGACCTTCTCCGAGGAGGGCCGGTTCTCCGATATGCGCTCGACGCCGGCGTTGGCCTTCTCCAGGCCCTTCATCACCGGGTCGCTCCAGGTGGCGGTGCCCGCGAGCCGGTCGGCGAGGCCGAGCGAGAGCAGGATCTCGGTCGACCCCTGGTCGACGGAGACGGCCCGCTGGGGCGGGGCCTTCACGGTGACGGTGCGCCCGCAGTTCTGGAGGGTGAGCGGGAAGCCCTCGGTCTTCTTCCCGTCGGCGGCCCCGGTGCTTTCGCCCCCGCCGCAGGCGGTCAGCAGGAGGAGTCCCGCCGCGAGCAGGGCGGCGGTACGTATCGGGGCGGGGGTGGCCGTGGACAGCACGAAGGACCTCTGTGTCTCTGGGCCCAGCCGCGGAGCCCGTCGTACGGTTCCCGTGCCCCGGTGCGGGCGCGGGTGCCAGCAGGTCTTCGGACTCGGGTTCGTCCGGGCGGGACGCCTTCCCGGAGCAGGTGGGTGCTCCAGTGGCCGTGGCCCCGCCCGTCCCCCTCACCGCTGCGCGTCAGTTCCGGTTTCGCACCGGATTCCCTGACCCCGTCGCTGGGGTTCGACTGGCCCCGGCAAGCTATCACGCGGCTTCCCGCAGATCAGGCGCGGTGCGGCGGGCCGCTGGGCGCGGGGCCGGTGCGGCGCGGGATCGGCCCGCCGCACCGGCCCGGGCGGACTTAGGGCGTGTCCGGCGCCTGGAGGGCGATCACCGCGTTCTGGCCGCCGAAGCCGAAGGAGTGGCTGACGGCCCGCCGTACCGGCACCTCGCGCGGGGTCTTGGTGACGCAGTCGATGTCGAACCCGGGCGCGGGGGCGTCCAGGTTCGCGATCGGCGGGATCATCCCGTGCTGGAGCGTGAGGATCGTCAGGCCCGCCTCGATGGCGCCGGCCGCGCCCATGCAGTGGCCCAGTACGCCCTTGGGGGCGGTGACGGGCGGCCGGTGCGGATAGGCCCGGCCGATGAGGGCGGCTTCGGTGGCGTCGTTGAGGGGGGTCGACGTCCCGTGCGCGTTGACGTGGTCGACGTCCTCGGGCCGCCAGCCCGCGTCGCGCAGCGCGCCGTCGACGGCCGCCCGCGCCACGTCCCCGGAGGGGTGGGGGCTGGTGGGGTGGTGGGCGTCGGTGGTGGCGCCGGTGCCCGCGATCAGCGCCCGGGGGGAGGCGCCTCTGGCCCGGGCGTCCTCGGCCCGCTCCAGGACCATGACGGCCGCGCCCTCGCCCATGACGATTCCGGCCCGGTCGGCGGCGAAGGGCCGGCAGAGGCGGGCGGGGTCGCCGTCCCGCGGTGCCGCCGCGCCGGAGCGGGCGAAGCCGGTCATCGCGACCGGGAACACGATGGACTCGGTGGCCCCGGCGATGGCGATGTCGCAGTGGCCCAGCGTCAGCATGTCCCGGGCCACGGACAGGGCGGTCACCCCGGACGAGCAGGCCGTGCACGGGGCGAGGCTGGGTCCGGTGGCCTTCATCCGGATGGCGATCTCGGCCGCGGGCATGTTCGGGATGGTCAGCAGGATGCCCGAGGGTGAGGTGGCCTCGGGGCCGCGTCGCTCCAGGGCGACGGCCTGTTCGGTGAGTCCGGCGGATCCTCCGCTGCTGGTGCCGACCACGACGGCGACCCGGGCGCCGTCCCACCGCTCGGGGTCGAGCCCGGCGTCGGCGACCGCCTCCCGGGCGGCCAGGACGGCGAACTTGACGTACCGGCCCATCCGGAACGCGGTCCGGCCGCCGACCGCGTCGTCGAGGTCGATGCCGGAGACGGTGCAGGCGAAGTCGACGGCGCAGCCGTGCAGTTCGGGGACGGTGCGGGCGGGCGACTCCCCGGCGCAGACTCCGTCCCAGGTGGTGTCGGTGGTGTGGCCGACCGGGGTGATCATGCCCAGCCCCGTGACGGCGATGACGGGTCGCTTCATCGGGTGTTGCTCACCGGCACCGTGGCATCGGCCGCCGCGCTGCCGACGGCCGCGTCGATGTACGCGGAGATGTCGGCCAGCGTGGCGTCCTTGTACAGCTTCTCCGAGTCCGCGTCGACGCCCAGCGTCTCCTTGATGATGACGGCGAACTCGGCGACCGCGAGCGAGTCCATCTCCAGGCTGTCCATGGTGGACTCCGGCAGGATCTCGGCGGCGGGCACCTTGAAGGTCCCGGTGAGTACCTCGGTGATCTTGGGGTGGATGGTCTTCATGGCGATTCCTCTCATCGGCGTTTCACCGGCATCTGGCCGGCTCGGGTCTTCCCGTACGGCGGGTGGCCGAACGCAGCGACCCACCGCCCCAAATAACTGGATGACGATCTTCCGGTTACGCCTTGGGGCGAACCGATTCGTCTACGCTCACCTGCGGCTTCTCGAACCATCGGGAGAGGATCGAGGTGGTTCCCCAGTACGCCAGCAGGACCCCGCGGGTGCCGAGCGCGGCCACCTTCTCGCGCAGCGGGCGCCTCCTGCTGCCGCAGTTGGGCCGCTTGAATTCCGCCGCGCGGCCCCGGATTCCCGCCCTGCGGCCCCGGTGCCAGGGCCCCTCGGGGTCGTCGTAGACGTCCGCGTAACCGGGTCCGGCGATCGGCCAGTCCGACATCAGGCGCTCGGGAAGGGCGAAGGACCCGACCAGGGCGGGGGTGTGCGCGGCCACCGCGGCGATCGCCCGCTCCACCACGTCGGGCAGAAAGGTGACCTGATCGGCGGTCAGCCGTCCGGAGGCGAGCAGGTCACCGCTGTTGCGGGCGATCCACTGGAGTGCGAAGAGCCTGCGCAGCTCGGTCAGCCGCTCGCGCGCCTCACCCTCGGGCAGTGCGGCGACGGCTTCGGCGTACGCTTCGTCCGCCTGCCGGTAGGCGTACGCCTCGACGCCGCGCAGCGCGGCCGGGGAGGCGGCGTTCCAGCGGCCGAGCGGGTCGCCGGGCGGGGCGGCGCTCATCCGCTCCCGGGCCCGGGCGAACCAGAGGTTCTCCAGGGCCGCGACGAGCCGGCCGAGGAAGGCGGGGTCGTCGAGCTCGCCGGGGCCGTCCTCGGCGTCCGCCTCCCCGGCGGTGGCGCTGAACAGCATCTCGGCGGCGGCCTTGGCGTGCACGGCGAGGTTGTCGCCCTCGGCGGTGATCGCGCCCTCGATGCCGGTGAACAGTTCGGTCATGCCGTTGTTCTCCAGGAGCCCCTGGGCGCCGCACCGTTCACGGCATTCGACGATGACGCCGCGCGCCTGCCAGGTGATCCACCCCTTGGCGACGGCCACCAGGCGCTCCGCCTCGTCCCGGTCGGTCTCCGGGGCCGACTCCCAGCGGTCCAGGGCCCTGCGGTGCAGCAGGCTCATCGCGTAGACGGTGGCCATCGCCCCGGCCAGCGGCCCGTGGTGGCTGCGGTGCGCGTACACCGGGACCCGTTGCGCGGCGCGCGATCCGGAGATCATCCGGTGACCGGCGTAGCGCACGGCGATGGCCAGGGTGACCCGGGCCGAGCCGACCGCGCAGGCGCTCATGGAGAGCTTGCCGGGGGTGACCCGGCCGATGGAGGTGAGGAACCGCCTTCTGCGGTTGGGGATTTCGCTGTGGAAACGGCCGTCGTCGCCGATCCGCCCCTGCTGTCCGGCGAGCAGCGCTTCCCGCGGGACGAAGCAGTGGTCGAAGGAGGTCAGACAGTGGTCGACCGGGGAGCCCATCCGGGCGGGCAGCCGCCGCACCCGTACGCCGGGCAGGGCGCGGTGGGCGTCGGTGAGCGGGGTGAGGAAGAGGAAGACCCCGCGGTCGGCGCCGTCGGCGAGCAACCGGGCCGCCACCACACCGGACTTGGGGCCTCCGGCGGGGCTGGTGTTGGGCATGAACTTCTGCGCCCCGGCGTGCGGGGTGTGCAGGACGAAGCCGTCGCGTCCGGGGTCGTACGTCGCGGTCGTCTCGACGGCCGCCGCGTCGTTGCCGTGCGCCACCTCCGTACAGAGGAAGGTGCCGACGCGCCGCAGGGCGAGGAAGTCCGACAAGTCCCGCAGAGTGTCCGCGTCGTGGTCGAGGAGGCTGCCGAGGAAGAGGTTGTAGTGGATGCCCGCCACGGTGGTCAGCGCCGGGTCGACCGGGCCGAGCCATTCGTGCAGGGCGGCCAGCGCCCGGGGGTCGGCCGCCAGCCTCGCGCCGCTGTCGAGCGCGTTGTTGAGGATGCGCATCCGGTGGTAAGAGAGGGCGAGTCGTTCGTCGGGGGTGCCGCCACCGGGGCGGCGAAACGGTTCTGTTGTGAGCAGCCGCCGCCAGAAGCCGTGTTCCTGGCGGAAGTTCGGTCCGAAGAGCACTGCGGTGAGCAGCTCGTTCGTGGACGGCGGGGCCGCGTCGTTCATCATGACGGTCACAACACAGTAACGATCAAGGAACGGCGAGGACACCCCCCGCCGTCCCGAAATGCCCCCGTTTATCAGGCGCGTTGGAAGGCGAGGGCGACGTTGTGGCCGCCGAAGCCGAAGGAGTGGCTCAGCGCCCGCTCGACCCGCTGGTGGCGGGGCTCCTTGGTCACGCAGTCGAGCGGGAAGGCGTCGGGGAGCGCGTCCAGGTTGGCGATCGGCGGAATGGCGGAACGTTCCAGCGTCAGGACGGTCGCCACCGCCTCGATCGCGCCCGCCGCCGCCAGGGTGTGCCCGACGACGCCCTTGGGCGCGGTCACCGGCGGCCGGTGCGGGAAGAGCCGGGAGATGAGGGTGGTCTCCATGGCGTCGTTGAGGGGTGTGGAGGTGCCGTGGGCGTTGATGTGGTCGACATCGCGCGGCGTCCAGCCCGCCTGGTCGAGCGCCGCCTGGACCGCCCGCTGGGCGCCGTGCCCGTCGGGGGCCGGGGCGGTGGGGTGGTGGGCGTCCGTGCTGGAACCGGCCCCGGTGAGCAGGGCGCGCGGGCGGCCGCCCCGGGCACGGGCCCCGGCCTCGCGCTCCAGGACGAGCATGGCCGCGCCCTCGCCGATGACGAAGCCGTCCCGGTCGGCGGCGAACGGGCGGGACGCGGCCGCCGGGTCGCCGGTGCGGGTGGACAACGCGCCCATCCGGGCGAAGGCGGTGACCACCAGCGGGGTCAGCACCGATTCCGCGCCGCCCGCCACCACCACGTCGCAGCTGCCGCCGAGCAGCAGATCGCGGGCGACGGCGACGGCGGTGGCCCCGGAGGCGCAGGCGGTGGCGGGGGCGAGGCTCGGGCCGCCCGCCTTGAGCGCGATGGCGACCTCGCCCGCCGCCGCGTTGGGGATCATCATCGGGACCAGCAGCGGGGAGACCGCGTCGGGGCCCGAGGCCGCCAGCTTGGCCGCGTTGTCGACGAGCACGGAAACACCGCCGACGCCCACGCCGAGCACCACGCCGACCCGGCCGCCGTCCCACCGTGCCGGGTCGAGGCCGGCGTCGGCGACGGCCTGCCGGGCGGCCACCAGGGCCAGCTTCACGAACCGGGCCATCCGCCACACCGAGCGGCCGCCCACCGCCGCGTCCAGGTCGATGCCGTCCACCGGACAGGCGAAGTCGACCGGCAGACCGGCCAGTTCCTCGCACCGCCGGGCGGTGGAGTGCCCGGAGCACAGCCCCTCCCAGAAGCTGTGCTCGTCCGCCCCTGCGGGTGTCACCAGGCCGACCCCCGTCACCGCGATGGCGGTGCCGGTAGCGGCCTCGGTGCCCTGATCAGCGGGGAGCGACATGCTGTGTTCCTTCCGTAGTTTCCGTGGAAATGGTCTGCGGGGTACCCGGCCAGCGAAGTGCCGCCGAACCCCAGGTCAGTCCGCCCCCGAAGGCGGTGAGCAGCACCCGGTCGCCGGCGCGGAGGAGGCCCCCGTCCGCCGCGTCGGCCAGGGCCAGCGGGATGGAGGCGGCGCCGGTGTTGCCGACCCGCTCCAGATGGGTGACGCAGCGCTGCGGCGCGATGCCGACCCGGTCGGCGACGGCGCGCAGGATCCGGGCGTTGGCCTGGTGCGGCACGAAGCGGTCGACCTCGGCCGGGTCCCAGCCGACCCGGTCCAGAAGTGTCCGGCAGGAGCCGGTCATCCGCTCGACGGCGTGCTGGTAGACGGTGCCGCCCTGCATCCGGAAGAACTCGTCGCCCGGGCCCGGTGGCTTTCCGCTCGCGCGTGCGCGGGCCCCGCCGCCGGGGACGGTGATCAGCTCGTAGCCGGTGCCGTCGCTGCCCAGGTCGAACGCGAGCAGTTCTCCGGGGTCGCCGGAGCGCCCGGCCGCCACCAGGGCGGCGCCCGCCCCGTCGCCGAAGACGACGCCCGCCGAGCGGTCGGCCGGGTCGAGCCAGGTCGAGTAGACGTCGGCGCCGACCAGCAGGACCCGCCCGTAGAGGCCCGAGGTGACCAGCCCGTGGCAGACGGCCAGTCCGTAGACGAAGCCGCTGCACACGGCGGCGAGGTCGAGGGCCGGTACGGTGCCGAGCCCGAGCCGGGCCGCGAGCGCGGGGGCGGTGCCCGGACAGAGGTGGTCGGGGGTGGCGGTGGCGAGGACCACCGCGTCCACCCCGCCCGCCGCCGGAGCGCGCGCCAGCAGCCGGGCGGCCGCCTCGTAGGCGAGGTCCCCGGTGGCGACGCCCTCGCCGGCGCGGTGCCGGCTGCCGATGCCGGTGCGGCGGCGGACCCAGGCGTCGTCCACGTCCCAGTCGGCGGGCAGCCGGTCGTTGCCGACCGGTTCCCCCGGCACCCAGCCCGCCACGCCCTCCAGCACCGCCGTGCGCGTCCCGGCCGCTAAGACGCCCGCCCGCGTCCCCGGTTCCGTACCGCTGTCGGCCGTCCGTCTCCTCGCCACCCGTTGCCCCGATCCCGTTGTCGTACTGCATCGGGTTGACGAACGGCGGAACGCCTCACGAGGGTGCGTTCGACTGAGCCGAACGGGTCATGACGAGGCGTCAGTTGTGCGCCAGGGCTTCCCGGAGCTCGTCCGGGCCGGGCGGGTTGGCCCCGGCCCGCGAGACGGTCACGGCGGCGGAGGCCACCGCGTGACGCAGGACGTCGGCCACGGTGTCCCGGTCCACGGCGCGCAGCCGCTCGCGCGCGTCCGGGCCGAGGAGATGGTGCGCGGCCAGCGCGTGGAGCGTCCCGGACATGAACGCGTCGCCCGCGCCCACGGTGTCGGCGACGGTGACGGGCAGCGCTTCGACATCGGCCCGGCCGCCGTCGAACAGGGCGAACGCGCCCGCCCCGCCCCGGGTGACGAGGACGAGCGCGGGACCGGCGGCGAGCCATCGCTCGGCGACCCGCTCCACCTCCTCGTCCGGGTGCAGCCACCGCAGATCCTCGTCGCTGGCCTTCACCACGTCGCTGAGCGCGACACAGCGCTCGACGCGGGCCACGGCCGGGGCGTGCTCACCCATCAACTCGGGCCGCACATTGGGGTCGTAGCTGACGGTGGCGCCGGCCCGCAGCGACTCCACGGCGGCCAGGACCGTCGCGGCCCCGGGCTCGACGACGGCCGCGATCGAGCCGGTGTGCACATGGAGCGGCGCCCGGTCGAGCGCCACCGGGCCCAGGGTCCAGTCGACGTCGAAGGCGTACGTGGCGTGCCCCTGGTCGTCCAGGGCGACGGCCGCCGACGGGGTGGGTCCGGTGGCGTCGTCGGTACGGACCTCGACGCCGGCGGCGGTGAGATGGTCCCGGACGAGCCGCCCGTGGCCGTCCTGCCCCAACTGGGTGAGCAGGGTGGTGTCGTGGCCCAGGCGGGCCAGTCCGTACGCGACGTTCGCGGGGCTGCCGCCGGGGTGGACCCGGTCGGCCTCGCCCGGCAGCCGGACGATGTCGGCGACGCATTCGCCGATGACCAGCAGTTCACAGGGGTCAGGCATGGGGGTGGGTCTCCTGCAGGGCGGTGGGGCGGTTGTCCCGGTCAAGCCTGACATTCTCCGGAGCCACCGGTGCGACGCACCGGACCCACAGGAGCCCGCCCGCGAGCAGCACGGCGGCGGCCAGCAGCCAGGGCAGTGGGCCCGTGGGCAGGGTGCCGGCGGCCAGTCCGGCGCCGGCGGCGACCAGTTGCAGGGAGAGCGACTGGACGGAGAGGGCGGTGGCGCGGCCCGAGGCGTCGACCCGGCGGTGCAGCAGATCGTTCTCGTTGGGGCCCGCGGCTCCGAGGCCGAGGTACACCAGCCCGTAGCCGGTGACGGCGACCGCTGTGGCGAGCGTGCTCATCGAGTGCGCGGTGAGGCCGAGCAGGGTCAGCCCCAGCGCCACCAGCCCGAGGCTCACGAGCACCGCACGCTCACTGCTGCCGGTCAACCGGGCGACGAGCGGGGCGAGTTGGCTGCCGAGGGCGGAGCACAGGAATCCGGCGCAGGCGAGCCCGGCGAAGACCAGGGCCCCGGATTCGGCCGCCCCCATGAGGGCGGCGGCCCGGCCGGGGGTGAGCAGTTCCACGGCGGCGAGCGCGGCCCCGGCAGCACTCGCGGTCAGCAGGATGCGCCGGATCAGGGCGTCCCGGGCGCCGAGCCGGAGACCGGCGGCGATGGCCGCGGGCACGCCGCCCACGACCCGGCGCAGCGTGGTCCGGGGCCGGGGCGGTTCGGGCAGGGCACTGAGCACGTAGAGCACGAAGACGACCTCGATCAGCGCGCCGAGCAGGGCGGGTACGGAGAGCGGGATGACCAGGCCGCCGGTCGTGTCGGCCGGCCACTCCCCCGCGCCGGGGACGAGGCCGAGCAGCCAGGGCAGCCCGCCGCCGAGCAGGGTGCCGAGCGCGAGGGCGGCCGAGGTGGCGGAGCTGCCGCGCGCCAGGCCCGTACGCAGATCGGCGTCGGGGCCCGCGTGGGCGTGGACGGTGTCGACGTACCAGGCCTCTGCTGGCCCGCTGGACAGGGCGCGGGCGAGGCCCATCAGGCCCATGCCGAGCACGATGGCCCAGACCGCCGCGCCGAGGCCGATGAGGGTGAAGGCGGTGAGGTTGAGCAGCCCGGCGACGGCCAGGACGGGGCGCCGGCCGATGACGTCGGACAGTCCGCCGGTGGGCAGTTCCATCGCGGCGGCCGTGAGCGAGTGGACGGCGTAGCAGGCGGCGATGGCCGCGAGACCCATGCCGCGTTCGGTGAAGAGGAGGACTCCCGTCGCGATGGACATGCCGATCGGGAGCCAGAAGAGGAAGGAGACCGTGACGAACCGGCGGCGCGCGGTCGCGCCGTCCAGCCCGTGACCGGTGGCGGCGGGGGCGGTGGCCGGTCCGCCGGTCATGAGGCGTCTTTGGCAGCGGTGGCGTCCGGGCCCGCAGCGTCCGTCGGCCCGGGTTCGGCGGGGATGTCCGCGCTGTCCTGACCGGTCACCGGGTCCGGGGCCAGCGGGAGTCCGGCGGTGAACAGCACGACCTGCTCGGCGCGTGGGTCTTCGGCGTCGCGGGCGGTCAGCTCGGCTGTCTTCGCCCGGAACGCCTCCCACAGCTCGGCGAGCGATTCGGGGGTCAGCCGGGGCATGAAGTCGCTGACACCTGACGGCTCCTGCCATTCCTGGCTCAGCCGACCGCTGTCCAGGTCCGCCTCGTGGCGGTCCAGCGACCGCTGGAGGTGCTCGATCTGACGGCGGTGCAGGACGCCGAGGATCGTGCTGCCGCCGGGGGTGCGGCGCATCGCCTCGTTGCTCCACGAGGTCATGTCGTGCACGGACCTCCAGCGCCGCTCCCGGCTGTCGCGGTGGTCGGCCTCGGCGACGAACCCGTACTTGGCGAGCACCCGCAGGTGGTAGCTGGTGGAGGCCGAGGACTCCCCGGTCCTGACCGCGAGCTCGCTGGCGGTGGCCGGGCCGTGCTGCCGCAGCAGCCCGAGCAGCGTGAGGCGCAGGGGGTGGGTGAGGGCCTTGAGGGCGGCCCCGTCCTGCGCCGGATCGAGTACGCGACGACCGTCTTCGCTGTCCATGACCGCAGCGTAGGACGGCAGGAGCACTTTGCCAAAGTATTTTTGCAGAATATTTTTGGGAAACTTGGACGGTGACGGTCAGGAGCCGGTGGAAACCTCCCGCCGCGACCGCAGGACCCGCATCACATCCCGGCACCAGTCACGGTTGGCGCGTTCGAAGTCCCGCCCCCGGCGGCAGGTGAGATACGGGCCGACGCGTGCGCCGCGGAGCAGGAACTCCGCCTCGTCCAGGCCGCCGCGCATCCTGCGCAACTGCTCCTCGAACAGCGCGGCCTTGGCCTCGGCGAACGCGTAGCGCTCGGTGAGCCGCTCGATCAGCACGTCGGCGTCGAGATGGTCGGCCGCCTGCACCTGGACCAGCAGGTCCTCCCGCAGGAACGCGGGCTTGGCGGCGGCGGACGCGAAGCTCTCCAGTTCGGCCAGCCCCTCACCGGTGACGCGGAACAGCCGCTTGTTGGGACGCGCCTCCTGGACGACCTCGCGCCCCGCGACCAGGCCCTCCTTCTCCAGCCTGGCCAGCTCCGCGTAGACCTGCTGCGGCAGCGCGTGCCAGAAGTTCGCGACGCCCGCCGCGAACGCCTTCGTGACCTGATAGCCGCTCAGCTCCTCGTCGAGCAGCGCCGCCAGCACCGCGTGGCGCAACGCCATCGGACCGCCTTCCCCTCCACCGCGTCCGGGTGATCCCCGCCCGCGTCCGCCCCTGTCCGGAACACCGCACCTCATGATAGTCATGAAAGTGACTAGTCACTTTCATGACTATGAAACGTGCCCCGGCAAGGGCGCGCCTCATCGAGGAGGATCTATGACCACCGCAGTGGACCGTTTCCGTGCCGCCGTGGACAACCGCGACCTCGGCGCTCTGGACGATCTGTTCACCGAGGACATCCGGCTCTACAGCCCGGTGAAGTTCACCCCGTTCGAGGGCCGGCCGGCGGTGCTGGGACTGTTCGGCGTCCTGCTGCGCACCTTCGAGGACTTCCGTTACGTCGGCGAGTTCGCGGGCGCCTCGCAGACGAGCGCCGACGGGTCCGATGCCCCGTCGGCGGTCCTGCTCTTCCGGGCGACGGTCGGCGGCAAGGAGATCCACGGCATCGACCTCCTGCACCTGGCCGAGGACGGACGCATCAAGGAGTTCACCGTGATGGTCCGCCCGGCCTCCGCCGTCCAGGCGCTGGGCGAGGCGGTGCTCGCCGGACTGGTCGCCGACGGCCTCGTCCCGGCCCCGTAGAACCGGGGACTCAGCTCGCCCGCGCCGCCTCCAGGGCGTCCGCGACCAGGCCCAGGAACCGGGCGTGGTCGCGGGGCCCGTAGAGGGGCTCGGGGTTCCACGGAACGACGGGCGTCGGCACGCCCTCGCTCCCCCGCAGTTCCTCCAGCGGGGCGGCGTGGGCGCGGATGTCGGTCAGGACCACCTCGGGACGCAGCGCGAAGGTGTCGGTGCGGCTCAGCGTCGACCAGTTGGCCCCTGGGCCTTCGGCCGGCTCCACGACCTGGACGCCCAGTTCGGTGAGCACACGCAGCTCGGGCCACATCCGGGGGCGTGCGACATGCGCCTGGTCCGGGCCGGCCGGGGAGAGCGCGAGCACCCGGGGCGCGTCGCCGGACGTGGCGGCGACGACGGAGCGCAGCCGCTCCCGGGCGGCGGCCGGCTCCCGGTCCGCGCCCGGCCGTTCCGTCGCGCCCAGCGAGCGGGCCAGCGCGGCGAACCGGTCGCCGATCTCACCGAACGTACGGGCCTGGCTGACGTCGAGGACGACCACCGGCACCCGCTCCTCCAGCGGCTTGGCCGTCTCGGGGGCCAGCCCGTAGACATGACCGCCGCCGTAGCTGACGGCCACCACGAGCTCCGGTCCGGTGCTCAGCAGCCGCTCGACGTCGAGAGCGGACCCCGCACCGACGTATTCGACCTCGTCCAGCGGCAGGGTCCCGGTCTTCGCCGTGTCGGGCTCCGGTCCGTCGTGGTCGGAGCCGAATATGCCCACCGGCCGGATTCCGAGGTCCCACAGGGTGGCCCCGGCCTGTACATAGGCCAGCACCCGCACCGGCGGCCGGGGTGCCGTCGACTGCTGCCCCCGGTCGTCGGAGAACCGCCATTCGCTCTGTTCCGTCACGTCACACACGCCTCTCTGCCGCCGACTGCCGTTCCATTCGTGCGAGTTCGTACACGTGTACCTGCCCACCTCTTCGCCCCCACACCCCTCTGGCCAGGGAACAAACGTCCGTCGACCGGTTTCGGCCACGATGGGCGCCTCACGTCACCGAATGTTAGAAATGAGGCACCCTCAGTCATCGGGCAGCGCCCTGGGCCGGCCCCCTCCAGACGGAGTCAACTCCCCATGCGCGCGACCTTCTTGAAGGCAGCACTGGCCGTCGGTGTCGGCGCGTCGCTCTGTGCGGCCTCGGCGGACACGCCGGCCACGGCCGGGGTCACGGCACGTGCGGCGGCAGGAGCGGCGAGGGCGGCGCAGTGTCCGGTGGTCGATGTGCTGGCCCTCTACACGCCGAAGGCCGCGAAGCGGGTCGGCGGCGAACACCGGGTGCCCGCCTCGGCCCAGCGGATCGCGACGCGGATGAACCGGTCCCTGGCGGCGGGCGGACTCTGCGGCATCATCCGGGTCGTCCACCCGTACACCGCGACCGACTACGAGGGCTCGGAGGAGTTCCGTACCGCGCACGCCACCCTCAAGGAGCACACGGCGGGGTTGGGACGGCGGGTGCACGAGCAGCGCGCGCGGTACGGCGCCGACCTGGTCACGCTCGTCGTGGACCGGCCGCAGCGGGGCGGCGGCACGGCGGACTACACCCCGGCGCTCGACGCCTCGACGGACGAGTTCGCCTACGCGGTCGTCGACGTCGACGGGATCGACCTGGATTCGGCGAGCCACGAGATCGGCCACAATCTGGGCCTCGCCCACGACCGTACGACGCTGGCGGGCAAGGCGGACGGCTCGATGAGCGTGAGCCGGAACCGCCCGTACAACACCGGCTGGATCACCGAGGACGGCAAGCGCTACACGATCATGGCGTACCGCTCCGCGTGCGGGGACCACTGCCGGCGGATCAGCCGGTTCTCCAGTGCGACGCAGAGCTGGAAGGGCCACCGGCTGGGCGACGCGGACAACGACGGGGTACGGGTGCTGCGCGAGACGATGCCGATCGTCGCCGGATACCGCGACAAGGGCTGACCCGGCCGCAGCGCTTCACCCGGTGGCGCGTCACCCGTCGGCCTGTCACCCGTTACGGGGGCGCGCGCCGTCCAGCGTCAGGTCCACGATCCGGCGTGCGAGCCCCCGGTCCAGCGGCGCCCCGGTCAGCAGGACCCGCGCGAACAGCGGCCCGGCCAGGGTCTCCGCCACCAGCCGGGGGTCGGTGTCCGGGGCCAGCTCGCCGCGCTCGACCCCGCGCCGCACGATGTCCTCGCCGCGCTCCAGCCGGGCGTCCCAGTACGGCAGCCGCTCCGCCTCGACGGGCCCCGCGTCGGGCGAGGCGCCGAGGTGGAGCAGGGCCGCGCCCTGCGGCGAGCCGAGATAGTCCGAGACCGCCGACATCAGCTGGGTCAGGTCCTGGCGCACGTCACCCGTGTCGGGCGCGGGCAGCGCGTCGTCGGCGTGCGAGCCGAGGGCGTCCAGCAGCAGGTTCTCGCGGGTCCCCCACCGCCGGTACACGGAGGTCTCGTGCACCCCCGCCGCCCGGGCGACCGCCGCGACCGTGGTGCCGGTGAGCCCTTCCGACGTGAGCAGGTCGACGGTCGCCGCCAGTACGGCCTGTCGCATGCGTTCGCCCCGGCGGCGCAGCGGCGCGGGGCTCTTCTCGGTGGTCACCCGCGAACCGTATCGCAGGTCTACTTGCTTTACGGGCAGGCCGGGCTTACGTTTCAAAGCAAGGCGACTTGCGATAGGCCGCCGATCCGAACCGTAAGGACCCGTCATGGAACGCATGCGCGCCGCGCGTCTCCACCTCCCCAGCCGCACCCTCACCGTGGAGGAGGTGGACAGGCCGGCGCCCGGCCCCGGCGAGGTGCTGGTGAAGGTCGGGGCCGCGGGGGTGTGTCTCTCCGATGTGCATCTCATCGACGGCACCCTGAGCCCGATGTATCCGGAGGGGGACACGGTCACCCTGGGCCATGAGGTGGCCGGGACCGTGGCGGAGACCGGGCCCGGTGTCGAGGGCTGGACGGTCGGCGACCGCGTGGTCCTCCAGGCCGGTGAGGAGCGCCGGGGCCGGACATACACCCGGGGCGTCGACTACGACGGCGGCTGGGCCGAGTATGCCCTCGCCACCGCGTCCACGCTCGTCGCCCTGCCCGACTCGCTGCCCTTCGAGCAGGCGGCGATCATCCCGGACGCGGTCTCGACGCCGTGGGCGGCGGTGACCGCCACCGGTGACGTACGGGCGGCGGAGGCCGTGGGCGTCTGGGGGGTGGGCGGCCTCGGCGCGCATGCCGTGCAGTTGCTGCGGGCGGTGGGCGCGCATCCGGTGGTCGCGGTGGACCCCGCCCCGGCGGCCCGGCGGCGGGCCCTGGAGTTCGGGGCCGATCTGGCGCTGGACCCGGCCGATCCGCAGTTCCGCGAGACGGTGCTCGGGGCGACGGGCGGCGCGGGCCTGGCGGCGGCGTTCGACTTCGCCGGGGTGCCTCCGGTCCGCGAGCAGGCGCTGACCGCGCTGGCGCCGAAGGGGCGGCTGGTGCTGGTGGGGCTGACCGACCAGCCGCTGACCGTGCCCGACGGCACGCTGTTCAGCTACCTCCAGCACCGGATCCTGGGCCACTACGGCTCGGAGGGCCACCATGTGCCGCAGCTCGTCCGGCTCGCCGAGGGCGGTCGGCTGGACTTCTCCCGCTCGATCACCGATGTGCTGCCGCTGGAGGACGCGGCGGAGGCGGTGCGGCGGGTGGAGACCAAGGAGGGCGACCCGGTCAGGATCGTTCTGCGGCCTTGACGGGCCCGTCCGAAGCGGCCTTGACGGGCCCGTCCGAAGCAGCCTCGACCGGTGGCCCGTCCGAGGCGTCCGGGACCACCGTGGCGGGCTCGTCCGCGGTGGTGCCGGGTTCCTCTTCCGGCTCCGCCTCGCGCCGCTCCAGCTCGACGTTGAACTGGGCGCCGGCCAGCAGCGAGAGGTTGGCGAACCAGACCCAGATGAGGAAGACGACGAGCCCGGCGAGCGATCCGTACAGCCTGCTGTAGCTGCCGATCCGGGTCGCGTACAGCGCGAATCCCGCCGAGGAGGCCAGCCACAGGAAGGCGGCCAGGACCCCGCCGGGCAGACCCCTGCGGATGCCGCGCGCGGGGCGCGGGCCGGTGCGGAAGAGCACCAGGATCAGACAGGCGACGAGGCAGAGCAGCACCGGCCACTTCAGGACCGCCCACAGCGTCTCGCCCCCGTGCGGCAGGCCGATGCGGCGGCCGAGCCAGCGGGCCAGCGGGCCGGTCAGGACCAGCGCGAGGGCGCTGGTCATCAGCAGGACGAGCAGACCGATCGCCGAGACGACGATGATGTGGGCCTTGCGCAGCGCCGGGCGGGTGTCCCGCACCTGGTGCATCGCGTGCATCGCCCGCCGGAACACCGCCAGATAGCTGCACGCGGACCACACGGCGCTCACGCTGCCGGTCGCCACGAGCACCCAGACGGCGGTGCGCTGCTCGGTCGCCGCCTCCAGCGGACGGCGCAGCGCCTCGCCGGACTCGGCCGGGGCGAAGGCGGTGATGTCGGCGATCAGGGCGCTGGTCGCGTCCGGGTTGGCCAGGCCGATCACGGACACGGTGACCAGGAGCGCCGGGAGCAGGGCGAGGATGGCGTAGTACGTCAGGGCGGCGGCCCAGTCGGTGACGTCGTCGTTCCACAGCGAGACCGGGGTGCGGCGCAGGGCGGTGGGCCAGCGGCGGGACGGTGCGGCGCGTCCGGCGGTGGGGACGGCGCTTCCCGCGGCGGACGCGGTCTGGGTGGGCAAGCTGGTACTCCGGGGACGTGGGCGGACGCGGTGGGCGGCGTGACCGGTCCGTTCCCGGACCCGCCGACCCCGCTCGATCCTCTCCTGCCACGTCGCGGCCGAAGCACACCCCCCTCCCCGGCCGGGGGAGCCTCCCGCGCTCCGGAGGGTCAGTCGTTGACGGCCGTGAGCAGGACCACGGCGTCCTGGAGCGCCAGCAGCCCGTGCCGTTCCTGCGGGATCGGGTGCAGGGTTCCGGCGGACAGTTCGGCGTCGCCGGACGCTGCGGTGAGGCGGACGCTGCCGCGCAGCACGAGGAGCGAGGCGGCGGGCGGCGCGTTGTGCTCGTCGAGCGCCGTGCCCTCGGTGAGAGCGATCACCGTCTGCCGCAAGGGGGGCTGCTGGAGCAGCAGGTGGGCACTGCGGCCGTGCGCGGAGGCGCGGGCCGCGGTCAGGTGTTCCTCGGCGAGTGCGTTGAGGTCGTCCATGTGCCCACTGTGCCGCAGCCGTGGCGGTGCCGCGATCCGCGTCGTTTCAGCGGGGCGCCTTCGCGGTGGAGCCCCGGACCACCAGCTCCGGCTCGAAGAGCAGCTCGTCGGGCGGGACCGAACCGCCCTGGATGCCCGCGCAGAGCAGTTCGACGGCGGCCCGGCCCATGGCCTCGATGGGCTGGCGGATCGTGGTGAGCGGGGGTTCGGTGCAGTTCATGAACGCCGAGTCGTCGTAGCCGACGACCGAGATGTCGGACGGTACTCCGAGGCCGCGGCGGCGGGCCGCCCGTACGGCGCCGAGCGCCAGGGGGTCGCTGGCGCAGATGATGCCGGTGACGCCCCGCTCCAGCAGCCGGGAAGCCGCCGCCTGGCCGCCCTCCAGGGAGAACATCGAGCGCTCGACATGCGCCTCGGCCAGCTCCCCGCCGTTGGCCGAGGCGACGGACCGGGCCGCGGCGAGCTTGCGGCGGGAGGGCACATGGTCGGAGGGGCCCATGACCACGCCGATGCGCTCGTGGCCGAGGGAGGCGAGGTGGCGCCAGGCGCGTTCGATCGCGACCGCGTCGTCGCAGGAGACGCAGGGGAAGTCCAGTCCTTCTATGGGGGCGTTGATCAGGACGACGGGGATGCGGCGCTCGGCGAGCCGGTGGTAGTGCTCATGGGCCTCGTCGGCCTGGGCGAACAGACCGCCGGCGAAGACCACCCCGGAGACCTGCTGCTGGAGCAGGAGGTCCACGTAGTCCGCTTCGGAGACGCCGCCCTTGGTCTGGGTGCACAGCACGGGGGTGAGGCCCTGCTGGGCGAGGGCGCCGCCGATCACCTCGGCGAAGGCGGGGAAGATCGGGTTCTGCAGTTCGGGCAGGACGAGACCGACGAGCCGGGCGCGCTCGCCCCGCAGCTGGGTGGGCCGCTCGTAGCCGAGGACGTCCAGGGCCGTCAGCACGGACTGCCGGGTGGTCCGCGACACCCCGGGCTTGCCGTTGAGCACCCGGCTCACCGTGGCCTCGCTGACCCCAACCTTCTTGGCAACCTGAGCAAGTCGTCGCGTCATGCCGCAAGGTTAGCGCAAGCCGCGCAAACACTTGACTTATCGACGCAAGGATTGCACGCATAGGGGGCACTTCCCGGCCATCGGGAAGCACCCCTTTGCGATCACTCGTCCGCGGTCACGTGGGCACCCTCCGGACTACGGGTTGATATTGATCTTGAAGGTGGAGGTGGTGTTCCGGACATCCTGCGCGTTGTCGCTGAGCTTCAGACCGTTGAAGGTGACCTCGCCGACGGCGGGCCCCTGCCCGGCCTCCGGCATCTCGTTGGCCCACAGTCCGAAGCCGGACTTGGCGTCGAAGGCGTCACCGCTCTTGCGTGCTCCGGAGATGGAGACGTCGGTGAGCACGGTGTCCTTGATCGGGAACTGCGGCTGTCCGCCGACGTAGTTCGTCTGGAACATGATCCCGCTGTAGGTGGGATCGACGATGTCGACGTTGTTGATGCGAATGCCCTGGAACACCTTGGACGCCGAGAACAGCCAGATGCCGGGGAAGGTCTGCGTGCCCCAGAAGTGACCGCCCGCGCGCACGATCGAGATGTTCTCCAGCGTCGTCGGTTCGGTCCCGAAGCCGTTCATCGGGTAGCCGAAGTCCAGCGAGCTGACGGTGATCCCGGAGTACACGAGGGTGTCGGCGATATGGATGTTGCGGAAGGTGTTGTCGTAGCCGCCGTAGACGGCGACACCGGCCGCGCGCCAGGTGAGGATCGAGGTCAGGTTCTCGTAGACGTTGTTCTTCATGTCCGCTCCCCCGGCGTCGATCGCCGAGAAGAGCGCGAAGCTGTCGTCACCGGTGGCCCGCGCCTCGTTGTTGGTCACGAGGTTGTCGGTGGACCCGTTGGTCATGTTGACGCCGTCGGCGAACATGTTGCGGATCCGGGAGTTCTTGATGGTGATGTCGTCGGTGTTGGCGCCCCAGTAGAGGCACACCATGTGCTCGTTCCAGATGTTGTCGATCACGATGTCCGACACATTGGAGAAGTCGAACACCTTGCCCGGCCCGTCGATCCGGGACGTGTAGTTGCCGAAGTACGCGAAGTTCGCGAACGACGACCCCTTGGCACTGGCCTCGGCCCGGAAGCCGATGTCGGTGTTGTCCTGGGTGGCCGGGGCGTTGAAGCGGGTGTACCAGGGCCCGGCGCCGACCACCTGGACGGCCTTGCCGTACACCTGGAACTTGCTCGCCGTGCTGTACTCCCCCGCCGGGAGATAGACGCCCACCAGCGTGCCGGTGGTGTCCATGCGGACCTTGTCCAGGGCGTTCTGCACGTCCTGGTGGGTGAAGCCGGCCGGCACGGTGTACGTGGCGGGGTCCGGGTTGGCGACCGGTGCGACCTGCTCCAGGTTGATGAAGTCGATCGCGTACGTGGAGGTGTTGGCGCTGTCCTTCTGGAGCCGGATCTTCGATCCCGCCGGGACGGTCTTGCCCAGCATCACGTTCGCCTCGTCGTAGATGTGACGGGGCGCCCCGGAGCCCGGGGAGTTGCCGGGAGCGGTCTCGTTCCCGTACAGCCAGGCGTACTTGGAGGTGAGGTCGATCGCCTTGAGGAAGACGCCGTCGACATAGACGTTCAGCGTGGAGTCGATGCCGTCGCCGCCCGGGGCGTCCGGGATGGAGAACCGGGTCACCAGGGTGTTGGTCGAGGCCCTGGTGGTGAACTCCACATAGTTTCCGGTGTTGTTGAGCGTGACGGCCTTGCGGCCCGAGGCCTCGCCCGCGATGTCGCCGACGGTCCGGTTCGGGCCGACGACCTGGGCGCCGCCGCCGGTCGTGCCGTCCTCGGCCTCGTACATGTCGTACGGCATGTTGGCGCCGCGTCCGACGAAGAGCGCCTGGGTGGAGGTGTTGTTCTCGCGCTTGACCGGCAGTTCGTTGGCGTCGTCCGCGATCACGGTCCGTACGGTGTACGAGCCGTTGGCCGCGGTCCAGGTGCCCAGCGGGACCGGCGCGGTGGTGGCGCCCGCCGCGATGGCCCCGTTGTGGGCGCCGGTGAGGGTCTTCACCGTGGCGCCCTTGCTGTCGACGAGGGTCAGTGTGATGCCGTGGCTGCCGCCCGCCGAGGCCACCGTGCCCTGGTTCCTGAGTGCGACGGAGAAGGTGACCGTGTCGCCCTCGGAGGCGGCCGAGGGTGAGGTGGTGACCGCGGCGGCGACCAGGTCGGAGCTGGAGACCGGCTTCACGACCAGCGGGGAGGCGCTGGTGTAGGTGTTGTTGGTCTCGTTCTGCTCGATGACCTCGTCCGCCGGGTCGGCGACCGCGCTCAGTTCGTAACTGCCCGCGTTCCGTGCCCCGATGGAGGCGCTGACCTCGGTGGAGGCGCCCGACGCGAGTGCTCCGACGGCGGCCGTGGCGACCTTGGTGGAGCCGAGGCGGAGCTCGACCTCGCTCGCCGGGGCGGCGAGCGCTCCGGCGTTGCGGACGGTCGCGGTCAGGGTGATCCCGTCCGTCTCCACCGGTGCGGCGGGTTCGGCGGTGATACCGGTGACCTGGAGGTCCGGGTTGGCCGCCGGAGCGCCCAGCACCTGGAACTCCGCCACCTGGCCGGCCCCGGAGCCGCTGTTGGCGGTGAACTTCAGCTGGACGTCGGCGACGCGGGCGGCGACCGGGATGGTCACCGTGTTGCCGGAGGCGGGGCTGAAGTCGTAGTCCTTCGCGGCGGAGAGGGAGGTGAAGGACGAGGCGTTCTGTTCGCGGCCGAGGACCTCGATGCGCTGGGTGCGCGGACCCCAGCTGCTGTCGGGGTTCAGCTTGACGACGATGTTCTCGGTGTCGGCGTTGGAGCCGAGCTTCACGGTGAGGGTGTTCGGGTAACTGCCGCCCGCGCCCTCCCAGTAGGTGGTGGTGCTGTTGTCGTTGGCGTTCTCCGCGACGAAGGTATGGACCACGGAGGAGGCGGTGATCGGCTTGTTCACGGCGAGGTTGGACGCGGAGCCGCTCTGCCCGTTGCGGGTGACGGTGTTGCTGTCGCCGGAGACGTTGCCCGCCGCGTCCTTGGCCCGCACGACATAGCTGACCGTGGTGGACGCCGACTGGGTGTCGGTGTACGTCAGCACATAGCCCGCGACGCTGCCGCGCAGCACGTTGTTGGCGTAGACGTCGTAGCCGGTCACGCCCTTGTTGTCGGTGGACGCCTGCCAGGTCAGCTTGACCGATCCGCTCGACGGTTCGGTGTACGCCAGAGCGGAGGGAGCGGTGGGGGCCTGGGTGTCGCCGCTGTCGCCGCCGCGGGTGACGGTGTTGCTGTCGCCCGAGACATTGCCCGCCGCGTCCTTGGCGCGGACGAAGTAGCTGACGTCCTGCCCGGCCGGGCGGGTGTCGGTGTACGTGGTGACGTCGCCCGCGACGCTGGTGAGGAGGGTGCCGTCAGCGTAGATGTCGTAGCCGGTGACGGCCTTGTCGTCCGTCGAGGCCTTCCAGGTCAGCCGGATCTGCCCGGTGGCGGGCTCGGTGAAGGCGAGGTTCGTCGGCGCGGTCGGTGCCTCGGTGTCGCCGGTGGTCGGCCCGTAGATCTCCAGCTCGGCCAACTGGGCTGCTTCCGCACCGGTGTTGGCGGTGATCAGAACACGGACATAGCGTGTCGTCGTGGCGTCGAAGGTGATCGTCGCCGACTGCCCGCCCGCCGCGTCGAAGCGGTGGTCCTTGGACGCGGTGAGGTCGGTGAAGTCCGTGCCGTTGGCGCTGCCCTGGAGCTTCAGGGTCTGGCTGCGGGCCGCCCAGCCGTCGGGCAGCCGCAGGACCACCCGGTCCACGCCGAGCGATGCGCCCAGGTCGGCCTGGATCCACTGCGGGAACTGGCCGTCGCGGCTCGCCCAGTAGCTGTCGCGGTTGCCGTCGTTGGCGTTGGCCGGGGTCTGCGCGCCGTTGCTGCTGCTGGCGGTGAGGGTCTTGCCGGCGGCGAGGTCGGCCGAGGACTCACCGGCGCCCCGGACCTCCAGTTCGGAGAGCTGGGCTGCCTGCCAGCCGGTGTTGGCGGTGATGTTGACGCGGACGAACCGGGTCAGGGTGGCCGGGAACGCGATGGTGACCTCGTTCGCGGCGCCCGGGGCGAAGGTGTACGTCGCGGAGTTCTTCAGGGTCGCGAAGCTGGTGCCGTCCGCGCTGCCCTGGAGGGACAGCGTCTGGGTGCGGGTCTCCCAGCCCGCCGGAAGGGTCAGCTTCACCTCGTCGACGCGGGCGCCCGCGCCCAGGTCGGCCTGGACCCACTGGGGCAGTCCGCCTCCGGCGCTCTCCCAGTACGTCGACCGGTTGCCGTCGGTGATGTTGGACGCGCCGTACTCCGCGTGGGCGCTGCTCGCGGCCGCGGCCCGGCCCGCGGCGAGGTTGGGACCGTCGGCCGCCGAGGCGGTGAGCGACGGCCAGCCGATCATCAGAAGACTGGTCGTGACCAAGGCGGATATCGCCCGCCATCTCCAGCGTTGGGCTCTCATGGCTCCCCGATCTTCGGCCTCGGCGCAGGGCGCGTCGAGGGCGCGGCTCTGTGACCGCAGCCAGGGAACATGGATTTCTGCGTTTGCTGCGGCCTGTTTTGCGTTGTGCCGTCAGAGAGTTGCAGAGAAATGAGAGACCGTCCACCGTTTCGGCAACAGCCGAACGGCCGGGCCGGGGAGCGGATTCCGCCGCGCGGTCACCGCTCCCCGGCCCCGTGGCGGGGATCCGGTCGGGCCTTCCGACGGATCGTCAGAGGCCGCCGGTGTACAGCAGCCGGTCGGGCGAGCCCTGGCCGAGGCCGGAGAGCACGTCGGGGGTGGCCGTGTCGTTGAGCCACCGGGCGACGGCGGCGGGCGAGGCCGTGGGGTTCTCCTGCTTGTAGAGCGCGGCGACGCCCGCGACGTGCGGGCTGGCCATCGAGGTGCCGTTCAGCGAGACGGTGCCGCCGCCGAGGCGGGCGGAGACGATGTCGGCGCCGGGGGCGTACAGGTCCAGGCAGGAGCCCCAGTTGCTGAAGGAGGTCTCCCGGTCCTGCCGGTCGCTCGCGCCGACCGTGACCACGCCGTCCGCGGCCGCCGGGGACACGTCACAGGCGTCCCGGTCGTCGTTGCCCGCGGCCACGACCGGCAGCACGCCCGCGTCGGCGACGGACTCGACCGCCGCGTCGACCGCGGAGGAACGGGCGCCGCCGAGCGAGGCGTTCAGCACGGCCGGGGTCGCGCTGCGCGCGGCGTCCTTGGCGACCCAGTCGAATCCGGCCAGGATGCCGGCCCAGGTGCCCCGGCCCTCGCAGTTCAGGACACGTACGTTCACCAGCGAGGCGTCCTGGGCCACGCCGGAGGTCGCGCCGCCGACCGTGCCCGCGACGTGCGTGCCGTGGCCGTTGCAGTCCATACCGCCGCGGCCGTCCCCGACAGCGTCGAACCCGTTCACGACCCGGCCGCCGAATTCGCTGTGCGCGGCGTCGATCCCGGTGTCGACGACGTACGCCTTGACGCCCTTGCCGGTGGCCGTGGTGGTAAAGGTGTCGTCCAGCGGCAGGGCGCGCTGGTCGATGCGGTCGGTGCCCCAGCCGGCCGCGGGGGCCCGGAAGAGGCCTCCCGCCCTGGGCGCCTCCACCGCCACCTCGGCGTTCTCCTCGACGGCGAGGACGCCGGGGACGGTCCGTACCGCTTCGAGCTCGGTGGCGGTCAGCGTGGCGGCGAAGCCGTGCAGGACGTTCCCGTAACGGAACAACGGGTCGAGCCCGAGCTCCCGCAGGACGGTGTCCGGTGAGAGCTCGGGCTCCAGGGTGACGATGTACTGCCCGGGTACGGCCCGGGTGGACTGTTCCACCAGGACCCCTTCCGGTCCGGTGTCGGCCGAGGCCGGAGTCGGTGCGGCGATCAGCGGAGCGACCAGCAGCAGAGCGGCCGTGGCCCAGCGGGCGGGCAGGCGCATGCATTCTCCTCGGGGTGGGGATCCGTTCACGGAGCGAGTGCATCCGCGAAGTGCGAACACCCGTTCCTTCGTCCCCGTCCGCCGGTCGCCTTAGCGGGTTCAGCCGGACAGCGCAACGCCCG
Source organism: Streptomyces sp. DSM 106670 (assembly GCF_055792845.1). NCBI lineage: Bacteria > Bacillati > Actinomycetota > Actinomycetes > Kitasatosporales > Streptomycetaceae > Streptomyces > Streptomyces sp. DSM 106670. Next base: position 403,984 of record NZ_CM147704.1, read on the forward strand.
CGGCCAGCTCCAGCGCGTCGAGGTCATGGTCGACGCCGGCCCGGAGGTCGTCGTTCGCCCAACTGCCGACGGCCACCTCGGCGGTGATGCCGGGTCCGAATCCGGCGATGAGCCCCTGCGCGGACTCGGCGGCGCCGCCGTCGTCGAAGAGCCGCGCCAGCGCGTCGAAGACGACGGAGCTGGCGATGTTGCCGCGTTCGGTGAGCGTGGCCCGGCTGTAGCGGAACATCTCGGGCGGCAGCTTCAGGAAGTGGCAGAGGTCGTCCAGGATGCGCGGCCCGCCCGCGTGGACGATGAAGAAGTCCATGTCGGGGACGGACCAGCCGTGCAGGTCGACCAGGTCCTGGAGCACCGGGGCGAGCATCTCCATGGTGCCCGGGACCCGCTTGTCCAGCAGGAAGTGGAACCCGGTGTCGCGGACCGCGTAGGAGATCCAGTCCTCGGTGTCGGGCACCAGGTGGGAGCCGTTGCGCTCCAGCCGCATGCCGGTGCCGCCCTGCCCCCGTACGACAGCCGCGGAGAGGGCGTCCCCGAAGAGCCCGTTGGAGAGCAGCGAGCCGACGCCGATGTCGGTGGGCTGGTAGCACAGCGAGCAGAACTCGCAGGAGACGATGAGCACGTTGGCCTCGGGGTAGGCCAGACAGAAGTCGTGCGCGCGGTTGATGGCCGCGCCGCCCGCCGCGCAGCCGAGCTGGGCGATGGGCAGTTGGCGGGTCTCGGCCCTGAAGCCCATCGTGTTGATGAGCCACGCGGTCAGCGAGGGCATCATGAAGCCCGTGCAGGACACGTAGACGATCAGATCGATCTCGGACGGGTCGGTCTCGGCGTTGGCGAGGGCCTGCCGGACGACTTCGGGGACCCGCCTCTTGGCCTCGGCCTCGTACACCCGGTTGCGGAGCTCGAATCCGGGATGCTTCAGGGTCTCCTCGATCGGCTGCACGAGGTGCCGGGTCTGGACGCCGGTGTTCTGGATGAGCCGCAGGACCAGGTCGCGCTGCGGGTGACCGGCGTGGGTCTCGCGGGCCAGGTCCAGGGTCTGCTGCATCGTGATGATGTGCTCGGGCACAGCGATGGCGGGTCTGCACAGGGTCGCCATGGATTCTCCTCGTGTCTCGGAGCGGAGGCTCTCGTCACCATGTGACGGGCAGGGCGAGCGGGTAACGCCAGATGGACGTCGTGTTCCACTGGATGTCCTCGGGCGGCACGTCCAGACGCAGGGCCGGGAAGCGGGTCAGCAGCGTGGAGAAGGCCACTTCCAGTTCCATGGTGGCCAGCGGCGCGCCCAGGCAGTGGTGGGCGCCCCAACCGAACGTCATATGGGGGATGGACGGGCGGTCGGGATCCAGCTCGTCGGGGCGGTCGAACTTGGCGGCGTCCCGGTTGGCCGTCAGATAGGACACGTGCACCACCTCACCGGCCCTGATGAGGACGCCGCCGAGCTCCACGTCCTCCAGGGCGATGCGCGGGATGCCGACGCCCTTGCGGAACGGGATGTGGCGCAGCAGCTCCTCCAGCGTGCGGGGCAGCCGCTGCGGTTCGGCCTGGAGGGAGTGGAGAAGTTCCGGGCTGGTGAGCAGGGTGTAGGCGATGTTGCCGAGCTGGTAGGTGGTGGTGTCCTGGCCGGTGATGAGCAGGACCATCGCCATGACGGCCAGTTCGTCGTCGTCGAGCAGTTCGGCGCCGTCCCGGGCCGTGGCCAGGGTGCTGATGAGGTCCTCGCCCGGGGAGCGGCGCCGGTCGGCGGTCAGCTCCTGGAAGTAGCCGCGCAGCTCCGCCTTGGCGCGGACCGCGTCCTGCTTGCCCGCGGCCCCGACGTTCATCATCGTCATGGCGTGGGCCCGGAGCCAGGGGCGGTCGGCCTCGGGGATGCCGAGCGCCTCGCAGATGGTGATCAGCGGCAGCGGCGAGGAGACCCGGGCGACGAAGTCGGCCGGTGAGCCCTCGTCCGCCATCTCGTCCAGCAGCCGGTCCACCACCCGCTGGGTCCCGCCGCGCATCTGCTCGACGCGGCGGGGGGTGAAGCTCTTGGCGACCAGGCTGCGCAGCCGGCTGCTGGCGGGCGGGTCCATGAGGTTGATGGACTCCGCCTGGACGATCGGCTCCGGGGTCATCCGGGGGAAGTCACGGCCGAGGACGGCGCTGCGGCTGAACCGCCGGTCGGTGGTGACCGTGCGGACGTCCTCGTAGCGGGTGACCAGCCAGGCCTCGCCCTCTCCGTACGCCATCCGGATGCGGGACACCGGCTCCTCGGTCAGCAATTGCCTGAGCTGGGGGTCGAACTCCAACTGCTGCGCGTAGTCGAACGGGCAGCTCCGGACGGTTTCCTTGTTCTGCACCGAGGTGTGCTCCACCGAGGTTTCTCCCAATGACCGCTTCGAGGAATGGGCGCGCCGGACCGGGACCCGGCACCAGACCTCACCCTGTGTGCCCCGTCACTCTCCGAAACATGTCAGTGACACACAGCAGTCAGCCGATCAGAGGGGCGCACGCCCCGGCGCTCAGCCGGCCGGCTCCCCTGCGGGCAGCGCCCCGGCCCGGTCCAGGACGTGGTGGCGGCCGATCGGGAGCATCAGGGGCCGGCCCGACACGGGGTCCTCGATGATGCGGCTGTCGAGGTCGAAGACGGCCCGTACGGTCTCCTCCGTCAGCACCTCGGCGGGGGTGCCGGACGCGTGCAGTCCGCCGCCGGCCAGGGCGATCAGATGGTCGGCGTACCGGGCGGCGAGGTTGAGGTCGTGCAGGACCATGACGATGGTGGTGCCGCGTGACCGGTTGAGGTCGGTCAGCAGGTCGAGGACCTCGATCTGATGGCTGGCGTCGAGGAAGGTGGTCGGCTCGTCGAGCAGCAGCAGATCGGTCTGCTGGGCGAGGGCCATGGCGATCCACACCCGCTGGCGCTGGCCGCCGGAGAGCTCGTCCACCGCGCGTTCGGCGAGCGGTTCGGTGTGGGTGGCCTCCAGGGCGGCGGCCACGGCGGCGTCGTCCTTCTCGTTCCAGCGGGAGAAGATCCCCTGGTGCGGGTGGCGGCCGCGGCCGACGAGGTCGGAGACGGTGATGCCCTCCGGCGCGACGGGCGACTGCGGCAGCAGGCCGAGGGTGCGGGCCAGCTCCTTGGCGGGCAGCCGGTGCACCTCCTTGCCGTCCAGGACGACGCGGCCCGCCCGGGGCGCGAGCAGCCGGGACATGGAGCGCAGCAGGGTCGACTTGCCGCAGGCGTTGGCGCCGACGATCACGGTGATCCGGCCGGGCGGTACGGCCAGGTCGAGGGAGTCGACGACGATGCGTTCGCCGTAGCCGAGGGTGAGTCCTTCGGCGGTCAGTCGGTGGTGCGTGGTCATAGCGAGCCTCCCGCCCGGTTGGTGCGGATGATCAGGTAGACGAGGTAGGGGGCTCCGAGGACGCCGGTGACGACGCCGACCGGATAGCGCTCGCCGAAGGCGAACTGGCCGGTGAAGTCGGCGACGAGGACGAGCAGCGAGCCGACGAGTCCGGCGGGCACCAGCAGGGAACCGCCCGCTCCGACGATCCGGGCCGCGATGGGGCCGGAGAGGAACGCCACGAACGCGATGGGTCCGGCCGCCGCGGTGGCGAAGGCGATCAGGCCGACGGCGGCGACGATCACGGTGATCCGGGTGCGTTCGACGCGTACGCCGAGGGCGGAGGCGGTGTCGTCGCCGAGTTGCAGCGCGGAGAGGTTACGGGCCTGGCCGAGCAGCAGCGGGGTGAGGACGGCCGCCGCGGCGAGCGCGGGGAGCACCTGGTCCCAGGTGGCTCCGTTGAGGCTGCCGGTCAGCCAGCGCATCGCCTCCTGGAGGTCCCATTCGGCGGCCTGCGACAGGACGTAGGAGGTGATGCTGTCGAGCATCGCGGAGATCCCGATGCCGATCAGGATGAGCCGGGTGCCGACGACGCCGCCCTTGAACGCCAGTGAGTACACCAGCAGGGCGACGCCGAGGCCGGCGGCGATGGCGAGGACGGAGACCTGGACCTCGCCGAGGGACAGGGTGACGATGGCGATGGCCGCGGCGGCGCTCGCCCCGGAGCTGATGCCGATGATGTCGGGGCTGGCGAGGGGGTTGCGGAGCATCGTCTGGAAGGTGACGCCGGCCAGCCCGAAGCTGAATCCGGTGACCAGGGCGAGGACGGCGCGGGGCAGCCGCAGCCGGCCCACCGTGAACGAGGCGCCCGGCACCTGCTCGCCGAGGATCACCCGGAACACGTCGCCGGGCGGGTAGAACGTGCGGCCCGCCATCAGGGTCACGGCGAACGCGGCGACGACGAGGACCACCAGCACCAGGGCGACGAGGCGGCGGCGCGATGCGGCGCGGACGCGTCGGCGGGTGGCGGCCTCGACGGATGCCGGCCGGGTGAGGACAGGGGCGCTCACAGGGCACGTACCTTCTGTCGGCGGACGATGTAGATGAAGAACGGGGCTCCGACGAGGGCGGTCACGATGCCGACGTCGATCTCCGAGGGGCGCGCCACGATCCGGCCGACGACGTCGGCGGCGGTGAGCAGGACCGCGCCGAGCACCGCGGAGAGCGGCAGGAGCCAGCGGTGGTCGACGCCGACGAGCAGCCGGCAGGTGTGCGGGACGACGAGGCCGACGAAGCCGATCGGCCCGGCGACGGCGGTGGCCGCTCCGCAGAGCAGTACGGCGCCGAGGGCGGCCACGGCCCGTGCCACGGCGACGCGTTCACCGAGTCCGGCGGCCAGTTCGTCGCCCAGCGCCAGGGAGTTGAGGGCGCGGGCCGAGAGCAGGCAGACGACGAAGCCGACCGCGAGGAACGGCGCGACCTGGCCGATGCGTTCGAAGGACGCGCCGCCGGTGCCGCCGATCTGCCAGAGCTTGAAGCTTCCGGCGATGTCGTTGCGCGGCAGGATGACCGCGCTGACGAGCGAGGCGAAGGCGGCGGAGGTGGCGGCTCCGGCGAGGGCCAGCTTGAGCGGGGTCGCCCCTCCTCTGCCGAGGGTTCCGACGGTGTAGACGAAGAGGGCCGACAGGGCCGCGCCGACGATGGCGACCCAGATGTATCCGGTCGGCGAGGTGAGCCCGAAGAACGCGACCGCCGTGACGACGGCGAGGGACGCCCCCATGTTGACGCCGAGGATGCCCGGGTCGGCCAGCGGGTTACGGGTCACGCCCTGCATCACGCCGCCCGCGAGGCCGAGGGCCGCGCCGATGACGACGGCGAGAACGGTACGCGGAACGCGCTTGGTCGCCGCCGCCCGGCCCAGGGTGTCGTCCGCGCCGCCGAGCGCCGCGACGACGTCGGACCAGGGCACGTCACGGGAGCCGAAGGCGACGGACGCGACCATCACGGCGGCCAGGGCGAGCACGGAGAGGAGAACCCACAGCAGGCGCACGCCCACCGGGCGCCTGGTGACGGCGTCCGGCGGGGTACGGGTGTCGAGCGTGGTCACTTGACCTTGTCCGCGGCCTTGGCGAGGGCGGCGGCGTAGTCGTCCAGCACGTAACCGATCGACAGGGGCGTCGGGTTGGCGGCGGTGGCCAGCGGGCTGGTGCCGGGCAGGAGGTAGACGGAGCCGCGCTCGACGGCCGGGATCTTCGAGAGCAGCGGGTCCTTGGTGACCGTCTTCAGCAGTTCGCCGGTGTCGTCGCCGTAGCCGGTGATGATGTCGACGTCGTCGAACGCGTCGATCTGTTCGGCGCTCTTGGTCAGGGCGAACTTGTCCGTGCCCTCGGACGCCTTCGCGATGGATCCGGGGATCTTCATCCCGAGGTCCTGGAAGAACTGGGTGCGGGTGTCGTGGGTGGTGTAGAAGCCGACCTGGCTGACGTCGTTGGGGTCGACGTGCGTCATGAACATCGCCGACTTGCCCTTGAGCTGCGGGTACTTCGCGGCGGTCTTGGCTATGTCCCCGTCGAGCTTCTCGATCAGCTTCTCGCCCTCGTCGGCCAGCCCGATCGCCTTGCTGTTCGTCCGGATGATCTCGCGCCACGGCGTCGCCCAGGGGGCGTCCGGGTAGGCGACGACGGGGGCGATCTCGCTGAGGGTCTCGTAGTCCTTCTTGGTCAGACCCGAGTACGCGGCCAGGATGACGTCCGGCTTGGTGTCCGCCACGGCCTCGAAGTCGATGCCGTCGGTCTCGTCGAAGAGGACCGGCGTGTCGGCCTTCAGCTCGTCGAGCTTCTCCTCGACCCAGGGCAGCACGCCGTCGTCGTTGTCGTCGCCGAAGTTGGCCGCGGACATGCCGACGGGCACGACGCCGAGCGCGAGCGGCACTTCGTGGTTGGCCCAGTTGACGGTCGCGACGCGCTTGGGCTTGGCCGGGATGGTGGTCTTGCCCAGGGCGTGCTCGACGGTCAGGGGGAACGCGCCGCCGGAACGGTTCTCGTCGTCCTTGTTCCCGGTGTCGGTGGTCCCGCCGCAGGCGGAGACGCCGACGAGGGCGGCCGCCACGATGAGCAGGCGGAGGCGGTGTGAAGACATGGGTGTGTACCCGGCTTTCCGGATGTCGGGGGTGCCGCTTCTCGCGCGTCCGGGCGTGGGCTGCCGTCGTGGAGCGCTGCGCGATGCGTGCGTCAGGGGCTTAGGTAAGGCTTGCCTTGGCACTTTATGAGAGGAAGCGCACCTGTCGCAATCAACTGTTTGAGACAGCTGTTGTAGCGATATGGACATCCGTCGTCGGCGGGACGGCGGCACCTGAGGCTCTTGACCCTCACGTGACGTCAGGCCGCACAGTCGGTGCCGTGGAAGAACACTGGACCGTGGGACGCGTGGCCGAGCTGGCCGGCGTGAGCGTCCGCACGCTGCATCACTACGACGGGATCGGGCTGGTCCGGCCGTCCGCGCGGACCGCGGCCGGATACCGGGCCTATGCGGCGGGCGATGTGGAACGGCTGCGTGAGGTGCTGGCCTACCGGCGGCTGGGCTTCGGACTGCGGGAGATCGCGGAACCGGTCGACGATCCGTCGGCCGACGCGGTCGCGCACCTGCACCGGCTGCGCGGCCTGCTGCTGGAGCGGCGTGATCGCGCCGACGCGATGGTGACGGCCATCGACAGGGAACTCAGGAGGCGGGCGAAGGGACTTGAAGTGACGCCGGAGGAGCAACTGAACATGCTCGGCGCACGGTTGTACGACGCGATCGGAGGCGCCTACACCGCGACCCGGCGGACCGATCCCCGGATCGCCGCGCAGATCTGGGACGCGCTCGGAGACGCGCGGACGGTGCTGAACGTCGGGGCCGGCACCGCCTCCTACGAGCCTGCCGACCGCCGGGTGGCCCGCCGCGTGGTGGTGCTCACCTTCGACACCGACGAGCCGGGATGGCAGGACCGGTTCTGGCTCACCCGCGACTACCTGCCCGAGTTCACCGGCGTCCTCGCGGAATTCCCCTCGCTCGCCGGGATGGCCGACGCGATCGGCGCCCGCGCCGAGCCGGTGCCCGTCCCGTGGGACTGCGCCGACGGCCTGTTCGAGGCGTACTGGCGTCGGCCGGGGGCGTATCTGGAGGAGCGTGCGCGCCGTGCGATGTCGGTGTGGACGAGGGTCGGGCCGGAGGCGGAGGAGCGCGCGGTGCGCAACCTCGGCGACGACCTCGCCTCCGGCCGGTGGGCCGAACGCAACGACGACCTCGTCGGCCTCGACGCGGCGGATCTCGGCCTCCGCCTGCTCAGGGCGTGAGCTCGGGCCGGAACGTCCCCGGGGTCAGCCCGGTGGTCCGCCGGAAGGCGGCGCCGAAGGCGCTCGCGGAGCGGTAGCCGACCTGTTCGGCGACCGACTCGACGTCCCAGCCCCGGGCGAGCAGGCCGATCGCGTGCTGCGCGCGGACCGCCGCCACCCAGCGTACGAAGCTCGTGCCCGTCTCGGCGCTGAAGGCGCGCGTGACCGTACGGGTGCTGACCCCCAGCTCGGACGCCCAGTCCGCCAGCGTCCGCTGGTCGCCCGGATCCTCGCGGACCGCGTCCGCGATGGGGCGCAGGAGGCCGGAGGTGGGGACCTGGACGAGCAGTTCGCGGGGCGACGGCGCGAGCACGTCGAGCACCAGCGCCTCGGTAGCGGCCCGGGAGGAGGGAGCGAGGCCGGGTTCGCCGAGCCGCTCCAGCAGCAGGCGCAGCAGCGGGGTGATCTCGACGGCGACGGGGATGTCGGAGATCGACGCGGTGGTGCGGAAGCCGAAGAAGCTGGCGCGCAGCCAGGTGCCGGCGCTCGCCGAACCGGTGTGCAAGGTGCCCGCGGGCATCCAGAGGCCGAGCGTGGGAGTGATCGTCCAGACGCGCGCGCCGACCACCGCCGTGGAGGCGCCGCGCTCGTTCCAGAGCAGTTCGTGGAAGGGGTGGGAGTGCGCGTCCCAGAGCGTGTCGTGGGAGACGATCTCGCCGTAGTCCTTGATGACGAACGGCGTCTCCACCGAACCGGGGGCGAGCTCGGGGAGCGTCCGGGTCTCCTGGGTCACGGGACCAGCCTAGAAGACCTGCCGGGGAGACCGGCCACCCCACCCGATGGACCCTGTCGATTACGGCCGATCACGCGTCACTTTTAAGTCAGTCGATTGATTTAAATCAGGGAATGCACTTGGCTGGGTTCACAGAGGCCGACACCGGATCCGGCTTCGGCCGCCGTACCGAGAAGACCGAGGAGACAGCCATGAGAGACGCACGCAAGACCCGCGAGTACCCCGGGGCGCCCGCACGGCGGGTACGCCGGTGAACCGCGCGGCGGCCCGCACGGACCGGGCCGCCGGAACCCGCGAGGCGATCATGGCGGCGGCCGAACGGCTCTTCGCGGAACAGGGCCTGTCCGCGGTGTCGAACCGGCAGATCGCCGAGGCGGCCGGGCAGGGCAATGTGACGGCCGTCAGCTATCACTTCGGCACCAGGACCGATCTGGTCCGCGCCCTGATGACCCGGCACGGCGAACACGTCGAGCTCATCCGCGCCCGGCACGTCGCGGCCGCCGAAGGCGCTCAGGACGTGACGACGTGGGTGAGCTGTCTGGTTCGCCCGGTCACCGAGTACCTGGCGTCGCTCGGCTCCCCCTCCTGGCAGGCGCGGTTCGCCGTCCAGGTCATGACCGACCCGATGATGCGCGCGCTCGTCACCGACGAGGCCCTCACCCGGCCCTGTCTGCGGCAGACCCTCGACGGTCTCGGCCGCTGCCTGGAGGCGCTGCCGGCCGAGGTCCGCGCCCAGCGCGGCACGATGGCCCGCCATCTGATCACCCACACCTGCGCGGAACGGGAGCGCGCGCGGGCCGACGGGATCGTCTCCTCCCCCGCCACCTCGTGGCAGGACACGGCCGACGCGTTGTGCGACGCGATCACCGGCCTGCTCACCGCGCCGGTCACCTCCCCCCACCCCGGCAATTCCCCCCACTCCAGGAAGCAGGACCCCGCATGAGGATCACGGTCGACGAAGAGAAGTGCTGCGGAGCGGGTCAGTGCGTGCTGATCGCTCCGGAGGTGTTCGACCAGCGCGAGGACGACGGCATCGTCATCCTCCTCGACGCCGAACCGCCGCAGGAACGGCATGCCGCCGTGCGCGAGTCGGCGGAGGTGTGCCCCGCGCTCGCCATCCACCTCGACGAGGCCCGGTGAACCCGCCCGGGAGCGTCCTGGTCGTCGGCGCGGGCGCGGCCGGCCTCAGCACGGTGGAGGCGCTGCGGCGCAAGGGGTTCGCGGGCCGGATCACCGTCCTCGGCGACGAGGACACCGCACCCTACGACCGGCCGCCGCTCTCCAAGCAGGTGCTGGCCGGGGACTGGACGGCCGAGCGGGCGCGGCTGCGCACCCAGGAGGCGCTCGACGCCCTCGACGCCGACTTCCTCCTCGGCGAGGCGGCCCGCTCCCTCGACGCCGCCGCCCGGACCGTCCGTACCTCGGCCGGGCGGGAACTCGCCGCGGACGCCGTCGTGCTGGCGACCGGGCTGCGCCCGCGCGCTCTTCCCGGCGCGCCCGGCGTACGGGTGCTGCGGACCCTGGCGGAGGCGACGGCGTTGCGCGGTGAACTGCTCGGGGCGTCCCGGGTCGTGGTCGTCGGCAACGGAGTCCTGGGAAGCGAGATCGCCGCCACCGTACGGCGCATGGGTCCCGCCGTGACCCTGGTGGGCCCGCAGCCGGCCCCGATGGCCGACCAGATCGGCTCCGAGGTGGCGCTCCACCTGGCCGCCCTGCACCGGCGGCACGGCGTCGAGCTGCGCGACAGCACCCTGGTGGCCGGAACGGTCCCGGAGGCCGGCCCGTCGCGAGGAGTGCGTCTGGCGTCCGGAGAGATCGTCGAGGCCGATCTCGTGGTGGCGGCGGTCGGGTCGCTGCCGGCCACCGACTGGCTGGCGGGCAGCGGGCTGCGGATCGCGGACGGAGTGGTCTGCGACTCCCGCTGCCGGGCGGCCGAGGGGGTCTACGCCGTGGGCGACGTGGCCCGCTGGCACCACGCCGCGCTGGGGGTGTCGCTCCGGCTGGAGAACCGGACCCATGCCGCTGAACAGGCCCTGGCCGTCGCGGCGGACATCCTCGGCGCGGACCGGCCCTTCACCCCGGTCCCGTACTACTGGAGCGACCAGTACGACGTGAAGATCCAGGTGTACGGCCTGCCGACACCCGCCGCCGACGTCGAGGTCGTCGAAGGCTCCCCCGACGAGGGGCGGTTCGTCGTCCGCTACACGCGGGGCGACGTGCCGGTCGGCGTGCTCGGCTGGAACATGCCGAAGCAGACCCGGCTGCACCGGCAGACGCTGCTGGAGCGCTACACCCGCACAGCGGCCCCGACGGCTCCCACGCCCTCGTGAGCGCGCGGCCGGACCACCGCCGCGCCCCGCTCGATCCCCCCACTCCCCCCACCGGAGGCAGTTCCATGACCCTCGACTCCCCCACCGCCGCCCCGAGCGACATCCCCGACTTCCCGCAGCCCCGCTCGGCGCGTTGCCCCTTCGACCCCTCCCCCGAACTGCGCGCGCTGACGGATCACGGCCCGCTGACCCGGGTCCGGTCCTGGGGCGGGACGACGCCCTGGGCGGTGACCGGCCACGCGGAGCAGAAGGCTCTTCTGGCGGACCCCCGGCTCAGTGCGGAGTTCTCCCGCCCGGGCTTTCCCAGCCCGGTGGACCCGCGGCACACGCACGCCGGTGGGACCGATCTCAGCTTCGTCGGCATGGACGACCCCGAGCACGCCCGTCTGCGCCGCATGGTCAGCGGTGCGTTCACGGTCAAACGGGTGGAGGCCCTGCGCCCGGTGGTGCAGCGGATGGCCGACGAGCACATCGACCGGATGCTGTCCGGCCCCCGCCCCGCCGATCTGGTCACGGCACTAGCCCTGCCGATCCCGTCCCTCGTCATCTCCGAGATGCTCGGGGTCCCCTACGCCGACCACGCGTTCTTCCAGACCAACAGCAAGACCCTGGTCTCGGCCGTCGCGACGGCCGAGGAACGCGGCCTGGCCCACCGGACCCTCGCCGACTACCTCCACCGGCTCGTCGGCGAGAAGCTCGACAGTCCCGGCGACGATCTGCTGTCCGCCCTCGCCGAACGGATCCGGGCCGGAGAGCTGACCCGGGCCGGAGCCGCCGCCATGGGCGTCCTCCTGCTGCTCGGCGGCCACGAGACCACCGCCAACATGATCAGCCTCGGCACCCTGATCCTGCTCGACCACCCCGATCAGCTGGCCCGCATCCGGGACACCGACGACCCGGCCGTCGTCGCCGCGGCCGTGGAGGAGCTGCTGCGCTATCTGTCCATCGTTCATCTGGGACGCCGCAGGACCGCGCTGGAGGACATCGAGATCGGCGGCCGCACCATCAGGGCGGGCGACGGGGTGATCCTTCTCGGCGAGCTGGCCAACCGCGACCCGGCCGTCTTTCCCGACCCCGACCGGCTCGACATCACCCGCAACGCCCGTCTGCACCAGGCGTTCGGCGCGGGCACCCACCACTGCGTCGGCCAGCCGCTGGCCAGGATGGAGCTCCAGGTCATCTATCCCACCCTGTTCCGGCGGATCCCCACCCTGCGTACCGCCGAGCCGGTCGACCGGCTGCCCTTCAAGTACGACGCCGTCGTCTACGGCCTCCATGCGCTGCCCGTGACCTGGTGAAGGCCCCTGAGCGCCGGCCGGGAGCCGCACGCCCCGGCCGGCGCGTCCACGGTACGAACCGGGGGCGCGCGGAGTGACCGGCCCCTCCCGTCTGCCTCAACTCGACGTTTAAGCCTGCCCAGTTACGTCCTTCAGGTGAAAGGGACACCGCATTCTTCGTGCACGCCGTCGCCCGGCCCGACAGTGAGGGGGCCGACCGGGCACCGAGTCGCGGTCGGACCCAACGTGACGTGCGGAGAAAGGTGACGGATTCATGGGCACTGAGGCCACCAGGCGGGTCGCGCTCGTCTTCTCCCTGTTCGACGCCAATGCCAACGGCGTCCTGGAGCAGGACGATTTCGATCTCATGGCCGACCGGGTCGTCCGCGAGGCGCATGCGTCGGACCGGGCGGCGAAGGACACGATGCGCGCGGCGTTCAGGCGGTACTGGACGACCCTGCTCACCGAGCTGGACGCCAACGGGGACGGCGAGATCAGCTTCGAGGAGTTCACGGCGTGCGTGCTCTCCCCGGAGCGGTTCGACGCCACGATCGCCGTGTTCGCCGAGGCGCTGGCCGCGCTGGGCGACCCGGACGGCGACGGGCTGATCGAGCGCCCGCTGTTCATGGCGCTGATGCGGGCGATCGGGTTCGAGCCCGACAACATCGACGCGCTCTTCGACGCGTTCGAGCCGACCGACGGGGACCGGATCCGGGTGGAGACCTGGGTCGCCGGGATCAAGGACTACTACGCCCCGGGCAAGGCGGGTATCCCCGGCGACCATCTGGTGGTCGGCACCGCGGTCTGACCGGCGACGCCGGGGAAGGACGGACGGAGCGGATCCCCTGGCCCCGGACCTGACCGTCGCGGTGAACGCCTCGCCCGGGCGTTCACCGCGTCGGTGTCAGCGCTCACCGAGGGACGGGCGCCGCGTCCCGGGCGTGCGCCCAGGGCGGTCCCGCGGAGAGTCGGCGGGCGGACGGTGGCCGATGAGGAGGACGGCCAGGCCCGCGGCGGCCATCAGACCGGACAGGGTGGCGAAGCCCGCGGAGAACGTGGCCACGTGTGCCGCCACGCCCAGCAGGAGGGATCCGACGCCGGTGCCCGCGTCGTAGCCGATGTTCCAGGCGACCGAGGTGGCGTGCCGGTTCTCGGCACCCGCGTAGGCGAACGCCTGGACCAGGGTGAGGCTCTGGAGCCCTCCGTACGCCGCTCCCAGGAGAAGCAGCCCGGACAGCAGGGCGGCGACAGGGGCGGCGTCCGAGCCGATGGCGTACGCGATCAGCGCCAGCCCCGTGCCCGCGGTGAGGGCGAGGACGCCGGTGATGGGCCGCAGCGCGATCCGGTCGGCGAGTTCTCCGCAGCCCCAGCGGGCCAGTGCGGCGGTGCCGGTGAGGGCGAGCAGCCCCGTGGCGGCGAGCGCGGGGGTGGCGGTGAACTGCGGGGCGAAGGTGAGTACGGCTCCGCCCGCCGCCGTGACCAGGAGCAGCACGGCCAGGGGACGCCGGATGCGCCGCAGCACCGTGGTCGCGCGGACCGGCTGCCGGGCGGTGCTGTCCTGGGTCGCCGGGGTGTCGGCCCGGGCCTCGACGGCGTGGCCGAGCGACCGCGCCCAGGGCAGGGCGAGGACGGGGAGCACGCCGCAGACGATGACGGCGGGCAGGGCGAAGGTGTCGGTCAGCCAGGGAGCGGCCGGGGTGAGGACCACCTGGGGCAGGGCGACGGCGAGACCGTAGAGGCCGATGACCGCGCCCTGGCGTCCGCGCGGAGCCAGTACGGCCGCCGCCGTGGCACCGCAGACGGTGACGATGCCGAAGCCCGCTCCGCGCAGTGCGGTCGTCAGCAGGACCGGCAGCAGGTGGTCGCTCAGGGCTTGCAGAAGGGCGGGCAGGCCGAGCAGAAGCGCGCCGAGGACGAGGGTGCGGGTCCAGCCGAGCCTGCGGAGCGTGGCCCTGACGCACAGCTGGGCCAGGACGGTGGCGGCCATCAGGACGGCGGTGACGAGCCCGGCGCCGAACGCGTCGGCTCCTCCGTGGACGGCCCAGGCCGGGGAGACCGGGAGCAGGAGGGCGAATCCGGAGAAGCAGAACAGCATCGTCACCAGCAGGTGCGGGATGCCGGGGGCCCGGACGACGGATTCCTTCGCGGGTACGGACATGAGGGTCGGCCTGTCCTGTTCGGTGCGGGGGCGAGGAGCGAACTGGGCAGCGCCCTGGGCGTGGCGGTCGTCGGAACCGTTCTCACCCACGGCGCCGGCATCGCCCTGCCGCGATGACGACAGGGCGGCGCACCGCCCGGCGCGGAGGCCGTCAGCCGGTCAGCAGGTCCGGGTTGCCCGCCAGTGCGGCCAGACGGCCCCGCGGGTCCGGGACGAGGCGGCGCTCGGCCAGGTCGAGGACGCCGGCCACTCCGGTGATCTCCGCGGCGACCGTGCCGTCCTCCTTGAGGATCTGCTGCTCCAGGGTGAACGTCTTGCCGGTGCCGTAGTCGAACCGGCAGGTGACCCGGACCCGCTCGCCGCCGCGCAGCTCGCGCCGGTACTTGACGGTGACCTCCAGCTGGACCGGGCCGATCCCGTCGGCCAGCAGCTTCTCCTGGGGCAGTCCGGCGGCCCGCAGCAACTCCCAGCGGGCGTGCTCCGCGTACTGGAGGTAGACGGCCTGGTTCAGATGGCCCTGGGTGTCGAGCTCGTAGCCGCGCACGGTCACATCAACGGAGAAGGTCATGACCGTGCGAACGCCTGCGGAAAACGGTCCATTCCGACGCGGTCCGACCCGATGGCCAGTCGCGTCCGGTGACCGGTCCGGTCCCGCCCGGTCAGGCGGTCGGCGCCGCGAGCTCCGCGTTGGCGCGCTCGGTGACCAGGGCGAGGACACGGCCGGCGGCGGCCAGGTCCTCGGCGGGGATCCCGCCCCAGATGCGGGCGGAGACGGGGGCGGTCTCCGCGCCGACGGCGGCGAGGAGTTCACGGCCCGCGTCGGAGGGGCGGACATACTCGCCGTCGAGGACGAGCAGGCGTGCGGCCAGCAGTTCGTCGAGCGTGGCGCGGATGTCCGCCGGATCCGCCTTGAGAGAGTTCCGGACCTCGGCGAGGAGATCGCCCGGCGTCCGCGGGGCGTCGGCGGTGACGGCGGCGCGCAGAGCGACCTGCTGCTGGAACGTGGCGCCGTGCCGGGCCAGGACCCGCTCCAGGACGCCGCGCGCCGCGTAGTGGGCCAGGGCGAGATCACGGGCGTTGGCGGGTGCGGTGGCCGCATCGGTGGTCATGGTGTCGTCCTCCGGTTGCTCTCGTCGTTCGGTACGGATGGAGCGAGAGGTGCGTCGAGCAGGGCCGTCAGTTCAGCGGTGAACGCACGCGTCCGCGCCGCGTCGAGGCCGCCGAGCGGCTCCAGCAGCTGCTGGAGCAGTTCCTGGACCACCTCGATGGCCTGGCGTGTGACGGCCTCGCCCTGTTCGGTGAGCGCGAGTCGCACGGCGCGCGGATCACGGGGATCGCGGGTGCGGTCGATCAGACCGGCCGACTCCAGGGCCCGCGCCAGCTTGGAGACGTACAACGCCTCCAGGCCCGTGTGGTCGGCGAGTTGACGCTGACTGGGGCGCTCGCCGGCGCGCTGCATGCCGTGCAGCGACGCGACCAGCGAGTACTGCGCGTGGGTGAGGCCCAGCGGAGCCATCGCCCGATCGACCGCCACACGCCATTTGTTGGCGAGCCGCCACACCAGGAATCCGGGCGTGGGACTCGGGGAACTCGCGCTCATGACCGATAGAGTACATGGCTATTATATCCATGGCTACTGTTTTCGATGGTGCCGCCCGCAGCGGCCGGACGCTCAGCCGGCCACCCGCCGCACCGTGCGCAGCAGGTACTCCTTGCGGTGCAGCGGGTCGTGGTCCGTGCGCGGGCGGTCCGGGACCGGTCCGGTGACCGGGCGGTAGTCGGCGAAGGCGGACTCCAGCACCCCCTCTCCCCGGGTCAGCCCCGGCAGCAGTTGCTGGAGTTCATGGACCCGGGCGGCCGGGATCTCGCCCTCCAGGGTGCAGAGCCCGCCGCTCGTCACCGGCGGCCCGGGGACCGCGCGGAGCCGGGCGAGGACCTGGGCGAGCGGGCCGTACGCGTCGGCGGGCAGTTCCAGCAGGAAGCGGTGCATCGGCTCGTACACCCGCGTTCCGGCCCGGCGCAGCGCGTCCATCAGGACGAGCGGGGTGAGATTGCGGAAATCGCCCGCCGTGCTCGACATGCTTTTGTCGAACGTGCCGTGGGAATGGCTCTGCCGGGGCCAGTATCCGGAATGCGTCTGGGTGACGACGCAATCGGTGACCTGCCAGCCGTGCATTCCCTGGCCCAGGGTGGCGTGCACGGTGTCTTCCACCGCCCGCATCAGCGCATAGGGCATCGAGCCCAGTTCGACCTCGCGGCGGAATTCCACGCCACTGCCGTACGGGGCGGGTTCCACGCGCAGTCCGACGGTGGCGAGGAAGGGGTTGGGGTCCTTGTCGATGAATGCGACGGCGGACCCGGTGGAGACGGGGCGCTCCCGGCAGATGGTGGTGGTCTCCCGGAAGGCGACCGCCACGCCGAACTCCTCGGCCAGGGTCTGCTGGACGACCTCCTTCTGCACCTCCCCGTACAGCGAGAGGGACACCTCCTGGCGGACGTCGTCGTGCCGGACGCCGATCAGCGGGTCCTGTTCGGCGAGCCTGCCGAGCGCGAGGTGGAGGGCGCCGCGGTCCTCCGGGCGGGCGGGGACGACGACCGTCTCCAGGGTCGGCGGGGCGAAGTGCCGGGCTCCGGCAGCCGCCGGGACCGTGCCGACGGTGTCGCCGACGCGGATGCCGGCCAGGCCGCGCAGTCTGCCGATGCGGCCCGCGCCGACCGAGGCGGCGATCGTCTCCGTACCGTTCTCGAACACCTCGATCGCGGAGACCTTGCCCTCGCCCGCCGTTCCGTCCGCGCTCCGGAAGGGCAGGACGTCCCGGGTGCGCACGGTGCCCCCGACCATGCGGACGTACGCGTTCCGCTCGCCGCCCGCACCGCGGTCCACCTTGAACACCCTGCCGTGGACCGGTCCTTCGGCGTCGCCGCGCGCGGCGGGCAGCAGCCCGGTGATGCCGGTGATCAGCTCCTCGACGCCCGCTCCGGTGGCGGCGGAGCCGAAGAAGACCGGGTGGACGAGGCAGCGGGCGGTCTGCTCGGCCAGGGCGGTGCGCAGCCGGGCGGCGGTGAGGGCCGCCGGGTCGTCGACGTACAGGGCGAGCAGCTCGTCGTCGTGGACGGTGAGCCGTTCGGTGAGCGCTCCGGTGAAGGCCGGGTCGTCGTCGGTGAACGCGGTGCTGGTCGCCTCACGGGTGCCGAGGCGGTCGGTGGAGCCCATCGCGACGATGTCCCGGGAGAGCCGGTCCGCGATGCTCGCGAGCAGCGAACCGTGGCGCGCTCCGGCCCGGTCGGTCTTGTTGACGAAGAGCAGCGTCGGGATCCGCAGCCGGCGCAGGGTGCGCATCAGGACGCGGGTCTGGGCCTGGACGCCCTCGACCGCGGAGACGACCAGGACGGCTCCGTCGAGCACACCGAGGGCCCGCTCCACCTCGGCGATGAAGTCCGGATGGCCGGGGGTGTCGATGAGGTTGACCGTGGTGTCGCCGACGGTGAAGGAGACGACGGCGGACTTGATGGTGATGCCGCGGCGGCGCTCCAGGGCGAGCGAGTCGGTCCGGGTGCTGCCGTCGTCGACGCTGCCGATGGTGTCGATGACTCCGGCGGTGTGCAGCAGCCGCTCGGTCAGGCTTGTCTTACCGGCGTCGACATGCGCCAGAATTCCCAGATTCAACGTGTGCACGGAGCTTCATGTCCTTGAGAGAAAGGTCAGTTTCTGTCGGGAGGAACACGAAAGCTCCGCGCATGATCGAACTCCTGGGTCGTTCCGATGGCTTGCGGGGAGTAGATCAGGGCGTTGTCGCCGGTCGCAACGGGATTTATCGCGCCCGCAGGTGCGGGAAGCGCCATTCGGTGCGGCTGCGCAGGGTTTCGCCGGGGCGCAGCACGGTGCTGGGGTGGCCGGGGCGGTTGGGCGAGTCCGGCAGATGCTGGGTTTCCAGGCAGAGCGATCCGTGGCGTTGGTGGCGGCGGCCCGCGCCGTCGGTGAACGCGCCGTCGAGCTGGTTGGCGGTGTAGACCTGGAGGCCCGGTTCGGTGGTCCAGAGCTCCAGCGTCCGCCGGTCGCCGGGGGCGGTGAGGCGGGCGGCGCGGCGCAGGGCTCCGGGGGCGGCGGGGCGCAGGACCCAGCAGTGGTCGAAGCCGCCGGCGCGCTCCAGTTGGGCGTCGGTGCGGTCGAGGCGTTCGCCGATGCGGTGCGGTGCGGTGAGGTCGAACGGGGTGTCGGTCACCGGGGCGGGCGGGCCTTCGGGGATGGAGTCGGCGTCGATGGGGAGGTAGGCGTCGGCGTCGACCTGGAGGGTGTGGCCGAGGATGTCGTCGTCGCCGAGGTTGAGGTAGGCGTGGTTGGTGAGGTTGACGACGGTGGGCCGGTCGGTGACGGCCGTGTAGTCGACGGCGAGTGTCCCGGTGGTGTCCAGGGTGTAGGTGGCGCTGACGTCGAGCGCTCCGGGGAAGCCCATGTCGCCGTCGGGGCTGTGCAGGGTGAGCCGGAGGACGGCGGCGGTGTCGGTACGGTGCCCGGCGGCCTGCCAGATCCTGGTGTGGAAGCCGTCGGGGCCGCCGTGCAGGGCGTGGCCCCGGTCGTTGGCGGGGATGTGGTGGGTGGTGCCGTCGAGGGTGAAGCGGCCGTGGGCGATGCGGTTGGCGTACCGGCCGACGACGGCCCCGAAGTACGGGTTCTTGTCGGTGTAGTCGTCGAGCGCGGGCAGCGAGCGGACGACCGGGCCGGGATCGCCGGCGGTGTCCGGCACGGTGAGGCTGTGCAGGACACCGCCGTAGGTGAGGACCTCGGCCCGGACGCCTGCGCCCGAGTCGAGGGTCCAGAGGTCGATCTCGCTCTGCCCGTGGGCGCGGCCGAACGGTTTGCGGTGCACGGTGGGCATGAGGATTTCCTTGGGGTGCGGAAGGGGCCCCGCGACGGCAGGCCGTGGGGGCGCTAGCGGGCCGGTTCGGAGGGCGCGCGGGGCGTGGTGGATTCGCGGACGACGAGGCGGTAGCCGGGGCGGGGCCGGCGGGGTTCGGCGACCGGGGTGCCGGCGAGGCGTTCGACGAGGCTGTCCACGGCGAGCCGGGCGATGGCCGCCTTGTCCGGCGCGATGGTGGTCAGGGTGGTCGCCCCGTACCGGCTCTCCTCGATGTCGTCGAAGCCGACGACGGCGATGTCGTCCGGGATGGTGAGGCCGCGTTCGGTGATGGTGCGCATGGCCCCGGTCGCGATCATGTCGTTGTACGCGAACACGGCGTCGGGCCGCTCGCCACGGTCGAGGAGGGAGGCCATGGCGGCCGCGCCGTCCTCGCGTCCGTAGCCGTCGGTGACGACGACCAGGGACTCGTCCGGTTCGATGCCGGAGGCGGCCAGTTCCTCGCGCCAGCCGCGCAGCCTGAGGTGGGCGGGCTGGCGTTCCTGGCCGGTGCGGGAGCCGAGGAAGGCGATACGCCGGTGGCCCAGCGCGATGAGGTGGGCGACGGCCTCGCGGGCGGCGGCCACGTTGTCGATGGCGATGTGGTCGTAGGGGGCTTCGTACTCGCGCTCGCCGAGCAGCACCAGCGGCGCGGTCTCGGTGCGGGCCATCAGGTCCTCGGTCTCCAGGTGGATGGGGCTGAGGATGAGGCCGTCGATGACGTGGGAGCGGAAGCCCTGGCAGACCAGCAGTTCCTTCTCCCGCTGGCCCGCGGTGTGGTCGACCAGGACGGTGTAGTCGTGCCGGGCGGCCGCGTCGACGACCTCGCCGGCCAGCTCCGCGAAGTACGGGTTGCCGAATTCAGGGACGGCCAGCGCGATGATGCCGGTGCGGCCCTTGCGCAGATGACGGGCGGTGAGGTTCGGCCGGTAGCCGAGCTCGTCGATCGCCTGCTGGACCTTGGCCCGCATCTTCGGGGTGACGTGCTGGTAGTTGTTGACCACGTTCGACACGGTCTTGATGGACACGCCCGCCCGTTGAGCTACGTCCTTGAGGCTGACGCCCACGGCACTCCTTGTTGCTTGGTTCGACTCGGCCCGGTCCGCACGGTTCAGGTGGTTCTCCGGCTGCGCGCGAGGTAACGCTGCGCCACCACGACAACGATAAGGAAACCGCCGCTGACCACCGACTGGTACGAGGAGTTGAGCGAGCCGATCTGGTTGATGAGGTTCTGGATCACGGCGAGCAGCAGGACGCCCCAGAGGGTGCCGCTGATCGAGCCCGCTCCGCCGATGAGGAGGGTGCCGCCGATGACGACGGCGGAGATCGCGTCCAGCTCCATGCCGACGCCGACGATGGTGACACCGGAGGAGAGGCGGGCGGCGTTCAGCGCTCCGGCGAGTCCGGCGAGCAGTCCGCTGAGGGTGTAGACGAGGATCTTCGTCCGGGCGACGGGCAGGCCCATCAGGGTGGCCGCGTCGCTGCTGCCGCCCACCGCGAACAGGGTCTGCCCGAACGAGGTGCGCTGGAGGAGGAGCCCGCCGGCCCCGAAGAGGGCCAGCGCGATGAGGATCGGGTAGCCGAAGCCCCAGACGCTGCCCTGGCCGAGCTCGGCGAACGCGGAGTCCTTGGGGACCAGGTAGGTGGTGGCGCCCTCGTCGGTGAAGGCGAGCAGCATGCCGCGCGCCGCGAGGAGCGTGGCGAGCGTGACGATGAAGGGCGCCATGTTCGCGCGGGCGATGAGCAGCCCGTTGACCAGGCCGATCGCGCCGCAGACCACCAGGGGCACGAGCAGGGCGGCGAAGAAGCCCCATTGGGATGCCCAGGCCGCCAGCACGCCGCCGAGGGCGAAGACGGAGCCGACGGAGAGGTCGATGCCGCCGGTGATGATGACCAGGGTCATGCCGAGGGCGACGATCGCGAGGAACGAGGCCTGGACGGTGACGCCCCGGGCGTTGTCGAGGCTGGCGAAGGTCGGGTAGACGAACGAGGCGATGAGGATCACGGTCAGCAGGACCGCGAGGACGCCCTGGCGCTGGACGAGTTCGCCGATACGGGAGCCGGTGGAGCGCTCGGGCCGGGGTTCGGTGCGCGAGGGGGCGTTCTTGAGCGGCGCCGGCGCCTGGGCGGCCGGGGCGGCGGGTGTGGTGTTCTTCATCGGGACCGACGCTCCCGGGCGACGTAGACGGCGGCGATGATGATGGCCGCCTGGGCGATCTGTGCGGTGGAGTCGGGCAGGTCGTGCTTGACGAGGGTGGCGCGCAGCAGCTGCATCAGCAGGGCGCCCGCGACGGTGCCGAGCACCCGGATGGAGCCGCCGTTCAGCGGGGTGCCGCCGACGACGACGGCCGTGATGGCGGAGAGCTCCATGAGGGTGCCGAGCGAGGACGGGTCGCTGGCGGTGAGCCGGGCGGTGGCGAGGATGCCGGCGAGGGCGGCCATCACCCCGCACAGGATGTAGACGCCGATCAGGACGCGCTTGACGGGCAGCCCGGACAGCGCGGCGGCCGAGCGGTTGCCGCCGATGGCGACGATCTGTCGGCCGAAGGTGGTGCGCTGCACCAGGAACGCGACGGCCAGCGCGAGGATGCCCGCGATGAGGACGACCGTCGGGATGCCGAGGAAGGAGCCGGTGCCGAGCGCGAGGATGTCCGGGTTGACGATCTGCTTGAGCTGACCGTCCGCCATCACGAGGGCGAGGCCCCGGCCGCCGACGAACAGGGCGAGCGTGGCGACGATGGGTTGCAGCCCGACGAGCGAGACGAGCGTTCCGTTGATCGCGCCGACCACCGCACCGGCGAGCAGCGCGATCAGGAGCGCGGGAACGAGTCCGTAGCCGAGGTAGAGCGGCAGCAGGGCGGCGGCGAGCGCCATGGTGGAGCCGACGGAGAGGTCGATGCCCTCGGTGCCGATGACCAGGGCCATGCCGAGCGCGACGATCACGATGGGCGCGACCTGGACCAGCTGGGTGCGCAGGTTGTCGGCCGTCATGAAGTGCTCGGTGAACAGGGCGTTGAACAGCAGGACGACGGCGACGGCCGCGTACACGCCGTACTCCTGGTACCAGGCGGGGTCGCGGAGCCGGGCCAGCGGCTTCGCGGGGCGTGGCAGGGTGGCCTGGGTGGTCATCGGGGGTCCTCCTGGCCGGCCGGGACCTTCCCACCGGATTCGGGCGTGCGGTTCTCGGTGTCGGGCGTGTGGTCGGCGAGCACTTCGAGCAGGCGGCTCTCGTCCACCTCGTCGCCGGCGAGTTCACCGGCGACCGCGCCGCCGCGCAGCACGACGATGCGGTCGGCGCCCTCGATCAGCTCCTCGATGTCGGAGGAGATCAGCAGGACGGCGAGGCCCTCGCGGGCGAGTTCGTCGATGAGGGACTGCACCTCGGCCTTGGCACCGACGTCGATGCCCCGCGTGGGCTCGTCGAGCAGCAGCACCTTGGGCTCCAGGCAGAGCCAGCGCGCGAGCAGCACCTTCTGCTGGTTGCCGCCGGAGAGTTCGCCGACCTTCTGTTCGGGGCTGGAGGCCTTGATCCGCAGCCGCTTCATGAAGATGTCGACAATGCGGTCCTGCTTGGCGCGGGAGACGATGCCGCCCCGGGAGAGCCGGGGCATCGCGGCGAGCACGATGTTCTCGCGGACGGAGAGTCCGGGGACGATGCCCTCGGCCTTGCGGTCCTCGGGGAGCATGCTGATGCCCGCGCGGATGGCGGCGGCCGGGGTGGGGCGGCCGATGCGCTTGCCGTCGACGGTGATCTCGCCACCGTCCAGCGGCAGCGCGCCGGTCAGCGCCTTGGCGGTCTCGCTGCGGCCGGAGCCCAGCAGCCCGCCGAGTCCCAGCACCTCACCGGCGTACAGCTCCACGGATATGTCGTGCAGTTGGTGGCGGCGGTCGAGACCGGTCGCGGTGAGGACGGGGGTGCGGGCCACCTCGTGTCCGGCGGCGTCGAAGTTGGTGAGGCCCTCGCGGCGCACCTCGGCCATGTCGCGGCCGAGCATCATCGACACCAGCTGCATCCGCTCCAGCGGGGCGAGTTCACCGGTGTGGATGTGGCGGCCGTCGCGCAGGACGGTGACCCGGTCGCAGATGCGGTAGAGCTCGTCCATGCGGTGGCTGACGTAGAGGACGGCGATGCCCTGGCCGCGCAGGTTCTCGATGACCCGGAAGAGGGTCTCGACCTCGCGGGGCTCCAGCGACGAGGTGGGTTCGTCCATGATGACGACCTGCGCCTTCACGGAGACCGCGCGGGCGAGCGCGACCATCTGCTGGGTGCCGATGCCGAGGGTGTGCAACGGGCGCTTGGGGTCGACGCGGACGCCGAAGCCGTCGAGGAGTTCGGTGGTCTCGCGGTTCATCCGGGCGAAGTCGATGAGCCCGAAACGGTTCTTCGGCTCCCGGCCCAGGAAGATGTTGCGCGCCACGCTCATCAGCGGGACGAGGTTCACCTCCTGGTAGATGGTGGAGATCCCGGCCTGCTGCGCCTCGAACGGGCGGGCGAAGCGGACCGGTTCACCGGCCACCCGCACCTCGCCCTCGTCGCTGCGGTAGACGCCGGTGAGCACCTTGATCAGGGTGGACTTGCCGGCCCCGTTCTCGCCGACGAGCGCGTGGACCTCGCCCGCGCGCAGCGCGAAGGAGACGCCGTCCAGGGCGACGACGCCCGGGAACCGCTTGCTCACCGAGCGCGCCTCGAGCACGGGGTCCGCCACGGCGGCGGCACCGGCGCCGGCGGTCTCCGGGTGCTGGGGTGTCGCTTGGGTTGGTGCCATGAATCCTGGCCTTCCGGTGTTACGGGAAACGGTGCCGGGCCGCCGTGACGCCTCCGGGATGCCCCGGGGGTCGCGGCGGCCGGCCGTCCGGTGGGGTCAGTACGCTCCGCCGAGCGAATCCTTGGCGTTGGCCTCGTCGTACTCGCGGTCGGTGATGATCACGTTCTCCGGGATCTCCTCACCGGCGTAGAACTTCTGCGCGGTGGCGAAGGCGAGCGGGCCGAAGCGCGGGTTGGACTCGATGACGGCGTTGTACTCGCCGTTGACCAGGGCCTGGACGGCGTTGCGGGTGCCGTCGACCGAGACGATCTTGACGTCCTTGCCGGGCTTCTTCCCGGCCGCCTTCAGCGCGGTGACCGCGCCGAGGCCCATCTCGTCGTTCTCGGCGTAGACGGCGGTGATGTCGGGCTTGGACTGGATGAGCTGCTCCATGACCTGCTGGCCCTTGTCGCGGGCGAACTCGCCGGTCTGCTGGGCGACGATCTCCAGGCCGGGGGCCTCGGCCTTGACCTGGTCGACGAAGCCCTTGGTGCGGTCGGTGGTGACGTTGTTGCCGGACGCGCCGAGCAGGATGGCGACCTTGCCCTTGCCGCCGGTGACCTTGATCATCGCGTCGGCGGCGCGCTTGCCCTGCTCGACGAAGTCGGAGCCGAGGAAGGCCACGTAGTCCTTGCAGGCGGTGGAGTTGACCTTGCGGTCGATGGTGAGGACGGGCACCTTCTTGGCGGCGGCCGCCTTCAACGCGGGCTCCAGACCGTCGGAGTTGAGCGGGGCGACGATGAGGAACTGGGCGCCCTGGGACAGCATGTCCTGGATGTCGCTGATCTGCTTGGACAGCTGGGACTGGGCGTTGGTGGTGAGGAGCTTCTTGACGCCGATCTTCTTCGCCTCGTCCTTGATGGACTGGGTCTCGGCGATCCGGAAGGGGTTGGCCTCCTTCTCCGACTGGGAGAAGCCGACCACGGCGTCCTTCAGGTCCAGCTTGGGTGCGCCGTAGGTCTCCAGCTTGCAGCCCGCACCGGACGAGGAATCGGGGGTCTTGGCCTCCTGCGCGCCCTGACTGCTGTCGCCGCCCGCGTTGTTGGAGGTCTCCGACTTGGCGCAGCCGGCGGCGGCCAGCGTGGT
The DNA here is from genome assembly GCF_055792845.1 of Streptomyces sp. DSM 106670. Classification (NCBI taxonomy): domain Bacteria; kingdom Bacillati; phylum Actinomycetota; class Actinomycetes; order Kitasatosporales; family Streptomycetaceae; genus Streptomyces; species Streptomyces sp. DSM 106670. The sequence continues at coordinate 428,958 of NZ_CM147704.1, forward strand.
GACGGCGAGGACACAGGCCACGGCGAGGGTACGGGATCGACGCTGGATCATCATGCGCGGAACGCTCCTTGGCGGGTTGACGGCACGCTGATCGGCGTGCGGTCGGGCATGCGGGACGAGGCATCGGCTGCTCTGCGGCCGATGCCGCTGCATTCCTCACACCCCTGCTCCGTACTGCGGGAACAGCGGTCGTGAGAGCCTGCGCGGCCTGTCGGCGGCTCGGTTTACAACGTTATATAGGCGGTGCGGCACAGGCGGCAAGAGCGTTGTCGATGCGTTTCCAAAATGTGTCGGCCGAGGGCCGGGGCCGGTGTGCGGCAATCGGCCCGCCCTACGGCAACGGGTCCTGCGCGACCTCTGGACAGCCGCCCGGCACCGTGCTGTCATACCGCCGGACGCCACATTTCCAACGTTGCAAGAACGGCTGCCGTACGCCGGACCGACCGCGCGACGGCGACCTTCGGCATGCGCCCGACCCGCCCGCCCCACCCGCTCCCCCGGCCGGGCGGTCCCGCACACCCTCGCCCGCGCGCCATCCCCCCCACCGAGCCCGGCCGCGGCACAGGCGGCCGCGGCCGAGAGCAGGAGCCGCACCGATGCCCCTGAACCGCAGGCAGCTCATCACCACCGCGGTGGCCACGGCCGTCGCGACCGGCGCGGCAAGCCGGTGGGCGACCGCCGCGACGCCCGACCGCAACCGGGCGTCGGCCGCCCGGGGCGGCCACTACTCCCCCAACGCCGCGCCGCTCCACCCCACCGCGTTCCTGAAGCTGCCGCCGGGCAGGGTGACGGCGCGCGGCTGGCTGGCCGGGCAGCTGAAGCTCCAGCTGGAGGGGCTGTGCGGCCGGTACGAGGAGTTCTCGCACTTCCTGGACTTCACGGCGACCGGCTGGGTGCGCCCGGACCGGGGCGGCTGGGAGGAAGTCCCGTACTGGCTGCGCGGATACGCCGATCTCGCGATCGTCACCGGGGACGCGAACGCGCTGGCGACCACCCGCCGCTGGATGGACGCGATCCTCGCCACCGGTCAGTCCGACGGCTTCTTCGGCCCGAAGGCGCTGCGCACCTCGCTGAACGGCGGGCCCGACTTCTGGCCGTTCCTCCCGCTGATCCAGGCTCTGCGCTCCTGGCAGGAGTACAGCGGCGACACCCGGATCATCCCGTTCCTGAGCCGTTTCTTCCGCTACATGAACGCCCAGGGCCCGGGGGCCTTCGACACCAGCTGGATCGCGCTGCGCTGGGGCGACGGACTGGACAGCGTCATGTGGCTCTACAACCGGACCGGCGACGCCTTCCTCCTGAACCTCATCGACAAGATCCACCGGTACGGGGCCGACTGGGGCGACAACCTGGTCAACCCGCACAACGTCAACATCGCCCAGGGCTTCCGCGAGCCGGCCCAGTTCGCGCTGCGCAGCGGATCGGCCACCGACACCCGCAACACCTACGGCACGTACGCCAAGGCCATGGACGCCTACGGGCAGTTCCCCGGCGGCGGCTTCGCGGGCGACGAGAACGCCCGGCCGGGCCACGGCGACCCCCGCCAGGGCTTCGAGACCTGCGGCATCGTCGAGTTCATGGCGAGCCACCAGCTGCTCACCCGGATCACCGGGGACCCGCTGTGGGCGGACCGCTGCGAGGAACTGGCGTTCAACTCGCTCCCGGCCTCGCTCGATCCGTCGGGAAAGGCCGTCCACTACATCACCTGCGCCAACAGCGTGGACCTGGACGACGAGCCCAAGCGGGACCGCCAGTTCCAGAACCCCTTCGCGATGCTGGCGTATCTGCCGGGCGTCGACCAGTACCGCTGCTGCCCGCACAACTACGGCATGGGCTGGCCCTACTTCACCGAGGAGCTGTGGCTCGCCACTCCGGACGGCGGGCTGGCGGCGGCGATGTACGCACCGAGCGAAGTGACGGCGAAGGTCGCGGACGGCACGGAGGTGATGTTCACCGAGGAGACCGGATACCCCTTCACGGACACGGTCGAGCTCACCCTGACCGCGCCGAAGCCGCTGGACTTCCCGCTCGTCCTGCGCGTACCGGCCTGGTGCGCCGACCCGGAGATCCGGGTCAACGGGCAGCGGGTCGCCGCGCCCGCCGGGCCGGCCTTCACCCGGATCGAGCGGACCTGGTCCAGCGGCGACAAGGTCACGCTGCGGCTGCCGCAGCGCACCACCGTACGCACCTGGGCGGACAACCACGGCTCCGTCAGCGTGGACCACGGGCCGCTCACGTACTCGCTGCGGATCGGGGAGGAGTACGAGCGGATCGGCGGCAGCGATACGTTTCCGGAGTACGCGGTCCACGCCACGAGCCCCTGGAACTACGGCCTCGTCCTGGACCCCGCCCGCCCCACCGCGTCCCTGCGCCACCGCTCCACGGGCCGGGCCCCCGGCGACAACCCGTTCACGCTGGAGGGCACTCCGCTCACCCTCACCGCCCGGGCCCGCCGCATCCCCGAGTGGACGGCGGACGACGAGCACGTGGTGGCGCCGCTCCGGCCGGGCCCGGCGCGCTCGACGGAGCCGGTCGAGGAGGTCACGCTCGTCCCGATGGGCGCGGCCCGGCTGCGGATCACGTCGTTCCCCACGGCCGCTCCGGACGGCGAGCCCTGGCTCGCGGACCGCTGGTACCGGATCGCGAACCGGCACTCCGGCAAGGTGCTCGGCGTGGACGGCATGTCGACCGCGAACAGCGCGCATGTGGTCCAGTTCGGCGACACGGGGACGGCCGACCATCTGTGGCGGCTGGTGGCCAACGGCGACGGCTGGTACCGGATCCGCAACCAGCACTCCGGCAAGGTGCTGGGCGTCGACCTGATGTCGGCCGAGAACAGCGCGCACGTCGTGCAGTTCGACGACAACGACACCGCCGACCACCTGTGGCAGCTCGTCCCGGACGGAGACGGCTGGTACCGGATCCGCAACCGGAACTCGGACAAGGTGCTCGGCGTGGACGGCATGTCCACCGCCGACAGCGCCCATGTCGTCCAGTACGACGACAACGGAACGGCCGACCATCTGTGGCGGCTGCTGTGAGAGCTCTCCCCTGACGTACCGCCCGCCCCTGCCCGTACCACCGTAGAGAGGGATGTTCGACCATGCGACCAGCACCCGCACCCCGCCGCCGCACCTGGTGGCGGAGATTAACGGCCACCACCGGCCTGCTCGCCCTGGTGGCCACCGCGCTCGTGGGGACCGGCACCTCCCCGGCCGCCGCCGCGCCCGCCGCCTGGGAGCCGAAGCCCGCGCCCATGACGACGCCGTGGACGAATGACGTCCCGGTGGACAAGCCGCTGCCGGAGTACCCGCGTCCGCAGCTGACCCGCCCGGACTGGACGAACCTCAACGGCATCTGGGACTTCGCGGTCACCGGCCGTGACGCCGGGCAGCCCGCGACGTTCCCGGAGCAGATCCGGGTCCCGTTCGTCGCCGAGTCCGCGCTCTCCGGCATCCAGCGCCGGATCACCGAGAACGACAAGCTCTGGTACAAGCGGACCTTCACCGTCCCCGCGAACTGGGACGGCCGCCGGGTGAAACTGCACTTCGGGGCCTCCGACTGGCAGACCACGGTCTGGGTCAACGGCACCGAGGTCGGGGCGCACAAGGGCGGCTTCGACTCCTTCGCGTACGACATCACGCCGCAGCTCAACGGCGGGACGAACACCGTCGTGGTCTCCGTGTACGACCCGAGCCAGACCGGCGGCCAGGCGGTCGGCAAGCAGCGCATCAACGATGTGCGGCCGCATCCGGGCGGCGGCATCTTCTACACCGCGGCCTCCGGCATCTGGCAGACGGTCTGGCTGGAGCCGGTGGCCTCCGCCCACATCACCCGCCTCGACATGACGCCGAACCTGGACGACAGCACCCTGCGGGTGAAGGTGCAGACGGCGGGCGCGGCGGGCAGGAGCGCCCGGATCACCGTCTCCGCCGGCGGTACGGTGGTGGGCACGGCGACCGGCGCGGTGGGCGGGGAGATCTCCGTACCCGTTCCGAACCCCCGGCTGTGGAGCCCCGAGGACCCGTTCCTGTACGACGTGAAGGCGGACCTCCTCGACGGCTCGGCCGTCACCGACACCGTGGGCGGTTACACCGGCATGCGGTCGATCGGGATCGCCAAGGTGGACAACATCCTGCGGCCGGTCCTCAACGGGGAGTTCGTGTTCCAGACGGGCACCCTGGACCAGGGCTACTGGCCGGACGGCATCTACACCGCGCCGAGCGACGAGGCGCTGAAGTACGACCTCCAGGCGCACAAGGACCTCGGGTTCAACATGGTCCGCAAGCACATCAAGGTGGAGCCGCAGCGGTGGTTCTACTGGGCGGACAAGCTGGGTCTGCTGGTGTGGCAGGACATGCCGTCGATGGACACCGGCAAGGTGCCGGACGGGCCGGCCCGCACCCAGTGGGAGACGGAGTACCGGACCATCATCGACCAGCACCGCAGTTCGCCCTCGGTGGTGATGTGGGTCAACCAGAACGAGGGCTGGGGGCAGTACGACCAGGCGAGGATCGCCGACGAGGTCAAGGCCCAGGACCCCTCGCGTCTGGTCAACAACATGAGCGGGGTCAACTGCTGCGGCTCGGTCGACGGCGGCAACGGCGACGTGGTGGACAACCACATCTACGTCGGCCCCGGCAACACCGCGCCGAGCGCCACCCGGGCCGCCGTGCTGGGCGAGTTCGGCGGGCTGGGCTACAAGGTGCCGGGCCACGAGTGGTATCCGGGCGGCGGCTTCAGCTACGAGGACCAGCCGAGCATCGCCGCGCTCAACAACCGGTTCGTCGGGCTGCTCGACGCCATCCGGATCGGCCAACTGCCCGCCGGGCTCTCCGCGTCCGTCTATACGGAGATCACGGACGTCGAGAACGAGGCGAACGGGCTGCTGACGTACGACCGTCAGGTGGTGAAGGTCGACACCGCCCGGGTGAAGGCCGCCAACGAGGCCCTCATCCACGCGTCCCGGAACCCCGCTCCCCCGGTGGACCTCCCCACCGGGCAGAACAAGTCGCTGCGGGTCACCACCCCCGGGCACACCACGAAGCATCTGCGCCACTACGACGGGCTGGCCTTCACCGAGGTGGTGAACAGCGGGAGTTCGGCCGTACTGAAGGCGGACGCCACCTGGAAGATCGTCCCCGGGCTCGCCAACGGCAACTGCTACTCCTTCGAGTCCCGGAACTTCCCCGGTGAGTTCCTCCGCCACCGGGAGTTCCGGGTGCGCCGCGACGCCAACGACAACTCCGCGCTGTTCAAGGCGGATGCGACGTGGTGCGCGGTCGCGGGGAACGGCGGGGTGAGGTTCACCAGCGCCAATCTGCCCGGCAGCTATCTGCGCCACATCGACTCCGAGGTGTGGCTCGCCACTCCGGGCGGCGGGCAGCCCTTCGACAGCCCGGCGCTGTTCACCGAGGACACGACCTGGGCGGTGGACGCCCCGTGGGCGCCGTGATCTGACCGGGGACACGGGCAGGGGCCCGGCAGCGGCGGAGGACGTTCCCTCCGTCGCCGCCGGGCCCCTTTTGCGGAAGCCGTACGGCCGGGCTCAGCGGATCAGAAGCGGTTCGGGGCGCGCTCCGGGACCGGGGACCCGGGGAGCACGTCCGGCTTCTGGTTCTGGCGTGCCTGCGCGTTCGACTCGGCGGTCGCCCTGCAGGTGACGTCCTTCGCGGGCAGCTTGCCGGTGGCCAGGTAACGGTTGACCGCGCCGTCCGTGCAGGCGTTGCCGCTCGGGTAGACGCCGTGGCCCTCACCGCCGAGGACCGTGACCATCATCGAGCCCTTCAGCTGGGCGTGCAGGGCCTGGCCGCTGGGCAGCGGGGTCTGCGAGTCCCACTCGTTCTGGACGACGAGGGAGCCGACCTTGTTCTTGACCACGGTCACCGGCTCGGCGGACTTCCCCCAGAAGGCACAGGGCTTGATGCTGGACGCGAAGTCCCCGTAGAGCGGGTAGCGGCCCTTGTCCTCGATGGCGTCACGCCGGTAGGTCTCCGGATCGCGGGACCACGCGGCCGAGTTGTCGCCGCACACCACGGCCCAGAAGCTGGCCGTCCCGTTGTCGGCGGGGGTCTCGGCGGCGAGCGCGGCCTTCCCGGCCCACTCGGGCGCCCCGGCCCCGCCGCCCTCGGTGATCCGGGCCAGCTTCTTCGCGGAGGCCGGCTTGCCCGCCGCGGCCTTCTTCAGCTCCACGACCGCCTCGGAGGCGTACTTCGGGGTGAAGGACAGCCCGCGCATCCCGTCGCGGATGTCGTCGCCGGTGGTGGGCTGCCCGTCCACCACGATGGGGTCCTCGTCCGCCCGCGCGACGAGGTCCCAGAAGGTCCGGTCGACCTTCTTCGGGGTGTCGCCGAGACGGTACGTCTTCGAGCGGGCGGCGGCCCACTCGGTCCACCGGTCGAACGCGGGTTCCGCGCCCTCGGCCCACCACTGGATCATCCCGCGCCAGGCGCGCTGCGGGTCGACCGCGCTGTCCAGCACGAACCGGTCGGCCCGGGCCGGGAAGAGCTGGGCGTAGACGGCCCCCAGATAGGTGCCGTAGGAGTAGCCGAAGTAGGAGATCTTCTTCTCGCCGAGGATCGCCCGCACCAGGTCCAGGTCGCGCGCGGTGTTGCGGGTCGTGATGTGCGGGAGCCGGTCCCCCATCTTCTTGCGGCACTTGTCCGCCACCGTGCGCGCCCAGGCGACGTCCTTGGCGTACGTCTCCGCCTTGTAGGGCCGCAGCCAGTTCTCCTGCTCCGGTGTGAGGTTGCAGGAGACCGGGCTGGAGCGGCCGACGCCGCGCGGGTCGAAGCCGACCAGGTCGTAGCTCTTGAGCACGGACGTGGGCAGCTCCTCCTTCATCATCATCGGCATCCACAGCCCCTCGCCGCCGGGGCCACCGGGGTTGGAGAGCAGGATGCCGCGCCGCTTGCCGGGATCGGCGGTCCTGATCCGGGATATCGCCAGGTCGATCCGCTTGCCTCCGGGCTTCCGGTAGTCCAGCGGGACCTTGACGGTGGCGCACTGGTACGCGGCCGGGGAGTCGGCCTCGCACCGCTTCCAGGCGGGCTTCTGCTTCGCGTAGCGGTCGAGCGCGCTCTTGGCGGCGGGCGGGGCGACGGCCGAGGGGGTCCCGGCCGAGGGGGCGGCAGCCGGGGCCGCGGTGGCCGGCGAGGCGGCGAGCGCCGGGGCCAGTGCCGCCGTCAGACTCACGGCCACCAGGGGCGCGAGACGTCGTCTGCGCACGATATCGATCCTTCCGGTCGCATGTTCGGACAGGAGGATCTTGTCGGATCTGTGCACGTCTGCGGATCCCTCCCGGGGCCCCACCTCCTGTACGTCTCGGGAATGACGGCAACGGGCGTGAATGGTCCGCCGGTTGGAGAACCATTCACGCCCGTGGCGGGTCCGCCGCCCTCCCGGCGCGCCCGGCCACTCCGGTGCGCGCCGGGAGAGGACCCGGAATCCTTGCGGGTTACGGCTTCTGACGGCCGGTCAGCGCGGACACCTCCTCCGCGGTCAGGGCCTTGTCGTACACCGCGACCTGGTCGACGGAGCCGTTCCAGAAGTCGGTCCTGGCGCCGTCGTACTGGGCCCGCCCGACGGAGAGCGGACCGGTGCTCACATCGGCCGGTCCGGCCTCGGTGGTGGCGGCGGGCTTCCCGTCGACGTACAGCGTGATCGTGTCGCCCTTGCGGACCCCGACCAGGTGGTACCACTTACCGGTCTCCGGGACGATCTCCAGGCGGGCGCGCTTGCCGCCCGGGGTGGAGAAGGCGAACGCGCCCTGTCCGTACTGGAGATAGAAGGGGTTCTCGGTGCGCCGGCCGTCCTGGCTGACGACGGTGGCGTAGTTGCCCGGCACGGCGTCCAGCGAGGCCCACGCGGAGACCGTGTAGTCCTTCGTGGTGTCCACGACCGGGCCGGCGCTCTGCGCGTACTGCCCGTCGCCGTCGAACTTCAGCGCCGAGCCCGTGACGCCGGGAGCCCAGGTCGTGCCGCCCTCCAGGGTGAGATGGGCCTTGTTGGGACCGCTGTCACGTGCGGTCGTGCCCTTGTTCTCGTCGAGCGACCAGGAGCCGCCGCCCTTCAGCTCGTCGCGCTCACCGGCGTTGGCGCCTGCGGCGATCACCTGACGGTTGATCTCCCGGACCTTCTTCGGGTCGACCTTGATGTCCCGGCGGTCGTACGTCCAGAGCCCGTTGAGCTCGTTCTCCAGGTCGCTCACCTGGGTGTAGACGGAGCCGGACAGTTCGGCGCCGGCCGCGGCGAGATAGTACGTACGGGTGTTGTCGACGTACTTGGCGGTGAGAGCGGCCTTGTCCGCGACGCCGGAGTAGATGTTGGCGGGGGCGCCCGGCCACATGTGCCCGGGCGTGCGGAGCGTGAAGCCGCCGTGCTCGCCGTCCATCGCGGCGCGCCGGTCGTCCGGGAAGGCCGGGTCGTTGTTCACGTAGTCGTGGTGGTCGATGATCTCGCCCTTGCCGGAATCACCCTTGGAAGCACAGCAGTTGACCCCGCTGTGCGCGTTGACCACACGGGACGGGTCCAGCGCCTTGACGTCCTCGGCGATCTTGCCGGTCTCGGTCCGGTCCCACTCGCCCCAGCCCTCGTTGAAGACGATCCAGCCGCTGATCGAGGGGTAGTTGTGGAATTGCTTCATCAACTCCTTGCCCTGGGTGAGGAAGGCGTCCTTGCCGGCGTCGTTGTCGATGTCGGCGTTGACGAAGTCCTGCCACACCAGCAGCCCGAGCCGGTCCGCGTGGTAGTACCAGCGCGGCGACTCCACCTTGATGTGCTTGCGTACGGCGTTGAAGCCGAGGTCCTTCTGGGCCTTCAGGTCGAAGGTGAGGGCCGCGTCGCTGGGCTGGGTGTACAGCCCGTCGGGCCAGAAGCCCTGGTCGAGCATGGCGAGGGAGAAGAACGGCTTCCCGTTGAGGACGAGCTTCTGGTAGCCGCCCACCTTGTCGATCTTCAGCTGGCGCATCCCGAAGTAGCTCTCGACGCTGTCCTTGGAGCGGCCGTCGGCGAGAGAGACGTCGAGGTCGTACAGGTAGGGGTCGTCGGGCGACCAGAGGTGCTGGTTCTTGACCGGCAGGCTGAGCTTGCGGTTGGCCGGGCCGGTGACCGTGCCGACGACCTTGCCCTTGCGGTCGCGGGCGACGGCGGTGATCCGGGCGTCGGCGGAGGCCGTCGCGGAGTTGACGGTGACCGCGAGGCGGCCGGTGTCGATGTCCGGGGTGGTGGTCAGGGAGTCGATGGCGGCGGGGGCGACCGGCTCCATCCACACGGTCTGCCAGATACCGGAGGTCGGGGTGTAGACGATGCCGCCGGGATTGGTGGACTGCTTGCCCTTGGGCTGGTTCGGGCCGGTCTTGTCGGTGACGGCGACGACGATCTCCTGGGGGCCGCTGCCCTTGAGCGCGTCGGTGATGTCGGCGCTGAACCCGGTGTAACCGCCGGTGTGTTCGGCGACCTTGGTGCCGTTGACCCAGACGGTGGACCGGTAGTCGACGGCGTCGAAGTTGAGCTTCAGCCGCTTGTCCTTGCCGGACGCGCCCTTGCCGCTCTTGGCGCCCTTGCCGACCGACCAGTTCTTCGGCACGGTGACGAGCTTGCGGTAGAACATGTGGTCCTCGTCGCGCTCCAGGCCGGAGAGCTGGGACTCGACCGGGAACGGCACGATGATCTTCTCGTCGAGCTTCTTGCCGAAGACCGGCTGCTCGCCCTCGGTGGCCCCGGCGAACTCCCAGGGGCCGTTGAGGTTCTTCCACTGGTCGCGGACCTGCTGCGGCCGGGGGTACTCGGGCAGCGGGTGGTTCTTGTCCAGCTTGTCGCCCCAGGTGGTGGTGAGGCGGTGCGTGGAGAGGTTCTTGGCGGTGCGGCCGATCTCCGGAACGGTCTCGGACCCCGACTTCAGGCCGCCCTGACCGTCGTAGACGACCTTGACCCGCTGGTCCTTCAGGACCGGCGCGGCGAGATCGATGATCAGCGCCTTCGGGTTGTCCGAGGCCCGGTTCACCGACTTCACCGGCATCGGCGAGGTGTCGACCTCGATCTTGAGGTGCTCCTTCACCTTCCGGTAGTCCGAGACACGGTCACGGAAGGTGGCCTGGAGGCGCTTGCCGTTCTTCGCGACGCTCAGGGCGACCGGGTAGACCTCGAAGTCGGCGGGCGGGGTGAACGCGGACTCGGGCACGATCTGCTTCTTGAGGGTGTCGCTCCCCCAGCGCAGGAACATGCTGGCGCCGCCGGTGTCCTGGAACATCTCCAGCTTGAAGTCGTGCTTCTCGCCCGCCTTCAGAGCGATCGGAGCGCTGTGCTGCTCCTTGTCCCAGTCCGGCTCCCAGTGGTCGATGACAACGTTGCCGTCGAGGTAGAGGCGGAAGCCGTTGTCGCCGATGGCGGAGAAGGTGTAGTCGCCGGTCTCGGGGGCTTCGAGCTGTCCGGTCCAGCGGGCCGTCGTGTGCTCGGTCCTGCCGGTCGCCGACTCGAACGTCCCGGTGAGACCCGGGAAGTTGATCTCGGGGTCCAGGGACGTGGCGCCGAGCTCGGCGAAGTCACGGGCGCCCGGGGCGGACATGCTGAAGTACTCGCCCTTCAGCCCGTGGACATCGGTGACCGGATCGTCGGCCGTGAAGGTGTTCGCGATGGCTCCGGCCGGCGCGGCGGGTGCGGCGGCCGCCGTCGGGACCAGGGTGGCTCCGACCGGTATGAGCAGCGCCGCAGCGCAGGTCAGGGCCCTGAACAGGGCACGGGGGCGCGGGTGTTGTCGTCTCAAGGCGTCGTCCTCGTCGAAGAGCCGGGGGTGCCTCGAACCTGTGAGGCACTGCACATAGTCGAACATTGAGCCACAACACCAAACACTGCACAACGGTCGTGCACGGAGAATTTTCAACGATAGAAAGCATCGGGCCCCCGACCGGGGGAACGGCGCCGGGGGTCAGCCGAGGAACGGCGCGACGGTCGCCACGAACCGCTCCGCGTCATCGATCCACGGGTAGTGCCCCGCGCCGGGCTGCACGACGCACGCGCCGCGCGGGAACAGCTCCGCACCCGACGCCACCGCCGCGGGCGGGCTGTTGAGGTCGAACTCCCCGGCGAGCAACAGGACCGGGCGCGCGAAACCGGCGAGCGCCGCCCGCGTGGCCGCCGGATCGAAGGCGCCCTCGGCCGCGAACCCGGCGACGGCCTCGGCGTTGTCCGGCTGCCCCGCCGCGTGGTGCCGCCGGGCCTCGGCGTCCCAGCGGCCGCAGAAGAAGGGAGCGACGGCCTCCCAGTCACCGCCGGAGCCCGCCATAATCGCCTCCAGTGCGGCGAAGGCGGCCGGGAACCACGGCTCACCGGCCCGGCGCAGCGCGAGCGCACGCCGCATCCCGCCGTCGACCGGCACCCCCAGCGCCCGCAGGCCGGGGCCGACCAGGACGAGCCTGCCGACGCGTCGCGGATGGCGGGCGGCGTACCGTACCGCGAGGTTGGCGCCGCCGGAGTGCGCCAGGACGTCCATCCGGTCGAGGCCGAGGTGGACGCGCAGGGCCTCGACGTCGCCCACCTGGCGGTCGCAGCGGTAGGAGGCGGCCTCCTCCGGACGTGCGGAACGGCCGGTGCCGCGCGGGTCGAGGAGGATCAGCCGACGGTGCCCGGCCAGCCCTCCGAGGTCGCCGAGGTACCCGGCGTCGGTCGGACCGCCCGGCAGACAGATCAGCGGTTCGCCGTCCCCGGCCGCGCGAAGGGCGAGCCGGGTTCCATCGGGTGCGTGAAATGCGGCCGGTGCGTGAAAGGGGGACATGGCCCACACACTGCACGACATAACCCGGTTATACAACCAGGTTATGACCTTCGCTCCGTTCACGGTATAACCGAGCCATGACAGACGAGGAAGAGCCGCGCCATCACTCCGGGTTCCTGAGCGAGGAACAGGCCGGCATCGTGTTCGCCGATATGAACGAGGTGATCCGCGCCGGCGAGGAGATGCGGCGGCTGCGCAGCGAAATGATCACCCTGTTCGCCGGCCTCGGCTGGACCCAGGAGACCATCGCCCGGCTCAGCGGGATGAGTCAGCCCGCCGTGTCCAAGCAGGTGGCGAAGGAGCGGCCGGGGAAGTCCGCGCCGCCGGGCGTCGCCCTCGACCAGCACGACACGCCCTGGCTCGAAGGACGGCTGTGGGGCCTGGCGGAGGAGATCTCCGAGACCCTCCTCGACGACGCCCGCTGCACCCGGCTGGCCGACGCCCTCGGCCGGGGCCGCAAGCCCTTCACGCCGCGACACGTCGACGCGCTGCGGCGGCTCGTCGAGCAGGATCTGACGGAGCGTCGGGCGGAGCTGCCCGGCAGCCATCGGAGCGCGTACGACGTGATCAGCCGGGGACTCGACGTGCCCGTGCCCACGTCCGTCGCCGGGTCGGCGCAGGTACGCCGTACGCTGGCGCGCCGCGTCCAGCGGGACCGGCTCGCGGACGGACGCTGAGCCGTTTCGCCGGACCCCGCGCATTTTCTTCGGCCGATTTCCATGAAATGCCGTTGCGGGGGTACCCGAACTCCAGCCAGAAAGCTCACGCGACGGGGTGGACGCTATGAACGACCGTATTCTGATGACGTTTTCACCGGACGGCGAGACCCGTACCGATTTCGTCTGCCGGCCGGAGAAGGCCGCCGACGCGCGGGACGCGGTCAGCGCCTTCGTCGCCCGGCTGCACCCCGCGCCCACCTCGCACACGATCCAGAACCTCCTGCTCCTCGTGTCGGAGCTGGTCACCAACGCGGTCCGGCACGCGGGGGCCGTCACCGCGCTGTGGCTGACCGCCGACCGCAAGGGCGTCCATGTCCGGGTCACCGACCCCAGCCCGGCGCACCCGCAGGACCGGACGCCCGACCTGACCGGACAGACCGGCGGATTCGGCTGGCCGATGATCCAGCGACTGGCCCGGGAGGTACGGGTCCGTGAGGCGGCGGGCGGCGGGAAGGTCATCCTGGCGACCGTGGAGCGCTGAGTCACCGGGGCTTTCGCCGGCAGCGGGCGCCGATCGTTACGTCTCGGTAGAATTCAGGACATGGGAGAGCGGCCCGCGACGCCGACTGCGCCCGAACTCGTTCTGGAGACCGATCTGGGCTCCACGGTGATGAGTCCGAGCCGGGACTACCATGTCGGGCGCGACCCCGAGAGCGACATCGTCATCGACGACAACCGGGTCTCCTGGCACCACGCGATCCTCCATCCCGAGGCCGGTCACTGGACCATCGAGGACGAGGACAGCACCAACGGCACGTACACCGGCGGCCGGCGCATCCACGCCTCGGACGTCGGCGCGGGCAGCGAGATCCGCTTCGGCAATCCGAGCGACGGACCGCGCGCCGTCCTGCTGGGCCGGGAACCCCCCGCGCCCGCCGCCACCCCCTCCGCGGACCGGCCGTCGGCCGTGTCGATGCCCGCGGCGACCGGCACGTTCCGGCAGCCGACGACGGTGCGGCCGCTGCCCGCGAAGACGGTGCGCATCGGCCGCGACGCCTCCAACGATCTCGTCATCGACGATCTGGTGGTCTCGCGCCACCACGCCGAACTGCGCGCGCCGGCCGACGGCGGCTACGAGATCGTCGACCTCGGCAGCCACAACGGAACCTTCCTCAACGGTCAGCCGGTCGCCCGGGGCCCCGTCGGCCCCGGTGACATCGTCGGTATCGGCCACTCCGCCTTCTGTCTGGTCGGCGACTCCCTCCAGGAGTTCGTGGACACCGGCGAGGTGTCGCTGGACGTCCAGGACCTGGAGGTGACGGTCGGCCGGGCCGGCAAGGACGGCAAGACCCTGCTGGACCGGGTCTCCTTCCCCGTCGGCGAGAAGTGCCTGCTCGGCGTGGTGGGGCCCAGCGGTGCGGGCAAGTCCACGCTGCTCAACGCGCTCACCGGGCTGCGCCCGGCCGACAGCGGCACGGTCCTCTACGACGGCCGTGACCTCTACCGCGACTTCGCCGAGCTGCGCCAGCGCATCGGCCTGGTCCCGCAGGACGACATCCTGCACTCCCAGCTGACCGTGCGTAAGGCCCTCGGTTACGCCGCCGAGCTCCGCTTCCCGCAGGACACCGCGAAGGCCGAGCGGCAGGCGCGGGTCGCCGAGGTGATCCAGGAACTCGGCCTGGAACAGCGCGCCGACCAGCCGATCCACTCGCTCTCCGGCGGCCAGCGCAAGCGCGTGAGCGTGGCCCTGGAGCTGCTGACGAAGCCCTCGCTGCTCTTCCTGGACGAACCGACGTCGGGGCTCGACCCCGGTATGGACCGCTCGGTGATGCACATGCTGCGCGGGCTGGCCGACGACGGACGCACCGTCATCGTCGTCACGCACAGCGTGCTGAGCCTGGAGGTCTGCGACCGGCTGCTCGTCCTCGCGCCCGGCGGCCGCATCGCCTACTACGGCCCGCCGGAGGACGCCCTCGCCTTCTTCGGCTTCGCGGAGTGGCCGGAGGCGTTCGAGGCCTTCGAGAACGACCGCGACCGCGACTGGGCGACCACCTACGCGGACTCGCCCTTCCACCGGCAGTACATCGTCAACGCCACGGCACAGCCCCATCTGCCGCCGGCCGCGCCCGGAGCACTGGTCGCACCGCCGCCGAAGACCCGTAACTGGGGTGCGCAACTGCATACGCTCGTACGCCGGTACGCCTCCGCGCTGAGCGCGGACCGGACGTTCCTGATCATCATGATCGCGCTGCCCTTCGTCATGGGCGCCATGGCCCGCGCACTGGCGGGCAGCCGGCTCACCCAGGAGACGGCGATGAACGCGCTGCTGATCCTGTGCGTGGGCGGTGTGCTGACCGGAGCGGCCAACGCCGTACGGGAGTTGGTCAAGGAACGGGTGATCTACCAGCGGGAACGGGCCGTCGGGCTGTCCAGATCCGCGTATCTGATGTCGAAGATCGTGGTGCTCGGGACCATCACCGTCCTCCAGGCCGTGGTGCTGACGCTGGTGGGTCTGGTGGGCGTCGATCTCGGCGCACCGGGCGGCGAAGGGGTGTTCCTGCCACCGCTCGTGGAGATCACCCTGGCCGTGGCGCTGTTGTCCTTCACCGCGATGATGCTCGGCCTCCTGGTCTCCGCGCTGGTGCGCAAGGAGGAGGTGACGATGCCGTTGCTCGTCCTCCTCGCCATCGTCCAGGTCGTCTTCTGCGGTGCGCTGCTCAAACTGCACGGCGTCCCCGGCGTGGAGCAGCTGTCCTGGCTGGTGCCTTCGCGGTGGGCGCTCGGCGCGATGGCCGGCACGATCGATCTGGCGCGGATCGTGCCGGGCGACCTGACCTCCGATCCGCTGTTCGGGCACTCGGCCGGGGTCTGGCTGCTCAACATGGGCATGTTGATCGTCCTCTCGGTCGTCTTCGGATACGTGGTCGCGAAACTGCTGAGGCGGCACGAGCCCGCGGTCATGCGGAAGTGAGGCGGTTCGTTCCATGGCGACCCCGACCCCGGAATTCCGCCCCACACACGTCGTCCCGCCGGACGGCCTTTCGGCCTGGGAGTCCCCCGATGTCGCCCGGCCCACCGACCCGCTGGACCCGCTGCTCCCGGTGCAGGTGCAGGACCGGCGCGGGGACTGGGCGTACGTCGCCTGTTCCAACGGCTGGTCGGCCTGGGTCGACGGGCGGCTGCTCGTCTCCGTACCGCAGACGCCACCGGCCGCCGGGGCGCCGCTCGCCCGTACCGCGGACCCACGGCCGCTGCTGGCCAGGGCGGAGGAGTCGCTGAGCCGGTACCGCCGCGCGGCGCAGGACCTGGCCGAGGGCCGCAGCGACGGGGAGGGCTTCCGGCAGCGGACGCGGGGGCTGCGGGTGGGCATGGTGGTGGACGGGGAGTCGGTGTGGCTGTACGACGCCGAGCACGAGCGGTGGGTCTACTGCGACGGGACGCGGTTGAGTACGTACGCGGCGCAGGCGGGACCGGGAGCGGCGGCGAGCGAGGACTCGGCGGGCCGGGGGGCGGGCGCGGCCGGAGCGGCGTCCGGGGAGGCGGCGGCCCCGAGGGCCCCGGCTCCGGAGCCGACGCGGGTGGTGACCGGCGAGGAGCCGGATCCGGAGCCGACCCGCATGGCACCTCCGGAGGGCCCCGAACTCACCCGCGTGGTGTCCCCGGACGGGCCCGAACCCACCCGCGTCGTACCTCCGGACGGGCCCGAACCCACCCGCGTCGTGCCGCCGGACGGGCCCGAACCCACCCGCGCAGTGCCCCCCGACGGCCCCGAACCCACCCGCGTCGTGCCGCCCGACGCACCCGAACCCACCCGGGCGATCACCGTCGCCGGGCCCGACGAACCGCCCCGCGGCGGGGCGTCCGGGGATGCGGGGCGGTGACGGCCGATGGCGCCGCCGCCTCCGCCGTCGCACGATGCCGGGCTGCCCACCGGGCGCGAGGACGATCTCGTCGGCAAGCGGATCGCGAGCTATCTGGTGGAGGCCGAGATCGGGCGCGGCGGTATGGCGGTCGTCTACCGCGCCAAGGATCTGCGGCTGGACCGGATCGTCGCGCTGAAGCTGCTCGCGCCCGAACTGGCCCGTAACGACACCTTCCGGCAGCGGTTCACGCATGAGTCGCGGGTGGCGGCCGCGATCGACCACCCCCACATCGTGCCGGTGTTCGAGGCGGGCGAGACCGAGGGGCTGCTCTACATCGCCATGCGCTTCGTCGCGGGCGCCGACCTGCGCGTCCTGATCGACCGGCGCGGGCCGCTGGACCTCACCGCCGCCGTCCGGATCGCCGCGCAGGTCGCCTCCGCGCTCGACGCGGCCCACGACCACGACCTGGTGCACCGGGACGTGAAGCCCGGCAACATCCTGGTGGCGGCGGGCACCGACAGCGACCATCCGGAGCACGTGTATCTGACGGACTTCGGGCTGACGAAGAAGTCCCTGTCGCTGACCGGGTTCACCACGGTCGGCCAGTTCGTCGGCACCCTCGACTACGTGGCGCCGGAACAGATCTCCGGGCGGCCCGTGGACGGGCGGTGCGATGTGTACAGCCTCGCCTGCGTCGTCCAGGAGACCCTGACCGGTGCGCCGCCCTTCCAGCGCGACGACGACATGGCGCTCCTGTGGGCCCACCAGTACGACCCGCCCACCCCGCCGAGCTCCCTGCGGCCGGTGCTCCCGCCCGCGGTCGACGGCGTACTGGCGAAGGCGCTCGCCAAGTCCCCGGAGGACCGTTACGAGACCTGCCTCAGGTTCGTCGCCGCGCTGCGGGCCGCCGCGGCGGGCATCGGGCCCGGCGAGCACGCGCCGACCCGGGTGGACGCGCCGGCCGGTTCCTGGTCGTCGGCCCCCGAGGCTCCGCCCGCGCCGCCACGCTGGGCCGACCCGGTGTTCCCGTAGGCGGGTCGGTGTTCCCGGAAAGCCGGCCGACCGGTCCGGTGAGGCCGGTTCAGGCCTCGGGCCGCGCGTCCCGGACCTCACCGCGCCGGTGCACCCGGGAGGCCGCGAGACCGCCGAGGAAGCCGGTGACCAGACCCCACAACACCGCGAACCCGAGCGCCGTCCACAGCTTCGGGCGCAGCGACACCTCACCGCCGAGTCCGCCGCCGAGGTCCCCGAGGCCCAGGAGGGACAGTCCGTAGTGGGCGGAGATCCGGGCGGTGAGGCAGATGAACAGCACGGTCAGGGTCAGCGCCACCGCCATGTGCACGGCGTGCTGCCACAGCCGCGTACCGGCGGGCGACCGGGCCGCCATGAGGAACGCGGCGGCGAGCACCAGCACGGCGACGACGACCACGAGCCAGCGGACGCGCCCGTCCTGTTCGGCGAGGGTGCTCAGGTTCAGGGTGGAGAGGTCGGGGGTGCGCAGGACGGAGTCGAGCACCTGGGGCATGGGCAGCCCGAAGGGGCCCTCGACCTTGCCCTCCCAGGACGCGCCGAGGCCGAGCGTGAGCGCGAGCCAGACCAGGTTGGGCAGCCCGAGGAGGATCACCGCGGCGGTCTCGGCGGGGTGCCCGCGCGTGATCATCACGACGAGACCGGCGACGACACCGAGCGCGACGCAGGCGAGGAGCAGCGCCACCATGGCGAACGCCGCCGGGCGCACCGCTTCCTGGAAGCGCAGCAGCCGGGCCGGGAGCGGGGCCCGGCGCGAGACGAGCAGGGCCAGCACGAGGACGCCGGCCAGCCACAGCAGCCCGAAGACCAGGGTGAGGGGGATCTCCGCCCGGAATCCGACCTTCGGGTCGCTGCCGAGGAGGTCCCCGGCCTCACTGCCGGTGAGGTCATCGGCCGAGAGGGTGAAGGTGTGCCGGGCGATCAGTGAGAGCACGATCAGCGCGACGATCCACAGGGCGGCGACCCGGCCCGCCCAGCCGGCCAGTTCGCGGCCTCCGGCGACGGCCCGGTGGTGGAGCGGGCGCAGGAAGCCGCGGGCGACCAGGAGCGCGCCCACCAGGGTCACCGAGAGCGGCAGGACCGAGAGGTCGGCCTGCGTCCCCACGAGGGAACCGGCGTCCCCGGAAAGCCCGACGGAACCGCCCGCCGCCATCACCACCACCGCGGCGACGACGGCCGGGAAGGCGCCGCCGGGCAGCCCGGCCGCACCGGCGGCCCACAGGCCGAGGGCCGCGGTCACCACCATGGCCAGCACGCCGGTGAGGACCGCGAGGAGGGCGTGGCGCCAGCCGTGCGGGGCGGGCGCGCTGTTCTCGTCGTTGCTCGCGCGGACGTTCACGCTTGCCACGCTAAGCAGGGACCGTACGCTCCGCTTCCCGGGGAACCGGGCCCTCCCTCCGCTTGCGGGGACCGCCGGGGCGGGACAGACAATGGTGCGAAATGCTCTGGATTGTCGGCTTATGGACCTGGTACGGATACGGGACCGGGCAGGGACGTCCGGGGCGGGTACCGACATCGGGGAGTAAAGCCCGTGAGTGACCGACCGCCGCCATCCGGCCGCCCCACAGGGCCGCCGTCCGGCCCGCTCTCGGGCCCTTCGCAGGACGGCCCCGCACCGCCCCCTCCGACCGTGACCGGTCCGCCGCCCGGCCCGCCCAGCGGCGGCGACCACGGCGGACCGCACGGCTCCGGCGGTTCGGGCGGCGGGGGCGACGGCGGCGATGCGGGTGACTCCGGTCCTTCCGGTGGCGGTACCGGCGGCCCGGGAGGCGGCTCGGGCGCCGCCCCCGGTTCCGGACCGGACCGCCCCTGGTGGCGTTCGGTGCCCCGGATCGCGGCGATCGCGACGGCTCTGGTCGCGGCGGTGGTGCTGGTCGTCGTCCTGACCCGGCCCGACGGCGGGTCGAAGGCGGGCGGTGAGGTGTTCCTCCAGGCGGCGGGCGAGTCCGGACAGGATCCGTTCACGGAGTCCACGGCGAAGGAGAGCGACCCCGAGCCCGGCACGGCCAGCCCCTCCGTCGCGCCGAGCGCGTCCAGGACCGGCGCTCAGGTGACGCGGGGTGTGGACGGCGCGGCCCCGGGTCTGTACGGAGGCACCCGCAAGGTCGCCAGTTGCGATGTGGAGCACCAGATCAAGGTGTTGCGGGCGGCTCCGGACAAGAACCGGGCGTTCGCCTCGGTCCAGGACATCGAGCCGTCCGCCGTCCCCGGCTATCTGCGGGACCTCACCCCCGTCACGCTGCGCATGGACACCCGCGTCACCAACCACGGCTACCGCGACGGCGAGGCCAACGCCTACCAGGCGGTGCTCCAGGCGGGTACGGCGGTCCTGGTCGACGACCGGGGCGTGCCCAGGGTCCGGTGCGCCTGCGGGAACCCGCTGCTGCCGCCCGTGGCCCAGGACGATCCGCGGCAGGTGGGCAAGGCGTGGCCGGGCTACCGGGCCTCCGACGTGGTCGTGGTGGAGCCGTCGAAGAAGCCGGTGAAAGAGTTCGTGATGGTCGATCCGGAGAACGGCGACTGGTTCAAGCGGCCGGCCGGTGACACGGGCGACGGCGACAAGAAGACGGATCCGCCGAAGGACGCCTCCGCGTCCCCCTGCCCGCCCGGATCGGACCCCTGCCCCTCGTCGTCCGGGGCCACTCCGTCGGAGTCCTCGCCGGACGACCCGGCGACGCGGCCCGGTGACGATCCGGCGACCTCCGAGCCCCCGCCGGACGGCCCGGCGACCTCCGAGCCGCCGCCCGACGACCCGGGGACCGAGCCCGCGCCGGAGGACCCGCCGGGGTCGCCCGACTCGCAGTCGGCCCCGCAGCCGCCCGGACCTGACTCACCGGAGCCGCAGGATCCGGGACCGGGAACGTCGCCGCAGGGCGCGCCCGCGATCGGTTAGGACATCGCGCGGAGCCGCAGACTCGGGAGGATCGCGGGGCAGCGGGCCCCGGGAGGATCGCGGGACGGAAGACCTCGGGAGAGTCCTGCCGGTCGGAGTCCTGCCGGTCGGTCGCCTCAGCTCACGGCGTCCGGCCGGCTCTCCACCGGGGTCTTTGACCGCGTCCCCGTACGCACCCCGGCGGCCGACGCGGCCGAGTGGAGGGAGCGCAAGGCGACCAGCAGAAAGCCGATGTCGTCGAGGTAGACGGGGTCGGGCAGCAGGTCGACCGGTGACACGGTGTAGATGACGGCCGCCCAGACGAGCGCCTTGTTCCGCAGCGGGATCCCGGCGTCGACCAGCAGCTTCCTGGCCTTGAAGACGCGCACCAGCAGCACGACGGCCAGCGCCAGCATGAGCAGCGCGGCCACGGCGCCGAGAACGAGCCAAACGGTGGTGTCCATGGCTCATCGTGTACCCACTCGTCCCCGGATGACGAACCCGTGGCGGCGATGCCCGTACTCCGGGCCCGAAGGATCCGGCGGTGCGGGTCAGGCCGCGCCGCGTCCCCGGGACTCCGCCCGCCTGCGGCTGCGGCGCTTCAGGGCGCGCCGCTCGTTCTCGGACAGGCCGCCCCAGATGCCGGAGTCCTGGCGGTTCTCCAGGGCCCACTCCAGGCAGGCGGCCTGCACGGGGCAGCTCCGGCAGACGGTCTTGGCCTCCGCCTCCTGGACGACGGCGGGGCCGGTGCTGCCGATGGGGAAGAACAGGTCGGGGTCCTCCTCCCGGCAGGCGGCGTGCAGGCGCCAGTTCTCCATGCTGCTCAACTCTGCTCACTCCCGATGTCGATACGTCGTCGGTCACATGCCGTAGGTGTCTTTCGTGCGGGTGACCGACGAACGGCGCCTCAAACACGTAGCGCCGGATGCGTCGTACGGGAGGCGCCCGGCATGTTGTCCATCCGGCTGGCCCCCGTTCCGGACGGGGCGTGTACCGGATGGCCGGTGGCCCTCTCCCGTTCCTAACCTCGGATCATGATCTTTCGTCGTTCGTGGTTATCGGTCGCGGTGCTCGCCCTGGCCGTCTCGTCCCTCCCGTCCGCCGCGGCCTCGGCCGCTCCCCGCCCGTCCGGCACGGGCTGGTCGGTGCAGCATGACGCCGACGCGCTGCGGGACACCGGGGTCACCGGAGTGGCCGTCCGGGTGGAGACCCCGCGGGGCACGACCGAGGCCCGGTCCGGGGTGCGGGACCTGGTCACGCGCCGGCCGGTTCCCAGGAACGGCCATCTGCGTCTGGGCAGCACCACCAAGACGTTCGTCGCCACCGTCGTGCTGCAGCTGGTGGGCGAGAAGCGGATCTCCCTCGACCGGAGCGTGGAGGAACTGCTGCCCGGGGTCGTGTCCGGAGCCGGGAACGACGGCCGGACCATCACCGTCCGCGATCTGCTCCAGCACACCAGCGGCCTGTCCGACTACGTCCACGACGTCTTCCCCGACCCCGGCGCCCGGACCTACTTCGCCCACCGGTGGACCGCGTACGAGCCCGAGGAGCTGGTCGCCCTGGCCATGCGCCACGAGCCCGCCTTCCCGGCGGGCACCGGCTGGGAGTACTCCAACACGAACTACGTACTCGCCGGAATGATCATCCAGAAGGTCACCGGCCGCACCTGGGAACAGCAGGTCCACGACCGCATCCTGCGACCCCTGGGCCTCCGGCACACCGACACCCCGGGCACCGACCCCTTCCTGCCGTATCCGCACACGGCCGACTACCAGCAGTTCGCCGAGGACGGCCCGATGATCGACACCACGATCCCCTACCGGCCCTTCGACAGCGGGGCGGACGGGTCGATGACCGGCACGGCCCGCGACCTCAACCGCTTCTACACCGCCCTGGTCGACGGACGGCTGCTGCGGCCCGCCGAGCTCGCCGCCATGCGGACCACCGTCCCGGTGCCGCAGGACGGCGGCCACCCGGCGGGCACCCGGGACGGCCTGGGCCTCTTCTTCACGCCCCTGTCCTGCGGCGGCGGCTACCTCGGGCACGGCGGAAGCGGCTTCGGATACGTCGTCCGGGCAGCGACGACCACGGACGGCCGGCGCACGGTCACCGTCTCCGCGCACAGCCGCGCCGGGGATGCGCGGAGCGCGGCCCGCCAGGAGGACGCCCTGCGCACCCTGGTCGACCGCGCCCTGTGCCGTACCCCCTGACCGGAGCGGGCGCGCGGACGCCGGCGTGACCGCCGCCGGTGGCCGCGCCGCCGCCTACGCGCGCGGCCGGTGCAGGGCGAGGAGCGCCTGGTCGTCCTGGATCCGGCCGCCGGTGTGGTGCCCGACGTCCTCGATCAGCAGGTGGAGGATCTGCGCCGGGGTGGCCGGGTCGCCGATCAGCGCCCGGTGGCGGATCAGGAGGGGCAGCCGGACGGCCGCGTCGTAGAAGACCCCGGCCTCGTCCCGGGCCTCGGTGACCCCGTCCGTGTAGCAGACGAGCGTTGCGCCGGGCGGGAACGGGAACGTGTCGACCGGGGACGACCAGCTGCCCAGGGCGCTCATGCCGAGCGGGGGCGCCTCCTCGGACGGTTCGAGCACGGTGGCCCGGCCCTCGGCGTCCAGCAGCACCGGCGGCGGATGCCCCCGGTTGACGACCCGTACGGTGTCGAGGCCTCCGGCGAACTCGGCGATCAGCGCGGTGGTGAACCCCTCGTCCTCCTCCTGGCCACCGCGCCGGCCGCCCTCGCGCAGCAGGGCCCGCTCCAGCGAGGACACCAGGCCCGGCAGGTCCTCCGCCTCGTCGGCGGCGTACCGGAACGCTCCCAGGTCGGCGCAGACCGCGCTCACCGCGCCGAGGCCCTTGCCGCGGACGTCCCCGACCATCACGCGTACGCCGTGCGGGGTGTCCTGGACGACGTAGAGGTCGCCGCCGATGGTGGCCTCGTCCTCGGCGGGCACATAGCGGGCGGCGATCCTGAGCTCGCCGAGGCGCGACGGAGGCCGCGGCAGGACGGCGCTCTGGGCCACCGCGGCGATATGGCGGGCGCGCCGGGTCCGGGCGTGCTGGCCCTCCAGCGCGCGGTTGATGAGGACGGCCAGCACGGTTACGGCCAGAAGGGTGAGCTGGTTGGCGACGCCACGCTTCCAGCCGAAGGTGCCGTCGACCCAGGCGAGGACCGCGTGGACGGCCATGGCGAGAACGCCGATCGCGATGATGCCGCGCAGCCGCAGCAGCGGTGCGGCGGCGACGGGCGCGGCCATCAGCAGCGGCGCGGAGGTGACATCGGTCGGCGTCACCAGGTCCAGCACGACAGCCAGCACGATGACCCCGACCGGGATCCACTGGGCCCTGCGCAGCTGCACCACTCCCCCACGCTGTACGGCTCCGGGGCCCGCCGCATCCCGGCGGCGGCCCGGTGTGCCGCGCCGGGCCGGCTCACTCCGGCAACGGGGTCCCGGGACCGGGCGCGGCGGCGCACGCGGCGTCCAGCCGCATGCGGTGGGCCATCACGGTCTCGGGATCCTCGATGAGGTCGACCCGCACGCCCGGGGTCTCCAGCACCGCCTGGTCCCCGATCTCCGGTGCGGGCACCCGGAGGATGTGCAGGGGCGGCATGCCGGTCAGGGGATGCGGCGGATGGTCCAGCGGCACCACCTGGACGGTGATGTGCGGCTCCTTCATCGCCTCGGCCAGCGCGGCCCGCTGCTCCGCCATGGTCTCCCGGCCGCCGACCCGCGTGTGGAGGGCCACTGCCGGGAACAGGGCCCACAGGGCGGCCCCGCGCTCGTGCATGCGGCGGCGGCGCTCCCGCAGCAGCTCGACGCGGCGCTCGCGGCGGGCGGGGCTGTCGTCGGGGTACTGCGTACGGTGCAGCGCGGCGGCGTACGCGGGGGTGCGCAGAAGCTCGGGCACGAGCGCCGGGTGCCAGGTCCGGACGAGGCTCGCCGAGGATTCCACGCCGATGACGTCCTGCTGCCAGCCCTCCATCGCGTCCCGCCAGCGGTGCCACCAACCGGGCAGGTTCGCGGCCGAGAGCCCGGCCATGATGGGCTCGGCGACGGTGGGCGGTACGCCGTAGCAGCGCAGCAGTACGCCGACCTGCCGGGCGTCGAGTCCGGTCTCGGCGCGTTCGATGCGCCGGACGGTGGCGGGGTGGGCGTCCAGCGCCTCGGCCGCGGCCCGCAGGCTGATGCCCGCGCGTTCCCGCAGCATGCGCAGGCGGACCGCGAGGACGCGGTGCTCCACGGTGGGACCTGAACGGGCTCGCATGCGTATACCTTCTCCGTCGAGCCCCGGGGCGGAGCATTACACACTCTGTCGCTTGCAAAGTATGCGTTTTGCGTCGAGAGTGCATACATGTCGGAAATAGTCAGTTGCACGGAGCGTGCCCCCGATGACGGAGGTGTCCAAGGTGCCGGAGGCACCCGAAGTGCGCACAGCTGGTGGGTTCCCCGATTGCCAGGTGGCGTGCCGGAGGCCCGTCACCGGGTCCAGGAGGCCATGCGGGCCTGGGGCGAACCGGCCGAACGGATCGAGGCGGCGGCGCTGATAGTGACCGAGCTGGTCACCAACGCCGTGCAGCACACCAGCACCCGGCGGATCCGCTGCCGGCTCCTGCGCTCCGCGGAGGGCGTGCGGATCTGCGTGTGGAACCGCGGCCGGGCCCGGATCCCGGCCCCGGCGTCCCCGGGCGACTCGACGGGCCTTCCCGTCGCCGGGGTCCCGGCGACGGCCGACCTCGAAGGGGACGACGCCCTCGACCGTCTGTCCGAGGACGGCAGAGGGCTCCTTCTCGTCGAGGCGCTGGCCGCCCGCTGGGGCACCCGCGCCGCACTGGCGGGCCGGCTCGTCTGGGCCGACATCTGAGCCTGCCCCACAGCCTTCCCGCCCGAGCGCGTGCTCGCGTGATCAGGCGGGGGCGGTACGGCACTCCGGGTGACCCCAGCCGTTGGGGTTCTTCGCGATCGGCTCCTTGGCCGCGTACGGCTTTCCGCAGTGGCACCGGCCCGCGAAGCGCGCCTTGATCGTGCCGGTGGACCGTCCGCTCCGGGACGCACCCGTGGAGCCGCGCTCCTTGGCGCCGCCCGCAGCGCCGGACGCCTCCGCGCGCCCCTTCGTGGACCGCGCGGGCGCGGGCACCGGCAGAGCCGTGGCGCCGTGCGCCGTACCGGCCGGCCGCTGGGTCACGGCGGCTTCGCTGGCGGCCTGGTCGGCGAGCGCGTTGAGCGGGTCGCCGTTCACCTGGTGCGCGGGAACGTAGCGGAACGTCACCGAGCGGTCGGCGAGCAGGGCGTCGATGCGGGTGACCAGCTCACGGTTGGCGACGGGCTTGCCGCCGGAGGTCTTCCAGCCGTTGCGCTTCCAGCCCGGCAGCCACTTGGTCACGGCGTTCATGGCGTACTGCGAGTCCATCCGCACCTCGATACGCACCGCCGGATCGGTGGACTCCAGCAGCTCCGCCAGGGCGGTGAGCTCGGCGACGTTGTTCGTCGCGGTGCCGAGCGGACCGGCCTCCCAGCGCACCGGTTCGCCCTGCGCGTCGGCGGCGACCCACGCCCAGGCGGCCGGTCCCGGATTTCCCTTCGACGCCCCGTCACACGCGGCGATGATGCTCTCGTTCATCCCCCGATCATGCCAGCCCGGCATGACCGCTCCGACCGGCCGCGAGGGCGCCCGGCCATCCGCTCAGGGCACGATCGAGTCCACGTAACCGCCGTCGACGCGCACGGCCGCCCCGGTCGTCGCCGAGGCCTGCGCGGAGCTCAGGTAGACGACCATGTTGGCGATCTCCTCGGGCTCGATGAGCCGCTGGATCAAGGACTGCGGGCGGTGCAGCCGCATGAACGCGCGCTGCGCCTCGTCCCAGGGCAGCTCCCTGTCGACGAGCTCGTACACGAAGTCCTCCACGCCGCCGGTGTGCGTGGGTCCGGCGATCACGGAGTTCACCGTCACGCCCGTACCGGCGGCCTCCTTCGCGAAGCCCCGGGAGACGGCGAGCAGCGCGGTCTTCGACATGCCGTAGTGGATCATCTCGGCGGGGATCACGATCGCGGAGTCGCTGGCGATGTTCAGCACCCGGCCCCAGCCCTGCCCGGTCATGCCCGGCAGATAGTGCCGGATCAGCCGGACGGCGCTGAGGACGTTCGTGTCGAAGTACGTCCGCCACTCCGCGTCGGTGATCTCCAGCGGCGGCCTGGATCCGAAGATGCCGAGATTGTTGACCAGGACGTCGGCCGTGGGCACGGCCGCGTACAGCAGCTCGGCGCCCTCCTCGGCGGTCAGGTCGCAGGCCACCGTCACCACGGACGCGTCCGCGACCGCCGCGCGCAGGGTCGCCGCCGCCTCGTCCAGCCGGTCCGCGTTCCGTCCGGTGAGGACGACCTCGGCGCCGGCTTCGGCCAGCCCGGTCGCGATGGCGAGGCCGATGCCCTGCGAGGAGCCGGTCACCACCGCGTTCTTGCCCGTCAGATCGATGCGCACGCCACTTCTCCCCTGGTCTGTTCGTCCGTCGCCGGTACCGGCCCCCGGGTCCGCGGGGCCTTTCGCCTCCCAGGCTCGCACCGTCGCCCCGCGTCCGCTTGACCTCAACCATCGTTGAGGTCTTAGCGTTCCGAATGAACCCGGGGCCGCACGGCCGACAGGGTCCGCAGCCGTCGGCCATCCGCAGGCCATCAGAGTTCGGAGTGCCCCATGGACATGGAAGTCACCGCGTGGCATTCGCTGCACAGCGCGATGAACGCCCAGCAGGACCGCCGGCCGTTCTCCCGGGCTGCGTTGCGCCGCATCATGCTCTTCGCCCGGCCGCACCGGCGGCGGATCTACCGCTTCCTGCTGCTGAGCGTCCTCACCGCGCTGCTCGCGGTGGCCACCCCGGTGCTGGCCGGAAAGGTCGTCGACGCGATCGTGAACGGCGAGGACACCGGTACGGTCACCCGGCTGGCCCTGCTCATCGCGCTCATCGCCGTCGTCGAGGCCGGTCTCGGTCTGCTCACCCGCTGGCTGTCGTCGACGCTGGGCGAGGGCCTGATCCTGGATCTGCGCACCGCCGTCTTCGACCATGTGCAGAAGATGCCGGTGGCCTTCTTCACCCGGACCCGGACCGGCGCCCTGGTCAGCCGGCTCAACAACGATGTGATCGGCGCGCAACGGGCCTTCAGCAACACGCTCTCCGGCGTCGTCTCCAACCTCGTCACGCTGCTGCTGACGCTCGCGGTGATGCTCACGATCTCCTGGCAGATCACCCTGCTCTCGCTGGTGCTGCTCCCGGTGTTCGTCGTACCGGCCCGCCGGATGGGCGTCAGGATGGCCGGGCTCCAGCGGGAGGCTGCCGACCACAACGCCGCGATGGGCACCCAGATGACCGAGCGGTTCTCCGCCCCCGGCGCGACACTCGTCAAGCTCTTCGGGCGGCCCTCCGACGAGTCCGCCGAGTTCGCCGCCCGCGCCGACCGGGTGCGTGACATCGGCATCCGTACGGCGATGGCCCAGTCGGCGTTCATCACCGCCCTCACCCTGGTCTCCGCCCTGGCGCTGGCCCTGGTCTACGGACTCGGCGGCTTCTACGCCCTGCGCGGCACCCTGGAGCCGGGGGCCGTGGTGGCGCTGGCGCTGCTGCTGACCCGGCTGTACGCACCGCTCACCGCGCTGGCCGGGGCGCGGGTCGAGGTGATGAGCGCGCTCGTCAGCTTCGAGCGGGTCTTCGAGATCCTGGATCTCAAGCCGCTGATCGAACAGAAGCCGGACGCCCGGACGGTGCCGGAGGGCCCGGTCTCCGTGGAGTTCGACCGGGTCTCCTTCGGCTACCCCACCGCAGAGAAGGTCTCGCTCGCCTCGTTGGAGGAGGTCGCCACGCTCGACGACCGGGGCGGCTCGCCGGTCCTGCACGATGTCTCCTTCCGCGCCGAACCGGGCCAGATGATCGCCCTGGTGGGCTCGTCCGGCGCGGGCAAGTCGACGATCGCACAGCTGCTGCCCCGGCTGTACGACGCGGACGCCGGTTCCGTACGGCTGAACGGTGTCGACGTACGCGATCTGAGCGCCGACTCGATCCGGGACACGCTCGGCATGGTCACCCAGGACGGGCACCTCTTCCACGAGTCGGTGCGGGCCAACCTGCTGCTCGCCCGGCCCGACGCCTCCGAGGACGACATCTGGGACGCGCTGCGCCGCTCGCGGCTCGACGGGCTGATCGCCTCGCTGCCGGACGGGCTCGACACGGTGGTGGGCGAGCGCGGCTACCGGCTCTCCGGCGGGGAGCGCCAGCGGCTCACCATCGCCCGGCTGCTGCTGGCCCGTCAGCGGGTCGTGATCCTCGACGAGGCGACCGCGCACCTCGACTCCACCTCGGAGGCCGCCGTCCAGGAGGCGCTGACCGAAGCGCTGGCGGGCCGGACCGCCCTGGTGATCGCCCACCGGCTCTCGACCGTACGGGCGGCCGACCGGATCCTGGTCGTGGAGGCGGGCCGGGTCGTCGAGAACGGCACCCACACCGAGCTGCTGGCGGCCGGCGGGCGGTACGAGCAGCTGTACCGCACCCAGTTCGAGCGGCCGTCGTCGGACGAGCAGCGACAGGTCCAGCCGGTCTGCTGACCCGGCGCGCCCGCACCCACCCCCGTACACACGGAGCGCGCTGACGCCGTCCGGCCGATGAGATCCGGCCGGACGGCGTCAGCGCGTGCCGATGCGGGTGAGGGACGGCCGCTCCGCGGTACGCAGCCGGCGCAGCGCGTGGCCGCCGCACCGGCGCCACTCCTTCGGCGACACCCGCGGACGGTGCCCGCCGTTGGTGACGAGCGCGTTCACCGACGTCATCGGGTCCGCCGCCATGGTCTTGGCCAGCAGCACGCCGACCACGAGCGGGAGCAGCGTGACGGCCAGGGCGGAACCGGCGGTCGTGACGTGCTGGATACGGGGGTGGCGCGGCGCTTCGGAGGTCATACGGCCATCGAACAGCAGCCCGCGGTCCGGAACATCGGGGAACGTACTCAGGGGTGCGGGCCCGGCATACTCAGGCGCTCCCCGGGGGACGCTCACAGCGGCCGGGCAGATGGCTCCCGGCCGGCAGCCGGAGCACGGAAGGACCGCCTCGATGGGTGACAGCCAGGGACGTGTGGGCGAGGGTCACGGAAGTCCTGCCGCGGCGGTGTTCGACGCGCTGGGCGCGGAGTACGAACTGGCCTTCGCCTCCTCGGACGCCCACCGCGCGTCGCTGGAGAGACTGCTGGCGGACCTCGCGCCGGGGAGCCGGGTGCTGGACGTGGGCAGCGGGACGGGCCGGCCCACCGCGCGGACCCTGGCGGACGCGGGCCACCGGGTGCTGGGCGTGGATGTGTCGCCGGTGATGACCGCGCTGGCGGCCCGGCAGGTGCCGGGGGCCGAGTTCCGGTGTGCGGACATCCGTGATCTCCCGCTGGCCGAGGGCGAGTTCGACGCGGTCTGTGTGTACTTCTCGCTGCTGCAGCTGTCGCGCGGGGAGCAGGGCGAGCTGCTGGAGCGGCTCGTCCGGGCGCTGCGGCCCAGCGGGCTGCTGGCCGTCGCGACGGTGCCGGTGGACGTCGCGGACGTCGACGCGGTGTTCATGGGTCAGCCGGTGCGGGTGTCCAGCTTCGGGGCCGAGGAGTTCACCGCGCTGACCGAGCGGGCGGGCGTCTTTGTGGAGTGGTCGCACAGCGCGCTGTTCACTCCGGACCACCCGGCGGGCGCACCCGAGCCGCATCTGTTTCTGCACGGCCGCCGCAACTGACGGCGCAGCCTTCCCACACGGCACGCCTTGACCATTGGCGATCACAAAGAACAAGCCGAATGAATGACAAGGATGGCGCATTCGCGTTCCTTCACAAGAAGGTAATGCGATAGCAAAGTTCTGGTCTATATGCTCAGCTGTAGTCGTATCCGCGAGGAGCGACCGGAGTGGGTCTCATGACGGCTGCCATCCGGCATACCGCGAGGTGAGACACCTCCCCCATTCCGAACATCCATACGGATACAAACAGCGCATTCGTCAATATGACCCGACCACACCGCTCCCCGGCACCGCCGGATGCAGGAGGCAGGCCACCATGCAGTCCCTCGTAGACCACGCCCGGACATTCACCGAGCACGTCGCCGCGAACGCAAAGGATTTCGAACGTCTCGCGGACGGCCAGACCCCCGAAGCACTCTTCGTCACGTGTTCCGATTCACGTGTCGTCCCCTCACTGTTCACCGGCGCCCGCCCGGGACAGCTCTTCGAACTCCGCACCGCCGGAAACATCGTGCCGCGCTATCCGGCGCAGGACCGGCCCACCGGTGAGGCCGCGACCATCGAGTACGCACTGCGCATGCTCCAGGTGCGCGACATCATCGTGTGCGGGCACTCCCACTGCGGCGCGGTGGGCGCCGTGTTCCGCGGCGACGACCTCTCCGCCATGCCCGCCGTCCGCCACTGGCTGGAGCACTCCACGGACGGCAGGGATCCGGCGGCGGACCCCGCCGATCTCCCCGGGGCGATCCAGGCCCACGCCCTCGCCCAGCTCGACACCCTGCGCGGCTACCCCGCGGTGCGCGAGCGCCTCGCCGAGGGCTCCCTCGGCCTGCACGCCTGGTACTACGAGGTGGACACCGGTTCCATCAGTGTTCACCGGCCGGAGCGCGGGACCGAGTTCGCCCGCCTCTGACGGCTTCCCTCCCCCCACCCTCACGTGCCCGGCCCCGGCCGGGTGCGACCGTACCCACAAGGGAAGCCACCGTGATTTCCGCGAAGGAACTCAAGAACCCCCACGTCGTACGACGCGACCTGCTGGCGTCACTCGTCGTCTTCCTGGTCGCGCTGCCACTGTGCGTCGGCGTCGCCGTCGCCTCCGGAGTGCCGGCCGAACTGGGCCTGGTCACCGGCATCGTCGGCGGGCTCGTCGTCGGCTTTCTGCCGGGCAGCAAACTCCAGGTCAGCGGACCCGCCGCCGGACTCACCGTGCTCGTCTTCGAGGCGGTCAAGGAATTCGGGCTCAGCACGCTCGGCCCGATCGTGCTGGCCGCCGGGCTGCTCCAGGTGGTGCTGGGCCTGGCCCGCTTCGGCCGCTGGTTCCGCGCCATCTCCGTCTCCGTGGTGCAGGGCATGCTCGCCGGCATCGGCCTGATCATCATTCTCGGCCAGGTGTACGCCATGGCCGACACCGAACAGCCGGGCAGCGGGCTCGCCAAACTGGCCGGACTCCCCGGTCTCGCCGCCGAGATCGTCACCGACCAGGAGGCGCTGACCGCCTTCGGTCTCGGCGCCGGAACGATCGCCGTGCTCCTGCTGTGGCCGAGACTCCCGGCCACCGTACGCATCGTCCCCGCGCCACTGGCCGCGGTCGCGCTCGCCACCGCCGTCGCCTCCCTGGCCGGGCTGCGGCCCGCGGTGGCCGATGTGAACGGACTGCTGCACGCCATCGACCTGCCCGGCGGGGCGGAGTTCGGCCGGCTCGCCGATGTGGCGGTCATCGGCACCGTGCTGGCCTTCGCTCTCATCGCCTCGGCCGAGAGCCTGTTCAGCGCGGCGGCCATCGACCGGATGCACGACGGACCCCGTACCGACTACGACAAGGAGCTGGTGGCTCAAGGCGTCGGCAACACCATCTGCGGGGCGCTCGGGGCCCTGCCGATGACCGCGGTCATCGTCCGCAGCGCCGCCAACGTCCAGGCCGGGGCGACCACCGCGCTCTCCCGGATCGCCCACGGTCTGTGGCTGCTGCTCTTCGCGGCGCTGCTGCCCGCCGCCGTCGGGATCATCCCGCTGGCCGCCCTCGCCGGGATCCTCGTGCACGCCGGGTGCAAGCTGGTGCCCGCCAAGGAGTTCGGCCCGCTGTGGCGCGAACACCGGGGCGAGGCGGTGCTGTTGGCGATCACCGCGATCGCCATCGTGGTGACCAACCTCTTCGAGGGGGTCGTGCTCGGTCTGCTGCTGGCCGTGGTCAAGTCGGCCTGGGAGACCTCGCACGTACAGCTCACCACCCACGAGCTCACCGGCGGCCGGGTCGTGGTGACCCTCACCGGCAATGCCACCTTCCTGCGACTGCCCCGCATCCTGGAGCAGTTGGAACAGCTCCCGCAGGATCAGCCCATAGAGCTGGACCTGACCGGGCTGCGCCATCTCGACCACGCCTGCCGGGTCGCCCTGGAGAACTGGGCGCGCCGGCACAACAACGCGGAGATCGAGCCGGTGACGATCCGCCGGTAGAGACGGTCCAGGCGGCGAGCAGACGCAGCGAGTGGCGGCACCGATTCCGGTGCCGCCACAAAGCCACCGGATCAGGCGGCCTGCGCCAGTAGTTCGGCGCGGCCGAAGAGGAGCGCGTAGCCGGGCGGCAGCTGGGCGACGATCCGGGCGACGAGGTCGTCGCCGACCACTGAGGCGATCTGGCTGAGGACGACGCCGGCGTCCCACCGCGCGGTCGCCGGAGTGCCTCCGGTCCGCTCGGCGAGATCGCGGACGAAGGCGGCTCCGGAGCACTGCCGCACCGCCGGGACTTCGGCGGTGAAGACCAGCGCGGCCTCTCTGGACAGTGCGGCGGCGAGCGCGACACGTTCGTCGCCGGTGACCTGACGGCCGAGCGCGCCCAGTACCGCGCGGAGGCTCTCCTCGGCGCGTTCGCGCGTCGGATAGGCGCCCTCGTAGCGGATCTTCTC
Organism: Streptomyces sp. DSM 106670; assembly: GCF_055792845.1. Classification (NCBI taxonomy): domain Bacteria; kingdom Bacillati; phylum Actinomycetota; class Actinomycetes; order Kitasatosporales; family Streptomycetaceae; genus Streptomyces; species Streptomyces sp. DSM 106670. The sequence continues at coordinate 461,787 of NZ_CM147704.1, forward strand.
CAGCAGACGGCCGGTCGTCGTACCCTCCGGTGCGCCGGTCTTCCGAGGTTCGTGGATCATCGTGACGGCAGTCCTTCTCGTCGGTGGGGACGGGCGGCGAGGTGGATCACGTCAGGTGTCCCTCGCCCGCCCGCCGAAGAACACGTCGTAGTCGGGAGGCAGTTGAAGCGGGATGCGCCGGGTGGGTTCCTCGCCGGCCGCGTCCGCGACGACGCCGAGGACGGCGGCCGGTTCGGCCCGTTCCCTGCCGACCAGGTGTGCGCCGAGGAGGGCCAGGACGACGCGCGCGGCGCGTTCGGCCTCCGTCCGCGTCCCGTACTCGCCGCGTTCCCGGACCCGGTCCAGGAACGACTCCCATCGCAGCGTCATCTCGGCTGCCCCCTCGAACGGTGTGGGCGGGAGCCGGGACCGGGGAAGAGGGGGAGATCCGTCCCGGCCCTCGCCGCTTTCACGGGCGGACCTCGGTCAGCCCTTGATCTGCTTGCGCCGGGACTCCCCGCCGATGGCGATCTTCCGCGGCTTGGCGCGCTCGGCGATCGGGATACGCAGGGTCAGCACACCCGCGTCGTAGTCGGCGTCGATGTGTTCGGTGTCGAGCGTGTCCGCGAGGACGATCTGCCGGGAGAAGGCGCCGAGCGGACGCTCGGAGAGCTCCATCTGCACGCGATCGGCGTTCGCCGCGGGCCGACGCTCGGCCTTGACGGTCAGCATGTTCCGCTCGACGTCGATGTCGATCGCGTCCGGCGAAACCCCGGGGAGATCGAATGCGACCACGTACTCGTCGCCCTCGCGGTACGCGTCCATCGGCATCGCCGAAGGCCGCGACCAGGTGCCGGGGCGCAGGAGTTGCTCGGAGATCCGGTCGAGTTCACGGAAGGGGTCGGTACGCATCAGCATGACGGAAACACCTCCAGTCGATCGGGCGGACAGCCCGTGCTTTTCACCTGGCACCGTTGTAGCATGTCATCCATTCGATGACAACAGACCATGTCACCGAAAGGACGACAGAATCCCCGAGAGTGCCAAGGAGACCCCGTGCCCGCATCAGCCCACCCCGAACGGCCCGACCGCCCCGCGCCGGACGCCATCACCTTCCTCGCGGCGTCGGCGGCTCTCAAGGCCATCGACGAGGCGGTCCGTGACGCGCATGCCGGCACCGGTGACGCGACCGGCTCCGCACCGGACACCGAGCGAGCCCAGGCCCTGGCCTCGCTCCAGCTGTTGCGCGAGGTGCGGGAGCAACTCGCGGGCTGGGAGACCGGACTGATCGAGACGGCCCGAGCGGCGGGAGCGAGCTGGGCCGACCTCGCCGACCCGCTGGGCGTCGCCAGCCGGCAGGCCGCCGAGCGACGCTATCTGCGGCTGCGCCCCGGCTCCGCGGGCAGCACCGGCGAGCAGCGGGTCCAGGCGACCCGAGACCGCCGGGCGGGGGACCGGTCGATCACCACCTGGGCCCGGGAGAACGCAGCGGACCTGCGGTCCCTTGCCGGACAGATCACCGCACTGGCCGACCTCCCCAGCTCGGCGGACGGCTCGCTGGACCGGCTCCGCCAGGCGCTCGGGACCGACGACGCCGCCGCCCTGGTCACCCCCCTCGGCGCACTCCATCCTCATCTCGCGCCGGGTCACCGGCAATTGGCGGACCGCGTCGATTCACTCACCCGCCACGCCGGTCGGCTGCGCGAGGACACGGCCAACCGGAGGCGGAGCGGATGAACCGCACCGCCGTACGGCGGTGGCCACGGCGACGCCCGCGCCCGCGATTACGGCTTGCGGGCGACCAGGCCCCACTGGTCGACCGACACCGCGTCCTCCTCCTCGGGCCGCCAGCGGTCGATCGGGACGAAGCCGGGTTCGACCAGCTCCAGCCCCTCGGCGCAGCCGGTGATCTCCTCCGGTTCCCGGACGAGGTAGGGCGGGTTGTCGCCCGACGCGTACGCCTCCTGGGCCGCCAGCGTCTGCGGGGTCTTCACCGTGTCGCAGAGCACCAGATAGCTCCCCGAGGGCATCCGGGCCAGATACCGCTGGACGACCTCGATGCCCTCGGCCGGAACGAGGTGTCCGAGGGTCGAGAGCAGGAGCACGGCGACGGGCCGGGACAGGTCGAGCGTCTTCGCCGCCTCGTCCACCACCGTGTCCGTCGCGGACAGATCGGCGTCCACATAGGCCGTGCGGCCCTCCGGTGCGCTGGTCAGAAGCGCCTCGGCGTGGGCGAGGACGATCGGGTCGTTGTCCACGTAGACGATCCGCGAGTCGGGCGCGATGCTCTGCGCCACCTCATGGGTGCTGTTCGCCACCGGCAGCCCGGTCCCGACGTCCAGGAACTGGCGCACTCCCGCCGAGGCGAGGTAGCGGATCGCGCGGATCTGGAAGGCGCGCGAGGCGCGGGCGATGTCGACCATCTGCGGGTAGGCCGCGCTCACCACCTCGGCCAGCTCCCGGTCCACCGGATAGTGGTCCTTGCCGCCCAGCCACGCGTTCCAGACGCGCGCCGAGTGGGGAACGTCGGACCGGATGCTGCGGCGGAATTCTTCGTCGTCGACGCTCATCTCTCTCCTCTACTCGCTGTCCGTGCACGGCCGTTGACCGGATTCGCACTGGTCGGGGCCCTGGTGGCGACCGTACCCCGCCGTTCGACGGCACGCGGTGGAGACGAGGCCGCGGCGCTCGTCCGTCCGGCTCAGCCGGCATGGCGCGGCGCGACCCACACCGCCCCGCCTGTTGTCACTCTACGTATCATGATCGTGACCATCGGTACACAGGTGAGGGCGTCCGCTGCGGGCGGCCGTCCCGACAGAGATCCGGAGTCCACCATGTTCCCGATTCCCGCCATGAAGCGCCTTCTCACCGTTCTGGCCCTGGCCGGGGCCGTATCGGGCCTCGCCACGGCTCCGGCGGCCGCCCGGCAGGCCGAGGCCCTCGGTCAGTGCTCGGTGAGCGCCAGCAACCCGATGCACACCGGCAACTACGTCTGGGCCGAGGCTCCGTGGAACTGTTCCACGCTGCCGCCGGACGGCGGCGCGAAGATCTATCTGAAACTCTTCCGTGACGGCGAACTGGTGAAGTCCGCCGAGTTCTGGCAGGGCGGCGCCTTCAACTTCGTCTACTCGACCGGCGTCCCCTGTGTCGGTGGCACGCACACGTACCAGGTGCGGACGCACGGCTGGGACAGCGACCACATCAGCTACGACGCGTGGAGCCAGGAGATCTCACTCGGCTGCTGAGCGCGGGAACGGTCCGGGTCGGCCGGGGCCCGGACCGGATCCGCCCGTGCGACGGGATACGCGTACGGGATGACATGCGCCGTCGCCGTATGCGTCTCAGGTCGCACACGGTTGCGACGTGAGCGCGATGCGGCGGGCCGCCGGCCGGCCGGACGATGTCCGCATGAACGATCCGACCGCGGGGCTGCCGTTGTCCGCCCCGGAAGCCCTCACCGTGCTCGGCGCCCTTGTCCTGGTGGCGGCCCGCTGGCTCCCCGGCCGGCTGCGCGGACCGGCCGCGCTCGCCGCCGGAGCGTTGCTGGCGGGATCGGTGACCGTCCTCGTCATGACGGGGCTCCGCTGGCAGCTGGTCCCGGTGGTCGTCGCGGCGGCCGTCGTCGGCGCCTTCCTGCTCGCACCGGTGTCGGCCCGGCGCGCCGGCCGCACACCGTGGCGGGCCCGGTGGTGGCTGGCGGTGCCGGGCTCGGTGGTGTGCGCCGCGCTGATCGCGGCGGGGCCGGTGTCCGTATGGACGTTTCCGGTGCCGGACTTCCCCGCGCCGACGGGAGACTTCCCGGTGGGCACGGAGGCGCTGGAGTGGTCCGCGCGCCCCGCCGGAGCAGGCCCGGACGCGGAGCCGCGCCCGCTCGTGGTGCAGCTCTGGTACCCGGCGGGCCGGAGCGGTCCGGACGCCGGGCGGGCGCGGTACCTCGGACGTACGGAGGCGGAGGCGCGTACGGTCTCCTCGGCGCTGGCGGACTACGCGAGGGTTCCCGGTTTCCTGCTCGACTCCCTGCCGCGCGCCCGGAGCCACGCGGTGCCGGGTGCGCCGGTGGCGGACGGCGGCGGGCGCTTCCCGGTGGTGGTGTTCTCGCCCGGGCTCGGCGGTGTGCGCACCCAGAACACCGCCTGGGCGGAGGAACTGGCCTCCCACGGCTATGTCGTGGCGGCCGTCGACCATCCGTACGACTCCGCCGCCGTGGTCCTGTCGGACGGGCGGACCCTCCGTACCCGGGTATCGGCCACCGGCGACCGGGCGAAGGACCGGGCGTCGGCCGAGGAGTGGACCCGGACGCGCGCCGGTGATCTGCGGGCGGTGCTCAGCCGGCTGGAGCGGCTGGACCGGGGCCCGGGCGAAGGGCCGCTGGCCGGGCGGATCGACACCGGGCGGGTCGCGGCGGCCGGGCACTCGCTCGGCGGCGCGGCCGCGTTGCGGGCGGCCCGTCAGGACCGCCGGTTCGACGCGGTCGTCGATCTGGACGGCTTTCCGCACGGGCCCGTCGGCGATCGTTTCGAGCAGCCCGTGCTGGCCCTGACCCAGGAGATCGGACCGGGGGCCGACCCGGACTATCTGCCCCGGCTGACCCGGGTGCTGGAGCTCAGCGACACGGCGGGTTACCGGCTGACCGTGCCCGGGGCCGCACACCTCACCTTCACCGACGCCCCGCTCTTTCTGCCGCCGGTGCCCGGCGTCATCGGCTCCCTGGGCCGCACGGAAGGCCACCGCATCACGGCCGGGGCGACCCGGTCCTTCCTGGACGCCACCCTGCGCGGCACCGCCGTCGATCTGCCGGCCGCGCTCTCCTCGTACGGGGAGGTGACGGTGCACCGGCCGGAGGGCGCCGGCTGAACCGGCCCGCCGCGCGGGTACGCGCTCAGGCGTCCGGGGCCGCGGGCGCCACCGGTTCGTTGAGCTTCCCGAACGGCACATGCACGCTCGGGGTGGTCCGCGAGGTGCTCTCCAGGTGGCCCTGCTGATCGTCGAAGAAGATGTGCGGCTTCAGGATCTTCATGATCCGGCCCTTGTCGATGCCGCCGAGGAAGAACGCGTCGTTGACGGTCACGCCCCAGCCCTTGAGGCTCTGCACCGCACGCTCGTGCGCGGGCGCGTTGCGTGCCGTGACGATGGAGACGTGCAGACGGGTCCGGTAGTCGGGGTTCTTCCGGCGCTCCTGCTCCTCGCACTGCTGGATCCGGTTCACGTTCGCCAGGAAGTCCCGCAGCGGTCCGGCGTCGTGCGGAACCCCGGCGTGGGTGACCTCGTGGGCGCGGAACTTCTCGATGCCGCCCTCCTGGAACACCTGCTCCGACGCGTCCGTGGCCAGGACCCCGTCGAAGTCGAAGGAGATCCGCAGGTCGTGGTCGTCCGCGTCGTCCTCGTAGGGGGCGCCCAGGACATGTCCGGCGGGCAGCCCGGTGGCGACCGCGTCCCGGACGTCCTGTTCGTTCGCCGACAGGAACAGGGACATGTTGAGGGCGGGCATGAACCGGTGGGGCGAGCGGCCCTGCGTGAAGATCGCCCGGCTGATGGGCAGCCCGTGGCCTTCTATGGAGCGCATGACCCGCAGTCCGGTGTCGGGGTCGTTGCGGGACAGGACGATGACCTCGACCAGCGGGTCGTTCACCTCGCCCAGGTCGTTCAGCGACAGCAGACGCCGGATGAAGGGGAACGCGGTGCCCGGTCGGAGCCGGTCGCCGACGTGCTGCTCCTGGTAGGCGCGGTAGCCCTCCTCGCCCTGTTCCCGGAAGACGGCGTCCGACTCGGTCAGGTCGAAGAGAGCGCTGGACGCGATCCCGATGACCAGCCGGTCGGCCAGTTCGTAGTGCACGGCACCCCCTCCGGTCGGCACCGTGCCGACGCGCCCCAACTATCGCACCGCCGCACGGCTGTTCGCGCACGGGCCACCTTCCTCTTTACTGGCCGGTAGACATCTATGCGACGCAGGTCACACTCCTCTACCGTCGGGGCACTGCCCCGGCCCCTCCACATCGGTGAGCCGCCGACCGGGCCCGGGCAACCCGTCTCCCGCCCCAGGAGGTTCCATGCCACCCCCCACCACCCGCCGCTCCCGGCGCAGGCTCCCCGTCGCGGTGCTCGCCGCCGCCCTCGGGGCGGTCACCCTCGGCGCCCCCTCCCCCGCCACCGCTTCGGGCACCGCCGACGACGGGGACTATCTCGTCGGGCGCGGCATCGCCGATGTCACGGGCGAGGCCGCCGAGACCGGGATGATGGGCTACTCCAGCTTCGACCAGAAGACCTCGGGCATCCATCAGCGGCAGCGGTCGCGCGCCTTCGTCGTCGTCGACCGGTCGAGCGGCAAGCGCGTGGTGTACGTCAACGCCGACCTCGCGATGATCTTCCAGTCCGTCCAGCAGGGGGTCATCGCCCGGCTCAAGGAGCGTTACGGAAGCCTGTACGACGAGGAGAACGTCCTGCTGTCGGCCACCCACACCCACTCGGGGCCCGGCGGACACTCCCACCACGTCGCCTACAACCTCTCCGTCCTCGGCTTCCAGAAGGAGACCTACCGGGCGATCGTCGACGGCATCACGGACTCCGTCGCGAAGGCCCACGAGGACCTGAAGCCCGGCACGATGAGCCTGGGCACGGGGACGCTCACCAACGCCAGCGTCAACCGCTCCCGGGAGGCGTTCGACCGCAACCCGGCGGCCGACCGGGCGGCCTTCCCCGACGCGATCGACCCGGCGATGACCGTGCTGCGCTTCAAGCAGGGCGACAAGGACGCGGGCGCGATCAGCTGGTTCGCCACCCACAACACCTCGATCACCAACAAGAACACGCTCATCAGCCCGGACAACAAGGGGTACGCCTCCTACGCCTGGGAGCACGACCACGAGGGCGTGCGCTATCTCGACGACACCCCGGGGTTCGTCGCGGCCTTCCCCAACACCAACGCCGGCGACATGTCGCCGAACCTCAACCTCAAGCCCGGATCCGGGCCCACCGAGGACGAGTTCGAGAACACGCGCATCATCGGTGAGCGGCAGCTCGACAAGGCCCGCGAGATCTACGACGCCGCCCGGCCGGTGGCCGGCGGCGTCGACTCCAGGCTCGCCTACGTCGACATGGAGAACGTGACCGTACGCCCGGAGTACACCCCGGACGGCAAGGAGCACCGCACCTGCCCCGCCGTCGTGGGCGCGTCCACGCTGGCCGGCAGCGTCGAGGACGGCCCGGCGATCCCCGGTTTCGAGGAGGGCACCCGCACTCCGGTCGCGGGCATCATCGACGCGCTGCGCATCGACACCCCGTCCTGGCTGCAGACCTGCCAGTACCCGAAGGCGAGCCTGATCCCGACCGGCCTGCTGAGCAACGTCCACCCGGTCACCCCGAAGATCCTGCCGCTGCAGATCATGAAGATCGGCGAGCTGCATCTGGTGGCCGCCCCGGGCGAGTTCACGATCACCTCCGGTCTGCGCGTGCGCCGCACGGTGGCCGAGCGGCTGGGCGTCCCGCTGGACCGCGTCCTGCTCCAGGGGTACGCCAACGCCTACAGCCAGTACGTCACGACGCCGGAGGAGTACGACACCCAGAACTACGAGGGCGGCTCCACGCTGTACGGCCGCTACACCCTGCCCGCCTACCAACAGGAGTACGACCGGATCGCGACGTCCCTGCGCGAGGGCACCGACCCGGAGCGGGGCACGGCGCCGCCGGACGAGTCGGCGCGGCAGTTCACCTTCCAGACGGGGGTCGTGTACGACAACCCGCCCTCGGGCAAGGCGTTCGGCGGGGTCCTGAAGGCCCCGGAGGCCTCGTATGCGCGCGGCTCCACCGCGACCGTCGAGTTCGCGACCGGGCACCCGAAGAACAACGTCCGCCGGGGCTCCACCTTCCTGGAGGTGCAGCGGCTGGAGAACGGCTCCTGGAAGCGGGTGCTGGACGACGGTGACTGGGAGACCACCTACCGCTGGAGCAGGCTCAACGGGCTGACCGGCACCTCGAAGGCCACGATCACCTGGGACATTGCGGCGGACACCGCGCCCGGCAGCTACCGGATCGTGCACCACGGGGACGCGAAGAACCTGCTGGGCAGGATCACGCCGTTCACCGGGGCGACGGGCGCCTTCACGGTCGGCTAGGCGGTCAGTCCGTGCGCGGGGTGGGCTGGAACCAGGCGGGGCCCTCGGTGAGGGCCTGCTTGATCCGGAACAGGGCGAACTCGCCGAGCGGCGGGAGCCCGTCCAGCGGGAACCAGCCCACCTCCAGCGACTCGTCGTCGTTGACGCGCGCCTCGCCGCCGGTCGCCCGGCAGCGGAAGGTGATGTCGAGATACTGGCAGCGGTCGCCGTTGGCGTACTGCACGGGCTCCAGTGCCTGGGTGAGCACCACCCGCTCGGCCACGCAGTGCACGCCGGTCTCCTCCAGCACCTCGCGCTCCGCCGTCGCCGCGGGCTCCTCGCCCGGCTCGGAGATCCCGCCGATGACCGACCACTTCCCGGTGTCCGCGCGCCGCCCGAGGAGCACCCGGCCCTCGTCGTCGAGGACGATGGCCGTCACCCCGGGCAGCAGGAGCAGCTGGTGCCCGGCGGTGGCGCGGATCTCACGGATGAAGTCGGGAGTAGCCATGGATCCGAGCCTACGTGGCCGGACCGGGTGCTCCTACGCGGTGCCCCGGCTCCGGCGTGCCCGGACCGCCGAGACGCTCACCCAGCCGAGGCCCGCCAGGGCCAGCAGCGCGATGACGCCCTCGGGCAACGGGCCCATCCGGGTGGCGGGGGTGAGCGAGGAGCGCAGCGGCACCTCGGCGACGAGGGCGTCGGGGGTGAACATCCCGGTCTTCTGGACGATCGTGCCGTCCGGGCGGATCACCGCGCTGACCCCGCTGGTGACGGGGACGACGACGGCCCTGCCGTGCTCGACGGCCCGCACCTGGGACATGGCCAGCTGCTGGTAGGTCATCTCGCTGCGGCCGAAGGTCGCGTTGTTGCTGGGCACGGCGATCATCCGGCCGCCGTGGGTCACGGTGTCGCGCACGGCGTCGTCGAAGGCGGCCTCGTAACAGGTCACGAGCCCCACCTTCGTGCCCGCGAGGTCGAAGACGCCGACCTCGCTGCCGGGGACGAACTCGCGCTGCACCCGGTCGACGTCCTCGCTGAAGAAGCGGGCGACCGTGCGCATCGGCATGTACTCGCCGAACGGCTGGATGTGCCGCTTGTCGTAGGTGTCGACGGGGCCCCGGTCCGGGTCCCACTCGATCAGGGTGTTGCGCAGGCTGTCGGAGCCCTTCTCGACGACCGAGCCGACGACCGTGGGGGCGCCGATCGCCTTGACGGCGTCGTCGATGACCTGGCGGGCGTCCGCGTTGAGGTAGGGGTCGAGGTCGGAGGAGTTCTCCGGCCACAGCACGAAGTCGGGCTGCTTCGCCTTGCCCGCCTTCACCTCGTCGGCGAGCTGGGTGGTGCGCTTGGCGTGGTTGTCGAGGACGGCGCGGCGCTGGGCGTTGAAGTCGAGACCGAGGCGCGGCACGTTGCCCTGGATCGCGGCGACGGTGGCCGTGCCGTTCTCGGCCGAGTCGTCGACCAGCGGCAGCGCCGCGAGGGCGCCCGCGATCGGTACGAGGATGCTCGCGGCGGCCCCGGCGACGGCCGCGCGGGGGACCTTGCCGGTGGACCGGTACGCCATGGCCTGGCGCACCGCCTCGTAGAGCCCGAAGCCGCACAGCACGACGGCGAAGGAGAGCAGCGGGGTGCCGCCGAACGCGGCGAGCGGCAGGAAGGCGCTCTCGGACTGGCCGAAGGCGATCTTGCCCCAGGGGAAGCCGCCGAACGGGATCCGGGCGCGGACCGCCTCGTCCAGGACCCAGACCGCGGCCGCCCACACGGGCCAGTACGCGAGGCGGGTCACCGCGGCGATGCCCAGGCATCCCACGGCGATGAAGAGCCCCTCCGCGGCGGCCAGGGCCAGCCACGGCACCGGGCCGACGTCCTCGCCGGTCCAGTGCAGCAGCGGCAGCATGAAGCCGAGGCCGGACAGGAGACCGAGGCCGAAGGCGGCCCGGAGCCGGCGGCCGTGCAGCACCCAGCCGAGCAGCGCGAACCCGGGCAGCACGAGCCACCACACGGTCCGGGGCGGGAAGCTCGCGTAGAGCAGGAGCCCGGACAGCACGGCGGCGGCCGGGCGGAGGAGCCGCGGCAGCAGTCCGGCGGCCCGGGGTGCTGCGGCGGGCGGCGGGTCGTCGACGGGAGTCATGGTGGCGCTCACCCGGCGGAGTCTACGGTGGGCGGCTGTGAGCGGCGGCGTTGACCTGCGCGGGACCGGGACGCGGGTGGCGGCTCCGGGGCGGCGCCGCACGGCTCGGCGGCGGCGCGACGCGGGGCGGTGCCGGGCTTCCGGGCGGTGCGGGGCGAGGCGGTCAGCGGGCGGAGTGGGGTGACGCGGTCAGTCGCCGGACCGGCCGCCGGGTCGACCGCCGGGGCGGTTGCCGGGCCGGTTGCCGGTGGCGGGCAGGTGCAGCCGCTGCCGGATGAACCGTACGGCCGTCTCCGCGTCGTCGACCGTGACGGTGAAGACCCGGCCGTCGCCCAGGCGCAGGGCCATGCCCTCGCCCTTGCGGACCACCACGGCAGTGCCCTGCTCGGGACGCCAGCGGTAGCCCCAGCCGCCCCACTGGCGCGGGTTGATCCGGGGGACGAAGTCCGCGCCCGTCACATGGCTGAGCAGGATCCGGCGGCGCGGCAGACCGGCGTGGCCGCAGCGCACCTCCAGGCTGTCCCCGTCGACCTTGACGGACACATGGACGAAGGCGAGCGTTCCGAAGAGGATCAGGAGTCCGGCGGCGAGGCAGCCGATCACCGACATCAGCAGCGGGGCGATGCCCGAGGTCCAGGCCCCGTCGACGGCGAGCTCGATGCCGAGCGCCACACAGCCCGCGCCCGCGAGGGCCAGCAGCCACTGCATGCGGTTGGTGGCGCGGCCGTTCCACTCCGTGGGCGGCGCCTGGCTCGACCCGTGCCTCGCACTCTCGGGGTGGTCCGTCATATTCAGCAGCGTAGCCGCGTTCCGGGCTCCCGGCCGGGGACGCGGAGGGCCGATCGGGCGAGAAGTACGGTCAGCGGACGGGGGCCGCGGCCGCCAGGATCCGGCCCTCGGCGTAGGTCAGGGCGGTTTCCGGGAGGGTGGCGGGACGGCCGCCCTGGAGCACGGTGAGCGTGCCGGTGGGTTCGGCCGTCGGGGCGGGATCCGCGCCGATCCGGCGCAGCGCCTGGGCGGCGACCGCTCCGGCCGAACCGTGCAGGGCGAGCGGCGGGCGGCCGGGCCGCTGCACGGCGTCGCGGATCCGGGTGGCGACCAGCTCGTAGTGGGTGCAGCCGAGGACGACGGCCCGGACGTCGGGCGGGGTGAGGGCGGCGGCCGCCGCGACGGCGCGGTCGATCGCGGCCTCGTCGCCGTGCTCCACGGCGTCGGCGAGCCCGGGGCACGGGACCTCGGTGACCTCGGCGGTGCCGCCGAAGTCCGCGATCAGTCCGCGCTGGTAGGGGCTGCCGGTGGTGGCCGGGGTGGCCCAGATGGCGACGGAGCCGCCACCCGCGGCCGCGGGCTTGATCGCGGGGACCGTGCCGATGACCGGCAGGGCGGGCTCCAACTCGGCGCGGATCGTCGGCAGGGCGCGGACCGAGGCGGTGTTGCAGGCGATGATCAGCGCGTCGGGCCGGTGGGCCGCCGCGGCGCGGGCCACGGCCAGCGCGCGGGCGGTCACGTCCTCGGGCGTGCGGGGCCCCCAGGGCATCGAGCCGGGGTCGCTGGAGAGGACGAGTTCGGCGTCGGGCCGCAGGCGGCGCACTGCGGCCGCTGCCGCCAGCAGGCCGATTCCGGAGTCCATGAGCGCGATCTTCACCCGGTCACCCTAGCCGACAGCCCTTGCGGACCGGGCTCAGTGGGGCAGACTTCGGCGGATGAGCGCCGTTGCCTGGATCGCCGTGGGTTCGCTGATCGCGTGGGTGTGGCTGCTGCTGGGCCAGGGCTTCTACTGGCGGACGGACCAGCGGCTCCCCCGGCGCACCGACCCGGCCCGCTGGCCGTCGGTGGCGGTGGTGGTGCCGGCCCGCGACGAGGCGGAGATGCTGCCGGTGAGCCTGCCGTCGCTGCTGGTCCAGGACTATCCGGGGGACGCGCGGATCATCCTCGTCGACGACTGCAGCAGTGACGGCACCGGGCAGCTGGCCCGGGACCTGGCCGGGCGGTACGGCGGGCTGCCGCTGACCGTGGTGTCGCCCGGGGAGCCGGAGCAGGGCTGGACGGGCAAGCTGTGGGCCCTGCGGCACGGGATCGCGGTGGCCCGGCGGGACAAGCCGGACTTCCTGCTGCTGACCGACGCGGACATCGCGCACGAGCCGGACAGCCTGCGCGATCTGGTCGCCGCGGCCGGTCCCGGCGGCCCCGACGGATTCGACCTGGTGTCGCAGATGGCGCGGCTGCGGGTGGAGAGCGTCTGGGAGCGTCTTGTGGTGCCCGCGTTCGTCTACTTCTTCGGGCAGCTCTACCCGTTCCGCCGGGTGAACCGGCCCGGGTCGCAGACGGCGGCCGCGGCCGGGGGCTGTGTGCTGCTGCGCACCGAGGCCGCCGAGCGGGCGCGGATCCCGGAGTCGATCCGGCAGGCGGTGATCGACGACGTGTCCCTAGCGCGGGAGGTGCGGCGCGGCGGCGGCCGGATCTGGCTGGGGCTCGCGGAGCGGGTGGACAGTGTGCGGCCGTATCCGCGGCTGGCGGATCTGTGGCGGATGGTCGCGCGCAGTGCGTACGCCCAGCTGCGGCACAGCCCGCTGCTGCTGGCGGGGACGGTGCCGGGGCTGCTGCTCGTGTACGTGGCGCCGCCCGCGTCGCTGGTGGCGGGGGTGCTGACGGGCGACGGGGTGGCGGCCTGGGCGGGCGGTGCGGCGTGGGCGGTGATGACGGCGACGTATCTGCCGATGCTGGCGTACTACCGCCAGTCGCTGTGGCTGGGCCCGCTGCTGCCGCTGACGGCGGTGCTGTATCTGCTGATGACGGTGGACTCGGCGGTGCAGCACTACCGGGGGCGGGGCGCGGCCTGGAAGGGCCGTACGTACGCGCGCCCGGAGGCCGCGCCCGACCGGTGACGCCGCGCCGGGACCGGCGGGCGGCCGGCGGGGGCGCGGCGGGGACGGGTCACTTGCGGCCGGGCGTCCAGTTCATGCCCCAGCCGTAGGCGGCGTCGATGGTGCGCTGGGGGCTGACGCCCCGGTCCGGGACGAGGTAGCGGGCCTCGCGCTGGACGGTGAGGTCGCCGCCGTTGTTGGTGATCAGGGCCAGGGCGCAGACGGTGGAGGGCACGGTGCACTCGTCGAGGGAGAAGTCGATGGGCGCGCCGTTCTGCGGCTGGAGTGTGACGGTGGCGTGGAGGTCGGCGAAGCTCCGGGCGCCTTCGTAGATGGTGACGAAGATCAGGACGCGCCGCAGCAGGTCCTTGTGGTCGAGGTTGATGGTCATGTTCTCGCCGGTGGAGAGCGCGCCGGTGCGGTCGTCGCCGTCGAGGTGGATGAAGGGCGGCTGGCGCAGGGAGCCGAAGGCGTTGCCGAGGGCCTGCACCACTCCCTTGCGGCCGTCGGCGAGCTCGTACAGGGCGCAGAGGTCGAGGTCGAGATCGGCGTGCATGGCGACGGCCCGGCCGAGCTTCGCGCCCCAGCCCTTGAACTGCTTGCGGACCTCCCAGTTGAGGTTGACGCGCAGCGCGCCGGAGGTGCCGCCCTGCTTGGCGAGCGAGACGGAGGGCGCGCTCTTGGTCAGCGTCACCTTGGTCAGCCGTACGGGGGCCGGGGCGGGCGGGGCCGGCGGCATGGGGGCGGGAGGCGCCGGCGGCGCGGGGGCGACCGGAGCGGGGGCCGGGGCGGCGGGCCATGACTGCGCCGGGGCGGCCGGGGGCGCCGGGGGCTGCGGTGCGGGCGGGGTGGGTGCGGCGGCCGGGGCGGGGGCGGCCTGCTGCGGTTCGTCCACGGAGATGCCGAAGTCCGTCGCCAGGCCTTCGAGACCGGTGCTGTAGCCCTGCCCGACCGCGCGGAACTTCCAGGCGCCCTGGCGCAGATACAGCTCACCGAGGATGAAGGCGGTCTCGACCGTGGCGTCCGTGCTGTCGAAGCGGGCCAGCTCGGCGCCGTTCGCCGCGTCCGTGACCTGTACGGAGAGTCCGGTCACCCGGCCGAAGGTCCCGCCGTCCGCCGAGGCCGCGACGACGATGCGCTCGATCCCGGGCTCGACCTTGCCGAAGTCGACGAGGAGGGTGTCGGTGACGCGGTCGGCCGCGGTCTGCTTGCCCTCGTGCCGGACCGCGCCGGACGCGTGGGCCGGCTGGTTGTAGAAGACGAAGTCCGCGTCGCTGCGGACCTTGCCCGCCACCAGCAGGAGCCCGGAGGCGTCGACGTCCGGCGTGCCCGGTGCGGTGTGCCACCCCACCGTGACGCGCACGGTGCCGGCCGGCACCGGAACGTTGGTTCCTTTTTGCATGGTCATGGTCGCCCCCATCACGAGTCCGGCTGCCCGCAGGCCTTCCCCACAACTTAATCCCCACCTCCCGCGCGAAGCGCCGCACCCACCCCGGGATCCACCGCGGATCCTGTCGCGCCGACTCCGCTTCCACGGCGGCATCGCGTGATGATCCGTCACTTCCCTTTCCAGGAAACGCAGTGCGATGGCCGGAGGACGGACTGCGCGGGCCCCGCGTTGCACACCGAGGCGATACGGCATTTCACGGAGAGACGGGACTGCCGGGAATTCGCTCCGCCGGACGATGATCGAAAGAACTCCCCTTCGGCGAGGCCGCGGACGCCCGTCCGCTCGGGCCCCGCCCGGGCGGTGGGGGCCCGGGCGACCGGCGGAAAGACCTCTGCCGTTAACGAAGGCTTTAACGTTGTTTTGGCGAGCCGGGCGCACAGAACCAACGTAAAACGGATAACCCAAAGATTGGGGCTCCCCATCCAGCTCATCGTGGGCTTAACTTAGGTGGCATGACGTCCCCCCGCTCCACCTTCGGCGGCGGCTACTACGCCGCGTCGTTCCCCGACACTCCGATCTACGACTCCTTGGTCGCGGAGCGGGGAACCCCGCAGATCGCCCCCATCCGTGTGCCGGCCGCCTATGACACCGGCAACAGCTACCTGCCCGCGCTGCCGTCCGCGCTGCCGGCACTGCCCGCGGCCCCGTCGCAGCAGTCCGGCTCCTACGGCTACCCGCAGCAGCAGCCGATGCCGCAGTACCAGCAGGCTCCGATGCAGCAGGCGCCGATGCAGCCGGCCCAACTGCAGCACGCGCCCGCGCCGTACATCCCGCAGCAGCCCTCGGCGGTCCGCGGCTACCCGCAGCAGCCCCAGCCGCAGCGGCCCGCGCCCGCCACCGGGTACGAGGCGATGCGCCCGGCCTCGCCGCGGCCCGCGCCGGCGCAGTCGCCGTACGAGGACCCGTACAACCGGCCGTACCAGAGCCGGGGGTACTGACCCGCGACTCCGGTACGGCGAGGTGCGCCGGGGGACGCACCGGGGCAATCCGCCCACGCCCAGGGCCCATGGGTGTGCGGCCGACGCCTCGGAAAACCACGCCTACGGAGTCCGGAAGGTGCTGGCAGGATGGGCGCATGAGCTTTCCCGTGCTCCGGTCCGTCCACCTTTATCCGGTCAAGTCGCTCGCCTCGCGCGTCCGCGACACGGTCGCCGTCGAGCCATGGGGACTCGACGGCGACCGCCGCTGGATGCTGGTCGACAAGGCGTCCAGGGCCGTCACGCAGCGTCAGCAGCCGTCCATGGCGCGGATCTCGGCCGAGCTGCTGCCGGGCGGCGGTGTGGCCCTGTCCGCACCGGGCCACCCGCCCCTGCGGGTGACGGCGCCGGAACCGGGCCGGATGCTCACCGTGGAACTGCACCGGGACACGCTGGAGGTGGCGGAGGCGCCGGGTGACGCGCACGACTGGCTGAGCGCGGTCCTCGGTACGGAGGTCCGGCTCGTGCATCTCGACGATCCCGCGCACCGCCGGCCCGTCGATCCGCTCTTCGGCCGGCCCGGCGACGTGGTCTCCTTCGCCGACGGCTACCCGCTGCTGCTGACCACCACGGCCTCGCTCGACGCCCTCAACGCCCTGGTCGCCCGGGGTGACCGGCCCGAGGAGGGCCCGCTGCCGATGGACCGCTTCCGGCCCAACGTGGTGATCGACGGGACCGAGGCCTGGGCGGAGGACGACTGGCGGCGGATCGCGATCGGCGAGGTCGTCTTCACGGTGGCCAAGCCCTGCGGCCGCTGTGTGATCACGACGACCGACCAGCGCACCGCCGAGCGGGGCAGGGAGCCGCTGCTCACGCTGGCCCGCCACCGCCGGTTCGGCAAGCAGCTGGTCTTCGGCCAGAACCTGATCCCCGAGGGGACAGGAGTGATCCGGGTCGGGGATCCCGTCCGGATCCTCGATCGATAAAGTCGGCGCCGGAGGCGCGCGAAGGGGGAGGGGGCGCGGGCGTGTGGGCGCTGTGGGCACTACTGCGCGGGCGGGACAGTCCGCTGCGCCGTGCCACCGACCGCCGCGAGGCCTGGGTGGCGCTCGGCGCGCTGCTGCTCCTCCTGGTCGCCGCCCCGGCCGCAGGCTGGGCGGGCGGAGCGGTCGCCGACGCCTCCCTCCAGCGTTCGGTGCGCGCCCAGCACGCGGAGCGCCACCCCGTCGACGCGGTCGTGGTGGGCCGGTTCCCGGAGCGGGAGCGGTTCGCCGGTGATCCGGAGGGCGGCTCCGAACGGGCCCCGCGCACCTGGGTGGTGGCCTCCTGGCAGGCCCCGGACGGCAGTCCGCGCACCGGGAGGGTGGCCACCTCGTCACGGCCCGGCGCCCCGGGGTCCTCGGTGCGGATCTGGACGGACGCGACCGGCTTCCCGGTTCCGCCGCCGATGGACGGGCGCACCGCCCGGACCCACGCGGTGCTGGCCGGCATCGGTACGTTCCTGCTCGCTGCCGGATGCGTCGAGGCGGGCCGCCGGCTGACCGTAGGACGTATGGTGCGGCGGCGGTACGCGCGGCTGGACCGGGAGTGGGCCGCGGCCGGTCCGGACTGGGGCAGGGCGGGAACGAGCGGCTGAACACGGCCCCTTCCCCGACCGGAGACGAGCGGAGACGACGGGACCCGACCGGAGATGACCGGAGCCGGCCTCCGGCAACATCGCTCCGCGGGGCCGACTCGTCAACTCCCGCCCCTCACGCGCGCTACGGTGGTCCGACCCCGTCCGCCTCCCCGGCGACGGACGGACCCGAGGCAGCGCACAGCACGAGGTGGGGGCAGAGCAACTCCATGGCACAGGGCACGGTCCAGGTGACGCACACCGGAACATCGCGATGGCGCCGCCGCACGGGCGAGTACGCCTCCCTCGCCGCGGCCCTGGAGGCAGCAGCCGACGGCGACGTCCTCACCGTCGCGCCCGGCACCTACCGGGAGAACCTCGTCGTCCACCGCGCGGTGACGCTGCGCGGCCCCGAGGGCGCGGTGGGTTCCGTGCGGATCGCGCCGGTCGACGGCGTACCGCTGACCGTGCGCGCCTCCGCGGTCGTCCAGGGGCTGCACATCGAGGGCCAGGACTCGACGGCCCCGGCGCTGCTGGTCGAGGACGGCACGGCGGAGCTGACGGACCTGCGGATCGTGACGCGGTCCGCCGCGGGTATCGAGGCGCGCGGCGCGGCCCGGCCCACCGTGCGGCGCTGCACGGTCGACAATCCGGCCGGGGTCGGCATCGCCGTGCTGGACGGTGCGGGCGGGGTGTTCGAGGAGTGCGAGATCGTCTCGGCCGGCCAGTCCGGGGTCTCGGTCCGCGACGGGGGGCATCCGCGCCTGGACCGCTGCCGGATCCACCACGCGTCCGGGGCGGGCATCGGCGTCACCGGCGAGGGCAGCGGTCTGGAGGCGTTCGGCTGCGAGGTGTACGAGATCAAGGGCAGCGGCATCCAGGTCACCGCCCGCGCCTCGGCCCATCTGACCGACTGCACCGTGCACCGCACCTCGGCGGACGGGGTCACGCTGGACACCGACGCGGTGCTGACGCTCGCCGACTGCGACATCCACGACATTCCGGAGAACGCCGTCGATCTGCGGTCGCGTTCGGTGCTCACGCTGACCCGCTCCACGGTCCGCCGCTTCGGCCGCAACGGACTCTCGGTCTGGGATCCGGGGACCCGGGTCGACGCCAACCAGTGCGAGATCCACGACAGTACGGGCGACTATCCGGCGGTCTGGGTCAGCGACGGCGCGACGGTGATACTGGACGCCTGCCGGGTGCACGACGTGCCCGACGCGCTGTTCGTCCTCGACCGGGGGTCGCGCGCCGATGTGGTGGACAGCGACCTCTCCCAGATCCGTAACACCGCCGTCTCCGTGAGCGACGGGGCCACCGCCCAGCTGGACGACTGCCGGATCCGGGAGGCGTCCACGGGCGCCTGGTTCCGCGACCACGGCAGCGGCGGCACGCTGAACAACTGCACCATCGACGCCGCGCAGACCGGCGTCATCGTCACCAAGGGCGCGGATCCGACGATCGAGCGCTGCACGGTCACCTCGCCCGCCGAGGCGGGGTTCTACGTCTCGGCCGAGGGCCGGGGCACCTTCGACAGCTGCCGGGTGACGGGCAGCGAGGGCTACGGCTTCCATGTGATGGACGGCTGCCGCACCACGCTCACCCGCTGCCGTACGGAGCGGTGCGCGCGGGGCGGTTACGAGTTCCCCGAGGGCGACAGCGGCGGCGGGACCGGGCCGGTGGCCGAGGACTGCACGAGCGACGAGAGCGGTCTGCGTACGGCGCCGGCTCCGGCCCCCGCCGTGCTGACGGCCACGCAGTCGACGCCCGGCCTGCTCAACACCATGCCCGGCCAGCGGGCCGTGGAGCCCGAACCGGTGGCTCCGGCGGCGGAGCCCGCCCGGGACTCCTCGGCGGTCCTCGGCGAACTGGACGCGCTGGTGGGCCTGGACAGCGTCAAGCGCGAGGTGCGGGCGCTCACCGACATGATCGAGGTGGGCCGCCGCCGGCAGCTGGCCGGGCTCAAGGCCGCGTCCGTCCGCCGCCATCTCGTCTTCACCGGCTCCCCCGGTACGGGCAAGACCACGGTCGCCCGGCTGTACGGCGAGATCCTGGCCTCGCTGGGGGTGCTGGAGCGCGGCCATCTGGTCGAGGTGTCCCGGGTCGACCTGGTCGGCGAGCACATCGGCTCGACGGCGATCCGGACCCAGGAGGCGTTCGACCGGGCGCGCGGCGGGGTGCTGTTCGTCGACGAGGCGTACGCCCTCTCCCCCGAGGACTCCGGCCGGGACTTCGGGCGGGAGGCCATCGACACCCTGGTGAAGCTGATGGAGGACCACCGGGACGCGGTGGTGGTGATCGTCGCGGGCTACACCCACGAGATGGAGCGGTTCCTCACCGTCAACCCCGGGGTGGCCTCACGGTTCTCCCGGACCATCACCTTCAGCGACTACCTTCCCGAGGAGCTGCTGCGGATCGTCGAGCAGCAGGCCGAGGAGCATGAGTACAGCCTGGCGGAGGGCACCGGGGAGGCGCTGCTGAAGTACTTCACCGAGCTCCCCAAGGGCCCCGCCTTCGGCAACGGCCGCACCGCGCGGCAGACCTTCGAGTCGATGGTGGAGCGGCACGCGGGCCGGGTCGCCCAGCTCGCCGAGACGAGCACGGACGACCTGACCCTGCTCTATCCGGAGGACCTCCCCGAGCTGCCCTTCTGAAGCCCCTCCCCCGGCCGGACCGGCTCGCTCCCGGTCTGCCGGGGCACCAGCGGGCCCAGTTCGTCGAGGAGGGCGGCCCGCTCCTCGGCGAAGACCGGGTCGGCCTGGTAGTCGGAGTGGCCGAGGATCGGTTCGGGCAGCGGGAGCTTCGTGGTCCGCCCGTAGGCCAGCGGGTCCTTGAGCGGGCCCCGGTCGACGCCCGGGTCGGGGTCGGCGCAGATCCGGACGGGGCCGCCGATCGGGTCGGTGGCCCGCCACAGATTGCGCCAGCAGTGCACCGAGCGGTGCAGCCCGAGCAGCGGATCGGGGCCGAAGTAGGCCGGGAACCACCGCCCGTACAGCCGCTCCAGGGGCGAGCCGTAGGTGAGCAGCGCGACCCGGCGGCGGGTCGCGTCGGGCAGCTGCCAGACGGCGGACGCGGCGAGCACGCTGCCCTGCGAGTGGCCCGAGATGACGAGCCGGCCGCGGGGCGTGGTGGTCGTCCAGGCGGACATCCGGGAGGCGAGGTCGGGGACGGCGCGCTCGGCGTAGCACGGGGGCGCGAAGGGGTGGGCGGCGCGCGGCCAGAAGGTGCCCACGTCCCAGAGGATCCCGATGGTGCGGCGGGCCGAGGCGTCCTTGTAGGCGCGGCGGCCACCGGCGACGAACAGTATGAAGCCGAAGCCGATCAGCCAGGAGCCGGTCGACTGCGCGGCCTCGGCGAACGATTCGAGGAGCGGCCCGCTCCCGTCGGCTGCCCGGCCCGGCACCTCGTCGCTGCGCCAGGAGCCGGCGATCGCGCCCGCCCCGAGCAGCAGGGTGGCGGCGGAGACCACGCCGACGATCCAGGGCGCGGAGTCGGTGAGGGCGGCGGTCGCGCGGATCCGGGCGATGCGGCGGGTACGGCCCGCGTCGGGCGCTTCGGGGGCGTACTCCGCCTCGATGACCGGGCCCAGGCGGCGGGCGGCGCGCGCGGTGCGGACGACCAGCACCAGGACCGGGACGAGCAGGAGCAGCAGGAGCACCGGGATGACGGAGGCCTGCCAGCTGAGCAGGACCGGCGGTCCGGCGATGTCGGTGCCATGGCCCATGCCCGGGGTCCCGGACCCGTCGAGCCAGTCGGCGACGCGCTGGGCGACGCCGCCGGTCATCACGCCGCCGAGGGCGCAGGCGAGCATCGCGACCGCGGGGCCGCCGAGCCCGTACAGGATGGTGCGGGGTTCGGGGGTGCGCCGGTAGAGGCCCCGGGCGACCATGGCGAGGACCACGACGAGGACGCCCTGGCCGAGGGCGAGGAGCCGGAAGGTGGCCTCGCCGGGCAGGCTGCCGGAGGACTGCCAGTCCGGGCGCGACCAGGACGCGAACAGGACGGAGAGGGCGAGCAGGGCGAGTGCGGAGCCGGGCAGATAGGTGATGAGGGCGGCGTCCAGCCGGGTGTCGCGGGTGCGTTCGCTGCGGCCCCGGCGGCAGACCACCCAGACGACGACGAGCGCGCACAGGGCGATGCCGCCCTCGACGGCCGCGCCGATGACCTGCGGCACCGTTCCTCCGGCGCTCCGGTCGTGGCGTGCGGCGGCTCCGGCGACGGCCGCGGCGACGGTCAGGAACCCGGCCGCGGTATGGGCGGCGCGGAGCCGGGCGACGAGCCGGCGGCCGTACCAGAAGCCGGGCCTGCCGAGCGCGGGGCGGACCGGGGCGGGCGGCCGCGGGGCTCCGTCCTCGTCCGGTTCGGGTGCGCCGGGGCCGTGGGCCTCCTGCGAGCCGTCGGGGTCGTACGCGTCGATCTCCCCTCCGTCCAGGGGGCGTTGGGCCTCGTACGCACTCCAGGTCCGGTTGGAGAGATACCACAGGAGCCCCACCAGGGCCGCGGGCACCAGGGCCGCCAGGGCGAGGCGGCGGCCGGGCTGGGACCACCAGCCGCCCTGATGGGCCGACAGGAAGCCGAGCCAGGAACGGCGTTCGGCGCAGGCCTCGGCGCCCGCGCACTGCCAGGCCAGCAGGTCGAGGGCGACTTCGCAGGCGGCCGCCGTGAGCAGCACGGTGAGGCTGAGCGCGACGAGCCGCACCAGGACGCCGTACAGCCGGACCGCGCGGGTGCGGCCGGTGGCGGTGGGGCGCATCCAGTGGGCGAGGTTGACCACCATGAACGGCAGGAGCAGCAGCCACAGGGCGCGGGAGCCGTTGCCGGAGGTGAGGCCGGACCAGCAGTACGCCTCGGCGACGGGCTCGTCCCGGTAGCGCTCGGGGTGCTTCTCGCCGTGGGCGTCCTCGGTGCGCCGGTAGACGGCGGCGGTCGCGTCGCCGGTGACCCGGACGGTACGGGGGTCGCCCAGCATCTCCTGCGGGGTGGCGCCGCCGACGCCGTGGACGAGCAGTTCCAGCGCGGTCCCGGTGTGCCGCGGTGACGGGTCGGCAGGGGGAGGCGGGGGCGGGGCGGCAGGAGCCAAGGCGGGACTCTCTCTCGGGCGTGCCGGCCTCGCGGCCGACGAAGACGTGCGCAGGAGCGGGTGGGGCGGGGCCGGGACGCCGTGGGCTCCGGGCGTGGTGACCCGCCGGACGGTCCCCAGGATTCCGGGCAGGGGGCGGGTGCGTGAGCGGTCTCACGGAATCTCCCCAGGTGATACGCCGGACATGCCTGCGTGGCAGGATGAGCGTGTCGCGCAGGCCGCTGCGGACCGTACGGCAGAGGGAAGGACCGGACCCGGCGTTGAGCGAGAATCAGAACCTGCTCGCGGAGCAGCGCCGTGCGCTGATCCTCGACGAGGTACGCAGGCGT
This sequence comes from Streptomyces sp. DSM 106670, assembly GCF_055792845.1. Lineage (NCBI taxonomy): Bacteria > Bacillati > Actinomycetota > Actinomycetes > Kitasatosporales > Streptomycetaceae > Streptomyces > Streptomyces sp. DSM 106670. The sequence continues at coordinate 484,242 of NZ_CM147704.1, forward strand.
GGCGGGGTCCGGGTCAACGAGCTGACCCGCAAGCTGAACGTCTCCGACATGACGATCCGCCGGGATCTGGACGCGCTGGCCCGCCAGGGCGTCATCGAGAAGGTCCACGGCGGTGCGGTCCCGGTCGTCGAGGCGAGTACGCACGAGCCCGGGTTCGAGGCGAAGTCGGCGCTGGAGCTGAGCGCCAAGGAGGACATCGCCCGGACGGCGGCGGCGTTGGCGGTGCCGGGCAGCGCCATCGCGCTCTCGGGCGGGACGACGACCTTCGCGCTGGCCCGGCATCTGCTGGACGTGCCGGATCTGACGGTGGTGACCAACTCGGTGCGGGTGGCGGACGTGTTCCACGACGCGCAGCGTCCGGCCGGTGGGCGCGGCGCGCGGCCCGGGGCGGCGACGGTGGTGCTGACCGGCGGGGTGCGCACGCCCTCGGACTCGCTGGTGGGGCCGGTCGCGGACCGGGCCATCGACTCCCTCCACTTCGATGTGCTGTTCCTCGGCGTGCACGGGATCTCGGCCGAGGCCGGGCTCTCGACGCCCAATCTGGCGGAGGCGGAGACCAACCGCCGTTTCGTCCGGGCGGCGCGCCGGATCGTGGTCGTGGCCGATCACACCAAGTGGGGCACGGTGGGTCTGAGTTCCTTCGCCGCGCTGGAGGAGGTCGACACGTTCGTCACGGACGCGGGTCTGGCACCGGAGACGCGCGCGGAGATCGGCGAACATCTGCCGGGGCTGCTGGTGGCGGGCGACGAGCCCGCGGAGGCCTCGCCCGTCACCGAGGGCTGACGCGGGTCCCGTCGGTTCCGTTCGGCTCGCCGCGGGGCGGCCGGACACCCCATAGGATCGGGCTGTGGCCGTCTTCCGGATCGAGCGCTTCTCCCCTCTCCCCGCAGCCGAGGCCTGGCGCCGGGTGACCGACTGGGAACGGCACGCCGCGCAGGTGCCGTTGACCGCGATCTCGGTGCCGACGGGGCTTCCCTCGCAGCTCGGGACGGTCTTCGTGGCGCGTACGGGGCTGGGCCCGCTGGCGTTCGACGATCCGATGGAAGTGGTGCGGTGGACGCCGCCGGCCGGCGGCCGGGCCGGGGTGTGCCAACTGGAGAAGCGGGGCGCCGTGGTGCTGGGCCGGGCCTCGATCGACGTGCTGCCCACGGGTTCCGGTTCCCATGTGGTCTGGGTCGAGGAACTGCGGGTGCGGCTGGTGCCCCGGTGGGGTGATCCGCTGCTCGCCTCCACCGGGCGGCGGATGTTCGGCAGGGTCCTGGACGCCCTGCTCGCCTCCCCCGGCGACCGGTAGGGCCCCGGGAGCCGTCGGCGAGCGGCGGAAGCGCCGGAGCCACGGGCGATGTGACCGTCACACGATTGACTCGTTTGTCGGTATGACATCCCGCCACGGCCCCGGAAGGCACCCATTTCATGCCGATCCATCAACCGCAGCAGCTGACCGACGTACGCCCCGACCGCACCGGCGTGCAGCAGGCCGAGGCCGCCCTCGTGGAGCACTACCCCCGCCTGGTGCGGCTCGCCTACGTCGTCCTGCCGCCGGCGCTCGGCCGGCACCGCCGGGTCCTGGCCGCCCACGCCCTCGTCCAGCGGGCCCTGCCCCCGGCCGGAAGCAGCGTGCGCAGCCCGCGCGTTCCCGCCCAGTCCCGCCGGTCCGACGCTCCGGCGGGTGCGGAGCCCGCGCCCGGCGCGGGGCGGGACCGGGGTCCTTCGGGCGCGGCGTACGCGTGGATGCGGCTGCGGGTGCTGCGGGCTGCGCTGGCCCATGAGCGGCGGCCCCGCTGGTGGCCCGGACGGCTCCCGGCTCCGGCCGCGCTGCGCCCGACGGTGCCGGTGGTGTGGGGGCTGCGGCTCTTCCCCCGGGCGGGCGGCGTCGACGAACTGGCCCTGGACCGGGCGCTGTCCACGGTGCCCGGGCCGGTCCGGGCGGCGTTCGCGCTGGAGTTGCTGGAGGGTCTCGACGAGCGGGCGGCCCGGGCGCTGCTGGCCGAGGCGGAGGTGGTGGATCCGGCGGGTGCGCTGCGCCGGGCGGCCCGGCTAGGGAGGCCGGACCGGGCCGGGGCGCAGGCGATGCTCAGGTCGGGCGAGTTCGACCCGTGCACGGTGCAGACCCGGCCGAGCGATCTGCTGCGGCGCAGGCACCGGGTGCGGGCGGTGGCGGTCGCCGCGGCGCTGTGCGTGGTGGCGGGCGGTCTGGCGGTGGCCGTCGAGGAGGGGACGCGGGGCGGGGGCGGGGACCGGACCCCGGCGGGTGTGTTCGCGCCGGTGCTCGATCCGGCGGAGCTGATGCGGACGGCGGCGGAGCAGTGGGCGGACACCTCGCGCGTCGACTTCACCGCCTGGCCGGCCAGGGGCGGGCGCACGGACGACGACGGGTTGCTGGGCCGGGCGCTGCGGGCCTGGGCGGGGCCGCCGGAGTCGGTGCGGGTGTCCACGACGCCGGGCACGGTCGCGGTGCCGCCCGCGCAGCCGCCCCGGCTGCTGTTCGCCGGTGAGGTGGACGGGGCGGCGGTGGTGCTGTTCCACGACGGCGGGGTCCGGGTGGTGCGGTACGCGGAGCCGTTGTCCGGGTCCGGCGGGGCGGCCCTCGACTTCGCGCGGACGGACGACGCGGACGTGACGACGGGGGCGGCCGTCGTCGTCAGCCGTACGGGCGACAGCGCCCGGTTCCTGCTCGCGCCCTGGATCGACGGGACCACCACCCGGGACCTGCTCGCGCCGGACACGCCCGGACGGCCGCTGGAGGTGGGCCCGGACGGGATCACCGCCGCGGTGGACCGGCCCGCGGTGGGCGGCGGGTGCGACTCCTGGCCGGTGCTCCAGCTGCGGTCCTCCGAGCGGATCGTGGAGAACCACGCGTTCCTGCTGACGGATCTGGGCGATCTGGCCCCCACGCATCTGACGTACACCCCGAAGCCCGGCCGGGGCGCGCCGGCCCGGCAGCCGCGCGAGGCGACGGGCACGGACGCGCTGCTCGCCTGGGCGCGTACGGCGTGCTCCCTGCGGACCCTGGCCGGCTCCGGCGTACGGGCGGTCAACAACTGGGCCTTCGCCGAGCAGAGGCTGCCCGAGGGCGGGGCGTCGGCGAGCTGGCTGTGCACCCGGGCCGACACCTGGCGGGGTCCCGGCCGGGTCCTGGTCCAGTTCCTCGGGCCGGCCACCTCGCCGACGGACCCGGCCGCGGTGGTCGCCGACCGCGACGACACGGCCCTGTGCAGCAGGTTCGGGCAGCACGTCCTGGCGGGCACCCACTGGAAGGCGGCCTCCGGCCGGTGGTACGTCCTGGCCGCCGGGAGCCGGGCGGTGACCCGGATCGAGGCGAGCGGGGCGGTGCGGGGCGCGGCGGGCGGGCCGACGTTCGCGGTGCGGGCGCCCCGTGACGCCGACGTGGAGCTGACGGCGTCGCTGCGCGAGGGCGGGACGCTCGCGGCGGTGCGCTGAGCCGGCGCGGCGGCCGGGGGCCGTCACCGTACCGATGGCGTCGATGCCGCCGTACGGAGTCCCCGACCGGTCGTGCGGGCCGTCCGGTGCCAGACTCGGGCAGGTGACGAATCTTGACGACGGTTCTGACGACGGCTCCGGCGAGCTGAAGCTTCCCGATGCTCCGGACCGCCCGGACGGCTCGCCTCCGCGCTGTCTGGTGACCGGGGCCACCGGCTACATCGGCGGCCGGCTGGTGCCCGCCCTGCTCGACTCCGGGCACCGGGTGCGCGCCCTGGCCAGAACGCCGCAGAAGCTGCGCGACTACCCCTGGGCGGACCGGGTGGAGGTGGTGCGCGGCGATGTCACCGACGCCGGGTCGCTGGCGGAGGCGATGCGGGACGTCGATGTGGCGTACTACCTGGTGCACGCGCTCGGTTCCGGTGCGGACTTCGAGGAGACCGACCGCAGGGCGGCCCGGACCTTCGGCGAGCAGGCGCGGGCGGCCGGGGTGCGCCGGATCGTGTATCTGGGCGGGCTGACCCCGGCCGGGGTGCCGGAGAAGAGTCTGTCGCCGCATCTGCGGTCGCGGGCCGAGGTGGGGCACATCCTGCTGGACTCCGGGGTGCCGACGGCGGTGCTGCGCGCGGCGATCGTCATCGGTTCGGGGTCCGCCTCGTTCGAGATGCTGCGGTATCTCACCGAGCGGCTGCCGCTGATGATCACCCCGAGCTGGGTGCGGACCCGGATCCAGCCGGTGGCCGTACGGGACGTGGTCCGGTATCTGGTGGGGTGCGCGGCGCTGCCCGACGAGGTGAACCGGGCCTTCGACATCGGGGGCCCGGACGTGATGACGTACCGGGACATGATGCAGCGCTACGCGCGGGTGGCGGGGCTGCGGCGGCGGCTGATCCTGCCCGTGCCGGTGCTCACCCCGACGCTCTCCAGCCGCTGGGTCGGTCTGGTCACACCGGTGCCCAGCTCCATCGCCCGGCCGCTCACGGAGTCGCTGCGCCACGAGGTGGTCTGCCGGGAGCACGACATCAAGGAGTACGTCCCCGATCCGCCGGACGGGTCCATCGGCTTCGACCGGGCGCTGCGGCTGGCCCTGAAGCGGATCCAGGAGGCGCGGGTCGACACCCGCTGGTCCAACGCCTCGGTGCCCGGCGCGCCGAGCGACCCGCTGCCCACCGACCCGGACTGGGCGGGCGGCAGCCTCTACCGCGACGAGCGCGAGCTGGCCGTGCCGGTCGGGCCGCAGGCGCTGTGGCGGGTGATCGAGGGCATCGGCGGGGAGAACGGCTGGTACTCCTTCCCGCTGGCCTGGGCGGTACGCGGCTGGCTCGACCGGCTCGTCGGCGGGGTGGGGCTGCGGCGCGGCCGGCGGGACGCCCAGCGGCTGCGGGTGGGCGACTCGCTGGACTTCTGGCGGGTGGAGGAGATCGTGCCGGGCGAACTGCTGCGGCTGCGGGCCGAGATGCGGCTGCCGGGCCTGGCCTGGCTGGAGCTGTCGGTGCGCCGTGACGAGCGGGGCCGCACGGTGTACGGGCAGCGCGCCCTGTTCCATCCGCGCGGGCTGCCCGGCCACGCGTACTGGTGGAGCGTGTGGCCCTTCCACTCGGTGGTGTTCGGCGGGATGGCGCGCAACATCACCGAGGCGGCCGCGGCCGAGGAGAAACGGCGCGGACCGGTGGCCGACAGTGGTACAGACAACTGACGGTCCGGCCGCTATGGTGTGCCCGATCCGCCGGGTACGCCCTGGGGTGTGCCCCGCCCTGGTCCGCCGGACACACCGTGGGGTGTGCCCGGCTCCACATGTCGCAGAGCGCCGGGAGGTGCACGGGATGGCACGCCGACTCCGTACCGTGGGACGGGAGTTCGCCGACTCGGCGCCGATACGTCTGGTGTTCGCCGCCGAGGTGTCCGCGCCGGCCGACGTGGTGTACCGCGCGCTCGCCGAGGATGTCGCGTCCTGGCCGTCCTGGTTCACCGCCGTCACCCGGGCCACGCCCACCGACGCGGGCGCGGGCCGTGAGGTGCGGCTGCGGGGCGGGGTCCGGTTCCGCGAGACGATCGTGGCGGCCGAACCGGACACCTGCTACGCCTACCGGGTCGACGAGTCCAACGCACCTGGTCTGCGGGCCCTGTTGGAGGAGTGGCGGCTCACCCCGGAGGGGTCCGGGACCCGGGTGCAGTGGACCTTCGCCGCCGATGGGACGGGGCTGTTCCGTCTGGTGCTGAGCCTGGGCCGGGCCGGGGTGGGCCGGTCCTTCCGGGACGCCGTGCGCCGCCTGGACGCGCGGCTGGCGGTGCGAACGCCCTGACGGCTCCGGAGGACGGTGCTCAGCAGGGCCAGGCGCCGGTGGCGAGGAATTCGTCGATGGCGGCGGCGTACGGGGAGATGTCCAGGCTCTGCTCCTCCAGCCAGGCGTCGGAGTAGTACTTGTCCAGGTAGCGGTCGCCCGGGTCGCACAGCAGCGTGACGACGCTGCCCTGCTCGCCCCGCTCCACCATCTCGGCGATCAGCTTGAACGCGCTCCACAGTCCGGTGCCGGTGGACCCGCCCGCCTTGCGGCCGATGGCGCGTTCCAGGGCGCGGACGGCGGCGACGCTGGCGGCGTCGGGCACCTTCATCATGCGGTCGATGGCGCCGGGCACGAAGCTGGGTTCCATGCGCGGGCGGCCGATGCCCTCGATGCGTGAACCCCGGTCGCTGGTGGCGTGCGGGTCGTGGTGGGTCCAGCCGTCGAAGAAACAGGAGTTCTCCGGGTCGGGCACACAGATGCGGGTGTCGTGCTGGAGGTAGTGGACGTAGCGGGCGATGGTCGCCGAGGTGCCGCCGGTCCCGGCGGTGGCGACGATCCAGGCGGGTTCCGGGTAGCGCTCCAGGCGCAGCTGCTGGTAGATCGACTCCGCGATGTTGTTGTTGCCGCGCCAGTCGGTGGCGCGCTCGGCGTAGGTGAACTGGTCCATGTAGTGCCCGCCGGTCTCGGCGGCGAGGGCGGCGGACTGCTCGTACATGGTGCGCGAGTCGTCGACGAAGTGGCACTGGCCGCCGTGGAATTCGATGAGGCGGCACTTCTCCGGGCTGGTGGTGCGGGGCATCACGGCGATGAACGGGACGCCGATCAGCTTGGCGAAGTACGCCTCCGACACGGCGGTCGAACCGCTGGAGGCCTCGATGACCGGCTTGCCGGGCCGGATCCAGCCGTTGCAGAGCCCGTAGAGGAAGAGCGAGCGGGCGAGGCGGTGCTTGAGGCTGCCGGTGGGGTGCGTCGACTCGTCCTTGAGATAGAGGTCGATGCCCCATGCCTCGGGCAGCGGGAAGCGCAGCAGATGGGTGTCGGCGGAGCGGTTCGCGTCGGCCTGGACCTTGCGGACGGCCTCCTTCAGCCAGGCCCGGTACTCCGGGTCGCTGCGGTCGACGTCCACGGTCGCCGTGGCCCGGTGCCCGCGGGTGTGCTCACTGGTGTCCATGGGCCTGCTCCTGTTGTCGTCGCTCGATGCCGTCGGTCGTTGCCGTCGATCCGGTGTTCCTGCCTCCACGATATGCACCCCACCTGCACAAACGGTCACTTTGATGGTCCATAGCGCTGCCTTTGACCGGCGCCCCCGGGGCGGTTGTGGCAGGCGGTGCGGGCGGCCGCGCCGCCGGGCTCCGGGCCCTCTGGCGATCCGGCCCGTACCCGGGCACACTGCACAGCAGGAGTGGTGACGAAGGGGGGCGAATCCGCGATGGCGGACGTCGAGTTCAGCGCGTCGGGGGTCAGGATCGAGCGCTTCACCAGATCGCTGACCAGGGCTGGTCAGGTGGTCGTCAAGGACGGCCGGCTGTCCCTGCTCACGAGCAACGGCCGGGAGATCGACAGCGCCCCGGTGGGCACGGTCAGCGCCCGCAAGTGGTGGTTCATCGCGGCGGATTCCGTCATCGCCCGGGTGAACGGGGTGCGCTACCGGTTGACGATGGGGCAGCGCAGCCGCAGACGCGACGGAGCCGCCCCGCTGCGGCGTTTCCTGGAGACGCTGCGCAGTGCGGGCGGACGCCGGGACTGACCTGCCGTGACGGACACGGCCGACCGGTTCCCGGCCGGCCGGGCTCCGCCGCGAGTTGCGGAGCCGTATCCCCTGAGCCACGCTGGATCCATGTCACTGAAGGTGCACCATCGGTGACAGAGCGATCCGCTCCATGGAGCCGGGTCGCGCGACACGAGCAGACACGACAAGAGCAGAGCGGATTCGGCAGTCAGTCGTCCGCCGGGCCCGTTCGCGTCTCTTCTCTTCTTCCGGACCTATTTCGGGGAGTCGCAGCCGTGATCAGCGAGCCAAGCAGGCACTGCACGGTGGAGCTCCAGGCCCTGCCGTCGCGGATCGGTCAGGTCCGCAGAATCATCTCGGCGCAACTGCGCTACTGGCATCTCGATCCTCTGATCGACCAGGCGGCCCTGGGCGTCACCGAGCTTCTCACCAACGTTCACCGGCACGCACAGCCGGACAAGTCATGCACCGTCGACATCGAGCTGCTGCTCGACCGTCTGACGGTCTCCGTCCACGACCACGATCCGCGGCTGCCCACGGTGAACGAGGCGGACTCGTTCGCCACGTCGGGCCGCGGCCTGGCCCTGATCGCCGCCGTCAGCGAGAGCTGGGGCGTGCGGCCGATCGGCTCGGCCGGGAAGGCCGTCTGGTTCACACTGCCCGCGGCCTCCGGCGCCTCGACCCTGCCACCACTCGCGGTGTACGGGTCGATGACCGACGGGCCGTTCGGGGCCGTGACCATCACGCCCGACGACATCGTGTCCGCGCCCGCCCGGTCGGCCGTCGTCGGCTGACGGGCGAGGCCGCGACACGGTACGGACAGGACCGGGCGCGGCGCACCGGCGCGCGGCCCGGCCGGAACGTGCGGGCGGCGGAGCGGTTTCGCACCGCTCCGCCGCCCCGTGGTCCGGCCGGGGTCACGCCGGTCCGCCGCCCGCGGTCCGGCCGAACTGCTCGTCCAGCACGGACAGTCGGCGCCAGTACTCGTCCTCGTCGATCTCGCCCGCGGCGAAGCGGCGGCCGAGCAGGGCGATCGGCGAGGACTCGCCGGGGCCGCCCCGCGGTCCACCGGCGGCCACCCACGGGCCTCGGCGCCCGCGCCACACCGTGCGGCGCAGCAGGGTGACGATCCCGATGACGACCGCCGCCCAGACGAGCGGGAAGAGCAGGACCCAGGGGCCGGGCCCGCCGGAGTGCGCCAGGGTGTTCATCTCGGTCAGCTCCCTCGTTCGCGGATGGCGTGGTGCCTTCCGGTCGCTTTCGAGCCTGCCCGCAGGAGGTGGTCCGGGGCGTCGTCCACCCGGCGGCCGTGTCCGTACTCCGGCGGGAGCAGCCGGAGCCGGCGTCTCCCCTCCCCTTCTGTACCTACTAGTATGTACACTCCCTGCATGAGCACCCCTGACCGACTGATCGAGGCCACCCAGGAGCTCCTGTGGGAGCGCGGCTACGTGGGCACCAGCCCCAAGGCCATCCAGCAGCGGGCCGGCGCCGGTCAGGGCAGCATGTACCACCACTTCACCGGCAAGCCCGAGCTGGCGCTCGCCGCCATCACCCGCACCGCCGAGGAGATGCGCGGGACCGCGGAACGGCTGCTGGACGGCCCCGGCAGCGCGTACGAGCGGATCGCGTCGTATCTGCTGCGCGAACGCGATGTGCTGCGGGGCTGCCCGGTGGGGCGGCTGACGATGGACCCGGACGTCATCACCGACGACGAGCTGCGCGCACCGGTGGACGCCACGTTCGACTGGCTGCGCGGCCGGATCACCGCGATCGTCCAGGAGGGCGTGGACGCGGGCGAGTTCACCCCGGGGACCGACGCCGGTCCGGTCGCGGCGGCCGTGGTCGCCACGGTGCAGGGCGGCTATGTGCTGGCCCGCGCCTCGGGCTCGTCCGCCGCCTTCGACGGTGCGGTGGAGGGCCTGCTGTCGCTGCTCGCCGCCCGCACCCACCAGAACTGAGGAGTCCCGCGTGCACGCCATGCAGTACGAGATCACGCTGCCCGCCGATTACGACATGGGGATCATCCGCACCCGAGTGGCGACCAAGGGGCATCTCCTCGACGACTTCCCCGGGCTCGGCCTCAAGGCCTATCTGATCCGGGAGCGCGAGGCGGGTTCGCCGGTGAACCAGTACGCCCCGTTCTACCTGTGGAACGCCCCCGAGGGGATGAACGCCTTTCTGTGGGGCGCGGGATTCCAGGGCCTGGTCGACGACTTCGGCCGCCCCGAGGTGCAGCACTGGACGGGCCTGGCCTACGAGGAGGGCCCGTCGTCCGGCACGCTCCCCCGCGCGGCCGTCCGGCTGCGGCGGCCGGTGCCCGCCGGCGTACGCCCCGCCGACGCGGTCGGAGCGGCCCTGGCGGAAACCCGCCGGACCGCCGCTCTGCCCGGGGTGGTCGCCACCGCCCTGGCGGTGGATCCGCGCCACTGGGAGCTGGTGCACTTCACCCTGTGGGAGCGGCCGGAGCACGGGGCGGCGGGCGAGGCCTACGAAGTGCTGCACCTGTCGTCGCCGGAGGCCGGCCGGCTGCGGCGAGGACGGCAGTGGTGAACAGGATCTAGGCCCGGGCGCGCTTCAGGCCAGCGCGACGAGCGGGTCGTCGAGGACCGGCTGCCAGGCCAGTTCGGCGGCGCCCACCAGGCTGTTGTGGGCCAGGGTGCACGGCAGGATCGGCACACTGCCGCTGCGCCCCCACAGGCTGCGGTCGGCGACGACGGCGCGCAGCCGCTCCGGGTCCGCCTCCAGCAGGTCGCGGTGGAGCCCGCCGAGGATGATCCGGTCGGGGTTGAGGATGTTGACCAGCCCGGCCAGCCCCAGGCCCAGGCGGTCGATCAGCGCCTCGGCGGCGTGGCGTACGGCGGGGTCGTCGTACTCCGCGCGGAGCAGGTTCCCGGCCTGCTTGAGGAGGGACTCCTCGGGGCCCGGTTCGCGGCGGGCGGTGGTGAGGAAGGCCAGCGGGTCGGTCTCCACGTCGAGGCAGCCGCGTCCGCCGCAGTGGCAGGGCCGCCCCTCGGGGTTCACCGTGAGATGGCCGACCTCCAGCGCGAGGCCCGAACTCCCGCTGTGCAGGCGGCCGTCGAGCACCAGGGCCCCGCCGACGCCCCGGTGGCCGGTGGCGACGCAGAGCAGGTGCTGGGCGCCGCGCCCCGCGCCGTGCCGGTGCTCGGCCAGCGCGGTGAGGTTGACGTCGTTGCCGGTGAACGCGGGCCCGGTGATGCCCGCTTCGCGGACGCAGGCGGCGAAGATGTCGCGGACCGGGGAGCCCGCGGGCCAGGCGATGTGCAGCGGGTTGAGGGCGGTCCCCTCCGGTTCGGCGACCGCCGAGGGCACCGCGAGCCCGGCCCCGACACAGCGCAGCCCGCTCGTCCGGAGCAGCTCCGCCCCCGCCTCCACGACCTCGCCGAGCACCTGTGCGGGGTCGGCCATCACCGCGACGCAGCCCGGCGATGTGGCGACGATCCGGCCGCCGAGTCCGACCAGCGCGGCCCGGAAGCCGTCGGCGTGCACCTGGGCGGCGAGGACGACCGGGCCGGTCTCCAGGACGGACAGCCGGTGCGAGGGGCGGCCCTGGGATCCGGCCGCCGACCCGGGGCTGGAGTCGACCCGGATCAGCCCGAGCGCCTCCAGTTCCGCGGCGACCGCCCCGGCGGTGGCGCGGGTGACGCCGAGTTCGGAGGTAAGCACGGCCCGGGTGGGGGCGCGCCCGGTGTGGACCAGTTCCAGCGCGGGCCCGAGCGCGCTGCGGCCCCTCTCCAACTTCGTCCGGGTGGTGGTCGCCTTGCCGTTCATGGGGGCGAGTCTCCCATGATCCGGAGGCGTCCCGGACGCCCGGGGCCGGTCCGGGCATCGCGTCCCGGCCACCGCCGTACGCCGGGAACACCCCGTACGCGGCGGTGTTGCGCCCGCCGCCGGAGCGCCCCTATGCTGAGTTTGTGCCGCAACTAAACAAACTGCGGACGGCCCTACCGGGGGGACCTGGCGGAGACACCGCCCCACCCTCGTCGGCCCGCCTCCGTACCGCGCTGACCGTGTTCTTCGCCCTCGACGGGTTCCTCTTCGCCGGCTGGGTGGTCCGTATTCCGGCCATCAAGCAGCAGACCGGAGCCTCTGCCTCCACCCTCGGCCTCGCCCTGCTCGGCGTCTCCGCCGGTGCGGTGATCACCATGATGCTCACCGGCCGGCTCTGCCGTCGCTACGGCAGCCATGCCGTGACCGTAGCCTGCGGCGTCCTGCTCCCCCTGAGCATCGCCCTGCCCGCCCAGACCCACTCGGCGCTCTCGCTCGGCCTGGTGCTGCTGGTGTTCGGCGCGGCGTACGGCGGGATGAACGTGGCGATGAACAGCGCCGCCGTCGATCTGGTCGCCACCCTGCGCAGGCCCGTGATGCCGAGCTTCCACGCGGCGTTCAGCCTGGGCGGCATGGTCGGCGCCGGGCTCGGCGGACTGGTCGCGGGAGGCCTCTCCGCCTCCACCCATCTCTTCCTGCTGGCCGGGATCGGCCTGCTCGTCACCGCCTTCGCCGGCGCCTCCCTGATGCGCCACCGCCCGGCCCCCGCCGCGCCGGAGGCGGCCGGTCCGCGCGGACCGAAGCAGCGGCTGTCGCCCCGGGCCCGCCGGATCGTCGCGCTCTTCGGCGTGATCGCCCTGTGCACGGCGTACGGAGAAGGGGCCCTGGCCGACTGGGGCGCGCTGCATCTGGAACAGGACCTGGGCGCGCACCCCGGGCTCGCGGCCGCCGGGTACGCGTTGTTCGCCCTGACCATGACGGTGGGCCGGCTGAGCGGGACGATGCTCCTGGAACGGCTCGGCCAGACCCGAACCCTCGTCCTCGGCGGGGCGACGGCGGCGGCCGGGATGCTGCTGGGCTCGCTGGCGCCGACCGCCTGGCTCGCTCTGGCCGGCTTCGCGGTCACCGGGCTCGGCCTCGCCAACATCTTCCCCGTGGCCGTGGGCCGGGCCGGCGAACTCGCGGGACCGAGCGGCGTCGCCGCGGCCTCGACACTCGGTTACGGCGGGATGCTGCTCGGCCCGCCCGCGATCGGCTTCCTCGCCGACTGGTTCTCGCTGCCGCTGGCCCTGACGACGGTCGCCCTGCTGGCCGCCGCGGCGGCCGCCCTGGGGTACGGGGCCCGCAACGCGGCCTCGGGTGCGCACACCTGAACACCCGCACACCTGGTCGATTGAGTAGCCGTACTCAGGCGGGACCCGTTCCCCCGACGCACGATGGAAGCCCGAAGACCTTCCGCCGAGCAAGGGACCCGACCATGAAGCGGCTCACCGACCACCCGCACCTGAACACCCTGGTCCGGCTGACCTTCCGCAACCCCGCTTCCCTGATCTATCTCGGGCTGGTGCTCACGGCGACGCTCTACGTCGCCGTGGACACCCTGTTCGTCACCCACGAGGACGCCTCGTTCGCCGGTGTCTGGCTGTTCCTCCTCGCGGCCCCGACCGTCTTCCTGTTCTTCGTCGGCAGCTCGCTGGCGGGCGTCGGAGCGGACGGGCCCACGTGGTTCCTGGTGCTCGCCCTGGTGGTCTCGGTCCTCGTCCAGTCGCTGGCCCTGGGCTGGTTCGTCCGCCTGGTGCGCCGGGTCGGTTCGACCGGATCCGCGCACCCGCAGGGCATCTGACACCCGCGGGGCGGCCGACGGCCCCCTGGCACAATCACCGCCATGCAGATCGCCGAGCACATCGCGTCGTTGTCCGAGGAAGGACGGCTGCTCGCGGCCGCCGCCGAGCGGGCCGGACCGGGGGCATCGGTCCCGCCCTGCCCCGGCTGGCAGATACGCCATCTCCTGCGGCACACCGGCATGGTGCACCGATGGGCGGCGGCCTTCGTCACCGAGGGCCACACCGACTACCGGCCCGACGGCGGTGAACCCGCCCTGGACGGCGCCGAACTCCTGGCCTGGTTCCGCGAGGGCCACGGCCATCTGGTCCGGTCCCTGGAGGAAGCGCCCGCCGACCTGGACTGCTGGACCTTCCTCCCGGCCCCCTCGCCCCTGGCGTTCTGGTCCCGCCGCCAGCTGCACGAGACGGCCGTGCACCGCGTCGACGCGGAATCGGCGCTCGGCGGCCCCCTGACCCCGGTGCCCGCGGAGCGGGCGGTCGACGGCATCGACGAACTCCTCACCGGCTTCCACGCCCGGCCGAAGAGCAAGGTCCGCTCCAGGAAGCCCCGCACCCTGCGGGTGCGCGCCGTGGACACGGAGGCGACCTGGACGGTACGGATCTCCGAGGATCCGCCGGAGGCCGTACGCACGGTAGCCCCCGACGCCCCCGAGGACGGCGTCGACTGCGAGCTGAGCGGTACGGCCGAGGGGCTCTACCTCACCCTCTGGAACCGGCTGCCGCTGGCCGCCCTCTCCCTGCGCGGCGACCGCTCGGTGGCCCGCCTCTGGACGGACAACTCCGCGGTCACCTGGTGAGCGGCGCAGGGCGGAGGTGCGGCGAGTGCCCGGACGCGCCTCCGCTCAGCCCAGCCAGCCGGGGCGCACCAACCCCGACTCGTATGCGAGGACGACGAGTTGGGCCCGGTCGCGTGCTCCGAGTTTGACCATCGTACGGCTGACGTGGGTCTTCGCGGTGAGCGGGCTGACGACCAGTCGGCGGGCGATCTCCTCGTTCGACAGGCCGATGCCGACCAGCGCCATCACCTCCCGCTCCCGTTCGGTGAGCCGGGCGAGCGAGGCAGCGGCCGTCGGTTCCTTGGAGCGGGCCGCGAACTCGGCGATCAGCCGGCGCGTCACACTCGGTGAGAGCAGCGCGTCGCCGCCGACCACCGCCCGTACCGCGCGCAGCAGTTCCTCCGGCTCGGTGTCCTTGACCAGGAAGCCCGAGGCTCCGTTGCGGATGGCCTCGAAGACGTACTCGTCGAGCTCGAAGGTGGTGAGCATGACCACCTTCACCTCGTTCAGCTCCGGGTCGCCGGTGATCCGCCGGGTGGCGGCCAGTCCGTCCAGGCGGGGCATACGGATGTCCATCAGCACGATGTCGGGGCGCAGTTCGCGCACCAGGCGGACCGCCTCGTCTCCGTCGGCGGCCTCCCCGGCGACCTCGATGTCCGGCTGCGCGTCCAGCAGGGCCCGGAAGCCGGCCCGTACCAGCAGCTGGTCGTCGGCAAGCAGTACACGGATCACGGTGTCTCCTCGGCGGGCTCCGGCGGGTCCTGGCGGCGGCGGTCGTGGTCCGGGGCGGTGTACGGGAGTTCCGCGCGGACCCGGAAGCCGCCGTCCGGGCGGGGGCCCGCCTCGATCGTGCCACCGAGGGCGGCGGCCCGCTCCCGCATCCCGACGAGTCCGTTGCCGCTGCCGCCCGCGTCGTCGCCGGTGGCCGGTCCCGCGTCGTCGATGCGGAGGCGGACGCGCCCGGAGCCGTGGGCGATGTGCACCAGAGCCGTACGGGAGCCGGAGTGGCGGACGACGTTGGTCAGGGCCTCCTGGACGATGCGGAAGGCGGCGAGACCGGCGCCGGGCGGGACGGCGGCCGGGTCGCCCTCGCTCTCCACGGTGACGGTGAGCCCGGCGCCCGCCGCCTGTTCGACGAGTTCGGGGAGCCGGTCGAGGCCGGGGGCCGGGGCGGTGGGGGCGTCGCCGGGCGTACGGAGGTTGGCGAGCACCTGACGTACCTCGTCGAGCGCTTCCTTGCTGGCCCCCTTGATCGTGGTGAGGGCGCTCCTGGCCTGTTCCGGGTCGGAGTCGAGCAGCGCGAGGCCGACGCCGGCCTGGACATTGATGACGGAGATGGAGTGGGCCAGTACGTCGTGGAGTTCGCGGGCCATGCGCAGCCGTTCCTCGTCGGCCCGCCGCCGCTCCGCCGCCTCGCGCTCCGCCCGGACGGCCGCCCACTGCTCGCGGCGCACGCGCAGCAGTTCGGCGGCGGCCACCACGGCCACCACCCACGCGGTGATGAAGCCCTCCTGCGCCCAGGGCGCGGCCGGGTCGCCGTCCGGCGGCAGCCAGCGGTACAGCCAGTGGGCGACCAGGACGTGCCCGGCCCACAGCCCGCCCAGCGACCACCAGGCGGCCTTCCGGTGCCCGGCCACGATCGCGCTGAAGCAGCCCACGGCGACGGCGACGAAGACCGGTCCGTACGGGTAGCCCGCCGCGAGGTAGCCGAGGGTCACGGCACAGGTGGTGACCATGGCGAGCACGGGGCGGCGGTGGCGGAGGAGGAGCACGCCGACCGCGACGAACAGCAGCAGCCGGGCCACCAGGTCCAGCGGCCGGCGGTCCTGCCCGTGCTCGGCGAAGCCCGTACCGACCATGACGAACACCAGGAGCACGGCCGTCGACAGCCAGGGCAGTCCGGCGGCGGTCCGCGAGCGCGCGCCGGACAGCCACGGCGGCGGTCCGCCCCGTCCACCCGGCCGTGCGGACGGTCCGGGGAGGCCGCAAGGGAGGCCGCCGCCCCGGTGCGGCGGTCGCTGTTCGTCCATGGCGGCCACGCTAGACGGCGGACGGGCGCGGAGGCGTCCGCCGTGCGTGGTGATCACCCGTACTCCGCGGGGAGTACGCCGCCGGGAAGGGCGGCCCCTCGTCGTCAGGCCGTGGTGACACCGCGCAGGCCCACCGAGCGGGCCAGTCCACCGGCGGCCTGCCGGAACAGCGGCTCGCGCGCCTCGACGACCCGGTTGTACTGGCCGAACAGCTCGAAGGAGATCAGGCCGAACAGCTGGGCCCAGGCGGCGACCAGGGCCGCCACGGTCCCGGGCGGGACGCCTTCGGCGAATTCGGCGGCCATCCGCTCCGCGTCGGCGCGCAGCTCCGGGTCGATGGAGGGCACGGTCAGGTCGTCGGCCAGGAACGCGGTACGGACGATGTCGATGAGGACCAGGCCCACCCGCGAGGCGGGCCCCACCGTGTCCGTCGGGGCGATGTAGCCGGGCACGGGCGAGCCGTGGATCAGGGCGTACTCATGGGGGTGGGCGAGCCCCCATTCCCGTACGGCACAGGCCACGGCGACCCAGCGATCGGCGGGTGCGAGGGTCTGCGCCGATTCCGCCGCCGCTCGCTCCGCGGCCTCGCCGATCGCGTCGTACGCGTCGATGATCAGCGCGGTGAGCAGGTCGTCGCGGCTGGGGAAGTAGCGGTAGAGCGCGGAGGAGACCATGCCCAGCTCCCGGGCGACGGCCCGTAGCGAGAGCTTCGCCGCACCCTCCTCGGCGAGCTGCTTCCTGGCCTCGTCCTTGATCGCCGCGGTCACTTCGATACGGGCGCGTTCCCTGGCTCCTCGGATGCTGCTCATGTGATCAGTCTGCCATGCGGGCGGAGCGGCGATCAATGACGAGAGCACTGCTCTTGCTTTTGAGCACCCGTCCGAGCACACTGATCTCAAGCGAGAGCACCGCTCTCCCCCACGTCGGGAGTCACCATGTCGCAGCAGCCCTACTACCTCCGGGCGAGCGCCTCCGCCCACCGCTTCAACAAGATCGTCGGCTGGCTGGCCCGGCACGGCCTCAGCCTGCTGGGCTCCGCCGAGCTGTCGGTCCGCGGGCGCAGGAGCGGGCAGCCGCAGCGCGTCCCGGTCAACACCCACACCTTCGAGGGCGACCGCTATCTGGTCTCGGCCCGCGGCCACTCGCAGTGGGTGCGCAATATGCGCGTCGCGGGCGGCGGAGAGCTGCGGCTGGGGCGCAAGGTCAGCCGCTTCACCGCCGTGGAGATCCCCGACGACGCGCAGAAGGCACGGATCGTCCGCGCCTATCTGGAGCGGTGGGGCTGGGAGGTCAACCAGTATTTCCAGGGGGTCACGGCGAAGTCCACGGACGCGGAGCTGCTGGCCGCCGGTCCGGACCACCCGGTCTTCCGCATCACGGTCGAGGGCTGAACCGTGCCCGGCACGGGCTCGGGGTGCCGTTCCGTCCGGCCGGACGGAACGGCACCCCGAAAAGTGCGGTCGTGATGTGCGTGTCGGACGGCTGTGTCTAGCGGTCCATCGCGGACAGCGCCCGCTGCGCCAGCGGGTGCGTACGGACCAGCTCGGCCAGCGACGTCGTCCCCCGGGTGATTCCGGCGAAGGACTTCCACGCCGGGCGGAAACCGGTCAGCACCGCGTGCAGCAGGCCCGGCCGGCGCTCGAACAGCTTGAGCATGCGGCGGCCGACGCCCATCTCCACGCCGAGACCGGCCTTGATGGCGAAGGCGTAGTTGAGAGCCTGCCGGCGGGCGTCCACCGCATCGTGCGACTCGGCGATCCTGACCGCCCACTCCCCCGCGAGCCGGCCCGAGCGCAGCGCGAAGGAGATGCCCTCGCGGGTCCACGGCTCCAGCAGTCCGGCCGCGTCGCCGCAGACCACGACCCGGCCGCGGGAGAGCGGTGAGTCATCGCTGCGGCAGCGGGTCAGATGGCCCGAGGAGACGGCCGGCTCGAACCCGGCGAGGCCGAGGCGGGCGATGAAGTCCTCCAGATACCGCTTGGTGCCCGCGCCGTCGCCGCGCGCCGAGATGACGCCCACGGTGAGGGTGTCGCCCTTGGGGAAGACCCAGCCGTAACTGCCCGGCATCGGGCCCCAGTCGATGAGCACCCGGCCCGCCCAGTCCTCCGCCACCGTGGCCGGAACCGGGATCTCCGCCTCCAGTCCGAGGTCGACCTGGTCGAGCTTCACCCCGACATGGGCTCCTATCCGGCCCGCGCTGCCGTCCGCGCCGACGACCGCGCGCGCCAGCACCGTCTCGCCACCGGCCAGCACCACGGCGACCGTTCGCCGGTCGGGCACGGCGGGACCGTGCTGCTCGACCCGCACCACCGATGCCCCGGTGCGCAGTTCGGCCCCGGCCTTCTGCGCCTCCTCGACAAGACCGGCGTCGAACTCCGGGCGGTTGATGAGCCCGAAGAGCATGCGCCGGGAGCGGCGGGTGCGCGACAGCTTGCCGTTGAGCGAGAAGGTGACCGCGTGGATACGGTCCTTCAGGGGCAGTTCGAACCCCGGCGGCAGGGCGTCCCGCGAGAAGCCGATGATTCCCCCGCCGCAGGTCTTGTAGCGCGGCAGTTCCGCTTTCTCCAGCAGCAGGACTCTTCGGCCCGCCACGGCTGCCGCGTACGCCGCCGATGCGCCGGCCGGTCCGGCGCCGACCACGACGACATCCCACACGGACGACTCTTCCGGCTCATGTCCGGCGTCTGCGTTCTCGCTGCTCACGATGTGCTTCTGCTCCCGATCCGACCAGTGGCCCCAAGCTGCTCACGGCATCCTACGGCGCGTTCCGGCCAAGCCCTCCTGTGGGAGGATCGGCCATGATTTCGTCGTACATGCGTCGCCGCACGAACGGCGTCGTACACGGTCGCGTACCTACCGCGCCCTACCCATAACGTCGCACCCACGAGGAGCGTGCCCATGACCGCCCGTCCGATTTCCGAGACCGTCGCCTCGTTGATGCCCCGCGCCCGGGAGGAGCTGGCCGAACTGGTGGCGTTCCAGTCGGTGGCGGACCCGGCGGTGTTCCCGAGGAGCGAGTGCGAGGGCGCGGCGAGGTGGGTCGCCGACGCACTGCGCGCCGAGGGGTTCACCGACGTCGCGCTGCTGGACACCCCCGACGGTACGCAGTCCGTCTACGGGTTCCTGCCGGGGCCGGCCGGGGCGCCGACCGTGCTGCTCTACGCGCACTACGACGTGCAACCGCCGCTGGACGAGTCGGCGTGGATCTCCCCGCCGTTCGAGCTGACCGAGCGCGACGGCCGCTGGTTCGGCCGGGGCGCGGCCGACTGCAAGGGCGGGTTCATCATGCACCTGCTCGCGCTGCGCGCCCTCAAGGCGAACGGCGGTGTTCCGGTCTCGGTGAAGGTGATCGCCGAGGGCTCCGAGGAGCAGGGCACCGGTGGTCTGGAGCGGTACGCGGAGGCGCACCCGGAGCTGCTGGCGGCCGACACGATCGTCATCGGCGACACGGGGAACTTCCGGGTCGGGCTGCCGACGGTCACGGCGACGCTGCGCGGGATGACGATGCTGCGGGTGCAGTTGGACACCCTGGAGGGGAACCTGCACTCGGGGCAGTTCGGCGGCGCGGCCCCGGACGCGCTGGCCGCGATGATCCAGCTGCTGGCCTCGCTGCGCGCCGAGGACGGCACGACCACGGTCGACGGTCTGACCGGTGACGCCGACTGGGACGGCCTGCAGTACCCGGAGGCGGAGTTCCGGCAGGACGCCAAGGTGCTGGACGGGGTGGAGCTGATCGGCACCGGCACGGTCGCGGACCGGATCTGGGCCCGGCCCGCCGTCACCGTCATCGGCATCGACTGCCCGCCGGTGGTCGGCGCGACGCCGTCCGTGCAGGCGAGCGCGCGGGCGCAGGTCAGCCTGCGGGTGCCGCCGGGCCAGGACGCCGCCGAGGCGACGAAGCTGCTCACCGCGCACCTGGAGTCGCGTGCTCCGTGGGGTGCGCGGGTGAAGGTGGAACAGGTGGGCCAGGGCCAGCCGTTCCGCGCGGACATGACCAGCCCGGCGTACACGGCGATGGCGGACGCGATGCGGGACGCCTACCCGGGCCAGGAGATGCAGTCCTCCGGGATGGGCGGCTCCATCCCGCTGTGCAACACGCTGGCGGGCCTCTACCCGGAGGCCGAGATCCTGCTGATCGGGCTGAGCGAGCCCGAGGCGCAGATCCACGCGGTGAACGAGAGCGTGTCGCCGGAGGAGCTGGAGCGGATGTCGGTGGCCGAGGCGCTGTTCCTGCGCAACTACGCGGAGTCGAAGAAGGCCTGACCGCTCCGCCGTCGGCGGCTCGTAGGGCGCAGGGCGCTACGCCGTCGGCGAAGTCGCCCGAAGCGTAGATCCGTGCGGCGGACGTCCGCCGCTGCGTACGTTCGCCGCATGGATCTCGTCGAGGTGCTCCCCCAGCTGCACATGTTCCGCTTCCGGATCGGTCAGGCCTATCTCTGGCGTGACGGACCGGATCTGACGCTGGTCGACGCGGGCGACGTCGAGGCGGCCGCCGCGATCGAGGACGCGATCCGCTCGCTCGGCCACGACCCGGCCCGGATCCGCCGCATCGTCCTCACCCATGGGCACCGCGACCACGTCGGGGCCGCGCAGGAGCTGGCGGACCGGTACGGCGCCGAGATCATCGCCCACACGCTGGACGCACCGGTGATCCGGGGCGAGCGCCCCGTACCGGAGCCGGACCTGCTGGACTGGGAACGGCCGCTGTACGCACACGGGCTGACCTGCCCCGAGGCCCCGCCCACCCAGGTCGACCGCGAGGTGACCGGCGGCGAGGAGCTGCCGTTCGGGGACGGCGCGCGGGTGGTCCACGCCCCCGGTCACACGCCCGGCTCCATCGCCCTCCATCTGCCGCACCACGGTGTGCTGTTCACCGGCGACACGGTCGCCTCCGTGGAGCGGGTGATGCTCGGCGTCTTCAACGTGGACCGGGCCGGGGCGGCGGCCACGTTCCGGCGGCTGGCCGCGCTCGCGCCCCGTACCGTCTGCTTCGGACACGGCGACCCGCTCACCGAGGACGCGGCCGCGCTGATGGAGGCGGCGGCGAACGGCGGGTGAGCGACCTGCGTCGCCGCTCAGCCCACCGGCACCCCCGCCTCCAGGTTGAGCACCGTCGACCGCTCGCGCGCCCGCAGGGCCCAGCGCAGCCGTTCGTACCGGGTGGGCGGCAGCATCCCCGCGGCCTCCTCCTCGGTGACGAAGCGCCAGCCGCGCAGCTCGGAGCCGGGCAGCAGCAGCCGGCCCGCGTCCTCGGAGCGCAACAGGCCGCCGTCGAAGAGGAACCGCAGTCCGCCGTAGCCGGGCGGCCGGGGCGACTCCCAGTCGACGAGCAGCAGTGCGGGCACCCGGTCGAGGCGGAGGCCTATCTCCTCGGCCACTTCACGGATCCCGGCCTGTGCCGGCGCCTCGCCCGCCTCCACGACCCCGCCGGGGAACTCCCACCCCGGTTTGTACGTGGGGTCGACGAGTAGCACCCGGTCCTGCTCGTCGAAGAGCAGCACCCCGGCGGCCACCGTCTCGCCGGTCGGCTCGGGGCTCTGGACGATCGGGCAGGGCGCGGCGCTCCCGGTGCGCACGGCGTCCGCGATCCGCTCGGCGGTCTCGCGGGGCGTGAGCGCGCTGTTGTCGACCACATGCGCGTCCTCGGTGATCCAGCCGAGGGCGTCGCGGTACGGGCCGATGTGCTCGTACGCCCACCGACGCACCCGTTCGCTCTGTTCCTCGTCGCCGGGAAACTCCTCGCGGCCCGCGATCCGGCTTCGCAGGATCGTTTCCTCAGGTGAGAGCGCCACATGCCGGACCGGGATGCGCCGGGAGGCGAGCCCGCCGAAGATCTCGTCGCGGTACTCCTGTCGCAGCAGGGTCATCGGCACCACCAGCACCCCGGGCACCTCGGCGAGCAGCGCCGCCGCCGTGTCCACCACGAGCCGCCGCCAGATCGGCAGGTCCTGGAAGTCGGTGACCTCGGCGAGCCTCTTCTGCGGCAGCAGACTGCGCAGCCCCGCTCCGGTGATCTCCGGGTCGTACAACGTGCTGTTCGGGATCAGATCGATCAGTTCGCCCGCGGCGCTGGTCTTGCCCGCACTGAACGCACCGTTGATCCAGACGATCACGGTTCCCCCTCTTCCGTAGCCCCCTGTGGCTTGCCCGCAACACCCTGCCGCGGAAACCCCGCGACGGCGACGGCGTTGACCGGATGCGGTCGTCCGGAGCGCCCGGAGGCCGAAAAGACCCGGGGCGCGCCGTACGACGGAGGCCATGCGGGACCTTTCGGCGGGGCGCGCGGGAAGGACCGGAGGGCGCCCGGGAGATGGGCCAGGGGGCGCCCGGCCTGACGAACCGGGCGCCCCCTGGAAGCTGTTGCCGCGCGACGGGCCCTAGCGCAGCGCGATGGCCGCCGCCGCGGCCCCGACCAGACCCGCGTCGGTGCCCATCACGGCGGGCGCCACGGTCAGCCGTCGGAGGTAGGAGAGCGTGGCGTACTCGCGCAGACTGCAGCGCAGCGGCACGAAGAGCACGTCGCCGGCCCCGGCCACACCGCCGCCGACCACCGCGATGTCGAGGTCCGCCAGGGTGGCGGTGGCGGCGATGCCGGCGGCCAGCGCCTGGGCCGCGCGCTCGTAGGAGGCGATGGCGACCGGATCCCCGGCGCGGGCGGCGACGGCCACCGCGGCGGCCGTCGCGTCGCCGTCCGGGCCGGGCCGCCAGCCGTTCTCCAGTGCGCGGCGGGCGATGTTGGGGCCGCTGGCGATGCCCTCGACGCAGCCGCGCGCGCCGCAGGGGCACGGGTCGCCGTCCAGGTCGACGCTGATGTGGCCGATGTGCCCGGCGTTGCCCGAGGGGCCGGGCCGCAGGGTGCCGCCGAGGACGAGGCCGCCGCCGACGCCCGTCGACACGACGAGGCAGAGCGCGTTGTCGTAGCCACGGGCGGCGCCGAGCCAGTGCTCGGCGGCCGTCATCGCGACCCCGTCGCCCACCAGCGCGACCGACAGCCCGCCCGCCGTCTTGCGCACCCGCTCCACCAGCGGGAAGTCCCGCCAGCCGGGGACGTTGACCGGGCTGACCGTGCCGGCGGCCGCGTCCACCGGACCGGCGCTGCCGATGCCCACGGAACCGGCCCGGCCCCACAGCGGCGAGGCCATCAGCTCGCCCAGCACCTCGTCCACCGCCCCCATGACCGCCTCGGCGCCCTCCCGGGCGGGCGTCGGCCGCTGCGCCCGTACGAGGAGGGATCCGTCGCCGTCCACCAGCGCTCCGGCGATCTTGGTGCCGCCGATGTCGAGCGCGGCGACGAGGTCGGTATGCATCGGTGTGGGCTCTCCGGATCGGTGAAGGGGCGGGACCTGCGGGTTCCGTCCATAGTCTGCACAGTCTCCATTCTGTTGACAACGTTGTCCAGGGCCTATGCTCGACGCCACAGCCTCCGTCCGCCCCCGCGGCGCCCCCAGTCGGGCCCCGCCCGGCCCGGCCGGAGCACCCGCAGCCCCGCCCGTATCCGACGACAGGACAGCGCACGTGGACCGGACCGCCCGTCATTCCGAGACCCGCTACGGCAACCGGCCGACCATGAAGGACGTGGCGGCCCGGGCCGGAGTCGGCCTGAAGACGGTCTCCCGGGTGGTGAACAGCGAGCCCGGCGTCACGCCCGACACCGAACGGCGCGTGCAGGAGGCGATCGACGCGCTCGGCTTCCGCCGCAACGACAGCGCCCGCGTGCTGCGCAAGGGCCGTACGGCATCCATCGGACTGGTCCTGGAGGATCTGGCGGACCCGTTCTACGGTCCGCTGAGCCGCGCGGTGGAGGAGGTCGCCCGCGCGCACGGCGCACTGCTGATCAACGGTTCCAGCGCCGAGGATCCGGAGCGGGAGCAGGAGCTGGTGCTGGCGCTGTGCGCCCGCCGCGTGGACGGTCTGATCGTGATCCCGGCGGGCGACGACCACCGCTATCTGGAGCCGGAGATCAAGGCGGGCATCGCCACGGTCTTCGTGGACCGCCCGGCGGGCCATGTGGACGTCGACATGGTGCTCTCCGACAGCTTCGGCGGGGCCCGGGAGGGCGTGGCGCACCTCATCGCGCACGGTCACCGCAGGATCGGCTTCATCGGCGACCAGCCGCGGATCCATACGGCCACCGAGCGACTGCGCGGCTATCACACCGCCATGCGGGAGGCGGGCATCACCGTCGAGGACGACTGGGTCTCCCTCGGCTCCACCGAGCCGGAGCGGGTGCGGGCCGCCGTCGAGGGGATGCTCACCGGGCCCGAGCCGGTCACCGCCCTGTTCGCGGGCAACAACCGGGTGACGGTGACGGCGGTCCGGGTGATCGCGGAGCGCGAACGGCCGGTGGCACTGGTCGGGTTCGACGACATCGAGCTGGCCGATCTGCTCGGCATCACCGTGATCTCGCAGGACGCGGCGGCGGTCGGCAGGACCGCGGCCGAGCATCTGTTCCGCCGCCTCGACGGGGCGGACCACGCCACGGCACGGGTGGAGCTGCCGACGACGCTGATCCCGCGCGGCTCGGGCGAACTGCCCCCCGCCTGAGGCCCGTCGGATCCCGCCCGAGGCCCGTCGGATCCCGTCGGACCACGGCGGATTCGGTCAGACCCCGGCGCCGGCCGGCCGGAACTCCCGGGTCAGCAGGGCCAGCAGCTGTGCGGGGGCGTCCTCCTGCACGGTGTGGCCCGCGCCCTCGATCCAGTGCAGTTCGGAGTGCGGGATCAGGGCGTGCAACTGCTCGGCGAAGGGCGCCGGCAGGAACCGGTCCTCGCGGCCCCAGATGATCCGGGTCGGCACCGGCACGGTCCCCAGCAGATGCTGGAACGCGTCGGTGTCGGCCTGTTCGGCCTGCCGGTACTGGCGGTAGTACGCGGCCCGGCCGCGCTCGCCGCGCCAGGGGTCGACATGGGCGGCCAGCACGTCGGGCCGGTAGCCGGTGTGGGTGGCGTGGCGCAGATGGCTCTCGACCAGCGCTTCGTGGGCGTAGCCGGGGAGTTGCTCGAAGAGCTGTGCGTTCTCCCGGATGAGCCGGAAGAGTCCGGTGCCCCACTCCCCGCAGGCCACCGCGTCCACCAGGGTGAGGTCCGCGTACCGCGCCCCCTCCAGGAGCAGTGCCCGCAGGGCCACGGTCCCTCCGATGTCGTGGGCGACGACGCGTGGGCGCTCCAGCCCCCAGTGCTCCAGGAGCCGGGTGAACACCTTGGCCTGCGCCGCCGGGCCGACGTCCTGCCCGTCGCGCTGTTCCGACTGCCCGAACCCGAGCAGGTCGAAGAGGTGGACGCGGTGGTCACGGGCGAGCGCCGGTGCGATGTCGCGCCAGATGAGCGAGGAGAACGGGGTGCCGTGCAGCAGGACAAGCGGCTCCCCCTCCCCCAGGACGTCCCAGCGCACCACCCCGTCCGGAGTCTCGAACGTCCTGGTCAGCTGCCCGTTCATGGTGTGCCTCCTGAGCTGCGGGTGGGAGGGGCCGGAACCCCGCCGGACTTTCGACGTTACCAGCAAAGGTACATTGTCGGTAACGTTGATAAAGTAGTGATCATGCGAAGGAACCCTGCACCCGCGGAGCTCGAACTCGTCGAGGAGTTCTGCAACACCGCCACCCACCTCCACGGCGAGGACGACCTCGCCCAGCCGGAGACGGCGGCCCGGTGGCTCGGTGCGCACGGTTTCCCGGCCCTGAGCGATCCCGGAGACCTGCCGTCGCTCGCGGAGGCCCGGGAGACCGTGCGGGCCTTCCTGGTCGAGCGGACGTCGCCGGATGCGGTCGACGCCCTCAACCGGCTCGTCGCCGCGGTCGCGGGCGCTCCGGCCGTGCGCCCCGACGGCGCCCTCACCCTGCGGCCGGCCTCCGGCGGGGCGGTTGCGGAGGTGGTGCGCCCGGTGCTCGAAGCCCTCCTGTTCCACGGCCTGACCGGGCGTCACGCCACGCGCCTCAAGGCCTGCGCGGCTCCGGAGTGCCGCTGGGTCTTCTACGACCGGGCACCGTCGTCGAACGGCCTGTGGTGCGACATGGACGTGTGCGGTGCGCGGCACAAGATGCGCGCCTACCGAGCCCGTGGCGGCACGGCCGCCCGCCGCGACGTCTGAGGGCCTCGCGGGGTACGACGGAGACGTCCGGGGCCGTTGGGGTGGCCGCCCGGCCCGCCGGGGCGTGGTGCCGCCGGATCGGCGGGGGCGATTCCTAACGTCGGCTGGCGGCGCCCGAGAGGGCGTGTCCGGCGGATCAGGGCCGGACAACGCCGCGCCCCCAACCACGACCCGCCGGACACGACGCCCCGGGCCCGTACGGCAGCGGCAGCATGTCCAGAACAGGTGCGTACCTCATGAGCCATCGCGTAACAGCCCCGTCGGCGTCCAGGTCTCCCGGCGGGCCGGGGGCGGACGCCCCGAAGCCGGTCCGCGGGCGGCCGCGTTGGCGGCTCCCGGTGCTGGCGGCGGCGCTGCTGCTGTGCGCGACGCCGATCGCCTCCGCCGCGCCCGGGACGGCGGACGGGCACCCTCCGGCGCACGGTGCGGCGCCCCTGTACATCTCCGACTACACCGACAACACCGTGCTGCGACTGCCGCCCGGCGGCGGCGATCCGGTCACGGTCCCGGCCGACGGCCTGACCCGCCCGACCGGGATGGCGCTGGACGCCTCGGGGGACCTCTACATCGCCGACACGGGCAACAACCGGGTCGTACGGGTGCCGGGGGAAGGAGGTCCGCAGGTCACCGTGGACACCACCGGCCTCTCCCGCCCCATCGGGCTGGCCCTGAAGGCGAACGGCGACCTCTACATCGCCGACAGCTTCAACGACCGCGTGGTGATGGTGCCCGCCGACGGCAGCGGCCAGGTCACCGTCCCCACCAGCGGGCTGCTCCATCCCAACGGGCTGGCCCTGGACGGCGCGGGGAACCTCTTCGTGGCGGACTTCGTCAACGACCGGGTGGTGAAGGTCCCCGCCGACGGCGGCCCGCAGACGACCGTGCCCGCCACCGGGCTCTCCCAGCCGACCGGCCTCGCCTTCGACCGACGAGGAGACCTCTTCGTCTCCGACAGCGGCAACGACCGGGTGGTGGAGCTGCCGGCGGGCGGCGGTCCGCAGCGGACCGTTCCGGCGACCGGGCTCAACTCCCCGTACGGCCTGGCCTTCGACCCGGCGGGCGCGCTGTACATCGCGGACTTCAACAACGACCGCGTGGTGAAGCTGCCGGTACGCGGCGGCCAGCGCACGCTGCCCGTCGCCGGCCTGCACACCCCGGCGGGACTGGCCGTTCCGCCGGGGCGCGACGCCTACTGACGCGGCCCTACGGGGCGGTGACCGTCAGGTCTCCCCGGCGCGGCGAGGCGAAGGCGTCCAGGTCCGCCCGGGTCAGGCCGGTCAGCCGGGCGACCTCGGCGGTGTCCAGCGCGCCGCAGTCGATGCCGCGCAGCAGGTAGCCGCTGAGCGCCTTGGCGGTGGCGGGCTCGTCCATGACGTCGCCGCCCGCCTTGGCCACGTAGGCGGCGAGCCGGGCGGCGGCCGGCTCCAGGCCCTCGCGGTAGAAGGCGTAGACGGCCGCGTAGCGGGTCGGCAGGTGGCCGGGGTGCATGTCCCAGCCCTGGTAGTAGGCGCGGGCCAGAGCGCGGCGGGTGAGGCCGTAGTGGAGCCGCCAGGCCTCGTGGACCTGCTCGGTCGGGCCGACGGGCAGGACGTTGGTCGAGCCGTCGGAGACGCGTACGCCGGTGCCCGCGGCGGCGACCTGCATGACGGCCTTGGCGTGGTCGGCGGCCGGGTGGTCGCTGGCCTGGTAGGCGGCGCTGACGCCGACGCAGGCGCTGTAGTCGAAGGTGCCGTAGTGCAGTCCGGTGGCCCGGCCCTGGGCAGCGTCGATCATGCGGGCGACGGCGGCGGTCCCGTCGGCGGCGAGGATGGACTGGCTGGTCTCGATCTGGATCTCGAAGCCGATGCGTCCGGCGTCCAGGCCGTGGGCCTTCTCGAAGGCTTCGAGGAGCTGGACGAAGGCGGTGACCTGCTCGGGGTATGTGACCTTCGGCAGGGTCAGCACGAGCCCTTCGGGGAGCCCGCCCGCCTCGATGAGGCCGGTGAGGAAGACGTCCGTGGTGCGGATGCCCCGGTCGCGTACGCCCGCCTCCATGCACTTCATCCGGATGCCCATGTACGGGGCCGCCGTGCCGTTCGCGTACGCCTCCGAGACCAGACGGGCGGCACGGGCGGCGGCCTCGTCCTCCTCGGCGTCCGGGCGGGGGCCGTAACCGTCCTCGAAGTCGATGCGCAGGTCCTCCACGGGCTCGCGCTCCAGCTTGGCGCGTACGCGGTCGTGGACCGGCCCGGCCAGTTCCTCGGGGATGCCGAGGACGGCGGCGAACGCGGCGGCGTCGGGGGCGTGTTCGTCGAGGGCGGCCAGCGCCTGGTCACCCCAGGAGCGCAGGGTGCCGGGCTCGACGACGTCACCGGGTACGTAGACGGTGTGCACGGGCTGGCGGGTGCCGGGATCGCCCGGGTAGCGACGGGCGAGCTCCGCGTCGACCGCCGTGAGGGAGGCGCTGATCTCCTCGCTGACCGCACCGGCGAGGCTCGTTGCCACCTTCTCCTGCTGACCCATGACCGTACCCTCCACGCTCTCGCTGTTTCCGCTTCCCGGAATCAACAATCCGTATAGTGAAGTTATAAGGCCGCTCGACCTGCGTCAATGGTCGCCCGGAACGGCCCTGGGCCGCACAGTGGGTTCACCGTGCGGCCCAGGACGGGGTGGTACGAGTGATCAGCCCTTGCGGGTGTTGATCTCTTCGGTGAGCTGGGGAACGACGGCGAAGAGGTCACCGACGACGCCGTAGTCGACGAGTTCGAAGATCGGGGCCTCGGCGTCCTTGTTGATCGCGACGATCGTCTTCGAGGTCTGCATACCCGCCCGGTGCTGGATCGCCCCCGAGATACCCGAAGCGATGTACAGCTGCGGCGAGACCGACTTACCCGTCTGCCCGACCTGCGAGGTGTGCGGATACCAGCCCGCGTCCACCGCCGCACGCGACGCACCCACCGCCGCACCCAGGGAGTCCGCGAGCGCCTCGATCACGGGGAAGTTCTCCGCCCCGTTGACCCCACGCCCACCCGAGACCACGATCGCCGCCTCGGTCAGCTCCGGACGACCCGTCGACTCACGCGCCGTGCGCGCGGTCACCTTCGTGCCCGTCGCCCCCTCACCGAACGACACCGACAAGGTCTCGACAGTACCGGCGGCAGCAGCGGGCTCCACGGGGGCGGAGTTCGGCTTGACAGTGATCACCGGTACACCCCTGGAGACCCGGGACTTCGTGGTGTACGAAGCGGCGAACGCGGCCTGCGTCGCCACGACACCCTCCCCACCGGCCTCCAGATCGGTGGCGTCGGTGATGATCCCCGACCCGACCCGCAGCGCGAGACGCGCGGCGATCTCCTTGCCCTCCGCGGAGGACACCACCAAAACCGCCACCGGCGAGACCGCCTCGAACGCGGCCTGCAGCGCATCGACCTTCGGAACCACCAGATAGTCCGCGAACTCCGACGCCTCCGAGACCAGCACCTTCACCGCACCGTGCTCACCCAGCACACCAGCGGTCGCCTGAGCACCCGCACCCAGCGCCACCGCGACCGGGTCACCGATCCGACGCGCCAGCGTCAGCAACTCCAGCGTGGGCTTACGGACCGCACCGTCCACATGATCGACCAGAACAAGAACTTCAGCCATGACAACGCACTCCAGACGAGAAGAAACGAGAGAGGGAGGGAGAGGGTGGAGAGGGGCCTAGATGAACTTCTGGCCCGCGAGGAACTCGGCGAGCTGCTTGCCGCCCTCACCCTCGTCCTTCACGATCGTGCCCGCCGTACGCGCCGGACGCTCCGTCGCCGAATCGACCGCGGTCCACGCACCCGCCAGACCCACCTCGTCCGCCTCCAGACCCAGATCCTCCAGATCCAGCGACTCCACCGGCTTCTTCTTCGCCGCCATGATCCCCTTGAACGACGGGTAGCGCGCCTCACCCGACTGGTCGGTCACCGACACCACCGCCGGCAACGACGCCTCCAACTGCTCCGAGGCGGTGTCACCATCACGACGCCCCGTCACCACACCCTCCGCGACCGCAACCTCGGACAGCAGCGTCACCTGCGGCACACCCAGACGCTCCGCCAGCAGCGCCGGCAGCACACCCATCACACCGTCCGTGGACGCCATACCGCAGATCACCAGGTCATAGCCGGTCTTCTCGACCGCCTTCGCCAGCACCAGCGACGTACCGATCACATCCGTGCCGTGCAGATCGTCATCCTCGACGTGAACCGCCTTGTCCGCACCCATCGACAACGCCTTGCGCAACGCGTCCTTGGCATCCTCCGGACCCACCGTCACCACGGTGATCTCCGCATCATCAGCCTCGTCAGCGATCTGCAACGCCTGCTCGACCGCGTACTCGTCCAGCTCCGACAACAGACCGTCGACATCCTCACGGTCCAGCGTCAGGTCATCGGCGAAATGCCGGTCACCGGTCGCGTCGGGCACGTACTTCACACAGACAACGATCCTCAAGCTCACGCCGGCTCTCCTACTGCATCGTCATTTCTGGGCTGCCTTGTTGCACGCAGCATAGGCGCCTTGTCGGGCCGAATCCGGTCAGGACGACCGAGGCTCCGCACCCGATATTACTCGCCAGTACACCCAGTCTCTTACCCGTGAGCAAGCGCTGTGCACTGTGACCTTGCCGACCCGGCGGGCCTGTGCGTGCGTGACGTCAGTCTCGCAGAGCCGTGAAGCGTCCCTGGTGGTAGACCAGCGGGCGATCGGCTCCGGCGGGCGCTCCGGCCACGACCTCGGCGATGACGATGCGGTGATCCCCGGCCGGGACCCGGGACACGACGCGGCAGACCAGCCAGGCGGACACGCCGGCGAGCAGGGGAACGCCTTCGGGGCCGCTGCTCCAGTCGGTCGACGGGCCGAAGCGGTCGGCCCCGCTGCGGGCGAAGGTCGTGGCCAGTTCCTGCTGGTGCTCGTTGAGTATGTGGACGCCGACGTACTCGGCCCCGGAGAGCACGGGCCAGCTGGAGGACGACGTACCGATGCCGAAGGAGATCAGCGGGGGTTCGGCGGCCACGGAGGTCAGCGAGGTGGCGGTGAAGCCGACCGGGCGCTCCCCCTGGGCCGTGATCACGGCCACTCCGGCGGCATGGCGGCGGAAGACGGAGCGGAAGAGTTCGGGCGTGGCGACCGTCGGGGCGGGGGCGAGATCGGGCGTTGCCGTCATGGACGTGTCCTTCTGCGGGAGTGGCGTACAGGTCCGTGGGTGCTCAGACACCCGGACAGCGCGCACTCGCGTGGCGTGCGAGATCCACATGGACCCGGCCGTAAAGAAGGAGTTCTGGCGGCATAACGTCAGACTGACGATGCGTGGTGGGCGCAGTCAAGTGTGTTCCGGAATGTGGGAGATGCGTCACGGTCCGTCATATGGCGTGCCCCAGCGCCGCGACGACGTCGACCGTGCGGGGCTGACCGGTTGCCCGGCGGACCACCTCGCCCCCGGCGTCGAGCACCAGGACGGTCGGTGTTCTCGTGATGGCCAGCTGCCGCACCAGGTCGAGGTGGGCCTCGGCGTCGACCTCGATATGGGCGACGCCGTCGACCATCCCGGCCACCTCGTGGAGCGTGCGGCGGGTGGCCCGGCACGGCTGGCAGAAGGCGCTGGAGAACTGGACGAGCGTCGCGCGTTCCCCCAGTTCCGCGCCGAGTTGGGCTGCGTCGAGCCGCTCTCCGTGTGTGCCGCGGTCCACCTGGTGCCTCCTGGTCAGAGCTCTTCGTAAGGGGTCAGCACCGGCCGCCGCCCGGACATTCCCGCAGCTCCCGGCGGACGCGCACGTGACGAGAATCTCGCGCCCCGAGTCCGCCGGGACTGGCCAGCGGCTCCCTCATGGGGCACCATCGCCACAATGCCGAAAACCTACGGCTGCGTAACTTCCGCCGGGAGAACCCTCCCCAGGCACTGAAGAAGGGTCTTCCCCAGATGGCAGAACTCGTCTATCGACCGGTCATCGGCGCCGCTCGCACCATGTTCAAGGCGCTCGACCTGAAGATCGACACTCAGGGTTCGGAGCACATCCCGAAGACCGGTGGTGCGGTGCTGGTCAGCAATCACATCAGCTATCTCGACTTCATCTTCACCGGCCTGGGCGCCCTGCCGCAGAAGCGGCTCGTCCGGTTCATGGCGAAGGAGTCGGTCTTCCGGCACAAGATCTCCGGGCCTCTGATGCGGGGAATGAAGCACATCCCGGTCGACCGCAATCAGGGCGAGGACGCGTACGCCCACGCGCTGCAGTCGCTGCGCTCCGGTGAGATCGTCGGCGTCTTCCCCGAGGCCACCATCTCGCAGTCCTTCACGCTGAAGAGCTTCAAGTCGGGCGCCGCGCGCCTCGCCCAGGAGGCCGGGGTCCCGCTGATCCCGATGGCGCTCTGGGGCACGCAGCGAATCTGGACCAAGGGGCGGCCGCGCAACTTCAAGCGCAGCCACATCCCGGTCACCATCCGCGTCGGCGAGCCCGTGGAGGCGCCCGCCGACCAGTACGCCGGTGCGATCACCCGGCGGCTGCGGGAGCGGGTGCAGGAGCTGCTGGAGGCGGCGCAGCGGGCCTACCCGGTGCGCCCGAAGGACGCGAGCGACACCTGGTGGGTGCCGGCCCATCTCGGCGGTACGGCCCCGACCGCCGCCGAGGTGCGCGAACTCGGCTGACGGCCGCCCCTCGTCGGGGCGGCGTCACCTCACCGCGGTGCGTGGACGGTGATCCGCGCGCCGGGACTCAGCTGCTCGAGCGACGCGGCGAGTTCGGCGCCCGCGGCGTCGAGCTCGCCGTTCGTCATGGGCGCGAGGCCCTCCAGCAGGAAGAGGGCGCTGACCGACTCCTCGGTGAGCCGGGTGCGTACGCCCTGGCGCCAGTTCCAGCGGCGGCAGGTGACGCCCTCGTCGTCGCACCAGACGACCTCGCCGGGCTCGGGGTGCTCGATGATCTCCTCGCCGCCGGCGACGGTGGGGAACGGTTCGTCGCCCGTCGCGCGGATCAGCCGCATGCCGCCCTTGATGTGGTCGGTGTCCTCGCCGCCGACCGGGACGAGGTGGGCGACGCTGATCGCGTTGTAGGCGTCGACCAGGAGGTTGATGCGGGGCAGGCCGCCGTCGGCGAGGGCGCGCCGGGCGAGCGCCTCGGCGGAGTTGCGGGTGCGGGAGGGCTTGGCCCCGAACGCCGTGTAGACCTCGCGCCAGGCCGCGATGCGGGGGTCCTCGTGCGGGGCGCGGCCGTCCAGGCGCTCGGCGAGCCGGCGGGCGGCGTCGCCCAGCAGGGCGGCGCTACGGGCGTCGCTGGGGCCGTTGACCAGTCCGTGCGCCTCGACGGCGAGGTGGGTGAAGCCCGGTGCGATCGTGCGCACCTCGTCGGACACGGTGAGGGTGAGCGTCATCGTCTGCCTTACTGCCTTGCTGGGTGCGGTGGCTCGGTGCGGTGGTTGCGGGCGCCGGACGGCCTCAGAGGTCCGCGGGGAGGGTCCGCCAGAGCTCCGAGCGGTCCCGGGCGCCCTTCAGCGCATGGAGAATCACCTCGGATGGTGCAGCACAGACTACCGGACAGTCGATTTCATTGAACTGTTCGCGCACCACCCACGCGAGCTGCCCCTTCTCCGTCGAGAACTGCGCGTCGATGTCCGGGGAGTGCTGCGTCAGCTCCATGATCGAAGAGCGTACGAAGCGGCCGACCGGAAGTCCATCGATTTCCGGTCGGCCGCATAGTCATGCAGGGATCGCGTTACCGCGCCATCTCTTCCTTCAGCGCCTGGAGGAAGGCGTCGACGTCGTCCTCGCCGGTGTCGAACGCGCACATCCAGCGGACGTCGCCGGCCGCCTCGTCCCAGAAGTAGAAGCGGAAGCGCTGCTGGAGCCGCTCGCTGACCGCGTGCGGCAGCCGGGCGAACACGGCGTTGGCCTGGACGGGGTAGAGGATCTCCACCCCGTCGATCGCCCGGACGCCCTCGGCGAGCCGCTGGGCCATGGCGTTGGCGTGGCGGGCGTTGCGCAGCCACAGGTCCTTGGCGAGCAGCGCCTCCAGCTGGACGGAGACGAAGCGCATCTTGGAGGCGAGCTGCATGGAGAGCTTGCGCAGATGCTTCATCGCCCGGACCGCGTCCGGGTTCAGCACGACGACGGCCTCGCCGAAGAGCGCGCCGTTCTTCGTGCCGCCGAAGGACAGCACATCGACACCGACCGTGTTGGTGAACGTCCGCATCGGCACGTCCAGCGAGGCGGCGGCGTTGGCTATCCGCGCCCCGTCGAGGTGCACCTTCATGCCGCGCTCGTGGGCGTGGTCGCAGATGGCGCGGATCTCGTCGGGGGTGTAGACGGTGCCCAGCTCGGTGTTCTGGGTGATCGAGACGACCTGCGGCATGGCCCGGTGCTCGTCGTCCCAGCCGTACGCCTGCCGGTCGATGAGCTCGGGGGTGAGCTTGCCGTCCGGGGTGGGCACGGTGAGGAGCTTCAGCCCGCCCATCCGCTCGGGCGCGCCGCCCTCGTCCACGTTGATGTGCGCGGACTCGGCGCAGATGACGGCGCCCCAGCGGTCGGTGAGCGCCTGGAGGGCGACCACGTTGGCCCCGGTGCCGTTGAAGACCGGGAACGCCTCGGCGGTGGAGCCGAAGTGGCTGTGCATGATCCGCTGGAGGTGGCCGGTGTAGTCGTCCTCGCCGTAGGCGACCTGGTGGCCGCCGTTGGCGAGGGCGAGGGCGGCGAGGACCTCCGGGTGCGCTCCGGCGTAGTTGTCACTGGCGAAGCCGCGTACCTGCGGATCGTGGTGCCGTCGTGCGTCGGTCCTCACGGTTGCGGGGTCAGCCACAGGCGCTTTCCGTTCACTTCGGTGGCGGGCTCGTCCCAGACGCCGGCGATGGCCCGGGCCAGCTCCGTGACGTCGGTGAAGCCCGCGAATTTCGCATTCGGGCGCTCGGCGCGCATGGCGTCGTTCACCAGTGCCTTGACCACCAGGATCGCAGCAGCCGCCGCGGGCCCGTCCTCGCCCCCCGCCTTGCGGAAGGCGTCACCGAGCGCGAGCGTCCACGCCTCGGCGGCGGCCTTGGCGGAGGAGTAGGCGGCGTTGCCCGCGGTGGGCTTGCTGGCCCCGGCGGCGCTGATCAGGAGATAGCGGCCCCGGTCGCTGCGCTGGAGGGCCTCCTGGAAGGCCAGCGTGGTCGACTGGACGGTACGGATGAGCAGCTTCTCCAGGGCGTCCCAGTCGGACAGGACGGTCTCCTGGAACGACTTGCTGCCGCGCCAGCCGCCGACGAGGTGGACCAGGCCGTCGATGCGGCCGAACTCCGCCTCGGTGCGCTTGGCCCAGTCCCGGGTGGCGTCGAGGTCGAGCAGGTCGACGGTCTCACCGGTGACGGTCGCGCCCCCGTGGGCGTACCGGGCGGCGTCCACCGCCTCGGCGAGCCGTTCGGGGTTGGCGTCGCATCCGACAACCGTGGCGCCCGCCTCGGCGAGCCGCAGCAGCGTCGCGCGGCCCGCGGGGCCGGCCGCTCCGGCGACCGCGACCACGGCTCCTTCGAGCACACCGGTCCCCTCGCCCGTGCCGTTTCCGTTCATGGCCACCGCCTCCTCGGGAGAATGGTTCACGCGGCTGCCCGCTCGTCGTTCGCCGCGGTGATTCCCTTGGTGGAGGCAATCACGCGCTTCAGCTTCTTGGCGAGCGCCTCATAGAACATGCTCAGGGGAAACTCGTCCGGAAGCACGTCGTCGACGAGCTTGCGAGGAGGAAGTGTGAGGTCCAGGGCGTCGGGGCCCTTGGCCCAGCGGGATCCCGGGTGCGGGGCGAGATAGGTGGAGACCAGGTCGTACGCGGCGAACCAGTGGACCAGCTTGGGGCGGTCGATGCCGTCGCGGTAGAGCTTCTCGATCTCGGCGCAGAGCTGGTTGGTGACCTGCGGGGCGCGGTCCCAGTCGATCTTCAGGGTGTTGTCGGTCCAGCGGACGACGTCGTGCTTGTGGAGGTACGCGAAGAGCAGCTGGCCGCCGAGGCCGTCGTAGTTGCGGACGCGCTCGCCGGAGACCGGGAAGCGGAACATCCGGTCGAAGAGCACCGCGTACTGCACGTCACGGCCGTGGGCGTTGCCCTCGGACTCCAGTTTCACGGCCTCCTTGAAGGCGGTGAGGTCGCAGCGGAGCTCCTCCAGGCCGTACATCCAGAACGGCTGGCGCTGCTTGATCATGAACGGGTCGAACGGCAGGTCACCGTGGCTGTGGGTGCGGTCGTGGACCATGTCCCACAGGACGAACGCCTGCTCGCAGCGCTGCTGGTCGCCGATCATCTCGCGGATGTCGTCGGGCAGCTCCAGGCCGAGCAGGTCGACGGATGCCTCGGTGACCCGGCGGAAGCGGGCGGCCTCGCGGTCGCAGAAGATGCCGCCCCAGCTGAAGCGCTCGGGGGCCTCGCGCACGGCGATGGTCTCCGGGAAGAGCACCGCGGAGTTGGTGTCGTAGCCGGACGTGAAGTCCTCGAAGGTGATGCCGCAGAAGAGCGGGTTGTCGTAGCGGTTCGCCTCCAGGTCGGCGAGCCACTCGGGCCAGACCATCTTGAGCACGACCGCTTCGAGGTTGCGGTCGGGGTTGCCGTTCTGCGTGTACATCGCGAAGACGACGAGGTGCTGGAGGCCGTCGGCCCGGTCCTTCGCGGGCTGGAAGGCGAGCAGCGAGTCCAGGAAGTCGGGGACGCGGAAGCCGTCGGCGGCCCAGCGGCGCAGGTCGGTGACGAGCGCGCGGTGGTAGGCGACGTCGTGCGGGAGGAGCGGGGAGAGCTCCTCGACCGCTCCGATCACCCGGTCGAGGACCTGCTCGACGGTGGCCGGGGAAGGGGCGCCCTCGGCCTCGAAGTCGATGGATCCGTCCTTGGACTGCCAGGGGCGGATCTCCTCGACGGCATCCTTGAGCACGGGCCAGGCCGGGTGCTCGACCACCCGCTGGGCCGTAGCTATCGCGCCGTCGGTGGCGCTCTGCACAAGAATTTCCGTCATGACACTTCCTCCACGGGAGAACCTCGCGTGACATCACCGTAGCCGGGCAGGGCTCACCCCGACAAGGGGAGACCTGAAAATTATCCTGCGTACCCCCCATGGTCACCGCTGTTTTTCCTGCGAGATACCGGGTAGGAGCGCAGTTCCCGCAGCACCGCTCGGATCCTGGCGACCGGGCCCGCACGGCTGGGGACATCGCGGGCCGCGGCCGCTACCCTCCCCAGTGCCGTATTGCCGCAACCTCCGCACGGGCAGGAGCAGTCGACGGATCCCCGCCGACGGAAACGAGGTCGCCTTGTCTTTTCTCACCCTGGGTCATCGCGGAGTGATGGGCGTCGAGCCCGAGAACACCCTGCGCTCCTTCGTCCGCGCCGAGGCGTCCGGGATGGACGCCATCGAGCTGGACCTGCACCTCAGCAAGGACGGCGCGCTCGCCGTGATGCACGACACGGACGTGGACCGCACCACGGACGGGACCGGGCCGATCGCGGCCAAGACCCTGGCGGAGCTGCGCGAGCTCGACGCCGGTCAGGGCGAGCGGATCCCGGTCTTCGAGGAGGTCCTGGACGCCGTCTCCGCCCCGCTCCAGGCGGAGATCAAGGATGTGGCGGCGGCCCGCGCGCTGGCGGACGTGATCCTGGAGCGTGAGCTCGTGGACCGGGTGGAGGTGTCCTCGTTCCACGACGAGGCCGTCACCGAGATCGCCCGGCTGGTGCCCGGCGTACGCACGGTCCTGATCGCCAGCCGCTGGGGTGCGGACGTGGTGGACCGGGCGAAGGCGGCGGGCGCGGCGACGCTCGCGCTGAACATCCGCCGCCTCACCCTGGAGGTGGTGGAGCAGGCGCACGGCGAGGGCGTGAAGGTGATCGGCTGGGTGGTGAACACCCAGGACCATCTGCGCCTCGCCCGGGCGCTGGGCCTGGACGGCGCGACGACCGACTTCCCCGAGATCCGCCGCGCCGGGCGCTTCACCGCCTGAGGACGAGCGCCGTCAGGCGCTGCCCCCGAGGTTCTTGACGAGCAGTTCGAAGGCCAGGTCGTCGCGCTGCGGAATGCCGAAGCGCTCGTCGCCGTACGGGAACGGGGTGAGCTGTCCCGTACGGCGGTAGCCACGGCGTTCGTACCAGGCGATCAGGTCGTCGCGTACCGAGATCACCGTCATGTGCATCTCGCCCACGCCCCAGCTCTCCTGGGCGGTGCGCTCCGCCTCGGCGATGATCAGCTTGCCGAGGCCGCCGCCCTGGAGTCCGGGCCGGACCGCGAACATGCCGAAGTAGGCGGCGTCGCCCCGGTGTTCGAGCTGGCAGCAGGCGACGAGTTCGCCGCCGCGCTCGACCGCGAGCAGTCGGCTCGCCGGGGCGGCGATGACGTCGCGCACACCCTGTTCGTCGGTCCGCTGTCCCTGGAGGATGTCGGCCTCCGTGGTCCAGCCGGTGCGGCTGGAGTCACCGCGGTAGGCCGACTCGATCAGGGCCACCAGCGCCGCGACGTCGTCCTCGGTCGCGTCGCGGAAGGTCAGCCGGGCCGCGTCGGGCGTGGCGGTGTCCATGGTGGGGCTCTCCGTCTCTCTGCTGCCGTACGTGGTTTCTCTGTTGCCGTACGTCCGGTCGAGCGTAACGCGACCCGGAGCGCCCCCGGCGGGCCCCGGCGCACCCCCTTCACACCCCCGTGCGCCGGGTTCGGCCGCGGCCGCCCGGGCATCGATGGATCGACCCGTAACAGTGGTGTACGTCCGACCGGGGGGAGGCGTGCCGTGCACGGAGGGGCTCCGACCGGCTGGCTGCTGATGGCGTTGTGCGCGGTGAGCGGCGCCTACTGTCTGCTGCGCACCCGCACGGGGACGCCGCAGGAGCGGCGCACCGCGCGCTCGGAGGCGCTGATGGGCTTCGGCATGGCGGCGATGGCCGTTCCGGCGGCGGTGCTGTCGCCCCCGGACTGGACGTGGGCGGTGTACGCGGTGCTGTTCGGCGCCGCGGCGCTGCGGTCGCTGCGGCCCGCTCTGCGCGGCGGCCACCACCGGCATCATCTCGTCGGCTCGCTGGCCATGGTCTACATGGCCGTGGCGATGGCCCCGGCGGTCACGGGCAGCGGCGGGGGCGGGCACGCCGGGCACGGGGCGGGCGGCGGAGCCGGTGGCATACCCCTGCTGACCGGGGCGCTGCTGGTCTACTACGCGTTCTACGTCCTGGGCTCGGCCGGCCGACTGCTGCCCGGGACCGGGACGGCCGCGGTCCCGGTCGGCGGTGCGGGCGTCGGCGGACGTGGCGCGGGAGGATTCGGGGGCGGTTCGGACGGCCGGCCCGAGCTCACGACGGCCTGCCGGCTGACGATGGGCATCGGCATGTTCGCCATGCTGCTCACTCTGTGAGACAGGAAGTGGGACAGAACCCCCGGCAAACGGTGGTCTACGTCACTTGCCGGTCGAGGCCGTACCCCGGCAGACCCGCCCCTCCTAAGCTGAAGCCATGCTGGTCTCCCTCGCGCTGCTGCTGCTCGGTGCACTGACCGCCCTGGTGACTCCGCGCCTGATGGCGCGCGCCCGGTGGCCGGAGCGCGAGCCGGTCGTGGCCCTGTGGGTCTGGCAGTGCGTGGTGGCCGGGGTACTCCTGTCGTTCGCCCTGTCCATGACGCTGAGCGCGGCCGCCGCCTGGCAGGCGGTGCGCGGCCATGTCTTCGCACCCGCCCCGCACGCCGTGGTCGAGGCGTACGCCCTGGCGGCGTACGGGCCGTGGTCGGCGGTCATCGCGGTGCTGCTGGCGCTGGGCGGGCTGTGGACCGGGGCGATGCTTCTGCGGGAGATCCGGCGGGCGCGGCGTCGTCGCAAGCAGCGCCGGGCGGAACTGCTGGTGCGCTCCCCGCTGCTGCCCGGCGAGAAGCCGGGCGCCGACCGTCTCGTGGTGCTGGAGGGCGAGCGCCCCGACGCCTGGTGGCTGCCCGGTGCGGCTCCGCAACTCGTCATCACCACCGCCGCGCTGGGCCGGCTGAAGGGCCGTCAGCTCGATGCGGTGCTCGCCCATGAACAGGGTCATGCCCAGGCCCGGCACGACTGGTTGCTGCACTGCTCGTCGGCGCTGGCGATCGGTTTCCCGCAGATCCCGGTGTTCGCCGCGTTCCGCGACGAGATGCACCGGCTGGTCGAGCTGGCCGCCGACGACGTGGCGTCACGCCGCTTCGGCCGGCTGACGACCGCGCTCGCCCTGGTCGGACTCAACGAGGACCGCGGGGTGTTCGGCCCCTGCCCCACACCGGACGCCCAAGTGCCCCTCCGGGTCAACCGGTTGCTGGCCCCGGTCGACCGGCTGACGGCGGGCCGCAGGCTCCGGCTGACGGCCGCCGCCGCGCTGGTGCCGGTCGTCCCGCTGATCGTGACCTTCGTGCCGGGGCTGCGCGCGCTGGGCTAGGCCCCTTTCCTCCTGGAGTGGGTTTTCCGCGCCCCGAGTTGGCCTTCGGGCGGTGTCCTCCGCGAGGATCGCCTCATGTCCTCCCCCCTCTCCCGCTCACCGGACCGCTCCCCCCGCACCGCGGCCGCCCTGTGGACCGGAGCCGTCGTCGTGGCGTCCGTGGTCCTGCTCGTACTGGTGGCGGTGCGCTGGCCGCCGCTGATGTCGCTGGACCGGGCGGTCGCCGACGCGCTGCACCGGCACGCGGTGGCCGATCCCGGTCTGGTCCGGGTCAACCGGGTGTTGACCGACTGGGTGTGGGATCCCTGGACCATGCGCGCCCTGATCGCGGTGGCGGTGGTCGCCCTGTGGTGGCGGGGCGCGCGGCTGCTCGCGCTCTGGGTGGCCGCGACGAGTCTGCTCGCCTCGCTCCTCCAGCAGGGGCTCAAGGCCGTGGTGGGCCGGGAGCGCCCGCAGTGGCCCGATCCGGTGGACACGGCCCACTACGCGGCCTTCCCCTCCGGGCACGCCATGTCGGCCGTCGTGAGCTGCGGGCTGCTCTTCTGGCTGCTGCGGCTGTACGGCGCGGGCCCCGGCGCCCGGGGTGCGGCGCTGGCGGTCGCGGTGGTCTCGGCGGCCGGTGTGGCGGCGACCCGGCTGTACCTGGGGGTGCACTGGCTGACCGATGTCGTGGGCGGTGCGCTGCTGGGGGTGGCGG
This sequence comes from Streptomyces sp. DSM 106670, assembly GCF_055792845.1. Classification (NCBI taxonomy): domain Bacteria; kingdom Bacillati; phylum Actinomycetota; class Actinomycetes; order Kitasatosporales; family Streptomycetaceae; genus Streptomyces; species Streptomyces sp. DSM 106670. The sequence continues at coordinate 525,279 of NZ_CM147704.1, forward strand.
TGGTGGCGTTGAGCGCCGCCGGGTACGCCCGGTACGCGGCGCCGCGCGCCCCGGCGGAGGAGGACCGGCCCCTGCGGGCCTGAGCCGGGCGCTCTTGTCGGCGCGGGGACGTAGCGGGAAGGATCGCGCCCATGGTGATCAGAGGTGTGCTGTTCGACTTCTCCGGAACCCTCTTCCGTATCGAACCGGTGCGGGACTGGCTCGCCGCCGTGCTGCGCGAGGAGGGCGTCGAGGTGGTCCCGGAGGATTTCGAGCGGTACGTGAGCGGGCTCACGGCCGCCGGCGCCCTCCCGGGCGGCCCGCCTCCGGTCCGGGTGCCTGAGGAACTGGCGGACGCGATGGCGCGCCGGGATCTGACCGCCGCCCTGCACCGTGCGGCGTACACCGGTCTGGCCCGGACCGTCGCCCTGCCCGATCCGGGGCTGTACGACGCGCTGTACGACCGCCATCTGCGGCCGGAGGCCTGGCAGCCCTACCCGGACGCCGCGGAGGTGCTGGCGGGGCTGCGGGGGGCGGGTATCGCGGTCGGCGTGGTCAGCAACATCGGCTGGGACCTGCGGCCGGTCTTCCGCGCGCACGGGCTCGACGCCCTGGTCGACGCCTATGTCCTGTCCTTCGAGCACGGGCTCCAGAAGCCCGCCGCGGGACTGTTCGCCACCGCCTGCTCGCTGATCGGCCGGGATCCGGCGGAGGTGGTCATGGTCGGTGACGACCGGACCGCGGACGGTGGCGCGGCGGCCCTGGGCTGCGAGGTCCGGTTCGTGGACCATCTGCCGGTGTCGGAGCGGCCGGACGGCCTGCGCTCGCTGGGGCTGGTCCCGCGCTGAGGCCCACGGCGAACCGGGGAAATCGGGTCGGGGTGTGAGGCATATCCCGCCGCGGAAGGGGTAGTGACATACGTTCGTGGCCGTAACCTGGTGACCATGTCCCCTATGCCGTCGTCCATGTCCGCCCGTTCCGCAGCCGAGGTCAACGCGGAGATCCGCGACCTGTGGCAGCGCTCGGGCGGCTGCCTGACGCCGCAGGACGAGGCGGATTACCAGCGGCTGCTGGTGGAGTGGGCCGCCGCCACCGGCGGGAGCGTCCGCGCCGCCGCCTGATCGCCCGAGCCGCCCGTCGCCGCGCCGTGAGCGGGCGGAAAAACGCGCCCGATCCGGCGATCCCCCGCGTCGCCGGATCCGGGCGCACCCTCGGCCTGTCGCGTGGGACAGGGCCGCGGACCGCGCCGGGGACCGGAGTTGCGGAGTCCGCCGTCGCAGGGATCCAGCATGTCCCCACCCGGCTCATCGGTCAATGAATTTCCGGCTCCGCACGCACCGGGGCCGGTGTCTCCCGGGCGGTCGTCCGCCCGGGAGACACCGGCCCCGGACTGCGGGTCGAGTCGGCCACCGGAACCGCTGACGGATCAGCGGTCGAAGTAGTCCGGCTGCGTCTGCACGTTGAGCTCGTCCAGCTTGACCCGCTTGGCCGGGTCGGTGCGCCTGTCGTCGAGCTTCAGCACGTCGAAGCCCTTGGCGATGTCGCTGGAGTAGATGTGACCGTTGTAGTAGTACGCCGACCAGGGGCCGGCCGTGGTCACCTGGTCGAGCGTGACCGGGCCGCGCTCGAAGAAGGCGATCTCCTTGGGCTTGGACGAGTTGGTGAAGTCCCAGACGGAGATGCCGCCCTGGTACCAGGCCTGCACCATCAGGTCGCGGCCCTTCACCGGGATGATCGAGCCGTTGTGGGCGACGCAGACTTCGACGTCGGCCTGGTGACGGTCGATCTTGAAGTAGCTGCGGAAGACCAGCTTGCGCTTGTCGCCCTTGCCGACGATGTCGTAGATGCCGTCGGCTCCGCGCTTGGGGCCGATCTCCTCGTTGCAGGTGGCCGCACCGCCGCCGCCGAGCTCGTCGGTGAAGACGACCTTGTTCGCACCCTGGTTGAAGGTGGCCGAGTGCCAGAACGCGAAGTTCACGTTGTCCTGGACCCGGTCGATGATCTTCGGGCGCTCCGGGTCCTTGATGGAGAACAGCAGACCGTCACCCATGCAGGCTCCGGCGGCCAGGTCCTTGGACGGCAGCACCGTGATGTCGTGGCAGCCGGTCGTCTGGGAGACACCCGGGTTCGTGGGCGCTCCCGGGTTGCCACCGTCCGGGAAGAGCACCGGGAAGTTGACGATCCGGGCCTTCTGGGGCGCCTTCACCGGCACCTTGATGATGGAGATTCCGTCGTGCGGCGGCTGGCAGTCCGGGAACGTCGCGTTGGGCGAGTACGAGGAGACGTACACGTAGACGTTCTTGCCGTCCGGCACCAGCGTGTGCGTGTGGGAACCGCAGGCGGTCTCCACGGCGGCGATGTACTTCGGCGCCCGCTTGTTGCTGATGTCGAAGATCTTCATGCCCTCCCAGGACGACTTCTCCGTGGCGGGCTGGGAGGTGCTGGAGCAGGAATCGTCGCTGCGCGAGGAGTCCGTCGAGAGGAACAGCAGGTTCCCCGAGACCGAGATGTCGTTCTGCGATCCGGGGCAGAGGACCTGGGCGACCGTCTTGGGCTTCTTCGGCTTGCTGATGTCGTAGATGACGAAGCCGTCGTAGTTGCCGACGTAGGCGTACTTCCCCTGGAACGCGAGGTCCGTGTTGGTGCCCTGGAGGGCGCCCTTCGGCACGTTCGTCAGGTGCTTGATGTTGGAGCTGTGGACGATCTCGTCCACGCCGGGTATGTCGCCGCCGGCTATCGCGGCCCTGGCCTCGGCCTGTTCGCTCTTGGTGACCGACCCGCGCTCGACCGGGGCGTCGCCCGGGTCGGGGGTCGCGGCCGCTGTGGTGGCCGTCAGCAGCGTGGCGAGGAGTCCGGCCGCGGCTGCCACCGCGCCCAGACGTCTGCGCCGCACGCGGGTGGTGTGCAACGAGGTCACTGCGTCCTCCCTTGTATCCGTTCGGGGTCGAACGGTTCATGAACCCCCGGCAGTATCGTCCCTCCCATGTACACATCAACAGATGGCAACACAGACGTAATAAAAGTTTTTGATCTTCGGCCGGTGGAAGCGTGTTAGGACGGTCTGCAACAAACCATGTGGCACAGGAGGTCACCGTGTTGATCCATCGCCGGTCCGCGATTCTTCGCTCAACCGCTCTCGCGGCGGTGGCGGTTGCCGCCGCGCTCGTCCTCGGAGCCTGTGACGCGGACAGCGGTGACGGAACGTCGGACAAGGCCAAGGACGCAGGTCCGGGCGTGGTCGCGCCCGGCAGACCGGGCGAACCCGCGCGGACGCTCTCCGCCGAGGACGCCGTCAAGGAGGCCGGGCAGGACACCGCCAACTCCGCGGACTTCCGCTATGCCGAGATGATGATCGAGCACCACGGGCAGGCGCTCGTGATGACCGAACTCGTCCCCGAACGGGCCTCCGCCGCCACCGTCAAGCGGCTCGCCGAACGCATATCGGCAGGCCAGAAGCCAGAGATCGGCGCGATGGAAGGATGGCTGAAAAGAAACGGCGGCGACAAGCGCAAGCAGCACCACGACCACGCGGGGATGCCCGGCATGGCGACCGACGCCCAGCTGAAGAAGTTGCGCGCCGCCGAGGGCAAGGCCTTCGACAAGCTCTTCCTGGAGCTGATGATCACCCACCACCAGGGGGCGATCACCATGGCCACGGAGGCGCTCACCGAGGGGAACGACGTGATCGTGGAGGAGATGGCCAGCGATGTGGTCGCCCAGCAGACCGTGGAGATCAACCGGATGCGCGGCCTGATGGGCTGAGACCCGCCCCGGGGCCGTGCCCGTACCACTGCCCCGTGCCGGCATCCCGTGCACCGGCGGTGCGGATCGGCCCGGCGGTGCGATCCTGGAAGCAACCTCCGGGAAGAGGTGCGCCGTGCTCTCAGTCGCCGTCGTCGGTTCCGGTCCCAGCGGGGTCTACACCGCCCAGGCCCTGCTCCAGCAGTCGCTCGTGCCCGATGTGCGCGTGCACGTCCTGGACCGGCTGCCCACTCCGTACGGACTCGTGCGGTACGGGGTGGCCCCCGACCACGAGAAGATCAAGTCGCTGCAGAACAGCCTGCGGGCCGTACTGGAGGACGAGCGGGTCACCTTCGTGGGCAACGTCGGCGTCGGCGGGCCGGACGGCGTCTCCCCCGCCCGGCTCGCGGAGCTGTACCACGCGGTCGTCTACTGCGTCGGGGCCTCGACGGACCGAGCACTGGCGGTGCCGGGCGAGAGTCTGCCGGGCAGCTACTCCGCCACCCGCTTCGTCTCCTGGTACAGCGCGCATCCGGACATCGGCGCCGACCCGTTCGCCCGGGACGCTCTGGACGGCCGCTCGGCCGTCGTGATCGGCGTGGGCAACGTGGCGGTCGACGTGGCCCGGATCCTGGCCCGCGGCGCCGACGAACTGCGGACCACCGACGTACCCCGTGCCGCGCTCAGCGCACTGGCGGCCAGCCGGGTGCGCGAGGTGCACATCGTGGGCCGACGCGGCCCCTCCCAGGCCCGGTTCACCACCAAGGAGCTGCGGGAGCTGGGGGCGCTGCCCGGGGCCCGGGTCGTCGTCGACCCGGCGGAGCTGGCGCTGGACCCGGCGTACGCCGCTCCGGACGGCCTGCCCGCCGTGGTGCGGCGGAACCTGGCGGTCCTGCGCGGCTGGTCGGCGGCCGGGGCCGGGTCGGGCGGGCCCGAGGATGTGGCGGGGGCCGCGCGCCGCATCCGGCTGCGGTTCTTCCTGCGGCCGGTGGAGCTGCTGGAGCGCGGCGGGCGGGTCGCCGGGGTGCGGTTCGCCCGGACGGCTCCGGACGGCGCGGGCGGGGTCCGGGACACCGGCCGTTACGAGGACATCGAGGCGCGGCTGGTCCTGCGGGCGGTCGGCTATCGCGGGGTCGAACTGCCGGGGCTGCCCTTCGATCCGGTGCGCGGCACGGTGCCGCACACGGCGGGCCGGGTACTGCGCGACGGGGTGCCGTCGCCGGGTGAGTACGTGGCGGGGTGGATCAAACGCGGGCCGACCGGGGTGATCGGCTCGAACCGCTCCTGCGCCAAGGAGACGGTGGCCTCGCTCCTGGAGGACGCGGCCGGACTGACCCTGCGCCCGGTGGCGGCCGATCCGCTGGCCGTGCTGCGGGAGTGGGGGCTGCGGCCGGTGGAGTGGGCCGGCTGGCTGTCGATCGAGCGCGCGGAGGCGGAGCTGGGCCGTTCGCTGGGGCGTGGCCCGGTGAAGATCCCCGACTGGCCGGGACTGCTGGCGGCGGCCCGGGACGAGAACCGCTGAGGGACGCACCGCACTGTCGCGCCCGGCCTCCGCGAAACGCCCGGCACTGTCGCCCGGCCTCCGCGAAGTGCCCCGTGCCGTCACTCCCGGGTCGCCACCACCAAGCGGGCGCGGGGGCTGCCGTCGGGGCGCAGGCCCAGCTCGGTCAGCGGCTGCAGCCGTACGACGAATCCGGCCCGGGCCAGGTCCTCCAGCACATCACCGAGCCGGAACGTGCGGTAGTACATGACGAACGTCGGCCGCCACAGGGCGTTGCGCACCCGCATCGCCGCGTCGAAGCCCAGCAGCGACCAGTAGGCGCGTGATCCCACCGGGGGCGGTGCGCCGATCGGGAAGACGAACTGTCCGCCGGGCCGGAGGGATCCGTACACCTCGGCGAAGAGGCCCAAGCGTTCGGCGGGCAGGAAGTGGCCGAACGCACCGAAGCTCAGGGCGAGATCGAAGGCGGGCGCGAAGGGCAGGGAGCGGGCGTCGGCCCGCACCCAGTCGATCGCCGGTCCTCCGCCGGCCGGCGATGTCCCGCTCCCGGACGGGAAGGCGGCCCGGGCCTCGGCGAGCATGCCCGCGCTGAAGTCGACCCCGACCACCCGTTCCCGGCACAGCTGCCGGAGCACGCCCACTCCCGCCCCGGTGCCGCAGCAGACGTCGAGTCCGGTGTCGAAGGGGCCGAGTTCGCGCACGGCCCGGGTGACGGCGTCGAGCACGCGGTCGGGTGTGCGGTAGGGCGTCAGGTCGAACTTCGGGGCGAGGAGGTCGTATCCGCGCTCGATCGAGGAGAGCGCCTGGACGGCCAGTTCGCGCACGGTGGGGCCCTCTTCGGGGCCCTGTTCGGTGAACATCACGGACCACCCTACCGACGCGTGCCCCGGCCCGGTGCCGCCGCGCTGCCACCGGCCCCGATGTCGCCGCGCCCGTACGTCAACGGCCGTCGGGAAGACGCCGCTTGAGGGTGATGGCTGTGTCGGCGGCGTACGCCTGGGTCCAGCTGCGGCCGGCCCCGGACTTCCAGGTGACGTGGACCGTGGAGCCGTCGGTGCGGGTGCTCTCCACGGTCATGGTCCGGTCGCCGTCGCGTACGTCGCCGCGGCGCAGTTCGGCCGCCTCGACCGTGACGGGCCGCTCGCCCGGCGCGTTCTCGGTCTCCTCGGCCGCCCGGAGGAGTACGGCGGCCAGCTCGCGGGCCGCCTCGGGGGTGCAGGTCCAGACGAGCTCGCCGGCCGGGGGCGAGAGCCGGATGCCGACGCGGGGAGCCGGGCCGGTCTCCTCCGCGGTGGCCGTGACCGGGTCGGCCGTCCCCCCGGCGACCGTGAGCGGCGCGGGCTCGCCCGCGGTGACCGTGACCGGCACCGGGCGGCCGTCGGCGTCCGTGATCCCGCTGCCCATCGTCGTCTCCTCGGTGTCCTGCCGTGCCCGGGGCCGTCCCCGGGTTGCCGTCCGGCCGCTGCCCGGCCCCGGCCAGCATGTCAGCTCCCGGCGGCGCAGCGGGACGCCGGCCGTCATCGGCGCGGAAACCGGGCTCCGTGCGCACGCGGGCGGGCCTCGCCATGGGTCGGGTCCTCCGGGCGGGGCGGCTTCAGGCCCGACGTCAGGTCCGGCCTCGGGTCCGGCCTCAGGTCCGGCTTCGGGACCGGCCTCAGGTCCGGTAGACGTCCAGGCGGCCGCACATGCCGAACCTGCCGCGCTCCGAAGGCCGTTCGGCGTGGACACGGGCGTCGGCGAGGTGCCCGGCCTCGCCCTTGTCCAGCGCGTCGAGCTGCCCGGCGGTGACGGCGGCAGCCGTGGCGGCCCCCTTCTCCCAGCGGGTGCGCCACTCCGGCGTACGGGGGCGGACGAGCGCGGCGGCTGCGCGGTGGAACGCGGCCAGCGGCTCCGGATCACCGTCCTCCACGGCCTCGCGCAGGGCGAGGAACCCCTCCACCGCGAGGTCGCGCCGGGCCCGCGCCGCCCGTTCCTGCACGGCCTCCTCGGCGTCCACGGGCAGCGCCGCCGCCGCACGATAGACGTCCGGGTCGGCGAGGCAGCGCGGCGGCAGGGTCAGCACGGCGTCACCGGCCTCGGGCAGCCCGCTGTTCTGCATGAGCACGATGACGCGCAGCCCGTCCTCGTTGACCAGGCGGTGGATGGCGCCCGGGGTGAACCACACGAGCGCGCCCGGCGTCAGCGGGGTCTCCCGGAACCCGGTGGCCGTGAGGGTCTGCACCGAACCGCTGCCGGCGACCACGACGTACCCCTCCGAGCAGGTCAGGTGCAGATGCGGGGTGCCGCCGCGCAGCCCGTCGGCGGCGGGCCAGTCGTAGACGCTCAGATGCGAGACGGCGACGGCGCCGGGCAGTCCTTCGAAGGTCACCACGGGGGCTCCTGAGATTCGGCGGCACGGCCCGCAGCGACCCTCCGCAAGCGCTTTCTACGGCCACTGAAAGCTAGGCCGCCGCCGGACACCGGTCAAGGGCGCCGCACCCACCGGGCCACACGCACCGGGCAGCCCACGCCGACGTCGCCGGTACCGCGAGCGTGTGCGCGGGCCGCTGTCAGTGGCCGGGTGCAGACTGGCACTGTTCCGGCACAACGGCGTATCGGGAGGTCCAGGACCATGACCGACGTACTGCTCACCGCAGGCACCCGCAAGGGCCTCTTCATCGGCCGCAGACGTGCCGGGACCTGGGAGATCACCGGTCCGCACTTCAACGCGCAGGCGATCTACTCGGTCGCCGTGGACACCCGCACGGACACCCCGAGAATCCTGGTCGGCGGGGACAGCGCCCACTGGGGGCCGTCCGTCTTCCACTCCGACGATCTGGGCGAGACCTGGGTCGAGCCGCGACAGCCCGCCGTGAAGTTCCCGAAGTTCACCGGAGCCTCCCTGGAGCGCGTCTGGCAGCTGCACCCGGCGGGCCCCGAGGCGCCGGACGTGGTCTACGCGGGCACGGAGCCTGCCGCGCTGTTCCGTTCCGAGGACCGGGGCGAGTCGTTCGAGCTGGTCCGGCCGCTCTGGGAGCACCCGACCCGCTCGCGCTGGGTGCCGGGCGGCGGTGGCGAGGGGCTGCACACCGTTCTGACCGACCCCCGGGACGCCGGGGCCGTGACCGTCGCCGTGTCGACGGCGGGTGTGTTCCGGACGAAGGACGGCGGTGCGAGCTGGGCCCCGTCGAACAGGGGCGTATCCGCGGTCTTCCTCCCCGATCCGGATCCGGAGTTCGGGCAGTGCGTCCACAAGGTCACCCGGGACGCGGCCGACCCGGACCGGCTCTATCTGCAGAACCACTGGGGCGTGTTCCGCAGCGACGACTCCGGCGACCACTGGAGCGACATCGGCGCGGGGCTGCCCTCCGACTTCGGGTTCGCCGCCGCCGCGCACCCGCACCGCGGCGGCACGGCGTACATCTTCCCGATCAACGCCGACGCCGACCGGGTCCCGGCGGAGCACCGCTGCCGGGTGTTCCGCACGACCGACGCGGGGCGCACCTGGGAGCCGCTCACGGACGGCCTGCCGGACGGGGCGCACTACGGGACGGTGCTGCGCGACGCGCTGTGCACCGACGACGCGGATCCCGCCGGGGTCTACTTCGGCAACCGCAACGGCGAGTTGTACGCCAGCGCGGACGACGGGGACAGCTGGCAGCAGCTCGCCTCGCATCTGCCGGACGTCCTGTGCGTGCGGGCGGTGGCGCTCACCTGACGGCCGGGGGCCGGAGCGTCGGAGCGTCGGCGGCAGTTGATCGGAGTGGTCGTATCAGCAGTAGAGTGCGGGCCGTGGCAGCACGACCGTTGAAAGAGATCATCGAGCCGGGGTGGGCCGACGCCCTCGAACCCGTCGCCGAACGCATCGCCGCTATGGGCGACTTCCTCCGCGCGGAGATCGCCGCGGGACGCACGTACCTGCCCTCCGGGGCTCATGTACTGCGAGCGTTCCAGCAGCCGTTCGAGGAGGTGAGAGTACTCGTCGTCGGTCAGGATCCGTATCCCACCCCGGGACACGCGATCGGGCTGAGCTTCGCGGTGGCCCCGGACGTCCGGCCGCTGCCGGGCAGCCTGGAGAACATCTTCCGGGAGCTGCAGGCGGATCTGGGGCTGCCCAGGCCGTCCAACGGTGATCTCACACCGTGGACGCGGCAGGGGGTGCTGCTGCTCAACAGGGCGCTCACCACCGCGCCCCGGCGGCCCGCCGCCCACCGGGGCAAGGGCTGGGAAGAGGTGACCGAGCAGGCCATCAAGGCGCTGGTGGCCCGGGGCACTCCGCTGGTGTCGGTGCTGTGGGGGCGCGACGCCCGCAATCTCCGCCCGCAGCTGGGCGACTTCCCCGCGATCGAGTCCTCGCACCCCTCCCCCATGTCCGCGGACCGGGGCTTCTTCGGCTCGCGGCCGTTCAGCCGCGTCAACGAACTGCTGGCGCGCCAGGGGGCCCAGCCGGTGGACTGGCGGCTTCCGTGACGCACCCCCCGGCGTCGCCCGCCCCTGCCGGACCCGCGACCGCCGTGCCCTCCCCTGCCAGACCCGGCGCGTATGTCATCGGGGTGGACTCCGGGGGCTCCGGGCTGCGGGTGGCGCTCGGTCGGGTGGGGCTGCCCGGGCCGCTCTCGACGACGGTCTGCGCCGAGCCGGTACGGACGGGGCCCGGCGGCATCGACGCCGGGCATCTGCTGGACCAGCTGCTGCCCGCCGCCCGGGAGTTGCTGGAGCGGGCGGCCGGGTCCTCCGCCGCCGCCCCGACGGGTGAGGTCGCGGCACTGGCGATCGGGGCCGCCGGAATGGCCACCCTGGGCGAGCGGTTGCGGGCGGAGCTGCCCGGCGCGCTCGCGGACGCGCTGGGGGTACGCCGGCTGGCGCTGGCCGCCGACGCGGTGACGGCCTACGCGGGCGCGGTGGGACAGCGCCCCGGGGCGGTCGTGGCGGGCGGTACGGGCATGATCGCCCTGGGTACGGACCTGACGGAGTGGCACCGGGCCGACGGGTGGGGTCATCTTCTGGGTGACAGTGGCGGCGGTGCGTGGATCGGCCGGGCCGGGCTGGATGCCGCGATGCGGGCCCATGACGGGCGGCGGGGCGGTTCGCCCGCGCTGCTGGACCGGCTGCGGGCCGTGTTCGGACCGGCGGAGGAGCTGCCGGGGTTGCTCTATCCACGCTCCGACCGGCCGGCCGTGCTGGCCTCGTTCGCGCCGGAGGTGGCGGCGTGCGCCGGAGCGGACCCGGTTGCCGCCGGCATTCTGCGGGCGGCCGCAGGGCATATCGCCGAGGCTGCAGCGGCCGTCTGCCCGACGGCCTCGCGCCCGGCGGCCGCCGGGCCGGACAACGACGGCGGCGAGCTCGGCGAGGGCGGCGAAGTGGCCCTGACGGGTGGCCTGTTCCGGATGGGCGACCCGCTTCTCGTGCCGCTGCGCGAGGAGCTGGCACATCTGCTGCCGGGGGCTCGGGTGACTTCGGCGGAGGGCAATCCGCTGACCGGCGCACTCCGGATCGCGCGGGCCCTGGCGGCCGGGGATCTGCGCCTGCCGCGCCACCCGACGATGCTGTTCGTGCCCCTGGAGCACGGGACCGGGCAGCGGGTCGGAACGGCCGTGCGCGACGAGCCGCGGACAGGGTGACGGGCCGGGGCACGGAGCGGAGAAGGAGCGAGGGCGGAAGGCCGATCGAGAGGATCAACGAGCCGACAGACGGGGACACTCCGGTGGTACATCACTCATCGGACATAAGCGGATAGTTAACGCTCGACCGGACCCTCCCCGAACAGAGGGGCAGGCAAAACCAGTAGCATGCGGCGCCATGAGCACCCCCACTGGGCCCGCTTCCGGCCTGCCTGTACGAATGCCGCGACCTCGCCAGTCCGGACGGCACCGCCGCCCGGAGCCCGTGGTCGCACCCGAGGGCGCTGCCGCGCTCGTTCTCGCCGTTCCCGGTACCCCCTCCTCGGCCACGCGCAGCCTGGCCGAAGAGGTGATCAGCATCGCCCGTTCCGAGCTGCCCGGCCTCAACGCCCGGATCGGCTACCTCGACGGTGACGATGCCGAGTACCCGACTCTTGCCACCGTTCTCGCCCACACCGCCGCCGAGCGCGTCGCGCGCTTCGAGCAGGCCGTCGCCGCCGGGCGTGAGGTCGCCGAGCCCTCGGGTCCGCCCGCCGTCGTGGTCCCGCTGCTCGCGGGTCCCGACAGCGCGCTGATCCGGCGGATACGGCAGGCCGTGATGGACAGCGGTACGCAGGCCGAGCTGACCGATGTGCTCGGCCCGCACCCGCTGCTCGCCGAGGCCCTGCACGTACGGCTGTCGGAGGCCGGTCTCGCGCGCGCCGACCGCGCCAGGCTGTTCACCGTCGCCACCGCCGCCGACGGCATCGTGCTGGCCACCGTGGGCGGCGAGGAGGCCGTGCAGGCCGCCGGGATCACCGGCATGCTGCTGGCCGCCCGCCTCGCCGTGCCGGTGATGGCCGCCGCGCTGGACGTGGAGGGCTCGGTCGCCTCGATCGCCGAGCAGCTGCAGGGTTCCGGCTCCGCGCAGCTGGCGCTGGCGCCGTACCTGGTGGGCCCGGAGGTCGACCCCGGCCTGCTGGACGCCGCCGCGAAGGAGGCGGGCTGCGCGACGGCCGAGCCGCTGGGCGCCTACCCGGCGATCGGCAAGCTCGTGCTGTCCCTGTACGCCACGACGCTGGGCATCACGCCGGCGACGCCGCAGGGCACCCAAGGCGCTCAGGGCGCTCAGGCTCACTGACCGGACGCCGCCGCCCTCGGGCGGCGGCTCGGGAAGCCGGACAGCACAACGGGCCCGGACCGGAGGAAACCCTCGGTCCGGGCCCGCTGTGCTGTCCGAACGGCCGTGACCGGCCCGCCGCGCCGCCCGGAGCGGCCGTGCTGATCGGGATCAGCCGACCGGGGTCCGCGCCGCGCAGCCGTCAGGCGAAAACGACGCAGGAGGCCGCGGGGACCTCGATGGAGCCCGCGTGCTGCGGGACGCCCGTCTCGGCGTCCACGGCGAACCAGCTGACGTTCCCGGAGTGCTCATTGGCCGCGTACAGCCACTGCCCGCTCGGGTCGAGGGTGAGATCGCGCGGCCAGCGGCCACCGCAGCCGACGGTGGCCACCAGGGCCGGCTTCTCGCCGCTCTCGTCGAGGGTGAGCACGGAGATGCTGTCGTGGCCCCGGCTGGCGGTCCACAGGAAGCGGCCGTCGTGCGCGACGACCACTTCGGACGGGTAGGTGCGCGCCGCGCCCTCGGCCGCCTCGTGCTCGGGCAGCACCGACGTCTCGCCGAGCACGTCGAGGCTGCCGGTCGCCGCGTCCCAGCGGCACACGGTGAGGGTCGGCTCCAGCTCGCCCAGGACGTAGGCGAGGGTGCCGGAGGGGTGGAAGGCCAGATGGCGCGGGCCGGTGCCCGGCCGCAGGGCCGTCTCGCCGTGCAGTCGCAGGGAGCCGGTGGCCGGGTCCAGGGCGCAGACGCGTACGGAGTCGGTGCCGAGGTCCACGCTGACCACCCAGTTCCCGGAGGGGTCGGCGAGCACCTGGTGGGCGTGCGGCGCCTCCTGGCGGCCGGTGTCCGGGCCGCTGCCCTCGTGCCGGAGCACCGAGGCCGCCGCCCCGAGCGATCCGTCGGCGAGGACCGGCAAGGCGGTGACGCTGCCGGACCCGTAATTGGCCGTGACCAGGTGGTTCGCGGCGAGCGCGAGGTGGGTGGGCGATGCGGCGTCGACGGCCTGTACGGGGCCCAGGAGGGCAGGTACGTCGCCGTCGAGGGCGAAGGCGGCGGCGACGCCCCGGGCGCTCTCGCCGACCGCGTACAGGGCCGTGCCGCCCGCTCGGGGGCCGACGGCGAGGAACGAGGGGTCGGGCACGGCGTCGGTGGATCCGAGCACGGTCAGCGCGCCGGTGTCCCGGTCCACGGCGGCGGCGGTGATTCCGTGCCCGCCCGCCGAGGTGAACGACCCTATGAATGCCCGCCCGGCGCTGTTGCCGATCATCGCGCTACCCCTCTTCCACCGTCGCCGCGATCTTCACGGCCGACGGTAGCAGGCAGCCCGCTGCGGTCCAGACCAATGCGGCGGGCGGGAAGTGCCGCTGCGTCGGGCGGGCAGCGGCGTCCCCGGCCGCGCTCGACGTAACGGCCCGGTGGGCGCGATGTAACGGCGCGATGGGCGCGATCAGGCAGGTTCGGGCCCCACGGCGGGTGTCCGGCCGCCCCGGCCCTGGAGCGGTGCCGCCAGTGCGGCGAGGGCGCGCTCCAGGCCGTGCAGATGGGCCAGCGCGGGGTCAGCGGCGGTCGCGGGCAGCTCGGGCAGGTGAAAGCCCCGGGAGCCGTCGGGTGCGGTGAGCGCCTCGACGGCCGCCTCGACGCGGGAGCACGCGGCCGACAGCCGCGCGTCGTGCGAGGCGTCCGGGTCGGCGGCGATGGAGGCCAGCCCCCGTACCTCGCGTACGCAGTCGTCCAGCAGCGCGAGCACCTGGCGGGCGCGCGCCTTGCGGGCCGGCAGCGGGCTCAGGGGGTGTACCAGCGGGGCGAGCGAGAGCCGGACCCGGCCGAGCAGGACCTCCAGTTCGGCGACGCGGGGGCCGGGGTCGGCGAGCGTCGAGCCGGCGAGCCGGTCGGCCGCCTCGGCCGTGCAGGCGTGGACGCACCGCAGCGCCTTCTGGATCCAGGCGTCGGTGATGGCGTGGGTGGTGACGGGGAGGACCAGCAGCACGGCGAGCACCGCGCCGAGCGCGCCGACGGCGGTCTCCGCGACGCGCAGCCAGAGCAGACCGGCGTCCAGGACGCCCAGCGCCCCGTAGAGCATGCCGGCCATCATGGTCACGAAGAACATCATCCAGCTGTACGAAACCGCCGCCGTGTAGAAGATGCCGAAGACGCCGACCGCGACGACGACGGCGGTCGGGACGGCCGCGCCGTCGAGCGGGATGGCCACGGCGAAGCCGGAGACGATGCCGATGACGGTCCCCAGGACCCGGCGGAATCCGCGGACGAGCGTTTCGCCGCGGGAGGTGGTGTTGACGAAGACCCACCAGGTGGCGCCGACCGCCCAGTACCACCGCTCGTCGGACAGGACCTGCCCGATGCCGAGCGCGAAGGCCCCGCCCAGGGTGGCCTGGACCGCCTGCCGGGTGGTGATGCGCAGCCGGCCCCGGACCTCCGGCGGAGCGGGCTGGGCCGCGGCGGGGAGCCGTCGCTCGTAGCACCACAGGCCGAAGCGCACGGTGGACGAGGCGCACAGGGACAGCGCCACGGCGGCGTACAGCTCGGGCAGCTGGCCGGGCACGGTGTGCAGGAACTGGGCGGCGAAGAACATCATGAACGCGAAGACGCCCAGCGCGTGCCCGCGCGGCCCCCACCGCCGGGCGTACACGCCCGCCCCCATCACGGCGAGGAAGATCAGGTCCCGGGCGACCGGCTGGTCGTGCAGGACCGCCGCGACGGCGAGAACGGGCAGACCGGCGACGGGGAGCAGGGCGGTGGTGACCGCCTGCCCGCGCACCGTCGGGTCGGTCACGGTGAAGAGGGCGAGCAGTGCCGCGAGACCGCCGGTGATGGCCGCCACGAGCGAATGCCCGGCGAGGCCGCACAGCACGACCGCGAGGCCGATGCCGAGAACGGCCCGGACGGCGAAGCGCAGCCGTACCCGCCCCGGGTCCGGCGCCACGAACACCCTCTTCAGCACGCTTCCACCCCTTCCGCGTCACCGCGGTACTCGCATGAAAAAGGCGCCGCGGAAGTCCGCAGCGCCATCGACATCACCATTGCAGCACCCATCGGGCCCATGGATCAAACCAGGAGGAATATCCTGTACCAATGGACCAGTGCAACGACCGACGGATCAGCCATCAGCATGCCAACGGACCATCCGTGCGATGAGCACGCTCCGCCGTCGCACAAGGCGGCTCCTGCACGCTGGGTACAGTCGGAGCCGCACCCGGACGGCTCGGAAGGAGATCTGCGGATCATGGCGGTGGACGCTCTCGACACCCGCATCCTGCGCCTGCTGATCGAGCAGCCGCGCACGAGCGTCCGGGAGTACGCGCGCATCCTCGGCGTGGCCCGCGGCACCCTGCAGGCCCGGCTCGACCGGCTGGAGCGCGACGGCGTGATCACCGGCACCGGGCCGGCCCTCTCCCCCGCCGCACTCGGCCACCCCGTGCTCGCCTTCGTCCACCTGGAGGTCACCCAGGGGCACCTGGTCGAGGTGGGCGACGCCCTGGCGGCCGTGCCCGAGATCATCGAGGCGTTCTCGACGACGGGCGGAGGCGATCTGCTGACCCGCGTGGTCGCCCGGGACAACGGGCACCTGGAGGACGTGATCCAGCGGCTGATCCAGCTGCCGGGGGTCGTCAGGACGCGGACGGACGTGGCGCTGCGCGAGCGGGTGGCGCACCGGGTGCTGCCGCTGGTGGAGTCCGTGGGCCGCGCGGCGGGCGACCGGGATCGGCCGGGTCCCGCGACGGGTCAGGGGTGATCCGTCCGGCCGGTCCGGGCTACGGCATGCTGGGGCCATGACATCCCGCCCCGTGACCGCGTCCGACCTCCATGTGATCTTCGATCTCGACGGGACGCTGGTGGACAGCGAGCCGAACTACTACGAGGCGGGTCGCCGGCTGCTCGCCCGGTACGGGGTACGGGACTTCGGCTGGGAGGTCCACACCAGGTTCATCGGCATCAGCACCCTGGAGACGCTGACCGTCCTGCGCGCGGAGTACGGGATCGAGGCCCCGCTGAAGGAACTGCTCGCCGGGAAGAACGCCCTGTATCTGGAGCTCGCCGGGGCGTCGACGGAGGTCTTCCCGCAGATGCGGGTGCTCGTGGAGCGCCTGTACGCGGCCGGGGTGCCGATGGCGGTGGCCTCTGGTTCGTCCCGGGCCGCGATCGAGGCGGTGCTCGCGGTCACCGGGCTCGACGCGTACATCCCGCTGTACGTCTCCGCCGACGAGGTCGCGCACGGCAAGCCCGAGCCGGACGTGTTCCTGGAGGCGGCCCGGCGGCTGGGGGCGACTCCGGCGGACTGTGTGGTGCTGGAGGACGCCCCGGCCGGAGCGGCGGCCGCCCATGCGGCGGGCATGCGGTGCATCGCCGTGCCCTATGTGCCCGGGACCGCGTCCGACCCGGCGTTCGAGGCCGCCGATCTGCTGTTCGCGGGCGGGCAGTCCGCGTTCACCGCCGATGCCGCGTACCACCGGATGCTCGGCTGAGCCGGAGCACGGCGGGCATTCCTGATGCCGGGGCGGGCGGGGAGAGGTGCCGGGCCGTCAGCCGAGCCCGGTGAAAGGGCCGTCGGGGCATCCGGGCTCCGCCGGACAGATATCCTGATCATGTCGTTCGCCGCACCGCCCACGACTCCGCCGGAGCCCGGGGCTCCGGGGGGACCGACAGCCGGAGCGGGCCACAATTCGAGATAGGTGCACAGGTGCTGGTAGCTGGTCGGTACCGATTGGTATCCCCCATCGGTCGTGGCGGCATGGGCGAGGTGTGGCGCGCCACGGACGAGGTGCTGGGACGCGCCGTGGCCGTGAAGCTGCTGCTGGGCGACCAGGCGGACGCCTCGTCGACCGCCCGCTTCCGGCTGGAGGCCCAGACCGCCGCCCGGCTGAGCCACCCGCACCTGGTGGCCGTGTTCGACTTCGGCGCCTGGGAGGACCGGTTCTTCCTGGTGATGGAGCTGGTCGAGGGGCAGAGCCTCGGAGATCTGCTGAACGCCCAGGAGCGGGTCCATCCCGAACAGGTCGCCCTGATCGCGGGCCAGGCGGCCGCCGGGCTGGCCGCCGCGCACCGCCAGGGCATCGTCCACCGCGACATCAAGCCGGGCAACCTGATGCTGGACGCCGACGGCTCGGTGAAGATCGGCGACTTCGGCATCGCCCAGTTCGTCGACGACCCCTCGACCGCGCTCACGACGGCCGGTCACATCGTGGGCACCAGCCTCTATCTGGCCCCCGAACGCGCGCTGGGACGCACCGCCGACTCCGCCTCCGACATGTACTCCCTGGGCTGCGTCGTCTACCAACTGCTGCTCGGCCAGCCGCCGTTCAAATCCGACACCGCGACCGCCACGCTGTACCAGCATGTCGACACCCCGCCGGTCCCGCTGCGGCAGCACGGTGTGGACATCTCCGCCGCCTTCGACTCGTATCTGCTCGGGCTGCTGGCGAAGAAACCCGAGGAGCGGCCCACCGCCCAGCAGGTGTCCGACTGGTTCCGCACCGACGCCTGGCGCGGTCGCCCGGAGCCCCTCCCGATGCCGACGACGCCCACGTCCCACCGGGCGTCCGCCCCCATGGCCCCGAAGCCCTCGCCCGCCGCGCCGCCCGCACCGGTCGGCCCGACGACGTACCGCCTTCCGGGGCCCACCGGCCGAAGACGGCAGGCGCCGACCCGATCGGCTCCGGCCCGCCGTCGCAGCACCCGCGAGGCGATCCGGCGGCGTCCCAGGGTGGCCAGCGCCATCGCGGGCACGGCGACGTTCCTGGCCGCGGTGTATCTGGGGATGATCCTGTTCTCCCCGGACTCCAGCTCCGCCGGCACACCGGATCAGAGCCCGTCCTCGGGCCCCTCGCAGGACGTCCGCGACGGCGGCGAACACGACGGAGACGACGGGCGGGACGACTGAGTCCCGCCCGCCACTCCCCCGGCCCCGTCTCCCCGCCGGTCACCAGCGGTCGTGGACCTCCGCGCGGATCGACCGGTCGTACAGCTCCCGCACCGCGTCGAGCGTGGCCTGCGGCAGCGGCGGCAGATCGGCCGCCGCCGCGTTGGCGCGGGCCTGTTCCACCGAGCGTGCGCCGGGGATCACGCTGGTCACGCCCGGCTGCTGGATGATCCAGCGCAGCGCGGTCTGTGCGGGGGTGGCTCCTTCGGGGGCCAGTTCGGCGAACTCGGCGGCCGCGGCGACGCCGGTCGCGTAATCGATGCCGGAGAACGTCTCGCCCTGGTCGAACGCCTCGCCGTGCCGGTTGTAGGTCCGGTGGTCGTCGGGGCCGAAGACCGTCTCCTTGGTGTACCTGCCCGACAGCAGGCCGGAGGCGAGCGGAACCCGGGCGATGATGCCGACGCCCGCGGCGACGGCCGCCGGAAGGACCTCGTCCAGCGGCTTGAGGCGGAACGGGTTGAGGATGATCTGTACGCTCGCGACGCCCGGGCGCGCGATGGCGGTGAGGGCCTCGGCGCAGGTCTCGACGCTCACCGCGTAGGCGGCGATCCGCTGCTCGGCGACCAGGGTGTCCAGGGCGTCGTAGACGGCGTCCGAGGAGTAGACGGCGCTGGGCGGGCAGTGCAGTTGTACGAGGTCGAGCGTGTCGGTGCCGAGGTTGGCCCGGGAACGGTCGTTCCAGGCACGGAAGTTGTCCAGGACGTAGTTCTCCGGCAGCTGGTCGAGGCGGCGGCCCATCTTGGTGGCGACGAAGACGTCCGCGTCGGGGCGGTTCTTGAGGTAGCGGCCGATGAGCTGTTCGCTGCGGCCGTCGCCGTACACGTCCGCGGTGTCGAAGAAGGTGACGCCGGAGTCGACGGCCGCGTCGAGGAGCCCGAAGGCGTCGTCCTCCGCGACCTCGCCCCAGTCGCCTCCGAGCTGCCAGGTGCCCTGTCCGACGACCGAGACGTCACGGCCGGTCCTGCCGAGTGTGCGCTGTTCCATGAGGATCATGCTATTCCGCTTCGTGTGTGGACGTTCTCGGGTGGAAGCTCGGGGGGAAAGGGGTGGACGGCGGCAGGAGCACCGCTGCCGCCGTCCACGTCTGTGGGCCGCCCGGTGGGACGGGCGGGCCGGGGGTCAGCCCCGGTACTCCGCGAGGACCCGGGTGAAGTCCCACGGCTGCTGCCCGACACCGGAGCAGGTGTCGGCGCCGCCGCCGGTGCAGGGCCGGTCGCGGTTGACGGACCAGAAGGTCAGCCGGGCGAGGTGCCGCTGCCGGGCGTAGGCGAGGATGGTGCGGAAGTCGGCGACGGTGATGGTCTCGCCGACGTCGGTGGTGCCGTTCATCGAGGAGATGCCGGTGTGCCGGTAGGCCTGGTCGTCGCTGTAGCCGTAGGCGTTCTTGACGGCCGTCTTGAGCCCTTCGGCGGCACGGACGCTGAGTGTGCCCATGTTCTGGCCGTTGCCGCCGAAGTTGAACGGCATGATCGTCCAGCTGTCGACGGTGAGACCGGCCTGCGCGGCCCGGTTGATCAGGCTGGTGTCGGGGCCGTTCTGGCCGGTGCCGAAGGTGATGTACAGCTTGATGCCCGGGTTGTTCGCGCGGATCGTCCGCAGGGCGTCCACGGTGCGCTGCTGGACCGTCGGGGAGTCGTAGGCGGCGGCTTCGATGTCGATGTCGATGGCCTTGAGCCCGTACGCGTCGATGACCTTCTGGTACGCGGCGGCCAGTTCGCCCGCGCTGCCGCAGGAGCTCTCCAGTTTGTTGCCGCTCCAGCCGCCGAACGACGGGATCACATCACCGCCGGCGGCCCGTACGGTGGTGATCGTCTGCTGGTCCACGCCGCCGACGAGCGGACGGCCGCCGTCCCACTGGGGGTCGCAGTAGCCGTTGCTGAGGACGAAGGCGAGGGTGAACCACCTGACGCCGGTCGCGTTCATCACGGTCGTCGGGCTGGGCGGGCTGCCCCAGCCGTTGTAGAGGTAGGGCGCGACAGCCATCGGGGGGCCGCCCGGGTCGGGGTCGCCGCCGCCGGAGGGGGCGTTCCACTTCTGGTTGGCGGCTCCGGTGCAGGTCCACAGCTGGAGCCGGGTGCCGTTGGCGGAGCTGTTGCCGGTGGCGTCGAGGCACTTGTCGGCGGCGACGGAGACGATGTCGCGGGCGGCGGAGATCCCCCACCGCTGGTTGGCGGCGCCGGTGCAGTCCCACAGCTGGAGGACCGAGCCGTTGGCGGTCGCGCCGTCCTTGACGTCGAGGCATTTGCCGAGCGCCCGTACGGTGCCGTCGGAGCGTACGTCCCACTGCTGGGCGCCGGTCCCGTTGCAGTCGTAGAGCTGTACGGCGGCGCCGTTGGCGGCGGAGGCTCCGGCCACGTCGACGCATTTGCCGCCGATGCCGGAGATCTGCCCGACCGCGGCGACGGCCGCACCGGCGGGGCTGCTCGGGGTCAGGAACGCGGCCATGGCGGCGAGCGCCAGGGCGGACAGCGCGAGGCGCGCCGGCCGTCTTCGCGGGGTCCGTGGGTGTCGCGGAGCATCAATCATGCGGTCACCGTCCTTGTCGGAAAGAGCCGGTGCCCGTCCGCGGACTGCCGCGGACGGGCACCGGGGCCGCTGGTTCCGGTGGTCAGTCGCCGGTCGTCACACGGACGTAGTCGATGACCATCTGCTGCGGGAACTGGGTGGAGCCGTCGGGGTCGCCGGGCCAGTAGCCGCCGACCGCGAGGTTCAGGATGAGGAAGAAGGGCTTGTTGAACACCCACTGGTTGCCGCCCAGGTCGGCGGGGGTGCGCTGCTGGAAGACGTTGCCGTCGACGGACCAGGTGATGGAGTCGGGGGCCCAGTCGATGGCGAAGGTGTGGAAGTCGTCGGCGAACGCCTGGCCGTTGGGCAGGGTGTACGCGGCGCCGATGCCGCCGGAGCCGGAGTATCCCGGGCCGTGCAGGGTGCCGTGGACGGTGCCGGGCTCGAAGCCGACGTTCTCCATCACGTCGATCTCACCGCTGTCCGGCCAGCCGACGTTGCCGAAGTCGTCGCCCAGCATCCAGAACGCCGGCCAGATGCCCTGGCCGCGCGGGATCTTGATCCGGGCCTCGACATGGCCGTATGCGGCGGCGAACTTGCCCGAGGTGTTGAGCCGGGACGAGGTGTACTCACAGGTCCCGTACCAGCACTGGTAGTTGCCCGGGTTCTCCTTCCGGGCGGTGATCACGAGGTTGCCCTGGCCGTCGAGTGCGGCGTTGTCGTTGCCCGGGGTGTAGTACTGCCGCTCGTGGTTGTTGACGTTGTCGCCGGTCTCCAGCTGCCACTTGCCGCCGTCCACGGCGGCACCGGCCGGTCCGTCGAACTGGTCCTCGAAGACGACCGCTTGGGCCCCGGGGCCGGGCGCCTTGGAGTCGGCGGGTGCGGCGGACGCTCCGCCGGGGAGCGCGGTCAGGATGGCGGAACAGCAGAGGAGCGAGGCCGCGTAGAGGGCGACGCGGCGGCGCCGGGAGACGCTGCGCGCCGTGGAGTGCGTGGGGAGCACGGTCATCACATCACTTCGTGGGGGGACATGTGCATGACAGGTCGACGCCGAGAGGTGAACGGTTGGGGCGATCACCTCGGGCGCATATTTCAATTCTTGATTTAAGGGAGTGCCGCAGGAGCCGTCAATAACCTGGTCCAGACCGAAGAAGGAACGGCATACGCCTCTGGCATATGCGTCTGAAGACAGCCGCACATCGTGCGGTTCGCACCGTACGGCCGCAGAGTGGAGATACAGGAGATCCGGAAGACGCGGACGAGCGAGCCGAGTGGGGATCCGGACGAAGGGAGCACGACGTGGAGAACGACGGCCTGCCACGACCCCACTTCGTCGTGCAGATCCATGACGCCCGCCGGCTGCACTTCGACTTCCGGCTGGAGGTCGACGGCGTACTGAAGTCCTGGGCGGTGCCGCGCGGGCCGTCGGAGAACCCCAGCGACCGCCGGCTCGCCGTGCCGACGGAGGATCACGCCCTGGAGTACCGCGAGTTCGAAGGGGTCATCCCCCGGGGCGAGTCCGGCAGCGGCACGGTCATCGTCTGGGACCAGGGCACCTACCGGCCGCTCGGGCACGACGGCCAGGGCGACCGTGTCCCCTTCGCCGAGTCGCTGGAGCTCGGCCATGCGACGTTCTGGCTGTACGGGGCGAAGCTGCACGGCGAGTTCGCGCTCACCCGCATCCAGAAGGGCGACGAGCCGGACAGCGGCGGCCACGAGGCATGGCTGCTGATCAAGGCCAACGACCGCCTCGCCGTACGCGGCAGGCCCGGCTCCCCCGACCCGTACCACGCCCGCTCCGCCCGTACGGGACGGACGCTGCACCAGGTCGCCGCGGCGGCGGCCCGGCAGCACGGGGATCGCTAGGCTCCCGGGCCGAAGTCGAACTTCACGTCTCCCGGCCGAGGATCTCGGCGAGCACGTCCGTGTAGAGCGACCGCCGGTCGGGCCGGGCGTGGGCCGCGGCTCGGCGCAGCACCGGAACCGCCACCGCGCCGAACCCCACGAGCGCGTCCCGCGCCGCTCTGCGGACCACCGGCTTCGCATGGCCGAGGAGCCGGACGAGGTCGGGCAGCACGGGCTCCCAGGAGGCGCGGCCGAGCGTCCGGACCGCCATGCGCACCACGTCCGGCAGCGGATCGGACAGCAGGAGCGCGGTGAGCCGGGCGTGGGTCTCCCGGTCGAACAGGGCACGCGAGGTCCGGTGGGCGTGCAGCCGCACCCCGGCACGTGGGTGGCGCAGCAACTCCTCGACCAGGGCGCGTAGTTCCGGGTCCGGCCCGGCCCCGGTCATCCCCTGCGCGTGCTCCTCGACGAGCCGGGTGAGCACCCGGCGGGTCTGCTCGGGCGTTCCGGTGCGGGCGAGGGCGAGCAGTTCCGGCAGCGTCACAGGGTCCGCCGGGGCGGCCGGGGTCCGGGCCGGGGCACGCAGGGCGTCGAGCGTGGCGGCGTCCT
The DNA here is from genome assembly GCF_055792845.1 of Streptomyces sp. DSM 106670. Lineage (NCBI taxonomy): Bacteria > Bacillati > Actinomycetota > Actinomycetes > Kitasatosporales > Streptomycetaceae > Streptomyces > Streptomyces sp. DSM 106670. The sequence goes on from NZ_CM147704.1 coordinate 548,090, forward strand.
CGGGTCCGGCCCCGGGCGCGCGCAGGGGCCCGTCGACGAGGACGAGCGCGTCGGCCAGTGCCTCGCGGCCTTCGGAACGCAGAAGGCGCTCGGCCCTGGTCAGCGCGGGAGTCCGGAGCAGGCGGAGACCGGTCAGCAGGTCGAGCAGCCCGAGGTCGCCCGCCTCGATGCGCGGTGTCAGGACGTGCGCGAGCGCATCGGCCCGAATGTTCCGCACCGCGGTCCGGGCCGCCTCGTGCACGGCGGGCGGACCGTGCTCCCACCACCCGACGATCAGCGGGACGAGCGGGAGCAGGTCGTCCTCGGGCAGCCGCGCCGCCCAGCGCAACGCCCGCTCGGGCAGCACGCCGTGGGCGGTCAGTTCGGCGACGGCCGGGTGGTCCTCGGAATGGTCCGTGGGGCGGCCTTCGGGGTATGCCTCGGGCTGGTCCTCGGTGTGGTCCTCGGTGTGGGCGAGGAGGTCCAGCGAGGCGGCTTCGGGGAGTACGTCGACCCGGCCGCGCAGATACGCGCGCAGTACGGCGAGCGAGGCATCCGGTTCGGGCCAACTGCTCAGGGCCCGCGCGGCGGTGGTGCGGCGCTCCGGCTGCCCGGCGTCCAGCAGGGCGAGCAGGCGGGCCCGTTGGGCGGCCGACCGGGGCTGGTCGAGATCGTCCGCCCGCACCGGACGCGACGAGGCTCCGGCGGCCGTGCTCGCCGCCCGGGTCTCGGCGATGGTCCACTCGGGCGCGTCGAGCGGCTGAAGCTCGGTCATCCAGTCGACGAGTCGACCCCGCGCACCGGGCGCGGCCCCCGGGTACGCCTCGACGAGCGCGGCGAGCAGTTCCCGTGCCCCGGGCGCGGCAGGGGCACAGTCGGCCTGCACGGTCGAAGCGCTGGGACCGCCGGGAGCACCTGAGGTTCCGGCCCCGGTGGTGGCAGCGCGCGCCCGGAACTCCGCCAGCGCTTCCACCGTCCGTACCGCCTCGGCCAACTCCGCCCGCCACACAGCCGGTTCATCGGACATCGCACGCTCATCCGGTACGCCGAACGCCTCCCGGAGCACGTCGGGCGCGGCCCGCCAGGGGTCGGCGCCGAGGTGGGCGGCGGCCAGGGCCCGGTCGAGATCGGCGCGGACGAGCACCGCGCCCGACCGCCGGAGCAGCGTGAACGCGGAGGCGGCCGCCCCGGTCCGGAGCGGGCTGTCCGGGCCGACGGGCGGCAGCCTGCGGAGCCCTTCGACGACGGCGAAACGCTGGACGGCGGACAGGTGCGGTGCGACGGCGTGCAGGACCTCGATCAGCTCCTCGACCCACCCGACCGGCCCGGCCCGGCCGGCCTCATCGCCCGTGGCGGCGTCGAACGCGTCGGTCACCGTACCTGCGTACCGGGCGAGCACCGCCACCTCGTCGGCGGACCAGGGCCCCGGGCACAGTCGCAGCCCGCACCGCACGAGGCGGCCACGGATTCCGGCCTCGTCGGCGCTCTCGGCCAGGCCGAGCCAGTCCCCCAACAGCACCCGCGCTGTGGGAAGTTCGCGGGCGATACCGGCATCCGGGGGCACGGGCCGCCGGGCGATCCGCAGGGCGAGCGCCGGGTCCCATCCGGTCCGCAGCAGCGCCGCCACCTCGGGGTCGGCCGCGCCCGGCGGCCCGCCCGGGACACCGGTCGGCGTCGGCACACCGTGCCGGGCCAGCGGTTCCGCCAGGTCCGCCACGGAGCCGGCGGCGAGCCGGACACCTCCGTCGGCGACGAGCGTCAGCAGGGCGGGCACGACCGGTGAGTCGCCCACGTCGAGGGCGAGCACGGCGCGGGCGGTGACCTCGCCGTCGAGGGCGCGCAGCAGGAGGCGGCGGGTGCGCTCGTCGCGCGCCGCCTCGGCGGCGGCGAGGAGGGTCGCGGCGTGGGCCCGGCCCACGACGGCGCGCAGTGCCCGGGTCAGCGCGGACCGCAGCCCCGGGTTGTCGTCGTGGCCGAGCGCCCGCAGAAGGTGCGGGACGGAGGCGGGCGCGCCGGTGTGGAGGAGGGTGGCGGCCGCGGTCTTCCTGATGTTCATGTTGGGGTGGTGGAGGCAGCCGGCGACCGCCTCGCCCGCCCAGCGGGCCCGTGCCGTGCCCAGGGCCAGCAGGGCCGCCCGTACGGTTCGGATGTCCGGGTCGGAGGTCAGCGGGACGAGCGTCGCGGACAGGGCCCGCGCGTCCCGGCCCGAGGCGTCGTGGGCCAGCAGGGCGATGACGTGCTTGCGCACCTGCGGGTCGCGGGTGCGCAGCATGCGGTGCACCCGGGCCCGGGTGGACGCGGTCGCGGGGACCTGGAGCAACGCCTTGAGCAGCACGGCCTGTTCACCGCCGGTGAGCCCGGGGCGCTCCAGCAGGCCGAGCACCGTCGCGGTGAGGAACGCGTGGCCCGCGCCGGTGTCGTCCCGAGCGTCGAGCAGACAGACGGGCCTGATCCACCGCCGCCCCCGCAGTCGGCGCCCGAGGGCGCGCACGGCTTCCAACGCCTCGTGCGGCAGCTCGGGTTCGCCGTCCGGCCGGGGCGGTTCGGCGGGTTCGACGCCGGGGAGCGCGGTGTCCGTCCTCGGCCGGTCCGGGCCGTCGGCGGGGTCGCGGGGTGCGGCGAGATCGCGCACGATGCGCAGGAGCAGGTCGGCCACGAGGGGCAGCGTCCCGGCATCGGCGTACGCGGCGATCCGGCACAGCGCCGCCACCGGGTCCTCCACGTCCACGCGGGCTCGCAGGACGGCGAGTTCCCGCGCGTCGGGGGCGCCGAGGTCGGCCTCGATGCCGGGCGGGAGGGCCTGGGGGTCGAGCCGGGCGACCAGGTCCCGCCGCTGCGCGGGCTCATGGGTGAGCTGCCACAGGAGGGCCGCGGCCCGGTCGCGTACGGGGCGCAGTTCGGGCGCGACCGGGAGGCGGGGTGTGCGGTCCGCAGCCATGGACGGACCGTCCACCGCGCCACCCACCGGGCCGTCCACCGCGCCGTCCGCCGGGCCTCCGATGCCGAGCCCTCGGGCCAGTGCCGATCGCGTACGGTCACCGCCGATGGCCTCCAGGGCGTCCAGGGCGGCGGACGGGGCCGCGGGCAGCAGGGCGAGTACGGCCTCCTCGGCGCCCGGCGGGCGCAGGACGCGCAGCGCGTCGAGGAACGGACGCGGAGCACGTGCAGTCGGGAGGAGCCGTGCGACGGCCTCGCCGATGGGAACGTCGGCGGCCCCCTGCCGCGCCAGGGCGACGAGCAGTTCCAGCCGGCGCGGCCAGTCCGGGGCGGCGGGCGGGGCGTCGACGAGGGCGTCGAACAGTGGGCGACGGCAGGTGTAGAGAACCGTGGCGATGTCCTCGGCCGGCAGCGTGCGGTCGGCCAGGGCGAGGGCGAGGAGCGGCCCGGTGTCCGGCTCCGCCGGGAAGTGGCCGCGCCGGTGCAGTCCGCGCAGACAGGTCAGCACGGGCCCGGCGAGCAGCAGGGGGTCCGTGGCGGCCAGGGCCACCAGACGGCCGATGTCGGTGCGCTGTGCCCGGTCGCCCAGGAGTTCCACGGCCTGTCGGCGCAGGGCCGGGGCTTCGGACGGGTCCTCGGCCGTGGTCCACAGCACCACGTGGTGGCCGTGCCGGGCTCCGGCGAGGAGAGCGGCGGCCGCGAGCGCCTCCGACGACGCAGGCCCGCCGCCCTCGGCGCACCGACTGCCGCCCCGGGCGTCCGCCGGCCGGCTCAGCAGCGACGCGTCCAGGGGCGTCACCACCGCCCAGGGCTCGGCGAGTTCGCGCAGCGCACCGGTCACGACGTCGTGCTCGGGCGCGTCGAGCAGCCGGACCAGCCGTCCGCGTACGAAGGCCGGTGCGAGCAGTCCGGCGTGCAGCCCGTCGCGGGCCAGCCGCAGCGCCTCGGCCCGGAGGACCGGGTCCCCGCTGTCGACGAGTTCGGCCACCAGCAGGTCGGGGCGGCGTGCGTCGGCGGCGGCGCTCTCGCGGACGGCCCGGTAGAGGAGTTCGCCCGCCGGTTCCGTGCGGAGGACCGACGGGTCGCCGAGGAGTTCGGTCCGCAGCCAGGCGATCCGTACCCGGGCGGGCAGCGCGGCGGCGCGCCAGTCGGGCAGCCGGTGGCGCGGCGCCCGCGTGACGAGCCGGGCGTGGAGCCGTGCGAGTAGGAGGGACTCCTCGGGCGTCTCCCCCGGGGAGGCGGGCAACAGCCGAGCCAGGAGCGCCGGATGACCGGCCCTGCCCTCGCCGCCATCCCCTGCGCCCGCATCCCCTCCTTCGCTGCGGTTTCCGGCGCGCGGGGTGTCCGTGCGTTCGGCGAGGAGGGTGAGGCCGAGGTGCCGTATCCGGGGCGCGGGGTGCCGGACCAGCCGGGCGAGCAGCTCCGGCGGGCAGGTGCGGGCGTCGAGGCGTCGGGCGAGCAGACCGGCGTCGGCGCGGTCGAGGGCGTCGCTGATCGGTTGGTCCGGTCGGGTGGTCACCGACGGAGCGTAGACGGCACATTCACTCCTTCGCCTCGGGATATTCGGACGCCCGGTTCCGCACCGGCCCCGCCTTGATCGATGATGTCGGCCGGGGCCGCCGCCCCGGCAGGAGCAACAGCCGTTGGACGAAGGGGTTGTGATGCGGGAACTGCCACCGGACCCGTCGACGACGAACGCGCGGGACGTGCCCCGTACGGGAGAGGACGCCCAGGTGATCGTGGTCGGGGCGGGCCCGGCCGGCTCGTCGGCCGCGTATCACCTGGCGCGGGCCGGAGTCGACGTGATCCTGCTGGAGAAGGCCCGCTTCCCCCGGGAGAAGGTGTGCGGCGACGGTCTCACCCCGCGCGCGGTGCACCAGCTCATCCGGATGGGCGTCGACATCACCGCGCCGGGCTGGACGCGTTCGCGCGGTATGCGGTGGGTGGCCGGGAAGCATCAGGTGCACATCGAGTGGCCGGCGCTGGGCCGCTACCCGGACTTCGGCCTCTCCCGCAGCCGGCACGACTTCGACGACATCCTGGCCCGGCACGCCGTGGCGGCCGGGGCCCGGCTGTTCAGCGGCTGGAAGGCGGAGCGGCCGCTGACGGACCGGGCGGGCCGGGTCACCGGCGTCGCCGCGTCATCGGACTCCCCGGACGTGCCGGAGCCGCTCGACTTCCGCGCTCCGATCGTCATCGCCGCCGACGGGGCGTCCGCCCGCCTCGCCCTGGCGCTGGGCCTGGAGCGGGACCCCCGGCGGCAGATCGCGACCGCGGCGCGCCGCTACTACCGCAGCCCGGAGCGCTCCCGGGAGGAGTATCTGGAGCTGTGGGCGGACCTCCGCTTCCCGAACAGCGGCCCGTACCTGCCCGGTTACGGCTGGATCTTCCCGATGGGCGACGGCCGGGTCAACGTCGGGCTCGGAGCCCTCCCCCACCGGCGGCACGGCAAGGCGGACCTGCGCGCGACCCTGGACCAGTGGCTGGCCCGGACCCCGGAGGAGTGGGGGCTGCGCGAGGAGAACGCGGAGGGCCCGGTCCGCAGCGCGGCCCTGCCCCTCGGTTTCAACCGCCATCCGCTGTACGCCCGGGGGCTGTTGCTGGTCGGCGACTCCGGCGGGATGGTCAGCCCCTGGAACGGCGAGGGCATCGCGCAGGCGATGGAGGCGGGCGAGGTCGCCGCCGAGAGCGCCGCCCTCGCCCTGGCCCACCCCCAGGGGCCCCGACGCGAACAACTGCTGCTCGGCTACCCGGTGGAGATGAACCGCCGCTGGGGCCGCTACTACCGGCTGGGCAACACGGCCGCCGACCTGATCTTCAGCCGCTCGGGGTTCCAGCCGGTGCTCAACCGGTACGTCATGGGCTCGCCGTTCCTCCTCGACGCGCTGGCCCGGCTGCTCACCGACCTCACGGACAAGCCCTCGCGCGATGTGATCGACCATGTCCTCAACACGGCGTTCCGTCTCGTCCCGGCTCCGAAGTCGGGCCCGCGCGGCGGCGGGCGGTTCCGGAAGCGCTGACCGCGGGGCGGGCGGACCGGTGACGCACGCTCCGGCCGGCCCCGCAGGATTCGGTCCCGCAGGAGCCGGTCAGGAGGCGGCGGGCCGAGCGGTGCCGTCCGGCTCCGGTCCGCCGTCGGCACGCAGCGCGCGGCGGGCCTCTGCGACGAAGTGCTCCTTGGCGTCCTCCAGTTCGTCGGGCCGGGCCTGGCCGCGCAGACCGTCGACGATGCCGCACGCCGCCCGATGGACCTCCGACGGCCCTTCCAGGGCGACCTCGGCCAGGGCCGACGACAGCGTGACCGCGCCCGGATCGCCGCCGACTCCGGTACGTGCCGCCGTGACGGCGCGCTCGGCGGCGTCCAGGAAGCGCACATAGGTCTGCCGACGCAGGTCGAGCACGCGCACCGAGGCCTGTTCCCGCAAGGTCATACGGACCGTGTCGAGCATCGCGTCGGCCTGCCGCTCACCGGCGAGACGGGCGGCCTCCGCCTGTCTGATCCCGGCGCTGCGGCCGAACCAGCCGGTGACGGCGCCGCCCGCGATGGCGGCCGCCGCCGTGATCAGTGCGATCACCCATTCACTCATGAACGGCATTGTCCCGTCCGGCGGGTGGCGTGCGCCGCCCGGCCTCGTCGACTGGGACGGGGATCACGTGGGCTCGGTCGTGGCGGTGCCGGAGCGATACGATCACCGTATGCCGTCCCGAACCCGCGAACCGCGTCTGATGTGGGAGAACTTCCCCTTCTCGGACCCGCACCACGGTAGAATCAAATGATTGAAGCGACGGGCGACGGGCGACGGGCGACGGGCGACGGGCGACGGGCGACGGGCGACGGGCGACGGGCGACGGGCGACGGGCGACGGGCGACGGGCGACGGGCGACGGGCGACGGGCGACGGGCGGACCGTTCTCTTTGCCGTGAGGTCCGCGGTGGCTCTGTACCGCCTCCTCGACGTGCTGCCGGTGCTCGCCGGTGACGACCGGATCAGCACCCGCTTCACGCTGGTGCCGGGGTCGGAGTTCGGTGCGGACGCCCTGACGGCCGTCGACACCGCGGGAGCCCGGATCATTCCGTGGGACAAAGCATGCGACCGCGTGTTCGACCTGGTTCTGGTGGCCAGCCCGAAGGGCGATCTACGGCTGCTGGACGGCCACCGCGTGCTCCTGCCGCACGGTGCGGGTTTCAGCAAGACGATCCGTGGCGAGGGCTCGCCCGGCTCCGCATCGGGCCTGGACCCGGAATACCTCCTGTCCGGCGAGGGCGGCCGGACCACCGTGCACGCCCTCGCCCATCCTCATCAGGTCGACCGGCTGCGTGTCGCGAGCCCGCACCACGGTGAGAGGGCCCGGGTCGTGGGAGATCCCACCCTTGAACGCCTTCTCGCATCCCGTTCCCTCCGTGACCGGTACCGCGCCGCGCTGGGCACCGGCGCACGGCAGTTGGTGGTGATCGCCTCCACCTGGGGCCCTCGCTCCCTGCTCCAGCAACGCCCTCACCTCCCGGCGGAGTTGGCTGCCGTACTGCCTCACGACACCCATCAGCTGGCGCTGATCGTGCACCCGAACGAGCGGGCCCGGGTGAGCACGTTCGAGCTGAGGGAGCACCTGACGCCCGCTCTCGACGCGGGTATGGCGCTCGTCGGGGCGCACGAGGAGTGGGCCGCCGCGCTCATCGCCGCCGACGCGCTGATCACCGACCATGGTTCGGCGGCCCTGTACTACACGGCGGTGGCCGACCGTCCGGTGATCGCCGCCTGCGACGGGGGCGACGAGCTGATCGCGGGCAGCCCGATGGCCCGGCTGCTGGGAACGGTTCCCCGACTGGGCCCGGCCCGGGAGATCCACCGCGCACTGTCCGCCTATCGTCCGGGGTCCGGACCGGAGGCGGCCCGGGCCGCGTTCGCCGAGCAGGGACACGCTCTGGACCGCATGCGGCAGCTGCTCTACGGACTGCTCGGCCTCACCGAGCCCCCCGTGCCGGTCGAACCGCGGACGCTGCCAGCCGTGTCTCCCACGACCCGTACACCGGTCGCCTTCGACGTCTTCCTCGACCGGGCCGGCGACCGGGTGCGGGTGGACCGCTTTCCCGCGCACACAGGGCTGCCGGGGAACCATCTGGCCGTCGAGTACGGTGCGGCCGGCGAACGGAACGTACAGAGCGCCGGGTTGCTCTACCGCCGCCCCCTGGCCACCGGGCCGGGTCCGCTGGACGCCGCGTGGACGGCGGGCGGCTGGTCGGCCGACGTACTCGACCGGTACCCGGGCTGCCGGGCGGCGGCGGCCGTGCTGCCCTCGGGGACGAGCGTTCTGCGGGTCCGGGGCACTGATCGGCTGCTCTCCGTCCGGGCCGAGCCCCGGATCGAGGGCGGCCGTGCGGTGCGTGCCGATCCGGCGGCCGTGCTCTCCGCCGTACACGCCTGGGTGGTGAAGCGGGAGGAGCCGCCTCCCGCCCTCCACTGCGTCCTCGGACACCGCGACTTCCGGGTGGTGGTGTCACCCGCCACGGCCGCCGAGGAGGCCCAGACCTTCTGACCGGGCGTCTCAGGCCAGCCCGTGCCGGCGCCTGAGCTCTTCGGCGGCGTTCCGGTGTTCCTCGGCCTCCACTGTGTTCCCCTCGTCGTCCGCGACCTGGGCGAGGACGTCCAGCGCCCCGGCCGCCCCGAGGTCCGACTTCCTCCCCCTGGCCGCTTCCAGCGACGCCTCGACGAACCCGCGGGCCTCCGCGGTCCGGCCGACCAGACGCAGCGCCTGCCCGAGGGCGAGCCCCGTGCGGCCGGTCATGCGCGCCCGCCCCTGGGCCAGGGCCGTCGCATGGGCCACGGACAGCAGTTCCGCCGCGGTCTGCGGATCACCGAGCTTGAGGTGGGCCTCGCCCAGCCGGTAGGTCAGCAGCATCTCTCCGTACGGGTTGGGGATCGCCCGGTGCAGTTCGCGGGACTCCTCGAAGTCCCGGACCGCCGATGCCCAGTCGCCCCGTACGCCGTTCAGCGTTCCCCGGAACTCCACGACGGAGGCGCGCAGCTTCGCGTCCCGCACCGAGTCGCCCAGCATGCGCGCTCCGGCCGCCGCGTGCCGGAGCGCGTCGGCGGCTTCGTCCGTCCGCCCCGACTGCCAGAGCGAGCGGGCCAGTTGGGAGTAGGTGCGCACGATGGCGGGGATGTTGTTCCCAGCGCGGACCGCGGCCTCGTTGGCCGTACGGAAGACCTCGGACACATCGGTCTGGTGCGGGTGGTCCAGGAAGAACGTCCATACGGGTTCGCTGAGCTGCCAGGCCTCCTCGTCCCAGCCCCGCGCGTGGGCGAGCCGCACACAGGCGAAGAGCGTGTGCCGCTCCTCGTACAGCCACCGCGCGGCCCGCAGTTTCCGCGCCTCGGCGACGGCCGGATCGGTGGCCTCCTCCGGGTTCTCCAGGAGGGCGTCCGGGGCCCCTTCGCGTTCGAGTACGTCGTCGGCGACGGTGAGACGCGGACCTGCGGCGAACCGGTCCGCCAGCTGGCCCTGGTGCAGCACCCATCGGACGAACCGGAGCTGGGCCGCGGCCAGTTCATCGTCGGCCGCGTCCAGGCGTGTCCGCCGCCGGGCGTGATCGCCGAGCCACTCGGGGAGCCGGATCCGGCCGTTCTCCCTGTGCAGCAGGTCCCGGATGTCCAGGAATCCCGCCCGGTTCAACTCCTGCAGGGCGTCGTCGCAGGCTTCGTCTCCCAGCCCCAGGAGCGCCGCCGCGGCCTCCCTCGTCAAGGACATGTCCGGGACTCCGGCCAGCAGGCGGTACAGGAGAGCGGCTTCCGGTCGTAACTCCGTGTACGTCTCGTCCCAGAGGGATTCCACTTCCGAGATTCCCTTCTCCTTCAACTGCGTGGACAGCTCGGTGATCAGTCGTGACAGGGGGAGCAACGGGTTTCTGCGCACCCAGGCGCCCACCGTGCGCAGCGCGGCGGGGAGGCCGGAGCAGAGCCTGACCAGTTCCCTGGCGGCGGCCGGATCGGCCGCCAGCCGGCGGTCCCGGACGAGGAGACCCAGCAGTTCCAGCGAGACGGATTCCGGGAAGGACGAGAGAGCGATCTCCAGCGCCGTGCCGTCGGCCAGATCCGGCAGCGGCCCCCGGCTCACCAGGATGACCATGGCGGTACCCGACGGCGGCAGCAGCGGGGCGACTTCGGAGTCGTACTTCGCGTTGTCCAGGACCAGGATCAGGGGTTCGTCCCCGGTCTTCCGCCAGAACTGCCTGCTCCGGTCGTCGAGCCGGGCGGCGAGCGTCTCCACCTCCAGCGAGTTGAGCAGATGGCCGAGCACGTCCCCGGCGTCGAGCCGGCCGCGCAGCCGGAACCGGTCGAGGTCGGCGGTCAGCACCCGCCCTCCGGTCCGGGCGTACCAGGTACGGGCGATCCGGTGGGCGAGCTCCGTCCTGCCCAGTCCGGCGGGGCCCCACACCACCACGGGAAACGCGCGGTTGGGGGCGGTCCACTCCTCCAGCCCTGCGAAGACCTGCGCCGTCTCGTCCTCACGGTCGACGAAGTGCGCGATCTCCGGCGGAAGTTCCGTCGTCATCCTGGTCCGGCCCCGTTCACGCGATCAGCATTGCCCAGGCGAAGCGTACGCAGGTTCCGGTGGGAACGGACAGGATCCCGGAGTACGTGTCCGCCACCGCCCAGGAGTGAACGCCGCTGATGGGCGTACGGTTTCGACGACAGGTGACCGGTCGGCCGGAGGAACGGCCGGAGGAACGGATCGACGACGGCATGAGAATGACCGCACGGGGGCTCAACCGATCGACGCTCGCCCGGCAGTTGCTGTTGCGGCGGGAGGCGCTGGACGCCGCCGAGGGGGTGCGGCGGGTGGTCGCGCTGCAGGCCCAGCAGCCGGCCTCGCCGTATGTCGCGCTGTGGAACCGGCTCGCCGGATTCGACCCGGCCGGGCTCGACGCGGCGTTCACGGACCACCGTGTGGTCAAGGCGACCATGATGCGGCTCACCCTCCACGCCGTGCACGCGGACGACCATCCGGCCTTCCGGGAGGCCATGCATCCGGTGGTGCGCGCCTCCCGGCTGGGCAGCCGCTTCACCGCGTCCGGGCTGACGGCAAAGGACGCGGACGCGCTGGTCCCCCGGCTGCTGGAGTTCGCGGACCGGCCGCGGACCACCGCCGAGTGCGAGGCCTGGCTGGGTGAACAGCTGGGCGCGCCGCCGAAGGCCGGGGCGTGGTGGGGGCTGCGGCAGTACACGCCGCTGCTCCACGCGCCCACCGCGTCGCCGTGGTCGTTCGGCCACCGGCCCTCGTACATCGCGCCGCGGAGCGGTGCGCCACGCACGGACCCGGAAGCGTCCGCCGCGTCGCTGCGGACGCTGGTCCTGCGCTACCTCTCGGGGTTCGGGCCCGCTTCGGTCGCGGACGTGGCGCAGTTCGCCATGGTCACGCGGGCCAGGGCGCGGGCGGCGCTGGCCGAGCTCGCCGGGGGTCTGGATCGGCTGGCCGGTCCGGAGGGCGAGGAGTTGTTCGACCTGCCGGGTGCTCCGCGGCCGGACGGGGCGGAGCCGGCGCCGCCCCGGCTGATGGCGATGTGGGACAGCGTGCTGCTGGCGTACGCGGATCGTGGCCGGGTTCTCCCGGAGGCGTACCGCAGGACCGTGATCCGGGCGAACGGCGATGTGCTGCCGACGCTGCTCGTCGACGGGTACGTGGCCGGGGTGTGGCGTCCGGTGGCCGGGGGTGTCGAGGCGACCGCGTTCCACTCTCTGCCGGACGACGCCTGGGAGGGGCTCGCCGCCGAGGCCCGGTCGCTGGTGGGGTTCCTCGCCGACCGTGAACCGGAGGTCTACCGCCGCTACGGCCACTGGTGGAGCCGCCTCCCGGATGCCACCGTACGTCTGCTGCCGGGGAGTTGATCCGGGATCCGGGAGGCGGGATCCGGGATCCGGGAGGCGGGAGGCGGGATCCGGGAGGCGTGATCCCGGAACCTGCGAACGGATGCTCTACAGACCTGTAGATTCATCTGTGCAGATTCAGCTCCGAAAACTCAGCCCTGCCGATTCGGCCCTGCGGATTCGGCGTCCAGTCCGCTCCAGAGAAAGCAGCGACCATGTTCGGGATCGGCGAGCTCACCATCCTCCTCCTGGTGATCGTGGCGGTGCTTGCCGTGAAACGGCTGCCCGATCTCACGCGGTCGGCCGGCAAGGCAGCCCGCATCCTCAAGAGCGAGAAGCAGGCGCTCAAGGAAGAGGACGGCCCCGTGGCCGGTGCGGCGGACGGCGGCGAAGCCCCTCGGACGGCTCCCCGTGTGATCCGCGGCGAGGCGACCGAACGCGATACGCCGTAGCCCTGGAGCGTCCGGCGGACCGGGCCCCTAGCACCGGTCGTCGTCGTACGCCCGGAGGAGCGTGTACCGCCGGCAGTCGGCCTTCTCGCGAGCGGCGGCTTTGTGGGCGGCGATGTCGGTCCATTCGGCGACGACCTTCGCCTGCTCACCGTCCGATGTCAGATGGATGTGCACCGCCAGCAGGCCCGGCGCCGGAGTGACGGCGGCTTCGGCTGCCTCCGCCGCCGTCGTGGTCACCACGAAGAGACCGGCCGGCCGCTCCGCGTCGTGAACCACGCTGCCGGCGAGGCGGGTTCGGAGCGGTCCCGGGCGCTCGATGCCGGGCACGAGCGCGTCGATGCGGCCGACGGTTCCGGTGCGATGGGCGCGGGCCCATGCCAGATGGTCCTCGTCGCTGGTCCACTGCGCGTAGAAGAGGAGCCTGCGGCCGTCCGTGGACAGGAAGACGTGCTGCGCCAGGCGCCCGGCGGGCGTCCTGGCCGCCGCCCATTCCTCCATCACCGCGTCGGCGGCCGTGAGGGAACGTTCAGCGGTACCGGTATGCCATTCACTGATCAGAGCCGTTCCGGCGGCAGGGCGAACGAGATCCGAGAAACGTGTCATGGGCGCGACTGTCGATCATCAACCGCACTTGAGGTCAACCGCATGGCGGGAATTCTTCTGTCGTGGACACGCCGGGGAACCGCGCGGACACCCTCCGCAGTTGTGCGAATGGCCCCGACCGGGGCCGCCCGCCGCCAAGGCGGGGAGACACGCTCCCAGGAGGCAGCAGTGGCCCAGATCGACCTGGACAAGGTGCTCGACAAGGCTTACGCGGACAAGGACCTGCCCACCATCCTCTCGGCTCCCGTCTCGGCCCTGAAGGGCGTCTCGGACCGCGACGGCGAGCTGCTCCAGGAGGCGTTCGGCGTCAAGACGGTGGCAGATCTGGCCAACCTGAAGTACGCCCGCTGGGCCCAGGCACTCGCCGCGCTGGACACCAGCTCGTCCTGACCCGACGGCACGTCGTGCCCCGACAGCGCTCGGCCCGCCGGAGCGATCCGGTGGGCCGAGCGCCCCGCGACGGCTACAGCGGTGTCGCCGCCTCCAGGACGAGGAACAGCGCGACGGCCGCGTTCAGCGCGGACAGTGCGGAGACGGTCGTCCCGGCCGCGGCGACGAGCGCGGCGGCGCCGGCCGGGGTGAGGGCCGGGGGCCAGCCGCGGTCCGGCGGTACCGGGCCCAGGAGGGCCGCCACCCGGCGCGGCACCGGTCCGGCGGCGGCGAACGCGGCGAAGGCCGTGCCGCCGGGGGCCGGGCGGGAGACGAGCGCCGCCTTGCCGACCGCGCGTGCGGTGAGCCGGCGGTCGCCGGTGACCCGGGCCGCCTCCTCGTCCGCCCAGCGCTCGGTGCTGTAGACCAGGGCTCCGAGCAGCGGCCACAGCAGCGGGTTGACGCAGCCGGCCAGCCGCGTGGCGAGCAGCAGCCGGTGGTGGTGGCCCGTCAGATGGGCCCGCTCATGGGCGAACAGCGCCCGGTGCTCGGCCGGTTCGAGGGAGGCGAGCAGGGCCGTGGAGACCATCACCCGCCCCGGGGAGCCGGGGAGCGCGTAGGCGTACGGGACGTCGTCGGGCAGCACGGCGACATCGCCGCCGCCCGGCAGACCGGCCAGCGCCCGGTGGGCCCGGGCCCGGAAGCGGTAGTGGCGGTGGACGGTGAACCCGCAGGCCGCCGTGACGGCGACGAGCGCCAGGATGGACGCCTTGCCCGCGAACGCGTCGTGCGGCACGGCATCGCGCACCTCGTCGTCGGACCAGCCGTCGGGCAGCGGGTTGCCGGGCAGTTGGGCCGTACCCACGACCACCAGCAGCCCGAGGCACACCAGGCTGCAGGAGGCGAGGATCACGGCGACGGTGGTCAGCAGCCGGGCGGCCCTGCGGGGGTGCAGGTGCTGTTCGGCCAGGCGGGCGATCGGCAGCGCGGTCAGGGGAAGGACGAGGGGCAGGTAGACGAAGACCCCCATCGTCAGCGCTCCGGCCGGTCCGAGGGCGCGCCGGTGCCGTCGGGACCGCTCTCGGCGAGCAGGGCCCGCAGCAGGTCCTCGTCGTGCGAGGAGAGTACGGAGACGAAGCTGGAGAGCACCGCGTCACGGTCGCTCTGTTTGTCGAGGAGCCGCCGCATCCGCAGGGCGGCGAGCCCCGCCTCGTTCGCCACGGGCTCCCACAGGACGGGGCGCCCCCGTCCGGTACGGGTGACCGCCTGCTTGGCGTGCAGCCGCGTCAGGATCGTGATGACGGTGCTGTACGACAGGCCCGCGCCGAGCCGCTCCAGCACCCAGGCGGCGGTCACCGGCTCGCTCGCCCCGCCCAGCACCGACAGCACCTGGGCCTCCAGCTCGCCCTGGCCACGCCTGCGGACAGGCGTTTCCCGTTCGCCACCGGCTCCTTCGGCGTCCACGGCACGGCCCCTTTCTCCTTCTCCCCGCCCGGGCGCGGCACTTCGCCCGCCGGGCATCGGGAAATCGTATCCACCCGGCGGCGGGACCGGCCACCGACCGGGGCTGGACCGCTCGCCTCCAGGTCGCTCGTCTCCATGCCGCTCGCCGCCTGGTCGCGAACCTTCCGGCCCCGACACCTTCTGGCCCCGAAAATCTACAGTGCTGTAGATTTTATTCATTGCCGCAGAGTGTCCGCGCCGTCACCCGTGGCGTGGCCGCCAGCACGTGAACACCCGTCACCGCACAAGGGAGAACATCATGGGCGTGAGCCTCGCCAAGGGCGGAAATGTCTCGCTGAGCAAGGAGGCTCCGGGGCTGACCGCGATCCTCGTCGGTCTCGGCTGGGACGTCCGCACCACGACCGGCGCCGATTACGACCTGGACGCGAGCGCGCTGCTCTGCGACGAGGCGGGCAAGGTGCAGTCCAACGAGCACTTCATCTTCTACAACAACCTGAAGAGCCCCGACGGTTCGGTCGAGCACACCGGCGACAACCTCACCGGTGAGGGCGAGGGCGACGACGAGATCGTCAAGGTCGACCTCTCCTCGGTGCCCGCGACCGTCGCGAAGATCGTGTTCCCGGTCTCGATCCACGAGGCGGAGGGCCGCGGCCAGAGCTTCGGCCAGGTGCGCAACGCGTACATCCGCGTGGTGAACCAGGCGGGCGGCGCGGAGATCGCCCGCTACGACCTCAGCGAGGACGCCTCCACCGAGACGGCGATGGTCTTCGGCGAGCTGTACCGGCACGGCGCCGAGTGGAAGTTCCGGGCGGTCGGGCAGGGTTACGCATCCGGCCTGAGCGGCATCATCGCCGACTTCGGCGTCAGTCTCTGACCCGCCGGGATCCGGACCAGCACCTCCCACCCACGTCACGACAGGCACCGAAGGCGGAACGATGACGATCAACCTCACCAAGGGCCAGCAGGTCAGCCTCACCAAGTCCGGCGGCGGCGAGCTCGACGTCGTACGGATGGGGCTGGGCTGGAAGTCCGCTCCCCGTAAGGGATTTCTGGCACGGCTGACCGCCCGTGAGATCGACCTGGACGCCTCGGCGGTGCTCTTCGCCGGCCGTGATCCGCAGGACGTGGTCTTCTTCCAGCATCTGACCAGCGACGACGGTTCGGTCCAGCACACCGGGGACAACCGGGTCGGCGGAGCGGGCGAGGGCGGCGACGACGAGTCCATCGTCGTCGATCTGCGGCGTGTGCCGGCCCATGTGGACCAGATCGTCTTCACGGTGAACTCGTTCACCGGCCAGACCTTCGAGGAGGTCGAGGCGGCCTTCTGCCGGCTGGTCGACGAGAGCAACGGCCAGGAACTGGCCCGGTACACCCTGACCGGTGGCGGGCGGCACACCGCCCAGATCATGGCCAAGGTCCAGCGGACCGGCTCGGGCTGGCAGATGACCGCGATCGGCGCGGCGGCGGACGGGCGGACCTTCCAGGACCTGATGCCCGCGGTCGTGCAGCACCTCTAGGAACATCTCACCGGACACCGGCGGGGGTGCGCACGCGGCAGGCGCGCGCCCCCGCTGTCCGGTGGGCGGCGCACACCCGCCGCCCCATCTGTATGTCGACACCCGCATAGACACCCGTATCGGCATAGACACCCGTATCGACAGCATCGACCGAGGGACAGCATGGGCAGACCTTCCCGGCTCGGGGACGAGGACAGATCCGACTACGCGAGCGCGCTCGACGAGGTGATCGCCTCCCCGGAGATCCGACGCCTGCTCGAACGCTCGGGGTTCCCCGGCGGTCGGCTGCGGGTCCTGGGCCTGGCGGCCGTCGCGCGCACGACCGCCGCCGCCGACGCCGAGTACCGGCGGTACGCGGCTCTGCGGCGGCAGGCGCGGGGCGGGCGGCGGGAAGCCGGGGTGTCGCCGCTCTCCGGGCCGGGCGACCAGGAACGGCCGGGAGCCGGAGTGCTGGCGGTCCTCGGGGTGCTGACGCCGGTGCTCGCCGCCGTGGCCGCGGCGACGTTCCTGCTCCTCGGGTACGGGCTGCGGCTCACCGGGAGTCTGTCGGCCCTGGCGGGCACGCTCGTCGGCGTCGGCTGGTCCAGTCTGGTGGTCGCGGCGGTCACGGGCCTGGTCAGCGTGGTCGCCCTCTACCGCACGGCGGCGAAGCAGTCGGCGGACGGCGCGGCGGACGTGCCCGACCGGTCCCCCGCCCTCCAGGACGCCCGTGAGGCGTGGCTGGCGGCGCTGCGCGACCGGGGGATCCGGCCGTTCCTGCTCCAGCGACTCGCCGAGACGGCCACGCCTGCGGCAGGTCGCGGCGAGGGCTCCGGCTTCAGCTCGCCGGCGTTCGCGGGGCCCGAGTTCTCCGGGCCGGGCTTCGAGAGTTCCGGCGGGGTCGCGGGGCCGCGCCTGCCCGACACCCGCCGCTGAGGTCCCACCGCCCCACGCACGCGCGGGACGGCTCAGCTCAGGCGCGTACGGGTGTTTCCGCCGCGGGCCGGGCGTCGGGCAGGTCCGCCGCTCCCCCGGCGGCCCGGACCAGGGCGGCCATGACCCGGGTGTCCTCGCCCATCTCCGGGTGCCACTGCACGCCGAGCACCAGGCTCCCGTGCCCGGGGAGTTCCAGGGCCTCCACGGTCCCGTCGGGCGCGTGGGCGGAGGCGACCAGGCCGGCGCCGAGGCGGTCGACCGCCTGGTGGTGGTAGGCGGGCACCACCGCGGTCTCCGGTACGGCGTCCGCGTACGCGGTGCCGGGCACGGGGGTCACCGGGTGGCTGCCGAAGACGCCGGGGCCGCCGGTGTGGTCGTCCAGGTGCTGGTGCAGGGTGCCGCCGAGGGCGACGTTCAGCAGCTGCATGCCCCGGCAGATGCCGAGCAGCGGGACCTGCTGTTCGACCGCCGCCCGGATCAGGGCCAGCTCCCAGGCGTCGCGTTCGCGGGCCGGGGGGCCGGTACGGGGGTCGGCGACCGCCCCGTACCGTGCCGGTTCCACGTCCGCTCCGCCGGCGATCACCAGCCCGTCCAGGGCGGCGACGGTGTCCCGGGCCGCGTCCGCCGCGTCGTCGGGCGGCAGCAGCACCGCGCGTCCGCCCGCCGCCCGGACGAGGCGCGGGTAGGCGGCGGGCAACAGCACCACGGGCATCTCCCACACACCCCAGCGGGCCGGGTCCTGGTAGGTGCTGATGCCGATGACGGGCCGGGACATGGAACGTACTCCTCGTTGGATCGTGGTGCTGGAGACAGGGGCGCGGGGCTCAGTCGCGGGCGAGTTCGGCCTCGGCCGCCGCCAGGGCGGCGAACTCCTCCTCCGGGGCTCCCGCGACCAGCCGGTGACGGCTGTAGAGGGCGAAGTAGGCCAGGGCCACGGCGTACACGCCGAGCGCGATGAACGCCGCGTCGCGGTCCACCAGGAAGGTCGCCACCAGCGCCGAGCATGCCAGAACGAAGGCCACGGACGAGGTGAGCGCGCCGCCGGGGGTGCGGTAGGGGCGCGGCAGTTCCGGTTCGCGGCGGCGCAGCATCATGTGGGAGAGCGCCATGAGGGCGTAGCTGATCGTGGCGCCGAAGACGGCGACGTTCAGCATCCGGCCGCCGTTGCCGCTCCAGGCGGCGAGCGTGAACCCGATGACGCCGGGGATCAGCAGGCCGAGGTAGGGGGACTTGCGGCGGTTGGTGAGGGAGAGGAAGCGGGGCAGGTAGCCGGCCCGGGAGAGGGCGAACAGCTGACGGGATCCGGCGAAGATCAGGGAGAAGAAGGAGGCGACCAGTCCGGCGAGGCCCGCGTAGTTCACGAAGCGGCTCAGGACGGTCGGCTCGCCGCTGCCCTGCAGGGCCACCACCAGCGGGTTTCCGGCTTCCTTGATGGCGTTGGCGCCCTGGGCCCCGGTGGCGGAGACAAAGGTGATGAGGGCCAGGAAGACCAGGACGGCGAGCGAGATGGCCAGGGCCTTCGGCATCGAGCGGACCGGGTCCTTGGCCTCCTCGGCGGCGAGCGGCACGCCCTCCACGCCGAGGAAGAACCACATGCCGAAGGGGAAGGCGGCCCAGATGCCGAGGAGTCCGTAGGGCAGCCAGGAGTTGGAGCCGAAGGCGGAGGCGTCCGCCGGGATGTCGTTGAGACGGCCCGCGTCGAACTCGGTGAACGCGCCGACGGCGAAGATGAGGAGCGCGGCCACCGCGATGGCGGTCACCACCAGGCTGAAGCGGAGCGCCTCGCCGACGCCCCAGAGGTGGATGCCGATGAAGATCGCGAAGCAGGCGAGGTAGACGGGCCAGCCGGAGGTGAGCCCGAACAGGCCGAGCGATTCGACGTAGTCGCCGATGAAGAGGGAGATGGCGGCGGGGGCGAGGATGTACTCGATGAGGATGGCCGTGCCGGTCAGGAAGCCGCCCCAGGTGCCGAGCGCCCGCCGGGCGAAGCCGTAACCGCCGCCCGCCGTGGGCAGGATGGCGGAGAGTTCGGCCAGGGCGAAGACCAGACACGCGTACATGACGCCCATCAGGACCATGGCCGCGGCGAGGCCGCCGAAGCCGCCCTTGGACAGGCCGATGTTCCAGCCGGAGAAGTCGCCGGAGACGACGTAGGCGACGCCCAGCCCGGTCAGCAGGAGCCAGCCGGCGCTGCCCCGGCGCAGGGTGCGGCGGTGCAGATACGCGTCCGTGCCGGACGTTCCCGGGTCCGCGCCGCCGGAAGGTCCGGCGGGTGGTCCGGCGGGTGTTTCGGTTCCCTGAGCCATGAGCGCTCCCGATGTCTGTCGACTCCGCCGATGGGAGTCGGTGGCACACTGCGTCGGTCAAAGGTTCGTCGGCACACCTTTGTGGAACGTAGGAGCGAATGGCAAGGGCCGTGCGTTAAAGAGTGGTTACGGATTCGCCGCGCGGGTCCGCCGGTCCACCGGTCCACCGGACCGCCGGACCGCCGGACCGGCTCAGGCGAGGAAGCCGCGCAGCAGGGCCGCCGTGCCGCCGCAGTGTTCGCGCATCATCTCGCGCGCCGCGTCCGCGTCCCGGTCGAGCACCGCCTCGACGACGGCCGCGTGCTGCTGCTGGGAGTGTTCCAGGTTGCGCACCAGCAGCGGGATGCAGTCGAGCAGTTCGTTGAGGGTGGCCCGGACCGCGGCGTACTGGGCGGCGAGCGTGCGGGAGCCGGAGAGTTCGGCGAGCGTGAGGTGGAGCAGGGTGTCCTGGCGGCGGTAGTCCTCCAGCCGGGCGCCGTGCGTCGCGTCCAGCGCGGCCCGCAGCCGGGCCTCGCCGTCGGCCGGCAGCCCCTCGGCGCACAGGCCCGCCGCCCCGGCCTCCAGCACCTCGCGGAAGCGCAGGGTGTCCTCCACGTCGACGGCGGCGATCCGGCGGCGCAGTTCGTCGCTGTCGTCGGGGGCGGCGGTGCGCGGCAGGACGAACGTTCCTCCGTAGCGGCCGCGGCGGCTCTCGACCATGTTCTGGTCCTGGAGGACCTTGAGGACCTCGCGCAGCGTGACCCTGCTGATCCGCAGATGCTGGGCCAGCTCGCGCTCGGAGGGCAGCCGCTCGCCGGGCGGCACCAGGCCGAGCCGCAGCAGTTGGAGGACCTGCTCCAGCGCCTCCTCGAAGCCGTTGCCCGCGCGGACCGGGCGCAGCACGGAGTCCAGCCGGGCGGTCGCGGCGTCCGGCTCGCCCGCCGCCGCGTCGGTGGCGGCTGCCGCCGGACGGGTGTCGTCCGCTCTCTCCCTCGTGGCCACTGGCGGATCCCCTTCCCAAGCAATGGTTCTCTGTCATACCTTATGCCTCCCGGTTCACCCAAGGAGGCATCCCGTGGCAGACCGCACACCCCCGCTCGGCGTCGACGAGCTCCGCTCGCGTGTCGCGGACGGGTCGATAGACACTGTGGTGCTGGCCTTCCCGGACATGCAGGGCCGGCTTCAGGGGAAGCGGTTCGCGGCCGGGTTCTTCCTGGACGAGGTGCTGGAGCACGGTACCGAGGGCTGCAACTACCTCCTGGCCGTGGACACCGAGATGCGGACCGTCGACGGCTACGCGATGTCCTCGTGGGAGAACGGCTACGGCGACTTCGGCATGGTCCCCGACGCCGCCACCCTGCGCCCCGTGCCCTGGCACGAGGGGACCGCCCTGCTGATCGCGGATCTCGCCTGGCACGACGGCAGCCCGGTCGTCGCGGCGCCGCGCCAGATCCTGCGGCGCCAGCTGGACCGGCTGGCCGCGCTCGGCTGCACGGCGCAGGTCGGCACGGAGCTGGAGTTCATCGTCTTCCGGGACAGTTACGAGGAGGCCTGGGACCGCGACTACCGCGGGCTGACCCCGGCCAACCAATACAACATCGACTACTCCATCCTCGGCACGGGACGGATCGAGCCGCTGCTGCGCCGCATCCGCAACGAGATGCAGCAGGCCGGGCTGACCGTCGAGTCCGCCAAGGGCGAGTGCAATCCCGGTCAGCACGAGATCGTCTTCCGCTACGACGAGGCGCTCACCACCTGCGACCAGCACGCCGTCTACAAGACGGGCGCCAAGGAGATCGCGGCCCAGGAGGGCGTCTCGCTGACCTTCATGGCCAAGTACGACGAGCGCGAGGGCAACTCCTGCCACATCCATCTCTCGCTGACCGACGCGGACGGCGAGAACATGATGGCGGGCGACGGCGAGGGCGGCATGTCCGAGCTGATGCGGCACTTCCTGGCCGGTCAGCTGGCCGCCCTGCGGGACTTCTCCCTCCTCTACGCACCCAACATCAACTCCTACAAACGCTTCCAGCCGGGATCCTTCGCCCCCACCGCGGTCGCCTGGGGCGTCGACAACCGCACCTGCGCCCTGCGGGTCGTCGGCCACGGGCGCTCGATGCGCTTCGAGAACCGGCTGCCCGGCGGCGACGTCAACCCGCATCTGGCCGTCGCCGGACTGGTCGCCGCCGGACTGTACGGGGTCGAGCACCGGCTGCCGCTGCCCGAGGCGTGTACGGGCAACGCGTACACCGGCGACTACGACCAGGTGCCGACGACCCTGCGCGAGGCGGCCGAGCTGTGGGAGGCCAGCCCCATCGCCAAGGAGGCGTTCGGCGAGGAGGTCGTCGCGCACTACCTGAACATGGCCCGCGTCGAACTGGCCGCCTACGACTCCGCGGTGACCGACTGGGAGTTGCGCCGCTCCTTCGAACGCCTCTGACCGCTCCCTCTTCCTGATCGAGGTCCGTACGTGTCACAGCACTCCGCGGCGTCCACCCTGGACGTCCTGAACCCGGCCACGGCCGAGGTCATCGCCACCGTCCCCGCCGCCTCCGCCGCCGATGTGGACGCCGCCGTCACCCGCGCGGCGGCCGCCCAGGGGCGCTGGGCCGCCGCCGCGCCCGCCGACCGGGCCCGGCTGCTGCGCCGCTTCGCCGTGGTCGTCGACGAACACATCGAGGAACTGGCCCAGTTGGAGGTCCGGGAGGCCGGACACACCATCGGCAACGCCCGCTGGGAGGCGGGCAACGTCCGCGACCTCCTCGACTACAGCGCGGGCGGGGCGGAGCGGCTGCTCGGCCGGCAGATCCCGGTCGCGGGCGGGATCGACTTCACCGTCCTGGAGCCGCTGGGCGTCGTCGGCGTCATCGCGCCGTGGAACTTCCCGATGCCGATCGCCGCCTGGGGTCTCGCCCCGGCCCTCGCTGCGGGCAACGCCGTCCTCCTCAAGCCCGCCGAGACGACCCCGCTCACCGCTCTCCGGCTGGCCGAACTCGCCCTGGAGGCCGGTCTTCCCGACGGTCTCTTCCAGGTGCTGCCCGGCGAGGGCCCGGTGGCGGGAAGCGCCCTGGTGGAGCACCCGGGTGTCGCGAAGATCGTGTTCACCGGCTCCACCCGGACCGGCAAGCACATCATGACCCGCTGCGCGGAGCGCGTGAAGCGGCTCACCCTGGAGCTGGGCGGCAAGAGCCCCAACCTCGTCTTCGCCGACGCGGATGTGGCGGCCGCGGCGGCGGCCGCCCCGATGTCCTTCCTGGACAACGCCGGTCAGGACTGCTGCGCCCGGACCCGGATCCTGGTCGAGCGGTCCGTGTACGACCGCTTCCTGGAGCTGCTCGTCCCGGCCGTCGCCGCCGTGGTGGTGGGCGACCCGGCCGACGAGAAGACGCAGGTGGGCCCGCTGATCTCGGCGCTCCAGCTCGACCGGGTACGGGGCTTCGTCGACGGCGACCGTGGCGCCGACGGCGTACGGACCGTTCTCGGAACGGCCCCCGAGGGCCCCGGGTTCTGGTACCCGCCGACCGTCCTCACCGGGGTCTCGCCGGACGCGCCGGTGGCCGTGGAGGAGGTCTTCGGGCCGGTCGCGGTGGTCCTGCCGTTCGAGGACGAACAGGACGCGCTGCGGCTCGCCAACGCCACCGAGTACGGGCTCGCCGGCTCGGTCTGGACCCGGGACGTCGGGCGTGCACTGCGCGTCGGGCAGGGTCTGCGGGCGGGCAACCTCTCCGTCAACTCGCACTCCAGCGTGCGCTATTCGACCCCCTTCGGCGGCTACAAGCAGTCGGGCCTGGGCCGCGAGCTCGGCCCGGACGCCCTGGCCGCCTTCACCGAAACCAAGAACGTCTTCATCAGCACGGAGGCCTGAGCCCATGACCGACACTTCTTCCGTCTGCCGCCGCCTGGTCGGCCGCACCGCCGTCGTCACCGGAGCCGGCAGCGGCATCGGTCTGGCCACCGTGCGGCGGCTGGCCGCCGAGGGCGCGCACGTCGTCTGCGCCGATGTGGACGAGGAGCGCGGCAAGGCCGCCGCCGAGGAGGCGGGCGGGCTCTTCGTCCGTACCGACGTCACCGACGCCGAGCAGGTGGACGCCCTCTTCAAGGCGGCGTTCGACACCTACGGCTCGGTCGACATCGCGTTCAACAACGCGGGGATCTCGCCGCCCGACGACGACTCCATCCTGGACACCGGCCTGGCGGCCTGGCGGCGGGTGCAGGAGGTCAATCTGACCTCCGTGTTCCTCTGCTGCAAGGCGGCCATCCCCTATATGCGCGCGCAGGGCAGGGGCTCCATCATCAACACGGCCTCGTTCGTGGCCCGGATGGGCGCGGCCACCTCGCAGATCTCGTACACCGCGTCCAAGGGCGGGGTGCTGGCGATGTCGCGCGAGCTGGGGGTGCAGTTCGCGCGCGACGGGATCCGGGTCAACGCCCTGTGCCCCGGGCCGGTCAACACCCCGCTGCTGCAGGAGCTGTTCGCCAAGGACCCGGAGCGGGCCGCCCGGCGTCTGGTGCACATCCCGGTCGGCCGGTTCGCGGAGCCGACCGAGATCGCCGCCGCCGTGGCGTTCCTGGCGAGCGACGACTCCTCGTTCGTGAACGCCACGGACTTCCTGGTCGACGGCGGGATCGCCGGGGCGTACGTCACCCCGGTCTGATCCCGGCACTCTCCGGTACTCCCCCGGCGGCCGGACGTCCGTGGACGTCCGGCCGCCGGTCGCCGTTCAGCGCGGGGCCGGGGCCGGCCCTCCCCTGAGGCGCTGGGCGCGGAGCACCAGGAGCATCTCGAAGCGCTGGTCCGGTTCGTCGATGGCGTCGCCCCACAGCTCGCGGATCTGCCGCAGCCGGTAGCGGGCCGTCTGCGGGTGGACGCCCAGGCGGGCGGCCACCTCGGGGGCGCCGCCGGGGGTCTCGATCCAGGCGAGCAGCGTCTCGGCCAGCCGCTTCGTCTGGGTCGGGCTGAGCCCGTCCAGCGGGGCGAGGCAGCGGCGGGCGGCGGCGTCGATCAGCTCCTGGGCCGGGAGGAGCAGCAGTTCCTCCGTCCGCTCGGTGCAGTACAGCACCTCGCCCTGCGGCAGCAGGTCCTTCTTGATCAGCTGGACCGCTGTCTCGGCCCAGCGCAGCGAGGTCGCCGCGGCCGCCAGCGGGACCGCCGGGCCGATCGCCCCGGACCAGCCGGCCGTGGCGCGCCGCAGGATCTCCGCGCGGCCCGCCGTGTCCGGATCCGGGATGACGATGCGCGGCTGCTCGCTCTCCATCTCCAGCAGGATGCCCTGCCCCACCGCGGGGGCCACGGCCTCGCGGGCCGGGCGCATCAGCACGCCCACGGCGATCGTCTCCGGCAGCTCCCAGCCGATCCGCGCTGCCCGCTCGGCCAGGCCCCGGGCCGCGTCGCCGCGGTGTTCCATCAGCAGGAGTTCGATCAGCTGGCGCTGGAGGCGGAGCCGTTCACTGGCGCGCCGGGCCGCCGCCTCGGCGTAGCCCCGTACCGACTGTTCCACGAGCCCGTCCAGATACTCGAATCCCGATTCGGCCAGCTCGTACATGGCGGGCGCGGGGATGTCGACCTGCTGGCCGATCTCGGCGAGCCTGCGCCAGGTGAGCCGGACCCCGAGGCGGTAGATGGCCTGAAGCGCGTCGAGACTGCGGCCTTCGAGCCCTTCGCCCCGGCCGAACTCCTGGAACATCTCCGGCGGCACCCGTGGGTGGGCGCCCGCGGTGAGGTTGTGGACGAAGCCTTCGATGGCGCGGCGGATGCCGACGAGGGCCAGCGGCTCTCCGGACTCGTCCTCGACAAGGTGTAGATAGGGATATTCCTGGCGTATCTGGTACAGGATCGTCTGGGCGAGCTCCGGGGCCTCGGACCGGGCGATCGCCTCGAAGCGGTCGAGCTTCGACCGGGGGACCTCCTGCCAGGCGGGCCGCGTCACGGAGCCGCCGGGCCGGTGTCATAGCTGATCAGAGGGGTATTGGGCTGGTCGGGAGTGGCTTCGAGCAGTGCCACGACACCGACCGCCGCACCAACGGCGAAGGACGCGGCCACCAGAACGGTGACGGTTGCGGCGATGAGTCTGCGCATAAGTCGGGTCAGCTCCTTGCTGGAGACGATCCCCACCCCTTCAGCCGGGCCCCTCCGGCTGGGACACAGTGTCGACAGCACATTGACATTCCGTCAAGGGCTTGCTTACTGTTCACGCCAATCAAGGGCTGACCGGCCCGGGGCCCGTGCACCTCCGCGAAGAGATTCGACCCAGGAGTGCCCGGATGCGCCACAACGCTTCACCCCTGTCGCTTGTCCTGCTGGGGGCAGGGGTCTTCCTGCTCGTCCTCGCGCCGCTGCTCGTCTGGTACGTCCAGCCGCATGCCAAGCGCACCCCCATAGACATCGACACCACCACCGTCTTCACCGGGACGGGCAGCTACTTCGACACCTCCGAGGTGGAGACGGTCGAGGGCAGAACGATCACGATCACCCGGCAGGTGCGCGGGGACGTGGCCGACAGCGAGAAGAGCGGCAACGCCGTGTGGGACGTGTCCACCTCGGTCGACCACCAGGGCACCCTGCCCGCCTCGGACCCCCGTGACGCCCTCCAGTGGACGCTGGAGCGCTGGGTGACCGACCGCTCCACCAACGAGCCGGTGCACTGCTGCGAGGAGTCCCCGGCCTTCGACGGGGAGGCGTACCTGAAGTTCCCCTTCGACGTCGAGAAGCGCTCCTACCGCTGGTGGGACAGCACGCTCGGCGGTGTGGTGCGGCTGTCCTACGCAGGTGAGAAGGAGATCCAGGGCTACTCCGGCTATCTCTTCAAGGGCGAGGTGGAGCCCACCAGGACCGGGGTGCGCCAGGTGCCGGGGCTGCTCGTGGGGAAGAAGAAGACCCCGCAGGTGCTGGCCGAGGAGTGGTATTCCAACAGCGGTATCGAACTGGTCGTGGACCGGCGGACCGGCCGCATCATCAACGCGGCGATCGGGCCGAGGAAGACGCTGCGCGCCCCGGGATCCACGAAGGACGCCGTCGTGCTGCTGGAGAGCAAGCGGGTGGAGTTCACCGAGGAGACCCAGCTCAAGCAGGTCGAGCTCGCTTCGGCGGACAGCGACCGGCTGGCGATGCTCGGCACGACCGCGCCGGCCGGGGCGGCCGGACTGGGCGGTGTGCTCACGATCGCGGGCGTCGTGCTCGTCGTACGGGGGCGTCGGACGGAGCCGGAAGCTCCGGATACTCACATGATGACGATTCCGCACACCTGAGTTACCGGCAAGTTGTTGCACCGGTGAGTAGCCGGGCGCGTACCCGTGCCGAAAACTGTCTATCCCCACCAGAGCACGGCCCCCCGGTCTCGTCCTTTCCTTTCCCTTCCCGTTCTTCCCCACCTCCTCCGTACTTCGCTTCTCCCCACCCTCCCGCTCCCCGCCCCGTACGGCACGGCCCTCGACCCCGAGGGTCGCTTCCCCGAATTCCCTACATCCCGAGCCGAGTTGGAGCACCGATGCCCCAGCACGTACCTCCCCCACTGCTCGACGCCGTCGCACGCCCGGGTCAGGGCCCGGCGTCCGCCCCGGTTCCCGCCGTCCCCAGACGTATCGTCTTCCTCGCCCACCGCGACCTGGGCAATCCGGCCGCCGGCGGCTCCGAGCTGCTGGTCGACCAGCTTGCCCTCGGCCTCACCGAGCAGGGCCACGACGTCACGCTGCTGTGCGGCGGGCAGGCCGCACGCCGGTCCTACCGGGTCGTCTCGGCGGGCAGCACGCTGGGGCACTACGTCGGCGCGCGATCCGCGTTCGCCCGGCACATCGGGACGTGCGACCTGCTCGTCGAGGTCTGCAACGGCATGCCGTACCTGGCGCCCCTGTGGCACCGCGGACCCACGGTGTGCCTGGTCAACCATGTGCACACCGATCTGTGGGACATGCGCTTCCCGACGCCGGTGGCCCGTGCCGGGCGCAAGCTCGAACACTGGGCGCTGTCCCGGGCCTACCGCGACCACCTGATGATCGCGGTCTCCCCGTCCACGGCGGGCGCCCTGCGCGAACTGGGCGTGCCCGACCGGCGGATCCGGGTGGTGCACAACGGGGTCCAGGAGCCGAGCCCGCAGGGCGAGCGGTCCGCCACGCCGCTGTTCGTGGCGCTGGGCCGGCTCGTCGACTACAAGCGCGTCGATCTGCTGCTCCAGCTCTGGGAGCGGGTCCGGCCGGTCACCGGCGGCCGGCTCGTCATCGTCGGCGACGGCCCGGAGCGGGCCCGGCTGGAACAACTCGCCGGTCCGGGTGTGGAGTTCGCCGGTCATGTGACCGAGGCGGAGAAGCACCGGCTGCTCTGTGCCGCGTGGATGCTGCTGCACCCGGCGGCCGTGGAGGGCTGGGGGCTCGTCGTCACGGAGGCGGCGGCCCGGTCCACCCCGACCCTGGGCTTCGACGTGCCGGGGCTGCGCGACTCCGTCGAGGACGGAGTCACCGGGATCCTCGCTCCGGGCGCGTCCTCCTTCGCCGCCGCCTGGTGTGCGCTGGCGCTGGACGACGAGCGGCGCGAGACGATGGGCAAGGCGGCCCGCGAACGCGCCGCGGACTACCGGTGGACCGCCAGTGTGCGCCGGTTCGCGGCGGTGGCCGCCGAGGCGGCCGCCGGTGCGGCGAGCGGCCCGGGCGCCCCGGCGATCGGCGCGAGCGCGTGAAGGACCCCTCGTTCCGGCGGTCGGCCGCCCTGTTCCGCGCCTTCCTGCGCGAACAGGGCGACCCCGCCACCGCATACACCCTGCTGGCCCGTGACGCGGCCGACCAGGTCGAGCGGCACGGTCCGCTCCGGGACAAGGTCGTCGTGGACATCGGCGGCGGCGACGGCTACTTCACCCGGGAGTTCCGGCGGCGCGGTGCGCACAGCTATCTCTTCGAACCGGATCCGGCGGAGATCGGCCCCGGGCAGCGCGCGGACACCGTCGTCGCCGACGGCTATCTGCTGCCGCTCGCCGACGGCGCGGCCGATGTCTGCTTCTCCTCCAACGTGCTGGAGCACGTCGCCGACCCCCACACCTTCCTCAGCGAGATGGCCCGGGTGACCCGCCCCGGCGGCCTCATCTACGTCTCCTACACCAACTGGCTCTCCCCGTGGGGCGGCCACGAGTGGGCGCCCTGGCACTACCTCGGCGCCGAACGCGCCCGGAGCCGCTACGAGCGGCGCACCGGCGGCCCGGCCAAACACCGGCTCGGCGAGAACCTCTTCAAGATCGGCGTCGGCGAGACGCTGAGCCATGTCCGGAGCCGCTCCGACGTGGCCGTCGTCTCGGCCCGCTCGCGCTACTGGCCCGTCCTTCCCCAGCTCGTGCCGCGGATCCCCGTACTGCGGGAGTTCGCCACCTGGAACCTCCTCCTCATCCTCCGGCGGTGTTCATGACCAGCGCTGTCCACCCACCCCGGCCCACGGCCCCGGACGGTGCGGGTCCCGTGCCGCCGGGCTCCTCCGAGGGCCCGCCCCCGCCCCGGTCGCGGCGTTGGCTGCTGGGCTTCTGGGCCGCCGTGTTCGCGGCGTTCCTCGCGGTGTCGCCCGGGCGGATGACGTTCGACACCAAGCTCGGCGTCGTCGCGGACCCCTGGCGCTTCCTGGGCGACCTGGGCGAGCTGTGGCACAGCCGGGCCGGGTTCGGCGGGATCGCCGACCAGTACGTGGGCTACGCCATCCCGATGCTGCCGTACTACGGGGCGGCCGACCTGCTGCACGTACCGGTCTGGCTCGCGGAGCGGCTGTGGCTCTCGCTGATCGTGGCGACCGCCTTCTGGGGCGCGCTGCGGCTGGCGGAGCGGCTGCGTGTCGGCTCCCCGGCGACCCGGCTGCTGGGTGCGGTGGTGTACGCGCTGTGGCCGACGTACACGATCGTCGTGGGCTCGACCTCGGCCGCCGCCCTGCCGGGCGCGCTGCTGCCGTGGGTGCTGCTGCCGCTGACGAACCCGCGGCTCGCGCCGAGGATCGCCGCGGCCCGCTCCGCGCTGCTGATCCCGCTGATGGGCGGGGTCAACGCCGCTTCCACGCTGGCCTCGCTGCTGCCGGTGGGGCTGTATCTGCTGTCCCGGCCGGGCGGTCCGCGCAAGCGGGCGCTGCTGGCCTGGTGGATACCGGGCGTGATCCTGGCGACCGCCTGGTGGATCGTGCCGCTGCTGCTGCTCGGGACCTTCGGCGAGAACTTCATGCCGTACGTGGAGTCCTCGTACACCACCACGACGACCATGTCGGCGACGGAGATGCTGCGCGGCGGCGGGAACTGGGTCGGCTATCTGAACTTCGGCGAGGCCTGGCTGCCCGCCGGCTGGACCGTCGCCACCGCGACCGTCACCATCCTCGGCTCGGCGCTCGCCGCCGCCCTGGGTCTGGCGGGTCTGGCGCGGCGTGATCTGCCCGAGCGCCGCTGGCTGGTGCTCACGGTCCTGAGCGTCGCGCTGGTGACGCTCGCCGGTTACGGCGGTGCGCTGGGCGGGCTGTTCCACGGGACCGTGCAGGAGTGGCTGGACGGCTGGCTGGTGCCGTTCCGGAACATCTACAAGTTCCAGACGGGTGTGGCGCTGGCCCTGGCGCTGGGGCTCGCGCACCTGACGGCGGTGGCCTCCGTCGCCGTCGCGGCGCGCGGTGGCGGCAACGCGGTGCGGGCCCGCCGGCTCGCGCCGGTGGTCGCCGCCGTGATCGTGCTGCCGGGTCTGGCCTGGCCGTACGTCAACGGCTCGATCCTGCAGACGGGTTCGTTCCAACAGCTGCCGAAGTACTGGGAGGCGACCGGTGGTTGGCTGAAGAAGAACGCGGCGAACGACCGCGCCCTGGTGGTGCCGGCGACCGCGCACGGTATCTACACCTGGGGCTCCCCCATCGACCAGCCGCTGGACGTGCTCGCCAACTCGCCCTGGGCACAGAGGGACTACGTGCCCTTCGGTACGCCGGGCAACCGGCGGGCGATGGACGCCGTCGAGCAGGCGCTGACCTCCGGCGGTGAGGTTCCGGGGCTGAGCGAGTATCTGAACCGGGCCGGGCTGCACCATGTGGTGGTCCGCAACGACCTGGATCCCGACCAGCTCGGGTATGTCCCCACGACGACGGTGAAGCGCACGCTGGAGGCCTCCGGGTACCGGCGCGTGACCGGGTTCGGTCCGGTGATGACCGGCGGCCGGATCGCCGCGGACACTCCCGTACAGGTCGAGGGCCTCTATCCACGGCAGCGGGCCGTGGAGATCTACGAACCGCCCGCCGGGACGGAACGTCCGGGCCGGGCGAGCACGGCTCCGGTGGCCTCGACGGCCGTCGTGAGCGGCGGGCCCGAGTCGCTGCTCCCGCTGTCGGCGAGCGGCGCGCTGGAAGGCCGGCCGGCCGTGCTGGCCGGTGACGCGCACCCGGGCCTGGGACGGCCCTCGCTGTACGCGGCGGGCGACGGGCTGCGGCGCGCCGACACCCGGTTCGGGCTGGTCAACTCCAACACCTCGTACACGTACACCGCGGATGAGCGCAACGCCGCCGAGGCCGCGCAGGATCCGGGCCGGAGCCCCCGGCAGATCCTGCCGACGTCCGGCGCGGAGCATCAGACGACCGCCGTGCTGCGCGGGGCGAAGAAGGTCAGCGCCTCCTCGGTGGGCAACTGGCTGTTCCATCTGCCGCAGTACGACCCGGTCAACGCGTTCGACGGCAATCCGGACACCGGCTGGGCCGAGGGCTCGCCGGGCTCGCCCGAGAACGAGTGGGTGCGGATCGACTTCACCGCCCCGACGGACCTTCCGGGCTCGCTCCAGGTGACTCCGCTGCCCAGTGCGAACGTGCGGGCCGCGCCGACCGTCGTCCGCGTCGAGACGGACCGGGGCTTCAAGGACAGTCCGCTGCGGACGGACGGGTCGGCGCAGCAGGTGGCCGCGCCCGCCGGGCAGGCCGCCTGGCTGAAGGTGACGATCCTGGAGTCCCAGCAGGGGCGCCCGGGTCTCACCGGCGCCGGGTTCACCGATATCGCGATCCCCGGGGTGCAGGTGACCCGGATGCTGGAGCTGCCCACGGACGCGCCGCGCGAGGGTGCGGACTCCACGGTCTACTCGCTGCGGCGCGGCAGCGACCCGGGCGGTCTGTCCTCGGTGGCGGCCGAGGTCGGTCTGCACCGGCAGTTCACCGCCCAGGAGGCGGGCACGTACAAGGTGTCCGCGAGCGCGGTCCCGGTACCCGGGGACGAGCTGGACAAGCTGCTGTTCGAGCTGACGGGCGAGCGGGACAGGATCGAGGTGAGCGCCGACTCCACCGCGCGGCTTGGCACCAACCTCAGTCCGCGCAATCTGACCGACGGTGATCTGACCACGGCGTGGATCGCGGGCGAACGCCCCGTACTGCATCTGTCGTGGCCGGAGAAGAAGGAGGTCGGCGAGATCGTCTTCGCGGCGGCCGGCGGTCTGTCCACCCGGCCCGAGCAGGTGCAGATCAGTTCGCCGGACGGTACGGCGGTGGCGGCCGTGGACGAGAACGGCATGGCCCGCTTCTCGCCGATCAACACCGACCGGATGGACATCACCATCTCGCGTCAGGCTCCGCTGACCGTCCACAACCCGGTAGCCGACGACCAGTTGCAGCTGCCGGTCGGTCTGAGCGAGGTCTACATCCCGGCGCTGGAGGAGTACCGCTCGCCGCAGCCGAAGCCGGACAAGACCTTCAGTCTGGCCTGCGGCAAGGGACCGGTCCTGTCGGTGGGCGGTACGTTCCTGGAGACCCGGGCCGAGGGCCGGGTGCGGGACCTGACCCAGCGCCGCCCCATCGAGGTCACGCCGTGCACGAAGGACGGCTCGGTGGAGCTGGCCGCCTCGTCCACCACCGTCGAGGCGGGAGACGCGGGACCGCTCGCCATCACGGACGTCACGCTGAGCAACGGCACCTCCGAGGCCGGGGCGGGCACGCCGCGGTCGGTGGACGTCGAGCAGGGCGACGGCGACCGGCGCACGATCGCCGTCGGCCCGGGCGCGGCCTCCTACCTCCAGATCCACGAGAACCACAACGCGGGCTGGAAGGCCACCCTGGACGGCAAGGAGCTGACGCCACTGCGGATCGACGGCTGGCAGCAGGCCTGGCTCGTCCCGGAGGGCGAGGGCGGCAAGGTCACCCTGGAGTACGAGCCCGCCCGGATCTACCAGGTGGGTCTGATCGGCGCGGGAGCACTGCTCCTGGTGCTCGTGGGACTCGCCTTCGTACGCCGGCGGGGAGCCGATCCGTACGCGGCCGAGGAGCGGCCCGTACCGCCGGGGCCGGGTCTGGTCCTGGGCACCGTGGCGCTCACCCTGGTGGGTGTGGTGATCGCGGGGCCGCTGGCCCTGGCGGTGCCCCTCCTCGCCGTACTCGCCCGCTTCCGGCCCCAGTGGCTCGCTCCGGTGGCGTTCGCGGCGATGGCCGCCGCGGGTGTCGTCGCGGCGGTGGGCACCGGGGACACCACGGCCGCGGACGAGGGCGCGTTCGGTGCGACGGCCCAGTTCCTCGCCCTGGTCGGCCTGTTCGCGGCGCTGGTCACGGTCGGACGCGGACCGCTCGGCCGACGGGCCGCCGGTGGCCCGGGCACGGCCGCCCCGGCCACGGCGTCCGGCGAGGCGCCCACGGTTCCGGCGCAGTCCGCCGCGCCCTCGGGCCGGACGGTGTCCACCGACCCGAAGCGGCCGCAGGGAACTCCGCCGCCCCGTCCCGGCGGGAGCACCTGATGGCGACCACGCAGCAGTCGCGGGCGCGGGGCGGCGGGCCCCGGCCCGGGCCCCCGGCGCGGGTGCCGTTCCCGGTGGTCGACGAGGTGGCCCGGCACTGCGAGCAGGACGCCGAGCCGAACACGGTGCACATCGAGATCCATCTGCCCGGCCGGGTGGACGAGGGGCGGCTGCGCTCCGCGTTCGCCGAGGCGCTGGCCCGGCACCCCCGGGCGCTGATGCGGGAGCGCCCCCGGGGTGCGTTCGCCCGGCGCTACGAGTGGGAGCTGACCGGGAGCGCCGACCCGGATCCGGTCTCCTTCCCGCCGTCCGGGCCCGGGGCGCTCGCCCGGGCCCGGGCCCGGGCGCTGGACCAGGCCCCGTCGCTGACCGCGTCGCCGCCGCTGCGGCTGGACGTGGTGCGGGAGCCGGGCGGCGAGGGGTGTGTGCTGGTGTTCGCCGTGCACCACACCGCTCTGGACGGCCCGGCGTGCATGCGGCTGGCGGCGACGGCCGCCGAGGTCTACGGCGCGCACCGCGCCGCGCCGGCGCCCGCCCCGGCGCGCCCGGCGTCCGAGCCGCCCGCCGGGGAGTCGCCGGCGGCTCCGCTGGCCCGTCCCGCCCGGATCGCGGCGGGCGCGCCGGGGCCGTCCCCGGTACCGGGCAACGCGATGCTGCTGGCCGAACTGCCGGTCCCCCGGCGGGAGTCCGGAGCGCCGTACACGGTGAACGACCAGCTGATGGTGGCCACCGCGCTCACCGTGGCCGACTGGAACCGGGCACAGGGTGCGCCGGGGGCCGACCGCAGGCCGCTGCGGATCACCATGCCGGTCGACGACCGCACCCGGGGGCCCGAGATGCCGATCGGGAACGGCACCCGGCTGGTGGAGGTCGGTTTCGCCGCCGCGGAGCTGGTGCCCGGGGCGGACGTCGCCGCCCTGCTCCGGGCGACCGCCGAGCGGACCCGGGCGCTCAAGGCGCGCCCCCGGCCGCCGCTGGGCCGCGCCGCCTCCCTGCTGACCGCGCCGCTGCTGCCGGTGGCCGCCCGCGCCGCGGTCACCCGGGGGCTGCGGGTGCTGGCGGGGCCGTGGACCTCGACGACACTGCTGAGCAACATCGGCCGGGTGCCGTATCCGCTGGACTTCGGGGAGGCGGGCCGGGCGACGGCCGTGTGGTTCTCCGCGCCCGCCCGGATGCCCCGGGGGCTGACGTTCACCACGGCGTCCACGGGCGGCCGGCTGCATCTGGCGCTGCGCTGGTCGCGGACCCTGCTGGGGGACGAGGACGGCGTGCGCCTGCGCGAGATGTTCACCCGTCACCTGGCCTCGACGTCCTCGGAGACCGTATGACCGGCACCGCCTCTCCCCCGCCCGGGCTGCGGGACTTCTACGAGAATCCGGCCGTGCCCGTCGCCTCGGGCGACGGGCGCAGCAGACGGCAGGCCCGGCTGCTGGCCGATGCGCTGGACGCGCCGGGGCAGGTGATCCTCGACATCGGGTGCGGCGACGGCACGGCGGCCGCGACGGCGGCCCCGTTCCTCGCCGGGCACCGGCTGATCGGGGTCGACTGGTCGCAGGACGCACTGCGCCGGGCCCGGCCCCGGATGGGCGCGGTGGTGCGCGGGGAGCTGGAGCACGGCGGGCTGCCGCTGGCCGACGGGTGCGCGGACGCGGTGCTGTTCAGCGAGATCCTGGAGCATCTGGTCGACCCGGACCAGGCGTTGGACGAGCTGCGGCGGGTGCTGCGGCCCGGCGGCCATCTGATGCTGTCCACCCCGAACCTGGCGGCCTGGTACAACCGGGCGCTGCTGCTCGCCGGGGTGCAGCCGGTGTTCTCGGAGGTCAGTCTGCGCGGGATCCACGGCCGCCCCGGCTCGGAGGTGGTCGGACATCTGCGGCTGTACACGGCCCGTGCGCTGCGCTCGTTCCTGACGGCGTCCGGCTTCACCGATGTGACGGTCAAGGGCGCCCCCTTCCACGGGGTGCCGCGTCCGCTGCGGCTGCTGGACCGGGCGGCGTGCGCGGTGCCCGGGGCGGCCTCCATCCTGCTGGCCCACGCGCGGCGGAGGTAGCGCGATGTGGTGGGGTGTCGGCGCGGCCCTGGTCGCCAACGCGCTGTACAGCGTGGGTTTCGTGGTGGAGAAACGGGCCCTGGGCTCACTGCCCGCGCTCTCCGCCGGCCGGCCGCTGCGGGTGATCCGGGTACTGGCGACCAGCC
The DNA here is from genome assembly GCF_055792845.1 of Streptomyces sp. DSM 106670. Classification (NCBI taxonomy): domain Bacteria; kingdom Bacillati; phylum Actinomycetota; class Actinomycetes; order Kitasatosporales; family Streptomycetaceae; genus Streptomyces; species Streptomyces sp. DSM 106670. The sequence continues at coordinate 583,347 of NZ_CM147704.1, forward strand.
CGCTGTGGATCGTCGGCGCGCTGGCGCTGGCGGCCGGGTTCGGGGCCCAACTGGTCGTCTACCGCGCACTGCCGATCGCGGCGGCGCAGGGCATCTTCGTCTCCGGTCTGGTGCTGCTCCTGCTGTTGTCGTCGGCCGTGCTCGGCGAGGAGTCGACGGGCCGCGAACGCTACGCGCTCGGCGGGGTGCTCGTCGCCCTGCTGATGGTCGTCGCCTCGGTGCGCGAGGGCGAGGACGTGGTGAGCGGCGGGGCGCCGTGGATGCTGGTGCTGCTGGTCTGCGTGCCGGCGCTGGCGGCGGGCGTCTGGCTGTACGTACGGGTCGAGAGCCGGGCGGCCAAACGGCACCGGGTGCCGACCAGCGGGATCGGCTACGGAGTGGCGGTGGGTCTGCTCTACGGGGTCAGCTCGCTGGCCATCAAGGGCACGTCCAGCCGCCTGACCAGCACCGATCTGGGCGAGGCCGCGTGGTCGCTGCTGGGGTCCCCGTATCCGTATCTGCTGCTGTTCACCGCGGGGGCCGGTCTGGTGATGTCGCAGGCGGCCCTGCAGCGCTGCCGGGCGTCCCTCATCGTGCCGGTGTGCACCACGGTGACCTGTCTGTTCACCGCGGTGCTCGGGACGCTCGCGTTCGGCGAGAGGCTGCCCGAGGATCCGCTGCTGCTGGCCCTGCGGGTGGGCGGCACGGCGCTCGCCCTGTCCGTCCTGCTGGCCATGCCCCGCCACGATCCACCGCCCGCCGCGCCGTCCTGACCCCGGACACGATCCGCCGTCCGGTCCACCTGAGTTGAGGGAGCTGTACCGATGAACCCCGACGACCCGCTGCTCGCCCTGCTGGCCTGCCCGCTCGACAAGGGCCCGCTGTCGCTGCTGCCCGAGGAGGAGGCGGAGGGGGCGGCGCTCTACAACCCCCGGCTGCGCCTGAGTTACCCGATCGTGGACGGCATCCCGCAGTTGCTGCCCTCGTCGGGCCGGAAGGTCTCGGCGGTGGACCACGAGCGTCTGCTCAGCCGGCTCAAGGCCTCGGCCACGTGACCACGTTCGCCGCGGCGGTGGCGTCCCGGCTGCCCGCCCGCCTGGTCGGCGCGGCGGCCGTCGCCCTGTATCCGCGCTTCGAGCCCGAGCTGCGGCGGCTGGCCGACTTCTGCCCGCCGGACGGTATCGCCCTCGACATCGGGGGCTGGTACGGCCCGTGGTCGCGGCGGCTGGCCGCCCGCTGCGCCGAGGTGGTCACCATCGAGCCGGTGCCGCATCTGGCCGGGCATCTGCGCCGGACGCTGCCGTCGAACGCCCGGGTGGTCCAGGGCGCGGCGACCGACCGGGAAGGCACGGCCCAGCTGTGGTTCCCGGAGGGCGACCAAGGCGACCGGGGGGTGTCGTCGCTGGCCCGCCGCGACATCCACGCGCACTGCCTGGAGGTGCCGTCGATCACCGTCGACGGTCTGGGGCTGCGCGGGGTCGGCTTCGTGAAGATGGACGTCGACGGCGGTGAGCGGGCGGCCCTGCTCGGCGCGGCGGAGCTGCTGCGCGCGGACCGCCCGGCGCTGCTCATCGAGCTGGAGAGCCGGCTCGGCCCGATCGCCCCGGCCATCGAGCTGCTGACCGGACAGGGCTATGCGGGCTGGCTCCTGGCGGGCCGGCGCTGGATCACGCTCGACGGGTTCGACCTGGTGGCCCACCAGGCACGGACCGAGCACCTGGTGCACCGGGGTCTGCTGCGCCGGGCCCTGGTCCCGCACCGCGAGCGGTACATCAACTCGGTGCTCTTCCTGCCGGACGGACGGGTACCGGGCAGGACCTGACCGCCCCGCCGGGGCCCCGCGTATCCTCGGCCCGGGGGCAGGCCGAGCGGAGGATGGCGTACGTGGCGGGCAGCAGCGCAGGGCGGGACCGGACGCGGCCGGACGGTCCCGGGAGCGAGCCGACGGGCGCCCCGGAGCGCTTGTCGCTCAGCGCCCGTGCGCGGGACGCGGTCCGGCAGCGGATCGTCGACCGCCGCTACCCGCAGGGCGCCCGCCTCGTGGAGCGCGAGGTCGCCGAGGAGCTGCGGATGTCCCGGGTCCCGGTCCGCGAGGCGCTGCGCGCCCTGGTGGGCGAAGGGCTCCTGGAGCTGCTGCCGCACAGCGGGGTCCGGGTGCGCCGGCTGGAGCGGACCGATGTGGAGCACCTGTACGAGGTGTGGGAGCCGCTCGCGGTCCAGGCCTCCCGGCTCGCGGCCCGCCGGGTGGCCCGGTCCGCCCCGGCGGAGCTGCCGGGCGTCACCGCGCTGCGGACCTCGCTCGACCGGGCGGAGCAGGCGGCGTCCGACGACGAGGGGACCCGCGAGGTGGCGGCCCACACCGCCTTCCACGAGGACATCGTGGCCCTGAGCGGCAACCCGATGCTGGCCCGCACCATGGAGCAGCTCAGCGGACAGCTCCAGCTGCTGTTCGGGATGCGGGAGGAGCCGGAGCACATGCGGGCCCAGCACGCGGTCATGTTCCGGTACATCGCGACGGGCGACGAGGAGTCGGCGGCGGCGAGCACACTGCTGCACGTACGGGACAGCCGGGCCGTGGCCCTGCGGTCCCTGTTCCTCGACACCTGACCCTTTGTATACCAATCAGCCCCACCCTCCGAAGCCTCCTCAAGAGCAGCGCCCACTTCCTGCACGTTTCCTGCACGCACAGAGAGCGGAATCACTCCTTCCCAGATCGCCGACGATCCTGGTATACAAAATGCTCCCACGTTCGCTTCCGCTTGCCGCGGCCGAAGGAGCCCTCCCATGTGCGTCGAGAACACCCCGCCCCCCTCCGGCCGGCTGACCAGGCGAGGTGTGCTCGCCGGAGCCGCGGCCCTGGCCGGTACGTCCGCGGTCCTGGCCCGGGCAGCACCCGCCGCGCAGGCTTCGTCGCGCGGTGCGTCCGGCCGGGGCGGCGATCTGGTCGTGGAGGGCGGCACGCTGCTCGACCCGCTGACCGGTGAGGTCACCGAGGACGCGGTCGTGATCATCACCGGGGGCGTCGTCCGCGCGGCCGGTGCCCGGAACCGCCTCGGAACGCGGGTGCCCTCCGGCGTACCGGTGCTGCGCGCCCACGGGCAGTGGATCCTGCCGGGTCTGGTGGACGCCCACATCCACCTCAACACGGCGGCCGAGGCGCGCGACGCGGTCCTCAAGGGCGCGACCAGCGCACGCAGCGGCTCGACCAACTTCTACCAGGACATCGCCGTACGGGAGCTGGCCCGCCAGGCGCCGGAGCGGGCGCCCCGGCTGCGGGCCGCGGGCATCTTCGTCACCCCGGACCTCGGCGACACGATCCTCGCCGACCCGGACCTCGCACCGCTCGCCCGGCTGCGCGACGGGGTGCGCTCGCCCGAGGCGCTGCGCCGGGTGGTCGAGGTCAACCTCGCGCGCGGGGCCGACACCGTGAAGACCCGGGTGAACGAGCGGGCCGGCCTGCCCGAGCAGGACCCGCTGGTCCAGGTCTACGACCACGAGCAGCTGTCCGCGATCGTGGCGGCGGCCCGGCGCGGCGGAAAGGGGGTGCTCTGCCACAGCTACAGCGAGAAGGGCTGCCACGACGCGGTCACGGCCGGCATCCGTTCGCTGGAGCACGGGGCGTTCGTCGGTGAGCGCACGCTGCGCGAAATGCGCCGCAGGGGTACGTACTTCACGCCGACGCTCACCGCCATCGCCGGGCTCGCCGAGTCCCCGGACCCGGTTCTGGCGGAGCGCGGCCGCACCTATCTCCCGGTCCTGAAGCGGGCGGTCCTGGCCGCCCACGAGCTGGGCGTCCCCCTCGCCGCGGGCACGGACTCCTCGGGCGGAACGGTCGACCCGATCGGCCGCGAGGTGGAGCTGATGCACGCGGCCGGGCTCTCCGCCCTGGACGCGATCCGTACGGCGACCACGGGCGCCGCGAAGCTCCTGGGGTTCGACGCCACGGCCGGCCGGCTGGCGCGGGGCTTCGCCGGTGACGTCCTCGTCGTGGACGGCGACCCGCTGGCCGACCTCGGCGTGCTGAGCCGCCCGGCGCGGGTGGTGCGGGCAGGGTTCCCGGTACCGGTCCCTGCCGCCTGACCCCGCCCCCTCTTCGCTCCCTCCCCACCCCCTTCTTCTCCCCTTCTTCCCCCTCCTCGAAGGAGTTCCTGATGCACGCCGAGTCCACCGCCTCCCCCGCCGCCGGACTCTCCCGGCGTTCCATGCTGGCCGGGGCCGCCGCCGTCGCGGGCACCGCGGCGACGCTCAGCGCCTCGGCGGCCTCGGGGGCCCAGGCCGCCGAGGCCCGACCCGCCGGGTCGGCCACCGTTCCTGCCGCCGCGGACCGGATCACGGAGCAGCCCGACCGCACGGGCGGCCACGCGCGCGCCACGGTGTTCAAGAACGTGCGGCCCTACGGAGCGGAGCGGCCCGTCGACCTCACCGTCGTCGACGGCGTCATCACCGCCGACCCCGCGCCGCGCGGCGCCAAGGTCGTCGACGGCAAGGGCAGGATCGCGCTGCCGACCCTGGTCGACGCGCACATCCACCCCGACAAGACGGCCTGGGGCGAGCCCTGGGTGACCCGGAACCCGGCGAGCACCATCGCGGAGTACACCGAGGAGGACGTGAAGCTGTACCACGCGCTGCGCACTCCGCTGAAGAAGCGCGCGGAGCGCCTGATGGGCCATGCCGTGGCCCAGGGCACCCGGGCGATGCGGGCCCATGTCGACGTCGCTCCCGCCTACGACCTGGTGGGCGTCGAGGGCGTCGGTTCCGCCCGCAGCGCCCTGCGGCACGCGCTCGACGTGGAGATCGTCGCGTTCCCGCAGCACGGGGTGGTCCGGACGCCGGGAACCAAGGAGCTGCTGGAGGAGGCCGCGCGCACCGGGGCGATCGACCGGGTCGGCGGCATCGACCCGATCGGATTCGACGAGGCGCTCGACGAACAGCTGGACATCGTCTTCGGCATCGCGGACCGGCACGGCGTCGGCGTCGACATCCATCTGCACGAGCGGGCCGCGACCGGGCTCACGTCGCTGCACGCGATCATCGCCCGCACCCGGGCGCTGTCGTTGCAGGGCAAGGTGACGGTCAGTCATGTCTTCTGCGTGCCGGGGCTTCCCGAGCGTGAACTCGACCGCCTGGCTGCCGACTTGGCGGAGGCCGGGATCTCGCTGACGACGGTCGCACCCTCGTCCGACCTGGTCCTGCCGATCGAGCGGCTGCGCGAGCACGGGGTCCATGTGGGCCTCGGCTCGGACGGTGTACGGGACTCCTGGAGCCCGTTCGGCAACGCGGACATGCTGCACCGCTCGCACCTGCTGGCCTGGGTGCGGGACGCCCGCCTCGACGAGGAGCTGGAGGCGGCCTTCCGCTCGGGGGCCGACGGCGGGGCCCGGCTCCTGGGGCTGCCGGAGGCGGACCTGAAGCCGGGGTCGCCGGCCGACTTCCTGCTGGTGCGCGGGGAGTGCCTGCCGCAGGTCGTGGTCGATCTGCCGCGCCGCGAGATGGTGGTGCGCGGCGGGCGGATCGTCGCCCGGGACGGGGAGCTGGTCGGCCACTGACTCGGCGTGCGGTCGGGTCCTGACCGGCGTACCGGTCGGCCGCTGACCTGCGTAACCGCCGCTGCCCGGCGCGGTTAGGGTGACGGCGTGAGAGTGCTGCTGGTCGAGGACGACGCCAACCTCCGCTTCGGCGTGGCCGCGGCCCTGCGCGCCGCCGGGCTCGCCGTCGACGAGGCGGTCGATCTGCCGCAGGCCGACGAGGCGCTGTTCGTCACCGCGTACGACTGCGTCGTGTTCGACCGGATGCTGCCCGGCGGGGACGCGGCGGAGTACGTGGAGGAGCTGCGCCGCTCCGGGCGGGCGGTGCCGGTGCTGTTCCTGACCGCCCGGGACACCGTCGCCGACCGGGTGGAGGGCTTCGCCCGGGGCGGCGACGACTATCTGGTCAAGCCGTTCGCCGTCCCGGAGCTGGTCGCCCGGGTGCGCAGCCTGTGCCGCCGCGCCCCGGCCGTCACTCCGCCGGTGCTGCGGGTCGGTGATCTGGAGATCGACACGGCACGGCGGCGGGTGCGGCGGGGCGGGGTGCTGCTGACGCTGACGAGCCGGGAGTTCGCGGTGCTGGAGGTGCTGGCCGACCGGGCCGACCAGGCGGTCGGCCGGGCGGAGCTGGTCGAGCGCTGCTGGGACGAGATGGCCGAGCACCGGTCCAATGTGCTGGAGGTGCTGATCTCGCAGCTGCGTCGCAAGCTCGGCGCTCCCCCGCTGCTCCACACCGTGCGCGGCACCGGCTACCGGCTGGCCGTGGCGGAGGACCCGGCCTCGTGACCGGAGCCGTACGCAGCCGGCCCCGGCGCTCCCGCCCGCTCACCCCGACCGCCCGGGTGCGCCGGCTCCGCCGCCGTATCACCCTGTTGTTCGCCCTGACCAGTGCGGTGGGGCTGGTGGCGATGGCCGTCTGGGCGGTACGCGGCGACGACGGGCGCTGGCGCGATCAGCTGGACCGGACGATGAGCGCGGACACCAACTGGGCGCTCGGTCTGCTGGAGACGGACGAGAACGGGCAGCTGGACGCCGACGTGCTGCTCGACACGGCCGGGACCGCCTGCCCGCCCCTCCATCTGCTGTCCGTCCCGCCGGACGCGGCGCCGGACGGACGCCGGATCTCTCCGGCGGATCTGGTCGTCGAGCACGCGCCCCGCACGCCCTGTCTCACCGTCGACGGTCCTGCCGTACGCCGGGCCGCCGCGTCGGCCGTGAACGCCGACGAGGAACGGTCCATCGACGGCGGCACGACGACGGGTGAGCCGGTACGTCTGTTGGCCCTGCCGTTCTATCCGCCCGAGGCCGAGGAGGACGCCCGCCCGCAGGGAGCCCTGGTCACCGTGGCGGACACCGCCGCGCAGCAGGCGGACCACCGGCGGCTCGCCTGGCGGGTGACCGGCGGCTGCGCTCTCCTGGTGTGCCTGTCGGCGCTGGTCGGGCATCTGCTGTCGGGCCGGGCGGTCCGGCCCGCCCTGGAGGCCCTGGACCGGCAGGAGTCGTTCCTCGCGGACGCCGCGCACGATCTGCGGACGCCCGCGGCCTCGCTGCGGACCCTCGCCGAGACCGCGCTGCGCGGGGACACCGACAGCACCGACGTGCACCGGCGCACGCTACGGCTGGCCGAGGGGATGGGCGCGCTGGTCGACGGGCTGCTCACCCGGGCCCGGCTGATGTCCGGGACGGCGGTGCTCGCGGCGGAGCCGCTGCGGCTGGACCAGCTGGTGGAGGCGGTGGTGGAGGACGCGCCGGCGGACGGCCACCGGGTGACGGTGGAGGCCCAGGAGGCCGTCGTGGTCGCCGACCCCGACCTCGTACGGCGTGCCGTGGCCAATCTCGTCGGCAACGCGCTCGTCCACGGCCACCTCCCCGGGGCCCCGGCCGAGGTGGAGGTCACGGTCGCCGTCGACGGGGCGTCGACGACCGTGACGGTGGAGGACGCCGGTCCGGGGCTGCCGCCCGAGGTGGCGGGGGCGCTCTTCGACCGGTTCCGGAGCGGCTCCCGGTCGACGGGGCTCGGCCTTTCCATCGCCTCCTGGGTCGCGCACGCTCACGGCGGCAGCCTCACGGCCGGACCCGGACGGCGCGGCGGGGCCCGGTTCGTGCTGCGGCTGCCCGGCGGCGGCCTGCCGTGCACGGGCGGCTGACACCGGGCCGCGCGGCTGCCGCCGGGCCGACTCAGCAAATCCTCAGCATCGACCAGGGATGCTGCCGGGTAACCGCACGGTCCGATCCCCGGGAGCAGTCCGTTGAACCACCCCGTCCGCCGTCCCGCCCTCGTCACCGCACTGGCTCTCGCCTGCGTGGTCGCGCTCACCTCCTGCACGGCCGGTCCGGCCGCCGGACCGGGGCGGGCCGCCGCCTACCCGGTCTCGGCCGACCCCGCGTCCCGGCCGGACCTCAAGCCGTTCTACGGCCAGCGGCTGCGGTGGACGGACTGCGAAACCGAGGGGTACGTGTGTGCGCGGCTGACCGTTCCCCGCGACTACACCGACCCGGGCAACGGCAAGACCTTCGTCCTTCCTGTGGCACGCGCGGCGGCCGGGAAGCCGGAACGGCGCATCGGCTCGCTCGTCTTCAACCCGGGCGGTCCCGGGGCTGCCGGGGTCCGGTCGCTCAAAGAGGGCATGGACGAGGCGTTCGGCCGGGCGGTCCGCGACCGCTTCGACATCGTCGCCTTCGACCCGCGCGGGGTCGGCGCGAGCGTCCCGGCCCTGACCTGCACGGCGGCCGATGACGAGGAGGACGAGGCCGAGGAGGACACGACGGAGCCGGCCGCGTCGGAAGGCGTCGCGCCGCTCCACCCCCGTACGGACGAGGAACGCACCGCCGCCGACGAGGGGGCGCGGGCCGCCGCGGAGGACTGCGAGCAGCACAGCGGCGACCTGCTGCGGCACGTCGGAACCCAGGACGCGGCCCGTGACCTGGATGTGCTCCGCGCCGCGCTGGGCGAGCGTGAACTGACCTACCTGGGCTGGTCGTACGGGACGAGCCTGGGCACCGCGTACGCCGAGCTGTTCCCGCGCCGGGTCCGCGCGATGGTGCTGGACGGGGCGATCGACCCGTCGCTGGACTGGTCGCAGCGGGTGCTCAGCCAGTCGGCCGGATTCCGGCGGAGCGTGGACGACTACGCCGACCACTGTGCGGAGATCGCGGGCGACAGCTGCCCGGCCGACAGCCCCGACGCGATACGCGCGCTGATCGAACGGCTCTACACCCGTGCCGGACGCGAGCCGCTGCCGGTCTCCGAGGACAGCTCCTACGCGGAGTACGGCGGGATGGACGCGACGGCCGTCCTGGACGCGGTGTCGATGGCGATGTACACGCCGGAGGACCAATGGGAGCCGCTGTCGCGGGCGTTGGCCGCGGCGGACGCGGGTGACGCGACCGAACTGGGCGCGCTGGATGAGGAGGAGCCGGCCGAGGAGGAGCCCGCCCCCGAGAACGGCGGGGAGGACGGCCCGGGCGACGAGGACTTCACCCCCGTCGACAACGAGGGCGCCGCGCTGACCGCGGTCAACTGCCTGGACGTCCCGCACCCTCGCGGCCTCGACGCCTACTGGGACGTCCTGCCGCGTGCGGAGAAGGCCGCGGGCGTCTACGGCACCGCCGGGGTGACCGCCGAACTCACCTGCCGTGGCTGGCCGTCCGGCGGCCGGACGCCGCACCGGGTCGACGCCGACGGGGTGCCGCCGGTGCTGGTCGTGGGCACCACCGGCGACCCGTCCACCCCGTACGCGGAGGCGGTGAGCCTCGCGGAGCAGTTCCCGGGCGGGATGCTGCTCACGTACGAGGGGATGGGGCACACCGCGTACGGGCGCGGCGACGCCTGTGTCACGGAGAAAGTCGACGCCTATCTCGTCGGCCTGAAGCCCGTCCGCCCCGGCGCGACCTGCTGACCGGGGCGGGCCGTCGGCCTGTCTGTCGGACCGTCAGCTCTGCTGCGCCTCCTCGGCGTTGCGCCAGACGGTCAGGTCGAGGGTGATGTAGCGGCTGGGGTCGTCCGGGCCCGACTTGCCGCGGTAGGTCACCACGGCGATGTGTCCGGCCTTGCTGAGGACGCAGATCTCCGACCCGGACGTGAGCTGTTCGAGCTCGATCTTCTCGGTGAAGCGGGTCTCCTGACGGCAGACCTCCAGGGAGCCCTTCTGCGAGTTCTTCAGCACCACCAGCTTCCCGTTGGCGCTGCCGACCCGCTCGTCGCCGAAGAGGGAATCCCGGTAGAAGTAGAAGTCCCCCTTGCCGTAGCTGACGCCGCTGCCCTCGTCCTCCACCGGCCGGGGCGGATGGTCGGCCAGCTTCAGGGCGTAGTTCGCCGTCATGTCTATGCCCTTGTACGAGACCGGCTTGGGGTCGGCCGGCTTGTCCCCGGCCTTGTCCGCGGAACCGCCGCCGCTCGAACCGCCGTCGGAGGACGCCGTGGACCGGTCGCCCTTGCCGGATGTGTCGGAGTCGTCAGGCAGCAGGTTGCCGATGACGCCGAGGACGACCAGCGCGCCGAAGACCGAAGCGCCGATGATCAGACCCGTCCGCTTGGGGCGCGGCGCGGCGGGCTGGAAACCGGACGTGCTCCAGCCGGGCTGCTGGATCCCCGACTGCGGGAACCCGGGCTGCTGGAAGCCGGGTTGAGCGAATCCGGACTGCTGGTGGGGCGCCGGAGTGGGGTAGCCCTGGGGGCGGGTGTTCTGCTGCCAGTGGCCGGGCGGCACGGCGCCCGGCGCACCGGGGGCTCCGGGTGCGGCGGGCCCGGTCTGGGTGGGTGCGGCGGCCACCGCGTAGCCGGTCGGGGTGTAGTGCGGGCCTCCCGGCGGCGGGGTCGACGGCGCCTGCGGGGAGGCCTGGGTGGGCGTGGGCGCGGTGGTGGGCTGTGGCGGCGGGGTGGGCGCGGGTGCGGGGAGCTGGTGCCGTTCGGTGATCGAGCCGGCGACCGCCCGCGGGAGCCAGTCCTCGCCCTGGCGCAGGGGTTCGGGCGAGATCTCGTGGCAGATGCGGATGATGTCGGCGAGGGCGGGCCGGTCGGCGGGGTCGCGGCTGAGGCAGCGGGTGACCAGGGGCCGGAGTTCGTCGGGCAGCCGGCTGAGGTCGGGGTCCTCGTGCACGATCCGGTAGAGGACGGCGTGCGAGGGCCCGTCGCCGAACGCGGGTGCGCCGATCGCGGCGTACGCGGCGATCTGCCCGAGGGCGAACACATCGGTGGCCGGGGTGATCGTCCCGGCGGCCGCCTGCTCCGGCGCCATGAACGCCGGAGTGCCCACGCTGACCCCCGTACCGGTCAGGGCGGTCGTGTCGGCGGCCCGGGCGATGCCGAAGTCGATGACCCGCGGCCCGTCGGAGGCCAGCAGCACGTTCGCGGGCTTCAGATCACGGTGCACGATGCCCGCACCGTGAATCACTCCCAGCGCCTCGGCCACCCCGACCGTCAGCAGCAGCACGCTGCGCAACGGCAGCCCGCCGTGCCGGGACACCGCATGCGCCAGCGAAGGCCCGGGCACATACGCCGTCGCCAGCCACGGCTGCGCACCCTCGGTGTCCGAATCGATCACCGGCGCGGTGTACAGCCCCTGCACCCGCTGCGCCGCCCGCACCTCCTGCTGGAAGCGTCGCCGGAACTCCGGGTCCTCACTGAACTCGGCCCGGATCACCTTGATCGCGAGGGGCCGGCCACCGGGCGTGTACGACAGGTACACCTTGCCCATACCGCCCGCACCCAGCACTGCGGCCAGCCGATAGCCCCCCACCACCGCGGGATCGTCGGCCTTGAGTGGCTGGAACGGGTCGGTCGAAGGCGCGCTGCTCATAAGGAACCATCCCCCTGGTCACGGCAGTCCGGAGCCTGCACACGCCCCGAAGATCAGACGAGAGCGTATCGAATATCCGGGCAGGGTCAGGGACTGGCCACGTCGAAGGTGTACCGCAGCGGGGCGCGGTCGGTGCGGGGGTCTCGGCGGTAGACGTACAGCGCCGACACCCGTACGTCCGCTCCGACGCCGCCCGGGCCGTCGAGATCGCCCGAATCGCCGGAATCACCGCGGTCATCGGGATCGCCGGGGTCCTCCGGCGGGCAGGGGAGGGTGACCTGCAGGACATGTGGCCGGCCGGCGACCCTCGTGCGCAGCCCGTCTGCCGGGCCTCCGTCGAGTACCGCGGACTCCCAGCGTGACGCCTCGTTCCTTTCCATGACGACAGTTTAACTATTGCGCAATCCATGAATACTCATGAGGTCCGCCGAGCGGTACCGGACGCCTGCCGTCCGCCCGGAGGACCGGCCTTGCCGCACCCCCGCGCCGGGTCCATCCTGGTGCCATGGGTGACCTGGCCGGCCCCGAGCCGACGGTGTCCGTCCGGCAGGACCTCCGGTTGCTGGAGGCCGCCGGGGCGCACCCGGCCGGTGCCTCCGCGCAGCAGCTGGCCCACGAGGCCGGGCTGTCGGACGTCACTGCCCGGCGGCTGCTGCACGAGCTCGCCCTGGACGGTTATCTGGACGAGCTGGACGACGGCGCGTTCGCCCTCCACGAGCGGAACCTGCGGTCGCAGCCGGACGCGGACGGCCTGGCGCTGCAGCACCGCATCCGCCCCCTGCTGTCCTCGTTGCGCGACAGCCTGTCCGCCGCCGCCTATCTGACGCTGTACGACGAGGGCGAGATCCGGGTCCTGGAGATCGTCGACAGCCCGCGGGCCCCACGGGTGGACGTCTGGGTGAGCTTCCAGGAAGCCGGACACGCCACCGCGCTCGGCAAGAGCGTGCTCCGCGAGCTGGACGAGGAGGCGCGCGCCAACTACCTCTCCCGGCACGCCCTGCCCGACCTCACCCCCCGCACCATCACCCATCGCGAGGAGTTGCTGCGGGAGCTCGACTCCGCCCCGGCGGGCCCGCTCTCGCTGGACCGGGGGGAGTACACCCGGGGCACGACCTGCGTGGCGGTGCCCGTGTACAGCGGTGACCAGGTCGGCTCGATCGGCATCTCGTTCCGGTCGGACCGGATGTACCGGACCACCGAGGTCAGGGCGCGGCTGCTGGAGTCGGCGCTGCGCGTCACACGGCGGCTGACCCTTCCGGAGTGCTGAGCCTGCCGGAGTGTTCCGGGCCGCCCGCGGCGGCGGACGCGCCCCCGACGGCCTCTCAGCCGGTGACGATGCCGGCGACCAGGTTGATCGTGGTGGCCAGGATGCTCGCGCCGAACACGTACGACAGCAGACAGTGCCGGAGAGCGACCGCGCGGATCCTGGAGGTGGAGACGTTGGTGTCGGAGACCTGGTAGGTCATGCCCAGGTTGTAGCTGAAGTAGAGGAAGTCGATGTAGCGCGGCGGTTCCTTCGTGTTGAAGTCGATCCCGCCGGCGGGCGGCCGGTAGTAGATGTACGCGTAGCGGGCGGCGTACATCAGATGCAGCGCCGCCCAGGACATGAACACGCCGCAGAGGGCCAGGGCGGCCGCCGCGTGGCTCAGGTCGGAGTCGCCGATCAGGAGCAGCAGCACGATGCCGACCAGCCCGGACAGGGCGGCCGTGACGACGACGAGTTCCTCGGCCACGGGCCGGAACTCCTCGCGCCGGGCGTTCGCATGGGTGGCGGTGGCGTCCATCGGCCACAGGACGAGCCAGCCCGCGACGACGAAGAGGGTCTCCGCGGCGGCGATGCCGACGAGGATGCCCAGCGGCGCGTTGGTGAGCAGGAGGCCGACCAGCAGCCCGACGGCGGCTCCGGCCACCGCTGAGCAGGCGAGCCGGGGAACGGCGGGGAGCAGGATCCGACGGTTCATGGGAGCCTCACGTGTGCTGCCCGAGGAGGGGCCCGGGGCCCTGCCCCGCAGGCGCCCCACGGCGAGGGCCGGACCGTGTCAGCGTATGCGCGCGGGGTCCGGGGCGCAGCCCGGAGCGGCCCCCTGAGCCGAGTGGCAGCCGGGAATCACCGGACATAGCCTGCCCGGAAGGACCCGTTTCGCGCCGCCGCACCGTCCGGCCCGTCATACCCGCAGGTGAAAGGGTGGAAGTGTCGTGAGCACCGGCAACGAAGCACAGGAGCCCCTGGAGCCCCGGGTCGGTCCCGTTCCCGAGGCCGATCCGGAGTTCCGGCCCTACCACCACCCGGCCGCCGGCTGGGGAGCGGCGAAGAGCGTGACCCGCTTCCTGGTGGAGGAGCGCGCGCTGGTGGACGGTCCACGGGCCATCATGCGGATGAACCACGAGAACGGCGGTTTCGACTGTCCCGGGTGCGCGTGGCCGGACGACACCAAGGGCCTGCACCTGGACATCTGCGAGAACGGCATCAAGCACGTCACGTGGGAGATGACCCGCAAGCGCGTGGACCGCGACTTCTTCGCCGCGCACTCGGTGACCGAGCTGGCCGGGTGGAGCGACTACGACCTGGAGAACCAGGGCCGGCTGACCGAGCCGATGGTGTACGACGCGGCATCCGACCACTACGTGCCGATCAGCTGGAAGGACGCGTTCGAGCTGGTCGGAGCCACCCTGCGCGGCCTCGACAGCCCGAACCGGGCGGCGTACTACACCTCCGGGCGGCTCGGCAACGAAGCCACCTTCCTCTACCAGCTGATGGCCCGCGAACTGGGCACGAACAATCTGCCGGACTGCTCCAACATGTGCCACGAGGCCAGCGGGCGGGCCCTCCAGGCCTCCCTGGGCACCGGGAAGGGGACGGTCGACCTCAAGGACTGGGAGTCCGCGGACGCCCTGTTCATCCTGGGCGTCAACGCCGCGTCGAACGCTCCCCGGATGCTCACCGCCCTCGCCGAGGCCGACCGTCGCGGCGCGCAGATCGTGCACGTCAACCCGCTGGTCGAGGCGGCGGCCACCCGCACCATCGTTCCGCACGACTTCACGGACATGGCGCTCTTCAAGGCCACGAAGACCAGCACGCTGAACCTCCAGCCGCGCATCGGCGGCGACATGGCGCTGCTGCGCGGCATGGCCAAGGCGATCCTGGAGAAGTCGGCGAGCGACCCCAAGGCCCTGGACGTCGCGTTCATCGACCGCCACACCACCGGCTTCGAGGAGTACCGGGCGCTGTGCGAGGCCACGCCCTGGGAGGAGTTGGAGCACCAGTCCGGGCTGAGCCGCGACGACATCCTCAAGGCGGCGCAGGTGTACGAGGAGGCCGACCGTTCCATCGTCAGCTGGTGCCTGGGCCTCACCCAGCACGAGCACGGCGTCGACACCGTCCGCGAGATCGTCAACCTCCTGCTGCTGCGCGGCAATCTCGGCCGGGAGGGCGCGGGCCCCTCCCCCGTGCGCGGCCACAGCAACGTCCAGGGCAACCGCACCTGCGGCATCGACCACCGCCCCACCGAGGCGTTCCTGGACCGGCTCGCCGAGGCCTGCACGATCGATCCGCCCCGCGAACACGGCCTGGACACCGTGCGGACGATCCAGGCGATGCGGGACGGCGAGGTGAAGGTGTTCGTCGGGATGGGCGGCAACTTCGCGCTCGCCGCGCCCGACACCCCGGCCACGTACGCGGCGCTGCGCTCCTGCGACCTCACCGTCCAGGTGAGCACCAAGCTGAACCGCAGTCATGTCGTGCACGGCCGCGCGGCCCTCATCCTGCCGTGCCTCGGACGCACCGAGAAGGACCACCAGCGCAAGGGCGTCCAGAGCACCTCGGTCGAGGACTCGATGAGCATGGTCCACATGTCCGTCGGGATGAAGCGCCCCGCGTCCCCGCACCTGCTGTCCGAGCCGGCCATCGTCGCCGGGATGGCGCGCGCCGCCCTGCCGGACAGCGAGACGCCCTGGGACTGGTACATCGAGGACTACGACCGGATCCGGGACACGATGGCCGAGGCGCTGGACGGCTTCGAGGACTTCAACCGCCGGGTCCGGCTGCCCCTCGGCTTCCGGATCAAGCAGCCCGCCCGCGAACTGGTCTTCCTGACCCCGTCGGGGCGCGCCGAGTTCTCCGCGGCCGCCCTGCCCGACGTGGTGCCCGTGCCCGGCACCCTGGCGCTCGGCACGATGCGGTCGCACGACCAGTGGAACACCACCATCTACTCCGACAACGACCGCTACCGGGGCATCAAGAACCTGCGCACGCTGGTCTTCATGAACCGGGCCGACATGCGCGAGCGCGGCATCGCCGACATGGGCCCCGTCGACATCACGAGTACGGCGAAGGACGGCAGCCGGCGGTTCCTGACCGGCTACACGGCGATCCCGTACGACATCCCGCGCGGCTGCGCGGCCGGCTACATGCCGGAGATGAACGTGCTGTGCGCGCTGGGCGACTACAGCACCCAGAGCGACCAGCCGATCATGAAGCACGTCAAGGTCACGGTGGTCCCGGCGGCCTGAGCGGTCACCGGCCCGGCCGCGCGCCCGTACGGGGTCAGGCCGGTGGCCGGGCGAACCGCTCCAGGAGCAGGTAGGCGCGTCGTTCCGCGGCGGCGAGTTCGGTGGGGTCGATCTCCGCCGACCAGAGCTCCCCCGCCGCGGCGTCGTCGGCGGTACGCAACTCCACGACGGCCGCCGCCAGTTGTGCCTGGGCAGCGGGGAAGGGCGCCGTCGAGCCTCCGTCCAGGACGCGTTCGGCGTGGCCCGAAGCGGCCCGGCACGCGGCCAGGGCGCGCCGCGCCCGCACGGCGGCCCGGTCGTGGACCACCAGCAGCGCGCAGACCAGTGCGATGCCGACCCCGAGCAGACTGCCCAGCGCCCGGTCCTGGACGAGGTCCCCGGCCGGCGAGGGAGCGGCGAGATCGGTGAGCAGCAGTGCCAGCGGGGTGAGGAAGACGACGCCGAGACCGTAGTTGCGGGCGACGACGTACTCCAGCAGGAACTCCATCACCACGATCACCAGGACGAGGACCACCGGTTCGGGGCGCGCGGCGAGCACGCCGAGCGCGAGCAGCAGCCCCGCCATCGTGCCCAGGGTCCGCTGCACGGCCCGCTGCGCCGCCGTCCGCACATTGACCGAGTGCAGCACCGCCGCCGCGGAGATCGCCGCCCAGTAGCCGTGGCCGAGCCCCAGCGGGAGCGCCGCCGCTCCGGCGAGCCCGGTGCCGAGGAACATGCGCAGCGCGGGCACGGTCAGGACCGCCGTACGGGCGGCGCTGCCGTGTCCCCGCCCCGTCACCAGCTCGGTGGCCCGCGCCTCGGCGGCGCGCAGGGTGGCGCTGTCCGGGGCGCTCGCGGGCGGGGTGGCCTCGGACCGGGCGGCTGCGGGCGGGACGGCCAGGGTGCGGGACAGGGCCGCCGGTTCGGGGAGCATCGGTGGCGGGCGTCGGCGGCGGCTCACCAGGAGCGCGGCCTGACGGCGCAGATCCCGGGCCGGGCCGTGGGGGTCGCCGGGCGCCCGGCGCGCCGAACCGATGAGCAGCGCCCAGGCACACCGATCGCCGATCAGTTCCTGCACATCCGGGCGGGCGGCGACCTCGCCCTGTTCCAGGCCCTGAACCGGCTGCTGGGCGATGGGGCTCACCCAGCACAAGCACGGGGTGCCCACCATCCGCGAGGTGATCAACTTCCTGCCGGCCCAGGGCAACATCGGCAGGCCCGGAGCGGGCGCCTGCCCGGTGCGCGGGCACTGCCCGACAGTGCGGTCACCGAGGCCGCGATGCGCACCTGCCGGCTCACCGCGCACATCTCCACCGAGCTCAACCGCTCCCACACGGTCTGCGGCGACACCGCCCTCATCCTGCCGACCCTCGGCCGCAGCGACCGGGACGTGCAGGCCACCGGCGAGCAGTTCGTGACCGTCGAGGACTCCATGAGCGACGTCCACGCCTCCCGGGGAAAGCTGCCGCCCGCCTCCCCGCACCTGCTCAGCGAGGTCGCGATCATCGCCCGGCTCGCCCGGCTGACCCTGGGCGAGGAACCCGCGATCCCCTGGGAGCAGTTCGAGGCGGACTACGGCACCGTCCGCGACCGGATATCCCGGGTCGTCCCGGGCTTCGAGGACTTCAACGCGCGGGTGGCCGTGCCCGGCGGCTTCACCCTGCCCAACCCGGTGAACCCGGCCATGGGGACCACCGGTACAGCCGTTGGCGCCAAGCACTTGATCATGAAGTGGATGTATGAGGGGCGGAGTATGCAGAAGTCCTGTGTTTCTTCCCGGCCCAGGTCACCGGTACGGCACCGTGGTGAGAAAGTCCAGGACGAGTGGGCTTGCCACGGCGCGGTACTCCTCGAAATAGGCGTGCCGTGCTCCGGGGATCATGTGCAGCCGGGCGCCGGGGATGTGGTTCGCGAGCAGGGAGGCGTTTGCGGCGGGGTTGAGCAGGTCGTCGCTACCGTGGACGACCAAGGTGGGTGCGCTGATACCGGGCAGGAGCTGCCACGCGTCGTGCTGGTTGCTGGCCACCAGGTGGCGACGCCGGGCGTGGGCAGGCATGCCCGGGTCGCCGAGCGTCTGGTACGGGCCGGGGTGGGCCGCCAGCCAGGCCGGGGTGTACATCAGTTCCAGCAGGGCCTGTCGCGCCGCGCCCGGTTGAACCTGTGCCAGCGACATGCGTACGTCGTTGTCGCGTTCAACGCCGTGCGGGCCGCCCGGCGACGTGCACCCGAGAACCAGGGCACGCACCCGGTGCGGATGGCGGGCCGCGAGCTGCTGGGCCACGCGTCCGCCCATGGACGTGCCGTAGACGTCGGCCCGGTCGACACCGAGGTCGTCGAGCACCGCGATCACGTCCAGAGCGAAGCCCTCGGTGCTGTAAGGCTTGTCGGGCTTGTCGCTCTCCCCCGTCCCGCGGTAGTCGAGCGTGATGGTGCTGCGGTCGGCGTGGAAGTCGTCGCGCACACCGTCCCACCAGTGATGGTTGTTCGCCTGGCCCGCCAGCAGAACCAGCGGTGCCCCCTCGCCCCGGATCTGATAGGCGATACCAATCCCGTCAGGCGTCGTCGTGTGCGGCATTCAGGTCGTCACTCCTCATGGGCAGGATTCAGCGCGCGTGGTGACGCTGAGAGCGTCCGTAATCGAGTACCGCATGGACTGTATGACCTGCGTGTTCACCTCTGTGCCTGACTTCTCCATGCCACCTGCGGAGCAACTGAGGAGTGAACCGGCCGATGCAGCCACCACAGCACCCGTCCGGTCCGGCACGGTGACCGCCTCCGACCCCCCTGAGCATCCCTGGCGAGGCATTGAACTGGACGTGTACGAGCGGCATATGGGCGACTCGCGGGTCGCGCAGCTCCAGCGGCTCCGCGATATCACCGGTGAGCAGCTCGCGGCGTACCCGTTCCGCGCCGTCGGGGTGCTGGGAGTCGCGGGAGGACCGCTCCGTGAGGATCGAGCCCGTCTTCGCGGCTATCTTCCCGCCGCGGGTGCGGCAGGCGCTGTGCCTGCGGGAGGACGTCGGGCGGCACAACGCCGTGGACAAGGTCGTCGGCCACGCCCTGCGGTCGGGGCTCCTTCCGCTGCGCGGGTCGGTCCTGATGGTGAGCGGCCGGGCCTCGTTCGAGCTGGTGCAGAAGGCGGTGATGGCCGGCGTCCCGATGCTCGCGGCGGTCTCCGCGCCGTCCTCGCTCGCGGTCGACCTCGCGGCGGAGAGCGGTCTGACCCTGGTCGGGTTCCTGCGCGGCGCGTCCATGAACGTGTATGCGGGCGACGGCCGGGTGCGCCTCGCGCCGGTGGACTGAGACGGCGTCGGGCGGTGACGGGTGCCCCGGTGGGGCGATTGGCGTTCCGTGGGGGCGTCCGGCAGACCCATGGGGTGCTGTTCCGTCAACTCGAGTATCTGGTGGCCCTCTCCCGCGAGCGTCACTTCGCCCATGCCGCCCAGGCCTGTCATGTCTCCCAGCCCGCCCTGTCGGAGGCGGTCCGCAAGCTGGAGGACGAGCTCGACGTACCGCTGGTGCTGCGCGGCCGCAAGTACGAGGGGCTGACGCCCGAGGGCGAGCGCATCGTCGTGTGGGCGCAGCGGACCCTGGCGGACCGGGACGCCCTCACGAGCGAGGCCGGTCTGTTGCGTACCGGGCTCGGCGGGCGGCTGCGGATCGGTGCGGTGCCGACCGCGTCCGGGGCGGTCGCGCTGCTGACCGCGCCCTTCTGTCTGGCGCATCCGCTGGTCACGGTGGAGGTCATAGGGGATCTGCAGTCCGGGGACGTGCTGCGGCAGTTGCGGGACTTCGAGATCGACGCGGGAATCACCTATGTCCACGAGGGGCTCGGGGAGCAGTACCGGACGGTTCCGCTGTACGAGGAGCGGTACGTGCTCCTCACCGCGGCCGCCGACGCCCCGGCCCACCGGACGGCGGCGACCTGGGCGGAGGCGGCACGGCTGCCCCTGTGTCTGCTGACGGAGGCGATGCAGGGGCGCCGGGTGCTGGACGAGCTGTTCACGGAGGCCGGGGTGCGGCCCTCGCCCCGGGTCGAGACGGACTCGGTGGCGGCGCTCTTCGCCCATGTCAGGACGGGCCGCTGGGCGAGCGTCGTGCCGCACACCTGGCTGCATGTCTTCGGTGTGCCGCACGGGGTGCGGGCGGTGCCGCTGGTCGAGCCGGCCCGGACGGTGCCGGTCGGTCTGGCGACCGTAGCCCGGGAGCCGGGGTCGGTGCTGGCCCGCGCCCTGCGGGAGATCGCGGGCCGCACCGATGTGGCCGCCGCTCTGGAGCGGCTGCCCGAGGACCGGGACGTTTCCTAGTCGGACTTCCCGTCCTGGTCCGGGGGGAGGCCCACTTCCTCGCGGTCCTCCTCCAGGCGCTCGTCGAGTCGTTTCTCGTCCGGGCGGCGGGGCATTCCGCGGCTGTGGCCGGTGTCGGGGTCGCCCTCGACCTCTTCGTTCGACTTGTGGTGGTGATGGGACATCAGTCACTCACTCCTTGCCGTCGGGGGTGTCGGCGGCGGGGGTCTCGCCGTCGCCGTCGCCCTTGCGGATGGTGCAGTGCAGGGAGTCGTCGATCACATCGGCGACGATCGTGTCCCCGGGGTCGGCTTCGCCGCCGAGCAGCAGGGAGGCGACGCGGTTGTCCAGTTCGGTCTGGATCGTGCGGCGCAGCGGTCGGGCGCCGAACTCCGGCTGATAGCCGTGGGCGACCAGGAGTTTCTTCGCCGCCTCGGTGACCTCCAGGGTCATGCCCTGGGCGTGGACGCGGTGCTTGCTGCGGTCCAGGAGGTGGTCGACGATCTCGGACAGGTCGTCCTCGGTGAGGCTGTGGAAGACGATGATGTCGTCGATGCGGTTGAGGAACTCGGGCAGGAACCGGCCGCGCAGGTCCTCCATCAGCTCGTCCTTGAGCTCGGCGGCGTCGCCCTCGTGGGCGAGGATGCGGTGGGCGCCGATGTTGGACGTCATGATGACGACGCAGTGCCGGAAGTCGACGGTGCGGCCCTGTCCGTCGGTGAGGCGGCCGTCGTCGAGGATCTGGAGCAGCGTGTTGAAGACGTCGGGGTGCGCCTTCTCGACCTCGTCGAACAGGACGACGCTGTAGGGGTTGCGCCGCACCTTCTCGGTGAGCTGGCCCGCCTCGTCGTAGCCGACGTATCCGGGCGGCGCTCCGACGAGCCGGGCGACCGTGTGCTTCTCCTGGAACTCGCTCATGTCGAACCGGATCATCCGGTCGTCCTCGCCGAACAGCAGCTCGGCCAGCGTCTTGGCGAGCTCCGTCTTGCCGACGCCGGTGGGGCCGAGGAAGAGGAACGAGCCGACGGGCCGGTTCGGGTCGCCCATGCCCGCGCGGTTACGGCGTACGGCTTCGGAGACCGCGGTGACCGCCTCGTCCTGGCCGACGATCCTGGCGTGCATCTCCTCCTCCAGCTTGAGGAGCTTCTCCTTCTCGCTGGCGGTGAGCTGGGAGACGGGGATGCCGGTGCGGCGGGAGACGATGTCGGCGATGTCGGAGGAGGTGACCGAGACGACGCCCTCGCGGCGCTCCTCGATCCCGGCGAGTTCGCCCTCTACCTCGGCGATCTGCCGCTTCAGCCCGGACGCCTTCTCGAACTCCTCGCCGGCGACGGCCTCGTCCTTCTCGCGGCGCAGCTTGGCGAGGCGGTCCTCGCGGCTGACGACCTCGGTGGAGCGGTTCGCGCTGCGCAGCCGTACGCGGGCCCCGGCCTGGTCCATCAGGTCGATGGCCTTGTCGGGCAGGAAGCGGTCGCTGATGTAGCGGTCGGACAGCTCGGCCGCCGCCGTCAGGGCCCCGTCGGCGAAGCGGACCTGGTGGTGGGCCTCGTAGGCGTCCCGCAGCCCTTCGAGGATCTGTACGGTCTCCTCGACGGTCGGCTCCGGGATCAGGACGGGCTGGAAGCGGCGTTCCAGGGCGGCGTCCTTCTCGATGTGCTTGCGGTACTCGTCGATGGTCGTCGCGCCCACCACATGGAGTTCGCCACGGGCGAGGGCGGGCTTGAGCATGTTGCCCGCGTCCATCGAGCCCTCGCCGGTGGCGCCCGCGCCGACGACGGTGTGGAGTTCGTCGATGAAGAGGATGATCTCCCCTTCGGCCTTCTGCACGTCCTCGATGACCTTCTTCAGCCGCTCCTCGAACTGGCCCCGGTACTGGGCTCCGGCGACCATGCCGGACAGGTCCAGGGAGACGACCCGCTTGTCCTTGAGGGTGTCGGGCACCTCGCCGGCGACGATGCTCTGGGCGAGGCCCTCCACGATGGCGGTCTTGCCGACGCCGGGCTCACCGATGAGGACGGGGTTGTTCTTGGAGCGCCGCGAGAGGATCTCGATGGTCTGCTCGATCTCGTCGGCCCGCCCGACGACGGGGTCGAGCTTCCCCGCCTTCGCCTCCTCCGTGAGATCCCGGCCGAACTCGTCCAGGGTCGTCGCGGGCTGCTTGGCCCCGCCGGGAGCCCCGTCCGGGCCGGCCGCCCGGTCGGCCGCGCCGCGCAGCTTCCCCACATCGAGGTCGTCCGACCCCAGGAACCGCCCGGCCCCGGAGTCCGCGTCGTCGATGAGCGCGCCGAGGATGTGCTCGGGCCCGATGTAGGACACCCCGGCCGCCTGCGAGCGGGCGTAGGCGGCGGTGAGGGTCCGCTTGGCCGCCGGGGTGAGCCCGGGCTCGGCGGACGGCTCGGCGGACTCCCGGGGCAGCACCTCGTCGAGCTGCGCGGCGAGCGCGTCGGGGTCGACCCCGGCCCGGGACAGCAGCCCGCGCGAGGGTTCGACCTGGGTCGCCGCCCACAGCAGGTGCTCGGTGTCGAGGTCCGCGGTGCCGTCCTCGGCCGCTTTGCTGGTCGCCCGGCCCAGCAGCTCGTGGGAGGACTCGGTCAGCAGCCGCCCGATCGGCACGCGCTGCATCGCGGGGGGCGAGGAGGCGGGCGACATACCGAAGAACCGGTTCAGCAGATCGCTGAACGGATCGGAAGGACCGAGGGGTGAACCGAACGCCATCGACATGTCAGCTCCAGGGGCGGCGAGGGGGCCCTCCCACTCAAACGCGATGTCCACCACCCCGCAAACGGAGCGGCCCCCCGGTGCCGCCCAGGCCGGAGGCGTCTACTCCGCCATCTCGTACGCCCCCGAAAGCGCCTCGACGCGCTCCCAGATCCGGGCCGAACGCTCCGCGTCGACGACGGGACGGCGTACCGCTCCGAGCGCCCAGCTCTGCTGGTCCTCGGTGGCGGAGTCCTTGCCGTGCAGTTCGACGGCGTGCGCGGAGAAGTCGCGTACGAGCACGGCGAACAGCTCGTCCAGCAGCTCCTCGTCGAGGCCGGTCAGCCGGGCCTGCTCCAGGATCAGCTGGCCGTGGACGACGAGGGCGAAGAGCTGGCCGACGGCGAGGAGGAGGTCGAGGTCGCGGCTCTGCTCCTCGTCGGGGGCGGCCGTCTCGACGAAGGCGCACAGGGCGTCGGCCTGCTCGCGGAAGCGGGCGACGTTCGGCACCTCGGCGTACGCGTCGAACGCGGTGCGCCAGTCGTGGAAGCGTACGGAGCCGAGGCCGCGCGCCGGTCCCTGCTGGAAGAGGAACGCGTCGTCGGCGGCGTCGAGGCGGGTGGGGACGGCCGGGTAGTCGACCGGGTTGAGCAGGTGGTTGTGCATGAACTTGAGGATCAGCGCGAGGTTCACGTGGACCGTGCCCTCCAGCTTCGGCAGGCCCCGGATCTCGATGGCGGCCTGGGCGAAGTAGTTGTCCTTCTCGAAGCCCTTGGCGGCGATGACGTCCCACATGAGGTCGATGACCTTCTCGCCCTCCGTGGTCACCTTCATCTTCGTCATCGGGTTGAAGAGGAGGTAGCGGCGGTCGTCGGGCCCGGCGGAGCGGAAGTAGTCGACGGCGCGGTCGCTGAACAGCTTCATCCCGACGAGCCGGACGTAGGCGTCGGTCAGCTCGCGGCGCACGTGCGGGAAGGCGGTGACCGGGCGGCCGTAGAGGATGCGGTTGCTCGCGTGGGTGACGGCCTCGTACATCGCGTGCTCGCAGATGCCGATGGAGGCGGTGCAGAGGTTGAACTTGCCGACGTTGACGGTGTTGAGCGCGGCGTCGAAGGCGGCCCGGCCGGTGTGCAGGATGTCGGCGGGCGCCACCGGGTAGTCGTCCAGGCGGAATTCGCTGACGTACTTGGAGGAGTCGACGACGTTCTTCACCAGGTGGTACGCCTCGTGGCGGCTGTCGGCGGCGAAGAAGACGTAGCCGTCGGGGCCCTCGACGTCGGTGCGGCGGCCGAAGACGGAGACGAGACCGGCGGCGTTGCCGTTGCCGATGTAGTACTTGGAGCCGGAGGCCCGGAAGCCGCCTTCGCTGTCCGGCGTCAGCAGCATGTCGGTGGAGTAGATGTCGGCGCCGTGCGTCTTCTCGGAGAGGCCGAAGGCGAACACCTCGCCTTGCGAGAGGAGTTCGGCCGCACGGTCGCGGGCGGCGGCGTTGTCGCTCTGCCAGACCGGGCCGAGGCCGAGGATGGTCACCTGCCAGGCGTACCAGTAGTCGAGGCCGTAGAACCCGAAGATCTCGTTGAGGGCGGCGATCCGCGCGGTGTCCCAGCGCCGGTCGTCCTTCCCGGCGGCGGACGCGGGGGTGAGGAAGGTGGCGAACAGGCCCTCCTTCGCGGCGAAGGCGAGGAAGTCGCCCAGCCAGGCGCGGGAGCGGTAGTCCTCGATCAGCCGGCGCTTGCCACGCTCCTCGAACCAGTCGACGGTGGCACGCAGCAGCCTGCGGGTCTCCGGGTCGAAGTGCCGGGGGTCGTAGGTGCGCGGGTTGAACAGCAAGGACGCGGAGTCAGCCATGGAGGTCGCCTTACGGGAAGGAGGAGGGTGGTCGGTGCTTACGGAGGTGGCGGCGGGGCCGCCGCTCAGGCGTCCGGCCCGGAGGCCGCGAGCCGGTTGAGGGTGTCGAGTACGTCGTCGAGCCAGGCGATCGTCATCCGCTCGAACGCGATGCCGCCGCGCAGCACGACGTGCTGGAGCTCCTGGCCCGCGTCCTGCGGTGCGGGGGCGTCGGGCCCGGTGAAGTCGCGCAGTTCCCCGGCGAGGTAGTGCGCGAGCCGGTCCCGGTGCACCTGGTGGTGCCGTTCGACCTCGCGGATCAGGGCGGCCGGGTCGTCGAAGGCCGCGCCCCGGATCTTCACGGCGAGATCGTGCCGGAGGCTCTCGGGCTCGATCGGCTTGTGCAGCCACGCGGCGAGCGCGGAGCGGCCGGGCCCGGTGACGGAGTACTCCTTCTTGTCCGGCCGGCCCTGCTGCTCCACCTCGCGGACGAGAAGCAGACCATCGCTCACCATGCGCCCGAGCACGCGGTAGATCTGCTGGTGGGTGGCGGTCCAGAAGTACCCGATGGACCGCTCGAACCGGCGGGCCAGCTCGTAGCCGGAGCCCGGCCGCTCCAGCAGGGAGACGAGGATCGCGTGGTCGAGAGCCATACCGCGATCCTTCTATGCAACGAGTTGCATAGACAAGTCGTGGAGCTCCGGTGAGACACGGCTCACCCGGGCAGAAGACGTCTCAGGGCCGCGCACGTCGATGTCACCGGGAGGCGCCGTTCCGGTCCGCGTTGTTCAGTGGACGTGTACCGGTACACATCCGAGAGAAGGAGCAGGTCATGCCGGCTGGATCCAACCGGAAGCGCGAGCGCCAGTACGAGCACATCAAGGAGAGCCAGGAGGAACGGGGCGCCTCGCAGAAGCGCGCGAAGGAGATCGCGGCCCGGACCGTGAACAAGGAACGTGCGCGGTCCGGTGAGTCGAGGACGGCGAGCCGAACCTCCACCCAGGACAGGAAGTCCGCCTACCGGCGCGGCGGCGAACGCTCCCACGAGGGCGCGCAGGGCCCCACGAAGGACCAGCTCTACGCAGAGGCCAGGAAGAAGAACATCGACGGCCGTTCCACCATGAACAAGGCGGAGCTGCGCAAGGCACTCGGCCGCTGACGCCCGGGGCGCGCCCTCACCCGCCCTGGTGGTCCGCCCTTTCAGGACGTCAACGGTGTACGCAGCGCGGAGCGTCCGTCGCGCCACGCCGCCAGCAGGTGGTCGCCGAGGAGGTCCTCCAGGTGGCCGGTCGCCTCGATGCCCAGGACGACGTCGGCCGCCAGCCCCGGTTCGTCCGCCAGCAGGCCGGCGATCACCTCGTGGCGCACGACCTGTTCATGGACCGCGTCGGCTTCCACGTGCTCGTCGTAGAAGCGCTGCGCCGCCGGGCCCGCACCGGCCCGGCGGAGGGCCGCCGCCAGCCTCCTGGACCCCGGCGACGAGGTGATCTCCACGGTGGCGAAGTGTCCGACCAGCGCACCGCGCAGCCGCCGGTGGAGCCCGAACAGGGACATCAGGTTGACCGTGGCCAGGGCCTGGGTCGGCGCCGCGTCGAGATAGCGGCCGTACGACGGATCGAGGCCGAGATCGGCCATCAGATCGGCGAAGAGCTGGGCATGGATGTCCTCGGCACGGCCTGCGCCGAATTCGTCGAACTCCACGGCGACCATCGCCGCCTTCGCCCGGCCGCGCAGTCTGGGCACCACCCACAGATGCGGGTCGGCCTCCTTGAGGTGGTAGAGCGAGCGCAGTGCGGCGTATTCGCGCAGCTGCCACAGCTCCCCCGCCCGCTGGAGGTGGTGGCTGACGCCGCGGCCGTCGTCCGCGACGGGTTCCAGCAGCAGCGGCCCGATCGCCGCCGGTACGTCCGCCCCGCCCGGCCCGCTGTCGCGGCGCAGCGCGTCCAGGAAGACGTCCTCGGCCGCCGCGCGTACGCCGAGCAGGGCGGGGTCCCACTCCAGGCGCTCGTCCACGCCCGCGAACCCCCGGTAGTGGAGCTCGTACAGGACGTACAGGAGCAGCTGGAGATCGTCGCCGTACGGGTCGGCCCGGCGGACCTCGCCCGCTTCCGGCAGCCGTGTTCCGCGGCCGGCCAGGACGCGAAGGACGCGCTCGCTCAGGGGGCCTCGCGGCTGCGGGAGCCCGGGAGACTCCTCGGGGCTCCGGGGGGCGGGGGCGGCAGGGGTGGCGGGAGGCGTCACGGTCCGGATTCCTCCTCGCTCTCCCGGGGCCGCCGGCCGCCCGGGCCCGGACCTGCGGCCTTGCGGCGGCGGTGGCTGGTGTCGCACCAGGGATAGGTGCGGCTGCGGCGGCAGGTGCAGATCGCGACGACGAAGCGGTCGGACCGGGTCGTCGTACCGTCGTCGGCCACGACCTCGACCGGCCCTTCCACCAGGATGGGGCCGTCCCGGTTCACCACCACTCGGCGCGGCCGCTCGTTCCGCTCGTTCCGCCGGACCTGCCCGGCCCGTTCGGCCCGCTCATCGCTTCCGGGCACGGATCACCACCAGCTCCTCCCCGTCCTGGTGGACCGGCAGCAGCCCCCGGGACCGCAGCCAGGCCGACCGGCCGCGGGTGACGGGGCCGAGCGGAATCGTGACCCGGTCGGTCACCGAGACGTCGAGTCCGGCGCCGGACAGCCTGCCGACGGTCTCGTCGGGACGGCTCAGCCCCGACTGCACCAGGAGCAGCAGCCCACCGGGGCGCAGGGCGGCGAGCGCGCCGTCGCAGATGCGGTCGAGGACCATCCGTCCGTCGAGGCCCGCGTCCCAGGAGCGGGCGGCCCGGCGGCCGCGCGCCGTGAGGCCGGGGGCCGGTACGTACGGGGGGTTGCTGACGACCGCGTCGAACGTACGGCCCGGCAGCGCGTGGAGCAGGTCGCCCCGCCGCACCGTGACGGGCAGCCGGGCGAGCACCGTGTTCAGCCGCGCCGACGCCACCGCCCGGCGGCTGATGTCCACCGCGGTGACGCGGGCGCCCAGCCGGGCCGCGTGCAGGGCCAGCGCGCCGCTTCCGGTGCACAGGTCCAGTACGTCCATTCCGGCGCGGATGCCTTCACGGCGCATGGCGGCGGCCAGCAGGTGCGTGTCCTCCTGGGGCCGGTACACGCCCGGCAGCCGTACGACCCTGCCCGCTCACGGTGCGCCGCCGAGTCCTGACGGCAGGGCCTGCTGCGTCATCGGGGTCCTCCTGTGCCGTCGGCGGTGGTCCCATGGTCGAACGGTTCCCGGCTCCGCGCCCGCAAGGACGGGCCCGGACGCCGGTCCGGCGCCCGATCGCCGTACGCGGGGTCCGCAGGGCGGCCGGTCCGGGAAAACGAACGCCTCTACGGCGAACGGGTGGTGCGCACCGACGGCTCCCGGCCTCCTCGCCGGGTGCCGCCGCGCCGCTCCTGGGACAATGCCGGTAGGCAGGCAACCGCGCGGACCGAGTCATCAGGGGTCGCAGATGTCCGACACACCGACTGACTCCGGTGGAGCGCCGGTCCGTGTCTTCCTGCTGGACGACCACGAAGTGGTACGCCGCGGGGTGCGCGACCTCCTGGAGGCGGAGCCGGACCTGGAGGTGGTCGGCGAGGCCGCCACCGCCGGGCAGGCGCTGGCCCGTGGACCGGCGCTGCGGCCCGATGTCGCCGTGCTCGACGTCCGGCTGTCCGACGGCGACGGCGTCACCGTCTGCCGCGAGCTGCGGTCCCGGATGCCGGAACTGGCCTGTCTGATGCTGACCTCGTTCGACGACGAGGAGGCTCTGCTCGACGCGATCATGGCCGGAGCGGCCGGTTACGTACTCAAGCAGATCAACGGCTCGGACCTGGTCTCCGCCGTGCGGACCGTGGCGACGGGCCAGTCGATGCTGGATCCCGCGACCACGGCGAGGCTCATGCGGTCGCTGCGGGACCCGGAGGACGACGGGCCGCCGGAGGACGAGCGGCTCGCGGTGCTGTCCGAGCGCGAGCGTTCGGTGCTCGATCTCGTCGGCGAGGGGCTCACCAACCGGCAGATCGCCAAGCGGCTGTATCTCTCCGAGAAGACCGTCAAGAACCACATCTCCCGGCTGCTCGGGAAGCTGGGCGTGGAGCGCCGGGTGCAGGCGGCCGTCATCGCGGCGGAGGTACGGGAGCACCGGCAGCACGACGAGCGGTGAGGCGGCGGCGCCCGTGGACCGGCCGTTCAGCCGTGCCCGGGAAGCGACGGGACCCGCCACTCCAGCACGGTGCCGCTGCCGGGGCGCGGCTCGGCGCGGACGGACAGGGTGCCGCCCAGGCTCTCGGCCCGTTCGGCGAGGTTCCGCAGGCCGCCGCGCCGGCCGTCGGTCGGGAGGCCGGGCGGGAGGCCGATGCCGTCGTCGGTCACCGTCACCACGAGCACCCCTTCGTCGGCGGTGACCGAGACCTCCGCCCGGTTCGCCTCCGCGTGCCGGGCGACGTTGCTCAGGGCCTCCCCGATGACCGCGATCACATGGTCGGCCACGGCGCGCGGCACATCCGTGTCGATCAGCCCCTCCATCCGGAGCGCCGGGCTGAACCCCAGGGCGGGCGCCGCGTCGTCCACCGCCTGGACGACCCGGGTCCGGAGCGTCGGACCGCCCCTGGAGCTCCCGTGCTCCCGCAGGCCGAAGATGGTGGAGCGGATGATCTTGATGGTGGAGTCGAGGTCGTCGATCGCCCGGCCCAGCCGCTCGGCCGCCCCCGGATGCTCGACCAGCGGGCGGGCGCTCTGCAGGGTCATCCCGGTGGCGAACAGCCGCTGGACCGCCAGGTCGTGCAGGTCACGGGCGATCCGGTCGCGGTCCTCCAGGAGGCTCATCTGCTCGGCGTCCCGGCGGCGGTCGGCCAGTTCGAGGGCCAGGGCCGCCTGGTCGGCGAAGCCCGGCAGTGCGGCGATCTCCGCGTCCATGAACGCCGATTTGCCTTCGAGCCGGGCGAGGATCAGGACTCCGCTCAGCTTCTCCTGGGTGCCCACCATGACGGCCACCGCCGGGCCGAACCCCTTCCACCTGTCCGGCAGCACGGTCACCCTCGGGTCGTTGGCGACGTCCGGCACCGTGACGAGGCCGTCCTCGGCCAGGGCCACGGCGGCGAGCGTGCCCCGGCTGCTCGGCAGCACCATGCCGCCGTGCGCGTCGGCCCGCTCGCCCAGGGCGAGCGAACCGGTCAGCTCGCCGTCCGGCCCGAGGCGGTAGAAGACCCCGAGATCGGCCCCGGCGATGTCGACGGCCTGCTCCAGCATCCCGTGGAGCACCTCCGGCTCCCCGGAGCCGGACAGCAGCGCGCTGGTGACGTCCGAGCTCGCGGCGAGCCAGCGCTCCTTGAGCCGTGCCTCCTCGTAGAGGCGGGCGTTCTCGATGGCGATGCCGGCCGCGACCGCCAGGGTCGAGACGACGGCCTCGTCCTCAGCGTCGAAGTCGGCCGAACCGCGCTTCTCGGTGAGGTAGAGGTTGCCGAACACCTCGTCGCGTACCCGGATCGGCACGCCGAGGAAGGAGTGCATCGGCGGATGGTCGGGCGGGAAGCCGTACGAGGCCGGATGGTCCGAGAGCTCGGACAGCCGCAGGGGCTCGGGGTGCCGGATCAGCTCGCCGAGCAGACCGTGTCCGGAGGGAAGGTCGCCGATCCGCGCACGCACCTCGTCGCTGATGCCGATGGGGAGGAACTGGGCGAGTTTCCGGTCGTCGCCCACCACGCCCAGGGCACCGTACTCGGCGTCGACCAGCGAGACGGCGGACTCGACGATCCCGCGCAGCACCTGCGGCAGATCCAGCTCCCGCCCCACCGAGACGACCGCGTCGAGCAGGCCGTTCAGCCGGTCCCGGGTACCTCTGAGTTCGTCGATACGGCCCTGGATCTCGTCGAGCAGCTCATCGAGCCGCAGTCGCGGGAGCCGGGCCATGTGGGTCTCGTCGCCGTCCACGCCCATGGGCACCTCCGACGGCCGAAAGGAGACGAGGAGCGCTCACCGGCCGCTCTCCCAACGTATCCCGCGCACTCCGTCGGCTCATGTCGAGAAGCGCGTGAGGCGAGGGCGCGGGGCGGGTACGGAGCAGGTAGAGAGCGGTACCGCTGACCTCTCGCAGACAGGACACGCCATGCTCACGCAGGAACAACAACAGCTCACGGCGGTGGTGACGTCGCTGGTCGAGGATGCCGTCACCGCGCCGTCCATGCACAACGCCCAGCCCTGGAGATTCGTCCACCACGCGGGCTCCGGGCTGCTCTCCCTGTACGGCGATCCGGAACGTACACTGCCGGTCGGCGACCCGGACCTGCGAGGTCTGCACCTGGGGTGCGGCGCGGCGCTGCTCAATCTGCGCGTGTCCGCCGCCCTGCACGGGTGGACCGCCGAGGCCGAGCTGCTCCCCGACCCCTCGGACCACCTGCGGCTCGCCGACGTCCGGCTGACGGAGTCCGGGACCACGGACACCGTGCTGGCCGACCTCCATCCCGCGATAGCCCGCCGGCACACCAGCCGTTTCCCGTTCTCCGACGAGCCGATCCCGCCGGAGCTGTTCGACGAGCTGTGCGCGGCGGCCCTCCTGGAGGGCTGCCGGCTGATCGTGCCCGGCACCTGGCACCGGGACGCCGTACTGGACCTCGTCCACGACGCGGAGCTCCTGGAGTCCGCCGACGCGGCCATGCGCGCCGAGATCGCCGACTGGACGCGCACCGGCAGGACCGGCGAGGGCCCCGCCGACGACGGCATCCCGTCCTCCGCCTTCGGCCCGCGCCAGTACGGTGTGACGGCCCCCGCCCGGGACTTCGACACCCCCCGCACCGTGCCGGACCGTACAGCGGCCGCGTTCGAGGAGCGGCCGCAGATCGCGCTCCTCGGCACGGCGACGGACACTCCGGCGGACTGGCTGCGCGCAGGTCAGGCGATGCAGCGCGTGCTCCTGGAGGCCACGCTCGACGGTCTCTCGACCTCGCTGATGTCGCAGCCGCTCGAATGGCCCGAGCTCCGCCCACTCACCCGTGATCCCGGCTCCGCGACGGGCTTCGTGCACATGGTGCTCCGGCTCGGCTACGGCCCCTCGGGAACGGCCACCCCGCGCCGGCCGGTGGCCGACGTCCTCACCGTCGTATGACCCGGCGCCCCACCGTCGTACGACACCCGGGGCCGTACCGTCCCGTACGCCGGTGAGGACGCCGGCTCACGAGGCGTCCGCCACCTCCGGCGTCCCGGCGGTGGCACCGGCGTAACCGGGCGGAATGATCTCGACGGGGCAGTTCCCGTGGTGCAGCATCGCGTGAGCGACCCGTCCCAGCGCCGGACCGGCTCCCAGCACCCGCCGCTTGCTGCCCATCACCATCAGATCGGTGTGGACCGAGGCCTCGACGAGCATGCCGGGGACGCTGGTGCCCGTCTCGACGTGGTGGACGATCGGGAGGTCCGGATACAGCTGGGAGACGCGTTCGGCCACGGCCGCGACCTCGTGCACCTTCTCGTCGGCGATGTCCCCGAGACTGTCGAGCATGGTGGTGACACCGCCGACGTGCGCGAGGACGTTGTAGACGCTCAGCAGCCGCAGTGACGCCTTTCGGGCCTGCGCCTCGGCGGCGGCGATCCGCAGCCAGTCGAGATCCGACGCGCCGTGCACGGCGGCGGTGACCACGCCGGTCCCGGGCCGGTCGGCCGCGCCGCGTACCACGATCACCGGGACCTCGGTCCGCGCGGCCACCCCCAGCCCGACGGATCCGAGCATCAGGGAGCCGAAGCCCCCCAGGCCCCTGTTGCCCACGACGATCGTGCCGCGCTCCCCGGCCGCGGCGTGCAGCCCGGCCACGGGCCCCTGGCGGCTGAGTTCCGTCGTCACGACCAGGTCGGGCCGGCTCTCCCGCACCGCGGCGGCGGTCTCGGCGAGCAGCTTCCGTCCCGCCTCCCGTACGGCCTGGACGGTGTCGGCCGACGAGTGGAAGACCCGCCGGTCGCTGTCGGAGGCGTGGACGATGTGCAGCGGACCCCCACGGTGGTCCGCCTCGGCCGCGGCCCACAGCGCGGCCTCTCGTGCCGGTGCGGACGCGTCCACTCCGACCACGACGGCGCCGAGTTCCGGGCGCCCGGGAATGTCGCTGGTCATGACTGCTCCTCGCGCAGGGTCGGGAGAGGTGAACACCTCCACCGTCGCACCGGGCGGCGGGCGGCGGGCATGGGCCGTTCGGCCCCGATCGAGCCCTGTCGGCCCTCCCCCCGGCGGGGCCGGCGGCGGAAGGCTGGAGACGTGGTTCCGCACCGGGACCCGGCACGCCGAGGAGGCCCCGTCATGAACCGCCACGTCACCGTCGGCCTGGACGACTCCACCGAAAGCCACGCGGCAGCGGCCTGGGCCGCCCGTGAAGCGTCGTCGCGAGGTGTCGCACTGCGTCTGGTGCACGTGGAGGAGTGGCCGGTCACCCCGGAGATCCCGCTGACCCTCACCGAGGCGCTGGTCGAGCGGTACGAGACCCTGCTGCGCGAGGCGGCGGAGCGGGCCCGCCGTGACCATCCGGGCCTCGACGTCACGACGGAGATGGTGCACGGACGGGCCGGGGCCGAACTGACCAGGGCCGCGGACGAGTCCGAGGTGACGGCGCTGGGCTCACGCGGGCTCGGCGGGTTCGTCGGCTTCCTGGTCGGCTCGGTGTCGCTCGCGGTCGTCGCCACGTCGACACGGCCGGTGGTGCTCGTACGGGCGGAGCAGCCCGGGGCGGAGGCGGGCGCCACGGAATCGGGAGCCACGGAATCCGGGGCGGCGGCCGAGGGTGCCGGTGCCGCCGAGCGGGCTTCCGCGGGCGCGGAGGACGCTGCCGCCACGGGCTCGCCGCCGGATGTGGTCCTCGGCCTCGACATCTCGCGCCCGTGCGACCCGCTGCTGGAGTTCGCCTTCGGTACGGCCGCCCGCCGGAACCTACCGCTCCGGGTCGTGCACAGCTGGTCCCCGCCCGCCTCCTACGGGTACGCGGCGATCCTGGATCCGGAGATCGGCACCGGGCTCGGCCGGCGGGCCGCCGAAGGGCTGGCGGAGCTGCTCCGCCCCTGGCGGTCGCGGTTCCCGGAGGTCCGGGTCGTGGAGAAGGTGGTCGTCGGTCCGGCCGCCCGCGAGCTCGTCCACGCCTCCCGTGGCGCGGAGCTGCTCGTCGTCGGACGGCGCGGCAGGAGGCCCGCGCTGCCGCACCTCGGGCACGTCGCCCACGCCGTGATCCATCACAGCGCCGCGCCGGTCGCCGTCGTTCCGCTCGCCTGAGCGCCCTCCGGCCGGGCCCGCGTGGTTCAGCCGTCGTCGTCCGGAGCGTCCGGCACGATGATCTTCCGTCCGGTGATCCGCCGCGGCGCGAGCGTCATGACGTGTTCGCGCTCCTCCCCCGCCCACGGTGTCGCGTACGCCGCCTCCCTGAGCCGGCGCGCGGCCTCCTCGTCCGTCACGGCCCGCACGGGCCCGACGAGCAGCACGCTCCACCCCTTGCTGAAGGCGTCGTCGATGTGGTCGGCCTCGAAGGCGATCTCGGTGTCGGCGGCGGTGGCGAGCGGTGATCCCTCGCCGGTGCTGAACATGACCTCGCCGTCGAGCACCTGGTAGTTCACCGGCAGCACGACCGGACCGTCACCGTGGGTCAGGGCCACCCGTCCCACGCCGTGGTCGCCCAGCAGCGTCCAGCACATCGACTCCTCCAGTTCGACCATCCGGGCCCTGCGGGCGCCTCGGCCGATGCCCGGCGGCAGGTCGGCGGTGCCGCCCCACAGTTCCTGGACGGTGGTCTCCAGCGCGTCGGCCAGCCGGAGCAGGAAGCCGATGCCGGGCGTGGCCGGCTGCTCCTCCACGTACTCGATGTAGCCGGGCGCGGCGCCCGCCCGCAGCGCCACGTCCTGCCGGGACAGACCGAGCTGCAGGCGGCGTGCCGCGATGCGCCGGCCCAGGTCCCCTCTCGCCGGATGCGGTGATGAGGGCATCACGGGCTCCTTACTCATCGGATCACTCGTCGGATCGCTCGTCGGCGCGGTCGTACCGCTGTCGTACGGCCGCCACACGGCTCACGCTAACCAGGGCCGGGAGGAGCCGCAGCACGGAACGGACCGCCGCCGTCCGTCACCCTCCGAGGTCGGGGCGCGGCACCCGGCGCGGGTCGATGAGCGTGAGGGTGGTGAGGACGGCGACGACCGCGAGCGCCGTGGACACGCCCAGTACGGCCCGGGCCCCGTCGGTGACCGCCTGGGCGCCGTGACCGCCGTGCAGGGCGAAGACCGCGCCGAGCGCCGCGGTGCCGACACCGGCGCCGAGGGAGGCGAGGGTGGAGACGGTCCCGGCGACCATGCCGACGCGTTCGGGAGCCGTGACGCGTACGGCGACGGCCATGACGGGGGCGCCGGCGATCCCGCCGCCCGCTCCCCAGGCGAGCAGCGGCGGGAGCAGCACCCACCACGGGGTGTCGGGGGTGATCAGCAACGCCAGGGCGGCGAAGCCGATGCCCTTCAGCACGTATCCGGCGCCGATCACCGGGCCGGGCGCCCGGTTGCCGATCAGCTTGGAGCCGACCATGCCCATGACGATCTGGGCGAGGAAGATCGGGGTCATCAGGAGGCCCGCCCCGGTCGGGCTCAGGCCGAGGCCGTCGGAGAAGTACAGCACCAGATAGACGGATCCGCCGATGGTCAGGACGCGGGAGAGGAGGACGGCCAGCATCGCGCCGGAGAACGCGGGCCGGCCGAACATCCGCAGCTCCAGCGTCGGCGCGGGCACCCGGAGCTGGACGAGCAGAAAGGCCGCGAGCGCCAGGCAGGCGGTGAGCAGCACCGCGGTGTCCTGCCGGGACCAGGGCGTGTCACCGGGGCGGAGCATCAGCAGTGTCGCCGTGCCGAGGCCGAGCATCAGCAGCAGGCTGCCGAGCCAGTCCGTCCGGCCCGTTCCCCCGGTCCCCGGGGTACGGGGCAGTACGCGTACGGCCAGCAGCCAGGCGGCCGCGCCGAGCGGCAGGTTGACCGCGAAGACCGCCCGCCAGCCGAAGGTCTCGGCCAGGACCCCGCCGAAGACCGGGGCGAGCAGGCCCGCCGCGGTCGCGAACGAGCCCCAGGCGCCGATGGCGAGGTTCCGTTCCTCGCCGGAATAGCGGTCGGAGAGGAGCGGGATGCCGTTCACCATGATCGCGGCGGCTCCGGCGCCCTGGACCACGCGGGCGATATCGAGCCACAGCAGATCCGGGGCCACGGTCGCGCCCAGCGAGGCAAGGGTGAACACGGCGATCCCGGCGAGGAACAGGTTCCGTCGGCCCCACCGGTCCGACAGGCTTCCGACGACCTGGGTGAGCGCGCCCATGGCGACCATGTACGTCACCACCACGGACTCCGCCGAGGCTCCGTCCGCCACATCGGCGCTGATCAGCGGAAGCCCGATGGCCACGATCGTCAGGTCCACGACCACCAGGCCGGTGGACGCCATCACGAGCACCAGGACCCCGCTCAGCGGCGGAAAGCGGCGGGACTTCTGAGCCGGCATACGGGAATCGACCTCCGGGCGTCGAGGCGGCGTTGGGGTACGGAGGGCAACCCTGGCTCCATCCATCCTTAAAGTCAACATGTGTGAAGTTGAAGCGGCCCGTACGCTGTCGCCATGCCCGCCACCCCTCGCCGCCGCCCCGCAACCCGCAAGGGCCGCCCGGTCCTCACCCGCGAGATCATCGCCGCCAAGGCGCTGGAGATGGCCGGCACCCAGGGGTTTTCGGCCCTCACGATGCGCGCGCTGGCCGCCGAACTGGACGTGACCGTCAGGGCGTTGTACAACTACGTCGAAGATCGCGCGGAGGTCGTCGGCCTGGCCGTCGACCTCATGCTGAGCTCCTGGAACCCGCCTGCGCCCGACCCGGCGGACTGGGAGACCTCCGTCGCCGACTACGCCCGCTCTCTGCGTGCCCTGTACCGCCGGTGGCCCCGTGCCCTGCTGGTCTCCCTGGACGAGGACACCCCGCCGGCCTCGGTGCATCCGAACCGCCTGCTCAACCTGGACCGGTTCCTCGGCCTGCTGCGGGAGGTCGGCCTCGGGCTGCCGGCGGCGCTCGCGGCGCACCGTCAACTGTCGCTGCTCGTGCTGTCCTTCGCCCTCGTGGTCGACGGGCCCGCCGACCGGGCCGGGGACGACCGGAACACGATCGTCCCCGGCCAGTGGCTCTCGGCACACGCCGATCTCGACATTCCGACGCTCCGGAAGGCCGCCGCGCTGCCGCTGCCCGGCGCGGACGAGCAGTTCGACGAGGTCGTCGCGGCCGTCGTCGCCAAGATCCGCGACGGACTCAGCGCGGACTGACGGCCAGCGGCTCCCGGCGGGGCTCCCGGTCAGGCTCCCGGTGGGGCTCCCGGTGGATGGGTTCCGCGCCGCCGGTCAGCGGCACGCCCGTGCCGCCGCGCCGGGCGGCGACGATCTCCGCCGCGATGGACAGGGCCGTCTCCTCGGGCGTACGGGCTCCGAGGTCCAGGCCGATGGGCGACCGCAGGCGGTCCAGTTCGTCCTCGCCCAGGCCCGCCTCGCGCAGCCGCCGTGTCCGGTCCTCGTGGGTCCGGCGCGACCCCATCGCCCCGACGAACGCGGCGGGCATCCGCAACGCCTCCACCAGCAGCGGCACATCGAACCGGGCCTCGTGCGTGAGCACGCAGAGCACGGTGCGCGCGTCGGTCGGGGTGCCCCGCAGATAGCGGTGCGGCCAGTCGACGACCACCTCGTCCGCCTCGGGGAAGCGGGCCCGGGTGGCGAAGACGGGCCGGGCGTCGCACACCGTCACATGGTGGCCCAGGAACTTCCCGGCCCGTACCAGCGCCGCGGCGAAGTCGACCGCACCGAAGACGATCATGCGGGGCGGCGGCACGCTGCTCTCGACGAGCAGGGTGAGTCCGCCGGGGCAGTGCGATCCGTCCTCGGCGAGGGTGACGGTGCCGGTCCGGCCCGCGTCGAGCAGGGCCGAGGCCTCGGCCGCCGCCGTACGGTCCAGCTCCGGGTGGCCCCCGAGCCCGCCCTCGTGACTGCCGTCGGGGCGGACGAGCAAGGACCGGCCCAGCAAGCCGTCCGGGCCGCGCACCACCCGGGCGAGGGCGGCCGCCTCGCCGGAGACCGCGGCGGTCAGCGCGGCCCGCAGCACCTCCCGTTCCGGTGAGTCGGCGCGGACCGGCGTGATCATGATGTCGATGACCCCGCCGCAGGTCAGCCCGACGGCGAAGGCGTCCTCGTCGCTGTAGCCGAACTGTTCGCGCACGGTCGCGCCGTCCTGGAGGGCCCGCTCGCACAGTGCGTAGACCGCGCCCTCCACACAGCCGCCGGAGACCGAGCCGATCGCCGTGCCCCCGCTGTCGACGGCGAGGGCGGCGCCGGGCCCGCGCGGTGCGCTGCCGCCGACGGAGACCACGGTGCCGACGGCGAACTCCCGGCCCTCCGCCATCCATCGGTGCAGCTCGCCGGCGATGTCAAGCATCCACGGCTCCCCCGCCCGTGGGGGCCGCCGCGAGGATCCGGTCGGGGCGGATCGGCAGATCCCGGTGGCGTACGCCGGTGGCGTGCCAGACCGCGTTGGCCACGGCCGCCGCCGCGCCCACGATGCCGATCTCGCCGACGCCCTTGATGCCGACCGGGTCGTCCGGGTCGTGGTCGTCCACCCAGTCCACCTCGATGTCCGGGACGTCGGCGTGCGTGGCCACGTGGTAGCCGGCCAGATCGGGGGCGTAGTGGCCGCCGGTGTTCCGGTCGCGGACCGCCTCCTCGTGCAGGGCCATGGAGATGCCCCAGGTCATGCCGCCGACGAGCTGGTTGCGGGCGGTGAGCGGGTTGACGATCCGGCCCGCCGCGAAGATGCCCAGCATGCGCCGCACCCGGACCTCGCCGGTGGCGGTGTCGACGGCGACCTCGGCGAACTGCGCCCCGAAGGAGTGCCGTTCTTTCTGCGCGAGGGCGCCGAGTGCCTCGGTGGTGTCGGACCGGACGGTGATCCCCTCCGGGGGTACGGACGTGGTCACCGCGAGCCGCTCGCGCAGTTCCGCGGCGGCCGCCGTGACCGCCCAGGCCCAGGAGCGGGTGCCCATCGAGCCGCCCGCGATCATCGCGGGGCCGAAATCGCTGTCGCCGATGCGGACCCGGACCCGCTCGGGTGTGGTCTCCAGCGCGTCGGCGGCGATCAGGGTGAGGGCGGTGCGGGCTCCGGTGCCGATGTCGGCGGCGGTGATCCGTACGGTGAAGGAGCCGTCCGCCTCCGCCGTGACCAGGGCCGTGGACGGGGCCGCGCCCGCGCCGAAGGAGGCCGCCGCGGTGCCGGTGCCCAGCAGCCAGCGCCCGTCCCGGCGGGTGCCGGGGCGCGGGTCGCGGTCCGCCCAGCCGAACCTGCGGGCGCCCTCGCGGAAGCAGGCCGTGAGGTTGTTGCTGCTGAACGGGAGGCCCGAGACGGGGCCGACGGCCGGTTCGTTGCGCAGGCGCAGTTCGATCGGGTCGATGCCGCCGCGTTCGGCGAGTTCGTCGAGGGCCGCCTCGATCGCGAACGACCCCGGGGCCTCCCCCGGTGCGCGCATCCAGGTCGGTGACGGCACATCGAGCCGGACGACGTGGTTGGCGGTGCGGTGGGCGTCGGCGTCGTACAGCACCCGGGCGACGCCCGCGCTCGGCTCGACGAACTCGTACACCGTGGAGGTCTGGTTCAGCGAGCGGTGTTCCAGGGCCAGCAGCCTGCCGTCGGGGGCCGCGCCGAGCCTGACCCGCTGGGTGGTGGGGCTGCGGTAGCCGCCCAGCGAGAAGGTCTGACGCCGGGTCAGGACCACGCGTACCGGGCGCTGGAGGGCGGTGGCGGCCATCACGGCGGACACCTGGTGGGCGCGCAGGCCCTTGCTGCCGAAGCCGCCGCCGATGTGCTCGGAGCGCACCCGGACCGAGGACGCGTCGAGCGAGAACATCGTGGCCAGCTCGCCCTGTACCCAGCCGGCGCCCTGGTTGGAGTCGACGACCTCCAGCCGGCCGCCCTCCCAGCGGGCGGTCGCCGCGTGCGGCTCCATCATGCTGTGCTGCTCTTCGGGGGTGGTGTACCGCGCGTCCACCACGAAGGCGGAGGCGGCCAGTTGTGCGTCCAGGTCGCCCTTCTCCGTCTCGGCGGGCATATGGCCGGCGGCGGGGTAGGCGCCGGGGTGGCCGTCGACGAGCGCGGTGTCGTGCGGCTCCTGGTCGTACGTCACCACGAGCGCCTCGGCGGCCTCCCGAGCCTGCTCGGGGGTCTCGGCGACGACCAGCGCGACCGGCCAGCCGGCGAACGGCACCCGGTCGTTCTGGAAGACGGCGCAGGTCGGGTCCGGCGGGGTGCCGAGCATGCCGACGTAATCGGTGTGCAGGCGGGGGGCGTTGCCGTGGTGCAGCACGGTGAGCACGCCCGGCAGGTCGAGGACCGGTGCGGTCTGCACGTCGAGGATGCGGCCCCGGGTGACGGTGGAGAGCACGAGCCAGCCGTGGGCCAGGTCGGCGAAGGGGATCTCACCGGCGTAGCGCGCGGCGCCGGTGACCTTGTCGCGGCCCTCGATACGGGTGTGGGCGACGCCGACGGATCCGCGCACCGCCGAAGGGCCCGGCGTGGTGGTCGTCATCGGGCGTTCCCCTCGGCGAGTTCGGTGAGTACGGAGACCACGAGGTTGCGCATGAGGGTCACCTTGTATCCGTTGTCGGGCAGCGGCCTGGCGGCGGCGAGTTCGGCGTCCGCGGCGGCGGCGAAGGTCGCGCCGTCGGCGGGTGCGCCGATGAGGACGGCCTCGGCGGCACGGGCGCGCCAGGGCCGGGAGGCGACGGCTCCGAGGGCGAGGCGCGCGTCCCGTACGCGGCCGTCCTCGATGTCGAGCGCGGCGGCGACGGAGCCGATGGCGAAGGCGTACGAGGCGCGTTCGCGCACCTTGCGGTAGCGGGAGCGGGCGGCCACGGGCGCGGCGGGCAGGCTGACGTGGGTGATCAGCGCGCCGGGCGGCAGGGCGGTCTCCCGGTGCGGGGTGTCGCCGACGGGGAGGTAGAAGTCGGTGATCGGGCTCTCGCCGGGCCCCTCGGCGCTCTCGTAGGAGACGACGGCGTCGAACGCCGTCAGGGCCACGCCCATGTCGGAGGGGTGTACGGCCACGCAGTGGCCGGAGGCGCCGAGGACGGCGTGGTTGTGGTGCTCGCCGGCGACGGCGGGGCAACCGCTGCCCGGATCGCGCTTGTTGCAGGGCTTGCTCACATCGGTGAAGTAGCCGCAGCGGGTGCGCTGGAGGAGGTTGCCGCCGACGGTGGCCATGTTGCGCAGCTGTCCGGAGGCGCCGGCGAGCACGGCCTGGGCCAACGCCGGGTAGCGGCGCCGGACTTCGGGGTGGGCGGCGAGGTCGCTGTTGGTGACGGTCGCTCCGATGCGCAGGCCGCCGTCCGCCGTGGGTTCGATGCGGTCCAGCGGGAGTTCGCGGACGTCGACGAGGCGGGCGGGGCGCTCCACGCCGCTCTTCATCAGGTCGACGAGGTTGGTGCCGCCGCCGAGGTACCGCGCGTCGGGGTCGGCGGCGAGGAGGGCGACCGCGCCGGTGACGTCGTGGGCGCGCTGATAGCCGAACTCCTTCATGCGACGGTCTCCTCGGTGCGTGCCGTCCGGTCCTCGGCGTGGGTCTCGGCGGTGTGTTCCCGGGCGGCGTGGGCGACGGCCTGGACGATCGAGACGTAGGCGCCGCAGCGGCACAGGTTGCCGCTCATCCGCTCGCGGATCTCTTCGGGGGTCAGCGGCGGCGGCCCGGTCCCGGGGCCGACGTCGTCGGTGGCGGCGCTCGGCCAGCCGGCCGCGTGCTCCTCGATGACGGCGATGGCCGAGCAGATCTGGCCGGGGGTGCAGTAGCCGCACTGGTAACCGTCGAGGTCGAGGAAGGCCTGCTGGACGGGGTGCAGGCGGTCGCCCTCGGCCACGCCCTCGATGGTGGTGACCTCGCGCCCCTCGGCCGCGACCGCGAGGCTGAGGCAGGAGACGACGCGCCGCCGGTCGACCAGGACCGTACAGGCGCCGCACTGCCCCTGGTCGCAGCCCTTCTTGGTGCCGGTGAGGTCGAGGCGCTCGCGCAGGGCGTCGAGCAGGGTGGTGCGGTGGTCGATGGACAGGTGGTGCTTCTCGCCGTTGATGTTCAGGGTGATCGCACTGGACGTCGACGAGGTCGCTGGGGCCATGAATCAGCCTTTTCTGGTGTCAGGTGACGAGGTACCGGGCCGCGGACCGGTGACCGGCCGCCCCGGTCGGCAGTAAGGTAGCCCTAACCGGACTGTTGTCCGCTTGCCTGGAAAACGTAACGGACAGCTGTCCGGTTAACAAGGACGGGTTTCGGCCATGAACCCGCGAGGAGGATCCGTGTCCCGGTCGAACAAGGACGCCCCCCTGCGCTCGGACGCGCAGCGCAACCGTGAGCGCATCCTGCGGGTGGCCATGGTCGAGCTGACGCTGCGCGCGGACGCGCCGCTGAGCGTGATCGCCAAGAAGGCGGGGGTCGGGCAGGGCACGTTCTACCGCAACTTCCCGCACCGGGAGGCGCTCGTCCTGGAGGTCTACCGCTACGAGATGCAGCAGGTCGCCGAAGCGGCGTGCGAGCTGCTGGAGACCCGGCCGCCCGAGCGGGCGCTGCGCGAGTGGATGGACCGCCTCGCCCGGTTCGCCCTGACCAAGGCCGGTCTGGCGGACGCGATCCGGCTGGTCACCAGCGCCCCGAACGGACCGGCGAGGCCCGGCCCCACCCCGGTCATGGAGGCGGCCGGAACCCTGCTCCGCGCCTGCGAGGAGATCGGCGCCATCCGCCCCGGGGTGAGCCCGGACGACTTCTTCCTCGCCATCGCCGGTCTCTGGCAGATCGATCCGCACGAGGACTGGGAGCCGAGGGCCGGCCGGCTCCTGGACTTCGTCATGGACGGGCTGCGCGTGGGGGCGCCCGGGCGGTGACCGGCCTCCGCCGGGCACTGTCGGCGGGCCGTGTGATGATGCCCCGTACGGCGCTCGGACCTGGGGAGGGACCGGGCGCGGAAACAGGGGACGGGAGCGGTGAGTTGAGCGAGGGCGGGGCGTCCATACCGGACGAGGAGTGGGAGCGTTTCCTCAGGGAGGCCGAGGCCGGCAGCCCCGGTGCGCCCGAGGAACCGTCGGCGCGGGCCCGGATGGTGACGCGGCGGATCCAGGAGGAGCCCGGCCCGCCGGAAGGCTGGCGGACCTCCACACCGGTCAAGCGCCGAAGCGGCCGGAGCTGGTACGCGCTCGGCCTGGTGGTCGCCGTCGTCCTGCTGGTCGCGGTGGCCGTCGCCCCCGGCCGGATCATCGGCTGGTTCGACGGCGGGGACGCGGTGGACACCCTGCCCCTCGCCGCGGAGTCGGAGCGCCCGGACGGGCCGCCCGGACGGGAGGCGGACGGGCCGCACCCCACCCCGGACGAACCGTTCGCCGGATCCCCGGCGGCACGGTGGGCCGACGGCGCGGCGGGCATCCATCTGCCCGCGCCGCGGGCGACCGGCTGGATGAGCGAGGCGGAGGTCGGCGAGGCTCTGGACCGGACCCGGGACTTCCTGGTCGCCTCCAGCCTCGACCCCGCCGTGCTGCGCGGCGAACGGCCCGCGAAGGCGCTGGCGCTCATCAACCCGCACCAGTCGGATGTGCGGGACTACCTGAAGAAGGCGTTCCGCTCGCCCGACCGCGCGAACGACCCCCTGCTGCTGTTCAGCCGCTTCCGGTCCGCCGATGTGCGGCCGGCCGGGGACGTGGTCAAGACCCGCGGCCGGATCACTTTCCGGGAGGGCGAGAAGGGCTCGGTGGAGGTCGCCACCGACGTCACCTACGTCTACCCGGTCATGCGCGCCTCGGGGGACGGCGACGAGGTCGCGCGGACCATCGTGCGCCGCGAGACGGTGCTGAGCTGGGACGACCCGGCGAAGATCGTGATCGAGCCGGGGACGTTCTCCCTCGTCTCCTACAAGGTGGACACCACCAACGGCGGCTGCGACACCTACACCGGCTATCTGATCCCCGCGTTCCTCGCCGACCGCACCACCGCCGACGGCGGCGACGGCCCGGCGGTCGACCCGTACGACCGCAGCGCGCCGATCGAGGAGCGGATGCGGGAGGGCGACGGCTGCGACATCGCCACCCGCTCCTGAGCACCGCCCACCCCTGAGGGCCCCCGGCCACGGGGGCGGGCTACGGGCCCGGCTCTCCGAGCGGGCCCGAGGCCGCCCACAGCTCGGCGAACCGGTCGAGCAGCCCGGCCGCCGCCGCCACATCGTCCGTCAGGGGCCGGTCGGCGGCCTCCGCGTCGAGCACCGAGGCCGCCAGTTCGAAGGCGCGGCC
This sequence comes from Streptomyces sp. DSM 106670, assembly GCF_055792845.1. NCBI lineage: Bacteria > Bacillati > Actinomycetota > Actinomycetes > Kitasatosporales > Streptomycetaceae > Streptomyces > Streptomyces sp. DSM 106670. Next base: position 627,278 of record NZ_CM147704.1, read on the forward strand.
GACCGGCAGCTCCGGGTCGAGCCGCAGCTCGCGCTGGCGCAACGCCCGGACGGCAGCGACGAGTTCGCAGCCCACGACGAGCCGGAACGCCTCGCACGCCCGCAGGGTCTGGCGCGCCGCCAGGGACGCGAAGCTGGCCTGCTCCTCGACGCCCCGCGAGAGCACGGCGTGGCCGAGCGAGGCGGGCGCGGAGTAGGCCCGCAGATCGCCGAGGGCCGCGCCGGCCGCGTATTCGAGGATCATCACGCCCGAGGACGCGGGCTCGCCGTCCGCGAGGAACGGCCGCAGCCGGGTGAAGCCCGGTTCGTTGAGCGTCGAGAGGCGGGAGGTGGACAGCCGGGCCACCTGGGTCAACGCGAGCCTGAAATGGTCCAGGGACAGGGCGAGTTGGGCGAGGTAGAAGCCGCCGTGGTGGTAGGCGGCCATATCCTCCGCCGAGATCAGCGGGTTCTCGGCGGCCGCGTTGATCTCGACCGCGAGGACCTCTTCGAGCGCGTCCGCCGCGTCGTGCGCGGGGCCGTGGATCTGCGGCAGGCATCGGAAGCCGTACGGGTCCTGGATCCGGCCGAGCGGGGGCGTCGGGCGGTCGGGGGCGCCGAGCAGCAGTCGCATCCGCTCCGCGACCGCGTACGAACCGGTGTGCCGCCGCGCCTCGTGGACGGGCAGCGCGTAGGCCTCGTAACTGCCGTCGATCGCCATCAGCGAGAGGGCCGCCACCACCTGGGTCGCCCCGATCAGGGCGCGCAGTTCCTGCAGGGCGAGGGCGGACTGGCCGAGGGTGAGGGCGTTGCTGCTGATCAGCGCGAGGGCGTCGTTGTTGTCGAGGGGCTGGGGTTCGGGGGCGGTTCCCGTGCCCTGCCAGGGGTGTTCGCCCGCCAGGGCGAGGCCCATCTGCGCGAGCGCGGCGATGTCGCCGGTGCCGACCGAGCCGAATTCGTTGACCTTCGGGTGGGCGCCGGTCTCCAGGGCCTCGCAGAGCGCGGTGACGACGGTCGGGCGCAGGCCGGCGCCACCGGCGAGGAGCTGGTTGGCGCGGACGGCGAGCATGGCGCGGACCTGACGTGCCGGAAGCTCATCGCCGATCGCTCCGGCGTGGCTGCGCAGCAGGCGCAGACCGTGGTCGGCGGCCGCCTCGGTGGGCACGGACTCATTCCGGTTCGCGCCCACGCCGGTGGAGCGGCCGTAGACGCGGCCCCACGAAGCGATTTCCCTGGCGGCGTTCCAGGAGTCCTCGACGCGCTTCATGCCCTCGGTCGCCGGAACGGGCCTGGCGATGGATTCGGCCAGGCGTACGACATCTGCGACCATCAGTCGGCGGCCGTCGAGGACGACGATCGCACTGGCGTCTTCGGCCACCCTGTCCGAGATATGAGACGACATCAGTGACAATTCCTCCTCGATCAGGCGCTTCGTCTTGCCCTACGACCACTCGTTACCAGGGATTTACGCCTGAGCGGCGACGACCTATTGACAACCTATTCAGTCACCGAGAACTCTGCATGATGATATGCAGCCGGGCAAGGGACTCCTCATGATCCAATTCGACAAGGCCCACAAGCGCTTCCCGAACGGCACGACCGCGGTGCACGACCTCACGCTCGACCTGCCGGAAGGGGGCGTGACCGTCCTCGTCGGATCTTCCGGTTGCGGCAAGACGACCACGCTTCGCATGATCAACCGGATGGTCGAGCCGACCTCCGGGACGATCAGGGTGGGCGGCAAGGACGTCCTGGAACAGGACGCCGCCGAGCTGCGCCGCTCCATCGGTTACGTCATCCAGCAGTCCGGGCTCTTCCCGCACCGGACCGTCCTGGACAACATCGCGACCGTACCGCTGCTGCTCGGCTGGGGCCGCAGAAAAGCGCGGGCACGGGCGGCGGAGCTGCTGGAGACGGTCGGTCTCGCCGCCGACGCGGGGAAGCGGTACCCGCACCAGCTCTCCGGCGGTCAGCAGCAGCGCGTCGGCGTGGCCCGCGCACTCGCCGCGGACCCGCCGGTCCTCCTGATGGACGAGCCCTTCGGAGCCGTCGACCCGGTGGTCCGCACCCAGCTCCAGGACGAACTACTGCGACTCCAGCGGGAGTTGAACAAGACCATCGTCTTCGTCACGCACGACATCGACGAGGCCGTACGGCTCGGGGACCGGATAGCCGTCTTCCGTACCGGTGGCCACCTCGTGCAGTGCGCGGCCCCCGCCGAACTGCTGGCCCGTCCGGCGGACGCGTTCGTCGCGGACTTCCTCGGCGCGGAGCGCGGCCTGAAGCTGCTGACCCTGACGACGCTCGAAGGGGTCGCCCAGGGCCCCGCCCCCGAAGGCGGCCGCTGGCGGCTCGCCCTCGACTCCGCCCGTAGGCCGCTGGCCTGGCGCGACAGCGAGAGCAAGGGCGACGCGGAGATACCCGTCCGGCCGCTGCGCGACACCGACTCGCTGCTCTCCGCGCTCAACGAGTCGATCGCCGCGCCGAGCGGCCTGGTCGCCCGGGTCGACGCGGACGGCGTCCTCACCGGTGTCACCTCCCGCGAGGACATCCACGACCGCGCGGGCCAGGTGCACAGCGCGGCGAGCACGGTGGCCGCATGAGCGTCGACTGGTCGTGGATAGCCGACCACACCGACGATCTCACCACCCTGACGCTCTCCCACCTCCAGGCCGCGCTGACCGCCGTACTCCTCGGCCTGCTGATCTCGCTCCCGCTGGCCGTGCTGGCCCACCGGGTGCGCAGGCTGCGCGGGCTCCTCCTCGGCCTGTCGAACGTCCTGTTCACGATCCCGTCCATCGCGGTGTTCGTGCTTCTTCTCCCGGTCAGCGGGCTCACCCGCACCACCACCGTCATCGGCCTGACGATCTACACCCTGGTCGTGCTCCTGCGGAACACCGTCGAGGGCCTGGACTCCGTCCCCACCCGGACGAAGGAAGCCGCGAAGGCGATGGGCGCCCGGCCGCTGCGCACCCTGCTCACCGTCGAACTGCCCCTCGCCCTCCCCGTGATCATGGCGGGCGTACGGATCGCGACGGTGATGGCGATCTCCCTGGTCTCCGTGGCCACGTACATCGGCGACGGCGGACTCGGACAGCTCTTCACCGACGGGTTCCAGCGCAACTTCCCCACCCCCGTCATCGTCGGCGTCGTCCTGACCCTGCTCCTCGCGATCGTCGCGGACGCCCTGCTCGTCACCCTCCAGTACGTCCTGACGCCGTGGACCCGCCGGCAGAAGCAGGGGGCCTGACCTCATGTACGAACTCCTCAAGGGCCTCGGCTCCTGGCTGGTCAGCGGTGAGCAGTGGACCGGCTCCGACGGCATCGGGCACCGCCTCGCCGAACACCTCCAGTACTCGCTGCTCGCCACCCTCGTCGCCGCCGCCATCGCCCTGCCGGTCGGTCTGCTCATCGGTCACACCGGACGCGGCGCGTTCATCGCCATCAACCTGTCGAGCTTCGGGCGGGCGCTGCCCACGGTCGGTCTGGTGGTCCTCGTCTTCCTCGCCAGCGGTCTTTCGATGTGGCCGGTCTACATCGCCCTGGTGGCGCTGGCGGTCCCGTCCATCGTCACCAACACCTACGCCGGAATGACGGCGGTCGACCCCGAGGTGCGGGACGCGGCACGCGGCCAGGGCATGCGCCGGCACCAGGTCCTCCTCCAGGTCGAACTGCCCCTCGCGCTGCCCCTGATCATGACCGGGCTCCGGCTCGCGCTCATCCAGGTCGTCGCGACAGCCACCATCGCCGCGTACGTCTCCTTCGGCGGGCTCGGCCGGTACGTCTTCGACGGGCTGGCCCAGCGCGACCTCGTGCAGGTGCTCGGCGGCGCCGTGCTCGTGGCGGTCGTCGCCGTCGTCCTCGATCTCGCGCTCTCCGCACTCCAGCGCGTCCTTTTCCGCCACCGCCCCGCCACGCAGGCCCAGGCCTAGGAGCACGCACCATGAACCGCAGGAATCTCCTCGGCGGCCTCTTCGCCGCCGCCACCGTCCCCGCGCTGGCCTCGTGCAGCAGCGGCATCACCTCCCTCGACGGAGACGGCGCCGGCGGCGGGGGCGGCGGCTCCAGCGAGGGCGGCGTCACGATCGGCACCGCCAACTTCACCGAGAACCAGGTCCTCGGGTACCTCTACGCCGCCGCCCTCGAAGCGGCCGGGGTGAAGACGAAGGTCCGCCCCAACCTGGGCACCCGCGAAATCCTCATCCCCGCGCTCAAGGGCGGTGACATCGATCTGCTGCCCGAGTACCAGGGCGCGCTGCTGCACTACCTCGACGCCGGGGCCACCGCCACGGAGGAGGGCACGATGCAGAACGCCCTCGCCATGCTGCTGCCGCGCGGCCTGCAGATCCTCCCCTACGGCGAGGCGGAGAACGCCGACGCGTTCGCCGTGACCAAGGAGACCGCCGAGGAGTACGGGCTGAAGTCCCTGGCCGACCTGGCGAAGCACAACGGCAAGCTCGTCATCGGCGCGGCGCCCGAGGTCAAGAAACGCACAGTGGGCTCCGTGGGCCTCAAGGAGGTCTACGGCGTGGAGTTCAAGGAGTTCAAGTCCCTCGACTCCTCGGGCCCGTTGGTCAAGGGAGCCCTCAAGAAGGGCGATGTGGACGTGGCGAACCTCTTCACCACCGACACCGACATCGCCGCCGAGGGCTGGGTCGTCCTCACCGACCCCAAGAACCTCATCCCCGGCCAGCACGTCGTGCCGCTCATCGCCGACCGCAAGGCCGACTCGACGGTCCGCAAGGCGCTCGCCCGCCTCGGGTCCGTCCTGACGACCGAGGACCTCACCGAGCTCAACCGCCTGGTGGACAAGGACCGCAAGGACCCCGAGGACGTCGCGAACGACTGGGCGGCCGAGCACGGCATCGAGAAGAAGTAGCCGCACCGGACCGGGAGCAGCGGAACCCGGTGACAGGACCGGGCGGCAGCACCACCACACCGAGAGACCAGGAGCCGAGTCATGGCAGCTGAAGATCTGGTAGAGCGCCGCTCCATCGACGTCGTCCCGGACGACGAACGGCACGGGACGGCGTTCAGTCAGTTCACCCTCTGGCTCGGCGCCAACCTCCAGATCACCGCGGTGGTCACAGGCGCGCTCGCCGTCGTCTCCGGCGGCGACGTGGTGTGGTCGGTCGTCGGCCTGCTGCTGGGCAATGTGCTCGGCGGCGCCGTCATGGCCCTGCACTCCGCACAGGGCCCGAAGCTCGGGCTGCCCCAGATGATCCAGTCCCGGGCCCAGTTCGGGGTGAAGGGCGCGGTCGTCCCGCTGCTCCTGGTCATCCTCATGTACGTGGGGTTCTTCGCGAGCGGCAGTGTGCTGGCCGGTCAGGCGACGGCTCGGCTCATGCACACGAACGACACCACCGGCATCGTCGTCTTCGCGGTCGTCACGGCCGTGATGGCGGCGGTCGGCTACCGCGTGATCCATGTCCTGGGGCGGGTGGCGAGTGTGGTCTGCGCGCTGGCCTTCGTCTATCTGGGCATCCGGCTGCTGGACCGGGTGGACCTCTCCGCGCTGCTCGCCGACGCGCACTTCGATCTGCCGATGTTCCTGCTGGCGGTGTCGCTCTCGGCGTCCTGGCAGCTCGCCTTCGGGCCGTACGTCGCGGACTACTCGCGCTATCTGCCGCGTACGACATCGGGGCGGTCCACGTTCTGGTGGACGTTGTCGGGGTCGGCCGTCGGCTCGCAGTGGTCGATGACCTTCGGCGTGCTCGTGGCGGCGACCGCCGGGGAGGCGTTCCTGACGGACCAGGTCGGCTATGTGGTCGGCCTGGGCGGCGCGGGGCTGATCGCGTCGTTCCTGTACTTCGTGATCGCGCTGGGCAAGCTGACCATCAATGTGCTGAACACCTACGGCGGTTTCATGTCGATGGTGACGAGCATCAGCGGTTTCCGCGGTCAGCGGACGCTGTCGCCGCGCGGCCGGGCGGTGTACATCGGGCTCATCATGGTGGCGGGAACGGCGCTGGCCCTGCTGGGCAAGGACAGCTTCCTGACGTCGTTCAAGGACTTCCTGCTGTTCCTGCTGACGTTCTTCACCCCGTGGTCGGCGATCAACCTGGTCGACTACTACCTGATCTCGCGGGAGCGGTACGACATTCCCGCGCTCTCCGACCCCGGGGGCCGCTACGGCGCCTGGCGCTGGGACGCCCTCACCGTCTACGGCATCGGCATCCTCACCCAACTCCCGTTCCTGGTCACGCACTTCTACACGGGCCCGTTGGCGGATCCGCTGGGCGGCGCGGACGTCTCCTGGATCGTGGGCCTCGTGGTCCCGGCGGTGCTGTACTGGCTGCTGGCCCGCCGGGACACCCGGCACATCCCGGAGAAGACGCTCTACACCCTCGCTTCTCCGCACGAGAACTGACGGTCCGTCACTGCCTGGGGCCGGTCGTGGCGTAGGCGGTGACTCCGCCGGCCAGCAGTGCGGCGGCGGTCCAGGCGGCGGGCCCCGAGCCGGCCGGGGCCTGCAGCCAGCCCGCGACGCCGCCCGGGTCCGGTGGCGCGAAGAGCGTCACGGCCGGCCAGCCGACGACCGGCGTCCAGGCGTACGACGCGCCGAACAGGACGGCCCCGAGTGCGGCCAGTCCGGTCAGCCCGGCGGCGTCCCGGAGCAGGAACGCCGCCGTCACCGGCTCTCGCCCCGCCGTCTGCGCCGCCAGGAGTACGAGGGTGACGGTCGTGGCGATCAGCAGGACGTGGGCCGCCCGGAGCGGGGCCCAGCTGATCGCCGCGGTCCGGTCCAGGGCGGCGTCCTGGCCGCCGAGCCCGGGGGCCGCCCCGGCGACGGCGGCGGCCACGGCCAGGACGGTCAGCCGGGGGTCGGCGGCGCCGTCGCCCGCCGCGGCCGCCCCGAGCAGGGCCGCCGACGCGAGGAGCGCTCCCGTGGCGGCCGGGGCGCGCCGCGACCGCGCGTACAGCAGGAGCCCGTTCGTCACCGTGCTCCCCCGGCCAGTTCCTCGGCCCAGGTGAACTCGCAGCGAAGAGCGGCCTCGCGCACCTCGGCGGCCCGGTTCCGCTGCTGGTGCGGGGAGAGCGCCGAGAACTCCTTCCACGTTTTGCTCAGGGAGGCGCGGTGGGCGTCGCGGTCGTACACATCGGCCTCGATCGGCCGGAACGTACCGAGCGCCCAGCTCGCCAGCACGCTCTGCACCACGAGCACCTCGTCGCCGCCGAACTCCCGTGAGCTGAGGGCCCGGCAGCTCGGCGCGAGGCCCTCGCCGACCAGCCGGCGCAGCAGTTGGTCGCCCTCCACCCCGCCGATCTGCGGGTCCTCGAAGTTCACGAGCACCGATCCGGCGACGAGCCTGCGGTCCGCGCCGACGGCCCGGAGCGCGGTCTCCTCGCGTACCCGGTGCGGCGCCACGTCGCCGAGCACGGTGTCCAGGACGTCCAGTGCCCGGGCACCGGCCGGGGCCAGCGTGTCCAGCCTTGGTCGCTGCAACTCCGTTACGCACACCCGGCCTTCGCAGACCTGCGCCGCGGCCGCCGGGTCGACGCGGTAGCTGCCGCGCGCGTCGCCGGGCAGCACCAGCAGCGCCAGGGCGGCTCCGGCGAGGACGGGCACGACGGACAGCAGCCTGCCGCGCGTGTTCCGGGCGCCGAGCAGGGCGAAGCCGGTGGCCAGCAGGCCGAGGAACCACAGGCTCTGGCCCAGGTGCACCGATCCGGTGATGGTCAGCAGCGCCTGACGCGGTTCGGCGACGGCCGGTGAGAGCTGCGAGAACAGATGCGATCCGATCCGGGCGGTGGGCAGTTCGCTGTCGCCCTGCTGCATCAGCAGGACGTTCGCCGCGAGGAACAGGACCGCCAGGGCGGGCGGGGTCAGCGGTGACGGCAGGACTCGTGCCACCCCCATGCCGAACACCGCCGCGGCCACCAGGGCGAGCAGCGCGACCGCCGAGATCGGCAGCCAGCCCAGATGAGTGTACGAGGCCGGGCCGAGCGCTACCAGGACGCCGCCGCACACCAGCAGGGCGCCGAAGCCGGTCACCAGCGCCAGGGCGATCGCGGTGGCCGGTGTCGCGGCGCGCTGCCAGCCGGGCCTCGGTGTGGTGGCCAGCAGTTCCGGCATCCGGGAGCGGTGGTCGCGCAGCCCGTACAGGGCTCCGATTCCGGCGGCCACGGGCCACAGATAGGCGAGCAGCACCCGGGTCCACAGGGCCAGCGAGGTCCACTGGCCGGTCCATCGGACCGTGCCGCGCCACCAGCTGCCGTCGATGGCGAACAGGAACAGGAAGCCGGCGACGAGCACGGTGAGGCCGGCCCAGAGCGCGGCGGAGCGCAGGAGTTCGGTGCGCAGGACGCGGAGGTTCACCAGCTGCCCTTTCCCTGGTCGGAGCCGGACAGCAGGGCGGAGTAGCCGCGTTCCAGCGGGCTGTCGCCGGGCTGGTCGGCGGTTCCGGCGGCGGCCAGCGCCTCCGGGGTGCCCTGGAAGACGAGGCGGCCGCGGTCGAAGAGCACCACATCGGTGCAGGCCACGGCGACGTCCTCGACCAGATGGGTGGAGACCAGCACACAGCTCTCCCGGCCGAGTTCCTGGAGCAGGGCGCGGAACTGGAGGCGCTGCGCCGGGTCGAGGCCGACGGTCGGTTCGTCGAGCAGCAGCACCGAGGGGTCGTTGACGATGGCCTGGGCGATGCCGACGCGGCGCACCATGCCTCCGGAGAGCGCCTTCATCCGGCTCTCGGCCCGGTCCGCCAGACCGACCCGTTCCACGGCGCGCTGCACGGCGCCGGGGATGTCGCGGGCGGGCATCTCCTTCAGCCAGGCCATGTATGTGACGAACTCGCGGACGGTGAACCGCTTGTAGTAGCCGAACTCCTGGGGCAGATAGCCGATGCGGCGGCGCAGCTCACGGTGGTGGGCGCGGTCGCGGACGGAGTGGCCGAACAGTTCGAGGTCTCCCCCGGTGGGCCGCAGGACGGTGGCGAGCGTCCGGATCAGGGTGGTCTTGCCGGCGCCGTTGGGCCCGAGCAGACCGTGGGTCCCGGTGCCCAGCGAGAGGTCGAGGCCGTCGACGGCGCGATGGCGTCGGCCCACTTCGACGGTGAGGCCGGTGGTGTGGATCTCGTGGACGTAGGTGCGTGGCGCGGTGTCGAGCGCGCCGGTCGGAACGGTCATCGGTTGCTCCTTGCGGGGGGCCGTCGCAGGCTTTCGGGGCGTCATCACAGGCTCTTGGGGGTGGTGTAGGACCGGCGGCGGGCCAGGACGACGCCGACGGCGGCGGCGAGTGCCAGGGCCCAGAGGGGAAGGTGTTCGGGCCGGAGGAGGAAGAGGCGGCCCAGGGCGGCGGCCGGGGCGAGGACCGCCACGGTCCACAGCGCGCCCAGGGCGACGGTGGCGCGGCCGACGCCGATGACGCCGCCCAGCGCCAGGGCCGTCGCGGTGAGGGCGAGGGAGGGCAGCAGCCACTGCGCGAGGGCGACACCGGTCAGGAGCCCGGCGACCAGGTGCACCGGCAGGACGACGGCGAGCACGGTCGCCGTGCGCCGCAGCAGCAGGGACAGTCCGGCGCGCGGGGTGACGGCGGTCAGTTCGAACGCCGGGTCCAGGCCGCGTGACCAGGCCGCGGCGACTCCGGCGAGCGGCAGGACCGGCGCCAGCAGCAGGACGGGCGGCGCCCCGCGCGTCCAGCCGGCGGTACGGTCCAGCAGCACCGCGACGACGCTCACACCGATGACCATGGCCAGCCAGGGGCCCATCACCGGGGTGGCCCAGGCCGTGGGGCGGCGACGGCGGCGCGGGGCGGGCGTCGAACGGTCCAGCGCCGGTTCCAGGCCGCTGCGGACGGCGGTCAGCAGGGCGGTGACGGCGGGCACCTCGGCCGCCGCCCCGGCCAGCCTGCCGCGACAGGGGGCGCACTGTTCCATATGGGCCTCCACGGCCCACAGTTCGTCGGCGGGCAGTTCGGTGTCGCCCTGCGCGTAGCTGCCGACCAGCCGGTCGGACGGATGCTCGACGCTCATGCCAGTGCCCTTCTCATCGCGATACGGGCCCGGCGGGCCCGGGTCTTGACGGTGCCTTCGGGAAGATCGAGCAGGACGGAGGCCTCGCGGACCGACAGCCCGTCGAGCACCAGGGCCTGGAGGACCTGGCGCAGTTCCGGGGCGAGGGTCCGCAGGGCGTCCCCGACCTCCCCGCCGACGTCGGCGGCCAGCGCCTCGTCCTCGGCGGCCGGGGCGGTGGCGTGCTCGGCGGCGGCGGCCGGTGGTGCGGCGTGGTGGGCGCGGCGGCGGAAGGCGTCGACCAGGCGGCGGGCCGCGATCGTCCAGAGCCACCCGGCGGCGCTCCCGCCGACCGCACTGCCGGCGAACGCGCCGGCGGCACGCCACACGGCGAGATAGGTCTCCTGCATGACCTCGGCGACGATCTGCTCGTCGGCGCAGCGGCGGCGCAGGCGTACCGCCAGCCAGGGCGAGGTCAGCCGGTACAGCTCGTCGAACGCGCCGCGGTCTCCGTCGGCGACCAGGCGGAGGAGGTGTTCCTCGGCCGGTTCCGGGGGGCGCTTCTTACGTAGTCTCACACCGGCCAGACGCGGGCCGGGGCGCACGGGTTCTCACCGGGGAGTGGCCTGCGTCACACCTTCGCCCGGGCCGTCCGGCCCGGTGGCTACCGGCCGAGCAGTGCGGCGACGGCGATCAGCACCGGGACCGAGAGCAGCGTGGACAGCAGGATGGACTCCCTGGCGAACCGCTCGGCGACCCGGTAGTGCGAGGCGTACGTGAAGAGGTTCTGGGCGGCCGGGAGAGCCGCGATCACGACGACGTCCAGCAGCGCCTCGCCCCGCAGCCCGAACAGGCCCGCGCCGACGGCCCAGGCGACGATCGGCTGGGCGACCGTCTTCAGCGCTGCGGACAGGTACAGCGCGCCCCGGTCCTCCCCACGGCCCGGCCGTTCGCTGCCGTGCAGGGATATCCCGAAAGCGATGAGGACCGCGGGGACCGACATGTCGCCGATGAGAGCGAGCGGTTCGAGCAGCGGTCCCGGCAGTGTCCGGCCGGACGCCGCCACCGTCACGCCGGCCAGCGATGCGATCGCCATCGGGTTGCGCAGCGGGGTGGTCAGCCGCCGCAGGACCGACACCGGTTCGCCGGGGCGGCCGAGGTCGAGGACGGTCAGGGCCAGCGGGGTCACCAGGATCTGCTGGAGGAGCAGGACGGGGGCGACGAGCGAGGCGTCGCCCAGGACGTACACGGCGATGGGGATGCCCAGGTTCCCGGCGTTGACGTAACTGGAGCACAGGGCGCCGATCGTGACCCGTCCGGCATCCCAGCGCAGGAACAGCCCGGCCACCACGGCGAAGACTCCGGCCGTGGCGGCCACGGCTATCGCGGTGACCAGCAGACGTGTCGACAGGACGACGGACAGGTCCGCGCCCGCGAGCATCGTGAAGAGCAGGGCCGGGGTCGCGACGTTGAAGGCCAGCCGGGTCAGCACGACACGGCCGTCCTGCCCCAGATAGCCGCGGCGCCCCAGGACGTAGCCGACGGCGATCACGGTGGCGATCACCGTGAATCCGGTGAGGACTCCCTGCATGGCTTCCTTGCGGGTGGATCAGGTGCGATGGCCGACCGGCCGGGCGCAACGCCTGGTCAGGTGCGGGCACAGCGTCTCAGACGGGTGGTCGCGTCCTTGAGGCGGGGCGGCGCCCCCGGTCGATCGGGGCGCACTCCCCCTTTCCCGACCGGTCGGGTGAGCGTCCTCTGCCACCCGGTCGGGTGAGCGTCATCGCCGTCCGCCGGCCTGCGCCGCGCGCCATCGGCCCCGGTCGCGGGGGAGGCCCCCGCATGCCCGGCCCTCCCGGTCAGATCGTCCCGATATGCCCGATCTCGTGAAACGCCTTAGCCTGCTGACACTGCTCGGATAGTCGACAGCCGGCGCCGTCGGCGGAGGGCGAGCTTCCATGGCTGAGCTACGCAAGAAGTACGGATTGATCGGCGAACTGTCCGCCGAGTTCGCGGGCACGATGATCCTCATCCTCTTCGGATGCGGTGTCGTAGCCCAGGTGGTGGCGGGCGGTGCCCTGACCGATCCGCCCGGCGGGCTCGGGGACCACGACAGCATCGCCTGGGCGTGGGGGCTGGGCGTCACGCTCGGCGTCTATGTGGCGGCGCGGCTGAGCGGGGCGCATCTCAACCCCGCGGTGACCCTCGCGCTGGCCGCGTTCAAGGGGTTCCCGTGGCGCAAGGTGGCTCCTTACGCGCTGGCGCAGACGGCCGGTGCGTTCGTGGCCGCGCTCCTCGTGCGCTGGAACTACAGCGAGGCGCTGGCGAAGGCCGACCCCGGGCACACCATCAAGACGCAAGGCGTGTTCTCCACGCTGCCGGCCAACGGCAACCCGGCTCTGCCGGTCCACGAGTGGGGCGCGTTCCGTGACCAGATCATCGGCACCGCCATCCTGCTGCTGCTGATCATGGCCATCACGGACATGCTCAACACCCCGCCCGGCTCGAACCTGGGCCCGTTCATCATCGGCCTGGTCGTGGTCGCGATCGGTATGGCCTGGGGCACCAACGCGGGGTACGCGATCAACCCGGCCCGTGACTTCGGGCCCCGGCTGGCGAGCTTCCTCACCGGTTACGGCGGGGCGTGGCGGGACCAGTACGGGAATCTGTACTTCTGGGTGCCCATCATCGGACCGCTGATCGGCGGTCTGCTGGGTGCGGGCTTCTACAAGGCCTTCGTCGGACGCTTCCTGCCGTCCGCCGAGCCCGAACCGCCGGGACGCGTCCCGGCGTCCGAGGACTGACGACACCGGCCGGAGAGGCGGCACATCATGGCGGACTTCATCGGCGCGGTGGACCAGGGGACCACCAGCACCCGATTCATGATCTTCGATCACGGCGGCAACGAGGTCGCCAAGCACCAGCTGGAGCACGAGCAGATCCTGCCGCGCTCCGGCTGGGTGGAGCACGATCCCGTGGAGATCTGGGAACGCACCAACTCGGTGATGCAGAACGCCCTGCGGCACGGCGGCCTCTCGCCGACCGACCTGGTGGCCATCGGGATCACCAACCAGCGCGAGACCACGGTGGTCTGGGACCCGCGCAACGGGCGGCCCTACTACAACGCGATCGTGTGGCAGGACACCCGTACCGACGCCATCGCGGCGAACCTGGAGCGCTCGGGGCAGGGCGAGGTGATCCGCCGCAAGGCCGGGCTGCCGCCGGCGACGTACTTCTCCGGCGGCAAGATCCAGTGGATCCTGGAGAACGTCGACGGCGTACGGGAAGCGGCGGAGGCCGGTCACGCGATCTTCGGCAACACGGACGCCTGGGTCCTGTGGAACCTGACCGGTGGCCCGAACGGCGGTATCCACGCCACCGACGTCACCAACGCGAGCCGCACCATGCTGATGAACCTGGAGACCCTCGACTGGGACGAGGAACTCCTGGGCTTCTTCGGCATCCCCCGCGCGATGCTGCCGAAGATCAACCCCTCGTCGGACGCGGAGGCCTACGGGTCCACCCGCACCTCCCGGCCGCTGAACGCCGCCATTCCGATCGGCGGTGTCCTCGGCGACCAGCAGGCGGCCACCGTCGGCCAGGTCTGCTTCGAGCCCGGCGAGGCCAAGAACACCTACGGGACCGGCAACTTCCTGGTGCTCAACACCGGTTCCGAGCTGGTCCGCTCGCAGCACGGCCTGCTCACCACGGTGGCCTACCAGTTCGGCGACAGCCCGGTGGTCTACGCGCTGGAGGGCTCCATCGCCGTCACCGGATCCGCGGTGCAGTGGCTGCGCGACCAGATGAAGATCATCAAGTCGGCGCCGGAGAGCGAGGAGCTGGCACGGAGCGTCGAGGACAACGGCGGTATGTACTTCGTCCCCGCGTTCTCCGGCCTGTTCGCGCCGTACTGGCGGTCCGACGCCCGCGGCGCGATCGTCGGCCTGGCCCGGTACAACGACAACGCCCATCTGGCGCGGGCCACCCTGGAGGCCATCTGCTACCAGAGCCGCGACGTGGTCGAGGCCATGGAGCAGGACTCCGGGGTCCATCTCGATGTGCTCAAGGTCGACGGCGGTGTCACCGCCAACGACCTCTGCATGCAGATCCAGTCCGACATCCTCGGCGTCGAGGTCAGCCGGCCCGTGGTCGCCGAGACGACCGCCCTCGGCGCCGCCTACGCGGCGGGGCTCGCCACCGGGTTCTGGCAGAACACCGATGAACTGCGCGCCCAGTGGCACGAGTCGAAGCGCTGGTCGCCCCAGTGGTCCGAGAAGCAGCGCGCGGACGGCTACGCGGGCTGGAAGCGGGCGGTGGAGCGCACCCTGGACTGGGTGAAGGTCCCCTGACCCGAGTCCCCTGACCCGAGGCCCCTGCCTCCGCCGACGTGCGGAGGCGGGGGCGTCCTCGCATAGGTTGGCCGTTCCATCCGACGCACCGCGACGAGGACCGCCATGCCCAGCAGCACCAGGATCCGCCTGATAGAGCCCGCCGACGCCGCCCCGATCGCCGCGCACCGGGTACGGGACGTCGAGGCCTTCCGGCGGTGGGAACCGGCCCAGCCGGCCGACTACTTCACCCCGGAGGGCCAGGCCGAGCGGATCGACGGCCTGTTGGCCGGTCACCGGGCGGGCACGGTCTGGCCGGGTGTGGTGCTCGCCGACGACCGGGTGATCGGCCAGGTGACCGTCGGCGGCATCCTGCCGCAGCCGCATCTGCGCCGCGGTTCGGTCGGCTACTGGATCGCCTCCGTCGCGCAGAACCAGGGGCACGCCGGGAACGCCGTCGGGCTGGTGCTCCGGGTGATGGCGGACGAGCTCGGCCTGCACCGCGCCGAGGCCTCCACCAACCTGGAGAACCTGCCCTCCCAACGGGTGCTGCGCCGCAACGGGTTCACCCCGTACGGCGTCGCGCACTCCGCGATCCTTCTCGACGGGGCCTGGCGGGACGGGCTGCTGTGGGAGCGGATCCTCGGCGACTGAGCCGGTCCTCCCGGTTCACGTACTCCCCCGGCTGTCTAGAACCCCCGGCGGGACTCGCGTACCAGCAGCACCAGCAGATACGCCCCGCCGACGCACACGGTGACCGCGCCGGTCGGCAGCACCACGCCCGGAATCGCGTGCTGCGCCGCGATGTCCGCGCCGAGCAGCAGGAGCGCCCCGACGAGCGCCGAACCGGCGAGGTCCACGGAGGTTCCGCGCCCGGTGAGACGGCGGGCGATCTGCGGCGCCGCCAGGGCGACGAAGACGATCGGGCCCGCGGCGGCGGTCACCGCGGCGGTCGCGGCCACGCCGAGCACGACCAGCAGCAGCTTCGTGCGCTCGACGTGTACGCCCAGCATCGACGCCGTGTCGTCGCCCAGTTCGAGCCAGCGCATCCGCCGCTGTGCCACCGGGGCCACCAGGGCGACCACGGCGATCAGGCCCGAGGACATCAGCACGGCGGGCCAGCCGATGGCGCTCAGCGAACCGGCGCCCCACACCGCGGCCCTCAGCGCGGTGTCCACATCGGCCTTCACCGAGAACCAGGTGTTGACCGAGGACAGCAGCGCACCGACCGCGATGCCCACGATGATGAGCCGGAAGCCGCGCACCCCCCGCCGGAACGCCAGCAGATACACTGCGAAGGCGGTGACGAGCCCGCCGGTGAGCGCGCCCACCGCGAGCGCCGAGTAGCTGCTCGCGCCCGCGAGCAGGGTGAGGACGACACCGGTGTAGGAGCCGGTGGTGAAGCCGATGACGTCGGGGCTGCCGAGCGGGTTGCGGGTCAGGGACTGGAAGATCGCGCCGCCCATGGCGAGCGAAGCCCCGAACAGGACGGCGGCCACGATGCGCGGCGCCCGCCACTCCAGGACGACGGTGCGGACGCTGTTCCTGGCGGTGCCGGACAGGACCGCGCCCAGGTCGCCGAGGCTCAGCGGGTAGCTGCCGAGCGTGAAGGCCCACAGCGCCAGCGCGATCAGCGCGAGCGACAGCAGCCCGCACACCAGGACCGAGCGGCGCGTCGCCCTGAGGCTCAGGGACCCCGCCCTGAGGACGAATGTCCCGCTCACAGCTCCCTCACCCGGCTTCCGCGCACCAGCATGATCAGTACGGGCGCGCCGATGAGCGGCATCATCACACCGACCTGCAGTTCGGAGGGGATCACGATCAGCCGGCCGAGGACATCGGCGATCAGCACGATCACCGGGGCGAGGACGGCGGAGTAGACGAGGATCCAGCGCCAGTCGGGCCCGGTGATCCAGCGCACGGCGTGCGGCACCATCAGCCCGACGAACATCAGCGGTCCCGCCGCGGCCGTCGCCGCACCGCACAGCAGCGCCACCGCGACCACCACACCGCACCGGACCGCGCCGACCCGCAGCCCCACGGCCCGCCCCGCGTCGTCGCCGAGGGCGATCGCGTTGAGCGGGCGGGCACAGAGGGCGGCGGCCAGCAGCCCGGCCAGGACGAAGGGCAGGATGTCGCCGGCGGTGCCCGTCGGGCGGTCGGTGATGGTGCCCGCTCCCCAGAACCGCATCCGGTCGAAGGTTTCCGTGTCGATCAGGGCGAGGGTCTGGGAGATGCCGACCAGGACCGCCGTGAAGGCGACCCCGACGAGGGTGAGGCGCAGCGGTGTGGGCCCGCCCCGGCCGCCGCTCGCGGCGAGGTAGACGAACGCCGCCCCGACGACGGCGCCGACGAGGGCGAAGGGCAGGTACTGCTCGATGCGGGTGACGCCGAAGACGGCGACGCCCAGGGTGACGGCGAAGCCGGCGCCCGCGTTGACGCCGAGGACTCCCGGGTCGGCGAGCGGATTGCGGGTGAGCGCCTGCATGAGCGCTCCCGCCACGCCCAGGGACAGGCCGACGACGATGCCGAGCAGCGTACGGTCCACGCGGGCGCCGCTGACCGTGGCGTGCGAGGCGGAGCCGTCGGGGGCGGTCAGCGCCTGCCACACCACGTCCGGCGGGAGCAGCGCCGAGCCGATCGCGACGCTGAGCAGCACCGCCACGAGGAGCGCGCCGAGGGCGACGCCCAGGCCGACGAGCCGGCGGGTGCGGCGACGCGCCGACCGCGGCGGTGCGGTCGGTGGTGGCGCGGCCGTCTTCGCGAGCGCCTGTGCCATCTGTCTGTTCTCCCTGAGCAACCCGCCACCCGGACAGGCCGAAGTGCCGTGCGTGATCGACGTACATGTACTGCTGGGGACCCGTCGGCCGGGCTCCCCCGGTTCAGTGGCCGCCGAGCGCCTCCGCCGCGTCCGTGGTGAGCGCGCTCACCGGCACCCCGGACTCCCGGCTCAGCGCGCGCAGCAGCCCGGCCCGGGTGGCGTAGCCCGCCGCCCTGGCCGCCGCCGTCAGCTCACCTCCGCCACGGAGGTGTTCGACGGCGGCGTTCATCCTGGCCCGGTTGCGCCACCGTGTGAAGGGCAGTCCGGTCTCGTCGAGGAAGACGCGCTGCACCTGGCGAGCGCTCATCCGGTGCCGTTCGGCGAGGCTCTCCAGGGTGGCGGAGGGGGTGCGCAGGGCCTCGCGGGCGAGGGCGCGCACCGCTGGATGGACAGGCAGGACGACCGGGAAGTACTGCCGGGAGATGCCTCTCAGGACGCGCCCGAGCGCCTGCCGGAACGGCTCGACCTGCTCCGGCGTGGTCGGTGCCGCGCCGAGTGCGGTGGTCATGACCTCGGTGAGCCCGGGCACCGCACCGAGCGGCTGAACCCGGCGTCGTGGCTGGTCAGCGGGGTCGAGGAAGGGTCCGAGCGCCATGCCGCCCGGCTCGATCCGCAGCGCGTGCGGCACCCGGGGGGCGAGCCAGAGCGCCTCGTGCCGCCCGAGCCGCCACTCCTGGCCGTCGGCGGTGAGACGGGCGTTGCCCGTCACCACGTAGACGAGATGGGGCTCGTCGTGCTGGTGCGTGTCGTGTCCCAGAAAGCGGATGGCGTTCTCGGCGACCACCGTGCCGAGGGATGTCGTCGGCAAGCGTGCCTCCCGTTGTGCGATACGTCGTGTCCGTCACCGACGATGTCGTACTCGGATCGACGCAGCGGAACCAGCGAGGTTAGCCTCACCTTACCAACAGCTCGAACGTTCGAGCCTACCCAGCCACATGAGGTCCCATGTTTGCTCCTGCCCGTCTTCTCGCCGTCGCGGCCGTCGCCGCGCTGGCCCTCACCGGCTGCTCGGCCTCCGACCCGTCGGGCGACGGGGACAAGGCGTCCGCCGCGAAGACCCGTACCGTCACGACCGACTACGGCAAGGTGAAGGTGCCGACCGAGCCCAAGCGGGTGGTCGTGCTGAACCACGCGCTGGCCGGTTATCTGTACGACCTCGATGTGCCGGTACAGGCCACGATTCCCGAGGACGCCGACGGCAAGGGCGAGTTCTCCCCGTACTGGGAGAAGGAGGCGAAGGAGGACGGCACGACGTTCCTGCCGTGGAGCGTCGACGGTTTCGATCTGGAGGCGATCCTCGCCCTCGATCCCGACCTCATCGTCGGCGGCGGCATCGGCTTCCCGCTGTTCCAGGCGGAGAAGGTGTACGACGACCTCTCCGACATCGCTCCCACCGTGCTCGTCGGCAAGAAGCTCGGCGACTGGCGGGCCCAGTTCTCCTTCCTCGCGGACGACGTGTTCGGCAAGCCCGACGTCTACACGAAGCACGTGGCCGCCTACGACAAGCGGATCGCCGAGGTGAAGAGCGCGATCAAGCCGCCGGCCGGGCCGGTGTCCTTCCTCACGCTCACCGGCGACGGCACCGCCTTCGGTCTGGTGGAGAGCGTGGGCCTGCCCACCGAGCTGAAGAAGGTCGGCATCGAGCCGGCGCCGATCTTCGCCGACGGCGGTTTCAAGGTGTACGGGCAGGGCGGTGACATGTTCGAGCTGTCGACCGAGAAGGTGGGTCAGACCATCACCCAGCCGTCCGTGTTCGTCATGGGCTTCAACGCCGACACCACCGACGTCGCCACCCTGAAGAAGAACCCGGTCTACGGCGCGCTGCCCGCCTTCAAGGCGAACCAGGCCTACGACCTCCCGCACTGGGTGCTGCGCGGCGACTACGACGAGTCCATGGCGCTGCTCGACATCATCGAGAAGAAGTTCTCCTGATGGCGGCCCAGCGCGCCTACACGACGCACCCCCTCGTACTGCGCCGGGTCACCGTGCGCCGCGTCGAGGAGGTGACCCCCCGGATGCGGCGGGTCGTCCTCGGCGGCGGGGACCTCGCGGCGTTCACCCGCGACGGGATCGACCACCCCGGCTTCGCCGCGCCCGGGTTCGACGACCACATCAAGCTGATCCTGGCCGCCGACGGGAACGTCCGCGCGGCGCTCCCGGCGCAGTTGCCGCACGGCATCGAGTGGACGCCGGCCGAACACCGGGTGACCCGCGACTACACGCCCCGGCGGGTCGACCTCCGTACGGGAGAGCTCCACCTCGACTTCGTGGTGCACGGCGAAGGGCCCGCGGAGGCCTGGTCGGCGTCGGCGCGGGAGGGCGACGAGCTGTGGTTCGTCGGGCCCAAGTCGTCGCTCCGGCTGCCGGAACGGCTGGACTGGATCCTCCTCATCGGGGACGAGACGGCGCTGCCCGCGATCGGCCGCTTCCTCGACGAGCGTCCGCTCGACGCCACGGCGCATGTCCTGGTGACCGTCTCGGACGACTCGGCACGCCAGGAACTGGCGCTGCGCGACGGCGACACGGTCACCTGGGTCCGCGCGGAGCCGGGCGACGCGGCGGCCCTGGAGACCGCGGTCCGCGCGCTGCCGGTGCCCTCGGGTGAGGGCTATGCCTGGGCGGCGGCGGAGAGCCGGGCGCTGCTTCCGGTACGCCGGTATCTCCGGCGGGAGCGGAAGCTCGCCAAGGACCGGGTGAACATCACGGGTTACTGGCACCGCGAAGAGGCCACCGCACCGGAGGCGGAGGGCGCCGCCGAGACGGGCGAGGCCGCACAGGGCCCCGCCGGGATCCCGTCGCCGCTGCCCTGGCTGGTCGCCCGCGCCGCGTTGCGGCTGGGCGTCGTCGACGCGGTGGCGGACGCGCCGGGGCTCTCCCCCGAGGCGCTCGCGACCCGCCTGGGCGTGCCCGGGCCGGGCATCGACGTCCTGCTTCCGCTGCTCGCCAGGTACGGCGTGGTGACCGGCGGCGACGAGGGGCTGCGGCTCGGTCCGGCGGGCGAGGAACTCCTGGAGGACCACGAGCGCGAGGAGTACACCGGCCACGAGGCCGAACTGCTGCTCGCCCTCGCCCACCTGGCCCCGGCGCTCCGGAGCGGCACATCACCGTGGCGGCTCGCCTCGGGCGCCTCCCTGCACGAGACGGTGACGCACGACGCGGAGCGTTACGGCGAACTGGTCGAGGAGTGCGAGCAGTTGGTCTTCCTGCTGAACGGTCTGACGGCCGACTCCCTGTGGGCGGACGTCGAAAGCTGCCTGCTGACCGGTCCTGGCAGTGCCTCGGTGGTCGCCGCCCTCGACGACGCCGGACGGCGGCCGAGGCTGCGGATCGCGGAGGAGGCCACACCGGCCGGGGTCCTGCGCGGGCACATCACGGCGCCGGACCGGATCGACTGGACGGCCGGTCCCGCCGATGTCGCCGTCGCCGCGAAGGCGCTCGCCCACCGCACCGACGAGGAGGCCGTACAGCTCCTCACGCGGCTGGCCGGCTGGACCCGGACGGCGGTCCTCGTCGAGGCCTCCCGCCCCGACGGCCTGAGCCCGCACGCGGCCGAGGCGGGCCTGCACGCCTACACCGCGACCGGCAGCCCGCTGCGCGACTCCGCCGCCGTCGCCGCCCTCGCGAGGCGGTCGGGCTGGGACGTCGAGCGGACCGTCGCGCTCGGCTGGGGCACGGAGGCCACGGTCCTGCGCCGGAGCTGACGCCCGCCCCCACAGGGGAGGGGCGGGCGGGAGGCCGCCGGGGTCAGTCCGACCTCGGCGGCTTCCGCGCGTCGAAGGCGAAGAGGGTGTTCTTGGCGGCGGCCACGAACACCGCCCGCCCCGCGACGGTCACCCGGGGGCTCGCGTCCTGTTCGCCCGTCAGACCGTCGGCCTGCGGATCCGTGCTCCACAGCGGGGCGCCGTCCTCCCGCGACAGCGCGACCACCCGGCCGGTGGCCGAGCTGAAGTACACCGCGTCGCCGCCGGTCGCCGGGCCCGACGCCCCCTCCACACCGGTCTGCCGTGACCACTTCCGCTCCCCGGTCGCGGAGTCGAGCGCCGTCACCCGGCCGGTCTGTCCGCTCACGTAGACGGTGCCGTCCGCCATGCCGGCCGTGCCCGCGTACACCTGGCCGAACCGGGAGTACGTGACCTTCCGCGCGGCCGGGTCGACCCGCACCACCCCGTCGTACCCGGCCTGCGCCACTCCTTCGTAGCGCTTCGAGAGGAGGACGAGCCTGCCGTCGGCGGCGCCCACCGGCACGACGGGGCCGTCGACCGCGACGGGTTCGCCGAGTGTCCCGGAGGCGAGGTCGAGCGTGGCCAGGGTGGGACGGTTCACCTGTACGGCGTCCACCTCCGCGTCCTTCGCGCACATGGCGAGCAGCCGGGGGCCCGCCGGAACGGGGGCGCACTGGGTGCCGCCGGGGAACGGCGTCGTCCAGGTGATCTCGCCGCTGTGGGCGTCCCGGGCCTCGAAGCGGGAGTTGGAGGCGTCGACCGTCACCACGGCGGAGCCGGTCACGACGGCGTCCATGGACCGGCCCGTGACGGCCGTCGACTGGGCGGCGGACGGCACGGACCACAGCTCACGGCCGCTGTCCGCGTCGAGGGCCACCACCTCGCTGCGCGGGTCCTGCGGGGCGTCCTGGGCGGCGAAGCGGTAGCCGAGGACGGTGTCGTCGGTGGCGCCCACCAGGTGCATGCCCTGGACGGGTACGCCCGGGCTCTTCGCCACCCACACCCGCGATCCGTCCCGGGCGTCGATCCGGGTCGCGACCACCCCGCCGCCCCCGCAGAACAGCGCGTCGTCCCGCGCGACGCACCGCAGTTCGTCGGGGATGTCCTCGCGGCCGCCCGGCACGGTCCTGTGCCACGGCTCGAAGCCCTTCGGAAGCGCGCCGGCCGGCGAGGCCGCGGTGCTGCGGCGCGTGTCCCCGTCGCCGGGGTCCGCCCCGCCGCCGGACGCCCCGAAACCGCCCGTCGTCAGCGCGGCCACTCCCCCGCCGATCGCGGCCACCGCGACCGCCGCCGCGAGCACCGGCCGCCAACGGCGGCGCAGCCGGCCGCCGATCGCGGTGCCGGTGCTTCCCGTGCCGGAACCGGCCGGGGCGGCGGGCGCCGGGTCGGCCCCGGTCGCGAGGTGGTGCTGCGTGACCATGTCGCGGGTGCGCCCGGCGACCGGCCCGCCGGGTCCTGCCCCGCCGAGGTCGGTCGGCAGGTCCCGCAGCAGCACGAGGAGTTCGTCCACCGAGGGGCGGCCCTCGGGCTCCTTGTCCAGGCAGGGCTCGACGACCGCGCGCAGGGCCGTCGGCACGGAGCCCAGCGACGGCTCCTCGTGCACCACCTGGTAGGCCGTTATGTAGGGGCTGTCGGCGTCGAAGGGCCCGTGGCCGGTCGCCGCGTACACCAGGAGCGTCCCGAGCGAGAAGACGTCGGACTGCGGCCCCACGCCGCGCGGCGCCTGCAGCTGTTCGGGCGACATGAAGGGCGGTGTGCCGATGACCCGCCCGGTCATCGTGAGTGTCTGCTGGTCCACGGCGCGCGAGATGCCGAAGTCGATGACGCGTGGGCCCTCGGGCGAGAGCACGACGTTGGAGGGCTTCAGATCGCGGTGGACGACCCCCACCCGGTGGATGTCGCGCAGCGCCTCCGCCAGGCCGATGGCAAGGCGTCTGAGCTCCGCGCCGTTCAGCGGGCCCTGTTCGGTGATGCGCTGGGCGAGCGTGGGCCCTTCGATGTAGGTCGTCGCCATCCACGGCTGATCGGCCTCGGGAGCGGCGTCGACCACGGCGGCGGTGAACGCTCCGCTCACCCGCCGCGCGGCCGCCACCTCCTGCCGGAAGCGGATGCGGAATTCGTCGTCCCCGGCGAACTGCTGGTGGATCAGCTTGATCGCGACGGGTCGCCCCGAGCTCGTACGGGCCAGGAAGACCGTGCCCATGCCACCCGAACCGAGCCGGTCCTCCAGCGGATAGCCGCCGATCTCGGCTGGGTCACCTCCGCGCAGCGACACTCTTCCCGACCTCCGTCCCCCGTGCGTCTCGGCCATCGCGGGCCTGCTCATCCGTCCTGCACACAAACTAGCCGCAGGGCGGTACGGGCGAGCGCGGCGGGTACCGCGCCCGGTGCCGCCGGGCCGCGGATCCGCGTCGGACGCGTGCTCCCGGATGTCACTCCGGATCGTCCCGGATGCCGGGCCCGGCGCCTCCGCCTCTACCGTGTCGACGGCGCCCGCCAGACCGACCCGTCCGGAGCCCGGGGAGCAGCGATGCCGACGACCCTCACCAGTGACGACCGCCCCACCGCCACGGCGTTGCGGCAGCAGGAACGCGAGGTGCTGTCCGCGGTCGGCTGCGGACTCGGGGACGAGGAGATCGCCGCCGCGCTGGCCGTTCCCGAGGACACGGTGGCCGAGCATCTCGCGCGGATCCTGGCGAAGCTGGGGCTGCGCGACCGGGCCGCCGCCATCGTCCACGCCTTCGACTGCGGTCTGGTCGCCCCCGGGCACGGCCCCCGGCCCCGGCCGGCGCGACCGGCCTCCGGGACCGTGGCCGTGCCGGTGGCGGGAGCGACACCGACGTTACGGGTCTCCCTGCTGGGGCCGTTGCGGGCCTGGCGGGACGGGCGTCTCCTCAACCTGGGGCACCAGCGCCAGCAGACCGTTCTGGCGGTTCTGGCGCTGCGCCTGGGGCGGCCCCTCACCCGTCGGGAACTCCTGGACGATGTCTGGGGGTTGGAGCAGCCGGCCGCAAACGTGGTGCCCGTGTACGTCTACCGGCTGCGCAAGGCACTGGGCGACGGGGGCGGTCCGGCCCCGGTCATCGAGCACGGCCCCCGGGGCTACCGGCTGGCCCCCGGCGCCGTCGATGTGGACGTGGCACGGGTGGAGGAGCTGGTCGCCGGCATCGGGGAGGCCGAGCGGGCGGACGATCCGGCGGAGGCGGTCCGGCTCTGTTCCCGGGTGCTGGAGCTGTTCCGCGGGGAGCCCCTGGCGGGGCTGCCGGGGCCGCTCGCGGAGCTGGAGCGGCTGCGGCTCACCGAGCGCAGGATCGCCGTGGTGCGGCGGAAGGCCCGGTGGCAGCTGCGTCTGGGCCGGGACGCCGAGGCGATCGCCGAGTTGTTCGCGCTGTCGGCGGAACACCCCCTGGACGAGCCGTCGGCCGCGATGCTGATGCGGGCGCTGCAGCGGGACGGGCGCCAGGCCGAGGCCCTGGCCGTGTTCGAGCGCGCCCGCCGCAGCCTCTCCGACGACCTCGGGGTCGCCCCGAGCAGGGTGCTGCGGCGGGCGCATCAGATGATCCTGCGCGGTGACGAGGCCGGACCGGACCTCGGCCCCGCCTGATCTACGCGGCGGCGAACTCGCTTTCCAGCCGGGGGATCAGGTCCTGGAGGTCCTGCTCCCAGCAGTGGCCGTTGTGGCCGCCGTTGCACTGGCCGCCCCACCCGGCCCCGTCGCCGTAGTTGACGTAGTAGTAGGACATGCCCAGGGCGTCCATGGCGGCCTTGACGTTCTTGGCCGCGCCCGCCACCCAGAACTCGGGATCGGTGATCTCGCCTCTCCCGTCGCCGGTGTAGACGGAGACCCGCACTCCGGCGTCGGCCAGCCGGTCCATGTGCTGCGAGGGGTCGACCTCGTTGAACCGCCAGTCGGCGTTGAACACCGGGTAGGGCGAGCCGAAGGCCGCGTCGCTGTCCACGGCGGGTCGGTACGGGGAGTAGTTCGGGTCGCAACTCCCGGACGCCAGGGCGCAGATGACGCCCTGCCCGTCGATGAGGGAGGCGACGACGGCCAGCCGCAGGCCCATGGACCTGACCGAGAAGTCGATGTCGCCGGAGAGGGAGGCGGTGTGGCTGAAGAGGTCGGGGCGGACCTGGGCGTAGTGGAAGGCGCCGAAGCCGCCCATGGAGACGCCGGCGACGGCCCTGGCCTTCTTGGTGGCGATGGTCCGCAGGTTCGCGTCGATGAACGGGATGACCTGGTCCAGGTGGAAGTTCTGCCAGTTCTGCGCTCCCGCCGCGGTCTTCTGGTTGAGCCAGTTGGTGTACCAGCCGCGGGCGCCGCCGTCCGGGATGACGGTGATCATCTCGTCCGACCGGTAGAGCGCCGGGTAGTTCTGCTGGACCGGGTCGTCGGGCGAGCCGTGCAGGAAGTACAGGACCGGGTAGCGGCGGTCCGGGGCGTCGTAGTAGCCGCTGGGAAGAATGATCTTGATGTGCTGCTCGCCCGCGACCTCGGGCGTGGTCACGGTGAGGTGGAAGTCGGTGGCGCTGCCGACCGGCGCGCCGACCTGGGTCAGGCCGAAGCCGTCGGGCAGCGACGGCGGCGTGCCGGGGTCGGCGGCGCGCACCGCCCCCGCGGGTGCGACCACGGCCACCGCCGCGACGGCCCAGGCCACCGCGAGCCGCCACCAGAGAGCTGTTCTTCGTACGGTACTCGTCACTGCGTTCCCCTCGTGAGGCTGTCGAAAGGCTCAGTTCAGAACGGTGGTGCGCAGGTGCGGTGAGGCCGCGATCTGTTCCTCGGTGAACCGCTCGGTCACCCACCCGCCGGCCGAGAACAACCTGGTCTGGTCGGCGTGGTGCGGCGAGTTCGGGTTGGCCGACTGGGAGTAGGCCATGACGGAGAGCGCCTGCGGCGGGCCGGTGGCGGTGAAGCGCACCTGCTGGATGAAGCTGGAGCCGAAGACGATGTCCGGCGCGCCGTCGACCTGGCCGGGGGTGATCACGTTCAGCACGCCGAGCTGGCCGAGCGAGCCGTGGATCGGGATCTGTTCGCCGCCCCGGGTGACCTTCTGGATCTCCGACAGCGGGGCGTTCAGCGCGATGTTCGCCTTGCGCAGCGCGAGGACGGCCCGGCCGAAGGCGTCACGTACGGCGGAGCTTCCGGAGTCCAGCGAATTGGGTGTGTGCACCGGGTCCTTGGGGTCGAAGGGGACCCGCCACGGCAGCTTCTCCACCCCCTGTCCGTTGAGCAGGAAGGCCCAGTAGTTGGCGAAGAGCCAGGAACCCCGGCTGTCCGTCGTGTAGTCGTGGCTCTTCCAGGCGGCCAGGACCGGGCAGGCCTCTCGCACGTCGACCAGGTTGCCGTCGACCAGGATGTGTCCGAAGGGCACGTTCTGACACATCGTCACCGTGGCGTCGAGGGCCAGGTCGGCGGCTCTGCTGTTGTCGGCGAACAGCAACTGCCCCATGGTTTCGGGGGTGAAGCCCTTGCCGGGGAGGCCGTCGGTGCCGGCGATCCGCTTCTGCGCGGTCAGGATGAGTTCCTGGGTGCGCAGCGACCGGGGCGCGGCGGTGTCGCCCATCACCCGGGGGAAGGCGAGCGGTTGCGCGGGGTTGGCCAGCCAGGGGCTGTCGTTGGCGTTGCCCACGAAGTCGCTGCGGATCAGGCGCGGTTGCTTGTGCGGGTCCAGCAGTCCCGGCGCGGCCGCGTTCGGGTCGTCGGGCCAGTCACAGGCGCTGCGTTTGCCGTCGAGGATGGAGATCGGCGGCACGTTCGGCAGCCGGAGCGACTGATCGAACAGCAGTCGGCCGGTGGCGGTGAGGCAGGACTCCGCGTGCTGGTCGGTGATGTTCGGGGTGGCCTGGATGTCCGCGTACAGCGCGTTGCCCGTGCGGTCGGAGGCGACGGTGTTGAAGAAGGGGACGCCCTGGGTGGTCTCCAGGATGTTCACGACGTCGTGGACGTCCTCGGCCTGGTCGAGGCGGAACCAGCTGTTCAGCGCCCGCAGGTTGTGCAGGTTCACATCGCGGACCGCGTGCGCGCTGACCACCCAGGGCAGGGGGATGCCCTGCATGGATGTGGTGACGGGGCCGTAGCGGGTGGACCACAGCGTCCTGGCGGCCTTGGCGAGGGAGCCGTCCGGCTTCAGCACATCGACCTCGACCCGCTGCGAGGCCATCCGCTCCCAGGCGCCGTCCACCAGGTACTTGGTGGGGTCGAGCGGATCCACCTGTACGTCGAACAGTCCGAACGGGGCCACCGTGGCGACCGTATGGCTCCAGGCCACGTTCTCGTTGTAGCCGATGTTCACCGCGGGGAAGCCCAGCAGGCTGGCCCCGGAGACATTGACCTTGCCCGGGATCGTCAGCTGGCTCTGCCACATCCGGTTCTTGCCCTGCCACGGGAAGTGCGGGTTGGCCAGCAGCATGCCGGTGCCCCCGGACACGCCCTGCGAGCCGACCGCCAGGGCGTTGCTGCCCATGCCCTGTTCGCGGCTCGCCGCCATCGCGTCGCGGATCTTCGCGGCGGTCTCCTCGGGCGAGGAGGCTCGTGGCGCGGGCTTGCCAGATGCGGCCTTCGGCCGTGCGGCGGCCGAGGCTCCCGGGGGCGCCGCGTTCACCTGGCCGTCCAGGAGCGCGTCGGCGCTGCCCATGATGATCTCGGCGTGCGCGTGCCGGTAGACGTCCAGCTCCGTGATCGGCCGGACCCAGTCCGCGCCGCGGCAGGCCGGGTCGGAGATGCCGTCCACGCCGGTCTCGGCCAGATATCTGTTGTACCCCTGGACATAGCCGCGGATGGCTTCCCGGACCTCGGGGTCGGGCCCGTCGGGGGCGGGCTTGTCGAGGAGCCGTTCCACCACCCGGTCGTCCTTGAGCCGCTGGAAGTACAGATCGCTGTTGAGGTTGCTGGTGGTGTTCTGGTTCTGTCCGGGGCTGGCCCTGCCGTCGGGGCCCAGATGACGGGACCGCCGGGCGTCGACCATCAGATAGGTGTCGGCCAGGGTGCAGATGTTGTCCTCGGCCGCCGCGTATCCGTAACCCGTTCCCAGCCCCTCCCAGTCCGAGGCGATGATGTGCGGAATGCCGTACTCGGTGTAGCGGATCGTCGGCCTGTCCGGCCCCGCTCCGGCGGCCGCCGCCCCCGTGGCCGTCGAACCGGTGGCCGCCAGTGTGCTCATCACCGCCACCGCGGCGACGACCGCCACCGGCAGCCTCGTTCGGTGTCTCCTCCGTGCCATCGCTGTCCCTCCCCTGTCGTACGGGCTGTCGCCCGAACGCGGTCAAGCTAAGGAGCGGCGATGAAATCCCGCTGAAATCAGAACGGTGACTTGGCCCACTGAACCCCGTCCAGAACGGGGCATCCATGGCGTCGGGCGGCGGGTTTTGGCTATGTGGCCGAAGAGCACCGATGAACTCCCCCGCCGGATGAGTATCGTTCCGCTCGTCCGACAAGCGACAAACAGGACGGGGGGCGCAGTGAGCGGTGTAGTCGTTCATCTGCCGCAGGGAAGCGGTGGCGCCGTCGGCGGCGGACCGCACGGGGACACGATGACCTTACGGCTGGGCCCCGGTGAGGCGGCCCGCTTCGGGCGGGGCTCCACGGCCCTGCCCGTGGAACTGCGCCTCGACGATCCGGCGATCTCCCGGCTCGCCGGGGAGATCCGGGTCACCGACGACCACTGGCAGTTGACGAACCACAGCACGACCCACAGCTATCTCGTGGAGAACCCGGAGGGCGCCGGGGAATACCTGCGGGTGCCGCCGCGACGGGTGGGGGCGCCGATCCCGTTCGAGTTCGCGCGCGTCGTGCTGCCGACGCGTGGTGACGTCACGACCTCCTTCCAGGTGTTCGCGCCCGACCACCTCTATCTGGACCCGGACGCGATGGGCGGCCCCTGGGGGAACAGCACGGTCACCGCGTACTCCCTGAACGAGACGGCTACCTACTTCCTGGTGCTGGTCGCGCTCTGCGAACCGCGGCTGCGCGACCAGTCGCGGGTGGCGGTCCCCACCACGCCGCACATCGTCGAGCGGCTCGGTGGGCATCTGCCCGGGGGCGAGCTGACCGCACGGGCGGTCAGCTCGCACATCGACTACCTCGCGGAGCAGAAGCTGCGCATCGGCGGCCCGGACACCCCCGAGCCGGGCAAGGGCGACCGCCGCAACGGCAAGCGGGAGGAGATCGTGGCCCTGGCGCTGCGGTTCGGGCTCGTACGGGAGGAGCATCTCGCGCTGCTGCCGCCCCTGACCGGGGCCGGCGGGCGGGAGCGGCAGGCCGCACGGTGAGCGCGCCGCACGGCGTGCGGGACATCGCGGACGGCGACGGCGCGGAGCTGCTTCCGCCCGGATACCGGGTCGGGGACTGGGTGGTCACCCGGCCGATCGGCTCCGGGGGCTGGTCCACGGTGTACGCGGCCCGGCCGGCCGAGGGGCGGACCGGCGGGGCCGCCGTGCCCCGGGGGCACACCGACGTGGCGCTCAAGATCATGCCGACCGCCGGGCTCGCGCCGCGCCAGGCGCGGCGGATCGTGGAGTCCGCCCGCCGCGAGGCCGAACTCGGGCGCGGGGCCGGGCATCCCCGGCTGATCGGCGTCCTGGAGTCGTTCGTTCTCACCGCGGCCGACCGCCCCGCGCTGGAGGGCGCGATCGTGCTGGTCATGGAGCGGGCCGTCGGCAGTCTGCGGGAACTGATCGACGCGGGGGTGCCGGAGGGTGATCGCGGCCGGCTGATCGCGGGCATCTGCGAGGGGCTCGCCCATCTCCACCGGTCGGGCTGGGTCCACGCGGATCTCAAGCCGGAGAACGTCCTGCTCGGCAGGGACCGGTCGGTGAAGCTCTCCGACTTCGGCCTCGCCACCGAGCTGACCGGCACCCACGGCCATGTGCCTCCGCTGGGCACCCTGGACTACTTCCCGCCCGAGCGCTGGCGGGCGCCGCTGGGCGAACTCGGCGTACGGGTGCGGCCGTCGGCGGACATCTGGGCGCTGGGCATCGTCATCCACGAGGTGTTCGCGTCCGGTGCGTCGCCGTTCCCCGGGGCCACGCCCATGGCGCGTGGCGCCGCGGTCCAGGAGTACGGCCAGGGGCGGGCGCCGCTGCGCATGGACCAGGCCGTACCGCCGTTCTGGCGGGCGCTGGCGGCCGACTGTCTCGCCCCGACCCACGAGGCCCGCGCGCCGCACAGCGCGGAGCGGCTGCTCGCCCGGATCGCCGCCCACCGGGCGGGAGCCGGGGCGGGTGCGGGTCGGCGGGGCTCCCGGGCCCGCGCGGCCGTCCTGGCGACCGCGCTGTGCGGGATCGCCGGCGCGACCCTGTCCGCGGACGCGGTACGGGCGGCCTCTTCCGCACCGCCGGGCCGCGCGGCCACCACGCCGCCCGGCGCGATCCAGGTGTACAACGCGGAGCGGGACTGCCGGGGACGGGCCGACCGGAACCCGCAATGCAGCCTCGGCCTGGCGATCGACCCCGTACGGCCCTACACCGCGGAGAACGTCGTGCCGACCAGGGTGTGGCACGGGGACGTCCTCATCGCCGACTGCCGGGTGCTCGACGGGGAGACCATCATCGACGAGGAGGACCGCCGCTCCACCCACTGGTTCCGCGTCCGCCTGCCGCCCGGCTCCGAACCGCCGGCCGCCTGGCTCCCCGCCGTACGCGCCAAGGAACGCCCGGCGCTGCCGGAATGCTTCTCCGACAGGCCCTAGGAGCGGCCGGACAGACCTGGTTCACCCGGAGCGTTCACCCGGGCGGGCGGTCGGTCTTCGGTACGTAGTGCTGGGCCATCCCGCGCCGCTCCTCGGGCGGGAGGTTCCGGGCCGGTGTCTCCACCGGGCCCGGCACCGCCCGGCCCCGCTCGCGGTCCCAGCCCGCACGGGCGCGCGGGTGGTAGCGGTGCCGTTCGGGGACGCGTTGCCAGGTGTGGTGCACCACCAGGCCCAGTGCGCGCAGCAGCCGTTCGTCGTGGGGCGTCCAGCGCAGGCCGAGGCGTTCCCGCACGGCCGGCGGATACATGCCGACCGTGATCCACAGTGTCAGCCGGACGAGCGGGATGCGGGCGAGGGCCCACAGCGGCGACGGCAGCAGCCGCAGGAGGGGCGGTTTGGCGATCCTGCGCATGTTCAGGACGTCCCGGGTCGGCCGGTTGTCCTCCAGGACGTCGGCGCACATGTGGTCCCAGTACCGCTGGAACTCCTCCCAGGTGCGGGGCACGGGTTTCATCGAGAGGCCGTACAGCGCGTACCAGCGGACGTGTTCGTCGAAGAGCGTGTGCCGCTGCGCGTCGGTGAGGCCGCCGCCGAAGCGCTCGGCCACCTGCACGGTCAGCATGAAGAACGTGGCGTGCGCCCAGTAGAACGTGCCCGGGTTGAGGGCGTGGTACGGGCGGCCGTGCTCGTCGACCCCGCTGATCGAGGCGTGGTAGCCACGTACCTCGCGGGCGGTCCGGGCGGCGAGCGGGCCGTCGTAGACGACTCCGCCGATCGGGTACAGCGAGCGGAAGAGGCGCTCCCAGCGCTCCTCGAAGAAGCGCGAGTGCTCGGCGACGCCCGCGCCCAGCTCGGGGTGCATGTTCTGCATCGATCCGGCCCAGGGCGCGAGGAGGAGACCTCGCCAGTCGCCGAACCACCGCCAGGTGAGGGAGTCGGGGCCGAGGGGTTCGGGGGCTGCCGGGCCCGCCGGGCGCGGTCGTTGGTCTGACGCTGTCACGTTTACCTCCGCTGGGGGTTTTCCGTTGCGAGGCCGTCGAGAGCAATCTGATGACACCTGTCCTCAGGTTAGAATGTGCGGACACCTGTCGTCAATTGCGTGAACAGAACACGGGGGAACCGGAGTTGACGGAACGGAGCTGGGGCGGGACCAAGCTCGCCGATCGTCGCGCCGCCCGCCGGCAGACCCTCCTGGACGTCGCCGAGCGGCTGGCCGGCGAGGAGGGGTGCGCGGCCGTCACGGTCCGGTCCGTGTGCCGGGAGGCCCGCCTGACGGACCGCTACTTCTACGAGAGCTTCACCGGCCGCGACGATCTGCTCCTCGCCGCCTTCGAGCGGGTCGCCGACGAGGCCAGAAGCGCGCTGGAGGAGGCCGTGGCACTCAGCGATCCACAGGTCGAGGTCCGGGCCCGGGCCGCCGTCGCCGCCTTCGTCGCCCTGGTCCTGGACGCGCCGCACAAGGGCCGTCTGCTGCTCCTGGAGCCCTTCGCCGATCCGGCCCTCGGGGCCCACAGCCACCGGCTCATGCCGGTGTTCACCGACCTCGTCGGCGGCCAGCTCGCCGGTACGGGCGACGACATCGACCGCCGCATGGCCGCGCACGCCCTGGTCGGCGGCCTGGCGAACCTCTTCGCCGGATGGCTGCACGGCACGCTCGACGTACCGCGCGAGCGGCTGGAGTCGCACTGCGTGGCACTGGTGCTCGCGGCGACCGCTCCCGGGGAGCGGCCCGGCGGCCGGTGCGGGGGTCACGCCACCTGACGCGTCACCATCACGCGAATCGAACAAGGTGAAAGTTTAACCAACACTCTTCTCAACCGGATTGCCCCTCACTACGGTGAGGGACCCATGAGTCCCCCCATCGCCCCCGTGGGCTGGAGTCGCTGGCTGGTTCCGCCCGCCGCCCTCTCGATCCACCTCTCCATCGGCCAGGCCTACGCCTGGTCCGTGTTCAAACCACCGCTGGAGGAAGCGCTCGGCCTCAGCGGCACGCAGAGCGCCCTGCCCTTCCAGCTCGGCATCGTCATGCTCGGCCTCTCCGCGGCCTTCGGCGGTACGCTCGTGGAGCGCCGAGGCCCGCGCTGGGCGATGACGGTCGCCCTCGTCTGCTTCTCCTCCGGCTTCCTGATCTCCGCACTCGGCGCCGCGACCGGGCAGTTCTGGCTGATCGTCCTCGGATACGGCTTCGTCGGCGGCATCGGGCTCGGCATCGGCTACATCTCGCCGGTGTCGACGCTCATCAAGTGGTTCCCCGACCGCCCCGGCATGGCCACCGGCATCGCCATCATGGGCTTCGGCGGCGGCGCGCTGATCGCCTCGCCCTGGTCGGCGCAGATGCTGGAGTCCTTCGGCAGCGACACCTCCGGGATCGCGCTGGCCTTCCTCGTCCACGGACTGTCCTACGCCGTCTTCATGCTGCTGGGCGTCCTGCTGGTACGGGTGCCGCGGCCGCGGGGCGAGCAGCGGGAGGCCGGTGGCACCACGGCGTCCGACGGGCCCCGGGTGTCGGCGCGGCAGGCGCTGCGCACCCCGCAGTTCTGGCTGTTGTGGGTCGTGCTCTGCATGAACGTCACCGCGGGCATCGGCATCCTGGAGAAGGCCGCGCCGATGATCTCGGACTTCTTCGCGGACACCTCCACGCCGGTGTCGGCGGCGGCCGCCGCCGGGTTCGTGGCCCTGCTGTCCGCGGCCAACATGGCGGGCCGGATCGGCTGGTCCTCCACCTCCGACCTGATCGGCCGCAAGAACATCTACCGCCTCTACCTCGGTGCGGGCACGCTCATGTACGCGCTCATCGCCCTGGTGGGAAGCTCCTCCAAGCCGCTGTTCGTGCTGTGCGCGCTGGTGATCCTCTCCTTCTACGGCGGCGGCTTCGCGACGATTCCCGCCTATCTCAAGGATCTCTTCGGCACCTATCAGGTCGGCGCGATCCACGGCCGTCTGCTCACCGCCTGGTCCACCGCCGGTGTGCTGGGGCCGCTGATCGTGAACTGGATCGCCGACCGGCAGGAGGAGGCCGGGAAGGACGGCGCGGAGCTGTACGGGACCTCGCTCTTCATCATGATGGGCCTGCTCGTCGTCGGCTTCGTGGCCAATGAGCTGGTCCGCCCGGTCCACCCGTCCCACCACCTCGACGCCGTGACGGCGCGGAAGGGAGCGCCCGATGTCCGACGACAGCAGTCAGAACCCGCCTGACGCCGCCGCGGTGAAGGACCGGCGGCCGCTGATCGCCTTCACCTGGCTGTGGGTGGGCGTCCCGCTCGCCTACGGGCTGTACGAGCTGATCCGCAAGGCCACCCAGCTCTTCACCGGCTGACCCGATGCGGGCTCCGGGCCCGGGCCGCCGGGCCCGGAGCCCGGCGCCCGGGACGGGTGCCGCCGGGCTCAGCCCACCAGGTCCGGGGCGCGCAGCAGTTCGGACGGGATGCCCCAGGCGTCGACGAGGCCGCCCGCGAGGGGCCGGACCTTGCGGCAGAGGTCGTTCACCTCGCGGGTGATCGCCTTGGAACGTTGGACGGTCAGCCGGCCGTGCTCCATGAACCACGCCCGGTCCGCCTCGATCGTCGACAGCGCGAACAGGTCGCACAGCAGGCCCAGCGCGACCTTGTTGCCGCCCTCGGGCAGCGTACGCAGCTTCTCGACGAAGGCCTCCAGCACCAGCCGCTCCACATGGGCGCGGGCCACGGCGATGACATGGTCCTGGACCTGGGAGAAGACGACGCCGGGATCGCGCTTCTGGTCGATCCCGCGCTTGAGCCTGCGGGCCACCCCGGCGAGCAGATGCTCCTCGCGGTAGCGGACCATGGCGAGCTGGTACTCCGAGTCGAGCAGACCGGCCTCCTGGTCCCACTCGTCGCCGCCGGGCAGCAGATCGCGTACCCGCTCCAGCAGTTTGTGGGCCGACGTCTTCTCGATGACCGTCTCGACGGCGAGGTTGGTGACGTAGCGGACCATGCCGAGCTGGTCCAGGTCCTCGAACTCACTGGCGTAGTCGGTGAGCAGGCCCTTGGCGACGAGCTGGAGCAGGACGTGGTTGTCGCCCTCGAAGGTGGTGAAGATGTCGCTGTCGGCCTTGAGGGCGGCGAACCGGTTGACGGCGAGATAGCCGGCGCCGCCGCAGGCCTCCCGGCACTCCTGGATCACCCGGGTGGCGTGCCAGGTGCCGAGCGCCTTGGTTCCGGCGGCCCGTGACTCCAGCCGGCGCCGTTCCTGCGGGTCGTCCTCGATACCGGAGAAGACCTCGTGGAGCTGCGTACGGACGACGTCCTGCGCGAAGTGCAACGCGTAGGTACGGGCGATGAGCGGCAGCAGCCGGCGTTGGTGCAGACCGTAGTCGAGGAGGAGCTGTTCCTCGTCCCGTGAGCTCGCCGCGAACTGCCGGCGGCGCAGTGCGTACTTCGTGGCGACCGCGAGGGCGACCTTGGCGGCGTTGACCCCGGCGCCGCCGACGCTGACCCGGCCCTGCACCAGGGTGCCGAGCATGGTGAAGAAGCGGCGGTCGGGGTTGTCGATCGGGCTCGTGTAGACGCC
This sequence comes from Streptomyces sp. DSM 106670, assembly GCF_055792845.1. Lineage (NCBI taxonomy): Bacteria > Bacillati > Actinomycetota > Actinomycetes > Kitasatosporales > Streptomycetaceae > Streptomyces > Streptomyces sp. DSM 106670. The sequence goes on from NZ_CM147704.1 coordinate 662,296, forward strand.
TTCCGGGGTGACGTCGGCGAACCGGTTGAGCAGCGCCTCGCGGGGCACCCGGACACCGTCGAACCGGATGCGCCCGTTGTCCACACCGTTGAGGCCCATCTTGCGGCCGTCGTCCTCGATGTCGACGCCGGGCGCCACCTCGCCGTCGACCCGGATCGGCACGACGAACGCGTGCACGCCCTCGGACGTCCCGCCCACCTCCAACTGGGCGAAGACGACCGCCAGTTCCCCGTGGCGGGCGGCGTTGCCGATGTAGTCCTTGCGCGCCTGCTCACCCTCGGTGGTGATGACGAACTCCCGGGTGGCGGCGTCGTACCGGGCGACCGTGCCGAGTGCCTGCACATTGGAGCCGTGTCCGGTCTCGGTCATCGCGAAGCAGCCCATCAGCTTTCCGGTGACCAGGTCCGGCAGATGGGCGTCGTGGTGGCGTTCGGTGCCCAGGTGCAGGATCGCGCCGCCGAAGAGCCCGAACTGCACGCCGACCTTCACCAGCACCGACAGATCGCCGAAGGCGAGCGTCTCGAACGCGGCGATCGAGGCCCCGACGTCGCCGCCCCCGCCGTACCGCTTCGGGAAGCCCATGCCGGTCTGGCCCGTCGCCGCCATCGCGACCACGAGCTCGCGCACCCGTTCGCGGAAGGCGTCGATGCCGAGCTCGTCGGCCTCGTCGAGCACCGAGGCATGCGTCACCAGGTTGGCCCGGACCAGGTCGCGCACCTCGGCGTACTCGCCGTCGAGCACCTCGGTCAGCGCCCGGACGTCGAGCTCCGGCTGTACGTATCCGCCGGAAGCGGTAGCTGTTTTGTCAGTGGTCATACCACTTCGCTACCCCGTCCGGGGACGATCACCTCGCAACCCCGCACGGATTTCGCCGGACCGGGGAACGTACCGGCGCAGAAGGCCCCGGTCCCCCGGCCGGCCGGGGTGGCATCGAGCCTCAGGAACCGGCCCGGCGTTTGTTCCAGACGTCGAATCCGACCGCGGCGAGGAGCGCCAGGCCCTTGATCACCTGCTGCCAGTCGGTGCCTATGCCGACCAGGTTCATCCCGTTGTTGAGGACCCCGAGGACCAGGCCGCCGATGACGGCGCCCAGCACCGTCCCGACACCGCCGCTCATCGACGCCCCACCGATGAAGGCGGCGGCGATGGCCTCCAGCTCGAAGTTGATGCCCGCCTTGGGCGAGGCCGCGTTGAACCGGGCCGCGAACACCAGTCCCGCCAGGGCCGCCAGCATGCCCATGTTCAGGAAGACCGCGAAGGTCACCTTGCGGTCCTTGACGCCCGACAGCTTGGCCGCGGGCAGGTTGCCGCCGATGGCGTAGACGTGCCGTCCCACCACCACGTTGCGCATCACGTAGCCGAAGCAGACCAGCAGGACGGCGAGGACGATCAGGACGACGGGCGCGCCCTTGTAGCTGGCGAGCAGGAGCGTGGCGACCGCGATGGCGGCGGTCAGGGCGACGAGCTTCAGCACGAACAGGTTCTTCGGCAGGGGCGCCAGGTCGAACTCCCGCTGCCGGGCCCGGTTGCGGATCTCCTGGTTGACCACCAGGGCGATCACTCCGAGCCCGAGCAGCAGGGTCAGGTTGTGGTAGTTGGTGACGGGCCCCACCTCGGGCAGGAAGCCGTTGGCCACCTTCTGCAGGCCTTCGGGGAAGGGACCGAGGGTCTGCCCCGCCAGGAAGATCTCGGTCAGGCCCCGGAAGAGCAGCATGCCGGCCAGGGTGACGATGAACGACGGTATGCCGACGTACGCGATGAAGAAGCCCTGGACCGCCCCCGCGGCCGCGCCGATGAGGAGGGTCACCACCACGGCGAGGGGCCAGGAGAGATGGTGTTCCACCATCAGCACCGCCGCGACCGCGCCGACCAGAGCGGTCAGCGATCCCACGGAGAGGTCGATGTGACCGGAGATGATGACGATCATCATGCCGATGGCGAGGATGAGGATGTAGCTGTTCTGCAGGACGAGATTGGAGACGTTGCGCGGCAGGAGCAGGTCGCCGCCCGTCCAGATCTGGAAGAGCAGCACGATGAGTCCCAGCGCGAACAGCATCCCGTACTGCCGGCTGTTGCGCCGGACGCTGTCCACCAGCAGACGCGCCACCGCCGGGGCGGCCCCGCGTGGCCCGGGGTCCGCGGCGGCCGGAGGGGTGGGACTGAGGTCAGTGCTCATCGGTGAGTCCTTCGTGGGGTGCGGGGTGCCGGGGCGCGGGGACGGCGGGGTCGTGCGTCATGTACCGCATCAGCAGCTCCTGGTCGGCTTCGGACCGGGAGCTCTCACCGGTGATCCGGCCGGCCGCCATCGTGTAGACCCGGTCGCACATGCCCAGGAGTTCGGGCAGCTCGGACGAGATCAGCAGGACCGCCTTGCCTTCGGCGGCGAGCCGGTCGATCACCGTGTAGATCTCGTACTTGGCGCCGACGTCGACGCCTCTGGTGGGTTCGTCCAGGATGAGGACCTCGGGCCCGGCGAGGATCCACTTGCTCAGGACGACCTTCTGCTGGTTCCCGCCGGACAGCCGGCCCACCTGCTCGAAGACGTTGCGGGCCCGGATGCTCATGGTGCGGCGGAAGTCCTCGGCGACGACGCGTTCCTGGTGGCTGTCGACCACCCCGCGCCGGGCCAGCCGGGGAAGCGAGGCGAGGGAGATGTTCCTGCTGACGGTGTCCTGGAGGTTCAGTCCGTAGTGCTTGCGGTCCTCCGTCACATAGGCGATGCCCGCCTCGATGGCCTCCGGCACGGTGCGGGTCCGCGCCTCGGCCCCGTCACGGAGCACCGTTCCGGCGAGGTGTCTCCCGTAGGAGCGGCCGAAGACGCTCATGGCGAGTTCGGTGCGGCCCGCGCCCATCAGCCCGGCGATGCCGACGATCTCGCCGCGCTCCACCCGCAGCGACACTCCGTCGACCACGGTTCGCTGGTGGTCGACGGGGTGGCCCACGGTCCAGTCGCGGATCTCCAGGGCCGGCGCGGGAGCGGGCGGGGCCGCACACGGGGTCCGGTCGGGGAAGCGGTTGTCGAGGCTGCGGCCGACCATGCCGCGGATGATGCGCTCCTCCGTGGTCCCGGGAGCGCCGAGGTCGAGGGTCTCCACGGTGTGGCCGTCGCGGAGGATGGTGACGGAGTCGGCGACCTTCGCGATCTCGTTGAGCTTGTGGGAGATGATGATCGAGGTGATGCCCTGGTTCTTCAGCTCGCCGATCAGGCGGAGCAGTTGGGCGCTGTCCTCGTCGTTCAGCGCGGCGGTCGGTTCGTCGAGGATCAGCAGTCCGACGTCCTTGGCCAGCGCCTTGGCGATCTCGACCAGCTGCTGCTTGCTCACGCCGATGTCGGCGACGCGAGTCTGCGGGTGCTCGTCAAGACCCACCCGGCGCAGGAGTTCGGCGGCCCGGCGCAGGGTCCGCGGCCAGGCGATGACTCCGCGCCGGGCGGGCTCGTGGCCCAGGAAGATGTTCTCGGCGATCGAGAGCTGGGGCACCAGGGCCAGCTCCTGATGGATGATCACGATGCCGCGCCGCTCGCTGGCGCGGATGTCGCGGAACCGGCACTCCTCGCCCTCGTAGCGGATCTCCCCCTCGTAGCTGCCGTGCGGATGGACGCCGGAGAGGACCTTCATCAGCGTGGACTTGCCCGCGCCGTTCTCGCCGCACAGCGCGTGGACCTCGCCGCGTGCGACCCGTAGGTTCACCTCGCTGAGCGCCTTCACGCCGGGGAACGTCTTGCTGATGGAGCGCATGTCGAGCACGAGGTCGCCGGCCGCGCCCTGTTCCGGGACGCCGCCGGCCTCCGGGGCTTCCTCCGTCACCGCAGGTCCTCGGCCTTCAGGTAGCCGGAGTCCACGAGCACGGCCTGGTAGTTGCTCCTGTCGACGCTGACCGGCGGCAGCAGGTGGGCCGGTACGACCTTCTTCCCGTTGTCGTAGGTCGTGGTGTCGTTGGTCTCGGGCTTCTTCCCGTCCAGGACCGCTCCGACCATGTCGGACGCCACCTGGGCGAGTGCGCGGGTGTCCTTGTAGACGGTCTGGGTCTGCTCGCCCGCGATGATCGACTTCACCGAGGCCGCCTCCGCGTCCTGCCCGGTGACCACCGGCAGGGGCTTGGCGGAGCTGCCGTAGTCGTCGGACTTCAGGGCCGACAGGATGCCGATGGAGATGCCGTCGTACGGGGAGAGAACCGCGTCGACCCGGGCGCTGGAGTACGCGGAGGTGAGGAGGTCGTCCATCCGCTTCTGGGCGGTGCCGCCGTCCCAGCGCAGGGTGGTGACCTGGTTGAGGCGGGTCTGCCCGGAGCGGACGACGAGGCGTTTGTCGTCGACGTAGGGCTTCAGGACCTTCATGGCGCCGTTGAAGAAGTACTTGGTGTTGTTGTCGTCGTTCGAGCCCGCGAACAGCTCGATGTTGAAGGGGCCCTTGTCCGGCTGCTCCTTCAGGCCGAGCTTGTCGACGATGTAGCCCGCCTGGAGCTCCCCGACCTTCTCGTTGTCGAACGAGGCGTAGTAGTCGACGTGGGGAGAGCCGAGGATCAGCCGGTCGTAGGAGATGACGGGGATGTCGGCGTCGGCGGCCTGCTGGAGCACGTTGGAGAGGGCCTCGCCGTTGATCGCGGCGATGACCAGGGCGTCCACCCCCTGGGTGATCATGTTCTCGATCTGGGAGACCTGCTGGTCGGGGTCGTCCTCGCCGTACTGGAGGGTGGTCCGGAAGCCGGCCTTCTTCAGGCTCGCCGTCATGTTCCGGCCGTCGGCTATCCAGCGCTCGGACGATTTGGTCGGCATCGCGATGCCGATGGTCCTGGCGTCCTCGCCGGACTTCTCACGGCTTCCGCCCTCGCTGTTCTGGCCGCAGCCGGTCAGCAGCAGGGCGCACGCGGTGGCGGCGGCGAGGAGCGGAAGAGCATGTCGTCGGTTCGTCATGGTCGTTACCTGGCATTCCCGTCGTTGGGGCGGCTCTGGGGGCAGGGGCGACAGCCGGCGGGCGCCCGCTGTCGCGGCGCGGGCGCCGTCGACAGGGGAACCGCTCACCAGCCACTGGATTGTTAGCGCTCACACATGTCGGGGGCAAGAGGCGTTAAGCTGTTTCTCGAATTCGAGGTGGGCCCGTCGCCCTCGCGGAGCACCCCGCGGCCGGGCCGCGGCCGTCGTCCGGAGGAAGCAAGGCATGACCCGCCCCACCGAGGCCGTCCGCCCACCGACGATGGCGGATGTCGCCCGGGAGGCGGGGGTCTCCCACCAGACCGTCTCCCGTGTGCTCAGCGGTCACCCCAACGTCCGGGCCACCACCCGGGAGCAGGTGACGGCCGCGATCGAGCGGCTCGGCTACCGCCGCAACTCCGCGGCCCGCGCCCTGGTCACCCGGCGTTCACGCACCCTCGGCGTCATCGCGGTCGACCCGACGCTCTACGGCCCCGCGAGCACCCTCGCCGGACTCCAGGAAGCCGCTCGCGACGAGGGCTACCTGGTCTCGACCGTCACCCTGCGCAGCGGCGGCGGCCATGCACTGGAGGACGCCCTGGACCATCTGGCGGCCTGGGGCGTCGAGGGCGCCGTCGTCATCACCCCCCAGCGTTCGAGCGTGGCCGCCCTCGCGCGGCTGACCCCGCCCTTTCCCGTGGTCACGGTGGAGGGCAGCCACGGGCTCGACGTCCCGGGCGTCTCGCTGGACCAGGAGCTGGGCGCCAGGCTCGTCACCGAGCACCTCCTCGCCGCCGGCCACGAGACCGTCTGGCACGTGGCCGGCCCCGAGGACTGGCTGGAGAGCGCCGCGCGCACCGAGGGCTGGCGGGCCGTCCTGGAGGAGCACGGGATCCGCCCGCCGCGCGTACTGCGGGGCGACTGGAGCCCCTTGTCCGGCTACCACGCGGGGCAGGAACTGGCGGGGCTGACCCTGGCCCGGCGCGGCACGGCCCCGGTCACGGCGGCCTTCGTCGCCAACGACCAGATGGCGCTCGGGGTGCTGCGCGCCCTGCGGGAGGCGGGGATCCGCACCCCGCGGCAGGTGGCCGTCGCGGGTTTCGACGACATCCCGGAGGCGGGGTTCTTCCCGCCCCCGCTGACCACCGTGCGCCAGGACTTCACGGCCATCGGCCGCCGCAGCATCCAACTGCTGCTGGAGCACATCGAGGGCACCGCGGCCGGCGTCGAGCACATCGTGGTGGAGCCGCAGCTCATCGTCCGCGCGAGCACCCGCTCGCAGGACGGCGCCTGAGCCGGCCGCCGGGAGCCCGTCCGGGCACGTCCGCGGTACGCGAAACGGCGCACCCTCTTGCCCGAACTGATTGTTAGCGCTAACAATCAGGGGCGGCGGCGCTCCCCCGCACCCACTCCCGCAGCAGAGAGTCTCGCTCGTGACCCCACAGCCCGATCCTCCCGGCAGCCCTGACGACCGTGCGCCCGACGACCGTGCCCCTGACGACCCTGCGCCCGACGCCTGCGCGATCGGCGTCGACTTCGGCACCCTCTCGGCACGCGCCGTGGTGGTGCGCGTCCGCGACGGCGCGGAACTCGGATCCGCCGTGCACACCTACCGCAACGGCGTCATCGACCGGAGCCTGCCGGGCTCGGACACCCCCCTGCCCCCCGACTGGGCGCTCCAGGATCCGCGCGACTGGCGGGAGGCGCTGCGTACCGCCGTACCGGAGGCGCTCGCGGCGGCGGGTGTCGACCCTTCCCACATCATCGGCATCGGCACCGACTTCACCGCCTGCACGGTGCTGCCGACCACGGCGGACGGCGTTCCGCTGGCCGAGCAGCCCGCCTGGGCGGACCGGCCCCACGCGTGGCCGAAGCTCTGGAAGCACCACGCCGCCCAGGAGCAGGCCGACCGCATCAACGCCCTGGCGCACCGGCGGGGCGAGCCCTGGATCAGGCGCTACGGCGGCCGGATCTCCGCGGAGTGGCAGTACGCGAAGGCCCTCCAGGTGCTGGAAGAGGATCCGCGGGTGTACGCCGCCTGCGCCCGCTGGATCGAGGCGGCCGACTGGATCGTCTGGCAGCTGACCGGCGCCGAGTCGCGCAACTCCTGCACCGCGGGCTACAAGGGCATCCACCAGGACGGCGCCTACCCCTCGCCCGCGTATCTCGCCGGGCTCCACCCGGACTTCGCCGACTTCCCCGCCACCCGGCTGGAACACCCGCTGCTCCCGCTCGGCTCGTGCGCCGGAACCGTGACCGCCGAAGCGGCGGCCCTGACCGGGCTCAGGCCGGGAACCCCGGTCGCGGTGGGCAACGTCGACGCCCACGTCACGGCCCCCGCGGCCGGGGCGGTGGAGAACGGCCGTCTGCTCGCCATCATGGGCACCTCCACCTGCCATGTCGTCAACAGCGACGCGTTGGCCGACGTACCCGGTGTCTGCGGTGTGGTCGACGGAGGCATCGTGGCGGGCGCGTACGGCTACGAGGCGGGGCAGAGCGGGGTGGGCGACATCTTCGCCTGGTGGCTGCGGCAGGGCGTGCCCGACGACTACCGCGCCGCCGCCGAGGCCGCCGGTGAGGACCTGCACGAGCAGCTGTCCCGGCTCAGCGCCGAGCAGCCGGTCGGGGCGCACGGGCTGGTCGCGCTGGACTGGATGAACGGCAACCGCTCCACGCTCGTCGACCACCATCTCTCCGGTGTGCTGGTGGGCCTCACGCTCGACACCCGCCCCGAGGACGTCTACCGCGCCCTGCTGGAGGCGACCGCCTTCGGCACCCGCGTCATCGTCGAGGCCCTGGAGCGACACGGGGTGCCCGTCACGGAGTTCATCGCGGCGGGCGGGCTCAAGAAGAACCCGCTGCTCATGCGGATCTACGCCGACGTCCTGCGCCGCCCCGTGTCGCTCGCCACCTCCGACCAGGGCCCCGCGCTCGGTTCGGCGATCCATGCGGCGGTGGCGGCCGGGGCGTACCCGGACGTACGGACGGCCGCCGCCCGCATGGGCGGCGTCGAGCGGAACGCGTATCTCCCCGACCCGGACAACGCCGACGTCTACGACGAGCTGTTCGCCGAATACCGCGCGCTGCACGACCACTTCGGCACCGGCGACGACCTCCTGCTGCACCGGCTGCGCAGGCTCCGCAACCGGGCCAGGGCCCACCGGGCCGCCCCCTGACCCCGGTCCTCGCAGCCCGCCACACCCGCACCACGACAAAGGAGTACCCGCCATGCCCCTCGTCCCCACCGACAGCGAAGTGTGGTTCCTGACGGGCAGTCAGTCGCTCTACGGCGAGGACACGCTCGCCCAGGTCGCCGCCCAGTCCCAGCGGATATGCGAGACGGTGGCCGCCGATGCCGCTGCCGGAGCGGCCGCACGGATCGTGTGGAAGCCCGTTCTGACGGAGGCGGACGCGATCCGCCGGATGTGTCTGGACGCCGAGGCGGACGACCGCTGCATCGGCGTCATCGCCTGGATGCACACCTTCTCCCCGGCCAAGATGTGGATCGGCGGCCTCGGTTCCCTGCGAAAGCCCCTCCTGCACCTCCACACCCAGGCCAACCGCGGTCTCCCCTGGTCCACGATCGACATGGACTTCATGAATCTGAACCAAGCGGCGCACGGAGACCGCGAGTTCGGCCATATCCAGTCCCGTCTCGGCGTCGTCCGCAAGACCGTCACGGGGCATGTCTCCTCGCCGGACGTGGCCCACCGCATCGCCGCCTGGACGCGTGCCGCCGTCGGCCGGGCCGAGTTCGCGCGCCTGCGCCTCGCCCGCTTCGGGGACAACATGCGGGATGTCGCGGTCACCGAAGGGGACAAGGTCGAGGCCCAGTTCAGGTTCGGCACGTCCGTCAACACCTATGGCGTCAACGAGTTGGTGGAGGCCGTGGACGCCGTCGGCGACGACGCCGTCCTGGCGCTCACCGAGGAGTACGCGGACAGCTACGCGCTGGCCCCCGAGCTGCGGCCCGGCGGAGAACGCCACGCGTCGCTGCGGTACGCGGCCCGCATCGAGGCCGGACTCCGCGGGTTCCTCACCGCCGGCGGCTTCCGCGCCTTCACCACCAACTTCGAAGACCTCGGCGGCCTGCGGCAGTTGCCCGGTCTGGCCGTCCAGCGCCTCATGGCCGACGGCTACGGCTTCGGCGGCGAGGGCGACTGGAAGACCTCGGCGCTGCTGCGTGCCACGAAGGCCATGGCGCACGGGCTGCCCGGAGGCACCTCCTTCATGGAGGACTACACCTACGACCTCGCTCCGGAGCGCGGTCTCGTCCTCGGGGCCCACATGCTGGAGGTGTGCCCGTCCCTCGCCTCGACGACGCCCTCCTGTCAGATCCACCCGCTGAGCATCGGCGGACGCGAGGATCCGGTCCGTCTCGTGTTCGACGCGGCCCCCGCCCCCGGAGTCGTCGTCGGGCTGGCCGACATGGGGTCCCGCTTCCGGCTGGTCGCCAACCGGATCGACGTCGTGGGACCGCCCGAACCGCTGCCCCTGCTGCCCGTGGCCCGTGCGGTCTGGCGCCCCGAACCCGATCTGCGCACCTCGACCGAGGCGTGGCTGACCGCCGGCGCGCCGCACCACACGGTCCTCACCACGGCTCTGGGCCGCGAGGAGTTCGAGGACCTGGCCGACATGCTCGCCGTGGAACTCGCCTTCATCGACGCGGACACCACCGTACGCCGGTTCGCCCAGGAGCTCCGCTGGAACCAGGCCTACCACCGGCTGGCCGAGGCGCTGTGAGCGGCCTCGCCCGGACGGCTCCGTCCCCACCCCCGCCAGGAGGCCCCGCCATGTCCCGCTCCGCTTTCGCGTCGCTGCGCGGCGAGGTCCTCTCCGCCAACCTGCGCATCCCCCGGTCGGGCCTGGCGACCCTGACCTGGGGCAATGTGAGCGGGGTGGACCGGGAGGCCGGTGTGTTCGTCATCAAGCCCTCGGGAGTCCCCTACGACCGGCTCGGCGAGGACCATCTCGTCGTCGTCGCGCTGGAGGACGGCCGGGTGGTCGAGGGCGACCTGCGGCCCTCGACGGACACCGAGACGCACCGCAGCCTCTACCGGGCCTTCCCCTCCGTGGGCGGGATCACCCACACCCACTCCCCCCATGCCGTGGCCTTCGCGCAGGCCCTCCGCCCGATCCCGGTGCTCGGCACCACGCACGCGGACACCTTCGACGGCCCGGTGCCGGTCACCGAGCCGCTCAGTCCCGAACAGTGCGCGGTGGACTACGAGTTCAACACCGGAGAGGTCATCGTGGAGCTGCTCGAAGGTGACGACGAGCGCGCCAGGACCGTGCCGGCCGCCCTCGTGGCCCACCACGGTCCCTTCACCTGGGGCGCGGACGCCCATGCCTCGCTGGAGCACGCCGTCATCTGCGAGGCTGTCGCGGAGATGGCGCTGCACACGCTGTCCCTGGGGGCCGTGCCGCCGCCTCAGCACCTGTTGGACCGCCACTTCACCCGTAAACACGGGGCGGGGGCCTACTACGGCAACCCTGGAGCTGTGTGAGCCCGGCTCCCGGATTCTCCCGGCGGGCCCGGTCAAGGGGAACACAAGGTGAACGGCGCGGCGCGGGGGCGTGAGTTGGCCCGCACAGTGCCCCGTTCGCCATCCCGCGCGCCCTGCCGGGGGGCCACGTGACGCGGCGAGGATGAGCCGACCGCACAAGATCCCGACGCATCCGCGCACCCGCCGTTCGGTGGGTGGCTCCGCGGTGGAAGGAATCCACGTTGCTGCTTCTCATCTCCCCGGACGGTGTCGAGGAGGCCCTCGCGTGCGCGAAGGCGGCGGAACACCTTGACATCGTCGATGTCAAGAAGCCCGACGAGGGCTCGCTCGGCGCGAACTTCCCCTGGGTCATCAGGGAGATCCGCGGAGCGGTCCCGGCGGACAAGCCGGTCTCCGCCACCGTCGGAGACGTGCCGTACAAGCCCGGCACGGTGGCGCAGGCGGCGCTCGGGGCCGCCGTCTCCGGGGCCACGTACATCAAGGTCGGCCTCTACGGATGCACGACGCCCGACCAGGCCATCGAGGTCATGCGCGGAGTCGTGCGGGCCGTGAAGGACTTCCGGCCGGACGCGTTCGTCGTCGCGTCGGGCTACGCCGACGCCCATCGGATCGGCTGCGTCAGCCCGCTGGCGCTGCCCGACATCGCCCGCCGCTCCGGCTCCGACGCGGCCATGCTGGACACCGCGATCAAGGACGGCACCCGGCTGTTCGACCATGTGCCGCCGGAAGCGTGCGGTGAATTCGTCCGGCTGGCCCACGAGGCCGGTCTGCTCGCCGCCCTCGCGGGCAGCGTGAAGGCGGAGGATCTCACCACGCTGACCCGGATCGGGACGGACATCGTGGGCGTGCGCGGGGCGGTCTGCGAGGGCGGCGACCGCAACTCCGGGCGGATCCAGCCCCGGCTGGTGGCCGCCTTCCGGGCGGAGATGGACCGGCACGCCCGGGAGCACGCGGCCGCCCCGGCCGCGAGCTGACCGCCCGCATGGCCCCGCATCGGCCCCGCCCGGAACCGGCGTCCCGCGGTGGGTACTTCACCGTCCTCGATCCGGCGACGGGCGAGGACTTCGACGAGGCTCCCGACCAGCGGGCGGAAGAGCTGGACGCGGTGGTCGGCCGGGCCCACGAGGCCTGGCCGGGCTGGCGGGCCGACCCGGCCGCCCGCACCACCGCGCTACTGGCGGCGGCCGACGCCGTGGAGGCGGCCGGGTCCCGGCTCGCTCCCCTGCTCACCCGTGAGCAGGGGAAACCGCTGCCCGAGTCGTACGCGGAGGTCGCCCGCACGGCGGCCCGCCTGCGCCACTTCGCCGCAGCGGCCCCCGAGACCCGTACGATCGCGGACGGCCGGCCCGGGCACAGCGAGATCCGCTGGCGGCCGCTCGGGCCCGTCGCCGCCATCGTCCCGTGGAACTTTCCGCTCCAGCTGGCGTCGGCGAAGTTCGCGCCCGCGCTCGCCGCGGGCAACACGGTGGTGCTCAAGCCCTCGCCCTGCACACCGCTGGCCACCCGACTGCTGGGCTCCGTCCTGTCCGCCGCGCTCCCCGAGGGCGTGCTGAGCATCGTCACCGGTCAGGAGCCCCTCGGGGAGCGCCTCGCCTCGCACCCGGGGATCCGCCATGTCACCTTCACCGGTTCGGTCCCCACCGGGCGGGCCGTCGCGGCGGGCGCGGCGCCCGGTCTGGCCCGGGTCACCCTGGAGCTGGGCGGCAACGACGCCGCGATCCTGCTGGACGACGTGGAGGTGGAGCGGATCGCGGACCGGCTGTTCTGGGCGGCGTTCCGCAACTGCGGTCAGGTCTGCATGGCGGTCAAGCGCGTCTACGCCCCGGCCCGGCTCCACTCCCGGGTGGTCGAGGCCCTCGCGGAACGTGCGAAGTCCGTGGTGGTCGGGGCCGGTCTCGACCCGGGTACGGAGCTGGGGCCGCTCAACAACGCCGCCCAGCTGGCCCGGGTGGAGCGGTACACGGCCCGTGCGCTGGCGGACGGGGCCCGGGCCGTGGCGGGCGGTCACCGGCTGGACCGGCCGGGCTACTTCCACGCCCCGACCGTGCTGGCCGATGTGGATCCCGACAGCCCGGTGGTGACGGAGGAGCAGTTCGGTCCGGTCCTGCCGGTGCTGTCGTACGGGAGTCTCGACGAGGCCGTCGAGGCGGCCAACGCCACCCGGTTCGGTCTCGGCGGCTCGGTCTGGGGGACCGACCTGGACCGGGCGGAAGCGGTGGCCGACCGGCTGGAGTGCGGGACGGCGTGGATCAACCACCACGCCGAACTCTCCCTCGCCCAGCCCTTCGCCGGGATCAAGGAGAGCGGTGTCGGCGTCGCGGGTGGGCCGTGGGGGCTGTACGGGAACCTCAGACCGTTCGTCGTGCACGGTGCGAGGGAGGCCGGAGGATGAGATTCGGCGCGGCGGTACTGCGCTCGTACGAGGACCCGTTCGCCGTCGAGGAGGTGATGCTGGACGCGGGTCCGGCCGCCGGGGAGATCCTGGTCCGGATCGCGGGCTGCGGCATGTGCCGGACCGATCTCGCGGTCCGGCGCTCGGCGGGCCGCTCACCGCTGCCCGCGGTGCTGGGCCACGAGGGCTCCGGCGTGGTGGTGGAGACGGGCGGCCCGGACACCGGGCTGAGCCCGGGCGACCATGTGGTGCTGAGCTTCGACTCCTGCGGACACTGCCGAAGCTGCCTGGGCGCGGCGCCCGCCTACTGCGACCGGTTCGCCGCGCTGAACCTCTTCGGCGGCCGCGCCGAGCACGCGTCCCGGTTCACCGACGCGGCCGGTGGCGCGCTGGCGCCCCGGTGGTTCGGCCAGTCCTCGTTCGCCGAGTACGCGATGGTCCCGGCCCGTAATGCCGTACGGGTCGACCCCTCGCTCCCCCTCGAACTGCTCGGGCCGCTCGGCTGCGGCTTCCTCACCGGCGCCGGGGCGGTCCTCAACTCCTTCGGCGCGGGCCCCGGCGACACCGTCGTGGTGCTCGGCGCCGGAGCGGTGGGGCTGGCGGCGGTCATGGCGGCCACCGCGTCCGGGGCCGCCGCCGTGGCGGTGGACCTGAACGCCGAACGGCTGGTGCTCGCCGAGAAACTGAACGCCACCGCGCTGCACGCCGCCTCGGCCGATCTGCCCGGCCGGATCCAGCGGCTGACCGGTGGCGGCGCGCGCTTCGCCCTCGACACCACGGGGTCCGCCCGGCTGATCAACGACGCGCTCCGGGCGCTGCGTCCGACCGGCCGTCTCGGGCTGGTGGCCCGGCTGCACACCGCGCTGCCGCTCGAACCGGGGACGCTGGACCGGGGCCGGACGGTCTCCCACATCTGCGAGGGCGACGCGGTGCCGGCCCTGCTGATCCCCCGGCTGACCGGGCTGTGGGAGGCCGGTCTGTTCCCCTTCGACCAGCTGATCCGTACGTATCCGCTCGCCGACATCAACGAGGCCGAACGCGACTGCGACCTGGGCCGCGTGGTGAAACCGGTCCTCGTTCCGTGAGCGGGCCCATGAAATCACCGACACCGAGGGAGTGCACATGGTCGACACGGCGCACCGGAACACCGATGTGGAGGGCGTGGCAGGAGGGGTCGGGGTGACCGCTCTGCTGGTCGCCGCGGCGCGGGCCATCGAGACACATCGCCCTGACAGCCTGGCGCGGGACGCCTACGCGGAGCACTTCGTGCGCGCGGCACCGGCGTCCACGGGCTGGCCGGTCCACCCCCGGGAGGTCCCGGACGGGGACACGAATCCGCTGTGGGGAAGGTTCGCGCGGTACTTCGGGCTGCGGACGCGGGTCCTCGACGACTTCCTCCTGAGGTCGGCGCACGCGGGGAACGCCCGCCAGGTGGTCCTGCTCGGGGCAGGGCTGGACTCCCGGGCGTTCCGGCTGGACTGGCCTCCCGGCTGTGTGGTCTTCGAGGTCGACCGGGAGGAGGTCCTGGCGTTCAAGCACCAGGTGCTCGGCGGCCTTTCGGCCACGTCGAAGGCGGCCCGGGTACCGGTCCCGATGGATCTGCGCGACGACTGGGCCGGCGCCCTGCCCGGCGCGGGCTTCGATCCGGCCGCGCCGAGCATCTGGCTGGTCGAGGGGCTGCTGTTCTATCTGCCGCCCGCCGCGGAGACGTATCTCATCGACACGGTGGACCGGCTGAGCGCCGCGGGCAGCGCGCTGGCCTTCGAGGTCAAGCTGGAGAAGGACCTGTTGGCGTACCGCGACAGCCCGCTCTACACCGCCACGAGACAGCAGATCGGCATCGATCTGCTGGAGCTGTTCGACCTGGAGCCGCGGCCCGACTCGGCGGGGCGGCTGACGGACCACGGCTGGTCCACCTCGGTCCGCACGCCGTTCGACTTCACCCGTCTGCACGGGCGCGGCCCGCTGCCCGAGCCGAACGACGCGCTGGCGGGCAACCGCTGGGTGTTCGCGAGCCGGACCCGGCGGTAGCCGCCGGCGCGTACCCGGCGGGCGGAGCGCCGGTCAGCGCTCCAGGGCGCCCTCGGCGGGTGCGGCTGCGCGCTTCGCCCGCTCGGCGGCGGCTTCGAGGTCGGCCCGCCTGCTCCGCAGGAGCTGTTCGGTGGCGGCGGCGTGCTCGGCCACCACCGGGTCGGGGCCGGCCGCGGCCTTCGCCAGGGCGGGCTCGACCACGTCGCCGAGGTCGACCAGGGCCCGGCTCAGGCTCATCCGCAGACTGCGGTTGCCGCGGCCGAGCTCCTTGACGAGTTCGGCGGTCAGCCATGTCTCCTCGGCTTCGGGTACGAGGGAGACCGCGACGCGCCACGCGGTCCGGGCGGTCTCGTCGTCGGCGTCGTGCAGCATGTCGCGCGTGATCCAGTCCCACGCGGCCTTGTCGCCGATCTTGGAGAGCGTGTGCATCGCCTGGCTGCGGGCCTGGGCGGACGCGGAGTCGAGCTCCCGGCGGATCCGGGGCAGGGTGACCTCGGGCGCGTAACGCATCAGCGCCCAGGACAGGGTGTCCCGTACGAAGAGGTCGGGTTCGACCCCGCACCGCTCGACCAGCGTCTCCAGGAGTACGGGGTCGGGGGCCGAGCCGATCGCCATGGCGGCCTTGAGCCGGACCGACGGGTCCTCGGCGCTCAGGGCGCCGGCCAGGCGGATGTGGTGCGGGGTTCCGTTCGTGTCGATCGGGACCATCTCCTGCGTGTAGTGAGAAACCTTGTCGATGCGGCAGGCCCGCCGCGCCCCCTGCCCCGGTCAGAGGCGGGGCAGCAGCCCGAACTGGCCGAGCACACCGGCCAGGTCCCAGTAGAGGGACTCCTCCTGGATGCGGCCGTCCGCGGAGAACCCGTACACGGTCGCGCCTCGCATCGTGAAGTGCTTGCCCTTGGCCAGGGCGGCGAGTTGCTCGGGCAGCCCGTCGAGGACGCCCTCCAGCGTGCCCGACATGGTCCACTCGCAGACCCCCGACCGGTCGTCGGCGAAGACGGACCGTACCGCCATCCGGGTCTCGGGGATCGCGGCCAGCCAGGAGCGTACCCCCGCTTCCAGTTCGGCCCGGCCGCTCCAGACGGAGTCGAGGGGCACGTCCCGTGAGACGGCGTCGTCGGTATAGGACGCGAGCCAGCCTGCCGCGTCCGCCTCGCTGATCGCGGCGAGGCAGACGCGGACGAGCTGTTCGTTGGTGTGCATGGGCTGCTCCGGTTTCGGGACGGGACGCCCCGTCTCCACGGAGCGTCAGGATGATGCGGGCGTCCGCAACATCGACGACAGGGTGCTGTCGAGGATGTCGGGGACGTCCTTGACCTTGAGGTGCCGCGCGTCGGCCTCGGCCGCCGCGGCGTGCAGCAGGCTGTAGAAGGTGGTCACCAGCCAGGACAGCGGGAGGTCCGTGCGGAACACGCCCTCCTCCTGGCCACGGACCAGGACCCGCTCCACCCGGGCGAGGACCTTCTCGTGGTGCCTGCGGCGCCGGGCCGGGGCGATGACGCCCTCGGACGCGGCGAGCAGGAACGCATGCTGTTCGAGGATCCGCCAGCCGGACCGGACGAGCAGCGAGAAGGCCTCGTCGGCCGGCCCCTCGTCGAGCACATGGGCCCCCAGCGCCGCGTCGGCCTGCTCGACGGAGTGCTCCAGCACGGCGTCGAGCAGGTCCTCGCGGGACGGGAAGTGCGCGTACAGCGTGACCCGGCTCACCCCGGCCGCGCCGGCGACCGCGGACAGGCTGACGTTGGGGTCCTTGCGGAAGCATTCGAGCGCGGCGGCGACGATGGACGCGATGCTGCGCTCCGCGTCCGCGCGTCGGCGCGGCTCTCCTCCTGGGGTGCGGCCGCCAGGGCGGCGCACCTTCTCATGCGGCGTGGACATGGTGTGAGCGTAGGCCACCCTCTCCGGGGACGGTCCGGGTGCCGGGCCGTGCCCCGGGGCCGGGCCCGTTCCGTGTCCTGTCAGGCATGGAGCCGCGGATCGGGCTCGGTCACGGCCGGCGCGTCGGACTGCTCCGGCAGCTTCGCGGGGCCCGCGTCACCGGCCCTGCCCTTGGGGAACAGCAGCACCGAGACGACGATGCCGACGGCGGCCACGGCGGCACCGGTGAACATCGAGGGTGCCATCCCGGAGACGAAGGCGGACCGTGCCAGTTCGGCGAACGCCTCCCCCGCCTCGCCGGGCAGCTCCCGGGCGACGGCGAGGGCGCCCCCGAGGGAGTCGCCCGCGGCGTCCAGGACCGGGTCCGGGAGACCGGCGGCGACGCCGCTGTCCGTCACCTCAGCGCGGTAAGTGCCGGCCAGCAGGCTGCCGAGGACCGCCACCCCGAGGGCCGCGCCCAGCTGCACGGCCGCGCTGTTGGTGGCGGAGCCGACGCCGAGGTCGTCCTCGGAGAGGGAGCCGACGATCGCGTCGCTGGTCGGGCCGATGATGAACCCGGCCCCGAAGCCGAGGAAGAGCATCGCGGCCAGCGCCCGGCCGTAGCCGTCGCCGTCGCCGGTGGTGGCGAGGATCAGCAGCGAGACCACGGCGAACGCGAGGCCGGTCGCCGCCAGCCAGCGGGTTCCCACCTTCTGGCCGAGCAGCCAGCCGCCGACCAGCGGGCCCATGGCCAGGCCGCGCCGATCATCGCGGACCAGCGGCCGATCGGGGGCGGGGGGCGACGCTGCAGTCACGACATGCTCCTCAACTTGAACACGACTGTTCGGGTTGAGGGTAACGCAGAGCGCAACGCAAGTCGAACAGCGTTGTAAAGGTTGAGGTGCCGCAACCATTCACACCCAGCAGTTCATCCTCATCGTCGACGTGACCGTGGCGAACCTCGCCCTTTCCGCGATCGGCGGACAACTCGGCGTGGATGCCTCGGCGTTGATGTACATCGTCGCTGCCTGCGGTCTCGCCGGAAGCGGCGGCACTCTTACTCACGGCGCGGGCCGTACAGGGCATCGGTGCCGCGGCCATGTCACCTGCGGTCATGGCGCTGATCACGATGGTGTTCCAGGGGCCGGAGCGTAACCGCGCGCTCGGCGTCTGGGCTGCGATCGGCGGCACCGGCGCCGCCTTCGGCGTCCTGGGCGGCGGCGCGTGCTGATCTCGGCGTTCTTCCTCTGCTCCCTCTACCTCCAGCACGTTCTCGGCTTCAGCTCGCCGCGCACCGACCTGATGTTTCTGCCGGTCGCCCTTGCCACCACCGTCGGCGCACACCTCGGCTCGGTGCTCATGGCACGGCTCGGCCGGACCCTGCTGCCGAAAGGCCGCCACGATCCGTCGGAGGGCCCACTGTTCGCCCACTGACAGGCTCTTCGGTGTTCATGCAGCCCTTGCCGAACGCCGAAGAACCCGTTCCCCGTCAAACGAACTCCCCGCTACCAGCCCGCCTTCACCGCGTTGTAGGCCGTGCGGCAGTCGGTGTTGGTGGCCTCCGCCGCCAGCTTCTCCATGGAGTTGCGCCAGACCTTCTTGGCCAGCTTCTCCAACTCACGGGTCTCGGCGGGGACGTTCGGGGCGTACTTCTTGAGCGTCTGCAGCGAGGACCTGGCGAACTTGTTGCACACGGGCCCGGCGGCGTTCCGGTAGCGGGTGTCCAGGTCCGTGGCGACGGCCTGCCCGTTCTGGGTCGCCCAGGTGTTCCAGGCCGCGCACGCCACCTCGGTGAGCGCCTCCTGGTCGGCCTCGCTCAGCCCCAGCACCTGGCCCAGCATGGCGTTCTTGGCCTTGTCGGGGACCGTGAAGTCCACGACGGGGAACTTGTCGAGGGTTTCGAGCAGCGCCTCCTGACACGCGGGAGGCATCGGGGCCGCGTGCGCGGTGGAGGGGACGGTCAGTGCGGAGGCGGCGAGCAGAACCGCGGTGAGGGCCGTGCGCCGGACGGTACGCGAAAGAGTCATGGGGGTGGTGCTCCTTGCGGGGGAAAGCAGGAATGGGGGTGACGTTCCGGGCGCGGCTTCAGCGCCCGACGGCTACAGAACGATCACCGCCTTCCCAGGTCACGGGCGTGTCAAGGGCGTTGCGGGTACGCCGGCGGAAGACCAGGAATCCGGCGGTCGCGGCGCCGATGAGCCACAGGCACTGGATCACGATTCCCCGGACGGCCGACGCGTCGGAGAAGGCGGCGGACATGCTGGCCTGCACGGCTCCGTAGGTCGGCAGGTAGCGCACGACCGCGCTGTCCGATCCGGAGCTGGAGAGGGGGTTCTGCAGGGCGACGTCGAGGATGCTGATCATCAGGATGGCGAACATGCCCTCGACCTCGCGGCGGAGCACCGATCCGAGGACGACGCCGAGCGCGCCGTAGGTCAGAGCGGCGCAGAACAGCGCGGCGGCGAGCAGGAGGGGTTGTCGCGGCGGCCAGGAGACCCCGACGGCGACCGTGGCGTACACCGCGATGGCGACACAGACCAGCGTGAGCGCGGAGAGTTTGGCGAGGACGAGGTGATACCGGGGGTAGCCCGCCATCGCGAGGCGGCGGTCGAAGGCGCCTCCCGTGAAGGTGGCCGCGAACATCATGAACCCGGCGATCAGGGTGACCGCGTTCAGCGCACCGGTGATCTGGGTGAGGTGGTTGCCGGGCGGGGACAGCACCTCACCGGTGGCCCGCAGCCGGAACGGGGCCGGCCGGTCGGGGATGGTCACATAGGCGAGGGCGATCCATACGGGGATGTACACGACCACCAGGAGCATCGCGAACCGGTTGCGGGCGTGCCCGATCAGCGCGTACTTGGACGCCGTGATGAACAGCTGCCGGTGCCGCCTCATACCGCCACCGCCTCCGTACGCCGTTCCTGGAGCTCCAGGCGCCCGTTCTCCAGCCGCCAGAGCAGGTCCAGCCGGTCGATGTCGTAGGCCAGGTGCGAGATGACCAGGACCGAGTGCCCGGCGTCGCGCAGCCTCTCCGCCAGCTCCCAGAAGCGCAGATACGTCTCCCAGTCGAACCCCTGGTAGGGCTCGTCGAGCAGGAGCACGTCCGGATCGTGCATGAGCGCCAGGGTCAGGTTGAGCTTCTGCCGGGAGCCCCCGCTGAGCAGTCCGGCCCGCTGGTCGAGGTACTCGGTGAAGGCCAGGGTCTCCATCACCTCCTCGGCCCGTCGCAGGTTCGCGAGTCCGAACGCGCTCTTGAAGAGGTCGAGGTGCTGGCGGACGGTGAAGGAGTCGTCCAGGACCACGGACTGCGGGCAGTAGCCGAATCTGCCGCTGTGCCGCACCGAGCCGCGGTCCGGCCTCAGTTCACCGGCGAGGATCTTCAGCAGCGTGGTCTTGCCCGCGCCGTTCTCCCCCACGATCCCGGCGAGGGTGCCGGGCCGCAGCCGTAGGTCGATGCCCCGGAGAACGGCATGCTGCCGGTAGGAGTGGTGCACATCGGTGACGTCCATCGCGTTGCTCCGTCGTACCAGGTGGTGTCGTACCAGGTGTTCCTGATGGCCCGCGGAACCCGTCCGCGTCGTGTGGTGGGCGGCGCCCGCCCGGCTCATACCGGCGTCGAGCTCTCCGCCAGCTCGCCCACGGCCTGCTCCCACAGCAGCGGCAGCGACTCCCCCAGGGGCAGGGCGCGGTCGGCGAGGAAGGACACCTCGGCCCAGTCGCCGAAGAACGACAGCCCCACCGCGAAGAGATGGCCCGGCACGAGCAGGGGCAGCAGGGCGGTGCCCGTCACCTGCGAACCCCCCAGGCTTCCCCGGTCGGCCAGCGGCATGGAGGTGGCCATGACGTTGGTGACGCGCGGGGAGAGCATCCTGCGCAGATACCACTCGGTGGGGGCGTCCGGCATGAAGCGGACCAGGTCCTGAATGGCCTGCCGCCAGGTCTCGCCCCGCAGCTTCCGGGTCGTCGCCATGACCTGGTCCAGCCGTCGCAGCGGCGCCTGAGTGTTCCGGGGACCGTCCGGGTGTTCCCGGGCGGTGTGCACGGGCAGCTCGAACGGCAGGGCGAAGCAGCGGTTTCCCCAGGTCTGTTCCTCGTCCGCGCGGCGTGCGTCGACGGGCAGCACGGCCGTCGCCCGGGGAAGCGGTACGCCGGCCCGCGCCGACCAGACCGACAACGCCCCCGCCAGGGCGGCCAGATGTGCGTCGTGGGCGGAGCCGCCCCGGCCGGCGCCGATCCGGCGCAGGGTGTCCGACGGTACGCGGCCGCGCCACAGCCGCCGTTCGCCGGAAGGAGTGAAGGCCGCGTCCGGGCGGTGACCGCGTACGGCGAGCGAGCCGGCGAGGAACCTGGTGGCGAGACCGACGGCCGCGCCGACCCGCCGGGGCGCCCCGGAGAGCCGGCTGTGGCCAGGCACCGGACGGGCGGACGGCTCGCCTCCGCTCAGCAGGGCCCGGAAGGTCATGGCGGCGGCCGCGCCGTCCTGGCAGGCGTGGTGGAAGCGGTAGCAGACGGCGTACGCGTCGGGTTCATGGCCGTGGACCAGCCAGACCCCCCAGTAGGCGCCGGGGGCGAACGGGGCGTTGAGCGCGGTGTCCAGGGCCGGGTCCCAGCCGGCGGGCCCGTCGGCGACCACCTCGTGCACATGCCGGTCGACGGCGAAGTCCCCGTCCGGCTGCCAGCGTGACCGCCGGCCGCCCGCCACCCGGCTCGTGAGCAGGGGCAGTTCGCCGAGGCGGAAGCCCACGTACGCGCGCAGGTCCGCCAGGGACGGCGGCGGTCCGCTGAGGTAGGCGATGCCACCGGCATCCCAGCGGACGTCCGGCCGACGGCGCTCCAGGCTGAGGAACGCGCGGTCGACCGAGTGGGTGGGGTGGCGGGGCGGGGGAACGGACGCCTCGGACCGGGCGGACGTGACGGACGCCTCGGACCGGGCCGACGGTACGGATGAGGTGGACGGGGCGGGTGGCGGGGCGGACGGGGTGCGCTGCTCGGAATCGGGCATGAGGCTTCGGGGCTCCCATTCGGGCCGGGGCGATCGCGCTGACGACCGGAGGGCGGTGGGACGTGAGCGTGGGAGGCCACCGGCCCCGGGCGGCCCGTCCGTCCGGAACCGGCCCGGCGCACTGCCCGGACCGGCCGACCATCAGGATGACCATCGCCCGGAGCGGTTCCGTCCGGCGTCCGCACGCCGCCCCGGCCCCGGCAGCCGGATTCCGGCCGTCCCCGCGGCCGCCGGCCGCATCCGCCATCGGCCCCGGCGGCCCCCGGTTTCCCTGTCCTGACGGGCCCGGCGGCCCCACCCGGCCACAACCACTGTCGACATGGCGACTCTTCAACGACCGGTCCGGACCCCGGCGACGGGTTCCCCCGAAAGGAGGACAGGGCTCCGGCCACCGCCGTACGGCTCCGTCCGCGCACGGCTGCCGCGCAGGTGAGGGGCCGCCCGGCCACGCACCGGACCGACGGCTCTTCACCCTCCTCGGGGTGGCGTACTTCGTTCGGGTGAGCAGCGGAGATCGAGGCGCGTTCTCCGCCGCTCGTCTGCCATTGTGTGCCGTGCGCCGGAGATCACCGGGTCCGAAAGGCCCGAGAACCCCCGTCCGGACGGGTGGTCGGAGAACCGGCGAGCAAGCACCAGCCGCACCGGACCGGCCGGACGAACCGGACCGTGCGCGGTGCGATCGCCGGTGACGATCCGCGACGCACGACGGCCGGTGCCGTCGTCCTCCTCCCGCACCCGGTCTCCGCAACGGCAGCACCGCCCTCTCTCTCCTCATCCCGCTCTTCTCCGCACACGGTCGGCGATCCGCCCCCTCTCACCGCCCTTGGAGCCACGCTCGTGCACGTCGCACTCACCGGCGCCACCGGATTCCTCGGACTGCGCCTGTTACGTCGCCTGCTCGGCACCCATCGGTCGGTGACGGTCCTGGCCCACGCCGGATCGGGGGACGCGCTGCACCGCATCACCCGGTACTTCGAAGTGACGGGCGCACCGGAGGCGTTCATCGCCCGGCTCCCTCATCGGCTGCGGGTGGTGGAGAGCGATCTGGCACTGCCCCGGCTGGGGCTGCCCGCCCGGACGTATCAGGAGCTGGCCGACAGCCTCGGCGCGATCTGGCACAGTGCGGGCAGCATCAATCTGGAAGGCGACCTTCCCGAGCTGCGCCGGACCAACGTCGAAGGGACCCGGCGGGTGCTGGAGCTCGCGGCCTCGGGCCGTGGGTCGCCCGTGGTCCATCACGTGAGCACCGCGTTCGTGGCCGGGGCGCGGCGGGACGGGGTGGCGTACGAGGACGAGCTGGACGACACCGGTGGTTTCGAGAACGCCTACGAACGGTCCAAGTACGAGGCGGAGCTGCTGGTTCGCGCCTGGTCCCGGGAGCACGGCCGTCCGGTCCTCGTCCTGCGGCCGAGCATTCTGGTCACGGACCTGCCACCGCACCCCGAGCTGCCCTCGCACCCGCTGCAGGTCGTCGAGCGGATCCTGCGCGACGCGCGAAGCACCGCCCCCGCGAGCCCGGACCCGCCCGGTGGCGTGGGCGCGTCGGGCGGCATCGCCGGGTCCCGGCCGCGCGTCCGCACCGTGGGGCACCCGCACGGCCGGCTGAACCTGTTGCAGGTGGACCACGCGGCCGAGGTCATGGTGCGGCTGGCCGGTCTGAAGCCCTCCGGCGGGGTCGACACGTACCACGTCGTCCATGACCGCGATGTGCCCGTACCCGTCGTCGTGGCCTTGCTGGAGCGGCTGGTCCCGATCGCGATCGACCTGGTGGCCGCCAGGCCGGAGCGCCCGTCGGCGCTGGAGGCGCTGATGGAGTTCTACCCGGGCGTGACGGCCTACCTCGCCCACCGGCGGCGGTTCGACGACACCCGGGTCAGGGCCCGGCTGGGGCCGTCGGCGGTCTCTGCTCCGGTGGGCCTCGACTACCTCTGGTCCGGTCTGGCCCCACGGGACAGGACCCGCCCCGTCCCCCTGCCCCCGCAGATCCCCACGACCGTCTCCTGACCTGCTGACCTGCTGACCTCTTGGCCTGCTGACCTCTTGACCCGCTGACCTGCTGACCTGCTGATCTCCTCTTCCGTTGGAGTCTTCGCGTGTCCGTCCTCACCGTCCCCGGCGCCACCGCCGCGCCCCCGCCGGTCTTCTCGCCCGAGGGGATCGCGACCTGCGCCCGGCGGATCCGGGAACCCGTCCATGTCGTCGGCGGGCCGGACGGCCGGGAGCTGGGGCTCGCGACCGGCCCACCGCCCGGCGGCCCGGTGCTGGGCACGCTGCCACCGCTGTACCCCGAGTGGCTCGGCGGTCGTACGTTCTGCGAGGCGCACGGCGTCCGCTTCCCCTATGTCGCCGGTGAGATGGCGAACGGCATCGCGACGACCACGATGGTCGCGGCGATGGCCCGGGCCGAGATGCTCGGCTTCTTCGGGGCCGGAGGTCTGGCGTACGCCGAGGTGGAGCGGGCCGTGCACACGCTCGCACGCGAGCTGGAGTCCCGCCCGAACTGGGGTGTCAACCTCATCCACTCACCGGCCGAACCGGGCCTGGAGTTCCGGGTCGCCGAGCTGCTGCTGCGCTGCGGTGTCCCCCGGATCTCCGCGTCGGCGTTCATGGAACTGACCCCGGCGGTCGTGCTGTGCGCGGCCCATGGTCTGCGCCGGGGCGCGGACGGCGGCGTCGTCCGGCGTACGCGTCTGTTCGCCAAGGTCTCGCGGCCCGAGGTGGCCGAGAGGTTCCTCTCCCCCGCCCCGTCCGCCCTGCTGGAGCCGCTCGTCGCCCGGGGGAAGCTCACCCGCGAGGAGGCGGAGCTGGCGGCCCGGGTGCCGGTGGCCGAGGACATCACCGTGGAGGCGGACAGCGGTGGGCACACCGACAACCGGCCGTTGTCGGTCCTGCTGCCGAGGATCACCGTCCTGCGTGACGCGTTGTGCCGGCGGTTCGGCTACCGCCGGCCGGTCCGGCTCGGTGCGGCCGGTGGTCTCGGCACACCGGACGCGGTGGCCGCCGCCTTCGCTCTCGGCGCGTCCTATGTGGTCGTCGGGTCGGTGAACCAGACGGCGGTCGAGGCGGGCCTGTCCGACGAGGCCAAGGCGATGCTCTGCGAGGCGGACGTCGCCGATGTGGCCATGGCGCCCTCGGCCGACATGTTCGAACTCGGCGTGAAGCTCCAGGTGCTGTCCCGGGGCACGATGTTCGCGCAGCGGGCCGGCCGGCTGTACGCGGCGTACCGGGACCACGGATCGCTGGAGGAGATCCCGTCCGCGCTGCGCGCCCCGATCGAACGCGATGTGCTGCGGGCCTCGTTCGACGAGACCTGGCGGCATACGCGCGCGTTCTGGGAGCGGCGCGATCCTGCGGAGATCGCCCGAGCGGAGGCCGACCCGAAGCACCGTATGGCCCTGGTCTTCCGCTGGTACCTGGGCAGTTCCAGCCGGTGGGCGATCTCCGGGGAGGAGTCGCGGCGGGCCGACTACCAGATCTGGTGCGGACCGGCGATGGGCGCGTTCAACCGGTGGGTGGCGGGCACGTTCCTGGCCGAGCCGGCGCACCGGTCCGTGGTGCAGATCGCACTCAACCTCCTCGAAGGGGCCGCCGTGCTCACGCGCGCCCATCAACTGCGCACCTATGGCGTTCCGTTGCCGGTCGAAGCGTTCGCCTGCACGCCGTGCGAGCTGGCGTGAGCGGCCCCGGAGCAACCGACGCCCCGGCACCGACCGTTCGACCCCGAGGAGAGACCGTGCCCGGCTCCACCCCCCGTCAGATCCCCGTCGCCGTGGTCGGTGTGGGCGCTCTGGTGCCCGGCGCGACGGACGCGGCCGGCTACTGGCGGATCGTGACCGGCGGCCGCGATCTGCTCACCGAGGTGCCCGCCTCCCGCTGGCGGGTGGAGGACCACTACGACCCGGACCCGGCCGCCCCCGACAAGACGTACGCCCGTCGGGGCGCCTTCCTCCCCGAGGTGGAC
Source organism: Streptomyces sp. DSM 106670 (assembly GCF_055792845.1). Lineage (NCBI taxonomy): Bacteria > Bacillati > Actinomycetota > Actinomycetes > Kitasatosporales > Streptomycetaceae > Streptomyces > Streptomyces sp. DSM 106670. The sequence goes on from NZ_CM147704.1 coordinate 687,955, forward strand.
TTCGACCCGATGGCCTACGGGGTGCTCCCGTCCAACCTGCCCGCGACGGACACCTCCCAGCTGCTCGCCCTGATGGTCGCCGACCAGGTGCTGAAGGATGCAGGCGGCCCGGGCCGGGTGGACCGGGACCGGACCGGTGTCGTTCTCGGCGCGGCGGCCCTCGAACTGCTTCCGCACATGTACGGGCGCGCCCAGCGCCCGCTGTGGCTCGCGGGTCTGCGGGAGAGCGGACTCGGCGAGGCCGAGGCGGAGGCCGTGTGCGACCGCATCGCGGCCCGCTTCGAGCCATGGCGTGAGTCGTCCTTCCCCGGGCTGCTGGGCAACGTCGTCGCGGGCCGGATCGCCAACCGGTTCGATCTGCACGGCGTCAACCACACCACCGACGCGGCCTGCGCCAGTTCGCTGGCGGCCCTGTCGACGGCGGTCGGTGAACTGGCCCTCGGCCGGGCCGACCTGGTGATCAGCGGTGGTGTGGACACCGGGAACGACATCGGCATGTTCCTGTGCTTCTCCAAGACGCCCGCGCTCTCCCCCAGCGGCGACTGCCGGCCGTTCTCGGCCGCGGCCGACGGCACCATGCTCGGCGAAGCGGTCGTCATGTACGCGCTGAAGCGGTTGTCCGACGCGGAGCGTGACGGCGATCGGATCCACGCGGTGATCCGGGGCATCGGCACCTCGTCCGACGGCAGGAGTACGGCGATCTACGCCCCGCTGCCCGACGGCCAGGCGCGGGCCCTGCGCCGCGCCTACGAGGAGGCCGGTTACGGGCCGGAGACCGTGGAGCTGGTCGAGGCGCACGGGACCGGCACGAAGGCCGGGGACACCGCCGAACTGGCCGCGCTCACCGAGGTGTTCGCCGCTTCGGAGCGTCAGGACGGACAGTGGTGCGCGATCGGCTCGGTCAAGTCGCAGATCGGCCACACCAAGTGCGCGGCGGGCGCGGCGGGGCTGCTCAAGGCGGTGCTGGCCCTGCACCACAAGGTGCTGCCGCCGACGGTCAAGGTCGACCGGCCGAACCCGGCGGCCGCCGCCCCGGACGGCCCGTTCTACGTCAACACCGAGACCCGCCCCTGGGTCCGGCCGGCCGGTCATCCGCGCCGCGCGGCGGTGTCGAGCTTCGGCTTCGGCGGCAGCAACTTCCATGTCACGCTGGAGGAGTACACACCCTCGTCAGGACCGGGGCGTGCGGCCCTGCGCCATCGCACGGCCCCGAGCGAACTCGTCCTGTTCAGCGGCGACTCCCCGTCGGACCTGGTCCCGCCCGTGCCGGACGACGGGCGTCCGCTGGCCGCACTGGCCCGGGAGAGCCACGCCGCCTTCTCGTCCGCCGCCCCGGTACGGCTGGCCGTCGTCGCCACCGATGCCGAGGACCTGCGGAAGAAGTACGCGCAGGCGGCCGAGTCGATCCGGCGGCGGCCCGACACAGCGTTCTCCACACCGTCCGGCATCCGGTACGCGTACGGGAAGGGCTCGCCCGGCCGTATCGGCTTCCTGTTCCCGGGGCAGGGTGCCCAGTACGTCGGGATGGGGGCCGGCCTCGCGATGCTGGCACCGGCCGCCCAGACCGTGTGGGACCGGCTGGGGCCGACCCGCTTCGACGGGCGGGGCCTGCACCGGGTCGTGTTCCCGCCGCCCGCCTTCACCGACGGGGAACGCGCCGCGCGGGCGGCCCTGTTGGACGCCACCGAGTGGGCGCAGCCGGCGCTGGCGGTGCACGCGCTGGCGCTGCTGGAGGTGGTACGGGGGCTGGGGCTGCGGCCGGACTGCGTGGCGGGCCACAGCTTCGGCGAGCTGGTGGCGCTGCACTGCGCGGGGGTGCTGGACGCCGATGCGCTGGTGGGTCTGGCCCGTCGCCGCGGTGAGCTGATGCGGGACGCGGCGACCGCTTCCGGCGCGATGCTGGCGGTGGCGGCGGACCGGGCGCAGGTGGCCGAGGTGCTGGCCCGTGGCGGGTTCGGCGACCTCTGGCCCGCCAACCACAACGCGCCGCGCCAGGTGGTGCTTTCGGGCTCGGCGGAGGCGGTCGGGCGTGCCGAGAAGGCGTTCTCGGCGGCGGGGGCCGGCACCCGTCGGCTGGCCACGTCGACCGCCTTCCACAGCCCGCTGGTCGCCCCGGCCGTCGAACCGCTCGCCGCGTATCTGCGCACGGTGCCACTCGCGAAGCCCCGGCTCCAGGTCTACGGCAACGCGGACGCGCAGCCGTATCCGTCGTCGCCGGACGAGGTGCGCCGCCGTATCGCCGGTCATCTCGCCTCACCGGTGCTCTTCGAGGACCAGATCGAGGCGATGTACGCGGCGGGGGTACGCACCTTCGTCGAGGTCGGCGCGGGTGCGGCGCTGACCGGCCTGGTCGGGCAGATCCTCGGCGACCGCGAGCACGCGGCGGTGCCCCTGGACCGGTCGGCACGTCCCGGGGCCGACACCCTGCACGCCGCGCTCGGCGAACTGGCCGTACGAGGTGTCCCCCTCGACCTCGACACCCTCTGGGCCCCGTACGCCCCGCCCGAAGCCTCAGCGAAGGAGCCCGAGCCCCGGATGACCGTGAAGATCAGCGGAGGCAACTACGGCCAGTCGCAGCCGCCGCGCGCCGCGTCCACCGTGCCGCCGCCACGGGCCGCGTCCGCCGAACCGCCGCCGCGCACCACGTCCGTCGAGCCGTCGCCACCCGCACCGGCTCCCGTACTCGTCCCCGTGCCCGAACCCGTCCTCGTCCCCACCCCCGTATCCGCGTCCCACACCCCGGCGGTTCCCATGCCCGCGCACGTTCCTTCCCCGGTCCACACCCCGCAGCCGTCGGCGTACGGGACGGCTGTCGCCGACGGCGACCGGCTCGCCGCCGTCGAGAGCGTCCACCGGCAGACGGCGGAGGCTCACGCGGCCTGCCAACGCCTGCTGACGGAAAGCCACATGGCGTTTCTGCGCATGACCGAGACGACTCTGTCCGCCCTGCTCGGGGTGCCGGACGCGGGCGCGGCCGTGGAGGTGACGACCGCCGCCGCGCCGGCGCTGCCGCTGCCGCGCGCCTCGTCACCGCACCCCGCACCGGCGGCCGTTGCGCCGCCTTCCGCAGCTGCCGCATCTGCCCCAGCGGCTCCGTCGGTTCCATCGGTTCCGTCAGCTCCTGTCGTGACCGAGGTCCCCGCGCCGGAAGCCGCTCCCGCTCCCGTCGACGACGCGGTGTCCCTGTCGCCGTCGGAGCTGGAGGAGTTGCTGCTGTCGGTGGTGGCCCAACTCACCGGCTATCCGACCGCCATGCTCAACATGGACATGGAGCTGGAGGCGGATCTCGGCGTCGACTCCATCAAGCGCGTCGAGATTCTGTCGGCCGTGCGCCGGCAGGTGGGTGATGTGGCGGCGGGAGACGTCGGGCGGCTCGGCAAGCTCCGTACGCTGCGCGAGATCGTCGCGGCGATCACCGGTGACGCCCGGCCCGCCGTGCCCTCCGTGGTCGTCGAAGCTCCCGCCCCGGTGCAAACGACCCACGAGGCTGCCGGACCAACGTCGCTGACACCACCGACGCCGCTGGCACCGCGGACACCGCTGACGCGGCTGGTGCCGCGCATGGTGGAGGCTCCGGTGTCCGGGCTGGTGACGGCGGGGCTGCTGGACGGTCCGGTCGTGGTGACCGGCGAGGGCGGGGACGGGTGCTCGATCGTCGCTCTCGTGGCCCGGAAGCTCACCGAGCACGGCGTGGACGCGACCGCCGCGAAGGAGGTGCCCGAGGACGCCCGTGGCGTCATCCACCTCGGCGCGCTCACCGCGAGCGGTGATCCGGACGCGGCGCGGGAGGTCCACCGGTCGGCGCTGCGCGCGGCGCGTGCGGTGGCGTCACGGGCGGCGGCGGACGGCGGGGTGTTCGTGAGCGTCCAGGACACCGGGGGCGACTTCGGGCTCGGCGGCCACGCGGCCGGCCGGGCGTGGCTGGGCGGGGTCGCCGGGCTGGCCAGGACCGCGGCGAAGGAGTGGCCGGACGCCTCGGTCAGGGTCGTCGACTGCGAGCGGGGCGGCCGGGACGACGAGGAGGTCGCCGAGGCCGTCGTACGGGAACTCCTCCGGGGCGGGGCCGACCCCGAGGTCGGTCTCCGCGCGGACGGCGCCCGCGCCCTCCTGCGGTCGGCGCCCGAGCCCGTGACGCCAGGCGGCGCGGGCCGGATCACCGCCGACTCGGTGATCGTGGCCACCGGCGGGGCGCGCGGGGTGACCGCCGCCGCCCTGCTCGACCTGGCCAGGGCCCACCGTCCGAGGATCGTGCTGCTGGGCAGGACCGATCCGGCCGCCGAGCCGGCCGGGCTGGCGTCGGCGGCCGACGAGGCGGCGCTCACCCGCCTGCTCGCGGACCGCACGGCCGAGGTCGCGGCGGACTCCTCGCCCGCCCGGATCGCGGAGCGGGCCCGGGAGATCCTGGCCGCGCGCGAAGTACGTTCGACCGTGACGGAGTTGGAGGCCGCGGGGTCAGCCGTCCGATACGTGCGGGTGGACGTCCGCGACGCCGACGCCCTCGCCGCCGCACTGCGCGAGGTGCGCGAGACCTGGGGGCCGGTCACCGGCATCGTGCACGGTGCGGGGGTGCTGGCCGACAAGCTGATCGCCGACAAGACCGATGAGCAGGCCGAGTTGGTGATGTCCACCAAGGTGGACTCTCTGCGGGCGCTGCTGGCGGCGACGGCGGACGATCCGCTGGACACGATCTGCCTGTTCTCCTCGGTGGCCGCCGTGTTCGGCAACGCGGGGCAGAGCGACTACGCCATGGCCAATGAGGTGCTCCGCCAGGTCGCCTCGGCCGAGCAGGCCCGCCGCCCCGGCTGCCTGGTGCGGTGCGTGGCCTGGGGCCCCTGGGAGGGTGGCATGGTCACCCCGGCCCTGGCCGCGCACTTCGGCAGGTCCGGGGTGCCGCTGATCCCCCTGGCGCAGGGTGCCGCGGCGTTCACCGCCGAGCTGGACGGGGCCGTCGGCGAGGTCTGCGTCGTCCTGGCGGCCGGGGACGATCCGGCCGCCCTGTCCCCGGCCGGAGCCGGGCGCCGCGCCCAACTGCTGGTGCGCGCGGACACGCTGCCGCAGTTGGCCGACCACGCGCCCGCCGGGACTCCGGTGCTACCCGTGGCCCTGGTCCTGGACTGGTTCGCGGGCGCGGGCACGGCCTGGCTGCCGCAGGCCGGGCGGCTGGTCCTGCGCGATCTGCGGGTGTACCAGAAGTACGCCCTGCCGGAGCTGTCCGGGGCGGGCCACCGGCTCACCGTGCTCGGTGGCGGGGGCGCGCCCGGTTCGCCGTCGGGTCTGGAGGCGGAGCTGCGGGGCGAGGTGGGCCCGGCGCACTTCCGGGCCGTGCTGGACACCGGGTCCGAGGAGCCGATGCGGCCGCCTGGGACACCCCGGACGGTCTGAAGCCGCTCGACCGGACCGATCCGTACGACGGGGACGTCCTCTTCCACGGCCCCCGGTTCCACGCTCTGCGCACGGTGCGCGGTGTCTCCGAGCACGGGGCCGAAGCGACCGTCGCGGGCCTGCGGGCCCTGGGCTGGGAAGCGGGTGGGCACGGGCCGCTCGATCCGGCCGCCGTGGACGGCGCACTCCAACTCGCGCTGCTCTGGGGCGAGAAGGTGCTGGGTGCGGCGACGCTGCCGATGGCCGTCGCCGAGTGCCGGGTGCACCGGCGCGGCCCGGTGGACGACGCCGTGCGCTGTGTGGTGCGCGGACGAAAGGCGCACGACACGGGGGCGCGCTGCGACGCGGCACTGATCGACGCCGACGGATCCGTCCGGCTCGAACTGCTCGGCGTGGAACTCGTCCGCCGCCCCTCCTGAATCCTCACCCCCACTGCCGCCCCTCCCGGCCCCGCCGCCCGGGCCTCGGCCCCGCCGTGAAGCGAGATCCCCATGCATGTCGAACCGATCGCCGTCGTCGGGCGGGGCTGTGTGCTGCCCGGCGCGCTGGACCCGGACACGTTCTGGGAGAACATCGCCGCCGGCCGCGTCAGCCTGTCGGCCGCCCCGGCGGACCGGTGGCGGCTGCCGCGCCGCTGGGCGATGGGCTCGGTGGACGACCACCTCGACCGCACCTGGACCGATGTCGGCGGTTACGTCCAGGGGTTCGACTCCGTCTTCGATCCGGGCGGCTTCGACCTCGCCCCGGAGCGGATCGCCTCGCTGGACCCGCTCTTCCACTGGGTGCTGTACGGGGTGCGGCAGGCGCTCACGGAGGCGGGCCGCACCGGCGAGCGCCTGCCGCGCGGGGGGCTGGTGCTGGGGAATCTGTCGTACCCCACACCCGCCGGCGCGGCCTTCGCCGAACACGTCTGGCTGTCCGCACAGCGGCCCCCGCTCCGCGACGCCCTGCTGACGGGTGGGCGCCGTACGCGCCCGGACGCCCGCAACCGCTTCTCCTCCGGGCTGCCCGCCCGGCTCGCGGCCCGTGCGCTCGGTCTCGGCGCGGGGGCGTGGTCCCTCGACGCCGCCTGCGCGTCCTCGCTGTACGCGATCAAGCTGGCGTGCGACCGGCTGCACGACGGCACGGCCGATCTGATGGTGGCCGGTGCGGTCAGCCGCCCCGACCCTCTCTACCTGCATGTGGGGTTCTGCGGGCTGTCCGCGACGAGCCGCACGGGACGCAGCCGCCCCTTCCACCGGGACGCGGACGGGCTGGTGCACGGCGAGGGCGCCGGGTTCGTCGCCCTGATGCGGCTGTCCGACGCCCGCGCCGCGGAGCTGCCCGTGTTCGGCGTGATCCGTGGCGTGGGGCTGTCCAACGACGGACGTGGTTCCGGGCTGATCAGCCCGTCGGAGGAGGGTCAGGTGCGGGCCATGCGCCTGGCGTACGACATGGCGGGCGTCGCTCCGGAGTCGGTGTCGCTCGTCGAGTGCCATGCGACGGGGACGCCGGTCGGGGACGCGGTGGAGGCGCGCGGCATGGCCCGGGTCTTCGGGGCGGCCGAGGGCGTGCCCATCGGTTCGGCCAAGTCGAACGTCGGGCATCTGCTGGCCTCGGCGGGTGTGGCGGGGCTGCTGAAGGTGCTCGGCGCGATGCGTGCGGGGGTGCGGCCGGCGACGCTCGGCGCCCAACAGCCTCTGGACGCGCTGGCGGACACGCCGTTGCGGGTGCTGGGCGCGCCGGAGGAGTGGGCGGGTCCGCGCAGGGCGGCGGTCAGCGCCTTCGGCTTCGGCGGGACCAACGCCCATCTGATCGTCGACGCCGCGGACCACGGCGCCCCGCCCGTCGGCCCCCGGCCGGCGCGTACCCCCCTGTCCACCGCACTGACCGACGGCCCGACGCCCCAAGCCCCGGGCCCCGCACCGGAACCGGCTCCGACCCTGGCGGCCGACGCGACCCGCCCCCGTACACCGGTGGCGATCGTGGCCGTCGGCGCCCGGGTCGGCGAGGGTACGTCCACCGAGGACCTGCGCCGGGCGGTGCTGGGCGGTGAACGGCGGGGTCCCGTCGCGGAGATCGCCGTGGAGTTGACGGACCTGTGCTTCCCGCCGCTGGCGCTGGAGCGGACCGTACGCCATCAGCTCCTGGTCCTGGAGGCCGCCCGGGAGGCCGTACGGACGGTGCGTCTGCCCCGCGAGCGGACCATGGTGGTCATCGGTACGGGGGTGGACCCGGAGGTGGCCCGCGCGGGCGCCCGCTGGCGGATTCCGTACTGGCTGGAGCAGTCGGGTGTGCGGATCACGGACGGGGCGGCGGATCTCGCCCGGGAGGCGTTCACCCCGGCGATGACGGCGGAGGGCGTGGTGGGCAGCATGCCTAACCTCGCGGCGAACCGCATCAGCACCCAACTGGACCTGGCCGGGCCCGGCTTCACGGTGTCGGCGGAGGAGGCGTCCGGGCTGGTGGCGCTGGAGGTCGCGGCCCGGGCCATCCGCTCGGGCGAGGCCGATGCCGCTCTCGTCGGCGCCACCGACCTGTCCTGCGAGGCCGTCCACCGGGCCGCTCTGCGGGAACTCGGTCGCGAGGAGCAGCCCGGGGACGCGGCCGTGGTTCTGGTCCTCAAGCCCCTGGACGCCGCCCGCGGGGACGGTGACACCGTCGTCGCGCTGCTGGACGAGGAGGCCGCCGGCCCGCCCGACATGGTCATCGGCGACGGCCCGGACGCGGTGTTCGACCCGGCGTCCGCGTTCGGGCGGGCCCATGCGGCGTCCGGGCTGGTCTCCGTCGCGGTCGCGGCGCTCTCGCTCCAGCATCGCGCGGTCCCCCGGCCGGGCGGGTCCGCGGACACCGCGGCCGTCGCCCGTACCGCGCGGGCCGTGGCCACCCCGCTGGAGGGGCCGCCCGCGAGCGTACGGCTGCGCGCGGGGGACGCCCGGCCGTGGCTGCGGGGCCCGGCCCCGCGTCTGCAGGTGTTCTCCGGGGCCGACCGCGCGGACGTGCTGGCCGCGCTGGAGTCCGGTACGGAGTCCTCGGCAGGCCCGGCCCGGCTGGCGCTCGTGGTCGACGGCGGCACCGCGTCGGCGGACCGCAGGGAAGCGGCCCGCCGTTGGCTGACGGAGGGCGGGATCCGCCCGGCCGATGTCCTGTACCGGGACGGTCCCGTCACCGGGCAGACCGCCTTCGTGTACACCAACGGCTCGGCCGCCTACCCGGGAATGGGCCATGAGCTGGCGCTCGCGCTTCCTTCGCTGGGCGAGACCGTCCGGGAGCAGCACCGGGCGGTGGGGGCGCGGCTGCGGTCGCGTACGGAGCCCGGAGTGCTCGGCCAGATCTGGGCGGTCGCCGAACTGGCCGTCTTCCACACGGTGTTCAGCCGTGATGTCCTCGGGCTGCGGCCGGACGCCGCGATCGGGTACTCCTCGGGCGAGTCGACGGCACTGGTCGCGCTGGGCGCCTGGCCGGACGCCCCGGGGCTGTACGAGGCCACCCGGGACAGCGGTCTGTTCACCACCGAACTCACCGGTGAACTGCGGGCGGTACGGCGCTACTGGCGGCAGCGGGGCATCCGGGGAGAGAGGTGGTCGAGCTATCTGGTCGCCGCACCGGTGGAGACCGTCCGCGCGGAGCTGGCCGGGGAGGCGGCGGTCCATCTGATGGCGGTGAACGCGCCCGGGGTCTGTGTCATCGGCGGCGAGTCCCGGGCGTGCTCGGCCGTCGTGGCGAGGATCGGCGCCGACCTGGCGATCGAGCTGGACTACGACATGGCCGCCCACGCCCCGGAGCTGGCGGAGGTCCGTGAGGTGTGGCGCGAGGCCCACCGCCGCCCCACGGTCGAGGTGCCCGGGGTCCGGTTCTACAGCGGGGCCACCGGCCGGGCGTACCGGCCGACGACCGAGCGGGCCGCCGAGGCGCTCACCGCCCAGGGCCTCGGCACGATCGACTTCGCGGCCACCATCGAGCAGGCGTGGGCGGACGGGGTCCGGATCTTCGTGGAGCACGGGCCGCGAAGGCTGTGCACCGGCTGGATCCAGCGGGTGCTCGGCGACCGGGAGCATGTGGCCGTCGCGCTGGACGCCCCGGGCGACACCGGGCTGCGGCAGCTGTGTCTCGCGGTCGCCGAACTCGTCGTCGCCGGAGTGCCGGTGGAGGCCGACGCACTGCTCGCCCGGCTCGCCGGGGCCGCGACGGACCTCCCGCGCCCCGGCCCCACCGTCACCGTTCCCGTACCCCCCTCTCCGCGCCTACCGCCCCTGGAGCCCGCCGTGACCGTACTGCCCCGGGCCCCCGAACTGGCCCCGGTACCGGACAGGGCCCCCGGCCCGCCGCCGTCCACCGACCTCGCCGTCGCCGTGCCGCCCTTCGCCCCGGCCCAGAGGACTGCGGGGGTCGGCGGCATGATCGCCCGGCAGCATCTGCGGGTCGCGGCGCTGCACCAGGAGGTCATGGCCGCGCACGCCGAGGCGCACCAGCGGTTCCTGCGCATGTCCGCGCGCACCATCACGGCACTGACCACCGCGGGAGCCACCACAGGATCCGCGCCCACACCCGTACCCGTACGCCTGCCCGATCCCGTACGCCTGCCAGGTCCCGCACCCGCACGCGTGCCCGCCACCCCGGCGGCAGCGCAGGGGCCGACCTTCGACCGCGCCCAGCTGGAGCATCTCGCCTCCCGTGAGATCTCCGCCCTGTTCGGTCCGCGCTTCGCCGAGCAGGACGGCTACCCGGTGCAGACCCGGATGCCCGGGCCGCCCATGCTGTTCGCCGACCGGGTCACCGGCATCGACGCGGTGCCCGCGGCGCTCGTGCTGCCGGGCCCGGTCCGCACGGACGGGAGGATCTGGACGGAGACGGATGTCCTGCCCGACAGCTGGTACCTGGACTCCACGGGGCGGATGCCGGCCGGGGTGCTGATCGAGGCGGGCCAGGCCGATCTGCTGCTGCTCAGCTGGCTGGGGGTCGATCTCCTCAACCGGGGCGAGCGCGCCTACCGGCTGCTCGGCTGCGAGGTGACGTTCCACGGCAGCCCGCCGCAACCCGGCGACACCCTGTGCTTCGAGATCCATGTCGACGGCCACGCGGAGGCGGACGGGGTCCGGCTGGCCTTCTTCCACTACGACTGTTACGTGGACGGTGAGTTGCGGCTCAGTGTCCGCGAGGGCCAGGCCGGCTTCTTCACCCCGGCGGAGCTGGCGGGCAGCGGTGGTGTCCGCTGGGATCCCGCCGAGCACCCGCCCGGGGACGATCTGCCGCTCGACCCGCCGGCCGTGCGCTGCGAACGGACCCGGTTCGGCACGGACCGGCTGCGAGCGCTGGCGCAGGGGCGCCCGGCGGACTGCTTCGGGCCCGGCTGGGAGACGACGGCGGCCCATGTGCGCTCGCCCGTGCTGGACGAGGAGCGGCTGCGGCTGCTGGACGAGATCACGGCGTTCGACCCGTCCGGAGGGCCGTGGGGCCGTGGATATCTGCGCGCGGAGACCGCGTTGTCGCCCGACGACTGGTTCTTCTCCGGCCACTTCGTGAACGACCCCTGTATGCCGGGCACACTGATGCTGCAGGGCGGTCTGCAGGCGATGGCGTTCTATCTGACGGCCATGGGCTTCACCGTCGACCGGGACGGCTGGCGCTTCGAACCGGTCGACGAGCATCCCGCCAGGGCGATGTGCCGGGGCCAGGCGACCCCGGAGTCCCGGCGGGTCGTCTACGAGGTGTTCGTACGCGGCGTCTCGGCCGGTCCGGTGCCGACCCTCCACGCCGACGTCCTCGGCTCGGTCGACGGGGTGAAGGCGTTCCTGGGCCGTGGCATGGCGCTCCGGCTGGTCCCCGACTGGCCGCTGTCGCACTGGCGGCACACGGGCCCGCCCGCGGTGCAGGCCGACGGGGTGCCGGTGCCGCTGCCGCGGCTCGGCGGGCTGGCGGGGCACCGGGAGGAGAGGCCGGTGGCCGTGGCGGCCGACGGATTCCCCTTCGACCACGCGTCGTTGCTGGCGTGCGCCTGGGGCCGGCCGAGCGAGGCGTTCGGCGCGATGTACGAACCCTTCGACGGCACCCGCCGGGTCGCCAGGCTGCCCGGCCCTCCGTACCACTTCATGAGCCGGATCGTGTCGGCGGACGGGCCGCAGGGCGGGATGCGCGAGGGCAGCGTCGTCGTCGCCGAGTACGACGTACCGGACCGGGCGTGGTTCTTCGAGGAGAGCGCCGGCCGCACCATGCCGTTCGCCGTCCTCATGGAGGTCGCGCTGCAGCCCTGCGGGTGGCTCGCCTCGTACGTGGGCAGCGCGACGACCAGCGGGACGGACCTGCTGTTCCGCAACCTCGACGGGACGGGAACGGTCACCGGCGAAGTCACCCCGGCGACGCGTACGGTCCGCACCAGGGCCGAGCTGACCCGCCTCTCGCACAGCGGAGACATGATCATCGAGTCGTTCCGGGTGACGTGCGCGGCCGATGACGTGACCGTGTTCGAACTGTCCACGGTCTTCGGCTACTTCCCCCCGTCGGCCTTCGACGACCAGCAGGGCCTGGCGACTTCGGCGGACGACCTGACCCTGCTCGCCGAGCCCTGCGGCCGTACGGTCGACCTGACCACCCGCCCCGCCCGGTACTGCTCGGGCGAACCGCGCCTGCCGGGGCCGATGTTGCTGATGCTGGACCGGATCACGGGCTACTGGCCGGACGGCGGAAGCGCGGGACTCGGCCGGCTGAGGTCGGAGAAGGACGTCCACCCGGACGCCTGGTTCTTCCGGGCCCACTTCTTCCAGGACCCGGTGCAGCCCGGCTCGTTGGGGATCGAGGCCATGTGCCAGCTGCTCCAGTTCCACCTGCTCGAACGAGGCGCGGCCGACGGGATCGCCGCCCCCAGGTTCGAACCGGTGCTGCCCGGCCGCGAGGCGGCCTGGACGTACCGCGGTCAGATCACCCCGGCGAACCGGCTGATCCGGGTGGACATGGACATCGCGGAGAGCGGCACGGACGCGCGGGGCCCCTATGCCGTGGCGGACGCGTCGTTGTGGGGCGACGACACCTGTATCTACCGGGTGCGAGGGCTGGGCATGCGCGTGGTGCCGGGGGCCGTGTCCGCACCCGTGCCCGTGCCGTGAGCGGGAGCGGGAGCGGGGGCGGGGGCACGCGTCGCTACAGCTCGTAGTCCTCGGCCAGCCGCTCCCAGCGAAGCCCACGCAGCGCGGGATCGGCGTCCTCGCCCGCCGGTACCTCCGCCGTCGCCTGGAACCAGGCGACGACGAGGCCGGAACCGTCCATGGCCGGGTCGAGCGCCGAGGAGTCGAAGGAGCCGATGCACGCCACGGGAGGAAGCACCTCGACGGGCCCGAAGGCGCCCGCGCTCCCCTCCGGGTACTCACGGGAGGGCTCGACGCAATGGACCCGCATGGCGGAATACTCGCGTTCGGCCTGCCGCTGGAGCCACCCGACCTTCAGGTCGTTGACGCGCTTGCACGGATAGCCCTCCAGCATGCCCCCGTAGGTCGAGGACATCCGCAGCTCGGTGAGCCGGATCGTACGGCCGGACGTGAGGACTATGCGGCTCAGCGACATGCCGACACCCTAGTGCGACGTCGTCGCGCGCTCAGGCGCAGGACGGGCACAGGCCGCGGTAGGTGATCTCCACCGAGCCGACGGCGAAGCCGAACCGCTCGGCCTCGGGCAGGTCGCCGATGGCGTTGCCCGCCGGGTGGACGTCGCGGACCGTGCCGCAGCCGGAGCACACCAGGTGCTGGTGGGGGCGGCGTGCGTTCGGGTCGTAGCGCTTGGCCCGGCCCACGGTGGAGACCTCCAGCACCTCGCCGAGCGCGACGAGCTCGCCCAGCGTGTTGTAGACGGTCGCGCGGGAGATCTCGGGCAGTCGTGCGGCCGCCTGCAGGTGCACCTCGTCCGCCGTCAGGTGCACGTGGTCGCCGTCGAGGACCTCCGCGACGACGCGCCGCTGCGAGGTCAGCCGCCAGCCACGGCTCCGCAGCCGCTCAAGGAGGTCACTCATCTCGTCTCACCTGCTCCGGTTCGCGGGGGACGTACGGCCTCGGAAGATCCGACGGCACGCGCCCTGGCCATTATAGTTTTAGCGCACTTCTTGACTTGGACGAAGTCCATCGTAGGATCGATCCTGGCGACATCCAAGAGACAGGAAGACTCCGGTACGGCAGCAGAGACACGCGGCGGGGCTCCGCCGGTCGACCGCACAGCGCCGCCAGCCGGCCAGGCGCCGTCCTCGCCACACCGCCCGGGACCGTCCGGTCCGGTGGTCCGTGAGGCGTTCGGGCGACCCGCGGTGAGGCCCCGGCACACAGCGTGCCCCCTTCTGCACGGCCCGAATCCTCCTCCCCCGTTCAGCGCCCCACGACCCGCCGGGTCCGGAAGGATTGCTCATGACCGAGAACCACGAGTCGCACGTCTTCGACCCCGTCACCCCGGATTCGCCCGAGACGGCCGTTCCCGAGGTGCCCGAGGCGCAGGCGAGCGGCTGCCCCGTGGCGCACGGCCGCGCGCCGCACCCCACGCAGGGCGGCGGAAACCGCCAGTGGTGGCCGGACCGCCTCAACCTGAAGATCCTCGCCAAGAACCCCGCCGTGGCGAACCCGCTCGGTGCGGACTTCGACTACGCGGCCGCGTTCGAGGCGCTCGACCTGCCCGCGGTGAAGCGGGACATCGCCGAGGTGCTCTCCACCTCGCAGGACTGGTGGCCGGCCGACTTCGGCAACTACGGACCGCTGATGATCCGGATGGCCTGGCACAGCGCCGGCACGTACCGCATCAGCGACGGCCGCGGTGGCGCGGGCGCCGGTCAGCAGCGGTTCGCCCCGCTGAACAGCTGGCCGGACAACGGCAACCTGGACAAGGCCCGCCGGCTGCTGTGGCCGGTCAAGAAGAAGTACGGCCAGGCGCTGTCCTGGGCTGACCTGCTGATCCTCACCGGCAACGTCGCCCTGGAGACCATGGGCTTCGAGACCTTCGGCTTCGCCGGTGGCCGCGAGGACGTCTGGGAGTCGGAGGAGGACGTCTACTGGGGCCCGGAGACCACCTGGCTCGACGACGAGCGCTACACGGGCGACCGTGAGCTGGAGAACCCGCTCGGCGCGGTCCAGATGGGTCTGATCTACGTCAACCCCGAGGGCCCCAACGGCAACCCGGACCCGGTCGCGGCCGCCCGCGACATCCGCGAGACCTTCCGCCGGATGGCGATGAACGACGAGGAGACCGTCGCCCTCATCGCCGGTGGCCACACCTTCGGCAAGACCCACGGCGCGGGCCCGGCCGAGAGCGTCGGCGCGGACCCCGAGGGCGCTTCCATCGAGGAGCAGGGCCTCGGCTGGCGCAGCTCGTACAAGTCGGGCAAGGGCGGCGACGCCATCACCAGTGGGCTGGAGGTGACCTGGACCAGCACGCCGACGCAGTGGGGCAACGAGTTCTTCCACAACCTCTTCGCCTACGAGTACGAGCTGACCAAGTCCCCGGCCGGCGCGCACCAGTGGGTCGCCAAGGACGCGGAGGCGACCATCCCGGACGCGCACGACGCGTCGAAGAAGCACCGGCCGCAGATGCTCACCACCGACCTGTCGCTGCGCTTCGACCCGGCGTACGAGCAGATCTCGCGCCGCTTCCACGAGAACCCGGAAGAGTTCGCGGACGCCTTCGCGCGCGCCTGGTACAAGCTGACGCACCGTGACATGGGCCCGATCCAGCGGTACCTGGGCCCGGAGGTGCCCTCCGAGGTGCTGCTGTGGCAGGACCCGCTGCCCGCGCGCACCGGTGAGCCGCTGGACGCCGCGGAGATCGCCGCGCTCAAGGAGCAGGTGCTCGCCACGGACCTGACGGTGGCGCAGCTGGTCTCGGCCGCCTGGGCCTCGGCCTCGTCCTTCCGCGGCAGCGACAAGCGCGGCGGCGCCAACGGCGCCCGGGTCCGTCTGGAGCCGCAGCGCGGCTGGGAGGCGAACGACCCGGACGAGCTGGCCCAGGTCCTCCGGGCGCTGGAGAGCATCCAGGAGTCCTTCAACGCCAAGGGCGGCAAGCAGGTCTCGCTGGCCGACCTGATCGTCCTCGCGGGCAGCGCGGCCGTCGAGCAGGCGGCCAAGGACGCCGGTGTCGAGGTGGAGGTGCCGTTCACCCCGGGCCGGGTCGACGCCACGCAGGAGCAGACGGACGTCGAGTCCTTCGCCGCTCTGGAGCCCGCGTACGACGGCTTCCGCAACTACGTCGGCAAGGCGGCCCGGCTGCCCGCCGAGTACCTGCTCCTGGACCGGGCGAACCTGCTGACGCTGAGCGCCCCGGAGACCACCGTTCTGGTCGGCGGTCTGCGGGTGCTGGGCGCCAACACCGGCGGCTCGAAGCACGGCGTGCTCACCGACCGCCCGGGCACGCTGACCAACGACTTCTTCGTGAACCTGCTCGACCTGGGCATCACCTGGAAGTCCACGTCGTCGGCGCAGGACGAGTTCGAGGCCCGGGACGCGTCCGGCAAGGTCAAGTGGACCGGCACCCGTGCCGACCTGGTCTTCGGCTCCAACTCCGAGCTCCGTGCCCTCGCCGAGGTGTACGCGAGCGACGACGCGCGGCAGAAGTTCGTGACGGACTTCGTCGCCGCCTGGACCAAGGTCATGGACCTGGACCGCTTCGACCTGGTCTGACAGCCCTCGCCTCTCCTCCTGCGAGCAGGAGGAGAGGCTCCGGCGGTGGGGCCGATACCGGACCCGGTGGACGCCCTCAGCTGTGCGCTCTTTTCATGGCCGGGACGCCGGAGCCCCGGTCCCCTCCGCCACGATCTCCGCAAGCCCCTCCGTGGCCAGCACCATGCTGACAGCTGCCGAACTGTTGAGGAACAGACTGTGCCCGGAGGGGATTCGGGTGAGCAGTTCCGAAACCGGCAGCGTGACGGATGCCAGCTGCCCGATGCTCCGGAGGTAGCGCTCGGAGGTGTACACGGGGACGACCGCCGTGCCGTCGGGTGCCGACGCGCTCACCGGATCGCCGTCCGCCGTGACCGGTACCGCGACCTCGGCCCCGGCCAGTGCGGCGGTGACGTCCTCGGCCGGACCGTACCCGGTGGTGGCAAGCTGGACGGCACGGTCCACCGCGTCGGCCGGCTCCGGCCACCCCATCGCCTCCGGCGATGGCCGGTACGCCTCGTTGTCCTCCCACTCCACGATCTCTCCCGCGGAGTCGGAGCGCCACTGGCCGACCACGGCCCACTCCGGTGGCGGCCCGTCACCCTGCCAGGCGGGGTCGGCCAGGTAGAGCCAGTGGTCGGGTGCCAGACGGGCGGCCTCGACGAACTCCTCGGGGGGCGCGGGATCCAGCGCGGAGGTGGACGTCCGGACGCCGGGCTCAGTCATGGTCTCCTCGTTCACCGGGGGTGCCTGCATCGGGGGTTTCGGTTCCGCCGGCCGGGGCCGGTGCCGTCTCCTCCCACCGTGCCCGCAGCTCGTCCGCAGCCACCAGCTGGGCCGCCGGGGCGGACGCGCTGAGGAACATCACGTCCCGTCCGGGCGGAAGCAGGTCGAGGAGTTCGGGCAGCGTCATCATCACATGCGGGGGGATGCGGTCCGGTGGCGCCTGCGGCGACTCCGGGAAGACCGGCAGTGCGAGAGCGCCGCCGGGGACACGTGTCCACCCCGGTCGGCCGTCCTCGCCCACGCAGACGGCCACCGCCGCCGCCTCGGCGAGCGCCAGGGCCACGTCCGACTCGGGACCGTACCCGGTGGAGGCCAGCTGTACGGCGGCGTCGGCGTCGCTGACCGGTGGGGCCCAGCCCCGTGCGGCGGGCGAGGGGCGATAGTCCGGGTTGGGCTCCCACTCCACGATCCGGCCGCGCGCGTCACTGCGCCAGCGGCCGAGGACGGCCCATGGGGGCGCCGGTTCCTCGTCGTTCTCGCCCAGCCAGTGCCGGTCGGTCGCCGAAAGCCAGTGGTCCGGCGCGATACGGGCTGCCGCGACCATGTCCGCGGGCGGCACCGGAAAGCCCGGGTCGCCGACGGCGATCACCCCGGCGTCAGGCGTCCGGGCCCGGCCTTCCGCCGCGCCACCGTGAGCGCTCGGCCCAGGGGCGTCCGAGGGACGTGCGTCAGAGTCCGGCATCGAGGTCGCTCCAGAGCGTCGTGCCGCGCGGGCGTGCGGCTCGGGTCATGTGGTCGCACGGGCGGCACCGCGAGGCGTCGCCCGGAGAAGAGGGCCCGAGGGAGGCCCATCGGGCGGTCCTGGCGCGGGGTGCGACAGCCGTCACGGCTCTCCCCCACCCCGGCGGCCCTCGGCACGGCGCCGCTCCTGTTCCTCCAGTACGGTCGACAGCGCCCTGGCGTGCTCGTCCGGGAACCGTCCCTCCCGGGCGACGGAAGTCCGCAGCTCCTCCTCCGTCAGCGGGAGGACGTCCCAGTAGCGCCCCCAGTTGTCGGCGTAGACGGAGGCCGCCGCGGGATCGATCTCGTCGAGAGCGTGCTGCGCACCGGTCATCACCTCGTGGAAGCTGTGATGACCGACGCCGACGAGGATGCTCGCCAGTCCCGACCGGATCAGGCCCAGGTCCACGGACACCCCGGCGAGCCGGTTCAACCGGGCCACGTGCGTGATGATCCGATAGGCGCTGCCGGAGGTTCCGGTCAGGACCAGGCCGCCGGAGTCCTCGGAGCGCGCCTGGAAATCGGCGGCCATGGGCAGCGTGTGCAACTGCCCGGCGGGCGACCACAGCAGAATGCCGTCGCGGACGGCGAGGCGCCGTTCGGCCGGGCTCAGCGCCGGCCCTACCTCGTGGGGCCGCAGCGGCGTACGCAGCATCGCCTCCAGCTCCGCCATCTCCTGCGCCTCGTCCTCGGGGTCCAGCTCCGCGTCCCGGAGTTCGGCCACCTCACGCTCGAACCGCCTCAGTTGCTCACTCCGGTGCCGGTCGCGGCGCTCCACCCCGATCACCGGGTGCTGAGGCTCGACACCGCCCATGAGGTAGGGGACGAGATTGCTGGCGACGCCGTTGAACAGGAAGGTGACCCGTTCGCGCAGGTTGCCCGAGTCGACCACCCGCGCGAGGTTCTCGTACGCGGTGCCGACCGCACCGCCGTCCTCGCCTCTGTCGCTGCCGAACAGCCGGTAGTCCAAGCGGTTGTTCAGGGCGATGTGCCAGAACGCCCGTACGACCTTGCCGAACTCCTCGTTGATCTGAGGGTTCTCCCCCAGGTGCGCGGCCAGTCGGCGTTCGAAGTACAGCGCTTCCTGTGCGTAGCGCACGCGTGCCAGGACCCAGGCGGGCGCGGGAAGTTCGTCGGCGTCCTCGTCGGAGTCCGAGGAGTCTTCCGGTTCGACGGCCTGCCGGGGCGCGGCCGGAGCCGGGGTGGTCGCGCGGTCCGTCGACGGCTCCCGACCGCGCGAGGGTGGCGGAGTCGAGTCGTCCCGCGACAACAGCGGCCTGGGGTCGTCGTCCGAGTCCGACTCACCGTCGGTGTCCAGGGACAGCGCCGGGAACGACTCCAGGACCGGACCGGCGCCCGGCGCCGGCGGGCCCGAGAAGTCCGCGTCCTCGGCCTGGGCCCGGGCGTGCGGCTCGAAGTGCGGGTTGGGAACGTACGGGCCCACCGCCGTACCGAACATCATCGGCTGCGCGCCTCGGATGTACCGGCGGGCGATGCCTCCGGGGAAGAGCACCTCCTCCTGATCGGGGAAGGGTGAGGCGAGCCCCAGGGTGGCGTTCACGTCGATACCGCCGGGTGCCTGGATGTCGTAGCGCCAGCGGTAGCGGCGGTGGAGGGCGTCGGCTCCCAGCGGGTTGGACCGCGCGCTGTCGCGTACGTAGTGCGGGTTGGCGGTGGAGCTCGCGAAGACCGTGTTCGGGACCAGCGCGCTGCCGCCGTAGACGTGGTCGATCAGATGCACCATCTCGGGGCCGTACGGCTTGAGTCCCTCGCTGAAGATCCGCTCGGGGCCATCGGGGCTGAAGCGGTACAACGGGCCGTCGTGGTCGCGCCAGAGGGCGTCGGGCAGCGTCGCGCCCTCCAGCGCGACGGGGGCGGCGGCGACCACGGCCGGATCCACGGGGGGCGTCGGACTGACCGGCCCGGTGGCCGGCCAGCCGACCGGTACGGGCTCCGCCGCGCCCTTGCGCGTCTCCAGCCGGGAGGAGGCGACCAGACCGCGGCCGGGCAGGTACCAGTTCCACGCGGGCCCGTCGCGGTGGATACGCCCGGACATGTCGGTGACGCCGCCGGCGGACGGGCCGTCCGACGTGTACTCGCCGCGCAGTCCCAGCGACGGGATCTCGGCCACGAAGACGTAGGTGTCCGGGTCGTCCTCACCGAAGCCCCACACGGTGTGCCGATCGGTGGAGTCGGCCACCGGGAACTCCGCCAACGTCTCGGCGAACGCCCTGTCGAACGTGCCGTCCGCCGAGTAGGGCAGCGGCGTCGCGGGGACAGCGGAAGCATCCGCCTCCGGCTGCGCGTTCCACCTGGCGGAATCGGCCGGGGAAGGCCGTACGGGGGCGACCGGGAGCCGCGGCCGAGTGCTGACCCAGGCGGCCGGTTCGGGGTTCGCCTCGGCCGGTTCCACCCGGGGGTTCGGCCGGGTGGTCGGCACGGCGGGATGCGTCGGGCCGTCCCCCTCGGGGAGCAGGAGCGGACCGCCGTAGCTCCAGACCGTCCGGTCGTTGCGCAGGGCGAACTCCCCGAGTGCGGTGTCCGGTCCCGTGTCCAGGCCGGACACCAGCAGCACCAGGGGGCGGCGGCTGCTGATGAGTGCCATCTCCGGGTCGGATTCCAGGAGAGCGTAGACCTGGTCCGGGGGCACAGGGACCGTTCCGCCCGGCAGCCGCAGGACGACCGCGCCGGAGGCGTCCGTCTCCGCGTACACGAACCAGGGGGCGGCGGCTCCCTCCTGGGCCCAGGGGGCGAACCGCAGGGTGGCGGTGCCGTCCGGGCCCGTCTCCGAGAGCCGGAGCGGGTCGATTCCGCCGGGCGTCGGCACGGGTCCCCAGTTACGGCCCTGAGGGGTTCCTCCCGGCTGGTGGACACGGGTCTCCTCGACGAAGGCGCCGAGCGACTCCAGGTGGAAGACGGCAAGATCACCGGGGTTGCCGACGGACCGCCCCGCGGCCAGGGCCTGTTCGGCCAGCTCCCGCAGCCGGACTTCGGCCGTGGCGTCCCACAGCGCGTCGGCGGGCAAGTGCAGCGCTGTGCGTCCGCCCTCCTCGCGCTCGGCGGGGGAACGGGCGTCCAGCAGTTGGGCGGCCCCGGTCATCGCCCACAGCGCCCGGGCCCGGTCGCGCGGACCGACCGGGCCGGCGGGCCGTCGCAGCACGGCGCGCACCTCGGCGTCACCGTGGGTGTCGAGCCGGCTCAGCGCGGTCCTCAGCGCGGGAGCCGTCCACACATCGGTGAGGGAGGCGTCGCTCGAAGCGGCCAGGGCCCGGTCCAGGACGGCCTCGTGGTCGGCGACCGTCGGCCGGGCCCCGCCGGGGGGTGCGGCGAGCAGGTCCCACAGCTCACGGCGGAGCGGCGTCAGGGCGGCCAGCGACGGGTCGTTGGCCCGCAGTGTCTCCAGTGCCCCGATCCCGCGCAGCAGCCGCTCGTAACGGCCGCCGGGGACGCCCAGGTCGGCTTCCACGTCGTTGCCGAAGACCTGACGCAGCGCCCGGACGAGGCGCAGGACGCGTGGTCCCGTCCCGTCCCAGGCGTCCAGGCCGGAGGGGTGGGTGAGCGGGCGGAGACCCGCGGCGGCGGCGAAGCGCGCCGTGTCGTCCACCGGCTCGGGACGGAAGGTCTCCATCCGGGCGAAGGTGCCGTCCGGGGTCGCGGCCAGCAGACGGCCGGTGTCGTTGTAACCGGTGCGCCCGGTGGCCGCGGTGGTGGTACGCCCGCTGTGGTTGGCGACGTGCTGGGCGGTCGCCACCTCTTCCCAGGGATCCTCGACGGGCGGTGCGGGCCTGGTCTGCGGCTGGTCGCGGCGGGGGTCTCCGGGGACGCCTCCGTAGCAACTGGCGAGGTGCAGGTCGTCTCCGGCGGCGCGGGCGACCACCTCGGGCAGCCCGCCGACATAGCGTCCGCCTTCCTCGGCCCCGAGCAACAGCGCTCGGCCGTCCCGGTGGACGAGCTTCAGGCCACCGGGCACGCCGTGGGCGTGGAAGGTGTAGACGGACGCCTCGGGATCGGGGGCGACCTCCTCGGAGGCGACCGTGTGGTACGCGTCGCCCACGCGAAGGACATGGGTGCGTTCGCGCATCTCGCGCCAGCGGCGCAGCCGCCGCTCCCGCAGCCGCCCGCGGCCGTCGTCCGGCATCGACTCGCGGCCCTCGAAGCGGTGGTCGGAGCCGACCAGGGGGCGCGTGTCCACGTCGCTGTCCCTGAACCGGATGCCGTCGACGGTGACCCACTCGCGGTCCACGGAAGGGGCCGCCGCCCCGTCGGCGGGCGGGTCGAACGGCACCCAGTCGCCGTACGCGGCGTTCGGATCGGCGTCCACGAGCGTCGGTGTCAGGGGGCCCGCGCCGGCGCGGGAGGAGCCGGGTGCCGGGGGCGCCTCCGGCGCGCTCTCCAATCGCCCGTCCCCGCTGGGCGCCCAGACCCGCCGGCCCAGTCGCCGCGCCACGGCGTGGGCGATCCGACCGTCCTGTGCGCCCGCGTAGGGGCTCGCCAGCACCACGGGGACGCCGGGCGGCAGCAGAGCCAGCACCGGGTCGGCGGCCAGCAGTTCCGCGATCTCCTCCGGGCCGAGCTCGCGGCCCGCGGCGAACAGCGCCTCGTAGCCTCCCTCCGCCGCGATCACATAGGCATCGCGCCCCCAGGGGGCGGGCTGTTCGGTCACGTCGTCAGCGCCGTCGCCGAGGCCGCGGAGGCGTATCCGGCTCGGATCCACGACTCCGGCGGCCGACCCGGTCCAGTCCCTGCCCCTCGCCGCGCCGGACACGTCGGTGAGCAGGGTGGCGTCCGAGAGCAGCGCGAGGGCGGCTCCGGAGGTTTCGGGGTCGACGTCCGTGCCGGTGGACGTGGCGGCCGAGGACGCTGCGGAGACGGGCGAGAGGGGCGCGGGGCCCGTCTCGTGGGCCGGGGCGAACGCCCAGTCGGGGCCGGGCTCTTCGCCCCGGTCCACACGACCGCCGCTCCGGGGCAGCGGCTCCGGAAGCGGGCGTGACGCCTCCTGCGTCCGGCCGGGGTGCACGGGCTGTGCCTGCTGCCAGGGCTGGGACCCGGGGGTGCTTCCGTCGGCCGAGGCATGCAGGGTGAGCACGGGGGTTCCCGAGTCGTCCGTGCCGGAGAGGCCGGCCGGGAAGCCGGTCCACCACACACCGCGGCCCAGTCGCCGGGCGACCCGGTCGGCGGTGGGCCCGGGGTCGGCCACCGGGTCCGGGAAGGCCAGCACCACCGGGACGATCGTCCCCGGGCGCGTCGATGCGGGTTCGTGGGCCAGGAGTTCGGCGAGCTCCCCCAGTGGCATCCGATGGGTCCGGCCCTCCCGGGTCACCTCCACCAGGTCCGGGTCGTCCGCGTCGGGAGTGACCCGGACCAGGAAGGGGGCGGGCAGCTTCCTGCCCCTGTCGTCGCTCGCCCAGGGCGCGTCGTGCAGCCCCGACGGGGTGCGGAACCGGCCCAGGTCGGCGTCCGGCAGATCTGTTCCCGGGTGGGAGAAGCCGAATCCGTCGAGGTCGCCCAGGGCGCTGAAGTCGAGGCTGGCCAGGTCGGCGCCGGACTGGGACCGGCCGGCCGGAGGAGGCTCCGGGGCGGACTCCTCGACCGCCGCGGAGCTGGCCGACGCGGTCCAGCGCGGTGACAGGCCGAGGCCGGGGCGCAGGGTGTCGGCCAGCTCCGCGGCGGAGTCCTGCGCGTCCCCGGTGCCGGAGCGCGTCGCGTCCTCCGCGAGAAGGTGCGCGGCCACGCGGCGTACCGCGTCGCGGTAGCCGTCCGCCGCGTAGCGGAAGTCGGCGAGCACCGGGTGTGGTTCGGGCGGCAGCACCAGGGCCAGGGCGGCGGACCAGGCTCGGTCGAGCTGCTCGTCGTCCGTGCCCTGCGGCGCGGCGGCGGTGAGCTCGGAGCGGGTCTGCGCCCACAGGCGCCGCGCCACGTCGGCGGCCACCTCGTCCAGCGTCCGCGTCCAGGGCTCGGCGCGGCTCAGACGGACCCGGGTGAGATCGAGCGGGGTGAGCGTGCTCGCGGGCAGCCGGCCGTCGGCGCGCAGCATCGCCTCGGTGCGCTGGCCCGGGCTCGGCGTGCCGCCCGCCTCCATCAGCTCGGGGATGCCCACGGTCTCGTCGGCACCGGGTGTCGGCGCTTCGTTCGGCAGGTCGGCTTCGGTCACCCGCCGGGTGAGCCAGCGGACCAGCTCGGCGTCACGGGGCACCACGGGGGCGGCGTCGGTCGGGGTGGAGTCCTCCGCGGGAGCGGTGGTCCGGGCGGCTCCCAGTGCCTCCGCCGCGACTCCCCCTTCCCGGAGCCGGGCTTCGGCGTCCTCCAGCGGTCGGCGGGCGGCGTCGGCCCGGGACCAGGCCGACGCGGTCGCGGATGCCTCCTGCCCGGACCGTTGAAGCCCGGCCGCCTCGGCGGTGGCCTCGCCGAAAGCCGCCAGGGCCTGTGTGTGCGCCTGCCAGGCGGAGGTGAGGCGGTCATCGGCCGGAGAGGCGGAGTTGGCGGCCGTCGGGACCGGCGCCTGCCCGGGGTCGGGGGCGGTGCCGACAGGGTCGCCGTCGGAGGGTTCGGTCCGGCTCCAGGAGGCGGCGGTGCCCGGCTGTCCGTCCGGGCCCGGGAGCAGCGCGACGGTGTACGTACCGGTCGCCGGGTCGTGGTGGAGGGTGGCGGCGCCGCTGGTGGTCCACCAGTTGCGGGCCGAGTTGCGGGCGCCTTCACCCGGTACGGTGCCGCGGGCCGGGCTGCCCGCTGCCGGAGAGCCGTGCGGGAGCACCGCGACGACCTCGGCGTACCCGTCCTCGGCGACCAACTCCGGGTCGCGGAAGACCAGTTCGCCGAACTCCCGGGGCGGCACCGGTCCCGGCATGCGCAGCGCGTCGGCGTCCCCGTCGGCGACGTACACGAAAGGCGCCGGGCGGTGCGGATCGGCCGCCCAAGGGGCCGGTTCGGTGCCCATCGGGACGAGCGATCCGTCGGCGGCACGGCCCAGCAGCGTGATCACGGAGGGGTCGAAGGCGCCTTCCGGGCGATCGACACCGTCCAGGGCGCGTCCCCATGAGGTGCCGTCGTCACGCGTGAGGAGCCGGTCCTCGTCGAGCACGCCCTGCTGCTCCAGGTGGAAGGCGGTCAGCTCGTGGACCTGCCAGAGGTCACGGCCGGCCGCGGCGGCCCGGCGCGCCACCTGGAGGGCCTCGTCGTACCGGGTGGCGTCCGGTGCCGGCAGGTGCAGCACGACAGCGGCGAACAGACCGTGGTCCTGTCCATTGGCGAAGGTGGCCACGCGGTAGGACGCCCACAGCAGCCGGGAGAGTTCGGCCTCCCCCACCGGATCCGTGGCCTCCAGACCCAGGACCTCGCGGGCCAGGGTCGCGCGGTGGGGCGCGGCGGCCAGGCCGTCCAGCATGTGGGTCAGATGGGGCAGGCCGATCCAGTCGGTGAGCGGGCCCTGTCGGCCCGCGTCCAGGCGATCGGCCGCCTCGGTCAGCAGGGCCCGGTGGGCGTCCGGCGTGAAGGCCGGGACCGGGCCGGACAGATCGGCGCCGGAGTGGCGTCTCAGGATCTGCTCGTACAGGTCCATGGTGAACCGGCGCGCACCGTCCCGGTCGAGCCGGGGGTCGGCACCGCGCATCAGGTCGAGTGCGCCCATCCCGCGCAGCAGCCGCGGGTACTCCGGAGTGTCGTCGACCGTGGGGCCGAAGATCCGGCGCAGCGCCCGTACGAGTCGCAGGGTCCGCTCGGCGGTCTCGGGCGGGACGGGTCCGGGGCCCTGGTGGAGTCCGGCGTCACGGGCCCGCGCGTCAACGGCGTCCCCGGTGGGCTCGGGCCGGAACATGACCCAGTCGTGGGCACGGCCCCGGGCGTCGGTCTGGAGGTTGATGCGAGGCTCGGGGGAACCGGTGGGCCGGTGTTCGACGGCGTTCATCAGGACGGAGGCGAACACCGTGCGCCCCGTCTCGTTGGCTGTGTGCTGGGCGACCGCGACGGAGGCGAGCGGGTCCGGCACGAACGGCAGGGGACCGTCGATGTGACGGCCGTGCATCTCGCCGATGCCGGGAGCCGTCGCCGCGTAGCAGGTGAGCAGCACCACGGGATGTTCGGGGTCGAGGGACGCCAGGCTGCGGCGGCGGGCGAGGGTGCGGGCGAACCGGGGGCCGTCGTCCCTGCGCTCGCCCAGCGGGGTGTGCCACATGACCGCCCCGGGCAGACCGTGGTTGTTCGCGAAGTAGGGCTGGGCCAGGTTGAGTTCGGCCCAGGGCACCGGGGCGGGCGCCGGGCGGCCGAAGCCGTAGCCGTTGCGCTGGTGGGTGTATACGGTCACCGAGCCCAGTCCGCTGTGCGCCAGGGTCCGGGACCAGCCGCCGTCGGAATCGGAGGCGAGGTCCATGGAGATGTAGCCGGTCGCCCCGGGACCGCCGTGGCCGATGGAGACGGCGGCGATCCGGTCGTCGGGCGGGGTGGTGGGAGAGGCCGGGGACGTGGCGGGCGAGCTGAGGAGCCACTGGGCCCGAGGAGCCCGGTCCACCTCGTCCAGGAGGAGCAGCATCGAACCGCCCGGTGTGCCCGGGAGCCGGCCGATATCCGCTCGTCCCGCGGTGGCCCAGACCTGGCGGCCGAGCCGGTCCGCGATCCGGCGCGGTAGCTCCAGGTCCGTGGCGGCGGCGCGTTCCACGTGCAGCAGCAGCGGCACGTCGGCGGCCTGTCCGGTCAGTTCCGGGTCCAGGGCCAGGAGTTCGCGCAGCACCTCGGGGCTGACGGAGCGCGAGAATCCGCCGAGTCCGCGGACCACCGCGGATGCGGAGCCGGCGGTGAGCAGCAGGGTGTAGGCGGCGGGGTGGCCCGGGGCGGGACGCCACGGCGCGTCCCACGGGTCGCTGTGTCCGGTGGTGCCGTCGGGCGTGCGGGAGACGCGGCCGGTGTGGTCGGGGTCGAAGTCGGCGGGCAGCGGCCGGCCGAGCCAGTTCCAGCCGCGTGCGCGCCCCTGCGCGTCGGTGAGCCGGAAGTCGGGGTGGAAGGCCCCGCGCCGGACGAGGTGGTGGGCGGAGAGCCCGTCCAGGCCGACGGCCCCGGTGGTGGACGGATCGGTGGCCAGCCGCAGCAAGGCGGTCCGGGCCGCCGCGTTCAGCGGATCGGTGGGGGCCATCAGCAGGACGCGCCGGGCCACGGCGTCCAGGTCGAGGAACCCGCCGCTCAGCCCGGGGTCGGCCTGACGCAGCCGGTCCAGCCGTTCCAGGCCCTCGGCGGCCGCCTCCCTGGGGATGCCGTCCAAGGAGCCGAGGCCGTACAGCGCGTCGAGGAGGGCTTCGCGGTGCTGCTCCGCCTCCGCGGCGGTGACCGGCCGGACAGCGGGAGAGGCGGCCGGGGGCGGCGCCGTGGCCGACGGGTGGTTGGGGAGCTGCGGGGCGGGCCGGTTGGGTCGGCCGGCCACGGGTCGGGTCGGGATGGACCGGAGCGGGAGCGAGCGCCGTGCGACCGGTGCGGGCTCGGCGAGCGCTTCCCCGGCGTGCTCGTCGGGGAACCGGCCGTCCCGGGCGACGTGGTCGCGCAGTTCCTGCTCGGTGAGCGGGTAGACGTTCCAGTAACGGCCCCAGTTGTCCTGGTAGTCCAGGGCGGGGTCGTGGCCGGGCATGTCGTCGAGGGCGAGCTGGGCTCCGCGCATCACCTCGTGGAACGAGTGGTGGCCGGCGGGCAGGGAAGTGGCGATCATCCCGGCCCGGATCAGGCCGAGGTCCAGGTCGACGCCCCACTGGTCCCGCATCCGCGCGGCATGCACCAGGAAGCGGTACGTCGAACCCGAGGTGCCGGTCATGACGAGGCCACCGGTGTCCTCGGACAGGCTCTGGAACACGGCGTTCATCGCGATGTCGTGCTGCGAGGAGGCCGGATACCAGGCCAACCGCCCGTCGGCCGGCCCGAGCCCGCGCTCCGCGTCGCTCAGCGGCGGCCGTACCGCGCCCGGGTCGGTCTGCACCAGCAGCGGCCTGGTGGCTTCCGTCAGCCGGTCCTGCCGCTCCTGCGGGGACAGGGTGGGATCGTTCTGCAACCGCTGGGCCAGGCGCTCCAGTTCGGAGCGGACTTCGGCGGTACGCCGGCTGGGCCGCTCGGCGGCGATCTCCGGGTGCTGTTCCTCGACTCCGCCGAGCATCTCGGGCACCAGGTCGGTGGAGATGCCCTGGAACATCAGCCTCACGAGCTCCCGCAGGTTTCCGTCGCGCACGACCCGCTGGAGGGCGGGCCGGCCCGTTCCCACGGCCCCGTCGTGGACCGCGGCGGCGCTGCCGAACGCGCCGAGCGCGTTCGGGTATCGCATGCGCGCCTGCTCCCAGGCGGCCCGCGCCATCTTCCGGAACTCCTCCACCACGGCCTGGTTGTCGGCGAGATGGTCGGCCAGCCGCCGTTCGAAGACCGCGGACTCCTGGGCGTACCGGATGCGGGCCTGTACCCATGCGGGCACGGGTGTGCCGCGGTCCGGGCCGGGGGGCGTCGAGCGCCGCGGGGACCGTGAGCGTTCTCCGGAGGGGGATGGGGATACGGACGGGCCGGTGCTCCCGGGGCGTTCCCCGGTGGCCGGGGCGGGGCTCGTGGACCTGGACGGATCGGGAGTGACGGTCCGGGAGGGCAGCGCGGAGGTGGCGGGAGACGGAGACATGGCCGGGGTTCCGCGCCGGTCGTCGATGCCGACCGTCACCAGCCTGCCCAGGTCCGGGTCGGCCGCACGCCGCACCCGCTTCGCCTCCAGGGCCACGGGGAAGTCGGAGGGGGCCACGAGCGGTCCGGAAGCGTCCGCCTGGTGGTCCTTCAGCAGCCGTTCGAGCCGTGCCAGGAGGGCGCTTCGGACCGCTTCGGCGCGCTTGTGTCCGCTGGCCTGCGAGCGGTTTCCGTGGCCGGTGAGGGTGGTCATCGGCAGGGGCAGGCCATGGGCCCGGTTCCACAGACCGGTCCGTACGAGCGACAGAGCCAGCCCGTCCAGGGTCGCGTCCGCCTCGGCGGACGGGGTGTGCCGTTCCCGCGCGAAGGGGATCGTACGGTGGTGCCGCAGCGGCGCGTGGCCGTGCAGGGCCACCGTGGTGAGGGGGTTGGCGACGGAGGGTGCGTGGTCCGTCAGAAGGGCCGCGTTGACCGCGTGTGCCGATTCCCCGGGGCGCTTGCTGTAGGCCCGGAAGAACCACAGGTCCGTGCTGTCGGTCACGGGCGCGGCCGCCCGGACGGCGTCCCGGGCCCGGCCCCTGGCCACGTCGATCTCCCGCTGCGCCAGGGCGTGTTCGGGCCGGTCCTCGGTGAAGTACGACTGGACCTGCTCCGCCCGGTGGACCTCGGCGAGAGCCCGTGCCGCGCGGATGAAGCTCTCCAGCCGGGTGGTCTCGGCTCCGTCGCGCCGGGCCGTTTCGAGGAGGCGGCCCGCGTCGTCCGCCAGCCGCTCCAGCTGGTCCTCGTCGTAACGTTCCAGGTTCTCGTCGACGACGGTGTCGAGCTGGTCCGCCACCATCTCGGCGCGGGTGTGGGTCTCGTTCTCCAGGGTGATCTGGTGGGTGCCGTCCTCACTGGCCAGCACCACCTGGGCGAAGTGGTACGGGGCGTGCGGGCCGACCGGGTCGCCGGGCTTGGCGTGGTTGTGGGTGAAGAGCTGGGCGACGCCGTCGTTGGTGGTGCTGACCGACTGGATCAGATAGCCCTCGCCCACCTCTGCCCAGGCGAACTCGTTGATTCCGGCACGGGCCGCGGCCGCGGTCAACGGGCCGCGGCGGGTGTTGTCCGGGGTCTGGCTCAGGGCACTGCCGTAGGCCGCGCCGGGCATCGGCGCACCCACCACCCCGCCGCCGAACCGCGGGTCGGCGGAGACCTGGTGGGCCGCCCAGCGGGGGGTGGCATCGGTGGCGGGGCGGGTGCCGTCGGCGATCCCGGCCAGTGCCTGCGCCAGGTGGTGGGTGCCGGTGACCTCGCGGGAGTGCTGCGCGTTGGCCGGGGCGGTGGCCAGGGCTCCGCTCGGGGAGCGGAAGGCGAGGTGGGAGAGGGGCGGGGCGCCGGTGCCGGCGACCATGCGGGCGAAATCCCGGGTGAAGGCGTGTTCGGACACTCCTGAGGGGGTCAGGAACCGCGGCTCCACCCGGAACAGCGGTTCTCCCGTCGAGCCGTCCTCGTGGTTCAGCAGAAGGCTCACCGCCGGGTCGGCGACGAGTCGCACGCCGGCCCCGGCCGCGGTCAGGCGAACCGAGGCGCGCTCGATGGCGACCCGGGTGGCGTAGACCTGCCGGGAGCGGCCGGTGGTGTCGTCGCCTGCCGAGAGGAGCGCCAGGGTGCGGTCGGCGGAGATGTGCAGCGGCGGCCGCTCGGTCGCACGGACCTCGCCCCCGGCCTGACGGGGAAGGACGAGGGAGGGTGCGTCGGGATCAGCCGTGGCGGGCACCTCGCCCACCGTGCGGGTCCCCGGCCCGGTGAACAGCACCCCGGTGCCGCTCTCGTCGACGACCTGGTAGTCGCGGGTGATCAGCGGCCGGGGGCGCAGGGCGTCGATCCGGCGCTCGCGTTCCAACTCCTCGACCATACGGTCGAATTCCGCGTCGCCGTCGCTGTCGGTTTCGCTGTCCGCCTCGGACTCGCTGTCGCTGCTGAGGTCGCGCGCTCCGGCCAGACCGGGTTCCCGGGGCGGCGGGGGCGTGGCCCAGCCCGCCTCGGGGTCGCCGTCGGACTGGTGCAGCACCAGGTGGCGGACCTGGGTCCGGGGGTGCGTCGCGATCTCGACGGGGCCCTGCGGATACCAGACGGGCCGGGCCGTCGTCCCCGCGACCATGTCGGCGACGGCGGGCGCGTACGCGGCGGGGAGCGCGAGGACGATGTCCGCGCCGGGCGGGCGGCGGGAGTCGTAGGAGACGATCCGGGCCATCTCGACAACGTCACGCACCACGAAGGTGCGGGTGGGCGTGACGATCTCGATGCCGCCGCCCTCGGCCTCTTCGGCGACGAACAGGTACGGGTTGCGCCAGGGCGCCCGCAGTCGGGTGAGTCGACCGGACCGTTCGGTGAAGGTGGCGTCCAGGGCCGGCGCCGGCTCGTCGGCGTCGGTGAAGTCGCGTCCGACCGGCTGCCCGTCGGTCGTGCGCACCAGGGTGTCGTCGGCCAGGGCGTCGCTGTGGAACTCGATCTGCCGGTCGACGAAGTACAGCGCGAGGTCCTCGGCACTGGCGAGGTCGTCGGAGGACGCCTCCAACGCCAGCGATCCCAGGGCCAGTACGTCCTGGGCGGTCACCGGAGCGTTGTCCGGCATGTGCAGGACCTGCCGGGTGAGGTCGGCCAGCCCGTCGCGCAGGCTTCGGCCGGCGGCGGTCTCCTCGGCACGTGCGTACAGGGCCTGTGAGGTCTCCTGGAGCCGGGCGTCCGGGGCCTGCCTCCACTGCGGTCCGAAGACGGGGGCGAGCCAGTCCGGCCAGGTCCAGACCGGGGGGTCGGCGCTCTCGTCGGAGTCGGCCGGGAGGGTTCCGGGGGGCAGCGGTGGCGGCACGGAGCCGTCCGGCTCGGTCTGCGGGGAGGGTGTGGGCAGCGACACCGGGTCGGCCCACACCCGTTCCCTGCGTTCTTCCCTCGTGTCCGCCCAGGCCTGGTCCCAGCTCGTGCCGTCCGCCACGACGTGCGCCGGAAGATCGCCGACGACGGCGGCCCACACCTGGAGGTGACGGTCGCGCAGTCCGCCCTGTGCGAGACCGGCGGGCGCCTGCTCCCGGAACGGCCCGAGGAGGCTGCCGGGGGCGTGCAGCCGGGCCGGGTTGTCGGCCCCGCGGGTCTCGTCGCGCAGGAAGAGCTGGTGGGCCAGCTCGTGGGCGAACTCCACCGGTTCGGCGTCGGCCCACCACGCCCGTTGGTTCATCGGCCGGTCCCGGCCGACGAGGTCGACGGTCAGGTGAGGGGAGGCGTCCGGCGCGACCGGGGTGATGGTGATGTGCACCCGGTCGCCGTTGGGGAGACGGTGTTCCGGGCGGTTGTAGAACTCCTCCACGCCCTCGCGTACCCGCGCCAGCACGGTGTCGGTGGCCTCTTCTCCGTCCCCGGGGCGCAGCGCGAGGCGAATCTCCAGGTCGGTGACCGACTCGCCGCCGAGGGCGATCCGGCGTACGTCGAAGGAGGATCGCACGACGACGCGCGGCCGGTCGTCGATGCGGGCGCGCGGCGCGGGTCCCTCGCGCAGCGGGATGCGGAACGCGGTGCCGCCGCCGTCCTCGGGCACCAGGTGCAGCGACGAACCGTCGGTCGTGACGCGGTACGGAGCCGCGTCCGGGTCGAGATGCGACAGAGCCGGCGCGAGGGTGTCGATGTTGGCGACCCGGCCCAGCCAGCCACTGTCGCCCCGCAGAAGCGCGCCGGTCTCGGTGTGCACGAAGTCGTCGCCGAACCGCGTCCAGCCGGTGGGCGGGATCTGCCGTCCGGTCGGCAGGCGAAGGTGCCCGGTGTCGGCGACCTCGTACCGGAAGGGTTCCGGCCGGGAGTCGGCGGTCCGGATGTAGGGGAACCAGCGCCGGGGACCGGGCTCGGGGCTCTTGCCCTTCCCGGAGGTGGAGGACTGGTCGGGCTCGGGCGCCTCGGAGACGGACGGCGCCGCTGGGGGCGTCCGCTCGCCGAATCGGGGGCGCATCACGGTGACCGGGCGTCCGATCGGCCACTGCTCGGCCATCGGGTCGAGGCCGTCGTCGGGCGAGCCGCCGAGCAGGCCCCGGACGGCGACCCTCCGGGGTCCGCCGCGTCGGTCGTCGACGGTGATGCGCACGGCGTCGGCGGCGGAACTCCCCCGGTCGCGCGTCGACACCGGCCGGACGGTGAAGAGGTCGGCGCTCAGGTGTGGCCCCGGCAGCCCGTCCTGGAGCTGGGCGAGCGCGGTCTCCAGCTCCCGCCGGACCGTCTCGGCGACCGCCTGGGCACGGATCTTTCCGAGGTCGCGGCCCAACCGGCCGGGCCGGTGACCGGTCAGCGTGATCTCGGGGAGCGGCAGCCCGTTGGCGTGGTTCCACAGCCCGGTGCGGGCCACTCCCCTGCTGAGGTGCCGGACGGCCTGCGTCGAACCCTCGGGCGTCCGTTCCGTGCCGGGATCGAAGAGCACCTGGACGGGGAGCAGTTGCTGCCCCCGCACGACGCTCGCGGTGAGCGGGTTGGCCTCCGCCGAGGGCTCATCGCCCACCAGATGGGCGTTGACGTCGTGTGCCGACTCCCCGGGCCGCTGGGTGTACATCCGCATGTACCAGCGCCGGTTGCCCGGCACGACCCGTTCGATGCCCCTCACCCGTTGGGCGGCCGACTGCAGCAGGCCGGTGAACCTCGCGTGCGCCTGGGTGTGTTCCGGGGTGCCGACGGCGAAGGCGTTCCGCGTCTCCTCGGCGTTCTTGGCGCTGATCAGGAGGATCGTGAGATCGCGGAAGCGCTGCACCTCCCTGAGGTTCTCATCCGCGCCGTCGGCCTCCTGCCGGGCGATCTCGCGGCCCAGATCCTCCTTGAGCTCCTGCAGTTCCGCCATCGTGCGGGCCTCGTAGTTCGCGGTGACGGTCCGGCGGTAGCGCTCCTCGTGCTGGTACTGCCGGGCGTGGTTCTCCAGGGAGACCTGGTGGGTTCCGTCCTCGCTGGCGAGCACCACGGTGATGAAGTGGTAGCCGAAGTGCGAGGCGTCGGGCGGGCTCGACGGCACGGCGTAGTTCGTCGCCAGACTCGGGCCGTTCTCCCCCGGTGCCGCGATGGACTGGACGAGATAGCCCTCGCCGACATCGGCCCACGCGTGTTCGTTGACCCCGATCCGCAGGGCCGCCGCCGTCAGTTTCTCGCGCCGGGGGTCGTCATCCGCCTCCAGGCTGAGGGCGCTGCCGTACGCCTCGGCGGGGGTGGGACCGGTGTCGTCGCCGCCGGCGGGCCGATCGTCCTGACGGACCAGCGAAGCCGCCCAGTGGGAGTCCACCCGGTCGAGGGACACGTCGCCGTCGGCGGCCCCGGCGAGTCCTTCGGCCAGGTGGTGGGTGCCGGTGACCTCGGTTCCGCTGGTGGCGTTCACCGGCGCGGTGACCACGGGCCCGCCGTGCGGGGTGCGGAAGATCAGGTGGGACGTCCGGCCCTGGTCCGCCAGCATGTCGGCGAAGTCACGGCACACCTCCTCGGTGGAGTCGCCCTCGCGGTTGACGAAGAAGGGGGTGACCCGGAAGAGCTGTTGGCTGCCCCCTCCGGGCAGCGGCAGGACGATGCCCAGCTCGTCGTCCGTCCCGAGCCGGACGATCAGTCCGGCCCGCTTCAGCTTGGCGGTGGCCTCCTCGACCGCTCGCGAGGTGGCATAGACCTGCTGCCCGTACGCATCGTTCAACACGGCGAGCGTACGGTCGGCCGAGATCCGGACCAGGGGACGGTCGTCGGTCGTCGCCACGTCCCACAGCTGGACCGGCAGGGCGAGTTCGGGCGCGTTCTCGGTGCCCTCGAGAGCTCGCGGCGCGTTCCACCGCAGGTCACCGTTGCCGATGGTGCGGAAGAGGACGCCGTCGCCCCGCCGGTCGATGATCCCGTAGTTCCGCGTGAGCAGCGGCCGGGCCCTGCGCGCCTCCCTGGCGGTCGTGCTCCCGGTCCGGTCGGGCGGTCCATCGGCCGTCTCCAGGCCGTCCGGAGCGCGTTCGCCCGCGACCGGTTCCTGTCCCGGCCGCAGAGACATCCATGCGTGCGCCGAACCGTCCCGGATCGGACCGATGGAGAGGCGGTCGGGGCCGCCACGCCAGTCGGTGACCAACTGCACGGTGGGCGGGGATCCCCCGAGGGCGGAGCCGGTGAGGTTCGGGAACCAGACGCGCGAGCCGGTGAGATCCGCCACGAAGCGCGCGACCGACTCGATCTCCTCGTGGGAGAAGGCCAGCACCACGTCCGTCCCCTCGTCCCTGAGAGGATCACGGGCCACCAGCCCGGCCAGTTGCTCGGGCTCCTCCAGGCGCAGCGTTCCGTCCGGGGTGTGCAGACGCAGGGTGCCGCCGAAGGGCTGGGCCAGCACGACATATGCGGCCGGCCAGGGGGCGGGCCAGATGGTCTGGAGGCCGTTCTCGTCCTGTGCCGCGTAGGAGTCGAGCGGCGGCGTCCGGCCGCCGACACCGGCCCAGTTCCGTCCGGTGCTGTGCCCGGAAGCGACCAGGGTTCCCTCGCCCAGGGCGATGTCCAGACGCGTCAGGTATGCGGCGAGCAGGTCCTCGTCGGCCAGTTCGTCGGGCGAGGCGCTGAGCGCCAGCGATCCCAGCAGCAGCAGGTCGCGCGGCCCGACCGGCGTACCGGGGTCGAGGTTCAGCACCCGCCGGGCCAGGTCGTGCAGGCTGTCCAGGACACCGGTCGCCACCGACGCGTGCGCACCGTCCCGGCGGGACAGCTCTTCCAGCGACCGGGCGGCCTCGGCCAGAGCCTCGGGCGAGTAGTCGTACCTGGCGGCGGGTCCGAACAGCAGGTCCCCCCACCCGTGCGGCACCGTGTCGGCGTCGTTCTCCACGCTCGCGGAGTCGTCGCTGTCGCCGGTCTCGGTGAAGCGGAAGCGCGACAGCGCCTCCGCGTCGGGGTCGCCGGCGCGCATCCGGTCCAGCGACTCGATCAGCCCCTCCGGCGGCTCGGCCCAGCCGCTGCGGCGGTCGGGCGGCGGGGGCAGAGCGGTCGGTCCGTCGCCTGCCGTCCCCGCGTCCGCCGTGGGGGGCGTGCCGGGGAGCGTGGGGGCGGCCGGGTGCGGCTGCGGGAGGTGGAGGCCTTCCGTCTGGTCCCAGAGCGCGCGGAACCCCTCGTACATCTCGTTCTCTGCGCGGGTGGCCTCGACGGGGTTGGCGGGTCCGGGGCCGTCCTGCCCGGGGGTGGCGCCGAACAGTCGCTCCAGCAGGGGGAGCAGATCGGGCTCGTTGGCCCGTACCCAGTCCGGGCCGTTGTTGCGCGGCTGCTGCGTGTACGGGTCATGGCCGGTGTTGGTGGAGAGGTAGGCGTTGACGGCCTGCGCGAAGTACTCGAACTCGTTGGTGGAGGCGTAGTTGTCGGTCGGCCGACCGTCCACCGCGCTGCGGCGGGGACCGTCCGGCCAGTCCACGTGGGCGGGGTCCCGCCCGTCGGTCGGGTTCAGTTTCGCGTGGTAGGCGGCCGTGATCGTCCGCCGGTCGGACTCGCTGAGCCCGTACAGGTGGATGGTGTGCGCGAACTCGTGGGTGGTGGTGGAGTATCCGTCCACGTAGCTCGACGCGCCCGGTACGCCGGTGGTCTCGCCGAGGAGGTTCTCCTCGGTGATGCCGGTGCTCAACTCGCCCGCGCCGCGCACGGTGTCCCAGGTGCGCGGTTCCGTCGGGGAGAGCCGGCGGCCGGCGAGTTCGCGGAAGGGGCCGAGCGTCGTCAGGGCTTCGTTCTTCGGCACCACGAGCACCCGGGCTCCCCGCTCCAGCAGGCGGATCGCCACCGCGGGGTCGCGCAGCATGGCCGCGATCCGCTCCCGTGCCACGTGCCCGGCGGACACCGGCTGGTCCACACCGGATGCCACATGCACGAGCAACTGGGCTGCGGTTTCGGCGAGTTCGCCATCGGAGAGGCTCGAGCGGAGCTCCGTCACCAGGGCGGGATCGGCGGCCAGCCGTTCCCGGTCGGCGGAGGACAGCAGGGCCAGCTCCCTCGCCCGGTCGCCGGCCGTCATACCGGGCAGCAGGGCCGCCAGGTCGGCGAGCGCGCCGGTCGGCGGGGGGACGGCGGCGGCCGTCGCCGGGGCGGGCACCGTGCTCGGCTGCCCGGACGTGGGTACGACGTTGCCCTGGGCGGGCGGCGGGGGCAGCGAGGTGCCTTCGGACAGGGCCGGGGCGGTCGCCGGGGTCAGTTCGGTGAGCGGGACGAAGTCGCCACCGCGGCGGCGGAGCCGGATGTGCGGTTCTCCGGCCGCGGCCGGGCCGGGGTAGGTGTGCGCGGTGCCGTTCTCCTCGATCAGGGTGACGACGGTGCCGGTGGCGGACGCGGCCCACTCGGCGAGCAGGCGGTCGGCGTCCGGGCCCCAGGGGGCGGTGGCGAGGTAGCGGCGCAGATGGCTGTCCACCGCCTGTGGGCCGGGGGCGGGCGCGCCGGGCCGGACGACCATCGGGGGCGGGTCGAAGAGCCTCCCGCGCTCCTCCGGGGTGCCGGGCAGCCCGTTCATCCGCATCAGGGCGGCCGGTGGTTCGGCGGCCCGCCGGGTCAGCCGGCGGGCCTCGCGCCGGTCGAGGCCCGGCCGGCTCGCGGTCTGCTCCAGGGCGGCGGAGAGCGCGCCGAAGAAGCCGTTGCCGCGGCCGGTGGGGGTTCCCTGGCGGTAGGTGGCTCCGTCGGGGGCGGTGAGGATCCCCTGGCGGTCGAGCCGGTAGCGGGGGCCCGCCGCGTCGGCGGGCGGAGCCCACGGGAGCGCGCTGTGGGTGCGGTGCGCGGAGGGATCGGTCCGGGTGCCGCCGTCCGTCTCCGCGTCGGAGGCGGACGCGGGCCCGGGGAGAGCCGCGGTACGGGGGGCCGGGGATCCGGGGGGCAACGCGGCGTGGAAGTAGCCGTCGGCCAGGAAGAGCACGGGATCGGTCGCCGGGCGAAGGGACGCCGGATCGCCGCCGCGCGGCAGGAAGACCTGGTCACGCCCCTCGCCGGTGACCACGGTGAGGGGCATGCCCAGCACCCGGGCGGCCAGAGCGGGCAGCAGATCCGCCCCTCCGTGGTCGCCCGCGCGGCGTGCCGACTGCTCGGTTCCAGCACCGGGTGCGGTGGTCGCGGGCTCGGCGGTGAACGGACGGGAAAGCGCCGAGAGCGCGAGCGAGGCCCGCTGCTCCGGGCTCGGCCAGAGCGTCTGCGGCAGGCGCCCGAGGGCGTCGAACTCGGCCTGTTGCGCGGGGGTCAGCCGGATGCCCGCCGCGTCGATCTCGTCCTGGGTGAAGCTGTCGGCCGCGTCCAGCGCGAGGGCGTCCAGCAGATCTTCGTTGGCCGGGTCCCCCAACGCCCAGCCGAGCCGGTCGCGTACCGAGGTCACGGCCTCGGCGGTGAGCGCCGTGTCGCCCGGATTCGCGGCATACCGGGCGGCGAGGTCGTCGCCGAGCAGGTAGGGCAGCCGGTCCGGTGTGCTGGAGGCGGTGGCGAGCAGCGCGTGGAAGAACGACGCTCCGTCGTGGGGCACCTCGTGCACGTCGCGCGTCGTGG
Source organism: Streptomyces sp. DSM 106670 (assembly GCF_055792845.1). Classification (NCBI taxonomy): domain Bacteria; kingdom Bacillati; phylum Actinomycetota; class Actinomycetes; order Kitasatosporales; family Streptomycetaceae; genus Streptomyces; species Streptomyces sp. DSM 106670. The sequence continues at coordinate 725,556 of NZ_CM147704.1, forward strand.
CGCCGTCCGGGGAGGTGAGGGTGCGCGGGGCCGTGTCCGTGGCATCGGTGACCTTGTACGGTTCCGGCGCCTCGGAGCGCCAGTCCGGTGCGGCGTATTCCTGTGCGGCTTCCTTGTCCGGCGTCAGCCCCTGGTGGTGAGCGGTGAGCCGGGCGGCGGCCCGGTGCAGGCGATGGTGATCGGCGGCGGCGGTCTCCAGGCGCTGCTGCCACCGGCGTACCTCTTCTCGGGCTGTCTGCCAGGCGGCGACGGCCGGGGACGCGGCGACCGTCCGGGGCAGGACTGTGGCCGTGTCGTCGTCGCCGAGCGCGGCCTGCTCCTCGGGGCTCAGGTCGAGCCAGGTCTCCCGGGTCTTCGCGCGGGCGTCGTAGTAGTTCTTCTCGGCGGTGGCGAGGTCGGCCGCGGCCTTGGCCTGGTCGTCCCAGGCCGCACGGGCTTCGTCGGGGAAGGTGGTGTCGTCCAGGAGGCCGTAGTCCCGGGCGATGTCCTCGCGGAGCCAGACCAGGGCGGTGGTCTCGGCCTCGACGGCGCGCGGGCCGCGCCTGGGCTTGCCGAGGGCCTGCATCGGCCGGCTGTCGGTGACCCGGTGGTCCACCTCGGCCACCGAGAGCCAGCTGACCGGGACCGCGAAGAGCATGCTGCGGTCGGTGACCACCTTGACGTGGGTGCCGAGGGTGGTGTCGGTGGCGCTCTTGAGCGCGGTTGAGTCGTTGGCGCCGCCGATCGGGACCGTGGCACCGGGGTTGGTCACGCCCGCGTTGCTGTTGCCCGCCAGCGGCGACGTACTGATCGCGCCCTCGACGTTGTCGGTGATGCCCGCGTCCAGCGCGTCGCCGGTCTTGCGCCGCTGCATGGCCTCCATGCGCGGCTTGTTCTCCACGGCCAGCAGCCGCGCGCCGCTCCGGTGCATCTTGGCGTAGAGACGGGAGTCGGCGGTGTGGGACTGGCCGAGGAGACGGGCGGAGGACTGGGTGGGCAGCGGCGAGCCGTCGGCCCCGAGCGCCTCGCGGAAGCCCGCGGTCAGACCGACCTGGGAGGTGGCCTCCTGCTGGGCCTGGGCCGGAGCGGTGCCGAGGGCGGTGAGCGGGGTGTGCCGGGCCATCCGTACCCGCTCGGTGAGCGTGGTGTCCGTGTGCCGCTTGCCGAGGTCCGTGTCGCCGGGGAAGCCGTCGGCGCGTGCGGTGGCGAGGGTCAGGGCGTCCTGCACATTGGCCGAGCCGAGGATGTCCACGGCGAGGATGCCGGAGCCGATCACATCGTCGAAGGGCAGGATGTCCGGGTCGCTCCCACCGGCCTCCCCGCCCGCCGTGCGCCACCGTGCGATGGAGTCCGGCAGGGCCTGATCGGCCGTCAGCACCTTCACTGCGCGCGGCGGTTCCGGAACGTCCTGTTCGGTGAGCGCACCGTCGGCGCCGTCGCCGTCCGGGGTGAGCAGGCTCGCCGGGAGGATCTCGTTGAGGCTGCCGACGGGGGCGGTGGCGGTGGGGCCGAGCGGCTTGCCGGACGCGTCGACCAGGGTGGCCGTCAGCGTGTAGGTGGTCACGATCTCGGCGTGTGCCTGGGTGGTCGCGATGTTGGGCATCGAGGTGCTGCCGACCGCCTCGGTCACGTTGCTCGACCGCTGCTTGGCCGCGGTGCCCTGGAGCGCGGGGTTGGCGGCCAGCACCCCGCTGCCCGCGGCGCGTTCGCTCGCGCTGAGCGTCACATCGGCACCACGGTCCTGGGAACGGCCGTCGACGTCGTCGCGGGCGGTGGTGCGGTAGTCCTCCAACTCATAGCCGGTGCGCAGCCGTTCCACAGTGGTGGTGACCGGCGTCAGGGTCAGTCGCAGCTGCCCGGGGCTGCCGCCGACCGGCAGGTGGTGCGGGCTGGACCAGGTGCGGTAGTGGACCGGCAGGGCCATCCCGTCGGTGGTCAACTCATGCACATGGGAGCGGAGGAAGTCCGGCGAGAGGCGCTGGAGCACCTGTTCCCGGTCGTGCGACGGCACGCCCATCCGCTCCAGCTGCCGCATCAGCTGCTGCGCCGCCCGGCTCGCGTCGAGTTGGCCGCTGGGGTGGGAGGGGAAGTGGCGGCGGCGGAGGAACGGGGGCAGCCGGTAGCCGCCGCCGAGGTTGTCCGGTGTGCTGGTGCCGAGCCCGTCCGGGGCGAGGCCGGCCTCGATCGCGTCCTGCATCGGCAGGTGGAACATCACCGCGTCGCGGACGCGGTGAAGTGCGGCGGCCGCGCGGCGCGGCGAGAGCCCGCGCCCCAGCCGGCCGGAGATCCGGCCGGCGGCGGAGCTGATCCGGCCCCCGGCCCGGGTGCCGACCGTCCCCATCGCGGCCGTCCAGCGGTCGCGTACGGCCACGGTCTCGGCGGCGTCGGCGACCACCAGGTACATCCGGCCGGCGTAGCTGAGGGTGGTGTTGCGGCCCCGGGTGAGGGTCTGGGAGACGCTGCGGCCCTTGCCCCAGGCGTACTGGAGCGCGGACGAGTACGCACCCACCAGCGCCTGTTGACCGGGGGCGCGCTGCACCGGCGTCACGGCGCCCTGGAGTCCGAGGGTGGTCCGGGAACCGCTGCCGGAGGTGCCGGCGACGCGGTGCTCGTTGCCGATCGTGGCTTCGAGGTTGCCCGGCTTCGGGTCGCTCTTGACACGAAGGTTCTCCAGCTCGCCCCGCACCGCCGCCTTGAGGTAGTGCGTCGAGAAGGGGCCCGCACCGGTGAGACCGGTGATGCGGGAGCCGAACGGGCCCAGGTACTGGCCGAGTTGCCCGGCGACGCCGAGGTTGGCCATGGCCCGGCGCAGGGCCGTGCGGATCGGGGTGCCGGGCGCGTTGACGTGCCAGGAGTCGCCGGTGGCGCGGTCGGCGGTGTCTTGGACGAGCTGCTGGCGCCGCTCGCCGCCCTCAGCACCGAGAACTACGTGCGGGGCGCTGAGCAGCTTGTTCACGAGTTGCCGGTCGGCCGCGGAGGTCCGGGGCAAGGGCCGTGTGCCGTCCAGGAGTTGGTCGGCCTCGGTGGAGGACAGGGTTCGCGGTGCCGGGGCGGGTGCGGGCGTCGGCGCGGGGCCGGTGGCCGGGGGGTCGACAGGGGCGTGGCGCTCGGAGCCGTGGGCTGCGGGGACGGCCAGCTCCACCCGGCCCACGGTCTCGGTCCCCCGGGCGAACAGCGGGCGCTCCGCGACCTTGCTGACGAAGACGCCGGCGCCCAGCAGTCCCACCGAGACCAGCCGGGTCCAGCCGCGCGGGCGGCGGTGCCCCTCGAAGGTGGCGCCCAACTCCACCTGGTAGCTGTAGAGGTCGGAGTTGTTCTGGAAGGCCAGCTGATCGTGGGTGACCGCGACGGTGTTCTTGGTGGCACGCGTGCGGGTGTGCGCGTAGCGGGCGCCCAGAGAGACGTTGCCCGCCTGACGGGGCAGCCCGGTGCCGGGGTCCTTGTCGTGTTCGCGCGGCGAGATGCCCAGCTCGACGCCGGCGGAGAGAGTGGTGGAGTCCTGCTGGCCCTGACCGGAGATCTCGGTGCCGACGACGGCGTTGCGCAGCGAGCGTTCGCTCAGAGTGGTCTCGAACCGTCGGTCGGTGAGCCGGGCGCGCAGGATGAGCGTGTGGTGCCCCCGGCGGACCTTGCTGTCCTCCGTCAGGGTGACCGGCACGCCGGTGGTGGTCAGATCGTCGAGGCTCTGCGCGAGGGTCGGCCGGTTCAGCGCCTCGCGCACCTGGCGCTCGTTGTGCAGAGCGGTCCGCATGCGCCCGTCCCCGTACCAGAGCTTGGCCAGGTGGGGGTGGCGCAGCATCAGCGGCGGGACGAAGAGCGACGGGTACGCGCGGTGCAGCGTGTCCAGGACCGTGTCGGTGAAGGCCTTCAGAGGGTCCTGGGGAACGGGCGCGGGCGTGACCGGTGGCGGGGCGGGCGTGGTCGTCGCCGGGGCGGGAGCCGTCGTCGCGGCGACCGGGGCAGGCGTGGCCGTCGTCGGGGCCGGGGGCCGCTGGTCCGGCACGAAGCCCTCGGCACGGACCTGGCCGCCCAGGTGCACCGGGTCCTCCCGCGTGAGGTACCACGGCACCGGCGGTTCGGCGGTCGGGTTCGGCCCGGTCGCTCCGGGGGTACGGCTGTCCCAGCCGGCGAGCCGGCGCGCGTCCTGGGTGGAGTACCAGTCGAGGCTGACCACGCGGACCGGCCGGGCCGCGGAGCTGGGCTGACCGGCCTTGCGGACCATCAGGGTGCGCTCCACCCGGTAGAGCGCCACCGGTTGGTTGCGGACACGGCCGGTCACCTTGCGGGCGGAGTCGGCGCCGAGGAAGTGGCTCCGGCCCGCACTCAGATCGGTGCGGACCAGAGCACCCGCCTGGATGCGTACGTCGGTCTCGGGGCCGATGAGGGTGTTGTTCGGCCCCGCGGTGACCTGTACGCCGAAACCCGTGTTGCGCGCGTGAGCGCGCTGGTTCTGGTAGGTGGTCTGGGCGAGGTCCCGGATCTCGGCCTTGACCGACTCCGTGACCAGAGTGGCCCGGTGCGGGATCGACCTCTCGACGATCAGATGGCCCAAGGGGTGCTGCCCGCTGCCCCGGGTCAGCTCGGGCCCGCTGACGGGTCCGGAGAGGCGGCCGAAGAGTCCGAGGAGCCGCCCGGGACGTACGTACGAGATCAGCGTGCGATGCGCCGAGCTTCCGGGGCGTGCACCGGAGATGGCGAGTGCGATCTCCTCGGGCGGATCCGTCAGGTGAAGGGCGGTCGTGTCGGCGATCCGCGGCTCGACCCCGTCCGGGAAGGTGAGCGTCTCCGGGGCGCGCTTCGGCCCCGTGAAAGGCACGGTGAGGTCGTCCGGCAGCCGCCAGCTCAACCCGTCCCGCATGGCGAACCCGGCCGAGTGCACCTCGCTGCGCTGCCAGTGGGGTGCGGCGGCGGGCGGCACACCCGGTACGGGGGCCGACGGATCCTCGGTGATCCGCTCGACACGCACCTGGTAGTGGACATCGTCCAGGTGCAGGTGGGACCCCGTCCAGGCCCGGTATTCGCTCTGGTGGTACGCCTGGGTGCCCAAGGTGTAGTCGGTCCTGCGGGTCCAGCCCAGCGAGACGCCGATCTTGAGCAACCAGTTGAGGGGCGGGCCCATGCCCAGCGCCGCGGCGACCCGGCGGCCGACGCCGACGCTGCGCCCGCCGCCCGTACCGGCCTGGCCGCGCCTCATCGTGTCCAACCGGACGGTGGCGCCGCCCGCTTCGGAGAAACGCTCCCAGCGGTGGTACGGGACGGCCTCGACGATCATCTCGTGGCCGACCCCGGACTTCTCCCGGCCGACGAGGCGGGCACCGCGCGGGGAGGTGAACGCACCGGGCTGGTCCCGCAGCAGGCGCAGCAGCTCCGCCCCGTCGAACTGGGTGCGGAGCTTCTTCGGCAGCTGGTCGAAGATCTCCTTCGCCACCTGCTCGGGTGAGCGCAGCGTGAGGACGCCCGGGCCGTTGAGGAGTCCGGTCCTCGGCGTCCCGGCGGTCCGCGCGCCCGGTCCGGTGGAGCCGTCGCCCGGATCGGCGTCCGGGCTGATCAGGACGGTGGGCAGGCGACTGCCGTCGTCGAAGGTGACGGTGCGCGGAGCGGGGCCCGGCGGCCGGGCGTCCTCGCCGGTGAGCAGTCTTGCCGGACGGTGCCGCTCCAGCTGCGTCTCCAGCGGTACGGGATCGCCCCGGTCCGGGCTTTCCTCGGCGGAGACGTCCGGGACCGGGCTCTCCTTCGCGGGGACGACCGGGACCGGGCTCTCCTCCGTGGGGACGACCGGGACCGGGCTCTCCTCCGTGGGGACGTCCAGATCCGTGATCCCACCCATGCTCCGCAGCCACTCCCCGAAGACGTCGGAGCCGGCCGGATCTTCGGTGGCCCGGGTGGGATCGGGGTTGGGGGTGGGGGTGGGGGTGGGCAGAGCCGTGGCCGGAACCAGGGTGTCGTAGTGGTCGGAGCCGTTGTAGGCGACGTGCAGGGTGCCGCCACGGCCTCCGGGGTTGAGCGGAATGACGGAGGTGCCCTCCGGTGCCGACGTGTCGGGCCGGACGAGCCGGAGCTCCAGGTCGAGGGTGTGTGCCAGCGCGAGCGGGAGCGCGTCGGCGAAGGGCGAGGACCACAGGGCCGTTTGTTCGGCCGCGGCGAGGATCAGCCCGTCCGTGCCGAGCCGCCGCGCGTCGGCGGGGGTGGGCGCCACGGCGGCGAGGCGGGGATAGCCGCTCTCCTCCAGGATCTGCCGCCACCGGCGTTCGTCCCCGGCCTCGACGACCTCCTGCGCGATCCGGTCCCAGGTCTCCCGTGTCCGGTCCCGCTCCTCGGCGTTCCGTGCCCGGTCCAGAGCGGCCATCCGCAGGTCGTCGACGACGACGAGCACCGGATCGGGGGCGGCTTCGACGTTCGGGGCGAGCAGTTCGGAGCCGGCGAGCCGGTCACGAAGCAGCTCGCGGAGTCCGGCGACGTTCCGCGCGGCCCAGGCAGGCGGGACAGGGTGGCTGCGCGCGGTGTCGAGGAGCGACCGGAAGAGGCAGTCCCCGTCGCCCCGGGTGGGCATCCTGTGGAAGGTCTGGCCGTCCGCCTGGACCGTCCCCGCCAGGCCCGGGACAGCGGTGTGCTCGCGGGGCGATTTCCTGTTCTCGACCGGGCGGGCTGCGGGGTGGACGAGCTCGGCGTGGTCGCTGTTCGGGGTGAAGCGCAGCAGCGGTTCGCCGGAAGGCCCCTGATGGGAACCGACGATCTTGTCGAACACCGACTTGTCGAACGCCGTCGGCGGATTCCAGAACATGTGCGCACCATGCGCCACCGCCATGTCCTTGGCCCGCATCTCATCAATCAGCGCATCATGCTCCGGATGCGAAATCCGAGAACCATCCGGAGACGACACATCGAACAGATCATGATCTCCCGTGATCGGACGACGCCCACCCTCGGCATCAAAACCGAACACGATACCGTCATGCACCGTGAACTTGCCCTCAGCCTCATACTGGGCCATCTTCCCGGCCAGCTCATGAAACTCCACGGACCGCTGATTGAACCGCGAGACCACCCCGTCCCACGCATCCACCGGAACCGAACCCTCAGCAGGCAGAACCGGCTTGAAATAACCCACCAGACCGACGTTCCCCGCATCAGCCCCCAACAGAACATCAACCTCGTTGACCGTCTTCGCCTTGATGTCCTGCGGCTTCGGCATCGCCCCCGCATCCAACCACTTCGGCGCAGACGGATTCGTCGGCCGCACATCCACGACCACATTCCGATCCCGCGCCACATCACGGAACTTGGAAAAATTCTTCTCCGGAATGCCATACACATGCCGAGCCGTGTAGGAATCGACCTGTCCGGGCTTGAGCTTCTGCGTCCACGTGAGCACGGCGTGGTCGCTGTTCGGGGTGAAACGCAGCAGCGGTTCGCCGGAAGGCCCCTGATGGGAACCGACGATCTTGTCGAACACCGACTTGTCGAACGCCGTCGGCGGATTCCAGAACATGTGCGCACCATGCGCCACCGCCATGTCCTTGGCCCGCATCTCATCAATCAGCGCATCATGCTCCGGATGCGAAATCCGAGAACCATCCGGAGACGACACATCGAACAGATCATGATCTCCCGTGATCGGACGACGCCCACCCTCGGCATCAAAACCGAACACGATACCGTCATGCACCGTGAACTTGCCCTCAGCCTCATACTGGGCCATCTTCCCGGCCAGCTCATGAAACTCCACGGACCGCTGATTGAACCGCGAGACCACCCCGTCCCACGCATCCACCGGAACCGAACCCTCAGCAGGCAGAACCGGCTTGAAATAACCCACCAGACCGACGTTCCCCGCATCAGCCCCCAACAGAACATCAACCTCGTTGACCGTCTTCGCCTTGATGTCCTGCGGCTTCGGCATCGCCCCCGCATCCAACCACTTCGGCGCAGACGGATTCGTCGGCCGCACATCCACGACCACATTCCGATCCCGCGCCACATCACGGAACTTGGAAAAATTCTTCTCCGGAATGCCATACACATGCCGAGCCGTGTAGGAATCGACGACCAGGGAGTTCACCGGGGGCGCGGGCAAGGGCGGGATCCCACCGGACTCGGGCACGTCGTGCGGCCTGGTCGGGGTGGGCGGGGCCGGGGTGGGCGGGGCCGGGGGCTCCGGCCGGTGCAGACGGCGGGCCAGCTCGGCGGTGTCCTCGGGGCCCAGGCCCAGTTCGGGCAACGGGAGCGGTGCGTTCGACAGTGACCAGGCGATCTCGGCGGAGCGCGCATAGGAAAGACCGAGGGCATCGGACCGCGAGACCAAGGTGTCCGGGGGCAGTTCGGGCGGTGGGGGCGGCAGCAGGGCGTCGAGAGTCGTCGCCGGGGTCGCACCGGCCCGCAGTTCGGCGGCGGCTTCGAGGAATGCCCTGTACTGCCCCGGTGTGGGTCCGGTGGCCGGGTCGACGTTCGTGAGGTCGGTGGCGGTGTACCAGTCGGTGACCATCCGGTCCAGCAGGTCCGGGGTCATACGACCGTCGCCGTAGCGGGCGGCGGTGCCCGGGGCACGCCAACGCACACCGTCGACGTAGGCGAGAGCTGCCAGTGCCTGCCGGTTCTCCGGCTGCTGTTCGGCGTCCGGTCCGAGGACCTCGCGCAGAGTGCGGACCTGTTGGAGGGTGCGGGCGCGGGCAAAGGCGTCGGCCGGGTCGGGGCCCGCGTGCAGCCCCGCCTCGCGTGCCAGCGCGTCCAGGTCGGCCCCGGCGGGTTCCGGGGTGAACAGCCGCCACCGGCCCGGTCCGTCCGCCCCATCGGTGAGCACCGGCCAGACGTTGCCGTCCTCGTCCTGGGCGGTGCCGACCTCCGAGGTGGGGGCGTAGACGGAGCGGCCTGTCCGGTTCGCCACATGCTGAGCCACCGCCAGGCCCGCGATGTTCGGCTGCCGGCCGGTCTCGCAGGAGAACAGCAGTAGCGGCCGGTCCTGCGAACCGTCCGTCGCCCAGGACTTGAGGACCTCGCCGAGCTGGATCCCGCTGACCTTGACCGTGGGCCGGGTGGCGTCGTCGGTGCCGAGGGTAACGGTCCGAGAGGTGCCGTGCCCGGCGAAGGCGTCGGCGCCCCGTTCGGTTCCGGAAGCGGGCAGCGGCGCGGGCGGGCCGGTGAAAATCCTGCCGGGGGTGGCCGGTGCCACGGTGTCCGCGCCCGGGAGCGGGGGTGTGGTCCGTACGCCACGGAAGGTGTCCTGGCCCAGCAGGGCACGACGGCCCGCGCTGCGCTCCGTACCGTCCTCGGCCGGGTCCTGAGAGACCGTCAGTGTCTGTACGGCCTTGCCGGGGCGGGGACGCACCGCCGCTTCAGGAACCCAGCGGCGCACCTGTGCGAGAGGGACCGTCGCGCCGTCCAGCGTGGTGATGGACGGTTCGCCACCGGACCGTCCGTCACCGGTGGCGCGGGCGGCGGGCCGTGTGACGACCCGGCCGGCCGGTGACGGGGGCGCGGGCGGCGGCGTGGCCGCCGACAGGTCGTCCGTGGCGGTCTCCACGGGGGGCGAGGTGGCCGATCCCCTGCCAGGTCCGCGTCCGCCACCGGTCCCGGGGGTGTTCCCTCCGGTGCCCCGCCCTCCGCCGTCGCCCGGGTCCGACTCCAGGAGCACGGAGGAGGCCGTTCCGGTCCACGGGCGGGATGAGGCGGCCAGCTTCCCGGGGCCCGACGAGACGGTGGGAACGACCCCGTCGGCGCGTGCGGCCCCGGGCTTCTCCCGGTCACGTCCGACGGTCGAAGCGGGCTTCTCCGGACCGCTTGTCGTCGTGGACTTCCTCGGGACATCGCCGGTGGGCGGCGGGGTGTCGGAGGACGTCGTGGCGGGTGTCGTGGACGAGGTGGTCGAGGGAGCGGAGGGGGTGGCCGTGCTGCTGGGCTGGGCGGGACGGGGCGCCGGTCCGAAGGCATCGGCCAACGGACGCAGCACATCCGCGCCGGGGAAGACCGTGCCGTCCGCGGTCGCGGCGGTGCCGGGCCCGGTGAGAGGACGGACCCGCACCGGCGCGCCCGGTGCGTCGCGGGTCAACTCGACGGCGGCGCGTACCGGGCCGGTGCCGTCAGCCGTGGTCACGGGGCCGAGCACCACGACCCGGTCGGTTCCCGCCGTGTCGAGCAGCGTGGCCGACTCCGGCGTCCCCTCCCCCGGCGGTTCCGCGTCGGAGACCACGATCGTCAGCGACGGAGCCGTCGTGCTCCCCGTCTCCCGGGAGGAGTCGGGAGCCGTCCTGACGTCGGTGACGGCGCTGTCGGGACCCTGGCCCACGGGGTCGGCGAACGAGCCTACCGTGCTCGGTTTCGACGGTGCGGCGGACGGACCGGAGTCCGTGGTCACGTTCAGGTCCGTGGCCCGGGAGGTGTCGACGTCACTCGACCGGGACGGGTCGGAGCCGGGGCGAGGGGCGTCGTCGGCAACGGTCCGCGTGGAGTGGTCCTCGTCCGTGGTCTGCGTCGCGCCCTCGGTGGTGGTGGTCCCGGGGCCGTCCGCGGAAGGGGTGGCGTCCGGGGTGCGCGTGCCCGGGGCCGGACCGGTCGAGGGTCCCGCGGCAGGAGGGCTCGCGGTGGTGGGGGCGCCTCCTGGCCGGGCGGAACCGCCCTGCCCCGGAGCGGCGTTGGCCGCGGGGGCGACGGGCACGCCTTCCGTCCCACCGGACACGGGATCGGTGCGCCCGCTCCCCTCGGTTGAGCCGTCCGCGAGATCCGAACCCGACGCGCCTCCTCGTGCCTCGCCGAGGGACGTCCCGGCGGTGGCGGAGCCGTCGGAGGGCGACGTGTCCGCGTCGGCGGCGGGGCCCGTCGTCGGGTCGGCGGGCCGGTCCGTGGCGACGGCGTCCGGATGAGGCGCGGTGTGCGCTTCCGGCTGCTCCGGTGTGCCGTCCGCCGGGGAGACGAGACCGGGGTCAGCCTTCCGGCCTCCGGTCTCTTCCAGGACGTCCGGGCCGGAACTGTCCCGGCTCGCGCCGGAGACGTCGCCGAGGTCGGCGTCGCTCCCGTCCCGTTGAACCGCCGGGGCCGGACCGGGCCCGTCGACGGACACGGTCCCGTCGGCCGACGCATCGCCCCTCACCGGTACGTTCTCGCCGACCGGCGGGTCGCCCTCGACCGGGCCGCCGCTCGGCCCCGGGGAGCCGACGGTGGCCGGGCGGTCGATGGTGACCTGGGTGTCGAAACCGCCGAGGGCACGGCGGATCTCGTCGGTGTCCACCTGGGTGGCCGGGGAGCTGTCGCCCGGCACCACCCGTACCTCGGGAATGCCCGACAGGCCGTCCTGAAGGCGATCGCGGATCTCTATCTCCGCAGCATCCGGGGTCTGGCCGCCCCGCAGCGCCGCCAGATCTCGCAGCGCCTGCTCGCGCACCTCCACCGGGCCGCTGTGGACCTGCTGCCAGAGCTCGTTCTCGGCCGCGGTGACCGGCATCGGGCCCGGGGTGTACGCCGGAGGCGCCGGACTGCTGTACGGGGGCGGTGCGGAGCTGAACGGTGTAGAACCGTCCCCGACGTAGGGCGGCGGCTCGCTGCCGACGAGGTCGCTGTGGCCCGTGGTCTGCTGGGCGAGCGGTGGCGGCGTGCCGCGTCCGGCGCCGCCGGTGCTGCCACCGCCGTCGCTCCCCTCCGTACGCGAGGGACCGTGGGAGTCCTCGGCGCCGGCGGATTCCCCGGATCCGGGCGCACCGATATCGCCCGAGGAGACGGTCGGCGGCGGCTGGACGCGCAACTTGTCGATGACATGGCGCAGTTCGGCGCCACTGTTCAGAGCCGTGTCGGAGAGCGTGGACTCGACCTGGCTGCTCACTCCCGCGCCGACGAAGGTGGTCCAGCTGGTGGACCAGTCACCGTCGAAGGCACCCTTGATCAGGATCTCCGCCAGGGCCTCGCCGGATCCGGCGGCGAGGAAGTCGGCCGTGCCCTTGAGCCCGTAGTGGCCGGCCAGCGCTCCCGGCCGATCGGAGTTGTAGCGCAGGATCTGGTTGTTCCGCCACAGCTCGGGGTTGTTCCGGAAGGACAGCGGACCGTCCCGGAAGGTGACGGGTACGGGGCCGGGCGAGGGGGTCGGGCCGTTGCCGTTGCCGTACGGCTTCGGGTCGGGGCGGTCCTTCGGCAGATCGTCGAGGTCGGGGCCCGGCTTGGGGTTGGGGCGAGGGTTCGGGCCGTTGGGCTTGAGGTCGACGTCCGGCGTGTCCCGCCACTTGGGGTTCTTGAAGTCGAGGTCCGGGCCTCCCTTGAGGAAGTTGCCGTCGAAACTGCGGACGATGTCCTTGGCGAACTTGTCGAAGACGCTGGTGAAGAAACCCGCTGCCGCGCCGAACGCGGCTGCCTTGCCGATGTCGCTCCAGTCGATGCCGTCGGGACGGCGTCCGTCCGGAGCGAAGTTCATCATCGCGAGCCGGACCGCGAAGGTGGTGAACGCCTCGGCGAACGCTTCGGTCAGCGAGGGCGCCAGGTGCAGCCGCTGGAGGAGGTGGCTGAGGGTGGTGAGGATGAAGAACCGGCTGCGCAGCTTGGCCATCATGATCTGGCTGGCCGAAGCGCCACCGGTGAAGAAGGACATCGCCAGATAGATCGCGATCTCGATGAGCAGCCGGATGATTTCAGCGATGACCTGCCACTTGGACTCCATGATGTCCATGGAGGTCTTGCGGCGGCCTTCGGCGATCTTGTCCAGCTGGTCGGAGAAGTCGCGCAGGTAGTTCTTGCCGCCGTCGTCGATGAGCATGCCCATCGCCTTGGCGTACGACGAGGCGAGATCGTCCGGCATGGACTCACCGATGTCATGGATCGACTTGTCGATCAGCGAGGACAGCCGGTCCAGTTTGCGCCCGAGGCCGGAGTAGGGCCGACGGCTCTCGAAGGCGAGGTCCTCGTCCGCGTCCATGAGCTTCTCCCCGGTGAGGATGAAGATCATGGCGTTGACCTCGGGCGATACCTGGATGCTCACCGACGGCCGCCCCGGGGGCCGTGCGGGCAGGACGGAGCCGCCGCTTCCCCCTGTGTGCGGGAGCGACGTGCGGGGCGGAGGTCAGCGCCGGCCATGCCCGCCCGTGCCGTCGAATCCGTCCGTTTCGATGCGGCTGTTGCCGTGCTCGATCTCGTCGATGTTGCGGTCGCGCGTGTCCTTCATCATCCGCACGTTGCCGATCGTGGCGTCCGTGATGCCCACCAGCGCGTCCCTGATGGAGAGCATGGTGTCCTTGGTGGTCTGCCGCTCCTCCTGCTCCTGCGGCTTGGCCTTCTCCGAGAACTCGCTGTTGGTGCCGGGCCAGCTGACCGTCAGCGCCAGTTCGTCCAGGAACTCCTCGGTCATGGTGCGGGTGAGCACCCCGATCTCCTCCAACTGGCGTGCCAGGGCCTCGATGCGCTCCGGATCGACGTAGTACCGCGGTCCCATCGTCAGTCCTCTCCCTCGTCGCCGATGACATCCCGCCAAGCCGGGGTCGCCGGACCGCCTCGTGAGGTGTCCTCGTCGTCCTCACGCAGAACCTCGGGGCCGAAGATCCGCTCCCAGTCCAGTTCGAAGCCCTTCAGCTCCGGCAGGTCGCTGCTCGGCTCGGCGAAGGGAGCCATCGCCTTCATCACGTGCCGGTTCATCTTCAGCCGAGCCGCGCCGGCCGCTTCCAGGACACTGGCGGCCAGTTCCTGCGGGGACATGTCGCGGTACTTGTTCTCCAGGAACTCGATTCCGGTCAGTTCGCCCTGCGGACCCGCGGTGGCCCGTACCGCCCGGTCGGAGGAGAGAACGGAGAACGACGCCGACCGCAGTTCGCGCTCGGTGCGCGCCACCGCCTCCTGGGCGGCGTGCAGTTCGGCCATGGCCTTTTCCAGGCGCTTCTCCAGCGGTTCCGTCATGCGCGCACCCCTCCTAGCTTCATGATCATATCGCCATCCGTACACATGACCGTACGTCCACCTCGGCGGCTGCGTACTCCGGCTCCGCCTCTGCCGCCGCCACGGCTGTCACCGGCCGATGACAGCCGGAGTGCCGCCCTCCTCCGTGCCCCACACGTCCACGTCCTCCTCCAGGTAGTCGGCGGCGGTGGCGGGCCTGCGCTCCTGCTCCCCCTCCTCCTCCGGGGAGTTGCCGCCGGTGGTCGAGACCCGTTGCGCGGGGGCCAGGAAGGTGTCGCTGTCCTCCTGGCGGTTCCACGGACTACGCCTGCGGCGGTTGCGGCGTTCGCTCTCCTCCGCCGCGTCGACCAGGACGGCCCGCACACGCTCGCCGTTGCCCTTCTCGCCGCCGCCCGCGCCCATCCCGCCCATTCCGCCGCCCATCGGCATACCGGGGGTGCCTGGCGTGCCCGGGGCGCCGGGCGCTCCCGGACCGCCGCCGGAGCCGGCGCCCGGGGTCGTCGCGTTGTTCGCCGCGCTGTCGGAGAGCGGAGCGACCTGGCCGAGGGTCTCCGCGGACGGAAGGTTCGCACCGGGGAGGCCACCGCCGGAGCCGCCCGCTCCGGTCTGGGAACTCAGCCCCAGCTCCGAGAGGGCGACGTCCCGGGTGCTGGTCCCGTCGCCGCCACCACCCCCACCACTGCCGCCACTGCCGTTGGCGAGGTCCTTGAGCCCGTCGAGATCGAGGTCCCGGTTCCCGTTCAGGCCGTCCAGGTCCTGGTTCCCGTTGAGATCTCCGAGGTTGCCGAGATCACGGTTCTGGCCGAGGTCCCGCAGGTCGTCCAGGAAGTCCGGCCTGCTGTCGTTGCCACCGCTGTTCCCACCGGCCGAGTTGAGCTCGTCCAGGGTGACCGTCTCGGTCCTGCCCTGCGGGTCGGTGACGGTGGCGATCCCGGTGTCCGGGTCGATGGAGTGACTGGAGCCGTCCGGGAAGGAGTTGAGGAACCGGCCGTTGTCCAGCGAGGAGACGGAACCGTCCGGGTTGGTCACCTCGGCCCCGTGGGTGAGGTCGGTGGTGACCTTCGAGCCGTCCGGAGCGATGCTGGTGAGCTGTCCCGTGTCCGGGTCGAAGACGGCCTTGCCGCCGTCCGGGAAGGTGGTGGCGAAGTCGCCGTTCTCCAGCCCGGTGAGACTGCCGGTCGGGGACTTCAGGCCCGCGTCGTCGGTGTTCAGGTTCCCGAGGTCGCCCAGGTCGTTGACGGTCTCGCGATCACCGAGGTCACCGGGCGACTCGGTCGGCAAGTCGGCGTTGATGTTCCCCAGGTCGCCCAGGTCACCGATGCCGTTGCGGTTGTTCAGGCCTTCGAGGCTGCCGAGGTTCTCCGTGGTCACACTGCCGTCCGGGGCGGTGGAGGTGACCTGACCGGTCGCCGGGTCGATCTCCTGCTTGGTGCCGTCGGGGTACGTCGTCGTCAGCTTGCCGTCGTCACCGAGAGAGGTGACCGAACCGTCGGGATTGGTCACCCGGGTTCCGTCGCCCAGATCCTGCGTGGTGACGCTGCCGTCCGGGTGGGTGGTGGTGAGCAGTCCGCTGTCCGGATCGAAGGAGGTGCTGCTGCCGTCCGGGAAGCCCGTGGTGAGCTGATTGCCGTCGAGCTGGGTCCGACCGCCGGTCGGGGTGTCGAGTGAGCCGCCCGCCCCGTTGTTGAGGTCGCCCAGGCTGCCCAGGTTCTCGGTGACCGCCTGGTTGGCGGCGTCGTTGGGGTTCCGCGTACCGGGGCCGCCGTTGATCCCGCCGAGATTGCCGAGGTTGGAGCTCACCGGGAGCGGGCCGCCGCCGGCGGTGTTCACGTCACCCGGGTTGTTCACGTCGCCCGGGTTGTTCACGTCGCCCGGGTTGTTCACGTCGCCGAGATTGCCGAGGTTCTCCGTGACCGCGTTGGTCACGTCGTCGAGGCTGGGCGTGTTCGATCCGCCGGGGCCAGGGCCGTTGATGCCGTCGAGGTTGCCCGTGCTCTCCGTCACCGGGATGTCCTGCTTGAGGTTGAACAGATCGTCGAGGTCGCCGAGGCCCTCGCCACCGCCACCGCCAGGCCCGTTGATGTTGCCGAGGCTCTCCTCCATCTGCTTGGCCTGTTCCTCGGCCTCCCGCTTGGCCTCCTCCTGCTCCCGACGCTGCTCCTCACGGAGCTCGTCCTGGTACTTCTTGTCCTCCTCGCGCTGCTTGTTCTGCTCCTCACGCAGCTCGTCCTGAAGCTTCTTGTCCTCCTCGCGCTGGAGGCGCTGCTCCTCACGGAGCTCGTCCTGAAGCTTCTTGTCCTCCTCGCGCTGCTTGTTCTGCTCCTCGCGCAGCTCGTCCTGATACTTCTTGTCCTCTTCCCGCTGCTTGCGCTGCTCCTCGCGCAGCTCGTCCTGGTAGCGGCGGTTCTCCTCGTTCTCCTCGTTGATCTTCTCCTTCTCCTCCTCCAGCTTCTTCTTCTCGTACTCCTCGCTCGCGGTGCCGGTCGACTTGGGCTCGGGTACGTTCTCGGAGAAGTCCTTGGAGAGCGTCAGGAACTGGTTGTTGAGCCTCGACTGCACCTCGCGGGCGGGTTTCACGAGCATGTCGTCCACGGCCCGGCTCCAGATGTCCACCGCCTTGTCGCCGACCTTCGCCCAGTTGGCGATGTCGGTGAGGTCTCCGTAGTCGGGGTGCACCTGGGAGAAGCCGGCCTGCGGGCTGTGGCTGACCGTCGTGGTGTAGCGGGAGGTGTACGACTTGATGTCGGTCTTGGCGACGTTCTCCCTGTCCACCCACTGGGCCAGGTCGTCGAGGACGTAACGCAGCACCTGGTGCGGGTCGTAGTAGTCCGACCGGGCCCAGGCCAGCCACTTGTCCAGCAGGTCCCGGGCGGCCTGCTCCAGGTGGGAACGGCCGAGGGAGAGCGCCCGGGAGTAGACGGTGCTGCCGGTGCCGATGGCGTCCCCGCTGCCCGCCGTCTCGTTGAAGGTCTCCACATAACTGTCGTAGTTCTCGCGGATCTTCTTGATGAGGCTGCGGAAGACCTCCGCGGCCTCGCCCTTCCAGCTCGCGTCGTCGGCGCCGAACCGGTCCTCCCAGTCCTTCAGCAGCGGCGCATGGTCCTTGAAGAACTTGGCCGCGTAGTCGAAGGAGTAGCCGGCCTTGGTGAAGGAGCTCAGGTCGACGACGTCGGACTCCTTGGCGACCAGGCCGCTGAAGCGGCCGTCGCCGCTGTTGCCTTTCAGCAGAGCCATCAGGGCCGCCCGGGGACCGTTCATGTACCGGGCCAGCGGGATGGTGCTGAACTTGTCCTTGTTGTAGTCCGTGAACTCGTTGCCCTCGCGCACGGACACGTCGTTGACGTCGGTGGAGTCGGTGCCGGCGAAGATGACCTCGTCACCGGACTTCACACGGCCCTCGAAGACGATCCGGGCCTGCATGATGGAACGCTTCTTACCGCTGTCGAAGAACCAGATGTCGTAGTCCTGGCCCTTGTCCCGCAGGAAGCCGGAGTCCTTGACGAGAAGGCCGAGGCTGCGCTCCTTGATGTCCATCCGGAAGAGCTTGCCGCCGTGGTCGGAGCGGAGCGTGTCGAAGATCTCGCCGCGCTTGGGCACGGGATAGCCGGTGATGTGCGTGACAAGGTCGGCCCAGTTGTCGCTGGACGCCGCATCCGTGTTCTCGTACTTGTCGACGTTCCCGACGGATGATTCGTCGTACCGGTCGGCCACCGCGCGCCCTCTCTCGTCCTTCGCCGTCCACCCCGGTGCTCGGGGCGGCTACTTCTCTTCCGTGCCCGAGGAGCCGCTCGTGAGCGTGTCGACCTCCTCGAAGGTCTGGAGCAGCGTCTGTGCGTCGATCGCGTCCAGGTTCTTGTTCTTGGTCTTGTTGGCCTCTTCGATGGTGTCGCTGAGGGCTTCCTTGAGCTCCTTGAAGAGCTCCATCTGGTCACCGAGCAGCTTGTCGAGGGAGGTCGCGACGGACTTGACGCTCTCCACCAGCGTCGGACCGGAGATCAGCTTCTCCCGGTTGATCAGCCCGAGGCGCAGCAGCTGCGATTCCTGGTCGAGGTTGTCGGCCGTGGTGTAGCCGCCGATCAGCTCGCTCAGGGGGCGGATGCGGCTGTCGCCCTCACCCTCTCCATCCTCCTTGTGCTTCTTGGCCTTGGTGTAGACCGGGTGCACCTCGTTGTCGCGGAAGTTCTCCATCTGCTTGAGGTCGAAATGCTTGACGTCGGCGTGCTCACCGGCCATGGGACGTCCTCCTGCGATCGGGCCCGGACGGGATGACTGCAACGGGGCAGCGGGAAGCCGGGGCCCGCCCTCCTGCGCGCGGCAGGGGGCGGGCCCCGAGCAGTGGGCTAACGGGCCCGCACACTGCCCCAGTTGTCGGCGCTGCGACGCTCGTCCCGGGAGTGGTTGTCGTGGATGCTCTGGACCAGTTCGCCGCTGTCGCCGAGGAGCAGGGCCATGTTCTTGGTCGCCTGGTCCCACTCGGCCTGCACGCCGCGGTACATCGCCTGGTCGTCACCCTCCCAGGAGGTGACGAGCGGCTTGAGCTCGTCCTCCAGGTTGTTGAGGGTGGTGATGATCTGCTGGGTCTGCTGCTTCAGCTCCTCGATCGCGTTACGGACCGTGGAGTACTGCACATCGATGATGCCGTCGGCCATGACATCTCCTCTCGGGTGGCCGGGCGCGCGGGCCCGGAGCTGCTCACGGGGTCCGGCCGCCACGGAGGGGGCCGGTCACGCGAGGGGGTCAGCGCAGCGCTTCGAAGACGCCTTGGCTGGTCTTGCTGTTGAGCACCTCGGTGAGGTCCTGGTTCTCCTTCGCCAGCCGGTTGGCCGACGTCACGTTCTCCTGGAGCGCGTCGATCATCTTGCTGATCTGGACGACGACCTTCTGGGCCTCGCCGTTCCAGCTGCGGAAGAGCTTCAGCAGGGCCTGGCCCTCGTCACCGCCCACGCCCGAACGCGCGGCGATCTCGGCGACGTTGTTCTGAGTCTTCTCCACCGAGGCACGGGCCGACTCCAGTGAGGAGACACCTCCCAAGCCCTTGGCATAATCGGCCCTCCTCTGGCCACTGTCCGCCATGTCACGCTCCCTTCGTCGAGGTAACTCTCGTCACACCGTTGTTCGCCGAGGTTATGGAGAACTCACCGCCCGACGCAACGCATGTAAGGAAGATTTGAGCATAGGTTTGGGTACCGGATTACCCGCCGGCGCACGGCAGTTGCCGCATGTTTCCGGGAAATGAACAGGCGTCGGCGCCGGACCGCCCGCGAACGGGAAACGGACAGGAAACGGGCGTCGGAGAAATCCGAACGGTCACCGGGGCAGCCCATTTCTGAGCTTTGTTTGAGGTTGACCGCTCACACCCCTCACCAAATCTCCCCGACCCGGCTCCCTTTACGGCCGACGCCGCGCACGCGCTTCTTCGCACTTGCGGTCGTTTGGGGTTTTCGCCGGGATCATGGCCGAGAATCGGCTGCTCCGGCGGCCTCCACCGCACCCGGCGCGCCGTCCTTGACCGCCGTGCCCTTCTTGCTCGCGGCCCCGTCCTTGTCGGCAGCGCACTCGGGGGCCGTGATCCTGGGCTCCGCGGTGCCGGAAGCGGCAGCGGGGTCCAGGTCCGCACCGGTCGGCAGGGCCGCGAGCAGCGGTGCCGGGACCGAGCCGATGTCGTCCTCCCCATAGCCGAGCGCTCCCAGGGCCTCCTTGGCCGGGACGCGGTACTTCACGCCGTTCTCCGCCACCAGGTAGGTCGTCCCCGCGTGCGCCGCGCCACTGGCGTGCAGGGCCCTCACCAGGGCGCCGCGCCCGGGACGGACCACCGTGGCGTCCGTACGGGCGCAGGCGTCGGCAAGCGGCTGGGCGGCTCCCTGCGAGAACGCCACGGGGGCGAGCCCGGTGAGCGGGACCAGCACCGACCTGATCCGGGCGCCGCCGTTGCCGCCGTCCACCTGGGCGCAGAGCGCGCTGCCACGGGGCGTGGACCGGGGCAGCGGGGGGGTACTCGGCAGCTCTGCGGCGTTCCCGTCACCGGCCGTCTCCTTCGCCCGGTGCGTGCGCAGCACGTCCGCGCCGACCTTTCGGGCCTCGGGCGAGCGCCCTTGGTAGGCCTCCTTCTGCGTGGCCGGGTCGCCCAGCACCAGGGCGGCCTGAAGCCCGGAGAGCGGCACGAGGCCGTCCTTGCGCAGCAGGTGGTACGTGGAGCCTCCGCCGACCACGCTCACCTCGAAGAGCTGACCGATCCGGCTCGGCTCTCCGCCGATCTCCGGCCCCTTCCCCCCGCGGCCCGGGACCTCCGGCGGCTTCAGGGCCGGGCCGGGGGCCAGGGCGTCGAGGAAGGCGGCCGAGACCGGCATGGCCTGTTCGGAGCCGTAGCCGAGGGCGTTGCGGGCGTCGGAGGCGCGGTCCAGGGGCAGTCGGCTGCCCCGCCACACCAGATACTCGCTGCGGTCGGGCCCGCGTACGAGCACTCCCCGGTCGGCTCCGACATCCTGGGTCTCCAGCGGCGCCCCGGCGACCAGCGTGGTGGCTCCGGGCTCGTCGACACCGGTGCCCGTGACACCGCCGGTGGTGCTGGGCAACGCTCCGGACGGGCCGGTGACGCACATGTTCCAGGCTCCGGAGTCGAGTTGTCCGGGGCCGGGCAGGGTGTCGGGGGCACCGGGGATACCGGCCGGGGACCCGACGGGGACGTCCCGCAGCGAGGCCGTGGAGACGTCCACGGCCTTCAGCTGCGGGCCTCCGATCAGCCGGGCCGAGGCGTAGTTGCGCACCGGGTGGAGCACGCCGTCGGTGCCGGTCCACAGGTAGCGGGCACCTGTCTCACGGTTGACCACCAGGTTCTCGCCCTTGCGCCAGGTCTCGTTGCCACCGGGCCGCAGGAGTCCGTAGACGGTGGCTCCGGCGCCGATCAGGACCGTCACCAGGAGACCGAAGACCACACCCCGGGTCGTCCGGCCCAACGGGCTCTCCGGGGCGTCCGGGTCGGCCGTCAGCAGGCCCGAGCTGAGCCTGCCCATCATGAAACCGTGGGCCTGCACCTGGTCGCGCTTGGACTGCACAGCCTCTCCTCAACTCTTTTTCGATGGACCGGCGATGGAACGGCGTACGGGGTTGCTCAGCCGAACAGGCCGCGCAGCCAGCCGAAGAGACCCGCCACCCACAGGGCGAACGGCAGCAGCGCGACCGCGAGCCCGGTGTGGGCCAGCTCGGCCGCCCGGCCCCAGTACGGCAGTACCCGGCGGCCGGGCACGATCCAGGACGCGGTCACCAGCGCGGCCGCGGCGGCGAGCAGCACCGCGAAGACGACCACGCGGCCGTCGGCGTCACTGTCCACCGCCCAGGCGCGGGCGAAGAGGAGCAGCCCCAGGATCCCCGGCACCGCCAGCGTGAGCCGCTGGCCGATGTGGACAAGCCCCCGGGAGTGCAGGAGCAGCAGCAGGGACAGGGCGAGCCCGGTGAGCGTCTCGGGCAGGTCGGGGGTGTGGGCGAGGACGGCCAGGGCGGCGGCGGCGATGGCGCCGGTGGCCGCGAAGAGCGCGGTGACCCAGCGCCCGGCGAGCTCGGTGCGCTCGGCGACCTCGTCACCCGCGTACGGGTCGATGCCCTCCTGGAGCTGTCCGGCGGAGGAAGGGAGCGACGGCATCCGCATCCCGGCCAGTTTGAAGGCGAAGGGTGCGACCGCACCGGCGGCGAGAGCGACCACTGTCGCCACCAGCGCCACGGCGGCGGGCACGTCCAGACCGGTGTAGCCCATCAGCGCACCGGAGAGGGCGGCGGCGACCGCGACCACGGCGGTGGCGAGCAGAGCGGGTGCGCCGACGGCGGTCGCCGCGAGCGCGAGGACCGCGCCGCCCGCCGCGGCCGCGCCCGCCGCGAGCAGCCGTGCGCCCGCGACCTGCGCCGCGTCCGGACCGGTCAGGTCGCCGCCGGGCAGCACCCAGCCGACCAGGGCGAAGCACGGGGCGACCAGCAGGCCGAGGGCGGTGGCGGAGAGCCGGTCGCCGACCGCGCGGCTGGCGGAGCCGGCACCGGCGAGAAGCAGCACCCCGGCCACGGCCGCGCAGGCAGCCCGAATACCGGTGGAGCGGGCGACTCCGGGCCAGAACACCAGCACCAGCGCGGCCACCACGGTGGCCACCGCGGTGCCCACCAGCAGGCCTCGCGCCGCACCCGCGTGCCAGGTGTGCAGTCGGCGGCCCACCGTCTCGGCGATCCCGTCGACCAGGTCGTCCAACCGCGCCTCGGGCAGCGCCTCGGTGTGCGGGCGCAGATGCAGCACGGCGCCGTCGGCGAGACCGGCCTGGGCCAGGGTGGTCTCCTCGTCGAGCGGGGCGTCGCCGAGCCGCTGGAGCACCCAGCCGGCGTGGTCGAGGCCGGCCTCCTCGGCCTCCTCGCCGACGTAGCGCAGGAGCGTGGGGAGCAGATCGGCGACCGGCACGTCGGCGGGTACGGCCAGATCGATGGTGACGCTCGGCGCACGTACGGTCAGGCGGCACGATTCGGCCACCGCACTGTCGGTCATCAGCAGAACTCTCGTCTTCGGTGCGGGCTTTGACAGGCTTCCCCGGGAGCGGGAATGTGCGAAGAGTACGGATAAGTCCGCGTGGCTGTGAGCGAGGGGGCCGGGCAGAGAAAATGTGCCCGCACACCCGGTGACCGCCACTCCCGCGTGGACAGGGCGCGTTCCGTGAATGCAGACTACTGCCTGCGGCCACCGGCCGTGCGGTGGGCCGGGGTGAGGAATCCGGCAAATGGGCGGCGGACACGGAAGTTGACTGCCCCCGCCGTCAACTCGAAACATTCACCCGGCGTTCATCGTGGCACCCGCGCCCGGGGAATCCGTCGGGTGCGGCCCTTTCCTCCCCCGGATGCGCCGGTATTCGGCGGAGCCGGAAAGTCAGTGAACCGGAGGTTCTTTTCCTTGAGTGTCGTGCTGTTTCGCCGCCCGGCCCGCAGGCGCGGGCCGGAGATGCCCGAGGGGCAGTTGACCCTCCAGGAGCCGCCGGTCCTCGCCGAGACGGTGCCCGACACCTCGGCGGTGTGGACCTACCTGCCGATGGCGCTGATGTCGGTGTCGATGATGCTGATGTTCCTGCGCCCCGGCGGCGGGAACGGCGTCTTCATGTACCTGGCCATGGGGGTCATGGCGCTCTCCGCCGGCGCCATGCTGCTGGGGCAGCTCATGCGCCGCTCCAGCGAGCGCAAGCAGCGGCTGAAGGGCGAACGCCGCGACTACCTGCGCTACTTGGCCCAGACCCGCAAGCGGGTGCGCACCACCATCGCGGAGCAGCAACGGGCGCTGGCCTGGCGCCACCCGGAGCCGGCCTCGCTCCGCTCACTGGCCCGCACCTCCCGGCTGTGGGAGCGCCGCCCGGCCGACGAGGACTTCGGCGAGGTCCGGCTCGCGGTGGGTGAACAGCAGCTCGCGCTCACGCTGAACCCCGTCTCCACCCGCCCGGTCGAGGATCTCGAACCTCTCTGCGCACACGCACTCCGCCGCTTCATCCGGGCCTACTCCACCATTCCCGAGCAGCCGCTGGGCCTCTACCTGCGTTCCTCGGCCCGGATCCTGCTGCGTCCGGAGGGAGAGGCCCCCGACGGGGAGACCCCGGAGCACGACGCCGTACAGGCGCTGGTGCGGGCGATGCTCGGGCAGCTGGCGGTGTTCCACGCACCCGAGGAACTGTGGATCGCGTTCTGCGTCAGCGACGAACGGCGGGCCGACTGGGAGTGGGTCAAGTGGCTGCCGCACGTGCTGGATCCGCACGAGGAGGACGGCGCCGGGCAGGCCCGCCGGATCACCGCCGACCTCGCCGAGCTGGACGACCTGCTCGGCGCCGAGTTCGCCGAGCGCCCCGGCTTCGATCCGGACGCCCGCCCCGGCCGTGACGAGCCGTACACCGTCGTCGTCCTGGACGGCGTCAGCGTCCCGGAGGGCCACCGCTGGGAGGGCCACGGCTACCGCAACGCCCTCATCCTCGACGTCTCCGGGGCGCTGCGCTGGCGGCCCGGCCGCAACACGCTGCGCCTCACCGTGGGGCCCGACCAGGTCAACCTGGTGCGCACCGACCGCAGCCGCAAGGAGCGCACGGTGCCGCTCGGCCGCCCCGACCGGCTCGGCCCGCTCGGCGCGGAGGCGCTGGCCCGGCTGCTCACCCCGCGCCGGATGAGCCTCGGCACCGACATCGCGCAGCCGCTGGACACCGACGTCGAGCTGACCACCCTGCTCGGCATCCCCGATCTGCACCGGCACGACCCGCAGACCCTGTTCGACCGGCACTCCGGCTCCGGCCGGCTCCGGGTGCCGATCGCGGTCGGCGTGGACGGCCGCCCGGTCGAGCTCGACATCAAGGAGTCCGCGCAGGGCGGCATGGGCCCGCACGGCATGCTCATCGGCGCCACCGGCTCCGGCAAGAGCGAGCTGCTGCGCACCCTCGTCCTCGGCCTCGCGCTGACCAACTCCTCCGAGACGCTCAACTTCGTCCTGGTCGACTTCAAGGGCGGCGCCACCTTCCTCGGCCTGGAGGAACTCCCGCACACCTCCGCCGTGATCACCAACCTGGCCGACGAAGTCGCCCTGGTGGAACGCATGCAGGACGCCCTGCACGGCGAACTCATCCGCCGCCAGGAGCTTCTTCGCTCGGCGGGCAACTACACCTCGGCGCTGGAGTACGAGCGGGCCCGCGCCGCCGGAGCCGATCTCGCGCCGCTGCCCAGCCTCTTCGTGGTGGTCGACGAGTTCAGCGAACTGCTCTCCACGCACCGGGAGTTCATGGAGCTGTTCGTGATGATCGGCCGTCTGGGCCGCTCCCTGGGCGTGCATCTGCTGCTCGCCTCCCAGCGCCTGGACGAGGGGCGCATGCACCAGCTGGAGAGCCACCTCTCGTACCGCATAGGCCTGCGGACGTTCTCCGCGATGGAGAGCCGCGGTGTGCTCGGGGTGCCGGACGCCTACGAACTGCCCGCCGCGCCCGGCAGCGGCTATCTGAAGTCCGGGGTGGAGGCGCTGACCCGGTTCCGCGCCGCGTACTCCTCGGGGACGTACCGACGCCGTACGGGGGCCGTCGTGCAGGCCCGGGTGGCGAGCCAGGTGGTGCCGTGGACCAGCGGCTGGGTGGTGCCGCGCACCCTGGAGGCCGCGCCCGAGCCGGAGCCCTCGAACGAGGAGGACGAGGAGGCGCTGCTGGAGGTGGCGCTGGAGCGGCTGCGCGGCTCCGGGCCGGACGCCCACCAGGTGTGGCTGCCGCCGCTGGACGAGCCGTCGCCGCTGGACGCGCTGCTGCCGGGGATCGCGCCGGACAAGGAACGGGGCCTCATCGCCGGGCGGTGGCCGGGCACCGGGAAGCTGCGGGTTCCGGTCGGCCTGGTGGACAAGCCGTTCGAGCAGCGGCGCGACCCGCTGATCGTGGACCTTTCCGGGGCGGGCGGCCACGTCGCCGTCGCGGGTGGTTCGCAGAGCGGCAAGTCCACGGTCGCCCGGACGCTCATCGCCGCGCTCGCGCTCACCCACACCCCGGCCGAAGTGCAGTTCTACTGCCTGGACTTCGGTGGCGGCGGGCTATCCCAGCTCGCCGCGCTCCCGCACGTCGGCGGGGTCGCTGCGCGGCTCAACCCGGACCGGGTGCACCGGACGGTGGCCGAGGTGATGGCGCTCCTGGCCCGGCGTGAGCAGTTCTTCGTGGACCACACGCTGGACTCCATGCAGTCCTACCGGCGGCGCCGCGCCGCCGGGGAGTTCCCCGACGAGCCTTACGGCGATGTGTTCATGGTGGTCGACGGCTGGTCCACGGTCCGCCAGGACTACGACGATCTGATCCCGAAGTTCAACGAACTCGCCGCCCGGGGACTCAACTACGGCATCCACCTGATCATCACCACCACCCGCTGGGTGGAGTTGTCCGCACAGGTCCGCGACCAGGCCGCCACCCGCCTGGAGCTGCGGATGGGCGATCCGATGGACTCCGAGATCGACACCCGCAAGGCCCGCTCGGTGCCGCGCACCGGTGGCCGGGGCATCACCGCGGACAGCAAGATGCACTTCCTCGCCGGCCTGCCCCGGCTGGACGGCAGCGGTTCCCTGGAGGATCTCGGCGAGGGTGTCGCCCACTTGGTCGGAGAGATCTCCCGGCACTGGTCCGGCCCGCCCGCCCCGCAGGTGCGGATGCTCCCGCACCGCCTCCCGCTTTCCGAACTCCCGGCGCCCGAGGCCACCGAGGGCGGCGGCATGCGTCTCGCGCTCGGCCTCGACCAGGACGCGCTGGAGCCGGTCTGGCACGACTTCAGCCGGACCCCGCACCTGATCGCGGTCGGCGACACCGAGAGCGGCAAGACCAACCTGCTGCGCCTCGTCACGAAGGGCATCACCACCCGGTACACCCCCGAGGAGGCGAAGATCATCGCGGTGGACTACCGCCGCACCCTGGTCGACGCCATCCCCGAGGAGTACCGCATCGGGCACGTCATCTCGCTGGACAACCTCAACGAGACCATCGAGGGCGCGGCCCGCGCGCTGAAGACCCGGGTGCCCGGGGCCGACATCTCACCGACGCGGATGCGCAACTGCGACTGGTGGACGGGCCCGCGTCTGTTCATCCTGGTCGACGACTACGACATGGTGTCGGGCAACTCCTTCCAGAGCCCCTTCGAGCCGGTCTTCGAGCACCTGACACTCGGCTACGAGATGGGCCTTCACCTGGTCGTCGCCCGCAGCGCCATGGGCGCGGGGCGCGGTCTGAGCGACGGGCTGATCCGCCGCCTGGACGAGGCGAACAACCCGGCGGTTCTGCTCTCCTGCCCGCCCACGGAGGGCCGCCTCTTCGGCAACGCGAAGCCGCTGAACCTGCCGCCGGGCCGGGCCCTGCACATCCAGCGCCGCAAGCCGCGGCTCGTACAGACGGCCCTGGTGGAATAGAGCCGGGCCGAACGCGAAGGGCCCCCTCCGGTCGGAGGGGGCCCTTCGCGTTCAGCTCCGGTCCGCGGTGCCCGCCCCCGCCGGGCGCCAGCCCCGGGCACGGGCCCGGGTGAAGGCGAAACCGGCCCAGAGCAGGGAGCCGACCCCCGACGCCCCCAGGAGGACGAAGAGAACCGCCCGGCCGGTGGCGCGGTCGGTGTCGGAGGTGTCGCGTACCGTCACCGGGTCCGCGGCTCGCTCCGCACCGGCGACGGGAGCGGCCGAGTCGTCGAGAATCGTGGTCACGGCGGCGTACGCGTCCAACTGGGGAGTATCGGCCGGGTACGCGGTGGCGGTCAGCCGACGGATCACGGCGCCGGCCGACTCCTCGGGGTGGGTGGCGCGGACGGCGGCGGCGGCCCCGGCCGCGTACGCGGTGGCCACCGCCACACCGGCGCCGAGGTAGTGGCCCTTCCCCCGCGGCCCGCCGGAAACGACCCCGGCACCCGGGGCGGCCAGATCGACGCCCTCGGTGGGCAGCGCCCCGTCCGGCCGGGCGCCGACGGGCAGCATGTCCGCGACCGCGAGGACGCCGGGTTCCCCGGCGGGCCAGTAGGTACGGGAAGGGATCTCGTCGGCCGATCCGCGCGTCGGCGGCTCCGGGGTGGCCGCCGCGACCACCACGGCCCCGGCCTTGCGAGCCTCGGCGACCGCCCGGGTGAGCGCGGCGTCCTTGCGCGGGAGAGCCACCGCGACCGCGATCACGTCGGCCTCGGCGGTGGTCGCGGCGCGTACGGCCGCCGTGACGAGCGCGGGGTCCGCTTGTCCGCGCCGGTCGGTGCCGCGCAGGGCGAGGACCTTCGCCCCCGGGGCGACTCCGGCCAGGCCCGGGGTGGAGCCACCGGTCCCGGCGATCAGCCCGGCCAGGAACGTCCCCTGTCCGACGCAGTCATCGGCGGCCTCGCCCTCGGCGGTGACGCGGCCGTCGAGTCCTTCGGCTTCGGGGTCGACGCCGGTGGAGATCAGCGCGACGGTCACGCCCGCCCCGACGGTGTGCCGGTGCAGCCGGTCGAGGTCGAGGCGCTGCCGCGACCAGTCCTGCTTCTTCGCCTGCTCCTTCGAGGCGGGGGTGCAGGCGACGGCTTCGGCCCGCGCGTCGAGCGCGGTGGGCATGCCGGGCAGCTCCTGGCCCTTGGCGCCGTCGGCGGCCGGGAGAGCCATCGGTGTACGGGACGGGGGCACGGCGTGCGCGGGCAGGGCCGCGGGCACCACCAGGGCGGCGGCGAGCGAGGCCCCGTACAGCAGGCGGGTCGTCCTGCGGGCGGGCGGCCTCACTGGGGCACCACCTTCGGGGCTGCGGCGGTGACGTCTGCCGGGAGGAGGATGCGCAGATCGTCCAGGGTGGGCGCGGCCAGCGAACTGAGCCTGCCCGCCTGGCGGGTGACCATCGACTCGACGACCTGGCGGGCCAGGCGGGCGTTGCCGAAGGAGCGGTCGCGGGGCACCGCGTCGAAGTACTCCTTGAGCAGCGGCCCGGTGCCGGGCCCGCACTCGTACCCCATGGCCGTGGCCTGGGCGCGCACGATGGTGACCAGTTCCTCGGAGGAGTAGTCGGCGAAGGCGA
This sequence comes from Streptomyces sp. DSM 106670, assembly GCF_055792845.1. Lineage (NCBI taxonomy): Bacteria > Bacillati > Actinomycetota > Actinomycetes > Kitasatosporales > Streptomycetaceae > Streptomyces > Streptomyces sp. DSM 106670. The sequence continues at coordinate 753,899 of NZ_CM147704.1, forward strand.
TCCGGCGGGGGAAGCGGGAGGAGAGGCCGGGGTTGGAGCCGAGGAAGCGCTCCATCTCGTCGGTGTAGCCGGCGACGATGACGACGACCTCGTCGCGGTGGTCCTCCATCAGCTTCAGCAGGGTGTCCACCGCCTCCTGGCCGAAGTCGGCGCCGCCGCCGCGCGGGGTGAGGGTGTACGCCTCGTCGATGAACAGCACACCGCCACGGGCCCGTTCGAAGACCTCGCGGGTCAACTGGGCGGTGTGGCCTATGTAGCGGCCGACGAGGTCGGCGCGGGCCGCCTCGACCAACTGGCCGCGTTCCAGGACGCCGAGCTGGGTCAGCACCTCGCCGTAGAGGCGGGCGACGGTGGTCTTGCCGGTGCCGGGCGGGCCGGTGAAGACCAGGTGGTTGCTGAGCGAGGGGACCGGCAGCCCGGCGGCGGCGCGGTGCCGGGCGGTGGTGATGAGGTTGACCAGGTCGGCCACCTCGCGCTTCACCTCAGCCAGGCCGATCATGTCGCCGAGGCGGGTGAGCGGGTCGTCGGCCGGTGCGGCGGTCTCGGCGGCCGACGCGGCGGCGGTGGCGGAGACATCCTCGGGGAGCAGCAGTCTCAGATCGTGCTCGCTGACCTGGGTCTGGGCGGAGAGCCGGATCGCCTGCCGGTCCACCATCTCCTCGAACACCCCGCGCGCGGCACGGCCGTTGCCGAATCCGGCGTCCCGGTCCATGGCCCCGAAGTGGGCGGCGAGCGCCTGAGCTGTCCCCTCCCCCAGCTCGTACTGGTGCTGGGCGCACATGCTCTCCATGATGGCGACCAGGTCGTCCACCGCGTAGTTCTCGAACTCGACCGTCCGCGAGAACCTGGACGCCAGGCCCGGGTTGGAGCTGAGGAAGGACTCCATCTCCCGGGAGTAGCCGGCCGCGACCACGACCACATCGTCGCGGTGGTCCTCCATGAGCTTCAGCAGGGTGTCCACCGCCTCACGGCCGAAGTCGGCGCCGCCGTTGCCGCTGTCGGCGGTGAGCGTGTACGCCTCGTCGATGAACAGGACCCCGCCGAGGGCCCGTTGGAAGGTCTCGGAGGTCTTGATCGCGGTGCCGCCGACCACCTGGGCGACCAGGTCGGCGCGGGAGACCTCGACCAGGTGGCCGCTGCGCAGCGAACCCAGCTCGGCCAGGATCGCCCCGTAGAGGCGGGCGACGGTGGTCTTGCCGGTGCCGGGAGGCCCGGCGAAGATGAGGTGGCGGCTCATCGGCGGTGCGGGCATGCCGAGTTGTTCGCGGCGCTGGGCGAGCTGGGTGAGGTTGACCAGGGTGCGCACCTGTTGCTTGACGTTCTCCAGGCCGATCAGCGCGTTGAGGGCCCCCAGCGGCCCGTCCGCACGGTCCGGCGGAGGCGCGTCGGCGGCGCCGGAACCGGCCGGGTCGGTGTTCTCGGCGCTGCCGCTGCCCCAGGCGTCGCGCTTGCCGTTGCCGACGCTGTTGAGACCGTCCACGGCGAGCCGTTCGCCGGGGGTGGTCTGCACCAGGCCGCCGCCCTCGTTCTCCCGGGCGGTGCAGTTGACGAGCGAGACGGGCGCGGTGGACTCCACCCGGAAGCCGTCCTGGGCGCCCCCGTTGGCCTCGCAGCCGCTGAGCGAGGCGAGCGCGCCCTCACGGATCAGGAAACCGTGGCCCTTGGGGGCGTGGACGGTGGTGCGGTTCGCGGTCAGTTCACCGCCCGCGGCGACGACCACACCCTCCTCACCGGAGATCTCGACCCGGAAGTCGCGGACGGTGACGTTGCCGCCGTCCTCCACGATCAGACCACTGGTGGCGGTGTCGGAAACCCCGCCGCCGGCCAGGTAGAGGGTGGAGCCGGAGGCCACCCGTACCCCGGCGCCCTGGGGCCGGACGATCTCACAGTCCTCGACGCGGCCCCGGGCGTCCTTGGTGGCCGCGATGCCGTCACCGGCGGGCTCGACCAGCCGGGCCCGGCGCAGCAGCGGGTTGGCACCGCCCTGCAGAGCGACGGCGGGCGAGGAGCCGATGACCTCCAGGCGGTCCAGCTCGGGCGCCGCGTCCTCCTCCAGGAGCAGTCCGGCCCCCTCGCAGTCGCGGACGGTCAGACCGGTCAGCGCCGGGGAGGAAGCCCCGGCGACCCGCAGTGCGGCGCCCTGCGCCCCGTCCACCCAGCAGTCCTCGAAGGTGCCGCGCGCCCGGTCGGTGACGAACAGGCCGTGCCCCCGTGCGCGTGACACACGGCAGCGGCGCAGTACCGGATCGGTGCCCGCCGCGAGGACGATTCCGTTGCCGGAGGCGCCGGTGACGCGGACGTCTTCCAAGGTGGTGCGGCCCGTGGTGCTCAGGTGGACACCGGTACTGGTGTCGTGCACGACGGTGCGGACGACCGAGAGGGCGGAGTTCTCCTCCAAGGCGATCGAGGGCTTGTCGGTGGAGGAGATGTCGCAGTCCTCGACGGTGCCCCGGGTATCGCCGTTGGCCAGCAACCCGTTGCCCCGGGCACCCCGCACAGTGCAGTCGCGGACACGGGCCTCGCCTTGTTCGGCGAGGACGATTCCACTGGTGCCGAGGTGTTCGAGCGTGCAGGACTCGACGGTGGTGGGGGTGGTGGAGGTGACCACGATGCCCGCGCCCTGCGGGTTGCTGACCCGGCAGTCCCGCAGCGCGAGCGAGCCGGTCCCGCCGGCCAGCATCGCGGTCCAGGCCGCGCCGATGATCTCGCAGCCGTCGAACGCGGCCTGCCCGCGCCGGACATCGACGGCGGGCAGCTCGGCATCACCGCCGCGCAGGGTGAGTTCGGAGAGCATCACGGCGTCGGCGCGCAGCGCGATGACGCTGCCCGAACGCGGCCGGATCTCCACCGTGCCCCGCCCCTCGGCGGCGGTGAGGGTCACCCGGGTGTGGATCACCAGGTTCTCCGCGTACGTCCCGGGCCGGACGCTGATGAGCGCACCGGTACGGGCGGCGGCGAGCGCCTCACCGATCGTGGAAAAGCGGTCCGCGGGGCCGACCGTCAGTACCTGGCGCGACACGCACCAACCTCCTTGCTACGGCGGCGTCCTGTCCGGACGCCCCTCTTCGCCGGGGACACGGTTCGGCGCTCCGGCGATTTCATCATGTCTCGCTGCGTGCGCCCGGGTCAGGTGCTCCACTTCTGGTTGTCGAGCCCCGTGCACTCCCACAGGATCAGGTAGGTCTCCGGGCCCCGGCCCTTGCTGTGGTTCGGGATGTCGACGCACTTGCCGACCGCGGTGTTGACCAGGTCGTGGGCGCCGTTCAGGGTGAACTTCTGGCGTCGGCGCCGTTGCACCAGGCCAGCTGGATGCGGGTTCCGTTGTTGAAGTTCGCGTTGGCCACGTCCAGGCACTTGTCCCTGGCCCGGATGGTGCCGTCGGAGCCGAAGCGCCACTTCTGGGCGTCGGCGCCGTTGCAGTCCCACATGAACAGCGGCTGGCCGTCGTTGAAGTTGTGACCGGGGACGTCGAGGCAGCGGCCGGAAAGGTGGCTGCGGAAGGAGACGGGCCCGCTGAACGTGACGGCCGGCTGAGCCTTGGCGGGCTGGTTCTTGCCACCGCCACCGTCCCCCTTGGGCTTCTCCTTGGACGCATCGTCCTTCTTCGACGAATCCTTGGTGGTGTCGCCCTTCTTCGCCTCTTCCTTGCCGCCGTCCACCGGGGGGATGGCCGGCACGGGATTGCCGGCCTTCTCCGACTTCGCCCCGTCCTTCTCGCCCTTCCCGTCCTCGGTGGGAGCGCTGGTCTCGGGCGCGGTGACGGCGAATTCCCCCGGCGCCTCCGGTCCGCTCCCGTCGAGGACGGTCCCGGCTCCTGCGGCCTTCGTCCGCTCGGGCCCGTCGTCGTTGTTCCCGGCGAGCACGAGGAAGGGCACCGACACGAGCAGCGCCCCCACGACCGCCGCCCCCGCGAGCGCGGCCTTGCCCGGCCGTCCCACGGGCCCGGCCTCCTGCTGGGGCTGCCCGATGGCGGTGGCGGTCATGGTCCGTACGAGGGCGGGGAGCCGGCTCTGGGCGGCGGCGGAGGCCTCGGGGTCGGTCTCGGATTCAGCAGCGGTGGCGGTGGCGGCCTGGTCCGGTGCCACCTGCGGCGCGGGAGACCGGACTTCGGCTGCCTGCGCCTCAGGGCGCGCTCCCTTTTCGCCGCCCTCGCCCTCACCCGTCTTCGGGGTCTTCGCCGCCTCGGCGGACTCGGCCGCCGCGGCTTCGGTCTTCGCCTGTGCGGGAGCGGAGGCGGGGGCCTGCTGGGACGATGAACGCGTCACGGGGTCCTCCCTGTGGTGTGGGGGCGGGATTCGGTCGGGGCGACGCCTGCGGCCACGGTCACCGGGCCGGAGTTCTCGGCGTCGGGAAGGCTGTCGGCGGGGACGAGCAGCGGGGCCGCGGCACCGGAGTTGACCATCAGCAGAGCGCCGGTGCCGGCCAGCGACCCGGCCAGCTCCCTGGCGGACACGGTGTCATGGTGAAGTGCCGCGGACATGAACGCATGTGTGAGCGAGGTGAACAGGAGCACCACCGGCGTCCCGTCCCGCCCCGCGGCCATGAGCGGCCCGCCGTCCGGACCACGGACGACGCTGACGTCCGCCTCCGCGAGCGCGGCCAGCGCCTCGTCCACCGTGCCGTACCCGGTGGCGGCCCGCTGAGCTGCCGCGTCCACCGGATCGGTGGGCTCCGGCCAGCCGAGGACATGGGCCGAGGGACGGTACGCGGGGTTGGCGCGGTATTCGCCGACGTTTCCGTTCTCGTCCGACCGCCACTCTCCCAGCACCGCCCATTCCGGCGGCGTCCGCGGTCGCGACCACTCCGGATCGACGATTCCGACCCAGTGGCCCGGCGCACGACGTGCGGCGTCCTTCACGGCTTCCGGCACGAGGGAGGCATCCACTTGAACTCTTGGCTCCGTACGAATCTTTGAGTGCCGAACGGCCTCAACAGGATGTCATACGCGCTCCGCTCACGGGGCCCGGTGGCGGGCCCGAATCGGCCTTCCACCTGCCCGTTCCCTGCCCGAGTGGGGAACTTTTCGCGACAGGACGGGCTTGGGATGACAAAGCGACGGTGACGTATCGGGGCGGGTGACCTCTCCCACTCCTCCGACGGGCTACGTTGTGCATGCCCCCGAGGAGGAGTCCCCGTATGCCCCCCGAGTCCCGTACCCCCGGCACCGATTCCGTGGCAGCAGCCGCGGAGAAGTCCCCGACGCCCGCCGCCCTCGCCGAGGCACAGGAGACACGGAGCGAGGCCGCCACGACGGCCGGCGCCGCGAAGTCCCCGACCGAGCCCGCCGCTGCAGCCGGCGCCGAAGGTGCCCGGGCTCCCGCCGAGGCCGAAGCCACGGCCGCGCCCGGGGAATCGCCGGCGACAGCCGCGCCGTCCGAGCCCTCGTCCACGGCGCGGAGCGCCGAAGTCTCCGAGGGGCACACCGAGGGCATCGCCCTGGCGGCGGCCGTCGCGGCGAAGCCGGACACCAAGACCCTCACCGCTGCCGACCGGGGCCGGCCCCGGGCACCGGTCCTGGCGGGAGCCGCGTTCGTCGGCGCCGCCCTGGTCGCGATACCCGTGCTGCTCATGGGCAGCGCGAACGACGACGAGCCCCGGAACCCCGCCACCACCCCGGTCGCGGGGAGCGCCGACACGGTGCTCAACCCCGAATCGGCTCCGGCGGCCATGGACGACTACGTGGCGGTGAAGCCCACGCCGTCCGCGACGGAACAGAAGAAGATCGCCGCACCGAAGGCCGTTCCCGCACCCGTGCCCACACCCGCGCCCCGGACGAGCGCTCCCGCCGAGAAGCCGAAGGCCTCACCGAAGCCGAAGCCCAAGGCGGCCCCGAAGCCGAACTGGGGCACCCAGACGGTCTCCGCGACCAGCTCCATCGGGGTCGGCCAGTCCTGGGCCACCAACCGCATCCGTATGACGATGCAGCAGGACGGCAACCTGGTCGTCTACAACGAGCAGAACAAGCCGATCTGGGCCGCCATGACCTTCGGCGAGAACCACCGGGCGATCTTCCAGCCGGACGGCAACCTGGTCATCCACAACGGCGACGACCGACCCATCTGGGCCTCCAAGACCCATGATTTCGGCGGTGCCCAGATGGTCCTGAGGCCCGACGCCAAGGTGGTCATCGTGCACAACGGCAGGGTGGTCTGGTCGACCTGACCGGCGCGGAGTGCGCCCGGGCCTCGGCGGAAGGCCGACAACGGGGCAGACAACGGTGCCGGGCCGAAGTTCCCACGGGAGCCCGCTACCCGCCCGGTCGTCAACAGCGCCGGATTCAGGCCGACCCGGCCGAGCCCGGCCTCTCCCCTGCGGGCCCGCCCACCACGGTGAGCAGGTCCACGACGAAGACCAGCGTCGAGTTCGCCGGGATCAGCGAAGAGGGCGACTGCTTGCCGTACCCGAGACGCGGAGGAACGACGATCTCGCGCCGCCCGCCGACCGCCATCCCCCTGATGCCCCGGTCCAGGCCCTTGATGACCCTGCCACCACCCACGGCGAACTTGAACGGCTGCCCCTGCTCCCAGGAGGAGTCGAACTCCCGACCCGACGCGAACGCGACCCCCACATAGTGAATCCGGACCACCCTGCCCGCCTGCGCCTCGGGCCCGTCACCGACCACGAGATCCCGGATCGTCAGCTCGGCAGGAGCAACACCCTCCGGAACCTCGACCTCGGGCTTCGCCAGTTCACTCATCACGGTCCCATCGCTCACCACCGGAACCCTCCGTACGGGCCGGCCGGCCCCATGGACACTCCACGCGGCAACCGATCACGCTACCGGCAGGACCCCACGCTCCGGGATGCGAGCACCACCCCGTCACGACAACCCTAGGATGCGCGGCATGAGTGGAATGCATTCATGGCCGCGGTGATCGCGATGCTGGAAGCGCTCAGGGGCCACGCCCCGCTGACCGCCGAGGCTGCGGCGGCACGGTTCTCGGCTCAGGAGTGGATGCCCGGGGACAAGGTCCGCGGCGGCGTGGAGACGTCGTGGGACAAGGGCAATGTCGGGGGCTGGATCCAGACGTTCGGCGGTGGGGCGGTCAGCGTCTCGTTCTTCGTCTGGATCCGCGACGTCGACGAGTCGGGCTACTTCGACGACGTGGATGCCGCCTATGAGCAGGGGGAACAGGCCCTGGCCGACTTCCTCCCCGAGATCGAGGAATCCTCTCTCGCCGGCCACCTCGTCGAGGCCGAACAAACGGAGGCGGACAAGGACGAGTTCATCCGGCTGAAGAAGTGGACCCTCGACGGCCGGACCCTGACCGCCGGTGTGATCCAGCAGGACGCCGACCTTCCGGTAATGGTCGTCGTGGCACTGGAGGAGCCCGGCATCGCGTGACCCGGACGACGAGAACGCCGCGTTCTTCACGTCGGACCAGCGGAGAGCACAGGGAGTACATGGACGACCTAGCCCCCTACTGGGCAGGGCAAGGGAATAACACACTTGACTGAGGCGATTGACGGCAGACGCCGCTCTACCCGAGGAACGACAGACGGACCTGACGCTCCGGGTTGTCCCTGTTCGTGTCGACCAGGCAGACCGACTGCCAGGTGCCCAGTTCCAGTCGGCCGCCGATCACCGGCAGGGTGGCGTGGGGCGGGACCAGGGCGGGGAGTACGTGGTCGCGGCCGTGGCCGGGGCTGCCGTGGCGGTGTTGCCAGCGGTCGTCGGCGGGGAGCAGGTGGTGGAGGGAGGCCAGCAGGTCGTCGTCGCTGCCCGCGCCGGTCTCCAGTACGGCGATGCCGGCCGTGGCGTGCGGGACGAAGACGTTGAGCAGGCCGTCGCGGCCGGGCGCGGTGCGGGTGAGGAACTCCTCGCAGGCGCGTGTCAGGTCCGTGACGCTCTCGGCCGTACCCGTGGTGATGTTCAGGACCGTGGTGGTGAAGGAATCGGACATGCCTCCATCTTCGCCCCACAGCCGTGAGATGCCGCGTCCACGCTCCGAGACGCCATTGACCGTGTCCCAACCGGATGACTACGTTCAGTGCCATGTTCCGATCAGCTCTGCTCACTTCGCGCGGTCACATCGACCTGCTGCGAGTGGCATCCGCCGCGTGTTGTCGCGGCTGCTGACGTTCTTTCGGCGACCCCGCCTCCAGCGACTTCCGGGCCGTTTCCGGCCGTACAGCTGCCCCGGTGTCCGCGGTATTTCCGTCGCTCGTCCTCTTGTAGCCGCGTCCGGCGCCGTGCCTGACGTCGACCGCTGAGCGCTCCCCCCGCCTGCCCGCTTTCCGTCTCCCCGTCCGTCTCCGGTCGGTCATGGCGCATGCGTACGGGGTCGCCTCGGCATGCCCGCGATCCCTCGCCCGCCCCGCATCCGTGCGGCCTTCCGTGGAGCCCCCATGACCGTCAGCCATGCGCCACCCCCACCCGCAGCGCCCCTCGCTCCGGAGAAGGCCTCCGCGCCGACGCGTACCCCGCCTGATCTGGAGGCGGTCGTTCCGGCGTCCGTGCGCCGGTCGTGGCTGCGGGCCGCTCCGCGGTGGGTGCGGCGGGCGGTGGGGCCGTTGCTGTTGCTCGCGTTGTGGCAGGTCTTCAGCGCCACCGGGGTGCTGCATCCCGATGTGCTCGCCTCGCCCGGGACCATCGCCCGCGCCGGTGCCGATCTGGTGGCCGACGGGACGCTGCCCGCCGCGATGGGGGTCTCGCTCCAGCGGGTCGTCGTGGGGCTGCTGCTCGGCGGGGTCATCGGGACGGCGCTCGCGCTCGCCTCGGGGCTGTCCCGGCTCGGGGAGGACCTGGTCGACGCGACCGTGCAGATGCTGCGCACCGTGCCCTGGGTGGGGCTGATCCCGCTGTTCATCATCTGGCTCGGGATCGGCGAGGCGCCGAAGGTGGCGCTCATCGCGCTCGGGGTGGCCTTCCATCTGTACCTCAACGTCTATGCGGGAATCCGCGGCGTCGACGCCCAACTCATCGAAGCCGGTGAGTCGTTGGGGCTCGGGCGGTGGGGCCTGGTACGGCATGTGGTGCTGCCGGGGGCGCTGCCCGGGGCCATGACCGGTCTGCGCTACTCGCTGGCCACGGCCTGGCTCGCCCTGGTCTTCGGTGAGTCGATCAACGCCGACGCCGGGATCGGGTTCCTGATGAACCAGGCCCGCGAGTTCTTCCGGACCGACGTGATCGTCGTCTGTCTCGTCGTCTACGCCTTCCTCGGCCTCACCGCCGACGTCATCGTCCGGATCCTCGAAAGGCTGCTGCTGCAATGGCGACCGACCTTCACCGGCCAGTGAAAGACATCCTTGAGCCCGGCCTCGGGACCGCTGCGTCGGCCGATGCGCCGGAGGCGGCCGTACGGGTCGAAGGGCTCACCCGCGCCTTCGACGGGCGTGCGGTCATCGACGACCTCGATCTCACCCTGAGGGCAGGCGAGTTCACCGCGCTGCTCGGGCGCAGCGGCTGCGGCAAGTCGACCCTGCTGCGCGTGCTGGCCGGGCTCGACCGGGAGATCTCGGGCACCGTGCTGGTGCCCCGCCGGCGCGCGGTCGCGTTCCAGGCCCCGCGGCTGATGCCCTGGAAGCGGGTCTGGCGCAATGTGCTGCTCGGGCTGCCCGGCAAGCCCGAACGCGCCGTCGCCGAGCAGGCGTTGGCGGAGGTCGGCCTGGCGGAGCGGGCCGGGGCGTGGCCCAAGACGCTGTCCGGCGGCGAGGCCCAGCGCGCCTCCCTGGCCAGGGCCCTGGTGCGTGAGCCCGACCTGCTGCTGCTCGACGAGCCCTTCGGCGCACTGGACGCGCTGACCCGGATCAAGGCCCAGCAGCTCGTCGCCGAGCTCTGGCAGCGGCGCGGCTGCGCGGTGCTGCTGGTCACCCATGACGTGGACGAGGCCCTGCTGCTGGCCGACCGGGCGCTGGTGATGCGGGAGGGGCGGATCGCGTACGACACGCCCGTCGCGCTGGACCGGCCGCGCGGGGTCGGCTCCCCCGGGTTCACCGAACTGCGCTCCCGGCTGCTGGCCGAACTCGGCGTCGAGGACCAGGACGGCCCGGAGGCTGAGGGCAGCCCGAAGGGCCAGGGCGAACCGGAGGGCGAGGGTAGCCCGGAGGGTCAGGACGGGCCGGAAGGCGAGCGCCGCACCCGCGCTGCCCATGGTGAGCCGGGCGCCGCCGCCCGCGGCACGTCGCGCATCCCTGCCCGCCGCGAGCCGGGCGCCGCCGCCGACGAGCCCCCGTCCGAAGTCGCCGTACCTCCCCGCCCGAACGGCCCCGTCGTCACGAAGAACCCCGCCGCATCGCCCGCACACCCCCGTCACGGAGACGTCTCATGAAACGCCGTACCCTGCCCGCCCTTCTCCTGCCCCTCGCCCTTCTCCTCTCCGCGTGCGGCGGCGCCTCGTCCGCGAACTCGGGCGGCAGCACGGACGGGAAGGGCAGTCTGACGCTCAACGTCGGTGACCAGAAGGGCGGTTACGAGGCGATCCTGCGGGCATCCGGCGAGCTCGACGATCTCGACTACCGCATCAAGTGGTCCACCTTCACCTCGGGACCGCCCATGCTGGAGGCCGTCAGCGCGGGGGCGGTGGACATCGGGGGCGTGGGCAACACGCCGCCCGTCTTCGCCGCCGGGGCGGACTCGAACATCGCCGTCGTCGGCGCCAACCACGGCTCGTCCGCCGGTGAGGCCATCGTCGTGCCGAAGGACTCGCCGCTGAAGAAGCCGGCCCAGCTCAAGGGCAAGTCCATCGCCGTGGCGCAGGGCAGTTCGGCCCACTTCCAGCTGGTCGCCTCGCTCAAGGAGGCCGGGCTCGGGATCAAGGACGTGAAGCTGAACTACCTCCAGCCCGCCGACGCGCTCGCCGCGTTCAGCCGGGGCAAGGTCGACGCCTGGGCGATCTGGGACCCGTACACCTCGCAGGTCCTGCGCACGGCGGACGCCCGGGTGCTCACGACCGGCGAAGGGGTCGTCAACGGCCTCGGATTCCAGGTCGCCTCACCCGTGTCGCTCAAGGACCAGAAGAAGTCGAAGGCCATCGGCGATCTGCTCGTCCGGCTGGAGCGGGCCCAGAAGTGGGTCTTCGAGCACCCGGAGGAGTGGGCGAAGGTCTGGGCGAAGGAGACCGGGCTCCCCTACGAGGTGGCACTGGACGCCGTGAAGCTCACCTACGGCACCCGCGTCCCGGTCGCGATCGACGCCGCGGCCATCGCCTCCGAACAGGACATCGCCGACACCTTCGCCGAACTGAAGCTGATTCCCCGGAAGTTCGACTTCGAGGACTACGTCGACACCCGCTTCAACCGTGACCTCCCCGCTTCCTCCACCGCACCGCGCTCGTACGGAAAGGCCTCCTCGTGAACGTCCATCTGCACTGGTTCCTGCCCACCGGAGGCGACGGCCGGACGCTCGTCGACCGGCACGCGTACACCGACGGCGGCATCAAGCGCGACCGGATCACCCCGGTGAGCGGCGTACGCGCCCCGGACATCGAGTATCTGGCCCAGATCGCCAAAGCCGCCGAGCAGTTGGGCTTCGAGGCCGTGCTGACGCCGACCGGCACCTGGTGCGAGGACGCCTGGCTGACCACGGTGGCGCTCGCCCAGCACACCGAGCGGCTGAAGTTCCTGGTGGCGTTCCGGCCCGGAGTCATCTCGCCCGTGCTGGCCGCGCAGATGGCCGCCACCTATCAGCGGATCACCCGGGGACGGCTGCTGCTCAATGTGGTGACCGGCGGCGACTCCACCGAACAGCGGCGCTTCGGGGATCACTTGGACCACGACCGGCGCTATGCGCGGACCGCGGAGTTCCTGTCCGTGGTGCGGGGCGCCTGGAGCGGGCAGCCGTACGACTTCGACGGTGAGCACTACCAGGTGGAGGGCGGGCTGACCGCGCTGCCGCCGGACCCGCTGCCGGAGATCTTCTTCGGTGGGTCGTCGGCGGCCGCCGGGCCGGTCGCCGCCGCCCACGCCGATGTCTATCTGACCTGGGGCGAGCCGCCGGCCGCGGTGAAGGAGAAGATCGACTGGATTCGCCGTCTCGCGGAGGAGCAGGGGCGCACGGTCCGGTTCGGTATCCGGCTGCACACCATTTCGCGGGACTCCTCGGCCGAGGCGTGGGCCACCGCCGACCGGCTGCTGGGCGACCTCGATCCGGAGACGATCGCGGCGGCGCAGCAGGCGCTGGGGAAGAGCGAGTCGGTCGGGCAGCAGCGGATGCTGGCGCTGCACGGCGGTTCGCGGGACAAGCTGGAGATCGCGCCGAACCTCTGGGCGGGGGTCGGTCTGGTGCGCGGCGGAGCCGGTACCGCGCTGGTGGGCAGCCATGCGGAGGTCGCTGACCGGATCGAGGAGTATCACGCGCTGGGCGTGGAGCACTTCGTGCTCTCCGGCTATCCGCACCTGGAGGAGGCGTACTGGTTCGGCGAGGGCGTCACACCCGAGCTGGCCCGGCGCGGGCTGCTGTCCACCGTGCCCGCGTCTCCGCTGCTGGGTGGCCCCGGCGCCGAGAGCCGGACCGTCCCGGCTCCGGGCGGGGCGCCCCTGCTGCTCGCCGGGGGCCGCTGACCCGATGCCCCACCGCCGGGGCCTGTCATCGGAACCTGCCATCGAGACCGGTCGCCGACGGTGAACCGCATCGGGGCTCCGGGGCCTTCCTCCGTACGGGAAGATCCCGGAGCCCCGAACAGTTAGTAGAAGCGTGAACATTTCTGGGGTGCGTGAGCTGGACGTGGTCGTGATCGGCGCGGGTCAGGCGGGGCTGTCCGCCGCCCACCACCTGCGCCGCGTCGGGCTGAAGCCGGACGACGACTTCGTCGTGCTGGACCACGCGCCCCGGCCGGGCGGCGCATGGCAGTTCCGCTGGCCCTCGCTGACGTACGGCAAGGTCCACGGGATGCACGCGCTGCCGGGCATGGAGCTGACCGGCGCGGATCCCGACCGTCCCTCGTCCGAGGTGATCGGCGAGTACTTCACGGCGTACGAGGAGCGCTTCGACCTGCGCGTGCACCGGCCCGTCGAGGTCAGCGCCGTACGCGAGGGGAGCGGCGGGCGGCTGCTCGTGGAGACGTCCGAGGGTACGTACGCCCCTCGGGCTCTGATCAACGCGACCGGCACCTGGGACCGGCCGTTCTGGCCGCGCTACCCGGGTCAGGAGACGTTCCGGGGGCGGCAGTTGCACACGGTGAACTACCCGGGGCCCGAGGAGTTCGCGGGGCAGCGCGTCCTGGTGGTCGGGGGCGGCGCCTCCGGTACGCAGCATCTGATGGAGATCGCCGACTACGCGGCCGACACCTTCTGGGTGACCCGCACCGAACCGATCTTCCGCGAAGGTCCGTTCACCGAGGAGTGGGGGCGGGCTGCCGTGGCGATGGTGGAGGAGCGGGTACGCAACGGGCTGCCGCCGAAGAGCGTGGTCAGCGTGACCGGGCTGCCACTGAACGATGCGGTGCGGCGGGCCAGGGCCGCGGGCGTGCTGGACCGGCTGCCGATGTTCGACCGGATCACGCCGACCGGCGTGGCCTGGGACGACGGCCGTACCGTCGAGGCCGATGTGATCCTCTGGGCGACCGGGTTCCGGCCCGCCGTGGACCATCTGGCACCGCTGAAGCTGCGCGAACCGGGTGGCGGCATCCGGGCCGAGAACACCAAGGCCGTCCGCGACGGGCGCGTCCATCTCGTCGGGTACGGCCCGTCGGCCAGCACCATCGGCGCCAACCGGGCGGGCCGCGCGGCGGTCCGGTCGGTCCTGCGGCTGCTGAGGGAGACCGGTGGCGGGCGGGCGGACGAGGAAGCCGGGGCGGCCGTCGCCGCGCCGGTCCCGGGGGCCTGATTCCCTCCGACCTTTCCCCCCGGCCCCCTCCGTCTTTCTCCGTCGGCGGACGCGGTCAGCTCGTGGTGGCGGAGCCTCGGCCGCGGTTGAACTCCTCGACGTTCCTCTGCTGCTCGTCGTAGTCGTCCGTGAACCGGGTGTCGCCCGGGCCGACCGTGACGAAGTACAGCCAGGGCCCGGGCGTCGGGCTGACGGCCGCGCGCAGCGCCTCCTCCCCCGGGTTGCCGATGGGCGTCGGCGGCAGACCCTTGATCCGGTAGCTGTTGTACGGGCTGTCCAGCTGGGTGTCGGAGGTCGTCGTGTCCAGGGTGGAGCGCTTGAGGGCGTAGTTGATGGTGGAGTCCATCTGCAACGGCATGTCCTTGAGCAGCCGGTTGTAGACGACCCGGGCCACCTTGCCCATGTCGGAGGCAGTGTCGGCCTCGGCCTGGACGATGCTGGCGATGGTGATCGTGTCGTAGACGGAGACGTTGTTGCGCTGCGCGCCCGCTGTGACGTGGTCCGCGCCGAAGTGCTTGCGGGCGGTGTCGGCCATGTAGCGCAGCAGCCCGGCGGGCTCGGTCCCGGCGTCGACCGGATACGTGGCCGGGAAGAGGTATCCCTCGGGGTTTCCGGCGGCCTGGTCGGGCAGCTCCAGGTCCACCGTGGAGGCGGCCTTCTCGGTACTGCCGGCCTTCAGGTCGAGCGCCTTGTCGACGGCCTCGTACACCTGCGAGGCGCGACGGCCCTCGGGGATCATCAGGGTCTTCTGCTGCGGGCGTTCCTTCTCCCGCCCGCCCTCGTCCGATCCGGTCAGGGCCAGCGGGACCAGGACGGCGGCCGATACGACGAGCAGTGCGCCGACGACCAGGACGGCCTTCCCCCGTCGGGTCGGGCGGAGTCTGCGGCGGGGTCGGGCGTCCGGGGACTCGTTCACCATGCGGGCACGTTAACCCGGGGTGCGGGCCACGGCCGGTAGCCCGGCCACGGCGTCGGCTCCGGCGGGACGAACGCGACACGAACGCCGTACCGCACGAACAAGGGATCGGGTGTTCGGGTGTTCGCTGGAACGCGTGATCGTCAGGGGATTCGTTGCTCTTCACCCGTCCGGGGCGTGATGATTGCAGAGCGCAGTCAACGGGCTGCAGACCGCTACTGCGCAGTCCCACAGATACACCACGTACAAGGAGAACGACCAGATGAACTTCCTGACCAACCTGCTTGCCGGCGTCGTCCACTTCGTGGGTTGGCTCGTCTGACCATTGCTCCATCCGGCGCCGTCGCTCCCCGTCCCACGGGAGCGGCGGCGCCGCTGCGTTGACGTCGTGTACGAAGCCGGGCGGCTCAGCCGCTCGTCGCGGCCGGTCCGGTGAACGGCGGCAGCGCGGTGAACTCGGGTACGACCGTCACCGCCTCGGCGAGCACGTCGAGCGTCCGGCGGACCCGGGTGAGCGGGTGGTCCGGGAACTCCGCATCCCACTGGACGTGGTCCGCCGCGTGGAAGGGCAGCCCGCCCTGGACCTCGGGGGCGTAGGGGTGCTGCCGGAAGTACTGGTCGGGGCCGAGCTTGGCCATCACCACGGCTTCCCGCATGCCCGTCATGCCGCGCTCCGCCGCCTGGATCTTCACCACGGTGCTGCACCCGGCGCGCGGCACGGTGTAGCTGCCGATGAACGCCTGGCCGCTAGGCTGTCCCGGCAGCGGCAGCTTGAGTATCTGCCGCAGGGCGGGCAGCTCGCCCAGCCGCTTCACCGATGCCTCGATGAGTCCGCCGCCCGCTCGCGCGGTGAAGTGGGTCAGGCCGTGGCGCAGGGCCGGGCCGTCGTCCAGGGCGGCCGGCAGATCCGGCGGCAGGTCGAAGAAGTGCAGCGACAGCACATCGCCGTGGTCGTTCAGCCAGGTGTCGGTGTCGACGGTCCGGTAGCCGGGGAGTTCCACCCCGAGGAGAGCTCTCATGCGCGGCGATCATGCCGTACGCGCGGTGCGCCGGTGCCATCAGGGGCCGATGCCGTCAGTGGCCGGCCCCTCCTCTCCCCCCTCAGGAGGCGGGCACCGGGACCTGGTGGGAGTCGCGGCGGATCAGCGCGGCGTAGCGGCCGTCGCGGTCGAGCAGCTCCTCGTGCGTACCGCGTTCGGCGGCGCGGCCGTCCTCCAGGACGACGATCTGGTCCGCGTCGCGGACGGTGGAGAGGCGGTGCGCGATGGTGAGCGTGGTCCGTCCGGCGGACAGGGCGTCGATCGCTTCCTGCACGGCCTGTTCCGTACGGGTGTCGAGCGCGCTGGTCGCCTCGTCGAGGATCAGCACCGGCGGGTCGCGCAGGATCGTGCGGGCGATGGCGAGGCGCTGCTTCTCGCCGCCCGAGAAGCGGTAGCCGCGCTCGCCGACGAGGGTGTCGTAGCCGTCGGGCAGGGAGGCGATGTGGTCGTGGATCTGCGCGGCGCGGGCCGCGGCCTCGATCTCCTCGTCTGTGGCGTCCGGCTTGGCGAAGCGCAGATTGTCGGCGACCGAGGCGTGGAAGAGGTAGGCCTCCTGGGAGACGACGCCGACCGCTCGGGCGAGGGTGTCGAAGTCCAGGTCGCGGACGTCGACCCCGTCGAGCGTGACCCGGCCGCCGGTGACGTCGTACAGCCGGGGCACGAGATAGCTGAGGGTGGACTTGCCGGAACCGGTGGATCCGACGACCGCGAGGCTGTTGCCCGCGGGGACGGTCACATCGATGCCGGTGAGCGTCGGGCCGTTCTTCTCGTCGTAGCTGAAGTCGACGTTCTCGAAGGCGATCTCGCCGCGGATCTTCTCCAGGCGGACCGGCTTCTCCGGTTCGGTGATGTCCACCGTGAGGTCGAGATACTCGAAGATGCGCTGGAAGAGGGCGAGGGAGGTCTGCATCTGCACACCGGTGGAGAGCAGGCTGACCGCCGGGCGGAACAGCCCCTGCTGCAGCGTGACGAAGGCGACCAGCGTGCCGAGGGAGACGGCGGTGGCACCGGACTGGAGGGTGATTCCGGCCGCCCAGTAGATGACGGCGGGCATGGCGGCCATCACGATGCCGATCGTGGACATCCGCCAGCGGCCGGCCATGTTGGAGCGCACTTCGAGGTCGACCAGGCGCTCGGACTCCTCGGCGAAGCCCTGGGTGAGGGAGTCGGAACGGCCCATCGTGCGGCCGAGGAGGATGCCGCTGACCGAGAGGGACTCGGTGACCGTGGCGGCCATCGCCGCCATCTGCTTCTGGCGCTGGGTGGTGATCCTCTTGCGCTCGCGGCCGACGCGGCGGCTGATCGCGACGAAGACCGGCAGCAGGAGCAGCGAGACGACGGTGAGCCGCCAGTCGAGGGCGAGCATGGCGACGACGGTGGCGATGACGGCCGTGAGGTTGGAGACGAGCGAGGTCGCGGTGGAGGTGACCGTCGCCTGCATGCCGCCGATGTCGTTGGCGATGCGGGACTGGACCTCGCCCGTGCGGGTGCGGGTGAAGAAGGCTAGCGGCATCCGCTGGAGCTGGGTGTAGACGGCGGTGCGCAGGTCGTGCATGACGCGCTGGCCGACGGTGGTCGAGATCAGCGTCTGGAGCACGCCGAAGACGCTGGTCATCACGGCGGTGAGGATCATGCCGAGGGCCAGCAGGGTCAGCAGTCCGGTGCGGCCCTGAGGGATGGCGGTGTCGAGAATCTCGCGCAGCAGGAACGGGGAGGCGACCCCGACCAGGGAGGATGCGCCGACCAGGAGGCCGACGACGGCCAGGCGGCCGCGGTAGGGGCGGAAGAGGCGGAGGATGCGGCGCACCTCGGCGGGCGGCCGGTCGGCGTCGGTGCGGGCATCGGGCGGGGGCGTCCACGTGGGTTCGTCGGGTTTCATGGGCTCCTTCGTCGGGCGTGAGACGAGGCCGGGCAGTCCCGGCCCCGCAGAGTAAGAGCCTAGCTCATTGTTACCTATACTCACAATGAACAAGGTCCTGATATTGTTCCCGTATGGACGCCCCAGATTCCCCCGGTCCGCCCGGCTCATCCGACGCCGACGGCATACTCGCCGAGCAGCTGCTGCGGCTGACCCGTCGGCTGCACCGCATCCAGAGCCGCCAGCTGGAGCCGATCGACATCACTCCGGCCCAGTTCCGGCTGCTGCGGACGGTCGCGAGCTACGACGCGGCCCCCCGGATGGCGGATCTCGCCCGGCGTCTGGACGTCGTTCCGCGCGCCGTGACGACACTGGTCGACGCGCTGGAGGCGAGCGGCCGAGTGCGCCGCGCCCCGGATCCCGACAGCCGCCGGGTGGTCCGCGTCGAGATCACGGACGAGGGGCGCGCCACGCTGCGGTCCCTGCGCAGCGCGCGCCGGGCGGCCGCAGAGGAGATCCTGGCTCCATTGACCGCCGATCAGCGCGAGGTGCTCGGCGGGCTGCTGTCCGCTCTGGTCGACGGCATGCCGGAACGCCACTGCTGAGCACCGCGCCGAGCCGCCGAGAGGATGGCCGAGATGCCGCTGCTGGAGCCCGACCCGGATGCCCTGCGCCCCGGAACGGCCCGGGAACCCGCCCCCGACCGGGTCACCGACGGCAGCTCCGGGGGCACCCCGGAACCGCTGCGCGGCGAGCTGACGGCCCTGCTCGGCGCGGACAAGGTGCTCTGGAAGATCTCCGACCTCGTGCGGTACGCCTCCGACGCCAGCCCCTACCGCTTCCTCCCCCGGGTCGTGCTGGTCCCCGAGGATCTCGACGACGTCTCCGCGATCCTGTCGTACGCCCACGGCAAGGGCCGTGACGTGGTCTTCCGGGCCGCGGGCACCAGCCTCAACGGCCAGGCGCAGGGCGAGGACATCCTCGTCGACGTACGCCGTCACTGGACCGGCGTCGAGGTGCTGGACGACGGGGCGCGGGCCAGGATCGGGCCGGGGACGACGGTCATGCGGGCCAACGCCACCCTCGCCCGGTACGGCAGGCTGCTGGGCCCCGACCCGGCCAGCGCCATCGCCTGCACCGTCGGCGGGGTCGTCGCCAACAACGCCTCGGGCATGACGGCGGGCACCACCCGCAACTCCTACCGGACGCTCGCCTCGCTCACCTTCGTGCTGCCCGGCGGCACCGTCGTCGACACCGCCGGCCCCGCCGCCGACGAGGAGCTGGCCCGCGCCGAGCCGGAGCTGTGCGCCGGGCTGATGGAGCTGAAGGCCGAGATCGAGGCGGACGAGGAGCTGACCGCCAGGATCCGCGCCAAGTACACGATCAAGAACACCAACGGCTATCGCCTGGACGCCTTCCTCGACGGGGCCACCCCGGTGGAGATCCTGCGCGGGCTGATGGTGGGCTCCGAGGGCACATTCGGCTTCATCTCGGAGGTCGTCTTCGACACGCTGCCGCTGGACCGGCACGTCTCCAGCGCCCTGCTGTTCTTCCCCTCCCTCACCGCCGCCGCGGCCGCCGTGCCCGGGTTCAACGAGGCGGGGGCCATCGCGGTGGAGCTGATGGACGGCAACACCCTGCGCGCCTCCGTCAGCGTGCCGGGCGTTCCGGCGGACTGGGCGGCGCTGCCCCGGGGGACGACCGCGCTGCTGGTGGAGTTCCGGGCGGCCGACGAGGCCGGTCAGGAGGCGTTCGAGCGGGCGGCCGACGCCGTCGTCGCCGGTCTCGACCTGGTCGTCCCGGCCGTGTCGGTGACCAACGCGTTCACCCGGGACGCCGGGACGATCGCCGGGTACTGGAAGGCGCGCAAGGCGTTCGTCACGGCGGTCGGCGGGTCCCGGCCCTCGGGCACCACCCTGATCACGGAGGACTTCGCGGTGCCGCCCGCCCGGCTGGCGGACGCCTGCGAGGCGCTGCTGGAGCTCCAGGCGCGCCATGGCTTCGACGCCGCCGTGGCCGGTCACGCCGCCCACGGCAATCTGCACTTCCTGCTCGCGTTCGACGCGGCGAAGCCGGCCGACGTCGAGCGGTACGACGCGTTCATGCAGGAGTTCTGCGCGCTGGTGGTGGACCGTTTCGACGGATCGCTCAAGGCGGAGCACGCCACCGGACGCAATATCGCGCCGTTCCTGGAACGGGAGTGGGGGCCGCGCGCCACCGAGCTGATGTGGCGGACGAAGCAGGTCATCGACCCCGCCGGGGTGCTCGCTCCGCGCATCGTGCTGGACCGGGATCCGCGGGCCCATCTGCGGGGCCTGAAGACCATTCCGAAGGTGGAGGCGGTCGCCGACCCGTGCATCGAGTGCGGCTTCTGCGAACCGACCTGTCCCAGTGAGGATCTGACGACCACTCCGCGCCAGCGGATCGTGCTGCGCCGGGAGATGATGCGCCAGGCCGACGGCTCGCCGGTGGAGGCCGGTCTCCTGGACGCCTATGGATACGACGCCGTGGACACCTGTGCCGGGGACTCCACCTGCAAGCTCGCCTGCCCGGTCGGCATCGACACCGGGGCGATGATGAAGGGCTTCCGGCACCGCAGGCACACCCCGCGCGAGGAGCGGATCGCGGCGCTCACCGCGAAGAACTTCCGGGTCGTGGAGGCCTCGGCGCGCCTCGCCGTGGGAGCGGCCGACACGGTCGGCGAGCGGGTGGGCGACGGTCCGCTCCAGGCGGTGACGCGGCTCGCGCGCAGGGCCGTGCGCCCCGATCTCGTACCGGAGTGGCTGCCGCAGCTCCCCGGTGCGGCGGCCCGGCGGCTGCCGCGCACCACGAGGGTCGGGGCGAGCGCGGTCTACTACCCGGCCTGCGTCAACCGCATCTTCGCCGGGCCCAAGGAGAAGGGGACGCCGGGTCTCTCCCTGGCCGAGGCGGTCGTCGCCGTGTCCGGGCGGGCCGGGAGGCCGGTGTGGATCCCCGAGGACGTCGCGGGGACGTGCTGCGCGACGATCTGGCACTCCAAGGGGTACGACGCGGGCAACAGGATCATGGCGAACCGCATCGTGGAGGCCGCCTGGAGCTGGACGGCGGGCGGGACGCTGCCGCTGGTCGTGGACGCGTCCTCCTGCACGCTCGGTATCGCCGAGGAGGTGGTGCCCTACCTCAGCGAAGACAACCGCGCCCTGCACCGCGAACTGACCGTCGTGGACTCGCTGGTGTGGGCGGCCGAGGAGCTGCTGCCGCGTCTGACGGTGTTCCGGACGGCCGGCTCGGCGGTCCTGCATCCGACCTGTTCGATGGAACACCTGGGCGACGTAGGGCAGTTGCGGGCGCTGGCCGAGGCCTGCGCGAAGGAGGTGGTGGTGCCGGACGACGCGGGGTGCTGCGCGTTCGCCGGCGACCGGGGCATGCTCCACAAGGAGTTGACCGACTCGGCGACGGCCAAGGAGGCGGCCGAGGTCGACCGCCGCCCCTACGACGCCTATCTGTCGGCGAACCGGATGTGCGAGATCGGCATGGAACGCGCCACCGGGCATCCGTACCGTTCGGCGCTGATCGAGCTGGAGCACGCCACCCGGCCGACCGTCCGGTGAGCCCGTGACGGCAGGCGCGGACACCCCCGCCGGCCTGCACAACTGAGCGTTTCGGAGCCCCAATTGGTTGCACCAGTTGGGGCTTCGGCGTGCCGTGAAGAAAGTCCAAGGTTTGAGGACGAGAGTCCAAATACTTCCCTTGCGCACCATCAGCCTCACCCTCCAGGGTCCTTACCGAGACCCGGTCCCCGCGCCCGTATCCGTACGGGGGACCGGACGCGCTCGCGCACCGTCTGAACCCCCAACCCCACCTGGAGGCTCGATGAACGACGACGCCCGGCCCGCACCGGAACCGCAGGACATACCCCCGCACAGCGGCGCGGCCGACGAGCCGGCCCGGCAGGATCCCAGTCGCCGTTCCGTGCTGTGGACCACGGCGGGCGTGGCGGGGGCCGGACTCGGCCTCGGCGCACTGGGCGGGGGCACCGCGTCGGCGGCCGAGGCGACCGCCGTCTCCACCGCGGAGGCGGTCGCCGCCGCTCCCGCCCGGCAGGGCCGCACCATGGCGAGCGTCCGCTTCGAGGGCCGCTCCACGGTCCGGGTCGGCATCGTGGGCCTCGGCAACCGGGGCGGCAGCATGATCGACCTCTTCCTCGCCGTCCCGGGCGTCCAGGTGAAGGCGGTCTGCGACCCGGTCCGGGACAAGGCCGAGAAGGCCGCCGCGAAGGTGACGGCGGCCGGTCAGCCCGCCCCCACGGTCTACGCCAAGGGCGAGGACGACTACGAGAATCTCTGCAAGCGCGGCGACATCGACTTCGTCTATGTGGCGACGCCCTGGGAGCTGCACTTCCCGATGGCGAAGGCGGCGATGCTGAACGGGAAGCACGTCGGCGTGGAGTGCCCGATCGCCATGCGGCTGGAGGAGCTCTGGCAGCTGGTGGACCTCTCCGAGCGGACCCGGCGGCACTGCATGCAGCTGGAGAACTGTTGTTACGGCAAGAACGAGATGCGGGTGCTGCGCATGGCGCACGCCGGTCTCTTCGGTGATCTGCTGCACGGGGCGGGGGCCTACAACCACGATCTGCGCGGGCTGATGTTCGACCCCGACTACTACGAGGGCCCGTGGCGGCGGCTGTGGCACACCCGGCTGCGCGGTGACCTCTACCCCAACCACGGGTTCGGGCCGGTCGCCAACTACATGGACGTCAACCGGGGCGACCGGGCCGTGAGCATCACGAGCATCGGCACGCCCGCCCTGGGACTCGCCGAGTACCGCAAGGAGCACATGCCGGCCGGCGACCCCAGCTGGAAGGAGTCGTACATCGGGGCCGACCGGACGATCAGCCTCGTGCAGACGGCCAAGGGCCGGGTGATCCGGCTGGAGCACGATGTGTCGACCCCGCACCCGTACTCCCGGATCAACAGCCTCGGCGGTACGCGGGGCGTGTTCGAGGACTACCCGGAGCGGATCTATCTGGAGCCCGACAACACGGACGACCAGTGGGCGGACTTCTCGAAGTACGCCGAGTGGGACCACTGGCTGTGGAAGGAGCACGCGAACCCGCCGGGCGGGCACGGCGGCATGGACTACATGATGGTCTTCCGGCTGATGCAGTGCATGCGGCTCGGTCTGGTCCCCGACTTCGACGTGTACGACGCGGCCACCTGGACAGCCCCCGTGCCGCTGAGTCATCTCTCCATCAAGGCCAAGGGCGCGCCGCTGCCGATCCCGGACTTCACCCGGGGCGAGTGGAAGAAGGCCCGGTCCGGCGTGGACTCCGAGAAGCCCGCGGAGTGACGTTCCCGGGGTCCCGGGCCGACCTGGCGCGGGACCCCGCAGGGCGGTGGCACACCGTAAAACCGGTTGCCCCGGAACGGGACGAACAGGGAACCTTGCACGTCACCCCGTTCTTGAGGTCCACCCGGATCTCCGTTTCACGAGCCCTGGGACGTCATGCAGATTCGCGACCTTCCGTATTCGGATCCCGGCGACCCCGATGTCCGTTCAGGCCCTCGATTCCTCTACTGGCTCGGGCGCAATCAGCTCGCCGGGCAGCTGAAGTCCCTCTCCTGGGGGCTGCTGCACCAGCTCGGCATCGCCGGTCTTCCGGTCACCGTGGGGCTCGCCGTCCAGGCCGTCATCGATCGCTCCGGCGGGCGGCTCGCGCTGGCCGGCGGCCTCATCCTGGCGCTCGGCGTCGTGATCGCCGTCGGCGACACCATGCTCCACCGGACGGCCGTGACCAACTGGATCAGCGCCGCCGCCCGGGTCCAGCAACTGCTCGCCCGCAAGACCGCCGAGCTGGGCTCGGCGCTGACGCGGCGGGTCGCGGCCGGTGAGGTCGTCGCCGTGTCGACCGGCGACGTGGAGAAGATCGGCTGGTTCGTCGAGGCGCTCTCCCGCTTCGCGGCGGCCGCCACCGCCCTCGTGGTGATCTGTGTGGGCCTGGCCTTCTACCTCCCCTCCCTCGGGCTGATGGTGGCGCTCGCCATGCCGGTGCTCGCGCTGGCCGTACTGCCGTTGCTGCCGCGCGCCACCCGGCGCGCCGACGAGCAGCGCGAGAAGGCGGGCAAGGCCACCGAGCTGGCCTCGGACACGGTCGCCGGACTGCGCGTGCTGCGCGGTATCGGCGGCGAGGAGCTGTTCCTCGGCCGCTACCGCCGCGCCTCCCAGGAGGTCCGCAGGGCGGCCGTGCGCAGTGCCCGGATGTGGGCGCTGATCTCGGCGGTGCAGGTGCTGCTGCCGGGCATCCTGCTGATCTCGCTGGTCTGGTACGGGGCGACGCTGGCCCGGGACGGCCGCATCGACGTCGGCCAGCTGGTCACCGTCTACAGCGCGGCCACGCTGATGCTGTTCCCCTTGCGTCACTTCGAGGAGATCGCGATGGCGTACTCCTTCTCGCGGCCGTCCGCCCAGCGTGCGGTGCGGGTGCTGTCGCTGCACCGCAGCACGCGGGAGGCCACGGTGGAGGGCGTGACGCCGACCGGCGATCTGTACGACCCGGCGACCGGTCTGATGGCCCCGCGGGGGCGGTTCACCGCCGTCGTGTGCGGCGACCCGGACGAGGCGGGCCGGCTGGCCGAACGGCTCGGCGGGCACGCGGAGACCGGCGAGGACGGCGGGGACGAGAAGGCGACGGCTCCGTCCGTGCTGCTCGGCGCGGTCGCCCTGGACGAGATCCCGCTGGACACCGCACGGGCCGCGGTGCTGGTCCAGGACAAGGACCCGGTGCTGCTGTCCGGCACCCTGCAGGAGCTGCTGGACGTACCGTCCTCCGGCCTGGTCACGGCGGAGGCGGCGTTGGAGGCGGCCCAGTGCGGTGATGTGCTGAGTGCCCTGGCGCAGGCCTCCCCCGACAACGACGGGGACCCGATGCGGACCCGGATCACCGAGCGCGGCCGGTCCCTGTCCGGCGGTCAGCGCCAGCGCCTGGCGCTGGCCCGGTCGCTGGTCACCGACCCGGAGGCGCTGGTGCTGGACGAGCCGACCTCGGCGGTCGACTCGCACACCGAGGCGCGGGTCGCCGCCGGGATCGCGAAGCTGCGCCAGGGGCGTACGACGGTGGCGTTCGCCTCGTCGCCGCTGCTGCTCGACGCCGCCGACCGGGTGGTCCTCGTCCACGAGGGCACCGTCGTCGCCGTGGGCGTCCACCGTGAACTGCTGCGCACCGAACCGCGCTACCGGGCGGTCGTCACCCGGGAGACCGACGACGAAGCGGCGGCGTCCGCACCGGACGCCGTGACGGACATCGCGTCCGTACCTGCCGCGAAGAGCATCCAGGAAATCGAGGAGAGGGCATGATCGGCGTCGCACCCCCGGCGTACGACCCCGCGGCCCCGGAGTCGGCGACGACGCTGCCCGTGGGCACGCCGACGACCGTGCGGAGTTACGTACGGAGTCTGCTGCGCCGGCACCGCGGGGCGTTCGTCGTCCTGATCGCGGTCAACGCGGTGGCGGTGATCGCCTCGATCACCGGACCGTATCTGCTGGGCGGACTGGTCGAGGACCTGTCGAACGGCGTCACCGATCTGCATCTGGAGCGCACCGCCGCGATCTTCGCGGTCGCGCTGGTCGTCCAGGTCCTGTTCACCCGCTCCATGCGGCTGCGCGGGGCGATGCTGGGCGAGGAGATGCTCGCGGACCTGCGTGAGGACTTCCTCGTACGGTCCGTCGGGCTGCCGCCGGGCGTCCTGGAGCGGGCCGGGACGGGCGATCTGCTGTCCCGGATCACCACGGACATCGACCGGCTGGCGAACGCGATGCGTGAGGCCGTGCCGCAGCTGGCGATCGGCGTCGTGTGGGCCGGGCTGCTGCTCGGCGCGATGACGGTGACCGCTCCCCCGCTGGCGCTGGCCGTGCTGGTCGCGCTGCCGGTGCTGATCGTGGGCTGCCGCTGGTACTTCCGCCGGGCCCCCTCGGCGTACCGCTCGGAGGCCGCCGGTTACGCCGCCGTCGCCGCGATGCTCGCGGAGACCGTGGACGCCGGGCGGACCGTGGAGGCGCACCGCCTCGGCGACCGCCGGGTGGCGCTGTCGGACCGGCGGATCAAGGAGTGGACGGCCTGGGAGCGGTACACGCTGTTCCTGCGCTCGGTGCTGTTCCCCGTCATCAACGCGACGTACGTGACGATCCTCGGCGCGGTCCTGCTGCTCGGCGGCTGGTTCGTGCTGGAGGGCTGGATCACGGTCGGGCAGCTGACGACGGGGGCGCTGCTGGCCCAGATGATGGTCGACCCGATCGGTCTGATCCTGCGCTGGTACGACGAGCTCCAGGTGGCGCAGGTGTCGCTGGCCCGGCTGGTCGGCGTCCGGGAGATCGAGCCGGACGCGGGTGACGCCGGGGTGGGCCCGGACGGGCGCGACGTACGGGCTGACGAGGTCCGCTTCGGTTACCGGGAGGGCGTCGACGTCCTGCACCGGGTGTCGCTCGACGTGGCTCCGGGCACCCGGCTCGCCCTGGTCGGACCCTCCGGCGCGGGCAAGTCGACGCTGGGCCGGCTGCTGGCGGGGATCTACGCGCCGCGCACCGGTGAGGTGACGCTCGGCGGGGCGGAGCTGTCGCGGATGACGGCGGAGCGGGTCCGTGAGCATGTGGCCCTGGTCAACCAGGAGCACCATGTCTTCGTCGGATCGCTCCGGGACAATCTGCTGCTGGCCCGCGACGGGGCGAAGGACGCCGAGCTGTGGGCGTCGCTGGCCGCGGTCGACGCGGACGGCTGGGCGAAGGGCCTGGACAAGGGGCTGGACACCGAGGTCGGTTCGGGCGGGTTCGCGCTGACCCCGGCGCAGGCCCAGCAGATCGCGCTGGCCCGTCTCGTGCTGGCCGATCCGCACACCCTGGTCCTGGACGAGGCGACCTCGCTGCTGGACCCGCGGGCCGCCCGTCACCTGGAGCGTTCACTGGCCCGGGTGCTGGAGGGCCGTACGGTGGTGGCCATCGCGCACCGGCTGCACACCGCGCACGACGCGGATGTGATCGCGGTGGTGGAGGACGGCCGGATCAGCGAGCTGGGCAGCCATGACGAACTGGTGGCGGCGGACGGCGCGTACGCCTCCCTGTGGCGGTCCTGGCACGGGTGAGCGACCCGGCACCGGTGATCGACCCGACACGGGTGAGTGACCTGAACGGCCCGGGGTTCACCGGGCCGTTCGGGTGCGGTTGGGCTGGAGGAGCTGGTCGACGGGCGCATGGTCGTCGGTGAGCACCCGGGCGTTCCCGGTCCAGGAGGCGAGGGCGTCGCCGGTGGTGATCCTCCAGCCGACGTCCCTGGCGTCCAGGGCCTCCTGGATCGCGGGGGCGTCGACCGGCCGGCCGGAGGCGACCACCACCAGATTGCCGCCGACGGTCGAGGCCGTCGGGTCCAGCCCGATGTCCGCCGGCTTCCCCACCAGCGCGACGTGCGGGAAGACCGAGGCGAGGGTGGCCACCTCGGCGCGGGCGAAGGCCAGTTCGCCGTGGTCGATGAGGTTGGCGACGTACAGTCCGTCCTCGTCGAGCGCCCGGCGTACGTCGCCCAGCGCCTGTGCCGTCGTGAGGTGCCACGGCACGCTGACGCCGCCGAAGGCGTCGCCGACGATCAGATCGCGGCTGCCCGCCGCCAGTCTCCGCAGGCCCAGCCGCCCGTCCTCCACCCGTACGTCGATACCGGTCGTGGCCGAAGGGCCGAGGCCGAACCGGTCGTGGTCGATGCGCACGACCCCGCCGTCGATCTCCGAGACGAGGCTCCGGGTGCCGGGGCGTGCGGCCGCGAGGTAGCGGGGGAAGGTGAGGCCGCCGCCCCCGATGTGGTGGGCGGTCAGCGGCTCGCCCTCGGGGAAGGCGGTGTCGACCACGGACGCGATGGCGCGGACGTAGGCGAACTTCAGATGTGCCGGGTCCTCGACGTCGACGTAGGAGTGGTTCAGGCCGTCCAGGACGAGCGTGCGGCCGCTGCTCCGGTCGGGGTCCGCGACGACCTGGGCGCAGTGGTAGCGGGTCTCCGCGTCGCAGCCGCCGGGGGCGAACGCGGTGGCGAGGGAGCCCGCGACGACGGTGGCGAGGGCCACGGCCGTGGCGCGCCGCCGCCGGGCCTGCCATCCGACGACGGCGGCACCGAGTACCAGCAGCGTTCCCAGACCGATCAGGATGGTGCTGACGGGCAGTCGGGAGACCAGGACGAATCCGGTGAGGACGGTGCCGACGATGGCTCCGAAGGTGCCCACGCCCGAGAGCCGTCCGACGACCGTGCCGGTCTCGGCGAGGTTGGTGAGCCGTAGCTTCGTGACGAACGGGGTCACCGCGGAGAGCAGTGCGCCGGGCACCAGGAGGGTCGCCGACGCGACCGGCAGCAGCAGGGCGGGCGACCACTCGGCGGTGGTGCGGAGCAGGAGCGGGGTGAGCGCGACGACCACGCCCGACACCCCGAGCGCCGGGCCGATGAGCCGGTGCGGATCGACCTGGTCCGCGATGCGTCCGCCCAGCCAGGAGCCCAGCGCGATGGCGGTGAGGGCGATGCCGATCACCATGGTGCTGGTTTCCAGCGTGAGGCCGAGGTACGGGGCCAGCAGGCGCAGGGCGACGATCTCGACCACGAGGACGGCGGCCGAGGAGCCGAACACGAGCACCGCCGCGGTCCGGGGTCCCGGGCTCCGGTCGCGGGGCGGATCGTCTCCGCCTTTCCGGGAGTCGTCGGCCACGGGCGAGGAGGGCGTTGTGGTCACCGCAGCATCCTCGCACGCGGGCCGCGGCCGAACTCCCGTTGTACCGAAGGGCGGAGAGGGCGCGAACACCCGTTCCCGCGTCTCGCGAAAGGTGCTTCCGGAAGGCCGGTGCGGGCGGAAATCGCGGTGCGTTCTCGCCGGGGCCGGTGATCCAATGGGCCGGTGCGCAGCGACGAGAAGAGCACGACCGTGGACCGTGGACGTTTTCCGGATGCCGTGACGCCGTGGGAGGACCCGGTCTGGCGGGCCGAAGCGCTCGACTGGGTGGCCGGGGGTCTCGCCGCCCACGGTCTCGTGGAGTCGGGCCCCCGGCAGGTGCGCCTGCGCCCCTGGTCGGTGCTGGTACGGCTGGCCGTCGCGGACCGTGCGCCGGTGTGGTTCAAGGCCGTTCCGCCCGCCGCGGCCTTCGAGGCCGGGCTCGCCGACGCCCTGGCCCGCTGGGTTCCCGCGCATGTGCTGACACCGCTCGCCGTCGAGGCGGAGCGCGGCTGGACACTCGTCCCGGACGGCGGTCCGGTGCTGTGGGAGCTGCTCGAAGCACGGCCCGTCGACCCTGACCCCCGGTACTGGGAGGAGCCGCTGCGGCAGTACGCCGCGATGCAGCGGGCGCTGGTTCCGTACGCGGACGAGATCGGGGCGCTCGGGGTGCCGGCGGCCCGGCCGCGCGATCTGCCGACGCTGTTCGACCGGCTGGTCGCACAGAACGCCGCGCTGACGCCGGAGGACCGGGTGGCGCTGGCGGCCCTGCGGCCCCGGGTGGCGGACTGGTGCGAGGAGCTGGCGGCGTCGGGGGTGCCGGATTCGCTGGACCACGCCGATCTGCACGAGAGCCAGCTCTTCGAGCCCACGCCCGGCCGGTTCGCCTTCTTCGACTGGGGCGACGCGCTGGTCGGGCACCCGTTCCACAGTCTGCTGGTGCCCGCCCGGGCCGCCCGCGAGCGGTTCGGCCCCGAGGTGCTGCCCCGGCTGCGGGACGCTTATCTGGAGCCGTGGACCGGCGGGGGTGTCACGGCGGCCGGGCTGCGGCGTGCGGTGAGCCTGGCGTGGCGGCTGGCGGCGCTCGGCCGGGCCGCCTCATGGGGGCGGATGTTCCCCGTACCGCCGGGTCCGGCGGCCGTGCCAGGGGACGCCGAGGCCGCCTACTGGCTGCGGGAGCTGTCGGTCGCCCCGCCGCTGTGAGCGGGCCCCCGTTCACCTCTGCCAGGAGGCGGATGCCGGGCCGTCCGGTGAGGATGAGGGGTGAATCACCCGGTAAACGGGGCAGGCGAGCGCAGAACCACGCAAGCCCGAGAAGGGACGCAGACCGTGGCACCACCCAGGATTCTCGTCGTCGGCGCCGGCTTCGCAGGCGTCGAGTGCGTACGCCGCCTGGAGCGCAGGCTCGCTCCGGGCGAGGCCCAGATCACGCTCGTCACACCGTTCTCGTACCAGCTGTATCTGCCGCTGCTCCCCCAGGTGGCCTCCGGGGTGCTCACCCCTCAGTCCGTCGCGGTGTCGCTGCGCCGCAGCCGCCGTCACCGGACCAGGATCGTGCCGGGCGGGGCGATCGGCGTGGACACCCGGGCGAAGGTCTGTGTGATCCGGAAGATCACGGACGAGATCGTGAACGAGCCGTACGACTACATCGTGCTGGCGGCGGGCAGCGTCACCCGGACCTTCGACATCCCCGGGCTCCTGGACCACGCCCGGGGCATGAAGACGCTGGCCGAGGCGGCGTACGTCCGGGACCACGTGATCGCCCAGCTGGATCTGGCGGACGCCAGTCACGACGAGGCCGAGCGGGCGTCCCGGCTCCAGTTCGTGGTGGTCGGCGGCGGTTACGCGGGCACCGAGACGGCGGCCTGCCTCCAGCGGCTGACCACCAACGCGGTCCGGCACTATCCGCGGCTGGACGCCCGGCTGATCAAGTGGCATCTGATCGACATCGCTCCCAAGCTGATGCCGGAGCTGGGCGACAAGCTGGGGCAGGCCGCCCTGGAGGTGCTCCGCAAGCGGAACATCGAGGTGTCGCTCGGGGTCTCGATCGCCAAGGCGGGGCCGGAGGAGGTCACGTTCACCGACGGCCGGGTGCTGCCCTGCCGGACCCTGATCTGGACCGCCGGAGTGGCGGCCAGCCCGCTGATCGCCACCCTCGGCGCGGAGACGGTGCGCGGCCGGCTCGCGGTGACGCCGCAGCTGACGCTGCCGGGCTCGGACGGGGTGTTCTCGCTCGGCGACGCGGCCGCGGTGCCCGACCTGGCCAAGGGCGACGGGGCGGTCTGCCCGCCCACCGCGCAGCACGCGATGCGTCAGGGGCGGGTGCTCGCCGACAATCTGATCGCCTCGCTGCGCCGTCAGCCGCTCAAGGACTATGTGCACAAGGACCTGGGGCTCGTCGTGGACCTCGGCGGCAAGGACGCGGTGTCCAAGCCGCTGGGCATCGAGCTGCACGGACTGCCCGCGCAGGCGGTGGCGCGCGGCTACCACTGGTCGGCGCTGCGGACGAACGTCGCCAAGACCCGGGTCATGACGAACTGGATGCTGAACGCGGTCGCCGGCGACGACTTCGTACGGACCGGGTTCCAGTCCCGCAAGCCGGCGACGCTGCGGGACTTCGAGTACACGGACGTCTATCTGACGCCCGAGCAGATCAAGGAGCACACGGCGTCGACGGTCATCAAGCACTGACCGGCCGGACACCTCGGTGAGCGCGCCCTCAGAAAGACTGGGGCGCGCTCAGCGCTGCCGGGACAGGACCGTCTCCACGGTGTCCGCCTCCTGTGCGGTCTTGTCCTCCCGGTAGCGCAGGACGCGGGCGAACCGCAGGGTGACGCCCGCCGGGTAGCGGGTGGAGCGCTGGAGCCCGTCGTAGGCGATCTCCACGACGAGTTCCGGGCGTACGGTGACGACATGGCCGTCGTCGTCGGTGGCCAGCTCGCCCAGCTTCTCGGTCTGCCACTCCAGCAGGGCGTCCGTGAGCCCCTTGAAGGTCTTGCCGAGCATCGCGAACGTACCGTCGGGCCGCCGCGCGCCCAGGTGCAGGTTGGAGAGCTTGCCGGAGCGCCGGCCGCTGCCCCGCTCGACGGCCAGCACCACCAGGTCCAGGGTGTGCACCGGTTTCACCTTCAGCCAGGACGCGCCCCGGCGGCCCGCGCTGTAGGCGGCGGCCAGGTCCTTGACGACGACGCCCTCGTGGCCGCGGTCCAGGGTGCCGGCGAGGAAGGCGTCGGCGGCCGCGCGGGCGCCGGGGTCGTCCGGGTCGGTGACGAGGGTGCGGCCGACCCGCAGGTGCTCCGGGAGGAGCCGGGCGAGGGCCGTGTGGCGGTCGGCGTAGGGCAGGTCGAGCAGGTCCTCGTCGTCGACGAGGAGCGCGTCGAAGAAGACCGGCACGACGGGCACGTGCGCCGCCGCTCCGGCCACGTCCCGCCGTGAGCCCACCCGGGAGGCGGTCTCCTGGAAGGGCCGGGGTCTGCCGTCCTCCCCCAGGGCGATCACCTCGCCGTCCAGGATGAAGCGGCCCGCCGGCAGGGCGGCGACGGCGGCGGTGAGCTCGGGCAGCCGGTCGGTGATGTCGTCGAGGGTCCGGGTGTAGGCGCGGATCCGGTCGCCGTCGCGGTGGACCTGCACCCGGATCCCGTCGAGCTTCTCCTCGACGGCGCACGGGCCCAGCTTGTCGAGGGCGTCCCCGACCGAGCCGGCCGTGTGCGCGAGCATCGGCTGGACGGGCCGCCCCACGGTGAGGCGGAAGGCGGCGAGCGCGTCGGGGCCCTCCGCGAGGAGCACCCCGGCGACCTCCTGGAGCGATCCGGCGAGCATCACGGCGCGCCGGACGTCGGCGGGCGGTGCTTCGGCGGCGCGGGCCAGGGCGTCGGCGGCGACGGCGTCCAGGGCCCCCTGGCGTACCTCGCCGGTGAGCAGGGCCCGCAGGAAGCGCTGTTCGTCCTCGGTGGCGGCGGCGAACAGGGTGCGCAGGCGCTCCTTGCGCCGGGCCTGCGAGCCGGTGCCGGAGATGGCCGCGAGGGCGGTCAGCTCGGCGTCGACCCCGGTGACGGTGAGGGTGGGCTCCGGCGCGGGCTCCACGGGGTCGCCGAGGGACCGCCATCCCACCCCGATCCGGCCCTGGGGCAGCCGTCCGGCGAGGTACGGGATGACGACGGGGACGTTCTCGGGTCCGGCGTCCCGGAAGAGACCGGCCAGGAGCGCCACCTTCCGGGACCGGGCGGAGGTGGCGGCGACCTCCAGCGACACCTGGGCGAGCTCGGCGAGCAGCATGCGCCCATGGTGCTACGGGGCGGAGCGCGCCGCCCGCCGGAGAAGCACCGGGCACGCCGCCCGCCGATGGCCCCGGCAGGGCGTCATATGTAGTTGAGGGCGGCGGCCCCGCCCACTCCCCCGAGCACCATGAAGGCGGGCATCAGCACCTTCATCTCCACCCAGCTGCCGGCCCGGAAGCGCATGGCCTTCGGCGGGCCGATCGGGTACCAGCGCTTGCGGCCGATCGGGATGGGCCACAGGATCGGGCAGCCCGAGACGGTCAGCGCGTCGCCGATGTCGTGGACCAGGGCCCCGAGCACGATGGGCAGACCGAGCCACATGTACTCCTGGCCGGGGGCGTCGAAGAGCCAGCCGGCTCCGTTGCCCGGCTGGTCCAGGACACCGGCGAGAATCCAGGCGCTGGTGGCGCCGAGCAGCCAGACGAGGACGTCGCTGGAGACCCGGGCGGCCCGCCACAGCAGGCCCTCGACCGCGAGCACCAGATGGATGAAGAGGATCGCGAGGACGGCCCAGCGTCCGCCGAAGATCGCCGCGGCGGAACAGCCGCCGCCGATGAGGACGGCCCAGAGCCAGGTGTGGGTCAGGGTCCGGTGGCCGCCGGTGCGGCGGGGGTCGCCGGCGCTCCTGGTGGCCTTGTAGACGGCGAAGGAGAGCTTGTCGACGATCTCGCAGAGGGTCTTGGAGACCGGGCCGAAGGCGCGCGAGATGGTCGCGGACTTGTGGTCGAGGTCGGGGGCGAGCGCGGCGCCCGCGCAGATCAGCGCCCCGACGACGAGGACGGGCCAGGGCATCGTGTGGCCCGCGGCGGTGGCCGCCGCACCCACCCCCAGCCAGGCCGCCGCCCCTGACAGAGAGTGTGCCGGTCCCATCATGGTCTGTCCCGCCCCCAGTGGTTCGTGCGCCCATCACCGGTACGGCGCGGGCAGGTTGAGACCGCAGCGTATCGTCCGTGATCTTCGTGCCGTCCGCCGGTTCCCTCATCCGGGCGGAAGACAGGCAAGATGGGGGCGTGACCCTCATCGACCAGCTTCCCCAGACCGCCGACCCGGACGCCCTCTTCGAGGCCTTCTCCTCATGGACCGAGAGCCAGGGCATCACGCTTTATCCGGCTCAGGAGGAGGCGCTGATCGAGGTGGTCTCCGGGGCGAACGTGATCCTGTCCACCCCGACCGGCTCCGGCAAGAGCCTGGTGGCGGCGGCCGCGCACTTCACCGCGCTGGCGCAGGACAAGGTCACCTTCTACACCGCGCCGATCAAGGCCCTGGTGTCGGAGAAGTTCTTCGACCTGTGCAAGCTCTTCGGCACCGAGAACGTCGGCATGCTCACCGGCGACGCCTCGGTCAACGCGGACGCCCCGGTGATCTGCTGTACGGCCGAGGTGCTGGCCTCCATCGCGCTGCGCGACGGCAAGTACGCCGACATCGGCCAGGTCGTGATGGACGAGTTCCACTTCTACGCCGAGCCGGACCGCGGCTGGGCCTGGCAGATTCCGCTGCTGGAGCTGCCGCAGGCGCAGTTCGTGCTGATGTCGGCGACGCTCGGCGACGTCTCGATGTTCGAGAAGGACCTGACCCGGCGCACCGGCCGCCCCACCTCCGTGGTGCGCTCGGCGACCCGCCCGGTGCCGCTGAGCTACGAGTACCGCTTCACGCCGATCACCGAGACGCTGACCGAGCTGCTGGACACCCGGCAGTCGCCGGTCTACATCGTGCACTTCACGCAGGCGGCGGCCGTCGAGCGGGCGCAGTCGCTGATGAGCATCAACATGTGCACGAAGGAGGAGAAGGAGAAGATCGCCGATCTGATCGGCAGCTTCCGCTTCACCACCAAGTTCGGCCAGAACCTCTCCCGTTACGTACGCCACGGCATCGGCGTGCACCACGCGGGCATGCTGCCCAAGTACCGCCGCCTGGTGGAGAAGCTGGCCCAGGCGGGTCTGCTGAAGGTGATCTGCGGGACGGACACGCTCGGCGTCGGCGTCAACGTCCCCATCCGCACGGTGCTGTTCACGGCGCTCACCAAGTACGACGGCACCCGGGTGCGGACCCTGCGCGCGCGGGAGTTCCACCAGATCGCGGGCCGCGCCGGGCGGGCCGGTTTCGACACGGCCGGGTTCGTCGTGGCGCAGGCCCCCGAGCACGTCATCGAGAACGAGAAGGCCGTCAAGAAGGCGGGCGACGACCCGAAGAAGAAGCGCAAGGTCGTCCGCAAGAAGGCCCCGGAGGGCTTCGTCGCCTGGTCGGAGACCACCTTCGACAAGCTGATCCAGTCCGAGCCCGAGCCGCTGAACTCCCGTTTCCGGGTGACGCACACGATGCTGCTCGCGGTCATCGCCCGCCCGGGCAACGCCTTCGAGGCGATGCGGCATCTGCTGGAGGACAACCACGAGCCGCGCCGGGCGCAGTTGCGGCACATCCGGCGGGCCATCGCGATCTACCGTTCGCTGCTGGACGGCGGTGTGGTGGAGCAGTTGGAGACGCCGGACGCCGAGGGCCGGATCGTGCGGCTGACGGTGGATCTCCAGCAGGACTTCGCGCTGAACCAGCCGCTGTCCACGTTCGCGCTGGCCGCGTTCGACCTGCTGGACGCCGAATCGCCGTCGTACGCGCTGGACATGGTCTCGGTCGTCGAGTCGACGCTGGACGATCCCCGGCAGATCCTGGCCGCCCAGCAGAACAAGGCGCGCGGCGAGGCCGTGGGGCAGATGAAGGCGGACGGGGTCGAGTACGAGGAGCGGATGGAGCGGCTGCAGGAGGTCACGTACCCGAAGCCGCTGAGCGAGCTGCTGTGGCACGCCTACGACGTGTACCGCACGAGCCACCCGTGGGTGAACGACCACCCAGTGTCGCCGAAGTCGGTGATCCGGGACATGTACGAGCGCGCCATGACGTTCACGGAGTTCACCTCGCACTACGAGCTGGCCCGGACCGAGGGCATCGTGCTGCGGTATCTGGCGAGCGCGTACAAGGCGCTGGAGCACACGATCCCGGACGACGTGAAGTCGGAGGACCTCCAGGACCTGATCTCCTGGCTGGGCGAGATGGTGCGTCAGGTGGACTCCAGTCTGCTGGACGAGTGGGAGCAGCTGGCCAACCCCGAGGTGGAGACCGCCGAGCAGGCCCAGGAGAAGGCGGACGAGGTCAAGCCGGTCACGGCCAACCCCCGCGCCTTCCGGGTGCTGGTGCGCAACGCGATGTTCCGCCGGGTGGAGCTGGCCGCGCTGGACCGGGCCGGCGCGCTGGGCGAGCTGGACGGCGAGGCCGGGTGGGACGAGGACGCGTGGGGCGAGGCGCTGGACGCGTACTGGGACGCGCACGAGGAGATCGGGACCGGTCCGGACGCGCGCGGTCCGAAGCTGCTGAAGATCGAGGAGGATCCGGCGCACGGGCTGTGGCGGGTCTGGCAGGCGTTCGCCGACCCGGCGGGCGATCACGACTGGGGCATCAAGGCCGAGGTGGATCTCGCCGCGTCCGACGAGGAGGGCCGGGCGGTCGTCCGGGTCACCGAGGTCGGCCAGCTGTGAGCAGCCCATCGGTACGGGAGTGGAGAGGTACGGCATGACGAATCCGGCCGAGCGTCTGGTCGATCTGCTCGACCTGGAGCGGATCGAGGTCAACATCTTCCGCGGCCGCAGCCCGGAGGAGTCCCTGCAGCGGGTCTTCGGCGGGCAGGTAGCGGGCCAGGCGCTGGTGGCGGCGGGCCGGACGACCGACGGGGAGCGGCCGGTGCACTCGCTGCACGCCTATTTCCTGCGGCCGGGGAGGCCCGGGGTGCCGATCGTCTATCAGGTGGAGCGGGTGCGGGACGGGCGGTCCTTCACCACCCGGCGGGTGACGGCCGTGCAGGAGGGCCGGACGATCTTCAACCTGACGGCGTCCTTCCACCGCCCCGAGGAGGCGGGCTTCGAGCACCAGCTGCCGCCGGCCCGGATCGTCCCGGACCCGGAGGAGCTGCCGACGGTCGCCGAGGAGGTGCGCGAGCACCTGGGCGCGCTGCCGGAGGCGCTGGAGCGGATGGCCCGGCGGCAGCCCTTCGACATCCGTTACGTGGACCGGCTGCGCTGGACGAAGGACGAGGTCGAGGACGCCGATCCGCGGAGCGCGGTGTGGATGCGGGCGGTGGGCCCGCTGGGCGACGACCCGCTGGTGCACACCTGCGCGCTGACGTACGCGAGCGACATGACGCTGCTGGACGCGGTCCGTATCCCGGTGGAGCCGCTGTGGGGGCCGCGCGGCTTCGACATGGCGTCCCTGGATCACGCCATGTGGTTCCACCGGCCGTTCCGGGCGGACGAGTGGTTCCTGTACGACCAGGAGTCGCCGATCGCGACGGGCGGCCGGGGGCTGGCGCGGGGGCGGATCTACGACCGTTCGGGGCAGCTGCTGGTGTCGGTGGTGCAGGAGGGGCTGTTCCGGCGGCTGCAGCCGTAGCGGCGTTCCGGCTCAGGTGCCGGGCAGCGGGTCCTGGTCGACCTCGTGGCGGCGGGTGCGGATGTCCGGCGGCGCGGGGTGCAGCTTGGCGTCGCAGGACGGTCCGAGGCCGGCCCGGCGCGAGTCGGTCCCGGTGAGGGGGCGGCCGCAGAGCCGGCAGCGGACGAGGCGGCGACGCCGGGGCTGCTCGTCCGCCGTGTCCCGGGCGACGGTTCCGTCGGCCCCGGGCAGCGGTTCGGGGAAGGTTTCGGGAGTGTCCACCCCTTGATCCTCCCAGTACGGCTGCGTGGCGGCGGCATGTGTCCGTTCCGCCGGGTTGGGTGTGCCGGGCGTCCGGTTTGCCGAACGGGGCCGGGGCCGCGTTACTGGAGTGAGCCCCGGGCCACCGGCCGGGCACAGCTCCGTGCGACGGGGCCGGGAGCCGCGGAGGTGCCGGGATGGACATGATCCACATCCGCGCGGTGAGCCCGCCGGACCTGACCGACGAGGTCGTCGGCCGGCTCTCGGGCGACCCCTGCGTCCTCAATCTCATCGTCCAGCGCGACGCCGCCCGCCATCCCGACGGCGACTCCATCGCCTGCGACGTGCTGACGGGGGCGGCCAACGACGTGCTGCACCGGCTGCGCGCCGTCCACCTCGACCAGCGGGGCTCCCTCGTCATCGAACCGGTCGACATGGCGTTCTCCGGCGCGGCCACCGAAGGCGGGCAGCGCGAGCTGGGGCCGCTGAGCCGGGCGCCGGTCTGGGAGCAGGTCGAGGCACGCATCCGGTCCGGCGGGCGGTATCCGCCGAGCTTCTATCTCTATCTGGTCATCGCCGGTCTGATCGGTTCGGTCGGCATCGTCACCAACTCGCAGATCCTGATCGTGGGGGCGATGGTCGTCGGGCCGGAGTACGGCGCCATCGTCAGCGTGGCGCTGGGGATCGACCGGGGCCGCCGGGCCATGGTGCGCAGCGGGCTGGCCGCCCTGGGCGCCGGTTTTCTCCTCACCATCGTGGTCACCTTCCTCTTCGCCCTCCTCATCCGCGGTTTCGGGCTGGAGTCGGAGGCCTTCGAGCGGGGGCTGCGGCCCGTCTCCAATCTCATCAACACACCGAACTTCTTCTCGGTGGCCGTCGCCACCCTGGCCGGGATCGTCGGGATCGTGTCGCTCACCGAGGCCAGGACGAGCGCCCTGCTCGGGGTGTTCATCTCCGTGACGACGATCCCGGCCGCCGCGGACATCGCCGTCTCCACCGCGTTCACCAGCTGGTCCGACGTACGGGGCTCGGCCGTCCAGCTCGTGGTGAACATCCTGGTGCTGATCGTGGTGGGCACCGCCACGCTCAAGGCCCAGCGGGCGATCTGGCGGCGGGTCGGACTGCGGCGCGACCGTGCGCGGCGGCTCGCCGAAGAGGCCTGACGCACTACCCGAAGACGCCCGACGCACTCCGGAAGGAGCACCTCATGGACCGGGAAGCCGCCGCGCCGCTGCGCGCCGCACCGCACGCGACACCGGCCGAACGGGCGGCGCTGGGCAAGGCCGCGCGCCGGACCGCACCGCGGTCGGGCCATGCGGAGTTCACGCCGTCGCCGCACCGCCCCGACCCGCTGACCGTCCTCGAAGCGCAGTCCGCGGACCGGGTTCCCGAGCTGGTCCCGATCCGCTACGCCCGGATGACCGAGTCCCCGTTCCGCTTCTACCGGGGCGCGGCCGCCCTGATGGCCGCCGACCTGGCGGGCAGCCCCGACTCGGGGATCCGGGCGCAGCTGTGCGGCGACGCCCATCTGCTGAACTTCCGGCTGCTGGCCTCGCCCGAGCGGAATCTGCTCTTCGACATCAACGACTTCGACGAGACGCTGCCGGGTCCCTGGGAATGGGACGTCAAACGGCTGGCGGCCAGCCTCGTCATCGCGGGGCGGGCGAACGGCTTCACGGACCGGGAGCGGGCCGGGATCGTCCGGGCGGCGGTCGGCTCGTACCGGGAGTCGATGGCGGCGTTCGCCGGGATGCGCAATCTGGATGTGTGGTACGCGCGGACGGATGCCGAGCGGCTGCGTTCGGTGGCCGCGGAGCAGCTGGGCGGCCGGGGGCGCAGGAATGTCGACCGGGCGCTGGGCAAGGCCCGTACCAAGGACAGCCGGCAGGCCTTCGGCAAGCTCGCCGAGGTGGTCGACGGGCGGCTCCGGATCGCCCCGGACCCGCCGATGGTCGTGCCCCTCACCGATCTGATGCCCGGGGTGGGGCGCGCGGAGATCCACCGGCGGTTCGCCGGTCTGGTGGCGGGCTACGCCAGGAGTCTGGTGTCCGACCGGCGCAGTCTGCTGGAGGATTTCACGCTGGTGGACGTGGCCCGGAAGGTCGTCGGTGTGGGCAGTGTCGGCACCCGGTGCTGGATCATCCTGCTGCTCGGCAGGGACGGCGGGGATCCGCTGTTCCTCCAGGCCAAGGAGGCCGGCCCGTCGGTGCTGGCCGAGCACACCGGGGCGAGCCGGTACGCGAACCAGGGCGAGCGGGTCGTCGCGGGCCAGCGGCTGATGCAGGCCTCCAGCGACATCTTCCTCGGCTGGGAGCGGGCCGATGGCATCGACGGCGAGAGCCGGGACTTCTATGTGCGTCAGCTGCGCGACTGGAAGGGCATCGCGGAGCCGGAGTCGATGGTGCCGAAGGGGATGCGGGCGTTCGGCGAGGTGTGCGGCGCCACGCTGGCCCGCGCCCATGCCAGGTCGGGTGACCGGATCGCCATCGCGGCCTATCTGGGGAGCGGGGACGTCTTCGACCGGGCGCTCGCCACGTTCGCGGAGGCGTACGCGGACCGCAACGAGCTCGATCACCGGGCGCTGGTGGACGCGGTGGCCTCCGGGCGGCTGCCGGCGGACGGCTCGGCGGGGCGCGCTGGCGACGGCGCGAACGGTCTTCCGGGGCCGGGCGGCTGACCTTCCGCACCGGCGGGCGTGTCCCGGTGGCGGGGCGGCGCCCGGCCCGCCGGTGCGTGGTATCCCGACGTGAACCCGTGGGGACGCGTCCCCTTCCCGGGGGTCGTCACGCCGAGGAGTCGAGATCATGCCGGCCACACCTCCGGGCCCACCCGTCGCCGCGCCCGAGGACCCGTACGCACCGGTCCGTACGCGAAGGTACGCGGGGCTGCTGCTGATGGCGGCGCTCCTCGGGGTGCCCGTCTCGGCGATCGCGTTCGGCTTCCTGGCCCTGGTCTCGGAGCTCCAGTCGCTGACGTACACGGAGCTGCCGAGGACGCTGGGCTTCGCGGCGACGCCGTCGTGGTGGCCCGTACCACTGCTCGGGATCGCCGGTCTCCTGGTCGGGCTCACCGTCCGCCGGCTGCCGGGCGGGGGTGGGCACCGGCCGGCGGAGGGGCTGGTGTCCACCGGAGCGCCGGCCGCGGTGGATCTGCCCGGTATCGCGCTCGCGACGCTGCTCTCGCTGGGGTTGGGCGCCGTGCTGGGGCCGGAGGCGCCCCTGATCGCGCTGGGCGGCGGGCTGGCCGTCTGGGCGGCGGGCCGCGTCAAGCGGGACCTGGCGCCGGACGCACGGGCGCTGGTCGGGGCCTCGGGGAGTTTCGCCGCGGTGAGCGCGCTGCTGGGGTCACCGCTGCTGGGCGCGTTCCTGCTGATGGAGGTGTCGGGGCTGGCCGGGCCGATGCTGGGCGTGGTCCTGGTGCCGGGGCTGCTCTCCGCGGGGATCGGGGCGCTGATCTTCACGGGGCTGGGTTCCTGGACGGGGCTCGGCACCTACTCCCTGACCTTGGGCGAGGTTCCGTCGGCGGCGGACCCGGGCGTCGCCGGGTTCGGGTGGGCGCTGGTGCTCGGTGTGACGGCGGCCTTCGCCGGTGCGGGCATCCGCCGGCTGTCGCTGGCGCTGCAGGAACGCGTGGAGCGGCGGACGGTGGTGGCCACGGCGGTGATGGGGCTGGTCGTCGGCGGGCTCGCGCTGGTGTACGCCGAGGTCTCGGGCAAGGACGCGTCCGAGGTGCTGTACTCGGGCGAACACGAGCTGGGCCATCTCCTGACCGGGAGCGCCGCGTACTCGGTGGGCGCGCTGGTGCTGCTCATCGTCTGCAAGTCGCTCGCCTACTGCGCCTCGTTGAGCTGTTTCCGGGGCGGCCCGGTCTTTCCGGCGATGTTCGTGGGCGCGGTCGGCGGTATCGCGCTGTCCCATCTGCCGGGGCTGGATCTCACCGCCGGGTTCGCCATGGGTGTCGGGGCCATGTGTGTGGCGATGCTGCGGCTGCCGATGACCTCGGTGCTCCTGGCGACGCTCCTGCTGGGCAAGGAGGGGCTCACCGTGATGCCGCTGGTGATCGTCGCGGTGGTGGTGGCGTACGTGGTCACGCTCCGGCTGACGCCCGTGCCGGTGGACAGGGCGGGGCCGGAAGCGGTGTGATCTTCCTGTGGGTTTCCTCCCGGCCCCTGCTTCTGTTTCGTGAAAGGACCCTCCCATGACCGAGATCGTCCATGTGTCCGCACCCGAGCTGGTCACGTACGCCGACGACCTGGCCGGTCTCCTGGCCGAGACCGTCGATGAGGGGTCCTCGGTGGGTTTCCTGGCCCCGCTGGACCGGGAGGCGGCCGCCGTCTGGTGGCGGGAGCGGGCGGCCGCGGTGGAGGCGGGAAGCATCGGGATCTGGATCGCCCGGGAGGGCGGGAAGGTCTCCGGGACGATCGCCCTGGTCCGCGCTCCGCTGCCGAACGCCCGGCACCGCGCGGAGGTCGCCAAGCTGATGGTCCGGCCCTCCGCCCGTGGCCAGGGGCTCGGCGGGGCGCTGCTGGCCGCCGTCGAGGCGTACGCGGCGACCGAGGGCATCACGCTGCTGATCCTGGACACCGAGAGCGGCAGCCTGGCCGAGCAGGTCTACTGCCGGGCGGGGTGGACGAAGGTCGGGAGCGTGCCGGGATACGCGGCGGATCCGGCGGGCATCCTCAAGCCGACGACCTTCTACTACAAGGAGCTCGCCGCTCCGTGAGCGGCGGGCGGCACAATGTGCACCACCACGCAATGATCAGGGAGAGCTTCATGACGCTGCACGACATTCCGCTGCGCACCCTCACGGGCGAGCCGACCACGCTGGGCGCGTACAGCGGCCGGACCGTCCTGTTGGTGAACGTGGCCTCCAAGTGCGGGCTCACCCCGCAGTACGAGGGCCTGGAGCGGCTGCAGCAGAACTACGGGGACCGGGGACTGACCGTGCTCGGCGTTCCGTGCAACCAGTTCGCCGGGCAGGAGCCGGGCAGTGCGGAGGAGATCCAGACCTTCTGCTCGACGACGTACGGGGTCACCTTCCCGCTGCTGGAGAAGATCGACGTCAACGGTGCGGACCGGCATCCGCTGTACGCGGAGCTGACGCAGCTGGCCGACGCGGACGGGGAGGCCGGGGACGTCCAGTGGAACTTCGAGAAGTTCGTGATCTCGCCGGCCGGTGAGCCGGTGGCCCGGATCCGGCCGCGCTCGGAGCCGGAGTCCACGGAGGTCGTGGCGGCGATCGAGGCGCAGCTGCCGGGCTGAGTGCGCGCGGGGGCGGTCCGGAACACACGTTCCGGACCGCCCCCTTTTTTTGGGCTCTTCTGCCGGGCCGGGTCGCGCAACCCGCCGATAGCGCATATCGAATGCAGACTGTGCAATCTCTATTCACCTGATGGGATCTACGGTAAATTCCCGCCGGTCGCCCCCTCCAGCACCCCTGCTGGATCCGCCCGCAACCGACAAGGAGTCACCGTGCGCCGCGTCCCGTCCCGCGCCTTCCTGGCCCCGGCCGCCGTCATGACGGCCGTCCTCGCCCTCCTCCCGGCCGCCTCGCCGGCCGGCGCGGCCCCCGCACCCGCCGCTCCCACCGCTTCCGTCGAGCAGGTCCCCTACGCCATGGACGAGTCCAACCAGGCGGCGTGGTGGACTCCCGCGGCCACCTACAAGGGCCGGGGCCAGTACGCCTACTTCGCGTTCAACGAACCCGGCTCCACCGCGGCCACGCACCGCCCCGCCATCGCACGCCGCGACCCGGACGGGGTATGGAGCCGCCTGCCGCTGCTCACGAAGGACGGGCAGCAGGCGGAGTTCACCGACGACAACGGGCACAACCAGCCCTCCGTCGCCCGGGACGGCAGCGGACGGCTGCATGTGTTCACCTCGATGCACGGTGACACCTGGCGCTACTTCCGTACCGACGCGACGACCGGCCCCGTCACCGATCACTCCTCCGACATGCCCGACCAGGGCCAGCGCATCACCTATCCGGTCCTGACCACCGCGCCCAACGGCGACCTCTATCTCGCCGCCCGCATCGGCAACGGCAGCGACCGCCGCCCCGGCAAGCTCTACCGCTGGGACAACGCGGCCGCCGAGTGGAGCGTCGTCGCGACCTTCGCGTCGGCGCAGTACCGGTCCGTCTACCCGGACGATCTGGCGGTGGACGCCGCCGGGAACGTCCACCTTCTCTACGAGTGGTCCAAGGCGCCGTCGTCCGCCTTCCGGCACAAGCTCTCCTACCTCCGTCTCGACCCGGACTCCGGCCGTTTCACGGACAGTTCGGGCGCTTCCCTCACCGTGCCGACCACCCCGGACACCGCCGACGTCATCCAGGACTTCACCAGCGGCGAGGAGTGGAGTTCGGACAACACCGGATACACCGCGGCAGCCGTGCAGAGCGCCAAGCTCACCCTGGACGGCTCCACGCCCAAGGTGGCCTACCGCTACCGCTCCGCCGCGAGCGGGGCGAACTTCCAGGTGTTCTACGCGTATCCGAGCGGCGGCGGCTGGCTGCGCCAGAGCGTGTACGCGGAGGGGCAGACCAGCGCGGCGCTCGGCATCACCTGGGACGGGACCGACGCCAAGCGCGTCTACTACGTGAAGAGTTCCGGGACCGAACGCGTCTTCGCCGCCACGGAGAAGAACGGCTCCTGGACCTCCGTCTCCGCCGTCCCCGGAGTGAGCGCCGACCGGCTCGCCGTACGCCGCGACAGCGACGGGAACGACATCCTCTACCTCCCGGACACCAAGAACCGCCGTCTGCACTACGCGCGCCGCTGAAGGAACCACCGCAGCCGGCCGCCCGTCTCACCACCCCG
The DNA here is from genome assembly GCF_055792845.1 of Streptomyces sp. DSM 106670. Taxonomy (NCBI): domain Bacteria; kingdom Bacillati; phylum Actinomycetota; class Actinomycetes; order Kitasatosporales; family Streptomycetaceae; genus Streptomyces; species Streptomyces sp. DSM 106670. The sequence continues at coordinate 797,949 of NZ_CM147704.1, forward strand.
CGAGGAGAGAACGTGTCCCCCCATCCGCCCGCGCCGCAGCACAGCACTGCCGGCCCCCTCCCCCACGACTTCCCCTTCGACCCCACCCACGGCTACGACCTGCCGCGCCTGCTCTCCGTGGGAGCCCCATCGGCGCCCGGGGACTTCGCCGACTTCTGGCGGGACCGCTACGCCCGGGCGCTCTCCGTCGACCCGGCGCCCCGGATCGAGGGGCCCTGGACCACCCTCGCCGACGTGCGGGTGGCCGACGTCTCCTACACGTCCGCCGACGGGGTCCGGATCGGTGGCTGGCTGACCGTCCCCGCCGACGGCCCCGTCACGCGCGGCTGTGTGGCGGCCCATGGTTACGGGGGCCGGGCGGCCCCGGACCCCTGGCAGTGCCCGCCGGGGACCGCGACCATCTGGCCCTGCCTGCGCGGGCTCGGAACGCGGAGCCTGCTGCCCGGAGTTCCGTCGGACGCGGCGGGGCACGTCCTGCACGGCATCGGGTCGCGGGACTCCTCGCTCCTCGGCGGGTGCGTGGCCGACGTCTGGTGCGCGGCCACCGCACTGCGACGGCTGGTGCCGGAGACCGCCGGGGCGCTGGCCTATCTCGGCACGAGTTTCGGCGGCGGCATCGGGGCGCTGGCGCTTCCCTGGGACGACCGCTTCCGGGCCGCCGGCCTCACCGTGCCGACCTTCGGCAACCATCCGCTCCGTGTCACCCTGCCGTGCACGGGCAGCGGGGAGTCGGTGCGCGGGCGGCATGCGGACGACCCGTCGGTGCTGGACGTCCTGGCGTACTTCGACGCGGCGACGGCGGCACGGCACATCCGCATCCCCGTGCATGTGGGCGCCGCCCTGTTCGACCCGTCGGTCCCCCCGCCCGGGCAGTTCGCCGTGTACGGGGCGCTGGCGGGGCCGCGCGAGCTCTTCGTGCTCCGGGCGGGCCATTTCGACCACCCGGGGGAACCGGACGAGACGGCGGCCCTGGAGGAGTCCCAGCGCCGCTTCCTGTCGGAAGCGACCTCCGGGCACCGCGCCCGGGCTGATTCGGAGGACGGGTGACCGGCACACACGCTAAGCTGATGCAGATAGTGCAATAGATTTGCAGAAAGAGGAGGGCCATGGCTAGCCGGGCTACTGACGCCGGAACGAACCAGAGCGTCGAACGGGCGGTCTCCGTACTGCGCGCACTCGACTCCGGCCGGCCCGAGCTACGCGTCTCCGACGTCGCCGAGCTCACCGGGCTGGGCTCGTCGACCACCTCACGTCTGCTGTCCACCCTGGAACGCCTCGACATGGTCGAACGCGATCCGGTCAGCAACCTCTACCGGCTCAGCCTCGGCATCCTCCCGCTGGCCGCCACCGCCACCAACCGCCACCCCGTGCACCGGGCCGCGCGGATGGTGCTCCAGGACCTCGCCACCCGCACCGGCCTGGGGGCCAATGTGGCCGTACGCCGGGACGGCGAGCTGATGTTCCTGTGCAACTTCGAGGGCGCGCGCGCCCCCAAGTCGTACACCCAGGGCGGACACACCGCCCCGCTGCACGCCACGAGCATCGGCAAGTGTCTGCTCACCGCTCTCGCCCCCAAGGAGCGCCGCAGGCTGCTGGGGGACCCTCTCGCGGCGCACACCGAGTACACGACCACCAGCCACGATCTCCTCGACGAGGAGCTCGACACCGTGCGGCGCACCGGTTACGCCGTCGAGGCGGAGGAGCGGGCGCTCGGCCGGGCGTCGCTGGCCGCACCCGTCCGCGACGCCTCGGGGGACATCGTCGCGGCCATCTCGCTGTGGGGTCCGACCTCGCTGCTCGGCGAGCGCGCCGACGCCGAGGAGGAGCGCCTCGCCCTCGTGCGCGAGGTCATCGAGGCCGCCGACGCCATCAGTCAGGCGCTCGGCGCGCTCTGAGCAGCCATGGCGAAGGGCCGGTGGGAACCGCTCGGTTCCCACCGGCCCTTCGTCGTCCGGCGGACTGTGCCGGTCAGTCCGTCCGGTCGCCGTACGCCTTGAAGGCGACCACGTGCGCGTGCCGTGCCCCGTGCGTCGCGTCGACCACGAGCCGCAGCGCGGCGGTGCGTACGGGGCCGCCGTCCTCGGTCCGCACCGGGTGCACCCGGTGGCGGCGCCGGTTCTCCGTCACCGTCAGCAGCGTGTGCCAGTCGCCTGCGGCGTCGCACGCCTGAAGGCGGTAGTCCCGTACCAGCTCCGGCATGACCTCGTACGGGGTGCGGTGGCGGTGCAGGTTGTTGAGGTACTCGTCCACGTCGTCGTCGAACACCAGGCGGACCTCGGTGACGTCCTGCTCGGCGTCCCAGTCGAGGCGGAGCCACTCCGCTTCGCCGGCCGGCCCGGAGGACCACATGTGCGGTCCGCCGTAGGGGCGTTGGTACCCGCCCACGGCCCGGGCGGGGCCGAATGCCGCGGTGTCGGGTGCGGCCCGGAAGGCGAAGGTCTGCCGGCGCAGGCCACGGGCCTGCCATTCCAGGACCGGCTGCCCGTCCTCCTCCGGTATGTCGTGATCGACGGCCGCGTCCCCCTCGGCCTTCCGGCGCAGTGCGAGGACTCCGTCGGTGCGCTCGGGCAGCAGGGTCAGGGCTGTGTCCGCGCGGGCCCGGACGAGGAGGATCGCGTTGCCGGGGGTCTCGGGACGGTGGCCGAGGCGGACCGTGACCCAGTGGGGGCCGCCGGGCGGGACCGTGACCGCGGTGGTGAGGAGGTGGTCGGCCGGGACGGCGTTCTCGGCGCGGCCGGTTCCCCACAGCTCCACGGTGAGTTCACGGGACGCGCCGTCCGGGGCGCCGTGGACGAGGAGGTCGACCGTGTCCAGGGCGGGGTCGACGGGCAGCAGGAGGGCGAGGTCACGGGTGAGGGGGTACGGGGTTCCGGGCGCGGCCGCCGTCGGCTCGGCGGCCAGCCGGGTCAGGCTGGAGGAGGCGCTGACCCGGGCCGCGCGCGCCAGGTTGTCGGGGTCCTCGTCGGCGAGGCCGATCACGGAGGCGTCCTGGCGCAGCAGCGTGCGGTGCACCAGGTCCGGCCGTTCGGTGGCGAGTTGCCTCGGCGTGAGGCCCTCGGCGACGCACAGGGCCGCGGCGGTGCCCGCGGCCTCGCCGAGCGTCGCGCAGGTGGCCATGACGCGGGTGGCCCCGAAGGCGATGTGGGTGGCGGAGATGTTGCGCCCGGCGAAGTGCAGGTTCGTCACGTTCGCCGAGTACAGGGAGCGCAGCGGGATGTGGAAGATGCCGTCCGCGTACCGCTGGCGTGCGCCGGGCTCGTCGGCGTACATGCCCTGGACGGGGTGGAGGTCGACGGACCAGCCGCCGAAGGCCACCCGGTCCTCGAACCGGCGCTGCTGGAGGATGTCCTGCTGGGTGAGGACGTGGTCACCGAGGAAGCGCCGGTACTCCCGCTTGCCGGGGAGGCTGCCGACCCACTCCAGGGTGAGGTTCGCCGCGTCCGGGAACCGGCCGGAGTTCTTGATGTGGTCCCAGATCCCCATGATCACGGACTGGAGTTCGTCGCGGATGCGCTCGTTGTCGTGGACGGTGTCGAGTTCGCCGCCCCACTCGATCCACCAGTAGTCGCAGCCGTTGTCCCCGGTGCGCAGGACGCGGTTGCGCAGGATGGGCGTGTCCGAGAGGTCCTTGGCGTGGGCGGGCGGCACGAACTTCACCGGCCGGCCCAGGTCCTTGGTGTGGAAGAGGATCGTCGAGCCGAGGAGCGCGTCGTCCGCCTCCGGGGGCGCCCAGGGCTCGTCGAACTCCGGCCGCCCCTCACGGCCCGTCCGGTAGCGGGCGCCGGCGAGATGGCCGAGCAGACCGTCTCCGGTGCAGTCGAGGAACTGGCGTGCGTGGAAGGTGATGCGGCGCTCCGAGCCCATCATCCAGCCGGTGCAGGAGTGCACCTCACGACGGTCGTCGGGGCCGCTCGCCTCGACCTCGCGCACATCGGTGTTGAGGAAGAGGTCGATGTTCGGTTCGGCCCGGACGGCGTCGAGGACGACCTGGTCCCAGTAGTACGGGTTGCCCTCGGGGTTGCGGTACTGGTTCTCCGTGTACAGCTCGCCCATGATCCCCGTCTCGCGGGCCCAGCGGTGCACGCCGTGTGCGGTGGCGCCGCAGACCCAGACGCGGATCTCGCTGCTGGCGTTGCCGCCGAGTACGGGCCGGTTGTTGACCAGGGCGACGCGCCGGCCGAGCCGGGCCGCGGCGATGGCCGCGCAGGTCCCGGCCAGTCCACCGCCGATCACGGCGATGTCGTAGTGGCCCTCTTCTTCCCGCACGATGCGGCCTCCTTGGTGTGAAGCTCGGGTACTCCCCGCCGCGGCGGAGACCTCGAACGTACATCACATCCATATTGTGCAACCACTGTTCAGTCAGTGGGATTGGCTGTAAGTTCCGGTTGCGGCCGCCGACCGGGCCGCCGCGCACCGAAGGGCGCGCTCACCACGGATCGGGCCTGCTCACCGGGGCCGCACGGAACCGGTGAGCAATCGCCCCAAAGGGTTGACTCCGTCGCACTATATGGAGAACGATCCCGCATGTTGCAACTTGTGTTCAGTGAAGCTGGGACGGCGTTCACGCACAGGGCCCCGGCGCTCCCGCCACCGTTCGAGAGGACAGACCCATGAGTACGGCCGCACCTCCCCAGAAGGCTCCTCCGCCCCGCAGGCGGACAGGGGCGCGACTGTCCGACGGTGCGTTCGCCCTGCTGCTCACCGCTCCGGGAATCGCCCTCTTCGCGGCGATCATCTTCTATCCGCTGCTGTCCGCCCTGTTCACCGGCTTCTTCCGGCAGGATCTGCGCCTCCCGGGCCGGGAGTTCGTCGGCCTGGACAACTTCGCGTACTGGCTGAACGGCGACCTGTTCACCATTCTCGAACAGACGCTGGTCTTCACCGTCGGCGCGACGCTCGCCCCCTTCGCCGTCGGCTTCGCCCTCGCGCTCGCGCTCAACACCGGCATCAAGGGCAGCGGATTCCTGCGCGGGGTGTTCCTGTTCCCCTGGGTGATCCCGGGCGTGGTGGTTTCCTTCCTCTGGATGTGGATCTTCAACGCGAACTACGGCGTGCTCAACGGGGTCCTCGTCCAGGCCGGGATCATCGAGGAGTCGGTGGCCTGGCTCGGCCGGCCCGGCACCGCGATGCTCGCCGTGATCGTCACCAAGACCTGGGCCAGCTTCCCCTGGATGATGGTGATGCTCCTGGCCGGTCTGCAGACCGTGCCCAAGGAACTGCACGAAGCGGCCTCGATGGACGGGGCGGGCGCGATCCGGCGTTTCTTCACCGTCACCTGGCCGCAGGTCCGGGGGGTCGCCTCGATCGTGCTCCTGCTGGAGTTCATCTGGAACTTCCAACACTTCGACACCATCTACGTGCTCACCGGCGGCGGCCCCGCCGGCACCACGGAGACGTTCGCGACCGCCGTCTACCAGACCGCGTTCAGCGGCTTCGACATCGGCCGGGCCACGGCGCTCGGCGGACTGTGGATGGTGCTCCTGCTCCTCCTCGTCGTCGTCTACCTCAGGATCACCGAGCGGAAGGGCGACGCCTGATGAGCACCACGTCCACCACCCCCACCCCGCCGCCCGTGACCGACCGGCCGCGGCCGCCGGCCACGCGGCCCGGCCCCGCCCCCCGGCGCCGCGTCCGCAAGGACCTGCTGCGCTCGCGCGTCGCCGCGTGGAGCGCGGTCGTCGTCATCGGCGCCTTCGGACTGCTGCCGGTCTACTGGCTGCTCGCCACCGCGCTGAGCACACCCGATGCGACCTTCCAGTTCCCGCCGAAGCTGATCCCCACCGATCTCACCCTCGGCAACTTCACGGCCCTGGCCGAGAACGACCAGCTGATCTCCTACATGGTCAACTCGCTGATCGTGGCCTCGATCACCGCCGTGCTGAGCGTGATCGTCGCCACGTACATGGGCTACTCGTTCTCCAAGTTCCGCTACCGGGGGCGGAAGTCGCTGATGCACCTGGTGCTGGCCTCCCAGATGTTCCCCCAGGCCCTTCTGCTGGTGACGCTGTACGCCGTCTTCTCCAGCTTCGGCATGCTCAACACGTACACGGCGCTGGTGCTCTCCTTCACCACGTTCACGATGCCGCTGTGCGTCTGGATGCTGAAGGGGATCTTCGACACGGTGCCGGACGCCCTGCTGGAGGCCGCGAGCATCGACGGCGCGTCCCGGTGGCGGACGCTGCACTCGATCGTGGCGCCGCTGGCCGCTCCGGGCATGATCGCCGCCGGGCTCTTCGCCTTCGTACGCGGCTGGAACGACTTCATCTTCGCGCTGACCCTGGCCGACAAGGAGAAGCAGACGCTGCCCCCCGGGCTCGTCTCCACCTACATCGGCGAGTTCCAGACGGCCTGGCCCCAGCTGATGGCGGCCTCGCTCGTGGTGTCGGTCCCGGTGATCGTCGCCTTCATGTTCCTTCAGCGCTACCTCGTCGGCGGCATGACCGCCGGTTCGGTCAAGAGCTGAACCGGCGGGGCCGTTGGCGCCCCCGTCCGCTTCCCCTCCCGTCCACTGCCCCATGGAGAGACCATGACCACCTCTGGCATCAGCCGGCGCGGCGCGCTGCGCATGTTCGGCATCGGCGCGCTCGGCGTAGCGAGCGCCGGTGTGCTCGGCGCCTGTGCGCCGTCCGGCGCCGGCACCCCCGCAGGCGGCGGCGACCCGAAGTCCAAGAACTTCGACTTCACCTCCTGGTCGCTCAACGAAGAGGCCGCCAAGCCCTCGATCGAGAAGATCATCAAGGCGTGGGAGAAGGCCGAGAAGTCGACCGTCCGCGCGGTCTCCTATCCGTACAACGAATACCTCAGCCAGCTCACCCTCAAGCTGGGCGGCGGGGAGACCACGGGCGCGGTGCACCTCGACATCGCCTGGCTCGCGGCGATCGCGCAGATGGGCAGACTGGCCGACGTCGGACCGGCGGCAGCCGGGGGCGGTTACACGGACGTGGCGCTGAAGAGCGGCGTCTACGACGGCACGCAGTACGGACTGCCGTGGAACATCGGGTCGATCGGGGTGATCGCCAACTCCAAGCTGCTGAAGAAGGCCGGGATCGACAAGCACCCGGTCACCGTCGAGGAGTTCGAGGACGCGCTGCGGGAGCTGAAGGGGCTCGGCGGCGGTGTCGTGCCGTACGCCGCCGCCACCAAGGTCGCGCAGCTCAAGGACATCTTCCCGTGGATGCAGACCTTCGGCTGCACGCTGTACGAGGGCGGGAAGGTGACGATCGGCGACGACGCCTCGGTCGACGCGGTCGCCTGGTACAAGAAGCTGCACGACGCGAAGCTGATCGCCGCCGACGTGGACCGCTTCGACGCACGCGCCCTGTTCGGCCAGGGCAAGGCCGCCTTCTACGACGACGCCATCATCGGCAAGGGCGTGACCTCGGCCCAGTCCAAGGACAAGACGCTGGCGGCCGCCATGCAGCCGGTGGAACGCCCGGTGCTCAAGGCCGGAGACACCCCGCAGGCACTGCTGTGGGGCGGGGTGATCGCGATCGTGAAGGGCAGGGGCCAGGACGCGGCGACCGAGTTCGCGCTGCACACGACGACCGACCGGGCCACCACCTCCGAGTACTTCGCGGCACGCGCGCTGCCTCCGTCCACCACCGCGGGGCTGGCCGCACCGGAGGTCGCCAAGGACACCTTCACCACGGAGTGGACCGAGAAGATCACCAGGACCGCGACCGGCAGCCCCTTCTGGCAGTTCGCCCAGAGCACGCAGATCGACGAGGCCGTCGCCAAGCACGTACAGGCCGTCCTCGTCGGCAGGGAGAAGCCGAAGGACGCGATGAAGGAGGCCCGCGAGGAGGTCACCGCGCTCATCAAGCGCTGAGCCCGGGCCGCCGCTCCCTGTGGAGGAGCGGCGGCCCGGTCCGGTGGGTACGGGGTCAGCGGATCGGCATGCCCGAGAGCGTGCGGGCGATCACCAGGCGCTGGATCTCGCTGGTGCCCTCGAAGATGGTGTAGATGGCCGCGTCGCGGTGCATGCGCTCGACCGGGTACTCACGGGTGAAGCCGTTGCCGCCGAGGATCTGGATGGCCTGCGCGGTGACGTCCCGGGCGGTCTCGCTCGCGTAGAGCTTCGACATGGAGCCCTCGGCGGAGGTGAACGGCTTGCCGGTGGTGGCCATCCAGGAGGCGCGCCAGACCAGCAGCCGGGCCGCGTCGATGCGGGTGCGCATGTCGGCGAGCTGGAAGGCGATGCCCTGGTTGTCGATGATCGGGCGGCCGAACTGGCTGCGGGTCTTCGCGTAGTCGAGGGCGACCTCGTAGGCGGCGCGGGCGGTGCCTACGGCCATCGCGCCGACGGCCGGGCGGGAGGCCTCGAAGGTGGCCATGGCCGCGTTCTTGACCCGCTCGCCGCCGGCCTTGGCGCGCTCCCGGGCGCGGGCGAGGCGCTCGTCGAGCTTCTGCTTGCCGCCGAGCAGGCAGTGGCCGGGGATACGGACTTCCTCCAGGACCACCTCGGCGGTGTGCGAGGCGCGGATGCCGTGCTTCTTGAACTTCTGGCCCTGGGAGAGGCCGGGGGTGTTCGGGGGCACGATGAAGGAGGCGTGGCCCTTGGAGCCGATGTCGGGATCGACGACGGCGACGACGACATGGACGTTGGCTATGCCGCCGTTGGTCGCCCAGGTCTTGGTGCCGTTGAGGACCCACTCGTCCTTGGCCTCGTCGTAGACGGCCCGGGTGCGCATCGAGGCGACGTCGGATCCGGCGTCGGGCTCGGAGGAGCAGAAGGCGGCGACCTTCACGTCGTCGGCGTCGCCGTACATCTGCGGGATCCAGGTGCCGATCTGCTCCTCGGTGCCGTTGGCGAGGACGCCGACGGCCGCCAGGCCCGTACCGACGATCGACAGGGCGATGCCCGCGTCGCCCCAGAAGAGCTCTTCCATGGCCATGGGGATACCGAGCCCCGTAGGGTCGAAGAACTGCTGGGCGTAGAAGTCAAGCGAGTAGATGCCGACCTTGGCCGCTTCCTGGATGACGGGCCAGGGCGTTTCCTCACGCTCGTCCCATTCCGCGGCGGCGGGGCGGATGACATCCGCCGCGAAGCCGTGGAGCCACTCCTTGACCTGCTTCTGGTCGTCATTGAGCTCAAGCGTGAACTCGGCCATGTTCCCCTCCAGGCACTGCGGCGAGAATCCGTGCGTTACTTGCGGTAACCACAGTCTGTTACTGGCAAGTAGGTACTGTCAACCGCCTCGGAGCCGATCAAGCGCCCGCCCTGCGGAGTGTTACGTTGCGCGGGCGTGCAAGAGCGGTGCGACGGCACCGCGTGGCCAGGGGTGGGAGAGACGACATGGAGACCGCACGAAGCGCCGAGCGACAGCGGACCGCGGCCGAGCGCCGTCGCCGCGAGTTGCTGGAAGCGGCGGACCGGGTGGTGCTCAGGGACGGACCGCAGGCCTCGATGAACGCCATCGCCGCCGAGGCCGGGATCACCAAACCCATCCTCTACCGCCACTTCGGCGACAAGGGCGGCCTCTACCGCGCCCTCGCCAAGCGCCACACCGACGCACTGCTCAGCGCCCTGCGGGCCGCCCTGGACGCGCCCGCCGACCGCCGCAAGCGGGTGGAGTCCACGCTCGACACCTATCTCGCCGCGATCGAGGCCCGCCCGCAGGTCTACCGCTTCCTGATGCACCCGGCCGACGGCGGAGCCGACGCCGCCCCCTCCCCCGAGCAGGGTTTCGACGTCGGCCGGCACTCCGCCCCGCTGCTGCGCCGCCTCGGCGAGGAGCTGGGCCAGGTGATCGTCGAGCGGGTCGACCTCGGCCCGGACAGCGAGCAGATGGCCCGCATCTGGGGCCACGGGATCGTCGGCATGATGCACGCGGCGGGCGACTGGTGGCTCGCCGACCGGCCCTGCTCCCGCGAACGGCTGGTGAGCAGCCTCGCCGATCTGCTGTGGGGCAGGCTCGCGGAGGCGGGCGACCTCCAGGGCGGCCCCGGGTTCTGACCGGCTGTTCCGACCGGCTCTTCCGACCAGCTGTTCCGACCGGATCTTCCGACCGCGGACGCTCAGACCTTGCGCGCCCAGGGCGCCCGACGCGCCGCCCGCAGCGCCCGGGTGCGCCGCAGCCCGGTCAGCCGGTCGGTGTAGACCCTGCCCTCCAAGTGTCGCACTCGTGCTGGAGGCACCGGGCGAACCATCCCGTCCCGGCGATCCGGACCGGCTCACCGGTCATCGTCAGCCCCTCGACGACCGCGTGGTCGAAGCGTTCCGTGCCCGCTTCCAGACCGGGAAGTGACAGACAACCCTCCGGTCCGCGTACGGTGAGTCCGTCCGCCTCGACCAGTTCGGGATTGACCACGTGTCCCAGATGGCGGACATCGTCGTCGTCCGGGCAGTCGTAGACGAACACCTTGAGCGGGACGCCGATCTGGTTGGCGGCGAGCCCGACACCCTGTGCGGCGTACATCGTGGCGAACATGTCCTCGACCAGCCTCGCGAGCGACGGGCCGAAATCCGTGACGTCCTCGCAGGCGCGGTGGAGCAACGGGTCGCCGAGCAGACTCATCTCACGGACGAGTCCGGAACTGCCGGGGATCGGGCGGTTTCGCATGGCGGCAAGCGTACGTTCCGCCGGGGCCGGGGAGTTCGCGTGGTGCCGCGGTGCGGTCGCCGCGCCGGACATCGATAGGCTGGGCGCGGACCGATGCAAGGAGGATCTAGGACGATGGCAGGCAACACGGAGCCGTTGTCGCCGCGGGCCAAACTGGCCGTGACGGCGGGCAAGGCCGCGGCGGCGGTGTCACGCGCCGCGGGGCGGGGCAGCGGATCGGTGATCGGCGGCCGGGTGGCGCTCAAACTCGACCCCGACCTGCTGGGGCGACTGGCGCAGCACCTGGACGTGATCCTCGTGTCGGCGACGAACGGCAAGACGACCACCACACGGCTGATCGCCGAGGCGCTGCGGGCCGCCGGGCCCGTCGTGTCGAACGCGCTCGGCGCGAACATGCCTGCGGGCATCACCTCGGCGCTGGCCGGCGGCTCGGACGCGAAGTTCGGGGTGATCGAGGTCGACGAGAAGTATCTGGCGGGGGTGGCCCGGGACACCACGCCCAAGGCCATCGCGCTGCTCAACCTCTCCCGCGACCAGCTGGACCGCGCGGCGGAGACCCGGATGATGGCCGAGCACTGGCGCGAGGGCCTGTCCGGCTCGAAGGCCGTGATCATCGCCAACGCGGACGACCCGCTGGTCGTCTGGGCGGCCTCCTCCTCGGCCAACGTGGTGTGGGTGGCGGCCGGCCAGGCGTGGAAGGACGACGCCTGGTCCTGCCCGTCCTGCGGCGGTGTGATGCAGCGCCCGGGCGACGACTGGTTCTGCGGGCAGTGCGGCTTCCGCCGTCCCGCCCCGAGCTGGGCGCTCAACGGCGACTACGTCCTGGACCCGCACGGTTCGGCCTGGCCGATCCACCTCCAGCTGCCGGGCCGCGCGAACAAGGCGAACGCCGCCAGCTCGGCGGCCGTGGCCGCCGTCTTCGGGGTGCCGCCGCAGGTCGCGCTGGAGCGGATGTACCAGGTGCAGGCGGTGGCCGGACGGTACGACGTCGTCACCTTCCAGAACCGTGAGCTGCGCCTGCTGCTGGCGAAGAACCCGGCCGGCTGGCTGGAGACGTTCTCGCTGATCGACCCGCCGCCGACGCCGGTGATCCTCTCGGTGAACGCGCGCGGCGCGGACGGCACCGACACCTCCTGGCTGTGGGACGTGGACTACACCCAGCTGGCGGGCCACCCGATCTTCGTGCTCGGCGACCGGAAGCTGGACCTCGCGGTCCGCCTCGAAGTGGCCGGTCTCGACTTCCGGGTCTGCGAGACGCTCGACGAGGCCGTGCAGTACGCCCCGCCCGGCCGTATCGAGGTCATCGCCAACTACACCGCCTTCCAGGACCTGCGCCGTCGTGTCGGCAACTGACCCCGGCCCCGGCCACCTCCGGAGAGGACGAAGCATGAGCAACAACGGTCTGCGTCTGGTCTGGGTCTACCCCGACCTGCTCAGCACCTACGGCGACCAGGGCAACGCCCTGGTCGTGGAGCGGCGGGCCCGGCAGCGCGGTCTGGACGTGCAGCGCGTCGACGTGCGCAGCGACCAGCCGGTGCCGACGTCCGGCGACATCTATCTGATCGGCGGCGGTGAGGACCGGCCGCAGCGCCTCGCGGCGGAGCGGCTGCGCCGCGACGGCGGGCTGAGCCGCGCCGCGTCCAACGGCGCGATCATCTTCTCGGTCTGCGCGGGCTACCAGATCCTCGGGCACGAGTTCGTCAACGACCTCGGCGAGCGCGAGCAGGGTCTCGGTCTGCTCGACGTGGTCTCCACCCGGGGCGAGGGCGCGCGGTGCGTCGGCGACGTACTGGCGGACATCGATCCGCAGCTGGCGCTGCCGCCGCTGACCGGGTTCGAGAACCACCAGGGCGTCACCCATCTCGGCCCGACGGCACGGCCGTTCGCGCGGGTCCAGTTCGGCCGGGGCAACGGCACCGGGGACGGCACGGAGGGCGCGTACAACGACACGGTCTTCGGGACGTACATGCACGGTCCGGTGATGGCCCGCAACCCGCAGATCGCCGATCTGCTGCTCAAGCTGGCCCTCGACGTGAACGCGCTGCCGCCCACCGACGACCGCTGGTACGAGGCGCTGCGCGCCGAGCGGATCACCTCGGCGACCCAGCCCGCCTGAGGCACTTTCCGCTCGCCTGAGCGGTGTCCGCCTGAGGTGTTTTCCGCTCGGTTGAGCGGAGTCCAGCAGGCGGACGGCCGGTTCGGTCCCGCCACCCTGCGCCGGTAGGGTGGCGGGGATCCAACCGGACGACGTGGTCCGGTCGTCGACTTAACGTTGCAAAGGTTTTCGGGCCATGCGCATTGGCGTACTCACCTCCGGCGGCGACTGCCCCGGCCTCAACGCCGTCATCCGTTCCGTCGTGCACCGCGCGGTGGTGGACCACGGCGACGAGGTCATCGGCTTCCACGACGGCTGGAAGGGCCTGCTGGAGTGCGACTACCGCAAGCTCGACCTTGACGCGGTCGGCGGCATCCTGGCCCGCGGCGGCACGATCCTCGGCTCCTCCCGCGTCCAGCCCGCGCATCTGCGCGACGGGGTGGAGCGGGCCCGCGGCCATGTCGCGGACCTCGGCCTGGACGCCATCATCCCGATCGGCGGCGAGGGCACCCTCAAGGCCGCGAACCTCCTCTCCGAGGCCGGTCTCCCCATCGTCGGCGTTCCCAAGACCATCGACAACGACATCGCCTCCACCGACGTCACCTTCGGCTTCGACACCGCCGTCGGCGTCGCCACCGAGGCGCTGGACCGGCTGAAGACGACCGCCGAGTCGCACCAGCGGGTGCTGATCGTCGAGGTCATGGGCCGGCACACCGGCTGGATCGCCCTGCACTCCGGGATGGCCGCCGGCGCCCACGCGATCGTGGTGCCCGAGCGCCCCTTCGACATCGACGAGCTGACCGAGCTGGTCGGCAAGCGCTTCTCGGCGGGCAAGAAGTTCGCCATCGTGGTGGTCGCCGAGGGCGCCAAGCCGCGCGCGGGCTCCATGCAGTTCGAGCAGGGCGTCAAGGACATCTACGGCCACGAGCGGTTCGCCGGGGTGGCCACGCAGCTCTCCGGCGAGCTGGAGCAGCGGCTCGGCAAGGAGGCCCGCCCGGTCATCCTCGGCCATGTCCAGCGCGGCGGGACGCCGACCGCGTACGACCGGGTCCTGGCGACCCGGTTCGGCTGGCACGCGGTGGAGGCGGCGCACCGGGGCGAGTTCGGGATGCTGACCGCCCTGCGCGGCACCGACATCGTGATGGTCCCGCTGGCGGAGGCGGTCGAGACGCTGAAGACGGTTCCGGCCGAGCGGTACGCCGAGGCGGAGTGCGTGCTCTAGGAGACATGCCGTCCAGAACTGCCCCCGGCCGCAGGTGCGGCCGGGGGCAGTTCTACGCTGTACCGGACAACCGGCACGAAACGGGGACGTGTCCCCATCGGGAGTGAACAGATGGATCACAGCGGGCACGGCATGAACATGGATCTGCCGCCGTTCACGCTGGAGCGGGGGCTGGAGCTCTCGGCCGACCCGTTCTTCCTGACCGGCTGCGTCCTGGCGCTCGCCCTGTACGGGTACGGCGTGGTGCGGCTGCGTCGGCGCGGGGACGGCTGGCCGGTGAACCGGATCGTGTTCTTCACGGTGGGCGTGCTGAGCATCGCGCTGGTGATGTGCACCAAGCTCAACGACTACGGCATGGTCATGTTCAGCGTGCACATGGTGCAGCACATGGTGATCAGCATGCTGTCGCCGATCCTGCTGCTGCTGGGCGCCCCGGTGACGCTGGCGCTGCGCGCGCTGCCGCCGGCCGGCCGGGGGCGGACCGGGCCGCGTGAGCTGCTGCTGAAGCTGCTGCACAGCCGCTACATGAAGATCATCACGCATCCGGTGTTCACGATTCCGCTGTTCATCGCGAGCCTGTACGCGCTGTACTTCACGCCGATCTTCGACTTCCTGATGGGCTCGAAGCCCGGCCACATCGGGATGATGGTGCACTTCCTCGCGGTCGGCCTGGTCTTCTTCTGGCCGATCATGGGCGTGGACCCGGGTCCGCACCGGCCCGGCTATCTGATGCGGATGCTGGAGCTGTTCGCCGGGATGCCGTTCCACGCGTTCTTCGGGATCGCGCTGATGATGGCGTCGACGCCGATGGTGAAGACGTACGAGAATCCGCCCGCCTCGCTCGGCATCGACGCCCTGAGCGACCAGAACTGGGCGGGCGGCATCGCCTGGGCGTTCAGCGAGATCCCCTCCGTGCTGGTGCTGATCGCGCTCGTCTACCAGTGGTACAACTCCGAACAGCGTGCCGCCCGGCGCTCGGACCGGGCCGCGGACCGCGACGGTGACAAGGAGCTGGCGGCGTACAACGCCTATCTCGCGTCTTTGCAGGCGCGCGGACAGTAGCGCGGAGGGCGCATACGGGGTGACCATGGGGACAACGGCCGCGCGGCCGACGAGGAGCGTGCGCGCATGTCCGGATCGACGAAAACCATGGGATACATGACCGTCGGGGCGCTGGTCGCGGTGACCGCGTACACCGTGGCGCTGGGAAGCAGCGGCTGGCTCTGGTTCGGCTGGGTGGTGCTGGGCCTGTGCACCCTCGGCATGCTGGCCACCCAGGACACCTGACCGCCGTGAGCGACCACGAGGGCGCCCGACCGTCGCGGGTGACCACGAGGAGTCCGACCGTCGCGGCGGGTGATCAGGCCTGACCGGCCCGGGGGCGGGTACCAGCCAGGAGACCGGTTCGCTACGGTCGCACCGTCACGCCGGAGCCTTACGCTGTAGGGCCCCGGCACCCCTGTGACCCGGTAGTACGCAGTCCTGAGTCGGCCCGGCAGAGCGAGGTGCACCCGCAAGGTGTTTTATTACGTCCTGAAGTATGTCGTGCTGGGGCCCGTGCTGCGGCTGCTGTTCCGGCCCCGCATCGAGGGCCTGGAGAACATTCCTACGGGCGGCGCGGCGATCGTCGCGGGCAACCACCTCTCCTTCTCCGACCACTTCCTGATGCCGGCCATCATCAAGCGCCGGATCACCTTCCTGGCGAAGGCGGAGTACTTCACGGGCCCGGGGATCAAGGGCAGGCTCACGGCCGCCTTCTTCCGCAGCGCGGGCCAGATCCCGGTGGACCGGTCCGGCAAGGACGCCGGGCAGGCCGCCATCCGCGAGGGGCTCGGCGTCCTCGGCAAGGGCGAGCTGCTGGGGATCTATCCGGAGGGCACCCGCTCGCACGACGGGCGGCTCTACAAGGGCAAGGTCGGGGTCGCGGTGATGGCGATCACCGCGCAGGTTCCGGTGATCCCGTGTGCCATGGTCGGCACCTTCGAGATCCAGCCGCCCGGCCAGGTCGTGCCGAAGATCAAGCGGGTCGCGATCCGCTTCGGCGAACCGCTGGACTTCTCCCGCTACGCGGGCATGGAGAACCAGAAGGCCGCGATCCGGGCGGTGACGGACGAGATCATGTACGCGATCCTCGGACTCTCCGGCCAGGAGTACGTGGACGAGTACGCGGCCAAGGTGAAGGCGGCCGAGCAGGAGGCCGCGCCGCCGAGGAAGTTCCCGAAGCTGCGACGCTGAGCGCGAATTCGCCACCGGCAGAGCGCCCTCGTCCGGGCGGTCCCGCTCCCCTAGCGTCGGTTCCATGAGCAACGGACAGGCATGGGTGCTGGGAGCGACGGGTCAGATCGGGCGGGCCGCGGTCCGCGCGCTGACCGCCGACGGCTGGGAGGTCACCGCGGCCTCGCGCGGCGGTGACCGGGACGAGGGATGGGATGCCGGGGTCCGGGCGGTGGCGCTCGACCGGGACGAGCAGGGGGCGCTGGAGAGGGCGCTGGGCGACGGCTGTGACGTGCTGGTCGACATGGTGGCGTTCGACGGCGCGCACGCCCGGCAGTTGACGGGGCTGGCCGACCGGATCGGCTCGGCCGTCGTGATCTCCAGCGGCGCTGTGTACGAGGACGAGCGGGGCCGCAGCTTCGACACCCAGGCCGAGCCGGACGGCTTCCCTCGCTATCCCGTGCCACTGCCGGAGAGCCGGCGCACGGTGGCCCCGGGGGACGCCACGTACGGCACACGGAAGATCCTGCTGGAGCGGGAGCTGCTGGCGGCGGGCGAGGCACTGCCGGTGACGCTGCTGCGCGCGGGCGCGGTCCACGGCCCGTACTGCCGGACACCGCGCGAGCTGTACTTCGTGAAGCGGCTGTTGGACGGGCGGCGGCGACGGGTGCTCGCGTACGGCGGGGAGAGCCGCTTCCACCCGGTGCATGTGTCCAACGCGGCGGAGCTGATCCGGCTGGCCGCCCGCAGGCCGGGATCGCGCGTGCTGAACGCGGCGGACCCCGAGGCGCCGACGGTCGCGGAGATCGCGTCGGCGATCGACGTGGTGCTCGGGCGGGAGACGGAGACGGTGCTGGTCGACGGCGCTCCCCCGGAGGGACATGTCGGGGAGACACCGTGGAGCGGCGCGCACCCGGTCGTCTACGACATGACGGCCGCCGGGGAACAGCTCGGCTACCGGCCGGTGACGGGGTATGTGGAGTCGCTGCCGGAGACGGTCGGGTGGCTCGCCGGGGAGCTGGCGGGGCGCGACTGGCGCGAGGCGTTCCCGAAGATGCTGCGCAACTACGGCGAAGGGCTCTTCGACTACGCGGCGGAGGACGCCTGGCTGGCGGCGTACGACCGGGGCCGCCGCTGAGCGGCCCCGGTCGTACGGCTCCTGAGTGCGTTACGGCTTCGGCGTGGCGTGCGGGGTGCACGTCACGTCGCGCCGGTCGGTCTTCCCGGTGAGCAGGTAGGTGTCCACCCGGTCGTTGACGCAGGGGTTGACCAGTCCGGTGACACCGTGGGATCCGGCGTCCTTCTCGGTGATGAGCCGGGAGCCCTTGAACCGCTTGTGCAGCTCGACCGCGCCCGCGTACGGGGTGGCGGCGTCGCGGGTGGACTGCACGATGAGGACGGGCGGCAGGCCCTTGCGGGTCTTCACGTCCAGCGGGGTCTGCTGCTTGGCCGGCCAGGTGGCGCAGGGCAGGTTCATCCAGGCGTTGGCCCACGTCATGAACGGGTAGTCCGCGTGCAGCCGGGTGTTGTCCCGGTCCCAGGTGCGCCAGTCGGTGGGCCACTTGGCGTCGGCGCACTCGACGGCGTTGTAGACCGCGTTGCCGTTCTCGGCGGCGGCGTTGCCCGCGAGGTCGCTCATGTCGGGGGCCGCGGCGTCGATCAGGGCCTGGGTGTCACCGGCCCGGTAGGCGCTCCAGGTCTTGGCGGTGGGGGCCCAGGCGGAGTCGTAGTACGGCGCGCTCTGGAAGAAGCCGATGAGCTCGGCGGGGCCGAGCACGCCCCCGATGGGCTCCTTCTTGGCGGCGGCCCGCAGTTCCAGCCAGGCCTTCTCGACCTTCTGCGGGGTGTCGCCGATGCCGTAGACGGAGTCGTGCTTCGCGACCCACGCCTTCCAGTCGTCCCAGCGTGCCTGGAAGGCGATGTTCTGGTTCAGGTTCGCCCGGTACCAGATGTTCTTCCGCGAGGGGTCGACCACGCTGTCGACGACCATGCGCCGTACGTGGGTCGGGAAGAGCGTGCCGTAGACGGCGCCCAGGTAGGTGCCGTAGGAGACGCCGATGAAGTTGAGCTTCTTCTCCCCGAGCGCGGCCCGGATGACGTCCAGGTCGCGTGCCGTGTTCGGCGTCGTCATGTGCGGCAGCATCGCGCCGCTGCGCTCGCCGCACCCCTCGGCGTACTCGCGGGCCAGCTTGCGCTGGGCGCGCTTGTCGGCCTCGCTGTCGGGGACCGGGTCGGCCTTGGGGACCTTGACGAACTCCTGCGGGTCCACGCAGGAGATCGGGGCCGAGCGGCCGACGCCGCGCGGGTCGAAGCCGACGAAGTCGTACGCCTTCGCGGTCTTCGTCCAGAGCGGGTTCTTGGTGGTGACCCGGGTCGGGAAGCGCAGTCCGGAGCCGCCGGGGCCGCCCGGGTTGTAGAGCAGGGCGCCCTGCCGCTCGCGCTTCGTGCCGGTGCTGACGTGCCGGTCGACGGCGATCTTGATCTTCTTGCCGTTCGGCTTCGCGTAGTCGAGCGGCACCGTCACCCGGCCGCACTGGATGGGGGCGGTCAGGCCCCAGTCCTCCGGGCAGTCCTGCCAGTCGATCCCGGCCTTGGCGGCCCGCTGTGCCGCGAGGGCGACCCCGCGCGCCTCCGCGTCGCCCCGGCCGTGGTGGCGGCCGTCGGCACTCGCGGCGGGCGCGGCCATCGCCCCCGCTATGAGCGTGCCCGCGACGAGAGCCCCGGCCGAGCCGAGCACCGTTGTACGTCTCACGTGAATCTCCCCCTTCATCCGATCCGCCGCCGAGGGCGGCGTGGTCATCGGTACGTCGCGGGGATCCTTTCGTCTGTGGGGCACCTGGGGCCAGGGCGTACACCTGTTTCTTTACCGAACCCATAACCGGTGAAGGAAGTTCGCTCAGCGGACTCAGCGGACTCAGCGGGTCTCCGGAACGCGATCGAGCCGCAGAGGGCGTGGAAGGACGACGCCGTCGCCCAGCGCGCTGAGTTCTCGGGCCGGCAGCGGTGGGTTGGTCCACGACACGCCTGTGCGGGGCACGAAGGCAGGAGATCGGTTCATGCCGACCTTCGTGCCGGTCCCCGCAAGTCCCTTGCTTCTGTTCGCTCTTGACGCCGCGCGCCGGTCCGACCACGCTCAGAAGCACAACTGACCAACTGCGGGGAACCGGTCCCGATGTGGCATGAAGGGACGAACGTGCGGCAAGAGACACCGGTGACGCAGCTGCCGGGCGATCCCGCCACGGTGTGGGAGTACGCCGCGGAGCACCCGGGCACGGACCTCGTGCGGCGGCGGGAGGTACCGCGGCCGGAGTCCGTCGAGGAAGTCGCGAAGTGGGAGGACCCGGACGGCCTGGGCAAGGTCGAGCTCTACTACGCGCCGGCGTTCTGGGTGCTCCTCCCCCTCTCGGCGCTCGGCTGTCTGGTCTGGGGCACGATCACGAGCCCCGAGGGTCATGACTGGGTCGGGACGGTGTTCGGCGGGATCGTCCAGGGTCCGCCGTGGACGCTCTGGCTCGTCTGGGCCGGCGTCGGAACCTGGCTGCTCGTCGCTCTCGGTGTGTTCGCCCTCCGTGCGAGCCTGACGCCGGAGGTCCGCAGAGCGAACCAGTGGATCTTCGAGCACGGCGTACCGCACACCCTTCACCGCTCCCCGTTCACGCGTGACGGAGGCGAGGGCTTCATCTCGCCCACGCTCATCGCGATCGACCACCGCCTCGACGACGCGCAGGCCACCCGGATCCACCAAGCGCTCCACACTTGGCTGTCGGACGAGGCCGTGCAGGAGCGACTGAGCCACGGGACCCTGCGACAGCCGCAACAAGTCGTCCCGGCGCAGGAGATCTTCGGCCCGAACGCCAAGGGCGGCTACTACGTCGAGTCCGTCCCCGGGTTCGGCTCACCCGACGACTTCGAGCCGCACCGGTGGGCGCTCATCACCGAGTCCCGTGACGAGCGGAGCGAGCCGCATGTCACCGCGGTGCCGGCCGAGAAGAAGCTGCAGCGGTTGCGTGCGAAGCTCCGCCGGAAGGCAGCGCGAAGGAGCGGACGATGAAGTGGCTCGACCAGTGGATCCACAACGCCGACGACCAGACCGAGGACTGGATGTCGAAGACGGGTTCGCCCGGGACGCGTACACGCATCCGGCGGTGGTCGCGGATGGAGACGGTCGGCGTGGTGGCGACGCTGGCCGCTGTCCCGCTGCTCCTCCTCGCCCCGCTCGCCACGCTCGCGTTCGCCATCTGGTTCAGCGTTGCCGGCATCGGTCGCACGGACGTGTACTGGTGGCTGTGGGGCATCGCGGTCGGGGTGCCGCTCGTCGGAGGCGTACTCATGGCCGTAGGCAGTGGCAGGCGCCTCGCGGCCTGTTTCGCGGACGGGTATGTGTCGACAGGTCGCGTCGACCGGGTGATCGAGTGCCCCGGCAGCGGCGACGACACCGCGTCGTACGAGTTGAGGGTCAGCGCGGAGCTGCCCGGCGGGGTCGTCCTGCGCCGGAAGGTGTACCGGGAGGGGAGCAGCCCGCTTCGGCGGGTCGGAGGACCGATCCGCTTCCGTCACAACACCCTCGATCCTGAGGACCTGCACGACGTTCTGTTCGACGGGTTCCCCGGCGCGGAGACGAAAGCGGTGCGATCATGAGCCGGCCCGAGGAGCGCCTGCGTTCCGAGCGCTGGCGGTTCAGGGCCATGTGGCTCGTGGTCATCGCCCTGGTCGCCTGGCTGGCCTTCGGGTTCGTCCGGGAGCCGGCGGCCTCCGGGCCGGAGCGGTTGACCGTCGGGATCCTCGCCTGCTGCTTCGCCGCGCCCATGGTGGTGACGATGGGCTACCGCAGGACGCTTCCCGCGCTCGACCGGACTCCACGGCAGGCCACCGTCACCGGGCGCGTCCGCTTCGAGGTGGATCCCGACTCCGACAGCGACATGCCCGCCTACGACCTCGTCGACGTCCGCGTCGACGTCGACGGCGTCCAGGTCGACACGACGATCGCCGACATCGTCGCCGCGGAAAGCCTTGCGCGCTTCGCGGTCGGCTCGGTCTGGGACGTGTACGCCTTCGAAGACCCGGCCGAGCTGAACAACGACCCCCACCTGACCCGGGTCATCCTCACCGAGGCCCACGAGGACGTCGTCCGGACCGGATACGACCTCGGCACCTACGTGCTGCATCAGGAACCGGGGCCCGGATCGGACCTGCTGCTGCGCCACTTCGCCAACGACCACCGTGCGCGGAAGGCAGCAGCGTCATGACGTGGGGGCAGACCGACGCGTGGATGAGCCGCGCGAGGACGCCGGAGACCCGGGCGCGGATCCGACGGTGGTCGCGCGTGGAGCAGGTCTCCGGCTGGATCCTGTTGACCGGTACGGTCGCGTTCGTCGCGTCGGTCCCGGTCGGCATCGGTCTCGCCATCTGGTTCTGGGCCGCCGGCGTCGACCGGTTCGACGTCTTCGCCTGGTTGTACGGATCGGGCGTAGGGGTGCTGCTCATAGCAGTTGGCCTCGACGCATGGGTCGGCCCCCGGCTCGCGGAGGCCCGGTTCGCCGACGGGCGGTGCACCGTGGGCACCATCGAGGAGGTGGTCGAGCTGCCCGGGCCCGATGCGGACGGGAACCCGACCTACGACCTCGTCGTCCGCGCCGAACTTCCGGGACGGCCCGCGCTCCGGCGCACCCTCGGCTGGGGTTCGGGAGACTCGTCGGGGCCGGACGATCGCTGGGCCGGGCGGGCGATCCGCTTCCGCCACAACACGCTCGACCCCGACGACGAGCACGACGCGCTCTTCGACGGATGGCCCGACGACAGGCAGGAGAGCTACCGGTGAGCTTCGGACGCCTTGGCGGGCAGGCCCGCCCGAAAGAGAAACCCCTCACCGAGGGGCACGTGGCCGTCGGCGTGATCGAGGAGGCGATCGAGGACGGTCCCACCGAGGTGCAAGGCCCCGACACGCTCATCATCGGCGCCGACGTGCCGGCACACGGGCGGCTCCGCCGAAGGGTGACCTCCCCGCTCCCGGCGCCCGGCGCGGGGCGCGGCCTGGTCGGACGGACCGTCCGCTTCCGGCACCACACCCACGACCCCGACGACATGGACGACATCCGCGTCGTCCGGTGGCCCGCCGAGCTCAGGAGGACTCTGGAACCGTTCCGTCCGGAAGTGCCCGGGTCGGGACGTGCACGGGCCTGGAGGTTCCTCGGCCGGTGCAGCGCTGTCGCCACGGCGGGAGGCATCCCGCTGACCATGGTGATGCTCATCGGCGTGGTGTTCACCTCCGGCGAGCTGTTCGCCGATCTCCCGGAGTGGTTCCGGCCCGGCGCGGTGCTCGCGGCGAGTGCGGGCGCGGCGGTGCTGGGGCCGTTCGCGTTCGCCTTCTGCGAATCCCGCAGGACAGCGGCTCTGGCTCATTCCCGATGTATGAACCCCACCCCTGCGCCAACTACGCGTAAGGGGTAGAACAATGGCATCACTGCGGTCGACCATGCCCGAGACGAACCGCAGGTCATGTGCGCAATATCGTGGGGTCCTGCGCTCGACTGTCGGCAACACACCGGGCTCGTTCCAACATGCCATGTTGGTAGGGCAGTTGATGTGACGCACAAGTGAAGCCCCTGGCAGACGAGTTCACGACCAAGCTCACCCGCACCACCAGAGGCTTCACCCCTTGAGTCCGTCCAGAAGTTCGCGCGTCGCCTCGTCCAGGATCCCCCGCAGCAGGCGGGCGTCGGCGGCCACCGCGGTGACCAGGACGGCGGGTCCGGCCAGCGGGGTGAGGGCGGCGGTGGGGCCGAGGAGGCGGGCGGGGAGCGGGGCGTCCTCGAAGGACGGGTCGGCCAGGAGGAGTTGGCCGACGGCCCGGTGGCCGGCGAGGACGGCGGGGCCGTCCCAGCCGCCGGGGGCGCCGGGGCCGTAGGCCAGTTGCTGGTCGAGGAGGGGGCGGCCCGCGCGGTGGACGGTGAGGCGGGTGGTGAGGGCGCCGGTGGGTTCGCCGTGGCGGCCGAGGATCTGTTCCTCGCGCAGGAGAAGGCGTGCGGTGGCAGCGAGTTGGACGCGGGTGGTCTGGTGCAGGCGGCTGCCGTGGGCGGAGACCAGTTGTTCGGGGAGCCAGTGCAGGGTCGCCCCCTCTCCCACGGTCAGGTTCACCGTGTACGTGGACGGGTCGGCGTCCGGCTTGGGGCCCGGGAGGGCGACGGTGGCCGCCGCCGCGTCGACCGTGAGGCGTGCGCCCTCGGCGGCCTCCGCCTCGATGGCGAGGCGGTCGCCGTTCAGCGGGGCGCTCATCGCGCCGACCACGGTGACCCGGGCGTACGTGGCCCGTGGGGAGCGGGTGCGGCGCAGGGCGAGCGGGCCGTCGCTCTCCAGGACGGGCAGCGCGGTGCCGCCGCGGCCGTCGGGCTCGGCGCGCAGCCGGGCCTTCGCGCGGACGCTCACGCGGTCCAGGAGGCGAGCTGTGCGCGCACCCAGTCGGCGACCGGTCCGACGCCCTCGGCCGAGGTCAGCGAGGTGAAGGCGACGGGGAGTTCGCCGCGCTGCTTCTTGGCGTCCAGGGCCATCCGCTCCAGGTCGGAGCCGACGTAGGGGGCGAGGTCGGTCTTGTTGACGACGAGGAGGTCGGCGGTGGTGACGCCGGGTCCGCCCTTGCGCGGGATGTCGTCGCCGCCCGCGACGTCGATGACGAAGATCTGCGCGTCGACCAGGCCCTTGGAGAAGGTGGCGGTGAGGTTGTCGCCGCCGGACTCGACGAGGATCAGGTCGAGCGGGCCGACCGCGTCCTCCAGGTCCTCGACCGCTTCGAGATTGGCGGAGATGTCGTCGCGGATCGCGGTGTGCGGGCAGGCGCCGGTCTCGACGGCCTGGATCCGCTCGGGCGGCAGGACGGCGTTGTTCAGGAGGAAGTCGGCGTCCTCGCGGGTGTAGATGTCGTTGGTGACGACGGCGATGGAGATCCGGTCGCGCAGTTCGCGGCAGAGGGCGGCGACGGTGGCCGTCTTGCCGGAGCCGACCGGTCCGCCCAGGCCGATGCGCAGGGCGCGCCGGGTGCCGTCGGGACGGGTGGCGTCGGCGCCGACGGCAGCGGGGCCGTCGTGGGTGTGGCCGAGGTGCATGAGACTGCTCCTGCTTCTTGAAGGGCTATGAGGCGAACAGGCGGACCGGCCAGGCGGCGTGGGCCTCGGCGGTGATGTCGAGGAGCGGCGCGGAGGCGGCGGGCAGGGCGTCGATGCCCTGCCGGGCGGCCTCGGCGGCCTGTTCGGCGACCCGGTCCAGCTCGGGGGCGAGCCGGGCCAGGACGGCGGTGGCGTGGAAGGGGTCGAGGGAGAGGAGGCGGACGACGGCGGTGGCGGGGCCGCTGACGGTCTCGTACGCGACACAGTGCGCGGCGTCCACGGGGCCCAGGCCCGCCGCCCGTGCGGTGAGTCCGAGGACGACGGGCTGGTGGGCGCCGCGCGGCCGGGCCGTGGCGAGCGCGTCCAGTTCGGGGCTCGGCCAGGTGGCGCGGGCGGCCCGCATCATCTGCCGGCCCAGCTTCCGGGCGGTGGCCCGCAGGGCCGGCGAGGGCGTACGGGCGTCGGCGGCCTCGTCCAGGGCGAGCGGGTCGAGGCCGTGGGCCGCCGCCGCGGCGAGGGCGGCGGCGGTGAGGCCCGCGGTGTGCAGCCGGCCCCGGCAGAAGGCGGCGAGGGAGTCGGCGTCCCGGACGCGGCCTTCGGCGACGGCCGGTTCGGCGCCGCCGGAGTGGGCGTGGCCCCCGGCGGGGAACCGACCGTCGGCGAGGACGAGGAGAGCTGCGCGTGACATGGCTGCGACCGGCTCTCAGAAGAGGAAGTAGCGCTGGGCCATGGGCAGTTCCGCCGCCGGTGCGGGCTCGACCGGATCGCCGTCGATGGTGACGGCGAAGCTGTCCGGGTCGACGTGGACCTGTGGCACGGCGTCGTTCTCCCGCATGTCCGCCTTGGTGACCCCCCGGGTGCTGGTGATCGGCACGAACCGCTTGTCCAGGGCGAGCCGTTCGGGCAGTCCGTCCTCGATCGCGGCGGTGGAGACGAAGTTGAACGAGCTGTGGGCCGCCGCCCGCCCCAGGGCGCCGAACATCGGCCGGGGCATGACCGGCTGGGGCGTCGGGATGGAGGCGTTGGCGTCGCCCATCTGCGCGTACGCGATCTGCCCGCCCTTGATGACGGTCTGCGGCTTGACGCCGAAGAACGCCGGGTCCCAGAGGACGAGGTCGGCGAGCTTGCCGGTCTCCACGGAGCCGATCTCGCCGCCCATGCCCTGGGCGACGGCCGGGTTGATGGTGTATTTGGCGACATAGCGACGGACCCGGTGGTTGTCGGCCCGGCCGTCGCCGGGCAGGGCTCCGCGCCGCTTCTTCATCACATGGGCGGTCTGCCAGGTTCGCAGGATCACCTCGCCGATGCGGCCCATGGCCTGGGAGTCGGAGGAGATGATCGAGATGGCGCCGAGGTCGTGCAGGATGTCCTCGGCCGCGATGGTGGAGGGTCGGATCCGGGACTCCGCGAAGGCCAGGTCCTCGGGGACGGCGGGGTTCAGGTGGTGGCAGACCATCAGCATGTCGAGGTGTTCCTCGATGGTGTTGACGGTGTGCGGCCGGGTGGGGTTGGTCGAGCTGGGCAGGACGTACGGCTCGGAGACCACGCTGATGATGTCGGGCGCGTGCCCGCCGCCCGCTCCTTCGGTGTGGTACGCGTGGATCGTCCGGCCGGCGATGGCGGCGAGGGTGTCGGCGACGAACCCGGCCTCGTTGAGGGTGTCCGTGTGGATGGCCAGCTGTGCGCCGGTCCGCTCGCAGACGGTGAGGCAGGCGTCGATGACCGCGGGCGTGGCGCCCCAGTCCTCATGGATCTTGAATCCCAGTGCGCCGCCGCGCAGTTGGGAGTGCATGGCGTCCTGCGACATCGTGTTGCCCTTGCCGAGCAGCCCGATGTTGACCGGGAAGGTTTCCAGCGCCTCGAACATCCGGGCGAGGTGCCAGGGTCCGGGGGTGATGGTGGTGGCCTTGGTGCCCTCGGCGGGGCCGGTGCCGCCGCCGACGAGGGTGGTGATGCCGCTGGAGAGCGCCTGGTCGACGAGGGTGGGCGAGATGAAGTGGACATGGGCGTCGACCGCTCCGGCGGTGAGCAGCTTCCCGTTGCCCGCGATGATCTCGGTCTCGGGGCCGATCACCAGGTCGGGGTGGACGCCGTCCATGGTGTCCGGGTTGCCGGCCTTGCCGATGCCGGTGATCCGGCCGTCCCGGATGCCGATGTCGGCCTTGACGATGCCCCAGTGGTCGATGACGACGGCCCCGGTGATGACGGTGTCGGGCGCGCCTTCGGCCCGGGTGGTGCGGGCCTGACCCATCGACTCCCGGATCACCTTGCCGCCGCCGAACACCGCCTCGTCGCCCGCGTGTCCGGGGCCGCCGGAGCGGTCCTCCTCGATCTCGACGAGCAGATCGGTGTCGGCGAGCCGGATCCGGTCGCCGGTGGTGGGGCCGAACAGGTCGGCGTACACCGCTCGCTTGAGGTCAGGCATCGAGGGCACCTCCGGTTTCGCCGCGCAGGCCGGGGACGACGCGGCGGCCGGCGAGGGGGACGAGTTCGACGTCGGCGGGGATGCCGGGTTCGAAGCGGACCGCTGTGCCGGCCGCGATGTTCAGCCGCAGACCGTGCGCGGCGGCGCGGTCGAAGCGCAGTCCGGGGTTGGCCTCGGCGAAGTGGTAGTGGGAGCCGACCTGGACGGGGCGGTCGGCGGCGTTGAGGACGGTGAGGCGGGTGACCGCCCGCCCCTCGTTGAGGGGGATGTCCCCGTCGCCGTACAGGATCTCTCCGGGAATCATCGGCGCTCCCCCGTCAGACGATCGGGTCGTGGACGGTGACGAGCTTCGTGCCGTCGGGGAAGGTGGCCTCGACCTGGACGTCGTGGAGCATCTCGGGGATGCCGTCCATGACCTCGTCGCGGGTGAGCAGTTTGCGGCCGGACGCCATGAGTTCGGCGACGGTGCGGCCGTCCCGGGCGCCTTCCAGGAGGTGGGCGGTGATCAGGGCGACGGCCTCGGGGTGATTGAGCTTCAGCCCGCGTGCCCGGCGCTTCTCGGCCACGTCGGCGGCCACATGGATGAGCAGACGTTCCTGCTCGTGCGGGGTCAGTTGCACGCTTCCACCTCATCGTCTTCCGTCCGGCTCCGGCTCCGGACGCAGCGGGACCATATCCCCGTTCAACAATCCGTTGAACGGGGATGGCGGTCTCGCGACCATGCATTGCACGTTAGGGCGGAAGTTTTTCCGTTGCGTTAACTGATCTTTTGCGGGTTCATGGACATGAGCCCGCACAACCCGTTCGCCGGCACTTCCGGGCGTACGTCCCCGAAGAGCGCCTCCTGCACGATGAAGCCCTGCGCCGTCGCGATCATCGTTCGCGCCACATGGTCGGCGGGCACGTCGCTCTCCAGGATCCCGGCGGAGCGATAGGCGTCGACGAGTTTCGCCCAGGCGACGCGCATGGTGGCGTACCCCTCGTCGAGCAGCGCGGCGAGCCGTTCGTCGCGCAGCGTCTCCGACCAGAGCTGGACGACGAGCGCGGCGAAGATCCGGCGCTCCAGTCCGTGCACCTGCCCCGCGAGCACCCCGCCCAGCACCTTGCCGAGCAGCGCGTCCGGAGTGGGCGGCGGCGCCGTGCGGGCCGCTTCCTCGAAAGCGCCGCGAATGACACCGAAGGTCTCCTCGGTAATGGCCGCGATGATGTCCTCCTTGCCCGGGAAGTAGCGGTAGACCGCTCCGGCGGACAGGCCCGCCTCCTTGAGGACGTCCTGCATGGACGTGCCGTGGAAGCCGTTGCGGGCGAAGCAGCGCGCCGCGCCGTCGAGGATCTGGCGACGGCGGGCGTCGAGGTGTTCCTGGGATACGCGAGCCATGACCTCAATCTAAAACGAACATTCCTTCTTGACAATCGAACGCGACGTCCCGACAGTGGGAGCAGACCGTAAAACGAACGATCCTTCTCTCAAAATCTTCCGCTGTGCCGCACGAATCGAGGCCCCTCATGCCCACCGCACCCAACCGCCGCGCGGTGGCGGTAGTCCTGCTGATCCCGCTGATGGTGACGCTCGCCCTCTGGGCCTTCGCCTGGCCCGCCGCCCGGATCGCACCGCGCGACCTCCCGGTCGGGGTGGCGGGCGCGGCGCCGGCCGCCCAGCAGCTGGAGCAGCGGTTCCAGCAGCGCGACGGCGCCTTCGAGGTGCACCGCTTCGACGACGAGGCCGACGCCCGCGCCGCGATCGAGGACCGGGTCGTATACGGAGCCGTCGTCGCCACCCCGCAGGGTCCGCACCTGCTCACCGCGTCGGCGGCGAGCCCGGTCGTCTCCCAGCTGCTGCGCGAGGCCGTGACGGCGTCCGCTCCGGAGGGCACGCAGGTCCAGGTCACCGATGTGGTCGCCGCGCCGCCCGGCGACCCCCGGGGCAGCGCGCTCGGCGCGAGCGTCCTGCCGCTGGCCCTGGCGGGCATGGCGGCCGGAGCCGTCGTCACGCTGATGGGGCTGCGCGGGGTGCGGGCCGCGCTGACCCTCGTCGGGTCGGCCGCGCTGGTGGGCCTCGCCGCCACGGCCGTGGCGCACAGCTGGCTCGGCGTGGTCACGGGCGACTGGTGGACGGAGGCGGGCGTGCTCGCGCTCACCGTGCTGGCCATCGGTTCGGCGGTGGCGGGGCTCGCCGCCCTGTTCGGGCCGCGCGGCATCGGCATCGGCGCGCTGCTGATGGTCCTGCTGGGCAACTCCTTCTCCGGCGTCACCAGCGCACCGCAGCTGCTGCCCGAGCCCGTCGGCGCGATCGGCCAGTGGCTTCCGCCGGGCGCGGGCGGTTCGCTGCTGCGCTCGGTCGCGTTCTTCGACGGCAGTGCGGCGGGCGGTGCGGTGCTGACGCTCTCGCTGTGGTCGCTGTCCGGCCTGGCGGCGGTGCTGCTCGCCCGCCGCGCACCGGCTGCGGCCGAGCCGGTAGGGCCGACCGAGCCCGCCCGGGAGCCGGCTCTGACCGGCTGAGCGCCGGGCCCGCGTCCGTACCGAACGAGCCGGGCGCCCCTCCCGCGGGAGGGGCGCCCGGCTCTGTGCTGTCACGGGACGGTCGGGCGTCAGGTGTCCCGGCCGTCGTGGGGGCGGTGCTCGGCGGCGATGCCGAACCTGCGCCGTTCGCCCTGAGCGGATGGCGCGGAGCCGATCGAGGAGACCGAGCTGATCACCTGCTCCTCGGCAGCGGCCTCATCCGCTTCAAGTCGTTGCAGGTCAGCGGCGGATACCAGCGCGATGAGCGGTTTGCCGTGCCGCGTCACCACAACGCGTTCACCGCCGTAGACGACGCGGTTGATCAGTTCGGCTAGCTCCGCCCGTGCTTGCGTCACCGGAATCTCGTAGGCCATAGTCCCCATCATAACCTTCTGTACGTCCTGTACATTTTTTACGCACAGCCGGACGGGCTGACGGACGGACAGACGGATGGCCGGTTCCACGAGAGAGGCACGCCATGATCCGCCCCGCCGCCCGCTACGTACTGCCCGAGTTCACCGAGCGCACCGCGACCGGGACCGGGACGCTGGACCCGTACTCCAAGCTGCTGTCCGAGCGGATCGTCTTCCTCGGGACCCCGATCGACGACACGGCGGCGGGCGACCTCGTCGCCCAGCTCATGTATCTGGAGCACGCCGATCCGGACCGGCCCCTGTCGCTCTACATCAACTCCCCCGGCGGCTCGTTCCAGGCGATGGCGGCGGTCTACGACACGATGCGGTTCCTGACCTGTGAGGTGGAGACCTTCTGCCTGGGGCAGGCGGGCTCCTACGCGGCGGCTCTGCTGGCGGCCGGGGCGAAGGGGCGGCGACATGCGCTGCCCGGCGCGCGGGTAGTCATTCAGCAGCCCGCACTGGAGGAGCCGATGCGGGGCCAGCCGTCCGACCTGGAGATCCACGCGCGCGAACTGGTGCGCACCCGCGAGATGTTCGCGGCCATGCTGGTCCGGCACACGGAGCAGACCGCGGAGCGCATCACCGCCGACATCGAGCGCGACACCATCCTCGACGCGAAGGCCGCCCTCGCCTACGGGCTGGTCGACCACGTCGTGGAGAACCGCTGACACTCCCGGCCGGCGTACGACGTGAGGTGAACCGCCGATGGAACCACCCGAGTTCCCGCCCCTGCCCGCACTGACGCGGGCCGAGGGCGAGTTCGTCGACTGCTATCTGGCCGTGCTCGACCAGGTGGGCCGGATCAATCCGGCCCACGGCGGCGACACCTACAGCGCGCTGCGGGCCGCCCAGGCCCTGGCCTCCCGGGCGGCGGCCCTGCGCGACGCCCTGGCCCTGATGCACGAGCGCGGCGAGTCGCGGATCCACGCCGCCACCCTGGCGCGGGCCCTGCGGGTCCTGGACGGGGAGCGCAGGGCCGGCCGGGTCGCGATGCCGCCGCCGGTGACTGACCCTCGGTGAACCGACGCGCCCGGCGCACCGGGAGCGCCTTACGGGAGCGGACCGGTCGACCCGCCGCACGACACGCCCGATCGCGCGATCACTTTTCCTCGCTCGTTCGGCGTAGGCGATCACCCGCGCGAGCGACGGCCCAACTTGCGTTCCGCGCGCGACCCGTACTCGAAATGTTTCGTTTCGTCGCTGGTGCGAGGGTGTGCGCCCGGCTCACGGGCGAGCGCGAATCCGACCTGTCCACCTGAATGGATCAGTGGTGAGGAGACTCACAAACCGCCGTTTCAGCTCGGAAATCCGGCACCGGGTGCGTCAAGATCCCTGGGACGACAAGCCCCCGCCACCGCGGCGGGGCGGTCCGGGCGGACGCCGAGTCCTGCCGCCGCCCGGATGACTGGTCGACAGAAGTGGATCGGCAGGAGTGGAGGACCCGAGCACAACGGGCCGACCGGGAGACCGGGAAGCCCTCGGGGTGAAGCCGCGTCGAGCGGCCGGGCAACTTCGCCAGCCCGAACCCGACAGGTCATCCTTCACAGGCGGCTGACGAAGGGTTGCGCATGTCTGCGCAGGTTCATGTCCCGTCTCTGTTCGCCCGGGTCGGCACGGCCTCGGTACTCACTCTGGCCGTGACGTCCACGATGCTGGCGCCCGGCCTGGTGAGCGACGCCGAGGCCGCCACCCACTCGACGAAGGCCCTGAAGGTCGCCGCGTCGAAGAAGGGGGCTCCCTACAAGTACGGAGCATCCGGCCCCAGTCGCTTCGACTGCTCGGGGCTGACGCTGTATTCGTTCAAGAAGGCCGGGAAGAAGCTCCCCCGCACCGCACAGCAGCAGTACAACAAGACCCGCCATATCCCCAAGTCGCAGCGCAAACGCGGCGACCTCGTCTTCTTCCATTCGGGGCGCAGCGTCTACCACGTGGGCATCTACGCCGGGGCCGGGAAGATCTGGCACTCCCCCAAATCGGGGGACGTGGTGCGACTGGCGAAAATCTGGTCCAAGAGCGTCTGGTACGGACGGGTCCGCTGACCCACCGACCGGACGCTCTTTCCGTGCGGACGCTCCTCCTCGCGGAAAGGGCGTCCGGTCTCAGCGCAACAGCGGGCCGGTGACCAGCGCGAGCCCCAGACCGGTGAGCGCCACACCGCTGCCGCCCTCGATGGCGCGGGCGGTACGCGGGCGGCGCAGCCACCGGCCCAGCCGGTCCACGAGCAGGGCGACGGCCGGAAACCAGATCAGCGCCAGCACCACCACGAGGGCCGCGAGCAGCAGGGTCCTGGGCAGCGGCGGCTGACCGTGGGGCACGAACTGCGGCAACAGGCTGAGGAAGAGGACCGGGGCCTTCGGGTTGAGCGCGTTGGTCAGGAACCCCTGGCGCAGCGCGCGCCCGAACTCCCGGGGCACGGGCCGCCCCGGCGCGTCCTCGGGCGCCGCGTCGCCGCTCCCCGGGCGGCGACGCCGGATCGCGTACAGCGCGCTGATCCCGAGGTAGAGCACGTACGCGCCGCCGAGCAGCTGGACGGTGCGGAAGAGCACCGGCATCGTCACGAGCACCGCGGCGAGTCCGGCGACCGCGAGCGCGGTGTGCACCAGCAGACCTCCGGCGACGCCGAGCGCGGTGGCCAGGCCGGCGGTGCGCGAGGCCAGGGCGTTGCGTACGACGACGGTGAAGTCGGCGCCGGGCAGCGCGACCATACCGGCGGCGACCCCCGTGAAGGCGATCAGTTGTGCGTCCATGAGGTCCACCTTGGACCTGCGGAGCCTTTAGCGTGTACTTGCAATCTTCTGGGTCTGCCTAAAGGAATGCTTTCATGTACGACCCGACACGGCTCGCGGCACTCGTGGCGGTGGCGGAGGCCGGTTCGATCACCCGGGCCGCCGCCCGCCTGGGCTACACCGCGCCCGCGCTCTCCCAGCAGCTCGCCAAGCTGGAACGGGAGGCCGGGGCGGCGCTGCTGGTGCGCCACCATCGCGGGGCGCGGCTGACGGCGGCGGGCGAGCTGCTGGCGGGCCGGGCCCGGCGGGTCCTGGACGAACTGGACCAGGCGCGGCACGAGCTGGCGCAGCTGGCCGGGCTCTCGGGCGGCAGACTGCGGGTGGGCACGTTCACGACGGCCGGGATCCATCTGCTGCCGCCGGTCCTGAGCGCGTTCCGGCGGGCTCATCCGGAGGTCGAGCTGGCCGTCGCCGACTACGAGCCGCCCGGCGGGATCGCCGCGGTGGTCGCGGGCGAGGTGGACCTCGCCCTGACGCACGCCTACGAACCGGCGACGACGGGTCCCACGCCGGTGGGCGTTCTCGTCGAACCCCTGCTGGTCGAGGAGCTGGTGCTGGTCACCTCGGTGGGCCACCGGCTCGCCGAGGGCACCGGACGGCTGCCGGTCACCGAACTGGCCGGGCGTCCGCTGATCAGCAGCGCGCCCACCCATCCGCCCCGGCGCGGCGTCGAGAACGCGCTCGCCGAGGCCGGGGCGACGCCCGCGGTGGTCTGCGAGTCGCCCGGGTACGCGCTGGTGTGCGCGCTGGTCAGCGCGGGGCTCGGGGTGGCGGTGGTGCCGGAGATGGTCGCCTCGATGGCGGCGGCCCCGCTGTCGGTCCGGCGGCTGGAGCCGGCCTCGTTCCGCCGGACCATCTCGGTCGTGCACCGGGGCGAGCGGTCGACCGCCGCGGCCGCGACGCTGCTCGCACTGCTGCGCAGCGGATTCGGCCGGGGAAGCACGGCCCAGGCGGCGAACCGGCCCCCGCAGGGCTGATCAGCCCTGGACCTGCCCCCGCCGCCGGCTCTGCGGGGCGGGGGCGGCCCCGGGCTGCTCCGGGATCAGCCCTGGACCGGGACGACCCACGGGAGTGCGATCCAGACCGTCTTGCCGCCCTCGGCGGTCGGGGTGACCTGGAGCCGTCCGCCGCGCTCCTTGGCCAGCGCCCGGATGATGACCATGCCCCGGCCGTTGTCCTGCCGTACCGCGGCGGGCAGTCGCTGGGGCCAGCGAGGGTGACTGTCCGTGACGCCGACGTACAGCTCCTCGTCGCGTTCGAGGCGCAGATCCACGGTGAAGGTGGGCGACTGGCCGAAGGTGTGCTGGACGGCGTTGGTGGCCAGCTCCGAGATGATCAGCCGGATGGTGTCGGCGAACTCGGTGTCGTCGGGCAGGCCCCATTCGGCCAGGGTCCTGGCGACATATCTGCGGGCCGAGGAGACCGAGGCCGGATCGCTCGGCAGAGTGACGGTTGCTTCCTGATGGTCTGCCATGGCGACGCCGTCCCTTTCCCGCCCCGGCCGACCGGCGGTCGGCCAGGATTGTGCTTCGCGCCAGACTGCCATTGATGCAGCTCCCTGTAACGGCGTTCGGCCAAGATATGCATATATCTGTCGCTCGAAGCGGTGAATTCAGGACCCGCACGGCGTGGACGGACGGCACACTGGCCCCTCTGCGGGCCGCTCCGGCGACGGACCGGCCCTTCCCGACAGCAGAGAAGGAGACCGGCATGCTGCACGGCCCCGTCGTCCGGCGGCGCAAGCTCGGTGAGGAGCTGCGGAGCCTGCGCCACGCCTCCGGGCTGACCAGCCGGGACGCGGCGCGGCTGCTCGGCTGGCACCAGTCGAAGGTGAGCCGTATCGAAACGGGCGCGAGCGGGGTGACGCCTGCCGATGTGTCGCGGCTGCTGGACGTCTACGCGGTGCGCGACACCCAGTTGCGCTCGCTGCTCGAAGTCCTCGCGGGGTCGGCGGGCGGCGGCGGTTCGGGCTGGTGGCACGCCTACCGGGGGCTGATCCCACCGCAGTACCGCGACTTCATCAGCCTGGAGTCGCAGGCCAGTACGGTCCGCACCCTGGAGACCTCGGTGGTGCCGGGACTGCTCCAGACCGCCGGGTACGCCCGGGCCGTGACCCGCGCCTCCTTGGACGGGTTACCGGACGGCCGGCTCGACTCCCTGGTCGAGGTCCGGCTGACCCGTCAGCGGGTGCTGCGCGCGAGCCCGCCGCTGCGGTTCACCGCCGTGCTGGACGAGGCGGTGCTCCATCGCGAGGTGGGCGGTCCCGAGGTGATGCGGGATCAGTTGCATCATCTGATCCAGGTGTCCCAACTGCCGCATGTGCAGCTCCAGTTGCTGCCGTTCTCGGTCGGCGGGTACATCGGGCTCACCGGCCCTTTCGTTATTTTCTCCTTTCCGAACATTTCTGATCTGGACGTGGTCGTTCTTGACCACTTGACGAGTAGCCTCTATCTGGAGCGAAGAGAAGACCTGGAGGCGTACAGCTCGGCCTTCCGCACCTTGCAGGCTCACGCGTTGTCGCCCGAGCGGTCGCAGGACCTCATCACCGAGATCAGACGCAGCTTCAGACGCAGCTAAGGGGGCCGCCGCCATGTCGGACCGACTCGCACCGCCCGTTGCACCGCCGCCGTCGTCGTCCGTGAGTCCGCCCGCCGCACCGTGGCGGCGCAGCAGCCGCTCGACCGGGATGAACAACTGCGTGGAGACCGCGCGGCTCGGCGACGCGCTCCTCGCCGTACGGGATTCGAAGGACGTGGACCGGCCGCCACTGCGTTTCTCGGCGGCGGCCTGGACCACGTTCGTGACCGGACTCGCCCCGGACGGATCCGGGCCGGACGGAACCGGTCCACGGCACGTCAGCTGAGGTCCGCGGCCGCCTGCCGGGGGGCGGTGGCGACGATCGTGGCCACCGCGGTCGTGATCTGCTCCTCGGTCAGGTCGGCGCGCGCGGTCAGCCGCAGCCGGGAGACGCCGTCCGGAACCGACGGCGGGCGGAAGCAGCCGACCGCCATCCCGGCCGCACGGCAGTCGGCCGCCCAGCGCACCGCCGCGTCCGCCGAGGGCGCGCGGACGGAGACGACGGCCGCGTCGGGCCGGACCGCGGTCAGCCCGGCGGCGGTGAGCTTCCCGTACAGCGAGGCGGCGACCTCCCGGGCGCGGGCCGCCCGTTCGGGCTCCCGGCGCAGCACTCCGAGGGCGCCGAGCGCGCCGCCGGCCGCCGCCGGGGCGAGTCCGGTGTCGAAGATGAACGTACGGGCCGTGTTGACGAGGTGCTCGATGACCCGGGCGGGCCCCAGGACCGCTCCGCCCTGGCTGCCCAGGGACTTGGACAGGGTGAGGGTCGCCACGGTCCCCTCGCCGCCCGCCAGTCCGGCCGCCGCGAGTGCTCCGCGGCCGCCGTCGCCCAGGACGCCGAGACCATGGGCGTCGTCGACCAGCAGGGCGGCGTTCGCGGAGCGGCAGACCTCGGCCAGCGCGGGAAGCGGGGCGGCGTCGCCGTCGACGGAGAAGACCGAGTCGGTGACGGCGAGGGCCCGCCCGTCGTGCGCCCCGAGCGCCTTGGCGACCGCGTCCGGGTCGGCGTGCGGCACAACGGCGGTCTCGGCACGGGAGAGCCGGCAGCCGTCCACGATCGAGGCGTGGTTGCCCGCGTCGGAGACGATGAGGGAGCCGCGCCCGGACAGCGCGGTCAACGCGGCCAGGTTGGCCGCGTACCCGGAGGAGAGCACGAGGGCCGCCTCGAACCCGCAGAACGCGGCCAGCTCCCGTTCGAGTTCGGCGTGCAGGGCGGTGGAGCCGGTGACCAGCCGGGATCCGGTGGCGCCCGCTCCCCAGCGGCGGGCGGCGGAGGCCGCGGCGGCGGTGACCTCCGGGTGCCGGGTGAGGCCCAGGTAGTCGTTGCTCGCGAGGTCCAGCAGCTCCGGCTCGGCGTCGCGCGGACGCAGCGTGCGTACGAGTCCGGCGTCGGCCCGCCTGCGGGCCTCGGCGTCGATCCAGTCGAACGGGGCGAAGGACATGGGGCGGGTCCCTCTCTTTGTAGGCAGCCAACAGACCCTAGCCGGGTGCGCAGCAGGTCAGGGTGTGGCAATACACACACCCTCGCCGGGGTCTCCTGTCTGGTTCCTCCTTGGCTGGAGGCGGTGCGGTAAGCAAGGATCATCTTCCATGGACCTGCTGAACACGCTGGTGGACAAGGGGCTGCGGCGCGAACTGCCGACCCGCGAAGAAGCGCTCGCCGTTCTGGCGACCTCCGACGACGAGCTGCTCGACGTGGTGACCGCCGCCGGGAAGGTGCGCCGTCAGTGGTTCGGGCGGCGCGTCAAGCTCAACTATCTGGTCAACCTGAAGTCGGGGCTCTGCCCCGAGGACTGCTCCTACTGCTCGCAGCGGCTCGGTTCGAAGGCCGGGATCCTCAAGTACACCTGGCTGAAGCCGGACGAGGCGTCCAAGGCCGCCGCCGCCGGGGTGGCGGGCGGCGCCAAGCGGGTCTGCCTGGTGGCGAGCGGGCGCGGCCCGACGGACCGGGACGTCGACCGGGTCTCGAAGACCATCGAGGCGATCAAGGAGGAGAACGAGGGCATCGAGGTCTGTGCCTGCCTCGGTCTCCTCACCGACGGACAGGCCGACCGGCTGCGTTCGGCGGGCGCCGACGCGTACAACCACAACCTCAACACGTCCGAGGAGACGTACGGGGCGATCACCACCACCCACACGTACGCGGACCGGGTGGAGACCGTGCAGCAGGCCCAGGCGGCCGGGCTCTCGGCGTGTTCCGGGCTGATCGCCGGGATGGGCGAGAGCGACAAGGACCTGGTCGACGTCGTGTTCGCGCTGCGGGACCTGGACCCGGACTCGGTGCCGGTGAACTTCCTCATCCCGTTCGAGGGCACGCCGCTCGCCAAGGAGTGGAACCTCACCCCGCAGCGCTGCCTGCGCATCCTGGCGATGGTCCGCTTCGTCTGCCCCGACGTCGAGGTGCGGCTCGCGGGCGGCCGTGAGGTGCATCTGCGCTCGATGCAGCCGCTGGCGCTCCACCTGGTCAACTCCATCTTCCTGGGCGACTACCTGACGAGCGAGGGCCAGGCCGGCCAGACCGACCTGGACATGATCGCGGACGCCGGTTTCGAGGTGGAGGGGGCGGGCACGACGACGCTGCCGCGCCACCGGGCCGACGCCCTGGCGGGCGGTTGCGGTACGCGGGACGCCTCGGCGGGATCCGGCTGCGGATCGCACGAGGCCTCCGGAGCCGGCGGCTGCGGTTCGCACGGTGGCGGGGGCTGCGGGCCGTGCGGTGGCCACGGGGAGCAGGAGCCCGCGGCCGTCGCGAACGCCGACGCCGAGGCCGACGGACCGGTCGCGCGTACGGACGCGGGCGGCGTGGCGCGTACGGATCTGGTGGCGGTGCGCCGTCGCGGTGCGGGAACGGATCTCGCGCCCAATGCCTGAGCCGTACGCCGCCGGATCCACCCCGGAGCCCGCCGCGCCGAAGCCGTACACGCCCGACGAACTGCGGGCGCTGGACCGCGCGCACGTCTGGCACCCGTACGGTCCGATGCCCGGCCGGCAGGAGCCGCTGATCGTGGAGTCGGCCTCCGGCGTACGGCTCCGGCTCGCCGAACCCGTCGAGGGCAGGCGCGAGTTGGTGGACGGCATGTCCTCCTGGTGGTCGGCGGTGCACGGTTACAACCACCCGGTCCTCAACGAGGCCGCACGCGGCCAGCTGGACCGGATGAGCCATGTGATGTTCGGCGGGCTCACCCATGAGCCCGCCGTCCGGCTGGCGACCCGGCTGGTGGAGATCACCCCCGAGCCGCTCCGGCACGTCTTCCTCGCCGACTCGGGGTCCGTCTCCGTGGAGGTCGCGGTCAAGATGTGCCTGCAGTTCTGGCGTTCGGCCGGGCGTCCGGCCAAGCGCCGGCTGCTGACCTGGCGCGGCGGCTACCACGGGGACACCTGGCAGCCGATGTCCGTGTGCGACCCGGAGGGCGGGATGCACCAGCTGTGGTCGGGCGCCCTGCCCCGGCAGGTCTTCGCCGACGCCCCGCCGGACGGCTTCGACGCCGAGCCGGACGCCGCCTATGTGACGCACCTGCGGGAGCTGATCGCCGCGCACGCCCACGAGCTCGCGGCGGTCATCGTGGAGCCGGTGGTGCAGGGGGCCGGCGGGATGCGGTTCCACTCCCCCGCCTATCTGCGGGTGCTGCGCGAGGCGTGCGACGAGCACGACGTCCTGCTGGTCCTCGACGAGATCGCGACCGGTTTCGGGCGTACGGGCACGCTGTTCGCCGCCGGGCACGCCGGGATCTCACCGGATGCCATGTGTCTCGGCAAGGCGCTGACCGGCGGTTATCTCACGCTGGCGGCGACGCTGTGCACCACCCGGGTGGCCGAGGGCATCTCCAGCGGCGAGGTGCCGGTGCTGGCGCACGGGCCGACGTTCATGGGCAATCCGCTGGCCGCGTCGGTGGCCTCGGCCTCCGTGGATCTGCTGCTCGGGCAGGACTGGGAGGGCGAGGTGGCGCGGATCGGCGCGGGCCTGCGCTCCGGGCTCGCCGCCGCCTCCGGCATCGCCGGGGTGGTGGACGTGCGCGTCCTGGGCGCGATCGGGGTCGTCCAGCTCGACCACGAGGTGGACATAGTGGCGGCGACCCGGGCGGCCGTGCGCGAGGGCGTATGGCTGCGGCCGTTCCGCGACCTCGTCTACACGATGCCGCCGTACGTCACGGGCGACGAGGACGTGGCACGGATCTGCAGGGCCGTGTGCGCCGCGGCACGGGAGGGCTGAGCCGATATGTCGATGATTCTGGTGGTGTCCGGTACGGGCACGGAGATCGGCAAGACCGTGGTGACCGCCGCGGTGGCGGCCGCCGCGCGGGGCCGCCGGGTCGCGGTGCTCAAGCCCGCGCAGACCGGGCTCGCGCCCGGGGAGCCGGGCGACGCGGCCGAGGTGGCGCGCCTGGCGGGCAGCCATGTCACCGCTGTCGAACTGGCCCGGTTCCCCGAGCCGTTGGCCCCGGCCACGGCCGCCCGGCGGGCGGGACTCGTGCCCGTACGTCCGTTCGAGGTGGCCGAGGCGGCGGAGAAGCTGGCCACCGAGCACGACCTGGTGCTGGTGGAGGGTGCGGGCGGGCTCCTCGTACGGTTCGACGACGAGGGCGGCACGCTCGCGGACGCGGCCCGGCTGCTGTCCGCGCCGGTGCTGGTGGTGGCCCCCGCGGGCCTGGGCACGCTGAACGCCACCACGCTGACCGCCGAGGCGCTGCGGAACCGGGGGCTGAGCTGCCGGGGCGTCGTGATCGGCAGCATGCCCGCGGAGCCGGACCTCGCGGCCCGCTGCAACATCGAGGATCTGCCGGTGGCGGCCGGCGCACCGCTGCTGGGCGCCGTACCGGCCGGAGCGGGATCGCTGTCGGGCGCCGACTTCGCCGAAGGCGCGCCGGGTTGGCTGGCTCCGGAGCTCGGCGGGACCTGGGCCGCGCGCTGACGGGGCGTGCGGTGGCGGCGGGCGGTCCTCGGGGATTCCCGCCGGGGCGATCCGGGGGAGAATCGTGGAGGAGCGTCACGTCCACTCCTTGAGCGTCACGTCCACTCCTCGACGGAGGTCCGTCATGCAGCTGCGCAGCAGGAAGCTTCCCCGGGACGCCGTGCACCACCCGGTCTTCGCCCGCTTCTACGCCCGGGTGAGCGTGACCGCCGACCTGAAGGGCGGCATCGCCGCGTACCGCGAGGAGCTGCTGGCGGGGCTCTCGGGCCGGGTCATCGAGGTCGGCGCCGGGAACGGGCTGAACTTCGCGCACTACCCCGGCGCCGTCTCGGAGGTCGTGGCGCTGGAGCCGGAGCGCTCGCTGCGGCAGCTCGCCGTCCGCTCCGGGCTGCGCGCCGAGGTGCCGGTGGACGTGGTGCCGGGGGCCGCGGAGGCGCTGCCGGTCAAGAGCGAGGCCTTCGACGGGGCGGTGGCGTCCCTGGTCCTGTGCACCGTACGGGATCTGCCCCGGGCGCTCGCCGAGATCAGGCGGGTCCTGCGCCCGGGCGGTGAACTGCGGTTCTTCGAGCACGGGCTGGCTCCGGGCCGGGCGCTGGCCACGGCGCAGCGGGCGGCCGACCGGACCGTGTGGCCGCTGCTCTTCGGCGGCTGTCACACCGCCCGGGATCCGCTGGCGGCGATCGCGGCGGCGGGCTTCGAGATGGGCACGTACCGCAGACTGCGCATTCCGGAGTCGGGCCTCCAGATGCCTTCCTCGCCCTGTGTCCTGGGCGTGGCCCGCAAGCCGTTCACGGAGGACTGAGCACGCCCGGTGGTGCGGCCCGGTCTCACACGCTCCACTGCCGCAGCTCGTCGGCGATGGCCCGGACGTCCGCCTTGCCCTGCTTCACCAGCAGCGCCAGATCGCGGACCTGCTCGGGCGAGGTGATGACCTTGAGCCCGGAGGCGACGAGATAGCCGTACGCGACGGCCGAGGCGAACATCGCGTTGGAGTGTTCGAGTGCGGGCACGTGCAGCAGCAACTGCAACAGGGCGGCCGCCCGCGCGTGCGGGTCGCTGTAGACGGCGCTGCCGAAGATCTCCGCGTCATGCCGTGCGACGGCGGCGACCAGCGCACCCCAGTCGACGACCTGCGGGTCTCCGGGCGTCTTGTGCTCGGCGACCATCAGCAGCCAGGAGAGGTCGATCCGCAGATTCAACGGTTGCCTTCGTGCTCCGGGCCGAACTCCTCGGCGAACACCGACTCGTACTGCTTCATGAAGTCGGCCGCGGCCTCGACGAAGGTGTGTCCGACCTCGCCCGCGTCCCGCTGGACCAGTTCTTCTATGTAGCGGTTCACGCTCATCCCCCTCTGCAGCGCGCGCTGTCGCGCGGCCTCGGCGGTGGCCTCGTCCACTCGAACGTTCAACTGGGTCTTGGGCACACCATCACGCTAGCGCGGCCGCGCTAGCACCGGCAAGAGGAGGGTGTGTCCGCACGGCGAAACGCGATCGACGCCCCGGCGCGGCGGGTGGTGGGATGGCCGCCATGAACGATCTTTCGATACGGTCCGCGACCCCGGCCGACCTGGACGAGGTCCTCGCCTTCTGGAAGGTGGCCGCCGAGGGCACCAGCATCAGCGACGACGGGGACGGCGTCGCACGCCTGGTGGAACGGGACCCCGAGGCGTTGCTCCTCGCGGAACGGGAGGGGGCGCTGGTGGGCACCGTCATCGTCGGCTTCGACGGCTGGCGCTGCCATCTCTACCGGCTCGCGGTCCATCCGGACCAGCGGCGCCGGGGCGTGGGCGGCGCCCTGCTCGCGGCGGCCGAGGAACGGTTCACCGCACTGGGCGGACGGCGCGCCGACGCCATGGTGCTCGACCGCAACACGTCGGCCCAGCACGCCTGGCGCGCGGCGGGCTACGCGCCCGAGCCGCAGTGGAGCCGCTGGGTGAAGCATCTGACGGACCGACGGCGGTAGGACGGCGCGCGGCCGGGCAGACGCCCAGGATGCTTGGTAGCCGTTTCCGCCGACACCGCGCGGTCTTTCCGTCCCTGCCCGATCATGGGACGGAGGTGAACCGATGACCGAAGTGCTTCTGCTGCTCGTCGCCCTGCTGCTCTGCGTCGCCTGCGGCGCGTTCGTCGCGGCGGAGTTCTCGCTGACCACCGTGGAGCGCGGTGAGCTGGAACGGGCCGTCGAACGGGGCGACCGGGGCGCCGCGAGCGCGCTGAAGGCGGTGCGCAGCCTCACCTTCCAGCTCTCGGGCGCCCAGCTCGGCATCACCGTCACCAACCTGGTGATCGGCATGCTCTCCGAACCGTCCATCGCCAAGCTGATCCGGAGCCCCGTCGAGGCGGCGGGGCTGCCTCCCGCCGCCGCGTCCACCCTGGCGCTCGTCATCGGTACGGCGCTGTCGACGGTGGTCCTGATGGTGGTCGGCGAACTGGTTCCGAAGAACTGGGCGATCTCCTCGCCGCTGGCCGTGGCCAAGGCGGTGGCCACCCCGCAGCGCGCGTTCACCGCGGTCTTCCGACCCTTCATCAGCCACCTCAACAACACGGCCAACCGGATCCTGCGCCGGTTCGGTCTGGAACCGACCGAGGAGCTGGCCTCCGCCCGCAGCCCGCAGGAGCTGGTGGCACTGGCCCGGCACTCCGCGAAGGCCGGGGCGCTGGAGGCGGACACGGCCGAGCTCTTCGTCCGCACCCTGAACCTCTCGGAGCTGACCGCGGAGAACGTGATGACCCCGCGGGTCCAGGTGACCGCGCTGGACCTGCACGCGACGGCCGAGGACGTCGCCAACGCCACGCGGGCGACCGGTCTGTCCCGCTTCCCCGTCTACCGGGGCAGCCTGGACACCGTGGTCGGCGTGGCCCACATCAAGGACGTGCTGGCGATCCCCGCCGACCGGCGGCCCCGCACCCGGATCTCGGAACTGCTGCGCGAGCCCCTTCTCGTACCGGAGACGCTCACCGTGGACAAGCTGCTGGACCGGCTGTCCGGACGGCTCGCCATGGCCGTGGTGATCGACGAGTACGGCGGGACGGCCGGGGTCGCGACGCTGGAGGACATCGTGGAGGAAGTCGTCGGCGAGGTCCGGGACGAGCACGATCCGCACGAGACGCCCGACCTCGCGGCGGCCGGTGAGGACGCCGACGGGCGGACCCTGTGGTCGGCCGACGGGGCGGCGCGCACCGACCAGCTCCGCAGGATCGGTCTACGGGTGCCGGACGGGCCCTACGAAACGCTCGCGGGGCTGATCGCCGCCGAGCTCGGGCGGATCCCGACGGTGGGCGACCGCGTCGAGCTGGCCGGATGGCGGATCGACGTGGTGGACGCCGCGGGCCGGCGGGCCGCGCGGGCCCTGCTGCACGCCCCGCTGCCCGGCTCCGAGGACGACCGGGCGGAGGGCGCGCGGTGATCGTTCTGCAGCTCTTCATCGGCCTGCTGACCCTCGTGGCCAACGCCTTCTTCGTGGGCGCCGAGTTCGCCCTGATCTCCGTACGCCGCAGCCAGATCGAGCCGGAGGCCGAGGCCGGGAACCGGCGGGCCCGCAGTGTCATCTGGGGGCTGGAACACGTCTCCGCGCTGCTCGCCGCCGCCCAGCTCGGCATCACGCTCTGCACCCTGGTGCTGGGCATCGTCGCCGAACCGGCCATCGCGCATCTGCTGGAGCCGGTCTTCGACGCCGTGGGGGTGCCGCACGGGCTGGTCCACCCGCTGTCGTTCGTCATCGCGCTGGCGGTGGCGACCTATCTGCACATGTTGCTGGGCGAGATGGTCCCGAAGAACATCGCGCTGGCCGAACCGGCGCGGAGCGCCCTGCTGCTGGGCCCGCCGCTGGTCGCCATGGCCCGTGGTCTGCGTCCGGTGATCTTCACGATCAACGCGTTCGCCAACACCCTGCTGAAGCTGTTGCGGGTGGAGACGAAGGACGAGGTCTCCGCGACGTTCTCGGACGACGAACTGGCCCGGATGGTGCAGGACGCCGGCGACGCCGGGCTGGTCGACGACCGTTCGGCGCAACGGCTCCACCACGCTCTGGAGCTGGGCCGTCGGCCGGTACGGGATGTGGTCATGCCGGTCGACCGGGTGCTGTACGCCAGGGTCGGCACCACTCCGGAGGAGCTGGAGCGGCTCTCGTCCGAGTCGGGGTTCTCCCGCTTCCCGGTGATG
Organism: Streptomyces sp. DSM 106670; assembly: GCF_055792845.1. Lineage (NCBI taxonomy): Bacteria > Bacillati > Actinomycetota > Actinomycetes > Kitasatosporales > Streptomycetaceae > Streptomyces > Streptomyces sp. DSM 106670. Next base: position 841,908 of record NZ_CM147704.1, read on the forward strand.
GACAGCGAGCAGCGCATCCTCGGCTACCTCCATGTGAAGGACGCCCTGGACGCGACGCCCCGCGACGTGCCCTTCCCGGTGACGGCGATGCGGCCGATCGCCCGGGTCCGGGCGGCGACCCCGCTGGACGATGTGCTCACCGCTCTGCGGCGCAGCAGGACCCACCTGGCGGCCGTCCTCGACGAGGACGGCAGACTGGTCGGCATGGTCACGATGGAGGACGTCCTCCGCGAACTCGTCGGACGCCCGCAGTCCCGCTGACCCTCCGGCCCTCCGCCGGCCGACCCGCTGGTCTACCGACCTACCGACCGGTAGGATTGTCGGGCCATGGAACTGAATGCCTCCTACACCAGTCTTGTCGCGGTCGGCGACTCGTTCACCGAGGGCATGTCGGACCTGCTCTCCGACGGCAGCTACCGGGGCTGGGCCGATGTCCTCGCCTCCCGGCTGGCCTCCCGGTCCCCCGGTTTCCGGTACGCCAATCTCGCCGTACGCGGGAAGCTCATCGGCCAGATCGTCGACGAGCAGGTGGCGGCGGCGGCCGCGCTCCGGGCCGATGTGGTGACGCTCGTCGGCGGGCTCAACGACACGCTGCGCCCGAAGTGCGACATGGGCCTGGTCAAGGGGCGGCTGGAAGAGGCCGTGGAACGTCTGGCCCCGTCCTGCAAGCAGCTCGTCCTGATGCGCAGCCCCGCCCGCAACGGACCGGTGCTGGAACGCTTCCGGCCCCGCATGGAGGAGCTGTTCACCCTGATCGACGACCTGGCCGCCCGGCACGGGGCGACGGTGGTCGATCTCTACAGCGCACCGTCGCTCAGTGACCCCCGGATGTGGGACGTGGACCGGCTGCACCTCACCGCCGAAGGGCACCGGCGTGTCGCCGAGGCGGTCTGGCAGACCCTGGGACTTCCGGCCGAGCAGGACTGGTGGACGCCGGTCCCCGCTACCGCGCCCCCGCGCTGGGCGTCCCGGCGCACCGAGGACATCCGCTTCGCCCGCCGTCACCTCGCCCCGTGGATCGGGCGACGGCTCACCGGCCGCTCCTCCGGCGACGGCCGCTCGGGCGCGCAGTTCGACGCCACCACGGGCAGGGCCTTCTGGATCACGCCCACGAACACCGAGACCCCCGGCCCGGTGACGGAATGGCACCGCGCCGCCTCCCCCGACGCCACGCTGAGCAGCCCCGAAGCCGACTGACCCTGGACCACCAGGCCCGCACCTTCGTAGCAAGCCACAAATAAGGGCGCGTCGCTGGCCTGCACAAACCGCCAGTAGAATCTGTTTACGTGACTGCTGTGTCTGCGAAGCCTCGCATCCCCAATGTCCTGGCCGGCCGCTACGCCTCGGCGGAGCTGGCCGTCCTCTGGTCCCCCGAGCAGAAGGTGAAGCTGGAGCGTCAGCTGTGGCTGGCGGTGCTGCGCGCTCAGAAGGACCTCGGGATCGAGGTGCCCGATGCGGCGCTGGCCGACTACGAGCGCGTGCTGGACCAGGTGGACCTGGCCTCGATCGCCGAGCGCGAGAAGATCACCCGGCACGACGTGAAGGCCCGGATCGAGGAGTTCAACGCCCTCGCCGGTCATGAGCAGGTCCACAAGGGCATGACCTCCCGGGACCTGACGGAGAACGTCGAGCAGCTTCAGATCCGCCTTTCGCTGGAGCTGATGCGCAACCGCACCGTGGCCGTACTGGCCCGGCTCGGCAAGCTCGCGGCGGAGTACCGCGAGCTCGTCATCGCCGGCCGCTCCCACAACGTCGCCGCGCAGGCGACGACGCTGGGCAAGCGCTTCGCGACCGCGGCCGACGAGCTGCTGGTCGCCTACGGCCGCCTGGAGGACCTTCTCTCCCGCTACCCGCTGCGCGGGATCAAGGGCCCGGTCGGCACGGCGCAGGACATGCTGGACCTGCTCGGCGGCGACGCGGACAAGCTCGCCGACCTGGAACAGCGCATCGCCGGGCACCTCGGCTTCGCCGAGGCGTTCACCTCTGTCGGTCAGGTCTACCCCCGATCGCTCGACTACGACGTGGTCACCGCCCTGGTGCAGCTCGCCGCCGCGCCCTCCTCGGTGGCGAAGACCATCCGGCTGATGGCCGGCCACGAGCTGGTGACCGAGGGCTTCAAGCCCGGCCAGGTCGGCTCGTCCGCGATGCCGCACAAGATGAACACGCGCTCCTGCGAGCGGGTGAACGGTCTGATGGTGATCCTGCGCGGCTACGCCTCGATGACGGGTGAGCTGGCGGGCGATCAGTGGAACGAGGGCGACGTGTCCTGTTCCGTGGTCCGCCGGGTGGCGCTCCCGGACGCGTTCTTCGCATTCGACGGCCTCTTGGAGACCTTCCTGACGGTGCTGGACGAGTTCGGCGCGTTCCCCGCCGTCGTGGCGCGCGAGCTGGACCGCTACCTTCCGTTCCTGGCCACCACCAAGGTCCTGATGGGCGCCGTCCGGGCCGGAGTGGGCCGCGAGGTGGCGCACGAGGCGATCAAGGAGAACGCGGTCGCCTCCGCCCTCGCGATGCGGGAGCAGGGTGCCGAGCGCAACGAACTGCTCGACAAGCTCGCCGCGGACGAGCGGATCCCGCTGGACCGCGCGCAGTTGGACGAGCTGATGGCCGACAAGCTCTCGTTCACGGGTGCCGCCGGCGACCAGGTCTCGTCGCTCGTCGCCCGGATCGAGGAGATCACCAAGCAGCACCCCGAGGCGGCGAACTACACCCCCGGCTCGATCCTCTGACCGGCACCGCCCCCACCGTATGACCCCCGAAGAGCTGAGCGCCGCCCGTGACCGCATCGTCCCCGATGTGGCCGCGGGCGGTCTGCGCGTGCTCTTCTGCGGCATCAACCCGAGCCTGATGACCGCGGCGACGGGCCACCATTTCGCCCACCCCGGGAACCGGTTCTGGCCGGTCCTGCACCGGTCGGGTTTCACGCCCCGGCAGCTGCGTCCTTCGGAGCAGAGCGAGTTGCTCGGCCTCGGGCTCGGCATCACCAATGTGGTGGCGCGGGCCACGGCCCGGGCGGACGAGCTCGGCGCGGACGAGTTCCGGGAGGGCGGGGTCGCTCTGACGGCGAAGGTCGAGCGGCTCGCCCCGCAGTGGCTCGCGGTGGTCGGCATCACCGCCTACCGCACGGCCTTCGGTGAGCCCCGGGCCCGCATCGGCCCCCAGGACCGCACGGTCGGCGGCGCCCACGTGTGGGCACTCCCCAACCCCAGCGGCCTCAACGCCCACTGGACGGTCCAGAGCATGGCCGAGGAGTACGCCCGCCTCCGGGACGCCGTGCTCACCCGCCCTTCCCGTCCGTCTGGCCGGCCGGACGCCGGCCCGGCGCTGACCGACTGAGCCGGGTCGGCCGCCCGGCCCCGCCTGCACCGACCGAGCCGAGCCCGCCAGCCCCTTTCGGTTTGGGCCTCACGCGTCCCGGTTGCGGACCGCCCACCAGCCCGCCAGGAGCGCTGCCGCCGCCCACGCGGCTGCCACCGCAAGGCCGGTCCATGGCCCCAGGCTGTCTCCCGGATTCTGGTGCAGCACCGCCTGCCCGGCGCGATCGGGCAGATACCGCACCACCGCGGTGGCGACGTCCACGAATACGAAGGGGACGATCAGAAGGAGCGGTATAAGCAGCCCGAGCACCGCGACCGCGCTGCGCATGAGTGCCGCGAGACCTGCCGCGAGCAGCGCCATCAGCGCGAGATAGATCCCTCCTCCGACGGCGGCCCGCAGTGCACCGGGGTGCCCCAGGCCGATCGCGTGCTCCTCCAGGAAGAGTTGACCGACCAGGAACGCCGCGAAACTGGTCACCAGGCCGATGACGAGCGCCGCCCCGCCGATCGCCGTCATCTTCGCCGTGTAGAAGAGGGAGCGGCGGGGAACCGCGGCGAGCGATATACGCAGGGCTCCGTTGAGGAACTCCGAGGAGACCGCGGTCGCTCCGAACGCGATGGCCGCGATCTGCCCGAAGTTCAGTGCGAAGAAGGCGTTGAGGACCGCATCGGATCCGGCCCGCTCCGCCTGCTCCTGGCCGACGGTCCCGAGGACGAGCACGGTGACGATGAGGGTGATGGCGAAGACGGCCATCAGGGAGCCGTAGGTCGACCGTATCGATCTGATCTTGATCCACTCGGAGTGGAGTACTGCCGTCAGGGTCATGTTCACGCCTCCGTGCGGTCGCGGGTGGTCGATGCGGCGAAGGGGGTGTCGTCGGCCGTGAGGTCGAGATAGGCCTGTTCCAACGTGGCCCTTTCATCGCCCAGTTCGAGCAGGGGAATGCCTTCGTCGGCGGCGAGCGCGCCGATCGCTTCCGCTGTGACGCCGTCGATCGTCCAGCGGTCGTCCTCGGCCCGTATCCCGGTCAGCCCCCTGGAGGTCAGCGCCGAGCGGAGCCTGCCGGGTTCGGTCGTGCGCAGGCGTACGCGGGGGCGGCTGCGGGAATCGAGGAACTCCTTCATCGCCATGTCGGCGAGCAGGCGGCCCCGGCCGAGCACCACGAGGTGGTCGGCGAAGGAGGCGGTCTCGTTCATGAGGTGGCTGGAGACCAGCACCGTCCGGCCCTCGCGGGCAAGTCGCTTCATGAGTTCGCGGATCCAGATGATGCCTTCGGGGTCCAGCCCGTTCGACGGCTCGTCCAGCATGACCACCTGCGGGTCGCCGAGCAGGGCGGCCGCGATCCCGAGACGCTGGCGCATGCCGAGGGAGAAGGACTTGATGCGCCGGGTGCTCACATCGCCGAGTCCGGTCTCCTCCAGCACGGCCGCCACCCTCGACAGGGGTATGCCGTTGCTCGCGGCGAGTGCCGACAGGTGACTGCGCGGTGTGCGTGAGCCGTGCGCGGCCTGGGCGTCGAGCAGGGCGCCGACGGTGCGCAGCGGTTCGGGGAGCTCCGCGTAGGGCCGCCCGCCGATCGTGGCGGAGCCGCCGGTCGGCCGGTCCAGGCCGAGAACGAGACGCATGGTCGTGGACTTGCCGGCGCCGTTGGGGCCGAGGAATCCGGTGACCCTGCCCGGTCGCACGCGGAAGCTGAGGCGGTCCACCGCACGGGTGGTTCCGTACTCCTTGGTGAGTTCGTGGACGTCGATGCTGGTCATGTCTCGAGCCTGGCCGGTGCGGCGGGTGTGCCGCTTCCCCCGCCGGCGGGGTTCGTCTCCCTCTCATGGGGGAGCCGGTCCGCCCGGCCCGCTGGGACGATGAGGACATGCACCGCATCCTCACCCCGCTGACCAGCGCGGTCACTTACAGCCGCTGGTTGCACATGTTCATTCCAGCCGCCGCTGCCAGCCTGTGGTTCTTCATCTCCGACCAGCTCTGGATGCCCCTGCTCTTCGCGGTGCCGGTGGGCCTCATACCCGCGATGCGTCTCGAGGAGGGCCTGCAGGCGCAGTTGCTGCTGACTCCGTCCGAGCGCGGGCAGCCCGACGCCTCCATCGCGGTGGCGTCCTCGGCCAGTTGGGCCGAGCGGTGGCGGACCGTGCTCTGGCTGGAGGTGCGGCTCCTGATATCGGCCGCCGCGATCCTGGCCCTGTGGTTGCCCGTGGCCTCGATCGAGCTCGTCCTGTCGGCGACGGGCAGGCCTCCGGGCGGGCTGGTCGAAGGTGTGAGCCCGCACTGGTGGAACGTGCTGCTCGCACCGCTGCCGATCGTTCCGCTGCTCGTTCTCGTGGTGCTCGGGGGCCGGCTCAGTACGGCTGCCGCCCGATGGCTGCTGGGTCCCTCGCCGACGGACCGGCTCAGTGTGCTGGAGGAGCTGACCGAGCAGTTGCTGGAGCGCAATCGCATGGCTCGCGAGCTGCACGATTCCATCGGCCATGCGCTGACGGTGGCGGTGGTGCAGGCCGGTGCAGCGCGGGCGGCGAACGATCCGGCGTTCACGGAGCGGGCGCTGGCCGCCATCGAGGAGACCGGGCGCGATGCGCTGGAGGACCTGGAGCGGGTGCTGCGGGTGCTGCGCGAATCCGGCACACCCGTGAGCCGGCGGCCGACGCTGGGCGAGGCGGAGCGGCTGTTGGACTCCGCGAGGAGTTCCGGGGCGACGGTGGATGCGCGGGTGTCCGGGGATCTCGGCCTGGTCCCGGCGCCGGTTTCACGGGAGGGGTATCGGATTCTTCAGGAGAGCCTGACCAATGTGCTCCGTCACGCGGGACCGGTTCCCGTCCGGGTGAGCATCACGGTGGCCGACGAGCGGCTGGAGCTGGAGGTGGTCAACCCGCTGTCCGGGACGGCCGGCCTGCCGGGGAGCGGCAGTGGACTGCGCGGTATGCGGGAGCGGGCCGCGTTGCTGGGCGGGAAGGCGCGGACGGAGTCGCGGGAGGGTGAGTGGCGGGTGCGCGTGAGCCTCCCCCTGGACGGCATACGCTGGTCGGATGCCCTTCACCGTTCTTCTGGTCGATGACGAGCCCTTGGTGCGCGCCGGTCTGCGTGCCGTGCTGGAGGCCCAGCCCGATATCGAGGTGGTGGGTGAGGCGGCGGACGGCGCCGCGGTGATCCCCCTGGTGAACCGGTTGCGGCCCGACGTGGTGGCGATGGATGTGCGGATGCCGCTGATGGACGGCATCGAGGCGACTCGGCTGGTGCTGCGTACGGTGCCGGATCCTCCGAAGATCCTGGTGGTGACGACGTTCGAGAACGACGAGTACGTGTACGAGGCGTTGAGGGCGGGGGCGGACGGCTTTCTGCTCAAGCGCGCCAGGCCCGCGGAGATCGTGCACGCCGTGCGGCTGGTGGCCGAGGGTGAATCGCTGCTGTTTCCGGCGGCGGTCCGGCAGCTCGCCGCCGAGTACGGGACGGACAAGGCGCGGGCCGCCCTCGATCGGGCGGCACTCACCGACCGGGAGGCGGCGGTGCTCCGGCTGATGGCCCGAGGGCTGTCGAACGCGGAGATCGCGGCCGACCTCGTCGTCGGGATCCAGACGGTGAAGTCCCATGTCAGTTCGGTCCTGGCGAAGTTGGGTGCGCGGGACCGCACGCAGGCGGTCATCGCCGCCTACGAGTCCGGATTCGTCGCTCCGGGGTGACCCAGGTTGCGGCTCGGTACCGGCTTTCCTCGCTGGTCGCAGGGGTCCCGGCCAGCGAGTACGATCCGGCAGACATGCGCACGAGCTGGGAGGACATACCGTGGGCCGGCTGACCGGTGGGGACCCGTCCCTGTTGCGACGGATCAATTCCGCGGTAGTGCTGCACGCGCTCAGGGGGGCCGGCGCGCCGACGCTGACGGACCTGACCCGGATCACCGGGCTGTCCCGGCCGACGGTCGAAGGAGTCGTCGAGGGGCTGTTCGCAGCGGGCCTCGTGGTCGAGGCCGTGCCCGACGAGAGTGAGGCGCGACGCCAGGGGCGCCCTGCCCGCAGGTTCCGTTTCCGGGCCGAGGCGGGTCACCTCCTCGGGGTGGAGATCGGCCCGCACCGGGTGTCCGCGCTCATCTCGGGGCTCGACGGCCGGATCGTCGGGGCCGGTTCCCGCGCGGTGTCGGAGACCGCCTGCGCCGATGACCGGCTCGACCAGGTCCGGGCCGTCATCGCGGATGTGCTGCGGCGCACCGGGGTGGCCCGGAGCAGTCTGCGTGCGGTCGGCGTGGGCAGCCCCGGGATCGTGGAGGCCGACGGCACGGTGCGGCTGGGTACGGCGTTGCCGGACTGGACCGGGCTCGCGCTCGGGGAGCGGCTTCGTCGTTCGTTCCGCTGCCCGGTGCTCGTCGAGAACGATGCCAACGCCGCCGCGGTGGCCGAGCACTGGAAGGGCGCGGCCACCGAGTCCGACGATGTGGTCTTCGTGCTGGCAGGGCTGAGCCCCGGAGCGGGTTCCTTGATCGGCGGGCGTCTGCACCGGGGGTTCGGCGGGGCCGCCGGGGAGATCGGCGCTCTGCACCTGCTGGGCAGGGATGTGACGCCGGAGCATCTGCTGTCGACGACGGACACGCCGCTGGACCCGCTGGACGAGCCCGCGGTGGCTGCGGTGTTCGCCAAGGCCCGGGAGGGTGACGCGGGGGCCCAGGCGGCGGTCGAGCGGTTCCTTCAGCGGCTGGTGCACGATGTGGCGGCGCTGGTGCTGGCGCTCGACCCGGAGCTGGTCGTGGTCGGCGGCTGGGCCGCGGGACTGGACGGAGTGCTGGAACCCCTCCGCCGGGAGCTGGCCCGCTACTGTCTGCGTCCGCCCCGGGTGACGTTGTCGCTGCTCGGAGAGGCCGCCGTCGCGACAGGGGCGCTGCGGCTCGCCCTGGACCACGTCGAGGAGCAGTTGTTCGCCGTCGAAGGGGCTGTGACCGCCCGCCGCTGACCGCCCGCCGGTCGCCCACGGGGGGATCTCCAGGAAAGCGCGCGCCCGCCGCTTCCGAGGGCCGGAGTCCTCAAGAACGGCGGGCGTGGGGCGAGCGGGCCGGTGGTGTCAGGAGGCCTGGCGCTCCGGCTGATCGTCGTGGCTGATCTCCAGTGCGCCGGAGTCCCCGAAGGTGAGCCGGCAGGTGTCCGCGCGGTAGGTGGCGACGGACACGGCCGCCGTGCCGTCCACGGTGAAGTAGCGGGTGGTGACGACGAGGACGGGGGCGCCGGGGAGCCGGTCCAGTTCCTTGGCGTCGTCCGCCCGTGCGGAGCCGAGCTCCACGGAGCGGTCCTGGCCCTGCAGGCCGAGCCGGTGCAGCTCGCGCAGCACGCTACGGGCCCGGACGGGGCCGGACGGGGCCTCGATGGCGGAGAGATCGGGCACCGAGGAGGCGGGGATGTAGAGGAGCTCCGCGGCTACCGCCTGCCCCTGGGTGTCACGGATACGGCGCACCACGTGGACCGGTTCGGCGGGGTCCGTGCCGAGCATGACGGCCACCGCCGCCGGGGCCTTGTCCATGGTGCTGTCGACCGGCTGCCAGGCCTCGCCGCTGACACCGCCCGTCCATTCGTGCTGGGCGGTGGAGACGGCGATGCCCACGCGCGGCGGGGCGACGGTCGTCCCGACTCCACGGCGGCGCTGCAGTCTGCCTTCGAGTTCGAGCTGCTCCAGGGCCTGCCGGAGCGTGGCTCGCGCGACACCGAACCGCGCCGCGAGGTCCCGCTCGTTGGGCAGGATCTCCCCCACCGCAAAGTCCGAGTCGAGTGCCTCACTGAGCACGGTCTTGAGGTGCCAGTACTTCGGCTCCTGAACCGATTCCAGCTGCGTGGTCCCCACCCTGTCCTCCGCAATCGCCCAGCGTCTTTTTCCGCGACGTTATTTATTAAAGGTTCCTGTCTTAAGTGGAGACCCTAGGACGGCATACCCCCTTGGTCAAGACCAATACTTATTCCGTAACGGAACGAAACGGGACTCTGGCGCAGAGCGTTCACACGACGTTCGTGGTGCCGTGAGGCGCACGCAGCACAGAGCCCCGCCATCGCGGTGGATGGCGGGGCTCTGACCAGGCTCGGAGCGGACCCGCGGGGTCGAGGTGGCCGGTGGTGCTTTTGACTATGCGGCGGACAGTCCGGAGAGCTTGTCCGGATTACGAATGATATAGGCGCATTGAATGACACCTTGGCTGACTTCGATCTGAAAGACGGCGTCGGGCTTCCCGCCGACGAAGTAGACGGCGGCGGGTCCGCCGTTGATCTCCACGATGCGGATTTCCCCGTCCGGGCCGACGTCGCCCGCCACCGCGAAGAGGAAGCGGCCGACCTTGTCGGCGGTCTCGATGATCCGCCGCGGCGCCTTCGCCTTGCCTCCGCTGTCGCTGACGAGCCGGACGTCGGGGGCCAGCAGCGCGAGCAGCTGCTCGATACCGCCTCCGGAGGCGGCGGCCAGGAAGCGTTCGGTGAGGTCGCGCCGCTCGGCGGGGTCCACGTCGTAGCGCGGCTTGCGCTCCTCCACATGGCGTCTGGCACGGCCGGCGAGCTGCCGGACGGCCGCCTCGGTGCGGTCCAGGGCGGTGGCGATCTCGGCGTACGGGAATCCGAAGGCCTCCCGGAGCACGAACACCGCACGCTCCAGCGGTGAGAGCGATTCGAGGACGACCAGCACGGCGAGCGAGACGGAATCCGCGAGGACGGCGCGTTCCGCGGTGTCGGGTAGGGCCGGGCCGAAGTCCGTGACCACCGGCTCCGGCAGCCAGGTCCCCGGATACGACTCCCGCCGCGACTGCAAGTGCCGGAGCCGGTCGATGGCCAGCCGGGTGGTGATCCGCACCAGGAAGGCGCGCGGCTCCCGGATGTCCTCGCGCGCCGCCGCCGACCACCTCAGCCACGCCTCCTGGACCACGTCCTCGGCGTCGGCGATGCGGCCGAGCATGCGATAGGCGACACCGGTGAGAACGGGCCGGTGTTCTTCGAAGAGCTCGGTCGCGGCGTCGGCGGTCATCACTCCATCCCAGCCCACGGGCCACCCGCTGTCCAGCGGGAATCGCCCGGCCCCTTGAACTCCAAGCTACCCGGCGGTAATTGTTGTTGACGAGACGTCTAACCACTCCAGGGAGCAGCATGACCACCACGGCCTCCTTCACCGTCGCAACGGCCGACGGCCCCCGTCCGGTCTCGGTCGCGTACGAACGGACCGGTGCGGGCGAACCGTTGCTGCTCCTGCACGGCATCGGGCACCATCTGCGGGCCTGGGATCCGGTGACCCGGATCCTGGCCGCCGAACGCGAGGTGATCGCCGTGGACCTGCCCGGCTTCGGCACTTCGCCCGCGCTGCCGGACGGAGTTCCGTACGACCTCGGGACCGTCGCCCCGGTGTACGGGGCCTTCTGTGCCGAACTCGGCCTGGACCGCCCCCATGTCGCCGGGAACTCGCTGGGCGGCATGCACGCGCTGGAACTGGGCCGCGCCGGGCTGGCGCGGTCGGTGACCGCGCTGTCCCCTGCGGGCTTCTGGACCGAGGCGGAGCGTCGCTACGCCTTCGGCACCCTGCGGACGATGCGCCGGAGCGCGCTGGCCCTGCCGGTGCCGCTGATAGAGCGTCTGTCGCGCAGCGCGGCCGGCCGGACGGCTCTCACCAGCACCATCTACGCCCGGCCCGGCAGGCGTTCACCGGAGGCCGTCGTCGCCGAGACGCTCGCCCTGCGCGGGGCGACCGGCTTTCACCAGACGCTGGAGGTCGGCCGGGGCGCCTCCTTCGACGAGGACGTCAAGGGCATACCCGTCACCGTCGCCTGGGGCACCCGCGACCGGATCCTGCTGCGCCGACAGGGAGTCCGCGCCAAGCGGGTGATCCCCGACGCCCGGCTCGTGCGACTGCCCGACTGCGGGCACGTCCCGATGAACGACGACCCGGCGCTCGTGGCCCGCGTCATCCTGGACACCAGCCGCTGAGCCGTCCCGGCGGTACGCCCGCGCACCGCCGGAGGGTCGCGCCCCGGCGCCCCCGCGCCGGCCGATGACGCCCGAGCCGTACGCCACGCCGGCGCCGACCAGGAGGCTTCCCGCGCCCTGGGCGATGCCGTACGTCCCGGCCCCGACCAGCGGTGCGGTCAGGGCTGCGGAGACCGGGATCAGACCGGAGAAGAGCGTGGCGCGTTCGGCTCCGATGCGCTGCATCCCGCTGTACCAGCAGACGAATCCGATCACGGTGACGACAGCGGCCTGCCACAGCAGGGCCGCCGTCTCGCCACCCGTCGGGACCCGCAGGAACGAGCCGCCGTCCAGCAGCAGACCGAGCAGCGCCGATTCGACGGCGGCGACGGCACAGACCGTCGCGGAGAGCAGTTTCGGGCCGAGCGGCCGCAGTACCGCGACGGCGAGGACCGCGAAGCCGACCTCGCCCGCGAGCGCACCCACCGAGAACAGCACCCCCGCCAGGTCGGTGCGCCCCCAGCCCTGCACGGTGAACGCCCCGACGGCGACGAGTCCGGCCGCGTACAGCGTGACGCTGGACGGCCGACGACCGTCCAGCAGCGGAACGAGTACGCCGACCACGATCGGCGCGCAGCCGACGAAGACGCCCGGAACAGCTGGTTCCGCCGACTGTTCGGCCGCCAGGACCGCCAGGTTGAACCCGACCATGCCCACGGCGGCGAGCAGCGCGATCCGCCCCCACCGGCGGCGGGTGAGACGCCGGAGCCGGACCGCCGCGGAGTCGGGGTCACGCCGCAGGAACGGGACGAGCAGAAGCGCGGCGAGACCGTACCGGAGGGCCTGGCCACCCGCGAACGGGTAGTCGCCGAGGACGCTGTTGGCCGTGAAGGATGCCCCCACCAGCACACACGCGAGAGCCGCGAGGAGGGCCCCGCGCAGAGAGGTTGCGTTCATGGGCCCGACGCTAGGGTCGGCGGCGGACCGGTTTAAGGTCCACTTCCATGACGTCTTCGGGGACCAATCCGGACCGGCGGCCCACGCGCGCGGCGGACGGCCACGGCGCAGGAGACGACCGTGCCGGTTCCCTCTCTCCGGCTTGGGAGTTGCTGCTGCCCGCCGCTGCCGCTCCGGCGCGCGGGCGGGGGCGCGCACTCCGGTCCGCGCTACGGGAGGCGGTTCGCTCCGGCCGCCTCACGGCGGGCACGAGGCTGCCCTCCAGCCGTGAACTCGCGGCCGATCTGGGGGTGTCGCGCGGACTGGTCACCGAGGCGTACGAGCAGCTGACCGCGGAGAGCTATCTGCGCAGCGGGCGGGGTGCGGGCACCTGGGTGAGCGAGGGCGTACGCGCTGCGGTGCGTCCCGCACGTGACCGTGCGCCGCGCGCGCCGGGCGCGCGGGTGGACTTCCGGCCCGGCACCCCCGATCTGTCGCTCTTCCCGCGCGGTGCGTGGAGTGCCGCCCAGCGGACGGTGTTCGGGCGGCTGCCGCACGGCGCGCTGGGCTACCCCGACCCGCGCGGGCTGCCGGAGCTGCGCGAGGCGCTGGCCGGGCTGCTCGCCCGGCGTCGGGGCGTGGTCGCCGATCCGGAGCGTCTGGTGGTCTGTTCGGGGGTCGCCCAGGCGACGACGCTGCTCGGTTTCGTACTCCGGGACCAGGGGGTGACCTCGGTCGGGGTGGAGGATCCGGGCAGCCCGGAGCACACGTCGCTGTTCGCGGCGACCGGTCTGGGTACGGTCCCGCTGCCCCTCGACGACGACGGCCTGGCCCTCGCGCCCCTGCAGCGCTCCGGCGTACGCGCGGTGGTGACCACGCCCGCGCACCAGTTCCCCACCGGAATCGGATACTCCGCCCGGCGTCGCGGTGAGCTGCTCGGGTGGGCCCGGGACACGGACGCCGTGATCATGGAGGACGACTACGACGGGGACTTCCGGTACGACCGGGCGCCGGTGGGTGCCTTGCAGGGGCTGGATCCCGAACGGGTCGTGTACACCGGATCCGTGAGCAAGTCGCTGGCTCCCGGTCTGCGGCTCGGCTGGCTGATCGCCCCCGCCGCGCTCACCGAGCGGATCGTCGCCCGCAAACGGACCATGGATCTGGGCAACCCGGTGATCGACCAGGCCGTGCTGGCGGACTTCATCGTGCGCGGCGGCTACGACCGGCAGTTGCGGCGCTGCCAACGGGCCTACCGGGAGCGCCGGGACGCGATGGTGGCCGCGCTCGACGAGCACTTCCCGGGCACGGCGGTCAGCGGCATCGCGGCGGGCCTGCACATCATCGCCCGGCTGCCCGCGCGGTACGGCCCCGAGGATGTCCTCCTGGAGCGGGCGGCCGGGGCGGGCATCGCGCTGCGCCCGTTGCGCGACTGCGGAGCGGCCGGTTCCGAGGACGGCACCGTGCCGCTCGTCCTCGGCTACGCCCATCTCGCACCCGGCGACATCGCCCGCGGGGTCGCCGCGCTGGCGGAGGCGTGGCGTTCCGGCGGGGCCTCCGCCGGCTGACCGTACGGTCCCGGCCGACCGTGCGGGCGCGGCCGACGGGCGCCGTTCACCCGGGGTTGGGGCCCCGGTCTCCGCAGGGCACTAGGCATGGGCTCAGACCGGCGCCGGTCCACGTACTCTCGCGAACGGCGCACCGCCCGCCCACCTCACCGGAGGCGCTTCGATGCCCGTGCCCTACCGTCCGCACCGTCCGCACATGGCCTCGCCCGGCCGCCGCGCCCTCCTCCGCGGCTCGCTGATCGCCCCGGCGGCGGTCGCCCTGTCGCCCGCCGTCGCTTCGGCGGCACCCGCGCTGCGTCTGGCGGGGCGGCCCGAAGCGTCCTGGGGTGTGCAGGTCGGCAGCGTCACCGCCTCGTCGGCGCTCCTGTGGGTGCGCTCGGACCGGCCGGCCCGGATGCTGGTGGAGACCTCGGCGACCGAGTCGTTCCGGCGGGTCCGCAGGTGGTACGGGCCGTCGATCGGCCCCGGAACGGACTTCACCGGCACCACACCGCTGTACGGCCTGCCCGCGGGCGAGCAGGTGCACTACCGCGTGACGCTCGCCGATCCGGGCGATCCGCGCCGTACCGGCAAACCGGTGTACGGAACGTTCCGTACCGCTCCGGCTCGGCGCCGGGCCGGGGTGCGGTTCCTGTGGTCGGGCGATATCGCGGGGCAGGGCTGGGGCATCAATCCGGACATCGGCGGCTACCGGGTGTACGAGGAGATGCGCCGTCTGGACCCCGACTTCTTCCTGTGCAGCGGCGACAGCATCTACGCGGACGGTCCGCTGGAGCCGAGCGTGACGCTGCCGGACGGCCGGATCTGGCGCAATGTCATGACCGAGGAGAAGGCGAAGGTCGCCGAGACGCTGGACGAGTACCGGGGCAACTTCCGTTACAACCTGCTCGACCAGAATTTCCGCCGTTTCAACGCGCAGGTGCCCTCCGTCGTGCAGTGGGACGACCACGAGGTGCGCAACAACTGGTATCCCGGCCAGATCCTCGACGACGCGCGCTACACCGAGAAGAACGTGGACATCCTGGCGGCGCGCTCCGTGCGCGCCTTCCACGAGTACGTGCCGCTCGCCCCCTCGTCCGCTCCCGGGCGCCGTTCACGTATGTACCGGGTCGTCCACCACGGGCCGCTGCTGGACGTGTTCGTGCTCGACATGCGGTCGCACCGCAATGCCAACTCCCCTGGCCGGCAGCCCGACGACACGACGGGGATCCTGGGCGCGGAGCAGTTGCGGTGGCTGAAGCGCTCGCTCGCCGCGTCCCGCGCGGAGTGGAAGGTGATCGCCGCCGACATGCCGCTCGGCCTCGTGGTCCCGGACGGTGCGACGGACTTCGAGGCGGTGGCGCAGGGCGATCCCGGGGCGCCGCTCGGGCGCGAGCTCCAGATCGCCGAACTGCTGCGGTTCGTCAAACACCGCGGGATCACCGGCACGGTGTGGCTGACGGCCGATGTGCACTACACCTCGGCCCAGCACTACGCGCCGGAGCGGGCGGCGTTCAAGGACTTCGCCCCGTTCTGGGAGTTCGTGTCGGGCCCGCTGGCGGCGGGCGGCTTCCCGGCCAACGCGCTGGACGGCACCTTCGGCCCGGACCGGGTCTTCGTGCGGGCCCCCGAGCGGGCCAACGTCTCGCCGATGGAGACCCCGCAGTATTTCGGCGAGGTGGAGATCGACGGCGACAGCGCGGAGCTGACGGTGCGTCTGCGGGCGGAGGGCGGTTCGGTGTTGTTCACCAAGGTGCTCCGGCCCGGTCGCGTCGGGCAGTAGACCGCGGCCTCCGGGCGGCCGACAGCTGTTCCGAGGGCCGTTGTCAGTGGTGGGTCCTACGCTTTTTTTCATGACCCGATCCGTTCAGGCCCTGGCCTACGCACGCCCGTCGTCCCTGGAGTCCTCGCAGGTGGGGCCCTCCCTCGGTCTGGAGACCGCAGGAGGGCTCACCCCGCGCGGAGCGGAGGCGCACCCGCGGTTCTTCGCGGGCTTCCTCTCCGATCCGCGCATAGCGGCACGCGGGCTGCTGGCGGTGGCGGACGTAGCCGCCGCCCGCTACTACCAGCGCACGCTGCCCGCCTCGCTGGACCCGGTGGTGACGGGGAACGGCGACCGGTTGCGCTTCGAGTCGTTCTCCGGCTGCTGCGGGGTGTACGCCCGTCTCGATGTGCTCCGGGAAGGGCTGGACGGGCGGGAGACCGGCCACGGAACGACGAATGTGGACGTGAACGCTCCGCTGCGGGAGGCGCTTTCGCGGATCACGGCGGACGATCCGCTGCATCTGCGGGTGGGGCCCGAGGAGATGGCGGTGACCACGCTCGACGGTCCGGTGGTGGAGAAGAAGGTGCCGTTGCCCGACCGGTGGCTGCGCGGTTTCGCGGAGGCGCAGGTCGCCTCGGCGAGGTTCGATCTGCGGGCCGAGCTGACGGCGGCCCAGGCGGTGGCGTTCCTGCGGTCGCTGCCCCGCTCCTCGCCTTCGGGCCGTGCGGCCCGTGGGGCCCGGTGGGTGGTGGCCTCGGGCGGGTCCCTGCGCCCGACGACCCGGCCGGTCCCGGGCGCGGTGTGTCTGCCGGGCCCGGAGCGGCTGGTGGCGTTGCAGCGGGTGCTGCGCGACGCGACGGCCCTGAGGGTGTACGGGCCGGTGGCCGACGGTGCGGCGGCGGCGAGCGCCTGGGAGGTGGTGCTGCCGGGGATGCGGCTCACGTTGACGCTCTCCCCGGACTCCGCGCGCGGGTTCTCGGGCGAGGGCGGCGTGCTGGAGGCGCTGGCCACGGATGACGCGGCGGCCGATGCCGAGCTGGTGTCCGTGCTGCTCGCCTGGGAGCCCCGGATCGAACCGGCGTCGCTGGCCGAGCAGGCGGGGCTGAGCGTGGAGCGGGTGCGGGCCGCGCTGACCCGGCTCGGTACGGCGGGCCGCGTCGGCTACGACCTGGCGGACGCGGCGTACTTCCACCGGGAGTTGCCGTACGACGCGGACCGGGCGGAGCGGCACAATCCGCGTCTTGTGGCCGCCCGCAGGCTGGCCGGTGAGGGTGCGGTGTCGCTCGACGGTTCGCGGGCGACGGTCGCTTCCGGGGACCGTCGCTACCGGGTGCGCGAGAGCGGTTCTGCGTTCACCTGCACCTGCCAGTGGTGGGCGGACTACCGGGGGCGTCGGGGGCCCTGCAAACACGCGCTCGCCGTGCGCATGGTCCGCCGGGGTGCGACGGTCGCGGGAGGCGTGCGATGAACGAGCTGCTCACCGCTGTACGGGCGGGGCGCCACCACGAGGTGCCTCCGCTGGTGCTCGCCCTGGACCGGCCCGGACGCCGGGCCGCCCTCACCGAGTTGAAGGAGCTGCGCAAGGAGGTGCGGAACTGGGACTGGCAGCGGCGGGACAGGATCCGCAAGGCGCTGCTGGTGGCCGGCGCGGGCTGTCACACCGGTGCGGCGGGGTGCGCCGCCTGGATCGGGGGCCGGGATCTGCGCGACTGGACCCGCTCTCCGTATCCGTTGATCCTCGCGTCGCTCAAGGACCGTGCTCCGGAGTGGCTCGGCGATCTCGCCCACCGGTTCGCGGGGCGCGCGGCCCTCTCCGACGCGGAGTACACCTTCGTCGGCGAGCTGACGCGGATCGCCGGGGTCCCGCTCCCCGTCACGGACAACCTGGTGGTGGGCTGGGCGGAGCTGGTCGGCGCGGCGCGTTGGCGCGGGCGGACGCGCCGTCCGCTGACCGACATCCTGCGGGACGACCCGCACACCGCCGTGCTGGCGTCCCGGTTGTTCGAGATGCCGGAGCTGCCGCCGCAGGTCGATTTCTACGACGCGCCGGACTCGCAGGACCACTGGCCCGGGGCGCTGTGCGCGCTGGCCGACGACGGGGTGCTGGACCGGGCCCATCTGGTGGAGCGGTGCGTGACCCGGCTGATGCGCGGCGGCAAGTCCGTCGATCAGCGGTTCTTCCTGGCCGTTCTGCTGCGCCTGGGCACGACGGAGGAAGAGGAGGACCGGCATCTGCGGGACTGGACGGCGATGGCGGCGGACGGGATCGCGCCGGTCGCCTCGCACGCCCAGCAGGTGCTCGTACGGCTCGACGCGCGGGGCGTGCTGTCCACCCGGGAGCTGGCGGACGTTTCGGGCGCGGTGCTCTTCCGCCAGGAGAAGAAGCTGGTACGGGCCCAGCTGACGCTGCTGGGCAAGGCGCTGCGCCGGGACGCCTCGACGGCGGGCGAGCTGCTTCCGGCGGTCGCCGAGGCGTTCGGCCACGAGGCCATCGATGTCCAGGAGCGGGCTCTGAAGCTGGTCACGCGGTATCTGCCCGGGGCCGGGGACCCGGAGGTTCGGGAGCGGCTGGCCTCCGCCGCCGGGCAGTTGGGCCCGCTGCACCGGGAGTCGGTCGCCGCCCTGTTCGGTGATCTCGTGGAGGAGGAGGCGGCCGAGGCGTACGAGGAGTTCCTGCCGCCCGCGCCGGTGCTGCGGCGTCTGGAGCCCGCCCCGGAGACCGTGGCCGAGCTCGTCGAGGAGGTGGCCGCCCGGGTGAAGGCGCATGCGTCGGAGCACTGGATCCCGTCGTCGGCCGTCCTGGACACCTCGGACGGGATCACCGGGTTCGAGCGGGCGCTCGACGGCCTCGTCCGGCTGGCCCGGACCGACCGGGAGGAGCTGGCGGGGGCCTTGCGGGAGGCGCTGGCCGGTGTGCACTTCGTCGAGCACGGCCTGTCTCCGTACATGATCGACCCCCAGTACATCTCGACCTCGCACGGGCTGTCCGCGGTGGCGGCCTCGCTGCTGGGCCTGGTGTCCGAGCGGGACAGGATCGCCTGGCGGGCGAAGACCACCGTGAAGGGTGCGGACGCCTGTGCCCACGCCGCGTTGAACGGGGTGCTGCTCGACCGGGTGTGGGAGGCGGTGGAGGCGATAGCGGCCGGGCGGCCATTCCTGGTGGCCACGCCGACCTGGCACACCGGGGCGATCGAGGCGGCCGAGCTCGTCGAGCGGCTGCGGGCCTACCGTGAGCTGGGCGCCCGTCCGGGCCCCGCCGACTTCGCCCAGGCCCTGCTGCGGGTCCGCCGGAACAGCGGTCCCGAGGGCGCGGCCGCGGCGGCTGCGGCCGAGGCGCTGGGCACCGGCGAGGGCGACCGGCTGGCCGCCTGGATCCGTGCCGACGAGCCGGTGGCCCCGGTGCTGCGGCATCCGGCGACCGCCGTCTCCCGTCCGTCGGCGGGCAATTGGTGGCAGCGCACGACGACCGGGGCCCGTCAGGTGCTGCTGGCGACCCGGGAACGGCTGGTGATCCAGCGTGAGTTCCCGGAAGCGTTCCACTGGCTGGGCCGGGCGCAGCTCCCGCACGCCCGGGAGTGCTACCACTGGGGGCCCGAGCGGTCCTCGCACTGGACCGCCACCCTGCCGGAGGATCCGGAGACGCTGGCCGCCTGGCTGATGCCGGACCTGCTGTTCGCCGCCGACCAGGGGCAGCGGGGAGCCGTCGGGTTCCTGCCGGCACTGGCCGAGAGCGCGGGCGAGGCGGGCGGGGCTATGCATCTCGCGCTGGCCTACGGGCTCGGCGCCCGGCATCCGGAGGACCGCACGGCGGCGGTGGACGCCCTGCTCGTGCTGGCCGCGCGGGGCCGGCTGGACGGTGCGTCGCTCGGGCGGGAGCTGGCGATCCTGGTCGACCGCGACCTGGTGAAGGTGAACCGTACGGCGGACGCGCTCGGCACGGCGGCGGCCACCGGTGCGTACCGGACGGTGCTGACCGTGCTGGCGGCGATGCTGCCCGGTCTCCTGGCGTACGAGAAGACGCCCCGGGGGCTCGGCGATCTGCTGTCGGTGGCGGCCGGGTGCGCCGAGCGCTGCGGTACGGACGGGATCCCGCCGATCGCGGGGCTCGCGGCGACGGCGGGGCGCAAGGGCTCCTCGCAGACGGTCCGCCAGGCCGCCCGCCTGCTCGCCGCGTTCCCCGCCGGGGCGGAGGAGTCCACGCCGGAGGCCCTCGGCCCGGATGCCCCCGCGCCGGAAGCCGTCGGGCCGGAGGGTGTCGGTCCGCAAGCCTCCTGTGCGGACCGGAAGGATCAAGGAGTGGCCGGTCTCAAAATCTGACCGAAAGACGACGATAGCGACCAGATCCACACTTAACCCATCAGTCACAAGGCGTTCGTGATCAGGCAACACCGTTCGTTCACAGTGAGGATATGACTGATGTGACCTCTGCGAAGAGCGCCCGCCGTCCGCACCACTGGCGGCGGGACCTGATCGAACTGGCCGCCCTGTTCACCGCCGTGGCCGTGGCCGACGCGATCGCCAACCTGATCGGACACCAGCCGGACGGGCCCTATCTGCTCGTGGCGTCGGCGGTGGCGCTGGTGGCCACCGCGGCGTTCCACACCTGGTGGGCGCGACGGCACAGTCACGCTCCCCCGTCCGGAGAGGAGGGCGGGGCCGACGGCGGGGCGGCGGGCGAGGCCGGGAGCAGCGGTGCGGGCGAGCTCGCCGGGGCCGAGGAGACCGTGCTGTGGCGGATGCGGACGACGGTGCGCGACGCCCCGGGCAGCCTGGCCGCGCTGTGCGTGGCCCTCTCCGGGCTGCGGGTGGACATCCTCACCCTGCAGACCCACCCGCTCGCGCAGGGGACGGTCGACGAGTTCCTGCTGCGGGCCCCGGTCTCGCTCCCGGCGCAGGAGCTGTCCCGGGAGATCGCGGCCGCCGGTGGCGCGTCCACCTGGATCGAGAGGGCGGACGCCCACGATCTGGTCGACACCCCGACCCGGGTGCTGTCCCTGGCCACCAGGACGGCGCTCGACGCGGCCGAGCTGCCGCTCGCCCTGCGCCAGTTGCTCGGCCGGTGCACCATCCACTCGCTGCCCGCCGTCTCCGTCACCGGCCGGGCCACCGGTCAGAGCGCCCCGGTCGAGGGCGTGCTGGAGGAGACGATGATGCGGCTGCGGGACCCGTCCGGCGGGGTGATCGTCGTCGAGCGGCCCTATCTGCCGTTCACGCCGACCGAGTTCGCCCGGGCCCGGGCGCTGGTCGAGCTCGACGCCCGGCTCGGTCCGCGCGTACCCCGCAGCGAGGACGTCCTCACCCTGCCCGAGGGCAACGAGATCACCGTGCGCCGCGCGGACCGCGGCGATCTCGCCGCAGCCCGCGCCATGCACGACCGCTGCTCGCAGCGCACCCTGGGCCTGCGCTACCACGGTCCCGTCAAGGACGCGGACCGCTACCTCGACCATCTGCTGAGCCCCCGCTTCGGCCGCACCCTGGCGGTGCAGACGGCGTCCGGCAAGCTGGTGGCGCTGGGCCACCTCCTGTGGGACGGCGACGAGACCGAGGTCGCGCTCCTCGTCGAGGACGACTGGCAGCGCCGGGGCATCGGCTCCGAGCTGCTCGGCCGGCTGGTGGCCCTCGCCGTGGAAGCGGGCTGCGACAGCGTGTACGCCGTGACCCAGTCCCACAACACCGGCATGGTGGCGGCGATGCGCGCGCTGGAGCTGCCCCTCGACTACCAGATCGAGGAGGGCACGCTCGTCATCACCGCCCGGCTGACGACTGAAGGTGCTGCTCGGCCCTCCGTGCCGACGGAACAGGCCCGTCGCTGAGCGCCTGGCACAGATCCGCCCACAGGTCCTCGACGTCCTCCAGGCCGACCGACATCCGCAGCAGCCGGTCGCCGACACCGGACGCCCGCCGGTCTCCCTCGTCCACAATGCGGTGGCTGATGGAGGCCGGGTGCTGGATCAGCGAGTCCACGCTGCCGAGGCTGACGGCGGGCGTGATGAGCCGCACCCCGGAGATCACCCGGTGCGGGTCCCCGTACACCTCGAAGGAGATCATCGCGCCGCCGATCCGCGGGTAGTGCACCCGGGCGATCCGCGGGTCGGCGGTGAGCCTGCGGACCAGTTCGGCGGCGCTCGTCGAGGCCGCCCGGACGCGTACCGGAAGCGTGGACAGACCGCGCAGCAGCAGATAGCCGGCCAGCGGGTGCAGCACTCCGCCGGTGGCGAACCGCACCTGGCGCAGCGTCGCGGCGAACTCCTCGTCGCAGGCGACGACGCCGCCCATGACGTCCCCGTGGCCGCCGAGGTACTTGGTGGCGCTGTGCAGGACGATCCGCGCGCCGTGTTCGACCGGGCGCTGCAGGACGGGGGTGGCGAAGGTGTTGTCGACCAGCAGCGGCACGGATCCGCAGGCGTGGGCGACGGCCCGGATGTCGATCTCGGCCAGCGTCGGGTTGGCCGGCGTCTCGATCATCACGAGCCCGGTGTCCGGGCGGATGGCGTCGGCGATGCCCGCCGGGTCGGTCCAGGTCACCTCGGTGCCCAGCAGCCCGGCGCCGAGCAGATGGTCGCTGCAGCCGTAGAGCGGGCGGACGGCGACGACATGGCGCAGCCCCTGGCTCGCGCGGGCGAGCAGTACCGCGGTCAGCGCGGCCATCCCGCTGGCGAAGGCGACCGCGCTCTCCGCGCCCTCCAGCCGGGCGAGCGCCGTTTCGAAGCGGCCCGTGGTCGGGTTGTCCAGCCGCGCGTAGACGGGCGGCCCGTCGGGTCGGGCCCCGGTGGTGGCGAAGTCGTCGATCCGCATCGCCTCGGCGCGCGAGTCGTAGGAGGGGTAGGTGGTGGACAGATCGATCGGCGGGGCGTGCACGCCGAGGGAGGCGAGGTCGTCGCGTCCGGCGTGCACGGCTTCGGTGGCGAGAGCCCTGGACGGGGTGGGAGCAGGGGGCGTCATCGAGACTTCGTTGTCCATGCCGTCACTCTGAACAGTTACCGGCTCGTAGCGGCAGAACCCCGTGCTACGTTCGCCGCATGGCTGATTCCGTCGCTCTCGATCCGGTGGATCTGCAGATTCTGCGGCTGTTGCAGAACGATGCGCGGACCACGTACCGCGAGCTCGCGGCCGAGGTCGGTGTGGCCGCTTCGACGTGCCTGGACCGGGTGGCCCGGCTGCGTCGTTCCGGGGTGATCCTCGGGGATCAGCTGCGCCTCGATCCGGCGAAGCTCGGCCGGGGGCTCCAGGCGCTGCTCCTGGTGCAGGTCCGGCCGCACCGCCGGGAGCTCATCGGGCCGTTCGTCGACCGGATCAGGTCACTGCCGGAGTCGCGGGCGCTGTTCCACCTCACCGGCCCCGACGACTATCTCGTGCAGGTCGCGGTGGCCGACGCGGCGGATCTGCAACGGCTGGTCCTGGACGAGTTCACCTCGCGCCGGGAGGTGGCCAGGGTGGACACCCGGCTGATCTTCCAGCAGTGGGACTGCGGACCGCTGCTGCCTCCCGCCACCACAAGCTGACGCGCCGACACCAGCACCGGCACCAGCACCGACACCGGCCCAGAAGTGCGGAGAAGTGATCGTCTTTTGGACGTCCGACGGCCCCTGGTGATGACGAAGAGGCCACCACCGTACGAGGATGTCCGCATGTCAGACACTTCGAGCAGCGCGCTGCCCCGTCAGGTCGCCGACGCCTACGTCGACGCAATCATCGAACTCGACCCCATCACGGGCACCTATCTGGGTGTGTCCGAAAGCTCGCGCCGGCTGCCCGACTTCTCACCGGCCGGCCAGGCCGCGACCGCCGACCTCATCCGCACGACCCTGCGGGAGCTGGACGCGGCGGAACAGCGCCCCGGTGCGGACAGCGATGCCGAGCGACGCTGCGGGCGGCTCCTGCGGGAACGCCTGACGGCGGAACTTGCCGTGCACGAGGCCGAGGAAGGCCTGCGGACCGTCTCCAACCTCCAGTCGCCCGCCCACAGCATCACCGAGGTCTTCACCCTCACGCCGACCGAGACGGACGAGGACTGGGCGGCGGTCGTGGAACGGCTGCGGGCCGTGCCCGCCGCGCACGAGGGGTACCGCGCCTCGCTCGCGCTCGGTCTGGAGCGCAAGCTGTACGGCGGCCCGCGCGCGACCGCCACGTTCGTCGGACAGCTCACGGAGTGGGGCGGGGAGGGCGAGGGCACGGCGTTCTTCACGGAGTTCGTCGCCCCGGGCCCCGCGTCGCTGCGGGCCGAGCTGGACGAGGCCGCCCGGCTGGCGACGGCCTCGGTGCTCGCGCTGCGCGACTGGGTGCGCGATGTGTACGCCCCGGGCATCGAGGGTGCCCCGGACCCGGTCGGCCGGGAGCGCTACGCCCTCTGGTCGCGGCTGTACAACGGCACCGATCTGGATCTCGACGAGGCGTACGCGTACGGCTGGTCGGAATACCACCGGCTGCTCGCCGAGATGAAGACCGAGGCCGCCAAGATCCTGCCCGGGGCCGGCCCCTGGGAGGCGCTCGCCCACCTCGATGTGCACGGCAAGCACATCGAGGGCGTGGACGAGGTCCGCGAGTGGCTGCAGGGTCTGATGGACGAGGCGATCGAGGCGCTGGACGGCACGCACTTCGATCTCGCCGAGCGGGTACGGAAGGTGGAGTCCCGCATCGCGCCGCCGGGCGGGGCCGCCGCGCCGTACTACACCGGCCCCTCCGAGGACTTCTCCCGCCCCGGGCGCACCTGGCTGCCGACCATGGGCGAGACCCGTTTCCCGGTGTACGACCTGGTCTCCACCTGGTACCACGAGGGCGTTCCCGGCCATCACCTGCAGATCGCCCAGTGGACGCATGTCGCCGACAGCCTCTCCCGCTACCAGGCGTCGGTCGGCATGGTCAGCGCGAACGCGGAGGGCTGGGCGCTGTACGCGGAGCGGCTGATGGACGAGCTGGGCTTCCTGCCCGACCCGGAACGGCGGCTCGGCTACCTCGACGCGCAGATGATGCGTGCCTGCCGGGTGATCGTCGACATCGGCATGCATCTGGAGCTGGAGATCCCGGCGGACTCCCCGTTCCACCCGGGCGAGCGCTGGACGCCCGATCTGGCCCAGGAGTTCTTCGGCAACCACAGCGGCCGTCCCGCCGACTTCGTGGAGAGCGAGCTGACCCGCTATCTGTCGATGCCGGGCCAGGCCATCGGCTACAAGCTCGGGGAGCGCGCCTGGCTGCTCGGCCGGGAGAACGCGCGCGCCGCGCACGGCGACGCGTTCGATCTCAAGACCTGGCACATGGCGGCGCTCTCGCAGGGGTCGCTGGGCCTGGACGATCTGGTGGACGAGCTGTCCCGGCTCTGAGCGAAGAAGGCGAGCGGCCCGTCATGAGCGGCACGAGCAGCACGAGCGGTACAAGCAGCGCGAGTGAGCGGAACGGATTTCTGTTCTGCGCCGATCCGTTGCGCCTCTCGCGGCCCGATCCGCAGTTCGCCGACGAGCTCGCGGCAGCGCGGGCGGCCGGCGGGCGGATCGCGCTGCTCGATCATGACGCGCTCCTCGCGGGCGACGCGGCCGGGGCGGTGGCCCGGGTCGCGCGGGACTCCGGGCCGTACTGGTACCGCGGATGGATGATCCCCTCCGGCCGGTACGCGGAGCTGGAGGCGGCACTCGCCGCCCGGGGCTGCACTCTGCTCACCGGTGCCGCCGGCTATCGGCGAGCGCATGAACTCCCCGGCTGGTACGAGGAGTTCGGCGGTCTCACGCCACGCAGCGTCTGGTGCGCCCTGGCTCCGGGGGCTCCGGCGCCCACGGCCGACGAGCTGGCCGGGCTCGCGGCTCCCCTGGGGCCGGGGCCCGGCATAGTGAAGGACTTCGTGAAGTCCCGCAAACACGAGTGGTTCGAGGCCTGTTACGTGCCGGAGCTCGCGGACCGGGAGCAACTGGCGTCAGTGGTGGGCCGGTTCGTGGAGCTGCAGGACGCTTTCCTCGCGGGCGGCCTGGTGTTGCGGGCGTTCGAGCCGTTCGTCGCGGGCGGCGAGGCGCGGGTGTGGTGGGTGGACGGGGAGGCGGTGCTCACCACCGCCCACCCGGACACCCCGGACACCCCGAACTCTCCGGACCGTGACCCCGTCCGCGAACTCCCTTCTCTGCGGGAGGCGGTGGGCCGTCTCGGGCTGCGCTGGGTCACCACCGACCTGGCGTTGCGCGAGGACGGAGTGTGGCGGGTGGTGGAGGTCGGCGACGGCCAGGTCAGCGGACTGCCCGCCGGGGCGGAGGCCGGAGAGCTGTTCGCCGCGCTCGCCGCAGCCGGAGCGCGCTGACGTCTGCCGGACCCGCCGTCTCAGCAGCCGCAGTCGGCCGCCTCGACCGGTGCGGTGAGCGGGTCGACGCCGCGCCGCTCACCGCCCTCCCAGGTCTCGTAGGCGAACCCCTCACGCGCCCAGTACTCGAATCCGCCGAGCATCTCCTTGACCTGGTAGCCCAGTTGGGCGAGGGCCAGGGCCGCGCGGGTCGCACCGTCGCAACCGGGACCCCAGCAGTATGTGACCACCGGGACGGCCGGGTCCAGCAGTGCCGCCGCCTGCTCGGGGATCAGCGCGGTGGGCAGGTGGACCGCCCCGGGGATGTGCCCCTGGTCCCAGGACGCGGTGGAGCGGCTGTCCAGCACGACGAACCCGGGGTCGCCGTCGGCGGCGAGCGCGGAGGCGACGTCGGAGACGTCCGCGTGGAAGGCGAGCGAGGCGCCGAAATAGGCCGCGGCGGCAGCGGGAGAGGCGGGCGCGACGCGCAGGACGGGGTGGTCGGCCGGGGCCGTGGTGTGCGAGGTCATGACCATGAATCTATGACCGCGGAACGGGCCCGAGAAGTGAGATTCCCCGGCACTCCGCTTGATTCACCGGGGCTTTCCCTGTTCCCTCGGAGGGTGACCGACTATTCCCCGGACGCCACCGACTGGCGCATCCTCGATGTCCTCCAGCGCGACGGCCGCGCCACCTTCGCCGAGCTCGCGCGGGCCGTCGCCATGTCCCCGAGCGCCGTGACGGAGCGGGTGCGGCGGCTGGAGGAGCTGGGCGTGATCAGCGGGTACGCGGCGGTGGTGGACGCCGAGCGGCTCGGGCTGCCCATCCTCGCCCTGGTCCGCCTGCGCTACCCGAACGGGAACTACAAGCCCTTCCACGATCTCCTGGAGACCACGCCGGAGATCATCGAGGCCCACCACGTCACCGGCGACGACTGCTTCGTCCTCAAGGTCACGGCCCGTTCGATGAGACATCTGGAGGAGACCACGGGCCGGATCGGCGCACTGGGCTCCGTCACCACCAGCATCGTGTACTCCTCACCGCTCCCCCGCCGCGCGATCGGCCGCTGAACCGCCCGCCCGGGGCTCCGCTCACGCGAGGCGGTGCCGCACGGACGAGCCCTGCCGCTCCTTAACCACTTCCAGGCGGACCGGGATCCGGCGGCGCAGGTCGGCGACATGGCTGACGATGCCGACGCTGCGGTCCCGCTCCCGCAGCGAGTCCAGCACGTCGAGCACCTCGTCCAGCGTCTGGTCGTCCAGGCTGCCGAACCCCTCGTCGATGAAGAGGGTGTCCAGACGTACGCCGCCGGCCTCCTCGGTCACCACGTCGGCGAGGCCCAGCGCGAGGGCCAGCGAGGCGAAGAACGTCTCACCGCCGGACAGCGTCGCGGTGTCCCGTTCGCTGCCGGTCCAGGCGTCGACCACATGCAGCCCGAGCCCGGCCCGGCGGCCGCCGGTGCGGGCGTCGGAGTGGACCAGGGTGTAGCGGCCGGAGGACATCTGCCGCAGCCGTGCCGTGGCGGCGGCCGCCACCTGTTCGAGGCGGGCCGCCAGGACGTACGCCTCCAGGCGCATCTTGCGTTCGTTGTCGGCGGAGGTGCCCGCCGCCAGACCCGCGAGCCGGGCGATCCGCTCGTACTCCTGGCGCACCGGGCCCAGCCGTCGCACCTCGTCGGCGGCCTCCCGGGAGAGCCGGACCAGCTCCGCGCAGCGCTCCTCGGCGGCGGCGCGCGCGGAGGAAGCCGCCCGCAGCAGCCGCTCCGCCGCATCGAACTCACGCTGTGCGGCTGCTGGTTGGGCAGGGGCCTGTTCGGCGGCCTCGCGGGCGTCGCGTTCACCGCGGCGGTCGGCGACCGCGGCGGCCTCGGCCTGCCAGGCGTCGATACGGTGCTGGAGCTCGCGCTGGGCCGAGGCGTCGAGGAGGGTCGCCGCGGCGGCCTCCGGGGTGTCGAAACCGGCCCGGAACGCCGCGTCGGACAGTCGGCCGTCGGCTTCCTTGCGCCGCCGGCCCGCCTCCTGTTCGGCGCGTACGGCCTCGGCGGCCGCCGCGAGCAGCGCCACCCGGCGGGTGAGGCGTTCCGCATAGGCGGCGACGGACCCGGACTCGCCCCGGACCACGGCGAGTTCGTCGCGCAGCACGGACTGCTCGCGGTCGAGCGCCTCCCGCCGGGAGGTGCGGGCGGCGGTCCGGCGTTCGGCCTCCTGCCGGAGTTCGAGGCGCTTGAGGTGCTCGCGCTCGGCGGCGTCGAGAGCCTCGCGCGCGGCGTGCGTCCCGGCGGCGAGACGGTGCGCTCCGGCGTGCTCGGCGGTCAACCGCTCGACGAGGTCGCGGAGTTCACCGACGGACGGGCCGGGATCCGGCTCGGTCCCGGCGTCGGCCCCGGCGGCAGCCAACGAAGGCTCCGCATCCCGCGCCCCGGCGACGGCCGACGAAGGCTCCGCGTCCCGTGCCTCGGCTGCCGCGGCCGCGTGGCGTTCGCGGACGAGGCCGAGGGCCTGCTCCGCGCGGGTACGAGCTTCCTCGGCGCGCCGGTGGGCGGTGAGGGCGGCCTCCTCGGTGGCCCGGTCGACATGGCCGTCGCCCTCGGTGGCGGGGGCCGGGTGCTCGGCGGAGCCGCAGACGGTGCAGGGCGCGCCCTCGACGAGTCCGGCGGCCAGCTCCGCCGCGATGTCCCGCAGCCGCCGCTCCCGCAGCCCGAGCCAGGTCTCGTGGGCGCCCAGGGCGCGTTCGCGGGCCTCGGTCAGCGCTTCCCGGGCGGTTTCGGCCTCGGCGGCCAGCGCCTCGCGGCGGCGGGCGGCGTCCAGTCGGCGGCGGGCCGGGGCGAGGAGTCCGGCGAGCTGTTCGGCGCGGGTCGCGGCCTCCTGGGCCGTCGCGATGCGTTCGCGGAGCCCGGCGTGGACGGTGTCCCAGCCCGCCAGCCAGGCGTCCCCGTCCCGGACGGTCGCTTCGTCGGCGCGGGACTCGCGCTCCAGCCGGTCCCGCTCCCCGTCGATCTCCGCGCTGCGCGCCTCGGCCCGGCGGGCCGACTCCAGCCCGCCCAGCTCCTGCCGGAACCGGCGCTCCAGCTCGGTGAGTTGATCGGGTCCCGCGTCGGCGAGGTCGGGCGGCAGCTGCGCCCTGGCCCGGTCGAGTTCGTCGGCCGCCCGCCGGTGGGCGCGCTCCGCCTCCTCGCGCAGGTCCAGTGCGGGGGCGACCCGGTCCGCCTTGCGGGCGCGCTCCAACTGCTCCTGGCAACGGTCGTGTTCGGGGCGCCGCTCCTCCAGCGCCGCCGAGCGTCGCCGGGTCTCCTCGTACCGCTGCTGAAGGCGGTCCCGTTCGCGTTCGGCGTCCAGAGCCTGGCGGGCCGTGCGCTGTCGGCCCTCGGCGTCGGTGACCGCACCGTGGGCGATGTCGAGCCGTTCGCGGGCCGTGGACCGGGCGATCGCGGCCCACTCCAACACCGCTTCGGCGAGGCCCGGTTCGCCGGGCCGGGCCGCGATCGGGGTGGCCTCGGCCCCGACGGGTCCGGCCGCCTGCGCGGTGCGCTGGGCGAGGGCGAGGATCCGCTCGTCGGCGGCGGTGACCTTGGCCTCGGCGCCCCGGCGCAGTTCGGCGAGGCGGTCCTCGACGGCGGCGAAGCGGCGGGTGTCGAAGAGCCGGCCGAGGAGCTTGCCGCGGGCCTCGGCGTCCGCGCGCAGGAAGCGGGCGAAGTCGCCCTGCGGCAACAGCACGACCTGGCAGAACTGGTCCCGGCTCATGCCGATGAGCTGGGTCATCTCCTCGCCGATCTCCTGGTGCGACTTGCTGAGGGCCTGCCAGCCGCGCTCGGGGTCGTAAGCGCGCAGCCGGCTCTGGGCCTTCTCCATGGTGAAGCCGTCGCCCCGCTTCTTGGGGCGGGGCTGGGCGGGGCTGCGGGTGACTTCGAGGCGTCGGCCGCCGACGGTCAGCTCCAGCTGGACCTCGGTGGGCAGACCGGCCGGGGCGTGGTCGCTGCGCAGGGAGGCCCCGGGGCTCTGCCGGGCGCCGGGAACGGCTCCGTACAGGGCGAAGCAGACGGCGTCCAGGACGGAGGTCTTGCCCGCGCCGGTGGGTCCGTGGAGCAGGAACAGCCCGGCGGAGGAGAGGGCGTCGAAGTCGACTTCCTGGGTGGCGCCGAACGGGCCGAAGGCGGTGATGCTCAGGCGGTGCAGTCTCACCGGGACACCTCGCGCGCGGTCTCGTCCACCCGTACGTCGTCGAACGCGGCGCGCAGCACGGTGCGTTCGAGGTCGCTCGGGCCGCTGCCGCCGCGCACATGGGCGACGAAGTCCTCGGCGATCTGGTGGTCGTCGCGGCCCTTGAGCCGCTGGGCGTAGGACGCCGCCGGGTCGTCGGGCGGCCGCTCGGGGTCGAAGACGAGGCTGAGGGTGTGCGGGAAGCGCCGGGCGAGGCGGGCCATGGGTTCGGCGGGGCGCACCGGGTCGGTGAGGGTGGCCTCGACCCAGGCGTGCTCGTGGCGGTCCAGGGCGGGGTCCTCCAGGAGGGTGTCGAGCCGGCCGCGGAGCCGGGCGAGGGGCCGCTCCACGGGGCAGTCGATCCGTTCCTCGGCGGCGATGCCCCCGTCGGCGTCGAGGTCGATGAGCCACATGGTCTTGCGGTGGTCGGCCTCGGAGAAGGAGTAGGCGAGCGGCGAGCCGGAGTAGCGGACGCGCTCCGTGACCCGCTGGGAGCCGTGGAGATGGCCGAGGGCGGCGTAGTCGACGCCGTCGAAGACCCCGGCGGGGACGGCGGCGACCCCGCCGACGGTGATGTCGCGTTCGCTGTCGCTGGGCTCGCCGCCCGCCACGAAGGCGTGCGCGAGGACGACGGAACGGGTGCCTCCGGGGCGGGTCGCGAGGTCGGCGCGGACCCGGTCCATGGCGGCGGTGAGGACCGCCTCGTGGCCGGCCTTGGCGGCCCGGAGGGTGTCCTTGACCAGGGCGGGCTCCAGATAGGGCAGCCCGTAGAACGCCACGTCGCCGTGGGCGTCGGCGAGCACGACGGGGGTGGCGCAGCCCTCGGGGTCGGTGCGCAGATGGATCCCGGCCCGGTCGAGGAGCCCGGCGCCGACGCCGAGCCGGCGGGCCGAGTCGTGGTTGCCGGAGATCATGACGGTCGGGACGCCGGCGTCGGCGAGCCGGTGCAGCGCGCGGTCGAACAGCTCGACGGCGGTGAGCGGCGGGACGGCCCGGTCGTAGACGTCTCCCGCGACGAGGACAACATCCACCTCGCGTTCCCGGACGGTCGCCACGAGGTGGTCCAGGTAGGCGGCCTGGGCCTCCAGCAGAGAGACGCGGTGGAAGGACCGGCCCAGGTGCCAGTCCGAGGTGTGCAGGATCCTCACGCCATCACTCCGCCGGTTCCGGCCTGCATCGTCGTCGTCCTCCACCCCGTGGGCCGCGCACCGGCGGCCCGTGATCCCGCTGTCAGCACGGACCACGCTAACGCCGCCGGGCCGCCGAACCCGCATCGATCATGATTTTGGCCCCCCGTGGCCCCCATGGGATTGCCCTCACTCACGAAGTTCACGCGGTCGCGTCGCCGTACGCCTCGCCGCCCAGCTCCAGCCTGGCGGTCCCCGCGGTCGCGTCGGCCAGCCAGGCGGTGAACGCCTCGACGTCGGCGTCCGGCAGCCCGATGTCGATGGTGACGGCCTCGGCGTACCGCACCTCGCGGACGTCCCGTCCGGTGGCCCGCAGGTCGTTCTCCAGCTTTCCGGCCCGCTGGTGGTCGACGTGGACCGTGGCGAGCCGGAAGCGCTGCCGGGTGATGGTGCCGATCGCGTCGAGGGCTTCGCCGACCACTCCCCCGTACGCCCGGATCAGTCCGCCCGCCCCGAGCTTGACACCGCCGTAGTAGCGGGTGACGACCGCCACGGCGTACCGCACCTCGCGTCGCGTGAGCATCTGGAGCATCGGGACGCCCGCGGTGCCGCCGGGTTCGCCGTCGTCGCTCGCCTTCTGTACGGAGGCGTCGGCGCCGATCACGTACGCGAAGCAGTTGTGGGTGGCGGTCGGGTGCTCCTTGCGGACGCGGGCGATGAAGTCCTGCGCCTCCTGTTCGGTGGCGGCGGGGGCGAGGGAGCAGAGGAAACGCGATCGGTTGATCTCGCTCTCGTGCACACCCGCGCGGGCGACGGTCCGGTACTGCTCCTGCATCCGTCCACCCTATGTCCCGCCCGGGCCGGCACATTCCGGCGGGAATGACGG
Organism: Streptomyces sp. DSM 106670; assembly: GCF_055792845.1. Lineage (NCBI taxonomy): Bacteria > Bacillati > Actinomycetota > Actinomycetes > Kitasatosporales > Streptomycetaceae > Streptomyces > Streptomyces sp. DSM 106670. The sequence continues at coordinate 873,845 of NZ_CM147704.1, forward strand.
GGTGGGGCCGTCGGTTGTCCCGGCATGAGCGCAGACGACAGGTACGCGGACGGCGCCGGCACATTCGCGGACGCCGCGACGATCCGGCGGATTCTTCGGGACTCGGGCGACACCTGGGCGGTGGTGGGTCTGTCCGGCAACCGTTCCCGGGCGGCCTACGGGGTGGCGGAGGTCCTTCAGCGGTTCGGCAAGCGGGTGGTGCCGGTGCACCCGAAGGCCGAGACGGTCCACGGGGAGCAGGGGTACGCCTCGCTCGCGGACATTCCCTTCCCGGTCGACGTGGTGGACGTGTTCGTCAACAGCGAGCTGGCGGGCGGGGTCGCGGACGAGGCGGTGGCGGTGGGGGCGAAGGCGGTGTGGTTCCAGCTCGGCGTGGTGGACCCGGCCGCGTACGAACGGACGCGCGCGGCGGGGCTGGACATGGTCATGGACCGGTGCCCCGCCATCGAGATCCCGCAGCTGGGCGGGCGTGCCTGAGCGGTCCGGGTGTGGGAGGCGCCCCGGGGCGGGAAGAATCCCCGCCGTGAACGACGTGAACAGCACGGACGGCGTGGACGGCGTGCTCGACGAGGACCGGGCGGCGGCCGCTCTGACCGCGCTGGGCGTACGGTCCGGCGCCGTACTCCTGGTGCACGCCTCGCTGCGGTCACTGGGGCCGGTGGCGGGCGGGGCCCGGGGCGTGCTGGGCGCGCTGCGCCGGGCCGCGGGGCCGGAGGGGACGGTGGTGGTGCCCGCCTTCACCACGGAGAACTCCGACACCTCCCCGCACTACCGCGCGCGGGTCCGGGGCCTGGGCGCCGGGGCGGTCGACGCCGTGCGTGCCGCGATGGAGCCGTACGACCCGGAGGTGACCCCGGCGCCGTCGATGGGCGCGCTGGCGGAGACCGTACGGACGGCGGCGGGGGCCGGGCGCAGCGCGCATCCGCAGACCTCGTTCGCCGCGCTCGGACCCGGGGCCGGGCGGTTGCTCGCCGGGCACCGGGCCGACTGTCACCTCGGGGAGGACTCGCCGCTGGCCCGGCTGTACGAGGCGGATGCCCGGATCCTGCTGCTCGGCACCGGCTACGCCACCTGTACGGCGTTCCACCTCGGCGAGTACCGGATGGACCGCCCGCCGCGCCGGAGCTATCGCTGTGTGGTCGCGGCGCGGGGGGTGCGGCAGTGGTGGGAGTACGAGGATGTCGCCCTGGACGACGGGGACTTCGCCGCCCTGGGCGCGGCGTTCGAGGAGTCCGCCGCCGACGGTGACGTACGGATCGGACGGGTGGGCGCGGCGGCCTGCCGGCTCGTCCGGCTGCGCCCGGCCGTCGACTTCGCCACGGACTGGCTCACGGAGCACCGGGCGGCGACGGTGCGTTGAGGCCGCCCGGGGCTGAGGTCAGACGCCGAGGCCCTCGACCACGACGGCGCCCGGGAGGGCGGCGAGCGCCTTGCCGGGGACGATGAGCTTGCCGCGTCGGCGGCCGCTGCCGATCAGGACCCATTCCTCGTCCACCACGGCCGGGTCCAGCAGGAGGGGCCAGGCGGCGGGCAGGCCGATCGGGGTGATGCCGCCGTACTCCATGCCGCTCTCGCCGACCGCCGTGTCCATCGACGCGAAGGAGGCCTTGCGGGCGCCGAGGTGCTTGCGGACCGCGCCGTTGACGTCGACCCGGGTGCGGGAGAGCACCACGCAGGCGGCGAGCGTGACGTCCTGGCCGCGCTTGCCCGCCACCACGACGCAGTTGGCCGAGGTGTCCAGCAGGTCAGCGCCGTAGTGCTCGACGAAGACCGCGGTGTCGGCGACGGCCGGGTCGCTGTCGACATGGACGACCTGCCCGGCGGTGAACTCGCCCCAGCCCGCGGTCAGGGCCGCGACGACGGGGGCGGGGAGCAGATCGAGCCGTTCCGCAGCGGGAGCGGCGTCCTCGAAGGTGCCGATGGGTGCGCGCATGGCGCTCACGCTAACAGCGGCCGGCGTGCGGGTGGCCGGGCGTCTCAGCGGACGGGCGGGATGGCGACGGCCATGGTGAACACGGCAGGTTCGTCGCCCTCGTTGCGGTAGCCGTGCGGCACATGCGCCTCGAAGGTGGCGGAGGTGGTGGCGGGGACGCGATGGGTGCGGCCGTCGACGAGGAGGGTCAGTTCGCCCTCGGTGACATGGAGGAGTTCGACGGTGCCCTCGGGGTGCGGGTCGGAGGTGCTGCCCTCGCCGGGCATCAGCCGCCAGGTCCACAGTTCGAGCGGGCCCCGCGCCTCGGTGCCGACGAGCAGGGTGGTGGAGCTGCCCGCGTCGGTGGACCACATGCGCACGGCCTGGCTCTCCGGGACCAGCCGGACCTGGGTGCCCTGCTCGTGGTCGAGGAGGGTGGTGATGCTGACGCCGAGCGCGTCGGCCAGTTTGACCGTGGTGCCGACGCTCGGGTTCGTCCGCGCCTGCTCGATCTGGATGATCATCCCCCGGCTCACTCCGGCGCGGGCCGCGAGGGCGTCGAGGGTGAAGCCGCGCTCCCCGCGCCAGCGCTTGAGGTTGCGGGCCAGCGACTGGGTGAGCTGGTCGAGGTCGGACACGGACCGTCCCTGCGGTGGATGGCGGAGTGCGGGTGGCTGGTGCGGGCGGCCGGTGCGGTGACCGGGTCGACCACGGCGGATGTCGTGGTCAAGAATATTGCACTGCCGTACGGTGCACCGCCGCGTTCAGCCGGTTGTACCGCCGTAGGGTGACCGCCGCCGCGTCCAGCCGGTGGGCGTACCGCCGCCACCGCGCTACGAGGTCTCGCGCGCCTCGTCCATGTCGGCGAGGGCGAGCAGCTGCTCGGGCGTGACGCCCTCGGGGATCGGCACGGGCGCGGGCGTACGCAGCGGCGGCTGCCAGCCCTTCTCCGGGTCCCAGCTGCGCACGACCCGGGCGGGGGCCCCGGCGACCACCGCGTGGTCGGCGACCTCGCCCCGGACGATCGCGCCCGCCGCGACCACCACGTTCCGGCCGAGCCGGGCCCCGGGCAGGATCACCGCGCCGGTGCCGATCCAGCAGCCGGGGCCGATCGCCACCGGTTCCATCCGGGGCCACTGCTTGCCCACGGGCTCGTGCGGGTCGTCGTAGCTGTGGTTCGTGGAGGTGATGTAGACGTACGGGCCGCAGTACGTGTCCGAGCCGATCGTCACCGTGGTGTCCGCGATCACATGGCTGCCGCGCCCCAGCACCACGCCGTCGCCCAGGGTGAGGATGGGCTCGGGCCCCAGGTCCAGGTCCGGCATCATCCCGGCGGTGAGCGTGACCTGCTCGCCGATGATGCAGTGCGCGCCGAGCTCGATCCACGGCTCCCCGAACACGGTCCCCTGCGGGAAGGCGAGGCGGGTGCCCTCGCCGATCGCGCCGAACCGCAGCCGCCCGGGGTGCTCGGCGGTCACCGCGCCCGCCCGCTGCGCCCAGGCCCAGCCGTGGTGGACCGCACGGGAGGCGGCGCGGCGCGGCCAGCGGGCGAGGAAGGAGAACGTGTTTCGGTTCTTCGGCACGCGCTCACGGTAGTCGGCGGCGCGGTGGGCGATCCGTGCGGTGACCTGTGATGTTCACCCCACTGCGCGGTGTGCGCCGGGAGCCGTCGCCTACCGTGGGGCGGAGGACCACACCGGCACGAAGGAGCAGGCGATGGCGGAGCAGGCGTTGATCACGGGCATGGGCGGCAAGGAGCCGGACATCGACGTGGACGCGTTCGTGGCCCCGACCTCCGTGGTCATCGGCGAGGTGACGCTCGCCCCGGGCTCCAGCGTCTGGTACCAGGCCGTGCTGCGCGCCGACTGCGGTCCCATCACGCTCGGCCCCGACAGCAACATCCAGGACAACTGCAGCGTCCACACCGACCCCGGCTTCCCGCTCACCGTGGGCGCGCGGGTCTCGGTCGGCCACAACGCGGTGCTGCACGGCTGTGTGATCGAGGACGACGTGCTGGTGGGCATGGGCGCCACGGTGCTCAACGGCGCGCACATCGGCGCGGGTTCACTGGTCGCGGCACAGGCCCTCGTACCGCAGGGGATGCGGGTGCCGCCGGGCTCGCTCGTCGCCGGGGTGCCCGCGAAGGTGAAGCGGCCGCTGACCGCCGAGGAGCTGGAGGGCATCCGCTTCAACGCGGCCGGTTACGTGGAGCTGGCGAAGGCCCACCGCGAGGCGCACGGCGGCTGACGGCCGCACCCGGCAGATGACGCAACCGGGCCGCCGCACCTCCCGTTCGAGGAGGTGCGGCGGCCCGGTTCCGCTTGTGTACGGCGGCGGTCAGCCGTTGGGGCGCAGGGTCCACACGACGGTCATCTCGCCGGTGACCGCACCGTCGGCGCGGGTGATCTCGATGCCGACGGGGAATTCCGGCCGCTGCCCGGCGTCCAGTTCGGCGACGACGTCGGCGATGGGGCGGCCGAGGGTCGCGGTCGCCGTGACCTCGCCCATGGCGAGCTTCTTGTAGCCGATCTCGGCCTTCACGGCGAGCGGCACGGCGCGCGACATCTGGTCGCCGAAGGCGGCGATGACGATCGCGCCGCTGGCGGACTCGGCGAGCGTGAACATCGCTCCGGCGTGGGGTCCGCCGACGTGATTGTGGTAGTCCGCCTGGTCGGGCAGCCGGACGACGGCGCGCTCCGGGGTGGTCTCCAGGAATTCGAGGTTGAGGGTCCGGGCCATCGGAACCGTCGCGACGAGCATCTCGCCCACGGTCATCTGTTCAGCGCTCATGCCCGAAGGTTACTCACCAGTAGAACCGTTTGGCCATCCCCTTGTGACGGCTCTGGGACAGGGCGGCCGTAGAAGTGGGCGCACAGCCCATCTATGGTTACTGGCCATGTGGCCAGGAACGCAGCCGCCCGGGGGCGAGCAGAACCCGCAGGACCAGAATCAGAACCCGTACCAGCAGCCGGGGTACCAGCAGCCGAATCCCTATCAGCAACCGGGATATCCGCCGCAGGGCCAGCCGGGGCAGCCCACCGAGGGCTACGGGTACCCGCAGGGCCCGCCGCCCGGCGGGCAGCCGGGCTATCAGCAGCCCAATCCCTATCAGCAGCCGACCGTGCCGCAGTACGCCGTCACGACTCCGCCCGGCGCACCGAAGCCCGGCGACGACAAGAAGAAGACGACGATCGTGGCGATCGTCGCGGCGACCGCGGTCGTGATCGCGGCGGGCGTCACCGGTTTCCTCGTGCTCGGCAAGGACGACGAGGGCAGCAAGAACGTCGCCGACGACAAGAAGTCCGCGTCGCCGAGCGCCAAGCCCAGCGAATCGGCCACCGACTCCGCGCCGCCCGCGGACAACCCGCGCGGCTCCGCAAGCGACCCCAAGCCGGTCATTCCGGGCTGGAAGGTCGTCACCAACCCCAAGTGGGGCACGCAGTTCGACGTTCCCGGTGACTGGGAGGTCGCGAGCTCGGGAACCTTCTCCGGGTTCGAGGACGCCAAGAAGCCCGACGGCCCGCCGGTCGCCGGCTTCTCCGCGCCCGCCTACTACAAGAGCAAGTGGTGCGTCGACGACTCCGACGGCGACGGCAGCCAGGAGGACACCGGGCTCGCCGGCGTCGGGACGAAGGGCGCCCAGGGCGCCAAGAGCACCGACGAGGCCGCGACGAACGAGGCCGCCAACTGGGTGTGGGCCGCCTACGCCCAGCTCGACCCGAAGTCCAAGGTCAAGATCGGCAAGGCCAAGCCCTTCACCACCGAGTCGGGTCTCTCCGGCAGCGTCGTGCAGGCCACCGCCCTGGAGCTGGCCAACAAGGACAAGTGCGACAGCGACGGCAAGTCGATCGCCTTCTCCTTCAAGAACTCCAAGGGCGACTTCTCGACCTGGGTCCTCTACGCCGCCGCCGGCGTCAAGGACGAGCTCCCGGACACGACCATCCAGAAGATCCTGAGCACGGTCCGCCTCGCGGGTGATCCCACGGGCTGATCCGCCCCGCGTCCCGTTCACCTGGCCGCATCGACCCGCCCGCCCGACGGGGCCCTCAGCCGACGCTGAAGGCCCCGTCGGGCGGTTCGGGCGAGGCGACCGCGTCCGCGTCCGCCACCGGGCGGGCCCCGCCGAGGAACCGGGTCAGCGCCGCACCGTGGGTGACCCGGGCCGGAAACGCGTCGGCGGCGCAGCCGCGGACGAGCGGGGCCACATCGATCGGCGCGTACGAGGCGAGCAGCACGACATTGCCGAAGCGCCGCCCGCGCAGCACCGCCGGTTCCCCGATCAGCGCGAGTTCCGGGAAGACCGCGGCGAAGTTCGCCAGCTGGGAGCGGAGGAAGGCGAAGGGCGCGCTGTCGGCCAGGTTGGCCGCGTAGACGCCGTCCTCGCGCAGCGCCCGGCCGGCGGCCCGCGCGTACTCGACGGAGGTCAGGTGCGCCGGAACCCGCGAGCCGCCGAAGACGTCCGCGATCAGCAGATCGACGGAGGCGGGGGCCGTCGCCTCCAGCCGTTGCCGGGCGTCGGCCGCGTGCAGGGAGATACCGCTCCCGTCGGGCAGCGGCAGATGCTCCCGGACCAGCCGCAGCAGTTCGCGGTCCGCCTCCACGACGTCCTGCCGTGAGCCGGGGCGGGTCACCGCCACATAGCGGGGCAGGGTCAGCGCCCCGCCGCCGAGGTGCAGGACGTCCAGGGGCGCGCCCGGCTCCGCCGCACCGTCCACGACGTGGGCGAGCCTCCGTACGTACTCGAACTCCAGGTAGGACGGGTCGTCGAGGTCCACATAGGACTGGGGCGCGTCGTCGACCGTGAGCAGCCAGGCCCGGTCGCGGTCCACGTCGGGCAGCAGCCGGGCGGTGCCGCAGTCGACCTCGCGGATGACGGGTATCGGCTCGTTCACCTCTCCATTGTCGCCTGCCCCGCGGTGCGGCCCGCCACCCCGGACGAGGGGTGACGGGCCGCGGTGGAGCTCAGAGCAGCTCGGTGACCGTGCCCGCGCCGACCGTGCGACCGCCCTCGCGGATCGCGAAGCCGAGACCCGACTCCAGCGGTACGTCACGGCCCAGCTCCACGGTCATGGTGACCGTGTCGCCGGGGCGCGCGACGGCCGCCTCGCCGAGGTCGACATCGCCGACGACGTCCGCCGTACGGATGTAGAACTGCGGCCGGTAGCCGGTGGCGACCGGGGTCGACCGGCCGCCCTCCTTCGTCGACAGCACGTACACCTGCGCGGTGAACCGGCGGCTGGGCGTGACGCTGCCCGGCGCGGCCACGACATCGCCGCGGCGGACCCGGTCGCGCTCCACCCCGCGCAGCAGCAGCGCCACGTTGTCCCCGGCCTCGGCGGACTCCATCGGCTTGCCGAAGGTCTCCAGGCCGGTGACGACCGTCTCGATGTCCGCGCCCAGCACCGCGACCCGGTCGCCGACGCGGACGGTGCCGCGCTCGACCGCGCCGGTGACGACGGTGCCCCGGCCGGTGATGGTCAGGACGTTCTCGACGGACAGCAGGAACGGCGCGTCGGTGTAGCGCACCGGAATCGGTACGTACGTGTCGACGGCGTCCAGCAGCCCTTCGATGGCCGCCGTCCACCGTGGGTCGCCCTCCAGCGCCTTGAGCCCGGAGACCCGGACCACGGGGACGGTGTCGCCGCCGTACCCGTGCGCGGAGAGCAGCTCGCGGACCTCCAGCTCGACCAGGTCGGTCAGCTCGGGGTCGCCCGCGTCGGCCTTGTTGAGGGCGACGACGATGTGGTCGACGCCCACTTGACGGGCCAGCAGGACGTGCTCGGCGGTCTGCGGCATGATCCCGTCGAGCGCGGAGACGACGAGGATCGCCCCGTCGAGCTGCGCCGCGCCCGTGACCATGTTCTTGATGTAGTCGGCGTGTCCGGGCATGTCCACGTGCGCGTAGTGGCGGGTGTCGGTCTCGTACTCGACGTGGGCGATGTTGATGGTGATGCCGCGCTGGGCCTCCTCGGGGGCCCGGTCGATCCGGTCGAAGGACACGTAGGAGGTGGAGCCGCCGCCGCGCTCGCTGAGGACCTTGGTGATGGCGGCGGTCAGGGTGGTCTTGCCGTGGTCGACGTGGCCCATGGTGCCGATGTTGAGGTGCGGCTTGGTGCGCACGTAAGCCGTCTTGGACATGGCTCGTTCCTTCGGAGAACTCGAAGCTGAGAAAGGATTGAAGACCCCAGGGCCCCGCCGACCCTCCCCTTGCGGGGTCCGCCGGACTGTCGGGGGAGGGTCAGCTTCGGGCGCCGCCGATGGGCGCTGCGGCAGCGGTGCACGCTGCTGCTTCCGCGGAGAAGGCGGCCGCGAGGGCCGCGTCGTTCACGGCAGCCTTCGGCGCGTCCGCGACTGCGGACTGCGCTGCGAGGAAGGCGTACCGGAACATGCCCCTGATCATGGCCGGGCGCGGCGGTCGCGTCGAATGGTTTTCCGGGCGGCTCTCAGAGGTTCTTGAGCGCCTCGCGCACCGAGAGCGGCGACAGCCGGGGCCGCGCGCCGTCGACGAAGTCGCGTACGGCGGCGGGATCGGTCTTGGCGTATTCGCGCAGCGCCCAGCCGATCGCCTTGCGGATGAAGAAGTCGGGGTGGTCCGCGCGGCGCAGGCAGTAGCCGAAGAGCCGGTCGGCGTCGGTGGCTTCCTTGTAGCGCAGCTGGTGCAGGAGCGCGGTCCGGGCGGCCCAGAGGCTGGGGTCGTCGATCCACCGGTCCATGGCCCGGGCGAGCGTCGGGTCGGCGGTGACCAGGGGCCCCGCGACATGCGCGGCGAGCACGTCGACCGTGTCCCACCAGGGGACGGTGGTGACGAGGTGGTGCAGGACGGGCAGGAAGCCGGAGCCGCAGCGGCCCACGTACCGGCGCAGATAGTCGGCGGCGAAGTACTGGTACTCCCGCTCCGGCAGCCGCCAGCAGCGCAGCGCGATCGCCGTGCAGTCCCGCTCGTCCGGCCGCCCGACGCCTGCCAGCACGGTCCGTGACAGGGCCCGGCGCTCGGGCGTCGGGATCCCGAGGAAGGGCGCGACCCGCTTCATGTACGCGGCGGCGCCTTCGGCCCGTACGGGGTCGGCGGCCGGGGCGTAGACGGCGACGAGGCGCTCCAGGACGGTGTCGGCGAGGGCGCTGTCCGGCGGGACGGGGGTGTCGGCGGCGGGGTTCACGGGACGCACATTACGGCGATCACATGGCGTTTTCGGTTACTCTCCCCGAATGTTCGACCCCGCTCCCGCCGCCCGGCCCGCCGGTTCGGCCCTGCGCCTCTCCCGGGCGCTGTTGTCGCCGTGGTCCCGGTTCTCGCTGCTCGTGGTGGTCCTGCTCGGGGCCGCGTCGACGATGCTGCTGTTCGAACCACAGCGGCTGCTGGCGTCGGGCTGGCCGCCCCAGCTGACCGGGGGCGCGGCCGCGGTGCTCTTCGGGCTCGCGTACGGGGCGCTGACGGTGGCGTTCGTGCCGCGCCCGCTGCTCAACATCGCCGCGGGTGCGCTGTTCGGCGCGCAGACGGGTCTCGCGGCGGCGCTGGCGGGCACGGTGCTGGGCGCGGGCGTGTCGTTCATGCTGGGCCGGGTGCTGGGCCAGGACGCGCTGCGGACGCTGCTGCGCGGAAAGCTGCTCACCGCCGCGGACGGGGTGCTGAGCCGGCACGGCTTCCGGTCCGTCCTGGCGCTGCGGCTCTTCCCCGGCGTCCCGTTCGCCGCCGCCAACTACTGTGCGGCGACCTCCCGGATGGGCGCTCCGCCGTTCCTCCTGGCGACCGGGCTCGGGTCGATCCCGAACACGGCGGCGTACGTGATAGCCGGCAGCGAGGCCGCTTCGCCGACCTCGCCGGCGTTCCTGGCCGCCATGGGCTTCATCGTGCTGTCGGGTCTGGGCGGCGCGCTGGTCGCCTGGCGCAAACGCCACCGGCTGGGCCGGAGCGCTCCGCGGGACTGAGCGTACGGCGGCACGTGGAAGACGGATGCGGTCATCCTGGCGTTCACCTTCAGGAGATACGCTGCCCGCGACCTCGATGTCCTTGACCGCACTCCGCACTTTGCACGCAGCCGGCGGGCCCAGCCGCCCGCGGCCGATGCACGATCACCTCCGGGATGGCCTAAGCCCCATGAGCTGGTTCGAATCATTCGTCCTGGGACTTGTTCAGGGACTGACCGAGTTCCTGCCGATCTCCTCCAGCGCCCACCTGCGGCTGACCGCCGCGTTCGCCGGCTGGCACGACCCGGGGGCGGCGTTCACCGCGATCACCCAGATCGGCACCGAGGCGGCGGTGCTCATCTACTTCCGCAAGGACATCGCGCGCATCCTGTCCGCCTGGTTCCGCTCGCTGACGGACCGTACGATGCGCGGCGATCACGACGCCCAGATGGGCTGGCTGGTCATCGTCGGCTCGATCCCCATCGGGGTGCTGGGCCTCACGCTCAAGGATCAGATCGAGGGCCCGTTCCGCGACCTGCGGCTGATCGCGACGACCCTGATCGTCATGGGCATCGTCCTGGGCATCGCGGACCGGCTGGCCGCACGGGACGAGACGGGCGGCAGGCACCGCGTGGTGAAGGAGCGCAAGACGCTCAAGGACCTGGGGGTCAGGGACGGTCTGATCTACGGTTTCTGCCAGGCGATGGCGCTGATCCCCGGCGTCTCCCGCTCGGGCGCGACGATCAGCGGTGGCCTGCTGATGGGCTACACCCGCGAGTCGGCGGCCCGCTACTCGTTCCTGCTGGCGATCCCCGCGGTGCTGGCCTCGGGCGCCTACGAACTCAAGGACGTGGGCGAGGGGCATGTGTCCTGGGGCCCGACGATCTTCGCCACGCTGGTGGCCTTCTTCGTCGGATACGCCGTCATCGCGTGGTTCATGAAGTTCATCACCACCAAGAGCTTCATGCCGTTCGTGATCTACCGCATCCTGCTCGGCATCGTCATCTTCGCGCTGATCTGGTCCGGCGCGCTGAGCCCGCACGCGGGTGAGTCGGCGGGCTGACCCGACAGACGCACGCACCTGAGAATCCGGTGTCCAGTTCGAGAGAATGACGAGGGTTCGACACTTCCTCCACCTTTCGGTCACATCTCCCACACTTCTAAGGCAATCGGCCCCTTTGGCTGCCCGCGGCTCGTTACGTTCATGCCTCCACGAACCGCACAGGGGGGCACATGTCGAACCAGCAGCCGCAGCAGCCCGGATGGGGGCAGCAGCCGCCCCCGGCGCAGAAAAGGAAGACCGGGAAGATCGTCGGCTTCGGGTGTCTCGGGATCGTCGGCCTGATCGTTCTCATCGCCGTGATCGCCGCGGTCGCCAGTGGCGGAGACGACGGCAACGAGTCGTCGACCACCAAGCCGGCCGCCAGCCAGGGCGAGACCAAGAAGGATGAGCCCAAGGAAGAGAAGAAGGAAGAGGAGTCGGCCGAGAAGGCTCCCGTCACCGTCACCGCGAAGGCGATCGCGTTCGAGAAGAGCGTCCTCGCCCAGGGTGACGACTACACCAGCGTCCAGGTCACCATCACGAACAACAGCAAGAACGACATCGACGTGAACCCGCTGTACGTGACCATCACCGGCACCGACGGCAGCAAGCACACGGCGGAACTCGGCGTCGCCGAGGACCAGTTGGACGCTGTGAAACTCGCTCCGGGCGAGAATGTCACCGGAACCGTCACCGGCAAGGGCACGTTCGACGCCAAGTACGTGACGTACACCGACGGACTCCTCGGCGACAGCGTCCGCGGCGACGTGTCCTGAGCTGACACGGGCCCAGGCCCCGCTGACCGGAAGGTGGTGGGGCACTGCTGCGCATGCCCCGCCCGGGAGCAGCCGGGCGGGGCGATCCAGCAGCGCAGCAGCCAGCAGCGCGGATAGATGTCATCACCGTACGGCGGGGGTCTGACAACGCCTGGGGCGTCAGGGCTGCCGAGGCGTCAGCCCGGTGGCGGACAGGACCGCGTCGACCGTTTCGGCCACCGTCAGCCGCGCATTGTCGATCCAGATCTTCTCGTCGGCCAGTTCGGTGCGCATCGCCGCGTCCAGCGGGGACCAGTCCGTCGTCAGCGTCTTGTCCCGGGCGAGGTTGCGTTCCTGGGCCTTCGCCGCGCCCGGGGCCAGGACGACGCAGTGCAGCGGTCCGCCGGTGAGCGTCGAGCGGTAGAAGTCGAGGTGGGCGCGGCGTACGACGACGTCGTCGATGACCGGGAGGAAGCCCGCGGCGGCGAAACTGTCCGCCAGCAGGCAGGCGTTGCGGGCCCGGAGGAAGATCTGCCGGTCCGCCTCCTCGTCCCGCTCGGGCGAGGGCCAGCGGCCGCCGGAGACGATGAGTTCCTGGAGGGCGTCCACCTCGATGTGGGCGGAGGCGGCGAACCGGGCGGCGAGGGCCGCGGCCACCGTGCTCTTGCCGCTGCCGGGGATGCCGATCAGCAGGACCGCGCCCGCCGCCGGTGATCCGGTGTCCACCGGTACGTCCGCCCAGGCCATCCCCGTACTCCCTCGGTCAGTCCGTCAGTACACGTCCCGTACGTATCTGCGGTCCGAGGTTAGTTGTTTCACCTGGGCGGTCGCGGCGTCGGGGTCGAGGCCGCCATGGGCGACGGCGATGTCGCGCAGGGCCCGGTCGACGTCCTTGGCCATACGGGAGGCGTCGCCGCAGACGTAGAGGTGCGCGCCGTCCCGGAGCCAGGACCAGAGCTGGGCTCCGTGTTCGCGCATCCGGTCCTGGACGTAGACCTTGGCGCGCTGGTCGCGGGAGAAGGCGGTGTCGAGCCGGGTGAGGGTGCCCGAGCGGCTCATCGCGTCGAGTTCCTCGCGGTAGTAGAAGTCCGTGGCGCGGTGCTGCTCACCGAAGAACAGCCAGTTGGAGCCGGAGTGTCCGAGCGCCCGGCGTTCCTCCAGGAAGCCCAGGAACGGGGCGACTCCGGTACCGGGCCCCACCATGATCATCGGTGTGGCCGGGTCGGCGGGCGGGCGGAAGCGGTCGTTGCGCTGGACGAACACCGGGACGGGGCTGTCCGGTTCGGCGTCGGCGAGGAAGGTCGAGGCGACGCCCTTGCGTATCCGGCCGCGGTGGCCCTCGTAACGGATCACGGAGACGGTCAGCCGCATCCGGTGCGGGTCCACGAGCGGGCTGGAGGCGATGGAGTACAGGCGGGGCCGGAGCGGTCCCAGCACCTCCGCCCAGGCCGCGGCGGTGGCCCGTACCGGATGCTCGGCCAGGACGTCGACGGCCTGCCGCCCCCACGCCCACCGGTCCCTCTCGCCCTTGTTGTCGGGGCGCAGCAGCTTCTTCAGTGTCCGGTCCCCCGTGTGGTCGGCGACCAGGCGCAGCAGGTCCGGGGTGATGCGGGCGATGTCGAAGTGGCGGTGGAGGGCTTCACCGAAGGGCACCGGTCCGTGCCCGGGTACGTCCACCTCGGCGGCGGGGTCGAGTCCGGTCGCGGCGAGCCATTCGGCGACCAGATCCGGGGAGTTGAGGGGCTGTACGCCGAGGGCGTCGCCGGCCGTGTACGTCAGGGGCGTGTCGGCGTGCCGCGTGTCGATCGTGAAGGCGCGGACCTCCTTCGTGGCGCCGGGCAGGCTGAGGAGGCGGTTCCCGGTAAGGAGGGCGGTGACGGGCGCGGCCCTGGAGGGGCGGGCGGGCTGCTTCTCTGCCGGTGGCGCCGGTGCCGCAGCCGCTCTCGGTGTCGGCGTCGGCTCGGCTTCCGGCGCCTTCGTTCCTTCCGGTGTCGTCGTCTCCAGTGCCGCCCGGACCTCCTTGAGCCACTGGCCGAAGGGCTGCTCGTACTCCGGTTCGCAGTCGGTGCGCGGGACCAGCCGCTCCGCGCCGAGTTCGCCGAAGCGTTCGTCCAGGCGGCGGCCGTGGCCGCAGAAGTCGTCGTACGAGGAGTCGCCGAGCGCGAGGACGGCGTAGCGGATGCCCTCCAGGCGCGGGGTCACGGGGGCGTTCAGCGACTCCCAGAAGCCGGAGCCGTTGTCGGGGGCGTCGCCGTCGCCGAAGGTGCTGGTGACGACGAGGATGTCGGCCGGGCTCGGCAGGGCGTCCGGGGTTCCGTCGTCCATGCCGAGGAGCGTGGTGCGGTATCCCTCGTCCGCGAGTGTCCGGGCGGCCGTCGCCGCGACCTCCTCGGCGTTTCCGGTCTGCGAGGCCCACAGCACGACGACCGGGCGGCCGCCCTGTTCCGCCGGGGCGCTCTCCGGCGGTGCGGGCGCGGTCCCGGGCCCCGAGGACTCCGGGAGCCGGGAGTAGGCGCCGGCCAGCATGCCGTTGACCCACAGCGCGTGGTCCGGGGCGAACGGGGCTCCTGCCGGAAGCACCGGGGTGCCGTCGGGGCGGGCGCCGATGCCCGCCAGGAAGCCGGCCAGATAGCGGCGTTCCGCGTCGCCGAGGACGGGCGGGGTGGTGTCGGCGAGCCCCAAGGCGTCCACCAGTTCCGAGGTGCGTGCGGGACCTGAGGTGCCTGCGAGATCCGAGGTGTCCGGCATGCCTTCCGCGGTGACCGCCGGTGCCGCGACCTTCGCCAGCCGGACCGCGCACACCTTGAACTCCGGCTGGAACGAGATCGGGTCGACCGCGTCGTTGGTCACGGCGTTCACGCCGAGGTACTCGCCGAACAGGTCGTTCCAGTGGAACGGGGCGAAGCACTCCCCCGCCCGGACCCGGTCCGTGATCCGCGCCGGGAGCACCGCGCGGCCCCGCCGCGAGGCGACCTCGACGCCGTCGTTCTCGCCGATGCCCAGGGCCGCCGCGTCGTCCGGGTGGATCTCCACGAACGGGCCGGGGTCCAGCCGGTTCAGCTTGGCGATCTTCGCGGTCTTGGTCAGGGTGTGCCACTGGTGCTGGAGACGGCCGGTGTTGAGGACGAACGGGAAGTCCCCGTCGGGCATTTCGGCCGGCGGCAGATGCGGGCGCGCGTGGAAGACGGCCCGGCCGTCGGGCAGGGGGAAGGCAAGCCTCGGGACCGTTCCGTCGGGTCGTACGGTCAGCTCCTGGCTGACGCCGTCGTTGAGGTAGCGGACGGGGTTGCGGGCCGGTCCGTCGATGTCCGCGCTCGGCCACTGGACCGGCGTTTCGCGCAGCCGCTCGTACGTCACGCCGCGCAGGTCGTAGCCGGTGCGCGGGTTCCAGGCCCGGGTGATCTCCGCGAAGATCTCCTCGGCACTCGTGTAGCCGAAGGCGTCCTCGTACCCCATGGCGCAGGCCACCGCCGCGATGATCCGCCAGTCCGGCCAAGCCTCGCCCGGCGGGTCGGTGGCGCGGCGGGAGAGGGTGAGGGTGCGCTCCGAGTTGATCATCACGCCCTCGGACTCGGCCCAGAGCGCGGCGGGCAGGACGACATCGGCGTACGCGTTGGTCTCGGTGTCGGCGAACACGTCCTGGGTGACGACGAATTCGGCGGCTTCCAGCCCCTCGATGACGGTCCGGCGGTTGGCGACCGAGGCGACCGGGTTGGTGCAGATGATCCAGCAGGCCTTGATCTCCCCCTCGGCCATGCGCCGGAACATGTCGACGGTGCCGCTGCCCGAGCCGTCCGGGCGCAGCGTGCCGGGCTCGACGCCCCACAACTCCTCGGTGAAGGCGCGGTCCTCGTCGACGAGGACCGATCGCTGGCCGGGCAGTCCCGGGCCCATGTAGCCCATCTCGCGGCCGCCCATGGCGTTGGGCTGGCCGGTGAGCGAGAACGGGCCGCTGCCGGGACGGCAGATCGCCCCGGTCGCCAGGTGCAGGTTGACGATCGCGTTGGTGTTCCAGGTGCCGTGGGTGGACTGGTTGAGGCCCATCGTCCAGCAGCTCATCCAGTCACCGGCCTCGCCGATCCAGCGGGCCGCCTGCCGGATGTCGTCCTCCGGGATACCGGTGATCTCCGCGACCGCGGCGGGCGGATAGTCGCGGAGGAAGGCGGGCATCTCCTCCCAGCCCCCGGTGTGCTCGGCGATGAACGCGGGGTCCGTGTGGCCGTTCTCGACGAGGAGGTGCAGCAGCCCGTTGAGGAGGGCCAGGTCGGTGCCGGGCCGGATCCGGAGGTACAGATCCGCCTTGGCGGCGGTGGCGTTGCGCCGGGGGTCGACGACGATCAGTTTCGCGCCCGCCTTGACCCGCTCCATCATCCGCAGGAAGAGGATCGGGTGGCAGTCGGCCATGTTGGCGCCGGTGACGAGGAAGACGTCGGCGTGCGCGAAGTCCTCGTAGGAGCCGGGAGGCCCGTCCGCGCCGAGCGACAGCTTGTAGCCGCTGCCCGCGCTCGCCATGCAGAGCCGGGAGTTGGACTCGATGGTGTTGGTCCCGATGAAGCCCTTGGCCAGCTTGTTGGCGAGGTACTGCGCCTCCAGGCTCATCTGGCCGGAGACGTAGAGGGCCACCGCGTCGGGGCCGTGGGTGTCCAGCACGGACCGCAGCCGGCGCGCGGTCTCCGCGATGGCGGCGTCCCGGGCGAGCGGGGCGGGCTGCTCGCTGCGGTCGGGGCGGGCCAGGGCGGTGGTCAGCCGGCCGGGCGCGGCGAGGAGGTCGGCGCCGGTGGCGCCCTTGGTGCAGAGCCGGCCGGCGTTCGACGGGTGCTCCTTGTCGCCCGAGGCCTTCACGACGGTGCGGCGGCCGTCGGGGCCGGTGGCGATGTCGAGGACGATCCCGCAGCCGACACCGCAGTACGAGCAGACCGTGCGCACCCGGTCGGTGGCGGGAGCGTCCGGCGGCGGGGTCGGCACGGTCATGGGGGCCCTTCGGGGGCGGGCGTACCTGGAAGGACGCGGGGCGGGCGGCGGTCACCCCCGAATCTAGGAAGGGCCCGTTACCCGGGGATGTCACCGGGCGAACGACACCGGTTACGTCGCCTGCACAGCGGCCGGAGGCCTCCGGTGAGGCTTGCGGCAGGTGGCGGGCCGTGATCGCGCCGACGGCCTCCGGTGGGGCCTTCGCGCCGACCGTCCGTGATCGTGCGGGAACTTCCCTGCCGGGGCCACCGACTACTGGAGAGACGCCGGGTGCGGGAGGCCCGCCCGGTGACGGAAGCGGCGGCCGGTGACCCGACACGGCTGCCGGGGCGACGCAGCAGCACACCCAGGGGGCCTCCGGGCCCGGGAGGAGGCCGCGAGGCATGCACTGGTACGAGGACGACGCGCTCTGGTCCGATTTCGCCCCGACGATGTTCCCGCCGGCCCGGGCCGAGTCCGCCGCCGCCCTGGTCGCCTCCTCCCCGCTGCTGGACTTCCCACCGGGCACCAGAGTCCTGGACCTGTGCTGCGGGCCCGGCCTCTTCGTGGTGCCGCTGGCCGGGCGCGGGTACGAGGTGACCGGGGTCGATCTGTCGCCCTCCATGCTGGAGAGCGCCCGTGCCGCCTGCGAGGCGGCGGGCGCCGCCGTCCGGCTGGAGCGCGCCGACATGCTCACGTACCAAGATCCGGGCGCCTTCGACGTGGTGCTGAACGTCTTCACGTCGTTCGGCTACTTCGACGAGGCCGAGGACAACCTCCAGGTGCTGCGCAACGCGTACGAGAGCCTCGCGCCGGGCGGGCAGCTCCTGGTGGACGTGATGGGCAAGGAGGTGCTGGCGGGCTGGATCGGGCGGCCGAAGGCGGTCGACCTGCCCGACGGCGCGTACGTCGTCCAGCGCGACACCGTCCTTGACAGCTGGCGTCGGCTGCGCACGGACTGGACGCTGGTGCGCGGCACCTCGGCGCGGACCGCGTCCATCACCTCCTGGCTCTACTCGGCGGCCGAGCTGCACGCCCTCTTCGAGAGCGCGGGCTTCACCGACGTGGAGTGCTTCGGCGGGTTCGACGCGTCCGGCTACGACCAGCGCTCGGACCGGCTCATCGTGCGCGGGCGGCGCAAGTGAGGGCCGGTGCGGACGCCCGTCCGCGTACCGCCGAGCACGGCACCCGACCGCCGCGTCCCGCCGCCGCGACCGTCCACGAGCACATCACCGACGCGGTGAAGACCCCGGACCTGATCCGGCTGAGCGGCGACGTCGTCCTCGCCCGCTTCGAGACGATGAAGGTGTACGCGGCGCTCGGCGCGGTCCGTTCGCTGCTGCGCCGGGGCCGGGTGGTGCCCGGGCAGACCCTGGTCGACAGCTCCAGCGGGATCTACGCGCTGGCGCTCGCCATGGCCTGCCACCGCTACGGGCTGCGCTGCCACATCGTGGCCTCCACCACCGTGGACGCCACCATGCGGGCCCAGTTGGAGATCCTCGGCGCGACGGTCGACGCGATGCCGCCCTCGCAGAGCCTGCGCCTGGACCAGGAGCTGCGGGTGCGCCACGTGCGCCGGCTGCTGGCCGAGCGGCCGGACTTCCACTGGATGCGGCAGTACCACGACGGGGTTCACCACGAGGGCTACCGGGAGTTCGCGGAGCTGCTGACCGGGGCGCTGCCGGAGGGTCCGCTGACCGTGGTCGGCGCGGTCGGCACGGGTGCCTCGACCGGTGGACTGGCCCGCGCGCTGCGGGAGTCGGGGCGGTCGGTGCGGCTGGTGGGCATCCAGCCGTTCGGCAGTGTGACCTTCGGGAGCGAGCGGTTCGAGGACCCGGAGGCGATCATCGCGGGCATCGGCAGCTCGATCCCGTTCGGGAACGTCCGCCACGAGCTGTACGACACCGTCCACTGGCTGGACTTCCGCCATGCGATGGCCGGTGCGGTCGGACTGCTGCGGGAACACGCGGTGTTCGCGGGCCTGTCCACCGGAGCGGCGCATCTGACGGCGTCCTGGGAGGCGGCCCGTGACCCGGGCCGGCTGCATCTGGTGCTGGGCGCCGACACCGGACACCGGTACGCGGAGCGGGTGTTCGCCCGGCACGCCGAGGCCCTGGACCCGGCCGGTCTGCGGCCCCGGACCATCGCGTCGACGGCCGAACTGCGGCCGCCGTGGTCGGTGATGGAATGGGCGGGGCGCGCCGCTCCGGAGGCCGCCAGGACCACCGAGGCCGCCGGATCCGTCGAGCCCGCCAGAACCGTCGAGGGCGAAGTCCCCTCCCCCGTAACGACCGTGGAGATGCTGCCATGACGATCGCCGCACTGGAGTCCCTGTCCTTCGGCCTGGGGCGGATGGCGGAGGCCGCCGCGCAGGCGGGGCACCGGCTGTGCCTGCTGACCGGCGACCGTGCGGTCTACCGGCACGAGTTGGCGGTGCTGCCGCCGGACGCGCTGGACGTCGTGGACGTCGACACCTGGGACCAGGAGGCCGTCCGCCGGGCGCTGACCGCCGTGCCGGACCTGGCCGGGCTGATCAACACGACGGACACCTGGAGCCTGCCGGCCGCCGAGCTGGCCGCCGGGCTCGGGCTTCCGGGGCCGGATCCGGAAGCCGTACGGCTGCTGCGCGACAAGCGCCGGGTCCGGGAGACGCTGCACGCGCACGGGCTGAGCCGAAGCACGGCCGTAGCCGTCCCGCCGGGTCCCGAAGGCGCCGGGGAGGTGCTGCGGGCAGTGGGGCTGCCCGCGGTCCTGAAGGACTCGGCGGGCACCTCCTCCCGCCATGTGTGGATCGTGCACGACGAGGAGGCCCTGCACCGGGCGCTGGCGGAGGCCGGGCAACAGAGCCTGACCGGCGCGCTGTTCGCCGAGGCGTTCCTGGCCGGTCCGCTGTACAGCGCGGAGACCCTCAGCTGGGACGGGACGACCCGGCTGCTCGGGGTGCTGAGCCGCCAGACGTCCCGGGCAGCGGTCGTACGGGAGGAGGCGGCGGCCTTCCCGGTGGCGCTGCCGGAGGAGGAGCGGGCCGGGATCGAGGCGTGGGTGGGCCGGGTCCTGGCGGTGGCCGGGCATGAACGGGGCTTCGCCCATGTGGAGTTCATCCTGACGGCAGGGGGCCCGGAGCTGGTGGAGATCAACCGCAGGATCGGCGGCGCGCTGGTCGGCGAGGTGCTGTGCCGGACGCTGCGGACCAATGTGTACACGGCCATGATGGACGAGGCGCTCGGCCGCCGCCCGGGCCTGCTGGACGCAGCGCTGGACGCCGGAGGACCCGCGTACGGCTTCGTGCTGGTGTACGCGGAACGGCCCGGGGTGCTGAAGGGCTGGCTCGGCCTCGACGAACTCGGGGCGTTCCCCGGGGCGGTGGAGTGGTTCCCGGTCCGCGAACCCGGCGAGAGCGTGCTCCACGTCGGCGACCAGCGGGGCTGTACGGGCATGGTGCTGGCCGAGGCGCCGACGGCGGAGCTGGCCCAGCACCGGGCGTGGAGCGCGGCCGTCCGGGTCCGCCCGGTCGTGGCCGTCGGCACGGCGTGAGCCCGGGGCGGTGAGGCCGCTGCACGCGGAGGCGTCCCCCGGGTCGCGTGTACGGCAGCCGTTCTCCGGTCCCCAGCGGTTCCTGCTGGCGGGCTCGTTCCTGATCACGCTGGGCAGCTTCGCCGTGCTGCCCTACATGTCGGTGCTGCTGCACCAACGGCTCGGCCTCGGGCTCGGCACGGTCGGATTCGTGCTGGCCGTCGCCTCGCTGATCCAGTTCGCCGGAGGTGTGGTCGCCGGGCCGGTGACCGGGCGGATCGGGCTGCGGCGCGCGATGCTGCTGGCGCTGGCGCTGCGTACGGCGGGCTTCGCCGCGTTCGTCCCCGGGCTGACCAGTCCGGTCCTGGCCGTCGGGGCGCTGCTGCTGGTGTCGGCGGGCGCGGCACTGTATCTCCCGGCGAACAAGGCGTATCTGGTGGACGGGGCGTCCGAGGCCGCCCGGCCCCGGCTGCTGTCGGCGAGCGGTTCGGCGTTCAACGCGGGGATGGCGCTGGGCCCGCCTGCCGCCGCGCCGCTCGTCATGGGCTCCCCCGGGGTGCTGTTCTCCTGCGTCACCGTGCTGTTCGCGCTCGTCGGGGCCGGGCACGCGCTGCTGCCGCGCGCGGCGGCGGACCGGGGCGGGGAAGCACGGGCCGCCGCCCCGGACCGGGTTTCCGACGCACCGCGCCCGGGGCCTTCGCCGTTCGTGGTGACCGTGCTGAGCGTGTACGCGTTCATGTTCTTCCAGCACTATCTGGCGCTGTACGCGGTCCCCCGGACGTCCGCCGCCTTCTACGGGGCCGTCCTGACGGGGTACGCGGCCCTCCTCGTCGTCGCCCAGCCGTTGCTGGCGGAACGGGTCGCCGCACTGAGCTACCCGGCCGCGCTGCGGTGGGGCTTCGGTGCGATGGCGGCGGGCATGGCGGCGATCGGCGTCGGAGGGCACGCGGGCATCGCGGTGGGCGGGGCGCTGCTGTGTCTCGGCGAGATCGTGCTCTTCCTCAAGAACGACCTGGAGGCGCTGGCCCGTTCGACCGCCGCCCCGGCGAGCGTGTTCGGGCGGCAGCGGCTGGCGGCGGGCATCGGCGCGTTCGCCAGCGGGGTGGTGGGCGGTCAGCTGTACGGGGCGGCGGAGGCGGCGGGCTCGGCGCGGGGGTTCTGGGCGGCGGTCTGCCTCCAGTGCCTGCTGCTGCCGGTGTTCCTGCTCCGCCGGCCCGTGTTCCTGGTCCGCCGTCGGCCGGTGTTCCTGCTCCGCCGTCGGCCGGGGGCGGAGGCACGGGGCCGTACCGCCCGGGACCCCGAAGGATCCCGGGCGGACGCCGACTAGGCCGCGTCGGGCGCGGGTTCGACGGGTTCCGCGCGCCACTGCCCGGCGAGTTCGCGGCGGGCGCGCGCCACACGGGAGCGCACCGTGCCGATCGGGCAGCCCGCGGCGGCCGCCGCCTCCTCGTAGGACGCGCCCAGCAGTTGGGTGAGGACGAAGGCCTGGCGGCGCGCCGGGTCCAGCCGCCGCAGGGCGTCCAGCACCGCGGCGGACTCCTCGAACCCGGGCAGATGGCGGGGCTGGGCGCGTTCCGCGGCGGTCTGCCAGTCCGCGGTGTCGGCGGTCCGGGGACGTACGGCGGCGGCGCGGTGCCGGTCGATGACGACGCGCCGCGCGATCGACATCAGCCAGGTCCGGGCGCAGGAGCGCCCCGCGAACCGGGCCAGCCCGCTCATCGCCCGGAGGTAGGTCTCCTGGGCCAGGTCGTCGGCCCCGGGGACGTCGGCGCTGAGGTACGCGACGAACCTGCGGACGTCCTCGTAGGTCGCCCGGACGAAGCGGTCGGCGGCCTCCCGGTCCCCGCCGCCCGCGGCCAGCGCCCAGTCGGTGATCTGCCCGTCGTTCTGCCGGGCGGCCGGCACCCGGGGGCCGGGCGGGCGGGTCACGGACACCCGAAGGACCGGCGGCCTGGTGACGGGCGCCCGGACGGACGGCGCGGAGGCCGGTGGTGCCGCGGCCGGTGGTACGGAGGCGGTGGGCGGGCGTACGGCGACAGCGCTCGGCGCCGGAGTGGCCGGAGGCGCGGCGGGGCGTACGGGTGCACGCAGCGCGGCCGGTCGAGCGGATGCCGGTGGCACCGGGGCCGGTGGCGCGGTGGCCGGTCGTGCGGGGGCAGGAAGTGTCACAGCGGTCCTTCGCGTCCTTGCGGAGCCGCGGCAGCGGTCGCCCGGCTCCGGTGACCGGTCCCGGGCGCCGCTGGGGGCGGCCCGGAGAACCGGCATGCCTGTCACGGGTGTGCGCGGGCGCACACCCGTACCGCCTCCGGCGCACAGAGGCCGGAGGGCGGATGGAGGTCAGAGGAAGCGGAGGGAGAGCGGTGGCCCGCGCCGGGAGAGGGCGTGCGGGGCCGGCAGGCCCTGGGGGCGGCGGCCGGGCCGGCGGCGGGTACGTCGCCGGGCGGGCGGCGCCGGGGCGGGCGGCGCCGCGGACCACAGGCGCCAGGCCGTCCGCAGCGGGGCCCGGACGAACAGCACCAGGCAGCGGCCCAGCCGGGCGAGGGCGACCTCGCCGCGCCACAGCCACCAGCCGCAGATCAGCCCGGCCATCGCGTGGGCGGCGGCCATGCCGAGGGTGAACACCGTGCCGTCGAAGGCCGCCAGAAGCCCCATCAGGTCTGACGAACCGCCGATCGGGACCTCGTGCGCGGAGTGGCTCATCGCGCCCGACGCATGATGCCCCGCGCCCGCATGGTGCGCGCCGGAGCCGGGCGGCAGCCAGGATCCCGCGTCGGCGAAGAAGGCGTGCAACCCCAACTGGCCCAGGACATGGGCCGCGACGGTCACCGGAGCGCTCCGCTCCCGCGCGGCGAGCCACCAGCCCGCCGCGCACACCGGCAGCAGGGCGACGGCCTGGACGAGCAGGGGCAGGGGCGCGCCGGACATCAGCGCGTGACCGAGTCCGGACACGGCGACGCACACCAGCGCGAACAGCGCGGTGCGTCCGAGTCGGAGTGCGGTTCCGGCTCCCATGGCAGCCATCGTGCCAGCCGCACCCGCCCGGGAGAGAAGAGCACCAGATGCCGAAACAACGGGAGTTCGCCTCGTTTGCCCCACCAGCCCCATGGTGTGATCCATGTCACAACAAGGTGTCGGGAACTTTCCCGCCCTCACGCCCGACTGCTCCAACAACGCGTCTGCGTACGCCTCGTGGCCCGGGGCCGCCGCATCCGCCCCCGCCAGCCGATGCCCCGCACCGAAGAGGCCGCATGACGAACCAGCCCCCCACCCCCGAACCGGAAGCGGCCACCGAGGCGCCCACCGCCGGCGCGGCCGCACCCGACGACGGCCGGGTACCCGCACCCCGTTCGCCGGGCGAGCCGAAACGTCCGACACTCCGCTCCGACCTGCGGGCCTCGTGGCCCGACGGTCTGGTGGCGCTCCTCATCACTGCGGCGATCTTCGTCCTGCTCTACCTACGCATCCGCAACAAGACCTCCTCCACCGTCACCGTGATGCCGTTCATGGCCGACGCGGGCGGCTTCTGGATGTACTTCCTCAGCCAGGCGTTCGGATGGTCCGCCCTGCTCTGGGCGTGGGGGACCGTCATCCTCGGGCTGCTGCTGTCCGGGCCCCGGCCGGGCCGGCTGCCGCTGTCGGGCCCCCGGCTGGAACGGCTGCACCGCACCACCAGCCTCAACAGCATCTCCCTGATCGTGGCCCACGCCCTGCTGTTCGGGGCCGAACTGGTCCGGCACGACACGGCGTCCTGGAACTCCGCGGTGGCCACCGCCTTCGTGGAGGCCTTCGTCCCCGGCGGCTACGACTCGGGGACCGGGCGGATCGCCATGCCCATCGGCCAGGCGGCCCTGTATCTCGCGATCCCGCTCGGCCTGCTCTTCTACGTACGCCATCGCATCGGCCCCAAGACCTGGCGCGTACTGCACCGCTGCGTGATCGTCGTCTACGTCCTCAGCGTCTGGCACACCCTGCTGTACGGGACCAACGTCTGGTACGACGGCTGGTTCCGCACCAGCGTCTGGCTGCTCCAGCTGCCGATCGCCGCGCTGCTGCTCCTGCGGCTGATGCGGCCCGCCCGCCGTTCCGAGAAGCTGCCCGCGCGGCCCGGAGCGACCGCCGGGGCCCGCACCGGCTGGGCCCTGCGGCTGGGCGGCCGGCTCGCGGTGGTGGCGGTCCTGGCCGTCCTGGTCGCCGTCGTGGCGAGCGGCAGCGACGGCGGGCGCAGCGCGCCCCCGGAGGACACCTCCTCCACCCACAACCACGACTGATACGACGACGGCCGTCACCGCCGGCACGGCTGACGACACGACCGGCTCGGCCGGGAGGCGACGGCCCGCCACCACGCCGCGAGGCCGTCCGCCCGGCGACGTACGCTCGGAGACATGACCACCAACGATCTTCCCGTGATCGCCGCCGTCGACGGATCCACGCACAGCCGGCAGGCGCTCGACTGGGCCACCCGCGAAGCCGTGCGGCGCGGGCTGCCTCTCCTGATCGTCCACGTCCGCCCGATCACCCGGCAGGTCGACGAGGAGACCGGACGGCGCGAGGCGGAGACGCTCCTCGCCGACTGCGTACGCCGGAGCGCGCTCATCGCCCCGGAGCTGCGGCCCTCGACGCTGGCCCCGCTGGACTTCCCGTCGGCGGCCCTGGTCTCGCTGTCCCGGGACGCGTCGATGATCGTGGTCGGATCGCGCGGGCTGGGCGGCTTCCGCTCGCTGATGATCGGTTCCAACAGCCTCGCCACCGCGTCGATGGCGAGCTGTCCCGTCGTCGTCGTGCAGGAGGACCGCCCGGAGGGTGACGAGGACCGGGCCGGGGACGCGGGGGCGTTCACCGACATCGTGGCGGGGGTGGCCGCCGACGAGAGCAGCGAGGCGGTCCTGGAGTTCGCCTTCGCCACCGCGGCCTCCCGGCCCGGCGCCCGGCTGCGGATCGTGCACGGCTGGACGATGTTCTCCTCGATGCTCGCGGGCGGACCCGTCCTGGACCGGGCGGAGGCGGCGGGCTCGGCGGCCCGCACCCTGGCCGAGCTGACCTCGGGCTGGCACGAGAAGTACCCGCAGGTGGAGATCGTCCGCGAGCCGGTCAACGGTTCCGCCTCGCGCACCCTGGTGACCGCGTCGGCGACGGCGGCCCTGACGGTGATCGGGCGTCGCAAGGGCGGCGAGTCGCTGGGGCTCGGACTGTCCCCGGTGGCGCAGACGACGGTCACGCACGCGCTGGGACCGGTCGCCGTGGTGCCCTGCTGAGCCGCTCCCCCGTACCCTGCCGAGTCGCCCCGCGCCCGCGTCCCGTCGGCGCAGGCCCCTTGGCCTGGCGGGCGGCTTGACCGAGACTTGACCAATGACTCAGCGTGTGGCGCTCGCGACCGTGATGGACCGGCTTGCCATCGATGCGGTGATCACCGGGTACGCGGTGGCCGTCGACGACGGGGCCTGGTCGGACTACGGCGCCCTGTTCACCCCGGACGGCCGCGCGGACTACCGGGGCGCGGGCGGCGTGGAGGGCCCGGCCGACGAGATCGCCCGGTGGCTGGCGGAGACGATGCGGCTCTTCCCCGTACGCCAGCACCTGATCGTCAACCGCCGGATCGACCTGGAGGATCTGGGCGGCTACACGGGCGACCGGGCCGAGGTGCGGGCCGACTACCTCAATCCGATGTGCCTGGACCGGAAGGCGGCGGGCGGCCCGGACACGGACCCGGCGGGCGGGGCGGACTCCGGGCGGGCCGGGATCGCCACGCCCGACTTCGTGACCGGCGGCCGCTACACCTTCGAGCTGCAACGCGCCGAACCGGGCTGGCTGATCCGTACGGTCACCGTCCACGAGAAGTGGCGCCGAGCACCGGGCGCGTAGGGCCCGCCGTCCCCCTCGCATCCGCCTGCCGTCCGCCTGCCGTCGCCGCCCGGAGGAAGGGCCGGGCGGCGCGGTCGGGCGCCCGCTCGGCCGCGTCCTGTGTCCGGCGGGGATCACCTCCCCCACACTGGGTATCCAGACGGGTGTCCGGATCGGTTGTCCGGATCGGGTGTCCGGGCCGGTATCCAGGGTTGACGCGGTGACGGCTGCCGCCCGCCCACGCACGACCGAGGAGGGCACGGCATGCGCATCCGGGGCAGGCGTCTCCCGGTCGGCCGGAACGCGGCCGACGCGTCCGGCCACGGCGCACCCGGGCACAACACCTCCGGGCAGAGGTCCTCCGAGGGCGGCGCCACGGGCGACAGCGTCTCCGAAGACACCGCCTCCAAGGACACCGCCTCCGGCGACAGCACCTCCGGTGACGGACCGGCCGCCGGTGGCCGGGGCTCCGCCGGTACGGGACCGCTCGCGTCGCCCTGGGGGCGGGGCGCGGTGGCGCTGCTCGCCGGGGCGCTGCCCGCGCTCGCCTTTCCCGCGCCCGGCCTCTGGTGGTTCGCCTACGGGGCGCTGGTCCCCTGGCTGTTGCTGATCCGTACGGCGCGCTCGCCCCGCCGGGCGGCGCTGGACGGGTGGATCGGCGGCATCGGGTTCGTCATCGCCGTGCACCACTGGCTGATGCCGAGCCTCCACGTGTTCATCGTGCTGCTGGCCGCCCTGCTCGGGCTGCTCTGGGCGCCCTGGGGGCTGCTGGTGTCCCGGCTGCTCAGTGGTTCTCCTTCCGTGCCGCGCGCCGTGGCCGCCGTGGTCGTCGTGCCCTCCGGGTGGCTGATGATCGAGCTGGTGCGCTCCTGGGAGGGACTCGGCGGGCCCTGGGGGCTGCTCGGCGCGAGTCAGTGGGAGGTCGCCCCCGCCCTCCGGGTCGCCTCGGTGGGCGGGGTGTGGCTGGTGAGCCTGCTGGTGCTGGCGGTGAACACCGGCGTGGCCCTGCTGATCGCCGTTCCCGCCGCCCGTACGACCGCCGGGGTGCTGCTGGTGGTGTGCGCCGTGTCCGTCACGGCGATGTGGGCCTGGGCGCCCCGGCCCACGGGCGACGGCACGGTCAGGATCGCCGTCGTGCAGCCGGGCGTCGTGGAGGGGCCGGGGAGTGTCGCGCGCCGCCTCGACCGGGGCGAGGAGCTGACCCGTTCGCTGGAGGGCCGGGGCGTGGACCTGGTGGTGTGGGGCGAGAGCAGCATCGGGGCGGGTGCGTGGCAGAACCCGGAGACCGCGCGGCGGCTGGCGGAGCTGTCCCGCCGGGTCGGCGCGGATCTGCTGGTCAATGTGGACGCCCGGCAGACGGACGGCTCGGGGCGGTCGGGGATCTTCAAGTCGGCCGTGCTGGTGGGTCCTGACGGGCCGACCGGGGACCGCTACGACAAGATGCGTCTCGTCCCGTTCGGCGAGTACGTCCCGGCCCGCTCCCTGCTGGGCTGGGCGACCTCCGTGGGCAAGGCCGCGGGCGAGGACCGGCTGCGCGGCGACCGCCAGGTGGTGATGACCCTGCCGGACGGGGACCGGGGGCTGCGAGTAGGCCCGTTGGTCTGCTTCGAGTCGGCGTTCCCCGACATGAGCCGCAGGCTGGTGCGCGACGGTGCGCAGGTGCTCGTCGCCCAGTCCGCCACCTCGACGTTCCAGGACAGCTGGGCCCCGGCCCAGCACGCGTCGCTGGGCGCGCTGCGGGCCGCCGAGAACGGCCGCCCGATGGTCCATGCGACGCTCACCGGGATCAGTGCCGCGTACGGGCCCCGGGGCGAGCGGGTGGGCCGCCCGCTCGGCACGGACGCGAGCGCGGCCGAGGTGTTCGACCTGCCGCTGGCACGCGGCGAGACGCTCTACGTCCGGCTCGGCGACTGGTCGGTGTACGGGGCTCTCGCGGCGCTGGCCGCGCTGTGCGCCGTGGAGGGGCTGCGGGCGCTCAGGAGGCCTGCTCCAGGGCCTCCCGGACCACCCGCTCGCACAGCTCATGGGTCGCCAGGGCGTCCCGGGCGCTGAGCGTCTCGCCCCGGCGCACGGCGTCGAGGAAGGCGTGCACACAGCTCTCGATGCCGCGCTGCCGCGCCACGGGGACCCAGTCGCCGCGCCGCCGCACGCTGGGCTGGCCCTTGTGGTCGATGACGTCCGCGAGGTTGAGGACCTGGCGCTTGGAGTCCTGGCCGGAGACTTCGAGGATCTCCTCGGTCGACCCGTTCAGCCGGTTCATCATGCCGATCGCGGTGAATCCGTCGCCGGACAACTGGAGCACCACGTGGTGCATCAGGCCGTCCACGATCCGGGCCCGCACGGTGGTGTGGTCGACGGTCCCCGGGACCAGGAAGCGCAGGGTGTCGACGACGTGGATGAAGTCGTCGAGGATCATGGACCGGGGGTCCTCGGGCAGTCCGACCCGGTTCTTCTGCATGAGGATCAGCTCGCGCGGGTGCTCCGCGCACTGCGAGTAGCCCGGGGCGAAGCGGCGGTTGAAGCCGACGGCGAGGCTGACGCCGCGCTCCTCGGCGAGGTTCACCAGCCGTTCGGACTCGGCGTACTCGTAGGCGATCGGCTTGTCGACA
Organism: Streptomyces sp. DSM 106670; assembly: GCF_055792845.1. Taxonomy (NCBI): domain Bacteria; kingdom Bacillati; phylum Actinomycetota; class Actinomycetes; order Kitasatosporales; family Streptomycetaceae; genus Streptomyces; species Streptomyces sp. DSM 106670. The sequence goes on from NZ_CM147704.1 coordinate 902,369, forward strand.
TAGGTGGCGACGCCTGCTTCGAGGAGGCGTTCCACGATCTGCGGGTGCACGGCGGTCGGGGCGTGCACAAAGGCCGCGTCCAGCCCTTCGGCGATGAGGGAGTCGAGGGTCGTGTGACGGTTCCCGGCCGGGATGCGATGGGCGTCGCCGACCGTGTGGAGCGTGGCGGGGGTGCGGGTCTGCAGATGCGGTTCGACCCCCGGTACGGCGGTGAGCACCGGCAGGTACGCCTTCTGCGCGATGTCGCCGAGCCCGATGCAACCGATCTTCACGAGGTCTCCCTGTCGCCGTGCCGTGCCGCGGTGCGTGGCTGTTCGCCCCTCGGCAGCATACGTCGCCACTCACCGGCGGCCCGATCCGCGGTTCCACCGGTAAAACGCCTGGCCAGGGACATGATCAATGGGTGAGGATGGCCGCCATGACTTCTTCCGCAGGCCCCGAACGCTCCGAGCCCGCCTTCGACGCCGCCGAACGTCCCATGCTGGAGGGCTGGCTCGACTACCACCGCGAGACGCTCGCCATGAAGTGCGCCGGTCTCACGGACGCCCAGCTGCGCGAGGCGTCCGTGCCGCCCTCCGCGCTCACCCTGCTCGGTCTCGTACAGCACCTGGCCGAAGTGGAGCGCTTCTGGTTCCGCGAGATCCTGGCGGGCGCGGAGCTGCCGGACCTCTACTCCACCGAGGAGGACCCGGACGCGGACTTCAGGGTGACGGAGTCCACCACCTGGACCGGGACCGAGGACGTCTGGCGGGCGGAGATCGCGGCGGCCCGGGAGAGCGCCGCCGCGTACGGCCTGGACGACCTCTCCAAGGGCGTCAGCTCGTCGGGCAAGCCGTTCAGCCTCCGCTGGATCTATCTGCACATGATCGAGGAGTACGCCCAGCACAACGGCCACGCCGACCTGGTGCGCGAGCGCGTCGACGGGGCCACCGGCAAGTAGCGGCACCGCCGCCCGGCCGGTACCTGATTTCAGCGCGGTCGGGTGCCCGGTTCGGTGCACGCCGCTGACCGGGTCACTCGTGCGGGCCATTCCGCGCCCACCGGGCCGCCGGAGGCCGGGCCGCACCGCAGAGTTGGCCGGGTGCAGAGAACCAGAATCACCGCGAAACTCCTGGTCGGGTTAGCGGTCACGACCGTCTCCGGCTGCGTCTCGGTGGAGCCCGGAGCCGCTCCTCCCCCGCGTCCGGGGGTCGCCGGGCCGGTCCAGGACGTGGCCCCGCAGATCGTGCAGCCACCCGCCCGAGAGGCGCTGGAGGTCGTACCGGATCCGGGCCCGCCGACCGCCCGGCCGCCCTCCCCCGCGCCCCCGGCCGCCGGCTCCCCCGCCGCATCCCGCGGCAACGGGCCCACGGGAACCGCCCCGCCACGCAAGCGCGCCGACCCGCCGTCGCCCCGGACACCTCACCGCCCGCCGGGCGTCCCGGCCGTCACCGTGCCCGCCCTGCCACGCGTCCCCGGCGGCGGCACGGACGTCTGCGCGCTCGGCCGGGGTTACGGCGGCTGGCCCGCGGGCAGCCCGGAGGCCCGCATCTGCTCGAAGACGTACGGCCGCTGACGCTCCCGACCCCACGGGCTCCGACCCCACGGGCCCGGCTCTCCCGGGCCCGTGGGGTCACTGCTCCCGCATGCGGAGCTCCAGGCGGTCGATGGCGGCGCGGACCCCGCCGCCGTATCCGTCGTCCGCGAGCGACTCGGCCGCGGCGCGGGCCCGCTGGAGGTGGATACGGGCCGATTCGGGGCGCTGGAGCTTGAGGTAGTCCGCCGCGAGGTTGAGGTGCAGCGAGGGGTAGAACGCCCGGACGGCCGGGATGTCCGGGTGTTCCGCCGCCGGCCCGCCGTCCGCCCCTTCAGAACCGCCGGGAACATCAGAGGCCCCCGCCCCCTCAGCCGCCCCCGCACCCGCGCCTCCGGCCTCGGCGCCACCTACCCCCTCGGCGGCTCTCAGCCCCTCCGCGGCCGTCAGCGCCCGCAGGTCCCAGGCCAGCTCGTCGCCGGGGTCGTCCTGGGTGTCGGCCATGTAGTGCGCCAGGGTGCAGCGGTGGAGGGCGTCGCCGTCCGCTCCGAGCTCCGACCAGAGCGCGCCGAAGCGGTTGCGGGCCTCCTCCCGGTCACCTCCGTGGAGCAGCATGATCGCCTGGCCGATCCTGGTCATGACGGCGTCGCCGGACGCCTCCTGCTGCTCCACCACTGCGGTCTCCTCGTCGCCCGTCCAGCCGATTGCCCTCCGTCCGACGCTAACGCCGGGCTTCCGCATAACCGGTCAGACACGGGCTCTCCGGGGCTGTCCGTCAGCCGAGGTCGGGGATCCGCCAGTCGATCGGCTGGTGCCCCTGGGCGGCCACGGCCTCGTTGATCTGCGTGAACGGGCGGGAGCCGAAGAACTTCTTGGCGGACAGCGGCGAGGGGTGCGCGCCCTTCACCACCACATGGCGCTCCTCGTCGATCAGGGGCAGCTTCTTCTGCGCGTAGTTGCCCCAGAGCACGAAGACCGCCGGGTCGGGCCGGTCGGCGACGGCGCGGATCACGGCGTCGGTGATCTTCTCCCAGCCCTTGTTCTTGTGGGAGTTGGCCTCGCCGCCGCGCACGGTGAGCACGGCGTTGAGCAGGAGGACGCCCTGCTCGGCCCAGGGCATCAGATAGCCGTTGTCCGGGATCGGCAGACCGAGCTCCTGCTGCATCTCCTTGTAGATGTTGCGCAGCGACGGCGGCGTCCTGACGCCGGGCCGCACGGAGAAGCAGAGCCCGTGCCCCTGGCCCTCGCCGTGATACGGGTCCTGGCCGAGGACCAGGACCTTCACCTTGTCGTACGGCGTGGCGTCCAGGGCGGCGAAGACCTGCTCGCGCGGCGGATAGACCGGGCCCTTGGCCCGCTCCTCCTCGACGAAGTCCGCCAGCTCCTTGACGTACGGCTTCTGCAGTTCTTCGCCGAGGACGCCGCGCCAGGACTCGGGCAGCAGGTCGATATCGGTCACGTCCACAACCTCCGGTGAGCAACAGGTTCTTGATCCCAGAACCTACCGGGCGCCACTGACAACGGACGCCCGCAGCCCTTCCGTACGGCTCCTACCAGCTGGCCTTGCGGTACAGCTCCCACATCTGCATGACGGTCTGCGGGTCGAGCGCGCGCTCGCCGCCGCCGATGTCCTCGCCCGCGGCGACGTACAGCTTGCCCTGCCACAGCGGCAGCAGCCGGACGTCGTCGACGAGGATCTCCTGGGCCCGCTCGAACTGCTTGCTGACCGCGCCCCGGTCGCTCTCCTGCCGCGAGGCGGGGATCAGCTGCTGGGTGATCTCCTTGTTGATGTAGGGGGTGCCGGTGACCGGCTCCTTGCCCACGAACGGAGCGATGAAGTTGTCGGGGTCCGGGAAGTCCGGGAACCAGCCGCGGCCGAAGACCGGGTACTCGCCCTTGTTGAAGTCTTCCTGGAACTCCTTCCAGGGCTTGCCCTCAAGCTTGATCTTGAAGAGTCCGGAGGCCTCCAGCTGCCGCTTGAGCTCCTCGAACTCGGGCTCGGTGGCGGAGCCGTAGCGGTCCGTGGTGAACCAGAAGTTCATCTTCACGGGCTCGGTGATGCCGGCCCCGGTGAGGATCTCCTTGGCCTTCTTCACGTCCGGGTCGCCGAAGGTGTCGAAGAAGCTCGTGGTGTGTCCGGCGATGCCCTTGGGGATCATGGAGTAGAGGGGCTCGGCGGTGCCCCGGTAGACCTTCTCGACCAGGGCGTCGCGGTCCACGACATGGGCGATGGCCTTGCGGACGGCGGGGTTCGCGGCGGCCGGGTCCTTGGGGTTGAAGACCAGGAAGCGGATGTCCGCGCCCGTGCTCTCGACGATCTGGAGGCCCTCGTTGTCGTCCTTGTTGTCCTCCAGGCTGACGACCTCCTCGGCGGTCAGACCCCGGTAGGTGGCGTCGATGCCCTTGGCCTTGAGCGCGCTCACCATGTCGGCGGACTTCTCGAAGTAGCGGATACTGACCGCGTCGTTCCGCCGGTTGGCGAAGCCCTTGTAGTCCGGGTTCTTCTTCAGCTCGGCGGTCTTCCCGCCCTCGTAGGACTCCAGGAGGTACGGCCCGGAGCCGGTGACCTTGCCGTCGTCGCGGATCTTGTCCTGGCGGTAGTCGCCGGGGGCGACGAGCGACATGGCGGGCGTGGCCAGGATGAACGGGAACGTGGCGTCGGACTTGTTGAGGTGGAAGACGACCGTGTCGTCGCCCTTGGTCTCGATCCGGTCGAGCGAGCCGAGCATGCCGGCCGGGCCGCCCTTGAAGTGAATGTCCACGATGCGGTCGATGGAGTACTTCACGGCCTCGGCGTCGAGCTTCTCGCCGTTGGAGAACTTGAGGTTCTTCTTGAGCGTGCACCGGTACGCCATGCTCGTGGCGTCGGTGAACTTGCATTCCTCCGCCGCGTCCGGTTCCGGGCTCGTGCTGCCGGTGGGGAAGCTCACCAGGGTCTGGTAAACGTTCCGCATCAATTCCCAGGAACCGTCCCAGGCCGCCGCCGGATCGAGCGTGGACGGGGAGCTGGTCGTCCCGACGGTTATCTTCTGGTCCGTTTCCGATCCGCTGTCGGAAAGGAGACCGCAGCCGGCCAGCAGAGAAAGGGAAGCTAGGGCTGCAGCAGCCTGCAGACTGGCCCGGTAGAACACGTGCACGCTCCTCGATCAGCCATGGGTCGGCAGACCATACCGCAGCGCCCCGCCAGGTCAATCCGCTGACCCGACGGGGCACTTGACTCAATCAGGGCCAAATCGGTTCAGGCCGCTCTCAGCCCACACCCGCGTTGAGGAAGATTCCTCCGTCGACCACGAGCGTCTGCCCGGTGATCCAGTCGGACTGCGCGGAGGTCAGGAAGGCCGCCGCACCCCCGATGTCCTCGGGCACTCCGAGCCGGCCCAGCGGGTAGGCGGCGGCCGCCTCCGCTTCGCGGCCCTCGTAGAGCGCCTCGGCGAACTTCGTCTTGACCACGGCCGGGGCGATGGCGTTGACCCGGACGACCGGGGCGAACTCGTGCGCCAGCTGGGCGGTCAGGTTGATCATGGCCGCCTTGGACATCCCGTACGCGCCGATGAACGGCGAGGGGGCGACGCCGGCGACGGAGGCGATGTTGACGATCGCCCCGCCGTTCTCCTTCTGCCAGGCCTTCCAGGTCTGCTGGGCGAAGCCGAGCGCCGAGATCACATTGGTCTCGTAGACCTTGCGGGCCACATTGAGGTCGAGCTCGGCCATGGGGCCGAAGACCGGATTCGTCCCGGCGTTGTTGACCAGATAGTCGACCCGGCCGAACGCCTCCATCGTGCGCTCGACCGCCGCGGCCTGGTGCGCCTCGTCGTGCGCCTTGCCGGGGATGGCGATGACCCGGTCGGCGCCGAGCCGCTCCACGGCCTCCTTCAGGGCGTCCTCGCCCCGCCCGGTGATGGCCACCCGGTCGCCGCGGGCGACGAGCGCCTCGGCGATCCCGTAGCCGATGCCCCGGCTGGCGCCCGTGACGAGGGCGACCTTTCCGCTGTCCTGCACCGTCATGATGTCCGCTGCCCTTCGGATCAGTTGAGGGGTCCGCCGGCCACGTACATGACCTGGCCGGAGACGAAGCCCGCGTCGTCGCCCGCGAAGAAGGCGATGGCGTTCGCGACGTCCTCGGGACGGCCGACGCGCTGGACGGGGATCTGGGTGGCGGCCGCCGCCTGGAACTCCTCGAAGCCCATGCCGACGCGCTCGGCGGTCTGCGCGGTCATCTCGGTGACGATGAAGCCGGGCGCGACGGCGTTGGCCGTGACGCCGAACTTGCCGAGCTCCTTGGCGAGGGTCTTGGTAAGGCCCTGGAGCCCCGCCTTGACCGCGGAGTAGTTGGCCTGGCCCCGGTTGCCGAGGGCCGAGGAGGAGGAGAGCGAGACGATCCGGCCGAACTTGGCCTCGACCATGTGGGCCTGGACGGCCTTCGCCATCAGGAACGCGCCCTTGAGGTGCACGTTCATCACGATGTCCCAGTCGGACTCGCTCATCTTGAACAGCAGGTTGTCGCGGAGCACGCCCGCGTTGTTCACCAGGATCGTCGGCGCGCCCAGCTCGGCGGCGACCCGCGCGACGGCGGCTTCCACCTGGCCGGCGTCCGACACGTCGCAGCCGACGGCGAGCGCGGTGCCCCCGGCGGCGGTGATCTTCTCGACCGTGTCCTTGCAGGCCGCCTCGTCGAGATCGAGTACGGCGACGGCGCGGCCCTCGGCCGCGAGGCGTACGGCGGTGGCGGCGCCGATGCCCCGCGCCGCTCCCGTCACGATGGCGACGCGCTGCTCGGTGGTGGACATGCTTGGTTCTCCTCGCCCTTGGATAGCGGCTCAGCGGGCGTCGGGGCGTTTCCCTGACAGAAAGACTCCCGATCGCTGAGCAACCGCTTAGTACCTTCAGCAGACGAGACGCTAGAAGCCCTGGCACCCGGTGTCAACGGCGCACGCCCCGGCGGGCCGCACGTCACACCGGGCGGGAGCGCCCGCCGTGGTGCCGTGCCGGTCCCGCCGGGGCGTGTCTCAGCGCACCAGCAGGTCGAGCAGCCGTTCCACCTCGCCGGCCGGGTCGGTGGTCAGCCCGCTGTGCACGGCGCCGGGCTGGACGACCGTGGAGCGCGGGGCGATCAGCCAGCGGAACCGCCGCCCGGCGTCGTCGTCCGCCGCCTGACCGGCGCCCCGGCCCCCGCCGCAGACCCCTTCGACGGCGCGCAGGGCGGCCCGCACCCCGACGACGTCGGCGTCCGGGTCCAGCGCCTTCAGCTTCGCCTCGTCGAGGTGCGTACGGGCCGCGACGAACGAGTGCGCCCGGCAGTAGACGAGCACCCCCGCGTTGAAGCACTCGCCCCGCTCGACCCGGGGCACGACGCGCAGGATCGCGTACTCGAAGACATCGCGCCGCGTCATCGGCCGCCCTCCTCGCCGGTACGGGCGGCTGTCGCCGCGCGGTCGCCGTCGGCCGGTTTCGGCCGGGGCGGCAGCCGCTCGGTGAGCCAGCCGGGGGCCTGGGAGGGCCGGGTCGCGGTCGGCGCGTCCAGCGTGATCCGCTCGTGGATGCCTGCGGCCCGGGCGAGCAGCGGGGCGATGTAGGCGCGGCGCACCTCGTCGGCGGAGGCGAAGCCGGGCTCGTCGGCCAGCCAGACGTCCGGCACGTCGGCGGTCACCTCGGTGAGCAGTTCCTCGGTGACCAGCGGGGCGAGCTCGGCGGCGGCGGACGCGATGTCCGGCCCGAAGGAGGCCAGCACATGGTCCGAGGCGTTGTAGGGCTTGGCGGCGGAGGCCTGGGCGCCCGGCCAGTTGTGGTGCCAGATCATGGTCGCGCCGTGGTCGATGAGCCAGAGGTCGCCGTGCCAGACGAGCAGGTTGGGGTTGCGCCAGGAGCGGTCCACGTTGTTGATCAGCGCGTCGAACCAGACGATCCGCCCGGCCTCGGCCGCCCCGACCTCGTAGGCGAGCGGGTCGAACCCGAGCGAGCCCGGCAGGTAGTCCATCCCGAGGTTGAGTCCACCGCTCGCGCGGAGCAGCTCCTGCACCTCCTCGTCGGGCTCGGCGAGTCCGATGACGGGGTCGAGCTCGATGGTCACCAGCTCGGGCACCCGCAGTCCCAGCCGGCGGCCGAGCTCCCCGCAGATGATCTCGGCGACGAGCGTCTTGCGGCCCTGACCCGCCCCGGTGAACTTTATGACGTACGTACCGAGATCGTCCGCCTCGACGATGCCGGGGAGCGAGCCGCCCTCACGCAGAGGCGTGACATAGCGGGTCGCAGTGACCTCTTTCAGCACGTTACCGGGCCACCCATCTCTGCAGCTCTTCAGCCTTGCTTCCGGCATGAAGTGAGCATAGTAACCAAAAGTGATCACGGACGAGGAGACGTGAACCGCCGCGGCCGGGCCGGCCGACAGTCCGTGGTTCGCGGAGTGTGCGTGCGGCGGCGGCGGTAGTAGGAATACGTGACCGCTCCCAGCAGCGGCCCCCAGGCGAGCAGCGGTCCATAGGAGACGACCAGCACCCATCCGGTGCTCATCACGCCCGACGGGTCCTTGTCATCGGTGCCGATCATCGGCTCGGGGTGGAAGTGGAAGACGAAGGTGTTCAGCAGGAAGTAGACACAGGCGGCGGTGACGGCGAACGCTCCGAGCGCGGCTGGGACGACCGCAGCGGCCACCGGTACGCGCCGGCCGCCCACGAGCGGAATCCGGCGCGGCAGGATCTCGCCCCAGGGCCGGACGAGGCCGAGGGTGAGCAGCGCGAGCAGCTCGGAGACAACCGTCAGGGCGAGCATGTACGCCTCTTCGGCGATGCTCGTCCCGCCCTCCAGCAGGCCGAGGGTCATGCCGATGATGACGGCCACCCGCCAGAGCCCCGACGGCAGGACGCACCAAGGAACCGCCCTTGCCGCCAACTCGGCCCAGCGCGGGACGGGTTGCGAAAGGACGGCGGGGGCGGGGGTGCGGGCGTCCGTGGCAGTCATGACACTTCCTTCGGCGGGAGGTGCTCATCAGTATTCGCGGCGGCGCCGGCCCGGAACTCCTGCTCAGGTAGGGATCGCCTCATCCGCCCGGGCCAGGGCATGTCCGACGGCCCGAACGGAGAGACCGGCATATCCCGTCGCGCCCGCGGGTATTGGCCTGTTCGCCGTCCGATGGAGCGTCCATGCTGCGGATCCACTTCACCCCCGAGGACATGACCCGGGTCAGGGTGGCCCCGGGACCGGATCTCCTCTGGGAGATCAGCAACAGCGTGCAGACCCTGCAACGGACCGACGGGGCACGGGTCTTCGGCGACTGGCGGCGCTGGGTGCGGCCCCGGCTCCCGGAGAGCCGCCGGCTGCTCTCCCCGCTGCTGCCGCCCTACGGCTACTCCCCCGACTTCCTCACCCCCACCTCCGGGGAGCGCACCACGCTCCGGGCCGCCGTCGACACCCTGCTCGGAACGCCGCGGCCGAGGCTGCGCGCGGAGCTGACCCGGCTGGCCGGATCGACGTCGCTGCCCGGCTGGGCCGCCGCCCTGGCCGAGGGCGACACGGACGCGCTCGCGCGGCTGGGCGACGCGCTCCACGCCTATCAGGCGCAGGCGCTCCTGCCGCACTGGCGGCAGGTCCGCGCGGACCTGGAGGCCGACCGGGCGCTGCGGATGCGGCATCTGATGGACGGTGGCACCGAGGCGCTGCTGACCGGACTCGGGCCCGGCGTCCGCTGGCAGCCGCCCGTGCTGGAGGTCGCCTACCCGGTCGACCAGGACCTGCGGCTGGACGGCCGCGGACTCGTGCTCCAGGCGTCGTTCTTCTGCTGGCCCACCCCGACCACCCTCGCGGACGGTGAGCTGCCGCCCGTCCTGGTCCATCCCATCCAGCACACGGCCGACTGGGCCGGACGCCCGGGGGCGACGGAACCGACGACGGACCGCGGTCCCCTCGGCCGTCTCCTCGGGCAGACCCGTGCGGACCTGCTGCGGGCCACCCGTACCGGCTGCTCCACCGTGGAGGCGGCCCGGCTGCTCCAGGTGACCCACCCGGCCGTCAGCCAGCACATGAACGTGCTGCGCGCGGCGGGGCTGACCACCACCGTGCGCACGGCTGGCCGCGCGTTTCACGTCGCGACCGCCGAGGGGCGTGCGCTGCTGGCCGCGGAGGACCGGCGCGCCGGGCGTGGGCCGGGCGGCGAACCGCGCCCGTAAGCCTGGGCTTACACCGCTTGTGCCCGTCCCGGGCCGGCCGCCACGCTGGCTGCTTCCATCGCACCGCACCCGGCCGGGTGGCCCCCACCGCCGCCCCGCGCCGGTGTTTCCGTACGGCACCCTCCCCACAGGAGCCCTCATGCGCGCGAGACTTGTCACCGGCACGGTCGCAACGCTTTTCCTCGGAGCACTTCTTCTCCCCGGCACCGCCCAGGCGTCGCCCGCCCCCGCCGTCCCGGTCGTGGACGTACGGGCCCATGACTCGACGGCCGGCACGGCCCTCGTCTCCGGCTACGACGAGCCGGGGGCCGGGCTGCGGGTCGCCGCCGGGCGCACGAGCGACGCACGCTGGCTGGAGATCGACTACCAGGTCCAGGAGACCGGCTACTGGTGCGGTCCCGCCGCGACGCGCATCGCGCTCTCCGCCCGGACCGCCGCGCCGAGCCAGGGCGAACTGGCCGCGCAGCTCGGTACGACCGAGGCGGGCACCGATCACATCGGCCAGGTCACGGGCGTGCTCAACGCGCGTCTCGGCGGCGGCTGGTACGAGACCAAGGAGATGCCGAACGACCCGCCCACCCAGGGGCAGCGGGACCTCCTGTGGCACGACATCGTGTTCGACATCGACCGCAACTATCCGCTGGTCGCCAACATCGTCGCCCCGCCGGGCAACCAGCCGCCCGGCTACCCGCCGGACCAGACGATCTACCACTACTTCACCGTCTTCGGCTACGACGCGGTCGACCGCACCGTTCTCATCGCGGACCCGGCGTCCTTCGGCGGCAACCAGATCTACTGGATCTCCTTCGACCAACTCGCCTCCCTCATCCCGCCGAAGGGCTACTCCGCCTGACCGGCTGCCACCTCCCGCGTGAACATCCGCGCGGCGCGGCACGTACCCCTGATCGAAGTCATCGAGGACGGGGCCCGGACACCACCGGGCCCCCACCGGGACACCGACGAAGGGAATTGCCGCGATGAGCGCAACGCAGGAGCACCGGATCCTCCTCGGACGCCGCACGGTGGTCGTGGCCGTGGGGGCGGCCGGAGCGGCGGCCGCCCTCACCGCGTGCGGCGGATCGGACGATCCGGGCGGCTCGGACGCGGTCGAGCAGCCCGGGAACGGCGGCGGGGGCAAAGGCGGTGACGTGCTCGCCGCGGCCTCCGACATTCCGGAGGGCGGCGGGGTGGTCTTCGCCGCGCAGAAGGTCGTGGTCACCCAGCCGCGGCCGGGCGAGTTCAAGGCGTTCTCGTCCACGTGCACCCATCAGGGCTGCGCGGTCAAGGACGTCTCGGCCGGCACGATCACCTGCCCCTGCCACAACTCCACCTTCGACGCCGCCACGGGCAGCCCGACCGGCGGGCCCGCCACCCAGCCGTTGCCCGCCCGCGAGATCGTCGTCAAGGGCGATGCGATCAGGCTGGCGTAGGACCGGCTCTCAGACGGCCGTCGTCCGCTGCCTGCGCGGTCGCTTCCAGCTGCCGAGGACGGCGTCGGTGGTGGTGACGGTGGCGACCAGGGCGAGGGTGTTACGGACCATGGCGGGGGTGTACTCGGCGGGCACCCCCGCGATGGCGTCGGCCGGGACGACGGCCGTGTAGCCGAGGTTGACCGCGTCGAAGACGGCGTTGGGGATGGCGATGTTGGCCGATACGCCGATGATGACGAGCGTGCGGCAGCCGAGGTTGCGCAGCAGCGGGTCGACGTCGGTGCCGGCCAGGGGCGAGAGGCCGTGCAGCCGGCGGACGACGAGATCCTCGTCGGCCACCTCGATGGGGGGTGCGACCCGGACGGCGGTGGTGCCGGTGTGCTGCTGGACGGGCAGCCGGGCGGCGGCGCGGAAGAGCCGGGCGTTGCGGTTGCCGCCGCGCCCGTCGGGCCGGCTCTCGGCGATCGCGTGCATCACCTGGACGCCGCTCTCGTGGGCGGCGGCGACGAGCCGGGCGACGTGGTCCAGGGCGCCCGACGAGCGGGCTGCGGCGGCGAGTTCGGGCAGGGCGCTGTCCGGCCCCACCACCCCCTGCTGGCACTCGACGGTCAGCAGGACGGTGGTGGCGGGGTCGAGCAGCGCGGTGAGCCGCTCCTGTGATTCCCTCGACGGCACGGGCGCTCCTCCCTTTCCTGTTCCCGGGGCGGGTTCCGTGGACGGGACCGGGCGCGCGAGAGTAGCGGCCATTGCGTCATGAAGGAAGAGCGTCCATGATTTCTGACACCTAGTCAGATTCGGGCGAGATTCCAGGAGAGGGCGGCACATGACCGACACCCAGCGACGAGGCCGCCGGATCATGATGACGCCCGAGGAGCGGGACGCCTACCTCGGGGAGCAGCGCACCTGCCGGGTGGCCACGCTCGGCTCCGACGGCGCTCCGCACATCGGCGCGCTGTGGTTCGTCTGGGACGGCGGCTCGCTCTGGCTGTACTCCATCACCCGCAGCCGTCGCTGGTCCCAGCTGCGCAAGGACACCAGGATCGCCGTGGTCGTGGACGACGGCGAGGGGTACGAGGAGCTGCGCGGCGTGGAGCTCACCGGCCGGGCGGAGTTCATCGGCGAGGCTCCGCGCACGGGCGAGCCCTGCCCCGAACTCGTGGAGCCGGAGCGGCTGTTCCCGGTGAAGTACTTCGGCATCACGGAGATGCCCCACGACGGACGGCACGCCTGGCTGCGGCTCACCCCGGAGACGATCACCTCCTGGGACTTCCGCAAGCTCGCCGGTCTCACCTGACCTCGGCGGCCGCCACGCCCGCGCCCGCCGCCCGCAGCGCGTCCACCGCCGCGCGGACCGACGGCCGGCGGTCCGCGTCGGTGCGCCAGACCACATGGACGTGCCGTCGCATGGTCTGCCGCACCGGCACCAGGCGCACCCCGTCGGGAACCGGGCCGCGCCCCAGCCGGGGAGCCACACAGACGCCGAACCCGGCCGCGATCAGCGCGAGTTGCGTATGGTGCTCACCGGCCAGATGGGCGATGCGCGGCTCGATGCCCCGCGAACGCAGCGTGAACATCAGCCACTCGTAACAGAATTCACCCTCGGGCCAGGACACCCACGGGTCGTCCGCGAAGTCCTCCAGCTCCACCTCGTCGCGGTCCGCCAGCGGATGCCCGGCCGGCATGGCGATGTCCGGTGCGTCGTCGAGGAGTTCGGCCTTGGTCAGACCGCCGGGCACGGGCAGCCGCTTGTTGCTCCAGTCGAGCACGACGGCCAGGTCGACGTCACCGCGCAGCACCGCGCGCAGCCCCTGCTCGGGCTCCAACTCCCGGGTACGGACGGTGAGGTCGGGGTGGTCGGCGCGCAGGGTGGTGAGCGTCGCGGGGAACAGCCCGCGCGCCGCGGTCGGGAAGGCGCAGATCCGTACCTCACCGACGACCTCGCCGCGCTGCGCCTCGATGTCGGACTGGGCCAGCTCCACCTGCGACAGGATCCGCGCGGCATGGTCCGCGAGCAGCCGGCCCGCGTCGGTGAGGCGGACACCCCGGCCGTTCTTGGCGAGCAGCCGCTGCCCGACCTCGCGCTCCAGCTTGGCCATCTGCTGCGAGACCGCCGACGTGGTGACGTGCAGCCCGTCGGCCGCCCCGCTCACCGAGCCGTGCCGGGCGAGGGCGTCCAGGGTGCGCAGCCGCTCCAGGTTCAACATGTAAGCGATGCTACGCGAACACGCACAGAAACTCTCGCTTGTCCTACGAGGTCATCTTCGTCAGGCTGGGCACCATGAGCGCTCCCTGCGAGCCGAGGGCCACGGCCCCGGCGTCAGCACCTCCCCCGCCCGTCCCGTCCGCACCACCGGCCCGGCGCCCCGCTCTCGACTGGCGGATCCGGTTCGCGGCGCTCTCGCTCATCTGGGGGTTCAGCTTTCTGCTGATCAAGGTCGGGACCGAGGGCTACGCCCCGTTCCAGGTCACCTTCGGCCGGCTGCTCGCCGGTACGGCGGTGCTGGTCGCGGCCATGGCGATGCGCCGGGAACGGCTGCCGCGTTCGGCCCGGACCTGGGGGCACCTCACGGTCGCGGCGTTCCTTCTGAACGCGCTGCCGTTCTCGCTCTTCTCCTACGCCGAGCTGACGATCCCCTCGACGCTGGCCGGTATCTGCAACGCGACCTCGCCGCTGTGGGGCATGGCGCTCTCGGTGGTCGCCCTGTCGGAGGACCGCCCGACCCGCCGCCGGGTGGCCGGTCTCGGTCTCGGCTTCCTCGGCGTTCTCACGGTGCTGGGCGCCTGGCAGGGCTTCTCCGGCCTGGACCTGCCGGGTACGGGCATGGCGCTGCTCGCCTCGTTCTGCTACCCGGTCGGCTGGATCTACGTCCGCCGCACGCTGGCCGGCACCGGCTCGTCGACGCTGGCGCTGACGGGCAGCCAGCTCTTCCTCGGTACGGTGCAACTGGCCGTGGTGACACCGCTGTTCACCTCGGCGCCCACCTCCTTCCCGCTGCTTCCGACGCTCAGCATCCTCGCTCTGGGCGCGCTGGGCACGGGCCTGGCGGTGCTGCTCCAGTACGGTCTGGTCCAGGAGGTCGGTCCGACGACGGCCCAGATGGTCACGTACTTCATTCCGGTGATCGCTACGGCGGCGGGCGTCGCGCTGCTGGGTGAACGGCTGAGCTGGAACACCCCGGTCGGGGCGCTGATCGTCCTGGTCGGGGCGGCCCTCACCCAGAGCCGCGCCCGCCCGGCCGCCACCGCCGTACCGAAGGAGCCTGCGGGGCACCCGGCCGCCGCCCCGCCCGAAGCGGCCGCCACCGCCGTACCGGACGAGCCGACCGGGCACCCGGCCGCCGCTCCGCAGGGCGCGGACGCCCCACGTCTCAGCCGTAGTTGACCGGTCGCGCCGGCCCCGCGGCGGCGGCCACCGCGTCCGCCAGGGGGCCGATGTCCGCCGCCGTCAGCGGGGAGACGGTGAGTCGCACCCCGGGGGGCGTGTCCAGCCGGAAGCGCGCGCCCGGGGCCGCCGCCCAGCCCGCGTGGAGCAGCCGGGCGACCGCCCCGGTCTCGTCGCTCACGGGCACCCACACGTTCATCCCGCTGCGCCCCCGAGCCGGCACACCGCGCTCCGCCAGCGCCTGGATGAGCGCGTCCCGGCGAGCCCCGTAGGACCGGGCGACCGTACGGGTGTCGACGGCGCCCGAGGTCCACAGATGGAGCACGGCGCGCTGGAGCAGCCGGCTGACCCAGCCGGGCCCGAGCCGCTGCCGCCCCGCCACCCGGTCGACCGTGACGGCGTCCCCGGTGAGCGTGGCGACCCGCAGATCCGGGCCGTACGCCTTGGCCGCCGAGCGGATGAACGCCCAGTGGGCCGTCGCCCCGGCCAGCGGATGCAGCGGCAGGTCGACGATGGCGTGGCCGTGGTCGTCCTCGATCAGCAGCACGTCCGGGTGGCGGGCGAGGACCGCGCGCAGTTCCCGGGCGCGCGGCGCGTCCAGCGACGCGCCGGTCGGGTTCTGCGCCCGGTCGGTGACGACGAGGGCCCGCGCCCCGGCCCGCAGCGCCCGCTCCACATCGGCGGGCAGCGGGCCGGAGTCGTCCACGCCCACCGGTACGGCGCGCAGCCCGAGCGCCGGTACGAGGTCGAGCACGCTGCCCCAGCCGGGGTCCTCCACCGCCACCGCGTCGCCCGGCCTGAGGTGCGCCGCGAGGACCCGCTCGATCGCGTCCAGGGCGCCGGAGGTCACGGCGAGGGGCCCGGCGGGAACCCCGTCGGCGTCCATCGCGGCGCGGGCGTACGCGGCGAACTCCGCGACCACCGGGGCCTGCCCGTACAGACCGTGGCTCTCCGCGTCGGCCGCGGCGGCTGCGGCGAGCGCAGGACCGAGGCCGGGCAGCAGCTCCGGATCGGGATTGCCCTCGCCCAGGTCCCGGACGCCCGGAGGCGCCTCGATCCGCAGCGATCCGCGCGATGTGCTGGCCGGGGCGGGACGCACCCGGCTCCCCCGGCGGCCCGCCGTCTCGATCACCCCGCGCTCGCGCAGCGTCCGGTAGGCGGCCGCCACCGTATTGGGATTGACCTCCAGGCGCGCCGCCAACTCCCGCATGGGGGGCAGCACATGACCCGGCGGGAGGTCTCCGGAGCCGACCCCGCGCTCGACACTGGCGGCAATCTCCGATGCGCGCCGCCCACTGATCCGATATTCTCCTAGCACAAACAACATTATGCACTAGCGCAATGGAGTAAGCAATGCAGCACACCGCACCGCCCGACGGCACGGGCTCCGGCGTCGCCGCCCCCTACCTTCCCACCGATCGCACCGTGCCCACCCGATCCAAGGAGCGCGCCTCCTACGACCGCGAGCTGGTCCACTCGATCCTCGACGAGGCCTACCTCTGCCACCTGGGCTTCGTGCGCGACGGCGCCCCGGTCGTCCTGCCGACCCTCTTCGGCCGGATAGGAGAGCGGCTGTACGTCCACGGCTCGACGGGCTCGCGACCGCTCCGCTCGGCCAGGAGCGCGGACCCCGGGCTGCCGGTCTGCCTGACGGTCACCCATGTCGACGCCCTCGTGCTGGCCAGGTCCGCCTTCCACCACTCGATGAACTACCGCTCGGTGGTGGTGCACGGCACGGCCGTGACGGTGACCGACCCCGAGGAGCGCAGGCGCGCCCTGGACGCGATCGTGGACCAGGTCGTGCCCGGCCGCTCCCGCGACTCCCGGCCGGCCGACACCAAGGAACTGGCCGCGACGGCGGTGATCCGGCTGGACCTCGACGAGGTGTCCGCGAAGGTCCGCACCGGCGGCCCCAACGACGAGCCCGAGGACAGCACCCTGCCCCACTGGACCGGCATCGTGCCGCTCACCCGGGGCTACGCGGCGCCGGTCCCCGCGGACGACCTGGATCCCGCGATCGGCGTACCGGACTACCTGTCCGCGCTCTGACGGAGGTCGCGGCGGCCACGGCTGCCGCGACCCGTCGGACTGGGCCCGTCACACCGCGACGCCCACGGCCTCCTTCCGGCGGGCGGCCGCCGCACCGCGTGCCTCCGCGAGAGCCAGTCCGGCCACGGCGGTCAGCAGGAGCAGCGTGCCGAGAACCGTGGCCGCCGTCAGCCGCTCCCGCAGGACGGTCACCGCGATGACCGCCGCGCTCACCGGCTCCAGGAGCATGATCACGGAGACGGTGGCCGACCGGACGGCGGCCGCTCCGGCGAAGTACAGCGCGTAGGCGAGCGCCGTGGGCACCGCCGCCACATAGACCAGCAGCCACAGCACCTGCCCGGTCTCCGCGGTGTGCGGCACCAGCCCCTCGGCCAGCGCCATGGGCAGCAGGCCCACCGCTCCGATGCCGAACGCCCAGGCGCTGGTGGTCAGCGCGTCGCCGCCGTCGCCGTCCCGCCCGAGCCACCGGGTGAGCAGCGTGATCGCCGCGTACCCGGCGGCGGACAGCAGCGCCAGGAGCACCCCGGCCGGCACGACGTCGCCGCCCTCACCGCCCAGGACCAGCACGACGAGCCCGGTCAGCGCGCCGGTCACGGCGGCCAGTCCGCCGCCGCCGAGGCGTTCGCCCAGCAGCAGACGCGCCCCGACGGCGATCAGTACGGGCCCGGCGCCGAGCGTGACGACGGTGCCGACGGCGAGACCGGTGGCCTCGACCGCCGCGAAATACGCGCTCTGGAACAGGGTGAGCCCGATGCCGGTACCGAGGATCCGGAGCAGCCGGCGACGCCGGGGCTCGGGCTTGCGGGGTGCGCGGCGGGGGCGCAGCGCGAGGGCCCCGGCGAGCAGGACGAGACCGCCCGCGCAGCGCCAGAAGGACAGGGCGAGCGGTCCGAGATCGCTGACCCGGAAGATCAGCGAGGCGGCCGCGCCGGCGGTGCCCCAGGCGACTCCGGCCACGACGAGGTACAGCAGGCCGCGCCCGACGGGCAGCGCGGAAGCAACAGGGGTGTGCATATGAACTTCTCCAGAGAAGGACAGAGTGGTGGGTCGCTCGACTCCGCACGCGGGCAGCGACGAACCGCTCGGGGACTGCCCGAGCCCGGTCTTCGTCAGGAGTGGCCGCGCGCTCTAGGCGGCAGGCGGCGGCAGCACAGTCAGATGCATGGTGGGCACACTAATGCGGGGCCCGGCCGCTGGACAACTCGCCCTCGACGCCCCCGGCCACCGCACCGGTGCCGGACCCGGCGGCGACCGGGCCCGACGGGGGCTTCGGCGCGGCGGACTGGGCGATGAACGCTCCGGTCAGCACGACGAACCCGCCGATGAGCTGCGGCGCGGAGAGGTGTTCGCCGAGGAGCACCCAGGCCAGACCGGTCGCGATGACCGCTTCGAGGCAGGCGACGACCCCGGCCACCTGGGGCGAGAGCAGCCGGACCGAGACGACCCCGGTGACGTACGCGAGCACGGTGGCGAGCAGCACGATCCAGCCGAGCAGCAGCCAGGCGGGGACCTCGTTGCCGTTCATGCCCGCGCTGCCGCCGAGCAGTGACCATTCCATGCCCCAGGGGCGGGCGACGACGGTCAGGACGGCCGCGCCGACGATCAGTCCGTACGCGATGACGCCGACGGGGTGCGGAGGCTCGGCTCGCTCACCCTCGCCGCCGCTCTGCCCGCCGTGGTCGGAGAGGACGAAGTAGCCGACCTGGCAGCAGGCCGCGCCGAGGGCCAGCAGCAGCCCGAGGAGATCGAAGCTGAGCCCGGCCCAGACCTCGACGACGCAGGCGAGGCCGCCGACCGCCAGCACCACACCGACCGCGGCGGCCCGGGTGACGGGCCTGCGCTGCACGAAGCGGACCCAGCCGAGGACCAGCGCGGGCGCCAGATACTCCACCAGGAGCGCCACACCGACCGGGATACGGGAGATCGAGGCGAAGTAGAAGGCCTGGACACCGGCCACCGCGAACAGGCCGAACCCGGCGAGCAGCGCGGGGCGTTCCCGTACGAGGTTCCGGTGGCGCCAGGCGACCGGGAGCATGATGACGGCGGCGCCCGCGACACGCAGCCAGACCACGTGCAACGGGTCGAGACCCGCCTCGATCAGCGGCTTGGCCGCCACTCCCGAACCGCCGAACGCAAAGGCCGAGAGCAGGGCGAGGCCCAGCCCGGCGCTTCTGCCCTGAAACCCCGAAGACGCGTGCATCGGCACATCATGGCAGCAGTCGACAGCACCGTCATCCCCGTGACACCTGTCGAGACGACACCCGCGCCACGGCCCCGGAGCGGGCCGCGCACACGGCGGCCACGGGAACCCGCACCGCCTCCGTAACGCAAGGCCGGTAGGTCACCGTCGCGGGAGGGATCGCACCGTCGCCACCACGCGGAGGCGGCTCACCCCTGGCGTGCCGCCTCCGCCGACAGCGCGGCCACCCGGTCCGCCAGCCACCGCGCTTCCACGCCCCCGCGGGAGAGCACCTCCACCGCCCGGCACTCGGCGTCGGCCGCCAGCGCGGCGAGCAGATCGAGGCCGGCGGCGCGCGCTTCCCCGCGCGTTGCCGCACGGTCCAGCGCGCCCTCCATCGCGGCGAGGGCCGAGGGCGACCAGCCGTCGACGGCCGGGTCGCGCACCAGCGGAACGGCGCCGGAGTCCTCGACGGAGCCCTGCCAGCGGAGCCCGTAACCGATGCTGCGCTGGACGAGATAGCCGAGCACCCTGGCCAGCTGAGGACCGCCGTCGAAGGCCTCGCGGACCTCGGGGTCCAACTCGATCAGCGAGTGGAGCAGGTGGGCGGTGTCGATCTGCCGGTCCCCGTCGCGCAGCGCACGCCTGCGCGCACCCGTCAGCACCGATGCCAGTTCCACGGTGAAGCGGGCATCGAGTTCGGCGTGGTTCGGTGCGGGCTGTTCAGGCATCCGCGGCGTCCGGTTTTGCACACCTCTACCCCATCAGTCCCACGGCCGGAAGACATCCCCGGAGCGACCCATTGGACATCCCACCGAAGTTGGGGACACCGGAGCGGCCCCTCATCCTTGCGGATGAGATCGTGCCGAGGGGCACAACCATGTCAGCCCGGGGGCGCGCGCCGCCTTGCATCGCACGCCCCCACGGCAACCGCCGACCCCCGCGCACACGTCCCTCACGCGACAGCGCACGCGGCTCGGAGAACGGGGACGGGAAGGGAGCAACGGGTTGTTCTGGATGGTCGCCCTGCTCGCCCAGGACGGGCTGCAGTACGTCTACCGCGTGTACGCACCCGATGACGCCCTGCCCGCCGATCTCTTCTGGACGGCCTTCCACTGCCACGACGAGGGCCCCCACCCCCGCGCGTCGGACCGCTTCGACGCCGCGGTGATCTGGCGGAACCGGCAGCCGCAGCAGATCTGACGGTTCATCAGTATTGAATGTTGACGCGACTGCCACTACGTTCCGCGACACCGAAACCGGACGAACCAGGGGTGGTCGCATGGCTGAAGTCAGCGCCGAGGCACGCATCGAGGCGCCCGCCGAGAAGGTCTGGGACCGCCTGACGGACTTCTCGTCGTACGGGGAGTGGAACGCCACCCACACCAGCTTCCCCGGGGGCGGCCCGGCCGAACTGAAGCTCGCGGCCACCTACGAGGAGAACATGAAGCTCATGGGCTTCCCGGCCGAGGTGACCTGGACGGTCGACGAACTGGAGCAGGGCCGCCTGCTGGCGACCCGGGGCAAGGGCCCGATGGGGGCCAACCTGGCCATGCGGTACTCCCTGACCCCGGAGGGCGACGCCACGACGATGCGCATCGACGGGGAGTTCACCGGAGCGGCGGTCTCCCTGATGGGCGGCAAGCTCAAGGACTCCGCGACGGCGGCGCTCCAGGAGTCGCTGCGCAAGCTCGGCGGACTGGTCGCCCCCTGATCACGCCCGGCCGCACGGCACGCGAAAGGCCCCGCGGAATCCGTCCCACGGGGCCTTTCGCATCTGCCACCCACTCGCCTCGGGCGCACAGCCGGCTTCCGGTACGGCTCAGTGCTCGTCGGCGAGAATCAGATAGAGCTTCTTGCGCGCGTCGTTGATGACCGTGAGCGCCTTCTGCCGCTGGTCGGCCGAGCCGGTCTTCCAGACCTGCCCGAACGCCTCCATCAGACCGAATCCGGCCTGCCGGATCTCGTTGACGCCTTCCCAGTCCACGCCGCGCCCGGCCTCCTCCCACGGAGCCTCGGGGCCGGTCTCGGCCTCGCTCCGTCCGGATTCGGTGAGCGTGAACAGCTTCTTGCCGCCCTCGCTGGCGCTGACGATCAGCCCCTCGTCCTCCAGCAGCTGGAGCGTCGGATAGACGGAGCCGGGACTGGGCCGCCAGGCCCCGCCGCTGCGCTCGCCGATCTCCTGGATCATCTCGTAACCGTGCATCGGGCGGTCCTTCAGCAGAGCCAGGATCGACGCCCGCACATCACCGCGCCGCGCCCGCCCCCGGCCACCGCCGCCCCGACCGCGCCCGCCACCGAAGGGCCCGCCGCCGAACGGCGGCCCGAACGGCCCGAAAGCGGCCCGACGGCCGTCACCCTCGCCTCGACCGTGATGACCGGGCCCGTAGTGCCCCGGCCCGTGCTCATAACCATGTCCGTGTGAACGCATCGCTACGCTCCTTCCATCGTTGATCTGTCGCGATGCGTCAACGATATATCGGAAACTATCGGATGACAAGGCCGTCGAATCTCGGTGGATGACGATCTCTCGCGGCGAAGGTTGAGTGATCGCTAAGGATGACCGTCCGGGGGGACCGCTCAAGTCGACATCGTGACGGCCTCGGGCGAGTTGGCGGTTGCCGACGGGATCACGAAGAAGACCAGTGCCGCGAGGGCCGCCACGCTCGCTGCGAGCGCCAAAGCGCCTGGAAGAGACCACGTCGCTACGGGTCCGGCAACTGCTGCTCCCAGGGCGAATCCGGTGATCTTCAGGCTGGCGCCGGTGGTGAAGATCTGGCCTCGCAGGTGATCCGGGGCCTCCCGGTGGCGGACTGCGAACAAGGCGGCCAGCTGGGGACCTTCCCCTATCCCCACGATGAGCACGGCCACGATGAGTACGACTGGTTGACCCCACGGGGCCAACGCCAGCGCGGCAGCCTGGACAAGGGCACTGGCCCAGATGATCGTGTCGGGGGCGACTGAACGCGGGAACCCGGCGAGTACGACGTTGGCCACCAAAGCTGCTATCGCCACGCAGGAGAGCAGCACCGCGCCGCGGCCGGCCTCGCCCAGAACACGTTCGCCGAGGAGCGGGATGCACGCCATCAGCATTCCCTGGGCGATGCAGGAGACGGTCGAGGTGAGAGTGGCTCGGGCCAAGGACGGTCTTCCGAGGATGACCCGTACTCCGGCAACAAGGTCGCTGGTCACCGAAGTTGCCCGCACTCCCAGCACTCGGCCGGGACGGGCGGGCAGCATCCATGCGGCGGGCAGCGCCAAGGCGATGAGCACCACAGAGACCACCACGGCCATCGGGGCGCCCAGCGCCTCTGCCACACCGCCGGCGAGAGCCGGACCGGCCAGACTCGCCATATTGAACGTCATGGCATCGAGCGCATTCGCCCGGGGCAGTCGGTCACCCGACACCACACGCGGAAGTTGGGCCGTCCATCCGCCCGACAGCGCCGGCCCCAACAGCCCTGTCACCGCTGCGATCAAGATCGTGACAGCGAACGGCCACCGCCCCAGTCCCCCAAGAATCGCCCCCAGCCCCACCGCATACAGGACAAGGGCTCCGGCCAGCAGGCGTCCCGGCCGATGCGTTCTGTCGAGGAGTGCCCCGAGCACCGGCCCCCCTACAGCGGCAGAGATCGTGATGGCCGCGAGCAGCGACGACGCGGCGATGGTCGATCCGGTCAACGCAAACGCTGTCAGCATCAGCGCCGGCCCTGACATCTCGTCCCCGGCACGGGCTGCCACCGCACCGCCGAGATAGAAGCGAAGTGAGTAACGCTTTTTCACCAGCAAGACGTTACGGATGTAACTCAAAACTTAGCAAGATGCGTTACATTTCACAGGTGTCATTCCACAGCGACGATGGGTCCACCCGGCACTCCGTGCTGACCACAGCCCGGCGCACCGCAGCCCTGATCAACGCCCTGGCTGACGACTGCCCCGACCCCACCGACGTCGCCGACGTGCTCCGTGACTACGGCGAGACCGACCCCATCGACCTCACCACCCGCGACGTTGCCGGGATGCACGCGGCCGCCGCACTGCTGCGGCCGGTCTTCGCCGCTCAGCACGCCGATGACGCCGCGACCATCCTCAACCAGCTCCTGGCGGACCACACCGGACCGCTCCGCCTGACCTCGCACAACGGCAGCACTCCCTGGCACCCCCACCTCGACAGCGAGGACGACGCCCCCTGGGACGAGTGGCTTCTCGCCTCGTCCTGCATGGCCCTGACCGTTCTCGTCTGGGACCGCCAAAGTCCGCCCGGCAGGGTCTGCGCATCCCCCACCTGTCAGAACGTCTTCATCACCCAGGGCAGCGGCCCGGAGCGTCGCTACTGCTCCCGTCGATGCGCGACCCGCGAACGAGTCGCAGCCCATCGACACTCCCGCTCCGCCGAGTCACTGCGACGGGTCAGATGACGCGCGACGGGAACCGCGGGCCGTGACCAGTAGCGGAGGCGCTACGTGAGCAGGTGGCGGCGGTAGCCCTCGGCCACCGCCGAGGCCCGGTCGCGGACGCGGACGCGGAGCTTGTCGTAGATGTGCTGCAGATGGGTCTTGACGCTCGCGTCGCCGATGAACAGCGCCGTGGCCGCATCGCGATTCGGGTGGCCGTTCGCGACCAGTTGCGGCACCTGTTTCTCCCGATCGGTCAGCGGCCCTCGGCTCTCTCGCCTCTCTTGCCGTCCCCTCGCTTCCCTTTCCTTCGCTTCCGGGGATGGGAATACTTCGCCGGATGATCGTGATGCGGCCCGTTCTGGAGATGAACACCCCTGACGGCTTCGACCTCTGGCCCGTCGTGGAGACCGAACGGTTCGGCTTCCTGCCGCTCGGCGGTGACCTCTCGCCCGCCGAGGTGGGGACAGCTCTCATGCGCATCGCCGCGTGCAATGACGTCGACCCCGCGGACGACGGAGAACTGCCGCCCCGGCCGGCCGACCCCGTCGGCGGCTTCCTGCACGGACTGCTGCATCTCGACAACCTCTACGCCGCGGGCGGCCTGCGGGTCACGGACACCGCCACGGGCGTCGTCTTCTCGCCCGGCTGCTGCGACGGGCTGGAGGACTGGCGGGACTGGTACGTGGTCGCCGACTGCGGGGGCGGAATCGGGTACGGCCACGAGCCTCAGTCGTCGCTGGCCGAACGCCTCGGCGACACCGTCCGCCTGACCGTCGACACTGACCGGACCGACAGCCCGGTGATCGACCTGTCGGTCACCGAGCTCCGCCGTCTGCTCGCCGACGTCGAGCGCGACCTGACCGGGTTCCTCGCGGCGGCGGCCGACTGGGTCTCCGAGCACCTGCCCGGCCACTCCGCTCCCCTGATGGCCGCCCTCTCCCGCGTTCTCGACGTGCCTCCGCCCGGCACACCGCAGGCGCCGCCCACCACGGAACGGACGTAGGACACAGGGCGCAGGACATCGGCCATCGGCCTCCGGTCCAGGTCCGGCGACACGGGCCAGCGGGCCAGCGGGCCGACCCGACCCGGCGGAGTATCAGGGTCCGCCCGGGCGGAAGGGCTCCCGGGATACCTCTCCGTAGCGGGCGGCGACCGTGGCGGCCCGGTCCCGCAGGGCGTTGCGCAGCGACTGCGGGGCCAGGGCTTCCGCGTCCGTGCCGAGCTGCCACAGGGCCCATTCGGCGTGCCGTGAGTCCTGGAAGGTGACCTCCAGCCTCGGCCAGCCGTCCGCGTCGGGGGCTTCCGCGCGGACGGCCAGCACGGTGCCGAGCAGCTCCTCGCGCCGCACCGGGTTCACCCGTACCAGCACGGTGAGGTGGTCGTCGGCGAGGAACCGCGCGGAACGTTCCCGCCAGATCCGGTCCAGATCGACCCGGTCCGGCCGCTGTGCCGGTTCGGGCAGCTCCTCGGCGGCCAGCACCCGCGACAGCCGGTAGGTGCGGTCCTCGCCGGATCTCGTGGCCAGCAGATAGCCCCGGTCCCGTACGGTGACCAGGCCGATCGGGTCCACCGTGCGCCACCGCGGCCCCTGCCCCGTGGCCGCGTAACGGATGCGCAGCTTGTGCCCGGCGAGGACGGCCCGGCGGACCTCGACCATGGTGGCGCCGGGCACCTCGTCGGCGGCGGTCCGGCGTGAGAGCAGATCGGTCTCCGGGTCGACGAGGAACCGCCGGGCCGCGTCGCCCGCGGTGGCCTGATGACTTTCGGGCAACGCGTCGACGACCTTCCGCATCGCCGAGGCCAGCGCCGCCCCGAGGCCGAACACCTGCTCCCCGCGCCCCGATCCGGCGGCCAGCAGGGCGAGGGCCTCGTCGTGGTTCAGCCCCGTGAGCTCGGTCCGGAAACCGGGCAGCAACGCGAACCCGCCGTGCCGGCCGCGTTCGGCGTAGACCGGAACGCCTGCCGCGGACAGCGCCTCGATGTCGCGCAGCACGGTACGGGTGGACACCTCCAGCTCGCGGGCCAGTGTGTCCGCGGTCAGCCGGCCGCGCTGACGCAACAGCAGTACCAGGGAGACCAGTCGGTCGGCGCGCATGCGGGAACCGTAGCGAAATACATGACCAAGGGTGTCGTCTTTGATTGGGAGGCTCCTCGGCACGACATCGAACCCGCGGTCGCCGCCCGAGCAGGCAGCTACCGCGTATCGAATGAACCGAATGGAGCTGAAGTGGCCGTGGAACGAACAGCCGTCAACCCGGTGACCTGGTCGGTGGACCTGGGGTTCAACCAGGGTGAGGTCGTCTCCGGGCAGACCCGGACCCTGTACATCTCGGGGCAGACCGCGATGAGCGACGACGGCAAGCCTCTGCACGACGGCGATATGGCGGCGCAGTTGGCGCTGAGCACCGACAACCTGGAGGCCGTGCTAGGCGAGGCCGGCATGTCGCTCGCGAACCTCGTCCGGCTCAACGTGTACACGACCGACGTCGATCTGCTCCTCCGGCACTACGGCGTGCTGGCGGGGCGGTTGGGCGCGGCCGGGGTGGCGCCGGCCAGCACCCTGCTCGGGGTGACGCGACTCGCGGTCCCCGGCCAGCTGGTGGAGGTGGAGGGCACCGCCGTCGCGTGATGCGGCCTCGTACGCCCGTACTCACCCGTAGTCGCCCGTAGTCGCCCGTAGTCGCCTGCGGACACCCGTAGTCGCCTGTGGCCGCCTACGGTCGCCTGCGGTCGTCGGTAATCGCCTGTCGCCCCGGCCCGCCGAGCGCTAGCGTTCGGGGCGACGAGTGAGCCACGGAGCGGGGAAGGCGGAGAGACATGCCCGGTCGTCCGAGCGCGCGTTGACGTCGTAGGCCGAGACCGGCCCGTCATCGCGTGCTGCCTCTGAAGTCGCGGCACAGCGAGCCCTTTTCCGCCCGATGCCCGGCGTGCTCTGCGCGCCGGGCGGTGGTTCTCGTTTCCGGCGACCCCAGAGGCTTCCGTGCAGTCCCCTGCTTCTCCTCCTTCCCCTTCTCCCTCCCCCGCCCCTTTCCTGTGGCGGGACGCCGACTTCCGCAGGCTCTGGGTGGGCCAGACGGCCTCCCAGCTCGGCGAACACACCACACTCGTCGTGCTGCCGCTCTTCGCCGTCCTGACGCTCGACGCCCCCGAGCGCCAGTTGGGCGTCCTCCGCGCCGTGGGGCAGGCGCCGGTCCTGCTGCTCTCGCTCCTCGCGGGTGCGTGGGTGGACCGGTGGCGGGCCCGCACCGTGATGGTGCTCACCGACGCCGGCCGCGCCGTGGCGCTGGGCGCGGCAGCCGTGGCCGGACTCCTCGGACTGCTCGGCCTGCCCGCGCTGTTCGTGGTGGCGTTCACCGTCGGGGCCCTGTCCGTGCTCTTCGACGTGGCCTACCAGGCCTCCCTCGTACGGATGGTGCGGCGCGATCAGCTCGTGCGGGGCAACAGCGCGCTGGAAGGCAGCCGGTCCGCCGCGCAGATCGGTGGTCCCGCGCTCGGTGGTGCGCTGGTGTCCCTGCTGTCGGCGCCGGTCGCCACCGCCTCCGGCGCGCTGTTCTTCGCGGTGTCGTTCCTGTCCCTGCGGCGGATCCGCCGACACGAAGCAGTGCCTCCGGTACGCGGAGAGCAGCCGGAGCGCGCCCCTCGGATCCGGCACCGGATCCACGAGGGCCTCCGCTTCGTCGCCGGAAACCCCTGGCTGCGGGCCGTGTGCCTCGCCTCGGCCGCCTTCCAGTTCTCCCTCGCGGCCACGATGACCGTCTACCTCCTCTTCCTCCCGCGCGAACTGCAGCTGCCGGGCGCCACCGTCGGTCTCGCCCTCGCGGCGACCGGGCCGGGTGCGCTCCTGGGCTCGGTCCTGGCCGCACGGCTGCCGGGGCGGTTCGGCCACGGTGCGGTGCTCGTGTCGGCGGCGGTGCTCGGCAACGGCGCGCTGCTGTGCGTACCGGCACTGCACGGCTCATCGACCGCGACGGTCCTCGCGCTCCTTGCCGTCAACTTCGTGTTCGGGGCCTTCAGCCAGCTGGTGAACGTCACGGTCATGTCGGTACGGCAGGCCGTCACGCCCGACGGGATGCAGGGGCGCGCGGCCGCGACGATCACCTTCGTCGGTATGGGCCTCACCCCGCTCGGCTCGCTGCTCGGCGGCATCCTCGCGCAGGAGTGGGGGCTGCGTGCCGGGCTTCTGGTGGCAGCCGCGGGCATGATGCTGTCCCCGGCCGTCATGGCGGCCTCCCCGCTCGTACGCCTGGGACGGAGGCTCACGCTATGACGTGCGCCACAAGGCCGCGCGCCCTGCCGGGCCGCCGTGAGCACCTCCGTACGGACAACACCCCGTCCTCGCCCACCGATCCGAGGACGCGTCCCCGGGGCTGCGGGACCGAGGCTCCACCGGGCGACTTAGGTCACCCTTCCCTGCCGCCGCGGACCCCTGGTACAGATGGTGAGGATTCACCCCCCACACCGGAAGCGCAGCCATGAACGCACCCCTGCATCAGGACGGGACAGCCGAGCTCACCCCCTTCACCATCGACCTGACCTTCGAGGAAGCCCGGCGCCGGGCCGAGGTCGTCGCCGCGCTGGGGCCCGACTGGGATCCGGTGGCCGCCCTCCGCAGCGAGAACGAGGCCTACGCCCTGCTCTACTCGGGCCTGGACGCCGATCAGCAGCGCACCTACGACCGGCTGGTGGCCGCCGGTGTCCTGCCGGACGAGGACCCGGGCCGTGCGGCTGCCCATTGATCCGCAGGCGGACATCGCCCGCCGCGCCTGGCTGGCCTGCCCCGCCTGCGACGACGCCCGGCACTGCGCGACCTGCGCGGACCGTCGCACCTGCGGCGAGCACTGGCGCTATCTGATCTCCAACAACGGTCCGGTCGTGCATCTGCAGTGCCCCGGCTGTACGCACACCTGGTCGCTCGACACCCGCCCCGGCCGTACGCCGGTCGAGCCGGGGCCGGGGCGTACCGCCGAGGGGTGACCCCGCTGCGGGACCCTCGGCTCCAGGAGTCGCGGGTGCGCGGCGCGCCGACAGGGGCGGGCAGGGGCCAGACACCCGGAATTGGCCTTGGCCGAGTTCCGCGCCGCCGCCCTACGGTCGACCCATGAGGATTCGCATCGTCGACGCGTTCACCGACCGCCCCTTCTCCGGAAACCCCGCCGGCGTGCTGCTGCTGGAGAGCGGCGCGTTCCCGGCCGCCGAACGCCTCTCGGAGATCGCCGCCGAGGTCAACCTCTCCGAGACGGCCTTCGCCCACCCGCTGCCGCCGGGCGGCACGGCCGACTGGGCGCTGCGCTGGTTCACCCCGACCGCCGAGGTGGACATGTGCGGGCACGCGACGCTCGCCACCGCCCATGTCCTGCACACCACGGGCCTGGCCACGGGCCCGGTACGGTTCGCCGCGCGCTGCGGGATCCTGACCGCGACCGCGCACCCGGACGGCTCCCTGACCCTCGACTTCCCGACCTCCCCACTGGCCGAGGAGCCGGTGCCGTACGGTCTCGCCGACGCCCTCGGGGCCGACCCCGTCTCGGTGCACGACACCGGCGAGTACGTCGGGGACCTGCTCGTCGAGCTTCGCGACGAGGCGACCGTACGGGCGCTCGCCCCGGACTTCGCCGCGCTGGTGGCCCACTCCCGGCGCGGCGTCATCGCCACCGCCGAGGCCGAGGACCCCGCCCGGGGCTACGACTACGTCTCGCGCGGCTTCTTCCCGGGCGTCGGCATCGACGAGGACCCGGTCACCGGCAGCGCCCACACCGCGCTGGCCCCCTTCTGGTCGGCCCGCCTCGGCCGCGACGACCTCACCGGACTCCAGGCCTCCGCCCGCTCGGGCCTGGTCCGCACCGCGCTGCGCGGCGAGCGCACCCTGCTGACCGGCAGCGCGGTCACGGTGATCGACGGCGAACTGCTCACCGCGCTCTGACCGACGGCCCCACCGGGGTGCGCCGAATCCCGGCGCACCCCTTCCGCCCCCTCACCGCACCGCACCCGCTCAGAGCGTGGGCAGCCAGCCGACCCGGCCCGCGAGCAGCGCGTATCCGACGAACGCCCCGATGTCCAGGAGCGCGTGCGCGACGACCAGCGGGCCCACCCGGCCCCAGCGCCGGTAGAGCAGGACGAAGACGACGCCCATCACCACGTTGCCGATGAAGCCGCCGATCCCCTGGTACAGGTGGTACGAACCGCGCAGCACGGAGCTGGCCACCAGGGCCGCCATCGGGGTCCAGCCCAACTGCCCGAGTCTGCGCAGCAGATAGCCGACGACGATGACCTCCTCGACCACGGAGTTCTGGATCGCCGAGAGGATCAGTACGGGGTACTTCCACCAGACCTCGGGCAGGGACTCCGGGACGACCGTCAGGCTGAATCCGGTGGCGTGCGCCACGAGGTAGAAGGCCAGTCCGGCGCTGCCGATGCCGGCCGCGACCAGGGTTCCCCGCCCGAGGTCGAACCAGGGCCTGGCCCGGTCGAAGCCGATGGCCCGCAGGCCCGTTCCCTCCCGGATCAGCAGATGCGCGACCAGCGCGACCGGCACCAGCGCCGTTGCGATTCCGAACATTTGCCAGGACAGATCAAGCCATGGGCGGTCCGGAGCGTACGAACCGTTGAGCTTCGCCGCCTGGTCCTTCAGTCCTCCCGGTTTCGTCAGTGATCCGACAAAACTGATGAGGGAGGAGAGTGCACTGGCGCCCAGCGAGAGCGCCAGGACCAGTACCACCTCGGACCGCAAGATCCTTCGTGACACGGCCTCTTGGGGAAAAGAATCAGCCACGCGCCCGGCCTCCACCTGCACACCTGCCTTTTGTTCTGCAATCGCGTCTCATCCCGCCAACCGTCCCGCTAGTGTCTCGAATGCACGTACGAAGATCATGCGCGACAGGCCGGGGGACGACCGCCATCGCTGATGGCGCGGTCCCCCTTTCCTTGTTTCATCCTCAAGGAGGGGCACCACCGACATGGGACGTCATAGCTTGCCCGACGACCACGCGGCGGAAGGACGCCGGGACCACCAAAGCCCCCGGCGCCGGCGTCGCACGGTCGCCATCGCCACTGTGCTCGTCCTCGCCGTGGCGGCGGGAGGGGCGGTGGCGGTCAAGGGCGGCCTGTTGTCGTTCTCCGGGCCCTGCGGGGACTCCACCGTCCAGCTGACCGTGGTCGCCTCCCCGGACATCGCCCCCGCCGTACGCTCCGTGGCCGAGCAGGTCCGCGCGGACGAGGTGAGGGCCGACGGCCGCTGCCTCGCGGTGGAGGTGCTGGCCCGCGATTCGCACAAGGTCGCCGAGGCGCTCGCCGGGGGCGTGGAACCCGACTTCCAGGTCTGGCTGCCCGACTCCGACCTGTGGCTGGAGCGGGCCAAGGGGCTGGGCGAGGGCATTCCCGTCTCCCCGTCCGACTCGGTGGCCTCGTCGCCGGTGGCCCTGGCCATGGTGCCGTCCGCCTCACGAACCCTGGGCTGGCCCGAAAAGACGTACTCCTGGGCCGAGTTGGTCGCGGCGGCACTCGGTTCCGACCGGGTGCGCCTCGGTGCGGCGGACCCGGCGCGCAGCGCCACCGGCCTGC
This sequence comes from Streptomyces sp. DSM 106670, assembly GCF_055792845.1. Taxonomy (NCBI): domain Bacteria; kingdom Bacillati; phylum Actinomycetota; class Actinomycetes; order Kitasatosporales; family Streptomycetaceae; genus Streptomyces; species Streptomyces sp. DSM 106670. Next base: position 933,035 of record NZ_CM147704.1, read on the forward strand.
TGGCGCTCACCGGCATCGGCGCCTCGTCCGCGCGGCAGGGCGGGGACAGCGACACCCGGCTCGCCCAGACCGCGAAGGTGCTCGCCGAGCGGATGTCGGACAGCGACGCGCAGGTGCTGGAGACCCTGGCGCGCAGCACGTCAGGGGCCGAGGAGGGCAACCCGAAGCGCAACCAGGCGGTCCTGATCTCCGAGCAGTCGGCCTTCACGCACAACGCGGAGGCGACCGGCGGGGGCAAACTGGATCTCTTCTACCCGGAGGACGGCACGCCGCTGCTGGACTACCCGTACACGCTGGTGAACGAGGCACGGCTGAGCACCGCGGAGTCCCGTGCGGCCCTGCGCTTCATGAATCTGCTGGGCGACCGGGAGGCGCGGGCCACGTTCGCCGAGCACGGGTTCCGGGCCGGCGACGGGACCGCGGAGGACTCCCTCGTCGCGGCGGCGGGCGGCCGAAAGCCCCAGCCGTACGCCGAACAGGCCGCCGAGGCGCCGTCGGCGAAGGTGCTCCAGGAGACGCTGGGAATGTGGACCATCACCGTGCAGAGCGCCCGGCTGACCACGGTGGTCGACGCCTCCGGCTCCATGGCGACACTCGTTCCGGGCCGGGGCCAGTCCAGGATGGACGTCACCAAGGAGTCGCTGATCCAGGCGCTGGGCCAGTTCACCCCGAACGACGAGATCGGGCTGTGGGAGTTCGCCACCACGCTGGACGGCGACAAGGACTACCGGCGGCTCATGCCCACGAAGCGGCTCGGCGACCCGGTGAAGGGCGGCGGGACCCACCGGGAGAAGCTCACGGCCGCGTTCGCGGCCCTGCAGCCGGTGCCGGGCGGTGCGACCGGGCTGTACGACACGACGCTGGCCTCGTACAAGGAGGCCCGGTCGACGTATCGGAAGGGCAAGTTCAACGCCCTGGTGATCCTCACCGACGGCTCCAACCAGGACGAGAACAGCATCTCGCGGACCGGGCTCATCGCCGAGCTGAAGGAACTGGTCGATCCGGAGCGGCCCGTCCCGGTCATCGCCATCGCGGTGGGCCCGGACGCCGACCGCGACGAGGTCGCCGAGATCGCGCGGATCACCGGCGGCGACGGCTACGAGGTGAGCGACCCGGCGGAGATCCAGGCGGTGATCCTGCAGGCCATCATGGCGGCGGGGCAGAACGGACGCGCCGCACAGGAGTGACCGGCCGACAGGCCCCCGCGCGGCGCGTCCGGCGCCCCGCGTCAGGGCGCCGGGAAACCTACCGGCCAGGTGTGCACCGGCTCCCCCGCGTGCATCAGCTCCGCATAGCGGCGGGTGGTCGCCGCGAGCGCAGCGTCCCGTCCGAGCCCGGCGTCCAGGGCCCGGCGGTACGTGGCCACCTGCCAGGAGGCCCCGTTGACGCGCCGTTTGCAGCGCTCCTCGATCACCCCGAGATAGCGGTCCCGGTCCGCGGGCTCGATGTGCCAGGCGTCCAGCCCCGCGGCGGCCAGCGGCAGCAGTTCCTCCAGCACCAGCTGTACGGCGGGGATCCTGGCCAGCCCGCCGGAGCGGCCCGGCCGGGGCCAGAGCAGCTCGGCCTCGATGCCGTGCCGGCAGGCCTCGGTGAAGTTCTCCTCGGCGGCCTCGAACGGCAGCCTGCTCCACACCGGCCGGGACTCCTCGGCGAGCGCCCGTACGAGCCCGTAGTAGAAGGCGGCGTTGGCGATCACATCGGTGACCGTCGGCCCGGCGGGCAGCACCCGGTTCTCCACCCGCAGATGCGGGACGCCGTCGGCGATCCCGTACACCGGGCGGTTCCAGCGGTAGACGGTGCCGTTGTGCAGCACCAGCTCGGCCAGCTCGGGCACCCCGCCCTCGTCCAGCACCTTCAGCGGGTCCTCGTCGTCGCAGATCGGCAGCAGCGGCGGGAAGTAGCGCAGGTTCTCCTCGAAGAGCTCCTGGGCCGAGCCGATCCAGCGCTCGCCGAACCAGGTCCTGGGGCGCACGCCCTGGTTCGCCAGCTCCGGCGGCCGTACGTCGGTGGCCTGCTGGAACAGCGGCGGCCGGGACTCCCGCCACAGCTCCTTGCCGAAGAGGAAGGGGGCGTTGGCGCCCAGCGCGATCTGGACGCCGGTGATCGCCTGGGCGGCGTTCCACACGTCGGCGAACCGGGCGGGCGTCACCTGGAGGTGCAGCTGGACCGAGGTGCAGGCCGATTCCGGGGCGATCGAGGGCGAGGTGCAGACCAATCGCTCGACGCCTTCGATATCCAGGGCGAAATCCTCCCCCCGGGCGGCCGCCATTTGATCGTTGAGCAGGGTGTAGCGGTCCACGTCCGAGAGATTCGCGGACACCACGTCGTGCTCGCCCAGGGTGGGCAGGATTCCGATCATCACGATCCCCGCGTCCACCTCCCCCGCCTTGCGGTGGGCATAGGCGAGACCGGTCCGCAACTCCTCCGAGAGCTGATCGAATACCCGGCCGCCGAGGCGGTGCGGGACGATATTCACTTCGAGATTGAACATCCCCAGTTCGGTCTGGAAATCCCGGCTCGCGATGCGCTGGAGTACTTGCTGATTCATCATCCGGGGCAACCCGTCGGATCCCGCGAGATTCAGCTCTATCTCCAGCCCCATCAGGTTCCGCGGACGGTCGAACCTCCGCTCCGCCAGGAGTCTGCCCAGCGCCTCCAGGCACTGGTTGAGCTTGGTGCGGTAGGCCTGTCGATCGGACAGGTCAACGGCTTCCGCCACGACCTTCTCCCCCATCTAGGGGTCCCTCCTCCAGTGGGCGGCCCGCGGCCCAGGCCGCTCGCATCACGATCGATAATGCCCAGTGGGAGTGATCCGTAACGCCCCCACGGGCCTCCGATACCCGATAGTCTGGTTGAAGGAGACCGGGGGCACATTCCCGCGGCATGCGGCTCCCCGCATTTTCGGCCGGAGCATGCGTGGCGGAAACACCGACGAGTTTCGGCCGACCGCACTGCCGGAAGGACGCCAGGTGAGCGTCGACAACACGGGCTCAAATCACCAGGAATACCGCGATTCGAAGGCCGGATGACGCCTTGTGCGACATATCAGCGGCTGCTAGCGGAAACACTGTGTGAACATGCGTCATATAAACTCCGCTCAACGAGGCAGAGAATCGATACGACTCGCCCGTCACCGGCCGTCTCCGGCCCGCATGCCCGCATGCCGACAGCGCCGTCTGCACCCGCCCAAGCTCCACCGTGTCTCCGAAGTGAGAGGCGACCCACTATGCCGCTGCATGTTCCCTCGGCTCCCGCGCCCGCCCTGCGCAGCGTTCTCGCGGCCCTCGGTTCTCCCACCGCCGTCCGCGAGGCCAAAACGTCCGCCCTGCGGTCCGTCCAGGGACCGCTGAGCCCCGAACTACCGCTTCCCGTCCATGTGCTGGACCGGATCACTCCCGCCAGGACAGCACCGCTGACACGCCTCGCGGCCTGGCGTTTCCTGATCCGGAGCGAAGGCCGCGCGATCGCCGCGGCGGACACGGTGCTCACCCCCGACGGCTGGACGTTCTCGCACTTCTTCGAGGGGCCCTACCTCGCCTCGACCGAGCTGGCCGTCCGGCAGGCCGAGGCGTCGGCCCCCGCCTGCCAGGCGCGGCTGCTGTCCATCCCGGAGCTGTACATGCTCACCCTCTGGCTGCACGGCGACACCGAGGCCGATCCCGCCGGCGGGGTGCTCGCGCCGACGGACGTCCTGGTGCCCCTGGCGCCGGCCCCGCCGGGCATCGCCGCCCACCGCCCGCACCGGGTCGCCGATCTGCTGCCCGTCATCTCGCTGCGCGTGGCCCCCGGGCCGCTCCTCAGCTCGGCCTGACCGGCGCCGTTCCCGGCACACCGCCCCCGCAGCGACCCCCGTCCGCCCGCACACCGGCGGAGGGGATCACTGCGGGGGCGGTGTGCTGCCCACTCGGACTAGCCCCATCCGGCCACCCCGAACCACCCAAAGGGACAGTGCAGTTGCGGTGAACCGTCCGCGCGGGTGATGCGTCATGGGAGGAGTACGGGTGCTGCAGCGAAATCCCTGCGGATTCTTCCCCGTAGGGCAACACTGGGACCGGACCGACTGATACGGGGGCGGCCATGAACAACTCATCCAGCCGCAGGACACTCGACTCGACGCAGCGAAAGAACCCATCCATGTGCCAGCACCAGCCACCCTGCCCCACCGCCGATTCACCCGACCGGGAGGCCGCCCGCCTGACGGCCCACCATCCCGAACAGGGGTGGAGCCTCCTGTGCAACGGCGTCCTGCTCTTCGAGGACACCGGCGAACTGCTGCCCGACGGGCAGATCATCGCCCCGCACCGGCCGCTGGCAGCCGGCCGCGTGGTGAAGGCCGCCTGAGAGCGGCCGTACGAAACACTCGTACGAAGAAAAGGGGCCGGCCCGGAGAGATCTCCGCACCGGCCCCGACGCATGTCCGGGCGTACGCCGCTCACGGCGCACGCCCCGCGACAGGCGGTCTCAGTCGTCGTACGCGTCCAGCGGCGGGCAGGAGCAGACCAGGTTGCGGTCGCCGAAGGCCCCGTCGATCCGGCGCACCGGCGGCCAGTACTTGTCCGCGGCGGACACCCCGGCCGGGAAGACGGCCTCCTCACGGCTGTAGCCGTGCTCCCAGTCGCCGCCGAGCGCGGCCGCGGTGTGCGGGGCGTTGGCCAGCGGGTTGTCGTCCTTGCTCCACTCCCCCGATGCGACCTTCTCGATCTCGGCGCGGATCGCGATCATGGTGTCGCAGAACCGGTCGAGCTCCGCGAGGTCCTCGCTCTCCGTCGGCTCGATCATCAGCGTGCCGGCCACCGGGAACGACATGGTCGGCGAGTGGAAGCCGTAGTCGATCAGGCGCTTGGCCACGTCGTCGATGGAGACGCCGGTCGCCTTGGAGATCGGGCGCAGGTCCACGATGCACTCGTGCGCGACCAGTCCGGCCGGGCCGTTGTACAGGATCGGGAAGTGCGGCTCCAGGCGCTTGGCGATGTAGTTCGCGGCCAGCACGGCGACCTGCGTGGCCCGCTTGAGGCCCTCGCCGCCCATCAGACGGACGTACGCCCACGAGATCGGCAGAATGCCCGCCGAGCCCCACGGGGCGGCCGAGATCGGGCCCACACCGGTCTCCGGGCCCGCGGCGGGCTGGAGGGGGTGGTTGGGGAGGTACGGGGCGAGGTGCGCGCGGACGCCGACCGGGCCGACGCCGGGGCCGCCGCCGCCGTGCGGGATGCAGAAGGTCTTGTGCAGGTTCAGGTGCGAGACGTCGCCGCCGAACTTGCCGGGCTTGGCGAGCCCGACCAGCGCGTTGAGGTTGGCGCCGTCGACGTAGACCTGGCCGCCCGCGTCGTGCACCTCGCCGCAGATGTCGGCGACGTGCTCCTCGAACACCCCGTGCGTGGACGGGTAGGTGATCATGAGCACGGCCAGTTCGTCGCGGTGCTGCTCGATCTTGGCGCGCAGGTCCGCGATGTCGACCTCGCCGTCGTCGGCGGTCTTCACCACGACGACCTTCATGCCCGCCATGACGGCGCTGGCGGCGTTGGTGCCGTGGGCGGAGGACGGGATGAGACAGACGGTGCGCTGGTCGTCGCCGTTGGCCCGGTGGTACGCACGGACGGCCAGCAGACCCGCGAACTCGCCCTGGGAACCGGCGTTGGGCTGGATGGAGACGGCGTCGTAGCCGGTGACCTCGGCCAGGCGCTCCTCCAGCTCACGGATGAGGGTGAGGAAGCCCTGCGCCTGCTCGGCCGGGGCGAAGGGGTGCAGTGCGCCGAACTCGGGCCAGGTGATCGACTCCATCTCGGCGGTCGCGTTCAGCTTCATGGTGCAGGAGCCGAGCGGGATCATGCCGCGGTCCAGCGCGTAGTCGCGGTCGGCGAGCTTGCGCAGGTAGCGCAGCATCGCGGTCTCGGACCGGTGCTGGTGGAAGACCGGGTGGGTCAGGATATCGTCCGAGCGCAGCAGCGCCTCCGGCAGCGCGTCGGCGACCGTGGCGTCCAGCGCCTCGATGTCGCCCTCGGCGCCGAAGGCGGCCCAGACGGCGGAGATCTGCGCACGGGTGGTGGTCTCGTCGCAGGCGACGGAGACGTGGTCGGCGTCGACGAGGCGGAGGTTGACCCCGCGCTCCCGGGCGTCCGCGACGATGTCCGCGGCCTTGCCGGGGACGCGCACGGTCAGGGTGTCGAAGAACGCGCCGTGCACGACCTCGGCGCCGGCCGTGCGCAGACCGTCGGCCAGGATCGCGGCGAAGCGGTGGGTGCGCCGGGCGATCGTCCGCAGCCCCTCGGGGCCGTGGTAGACCGCGTACATCCCGGCCATGACGGCGAGCAGCACCTGCGCGGTACAGATGTTGCTGGTGGCCTTCTCGCGGCGGATGTGCTGCTCGCGGGTCTGGAGGGCCAGGCGGTAGGCCTTGTTGCCGTCGGCGTCGACGGAGACGCCGACGAGGCGGCCGGGCAGGGAGCGGGCGAACTTCTCGCGGACCGCCATGAAGCCGGCGTGCGGGCCGCCGAAGCCCATCGGGACGCCGAAGCGCTGGGTGGTGCCGACCGCGATGTCGGCGCCGAGCGCGCCGGGCGAGGTGAGCAGCGTGAGGGCCAGCAGGTCGGCGGCGACGGTGACGATCGCGCCGAGCTCGTGGGCCTGCTCGATGACGGGTTCGATGGCGCGCACGGCCCCGGAGGCGCCCGGGTACTGGAGCAGGACGCCGAAGACGCCGCGCTCGGCGATCCCGGCGGGGATGCCGTCGCTCAGGTCGGCGACGACGACCTCGACGCCGGTGGGCTCGGCGCGGGTCTCGATGACCGCGACGGTCTGGGGCAGGGTGTCGGCGTCGACCAGGAAGACGCCCTTCTTGACCTTGCCGACGCGCCGGGACAGGGCCATCGCCTCGGCGGCCGCGGTGCCCTCGTCGAGCAGGGAGGCGCCGGAGGTGGGCAGCCCGGTCAGCTCGGCGACCATCGTCTGGAAGTTCAGGAGGGCTTCGAGTCGGCCCTGGGAGATCTCCGGCTGGTACGGCGTGTAGGCCGTGTACCACGCGGGGTTCTCCATGACGTTGCGCAGGATGACGGGCGGCGTGAAGGTGCCGTAGTAGCCGAGGCCGATCATCGGGGCCAGCACCTGGTTGCGGTCGGCCAGCGAGCGCAGCTCTGCCAGCACCTCCGCCTCGGTGCGCGCCGACGGAAGGTTCAGGGCCTCCGCGCTCTTGATCACGTCGGGCACCGCGGCGGCGGTGAGCTCGTCGAGGGAGCCGTAGCCGACCTGGGCGAGCATCTTCGCCTGGGCTCCGGCGTCGGGCCCTATGTGGCGCTGCTCGAACGGAATGCCCTGCTCCAGCTGGGAGAGCGGAGTGCGACGGGGGGTCATGGTGGAGGCCTCCTGGTCTGTCACGACCTGCGAGGGGCACCACGGCGCGGGTGCCCGAACGGCCTCCCCCTCTGTCATCTCAACCTGAGAGCTTCACCGGCCCGCCCGGAGGCGTACCGGCTTTCACCGTCGGTGAGGGTCGAATCCGCCTGGGCCTGCGCCCGCACGGAACCGCCCTGCTTTCCAGAGTGACCTCAACCGTGCGGTACGGGGGCCTGAGAGATTCCGGGGAGGATTTGCTCCTTCGGCGCCTCCGGATTCTGCACCGGAGGACTCTCCCGCACGGGGTCAGCAGCCACTGCCAGCCTACCAGCGGGCTTCGTGCCGGAGCTCTCGAGTGGCCGACACCACGGATCTGCACTTGTGTGGTCCTGGTGGAGCGACCGGGTCCACCCTGAGCAGTTGCGACCAGTGGGAGGCACCGTGGAGACCGATATCGATCCGCGCCGCCTGATCGGCCGCAAGGCATTCGATCGCAAGGGCGCCAAGATCGGAACGGTGGATGAAGTCTATCTCGACGATGCGACGGGCGTGCCCGAGTGGGCGGCCGTCCGTACCGGCCTGTTCAGCAGGGACGCCTTCGTCCCGCTGGAACCGAGCGAGTTCGTCGACGACGCGCTCCGCGTCCCGTTCGACCGCGCGTTGATCAAGGGCGCGCCGGACTTCGGCGTCGGACGGCACCTCTCGCCCGAGCAGGAACTGCAGCTCTACCGGCATTACGGGCTGGACTCCCCGCCCCCTGAGGACGCGGCGGATCCGGCGTCCGACCGGGACTTCGGCAGGCTGGCCGGCCAGGAGGAGTAGTCGGCCGGCTCGCGGACGAGCGGCAGCGGATCGGCGGGCCGCAGCCGCGGATCGTCGACGCGGAACGTGAGGACCCGGCCGGGGGCGCTCCATGGTTCCTCGAACCGGACGGTGACCCGGCCGACGCCGCTGCCCTGCACCCAGCCGTGCCCGTGCTCCTCGTGGCGCACATCGTGTCCGGCGGGCCAGCGCCGGGCGGCGAGCAGTTCCGCGCTGTCCGGCTCGGGCTCCGGGGCGGTCTCCTCGCCGCCGTCCTTCTCGGCCGGAGCCCGGTGCTCCTCGGCCCGCTGCGCGAGCTCCCGGGCGTCGGCGGCCTGGGCGAACAGGTCCTCCTGGGTGTAGTCGGCGAGCCCCGTGACGCCGACCCCGAGCAGCCGTACGCCTCCCGTGGTGTCGACCGACTCCAGCAGCCGCCCCGCCGCCTCACGGACCACCGTGGGGTCGTCCGTGGGGCCTCTGAGGGTCTCGGAGCGGGTCAGCGTGGAGAAGTCGTAGCGGCGCACCTTCAGCACCACCGTGCGGCCCGAGCGGTCGGCGGCGCGGAGCCGTTCCACGCACCGGACGGCCAGCCGCTCCACCTCGGCACGCACCCGCACCCGGTCGTGCAGGTCCACGTCGAAGGTGTCCTCCACCGATACGGACTTGGCGTCCCGCTCGGCGACCACCGGCCGGTCGTCGAGCCCCAGCGCCATCCGGTAGAGCCCGTGGCCGTGAGCCTTGCCGACCAGCCGTACGAGCTCCGCCTCGCCCGCCTCGGCCAGGTCGTGGACGGTGGTCATGCCCGCGCGTCTGAGATGGTCCCCGGTGGCCGGGCCGACCCCCGGCAGGATGCGGACGGACATCGGGGCGAGCAGCTCGCGTTCGGTGCCCGGTTCGATGACGAGCAGCCCGTCGGGCTTGGCCTCCTCGGAGGCGATCTTGGCGAGCATCTTGGAACCGGCCAGTCCGACCGATCCGCTGAGCCCGGTCACCGCCCGGATGGCCGCCCTCAGCCCCTCCCCCGTCGCCCGGGCCGACGCCGTGTCGTCAGCCGTGCCACCGGCCTCCAGGTCCACGAAGGCCTCATCCAGGCTGAGCGGCTCCACCAGGGGCGACAGCCGCCCGAGCAGCTCCATCACCTGGTCGCTCACGGTCCGGTACAGCGAGAAGCGGGGCACCAGGTAGGCCGCGTTCGGCGCGAGCCGCCGGGCCTGCGCGGTGGGCATCGCCGAGTGCACACCCAGGCGCCGGGCCTCGTACGAAGCGGTGGCGACCACCCCGCGCGGGCCGAGGCCGCCCACCACGACCGCCTTGCCGCGCAGGCTCGGCTTGGCCGCCTGCTCCGCCGACGCGTAGAAGGCGTCCATGTCCAGGTGGAGGATGGTGGGCGCGGGTCTCACACCGTCGATGCTGCCCTACGGCACTGACAACGGGACGGTCCGCCGCTCCTGCGAGCGCCGGACCGTCCCGTTGCGTGCTGTTCGTCGTCCCGATCGTCGACCGGTGCTCAGCCGGCGCGGTTACGCCGCCGCGCCAGCTCGTCCGCGGGGTTGTGGCCGACGAGCGTCTCGCCGGTGTCGACCCGCTCGCCGTGCAGCTGCGAGAGCGCCGCCTCCACATCCCGCCAGACGACGCCGACGGCGATCCCGAAGACCCCCTGCCCGCCCTGGAGCAGGCTGACGACCTCGTCGGGCGAGGAGCATTCGTAGACCGTGGCCCCGTCGCTCATCAGCGTCATGCGTTCGAGGTCCTGGAAGCCACGGGCCCGCAGATGCTGGACCGTGGTGCGGATGTTCTGCAGAGCGACCCCGGTGTCCAGGAACCGCTTGACGATCTTGAGGAGGACCACGTCCCGGAAACTGTAGAGACGCTGCGTCCCCGACCCGTAGGCCGGGCGCACACTGGGCTCGACCAGCCCCGTACGCGCCCAGTAGTCCAGCTGGCGGTAGGTGATCCCCGCCGCCGCGCACGCCGTAGGTCCGCGATAGCCGATGTCGTCGGCATCGCTCGCCGCTGCCACGCCGCCCGCTGCCACCGCTGCCGGTTGAACCGGCTGCCTGATGGCGTGGTCGGCTCCACTGCCGTGCTGCGGATACGGCCCACCCGCCGCCGTACCGTCGCCGCTGCTTCTCACGCCGACCTCCGTCCTTGACCTGCCCACTCGAAGGTAGGCAGTCACTCGGGGTGCGTCAACGATCGCCACACTCGGCACGCCGAGTGATAATCACCCTGAGGGTGGTTTCCCGTGTCTCGTTTCCGGGAAAGGCTTGTCGGATGCGCTGACGGCACCCCCGCGGGACGGTCACTGACTGTTCGTACCGAAGTCCTCCGGAGAGATCTGGTCGAGGAATTCGCGGAACTTCTCCACCTCGTCCTCCTGCTCGTCGGGGATCGCGATGCCCGCATCGTCCAGCACGCCGTCACTGCCGTAGATCGGCGTGCCGGTCCGCAGGGCGAGCGCTATGGCGTCGGAGGGCCGGGCGCTCACCTCGACTCCGCTGGCGAAGACGAGCTCCGCGTAGAAGACCCCTTCGCGAAGGTCCGTGATCCGGACTTCGGTGAGCTCCTGGCCCACGGCCTCGAGCACATCCTTGAACAGGTCATGGGTCAGCGGCCTGGCCGGAGCCATGCCCTGCTGGGCGAAGGCGATCGCGGTCGCCTCTCCAGGACCGATCCAAATGGGGAGGTACCGGTCGCCTCCCACTTCGCGCAGGAGAACGATCGGTTGGTTGGAGGGCATTTCCACCCGGACACCGACAACGTCGAGCTCGTTCACACAGCAACCCTAGGACGTGCTCGCCATGTTTGGGTAGTCGGGCTCCGCCGAGCTCAGTGCAGACGGCTGCGCAGAGCGCTCTGCACGAGTGCCGCGTGCAGCCGTACGGACAGCTCGGCGAGCTCGTTCGCGGTGGCCTCGGCATGGGCTCTGGTCTGCGGATTACGGTGCCGGCGCAGGGGCGCTACCAGCTGCTCCACCAGCCCCGCCTCCCGGTCGGCGGAGGCCCGCATGGCGCGAAGATGCCGCGGTTCCAGACCGAAACGCCCCAGATCCGCCACCAGCTTGGCGACGGTCACCATCTCGGCGTCGTAGCCGCCCTCGGGAGCCGGGACGATGAGCCCGTAGGACTCCCATTCGGCCAGCCGGTCCTCGTCGACCTCGGCCGCGGCGAGCAGCTCGGCCCGCCCGATCCGGGCGGCGGTCGCCGCGCCGGGACCGCCTTCCCACACCCCGTCGGCGAGATCCCGCCGGTCGCCGGGCGTGGGCAGGACGGGCTGCTCGCCCCGGGCCAGGGCGTCCAGGTGCTCCCGGATGACCTTCAGCGGCAGGTAGTGGTCCCGCTGCATGCGGAGCACCTGCGCCAGCCGCTCCACATCACGCGGAGCGAACTTCCGGTATCCGGAAGGCGTGCGCTGCGGCTCGATGAGCCCCTCGGCCTCCAGGAACCGGATCTTGGAGATGGTGACTTCGGGAAACTCGTCGCGCAGCTGGATGAGCACCGTTCCGATGCTCATCGGGCGCGCTTCCGCGGTGGCGGTGCCGTGGCCGGCACCGCCTGTCGGTGTTCGCAGCATGGGCCTTCCTGGGGGTCCCCCCGGACGGATTCCGGGGCTGGTCACACGCCCCGCGGGCTCGCATAGAAGACCAGGCGGTACTTTCCGATCTGGACTTCGTCGCCGTTGGACAGCTGGACCGAATCGATGCGCTCACGGTTGACGTAGGTGCCGTTGAGGCTGCCGACATCGCCCACGGTGAAGCTACCGTCCGGGCTCCTGCGGAACTCCACATGACGCCGCGACACGGTCACATCATCGAGAAAGATGTCGCTCTGCGGGTGACGGCCGGCCGTGGTCAGGTCGCTGTCGAGCAGGAAGCGGCTGCCGGAATTCGGGCCGCGCCGTACGACCAGCAGGGCCGAGCCTCCGGGCAGCGCGTCGACCGCGGCCTGGGCCTCCGGCGAGAGCGAGGGCAGAGCCGTCTGGCCCGTGGCCTCCGCCTCGTACGCCTCGAGACCGGAGATGGAGATCGTGGACGTCGTCTCCGAGGGGCGCTCGGGAACGCCGCCCCGCAGCGGCGCGCCGCAGTTGGAACAGAACCTGCTGGCCTCCGCGTTACGGTGACCGCACCTCGTACAGACCGGCATCGACGAGCCCTCCGGGGTGAACCCTCCACCCGCACTCGAGGCTGATGATTCGCCGAAACCTATGCGTCCGGCACCGGCAGGGTCAACAGACGACACGCCGTCACCACCCGGGGCGCCGGACACCTCGTCGCGGAAGAGCGGGCGCTCCGCCTCCTGCTCCTCGCCCTGACCGTGGCGCGGCGCGCGGTGGCGGGCAGCACTGTTGCTGTCCTCGCGTGCACTCTTCCCGAACAACTTCGCAAACAACTTCACGGGCGATTCCCCTTGACCGACATAGACCCGCCCGTGGGGCAGGACGAACCCTGAATGAACACACCTGCCGACCCGGACATCTTCACAACGTCCGTATCCACCCGACAGTTTCCACCACGCACCACCAATCCGGTGCGCCGACCCCCCGCAACCGTCCGACCCGCTCCACCGGCCCTCACGCTCGCCCGGCTCACGGGGACGACGACCGAGCGTAGTCAGGCCGCTGCGCCGGTCGCAAGGCATCGACGACGATGTCGTCGGACCGCTCCACCAGCACCGTGGCCTGCTCCTTCTCCAGCGTCTGGACCACACCGCCGGGGATGTTGAGGGCGGGCTCCAGATCCTGCGGCTTGCCGATCACCGTGAACTCGTACGGTGCTTCGATCTTCTTCCCGTCCACCCGGACATCACCCGCGTCACCGGAGAAGTAGGTGTTGGCCACCACCCGTACCCCGTTGACCTCGATCGCCTCGGCGCCCGCCGCCCGCAGTTCCTGGATGGCGTCGAGCAGCATGTCGGGCGCGACCGCCCCCGAGGGGTCGGTGATCGTCAAGGTGATGCCGGGGCCCTTGGCCGCCACGGTGCCCGCGAGGATGCCGAGCTGCCGTTCCTTCTCCAGCGTCTGCTTCCGGGCCTCCTCGGCCTGGTCGGAGCTGTTCTCCAGCTCCGCGCGCTGATCGTCCAGGCGCTGCTTCTCGTCCTCCAGCCGCTGGGTCCGGTCGTCGACCTCGTCGAGGATGCGGACCAGGTCCTCCTGCCGGGCGCCTCGCAGCGCACCGTCGTCGCTGGTCGACCGCACCTGGATGGCGAGCCCCAGACCGAGCCCGAACAGCAGCACGGCGACGATGAGTTGCGCCCGGCTCAGCCGGGGCGGCCAGAGCCCCGCCTTGAGCCGTTGGCGACCGGACGCCTCCTCGGCCGCGGGCGGCGGCGCTGGAGCGTCCGGGACAGCGGACGCGCCGCCCTCGGGCTGTTCGCTGCGGGGGTTCTCGTCGTTGTTCATCGGCCTCAAGCCCGGAAGACGTGCCGGCGGATCGCGGCGGCGTTGGAGAAGATCCGGATGCCGAGCACGACCACCACACCCGTGGAGAGCTGAGCGCCGACACCCAGTTTGTCGCCGAGGAAGACGATCAGCGCGGCCACCACCACATTGGAGAGGAAGGAGACCACGAAGACCTTGTCGACGAAGATTCCGTCGAGCATGGCCCGCAGACCGCCGAACACGGCGTCGAGCGCGGCGACCACCGCGATCGGCAGGTAGGGCTCGACCACCGCCGGTACCTCGGGCCGGACCAACAGTCCGACCACGACTCCCACGACGAGGCCCAGTACGGCGATCACGATGTGCCCTTCCCTGTGTCTGCCGCACCACTGCCGGCGGCCTTCGGCTCTGCTGTACGGACGATCAGGCTCGGCGCGGCCGGAAGCTGCACCTTCGCCTGATCGGAGATGCTGGTGCGGATGTCGAAGCTCTCCTTGAGCGCCTGCAGGTACTGGCCGTCGGCGCTGTCCCGGAAGGCGGTCGCGAGCTTCTTCCCGTCCCCCACCGCGAGCACCGTGTACGGCGGTACGAGCGGCCTGTTGTCGACCAGTATGGCGTCCCCGGCGGCCCGGATGGCCGACAGTGCCGTCAGCCTTTGCCCATTGATGGCGATGGCCTCGGCCCCGGATTCCCAGAGGCCGTTGACGACCCGCTGCATGTCCCGGTCGCGTACCCGCCCGGTGTCGGCGAAGCCCGACGACTCGCGCGGCCCGCCGCCGCCCTGGTCGGTGTTCTTCGCGTCGTCGACGACCAGCTTCACCCCGGGGCCCTCCACCGGAGTCGCTCCGGCCAGCAGGGCCACCAGCTCGCCCTGGTCCCCGCCGTGCTGCTCCAGGGCCTTGCGCTGACGTTCGCTCACATCGGAGCGGAGCGCGTCGACACCCGACTCCAGCGTGTCCGCGGCCTGTGTCTCCGCGTTGATCCGGTCGATCAGCTCTTCGCGCTCCTTGGCGACGACCGGCGCCGCGATCCGCGCCTCGGCGGCGCCGAGGGTGACCACGAGGGCGGCCACCACCAGTCCGGCGGCCAGGCCGAGCTTCGATTTGAGCGTACGGGGCAGCCCCGCGCTCCCGTCGGCCTTGCGCCGAGCCGAGGCCTCCGCGTAACCGTCGTCGAGGCTGTGGTCCATCACGTTGTTCAGCAGCGACATGGAGGCGTCGGGGCGTGCGGGCGGCGAGGCGGTGCTCCGATCGGGGGACTGCTGCGACATGCCGCACATCGTCGCACGTCATCACGGCTGCCGCCGAATGGCCCCACCGGTGCGCCACAACCCCCTGTCCGGGGCGTCGCGGCGCACCGTGCGGGTCCGGGCCTCAGTCGCCCGCGCTGTCCACCACCGCGGCCCACTCGTCGAGCAGCGCCTGGGCCGAGGCGTCGTCCGGGCCTTCCGCCCACAGATGGGTGACGGCCTCCGCCCGGTCGGGCAGGACCATGATCCACCGCCCGTCGGCCTCGACCACCCGGACCCCGTCCGTGGTGTCCACGCTGCGGTCACCGGCCGCCTCGACGACCCGCCGCATGACGAGCCCCTTGACGGCCCAGGGCGTCGCCAGGTCACGGCGCAGGACATGCGCCCGGGGGATGCGGGCGTCGATCTGGCTCAGGGTGAGCTGGGTGCGCGCGACGAGCCCGATCAGCCGGACGAAGGCGGCGCTCCCGTCGAAGACACTGCTGAATTCGGGAACGATGAACCCGCCGCGCCCGTCTCCTCCGAAGATGGTGTCCTCTTCACGGCCCACCCGGGTCAGATCGTCGGGCGAGGTGGTCGTCCACTCCACCTGGGTGCCGTGGTAGGCCGCCACCTGCTCGGCGACGCGCGTGGTCGTCACGGGCAGGGCGACCCTGCCGCTGCGCCGCTCGGCGGCGACGAGATCGAGGAGGACCAGCAGGGCCCGGTCGTCCTCGATGATCCGGCCCAGTTCGTCGACGAGGGAGAGCCGCTCGCCCACCGGGTCGAACCGCACCCCGAAGGCGGCCCGCGCGGAGGACACGATCTCCCCGAGCCGCACCAGACCGGCCCGCCGGGTGTCGGCGGACTCGGTGGGCCGTGCCTCGTCGAGCCCGGGGTTGATCGTCAGCGCGTCCACACCGAGCCGGCCGAGCAGGCTGGGCAGAACGAGCCCGGCGCTGCCGTTGGACGCGTCGACGACGACCTTGAGCCCGGATTCGGCGATGCCCTCGACATCGACGTTCCGCAGGAGGGAGCCGGTGTACGAGTCGAAGACGCTGGACGGGAAGTGCAGGTCCCCGATCTCGCCGGGGAACGCCCTGCGGTACTCCTGGCGGGCGTAGACCCGGTCGAGCTTGCGCTGCTGGGCCTGCGAGAGGTCCGCGCCCCGTTCGTCGATGAACATGATGTCCACGGAGTCAGGCACCCCAGGCGACGTACGGATCATGATGCCGCCGGCGCTCCCCCGGGCGGTCTGCTGGCGTGCCACGGGCAGCGGTACATTCTCGAGGTCCCGTACGTCGATGGCGCTGGCCTGCAGGGCCGAGATGACGGCCCGCTTGAGGGCGCGGGCGCCTCGGGAGTGGTCACGGGCGGTCGTGACCGTCGAGCCCTTCTTGAGAGTCGTGGCGTAGGCGCCGGCCAGCCGTACGGCCAGTTCGGGGGTGATCTCGACGTTCAGGATCCCGGAGACCCCGCGCGCTCCGAAGAGGTGCGCCTGTCCACGGGATTCCCAGATGACCGAGGTGTTGACGAACGCGCCGGCCTCGATGGTCTTGAACGGATACACCCGCACATTGCCCTGGATGATCGACTCCTCGCCGACCAGGCATTCGTCGCCGATGACGGCGCCGTCCTCGATGCGGGCCGCACGCATGATGTCGGTGTTCTTGCCGACCACACAGCCCCGGAGATTGCTGTGCTGGCCGATGTAGACGTTGTCGTGCACCACCGCCTTGTGAAGAAAGGCGCCGGTCTTGACGACGACGTTCGACCCGACGACCGTATGTTCCCGGATCTCGACGTCGGCCTCGACCTTGGCGTAGTCGCCGATGTACAGCGGCCCGCGCAGTACGGCGTCGGGGTGCACCTCCGCGCCTTCGGCGACCCATACGCCGGGCGAGATCTCGAAGCCGTCGAGTTCCACATCGACCTTGCGCTCCAGGACGTCCGCCTGGGCCTTCACATAGCTCTCGTGGGTGCCGACGTCCTCCCAGTAGCCCTCGGCGATATAGCCGTAGATGGGCTTGCCCTCCTTCATCAGCTGAGGGAAGACATCACCGGACCAGTCGACCGAGGTGTCGGCCTGGACGTAGTCGAAGACCTCGGGCTCCATGACATAGATGCCCGTGTTGACGGTGTCCGAGAAGACCTGCCCCCAGGTCGGCTTCTCCAGGAACCGTTCGACCTGACCGTTCTCGTCCACGATGGTGATGCCGAATTCCAGCGGATTGGGAACCCGGGTGAGGCAGACCGTGACGAGGCCGCCCTTTTCCTTGTGGAACGCGATGAGGTCGGTGAGGTCGAAGTCGGTGAGCGCGTCACCGGAAATGACGAGAAACGTGTCGTCCTTCAACGCCTCCTCGGCGTTCTTCACGCTGCCCGCGGTGCCGAGTGGCTTCTCCTCGTTGGCATAGGTGAGCTCCATCCCGAGCTCCTCGCCGTCCCCGAAGTAATTCTTGACGAGGGAGGCGAGGAACTGGACGGTCACTACGGTTTCGCTGAGCCCATGCCGCTTGAGCAGCCGCAGCACGTGCTCCATGATCGGCCTGTTGGCCACGGGCAGAAGCGGCTTGGGCATGCTTGAGGTCATGGGGCGAAGACGTGTGCCTTCGCCGCCAGCCATCACGACGGCCTTCATGTCGGAAACGTCCTCCTAGAAGAGACGACGGTTAGCCGACTTCGCCCGCCGGGGCATCATTCACGCCATCTGCCGCGGGCCGGCCACATTGCGCGGCACCGCATCAACGAGCTCAATCGGCTACTGCGTCCGCCTTCACGAGCCGGCGGACCTGAACCACGTAGAGGATCCCTGCCCACCAGTAGAGCGTTGTACCCCATCCTGCGAACGCCCATCCGAAAACGGCGGCCAGTGTGGCCAGCCAACCACTCCCGTCGCTGAGCAGCAACAAGGGGAACGCGTACATCAGGTTGAAGGTTGCAGCTTTCCCGAGGAAGTTGACCTGCGGGGGCGGATAGCCGTGGCGTCGCAGAACGGCCACCATCACGAGAAGCATCAGCTCACGGGCGAGAAGCGCCGCGGTGACCCAGAGGGGCAGGATCTCACGCCAGGTGAGGCCGACCAGGGTGGAAAGGATGTAGAGGCGGTCCGCCGCCGGGTCCAGGAGCCGGCCGAGGCTGCTGATCTGGTTCCACTTGCGGGCGAGCTTCCCGTCCAGGTAGTCGCTGATGCCGCTGAGCATCAGCACCAGCAGCGCCCAGTTGTCACTGTTGGGCCCACCGAACACGGGGCGAAGAATCAGCCACAGGAAGAGCGGTACCCCGACAAGGCGAGCCATGCTGAGGATGTTGGGGATGGTGAGGACCCGGTCCGTCTGGACCCGAGTCTCCTGGACCTCCACCCGGGGGCCTCCTGTGAAGAACGTGCCAATGATGCCCCCTGACCCTACCCTCAGCTTCCTCCGTTCGGTGCACGGGGGTGCGGCGAAGACCGTCTGCAGAGCGCAAAGGCCCGGAAACGCAGAAAAGCCCCGCACCAAAAGGCACGGGGCTTTCCCGGAAAAATTGTTCGGCGGCGTCCTACTCTCCCACAGGGTCCCCCCTGCAGTACCATCGGCGCTGAAAGGCTTAGCTTCCGGGTTCGGAATGTAACCGGGCGTTTCCCTAACGCAATGACCACCGAAACACTATGAAACTGTGAACACCGGACATAAACACGGCCGTTCGTTATTTCAGAACTAACACAGTGGACGCGAGCAACTGAGGACAAGCCCTCGGCCTATTAGTACCAGTCAGCTCCACCCGTTACCGGGCTTCCACATCTGGCCTATCAACCCAGTCGTCTACTGGGAGCCTTAACCCCTCAAGAGGGTGGGAATACTCATCTCGAAGCAGGCTTCCCGCTTAGATGCTTTCAGCGGTTATCCTTTCCGAACGTAGCCAACCAGCCATGCCCTTGGCAGGACAACTGGCACACCAGAGGTTCGTCCGTCCCGGTCCTCTCGTACTAGGGACAGCCCTTCTCAATATTCCTACGCGCACAGCGGATAGGGACCGAACTGTCTCACGACGTTCTAAACCCAGCTCGCGTACCGCTTTAATGGGCGAACAGCCCAACCCTTGGGACCGACTCCAGCCCCAGGATGCGACGAGCCGACATCGAGGTGCCAAACCATCCCGTCGATATGGACTCTTGGGGAAGATCAGCCTGTTATCCCCGGGGTACCTTTTATCCGTTGAGCGACAGCGCTTCCACAAGCCACTGCCGGATCACTAGTCCCGACTTTCGTCCCTGCTCGACCCGTCGGTCTCACAGTCAAGCTCCCTTGTGCACTTACACTCAACACCTGATTACCAACCAGGCTGAGGGAACCTTTGGGCGCCTCCGTTACTCTTTAGGAGGCAACCGCCCCAGTTAAACTACCCATCAGACACTGTCCCTGATCCGGATCACGGACCCAGGTTAGACATCCAGCACGACCAGAGTGGTATTTCAACGACGACTCCACAACCACTGGCGTGGCCGCTTCAAAGTCTCCCACCTATCCTACACAAGCCGAACCGAACACCAATATCAAACTATAGTAAAGGTCCCGGGGTCTTTCCGTCCTGCTGCGCGAAACGAGCATCTTTACTCGTAGTGCAATTTCACCGGGCCTATGGTTGAGACAGTCGAGAAGTCGTTACGCCATTCGTGCAGGTCGGAACTTACCCGACAAGGAATTTCGCTACCTTAGGATGGTTATAGTTACCACCGCCGTTTACTGGCGCTTAAGTTCTCAGCTTCGCCAACCCGAAAGTCAGCTAACCGGTCCCCTTAACGTTCCAGCACCGGGCAGGCGTCAGTCCGTATACATCGCCTTACGGCTTCGCACGGACCTGTGTTTTTAGTAAACAGTCGCTTCTCGCTGGTCTCTGCGGCCACCCCCAGCTCACCGAGTAAATCGGATCACCAGTGATGGCCCCCCTTCTCCCGAAGTTACGGGGGCATTTTGCCGAGTTCCTTAACCATAGTTCACCCGAACGCCTCGGTATTCTCTACCTGACCACCTGAGTCGGTTTAGGGTACGGGCCGCCATGAAACTCGCTAGAGGCTTTTCTCGACAGCATAGGATCATCCACTTCACCACAATCGGCTCGGCATCAGGTCTCACCCTTAACGTGTGACGGATTTACCTACCACACGGGCTACACCCTTACCCCGGGACAACCACCGCCCGGGCTGGACTACCTTCCTGCGTCACCCCATCGCTTACCTACTACAAGTCTGGTTCATCGGCTCCACCACTACCCTCAACTCCGAAGAGATCGGGCCGGCTTCACGGACTTAGCATCGCCTGATTCAGTACTGGGCGTTTCAAAGCGGGTACCGGAATATCAACCGGTTGTCCATCGACTACGCCTGTCGGCCTCGCCTTAGGTCCCGACTTACCCTGGGCAGATCAGCTTGACCCAGGAACCCTTAGTCAATCGGCGCACACGTTTCTCACGTGTGTATCGCTACTCATGCCTGCATTCTCACTCGTGAACCGTCCACAACTCGCTTCCGCGGCTGCTTCACCCGGCACACGACGCTCCCCTACCCATCCACACAGGCGTTGGCCCTATATGTGTGAATGACACGACTTCGGCGGTACGCTTGAGCCCCGCTACATTGTCGGCGCGGAATCACTTGACCAGTGAGCTATTACGCACTCTTTCAAGGGTGGCTGCTTCTAAGCCAACCTCCTGGTTGTCTCTGCGACTCCACATCCTTTCCCACTTAGCGTACGCTTAGGGGCCTTAGTCGATGCTCTGGGCTGTTTCCCTCTCGACCATGGAGCTTATCCCCCACAGTCTCACTGCCGCGCTCTCACTTACCGGCATTCGGAGTTTGGCTAAGGTCAGTAACCCGGTAGGGCCCATCGCCTATCCAGTGCTCTACCTCCGGCAAGAAACACACGACGCTGCACCTAAATGCATTTCGGGGAGAACCAGCTATCACGGAGTTTGATTGGCCTTTCACCCCTAACCACAGGTCATCCCCCAGGTTTTCAACCCTGGTGGGTTCGGTCCTCCACGAAGTCTTACCTCCGCTTCAACCTGCCCATGGCTAGATCACTCCGCTTCGGGTCTAGAGCGTGCAACTCAAACGCCCTATTCGGACTCGCTTTCGCTACGGCTTCCCCACACGGGTTAACCTCGCTACACACCGCTAACTCGCAGGCTCATTCTTCAAAAGGCACGCAGTCACGACTGTATGTGCAAGCACATACAGCGACGCTCCCACGGCTTGTAGGCACACGGTTTCAGGTACTATTTCACTCCGCTCCCGCGGTACTTTTCACCATTCCCTCACGGTACTATCCGCTATCGGTCACCAGGGAATATTTAGGCTTAGCGGGTGGTCCCGCCAGATTCACACGGGATTTCTCGGGCCCCGTGCTACTTGGGTGTCTCTCAAACGAGCCGTTAATGTTTCAGCTACGGGGGTCTTACCCTCTACGCCGGACCTTTCGCATGTCCTTCGCCTACATCAACGGTTTCTGACTCGTCTCACAGCCGGCAGACTATGAAAGAGAGATCCCACAACCCCGCATGCGCAACCCCTGCCGGGTATCACACGCATACGGTTTGGCCTCATCCAGTTTCGCTCGCCACTACTCCCGGAATCACGGTTGTTTTCTCTTCCTGAGGGTACTGAGATGTTTCACTTCCCCTCGTTCCCTCCACACTGCCTATGTGTTCAGCAGCGGGTGACAGCCCATGACGACTGCCGGGTTTCCCCATTCGGAAACCCCCGGATCAAAGCTTGGTTGACAGCTCCCCGGGGACTATCGTGGCCTCCCACGTCCTTCATCGGTTCCTGGTGCCAAGGCATCCACCGTGCGCCCTTAAAAACTTGGCCACAGATGCTCGCGTCCACTGTGCAGTTCTCAAACAACGACCAGCCACCCATCACCCCACCCACAACAGGCGAGTTCACTGGGACCGGATCAGAAGGACAGCCACAATCGGCCGTACCCTCAGACACCCAACAACGTGCCCGACACGATCAACCCGTTCCCGTTTTCCACGCCGAAGCAGTACTAACGAAACCGTGCTCACCGTGCCGAATAGTCAACGTTCCACCCATGAGCTGACCACCGTCGAACATTTGCCGACGTAGTGGCTCTGGATTCCTTGCGGAATCTAGATGCTCCTTAGAAAGGAGGTGATCCAGCCGCACCTTCCGGTACGGCTACCTTGTTACGACTTCGTCCCAATCGCCAGTCCCACCTTCGACAGCTCCCTCCCACAAGGGGTTGGGCCACCGGCTTCGGGTGTTACCGACTTTCGTGACGTGACGGGCGGTGTGTACAAGGCCCGGGAACGTATTCACCGCAGCAATGCTGATCTGCGATTACTAGCAACTCCGACTTCATGGGGTCGAGTTGCAGACCCCAATCCGAACTGAGACCGGCTTTTTGAGATTCGCTCCGCCTCGCGGCATCGCAGCTCATTGTACCGGCCATTGTAGCACGTGTGCAGCCCAAGACATAAGGGGCATGATGACTTGACGTCGTCCCCACCTTCCTCCGAGTTGACCCCGGCAGTCTCCTGTGAGTCCCCATCACCCCGAAGGGCATGCTGGCAACACAGAACAAGGGTTGCGCTCGTTGCGGGACTTAACCCAACATCTCACGACACGAGCTGACGACAGCCATGCACCACCTGTATACCGACCACAAGGGGGGCACCATCTCTGATGCTTTCCGGTATATGTCAAGCCTTGGTAAGGTTCTTCGCGTTGCGTCGAATTAAGCCACATGCTCCGCTGCTTGTGCGGGCCCCCGTCAATTCCTTTGAGTTTTAGCCTTGCGGCCGTACTCCCCAGGCGGGGAACTTAATGCGTTAGCTGCGGCACCGACGACGTGGAATGTCGCCAACACCT
This sequence comes from Streptomyces sp. DSM 106670, assembly GCF_055792845.1. Classification (NCBI taxonomy): domain Bacteria; kingdom Bacillati; phylum Actinomycetota; class Actinomycetes; order Kitasatosporales; family Streptomycetaceae; genus Streptomyces; species Streptomyces sp. DSM 106670. Next base: position 955,642 of record NZ_CM147704.1, read on the forward strand.
AGTTCCCAACGTTTACGGCGTGGACTACCAGGGTATCTAATCCTGTTCGCTCCCCACGCTTTCGCTCCTCAGCGTCAGTAATGGCCCAGAGATCCGCCTTCGCCACCGGTGTTCCTCCTGATATCTGCGCATTTCACCGCTACACCAGGAATTCCGATCTCCCCTACCACACTCTAGCTAGCCCGTATCGAATGCAGACCCGGGGTTAAGCCCCGGGCTTTCACATCCGACGTGACAAGCCGCCTACGAGCTCTTTACGCCCAATAATTCCGGACAACGCTTGCGCCCTACGTATTACCGCGGCTGCTGGCACGTAGTTAGCCGGCGCTTCTTCTGCAGGTACCGTCACTTTCGCTTCTTCCCTGCTGAAAGAGGTTTACAACCCGAAGGCCGTCATCCCTCACGCGGCGTCGCTGCATCAGGCTTTCGCCCATTGTGCAATATTCCCCACTGCTGCCTCCCGTAGGAGTCTGGGCCGTGTCTCAGTCCCAGTGTGGCCGGTCGCCCTCTCAGGCCGGCTACCCGTCGTCGCCTTGGTAGGCCATTACCCCACCAACAAGCTGATAGGCCGCGGGCTCATCCTTCACCGCCGGAGCTTTTAACCCCGTCCCATGCGGGACAGAGTGTTATCCGGTATTAGACCCCGTTTCCAGGGCTTGTCCCAGAGTGAAGGGCAGATTGCCCACGTGTTACTCACCCGTTCGCCACTAATCCACCCCGAAAGGCTTCATCGTTCGACTTGCATGTGTTAAGCACGCCGCCAGCGTTCGTCCTGAGCCAGGATCAAACTCTCCGTGAATGTTTACCCGTAATCGGGTGCACACATCACGAGAGCGGAACAACCGGTCGGAATAAGACCCGTTGTTCACAGCGTCCTCGCTGTGTAATTGCCTACCCGGTCACCGAAGCGAACCCGATAGGACTTTCAAAGGAACCACCAACCTGCCGAAGCAGGCCGGGGTATCAACATATCTGGCGTTGACTTTTGGCACGCTGTTGAGTTCTCAAGGAACGGACGCTTCCTTCGGTCCCGTTTCACCGGGGCCCTCCGGGCGCTTCCCTTCGTTCTTACGTTTCCGACTCTATCAGACTCTTTCGTGTCCGATTCCCGGTCGAAGCGGGTTCTGCATTTCGCTTCCGAGGAATTCGCTTTCGCGTTTTCCCTTTCGGCGGGTCCGACTCTATCAGGCCTTTTCCGTCTCCCTGACCACGGCCTGCGGGCATGCCGAAGGAAGGAGCAAGGTTAGGATCTGGGCTTGAAAGTCGCCGCCGACCCCCGACTCAAAGTCGCGTTGGGGTCAGGCAGGAGTACGACAGTACAGGCCGCCGGGAGTCGAGGCAAATCGTTTCTGGTGCACCCCTAGGTCCGCCAAGCGGTAGGTCTCGGGCGGAACCGGGACTTCATATGACTTACTCTGCTGAGCAGTACGCCGTCCCCCATCAGTCGCGGCGGCGACACCTGAATCTCCACCCCCTGGGAGGCTCCCCATGACCAACGTGACGTCCCCTCTTGCTGGACGCGCCATCGGACTCACCGCGGTTCCCGACCCGGTCTTCTCCGGCGCGATGGTCGGTCCCGGCACCGCCATCGACCCCGTGCGCGAGCCCTCCGAGGCCGTGTCCCCGGTCGACGGCATCGTCGTCTCCCTGCACCCGCACGCGTTCGTCGTCGTCGACGCGGACGGGCACGGGGTCCTGACGCACCTCGGCATCGACACCGTCCAGCTCAACGGCGAGGGCTTCGAGCTTCTCGTGAACAAGGGGGACACGGTGACCCGGGGCCAGAGCATCGTGCGCTGGGACCCGTCCGCGGTCGAGGCCGCCGGCAAGTCACCCATCTGCCCGATCGTGGCCCTGGAAGCCACCGCCGAATCGCTCTCCGACGTCCGTGAGGACGGGGACGTGAAGGTCGGCGACACGCTGTTCGGCTGGCAGTAGCGCCTCGGGCGCAGTGACGAGCCAGTTGCACAACCACCGCGGTGACTCGGTCGCCGCACAACCGGAGACGGGTGAAATGGAGACAACGCTGCGAGGCGTCGGCGTGAGCCACGGTGTGGCCATCGGCGAGGTTCGGCACATGGGTACGGCGGTGCTGGAGCCGCCGGCCAAATCGATTCCCGCCGAGGAGGCCGGCCGCGAACAGGGGCGTGCCCGGCAGGCGGTGGAAGCGGTCGCCGCCGATCTCATCGCGCGCGGCAACCTGGCCGGCGGCGAGGCACAGCACGTGCTCGAGGCGCAGGCCATGATGGCGCAGGACCCCGAGCTGATGTCCGACGTCGACCGGCGCATCGCTGTGGGCAGCACCGCCGAGCGTGGCGTGTACGACGCCTTCGCCGCCTACCGGGCGTTGCTCGCCAATGCCGGGGAGTACCTGGCGGGGCGGGTCGCGGACCTCGACGACGTACGGAACCGGATCGTGGCGCGGCTGCTCGGTGTGCCGATGCCCGGTGTGCCGGACAGCGACGAGCCGTATGTGCTGATCGCGCGCGACCTCGCGCCGGCCGACACCGCGCTCCTCGACCCGACGCTGGTGCTCGGCTTCGTCACCGAGGAGGGCGGGCCGACCAGTCACAGCGCGATCCTGGCGCGGGCGCTCGGCGTTCCGGCCGTGGTGGCGCTGCCCGGCGCGGGTGAGCTGGCCGAGGGCACGGTCGTCGCGGTGGACGGCAGCACGGGTGAGATCTTCGTGAACCCGAGCGCCGAGAAGCGGGAGGAGATGGAGAGCGCCGCCGCTGCCCGTAAGGCCGCGCTGTCCGCGTCCACCGGTCCTGGTGCCACCTCCGACGGGCACAAGGTGCCGCTGCTCGCCAACGTCGGCGGCCCGGGCGATGTGCCCGCGGCGGTCGAGGCGGGTGCCGAGGGTGTGGGGCTGTTCCGGACCGAGTTCCTGTTCCTGGACGACAGCAAGCAGGCTCCTTCCGAGGAGAAGCAGATCGCGGCCTACCGCGCGGTGCTGGAGGCGTTCCCCGAGGGGCGTGTCGTCGTGCGTGTGCTGGACGCCGGGGCCGACAAGCCGCTGGACTTCCTGACGCCGGCCGACGAGCCGAACCCGGCGCTCGGCGTGCGCGGGCTGCGGAGTCTGCTGGACCACCCCGAGGTGCTGCGTACCCAGCTGACCGCGCTGGCGAAGGCCGCCGAGGGTCTGCCGGTGTACCTGGAGGTCATGGCCCCCATGGTGGCGGACCGTATCGACGCCAAGGCGTTCGCGGACGCGTGCCGCGAGGCCGGGCTGCGGGCGAAGTTCGGCGCGATGGTGGAGATTCCGTCGGCCGCCCTGCGGGCGCGGTCGATTCTCCAGGAGGTGGAGTTCCTGTCGCTGGGCACCAACGACCTGGCGCAGTACACCTTCGCGGCCGACCGTCAGGTGGGCGCGGTGTCGCGGCTCCAGGACCCGTGGCAGCCGGCGCTGCTGGATCTCGTGGCGCTGTCCGCCGAGGCGGCTCGTGCCGAGGGCAAGAGCTGTGGTGTGTGCGGTGAGGCCGCGGCCGATCCGCTGCTGGCGTGTGTGCTGACCGGGCTGGGTGTCACCTCGCTCTCGATGGGTGCGGCGTCCATTCCTTATGTGCGGGCCACGCTGGCCAAGTACACGCTGGCGCAGTGCGAGCGTGCGGCGAACGCCGCTCGCTCGGCCGACTCGGCCGAGGAGGCGCGCAGCGCCGCTCAGGCTGTGCTGTCCGGCGAGTAGCCGAGGCAGGTGTGTTGGACAGGAGGGGCTTTCCGCCGGGTGGTGGGAAGCCCCTCCTGCTGTGTGGTGGTGTTCCCCGGCGTCTCAGTGGTGGGGTTCCGCCGGGTCGGCTCCGATGTCGAACCCCGCGCAGTACTCCACTCCGGACTCCGGGGAGACGGGCTCTCCGGTGTCCGCGTCGGTGCAGTAGGCGTTGAAGACCTCGCCGGCGGTGAGCGGGGCGAGTGCGCCGTGGGCCAGTCGCCAGCCGTGGACGCGGTCCGGGCTGTCGGGGGCGCTGGTGCGCAGGACGACTCCCCCGCGTGATTCGAGGGCGATGGCGACCGCGAGGACGGTGGCGAACTCCGCGCCCTCCGCGCTGTCGAGGCGGGCCGGTCCCTCGGTGTCGCGGTGGGTGTGGAGCACGGCCAGGAGCTGGTCGTGCTCCGTCGGGGTGCTGCACACCAGGTGGTGGGTGCCCGGTCCCGCCGTTTCCAGCAGACGCATCAGGAGGTGGGAGGCGCGGTCGAAGGCCGCGCGTCCGATGTCCTGGCCGCAGTCGGCGCAGTTGCCGAGGTCGGCGAGGAGGAGGGTGGCGTACTCCCAGGTGGCCTGGCGGACCGCGCGGGAGACGAGGACGGGGATGAGGTCGCTCAGGCGTTGGCCGGTGTAGGTGACCGTGGCTCCGGCGGCGGCGATCTCCGCGGTGAAGCGGCTGCGACTGGCGCCGGTGTCGGCGTCGAGTCCGGATTCGGCGCAGAACTCCGCGTAGTCCTCCGGGTCGAAGAGGGCGACGGTGGTGTGCACGCCCTGGGCCGTGAGCGTTTTGAGCAGGCCCTCGACCTGCTGGAGATAGACGGTGTGGTCGTCGAAGGTGAAGGTGCGGTAGTGCCGCATGGCCGCGAAGTCCTGTGCGTCGGCCAGCAGGCCGATGGTGCTGGGTGCTTCGCGGCGCAGCGTGCGTCGCATGGTGGTGGCGTGGCTCGTGCCGGGCTTCCGGTCGTGTTTCGGGTCGTGGGTGGAGCTGTGGTCGGTGTGGTCGGTGTGCGCCATGTGTCCCCCTGTGCGCGGTGAATCCTTGCTCACTCAGCGTAATCAGGGGGACTGACAGTGGTGTTACGCGCGGCGACTCGCGGCCAGTTCGGCGTAGAAGTGGAGGAGGTCGAGGTTGTCGACGGAGCCCGGGTTGACCGCCTTGGCCAGGTCGGTTCCCTGGAGCAGGCGCTTGACCGGAACCTCGATGCGCTTGCCGGTGAGGGTGTGCGGGATGCCGGGGACCTCGATGACCTCGTCCGGTACGTGGCGCGGGGAGAGGTTCTCGCGGATGGTCTGCTTGATCGCCGCGCGCAGGTCGTCGTCGAGGGTCGCGCCTTCGGCGAGGTGGACGAAGAGCGGCATCCAGTAGCCGCCGTCGGGTTCTTCGAGGCCGATGACGAGGGATTCGCGGATCTCGGGGAGCCGTTCGACGGCTTCGTAGATGTCGGCGGAGCCCATGCGGACGCCCTGGCGGTTCAGGGTGGAGTCGGAGCGGCCGTGGATGATCACCGAGCCGCGGTCGGTGATGGTGATCCAGTCGCCGTGCCGCCAGACGCCGGGGTACATGTCGAAGTAGCTGTCGTGGTAGCGGCTGCCGTCGGGGTCGTTCCAGAAGCGGATCGGCATGGACGGCAGCGGGTTGGTGACGACCAGTTCGCCGACCTCGCCGGTCAGCGGTTTGCCGGCCGGGTCCCAGGACTGGAGGTCGGTGCCGAGGCAGGGGGCCTGGAGCTCGCCGATGTGGACGGGGAGGGTGGGGACGGCTCCGGCGAAACAGGAGCAGACGTCGGTGCCGCCGCTGACGGAGGCGATCCAGAGGTCGCCGGCGACCTCGTCGTGGAGCCAGCGGAAGCCGTCGGGCGGGAGCGGGGAGCCGGTGGTGGCGACGCACTGGACGCGGGAGAGGTCGAAGTCGCGGCCGGGGTGGATGTCCGCCTTGCGGCAGGCCATGACGTACGCGGCGGAGGTGCCGAAGAGGGTGGCGCCGGTCTGTTCGGCGACCCGCCACTGGGCGCTGACGTCGGGGTAGCCGGGGCTGCCGTCGTACAGGACGACGGTGGTGCCGGTGAGGAGGCCGGAGACGAGGAAGTTCCACATCATCCAGCCGGTGGAGGTGTACCAGAAGAAGCGGTCCTCGGGTCCGAGGTCGCAGTGCAGGCCGATCTGCTTGAGGTGTTCGAGCAGGATGCCGCCCTGGGACTGGACGATGGCCTTGGGCAGGCCGGTGGTGCCGGAGGAGTAGAGGACCCACAGCGGGTGGTCGAAGGGGACCTGTTCGAAGACCGGCTCGGTGTCGGCGGAGGTGAGGGCGGCCCAGGCGAGCGCGCCCTCGGGGGCGTCGGTGCCGAGCAGCGGGATGTGGACGACGGCGCGCAGGGTGGGCAGTTCGCGGCGGAGTTCGGCGACGGTCTCGGTGCGGTCGTGCTCCTTGCCGCCGTAGCGGTAGCCGTCGACGGTGAACAGGACGACGGGCTCGATCTGCTGGAAGCGGTCGAGGACGCTGCGGGCGCCGAAGTCGGGGGCGCAGGAGGTCCAGACGCCGCCGACCGCGGCGGTGGCGAGGAAGGCGACGACGGCCTGCGGGATGTTGGGCAGGTAGCCGCTGACGCGGTCGCCGGGGGTGACGCCGAGGGCGCGGAGTTCGGCGGCGAGTGCGCCGACCTGGCGGCGGAGTTCGGCCCAGCTGACGGGGAGCTGGGTGTGGGTCTCGTCGACGTACAGCAGGGCGGGGGTGTCCGCGCGGGACGGGTCCTCGGCGGTGCGCAGGGCGTGTTCGGCGTAGTTGAGGGTGGCTCCGGGGAACCAGGTGGCGCCGGGCATGGCGCGGTCGCCGAGGACGCTCTCGTACGGCGTGGAGAAGCGGATGTCGAACCATTCGGCGACGGCGCGCCAGAAGGTGTCGAGCTCGTCGACGGACCAGCGGTGCAGGGCGGCGTACCCGCCGTCGGCCGGGGCGCCGTACCGGGTCGCGGCCCAGTTCTGGAAGCGGGTGACGGCCGCGGCCTCGATGCGGTCGGGGCCGGGCTGCCAGAGCGGGGCGTCGTCGGGCGTGGCTGCGGTCATGAGGGCTGCTCCCTGGCTGTACGGGTACGCGGGGTGGGCGTCGGCGCGCACGGGCTGGGGTGTGCGCGTGAGCGGCTGACACGGACGATGCCATGTGATCGTCTTCGGCACCAGGGTGGCCCCGCCGTGAGGAGCTCGGTCGCTTTCGGGCCGGAGCGGGTGAACGGGAGTTGAACGGAAGGTTCTGCGGGTCGGGCGGGTGGCAGGGTGTGCGCCATGGACGGTCGTGACCTGGTGCGTCGGGTGAGGTTGGTCGGTTCGGTGCGGGGGCTGCGCACCGTGCGTTCGGCGTGGCGGCGCCGGTCCGCGGACGCGGCGGCGTTGCCGGCGCGCGGGGCGGAGCGGGCCCGGGTGCCCGGTGCGCTGACGGGTGCGGAGCCGGGGCCCGGCGGGGGTGTGGTGCGGTTCGCCCGTTCGGAGCTGCGGATCCGGGTGTCGGTGGGCGGTGCGGTGTTCTGGGCGTGGGACGGGGCGGAGCCGTTGCCGTCGTACGCGGTGCCGGGCGAGGCTCCCGCGCCGGATCCGCGGGCGGTGCTGGAGCCGGACAAGGACGGCGGCTGGCAGGTGGTCTCGGAGCGGCTGACGGTGGTGGTGTCGCGGACCGGGTCGGTGGAGCTGCGGACACCGGGCGGTTTGCTGCTGCGCCGGGAGCTGCCGCCGCGCTGGTGGGAGCCGGTGGGCGGGGGGCCGGTGCGGTGGGTGCAGCGCTCGGAGGTGCCGGCGGACGCGCGGTTCTTCGGGCTGGGCGGCCGGGCGGGCGGGCCCCGGTTGCGGGACGGGGTGTACGGGCTGTGGAACACCGATCCCGGCGGGCGTTTCGGTCCGCAGGACGATCCGCTGTATCTGACGATGCCGGTGCAGGTGGTGGTGTCGGACGCGGGGACGCATCTGGCGTTCCACGACAACAGCTGGGCGGGGCGGGTGGTGCTGCGGGAGGGCGAGGAGGGCGCCGGCTCGGGGCATGACCGGCCGGGTACCTGCGAGGTGCGGATGGAGGGTGGTCCGCTGCGCTGCTGGGTGGTGGCGGGGACGCCGGCCCGGGTGCTCCAGGGGTGGACGGCGCTGACGGGTGCGCCGGCGCTGCCGCCGTCCTGGGCGCTGGGGCCGCAGCACGCCCGGTGGGGGTTCGGCGGTGAGCGGGAGGTGCGGCGGGTCGCCGCCGGGTACCGGGAGCGGGGGCTGCCGCTGTCCGTGCTGCATCTGGACATCGACCATTTCGACGGGCACCGGGTGTTCACGGTGGACCGGGAGCGGTTCCCCGGTCTGCCTGCCCTGGCGAAGGAGCTGCGCGAGGACGGGGTGCGGCTGGTGTCGATCGTGGATCCGGCGGTGAAGGCGGAGCCGGGCGACGCGGTGTTCGACGCGGGGCGGTCGGTCGGTGAGCGGGGTGCGTATGTCCGGGACGCGCGGGGGCGGGTGGTGGTCGGGGAGGTGTGGCCGGGGGCGTCCGTCTATCCGGATTTTACTGATCCGCTTGTGCGGGATTGGTGGGGATCGCTGTACGAGGAGCGGCTTGCGCAGGGCTTCTCGGGGATCTGGCACGACATGAACGAGCCGGTGTCCTTCGCGGCGTTCGGGGATCCGTCGCTGCCGCGTTCGGCCCGGCACGCGCTGGAGGGCGCCGGTGGTGATCATCGCGAGGCGCACAACGTGTACGCGCTGGCGATGGCGCGGGCGGGCTATGAAGGGCTGCTCCGGTTCCGCCCGGAGGAGCGGCCGTTCCTCTTCTCACGGTCGGGCTGGGCGGGGATGCAGCGGTACGGGGGCACCTGGTCCGGTGATGTGTCGACGGGGTGGCCGGGGCTGCGGGCGTCGTTGTCGCTGGTGGTGGGGCTCGGGCTGTGCGGGGTGCCGTATTCGGGTCCGGATGTGGGCGGGTTCGACGGGTTCCCGTCGCCGGAGCTGTATCTGCGGTGGTTCCAGCTGGGGGCGTATCTGCCGTTGTTCCGTACGCACTCGGCGACCGGCGCGGGGCGGCGGGAGCCGTGGGAGTTCGGGCCGGAGGTGCTGGAGCACGCGCGGGCGGCGCTGGTGGAGCGGGAGCGGCTGCGCCCGTACTTCGTGACGCTGTCGCACGTGGCGCGGCTGACCGGTGCGCCCTATGTGCGGCCGCTGTGGTGGGGTGCGCCGGGCGACCGGTCGCTGCGGGAGTGCGAGGACGCGTTCCTGCTGGGCGACGCGCTGCTGGTGGCTCCGGTGCTGGAGCCCGGGGCGCGGCGGCGGGCGGTGCGGCTGCCCCGGGGGCGGTGGTACGACACGGTGACCGGGCGGGCGTACGAGGGTCCGGGCCAGGTCCTGGTCGACGCTCCGCTGTCCCGGGTGCCGGTGCTGGCGCGGGCGGGCGCGGTGGTTCCGGTGCGGGGTGCGGACGGCGGGCCGGAGCTGGAGGTGTGGGCGCCCGCGCCGGGGCGTACGGGCGGCGGGCTGGTGGTGCGGGACCCGGGCGACGGGTGGGCGGAGCCGGAGGTCGAGCGGTATGTGACGCGGTGGGAGGGCGACCGTGTGGTGGTGGAGCGGGACGGCGCGGAGGGCGGGGTGGACTGTCCGGTGCGGGTGCGGGGGGTGGTGAACGGGCTCTAGGGCCTCCGGGGGGACGCCCCCTTCTCCGTAAGCCCCGGTTCCTCAGCCGTGGCGCCCCGCGAACCAGGCGTCGGCGGCTTCCGTGTGCAGGGGGAACGCCAGGGGGCGCGGGCTGTACAGGATGTCGTAGCCGGACGTCTCGTCGGTGGGGGTCGAGGGCGGGAGGCTCGCGAGAGGGCGGGCCGGGAGGAGGCCGAAGACCAGGAGGTGGCCGCCGGTGTCGCTGAGGGCGTCGGCGAGGCGGACGTCCTGTGCGGCGGCCTCGATGCCGGTCTCCTCGCGCAGTTCGCGGGCGACCGCGTGACGCCAGTCCTCGGCGTGGTCGATGAACCCGCCGGGCAGGGCCGTGCCGCCCTTCTGCGGTTCGATGGTGCGGGTGATGACGACGAGGCCGGTCGAGCGGGGGCCGATGACGGGGAGCAGGGCCACCGCGACGGGAAGCGGGTTGCGGTACGCGGTGGTTCCGCAGCGCGTGCAGGTGCGGGGCCAGGCGTCCGCGGAGGGGAGCGCGGTGTACGGGGCTCCGCAGGTGCCGCAGTGGGAGTTCCGTACGTACCGGGGCGGCTGCGGGGCGGTCGGGGAAGGGCTGTCGCCGGGTTCGGACACGGGCGGACTGTATCGGACCGCCCGTGTCCTTTCCCGCGGGGCGCCCGAGCTGATAGACGGTGTGCCCATGACAGGAATGCGTACCGCTCTCCGCGCCCTGGCCGCCACGGCCGCCGCCCTCCTCGCCGTCACCGCCCTCTCCCCCTCGGCACAGGCACGCCCCGAACCGAAGGCTCCCGAGGAGTTCGTGGCGCTGCGTTCGGTGGATCCGACGATCATCCAGGAGATGCGCTACACCACGGCGCACACCTTCATGGGCGAGCGGGTGGACGGATACCGGCAGCCCGTCTGCATCCTGACCCGGCCCGCCGCCCGCGCCCTGCACTTGGCGCAGAAAAAACTGCTGCGCCAGGGGTACTCGCTCAAGGTGTACGACTGCTACCGGCCGCAACGGGCGGTGGACCACTTCGTGCGCTGGGCGAAGGACCTCGACGACCAGGCGATGAAGGAGGAGTTCTATCCGCTGGTCGACAAGGACCGGCTCTTCGAGGACGGCTACATCGCCGAGAAGTCCGGGCACAGCCGGGGCAGCACGGTGGACCTGACCCTGGTGAGGCTGCCGGCCCTGCCGACCAGGCCGTACCGTCCGGGCGAGCGGCTGACCCCCTGCTTCGCACCGAAGGGCGAGCGCTTTCCCGACAACTCGCTGGACATGGGCACGGGTTACGACTGCTTCGACACCCTGTCGCACACGGACGACCCCCGGATCCAGGGGCCGCAGCGCGCCAACCGGCAGTTCCTGAAGCGGACGTTGACCGAGGTGGGGTTCGTGAATCTGCCGGAGGAGTGGTGGCACTTCACGTACAAGCCGGAGCCGTTCCCGGACACCTTCTTCGACTTCCCGGTGCACCGCCGGTCGGTGGGCAGGTCCTGAGGAGAACGGGCGACCGGGACCACCCCCGTGGGCTCCGGCCGCCCGTTCTTCATTTCGGACGCGAAAGGGGCGTGTTCGGTTGCCGATCGGGCGACTACGGTGCCCGTATGTCACAGCAGACGTTCGATTCGTACGAGGAATTCTGGCCGTACTACGTCGCGATGCACTCCCGTGCCGCCACTCGCTGGGTCCATCTGACCGGCACCCTGACCGGGCTCGCGATCTCCGCCTACGGGCTGGCGCGGGGCCGTAAGCGCTATCTGGCGGCCCTGCCGCTGATCGGGTACGGCACCGCGTGGCCCGCGCACTTCCTGATCGAGAAGAACAACCCGGCCACGTTCGGGCATCCGGCCTGGTCGCTGCGCGGCGACGCGCAGATGATCCGGACGATGCTCGCGGGCCGGGACGCGGAGTTGGCGGAGACCGCGGCGAAGTGGCTGGCCGAGCACGGGGAGGACCGGAAGGACGGCTGAGGCCGAGGGGCCGGACCCCTCGCCGGACGACGGGGCCCGTGGCACACTTCTGACGTTCCGTCAGATCCAGTGTCGGGAGGGGCTTTGTCGCGCACGCGCACACCCGTGGTGGCCGGTTGGTTCACCGAGGACACCGCGGAGGAGGATTTCCGGCTGCTGGGCACCCGCTGCTCCGGCTGCCGGTCGGTCCACTTCCCCCGCGAGGACGACCACTGCCGCAACCCGGCATGCCCCGGCGGCGCGTTGGCGGAGGTGCCGCTGTCGAAGCGGGGCACGGTGTGGTCCTGCACCGACGGGCGCTACCGGCCGCCTCCCCCGTACGTCAGCGACCCCGGGGAGCCCTGGGTCCCGTACACGCTGGTCGCCGTCGAGCTGGCCGCCGAGCGCATGGTGGTGCTGGGGCAGGCCGCGCCCGGGGTCGGCGTGGGCGATCTGCCCGTCGGCTCGGTGGTGGAGGTGGTGCCGGGCGTCCTGGACGAGGACCGGGCGACGGGCACCGTACACACGACCTGGCACTGGCGGCCCGTACCGGCGGGCGGGGACGCCTCATGAGCGGCGACGTGGCCGTCCTCGGGGCCGGGATGCACCCGTGGGGCAAGTGGGGGCGCGGCTTCGTCACGTACGGGCGGATCGCCGCACACGCCGCGCTCGCGGACGCGGGCATCGGCTGGCCCGAGGTCGGGTCGGTGGTCGGCGCGCAGACGGTGCGCGGGGGCTATCCGGGGTACGTGGCGGGGGCGACGTTCGCCCGGGCCCTCGGGTGGCAGGGGGCGCGGGTGGCGTCCGTGTACGCCGCGTGCGCCTCGGGGGCGCAGGCCATCGACACGGCGCGGGCGCAGATCCTGGCGGGACTGGCGGACGTGGTCCTGGTGGTGGGGGCGGACGCGGCGCCCAAGGGGTTCTTCGCACCGGCGGGCGGGGAGCGGCCGGACGATCCGGACTGGCTGCGCTTCCGGGTGCTCGGGGCGACGAACCCGGCGTACTTCGGGCTGTACGCCCGCCGTCGTATGGCGCTGTACGGGGACACGCCGGAGGACTTCGCGCTGGTCAAGGTGAAGAACGCGGCGGCGGGGGCGCTGAACGAGTTCGCCCGCTACCGCAGGCCGGTGACGGCCGAGGAGGTCGCCGCCTCCGCGATGGTCGCCGATCCGCTGCGGCTGCTGGACATCTGCGCCACGTCCGACGGGGCCGCCGCCCTGGTGCTGAGCAGCATGGAGTTCGCGCGGCGTCGGGGGGTGCGTGATCCGGTGCGGATCCGGGCGGTCTCCACGGTGACGCCGACCTTCCCGAGGACCGTCCTGGATCTGCCGGACATCGGCACGGACTCGGCAGTGGCCGTGGACCCGTCGCCCGAGAGCTTCCGGGCCTCGATCGCGCGGACCGCGTACGAGGAGGCGGGGATCGGGCCGGAGGATCTTTCGCTGGCCGAGGTCTACGACCTGTCCACCGCGCTGGAGTTGGAGTGGTACGAGGACATCGGGCTGTGCGGTCCGGGCGAGGGGGCGAAGCTGCTGCGTTCAGGGGCGACCGGGCCGGGCGGGCGGGTTCCGGTGAACGCGAGCGGCGGTCTGGCCTCGTTCGGCGAGGCGGTCCCGGCCCAGGCCATCGCGCAAGTATGCGAGCTGACGCGGCAGTTGCGGGGGCAAGCCGGGGAACGGCAGGTGCCGGGGGCGCGGGTCGGCATCACGGCGAACCAGGGGCTGTTCGGGCACGGCTCGGCGGTGGTGGCGGTCCGCTGAGCGCGGACGGCCTCAACAGGTTTTCCCTGCCCTTCACTTGACTGGACGTCACCCCCGCAGAACACTCGGGGCCCGGCGCGCCGGACAGCGTGCGGCCCGTACCCCTGTCGGCGGGGGTACGGGCCGTACGCGTGCCCGGACACCTGTGGCTCAGGTGGCGACGGTGGCTCAGGTGGCGACGGGTTCGCGGGCTCGCGCGGCGCGCTCCGCCGCGGCACGCTCCAGCGCGTGCTCCACGACAGCCACCAGGACATCGCGCACGGAGGAGCGGTCCCGCGCGTCGCAGACGAGCACCGGGACCTCGGGGTCGAGGTCGAGGGCGGCCTGCACGGTCTCCGTGGGAAACCGCTCGGCGCCCTCGAAGGTGTTGACCGCCACCGTGAACGGGATCCGCCTGCGCTCGAAGTAGTCGACCGCGGCGAAGCAGTCCTCCAGACGCCGGGTGTCGGCGAGGACGACCGCGCCCAGGGAGCCCTGGGCCAGTTCGTCCCAGAGGAACCAGAAGCGGTCCTGGCCCGGGGTGCCGAACAGATAGAGGACCAGGTCGTCGCGGAGCGTGATCCGGCCGAAGTCCATCGCGACCGTGGTGGTGGTCTTGGACTCGACCCCGTCCAGATCGTCCACCGGGCGGCCCGCCTCGCTGAGGCGTTCCTCGGTGCGCAGGGGCCGGATCTCACTGACCGCGCCGACGGCGGTCGTCTTGCCGACGCCGAAACCTCCCGCCACCAGGATCTTCAGGGTGACGGGCTCGACGGGCCGCTGCTCGGCGCGGCTAGAGCGCCCGAAGGCCATTGATCACCTCGCGGAGAATGTTCACGTCCGGCAGCTCGGCCGGCGGAACGGGACGGGTGACGTGCACCAGCTCGTCCTCGACGAGATCGCCGACCAGGACCCGCACCACCCCTACCGGGAGGTCGAGTTCGGCGGCGAGCTCGGCGATCGACTGGGGCATGTCGCTGCAGAGTTCGACGATCGCCACATGTTCGGGGGCGAGCGTCTGGTCCCGGCCGGGATCGTCGGCGGCCGGTTCCGGCACGACGAGCGCGATCAGGTCGAGGCGATGGCGGGAGGCGCTGCTCGTACGCCCCCGGGTCATCGCGTACGGGCGGACCACCGGTCCGGCCTCGGCGTCGTACCACCGCGAGGCCTGGGGATCGACGGTCCCGTCCGGGGATCCGGGGCCGGTGGCCCGGGGGGAGTCGGCGCTCATGCCCGCCACACTCACCCTCCGGCGGGCGTACCGGTCGTCCGTGGGGCGTTGGCCAGATGGACCCCCACGCGCTTGACCATCAGCGTCATCTCGTAGGCGACCTGGCCCACGTCGGAGTCGGCCTCCGCCAGAACGGCGAGGCAGCTTCCGTCGCCGGCGGCGGTGACGAAGAGGAACGCCTCGTCCAGCTCGACGACGGTCTGGCGCACCCGGCCCGCGTCGAAGTGGTGGCCCACGCCCTTGGCGAGGCTGTGGAACCCGGAGGCGACGGCGGCGAGATGCTCGCTGTCCTCGCGGGTCAGGTCCGCCGACGCGCCGGTGGCGAGCCCGTCGCTGGAGAGGACCAGCGCCTTGCGGATGCTGGCGACGCGCTGGACGAGCTCGTCGAGCAGCCAGTTCAGTTCGCCCGAGCCGTGGCGTGCGGGGTTGGGTGCTGCGGCGTTCGGTGCGGTCATCGACCGTCCCCTCCCGGAGTGGTTCCTGGTGCTGTGCCACCGGGGCCGCCGGTGTTCGCGGTGTCCTCGGCGGTTTCGGTGGTAGCGGTGTTCCCGGTCGTCCCGGTGCTCTCGGTCGGCCCGTTCGTCCCGGTGCTCTCGGTACTTTCAGCGTTCTCGGTGCTCTCGGCGTTCTGTCGGCGGCCGCGCTGCCAGCCGCGCTGGAGCGAGGCCATGCGGTCGCGCACCTCGTCCGCGTCGCGCTCGGCGTCGTCGAACGTGTCCACGGGCGCCCGGTGCACCGGGCGCTCCACGGACTCCTCACGGAGCTGGCGGGCGAGGCTGGCCTGCCGGACCCGCCGGGGCAGGCCGCCGATGGTGTCGGGGGCCGGTGGGGCGGCCGGCGCGGGGGTTCCCCCGGCGCGGGACGCCTCTGCCGGGCGGGGCGCATCGGTCGTACGGGATGCCCCGGTGTCGTGGGACTCCTCGGTCGTACGGGGTGGCTCCGGCGCGCGGCGGGCGGCGGCTCGCACGGTCCAGGGCGCGTCAGCGGTACGGGGCCGGTCGGCCGGGTCGGAGGCGCGGTCGGCGGTGTGCGGGACCGGGCCGGTGGCCTTCGCGGGGGGCGAGAGCGGGTCGTCGCCCGGGGTGTCGACCCGGCGGCCCCGGTCGGTGACCAGGGTCGGCGGCGTACGACGGGGCAGCGGGACGGGTCCGGCGGGGCGCATCGGGCGGACCTCCGCCGTGGGCTCGTCGCCGTGGTCGCGGGCCTGCTGGTGCTGGTCCCGGTCGGTGTCCCGGCGCGGGCGGCCGCCGGGCTTCTCGCGGCGGGGCTCGCGGTCGCCGTCACGGCGAACGTCCCGGGCGCGGAAGATGCCGCCGCGCTCGCTCTCGGTGTCCTCCAGGTCGGAGACGCCGTCCAGGACGGGGCCGAGGGCCGGGTCCAGGGCGGGATCGGACGTACGGTCCAGCCGGTCGCCGGCGAAGTCCAGCGGTCCGACCGGGGCCTCCAGCTCGACCGGCCCGTCCAGGACGCCCGGTCCGGTGAGTCCGGTGGGCACCGGCGACAGGACGGCGGACCTGCCGTTGACGCGGCGTTCCCCGCCCGGGGCCGTGTTCTGCGCGCCCTGCGGTGCGTCGGAGCTCCGGCCGCTGCCGATCGCCCGCTCGGCCCGGCGGTCGAGGCGGAACCCGGTGCCGTGGGTGTCGGGGGCGTCGGTGAGCAGGGCGGCCGGGATGAACACGACCGCGGTGGTGCCTCCGTACGGCGATTTCTGCAGGGAGACCCGGACGTTCTGGCGCTGGGCCAGCCGGCTGACCACGAACAGGCCGAGCCGGTCGGTATCGGAGAGCTCGAAGTCGGGGGTCTCGGCGAGGCGCAGGTTGGCGTCGAGGAGGACCTCGGGGGCCATGCCGAGGCCGCGGTCGTGGATTTCGAGCGTGAATCCGTTGGAGACGCGTTCACCGTGCACCTGGACCGCGGTGTGCGGGGGCGAGAAGACGGTGGCGTTCTCCAGGAGTTCGGCGATCAGATGGGTGAGGTCGGCGACGGCCGGTCCGCCCACGCCGATCCGGGCCAGGCGGCGGACCTCGATGCGTTCGTAGTCCTCGACCTCGGCGACGGCGGCCCGCACCACGTCCATCAGCTGGATGGGCTTGCGCCACTGGCGGGAGGGCGCGGCGCCGGAGAGGATCACGAGTCCTTCGGCGTGCCGGCGCATGCGGGTGGTGAGGTGGTCGAGGCGGAACAGGTCGGCCAGTTCGTCGCTGTTCTCGGTGCGGCGCTCCATCGCGTCCAGCAGCGTGAGCTGGCGGTGCAGGAGGACCTGGTTGCGGCGGGCGAGGTTGACGAAGACCTCGGAGACGCCGCGGCGCATGTCCGCCTGTTTGACGGCGGCCTCGACGGCGGCCCGCTGAAGGGTGTTGAGCGCCTGGCCGACCTGGCCGATCTCGTCGGGCTCGTAACTGAGGTGCGGGGCCTCGGTCTCGACGTCCACCTGCTCGCCCGCGGCCAGCCGGCGCATCACGCTCGGCAGGCGTACGCCGGAGACCTCATGGGCGTCCTTGCGGAGCCGGGAGAGGTCGCGGACGAGTTCACGGCCGATGCGGACGGAGACGAAGATCGAGACGATCAGGGCCAGGAAGCCGAGGATTCCGGCGATACCGGCCTGGGCGAGGACCCGGTAGGCGGCCGGTTCGGCGCGGTCCTGGAAGCGGTTGCCCATCTCGGTGGAGTCGTTCGCCAGCCGGTCGAGGACGGGCACGGCCGCCTCCTCCCAGCGGGCGGCGTCGACGGCGCCGGGGCGCTTCGTCGGACCGGCGGCGATCAGGGCGTCCTCGGCGGTGCGCAGCGGTTCGGTGTCGGGGCTGCCCCAGAACTGCTCGACGCGTCGGCGCTCGGCGGCGGGGAGGCTCTCCAGACTGACTTCGTACAGCAGCTCGCGCTGGGCCACCAGGCCGGATATCTGGCGCAGTTCGGAGGTGGTGAAGCGGCCGGCTATGAGGCCCGATGCGATGAGCGCGTCCTCGCGCGAGAGCATCTCCCGGGCCCGGGAGACCCCGACCAGCGCCCGCATCTCCTTGTCCATCGACACGTTCTCCAGGGTGTGGAGTCCGTTGAGGAAGCGGTACGAGGGGTCGACGAGGCCGTTGTAGAAGTCCAGCGCCTTCGCCCGGCCGATGGTGCGCTTCTCGACCGATTCACGTAGGGCGTCCAGTCCGTCGACGGCGCTGAGGATCGCGTCCAGGCGGCTGCTGTCGGCGGCGCTCAGCGATTCCCGGACGTCCTGCGCCCGGGCGTTCTCCCTGACCTCGCTCACGATGCGGTCGGTGGCGGCGCGTTGGCCCATGAGGACGGGGAGCGCGTCGGAGGCCCGGGGGTCGGCGAGGAAGACCAGGGTCTGCCGTCGCTCGGCCTGTACGGCGCGGACGGCGTCGTCCAGCGGGTGGGCGACCTTCTCCACGATGGATCCGGCGCTCATCAGCTCGTCGGCCTCACGGCCGGTGATGTAGGTGGCGAAGACCCAGAGGCCGGTGAGGGAGACGAGCGGCACCAGCAGCAACGCCACGATCTTCCTGCGGATGGACTTCCCGCGAAAGCGCATGGCCTCCCCCAGATCGGCCCCGCACCGCGGGGGTGGTCTTCTCCTGGCCGTTGCTCGGCCCTGTGTCAATAAACGGCGCGAGCCTACTACTGACACAGAGACAACTCGAAGACACGTCCGGATGATTTTCAGCCGTCCGTACTGGGCTTGATCATGAGTTGTCCCGGTATTCCCGGAGATGAAATTCGCGAAAGCGACAGAGGATACCGGCCGGACCTGCCGGTACCGGCAGGTATCAGTTGGCTGGAATTCTTCGGTCCGTGACCTTCTGTGCCCTGCGGGCGCTTTTCAGGGGAATCTTCGGGACGGGTGGTTCGTCCATATGTACGGGGTAGACGCACGGTGGGGTCGTGCGCGGCAGGGCGGACGTGTTCCGCCCGCGTAGAACCGGCGCAAGCCGGGCAGCCACCCTGAAGTCGGACAGTGGTGGGGAGTTGAAGGACCTTGAGCACGCAGGAACGCGGGAGCGCCGGAGTACCGGCGGCCGCGAGGGCGGAAGCCGCGGACGGGGCACGGATCCCGCGGCAG
The DNA here is from genome assembly GCF_055792845.1 of Streptomyces sp. DSM 106670. Classification (NCBI taxonomy): domain Bacteria; kingdom Bacillati; phylum Actinomycetota; class Actinomycetes; order Kitasatosporales; family Streptomycetaceae; genus Streptomyces; species Streptomyces sp. DSM 106670. Next base: position 973,953 of record NZ_CM147704.1, read on the forward strand.
TTGTGGGTGGAGGAGCCGGCCTCGAAGCGGCGGATGCCCGATGCGGTGCGGACGGCCGCCGTGCGTGCCGTTCTCATCATGTCGCTGACGATCATCCAGGCGATGATCGCCTTTCTGAGCACCTTGACCGGCTCCTGGCTGGCCTTCCCGATGGTGCTCAGCAGTGTGGCCAGCACGGTGGTCGCCACCTGGTCGGTGCTCGACGTCTGGGTGACCCGGCAGGTGTGGAACCAGCGCAACGGCGTGGTGTCCGTGCCGAGCAGTTCGGCCCGGCAGATACGCCGTGAGCGGCGCCGGTCCCGCCGGGCCGAGCGGGCGGCCGAGCGGGACGGCACGGGCGGTGGCATAGGCGGCCGCCGGAACACCGGCGACCTCTCCCGGGCCTGACCTGCTGGGCCTGGCCCGCTGCCGGGTCTGGCCTGCTGGACCTGGCCTGCTGCCGAGCCTGACCTGCGGGTCGGTCCCGCCGCCGGGTGGCTCTACTCGCCCGGTTCGGGGTCCGGGTGGGCGGCGGCCACGGTCTGTTCGCTCCGTTTGAACATGCGGGTGGCCGTGATCTCGCCGTGGACCGTCTCTCCGTCCGGGTCCTGCTGCGGCAGGCCGGGGCGCAGATGCTCCTCCACGCTGATGTACTTCAGCCCCGCCCTCAGGTCGGCGTCGTTGCGCAGCCGGATGACGAGGGGGAATTCGGCGAGCGCCGTCGTGTCGAACAGGCCGGTCGTGTACAGCAGTTGCACGCCCAGCGCGTCCGAGACGGCCCGCTGGAGCTCCAGCAGATACGTGGCGTTGGCGCGGCCGATCGGGTTGTCGAGGAACAGGGTGCCCGCGTGCCGGTGGCGGTCGCGGCCCCGGTCGTTGCTGCGCAGGGCCGCCATCGTGCAGTAGAGGGCGATGGCGGCGGTGAGCAGCTGGCCGCCGGAGAAGACGTCGCCCATCTGCCCGACCGGGACGCGCTCGGCGCGCAGCACGGCGTCCGGCTTCAGGATCTCCACCGCGATGCCCTTGGGCCGCAGGGCCGCCTCGACACCCCGCAGCAGCAGGGACATGCCGTCCCGGCGCAGATCGGAGTTCTTCTTGAGGGCGGCGTGGGTGGCTTCGTCGATGACCTCGCCGAGGCGTTCGGTGAGGGTGGCCTGGTCGGGTTCCTCGAAGCGGATCCGGAGGAATTCCTGCCCCGACCACTCCCCCAGGCCCTCGGGGAGCTGGGACAGCCGCTGGGCGGAGCGCAGCGTGGTGAGCGCTGATTCGACCAGGCCGCGCAGCCGGTCGACGATCGAGTCGCGGTTGCGTTCCAGCTGGACGAGCTCGTCGGTGAGGACCCGCAGCCGGGGGGCGAAGGCGTCGGCCCACTTCTGGGCGTGCTCGGGCAGGGCGGAGGCGGGCAGCTCACGGATCTGCTGGCGGGCCGGGGTGCGGACCTGTTCGTAGCGGGTGGAGTTGGCGTGCCGGACGAGGATGTCGCTCGCTTCCCGGACGGCGCTCTCGGCCGCCGAGAGATCGGCGTTGCAACCGCGCAGGGAGCGGCGGGACTCGGCGGCGGACTGCCGGGCCTCCTCCAGACTGCCGGGGTACGGGTCGGGGTCCTCGGTTCCGTCGTCCGTGCCGTGGTCACGCAGCAGGTCCCGCAGGAGCGCCGCGGTCTCGTCGAAGCCGCCGGCGGAGTCCTCCGCGGTGCGGTGGGCGTGCAGCAGCTCGCTGTGGGCGGCGCGGGCGGTGTCCAGGGCGGCGGTGGCTTCGGCCAGTTCGGCGGTGGCGGTACGCAGCAGGGCCTGGGCGCTCTCGGCGTCGGCCGGGACCAGGTCGTCCGGCAGTTCGGTGTGGTGCTGCCGCTCGTCGTCGGGGGCGAGCCGCTCGGCCTCGCCGCGCAGCCGTCCCAGATGCTCGCTGGCGGTGGAGGCGCGGGTCTCCAGGAGCTGGACGTGCGCCTCGGCGCGGGCTGCGGCGGCCTGGCGGGAGGGCCCGTCGGCTCCGTCGGTGCCTTCCAGGAGCTGGGCGGCGCGGGTGCGGACCTTGTTGGTGAGGCGGTCCAGCTCGGCCAGGGCGGCGCTCTCGTCGCTCTCGGCGCGGGCCTGTTCGGCGCGCAGGTCGGCGCCGACGCCGACCTTCTCGTACAGCTGGGAGGCGGCTCGGTAGGCCTCGCGCAGGGTGGGCAGGGCGGTGCGGGCCTTGGACTCGTCCTCCTCGGGGAGGACTTCGGGGACACCGGCGATCTCGGCGCGCTCGGCCCGCAGGGCGCGGGCGGTGCGCCGGGCGTCGTCCCCGGCGCGCTGGGCGGCCCTGCGGTCCTCGTCGGCGGCGCGGGCGAGGTCGAGGCAGACGGCGGCGCGGGCCTCGGACTCGGCGGCCTCGTCGACCAGTTCGCGCAGCCGGACCTGCCAGCCGGCCCGTTCCCGCAGCCGGTGGGCGAGGCCGGCCAGGGCGTCGGCGGCGCGGCGGGCGCGCTGGGCGGCTTCCTGGCGTTCGTCGCGGACCCGGGCGGTGTCGGCGGCGGCCTCGTCGGCCTCGGCGCGGGCGGTGCGGGCCTCGGCGAGGACGGCTTCGGCGCTCTCGGCGGCCGTACGGGCGGTGGCGGCGGCCTCGGCCAGCTCGGCGAGCATGCCGGGCGGGCAGTCGGCGCGCCAGGAGCCGATCCGGGCGGCGAGCGCGCGGTCCCCGGAGAGGCGGGCGGCGAGGGTCCTGATGTCCTCGTCGCGGGCGGCGGCGCGGCTGCGCAGTGCGTGGCGTTCCTCGTCGGCGGCGTGCTCGTCGTGCATGGCCGGGTTCGGCGGGACGAGGAAGACGCCGTCGTGCTGGGCGTCGGAGCCGGTGCCGGGGTCCGGGACGGGGGCCAGGAGGGCGGCGGCGGTGCCGACGGCCACGGTCGAGCGGGGCAGCAGGGCCGCGCCGCCGAGGACCTCGCGGGCGCGGCTGTGGGCGTCGGGGTCGGTGATGACGACGCCGTCGACGAGCTCGGGGCGGGCGGCGAGGACGGCGGCGTGGTCGGCCGGGTCCACGGCCTGGGCGAGGTAGCGCCAGCCGGGCAGGGCGGGGATGCCGTGCTCGCCGAGATACTCGACGGTGGCGAGGACGTCGGGGCCGGGCGGCAGCAGCCCGCCCTCGCCGAGCGCGCCGAGGATGCGGGCGTCGTCGGCGGCGGCGGTGCGCAGGTCGAAGAGGCGGCGCTCGGCGGCGGCGACGGACTGGTCGAGGAGCTCGCGCAGCTCGTCGGCGCTGCGGTCGAACTCCTCGGCGGTCAGCGGCTGCTGGGCGGTGGTGGGCTGGTCGGCGAGGGCCACGGCGCGGTCGGCGGCCGGTTCGGCGGCAGTGGCCGTGGTGTCGCCGCCGCTCCCCGGGCCGGTGCGTGCGGTGGCGCCCTGGGCGGATCCTGACGTCTCGTCGGCGGTTTCCCGGCGCGGGTGCGGGACGCCGGTGCCGGAGGGCAGGCCCAGCAGATCGCCGAGGCGGGGGTCGGCGGCGATGGACGCGGCGGCGCGGTGCTCGTCCTCGTAACTCTGCTCGGCGGCCTTGGCCCCGTCGGCGGCGCGGGCGGCGGCCAGTTCGGCGCGGCTCTCGGCGGCGGCGGCCTCGCGGGCGGTGTCGGCGGCGCTCCGGGCGGCTTCGCGGGCGGTGTCCCAGGCGGCGACGGCGGACTGTTCGGCGTCGCTGGCGGCGAGGGCGGCGCGGGCCGGGTCGGCGTCGGGCGCGGTGTCGTCGAGCCAGCCGGCCCGGACGGCCTCGGCGGTCTCCTGGCCGACCTCGGCGAGGCGCTGGCGCAGATGTCCGGCCTCGCTGCGGGCGCGCTGGGCCTCGGTGGCGGCGACCGTGGCGTCGCGGTGGGCGCGTTCGCCGGTGGCCTGGAGCGTGTCGGAGCGCTCCTCCTCCTCGTTGGCGACGCGCTCGCCCTCCTCGGCGGCCCGGTGCAGGGCACGGACGAGGTCGGTGGCGGCGGCGCTGCGGGCGGCGAGGGCCGGGGCGGCGTCGCGTTCGGCCTCGCGGATGGCGACGGCGACCCTGGCGGAGCGGTCGGCGGCGGCGCGGTGGCGCAGGACGGCTTCGGCGGCCTGCCAGGCGGCGTGCAGGGTGCGGGCCTCGACCAGCTCCTTGCGCCCGGCGGCGGCGCTCTTCTCGGCGGCGGTCAGGGCCAGCGAGGCGTGCCGGTAGGCCAGTTCGGCGGCGATCAGGGCGCGGCGGCCCCGGGCGGACTCGGCTTCGGTGACGGTGTGGGCGGCGGCGGTGACCCGCTCGGCCAGCTCGGCGGTGCGGCCGCGCTCCTCGGCGGCGCGGACGCTCAGACGGCGGGCCAGGGTGCGGGTGCGGCGCTCGGCGCCGGCGTGGATGTCGCGGGCCCGGGCGCGGGTCTCGGTGGCCTCGACGATCCGGTTGAGCAGCTCCACGGAGCCCGCGGTGAAGTCGCGTTCGGCGGTCAGCTCGGCGCGGCGGCCCAGTTTGTTGCCGAAGCCGCTGACCAGGTCGGCGAGTCCGTCGGTGTCGCGGGTGTCGGTGACGGCGCGGAGCAGCAGGTCGGTGAAGTCGGAGTCCTTCTTCACCGCGAAGAGTCCGGCTGCCTCGCCCTCGTCGGCGTTCATCTCGCGCTGGTAGCGGAAGAGTTCGGGGTCGAGGCCGAGGTCGCCGAGGTGTTCGTTCCAGCGGTCGTGGATCTCTTCCCAGTGCACGTCGAGGTGGGCGTAGAACTTGCCCGCGTCCATCAGCGCGTCGCGGAAGCCCTTCATGGTGCGCCGCCTGCCGCGCGCCCCGGAGACGCCCTCGGCGGGGCGGCCGACGGCGGAGGACTCGGCGACGGGCAGGCTGTCCAGGCTGAGCCCGGGGCCGGGGCGGAACGAATACCAGGCCTCGGCGAACTTGCGCGGGTCGTTGGAGACCTGGCGGCCGCGCCATTCGCTGACCTTGCCGACGACGACGCACTCACCGGTGAGGGTGTGCTGCCACTCCAGGGCGACATGGCCGCAGTCGTCGGCGAGGAGGAACTTGCGCAGCACGCCGGAGCTGGCGCCGCCGAGGGTGTTGCGGTGGCCGGGGAGCATCACCGAGAAGATCAGCTTGAGCAGGACGGACTTGCCGCCGCCGTTCTCCAGGAAGAGGACGCCCGCCGGGGCGGGGCGGCGGGGCGGGCCGACCGGCTCGTCCTCGAAGAACTCCGCCTGGGCGGGCGCGGGGTTGGGGACGGGTGCGCCGACGCCGCGCAGATCGAGGACGGTGTCGGCGTAGCGCGCACCGGCAGGCCCGATGGAGTAGAGGCGGACCCGGGACAACTCGTACATGGCGGCGGACTCTCGTCGTTCGGTGAGCGGGGGTGGAGCGGCGGGGTGTGCGGGCTGGTCGGGAACGGTCGGGCGGGTCAGGAGTGGAAGGGCAGGCCCGCGTCGGCGGCCAGCTCCACGCTGTCGGGGTCGGGCGGCGGCAGCAGGGTGGCGGAGCCGTCGGTGACGGGGACGACGCCGAGCTCCAGCAGTTCGGCCATGGCGGCGCTGCCCGCCATGTCGCGGACCTGGAGCTGGTAGCGGGCGGTGGTGCGGTAGGCGCCGCCCGCGTCGTCGCCGGTGCGCTGGAGGAACCCGGAGTCGGTGAGGAAGGCGACGGCCTTGCCGATGATGCCGGTGGTGGATCCGGCGAGCCGGCGGGCGTCCTTGGTGGCGCCGGTGGCGCTGCGGCGGGCGTAGATCCGCCAGCCGGCTTCGAGCCCGGGGGCGTCGCTGGCCGGGTCGGTGTTGTCGCCCTGTTCCTCGGCGCGCTCCTCAAGACGCCGGCAGGCCTGGCGTACGAAGGCGTCGACGCCGTTGACCGTGATGCGGCCGATGTACGCGTCGTCGGCGAGGTCCTCGGGGCGGGGGAAGGCGAGGGCGGCGACGGCCAGGTGGGCGAGGCCGTGGAGGAAGCGGTCGGCGGCGTCGGAGGAGGCGCGGCGGGCGTAGTCGCCCATGCGGACGGCGAAGACGGAGTCCTCGCCCGCCGTCACGGCCATCCCGGCGCGCGGCGAGACCTCCAGGACGATGAGGCCGAGGCCGGTGGCGACGGCGTCGGCGAGCCGGGCGAAGGCGCTCTCCTCGCGGTAGCGCCGCAGCAGGTCGGCGTATTCGGCGTCGCGGGCGGGCAGCAGCTTGGGCTGGAGCCCGAAGGAGACCAGCCGGGCGGCGTCGGCGGCGTCGGCCGGGGTGACGGGGGTCTGTCCGGCGGGCTCGGCGGTGTGCGGAGCGCTGTGCACGGAGTCGGCCGCGTACGCCGTGGCGGGAGCCCCGTACGTCGGGGAAGGGCCTGTGTGCGCGGAGGGCTCGGTCCACGCGTCGGGGTGCTCGGCGTCGTGGTCGCTCACGGCTGGGACTCCTCGGTACGGAAGTGGTGCGGGTGCGGCGGGAGGGCGGGGCCGGTCACGAGGCCTCCTGGCGGTCGGCGGCCATGCCGACGGCGTCCAGCAGGGCGGTGCCCACGATCAGGTCGGCGCCGCCGAACTCCGGGTCGTCCAGCTCGGCCCCGTCGTCCACGGCGAACAGCAGGCGGCGCTCGCCCTGGCGGTAGGCGGTGCCGACCGGCGGGCTGGCGGCGTGGACGGCGAGCAGGGCGACCAGGTACGGCAGGTCGGTGTCGCCGGTGCGGCGGGCCTCGGCGAGCAGTCCGGAGAGCCGGCGCGGGGCGTCGTGCTCCAGGTCGAGCAGGGTCATGGCGCGGGCGAGCTGCTCCTCGCTGAACCGGCTGTCGTCCGGGGTGGCGATCAGATCGGGCTCGGGCATCTCCGCGCCCAGGTGCTCACGCTCCAGGGGCGGGGTGAGCAGCATGTCGACCAGGTCCCCGACCCGTACGGCGGTGGGGGTGCGCAGTCCGGTGCCGTGGGCGAAGAAGGCGTCGGTGGCCCGGGTGGACTGCTCGACGGGGAGCGGGAGGAGCGGGGCGAGGAGCTGCCCGTACAGATCGAGGCCCGCGTGGGCGGCGGGCGGGGCGAACGCCTGCCGGTCCTGCTCCGCGCGGAAGAGGGGGCCCGCCTCCAGGAGCCGGGACTGGAGCTGGGTGTGGCGGCGGATGCAGTCCTTGACGATGTCGACGAGCTCGGCGGCCCGGCGCTTGTGCTCGGGGTCCTCGGCCTCGTCGCGCGCCTTGCGGATGTTGGTGAGGATCGCGTTCTCGTGGCGGTAGCGGTCGGCCACGTGGTCCAGGGCCTCGGCGATCATGTCCGGGACGGTGTGGAGCCAGTCGACGGCGCGGACGTTGCGCCGGGTGGCCTCCAGGGTGCGGCGCAGGGTCTCGGCGTACTGCACGGTGCGGTAGCGGGCCTGTTCGGCGGCGAGCTGGGCGTCGGCGAGACGGCCCCGGCTGATGAGGACCTCCAGCTTGACCTCGGCGGCGATCTGGGCGCTGGTGACATCGGTGTCCAGCGCGCCGACCAGGACGTTGACCGCTTCGTCGGTGGCGCGGAGGTAGACCGTGCCGCCGTAGCCGGGGACCTCTTCGATGAGCTTGAAGTCGTAGTCCCGGCGGACGTAGACCCCGTCGGGGTTGAAGGTGCCGTAGACCGCGCGGAAGCCGCGGTCCACGCTGCCGACATTGATCAGGTTCTCCAGGACCCAGCGGGCGACCCGTTCGTGCTCGGCGACGGGGCGGTCGGGGGCCTGGGCGCCGACCCGGGGCAGCAGTCTGGCCACTATCTGGTCGTGGTCGGCCCCGGTGTCGAAGTCCATGTTGAGCGTGACGTGGTCGATCGCGGCGAGGGCGACCTCCGCCATGGCGTACACCGTGTACTCGCCGGCCAGATTCGCCTTGCGGACGTCGAGGTCGTGCAGCGGAGCCGTGCACGCGAGCGCGCGCAGCCGCCGCGAGAGCCCCTCGTCGGCGGCGGGGCCCGGGGCAGGCCGCGGCCCCGCGCTGAGCTGCGGCGAGGCGTGGTCCGGGTAGGCAGGCGAAGTCACGTGGGACAGATTAGGTCCTCGCACTGACAACGGTCGAAACGGCGCTAATGCGACCGGCCCGGGGCGGGCGTCCCGGGTGCCGCCGGTCCGTATCCTCCGCCGCCCGGCGTGCGCACCACCAGGACGTCACCGGCGTCCAGTTCGGCGGTGTCGCAGCCCTCCAGCGGGACGGTACCGCCCCCGGCCCGCTCGATGTACTGCGCTCCGAGCGCCCCCGGATCCCCGCCCTCCGCTCCGTACGGCGGGACGCGGCGGTGGCCGGAGAGCAGCGCCACCGTGACCGGTTCCAGGAAGCGGATGCGGCGCTCGACGCCGTGCCCGCCGTGCCACCGCCCCGCTCCCCCGCTGTCGCTCCGTACGGCGAAGGACTCCAGGCGGACCGGCAGCCGCCACTCCAGGATCTCGGGGTCGGTGAGCCGCGAGTTGGTCATATGGGTCTGCACGGCGTCGGCGCCGTCGAAGCCGTCGCCGGCTCCGGATCCGCTGGCGATCGTCTCGTAGTACTGGACGTTCTCGTTGCCGAAGGTGAGGTTGTTCATGGTGCCGGAGCCCTCGGCCTGGCCGCCGATCGCTCGGTACAGGGCTCCGGTCACGGCCTGGGAGGTCTCCACGTTGCCCGCGACGGTCGCCGCCGGGTAGCTGGGGTCGAGCATGGAGCCGGGCGGAATCGTCACCTCCAGGGGCTTGAGGCAGCCGCTGTTGAGGGGGATGTCCTGGCCGACGAGGGTGCGGAAGACGTAGAGGACGGCGGCCATGACGACGGACCGGGGCGCGTTGGCGTTGCCGGGCTGCTGGGGCGAGGTCCCGGTGAAGTCGAGGTGGGCGCCGCGGGCGTCGCGGTCCACGGTGAGCCGGACCTGGATCACGGCCCCGCCGTCGGTCTCGTAGCGGCAGTGGCCGTCGTGCAGTCCGGCGACGATGCGGCGTACGGACTCCTCGGCGTTGTCCTGGACGTGGCCCATGTAGGCGTCGACCACGTCGGCCCCGAACTGGTCGACCATGCGCCGCAGTTCGGCGATGCCCTTCTCGTTGGCGGCGATCTGGGCGCGCAGGTCGGCGAGGTTGGTGTCCGGGTCGCGGGAGGGGTACGGGGCGGCGGCGAGCAGTTCGCGGGTCTCGTCCTCGCGCAGTCGGCCGTCGCGGACGAGCAGCCAGTTGTCGAAGAGCACGCCCTCCTCGTGGATCGTCCGGCTGAAGGCGGGCATGGAGCCGGGGGTGATGCCGCCGATCTCGGCGTGGTGACCGCGCGAGGCGACCAGGAAGCGCAGCCGGCCGTCGCGGTCCCGGTCGAACACGGGGGTGATCACGGTGACGTCGGGCAGGTGGGTGCCGCCGTGGTAGGGGTCGTTGACCGCGTACACGTCGCCGGGGCGCAGCGTGCCCTCGTTGCGCCGCAGGATCTCCTTGATCGACTCGCCCATCGAGCCGAGGTGCACGGGGATGTGCGGGGCGTTGGCGATCAGGTTGCCCTCGGCGTCGAACAGGGCGCAGGAGAAGTCGAGGCGCTCCTTGATGTTGACCGAGTGGGCGGTGTTCTCCAGCCGGACGCCCATCTGCTCGGCGATCGACATGAAGAGGTTGTTGAAGACCTCCAGCATCACCGGGTCCACCCGGGTGCCGACGGCGGTGCGTTCGGGGCGGGGGCGGCCGCGGGTGAGGACGAGGTGTCCGGTGGAAGCCGCTTCGGCCTGCCAGCCGGGGTCGACGACGGTGGTGGCGTCGTCCTCGGCGACGACCGCGGGTCCGGTGACGGTGTCGGCGGGGCGCAGGTCCGCCCGGCGGTACAGCGGGGCCCGCTGCCACCGGCCCTCGGCGTAGAGGTTCACGGTGTCGGCGGGTTCGGGCGGGCCGTTACGGAGACCGGCGTCGGGGGCCGGGTCGGGCGCGGCAGCGTCTGCGAGCCCGGGCTCGGCAGCGGGCGTGGCATCTACGGTCTCACCGGTGTCATCGGCCTCACCGGCCGCCCCGGTCGCTTCCACCGACACCGTCTCCACGACGACCGGCTTGTCCATCGTGAAGCCGAACCGGGTCCGGTGGGCGGCGGTGAACGCCTCGGCCATGGCGGACTCCGTGTCCAGGTCCACCGGCAGCGCCGCGTCCGTCCCGGCGTACCGCAGCAGGACGCGGGCCCGTGCGGTGATCGCGGAGTCCGGCACTCCGTCGGCGCGCAGCGCTTCGCGGGTGCGGTCGGCCAGCTCCGCGCAGAGCCTCTCCACGCGCTCCCGGGCGGCCGCGTCGAGCTCTTCCTCCACCGACTGTTCGCGCATCGCGGTGGCGTCGGCCAGGCCGATGCCGTACGCGGAGAGCACCCCGGCCAGCGGGGGGACGAGGACCGTGTCGATGCCGAGGGCGTCGGCGACGGCGCAGACGTGCTGGCCGCCCGCGCCGCCGAAGCCGGTCAGCGCGTAACGGGTGATGTCGTGGCCACGCTGTACGGAGATCTTCTTGACGGCGTTGGCCATGTTGAGCACGGCGATCTCCAGGAAGCCCGCCGCCACCTCCGCCTCGTCCGGCCGCCGCCCGGTGGCGCGCCCCACCTCGTCGGCGAGCGCGGTGAACCGTTCGCGCACGTGGTCGGCGTCGAGGGGAAGGTCGCCGTCCGCGCCGAAGACCGCCGGGAAGTGGGCGGGCTGGACGCGGCCGAGCATCACGTTGGCGTCGGTGACGGTGAGGGGGCCGCCCCGGCGGTAGGAGGCGGGGCCGGGGTGGGCGCCGGCCGAGTCGGGGCCGACGCGGTAGCGGCTGCCGTCGAAGTGCAGGACGGAGCCGCCGCCGGCCGCGACGGTGTGGATGCTCATCATCGGGGCGCGCATCCGGACCCCGGCGACCTCGGTGCCCAGCTCGCGTTCGAACGCGCCGGCGTAGTGGGAGACGTCGGTGGAGGTGCCGCCCATGTCGAAACCGATGACGCGGTCGTACCCGGCCCGCTGCGAGGTGCGGACCATGCCGACGACGCCGCCGGCCGGTCCGGACAGGACGGCGTCCTTGCCACGGAACCGGGCGGCTTCGCGCAGGCCTCCGTTGGACTGGAGGAACATCAGCCGGATGCCGTCGAGGCGGGCGGCGACCTCGTCGACGTACCGGCGCAGGACGGGTGAGAGGTAGGCGTCGACGACGGTGGTGTCGCCCCGGGGGACGAGCCTGATCAGCGGGCTGACCTCGTGGGAGCTGCTGACCTGGGTGAAGCCCGCCGCACGGGCCGCCTCGGCGACGGCCCGCTCGTGCTCCGGGTGGCGGTACCCGTGCATCAGGACGACGGCGGCGCTGCGCAGACCGTCCGCGTGGGCGGCGCGCAACTGTTCGCGTACGGGGTCGAGTTCGAGGGGCCGTACGGTGCGGCCGTGGGCGTCGAGGCGTTCGGGGACCTCGATCACGCGCTCGTGAACGGCCTCGGGCAGGACGATGTGCCGGTCGAAGAGCCGGGGCCGGTTCTGGTACGCGATCCGCAGCGCGTCCCGGAAGCCCTCGGTGATCAGCAGGACGGTCGGCTCGCCGCGCCGCTCCAGCAGGGCGTTGGTGGCGACGGTGGTGCCCATCCGGACGGCGGCGACCCGGTCGGCGGGCACCGGTTCGCCGGGGTCCAGGCCGAGGAGCAGCCGGATTCCGGCGACGGCGGCGTCGTCGTAGCGGCCGGGGTCGTGGGAGAGGAGCTTGCGGGTGATCAGCCGGCCGTCGGGGCGGCGGCCCACCACATCGGTGAAGGTGCCGCCCCGGTCGATCCAGAACTCCCAGCGTCCGGTCATGGCGCCATTGTGTGCCCGCGCCCCTGACCCCGCAGCGAAGGTCAGTCCAGGAAGAGCGCCGCCAGCCGGGGCAGGCGCCTGCGGTTCGCCTCGTCGTCCTCGGCGTCCCAGGCCTCCCCCTCCGGTCCCGCCGGGCGTATCCGCTCGCGCAGCGCCGCCTCCACCGCCGCGTCGAGCGAGTCCGTCTCACCCCGGACCCGCCGGTAGGCCTCGGCCACGGGGACGTTCAGGGACTCGTACCCGATCCAGCCGCGCTCGCCCCGGCCCATCCGGACCACCACCGGCAGCCCGGCCAGGGAGTCGGGGTCGGCCACCGCCCGGGTGAAGGTCTCCCGGCCGAGCAGGGCGAGCCCGTCGCGGAAGTCCATGAAGCCGTCGTCGCCGCAGCCGCCCTCGATGAGGTAGGCCGCGTTCCACAGGGGCCACCGGTACGCGGAGCGGGACACCTCCGCCGCCGTGACGGAAAAGGCGGCTATCCGCTCGGGCTCCAGGGCCGCGAGCACATCCGTCAGCGCGCCCGGCAGCGGATCGTCGGGGGCGTCCCGGTCGTCCGCCCGGTCCCCGGCCGCCTCACGTGCTCGTTCGACGAGCCCCCACCACTCGTTGATGTCCATGGGGAAAGCGTAGGAGGAGGGTCTGACAGCGACCCTCCTCCTGGGAACCGTGCGGTCAGACCGCCGGTGCGTCCGGCCCGATCCGGCTCCGTACCGCCGTCTGGACCTCGGCCTCCTCGGCCGGGTCGGCGGCGAGGCGGCGCAGGCGTTCGGCGACGCGGATGTCTCCGGTCTCGGCGTGCAGGGCGGCCACCTCGCGGGTGGTCTCCTCGCAGTCCCAGAGGCACTCCACCGCGAACCCGGTCGCGAAGGACGGGTCGGTGGCGGCCAGGGCGCGGGCGGCCCTGCCCCGCAGGTGCGAGGAGGACGTCTCGCGGTAGACGTGACGCAGCACGGGGGCGGCGCAGACGATGCCGAGGCGGCCGGCCCCGTCGACCAGGGTCCACAGCCGGGGGGCGTCGGGTCCGTCGCCGCGTACGGCCTCCCGGAGCGCGCCGAGGACTTGGGGAGCGTCCTGGGCGGTGCCTCGGCAGGCGAGCACTCCGGCGGCCGAGGCGCCGAGGGCGTCGGGGCGGTGGGCCCAGCGGCGGGCCCGCCGCACGGCGTCGGCGCTGGTCATCCGCTCGAAGGCGGCGATGGCCGTGTCGGCGACCGTACGGTCGGGGCTGATGGCGGCGGCCTCGATGAGGTCGAGGACGACGGGGTCGCCGGCCTCGGCGAGGTAGTGCAGGGAGGCGCAGCGGGCGCCCTCCGGGCCGCTGCGGGCGGCCTCGACGATCTGGGGAAGGTCGTCGGGTCCGGCGACGGCGGTGAGGCAGCGGGCCGCGGGGACGTGCAGTTCGCTGCCGCGTTCCAGGGCCTGCTGGGCCCAGTCGAAGACGGCCTGGACGCTCCATCCGGGGCGGGGCCCCCCGGGGCGCATCTGGCGCTGCCATCGGTCGAACGAGCCCTGTTCTCCGGCGGCCCTGACCCGGGCGCCGACCGCTTCGCGCGGGTCGTCGGCCCACAGCCGCCAGGGGCGCGGTTCGAAGGAGTCGCGTACGGCGGCGGCGAGGTCGGCCGCGCCCTGGTCGGTGGCCGGGAAGCGGGCGAGGACGGGCAGCGCGAGGGAGCGCAGACCGGCGTCGTCGTCGCGCAGGGCCAGCTCGTCCAGGGCCCAGGCCCAGTTGGCGCCGGTGGCCGCGTAGCGGCGGAGCAGGGCCAGGGCGTCGTCGCGTCCGTAGGAGGCGAGGTGGCCGAGGACGGAGAGCGCCAGACCGGTGCGGGAGTCGTCGGTATCGATGTGGTCGTCGGGATCGGCGAGGTGCCGCTCGATCTCCTCGATACCGCCGTCGAGGTCGAGATAGAGACGCGCGTAGTAGAGGGAGCGGTTCTCCACCTGCCAGTCGTGACGGGGGTCGCTCACGACGCAGTGGTTGAGGGCCGCGAGGGCCTCGGGGCGCGGTGCGGCGAGCGCGTGGAGCGTGCCGTCGCCGCGGCCCCTCTGCAACAGGCCGAGCAGGGTGCCGCTCGGCGCTATGAACGGATCGAACATGGGAGAAAGCCTCACATCAAGCTGTCGACGCAACCGGGACTGTGCAGTGCCCCGTGCCTCTCGGCACGTGGGGGTGTCCGGGGGACACCGTTACGCCGCGCAGTGACATGATCGGCCGACCGCCGTCTTTCGCCTGGTGTAGAGCATCTTCCTCTGCCTCTCGTCGGTGGCCCTGAGCGGGCCCGCGACGTCATGATGACCCAGCCATTTCGCCACCGCGACCACATTTACGACGGACCGGTCAGCGGAGCCCACGGCGGACGCGTCGACGAGCGCGCCCGCCGGCGTCTCACCGCGCACCGAAGCGTTCCAGCAGGTCGGCCTTGCCGAACATCCGGGCCGTGTCCAGCGCGGACGGCGTTCCGGCGGCCGGGTCGGCGCCCGCGGCGAGCAGGGCGTCGATGACGGCGTCCTCGCCCTTGAAGACGGCTCCGGCCAGCGGGGTCTGGCCGCGGTCGTTGGCCCGGTCCGGGTCGGCCTCGCGGGCGACGAGGGCGGCGACCGTGGCGGCGTGCCCGTGGTAGGCGGCGAGCATCAGGAGCGTGTCGCCCCGGTCGTTGGTGAGGTTGGCGGGGACTCCGGCCTCGACGTACGCGGTGAGCGCCTCGGTGTCGCCGGTGCGGGCCAGGTCGAAGACCTTGGTCGCCAGCTCGACCACCTCGGGATCGGGGGTTTCGCTCATCGGACGGACCGCCTTCCTTGACTGCTGCCGCGGCTGTCACCGCCGCGGTTGACCTGGTGGGGAGTACGACACAGGGCCGTACGAGTGAATCGACAGGGTACTGCTCCCGGGCCGACATGACCCGGCCCGGATGCGGCAAGGGATCACCGCGGCTGATCCTGCCCGGCACGGACGAGGTGATGCCGCTCCCCGGGGGCCGACTTCTGTGGGCCAGTCAAGTGAAAGAGCAGGATATTCACTCGATTGCACCTTTTGTCGTATAGATACTTCCCGTGATCCTGGAAGGACTCATGGTGACTGTCCCCTTCAACCAGGAGAGAACCGCTCATGATCCTTTCCATCTCGGGCGTGGTACTGCTCGCCATCATCGTCTTCCTGTTCTTCAAGAAGGACGGGCTCAAGGCCTCCCACGCCATCGTCTGTGCCCTGTTCGGCTTCTACCTGGCCGGCACCGCCATCGCCCCGAGCATCACGGCGGGCGGGGCGAGCCTCGCCGGCCTGCTGGGCGGGATCAAGTTCTGACGCTCCGCAACCGCTCCCACCCCTTCAGGAGACCGATGTGGCCCGGCGACCACTCCCCCGCATTCTGAGCAGCGGCAGCGCTTCGATCACTCGCAGCAGAGAGATCGCGCGCACGGCCGCCGACAGTGCCACCGACGTTCTCCACCCGCTGATCACGGTGGTCCGCGGGCTGCGGCTGCTGGCCGTGTCCGGCCGGCAGAAGTGGGTCGCGACCCCCAAGGAACGGCGTGGTCCCAAGCTGTTCCTCGGCGCGGCCTGTGTGCTGGTGGTGGCGCTCGTCCCCTACGGGCCGATCCTGGCCCTGATCACGGTGATGGGCGCTGCCGCGTGGAAGGGGCGGGAGCGGACCCCCGTGCGGACCGGGCCCGACGAGACGGAGACCGCGCGTCTGCGGTCGCTGTACGAGGCGCTCGTGCCGTACTTCTCGACGGCCGACGACCCCGATCCGCTGTTCGCCCACGGCGGCGACTGGGCGAAGGCCTTCGACGGGTACGCCTTCGACGACGACGGCCGGCTCACCCGGCTCCAGGTCTCCTACCCCGCGTACTTCACGGACGGCGAGGCAGCCGCCCGCTCCCGGATCGAGCAGCTGCTCCACACCAAGTCCGGCCGGGGCCGCGAGTACCACTTCGGCTGGGACGAGGAGGCCAACCGCCTCGTCATGACCGTGCTGGACGCGCTCCCCACGACGATCGCCGCCCAGCGCTTCGTCACCGCCCCCGGCGAGACGGTCCTCGGCTTCACCGACCCGAACGCCGTCTCGCGCACCGCCCCCGTGCGCGACGGCGACACGACCGTGGACGCCTCACCCGTGGTCTGGCGGACCGGCGGCCGCTCCACCGAACCGCATCTGCTGGCCGTCGGACATCCCGGCGGCGGCACCACGACCCTGATCCGCTCGATCGCCCTCCAGGCCCTCCAGAACGGCGACGTCATCATCGTGGACGGCGGCGGGACCGGTGAGTACGGCGCCCTGGCCGGGCGCACCGGCGTCCTCGCCGTGGAGTCCGGCCTCGGCGGGGCGCTGGCCACGCTGGAGTGGGCGGCGCACGAGACGGAGCGCCGGCTGATCACCGCCAACCGGGCCCGGCAGAACGGTCACCCGGTGCCCGACGACATCCGGCGGCCGCTGTGGATCCTGCTGGACCGGCCCGGCGTGCTGGGCCATCTCGCGGCGGCCGACGGCCGGCCCGACCCGCAGGAACTGCTCCGGATCCCGCTGCGGCACGGCCGGGCCGCCCAGGTCACGGTCGTGCTGGCGGAACAGTTCGACGCGCTGGACACTCTCACGGAGACCGTGCGGACCCACACCCGCGCCCGCACCGTCCTCGGACCGGCCTCCCGTGAGCAGATCGAAGCCGTGCTGGGCGTCGAACCGCACACCACACCCCCGTCCGAGGTACCCGCGGGCCGCGGCTACGTCCGCCTGGGCGCGGGCCCGGTCCTGCGGCTCCAGGTGCCCGCCACCCCGGATCCGTACGACGACGCCACGAGCGACGCGCACCGGCAGGCGGTCCTCGGTCTGCTGCCCGGCCGGCACTCCTCGATGGAGGCGGCGCCCGCGCGGGAGCACGCCGACGACGGCCCCGCGACGGAGCAGGTCCCCGTGGCGGTGGACACCGCGGCCCATCCGGTCGAGGCGGTGCCGGTGGAGGCGATGGTCGCCGAGGCCAGGCCGTCCGAGCCGCTGGCGAAGGCGCAGCCGGCAGGCGCCGAGAGCTGAGCCGGGCGGAGCGGAACAGCACGGCGGGCGGGGAGCGGACCCGATGGTCCCCTCCCCGCCCGCCGTCGTTCCCGCCCGTGGGAAGGGCTCCCCGGAAGCGCTCAGGCCACGAAGCTGCGCGGGGTGTCCGCCCCGACGCCCGCCCCGGAGCGCACCAGGTCCACCGCGGCCGCCAGGCGTACGGCCGCTTCGTCGGCGACCGGGCCGCTCACCGTGAACGGCAGCCGTACGTATCCCTCGAAGGCCCCGTCGACCCCGAAGCGGGGCCCCGATGGCACCCGGACGCCGACGCGTTCGCCCGCCACGGCCAGCCGCGACCCGGAGAGGCCGCCGGTGCGCACCCACAGCGTCAGACCGCCGCGCGGTACGGCGAACTCCCAGTCCGGCAGCTCCCGGCGCACCGCCGCGACCAGCGCGTCCCGGTTCTCCCGCGCCTGGCTCCGCCGGACCTCGACGGCCTGTTCCCAGCCGCCCGTGCCCATGAGCCAGTTGATCGCGAGCTGTTCCAGGACGGGGGTGCCCATGTCGGCGTAGGCGCGGGCGGCGACCAGGCTGCGGATGACGTCCGGGGCGGCACGCACCCAGCCGATGCGCATGCCGGCCCAGAAGGCCTTGCTGGCCGAGCCGACCGTCAGGACCGTGCTGCCGGCCGGGTCGAAGGCGCAGACCCGGCGCGGCATGTCGATATCGGTGTCCAGGCGGAGTTCGTTCATCGTCTCGTCGACGACCAGGACCGTACCGGCGGACCGGGCCGCCTCCACCAGGTCCCGGCGCTGCTGCTCGTCGGCGAGCGCGCCGGTGGGGTTGTGGAAGTCGGCGACCACGTAGGCGAGCCGGGGGGCGGCGTCCCGCAGCACCTGGCGCCAGCGGTTCATGTCCCAGCCGCCGAGCCCCTCCTCCATCGCGACCGGGACCAGGCGGGCGCCCGTCTCGCGCATCAGCTGGAGGATGTTGGCGTAACTGGGCGACTCCACCGCGATGCGTTCGCCGCGGCCCGCGAAGAGGTGACAGATCGCATCGATGGCGCCCATCGCTCCGGTGGTGACCATGATCTGCTCGGGCATGGTCGGAACGCCGAGCGCGGTGTAGCGGTCGGCGATCATCTGGCGCAGGGCGGGCAGTCCGGCCGGGTAGTCGCCGTGGGTGTGGGCGTACGGCGGCAGTTCCTCCAGCGCCCCCTGGACGGCACGGGTCAGCCAGGGCTCGGGCGCGGGCAGCGCCGCGCAGCCCAGGTCGATCATCGAGCCGAGCGCCTCCGGCGGCAGCGGCTCCAGGCCGCGGGCGGGCAGCGGGTTGCCGGCCGGGACGGCGGTCCAGCTGCCCGCGCCGCGCCGCGACTCCAGGAAGCCTTCGGCGCGCAGCGCCTCGTAGGCGGCCGCGACGGTCGTCCGGCTGACGGATAGGGCGAGGGCCAGTTCGCGTTCGGCGGGGAGCCGGGCGGCGACCGGGACCCGGCCCTCCAGGACGAGCAGCCGTACGCCGTCGGCGAGCGCGCGGTAGGCGGGCGGCTTACGGCCGCCGGGGCCGGTGGGCCTGGCCTGCTGGGAGCGGAGCTGGCGGGCGAGCTGTGCCGCGCCTACCGTTGATGTCCACTGCGCCATGAAAATCAGTCCACCTTCCGCGAATTGGCCATAGTTGGTGGCCTGTCCCCTGCCACAGAGTGACACGAAGCAGTCCACTACCACTACATCAGGGGGCACAACGTGGCCAGGACCACCGGCCGGAGCACCACCCATCTCACCCGGCGGCTGGTCCAGCTGTATGTCGGACTGACGCTGTACGGGGCCAGCTCCGCGCTCCTGGTGCGGGCCGAGCTGGGCCTGGAGCCGTGGGGCGTGCTGCATCAGGGCCTCGCGGAGCTGACCGGGATCTCGATCGGCGTCGTCTCGATCATCATCGGCGCGGTCGTGCTGCTGCTGTGGATCCCGCTGCGCCAGCGGCCGGGGCTCGGCACGGTCTCCAACGTCTTCGTGGTCGGGCTGGCGATGGACGGGACGCTCGCCGTGGTCGGCGACCTGGAGAGCATCGGACTCCGGATCCCGGTGATGGTCCTGGGCATCGTGCTCAACGGGGTGGCGACCGGGCTGTACATCGCGGCCCGGTTCGGCCCCGGCCCCCGGGACGGGCTGATGACCGGGCTGAACCACATCACCGGCCGTTCGATCCGGCTGGTCCGCACGGCGATCGAGGTGGCCGTCGTCGCCACGGGCTTCGTGCTGGGCGGCTCGCTGGGCGCGGGCACGGTGCTGTACGCCCTGGCCATCGGCCCGCTGGCGCAGTTCTTCCTGCGGATGTTCGCGCTGCCCGCACCCGCCGAGGCCGCCGAGGCCGCCCCGGCCTCCGACGGACCGGCCACCGCCGCGCCGCCCGCCGGTTCCGGCCCCGTTGCCGCCCCGGCACCCGGGCAGGCCATACTGCCGCAGTGAAACCGAGCCACCCCTATCTGGACCATCCGGCGCCGATCGCCTTCGCCCATCGCGGCGGGGCGGCGGACGGCGTGGAGAACACCGTGACCGCCTTCCGCCGGGCGTCGGACGCGGGCTACCGCTACTTCGAGACCGATGTGCACACCACGGCGGACGGCCGGCTGGTCGCCTTCCACGACGCGACGCTGGACCGGGTCACCGATGCCCGGGGCCGGATCGCCGAGCTGCCCTGGAGCGAGGTGAGCCGGGCCCGGGTCGGGGGCAGCGAGCCGCTCCCGCTCTTCGAGGAGCTGCTGGAGGAGTTTCCCGAAGCCCGCTGGAACGTGGATCTCAAGGCCGCGTCGGCGCTGGAGCCGCTGCTCGGTCTGATCCGCCGCACCGACGCCTGGGACCGGGTCTGCGTCGGCTCGTTCTCGGAGGCCAGGGTGGCCCGCGCCCACCGCCTGGCGGGGCCCCGGCTGGCCACGTCGTACGGGGTGCGCGGCGTCCTGGCGCTGCGCCTGCGTTCGTACGGGATCCCGGCGGCGCTGCGCGCGGGCGCGGTCTGCGCGCAGGTCCCAGAGCGGCAGGGCGGCATCCCGGTGGTGGACGCCCGCTTCGTCCGCACGGCGCACGCGCTGGGGCTCCAGGTGCACGTCTGGACGGTGAACGAACCGGAGCGGATGGCGGCGCTCCTGGACCTCGGTGTGGATGGCATCATGACCGATCACATCGAGACGCTGCGTACGGTGCTGAGCGAGCGTGGGGCATGGTCCTGACGCCCGGTCCGTCCGCGTCCACAGGGGACGACCGAGGGGGCGCGGGATGAGCACCGGCACCGAAGGCAAGGCCGAACCGTCCGGACAGCCGCCGGGCGACGAGACGGCTGCCGCCCGCAAACGCGAGCAGCACGGCTGGTACTTCTACGACTTCGCCTGCTCCGTCTACTCCACCAGCGTGCTGACCGTCTTCCTCGGTCCGTATCTGACGTCGGTCGCCAGGGCGGCGGCCGACCCCGACGGGTTCGTGCACCCGCTGGGCATACCCGTGCGCGCGGGCTCTCTGTTCGCGTACTCCGTATCGGCCTCCATCGTGGTGGCCGTGATCCTGATGCCGATCGTGGGCGCGGCGGCGGACCGTACGGGGCGCAAGAAGCCGCTGCTGGCGGCTGCCGCCTACACGGGGGCGGCGGCGACGGCCGGGATGTTCTTCCTGGACGGTCACCGCTATCTGCTGGGCGCGTTCCTGCTGATCGTGGCCAACGCCTCGATCTCGGTGTCGATGGTGTTGTACAACGCCTATCTGCCGCAGATCGCCGGGCCGGAGGAGCGCGACGCGGTCTCCTCGCGCGGCTGGGCCTTCGGCTACACCTCGGGCGCCCTCGTCCTGGTCCTCAATCTGATCCTGTACACCGGCCACGAGTCCTTCGGGCTCTCGGAGTCCGACGCGGTGCGGATCTGCCTCGCGTCGGCCGGTGTGTGGTGGGGCGCGTTCACTCTCGTACCGCTGCGTCGGCTGCGCGACCGCCGGGTGGAGCCGGGCGGCGAGGGAACGGTCGGGTCCGGGTGGAAGCAGCTGCGGGCGACGCTGCGCGACATGCGGCGCCACCCGCTGACGCTCTCCTTCCTGCTCGCCTATCTCGTCTACAACGACGGGATCCAGACGGTGATCTCGCAGGCCTCGCTGTACGGCTCCGAGGAGCTGGGCCTGGACCAGACGACGCTGATCGTCGCGGTGCTGCTGGTGCAGATCCTGGCGGTGGCGGGGGCGCTCGGCATGGGGCGGCTGGCCCGGAGGCACGGCGCCAAGCGCACGATTCTCGGGTCGCTAGTCGTCTGGACCCTGATCCTGGTCTCCGCCTACCTGCTGCCGGCCGACGCGCCGGTGTTCTTCTTCGTTCTGGCGGCGGCGATCGGCCTGGTGCTGGGCGGCAGTCAGGCTCTGTCGCGGTCGCTGTTCTCGCATCTGGTGCCGCGCGGCAAGGAGGCGGAGTACTTCTCCGCGTACGAGATGAGCGACCGGGGACTGAGCTGGCTGGGGCCGCTGGTGTTCGGTCTGGCGTACCAGCTGACCGGCAGCTACCGGGAGGCGATCATCTCGCTGATCGTGTTCTTCGCCCTCGGCGCGGTGCTGCTCGCGCGGGTCCCGGTGAGGCGCGCGATCCAGGCCGCGGGCAACCCGGTGCCGGAGCGAATTTAGACGTTGAAGTCAAAGGCCGGTAGTATACGTCTTTGGCCTGCCCGGAGGACCGTTACTGCGAGTGGAAGCGGTTCAACCGTTGGGTGACAACATCCACCAGAGGTGACAAACCGGGCATGTGCGGGTACTCAACCCAGATAAAGCAGCGGCACGACGGGCGACGCATGACCGGCAACGGGAATCTTTGCCGCCGACCGGACGTTGACCGGATGACGACGACAGCGACATTTTGTCCTGTGGGCGACAAGCCCGGGAGGCACGATTCATGAGTGAGCGAGCTCTCCGCGGCACGCGACTTGTGGTTACCAGCTACGAGACGGACCGCGGCATCGATCTGGCCCCGCGCCAGGCGGTGGAGTACGCATGCCAGAACGGACATCGATTCGAGATGCCGTTCTCGGTAGAGGCGGAAATTCCGCCGGAGTGGGAGTGCAAGGCGTGCGGCGCCCAGGCACTCCTGGTGGACGGGGACGGCCCCGAAGAGAAGAAGGGCAAGCCTGCGCGCACGCACTGGGACATGCTCATGGAGCGGCGCACCCGCGAGGAGCTGGAGGAGGTGCTGGCCGAGAGGCTGGCGGTTCTGCGCTCCGGAGCCATGAACATCGCCGTGCACCCGCGGGACAGCAGGAAGTCTGCCTGACCGCGTAGCACCGCACAGCATCACGTAACACCGCAGTACAGCACCGAGAGCCGCGGGCCGTGACACAGCATCTGTGTCACGGCCCGCGGCTCTTGCCATGCCTTCTCCCCCTCAGGCCCTCAGGCCCCTCGGCTCACGGGGTGAGCGGCGGGCGACGGTCCTGGGGGTCGTCGTCGGGCCCGGAGGACGCCTGGGAGCCGTCCTCGCGGATGACCTCGCCCTGGACGACCTTTCCGTCCGGCCGGTGCATCCTGGCCTGCTGGAAGGCGTCCGAGAGGCTGCCCGGCGGCGCGGCCCGCATCCGGCGTTCCAGCGAGCGCTCCGCGTAACGGCTGATCATGGTGCGGACCGGCGGCACCAGCAGGAGCAGCCCGGCCGCGTCCGAGATCAGTCCGGGGATCAGGAGCAGCAGCCCGCCCAGCATCAGCAGCCCGTTGCCCCGGGAGCCCTTGCCGCCCGCGGGGGCGGCCGGCGGGGTGGCGGGGGCGCCGGGCTGTCCCGGCATCTGCTGGAGCGTCTCGGTGAGGTTCTTGAAGGCACGCCGGCCGGCGCTCTTGATGACCACGGCGCCGAGCACGGCGCCGGCCACCAGGATCAGCAGGACGGCGAGGCCGCCGGCGGCCGAGGCGACCAGGGTCAGCAGCCAGATCTCCAGGACCAGCCAGGCGGCCAGGGCCAGCGGCAGGAATCTACGGGCGCGCGAGCGCCGGGGACGGGTCGGGGGCGGAGTGCCGGTCGTCATGCCCCCAGTGTGCCCGTAACGGCGTGCAAGCGGCGTAAGGGGGTGATCATGAAGTGGACCGGGCGGCGGGCCCCCGGGGCGGTCAGAGGGTCTTGCGGCCCATGACCTTGTTCGCGCGGGAGGTGATGCCCCAGCCGGTGACCCGCCAGAGCGCCTCGACGAGGATGTCCCGGCTCATCTTGGAGTCGCCGATCTCCCGGTCGACGAAGGTGATGGGGACCTCGACCACGTGGTAGCCCGCCTCGACCGCGCGGCGGGCGAGGTCCACCTGGAAGCAGTAGCCCTGCGAGGCGACCTCGCCCAGTCCGAGGCCGTCGAGGGTCTCGGTGCGGAAGGCGCGGTAGCCGCCGGTGACGTCGCGGACGGAGAGGCCGAGGGCGAGCCGGGAGTAGAGGCTGCCGCCGCGCGAGATCACCTCGCGGCTCTTGGGCCAGTTGACCACACGGCCGCCCGGCACCCAGCGGGATCCCAGGACCAGGTCCGCGCCCTTGAGCGCGGTGAGCAGCCGGGGCAGCTCCTCGGGCTGGTGGGAGCCGTCGGCGTCCATCTCGACGAGGACGCCGTAGCCGTGCTCGGAGCCCCAGGCGAAGCCCGCGAGATAAGCGGCGCCGAGCCCTTCCTTGCCCTTGCGGTGCAGGACGTGCACCTGGCCGTCGGCCGCGGCGATCTCGTCGGCCGCCTTGCCGGTGCCGTCGGGGCTGTTGTCGTCGGCCACCAGGATGTCGGCATCCGGGACGGCGGTGCGCACCCGGTCGACGATCGGCCCGATGTTCTCGACCTCGTTGTAGGTCGGAATGATCACCAGAACCTTGCCGAGCGGGCCGAACTGCCTCTGACCGCCGTCGTTCACTACTGCCCCTTAGAGTCCGTACACAGGGGGACACCATATCCAGCACGGCGGGCGGCGGAGCGCGCCCCCACGTCGGAACTTCGGATCGGGGCCCGGCGCCCTTCGGGCCGACCTGGGACCCGCTGGCTGCGGGTCGACCGAAAGCCGTTGTCTACTGAACGTCCGGGCCCCACCCGGATCCCACCCTCCGTCCGGCTGCGACCTTCCCTCGCCCCCGAGGCGCGGGCGCTGAACCTGGCTGTCAGTGGTGGTGCGCCGGTGCGGCACACCACCCCATGACCCAGCGGCGTTCGACGACTGCGTGGAGGTCAAACCGGTCGGACGTCCTGTGGTGGACCCGGCCGAACCTACCGGCCTGTGGGCGCGTTCTGTCAACAGCCGTGCGACCTGCGACTTCTTCCGAAATTGCCTGGTCAGTGCCGAAGGGCCGCAGGTCGTGGACCAGCCATCGGGCCATCGATCGGCGGTACGAAATGTCCCGACGTCACTCGTTCGGTCGCACGTAGACAGTTTGTCCGAGGACCACCGTCCGCAGGCAGACGGGAAGGTCGGCGCCGGGCGTCAGGTCCGGCAGTCCCGGCGTGCCGGACCGGGGGTCGGTGGACCAGCGGGCGACCCGGTCGTCGGGGGCCTGGACCAGCAGTTCGTCGGTGCGCCAGACGGCGTAGTCGGCCGGGGCGCCGGGCACCAGGAGGCCCGCGTCGTCGCGGCCGACGGCCCGCCAGCCGCCCCGGGTGTGGGCGGTGAACCCGGCGCGGACCGAGACGCGGTGCTCCGGGGTGCGGTGGTGGGCGGCGGCGCGCACGGTGCCCCAGGGGTCGAGCGGGGTGACCGGGCTGTCGGAGCCGAAGGCGAGCGGCACCCCGGCGCGCAGCAGTGCCGCGTACGGGTTGAGGCCCGCGGCCCGCTCCGCGCCCAGGCGCTCGGCGTACATCCCCTCCGGGCCGCCCCAGGCGGCGTCGAAGGCGGGCTGGACGGAGGCGGTGAGGCCCAGTTCGGCGAAGGCGGCGATGGTCTCGGGGGTGAGCATCTCGGCGTGCTCGACGCGGTGGCGGGCGGCCCGGATCCGGTCGAGGCCGAGCGTCGCGGCGGCGGCCCTGATCCCGTCCACGACGGCGGTGACCGCGGCGTCGCCGATGGCGTGGAAGCCCGCCTGGAGGCCCGCCTCGGTGCAGGCGGTGACATGGGCGGCGATCCGGGCGGCGTCCAGGTGGGCGGTGCCGGTGTGCGGGTCGTCCGCGTAGGGCTCGTGCAGACAGGCGGTGTGCGAGCCGAGGGAGCCGTCGACGAAGAGGTCGCCGGCGGCGCCGATCGCGCCGAGTTCGCGGATGCGCCGGGCGTCCTTCTCGTTCGCGATCTCCTCGGCCCAGAGGCCGAAGACGCGCGGCCCCGGCCGTTCGGCGGCCAGCGCCAGGAGGCCGGTGAAGTCCTCCTCGTCGGAGATCTCGGGCCCGCCGCACTCGTGCACGCTGCCGATGCCGAGCGAGGCCGCGTGGTCGAGGGCGGCGCGCTGGGCGGCGGTCCGCTGGGCGGCGGACAGCGCGCCGTGGGCGGCGGCCCGTACGGCGTGGTGGGCGTCGCCGGTCAGCGGCGCGTCCGGGTGATATCCGGCCATCGCGGTGACGCCGGGGACGAGGTCCAGCAGGGCCGTCGTGACGACCGCGGAGTGCACGTCGATCCGCGGCAGATACAGGGCACGGCCGTCGGCCGCCTCGTCGAGCTCGGCGCGCGAGGGGTGACGCCGCTCCGGCCAGCGGGCGGCGTCCCAGCCGTGTCCGAGCAGGACGTCCCCGACGGCGTGCCGGTTCGCGAACGCACGGACGAGGCCGAGGGCCTCGGCGAGCGTGCGGGCGCCGGAGAGGTCGAGTCCCGTCAGGGCCAGGCCGGTGGCGGTGGTGTGCACATGCGCGTCGGTGAACGCCGGGGTGACCAGGGCGCCTTCGAGGTCGACCACCTCGTCGACGCCGCTCGCGAAGGCGTCGGCGGCGCCCTCGGACCCCACCCAGGCGACATGCCCGCGTTCGACGACCATCGCGGTGGCGAACGGGTCGGCGGGGCTGTGGACGTCTCCGCCGCGCAACAGCACGGTGCGGTGTTCGGGGGCGCTCTGGGGGGCGGTGCTCTGGCTCATGGGACCAGTCTCGCGCCTGGCGGTGCCCGCCCGGACCTCGGCCCCCTCCCGGGGGAACGGGCGGGACCCGGATCCGCAGGGTGCCTGGCCCGGGCCCCGGGGTTCCGGAGCTTCAGATGCGCGGGGGGCGGGCCTCGTACGGGGTGGAGAGGACGACGGTGGTCCGGGTGGACACGCCGGCGAGCGTACGGATCCGGGTGAGCAGGTGTTCCAGCTCCAGCGGGGTCGCGACCCGCACCTTGAGGATGTAGTTCTCGTCACCGGCGACGCTGTGGCAGGCCTCCAGTTCGGGCACCCCGGCGAGCCGTTCGGCGATGTCGTCGGGGGCGCTCGGGTCGAACGGCTTCACCGAGATGAACGCGGTGAGGGGCAGCCCGACGGCCTCGGGGTCGACGACCGCGGCATAGCCGCGGATCACCCCGCGCTGCTCCAGTCGGCGGACGCGCTGATGAACCGCCGAGGTGGACAGGCCCGTGGCCTTGCCCAGGTCGGTGTAGCTCATCCGCCCGTCCTTGACGAGCAACTCAACGATCTGACGGTCCAGCTCCTCCATGCGGATCAACCTATGGCCCAGGGCGCCCCTCGGCACAGTCGCGCGGGTCACGGAACGGCACCTGCGGGCGGCATGTGACGAATGCCACAGGTTTGTGGGTCGGTAGCGGGCCGCCTCGCGGTTATCGGCCACGCGCGACGGGAAGTGCTTGCTGTGGTCGAGGCCGTGGCGCCTTGTCGGCCCACCCGAGGGGGGAATTCCCATGCAGAGCCTGAAGCTCACCGGACGTACCGAACCGGAGCCTGTCGATCCGGACGACGACGGTACCGCCGACGCGTACGACATGTTCGAGATGGTCCGGGTGATCTGCCCGGACTGCGCCCAGCCCATCGCGCTGCTGGCCGACGAGGACGTTCTGCCGGAGCACGCCCGGTGCCCCACGCCGTGGAACCCGTTCGTCCTCACGGTCTGCTCCGGAACCGGTCGCGGTGTGGGCGACGCCCCGCCCGCGGACGAGACGCTGGAGCTCCAGGAGCAGGAGACCGGGCTGCTGCTGACGCTCCCCCAGGGTCTCGACTGGCGGATGCAGCCCTTCTCGCACGCCGGAGGACCCGGCTCCCGTCCGCTGCGGGTGCCGCGGATGCGGCGCGAGGCCGCCTGACCCATACGCCGTACGCGAGGCCCAGCACCACGACGGCCCGGCCGCCGTGGTGCCCGCGGTTCCGCGTCCCGGTCGCCGGCGCGGGGTACGGGCCCCCGCGAACGGGCGCTCGAATCGGCGGGGCAGTGACCCCGGCCCGGCCTGCCGCGTTGGCCCCGTATGACCACGCTGCATTCACCAGTCGGTTCGGGTCGCCGCCGGCTCGCCGCACCCGCCCCCGAAGAATCGGTTCCGCAGCCGGGTACGCCCGCACAGCCGCTGCCCCGATCCACCGGAGCCTCGCCCATGGGCTCCCCCGCCGACCCGCCGATCTACAGCGCGCTGCTCAGACAGTGGGAGAGCTCGGGCCGGACCGTGCCGGGGCGCCGCGACCCGGAGTGGACCCAGGCCGCGGCACTGCCCCCGTGGTCCGAGGCGCCCTTGCGGTTCAGCGCGTCTCGGGACCCGCGAGGTGGCGGGCGATGACCATGCGCTGGATCTGATTGGTGCCCTCCACGATCTGGAGCACCTTCGCCTCGCGCATCAGCCGCTCGACCGGGAAGTCGAGCGTGTAGCCGTAGCCGCCGAGCACCTGTACGGCATCGGTGGTCACCCGCATGGCCGCGTCCGTGCAGAACAGCTTCGCCATGGCGGCCTGCCGGGAGAAGGGCTCCCCCGCGTCGCGCAGCCGGGCCGCCTCCAGATAGAGCGCCCGGCCGGCCTCGATCTGGGTGGCCATGTCGGCGAGCATGAACCGCAGCCCCTGGAAGTCCGCGATGGGGCGGCCGAACTGGTGCCGGTCGGTGGCGTACCGGACGGCCTCGTCGAGGGCCGCCTGGGCGACCCCGACGGCACACGCGGCGATGCCGAGGCGCCCGGAGTCGAGCGCGGACAGGGCGATGGCGAAGCCCTGGCCCTCCTCGCCGATGCGCCGGTCGTCGCCGACCCGTACGCCGTCGAAGTGGAGCTGGGCCGTGGGCGAGCCCTTCATGCCCATCTTCTTCTCGGGGAGCGCCGCGTTCAGCCCCTCGGCGTCGCCGGGGACGAGGAAGGCCGTGATGCCGCGGGGGCCCTCGACGCCGGTACGGGCGAGCACGGTGTAGAAGTCCGCCACGCCGCCGTGGGTGATCCAGGCCTTGGTCCCGGTGATGACCCAGTCGTCCCCGTCCCGTACGGCCTTGGTGCGCAGCGAGGCGGCGTCGGAGCCGGAGGCGGGCTCGGAGAGGCAGTAGGCGCCCAGCAGGCCGCCGGTG
Source organism: Streptomyces sp. DSM 106670 (assembly GCF_055792845.1). NCBI lineage: Bacteria > Bacillati > Actinomycetota > Actinomycetes > Kitasatosporales > Streptomycetaceae > Streptomyces > Streptomyces sp. DSM 106670. Next base: position 1,001,956 of record NZ_CM147704.1, read on the forward strand.
AGCATCGCCGGGAGGTGCGCGGCGCGCTGCTCGTCGGTGCCGTATCCGGCGAGGGCGTGGCAGGCCAGGGAGTGGACGCTGACGCCGAGTCCGACGGTGAGCCGGGCGGCGGCCAGTTCTTCCAGGACCTGGAGGTAGACCTCGTAGGGCTGGTCACCGCCGCCGTGGGCGGAGTCGTACGGGAGTCCCAGGAGTCCGGACTCGGACAGCAGGGTGAAGACCTCGCGCGGGAAGACGCCGGCTTCCTCCTGCTCGGCCGCCCGGGGAGCGATCTCCTTCGACACGATGTCGCGGACGAGCGCGACGAGCTGCCGGGACTCCTCGGTGGGCAGACGGCGTTCCACCGGCTGCGGGGCACGGTCGGACATGACGGCGCTCTCCTCCCTGTCGGGCGTTGCGACGGTCGCGCGCTCGGGGTGTGAGAGGCGCCGCCGGGTGATCTCCCGGAAGTGACCCGGGAAAAACAGACTGCCCCGCCGATCCTGCCCTCCCGGGTCACGGGTGGCGCGGTCATCGGCTGTGGCGGGTTGAGTATGCCCGATCGGATGTCTCCCGTCACGGGGCAACGGGCAGGTCGGACGGCCTGGAGGGGCGCCGGGAGATCAGCTAATTGGTCCGAACCATTGACCCAACTGGTCTAGTCCTTCTACGGTTCCACCGAACGCCTAACGCGTTCATGTCAAACCGGGCGCAGTCGCCCGGTGTTCGGCCAGCACCCCCCACGCACCAGCCCTCCCCCACGAGGAGCCACGATGCTCAAGCTGCACCGTCCCCGCGCCCGGCTCCGGGCGCTCGCCGCGGCCGCCTGTACGGCGGCCCTCGGCGCCACCCTGCTCGGCGTCGCCGGTATGTCCCCGGCCGGCGCGGCCCCCGCCGCACAGCCGGCCGCCGCCGAGGCCGCCCCCACGGCGGCGGGCGACAAGGTGATCGGATACTTCACCAACTGGGGTACGTACGACCGCAATTACCACGTCAAGAACATCGAGACGTCGGGTTCCGCGGACAAGCTGACCCACATCAACTACGCCTTCGGGAACGTGACCGGCGGCAAGTGCCAGATCGGCGACTCCTACGCCGACTACGAGAAGGCCTACACCGCCGAGGAGTCGGTCGACGGGGTCGCGGACACCTGGGACCAGGAACTGCGCGGCAACTTCAACCAGTTGCGCAAGCTCAAGGAGCTCCACCCCGATCTGAAGGTCCTCTGGTCCTTCGGCGGCTGGAGCTGGTCCGGCGGCTTCGGTGAGGCCGCGCAGAACCCGGCCGCGTTCGCGAAGTCCTGCTACGACCTGGTGGAGGACCCCCGCTGGGCCGATGTCTTCGACGGCATCGACATCGACTGGGAGTACCCCAACGCCTGCGGTCTCACCTGTGACACCAGCGGCCGCGACGCCTACGGCAACCTGCTGGGCGAGCTGCGCAAGGCCTTCGGGAACGACAACCTGATCACCTCGGCGATCACGGCGGACGGCTCCGACGGCGGCAAGATCGACGCGGTGGACTACGCGGGTGCGGCGACCCACCTCGACTGGTACCTGCCGATGACGTACGACTTCTTCGGCGCCTTCGCGGCGCAGGGCCCGACGGCCCCGCACTCCCCGCTGACGTCCTACCCGGGCATCCCGTCGGAGGGCTTCAACTCCGACGCCGCGATCTCCAAGCTGAAGTCGCTGGGCATCCCGTCGGAGAAGCTGCTGCTGGGCATCGGCTTCTACGGCCGCGGCTGGACCGGCGTCACGCAGTCCGAGCCGGGCGGCAGCGCGACGGGCGCCGCGCCGGGCACGTACGAGGCGGGCATCGAGGACTACAAGGTCCTCAAGGACAGCTGCCCGGCCACGGGCAAGGTCGCGGGCACGGCGTACGCCCACTGCGGGAACAACTGGTGGAGCTACGACACCCCGGAGACCATCGGCACCAAGATGACCTACAAGAACGAGCAGGGCCTCGGCGGCACGTTCTTCTGGGAGCTGAGCGGTGACACCGGAAACGGCGAGCTGATCAAGGCGATCAACTAGCTCTCACGGGGCAGACGGAGAGAACGGGCGGGGTGCCGGGCGGGCGCCCCGCCCTTTCGCGTGCGTCGCCGCCCGCGAGGCCTCAGGGGGTACGCGGCCCTCACGCCGTCACAGCAGACCGATCTGGGTGACCAGCATCGCGAACACGACCACGAAGGCCCAGCCGGCGATGTGCTCCATCAGCTTGGAGCCGTCCTCGGGGCCGCCGGTGCGTGCGCGGCGGGCGTGGTGGGCGTTTCCTGCGGCGGTGGTCGCGGTCATGGCGTCTCGCTGTTCGTACGGCGTGGGCGGGGTCCCCCGTGACCCGACCAGAGTGCCAGCGCCCCGGGCCGTACAGAACGAGATCCCGGTCACGGCCCGGGGCGGCCGGGGCGGCCACGGACGTCCCGCTGCCCCGCAACGGTACGGAAATACGCCGCCGGGGCCGGTGGCGCGGGCGGGGCGCGCTGTGGGCGACGCCACACCGGGTCCGGGCCGATGCTCGAACCAGGGGCCGCGCGGAAAGAATCAGGACATACGCGGGAACCTTTTCGGCCACTGGGCCGACTACTGCCCCATGGGAAGAGACCGCGGTACCGAGCCCGCCGCCGAGCCCCGCCGGGCGGCTGGCTACCTTGTGCCCATGCGTGCACCGGGCGGCCTGCCGAGGCGAGCGGCCAGGGGCCTGCTCTGCGGTTCGGCATGCCTGCTGCTCGGTGCGGTGAGCCATGTCGCGGCGGGCGGACGGCTGCCCGGCGCGGGGGTGCTCGGTCTCCTGCTCCTCGCCCTGACCGCGCAGGGGGCGCTGCTCCTGGGCGGCCGAAAGCGCCGCTTCGATCTCGTGGTGCTGGTGCTCGGGGCGACGCAGTTCGCCCTGCACAACGCGTTCCACCTCTTCCCGGCCCCCGGCGGGGATCCGCACGCCGGGATGCCGGCCGGGCACGCGCACCACATGGCCGGGCCCTCCGCGGGCCCCGGTACGGACGCGGGCGGCGGGCACACCATGGACGCCGGGATGACCGGGGCCCACGCGGCGGCCACGCTCGGAACGGCCCTGTGCGTGCTGTACGGGGAGCGGGTCCTGCGACGCCTCGCGGCCCTGGTCGCCCCGCTCGTCGTCCTCCGGTGGGCCGCCTCGCTCCCCTGCCCGCCCCGGCCGCGCCCGGCGCCGCCGGTGGTGGCGCGGATCCGGTTCGGGGCGCTCCTCGCCCGGTCCCGGTCCCGGCGCGGGCCGCCTCCGGTGGCCCCCGCCTGACCTCACCCGCACCAGCCGTCGACGCCGGAAGTGACCCGGCGTCCCTCAGGCATGCGCACGGGAGACGTCGGGCGCGCGTCCGCCACCGTCCGCCCTCCGAGGAGCACCCATGTCCAACAGAACCGAACACATAGCGCGACACGACCACGATCCGACCGACCCCCCGACCGACACCCCGGCCGGAAAACCGGCCCGACCGGCCCGCTCCTGGGCGGAGGTCCGGCATCTCCTGGTCCGGCTGCACTTCTACGCCGGAGTGCTCGTCGCCCCCTTCCTGCTGGTGGCCGCGCTGACCGGGCTGGCCTACACCCTGACGCCCCAGCTCGACCGGCTCGTCTACGGCGACCAGCTGCGGGTCGAGCGGGTCGGCGAGGAGGTGCGCCCGCTCTCCGAGCAGATCGCCGCGGCGCGGGCCGCGTACCCCGAGGGCACCCTGGCATCGGTGATCACACCGCCGGGCCCGGAGGACACCACCCGGGTGGTGCTCGCGGTGCCGGAGCTGGGCGAGAACCAGCGCACGGTCTTCGTCGATCCGTACACCGCCGAGGTGCGGGGCGAGCTGACGACCTGGTTCGGGTCGACGCCGCTCACCACCTGGCTCGACGACCTGCACCGCAATCTGCACCTGGGCGACACCGGCCGCCTGTACTCCGAGGTCGCCGCGAGCTGGCTGTGGGTGGCCGTCGCGGGCGGCCTCGTCCTGTGGCTCGGGCGCGCCCGGGGCCGGCGTGCGAAGTCGGCCCGGGGCGTGCTGCTTCCGGACCGTACGGCCAAGGGGGTGCGGCGGACCCGGAGCTGGCACGCGGTGACCGGGGTGTGGCTGGCACTGGGCCTGCTGTTCCTGAGCGCCACCGGCCTCACCTGGTCGAACTACGGCGGCGAGCGGTTCGGGCGGCTGCTGGACGCGGCCAACGGCAACGCCCCGGCCCTGGACACGGCGCTGCCCGGCGCCGAGGCCCCCGCCGAGGACCACTCCGAGCACGCCGGGCACGGCGGTTCCGGCGGCGCGACGGCCGACGCCGACCCGGCGGACTTCGACGCGGCCCTGGCAGCGGCCCGGGGCGCGGGCCTCGGCGGGATCGTGGAGGTGACGCCTCCGGCGGACGCGTCGAGTGCGTGGGTCGTGGCGCAGACCGACAACACCTGGCCGGTGCACTACGACCGGGTGGCCGTGGACACCACGAGCGGCGAGATCACCTCACGCACCCGCTGGGCGGACCACCCGGCCCTGAACAAGCTCAGCAAGCTGGGCGTGCAGGGCCACATGGGCGTGCTGTTCGGCGTCGTCAACCAGATCGCGCTGGCGCTCCTCGCGCTCGGTCTGACCGCGGTGATCGTCTGGGGCTACCGCATGTGGTGGCAGCGGCGGCCCACCCGCGGCGACCGGTCCGCGCCGGTCGGCAGGGCCCCGGAGCGCGGGGCGTGGCGGCGGATTCCGCTGCCGGCCCTCGTCCTGGGCATCCCGGCCGTGGCCGCCCTGGGCTGGGCGCTGCCGGTCCTGGGGGTGACGCTGGCCGGGTTCCTGGTGGTCGACGCGGTGGTGGGGGCGGTACGCCGACGGCGTACCGCCTGACGCGTCGGTGGGGTGGGCGCTGTGGCCCGCGCCCACCCCACCGGCGGCCTCCCGGGCGCTCACGGCGGGTCTTCCGCGGGTCCCACCGCCGAGCGCCCTCGGGGCGTGCGCTCTCATCCCCGGGTCAGGCTCCTGAGCGCGGTGTTCAGCTCCAGGACGTTCACCCGGGGCTCACCCATGAAGCCGAGGAGCCGGCCGGTGGTGTGGGCGGCGACCAGGTTCTCGACCTTCTTGACGGCGAGTCCGTTCCTCTCGGCGACCCGGTGGACCTGGAGCTTCGCGTACGCGGGTGAGATGTCCGGGTCCAGGCCGGAGCCGGAGGAGGTGACCGCGTCGGCCGGCACATCGGCGGGCTCGACCTTGTGCGTGGCGGTGGAGTTGTCCTTCACCACGGCCGCCCTGGCGTCCTTCACCCACCGGATCAACTCCTCGTTGTCGCCGGAGCGGTTGGTGGCGCCGGAGAGGAGCAGGGCGTACTGGGTGTTGACGCTGTTGGCGCCCAGGCCGTTGGACGGGCGCGGCTGGAACCACTTCAGGTCCGGGGCGGGCGACTCCTCGCCCTCCTTCATCGGGAGGTCGTACCGCTGGCCGATGAGGGAGGAGCCGACGACCTGCCCGCTCCGGTCCCTGATCTCGGAGCCGTTGGCCTGGTCGCTGAACAGGGTCTGGGCGACACCGGTCACGGCGAGCGGGTAGAGCACCCCGCAGACGAGGGTGAGGACGAGCAGGGCGCGGAGCCCCGCCCCGAGCAGGCGGGCGGTACTGCTGACGGTGTTGTGGGTCATGGCGGATCAGCCGATTCCGGGGATGAGGGTCAGGAGCAGGTCGATGAGCTTGATGCCGATGAACGGGGCGACGAGGCCGCCGAGTCCGTAGAGGCCGAGGTTGCGGCGGAGCATCCGGTCGGCGCTCGCGGGCCGGTAGCGGACACCCTTGAGGGCGAGCGGCACCAGGGCCACGATGATCAGCGCGTTGAAAATGACGGCGGACAGGATCGCGGACTCGGGCGAGGCGAGCCCCATGATGTTCAGCCGGTCCAGCGACGGGTAGGCCACGGCGAACATGGCGGGGATGATCGCGAAGTACTTCGCGACGTCGTTGGCGATGGAGAACGTCGTCAACGCGCCCCGGGTGATGAGGAGTTGCTTGCCGATCTCGACGATCTCGATGAGTTTGGTGGGGTTGGAGTCGAGGTCGACCATGTTCCCGGCCTCCTTGGCGGCCGAGGTGCCGGTGTTCATCGCGACGCCGACGTCGGCCTGGGCCAGGGCGGGGGCGTCGTTGGTGCCGTCGCCGGTCATCGCGACGAGCTTGCCGCCGGCCTGTTCCCGCTTGATGAGGGCCATCTTGTCCTCGGGCGTCGCCTCGGCCAGGAAGTCGTCGACCCCGGCCTCGTCGGCGATCGCCTTCGCGGTCAGCGGGTTGTCGCCCGTGATCATGACCGTACGGATGCCCATCCGGCGCAGTTCGTCGAACCGCTCCCGCATGCCCTCCTTCACCACGTCCTTGAGGTGGATGACGCCGAGGACCCGTGCGCCGCGAGCGTCCTCCACCGCCACCAGCAGCGGCGTGCCACCGGCCTCGGCGATCTGTTCGGTGAGCGCCCGCGCGTCCTCACCGGCGCTCCCGCCCCGCTCCTTCACCCAGGCAGCGACCGCGCCGGCCGCGCCCTTGCGGACCTTCCGCCCGGCCAGGTCGACACCCGACATCCGGGTCTGTGCGGTGAACGCGACCCACGCGGCGTCGGCGAGTTCCCCCCGGTCCCGTTCGCGCAGCCCGTGCGTCTCCTTGGCCAGCACGACGATCGACCGGCCCTCCGGCGTCTCGTCGGCGAGCGAGGAGAGCTGGGCGGCGTCGGCGAGTTCGGCTTCCGTCACACCCTCGACCGGGACGAACGCGGCCGCCTGGCGGTTGCCGAGGGTGATCGTGCCGGTCTTGTCGAGCAGCAGGGTCGATACGTCACCCGCCGCCTCGACCGCGCGGCCCGACATGGCCAGGACGTTGCGCTGGACGAGCCGGTCCATCCCGGCGATGCCGATGGCGGACAGCAGCGCCCCGATCGTGGTGGGGATCAGGCACACCAGCAGGGCCGTGAGCACGATCAGCGAGGTCTGGTCGTCCGCGCCCGCGTAGATCGCGAACGGCTTCAGGGTGACGACGGCCAGCAGGAAGACGATCGTGAGGGAGGCCAGCAGGATGTTCAGGGCGATCTCGTTGGGCGTCCGCTGCCGGGCCGCGCCCTCCACCAGGCCGATCATCCGGTCGATGAAGGTCTCGCCCGGCCGGGTGGTGATCCTGATGACGACGCGGTCGGACAGCACCTTCGTACCGCCGGTGACGGCCGAGCGGTCGCCGCCGGACTCGCGGATGACGGGAGCCGATTCGCCGGTGATCGCGGACTCGTCGACGGAGGCGACGCCCTCGACGACGTCTCCGTCGCCGGGGATGACGTCACCGGCCTCGCAGACCACCAGGTCCCCGATGCGCAGCTCCGTTCCGGCGACCCGTTCCTCGTGCGTGCCGGCGATCCGGCGCGCGACGGTGTCGGTCCTGGCCCGGCGCAGGGTGTCGGCCTGGGCCTTGCCCCGGCCCTCCGCCACGGCCTCCGCCAGATTGGCGAAGAGCGTGGTCAGCCAGAGCCAGCCGGTGATCGCCCAGCCGAACCGGTCGGTCGGGTCCATGAGGGCCAGCACGGTGGTGACCACCGAGCCGACCAGCACGACGAACATCACCGGCGACTTGATCATCACGCGCGGGTCGAGCTTGCGCAGCGCGTCCGGGAGGGACCTCAGGAGCTGCTGGGGGTCGAAGAGTCCGGCGCCGGCACGGTGGGCGGTTCCCCGGCCACCGGTGGGCGGCAGGTCTTCGTGAGGAGCGCGGAGGGGGGTGACGGTGCTCATGAGGCGAGCCCTTCGGCGAGCGGCCCCAGCGCGAGGGCGGGGAAGTAGGTGAGTCCGGTGATGATGAGGATCGTGCCGACGAGCAGCCCCGCGTAGAGCGGCTTGTCGGTGCGCAGCGTGCCCGCGGTCTCGGGTACGGGCTTCTGCTCGGCGAGCGAGCCGGCGAGGGCCAGGACGAACACCATCGGCACGAACCGGCCGAGCAGCATGGCGATGCCGATGGTGGTGTTGAACCACTGGGTGTCGGCATTCAGCCCGGCGAAGGCGGAGCCGTTGTTGTTGGCTCCGGAGGTGTAGGCGTACAGGATCTCGGAGAAGCCGTGCGCGCCGGAGTTGGTCATCGAGTCGCCCGGGGTGGGCAGGGCCATCGCGACGGCGGTGAAGCCGAGGACGAGGGCCGGGGTGATGAGGAGGTAGCAGGCGGCGAAGGTGATCTGGCGGGTGCCGATCTTCTTGCCGAGGTACTCCGGGGTGCGTCCGACCATCAGCCCGGCGATGAACACCGCGATGACCGCCATGATCAGCATGCCGTAGAGGCCGGAGCCGACGCCGCCGGGGGCGATCTCGCCGAGCTGCATGCCGAGCATCGTGATGCCGCCGCCGAAGCCGGTGTACGAGGAGTGGAACGAGTTCACCGCGCCGGTCGAGGTCAGCGTCGTGGCGACCGCGAAGAGGGACGAGCCGGCGATCCCGAAGCGGGTCTCCTTGCCCTCCATGGCCCCGCCCGCGATCTCGAACGCCGGACCCCGGTGGGCGAACTCGGTCCACATCATCAGGGCCGTGAAGCCGATCCAGATGACGGCCATCGCGCCGAGGATCGCGTACCCCTGCTTCAGCGAACCGACCATCCGGCCGAAGGTCCGCGTCAGCGCGAACGGGATCAGCAGGATGAGGAAGATCTCGAAGAGGTTGGAGAGGGGGTTCGGGTTCTCGAAGGGGTGGGCGGAGTTGGCGTTGAAGTAGCCGCCGCCGTTGGTGCCCAGCTCCTTGATGGCCTCCTGGGAGGCGACCGCGCCGCCGTTCCATTCCTGGGTGCCGCCCATGAACTGTCCGACCTGGTGGATGCCGGAGAAGTTCTGGATCACCCCGCAGACGACCAGGACGATCGCGCCGATCACCGAGACCGGGATCAGGATGCGGACGGTGCCGCGCACGAGGTCGGCCCAGAAGTTGCCGAGTTCGCCGGTACGGGACCGGGCGAAGCCGCGTACGAGTGCCACCGCGACGGCCATGCCGACGGCGGCGGACAGGAAGTTCTGCACCGCGAGGCCGCCGGTCTGCACGACGTGGCCCATGGCCTGTTCGCCGTAGTAGGACTGCCAGTTGGTGTTGGCGACGAAGGACGCGGCGGTGTTGAACGCCTGGTCCGGGTCGATGGAGGAGAAGCCGAGCGAACCGGGCAGCGAGCCCTGTACCCGTTGCATCAGATACAGGAAAAGAACGCTCACCGCCGAGAAGGCGAGCACACCGCGCAGATAGGCGGGCCAGCGCATTTCGGCGGCCGGATCGGCGCCGATGACTTTGTATATCCACTTCTCCGGCGTGTAGTGCTTCTCGGAGGAGTAGACCCTGGCCATGTAATCGCCCAGCGGGCGATAGGCGAGCCCAAGAGCGGCTATCAGGGCGAGCAGCTGGAGCACACCAGCGATCTGGGAACTCATTGCGGCACTCAGAACCTCTCCGGGAAAAGGAGAGCCAGTACGAGATACCCGATCAGGGAGACGGCCACGACGAGTCCGACGACATTCTCGGCGGTCACAGCTTGGTCACCCCCCGGGCGATGAGAGCCACCAGCGCGAATACCGCGACCGTGGTGACGACGAAGGCCAGATCGGCCATCGCGAGCTCCTGATTGACGTGGGGAAGGGAAGTCGGCCCAGTGGCCGAGAAAAGGAAACCTCGGCTTCATCCCCCGGGTAAGCCGTTTTGACGGGCTCCATACGACGACCGGGATTCCTTGACGCCGGTCTGACGCGGACGGCCGCGCCCCACCACGAAGCGCTTCGCGGGTTTCCACGGAAAGTGACATCCACCGGTCCCGGATGCGTTCCGGACGCGGCGGTCACGGAGCCCGGAACGCGCGTTGCCCGGGACGCCGAAGCGTCCCGGGCAACATTCCCGCTTCCTCACGGGCGCACGGAGCTCAAGCGGCTCCGCGCCCGCTCACAGCAGACCGAGCGACCGCAGGACCCGCTGCTGGGAGGGTGTCGGCCGGGCCGGCCAGTAGACGTAGCACACCCCGCCCGTGCCGCTTCTGACCTGGCCGTTCGCGTCGTAGCGCTTGGTGCGGAGCCAGATGTTCTCCCATTCGCGCCGGCGGTAGACCCGGCGTACCGCGTCGTTGTCGGGCGAGGCCGGGTCATTGGCGATGACATCGCCCTCGGGGGTGAAGCCGATGACCGTCATCAGATGGCCCGACGTGCCGTATCCGGCGCCGGTCAGCTCCTCCTTCAGGAAGGACTGGGAGGTGATGACCGGGATTCCGGCGCGGATCAGCCGCTCCACGTCGGTGAGCGAGCCGAGCCGGGTGACGGCGGCGTTCATGTCGCGGTACGTGGCCGCGTAGGCGGCGTTGAACGGCCAGTTGCCGCAGCCCCCGTACTGGTAGTCGTAGGTGTTGCGGGCGGCGTGGCAGACCTGGGGGTCGGGCAGGCCGGGCTTGACCCAGGCGAGGTCCTCCGCGGTGGGCTTCCGGCCCCAGTACTCGATGATCATCTGCGAGGAGGTGGGGCTGCACCACGCCTCGCCGCCGTTGTCGTACTCGGGGTACTGCCCGATGTGGATGTTCTGCGAGTAGCGCGGCACGGGCAGTTCGCGGGCGAGCGCGGGTGCGCTCGCGGGCACGGTGAAGCGGTCGGGCACGTCGGAGGCCATCGCGCCGACCCGCCAGACGGTCGGGGTGAGGCGGCTGCCCGGGGCGCGGTACAGCGTCAGCCGCAGCCGGTAGGAGACCAGGCGTACACCGCTCGCCGGGTCGTCCACCGAGAGGGTGTCCGTCCACACGGAGCTGTGCGGGTCGCCCTGGTCGTCGACGGACGTACGGCGGATGTCGCCGTCGCCCGCCGCCCAGCGGCCCATCACGAACCAGGGGGTGGCGGTGCCGTCCGCGTAGGCGCCGCTCAGCTCGACCTGGATCCAGGTGCCGGCCGGGGTACGGGCGTTCCAGGAGGCGATCACCTCGGTGGCGGGGACGGCGGAGCGGTGCACGGAGGAGGTCCAGGTGGCGTAGTCCCAGGCGGCCGTCGTACCGGTGTGCGGGTCGGTGTAGTCGGTGCGGCCGGCCGGGGTGGCGATCACCAGGCCGGGGCGGGCGCCGGGAAGCACCCGGGTGCCGTCGCCCGTACCGCAGCGCCAGTCGGTGTAGGTGTGCCAGAAGCGGTTGTCCACGAGGGCTTTCGGGGCGGCGGCGGAGCCGGCGGGCGAGGGCGGGGCGGTGGACGAGGACGCGGCGGCCGTCGCGGGCGTGGCGGAGGCCACCGTCCCGGCGCCTGCCGCCGCCGCGAGCGCGGCGGTCAGAACGGTTCTGCGCGAAGTCGGACTGGTCATGGTCGTGACCCCCGGTCGGATGCGGAAGGTGGTCTGCGGGTGCCGTTCGGTGCGCCAACTATCCCGGTTCCGGGCCGGATCGGGCCAGCGGTTCGGCAACCGCCACCGGACCAACATGGGTCTGGACCACTGGCGTGACCTGCGGTGGTTCGCGGCGCACCCCGGGGCGGCTCCGTGCCGGAACGTACCCTGGAGCCATGGACGACCTGGCCCGCCACGCCGATGACCTGCGCTCACTGCCCCCTTCCTGCGGACCGGTCCGGCTGGTGGCGGTCGACGGGCACGCCGGTTCGGGCAAGAGCACCTTCGCGGCCCGCCTCGCGGCGGCGCTGGGCGGTGCGCCGGTCCTCCATCTGGACGATCTCGCCACGCACGAGGAGCTGTTCGGCTGGACGGGGCGGCTGCTGGAACAGGTGGTCCTGCCGCTCTCGCGCGGCGAGAGCGCCCGCTATGCCCCGTACGACTGGACGGAGCGCCGCTTCGACCCGGCGCGGACCCTGGAGCCGGCCCCGGTGGTGCTGGTGGAGGGGGTCGGCGCGGGACGCCGGGAGGTGCGGCCGTGGCTGGCGGCGCTGTGCTGGATGGAGCTGGGGCGGGAGACGTCCTGGCAGCGGGGCCGGCGCCGGGACGGCGACGGGCTCACCGGGTTCTGGGACGGATGGACGCTCGCCGAGGAACGGCATTTCGCCGAAGACCCGTCACGTCCGTACGCCGACACGCTGGTACGCCAGGTGCCGGAGGGGTACGTGTGGCTGCCGGGGCCCCGCGCGACAGCGGGAGAGAGCCGTATCGTCACCCACGGTAGCCAGGAGATCCCGCCATACTGAGCAGTCGGAAATCAGCTCAGAAGAGCCTCAACTCCGCTTGACCGGCGGGCCTTACTGGTCTTACGTTCTCGTTGTGCGGCTTTTCGGAGCCCCCGCAGACGCGAAGCCCCCGGTTGTTCCCCCGTGATCGGGGGCTTCGCTCTGCGCTCCCCGCACCGCTCCGGCGACTACGCAGAGCGATGCACTCACCCTCGGTGACCACCCCTGAGGGTCGGCCGGAGAGCGGCCCCACCCCCGGTGCGCGGGTACGATGCAGCTCGGTGTGGTCAATTCCCTTCCTCCACGCCGTGATTCAGCACGCTCCGGTGGGCATGCTGTGCGGGCGGGACATCCTGGGGGCACGGTTTGTGGGGGACCTGATGGACATCGGCACACAGGGCGCTGGAGCCCCTGCCGACCTCGCCTGGCTGCGTGGCATGGACGCCTACACGATGGGCGCCTACCCGCAGGCCGAGGAGGAGTTCAGAGCCGCGGTGCGGTTCGATCCCGGCATGGCGGACGGCTGGCTCGGCCTCCACGCGCTGCGCATCGACACCACCACGGCCCTGTTACGCATGTACCGGCACCGCGACCGCTTCGGCGAACAGCGCGCACGCCACCGACGTACGCTCAACTCCTGGTACTGGCTGGGCTGGTGGGTGCAGCCGGTGCTGGAGAGCCCGCGCGACCTGCTGCTGGCGCACGCCTCGCACTGGCTGGACGGACGCCATGTGCCGGAGCTGGACCGGGCGTTGGCCGGGCTGCCGCCGGTGGACGCGGATCCGCAGGTGCGGTTCCTGCACGCCTGCCGCTCGTATCTGGTCAAGGACTGGGAGCAGTTGGTGCGCTGCACCGAGCAGCTCGTCGACGATCCGATGCTGGGCATCGAGGCGGGGCTGTTCGGCGGGATGGCGCGGGTGCGGCTGGAGATGTTCGGGCAGGCGGAGCCGCTGCTGTCGGCCGCGCTGATGCGCTGTCGCAGCGAGCAGCCGCAGCGCAAGGAGCTGCGCTACTGGCTGGCGCGGGCCCACGAGGGCACCGGGCGCAGTGCGGCCGCCCTGCCGCTGTACCGGGCGGTGCACCGGGTCGACCCGGCCTTCATGGACACCTCCGCCCGGCTCGCCGCGCTCGTGGAGGGCGACGGGTACGACGAGTCGGCGGATCTGGCCGCGGTGACCCTGACCGGCTTCGGTGCGGGGGCCCCGGGGGCGGAGGCGCAGCCGGAGGGCGACGCGCTGCTCGGCACCGATCTGGTGGACGGGCGCGAGTCCTGGCCGGTGGGCGAGGCGGGGCTGCTCGGCGACGAGCCGGCGCCCGGTCCGGCCGTGCCCGTCGAGGGCACCCGGCGCACCAGGACCCGCAAGGCGCCGCCCTTCCCGGCCGGGCCCAGCGATCCCGCCCTGCTGGCCGAGGCACTGGCGCAGCTGGAGCGCATGGTCGGTCTCGAACCGGTGAAGCGTCAGGTCAAGGCGCTCTCGGCGCAGTTGAACATGGCCCGGCGGCGGGCCGAGCAGGGCCTGCCCGTCCAGCCGCCGAAGCGCCACTTCGTCTTCTCCGGCCCCTCCGGCACCGGCAAGACCACGGTGGCGCGCATCCTGGGCCGGGTGTTCTACGCCCTCGGGCTGCTCGGCGGCGACCACCTGGTCGAGGCCCAACGGTCCGATCTGGTGGGCGAGTTCCTGGGTCAGACGGCGGTCAAGGCCAATGAGCTGATCGACTCGGCGCTCGGCGGGGTGCTGTTCGTCGACGAGGCGTACAGCCTGGCCAACTCCGGTTACAGCAAGGGCGACGCGTACGGCGACGAGGCGCTTCAGGTGCTCCTCAAACGGGCCGAGGACAACCGGGACCATCTCGTCGTCATCCTCGCGGGCTACCCGGAGGGCATGGACCGGCTGCTCGCCACCAACCCGGGTCTCTCCTCCCGCTTCACCAGCCGGGTCGACTTCCCCAGCTACCGGCCGCTCGAACTCACCGCGATCGGGAGCGTCCTGGCCGCCGAGAACGACGATGTGTGGGACGAGGAGGCGGTGGACGAGCTGCGTTCCATCAGCGGCCATGTGGTGGACCAGGGCTGGATCGACGAGCTGGGCAACGGCCGCTTCCTGCGGACGCTGTACGAGAAGAGCTGCGCCTACCGTGATCTGCGGCTCTCCGGCTATCCGGGCGAGCTGACCCGCGAGGACCTGTCGACGCTGCGGCTCCCGGACCTGATGCAGGCCTACGGCGAGGTGCTGTCGGGGCGCGGTCCGGTGGGCCGGGGCAAGCAGGAGCCGGGCGCGGTGTGACACCGTGCCGGGAGCGTCGGCTCCCGGCACGGTGTCGCGTCAGTGCACGAGGGCCCCGGGCGTCGGGAGCCCCGGCGTCCTGGCCACGTCCACCGTGCGGCGGGGCACCGACACCGACCGGTGGGCCGGGTCGCGCACCTCCCCCACCAGCGTCTCCAGGACGTCCTCCATGGCGACCAGACCGAGGACCCGGCCCGATCCGTCCGCGACCTGCGCCAGGTGCGTCGCGGCGCGGCGCATCACGGTCAGGGCGTCGTCGAGCGGGAGTTCGGCCCGTACGGTCGCCATCGGGCGCCAGATCTGCTGCGGGACCGCCCGGTCGGCGTCCTCCAGCTCCAGGACGTCCTTGACGTGCAGATAGCCCATGAAGGGGCCGCCGCCCTCCGCGCAGACCGGGAAGCGGGAGAAGCCGGTGCGTACCGTCAGCTCCTCGATCCGGCGCGGGGTCACCGACGGGTCGACCGTGACCAGTGAGGCCCGCTCCAGCAGGACGTCGGCGACGGGCCTGCTGCCCAGTTCGAGGGCGTCCTCCAGTCGTTCGGCGGCCTCCGGTCCGAGGAGACCGGCCTGTCCGGAGTCCTCCACGAGCCGGTTGAGCTGCTCGCTGGTGAAGACGGCCTCCACCTCGTCCTTCGGCTCCACGCCGAACAGCCGCAGCACCAGACCGGCGCAGGCGCCGAGCGCGGTGGTGACCGGGCGGCAGAGCCGGGCGAAGGCGACCAGGCCGGGGCTGAGCCAGAGCGCGGTCCGCTCGGGCGCCGCCATCGCGAGGTTCTTCGGGACCATCTCGCCGATGACCAGGTGCAGGACGACCACGGACAGCAGCGCGAGGGCGAAGCCGAGGGGGTGGACGAGACCGTCGGGGACGTGCGCCGCGTGGAAGACCGGCTCCAGGAGATGGGCGACGGTCGGCTCGGCGACGGCCCCGAGGGTGAGGGAGCAGACGGTGATGCCGAACTGGGCGGCGGCCATCATCTGCGGCAGGTTCTCCAGGCCGTGCAGGACCGTGCGGGCCCGGCCCGACCCCTGGGCGGCCAGCGGTTCGATCTGGCTGCGGCGGACGGAGACGAGGGCGAACTCGGCGCCGACGAAGAAGCCGTTCGCCAGCACGAGGAGGGCGGCGAGGAGGAGTGGGAACATGCTCATCGCGCGGCCTCCAGCAGGCCGGGTGCGGCCGTCTCCGGCAGCGGGCCGGACGTCCGGGTGAAGCGGACCCGTTCGGCGCGGTTGTGGCCGACCTGGCGGACGGAGATCCGCCAGCCGGGAGTTCGGCCCGGTCGCCGGGGGCGGGGATGCGGCCCAGGAGTTCCGCGACGAGCCCGGCGACGGTCTCGTACGGTCCGTCGGGGACGTCCAGGCCGCTGCGGCGCAGGGTGTGGACCCGGCAGCTGCCCTCGGCGTCCCACACCGGGCGGCCGTCCTCGCCGGTGGCGGTGGTCAGCTCGGGGCGGTCGGAGCCCTCGGCGTCGTGCTCGTCGCGGACCTCGCCGACGAGCTCCTCGATGATGTCCTCCAGGGTGACGACGCCGGCGGTGCCGCCGTACTCGTCGACGACCACGGCTATGGGCTGTTCGTGGCGCAGCCGCCGCAGCAGGTGTTCCACCGGCAGCGTGCCGGGCACCAGGAGCGGCGGGACGGCGATCCGGCCGGCCGGGGTGCGCAGGCGCTCGTGGGCGGGGACGGCGAGGGCGTCCTTGAGGTGGACCATGCCGATGACCTCGTCGATGCGGTCCCGGTAGACCGGGAAGCGGGAGAGGCCGGTGGCGCGGGTGAGGTTGAGGACGTCCTCGGCGGTCGCGGAGGAGTGCAGGGCGCTGACCTTCACCCGGGGGGTCATGACGTGCTGGGCGGTGAGGCCGGCCAGCGAGAGGGTCCGGACGAAGAGGTCGGCGGTGTCCTGTTCCAGGGCCCCGGCCTCGGCGGAGTGCCGGGCCAGGGAGACCAGTTCGCCCGGGGTGCGGGCGGAGGCCAGTTCGTCGGTGGGCTCGACGCCCAGGAGGCGCACCAGCCGGTTGGCCAGGGCGTTGAGGAGGGTGATCACCGGTCGCAGGAGCGCGGCGAAGCGGGCCTGCGGTCCGGCGACGAAGCGGGCCACCTGGAGCGGCCGGGAGACCGCCCAGTTCTTGGGCACGAGTTCGCCGACGATCATCTGGACGGCGGAGGCCAGCAGCATGCCGATGACGACGGCGGCCCCGGACACGGCCCCCGCGGGCAGTCCGGTGGCGGTGAGGGGTCCGGCGAGCAGCTGGGCCAGGGCCGGTTCGGCGAGCATGCCCACCACCAGGGAGGTGATGGTGATGCCGAGCTGGGTGCCGGAGAGCTGGAAGGAGAGTTCGCGCAGGGCTTCGACGACGGTACGGGCCCGTCGGTCGCCCTCGGCGGCGGCGCGTTCGGCGTCGGGCCGGTCCACGGTGACGAGCCCGAATTCGGCTGCCACGAAGAACCCGTTGGCGAGGATGAGGAGGAAGGCCGCCGCGAGGAGCAGCAGGGGGGTGGTCATGAGGCCGCCGCCTCCGGGGAAGGGGCGGCGCAGGTATTACCGGACGATCCGTCCATTGCTGGAGGGAGTCACTCCTTGGGTCGCAGGAAGAACCCCGCGGGCCCGGGATGGGGCCGTGGTACGGGCGGGGCGGGGCGCACGGGGCGCCGCCGCCCACCAGAGTAGACAAGAAGGCCCCGGGTCGGGCAGGGGCTCAGCCGCTGCCGGGGGTGTCGTCGCTCCCGACGCCGCGCGACTCGGCGAGGTCGCGCAGGGCGCGGGCGTCACGGATGGCCTGCTGCTTGGCCAGGCCGGGCTGGATGCCGAGGGCGGGCAGGCTGGTGCCGTCGCTGAGGTCGAGGAAGACCCAGGGGTCGCCGGAGCGCAGGTTGACGCGGAGGATCTCCTCCCACGCCAGCCTGCGGGACCGGGTGAGGTTGACGACGGTGACCCCGGAGTCGTCGGCGGTGACCCGGGGCCTGCTGAGCAGGGCCAGGACGCCGAAGAAGAGTGCCGCGACGAAGATGAAGCTGACCCGCTCCCCCGGGTTGAGCCGCTCCAGCATCAGGGCGATGACCGTGATGACGAGGAACATCGCCAGGCCCACGCTCAGCAGGACCACCCGGGTGAGGATGGGCCGGAAGGTGACCGGCAGGGTGGGGAGTTCGGGCCTGGGCGCGGACATCGGGGTCTTCTCTCGGGAGGTGCGGGCCGTCAGAGGCGGCAGGCGTGGATGGCCGTGGTGAGGATGGCGCGGGCGCCGAGCTCGTACAGGTCGTCCATGATCCGCTGGGCCTCCTTGGCGGCGACCATGGAGCGGACGGCGACCCAGCCCTCGTGGTGCAGCGGGGAGATGGTGGGCGACTCCAGGCCCGGGGTGAGGGCGACGGCGCGCTCCAGGTGCTCGACGCGGCAGTCGTAGTCCATCATCACGTAGGACCGGGCGACCAGGACGCCCTGGAGGCGGCGGAGGAACTGCTGCACCTTGGGGTCGTCGGCGGGGGCGCCGTTGCGCCGGATGACGACGGCCTCGGAGGTCATGATCGGCTCGCCGATCACCTCAAGACCGGCGTTGCGCAGGCTGGTGCCGGTCTCCACCACGTCGGCGATGATCTGGGCGACGCCCAGCTCGATGGCGGTCTCGACCGCGCCGTCGAGGTGAACGACGGAGGCCTTGACGCCCGCCTTGTCGAGGTGGTTGGCGACGATGCCCTCGTAGGAGGTGGCGATCGTCATGCCGTCGAAGTCCTGCGGGCCCGCCGCGGTGCCGGGCTTGGTGGCGTAGCGGAAGGTGGAGCGGGCGAAGCCGAGCTGGAGGATCTCCTCGGAGTCGGCGCCGGAGTCCAGCAGCAGGTCGCGGCCGGTGATGCCGATGTCGAGCTTGCCGGAGCTGACGTAGATCGCGATGTCGCGCGGGCGGAGGTAGAAGAACTCCACCTCGTTCTCCGGGTCGACCAGGACCAGCTCCTTGGACTCCTTGCGCTGCTGGTAGCCGGCCTCATGGAGCATCGCCATCGCAGGTCCGGAGAGTGAACCCTTGTTGGGAACGGCGATGCGCAGCATGAGGTCGGCTTCCTTCGTGCGGAGGGGAGAGATGAGGAGACGGGGCGTGCGGAGCTCGGGACCGGCTCAGAGATGGGCGTAGACGTCGTCGAGCGAGATCCCGCGCGCGACCATCATCACCTGGACGTGGTACAGCAGCTGGGAGATCTCCTCGGCGGCGGCTTCCTTGCCCTCGTACTCGGCGGCCATCCAGACCTCGGCGGCCTCCTCGACGACCTTCTTGCCGATGGCATGGACGCCCTTGTCCACCAGTTCGGCGGTGCGGGAGGTCGCGGGGTCGCCTTCGGCGGCCTTGAGCTGGAGCTCGGTGAAGAGCTCTTCAAAGGTCTTGTTCGCCATGATGGTCCTCAGAATACGGGGTCGCCGGGACGCACTCAGCGCCAGGGTTCGCTGACGGTGCGCAGCGTGGCGGCGGTGGCCACGGCGGCGGTGACCGCTTCGTGCCCCTTGTCCTCGTTGGACCCTTCGAGGCCGGCCCGGTCGAGCGCCTGCTCCTCGGTGTCGCAGGTCAGTACGCCGAAGCCGACGGGAACACCGGTGTCGACGGTGACCTGGGTGAGGCCGAGGGTGACGCCCTGGGAGACGTACTCGAAGTGGGGGGTGCCGCCGCGGATGACCACACCGAGGGCGACGATCGCGTCGTAGCCGCGTCCGGCGAGCACCTTGGCGACGACGGGCAGCTCGAAGGAGCCCGGGACGCGGAGCAGGGTGGGCTCGTCGATGCCCAGCTCGCGCAGGGCGCGCAGGGCGCCGTCGACGAGGCCGTCCATGACCTTCTCGTGCCACTGGGCCGCGATCACGGCCACGCGCAGGTCGCCGCAGTTGCGTACGGACAGTTCGGGTGCACCCTTGCCGCTCATGTTTCTCCTGAAGACGCTGATGTGGGGATGGTCGGTTACTGGTTGGCGCAGGTCGACGCGGGGGCGTCGAGCCAGGGCAGATCGTGGCCCATGCGGTCGCGCTTGGTGCGCAGGTAGCGCAGATTGTGCTCGCCGGCCTGGACGGGCATGGGCTCGCGGCCGGTGACGGCGAGACCGTGGCGGACGACGGCCTCGGTCTTGTCGGGGTTGTTGGTCATCAGCCGCAGGCTGGTGACGCCGAGGTCCACGAGGATCCGGGCTCCGGCCGCGTAGTCGCGGGCGTCGGCGGGCAGGCCGAGCTCCAGGTTGGCGTCGAGGGTGTCGACCCCGCGCTCCTGGAGTTCGTACGCGCGCAGCTTGGAGAGCAGGCCGATGCCGCGCCCCTCGTGGCCGCGCAGATAGACGACGACGCCCCGGCCCTCCTCGGTGATGCGTCGCATGGAGGCGTGCAGCTGGGGGCCGCAGTCGCAGCGCTGGGACTGGAAGATGTCGCCGGTCAGGCACTCGGAGTGGATCCGGACGAGGATGTCCTCGCCGTCGCCGATCTCGCCGTGGACCAGGGCGACGTGCTCGACCCCGTCGACGGTGGAGCGGTAGCCGTACGCGGTGAAGTCGCCGAAGGCGGTGGGCAGCCGGGTCTCCGCCTCGCGGCGGACGGTCGGCTCGTTGCCGCGGCGGTAGGCGATCAGGTCCTCGATGGAGATGATCGTCAGTCCGTGCTTGCGGGCGAAGGGCACCAGCTCGGGCAGCCGGAGCATCACGCCGTCCTCGCCGGCGATCTCGACGATCGCGCCGGCCGGGCGCAGTCCGGCGAGCCGGGCGAGGTCGACGGCGGCCTCGGTGTGGCCGTTGCGGACGAGGACGCCGCCGGAGCGGGCGCGCAGCGGGAAGATGTGGCCGGGCCGGACGAAGTCGCCGGGGCCGGCGACGCCGCCCGCGAGCATCCGCAGGGTGGTGGCGCGGTCGGCGGCGGAGATGCCGGTGGTGACGCCGTGCGCGGCGGAGGCGTCGACGGAGACGGTGAAGGCGGTCTGCATCGACTCGGTGTTGTGCTGGACCATCTGCGGGAGGTCGAGGCGTTCCAGCTCGTCGCTCTCCATGGGCGCGCAGATCAGGCCGCGGCACTCGCTCATCATGAAGGCGACGATCTCGGGGGTGGCCTTCTCGGCGGCGATGACGAGGTCGCCCTCGTTCTCGCGGTCCTCGTCGTCCACGACGACGACGGGGCGGCCGGCGGCGATGTCACGGATGGCCTGCTCGACCGGGTCCAGCGAGAGGTCCTCGGCGAGCGGGTCGTGGCCGGGGTGCAGCCAGGTGGGCTGAGCAGTCATGCCGTGGCTCCTTCCAGAGCGGGTGTCCGCGTACGCAGCCACCAGTCGCGCATGCCCCACAGGACGAGCGCGCCGTAGATGATGTAGACGAAGCCGGAGAAGGCGAAGCCGTTGGCGAAGTTCAGCGGGACGCCGACCAGGTCGACCAGCAGCCAGGCGAACCAGAACTCGACCATGCCGCGGGCCTGGGCGTACATCGCGACGACGGTGCCGACGAAGATGTACGCGTCCGGCCACGGGTCCCAGGACAGCGACGGGAAGGCGGTGAACAGGCCGCCGACGGCGAGGGTGCCGACGGCGGCGGCGCCGATCAGCACGCCGCGCTCGCGCCAGGTGGCGAAGCGGACGGCGATGGAGCCGTCCTGGGCCTGCTGCCTGCCGCGGTTCCAGGACCACCAGCCCCACAGGGCGACGACGATGACGACCAGCTGCTTGCCCGCGCTGCCGGAGAGGTGCGCGGAGGCGAAGGCGACCAGGAGGATGGCGCCGGAGAGCAGCTGGGCGGGCCAGGTCCAGATGGAGCGTCGCCAGCCGAGGGCCAGGGCGACCAGGCCGATGATGTTGCCGATCATGTCCGACCACTTGATGTGCTGGCCGAACACGGTGAAGGCCTCGGAGTTGAGCCAGGACGCGGCGTTCATCGCGGGTCCTGTCCGGCCCGGTCGCCGAGCATCCGCTCGACGTACTTGGCGATGACGTCCACTTCCAGGTTGACCGGGTCGCCGGGCTGCTTGTGGCCGAGGGTGGTCAGGTCGAGGGTGGTGGGGATGAGGCTGATGGTGAAGTGGTCGGCCGCCGCCTCGACGACGGTGAGGCTGACGCCGTCGACGGTGATGGAGCCCTTCTCGACGACGTACCGGGTCAGCTCGGGCGGCAGCGAGACCTTGACGATCTCCCAGTGCTCGGAGGGGGTGCGCTCGACGATGGTGCCGGTGCCGTCCACGTGGCCCTGGACGAGGTGTCCGCCGAGCCGGCCGCCGAGTTCCATCGGGCGTTCCAGGTTGACCCGGGAGCCGGTGGTGAGCGCGCCGAGGCTGGAGCGCTTCAGTGTCTCGGCCATCACGTCGGCGGTGAATTCGCCGTCCGCGGTGTCCACGACGGTGAGGCAGACGCCGTTCACCGCGATGGAGTCGCCGTGCTTGGCGCCCTCGGTGACGACGGGGCCGCGCAGCCGGAAGCGGGAGGCGTCTTCCAGCCGCTCGACGGCGGTGACCTCACCCAGTTCTTCGACAATTCCGGTGAACACTCAGTTTCCCTTCCGAGCAGGGGCGGGGACGGCGGTGATGCGCAGATCGGGGCCGATGGGCACGGTCTCGGTCACATCGAGGCGCAACGCCCCGGAGATGGTGGAGATTCCGGCGTCGGCGAGGGCGGCGGGGCCCGCGCCGAGCAGGACCGGGGCGAGATAGCCGACGACCTTGTCGACCTTCCCGGCGGCGACGAAGGCTCCGGCGAGGGTGGGCCCGCCTTCGAGGAGTACGGAGCGGACGCCGCGCTCGTGCAGGGCGGCGAGGAGGGCGTCGAGGTCCAGGCCGCGTCCGGCGGCGGCGCGGGGCAGCCGCAGGACGGCGGCCTCGGGGAGGTGATCGGCCGGGGCGTCCTCGGCCACGGCGAGCAGCGTGGGCGCGGTGTCGTCCAGGACCCGGGCGCCGGGCTTCACGGCGGTGGCGTTCGTGTCGACGACGACCCGCAGCGGCTGGGTGGCGCCGTCGATGCCGCGTACGCCCAGCTGGGGGTCGTCGGTGCGGGCGGTGCCGGAGCCGACGAGCACGGCGTCGGCCTCGGCGCGCAGCCGGTGGACGTCGGCTCGGGCCCCGGGCGAGGTGATCCAGCGGCTGGTGGCGTCGGCGGCGGCGATCCGGCCGTCGAGAGTGGCGGCGTACTTCCACAGGACGTACGGCCGGCCGAGGCGCACCGAGGTCAGCCAGGCGGCGTTGCCCGCCTCGGCCTCGTCGGCGAGGAGGCCCTGCTCCGCCCGGACCCCGGCCGCGCGCAGGGTGTCGCCACCGCCGGTGGCCTGCGGGTTCGGGTCGCCGACCGCGTACACGACACGGCTGATCCCGGCGGCCAGGAGGGCCTGGGCGCAGGGGCCGGTGCGGCCGGTGTGGTTACAGGGTTCGAGGGTGACGTAGGCGGTGCCGCCGCGGGCCCGCTCGCCGGCCGCGCGCAGGGCGTGGACCTCGGCGTGCGGCCCTCCGGCGCGCTGGTGGAAGCCTTCGCCGGCCAGTTCTCCGGCGGCGTCGGTGATCACACAGCCGACGACCGGATTGGGGCTGGTGGAGCCGAGACCGCGCGCCGCGAGCGTGATCGCTCGGCGCATGGCGGTGATGTCGGCTGCGGTGTCCACCGGGTCCTCCTGCCTCTTCGGGCACGGACTCCGGGGCCTGTCGATGACGACAGATGAAGCGGCTGATCAGGGGAAACGCCGAAAACCCGAGAACGGGAAACGCCAGGAACGCACGGGGTCCCGGGAGATTCCCGGCCATGCGTCCGCCGACGGCGGCGTACCGATGACAAACCGCCGCGCACTGCCTCCCATCCGGACTTTCACCGTCGGTCCAGGAATTTCACCTGGTCAACCGGCCGCTGGCTGCGGACGGGTCGCGGACTGTAACCGCCGGTTCGGAATTGCACCGACCCCGGAGTGCGCTGCTATTGGTACGCAACCAGTCTGCCACGGTCACCTCTCGGCCATGCGGGTGAGGGCTGTGGGCTGGGTCACAGCGGACGCGGCGGATCCTGACGTGTTCCCGTCGGCCTCCCGTCGGCGCGAAGTCGACAACGTAGTCATCGACGCGGCAGCGGAAAAGTTGACCGTTAAAGGTCCAGACCTATTGACGCACTGGTCTAGTCCTCTTAATCTCTGCGTCACCTCCGAGGTTCGGTCCGGCGGTGTGCGCACACCAGGACCCCGACACGACCCACCCCTTTGCCAGTTGTGTTCTGCCGACCTCCCCAGGAGGAACGACCACATGCTGTCCCCCACCCGAGCGAGAGCCACCCTGCTCGCCGCCGGCGCCGCCGTCGCCGGACTGCTGTTCAGCTCACTCGCCGCAGGTCCGTCGGCCGCCGCCGCCGACCAGACCTCCTGTCGCCCCGACGGGCTGTATCAGACCCCCGGCGTCGACGTCCCCTACTGTTCCGTCTACGACGCCGACGGCCGCGAGAAGATGGGCGCCGACCACCAGCGGCGCGTCATCGGTTACTTCACCAACTGGCGTACCGGCAAGGACGGCAAGGACGCCTACCTGGTCCCGGACATCCCGTGGGACAAGGTCACGCACCTCAACTACGCCTTCGCGCACGTCGACGGGTCCAACAAGCTCTCGGTCGGCCCCGACAGCGCCGACAACGCCTCCACCGGCATGACCTGGCCCGGTGTCGAGGGCGCGGAGATGGACCCGGCGCTCCCCTACAAGGGGCACTTCAACCTGCTGACGAAGTACAAGAAGCAGCACCCGAACGTGAAGACCCTGGTCTCCGTGGGCGGTTGGGCCGAGACGGGCGGCTACTTCGGCCCCGACGGCGAGCGCGTCGACTCGGGCGGCTTCTACTCGATGGCCACCAACGCCGACGGCTCGGTCAACCAGACGGGCATCAACACCTTCGCCGACTCCGCCGTCGACTTCATCAAGAAGTACGGCTTCAACGGCGTCGACATCGACTACGAGTACGCGACCACGATGAAGGACGCGGGCAACCCGCTGGACCACGCGCTGTCCAACGGCCGCCGCGCCGGGCTGGTCAAGGGCTACGACGCCCTGATGAAGACGCTGCGCGAGAAGCTCGACCGCGCGGGCGAGGCCGACGGCAAGCACTACCTGCTGACCGTCGCCGCCCCCTCCTCCGGCTATCTGCTGCGGGGCATGGAGACGTACCAGATGCAGAAGTACCTGGACTACGTCAACATCATGTCCTACGACCTGCACGGCGCCTGGAACGAGTACGTCGGCCCGAACGCCTCCCTGTTCGACGACGGCAAGGACGCCGAACTGGCGCAGGCGGGCGTGTACTCCACCTCGCAGTACGGCGGCACCGGCTACCTCAACACCGACTGGGCCTACCACTACTTCCGCGGTTCGATGCCGGCCGGCCGGATCAACATCGGCCTGCCGTACTACACCCGCGGCTTCAAGAACGTGCAGGGCGGCACCGACGGCCTGTGGGGCAAGGCGGCCACGACCGACTGCCCGGCGGGCGCGGGTCTGACCAAGTGCGGTGACGGCGCGGTCGGCATCGACAACCTGTGGCACGACAAGGACACCAACGGCAAGGAATCGCCCGCCGGTTCCAACCCGATGTGGCATGCGAAGAACCTGGAGAAGGGCATCGTCGGCGATTACGTCACCGACTACGGCTTCCCCGCGAACACTCAGCTGACCGGCACGTACGCCCGTAAGTACGACTCCACGCTGGTCGCCCCGTGGCTCTGGAACGCCGAGAAGAAGGTGTTCCTGTCCACCGAGGACGAGCAGTCGGTGAAGGCCAAGGCCGACTACGTCGTGGACAAGGGCATCGGCGGCACGATGATCTGGGAGCTGGCGGGCGACTATCAGTGGAACGCGGCGAAGGGGCAGTACGAGACCGGCTCCACGCTGACGACCGCGATGTACGACGCGTTCAAGTCGGCCACCCCGTACGGCGCGAAGCGCTCCACGATCGACCTGCCGACCGAGGCGCTGGACATCGACGTCTCCTTCGGGCAGTTCCCGCTGGGCGACTCCAACTACCCGATCAGCCCCAAGCTGAAGATCACCAACCGGACCCAGGCCACGCTGCCCGGCGGTACGGAGTTCCAGTTCGACTACTCCACCTCCGCCCCGGCCAACGCCAAGGACCAGTCCGGCTTCGGCACGGCGATCATCCGCAGCGACCACACGGCGGCCAACAACATCGGCGGCCTGAAGGGCGACTACAACCGCGTCTCGCTGAAGCTCCCGGCCTGGCAGACGCTGGCCCCGGGCGCCTCGGTGGAGCTGGACTTCGTCTACTACCTGCCCACCTCCACCCCGTCGAACTGGACCGTGACCTTCGGCGGGAAGTCCTACTCCCTCGCCGGTGACCTGGCCCGCGGCACCACCGTGGTCGAGCCCGGCACGGGGACCAACCCCACGCCGACGCCGGACCCGACCGGCCCGACGCCGACCCCGACCCCGACGCAGCCGGGCGGCGACTGCTCGGCGGCGGCCTGGAACGCGGCCACCGAGTACACCGGCGGCTCCGTCGTCAGCCACGGCGGCCACGAGTGGAAGGCCTCGTGGTGGACGAAGGGCGAGACGCCCGGATCCACCGAGTGGGGCGCCTGGAAGGACCTCGGCGCCTGCTGAGGCCTCTGCTGCCCTCCGGCCCGGTGCGAGCGGATCTCCCCGCTCACGCCGGGCCGGACCCCGCTCCGGCAGACTGGCCGCATGACGACGATTCTGGTCACCGGCGCCACCGGAACACTCGGCCGCCAGGTCGCGGAGCGACTGCGCACCGAAGGGGCCGACGTCCGCGGCCTCAGCCGGCGCTCCCCCTCGTACGCCGTCGATCTGCGTGACGGCAAGGGGCTGGACGCGGCGGTCGAGGGGGCGGACGTGATCGTCCACTGCGCCACCGCCCCGCGCGGCGGCGACGACCGGGCGGCGGGCTTTCTCATCAACGCGGCGAAGCGGGCCGGGACGCCGCATCTTCTCTACATCTCGATCGTCGGCGTGGACCGGCTGCCGCTGGGCTACTACACGGTCAAGCACCGGGTCGAGCGGATGATCGAGGACTCCGGGCTCGGCGCGACGATCCTGCGGACCACGCAGTTCCACGATCTGGCCCTGCGCATCCTGTCCGGAGCGGCGAAGCTGCCCGTGCTGCCGGTGCCCTCCGGCGTGTCGCTCCAGCCGGTCGACAGCGGTGAGGTCGCCGGCCGGCTGACGGCCCTGGCGCTCGGCGGTCCGGCGGGCCGGGTGCCCGACCTGGGCGGCCCCGAGGTCCGTGAGCTGACCGACCTGGCCGGGGCGTTCCTGCGGTCCACCGGCCGCAGCCGGCGGGTGGTGCCGGTCCGGCTGGCGGGCAAGGCGTACGCGGGCTACCGGCGCGGCGACCATCTGGCGCCCGAACACGCCGTGGGGACCGTGACGTTCGAGGAGTTCCTCGACCACCGCCGCCGTCCGGCCTGAGCGGAGTTCCCGGGCGTCAGCCGCCCGTGGCGAACAGCGCGTCCTGCGCCGCGTCCCGCGCCGTGATCAGCGCCCCGCGCAGCACCGCACCGTCGCCCAGCGAACCGGCGCGGACCTCGGTGCGCAGCGGAGACATCGTGGCCAGCCGCTCCTCGACCCGGGCGGCGAGCGCGGCCCCGCCCGCATGGCCGACGGCCCCCGCGAGCAGGACGCAGCCGGGGTCGAGCACCGAGACGACGGCGGCGGCGCCGAGGGCGAGGCGGTCCGCCAGCTCCTTCAGGAAGGGCTCGCCGGCCTCCCCCGCCTCCAGGGCCCCGCGCACCACGTCCGCGGCCGCCGCCTCCTCCCGGCCCTCGGCCACCGTGCCGAGGTCCACCAGTCCGTGCCCGGCGGCGAGTTCGCACAGCGCGACCGAACCGGCCAGCGAGTGGAAGCCGCCCTCGCAGTTGACCGCGGAGGGCAGCCCGCTCACCCCGGGAACGGGCAGGAAGCCGATCTCGCCCGCGCCGCCGGACGCCCCCTGACGCAGCTTGCCGTCCAGCATCACGGCGGCCCCGATCCCCTGGCCGAGCCAGAGCAGGACGAAGGTCTCCCGGTCGTGGGCGGCGCCCTCCCGGTGTTCCGCGACGGCCGCGAGGTTGGTCTCGTTCTCCACCAGGACGGTGGCGGGCAGCCGTCGCTGGAGCTCCCGTACCAGGCCCCGGTGCCAGGCGGGCAGGCCGGAGCTGTCGCGCAGTTCGCCGGTGACGGGGTCGATCAGCCCGGGCGCTCCGATCCCGACGCTGTGCAGCGGTACGGAACCGGCTTCGCGGGCGGTGCGCTCCAGCAGGGCGGCGGCCAGCTCGACGGCGGGTTCGGTGCCGGTGTCGCTGCCGATGGGCAGGGAGCCCTCGGCGAGGGTGGCGCCCAGCAGATCGGCGACGACCACACCGACGCTTCCGAGGCGCACGTCGAGCGCCGCGAGATGGGCCCGGTCGGCGACGATCCCGTACAGCTTGGCGTTGGGTCCCCGGCGCACGGCCCCGGACTCGCCCACGACCTGGATCAGCCCGGCCTCCCGGAGCCGCTCGACGAGGTCGGCGACGGTGGGGCGGGAGAGTCCGGTCAACGTCTTGAGCTGGGCGGCCGTCAGCGGGCCCTCCTGCTGGAGCAGCCGCAGGGCGAGCCGGTCGTTGATGGCCCGAGCCGTGCTCGGTGATGCGGGCATAACCGGGATCCTTCCAGATCGCCGCCGCGCCGTTCTCCCGGGCGTTCTCCGGGGCGCGAAGTAACGACTATTTATCAGGCAGGGTTCCTGATAGTTTACGCCACGCATCGTCGCAGGGGAGCGCCGGGACGGCCGGGGCACCCGAGAATTCCCAGGGGAGGGACACGACGGCATGACGAACGACTCGACCGTCACGGTCTACAGCGCACACCAGGTGAGGCGGGCGCGGATCGCCGTCGCCGCGGTCTTCACCGTGCACGGGGCGGTGACCGGCAGCTTCGCGACCCGGGTGCCGTGGATCCAGGATCATGCCGGGGTGAGCGCGGGCCAGCTCGGTCTGGCGCTGGCCTTCCCGGCGATCGGCGCGTCGATCGCGATGCCGCTGGCCGGCCGGATCAGTCACCGGTTCGGGGCGCGGACCGCCCTGCGGGGGCTGCTGACGCTGTGGACGCTGGCGCTGATCCTGCCCGCCCTCGCGCCGAGCCTGGTCACCCTGTGCGCGGCGCTGTTCGTCTACGGGGCGACGGCGGGCATGTCCGATGTCGCGATGAACGCCCTGGGCGTCGAGGTGGAGAACCGTCTCGACAAGTCGATCATGTCGGGGCTGCACGGCATGTGGAGCGTGGGCGCGCTGATCGGTTCGGCGGCGGGCACGGTCGCCGCCCACACCGGGACCGACGCCCGCCTCCACCACCTCGTCGCGGCCCTGGTCCTCACGGCGCTGGGGCTGATCGCCTGCCGGGGCGTCCTCGACCTCCAGAGCGGTCCGGAGGAGGAGCCGCCGCCGCGTTTCACGCTGCCGCCGAAGTCGGCCCTGGTCATCGGGGCGATCGGATTCTGCGCGGTGTTCGCCGAAGGGGCGAGCCTGGACTGGTCCGCGGTCTATCTGCGGGACGTCCTGGACAGCTCCGACGGCCTCGCCGCGGCGTCCACCACGGCGTTCGCGCTGACGATGGCGGTGGCCCGGATCGCCGGGGACCGGATCGTCGACCGGTTCGGCGCGGTCCGCACGGTGCGCACCGGCGGACTGCTGGCCACCATCGGCGGGCTGCTGGTCGTGTTCTCGCCCTCCCCGGCGGCCGCGATGTGCGGCTTCGGGCTGCTGGGCCTCGGCGTGGCGGTCGTGGTCCCGCTGGCCTTCGCCGCGGCGGGGCGCAGCGGACCGAACCCGAGCCAGGCCATCGCGGGCGTCGCCACCATCACGTACACCTCGGGCCTCATCGCCCCCTCCGCGATCGGCTCGCTGGCCGAGGCGACCTCGCTGGTGGTGTCGTTCGGCGTGGTGACGGCGCTGGCCTTCGGCCTGGTGCTGGGCGCCGGAGTGCTGAGGTCGGCCGATCGCAAGGTCACCGGCTCGGCGGTGGGCGGCGGCACGACGACGAAGAGCGCCGCCGGGAGCTGACCGGGGCGGGCGGTGTGCGCGGCGGCGGGAGGCGTACGGCCCCGGAAACCGGGAGGCGCGTGAGCGGTACGGCGACGGCGACCCGGTACGGCGGCGCGCGGCGGGCGACCTCCGCGCGGCCGCCGTCCGCCGCACCACTACCATTGCGCTGATCTTTTCCGCAGGTGAACACCGAAGTCCCGATCGCGGACCGGCCGGCACACCGAGCAGACCTTCAGGGAGCAACCATGAGCCTCGGCGTGCGCTGGACCTTGCACGGCGACGGGAAGACACCCGCGCCCGGGGCGGTGGTGCGCCCCGACGAGCGGCTCTCCTGGCCCCGTACGTTCGGACTCGGCGCCCAGCATGTGGTGGCGATGTTCGGGGCCTCGTTCGTCGCCCCGGTCCTGATGGGCCTCGATCCGAACCTCGCGATCATGATGTCCGGTGTCGCGACCGCGATCTTCCTGCTGGCGACCAAGGGCCGGGTGCCCAGCTATCTGGGCTGCTCGCTCTCCTTCGTCGGTGTCGCGGCCACGATCCGGGCGAGCGGCGGTGACAGCGCGACCGTCACGGGCGCGGTGCTGGTGGTCGGCGCGGCCCTGTTCCTGGTGGGTCTGGCGGTGCAGCGGTTCGGCGCGCGGATCATCCACGCGGCGATGCCGCCGGTGGTGACCGGCGCGGTCGTGATGCTGATCGGCTTCAACCTGGCGCCGGTGACCGCCTCGACGTACTGGCCGCAGGACCAGTGGACGGCGCTCGCGGTGATGCTGTTCACCGGGCTCGCCGTGGTATGCCTGCGCGGGTTCCTCTCCCGGATCGCGATCTTCCTGGGGCTG
Organism: Streptomyces sp. DSM 106670; assembly: GCF_055792845.1. Taxonomy (NCBI): domain Bacteria; kingdom Bacillati; phylum Actinomycetota; class Actinomycetes; order Kitasatosporales; family Streptomycetaceae; genus Streptomyces; species Streptomyces sp. DSM 106670. The sequence goes on from NZ_CM147704.1 coordinate 1,032,127, forward strand.
GTCTTCGGATACGTGCTGTCCTGGATCCTGGACCTGGTGTTCGGCAGGATCCACTCTCCGGCGGGCGGCGCGGAGGCGGTCGACCACTGGCGGCTGGACCTCTCCGCCGTCGGCAAGGCCGACTGGATCGGTCTGCCGGACTTCCACGCCCCGGCCTTCGAGTGGTCCGCGATCCTGGTGGCGCTGCCCGTGGTGATCGCGCTGGTCGCGGAGAACGCCGGGCATGTGAAGGCCGTGGGCGAGATGACTGGCGATTCGCTGGACGACAAGCTCGGCACCGCCATCGCGGCGGACGGCGCGGCGTCGATGCTCTCCACCGCCGTGGGCGGGCCGCCCAACACCACGTACTCCGAGAACATCGGCGTGATGGCCGCGACCCGCGTCTACTCCACGGCCGCCTACTGGGCGGCGGCCTGTTTCGCGCTGCTCTTCGGCCTGTGCCCGAAGTTCGGCGCGGTCGTCGCCGCGATCCCGGGCGGGGTGCTCGGCGGGATCACCGTGATCCTGTACGGGATGATCGGCCTGCTCGGCGCGCAGATCTGGCTCAACGGCCGGGTGGACCTGCGCAATCCGCTCAACCTCGTCCCGGCGGCGGCGGGCATCATCATCGGCGTCGGCGGGGTCAGCCTGAAGATCACCGACAACTTCGAACTGGGCGGCATCGCGCTCGGCACGATCGTCGTGATCACCGGCTACCACGTGCTGCGGGCCTTCGCCCCGGCGCACCTCAAGACGCAGGAACCGCTGCTGGATTCGGGCACCTCCGCGTACGACGAGGACGCCACCGGGCCCGAGGGACCGGCCGGACCCGGGAAGTCCTGAGGCACGGCAGCCGACGGACGGAGGGGCGGGACGCATACGGTGCGTGCCGCCCCTCCGTCGTGTCTCACCGGTCCGGCCGGTCACCGCCGGAGGTGATCCGCCGGACCACACCGGTCAGCAGATGGGCCCGCCCGTGGATCAGCCCGTGGCCAGGGCATAGGCGTACTCCGGGGTGAAGGAGCCCGCCGTGCCCGAGCAGCCGTCGGACTCCCCCGGCAGCTTCACCCAGAGATACGCGTCGATGCGGGCCTCCCCGGTCCGGGTCGTCGGGGTCTGCCCCAGGGCCCGGCCCGCCGGGTCGCACCACTGGCCGGCGGCGGGTGCTCCGTTGCCGTTGCGGCTGGTGTCGACGACCGCGCCGAGGCCGGGCGGGCCGCCGAGCGCGGCGAGCACCCGGCGGGCGTAGGCGGTCTCGTCGGCGGTGCGGTGGAAGTTGGACACATTGGTGAAGATGCCGTCGCCGCTGGTGGCCGCTCCGGCGGCCCGGAGCGCCGCGGCCTGTTTCGCGGGGGTGTGCCAGCCCGAGTGGCCGCCGTCGAAGTAGACCCTGGCCTGCGGGTTCGCGGTGCGCAGGGTGCGTCCGGCGCGGGCCAGCGAGGCGAAGCGGGCGGCTCGTTCCGGGGCGGTGAGGCAGTCGGACAGGGCGATGGCGTCCGGCTCCAGGATCACTATCGCCGGACCCGCGCCGAGCCCCTCGGCGAACTCCCGTATCCACGCGTCGTACGCGGCCAGGTCCGGGGCGCCGCCCTGGGACGCGCCGCCGCAGTCCCGGTCGGGTATCGCGTACGGCACGAGCACCGGGGTCCGGCCCGCGGCTGACGCGCCCCGGGTGACCGCGCGGACCTGCGCCGCTATCCCGTCCGGGTTGTGGGCGGTGAACCAGACGGCGGCGGGCTGCGCCGCGATGCGGGACTCGATGACCGGGCGGCGCGGGTCGTCGGGGTTGGCCCGCACCCAGTCCAGGACCTGCGACCGCGGGTGCCGGAACAGCAGGGTGCGGGGCGGCGGGGCGGGGGTGGCCGATCGGGAGGGCGCGGTCGTCGCGGGGGCGGTGCGCGGGCGGGTCGCGGTGCGCGAGGGGGACGGGGCCGGAGCGGGGGTCGCGGAGGACGGGGACGCGGTGGGCGACGGGGCCGTGGGCGTCGGCACGGCGGGGAGGGGCTGGAGGACCGGCGGGGGCGTCGGCTCGGGGCGGGCGGTGTTGCGCCCGTCGTCCCGGCCCGCGTCGATCAGCCCGGCGGTGGCGCCGATCGCCACGACCGCCGAGGCGACGGCCAGCACGGCGTGACGGCGGGTGGCCCGCCGGCGTTCCCGGTGTGCGATACGGCGCTGCGCGCGTGAACCCGGCACTCCTCGATCCCCTTTTCCGGCACCGTCGTTCGTCCGTTCCGATGAACCTCGGGCCGGTCGGCGCCGTGGCGAGCCTATGGCTGGGACGCTCCGCGCATGACGCAGATCGAGCAGTCCGCAGTACCGGCCCACGTCGGCGGCGCGCCGACGGGCGGCTCCCCGGTGATCGAACGTATGCGGGAATTGCGTTCCCGGTGGCCGTCAGCGGACGGGGTGGCGGTCTTCAACGAGGCCTATCTGGAGGTCGTCGAGACGACCGGTCCGGGCCTCGGCAGGGGTGGTCCCGACGACCGGGAGGCCGCCGCTCTGCTGGGCGTGCGCTGCGTGGAGCGCTATCTGTCGGCCGTGGAGACGGCGACGGCGGGCGGGCGGCCGCCGCAGTGCTGGCGCCCGCTGCTCCAGTACCGCCGCCATCCCGGCGTACGCCCGCTGCAGTTCGCGCTGAGCGGTCTGCAGGCGCACATCGGGCACGATCTGGTCCTGGCGGTGGTGGACACCTGTCGTACGCTCGGCTGCGCTCCGCCGGACCTGGAAGGGGAGTTCGAGCGCGTGGGTGATCTCCTCGTGTTGCTGGAGGAGCGGATCCACGACGATCTGATGCCGGGTCCCGATCTGCTGGAGATCGCGGACCCGGTGACGCATCTGGTGAGTTCCTGGAGCCTGGAGCGGGCCCGCGAGGCGGCCTGGTCGGCGGCCCGGGTGCTCTGGCGGCTGCGCGGATTCCCGTCGCTGGCCGAGGAGTTCAGCCGGCGGACCGACGCGAACGCGGGTCTGGTGGGGCGTTTCCTGCTCACGCCCTGCCGCTGACGCCCGCGCCCGCGTCGGTGCGCCGTGCCGCCGGTCAGTCCTCCGGGAGTTCCACCGGGGCGATCTCGTCGTAGACGTCGCCGGGGCCGGGGTTGGTCGCGTCGGTCGCCCCGCCGAACTGGTGCATGACGCCCCACACCGCGTTCAGCGCGGTCTGCACGGCGCCCTCGGCCCAGCCGGCCGTCCAGGAGATGTCGTCCCCGGCGAGGAAGATGCCCCGCTTGTCCTCGGGCAGCCGGTCCTGCATGAAGTGGGTGAACAGCCGCCGCTGGTAGCGGTAGTGGCCGGGCAGGTTCGCCTTGAACGCGCCCATGAAGTACGGCTCGTTCTCCCAGGAGACGGTGACCGGGTTGCCGATGATGTGGCTGCGGATGTCGACGTTCGGGTAGATCTCGCCGAGCGACTTGAGCATGACGTCCATGCGCTCCTTCGGGGAGAGCGGCAGCCACTTCAGGCTGTCGTCGCACCACGTGTAGGAGAGGCAGATGACGGCGGGCCTGTCCGGGCCTTCGTCCAGGAGGTACGTCCCCCGGGTCATCCGGTCGGTGAGCGTCATCGACATGGTGTCGCGGCCGGTGACGTTGCCCTGGCCGTCGACGGCCTTGTCCAGCCAGAACGGCCGGTCGACCGGCACGAACAGCTTGGACGACTCCATGTAGTGGGTGCGCTCCATCGCCGTCCAGTGGTCGATCGGGAAGAGCGCGTCATCGCAGTCGATCTTGGAGAGCAGCAGCCAGGACTGGCCGGTGAAGACCGCGGCCCGGAAGGTGCGGATGTCGCCGGTGGCGTCGGTGACGGTGATGCGGTTGCCCGCGGTGCGGGTCAGCCGGGTCACGGCGCCGCGCGGCTCGCCGTCGTGCAGGGAGGAGAGCGAGGTGCCGAGCGGCCAGTGGACGATCTTCTGCGGCTCGCGGTCCCACAGGCGCAGCGGGAGCTGCTGGCTGCCGCCGACGATGCCGCGGTGGTGGTCGTCGGCCTCGGTGTAGACGACGCGCAGGATCTCCAGGATGGAGTTGGGGAAGTCGGTGTCCCAGCCGCCGGTGCCGAAGCCGACCTGGCCGAAGATCTCACGGTGCCGGAAGGACTTGAAGGCCTCGGACTCGCAGAGGAAGCCGTAGAAGGTCTGGTTGTCGAGCCGCTCGACGAGCTGCGCCCAGATCTCCCGGATGCGCGGTACGTCGCGCTCGCGCAGCGCCCGGTTCATGTCGGAGAAGTCGGCGCCCTCCTCCAGGCAGGCGTTCCAGGCCTCGGCCACATCGCGGTAGACCTGCGGCAGGTCGTCGATGGTCTCGGCGTAGTGCGACTCGCCCTTGAGGTCCACGACGGTCGAGGGCGTGGCCGGGGAGAGCGGGTTGGGGAAGGGCCGGGTCTCCAGTCCCACCAGGTCGATGTAGTGCTGGAGCGCCGTGGAGGACGGCGGGAAGCGCATCGCGCCCATCTCGGCGGTGAGGTCGCCGTCGCAGCCGTCGAAGCCGACGGTACGCAGCCTGCCACCGATCTGATCGGCCTCGTAGACGACGGGCTTGAGGCCCATCTTCATCAGCTCGTACGCGGCGATGATGCCCGAGAGCCCGCCGCCGATGACGGCGACCTCCTGGCCGTGCTCGGTCGCCGGGATCTGCCCGAGGCCCGCCGGGTGGGCGAGGAAGTCGTCGTACGCGTACGGGAAGTCCGGCCCGAACATGGTGATCGGCGGGGCGGCCGCGTCGGTGTGCTGGACGGCGTTGGGCACCGTGGACGTCATGGGGTACGGACTCCTTGCGCGATGACTCTGGGGAGGTGAAGTCGGGGAGGGGGCGGGCTCAGGCGAGGGAGCCGTACAGACCGGGGCGGCGGTCCTGCAGATAGGGGTTGGCGGCGCGCGAGGCGGCCAGGAACTCCGGGTCCACCTCGCCGACGACGAGCTCCTCGCCGCGGCCAGCGCGGGTGCGCACGGTGCCGTCGGGTCCGGCCAGGCAGCTGAGCCCGACGAACTCGAACTCGCCTTCCGGGCCGGTGCGGTTGACGTACGCCACGTACATCTGGTTCTCGAAGGCGCGGACGGGGACGACGGATTCGGCGACGAACTGGAAGGGGTGCATCTGCGCGGTGGGCACCAGCAGCAGATCGGTACCGGCCAGGGCGTGCGCCCGGACGTTCTCCGGGAACTCGACGTCGTAGCAGATCAGCAGGCCGATGCGGAGGCCGTCGAGGTCGGCCTGGACGACGGTCTGCTCGCCGGGGGTGAACCACTCCTGTTCGAAGCAGCCGAACAGGTGGGTCTTGCGGTAGTTCGCGAGACGGGTGCCGTCGGGGCCGATGAGCTGGGAGGCGTTGAAGATCCGCTCCCCGTCGTGCTCCGGGTAGCCGTAGAGGACGGCGAGGCCGTGGCGTACGGCGATCTCGGCGACGGCCTGCGCGCCGGGGCCGTCGGCCGGCTCGGCGAGTACGGGGACGGCGTCGCCGATGGCGTAACCGGTGAGGAACAGCTCCGGCGAGACCAGCAGCCGGGCTCCGGCGCCGGCGGCCCGTGCGGCGGCCTCGTCGAGCACCTTCAGGTTCTCGGCGACGGCGCCCGGACGTCCGGAGCTCTGGAGCAGGGCGGTGCGCAACGACGGCATGGCTGACCTCGGGCGGTGCGGGCGGGGTGGGGAGACGTATCGAAGGTACGTGGCCCGCTTCGGCCCGGACAAGGCGCGAGTGTTGCGCGTCGACCGTTGATTCGTTGCGCGGGAAGGCTCCCTGGCGGCGAAACGTTGCGTCCGACATCGTCGCAGGTCAGAGGGGTGATCTGCGCCACCTGTTTCCGGCCGCGGCAGTCTCGGAACGCCCGGCGCGCCCTAGGCGGGCGGCGCCTCCGCCGAGTACCGGCGCAGCAGTGGCGAGAGCACCAGGACGGACTTGGTCCGCTCGACGTACGGCTCCCCCGCGATCCGCTCCAGGACCTGTTCGAAGTGGCGCATGTCGGCGGCGAAGACCTGCACCACCGCGTCCGCTTCGCCCGTGACGGTGGAGGCCGCGGCGATCTCCGGATAGCGGGCGAGGCCCTGCTTGATCGCTTCCGGGGAGGTGTTGCGGCTGCAGTAGATCTCGATGAACCCCTCGGTCTCCCAGCCGAGCGCCGCCGGGTCGACCCGCACGGTGAAGCCGGTGATCGCGCCCTCGGCCCGCAGCCGGTCGACGCGGCGTTTCACGGCGGGGGCGGAGAGGCCGATGAGCGCGCCGATGTCGGCGTAGGAGCGCCGGGCGTCTTCGGCGAGGGCGTGGACGATGCGTTCGTCGAGGTCGTTCAGGCGCACGTCGGGCGGTTCACTTCTCTGCGGTGGGTCGGCTGGCGGGAGGCGGAGGGTGCCGCCTCCCGCAGTAGACCACGGGCCGCCGCACCGGGCATGCCCGGTGCGGCGGAGCAGGCCGTCAGAAGGGGAACTGCGAGCGGCCGTGCTGGATGGAGATCCACTTCTGGGTGGTGAAGGCCTCGGTCATCGAGTCGCCGTTCAGCCGGCCGAGGCCGGAGCTCTTCTCGCCGCCGAAGGGGACGATCGGCTCGTCGTGGACGGTGCCGTCGTTGATGTGGATCATGCCGGTGTGGATGCGCTGACCGATCCGCACCCCGCGCTCGATGTTGCCGGTGTGGACGGCGCCGCTGAGGCCGTACGGGGTGTCGTTGGCGATGCGGACGGCCTCGTCCTCGCCGTCGAAGGGGATCAGCAGGGCGACGGGGCCGAAGATCTCCTGGTGCAGGACGGGCGAGTCGGCGGCGAGGCCGGTCAGGACGGAGGGGCTGACCAGGTTGCCGTCGGCGCGGCCGTGCAGGAGGGCCGTCGCGCCGGCCGCCACGGTCTGGTCGACGAGCTTGGAGACGGACTCGGCCTGCGAGGAGTTGATCAGCGGGCCGATCTGGGTGGCCGGGTCGGCGGGGTCGCCGACGGTGAGCGAGGCGACCTTGGCGACGAACTTCTCGGTGAACTCCGCCTCGACGGCGCGGTCGACCAGGATGCGGTTGGCGGCCATGCAGACCTGGCCCTGGTGGACGTACCGGCTGAAGACCGCCGCGTCGACGGCGTAGTCCACATCGGCGTCGTCGAGCACGATCAGGGCGCTGTTGCCGCCGAGTTCGAGGACGGCGCGCTTGAGGTTGCGGGCGCAGACGGTGGCGACGTGGCGGCCGACCTTGTCCGAGCCGGTGAAGGAGATGACCTGCGGCACGGGGTGCTCCAGCAGGGTGTCGCCGATCTCCGCGATGTCGGTGATCACGACGTTCAGCAGTCCGGCGGGCAGCCCGGCGTCCTCGAAGATCTTGGCGAGCAGGGTGCCGCCGCAGATCGGGGTGTTCTGGTGCGGCTTGAGGACGACGGCGTTGCCGAGGGCCAGCGCGGGCGCGACGGACTTGAGGGAGAGCAGGAAGGGGAAGTTGAACGGGCTGATCACGCCGACGACCCCGACGGGCACGCGGTAGACGCGGTTCTCCTTGCCCTCGGTGGGCGAGGGGAGGATCTGTCCGGCGGGGCGCAGGGCCAGCTGGATCGCCTCGCGGAGGAATTCCTTGGCCAGGTGCAGTTCGAAGGCGGCCTTCAGCCGGGTGCCGCCGAGCTCGGCGACGATGGCCTCGCCGATCTCCGGCTCGCGCTCCTCGACGAGGCGCAGCGCCTTCTCCAGGACGGCCCGCCTGCTGTACGGGTTGGTGTCCGCCCACGCCTGCTGGGCGCGCTCCGCGGCGCGGTAGGCCTGGTCGACCTCGTCGGCGGTGGCGACCGGGATCGAGGCGAGCTTCTCCCCGTCGAACGGGTTGAAGTCGATGATGTCCCAGGACCCCTTCCCCGGCCTCCACTCGCCGTCGATGTACTGATGGGCCAGGTCAGTGAAGAAGGACATGAGATCCCTTACCGCAGAGAGGCAGGCAGCTGAGTGCGCTTCATATTACTTATATTTCAACAGAGTTGAAGCGCCGCCCCGGCCACTCCGGAAGGCCGGAAACGGCCCCGCCCCCTCCGGCGCGAAATGGCCGGAAGGGGCGGGGTCGTTGCGGTGATCGGGGATCAACTCCAGCTGGCGTGCAGCGGCTTGCCCTCGGCGTAACCGGCGGCGCTCTGGACGCCGACGACGGCCTTCTCGGCGAACTCCGCGAGGGAGCCGGCACCGGCGTAGGTGCAGGAGGAGCGGACGCCCGCGATGATCGAGTCGATCAGGTCCTCGACGCCCGGGCGGGTCGGGTCCAGGAACATCCGCGAGGTGGAGATGCCCTCCTCGAACAGCGCCTTGCGGGCGCGGTCGTACGCGGACTCGTCCGAGGTGCGGTTCTTGACGGCGCGGGCCGAGGCCATCCCGAAGGACTCCTTGTAGAAGCGGCCGTCGGCGGACTGCTGGAGGTCGCCGGGCGACTCGTACGTGCCCGCGAACCAGGAGCCGATCATCACGTTGGACGCGCCGGCGGCGAGCGCCATCGCGACGTCGCGCGGGTGCCGGACGCCACCGTCGGCCCAGACGTGCTTGCCGTGCTTCTTCGCCTCGGCGGCGCACTCCAGGACGGCGGAGAACTGCGGGCGGCCGACGCCGGTCATCATCCGGGTGGTGCACATGGCGCCGGGGCCGACGCCGACCTTGATGATGTCCGCGCCCGCCTCGATCAGGTCGCGCACGCCCTCGGCGGCGACGATGTTGCCCGCGACGATCGGCACCCGGGGGGCGAGCGCCCGCACGGCCCTCACCGCGCTGATCATGGATTCCTGGTGGCCGTGGGCGGTGTCCACGACGAGGACGTCGGCGCCCGCGTCCAGGAGCTGCTTGGCCTTGCCGGCCACGTCGCCGTTGATGCCGACGGCGGCCGCGATGCGCAGCTTGCCCTCGGCGTCGGTGGCGGGGGTGTAGAGCGTGGCGCGCAGGGCGGCCTTGCGGGTCAGGATGCCGACGAGGCGGCCGTCGGCGTCGACCGCCGGGGCGAGCTTGCGGTTGGCGCCGTCGAGCTTGTTGAAGGCGTCGCGCGGGTCGATGTCGGCGTCGAGCAGCACCAGGTCCTTGGACATGACCTCGGAGAGCTGGGTGAAGCGGTCGACGCCGGTGAGGTCGTGGTCGGTGACGACGCCCACCGGGCGGCGGTCGGCGTCGACGACGACGCCCGCGCCGTGGGCGCGCTTGGGCAGCAGCGACAGCGCGTCGGCGACGGTCTGGCCGGGGGCCAGCTCGATCGGGGTGTCGAGGACGAGGTGGCGCGTCTTGACCCAGGAGATGACGTCGGTGACGACCTCGATCGGGATGTCCTGGGGGATGACGACGAGCCCGCCGCGGCGGGCGATGGTTTCGGCCATCCGGCGGCCCGCGATGGCGGTCATGTTGGCGACCACGAGCGGAATGGTGGTGCCGGTTCCGTCGGGCGACGAGAGGTCCACACCCTGCCGGGAGCCGACCGCGGAGCGGCCCGGAACCATGAAGACGTCGTCGTACGTGAGGTCGTACGGGACCGCGGGGGACTCTGTGTAGCGACCGGTGCCCGGCTCAAGAAAACGCATAACACTCATTTTTTCATACGAAACGGTGCAGGTCGTTTCCACGAAGACACAGCAAAAGACCCCCGCGTTCGTCCGTTCCTCCAAGGAGCACCGAGGAGTGCTCCGAGAAGGTGGCCGGGGGCCCCGGGCAAGTGGAACCTGCCTTACCCACGGACTCTACCCGAACGGTATTCGAATCATTCGTGATCACGATCCCTGGACCGGGTGACAAGGGGTCAGGTAGCTTCAAACCCGCAGGTCTCGGGGGTGTCCGAAGCGTCGATCCGGCTCGTCGGCACCCCTGGGCACACCGTTTGACCGGAGAGGATCCAGATCCGCCTGTGGACAGCGAACTGCCGGACATCTACTGCCCGTTCCCGCAGCGGACCAACCCGCACGTGGGACACACCCGGGGGCATCTGGACGCCTGGACCAGACGGACGGGTCTGGTCCACCGCGAGTCCGCGAGGCACCGATTCGAACAAGCCGATTTCGGGTCGTTCGTCGGCATGGTCTACCCGACGGCCGACGAGGAGCACCTCGACCTGGTGGCCGACTGGTTCGTCTGGCTCTTCCTGGTCGACGACCAGCTCGACGACGGCCACCTCGGCCGTTCACCCGATCGGGTGAGAGATGTCGTCGAACGCATGCGCGCGGTGGTCGACGGCTCCGCCCCCGAGCCGCTGCCCGGGGAAGAGGTCCCGGCCGCCGTGACCGCACTGGCCGATCTGTGGAAACGTACGACGCCGAACGCCGCGCCCCACTGGCGCACCCGGTTCGCCTGGCATCTGATCACCTACCTCACGACGGCCACGACCTGGGAGGCGGGAAACCGCGCCGAGGACGTGGTGCCCTCGGAGGAGACGTACATCGCCAAGCGGCGGCACACCGGGGCCATCCACGTCTGCATGGACCTCATAGAGATCGTGGCGGGCATCGAGGCGCCGGAGTCGCTCCACAACGACCCCCGCTTCATCACCGCGCTGGAAGCCGCGTGCAACCACGTGTGCTGGGCCAACGACGTGTACTCCTTCGAGAAGGAGCAGGTGCTCGGCGAGATCCACAACCTCGTCCACCTGGTCCGCCACCACCGGGGCTTCGGGGAGCAGCAGGCGCTGGACCATGTCGCGGAGCGGCTCGCGATGGAGACCGAACGGTTCCTGACCGCTGAGGACGAGCTGCTTGAGCTGTATCCGGAGCTGTCCGGGCTGCTGGTGCCGTATCTCGACGGGATGCGGAGCTGGATGCGCGGCAATCTGGACTGGTCGCGCCAGACGCCCCGCTACAACCCCGCGGACGTGGGCCAGTACGAGGAGCCTGAGGAGTATCTGGAGGAGACCGTGCTGGGCGTCCCGCCCGCGCGCACCGAGGTGGCGGCTCCCGCCCCGTGCGCGGCGAAGGCGCCGCCGGCCGGCTGAGGGCGGCCAGGACGTGCCGAGGGCCGTGCACCCCGCTGGGTGCACGGCCCTCGGCGCGTCCTGGGTGTCACTCCCCGTCCGGGTCGGCCCGCTCCAGCGCCGGGCGGACGCCCGCGGCGGACTCGGTGAGCAGATAGTCGGCCGCGGCGGTGTCCGTGACCAGGCTGGTGACCAGACCGGAGCGGAGCACCGCGCCGATCGCCGCCGCCTTGCGCCGGCCGCCCGCGATGGCGACCACCTCGGGGATCCGGCGCAGCCGGTCCGCCTCCACGGTGATGCAGCGCTCCCCGAGGTCACGGCCGACCCGGCGGCCTTCGGAGTCGAAGAGGTGCGCGGACATCTCGGCGGCGACGCCGAGCGAGGCGTAGTGGGCGCGCTCCTCGTCCGAGAGCATGTCGTGGACCGTGGAGATGCCCGGCTCCCAGGAGCCGATGGAGACGGCGGCGACCGTCACCTTGTCGAAGTACTCGAAGGCGCGGGCGATGCCCGTCTGCTCGCGCAGCGCGGCGGCCGTCGCGGGGTCGGGCAGCAGCATCGGGGCGTAGATGGGGTGCGCCTCGCCGCCGGACACCTGGGCGGCCCGGCGGACCGCCTCGACCGAGCCGCGCTCGGCGGTGCCCGCGTCGTACACCCCGGTCAGCTGGACGACCGTGCACGGCGGGAGCCGGTCGAGGGCGGCCGCCATGTGGATGGTGGAGCGACCCCAGGCCAGGCCGAGCACATCGCCCTCGGCCACCAGTTCGCCGAGGAGGTCGGCCGCGACCTCGCCCAGGTTCTCCGGGTCGGGGGCGTCCTCCGGCTCCTCGGCCGGGGACTCCACGACGACCGCGTGGCGCAGCCCGTAACGGGCCCGGAGCGCGTCGGAGCGTTCGGCGTCGAGCTCGGCCGGTACCCGGATCTCGATCCGTACGAGATCGCGTTCGAGGGCGGTCTCCAGGACCCGGGCCACCTTGAAGCGGCTCACGCCGAACTCCTCGGCGATCTGGATCTTGGACTTGCCCTCCAGGTAGAACCGGCGGGCCATGGCCGCCGCCTGCACCAGCTCCGCGGGTCCCATCCGCATGGCTGACCGACCCGCCGAGATGCCAGACACCGCGATCTCCTCACTGCTGTTCACACGCCCGATACGCCGTTCATCCTGTCAGATCCGGCGATCCTTGATCGGCCCTGTCGGACCGCGTTCATCTGCCCTTGGTTCAGTGGCCGCATGCCCAGGGGGCGGCGGCCGTGACCGCCTCCGCCTGCGCCCGCAGCCCGCGCACCGCAGCCGCCGGGTCCGCCGCCCCGTAGACCGCGGATCCGGCCACGAAGACATCGGCGCCGGCCTCGGCACACCGCTCGATGGTGGTGGCCGAGACCCCGCCGTCGACCTGGAGCCACAGTTCGAGGCCGTGCTTGCTGATCAGCTCCCGGGTGCGGCGGATCTTCGGCAGCATGATGTCCAGGAAGGCCTGCCCGCCGAAGCCCGGCTCGACCGTCATGATCAGCAGCATGTCCAGCTCGGGCAGCAGATCCTCGTACGGCTCGATCGGCGTCGCGGGCTTCAGCGCCATCGAGGCGCGCGCCCCCTTCGCCCGGATCTCCCGCGCCAGCCGCACCGGAGCCGCCGCGGCCTCCACGTGGAAGGTGACGGACCCGGCTCCGGCCTCCACGTACTGCGGGGCCCAGCGGTCCGCGTCCTCGATCATGAGGTGGCAGTCCAGCGGGGTGTCCGTGGCCTTGCCGAGCGCCTCGACGATCGGCACGCCGAGGGTCAGGTTGGGCACGAAGTGGTTGTCCATGACATCGACGTGGAGCCAGTCCGCGCCTTCGACCGCCTTCGCCTCCTCGGCGAGACGCGCGAAATCGGCGGACAGGATGCTGGGGTTGATCTGCGCCATGACCCAAGCGTGCCACGTCCGCGGCCGGTTCCCCGCCTCGATGCCCTCCGAAGCCTCACACGGCCATCACAGTCCGCACATTCTGGGCATTTTGCCAGCGCTTTACTTTTCTTTTGCCCAACGGGCGGACACGCTGACGCGGTGATATTCAGCCGGTCCGGCGCAGCAGAGCCAGATACATCGCGTCCGTGCCGTGCAGATGCGGCCAGAGCTGGACGTCGGGCCCCTCCCCCAGCGCGGGCACGTCGGGCATCAGCGGGCGGGCGTCGACCCACTCCGCCTCCACCGGATCCCCGCCCCGGCCCTTGAGGACGTCCTCGACCACCACCCGGGTCTCCGCGAGATGCGGCGAGCAGGTCGCGTAGCCCACCACTCCGCCGACCCGCACCGCCTTCAACGCCTCGCGCAGCAGGCCGCGTTGGAGCGGGGCGAAGCCCTCCAGATCCTCGGGCCGACGCCGCCAGCGGGACTCCGGGCGGCGGCGCAGCGCACCGAGGCCGGAGCAGGGCACGTCCATCAGGATGCGGTCGAAGGTGCCGGGCAGCCACGGCGGGCGGGTGCCGTCGGCGGTGATCACCTGGTACGGGCCGGGGTTGCCGGCGAGCGCCCGCTCGACCAGCCGGGCACGGTGCGGCTGCTTCTCGGCGGCGAGCAGCATCGCGCCGCGTCCGGCGGCCAGCGCCGCGAGCAGGGCGGCCTTGCCGCCGGGGCCCGCGCAGCCGTCCAGCCAGCGGGTGTCGCGGCCCTCGACGGGTACGGCGGCCAGGGCGGCGGCGACGAGCTGGCTGCCCTCGTCCTGGACGCCCGCCCGGCCCTCCTGGACGGCTTCCAGCGCGCCGGGCTCGCCGCCCTCGGCCATCCGGACGGCGTACGGCGACCAGCGGCCCGGCAGGGAGTTGTCCTCGCCCAGGGCCTTGACCAGCTCGTCGGTGGTGGAGCGGCCGGGGCGGGCCGCCAGCGTCACCTCGGGCCGCTCGTTGTCGGCCTCCAGGAGGTCCTCGATGCCCGCCCGGCCGCCGCCCAGCGCGTCCCAGAGGGCGGAGACGATCCAGCGGGGGTGGGAGTGGACGACGGCGAGGTGGTCCTCGGCGTCCTCGTCGTACGGCGGGGCGACCTTCTCCACCCAGCCGTCGAGGTCGTGCGCGGTGACCTTGCGCAGCACCGCGTTGACGAACTTCGCACGCCCCTCCCCCAGCACCACCCGGGCCAGCTCCACACTGGCGGAGACGGCCGCGTGGGTGGGGATACGGGTGCCGAGCAGCTGGTGGACGCCCATGTTCAGGACGTCCAGGACCGGCGGGTCGACCTCGCGCAGCGGCCGGTCGATACAGGCCGCCACGATCGCGTCGTACGTGCCCTGGCGGCGCAGCGTCCCGTAGACCAGCTCGGTCGCCAGCGCCGCGTCCCGGCCGTCGAAGTCGCCCTTGGCGCGGGCCTTCTTCAGCAGCGGGGGCAGCACCAGGTTGGCGTACGCGTCGCGCTCGTCGACGGCCCGCAGCGCCTCGAAGGCGAGGAAGCGGACCGGGTCCTTCTTGGGACGGCGGTGGGGCTTGGCGGGACGGCGACGCGGCTGGTCGTTCACGTGAAAGGTGCTCCGCTGAGGGTGAGAGGGGCGAACCCTCCCAGCGTACGTCGCCGTCCCCGGCCGCCCGAACGGCAGCCCGGGGCGCGCGAACGCCGCCCCGGGCCCGGGAAGCCCGCTACAGGCCCAGCAGCTCGCCGTGGGCGATGCGGACGCCGCGCGCCCAGTCGGCGGCCTTCATCGGCTTCTTGCCCTGCGGCTGGACCCAGAGCAGCTCGACCGCGTGCGATCCGGTGCCCACGTACACGTTGTTCTTGGCGGCCGACAGCTCGCCGGGGGCCAGGTCGGTGCGGTCCAGGACCGGCGTGGCCTGGATCAGCTTGAGCCGCTCGCCGCGGAACAGGGTCCAGGCGCCGGGGGCCGGGGTGCAGCCGCGTACGACGCGGTCGACGCGCAGCGCCGGAGCGGACCACTGGATCTGCGCGTCCTCGACGGTGATCTTCGGGGCCAGGGTGACCCCGTCGTGCGGCTGGGGCACGGCGTGCAGCGTGCCGTCCTCGATACCGTCCATGGTGGCCGCCAGCAGCCCGGCGCCGGCGAAGGCGAGCCGGGTGAGCAGATCGCCGCTGGTGTCGGTGGGGCGGATCTCCTCGGTGAGGACGCCGTAGACCGGCCCGGAGTCCAGGCCCTCCTCGATCAGGAAGGTCGAAGCGCCCGTCACCTCGTCGCCCGCCATCACCGAGTGCTGCACCGGCGCCGCGCCCCGCCAGGCGGGCAGCAGCGAGAAGTGCAGGTTGACCCAGCCCCGGGCGGGCACGTCGAGGGCGACCTTGGGCAGCAGGGCGCCGTAGGCGACGACCGGGCAGCAGTCGGGGGCGATCTCGCGCAGCCGGGCGAGGAACTCCTCGTCCCGGGGCTTGGCCGGCTTGAGCACCTCGATCCCGGCCTCCTCCGCCCGCTCGGCCACCGGGCTCGCGACGAGTCGGCGGCCCCGCCCGGCCGGGGCGTCGGGACGGGTCACCACGGCGGCCACCTCATGGCGCTCGGAGGCGATCAGGGCGTCCAGGGCGGGGACGGCGACTTCGGGGGTGCCGGCGAAGACGAGCTTCATGGTGGCTGACTGCCTCTCGGGCCAAGACGTACGGTGACGAGCAGCACACCAGTCTAGGGGTGCCCCGGCCGGCACGGCCCGGCCGCACCCTGGTGCGGGGGCGGCTACCAGGGGGCGTACGCGCGCCGCGCACGCCCCGTGCATATGCACATACGCCCCGATAGCGTGACCACATACCCGGCTCGGGCGTTGGTCAAAGGAGATTGACCGAAGCGGGCCGCCCCGATGCGGCCCGATCCCTTTCAACGCCGGTTCGAGAGGCTTCTTCATGGCCGACCACGCAACCCACGACGCCCAAGCGCGGGCCAGTCTGCATCTTCTGGTGCGGGACATCGAGCGGGTCCGGCGGCAGGTGGACGCGCTGCGCACCCTCACCGCCCAGCTGGGCAACGTCTACCGTCCGCGCCGCTCCGGCCCCTCCGCGGGCTTCGTCGTCTACGGCAGGGCCCCGGCCCCCACCGTCCGCCTCGCCCAGGAACTGCGGGACAGCGTCGAGACCCTGGTCACGGCCGCGGTGGACTTCGACCGCTCGCTGGGCTTCTCCTGGGACGCGGTGGGCTCCGCCCTCGGCGTCACCAAGCAGGCCGTGCACCGCCGTTACGGGACCCGCCGGGCCACGCCGCAGCCCGCGGCCGAGACGGCGGGCGAGACGACGGCCGTGCCGCGCCCCGTCTCCGTCGGCCCCGGTCTGACCGGGTCCTCCGCCGGAGGGTCCGGCTCCCCGGTGCCCTCCGTCCCGGCGGCCCGCTCCATGCCGCCGCAGCCGTCGGCGGCCCAGCAGCCGGCCCGCGAGGAACTGCGCCCCGGCGCCTTCCCCGGCCCCCGCAACGGCTGACCGTACGCCGCCCCTCTGCCCCACCGTGCCGGTCGCACGGCGGGGCAGTCCGCTGTCCGGGCCCAGAGGCCGGGGGCTTCCCCTGGTCTCAGCCGATGTCCGGCGGGTCGATCCTGATGCGTATCGGGTCGGTGGCGCCCTTGGCCGTACGGGCCGCGAGCGCCGACTTCAGGGCGCGGGCCAACGCCGCGCCGCGCCCCGGGACCACCCGGACCAGGGCCCGCTCCCAGGTCTCGCCCGGCGGGGCGTCCCCGGGTCGGCGGGGTCGGCCGGGTCCGGCCGACGGGACCGGCACCGGGCCCAGGATCTCGGCCTCCGGCGGCAGCCCGGCGGTCCGGAGGAAGACGGCCAGGGCCTCGGCCGGGCCGGTCACCGAGGCCATCCGGGAGACCGGCGGGAAGCCCAGCTCGGCCCGCTCCGCCAGCTCCCGCCGGGCGAATCCCGCCGGGTCCCAGCGGACCAGCGCCTGCACCGCACGCTCCGTCGGCTCGGCCACGATCACCACCGTGCCGCCCTCGTCCTGCCCCCGCACCAGCGCCGACGCCGCCGTCCACCGCCGCAGCGCCTCCTCGCCCGCCCGCAGATCGGGGCGGCCGAGCATGGCCCAGCCGTCCAGCAGCAGGGCCGCCGCATAGCCGCCCTCGGCGACGGGCTCCGCGCCCGGCGTGGAGACGACCAGGGCCGGGGCGTCCGGCACCGCGTCCAGGATGTGATCGCGCCCCGAGGTGCGGACCGGCACGGCGGGGAAGGCCCGGCCCAGCTCCTCCGCCGTGCGTCGGGCACCGACGATCTGGGCGCGCAGCCGGTTGGCGCCGCACTGGGCGCAGTGCCAGGACCGCTCGGCCCGCCCGCACCAGGCGCAGTTCAGATCCTGCTGGTCCGGGGCCTGGAGAGGGCCCGCGCAGTGCCGGCAGCGGGCGGGCGTGCGGCAGCGTTCGCAGGCGAGGCGGGGGGCGTAACCCCGCCGGGGCACCTGGACCAGCACCGGGCCGTTGCGCAGGCCGTCGCGCACGGTCCCCCAGGCCAGGCTGGGCAGCCGGGCGGACCGGGCGGCGCCGTCCCGGGCCAGCTCGCCGTCGCCGACCGTACGGATGAGGGGCGCGGCCCGGCGCAGTCGCTCGCGGTCCGCGAGGAGCGGCAGCGCCCAGCCGCTCTCCACGAGCTGGGCGGCCTCGACCGTGCAGCTGGTGCCGCCGAGCAGAAAGCCGCACCGGCCCTGTGCCGCCCGTAGCTCCAGGACCTCGCGGACGTGCGGGAAGGGGGCGTTGTCGTCGCTGTGGCTGGAGTCCCCGTCGTCCCAGATGACGACCAGCCCGAGGTCCTGGACGGGGGCGAACATGGCGGCCCGGGTCCCGACGACCGCCCGGACCGAACCCCGGCGCACGGCGAGCCACTGGCGGTAGCGCTTCTCGGGGCCGGATTCGGCGGTCAGCAGGGCGTGCCGGCCCGCGCCGAGCGCCTCGGTCAGGGCCGCGTCGACCCGTCCGGCGGCCCGCCCGTCCGGGACGACGACGAGTGCGCCGCGCCCGGAGGAGAGCGTCGCCGCGACGGCCCCGGCGATCTCGGCGGGCCAGTGCGGGCCGGGCAGGGCGCTCCACACGGCGCGCGGCGCACCGCCCTCGGCCAGTGCGCGCAGGAAGGCCGGGCCCTGGCCGTACCGCTCCCAGCTGCCCGGCTCGGGGGGCGGTGGCGGGGGCAGCGGGTCCGGGGAGGGCTTGGACTCGGCGCGGGCGTTGCGCGGTGGCACGGCGAGCTGGAGGACGTCGGCGAGGCTGCCCGCGTACCGGTCGGCGACGGCACGGCAGAGGGCGAGCAGCTCGGGTCCGAGGACCGGCTCCGGGGAGACCACCGAGGCGATGGCGGCCAGCGCTCCCTGATAGTCGGAGTCGGCGCGGCGCTCGACGATGAAACCGTCGATGAGGCCGCCGCCCTCGCGCCGCCCGCCCTGGACGTTGCGCCCGCCGGCTCCGAAGCGGACCCGCACCCGGACGCCGGGCCGGGCGTCGGCGTCCAGCTCCTCGGGGACCGCGTAGTCGAAGTACTGGTCGAGGTGGAGGACGCCCTTGTTGACGAGGACGCGGGCGACGGGCAGTTCCCCGGCGAGGGGCGCGCCGCGCCAGGTCCGCGGCTTGGCGCGCGGCACCTTCGCCCGGCGCACGGTCTCCCGGATCAGCGCAAGCTGCTCCGGAGCCCCGGCACCGGGCTCGGCGGACTGCTCGTTCTCGCTGCTCACAGCTGAATTCCTACCAGAGACCACTGACAGCGGCGGGGGCACGGCAGCGGGGCCCGGCCACCGCGTTCGGTGTCCGGGCCCCGCCGTCGTACTCGATGTCGCCCGCTCCGCTGTCGTACGCGGACGGGTCGGCCGCGGACCTAGAGGCCGGCGGCGGCGCGGAGTGCGTCCACGCGGTCCGTGCGCTCCCAGGTGAAGTCCGGCAGCTCACGGCCGAAGTGGCCGTACGCGGCGGTCTGGGCGTAGATCGGACGCAGTAGGTCGAGGTCACGGATGATCGCGGCCGGACGCAGGTCGAAGACCTCGCCGATCGCGTTCTCGATCTTCTCCGTGTCGACCGCGGCGGTGCCGAAGGTCTCCACGAAGAGACCGACCGGCTCGGCCTTGCCGATCGCGTACGCGACCTGGACCTCGCAGCGCGCGGCGAGACCGGCGGCCACCACGTTCTTGGCGACCCAGCGCATCGCGTACGCCGCCGAGCGGTCGACCTTGGACGGGTCCTTGCCCGAGAACGCACCGCCACCGTGGCGGGCCATCCCGCCGTACGTGTCGATGATGATCTTGCGGCCGGTGAGGCCCGCGTCGCCCATCGGGCCGCCGATCTCGAAGCGGCCGGTCGGGTTCACCAGCAGGCGGTAGCCCTCGGTGTCCAGCTTGATGCCGTCCTCGACGAGCTGCGCGAGGACGTGCTCGACGACGAACTCACGGATGTCCGGCGCGAGCAGCGAGTCCAGGTCGATGTCGCTCGCGTGCTGCGAGGAGACGACCACCGTGTCCAGCCGGACCGCCTTGTCACCGTCGTACTCGATGGTGACCTGCGTCTTGCCGTCCGGGCGCAGGTAGGGGATCGTCCCGTTCTTGCGCACCTCGGAGAGCCGCCGGGAGAGGCGGTGGGCGACGTGGATCGGGAGCGGCATCAGCTCCGGGGTCTCGTCGCAGGCATAGCCGAACATCAGGCCCTGGTCGCCCGCGCCCTGCTTGTCGAGCTCGTCCTCATCGCCCTCGACCCGCTTCTCGTACGCGGTGTCGACGCCCTGCGCGATGTCCGGCGACTGCGCGCCGATCGACACCGAGACGCCACAGGAAGCACCGTCGAAGCCCTTTTTGGAGGAGTCGTAACCGATCTCCAGAACCTTGTTGCGCACGAGGTTGGGGATGTCGGCGTAGGCCTTGGTGGTGACCTCGCCCGCGACATGCACCAGACCGGTGGTGATCAAGGTCTCGACGGCGACGCGCGAGGAGGGGTCCTCACGCAGGAGCGCGTCGAGAATCGTGTCGCTGATCTGGTCAGCGATCTTGTCGGGGTGACCCTCGGTGACAGATTCCGAGGTGAAGAGACGGCGGGACACATCGCTCCCTGGGGTTGCAGCGGCTGCTGGCTGATCATGGGTGGCACGGCTCGAGAGCTGCGCTCGGCTCGTACCGACGGCCAGTTTATCGGTCGCATCCGGCGGCCGGGCCAGGTGTCTCGCCCTTTGGGAGGTTCGTGACGTGCGCCACGTGGGTCACCAGTAGGACAATCCACCCTTCCCGGCCGCCATTTTGGGCCTTATGGGACGATTTTGCTCGCCCGGAGGGTTGATTATGAAATCGGCTGGAACCTTCCTGAAACCAGATCCCAGACCGTGTCGGCAAGCGCTTCCTTCGGTCCGTACGGCACCGGGGTCTCCTGGCCGTCGGCGGCGAGGACGACCGCTTCGTTCTCCTCCGAGCCGAAGGTCTTGCGCTCCCCCACCTCGTTGACGACGAGGAGGTCGCAGCCCTTGCGGCGGAGCTTCGCCCGGCCGTTGGCCAGCACGTCGTCGGTCTCGGCGGCGAATCCGACGACGATCTGACCGGGCCGGGCCCGCTCGGCGGAGACCTCGGCGAGGATGTCGGGGTTACTGACCAGGGTGACCGCGGGGGCCTCCTCGCCGTCCTTCTTCTTGATCTTGCCGGTGGCGTATTCGGCAGGGCGGAAGTCGGCCACCGCGGCCGCCATCACCACGACGTCCGCGTCGGAGGCGGCCTTCAGCACGGCCTCGCGCAGCTGGACGGCCGTGCCGACCCGCAGGACGTCGGCCCCGGCCGGGTCGGGCAGCCCGGTGTTGGCCTCGATCAGGGTGACCCGGGCCCCCCGGGCCACCGCGGTACGCGCCAGCGCGTAGCCCTGCTTGCCGGAGGAGCGGTTGCCCAGGAAGCGCACCGGGTCGAGCGGCTCACGGGTGCCGCCCGCGCTGATCACCACATGGCGGCCCGCGAGGTCGCTCCCGGTGACCCCGCGCGCCAGCACCCGGCGGCAGACCTCGAAGATCTCGCCCGGGTCGGGCAGCCGGCCCTTGCCGGTGTCGACACCGGTGAGCCGCCCGACGGCGGGCTCGATGACCACGGCGCCCCGGCGGCGCAGGGTGGCGACGTTCTCCTGGGTGGCCGGGTGCTCCCACATCTCGGTGTGCATGGCGGGGGCGAAGACCACCGGACAGCGGGCGGTCAGGAGCGTGTTGGTGAGCAGGTCGTCGGCGAGCCCGTGGGCGGCCTTGGCCAGCATGTCCGCGGTGGCCGGGGCGACCACGACGAGGTCGGCGCCCTGCCCGATCCGCACGTGCGGGACCTCGTGGACGTCCTGCCAGACCTCGTCGGAGACCGGGTGGCCGGAGAGCGCCGACCAGGTGGCGGCCCCCACGAAGTGCAGCGAGGCGGCGGTCGGGACGACCCGTACGTCATGGCCGGACTCGGTCAGCCGGCGCAACAGCTCGCACGCCTTATAGGCGGCGATGCCCCCGCTGACCCCCAGGACCACCTTCGGCTTGTCCACTGCGTCTCCCCGCACTCGGCAACGTCACGGCAACGTATGCGTCCCATGCTGCCTCACCGCGTGGAGAGCGCGTTCACCCGGCCCCGGACACACCTCAGGCCCGGCGGACGGGCCGCCGGGCCTGGAGTGAAGGTGCCGTGGTGCTGCTGAATTACTGCGCGGGGCCCTCGATGGCCTCGGAGGTCAGCAGGCCCGCGTTGATCTCGCGGAGCGCGATCGACAGCGGCTTCTCGTGCACGTGGGTGTCGACGAGCGGACCGACGTACTCGAGGAGACCCTCGCCGAGCTGCGAGTAGTACGCGTTGATCTGGCGGGCGCGCTTGGCCGCGTAGATCACCAGGCTGTACTTCGAGTCGGTGGCCTCGAGGAGCTCATCAATCGGCGGGTTGATGATGCCCTCGGGCGTGGTGATGGAAGAGGACACTCTCTGCCTTCCGAAGGGGGTGTAGATCAAAGATCCGGGAGATCTGGACGATCTCGGAGATCTAGGCCTGAAGCATCAACGTTAGCAGCTCGCGTGCCACGTCCTCGACGGAGGTGTTGACGAGCGTCGTATCGAACTCGGCCTCGGCGGCCAGTTCGACCTTCGCGGCGGCGAGCCGGCGCTCGATGACCTCGGGCGCCTCGGTGCCCCGGCCGGTGAGCCGGCGCACCAGCTCCTCCCAGCTCGGCGGAGCCAGGAAGACCAGGCGGGCGTCGGACATCGACTGGCGGACCAGCCGGGCGCCCTGGAGGTCGATCTCCAGCAGGACCGGCTCGCCCGCCTCCAGGCGGTCCAGCACGGCGCGACGAGGTGTGCCGTAGCGGTTGCCCGCGAACTCGGCCCACTCCAGCAGCTCACCGTTGGCGATGAGCTTGTCGAACTCCTCGTCGTCCACGAAGAAGTAGTGGACACCGTTGCGCTCCCCGGGGCGCGGCTTGCGTGTCGTCGCCGACACGGAGAGCCAGACCTCGGGGTGCACGGTGCGCATATGAGCGACGACCGTGCTCTTGCCGACGCCCGAAGGGCCGGAGAGCACGGTCAGCCGCGGACGTACGTCCGGGGGTACGGGGGACGTCCCCCGGGATGTTGCAGCCATGGGGCGATTATCCAGGTTCTCAGGAGTGCCTGAGAACGTCAGGCGGGGCTGCCGCCGAACTCACGCTCCAGGGATGCGATCTGATTGGAGCCAAGACCCCTGACCCGGCGGCTCTCGGAGATGCCGAGACGCTCCATGATCTGCTTGGCGCGGACCTTGCCGACGCCCGGCAGGGATTCCAGCAGTGCGGAGACCTTCATCTTCCCGATGACGTCGTTCTCCTGGCCCTGCTTGATGACCTCGTGGAGGGAGGCGCCGGAGTGCTTGAGTCGATTCTTGACCTCGGCCCGCTCCCGGCGAGCCGCGGCGGCCTTTTCGAGCGCGGCTGCGCGCTGTTCAGGGGTAAGGGGCGGAAGAGCCACGCCTACGTCACCTCGGATGTCGATCTGTCGGATACGGACCGGCGGGGAAGCTGGACGCCACCCCACCAGGTGAGCGACGAACACACTGTGCTCGGCCGCTCTTCGACGGAGACTAGCGCCAAGGGCCGCTGTAGTCAGCGAGAACAGACGAAAAGTCCTGGTCAGCTGTGGCCGACCAGGATTTTCCCGACATATCGACCAGGTTTCCCGTCAGTAATTCGTCAACACGCTGTAAACGTGTCAGGGTCAGCTGCCGGATACGGCACGACGGACCTCGTCCGCGAACCGCTCGGCCGCTTCGCGCAGCCCGGACACGTCCGGGCCGTGGCGCAGCACGCCCCGGCTCACGCTGGGCACCACATTGCCCACCGCGTCGCCGAACACCGTCGGCAGATCCGCGGGGGTCGCGCCCTGGGCGCCGATGCCGGGCGCGAGCAGCGGTCCGTTGATCGCCAGGTTCACCCCCGCGTCGCCGAGCGTCGCGCCGACCACCGCGCCGACCGAGCCGAGCGGAGCCGCTCCCTCGTTCTCCGCCGCCATGTGGTCGAGCATCAGCTGGGCGAGCGAGCGGCCGTCGGCGGCCGTGGCCCGCTGGACCTCGGCGCCCTCCGGGTTGGAGGTGAGGGCGAGGACGAAGACGCCCGCGCCGGAGACGGCGGCGGCGTCCAGTGCCGGGCGCAGCGAGCCGAAGCCCAGGTACGGGGAGACGGTGACCGCGTCCGAGAAGAGCGGCGAGTCCCTGTCCAGGTAGGTCGCCGCGTAGGCGCCCATGGTGGAGCCGATGTCGCCGCGCTTGGCGTCCATCAGGACGAGCGCGCCGGCCGCCCGCGCCTCCTCGACGGCCTTCTCCAGGACGGCGACGCCGCGCGATCCGAAGCGCTCGAAGAACGCGGACTGCGGCTTGAGGACGGCGACCCGGTCGGCCAGCGCCTCCACGACGGTCCGGGTGAAGCGCTCCAGGCCGGCGATGTCGTCGTTCAGGCCCCAGGAGGTGAGCAGCGATGCGTGCGGGTCGATGCCGACGCAGAGCGGCCCGCGGGTGTCCATGGCGTGGCGCAGGCGGGCGCCGAAGGGTTCGGTGGTCACAGGGCGGCCTTCTTCCGGGTCTCGGCGCCGACGGCTTCGGCGAGGGTGGCGTACGGGGAGGCGGCGAGCCGGGCGGCGAGGCCCTGGTGGATCGCGCGGGCGTAGCAGGGGCCCTCGTAGATGAAGGCGCTGTAGCCCTGGACGAGGGTGGCTCCGGCGAGGATGCGCTGCCAGGCGTCCTCGGCGGTCTCGACGCCCCCGACGCCCACCAGGGTGATCCGGTCCCCCACGCGGGCGTACAGGCGGCTCAGGACCTCCAGCGAGCGCTCCTTGAGGGGCGCGCCGGAGAGTCCGCCGGTCTCCCCCACCAGCTCGGGGGCGGACTTCAGGCCCAGGCTCTCGCGGGCGATGGTGGTGTTGGTGGCGATGATGCCGTCCAGGCCCAGCTCCACGGCGAGGTCGGCGACGGCGTCGACGTCCTCGTCCGCGAGGTCCGGGGCGATCTTGACGAGCAGCGGGACGCGCCGGGTGGTGACGGTGCGGTCGGCGGCCTCGCGTACGGCGGTGAGCAGCGGCCGCAGCGACTCGGTGGCCTGGAGGTTGCGCAGGCCGGGGGTGTTGGGCGAGGAGACGTTGACGACCAGGTAGTCGGCGTGGGCGGCCAGCGCCTCGGTGGACTTCACGTAGTCGGCGGCGGCCTCGGCCTCGGGCACGACCTTGGTCTTGCCGATGTTGACGCCGACCGTGGTGCGGAAGACCGGGTTACGGGCGGCCAGCCGGGCGGCGACGGCGGCGGAGCCCTCGTTGTTGAAGCCCATGCGGTTGATCAGCGCACGGTCGGCGACGAGCCGGAAGAGGCGCTTCTTGGGGTTGCCGGGCTGCGGTTCGCCGGTGACGGTGCCGATCTCGATGTGGTCGAAGCCGAGCATCGCCATGCCGTCGATCGCGACGGCGTTCTTGTCGAAGCCGGCGGCGAGCCCGAAGGGGCCGTGCATCCGCAGGCCGAGGGCCTCGGTGCGCAGCTCCTTGTGGCGGGGGGCGAGGGCGGCGGCGACGAAGGTGCGCAGCACGGGGGTCCGGGCGGCGAGGCGGATCCAGCGGAAGGCGGCGTAGTGGGCCTGCTCGGGGTCCATCCGCTTGAAGACCAGCCGGAAGAAGAGCTTGTACATGAAGAGATGTCCTCACAGAGAGGGGGACACCGTTTCCGGTGTCCCCCTGCTGGGCTGCCGGGGGTGCCCGGCGGATCAGGGCCGGACAGGCCGCGGCGCATGGTGCGGTGCATCGCAAGGCGCCGGAGCGTCCTCATCGCGGAGCGATTCGGGCGTTTCGGCAACGCCGCGAGGTGCCGTGCCAGGCGTCGCGGACCCGGCCATGATCCGCCGGGTGCCCCCTTAGTCGCGGGCCGCTGTCAGATGCTCGGCGTGTTCCTGGAGGGAACGGACGCCCACGTCGCCGTGGTTGAGCGCGTCGATGCCCTGGACGGCGGCGGCGAGCGCCTGGACCGTGGTCAGGCACGGCACGGAGCGGGAGACGGCCGCGGTGCGGATCTCGTAACCGTCGAGCCGGCCGCCGGTGCCGTACGGCGTGTTGACGATGAGGTCGACCTCGCCGTCGTGGATGAGCTGGACGATGGTCTTCTCGCCGTTGGGGCCGGGGCCCTCGGACTGCTTGCGCACGATGGTGGCGTTGATGCCGTTGCGCTTGAGGACCTCGGCGGTGCCGGAGGTGGCCATCAGCTCGAAGCCGTGGGCGACCAGCTCGCGGGCCGGGAAGATCATCGAGCGCTTGTCCCGGTTGGCGACCGAGATGAACGCGCGGCCCTTGGTGGGCAGCGGTCCGTAGGCGCCGGCCTGCGACTTGGCGTACGCCGTGCCGAAGACCGAGTCGATGCCCATGACCTCGCCGGTGGAGCGCATCTCCGGGCCGAGGACCGTGTCGACACCGCGGCCGTGGATGTCGCGGAAGCGCGACCACGGCATCACGGCCTCCTTGACGGAGATCGGCGCGTCCAGCGGCAGGGTGCCGCCGTCGCCGGTCGCCGGCAGCAGGCCCTCCGCGCGCAGCTCGGCGATGGTCGCGCCCAGCGAGATGCGGGCGGCGGCCTTGGCGAGCGGGACGGCGGTCGCCTTCGAGGTGAAGGGGACCGTGCGGGAGGCGCGCGGGTTGGCTTCGAGGACGTAGAGGATGTCGCCGGAGAGCGCGAACTGGATGTTGATCAGTCCGCGGACGCCGACGCCCTTGGCGATGCCCTCGGTGGAGGCGCGCAGCCGCTTGATGTCGAAGCCGCCGAGGGTGATCGGGGGCAGGGCGCAGGCCGAGTCGCCGGAGTGGATGCCGGCCTCCTCGATGTGCTCCATGACGCCGCCGAGGTACAGCTCGGTGCCGTCGTAGAGGGCGTCCACGTCGATCTCGATGGCGTCGTCGAGGAAGCGGTCGACCAGGACCGGCCGGGTGGGGCTGATCTCGGTGGACTCGGAGATGTACGAGGCGAGACGCGTCTCGTCGTACACGATCTCCATGCCGCGCCCGCCGAGGACGTAGGACGGCCGTACGAGGACGGGGTAGCCGATCTCGTCGGCAATGGCCTTGGCCTCGCCGAAGGTGGTGGCGGTGCCGTGCTTGGGCGCGGGCAGTCCGGCCTCGGCCAGGACCCGGCCGAAGGCGCCCCGGTCCTCGGCGGCGTGGATGGCCTCCGGGGAGGTGCCGACGACGGGCACGCCGTTGTCCTTGAGCGCCTGCGAGAGACCGAGCGGGGTCTGGCCGCCGAGCTGCACGATGACACCGGCGATCGGGCCCGCCAGCGATTCGGCGTGCACGATCTCCAGGACGTCCTCCAGGGTGAGCGGCTCGAAGTAGAGCCGGTCGGAGGTGTCGTAGTCGGTGGAGACGGTCTCCGGGTTGCAGTTGACCATGACGGTCTCGTAGCCCGCGTCGCTCAGGGCGAAGGAGGCGTGCACACAGGAGTAGTCGAACTCGATGCCCTGGCCGATGCGGTTGGGGCCCGAGCCGAGGATGATCACGGCCGGCTTGGTGCGGGTCGCGACCTCGCTCTCCTCGTCGTAGGAGGAGTAGAAGTACGGCGTCCTCGCCGCGAACTCGGCCGCACACGTGTCAACGGTCTTGTAGACCGGGCGGATGCCGAGCGCGTGCCGGACCTCGCGGACGACGTCCTCGCGCAGTCCGCGGATCTCGCCGATCTGGGCGTCGGAGAAGCCGTGCCGCTTGGCGTCGGCGATCAGCTCGGCGTCCAGGCGCTCGGCGGTGGCCAGTTCGTCGGCGATCTCCTTGATCAGGAAGAGCTGGTCGACGAACCAGGGGTCGATCTTCGTGGCGTCGAAGACCTCTTCCTGGGTGGCTCCGGCGCGGATCGCCTGCATGACGGTGTTGATCCGGCCGTCGGTCGGGCGGACCGCCTCCGCGAGCAGCTCGGCCTTGTCGCCGGGCTCGCCGGTGAAGGCGAACTGCGAGCCCTTCTTCTCCAGCGAGCGCAGGGCCTTCTGGAGGGCCTCGGTGAAGTTCCGGCCGATCGCCATGGCCTCGCCCACCGACTTCATGGTGGTGGTGAGGGTGGAGTCGGCGGAGGGGAACTTCTCGAAGGCGAAGCGCGGGGCCTTGACGACGACGTAGTCGAGGGTCGGCTCGAAGGAGGCCGGCGTCTTCTCGGTGATGTCGTTGGGGATCTCGTCCAGGGTGTAGCCGACGGCCAGCTTGGCGGCGATCTTGGCGATCGGGAAGCCGGTGGCCTTGGAGGCGAGCGCCGAGGAGCGGGAGACGCGCGGGTTCATCTCGATGACGATGACCCGGCCGTCGGTGGGGTCGATGGCGAACTGGATGTTGCAGCCGCCGGTGTCGACGCCGACCTCGCGGATGATCGCGATGCCGATGTCGCGCAGCCGCTGGTACTCGCGGTCGGTGAGCGTCATGGCCGGGGCGACGGTGATCGAGTCGCCGGTGTGGACGCCCATCGGGTCGAAGTTCTCGATGGAGCAGACGACCACGACGTTGTCGTTCTTGTCGCGCATCAGCTCCAGCTCGTACTCCTTCCAGCCGAGGATGGACTCCTCCAGGAGCACCTCGGTGGTCGGGGAGAGCGTGAGGCCCTGTCCGGCGATGCGGCGCAGCTCCTCCTCGTCGTGGGCGAAGCCGGAGCCGGCGCCGCCCATGGTGAAGGAGGGGCGGACGACGACGGGGTAGCCGCCGAGGGTGTCGACGCCGGAGATGACGTCGTCCATGGTGTGGCAGATGACGGAGCGGGCGGACTCGCCGTAGCCGATCTTCTCCTTGACGGCCTCCACGACGCCCTTGAAGAGGTCGCGGTCCTCGCCCTTGTTGATCGCCTCGACGTTGGCGCCGATGAGCTCGACGCCGTACTTCTCCAGGACACCGTTCTCGTGCATGGAGATCGCGGTGTTCAGCGCGGTCTGGCCGCCGAGGGTGGGCAGGAGCGCGTCGGGGCGCTCCTTGGCGATGATCTTCTCGACGAACTCGGGGGTGATCGGCTCGACGTAGGTGGCGTCGGCGATCTCCGGGTCGGTCATGATCGTCGCCGGGTTGGAGTTCACCAGGATGACGCGCAGGCCCTCGGCCTTGAGGACGCGGCAGGCCTGGGTGCCGGAGTAGTCGAACTCGGCGGCCTGGCCGATGACGATCGGGCCGGAGCCGATGACCAGGACGGACTGGATATCGGAGCGCTTAGGCACGCTGGCCCTCCATCAGGGAAACGAAGCGGTCGAAGAGGTACGCGGCGTCGTGCGGGCCCGCGGCGGCCTCGGGGTGGTACTGGACGCTGAAGGCGGGCCGGTCCAGGAGCTGGAGGCCTTCGACCACCTGGTCGTTCAGGCAGACGTGGGAGACCTCGGCGCGGCCGAACTCCGTGTCGGAGACCTGGTCCAGCGGGGCGTCGACGGCGAAGCCGTGGTTGTGCGCGGTGACCTCGACCTTGCCGGTGGTGCGGTCCTGCACCGGCTGGTTGATGCCGCGGTGGCCGTACTTCAGCTTGTAGGTGCCGAAGCCGAGCGCGCGGCCGAGGATCTGGTTGCCGAAGCAGATGCCGAAGAGCGGGGTGGAGCGCTCCAGGACGCCGCGCATCAGGGCGACCGGGTGGTCGGCGGTGGACGGGTCGCCGGGGCCGTTGGAGAAGAAGACGCCGTCGGGCTTGACCGCGTACACCTCCTCCAGGGTGGCGGTGGCGGGCAGCACGTGGACCTCGATGCCGCGCTCGGCCATCCGGTGCGGGGTCATGCCCTTGATGCCGAGGTCGATCGCGGCGACGGTGAACTTCTTCGTGCCGATCGCGGGGACGACGTAGGCCTTCTTGGTGGCGACCTCGGTGGAGAGGTCGGCGCCGGTCATCTCGGGGGCCTGGCGGACCTTGGCGAGGAGGGTGCCCTCGTCGGGGATGGCGTTGCCGGAGAAGATCCCGACGCGCATCGCGCCGCGCTCGCGCAGGTGGCGGGTGAGGGCGCGGGTGTCGACGCCGCTGATGCCGACGACGCCCTGCGCCACCAGCTCCTCGTCCAGCGAGCGCTGCGAGCGCCAGTTGGAGGGCTTGCGGGCGGGGTCGCGGACGACGTAGCCGGAGACCCAGATGCGGCCGGACTCGGGGTCCTCGTCGTTGACGCCGGTGTTGCCGACGTGCGGGGCCGTCATGACGACGACCTGGCGGTGGTACGAGGGGTCCGTCAGCGTTTCCTGGTAGCCGGTCATGCCGGTGGAGAACACCGCTTCGCCGAAGGTCTCCCCCACGGCCCCGTAGGCACGGCCGCGGAAGGCGCGGCCGTCCTCCAGGACGAGAACGGCGGGGGTGTGGTCCCCCCGGGTGGAGATCGTCATCGTGCGGTGCCTTCCGTCGTGGTGCTGGTGAGTTCCGTGGTGCCGGCGAGCTGGTTGACGGCGTCGACCCAGGCCTGGTGCTCGGCGGCGCGGTCGGAGCGGAAGCCGGAGTCGATCATCGTCTCCCCGTGCTGCCAGGTGACGATCAGCAGGCCGCCCTCGGGGAGGACCTTGCCCGCGAGCGCCTTGTCGAGGCGGGCCTCGCGCAGGGCGTCGGCCGGGATGAAGAAGTCGGCCGCTCCGGGGCGTACGACGTCCAGGCCGCGGGCGGTGAGCGTCAGCTCGGTACGGCTGCGGGTGCCGAGGCCGTGCGCGACGATCCGGTCGAGCCAGTGCCCGGCGGTGGTGGAGGCGTGGTAGCGCCCCTGGAGGGTCAGCAGGGTCTCGTCGTCGGCGAAGCCCTCGGGGGTGGCCGGGAGCTCCGGCAGGTCCGACTGGAGGCTGGCGCGCCACTTCCAGCCCTGGCGCATCAGCCAGTAGACGAGGGCGATGAAGACGAACAGGCCGACCACCCAGGCGATGCGGGCGGCCCAGTCCGTCACTTCCGCCGACTTCTGCTCGGCGGCCAGGTGGTACAGGGGGGTCAGAGTTGTCACGCGAGCTTCCCGTCGACGACCGTGGCACGGCCCCGCAGGAAGGTGTGGGTGACACGGCCCGGCAGCTCACGGCCCTCGTAGGGGGTGTTGCGGCTGCGGGACGCGAAGCCCGCGGGGTCCACGACTCCACGGTATGCCGGATCGACCAGAGTGAGGTTGGCGGGCTCACCCGCCGAGACGGGGCGGCCGTGTCCTTCGAGCCGGCCGATGGCCGCGGGGCGGAAGGACATGCGGTCGGCGACGCCCGCCCAGTCGATCAGGCCGGTGTCCACCATCGTCTGCTGGACGACCGAGAGCGCGGTCTCCAGGCCCACCATGCCCATGGCGGCCGCGGCCCACTCGCAGTCCTTGTCCTCGTGCGGGTGCGGGGCGTGGTCGGTGGCGACGCAGTCGATCGTGCCGTCGGCGAGCGCCTCGCGCAGGGCCAGCACGTCGGCCTCGGTGCGCAGCGGCGGGTTCACCTTGTAGACCGGGTTGTAGCTGCGGACCAGCTCGTCGGTGAGGAGGAGGTGGTGCGGGGTGACCTCGGCGGTGACGTTCCAGCCCTTGGACTTGGCCCAGCGGACGATCTCCACGGAACCGGCGGTGGAGAGGTGGCAGATGTGGACGCGGGAGCCGACGTGGGCGGCGAGGAGGACGTCGCGGGCGATGATCGACTCCTCGGCGACGGCGGGCCAGCCGCCGAGGCCGAGCTCGGCGGAGACGATGCCCTCGTTCATCTGGGCGCCCTCGGTGAGGCGGGGCTCCTGGGCGTGCTGGGCGACGACGCCGTCGAAGGCCTTCACGTACTCCAGGGCGCGGCGCATGATCACCGCGTCGTCGACGCACTTGCCGTCGTCGGAGAAGACCTTCACCCCGGCGGCCGAGTCGTGCATGGCGCCGAGCTCGGCGAGCTGCTTGCCCTCCAGGCCGACGGTGACGGCGCCGACGGGCTGTACGTCGCAGTAGCCGGACTCCTTGCCGAGCCGCCAGACCTGCTCGACGACGCCGGCGGTGTCGGCGACGGGGAAGGTGTTGGCCATGGCGTGCACGGCGGTGAAGCCGCCGACGGCCGCGGCCTTGGTGCCGGTGAGGACGGTCTCGGAGTCCTCGCGGCCGGGCTCGCGCAGATGGGTGTGCAGGTCGACCAGGCCGGGCAGCAGGATCTGCCCCTCGGCCTCGATCACGGTGGCGTCGGCGGCGTCGAGGCCGGTGCCCACCTCGGCGACGGTCTCGCCGTCGATCAGAACGTCCTGCGGCTCGCCGCCGAGGATCCGCGCACCGCGGATAAGGATCTTGCTCATGGTTACTTGTTCTCCTCGGTACGGGCGGGGGCGGCGGACAGCGCGGTGTCGGAGCCGCCGAGCAGCAGGTAGAGCACGGCCATGCGGATGGAGACGCCGTTGGCGACCTGCTCGACGACCGTGCAGCGGTCGGAGTCGGCGACCTCGGCGGTGATCTCCATGCCGCGGACCATCGGGCCGGGGTGCATGACGACGGCGTGTTCGGGCATCTTCGCCATCCGCTCGCCGTCCAGGCCGTAGCGGCGGGAGTATTCGCGCTCGGTCGGGAAGTACGCGGCGTTCATCCGTTCGCGCTGCACACGCAGCATCATCACCGCATCCGACTTCGCCAGCACGTCGTCGAGGCTGTAGCTGACGTCGCAGGGCCACTGTTCGACGCCCACGGGCACGAGGGTCGGCGGGGCCACCAGGGTGACGTGCGCGCCGAGCGTGGTCAGCAGGTGGACGTTGGAGCGGGCGACGCGGCTGTGCAGGATGTCGCCGACGATCGTGATGCGGCGGCCGTCCAGGTCGCGGCCGAGCCCGGCGTCGGGGCCGACGAGCCGGCGGCGCATGGTGAAGGCGTCCAGCAGGGCCTGGGTGGGGTGCTCGTGGGTGCCGTCCCCGGCGTTGACCACGGCCCCGTCGATCCAGCCGGAGGTGGCGAGCCGGTAGGGGGCGCCGGAGGCGCCGTGCCGGATGACGACGGCGTCGGCGCCCATCGCCTCCAGGGTCAGCGCGGTGTCCTTGAGCGACTCGCCCTTGGAGACGGAGGAGCCCTTGGCGGAGAAGTTGATGACGTCGGCGGACAGCCGCTTGGCGGCCGCCTCGAACGAGATGCGGGTCCGGGTCGAGTCCTCGAAGAAGAGGTTGACGACGGTACGGCCGCGCAGGGTGGGGAGCTTCTTGATCGGCCGGTCCGCGACCCGGGCCATCTCCTCGGCGGTGTCGAGGATCAGGACGGCGTCGTCGCGGG
This sequence comes from Streptomyces sp. DSM 106670, assembly GCF_055792845.1. Lineage (NCBI taxonomy): Bacteria > Bacillati > Actinomycetota > Actinomycetes > Kitasatosporales > Streptomycetaceae > Streptomyces > Streptomyces sp. DSM 106670. Next base: position 1,064,493 of record NZ_CM147704.1, read on the forward strand.
TGAGGTCGGCGGCCGAGATGAGGTGACGCATCATCTGGGGTTCTCCGGGTGGCTGGAGGGAGTTTCAGGCATGCGGGCGCGCGGAAGGGCGCCGTACGCCCCCACAAGGGCGTACGGGAGAGCTCGGGCTACTGCGCGTCCGCGGGGGCGGTCTGCTTGACGCCGAGCAGCACGGCGTCGCGGCCGTCCTCCTCGGCGAGCTGGACCTTGACCGTCTCCCGCAGCGACGTGGGGAGGTTCTTGCCGACGTAGTCCGCGCGGATCGGGAGCTCCCGGTGGCCGCGGTCGACGAGGACCGCGAGCTGCACCGCACGCGGGCGGCCGATGTCGCCGAGCGCGTCGAGGGCGGCGCGGATCGTGCGGCCGGAGAAGAGCACGTCGTCGACCAGGACGACCAGGCTGCCCTCGATCCCCTCGCCGGGGATGTCGGTGCGGGCCAGGGCGCGCGCCGGGCGCAGCCGCAGGTCGTCGCGGTACATCGTGATGTCGAGCGATCCGACCGGCGTCTTCCGGCCGGTGATCTGTTCGAGTTTGTCGGCGAGCCGGCGGGCGAGGAAGACGCCCCGCGTCGGGATGCCGAGCAGCACCACGTCGTCGGCGCCCTTGGCGCGTTCGACGATCTCGTGGGCGATACGGGTCAGAACACGGGCGATGTCGGGGGCCTCGAGAACGGGGCGCGCCGCGTTGCCGGTGTCGTCGTGCTGTGCGTCCATAAGAAACGGACCTCCTTCTCCGCCTCACGGGACGGATCGTTAAAGGACGTCGAAATTGCGTCATCCACGCTACCAGGGCTTGTGCTCGGCCCTGACCCCGCCCCCGGGAGGTGCCGGTCCGGACCATTCGGCTTGACGCATCCAAGTAACGCTGCGTAACCTCACAGTGAGTTACCAGCCACGCGGCGGAGCCGCACACTGTTCCAGCGTCCGGGGAGCCATATGTCCAGCGAATACGCAAAGCAGCTCGGGGCCAAACTCCGTGCCATCCGCACCCAGCAGGGCCTTTCCCTCCACGGCGTGGAGGAGAAGTCCCAGGGTCGCTGGAAGGCCGTCGTGGTCGGTTCGTACGAGCGCGGCGACCGTGCCGTGACCGTGCAGCGCCTCGCCGAGCTGGCGGACTTCTACGGGGTCCCGGTGCAGGAGCTGCTGCCCGGTACGACGCCGGGCGGAGCCGCCGAGCCGCCGCCGAAGCTCGTTCTGGACCTGGAGCGCCTCGCCCACGTCCCGCCGGAGAAGGCCGGTCCGCTGCAGCGCTACGCGGCGACCATCCAGAGCCAGCGCGGTGACTACAACGGCAAGGTGCTCTCGATCCGTCAGGACGACCTGCGCACGCTCGCCGTGATCTACGACCAGTCGCCTTCCGTGCTCACGGAGCAGCTCATCAGCTGGGGCGTGCTGGACGCGGACGCGCGCCGCGCGGTCGCCCACGACGAGGGCTGAGCGAGCGGGGCCGGACCCCACAGCAGAAACGTGCCGCCGGGCGGGCGGGGACCTTCGGGTTCCCGCCCGCCCGGCGTCTTTCTGTGCCCGGTGTCGCGGCGGGTACACCGAAGGGCCCACGGCCGGTCGGCCGTGGGCCCTTCGAGGCGTGTGCGACCGAACCGTCGCGGCCGGGGCTACTGCTCCCGGCGGAGGTTCGGCTTGAGGTCCTTGAAACGGGCCAGCAGGCCGTTCACGAAGGACGGGGAGTCATCGGTGGAGAACTCCTTGGCGAGCTGGACGGCCTCGTCGATCACCACGGCGTCCGGGGTCTCGTCCATCCAGATCAGCTCGTACGCACCGAGCCGCAGGATGCTCCGGTCGACGACCGGCATCCGGTCGATCTCCCAGTCCACGGCGTAGGTGACGATGAGGTCGTCGATCCGGTCCGCGTACTGCGCGTACCCCTCGACGAGCTCCATCGTGAATTCGCCGACCGGCGGCTGACGGTCGTCGGTCCGCGAGTGCCGAACCCAGTCCGCGAGGACGCTCTGCACGGACTCACCGCGCTGGTCGGCCTCGAAGAGGATCTGGAAGGCGCGCTTGCGGGCCTTGTTCCGGGCAGCCACGGTTAGCTGTTCACCCGGCCGAGGTAGTCGCCCGAGCGGGTGTCGACCTTGATCTTCTCGCCGGTGCTGATGAAGAGCGGCACGCCGATCTCGTAGCCGGTCTCCAGGGTGGCGGGCTTGGTGCCGCCGGTGGAGCGGTCGCCCTGCACGCCCGGGTCGGTGTGCTGGATCGTCAGCTCGACGGCGGCGGGCAGCTCGACGTAGAGCACCTCGCCCTCGTGCTGGGCGACGGAGGCGGTGAAGCCCTCGATCAGGAAGTTGGCGGCGTCGCCGACGGCCTTGCGGTCGACCATGAGCTGGTCGTACGTGTCCATGTCCATGAAGACGAAGTACTCGCCGTCCATGTACGAGAACTGCATGTCACGGCGGTCAATGGTGGCCGTATCGACCTTCACGCCGGCGTTGAACGTCTTGTCGACGACCTTGCCGGAGAGCACGTTCTTGAGCTTGGTGCGCACGAAGGCGGGGCCCTTGCCGGGCTTGACGTGCTGGAACTCGACGACGGACCAGAGCTGGCCTCCGTCGAGCTTGAGCACCAGGCCGTTCTTGAGGTCGTTCGTGGAAGCCACGGTTGCGGAATCTCCTGGACTGAAGCTGGTGGAACGACCGAGGATGCGCGCTAGAGCGCGAGCAGCTCCTTGGTCGTCATGGTGAGTAGCTCGGGTCCGCCGTCCGCCTCGGGGCGCACGACGAGCGTGTCATCGATCCGGACACCGCCCCGGCCCCGGAGGTGGACCCCCGGTTCGACGGTGACCGGCACACAAGCGTCCAGTTTACCCATGGCTGTCGGTGCCAGTTGCGGGTCCTCCTCGATTTCGAGCCCCACACCGTGCCCGGTCCTCGGCTGAAGCCCCTCTCCGTGCCCCGCGGATTCCAGCAGGTGCCGGGCGGCCCGGTCCACGTCCCGGTAGGCGGCCCCCGGTGCCAGGGCTTCCCGGCCGGCCCGCTGAGCGGCGAAAACGAGGTCGTAGAGCTCGATCTGCCACTCGGCGGGCGCGGTGCCGATGACGAAGGTCCGGCCGATCTCGCAGCGGTAGCCGTGGTAGCTCGCGCCCAGCCGGACGGAGAGGAAATCCCCCTCCTCCACCCTGCGGTCGGAGGGCCGGTGGCGGCCCTGGCCGGAGTTGGGGCCGGTGGCCACGGAGGTGGCGAAGGCGGGGCCGTCCGCCCCGTGGTCGACCAGGCGGCGCTCCAGTTCGAGGGCGAGATGGCGCTCGGTGCGGCCGACCAGGATCGATTCGAGGAGTTCGCCGAGGGCCTGGTCGGTGATCTCGGCGGCAATCCGGAGGCAGCCGATCTCCTCCTCGTCCTTGACGATCCGCTGCTGCTCCACGGTGAAGCCCAGATCGGCCAGGTCCAGGCGCGGAGCGGCCTTCGCCATGGCCCGGTGCCGGGCCACGGTCAGATCGTGCTCCTCGACGGCGAGCGAACCCGCGCCGGACGCGGCGGCGAGGCCGGCGGCGGCGACCACCGGATCCGCGTCCGGTACGGGCAGGAGGTCGATCCGGAGCGCCTCGTCGGGCCGCCCGTGGGCGGGTTCACCGGTCGGGGCCCGGGGGCAGAGCAGAACGTCCTCGCCGGGGCCGAGCAGCAGCACGGCGCCGGGCGGCGCTCCGCCCGCGAGATAGCGGACGTTGGCGGGGCGGGAGACCAGGGCGGCCGCGGAGCCCGCGGCGGCGCACCGGTCGCGGAGCAGCCCGCGTCGGACGGCGTGCACCTCTGACATGGTTCGAGCGTACGAGCGGGGGCGCAGGCCCGCCCGGCCAGCGCACCCGACCGGGGGGCGGAGCGCTGTCGTTACCAGGCGGGCGGGCTCGCGATGGAGCGGGCCAGCACGTCGTCCAGGACGCGGGCGGTGGTCTCGACGTCGTACGTGGAGTTGTCGATGATCGGGAGGCCGGAGCCGTACCAGCCGGCCATCCGGCCGTGGATGCGGGCGACCTCCTCGTCGGAGAGCCTGCGGTTGCCGCTGCGGGCGGCGTTGCGCTCCAGGACGATCTCCAGGCCGGGCAGCAGGACCACGGGCAGCAGGCCGGGGCCCACATGGCGCTTCCAGCCGCCGAGGCCGACGACCGGGCGGTCGGGGAAGACGGCGTCGTCGAGGATGCAGGAGATGCCGTTGGCGAGGAAGTTACGGGCGGCGAAGCCGCAGGTGCGGCGGGCCAGGCGGTACTGCGCCTCGGAGTGGTCGTTCCAGCCGGCCTGCGGGTCGGCGAAGCCGGAGCAGACCCATTCGCGGACGTCGTCGAGGGAGACATGGGCGGTGGGCACCCGGCGACGGGCGGCCCAGAGCTTGGCGACGGTGGTCTTGCCCGCCCCGGCCGGGCCGATGAGCAGCACGGCGAGCGTCGCGCCGCCGGTGCCGGCCCCGGCGGGGGGCGCGGGCAGCGGTACGGGTCCGCCCGGGGGCAGCTGGACGTGCCCGGTGTGCCCGACGGCCTCCCTGGCGGGGGGCGTGGGGCCGGTGCCGCTCCAGCCGTGCTGCGGGGTCTGGCCGGGAGCCTGCGGAGGCGGTGCCTGACCCGGAGCCGGAGGGGGCGGGCCCTGCCCCGGAGCGGGGGGAGGCGGTGCCTGGCCCGGGCCCTGGAGAGGCGGGGCCTGACCGGGCGCGGGAGGCGGCGGGGCCTGGCCGGGGGCCGGGGGCGGCGGGGGTATCGGGGGCGTGCCGGGGTGACCGGGGTGCTGGGCCTGGTACGGCCGGCCGACGTGCCCGATACCGGGTCCGTGGGGCGGCGGCAGCGGGGCCCCCACTGCGTGCTGCATCCGGTGCCACTCCGTCTCGTAACCGCAACTGACGCTGATGGGACGGCTACCGTACCTTCCCGGGCCGTCTCGGGGTGAACGGCCCGGGAGGGTGCGAAGTGCCCGCCGGCCGTACGGAGGCGGACGGGCATCGCGTCGGTGCCCGTCCGTGCGTCGGTCCTCCGTAGGTCGCTCCGTCAATCCGTCAGTTCGTCGGCCAGGGCGCGCAGGGCGAGCCGGTAGGAGCCGATGCCGAACCCGGCCACCGTGCCCGTGGCCACCGCGGCGACCACGGACGTGTGCCGGAACTCCTCGCGGGTGTACGGGTTGGAGATGTGCACCTCGATCAGCGGGGCGGTGCGCTGGGCCGCCGCGTCCCGCATCCCGTACGAGTAGTGCGTGAAGGCGCCCGGGTTGAGAACGACCGGAATCGACCCGTCCGCCGCCTCGTGGAGCCAGCGGATCAGCTCGCCCTCGTCGTTGGTCTCGCGCACCTCGACGTCGAAGCAGAGCTCCTTGCCGAGCGCGGTGCAGGTCTCGACGAGTCCGGCGTAGGAGGTGGCCCCGTAGACGTCGGGCTCGCGCGAGCCGAGGCGGCCGAGGTTGGGGCCGTTCAGGACGAGGACCCTGCGGGTCACGCGGAGACCTCCCCGTAGGCGGCGAGCAGCACGGCCGGGTCGGGACCCTCCAGGACGGTGGGCTTGCCGATGCCGTCCAGGACGATGAAGCGCAGCAGGTCGCCGCGCGACTTCTTGTCGACCTTCATGTTCTCCAGCAGCTTGGGCCACTGGTCACCGCGGTAGGTGAGCGGCAGGCCCACCGACTCCAGGACGCTGCGGTGCCGGTCGGCGGTGGCGTCGTCGAGGCGTCCGGCGAGCCGGCCCAGCTCGGCGGCGAAGACCATGCCGATGGAGACGGCCGCGCCGTGGCGCCACTTGTAGCGCTCGTTCTTCTCGATGGCGTGGGCCAGGGTGTGGCCGTAGTTGAGGATCTCGCGGAGTCCGGACTCCTTGAGGTCGCTGGAGACGACCTCGGCCTTGACCCGGATGGACCGCTCGATCAGCTCGGCGGTGTGCGGACCGGCCGGGGTGCGCGCGCCCTCGGGGTCGGCCTCGACCAGGTCGAGGATGACCGGGTCGGCGATGAAACCGGCCTTGATGATCTCGGCCATGCCGGAGACGTAGTCGTTGACCGGCAGCGATGCGAGCGCGGCGAGGTCGCAGAGCACACCGGCGGGCGGGTGGAAGGCGCCGACGAGGTTCTTGCCCTCGGCGGTGTTGATGCCGGTCTTGCCGCCGACGGCCGCGTCGACCATGCCGAGCACGGTGGTCGGGATCGCGATCCAGCGGACCCCGCGCAGCCAGCTGGCCGCGACGAACCCGGCGACGTCCGTGGTGGCGCCGCCGCCGATGCCGACGATGACGTCGGTGCGGGTGAAGCCGGTCTGGCCGAGCGCCTTCCAGCAGTAGGCGGCGACCTCGACGGTCTTGGCCTCCTCCGCGTTGGGCAGCTGGATGGCGATGGCCTCGTACCCCTGGTCGGCGAGGTCCTGGCGGACCGCCTCACCGGTCTCGGCGAGCGCCTCGGGGTGCAGCACGGCGACCCGTTGGGCACGGTCGCCGATGAGCTGGGGCAGCTCGCCGAGGAGCTGGTGGCCGACGAGGACCTCGTACGGGTCGGAGCCCGCGGAGCCTGCGACCTGGATGCGGGTGGGGCCCTGCTGCGTCATGCCGGTGTTCTCCACGCCGGGGGCGGCAGCGCCCTCCGGCAGTTCCAGTGCGTCGATGATCGCCTGGGCGACCTCTTCGGGGGTGTGTTCGTCGGTGGCGACGACGGTACGGGCGACCTCTTCGTAGAGGTGGCGGCGGGCGTCCATCAGCTCGCGCCACTGCCGGCGCGGGTTGACCGCGAGCAGCGGGCGGGCGGCGCCGAGGCCGACGCGGCGGACGGCCTCGTCCACGTCCATGGAGAGGTAGACGACCGGCCGGCCGGCCAGCAGCTCCCTGGTCGCCCGGTCCAGGACGGCTCCGCCACCGAGGGAGAGGACGCCCGGGTGCCCGGCGACGGCCGCCTCGACGGCGCGGCGCTCCAGGGCCCGGAAGTGCTCCTCGCCCTCGTCGTAGAAGATCTCCGCGATCGGCTTGCCGGCCTCGGCGACGACGTCCGCGTCGGTGTCCCGGTAGGTGGTGCCGAGCCGGGCGGCGAGCAGTTCGCCGACGGTGGACTTGCCGACGCCCATCGGGCCGACGAGGACGACCAGGGGGCCGCTCATCGGATCTGGAGGTGGTCGAGGTACGACTGGACGTTGCGGCGGGTCTCGGCCACGCTGTCGCCGCCGAACTTCTCCGCGACCGCGTCGGCCAGGACCAGGGCGACCATCGCCTCCGCGACGATGCCTGCCGCCGGGACGGCGCAGACGTCGGAGCGCTGGTGGTGGGCCTTGGTGGCCTCGCCGGTGGTGACGTCCACGGTGGCCAGCGCGCGCGGCACGGTCGCGATGGGCTTCATCGCGGCGCGCACGCGCAGCAGTTCGCCGGTGGTGAGGCCGCCCTCGGTGCCGCCGGAACGCCCGGAGGTGCGCCGGATGCCCTCGTCGGTGGCGACGATCTCGTCGTGCGCCTTCGAGCCGGGGACCCGGGCCAGCTCGAAGCCGTCGCCGACCTCGACGCCCTTGATGGCCTGGATGCCCATGAGCGCGGCGGCGAGCCGGGCGTCCAGACGCCGGTCCCAGTGCACGTGCGAGCCGAGCCCGACGGGCACGCCGTACGCCAGCACCTCGACGACGCCGCCGAGGGTGTCGCCGTCCTTGTGGGCCTGGTCGATCTCGGCCACCATCGCCTTGGACGCGTCGGCGTCCAGGCAGCGGACCGGGTCGGCGTCCAGCTTCTCCACGTCGGCGGGGACCGGGAGGACGCCGTACGGCGCCTTGGCGGCGGCCAGTTCGACGACATGGCTGACGATCTCGATGCCCGCGGTCTCCTTGAGGTAGGAGCGGGCCACGGTCCCGAGGGCCACGCGGGCGGCGGTCTCCCGGGCGCTGGCGCGCTCCAGGATCGGCCGGGCCTCGTCGAAGCCGTACTTCTGCATCCCCGCGAGGTCGGCGTGGCCGGGCCGGGGGCGGGTCAGCGGGGCGTTACGGGCGAGCTGGGCCAGCTCCTCGGGGTCGACCGGGTCGGCCGACATGACCTGCTCCCACTTGGGCCACTCGGTGTTGCCGACCATGACGGCGACCGGGGATCCCATGGTGAGGCCGTGGCGTACGCCGCCGAGGAAGGTGACCTCGTCCTTCTCGAACTTCATCCGCGCACCGCGCCCGTAACCGAGCCGTCGCCTGGCCAGCGCCTCCGCCACCATCTCCGTGGTGATCGGGACACCGGCGGGAAGACCCTCCAGCGTCGCCACCAGTGCGGGACCGTGCGACTCGCCTGCGGTCAGCCAGCGCAACCTGCTCAACGGTGCTCCTCATGCTCGCGCCTGAATCCAACGGCGCCACCGGGTGCGCGGCCCTGGCCCGCCGCCTCCGATCCTCCCACGACCCGGGACACGATCCGGCCGCCGGTCCAGCAGACGGACCGGCGGGGCCGGCGAGTGGCCGGTCAGCGGGCGGCGAGCGCCGCTTCCCCGGCCTGCCGCATGGCGGCCAGCGGGGCCGGAACACGGCCGGTCATCTGCTCGACCTGGAGCAGGGCCTGGTGCACGAGGAGGTCGAGTCCGCCGACCACCGCCCCGCCGCGCGCGGACCAGGCGGCGGCGAGCGCGGTGGGCCACGGCTCGTACAGCACGTCGAAGAGGATGCCGGGGGTCTCCGGTACGGATCCGGCCAGGGCGTCGGTGGCCCCGGCCGGGGTGGTGGCGATGACCAGGGGTGCGCTCAGTGCCGCCGCCGCGTCCGTCCAGTCGGCGATCACGACGTCGACGCCGAGCCGGTCCCCCCAGGCGCGCATCTCGGCCGCCCGCTCGGCGCTGCGTACATAGGCGGTGACCGGTCCGGCGCAGATCGCCGCGAGCGCGGCCAGCGCGGAGGAGGCGGTGGCGCCGGCGCCGAGGACGGCGGCGGTCTCGACCTTGTCGACGCCGCGTTCGCGCAGGGCGGCGATCATGCCGGGGATGTCGGTGTTGTCACCGACGCGGCGGCCGTCCTCGGTGAACACGACCGTGTTGACGGCCTCCACGGAAGCGGCCGTCGCGCTGATCTCGTCGAGCAGCGGGATGATCGCCCGCTTGAGCGGCATGGTCAGCGACAGCCCGGCCCAGGATCCGTCCAGCCCCTGGACGAACCCGGGCAGCGCGGCCTCGTCGACCTCGAACCGGTCGTAGGACCAGTCCTCCAGGCCGAGTTCGGCGTACGCGGCGCGGTGCAGGACCGGGGAGAGGGAGTGGGCGATGGGCGAGCCGAGGACGGCGGCCCGGCGTGACGCGCTCACTGGCCGGCCTTCCCGTCCTCGTACTCCCGACGGTTCTTCTCGTGTTCCGCGTTGGTCTCGGCGAAGACGGTCTTGTCCTCGTTGATCGAGACGAAGTAGTACCAGGGGCCCGGTGTGGGGTTCATGGCCGAATGCAGGGCGTCCGCACCCGGATTGCTGATGGGACCGGAGGGCAGCCCGATGATCTTGTACGTGTTGTACGGGTCGTCGATCTTCCGCAGATCGTCGACGGCACCCACGTCCAACGTGCTCTGGCCCTTGATGTAGTTGACCGTGGAGTCGAATTCCAGCCGCCCGACGGTCTCCATGTTGCCCGGCTTGAGACGGTTGTAGACGACCCGCGCGACCTTGTCGAAGTCGTGCTTGTACTTGCCCTCGACCTGCACGAGGCTCGCGACGGTGATGAGCTCCCACGGACTCTTGAGACCGAGCTTCTTCGCACTGGCCTTCAGGTCGACCTTGTCGTACTCCTTGTTCGCCCGCTTGACCATCCGCTTCAGGGCGTCCTCGGGCTTCGATCCCTTGGGGACCGGGTAGGCCGCCGGGTAGAGGAAGCCCTCCAGCGGGTCCTTCACATCCGGGTTGTCGTCCGCCCAGTCGGGCAGGCCCAGCGACTCCGCCTTGGTCTTGGCGATCTTCGCCGTGGTGCCCTTCTTCAGCTCCAGCCGCTTGTCGATCAGCTCGTAGACCCTGACGTTACGGGTCCCCTCCGGGATCACGAACGCGTTCTGGCTCTTGGGGTCGAGCATCAGGTCGATCGCGCTGGCGGCGGACATCTCCTTCTTCAGGAGGTAGACGCCGGCCTGGAGCAGCTTCCCCTTGGGGTTGTCGTTCTGCGCCGCGACGAAGGCGTCGGAGGACTTGATGACGCCCTTCTTGCGCAGGATGTTGGCGATGTCGTAGCCGAGTGAGCCTTCCGGGATCTCGACCTCGACCTCGCCGGTGCCCGCCCCCGCGAAGTCGGCCGGAGCGCCGAACTGCTTCTTCCAGAAGGTGTAGCCGACATAACTGACTCCGCCGAGGCCACCGAGCAGGACGACGGAGACCACCAGGCAGGCGCAGCCGCTGCGGCTCTTTTTCTTCTTGCTCTTGCCGCCCCGGCGCGAGGCGCGCGATCCGTCGTCGTCCGGGTCGTCGTCGCCGTCACGCGGCTCACGGCCGGCCGGATCGTCCGCACCGGTGAAGAAAGGATGCGTCTCTTCCTGCGGCTCGTCCGGGTCCCAGTCCGTCGACGGCTGCTGCTGGTGCTGGTGCTGTTCCTGCTGCTGGTGTTGCTGCTGCTCGGGCGCGGCCTCGCGGCGGCCCGGGGGCTGCGGCGGCGGGTAGGCCTCGGGGGTGCCGTAGTAGTCCTGCGTCGCGTCGTAGCCGCCGGGGTGCTGCGCGTACGGGTCCTGGGGCTCGGCCCCGTACGGCATGGCGGTCTGCTGCCCGGTGTCCCAGCCGCCGTTGTACTGCGGCTGGGCACCCTGCTGCTGGGCGTACGGGTCCTGCTGGGGCGCTCCGTACTGCTGCTGGTGGTTCTGCTGCGGCTGCTGCCCGTACCCCTGGTGCTGCTGGTGCTGGTGATGCTGCTGGTCGTACGGCTGCTGCGGGTACTGCTGGTGGTTCTGGTACTGCTGGGCGTACGGGTCCTGCGGATAGGACTGCTGCTGGTCGCCGTACTGGCCCTCGCCGTGGGCGGCCTGCGGGCCTCCCCATCCCTGGTCCCCGTACAAGGGGTCCTCGGGATGCCACGGTTCGGAGCCGGGGCCCCGGCCATACTCAGTCATCGATCCCCTAGAGCCGCGAGACGACGTTCCGTCTCTTCGCTTCGCTGTGCGGTGTTTGTTCGAACACCGCCGCATCGCGCGGAACGTTACCGTATCGCGATCAGACAACCACTTCGACGCCCTCACCGGGGGGATTGCCAGACGCCCGTTCGGACTCCAGAGCGTTCTGAAGGATCACCACAGCGGCAGCCTGGTCGATGACAGACCGGCCCTTCTTGGACTTCACGCCCGAGGCGCGCATTCCCTGAGCGGCCGTCACTGTGGTCATCCTCTCGTCCACCAGTCGCACCGGAACGGGTGCGATCGAACGAGCGAACACCTGCGCGAACTCCCGGACCTTGGCGGCCGCGGGGCCCTCGCCGCCACCGAGGGAGCGCGGCAGGCCGAGGATGACCTCGATCGGCTCGTACTCCTCGACGAGTCCGCGGAGCCGCCGGTGGGCGGCCGGGACATCGCGTCCCGGCACGGTCTCCACCGGCGTGGCCAGGATCCCGTCGGGGTCGCACGAGGCGACCCCGATCCGGGCGTCCCCTACGTCGACGGCGAGCCGTCGGCCGCGGCGCATCGCCGTCATCCCGCTCGTCACGCCGTCTCGGTGACGAGGCGTTCGACCGCGGCGACGGCGTCGCCGATGGCGGCCGGGTTCGTGCCGCCGCCCTGGGCGACGTCCGGCTTGCCGCCGCCACCGCCGCCGAGGGTCTTGGCGGCCGTACGCACGAGGTCACCGGCCTTGAGGCCGCGCTCGCGGGCCGCCTCGTTGGTGGCGATGACGGTGAGCGGGCGGCCGTTGGCCGTGGTGAACAGGGCCACGACGGCCGCGCGGTCGCCCTGGATGCGGCCGCGTACGTCCAGGACCAGCTTGCGCAGGTCGTCGGCGGAGGTGCCGTCGGGGACCTGGCCGGTGACCAGGGCGACGCCGCGGACGTCCTTGGCGGACTCGACGAGCCCGGCGGCGGCCGCGAGGACCTTCTCCGCGCGGAACTTCTCGATCTCCTTCTCGGCGTCCTTCAGCTTGCCGAGCATGCCCGCGATCTTCTCCGGAAGCTCCTCGGGACGGCCCTTGACCAGCTCCTGGAGCTGGGCGACGACGGTGTGCTCCTTGGCGAGGAAGTTGTACGCGTCGACGCCGACGAGGGCCTCGATGCGGCGCACGCCGGAGCCGATGGAGGACTCGCCGAGCAGCTTCACCAGACCCAGCTGGGCGGTGTTGTGGACGTGCGTGCCGCCGCACAGCTCCTTGGAGAAGTCGCCGATGGTGACCACGCGGACCCGCTCGCCGTACTTCTCGCCGAACTCGGCGATGGCGCCCTGCTTCTTGGCCTCGTCGATGGACATGACCTCGGCCTGGACGTCGAGTTCCCGCGAGAGGACCTCGTTGATCCGCTGCTCGACGTCGGTGAGGACCGTGCCGGGTACGGCGGCGGGCGAACCGAAGTCGAAGCGGAAGCGGCCCGGCGAGTTCTCGGAGCCGGCCTGGGCGGCCGTCGGGCCGAGCGCGTCGCGCAGCGCCTGGTGCGTGAGGTGGGTGGCGCTGTGGGCGCGGGCGATGGCGCGGCGGCGGGTGTTGTCGATGGAGGCGAAGACGGAGGCTCCGACCGTCACCTCGCCGACCTGGACGACGCCCTTGTGGACGTGGACGCCGGGGACCGGCTTCTGCACGTCGCGGACCTCGATCACGGCGCCGGTGTCGAGCCGGATCCGGCCGGTGTCGGCGAGCTGGCCGCCGCCCTCGGCGTAGAAGGGGGTGCGGTCGAGGACGACCTCGACCTCGTCGCCCTCGGTGGCGGCGGGCGAGGGCACGCCGTCGACCAGCAGACCGACGATGGTGGACTCGCCGGCGGTGGAGGTGTAGCCGGTGAACTCGGTGGCGCCGGAGGTGTCGGCGACCTCGCGGTAGGCGGACAGGTCGGCGTGACCGGTCTTCTTGGCGCGGGCGTCGGCCTTGGCCTTGTCGCGCTGCTCCTGCATGAGGCGGCGGAAGCCGTCCTCGTCCACGGAGAGCCCCTGCTCGGCGGCCATCTCCAGGGTGAGGTCGATCGGGAAGCCCCAGGTGTCGTGGAGCAGGAACGCCTTGTCGCCTGCGAGGACCTGGCCGCCGGCGGCCTTGGTCTCGGTGACGGCGGTCTCCAGGATGTTGGTGCCGCCCTTGAGGGCCTTGAGGAAGGCGGCTTCCTCGGCGAGCGCGACCGTCTCGATGCGCTTGCGGTCGGTGATCAGCTCCGGGTACTGCAGCCCCATCGTGTTGATCACGACGTCCACCAGCTCGTTGACGACGGAGCCGGTGGCGCCCATCAGGCGCATGTTGCGGATGGCGCGGCGCATGATGCGGCGCAGCACATAGCCGCGGCCCTCGTTGCCGGGGGTGACGCCGTCGCCGATGAGCATCACCGACGTACGGATGTGGTCGGCGACGACGCGGAGCGAGACGTCCGTGCTCTTGTCGGCGCCGTACCGGACGCCGGTCAGCTCGGTGGCCCTGTCCATGACGACGCGCAGGGTGTCGGTCTCGTACATGTTCTGCACGCCCTGCAGGATCATGGCGAGGCGTTCGAGGCCGAGACCGGTGTCGATGTTCTTCGACGGCAGGTCCCCGAGGATCGGGAAGTCCTCCTTGCCGTCGCCGGCGCCGCGCTCGTACTGCATGAAGACCAGGTTCCAGATCTCCACGTAGCGCTCGTCGTTGACGGCCGGGCCGCCCTCGACGCCGAACTCGGGGCCGCGGTCGTAGTTGATCTCGGAACAGGGGCCGCAGGGTCCGGGGACGCCCATGGACCAGAAGTTGTCCTTCTTGCCCAGGCGCTGGATGCGCTCGGCCGGGACGCCGATCTTGTCGCGCCAGATCTGCTCGGCCTCGTCGTCGTCGAGGTAGACGGTGATCCAGAGCTTCTCGGGGTCGAGGCCGTAGCCGCCGTCCTCGACGGAGTTGGTCAGCGCCTCCCAGGCGAGCTGGATGGCGCCTTCCTTGAAGTAGTCCCCGAAGGAGAAGTTGCCGCACATCTGGAAGAAGGTGCCGTGGCGGGTGGTCTTGCCGACCTCTTCGATGTCCGGCGTACGCACGCACTTCTGCACGCTGGTGACGCGCGGGGCGGGCGGCTTGACCTCGCCGAGGAAGTACGGCTTGAAGGGGACCATGCCCGCGGGGACCAGCAGCAGAGTCGGGTCGTCCGCGATGAGCGACGCCGAAGGCACGGCGGTGTGACCGCGCTCCTCGAAGAAGCTCAGCCAGCGGCGGCGGATTTCAGCCGACTCCATCAGTGGTCCTCATTCCGGTTGTTCGTTTTGTAGGGAAGCGTGCGGTACGTGTTCGCGGGCTCGGCCGCTTCGACGGCGAAGTGCCGCTGTACGGGAAGATCGGGGTCGACCGGTGCGTCCAGGCCCAGGGCGCCGCCCAGTTCGGCTTCGCGGCGGACCATGCCCTCCCGTACGTCGAGGGCGAAGTCCTTGAGCCGGTGACCGGTCTCGATCGCCTTGTCCGCGGCCTGCGCCGCGAGGCTTTCGGGGGTCAGCTGCTTGAGCTTGCGGTTGACCTTGGTGGTGGCCCACACACCGGCGGCTGCGCCGGCGGTGAACCAGAACGTGCGGCGGAACATCGCTCGATCAGTCCTTCTGTCCGCGGGCGTTTCGGCGTTCGCGCCTGCGTTCGCGCGCCGAGGGTACGGTCCGGCCGACGATCACCGTGCGGCGGGCGGAGCCACGGCCCCGCGCCGGTTCCGGTTCGGGCGTGGTGCGGCGACCGAGGGCCTGCCGTACGCCGTAGCCGAAGGCGGCGACCTTGACGAGGGGGCCGCCGAACGTGGAGGCGACGGTGGTGGAGAGCGCGGAGGCGTTGGAGGTGACTTCCTGGACGTCGCTCGCGATGGCGTCGACCTTGTCCAGCTGGGTCTGCGCGGAGCGCACCGTCGCCGAGGCGTCGGCCAGCAGCGGAACGGCCTGGTCGGTCACGTCCGCCACGAGTTTGGTGGTCGCCCTGAGCGTCTGGGCGAGCCTCACCAGCACCACGGCGAGGAACGAGACCAGGATCGCCCAGAAGACGGCCACGAGGATCCCGGCCACCTCTCCACCGGACACTGTGCACCGCTCTCTGCTCGTCGCTCGGGCCCTGCCGGGCCTTGTCCCACGAGCCTATCGCGCCGCGCATCTCCTCCCCTACCGCATTCCCCGCGGGCGGGGCGGGAGTTGCATTACGAGATTGTACGGAGAGCTTTCAAGCCAGTACTCTGCGTGTTTCATGCGACGCCTGCAGGACCCCTCCCCTCATCCCGATGATCCGGACGCCCGCCGCCCGGCCGCGCCCGGCAACCTCCCGGCCGAACTGAACCCGTTCGTGGGACGTGAGGACGAGCTGACCGAGCTGGGCGGACTGCTGGAGGAGTCCCGGCTCGTGACCGTCGCCGGGGTGGCGGGCGTGGGCAAGACCCGGTGCGTGACCCGGATCGCCGCTCTGCGGGAGAAACGGTACTGCGACGGGGTCCTGCTGGCCGAGCTGTCCGCCGTACGCCACCCCGACCTGCTGGAACACGCCCTGGTCGACGCGTTGGGCCTGACCGACCACACCAGCAGGCCGCCCCGCGCCGTCCTCGTCGACCATCTCTCCGAGCGCCGGACGCTGCTGGTGATCGACGGCTTCGAGCACCTCGTCGACGCCTGCGCCGACCTCGTCACCGAACTGCTGCGCCGGGCGCCGCGCCTCCAGGTGCTCGCGGCCGGGCGCTGCCCCCTCCGGGTGGACGGGGAACGGACGTACCCGCTCGCACCGATGTCCGACGAGGACGCGGTGGAGCTCTTCACCGAACGGGCGCGCGGGGTGCGGCCGGGCTGGCGGCCGACGGCGGGCGAGCGGACGACCGTGCTGGAGCTCTGCCGCCGCCTCGACGGAATCCCGCTGGCCCTGGAGCTGGCGGCCGGGCGGCTGCGCGCCCTCTCGGTGGAGCAGGTGCTCCTGCGGCTGGACGACCGGTTCCGGCTGCTGACCGGCGGCCGTCGCGGTGCGCCGCCGCGCCACCAGACGCTGCGTACGGCGATCGGCTGGAGCCATGAGCTGTGCACACCGGAGCAGCGGCTGCTGTGGGCGCGGCTGTCGGTGTTCGCCGGGCAGTTCGACCTGGAGGCCGCCGAGTACATCTGCGGCGGGGCGGATCTGCCGGCCGACGCGGTGCTCGATGTGCTGGACGAGCTGCTCGCCCAGTCGGTGGTGGAGCGCGAGGACGGGCCGGCCGGCGCCCGCTACCGGCTGCTGGACACGGTCAGGGAGTACGGGGCGCAGTGGCTGGCGCCCACCGGGGACGCCCAGCGGCTGCGGCGGCGGCACCGGGACTGGTTCCTGGGGCTCGCGACCTGGTGCGAGCTGGACTGGTTCAGTCCGCGCCAGGCGGAGGTGGCGGCGCGGATCGACAGCGAGCTGCCCAATCTCCGCCGGGCGATGGAATGTTCGATGGAGAGCCCCGACGAGGTGCATCTCGCGCAGTATCTGGCGGGCACCCTGTGGTTCTACTGGACCGGCTGCGGCCGGCTGTCCGAGGGGCGGCACTGGCTGGACCACGTCCTGGAGGAGCCGGCCCCGCACGATGCCGCGCGGCTGAAGGTGCTGTGGGTGCTGGGGTATGTGGCGGTGCTGCAGGGCGACGCGGTCGGCGCGATCTCGGCGCTCCAGGAGTGCCGGGAGGAGGCCGAGCGGGTCGGGGACGCGACGGCGCTGGCGTACGCGGTGCACCGCACGGGGTGTCTGGCGATCGTGACGGACGACATGGAGCGGGCCGAGGAGCTGCTGCGCGACGCGCTCGGCCGGTACCGCGAGGTGGGCGAGCTGAACAGCAATGTACTGATGGCGCAGGTCGAGCTGGCCATGGCGGTGGCGTTCCTCGGCGATCTGGAAGCGGCAGCGGTGATCTGCGACGAGGTCCGGGAGATCTGCGAGGACCACGGGGAGCGGTGGGCGCTGGCGTACGCGCTGTACGTCCTGGCGTACGCGGCGCTGCGGCGGGGGCGGCCGGCCCGGGCGCGGCAGATGCTCGGCGAGTGCCTGTCGATCGGGCGGACCTTCAACGATCTGCTGGGCACGGTGCTGTCGCTGGAGCTGCTGGCCCTGGTGACGGCGGTGGAGGGGGACGCCGGGGAGGCCGCCGTGCTCCAGGGCGCGGCGGAGGGCATCTGGCCGTCGGTGGGTCTGCAGCTGTTCGGCTCGGCGTTCTACGGGCGGCCGCGGGCGGAGTGCGAGGAGCAGGTGCGCCGGGAGCTGGGGAACGCGGCGTACGAGGAGGGGCTGCGGGCGGGCCGGCGGCTGGATCCGGACACCGCGGTGGCCCGGGCGCTGGCGGGCGGACCGGGCCCGTCGACGGACGCGCCGGGCGCGGGCGGCGGGGCGCCGGGCGGCCCCGGCCCCGGACCCGGGGGAACGCGAAGGCCCGCCGCCTCCCGGATGATCGGGAGGGGCGGGCCGGAGCGCTGGTGAGAGCGGCTACGCCTGGATCAGCGGGCGTAGTACTCGACGACGAGCTGCTCGTCGCAGATCACCGGGATCTCCTTGCGGTTCGGGTCCCGGTCCAGGCGGAAGGCCAGGGCCTTCAGGTTCACCTGGAGGTAGCGCGGGGTCTCGCCCTCGGTGTCGTAGCCACCCTCGCGGGCCACCTGGAAGGGGACCTTGGCGCGGCTGCGCTCGCGGACCTGGACGATGTCGTCCGGGCGCACGCGGAAGGACGGCTTGTCGACCTTGCCGCCGTTGACCTCGATGTGGCCGTGGACGACCATCTGGCGGGCCTGGTAGATGGTGCGGGCGATGCCCGAACGCAGGACCAGGGCGTCGAGGCGACGCTCGAGCTCGACGACCAGCGCCTCGCCCGTCTTGCCTTCGGCCTTCTTGGCGCGGTCGTAGGCGCGCGCCATCTGGCGCTCGCTGATGTCGTACTGCGCACGCAGGCGCTGCTTCTCCAGCAGACGGACCTTGTAGTCCGAGTTCTGCTTGCGGCCACGGCCGTGCTCGCCCGGCGGGTACGGACGAGCTTCGAAGTACTTGACAGCCTTCGGCGTCAGGGCGATGCCGAGGGCACGCGACTTCTTGACCTTGGGACGCGACTGGTTAGGCACGTTCTCCAGACCTCCGTTGTAGGTTAGGTTAGGCTTACCTTACTCAAGGAGATCGCATGTCTCGCCCTGGGAACACCACTCACGTCACGGACAGCACAGACAGCGGCAGCACCTCAAAGGAGGATGCTGCTACGACGGAAGGCCGATCAGATCGTGGTCAGCCGCGTCCCAGCGGGCTAGAAAACACTCGGATGCCGTCAGCAGCCGAGCGCACACGAACTCTCGTACAGAGTACCTGCTCCGCGCTGCTCGTCGTACCGGGGCTCGATCTGGCCCGTGCGGAACCGCTGGTCCCGGACAGCAGGAGCGTGGGACCCGAGGGCGATCTGTTCCTCGAATTCCCCGCGGATTCCCCGGCGGTCCGGGCCGCGACCCACGCGCAGGGCGACGAGCTGACGGCCGTGCTGGAGATCACGGACGTCGCCCCGGTCTCCGTACCGCACCGCATCCGTGGCCGCGCGTGGGTCTCCGGCTGGCTCACCTCCGTGCCCGGCATCGCCGAGCCCGGCCGGATGATGCTGCGCCTGGAGTTCGGCGAGGCGTACGTGGACGACCTCTGGGGCGCCGAGGACATCGAGGCGGAGGACTTCCGCGACGCGGCCCCCGACCCGCTGGCCTTCCACGAGGCGGAGCTGCTGCAGCATCTGCACTCCGCCCACGACGAGCAGATGCGCACCCTGTGCGGGCTGCTGGGCGAGCGCACCGCCCGCGCCTGCTCCGCGCACCAGCCCAGGGCCGTGCCGGTGGCGCTGGACCGCTTCGGGCTGCGGGTCCGCTTCGTCGAGGGCCAGGGGTCCTGCTTCGACGCCCGCTTCGAGTTCCCGGAGCCGGTGCGCGATGTCACCGAGCTGCGCCGCGCCATGCACACCCTCTTCGAGGCCGCCGCCTCCTGACCGGTCGGCTGGAGGCCCCCTACGTCTGCTCGCCGCTCTCGCCGGAGCGGCCCAGGCGTTCGCGGACCCGCTCGACGACGTCCGCGTACCGCGCCTCGGCGCCGTAACGGGTGGGGGTGTAGTACTGCCGGTCGCTGACCGCGTCCGGGGCGTACTGCTGGGCGGCGATGCCGCCCTGCACGTCGTGCGGATAGACATAGCCCTGGGCATGGCCGAGCTTGGCCGCGCCCTTGTAGTGACCGTCGCGCAGATGGGCCGGGACGGGACCCGCGAGCCCTTTGCGGACATCCTCCTGCGCCGCGGAGATCGCCAGCGTCGCCGCGTTGGACTTGGGCGCGAGCGCCAGCGCGATGGTGGCGTGGCTGAGGGTCAGCGCCGCCTCCGGGAAACCGATCATGGCCACCGCCTGGGCGGCGGCCACGGCGGTCGGCAGCGCGGTGGGATCGGCCAGGCCGATGTCCTCGCTGGCCGAGATCATCAGCCGCCGGGCGATGAACCGCGGGTCCTCCCCCGCCTCGATCATCCGGGCCAGGTAGTGCAGAGCGGCGTCCACGTCGGAGCCGCGGATCGACTTGATGAGCGCGCTGGCCACGTCGTAGTGCTGGTCGCCGTCACGGTCGTACTTCACGGCGGCCCGGTCGACGGTCGCCTCGACCGTCTCCAGGGTGATCTCCGCCTCCCCCGTGGCGATGGCCGCGCCCGCCGCGGCCTCCAGCGCCGTCAGGGCCCGGCGCGCGTCGCCGCCCGCGATCCGCAGCAGATGCGCCTCGGCGTCCTCGGGCAAGGTGACCGCCCCGCCGAGACCCCGCTCACCGGTCAGCGCCCGGCGCAGCAGCGAGCGCAGATCGTCGTCGGTCAGCGGCTCCAGGGTGAGTAGCAGGGAGCGCGAGAGCAGCGGCGAGATGATGGAGAAGTACGGATTCTCCGTGGTGGCGGCGATGAGCGTCACCCAGCGGTTCTCCACGGCGGGGAGCAGGGAGTCCTGCTGGGCCTTGGAGAAGCGGTGGATCTCGTCCAGGAAGAGGACGGTCTCCTTGCCGAAGCCGCCGGTGGCGCGGCGCGCGCTCTCGATGACGGCCCGGACCTCCTTGACGCCCGCGGTGATCGCGGAGAGCTCCACGAAGCGCTTGTTGGTGGCCTTGCTGACCACATACGCCAGGGTCGTCTTGCCGGTGCCGGGCGGACCCCAGAGGATCACTGACGACGCACCGGCCGGACCGCCGCTCCCCTCGACGAGCCGGCGCAGCGGCGAGCCCGGCTTCAGCAGATGCTGCTGGCCGACGACCTCGTCGAGGGTGCGCGGACGCATCCGGACAGCGAGGGGGCTGCTGGACGGGTCCTTCTCCTGGCGGTCTTCGGCGGCTGCGGTAAAGAGGTCGGGCTCCACGTCATGAAGCCTAAGCGACCCCACTGACAGCGCCGCCGGGGCAAAGGGCACCTACCACGTTGGTAGGTGCCCATCAGCTGGTCCAGAAGTCCCACCAGCGGGTCAGGATCAGCATGCCGATGATCCCGATCCACAGCACCGGAAGCACCCAGGGGAACTCGGTGAGCCCGCTGCGCAGCCAGGCCGGGGCCGGGAGGATGCGGTGCTTGACGTTGTGCGTGGTCACGTAGGAGAACATGACGATGGTGGCGACCCAGGCCAGGCAGCACCACAGGCAGAGCGAGTTGATGTTGTAGAGCGACTGGTACTGGAGCCAGGTGCAGAAGCCCACGCCGAACAGCGTCCCGGCGTTCAGCCCGAGCCAGAACCAGCCGCGGTAGCGGGCGCCGGCGAGCAGGCCCATGCCGATCGCGATGACCATGCCGTACGTGACCAGGCCCAGCATCGGGTTGGGGAACCCGAAGGCCGAGGCCTGCTCGCTCTTCATGATGTTGCCGCAGGCGACGACGGGGTTGAGGCTGCAGCCGGGGGTGAAGGAGGGGTCCTCCAGCAGCTTGAACTTGTCGATCGTGATGACCCAGGAGGCCAGCAGTCCGGCCGCGCCGGTGATCACCAGGAGCAGGGCGAGACCGCGTCCGGCCCCGAAGGTGCGCTTGCCGCCGCCCTCGTCCTGGTCGGAGGAGAGGTCGTGGTCTACCGCAGCAGTCGTCATATCGCCGTTCCATCACCGAGTGGTCAGCCGGGCAAGGTCATTGTGCCGCACCCCTGTACGGGTCAACCGTTCGATGGACATAAAGGTGTACGACCGGTGGGCAGCGGAACGCCGGTCCCACGGAATGCTCGGACCCATGACGGAACTCGTGGTGAACGTGCGCGGACTGCGCAAGCGATACGGCGGTGTGACCGCGCTGGACGGCCTGGACCTGGGCATCCGGCGCGGCGAGGTGTGCGGGCTGCTCGGCCCGAACGGTGCCGGGAAGAGCACCTGCGTGGGCGTGCTCCAGGGGCAGCGGGACCGGGACGGCGGCCGTGTGGAGGTCCTCGGCGTCGACCCCGCGACGGCCGACCGCCGTCAACGGTCCCGGGTCGGGATCGTCTGGCAGGATGAATCCGCGCCCGCCGAGTTGACGGTACGGGAGACGGTCCGGCACTTCGCCCGCTACTACCCGCACCCGCGCGACCCCGACGAGACCATCGCCCTGGTCGGTCTGGAGGCGAAGGCGGGATCCCGGACCAAGGCCCTCTCGGGTGGTCAGCGCCGCCGTCTCGATGTGGCGCTCGGGGTGATCGGCTCCCCCGAACTCCTCCTGCTCGACGAGCCGACCACCGGTTTCGATCCGGCGGCCCGACGGCAGTTCTGGGAGCTGATCCGGCTGCTCGCGGACGGCGGCACCACCATCCTCCTGACCACGCACTATCTGGAGGAGGCCGAGGCGCTCGCCGACCGGCTCGTGGTCGTCGCCTCGGGCGCCGCGGTCGCCGAGGGAACTCCTGAGGAACTGCGGGCCCGGTACGGCACCCGCGCCACGGTCCGGTGGACGGAGCCCGACGGATCGCCGCGCTCCGAGGAGACCGGGACGCCGACGCGTACGGTCACCGCGCTCGCCGACCGTTTCGGCGGCGAGGTCCCGGGGCTGCTGGTCACCCGGCCCACGCTGGAAGACGTCTATCTGCGGCTCACCGGACAGTCGGAGGCCGGCCGATGACCGCCCAGGACATCACCGGACTGCCCGGTGCGTGGCGCCTGGGGCTGCTGCGCGGCGGTCTGGAACTGAAGCAGTTCTTCCGCCTGCGCGACCAGGTCGTCTTCTCGCTCGCCTTCCCCGTCGTCCTCCTGGTGCTGCTCGCCTCGATCTTCGGCGGTGAGGTGGCGGACGGCGAGGTCCCCGTCTCGCAGATCTATGTGGCCGCGATGCTCGGGGCGGGCATCATGGCGACCAGTTTCCAGTCGCTCGGCATCTCCATCGCGATCGAGCGCGACGAGCGGCTGCTGCGCCGGCTGATCTCCACACCTATGCCGCCCGCCGCCTACTTCCTGGGAAAGGTGTGGCTGGTCCTGGTCACCGGGGCCCTGGAGGCGGCCGTCCTGCTGACGGTCGGAGTGGGACTGTACGATCTTGACCTGCCCGGGGACGTGTCCACCTGGCTGACGTTCGGCTGGATCTTCCTGCTCGGGACGGCGGCCTGCGCGCTGCTCGGCATCGCGATCAGCAGTCTGCCCGGGTCGGGCCGGAGCGCGGGCTCGGTGGTCATCCTGCCGTTCCTGGTGCTCCAGTTCATCTCCGGCGTCTACATCCCGGCGAGCGAACTCCCGGACTGGATGCTGAACATCGGCGCCCTGTTCCCGCTGAAGTGGATGTGCCAGGGCTTTCGCGGGGTCTTTCTGCCCGAATCGGCCGCCGTGCTGGAGCAGGCGGGCGGCTGGGAGTTCGGACGGATCGCCCTGGTGCTGGGCGCGTGGTGCATCGGAGGATTGCTGCTGTGTCTGCTGACGTTCCGCTGGAAGAGCCGGCGCGACGGCTGACCGGAGCGGGCGGGGCTCGTGACTCCGACGTCTGGGTCCGGTCGCTGCCTCCCTGGGACGGGTATTTCGCCGTCGTCTGGGCGGTCACCCTCGCCGTGGTGCTGGGTGCCGCCGAACCGTCGTGGCCGGTCCGCGCGACGGCGGCCGCGATCGTGGCGCTGAATCTGCCGTGGTACATCCTGGTCGGCCGGCCCGCCATGCTGGACGACAGCGGGTCCGAGGGGCCGGCCCGCCGCTATGTGGTGGGAGCGCTGCTGCTCTTCCTGCCCACCGCGATGCTGGTCGGCGAGACGCAGCTGGTCACGTTCGCGCTGGCCCCGCAGTGCTTCATGCTGCTGCGGCTGCGGGACGCGCTGTGGGTGCTGGGCGGTATGGGCGCGGTGCCGTTCGTCGGCTGGACGCTGCTGTGGCATCCGACGGCGGGCGAGGCCGCGTTCCGGCTGCTGCTGGCGGTGGCGACCTTCGCGTTCAGCGCGTTCCTGGGCCGGTGGACGATGCGGATCATCGCCCAGAGCCGCGGCCGGGCCGCGCTGATCGCCGAGCTGGAGGCGGGCCGTGAGGAGATCGCCCGGCTCTCCACGGCGCACGGGGCGCTGGCGGAGCGGGAGCGGATGTCGCGGGAGATCCACGACACGCTGGCCCAGGGCTTCACCAGCCTGCTGATGCTCTCCCAGGCCGTCGAGTCGGAGCTGGACCACGATCTGCCGCAGGCCCGGCGCCATGTGGAGCTGATGACCCGGACCGCGCGGGAGAACCTCGCCGAGGCACGGGCGCTGGTGGCCGGTGGCTCTCCGGCCGACCTGGCGGGCAACTCGCTGGCGGACGCCCTGAACCGGCTGACCGACCGGCACACCGCGCAGACCGGCGCCCCGGCCCGGCTGACGGTGACCGGCGGCGTCCGCCCGCTGCCGACCGCGTACGAGGTCGTCGTCCTGCGCGCCTGTCAGGAGGCCCTCGCCAACACCCGTAAACACGCGGGCCCGTCCGTACCGGTGGCCGTCGTGCTGACGTACGCCTCCGACGCCCTGACCCTGTCCGTACGGGACGAGGGGCGCGGCTTCGACCCCCGGGCGCCGCGCGAGGGCTACGGCCTCGACGGTGTACGGGCCAGGGCCGAGGAAGCGGGCGGCGGCGCGGCGGTCCGCAGTGCGCCGGGCGCCGGGACCTCGGTGACCGTGACCCTGCCGCTGCCCCCGGCCGCCCCGTCCGCGGGCGCCACCCGCGCCCCCTAGAAGGAGTTTGTGATGATCCGAGTCCTGCTGGCCGACGACCACCCCGTCGTACGGGAGGGGCTGCGCGGGATGCTGGACGCCGAGCCGGACCTGGAGGTCGTGGGTGAGGCGTCCAGCGGTCCGCGCGCCGAGGCGCTCTGCGCCGAACTGCTGCCGGACATCGTGCTGATGGACCTGCGGATGCCGGGCGGCGGAGGCGTCGAGTCGATCCGCCGGATCCGGGCGGCCGGGCTGCCGTGCCGGGTCGTCGTGCTCACCACGTACGAGAGCGACAGCGACATCCTGCGCGCGGTGGAGGCCGGCGCGTCCGGCTATCTGCTCAAGGACCTGGGCCGGGCGGAGCTGGCGGACGCGATCCGGGCCGCGGCCCGGGGCGAGACCGTGCTCGCGCCGACGGTGGCGACCCGGTTGGTGGACCAGTTGCGCGAAGCGCCGGAGGTGCCCCGGCTCTCGGAGCGCGAGACGCAGGTGCTGCGGCTGGTGGCGGAGGGGTGCACCAACGCGGAGATCGGGCGGCGGCTGTTCATCGGCGAGTCGACGGTGAAGACCCATCTGCTGCGGGTCTTCGGCAAGCTGGGCGTCGGCGACCGGACCGCCGCGGTGACGGGGGCGATGCGCCACGGGCTGCTGTGAGCGGACGGAAAAGGCGCGGGCGGCAGGACCTGGAGTCCTGCCGCCCGCGCCCCGTTCACGGCTCTGTCAGCCGAGGCGCTTCGCCAGTTCGGCCGCGACCTCGGTCAGCGGCACCGCGCTCTGCTCGCCGGACTCCATGTCCTTGAGCTGGACGACGCCCTCGGCGAGATCGCGCTCGCCCGCCACCAGGGCGTAGCGCGCGCCCGAGCGGTTGGCGCTCTTCATCGCGCCCTTCAGCCCGCGGCCGCCGAACGCGAAGTCCGCGGCGATCCCCGCCCGGCGCAGCCCGGTGACCACGCCGAACAGCACCCGGCGGGCCTCCTCGCCGAGCGGGACCGCGTACACGCTGGTGGTGTAGGGCAGGTCGAGCTCGATGCCCTCGGCCTCCAGCGCGAGGACCGTGCGGTCCACGCCGAGCGCCCAGCCGACGGACGGCAGCTCGGGGCCGCCGATCATCTCGGACAGCCCGTCATAGCGGCCGCCGCCGCCCACCGCGGACTGGGAGCCGAGACCGTCGTGGACGAACTCGAAGGTGGTGCGGGTGTAGTAGTCGAGGCCGCGCACCAGCTTCTCGTCGTCCTCGAAGACCACGCCGGCGGCCGTGAGGAGCGCCCGGACCTCCTCGTGGTACGCCTTGCACGCGTCGCACAGATAGTCGCGCAGCTTCGGGGCATCGGTGAGCTGCTTCTGTACGTCGGCCCGCTTGTCGTCCAGGACGCGCAGCGGGTTGATCTCGATGCGGCGGCGGGTCTCCTCGTCGAGGTCGAGGTCGCGCAGGAAGGTCTGGAGCGCCTCGCGGTAGACCGGGCGGCACTCCTTGTCGCCCAGCGAGTTCAGCAGGATGCGGAACTGCCGCAGGCCCAGCGAGCGGTACGCCTGGTCGGCGAGGATGATCAGCTCGGCGTCCAGGACCGGGTCCTCGGTGCCGATGGCCTCGGCGCCGACCTGCGAGAAGTGGCGGTAGCGGCCCGCCTGCGGGCGCTCGTAGCGGTAGTACGAGCCGGAGTACCAGAGCTTGACAGGGAGGTTGCCCGCCTTGTGGAGGTTGGACTCCAGGGCCGCGCGCAGCACGGAGGCGGTGCCCTCGGGGCGCAGCGCCAGCTGGTCGCCGCCCTTGGTGGTGAGGGTGTACATCTCCTTGGTGACGATGTCGGTGGACTCGCCGACTCCGCGCGCGAAGAGCTCGACGTTCTCGAAGCCGGGCGTCTCGATGTAGCCGTAGCCCGAGTCGCGCAGCGGGGCCGCGATGGCCTCGCGCACCGCCAGGAACGTCGCGGAACGGGGCGGGGTCAGGTCGTACGTGCCCTTGGGGGCCTGAAAGGTGCTCACGTGAATACGTCTCTCGTCTACAGTCCTCGGCGCGGCGCCGCGTCCAGACCGTTCAGGAACGGGTTGGAGGCGCGCTCGCGGCCGATGGTCGTCTGGGGGCCGTGGCCGGACAGCACCACGGTCGAGTCGTCGAGCGGCAGGCACACACGGGCCAGCGACTCGAGCAGCTCGGCGTGGTCGCCGCCGGGCAGGTCGGTGCGTCCGACGGAGCCGGCGAAGAGCAGGTCGCCCGAGAAGAGGACCGGCGGAATGTCCGCGGCCTCGGGCATCCCGAACGTCACCGACCCCTTGGTATGGCCGGGCGCGTGCGAGACGCCGAACTCGAGCCCGGCCAGGGTCAGCTTCGAGCCGTCGGTCAGCTCCTTGACGTCGTCCGGCTCCCCCACGGTCAGCTCGCCCATGAGCGGCATCCCGATCGAGCGGCCGAGCGCCTTCTCCGGGTCGCTCATCATGTAGCGGTCCTGGGGGTGGATCCAGGCGGGGACGTCGTGGGCGCCGCAGACGGGGACGACCGAGGCGACATGGTCGATATGGCCGTGGGTGAGCACGACGGCGACGGGCTTGAGCCGATGCTTCTTCAGCGTTTCCTCGACGCCCTGGGCGGCCTGGTGGCCCGGGTCGATGATCACGCACTCCTCACCGGCGGCGGGGGCGACCAGGTAGCAATTGGTCCCCCAGGCCCCGGCGGGGAACCCGGCAATGAGCACGATCGTCCTTAATGTTCGTCCGGAGGATGCGGCCGCAGCGGCGGATGCGGCAGATCAGAGCCTACCGGCGCTCCTCATGACACAGGTAACCCATATACGGTACGGGCAACTCAGGCCCTCATTTCACGACGTAACAAGGAGCCCAACCGGTGTCCAGCAGCGAACAGCGGCGGCGGCAGCTCGCCCGGGAGAAGTTCGAGCGCCAGCAGAAGCGCCGGGAGGAGGCCCGCCGCAGGACCAGGCGCATCACCGCGATCGTCGCGGCCTCGGTGGCCGTGGTCGCCGTCGTGGGCGTGAGCGCGTTCGTCGTATCGGGCAAGGACGACGACAAGGACAAGAAGACCGACGCCGCGGCGAGCCAGAGCCCCGCTCCGGAGCCTTCGGAGAGCGAGAGCAAGGCTCCCACGCCTCCGATGAAGATCGACAAGAAGGCGACGTACACGATGTCGCTCAAGACGAGCCAGGGCGACATCGCGTTCTCGATGGACGCGGCGAAGACCCCGGAGACGACGAACTCCTTCAAGGCGCTCGCCGACAAGGGCTACTTCGACGCCACCAAGTGCCACCGGCTGACCACCCAGGGCATCTTCGTGCTCCAGTGCGGCGACCCGAAGGGCGACGGCACCGGCGGCCCGGGCTACAACATCCCGGACGAGAACCTGGACGCGCTCGGCAAGGCGGGCGCCGACGGCACGGTGTCCTTCCCTCCGGGCACGGTGGCGATGGCCAATACCGGCCAGCCCGGCACCGGCGGCAGCCAGTTCTTCCTGGTCTACAAGGAGACGAAGCTCCCGCCCACCTACACCCCGTTCGGCACGATGGACGACGCCTCGCTGAAGGCCGTCCAGAAGGTCGGCGAGGCCGGTGTCGAGGGCGGCGCGGGCGACGGCGCCCCGAAGAAGGCCGTGACGATCGAGAAGGCTTCGGTCGAGAAGGACTGAACCGGCGGGACGGAAGCGGCAGGACGGCGACCGGCCGGGCGGCCACCGGCGGGGCAGCGGGCTGCCCCGGGCCGGAGCGGAGAATTTCGGCCGCGCTGAGTGCGGACAGCCGGGTGGCCGGTCGCCTAGATTGGCGTTGTGCAGGGCGGGCGAGGCCCGCCCCAGGAAACTGTGGACGATGCCCGGGGGGCGAACCCCCTCGCAGGTATCAGGTGGAGGAGGCGCTGTGAGCAGCGACCCGTGGGGCCGCGTCGATGAGACGGGCACCGTGTACGTGCGTACAGCCGACGGCGAGCAGGTCGTCGGATCGTGGCAGGCCGGTTCCCCCGAGGAGGCTCTGGCCTATTTCGAGCGCAAGTACGACGGCATTGTGGTCGAGATCGGCCTCCTCGAACGGCGGGTGAAGACCACCGACCTGTCGGCCAAGGACGCGACGGCGGCGATCGACCATCTGCGGCAGCAGGTCGACGAGCACCACGCGGTGGGCGACCTCGACGCGCTGCGCAAGCGGCTGGACGCGCTCGTCTCGACGGTCGAGGCGCGCCGCGAGGAGCGCAAGGTCCTCAAGGCCAAGCAGACCGACGAGGCCAAGCAGGCCAAGGAGGCGCTGGTCGCCGAGGCGGAGGAGCTGGCACAGAGCGAGCAGTGGCGGTCGGCCGGTGAGCGGCTGCGGGCGCTGGTGGACACCTGGAAGGGTCTCCCCCGCCTGGACCGCAAGTCGGACGACGAGCTGTGGCACCGCTTCTCGCACGCCCGATCGGCGTTCTCCAAGCGGCGCAAGGCGCACTTCGCCGCGCTGGACGCCCAGCGCGAGGACGCCCGCAAGGCCAAGGAGAAGCTGGTCACCGAGGCCGAGGCGCTGTCCGGCTCCACGGACTGGGCGGGCACGGCGGCGCGCTACCGCGACCTGATGACCGAGTGGAAGGCGGCGGGCCGCGCCCAGCGCGAGGCCGAGGACGACCTGTGGAACCGCTTCCGCGGCGCCCAGGACGTCTTCTTCGCCGCCCGCGGCGAGGTCTTCGCGGAGCGGGACGCCGAGCAGGGCGAGAATCTCAAGCTCAAGGAGGAGCTCGCCGCCGAGGCCGAGAAGCTGGTGCCGGTGAAGGACCTCAAGGCGGCCCGGGCCGCGTTCCGGTCCATCAACGAGCGCTGGGAGGCCATCGGGCACGTACCGCGTGACGCCCGCCCGAAGGTCGAGGGCCGGATGCAGGCGGTGGAGCGGGCGCTCCAGGAGTCCGAGGAGTCCGAGTGGCGCCGGACGAACCCGGAGGCGCGGGCCCGGGCCGCGGGTCTGACCGGTCAGCTCCAGGCCGCCGTGGACAAGCTGCGCGGCCAGATCGACACGGCGCGTGCCCAGGGCAACAACGCCCGTGCGGACAAGCTGGCCAAGGAGCTGGAGGGCCGGCAGGCGCTGCTGGACCAGGCGCTCAAGGGCCTGGAGGAGTTCGGCGGCTGAGACCCGCTGTACGAGGGAGGGGCCCCGGTACGCATCGCGTACCGGGGCCCCTCTCGTATGCGCTGCTACGGCCTGCGGGCCGAGGTGACCCGGTAGACGTCGTAGACGCCCTCCACGCCGCGTACGGCCTTCAGGACGTGGCCCAGGTGTTTGGGGTCGCCCATCTCGAAGGTGAAGCGGGAGGTGGCCACCCGGTCGCGGGAGGTCTGGACGGCCGCCGAGAGGATGTTGACGTGCTGGTCGGAGAGGATCCGGGTGACGTCGGAGAGCAGCCGGGAGCGGTCCAGCGCCTCGACCTGGATGGCGACCAGGAAGACCGAGGACTGGGTGGGGGCCCACTCGACCTCCAGGATCCGCTCGGGCTGCTGCGAGAGCGATTCCACGTTGACGCAGTCCGCGCGGTGCACGGAGACGCCGCTGCCCCGGGTGACGAAGCCGATGATCGGGTCGCCGGGGACGGGCGTACAACAGCGGGCCAGCTTGACCCAGACGTCCTCGACGCCCTTGACGACGACGCCGGGGTCCGCGTTGGCGCGGCGCTTGCTGCGGCCGCCGTGCGAGGGCGGGGTGGACTCGGCGATGTCCTCGTTGGCCTCGTCGTGGCCGCCGAGCGCCTGCACCAGCTTCTGCACCACGCCGGCGGCGGCGACATGGCCCTCGCCGATCGCCGCGTACAGCGAGGAGATGTCCGGGTAGCGCATCTCGTGGGCGAGGGTGACCAGCGAGTCGCCGGTGAGGATGCGCTGGATCGGCAGGTTCTGCTTGCGCATGGCGCGCGCGATGGCGTCCTTGCCCTGCTCGATGGCCTCGTCGCGGCGCTCCTTGGAGAACCAGGCGCGGATCTTGTTGCGGGCGCGCGGCGACTTGACGAAGCCGAGCCAGTCCCGGGAGGGTCCGGCGCCGGCCGCCTTGGAGGTGAAGACCTCGACCAGATCGCCGTTGTCGAGCGTCGATTCGAGCGGGACGAGCCGCCCGTTGACACGTGCTCCTATGGTCCGGTGGCCGACCTCGGTGTGGACGGCGTACGCGAAGTCGACGGGGGTCGCGCCGGCGGGCAGCGCTATCACGTCGCCCTTCGGCGTGAAGACGAAGACCTCGTTGCGTGAGAGGTCGAAGCGCAGGGACTCCAGGAACTCGCCGGGGTCCTCGGTCTCCTTCTGCCAGTCCAGGAGCTGGCGCAGCCACGCCATGTCGTTGACGGTGTCCTGGCCGCGGCCGGTGTTCTTGGGGACGTCGGTGCGCACCTTGGAGGCGCCCGCGACGGCTTCCTGCTTGTACTTCCAGTGGGCGGCGATGCCGTACTCGGCGCGGCGGTGCATGTCGAACGTACGGATCTGGAGCTCGACGGGCTTGCCGCTGGGACCGATCACCGTGGTGTGCAGCGACTGGTACATGTTGAACTTCGGCATCGCGATGTAGTCCTTGAACCGCCCGGGCACCGGGTTCCACCGGGCGTGGACGGTGCCGAGCGCCGCGTAGCAGTCGCGGACGGTGTCGACGAGGACGCGGATGCCGACCAGGTCGTAGATCTCGGCGAAGTCGCGGCCTCGCACGATCATCTTCTGGTAGACGCTGTAGTAGTGCTTGGGGCGGCCGGTGACGGTGGCCTTGATGCGGGCGGCGCGCAGGTCGGACTGGACCTCGTCGGTCACTATGGCGAGGTACTCGTCGCGCTTGGGGGCCCGCTCGGCGACGAGGCGGACGATCTCGTCGTACATCTTGGGGTAGAGGATCGCGAAGGCGAGGTCCTCCAGCTCCCACTTGATGGTGTTCATGCCCAGCCGGTGCGCCAGCGGGGCGTAGATCTCCAGCGTCTCGCGGGCCTTCTTCTCCTGCTTCTCCCGCTTGAGGTAGCGCATGGTGCGCATGTTGTGCAGGCGGTCGGCGAGCTTGATGACCAGGACCCGGGGGTCCTTGGCCATGGCGACGACCATCTTTCGTACGGTCTCGGCCTGCGCGGCCTCGCCGAACTTGACCTTGTCCAGCTTGGTGACACCGTCGACGAGCAGGGCGACCTGGTCGCCGAAGTCGCGCTTGAGGGTGTCCAGGCCGTACTCGGTGTCCTCGACGGTGTCGTGCAGCAGGCCCGCCATCAGCGTCGCCGGGTCCATGCCGAGCTCGGCGAGGATCGTGGTGACGGCCAGCGGGTGGGTGATGTAGGGGTCGCCGCTCTTGCGCTTCTGGCCCCGGTGCCAGCGCTCGGCGACCTGGTAGGCCTTCTCGATCTGGCGGAGCGTGGCCGTCTCGATCTTGGGGTCGTTGCCGCGGACCGTCCGCAGGAGGGGTTCCAGGACCGGGTTGTACGGGCTGGAGCGCTGTACGCCCAGTCGGGCGAGGCGGGCCCGCACCCGGTTGGACGAGCCGCCGCTGCGGGAGGCGGACCCGGTGGAGGCTGCGGCCTTCGCGGGGGGTCCGGGCGGCGGGGGCTTGGGGGCGGCGGCGGCCGGTTTCCTGGCCGGCGGCTGCGCCGGGCTGCCGGTCCCGGCCGGTTTCGGGGCCTCGGGGGCCGCGGGCTTGGCCGGAGCGGCGGACTCCGCGGGCTTCGCGGGAGCGGTGGGCTCGGCGTCCTTCGCGGGAGCGGCGGGCTTCGCGGCGGCCGGGGGGCGCGCGGCGTCGGCGGCGGGCCCGGGGGGCGCGGGCTTCGGCGCGTTCGAGGGCGCGGCCTTCTGCGGCGTGGCGGGGGCCGCCACGGGCTTGTCGGGCTGCGGGGCGGCGGCTGACTGGGCCTCGTCTGGCAAGAGCGCTCCTCGTGCGGATCCGGGGTACCCGGGAGCCCATGGTATCGATCCCCCGGCGGGACCTCGCCCGGGGACGGTGGGAGCCTGCACAACGAGGGATGGGCACCCGGTGTTCCCGGGTGCCCATCCCTGGTGCTCGATGTCCGTCGCCGGACGGTCGCCGGTGGTTCAGACCGTGATCAGAGCCTCCAGCGGCGCCCCGGCGAGAGCGGGCTCCAGGCGGGCCCGGCCCGCGAGGAAGCCGAGCTCCATGAGGACCGCGACGCCCGCGACCTGGGCGCCGGCCCGCCGGATGAGCTCCAGCGAGGCCCCGGCGGTGCCGCCGGTGGCGAGGACGTCGTCGATGACCATGATCCGGTCACCGGCGTCGAGGTCCTCGGCGTGGATCTCGATCTCCGCGCTGCCGTACTCCAGCTCGTAGGACTGGCTCAGCGTGGCCCCGGGGAGCTTCCCGGCCTTGCGGACCGGGATGAAGCCGATGCCCGCCCGAACCGCGACGGGCGCGGCCAGGATGAAGCCGCGGGCCTCCAGGCCGACGATCTTCGTGGCGCCGTGCCGTACGCACAGCTCCGCGAGGACGTCGGTGAGCGCCGTGAAGGCCACCGGGTCCGCGAGCAGCGGGGTGATGTCCTTGAACATCACGCCCGGCTTCGGGTAGTCCGCGACATCGCGGATCCGGCTGAGCAGCAGCTCCCTGGTGGATTCGGTGGTGCTCGTCATCGCTCAGCGCTTCCCGGGGGTGCGGTGCGACCGGGGGCGGCCGATCGCCGTGCCCGCCGTCTCGGCGCTGTCCGGCGCGTCCTGGAAGCCGTCGTCCTCGGGGGACTCGCCCTTGGCGGCCGCGGCGGCCCGCTTGGCCAGGACACGCTTCTTCAGGGCCTTCATCTGCGGGTCGCGTTCCTTGAGGTCGGCGACGAGCGGCGTGGCGATGAAGATCGAGGAGTAGGCGCCGGCGGCGAGACCGACGAACAGCGACAGCGAGATGTCGTTCAGCATGCCCGCGCCGAGGACGCCGCCGCCGATGAACAGCAGACCGGCCACCGGCAGGAGCGCCACCACGGTGGTGTTGATGGAGCGGACCAGGGTGCTGTTGATCGACCGGTTGGCGATCTCGCTGTACGTGAAGCGGGTCTGCTTGGTGATGTCCTTCTGGCCCTCCTTGAGGCTGTCGAAGACCACCACCGTGTCGTACAGGGAGTAACCGAGAATGGTCAGCAGACCGATCACCGTGCCCGGGGTGACCTCGAAGCCGACCAGGGCGTAGACGCCGACCGTGATGGTGATGTCGTGGATCAGCGCGATGAGGGCGGCGACGGCCATCCGCCACTCGAAGGCGATGGCCAGATAGATCACCACCAGGATCATGAAGACCCCGAGGCCGGTCCACGCCTTGTTGGCGATCTGCTCACCCCAGCTGGGGCCGACCAGGTCCGCGTTGATGTCGTTGGCCGGGATGCCGAGCTCGTCGGAGAGGGTCTCCTTGATCTCGTTGGCCTTGGCGGTGTCGACCTCGGTGATCTGGATGCGCAGACCGCCGTTGCCCAGCTCCTGGACGATGGCCTGGTGCCCGGAGGCCTCGGTCGCCACATCCGTGGCCTGCGAGGTCGAGATCTGAGCCTGGGTGTCGGTCGTGAAGACCGCGCCGCCCTTGAACTCGATACCCATGCGGAGGCCGCCGACCGCCACGCCGATGATGGCCGTGATGGTGATCAGTATCGAGATGCCGTACCAGATCTTGCGGTTGCGGATGAAGTCGTAACCGACCTCACCGCGGTAGAGCCGGGCGCCGAGATTGCCGAGTCGCGACATCTCACGCCTCCTTCGGTTCGGTGGGGGCGTTGACACGGCGCGAGCGGCGCAACGGCGGCTGGGCGCCGAGCCGCTTCGGGTCCAGCCCGGACCACGGACCGCCACTGGAGAAGAACTTCGTCCGGCCCATGAGCGTCATCAGGGGCTTGGTGAAGAGGAACACCACGACGACGTCGAGCAGCGTGGTGAGGCCGAGCGTGAAAGCGAAGCCCTGCACCTTGCCGACGGTCACGATGAAGAGCACCGCGGCGGCCAGGAACGACACGAAGTCGGAGACCAGGATGGTGCGCCGGGCGCGCGGCCAGGCGCGCTCGATGGCCGGCCGCAGCGTGCGTCCTTCGCGGATCTCGTCTCTGACGCGTTCGAAGTAGACGATGAAGGAGTCCGCCGTGATGCCGATGGCGACGATGGCGCCGCAGACCGCCGGCAGGTTCAGCGCGAAGCCGATGGCCGGGCCCAGCAAGGCCATGATCGTGTACGTCAGGATGCCGGAGACCAGCAGGCTGAGCAGGGCGATGAACGCGAGGCCCCGGTAGTAGACGACCAGGTAGATGATGACCAGCGCCAGACCGATCGCACCGGCGATCAGGCCCGCCTGGAGCTGCTCGCTGCCGAGCGCCGCGGTCACCGTGGTGACGCTGACCTCCTTGAAGGTCAGCGGCAGTGCGCCGTAGGACAGGATGTTGCCGAGGTCCTCGGCCGACTGCTGGGTGAAGCTGCCGGAGATCTGGGCGTTCTTGCTGAGCGCCGTGCGCACCGAGGGGGCGGAGACGACCTCGCCGTCGAGGACGATGGCGAACTGGTTCATCGGCGGCTGCTGCTGCGAGAGCCGGCCGGTGATCGTCTGGAACTTCTTCGCGCCCTTGGAGGTGAACTCCATCGACACGATCCACTCGCCGGACTGCTGGTCGATGGCCGCCTTGGCGTCGTCGACGTCGCTGCCGGAGACCTCGGCCGGGCCGAGCACGTACTTCTCGTAGCTGCCCGGGACGTTCGAGCCGCAGGCGACGATCGAGTCGGTGGGCTTGGCGTTCTGGCCCGCCTCCGTGCGCTGCTTGGGGTCGGTGCAGTCGAGCTTGGCGAACTCCTCCTGGAGCTTGGCCGTCGCCGGGTCCGCGGAGGGCGAGGCCTCGGGGGAATCGGACGGCTTCGGCTTGTCGGAGGCGCCGGGGGTCGGGTCGTCCTTCTTCAGGGCGCCGGTGACCGCGCGGCCCTGGGTGGTGGCGCTCGCCGAGGGGGTGGCCTCCGTACCGGTGGCCTCCTCGCCCTCGGGCTTGTCCTCGCCCTTGGCCTTGTCCTCACCCTCGGCGGACTCGCCGGGCTTCGGAGTGGCGCTGCCCGAGGGCGTCGCCGAACCGGAGGGCGTGGGCGCCTCCGGGCCGCTCGCCTGCACCGTCAGAACAGGCCGGAAGTAGAGCTGGGCGGTGGTGCCGACCTGCTCCTGGGCCTGCTTGGAGTTCGTCCCCTTGGGGATGTTGACGATGATGTTCTTCGAGCCCTGGGTCTGGACCTCGGCCTCGGAGACGCCCAGACCGTTGACACGCCGCTCGATGATCCCGACCGCGGTGTCCATGTTGGTCTGGTTGATCGCGTTCGGCTTGCCGGGCTGGTTCTGCGCTTCCAGCGTGATCGACGTCCCGCCGGCCAGGTCGATGCCCAGCCGGGGCGTGGTGTGCCCGGACAGGAACAACCCGCCGGTGAGCGCGACCATGGCGATGAGGATCAGAGCCAGGGCACGCCCCGGCCTGCCTTGACCGCCGGACGGCCCTCGGCCCTTCTTGGGTGCTGCCACCTTCTCGTTTCTCCCTGTCCAACCGCCCCGCGCCGGGTACGCGCCCGAGCGGCCACGAAGTGTAGTGGGGACCCTGCCCCCCGCAGACGACCGCACGGTCCCGGGGACGCCGCGCGCCGGTGGGCGCACGACGTCCCCGGGATCGTGAAACTACTTGGAGTCGGCCTCGCCGTCGGTCTTGCCCTCGCCCTTGGCGTCCTTGACGTCCTTGGCGGCGGCGTCCTTGGCGGGCGCGTCCTCGGTCTCGGCGTCGTCGGCCGCGTCGTCCTTGCCCAGGTCGATCTTGGCGACCTCGGCGGCGTCGGACTCGCCGGTCAGCGAGGAGGCGTCGTCGGGAACGACCGTGCCCTCCGCGTCCAGCTCCGGGTCGTCGCCGTGCACGATGCGGTTGTACTCCGCGTCGTCCAGGACGGCGCCGATGGCGTTCTTCGCGTAGATGGCGTGCACGCCGGGGGCGACCTCGAGGAGAACGGTGTCGTCGTGGACTTCCTTGACGGTCGCGTACATGCCCCCGATCGTCCGGACGCCGGTACCGGGCTGCATGTCGTTGCGCATCTGCGCGGCGGCCGCCTGCTTCTTCTTGGCGGAGCGGGTCATCAGGAACATGGCCCCGATGAGCACGATGAAGGGGAGGAGAGTCAAGAGATCCACGGGACGGGAATTCCTTCGCACGACCGCGCTGGAATGCGGCCTGTATCTACGGGGGTGGGTACACCGACCGGTAAGGGCGGCATCGGCGGAGTCTAAGCGAGTCCGCATCGATGGAACAACGCCCAGCATGACACCGGGGTTCCTGTACACGCGAACCTGTGACGCATCACGCCCCGAACAGACCCTGTTGTCCCTTTGCTCCGTGCTGCGGCGGGACCAGGCCCAGATGCGCCCAGGCAGCGGGGGTCGCGACCCGGCCGCGCGGCGTCCTGGCCAGCAGTCCTTCCCGTACGAGGAAGGGCTCGGCGACCTCCTCGACGGTCTCCCGCTCCTCCCCCACGGCGACCGCCAGGGTGGACAGGCCGACCGGGCCGCCGCCGAAGAGCTTCAGCAGCGCGCCGAGGACGGCACGGTCCAGCCGATCGAGTCCGCGGGCGTCAACCTCGTACACCTTGAGGGCGGCCGCGGCGATCTCCCGGTCGATCGCTCCCTCCGCCTTGACCTGGGCGTAGTCGCGAACCCGGCGCAGCAGCCGGTTGGCGATACGGGGGGTGCCGCGGGAGCGTCCGGCGATCTCGGCGGCGCCCTCCACGTCGATCTCGACGTCGAGGAGGCGGGCGGAGCGGTGGATGACGCGCTCCAGCTCGGCGGGGGCGTAGAACTCCATGTGCCCGGTGAAGCCGAAGCGGTCGCGCAGCGGGGGCGGCAGCAGTCCGGCCCGGGTGGTGGCCCCGACCAGGGTGAAGGGGGGCAGCTCCAGCGGGATCGCGGTGGCGCCGGGACCCTTGCCGACGATGACGTCGACCCGGAAGTCCTCCATCGCCATGTAGAGCATCTCCTCGGCGGGCCGGGACATGCGGTGGATCTCGTCGAGGAAGAGGACCTCGCCCTCCTGGAGGGAGGAGAGGATCGCCGCGAGGTCGCCGGCGTGCTGGATGGCGGGGCCCGAGGTGATGCGGATCGGGGCGTTCATCTCGGCGGCGATGATCATCGAGAGGGTGGTCTTGCCGAGGCCGGGGGCGCCGGAGAGCAGCACATGGTCGGCGGTGGCGCCGCGGGCGCGGGCGGCCTTGAGGACCAGGTCGAGCTGTTCGCGGACCTTCTCCTGGCCGACGAACTCCTCCAGGTCCTTGGGGCGCAGGGCCGCCTCGACCGCGGTGTCCTCACCGTCCGCGTCGGCGTCGACCAGCCGGTCGTCGAGGACCGGGCCGGTCGGCTCGTCGGTCTCGGGTCCGGTCTCGTCCCAGTTCATCAAGGGCCTCTTCGGTGGTTCGGTGCCGGTCAGCGGGCGCGGTTGAGAGTCTGCAGGGCGGCCCGCAGCAGCTGCGGCACGGGGGGTGCGGTGCCTTCGGCGACGGCGGCCTCGGCCTGCGGGGCGACGGCGTTGACCGCCTCGTCGGCCTCGCGGCTCGCGTAGCCGAGGCCGATCAGGGCGGCCTGGAGCTGGTCGCGCCAGCCGGAGGTCACAGGGGTCCCGATGCCCTGCTGGCCGATGTGTGCGCCGACCGGTTCGCCGAGCCGGTCCTTGAGCTCCAGAAGCAGCTTCTGGGCGCCCTTCTTGCCGATGCCGGAGACGGCGGTGAGCGCCTTCTCGTCGCCGGTGGAGACCGCGAGGCGCAGGGCGTCGGGGCTGTGGGTGGCGAGCATCGCCTGGGCGAGGCGGGGGCCGACGCCGCTGGCGGTCTGGAGCAGCTCGAACACCTGCCGCTCGTCGTCGTCGGCGAAGCCGTAGAGCGTGAGCGAGTCCTCGCGGACGACCAGCGAGGTGGCGAGGCG
Source organism: Streptomyces sp. DSM 106670 (assembly GCF_055792845.1). Classification (NCBI taxonomy): domain Bacteria; kingdom Bacillati; phylum Actinomycetota; class Actinomycetes; order Kitasatosporales; family Streptomycetaceae; genus Streptomyces; species Streptomyces sp. DSM 106670. Next base: position 1,102,420 of record NZ_CM147704.1, read on the forward strand.
GGCCTCCTTGCCGACGCGCAGATCGGCGAGGGTGTGCGGGGTGCACTGGACGGCCATGCCGATGCCGCCGACCTCGATGACGGCCGTGGTCGGGGCGAGGGCGGCCACCGGGCCGGAGACGAAGGCGATCATGCGGTGCGGCCTTTCAGCGTGCGGGACGTGCCGGTCGTGCGCGGGGCGCCGGGCGTACGGGAGGCGCCGGGCGCGGCCTGGGTGCGGTGCGCGGCGACCGCCTGCTGGAGGCGGTTCTGCGCGGGCGCCCGCCAGATGTGGCAGATGGCGAGCGCGAGGGCGTCGGCGGCGTCGGCGGGCTTGGGCGGTGCGTCCAGCCGCAGCAGCCGGGTGACCATCGCGCCGACCTGGGCCTTGTCGGCGCGGCCGGAACCGGTGACGGCCGCCTTGACCTCGCTGGGGGTGTGCAGGGCGACCGGGATGCCGCGGCGGGCGGCGCAGAGCATGGCGATGGCGCTGGCCTGGGCGGTGCCCATCACCGTACGGACGTTGTGCTGGGCGAAGACGCGCTCGACGGCCACATAGCCCGGGGAGTGTTCGTCGAGCCACTGCTCGATGCCGCGCTCGACGGCGACGAGCCGGTCGCCGAGCTCCGCGTCGGCCGGGGTGCGCACGACGCCGACGCCGAGCATGGTCAGCGGGCGGCCCGCGACCCCTTCGACCACGCCGACACCGCACCGGGTCAGCCCCGGGTCGACACCCAGAACCCGCATGGAGCTCCCCCCTGTCCTCGACGCTCGCCGCGCCCGCTCGATCATCTGTTCCCGCAGGCTATCGGCTCGCACTGACAAACCGTCGTAACCACAGGACGACGGGCCGACGGGGAGTGCCCCGTCGGCCCGTCGTGTGAAGCCGTGCCGGCCGTGCCGTCAGGCGTCGACCTTCTCCATGACCTCGTCGGACACGTCGAAGTTGGCGAAGACGTTCTGCACGTCGTCGCTGTCCTCCAGCGCGTCGATGAGCTTGAAGATCTTGCGGGCGCCCTCTTCGTCCAGCTCGACCTGCATGGTCGGCAGGAAGTTGGCCTCGGCGGAGTCGTAGTCGATGCCCGCCTCCTGGAGCGCGGTGCGCACCGCGACCATGTCGGTGGCCTCGCTGACCACCTCGAAGGTCTCGCCGAGGTCGTTGACCTCCTCGGCGCCCGCGTCGAGGACCGCGCCGAGGACGTCGTCCTCGGTCAGCTCGCCCTTGGGCACGATCACGACGCCCTTGCGGTTGAACAGGTACGAGACGGAGCCCGGGTCGGCCATCGAGCCGCCGTTGCGGGTCATCGCGACACGTACGTCGGAAGCGGCGCGGTTGCGGTTGTCGGTGAGGCACTCGATGAGCACCGCGACACCGTTGGGGCCGTAACCCTCGTACATGATCGTCTCGTAGTCGGCGCCGCCCGCTTCGAGACCGCCGCCGCGCTTGACGGCGGACTCGATGTTCTTGTTCGGGACGGAGCTCTTCTTCGCCTTCTGGATGGCGTCGACGAGCGTGGGGTTGCCGTCGGGGTCGACGCCGCCGGAGCGGGCCGCGACCTCGATGTTCTTGATCAGCTTCGCGAAGAGCTTGCCGCGCTTGGCGTCAATCACGGCCTTCTTGTGCTTCGTCGTAGCCCATTTAGAGTGGCCGGACATCTGCCTTCTCCTTCGCGTCACCAAAATCGAGTCGAACCCGAGAGATCCTACCGGGGTCCGCTCAGTTCACTGCGCGCACCATGTCCACGAACAGGGCATGTACGCGATGATCGCCGGTCAGTTCGGGGTGGAACGAGGTGGCGAGGGCGTTTTTCTGCCGGACGGCCACGATGTGCCCGCCGTGTTCGGCGATGACCTCGGCCTCGGCCCCGACGGACTCGACCCAGGGCGCGCGGATGAAGACGCCGTCCACCGGGCCGCCTTCGACGCCGTCGACCTCGACCGCGGCCTCGAACGACTCGTTCTGCCGGCCGAAGGCGTTGCGCCGCACGATCATGTCGATGCCGCCGACGGTCTCCTGGCCCGAACGCGGGTCCAGGATCTTCTCGGCCAGCAGGATCATTCCGGCGCAGGTGCCGTAGACCGGCATACCGGCCCGGACCCGCTCGCGCAGCGGCTCCATCATGCCGAAGAGCACGGCCAGCTTGGACATGGTGGTGGACTCGCCGCCCGGGATGACCAGGCCGTCCACCTCGGCGAGTTCCTCGGGGCGCCGGACCGGCCTGGCCACGGCGTCCGCCGAGGCCAGGGCGATCAGATGCTCCCGTACGTCACCCTGGAGAGCCAGGACGCCGATCAGGGGGGTGTCGCTCATCAGTGGTTACCAGCCGCGGTTGGCGTAGCGCTCGGACTCGGGCAGCGTGTCGCAGTTGATGCCGACCATGGCCTCGCCCAGGTTGCGGGAGGCGTCCGCGATGACCTTCGGGTCGTCGTAGAAGGTGGTGGCCTTCACGATGGCGGCGGCGCGCTTGGCCGGGTCGCCGGACTTGAAGATGCCGGAGCCGACGAAGACGCCCTCGGCGCCGAGCTGGCGCATCAGCGCGGCGTCGGCCGGGGTGGCGACGCCACCGGCGGAGAACAGCACGACGGGCAGCTTGCCGAGCTCGGCGACCTCCTTGACCAGCTCGTACGGGGCACGGAGGTCCTTGGCGGCGGCGTACAGCTCGTTGTTGTCGAAGCCGCGCAGCCGGGCGATCTCGTTCTTGATCTGGCGCAGGTGGCGGACGGCCTCGACGACGTTGCCGGTGCCGGCCTCGCCCTTCGAGCGGATCATGGCCGCGCCCTCGGCGATGCGGCGCAGGGCCTCGCCCAGGTTGGTGGCGCCGCAGACGAAGGGGGTGGTGAAGGCGAACTTGTCGCTGTGGTTGACCTCGTCGGCCGGGGTGAGGACCTCGGACTCGTCGATGTAGTCGACGCCGAGGGACTGGAGCACCTGGGCCTCGACGAAGTGGCCGATGCGGGACTTGGCCATGACGGGGATGGAGACGGCCCCGATGATCTCCTCGATCATGTTGGGGTCGGACATCCGGGCCACGCCGCCGTCCTTGCGGATGTCGGCCGGGACCCGCTCCAGGGCCATGACGGCCACGGCGCCCGCGTCCTCGGCGATCTTCGCCTGCTCGGCGTCGACAACGTCCATGATCACGCCGCCCTTGAGCTGCTCGGCCATGCCGCGCTTGACGCGGGCGGTGCCGGTGGCGGGGGACTCGGCGGACTGCGGGGTGCTGGGAAGCGTGGACACGGGACCTCACTCGGTGAAAAGACGCTGGATGCTGCATCGCCGAGCAAACGCCGCGGGACCGGTCCACAGCAAGGGCCAATGAACAGGCCGTGGATCGTTTTGGCCCCGGCCCCACGCCGGGTCCGCCCCCGGCCCCGCCCCCGGACTCAGGTGCCCGGGCGGTCCGCGAGGGCCACCGGCGGGGCGTCGTCCATCTCGAAGGCCAGCGGGAAGGGCGCGTGCCCGGCGAGCCGGAAGAGCCGGACGGTACGGTGCCGGCGCAGCGCGCGGGCGGCGCGCACGGCGTCGTTGTGGAAGCGCCGGGCCATGGGTACGCGGCGTACGGCGGCGGCCAGTTCGGTGGCGGCCTCCTCGCCGCCGGGGATCTCCTTCACCGCGTCGACCTGGGCCGGTTCGCCGAAGACGGCGCGCAGGGCGGTGCTCAGTTCGCTCTCGGCGACCTCGCGGTGGTCCTCCTCGGACTGCCGGGCGGCGTGCGCGGCCTCGTACAGGACGATCGAGGCGGCCGGGTCCAGGACGCCGGAGGTGGCCAGCTCCTGGGTGACCGAGGCGCGGCGCAGCAGTTGGGCGTCGAGGGCGGCGCGGGCGGCGTCGATCCGGGAGTGCAGGCGGTCGAGGCGGCCGGCGGTCCAGCTGAGGTACACGCCGATCGCGACGACGGCGAGGACGATCCAGACGATGAGGGTTACGGTCACGGGCCCACACGCTACCGTCGCGCGGGGCCCGGCCCTCAACCGCCGGGAGCCCCGGCGTCGGCGGGAGCCCGCGCGGTCAGTCCCGGGCCAGCCCGAACCGGGCCCGCAGCCCGGAGCGTTCGTCCGCGGCGACCGAGGCGGCCCCGTCGGTCACCGTCTCGTACACCGCGAGGATGTCGGCCCCCACCGTCGCCCAGTCGAAGCGCCGTACGTGGGCCTCGCCGCGCTCGCGCAGCCCCTTCCGGCGCTCCGGGTCGCCCAGCAGCCGGATCGCGGCGGCGGCCAGCGCGTCGGCGTCCTCGTTGGCGAACAGGTCGCCGGCCGCGCCCTGGTCCAGGACCTGGGCGAAGGCGTCCAGGTCGCTCGCCAGCACCGGCGCTCCGGCCGACAGCGCCTCGACCAGGATGATGCCGAAGCTCTCGCCGCCGGTGTTCGGGGCCACGTACACATCGACGCTGCGCAGCAGCCGGGCCTTGTCCTCGTCGCTGACCATGCCGAGGAACTCGACGCGCTCGCGCAGTTCCTTCGGCAGCGAGGCCACCGCCTCCTCCTCGTCGCCGCGCCCGGCGACCAGCAGCCGGGCCTCGGGGCGGGCGGCGAGGATCGCGGGCAGCGCCTTCATCAGGACGGGCAGGCCCTTGCGGGGTTCGTCGATGCGGCCGATGAAGCCGAGGGTCTGGCCCTGCCATTCGGCCTTCGGCTCGGCCTTGGCGAAGAAGCCGACGTCGACGCCGTTCGGGATGACGACGGCGTCCCCGCCGAGGTGTTCGACCAGCGTGCGCCGGGCGTACTCGCTGACCGCGATCCGCGCGCTGATCTTCTCCAGCGCGGGCTGGAGGATCGGATACGCGGCGATCATCGCCCGGGAGCGCGGGTTGGAGGTGTGGAAGGTGGCCACGATCGGCCCCTGCGCCGCCCAGCAGGCCAGCAGCCCGAGCGACGGGGAGGTCGGCTCATGGATGTGGATCACGTCGAACGTGCCGTCGTGCAGCCAGCGCCGCACCCGGGCCGCCGACAGGAAGCCGAAGTTCAGCCGGGCGACGGAGCCGTTGTACGGGACCGGGACGGCCCGGCCCGCCGAGACGACGTACGGGGGCAGCGGTGTCTCGTCGTCGGCGGGGGCCAGCACGGAGACCTCGTGGCCGAGCCGGATCAGATGCTCGGCGAGATCCCGGATGTGGAACTGCACGCCGCCCGGTACGTCCCAGGAGTACGGGCAGACGATGCCGATCTTCACGTGGGTTCCCCCCGGGGGTCCAGGTCGTCCAGCCAGAGCCGCTGGAGCATGTGCCAGTCCTCCGGGTGCTCGGCGATGCCGCCGGCGAAGGCGTCGGCCAGGGCCTGGGTCATGGCGGAGGTCTTCTCGGCGCGGGTCCCCTCCTCCGGCACCTCGACCGGCGGGTGGACGCGTGCGCCCATCACCGGCGTGCCGTCGTACCAGAGGGTCACCGGCAGCAGCAGCGCGCCCGTCTGCTGGGCGAGCAGCGCCGGGCCCGCGGGCATCCGGGCGGTGGCGCCGAAGAACGACACCTCGACCCCGGACGCGGACAGGTCCCGGTCGGCCACCAGGCAGATCAGGCCGCCCGCGCGCAGCCGCCGGGCCAGGGTGCCGAAGGCGGTGCCGCCGCTGTGCGGCAGGACCTCCATGCCCAGGCCCTCGCGGTAGGCGACGAACCGGTCGTAGAGCGTGGCGGGCTCCAGCCGTTCGGCGACGGTGGTGAAGGGGACCTTGAGGTCGGTGGTGACCCAGGCGCCCGCGAGGTCCCAGTTACCCAGGTGCGGCAGGGCGATGATCACGCCGTTCCCGGCGTCCAGGCCCTCGGTCAGATGGTGGGCGTCCTTGACGTCGATGCTCGCCTTGATGCGCTCCGGCGTCCAGGTCGGCAGCCGGAAGGACTCCATCCAGTAGCGCATGTAGGAGCGCATCCCGGCCCGGGACAGCTCGGCCAGCCGCTCCGGGCCCGCGTCGGGGACGACCCGGGCGAGGTTCGACTCCAGGCGCAGCACGCTCTTGCCGCGCCGCTTCCACGTCTGGTCCGCGATGGTGCGGAAGAGGCGGGCGGCGGCGGGCTCGGGCAGCTTCTTGACGGCGCTCCAGCCCAGTCCGTACAGCCCGTCGGTGATCCGGCCCTTCAGACCGGACGCTCCGGCGCTCACCGGTCGGCCTCGCTCCCCCGCCCGGCGGCGTCCGCTCCCGCCGGACCGGCGGCGGCCTCCGCGGCGTCCGCCTCGGCGGATTCGCGGCGTACGGTCACCACGCGCTGGATCAGCGTCACGAGGCTGCCCGCGGCGACGATCCACAGCGCGATCGGCAGCAGGACGTCGATACCGGGGACGCCGAACGTGTGCAGTCCGGCGAGACCGGCGGCGACCAGCGAGATGACCAGGCGCTCGGCGCGCTCCACGAGGCCGTTGACCGCGACCGGCAGGCCGATCGACTCGCCGCGCGCCTTGGTGTACGAGACCACCTGGCCGCTGGCCAGGCAGAAGATCGCGACGGCGCACAGGATGTTGTCGTCACCGCTGCCCGCGTACCAGAGGGCGAAGCCGGCGAAGATCGCCCCGTCGGCGACCCGGTCCAGCGTCGAGTCGAGGAACGCGCCCCACCGGCTGGAGATCCCGGCCTGCCGCGCCATGTTGCCGTCGACGAGGTCGGAGAAGACGAAGATCGTGATGACGATCGTGCCCCAGAAGAACTCCCCCATCGGGAAAAAGACCAGCGCACCTGCCATCACTCCGGCCGTGCCGATGAGAGTGACCGCGTCGGGGCTGACCCCGAGGCGGAGCAGCAGAGCGGCGAACGGTGTGAGGACACGCGTGAAGAATGCACGCGCGTACTTGTTCAGCATGGCCTTCCCGAGGGTTCGGTTCGCCGGAGGACCCCTACGGCCACCGGCTGGCCCATCGTAGTCACCACCGGTGCCCCGCACCGGACGGGCACCCGCCGCCGGGTGTCACACCGGCCCCCGCCCGGCCCCGCGGCGCCGCTGCGCGACGTATGGACGGGGCCCCGCTCCGGTGCCAAGCTCGAAGGACCGCGGGCGTCGCCGAAGCCGCCGCGGCGGCCTCCCCGTGCCCGTGACCACCGCTGCTCCGCGCGCGGTCGCCCTCCCCCGCACCGCGCCATCGACCGGGAGGCACGCATCATGGGCGACAAGGCACACGCACATTCCGGAGCCGCCGGAGGAGTACCGACGGCCGACCACCCCGCCGCCGTACGGAACGTGGTGCTGGTCGGCCCCAGCGGTTCGGGCAAGACCACGCTGGTCGAGGCGCTGGCCCTGACGGCGGGGGCCGTGAACCGGGCCGGGCGGGTCGAGGACGGGGCGACCGTCTCCGACTACGACGAGATCGAGCAGCGCCGACGGCGTTCCGTACAGCTCTCACTGGTTCCGGTGGCCTGGGACGGCTGCAAGATCAATCTGCTGGACACCCCCGGTTACGCGGACTTCGTCGGCGAGCTGCGGGCCGGTCTGCGCGCGGCGGACGCGGCCCTCTTCGTCGTCTCGGCGGCCCAGGACGCCTCGTCCGTGGCCGCGACCACCCGGGCCGCCTGGGAGGAGTGCGCGCTCGTCGGCATGCCGCGGGCGATCGTCGTGACGCATCTGGACACCGCCCGCACCTCCTACCGGGAGATGAACCGGATCTGCGCCGAGGCCTTCGGGGGCGACGACCCCGACGCCGTACTGCCGCTGTACCTGCCGGTGCTCGGCCCCGAGGGCGCCGACGGGCACGCCCCGCTCACCGGGCTGACCGGGCTGTTGAGCCGGCGGATCCTCGACTACTCCTCGGGCGAGCGCGCCGAGCTGCCGCCCGCGCCCGGCCAGGAGGAGCCGCTGCGGGAGGCCCGGGAGCGGCTGATCGAGGGGATCATCGCCGAGAGCGAGGACGAGTCCCTGATGGACCGCTATCTCGACGGCGAGGACATCGACGTCGCGACGCTGATCGGCGATCTGGAACGAGCCGTGGCCCGGGGCTCCTTCCACCCGGTCCTCACCGCGGCTCCGGCGGCCGAGGGCGCCCGCCAGGGCATCGGCACCGTGGAGCTGCTGGAGCTGATCACCCGCGGCTTCCCGACCCCGCTGGAGCGCACCCCGCCCGCCGTCACCACTCCCTCGGGCACACCGCAGCCCGCGCCGGTCTGTGATCCCGGGGGCCCGCTGGTCGCCGAGGTCGTCAAGACGGCCTCCGACCCGTACGTGGGCCGGGTCTCGCTGGTCCGCGTCTTCTCCGGCACCCTGCGGCCCGACGACGCCGTGCATCTGTGCGGCCACGGTCTGACCGCGACGGGCCACGCGCCGCGCCCCTGCCACGAGGCGGAGATCCGGGTCGGGGCGCTCAGCTCGCCGTTCGGCCGCCGGCAGCACGCCCTGGACCGGTGCGTCGCGGGCGATCTGGCGTGTGTGGCCCGGCTCGGCGAGGCGGAGACCGGCGACACGCTCTCCCCGGCCGGCGACCCGGTCCTGATCGAGCCCTGGACGACGCCCGACCCGCTGCTCCCGCTGGCCGTACGGGCGCACGGCAAGGCGGACGAGGACAAGCTGTCGCAGGGCCTGGCCCGGCTGGTCGCCGAGGACCCCACGCTGCGCCTGGAACAGAACCCGGACACCGGTCAGGTCGTCCTGTGGTGCCTGGGCGAGGCCCATCAGGAGGTCGCGCTGGAGCGGCTGCGCAGCCGGTACGGCGTCCAGGTCGACGCCGAGCCGCACCGGGTGCCGCTGCGCGAGACGTTCGCGGGCCGGGCGGCCGGGCGCGGACGGCACGTCAAGCAGTCGGGCGGGCACGGGCAGTTCGCGATCTGCGAGATCGAGGTGGAGCCGCTGCCGCCGGGCTCCGGCATCGAGTTCGTCGACAAGGTGGTCGGCGGTTCGGTGCCGCGTCAGTTCATCGGCTCGGTGGAGAAGGGCGTCCGGGCCCAGGCCGCCCGGGGGCTGGCCGCCGGGCATCCGCTGGTCGACGTGCGGGTCACGCTGCTGGACGGCAAGGCGCACTCGGTGGACTCCTCGGACGCCGCCTTCCAGACCGCCGGGGCGCTCGCGCTGCGGGAGGCCGCGTCCGACACCCGTATCCAGCTCCTGGAGCCGGTCTGTGAGGTGAGCGTCCTGGTTCCGGACGACTACGTGGGCCCGGTGATGAGCGATCTGTCGGGGCGGCGGGGCCGGGTCGTGGGCACCGAACAGAGTCCGGGCGGGCGCACCCTCGTACGGGCCGAGGTGCCGGAGATCGAGGTCGGCCGGTACGCGGTGGACCTGCGCTCCCTGTCGCACGGCACCGGCCGCTTCGACCGTACGTACGCCCGGCACGAGGCGATGCCGCCGCAGCTCGCCGACCGGGTCCGCGCCGAGCGGGCGGACGGGTCACCCGGCGCGTGACCGGCGCACTGTCGCACACACCGTCCGCGTACCCGCCGGTGACCGGTGGTGGTGTGATCCGGACGATACGCTGTGGTCGCAGCTCAGAAGGTATGCCGCGTACGGTAGTTGGGCACACCGCAGGAGCAGACGTGCGGCGAGTGGGGGCGACAGGTGGCCAACGACGGATTCGACTTCTCACCCGGGGCCCAGATCCCGATCCAGGGCTCGGGCGGCCAGACCGTGGCGACCAACGCCCTGGCCTCGGCGGCGTATCGGGACAGTCCGGTGGAGACGATCCTCGACGCCAACAGCGAGTGGCACAAATCGGAAGTGAAGCCGGGCTCCTCCAAGCTCTTCAAGTCCGACTACTTCAAACCGAATCTCGGTGAGGCGTTCGCCCGTGCCGTCCAGGAACGCATGCTCGGCGGCGCCCGCAAGGCGCTGATCCAGTCCTTCGGCACGGACCCGCAGACCGTGGTGGAGCACTGTCTGTCGGCGAACAACCTGCGCAAGGCCCGGGACACCCGGCTCACCCTGGTGACCGTGGTGTTCGGCATCCTGTTCCTGCCCGGCATGCTGGCCTGGGTGATCGCCTTCCGGATCCGGGACGCGCTCAACAAGTCCAAGGACACGGCGTTCCGCGCGGTCGGCACGGTGCTGCTGGCCGCCTTCGGGATCGGCGCGCTGGTCCTGATGGTCAGCCTCCCGCTGGACGGGCTGCTCGCGCTCTACGTCCGGGGCGCGCTCGTCGCCCCGGTGATCGGCTGGCTGCTCGCCAAGCGGATCGCGGAGACCTCGGCCAAGGACCTGCGAGCCCGCTGGGAAGGCCTGCTCTCCGGCACCGGCGTGATCGCGAAGATCCCCGAGGCGGTGCCGAAGAACCCCAACGAGACCGCGCGCGAGGCCCTGCGCCAGGGCCTGGAGAAGCTGTCGGCCGAGCAGCAGTCGAACTCCGTGTTCTACGCCGGCCCCAAGGGCGTCCTCGGCATGGGCACCCGCTGGGGCAGCTGGCAGCTGGCGGAGGAGCTGATCCCCAAGGACCCGACGAAGGAGATCCACCAGTTCCGCAGCTGGGACCTGATCCGGATCATCCACGACCAGCTGAAGATGCTGGAGCGCGGGCCGCTGAACACCGGCGGCTTCCCGAAGCCGTCCGTGAAGCACTGGATCGTCTCGCCCATCGGGGAGAACGCCGACTCGGTCACGCGCCCCGAGGGGGAGGACGTCGCCACCTTCCAGGTGAAGCCGCACGAGATACAGCGGATCTGCAACCACCAGCAGTTCGGCAGCGGTGACCGGCACTATCTGGGCGTCCAGTTCACCCTGTGGGACGGCCAGCTGGTGATCACCATGATGATCACGGTCACCGTGCTCCACGAGACCCTGCGCATCGAGGTCACCGGCCATGCGCTCGGGCCCGTGCACGGTCTGTTCCTGACCAAACCGGCCGCGAAGACGAAGACGGTCAACAAGACGGTCCGCTTCTGGGAGACCCGGGACATCCAGCTGGCCCTGGTGGACGCCAAGGAGGTCGTCCGGCTCGCCCTGCGGGCCCCGCTCACCTGGTATCCGCCGCTGCTGGACTACCTGGGCGGGAAGATAGTGCTGCCCGAGCCGTTCGGGCTGCGGCACGCGTGGGCGGCCAAGCCGTGGAACCACCGCTTCATGGCGGACGGCGATGCGGGCCGCCACCCCGGTGCTGCGGGCCGTCCATACGGCGGCGATGCGCGTCCTCGCGGAGAACGGCGTCGACACGGAGCGCTTCGACAACCGCTCGATGATACTGAGCGGCCTCGTCCAGGACCCGGCCCCGCGCAAGGCCGACGTCTACGACGCGTAGGCACGGCGTCGTACGGAAAAGGGCCCCCACCGAGGCGGGGGCCCTCTCCTTTCGACGTACTAGACGGCGGCGGGCCAGGCCTCGGCCAGCATCGCCCGGGTGTCGCCCAGCAGCTGGGGCAGCACCTTGGTGTGTCCGATGACCGGCATGAAGTTGGTGTCGCCGCCCCAGCGCGGCACCAGGTGCTGGTGCAGATGCGCGGCGATCCCGGCGCCGGCCACCGAGCCCTGGTTCATGCCGATGTTGAAGCCGTGCGCCCCGGAGGCCGCCCGCAGCGCGACCATCGCCCGCTTGGTGAAGTCCGCCAGCTCCGCGGTCTCCGGCCCGTCCAGCTCGGTGTAGTCGGCCACATGACGGTAGGGGACGACCATGAGGTGGCCGCCGTTGTACGGGTAGAGGTTCAGCACCGCGTAGACGTGCTCCCCGCGGGCCACGACGAGCCCGTCCTCGTCGGATTTCGCGGGAATCGAACAGAACGGACAGCCGTCCTCGGCACCCGGGCCGGTCGGCTTGTCCTGACCCTGGATGTACGCCATCCGATGAGGCGTCCACAGACGCTGAAACGCGTCGGGCGTCCCCACGCCGATCTGCTGCTCCGGCTCACTCGTCATGCCGATCAGCATATTGCGTCACCCCGGCGGAGCGTGTCGCCGGGGCCGCCGCGCCCGCCCGCCCGCGATGCTGAGGCGATGAGCGACCGACCCGCCCCCGAGGCGCCCGCCCGGCTGACGCGCTGGGAGCAGCGCACGGAGGTTCCGCTCTTCGCCGCGGGGCTGCTCTTCCTGACGGGGTACGCGGTCCGGGTGCTGGCCCCGCACGACGCCCAGCCGTGGCACGACATCGCGCTGACCCTCGTCTGGTCGACCTGGCTGCTCTTCCTCGTCGACTACGTGACGCGGCTGCGGCTCAGCGGCCTGGGCTCGCGCTTCGCCCGTGTGCACTGGCTCGACACCCTGGTCCTGCTGCTGCCGCTGCTGCGCCCGCTGCGCATGGTGCAGGTCTACCAGGCGGTGCAGCGCCGCCACGACCGGCCGCGGCTGAACCTGTACGCGCGGGTGATGGCGTACGCGGGCATGACCGTCGGCCTGCTCGGCTTCGCCGCCTCGCTCGCGGTCTACCACCTGGAGCACCGGGCCCCCGGCGCCTCCATCCGTACGTTCGGCGACGCGGTGTGGTGGGCGTGCGCGACGCTCACGACGGTCGGTTACGGGGACGCCACCCCGGTCACGTTCTGGGGGCGGGTGGTCGCGGCGGGGCTGATGGCCTGCGGTCTGGCGCTGCTCGGCGCGGTGACGGGGTCGTTCTCGTCGTGGCTGATCCAGGTGTTCGCGCGGGAGGACGAGAAACGGCCCCCGGAGCGGGGTTAGCGCTCCGGGGGCCGTTTCTGTCGTAAGGATCGAGCCTCTGCCGTACGGATCAGACCTGTACGCGGTCCTCGACGGCCTTCGCGATCTTGGCGATGGCCTCGTCGACCGGGATGCCGTTCTCCTGCGAACCGTCGCGGTAGCGGAAGGAGACGGCGCCGTTGGCCATGTCCTCGTCACCAGCGATGATCATGAAGGGCACCTTGGCCTTCTGCTGGTTGCGGATCTTCTTCTGCATCCGGTCCGAGGACGCGTCCACGTCCACCCGCAGCCCCTGCTTGCGCGCCTTGGCGGCGAACTCCTGGAGGTACGGGATGTGGGCGTCGCCGATCGGGATGCCGACGGCCTGGACCGGGGCGAGCCAGACCGGGAACGCGCCCGCGTAGTGCTCCAGGAGCACGGCGAAGAAGCGCTCGATGGAGCCGAACAGGGCACGGTGGATCATGACCGGGCGCTGCTTCGAGCCGTCCGGGCCGGTGTACTCCAGGTCGAAGCGCTCCGGCAGGTTGAAGTCGAGCTGCACGGTCGACATCTGCCAGGTGCGGCCGATGGCGTCCTTGCACTGCACGGAGATCTTCGGACCGTAGAACGCGGCGCCGCCCGGGTCCGGGACCAGGGGCAGCCCCTGCTTCTCGGCGACCTGACGGAGCGTCTCGGTGGCCTCTTCCCAGGTCTCGTCGGAGCCGACGTACTTCTCCGGGTCCTTGGTGGAGAGCTCCAGGTAGAAGTCGGTCAGCCCGTAGTCGCGGAGCAGGTTCAGCACGAAGGTGAGCGTGCGGTCGAGCTCCTCCGCCATCTGCTCCTTGGTGCAGTAGATGTGCGCGTCGTCCTGCGTGAAGCCGCGCGAGCGGGTCAGGCCGTGCACGACGCCCGACTTCTCGTAGCGATACACCGTGCCGAACTCGAAGAGGCGCAGCGGCAGTTCACGGTAGGAGCGGCCGCGCGCGTCGAAGATCAGGTTGTGCATCGGGCAGTTCATCGGCTTGAGGTAGTAGTCCACCCCGTCGTCGAGCTGCATGGGCGGGTACATGCCGTCGGCGTACCAGTCCAGGTGGCCGGACTTCTCGAAGAGCTTGCCCTTGGTGGCGTGCGGCGAGTAGACGAACTCGTAGCCCTCCTCCTCGTGCCGGCGGCGCGAGTAGTCCTCCATGGCCCGGCGGATGACGCCGCCCTTGGGGTGGAAGACCGCGAGGCCGGGGCCGATCTCGTCGGGGAAGGAGAAGAGGTCCAGCTCGTTGCCGAGCTTGCGGTGGTCGCGCTTGGCGGCCTCCTCCAGGAACTCCAGGTGCGCCTTCAGCTCGTCCTTGGTGGGCCAGGCGGTGCCGTAGATGCGCTGGAGCATCGGGTTCTTCTCGCTGCCGCGCCAGTACGCGGCGGCGTTGCGCATCAGCTTGAACGCCGGGATGAACCGGGTGGTGGGCAGGTGCGGACCGCGACAGAGGTCCTTCCAGCACAGGTCACCGGTCTTGGGGTCGAGGTTGTCGTAGATGGTCAGCTCGCCGCCGCCCACCTCGACGTCCGCGCCGTCGTCCGAGGAGGCGGAGCCCTTGATGCCGATGAGCTCCAGCTTGTACGGCTCGTTCGCGAGCTCCTCGCGGGCGTCCTCGTCGGAGACCACGCGGCGGGAGAACTTCTGGCCCCGCTTCTGGATCTCCTGCATCTTCTTCTCGATGGCCTTGAGGTCCTCGGGCGTGAACGGCTTCTCGACGTCGAAGTCGTAGTAGAAGCCGTCCTTGACCGGCGGGCCGATGCCGAGCTTGGCCTCGGGGAAGAGCTCCTGCACGGCCTGGGCCATGACATGCGCGGTGGAGTGGCGCAGGATGTTGAGGCCGTCCTCGGAGGAGATCTCCACCGGCTCGACGCTCTCGCCGTCCTGGAGGACGTAGGACAGGTCCTTCAGCTCGCCGCCGATGCGCGCGGCGACGACGGTGCGCTGACCGGGGAAGAGCTCGCCGGCCGTCGTGCCCGTCGTCACCACGTGCTCTTCCCGCTCGGAATCGCGTTGGATGATCACACGGACGTCTGACACCGGTCTCTCCTGACTGAGGGGGTTGTCTGTCTTCCTATTGACTAGACAATGCGAATCGTACCGAGCCGTACGCCCCCGACGCGAACGCCTTCCGGCCGGGCTACGGCTCCTCCCCCGCGCACGCCTCCTCGAAGAAGTCCACGTTCTCCTGGAGCGCCTTCATCAGCCGGTCCCGCTCCGCCTCGTCGACCTGGACGGGCGCGACCTGCGAGGCCCCGGTGAGCCGCCGGAAGCCGCCCCGGTTCTCCAGCCGCCCCTCCACCCGCAGCGGCAGCCCCACGAGGTGGGCGTGGCCCGCGATGCGGTACGCCTCCTCGTCCAGCTCCACGCGGACGTGCGCGACCTCGGCCCCGGCCAGCACCCGCAGCCGTACGATCCCGGCGCCGCGCGGCCCGGAGCGGCGCAGCCGGACCACCGCGCCGGTCAGCCGCACCTGCACGGCCGGCTCGTCGCGGAGGTAGCGGGCTCCGGCGGCGCGCAGGGCGGGCAGGTCGCCCGGCGAGAACTCGACGGGCGCGGGGCGGGCCGGGCAGCCGTCCGGGGTGCCCGCGGCGGGCGCCCACCGCAGATCGATCCCGGCCCCCTCGGTGCCGCGCACCAGGGCGATCAGCGCCTCGGTCAGCTCCCGGCCGACGCCTGCCTCGACCGCGCTGTCGAAGGCCTCCATGCCGCCGGTGGCCCGCTGGTAGTCCACCGCCTCGCGGGTGGCGTGCAGGGCGTGGCAGAGCCGGACGGCGACGGCGCGGCCGGAGGCGACGGGGACGTACGCGGTGAGGGTCCGGCCGTCGGCTCCGGGCCCGATCAGGGCGTCGTCCAGGGCGGCCCGCGCCTTCCTGCGGTGCCGGGCCCCGTGGTACCCGGCCCGGCCGCGGGCCGCCAGCGCACCGGCCATGAGGACCTGCCGGGCGGCCGAGCGCAGCTCCTCCGCCTCGGTCCAGCCCGATGCGCCCGCGGCCGCCGCCACCGACTCGGGGACCTCGCGCCACCAGCGGATCTCGTCGCTGGGCACGGTGAGGGAGACCAGGACGTCGCGGGCGGAGGGGTCGGCGCTGCGGCCGAGGGCGAGCAGCGCCTCCTCGATCAGCTCCCCGCTGTCGGGGAAGGCCGCGCTCTCGGGCACCAGCAGGCTCGTCGCCCCGGCGGCGGACCCGGGCGGGGTCCACCGGCCGTAGCGGCCCGCCGCTCCCCCGCGCCGCTGCCAGCCGTGCCGGCGCAGGAGCGCCCCGAGGACGGCGGGATCGGGCAGCTCCGCCCCGGAGACCGGCGGCGGGCCGGTGCGGGCGGTGGGGTGCGAGCGGGCGGCGGGCAGTCCCGCCCCGCCCGTGGACTCGTCCATCGACCGGTGCATCAGGGTCTCCCTCCGGCCCCGACCCGGGCCATGATGTCGCAGAGTGCGCGGTCGTCGAAGATCCGCGAGGTCGGGATGCGCACAGTGGTCCGGTACCGGCCCGTCACCGCGTGGCCGGCCAGGTTGGTCCAGTAGCAGCAGTGGCGCAGGTCGAGGCCGCCGGGCCCGGCGCGCAGCCAGTCGTCCTGGCTGCGCGGCACGATCATCACGACCAGGATCTTGTGCACCGACACGGGGCTGCGGGCGAGCTTCACGAGGTGGGCGTTGTCGAGCGTGAAGGAGAACGCCCCGCCCGCCGGGTGCGGCGGTATCTGGTAGGTGCACTTGAGCTGCACCTTGATGGTCACTTCGTCGTCGACGGTGTGGGCCGGGGCGCCGTGGCTGACGTGCCAGTCGATGCCGTTGTCGGGGAAGGGCTGGGACAGCGAGCATCCGGCCGCCGCCGCGACGGCGTGCAGATAGCCCACCTGAAGGGTCTCCATGCAGGCGGTGGTGGCGAGGGAGCCGCGCAGCGGCGCGTCGAGCTGCTGCGGCAGCCGGGGCCCGAAGGCCTCGGCGCGGGCGGTTCCTCCGGGGTCGGGCTGCGCGAGCGCCATGGCTCCGTGTGCCTTCCGGGCGTGCCGATCGATGGCAGGTGGCCTGCCGGCGGGTGTCGTGGGCTGGGCGGATCGACGGACGCCGGAGATAACTTCCGTACGTCTCAACTGTGTTGTCACCGCATCGGACCGCCCGCAAACGGCGTATCAGGCAAACAGCCCGGGTATCACCGATATCGGGCAGGGGAATCACTCCATCTGCCGCGCAGGTGCGAGGAGTTCGGGGATGATGCACTGGTTCGAGGGGCCACTGGCCGCTTTTGACACGGAGACGACAGGCGTGGACGTCGAGCAGGACCGGATCGTTTCGGCCGCTCTCGTCGCGCAGGACACCGCGGGCGGTCGCGTCCGCGTCACCCGCTGGCTGGTCAATCCGGGGGTTCCGGTCCCGCCCGGGGCGACCGAGATCCACGGACTGACGGACGATCACCTTCAGCGCAACGGGCGTTGGCCCGCGCCGGTGATGGACGAGATAGCCCGTTCGCTGGCGGAGAGCTGTGCGACGGGCCGGCCGCTGGTCGTGATGAACGCCCCCTTCGATCTGACGCTGCTGGACCGGGAGTTGAGGCGGCACCGGGCGTCGTCGCTGGCCGGGTATCTCGACGGCGTGCCGATGCGGGTGGTGGACCCGAGGGTGCTGGACAAACACCTGGACCGCTACCGCAAGGGCCGCCGTACGCTCACGGATCTGTGCGCGCGGTACGAGGTGGTGCTCGACGGGGCCCATGACGCGGCGGCCGACGCGACCGCGTCGCTGGAGCTGGTGCGGGCGGTGTGCCGGCGCTTCTCGGCCCGGATGGAGCGGCTGTCGCCGGCCGAGCTGCACACCCTCCAGGCGACCTGGCACGCGGCCCAGGCGCGTGGCCTGGAGGCGTGGTTCGCCAAGAGCGGGACGCCGGAGGCGGTGGACCCGTCCTGGCCGCTGCGCCCGGAACTGCCCGCGGCGGCGTGAGGGGTTCGAGGGCCCGGACATGCGAAAGCCGGTCCGCGTGATGCTTGCGGACCGGCTTTCCCCGGTGGGCGATACTGGGTTCGAACCAGTGACCTCTTCGGTGTGAACGAAGCGCTCTCCCACTGAGCTAATCGCCCGGGAACGGGTTGAACCATACAGGGCTCCGCGGGCTTCGTTCAAACCGCTTCCGGCGGAGCTCTACTCAGAGCGTCCCGGCCGGGAAGTGAGTATCCGAGCGCATGTACGGGCCGGGCGGCCGGGGTCACACTCCCGTACATGGAACATGTGCCCCCGCCCGCCGAGGAACTGGCCCGCCTCGACCGCGAACTGGCCGAGCTGGACGCCCGCCGGGCCCAGCTGCTGACCCGGCGTGCCTGGCTGCTCGCGGCGCTGCGGCCGCCCGCGCCGACGGCCGCACCGGGCTGGAACCCGTCGGCCTGGGGCGCGCCTCCCGGCGGCGGGCCGGGCGCTCCGGCCCAGCCGTGGGGTTATGTGCCGCCGAAGCAGCCGTCCGCGCCGCGCAGCGCCCAGAACGTCCTGCTGACCCTGGGCGGCCTGCTGCTGACGGTGGCGGCCGTCGCGTTCACGTTGGTGAGCTGGGGCTCGATGGGGATCGGCGGCCGGTCGGCCGTGCTGGCCGTGGTGACCCTGGGGGCGCTGACCGCCCCGGCGGTGCTGCTGCGGCGGAAGCTGGCCGCCACCGCCGAGGCGCTGGCGGCCCTGGCCCTGGTGCTGACGCTGCTGGACGCCTACGCGGTCCACGCGGTGGCCGCGCCGGACACGGACGGGCTCGGTTTCACGGCCGTCGCCTCTGCGGTGCTGGCGGCGCTGTGGACGGCGTACGGGCTGGCGCTGGGCAAACTGCGTCTGCCGCTGCCGGCGGCCGTGGTGCTGGCCCAGTGGCCGCTGCTGTTCTGGGCGTGGGCCGCCGGTGCTCCGGCGCTGGTGGTCGGGTGGGCGCTGCTGGCCACGGCGGTGCTGGACGGGACGATCGCGCTGCTGGGCAAGGGCGCCGGGGTGCGGATCACGGCCTGCGTCGGCGGAACGGTGATGGGCTTCTCGGCCCTGCTGGTGGGTCTGACGCTGTCCACGACGGCCTCCGGGCCGCTCGGCGCGGTGGCGCCGGGCGCGCTGCTGCTGACGGCAGCGGCGGCGGCGCTGGCCGGGGCCTGGCGCGCGCCGAAGGGCTTCGCGCGCACGGGCGGCGTGGTGGCCGGTCTCGCCGCGGTGGCCGCGGTGGGCGGCGTACCGGCGCATGCGGTGCCGGACGGCTGGCAGGTGCTCGTGTACCTGCTGTGCGGCCTCGCGCTGACGGCGGTCGTACGTTCTCGGCTGCCGGGGAACGCGACGCGCGGGGTGCTCGCGGCGTCGGGTGCGGTGCTGGCCGGGGCCCTGGTGTGGGCGCTGCCGCCGGTCGCGGCGGTGCTGCTGGGCCCGGTGACGCTGCTGCCGGACGTGTGGGCGGGCTCGCCGGAGGACTTCCGGTCCGCGCTGGGGTCGACGCTGCGGTGGCCGGAGCTGTCGGCAGCCCCGGTGGTGCTCGCCCTGGTGGCCGGGCTGCTGGGGGCGGCGTACCGATGGTGGCCGTCACTGGCCCGGCTCGCGGCGCCGCTGGGCGAGCCGGGGGCGGCGAGTGCGGCGGAGGCAGGAGTGCCTGGCGCTGGGACGCCGGGTGCGGGTGTGCCGGGGGCCGGAGCGGCTGGCGCCGAGACTGCTGGCGCGGGAGCGCCGGGTGCCGGAGCACCGGGTGCCGGAACGCCGGGGGCCGGGACGCCCGGCGCTGGGGCGGCGAGTGCGGGTGTGCCGGGGACCGGGGCGGCGGCGCCCTGGCCGGGCTGGCCCGCCTGGTCCGGCGCGGGTGCCGGCTCCGGGGCCGGGGTGCGCAGGCCCTCCGGGGCGGCGCTGCGTGGGGCCGCCGGTGCGGGGGCGGTGGCCCTCGGCTGGGGAGCCCTGCTGCTGGCCGGGGCCGTGCTGAACGTGCCCTACGCGCTCGCGCTGGCCGGGGAGACGGTCCTGGTGGCCGGGCTGCTCGCGCTGGCCGTCCGGGGCGCCGGGAGCGGCCGGGGCGCGTCGGCGGTGCCGGTGACCGCGCTGGTGGGGGCGGTGGCCGGGGCGGCGAGCGTCGGGGTGCTGTCGCTGGCGTCCGAGGGCGCGTCCTACGCGGTGGTCGGCGCGCTGGCGGCGCTGTTCGCCGGGGCGGCGGTCCGGGCGGGGTCCGAGGTACCGCGTGCGGTGTTCGCGGTGGCCTCGACGGTCATGGCGACCGTGCTGACGGGGTTCGCGGGCCGGTCCCTGGGGCTCGCCCCGCACGAGACCGCACCGCTGGTGCTCCTGGTGCCCGCGCTGACGGTGCTGCTGGGGGCCCGGCTGCGGCGGAACCCGGTGGCGTTGCCGGTGGAGCTGACGGGCGCGCTGGGTGCGCTGGTCGCCGTGGGGCTCGCGGTGCCGGACGCGCCGTTCCTGGCCCTGGTGCTTGCGCTGTGCGGGGTGCTGGCGGCGGGCGCGGCGGTACGGCCCGAGCGGCGGCCGGTGGCGGGCTACCTGGCGGCGGCGCTGTTCGTGCTGGCCACCTGGGTGCGGCTGGCGGCCTCGGAGGTGTCGTTCCCGGAGGCGTACACACTGCCGGTGACCGTGCCCGCGCTGGTGGTCGGGTTCCTGCGGCGGCGCAAGGACCCGGAGGCGTCCTCGTGGACGGCGTACGGGCCGGGGCTCGCGGCGACGCTGCTGCCGAGCCTGGCGGTCGCCTGGACCGACACGGACTGGCTCCGGCCGCTGCTGCTCGGCGTGGCGGCGCTGGTGGTCACGCTGCTGGGTGCGCGGTACCGCCTCCAGGCGCTGCTGGTGCTCGGCGGGGCGGTGCTGGCGCTGGACGGGCTGCACGAGCTGGCGCCGTACGTGGTGCAGGTGGCCGGGGCGCTCCCCCGCTGGCTGCCGCCGGCCCTGGCCGGGCTGCTGTTGCTGGTGGTGGGCGCGACGTACGAGCAGCGGCTGCGCGACGCCCGCCGGCTGAAGGACGCGCTGGGGCGGATGCGCTGAGCCGTGCCGGTCCGGGGGCGCGCTGTTCACGGCGGCTCCCGGACCGGCGGGAGCGGGAAACGCAGAGGGCCCGGGAGACGGAATCCGTCTCCCGGGCCCTCTGTCCGGGTGGGCGATACTGGGTTCGAACCAGTGACCTCTTCGGTGTGAACGAAGCGCTCTCCCACTGAGCTAATCGCCCGGGCGCACCGCAAACATTACCCCATGTCAGCGGTGCTCCTGGACCGTCCCCGGGCTACTCGCTGATCTTCCACGGCATGGTGAGGCCGAACTTCCAGACGTAGATGCCGACCAGTACCGCCATGATCACGAGCCCCACCGTGGTGAGGATGATGTTGCGTCGCCGGACCTTGGGATCGAGGGCCCGCTGCGCCGCCTCGGTGACCTTGCGCTTGGTCCAGCGCAGCACCAGCTGGGCCCAGACGAACTCGGTCGCCCAGATCGCCATGCCGCCGAAGATCACCAGCCAGCCGGGACCGGGCAGCACCAGCATGAGCACGCCCGCGATCACGACGCCGAGGCCGACGACGAAGACGCCGACCTGCCAGCTCAGGTGGAGCGCTCTGGATGCCTTGATGAACCCCGGCGCCCGCGAGCCCAGCTCACGTTCCGCCCGGTCCGATTCCCCCGTGGCGGATGCCGGGTCCGCCTGTTCGGCGACCTTGCTCCGCTCGTCACTCTCCGCGTTCATGAAGCTCAACTTACCCGACCCGTCCTCGTCACTGGAATGGACGCATAACTCAAAGTTACACGCCGCTGAGCGAGGGACCCGAAGCATCACAAATGGGTCAGAGGGGTTTACAACGCCACCGTAGGTGGCATGTCGATTTCGCCGACGTGCGAATCCCCGAGCGCACACTGAGCGAAAGGCCCTGGCGCTTATGAACACCACGGTCAGCTGCGAGCTGCACCTGCGCCTCGTTGTGTCGAGCGAGTCCTCACTGCCTGTACCCGCGGGCCTGCGGTATGACACGGCCGATCCCTATGCCGTGCACGCCACCTTCCACACCGGAGCGGAGGAGACGGTCGAATGGGTATTCGCCCGTGACCTCCTTGCCGAGGGGCTGCATCGGCCCACCGGCACCGGAGACGTCCGCGTCTGGCCATCTCGTAGTCACGGTCAAGGCGTCGTATGCATCGCCCTGAGCTCCCCAGAGGGGGAAGCCCTGCTCGAAGCTCCGGCGCGGGCCCTGGAGTCGTTCCTGAAGAGGACCGACGCCGCGGTTCCGCCCGGCACCGAGCATCGCCACTTCGATCTCGACACGGAGCTCTCCCACATCCTGGCCGAGAGCTGAGCCAGGCAGAGAGCCGCTCGACGCCGTCGACTCGGGGAGACGACGTCGTGCCGACAACCGCATAGGGCAGACACCGGCGCCGTCGTCGCGGAATCCACCGCGACGACGGCGCCGCTGCGCGCCCGGACACCCCACCCGGCCGGAAGGGCCGATTCCGCTCCCGTGCGGGCCCGCACGGGGCCCGCACCGGGCCCGGCACCGGCGGATCGAGCCAGTAGAGTCAGCCGCCATCGGCAGGCGCCCGCCCGCCGGAGGCCAGGGAGCGAAGCGTGCTGATCCCTCACGACACCCGGATCGCCCTCGACACGGTGGTCGATCTGGTGAACACCGCACCGGAGAGCGAGCCGCCGCCGGACGACCCCGCGGACGGACCCGTGGACGGTCTCGCCGATGTCGCCGCGCTGTACGCCTTCGCGGAGCGGCATCACATCAGCGGGGTCGGCACGCTCGGCGAGAAGGACCTGGCCGCCGTGCGCGACGTACGGGCCCGCTTCGCCGAGGTCTTCGCGGCGCCCGACCCCCGCACCGCCGCCGACCTGGTCAACCGGCTCGTCGCGGCGGCCGGGACCACCCCGCAGCTCACCGACCACGACGGCTACGACTGGCACGTGCACTACTTCGCCCCGGACGCCTCGATCGCCGACCACCTCGCGGCCGACTGTGGCATGGCGCTGGCCTTCATCATCGTGGCGGGCGAGCAGGAACGGCTGCGACGCTGCGAGGCGCCGGACTGCGGGCACGCGTTCGTCGACCTGTCGCGCAACCGCTCCCGCCGCTACTGCTCCAGCCGTACGTGCGGAAACCGGCTCCATGTCGCGGCGTACCGGGCCCGGCGCAAGGAAGCCGCGGGCTGACGCCCGCGCCGCCCCGCACGGTGGCGCGGCCCGTCACAGCACGAAGAGATCGTGCAGGGCTGCCATCAGCAGGAGCACCCCGATCACCGTCAGGAAGATCATCAGGGGCGGCTGGGAGAGCGCGAAGAGACAGCCGCGGGGCTCTTCGGCGGGGGGTGCGGGGGCTTCGCCCCGGGAAGTGTCCACCATCTCGGAGTGATCATGACGCACCCGCGACCGGGTTGGCGATCAACCGGGGTCATTCCCCCGGGAGTTCACCGTCCCGTGGCCATCGATAATCGCTCCGGCGTACGGGTCGCCGTCAGGCATTCGGACCGGCGGCCCGGGCGAGACCCCGGAGCCGGACGCCGCGCCTCTCTCGGATGCCGTGCTTCTCTCAGATGCCGTGCTTCTTGAGGATCGCCTCGATGTCGCTGAAGTCGTCGCCGGGCGCGGCGGCCTCCTGCTTCTTCTTCGCCCTGGGCTGCGGCTTCGCGGCGGCCGCGGCGGCCGGTCCGGCCGGGGCGCCGGCGCCGAGCGAGGGGGCGGAGGCGGCCGGGGCGACCGCCTCGTTGCGTTCGGCGGCCCGCGCGGCCTTGCGTTCCGCGCGGGTGGTGCCGCTGCGGCGCTCGATGGCGCGGGTGGTCATGAACAGCAGCCAGGAGAGGCCCAGCACCCCGAAGCCGAGCCAGACGCTCGGCTTGAAGGCGATCCCGGCGACCCACTCGACGACCCCGGTCAGCACGAGCCCGATCGGGACGAGGGAGTAGGCGGCGATCCGCGTCGCCGTGAGGAACCGCTTGCGGTACGCGGTCACCGCGGCGATGCCCAGGCCGGCCGCCGACACCGCGGAACAGATGGTCTCGGCAAGCATCAGGGCCTCCAGGCGCAGGGGATACGTCCCTTCCATCCTGCACCGACGACCGCCGCCGGGGCCACGGCGGCGGCTCACTTCAGGGACATTTCAGGGCCGGGCTCCTCCCCAGGGGGTGTGCCGGTCCCGGTTGGGACGCGCCCGCCGGGCCTGAAAGACTGGGCGCATGAGCGATTCCACCCCTGCGGCACCGGTCGTCCTCGACCTCTGGTGCGATCTCGAATGCCCCGACTGCCACCGCGCCCTCGACGATGTGCACGCCCTGCGCGCCCGGTACGGGGACCGCGTCGAGATCCGACTGCGGCACTTCCCGCTGGAGAAGCACAAGCACGCGTTCGCCGCGGCCCAGGCCGCCGAGGAGGCCGTCGAGCAGGGCCAGGGCTGGCCGTACATCGAGGCCCTGCTGTCCCGGACCGACGACCTCGGCCGCACGGGCGAGCCGGTACTCCTCGATGTGGCCCGCGAACTGGGCCTGGACGCCGAGGAGTTCGACACCGCACTGATCGACGGCCGGCATCTGCTGATCGTCGACGCCGACCACGCGGAGGCCAAGGCGATCGGCGTCACCGGCACCCCCACCTATGTGATCGGCGACCAGCGGCTGGACGGCGGCAAGAGCCAGGACGGGCTGCGCGAGCGGATCGAGGAGATCGTCGACCGGACCCTGGCCGCGCAGGGCTGACCGGGACCCGCCGGGCGCCGACGGGATCGGCCGGGCGCAGGCGGACCCAGGCGGACCGGGAAGCCGCTACAGCGCCTTGGCCAGGTTGTACCGCGTCGTCGTATAGCCCAGCGACTCGTACAGCCGCAGGGCCGGGGTGTTGGAGGCGAAGACGTGCAGGCCGAGCCGGTCCGCGCCGCAGGTGCGGGTGATGTCCTCGGCGAGCAGCATCAGGGCCCGGCCGTACCCCCGGCCCCGGTGTTCCTCGCGGACCTCGACGTCGAAGACGAATCCGGCCGGGCCGCCCGGCGGCAGCTCCCGCAGGGCCACCCACACATGGCCGACGACCTCTCCCGCGTGCACCAGCACGTCGAAGCGGACGCCCTCGGTCGCCAGCCCGTCCGGCAGATGGGCGGCGTGGTCGGCCTCGGACTTGCGCCGGGCCTGCTCGGGCTCCACGCCGCGGTCGATCCAGTCCTGCGCGTACGCCAGCAGCGCCTCCTGCCGCCAGGCGGCGAACTCCTCCTCGCTCATCGCGCGCGAGGTGAGGCCGCCGGGGAGCGGGGCGGTCTCCGGACCGAGGTCCTTGACCATGTTGCGGCTGCGTTCGGTGTAGCCGAGGGCGGCCGCGAGGCGGCGGGCGGGGTCGTTGCCGGCGGGGACCTCCACCCGGACGCGGGTGCAGCCCCACCCGCGCAGCACCTCCTCGGCGGCGAGCGCGGCGATGGTGCCCCGGCCGCGTCTGCGCCGGGGCTCCTCCACGCTGAGAGGGCCCAGCACCCCGGCGGTCGCGCCGAACGCGTCGTCGGTGCTGATCGCGACGGCGCCGACCGGCCGCCCGTTGTCGCACACGTCGTACTGGCGGGCCCGCGCCCCGTCGGCGCCTTGCTGAAGCGGCCCGGACGGCCGGAGTGTCGTGGTCATCAAAGGTTTGTATCCCCTGCACGACACCCCGTCACGCGCTTTTCCGGGCCTCCGAGGGACCACCGGGTCTCCGAGGGGCCCGGCATCGGGCCTGTTACGGGTCGAGGTCGTCGCCGGCCCGCTCGGCGAAGATCCGCATGGCCTTCGCCGTCACCGGTCCGGTCTCCGGGGTGAGCTCACGGTCGTCGACCCGGTGCACCGCCTGGATGTCGCGGAGCGTCGAGGTCAGGAACACCTCGTCGGCCTCGGCGAGCACGTCCATCGGCAGGTCGGTCTCCTCGGCCCCGGTCCACTCCACGGCCAGTGCGCGGGTGATCCCGGCGAGACAGCCCGAGGCCACCGGCGGGGTGTGGATACGGCCGCCCAGGACGACGAACACATTGGAGCCGGTGCCTTCGCAGAGGCGGCCGACGGTGTTGGGGAACAGCGCCTCGGACGCGCCCCGTTCCCGCGCCCGGGCCAGGGCGACGACGTTCTCGGCGTACGAGGTGGTCTTCAGGCCCGCGAGCGCGCCGCGTTCGTTGCGCGTCCAGGGAACGGTGATCACCGCGGTGCTGTCCGGGCGGCGGTTCACCCCGTCGAGGGCGACGACGAGGCTCGTCCCGTGGTCGCCCCGGTCCGAGCCGAGCGGGGAGAGCCCGCCGGTGTAGGTGATCCGCAGGCGTCCCAGGGCGACGGGGTTGGCGTCGATGACCGCGGCGACGGCACGCCGGACCTCGTCGTGGTCCGGTTCGGGCAGGCCGAGGCCCCGGGCGGACCGGGTGAGGCGGTCGAGGTGCCGGGTCAGGGCGAAGGGGCGCCCCTCGCTCGTACGCACCGTCTCGAAGATGCCGTCGCCCACGGTCAGCCCGTGGTCGAGCACCGAAAGCCGGGCGTCGTCGGCGTCCCGCAGTCCGCCGTTGACCCAGATCCTCATCATGCGGTCCTTCCTGTCTCCAGATGCGCACCCGACGCTACAGCGAGCAGCCGGGAGGCCTTGAGTTCGGTCTCGTCCCATTCGCGCTCGGGATCGGATCCCCAGGTGATCCCGGCGCCGGTCCCGAAACGCAGCAGCGGCGCGGGCCCGGTCCGGTCGATCCAGAACGTCCGTATGCCCACCGCGAGCGAGGCCGTGCCCCGGTCGGCGTCGACCCAGCCGACCGCGCCGCAGTACGGCCCGCGCGGGGCCGTCTCCAGCTCGGCGATGATCCGCAGCGCGCTGGACTTCGGCGCGCCGGTGACCGAACCGGGCGGGAAGGCCGCCGCGAACAGTTCGGGCCAGCCCGCGCCGTCGGCCAGCCGGCCCCGGACGGTGGAGACGAGGTGGACGAGACCGGGGTGCTTCTCCACCACACAGAGATCGGGCACGCCGACGCTTCCGGTGGCACAGACCCGGCCCAGGTCGTTGCGGACCAGGTCCACGATCATCACGTTCTCGGCGTGGTCCTTCTCCAGCAGATCGTCCTCGGTCCGGCCGGTGCCCTTGATCGGCCCGGACTCCACGATCCGCCCGTCGCGCCGGAGGAAGAGCTCCGGGGATGCGGTGGCGATCTCCACACCGTGGCCGGGCAGCCGGATCGTTCCCGCGTACGGGGCGGGGTTGCCGCGGGCGAGCAGGGAGGTCAGGGCGTCGATGTCGGCCCCGGACCCGTCGCCGGGGAACGGCGCGGACAGCACCCGGCAGAGGTTGGCCTGATAGACGTCGCCCGCCGCGATGTGTTCACGGATCCGCCGTACGCCCGCCGTGTAGGCGTCACGGCCCAGTGAGGAGGTCCAGTCCCCGGCGGCGGGCCCACGCCAGGCTCCTGGCACGGGAGGGGGCACCGCCTCCTGGTGTACGTCGGAGAAGCGGGCGCAGACGATGCGGCCTTCGAAGTCGGCGGATACCGCCCAGAAACCGGACGAGTCGAGCGCCGCGGGATCGTGGGTCACATCCTGCAGACCGGAGGCTATGAGGCCGTCGAAGCGGGCCATGGGGGCGAGGTCGGACACGCGAATGAGTCTAGGACCGTGCGCGGTGACCTGCGTCGGGGCGAGGAGCGGGCCGGGGTCGCCGCAGCACGCTGCACAAACGCGTTTTTGTACTGGCCCAGGAATCCGCTAGAGTTCAACACGTCGCCGGGACGCGGAAGCGGAACGGGAAAGACAAGCGGACGTAGCTCAGTTGGTAGAGCGCAACCTTGCCAAGGTTGAGGTCGCCAGTTCGAACCTGGTCGTCCGCTCGCAGAAGGTGGGGGATTCTTCCCGAGCTCCCATCCCTGGTGGAGTGGCCGAGAGGCGAGGCAACGGCCTGCAAAGCCGTCTACACGGGTTCAAATCCCGTCTCCACCTCCAAGGACGATTAGCTCAGCGGGAGAGCGCTTCCCTGACACGGAAGAGGTCACTGGTTCAATCCCAGTATCGTCCACTGATCCGCAAGGATCATCGGTCCGCAAGGATCCCCGCGCGATTAGCTCAGCGGGAGAGCGCTTCCCTGACACGGAAGAGGTCACTGGTTCAATCCCAGTATCGCGCACGCAGTACACGCAGGTTCGCCCTGCGCGATTAGCTCAGCGGGAGAGCGCTTCCCTGACACGGAAGAGGTCACTGGTTCAATCCCAGTATCGCGCACCACCGAGAACCCCCGGTCGTCTCCACGACCGGGGGTTCTTTCGTCGTCGTACGGTCAGCACCGCCCGTCCGGGAACGATCAGGACGAGAAGAGCATCCGGCCGAAGCCCTTCTGGCGGCGGTGGCCGTAGTGTCCGCCGTGCTGCGGCGCACCCCAGGCGGGGGCGTGGGAGGCGGGAGCGGCCGGGTACGCCTGCGGGGCGGGAGGGGCCGGGTAGCCGCCGGGGGCGGGGGGCGCGGGCGGAGCCTGCTGGGACCACTGGGACTCCAGGCGGGTCAGCGACTCCAGCTCGCCGTAGTCGAGGAATATCCCCCGGCAGCCGCTGCACTGCTCGATCTGGACGCCGTTGCGGTTGTACGTGTTCATCTGCGCGTGACACTTCGGACACTGCATCATCGACTCGGCTCCTCGCCCTCGTTGTGCCGTCGCCGGAATGTCTGCCCGGCCACGGTCCGTTCACCCTACGACGCGTGGTCGGTGGTCAACTCGGGCGGCAACGTAGCGATTCGGGCACAGGATTCGATCATCAACTGCTCGGGTTCGTCCGGATCGCGCTTCTCCGCGGCGCACTTGGCCAGGGCGAGCGCCGCCGTCTGCACCGTCAGCGCGCGGGCCGGTACGTCCAGTTCGGGCCAGGGGTCCCCGTCGGCGGGGACCGCGGGTCCGCCGGCGGAGCGGTAGGCGTCCAGGAAGGCGGACCAGTCCTCGGGGTCCAGGAGTCCGGCCGCGTACCAGGCGGCGGGCCGGGCAAGGTCCCACGCCGGGTCGCCCGCCCCCGCGTCGTCCACGTCGATGAGCAGCCAGGGCCCGTCCGGCGCGGGATGGCGGACGAGCTGGCCGAGGTGCAGGTCTCCGTGGCACAGGTAGCCGGCCCTCGGTGCGGGCGGCGGCCCCTCGCCCCGGGCCCAGGCGGGCAGGGCGCGCCAGCAGGCCAGCACGGGCAGGACGGCCGGATCACCGGGGCGGGCGGCCCGCATCCGGGCGACGGCCCGCGCCGCCTTGGCCGGCCCGCGCATCGGCGGGAGCCGGAACGGGGGCTGTGTCCGGTGGAGCCGGGCGAGCAGCACGGCGGCCTCGGCCCAGGGCGCCGCCTCGGGGTCGGTGGGGTCGACGGGCGCGCCGAACGGCCAGAGCGTGACCGGGCGAGGGGCGGGTGCGGGCGGCTCGGGGAGCCCTGGCCGCCGGGAGGCGCCGGAGGGCTCCGGGTGCTCGGGGGCGGTGAGCGGTGGCAGCAGGATTCCGGTCAGCTGCGGGGCGGCGGCCAGGGCGATCCGGGCCGCCAGCGCCTCCCGGTCGGTGTCGGCGGCGTGGGCCTTCGCGACGATCGCGCCGCTGCGGACCACGGTGCCGTCGGGCCGGTCCGCGAGAACCTGCGGCGGCTCGCACACGCACCGCGTCCTGGCCGAGTGGGAGAGGCGGTGCGCGAGGGCGCCCAGGTCATGGACGACTGAGGTCTGCGTGGCGGTCAACGGCTCCCCCGGCGGCGGTCGACCGGCCGTGGCACCGGTCCCGCCGTGAGCGTAACGCGGGAGCCGGGGCGGCCGGCCCGGATCCGGTGGTGCGGGGTGGCCGGCCCGGATCCGGTGATGCGGGGCGGGTACGAAGGCCCGGGGCGGGGCTGTGCGTGGCACGGTTGGGGGGCTGTACGTGGCTCGGTGGGGGGAAGTGCAGGGGTCCGGAAAGCGCGATGCCCGGTCAGCTCCCCAGCTGACCGGACAAACGCTGCCGTCCGCCGCACCCCCGTCCCCACGGGGCTGTTGGCCGGATGTGCGGGTCCGGACCGCTCTTCCGGACCCCGGGCGCCGCTCAGCGCCCCAGCATCACCGCCACGGACGACGCCTGTGTGACCACCGCGTCCCAGCCGCCGAAGACGACCACGAGCAGGGCCGCCAGGGGAAGGACCATCGCCGTCGCCACCAACGGGTGACGGGTGCCGGACGAGCGGCCGCCGAACGCGGCGTACGCCTTGCGTCCCTGCATACGGACCATCGTCCGCGTCGCCGTGTCCGACATGGTTCCTCTCCTGACCTGATGGGGGGCGGCGGGCGTGTGACCTCGGGGGACGAGTGCTGCGCCCGCCGCTTGATCTCAACATTAGGTAAGCGGCGGGAACGGGGCGTCATGCCCGCGTACCGAATCCCGGGCCTCCCGGAGGATGAGCCGTCGTCGATCGGCGTACTCCCCTGGGTGGAGACGGACCACCGCAGGTTGGGGTCATCCCGGAGGGGACATCGGGACCTGGCCGGATGACTGCCCGCCGCCTGTCCTGATCCAGTCCCTTCCCGTCCGCCGACCTCGCGACAGCGCCCGCCGGGTGACTTCACTCACGCCCCCGCGCCCCGGCGGGCGCCCGCCGGGGCGCGGGGGCCGCTCGGCGCACCGCCACCCCGGACGCCGGGGCGGCGGTCGCGGCCCGCGTGACGACCGCGTCCCGGCGTTCCCGTACCGATCCAATCCCCCCTGCCCGACGGCCCCTTGAGCAGGCGGGTCGGCCGAGGGGCCCGGATCCGCCGTGTCCTGACCCCTCTTCATCTCTCCCGTACGGCACGGACAATCGAATCCCCGGCGAGGGCGCGGCCTCTGAGCGCGCCGGGCGCGGGGTACGTAAGCTGTGCCTCGTCAGGCGGACCAGGCAGCGGGGATGGGCAGACGATGGCGATGATGCGGCTCCGGCGCGAGGACCCGCGTCTCGTCGGCTCGTTCCGGCTGCACCGGCGGCTCGGCGCGGGCGGCATGGGCGTCGTCTACCTCGGCTCCGACCGGCGCGGCCAGCGCGTCGCGCTCAAGGTGATCCGGCCCGACCTCGCGGAGGACCAGGAGTTCCGTTCGCGGTTCGCGCGCGAGGTGTCGGCGGCCCGGCGGATCCGCGGCGGCTGCACGGCCCGGCTGGTGGCCGCCGATCTGGAGGCGGACCGTCCGTGGTTCGCGACGCAGTACGTGCCCGGCCCCTCGCTGCACGACAAGGTCGCCGAGGAGGGCCCCCTGGCCGCCGCCGAGGTCGCCTCGATCGGGGCGGCGCTCTCCGAGGGTCTGGTGGCGGTGCACGAGGCGGGGGTGGTCCACCGGGACCTGAAGCCGTCGAACATCCTCCTCTCCCCCAAGGGCCCCCGCATCATCGACTTCGGTATCGCCTGGGCGACCGGGGCGAGCACACTCACCCATGTCGGTACGGCGGTGGGGTCGCCCGGCTTCCTCGCACCCGAGCAGGTGCGGGGCGCGGCCGTGACGCCCGCGACGGACGTCTTCTCGCTCGGCGCGACACTCGCGTACGCGGCGATGGCCGACTCCCCCTTCGGACACGGCAGTTCCGAGGTGATGCTGTACCGCGTCGTGCACGAGGAGGCGCAGCTTCGCGGCGTGCACGACGCGTTGGCCCCGCTGATCAGCGCCTGTCTGGCGAAGGATCCGGAGGAGCGGCCCAGCACGCTGCAACTGTCCATGCGGCTCAAGGAGATCGCTGCGCGCGAGGCGCAGGGCCTGCACGAGAGCCGGCCGCCCGTCCAGCGCTCCGCCCAGGACGCCGACCGGCCGACCGGGCGGATGGCCGATCCGTACGCCGAGCAGCACACCCGCCGCGCGGAAGGCCCGTCCGCCTCCCGCCCCCAGCCGGGCAGGCGCGGCGCGCCCGCGCGTTCGGGGCCGCCGCGCACCGGTGGCTCGCGCCCGCAGCAGGCGTCGCGCAACACGACGCGTTCGGGTGGGAAGGCCGGGAAGCGGCAAGGGGCTCCGGCCGGGACGAACGGACGGCCCGGGACCCGTTCCGGGGGTCGCACGACCTCGGCGGGGCGGCGTCCGGCCAATCCGCGACTGCTGCGGCAGCGGCTGGTGGTGTTCGTCGTGGTGACGCTGCTGGTGGCGCTGGGCATCGCGGCGGCGCAGGGCTGCCAGGGGCCGGCCCGAGGTCTGGGCGGAAGCGAGCAGCGGGAGCGGACGCCGCGGGCACTGGTCACGCAGGGCGTGGAGCAAGTGCGGGCCGTGGAGGGAGTCCAGGCCGCGCAGGCCGCGCTAGGCGTTCAGGTTGCGCAAGGCGTTCAGGATCTTCGGACCGCACCGGCCTCGCGGGACGCGCAGGCTTAGCAGCCCGCCCTTTGCAGGTCGCGCAGAGCGCGCAGGCTCAGCGGCCGGCGCAAAGGGCGGCGTGGTCGTTCTGACGCCGGGCCCCCGGGCAGGGGCTGTTCGTGCTCAGTTCTCCGGACGGCCGGTGGCCACCGCGTAGAAGGCGACCGCCGCCGCCGCGCCCACGTTCAGTGAGTCGACGCCGTGCGCCATCGGGATGCGGACCCATTCGTCGGCGGCCATCAGCGCCCGTGTGGACAGCCCGTCGCCCTCCGCGCCGAGCATCAGCGCCACCCGCTCCAACCGGTGCGGGGCAGCCTCGTCGATGCTGGTGGCCTTGGCGTCCGGGGTGAGGGCGAGGAGCCGGAAGCCCGCTTCCCGTACCGTCTCCAGCGCCTTGGGCCAGGCTTCCAGGCGGGCGTAGGGGACCGAGAAGACCGCGCCCATCGAAACCTTGACCGAGCGCCGGTAGAGCGGGTCGGCGCAGTCCGGGGAGAGCAGGACCGCGTCCATGCCGAGCGCGGCCGCGCTGCGGAAGATGGCACCGATGTTGGTGTGGTCGTTCACCGACTCCATGACCACCACCCGGCGTGCGGTGGCGAGCAGTTCGTCGGCGGCCGGCAGCGGCTTGCGCTGCATGGAGGCGAGCGCTCCGCGGTGCACGTGGTAGCCGGTGACGCGTTCGGCGAGCTCGGGGGCGACGGCGTACACCGGGGCCGGGACCTCGTCGATGACGTCGCGCATGACGTCGACCCACTTGGCGGAGAGCAGCATGGACCGCATCTCGTACCCGGTCTGCCGGGCGCGCCGGATCACCTTCTCGCCCTCGGCGATGAAGAGGCCCTCGGCGGGTTCGCGTCGTCGTCGCAGCTCGACGTCGGTCAGGCCGATGTAGTCGCTCAGCCGCGGGTCGTCGGGGTCGTCGACGGTGATGATGTCTGCCACAGGGTGATACTGCCTTGTCCGGTGTGTGGTGCCAACGTCTGGGATCGAGATCCCTGTAACCGCGGGTTACTTCGCCGTGGTCACTCGGCCTGGTCCGGGGCGGTCCTCGGTGCGGAGTCCGGGCCGACCGCGACGACCTCGCCGATCACGATCACGGCGGGCGGGCGCACCTCCTCGGCGACCGCGCGCTCGCCGACGTCCGCGAGGGTCGCGTCGACCCGGCGCTGGGCGGCGGTGGTGCCCTCCTGGACGAGGGCGACCGGGGTGGCCGGGTCCTTGCCGTGGGCGATCAGGGCGGCGGCGATGGCGCCGATCTTGTCGACGGCCATCAGCAGGACGAGGGTGCCGCGCAGCCGGGCGATGGCCTCCCAGTCGACCAGCGAGCGCGGGTCCTCGGGGGCGACATGGCCGCTGACCACGGTGAACTCATGGGCCACCCCGCGGTGGGTGACCGGGATGCCGGCCGCTCCGGGCACGGAGATGGTGCTGGAGATACCGGGGACGACCGTGCAGGGGATGCCCTCGGCGGCCAGCGCCTGGGCCTCCTCCATGCCCCGGCCGAAGACGAACGGGTCGCCGCCCTTGAGCCGGACCACGGACTTGCCCGCCTTGGCGTGCTCGATGAGCGCCTGGTTGATCGCCTCCTGGGCCATGAACCGCCCGTACGGGATCTTCGCGGCGTCGATCACCTCGACGTGCGGCGGGAGTTCGTCGAGCAGGTCGCGGGGGCCGAGGCGGTCGGCGATGACCACGTCGGCCTCGGCGAGGAGGCGGCGGCCGCGCACGGTGATCAGGTCCGGGTCGCCGGGGCCGCCGCCGACGAGGGCGACGCCGGGGGTACGGGTGCGGTGGTGCGGGGCGGCGAGGGTGCCGTCGCGCAGGCCTTCGACGATGGCGTCTCGGATGGCGGCGGAGTGCCGGGGGTCGCGGCCCTGGGAGGTGGTGGTGAGGACGGCGACGGTCACGTTCTCGCTGCGGCCGGTGGCCGGGGTCCAGGCGGTGGCGGCCTCGGCGTCGTCGGACCGGACGCACCAGGTGCGGGTGCGCTCGGCCTCGGCGGACGCGGCGTCGTTGGCCGAGGTGTCGGAGGAGGCGATCAGGGCGTACCAGGTGTCGGCGAGGTCGCCGTCCTGGTAGCGGCGGCGCTCCCAGCGGATCTCCCCGGCGTCCGCCATGGCCTCGACGGAGGGCGTCGCGGAGGGGGAGATCAGGGTGATGACGGCACCGGTGGCGATGAGCTGCGGCAGCCTGCGCTGGGCGACCTGGCCGCCGCCGACGACCACGACGCGGCGGCCGTGCAGACGCAGGCCTACGGGGTACGCGGGGTGGTCGGCGTGGTCGGTGCGACCCGCGCGGTCTGCGTGACCTGAGCGGTCGGCGTGGTCTGCGGGCTCGGCCATGGCGGTACGGCTCCTCGTGCGGGTGCTGCGTTGTGTGCCGCTGCGGCGGTGGAGCGGCTGTGACGTGCGGAAAGTGGGGGTCGGGTGGGGGACACGATACGGGGTGGGGGTGGGTGGGGGCCTGGGGCGGGGCGGAGCGGGGGGCGCCTGCGGCGGGCCTTCTCCCCTGCCCCGCCCCTTCCCGAAACCGGGGCGTTGCCCCGGGCCCCCTTGTCCTCAAGCGCCGGACGGGCTGGGCTTCGGGGCTCCGCCCCGGACCCCGCTCCTCAAACGCCGGAGGGGCTGGAAGGACGCCGGACCGGTCGGTGGGTGTTCTACTTTTCCGTTACGCCTGCCGAGTCGAACGTCGCCACCTCGTGCATCGCGCGCGCCGCGCTCTGCACGATCGGGAGCGCCAGCAGCGCGCCGGTGCCCTCGCCCAGGCGGAGGTCGAGGTCGACCAGCGGGCGCAGGCCCAGCTTGTTCAGTGCGGCGACGTGGCCGGGCTCCGCGCTGCGGTGGCCGGCGATGCAGGCGGCCAGGGCCTCGGGGGCGATGGCCCGGGCGACCAGAGCCGCCGCGCCCGCGCTCACGCCGTCCAGGATCACCGGCGTACGCAGGGAGGCTCCGCCGAGGAGGAAGCCGGCCATCGCCGCGTGCTCCAGACCGCCGACCGCCGCGAGCACGCCGATCGGGTCGGACGCGTCCGGCTGGTGGAGGTCGAGCGCACGGCGTACGACGTCGACCTTGCGGGCGTGCATCTCGTCGTTGATGCCGGTCCCCCGGCCGGTCACCTCGGAGGCGTCGATCCCCGTGTACACGCAGATCAGCGCGGCCGACGCGGTGGTGTTGGCGATGCCCATCTCGCCGGTGAGCAGGGCCTTGTTGCCCGCCGCCACCAGGTCGCGGGCGGTCTCGATGCCCACCTCGATCGCGGCCAGGACCTCCTCGCGGGTGAGCGCGGGGCCCGTCGTGAAGTCCGCCGTACCCGGGCGCACCTTGCGGGGCAGCAGGCCGGGCGTCGCGGGCAGGTCCGTGGCGACGCCGACGTCCACGACGCAGACCTCCGCGCCCACCTGGGCCGCGAACGCGTTGCAGACGGCTCCGCCGCCCAGGAAGTTCGCCACCATCTGGGCGGTGACCTCCTGCGGCCAGGCGGTGACGCCCTGGGCGTGCACCCCGTGGTCACCGGCGAAGATCGCGACGGCCGCGGGCTCCGGGATCGGCGGCGGGCACATCCGGGAGAGCCCGGACAGCTGGGCCGAGATGATCTCCAGCATGCCGAGCGCCCCGGCGGGCTTCGTCATCCGCTTCTGGCGTTCCCACGCCTCGCCGAGCGCCTTCGCGTCCAGCGGGCGGATCGCGGAGATCGTCTCCTGGAGCAGATCGTGCGGCTCGGCGCCGGGCAGCGCGCGACGGCCGTACGTCTCCTCGTGGACGACCCAGGACAGCGGGCGGCGCTTGGACCAGCCCGCCTGCATCAGCTCGGGCTCCTCGGGGAACTCGTCGACGTAACCGACGCAGAGGTAGGCCACGACCTCCAGGTGCTCGGGCAGGCCCAGCGCCCGGACCATCTCCCGCTCGTCGAAGAAGCTGACCCAGCCGACGCCGAGGCCCTCGGCGCGGGCCGCCAGCCACAGGTTCTCCACGGCCAGGGCCGAGGAGTAGGGAGCCATCTGCGGCTGCGTGTGGCGGCCCAGGGTGTGCCGGCCGCCGCGGGTCGGGTCGGCGGTCACGACGATGTTGACCGGGGTGTCGAGGATCGCCTCGATCTTCAGTTCCTTGAACTGCTTCGCCCGGCCCTTGGGCAGCGACTTGGCGTAGGCGTCGCGCTGGCTCTGGGCCAGCTCGTGCATGGAGCGGCGCGTCTCCGCGGAGCGGATCACGACGAAGTCCCACGGCTGCGAGTGGCCGACGCTCGGCGCGGTGTGCGCCGCCTCCAGCACCCGGAGCAGCACCTCGTGCGGAATCGGGTCGCTGCGGAAGCCGTTGCGGATGTCCCGGCGCTCGCGCATGACCCGGAGCACCGCTTCGCGTTCCGCGTCGTCGTATCCGGGGGCGGGCGGGGTGGACGCCTCGGCGAACTCCTCGGGCTGCGGTGCCGGCGCGGCCTGCGGCTGCTGCGGCGCGTCGGCGCTGTCCGCCGTCTCGGTGTCCCGCGGTGCGTCGGTCTGCTGCTGCGGTGCCTCGGCCTGCGGCTGCGGCTGCGGGGCGGTGGCCGGGGTCTGCTCGGCGAGCTCCGGCTCCAGCGGCTCCGGAAGCTCCGGCGTCTCGATGACCTCGGGGCCGGTGCCGTCCTCGGCGTCGGGCGCGACCACCTGGGCGGCTGCTGTTTCGTCCGCCGCTCCGTCTGCCGTTTCTGCCGTCATCGCCTCTGCGGGCTCCGGGGCCGGGGCGGCTTCCTGCTCCGTTACGGGGAGTTGCTCGACGGGCTCTGCGGGCAGTTCCGCGACCGGCTGCGGCTGTACGGGCTCGGAGGCGAGCGGCGCTGCCACCGGCTCCGGAGCCGCGACGGGCTCGGGGTTCCCGGTCACTGCCGTGGGTGCCGGGACCGGCTCGGCGACCGGCTGTTCCGGTGCCGGGGCCTGGGGTTCGGGGGCTGCGGCGTGCACCGGGGCGGCCTGCGCCTCGGCCTCCGGGGCCACCGGCGCCTCGGGGGCGGGCGTCACCTCGTCGGCCAGGAGCTGGACAGGCGCCTCGACCGGGGTCTCCGGCCGGGCCGCCTCGGGCTCCGGGACGACGACCGGACCGGCGGGGGGCAGCTCCACGGCAGCCGGCTCGGGAACGACCGTTTCTGCCGGGACGGCCTGCGGGGCGGGCTCGGACTGCACGGCCTGCTCGGGCTGCGGGGCCGGCTCGGGCTGCGCCACGGCGGCGGCCTGCACGGGCTGCTGGTTCAGCTGCTCCGGCTGATCCAGGTGCTCCGCGTGGTGCGGCTGCTCCGGCTGGTCGGCCGGGGCCACCGGGGCGGACGCCGTGACCGGCTCGGCCGCCTGCACCGGCGGAACCGCCTCCACCGGCTGCTCCGCCTCGGCCACCGGCAGCGCGGCCTCCGCCACCGCGGCCTCGGCGGCCGCCTCGGGCTCCATCACCGGCTGCGCGGCCTCGACAGGCTGCTCCACCTGATCCGGCTGCTCCACCGCCTCGGCGGGCACGGGCACCGGCTCCGGCTGTGCCTGCTGCGGCTGCGCGCCCCACGGGGCGCCGGCCTGCGGCGGGATCTCGCCCAGCTGCGGGCCCGGCAGGGTCGAGGGGTCCTCGGCCGGGACGTCGAAG
Source organism: Streptomyces sp. DSM 106670 (assembly GCF_055792845.1). Lineage (NCBI taxonomy): Bacteria > Bacillati > Actinomycetota > Actinomycetes > Kitasatosporales > Streptomycetaceae > Streptomyces > Streptomyces sp. DSM 106670. Next base: position 1,139,683 of record NZ_CM147704.1, read on the forward strand.
TACTCGGGGCCCGTCGTCGGCGGGCCCGCGTGGCGGGCGGGGGCGGTCCGGGTGGCTCCGGCGGGGCCGCGGTCGGCCAGCGAGCGCACGACGCCGCCCTGCGTACCGCCGCCGTACGACGGAGGGTCGGCGGCGGCCGGGCCCCGGTGCAGGGGGCGGCGGGCGGGGGCGGCGGCCGCGTGCGCGCCGACCGGTGCCGGTGCGGGCGCCGGGATGCGTACGCCGTTGAGGTCCACGGAACCGGAGTCGCGGCCACCGGACTCATGCGTGCCGTGCGACTCGGCGGGGGCGGGCGCGGGGGCGGCCTGCGCCTGCTGCGCCGGGAACTGCGGCTGGGGCTGCTGTGCACCGTGCTCGGGCCCGGAGGGCTGTGCCGCCACCGCGGCCGGCGCGGCGGGCTGGCCCTGTGCGGGGGCCGGGGCTGCCTGCGGGTCGCTCCAGGCGCCCTGGGAGGTCGGCATCAGGAGAAGGTCGTCGTCCTCGGTGGTGTGCTCGGAGGGGTCGAGGAAGGTGTACGCGTCCGGGGCGGGGATGCCCGGCTGCTCCACCATGCCTGCGTTCTCCGGCAGTCCCTCGCCCGGGATCTGGCCGGTGTCAGTCATGCGTACCCCTCGCCCATCGTCAGTGCTCCTTCGGCCCTTCGCCCGGGACGCCGAACCACGGCACGCCGGTGCTCGTCATCAAGAACGAGCGGGCTCGCCGCGCGGCACGAAACGCCCGCGGGTCTTCCTATTCTCGCGGCCGTTCGCCGCCGCGACAGGCAGTTCTGCCACGGCTCACTGTGGACTGCGCCACGTTGCGCGTCCCCCGGGTGGTGCCGTACCACAGTGCGGACCAAAACGGTCCACTTTTCCGGACATTGACGAACGAAGCGACGAACGGCCGGGCGCGGTACAACAATCGGCCAGCCTACCTCGCGTACCGGGCCGAACGGGTCAGGGGGCGAGGTCCGAACGCCGCGCGGACAGCAGGAACACGACCGACCTTTCGCGCTCGGTCCAGGCGGTGGTGTCCAGGTCGACGGACTGGAGCAGGGAGCACTCGACCGTGTAGCCGTTGCCGGTGAGGGCCCCGCCGAGGGCCTCGGCCTCGTCCCGGGTCGAGGCGTGGGTGACGATGCGTTCGGGGCGGCGGTCGGCGACCGCGGTGGCCACCGGCACTCCCCCGCCGCCGATCCGTACGACGTCCGGTTCGGGCAGCCGTTCCAGGACGTGCGGGGCCTGGCCGCGGACGACCTGGACGGGGACGCCGAAGGCGCGGGCGGCGGCCTCGGTGCGGGCGCAGGCGGCCGGGTCGGCGTCCACGGCGAGGACGGCCGCGCCGAAGCGGGCCGCCTCGACGGCCAGGGCGCCGCTGCCGGAGCCGATGTCCCAGAGCAGGTCGCCGGTGCGGGGGCCCAGGCGGGCGAGCTGGGCGGCGCGCAGGCCGGGGAACTCGCCCTCGCCGGCCTCCTGCATCCGCTCGGCCCCGGCCGCCCGGTAGGCCTCGGCGGGCAGGGCCCAGCCGCGTATGCCCTGGGGGTAGGCGGGCCGGCGGCCGGCGATCCAGGCGCCGGCGGTGGTGGTCTCGGGGCCGCTGCCGATGACGATGACGACGTTGGGGTCGCGCCAGGCGTGGTCGGCGGCCTTGTCGGAGGTGAGGACGGTGACGCGCTCGCGGTCGGTGCCGAGCTCCTCGCAGATCACGAAGGTGCGGTGGACGCCGTCGAGGAGGAGGGCCAGTTCGGCGGGTCCGGCGCCCGGTGAGGTGAGGACGGCGACCTTGTGGTGGGCCCGGCAGACGTTGACCGCGCGGCGCAGGGTGCGGGGGTGGGCGACGACGATCTGGGCGTCGTCCCAGGGCATGCCGGCCCGGGCGAAGGCGGTGGCCACGGAGGAGACGGCGGGGACGACCTCGACCTCCAGACCGTGTTCCCGGGCGCGCAGGGTGCGGACGACGCCGAAGAAGCCGGGGTCGCCGTCGGCGAGGACCACGGCGCTGCCGCGGTGTCCGGCGATCCTGCGGGCGGCCAGGTCGACGCTGCCGAGGCGGATGCGTTCGGCGTTCGGGGGCACTTCCGGCAGGGCGAGGTGGTGGGCGGCGCCGGCGACGAGCGTGGCGGCCGAGAGCGCGGCCGTGGCCGCTCCGGGCAGTGGCGAGCCGTCCCAGCCGATCACCGTGACCCGGTCGGCCATCGTCGTCTGTCTCCTGGGGTGTCGGAGGGTGCGGGGTGTGCCCGTGCGGTACGGGGCGTTGCCCGTGCGGGGCGTTGCCCGTGCGTGCCGGGCAGGGGTGAGGGTATCCGGTCCGGACCTTTGGCTCCGCGGGGGGCCTCGGGGTGCTACTTCCAGTCGTTGTAGGTGCCGTAGCCGCCGGCGTCGGCGAGCTGTTCGGCGACGCCTTCGAGGTCCTCGGGGAGGAGTCCCCAGACGATCAGGTCGGTGCGGATGTCGGTCCAGCCGCCGTCGGTGCCGTTCTCGGTACGGGTGCGGGCGATGCGGGCGTTGCGCAGGACGCCCTCGCTGATGCAGCCGAGCTTCTGGGCGACCTGCTGGGAGGCGGTGTTGTCGGCGGGGGTGCGCAGCTCGATGCGTTCGAAGCCCTGGTCGCGGAAGAGCCATTCGGCTATGGCGAGCACGGACTCGGTGGCGTACCCCTCACCGCGGGCCCAGGGAGCGGTGATGTAGCGGACCTCGGTGGAGCGGGTGCGCCAGTCGGTGTTGAGGAGGCGGACGCTGCCGACGAGCCGCTGGGTGAGGAACTCGGTGACGGCGAGGGCGATGCCCTGGCCGGAGGTGCGTTCGGCAGGAGCGATCCTGCGGACCCAGCGTTCGGCGTCGACCTGTTCGTACGGGTTCGGTCCGTCCATCCACGCGACGACCATCTCGTCGTTCATCATCTCGATGTACGCGGGGATGTCGGCCGTTTCGAAGGGGCGCATCACCAACCTGTCCGTGCTGATGGAGATGGACGGAAAGGTGGTAGTCATGCGCAGCTCCATGCCGAAGACCGGGTAAAAGCACAGCATGCAGCATCGGGTCCGCCTTGTGCATGGGCGGGTCGGCACGACGGAGCCCCGCACCTCCGGGCGGAAGGTGCGGGGCTCCGTCGACAAGTACCGGTCGGGCTTCAGGACTTGGCGGGTGCGCCGAAGGCCGGGACGATCGAGCCCTGGTAGGTGTCCTCGATGAACTTCTTGACCTCGTCGGAGTTGAGGAGCTTGGCGAGCTTCTCGACGCGCGGGTCGTTCTCGTTGCCGTCCTTGACCGCCAGGAAGTTGGCGTACGGGTTGCCCTCGGCCTTCTCCAGGGCGAGGGAGTCCTTGGCCGGGGAGAGCTTGGCCTCCAGGGCGTAGTTGCCGTTGATGACCGCGGCGTCCACGTCGTTGAGGGCGCGGGGCACGGTGGCGGCCTCCAGCTCCTTGAACTCCAGGCCCTTCTTGTCGGTGATGTCGCTCAGCTTGGCGCTGGTGCCGACGCCGTCCTTGAGGGTGATCAGGCCGTTCTCGGCGAGCAGCTGGAGGGCGCGGCCGCCGTTGGTGGTGTCGTTGGGTACGGCGATGGTCTGGCCGGCCTTGATGTCCTTGAGGTCCTTGACCGTCTTGGAGTAGAGGCCGAGCGGCTCCAGGTGGACGTTGACCACAGGCACGATGGTGGTCTTCTGCTTCGCGTTGAAGTCGTCCAGGTAGGGCTTGTGCTGGAAGAAGTTGGCGTCGACCTGGCCGTTCTGGGTGGCGGTGTTCGGCAGGACGTAGTCCGTGAACTCCTTGACCTCCAGCTTGAGGCCCTCCTTCTCCGCCAGGTTCTTCTTGACGAAGTTCAGGATGTCGGCGTGCGGCGTCGGGGACGCGGCGACGACCAGGGCCTTCGAGGTGTCGGCGTTGGCGCCGGTCTCGCTCTTGGAGGCCGGGTCGGAGTCCGTACCGCAGGCGCTCAGGCCCAGGGCGAGGGCGGCGGCGGAAGCGACGGCAGCGGTGATCTTGATGTTCTTGCGCACGAAAAGTGCCTCTTTCTTGTGGTGGTGGTGCGCCCGGACAAGGAGTTCGGGCTCGATGGGGAGAGAAAGTCGGGGGCCGGGTGGCCGCCTCAGGAGGCGGTGCGGCCCCGGCGGGCCAGCAGCCGGACGGCGAGGTCGCCGATCAGCTGGATCACGGTGACGATGACGATCAGCAGCGCGACGGTGATCAGCATGAACTGGTTGTCGAAACGCTGGAATCCGTAGGTGACGGCCTTGGAGCCGAGCCCTTCGCCGCCGACCGCGCCGGCCATCGCGGAGTAGCCGATGAGCACGATGAGGGTGGTGGTGACGCCCGAGACGAGCGAGGGCAGGGCCTGCGGGAGGAGCACCTTGCGGACGATCGTGGGGATGGAGCCGCCCATCGACTGCACCGCTTCGACGAGTCCGTGGTCGACCTCGCGGATCGCCGTCTCGACGAGCCGGGCGAAGAACGGGATGGCTCCGACGGCGAGCGGCACGATCATCGCGGTGGGGCCGATGAAGGTGCCGACGACCCAGGTGGTGAAGGGGATCAGGGCGATCAGCAGGATGATGAACGGCAGCGAGCGGCCGATGTTCACGATCACGCCGATGACCTTGTTCACCACGGTGTTCTGGAGCAGTCCGCCCTTGTCGGTGAGGACCAGCAGAACGCCGAGCGGCAGTCCGCCGACGACGGTGACCAGCGCGGACCACAGCACCATGTAGAGGGTGTCGACGGTGCCCTGGGTCAGCAGAGGCTGCATTTCGGACCAGGTCACTTGACGACCTCCTTGGTGATCGCGGCGGGCGCCTGCTCAGGTACGGCGGGGGCGGCGGGCGCCGTGGTCCCGGCGGCCTCCGCGGTGGCCCTCGGGCCGGTCTCGTCCTCGACGACCTCGGCCTGGAGGCCCTGTTCGCGCAGGAAGCCGATGGGGACGACGTTCTCCTCGAAGCGGCCGGGCAGCTCGATGCGCATCCGGCCGATCTGCTTGCCCGCGACGGTGTCCATCGCGGCGCCGAGGATCGAGATGTCGATGTTGTACGTCCGCGAGAGCTGGGAGATGACCGGCTGGGAGGCCGACTCGCCCTGGAAGGTGACGTCGACGACCGTGCGGTCCGGTCCTGAGGCGGTGCCGCCGACCGGGAACAGCTCGTGGGCCAGTTCGGAGCCGGGGGTGGCGAGGAGTTCGCCGACGGTTCCGGACTCGACGATCCGGCCGCGCTGCATGAGCGCCGCGGAGTCGCAGATGGTCTTGACGACGTCCATCTCGTGCGTGATGAGCAGGACGGTCAGGCCGAGCTGCTGGTTGAGGTCGCGCAGCAGCTGGAGGATGGAGCGGGTGGTCTCGGGGTCGAGCGCGGAGGTCGCCTCGTCCGAGAGCAGCACCTGGGGGTCGCCCGCCAGGGCGCGGGCTATGCCCACCCGCTGCTTCTGGCCGCCGGAGAGCTGACCGGGGTAGGACTTCGCCTTGTCGGCGAGGCCGACCAGGTCGAGCAGCTCCTTGGCCTTGCGGGTGCGTGCCTGGCCGGAGACGCCGAGGATCTCCAGCGGCAGCTCCACGTTGTCCAGGACGGTGCGGGAGTCCAGCAGGTTGAAGTGCTGGAAGACCATGCCGATACGGGTGCGTGCCCGGCGCAGTTCGGCGCTCGCGCGCCGGCCGCGGCCGGCGAGGGCGGTGAGGTCCTGGCCGGCCACCGTCACGGTGCCGGAGGTGGGGCGTTCCAGGAGGTTGACGCAGCGGATGAGGGAGGACTTTCCGGCGCCGCTCTGTCCGATGACGCCGTACACCTCGCCTTCGCGGACATGCAGGTCGACGCCGTCGAGTGCGGTGACCTCACGGTCGCGCGACTGGTAGACCTTCGTGAGGCCCGTCGTGGTGATCACAGGGGTTTCCGTCACTGTCGAGTGCGCGGCGCGGTGTCCGCCGGGCACGGGGCATTCGTCTGAAGAGACTGTTCGGGCTGGTCGGCCGGGGGTCTCGGCATGGCTGTACGCGGCGGTCGGCCGGGGGGCAGCGCATGCGCGGGCGCGCTCGTTCCGCGGGGTGCGGACGGCGCTGGCTCGGTCTCGCTTCGGGGCGCGAGGCTCAGGCGGGGGCCCTCAGAAGGCGCGCATTCGACACATACAACGAGCACCGGGCGTGCTGATCGCCTCGGTCGCAAGGGTGCGGCTGCTCGTCGTGGTCATGGGCCCAAGTAAAACAGACGTGAGGTCTCCACGATCCCGGCTGTCCGGATAGCGGACAGTGCTGGATGGTCGGACGCCGGCCTTCCGGTTCCCCTGTCCGACCCCCGCAACACGTCTGCGACCTGCGATGACAGGAGTATTACGGGGGTACGTCCGGCGGCGTTCGGGCGGCCTGGGAGCGGAACTTCGGCCGCCGGTTGTGGTCAAGGCCACGGTCATCGCCGCCGGGGTCGTGGCCGCCCGTGTGGTGGCCGGGGCCGCACGCGGGCGGACGTTCCCTCCGTAATACCCTCGACTCATGCTTGACGCCCTGACGGTCGCGGTCGCCGTGGCCGCGCTCGCCCTCGCCGCCTGGTGCGGACACGCCGCCTACCGGGACCAGCCGACGAAGGACTGGCACTTCATCGGGATGGCGGTCGTCTCCGTGCTGGCGCTGGCCCAGTTGGCAGTGGGCGTCGTGCAGCTGGCGCGCGGGGAGCGGCCGGAGCAGGGGATGGCGGTGTTCATCGCCTATCTGATCGGTTCGTTCGCCGCCGTGCCCGCGGCCGGGTTCCTGTCGTTGACCGAGCGGACCCGCTGGGGCTCGGTCACGGTGGCGGCGGGCGCGATCGTGCTGGCGGTTCTGGAAGTCCGGCTCTATGACATCTGGGGAAACTGACGTGAGCGACACCGACCGCCCCGAGGTGGACGCGGCCCCGAAGCCGTCCTTCGAACTGGGCACCGGTCCCGGCCGGGTCCTGGTCTGGTTCTACGGGGTGTTCACGGTCGCGGCGGCCTCGCGCTCGATCGTCCAGATCATCATCGACTTCGACCGGGCGCCGCTGGCGTACGTGCTCTCGGCCGTCGCGGCCGTGGTGTACGGCTTCATCACGTACTCGCTGGTGCGCGGCGGGGAGAAGGCACGCCGGGCGGCGCTGGTGTGCTGTGCCGCGGAGTTGCTGGGCGTGCTGGTGGTCGGCGCGTGGACGCTTGCCGAGCCGGCCGCCTTCCCGGACGCGACGGTGTGGTCGGACTTCGGGATGGGCTACCTCTTCATCCCGGTGATCCTGCCGGTCACCGGGATGATCTGGCTGCGCCGCGCGAAGACGGTCGCGGTCTGAGCGTCTGCCGCTCCGCTCCGCCGCGCGCGGCGCACGGTCAGGCGCTGGCCACGTAGTCCCGGTCGGCGGCGTCCTTCTCCAGCAGGACCATCTGTACGCCGTCGGCTCCGGTGACGGCCCCGACCTGGGCGTATCCGGCCCGCCGGTAGAGCCGCAGATTGCCCTCGCTGCGGTGGCCGCTGTGCAGCCGGAAGCGGGTCGCGGACCGCTCGGCGGAGAGCGCCGACTCGGCGGCCAGCAGCAGCCGGGCGCCGAGGCCGTGGCCCTGGAGCCGGGGGTGGACGCAGAGCTTGCCGATCAGACCGGTGCCGTCGGGATCGGTGAATCCTCGGACCGCGCCGACGACTTCGTCCCCGAGCCGGGCCACGAACACCAGGTCGTCGGCGACTTCGGCGCGCAGCGAAGCGAGGCTCTGGACGAGCGGATCGATCCGGTAGTTGTCGTACAGCTCCGCCTCGCGCTGGAAGCAGAGGTACTGAAGTCTGAATATCTGCTCGACGTCCTGTGCCGTCGCCGCCGAGATGGTCACGCTCATGCCCATGTGTGCACGCCTCCCGCTCACCTGTCCGCCGGTTGCCTACCGCTCCCTATCCCCGCACGGATGGGGCGACAACCTCCGCAGCCAGCATTCTGCGCAGACATCCAAGGCAACGGGAACGGATCGGGCCCAAGCTCCCCTGTGACATACCCAACTCCCCTGCGATTTCCCGGTAGGTCGGGTCGCTGGGGGCGAGCATCGCCGCCAGCAGCCGGGGGCAGTGTCCGGGCAGCCGGGCCATCGCGGAGCGCAGCGCCCGGCGTTCGGCGGCGCCGATCGCGGCGCGTTCCGGGCAGTCGGCCGGCCCGGCGGCGGGTTCCGTTCCGGCGTACGGGCGTTCCCGCCGGGCCGTGCGGCGGCCTCTGCGGGCCTCCGCCCGTACGGTGTCGCGCACCCAGCGGGCCGGGTCGGCGGGCGGTCCGGCGGCGGCCGGGCGCTCCAGGAGTCGCACCCAGACGCTCTGTTCGAGGTCGGCGGGGTCGACCCCGGCGGCCGGGGCCTCCGCCCTCGCCTCCGCGCGCACCAGGGGCTGTAAGGCGCGGACGACGTGGGCGGTGGCCGCGGCCGCGTCGAGGTCATGATCGAGAAGCGTCATGCCCCGGCGGACGTGCCGGTGGGGGCGGCCGGTTGCTCCGGGCGCGCCGCACCACCCGACCGGGGCATGCGGGGGCGTACGGCTGACGGCGCGCCCCGCGTACGGGAGGTGCGCCGCCCCGTACCGCCTCAGCGCCCCGCGTGGTCCGCCGCCGCGAGGAGGGCGGTGTCCGGGTGGTCGGCGAAGATGCCGTCGATGCCGGTGGCGAGGTAGGCCGCGTAGGCGCCGAACACGTCCCCGTAGGCGTTGGGGTCGGTGCCGCGCCGGAAGTCGGCGGGCAGGAAGCTGTTCTCGTTGCGCAGCGTGTACGGGTGCAGCAGCAGGCCCTTGGCGTGCGCGTCCCGTACCAGCGTGGTCGGGGTGGTGAGCCGGCCCGCGGCGTCCTTCGGGATGACCAGGTCGAGCGTGGGGCCGATGCCCTGGGCGAAGGAGGCCAGCCACTTCAGCCCGGCGGGCTTCACCAGATCGGCGACCGTGCGCGGGTCGCCCGACTCGACGAAGTCCCAGGGGCGCTCCTTGGGGCCGGAGAGCAGGACGATGCGCGGGGTGTCGACGAGCCGGGCGAGGCGCTGGACCGAGCCGGGCTCGAAGGACTGGAGGATGAGCGGGGAGTTCCGGCGGTCCCGGCCGTACCGGCGCAGCAGCCGGGCGAGCGGCTCCTCCAGGCCGAGGCCGAGCTTGCGGAAGTAGGTGGGGTGCTTGGTCTCCACGTACAGCCAGACGGGCTTACCGCGCTTGCGGCCCTCCTTCTCCGCCCAGCGCAGGACCTCCTCGAAGGTGGGGATCGTCCAGCGGCCGTCGTAGAGGGTGTTGTCCGGGCGGTTGCCCGGGATGCGCTCCTTGGCCCGCAGGGTCTTGAGCTCGGCGAGGGTGAAGTCCTCGGTGAACCAGCCGGTGTAGGAGACGCCGTCGATGCTCTTGGTGGCCTTGCGGCCGGCGAACTCGGGGTGGTCGGCGACGTCGGTGGTGCCGGTGATGTCGTTCTCGTGGCGGCAGACGAGGTGGCCGTCCTTGGTCGGCACGAGGTCCTGCTCGACGATGTGCGCGCCCAGGTCGAGGGCCAGCTGGTAGGAGCCGAGCGTGTGCTCGGGGCGGTAGCCGCTGGCGCCCCGGTGGCCGATCACCGTCGGCACGGGCAGATCGCGCAGCGATCCGTGGCCGCCGCCGTGACCGCGCCCCCGCTCGGCCGCCTGGGCGGCGGCGGGCAGGCCCAGGGCCGCCGTGCCGAGGACGGCGGCGCCCAGCAGGGTCCGCCGGCCGGGGGTCTTCCGCGCACGCTCCGTCATGAATGCTCCTCGCTCGGTGATGTCCGGGACCGGTCCAGCGAGGCCCGATCGTAGGCTGGGAGACGTACGAAAGGACGGACCGTCGGCCAACATGGCGGAAACACACGTCAACACTGCGTATCCGCTTCGTGAACCCGATGTGCGATCAGCGCATACCCGCGAGTATCGTCCTCACCTGCACCGACCATCATCCGTCGGCACCGGCCACCGCCCGGTGGACCCCGAACCACCGCGGCCGGCCCGGCCACGACACCGGAGGAACCGTTGTCCCGTCTCACGGTCATCAAGGCAGTGCTCGGACCGATTCTGCGCCTGATGTTCCGCCCCCAGGTGGAGGGCGCCGAGAACATTCCCGGGACCGGGCCGGTGATCCTCGCGGGCAACCACCTCACGTTCATCGACTCGATGATCATGCCGATCTGCTGCGACCGGCCGGTGTTCTACATCGGCAAGGACGAGTACGTCACGGGCAAGGGGCTCAAGGGCCGGCTGATGGCCTGGTTCTTCACCGGCTGCGGCATGATCCCGGTGGACCGGGACGGCGGCCGGGGCGGGGTCGCGGCGCTGATGACCGGGCGCCGGGTGCTGGAGGAGGGGCAGGCCTTCGCGATCTACCCCGAGGGCACCCGCTCCCCCGACGGCCGCCTCTACCGGGGCCGTACGGGCATCGCGCGGCTGACCCTGATGACGGGTGCGCCGGTGGTCCCCTTCGCGATGATCGGGACCGACAAGCTCCAGCCGGGCGGTGCGGGTCTGCCCCGGCCGGGCAAGGTCACGGTGCGCTTCGGCGAGCCGATGGAGTTCTCCCGGTACGAGGGCATGGACCGCGACCGCTATGTGCTGCGGGCGGTGACCGACTCGGTGATGGCCGAGGTGATGCGGCTGTCCGGCCAGGAGTACGTGGACATGTACGCGACGAAGGCGAAGGCCGCCTGACGCCGTAGGCCGTCCAGGACACGGGAAGGGCCCGCACCCACGCCGGGGTGCGGGCCCTTCTCCGTGACCGGGTGCGGCTACGGGTGTTCGATGCCGTCCTCCAGCTTCTGGCCCCGCAGCAGGAACCAGGCGGCGACGGCCGCCGCCAGCAGGACCGCCGCGCCGACGCCCGCGGCCGACCGCAGTCCGTCGACGAACGCCTCCTGGGCCGCCGCCACCAGCGGCCCCGCCTGGGCGGCGGGCAGCGTCCCGGCGGCCTCGACCGCCCCGCCCAGCGACTCGTGGGCGGCCGCCTCGACGCCGGCGGGGATGCCGGACGGGGTCGGGAAGCCCCGGTAGACACCGGTGACGATGGAGCCGAGCAGGGCGATGCCGAGGGCCGCGCCCAGTTCGTACGCGGTCTCCGAGACGGCCGAAGCGGAACCCGCCTGCTCCTTCGGGACGCTGGAGAGGATCACGTCGGCGGTGACGGTGAAGGCGAAGCCCGCGCCGACGCCGACGACCAGCAGCATGGCGCCGAGCAGCGGATAGCCGGTGTGCTGGTCGAGCAGCGTGACACTGCCCAGGGCCAGACCGACCGCGGCCAGGCCGCCCGAGACGACGGAGCGGACCGTGAAGCGGCGGGCGGCGAATCCGGCCAGCAGACCGGCGGTCACCGCGCCGATCGCGGCGGGCAGTTCGGCGAGTCCGGCCTCCAGCGGGCCCCGGCCCTGCACCAGTTGCAGGAACTGGGAGAGGAAGAAGACCAGGCCCGACAGTCCGAGGATGGTCAGCAGGTCGGCGAGGACCGCGCCGGAGAAGCCCCGGTGGTGGAAGAGCCGCATGTCCAGCAGGGGCGCGGGCAGCCGCAGTTGCCTGCGGACGAACCAGGTGAGCGCGGCGACGCCGAGCACGGCCGCCGCCCCGGCGTCCCAGCTCACCCCGTGCGAGGCCGTCTCCTTGATGGCGTAGACGACACCGATCATGCCGACCAGCGAGAGCCCGACGCTGAGCATGTCCCAGGGGCCCGGGGCCGGGTTCTTGGACTCGGGGATGAGCTTGATGCCGACGACGACGAGGACGGCCATCACGGGCAGGTTGATGAGGAAGACCGAACCCCACCAGAAGTGTTCGAGCAGGAACCCGCCGACGACCGGGCCGACCGCCGCGCCCGCCGAGGCCATCGCACCCCAGATCCCGATGGCGAGGCTGCGCTCGCGCGGGTCGTGGAAGAGGTTGCGGATCAGGGCGAGGGTGGACGGCATCAGGGTGGCGCCCGCGACACCCAGGAGCGCCCGGGCCACGATCATCATCTCGGGCGAGGTCGCGTACGCGTTGAGCACGGAGACCGCGCCGAACGCGACGGCGCCGACCAGCAGCAGCTTCTTGCGGCCGATGCGGTCGCCGAGGCTGCCCATCGAGACCAGCAGACCGGCGATGACGAAGGAGTAGACGTCACCGATCCAGAGCAGCTGGGTGCCGGTGGGCTCCAGGTCCTCGCTGAGGAACGGGGTGGCGAGACCGAGGACGGTCGCGTCCACCGCCACCAGCAGCACGGCGAGGACGAGGATGGCGAGCGCGATCCACCGCCCCGGGCGGCGTACCGCGTCCGTGGTGTCCGGGTTCTGGTCGATGCTGGTCATTGCTCCACGCTCCGGCGTGCTCCGCCGAGCAGCAACTCGACGATCATGTGTTGGAAATCCTGTGCGGCGACCCGTCCCACCTGGACGGCCCAGGCGCCGGTGCCGATGAGCCCGTAGAGGGCCTCGGTCAGCCAGGCGGGGGTGAGGTCGATACGGAACTCGCCGCGTTCCTGGCCACGGCGGAAGAAGGCGGAGACGCGGGCGTCGGCCCGGTTCCAGCCCTCGTTGACCTCGTCGCCCTCGAAGAGCTGGTTCTCGTTGACGAGGAAGGACAGCAGTCCGGCGCTGGGCTCGACGGCCGCGATGAGGCGGCGGAGCCCCTCCTCGGAGGTGTCCTCGTCGAGCCGGGCGGCGTCCAGGGCCGCCTCGAACTCCTGGATGCCGAGATCCTCCAGCGCCTTCACCAGGGCGTCGCGCCCGGCGAAGTGGCGGTGGAGGGTGGCGCGGCCGATGCCCGCCGCCCTCGCGACCTCGTCCATGGTGGCGGTCGATTTGTGGGACAGCAGGGCGGCGGCGCTGCGCAGCACCTGCTCACGGTCGAGAGTCATGAGACGACCATAACTCACTTGAGACATCTTCGTCTCATCGGAGGTGTCGGCGACGCAGGGGCGCGGTGCCGCGCGACAGGTCGGGTGGGGAAATAAAAAAGTGGCCGGAGGTAAAACCACTCCTTGCCACTCTTAATTTATAGCGGATGGGGGGCCTTGCCGCAAGGCCCCCCATATACCGCAGAATCGTCCGCATTCGACGTCGACGAAGGCGGAATGGTGATGATCGACGTAATAGTCGTCGGCGGCGGGCCCACCGGGCTGATGCTCGCCGCTGAGCTGCGGCTCGCCGGGGTGCATACAGTCGTGCTGGAGAAGCGGGTGGAGCCGGGCCAGGAGTCCCGGGGGCGCGGACTGCATGTGCGCAGCGTCGAGGTGATGGACCAGCGCGGGCTGCTGGACCGATTCCTGGCGGTCAGTGAGAAATTCCAGGTGGGCGGCTTCTTCGGCGGAATTCGGAAACCGTGGCCGGACCGCCTGGACACCGCGCACCCGTACGGCCTTTCCACTCTGCAGCCGGTGACCGAGCGGCTGCTGCGCGAACGCGCCGTCGAGCTGGGCGCCGAGATCCGGCGCGGCTGCGAGGTGGCCGGGCTGAGCCGGTCCGGAGACACGAACGGGGACGGCGACGAGGCCGGGGTGACCGTCGAGCTGACGGACGGCACGCGGCTCCGCTCGCGCTACGTCGTCGGGTGCGACGGCGGCCGCAGCACCGTGCGCAAGCAACTCGGCGTCGACTTCGCCGGGCAGCCCGCCACGGTCGAGACGCTGCTCGGTGACATGGAGCTGGGCGAGGACCCGGCGACGGTCGCCGCCGTCGTCGAGAAGGTCCGCGGGACGCAGCTGCGGTTCGGCGTCATCCCCAACGGCGACGGCACGTTCCGGGTGATCGTGCCCGCCGAAGGGGTGTCCGAGGACCGGGCGACCGCGCCGACGCTGGAGGAGTTCAGGCAGCGGCTGCGGGCCCTCGCGGGCACCGACTTCGGCGTCCACTCGCCCCGCCGGCTGTCCCGCTTCGGCGACGCCACCCGGCAGGCCGAGCGGTACCGGGTCGGCCGGGTCTTCCTGGCCGGCGACGCGGCGCACATCCAACCGCCGACCGGCGGGCAGGGGCTCAACCTCGGGGTGCAGGACGCGTTCAACCTCGGCTGGAAGCTGGCGGCGGCGGTCAACGGCTGGGCGCCGGAAGGGCTGTTGGACAGCTACCACGCCGAGCGGCACCCGGTGGGCGCGCGGGTCCTGGACAACACCCGGGCGCAGATCGCCCTGCTGGGCACCTCGCCGGGCGCGGTCGCGCTGCGGGAACTGTTCTCCCGGCTGATGGACTTCGAGGAGGTCAACGCGTATCTGACCGGCATGGTCACCGCGGTCGACGTCCGCTACGACTTCGGCGAGGGCCACGACCTGCTCGGCCGGCGGCTGCGGGACCTGCCGCTGAAGCGCGGCCGGCTCTACGACCTGACGCACGAGGGCCGCGGGCTGCTGCTCGACGGCACCGGCCGGCTGTCCGTGGCGGGCTGGGCGGACCGGGTCGACCATGTCGTCGACGTCGCCGAGGGCCTCGACGCCCCGGCCGTACTGCTGCGGCCGGACGGCCATGTGGCGTGGGCCGGTGAGGAACAGGCGGACCTGCACGCCGCGACGGCCCGGTGGTTCGGCGCCCCCACCGCCTGACCGCACGCCGCGCCCGACTCCACCCGGGGGAACGCCGCCCCCGGTACGCACATGTACGCACCGCAGATCGGAACCGACCACGTGAAACCCCTGACCACCAGCGCGTTCGACCTCCCCGACCGTCTCTCCCCCAAGGCCGACCCGGCGCTGATCGCCGATGACGAGCAGCACTTCGCGGCCATCGCCGACTGCCTGGAGCAGTCGATCGCCGAGCTGACCGACCGGCTCGCGGCCGAACGCAGGGCGCCCGGCGGGGCCAGCCGGCAGGCGATGGACCGGGACGTGGAGATCCACCGGCTGACCGCCCGGCTGCGCGCGCTGCGCCGGTTCGGGCTGGATCTGTGCCTCGGGCGCATGGTCTCCGCGGACGGCTCCGGGCCGCTGTACGTGGGCCGGCTCGGGCTCACCGACAGCACGGGCCGCCGACTGCTGCTCGACTGGCGCTCCCCGGCGGCCGAACCGTTCTTCGGCGCCACCCACGCCGACCCGATGGGCCTGGCCAGCCGCCGCCGCTACCGCTGGCAGGGCGGCCGGATCAACGACTACTGGGACGAGGTGTTCGCCCCGGAGGGGATCGCCGGGCATGCCGCGCTGGACGACCAGTCGGCGTTCATCGCCGGCCTCGGCGGCAGCAGGTCGGCCCGGATGCGCGATGTGCTGGGCACCATCCAGGCCGACCAGGACGCCATCATCCGGGCGGGCTCCCGGGGCACGCTCGTCGTCGACGGCGGGCCCGGCACCGGGAAGACCGTCGTCGCCCTGCACCGCTCCGCCTATCTCCTGTACTCCGACCCGCGCCTGGGCCACCGGCGCGGCGGGGTCCTGTTCGTCGGCCCGCACGAGCCCTACCTCGGGTACGTCTCCGATGTGCTGCCCAGCCTCGGGGAGGAGGGCGTACAGACGTGCACCCTGCGGGACCTGGTCGCGGAGGGGGCCGGGGCGGTGGCCGAGACCGATCCGGAGGTGGCGCGCCTCAAGGCGTCGGCAGACCTCGTGCGCGCGATCGAGCCGGCCGTCCGGTTCTACGAGGAGCCGCCCGCCGAGGGCGTACGGGTGGAGACGCACTGGTCCGACATCTGGCTGAGCGCCGCCGACTGGGCCTCGGCGTTCGGTTCGGCGGACCCGGGCACCCCGCACAACGAGGCGCGCGACCAGATCTGGGAGGAGCTGCTCACGATCCTCGTGGACAAGCACGACGGCGACGCCCCGGAGGAGGCGCTGCGCGCCTCACTGCGGCAGAACCGGGAGCTGTTCGCCCTCTTCGACCGGGCCTGGCCGCTGGTCGAGGCGGCCGACCTGGTCGGCGACCTCTGGTCCGTACCCGCCTATCTGCGCAGGTGCGCGCCCTGGCTGAGCCCCGAGGAGGTCCGGCGGTTGCAGCGCCCGGACGCGCGGGCCTGGACGGAGTCGGACCTGCCGGTCCTGGACGCGGCCCGGCAGCGGCTCGGCGACCCGGAGGCGTCCCGGCGCAGGCGTCGCCACGAGGCGGCGGCCGCCGCCGAACGCGAGCGGATGGACGAGGTCGTCGACAGCCTGCTGGCCGACGAGACGCTGGCCGACGCCGACGCGGACGGCGAGGGTGCGCTGGTGATGCTGCGCGGGGGGGATCTGCGCGAGTCGCTGGCCACCGCCGACCGGCCCAGCGGGGTGGAACCCGACCTGCTGGCCGGGCCCTTCGCGCACATCGTCGTGGACGAGGCCCAGGAACTGACCGACGCCCAGTGGCAGATGCTGCTCCAGCGGTGTCCGTCCCGGAGCTTCACCGTCGTCGGGGACCGGGCGCAGGCCCGGCACGGGTTCACCGAGTCGTGGCGGGAGCGTCTTGAGCGGGTCGGGCTCGACCGGATCACCCTGGCCTCGCTGACCATCAACTACCGGACGCCGGAGGAGATCATGGCGGAGGCGGAGTCAGTCGTCCGGGCCGTGCTCCCCGACGCCAATGTGCCGGTCTCCGTCCGCAGCAGCGGCATTCCCGTCACCCACGGGTCCGTGGCGGACCTGGACACGGTCCTCGCCGACCGGCTCGCCGCGCACGACGACGGGACCGCCTGCGTCATCGGCGCCCCCGCGTTCCGGGCGACGACGCCCCGGGTGCGGTCGCTGACCCCGGAGCTGTCGAAGGGCCTGGAGTTCGACCTGGTCGTCCTCGTCGACCCGCAGGACTTCGGCGAGGGCGTCGAGGGGGCGGTGGACCGCTATGTCGCGATGACCCGGGCGACCCGGGAACTCGTCGTCCTGACGAGCTCCTGAGGCCGACGGGTTCAGGGGCCGGGGCGGGTTTCAGTGCCAGGGCAGGCCGGCGCGGTGCCGCCAGTACGCCTCCGGCTCCTCGACCAGGGCGTCGAGGCGGGCCCGCTGCTCGTCGTCCAGGTCGACGACGGCGGCGTGCAGATTACCGGAGAGCTGGGCAGCCGTGGCTGCGCCGGAGAGCACGACGCCCGCCCAGGGCTGGTGCAGGACCAGGGCGAGGGCGACCGCGTCGCCGCCCACGCCCGCGCCGGCCGCGATCTCCTGGAACACGGCGGGGGCCTCCTCCCCGGCGAGCCGCCCGTTGGCCATGCCCTCCTTGACGATCACGGTGAGCCCGGCGTCGTGGGCCTCGGCGAGCGCGGGCGCGGCCGAGGTCTCCAGGGCGTTGTAGGTGGCCTGGACCGTACGGAAGAGGGGTTCGCCGTCGACCGTGACGGCGAGGGCGGCCCGGATCGCCTCGGCCTGGGCGGGGCCGCTGGTGGAGAGGCCGACGGTGACGCCGTCGGCGGCCAGGGCGGCGAGTCGGTCGAGCAGTTCCTTGTCGCTGAGCGCCGGGCTGTCCGGGGTGACCGAGTGGACCTGGTAGAGGCTCAGCCGGTCGCCGAGGAGGGCCCGGGTCTCGGCGTACTGGCGCTCGAAGGTGGCAAGCGAGTGGTCCTTGACCTCGTGGGCCTCGGCCTCGACGCTCCAGTCGGCGGTGTAGGTGTAGCCCCATTTGCTGCCGACGACGAGGTCGGTGAACGAGGGCCTGGCGTCCAGCCACTCGGCGAGGAACTCCTCGGCACGGCCGTAGGAGCGGGCGGTGTCGATGTACCGGACGCCCTGGGCGTAGGCGGCGTCCAGCAGCTCGTGGGTGCGGGCGCGCAGGGCGTCGACGTCCCGGTCGGCGGGCAGGTCCCGGTCTCGGTGGAGATTGATGTAGCCGGGCCTCCCTACGGCGGCCAGGCCCAGTCCGATGTGGGCGGTCGGGGTCGTCGCGGCGGCCAGGGCGGCGAAGGGCATCGCGGGCTCCTCGGGTCGGGTTTCGGTTACTCCTACCCCGGTGAACGTAGTCCGCGACACCCTTCATACACCTGCGACGACACCGTACGTACGTGACGCCGTACGTACGCGACACCGTACGGGTCGTCGGCGCTGCGGCTACCGGCGGGCGGTCGCCCAGGCGTGCTGGGCGGCCAGGTCCTCCTTCACCTCGGCGAGCTGGACGGCGACGGCGGAGGGCGCTGTTCCGCCCCGGCCGTCGCGGGAGGCGAGGGCGCCCCGCACGTTGAGGACGGTGCGGACCTCGGGGGTGAGGTGCTCGGAGATCTTGGCGAACTGCTCGTCGGTGAGCTGGTCCAGCTCGATGCCGTGCTGCTCGCACTCCTTGACGCAGGCGCCGGCCACCTCGTGCGCCACCCGGAACGGCACGCCCTGCTTGACCAGCCACTCCGCGATGTCGGTCGCGAGCGAGAAGCCCGCCGGGGCCAGCTCCTCCATGCGCTCGCGGTTGACGGTGAGGGTGGCCATCATGCCGGTGAAGGCGGGCAGCAGGACCTCCAGCTGGTCGCAGGAGTCGAAGACGGGCTCCTTGTCCTCCTGGAGGTCCCGGTTGTACGCCAGCGGGAGCGCCTTGAGCGTGGCGAGCAGGCCGGTCAGATTGCCGATGAGACGGCCGGACTTGCCCCGGGCCAGCTCCGCGATGTCCGGGTTCTTCTTCTGCGGCATGATCGAGGAGCCGGTGGAGAAGGCGTCGTGGAGGGTGACGAAGGAGAACTCCTTCGTGTTCCAGATGATGACCTCCTCCGCGATCCGGGAGAGGTTCACGCCGATCATCGCGGTGATGAAGGCGAACTCCGCGACGAAGTCCCGCGAGGCGGTGCCGTCGATGGAGTTGGCGACCGAACCGTGCTCGAAGCCGAGGTCGGCGGCGACCGCCTCCGGGTCCAGCCCGAGCGAGGACCCGGCGAGCGCCCCGGAGCCGTACGGCGAGACCGCCGTGCGCTCGTCCCACTGGCGCAGCCGCTCGGCGTCCCGGGAGAGGGACTGGACGTGGGCGAGCACATGGTGGGCGAAGAGAACGGGCTGGGCGTGCTGGAGGTGGGTCCGGCCCGGCATGGCGACGTCGGCGTTGGCCTCGGCGAGGCCGACCAGCGCGCTCTGGAGGTCGGCGATCAGACCGCCGACGATCCGGGCGTGGTCGCGCAGGTACATCCGGAAAAGCGTGGCGATCTGGTCGTTCCGCGACCGGCCGGCCCGCAGCTTGCCGCCCAGGTCCGGGCCGAGGCGCTCCAGGAGCCCGCGCTCCAGGGCGGTGTGGACGTCCTCGTCGGCGATCGTGCCGGTGAAGGAGCCGTCGGCGACGTCGGCTTCGAGCTGGTCGAGCCCGGCGAGCATCCGGGTCAGCTCGTCCTCGGTGAGCAGGCCCGCCTTGTGGAGGACGCGCGCGTGGGCGCGGGAGCCGGCGATGTCGTACGGCGCGAGCCGCCAGTCGAAGTGGACGGACGCCGACAGCTTGGCCAGCGCCTCGGCCGGTCCGTCGGCGAAACGCGCGCCCCAGAGCCGGACGTCACCGTTGTTGCTGCTCACTGCGTGCTCCTCAAAAAGCGAAAGCAAGGGCCGAGGCCAAGGCGTAGGCCCGGATGCGGATATGCGGCCGCCTCCCTGCCGCGTGACGACGGGGAGGCGGCTGTACAACGAGAGGGGGTCAGGCGAGGTCGCGCTTCGCGGCGATCTTCGAGGAGAGACCGAAGATCTCGATGAAGCCCTGCGCCTTGGACTGGTCGAAGGTGTCGCCCGAGTCGTAGGTGGCGAGGTTGAAGTCGTACAGCGACTCCTCGGACTTCCGGCCGGTGACGACGGCGCGGCCGCCGTGCAGGGTCATCCGGATGTCGCCGGTGACGTGCTGGTTGGCCTCGTTGATGAAGCCGTCGAGCGCCCGCTTGAGCGGGGAGAACCACAGGCCGTCGTAGACCATCTCGCCCCAGCGCTGCTCGACCTGCCGCTTGTAGCGGGCCAGTTCGCGCTCGACGGTGACGTTCTCCAGCTCCTGGTGGGCGGTGATCAGCGCGATCGCGCCGGGCGCCTCGTACACCTCGCGGGACTTGATGCCCACGAGCCGGTCCTCGACCATGTCGATCCGGCCGATGCCCTGGGCGCCAGCCCGCTCGTTGAGCTGCTGGATCGCCTGGAGGACGGTGACGGGACGG
The DNA here is from genome assembly GCF_055792845.1 of Streptomyces sp. DSM 106670. Classification (NCBI taxonomy): domain Bacteria; kingdom Bacillati; phylum Actinomycetota; class Actinomycetes; order Kitasatosporales; family Streptomycetaceae; genus Streptomyces; species Streptomyces sp. DSM 106670. The sequence goes on from NZ_CM147704.1 coordinate 1,159,565, forward strand.
CCGTCGATGGCGACGGGCACGCCCTCCTTGAAGGAGATGACGACCTCGTCGGCCTCGCGCTGGGTGGCGGGGTTCTCGGTGTACTCGTAGATGTCCTCGATCGGCGCGTTCCAGATGTCCTCCAGGAAGCCCGTCTCGACGGCGCGCCCGAAGACGTTCTGGTCGATGGAGTACGGGGACTTCTTGGTGGTCGCGATCGGGAGGTTCTTCTCCTCGCAGAAGGCGATCGCCTTGTCCCGGGTCATCGCGTAGTCGCGGACCGGCGCGATGCACTTCAGGTCGGGGCCGAGCGCGGAGATGCCGGCCTCGAAGCGGACCTGGTCGTTGCCCTTGCCGGTGCAGCCGTGGGCGACGATCCCGGCGTTGTGCTTGTGGGCGGCGGCGACGAGGTGCTTGACGATGGTCGGCCGGGAGAGGGCCGAGACCAGCGGGTAGCGGTCCATGTAGAGGGCGTTGGCCTTGATCGCCGGGAGGCAGTACTCCTCGGCGAACTCGTCCTTGGCGTCCGCGACCTCGGCTTCGACGGCACCGCAGGCGAGCGCGCGCTTGCGGATGACGTCCAGGTCCTCGCCGCCCTGGCCGACGTCCACGGCAACGGCGATGACCTCGGCGCCCGTCTCCTCGGCGATCCAGCCGATGGCGACGGAGGTGTCCAGGCCGCCCGAGTAGGCGAGTACGACGCGCTCGGTCACGGGTTTCTCCTTACGGTGCAATCACTGATGGGTATAACTATGCAGTCCTCCGTATTGTTTGTCAAAACGGCAGGTCAGGGCGGTGCGCGCGGCCGTACGGACGGAAAATGCCGAGGTTCCTCGGCCGGAACGCCTCTAGCATCGGCAGCCGATGAAGGGGGCAGCCGTGGAGAGCTGGGACGGCCGGGACGGGGAGACCGTGCGAGCCGTGGTGCGGGTGTGCGAGGGCGCTGCGCCGGAGGAGGCGTTCGACATCGCGTCGGCCGTGGCCTGGTTGGCCTTCGACGCCGGCGTGCGGAGTCTGGACGACCGCCCCTGGCTGTGGACCCGCCCGCCCGGGGAGCCGGAACGGCCGGCCCGGACACTGCTGGACCGGTTGCGCGGACGTACGGGCTCCCGGGCCGCTCCCCCGGCCCCGCCACCGCCACCGCCTCCCGCCGTCGCCCTGTGCCACCGGGACGGGCGGGTCCGGGAGGCGGCCCTGGACACGGTCCGCACCGCCCCGGAGCTGCGCCCGCTGCTGGTGGTGCGGTGCGCGGACTGGGTCGCTCCGGTCCGCGCGAAGGCGCGGACGCTGCTCGCCGAACTGCCCGGCGGCGCCCTGTTCCCGCTGGCCGGGCTGATCCTGCGGCTGGCACGACGGGAGCGGGGCGACTTCGCCCGCGCTCTGCTGGCGGACGCGCTGCGCGAGGGCCCGGCAGCAGAGGTGCTGGCGCTGACGGCCGATCCGGACCGGGCGACGTACAGGCTCGCGTACCGGATCGCGGTGGAACGCGGGCTGCTGACGCCGATGGAGCTGGCCGCCACGGCGGCGAGCTGCGGTGACGTCACCCTCCAGGACCTCTGCGCGGAAGCAGCCGTGAAGCCGGCCGGGCTCGTGGATCCGGGCGTAGCTGTGGCCCCGGACGCGGCCGTGGATCCGGGCGCGGCCGTAGACCCGGGCGCGGCTGTGAAGCCGGCCGGGCTCGTGGACCCGGACGCGGCTGTGGACCCGGGCGCGGCCTTGGATCCGGGCGCGGCCTTGGATCCGGGCGCGGCCGCCGTGCTGGACCGGCTGCTGGCGGCCCGCTCGCCCCGGGTGCGTTCGGCCGGGGTGACCGCGCTGCGGCGGGCCGGGCGGCACGGTGACGCGGAGCGGTTCCTCGCCGACCGGTCCGCCCTCGTACGGGCCTGCGCGCGCTACGTGCTGCGGCAGGGCGGCATCGACCCGCTGCCCCTCTGCCGGGCGCTGTGCGCCGAGCCCGCCGCGTACCCGGGTGCCGCCGCGGGCCTCGGCGAGTGCGGCGACCGTGCGACGGACGCCGGGACGCTGTGGGCCCTGGTGGAGCACCCGCTGCCCGCCGTGCGCCTGCACGCGATCGGCGGACTGCGTGCGCTGGACGTGGTGGTACGGGAGCGGCTGACCCCGTTGCTGGACGACGCGAGCCCGGCCGTGGTGCGGGCGGCGACCCGGGCCCTGCTGCCGGAGGCCGCCGGGATTCCGGAGCACCTGCTGCGCGAGCGGAGTGCGCCGGACCGGCCGCGCGCGGTGCGGGTGGCGGCGGACCGGCTGTTGCGGGCGGCGGGGCGGCAGCGGCTTCCGGAGCCCGGGTACCGGTGATGCCCCGGCCCGTGATGCCCGACCGGTGATGCCCCGCCCGGTGTGCGCCGCTGGGCCGTACGGAGCAGGTCCGGTGGGGCGATCCTGCCGGTCGCCGTACGGTCCGGAGCATGCGCAGATCACTGGTGACCGCCGCCGTACTCCTCGCCCTGGCCGGCTCCCTCGGGGCCGGGCCCGCCGACGCCTCCGCCACCGACGTACCGCCCCTGCCGGACCGGCTGGCGGACACCGGCGGCGGCTCGCAGCTGATCACCGCCGAGGCCCCGGACACCGGCTCCACGACGGGCACGGTGACCTGGTGGGAGCGGCGCGGGGGCCGGTGGGCGGAGGCCGGGTCCGCGCCCGCGCGGTTCGGGGCGAACGGGCTGGCCGAGGGGACGACCCGGGAGCAGGGCACGAACACCACCCCGACCGGGCTGTACGACCTGCCGTACGCCTTCGGCATCGAGGACGCCCCGGCCGGCACGACGTATCCGTACCGGAAGGTGAACGAGGACTCCTGGTGGTGCCAGGACAACGACTCGGTCGCGTACAACCGCTGGGTGGAACCGCGGCCCTCCCACTGCCGGGCGGCGGAGGCCGAGCATCTGGTCTCCTACGGCACGCAGTACGCCCGGGCGCTGGTGATCGGCTTCAACTACGAGCAGCCGGTACTGGGCCGGGGCGCGGGCATCTTCCTGCATGTGAACGGGCGCGGGGCGACGGCGGGTTGTGTGTCCGTACCCGCCGACGCCATGGCGGAGATCCTGGCGTGGGCGAAGCCGGAGCGGCGGCCGCACATCGCGGTCGGGACCAGCTCGGGCCCGACCGCGATCACGCGCTACTAGTACCGGGCTCAGCGGTCGTTCTGAGCGAGCCTCAGCAGATGGTCGGCGAGCGCCTGACCGCCGTTCGGGTCGCGGCTGATGAGCATCAGCGTGTCGTCGCCCGCGATCGTGCCGAGGATGTCGTGCAGTTCGGCCTGGTCGATGGCCGAGGCGAGGAACTGGGCCGCGCCCGGCGGCGTACGGAGCACCACGAGGTTGGCCGAGGCCTCGGCCGAGATGAGCAGTTCGGCCGAGAGCCTGCGCATCCGCTCCTCCTTGGCCGAGCCGCCCAGCGGGGCCTGCGGGGTGCGGAATCCGCCCTCGCTCGGCACCGCGTAGATCAGCTCGCCGCCGGTGTTGCGGATCTTCACCGCGCCCAGCTCGTCGAGATCGCGGGAGAGCGTCGCCTGGGTGACGCTCAGCCCGTCGTCGGCGAGGAGCTTGGCCAGCTGGCTCTGCGAGCGGACCGGCTGCCGGTTCAGGATGTCCACGATCCGGCGGTGGCGGGCGGTGCGGGTCTGCGGCACGGACGGCCCGCCGTGCTCGGTTTCCTGCGCCTCGGTCATCGTCGTCGCCTCATTCTCCGGAGGGTCATGCTCCGGATCGTCCGTCCCCGTGTGCCGCGTCGAGAGCGCTCGGCAGGATCTCCAGGAACGCGTCCACCTCCGCGTCACCGATGATCAGCGGCGGCATGAGCCGTACGACATCGGGGGCGGGCGCGTTCACCAGGAGGCCGGCTCCCTGGGCCGCCTGCTGCACCTGCGGTGCGAGGGGTCCGGTGAGCACGATACCCAGCAGCAGGCCGCTGCCGCGGACATGGGAGACCAGCGGGTGTCCCAGCGCCTCCACGCCGTCGCGGATCTTCTCGCCGAGCCGCTTGACCTCGTCGAGCGCGCCGTCGGCCGCGAGGGTGTCGATGACGGCGAGTCCGGCGGCGCAGGCGACCGGGTTGCCGCCGAAGGTGGTGCCGTGGTGACCGGGCTTCAGCAGGTCGGCGGCCGGACCGAAGGCGACGGTCGCGCCGATCGGCAGACCGCCGCCGAGGCCCTTGGCGAGGGTGACGACGTCGGGCTCGACGCCCTGGTGGGCCTGGTGCTCGAACCACTGGCCGCAGCGGCCGATACCGGTCTGCACCTCGTCGAGGACGAGGAGGGTACCGGTCGCCCGGGTGATCTCGCGGGCGGCTTCCAGATAGCCCTTGGGCGGGACGACGACACCGTTCTCGCCCTGCACCGGCTCGATGATGACCAGGGCGGTGTCGGTGGTGACGGCTGCGCGCAGGGCGTCCACGTCTCCGTACGGCACATGCGTGACGTCGCCGGGCAGCGGGACGAACGGCTCCTGCTTCCCCGGCTGTCCGGTCAGCGCGAGCGCGCCCATGGTCCGGCCGTGGAATCCGCCGTCGGTCGCGACCATGTGGGTGCGCCCGGTGAGCCGGCCGATCTTGAAGGCGGCCTCGTTGGCCTCCGCGCCGGAGTTGGCGAAGAAGACCCGGCCCTGACGGCCGAACAGCTGGAGCAGCCGTTCGGCGAGCGCCACGGGCGGCTCGGCGATGAACAGGTTCGACACATGGCCGAGGGAGGCGACCTGGGTGGAGACGGCCTCGACGACGGCGGGGTGGGCGTGGCCGAGGGCGTTGACCGCGATGCCGCCGACGAAGTCGAGGTAGCGGGTGCCGTCCTCGTCCCAGACGTACGCGCCTTCGCCGCGGACGAGCGGCAGGCGGGGCGTGCCGTAGTTGTCCATCAGCGCGCCCTGCCAGCGCGAGGTGAGTCCGGTATCGGCTCCGGTGCCGGTCATGATTCCCCCTGTTCAGGCCCTGCGTGTACGTCGGCTGCGTGTACGTCGATGGGGGCGTCCGGCACGACCATCGTGCCGATGCCCTCGTCGGTGAAGATCTCCAGCAGGATCGAGTGCTGGACCCGGCCGTCGATGACCCGGGCGGTCTCGACGCCGTTGCGCACGGCGTGCAGACAGCCCTGCATCTTGGGGACCATGCCGCTGGACAGCTCGGGCAGCAGCTTCTCCAGCTGGCTCGCGGTGAGCCGGCTGATGACGTCGTCGCTGTTGGGCCAGTCCTCGTACAGCCCCTCGACATCGGTGAGGACCATCAGCGTCTCGGCGTTCAGGGCGGCGGCGAGCGCGGCGGCCGCGGTGTCGGCGTTGACGTTGTAGACGTGGTGGTCGTCGGCGGAGCGGGCGATGGAGGAGACGACCGGGATGCGGCCGTCGTCCAGCAGCGCCTGGATGGCCCCGGTGTCGATGGCGGTGATCTCGCCGACCCGGCCGATGTCGACGGACTCGCCGTCGATGGTGGGCCGGTGCTGGGTGGCGGTGATGGTGTGGGCGTCCTCGCCGGTCATGCCGACGGCGAGGGGGCCGTGCTGGTTGAGGAGGCCGACCAGCTCGCGCTGGACCTGTCCGGCGAGCACCATCCGGACGACGTCCATCGCCTCGGGGGTGGTGACGCGCAGCCCGGCCTTGAACTCGCTGACCAGGCCCTGCTTGTCGAGCTGGGCGCTGATCTGGGGGCCGCCGCCGTGCACGACGACGGGCTTGAGGCCGGCGTGCCGCAGGAAGACGACGTCCTGGGCGAAGGCGGCCTTCAGCTCCTCGTCGATCATGGCGTTGCCGCCGAACTTGATGACGACGGTCTTGCCGTTGTGCCGGGTCAGCCAGGGCAGCGCCTCGATGAGGATCTGCGCCTTCGGGAGTGCGGTGTGCTTCCGCGCGGCGCTCATGAGCTGTACGCGCTGTTCTCGTGGACGTAGTCCGCGGTGAGGTCGTTGGCCCAGATGACGGCGGACTCGGCGCCGGCGGCGAGGTCGGCGGTGATCCTGACCTCCCGGTAGCGCATGTCGACGAGGTCGCGGTCCTCGCCCACTCCCCCGTTCTTGCAGACCCAGACGTCGTTGATGGCGACGTTGAGCTGGTCCGGCTCGAAGGCGGCCTTCGTGGTGCCGATCGCGGAGAGGACCCGGCCCCAGTTGGGGTCCTCGCCGTGGATGGCGCACTTGAGGAGGTTGTTACGGGCGATGGAGCGGCCGACCTCGACGGCGTCGTCCTCGGTGGCCGCGTTGATCACCTCGATCCGGATGTCCTTGGAGGCGCCCTCGGCATCGCCGATGAGCTGCCGGGCGAGGTCGTCGCAGACGGTCCGTACGGCTTCGGCGAACGCGTCCTGGTCCGGGGTGATGCCGCTGGCGCCGGAGGCGAGGAGCAGCACGGTGTCGTTGGTGGACATGCAGCCGTCGGAGTCGACCCGGTCGAAGGTGGTCCGCGTGGCCTCACGGAGGGCGGCGTCCAGCTCCGGGGCGGGGACGTCGGCGTCGGTGGTGAGGACGACGAGCATGGTGGCGAGGCCGGGGGCGAGCATGCCCGCGCCCTTGGCCATGCCGCCGACGGTCCAGCCCTCGCCGCCCGCGACGGCCGTCTTGTGCACGGTGTCGGTGGTCTTGATGGCGATGGCGGCCTTCTCGCCGCCGTGCTCGCTCAGCGCGGCGGCGGCCTGCTCGATGCCGGGGAGGAGCTTGTCCATGGGGAGCAGGAGCCCGATGAGCCCGGTGGAGGCGACGGCTACTTCTCCCGCGCTGTGGCCCTCCAGCACCTCGGCGACCTTCTCGGCGGTGGCGTGGGTGTCCTGGAAGCCCTGGGGGCCCGTACAGGCGTTGGCGCCGCCGGAGTTGAGGACGACGGCGGTGACCTCGCCGCCCTTGAGGACCTGCTCCGACCAGAGCACCGGGGCGGCCTTGACGCGGTTGGAGGTGAAGACGCCCGCGGCGGCGCGGCGCGGCCCGTTGTTGACCACGAGGGCCAGGTCCGGGTTACCGCTCTCCTTGATTCCCGCGGCGATGCCCGCCGCCGAGAACCCCTGTGCTGCCGTGACGCTCACGGTGCAACTCCGATCGTCGTGAGACCTGTGTCCTCGGGGAGCCCGAGGGCGATGTTCATGCTCTGCAGGGCGCCGCCCGCGGTGCCCTTGGCGAGATTGTCGATGGCGCAGATGACCACGATCCGTCCGGCGGCCGGGTCGTGGGCGACCTGGACCTGTACGGCGTTGGAGCCGTGGACGGCGGCGGTGGCGGGCCACTGCCCCTCGGGCAGGAGGTCCACGAACGGCTCGTCCGCGAACGCCTTCGCGTACACCGCGCGCAGGCTCTCCGCGCTCACGCCGGGCTTGGCCTTCGCGCTGCACGTGGCGAGGATGCCGCGCGGCATGGGCGCGAGGGTGGGCGTGAAGGAGACGGTGACCGGCTCGCCGGCGGCGGCGCTGAGGTTCTGGATCATCTCGGGCGTGTGGCGGTGCCCGCCGCCGACCCCGTACGGGGTCATGTTGCCCATCACCTCGGAGCCGAGCAGATGCGGCTTGGCCGCCTTGCCCGCACCCGAGGTGCCCGACGCGGCGACGATGACGGCCTCCGGTTCGGCGATCCCGGCCTCGTACGCCGGGAAGAGCGCGAGCGAGACAGCGGTCGGGTAGCACCCCGGCACGGCGATCCGCCGCACCCCGGCGAGCGCGGCCCGCCCGCCCGGCAGCTCGGGCAGCCCGTAGGGCCAGGTCCCGGCGTGCGGTGACCCGTAGAACGTCTCCCAGTCACCGGCGTCCTTGAGCCGGAAGTCGGCCCCCATGTCGACGACGAGGACCTCGTCCCCGAGCTGCTCGGCGACGGCGGCGGACTGCCCGTGCGGAAGCGCCAGGAAGACGACGTCATGACCGGCGAGAACCTCGGCGGTGGTGGGCTCCAGCACCCGGTCGGCCAGCGGCCGCAGATGCGGCTGGAGCGACCCGAGCGCCTGCCCGGCGTTGGAGTGCCCGGTGAGGGCGCCGATCTCGACCTCGGGGTGCGCCAGCAGAAGGCGGAGCAGCTCCCCGCCGGCGTATCCGCTCGCCCCTGCCACTGCTGCTCGTACCACCATCGGTAACCCTCCTGATCGATGGCATGACTATACGCATCGACGCACTTTTATGCAAAGCGCTTGCGGGTGGGGCGGTCTCGTTCCGTCGTCAGGCCAGGAGGGTGGTGGCGAGGGCTGTGGCGAGGTACGCGGCGCCGAGGCCGGCGACGACGCTGACGACGGCGTTGGCGGCGGCGAAGTACTTCGCGCCGGTCTCGGCCAGGCGCATGCTCTCGAAGGAGAACGTCGAGTAGGTGCTGAGCGTCGCGCAGAGGCCGGGGCCGATCAGGTGCTGGAGTGCGGCGGGCACGGTGGTGGCGGTGGCGGCGCCGGTGAGGAAGCCGAGTCCGGCGCAGGCGGCGATGTTGACGGTGAAGGTGCCCCACGGGAAGACGGTGGTGTGGCGGGCCTGGACGGCGCGGTCGGTGAGGTAGCGCAGCGGGGCCCCGACGATCGCCCCGGCGATGACCATCAGCCAGTTCACGAGCGCCCCCGCTCCGCACCCGTGCGCGGGAGGACGATCAGGCGGGTGAGGGCGGCGGTCGCCCAGACCGCGGCGAACGCGGCCGTCAGGGTCGCCGCCGCGTACAGCAGCCCGGTGCCGTGTTTGCCGTGGTCGAGGAGGCGCTGGGTGTCGAGGGTGGCGGTGGAGAAGGTGGTGTAGCCGCCCAGGACGCCGGTGCCGAGGAACGGCCGGGTCAGGGGGTGGACGGTGAAGCGTTCGGTGATCAGGACCATCAGGACGCCCATGGCGGCGCAGCCGGAGACGTTGATCCAGAAGACGGTCCAGGGGAACGCGGTGGGAGCGCCGGGCCAGATCAGGGTGGCGCCGTAGCGGGCGCAGGCGCCGATGACGCCGCCGGCCGCGATGGCGGCGAGGATCTCGCCCTGGCGGTGCTTCGGGCCGGGCGCCTTCGCGGACGGCCACGGGTCGACGGCGGTGTCCGGGTCGACCGGTTCGGCCTGCCTGCCGGTGGGCGGAGTGTGGTGTTCGGGGCGGTCGGGGTGCACGTGTTCAGGCTCCTACCTGATCGGCCGGTCCGTGCGCGGGCGCGCGGAAGTGTCAGGTAGGGACCGTTGGCGGCCGACGACGGTTGCGGCTGCGGTTGGGTACGGCGGGCCCCACCGCCGTACAGCCGCCCGCACGGGGTGGCTGTACGACCAGATTACCGGTCGTGGGGCCGACGGGTCACGTGGCGCAGGGCCGTCTCCGCCGCGTTGGCGCCGCACATGCCGTGCGCGCCCGGTCCTGGCGGGGTGGCGGCCGAGCAGATGTACATGCCGGGGACACCGGTGTCGTACGGGGAGAGCGTGGACCGCGGTCCGAGGACCAGTTGGCGCGGGTCCTTGGCGCCGGTGACGATGTCGCCGCCCACGTAGTTGGGGTTGTGGGCGTGCAGGGCCGTGGTGGATCGCGCCACGTGGCCGACGACGCGGTCCCGGAATCCGGGGGCGAACCGTTCGATCCGGTCGATCACCGCCCCGGTCGCGTCGCCGGTGTAGCCGTGGGGCACGTGCGCGTAGCTGTAGACGGGGTGGATGTCGCCGACGGAGCGCTGGGGGTCGGCGAGGTACTGCTGGCCGACGAGGACGAACGGGCGCTCCGGCATGCGGCCCGCGTGGATGTCCCGTTCGGCGGCGGCGGTCTCGGCGTACGGGCCGCCGAGATGGACCGTGCCGGCCCGACGGGCGGCCGGGTTCGTCCACGGGACGCCGCCCTCGACCGCGAAGTCGACCTTGAAGGCGCCCGGTCCGTGCCGGAAGCGCCGGTAGGCTCGGGCGACGCGGGCGGGCAGCCGGTCGCCGACGATGTCGGCGACGGCGCGCGGCGCGAGGTCGAACATCGTGATGTCGGCGGGTGGCAGGTCCCGCACGCGCCGCACCTCGACGCCGGTCTCGATGGTGCCGCCGTGTTCGGCGAGGGCCGAGGCCAGCGCCGCCGCGATCGACCGCGATCCGCCGGCGGCGACGGGCCAGCCGTGCCGGTGCCCGGCGGTGATGATGCCCAGGCCGATGGCGGCGGAGAGCGGGTGGTGCAGCGGCCGGAACGCGTGCGCCGCCACCCCGCCGAACAACGCCCGGCCGGCCTCGGTGGTGAACAGGCGCGCGACGGCCGAGGCCGGCAGCAGGGCCGGCAGGCCGAACCGCGCCAGGGCGAGCGGGTGCCCGGGCAGGCGCAGCAGCGGCCCCATGATGTCCTCGGCCAGCAGGTCGAAGCGGGCCGCGGGCCCGGCGAACGCCAGCCGCCAGCGGGAACCGTCCCGGCCGAGCCCGGCGGCCGTCTCCTCCACCGAACGGTGCAGCACGCCGGCCTCGCCGCCGTCGAGCGGGTGGACACAGTCGATCTCCGGCCGACGCCAGACCAACCCGTGCCGCTCCGGATCGAGGCTCCGCAGGAACGCCGATCCGGCTGCCATCGGGTGGATGGCCGAGCAGTGGTCATGCAGCAGCCCCGGCATGACGACCTCGCCCGAGCGGGTGCCGCCGCCGATCTCGTCGGCCGCCTCCAGCACGGTGACGCGGGCCCCCGCCCGGGCGAGGACGACAGCGGCGGCGAGCCCGTTGGGCCCACTGCCGACAACGATCGCGGTAGTCACGCGAGCGACCCTAACGGCCCGGCGTCTCGCGAACGAACCGCAGTGAACGGCGCCGAACCGCAGCGGACTTGAGCGCATCTCGACCAGTTCTTCGCGAACAGTTCTTTGCGAAGAACCCTTTGCACGGTCCGTCGACGGCCACCCGCCTCGCGGAGCGGCTGGAGGTGAACTCCGGTACGGCCAGCCACCACCTGCGTCAGCTCAGCGCGGCGAGCTTCGTCGAGGAGGACTCGGAACGCGGCAACGCGCGGGAGCGCTGGTGGCGTTCGGCGCACCGGACGATCCGGTTCAGCGATCCGGAACTGGCCGAGCGGGAGCCCGATGCCGCGCTGGCCTATCTGCGGTCCGTCGCCGCGATCCACACGCTGCGCACGCAGCAGACCCTGAACGGGCTGCAGACGGTGCCCCGCGCCTGGCGCGGCGCCTTCGACATGAGCGAGGGCGGGAGGCGGACACCTCGCAGGACCGGGCGGACGCGGCGTCATGACGGCGACCGGAGCGTTCGGTCGGCGGCATGCCGCTTACCGGAACGTTCGTCCGCTCCGGCACTCGCGCGCTACGGCACGTCGTACCGTACGAGCGCCTCGGCGACCGGCGTACCGCTGCGCTGCGCGTACGTCATCCGCTCGCGCACCTCACGCAGCCCTCGGGGCCGGAAACCCGGGCCTCCGCAGCAGCTCTTGTGAAACCCCACGCCCGCGTTGAGCAGCACGGTGAGGGCCCGCCATGCCGCGACGTCCCGCCGCCGCGGTGCCGCGAACGCCGATCCGGCGTGGATCATCGGCTTCGCGCAGTTCGGGCAGGTCCGCTGCCTGGCCCTGTCGTGGGGCTGCTTGTACGACACCCGGCAGGAGAGGCAGACGTACGACGTTTTCCCGTGGCTCATCGGCTCAGCCTAGGGATCACTCCGGTCCATGGCCATCGACTTCTTCGGCTCCGGCCCGGCTGCCGCCGAGGCCGTGGGGCGGGCGGGGGCGATACTGGTCGTAGCAGTCGCCTCGCCGCCGAACCGGCTCCCGGCCGGGGCGGACGGTGGGGCCCCGCCTTGTCGACGCCTCTGAGGGGAGCCGTACATGACCACGGCGAAAGACCTGTTCATCATCGCCATGGACCCGGAGCCGGAGCACACCGTGGGGCAGGGCGATCTGTCGCTCGCGCTCGCGGGAGCCGAACTCCTCGATCTCATCGGTGCGGGAACCATCACCGTGGACGGCGACCTCATCGTGCCGGGCGGTTCCTCGGCGCCGGACGACCGGCTGCTCGGCGAGGCAGCGGCGGGGCTCACCCGGCAACCGCCCTTCGAGCGGATCGAGGACTGGCTGTGGCGCCGCGGCCGGGACCTCTCGGCCGCCTACCAGGACGCTCTGGAACGTGACGGCGAGCTCACGCAGAAGCGGAGCGGTCTGCTGCCCTTCGGCCCGAAGCAGGTGGAGCTGGTGGATACGCCCGCCCGCCGCCGCGCCGTCGCCCGCCGGGAGGAGGGCGACCCCGTTCTGGCCTCCCTCGCGTCGGCCGTGGGTCTCGACGGGGCCGGGTCCGATGACGACGAAACCCGCCTCGACGACGAGACGGTGACCACCGTGGTCGCCACCGTCCATGAAGCGGTGATGGAGCTGGAGGCCGTACGCCAGCGGCGGACCATCGAGAACACGGCCTTCGCCAACGTATGGCGCGGGCCGTGAGCCGGGGCCCGGCCGCTCCGGTTTGACCTTGACACGGTGACAAGCTCTTCACTGCTGGTCGAGGAGGTGGTCTCGATGACGGTCACGGGACACGGCACGGGCATGGGCACGAGTACGAGTACGGACGTGGGCGCGGAAGCGGGCGCGGACGCCGGCACTGTACGGGCGCTTCGCGGGCTGGAGGACGGCCGTTCGGCCGTACGGCTGCGGGCCGCGCTGGCCGTCGGCACGACGCCGGACCCCCGCTTCGTCGACAAGCTCGTCGAGCGGTGTGCCGTCGAGCCCGACTTCTTCGTCCGGGACATGCTCACCTGGGCGCTCACCCGTCACCCGGTGTCCGTCACGCTTCCCCGGCTGCTCGGCGAGGTCCGCTCGGAGCGGGCATCGGCGCGGAGCCAGGCGCTGCACACGCTGTCCAAGATCGGGGACCGGCGGGCGTGGCCGGCGATCACCCGGGCGCTCCTGTCCGACGCCGACGACGAGGTGGCGCGGAGCGCCTGGCGGGCGGCGGTCGTGCTCGTACCGGAAGAGGAGGAGGCCGCGTTGGGCGCTCTGCTGGCGACGCAGCTCGGGCGCGGCGGGCCGGCGACGCGGCTGAGTCTCAGCCGGGCGCTGATCGCGCTCGGGGACGCGATGGCGTCGGCTCTGGCCGCCGCGACGAAGGACCCCGACCCGCGGGTACGCGCGCACGCGCTCGCCACGGATCGCCTGCTGCGCGACCCGGACGCCGGATTCACGTTCGCGCTGGAGGAGGCGAAGCGGGTCGTCGCCCTCGGCGCCGGTTCGGGCGAGGCCGGCGAGGCCGGCGGTTCGGGCGAGCCCGAGGGGTCCGGCGGCTCCGGCACGGCCGAGGGTTCCGGCGGCTCCGGCGGTTCGGGCGGTTCCGGCCCGGCCGGCGGTCCCGGCGGTTCCGGCGAGCCCGAGGGGTCCGGCGGTTCCGAGGGGGCCCGGGCTGCCATCCGCTCCGGCGAGGAAGGGCCGTGAAGCGTGCTGATCGGTGAGGTCGCGCGGCGGTCCGGGGTCAGTGCCCGGATGCTCCGGCACTACGAGTCGCTCGGTCTGGTGCGGCCCTCGGGCCGCACCGGGTCCGGCTACCGGGAGTACTCCGGGGCGGACATCCAGCGGATCTTCCATGTCGAGAGCCTGCGGGCGATGGGGCTGTCGCTGCGCGAGGTCGGGCGCGCTCTCGACGATCCCGGCTTCACCCCGTCCGCGCTCGTCGACGACCTCATCCGCCGGACGCGTGAACGCATCGCGGCGGAGACCGAGTTGCTCACGCGGCTGCGCCGGGTCCATGCCACGGATCCGGCCGGCTGGGAGGACGTCCTCCAGGTCGTCACGCTCCTGGGCGCCCTGGGGTCGAAGAACGCCGACGCACGCCAGCGCGCGGCCCTCACCCCGGTCGCCGAGGTTCCGGTGGAGGCCCTGGCCGAGGCGGCGCTCGGCGAGAGCGACCCGAACGTGGCCGGGGCCCTGCGATGGGCGCTGGCCCGGGCGGGCGGCGGCGGCCCGGCGCTGCTGGCCCGGGGGCTCGGCTCACCGGAGGCCGCGGTGCGGGAGCGTGCCGTACGGTCGCTCGCCGAGATGCCCGGCGGCGAGGCCACCGCGCTGCTGCGGGACGCCCTCGCGCACCCCGATGCCGTGGTCCGCGGCCACGCCGCTCTGGCGCTCGGGACACAGGGCGAGGCGGACGCGGTCCCGGAGCTCGTCGCCATGGTCGTGGCCGGAAGGAACGACGCCGACCGCGCCGTCGCGCTGACCGCCGCGTACGTTCTCCGGCTCCGCGAGGTCGGGTGACGGCCCTCGCCCGGACACGGGGGCGGGTGCGGCCTGCCGGTCCAGGAGCAGCGGGACCGCCAGGACGGGCAGCAGCCAGACGAACACGATGAGGCGGTGGCCGAGGAGCTGGTCGAGGTTGGGGTGGCCCGCCTGGTTGAGGAGGCCCGCCGCTCCCGCCGCCAGGGCCACGGGCAGCACCACGGAGCGCCGCCGCAGCAGCGCCCAGGCCGAGAGCGCGAGCAGAACCGGAAGGACCGGGTAGGTGGCCTGCCGCCGGAGCCACGCCGTCCAGAAGACCCGCTCCTGGACGAAGAACTCGGGCCAGGGGTCGGGCAGATCGGGGCGCTGGTAGTGGTGGGTCAGCAGATCCTGGGCGCTGTCCTGACCCATGGGCCAGGACAACAGATGCGCCCCGGCGTAGACGACCGCCGCCAGCACCCCGCACAGTCCGGCCGCCCGCAGTACGGGAGTGGGCCGCCGCCGCTTCAGACGCAGCCACCCGGCCCAGGCCAGGAAGACGCCCGCGAGAGCGGCTGCCAGCAGCAGTGCCTGCGAGTACCGGACGAGGAACATCAGGGCCAGGCCACCCGCGACGAGCGCCGCGCCGGTGCGTGGCCGGTCCCGCAGCAGCAGGACGCAGCCGAGGAGGACCGCCGTACCGAGCGCCAGGGAGAGCCCGTCGCTCAGGGGGTTCATCGCGACGGTGCCGGTGGGCAGGGCCAGGTACAGGGCCTGCCCGGCCAGACCGGCGCGCCGGGAGGCGCCCGCGGCACGGAGGGTGAGCAGCACGCAGACGCTTCCGGCCAGCGCGACGACGAGCCCGGCGAGCCAGAGGCCCCAGGTGGCGCCGAACACGGTCACGAAGGGGACCAGGAACAGCGGATAGCCGGGCCGGGCCTCGAAGATGGCCATGAACCGCTGGTTGGCGAACGGGGCGGTCATCCCGGACGTGTTGCCGTGGCGGGACCAGTACGCGACCGAGTCGGTCAGCCGGAGCACGCACTGTTCCTCCGACTCGCCCGCGGCCTTCCGGCTGGTCCAGGGGATGGAGTCCAGGGGCCCGTGCTGCCCGCTGGCGCAGGAGTGGCCGATGGCCCGGCGGCCCGCTTCCGCACGGCTCTCGCCGCTCAGACTCAGGGCGTAGGAGAGGTAGTTCTTCGTGTCGGGCGAGGCTCGTCCGGTGACCGCCGTCAGCTGGAGTCCGGCGAAGGCCACGGCGATGAGCAGCATCCCGACGAGCCCGAGATCCCGGGTTCTGCGCGCGCCCGGCAACGGTCTGCGGGTGCCCGGCAACGACGTGCGCGGGCCCGGCGAAGGGCTGCGGGTGCCCGGCAGCAGACCGTGGGTGCTCTGCGACGGGCTGCTGCCGGTGTTCGGCATCGGTCGGCGGATGTTCGGCATCGGACGGACGCTCCCCTGCATACGGCGGTTGCCCGGTCAACGAGGCAACCGCCGTGGGGTGGCGTTACGGTGCGGATCCGGACGCGCTACCGGCCCCGCGGCTTTCCGCGCTTGCCGCTCTGGCCGCCGGTCCGGCCTCCCGACTGCGGCTTCCTGCCCGCCGCGGGCTTGTTCCGGGCGCCGCCCGATCCGCCGCCCGTGCCGGCCGCCCGACTGCTCCTGGCCTTGTCCTTGGCCTTGTCCTTCGCTTTTTCCTTGGCCTTCGCCGGGGCGGCCGCGCGGCCCCGGGTGCTGTTGACGGTGCGCCCCCGGACGATCCCGATGAACTCCTCCACCAGGTCGGGGGTTTCCTCCGCCTGGGGCCAGGACAGGGCGACGCGCGACTCGGGGGCGTCCGGGACCGGGCGGTAGGTGAGGTCCTTGCGGTGGTGGAGGCGGGCCAGGGACTGCGGGACGAGGAGGACGCCCACGCCCGCCGCCACCAGCTCGATCGCGTCCGCCGTGGTCGCCGGGCGCTCGACGGCGGGGCGGCCGGGCAGGGTCTCCCAGTCGAGGACGTCGTCCAGCGGGTGCAGCACGATCTCGTCGGCCAGCTCGGCGAGCGCCACCTCGTCGGCGGCGGTCACGACATGGTCCTTGGGGATCACGACGACGGTCGTCTCGGTGTAGAGCGGGATCGCGCTCAGGACGTTCCGGTCGACCGGGAGCCGTACGAGACCGGCGTCGGCGCCACGGCCCGCCAGCAGGTCCGGCGCCTCGGCGGCGGTGGCCTGGACGAGCTCCAGGGAGGTGTCGGGCAGCCGCTCGCGCCAGACCCTCACCCACTTGGTGGGCGTCACGCCGGGAACGTACGCGAGCCTGAAGGATGAGGGGATGTCCGAGCCTGTCACGGAACCAGGCTACCGGTCGGTGGTCGGAGGTATGTCCCATGGTCGATACCCTGGACCCATGACGTCGCACAAGACCGCCCAGACCATGAAGCCCGCCACGGCGGCGAAGAAGCTGGGTGTGTACCTCCAGGCCACCCCCGCCGATTTCCAGGAGGGTGCCGTCTCCCGCACCGAGCTCAACGCCCTCCAGACCGACCCGCCCGCCTGGCTGGTGGAGCTGCGCCGCACCGGTCCGCACCCCCGCCCGGTCGTCGCGTCGAAGCTCGGCATCTCCATCGCGGGGCTCGCCCGCGGCGGGGTCACCGAGCCGCTCACGACCGAGCAGATCGACGCGCTCAAGGACGAGATGCCCGAGTGGCTCCAGAAGGAGCGCGCCACGCAGGCCGAGGTGCGCAAGGAGGCCGCTCGTATCAAGGAGCGCAACGCCGAGCGGGCCGCGCAGTCCGGCGACCAGCAGTAGGTCCCCGGCCCGCCGTCAGGGAGTCCGGCGTTCAGTGGCCCGGCGGCCGAACGGACCCGCCGTCAGGGCCTACGGCCCCGGCCCTGCGGAAACTCGCCGAGGCTGACCGCACGGTGAATCGTCTCGGCCAGTTCTCGCGCGTCCTCGGTGAACGTGTCGACCCGGATCTTCCGCGCGCTCCGCAGTTCGATGGCGAAGCGGAAGCCCATTCCCCGGGCCTCGGCCAGCGGGCGCCCGTCCTCGGCCGAGGCGGACCCGATCCCCTCGATGTCCGTCCAGGGAATCAGGGTGGCGGTGCCCGCGATCCGGTGGGTCAGCCCCCGCTCGTGGACGTCGAAGGACTGTTCCCGGGTGCGCAGGGCCTGCATGAGGCGCCAGCCGCCGAGGCCCAGCCCGACCAGCCCCACCCCGAGGAGCAGACCCGCCAGTTCGGGCGCGCCGTCGGTGGTGCCGATGGAGGCGATGGTCACGGGCACCCCGAAGGCGAGGCCGACGACACCGGTGACCAGCAGGGCGCCGGCCAGTCGTAGCCGTCTGCTGCCGTCGGTGCGGTGTTCGCGGACGAATCCGCCGAGCTCTCGTGCGGCTTCGGTACGTCGCATCGCCGTTCCCCCCGTCGTGGACATGTCGCATACTGCCCGATCGCGGGGGCGGGCACCACGGAAACGGCCGGAACATGCCGCGGGCCCGCGGCCGGCCGTTCCGCCGACGCGTACGTCGGGGAACGGCCCTGCCACGGGCCCGTCGGGCGACCGGGTCGGTCAGAGAACGCCGGACTCGGCGATGGTGACCTTGGCGCTGGTGCGGCCGCTGCCGGAGCCGAGGGCCTCGATCTTGCGGACCAGGGCCAGGCTGTCCTCGTCGGCGACCTCGCCGAAGACCACGTGCTTGCCGTCCAGCCACGGGGTGAGCACGGTGGTGATGAAGAACTGCGAACCGTTGGTGTTCGGGCCGGCGTTGGCCATCGAGAGCAGGCCGACACGGTCGTGCTTGAGCTTGAAGTTCTCGTCGGCGAACTTCTCGCCGTAGATGCTCTTGCCGCCGGTGCCGTCACCGCGGGTGAAGTCGCCGCCCTGGAGCATGAAGTCCGTGATGACGCGGTGGAAGGACGAGCCGGCGTAGCCGAAGCCCTTCTCGCCGGTGGCGAGCGCGCGGAAGTTCTCCGTCGTCTTGGGGACGACGTCGTCGAACAGGTTGAACGTGATCCGCCCTGCGGGCGCGTCGTCGATGGTGATGTCGAAGTAGACCTTGGTTGTCATGGTGACATCCTCACATTCCTGGCAACCGCAGGTGAAACCCGGGTTGGGTCGGCACGTCGGATGTCCGGATCCGCTCACCCTCCGGCGGCCCCCCGACGGGCCGCGTACACGGCGTTCACCAGGGCCGTCTTGCGCGGGTCGTCGGCGAGCCGGGAGCCCATCCGGTTCATGACGTAGCCGAGGGCGATTGAGGCATCCGGGTCGGCCAGCCCGCAGGAGCCGCCCGCGCCGTCGTGGCCCAGCGCCCGCGGGTCGGGGCCGTACGAGCGGTTCGCACCGCTCAGCCAGAGGCCGAGGCCGAGCTCCGTCTCGTGGGCGAAGCCGTCGCCGAGGACGAGGTCGCGGCAGGCCCCCTGTCCTTCGCCGACGCGGGCGGCGGCCTTCTCGGAGAGGATCCGGCGGCCGTCGAGGCTGCCGCGTCCGGCCAGGATCCCGTAGAGCGCGGCGATCGCGCGGGCGGTGCCGTGGCCGTTGGCGGCGGGGATCTCCGCGGCGCGCCAGGCGGGGGTGTTGGCGGCGGCCCGGCCGGTGGGCGGGTTGAGCAGGGAGGCGACGGCGACCGGGGTCATCCGCTCCAGGAGGGCCGCCTGGGCGGCCCGGTCGGGGCGTTCCTGGACGAGTTCGGCGAGCCGGTGGGTCTCGCTCTCCGGGAGGCCGAAGGTGAAGTCGATGCCGAGCGGGCCGGTGATCTCCTGCCGGAGGAACGCCCCGGGCCGCAGCCCGGTGATCCGGCGGACCACTTCGCCGACGAGGAATCCGTAACTGATCGCGTGGTAGCCGGAGCGGGTTCCGGGCTCCCACCAGGGTGCGGTGGCGGCGAGCCGGGCGCAGGCCGTCTCCCAGTCGTACAGCTCCTCCAGGGTGAGCGGGGTGTCGGGCCCGGCCACTCCGGAGCGGTGCGAGAGGAGGTGGCGTACGAGGACGGATTCCTTGCCGTTAGCGGCGAACTCCGGCCAGTAGGCGGCGACCGGGGCGTCCAGATCGAGCAGGCCCCGGTCGGCCAGGACATGGGCGCAGAGCGCGGTCGGGCCCTTGCCGGTGGACCAGACGTTGACCACGGTGTCCCGCTCCCAGGGGCGGGTGCGGGCGGCGTCGGCCCAGCCGCCCCACAGGTCGACCACCGGTGCGCCGTCGACCAGGACGGTCACCGCCGCGCCCAGTTCGCCGCGGTCGGTGAAGTTCTCCTCGAAGGCGTCCCGGACCCCGGCGAACCGGTCGTCGCAGTGGCCGTGGATCTGCGGCACGGGGCCTCCCTCGTGGTGGACGCGGCTCCGGCGGCGGACACCGGAACCGGATGCCCCGCAACGTACCGACTGGTCGGACCGGAGGGAAGAGCGGATGGCCGGAGGGAGGCGCGGCGGTGGGCGGTGCCGCGCGGGTCAGCGGATGCCCGCCTCCAGGCTCAGGCTCCAGCGGCCCGGCAGTCCGGTCAGCGTGATGGTGGACAGTGGGCGGACGTCGACGTTCCAGTACGCGGAGGGCGGGGCGTTGAGGGCGTAGACGAGGGCCGCCCGGATCACGGCGGGTTCGGCGACCGCGACGACGAGGCCGTCGTCGGCCGGGCGGGTGTCCAGCCAGCCGCCCACCCGCCCGATGAAGCCGAGCATCGACTCGCCGCCGTGCGGGGCGCTGCGCGGGTCGGCGAGCCAGAGGTCCACGGCGGCCGGTTCCCGGGCGGTGACCTCGCCCAGGGTCAGTCCGCGCCAGCGGCCCATCTCCCAGTCGCGCAGGGCCGGTTGAGCCATCGGCGCGAAGCCGAGGGCGTCCCCGGTGGCGCGGCTGCGCGGGGTGGGCGAGCAGTAGCGCAGCTCGGCGGCGGCGAGCGGGACGAGCGTGTGGGCGACGAGCTGCACCTCGTGCCAGCCGGCCTGATCGAGCGGCCGGTCGTCGTCGAAGCGTTCGGCCAGCCGGGAGGAGCTGCGCGCCGCTGCGACCAGGGAGACCCGAAGCGTCATGGCGGGATCGTGAGGCCGAACGCCTGTTTGGTCAAGAGGGCCTGTGCGGCGGGTGCCGCGTTCAGCTGTCCGGGAGGCCGTCGAAAGCGGTACGGAGGCGGCGGACGCCCTCCGCGATCTCGGCCGCTCCGGAGACCCCGGCGAAGCTCAGGCGGATGTGTCCGGCCGGGGGTTCGGCGCAGAAGTAGGGGCGGCCGGGGGCGACGGCGACCGAGGCGCGCAGCGCGGCCGAGACGACGGCCGGCTCGTCGGCGCCCCCTCCCGCGCCGCCGCCCGGGAGCCGGAGCCAGAGGCTGCCGCCGCCCGCCGGGAGGTGCGGCAGCGTCAGTTCCGGCAGCTCGCCGCGGATGGCCGCCGCCATGGTCGTACGGCGGTGCCCCAGCTCGGTGGCGACGGCCGCCAGGTGACGGCCCCAGGAAGGGGAACCGACGAGTTCCAGGGCGGCTTCCTGGAGCGGGCGGGGTACGAAGAAGCTGTCGACGACCTGGATGGCCCGCAGGCGTTCCAGCACCGGGCCCCGGGCGGCCAGGGCGCCGACCCGGAGGCTGGGCGAGGTGACCTTGGTCAGCGAGCAGACATGGACGACGACGCCGTCGGGATCGTCGGCGGCCAGCGGCGCGGGGAGCGGTCCGGAGTCGTCGTGGACGAGCCGGCGGGCGAAGTCGTCCTCGACCACGAACGCCCCGGCCGCACGGGCGATGGCCAGGACCTCGGGGCGGCGGGCGGGCGCGAGGGTGGCCCCGGTGGGGTTCTGGAAGAGCGGCTGGGTGACGAAGACCCGGGCGCCGGTGGCCCGGAACGCGTCGGCGAGCAGCTCGGGGCGGACCCCGTCGGCGTCCATCGGCACCGGGACGGGGCGCAGTCCGGTGGCGCGGGCGGCGGCGAGCATCCCGGGGTAGGTGGGCGACTCCACGAGGACCGGGGCGCCCGGCGGGGCGAGCGCGCGCAGCGCGGTGGCCAGGGCGCTCTGGCCGCCCGCGGTGATCAGGACGTCGGCGGCGGAGACCGCGGGGCCGATCTCGCGGGCGAACCAGGACCGCAGTTCGGGCAGCCCGTCCGTCGGGGGGCGGCCCCAGGCGCCCGGCCGGCGGCCCGCGCGGGCCAGGGCCGCGGAGAGCGCCCGCTCGGGCTGGAGCGAGGTGTGGAGGTAGCCGCCGTTGAACTCGATGACGCCGGGCGGCGGCGCGGCGAGGGTGACCAGGACCCCGGAGGCGTCGACGGTGCGCGGCACCACCTCGGGCCCGCCGTCGCCGCTCAGCGACACCTCCTGCCAGGACGTGTCGCCCGGGGCGGGCAGTTCGGTGCGGGGGTGCGCGCGGAAGGCGCCGGAGCCGGGGCGGGTCGTGACGAGCCCCTCGGCGGCGAGCTGGGCGATGGCGCGGGAGACGGTGACGGGGCTGACCCGGAACCGTTCGACGAGCGTACGACTGGACGGCAGCTTTCCACCCGGTGAGTAGCGGTTGAGCTCGGCCCGCAGGGAAGTGACCAGTTCGGCGACGCTGCTACGCTCTTGCATGAGAGCACAGGATAGCGCTACCCCGCCTTCATTGATAGCGGTCGCCGAGTCGGCCCCCGCCCCTCGAACCGCTTCCGCGACCACGGCGAACACGGCCCGGAGCACCGCCCCGAGCACCGCCCGGAACGCGGCCGGGAGCACATCGGCGAGCCGCCGGACCGCGCCCGGGCCCTCGGCCGGCCGGGGCGGCACCGTACTCGCCGGGCTCGGCGTCGTGGCGTTCTCGCTCACCTTCCCGGGTACGGCCTGGGGCCTGGAGAGCTTCGGCCCCTGGTCGCTGGTCGCCCTGCGCAGTGTGCTCGCCGCCCTGATCGCGGGCGGTGTGCTGCTGGCCGGGCGGGTGCCGCTGCCCGAGCGGCGGCACCGGGCCGGGCTCGCGGTCGTCGGGGGCGGGGTGGTGGTGGGCTTCCCGCTGCTGACGACGCTCGCCCTGCAGACCTCCACCACCTCGCACGCGGCCGTGGTCGTGGGCCTGCTGCCGCTGACCACGGCGGCGCTCGGGTCGCTGCGTACCGGGGAGCGGCCGTCGCGCACGTTCTGGGTCGCGGCCCTCGCCGGGGCGGCCGTGGTGATCGCCTTCACCGTGCAGCAGAGCGGCGGGGCGCTCGCCTCCGGCGACCTGTATCTGTTCGGCGCACTGCTCGTGTGCGCGGCCGGATACACCGAGGGCGGCCGACTGGCCCGGGAGATGCCGGGGTGGCAGGTGATCGGCTGGGCCCTGGTCCTGTGCCTGCCGCTCGCGGTGGCGGGCAGCCTGGTCGCCCTGCCGCTCGAACCCGTGCACCTGAACGCCCACGGCGTCATCGGCCTGGTCTGGGTCGCCGCCGGATCGACCTTCCTCGGGCTGTACGTCTGGTACCGCGGCATGGCGGCGATCGGGGTCGCCCGGGCCAGTCAGCTCCAGCTCGCCCAGCCGCTGCTGACGCTCGTGTGGTCCTTCCTCCTGCTCGGCGAGGAGATCTCGGCGGCGGCCCCGGTCGCGGCGGTGGCCGTGCTCGTCTGCATCGCCGCCACCCAGCGGGCCGGCCGCCGCGCAGGACGGGAATCCCGGACCGTACGGTCATAGACTTGTCGACACGGACACCGTGACGCGTCGACACGGACACCGTCTCCCCCTGTGAGGAGGTCGCTCCCGATGGAGGCACACACGGGCGACCGGCTGCTGGTGCACGGCAGGACCGTGGGACAGCACGACCGGGTCGCCGAAATCATCGAAGTACTCGGTGACGGGGGCGCTCCCCCGTACCGGATCCGCTTCGACGACGGCCACGAACACCTGATGTCACCCGGCCCCGACAGCGTCGTCCAGCACAGCGACGTACCGAAGGACGGTCAGCCGCAGTAGGAGCGCGCCGGGCCGGGACCCGCACACCGGATCCCGGCCCCGCCGGCCCCCGCCCCCTCCTCAGCCCCCGGATCGCCCCGAAGGACGGCCGTGGTGCGGATAGGTGCGGCCCCGGTCCGGATAGAGCCGGACCCGGTCCGTGTAGTGGTCGGCCACCACGCGCCGCATCGCGCCGATCCGGTCCGCCATCACGCTCTTCCCCGAGAAGAACACATGGCCGCCCACCTCCTCGTACCCCCGGGCGAGGGTGAGATGGCGGGACAGCTCCGCCGGGTCCTGCCAGGCAGCTGCCTGGGCGGGGTCGCCCGCCTTGTACAGCGCCTCGCCCACGTACAGACCGACGCCCGTGCCCCGCACGGTCTCGCTCCACCAGGCGAGGACCTTCGCGTAGTCGGCGGCGGTCTGGCCGATGTGCCAGTAGATCTGCGGGCAGATGTAGTCGATCCACCCCTCGCGCACCCACTTACGGGTGTCGGCGTGCAGGTCGTCGTAGGTCTGCACGCCCGCCCGGGTGTCCGAACCCAGCGGATCGGTCTCCTTGTTGCGCCAGACCGCGAAGGGACTGATACCGAAGCGGACGTGCGGCTTGATCCGCCGGATCCGCTGCCCCGTCTCGCGCACGAGCCGGTCGATGTTGTCGCGCCGCCAGGCCGCCCGGTCCGCGAAGCCGCCGCCGTACCGCTCGAACGCGGCATCGTCGTCGAAGGACTGCCCTGCCACCGGATACGGGTAGAAGTAGTCGTCCCAGTGCACCGCGTCGATGTCATAACGGCGCACGGCGTCCAGCATCGCGTCCTGGACGAACCGGCGAACCTCCGGCAGCCCGGGGTTGTAGTAGAGCTTCCCGCCGTACGGCACGGTCCAGCCCGGGTTCAGCCGGGCCGGGTGGGAGGCGACGAGGCGGGTGAGGTCCGTGTGGTTCGCCACCCGGTAGGGGTTGAACCAGGCATGCACCTCCAGACTCCGGTCGTGCGCCGCGCGCACCGCCGTGCCGAGCGGATCCCAGCCCGGGTCCTCACCCTGCCTCCCGGTGAGACAGTCGGCCCACGGCTCGTACGGCGAAGGCCACAGGGCGTCGGCGGTCGGCCGGACCTGGAGCATCACCGCATTGAGCCGCAGCTCGACCGCCCGGTCCAGATACGCGAACAGCTCGGCCTCCTGCCGCACCGCCGTGAGGCCCGGCTTCGAGGGCCAGTCGATGTTGGCGACAGTGGCGATCCACATGCCGCGCAACTGCCCCGGCACCGCCCCCGGCCGCCCGCCGCCCCTCCTCCCCCCGGCCGGAGAGCTTCCCCCCGCCGGGGACGTTCCCCCCGCCGGGGAGGCCACCGCGTCACCGGCCGTCGTCATCGCCGCCAGCAGTCCGGCCGCGCTCAGCACGAAGGCTCTCCTGGCCACACCCGTACGCCGCATCCTGGTCCACCTCTCTCACCCTGTCCCGCACCCGACTCCGATAGCTCTACGTAACCGCATCCTTCCCACCCGTAGCCTCCGTGACCCGCGGGACGTCCGCGTCGGCATTCGGAGTAACGTCGTGGGGTCGAGGCGGGCACCGGAATCACACGGGACCCTGCGATACGGAGAACAGCGAAAGGCACGAGGTGACGGACTCTATGGCCGACATTGCACGCGTCGGAGTGGTGGGCTGTGGCCAGATGGGCGCAGGTATCGCGGAGGTGTGCGCGCGCAGCGGCCTCGAAGTGAAGGTCGCCGAGACCACCGGCGAAGCGCTGGAGATCGGCCGCACCCGTCTGCACAACTCGCTCTCGAAGGCCGCCGAGCGCGGCAAGATCACGGCGGAGGAGCGGGACGAGACCCTCGGCCGGCTGAGCTTCACGACCGATCTCGGGGAGTTCGCCGACCGCGATCTCGTCATCGAGGCCGTCGTGGAGAACGAGCAGGTCAAGACCGAGATCTTCCAGGTGCTGGACCAGGTGGTGACCCGGCAGGACGCGATCCTGGCCTCCAACACCTCCTCGATCCCGCTGGTGAAGCTGGCCGTCGCCACCTCACGCCCGGACCGGGTCATCGGCATCCACTTCTTCAACCCGGCCCCGGTGCAGAAGCTCGTCGAGCTGATCCCGGCGCTGACCACATCGGACGAGACCATCAAGCGCGCCGAGGCCGTCGTGCAGGACGTGCTCGGCAAGCACCCGATCCGCGCCCAGGACCGGTCCGGCTTCGTCGTGAACGCGCTGCTGATCCCGTACCTCCTCTCCGCGATCCGGATGTTCGAGTCGGGCATCGCCAGCCGCGAGGACATCGACAACGGCATGGAGATGGGCTGCGCCCACCCGATGGGGCCGCTGAAGCTCGCCGACCTGATCGGCCTCGACACCGTGGCCTCGGTCGCGGACTCGATGTACGCCGAGTACAAGGAGCCGCTGTACGCCGCTCCCCCGCTGCTCCAGCGCATGGTCGACGCGGGCCGCCTCGGCCGCAAGACGGGGTCGGGCTTCTACCCGTACGCCTGAGGTCCCCGTACGCCTGAAGTCCGGTACGCGCGAGCCCCGTACGCTCGCGTCCCGTACGGCTTTCGCTGTCAGGAGCCGGTCCCGGTCACCCCGGGGCCGGCTCCTCGCGTGTGCGGACCAGGGGTCAGCCCAGTCTCAGGTGGTGCAGCATCAGCAGGGCGGCCGCCATGTTCGCGGCGGGCACCTCGCCCCGGGCGATCATGTCCGGGACCACCTTGAGCGGTATCCACTCACGGCGTGAGGACTCGAAGGCGTCCGTGGGCTGCCCCGTCCAGTGCGCCTCGTCGGACCAGTAGAGGTGGTGCCGGGCGTCGGTGAGGCCGTTCGACGGTTCCACGGTGAGCAGCGGGCGCAGTTCGCCGGGGCGCCAGCCGGTCTCCTCCTCCATCTCGCGGGCGGCCGCCGCCGCGATGTCCTCGCCGTCCTCGACGACGCCCGCGGCCAGCTCCCACCCCCAGCTGTCGGTGATGAACCGGTGCCGCCACAGCAGCAGCACCTCGTTCGCCTCGTTGACGACGGTGGCGGCCGCGACGGGTCGCAGCCGGATGACGAAGTGGTCGAGACGGCTGCCGTCGGGGAGCTGGACGTCCGCCAGATTCACCCGGAACCACGGGTTCTGATACACATTCTGTTCGCTTAAGTTCATCCACTGCACGGTTGTGCCACCTTTCGACATGTTGGGGTCAACATGCCAGCAGGCTCGGCCGCGGTGGTGAACGAAGGGCGGGGCGTCGGTGGAGCTCACAGAGGCACGCGGAGCGCCTCGTCGATGAGATCGGTGGTTCCCACGGCGTCGGCGCAGCCGCTCGCGGCCAGCTCGCCGCGGACCTGCCGCAGCCGGTCGCGCAGCCGCTGGGACTCCATCCCCCGGGCCCGTGTCGCCATTTCGGCAGCTGTACCGGCCGCGCGGTCGGGTTCGCCCTGAAGCAGCTCGATATGGCTCAGCATCGCGAGACGGTGCACGCGCCCCCGGTCGTGCGCCGGGGCGCGCACCGCGGAGGCCGCGTGCTCCCGGGCGGCCGGCAGATCCCCGAGACCGAGGAGCGCCTCCGCCACCTGGACGTCGACCAGGCCCGGCTGGACGTACCCCGTCTCGTCCGGCTCCCGGCCGCTGTGGATCCGGCCGGCCTGGGCCTCGGCCCGCCCGATGCAGGCCCGGGCGCTCGCCGCGTCGCCGAGCCGGGCGTACGCCTTGGCCTGCATGGCGTGCAGATCGGCGGCGAGCGCGGGGGTGATGTGGGCTCCGGCGGCCCGCAGCGCGGCCTCGGCGAAGGCGATGGAACGGCGGTAGTCGCCGAGGAACAGCGACTGGGTGACCAGCAGGGCGATCACATAGCCGCCGAGCCCCCGGTCCCCGCTGGACTTGGCGAGCCGCAGCGCCTGGTGGAAGTAGCGCTGGGCCAGTCCGTGCGCGTCGGAGTCGTAGGCGCAGATGCCGGCCACCGCCACCAGCCCGGCGGTCGCCCGGTGCAGGCTCCGGCCGAGCGCGTCGCTGTAGCCGCCGCGCAGCAGCGGCGCGGCCTCCGCGTTGAGGAAGCGGACGATCCGGGACCTGGTCGCGACGCCGCCCGTCTTGCGGTACATCTGCTCGTAGTGGTCGCGGGCCGCCTTGAGCATCGCTATGTCGGCCGCGCTCACCCGGCCCGGTCCCGGCCGTGAGACATCGGTGTCCTCCGGCGGGTTCTCCCACTCCCAGACCGGCATCACCGCCGGGGTGCCGGTGACGGCGGGCACGGTGGCCAGGTCCGGGCGCCGCTGTTCGTCGGAGCGCCACAGGGCGGTGGCCCGCTCGACGAACCCGGAGAGCGAGGCGCCCTCGGCGCCGGTGTCCGCCCCCGGCGCGGCGCAGGCGCCCATCCCGATGTCGTCGAGCCCGACCGGCCGCGCCAGCCGGCCGGCCAGCACCTCGCAGATCAGATCGGGCACCTGGCCGCGCGGGCGCTGGCCCTTGAGCCAGCGGGAGACCGCCGTGTGTTCGTACCGCAGGCTCAGACCGCGGGTCAGGCCCGCCCGGTTGACGTGACCGGCGAGGCCCGCGCGGGACATGCCGGCCTCCTCGACCAGAGCTTCGAGCAGGACATTGGGCTCCATCGTCCCCCCAGGTGCGTGTCGCAATGAGCCTAGTGGAGCACGATTCACACGGGGTGTGAACGGAATGCCCGAACCCTCCTGCTGTGCGCTCTGCCGCACGGATCCCGGGCTCGATTGAATGAGCTCCCTCGCAAGAGGCGGCCGGGTCGTCGGCTCCCCCTCGTAACAGCCCTCGACCCGCACCCGCGCCGTCCGCACTGCTGACCTGCCCGACACTCCGAGGCAGCGCGGACGGCGCCCGGACCGCACGGCCCACTGACCGACGACGAAGGAGGGTGGCTGCGGAACGGCAGCCGGAACCGCGTTCCTCCCGGTTCCCGCTCCGGATCCGGCGTGTGGTCCCTCCGCCGATCGGCGGGACGGAGAAGGGGCGTATCCGGTGGCCGGATACGCCCCTTCTCAACGCTGTCGCGCCCGCGGACTACGCCCCGCGCAGCACCGCGCCCGTACGCTCGGCGGCCAGGGCCACCGCGCTGTCGCGGGCGGCCGATGCCTCCTCGACGGTCAGCGTGCGGTCGGCGGCGCGGAAGCGCAGCGCGTACGCCAGGGACTTGTTGCCCGCGCCGATCTGCTCGCCGGTGAAGACGTCGAACAGCCGTAGCGATTCGAGGAGTTCACCCGCGCCCTCGCGCAGCGCCCGCTCCACGTCGGCGGCCGGGACGTCCCCGGCGACGACGAGCGCGACGTCCTGGGTCGCCACCGGGAAGGTGGAGATCCGGGGCGCCTGGAGCGCTCCGTCGACGGCCTGTTCCAGGACGTCCAGCTCGACCTCGGCGGCACAGGTCCGCTCGGGCAGGTGGAGCGCCTTGATCACACGCGGGTGCAGTTCGCCCGCGTGTCCGAAGAGGGTCTCCTCGCCGTTCACGGTGACGTACAGCGCGGCGCAGCGTCCCGGGTGCCACGGGGCGTGCTGGTCGGCGCGGACGATGACCTCCACACCGGCCTCCGCGGCGATGGAGCGGGCCGCCTCGACGGCGTCCGCCCAGGTCGCCGGGGTGCCCTTGCCCCACCAGCCGGACTGCTCGCGGGCGCCCGCGAGGACGACGGCGGCGCGGCGCGGCTGACGCGGCAGGGCCGCGTTCAGAGAGGCGATCTCCTCGTCCGTGGGACGGCGGTCGACGGGGAGGCGGACGGCCTGCTTCTCCTCGCCGGTCGGCCGGAAGACCAGGCCGGTCTCGAAGAGCGCCAGGTCGTGGCTGCCGCGGCCGTCGTTGCGGCGCAGTGCGCCGAGGAGGCCCGGCAGCAGCGTGGTGCGCAGCGCCGGCTCCTCGTCGGAGATCGGGTTGACCAGCTTGACCGTACGGCGGCGGGCGTCGTCCGCCTCCAGGCCGAGCTGGTCCAGGACCGCGTCGCCGATGAACGGGTAGCTCAGCGCCTCGACGTAACCGGCTCCGGCCAGCACCCGGCCGATGCGGCGGTGCAGCCGCTGGCGGTCGGTGAGACCACGGCCGGAGGGGGGCGTGGGCAGGGTGGAGGGCAGGTTCTCGTAGCCCTCCAGCCGGATGACCTCTTCGGCGAGGTCGTTCGGCTCGTTCAGGTCGGGCCGCCAGGACGGGACGGTGACGATCAGCTCGTCCTGCCCGTAGACGTCGCAGCCGACCTGCTGGAGGCGGCGGACGACGGTCTCGCGGCCGTACTCCACACCGGCCACCTTGTCCGGGTGGTTCGCCGGCATCGCGATGGTGCGCGGCGCGGAGGGCGAGGTGATCTCGGTGACCCCGGCCTCGGCGGTGCCGCCCGCCAGCAGGACCAGCAGGTCGACCGTGCGCTGCGCGGCAGCGGCGGCGGCCTGCGGGTCGACGCCGCGCTCGAAGCGCTTGGACGCCTCGGAGGACAGCTTGTGGCGGCGCGCGGTGCGGGCGATCGAGATCGCGTCGAAGTGCGCGGCCTCGATGACGACCTCGGTGGTCAGCGCGTGCTCGCCGTCCGCGTCGGCGATCTCGGTGTTGGCGCCGCCCATGACGCCCGCGAGGCCGATCGGCCCGCGGTTGTCGGTGATGACCAGGTCTTCGGCGTCCAGCACGCGCACGGTGCCGTCCAGCGTGGTGAGCTTCTCGCCCTGGGTGGCGCGGCGCACGCCGATCGGCCCGTCGACCCGGGTGCGGTCGTAGGCGTGCAGCGGCTGGCCGAGCTCCAGCATCACGTAGTTGGTGATGTCGACGGCCAGCGAGATCGGCCGCATCCCGGCCTTCTGGAGGCGTCGCTGCATCCAGATCGGCGAGCGGGCCTCGGGCTGGAGACCGGTGACGGTGCGGGCGGTGAAGCGGTCGCAGCCGATCGGGTCGGAGATCTGGACCGGGTAGCCGTACGCGTTCGGCGCGGGCACGTCCAGGAGCGCCGGGTCGCGCAGCGGCAGCCCGTACGCGGTCGCGGTCTCGCGGGCGACACCGCGCATCGAGAGGCAGTAGCCCCGGTCCGGGGTGACGGCGATGTCGAGGACCTCGTCGACGAGCTGGAGCAGCTCGATGGCGTCGGTGCCGACCTCGTGCTCCGGCGGCAGCACGATGATGCCGTGCGTGCCGTCGTCGCCCATGCCGAGCTCGTCGGTGGAGCAGATCATGCCGTGCGAGGTCTTGCCGTACGTCTTGCGGGCGGCGATCGCGAAGTCGCCGGGCAGCACAGCGCCCGGGAGGACCACGACGACCTTGTCGCCGACCGAGAAGTTACGGGCGCCGCAGACGATCTCCTGCGGTTCGCCGGTGCCGTTGGCCGTGCCGACGTCGACCGTGCAGAAGCGGATGGGCTTCTTGAACCCCTCCAGCTCCTCGATGGTCAGGACCTTGCCGACGACCAGGGGGCCCTTGAGGCCCGCGCCGATCTGCTCGACGGTCTCGACCTCGAGGCCCACGGAGACGAGCTTGGCCTGTACGTCACGGCCGGTCTCCGTCGCCGGCAGGTCGACGTACTCCCGCAGCCAGGAAAGCGGGACGCGCATCAGATCTCCATCCCGAACGGCCGGGTGAACCGGACGTCACCCTCGACCATGTCTCGCATGTCTTCGACGTTGTGGCGGAACATCAGCATCCGTTCGATGCCGAACCCGAAGGCGAATCCGCTGTACTTCTGGGGGTCGACACCGCAGGCGGTGAGCACCTTGGGGTTGACCATGCCGCAGCCGCCCAGCTCGATCCAGCCCTCGCTGCCGCAGGTGCGGCAGGGGCGGTCGGGGTTGCCGACGGACTCGCCGCGGCAGACGTAGCAGACCATGTCCATCTCGGCGGACGGCTCGGTGAACGGGAAGAAGTTCGGCCGCAGCCGGGTCTTCATGTCCGGCCCGAAGAGCGCCTGGACCATGTGGTCCAGGGTGCCCTTGAGGTCGGCCATGGTGAGGCCCTCGTCGACGGCGAGCAGCTCGATCTGGTGGAAGACCGGGGTGTGCGTGGCGTCCAGCTCGTCGGTGCGGTAGACCCGGCCGGGGCAGACCACGTAGACGGGGGGCTTGCGCTCCAGGAGCGAGCGGGCCTGGACCGGCGAGGTGTGCGTACGCAGCACGACGCCGGACTCGTCACCCTCGGTGGCCTTGCCGTCGGGCGTGGTGCCCTGGACGAAGAAGGTGTCCTGCATCTGGCGGGCCGGGTGGTCGGGCACGAAGTTCAGGGCGTCGAAGTTGAACCACTCCGCCTCGACCTCGGGGCCCTCGGCGATCTCGTAGCCCATGGCCACGAAGACGTCCGCGACGCGCTCCATGATGGTCGTCAGGGGGTGGCGGGCGCCGGCCGGGGTGCGGTCGTAGGGCAGCGTGACGTCCACGGCCTCCTCGACGAGCACCCGGGCGTCCCGCTCGGCCTCCAGCTCCGCCTGGCGGGCGGCGAGCGCTTTGGAGACGGCGCCGCGGGCCTGGCCCACGCGCTTGCCCGCCTCGGCCTTGGCCTGCGGGGGCAGGGCGCCGATCTCGCGGTTGGCGAGGGACAGCGGCGAGGTACCTCCGGTGTGCGCGGTCTTCGCCTGGGCGAGCGCGTCGAGGTCACCGGCGGCGGCGAAGGCGGCGAACGCCTCGTCCCGCAGGCGCTCGATCTCTTCCGGTTTCAGTGCCTCGACCTCGACTGGGTCGTACGACTTGTTCGGTGCCGACATCTCTTCCCGTGCTTCCGATTGGCTGATGGCGCGACCCGGCTCGACGACCGCAGGACGCAAAGGTGCCAAAGGTCGAGTCTAAAGGCCGCAGGACGGTCGGGGAGCCCGTGGGCTGCTCACACCAGGTAGGCGGGCATGCTCACAGGCAGAATAAATCGGAACTCGGCCCCGCCGCCGGGCCCCCGGTCGACGGTGATCGTGCCGCCGTGGGCCTCGACGATGCCCTTGACGATGTAGAGGCCCAGGCCCGTGCCGCCGCGCTTGCTCCCCCGCCAGAAGCGGGTGAAGACACGGCCCATCGACTCCTCGGGGATGCCGGGGCCTTCGTCGCTCACGGTGACAGCCGTTCCCATCTCGTCGCACGCACCCGGCGCGGGTGCGGGGGCGATCTCAATGGTGACGGTTCCCTCGCCGTGGCGCACCGCGTTTTCCAGGAGGTTCCCGAGGACCTGGTCGACCTTGTCGGGGTCGGCCCACAGGTCGGGCAGCGGTCCCCGGGTGCGGACGAGGAAGCGCTCGGGGGCCTGGCCGCCCGTGATGAGCGCCTGGATGTGCCGGGCCACGGCGGCGGAGACGTCGACGGGCTGGCGGCGCAGCTCCAGGCGTCCGGAGTCGATCCGGGAGATGTCGAGCAGCTCGGCGATGAGCCGGGTCACCCGGCCCGCGTCGGCGTCGACGGTCTCCAGCATCAGCCGCTTCTGGTCGTCGGTGAACCTCTCCCACTTGGCGAGCAGGGTGGCGGTGAACCCCTTGACGGAGGTCAGCGGGGAGCGCAGCTCGTGGGCGACGGTGGCGATCAGCTCGGCGTGGCTGCGTTCGGTACGACGGCGGGCCTCGGTGCCGCGCAGGGACACGACCACCCGGCGCACCGGACCGGTCGGCCGCTCGCGTACGTAACGGGCGGAGACCAGGACCTCACGGCCGCCGGGCAGCAGCAGATTGCGCTCGGGCTGGCCGCCCCGGGTGGCGAGTCCGCCGTACGGGTCGGTCAGCGCCCACCAGCGCTTGCCCTTGAGGTCCTCCAGCGGGAGGGCGGTCTCCAGGGGGCGGCCGATCGCTTCGGCGCGCGGGGTGGCGGTGATGCGGGCGGCGGCGGCGTTGAAGCAGATGACGTGCCCGCTCTCGTCGGCGACGACGAGACCGTCGGGAAGGTCGTCCGGGTCGATGCCGGCGCCGAGGCCGTCCGGCTCCTCGCCCGCAGCGCGTGGTGCGGTGCTGTGCGCCGGTCGCGGCGAGCTCATGCCGACAGCCATCTTCCCGTATCCCCACCTCTCGAACCGGTGCAGTGGGCCCCCGAGTTCGTCACCCTACTAGGCGGTGGTGAACCGGCGACACCCTGTGGGGGCGCGGAGAGGAGTGCGCCGGTGGCAGGGGCGCGGGAATGGCCGGGATCGTGTGCTGACGGGCCGTGAGGGCGGCGCTCGTGTTACGCGTCGGGGGCGCGCCGCGGCCGCTGCGCGCGGGCGGAGGCGTAGAGGCAGACGGCGGCGGCGGTGGCGAGGTTGAGGCTTTCCGCCTTGCCGTGGATGGGGACACGGACGACGGCGTCGGCGAGCGCCCGGGTCTCCTCGGGCAGCCCCCAGGCCTCGTTGCCGAAGACCCAGGCGGTGGGGGTGCCCATGGTGCCCGCGTCCAGCTCGTCGTCCAGGTCGTCGTCCCCGGCGCCGTCGGCGGCGAGGATGCGCACCCCGGCGTCCCGCAGGCCCTGCACGGCCTGTTCGACGGGGACGCCGACGGCGACGGGCAGGTGGTAGAGCGAACCGACCGAGGCGCGTACGGACTTGGGGTTGTAGAGGTCGACCGACGCGTCGGTCAGGATCACCGCGTCCGCGCCGGCGGCGTCCGCGCAGCGCAGTACCGTACCGGCGTTCCCGGGGTCGCGGACGTTGGCCAGAACGGCCACCAGGGTGGGCTTGGCGTCGAGGATCTCCTGGAACGGGGTGTCCAGGAAGCGGCAGACGCCGATGAGGCCCTGCGGGGTGACGGTCTGCGAGACGTCGGCGAGGACGTCGTCCCCGGCCAGGTGCACCCGGGCCCCCGCCGAGTGGGCGGCCTCGACGATGTCGGCGTAGCGGTCGGCGGCCTCGGGGGTGGCGAACAGCTCGATGAGGGTCGGCTCCCCGTCGCCGCCCCGGTGGGCGGCGGCCTCGCGGACGGCCTGGGGCCCCTCGGCGATGAACCTGCGCTCCTTGCCGCGGAAGTTGCGGCGGGCCAGCCGGCGGGCGGCGGCGACACGCGGGGAGCGCGGGGAGATCAGTTCGGGGGTGCCCATGGTCGGCGGGAGGCCTCTCTGCGTACGGCGGTGGGGGTCAGCGGCAACGCACCGGACCCGCAGGCGGCGGGCGCCTGCGGGTCCGGTTCACGTACTGCCTGGAAGGCGGGGCCTGGATCAGGCGGCCTTCGGGGCGTTGACGTCGCTCGGGAGGGCCTTCTGAGCGACCTCGACGAGGGCGGCGAACGCGTTGGCGTCGTTGACCGCGAGCTCGGCCAGGATCTTGCGGTCCACCTCGATGTTGGCGGCCTTCAGACCCTGGATGAGGCGGTTGTACGTCATGCCGTTCTGGCGGGCAGCGGCGTTGATGCGCTGGATCCACAGCTGACGGAAGTCGCCCTTGCGCTTCTTGCGGTCGTTGTAGTTGTAGACCAGGGAGTGGGTGACCTGCTCCTTGGCCTTGCGGTACAGACGCGAGCGCTGACCGCGGTAGCCGCTGGCGGCTTCGAGGATTGCCCGGCGCTTCTTGTGGGCGTTGACTGCCCGCTTGACGCGTGCCACTTGTTAACTCCTTGTAGCGGGGCCGTGGGTGTCTTCACACGGCCCGGAAACGAATTGGTCCCGGTGTGATCGAGGTCGTGCCTCCGGCGCGAGCCGGAGGCCGAGCCTCACTTGCCGAGAAGCTTCTTGATCTTCTTGGCGTCGGCCGGAGCCACGACGACCGTGCCGGTCAGCGAGCGGGTCTTCTTGGACGACTTGTGCTCGAGCAGGTGGCGCTTGCCGGCCCTCTCGCGGAGCACCTTGCCGGAGCCGGTGATCTTGAAGCGCTTGCTGGCACCGCTGTGCGTCTTGTTCTTCGGCATCGCGCCGTTCTCTCCTCGTCAGTGGCGCCCCTCACGGTGCGGGGCACCGGACTACAGGGGCGTCAGATCTCTATGGGATTCCGGGATGACCCGGGGGCGCCTGGATGGCGACCCCCGAAGGTCACGCCTCGGAAGGTGTCTCGGCCGGAGCCTCGGCCGCTGCGGCCGGAGCCTCAGCGGTCTCGTCCTCGGACGGTGCGTCGGTCGTGCCCTGACGCTCCGCCTTGCGGGCGGCCTGGGCCTCGCGGGCCTCGGCCATGGCTTCGGTCTTCTTCTTGTGCGGGCCCAGAACCATGATCATGTTCCGGCCGTCCTGCTTCGGGTTGGACTCGATGAAGCCCAGGTCCTCGACGTCCGAAGCGAGACGCTGGAGCAGTCGGAAGCCCAGCTCGGGGCGGGACTGCTCACGACCACGGAACATGATCGTGATCTTGACCTTGTCGCCCTGCTTGAGGAACCGGACGACGTGACCCTTCTTGGTGTCATAGTCGTGCGGGTCGATCTTCGGCCGGAGCTTCATCTCCTTGATGACCGTGTGCGCCTGGTTCTTGCGCGCCTCACGGGCCTTCATGGCCGACTCGTACTTGAACTTCCCGTAGTCCATGAGCTTGCACACGGGCGGACGGGCTGTCGCCGCCACCTCGACCAGGTCGAGGTCATACTCCTGTGCGAGTTCCAGGGCCTTGGCAAGCGGAACAATCCCGACCTGCTCGCCACTGGGACCGACAAGTCGGACCTCGGGAACGCGAATCCGGTCGTTGATGCGGGGCTCGGCGCTGATGGATCCTCCTCGGTAGCACCACGCGACCGCCTGGCGGACAGCCGCGTAACGTCTTATAACGTCAAGACCAACCGAGCCGGAACGACAAAAATGCCCCGGACGGGACACAGGCGGGGCTCCATGAACTACCGGAGCACCGCCGCGGTCAACCGCGGGGCGCATCGGGCGGCTCCATCGTCCGTACGGAACGATGGGGACCGCCTGACCGGTGACCCGCCGTCCGGTGAGGACGGCCAGGTGGGAGATCGGAGCCTCCACTTGTGGGCCGGGCACATAGGTGTCCGGCCGGTCGTCACACAAGGTTAGCAGCCCGGTCCCGGGTGCGCTAATCCTGCGTCCGCTCCGGCCCCCCGGCCGCCTCCCGCGCGCGGGAGGGCGGTGGCCTGGCCTTATCGTGTGGGGCATGAGTGACGCGACCCCCAGCAGTGAGAACCCCGGCTTCGACGACATGGCCCGCGACATCGCGGAGGTCCCCGCGGTCGAGGTGATCGTGACGGTCGCCGTCAACCTGATGAGCGCAGCCGCCGTGAAGCTCGGCCTCACGGAGGAGGGCGAGGACCACAAGGACCTCGACGAGGCCCGCAAGCTGGTCCACGCCCTGGCCGGACTGCTGGACGCGAGCACCACGGAGATCAGCACCTTCCACGCCTCGCCGCTGCGCGACGGCCTGAAGTCGCTCCAGCTCGCCTTCCGCGAGGCCTCGCTGGTGCCGGACGAGCCCGGCCAGGGCCCCGGCGAGAAGTACACCGGCCCGGTCTACGGCTAGCCGCCGCCCCTCCCCCGTACGCCGAGGAGCCCGCCGTCCCCCCGTGGGGCGGCGGGCTCCCGCGCGTGCGGCTCCTCAGACGGCGTCCTCCGTCTCTTCGGGCAGCACGTTGGGGAAGGGGTGGGTGAGCCGGTGGGCGTAGGCGGCGATCACTCCGCCGACCAGGGGCGCGACGAGGAACAGCCAGAGCTGGGAGAGGGCCGCGCCGCCCGCGAAGAGCGCCGGGCCGAGGCTGCGCGCCGGGTTGACCGAGGTGCCGGTCAGCGGGATGCCCACCAGGTGGATCGCGGCGAGCGCCAGGCCGATGGGCAGTCCGTCGAAGCCGGTGACCGCCACTTTGTGGGTCACCGCGAGGACGACGTAGACGAGCAGGAAGGTGAGCACCACCTCGGCGAGGAACGCGCCGCCGATGTTGATGCCGACGGCCGACCGGTCGTCGTAGCCGTTGGTGCCGAACTCGCCGCTGGTCTCCAGGCCCGGGATCTGCTTGGCCAGCAGGAACAGCAGGGCCGCGCCGACGATCGCGCCGAGGATCTGGGCCACCCAGCGCTCGACGGCCGTACGGAGGTCGATCCGGCCGGCCATCAGCATGCCCAGCGTCACCGCGGGGTTGACGTGGCAGCCGGAGATCGGGCCGAGCGCGTAGGCGAGCGCGAGGAGGGTGAAGCCGAAGGTGAGGGCGATGCCCACCGTGCCGAGGTATTCGACGGCGACCACCGCGGACCCCACGGCGAAGAACACCAGCAGCAGGGTGCCGAGGAACTCTGACGCCACGATCCGCGTCTTCATGCAACCACCTCGCGAGCTCGGTCGGTCGGCCGGATTTCTCCGGATTCCCGATCATTCTCACGGCGGTGGGCGCTTCGCGCTCGTCGGGCCGGGACGGGCCCGCCCCGCCCCGCCCCGTCGCGTCAGCGGACGAAGAGGGGCTCACCCGGAGTGGCCGTGCCGGCGGGGAGGAGCGCCAGGTCCAGGCCGTTCACCAGCCGGGCCCGCAGCACCTCGCTGACCGCCAGCGCACCGGCGATCCGGCGGGCCGCCTCGGCGGGCACCGCGTCCGGGGCGAGGACCAGCGCGAGGGTGCCGTCCGCACTGCCGGGCCCGAGGTGGGCGCGGACCACGGCGGGGTCGGCGGCCACGGTCTGCCGTACGGCCTCGATGACGGCGGGGTCCTGGAGCGGGTCGGTGGAGGCGCGGTTCTCGGCGAGGGCCAGGAGCGCCTGCCCGCTCAGCTCGAAGGCGACGGGCCCGGCGAGGTCCAGCACGACGGTGTCGGCCTTCTCGTGGGCGGCGGCCTGGAGCGCCTGGTGCAGCGGTACGGCGACGGGGCGCGCCTCCGGGTCCCAGAGCGCCAGCGAGGCGGTGGAGGTGAAGGCGGGCAGCGCGCGCCGGTCGCCGGCCCGGAGGGTGGGCACGGCCATGTCGCTGGTCTTCTCGCGCCGGAGCCCCTTCTCGTCCTCCTCGACCTCGCCGAGGACGGCGACGACGGGGACCAGGAGCCGGGCGCCCTGGAGTGCCGCGAGGACCGGGCCGACGGCGCTCCGGTCCCGGGACCAGGTGTCCAGGGCCCTGGTCAGGGCGGGGGACGCCGAGCCGTCGTCGTCGGAGAAACCGGGGTCCGGAATGTTCTTGAGCTCCACGGGACGAGGGTAGTGCCTGGTCCCTCGCGGCCTGCCCGCAGGTGGCGGCTGACCGTCGGGGGCTCAGCTCCCGGTCGCCCCGGCCAGCAGGGCGCGCGCCTCGTCGCGGGCGTGGGCGACGGGGTCGGGGAAGACCTTCAGGCCGTGGGCGGCCAGGGCCCCTTCGTGCAGCACCATCAGCGTCCGGCCCAGCCGGTCGGCCGCGTCGGCGCCGAGGCCGTCGAGCCCTTGGGCGAGCCGGGTGAACAGGTCCAGCATCCACCTCTTCTGGCCGGTGATGACCGCGTGCGCCGGGTGGGCCGGGTCGCTGATCTCGGCGTGGGCGTTGATCATGCTGCAGCCCTTGGAGCCGTTGTTCGACATCCAGGCGCGCGAGGCGTCGAAGACGGCCAGGATGCGCGCCTTCGGCTCGGGCGGCGCGGCGTCGAGGCGCTCGGCGAGCAGGGCACGCCAGCGTTCGTCGCGGCCGGCGAGGTACTCCACGACGATCTGCTCCTTGGAGCCGAAGCGGTCGTAGAGCGTCTTCTTGGTCACCCCGGCCTCGGCGGCGATCAGGTCCACTCCGACGGCATGGATGCCCCGCTCGTAGAACAGCCGCTCGGCGGCCGCCAGGGCCCGTCGCGCGGCAGGCGTCATGGCGATCCGCCGCGGCTCGTTCGAAGCGCCCGTACTCGTTTCCGTACCCGTACCCATGGCGACGAGTATACCGATCTGTATAGTCGAGCGTAGGTATACCGATCTGTATAGCGAGGTGCGTACATCATGAACGTCCTGCTTCCGGTCGCCTTCGTGCTGTGCTGGAGTTCCGGGTTCATCGGGGCGAAGCTCGGCGCCGGGAGCGCGTCCGCGCTCACGATCCTGATGTGGCGGTTCCTGCCGCTGACGGTCGTCCTGGTCGCGGTCGCCGTGACCGTGGGACGGGCCTCCTGGCGGGGCCTGGGCGTACGAGACGTGGCCCGGCAGACCGTGATCGGCGCACTGTCGCAGAGCGGCTATCTGCTGACCGTCTACTACGCGATCCAGCTCGGGGTCTCCACGGGCACCACGGCCCTGATCGACGGGGTCCAGCCGCTGGTGGCGGGGGCGCTGGCCGGACCGCTGCTGCGCCAGTACGTCACCGCCCGGCAGTGGCTCGGCCTGTGCCTGGGGGTGAGCGGGGTCGCCGTGGTCACGCTGGCCGACGCCTCGGCCGCCGCCGGGGTGGCCTGGTGGGCCTACGCCCTGCCGTTCGTCGGCATGCTGGCGCTGGTGGCCGCCACCTTCCTGGAGAGCCGTTCCGCCACCCGGGTGGCTCCTTCGGTGTCGCTGACCGTCCACTGCGCCGCCAGCACCGTGATCTTCACCGCGCTCGCCGTCGGCACCGGGACCGCGCTGCCGCCCGCCGAGCTCGCGTTCTGGGGCGCGGTCGGCTGGCTGGTGGTGCTGTCCACCTTCGGCGGGTACGGGCTGTACTGGCTGATCCTGCGGCGCTCGGGCGTCACCGCGGTCAACACGCTCATGTTCCTGATGGCCCCGGTCACGGCGGTCTGGGGCGCCCTGATGTTCGGGGAGCCGTTCGGGCCGCGGACCGCGCTCGGCCTGGCCCTCGGCCTGGTGGCGGTGGCCGTGGTGTACCGGGGGGGGCCGCACCGCGTGGTGACGGACCCGCCGGGGAGCCGGAGCCGGGCGCGCGCGACAGGGCGGAAGCCCTGCCCGGGGCAGTGAGGCGGTGAGGCGGTGAGGCCACAGTCTGGGCGGGCTCAGCGGCGGCCGGAGGCGTTCCGGCCGCGCCACAGGACGACGGCGGCCGCCAGCAGCACCGCGCCGAGGCCGCCGGCGAGCGGAGCCGCCCAGTTGACCGTTCCGTCGGCGGCCGGGGCCGGGTCCGGGCCGTCGCCGAAATACCGCCCGCGGTGCCCGGCCGGGGCGGCCTTGGCGTCCAGGTCGCCCACATCGGCCGGGCGCAGCCGGGAGCCCGCCTCGATGGCCTCCGCCGGGTCGACGATGCCGTAGCCGCGGGCGTCGTCGCGGCCCTGGGCGGGGGCGTCACGGGCGGTGTCGGCAAGCAGCTTCTTGATCTGGGCCGGGCCGAGACCGGGGTGGGCGGCCCGGACCAGGGCGACCGCGCCGGAGACGAACGCGGCGGCGGCCGAGGTGCCCCACTCGATGTAGTAGTGCCCGTCCGGGTTGGCGACCACGATGTCGACGCCGGGGGCGCTGACGGTGGCGTACCAGCGGCGGGTGGAGAACGAGGCGTGGGTGCCGTACTCGTCGACGGCGGCGACCGCGATCACTCCGGGGTACGCGGCGGGGTAGGAGATCCTGTCCCCCTTCTCACCGCCGTTGCCCGCCGATGCGACCACGGGGATGCCCTTGGACAGGGCGTACTGGATGGCCTCGTCCTCGCCGGGGTCGGGGTGGGCGGACTTGCTGTCGTCGCCCAGCGAGAGGTTGATGACGTCCGCGCCGTTGTCGGCGGCCCAGCGGATGCCGTCGGCGAGGGCGGTGCCGCGCGACTTGCGGGCCTTGGCGCGGGCTGGGTCCTTGGACTCCAGGATCACCCGGACCGGCAGGATCCGGGCCTCGGGGGCGATGCCGAGGATGCCGTCGGCGCGCCCGGGGCCGTTGCCGCGCCCGGCGATGATGCCGGCCATCGCGGTGCCGTGCAGGGCCCAGGAGGAGTCGCCCCGGGCCGCGCCGAAGCCCACGAGGTCCTTGCCGGGGAGCACCTGGCCCGTCAGGTCGGGGTGGGCGTCGTCGACCCCGGTGTCCAGGACGGCGACGGTGACGCCCTGCCCCCGGGTGGTCTGCCAGGCCCGGTCCGTGTGCAGGGCCTTCAGGGCCCACTGCTGGTCGCGGATGGCGTCCGCCTGGGCCGGTGCGGCGGGGGTGAGGGCCAGGACGGCGGCGGCGCAGACCGCGGCGAGGACGCGGTGGGGTCGTCGGGTCATCCGGGCTGCTCCGTGA
This sequence comes from Streptomyces sp. DSM 106670, assembly GCF_055792845.1. Classification (NCBI taxonomy): domain Bacteria; kingdom Bacillati; phylum Actinomycetota; class Actinomycetes; order Kitasatosporales; family Streptomycetaceae; genus Streptomyces; species Streptomyces sp. DSM 106670. The sequence continues at coordinate 1,200,290 of NZ_CM147704.1, forward strand.
GTTCGGCGACGGCTGTGCGCAGTCCGCGCTCCACCCGGTCCGCGACGCCCTTCGCCTCGTGGCCGAGCCCGGCCTGGGCGATGTCCGTCGCCGCGCCCGGCGCCATGGCGTCGGGCGCGGGCTGCGGTTCGGCGACGGGGCGGCCGTCCGCGAAGCCGGAGACGGCGAGGACGACGACCGGGATCTCGGTGAGCGGGTTGACCGTCCAGCTGGCGCGCTGCTTGTCGCCGAAGGAAGCGGCGGGGGTGTCCTCGGGGGCGTACGTCCGCGGCATGAGGTCCTTGCGCGCACCGAGCTTCTGCTCGGTGAACCGGCTGCGCAGGGCCTGCATGCCCGGCGCGTCGGCCTCGGTGAAGACCAGGGACACGGTGGTGACGGCGGAGCGGGTGGCGTCGGTGTAGGTGGCGCGCACCAGCCGTTCGCAGCCGACGGACCGGAGCGTGGTCAGGAGCAGCGGGTCGAGTCCGGCGGTGCAGGTGCTGTCGGCGGCGACGGCGAGCCGGGTCCAGGTGCGGTGGGTGCCTCCGGGGCCCGCGCCCCTGCCCTGGAGGGTGCGCGGGAACAGCGTGTCGACGGGGACGCTGTGCCAGGCGTCGCGGGCGGTGGTGTACGGGTTCCGGGTGGTCTCGGCCGAGGAGTCACCGGTCAGCCAGGCTCCGGTGGCCGCCCCGCCGATCAGCCCGAGCCCGAGCACGACACAGGCGGCGGCCGCGACGGTACGCCACCGCTGCCGGGGCCGGACGGGCCGCAGCCGGGTGGTGGTCTCGGCGGGGGTCTCCGGGTAGCCGTAGCGGAGCGGCGCCCGGTAGCCGCCGGGGGGCGGCGGCACGGCTCCCGGCGCGGGCGTCAGGTCGACGGCCCCGACGGGCCTGCGCCGGGTGACGGGAGGCGTCGGACTCGCGGTGGGCGGCGCGGGGTGTGCGGGGCTTGTGGGTGGCTGTACGGGTGCGGCTGCGGGCATGGGCCGCCGGCCGGGCGGAGCCGGCGGGGCCGTCCGGGCGGAAGTGGCCGCTGGGTCCTGCGGGGCGGAGGTCGCCGACGGGGCCGGGCGTGCCGGTGGGGCCTGCGGGGCTCGCGGGGCAGACGGGGCGGACCTGGCCTGCAGGGTGAAGTGGGCAGGCGGGCCCTGCGAGGTCGGAGCGGCGGAACGGGCCGGAGGGTCCTGCCGGGCCGGGCGGGACGGTGAGGTCTGTGGGGCCTGTGGGGCCTGCGCGGCGCCCGGGGCGGAAGCAGCCGAAGCTCCCGGACGGGCCGGCGGGCCCTGCGGGGCCGGAGGGGTCTGCCGGGCCGGGGCTGGAGCCGGTGAGGGGGCCGACGGACCGGTCGCTCCCCGCACGGGCCGCGCGCCGGGAGCCGACGGACCGGTCGCGCTCTGCGGGGCCTGAGCCGCTGGACGGGCCGGGGGCGCGGTCGCGGGGGCCGGAGGCGCAAAGGCGGGCGCCGCCGGTGCCGAAGCGCGCGCCGCAGGCGCGGAGGCCGGTGCTGACGGTGCTGAAGCGCGCTGCGCCGCAGGCGCAGAGGCCGGTACTGCCGGTGCTGCCGGTGCTGCCGGTGCCGAAGCGTGCTGCGCCGGAGGTGCCGAAGCGGGGGCCGCGGGTGCGGGAACGGAGGCCGCCGGAAGGGGCGTGGGTGGGGCCGTCGGAGGGGTTGTCGGGCGGGGCGGCACAGGGGCGGGCTGCGCTTCGGTACTCATCCGGCCCCCTGCTCACACGTCCTCGTACCGACCACGGATCACCGCCGCTGACAGGCCCGTTGGTGCTCGCGTGCAGGTCACTCTACGGGCTGCGGGCGGGCGGCGGGGAACAGGATGCCCCGGTCGGCGGAGGATCTGTCCTGATCGTCCCGTCCCCCTACCCAGCCGTAGCGGCTCTCTGGCAAGCTGCGGCCATGACTGCCCGTGCCGCTGACCGGACCCGGTACAACCGGGCCACCGCCCATCTCGACGCCCCGATCGCGATCGTCGATCTGGACGCGTTCGACGCCAACGCCGACGATCTGGTGCGGCGGGCGGGCGGGAAGCCCATCCGGGTGGCCAGTAAGTCCGTGCGATGCCGGGCGCTGTTGGAGCGGGTGCTCGCGCGGCCCGGGTTCGCCGGGATCATGTCGTACACGCTGGCGGAGTCGCTGTGGCTGGCCCGGGCCGGGTTCGACGACGTACTGCTCGCCTATCCGTCGGCCGACCGGGGCGCGTTCGCGGAGCTGGCCGCCGATCCGAAGCTGGCCGGGGCCGTGACCGTGATGGTCGACGACCACGCCCAGCTGGAGCTGATCGACGCCTCCCGGGCGGGCGGTCAGGAGGAGATCCGGGTCTGCCTGGAGCTGGACACCTCGCTGCGGATGCTGGGCGGCCGGGTGCGGATCGGGGCGCTGCGCTCGCCGCTCCGCTCCCCCGCGCAACTCGCCGAGCTGGCCCGTTCGGTGGCCCGCAGGCCGGGCTTCCGGCTGGTGGGCCTGATGGCGTACGAGGGGCATGTCGCCGGGGTCGGCGACGCGCTGGCGGGGCGGCCGCTGCGGTCCCGGGCGATCCGTCTGATGCAGTCGGCCGCCCGCAAGGAGCTGGCGGTGCGCCGGGCCGAGGTCGTGCGGGCCGTCCGGGCGGTCGTGCCGGATCTGGAGTTCGTGAACGGCGGTGGCACCGGCAGTGTGCAGCACACCGCCGCCGAGACCGCGGTGACGGAGATCGCGGCCGGTTCGGGGCTGTACGTGCCCCGGCTGTTCGACAACTACACGTCGTTCACCGGCCGCCCGGCCGCCCTGTTCGCCCAGCCCGTGGTGCGCCGGCCCGGCGTGGGCGTGGTGACGGTGCTCGGGGGCGGCTATCCGGCGTCCGGCGCGGCCGGTGCGGACCGCTCGCCGGTGCCGTATCTGCCGGAGGGGCTGCGCTACGACGCGCAGGAGGGCGCGGGCGAGGTGCAGACGCCGCTGCTGGGCTCCCCCGCCGACGACCTGCTGATCGGCGACAAGGTCTGGTTCCGGCACGCCAAGGCCGGGGAGTTGTGCGAGCGCTTCGACGCGCTGCACCTGATCGAGGGCGACCGGGTCACGGCGAGCGTTCCGACGTACCGGGGCGAGGGACAGACCTTCCTCTGACCGGCCGCTCCCCCGGCGGCCACGGCAGCGGTCAGGGGCCGACGGACGCGCCCACGCCGCCGCTCGTCGCGCTGTCGCCGAGCGGGCGGATGCCCTTGGTGATCGTGTCCATCAGCGAGAGCGGCAGGTCGTCGACCCCGGCGTCGAAGGCGAACCGGACGATCACCGGGATCTCGGCGCCCACCGATGAGGGGAAGACGACGGACTGCACGTATCCGCCGGGCCCCTTGCCGGTGGTGACCTGCCAGCGCACCAGATAGCCGGTGCGGCCGGCGACGGACAGCTCCTGCGCCCTGAGCACCTTGTGGGACGTGATGCCGCCGTGGAGGCGGCGGCCGATGGAGTCCTCCTCGTAGGCCTTGTCGGCCGCGGTGACGATGTCGGCCTCGGCCAGGGCCCTGGGGTCGGTCTCCGCGCTCCTGGCCGTATGGGTGGTGACCGTGCCGTGGTAGCAGAACGAGGCGGCTCCGGGGCAGTCGTAGGACTGCTCGGTGCGGATGGTCGGGACGTCCTCGGTGGTGCTCTCCGGCTTCTCCCAGCCCTCGGGCACCGGCAGGGTGACCCCGTTGAGCTGGTCGACGAGGACGGTCGGGTCCGCGTCCGGCTCGGGCTCGGCGGAGTTCGTGGCGGTGGCGGTGGGGCTGGTGACGGGGGCCGGGGCCGAGGTGGTCGTCGTCGGGGCCGCGGGCGTACCGCTGTCGTCGCGGCCCAGCAGGATCGCGCCGGTGACGGCCGCGCCGAGGACCAGCACACCGGAGAGCGTGATCGCCAGGACCTTCGTACGGCTGCCGCCGCCGGGTCCGTCGTGCGGGTCGCGCTGGTGCGGGAGCGGAAGCGACGGCGGGCCGAAGCCCTCCGGGGCGGGGGCGGCGGCGAGCGGGCGGGTGTGCGCGGTCCAGGCCGTGCCGTCCCACCAGCGCTCGGTGCCGGGTGCGCCCGTGTCCGGATACCAGCCGGGCGGCGTCGCGTAGCTCATGCCCACACTCTAGAGTCCGGCTCCGACCCGGTCGCGGGGGTTCCCGGCCTTCTCCGGGTCAGGCGTCCCGGCCGGTCAGGGACAGCAGATCGCGGGCCGGTCCGGTGGGGCGGTGGCCGCCGGGCCAGACGGCGCGCAGCTGGCGGCGCAGCCGTACGCCCGCGACGGGGACCTTGATGAGGCGGCGGGCGGACAGCTCCTCGCCGAGGGCCAGTTCGCTCAGGACGCAGGGGCCCGCACCGCTCTCCGCCGCGCCCTTGACCGCCGTGGTGGAGGAGAGTTCCAGCAGGGGCTGGGCCAGTCCGCCGTGCACGGCGAGCGCGGCGTCCAGTACCTGGCGGGTGCCGGAGCCGTGTTCGCGCAGGATCAGCGGGGTGGCGGCGAGTTCGCCGGGCAGCAGCGGGGTGCGGCGGCGGGCCCAGGGGTGGCTGGGGGCGACCACGACGACGAGGCGGTCGTGGGCGATGACGGTGCCGTCGAGGCCCTCCGGTATCGACAGGCCCTCGACGAAGCCGAGGTCGGCCTCGCCGGTGACCAGTCGGCGGGCGACGGCGGCGGAGTTGCCGACGAGCAGCGAGACCGCGGTGTCCGGCCGCTCCCCGCGCAGGGCGATCAGCCAGCCCGGCAGCAGGTATTCGGCGATCGTCATGCTGGCGGCGACCCGCAGCCGGGAGTCGCGGCGGTCGCGCAGCGCCTGGGTGCCCGCGTCGAAGGCCTCGGCCGCCTCGACGACCCGGCGCGCCCAGTCGGTGACCAGCGCGCCCGCGTCGGTGAGCCGGGAGCCGCGCGGCGAGCGGTCCAGCAGGGCGACGCCGAGCTGTCGTTCCATGGACCGGACGCGGCTGGAGGCGGCGGGCTGGGTGATGCCGACGTCCTTGGCGGCCCGGCCGAGGCTGCCGTGCCGGGCGACGGCGAGCAGCAGTTCCATCGCCCCCAGGTCGGGTACCCGGTGGGAGAGCGGGATGTGCGGTGCGTGTGCGTCGTCGCCGGTCATCAAGCCAGCTTATGACCTCATAGGAACGGGGTCCCTGGTGGGCGGGGGCGCCGCCGCGAAGAATCGTGGCATGGCCATCTTTCCGCAGACCCGGACCCCCGTACCGCCTCTTCCCGTCGCTTTTCCCCCGCGGGGGGCGGACGACCGGCCGGGCGTACGGCGGCTGCCGTCCCTGCGGCATATCGGCCCGAACTGGTACGCGAGCGTGATGGGCACAGCGATCGTCGCGAGCGCCGGCGCGGTGCTGCCGGTGGACGTTCCGGGTCTGCGTGCCGTGTGCACCGTCGTGTGGGCGCTGTCGGCCGTGCTGCTGGTGGCCGTGCTCACCGCGCGGGCCGGGCACTGGCTCTGCCACCGCGATCAGGCCCGCGCGCATCTGCTGGACCCGGCCGTCGCCCCGTTCTACGGCTGTCTGTCGATGGCGCTGATGGCCGTCGGCGGGGCCACGCTGACGGTGGGCGTGGACGTGGTGGGTGCGCGGGCGGCGCTCGCGGTGGACGTGGTGCTGTTCGTGGCGGGTACGGCGGTGGGGCTGGTCGCGGCGGTGGTGGTGCCGTATCTGATGGTCGTACGCCACCGTCCCGCGCCCGGGACCGCGTCGCCGGTCTGGCTGCTGCCGCTGGTCGCGCCGATGGTGTCCGCCTCGCAGGGCGCGCTGCTGGTGCCGCACCTGGGGGCCGGGCAGGGGCGTGAGGCGCTGCTGCTGGCCTGCTATGCGATGTTCGGTCTGTCGTTGCTGGCCACGCTGGTGGTGCTGCCGGTGGTCTTCTCGCGGCTGGTCCACCACGGTCCGCTGCCGCTCGCGCTGACCCCGACGCTGTTTCTGGTGCTGGGGCCGCTCGGGCAGTCGACGACCGCCGTGAACCAGCTGGCCGATGTGGCGCCGGGGGCGGTCGGGGCTCCCTACGCCTCCGCGTTCGGCGCGTTCGCCGTGCTGTACGGGGTGCCGGTGATGGGTTTCGCGCTGCTGTGGCTGGCTCTGGCGGCCGCGATGGTGGTGCGGGCCGCGCGGCACGGGATGGGGTTCGCGATGACGTGGTGGGCGTTCACCTTCCCCGTCGGTACGTGTGTGACGGGCGCGGCGGGTCTGGCGCGGCACACCGGTCTGGACGCGCTGACCTGGCTGGCGGTGGCGCTGTACGTGTTCCTGGTGGTGGCGTGGGCGGCGGCCGGGACGCGGACGGCGCGCGGGCTGCTCAGCGGAGCGCTGACGGCAGCGCCCGTGCCGCCTCGGCCAGCGACGGCCCGTACCAGGTGAGCAGCCGCCCGTCGACGAGTGCGGCGGGCAGGGCGGGGAAGGCCTCGGGCCCGTCGTCGGCGGTGAAGCGGTAGGGCTCGTCGGGCAGCACGATCAGCTCGGCCCCGGAGGCGTTCAGTTCGTCGAGCGGGATGCGCGGGTAGCGATCGGGGTGGTCCGCGTAGACGTTGCGGATGCCGAGGCGGGCGAGGAGGTCGCCGGCGAAGGTGTCGTGGCCGAGCACCATCCAGGGCCGGCGCCAGATCGGTACGGCGGCGGGGCGCGGGCTTCCGGAGGGTGCGGGCAGGGCGGCCCAGGCTGCCTCCGCCTCGTCCAGCCAGCGGGGCCTGGCGAGCCCGCAGCCGTCGACGAGGACGCGGTGGAGTTCGGCGAAGGCCTGGTCCAAGGTGCGGACCTCGGTGACCAGGACGTCGATGCCGGCGGCCCGGAGCGCGTCGAGGTCGGGGGCCCGGTTCTCCTCCTCGTTGGCGATCACGAGGTCGGGGGCGAGGGCGGTGATCGCGGCCACGTCCGGGTTCTTGGTGCCGCCGATCCGGGCGGCGGCGAGGTCCGCCGGGTGGGTGCACCAGTCGGTGACGCCGACGAGCAGTCCGGGCGCGGTGGCGGCGACGGCCTCGGTGAGCGAGGGGACCAGGGAGACGACGCGCACGGAACGCCTTTCGGAAGGGGCCGGGGCTCAGCGGCGCGAGTCGAAGGTGGCGTCGATGTGTTCGGCCACCGAGACGACGAGCAGCCGGGTGCCGGGCACGGTGGCGCGCCAGCGGTGGCGGACCCCGCCGGAGAGGAACAGGGTGTCGCCGCTCTCCAGCCGGTGCACCTGGCCCTCGGCCTCGACGTCGACCGCGCCCGCGACGACGTACATCAGTTCGTCGTTGCGGTGCTGGAACTCGCGCCCGAGGTCCGGCTCGCCGGTGAACTCCAGGGCGCTGAGCTGATGCCGGCCGCGCACCAGCCGGCGTACGCCCTCGCCCTCCTCGGCCCGGACGACGTCCACGGCGCGCGCGGAGTCGGCGGCGGCGTGGAGCTTCTTGGTCGTGGTCTCCAGCGCTTCGGCGACCCGGTCGAGGGAGCGGGCGCTGGGGCGGGCCCGTTCGTTCTCGATCTGGCTGAGGAAGGGCACGGAGAGCCCGCTGCGCTCGGCGACCGCGGCCAGCGTGAGGCCGAGGGTTCTGCGCCGTCGGCGGACGGCGGCGCCCACCCGCGGTGTGTCCTTGTCGTCCATGTCCCAGCTCCCTCCCGCCCCCGCCATCCTCCCGGTTGCCAGCACCTTACGCACATGGTTGCGCACGACGTCCGGTAAACGACCTCCGGGCATCCGGAAGGGGTGGCCCCGCCCGACGGCGGGGGCCACCCCTTTCGACCTGTGCTTTCGTGCCCGTGGAGCCCCTACTGGGGTGCCATGGTGTCCGCGATGCCCGGGTTCTCGTCCATCCAGGCCTTCACGGCTTCCTCCTCGTGACCCGCGCCGCGCTTCTGGATCTCGTTCTCCAGTCCGCCGAGCTGCTCCTCGGTGAGCTTGAAGTCCTTGAACCACTTCGTGAGCTGCGGGTACTGCTTCGGGAACTCCTTGGAGGCGATGGTGTGCAGCCGGTCGCCGTCACCGAACGCCTTCTTCGGGTCCTTCAGCTTGGTCATGCCGTACTCGTTGTACGCCCAGTGCGGGGTCCACAGCAGGACGGCGATGGGCTCCTTCTTGGCGTACGCGCGCTTCAGCTCGGCGAGCATGCCGGGCGTGGAGGAGTCGAGGACCTCGTACTCCTTGTCCAGGCCGTACTGCGGCAGGACGTTCGTCTTGAGGTTCTCCATGGTGGCGGTGCCGGGCTCGATGCCGACGATCCGGCCCTTGAAGTCGGAGCCCTTGCCCTTGAGGTCGTCGAGGGTCTTGACGTCCTTGACGTAGTCGGGGACGGCCACCTCGATGGAGGTGGGCCCGTACCAGGAGCCGATGTCCGTCAGCTTGTCGCCGTACTTGTCCCAGTAATTCTTCTGGGTGTACGGGAGCCAGCCGTCGAACTGCACGTCGATCTGGCCGCGCGACATCGCCGCGTACATCGGGCCGACCTCGAACTGCTTGAGGTTGATCTTGTAGCCGCGCTCCTCCAGGACCGCCTTCCACAGGTACGTGGCGGCGATGTCCTCCTCCCAGGGGAACCAGGCGACCTCCAGCGCGCGGTCGCGCTCGTCCTTGCCGCCGGCGGCCTTGGCGTCCTTCGGGACCGGGGACCACTTGTCGGCGACGCCCGGGTTGGCCTTCAGCCAGGTGCGGACGGCTTCCTGCTCCTTGCCCGAGCCGGACTTCTGGATCTCGGCTTCCAGGCTGGTGAGCTGGTCCTCGGTCATCTTGAAGTTCTTCAGCCACTTGCCGACCTCGGGGTTCTCCTGGGAGAAGCCCTTGCGCGCCAGGGTGTGGATGCCGTCGCCCTTGCCCCAGAGACCCTTGGGGTCCTTGAGCTTGGTGAGGTCGTACTGGTTGTAGGCCCAGTGCGGCGACCAGAGCGGAACGACGATCGGTTCCTTCTTGGCGTACGCGCGCTTGAGCTCGGCCAGCATGGACGGCGTGGAGCCGTCGATGAGCTTGTACTCCTTGTCGAGGCCGTAGCCCGGCAGGAGCTTGTCCTTGAGCAGCGCGGTCTCGCCGGCGCTCGGCTCGATGCCGACGATGCGGCCCTTGAACTCGGAGGCCCGGCCCTTCAGGTCCTCCATGGACGTGACGTCCTTCATGTAGGACGGGACGGCCAGCTCCAGCGAGGTGGGGCCGAACCAGGAGCCCATGTCCTCCAGGTCGTCCTGGTACTTCTTCCAGTAGCTGGCGTGGGTGACCGGCAGCCAGGAGTCGGTCTGGAAGTCGATCTGCCCGTTGGCCATACCGGTGTACAGCGCGCCGGCCTCGTACTGCTTGACGTCGACCTCGAAGCCGCGCTGCTCCAGCATCTCCTTCCACAGGAAGGTGGAGGCGATGCCCTCGTCCCACGGGATGTAGCCGATGCTGATCTTCTTGCCGTCGCCGATCTGCGTGCTCTTGCCGGCGGTGTCGTCCTTGGAGCCGCCGAAGAGGCTCATGCTGCCCGCGACGAGCGCGAGGACGACGATGCCGACGGCCGCGATGCGGGGCTGCGGGCGGTAGGTCCAGATCTTCCAGCCCTCGGCCATGGCCTGGGCCTTGGCGACCGCGCGGCGGCCCAGCGGGGAGACCTCGGTGCCCAGCGCGCCGGTCATCCGGTCCAGGTACATGGCGAGGATGACGATGGAGATGCCCGCCTCGAAGCCGAGGCCGACGTCGACGTTGCCGATGGCGCGGTAGACGGAGCCGCCGAGGCCACCGCCGCCGACCATGCCCGCGATGACGACCATGGAGAGGCCGAGCATGATGACCTGGTTGATTCCGGCCATGATCGTGGGCAGGGCGAGCGGCAGCTGGACGCGCAGCAGGGTGTTGCGCGAGGTGGTGCCGAAGGCCTCGGCCGCCTCGACGAGTTCGCCGTCGACCTGGCGGATGCCGAGTTCGGTCATCCGGACGCCCGGGGGCAGCGCGAAGATGATGGTGGCGATGATGCCGGGGACCACGCCGACGCCGAAGAAGATGACGCCGGGGATCAGGTAGACCATGGCGGGCATGGTCTGCATGAAGTCCAGGACCGGCCGGGTGATCGCGCTGACCGTCCGGGACCGGGAGGCCCAGATGCCCAGCGGTACGGCGATGACCAGGGTGACCAGCGTCGCGACGAGCACCAGGGTGAGGGTGTCCATCGCCTCGTCCCACAGTTCGACGGAGTCGATGAGGGCGAAGCCGACGAAGGTGAGCAGGGCCGCGGGCAGGCCGCGCAGCCACCAGGCGATGACGGCGACGATGCCCGCGAAGAGCAGCGGCGCGGGGGCGGACAGGACGGCGGCTATGCCGTCGAACATGCCGCTGACGAGCGAGCTGATGGCGTCGAAGAGCCAGGCGAGATGGGTCTGCAGCCAGTCGACCGCGGAGTCGACCCATTCGCCGAGGGGGAGTCTAAACACCGGCCACCTTCTTCACGTCGGCGCCGGCCGGGGCCGCGGACCCGGTGTCGCGGGGGGCCTCGGCCGGGGTCATCGGCTCGCCGAGGACGGCGAGCAGCCGGGAGCCGGGGACGACGCCGACGAGCTTGCCCTTGGCGTCGGTCACGGCGACCGGGTTCGTGCTCTGCGAGCAGGGCGTGAACAGGTCGATGATCGGTGTGGCCTCGGAGACCGTGGCGGGGGCCGCGGCGAGCACGTCCTGCGGGGTGCGCATTTCCTTGCCGTCCGCGGCCTTGCTGCCCATCACGGTGTGCGGCTCGGCCATGATCGCGCTCGCGGTGAGCACCCGGGAGCGGTCGACGTCCTGGGTGAAGGAGGCGACGTAGTCGTTGGCCGGGGTGACGAGGATGTCCTCGGCGGTGCCGAGCTGGACGATCTCCCCGTCGCGCATCACGGCGATCCGGTCACCGAGGCGCATGGCCTCGTTGAGGTCGTGGGTGATGAAGACGATGGTCTTCTTCAGCCGCTTCTGGAGCTCCAGGAGCTGGTCCTGCATGTCACGGCGGATCAGCGGGTCGAGCGCGCTGAAGGACTCGTCCATGAGCAGCAGGTCGGCGTCGGTGGCCAGGGCGCGGGCGAGGCCCACGCGCTGCTGCATACCGCCGGACAGCTCGTCGGGCCAGGACTTCTCCCAGCCTTCGAGGCCGGTGAGCCGCAGCGCCTCGGCGGCGCGCACCTCGCGCTCCTCGCGCGAGACGCCCTGCACCTCCAGGCCGTACGCGGCGTTCTCCAGGACGCTCCGGTGGGGGAAGAGCGCGAAGTGCTGGAACACCATGCTGATCTTGGTGGAGCGGACGTGCCGCAGGTCGCGGGGGCTCAGGGCGGTGAGGTCCTGGCCGTCGAACAGCACGCGGCCCGCGGTCGGCTCCAGCAGTCCGTTCAGCATGCGGAGCAGGGTGGACTTGCCCGAGCCGGACAACCCCATGACGACGAAGATCTGACCCGGCTCCACGGTGAACGAGGCGTCGATCACTGCGGCGGTCGTTCCGTCGGCGCGCAACTCGTCGCGGTCGGAGCCGCTCTCGAGCTTCCGCACGGCTTCATCGGGTCGTCTGCCGAAGACTTTGTACAAGTGCTCGGCTTGCAGCCTGGACACATACACCTCACGCGTTGAACCGAAAAACGGTCTGCCACCCCCTCCGGCAGACCGTGGAGCAGTGCGGGTTCTGTCCGCGTGGCACATGCACTGGTTGAAAATGCGACGTGGTCCGCTCCGGTGGCGCGCCTGCCCGCACTTACGCAACCCAAACGCGACCGTGACCCAGGTCACTGACCTGCGACGAAGCGGAAGCAAGCGGTTACCCGGAGCGACTGTGGGTGCGGTGGGGCATCATCGGGTCTGTGACGCGACGCCTGATGCTCCTCGACACCGCCTCCCTGTACTTCCGCGCCTACTTCGGCGTGCCCGACTCGGTGCGCGCGCCGGACGGGACGCCCGTGAACGCCGTGCGCGGTCTCCTCGACTTCATCGGCCGCCTGGTGCTCGACCACCGGCCGGACGAGCTGGTCGCCTGCTGGGACAACGACTGGCGTCCGCAGTGGCGGGTCGACCTGATCCCGACGTACAAGGCGCACCGGGTCGCCGAGGAGACGCCCGCCGGACAGACGGACGAGGAGGAGATCCCCGACACGCTGTCCCCGCAGGTCCCGATCATCGAGGACGTGCTGGCGGCGCTCGGCATCGCCCGGGTCGGCGTCACGCCGTACGAGGCGGACGACATCATCGGCACGCTCACCGCGCACGCGAAGGGCCCGGTGGACATCGTCACCGGCGACCGCGATCTGTATCAGCTGGTCGACGACGCCCGCCGGGTGCGCGTGCTCTACCCGCTCAAGGGCGTCGGCACGCTCCAGGTGACCGACGAGGCGTGGCTGCGCGAGAAGTACGGTGTGGACGGCGCGGGCTACGTCGATCTGGCGCTGCTCCGCGGCGACCCGAGCGACGGACTCCCGGGCGTCCCCGGCATCGGCGAGAAGACGGCGGCGAAGCTGCTGGACGCGTACGGCGATCTCGACGGGATCATGGCGGCGGTGGACGACCCGAAGGCGAAGCTGACCCCGTCGCAGCGCAAGCGGCTGGACGAGTCGCGCGCCTATGTGGCCGTCGCGCCGAAGGTGGTCCGGGTGGCCGGGGACGTACCGCTGCCGGACTTCGACGCGACGCTGCCGCGCGAGCCGCACGACCCGGCCGCGCTGGAGGCGCTGGCGGAGCAGTGGGGGTTGGGCGGAGCGCTTCAGCGGCTGCTGAGCGTCCTTCAGCACTGAGGCGTCGAACGGGGCGCCGGACGAAGCGCCGGACATGGCGCTGACCGAGGCGCCGGACGAAGTGTTAACTTAGGTATACCTAAGTCATCGAACCAGGGAGTACCTCGTGGCAGAGCGGCCGGCCCGGCAGGGACCCAAGGCCCAGGGGGCGCAGGTCGTGCGCACCGAGCAGATCACCCCGCACATGGTGCGGGTGGTCCTCGGCGGCGAAGGGCTCGCGGACTTCACCCTCTCCGGCTTCACCGACCACTACATCAAACTGTGCTTCGCACCCGAGGGCGCGGACTACGCACATCCGTTCGACATGGCCGCCATCCGCGAGGAGTATCCGCGCGAGCTGTGGCCCACCACCCGTACGTACACGGTGCGTTCGTGGGACCCGGTCGCCCGGGAGATGGCCGTCGACTTCGTCGTGCACGGCGACGAGGGCCTCGCGGGACCGTGGGCGCAGCGGGCGCGGGTCGGCGAGCAGGTGACCTTCCTCGGCCCCGGCGGCGGTTACGGACCGGACGCCTCGGCGGACTGGCATCTGCTGGTCGGCGACGAGAGCGCGCTGCCGGCCGTCGCCGCGGCGCTGGAGCAGATGCCGACGGGCGCGGTGGTGCACGCCTTCGTCGAGGTGCCGGACGCCTCGGAGGAGCAGAAGATCGTGACGCCCGACGGAGTGGCCGTGACCTGGCTGCACCGCGGCGACCGGCCGGTCGGCGAGCTGCTGACGGCCGCCGTGAAGGGGCTGGACTTCCCCGAGGGCCGGGTCCAGGCCTTCGTGCACGGGGAGGCGGGCTTCGTGAAGGAGATCCGCCGGTATCTGCGCGTGGAGCGCGAGATCCCGCTGTCGCAGCTGTCGATCTCGGGCTACTGGCGCCTGGGCCAGAACGACGACGCCTGGCGCGCCGTGAAGCGCGAGTGGAACGAGCAGGTGGAGCGCGAGCAGGAGAGCGGCACGACCGCCGCCTGAGCCCCTCCCCCCTTCGGCGCGGCCGCACCTGGAGCGACCGCCCGGCGAGCAGACCCACCGGACCCCGTCCGCCGCACATCGCGGCGGGCGGGGTCCGCGCGTCGGCCTCAGCCCGCCGCTGGAGCGTCTTCCTCCGGCGGAGCGTCACCCTCCGGGCGGGCCGCCCGGTCGCCCGAGAGGTACTCCGGGGACTCGAAGCGCCGGAACGACGCATCGATGTGCGCCAGCCTGCGCAGCGCGCCGAACATCGCCTCGCCGAGGACGGTCCCCACGACGACGCTCTCGACCAGGTCCTCGCGGGCCACCCGCCGCTGTACGTAGTCGAGGTCGGCGTGGGCGACCGGCTCGGCGGCGTCCGCGTAGACGTCCATCAGGTCGATGTATCCGCCGTGCCCGGCCCGGCGCAGCGCGGCCAGCACCTGAGCCAGCGATTCGGCGGCGGGGCTCTGCCCGTCGGCCTGCCAGTCGCGCCGCAGCAGCAGCTCGGCCACCTCCTCGCGCGCCTCCTCCAGTTCGGGCCCCGCCTGCTCATCGCCGGTCGGTGTGACGCCGTCCGCCGCGACGCCGAGCACCTTGTGCACCGGCTGCTCGGGGTCGTCCACGGCTCCCAGGACCTCGCCGATGGCGGCGAGCGAGAGGCCGCCGACATCCAGCAGCGCCCGGATCAGCCGCAGTCTGCGCTCGTGCCCGGAGCCGTAATGCGCCTGGTTCGGGCTGGTCAACTCCCCTGCGGCCAGCAGACCTTCCCGTAGGTAGTACTTGATCGTCGGCACCGGAACCCCGGACCTGCGACTCAACTCACCGATGCGCACCGCGTGTTCGTCCTTCCGCCCTTGCCAGAAACCGCCCCCATCATAGATAGTCCACCTATCGGATAGCGGGCAGCGCGGCTATCCATACTGATCGCATCACCACCGCATCACCACAGGGGGTCTCCCATGCCGTCATGGCGTTCCTGGCATCGCCCGTTAGTCGTCTTCTCCGCCGCGATGGCCGCTCTCGCCGTCGTCTCCGCCGTCGGCCTCGTGGTCGACGACCGGGTCCTGGTGGGGGCGCCGATCTGGGCGAAGCCGTTCAAGTTCAGCGTGTCCTTCGTCGCGTACTGCCTGACGCTGGCCTGGATGCTGACGCTCCTCACCCGCGGGCGGCGGATCGGCCGGTGGGCGGGGCACGTGATCGTGCTGACGAGCCTGGTCGAGATGGTGATCATCACCGTGCAGGTCGTCCGGGGGAAGCGCAGCCACTTCAACACCGCGACCGCCTTCGACTCGGCGCTGTGGAACGCGATGGGCATGACCATCGCCGTCCTGTGGGCGGCCACCCTGGTGATCGCCGTCCTGTTGCTGCGTACCCGCATCGCCGACCGTGCCGAGGCCCTGGCCGTCCGGGGCGGGCTGCTGATCGCCCTGGCCGGCGCGGCACTCGGCTTCCTGATGGCGCTGCCGAGCGAGAGCCAGCAGGCGGTCGGGAATCTCGACGCCTCCGATGCGATCGGCGCGCACTCCGTGGGCGTACCGGACGGCGGCCCGTCCATGGCCCTGACCGGCTGGTCGACGACCGGCGGCGATCTGCGGGCCCCGCACTTCGTGGGCATGCACGCCCTCCAGCTGATACCGCTCCTGCTGATCGCGCTGGTCCTGCTCGCGCCCCGGTTCGCCCCGCTGTGCGACGCCGGGGTGCGGCTGCGCCTCGTCCGGGTCGCCGTGGCCGGTTACGCGGCGCTCGTCGCGCTCATCACCTGGCAGGCGCTCCGGGGCCAGCCGCTGATCCACCCGGACGGGGTCACGCTGGCCGCCGCCGGAGCGATCCTCGCGGCGGTGGCGGGCGGCGCCTGGGCCGCACTGCGCCCGGCCGCCGGCGAACACCCGGTCCGTACCGCCCACGACGACAAGGAGCCCGTCGTATGACCGGCGCACTCTTCGAGATCACGTTCTATCTGGCCGCGCCCTTCTGGCTGCTGATGATCTTCGCCCCGGCCTGGTCCGGCACCGCCCGCGTCGTCGCCTCGCCGCTGACCGTGCTGCCGGTGCTCGCCGTCTACGTCGTCCTGGCCGTGCCGGTGTTCCCGGAACTCTGGACGGCGGTGAGCAGCCCGGACATCGACACCTTCCGTGATCTGACGGCGCTGGCCGGCGGAGCGGGCGCCATCTGGGCGCAGGTGATCGCCTGGGATCTTCTGCTGGGGCAGTGGATGTATCTCCAGAGCCGGAAGCTGGGGCTCTCGCCGTGGCTGATGGGGCCGTTGCTGGTCCTGACGATCCTGCTGTCGCCGTTCGGGCTGCTGATCTTCCTCGCCGTCCGGGCCGTCCGGCTGCGGCGGCGCGGAACGCCCGCCGGCTGAGTCGCGCCTCCTCCCGGGGCCCGGTCTGGAAAGATCGCGCGCATCCGACCAATCCGTACGGCCGTCGGCTCCGAATCACTGCCGGAACCGACGATCGCCCCGGGAGGAACCCGCGTGAAGGAAGCCGTACACATCAGTGGGGTGCCCTCGCCCGGTCCCGATCTCCAGGAGCTCCTGGTGCGGGTCGCGCGGGGCGACCAGGACGCGTTCGCCGCGGTGTACGACGCGGTGAGCGGGCCCGTGCTCGGC
The DNA here is from genome assembly GCF_055792845.1 of Streptomyces sp. DSM 106670. NCBI lineage: Bacteria > Bacillati > Actinomycetota > Actinomycetes > Kitasatosporales > Streptomycetaceae > Streptomyces > Streptomyces sp. DSM 106670. Next base: position 1,216,468 of record NZ_CM147704.1, read on the forward strand.
CTGGTGCGCAGTGTGCTCCGTGATCCGGCCCAGTCGGAGGAGGTGGCTCAGGAGGTCCTGGTGGAGGTGTGGCGGACCGCGCCCCGTTTCCAGGCCTCCCGGGGCAGCGCGATGAACTGGGTGCTGACCCTGGCCCACCACCGGGCCGTCGACCGGGTCCGCTCGGCCGAGTCCGCCGCCGCCCGGGAGCACAAGGCGGCGCTGCTGGACCGGACGCCCGCCTTCGACGAGGTGTCCGAACAGGTCGAGACCCGGCTGGAGCGGGAGCAGGTACGGCGCTGTATGCGCACCCTGTCCGAGCTGCAGCGGGAGTCGGTGACCCTGGCCTACTACCGGGGCCTGACCTACCGTGAGGTCTCCGAACTCCTCGCCGTTCCGCTCGGCACCATCAAGACACGACTGCGCGACGGCCTCATCCGGCTGCGCGACTGCCTGGGGGTGAGCGCATGAGCACGGCCGAGCTGCACACGCTGACCGGGGCCTACGCCCTGCACGCGCTGCCGGATTCCGAACGGCAGGAGTTCGAGCGGCATCTGGCGGACTGCGACGCGTGCGCCCAGGAGGTACGGGAGCTGTCGGCGACCGCCGCCCGGCTCGGCCTCGCCGTCGCCGAGACCCCGCCGCGCGAGCTGCGCGCGAGGGTGCTGCGGGAGATCACGACCGTACGGCAGGAGACTCCGGCGACGCACGGCAGACGTGAGCGGACCGGCGGCGGCGGACGCACCGGACGGTGGTACGCCTACGCGCTCGCCGCCTGTGTCGCGGCGGCCGCCGCGTTCGGCGGGGTCGCGGTCTGGCAGAACCAGCTGGCGCAGGACGCGCGGCAGGAGGCGAACCAGGCGCAGCGGCAGAACGAGCAGCTGGCGCAGGTGCTCTCGGCCCCGGACGCGAAGACCTCCTCGGGCGAGCTGACCGGCGGGGCGCGCGGCACCGTCGTCGTCTCGCAGAGCCAGAACCGTGCGGTGTTCCTGGCCTCGGGGATGGAACGGCCGCCGAGCGGCAAGGTCTACCAGCTCTGGTTCAACGACGAGGGCACGATGCGTTCGGCCGGTCTGATGGACCCGACGGCGAGCGACGACGCGGTCCTGCTGGACGGGCCGGTGGACCGGGCGTCCGGGATGGGCATCACGGTGGAGCCTGCGGGCGGGTCCGCCGAGCCGACCTCGTCACCGGTGGCGCTGATGGACTTCCCGACCGCGTGACCGCCCGGCCCGCCTGACCTCTGGGCCACGAACAACGCAAGGAGCACGCTTTCCATGAGTGTCGCGGTGGTGCTGTTCACCTCCGATCTGCGTCTGCACGACAACCCGGTGCTGCGGGCCGCCCTGCGCGAAGCGGACGAGGTCGTCCCGTTGTTCGTGCGGGACGACGCCGTCCACCGCACCGGGTTCGACGCGCCCAACCGGCTGGCGTTCCTCGCCGACTGCCTGGCGGACCTGGACGCCGGACTCCGCCACCGGGGCGGCCGGCTGGTCGTCCGCCGGGGCGATCCGGCCCGCGAGGTGAAACGGGTCGCCGAGGAGTCCGGGGCGGCCTCCGTGCACATGGCCGCCGGGGTCAGCGGGTACGCGGCAGGGCGCGAGGAGCGGATCCGGGAGGCCCTGGCGGGCACCGGCCGCGAGCTGCGCATCCATGACGCGGTGGTCACCGCGCTCGCTCCGGGCCGGGTGGTCCCGACGGGCGGCAAGGACCACTTCGCGGTGTTCACCCCGTACTTCCGCCGTTGGGAGGCGGAGGGAGTACGGGGCACACTGACCGCTCCGCGTACGGTCCGGGTGCCGGACGGGGTGACGGGCGACCCGCTCCCGGAACGCGACACCGTCAAGAACCTCTCCCCCGGTCTGGCCCGGGGCGGCGAGGACGCGGGCCGCAAGCTGGTGACGTCCTGGCTGCACGGGCCGATGGCCGACTACGAGGACGGCCATGACGATCTGGCCGGCGACGCGACGTCCCGCCTCTCCCCTCATCTGCACTTCGGTACGGTCTCCGCCGCCGAACTGGTCCACCGCGCACGGGAGAAGGGCGGGCCCGGCGGCGAGGCGTTCGTACGGCAGCTGGCCTGGCGCGACTTCCACCACCAGGTCCTCGCGGCCCGCCCGGACGCCTCCTGGTCCGACTACCGGCCGCGCCACGACCGCTGGCGCTCGGACGAGGACGAGATCGACGCCTGGAGGTCCGGGCGGACGGGCTATCCGCTGGTGGACGCGGCGATGCGGCAGCTCGCGCACGAGGGCTGGATGCACAACCGGGGCCGGATGCTGGCCGCGAGCTTCCTCACCAAGACGCTGTACGTGGACTGGCGGGTGGGCGCCCGGCACTTCCTGGACCTGCTGGTCGACGGCGATATGGCGAACAACCAGCTCAACTGGCAGTGGGTGGCGGGCACCGGAACGGACACCCGGCCCAACCGGGTGCTCAACCCGGTGATCCAGGGCAAGCGCTTCGATCCACGCGGCGACTACGTACGCCGCTGGGTGCCGGAGCTGGCGGAGGTGGAGGGGCCCGCGATCCACGAGCCCTGGAAGCTGGAGGGCCTGGACCGGGCGGGCGTCGACTATCCCGACCCGGTGGTGGACCTGGCCGAGGCACGGGCCCGCTTCGAACGCGCGCGCGGCCTGGACTGACCGTACGCGTACCGGGAAGGGCCTGTTCCGCGCGGCTGCGGAACAGGCCCTTCCGGGTTCTCACACCCGGCGCGGCGGCCGAGGAAAGAAGCCGCTCGTCCGCGCCACGTACGCGTCGAAGCCGGGCCGGTCGGCCATGTGGCGCTCCAGCAAAGCCGCGCCGCTGCCCTTGGTGAGCAGGAAGCTCATCACCAGCGGGGCGACGACGGTGGCGGCAGCGGCGGCCGGGGCCTGGCAGACGAAGAGGAAGAGGCCCCACCAGACGCAGAAGTCGCCGAAGTAGTTCGGATGGCGGGTCCAGGACCACAGCCCCCGGTCCATGATCGTGCCCTTGTTGGCGGGGTCGGCCTTGAACCGGGCGAGCTGGGCGTCGCCGATCGCCTCGAAGGCGAGCCCGACCGCCCACAGCAGCACCCCCGCCCAGGCCCACCAGGCGAGCGGCGCGGTGAGGTACTGGGCGGCCTGCACCGGCAGCGAGACCAGCCAGACCAGCGCGCCCTGGAGCAGATACACCTTGCGCAGGGCGTACAGCTGGGGGTTGCCGGGGGCCTTGGCCAGCATCTTCGCGTAGCGCGGGTCCTCACCGTGACCCCGGCCGCGCCGCCCGATGTGGACGGCGAGCCGCACCCCCCAGATCACCGTCAGCGCGGTGACCAGAAGCCGGCGGCCGTCGTCGCCGACGCCCGCCGAGAGGGCGTAGGAGACCAGGGCGACGACGGCGAAACCGAGGCCCCAGGCGATGTCGACGATCCGGTGCACGCCCTTGTTCAGGGCGACGGCGAAGGTGACGAGCATGACGCCGAGGGCGGCGACGGCCGCGCCCGCGAGTCCGTTCGCGAACGCGGCCCAGGCGAAGCCGCTCACCGGTCCGCTCCCGGCTCCGCCGGCTCGTACCAGCCCCGCCGGGTGGCCGGCATCGCGGCGGAGCCGACCGGATCGGGCCGTACGGTCAGGATCTGGTCGACGCCCATCCGCCGTTCCTCGAACGCGAGCGCGCCGCCGACGAGATAGAGCCGCCACACCCGCGCGGTCTGCTCCCCGACCAGGGCGACGAACTCCGCCCAGCGCTCCTCCAGCGTCCGCCGCCAGGCCTCCACCGTCCACACGTAGTGCTCGCGCAGCGACTCGACGTCCCGCACTTCGAGACCGGCGCCCTCCAGCAGCGCGACGGTCTCGCCGAGCGGCCGCATGTGCATGTCGGGGGCGATGTACGACTCGATGAACGCGCCGCCGCCCGGGGCGGTCGTGCCCCGGGACATCTGCTGGACCAGGGCCCGTCCGCGCGGCCGGAGGGAGTCGTGCAGGATCCGGGTGAACGCCGGGTACTCGGCGTCTCCGACGTGCTCGCCCATCTCGATCGTGGACACCGCGTCGTACGCGCCCCGGGTCTCCGGCCGCTCCGCGATGTCCCGGTAGTCGATGTTCAGCACCTCGACGAGGTCGCCGAGCCCGCGTGCCGCGACCTGTTCCCGTACATACGCGGCCTGTTCGGCGGCGAGGGTGACGGCGGTGACCCGGACGCCGTGGCGCTCGGCCGCGTACAGGGTCAGCGAACCCCAGCCGCAGCCGATGTCCAGCAGCCGTGCGCCGGGCCGCAGTCCGAGCTTGCGGCAGATCAGCTCCAGCTTGTCGCGCTGGGCGTCGGCCGGGCCGTAGTCGGGGGCGTCGCTGGTCCAGTAGCCGCAGGAGTACGCCATCGTCGTGTCGAGGAGCAGGGCGTAGAAGGCGTTGGACAGGTCGTAGTGGTGGCTGATCGCCGCCCGGTCGCGGGCCTTGCTGTGCAGCTCCCCGCGCAGTCCCGCGCGGGCTGCGGGCACCGGGGGCCGGGGGCCGACCGCGCCGAGGCGCAGGGCGAGGCCGGCCGCCCTGAGGCGGTCGGCGAGGGCGGGCGCGGGCGCGGCGAGACCGCGTTCGCGCACGGCGCGGCGCATGGCGCGCAGCCCGTCGCCGAGGTCGGCGTCCAGGTCGATGTCGCCGGTGATGTAGGCCTCGGCCAGGCCGAGTTCGCCCGGTTCCCACAGTAGGCGGCGCAGGGCTCTGCGGGTCCGCACATGGACGGTGGGGGCGTCGCGGGGCCCGGTCTCGCTGCCGTCCCACATCCGTACCCGGACCGGCAGTGCGCCGCCGAGGAACCGCTCGATCAGCGGTTCGACGCGCTGGGCGGCCCCGGTGGGGGTGCGCCGGGCGGGGGGCTTGGCTGCGGTCGTGGTCACGCCGTCTCCTCACGGGTCAGCAGCAGTTGCTGCACATCGAGATAGCCGGAGCGGAAACCCGCTTCGGAGTAGGCGAGATAGAAGGTCCACATCCGGCGGAAGACGGCGTCGAAGCCGAGTGCGTCAACCTCGGCGGCCCGTTCGGTGAACCTCTCCCGCCACAGCCGGAGCGTCTCGGCGTAGTGCGCGCCGAAGCGGATGCGTTGGGTGGTGCGCAGGCTCGTGCGGCCGGTGGTGATCCGCTCCACGGCCTCGGTGGAGGGCAGCAGCCCGCCGGGGAAGATGTACTTCTGGATCCAGGTGTACGTGGAGCGGCTGGCGCGCAGCCGGTCGTCGGGCATGGTGATGGCCTGGAGGGCGATCCGGCCGCCGGGGGCGAGCAGCCGGTCCAGGGTCTCGAAGTAGACCGGCCAGAACTCCTCGCCGACCGCCTCGACCATCTCGACGCTGACGATGGCGTCGTAGTCGCCGGTGACCTGGCGGTAGTCGCTCAGCCGTACCTCGACGCGGTCCTCGAACCCGGCCTCGCGGATGCGGATACGGGCCAGTTCGCGCTGTTCGGCGGAGAGCGTGACGGTGGTGACCCGGGCGCCGCGGGCGGCCGCGCGGACGGCCAGTTCGCCCCAGCCGGTGCCGATCTCCAGGAGGCGGGTGCCCTCGGTGACCCCGGCGGCGTCGAGCAGCCGGTCGATCTTGCGGTGCTGGGCGGCGGGCAGCAGCTCGTGCTCGGCGGGGAAGCCGCGGAAGACGGCGGAGGAGTAGGAGAGCGTCTCGTCGAGGAAGAGGGCGAAGAGCTCGTTGGACAGGTCGTAGTGGTGGCTGATGTTGTCCCGGGAGCCCTCGGGGGTGTTCAGCTGCGCGGCGGGCCTGCGCAGCGCCCAGATGGAGCGCAGGCGTTGCAGCGGCCGGGGGACGAGGTCGGCGGCGTTGTCGGCGAGCACGGTCAGCACGCCGACCAGGTCCGGCGCGTCCCACTCCCCCGCCATGTACGACTCGCCGAAGCCGATGAGTCCGCTCGCGCCGATCCGCCGGAAGAAGGCGTCGGGGTCGCGGATGTCCATGAGCGGCCCGCCGAGGCCGATGTCGCCCCGGCCCGCGAGCCGGGCGCGCAGCGGAAGCCGGGCGAGCGCGCGGCGGACGATGCGTTCGGCGACGGCGGTCCGGGCGCGGGAGACCCGGGGCAGGGTGACGACGTCGGGCCAGCGTTCCGGGTCGGTCCCGGGGATGTGTTCTGCCGGCGGCGCAGAGGTGGGAGCGGTCACTGCATGCCTTCCTGAGTGCGGTGCGGGGGACGGGGCTGCACGGGGAGCCCGCGCAGGTAGAGCCGGATGCCGTGCAGGCGGATCGCGGCGGAGACGAGGACGGTGGAGAGGGGGTGGCGCAGGGCGAGGCGCACCAGCTGGCCCGGTGTGGCGGGGCGGCGCCCACCGCGTACGGTCGCGGTGAACGGGCGGCCGCCGTCCCGCTCCAGATGGATGCTCAGGTCGAGACGCGACCCGGGCTCGGGCAGCCGCATCCGGTAGCCGCCGTCCACGGGGAAGAACGGCGAGACGTAGAACTCCTTGCCGGTCACCGCACGGTGGTCCCCATCGGGACGCAGCAGATAACCGTGCCGTCCGCCGTACGTGTTGTGCACCTCGGCGACGACGCAGAGCGGGCTGCCGTCGGCGCGGTGGCACCAGTAGACGGTGATCGGGTTGAAGACGTATCCGAGGACCCGGGCCTGGGTGAGCATGGTGACCGTGCCGTCGTCGCCCAGCTCCACGCCCCGGGCCCGCAGGAAGCGCTCCAGACCGGCCCGAATGGTGGGCGCGGTGCCGCCGAAGTGGTCGCGGGCGTCGAACCGGGCCAGCGGCCGCAGGGCGCGCGGCAGCCGGGGCGGCCGGTCGGGGTCGATCAGCCACAGATAGGTGCGGTGCCGGAACGCGTACGTCGTCGGCCGGGTCCGTACGTGCGTGATCGTGCACGGGTAGAGGGCGTTCACCACCTCACCCCCAGGGCGGCGGCGGCCTCGACCCCCGAACGGCAGCCGTCCTCGTGGAACCCCCAGCCGTGGTAGGCCCCCGCGTAGGCGGTGACGGGACCGGACAGGGCGGGCAGCCGGCTCTGGGCCTCGACCGACTCCGGCGTGTAGACGGGGTGTTCGTAGACCATGCGGGCGCGAACGCTCTCCGGGTCGACCCGGTCGGCGCCGTTCAGCGTGACGACGAAGGTGTCCGGGGCGTCGAGCCGCTGGAGCCGGTTCATGTCGTAGCTGACGGTGACGCGGTCGGCGTCGGCGGCGCACGAAGGCATCAGGTAGTTCCAGGAGGCCCTGGCGCCCCGGGCGCGCGGCAGCAGGGCGGTGTCCGTGTGCAGCAGCGTCGGGTTGCGGGAGTAGCGGAACGCGCCGAGCGTGTCGCGCTCGGCGTCGGTCGGGTCGGCGAGCAGCCGCAGCGCCTGGTCGGGGTGGGTGGCGATGACGACGGAGTCGTACGGGGTGGTGGTGCCGTCCTCGGTGGTGACCTCGACGCCGTCCGCGTGCCGGGTGACGGCGCGCACCGGGGTCGCGGTGTGCACGGCGGTGAGCTGCTTGACGACGCGGTCGACGTAACTGCGCGAACCGCCGGTGACGGTACGCCAGACCGGCGAGCCCCCGACGGTGAGCATGCCGTGGTGATCGAGGAAGCGGAACAGATAGCGGGCCGGGTAGCGCAGGGCGGTGACCGGGTCGCAGGACCAGACGGCGGAGACCATGGGGGTGAGGAAGTGGGCGTGGAAGTACGGTGAGAACCGCCCGCGCCGGGCGAACTCCCCCAGCGTCATCCCGCTCGCACCGCTCTCCGGCAGCGCCAGCAGGGCCCGGGCCGCACGGTGGAAGCGCGGCACCTCGGCGAGCATCCGCAGATAGGGGCCGCGCACGGCGGAACGCGGCTGCGCGAAGAGCCCGGCGGGCCCGCGCGCTCCGGCGTACTCCAGACCGCACCCCTCGCACCGTACGGACATCGACATCTCGGACTCCTGCGTGGCGACCCCGAGCTCGTCGAAGAGCCGCAGCAGATGGGGGTACGTCCGCCGGTTGTGCACGATGAACCCGGAGTCGACGCGGTGCACCCGGCCGTCGGACGCGCCCAGATCATGGGTGTGGGCGTGGCCGCCGACGCGGTCGTCCGCTTCGTACAGCGTCACCTCATGAGCGTCGCGGAGAACGTGGGCGGCGGTCAGTCCCGCCACCCCGGACCCCACCACGGCCGTCCGCCGCCGTTCCCCTGCCATGCCGGCTCCCTCCGGTCCTTCCGCACTGGTCGGAGCGGTGCTGGAACGCTCCTCACCCTCCATTCGTGGCCGGGGGCCGCGCGGATTGGTCGATCTCCGACTCTCCTCCGAACGAGTGAATGAGCCCCCGGGACCAATCCGCGGCCGGGCCGGCGCCGAACCCCTTGTGTGAGAACAGACCGGAACGATGCGCGGATGGACGGGGCACTCCTGCCCCAGCGGTCCCACCCGGCGCGTGTTGAGCGCCCGGGCGCCCGACCTCCCCTCCACCCCCGCGCGCGACCGGCCCACCCCCACTCCACCCCCCGCTTCGCACGACACCTTCGATCCAGGAGAACGCCATGAACACGCTCCTCTTCCGCCGCGCAGCCGTAGCCGTGTCCGCAGCAGCCGTGCTGCCGCTGACGCTGACGGCCTGCTCGTCGGACGACTCCTCCAAGGACGCGGCCGCGGGCTCGACGCCCAGCGCCTCCGCGCCGGCGAGCCCGTCGGCCGATGACCCGGCGACCATGGACGAGCCGTTCGGCCCGGCCTGTTCGTCGGTGCCGAAGGAAGGCGCGGGCTCGTTCGACGGCATGGCGCAGGACCCGGTCGCCACGGCCGCCTCGAACAATGAGGAGCTGTCGACGCTGGTGGCCGCCGTGAAGCAGGCGGGTCTGGTCGACACGCTCAACAACGCGGAGAACATCACGGTGTTCGCCCCGACCAACGACGCCTTCGCGAAGATCCCGAAGGCCGACCTGGACGCGCTGCTGGCGAACAAGGCCGAGCTCACCAAGGTGCTCACGTACCACGTGGTGGGCGAGAAGCTGACGCCGCAGCAGCTGGAGAAGGGCTCCTTCGACACCCTGGAGAAGAGCAAGCTGACGACGGCCGGCTCGGGCACCGAGTACACCGTGAACGACTCCTCGAAGGTCGTCTGCGGCAATGTCCCGACCGCCAACGCGACGGTCTACATCGTCGACACGGTCCTGATGCCCCCGAAGTAACCCCCGCAGATCCCCCCACGGACGAGGGGCGGGAAGCCGCACACACCGCGGCTCCCCGCCCCTCGTCGTTCTGCGCCGCCTGAGGATTCCCCTCCGAGAATATCGCCCGAAATGTACACATAAGCGTCAGATAAGAGCACTATGGAGGAAAGGGTGCCTGCCGCATCCATCCGCACGGCGGCGGGGCCCGTAGGAACGAAGGAGACGAAATCTCATGAGCAACGTCTCACACGCGAGGAGCGATATATCGGGCCACCCCGATGCCTCCGAAATGCGTGCGCGCTACGACCGCGTGATGGGCGGCCGTGATGTGGCGCTGGTGGACGCGCCGGTGTTCCTCGTCGGTCTCTACTGCGCCGTTTCCCCGTGGGTGCTGCACTTCACGGCCAGCCAGCCGGCCCTGGTGACGCACAACCTGGTGATGGGCATCGCCATCGCGGTCCTGGCCCTCGGCTTCACCGTGATGCCCGAGCGCATGTCCGGCCTGAGCTGGGCGCTCTGCGCGATCGGGGCGTGGATCATCGTGTCGACCTGGGTGGTGGGCAGCAGCCCCGACGCCGGGGTCGTGATCAACAACATCATCGTCGGCGGACTGGCGGTCCTGCTGGGCATGGTCTGCGCAGGAGCCGCGGCCAAGAGCCGCAAGACCTGACCACGACACCGACGACCAACCCCGACAACCCCCGCCCCTCTTCCAGCCCCCGGGTCCGCTTTCCAGCCCTTCCGGCGCTTGAGGAGCGGGGCTAGTCTCTCAGCCCTTCCAGCCTTCCAGCCCTGCGCTCGATGAGCAGGGTCCGCATTTCAGCCCCTCCGGCCCGGCGCTTGAGGAGCGGGGTCCGCTTTCCAGCCCCTCCAGCCCGGCGCTCGATGAGCAAGGTCCGCTTTCCAGCCCTCCGGCCCGGCGCTCGAGGAGCAGGGTCCGCTTTCCAGCCCCTCCGGCGTTTGAGGAGCGGGGTCCGGGGCGGAGCCCCGAAACCAGCCCGTCCGGCGCTTGAGGACGACAACACCCAGGCCCACCCCCGGTCACCCGACCGAGCTGTAAGCCACCACCCCCCGCAACACCGCATCCACCGCCTTACGCGCATTCCTCGCCACCCCGGAAGCCCCCGCCCCCGCATCCCGAGGAGCCGCCGCGGCCACCTGCCCCAGCACATCGATCACCTGCTTGCACCACCGTACGAAGTCCCCCGCCGGCATCTCCGCCTCGCGCAGCACCTCGTCCAGCGTCCGGCCGGAGGCCCACATGTAGACCGCCCAGGCAAAGCCGAGATCGGGCTCGCGCTGCCCGACCCCCTCCGTCTGGTTGATCTTGAAGTCCTCCTCCAGGGCATCCAGCCGCCCCCAGATCCGCACCATCTCGCCCATGGCGACCTTGGCAGGACCGGACGGCAGCTTCGGCGCCACCGCGTCATCGGCCTGCCGCGCCTCGTACACCAACGCCGAGACACACGCCGCCAGTTCAGCAGGGTTGAGGCCTTCCCAGACCCCCTCCCGCAGACACTCGCTGGCGAGCAGATCCAGCTCCCCGTACAACCGGGCCAGCCGCCGCCCGTTCTCCGTGACCTCGTTGCCCCGGAGATAGTCCATCTCGGTCAGGAGCGCGACGATCCGGTCGAAGGTCCGGGCGATCGTGTTCGTCCGCCCCTCGATCCGCTTCTCCAGCTGCCGCGTGTCCCGCTGCAGCCGGTGGTAGCGCTCGGCCCACCGCGCGTGGTCCTCCCGCTCGTCGCACCCGTGGCACGGGTGGGCGCGCAGCTCGGTCCGCAGCCGGGCGATCTCCCGGTCGTCGGCGGCCGGCGCCCGCCCCTTGCGGTGCCGGTCGGGCACGATGTGCCCGGCCTTGGACCGCAGCGCGGAGGCCAGATCGCGCCGGGACTGCGGCGAGCGCGCGTTGAACGACTTCGGGACGCGCATCCGGTCCAGCGCCTCGACCGGCACCGGGAAGTCCATCGAGGCCAGCCGCTTGACCTGCCGCTCGGCGGTCAGCACCAGCGGACGCGGCCCGTCGTGGTGGTCGAACCCGCGGTGCCCGTTGGCCCGCCCGGCGGGCAGGCCCGGGTCCAGCACCAGCGCCAGACCCGCGAACTTCCCCGTCGGCACATGGATGATGTCGCCGGGCTTCAGCTTCTCCAGCGAGGAGGCCGCCGCCGCCCGCCGCTGCGCCGCCCCCTGCTTGGCCAGCTCCGTCTCGCGGTCCTTGAGGTCGCGGCGCAGCCGCGCGTACTCCTCGAAGTCGCCGAGGTGGCAGGTCATGCCCTCCTTGTAGCCCTCCAGGCCCTCCTCGTTGCGCTGGACCTGCCGCGAGATCCCGACGACCGACTTGTCGGCCTGGAACTGGGCGAACGAGGTCTCCAGCAGCTCCCGCGAGCGGTGCCGCCCGAACTGCTGCACCAGGTTGACCGCCATGTTGTACGAGGGGCGGAAGCTGGAGCGCAGCGGATACGTACGCGTCCCGGCGAGGCCGGCCAGCGCCGTCGGGTCCATACCGCGCTGCCACAGGACCACCGCATGGCCCTCGACGTCGATGCCGCGACGCCCGGCCCGGCCGGTGAGCTGGGTGTACTCGCCGGGGGTGATGTCGGCGTGCTGCTCGCCGTTCCACTTGACGAGCTTCTCCAACACCACGGAGCGCGCGGGCATGTTGATGCCGAGCGCGAGGGTCTCGGTGGCGAAGACGGCCTTCACCAGACCCTTGACGAACAGTTCCTCGACGACCTCCTTGAAGGTCGGGAGCATGCCCGCGTGGTGCGCGGCGATGCCCCGCTCCAGCCCTTCGAGCCACTCGTAGTAGCCCAGGACGTGCAGGTCCTCGCCGGGGATGGAGGCGGTGCGCTCCTCGACGATCTCGCGGACCAGCCGGCGCTTGTCCTCGTCGTTGAGGCGGAGTCCGGCGTACAGGCACTGCTGTACGGCGGCCTCGCAGCCGGCCCGGCTGAAGATGAAGGTGATGGCGGGCAGCAGGCCCTCGTTGTCCAGCCGGTCGATGACCTCGGGCCGGCCCGGTGTCCAGATCCGGCTGCGCTGCCGCCGCTCGCGCTCGCGGTCGGCCTCGCGCACCATCTTGCCCCGGCGGCGGTCGCGCGGGTTGTAGGTGTTCTGGCTCTCCTGCCGGGCGAGGCGGACCAGGTCCGGGTTGACCTCGCGGCGTCCGGCGCCCCGGCCGCCGTGGTCGGTCGCCTCCTCGAAGAGGTCGTACATCTTGCGGCCGGCCATCACGTGCTGCCAGAGCGGCACCGGGCGGTGCTCGGAGACGATCACCTCGGTGTCGCCGCGCACGGTGTCCAGCCAGTCGCCGAACTCCTCGGCGTTGGAGACGGTCGCCGACAGGGAGACCAGCGTCACCGACTCCGGCAGGTGGATGATCACTTCCTCCCACACCGCGCCCCGGAAGCGGTCGGAGAGGTAGTGCACCTCGTCCATGACCACATAGCCGAGCCCGGAGAGCGCCTGGGAGCCCGCGTACAGCATGTTCCGCAGGACCTCGGTGGTCATCACGACCACCGGCGCCTCGGAGTTGACGCTGTTGTCGCCGGTCAGCAGGCCGACCTTGTCCGCGCCGTAGCGCTTGACGAGATCGGCGAACTTCTGGTTGGAGAGCGCCTTGATCGGCGTGGTGTAGAAGCACTTGCGGCCCTGCTCCAGGGCCAGGTGCACGGCGAACTCGCCGACGATCGTCTTGCCCGACCCCGTCGGGGCCGCGACCAGCACCCCCTTGCCCGCCTCAAGGGCCTGGCAGGCCTCGATCTGGAATGGGTCGAGACCGAACTCGTACATCTCCCGGAAAGGCCCGAGGGCCGTCGCCATCTCGGCCGCGCGGGCCCGGGATGCCTGGTATCGCTCAGCTGGTGAGAGGTCCTCTGTCATCTTGGCTACGAGCCTACCCGCCACCTCTGACACTCAGCGCGATCTTTAAATGCCCTGGGATCTTCCCCCGCCCGGCACCCGGCCGGCGCCCCGGGTCAGCTCCCGGTGAGCACCCGCACGGCACCCGGTACGCAGGTGGCGGTGAGCGGCAGCGCGCCCAGCGGTTCGCCGTCCGCGTACGCCGTGATCCCGGCCGCCGCCAGCTCGATCGAGGAGACCCGGTGCACGGTGACGGCGGGGTGGCCCAGGTGCGTGCCCTTGTAGACCTTCGGGAAGACCTTGAGAAGCGTGGTGCGGGTGCACTCCCCCACCACGGTCACGTCGAAGAGCCCGTCGTCCATCTCGGCGTCGGCGCAGATCCGCATGCCCCCGCCGTACGTGGTCCCGTTGCCCACCGCGATGAGCGTGGCCTCGATCTCGCGGGCCTCTCCCCCGTCGAGCCGGATCCGGTACGGGATCGGCCTGAAGGCGGCCAGTTCGGCGAGGATCGCAAGGTCGTACTTGAACCGTCCGCCGACGAAGCGCATCCGGTTGCCCCGGTCGTTGACCCGGGAGTCGAACCCGGAGGCGAGGACGGAGCCGAACCAGCGGTCCCCGACCCGGCCGAGGTCGATGTCGCGGTGGCCGCCCTCCTTGAGCGCCCGCGCGGCCAGTCGTCCGGCGGCGGCCGGGTCGCGGATCGGCAGCCCCAGCGCGCGGGCGAAGTCGTTGCCGGTGCCGACGGCGACGACGCCCAGCGGCGTACTCGTCCCCGCGACGGCCTGGAGGGCGAGGGACATCAGCCCGTCCCCGCCCACGGCTATCAGCGCCCCGGTCCCCGCCGCGACGGCCTCGCGGGCCCGACGCAGGGCGTCGTCGGCATCCTCGCCCAGCACCGTACGGACGGAGAATCCGGCGTCCCGCAACGCGGAAGCGGCCGGCTGCGCGGCGTGCGCGCCCCGGCCGCGTCCTGCGGTGGGATTGACGAAGAGGGTGATCTCGCTGGTCACCCTCCCGGACCCTACAAGGTCAGGTGATGTCGTCGTAACCGTTGAGCCGCTGTGATCCGGATCCGTCCGCCTCACCGGATGCCTGCTCCGGAAGCGCCCGGCGCGGGGTTGCGACAGGCTCCACACCTTCGACGGGCTCGGGCGTCAGATCGAGATCCGAGGCCTCGTCGTCGCTGAGCTCGGCGTCGGGGTTGCCGCGGTTGCGGCGCTTGTCGTTCAGCAAGGAGAAGCCGACGGCGATGAAGTAGAGGAGCGCGAGCGGACCGGCCAGCAGCAGCATCGAGATGGGCTCGCCGCCGGGGGTGGCGATGGCCGCGAAGGCGGTGAGGCCGACGATCATGCCGCGCCACCAGGTGAGCATCCGCTTCCCGGAGACGATGCCCGTCATGTTCAGCGCGATGAGCAGCAGGGGCAGCTCGAAGGCGAGCCCGAAGACGATCACCATGCGGACGAGCAGATCCAGATAGCTGTCGAGCCCGATCTGGTTCTGCACATCGTCGGGGCTGAACCCGAGCATGATCTCGGCGGTCTGCGGCAGGATCGCGTAGGCGAGGTACGCGCCGCCGGCGAAGAGCGGTGCGCCGACGACCGCGAAGGCATAGGCGTAACGCTTCTCGCCCTTGTGCAGCCCCGGGGCGACGAACGCCCAGAGCTGGTAGAGCCAGACCGGGGTCGCCAGCAGGACACCGGACATCAGCGCGACCTTGAGCGCGTTGGTGAACGGTCCGATCAGGGTGTCCGTCTTCAGCAGCGCACAGGACTTGCCGTCGACGGTGGTGACCACGCCGTTCTTGCAGCCGACGGACTCCTGGATGGGAGCCAGAAGGAACTCGTAGATCTCCTTCTGGTAGAACGCCGCCACGATCATCACCACGATGATCGCGAGCACGGCCTTCAGCAGCCGGTTACGCAGCTCACGCAGGTGATCGAGGAGGGGCATCCGCCCTTCGTCGTCCTTCTCCTGCTTGCGGGCAGACTTGAGCAACCCACTTCCCTCGTCTCGTGCGGCGGCTGTCGGCGGAGCGCGTCAGCGGTCAGCTCTGGGTGGTGGGCTTGGCCTCGTTGACCGGGCGGGAGCTGGTGACGTCTCCCGGGGCGGCCTGGATGGTGCGCGCGGTGGTGGACTGCGGGGGGACCGTGTCCTCTACGGTCTCCGTGGTGGGCGTCGCGGTCGCCGCGTCGTCCTTCTTCATGGCCTTGGCCTCGCTCTTGAGGATGCGGGCCGACTTGCCGAGCGAACGCGCCATGTCGGGAAGCTTCTTGGCACCGAAGAGCAGCAGGATGACCGCGATGATCAGAACGATCTCGAGGGGCTTCAGATTGCCGATCATGTGCGACTTCCTTCTCACTGAGGCGGCTGGAGGGCGGGCTCGCTACCCGTTCGACCGGGCATACGTCCGATCGTTGCGCTTGGCAGCGATCGTAACCCGCGGGAGTAAACGCGAGGCAATGCCCGTGCGTACTCCGGCTTGCGGCCCGTACCTCCCTGCCTGGGCCGACCCATGCAGCGTACCCCCCGGTGCTGTCGAACATCAGGCCCCCGGGCCCGTTATCGCAGGCCGTCACCGGTGGCCGCGAGGCGGGTGGCGGCCCGTTCCAGGTCCTCCGACGCCCGGTTGATCCGCTCGGTGGTGACCGTGACCTGGCGGCCGAGACGCTGGGCCTCGACGAAGACCTTGATGCCGAGGACACCGAGCACGGCGATGCCCAGGAATCCGAGGGCGATGGCGAGCATGGGCCAGAACATACGGCGGTGCCTCTTCCTACGGGCTTCCCGCGGGCGCCGTGGTCGGACGCCACAGGGGGCGGGCGCTACAGGGCGGTGTGCAGGCGCAGGGTCCGTACGCCGCCGCCGGTGAGCAGTTCGATGATGCGCTCCCCGGCCGGTTTACGGACCGAGGCGCCGCACTCGGGGCAGGTGAAGGTGTAGAAGGTGGTGCGGCGGGTGGCGCCGATCGCCAGGCGCAGTGCGGCGGCGGCCAGCTCGAAGCGCCCGCGGCAGTCGGGGCAGGCGGCCCGGAAGCGTACGGCGGCGGGCACCGGTACGGGTACGGGACCGGTGCCGGTGCTGCTGCCGGGCAGGGGCGCCGGGCGTATCCCGGTGGCGGGCAGAGCCTCCGGGCGGACTCCGGTGGTGGCCGGAAACAGGGTCGTCCGGTTCATCGTCGTCTCCCTCCCCGGGCCCTCAGACCGCGTCCTCGTAGGCGGCGAGCGCCTCACGGGCGGCCGCGCGGGCGCTGTCCGCGAGCTCCGGCGGGGTGACGATGCGGCCGTCGCCGCCGAGGCGCAGGCCGAGCCGGCGCAGCGAGGCCGGGTCGGGGGTGCGCAGGGTGATCCGCAGGCCGCCGTCGGGGAGTTCCTCGGCGGAGTCGTGCGGGTAGTACTCGGCGACCCAGCGGCCGCCGGTGCCGACCTCGATCACGACCTCCGGGTCCTCGGCGGCGGGCTGGACCAGCCCGGCGGACAGGTCGCGCAGCTCCAGCTCGGGCGGGGCGGCAGGGGCGTCGAGGAGGCGGATCTCGGCGACCCGGTCCAGCCGGAAGGTCCGGCGGGCCTCGGAGAGCCGGCACCAGCCCTCCATGTAGGTGTGGCCGACGGCGAAGAGCCGGATCGGGTCGACCTCGCGTTCGGTGAGTTCGTCGCGGGCGGGCGAGTAGTAGCGCAGCCAGAGCCGGCGGCGCTCGGAGATGGCCCGGTCGACGTCGGCGAAGACGCCGCCCTCGGCCTCGAAGGTCACCGAGAGCCGGGAGCTGGCCGCGCCGGACTCGCCGGCGGCCGTCTCCAGCTTGGCGGTGGCGCGGACCAGGGCGTCCCGGTCGCTCTCGCGCAGGCCGGGCAGGGTGGCGACGGCGCGGGCGGCGACGAGCAGCGCGGTGGCCTCGTCGGCGGCGAGCCGGAGCGGCTCGGCGACGTCGTCCGGGTTGTGCCACCAGATGCGGTCGCCGTCGGTGTCGATGTCGAGGAGGTCGCCGCCGCGGAAGCTGGTGCCGCACATGGGCAGCACGTCGAGGTCCGAGATCAGCTCGTCCTCGGTGATCCCGAAGGCCCGGGCCACGTCCTGGACGTGGGCGCCGGGGCGCTCGCGCAGATAGGTCACCAGGGACAGCATCCGGCGGGTCTGGTCGATCGCGTTCGTGGCCATCGTTTCCCTGCCCCTAGTCCTTGGCCACGGCGCGGAGCCGGTCCACCACATCGGCCCGCAGATCGGCGGGTTCCTCCACGACGACGTCCGGGCCGAACTCGACGAGCCAGGCGTCGAGGCCGTGTCCGTACGGGATCTCCAGCTCGTCCCAGCCGTCGCCGCGTTCCCGGACGGCGCTCGCGCGCGACCGCAGCGGGTAGCCGGCTCCGGCGCGGAGCCTGATCCGGGCGGTCCGGGTCGCGGTCTCCCCGGCCCAGCTCTCGACGGTCTCGCGGACGGTGACCGCGTCGGGCACCTCGGCGCTGAAGGCTCCGGCGCGGGAGCGGACCTTGCCGGTGATGCGGGAGAGCCGGAAGACGCGTTCGGCGCCGCGCTCGCGGTCCCAGCCGGCCAGATACCAGTGGCCGCGCCAGCATTCGAGGGTCCAGGGCTCCACCTGGCGCTGTTCGGCGCGGGCGGAGTTGGCCTTGCGGTAGTCGAAGGTGACGGGGCGGCGGTCGCGGCAGGCCAGCATCAGGGGCTCGAAGGCGGCCTCGTGGACGGGGATGCGGGGTTCGAGGGCGCTGTGCACCTCGTAGGCGTCCTCGGCCTCGGGCATTCCGGCGGCGCGCAGCTTCTGCAGGGCGCCGCTGGCGGCTCCGGCGAGGCGGGCCTGCTGCCAGACCTTGGCGGCGAGGCCGAGGGCGGCGGCCTCCTCGGCGTCCAGGGTGATGGGGGGCAGCCGGTTGCTGTCGCGGCGGGCCAGGTAGCCGGTGTCGCCGTCGAGGTTCTCCACGGTCTCGATGACGAGGCCGAGTTCGCGCAGATCGTCCTTGTCGCGCTCGAACATCCGGTTGAAGGAGTCGTCGGAGCCCGCTTCGAGGTAGGCCTCGATGGATCCGCGGAGTTCGCGCTTGCTGAGCGGGCGCCGGGTCCCCAGCAGGCACAGCGCGAGGTTCATCAACCGCTCGGCCTTGGCAATCGCCATCGACGCCCTTTCTCTTGTTGCTCTACGACCGTCGACCGTACCGCCCCCGGGGTGCCGGGACCAAAGCCGGGCCGCGGTCCGCCGAGCGGTGGAGGGCGCCGCCGGACAGCGATGAGGGCCCCCGCCGTGCGGCGGGGGCCCTCATGCGCAGAACCGGAACGGATCAGACCGCGACGAGGTCGCAGACGAAGATCAGCGTCTCACCGGGGGCGATCTTGCCGCCGGCGCCGCGGTCGCCGTAGGCGAGGTGCGCGGGGATGGTCAGCTGGCGACGGCCGCCGACCTTCATGCCCTGCACGCCCTGGTCCCAGCCGGCGATGACCTGGCCGCCACCGAGCCGGAACTGCAGCGGGGTGCCGCGGTTCCAGGAGCTGTCGAACTCCTCGCCGGTGGAGAAGGACACGCCCACGTAGTGGACGGAGACGTTCTGGCCGGACTGGGCCACCGCGCCGTCGCCCTCCCAGATGTCCTTGATCTCCAGATCGGCCGGCGGCTCGCCGCCCGGGAAGTCGACCTCGGGCTTCTCGATGCTCACTGCGCTGCTCCTAAAAGAATCGTGGGGACAAACCCCACAAGTTTTGCACGGGTCGCCCCGTCGCTCAGACAGTACCGAGGATGTCGACGACGAAGACCAGGTTGTTCTTGGCGAGCTGGCTCGACGGGTCGGCGCCGTAGGCCTGGTTCGGCGGGATGGTCAGCAGGACGCGGTCGCCGACGTGCTTGCCGACGAGACCCTTGTCCCAGCCCTGGATGACTCCGCCGACACCGATCGGGAAGGCGCTCGCGCCACCGTGGTCCCAGGAGGAGTCGAACTTCTCGCCGTCCTCCCACTTCACGCCGGTGTACTGGACGACCAGGCCCTCACCGGCCTTGACCGCGGCTCCGTCGCCCTTGATCAGCACCTGCTCCTGAAGGTCCTTCGGAGCCTTCTCGCCCTTGGGGATGGTGATCGTCGCGGCCTTCTGCGAGGCGGCCTTCACCTCGGGCATCCCGGCCTCGCTCGCGGCCTGGGTCCCCTCCGCCTCGCCCTTCTTGTCGACCTTCTTGGCGTTGACGATGTCGACGACCCAGACCAGCGGGTCGGTGGGCTTGATCCCGGACTGCGGGTTCAGCTGGTCGCCGACGATCGCCTTGGCCGTGCCCTCGACCAGGACCCGGCTGCCGACCTTGCGGCCGGTCAGCGCGTCCGCGACCTTGGTCGGCAGCATCTGACCCTGCTGGCCGACCTCCTGCACGACCTGGGCGCGCGGGGCCTTCGGGTCGGCGCCCTGCCGCTGGGCCCAGGTGGAGCCGAGGGCCTCGATGTTGCCGGCGAAGTCCAGGCGGACGATGTCGCCCTTCTTCACCTCGGCGCCGTCACCGGTCGAGACGTCGTCCGCGACGACCTCGTCGGCCACCTTGGCGTCCTTGGCGATCTCGATCTTGGGCTCGGCACCGAACTTCCCGGTCACCTCGGCGACGGGCCCCGACTTCTTCGGTGCGGCGTCGTCCTTGGAATCGGAACCGCAGGCGGCGGCGGTGATCAGCAGAGCGGGCACAACCAGTACGGCGGCGGCTCGCCGGGCAGTTTTCGTGGGGATCATCAGTCCAACTCGCGTAGGGGGGCTCCGGGCACTCCCGCCACTCTACGACTTCGCCCCAGCGGCATCACGGGTACCGACACGGCTGTACGCCGGGGCTGGTCCGCCCCGGCGTACAATGTGTCCTTTTTCCCGCGGGCTCCCCGCGAGTGCCCCGCGCGCGGGCCCGGTCACATGCCCGCGATCAGCTTCTCCACCCTCTCGTCCACGGAACGGAACGGGTCCTTGCACAGCACCGTGCGCTGCGCCTGGTCGTTGAGCTTGAGGTGGACCCAGTCGACGGTGAAGTCCCGCCGCTGCTCCTGGGCCCGGCGGATGAAGTCGCCGCGCAGCCGCGCCCGGGTGGTCTGCGGGGGCACCGACTTGCCCTCGAAGATCTTCAGGTCGTTGCAGATGCGGGCGGTCTGCCCCTTGCGCTCCAGGAGGTAGAAGAGGCCTCGGCGGCGGTGGATGTCGTGGTAGGCGAGGTCTATCTGGGCGACCCGCGGGTTCGACATGGTCATGTTGTGCTTGGCCCGGTACCGCTCGATGAGCTTGTACTTCATGACCCAGTCGATCTCGGTGTCGATCCGGTCGAGGTCCTCGGCCTCGATCGCGTCCAGGGTGCGGCCCCACAGCTCCAGGACCTGGTCGACGGTGCCGGTGCGGATGCCCCGGCGCTCGACGAAGTCCACGGCCTTCTCGTAGTACTCCCGCTGCACCTCGATGGCCGAGGCCTCCCGGCCGCTGGCCAGGCGCACCTTGCGCTGCCCGGTGAGGTCGTGGCTGACCTCGCGGATCGCCCGGATCGGGTTCTCCAGGGTCAGATCGCGCATCACCGTGCCCGCCTCGATCATGCGGAGCACCAGGTCGGTGGCGCCGACCTTGAGCAGCATGGTCGTCTCGGACATGTTGGAGTCACCGACGATGACGTGGAGGCGGCGGTACCGCTCGGCGTCGGCGTGGGGTTCGTCGCGGGTGTTGATGATCGGCCGGGAGCGGGTGGTCGCGGAGCTGACGCCCTCCCAGATGTGCTCGGCACGCTGGCTGACGCAGTAGACCGCGCCGCGCGGGGTCTGGAGCACCTTGCCCGCGCCGCAGATCAGCTGCCTGGTGACGAGGAACGGAATGAGGATGTCCGCGAGCCGGGAGAATTCTCCGTGCCGGGCCACGAGGTAGTTCTCGTGGCAGCCGTAGGAGTTTCCCGCCGAGTCGGTGTTGTTCTTGAAGAGATAGACGTCGCCCGCGATTCCCTCCTCGTGCAGGCGGCGTTCGGCGTCGACGAGCAGGCCTTCGAGAATGCGCTCGCCCGCCTTGTCGTGCGTGACCAGTTCGGTCACGTTGTCGCATTCGGGGGTTGCATATTCCGGATGCGATCCCACGTCGAGGTAGAGGCGGGCGCCGTTCCGCAGAAAGACATTGCTGCTGCGGCCCCATGACACAACACGGCGGAAGAGGTAGCGCGCCACTTCGTCAGGTGACAGTCGGCGCTGTCCCCTGAACGTGCACGTGACGCCGTACTCGTTCTCCAGCCCGAAAATGCGGCGGTCCATGACTGAACATTACGCCTTATGGCCCGAGCTGAAACCGGGTTCGACGGCACCGTTTCGATCATTTTCCGATCCCGTCACGACGGCGGCCGTACGGGCGGGAGCTGCCGAGACACCCCCGAGGACCCTTCCGGTGGCCAGGAGGACCACCAGGGCGGCCACTCCCCCGGCCCCCGCCACGGCGAAGCTCCAGGCGGTCGAGCCGAGTTCGACGGCCGGTCCGGCGACGGCCGTGCCGGCGGCCGCGCCTACGCCGAACGTGGTGACGAGCCAGGAGAACGCCTCGGTCACCGTGCCGCGCGGGGCGTGCCGGTCGACCACGATGAAGGAGCAGGCGATGGCCGGTGCGAGGAACACTCCGGCGAGGGCGGCGAAGGCGGTCATGACGGGCACGGAAGGGGTGAGCGTCAGCGGCAGATAGCCCAGCGCCAGCAGCCCGACGATGACCCGCAGCCGCTTCTCCGGCGCACCGGCCCACTGCCGCGCCCCGTAGGCCAGACCGCCGATCAGCGCTCCGAGGCCGAGCGCGGCCATCAGCCAGCCGTACACCGACTCGCGGCCGTGGTCGTCGGCGTAGGCCACCCCGGCCACCGTGATGGAGCCGAGGGCGAGTCCGACGAAGAAGAACGCGCCGAGCAGGGCGAGGAGTCCGGGCGAGCGCAGGGCGCCGAGCCAGTGCGCCTCGCGGGGCGCGGAGCGCCAGGTGCGCGAGGGCTCGGACAGGACGACCGAGAGCGCGCCCAGGACGCCGATGGCGTTGATGACGAGCAGGGCGGCGGCCGGGGACCAGAGCGAGACGAGCAGCGTCACCAGGAGCGGTCCGACGGTGAACATGATCTCCTGCGCCACGGCGTCCATGGCGTAGGCCCGGTGCACCTGACCCTCGCCCTTGAGGACGCTGGGCCACAGGGCCCGCAGGCCGCCCTCCAGGGGCGGTGTGGCGACTCCGGCGATGATGACGGCGAGGTAGGCCAGCGGGAGCGGGTCGAGGCCGGTGAGGGCCAGCAGGGCCATGCCGAGCGCGGAGAGCACGGCCGCCGGGAGCTGGACACGCGGCTGCCCGTACAGATCCACCGCGCGGCCGAGCAGCGGCTGCCCGACGGCGGTGGCCAGACCGTACGCGGCGGCGAGCGCGCCGGCCAGGGTGTAGCTGCCGCCCTCCGCCCGGGTGAACAGCACGATCGCGATGTGCGCGGTGCCGTTGGGCAGCCGCCCCACCAGGGTGCCCGTCAGCAGCCGGGCGGCATGCCGCGCCCGGAGGATGTCCAGATATCCCGCGGCCATTCCCGCCCCTCTCCGCCCCGGCCGGCCGTGCCGCCCACCGAGGTGTTACGTATAACGTCGAGGCTCATACGTACCATGTGCGCAGTTCGCGGGTCCACCTCGCGGCGTTACGGAACATCCCGCACGGAGGCACGAGTGACCAGCGCGCAGCAGCCCGTCCCCGCCCGGCCCACCAGCCGTGACGTGGCCCGTGCGGCGGGCGTCTCCCAGGCGACGGTCTCGCTGGTGCTCGGCGGGAAGTGGCCGGGCAGGGTGTCGGAGGTCACCGCCCAGCGGGTCCGGGACGCGGCGGCGGAGCTCGGCTACCGGCCCAATCTGGCGGCCCGCAGTCTGCGGCTCGGCAGCACCAGGACGGCGCTGCTGGTGGTTCCGGCGCTCACCAACGAGTTCTTCGCACGGGTGTACGCCGGGGCGGCGGCGCTCGCCGCCGAGCACGACTTCGGCGTGGTGCTCTACCCCTCGCCGGACGGCACGGGACCGGCCCGGGATCCGTTCGCCTCGGCCCGCGCGGCGCTCGACGGCGTCATCGCGTCCTCGATGGCCGCCGGCGCGCTGGGCGCGCTGCACGGGGCGGATCTGCCGCTGGTGATGCTGGACAGCGACCCTTCGGACACCGGGCCCGCCGCCCATGTGAACCTCGACATCGCCGACGGGATGCGGCAGGTGACGGACCATCTGCTGGGCCTCGGCCACCGCCGCTTCCTGCATCTGGCGTCCGCCGTGGACACCTGGACGTTCGCGGTGCGCGCCGGGGCGCTGCACGACGCGCTGGGCGCGGCGGGGGACGCGACGGTACGCACGGTGCGGGCCCCGCTGGACGTACGGGCGGGGCGCGAGGCGGTGGAACAGGCGCTGGCGGCCACCGGAGACCGGCCCACCGCGATCGTCTGCGACGACGACATCCTGGCCGCCGGCGCCTGCAAGGCGGCCCGCAGGCTCGGGCTGCGGGTGCCGGAGGAGCTGTCGGTCACCGGATTCGACGACCTGGCGCTGGCCACCGCGCTGGAACCGGAGCTGACCACGGTGCGGCTGCCTGCCGAGCAGGTCGGCGAGCGGGGCATGGAGGCGCTGCTCGCCGTGCTGGACGGCCGCCCCGCCCGGCCGGGCGGTCTGCCGGTCCGCCTCGTCGTACGCGGCTCCACGGCGCCGCCGCCCGCCGCCCGGACATGACGGTGCCCCCGGGCCGCGGCCCGGGGGCACCCGAGGTGCTGCCTACTTCTCCGTCTCCTCCGCGGAGCCGGACGCACTGCCGGTGTCCGTATCGGTGGAGTCGCCGTCCTCGGCGTCGGACGGGGCGTCCGTGGGCGTGCTGGCCGCGGCTTCCGCTTCCAGCAGCCGGGCCAGCTGACGGCCGACGATCCGCTTGAACTTGCGCTGCTGGGGGCGGGTGCGGTCCAGGACCGCGACCTCCAGCCGCTCCGCGGGGATCTCCCGCTCGCCGCCGCCCGGCTCCCGCGAGAGCGCCTGGACGGCCAGCTTGAGCGCCTCGGCGAGGGTCATGCCGTCGCGGTGGCGCTGGTCGAGGAAGCTGCTGATCTGTTCGGCGTTGCCGCCGACCGCGACCGAGCCGTGCTCGTCCACGATCGAACCGTCGTGCGGCAGCCGGTAGATCTGGTCGCCCTCGGCCTCGCTGCCGACCTCGGCGACCACCAGCTCCACCTCGTACGGCTTCTCGGCCGCACTGGAGAAGATGGTGCCGAGCGTCTGGGCGTAGACGTTGGCCAGCCCACGGGCCGTCACATCGTCGCGGTCGTAGGTGTATCCGCGCAGATCGGCGTAGCGCACACCGCCGATGCGGAGGTTCTCGTACTCGTTGTACTTGCCGGCGGCCGCGAAGCCGATCCGGTCATAGATCTCGCTGAACTTGTGCAGCGCACGGGACGGGTTCTCGCCGACGAACACAATGCCGTCGGCATACTGCAGCACAACGAGGCTGCGACCACGGGCGATGCCCTTGCGGGCGTATTCCGCCCGGTCGGCCATGGCCTGCTGGGGTGAGACATAGAACGGCGTCGACACCGGCTATCCGTCCCTTTCTGTCAGTGACGAGTGCGTCTGGGGAGGCTCGGGGTCCGGATCAGAGCAGCGCGGCGCGCGGGCCGTCGGGCTGCTCGAGTCGGCGTTCCAGGACGGAGCGCGCGATCTCGGCGGACTCCTGGTCGGTCAGCCTCCGGAAACCCTCGTCGGTGATGACGGTGAGGATCGGGTAGATGCGGCGGGCCACGTCCGGGCCGCCGGTCGCCGAGTCGTCGTCCGCCGCGTCGTACAGCGCCTGTACGACCAGGGTGAGGGCCTGATCCTGGGTCAGGTCCTCGCGGTAGAGCTTCTTCATGGCGTTACGGGCGAAGATCGACCCGGAGCCGGTGGCGGCGTAGCCGGTCTCCTCGGAGCGGCCGCCGGTGACGTCGTAGGAGAAGATGCGGCCCTTGTCGCGGTCGACGTCGTAACCCGCGAAGAGGGGCACCACCGCGAGGCCCTGCATGGCCATGGCGAGGTTGCTGCGGATCATGGTGGAGAGCCGGTTGGCCTTGCCCTCCAGGGAGAGCTGGGCGCCCTCGACCTTCTCGAAGTGCTCCAGCTCCAGCTGGAACAGCTTGACCATCTCCACGGCCAGTCCGGCGGTGCCGGCGATGCCCACCGCCGAGTACTCGTCGGCCGGGAAGACCTTCTCGATGTCGCGCTGCGCGATCATGTTGCCCATGGTGGCGCGCCGGTCACCGGCCAGGACCACACCGCCCGGGAAGGACGCCGAGACGATGGTCGTCCCGTGCGGCGCCTCGATGGCCCCCTGGAGCGGCGGAAGGCTCCGGTTGCCCGGGAGCATCTCGGGCGACTGGTCGGACAGGAAGTCCATGAACGAGGACGAACCCGGCGTCAGGAAGGCAGCTGGTAGACGCCCGGTGCTACGAGTGTTGGCTTCCACGCGTTTCCCTCCAGGTATGCGATGGCCCTGCGCAAGAAAGTCAGGATCATCCCCCAACTTGCCGATGGCCGAATTGCAGTTGAAGCAAGTAGCTGTGCCACGGACCCTACCCGCCCGGCGGGAGTGATCCACATGTTCGGCGGGGGTTATCCGCACCGATCCGGCGGGGCCGGAAAACGGCCCCCGGGTCGGCGGGCAGGGTGACGGCGCACGCCGTGGCGGGCACCGTCACCCCTGCTCCCCCGTTACTCACCGTTCACACTGGTGAACTACTGCCCACCCTTTTGAACGAAGGAACGGACGAAGTCCTCGGCGTTCTCTTCGAGGACGTCGTCGATCTCGTCCAGAACCGAGTCGACATCGTCGCTCAGCTTCTCCTGGCGTTCCGCGAGGTCCTCGGACGCCTGCGCGTCCTGCGCCTGCTCCTCGACTTCCTCGGTGGAACGCGTCGCCTTCTGCTGTCCGCCGCCGGTGTCCTTGGTCGCCATGTAGCTCACCCCGCTCGGTTCGAAGCAATCGAAGCTCTTGATCAGACCCTACCCACGGGGTCCGACATTTGGCCCGGTAGTTGTTCAACGTCCGGGCCTCGGGTGATTGATTCCCAGCCCGGAGGCCTTTCAGCCGCCCGACAGCGTCCGGACCAGCTCTTCCGCCGTACGGCAGCGGTCCAGCAGGTCCTTGACGTGTTCCTTCGTCCCGCGCAGCGGCTCCAGGGTGGGCACCCGCTGCAGCGAGTCGCGGTCCGGCAGGTCGAAGATCACCGAGTCCCAGGAGGCCGCCGCCACGTCGTCGGCGTACTGCTCCAGGCAGCGGCCCCGGAAGTAGGCCCTGGTGTCCTCCGGAGGCTTCGTACGGGCCCTGGTGACGTCGTCCTCGTCCAGGAGGCGCTTCATCTTCCCGCGGGCCGCCAGACGGTTGTAGAGGCCCTTGTCGGGCCGTACGTCCGCGTACTGGAGGTCCACCAGATGCAGCCGGGGGGCGTCCCAGTCCAGCGCATCGCGGCGGCGGTAGCCCTCCATGAGCTCCCGCTTGGCGATCCAGTCCAGCTCGCCCGACAGGCTCATCGGATCCGTCTCCAGCCGATTGAGCGTGTCCTCCCAGCGGGTCAGGATGTCCTTGGTCTGCTCGTCGGCGTCCGCACCGTACCGCTCGTCGACGTATTTGCGAGCCAGCTCGAAGTACTCCATCTGCAGCTGGACCGCGGTGAGTGTCCGGCCGCTGCGCAGCGTGATCAGCTGCCGCAGATCCGGGTCGTGCGAGACCTGGTGCAGGGTGCGTACGGGCTGGTCGACCGCGAGGTCGACGTTGATGAAGGCGTCCTCGATCATGGACAGCACCAGGGACGTGGTGCCGAGCTTGAGATAGGTGGAGATCTCCGAGAGGTTGGCATCGCCGATGATCACATGGAGCCGGCGGTACTTCTCCGCGTCGGAGTGGGGCTCGTCCCGGGTGTTGATGATGGGGCGCTTGAGCGTGGTCTCCAGACCGACCTCGACCTCGAAGTAGTCGGCGCGCTGACTGATCTGGAAGCCGTGCTCGTGGCCGTCCTGGCCGATGCCGACCCGGCCCGCGCCCGTGACGACCTGGCGCGAGACGAAGAACGGCGTCAGATGGCGCACGATGTCCGAGAACGGCGTCTCCCGCTGCATGAGGTAGTTCTCGTGCGTGCCGTAGGAGGCGCCCTTGTTGTCGGTGTTGTTCTTGTAGAGGTGGATCGGCTGGGCGCCGGGGATGGCGGCCGCCCGCTCGGCGGCCTCCGCCATGATCCGTTCGCCGGCCTTGTCCCAGAGCACCGCGTCACGCGGATTGGTGATCTCCGGAGAGCTGTATTCGGGGTGCGCGTGGTCGACGTACAGCCGGGCGCCGTTGGTGAGGATGACATTGGCCAGGCCGATGTCCTCGTCGGTGAGCTGGCTGGAGTCGGCGGTCTCACGGGCGAGGTCGAAGCCTCGCGCGTCACGCAGCGGGTTCTCCTCCTCGAAGTCCCAGCGGGCGCGTCGCGCCCGGTGCATCGCCGCCGCGTAGGCGTTCACGATCTGGGACGAGGTGAGCATGGCATTGGCGTTGGGGTGGCCGGGGACGGAGATCCCGTACTCCGTCTCGATGCCCATTACTCGCCGTACGGTCATGCGGCCCTCCTTGCCCGGCGTCGGTCCCGTCCGGGAGCGACGCTCAAGTACCGCTGCTGTGTCCGGTGCGTGTGCGGTGCCCGTCACCGCACTGCGCGACTCGGCGGTACCGCAGAGCCTAGAGCGCCTCTGCGCCGGTGGGGAGCTCCATTACGACATTGCTCCGGCATGGCCGGAACGGGGGAATGCAACCGGCTGCGGAGGCCCCTGAGGACTTCCGCAGCCGGTCCGCGTATTACAGGTACTGGCCGGTATTGGCCACCGTATCGATGGAGCGTCCGGTGTCCGCGCCCTGCTTTCCGGTGACGAGTGTGCGGATGAAGACGATCCGCTCACCCTTCTTACCGGAAATCCTGGCCCAGTCGTCCGGGTTGGTGGTGTTCGGCAGGTCCTCGTTCTCCTTGAACTCGTCCACGCAGGCCTGCAGGAGATGAGCCACCCGCAGCCCCTTCTGGCCTTGTTCCAGGAATGCCTTGATGGCCATTTTCTTTGCCCGGTCGACGATGTTCTGAATCATCGCGCCGGAGTTGAAGTCCTTGAAGTACAGGACTTCCTTGTCGCCGTTGGCGTACGTGACCTCGAGGAAGCGGTTTTCCTCGGACTCCGTGTACATCCGCTCCACGACCGACTGGATCATGGCGTGGGCGGCGGCCTCGCGCGAGCCGGTGTGCTCGGAGAGGTCGTCCGCGTGCAGCGGGAGCGACGGGGTCAGGTACTTCGCGAAGATGTCCTTCGCGGCCTCGGCGTCCGGACGCTCGATCTTGATCTTCACATCGAGACGGCCGGGTCGCAGGATGGCGGGGTCGATCATGTCCTCGCGGTTGGAGGCGCCGATGACGATGACGTTCTCCAGGCCCTCCACCCCGTCGATCTCGGCGAGCAGCTGCGGGACGATGGTGTTCTCCACGTCCGAGCTGACGCCGCTGCCGCGGGTGCGGAAGAGGGATTCCATCTCGTCGAAGAAGACGATGACGGGGGTACCCTCGCTCGCCTTCTCCCGCGCACGCTGGAAGACCAGGCGGATGTGCCGCTCGGTCTCGCCGACGTACTTGTTGAGCAGCTCGGGGCCCTTGATATTGAGGAAGTAGCTCTTCCCCGCGGGCTGCCCGGTGACCTCGGCGACCTTCTTGGCGAGCGAATTGGCGACGGCCTTGGCGATGAGGGTCTTGCCACAGCCGGGCGGTCCGTAGAGCAGGATGCCCTTCGGCGGGCGCAGCTCGTGTTCCTTGAAGAGGTCGGGGTGCAGATACGGAAGCTCGACCGCGTCGCGGATCAGCTCGATCTGGTCGCCCAGGCCGCCGATCTTGTCGTAGTCGATGTCCGGGACCTCTTCGAGGACGAGCTCCTCGACCTCGCTCTTGGGCACCACCTCGTAGACGTAACCCGACCTGGAGTCCAGGAGCAGGGCGTCGCCGGCGCGGATGGTGATGTCCAGCAGCGGCTCGGCGAGCCGCACCACCCGCTCCTCGTCGGTGTGCCCGACCACCAGGGCACGCTCGCCGTCCTCAAGGATCTCCTTGAGGGTGACGATGTCCCCGGCCCGCTCGAACTCCATGGCCTCGACCACGTTGAGCGCTTCGTTGAGCATGACCTCCTGGCCACGCCGGAGGTCCTCGAGCTCGACACTGGGGCTGACGTTCACCCGGAGCTTGCGGCCCCCGGTGAAGATGTCGCAGGTGCCGTCCTCGTTGGCCTGCAGGAAGACGCCGAAGCCGGCCGGCGGCTGCGCGAGCCGGTCGACCTCTTCCTTGAGGGCCACGATCTGGTCACGCGCCTCACGGAGCGTGTTGGCGAGCCGCTCGTTCTGTGCGGACACGCCTGCCAGGTTCGTCTGCAACTCGACGATCCGCTCTTCGAGAATCCTCGTATGACGCGGAGAGTCGGCGAGCTTACGTCGCAGGACGGCGATTTCCTGCTCGAGATAGGCAACCTGGCCGGCTGGGTCCTCTGACCCTCGCGCGGGCCGGATGCCGCGGTTGATGTCGTCGTCGTGGGCTGCCACGGTCCTCACCTCCTCCATGGGGAGCTGGACGCTTCCTGACCCTACCTGGGTGGGTGGTGATTGAAACCCCTAGATCACAAAGACTGCGGGGTGTGTCCGATCTTCACCCTTGCGCTCTCCCTCACGTCAAGGGAATACCCACCCTTCGGCACCGGAAAGCCGCCGGTTGTATCGTCGAACTGTTCAACACCCGTCAGGGCTTGGCTCCATTTGGTTCGGATACGCAGGAACGGCAGGACACATGACCGTGCAGCAGGACTCGCCGGGCGACAGTGACACGCAGGACCTGGAGGTCTGGATCGACCAGGACCTCTGTACGGGCGACGGCATCTGTGTGCAGTACGCCCCCGACGTCTTCGAGCTGGACATCGACGGCCTGGCCTATGTGAAGAGCTCCGACGACGAGCTGCTGCAGGACCCGGGGGCGACCACTCCGGTGCCGCTGCCGCTGCTCCAGGACGTCGTGGATTCGGCCAAGGAGTGCCCCGGCGACTGCATCCATGTGCGGCGCGTCAAGGACAACGTCGAGGTGTACGGGCCGGACGCCGACTAGCCGGCCGGGGCCCATTGCCCGGACAGCGGGAGCAGAGCCGTGCGGCGCCGCTCAGACGCTGCGGGCGAGGTCTCCGGAGGTGCGGACGAACGCCTTCCCCTTCCACCGCCAGGAGGCCTGTTCCTCCTGGTCGGGGCAGCAGCGGGGGACGTCGAGCGAGGAGTAGCCGAGGAGGGTCGCCGAGACGACGCCGTCCCGTACGGCGAAGTCCCCGACCGTCTTCTTGTCAGCGGGGTCCACCAGGGTCGCCACGACCCGGGGTGCGGCCCCGCTCGCCTGTGTCAGTACGTAGATGCCGCCGGGCGGGGTGCCCGATCCGGCGGCGCAGTGCACCACGGCGACGGTTTCCGGCCGCCCGTCGCCGTCGAGGTCACCGGGGGCCTGTTCGGCGACCGTCGTCCCGGCGCCGCCGCACTCCAGTGGAAAGTCGACCCCGGCCGGGTCCGGGGCGGGCACCGGAGCGCCGTGCTGCGTGGTGGTCCGCTGCTCGGGGGCCGTGGCGGTCGCGGTGGCCGTACGGGGCTGGAGCAGCCCGGCCAGCGCGACGACGCCCGCCATCGCCGCGGCCGTGGCGAGCCAGTGCACCGGCTTGGCGGCGGTGTGGGCGAGCTCCGGGAGCGCGGGGGTCTGCACGCGGTATGTCTCCTGATGGTTCCTGGAAGCCCGGTGAGGGGGTGGGAACACCCCCGAGGGGTGGCCAGCATCGTGCCACACCTCACACCCGGGTGGAACGGCGGGGTCTCGACGAATGAGGGTCCCAACGAAAAGGCGCCGCCGCGCAGTTCCCCGGTCGGTCGGGGAACTGCGCGGCGGCGCCGGTGCGTTGTCCGGGTCAGCCGCGGTCGGCGGCGGAGCCTCCGCGGCTCTGGCTGCCCGGTCCCTCGTAGTCCTCGCCGTAGGCGCCCTTGGACGGGCGGCGGCGGCGCAGCGGCGGCTCGACGCCGTCCGCGAGGCGGCGGGCGGTGACCAGGAAGCCGGTGTGGCCGATCATCCGGTGGTCGGGGCGGACGGCGAGGCCCTCCACGTGCCAGTTGCGGATCATCGACTCCCAGGGCTGCGGTTCGGCGAAGCAGCCGATCTCGCGGATGGACTCGACGGTGCGCGAGAGCTGGGTGGTGGTGGCCACGTAGGCGCAGAGGATGCCGCCGGGCACCAGGGCCTTGGAGACGGCCTCCAGGCACTCCCAGGGGGCGAGCATGTCCAGCACGACGCGGTCGACGTCGGTGTCGGAGAGGTTGTCCTGGAGGTCGCCGACGGTCAGCTGCCAGGCGGGGTGCGGCGAGCCGAAGTAGCGCTCGACGTTCTGCTGGGCGATCTCGGCGAAGTCCTCGCGGCGCTCGTAGGAGTGCAGCATGCCCTGCTCACCGATGGCGCGCAGCAGGAAGGTGCTGAGCGATCCGGATCCGACCCCGGCCTCCACGACGCGGGCGCCGGGGAAGATGTCGGCGAAGGCCAGGATCTGCCCCGCGTCCTTGGGGTAGACCACGGCGGCGCCGCGGGGCATGGACAGGACGTAGTCGGGGAGCAGGGGGCGCAGCGCGAGGTAGGCGACGTTTCCCGTGGTGCGGACAACACTGCCCTCGGGAGCACCGATCAGCTCGTCGTGCGGGAAAGAACCCTTGTGGGTGTGGAAGTTCTTTCCGGCTTCGAGCGTGAAGGTGTAGTGGCGGCCCTTGGGGTCGGTGAGCTGTACCTGGTCCCCGACCTTGAAGGGCCCGCGTCGGCGGGCGGCACCGGTCGGTTCAGACATGTGACCAGCCTACCGGTGATTCCGGGCCCGCCGACCGCCCGGGGCGGCGGCGGTCGAAGGGCCGGGAGGCCCGTCAGGCTTCGGGGCGGGCCATGGCTTTGACGAAGGCGCGCTCCACGTCGGCGGTGGAGAGGACTCCGTAGATCTGGCCGGTCTCCTCGACCACCAGGTACTCGGTGGCGGGGGTGGCCTTGAGCCGGTCCAGGAGGGCTTCGCCGGCCAGTTCCGCGGGGACCTTCATGCCGTCGGTGAGGTCCTGGGCGAGGCCGCTGACGGCGACCCAGGGGCGGCGGTGCTCGGGGACGCCGACGATGGCGGCCTCGCGGACGACGCCCTTGGGGTTGCCCTGTCCGTCGACGACGACCAGCGCGCGGGCGCCCGCCTCGTTGGCCCGGCGCAGCGCCTCGGAGAGCGGGGTGGCGGACTCGACGGGGACGGCGCGGCGGGTCAGGGTGCGGGCCCGGAGGTCGGGCAGGTGCTCGCGGAGGCGGGCCATCCGCAGGCTGTTCCCGGCGCCGGTCCAGATGATGCCGGCGAGGATCGCGGCGAGCAGCGCGTCCATGACGGTCTCGACGCCGCCGATGTCCTGGGCGGAGCCGCCGAGCGCTCCGGTGTGGGTGAGCAGCGGCAGTCCGACGAGGACGACGACGGCGAGGCCGCGGCCGACCCAGGCGGCGGCGATGGTGCCGCTCATGGGCTTGCCGGTGATCTTCCAGACGACGGCGCGGAGCATCCGGCCGCCGTCGAGGGGCAGGCCGGGCAGCAGGTTGAAGGCGGCCACGATGAGGTTGGAGATCATCAGGCCCGCGAGCAGGACGCCGGGGACCGTGCCGGGCTCGACGAACTGCATCGCGCCGTAGAAGACGCCGCCGAGGACCAGGGACAGGAGCGGTCCGACGAAGGCGAGGACGAACTCGCGGCCGGGTGTCTCGCTCTCCTTCTCGATCTCCGAGACGCCGCCGAAGAACTGGAGCTGGATGCGGCGGACCGGGAGCTTGTAGCGCAGGGCGGCGACCGTGTGGGCCAGTTCGTGGACGAGCACGGAGGCGTAGAAGGCGATGGCGAAGAACAGCGCGACGAGATAGCGGGCGGCGCCGAGCTCGGGCAGCACACGGTCGAGCTGGCCGCCGAACACCCAGGTGATCAGTGCGGCGACGACGAACCAGCTGGGGGCGACGTAGACGGGCACGCCGAAGGGACGGCCCATGAGCAGGCCGCCGCCGGGTTCCGCGGGGCGTTTCGGCTTGCCGTTGTCGGGGTCGGTGCCGGGGGCCGTTCCCCCTGCGCCGGGCTGCGGCCGCCCGCTGTCGCCGCTCTCGTCCACGGGGTCCCTTCGGTTCGGTGAGTGGCCTTTGCCACGATCATGCAGTGTGCGAGGGTCTGCCGTCGATGGTATGCCGCTGACTGTCAGTGGCGGGCCGTAGGGTCTGGAGACATGACTTCCGTGCCGCGGCCGCCCCGGCCGCCTTCGTCCCTGTCGCCGTCGCGGGCGAGCGATTTCATGCAGTGCCCCTTGCTCTACCGCTTCCGGGTCATC
Source organism: Streptomyces sp. DSM 106670 (assembly GCF_055792845.1). Lineage (NCBI taxonomy): Bacteria > Bacillati > Actinomycetota > Actinomycetes > Kitasatosporales > Streptomycetaceae > Streptomyces > Streptomyces sp. DSM 106670. The sequence goes on from NZ_CM147704.1 coordinate 1,249,798, forward strand.
GACAGGCTGCCGGAGAAGCCCAGCGAGGCGGCTACCCGCGGCACGCTGGTCCATGCGGTGCTGGAGCGGCTCTTCGACGCCCCGGCGGCGGACCGTACGGCGCCGCGGGCGCGGGCGCTGGTTCCGGGCCAGTGGGACCGGCTGCTGGAGTCGAAGCCGGAGCTGGGCGAGCTGTTCGCGGAGGACACCGAGGGCGAGCGGCTGACGCGCTGGCTGGGCGAGGCGGAGCAGCTGGTGGAGCGGTGGTTCTCGCTGGAGGACCCGACGCGTCTTGAGCCGGCGGAGCGCGAGCTGTTCGTGGAGACGGAGCTGGAGTCGGGGCTGCGGCTGCGCGGGGTGATCGACCGGGTGGACGTCGCGCCGAGCGGTGAGGTCCGGATCGTCGACTACAAGACGGGCAAGGCGCCGCGGCCGGAGTATTCCGACGGGCCGCTGTTCCAGATGACGTTCTACGCGCTGGTGATCTGGCGGCTGAAGGGCGTCGTGCCGCGCCGGCTCCAGCTGGTCTATCTGGGCAGCGGGGACGTCATGACGTACGACCCGGTGATCGCGGACCTGGAGCGGGTGGAGCGCAAGCTGCTGGCGCTGTGGGACGCGATCGCGCTGGCGACGGAGACCGGTGACTGGCGGCCCCGGCCGACGAAGCTGTGCGGCTGGTGCGACCACCGGGCGGTGTGTCCGGAATTCGGCGGGACTCCCCCGGTCTATCCGCTGTCGGTCCGCCCGGCGGACCCGGGTGAGGATGGCCAGGGCAGAATGGGACCGGTCCGGGCCGAGGCCGGCCGAGCCGTGGCCCTTGAGGGCCCTTAAGGAGTTCCTGTGGCGATCCGCGTCCTTCTGGTCGATGACCAGCCTCTGCTGCGCACCGGTTTCCGGATGATTCTGGAGGCCGAAGGCGATCTGGCGGTGGTCGGTGAGGCCGGTGACGGTCTGCAGGCCATCGATCAGGTGCGGGCGCTGCAGCCCGATGTGGTGCTGATGGACATCCGGATGCCGCGGATGGACGGGGTGGAGGCGACCCGTCAGATCACCGGCCCCGGAAAGGACGGCCCGGCGAAGGTGCTGGTGCTGACCACCTTCGATCTCGACGAGTACGTGGTGGAGGCGCTGCGTGCGGGGGCGAGCGGCTTCCTGCTGAAGGACGCTCCGGCGGCCGAGCTGGTGCAGGCGATCCGGGTGGTGGCGGCGGGCGAGGCGATGCTCGCGCCGAGCATCACGCGCCGGCTGCTCGACAAGTACGCGGACCATCTGCCGTCCGGTGAGGACCCGGTGCCGGACGCCCTGCACACGCTGACGGACCGTGAGGTCGAGGTGTTGAAGCTGGTGGCGCGGGGGCTGTCCAACGCGGAGATCGCGGCGGATCTGTTCGTCAGCGAGACGACGGTCAAGACGCATGTGGGCCATGTGCTCACGAAGCTGGGCCTGCGCGACCGGGTGCAGGCCGCGGTGTACGCGTACGAGAGCGGGCTGGTGCGCCCCGGCGCGCAGTAGCGGCCCCCACGACGAAGTTCCCGTACGACGAAGCCGTCCGGCCCGTCCGTCCTGTTTCCAGGAGGGCGGGCCGGACGGCTTTCCGGCCGGGTCTCAGACGCTGGGCCGGTTGAGCTCCCAGAGCTGGAGTTCGGAGGTGGCGCTGACGGAGCGCTCCACCCCGGCGATGCCGTCACGGGAGGCGACGTACTGCTTGCCCTGCCAGATCGGAAGGACCGGCACATCGGTGGCGACGATGTCCTGGAGCTTCTCGTAGGTGATGGCGGCGGCGGTGCGGTCGGCCTCGCGGCGGGACTGCGGGATGAGGACCTTCTGCGCCTCGCGCGAGCGGTAGGGCGAGTTGAGGAAGTTGTTCGCGTCCAGGAAGGGCGCGGTGTAGTTGTCCGGGTCCGGGAAGTCGGGGAACCAGCCCATGCCGTAGGCCGCGTAGTCGCCGCGCTTCTGCTCGGGGCGGTACTTCGACCACTCCTTGCCCTTGACGGAGACGTCGAAGAGGCCGGAGCTGTTCAGCTGCTTCTGGAGCGCCTTGAACTCCTCGGCGGTGGCCGAGCCGTAGTGGTCGTTGGTGTAGTGCAGGGTGAACTTCACCGGCGTCTTGATCCCGGCGTCGCGGAGGATCGTCGCGGCCTTGGCGGTGCTGGGCTCGCCGTACTTGTTGAAGAAGGCGTTGGTGTGCCCGGCGATGCTGGAGGGGATCAGCGAGTAGAGCGGTTCGGCGGTGGTGCCGTACACCTTGCCCGCGATCTCGCCCCGGTCGATGATCTGCGCCATGGCCTGCCGGACGGACTTGTTGACCACGGGGTCTTTGGTGTTGAACCCGAGGTAGCTGATGGCCAGGCCGGGCATCTCGGTGAGCTCGACGCCCTTCTTCGGCTCCACGAGCATGTCGTGGGCCTGCTCGGGCGACATCGCCCGGGTCATCATGTGGATCTTCTTCTCGTCGAGCGCCTTGCCCATGGCCTCGGCGTCGGGGAAGAGGTCCATCTCGACCTTGTCGTTGAGCACCTTCAGCTCGCCCTTGTACGAGGGGTTCTTGGTGAAGGCGATCTTGACGACCCGGCCGTCCTCGACCTGCGGCTTCATGGTGTACGGGCCGGAGCCGTCGACCTGGAAGCCGGTGCGCGCCTCCTTCGCCGGGTACTGCGCCTTCGGGACGATGCCGGCGGCGGGGGTGGCGAGCTTGTACGGGAAGGTCGCGTCGGGCGTGTTCAGGTGGAAGATCACCTGGTCGTCGCCCTTGGTCTCGATCATGTCGATGTTGGCGAGCAGGCCGACCGGCCCGCTGTCCGAGTCGATGTCGATGACGCGCTGGATGGAGTGCTTCACGTCCTCGGCGGTGACGGGCGTCCCGTCGGCGAAGGTGAGGCCCGCCCGCAGGGTGCAGCGGTAGCTCTCGTTCGCGGTGTCGGTGAAGGTGCAGCTGCGGGCGGCCTCGGGCACCGGCTCGCCGCCGCCGTTGGGCACCGCGGTCAGGGTCTGCACGGTCTGCCGCAGGACGTTCCAGACGCCCGCTTCGTAGCCGATGGCCGGGTCGAGCGGCGCGGGGTTCTCCTTGGAGGCCACGAGCTGGTCCGTGGTGCCGACGACGATGGCTCCGTTGCCACCGGCGCCGCTGTCCGCGCTGCCGCAGGCGGCGAGCACGGGGGCGAGCAGGCCGACAACGGCCGGCAGCACCAGGGTCTTGCGGTTCATCTGGACGTTCTCCCTCATCCCGGCAGGTGAGGAATCAAAGTTAGTAGCCGCCGGTGGCCGCTCCGACCGCGTGGAGGACGGCTCACGCTCGCCCGGCGGCCGCAGCGGGCGACATACAAACACGATTACGGACAGCTCACCCGATCCCGGCGGGCCCCGGGAGGCTTCCGGGTGAGGAAGGTCACGCGTCCACCCTCTTCACATATGCGCCTCGTGGCTGATCCTCATCCATGGAACGTTGCCGGAACGCACACGGGCGGAAGCAGAAAATCCGCTGTTCGTTCACAAACGGACGCCGGGTTCGCATGGGCGATCGGTGTACGTCAGCCCGTTCCGCCCGCTCCGGTGATGAGCTTGCGGAGGAAGGCCAGGTCGACCTCTTCGAGGGAGCCGACGACCACGCGTCCGGCCGCGGGCGCGATGGGGGCGACGGACGGTACGGCGACGACCCGGCATCCTGCGGCCTCGGCGGCGGCCACGCCGGTCGCGGTGTCCTCGATGACGGCGCAGCGCCAGGGGTCGGCGCCGAAGCCCGCGGCGGCGGTGAGATACGGCTCGGGGTGGGGCTTGGTCCGGGCGACCTCGTCCCCGGCGACCGTGAGCGCGAAGTGGTGACGGCCCACCGATTCCAGTACCCGGTCGATGATCCGGCGGTGCGAGGCCGAGACGAGCGCGGTGGGCACCTCGTAGGCGCCCAGTTCGGCGAGCAGCCGCTCGGCCCCGGGCATCAGGGGCACCCCGCGCGCGATACGGCTCTCGAATCCGTCGTTGAGCAGCACCGTCAGCTCGTCCAGCCGGATGTCGGCGCCGGTGACGTCGATGAGGTAGCCGGCGCTGCGGGTCATCGGACCGCCGACGACCACGTCCCGCCAGGACTCGTCCAGCCGGTGCCCGAGGCCGGCGAAGACCTCTTTCTCGACGTCCCACCAGAAGCCCTCGGTATCGACCAGGGTTCCGTCCATGTCGAGAAGGACCGCCTGCAGGGCGGCGCCTTCGGCCGTGCGGGTCAAGGACGCGGGGACCGTACTGGTCATCCGGCACACCTTCCGTAAGGGACGAGAAGGCCGGCCGCCATTCCCGAAAGTGGGAGGGCGACCGGCCTGCACTGGACCGACCAGTGTACGACGTGTCCCGTCGCGGTGCGCGAAAGGCGCGTGACCACGGGGCGAAGTCCGCCCTACCGGGCGTTGAAGTACTTCGCTTCGGGGTGGTGGATGACGATGGCGTCGGTGGACTGTTCCGGGTGGAGCTGGAACTCCTCGGAGAGGTGGACGCCGATGCGTTCCGGCTGGAGGAGGTCGGCGATCTTGGCCCGGTCCTCCAGGTTCGGGCACGCCCCGTAACCGAGCGAGAACCGTGCGCCGCGGTACTTCAGCGCGAACATGTCCTCGACGTCCGCCGGGTCCTCGCCGCCGAAGCCCAGCTCGCTGCGGACCCGGGCGTGCCAGTACTCGGCCAGGGCCTCGGCGAGCTGGACGGACAGGCCGTGCAGTTCCAGGTAGTCGCGGTAGGAGTTGGCGGCGAACAGCTCGGCGGTGGCCTCGCCGATCCGCGAGCCGACAGTGACGATCTGCAGACCGATGACATCGGTCTCGCCCGACTCCTCCGGACGGAAGAAGTCCGCGAGGCAGAGCCGGCGCCCACGCCGCTGACGCGGGAACGTGAAACGCGTGCGCTCGGAACCGTCCTCGTGCAGGAGGACCAGGTCGTCGCCCTTGGACACGCAGGGGAAGTAGCCGTAGACGACGGCCGCCTCCAGGAGGTTGTTGGACTGGAGGTGGTCGAGCCAGCCGCGCAGATGCGGGCGGCCCTCGGTCTCCACCAGCTCCTCGTACGTCGGCCCGTCACCGGACCGCGCCTGCTTCAGACCCCACTGCCCCTTGAACAACGCGCCCTCGTCCAGCCAGGACGCGTACTCCTTGAGCGGAATGCCCTTGATGACGCGGGTGCCCCGGAAGGGCGGCTCGGGAATGGGGTTGGTGATGGAGACGTCCGAGCGCACCGAACCCTCGGGCTCCTCGACCTCCAGCACCGCCGTCACATCCTTCTTCGGCACGCGGCGTTGCTTGAGTTCGGGAAGGGCCGCGCCCGGAACGCCACGCTTGACGCCGATCAGCGCGTCCATCAGCCGCAGGCCCTCGAACGCGTCGCGGGCGTAGCGGACTTCGCCCTCGTAGATCTCGTGGAGGTCCTGTTCGACGTAGGCGCGGGTGAGGGCGGCGCCGCCGAGGATGACGGGGAAGTCGGCGGCCATCTTGCGCTGGTTGAGCTCCTGGAGGTTCTCCTTCATGATCACGGTCGACTTCACCAGGAGACCCGACATGCCGATGACATCGGCCCGGTGTTCCTCGGCCGCTTCGAGGATCGCGGAGACGGGCTGCTTGATCCCGAGGTTGACGACGTTGTAGCCGTTGTTGGAGAGAATGATGTCGACGAGGTTCTTGCCGATGTCATGGACGTCACCACGGACGGTGGCCAGCACGATCGTGCCCTTGCCCTCGTCGTCGGACTTCTCCATGTGCGGCTCCAGATGAGCCACCGCACTCTTCATGACCTCGGCGGACTGGAGAACGAACGGCAGCTGCATCTGACCGGAGCCGAACAGCTCCCCGACCACCTTCATCCCCTCCAGGAGGGTGTTGTTGACGATGTCGAGGGCGGGGGTGGTCTGGAGTGCCTCGTCGAGGTCGGCCTCCAGGCCGTTCTTCTCGCCGTCGATGATGCGGCGCTGGAGGCGTTCGTTCAGCGGGAGGGCCATCAGCTCCTCGGCCTTGCCCGCCTTCATCGACTTCATGTTGACGCCCTCGAACAACTCCATCAGCCTCTGCAAGGGGTCATACCCCTCGGCACGGCGGTCGTAGATCAGGTCGAGGGCGACCTTGACCTGCTCCTCCTCCAGCCGGGCGATCGGCAGGATCTTCGAGGCATGCACGATCGCGGAATCCAGCCCCGCCTTCACGCACTCGTCGAGGAAGACGGAGTTCAGCACGACGCGGGCGGCCGGGTTCAGGCCGAAGGAAATGTTGGAGAGGCCCAGTGTGGTCTGGACGTCGGGGTGGCGCTGCTTCAGCTCACGGATCGCCCCAATGGTGGCGATGCCGTCACCCCGGGACTCTTCCTGGCCGGTGCAGATCGTGAACGTCAACGTGTCGATGAGGATGTCGGACTCGCGGATGCCCCAGTTCGTGGTCAGGTCCTCGATCAGCCGCTCCGCGATGGCGACCTTGTGCTCGACCGTGCGGGCCTGGCCCTCCTCATCGATCGTCAACGCGATCAACGCCGCACCATGCTCAGAAGCCAGGGCGCTGACCTGCGCGAACCTCGACTCCGGACCGTCACCGTCCTCGTAGTTCACCGAGTTCAGCACCGCCCGCCCACCCAGCTTCTCCAACCCCGCCCGCAGCACGGGCAGTTCGGTGGAGTCCAGCACGATCGGGAGGGTGGAGGCGGTCGCGAAGCGGCCGGCCAGCTCACTCATGTCGGCAACGCCGTCACGGCCCACATAGTCGACGCAGAGGTCGAGCATGTGCGCGCCCTCACGGATCTGATCGCGGGCCATCTCCACACAGTCGTCCCAGCGGGCCTCCAGCATCGCCTCGCGGAACTTCTTGGAGCCGTTGGCGTTGGTCCGCTCCCCGATCGCGAGGTAGGCGGTGTCCTGACGGAAGGGGATGTGCTGGTAGAGGGAGGCGGCGCCGGGCTCGGGGCGCGGGTCGCGCTCGGTGGGCGTCAGCTCGCGGGCGCGGTCGACGACGGCCTTCAGGTGTGCCGGAGTCGTACCGCAGCAGCCGCCGATGAGGGACAGGCCGTAGTCCCGGACGAAGTGCTCCTGGGAGTCGGCGAGTCCGTCGGGGCCGAGCGGGAAGTGCGCACCGTCCTTCGTCAGGACCGGCAGGCCGGCGTTGGGCATGCACATCAACGGCGTACGGGAGTGGCGGGCGAGATAGCGCAGGTGCTCGCTCATCTCGTCCGGGCCGGTGGAGCAGTTCAGGCCGATCAGGTCGATGCCCAGCGGCTCCAGGGCGGTCAGGGCCGCGCCGATCTCGGAGCCGAGGAGCATGACGCCGGTCGTCTCGAAGGCGAGGGAGCAGATCAGCGGCACCTGGAGGCCCAGCGCGTCCATCGCCCGGCGCGCGCCGATGATGCTCGACTTCGTCTGCAGGAGGTCCTGGGTGGTCTCGACGATCAGCGCGTCCGAGCCGCCCGCGAGGAGGCCCTCGGCGTTCTTCTGGTAACCGTCACGCAGCACGTCGTAGGTGATGTGACCGAGCGAGGGCAGCTTGGTGCCGGGGCCGATCGAGCCGAGGACCCAGCGCTGGCGGCCGTCCTTGGCACCGAACTCGTCGGCGACCTCGCGGGCGATCCGGGCGCCGGACTCGGAGAGCTCGTAGATCCGGTCGGCGATCTCGTACTCGTTGGCGGCGGAGTGGTTCGCGCCGAACGTGTTGGTCTCCACGCAGTCGACACCGACCGCGAAGTACTCCTCGTGGACGGAGCGCACGATGTCGGGCCGGGTGATGTTGAGGATCTCGTTGCAGCCTTCGAGATTCTCGAAGTCCTCCAGCGTGGGGTCCTGAGCCTGGAGCATGGTGCCCATCGCCCCGTCGGCCACCACCACACGCGTGGCGAGTGCCTCTCGGAGTGCTTCTGCGCGGGTCCGGCTGTCGGCGGCGGGTGTCGGCAACGAGGCCATGGATGATCTCCCAGGGATGCGACGGCTGTCGGCTTTGCGTCCTTCTTGGGGAAGGCGCACCTCGCCAGCGTAGCCCGACGTCGGCCGGCGCTGTCAGTACGTCCATGAGGCGGACTGCATGCTGTGCGGGGTGCGGCGGGTGCGTCCCGGTGGCGGACACTTTCCCCCGGAGTCCGGCGCAGGTCGGCATCGACCGATAGTGTTCAGCATTGTCGAACCGAGGTGGAGGAGTACGGCGCGATGGCCAAGAACATCCAGTCGCTGGAGCGGGCGGCCGCGATGCTGCGTCTGCTGGCGGGCGGCGAGCGCCGGCTCGGGCTCTCCGACATCGCCTCCTCGCTGGGGCTGGCCAAGGGCACCGCGCACGGCATTCTGCGCACCCTGCAGCTGGAGGGCTTCGTCGAGCAGGACGCGGCGTCCGGGCGCTACCAGCTGGGCGCGGAGCTGCTGCGCCTCGGCAACAGCTATCTGGACGTCCACGAGCTGCGGGCGCGCGCCCTGGTCTGGACGGACGACCTGGCCCGCTCCAGCGGCGAGAGCGTCCACCTCGGGGTGCTGCACCAGCACGGCGTGCTGATCGTCCACCACGTCTTCCGGCCCGACGACAGCCGCCAGGTGCTGGAGGTCGGAGCCATGCAGCCGCTGCACTCCACGGCGCTGGGCAAGGTGCTGTCCGCGTACGACCCGGTGGCCCACAGCGAGGTCATGGAGGCGGAGCGCCGCTCCTTCACCGGGCGCACCGTCACCGCGGCCGACGAGTTCGAGGCGATGCTCGACCTGATCCGGGCGCAGGGCTGGGCCGCCGACGCGGAGGAGACCTGGGAGGGTGTGGCCGCCGTGGCCGCACCCGTGCACGACCGGCGCAGGATGCCGGTCGGGGCGGTCGCCGTGACCGGGGCGGTGGAGCGGGTGGCCCCGGGCGGCACGCTGCGCCCCGAGCTGATCGCGGCCGTACGCGACTGCGCCCGCGCGGTCTCCCGGGACCTGGGCGCCGGCCGCTTCTGACCGGCCGTACCGCTCTTCCGCCCGACCGCACGGCCCGCACGCCGACAGGGGGCGACACACCCACGCCCAGGCCCGGCACACCCACGCCCGACACCGGCCGGTAACGATCCCGTCGCGCACCGAGTCGTGGACCACAGTACCCTTGACGCTTCCTTCACTCGGGGGAAACACTGCCGTTCAACGGTCGGCATTGTCGAACGCCTAACGGCAATACGCGTTAGGGTGTGACAGTGCCAAGGGCCGGTCAAGCCCTTACAGGTGGGCTGCCCACGCTTCGTGGATACCCATCTGGGGCGCGGAACACCGGCGGGACCGGTGATCCGCTCTCCCCTGGACGAAGGACAAAGGAGTCGCGGGTGTCCAGCTCCGACATTTTCATCGGCGAGACCATAGGTACCGCCGTACTCATCCTGCTCGGCGGCGGTGTCTGTGCCGCCGTCACGCTGAAGAGCTCGAAGGCCCGGAACGCGGGCTGGCTCGCCATCACCTTCGGGTGGGGCTTCGCCGTGCTGACCGGCGCATATCTCGCCGGCGGCGTATCGGGCGCCCACCTCAACCCCGCGGTCACGATCGGCCTGGCCATCGAGGGCGGCACCGAGTGGGGCGACGTCCCCCTCTACCTCGCCTCGCAGCTGCTCGGCGCGATGATCGGCGCCGTGCTGGTCTGGGCGGTGTACTACGGGCAGTTCCACGCCCACCTGACCGACCCGGAGATCGTCGGGACCAAGTCCACCGACGAGGGCATGGTCGACCAGACCGCCGCCCCGAAGGCCGGCCCGGTGCTCGGGATCTTCTCCACCGGTCCGGAGATCCGCAACGGCGTCCAGAACGTCATCACCGAGATCATCGCGACGGCCGTGCTGGTCCTGGCGATCCTGACCCAGGGCCTCAACGACGGGGGCAACGGCATCGGCGTGCTCGGCGCGCTGATCACCGCCCTGGTCGTCGTCGGCATCGGCCTCTCGCTCGGCGGCCCGACCGGCTACGCCATCAACCCGGTCCGCGACCTCGGTCCGCGCATCGTGCACTCCCTGCTGCCGCTGCCCAACAAGGGTGGTTCGGACTGGGGCTACGCGTGGGTACCCATCGTGGGTCCGCTCGTCGGCGGCGCACTCGCCGGCGGGCTCTACAACCTCGCCTTCGCCTAGCCGCCCCTCCACCACCTCACAGACTTCCGGGAGCACACCGTGACCGACGCACACACCACCAGCACCCACGGCACCGGGCCGTTCATCGCGGCCATCGACCAGGGCACCACCTCCAGCCGTTGCATCGTCTTCGACAAGGACGGCCGGATCGTCTCCGTCGACCAGAAGGAGCACGAGCAGATCTTCCCGAAGCCGGGCTGGGTCGAGCACGACGCGACCGAGATCTGGGAGAACGTCCAGGAGGTCGTCGCCGGGGCCATCGTCAAGGCCGGCATCACCTCCGCCGACGTCAAGGCGATCGGCATCACCAACCAGCGCGAGACCACCCTGCTCTGGGACAAGAACACCGGTGAGCCGGTGCACAACGCCCTCGTCTGGCAGGACACCCGCACCGACGCGCTCTGCAAGGAGCTCGGCCGCAACGTGGGCCAGGACCGGTTCCGCCGCGAGACCGGGCTGCCGCTCGCCTCGTACTTCGCCGGGCCCAAGGTCCGCTGGCTGCTGGACAACGTCGAGGGGCTGCGCGAGCGCGCCGAGGCAGGCGACATCCTCTTCGGCACCATGGACTCCTGGGTCATCTGGAACCTCACCGGCGGCACCGACGGCGGCGTCCACGTCACCGACGTCACCAACGCCTCGCGCACCCTCCTGATGAACCTGCACACGATGGCCTGGGACGAGAAGATCCTCGCCTCCATCGGCATCCCGGCCGCGGTCCTCCCCGAGATCCGCTCCTCCGCCGAGGTGTACGGCCACGCCAAGGGCGGCATCCTCGACGGCGTGCCCGTCGCCTCCGCGCTCGGCGACCAGCAGGCCGCGCTGTTCGGCCAGACCTGTTTCGCCGAGGGCGAGGCCAAGTCCACGTACGGCACTGGCACCTTCATGCTGATGAACACCGGTGGCACCCCGGTGAACTCGTACAACGGGCTGCTCACCACCGTCGGCTACCAGATCGGCGACAAGCCCCCGGTGTACGCGCTGGAGGGTTCCATCGCGGTCACCGGTTCGCTGGTGCAGTGGATGCGCGACCAGATGGGCCTGATCAAGTCGGCCGCCGAGATCGAGACGCTGGCCTCCTCGGTCGAGGACAACGGCGGCGCGTACTTCGTGCCCGCCTTCTCCGGTCTGTTCGCCCCCTACTGGCGTCCCGACGCCCGGGGCATCATCGCCGGCCTCACCCGTTACGTCACCAAGGCGCACATCGCCCGTGCCGTCCTGGAGGCCACCGCCTGGCAGACCCGCGAGATCAGCGACGCCATGACGAAGGACTCCGGCGTCGAGCTGACCGCGCTCAAGGTCGACGGCGGCATGACGTCCAACAACCTGCTGATGCAGACGCTCGCCGACTTCCTGGACGCGCCCGTGGTGCGCCCCATGGTCGCCGAGACCACCTGCCTCGGCGCCGCCTACGCCGCCGGTCTCGCCGTCGGCTTCTGGCCGGACACCGACGCGCTGCGCGCCAACTGGCGCCGGGCCGCCGAGTGGACCCCCCGCATGGACGCGGACACCCGTGCCCGCGAGTACAAGAGCTGGCTCAAGGCCGTCGAACGGACCATGGGCTGGATCGAGGACGAAGAAAGCTGACGAGGAGCATCACCATGACCACCCTGCAGAGCGTTCCCGCCCTCGGAACGCACCCGGCCTCCGGCTCGCTGCCGAGCCGCGCCGAGACCCGGGACCAGCTGTCCCGGGCCACGTACGACCTCCTGGTCATCGGCGGCGGCATCCTGGGCATCTCCACCGCCTGGCATGCCGCGCAGTCCGGGCTGCGGGTGGCTCTGGTGGACGCCGGCGACTTCGCCGGCGCCACCTCCTCCGCCTCCTCCAAGCTCCTCCACGGCGGCCTGCGCTACCTCCAGACCGGCGCGGTCAAGCTGGTCGCGGAGAACCACTTCGAGCGCCGCGCGGTCTCCCGCGAGGTGGCCCCGCACCTGGCCAACCCGCTCACCTTCTACCTGCCCGTCTACAAGGGCGGCCCGCACGGCGCGGCCAAGCTCGGCGCGGGCGTCTTCGCCTACTCCGCGCTCTCCGCGTTCGGCGACGGCGTCGGTCATGTCATCTCCCCGGCCAAGGCCCAGCGCGACGTCCCCGAGCTGCGCACCGACAATCTGAAGGCCGTCGCGGTCTACGGCGACGACCAGATGAACGACGCCCGGATGGCGCTGATGACGGTCCGCGCGGCCGTCGACGCGGGCGCGGTCGTCCTCAACCACGCGGCCGTCACCGGACTGCGCTTCACCCGGGGCCGGGTCACCGGCGCCGACCTCAAGGACAGCACGGACGGCACCGAGTTCGGCGTCACCGCCCGGCTCGTGCTGAACGCCACCGGCCCCTGGGTCGACCACCTGCGCAAGATGGAGGACCCGAACGCGGCCCCCTCCATCCGTCTCTCCAAGGGCGCCCACCTGGTCCTCAAGCGGACCCGGCCGTGGCGGGCGGCGCTGGCCACCCCGATCGACAAGTACCGCATCACGTTCGCGCTGCCGTGGGAGGACATGCTGCTCCTCGGCACGACGGACGAGGAGTACGAGGGCGATCCGGCGGACGTCTCGGTGACCGAGGCCGACACCGCGCAGATCCTCGACGAGGCGGCGTTCTCGATCAAGGACCAGCAGCTGTCGCGTGATCTGATCACGTACTCCTTCGCCGGTCTGCGCGTACTGCCCGGCGGTCCGGGTGACACCTCCAAGGCCAAGCGCGAGACGGTCGTCACCGAGGGCCGTGGCGGGATGCTGTCGGTCGCGGGCGGCAAGTGGACGACCTTCCGCCACATCGGCCGTACGGTGATGAACAAGCTGGCCGCCCTGCCCGGGCACCCGCTGGCCGAGGACATGGAGCCGATGAACCGGCTGCCGCGGAAGCTGCCGCTGCCCGGTATCGCCAACCCGAACGCGGTCGCGCACCGGCTGCTGATCGACGGCCCGGCCCCCGGCCCGCGCATGGCGCCGGACACCGCACGGCACCTGGCCACGCACTACGGTTCGCTCGCCTTCGACATCGCCCGGCTGGCGAACGAGCACCCGGAGCTGGCCGAGCGCGTCCACCCGGACGCCCCGGAGATCTGGGCCCAGGTCGCCTACGCCCGCGACCACGAGTGGGCCGAGACGGCGGACGACGTGCTGCGCCGCCGGACCACGCTGACGATCCGGGGTCTGGCGACGGACGACGTCCGCGAGGGCGTCGAGAAGCTGCTCGCCGACCGCGACTGATCACGACCACCCCCCACGGGTACGGGGACGGAGGCGGCCTCCCCGCGGAGGCCGCCTCCGTCGTCGTGCGCGGGCGGCCGTCACACGCGCCACACTCCCGCCATACGCGTGCAATGTGCCGCGAGCACAGTGGAGTTCATGAGATTCTCCGTGCTCTCCCTGATCGGTCACGACGCGCACCCGCTGACCGGTGACCTTCCTTCCGCCGCCGACCGGTTCGAAGAGGTGATCGACACGGCCTCGGTGGCGGAGCGGCTCGGCTTCGACGCGTACTCCGTCGGCGAACGGCACGCCGGGGCCTTCCTCTCCTCCAGCCCGAGCGTGGTGCTGGGCGCGATCGCGGCCCGTACGAGCACCATCCGGCTGCTCACCGGGGTGACCGTCGTCGCGATCCTCGATCCGGTCCGGGTGGCGGAGGACTTCGCGACGCTCGACCAGATATCCCGGGGCCGTATCGAACTGGTCGTCGGAAAGGGCGCGGAGGCGGGCCACTTCGACCTGTTCGGGCTCGACGAGGAGCGGCAGTGGGATCTCCAGAAGGAGAAGTACGAGCTGCTGCGCCGGCTGTGGAGCGAGGAGGGCGTCGACTGGGAGGGCGAGTTCCGGCCGCCGTTGAAGAACGTGACGACGGTGCCGCGTCCGTACGACGGGCTGCCGCGCGTCTGGCACGGCTCGGCGACCAGCCTCAACTCCCCCGAGCTGGCGGCCAAGCACGGCGATCCGCTGTTCACGGCCAATGCGATCCAGCCGCGTGAGGCGTACGCCAAGCTCATCGCGCACTACCGCGAGCGGTTCGAGGCGTACGGGCACGATCCGGCGGACGCCAAGGTGGCGGCGGGCTCCGGCGGGCTGCTCATCGCGGACAGTTCGCAGGCGGCCGTCGCGCAGTACAAGGAGTTGTACGAGGCGCGGGTGCGGCAGACCTTCAAGCCGCATCTCGCGGGCAAGGCCGGTTACAACACCCCGTTCCGCACGATCGAGGACGCGATCGAGGGCGGTCCGCAGCTGATCGGCAGTCCGCAGCAGATCATCGACAAGATCCTCGGCTGGCACGAGGTCTACCGCCACGACCTCCAGTCGATCACCGTGGACGGCTTCGGGCTGAGCCGGCCGGAGCAGTTGGAGACGCTCCAGCGGTTCGCGGAGGAGATCGCCCCGGTGGTGCGGCGGGAGGCGCCGTCCACCCTGTGGTGAGGACACGGAACCGGCCGGCCGCCGTGACGCGGGGGCCATGATGCACTGATCCCGCCGATGATCCACTCCTGATGGCAGGGTTCACCCGGCCGTGCAAGAGGGCTGCGGCCGGGGGCCCCGGAAGCCGTAAGGTTGCTCCGTACGTATGGAGACATCGGAAGGAGGCCCGGGTGATCGAGCTCGAGTCGGTGCCCGAGCTGATCGACCCGGTCATGGTGGCCGCGTTCGAAGGCTGGAACGACGCCGGGGACGCCGCCTCCACCGCGGTCGGTCATCTGGACCGGGAGTGGAAGGGCGAGGTCTTCGCGGCGCTGGACGCCGAGGACTACTACGACTTCCAGGTCAACCGGCCCACGGTGTGGCTGGACGGCGGGACGCGGAAGATCACCTGGCCGACGACGCGGCTGTCCGTGGTGCGTATCGGCGGGGAGAAGCCCCGGGACCTGGTCCTGGTGCGGGGCATCGAGCCGTCGATGCGCTGGCGGTCGTTCTGCAACGAGATCCTGGGCTTCGCCCATGAGTTGGGCGTCGAGATGGTCGTCATCCTGGGCGCGCTGCTCGGTGACACCCCGCACACCCGGCCGGTGCCGGTGAGCGGGGTCACCTCGGACGCGGACCTGGCGCGGACGATGGACCTGGAGGAGACCCGGTACGAGGGCCCCACGGGCATCGTCGGGGTCCTGCAGGAGGCGTGCACGCATGCCGGGGTGCCCGCGGTCAGTCTGTGGGCGGCGGTCCCGCACTATGTGTCGCAGCCGCCGAACCCGAAGGCGACGCTGGCCCTGCTGAACCGCCTGGAGGATCTGATCGGGCTGCGCATCCCGCTGGGCGAACTGCCCGAGGACGCGCGGGCCTGGCAGCTCGGGGTGGACCAGCTGGCCTCGGAGGACAGCGAGGTCGCGGAGTACGTGCAGACGCTGGAGGAGGCGCGGGACACCGCGGAGCTGCCCGAGGCGTCCGGCGAGGCCATCGCCCGGGAGTTCGAGCGCTATCTGCGGCGGCGGGACGGCGGTCCCGGGCAGGGGCCGGGCGGGCATGCGACGGAGAGCGGGGATGTGCCCTATCTGCGCGATCCCGCCGGTGGCCGCACCCGCCCGCCGAAGCCGCCGCGTCCGGAGTCCGGGCGGGGCAAGGCCTCCGACGACAAGGGCCAGAAGGGTTCTGACGAGGCGTCGGGCGACGACAGCCCCGACGAAGGCCCCGGGCAGACGCCCGAGGAGGACTGACCGCGCGGCGGTACGAACGACAGGGGCGTCGCACGGGATCACCTCCCGTGCGACGCCCCTGTCCGTCCGTCGGGGTGCGGCTCAGGCGCAGTGGAACGTCGCCGCCGCCCAGTCGCCGTGGTCCCCGGTCTTGGACCCGTTGGTGTCGGTGACCTTCAGCCGCACCTGCCGTACACCGTCGAGCTTCACGTCCACCGGCACGGTCGCCGAGGCGCCGGTCAGTTTCGGCGAGGTCCACAGCACCTTGCCGTCGCCCTCCACGGAGAACGCGACCTCTCCGTAGCCGTCGATCTCGTCGTCGATGCCGACGTCGGCGGTGAACGCGGTGCACCGGCCGCCGAGATGGAGCGCGATGTCGGAGTCGGCGTGGGTGCCGATCCCCTTCTCGTACGTCTCTCCCGCGAGAGTCAGCGTCTTCCCGTCGCTCGCGCCCGACTCCCCGTTGGAGCGGTCGCGTTCGGCCGGGCCGTAGCCGTTGGTCTCGGAGAGCCAGACGAGATCGCTCGCCCAGGCCTCGCCCTCGGGCGCCGGGGGCAGTACGGAGACGGCGAGCCGCTGCTCGCTCGTGCGGGCGTCACCGGCGGCCCGGTAGCGGGCCAGGGCCGTCAGCGTGGTCTCGCGTACCTGGGCGTCCTTCGCCGGGGTGAGGGCCACCTCGACCCGGCGGGTGGCGCCTGCCGGGATGCGGCCCGGGACCTTCGCGGTGGCGGTCCGCCAGCCGTCGGGGACCTGGAGGGTGACCGTGGTGTCGGTGAGGGCGGTACCGCCCGCGGTCACATCGACCTGGACCGTGCCGGGCGTCCCGGCTCCGGCCTCCTGGCCCGCGGGGACGGTGAGGGCGGCGGCCGCCGAGGCCTTCTTGCCGCCGACCGCGCTGGTGCCCCGCAGCTTCACCGTGAACTTCTTCGCGGTGCTCAGGGGCGCGGTCTTCACGTGCACCACGCCGCCCCGGTCGTCACGGTCGTACCACCAGCCCTGCCGGGCCTTGTCGTACGCGCTCTTCGAGGTCAGCTCGGGCAGCGTCCGGTCCAGCTGCACCGAGCGGGGCTCGGAGCCGGTGTGGACGGTGAACTCGTAGGGGCGGACGGTCTGCTTGCCGGTGAAGCTGCCCCGGCTCTCGTTGATGGTGACGGAGACGTCGCCCGCGCCGTGCTTCGGGGCCCGGACGTCGGCGCGCTGGGTGGCGTACTTCCCGTCGCGGTGCTGCCGGGTGACGCCGTCGTCCTCGTACAGGGTGAAGGAGGTGTTGCCCTGCGGGTAGACGTCCCAGGCCAGCGGGGAGTCGGCGGTGCGGTCCCGGTAGGAGCGGATGCCGGGCCACATCGGGACGGCCGCGCCGGCCTTCACGAAGAGCGGCAGGGTGTCGAGCGGGGCGTTGTAGGAGTCGATGGTGGTGGGGCCCTCGTAGGTGCGGCCGCTCCAGTAGTCGATCCAGGTGCCCTTGGGGAGGTAGATGTCCTTGCGCTCGGTGGTGTCCTGGTAGACGGGCGCGACGAGGAAGTGCTCGCCGGAGAGGAACTCGTACTTCGCGGCCTCCGTCGACGCCTTGGGGTCGTCCGGGTATTCGAGGACCAGCGGCCGGACCATGCCGACGCCGGTCTTGGTCGCCTCGTGCGCGTAGGAGTACTGGTAGGGCAGCAGCGACTCCTTCAGCTTGAGGTAGTCGCGGTTGATCGAGGTGTACGGCTCTCCGTGGCGGAAGGGCTGCTTGTCCATGGCGGCCCAGCCGTCCATGGTCATCGTGGTGCCGAGGAACATCTTCCACTGGAGGTCGCGGGTGTACGTCTTGGCGCTGCCGCCGAAGATCCCGTCGACGTCACCGGTGGTGTAGGCGAGTCCGGACATCGTGGCGCCCGCGTACGTCGGGATCTGCCAGCGGATGTACTCCCAGGTGCCGGACTGGTCGCCGGACCACTGGACTCCGCAGCGCTGCGCGCCCGCCCAGCTCTCCGGGGCCCAGGTGAAGCCGCGGGCGTCGCTGTTGTCCTCGATGCCCTTGTAGGCGTCCTTGCAGCCGTCGAGGGCGAACTTGTAGCCCTCGCCGACCCAGGCGACGTCCAGCTTGGCGACCCGCTGCCCGGCCTTGACCTGGGCGGCGAGGTTCTCGATGCCGTCCTCGGTCCACAGGCCGAGCTCCATGTTGCGGTCCTTCAGCCCCTGGGCGGTCTCCTCCAGGTCCTCGTAGCCGCAGCCGTAGCCGTCGTTGACGAGCATCCAGCCGTTGGGCATGTCGTTCTCGACGTAGCCGTCGGCGACCTTCAGCGAGTCCAGGGTGCGGCGCTCGCCCCGGTTGGCGTTGTGGAGGTAGCAGTCGGCGTCGCCGATCTCCATGCCGTAGACGGGCGGCAGGAACGGTTTCCCGGTGAGGTCGGTGTACTGGCCGATGACGTCCTTGGCGGCGTCGGCCCCCGTGCCCGCGAAGTAGTAGGCGTCGAAGCGCTGTTCCTTCGCGCCGGTCGTCACCGGGTCGGTGAACGCGTAGGTGTTGGGGGCGTAGGTGTTGCGGAAGACGCCGTAACCGGCCGATGAGAGGTAGAACGGCACGGAGTTGGGGTGGCCGCCGTCGTCCCAGTTGTAGTCGACGGCGACCTCGACGGTCTTGTCGCGGTGGGAGGTGTTGCCGCGGCCGTTCTGCATCCCGGCCCCGTAGAACTGCTCGGCGGCGCCCCGGGCCAGCGTCTGGACGGTCTGCTCGCCGGTCCAGCTCAGGCCCTTCGCCTCGGACCAGATCAGGCTGCCGTCGGCCCGGTGCAGGGCGAAGCGCAGCGGCTTCTTGTAGGCCCGCAGGGTGACCTCGTCCGTCGACAGCTCGTAGCGGTCGCCGCGGTCCTTCCAGCGGGTGCGGGGCGGCTCGCCCTGCGGCAGGACGATGTCGTCGCCGGTGGGGTCGGTGAACGTCCCGTCGGGGGCCAGCTCGATCCGGAAGGTCTCCTTCGAGACGAAGCTGACCCGGGCCTCGGCCTGCCCGGCGGTCAGCCGGTACACCGCCCCGTCCGCCCGGAATCCGGTCACGTCCCCGACCGTGGTGGTCTCGGTGCTCGCCGGCGGGGCCTCGTCGGCGTGGGCCCCGCCGGGCCCGGAGAGGACCGCGAACAGTCCGAGCAGCGCAGCAACTGCTGCCGCTCTCATGCGCGTTGATGTTTGCATAGTGAGCTTTTAGCGCAACTTCGAGCACATGACCATGGACAAAAAGGAACCGGCCCCGAACTTCGTAGAGAAGTCCGAGACCGGTTCGAGCCATCGGGCGGGCGGGGAAACCCCCTACAGCGCGACCCCCAGCAGGGCGTCGACCGTACGGGAGACGAGGCCGGGCGCGCCCTCGTCGGTGCCGCCCTCCGCGCTCTGGAGCACGGCCCAGCGGTCCACCGCGGCCAGCGCGGCGGGGCTGTCCAGGTCGTCCGCGAGCGCCTCGCGGACCTCCTCGACGAGCGCGTCGGCGGACGGCCCGTCGGGACGCGAGACGGCGGCCCGCCAGCGCGCGAGACGCTCGACGGCGTCGGCGAGCACCTGGTCGGTCCACTCCCAGTCGGAGCGGTAGTGGTGGGAGAGCAGGGCGAGCCGGATGGCCGCCGGGTCCACGCCGTCGCGGCGCACGGCCGAGACGAAGACCAGGTTGCCCCGGGACTTGGACATCTTCTCGCCGTCCAGACCGACCATGCCGGCGTGGACGTACGCCTTGGCGAACGGGTACTCGCCGGTCAGCGCCTGGGCGTGCGAGGCGCCCATCTCGTGGTGCGGGAAGGCCAGGTCGGAGCCGCCGCCCTGGATGTCGAAGCCCATGCCGAGGTGGTCGAGCGCGATGGCGACGCACTCGATGTGCCAGCCGGGGCGGCCCGCGCCGAGCGAGGCCCCGTCCCAGCTCGGCTCGCCCGGGCGGGCGGCCATCCAGAGCATCGGGTCGAGGGGGTTCTTCTTGCCGGGGCGCTCCGGGTCGCCGCCGCGTTCGGCGGAGAGCAGGCGCATCGCCTCGGCGTCGAGGCCGGAGACCTCGCCGAAGTGCGGGTCGGTGTCGACGGAGAAGTAGATGTCGCCGTCCAGGTCGTAGGCGGCGCCCGCGTCCCGGAGGCGTTCGACGAGGGGCACGATGCCCGGTATCGCCTCGACCGCTCCGATGTAGTGCCGCGGGGGCAGCATCCGCAGGGCGGTCATGTCCTCGCGGAAGAGCGCCGTCTCGCGCTCCGCGAGCTCGGTCCAGTCCTGACCGTCGCGCACGGCCCGCTCCAGCAGCGGATCGTCCACGTCGGTCACGTTCTGGACGTAGTGAACCTGCCGCTTGGTGTCGAGCCACACGCGCTGAACGAGGTCGAACGCGTTGTAGGTCGCCGCATGACCCATGTGGGTCGCGTCGTACGGCGTGATGCCGCAGACGTAGATGCGGGCGACGGGACCGGGGTCAAGGGTGATCCGTCCGCCGGTCGCGGTGTCGTGGATCCGAAGGTCGCGGCCCTTGCCGGGCAGGGCGGGGACCTCAGAAGCGGGCCAGGCATGCATGTCATGAGCGTAACCGGACGATGCTTCCGGATACGAACCGGCACCGGAAACCTGTCCGAAGAGGCCTTCTTGCGGGAAACCGCTGGCAGGAGGTACAAGGCGGGGGTCGCCGTCGGGCGCGTGCTACACCGGCGGCCAGGGGATCGGCGGCCACTGGCCGCTCGGCCGCGGGTGCACGGCGCGCTTGACCAGCCCGGCGACCCGCTCCCGCAGGGCCTCCAGCTCGGCCGCCGTGATGAGTTCGGCCATCCGGGTGGCGAGGACGGTGCCCGGCGCCAGCTCCGCGGCGAGCCGCCCCAGCACCGCCAGGGCTTCTTCGGTCAGCGGCTCGCCCGCCCAGCCCCAGAGCAGGGTGCGCAGCTTGTCGTCGGCGTTGAAGGTGACCCCGTGGTCGATGCCGAAGAGCCGTCCGCCGGGAGCGGGCAGCAGGTGGCCGCCCTTGCGGTCACCGTTGTTGATCACCGCGTCCAGTACGGCGAGCCGCCGCAGCCGGGGGTCGTCCGCGTGCACGAGAAGCGCGGTCTTCCCCTCCCCCACGTCCGCGAAGCCCACGGCTTTCCAGCCATCGCCCGGCTCCTCGCCCTCGACGAGCGCCAGCAGCTCGGGGGCGTCCTCACCGTCCTTCGGGCCGTCGATCCAGAGCTGGACCATGCCCTGCCCGTACGGCCCCTCCCGCAGCACGGTCGGCGGCACGAGGTCCCAGCCGGTCGCCCGGGAGATCTCGTACGCGGCGACCTCCCGCTGGGCGAGGGTGCCGTCGGGGAAGTCCCACAGCGGCTGCTCGCCCGCGACCGGCTTGTACGCGCAGGTGCGCTCCTCGCCGTCGTACGCCACCGTGCAGTGCAGCACCGCGTTGGACGCCCCGCCGACCTGCCCGAGGACGGTGATCGTGCCCTCGGTGAGCAAAGTGAGCAGCTCGGTGTCCGTCAGGCTCCGCGACGGTATCCGTTCTGGCGCGGGCATACGTGTCCTTCCGGATCGAGCGGCAGGCTGCACAGCGGGCACGGCGGGCGGCCGGCGTTGACGACGTCCAGGGCGCGCTTGGCGAACGCGCGGGCCTGGGCGCCGCTGAGCCGGACGCGGAGCATCGGCGGACCGTTCTCCTCGTCCTGGAGGAGCTTCTCCTCGGCCTCCGCGAGGTCGTCCTCGGAGTCCGCGTCGAGTTCGACGAGGGCCTGCGCCTCGACGATCATGCGCTGTTCCTCGCCGTCCCAGGCCAGGGCCATGGTGCCGACCCGGAACTCCTCCTCGACCGGCACGTCGAGCGGCGCGGTGTCGGAGACGTCGGTGGGGGCCACCGCGGGCACCGGCGAATTGCCTCCGGTACGGCGCACGACCTCGTCGAGCAGTTCGTCGATCCGCTCGGCGAGCGCGGCGACCTGGGTCTTCTCCAGCGCCACGCTGGTGACCCGGCCCTGGGAGGACGCCTGCAGGAAAAACGTACGGCGGCCAGGCAACCCGACCGTACCGGCCACGAATCGGTCCGGTGGGTCGTAGAGGAACACCTGACGGGACACGTCCTGCTCCCTTGAGCTTCGATGGTGGTTGGCGGCGCTACGGCGCGTCCACCCTACTGCCCGGAGCGATCACGGCGCGCCCGCGCCGCCCCCGACCGCCGCGTCCGACGTGCCGTCACCGGTGGGCGAGGCGGCGGCGTCCGCCCCGACGGACTGTTCGCGGGGCGCCAGGGCGGTGAGATCCCCGGTGTCGCCGAGCCTCAGGAGGAAGGGGCGCAGCCGCGTGTAGCGGACCGCGGTGACCGAGCAGGGGTCCACGTGGACGCGCTGGAAGAGGTCCAGATGCATGCCCAGCGCGTCGGCGACGAGGGACTTGATGATGTCGCCGTGCGAGCACATGACGTACGTGGCGTCCTCGCCGTGCTCCGCCTCGACCCGCTCGTTCCAGTCGCGTACGGCGTCGACGGCGCGGGCCTGCATCGCCCGCATGGACTCGCCGCCCGGGAAGGCCGCCGCCGAGGGGTGCTGCTGGACGACGGACATCAGGGGCTCGTCGGCGAGTTCGGCCAGCTTCCGCCCCGACCAGTGGCCGTAGTCGCACTCGCTGATCCGGTCCTCGGTGTGCAGGGGCAGACCGGGGCGGGCGTCGAGGAGCGGCTGAAGCGTCTGGCGGCAGCGCTCCAGGGGGCTGCTGACGGCGAGGACCGGGGCCAGGCCGGCGAACCGCGCGGGCAGGGCCTCGGCCTGTGCGGTGCCGCGTTCGTCGAGGAGGACGCCGGGGGTGCGGCCCGCGAGCACTCCGGCGGTGTTGGCGGTGGAGCGTCCGTGGCGTACGAGGATCAGCGTGGGCATACCCGACAGCGTACGTCCGAGGTGCGCGGGGGCGGTTCACGGGGAAGAATGCCCGCCGTGATCGTGGACTGTGCCATCTACCGGGACGGGCGCCGTACCGAACGGCCCGACGACCTCTCCGACGCGCTGGACGAGGCGCGGGCCTCTCAGGACGCGTTCCTGTGGATCGGGCTGCACGAGCCGACGGAGGAGGAGTTCGACCGCGTACGCGACGAGTTCGGGCTGCATCCGCTGGCCGTGGAGGACGCGCTGCGGGCGCACCAGCGGCCCAAGCTGGAGGTGTACGACGACTCGCTGTTCGCGGTGCTCAAGCCGGTCGTCTACGAGCCGGAGAGCGACACGGTCAGCGCCGACGAGCTGATGGTCTTCATAGGGGACTCGTTCGTGGTGACGGTCCGGCACGGCGAGGGCGCCCCGCTGGCGGCCGTGCGCCGGCGGCTGGAGTCCGAGCCGGAGGTGCTGAAGCACGGCCCGACGGCGGTGCTGTACGCGGTCAGCGACGCGGTCGTGGACCACTACATGGAGGTGGCGGGCGAGCTCCAGGTCGACCTGGAGGAGTTGGAGACGCAGGTTTTCGCGCCGACCGGCTCCGGCGATTCGAAGAACACCGCCGCCCGGATCTACACCTTCAAGCGGCAGGTGCTGGAGTTCCGCCGGGCGGCCGGTCCGCTGACGGCGCCGATGGCCCGGCTCGCGGGTGCGGGCGTGCCGTTCGTCCACGAGCACGCGCAGCCGTTCTTCCGGGACGTGGCCGACCATCTGACGCGCGCCAACGAGCAGGTGGAGGGGCTGGACCGGCTGCTCTCGGACATCCTGTCGGCGCATCTGGCGCAGATGGGCGTGCGGCAGAACGACGACATGCGCAAGATCTCCGCCTGGGCGGCGATGGCCGCCGTCCCGACGATGGTGGCGGGGGTCTACGGCATGAACTTCGACCACATGCCGGAGCTGCACTGGGTGTGGACCTATCCGGCGGTGGTGGCGCTGATGGTCTGCGCCGTGTTCGGTCTGCACCGGCTGTTCAAGCGGCGCGGCTGGCTCTGAGGCCCGGCGGCCGCGGTCCGCGGAACCCTCAGGCGTACTCGTGTTCCGGTGCGGCGGGGCTGCCGAGCGCGTTGCGGCGCTCCGGCATCTCCAGGGTCACCATGCGCCGCCAGCCGATCAGGCGCTCGTACGCGTACACCGCGTGGATGCCCGCGGCGAGGAGGGCGGCCTTGGGGCGCGACCAGCCGAGGATGCGGCCCATGTTGGCCATCACGGCGAGGCTGACGTCGCGGTAGACCCGGATCTCGGCCAGGGCGCACTCGCGCATGATCCGCTGGATGGTCCGGCCGTGTCCCTCGCGCGCGAGGGCGAGCAGTTCCTCGTGGCAGTAGGCGAGGTGGTTGTCCTCGTCGTTGGAGATCATCTTCACCGCGCGGCCGATGTCGGGGTGGTCGGCGAAGTACCGGCGCAGCAACTGCATCTGCTCGGAGGCGCGCTGCTCGGTGATCCGGCTGTGGGCCAGATAGGTGATGATGTCGCGCTCGGTCAGCCGCTCCTCGCCGCGCAGCCGGGAGTGCGCGAGACCGATGCCCTGCTGTTCCAGGAGCATCGTGTAGTCGGTCTCCGGCGGGACCTCGACGGGCGGCAGTCCGCGCTTCTTCAGGAGGGCGTTGAAGATCCGGCCGTGCTTGTCCTCGTCGGCGCCGTGCCGGACGATCCTGGGGGCCAGGTCGCGGCGGCCCTCCGGGACGAGAGCGGCGATCCGGGCGTTCTCCCAGCCGCCCTGGGACTCACCGCTCGCGGCGATGGAACAGAAGAGCCGGTAGGACTCGTCGTCGTCCAGAATCTCCTGGAACAGGGTCTGCGCTGAGAGCATGACGGCCACCTCCGTACCCGTTGCCCGCGGAGCTCACGTCCGCGGAGCAGTTGTCCGCAGAAAGAGTCAAATGCGCCGCCCGGCAGTCGGCAACCGGAACGGTCACCGACAGCCACGGCGACCGTCACGGACCCGCCCGCCGGGCGGCGTAACCCTTGGGCGTGCGGCGCGTTGTTCCGGGTGACGGCCGTGGCGGGGAAGACCCCCGAGCCCCCACCACGGCCGTAGTGCTGTCCTCTTCCGTCCCTCAGGCGAGGCCGGAGCGCTCCAGGGCGTCCGTGCCGGCGCGGAGCGCGGTGAGCCGCTCCTCCAGGGTGAAGCCGGCCGGGGCGAGGTTGAGCGTGGTGACCCCGGCGGCGGCGTACGCCTGCATCCGCTCGGCGATCCGCTCGACGGGGCCGAGCAGCGCGGTCTGGTCGATCAGCTGGTGCGGCACGGCGGCGGCCGCCCCCGCCTTGTCCCCGCCGAGGTACTTGTCCTGGATCTCGGCGGCCTCCTTCTCGTACCCCATGCGCTGGGCGAGCTGGTTGTAGAAGTTCTGCTTCCGGCTGCCCATGCCGCCGACGTACAGAGCGGTGTACGGACGGAACATGTCGGCCAGGCCGTTCACGTCGTCGCCGACGGCGAGCGGCAGCGTCGGGCTGACGTCGAAGCCCTCCATGGTCTTGCCGGCCTTCTCGCGGCCCGCGCGCAGCGGCTGGATCGCGGTCTCCTCCAGGTGCTCGGCGGAGGGGAAGATCAGCAGGGCGCCGTCGGCGATCTCGCCGGTCTGCTCCAGGTTCTTGGGGCCGATCGCGGCGATGTAGAGCGGGATGTGCTCGCGCTGGGGGTGCACGGTGAGCTTGATCGGCTTGCCCGGGCCGCCGGGGAGCGGCAGCGTCCAGTGGGCGCCCTCGTAACTCACGCGCTCGCGGGTCATCGCCTTGCGGACGATCTCGACGTACTCGCGGGTGCGGGCCAGCGGCTTGTCGAACTTCACGCCGTACCAGCCCTCGGAGACCTGCGGGCCCGAGACGCCGAGGCCGAGGCGGAAGCGGCCGCCGGAGAGCGAGTCGAGGGTGGCGGCGGTCATCGCCGTCATGGTGGGCTGCCGGGCCGGGATCTGCATGATCGCGGAGCCGACGTCGATCGACTCGGTCTGGGCCGCGACCCAGGTCAGCACGGTCGGGGCGTCGGAGCCGTACGCCTCGGCCGCCCAGCAGACGTCGTAGCCGAGCCGGTCGGCCTCCTGCGCGACGGCGAGGTTGTCGCCGTCCATGCCGGCGCCCCAGTAACCGAGATTGATGCCGAGCCGCATAGCCGCTCCCCTTACTGATCAGTAACGTCCCTTTCTCCGGACTCTAGCGCGGGCGGCGGCGATCCGGCAGGCCCGGCGGACCTCCGGTTGTCCACAGGCCTGCACCCGGTGGGGCCTTGGCCAGTAATCTCAGCGCCCATGGAGCAGAGGCATCTCGGCCGTACCGGCCTTCGCGTGTCCCGGATCGGGCTCGGCACCCTCACCTGGGGCCGGGACACGGACGAGCACGACGCCGCCGACCAGCTCAAGGCGTTCTGGGACGCGGGCGGCACCCTGGTGGACACCGCCGATGTGTACGGGGGCGGCGAGGCCGAATATCTGCTCGGGCGGCTCGTCGGCAGCCTGGTCCCGCGCGAGGATCTGGTCATCGCCACGAAGGCGGGCAACGTCCCGGACCCCTACCGCCGCTTCAACGGCTCGCGCGGGCACCTCCTGGCCGCCCTGGACGCGTCCCTGGAGCGGCTCGGCACGGATTACGTGGATCTGTGGCAGGTCCACGCCTTCGATCCGGCGACCCCGCTGGAGGAGACACTCCAGGCGGTGGACCTGGCCGTGTCCTCGGGCCGGGTCCGCTACGCGGGCGTGTCGAACTTCTGCGGCTGGCAGCTGGCGAAGGCGGCCACCTGGCAGCTCGCCGCGCCCGGGGTGCGCACCCGGCTGGCCAGTACGCAGATGGAGTACTCGCTGCTCCAGCGGGGCATCGAGCGCGAGGTGCTGCCCGCCGCGCTGGACCTCGGGATCGGGCTGCTGCCCTCCTCGCCACTGGGGCGCGGTGTGCTCACCGGCAAGTACCGCCAGGGCACTCCGTCCGACTCCCGGGGCGCTTCCGAGCGGCTCGCCCCGTTCGTCGAGCCGTATCTCGACGACGCGGCGGCCCGGATCACCGACGCGGTGGCGACGGCGGCGGACGGTCTGGCGACGAGCCCGCTCCATGTGGCGCTCGCCTGGGTGCGGGATCGGCCCGGAGTGGCGGCGCCGATCGTCGGCGCGCGCAACGCCGGTCAGCTCGCGGAGGCATTGTCGGTGGAGGCGCTTAGTCTTCCCTACGAGATCTGCCAGGCGCTCGACGATGTGTCGGCGCCCGTGCACCGCTATCCCGATCAGGACTGGAGCACGCTGTGACTGCGCTTCCCGGGGAGACCCCCGGCACCGTCGGCACGGACACACCACAGGACACCGTGTCCCCGCCGGACACCGGTGCCGAGGGTTCCGCGCACGCCGACGCGCCCGAAGCGCCTGGAGCCACCGAGCCGCCGGGCGACGCGGCCGGCGCCGGGGAGCCCGCGGCCGAGGTGTCCGGCACCGACGTAGCCGCGGCGGAGGACCGCCCGGCCGAGGTGTCCGGCGCGGAGGGCGGCCAGGCCGACACCGAGGACGCGCCCGTCGGAAGCCCGGACGCCGATGCCGTGACCGCCGACGGCGGCGCCGAGGCCCCGGCCGTCCCCGAGCTCTCGGAGGCACAGGCCGAGCTGGCCGCCCAGCGCGAGCTGCGGGAGCGGATCGAGAAGCGCAAGGCGGAGAAGACCGCGCCCATCGCCGCCGGCACCGGTCTCAGCGGTACGGCCGCCGAGCTGCTCGCGGCCGTCCGGGCCGTGGAGAGCGGCGAGAAGTCCGGCACCGCGTTCTTCGACTCGCCCGCCCCGGCCCCGGCCACCCGGCGACCCGAACCGGCCGCCACCGCCGCACAGCCTCCCCGGGCTCCCGTGCCCGCCGCCGCCCCCACCCCGCAGGCCGCCTCGCCAGAGGCCCTGGACGCCGTGCGCGCGGTGCTCGTGGAGGGCGGAGCGCCCGAGGCGCTGGCTCGCCCGGCCGTCGGTGTGCTCGGCGAGCAGGCGGCCGAGCTGCTGCGCACCGACCCCTGGCAGCTGCTGGCGGTGCCCGGGGTGCGGCCGGAGCAGGCCGACGGCTTCGCCCGGGCCCTGCTGGGCGCCGGCTGCGGTCCGGACGACGGGCGCCGGACGGCGGCCCTGGTCGGCTGGCTGCTGGAGCGCGCCGCCCTCCAGGGCCATACGGCGCTGGACGCCGGGGCCGTACGGGCGGCGCTCGCCGAGCGCGCGGTCGGCGATCCGGACGCGGCCGTGCGGAACGCGGTCGAGGAAGGTGTCGCCCTGGTCTTCCAGGAGGGCGACGAGCCGGCGCCGGACGGCGAAGAGGATGAAGAAGGCGCGGCGGACGGGGCGGGCCTCGCGGAGGACGCCGATACGGACCGGGAGCCGGCCCAGGTCCTGCTGGGCCTGGACCGCTACGCCCTGGCCGAGGAGAGTCTCGCCGACGGCCTGGCCCGGCTGGTCAACGCCTGTGAGAAGGCCGCCGACTGGGCGGAGGCGGCGGCCGCCGCCCCGAGCCCGTCGGCCGCCGAGCTGATCCGTACGACCGCCGCCGCCGGGCTGGTCGCGCACAGCGGCGGCGAGGCGGCGCGGGCCGAGCCGGCCGCGCTGATCGCGGCGGCGCACGGCCTGGGCCTGCGGGCCCTGGGCGCGACCCACAGCGAGGACGGCCGCCGGAGGCTCGCGGCGGCCGTCGGCGATCCGGACACGGCGGTCACCCTGGCCGGTCTGCTGTCCGGCGCGCAGGGCCCCGGCCGGGACGAGGACGGGGCGCTCGCCCTGGACCTGCTGGTCGTGCTGGACGCCCCGCAGCTGGATGTGGAGAACGCGGCGGTCCTGGTCGAGGCGCTGGCAGACGGCACCCGGCTGGTGCTGAGCGGCGACCCGGGCGTGCTGGGCTCGGCGGGGGCCGGGCGGGTGTTCGCCGATGTGCTGGCCGCCCGCGCCTGTCCGCAGGTCGTCTCCCGCACCCCGGACCCGGGGCCGATCGGCGAGCTGGTCTCCGGCATCGGCATCGGCGAGCTGCATCAGGTGGACGCCCCGGGCAAGGAGGTGGTGATCGTCCCGGTCCGCGACGCGGGCGAGGCGGTCCACCGCACCGTGCAGCTGGTCGCCGACTCGGTGCCCCGGGCGTTCAACATCCCCGCCGAGGAGACCCAGGTGATCACCGTGGGCCATGGCGGGGCCGCCGGGACCAGGGCGCTGAACGAGGCGCTGAAGCAGCGGCTCAACCCGGGCCCCGGACGGTTCGGCGGCTTCGACCCGGGCGACCGGGTGGTCCATGTGCCCGCGCCCGGCCGTGCGGTGCCCGGGGTGGTGCGCTCGGCCGACGCCGAGGGGCTGCGGCTGGACTGCGGGGGCGTCCCCGTCGTCGTACCGCAGGAGCGGGTGGAGTCGTCGGTGCGGCACGGCTGGGCCCTCAGCGCCCATCAGGCGGCCGGGATGCGCTGGCCCGCCGCGGTGGTGGTGCTGCCGGGCGACGCCGCGCAGGGGCTGAGCAGGCCGTGGGTGTACACCGCGTTCGGCCGGGGCGAGCGGCATCTGTCCGTGGTGCACGGGGTGGACCAGGCGCTTCCGCACGCGGTGGCGCAGATTCCGGCCCAGGAGCGGACGACCCGGCTGCGCCCGCTGCTGGAGGCGCTTCCGACGCCCGACGCCGCCTCGTAACCGGCCGAGGACAGCGGTGGGGCCCCGGTGCGCGGTGCACCGGGGCCCCACCGTCACGTCCGGTGCGGGAGCGAAGTCGAGTCGAAGTCGAAGTCGGGCGTGGGTCAGCGGCCGCCCACCGCGGGTCCGGCGAAGTCCTCGTCCGTCTCGTCCTCCTCGTCGAAGACCGCGCTGACGTCGAAGCGGCAGACCACCAGTTCGGGGTCGGCGTCCTCGAACGGGGCGCCGAGCCACTCCCCCGGCTCCGGCGGCGCTTCACCGGCCGAGACCCACAGGGTGGAGTCGCCCTCCTCCAGTCCGAACTCCTTGTGGCGGGAGGCGATCTCGTCCGGTTCGTACTCACCGAAGAGCACGCCGAGCGCGGCGTGGACGCTGGTGCCGACGACCGCGGCCGCGTCCGGTCCGTCGCCCGGCCCCGCGTCGAGGTCGGCGAGGCGCTGAGCCTGTGCGAGCAGCCGCGGGGGTTCCGCGACCACGTAGTCGCGCCGGATCAGGACGCTGAGCGCGCTGGGCTCCGCGGGACCGGCGTAGGGAGGCAGGGAGTCGTCCGCGCCGGGGATCTCGAAGGGGGTGACTTCGTCGTAGCGGTCGTAGAGGAGTTCGTCGTAGACCTCGGCGGCAGCGGCAAGGGCGTTGAACGCGTCGTAGACGGCGGGGTCGTCGTCCCCGGTACGGCGTTCGACCGCGTCGAGGTGACGGTCGATCGCGGTTTTGACCGCTTCGGCGGCGGCACGTACCTCGGCAGCGGTGGGCTGCGCAGCATCAGACATAGTGCAGACGCTATCCGTACCGGGGCTCTGCCCGCACAATAGATGCGATGCCGGAATACGAATTCGTCGACGTGTATGTGCCGCGCGGGGTTTCCCGCAAGGAAGCGGCCCGACTCCTGACCGACCACGCCGAGTACGGACACTGGGAACTGGACCGCCTGACGCTCCGCAGGGACGGCAGCCGCAGGGTGCGGCTGCGCAGGCGGATCATCCGTCAGCTACGGGCCACCTGGTGACATGGAGCGGGCCCCGCAGTCGCGGGGCCCGCTCCTCCTTCGTGGGGTGTGCCGTGCTGTGCGCGCCCGGATCAGGCGGCGCTGCGCGAGCGTCGGTAGAGAACCGATCCCGCGCCGGCGAGCAGCAGTCCCGCACTGGCCGGGATGAGCAGTTCGAGCCCGCCCCCACCGGTCTGCGCGAGCTGCTCCTGCGGAATGTTCCGGGTCTCGGGAGCATTCGGCTCGGGCGGCTGGTCGACCGGCGGGGTGACCGGCGTCTCCGGCGTGACCGGGGGAACCTCGGGCTCCTCGGGCGGCGGGGGCGGAACCTCGGCGTCGTTGGAGCAGCTGTTGCCGAAGGCGGGGTTCAGCAGCCCGCCGATGGTGACGCTGTTCCCGCAGAGGTTCACGGGGATGTCGATCGGCGCCTGGATCGAGTTGCCGGAGAGGATGCCGGGCGATCCCTTGGCGACCCCTTCCGCCGTGGCGCCGCCGCCCGGGGCCCTGTGCCGGCCGGTGCCGGGCTCGGAGGTCCGGTCCGAGGCGTCGGAGGTCCGGTCCGAGACGGTGGTGTCGCCCGCCTGCGCGCCGTTGCCGGAGCCGCCGGGGACCGAGCGGGTCTCCGGAGCGGCCGAGCGGTCCCCGGAGCGGTCGGCCGAACGGTCGGATCCTGCTGATCCGTTTCCGCAGTCGTTTCCGCTGGTGGGGTTGAGCAGCCCGCCGACGCTGACGGAGTTGCCGCAGACGTTGACCGGGATGTCGATCGGTGCCTGGATCGAGTTGCCGGACAGCACGCCCGGCGAGCCGGAGGCGGTGCTCGCCGCCCCGGAGTCGGCGTGGGCGTACCCGCCGCTCAGCGCGAGCACTCCGCCCGCAGCCGCCATGGTGATCAGGCCTTTACGAGTGACCTGTCGCATAGGTTCGTTTCCTGCCTTCTGGCTTCCGAAAAACCCCCGGACATGACCGTGCGGGAGCCGAATGCCGAACGGTCCCGGAGTGCATGGAGTGCACTCCGGGACCGGTCGAGCTCAAACCCTTACGGGTTGACGTTCAACGATCAGGCGTTGACGCAGGTGTTGCCGAAGGCGGGGTTCAGCAGACCGATCACGGAGACCGTGTTGCCGCACACGTTGACCGGCACGTGGACCGGAACCTGGACGACGTTGCCGGAGAGCACGCCGGGGCTGCCGATGGCCGCACCCTGGGCGCCCGCGTCGGCGGAAGCCATGCCCGCACCAGCGAGAACGAGGCCACCGGTGGCAGCCGCAACTGCGACGACCTTCTTGATCATGATTCCTCCTAGTTGGAAAATGCGGTCCCAGCCGCGGACCGCAAACCTTGTAACGAGGAGGAATTCGCGGGGCTACGTGTGAACGGCTCGTTTCACCCGTTCGGACATGTCCGCACAGGTGGCCGAATCGGCGGGGAATCGGTCAGGCGGCGGTCAGGAGTGGTCGATGAACCGGTCGAGCACCCGCACGCCGAACTGCAGACCGTCGACCGGCACCCGCTCGTCGACGCCGTGGAACATCCCGGCGAAGTCCAGCTCCGGCGGCAGCTTCAGCGGGGCGAAGCCGAAGCCCCGGATGCCGAGGTCGTCGAAGGACTTGGCGTCGGTGCCGGCCGAGAGCATGTACGGCACGGCACGGGCGATCGGGTCCTCGGCGACCAGCGCGGTCTGCATCGCGTCGACCAGGGCGCCGTCGAACGTGGTCTCCAGGGCCTTGTCCGCGTGCACGTCCTCGCGGCGCACATTGGGGCCGAGGATCCGGTCGAGGTCGGCGAGGAACTCCTCCTCGAACCCCGGCAGATACCGGCCGTCGACGTGGGCGGTCGCCTGGCCCGGGATGACGTTGACCTTGTAGCCCGCGCCGAGCTGGGTGGGGTTGGCGGTGTTCTGGAGGGAGGCGCCGATGAGCTTGGCGATGCCGCCGAGCTTGGCGAGCGTCTCGTCCATGTTCTCCGGGTCCAGCTCGGTGCCGAGCGCGTCCGAGAGCTCGTCCAGGAAGTGCCGCAGGGTCTTGGTGACCCGCACCGGGAACTTGTGCCGGCCCAGCCGCCCGACCGCCTCGGACAGCTCGGTGATGGCGTTGTCCTTGTGGATCATCGAGCCGTGTCCGGCGGTGCCGTCCACGGTCAGCTTCATCCAGTGCATGCCCTTCTGGGCCGTCTCCACCAGATACAGCCGCAGGTTCTCGTTGACGGTGAAGGAGAAGCCGCCGACCTCGCTGATCGCCTCGGTGACGCCCTCGAAGAGACCCGGGTGGTTGTCCACGAGATAGCGGGCCCCGTACGTCCCGCCCGCCTCCTCGTCCGCGAGGAAGGCGAGCACGATGTCGCGCGGGGGCTTGCGGCCGGTGCGCATCCGCTCGCGGACGACCGCGAGGGTCATCGCGTCCATGTCCTTCATGTCGACCGCGCCCCGGCCCCAGACGCAGCCGTCCGCGATCTCGCCGGAGAACGGGTCGTGCGTCCAGTCCGCCGCGTTGGCCGGCACGACGTCGGTGTGCCCGTGGATGAGGAGCGCCGGGCGGGAGGGGTCCTCGCCCGCGATCCGGGCGACGGTGGAGGCCCGCCCCTTGTGCGACTCGAAGATCTGCGGCTCCAGGCCGACCTCCGCGAGCTTCTCCGCGACGTACTCGGCGGCGAGCCGCTCGCCGGGGCCCGAGTGGTCGCCGTAGTTGCTGGTGTCGATCCGGATCAGGTCACGACAGAGGTCGACGACCTCCTGCTCGGCGTTGCCGGTGACGGCCTTGCCCGTGCTGCTCTCGCTCACGCTGGTTCCTTCCACTGTCGCTGTGGTGCTCCTTCTCATCCTCCCGCGCCCACGGCGTACGCCCAAGGCCGCGCACCCCCCGTCACGCACCGTTCACAGCCATCGGGGCGTGATCGAGCACCCCTGAATGTTTGCTATGGTTCTCCACGTCGGAACGGGCACGGCCCGCGAAGACAGACACCTTGTCCGGGTGGCGGAATGGCAGACGCGCTAGCTTGAGGTGCTAGTGCCCTTTATCGGGCGTGGGGGTTCAAGTCCCCCCTCGGACACCAGCAGGAGCCCCACTTCGGTGGGGCTCTTTTGCGTCACCGGCCGGCCACGGAGAGAGGCGATGATGCGGGGTCGCAGGAAGCCGCCCGCCGCTCCGCTCCCCCAGCGGGACGGGATCGACGCGGTGCGGGTGCGGTTGCCGGAGGATCCGGAGGGGCGGTGGGCGTCCGTCGGGGCACATCTGGCCGACCGGTTCGGCGGGGCGATCGGGGTGGACCGGGTGGCCGGAATGCTGGCGGCCGGGCGGTTCGTGGGGGCCGACGGGGTCGCGGTGCGGGGCTCGGAGCCGTACGCCGCCGGGCGGTGTCTCTGGTTCCACCGGGATTTCGCGCCGGAGGAGCCGGTGCCGTTCCCGGTCGGGGTCGTGTACCGGGACGAGCGGATCGTGGTCGCGGACAAGCCGCACTTCCTGGCGACCACGCCCCGGGGGCGGCACATCACCGAGACCGCGGTGGCCCGGCTGCGGCGGGAGCTGGAGCTGCCCGCCCTCCAGCCCGCGCACCGGCTGGACCGGCTGACGGCGGGGCTGGTGCTCTTCGTGGTGCGGCCGGAGGACCGGGGTGCGTACCAGACGCTCTTCCGGGACCGGCTGGTGCGGAAGAAGTACGAGGCGGTGGCTCCGTACGATCCGGAGCTGGCCCTCCCGCGGACCGTACGGAGCCGGATCGTCAAGGAGCGCGGGGTGCTCGCCGCCCGGGAGGAGGCGGGCGAGGCGAACAGTGAGAGCCGGGTGGAGCTGGTGGAGCACCGGGGGCCGCTGGGGCTCTACAGGCTGGTGCCCGCCACCGGGCGGACGCATCAGCTGCGGGTCCATATGAACGCGCTGGGGCTGCCGATCGTCCACGATCCGCTGTATCCGGTGGTGGTGGCGGAGGGGGCCGCCGACGATTTCTCGCGGCCGTTGCAACTGCTGGCGCGGGTGCTGGAGTTCACCGATCCGGTCGGCGGGGAGCCGCGCCGCTTCGCGAGCGGGCTGCGGCTCTCCGCCTGGCCGGAGGGGTGAGGCGGGCGGCGCTCAGTGGCCGCGTTTGATCCAGTCGTCGAGTTGCGGGGCCTCCGCGCCGATGGTGGTCGGGTCGCCGTGGCCGGTACGGACCGCCGTGTCGCCCGGGAGCGTCAACAACCGGTCGCGGATCGAGTCGATGATCGTGGGGAACGACGAGAAGGACCGGCCGGTGGCGCCGGGGCCGCCCTGGAAGAGCGTGTCACCGGTGAAGACCGTCCCCAGCCCCGGGGCGTAGAGGCAGACCGCGCCGGGGGCGTGGCCCGGGGTGTGCAGGACCGTGAGCGTGGTGCCCGCCACGGTCAGCTCC
Source organism: Streptomyces sp. DSM 106670 (assembly GCF_055792845.1). Classification (NCBI taxonomy): domain Bacteria; kingdom Bacillati; phylum Actinomycetota; class Actinomycetes; order Kitasatosporales; family Streptomycetaceae; genus Streptomyces; species Streptomyces sp. DSM 106670. The sequence continues at coordinate 1,284,252 of NZ_CM147704.1, forward strand.
TGGCCGTCGGTCAGGGGCCCGTCGGGGGTGTGCTCGGGGTGGGTCTGCTGCCAGAGCGGCAGGTCGTCGGGGTGGAGCAGGATCGGGGCGCCGGTGGCCGCGGCGAGGGCGGGGGCGGCGTCGATGTGGTCGTTGTGCGCGTGGGTGCAGACGATGGCGCGCAGTGTCCGGCCGCCGAGTGCGGCCTCGATGGCGGCCGGGTCGTGGGCGGCGTCGATGACGATCGCCTCGGTGTCGTCGCCGACAAGCCAGACGTTGTTGTCGACGTCCCACTCGCCGCCGTCGAGGGCGAAGGTGCCGGAGGTGACCAGGTGGTCGATACGGGCGGCCATCAGAAGACCACCACCGAGCGCAGGACGGTGCCGTCGTGCATCCGGGCGAAGGCCTGCTCGATGTCGCCGAGCCCGATCGTCTCGGTGACGAACGCGGCGAGGTCGAGGCGGCCCTGCTGGTGGAGGTCGACGAGCATCGGGAAGTCGCGGGAGGGCAGGCAGTCGCCGTACCAGGAGGACTTGAGCGAGCCACCGCGGCCGAAGACGTCCAGGAGCGGCAGCTCCAGCTTCATGTCCGGGGTGGGAACGCCGACGAGGACGACCGTGCCGGCCAGGTCACGGGCGTAGAAGGCCTGCTGATAGGTCTCCGGGCGGCCGACGGCCTCGATGACGACATCGGCGCCGTTGCCGCCGGTGAGCGCGCGGATCGCCTCGACCGGGTCGGTGGTACGGGAGTTGACGGTGTGGGTGGCCCCCATCTTCTTCGCCGTCTCCAGCTTGCGGTCGTCGATGTCCACCGCGATGATCTTCGCCGCTCCGGCCAGCCGGGCACCGGCGACGGCCGCGTCACCGACACCGCCGCAGCCGATGACCGCGACCGAGTCACCGCGGCCGACCTGACCGGTGTTGATCGCGGCACCGATGCCCGCCATGACACCGCAGCCCAGAAGTCCGGCGACCTCGGGAGCGACCTCCGGGTCGACCTTGGTGCACTGCCCGGAAGCCACGAGAGTCTTCTCCGCGAAAGCGCCGATACCGAGAGCGGGCGACAGCTCCGTACCGTCCAGCAGCGTCATCCTCTGCTTCGCGTTGTGCGTGTCGAAGCAGTACCACGGGCGGCCGCGCAGACACGCACGACACTGACCGCACACCGCACGCCAGTTGAGAATGACGAAGTCACCGGGGGTCACGTCCGTGACGCCCTCGCCGACCGACTCCACGACACCCGCCGCCTCATGACCGAGAAGGAAGGGGAACTCGTCGTTGATACCACCCTGCTTGTAATGCAGGTCGGTATGACAGACACCGCACGCCTGGATCTTCACGACGGCCTCACCGGGACCGGGATCCGGGATCACGATCGTCTCGACCCTGACCGGCTCGTTCTTCCCCGGCGCGATGACCGCCTGGACTTGCTGCGACATAGACCTGCTCTCCCTGCTCCCGAGCTGCGCGAAGATCGATCGCGGACCACCGTACGCCTTGGGAGACCGCCTACGGAGCGAGGACGTCCAGTTCGTGCAGGGCGCCGACCGCGATCTCCTTGGTGATCCGCTCGGCGGCCTCCGGGTCGCCCTCGCGGACCGCCTCGGCGAGCCGGACGTGCAGGGTGACGGCGGCCGGGTCGGGGTCCTCGAACATCACCTGGTGGTGGGTGCGGCCCGCGAGGACCTCGGCGACGACGTCCCCGAGCCGGGCGAACATCTCGTTGCCGGAGGCGTTGAGGACGATGCGGTGGAAGGCGATGTCGTGTTCGAGGTAGCCCTCCAGCTGCTGGCCGCGCGAGGTGGCGACCATGCCGAGGGCGCGTTCGGTGAGCTCGGCGCACTGCTCGGCGGTGGCGTGGCGGGCGGCGAGTCCGGCGGCGACGGGTTCGATCGCGGAGCGCAGCACGGTGAGGGAGCGCAGCTGGCGCGGGCGGTCGGCGCCGGCCAGGCGCCAGCGGATGACCTGGGGGTCGTACACGTTCCAGGTCTCGGTGGGGCGGACGGTCACGCCGACGCGGCGGCGGGATTCGACCAGGTGCATCGACTCCAGGACCCGGACCACTTCGCGGACGACCGTACGGGAGACGTCGAAGCGCTGGGCGAGCTCGTCGGTGCGCAGCACACTGCCGGGCGGGCACTGGCCGGAGGAGATCTCCAGACCCAGGGTGTCCAGCACATGTGTATGCAGCCCCTGGCTCTGTGTGGTCATGGGTCAAGCCTACGGGGCGGGCCACGGGAATAATAAGTACGACGTTTACGTCACAGGGTCTTGAATAAGTCGTACCTAATAGGTTTCAGTAGCGCGACGGACCGATGTCGAAGAAGACAGCGAGACACCCCCATGAACACCGCACCCCGCACGAGCACCCCCCACGTCGTCGTGGTGATGGGCGTAGCAGGCACCGGCAAGACCACGATCGGTCCCCTGCTCGCCGCCGAACTCGGCGTTCCGTACGCCGAGGGCGACGACTTCCATCCCGCGGCGAACATCGCCAAGATGTCGGCCGGCACCCCCCTGGACGACGACGACCGCTGGCCCTGGCTGGACGCCATCGGCGCGTGGGCGCACGGGCGGGCGGGGCTCGGCGGGGTCGTCTCCAGCTCCGCGCTCAAGCGGGTCTACCGGGACCGGCTGCGGGACGGGGCCCCGGACGCCGTCTTCCTGCATCTGACCGGTGACCGGTCGCTGATCGAGGAGCGGATGGCGGACCGCAAGGGCCACTTCATGCCCACCGCGCTGCTCGACTCCCAGTTCGCGACGCTGCAGCCGCTCCAGGCCGACGAGGCCGGGGTGAGCGTCGACGTGTCCGGCACCCCTACGGAAATCACCCAGCGAGCCGTCGCCGCGCTGCGCCGGCTCGAAGACTAAGGACCATCACCGTGACCAGTCTCAGCGTCGAGATGCTGGCAGCGGACGCCGCCGAACCGATCACCTCGGCAGGCAACGCTCAGTTGGGCATCGCCGTCCTGGCGGGCATCGCCGTCATCGTTCTCCTCATCACCAAGCTCAGGATGCACGCGTTCCTGGCGCTGACCATCGGTTCGCTGGCGCTCGGCTCCTTCGCCGGAGCCGCCCCGGCGAAGACCATCGCCAGTTTCACCACCGGCCTCGGCTCGACCGTCGCGGGCGTGGGCGTCCTGATCGCGCTCGGCGCGATCCTCGGCAAGCTGCTCGCCGACTCGGGCGGGGCCGACCAGGTCGTCGACACCATCCTGGCGAAGGCCAGCGGCAGGGTGATGCCCTGGGCGATGGTCCTGATCGCCTCGATCATCGGGCTGCCGCTGTTCTTCGAGGTCGGGATCGTGCTGATGATCCCGGTCGTGCTGCTCGTCGCCAAGCGCGGCAACTACTCCCTGATGCGGATCGGCATCCCCGCGCTGGCCGGTCTCTCCGTGATGCACGGGCTGATCCCGCCGCACCCCGGCCCGCTGGTCGCGATCGACGCCCTGGACGCCAACCTCGGTGTGACGCTGGCGCTCGGCGTGCTGGTCGCCATCCCGACCGTGATCATCGCCGGTCCGGTGTTCTCCCGCTACGCCGCGCGCTGGGTGGACATCAAGCCGCCGGAGAACATGATTCCGCAGCGTCCCTCCGAGGACCTGGAACGCCGCCCGGGCTTCGGCGCGACCCTGGCGACCATCCTGCTGCCGGTCGTCTTGATGCTGCTCAACGCGCTCGTCGAGATCGTCGTCGACAACCCCGAGAACGGCCTCCAGAAGGTCACCATGGTCATCGGTTCGCCGCTGATCGCGCTGCTCGCGGCCGTCCTGGTCGGGATGTTCACGCTCGGCCGGGCCGCCGGGTTCACCAAGGACCGGCTGGCCGGCACCGTGGAGAAGTCCCTCGCCCCGATCGCCGGGATCCTGCTGATCGTCGGCGCGGGCGGTGGCTTCAAGCAGACGCTGATCGACGCCGGGGTGGGCCAGATGATCCTGGAGTTCTCCGAGAACTGGTCGATCCCGGCCCTGCTGCTGGGCTGGCTGATCGCCGTCGCGATCCGCCTCGCCACCGGCTCGGCCACCGTCGCCACCATCTCGGCCGCCGGTCTGGTCGCCCCGCTGGCCGCCGACATGTCGACCTCGCACGCGGCCCTGCTGGTGCTGGCCGTCGGCGCCGGTTCGCTCTTCTTCAGCCATGTGAACGACGCCGGGTTCTGGCTGGTGAAGGAGTACTTCGGCATGAACGTCGGCCAGACGGTGAAGACCTGGTCCGTGATGGAGACGATCATCTCCGTGGTGGCCATGGCCTTCATCCTGCTGCTGTCGCTGTTGCTGTAGCCGGTTCCGTACGGCTGGACGCGAAACGCCCGTCCCGGGGCAGGCCACCGGGGCGGGCGTTTCGCGTGCTTGCGTCGCGGCGTGCTCGCGTTGCACGTGCTCGCGTTGCGCGTACGGGGGTGTGTCAGCGGCGGGCCGACTCGCTCTCGGCCGCCTTCTCCAGCTGGAACGCCTCGTTGCCGAGGCCGATCCGGGCGTGCACCTCCGGCTTGACCGAGCGCAGGACCGCGCCGTACACCAGGCCGCCGACGAGGGCGAGGATGATCACGCCGGGCAGCAGCCAGTTGAGGGCCGAGCCGGGTCCGGAGCCGACGAGGACGTCGAAGTCGCGGACGGTGAAGACGGCGATCGCCAGCAGCGCGAGTCCGGCGAGGGCGGAGGCAACCAGGCGCGGGGCCTGCGCGCGGCCCGCGCCGCGCTTGACGAAGAAGGCGATGACGGCGAAGGAGGCGGCGGCCATCAGCAGGATGACGCCGAGCGCCCCGACGTTGCCCATCCAGGTGAAGAGCCGCAGCACCGGGGCGGTGGGGTCGCCGACCGGGTTGTCGTCGGTGAAGGCGAAGGCCGCGATGATCACGACGGAGACGGCGGACTGGAGCAGCGAGCCGGTGCCGGGGGCTCCGCTGGCCCGGTTGGTGCGGCCGAAGCGGGCGGGCAGCAGACCCTCGCGGCCCATCGCGAACGCGTAGCGGGCCACCACGTTGTGGAAGCTGAGGAGCGCCGCGAACATCCCGGTGACGAAGAGGATGTGCAGAACGTCGGTGAAGGTCGAGCCGAGCCGCTCCTCGGTGAGGCCGAACAGCATGCCGGGGCCCTCCTTGAGAGAGGTGTCGGCGATGAAACCGGGTCCGGCGGCGACGGTCAGCGCCCAGGAGCTGATCGCCAGGAACAGCGCGGCGTAGCCCACCGCGAGGAACATCACCCGGGAGACCACGATCTGCGGGCGGCTGGTCTCCTCCGCGTACACCGGGGCCTGCTCGAAGCCGACGAACGCGGCGATGCAGAAGCAGAGCGCGGTGCCGAGCCCGGCGCCGGTGAGGGTCTCGGGGTTGAAGGCGTGCAGCGACAGGCCCTCGGGTCCCGGCTTGCTCACGGCGGCGATGTCGAAGATCACCACGAGGGCGCACTCGATGACCAGCAGGACGCCGAGCACCTTGGCGTTGAGGTCGATCTTCAGCCAGCCGAGGACGCCGACGACGGCGGCCGATACCAGGGCCGGTATCCACCAGGCCAGCTCGATGTCGAGGTACGTGGCGAAGATGCCGGACACCTCGAAGCCGAGGATCCCGTAGATGCCGACCTGCATCGCGCTGTACGCCACCAGCGCCACGAGCGAGGCCCCGGCGCCGGCGGTCGGGCCGAGCCCGCGGGCGATGTACGCGTAGAACGCGCCGGCGTTGTGGACGTGCCGGCTCATCTCCGCGTAACCGACGCTGAAGAGCATCAGGACGATGCCCAGGATGATGTAGAGCAGCGGCTGGCCGACGATGCCCATCACGCCGAAGACCGTGGGCATCACCCCGGCGACCACCATCAGGGGGGCGCTGGCCGCGACCACCGACAGCAGGAGGCCGGGGGTGCCGAGCCGGTTCGCGCGCAGGGCGCGTTCCTCGCCCTTGTAGGTGTTGATCCCGCCGGTATCGGCCGTTCCCCTCGTGGTGCCGGTCTCACTGGAAAATGAACTGCCGGTCGACATGGCGGGGTTGGTCCCTTCTTCATGGTGAGCGCGGTGGGCGTGGTGGGTGGTGTCCTTCGTGCTTCACGGGGTGCCGAGCGCGTAGGCGCGCGCGGCGGTGAACGCGGCGTGGGGTTCCCGGCCGGAGTACGACCAGGGCGCGGCGGTGGCGTACGGCCCGATGCGGTGGAAGAGGGCGGCCGCCTCGGCGGGCCGGCCCTCGCAGACCTTGGCGTGCGCCAGGAAGTTCAGGTCGAGGCGGTGGCGCGGGTGGTCCTCGCGCTCCCATTCCAGCCACCAGTCGAAGGCGGCCTTCATCACCTGGCGGGCCCGGCGTCCGGACCAGTGCTCGGAGGCCGCCGGGTCGTCGGACTCGATTCCGGCGGCGACCAGGACGCGGTAGCGCTCGGCGTGGGCGACGACCGGGAGCACGGCCAGCGGGGAGTCGGCGGGGGCCAGTTCGGCGGCCCAGGCGGCGAAGTCGTACACCTCGTGAAGCGGGTCGTGGCCGCTGGCAGGGTTGCTTTCGGCCAGCAGCGCGGTCATCACATGGTGGGCGTGGTGGTGGTCCGGGTGGCGGGAGCGCACCTCTTCGAAGAGCCTGCCGGTCTCGTCCGCGCCGTCGTCGCGGGCCCGGTCCAGGAGGAGCAGCGCGAGCCAGGGGGTGGGGTCTTCAGGGGTGAGGCGGGCGGCGGCCAGGCAGGCTTCGCGGGCGCGGGCGGCGTCGTTCGCCTTGGCCTTGGGCCGCAGCGCGCGGACGACCCGGGCGCAGCCGAGCAGGATGGCGGCGTCGGCGCTCTCGGGTTCGACGAGCAGCCAGTCACCGGCCCAGTCCACGGCGGACGAGGTCTCGGCGAGGGCCAGAAATCGATGTCCGCGCCGGTCCCAGTCCCGCCCGGTGTCCACCAGCAGGGTGCGCGCCTCGGACCATCTGCCCTGGGTGAACCGGCCACGTGCGGCGATGAGTTCGTCGTCGTCGAGGGCCGGGTCGAAGACGTGGTCCGAGCGGCTGCCCCGACGACGGGAGCGGCCCAGGGGCGGCGGAGGCGGGGGCATGCCGCAGACTTCTTTCGATGCGGTGTGCGAGCAGATGATCGCGCACAGCAAAGCGGTAGGCAATGCCCCACGTCAAGGGGCGTTGGCCGGCAACTGCTCCGACTAACCGGCCAGTTGGCTTGATCCGGTCGAACCGTCGACGGTATCGGCGCAGCGTGCGGGCGGGGAGGGCGGGCCGGGGTGACGCCGGACACACTGGTGCCACACTGGTCACATGGAGCGACACGAACCTCTGAAGCCCTTCCTTCTCGCCTTTCCCGGGCCGTTGCGCGACCGGCTGGTGGCGGCCGTGCTCTCCGGCGAGAAGGTGTCCACCACCGGGTTGCTCCGCGAGTACGAGCTGGAGCAGGAGGAGTTGCCGCCGGTGGGCGAGCGCTCCGCGCTGATCGACTCGGACGGGCGGGAGGTCGCGGTGGTCGAGGTGACCGACGTACGGGTGCTGCCGCTGGGGGCCGTGGATCTGCGGCATGCGCTGGACGAGGGTGAGGGGTATGCGTCGGTGGCGGAGTGGCGGGCGGGGCACGAGCGGTTCTGGCACAGCGCGGAGATGCGGGAGGCGATGGGGGATCCGGGGTTCACGGTGGACGACGGGACGATGATCGTCGCGGAGCGGTTTCGGGTGGTCGAGCGGTTGATCTGACTGCCGGGTCTCCGCCCCGGGCCCCGCTCCTCAATCGCCGGAGGGGCTTGAAAGGCTCAGAGCGCCTGCGCCGCCGCCCTGCCCGCCGCTCGGCCCGAGAAGATGCAGCCGCCCAGGAACGTGCCCTCCAGGGAGCGGTAGCCGTGGACTCCGCCGCCGCCGAAGCCCGCCGCCTCGCCCGCCGCGTACAGGCCGGGGAGCGGGGTGCCCTCGGCGGTCAGGACGCGGGAGGACAGGTCGGTCTCCAGTCCGCCCAGGGACTTGCGGGTGAGGATGTTGAGGCGGACGGCGATCAGCGGGCCCGCCGCCGGGTCCAGGATCCGGTGCGGCTTCGCGGTGCGGATCAGGCGGTCGCCCAGGTAGGCGCGGGCCCCGTGGATCGCGGTGACCTGGAGGTCCTTGGTGAACGGGTTGGCGATCTCCCGGTCCCGGGCGGTGATCTCGCGGCGCAGCTCGGCCGCGTCGATCAGGCCGTCGCCCGTCACCGCGTTCATGCCCCGGACGAGTGCGTCGAGATCCTTCTCCACGACGAAGTCGGCTCCGTGGTCCATGAACGCCTTGACCGGTGCGGGCACGTCCGCGCGGGCCCGGCCGATCACATCGCGGACCGACTTGCCGGTCAGGTCCGGGTTCTGCTCGGAGCCGGAGAGCGCGAACTCCTTGCCGATGATCCGCTGGTTGAGCACGAACCAGGTGTAGCCGTGGCCGGAGCCCATGATGTGTTCGAGGGTGCCGAGCGTGTCGAAACCCGGGAAGAGCGGGACCGGCAGCCGCTTGCCGCGCGCGTCCAGCCAGAGCGACGAGGGGCCGGGCAGGATCCGGATGCCGTGCTTGGCCCAGATCGGGTTCCAGTTCTCGATGCCCTCGGTGTAGTGCCACATCCGGTCGCGGTTGATGTGGTGCGCGCCCGCCTGCTCGGCGATGCCGAGCATCAGCCCGTCGACGTGCGCGGGCACCCCGGACAGCATCTTCTCGGGCGGGGTGCCGAGGCGCTCGGGCCACTGGGCGCGGACCAGTTCGTGGTTGCCGCCGATGCCGCCGGAGGTGACGATGACCGCCTGGGCCTTCAGCTCGAAGGTGTCGGTGGCCTCCCGGCTGCTCGCGGTGCCGCGCTCGGCCGCGCTGGGCTCCAGGATCTCGCCGGTGACCGTGTCCAGCGCCCCGGCGGTGCGGGCCAGGCCGGTGACCCGGTGGCGGAACCTCAGCTGGACGAGCCCCTTGGCGACGCCCTCGCGGACCCGCCGTTCGAAGGGGGCGACGACACCGGGGCCGGTGCCCCAGGTGATGTGGAAGCGGGGTACGGAGTTGCCGTGGCCCGTCGCGTCGTAGCCGCCGCGCTCCGCCCAGCCGACGACCGGGAAGATCCGCAGCCCCTGCTGGTGCAGCCAGGAGCGCTTCTCACCGGCGGCGAAGTCGACGTACGCCTCGGCCCACTTCCGCGGCCAGTGGTCCTCCTTCTCGCGGTCGAACCCGGCCGTGCCGTACCAGTCCTGGAGCGCCAGCTCCCGGCTGTCCTTGATCCGCAGCCTGCGCTGTTCGGGCGAGTCGACGAGGAAGAGGCCGCCGAAGGACCAGTGCGCCTGGCCGCCGATGGACTGCTCGGGCTCCTGGTCGAGGAGGATCACGGAACGGCCGGCGTCGACCAGTTCGGCGGTGGCCACCAGTCCGGCGAGTCCTGCCCCGATCACGATCACATCAGCGTCGTACGCCATGGGTTCCATCCTGTTCGGGGCGGCTCAGGGGCGGGAGAATCGTTCAAGTTACCCGTGCGTCAGATCTTGGGTACCGGCCGCTGCCACGTCAACCGTCCGGGTGCTGTTGGATGAAACGTATGACGCCCTCTGACGAGATTCTGGACATCGTCGACGAGAACGACGAGGTCATCGGGCAGGCCCCGCGCGGCGAGGCGACCGCACGGGGGCTGCGCCACCGCTGCGTGTTCATCGAGGCGCGCGATGCGCGGGGCCGGGTCTTCGTCCACCGGCGGACGGCGACGAAGCTGGTCTTCCCCTCGCACTACGACATGTTCGTCGGCGGGGTGGTGGGCGCGGGCGAGTCCTACGACGAGGCGGCGCTGCGCGAGGCGGAGGAGGAGCTGGGGGTCTCGGGGCTGCCGAAGCCGGAGCCGCTGTTCCGGTTCCTCTACGCCGACGGCGAGCACACCTGGTGGTCGGCCGTCTACCAGGTGCGGTGCGAGCTGCCGGTGGACCCGCAGGCCGAGGAGGTCGCCTGGCACACCTTCCTGGACGAGAAGGAGCTGGAGGAGCATCTCGGTGAGTGGCCGTGGGTGCCGGACGGGGTGGAGGCGTACCGGCGGCTGCGGGAGCTCCGGGCCGGCTGATCAGGCCCGCGCCGCGCACACCGCCTAAGGTTTCGCGTGTGAACAAGATCGCGCAGAGCGTACGGCTGTGGTTCGCGCCGCAGCGGGTCCGGGAGGAGGGCGACACCCCCGACTACCGGTTCTCACTGGCCAACGAGCGGACCTTCCTCGCCTGGATCCGGACGGCTCTGGCCCTGATCGGCGGGGGTTTCGCCGTCGATCAGTTCCTGCCCGAGCTGGTGTGGGGGGTGCGGGCCGGGCTCGCGCTCGGGCTGCTGGCCGCCGGGGTGCTCTGCGCGCTGCGGGCGGTCAATCACTGGGTGCGCTGCGAGCGGGCGATGCGGCGGGGCGAAGATCTGCCGGTGTCCCGGTTCCCGACGCTGCTGAGTCTCGTGGTCGCCGTCGTCGCGGTGGCGATGGTGGTGGTGGTCCTCTTCGGCTGGGAGGGCGTGTGACGGCGGCGGCGGACCGGGATCCCGGGCTGCAGCCCGAGCGGACCCGGCTGGCCTGGCGGCGTACGACGCTGTCCGCCACGGTCGTCGCGGTGCTGGCGGGGCGGCAGGCGCTGCACAGCGGGGCGACCCCGGCCGCGCTGGTCGCGGTTTCGCTGAGCGCGCTGGCCTGGCTGGGGTTCCTGCTGGTGGCCCACCGCCGGATGCTGCGGATGGAGGCGGCACGTCCCGCGCCGCTCGCGCCGCGCGCCGCGCTGACGGCGACGCTGTGCACGGTGGCGCTGGCGGTGTTCGCGGCGGCGATGCTGTTCTGACGCGGAGCCGGCTTCCGGGCGCGGCCGAGCCGGCAGGGCTCCTCAGGCGTCCCAGTCCACCGTCACCACGATCTTGCCGCGGGTCCGCCCCTCCTGGTTGAGCCGGTACGCGTCGGCGGCCTCTTCCAGCGGGAACACCCGGTCCACATGGACGGTGACGATGCCCTGCTCGGCCAGTTCCGCGACCTGGGCCAGGTCGTGGGCGTCGGGGCGCACGAAGGCGTAGCGGCCGCCGTAGGAGAAGACCTCGCTGTCCGCGATGGAGGCGAGCCGGCCGCCCGGGGCGAGGGTGTCGGCGGAGGCGCGCAGGGCGTCGCCGCCCACCGTGTCGAAGGAGGCGTCGAAGCCGCCCGGGACCAGTTCCCGCAGTCGTTCGACGAGGCCTTCGCCGTACTCCACCGGCTCCGCGCCCAGGCTGCGCAGATGCTCGTGGTTGCGGGCGCTCGCGGTGCCGACGACCCGGCAGCCGGCGTGCCGGGCGATCTGGACGGCGAGCGATCCGACGCCGCCGGCCGCCGCGTGGATCAGGACGGTGTCGCCCTCGCGGACCTTCAGCGTACGGTGCAGCACCTGGTACGCGGTCAGCCCGGCCAGCGGCAGGCCCGCCGCCTCCTCGAAGCTGAGGCGCAGCGGCTTGCGGGCGAGGGTGCGCACGGGGGCGGCGACGTACTCGGCGAACGTACCGCGCGAGAGGAAGTCCTCGCGGACGTAGCCGATGACCTCGTCGCCCACCGCGAACTCGTCGACGGCGACGCCGGGTTGCACGACCACCCCGGAGACGTCCCAGCCGGGGATCACCGGGAAGACGGCTTCGAGGCCCGCCTGGAGGTAGCCCTCGCGGGCCTTCCAGTCGACCGGGTTGACGGCGGCGGCCCGCACCTTCACCAGGACGGAGTCGGGGCCGACCTTGGGGTCGGGCCGCTCGCCGTACTCCAGGACGTCCGCGGAGCCGTACGCGTGGTAGCTGATCGCCTTCATCCCTCGACCTTCCGTGCAGGTCAGGGTCGCCGCAACTCAGGGCCGTACCGCTGTGAGCGGCGGCAGCAGGGTGCGGGGGTCGTGGCCGGAGTGCCAGAGGCCGATGAGGAAGGCGGTGGTGGTCTCCAGGTAGGCGGCCCGGTCCAGTCCGCCGGCCGTCAGGGGCCGGTGGCCCAGGTCCCGGACCAGTTCCGCCACCAGCGCGAGGGCCGCCTCGTCGTCGCCGCAGAGCGGGACGGTCGTCGGGCCCGGGGCTTCGGGCCGGGGCGTGGCCCAGAGGTGGGCCGGAAGGTGGTTGAACGCCTTGACGACCCGGGCCCCGGTCGCGTCGGCGATCGTCCGCGCGGCCCCGGGCCCGTCGCCGGTGGTGAGCGTGTATCCGGGGCCGACGGCGTTGGTGCAGTCGATCAGGACCCGGTCGCGCAGCGGCGGCAGGGCGGCCAGGACGCCGGCCACCGCGTCGTACGGCAGGGCGAGCAGGGTGACGTCACCGAAGGCGGCGGCCTCGGCCGGGGTGCCGGCGCGCGCGGCCGTACGCGCCGCGAGGAGGCGGGTGCGGTCCGGTGAGCGGCCTCCGAGGAGGACGTCGTGTCCGGCCCGGGCCCATGAGCCTCCGAGCGCCCAAGCCATGGAGCCCGTTCCGATGATGCCGATCCTCATGGATCTCTCCTCGTCCGCCGTCCGGTGTGATGTGCTCGGTACGGAACGCTAGGCGGGCCGCCGGTTACCGTTCGGTGCCCGTCGGTCCGGCCGGGAGAGACCGGGAGGGGTGGGACATGGACCGGGTGCTCGCGGACTGCCGGGCCAGGCTCGGCTTCGATCTGCTGGCCAACACCTGGAACGCCGTGGTGATCTGCGCGCTGGCGCCGGGGCCGCGCCGGTTCCGGGATCTGCGGGCCTCGATCGGCTCCATCAGCTCCAAGGTGCTGACCGAGACGCTGCGCAGGCTGGAGGCGTACGCGCTGGTCGAGCGCCGGGCGGCGGAGGATTCCGGCCCGCACGCCGTGTACGCGCTCACGCCGCTCGGCCGCACGCTGCTGGAGCCGATCGAGGCGCTGGGCCGCTGGTCGGCGGAGCACGGCGAGGCGTTCGCCGCCGCGCAGAAGTGGGACGAGGAGGAGCCGGCGTAGGCGGTGTGTCGGCCGTTGCCGGACGGCTCACCAGCGCGGGACCGTCGGTGTCTCCCACTCCGGGTCGGCGACGCGCATCGCCGCCGCGTCGTCCCGCTCGCGGTAGCCGCCGTCGTCCTCCAGCCAGCGGCGGTGCAGGGCGGCGAGGCGGTCGCGGTCCAGTTCGACGCCGAGGCCCGGGACGTCGGAGACGGTCAGCCGGCCGTCGGTGAAGGTGTGGCGCTCGGTGATGACGTCCTCGGTCTGCCACGGGTAGTGGCTGTCGCAGGCGTACGCGAGGTCGGGCACCGTGGCGGCGACGTGGGTCATCGCGGCGAGGCTGATGCCGAGGTGGGTGTTGGAGTGCATGGAGAGTCCGACGCCGAACGCGCGGCAGATGGCCGCCAGTTCCCGGGTGCGGGTGAGGCCGCCCCAGTAGTGGTGGTCGCTCAGGACGATCCGGACGGCGTCGCGGGCGAAGGCGTCCGGTACCTCGGCGAGGGTGGTGACGCACATGTTGGTGGCGAGCGGGACGTCGGTGGACGCGGCGACGATGGCCATGCCGTCCGTGCCGCTGGTGGGGTCCTCCAGGTATTCGAGGACGTCCTTCAGCTGGTCGGCGACGTACAGCGAGGTGGGTACGGTCCAGGCGCCGTTCGGGTCCAGGCGCAGCGGGCGGCCCGGGAACGCCTCGGCCAGGGCGCGGATCGCGGCGATCTCCCGGTCGGGCTCGAAGACGCCGCCCTTGAGTTTGAAGGAGCCGAAGCCGTGGGCGTCGGCGAAGCGCCGGGCCTGGGCGACGACTCCGGCCGGGTCGAGCGCCGCGCCCCAGTCGTCGGCCTCGCCCGCGCCGGGGTGGGCGGCCCAGCGGTAGAAGAGGTACGCGCTGTACTCGACGGTGTCGCGGACCTTGCCGCCGAGCAGGGCGTGCACCGGCAGGCCCTGCGCCCTGCCGAGGGCGTCGAGGCAGGCGACCTCGAAGGCGGAGACGACGGAGAGCCGGATCTTCTCGGCGTTCCTGACCCCGCGCAGCCCTCCGGCGTCGACCCGGTCGTCGGCGGCCTCCGCGTCCCCGCACACCTTCTCGGCCAGGGCGAACAGCCCGTTCAGATCGGTGACCGCCCGGCCGGGCAGCGCCTCGGCCAGCGAACGCGCGGGCTCCAGGTAGACGCTGTCCCCGTACGTCTCCCCCACCCCGGTCGTTCCGTCCCGGGTGACGACCTCCACGATCAGGCGCGGGGTGTAGGGCTGGTGGACGCCCTGGGTGTTCAGCAGGGGCGGGTCGGACACGAGGATCGGGGTGAGCCGGACGTCTTCGATCACCAGAGCTGTATGCATACATGAACTGTATTCAAGGATGCATACCACCGCCAGGGTCGTGACGGACTTCCCATCGGCCGGTTCCGGGGAGGCACTGGACGACATACCGACTGGTCGGCATCATGGTTGCGATCGTTCGGACACCTCGTTCCGTCGCCATCACCATCGCCGTCGCCCGGAGGTACGCACCATGAGCCCAGTCCCCCCACCAGGTCTCGACCCGGAGCTGCTGCGTGTCCATCTCGACCGCGAGCGGCCGGGGCTGGTGAGCGGACCCCTCGAAGCGCGGCTCATCGAGGGCGGCCGCTCGAACCTCACGTACGTCGTCGGCGACGGGACGGGACAGTGGGTGGTGCGCAGGCCTCCGCTCGGCCATGTGCTGGCCACCGCGCACGACATGGCGCGCGAGCACCGGGTGATCAGCGGCCTGCACCCCACCGCCGTACCCGTGCCGGAGCCACTGCTGCTCTGTGAGGACGACTCGGTGATCGGCGCCCCGTTCTACGTGATGGAGTACGTCGAGGGCACCCCGTACCGCACCGCCGAGCAGCTCGCCCCGCTGGGCGCCGAGCGCACCCGGGCGGCGGTCCTCGGGCTCGTCGACACCCTGGTCGACCTGCACGCCGTGGACCCCGGGGCGGTCGGGCTCGGCGACTTCGGGCGTCCCGAGGGCTTCCTGGACCGGCAGCTGCGGCGCTGGGGCAAGCAGCTGGACGCCTCCCGCAACCGCGACCTGGCCGGCATCGACGAACTGCACGCCTCCCTCGGCCGCGAGCTGCCCTCCTCCCCCGCGCCCACCGTCGTCCACGGCGACTACCGCCTGGACAACGTGCTGCTCGGCTCCGACGACCGGATCAAGGCCGTCCTCGACTGGGAGATGTCCACGCTCGGCGATCCGCTGACCGACCTCGGGCTGCTCGTGATGTACAGCTCCGACCTCGGACTGCCCAAGTCGCCGGTCTCCACCACCAGCGGCGCGGCCGGGCACCCGTCCCCCGCCGAGCTGATCGAGCGCTACGCGGCCCGTTCGGGCCGGGACACCTCCGCCATCTCCTGGTACACCGCGTTCGCCTGGTTCAAGCTCGCCGTGATCCTGGAGGGCATCCACTACCGCTACACCCTCGGCCAGACGGTCGGCGCGGGTTTCGACCGGATCGGCGATCTGGTCCCCGTCTTCATCGAGCACGGCCTCACCACCCTCCAGGAAGGCTGAACCCCCATGGACTTCGCATTCGACGCCCGTACCGAGGAACTGCGGAGCAGGCTGCTCGCGTTCATGGACGAGCACGTGTACCCGGCCGAGCAGGTCGCCGAGGAGCAGCGGGCCCGGCTCGCCTCGCCGTGGGACACGCCCGCGGTCGTCGGTGAGCTGAAGGCCGAGGCGCGGCGGCAGGGGCTGTGGAACCTCTTCCTGCCGGACGCGGAGTACGGGGCCGGGCTGACGAACCTCCAGTACGCCCCGCTCGCGGAGATCACCGGACGCTCCCCGCACCTCGCGCCGACCGCGACGAACTGCGCGGCCCCGGACACCGGGAACATGGAGGTGCTCTTCCAGTTCGCCACCGACGAGCAGAAGAAGCAGTGGCTGGAGCCGCTGCTCGCCGGGGAGATCCGCTCGGCGTTCGCGATGACGGAGCCGGACGTGGCCTCCTCGGACGCGACGAACATCGAGACGCGGATGATCCGGGACGGCGATGACTATGTCGTCAACGGGCGTAAGTGGTACATCTCCGGGGCGATGAACCCGGACTGCGCGGTCTTCATCGTGATGGGCAAGACCGATCCGGACGGCGAGGACATCCGCCGCCAGCAGTCGATGATCCTGGTGCCGCGCGACACCCCGGGCGTGGAGGTGCGGCGCGCGATGCAGGTGTACGGGTACGAGGACCACTCGCACGGCGGTCACGCCGAGGTGGTCTTCCACGATGTACGGGTGCCCGCGGCGCATCTGATCGGCGAGGAGGGCGGCGGTTTCGCCATCGCGCAGGCGCGGCTGGGTCCGGGCCGGATCCACCACTGCATGCGGCTGATCGGGATGGCGGAGCGGGCCATCGAGCTGATGTGCCGGCGGGCGGTGGCGCGTACGGCGTTCGGCAAGCCGCTGGCCGCGCAGGGCGTCGTGCAGAACTGGATCGCGGACGCCCGGGTCACGGTGGAGCAGCTGCGGCTGCTGGTGCTGAAGACGGCCTGGCTGATGGACACCGTGGGCAACAAGGGCGCGCACACCGAGATCCAGGCCATCAAGATCGCCACCCCGCGCGCGGTGGTGGACATCCTGGACTCCGCGGTGCAGCTGTACGGCGCGGGCGGGGTGAGCCAGGACTTCCCGCTGGCGGAGCTGTGGGCCTCGGCGCGGACGCTGCGGCTGGCGGACGGGCCGGACGAGGTGCACCAGCGGTCGCTGGCCCGGCGGGAGATCAAGCGGTACGTGTGACGGACGCAGTGCGGCCCCCTCCCGAGGTGCTCGTCGGGAGGGGGCCGCACCGGTATCGCCCGGGGTCAGAAGGTGAGCTTCCAGCTGTCGATGTAGCCGGTGTCCTGTCGGGCCACGTCCTGGACGCGGAGCTTCCAGGAGCCGTTGGCCACCTCACTGGAGGCGTTGACCGTGTACGTCGTGATGACGTTGTCGGCCGAGTCGCCGCTGCTGGAGTTCTTCAGGCGGTACGCGCTGCCGTCCGGCGCCAGCAGATCGACGACCAGGTCGCCGCGCCAGGTGTGCTTGATGTCGACGCCCACCTGAAGGGCGGCCGGGGCGTTGCCCGTCCGGCCGGTGACCGCGATCGTCGAGGTCACCGCGGCTCCCGCGTCCGGGATGGCGACATCGTCGGTGTTGCTGAACACGCCCTCGCCGGTGGGCGGCTCGCCGCTGCCGGCGGACAGGGTCCAGATCGCGTGGGCGGCGGCGTCGCTGTTGCGGTCCAGGGCGGTGTCGTTGATGTTGCTCAGGCTGTCGCAGGACGAGTGGTAGCAGCGGTCGAAGGCCTGGCCCGCGGTCCCGCCCCACTTCTGCGCCTGGGCGGCGGACTTGGTGTAGCCCGCGCCGGTGAAGAGCCCGCCGACGGGGACGCCGACGTTCTTGAACGGGGCGTGGTCGGAGCGGCCGTCGCCCTCGGTCTCGATCTCGGTGGGGATGTTCAGGCCCGCGAAGTAGTCCTTGAAGGTCTTCTCGATGACCGGGTCGTCGTCGTAGACGAAGTAGCCGGCGTTGGGCGAGCCGATCATGTCGAAGTTGAGATAGCCGGAGAGCTTGGAACGCTCGGCGGACGGCAGGTTGTTGACGTAGTACTTCGAGCCGATCAGCCCCAGCTCCTCCGCGCCCCACCAGGCGAACCGCAGGTGCTTGTCGGGCTGGTACCCGGCGCGGGAGACGGCGAGCGCGGTCTCCAGCACGGCGGCCGAGCCGGAGCCGTTGTCGTTGATCCCGGCGCCGGAGGAGACCGAGTCGAGGTGGGCCCCGGCCATCAGGACCTTGTTCGCGTCGCCGCCGGGCCAGTCGGCTATCAGGTTGTAGCCGGTGGCGCCGCTGGAGGTGAACTGCTGGAGCGTGGTGGTGAATCCGGCCGCGTCGAGCTTGGCCTTCACATAGTCGACGGACGCCTTGTAGCCGGGCCGGCCGTGGGCGCGGTTGCCGCCGTTGTTCGCGGCGATCGTCGAGAGCTGGGTGAGGTGGGCCTTGACGTTGGCCAGGGGGATGTCGGGCGCCGCTGCCGCGACCGCCTCCGGGGTCGGCGCCCCGGCGGCCTGAGCGCTGGGCGCGGCGGTCGCGAGGAGGGCTCCGAGGGCTACGGCGGCGACGGCCGCCGGGGATCTGCGCAGGGTGAAACGGTTCGGTCTCATTCACGGGCTCCGGATTCCGTTGGGGACTGACGGAACGTGCGGGGGGTACCCGGCCGCGGTGATCGGGCCGGGTCCTGGAGCATGGGCCCGGACAAGGGGCCCAGAGGTGCGCAATGCGTGACCGATGCTCAAGGAAATGACAGTGCTCCGTCAAGAGCGGAAACCGGACAGGTCCGTTCTATTAACGAACAACCCTTCGCCCGTGAACGCTGACGCCTCCGGTGGAGGCCGGACATACCTCATACATCCAGACTCGCCCCGACCGGCGGACCGGGCCACCGGATCGCCCCGGCGGGCGGCAGTTCGACGACACCCCCTACGGGCGCAGGGCCCGCAGCAGCAGGTCCGCGAGGTGGTCGGCGACCTCCTGGCGGCTGAGCGGGCCGTCCGGGCGGTACCAGGTGGAGAGGTGGTGGACCGAGCCGAAGTGGTAGTCGACGACCAGGTCGGCGGGGGTGGCCGAGGAGAACACGCCGCCGCGCTGGCCCTCCTCGATCAGGGCCCGGAAGCGCTCGTGGTAGCGGCGGCGCTCGACGCGCACCTGCTTGTTCTTCTCGGGGCTCAGATGGTGCATGGAGCGGAAGAAGATCGCCGCGTCGTCCAGGTTGTCGATGGTCGTGACGACCACGTCGGCCGCCGCGTCGCGCAGCCGCTGCTCGACCGGCGCCTCGGCGTCCGCGAAGGCGTCCAGGCGCTCCTGCTGGAGCCGCAGCACCCGGGCGTAGACCTCCTGGAGCAGGTCCTCCTTGGAGCCGAAGTAGTGGTAGAGCGCCCCCTTGGTGACACCCGCCGCCTCGACGATCTCCTGGACCGAGGTGCGGTCGTACCCGCGCTCGGCGAAGAGCCGGGTGGCGGCGGCCAGCAGCCTCTGAGGGACGGGAGTGCCGTTCTGATCCGTCGCCTTGGCCATGAGCCGCCACCTTCCTTTCGTACTGTGCATGTGCTGTTTCGACGCCGTTCTAGCGGTGGGAACGCAGTTCCCGCCTGAGGATCTTCCCACTCGCCGTCTTCGGCAGCTCGGTCAGGATCTCCACCTCGCGCGGATACTTGTACGCGGCGAGCCGCTCCTTGCAGTACGCGCCCAGCTCGCCGGGCTCCACAGAGGCCCCCGGGCGCAGGCTCACGTACGCCCGGACGCTCTCCCCCCGGTACGCGTCGGGCACGCCCACGACGGCCGCCTCGCGCACCGCCGGGTGGGTGTAGAGGACATCCTCCACCTCACGGGGCCACACCTTGAACCCGGAGGCGTTGATCATGTCCTTCTTGCGGTCGACGACGTACAGCCAGCCCGCCGCGTCCATGAACCCGATGTCGCCGGTGCGCAGCTCGCCGTCGGGGAAGGCGGCGGCGGTGGCCTCGGGGAGGTTCCAGTAGCCGGAGACGACCTGGGGGCCGCGCACCGCGATCTCGCCCTGCTCCCCGAAGGGCACCTCCCGCCCCTCCTCGTCGAGGATCCGTACGACGGTGTCGGGTCCGGGCACACCGACGGAGAGGGTGCCCGAGACCGGGTCGACGGGGGCCTCGTGCTCGGGCGGGACCGAGGCGCAGGGGGCGGTGCACTCGGTGAGTCCGTAGCCGTTGCGGATGTACGGGCCGAAGCCCGCGCGGAACTTCTCCACGAGCGCGGGCGGCAGGGGCGCGCCGCCGGAGGAGATCACCCGGAACGAGGAGAAGTGGTCCGGGGTGACGTCCGGGTGGGCGGCCAGGGCCATGAAGGCGGTGGAGGGGCCGACGGTGTAGGCGGGGCGGTGGGCGGCGAAGGCCTCCAGGACGACGCCCGCCTCGAAGCGGTAGGCCAGGACGAGGGTGCCCGCGTTGGCGATACAGGCGGAGAGCTGGCAGACCATGCCGGTGATGTGGAAGAGCGGGGCGAGCGCGAAGTAGGCGGAGCCCTCGGCGATCGGATGGCCGGTGCGCTGGCGTTCGGCGTTGACCATGATGTTGCCGTGGGCGTTCATCGCGCCCTTGGGGGTGCCGCTGGTGCCGGAGGTGTAGCTGATCAGCGCCGTGTCGGCGGCGGTGAGCTCGCGGTCCGCCGGGGCCGGGCGCCCGGCGCGGGCGGCGGTCAGCAGATCGTCCGCGAGGTCGTCGGGGCCGGGGGCGGGGAGCCGTTCGAAGCCGAGGACCCGGGGGTCGTTCACGCTCTGGAGGTCCAGCTCGCAGGCGGTGAGGGCGATGGTGAGGTCCGGGGCGGCCGCCGCGGTGTCCCGCAGATACGCCTCCCACGCCCGGTCCGCACAGATCAGCGCGGTGACCTGGGCGTCCTTGAGTACGTGGCCGACCTCGCCGGACTTGTACATCGGGTTGAGCGGGACGACGGTGGCCCCCGCCTTCCACGCCCCGAGCAGGGCGAGGACGAAGTGCGGGCTGTTCTGGAGCATGATCGCGACCCGGTCGCCCCGGCGGAGCCCCCGGGCGGCGAGGTGCCCGGCCACCGAGTCCGACAGCGCGTCGGTCTCGCGGTAGCTCAGGCGGCCGTCGAAGTAGGCCAGGGCCGGGCGGTCCGGGGCCCGGTCCACGGCCGCCCGCCAGGCGTGCAGCACGGTCGCGGGCGGGGTGACGGGGGCGCGCTGGGCGTCGCTCAGCAGGGCCAGCCACGGCTGGGCGGCGTAGATGGACCCGGTGGCGGCCCGGGCGGCGGAGGCCGCGGCGGCGGAGTCCACGGGCCCGGAGGCCGCGGGTTCGGGGGTCACGGGTCCGGGGGTCGGGTCGCTCATGCGCCGCTCGCCTCCCACTTCTGCTGGAGGCGGTTCATATTGCCCAGCCACCGGTCCGGATCGGCGGCGCGCGCCTGGTGGTAGCCCGCCACCTCCGGGTGCGGCAGGACCAGGAAGCGGTCGGCGTCCATCGCCTCGAACAGGGCGTCGGCGACGGCGTCCGGCTCGATGGCGCCGGGGGCGAGGACCAGCTCGCCGGCCGAACCGGCGGCGGTGAGCATGTCGGTGCGTACGCCCTGCGGGCAGATCGCGTGAACCTTGACGCCGCGGTGGCGGTAGGTGAGCGAGAGCCACTCGGCGAAGGCGACCGCCCCGTGCTTGGTGACGCTGTACGGCGCCGCGCCGATCATCGTCAGCAGCCCGGCGGCGGAGGCGGTGGTGACGAACCGGCCGCTGCCGCGCTCCAGCCACTCCGGCAGCAGGGCCCTGGCCGCGCGGACGTGGGCCATCACATTGACGTCCCAGGCGGCGGCCCAGACCTCCTCGTCGGCGAACGCGTCGCCGGGCGAGGCCAGGCCCGCGTTGGCGCAGTAGACGTCCACGGTGCCGTCCAGCGCCTCCCGGGCCGCGTCCACGATGCCCGAGGCGTCCCCGGCGACGGCGGTCCCGCCGATCTCCTTCGCGAGCGGCTCGATCCGGGCGAGGTCCAGGTCGTTGACGACGACCCGCGCTCCCCCGGCGGCGAACCTGCGGGCCAGCGCGGCTCCGATGCCGCCTCCGGCCCCTGTGACCACTACGCCGGCGTCCTGCACCGAACCCATCGCCATCCCGCCTTTCCTCATCCGGCCCCGTCCGGTCCCGTCCGGTCCCGTCCGACCGCACCGGCAGACTAACCGGTCGGTATGTCATCGGGGAAGGGCCGGGAACGGACCGGGCGGGGGCCCGGGAGGGGTGCGGGGACCGGCTCGGGGAATCGGCGCGGCCCAGGTCGTTCCGCGCGGCCCCGGCCCGCGCTAGCGTGCGTGGCCATGACAGTCGGCGCGATCATGGAGGTAGCGGAATGAGCCTGTCCCGACGTGGTTTGCTGGCCGCGGGAGGCGCCGTGGGAGCGCTCGCGGCGACGGCGGCCGGCACCGGTCCCGCCGCCGCCTCGTCCGGGTCCGGACACGGCTCCGGGCCCGGACGCGGCCGGGTGCGTACCGGTTTCGACCGGCTCGCGGCCGACGGCTACCGGCTGCTGCGGGGCCAGAAGGTCGGCATCGTCACCAACCCGACCGGCGTCACCGCCGACGTCCGGCACATCGTCGATGTGATGCATCCGGACGCGCGGGTGAACCTGACCGCCGTGTTCGGCCCCGAGCACGGGTTCCGGGGCACCGCGCAGGCGGGCGGCTCCGAGGGACGCTACGACGACCCGGCGACCGGGCTGCCGGTCTACGACACGTACCTCAAGAGCGGGCAGGACCTCGCGGACATCTTCACCGCCTCGGGCGTGGACACGGTCGTCTTCGACATCCAGGACGCGGGCGCCCGCTTCTACACGTACATCTGGACGCTGTACGACTGCATGGAGGCGGCCGCGCTCGCGGGCAAACGCCTGGTGGTGCTGGACCGGCCGAACCCGGTGACCGGGCGGGCCGCGCTGGGCCCGGTGCTGGACCCGGCCTTCGCCACGTTCGTCGGCCGCCGGGAGATCGCCCAGGCGCACGGGATGACGGTGGCGGAGCTGGCGCTGTTCTTCAACGCGGAGTTCCTGCACGAGAATCCGGTGCGGCTGGACGTGGTGACGATGTCGGGGTGGCGGCGCTCGGACTTCTTCGACGACACCGGGCTGCCATGGGTGCCGCCGAGCCCGAACATGCCGACGCCCGAGACGGCTCTCGTCTACTCCGGCACCTGTCTCTTCGAGGGCACGAACCTCTCCGAGGGCCGGGGCACCACGCGTCCCTTCGAACTGCTGGGCGCGGAGGGCATCGACCGTGGCTGGGCGGCCGCCGCGAACGCGCTGGAGCTGCCGGGGGTGGCCTTCCGCGAGGCGTACTTCGCGCCGGTGTTCTCCAAGTTCGAGGGGAAGACGGTGGGCGGGGTGCAGGTGCACGTCCAGGACCGGGAGGTGTTCGACCCGGTCCGCACCGGGATCGCCCTGCTGGTGACGGCGAAGCAGACCTGGAGCGGCTTCGCCTGGCGGCCGGACAACTGGATCGACAAGCTCACCGGGAACACCCGGGTCCGCACGATGATCGACGCGGGCGCGGACACCGACGAGGTCGTACGGGCCTGGCAGCGGGACCTGTCGGCGTTCCGCGCGAAGCGGCGGAGGTATCTGCGGTACGGGGGCTAGGGGGTGGTCCCGGGGGGGGCGAACCTGCGCTGCTCGGGTGCTACTTCCGGCCGACCGGCGTCGAGCACATGGTCGGCGGTGATCCTTTCCCGGCACGGGCGAACTGCCGCCATGGGCGGACCCCACCTCACGGGATCGTGCCGCCGCCCTGGGATTTCGCCACCCGCGCGAGGACGTACACCCGCGCACCACCCTCCCGTGCGCCGCTCCGCTTCCGCCCGTGGCACCCCGTCCCACATGGGGCGTCTCGGCCAATGGACGGATTTCATCTTTCGATGGAGCCGAAACGGGCAGGCGTACGTCCATTCCTTGACGTCCAAGGATGAGCGACGGAGGTGGCGGTGTCATGGCCGGTTTCCGGAGTCTTGCGAGACAGGTACGCGATCCGCTGGG
Source organism: Streptomyces sp. DSM 106670 (assembly GCF_055792845.1). Taxonomy (NCBI): domain Bacteria; kingdom Bacillati; phylum Actinomycetota; class Actinomycetes; order Kitasatosporales; family Streptomycetaceae; genus Streptomyces; species Streptomyces sp. DSM 106670. The sequence goes on from NZ_CM147704.1 coordinate 1,307,602, forward strand.
TGATCTGGCCCTGCGGCGGTATTCACTGCGCAAGTGTTTGGAGAGGTTCGCCCCGTACGGGCACCGGGCGACCTGGGACCATCTGTGCGCCCGGCACGGGATCGATCCCGAGGACCGGGCGCCCGATCCGGTGCGTCTGATGCGCGCGCTGGACGAGCTGGAGGAGGCGCGGGCCGTGTGGCTCGCGTACGAGGCGGGGTTCGCCGAGCGGCGGCGGCGCGAGAAGCACGCGGGGCTGCGGCGGCCGGGCGCGTTCGACGACTGGCACCGCCGCACCTGGGGCGGTCACGGAGTGGCCCGCTGCACCGACCCGGGCGTCCATCCGACCGAGCCGCTCGCCGAGGTCCTGCGCCGGCTGATCGCGGCTCTCGGCGCCGGCCCCGGCTCCGCCTGCCCGGTCTGCGCGGGCACCGGCATCGAGTGGCGGCAGGAGCGGGGCGACGAGCCGTGGGCGGGTCCGGTGTGCACGGGCTGCGGGATCGTGGTGCCGCGGCCCGCGCTGACCGACCGCACCCTGGCCAGGGCCCGGCTGCCGCGGCACCGGAGGCCGGCCGTGCAGGCGGCGTGAGGCCCGGCGTTCCGCGCGGCCGCCCGGCCCCGGTGGACGGGGCCGGAAGGCCAGGAGTCCGGTCCCGCGACGGCGCTCAGGAGGACGGCTTGCGCTCGGGCATCAGATGGGAACCGGTGATCCGCTCACCGCTGATGTCGTCGGGGTTGGACAGCACACAGGTCTCCAGCGACAGACAGCCGCATCCGATGCAGTCGGTCAGATGGTCGCGCAAGCGGTGCAACTGCTTGATGCGCTCGTCCAGTTCCTTGCGCCACACCTCGGAGAGGCGGGCCCAGTCCTCGTGGTTGGGCGTGCGCTCCTCGGGCAGTTCGGCGAGTGCGTCCCGGATCGTGGCCAGCGGGATGCCGACGCGCTGCGCCGCCCGGACGAAGGCGACCCGGCGCAGCGCGTCCCGCGTGTAGCGGCGCTGATTGCCGCTGGTGCGGGTGGAGGTGATCAGGCCCTTGGACTCGTAGAAGTGCAGGGCCGAGACGGCTGCGCCGCTGCGCGCCGAGAGCTGGCCGACCGAGAGTTCGTGGAGTGTCTGTGGGATCTGTGGCACCCCTCAAACCTACTGCCATGTCGTTGACAGGAACGCGCCGCCGGACAATGCTGAGCAAGCGCTTAGACATCGCGCGGGCAGCGCGTCGAGCCGGAAGGCAGGGACCGGGAACATGGCAGAGCCGAGGATCTTCACGTCCGCGCAGGAGCTGCGGGACGGAGTGGGCGAGCAGCTGGGACACAGCGACTGGCTGGAGATCGAGCAGAAGAGGATCGACCAGTTCGCCGAGGCGACCGGCGATCACCAGTGGATCCATGTGGACCCGGAGCGGGCGAAGGACGGACCGTTCGGCACGACCATCGCGCACGGCTATCTGACGCTCTCGCTGCTGCCCGCGCTGGTACCGCAGGTGATGCGGGTCGAGGGCATGAAGATGGGCATCAACTACGGGACCAACAAGGTCCGTTTCCCCTCGACCGTCCCGGTCGGCTCGCGGCTGCGGGCCACGGCGGTGCTCCACGAGGTCGCGGAGGTGGGCGGCGGCGTGCAGGTGACGGCGGTCGTCACGGTCGAGCGCGAGGGCGGCGAGAAGCCGGCCTGTGTCGCCGAGTCGGTGTCCCGCTACTACTTCTGAACCCGCCCGACGGCTTCCGTGACCCGCCGGGCCGCTACGGGACCTGCCGGGCCTTGACCATCCGCAGGACGAGGTCGGCGTACAGCTCGCCGACCTCGTCGGGCGTGCGGCTGCCCTGGGCGTTGAACCAGCGGGCCACGTCGATGCAGAGGGACAGCACCGCGAGCGTGGTGCCGGGGATGTCGGGGACGTCGAACTCGCCGTCCCGCACCCCCTCGCTGATGATCCGGCGCACCACCGCGTCGCTCCTGCGCCGCAGGGCGACGATCTCGGTGCGGTGCTCCTCGCCCAGCGCGTCGAGCTCGTACTGCACGACCCGGGCGGTGGTGTGCCGCTCCGCGTGCCAGCGGACGAAGGAGCGGACGGCCCCGGCGAGCCGTTCGGCGGCCGTGCCGTCCCGGTCGGCCTCGGCGTCGAGGACGTACAGCGCCCGTTCGTGGCCGATCTTGCTGATCCGGTGGAGCAGCTCTTCCTTGGTCTTGTAGTGGATGTAGAGCGCGGCCGGGCTCATCCCGGCCCGGCCGGCGATGTCACGGGTGGTGGTCGCGTGGTACCCGCGCTCGGCGAAGGCGTCCACGGCGGCGACGAGCAGCCGCCTGGCCGCCTCGGGAGTGACCTCGCCCCACGGCGTGTCCTCGCCGCTCGTCTCCTCCACCGCACTCATCGCCCAAGGCCCCTCTCCGTCAGCAGGACGCACACCATACCCCGAACCTGAGCAAGCGCTTAGGGGATGTCCTGCCGATCCCGCGGGGTCAGAGCTTCTGGAAGGGGTCGTGCTCGGCGAGGATCTTCTCCAGCCGGGCCTGGTCGACCCTGCTGTGGATCTGCCCGGCCTCCTGGCGGTCCCGGATCACCTTGGCGAGCGTGAAGCAGGACGTGACGAGGTAGAGCACGCCGATGGCGAGGAAGCCGCGCACCCAGGCGTCGGCGTCGAGGAAGAAGATACCGAAGGCGACCGCGGCGATCGCCACCATGAAGGAGGCGACGGCCTGCATGTAGAAGGCCGCGGTGCTCTGCTGCTTGACCGATGTCGTGTCACTCATGGGGCCAGCATCCGCCCGACGTGGCGCACACCACATCCGCGCCCGTACTCAGGCCCGTACTCAGACGTCGGACGCCTGTACGAGGCCGAGCGCCGCGCGGGTACGGGCCCGGGGGCCGGGTCAGAACGCGGAGACGCCCGTCAGCGCGCGGCCGATGATCAGCTTCTGGATCTGGCTGGTGCCCTCGTAGAGCGTCATCACCCGGGCGTCGCGCAGCAGCTTGCCGACCGGGTACTCGTCGATGTAGCCGTAGCCGCCGAAGACCTGGAGGGCGTTGTTGGCGCAGCGGACGGCGGCCTCGGAGGCGTACAGCTTGGCCGTGGAGGCGGCGGTGGCGAACTCCTGGCCCCGGTCGATCAGATCGGCGACCCGCCAGGTGAGCAGCCGGGCGGCGTCCACGTCCACGGCGATGTCGCTGAGCAGTTCCTGGACGAGCTGGTGGCGGGCGATGGGCTTTCCGAACTGCTCGCGCTCGCCGGCGTAGCGCACGGCCGCGTCCAGGGCGGCCTGGGCGATGCCGACGCAGCCCGCCGCGACCGACATCCGCCCCTTGGCGAGGGCGGACATGGCGATGGAGAAGCCCTTGCCCTCGGGGCCGAGCATGGCGGACGCCGGTATCCGGACGTCCTGGAGGACCAGTTCGGCGGTGGCCTGGCCGCGCAGACCGAGCTTGCCGTGGATGGTGCGGCGGGTGAGGCCGGGGGTGTCGGTGGGGACGAGGAAGGCGGAGACGCCCCGGTGGCCGGGGGTGTCGTTCGTGCGCGCGAAGAGCAGGACGACGTCGGCCCAGGTGCCGTTGGTGATGAACGTCTTGGTGCCGTTGACGACGTAGTCTCCCCCACTCCCGGCTCCGCTCGAGCGGAAGGCGCCCCCTCCGTCCCGGACGGCCCTGGTGGCGAGGTTCCCGGCGTCCGAGCCGGTGCCGGGCTCGGTGAGGCCGAAGCAGCCGACCGCCTCGCCGGAGGTGAGCCGGGGCAGCCAGGACCGCTTCTGCTCCTCGTCGCCCCAAGACGCGATGGTCTTGGCCACCAGGCCGAGCGATACGGAGACGATGCCGCGCACCGAGGAGTCGCCGCGCCCCAGCTCCTCGGTGACCAGGCAGTAGGACAGGTGGTCGCCGCCGGAGCCGCCGTACTCCTCGGGGACGGTGAGACCGAGGAAGCCGAGGGCGCCGAGCTTGCCGACGATCGACCTGTCGACATTCTCGGCCCGGTCCCATGCGACGACATGGGGGGCGACCTCGCGGGCGACGAAATCCTCGGCCAGCTTCCGGACGGCTTCCTGCTCCTCGCTCAGCGTCAGGTCCATCGTGCGCCACCCACTGCCTCTCCTGAGCGCCGCTCGGGCGCACTTTAATTAGCACTGCTAGTTTCTGGTTCGCAGGCCCTACTATGAGCCGCATGGCCCGACCGCGCAAGCCCCTCCTCAGCAGAGACCGCATCGTCGAGGCGGCGAGCGCGCTCGTGGACTCCGAGGGGCTCGACGCCGTCTCCACGCGCCGTCTGGCGGCCGTGCTGGGGGTCAGCGGGCCCTCGCTCTACAACCACTTCCGCAACAAGGAGGAGATCCTCGACGCCGTCGCCGACGCGGTCTCCGTACAGGTCGATCTGTCGATGTTCGAGGAGTCGGATCCCCGCGACTGGCGCGAGGCCCTGCACGACTGGGCGCTGTCCTACCGGGCCGCGCTCGCCGCGCACCCGCACATCGTCCCGGTGCTGGCCCGGGGGCCGGGCCGCCGGCCGGCGGGGCTGCGGGTCGCCGACGCGGTGTTCGGGGCGATGACCGGAGCGGGCTGGCCGCCCGCCCAGGCGACCCGGATCGGGGCGCTGATGCGCTACTTCATCACCGGTTCGGCGCTGGGGTCGTTCGCCGGGGGTTTCGTCGACGACGAGACGGCCTACGACCCCGCCGACTACCCGCACCTCGGCCAGGCCCATCTGCTGGCCGACCACCGCAGCCAGGTCGACGAAGGGGCCTTCGAGACCGGGCTGCGGGCGCTGCTGGACGGGCTGGCGCTCCAGTACGAGCAGTACGCGCGGCCGGTGGGCGGCGGCGCGGCGACGGTTCGGCCGGCGCCGAACCGTCCCTGACGCACCCTGGACGCATGGACCGTTCCCCGCGACAGCGCCCCCGGCCGCACGACACGGCGGCCTCTCGGCTCGCCGCACTGGCCGCCCTCCTCGCGGACGAGACCCGCGCCTCCTTCTGCCTGGCCCTGCTCGACGGGCGGGCCTGGACCGCCGGTGAGCTGGCCCGGTACGCCTCCGTCGCCCCGTCCACCGCCAGCGAGCACCTGGGGCGGCTGGTCGCGGGCGGGCTGCTGGCCCAGGAGCGGCAGGGCCGTCACCGCTATGTCCGGCTGGCCGACGAGCGGGCCGCGCACCTGGTGGAGGAGCTGGCCTCGCACGCGGCGCCCGAGAGCCCGGAGCGGCCGCGTTCCCTGCGGGCGGCGAGCGTCAGCAGTGCGCTGGCCCGGGGGCGTACCTGTTACGACCATCTCGCCGGACGGCTCGGCATCCGGATCACCGAGGCGATGACGGCACGGGGGCTGCTGCGGCAGGACACCGGGTTCGCGCTGACCGAGGCGGGCCTGGAGTGGTTCGCCGCCCTGGGCATCCCCCTGGACCGGTCGGCCCGACGCCCCCTGGCCCGGGGCTGCCTGGACTGGACGGAGCGGCGGCCCCATCTCGCGGGGGCGGCGGGGGCGGCGCTGTGCGCGCATGTGCTGGCGGTGGGGTGGTGCGAGCGGGTGGGGTCGGGGAGGGCGGTGCGGGCTACTTCGGCGGGGGTGGGAGCGCTGTCGGACCTCCTGGGCATCGCCCCGGGCTCCCTCGACGACCGGCCCTAGCTTCCGGCCTGTCCGGCGGCCACCCAGCGCGTCCGGCGTTCGAGGACCGGCCAGCACCCTCCCAGCCCGTCCGGCGTTCGAGGACCGGCCAGCACCCACTCAGCCCGTCCGGCGTTTGAGGACGGAACCGGGGCTCGGGACGGGCAGCACCTTTGCTTCCGGGCCACGGAGGGGTCGCCCCGTACCACCACCAGGGTTCCGTCCTCAATCGCCGGACGGGCTTAAGTGGGCAGGGCTTCGTCCGTGAGCGGCGGGCGGGAAGCGGGCTTAAGTGGGCAGGGGGCCGTCCGTGAGCGGCGGGTGGACGGGCTTTAACGGGCAGGGCTCCGTCCGTAAGCGGCGGGCGGCCGTCGATTGACGGGGGTTGACAATTCGGTGGGGGGCGAAGCGTTTCGGCTTTACGGTCGTGGCCATGACGACGACCCCGACACCGCTTCCGGCCTCCCCACCGGCCCACCCCTGGCGAGCCACCGCCGCAGCCTGCACCACCGTCGTGCTGTGGGCCTCCGCCTTCGTCTCCATCCGCAGCGCCGGCGAGTCCTACTCCCCCGGCGCGCTCGCCCTGGGCCGGCTCCTGGCGGGCACGCTCGTGCTCGGGGCGATCCTCCTCGTACGGCGGGAGGGGCTGCCCGGGCGCGGCGCCTGGCGCGGAATCATCACCTCCGGCGTGCTCTGGTTCGGGCTCTACATGGTGGCGCTCAACTGGGGCGAACAGGAGGTCGACGCCGGGACCGCGGCGATGCTGGTGAACATCGGGCCGATCCTGATGGCCCTGATGGGCGCCCGCATGCTCGGCGAGGGGCTGCCCCGCCGCCTCCTGCTCGGCATGGGCATCTCCTTCTCGGGCGCCGTCGTCGTCGGCCTCGCGATGTCCGGGCACGGCAGCTCCTCCGTGCTGGGCGTGGCGCTCTGCCTGCTGGCAGCCGTGGTGTACGCGCTGGGCGTGGTGAGCCAGAAGCCGGCGCTCGCGTACGGTTCCTCGCTCCAGATCAACACCTTCGGCTGCCTGATCGGCGCCGTCGCCTGCCTGCCGTTCACCGGGGTGCTGATCTCCGAGGCGGCCGACGCGCCGATGTCCGCCACGCTGAACATGATCTACCTGGGCGTCTTCCCGACCGCACTGGCCTTCACCACCTGGGGCTACGCGCTGGCCCGGACCACCGCGGGCCGGATGGGCGCCACCACGTACGCGGTCCCGGCGATCGTGGTCCTCATGGCGTGGGTGCTGCTGGACGAGGTGCCGACCCCGCTCGGCGTTCTCGGCGGGCTGCTCTGCCTGGCCGGGGTGGCGGTCTCCCGGAGCCGTCAGCAGACTGGGCCCACACGCGGAAATCCCGCTGGGCCGGTGGAGGGAAGCCGTCATGACACGGAGGACCGGAGCGCAGGGCGACCGTAAGAAGGCCGAGAAAGCCGAGAAGGCCGACCGCGAGGAGGCGGGGCGGGCGGCCCGTCACGGCGGGCCGTATCTGGACGGTTTCGGTGTGGTCGACAGCGGGGACGACGATCCGGTCCTCGTGACGCCGAAGGGCCACGCCCGCGACGCCTGGCGCGAGGACTACCCGTACGACCGCAAGCTGCGCCGCCGCGACTACGACAAGGCCAAGCGGGCGCTCCAGATCGAGCTGCTGAAGCTCCAGCACTGGGTGAAGGAGCGCGACGAGCGGCTGGTGATCCTCTTCGAGGGGCGGGACGCGGCGGGCAAGGGCGGCACGATCAAGCGGTTCACCGAGCATCTGAATCCGCGTGGTGCCCGAATAGTGGCGCTGGAGAAGCCGACCGAGCGCGAGCGCACCCAGTGGTACTTCCAGCGGTACACGGCACATCTGCCGAGCGCCGGCGAGATCGTGCTGTTCGACCGCTCCTGGTACAACCGCGCCGGGGTGGAGCGGGTGATGGGGTTCTGCACGACCCGCGAGTACCTGGAGTTCATGCACCAAGCGCCCGGCTTCGAGCGGATGCTCGCGCGCGACGGCATCCACCTGGTGAAGTTCTGGTTCTCCGTCTCCCGCAACGAGCAGCGCAACCGGTTCATGATCCGGCAGATCGACCCCGTACGACGGTGGAAGCTGAGCCCGGTCGACCTGGCCTCGCTGGACAAGTGGGACGAGTACACGGAGGCCAAGGAGCTGATGCTCTTCCACACCGACACGGCGGACGCGCCGTGGACGGTGGTGAAGAGCAACGACAAGAAGCGGGCCCGGCTGGAGGCGATGCGGCATGTGCTGGACCGCTTCGACTACCCGGGCAAGGACCCGGAGGTGGTCGGAGTGCCGGACCCGCTGATCGTGGGCCCGGCCTCCCGGCTGTTCGAGGAGGGCGAGATGGACGCCCGGCTGCTGGGGCCGGTCGCCTCGACCTCCCGGACCACGGACTACTAGAAACGGACTACTGGAAGACGACCAGCGCCCGGCCGCCCTTGCCCGCGATCATGTTGTCGAAGGCGGCGGGGATGCCGTCCAGGGCGATGCGTTCGGTGACCATCATCGACAGGTCGAAACGGCCCGCGCGGATGTGGTCGGCGAGGGCGGGCAGGTCGCGGGCCGGGTCGCTGTTGCCGTAGACGCAGCCCGTGAGCGACCGGCCCCAGTGGAAGATCTCCAGGGCGTTGAAGGTGACTTCCTGGTCCTTGCCGCCGATGCCGACCACCGTGGTGCGCCCGCCGCGCCGGGTGGATTCCCAGGCGGCCCGGATCGTCGCGGGCCGGCCGACGCACTCCACGGCCACGTCCGTGCCCTGGCCGCCGGTGAGCTTGCGGATCTCGCGCGGGGTGGTGGCGGAGGCGATGACGTAGTCGGTGGCGCCCGCCTGCCGGGCCAGCTCCTCCTTGGCCGGGGAGACGTCGACCGCGATGATCCGGGACGCTCCGGCGATCCGGGCGGCCTGGAGCACCGCGAGGCCGACGCCGCCGATCCCGAAGACGACGACGCTCTCGCCCTCGCGGACCCGGGCGCTGTGGTGGATCGCGCCGTAGCCGGTCAGGACCGCGCAGCCGAGGAGGGCGGCGTCGGTGAGCGGGATGCCGTCGGGGGCGGGCAGCACGCAGTTGGCGGCGACGACGGTCTCCTCCGCGAAGGCCGCGACGTTGAGGCCGGGGTGGAGGTCGGTGCCGTCGGCCGTACGGGCGTGGAGGTTGGCGGTGCCCTTCAGGGCGTCGGCGCAGAGCCAGACCTCGCCGATCCCGCAGTGGAAGCAGGAGCCGCAGGAGGGCGCCCAGTTGAGGACCACGCCGTCGCCGGGCGCGACATGGGTGACGCCCTCGCCGACCGCCAGGACCGTACCCGCTCCCTCGTGGCCGAGGACGGCGGGCACCGGGACGCGCATGGTGCCGTTGGACAGGGACAGATCGGAGTGGCAGACCCCGGCGGCGGCGAGCGCGATACGCACCTGGCCGGGGCCGGGGTCCGGCAGGACGATATCGGTGATCTCCAGCGGAGCTCCGACGGCGGGCAGTACGGCGGCGCGGACCACGAACAGGCTCCTTACGAGTTACGAGGAAAGGGTTACGGGGTCAGAACTGGAGCGACTTCGTCTGGAGGTACTCCGCCAGACCGTGCGGCCCCAGCTCGCGTCCCACCCCCGACTGCTTGTAACCGCCGAACGGGGCCAGTGGGTTGAACCGTCCGCCGTTGATGTCGACCTGCCCGGTGTCCATCCGGCGGGCGAAGGCCACCGCCTCCTCGTCGTCGGCGGCCCACACGGCCCCGGCGAGCCCGTACACGGTGTCGTTGGCGATCCGGAGCGCGTCGTCCACGTCCTCGTACCGCAGGATCGAGACCACCGGGCCGAAGATCTCCTCCTGGGCGATCGTCATGTCCGGGGTGACGTCGGCGAAGACGGTCGGGCTGACGTAGTAGCCGGTCTCCAGCGGCGCGTCCGGGCCGCCCGCGATCAGCCGGGCGCCCTCCTCGACGCCCTTGGCGATGTAACCGCGCACCCGGTCCTGCTGCTTGGCGTTGACGAGCGGGCCGACCCGTTCGCCGGGTACGTACTTGGTGACGGCGTTCGCCGCGAGTTCCACGGCCTCGTCGTACCGCTCGGCGTCCACCAGCATCCGGGTCCAGGCGCTGCACGTCTGGCCGGAGTTGGTCATCACGTTGGCGATGCCGACGTTGACCGCCTTGGCGAGATCCGCACCGGGCAGGATCACATTGGCGGACTTGCCGCCCAGCTCCAGGGCGACGCGCTTGATCGCGGCCCCGGCGGTGGCGCCGATCTGCCGGCCGACGGCGGTGGAGCCGGTGAACGAGACCAGGTCGACGCCCTCGTGGGCGGCGAGCGCCTGGCCCGCTACCGGTCCGACGCCGGTGACGAGGTTGAAGACCCCCGGCGGCAGACCGGCGGCTTCGGTGGCCTCCGCGAAGAGCTGGGCGGTCAGCGGGGTGTCCTCGGCGGGCTTGAGGACGACGGTGCAGCCCGCGGCGAGCGCGGGGGCGACCTTGGCGACGATCTGGTGGAGCGGGTAGTTCCAGGGGGTGATCGCGCCGACCACACCGACCGGCTCCAGCAGCACGGTGGAGTTGCCGATGCGCTCCTCGAAGGTGTGGCGGGCGGCCAGTTCGGCGTACGAGGCGGCCACCAGCACGGGCACGCCCGCGTGGACCATCTGCGACAGCGGCAGCGGCGAGCCCAGCTCGGCCGTGATCGTCTCGGCCAGCTCGTCCTTGCGGGCGGCCAGCGCGTCGGCGAGTGCGGTGAGCCGGGCGGCGCGCTCGGCGGGCGGGGTCGCGGCCCAGGCGGGGAAGGCGGCGCGTGCGGCCCGTACCGCCGCGTCGACGTCCTCGGCGGTTCCCGCCGGCACATGGGCGATGACCTGCTCGTCGGCCGGGTTCACGACCGCGATCGTGTCCTGGCCGACGGCGGGCCGCCACGCACCGTCGATGTACATCTGGTCATGGGCCTGCATGGCTGTTTCCTCCCGGACGTGCTGTGCGGAGCGCCGAAGCCGTGCGGCGCGGGCACACGACGCACCCGCCCAAACTAGCGCCGTTAGTTTTCCGGCGCCAGGGAGCCTTCCGAGACACCGGTCACGCCGGGCGCGCACGCCCCGGCGCGGGCCGTCTTGCCGGAACAGCATGAGGCCTTGCCCGGACGGCGGCCGCCGGGACAAGACTGGGACGAGTCCGCGCACCCGGACCGCACGACCGCACGACCGCCTGACCGCACGACCGCCCGGACCGCCCGACCGCCCGACCGCCCACCGAGGAGGCACCATGACCGCCGCGCCCCGCCCTCGCCGACGTCCCCGCCGCCGGGACACCCCGCCGCCACGGACCGGCGGGAGCGAGATCGAGGTGCTGCGCGGCTTCCTCGACTACGTACGCACCTCGGTCGCCGCGAAGGTCGAGGGTGCCCCGGAGCCGGAGGTCCGCACCGCCGGGGTGCCCTCGGGCACGAATCTGCTCGGCCTGCTCCACCATCTGACCTTCGTCGAGCGGTCCACCTTCCTCGGGGAGTCGGTCGCCGACTGGCCGGCGACGTTCCGTGCCGCTCCCGAGGACGGTGTGGCCGAGGTCGTCGCCCGCTACCGGAAGGCGGTCGCGGAGGCGAACGACGTACTCGACATCTGCACCGACCTCGGCTCACCGGTGCCGCACGCGCGACCGAACGGCCCTGCTCCCAGCGCCCGTTGGGCGCTCACGCACATGATCGAGGAGACCGGCCGCCACGCGGGTCACGCGGACATCCTCCGCGAACTGATCGACGGCTCGACCGGGCGCTGAACAGGACCAAGTAACCCCCTAGGGAGTGTCTTCCAGCCCTGGAACGTCGTGGGGCAGCGGGCAGATGCGGCGGCCGTAGTGGTCGAAGACGTACAGATGGGCCAGGTCCACCAGCAGCGGCACCTGTCCCCCGGTCCGCAGCCGCATATCGGGTCCGGTGCGCACGACCAGGTCGCCGGAGGGGGCGGAGGGGTGGTCGGGGCCCCGCATCCCGGTGGGGTCCCCGGCCGGTTCGTCGAGGGCGACGACCGGGCCGCTGACGCGGCCGGCCGCCCGCCCTCTGAGCCGTTCCAGCACGCCGACCCCGCCTCCGCCGCCCGCCGCGGCCCGGCGGCGGCGCGGCATCGCCCGGGGCCGGGCGGATTCGAGGTCCGGCACGACGGCGGGCCGCGAACCGGTCCTGAGGTGGACCAACGCCTCGTGCCCCTGGTACTCGACGTGCTCGACGATGCCGCTGAGGGCGACCTCGCCGGGCCGGGCCCGACTGGGCGGGGCGATCCGGACCGCCTCCGAGCGCAGCCCCACGATGATCCGCCGGCCCTGCTGGATCCGGAGCAACTGGTGGTCGGGGCTGAGGGGTTCGGGCAGGGCGAGGCGCTGACGGCCGAGGTCGATCGACATCCGGCCCTCCAACGGGGCGTGCACGACGGCCTGGAGGAGGTTGATGCGCGGGGTGCCGATGAAGGCGGCCACGAACACGTTGTCCGGCAGGGCGTAGACCTCGCGGGGCGTACCGACCTGCTGGAGGACTCCGCCGCGCAGCACGGCCACCCGGTCGCCGAGGGACATCGCTTCGGCCTGATCATGCGTCACATAGACCGTGGTGACGCCCAGTTCCTTGGTCAGCAGGGCGATCTCGGCGCGCAGATGGCTGCGCAGCTTCGCGTCGAGGTTGGAGAGCGGTTCGTCCATCAGGAACACGGAGGGGCGGCGGGAGATGGCCCGGCCCATCGCGACCCGCTGGCGTTCGCCGCCGGAGAGCTGGGCCGGGTAGCGGTCGAGGACGTGCTCGATCCCGAGCATCCGGGCGGTGGCCTCGACGCGCGCGGTGGTGTCCTCGCGGGGGTTCTCCAGCTTCAGCGGGAAGCCGATGTTGGCCCGGTTGGTCATGCTCGGGTAGAGCGCGAAGTTCTGGAACACCATCGCCATGCCGCGTTCGCGCGGCGGGGTGTGGTTGGCGTACTCCCCGTCGAGGAGCAGTTCGCCCTCGGTGATCTCCTCCAGGCCCGCGATCATGCGCAGCACGGTGGACTTGCCGCAGCCGGAGGGGCCGAGCAGGACGACGAACTCGCCCGGATCGATGGAGAGCGTGAACCGGTCGACGGCCCGCCGGTCCCGGCCGTAGCTCTTGCTGACTTGGTGCAGGGAGATCGCGCGCGTCATGAGGGTCCGCCCGGAGGGAAGTGGTGGCATCGCGGTGGGGAGCGGCTGTGTGGAAGCTAGCCCACCGGGCGGGGTGTGGGAATGACTCGCGCGAAGGTTGGGGCGTACGGGGTGGTCACCCGGAGGGGTCGGCGCCGTTCCGGACGGCCGGCGGTACGGGGGTGGCGTCCGGCGGTACGGGGTCCTGCTCCGCCGGGTCCGGTGGTACGAGAGCCGGATCCGGCGGTACGGGATCCTGCTCCGCCGGGTCCGGTGGTACGAGGGCCGGGTGGGGCGGTACGGGGGTGGGCGCCGTGTCCGCGGCAGGCGGGGCCGGCTTCGTACGGGCCTCGCCGCGCAGTCCGAGTCCGGCCGCGCCGAGCAACAGCACGCCGAGCAGCGCGAACGGGGCCGCCACCCCCACCGCGCCCGCGATCAGGCCCGCCGCGGCGGGGGCGGCGACCTGGCCGAGCCGGTTGCCGGTCAGCCGCAGCGCGAGCGCGGTGGACCGGGCCTGGGCGGGGGCCGCCCGGACCACGGTGGTCATGGACAGCGGCTGGCCGACGCCGAGGCAGAAGCCGAGGACCGCCAGCATGACCGCGAGGACCGGGACGGACACGGGCAGGGCGACGCCCGCGCAGAGGAGCCCGGCGAGCAGGCAGCTGGTGGTCAGCAGGGCCCGGCGGCCCAGCAGCCGCAGCAGCGGTGTCATCACCAGCCGGCAGGCGATCGTGGCGGCGGCCCGCAGGCTGAGCAGCAGTCCGACGGTGGCCGGTGCGATGGAGCGGTGTTCGCCGACGACCGGCAGATAGGCGGTGAGGATGTCGGTGGCGGACAGCACCGCCATGCTGATGAAGATGCCCGCCGGGACGCCGCGCGCGCCCAGGATCGCCCGGACCGGGACCTTGTGGCCGGGGGCCGTTCCCGAGCCGGTGGGCCGGCGGTGCTCGATGCGCCAGAGCGAGGTGAGGGCGACCGCGCAGACCCCCGCCGACACGAGGAGCGCGAGGGCGCTCGTACGGCCCAGCGCACCGCTGTCGGCGGAGATCAGCGCACCGGCCGCGATCGGTCCGATGAGCTGGCCGAGCGAGGCGCCGATGGTGAAGTGCCCGAAGTTGCGGTCCTGTTCGTCGGGGGCGGACTGCCGGGCCACGATCGACTGCGCGCCGATCACGAAGCACAGGTGGCCGAGGCCCATCACCCCGCTCCAGGCGGCCATCGCGGGCAGCGAGGAGACGATGCCGCTGAGCGCGCAGCCGCCGGAGATCAGGAGTACGCCGAGCGGCAGCAGGGGCGCGCACCGGCCGTGGTCGGTGCGGCGGCCGAGCGGCACGGCGACGAACAGCGGAAGCAGGGCGTAGACCCCGGCGATGACGCCGACGGCCGCCTCGTCCGCGCCCAGCGCGAGGGCCCGGTAGGAGACGGCGGGCCGCGCCATCGACACCGCCCCCTGCGCGAAGGCGAAGGCGATGACGAGGCGCAGCAGCCAGCCCCGGCCGGGCCCGGTTCGCGGTCGGACGGTCATCACATGATGCCGAAGAGGATGCCCGCCGCGAGCACCACGAGCGAGGTGAGGACGGCCCACTTGACGGTGAAGCGGGTGTGGTCGCCGAACTCGACCTTCGCCATGCCGACGAGGACGTACACGGCGGGCACGAGCGGCGAGGACATGTGCAGGGCCTGACCGGCCAGCGAGGCGCGGGCGATCTCCAGCGGCGAGACGCCGTGGGCCGCGCCCGCCTCGGCGAGGACGGGCAGGACGCCGAAGTAGAAGCCGTCGTTGGACATGAAGTAGGTGAGCGGCAGGCTGAGCACGCCGGTGACGATGGCCATGTGCGGGCCCATCGCCTCGGGGACCGCGCCGACCACCCAGTCGGCCATGTGCTCGACCATGCCGGTGCCGGTGAGGACTCCGGTGAAGACGGCGGCGGCGAAGACCATGCCGGAGACGTTGAGGACGTTGTCGGCGTGGGCGGCGATCCGGGCCCGCTGGTCGGGCATGTGGGGGAAGTTGACGGTGAGCGCGAGGGCCGCGCCGAGCAGGAAGAGCACCGGGATCGGCATCAGTTCCATGATCATCGCCGTCAGGAGGGCGGCGGTGAGACCGGCGTTGAACCAGTAGAGCTTCGGGCGGAGCGTGGACCGGTTCGGGTCGAGGCCCTGGAACTCTTCGTCGCCGTCGCCGTCCCCGTCGCCATCTGCGGCATCGGCTCCGGCGCCCGTACCCGTACCCGTGCCCGTACCGCCTGCCGAGGCCGCGGCGCCCTTGCGGAGGCGGTCCTCGCCACCGGTGGCTCCGGCGCCGACGCCGGCGGTCACGGTCTCCGGCTCCGGCTCCCGGGCCAGCGCCTCGTCGAGGGTGAGCATGCCCAGACGCTTGCGCTCCCGGCGGCCCAGCACGTACGCCAGCACGAACACGGCGAGCAGCCCCATGGCCAGCGCCGGGATCATCGGCACGAAGATCTCGGAGGCGTCCAGCTTGAGGGCGGTGGCGGCGCGGGCGGTGGGGCCGCCCCAGGGCAGGGTGTTCATGACGCCGTTGGCGGTGGCCGCGACACCGGTCATCACGACCAGGCTCATTTTCAGGCGTTTGTAGAGGGGATACATCGCCGAGACGGTGATCATGAAGGTGGTGGAGCCGTCGCCGTCCAGCGAGACGATCGCGGCGAGCACCGCCGTACCGACGACGATGCGCATCGGGTCGGCCTTGCAGAACCGCAGGATGCCCCGCACGATCGGGTCGAACAGGCCGACGTCGATCATCACGCCGAAGTAGACGATGGCGAACATCAGCATGGCGGCGGTGGGCGCGAGGTTGCCGACGCCTTCGATGACGTAGTCGCCGAGCTGCGCTCCCTGTCCGACGGCGACACAGAACAGTGCGGGGATCAGTACCAGCGCCGCGATCGGCGACATCTTCTTCGTCATGATCAGGACCAGGAAGGTCGCGATCATGGCGAAGCCGAGGATTGTCAGCATGGGGGATACCTAACGTTCATCCTTGAACTCCCACCGGTCTCGGCGGTCGGTCCGGATGACGTTAGGGGCCTCCTCGAAGAGTTAACAAGACGTTGACGCGTGAGCAATACGAGCAAAACCCCAGGTCAACGCGGTAGTGCTAGTGAGCTGGGGTGACGGAGACCGGGATGGCGTTCAGGACCGCCGTGCCGGACAGCGGATCCAGGAGCGTGCCGTCGAGCAGCTGGTTCACGTTCGCCCCGGGGTCGGCGGCGGCGACCGACATCCGGGTGCCGGGGCGGCTGTGGCCCCAGCCGTGCGGGAGGCTCACCACCCCGCTGCGCACGGTGTCGGTGATCTCGGCGGGGGCTTCGATGCCGCCGCCCGACGACTCGATGCGGGCGGTGTCCCCGTCGGCAAGACCGAGGCGGGCCGCGTCGTCGGGGTGGATCTGGAGGGTGCAGACGTTGGACCCGCCGGTGAGCGAACCGACGTTGTGCATCCAGCTGTTGTTGGAGCGCAGATGGCGGCGGCCGACGAGGACGAGCGGGGCGGGCCGGTCGCCCAGCGCCCGGCGCAGCCGCGGCAGGTCGGCGGCGATCGGCTCCGGGAGCAGTTCGATGCGGCCGGAGCGGGTGCGCAGGACCTCGGGGACGCGGGGTTTCAGCGGGCCGAGGTCGATGCCGTGCGGGTGGGCGAGGAGCCGCTCCAGGGTCAGCCCGTACGGGCCGAGGCGCAGCATCAGGTCCAGTCGCCGTTCGGGGCCGTTCTCGCCGGTGAGTTCGGCGGCCAGCTCCTTCGGGGCTCCGGCCCGGGTGAGGGCGGTGTCGACGGCCAGGTCGTCGACGGCGGAGGGCGGCGCGCCGTGCATGCCGCTCACCGCGAGGATCAACCGGGCGTGGATCTCGCTCTCGTCCATCCGCCCGTCCTCCAGGGGCACGGCGGCGCGGGTGTAGCGGACCTGGTTGTGGACGGCGAAGTTGTTGAACGCGAAGTCGAAGTGGGCGCTCTGCGAGGGCGGCGGCGGGGGCAGGACGACGTCGGCGCGGCGGGAGGTCTCGTTGAGATACGGGTCGACGCTGACCATGAAGTCGAGCCCGTCGGCGAGGGCCGCGTCGAGCCGGTCGCCGTCGGGTGCGGAGAGCACGGGGTTGGCCGCGATGACCACCAGGGCGCGGATACGGTCCTCGCCCGGGGTGTCGATCTCCTCGGCGAGGGCGGCGATGGGGAGTTCGCCCTTGGCCTCGGGGTGCCCGGAGACCCGGCTCGCCCAGCGGCCGAGCGCGAAGCCCTTGCCGGGGGCGGCGGGGCGCGGCGCGCGGGCCGTGGCGGAGAGCGGGAAGAGGGCGCCGCCGGGCCGGTCGAGGTTGCCGGTGAGGATGTTGAGGACGTCCACCAGCCAGCTGGCGAGGGTGCCGTGCTCGACGGTGCAGCTGCCGATGCGCCCGTAGACGGCGGCGGTGGGCGCGGCGGCGAGTTCGCGGGCGATGGCGGTGATGGTGTCCGCGTCCACGTCGCAGGCGGCGGCGACCGCGTCCGGGGTGAAGTCCGCGAGGGCGTCGGCGAGTTCGTCGAGCCCTTCCAGATGCCCGGCGAGCGGCCCGGGGTCGGCGAGCTTCTCGTCGATGAGGGTGTGCGCGAGGGCGGCCAGCAGCAGGGCGTCCGCACCGGGCCGGATCGCGACGTGCCGGTCGGCGAGCCGGGCGGTACGGGTGCGGCGCGGGTCGATGACGGTGAGGGTGCCGCCGCGCCGGCGCAGGGCCTTGAGCCGGCCGGGGAAGTCGGGGGCGGTGCAGAGGCTGCCGTTGGACTCCAGCGGGTTGGCGCCGATCAGCAGGAGATGGCCGGTGCGGTCGAGATCCGGTACGGGGATGGCGTGCGCGTCGCCGAAGAGCAGGCCGCTGGAGACGTGCTTGGGCATCTGGTCCAGGGTGCTGGCGGTGAAGACGTTACGGGTGCGCAGGGCGGCGAGCAGCAGGGGCGGGTAGAGGGAGCCCGCCATCGTGTGCACGTTGGGGTTGCCGAGGACCACGCCGACGGCCCCGGGCCCGTACGCCTCCGTCAGGGCCGGCATCCGTGCGGCGATCAGGTCGAACGCCTCGCCCCAGGTCGCCTCGCGCAGCTCCCCGTCGTCGCCGCGCACGAGGGGGACGCGCAGCCGGTCGGGGTCGGCGTCGAGCCCGCCGAAGGAGGCGCCCTTGGGGCAGATGAAGCCTTTGCTGAAGATGTCGTCGCGGTCTCCGCGCGCACCGGTGACGGTGGTCCCCTCGATGGTGAGGGTGAGGCCGCAGGTGGCCTCGCAGAGGGGGCAGATACGCGGTGCGGTGCGGGAGTCGTGGGACATGGGCCCTCCCCGGGGCGGCTGCGGCGACGGCACACGGACATGGGCCGGGCGGGCGTGGAAGCCCCGGCCCGGCCGAGCATACCGACCGGTACGCACAGTGGGGAGGTCTCGCACGGGGAAGAAGAGGGGAGCGGGATGCCGTCGCTCAGTCGAGCGTGTGGGCGAGGTAGGACCTGACCAGGGTCCGGGTCTCGGCGACGATGGCCGCGTCGCCCGTCGGCTCCGTACGGAAGGCCAGTTGCAGCAGCGCGTCCGCGGCCTCCACGCTCACCAGGATCGCCCGGGACAGCCGCTCGTCGGCCCGGCGGCCGAGGTGACCGGCGAGCAGCACGGCGAGCCGGTCCGCCAGCCGCCGGTTGGCGTCGTCCGCCGCGCCCTCGGCGGGAAACGGCGGCCCGAAGTCGACGAGCGCGAACCCGGGGACGCTCCGCTTCATCGCCAGGTACTCGTCGAGCACCGCGTCGATGGCGGCGCGCCAGTCGTCGGCGGGAAGATCCGCGAGCCGGGCGGTGATGCGGTCGGCGTAGGTGTCCAGGTTGCGCAGCGCGAGGGCGTCGACGAGCGCGCGCTTGTTGGAGAAGAAACGGTAGACGGAGCCGATGGGCACTTCGGCGCGCTCGGCGACGGCCCGGGTGGTGAGCTGCTCGTAGCCGGTCTCGTCGAGGAGACCGGCGCAGGAGTCGAGTATCCGGGCCAGGCGGTCGGCGCTGCGCTGCTGCACGGGGGCGCGACGGAGGTTCGGGGTGACATGGGGCTGAGGCACGGGCCCATGATGCCGTGCCCCTACCGCCCGGCGAACGGCAGCCGCCCGGCAGCCGCCCCCGCGGACGGCGCCGCGACCGCCGTGCGGGACGCCGCACACGCCACGAATGGCGCGATGTATGCCGTTGACGTGCCCCGCTCCTATTCCTACGGTGGTGCATAGGATTCGTCGTCCGGCGGGTCCGAGGGCTTTCTTGGGCACCGGGAGTGCGGGATGAGCGCGATCGACCAGGCGAGGAAGACGGCCGAGGGGCTGACGTATTCCTCCGGCTTCGGCAACGAGCACAGCTCGGAGGCGGTGCCCGGGGCGCTGCCGCACGGCCGCAACTCCCCCCAGCGCGCCCCGCTCGGGCTGTACGCGGAGCAGCTGAGCGGCTCCGCCTTCACCGAGCCGCGCGCGGACAACCGCCGCTCCTGGCTCTACCGGATCCGCCCCTCGGCCGCCCACCCGGCGTTCACCCGGACCGACAACGGGGGCCTGCGCTCGGCGCCCTTCACCGAGACCGTGCCGGACCCGAACCGGCTGCGCTGGAACCCGCTGCCCGACCCCGCGCCCGGCACGGACTTCCTGAGCGGTCTGTGGACGCTCGGCGGCAACGGCGACACCACCCAGCGCGCCGGGATGGCGATCCACCTCTACAGCGCCAACGCCTCGATGACGGACCGCGTGTTCAGCGACTCGGACGGCGAGCTGCTGATCGTTCCCGAGCGCGGCGGACTGCTGCTGCGCACCGAGCTGGGCCTGCTGCGCGCCGAACCGGGCCATGTCGCCCTGATCCCGCGCGGCGTCCGCTTCCGGGTGGAGCTGCTGGAGGAGACCGCGCGCGGTTACGTCTGCGAGAACTACGGCCGCCCGTTCGCGCTGCCCGACCTCGGCCCGATCGGCGCCAACGGCCTGGCGAACGCCCGGGACTTCCTCGCCCCGGTCGCCGCGTACGAGGACCACGAGGGCCCGGTGGAGGTGGTCAACAAGTTCTGCGGGAACCTCTGGTCGGCGACGTACGACCACTCGCCGCTCGATGTGGTGGCCTGGCACGGCAACCACACCCCGTACGTCTACGACCTGCGCCGGTTCAATGTGATCGGCACGATCAGCTACGACCACCCCGACCCGTCGATCTTCACGGTGCTGACCTCGCCGTCCGACACCCCGGGACTGGCCGGGGTGGACTTCGTCGTCTTCGCGCCGCGCTGGCTGGTCGGCGAGGACACCTTCCGCCCGCCGTACTTCCACCGCAATGTGATGAGCGAGTACATGGGGCTGATCGACGGGGCGTACGACGCGAAGGCGGACGGCTTCGTGCCCGGCGGCGGCTCCCTGCACAACATGATGTCGGCGCACGGACCGGACCGGGAGACCTTCGACCGGGCGAGCGCGGCGGAGCTGAAGCCGCAGAAGATCGACGACGGTCTGGCCTTCATGTTCGAGACCCGCTGGCCGGTCACGGCGACCGCGCAGGCGGCCGGCGCCGGCCATCTGCAGCGCGGCTACGACGACGTGTGGCAGGGTCTGAGCCGCAACTTCCGGCCGTAGGCGGCGGAAGGCCGGAAGGGTACGGGACGGGGACGACGTGACAGAGAGCCACGGACAGGCCGGGGCGGACCACGGTGCGGAACAGCCGTGCCGGCCGCCCGCGTTCGCCCCCGACTCGCTCGTCCTGAACCGGAAGCTGCCGCTCTGGTACCAGGTCTCCCAGTCCCTGCGGGCCTCCATACTGGGCCGCCCGCAGGACGCCTCCGCCCGGCTGCCCACCGAGGAGCAACTCGCCGCGCACTACGGCGTCAGCGTGCTCACGATGCGCCAGGCGCTCAAGGAGCTGGAGACGGAGGGGCTGATCAGCCGGCACCGGCGGCGCGGCACGTTCATCGAGCCGCGCGCCCGGCGGGTCTCCCCGGTGCGGCTGCTGGGCTCGGTCGACGCGATCGTGGCCCAGCAGTCCGGGGAGGCGACGACCGTTCTCGGCCACGGCCCGACGGCGGTGCCCGGTGATCTCGCCGAGTTCTTCCCGGGCTGCTCCGAGGTGACCTGCTACCGGCGGCTGCGCCGCGACGGCGAGAGCGACGAGCCCACCAACTGGGCGGAGAACGCGGTACGCCCCGACATCGCCGCCCGGATCGACGTGGCCGACCTCGAACGCTGGCCGATGACGAAGGTCCTGCGCGATGTCGTCGGGGTGCGGATCTCCCGGATCACCGACACGGTGGAGGCCCGGCTCGCCGACCCGGTCACCGCCGAGCTGCTCCAGGTCCCGCTGCTCAGCCCGATCCTGCACTACACGGGCGTGACGTACGACGCGGAGGGGCAGGTGGTGGACGTGGCCCGGATCCGGTACCGGGGCGACCGGTTCTCCTTCTCCGTGACGGTGGAGGCCCACTGACCCCGCCCCACGGGGCCACCGCCCGCCGTTACGATGCGAAAGCGTCACGGCGGACAGGGGAAAACGGGACACGGGACAGGGGGACGGCTCGGTGGCAGCGCGCAGGACGGCGGCGGCCGGATCCGGCGGGGACACGGCGTTCTCGCCGCTCGACGCGTTCGTGCCGCTGGACGAGCTGATGCCGTGGTCGGTGCGGCCGCTGCGAACCGGCCGCGCCTGGGTGAGCGGCCCCGACCCGGTGGCGCTCCGGGCCCGCTGGGAGCGGCTGGCCGGTGCCGACGCCGCCGAGCAGGAGCGGCTGTTCGCGCCCACCCGTTCCCGTACGCCGCACACCTCGGTCGCGGCCCTGCCCGGCCAGTCGACCGGTACGGCCCGCTTCGCCCGGACTCCCGGCCCCTGCCCCGACCCCGTACGGATCCTGCACGGCCCCTACGACGAGCAGTGGCTGCTGCCCGACCACCGGCTGATCGACGCGGCCCGTCCGGAGCTGTGGCGGGTCGCCGACGGGCAGCAGCTCTTCGCGGTGGAACACAGCTCCGCCCCCGAGGACGCCGGGCCCGCCCTGTCCGTGACCGCGCTGCCGCCCGACGGGCACTCCCCCGCCGGGCGGCCCGGCCGGATCAGGCCGCTGTACCGCAGGCCCGGCGGCACCGAACCCAACCTCGCGCCGGGGCTCCCGGAGCTGCTGCGCGGGCGGCTCGGCGGTGGGGCGGACCCGGACGCGTTCACCCCGGAGGCGGTGCTGGGCTGGATTCTGGCGGCCGCCCGGCCCGCCGCCACCGGTCTCCATGTCCCGTTGCCGGCCGACGCGGAGGTGTGGTCGTCCGGGGTGGCGCTCGGCCGGGAGCTGCTACGGCTCCAGTCGCGCGGGGCCCGGGGCGGGGAGCGGCCCCGGCTGCCGGGCGGGCGCAGGCCCTATGTGCGGGCGGCGCTCCCGGCCCGGCCCACGGAGCTGTCGTACGACGCCGGGGACGAGGCGCTGGTCGTCGGCGACGGCCGGATCTCGCCGGTGCCCGCGGCGGCCTGGGAGTTCACGGTGGGCGGGGTGCGGGTGCTGGAGCTCTGGTTCGGGCGCCGGGCGGCAGCGGCGGCGGGCCGGGCGCCGGAGGGGGCGGCGCCGGACGGTCTGGACGCGGTCGGTGCGCGCGGCTGGCCCCGGGAGTGGACCTCGGAGCTGCTCGAACTCATCACCGTACTCGCCCTGCTGGACGGCACCGCGGGGCCCCGCAAGGAGCTGCGGGCCGCGCTGGAGGCGGGTCCGCTGATCGGTCCCGCCGAGCTGCGGGCGGCCGGGGTACTGCCGGTCCCGTCCTCGGCACGGCGTCCGGCCTCCGTCCTCGGACACCAGGAGGAGGGCCCGGAGGGGCAGTTCGCGCTGCTGTAGCGGCGGTCCGGGCCACGGGGAGTGGCGAAAGCGCCGGTCAGCGGGTATGCACGGGGGCATGAACTCCTTGCCACTCCCCCTCGACGGCATCACGGTGGTGGCCGTCGAGCAGGCGGTCGCCGCCCCCTTCGCCACCCGTCAGCTGGCCGACCTCGGGGCCCGGGTAATCAAGGTGGAGCGCCCGGACGGCGGCGACTTCGCGCGCGGTTACGACACGGCGGCGCGCGGTCTCGCCTCGCACTTCGTCTGGTGCAACCGGGGCAAGAAGTCCCTCGCCGTCGATCTGAAGGACCCGCGCGGCCTGGCGGTGGTCCGTGAACTCGTCGCCGGCGCCGATGTGTTCGTGCAGAACCTGGCCCAGGGGGCGGCGGCCAGGCTCGGGCTCGACGCCGCCTCGCTCTGCGCGGCGCACTCGCGTCTGGTGGCGGTCGACATCTCCGGTTACGGGGCGGAGGGGCCGTACGCGCACAAGCGGGCCTACGACATGCTCGTGCAGTGCGAGGCGGGGCTGGTCTCGGTGACCGGGACGGCGGAGCAGCCGGTGAAGGCGGGCGTTCCGGCGGCGGACATCGCGGCGGCGATGTACGCGTTCTCCGGGGTGCTCGCGGCGCTGCTGCGACGGGCGACCACCGGGCGGGGCGGCCCGGTGGAGGTCTCCATGCTGGACGCGCTGGCCGAGTGGATGGGCCACCCGCTGCACCAGGGGATGCACGGCTCCGCTCCCCCGGCGCGTACCGGTCTCGCGCACTCGGTGATCGCGCCGTACGACGCGTTCCCCACGGCCGACGGCGAGCAGGTGCTGCTCTCCGTGCAGAACGACCGGGAGTGGCGGCGGCTGGCGGAACAGGTGCTCGGGCGGCCCGAGTTGGCCGAGGATCCGGACTTCGCGACGAACGCGGCACGCACCGCGAACCGGGCGCGGACCGATGCGGCGGTGGGCCGGGCGCTGGCGGGTCTGACGGGGCGGGAGGCGCTGGCCGGCCTGGAGGCGGCGGGGATCGCCTGCGCGCGGCTGAACACGGTGGCCGATGTGGCGGCGCATCCGCAGCTCGCGGCCCGGGACCGGTGGCGGGAAGTGGAGTCACCGGTGGGGCCGTTGCGGGCGCTGCTGCCGCCGATCACGCTGCCGGGGAGTGAGGAAGCGCGGATGGGTGCCGTTCCGGCGCTGGGTGAGCACACCGATGCGCTGCTGCGAGCCCTGGGGATGACGGACGAGCAGACATCGGTGCTGCGCCGGGACGGGGTGATCGCCTGACCTGGTCCGTCCCGAGCGGTGGGCCGGTCCGGGGCGGGTGATGCCGTGCCGTGGGTCAGCGGCGGCTGCCGAAGAGCGAGCGCCGCAGTCGCCGCAGCGGCGCGAAGAGCGACACACGTGCGCTCCTGCTCCGGCGGGTGTGCGCGGCATCACGCGAGGTCAGCTCACGCATCAGCAGCGTCGCTTCCGCCGACTCGCGCTGCGGGACGACGGGGCCGCCGAGCACCGCGAGATGGCGGTCGAGGCGCGTACTGGTCGCACCGCTCCCGCATGTGATGGCAGGCACACGCGGCCTGCTTCGCACCGTTATCTGTTCCATGTCACTCCCCACCCGTACGAGGGCACCCGGTCCGGGCAGGTTAACCCTATCGTCCCGCGGTGACACCCGTGTATCCCGGCCACAGGATTGCGCACACACATACGGAGGTTGACGCCCCGTTACCGAATTCGCGCGATTCCAGGGCGACTTCGGACAGTTCGCACGGTTCACGCGGTTCGGAGGGTTTGCCCGACCGCCCTCCCGCACGGACCGTGCGAGGGGGCGACGGACGAGGGAATCCTCAGGACACGAGGCTTCGGAGAGCGGGGTTTCAGGAGGCGGAGTTTCAGAGAGCGGAGTTGAACACGGGGAGGTAGCCGCCCGACTGTCCGGCGGCGGTCGGGTGGTAGGACTCACCGATGTTGAGCCAGTTCACGCTGTGCAGCCAGGAGTTGCTTGAGCAGATCTCGTGCCCGGTGAAGGTCGTCCTGACGTCGCCGAAGGTGAAGCCGTGGTCCGCCGCCCGCTTGGCGGTGGCCGAGTTGAGGTGGTCGGACGCCCCGTTGATGGCGGCGCGTTCCTTCTCGCTCAGCCCGGCGATGCAGCCGCCGCCGAGCTGGTAGAAGCGGGGGTAGCCGAGGACGACGACCTGTGCGGAGGGGGCCTTGGCGCGGATGGCCGAGTACACGGAGTCGAGCCTGCCGGGCAGGGTGGAGTCGACGTAGGCCCTGGCGGTGGCGATCCGGTTGAGGCAGGTGGCCTCGGACTGGAGCACACAGGTCGTCATGACGTCGGCGAAGCCCGCGTCGTTGCCGCCGATGGAGATCGAGACGAGGTCGGTCGAGGCGTTCAGCCTGCCGAGCTGACTGCCCGTGACGTCTCCGGTCCTGGCTCCGGAGCAGGCCGCGAAGTCGAAGGTGGTGGGAGAGTTGGCGGCCGCCCAGAGGGCGGGGTAGGCGCGGCTGCTGCGCTTGCAGCTGGAGCCGTCGTAGCTGCCGGCTCCGACGCCGGAGGAGTACGAGTCGCCGAGGGCGACGTAGTCGACGGCCGCGGCGGACGAGTCGGCGTTCGCGATCCCCGCACCGGTGAGGGCGAGGGCGGCGCCGAGCAGGAGAGAGGACGAGAACGCCACGAGTCTGGACATTTTCATGGAACCTCCTTGAGCAGGGGGTATCTGCGCTACTCCGTAGTAGCAGCACCCTCACCGCACCGGAAGTGTTCATGCCAAAAATAGGAGTGCTGTGCTTCCGTCCGCCCCCGGAAGTTCAACGGGCGCTCCTCCGAACCTCCTTGTCGCCCTGTGAAACCCGGGTGCACGGGGTGGCGCCGTGCCGGATCATGGGCGCCATGCCTGACTCCCCCGAATCCGCTCTGCCGATCCGGCTCACCGTCGACGACAGCGATTCACCGTCCGACGTCGTCGACGCGCTCTTCCTCGGCCGCTTCGCGACGGGCGAGCAGCCGTACGCGCACAGTTCGTCCCTCGACCGGGTCAAGGCGGATGCGACGCTGCTGCCGCCGGACGCCACCGTGCTGCGGGCCGCCCGGGACGACGACCGCAGCGCGACGCTCGCGGAGGGCGAGGGCTGGACACTGCTGGCCTCCCGCTGGAACCGGGGCGCGGACGTCACCGTCACCGCGACCACCCCGGAGCTGGCGGAGCGGATCCTCGGCCGGGCCACGGACGGGGCGCAGGACGAGCCGGAGCCCCAGCCCGACAACGTGACCATGGGCTTCTGGTACGTCTCGCCTCGCCGCGGCCCGTACCGCACCACTCGCCGGATCACCGCCGGCAGCTGGGACGAGGTCCGGCCCAACTACACCGCGCCGGTGGCCGATGCCATGGGCCGGCTGATGAAGGTGACCCCGGACGACATCGCGGGCCGGCTGCTCCTGCTGCACGGCCCGCCCGGCACCGGCAAGACGTCCGCGCTGCGCACCCTGGCCCGTTCCTGGCGCGACTGGTGCCAGGTCGACTGTGTGCTGGACCCCGAGCGGCTCTTCAACGACGTCGGCTATCTGATGGACATCGCGATCGGCGAGGACGACGGCACGGCGAAGGGGCGGTGGCGGCTGCTGCTCCTGGAGGACTGCGACGAGCTGATCCGCGGCGAGGCCAGGCACACGGCGGGCCAGGCCCTGTCCCGGCTGCTGAACCTGACCGACGGTCTGCTCGGCCAGGGCCGCAACGTCCTGGTGGGGGTCACCACCAACGAGGACCTGGAGCGGCTGCACCCGGCGGTCGTACGGCCCGGCCGCTGCCTGGCCAGGATCGAGGTCGGCCCGTTGACCCGTCAGGAGTCGGTGGCCTGGCTGGGCACGGACGAAGGGGTCGGCCGGGAGGGCAATTCCCTCGCCGAGCTGTACGCGCTGCGCCGGGGCATCGGCCCCGCGTCGGTGCCGAAGCAGGACGCGGGGGCGGACGCGGGGCTGTACCTCTGAGGCTCCGACGCCGGGTGTCGCGGGTGAGACGTCGAGTGCCACGCGCGTGACGCCGGCTGTCATGAGCGTCACGTCGGCTGTCACCGGCGTGACGCCGGGCGTCACGGGCGAGGGCTTCAGTCCCCGTACGCGGCCCGCACCGCGTCCTTCGCCAGCGACAGGGCCTGCTGCCGGGTGAGGCCGAGCCGTTCGGCGGTCTCCGCGTACAACTGTGCGGCGGTGGCGGCCCGCTGCTCGGCCGCTCCCCCGGCGGCCGCGACGAAGGTTCCGTTGCGCCCCCGGGTCTCGATCACCCCGTCCGCCTCCAGGGCCCGGTAGGCCTTGGCCACGGTGTTGGCGGCGAGGCCCAGCTCCTCGGCGAAGCCGCGTACGGTCGGGAGCCGGTGGCCGACCGGCAGCGCGCCGGAACGGGCCAGTTCGGAGAGCTGCGTGCGCAGTTGCTCGTACGGGGCGATGCCGGAGTCCGGGTCGAGGACGATCTTGTCAGTCACGGTGCCGATTCTCCCCCACCGGCGGAAAAAGGGGAGGCGTTCGGGGCGCGGCTGCGCATACGGTCCACCGCATGACTGTGATCGTGCGCGATTTCCGGCCGTCCGACGCGGAGGCCTGGACCCATGCCCGCCGGGCGTCGGTCCCCTGGATGGTGGCCACCCCCGAACAGGTCGTCCACGACCTCGCCCACGCCCATCCCGACCGGCACTACCGGCTGCTGGTCGCCGAGGAGGACGGCGAGATCATCGCCACGGCACAGGCGGGCATCGCCCACGACAGTTCCGAGCCGGGGCAGGGCTACTTCACCCCGCAGACGCTTCCCGGCCGCACCCACCGCGGTGCGGGCTCGCTGCTGCTGCGCACGGCGGAGGAGCACCTGGCCGATGTCGGGGCCAGAGTGGTGTACGCGTGGGTGCTGGACAACCCGGAGAGCCTGGAGTTCGCCCGTAAGCGGGGCTATGAGCCCAAGCGCTCGGCCCACTTCCAGCGGCTGGACCTCGCGGGCGGGGCCCTGCCGCCGCGCCGGGAGCTACCGGCGGGCGTCGAGCTGCGGCCCGGGTCCGACTTCGCGGACGATCCCCGGCCGCTGTTCGAGGCGGACGCCGAGGTGACGGCGGACGAGCCGGGCGACATCACCTCCGAGCTGGACGACTACGAGGACTGGCTGACGAACATCTGGCGGCACCCGGCCTTCGACCAGGGGCTCACCTCGGTGGCGCTGGTGGACGGGAAGGTGGCGGCGTTCAGCGCGGCGACCACCGACGGCGTACGGACGTATCTGAGCGCCATGACCGGCACCCTGCGGGAGTTCCGCGGGCGGGGCCTGGCCAAGCTGGCGAAGAACGACTCGCTGCACCGGGCGCGGGCGGCCGGCTACACGGACGCCTACACCTCCAACGACACCGGCAACGGCCCGATGCTGGCCGTCAACGCCTGGTTCGGCTACGAGATCTGCGCGACGGAGATCCGCCATGTCCGCACCCTCCCCTGAGCCCCGGGCGGGTCGTACGAAGGGCCTGGTCGTCGCCCTGTCCAAGGCGGGCCGCACCAAGATCAGGTACCCGGCGGAGCTGGTCCGCGACGACGGCGTCCGCGTCACCGTCCGGGCGCCCTGGGCCGCGCCCGGGGTACGGGACTTCGGCTTCGTCCGGTTCGAGCCGGGCGACGTGTTCACCGAGCACTACTGGCGGGACCGGTGGTTCGCGGTGAAGGAGGTCCGCACCGGCGACGGTGTGCTCAAGGGCTGGTACTGCGACATCACCCGGCCCGCCGTGCTCGCGGACGGGGTGCTGGCGGTCGAGGACCTGGATCTGGACCTGTGGGTGTCGGCGGACGGCTCGTCGGTGCTGCGGCTGGACGAGGACGAGTTCGAGGAGAGCGGTCTGGCCGGGCGCGACCCTGCCGCGGCCGGAGCGGCGGCCTCGGCCCTGGACGAACTGGAGGCCCTGGCCCGGGCCGAGGGGCTGGCCGGACTTCTCGGCTGACCGGCACGGCGGGGTGCACCGGTCACGTCGCTCTTCTCGGCCGACCGGCGTGGCGGGGTGCGCCGGTCGGTCGGCCGAGCCCGACCGCCGGTGGAACAGCTCTCAGCCCTGCGGCGGCACGTCGGGCCCGTCACGGCGGTCCAGCCGGGAGAGAACCTTGGCGTACACCATGGTCGCCGCCGCGATGACGGTCGCCAGGACCGCCAGCGCGAGGATGCCCAGCAGCGCGGGCCACTGCCGCAACTCGCTGTGGCAGAGGGGGCTTTCGGACAACGGGCCGATCAGCGGACCCCGGCACCTCGCTCTGCCGTCGAACTCCGGGCCGTAGTCGGCGAGCATCAGGAACGCGAACCATCCCCAGACCACCAGGGCCAGGAACATCCACGCGATCGACCAGGAGTCCATCCGGCGGGCGTCCCGCCGGCCCTGATCCGGTGCGACGTCCGTTGCGGGCTCTGTTGCGGCGGGCGTCGGCGGCCCGGTCTCCTCGGCTGTCATCTCTCCCCCGTGACCTCGGTGAACGTACGCCAGTCCATCACGCACGGCACACCGGATGCACGGCGGCCCCGTACGGGCGGGCTCGGCGGCTCAGGGGCGGGGCAGGGAGCCGGCGACCAGCTCGACCTCGTATCCCGCCGGGTCCTCCAGATAGGCGGCGTGGTGGCCGTCGCCGCCCGCGTACGGATGGCGGTCGGGGAACAGCAGCCGCCAGCCGTACACCGGGGCCTCGGCCACCAGGGCGTCGAGGGCGGCCCGGTCCGCGATGTGGAACGCCAGGTGGTTGAGCCCGGGGCGGCGGCGGTCGTGGCCGCCCGCGATCAGGTCCGGCGACTGTTCGAGCACGACATACGCGTCGCCGCGCCGCCAGCTGCGGCCGTGGGCCCAGTGCTGGTACGGCACATGGCCGAGCCGGTCCAGCAGCCAGCCCCAACTGCGCTCCGACGCCGCGAGATCCGCGACCCACAGCTCGATGTGGTGCACCCGGCCGGTGGTCTCCCCGGCGGCGGGCAGCGGGACGGCCCGGCCGACACCGCCCGGGACGTACGCGATCGGCTCCCCGTCCCGATGCCAGTGGATCATGAAGCGCTCGCCCGCCCGATAGCCGTCCAGGCCCGCACGGCAGTACGCGACCATGTCGTCCGGGAGCGCGGCCAGCGGGAACCAGTCCAGCTCGGAGCACTTCTCCGGCTCCGCGTTGCGCGGCGGGCGCTCCGGGTCGTACTCCGCGACGAAGAACCAGCCCATGCGCGCCCCGCCGCCGGGGCCCCGGTGCTGCATCACCAGGGCCACCCGCAGCTCGTCGGGGTCCAGTTCGAGGCCGATCTCCTCGGCGGCCTCCCGGATCATCGCCTCGCGGACGTCCTCGCCGTCCTCCGCGTGGCCGGAGGGCATGTGGAGCAGCCCGTCCGCATACCCGGTGTTGGAGCGGCGGGCCAGCAGGACCTCCGGACCGCGCCGCAGGATCAGATGGACGTCGACCACTTCGGTGTGCCGGTACGCCGGCATCGCGCGGGCGACCAGCGCATAGCGCTCGTCGTCGACCTTCTTGCCCCAGAGCCGGCTGTCGGGGGCCAGGTCCTCGTGGTGGATGCGCTCGGTGTGGGCGGAGAGCAGGGCGGTGAGCGCGGTGGCGGACAGACCTGCGCCGCCCCACACCCCTTCGATCAGCACGAGCCGCCCGCCCGGCTTCAGCAGGCCGAACCAGTGCTCCAGGGCCGCTGCCGGATCGGGCAGCAGCCAGACGACGTGCCGGGCCACCACGACGTCGAACGCCCGCTCGCCGACCGGAGGCCGGGCGGCGTCCCCGACCAGGACCTCCGCGCCGGTCCCGACGAGCTTGGCCCGGGCCTTTTCGGCCATGCGGGGCGAGCGGTCGACGGCGGTGACGCGGTGGCCCTGGCCCGCGGCGAGCAGGGAGAGACTGCCGGTGCCGCACCCCAGGTCCAGCACATCGCCGCGGGTGGCGGGCAGCCAGCTCTCCAGCCGCCCGGCCCAGGCGTCGCGCACCGCGGGGTCGAGGAGCCCGTGGTCGGGCTCCTCGTCGAAGGATCCGGCCGCCGCGTCCCAGTCGATCGTGGTCATGGCTCCGATGCTCTCAGCCACCACTGACAGTGCGGGACTCCTCCGCCGTTTTCCGGCCACCGCGCAGCCGTGCGATCAGCCGGCCGATCAGCGGCCAGGCCACGATCAGCGCCACGATCACGTAGACCGTGACCGAGAACGGGGTGTTGACGAGGCCGGTCACGCTGCCGTCGCTGATCTGGAGCGCGCGGCGCAGCTGCTGTTCGGCGGCCGGGCCGAGGATGACCCCGATGACGGCGGGCAGCACCGGCAGCCCGTACCGCCGCATCCCGAACCCGATCAGCCCGATGACCAGGAGGATCACCAGGTCGAGGGACTCGCCGCCGACCGCGTACGCGCCGACGGCGGCGAAGAAGAGGATGCCCGCGTAGAGATAGGGGCGCGGGATCCGCAGGAGCTTCGCCCAGACGGGGGCGAGCGGCAGGTTGAGGGCGAGCAGCAGCACCATGCCGACGAACAGCGAGGCGATGAGCCCCCAGACCAGCTCCGGTTCGCGTTCGAACAGCAGGGGCCCCGGCTGGATTCCGTACTGCTGGAAGGCGGCCAGCATCACGGCGGCGACGGCGGTGGTGGGCAGCCCGAGGGTGAGCATCGAGACGAGCGTCCCGGCGGCGGAGGCGGAGGCGGCGGCCTCCGGTCCGGCGACGCCTTCGATGGCGCCCTTGCCGAACTGGTCGCGGTGCTTGGAGAGCCGCTTCTCGGTGACGTAACTGAGGAAGGTGGGGATCTCCGCGCCGCCCGCCGGGATGGCTCCGAACGGGAAGCCGATGGCGGGCCCGCGCAGCCAGGGTTTCCAGGTGCGCTTCAGATCGGCCCGGCCGAGCCAGGGCCGGCCGACGGGGATCGGCTTTCCGGTGGAGCGGCGCAGATGGGCGGCGACCCAGAGGGCCTCGCCGATCGCGAAGAGCCCGACCGCGACGATGACCACGTCGACACCGTCGGCGAGTTGGAGCGAGCCGAAGGTCAGGCGCTGCTGGCCGGTCATCTGGTCCAGGCCGACCAGTCCGATGGTGAGGCCGATCAGGAGCGAGGCGATGCCGCGGATGCGGGAGGCGCCGAGGACGGAGGTGACGGCGATGAAGGCCAGCACCATGATGGCGAAGTAGTCGGGCGCGCCGATGCCGATGGCGAGCGACGCGACGGTCGGGGCGAGGACGACCAGCAGGATGGTGCCGATCATGCCGCCCGCGAAGTGGCCGATCGCGGCGGCGGCAAGCGCCTGGGCGCCGCGTCCGGCCTTCGCCATCGGGTTGCCCTCGATCGCGGCGACCACGGCGGCACTCTCACCGGGGGTGTTGAGGAGGATCGAGGTGGTGGAGCCGCCGAACATCGCGCCGTAGTAGATGCCCGCGAACATGATGAACGCGCCGGTCGGGTCGAGTCCGTACGTCACCGGGAGCAGCAGCGCCACGGCCATCGCGGGTCCGATGCCGGGGAGCACGCCGATGGCCGTGCCGAGCAGGACGCCGATGGCGGCCCACATCAGGTTCATCGGGGTGAGCGCGGTACCGAAGCCGTCGATGAGGGAGTTGAGGGAATCCATCGGTCAGAGCACCCCCATCAGCGGGCCGCCCGGAAGGGGGACACCGAGCAGGTTGTCGAAGACGAAGTAGGTGAAGAGGGAGAGCCCGGCCGCGATGAGCGGGTCACGGTCGTGGTGCCGGCTGCCGAGGGCATAGGCGGAGCCCCAGAAGAGCAGCGCCCCGGCGATCGGGAAGCCGAGCGGGCCGATCAGGACGGCGGTGGCGAGGAAGACCCCGGCGAGCAGGAGGACGGTGCGCCAGTCGGCCGGTTCGTCGAGGTCGACGTCCTCGCCGCCCTCGGCCTCGCCGCGTCCGCCGCGCAGCACGTCCACGGCGAGCAGGGCCCCGACCAGCAGGAGCCCGGCGCCGACGACGAAGGGGACGGTGCGGGGGCCGATGGGACCGCGCTGGGCGATGTCGACGTTCATGGTGAGGGCGTCGGTGAGCACGAGCGCGCCGAGCGCGAACAGCAGCACGCAGACGCCGAGTTCGGAATGCTCGCGCAGCCAGGCGCGGGCACCGCCGCCCGCTCCCGCGTCCTCGGCGGGTTCGGTCGATTCGTTGGTCACAGTCCCAGCTCCTTGAGGACGGTGGCGACGCGCCGGTCCTGCTCGTCGAGGAAGTCGCCGAAGGGTTCACCGGCGAGGAAGGCGTCGTCCCAGCCGTTCTTCTTCATCGACTCCTTCCACTGCTTCGAGGCGTGGAGTTCGCGGATGAGACCGGTGAGCTTGTCGCGTTCGGCTTCCGAGAGACCGGGCGGGGCGACGATGCCGCGCCAGTTGGTGAACTCGGTGTCGAGTCCGGCTTCGCGCAGGGTGGGGGCGTCGAGGCCCGGCACCCGCTTCGGGCCGGTCACGGCGAGCAGCCGCAGCTCGCCCGCCTCGATCTGGTCGCGGTACTCGCCGAGGCCGGAGACCCCGAAGCCGACCTTGTTGCCGAGGATGGAGGCGAGGAGTTCGCCGCCGCCGTCGAACGGCACGTAGTTGACCGTCCTCGGGGCGATGCCGGCGGCCTGCGCCATGAGCATCGGGGCGAGGTGGTCCGGGCCGCCGGGCGAGGATCCGCCGCCGACCGGGACGTGGGCCGGGTCCTTCTTCCAGGCGGCGAGCAGGTCGGCGATGGTGCGGTACGGAGACTTCTTGGCAACCACCACGATGTCGGGCTCCTCGGTGAGCCGGGCGATCGGGGTGGTGTCGGCGAGGGTGCTCGGGGACTTGTTGGTGTGGACGGCACCGACGACGCCGAGGCCCATGGAGAGCGCGAGCTTGCCGTTGCCGTGTTCGCCGACGAGCCGGGTCAGGCCGACCGTGCCGCCGGCGCCCGGCAGGTTGAACACCTCGATGTTGTGGGTGAGTCCGGCGTCCTCGGCGTTCTTGGCCATGGTGCGCGCGGTGATGTCGTAGCCGCCGCCGGGGGTGTTGGGGACCATGAAGCGGAGCCCGGGAATCTGGGTACCGGTGTCCGAACCGTCACCGGTGGAGAGCAGGGGCGGCCCCACCACCACCAGCAACGCGGCCCCGAACAGGGCGAGGAGAGTGCGCAGTCGCACGGGTTCCGCCTTTCGCTGTGAAGTGGCCCACATGTTGCCTGCGCGTTAAGAAGCTGTCTCTCTTCCGGTATCAACGGACGTTGTGGTCGTTGCGGTCGCGCCCTAGCGTGTCGGCGTGACAACTGTGCTGGTGGTGGACGACGACTTCATGGTCGCGAAACTGCACAGCCGCTATGTGTCCGCAATGGACGGGTTCACGGTCGCCGGGGTGGCGCACAACGGCGCGGACGCCCTGCGCGCGGCCGAGCGGCTGCGCCCCGATCTGGTGCTGCTCGACATCTACCTGCCCGATATGGACGGGATCGACGTCCTGCGCGCGCTGCGTGCGGCGGAGGAGCGGGACGCCTCACGCCCCAGCACGGACGCCCTGTTCATCACGGCGGCGAGGGACGCCGGGGTCATCCGGGCCGCGCTGCGGGCAGGGGCCCTGCACTACCTGATCAAGCCGTTCAGCCGGTCCGCCCTCCAGGAGCAGATGCGCCATGTCGCCTCGCTGCGCACCCGCCTGGACGAGCTGGGCGAGGCCCGCCAGGAGGACGTCGACCAGATCTTCGGCCCCCGCCCGCCCGGCTCGCGCGAGCTGCCGAAGGGCCTGGCCGCCCCCACGGCCGAGCTGGTGGAACGCACCCTGCGCGACCACCCGGAGGGCCTGTCGGCCTCGGAGTGCGCCGAGGCGGGCGCCCTGTCCCGGGTCAGCGCGCGCCGCTACCTGGAGTACTTCGCCGGTACGGGCCGGGCGGCGGTGACCCTGCGCTACGGAGGCACGGGCCGCCCGGAACGCCGCTACCGCTGGACGGGCTGAGCCCGCACGCCGCACCGGCCCCGGGTCGGCACGCACACAGGCCGGGGCCACCCACCGGCACACCGGCCCGGCCCCCGCGCCCTCAGACGGCACCGCCGCCGCACCGCTCCTCCCAGGTGTCGCGCACGATCGCGTGGGCCCGCCGGAACCGGTGGTCGGGGTCCTCCGCGAGGTCGACGGGGGCCTGGAGCGTCACGGCACGGCTGTCCTGCCGTACGAGCTGGATGAAGGTACGGGCGCTCGGCCCACTGCCGGTGCGCACCGTGGTGACGGCCCGTATCTCCTCCCAGCGGCACAGCTGCCGGGTGGGCCAGACCCCGGTGGTGACCCCGTCCTCGTCGATACGGGTCCCTCCGGCGGACTTGCGCCACGAGTGCACCGCCCCCGCCACCACCGGCAGACAGACGATCGCCGCCACCCACAGCGGCAGAGCGGCCCCGCTGCCCGCGCCCATGTACAGGGCGGCGAGTACATAGGTCGCCAGCCACCCCCCGGCGATCCACCGCCACAGCCGCCGCTGCGCGGGAAGCACGGCGTACTCCAGCGGCAGACGCTCGTCCCGCACCGCCTCGTCCTCGCCCCACCGGTTGACCATGACCGTCCGCCTCCCCCGTCGCGCTTCCGCGCCCTTCACCGTCGAGTATCGCGCCCCCCTTCCTGAGCCCCCTCTTAGCCCCTCCTTAAACGCACCATAAGGATCGCCATCACCCCCTCCCAGCAGGCCTTTTCGACCTTCCGAGCGGCTAGCTTGCTGATCGCCACCCCCCAACAGCTGTGCCGCAGCAGTGCCGTTCAGAAGGAGTCCATCCATGACCGCTCGTCGCAAGGCCGCCGGCATCCTCGCCCTCGGATTCGCACCGCTCGCACTGGCCGGGCTGACCGCCACCCCGGCCGTCGCGCACGGTTCGCTCACCGACCCGGTGAGCCGGGTGTCCGCGTGCTTCGCGGAGGGGCCGGAGAGCCCGAAGTCGGCGGCGTGCCAGGCGGCGGTCGCGGCGGGTGGGACGCAGGCGCTGTACGACTGGAACGGGGTGAACATCGCCAACGCGGCGGGCAAGCACCGTGATCTGATCCCGGACGGCAAGCTGTGCAGCGCGGCCAACGACAAGTTCAAGGGGCTCGACCTGCCGCGCGCCGACTGGCCGGCCACCGCGCTGTCGGCGGGCAAGCACACCTTCCGGTTCCGCGCGACGGCCCCGCACAAGGGGTCGTTCGAGCTGTACATGACGAAGCCCGGCTATGACGCCACGAAGCCGCTGGCCTGGTCGGACCTGGAGGCGAAGCCCTTCGCCGAGGTCACCGACCCGGCGCTGGTGGACGGTTCGTACGTCTTCGACGGAACGATCCCCGAGCGCTCCGGACGGCAGCTGGTCTACACGATCTGGCAGCGCTCCGACTCCCCCGAGGCGTTCTACGCCTGCTCCGACGTGACGTTCGGCGGCAAGTCGGCGGGCAGCGGGTCGACGGAGAAGGAAGAGGGGAAGGGCGAGCAGGGTTCCGGTGGTGACGCCGGCGCCGAGGCTCCGGCAGCGGTTCCCTCCGCGCCGTCCGAGGACGCGATCGCCGAGGGCGCCGAGAAGTCCTCCGTCGAGCACAACGGCCACGGCGACGACGACGCGAACACCGGGGCGAAGGTCAACGTCGCCGCTCCGGCCGCCCCGCAGGACAAGGGTGCGGACCAGGCCGAGGGCAACGCCCCCGAGGTCAACACCGCGAGCAAGGACGAGGTACTGGCCGAGACGGGCGGCTCCGGCAGCAGCACGTACCTGGCGATCGGGGGCGCCGGAGTGCTCGCCGCCGGTGCGGCCGTACTGTTCGCCTCGCAGCGCCGGCGGGCCGCCGCCTCAGCGGGGCGCCACGGCCGCTGACCGCCGCAGCACCCCTCTTCGTACCCCTGCCGCGTCCCTCCGGGACGTCGGGCGCGGCAGGTCATGACGGGCCGGGGTCCGCCGTCCGCACCATCGGACGGCGGGCCCCGGCCCGTTCACGCGCGACGGGTCAGCCGATGACCGAGGCGCAGGTGGTCGGCGTGGCACGGGCCGGGTCGAGGGCGTTGGCCACTTCGTGGAAGGCGATGCGGTCGATGGTCCCGATCGCCACGTGCTCGGACAGGTCGAGCGGGCACAGGTC
Organism: Streptomyces sp. DSM 106670; assembly: GCF_055792845.1. Taxonomy (NCBI): domain Bacteria; kingdom Bacillati; phylum Actinomycetota; class Actinomycetes; order Kitasatosporales; family Streptomycetaceae; genus Streptomyces; species Streptomyces sp. DSM 106670. Next base: position 1,344,105 of record NZ_CM147704.1, read on the forward strand.
CTGGAGGAGGACATTGCGTACGTTCGGCCCGTCCAGGTACTGCGTACGGTACGGCGTCACGACCTGGTCGTACTTGGTCGCGATGACGGTGTAGCGGACCCCGGGGACGGTGTCGCCGCCCGCCGTGAGCTTGGTGATGAAGGGCGATCCGGCAACCTGGTCGGCCAGTCCGGGGGTCTTGTCGTTGATGAACTTCTCGACGCCGGGGAAGAACGGCAGCAGTTGGGTGAGGCCGAGCAGCGTGGTGCCGTGGTTGTCCGGGGCGATGCCGACGAGGGCGTTGACCTTGTCTGCGCCGCCGAGGAACTTCAGGTAGTAGTTGGGCATCATGCCGCCCTGGGAGTGGCCGACGAGGTCGGCCTTCGGGGCTCCGGTGGCGTCGAGCACCTTGTCGACGAACACGTCGAGCTGTTCGGCGGACTTGTCGATGGGCCCGAGGCCGTGGAAGAACGGCACACCGGGGAGCTGGCCGTAGTCGAGGGAGAAGACGCAGTAGCCCCGGTTGACCAGATAGGGCGCGAGGACCAGCCAGTTGTCGATCGAGTTCCCGAAGGTTCCGTGGACCAGGACGACCGGGCGGGGATGGGCGGCGGAGGGCTTGCAGGAGTAGTCGTTCCAGCCACGCGATGTGGCCGCTTCGGCGGCGGGGGCCGCGCTCGCGGTCGCCGTGGGGGCGACGAGAACGGTGAGGGCGAGGAGCAGGGCGGCGAGCAGACTGCGCGCGCGGGGAACGCGCGCAGCACGGATCCAGGGCAGCATCGTGGGATCTCCTTGCGGCTCAAGGGAGGTGCGATGGCGGTGCGCCCTGTGGCCCGGACCACAAGCTTTATGTGCTCATGCCAAATTACGCACGAGTAAGGTGGGGAGGGAAGTTACGCGTCGGTAAAAAATGGCGGGGCGGGGAGCGCTCGTTCCCGGCCACCGACCCCGCCGGCCACCCGTCTCCCCCTCTCGACGGGTGACGCGCGGCCGGCCGGTGATGGGCAGTCGGGTCAGGAAGCCGCCGACCCCGCCGTGGACGTCGACTTGCCGACCCCTCCCGTTTCGCCCGCCGCCCCTTCCTGATCCGCGGCTTCACCGGCGCGCCCCACGTTCCGGAGCAGCACCGTTGCCGTGACGGCCAGTGCGAGCATGACCGGGACGGCTCCCATCGCGATCCAGGCGAGGCCCTGGGCGAAGGAGTCCCTTGCCACGGAGACGAGTTGGGCCCCTGTCTCCGCGGGCAGTCGGCCGGCGGCCTCAAGGGCCGCGGGCAGGTTGTCGGTGACCGTCTCCCGGGCGGAGGCGGGTACGCCGTCCGGCACCGAGCCCGTCATCCCGCCGTGGTAGGCGGCGTTCAGCACACTGCCGAGGACCGCGATGCCGAGGGCGCCGCCCAGTTCCTGGGTCGTCTCCCCCACCGCGGCCGCCGAGCCCGCCTGCTCGGGCGGCGCGGCGTCGACGATCATCCCGATCCCGAGGGACGAGACCGGCATCAGGCCGGCGAACAGCAGCGACACGGCCGTGACGACGATTCCGATCCCGGATCCGCTGTCCACCTGCGCGAGCACGGTGAAGCCGACGGCGGCGACGGTGAGGCCGGCGCCGAAGACGTACGCCTTGCCCACCTGGGCCGCCACGCCCTGGGCGATGAACATCGCGAGGGTTCCGCTGACGACCATCGGCAGGCTCCACACCGCCGACTCCAGCGGCTTCATGCCGACCACCATCTGGATGTACTGGGCGATGAGAAACTGACTGCCCAGCATGAACACCACGGTCAAGGTCAGCGTTCCGAGGGAGACGCTGAAGCCGCGGTTCGCGAAGAGCTTCATGTCGAGCAGCGGGTCGGTGAGCCGACGCTGCCGCGCGACGAAGAGGGCGCCGATCACAAGACCGAGCACCAGGGCCAGCAGCGGTAGCCAGGCGACGCCCTCCTTGGCGAACTCCTTCACGCCGAACACGACCAGCAGGACGGCGGCCAATGACATCGCGGCGCTGGTCAGGTCGAGTCGGCCCGCGTCCGGGTTACGGACCTCCGGAAGCACCAGCGGGCCCGCCACCAGCAGGAACACCATCACCGGCACGGCCACGAGGAAGACCGAGCCCCACCAGAACGCCTCCAGCAGCACACCGCCGACCAGCGGGCCGACCGCGCCGCCCAGCATGAAGCTCGTCATCCACACCGTGATCGCGAAGCTGCGCTGTTTGGCGTCGTGGAACATGGCGCTGATCAGCGACAGCGTCGAGGGGCCCAGCACCGCACCGGCGAGACCGAGGAGGGCACGGGCCACGATCAGCGTCTCGGCGGTGGGCGCGTAGGCGGCGAGCACCGAGGCGAGGCCGAAGGCCACGGCACCGATCATCAGCATCCGGCGGCGGCCGATGCGGTCGCCGAGTGTGCCCATGGTGATCATCGCGCCGGCGATGACGAAACCGTAGACGTCGGTGATCCAGAGCAGTTCCGCTCCGGAAGGCTCCAGATCCTTGCTCAGGGTCGGCAGCGACAGATGGAGCACGCTCATGTCCATGATCACGAGCATCGCGGGCAGCGCCAGCGCCGCCAGCCCGATCCACTCGCGCACCCCGGCGCGCGGCGCGGTTTCCGTGTCCACCGAAATCTCCCTTCCGGGCCGCTCGACCCGTCGGGCTTACCCTAGGTTTTGAGCTTTCGATTGGTAAGGGCTTACCTGTCGCTCAGCCCCGGACCGGGCCGATAGCCCGCAGGCCGGACCACCGGTCCGGGAAAACATTCGAGAAGCCGCCCGGCACAGAAAAGCGCCCCGCTCCGGGGAGCGGGGCGCCGGCGAACAGCGGTTCATCTCACGTCGTCATGGCGCTCGCGCGCGGCGACGATGTCTCCGATCCGATGCGTGATCCACTCGACCAGGCCGCTCAGCGTCACCGCCAGTTCCCGTCCCAGGGGGGTGAGCGAGTAGGTCACCTGGGGCGGCACGGTGGCTTCGACCTCGCGGGCGATCAGCCCGTCCCGCACGAACACCCGCAGATTCTGGGACAGCATCTTCTCGCTGATGCCGCCGATCCTGTCCCGCAGCACGTAGAAGCGCATCGGCCCCTCCTGCAACGCGGCCAGAATCAGCACCCCCCAGCGGCTGCTGACGTGGTTCAGCACCGTGCGCGCCGGACAGTCCGCCGTGAAGGCGTCGCTCATCGCGACCGCCCTGCCGTCCTCGACTTCGGGTTTCACGTTCGCATTCACCCCCATAGCTTACTGCTGGGTATGCCCTTACGAAACGAAAGTGAAAGCCTACTCCCTACGCCGTTCGGCCCCGCCCCGACTGCGTGAACCCTGCCCCGCCCGGACGGTGGGGGCATGACTTTCGTCGACGAGGTGAAGAACGCCGTCACCCCACGGGCCGCCCTGCTCGTCATCGGTGTGGTCGCGCTGCAACTGCTGTTCATCGCCTCCTACGTCGGAGCGCTGCACAAGCCGAAGGCGACGGATGTCGCCTTCGGGGTGGTGGCCCCGCAGCAGATGTCCCAGCAGCTCGTCGACCAGTTGGACGGGCTGCCCGGCGGACCGCTGGACCCCCGTGCGGTGAGCAGCGCGGCCGAGGCGCGCCGGCAGATCATGAACCGTGACATCGACGGCGCCCTGATCGTCGCGGCGGAGGGCCGCACCGACACCCTGCTGGTCGCCTCCGGCGGCGGGACCGCTCTGGTCACCGCTCTGGAGCGGATCCTCACCGGGGTTGAGGACTCCCAGGGGCGGGCGGTGCGGACCGTGGACGTCGCCCCGGCGTCCGGCGAGGACTTCAACGGGCTCTCGTCCTTCTATCTGGTCGTCGGGTGGTGCGTCGGCGGCTATCTCTGCGCCTCGATCCTGGCGATCAGCGCCGGCGCCAAGCCCGCCAACCGGCAGCGGGCGGTGATCCGGACCGGAACGATGGCGCTGTACTCCGTCGTCGGCGGCATCGGCGGCGCGCTCGTCGTCGGGCCGGTCCTCGGCGCGCTGCCCGGCAGCTTCTGGGGGCTGGCCGGTCTGGGCGCCCTGGTCGTCTTCGCCGTCGGCATGACCACGCTCGCCCTGCAGGCCCTGACCGGGATCGTCGGCATCGGCCTGGCCGTCCTGATCATCGTCATCGCGGGCAACCCGAGCGCGGGCGGCGCCTTCCCGCTCCCGATGCTCCCGGACTTCTGGCGGGCGATCGGCCCGGCCCTTCCTCCGGGGGCGGGCACCTGGGCGGCCCGTTCGATCGCCTACTTCCGGGGCAACGCGATCACCGGACCGCTGCTGGTGCTCTCGGCCTGGGCGGTCGTCGGTACGGCGCTGACCCTGTTTCTGTCGCTGCGGAAGCGGACGGACGCGGATCCGGTGGACGCCACGGTCACGGCCGCCGCCCCGGCGCCGGGCGCCGGCGGGTCGACCCCGGTCTGACGTCGGGCGGGGTCCTTCCCGCCGCCCTTCGCCTTCGCCCCTTTCCTCCGTGAAGATCCGTCTGTGGGGCCGCCGTGACGGCGGCCCCATCTGACGTACCGCCCAATTCTTGATGTCCGGTCCGTGCGATGACTAGGCATGACAGGTACATGGCTACATGCTGTTCCTGCCCCTCGTACCACCCGACGAGGAGCACGGTCAGGACCCCTTCCTTTCACCCCCACGGAGGTCGCTCATGCTTCGTCGATTCACGGTCCCGCTCACCGCGGTCGCGCTGTCGCTCCCGCTCGCCCTGATCACCGCCGGTTCCGCCTCGGCCGCCCCCGCCGACAAGCCTCAGGTGCTCAGTTCCTGGACCCAGACGAGCGCCTCCAGCTACAACGCGTGGAACGCCGCCCGCAACAACCAGGGCGCCTGGTCCGCGTACGGCTTCGACTGGTCGACGGACTACTGCAGCAGCTCCCCCGACAACCCCTTCGGCTTCCCGTTCCAGAACTCCTGCGCCCGCCACGACTTCGGCTACCGCAACCACAAGGCCGCCGGTATCTTCCCCGCCAACAAGGCCCGGATCGACTCCGCCTTCTACGAGGACCTCAAGCGGGTGTGCGCCGGCTACTCGGGCGCGACGAAGACCTCGTGCAACAGCACCGCCTGGACCTACTACCAGGCCGTGAAGATCTTCGGCGTCTCCCCGGCGGACGCGGGCTCCCGCAACCTGCCCCAGGCAGCCTGAGCCGACCGCGCCACGGCAACGGGAAGGGCCCCCGGCGAACCGGGGGCCCTTCCTCGCGCCGTCGTGCGGTGGAGCGGTGGCGCGTCAGCCGATCTCGGCGCCGTAGGCGGCCAGCGCCTCCGGAACCGGCTGGAAGAAGGTCGTGCCGCCCGAGGAGCAGTCGCCGCTGCCGCCCGAGGTCAGACCGAGCGCGGTGTCGCCCGCGAAGAGGGCGCCGCCGCTGTCGCCCGGCTCGGCGCAGACCGTCGTCTGGATGAGGCCGTTGACGATGTCGCCGTTGCCGTAGTTGACCGTGGCGTCCAGCGCGGTGACCTCGCCGTCGTGCACCTGGGTGGTGGAGCCGCTGCGGGTGACCTGCTGGCCGACCGTCGCGTCGCCCGCCTGGGTGATCGCCTGGGTGGAGCCGTCGTAGAGGTTCACCTCGCTCGGGTGCGCGATGTCCGAGGTGTACTTGACCAGGCCGTAGTCGTTCTCCGGGAAGCTGGAGCCCTCGTTCGCCCCGATCTCCGAGCCGCCCTGGGTGTCCGACCAGCTGGTGACCGACTCGGTGCAGTGGCCCGCGGTCAGGAAGTACGGCTCGCCGTCCTTGACCACGTTGAAGCCGAGCGAGCAGCGGGAGCCGGAGCCCCAGATCGCGTCGCCGCCCGCGATCAGCGGCTTGAACTCGCCCGCCGCCTTGTTCAGTTCGGCCTTGCCGCCGAGACCCTCGACCACGGCCGAGAGCTTCTTCCAGGCCGCGCCGTCGACCGTGCTGTCGGCGGTGACGAGGACCTTGTTGCTCACCGGGTCGACGGCCCAGGAGGTGCCCGGGATGGTCGCCTTGTCGGTGAGGGTCTGCCGGGCCGACTTCAGCTCGGCGAGGGAGTTCTCCACGATTCTGGCCTTGCCGCCCGCCTGGCGGACCCGCTCGGCGCCGGCCTCGTCGACGACGTTCACGACGAGGGCCTTCGCCGTGCTGTCGTAGTACGAACCCGCCGCGGCCGTGCCCAGGTCACGGTCCAGGGCGGTGGCCAGCTTTCCGGCCGCGTTCACGCCAAGGGTCTTGACCGCGAACTCCGGCACATCGTCACTGGCGTTCGCAGACTGGAACGTGAATCCCGCTGCGACCAGAGCGACGACGGCCGAGCCGGCCAGCGTCGCGCGCTTCCTCGATATGCGTCGATGCTTCAACTTCGACCTCCTGTGGGGCCGTGCACGGAGCAAGTGGGGTGCTCGTACACGGAGGATGGGGCGCCCACTATTCCGAGGCCTCGATACGCACACAAGGCCGACTTCCAGACGTGCACACGACACAGACGCTTCGCACGCGAGGCGTTCACCTACCCCGGGTCACGCCACGTCGGTTCCGTTCGCGAACACCCGGTGCAACCGTCGACCGCCCCTGGGTGAGGACTAGGCCTGTCCGATTTTCGCCCCTGCCGGTCCGGATGGTGTGCCCACCCGTCCGGATGGCGACGGACCTCGTCCGCTTCGTCCGCCGGGAGCCTCCCCGTACCTTCACAGTTCCTGTGGTCGAACAGTCCCCGTAACGCCCCTGATGGGTCATCATCGAAAAGGCGGCACGCGCCCGCCGGGTGACCGAGCGGAGGAGGCACGGGGTGCGCAATCGGGTGCTCACGGCGGACGGCCGGCATCTGATGGTGGAGCGGATGGGGGATCCGCGGGGAAGACCGGTGTTCCTTCTGCACGGCACCCCGGGCAGCAGGCTCGGCCCCGCTCCCCGGGGCATGGTGCTGTACCAGCGCCATACGCAGCTGATCACCTACGACCGCCCCGGATACGGCGACAGCGACCGGCACGAGGGCCGCCGGATCAAGGACGTCGTCGAGGACGTCCGGGCCATCGCCGACTCGTTGGGCCTGGAGCGGTTCGCCGTGGTGGGCCGCTCCGGCGGCGCCCCGCACGCCCTGGCCTGCGCGGCGCTGATGCCGGAACGGATCACCCGGACCGCGGCGCTGGTCAGTCTCGCGCCCCCGGACGCCGCCGGTCTCGACTGGTTCGACGGGATGACCGCGTCCAATGTCCTCGCGTACTCCACGGCGGCGGACGACCCGGACAGCCTGGCGGAGTCCTTCATCGTCCGCTCCGCGCAGATCCGGCGGAACCCGGTCCGGCTCCTGGACGATCTGCGCCGGGAGCTGACCGACTCCGACCGGATGGTGGTCAACGACGCGGGGATCCGGTCCATGCTGCTGCGCAACTACAGCGAGGGGCTGCGCCATTCGGCGTACGGCTGGATCGACGACGCCCTCGCGTTCTGCAGCCCCTGGGGGTTCGATCCCTCCCGGATCACCGGCGAGGTGCTGCTCTGGCACGGGGTGCAGGACGTCTTCGCCCCGGTCGGCCACTCCCGCTGGCTGGCCGGGCAGATCCCGGGCGCCACCGCCGTACTCGAACCGTCGGCGGCCCACTTCGACGCGTTCCCCATGCTGCCCCGGGTCCTGGACTGGCTGCTGGACGCGCGGGAGCACCCGCACCGGACGCCGACGGCCGTGCCGGGAGGGTGAGCCCTCCCGGCACGGCCGGTCCACGGCCGGTCACACCGACATCGGCTCCAGTTCCCGCCGGAACCGCTCCTCGGTCCGGGCGACGCGGACCAGCGGATGGTCGTCGCCGAGCTGCCGCGACAGCTCGGGGACGATCTCCGCCCGCAGCTGCACCGCCTGGTCCTCCCGCCCCATGGCGTCGAGTGTGACCGCCATGTTCGAGGTCATGGCCAGGGTCTCGGGATGGTGCGGACCGAGCGCCTCGCGCAGCTGCCCGGACAGCCGCTGCTCGGTCTCCAGCACGATGTCCAGCTCGCCCCGGTCCGCGGTCGCGCTCGCCAGGTTCATCACGCAGAACAGGGTGTTGGGATGCTCCCGGCCGAAGGTCTCCCGCATGGCGGCGACGACCAGCTTCAGCACCCGCTCCGCCGCCTCCGGCTCCCCGGCCCCCGTCAGATAGACGCCGAGGTTGTTCTGCGCCGCCAGCGTGTACGGGTGCTTCTCCCCCGGCACCTTCATGTACTGGTCGACGACCTCCTGCGCGGTGTCCCTCGCCTCGGCGCTCTCGCCCGCCGCGAACAGGTCGGCGGCGAGGTTGAGGTCGCAGGCCAGCGAATCGGGGTTGGCGATGGTGTACTTCGCCCGGTAGCGGGCCCGGGTCGCCACCGTGAGACGGCGCGCGTCCTCCAGCCGGCCGGCCCTGCGCAACGACACCGCGAGGCTCTTCGCGGCGCTCAGCGTGGCCGGGAAACTGCGGCCCATCGTCTCCTTGAAGCTGTTGTACGTCGTGCTGAGCAGCCCCACCGAGTCCTCGTACCGCCCGACCTCCCGCAGGTCACGGGCGAGGTTCATGGCGGAGGAGAGGCTGTAGGGGTGTTCGGCTCCGAGCACCTGGGAGCGCAGGTCGTAGACGTCCTGGTCGATCTCCCGGGCACGGGCGTACTGGCCGACGCTGCGCAGGTTCAGGGCCAGGTTGTTGGCGGCGGCCAGGGTCCGCGGGTGGGAGTCGTGGAAGATCTGCCCGAACCCCTCGTGGGCCTCGGTCGCCATCTCGATCGCCCGCGCGTAGTCCCCCAGCAGACCGAGGTCGATGGCCAGGCTGCTGGTGGTCATGTACGTGTGCGGGTGCTCGGGCCCCAGCACCGCCCGCTGGCGTTCCAGGGTGAACTCGTCCAGCTCCTTCGCCTCCACGTAACGACCGCGGGTGCGCAGGATGTTGGAGAGGTGGAAGCAGAGGTAGAGGTACTGCAGATCGCGTTCGCCCAGCTTCTCCTTCCAGATCTCCCGCAGTTCGTCGCCCAGCGCCCCGGCGGTCCTGACGTCGCCGCGCTTCCAGAGGTAGCGGACCCGGTCGATCAGGAGCCTGCGGGTCTCCGGCTCCTTGCAGTTGCGGGCGTCGGAGGGGCCGAGGTGCGGCCAGATCGTGGCGAAGCGCGGCCAGGTCTCCGGGTTGTCTATCGGCTCGTCGTCGTCGGGCCGGGCCCCGGCGAGGATGCGGTGGACGACGTGCCGGGCCTCGCGCTGCTCCTCCTCGCTGAGCTGCGCCTTGATCACGGCCTGGACGAGGCGGTGCACCTGGATGGAGTTGGAGACCTGGTCGACCTTGGCCAGGGCGAACCGGCCGATCTCCCGGATGACCCGGCCCAGCACCAGCTTCTCCTGGAGCGAGGAGTCGTACGGCTTCAGCGCGTCGATCATCTCCTTGCTGTAGAGGAGGTTCGCGGAGATCGGCTCCGGGGCGAAGAAGGCGCAGAGCTGGAGCAGCCGTACGGCGGCGGGCGAGCGCTCCTTGAGCCGGGCGATGGAGATGTTCCAGGTCGCGGCGACCGGTTCCGGGTAGCCGGCCGGCTGGTTGAGCGCGAGGACCTGGGGCGCCTGCTGGGCGAGCTGTTCGAGATAGGTGTCGATGGGGGTGGCGGTCTCCGCGATCCAGGCGGCCGCCTGCTCCACGGCCAGCGGCAGGTCGCCGACCGCGGTCGCCACCTGGGCGGCGTCCTCGTCGCTGAGCCCCGGGGCCCGGCGCTGGAGGTGCTCGATGGACTCCTCGCGGAGGAAGACGTCCACGGGCAGCGCGTCCCCGTGCTGGGACCAGCTCTGGTTGCGGGAGGTCACCAGGATGTGGCCGGAGCCGCCCTGCGGGAAGTAGCGGCGCAGCTGCTCGGGGTCGTCCGCGTTGTCGAAGACCAACAGCCAGCGGTCCGAGGGCACCCCGCGCCGCAGCAGGTCGACGGCCTCCTGGGAGGCGGCCGCCATGTCGTCGCCGCCCTGGGCGCCGAGCCGGACGGCGAGTTCGGCGAGCGAGGCGACCACGTCGTCGGGCTGCTCGGACGATATCCACCACACCAGGTCGTAGTCGGCCATGAAGCGGTGCACGTACTCCAGGGCCACCTGGGTCTTGCCGACGCCGCCGAGTCCGTACAGCGTCTGCGGCTGTGGCAGGACGACGGCGAGGCCGCCGCCGAGCTGGTCGCGCATCCGCTCCAGGACGAGCGAGCGTCCGGTGAAGCCGGGGTTGCGGGGCGGCGCGTTCCAGATCCTCGGCACGGTGCCGGGGAAGCGGGGTCCGGGCGACACCCCGTCGGCCACCTGCACCGGGCGGTCCAGGGCCCGCATCACGGCGGTGGTGGCGTGCACCTCGTCCAGCCGGAACAGGTCGACGGGGTTGCGGTCGATGTACGGAGAGGTCAGGCGTACGTCCCCGACCCGCAGCGGGACCAGCCGGCGGCGGCCGCTGCCCACGGCCTCGGCGGCGGTGCGTTCCCACAGCTCGACCGCGCGCTGGGACTTCAGATAGGCGCTGGAGAGCAGGACGACGGTGCGGGCGGCGTTCTCGGCGTTGGTGTCGGCCTGCTCCTCGGGCGGGCGTTCGGCGGAGACGTCGCGCGGCACGACCCGGAAGCCGGCCCGGGTGAGAATCGATTCGAGCCAGTCGGCCCACATCCGGTTCTCCGCCACATAGCTGAGGTGGAGATCGGCGGGCAGGGCGGGCCTGCGCCGGGTGAAGGCGTCGCGGATCCGCAGCCGGATCTCCTCGCCGATCGGGGGCATCGAGGTGATCTCCCGGTCGGTGATGACCGCGGTGAGCCGTTCGAAGGCGGAGAGCAGCGAGTTGGTGAGACCGGCCTCGTCGCCGAAGGTGGCGAGCGTCTCCTCGTAGGCGTAGTACGGGCGGTAGGGGATCTCCACCGCGCCCCAGTAGGCGGTGAGTTCGTCGCCGGACAGATCGCGGGGCAGCCGGTCGAACTTGAGCCGGGCCAGCGCCCGTCCGGCGTCGGCCTTCTCCTTCTCGCCCTCGTCGATGCGCATCGGGACGGGGTAGAGGGCGATGGGGCGGCCGGTGTTGCGCTCGGCGATCTGGCGGGCGACGGAGGCGGCGCCGTCGATGGACTGGTCGCTGAGGGTGAAGCAGTCGACGAGCACGTCGGGGAGGTGGACGGTGCAGATGTCGGCGATGTCGCTGAGGCCGGTGCGGCTGTCGATGAGGACGTAGTCGTAGTTGGCCTTCATGTCGTCGCGCAGCGCGTCGAAGAAGTGGCCGCCGCCGAAGCGGTCGTAGAAGTTGTCCCAGTCGAAGGTGGAGACCGTCGCGGAGTACTCGCGGTTCTGCCGTCCGGCGGAGACGAAGTCGAGCGTGCCGCCCTGCGGGAACTCCCAGCCCAGCGACTCCGGGGTCAGCGACACGGCGTGCGGCTGGATGCGGGCGTAGTCGCGGTGCCAGTCCTCGGCGCGCTGGGCGGGGCTGGTCGCGGCCCAGGCGTACTCGGTGATCAGGTCGATCACGCCGGTGGTGGCGCCGAGGGTGGCCGGGTCGAGGAAGGGGTGGAAGAACCGGTGCAGCCCGGGGGCCTCCAGGTCCCAGTCGACGGCCAGCACCCGCTTGCCGTTGGCCGCGAGGATCCAGGCGACGTTGGCGAGCGCCATGGTGCGCCCGGTACCGCCCTTGTACGAGTAGAAGGTGACGATGCGCCCGTCACGACCGGCACTCATAGGTCCTCCGCTTCCGTCGCAGGGTCGTGCGGGTCGGGTATGTAGCTCGTGGCGCCCATGGGGCCGGTGAGCCGGGTCCGCTCGCCGGATCCGCCGCCGGGTCCGGGCGGGTAGGCCTTGGCGTGCTTCAGATACTGCTGGGCGGCCACCTCGACGACCTGGGGCAGGAGCTGGCCGAACGCCTCCATCGTGGGCACTCCCTTCGCCGCCGCGCGGCACAGGGCCCGGCCCTGGCCCATCTTGATCGGCATGGTCGCTTCGAGCTTCTCGATGAGCTCGGTCTCGGCCGCTCTGCTCTGGTGGTCGTCGCGGCTCCACGGCACGACCATGGTCACCCAGGGCCGGTTCTCGGCGTCGAAGGCGGCGAGCCTGCGGCGGTGGTCCTCGTCCCGAAGGGCCCAGCGGTCGACGAGCAGGATCTCGGGGGTGCTGGGCGGGGCCTTGCCGTCGTGCCGGTCCTCGTCGAACGAGGTGATGACCGCCTGGTAGTTGAGCGAGCGGACCAGTTCCTCGGCCACATAGGCCAGTGGGCGGGCGGCGGCGGGGTAGTAGGGGTTCCAGTCCTGGGGGTGGTCGCCGTAGTGGTCGCTGTTGCGGCCCTCGGGCAGATCGTGGCGGGTGGGCGCCGCGATGGTGATCTGCATCGGCCGGGGTGCGCCGACCCCGCTGCTGGGCGAGCCGAAGGCGCTGGGCGCGAGGCGGTAGTCGACCGGCCGGCCGGTGTCGATACGGACCGAGTCGGCGACGCTGACGATGCGTTTGGCCAGTTCGTAGACGGCCCGTTCGTACTCCTCGGCGAAGAGCCGGAGTTTGATCAGACCGTAGAGGCCGTCGCTGACGTACCGTTCCCCGAAGTCGCGGTGGTTGAACTGCAACCGCTCGGCGGAGCCGGGCAGTTGGCTCGGCGGCACCGGCACCCAGAGGGCCGGGACGATGGCCTCGGCGGGCTGGTTGGAGCGGGCCCGGTGGTGGATGGCCCGCTGTTCGAAGGCGTACCACTCCTTGCCGCACATCTCGCTGGCGAAGTAGCGCGGCGAGAACAGCGGAACGAAGACCCGGCAGGTGGCGAGGACATCACCGAGCCGTTCCGACCAGCCCTCGCCGGAACGTATCTCCCGGTCCATGAATCCCGCGGGCGCGCCCGCGGGTAAGTCGGTCATGGCCATCACATGACCGCAGAGATCCTGGAATAGCCGCTCGACCCACATATCGGGGTCCGTGCCGCCGCCGTACCCCGGTGTGTGGGCGTAACTCAGAAAGAAATACGGCCGATGGCCCACCGCTCGCTGTTGCGTCGATGCGTGCACACGACCCCCGTCCTGTGTGAGCACTCGCATCCCAGAAGGAGGAAGGGAGTGCAAGCGAACTCATCATTCCGGAGCGGACCGCTTTCCACCCCCCTGCCGTTCGGTCATTCGAACGTCACTTTCCGGTCAGACGACAGGACGTTCGAAGGATGACCGGACGGCGGGACGGTCCTGCCGCGATTCTTCCCGGCCGCACTCCGTGTTCCGCTGATCTCCTTGCGGACAGCGGCGATCAGCTGTTTTCCGTCGACCGTCACCTCCGCCGCGTTCTCGATCATGTCGAGGGCTTCCGGAACACCCGTGAGGAAGCGCGGATCGTAAAGCCCGAGCCCCGCCCGTTCGAATGTCTCCGCCAGCAGTCGGGAGAACGTCACGTGTTCGCTCCCCCAAGGCGTCCGATGTTCCCAGGTACCGTCCAAGGCGTAAAGATCCGTCACTTCACCGAGCGCCCGCAGTTTCGCCCGGCGGAATCCGCTGAGCAGGCCGAGTGCCAGCTCCTTGCCGTCGGCCGCCTGGCCGACGCCGAGCGCGCCGTGGCCGTGCCGGCCCGGCTCGGCCGTACCGGCGGCCAGCGGGGTCACCGTGGTGAGCGTCCGGGCGGCCTCCGCCGCCTGCTCCGGAACGGCGTCGGCCAGCAGCGCCCAGGCGTCGGCGATCCGGTGCCCCCAGGCGTCGGCCCGCTCCGCGGTGAGCCGGTCGGCCGGGGCGGTGCCGAAGCCGTCGCGGAAGGGGTCGAGGTCGTCCAGCAGGAGGGCCGGAGCGGGTGTCCGCCGCAGGACGCGGACGGGACGCCAGTGCGGGCCCTCCGGTTCCTCGTGCGCGATACGCAGCTCCGGGCCGCGAACCGCGGGAGCGGCGGAAGCGGCGGGAGCGCGGGGCACGGCGGCCACGGCGTCCGGCCGGCGGACGAGGAAGCCGTCGTCCGTGGCGCGCACCACCGCCACGCCCCGCTCCCCCGGCCCGCCGACGACCGCGGTGCCGAGGGTAGGCAGATGCAGGCTTCCGTCGCGGTACGCCACCGGCACCGGCAGGTCGAGCCCGGCCCGGACGGCGGCGGCGGCCACACAGGCGCCGAGCCGTTCGGCGGCGGGCCCGGTCAGCCCGCGGCCGGCGTGGACGTCCTCCAGGGCGCCGACCAGCCAGGTGCGGGTGTAGGGGTGGGCGAGCACCGTGTCGAGCGCGTCGGCGCCCGGAGCGTCGGCCTCCACGCTCGCCGCGAGCCGCCAGGCCTCGTCCCAGAGCGCTCCGCCCTGTCCGTCGAGGGTGTCGTGGAGCGCCGCGAGCAGAGTGCGGGTCAGGTCGAGGTGGGCGGCGAGCAGGGCGTCCGGCGCCCGGACGGCGGGCGACTCGGTGGCGGCGGCGGTGCGTTCCTCGATGCCGCGGATCAGGGCGGCCAGGTCGGCGCAGTAGACCGAGGGGTTGTCGAAGCCGCCGTCGGAGCCGGGCCCGGAGCGGTACCGGTGGGTGTAGAGCCCGCCGCCGCACGACCGCACGACCGGGCAGCGGCGGCAGGTCTCGCTGACTCCGGCCAGGCCGAGCTGGCGCGCCCGGACGCCGGGGTGGGCGGCGACCTCGTCGAACGTATTGCTGAAGACGTCGAACCCGGTGGCGGCGGCTCCCTCGTAGGCGCTCTTGAGCGAGTCGACCTGTTCCAGCTTTCCGTCGGTCTCGATGACGACGAGGTCGGTGGGGGCGAGGCCGAGTGATTCGGTGAGACTGGGGCCGCCGTTCAGGCTGGAGAGCACCGAGGCGAACATCCGGACGGGCATGGGGCGGCCCTGTTCCGTCCAGCGGTCGAAGACCGCCAGGAGCCATGCGGCGTACGCGGTGGGCGAGCCGTCCGGGCGTGGCGGCGGGTCGTCCCAGGTGGCGTGCGGCAGCAGGAAGTCGACGAGCGGGGGTTCGAGTTCGGCGAGGGCGTCGTGCACGGCCACCGGGTCGTTGTGGATGTCGACCGTGCAGAGCAGGCCGAGGTCCAGGTGGCGGTAGCGCTCCTCGCGGAGCAGTTCGACCGCCCGCATCACCATCGGGTGGCTGCTGCGTCCGTTGGCGAACCGGCGGTGGCGGTCGTTGGCCGCGCGGTCGCCGTCGAGCGAGATCCCGACCCGGACGTGGAACTCGTCGAAGAGGTCGAGATAACGGGGGCTGAGCTGGACGCCGTTGGTGTGGATCCTGAGGTCCAGCTCAGCGATGCCGTTCAGGGCCGAGCCGAGCTCCTCGCAGACCCGTCGCAATCGCGCGGGCCCTGCCAGGAGCGGTTCCCCGCCGTGCAGGATCACTGTGACGGAGGGAAGCGCATGAGTCGTCGCATGCTCGGCCAGACGCCGGGCGGTCCGCGAAATCGCCTCGTCGGAGATGGTCTTGGGGCGGGTCAGCCAGCTCTGATCTGCGTGTTCGTAGACATAACAATGGTCGCAGGCAAGATCACACCTGCTGTGCACTTTGAGCACGAATTCACGGAAGGGGACCAGGGGTCCTGTCATTCCGCCATTCTATCCACTTCTGACGCCGGCTCAGAGAGCCGAACTGAAAGTGGAAATCCGGGTGGACCGGGCCGTTGTCGCACCGATTGCACGGTCGAGCTTCCTGGCGGCCTCGGCGCTGCGGACGTCGGTCGCCGCGAGGGTCGCGCGGGTCTTCGCAGAGGCGAAGGCGGGGGTGGTTCCGTAGGTCTTCACGGCCGTCCTAGGGGGATCCTGAAGGGGTCTGTTTCCGGACATTGAAACGCTGCGCGGATTCCGTGTCATCACACGGCCCGGCACGCGCACTTTACTACCGCTGGAGCCCCCGCACATGCCGGCGGACCAGCCTTCACATCGGGTTTTTCCCGTCGAAACATCTCTTTCGCGCGACCGCTCGGGTGAGCGGCGGACGAGCGGCGGATTCCACGGGCCGGAGGGCCGTCCGCACTTTTGCCGGCCCGTGCAGGTGAGAGGCTTTCCGTCGCCGTCGGGGCGGCGCGCACAGGTGGCGGGCGGGCGCATCCCGACGGGCCCGCCCCGGCCCCGGCCGTACCCGCCGGGACGTCTCGATGGGGACGGCAGTTCACTCGTTCACCGGTTCCGCGCCGGGCACGTTGTGCTCCACCCGGGAGCCGCGCATGCAGTCCAGGACGCGTTCGTGGCTGTCGCCCACGACATCGGTGACCCGCACCCGGATCTGGAGCGCGTCGACCCGCTCGACGAACCGCTGCGAGAACACCCCCACCGGCACGGTCTCGTAGTTCCCGGTGCCGACCAGCGGAAAGCCCTTCCCGAAGGCGATGAGCTGGTAGTCCTGCCCCACCGAGAGACCGTCCGCGGTCAGGGTGGTCACGACGTCCGGGACGGCCACCCAGGGCGCCGTGGCCGCGTCGGGCCCGCCGCGCAGCACCACGCGGCACTCCCAGCTCTCGATCACGGCGATGTGCTGACCACCGTTCAGTATCCCGACGCGCCACGCGGGTTTCCCCTCGGCGAGCAGCCCCTTGCGCCAGGAGCCGCGCCAGCCGAGGTAGGGCCGGACCGTGCGGGCGTACTGCGCCCTGGCCAGTACGGCGCCGGCCGCCACGGCCAGCAGGCTTCCGAGCGCCTCCATGTCCAGCAGCTGCAGCCGCCAGGGCCAGTCGTCCCGGGCGCCGGGCGAGACATTGGCCCGGACGGCCTCCCACAGGAGGATCAGGATCAGGACCGCGAGCAGTACCAGGGGAGCGGTGAAGAGCAGCGGGCTGCGGCGCACCCTGCGCTGGCTGTCCCGGAGCGGGATGTCGTCATCCACTCCGCCGGCTCCGTCACCCTCGATGGCCCCTCCCCCGTCAGGCGGTGATCGCGACCGCCGAGTAAGGCGGCAACTCACCTGCTGTTCAGTCCAGTTGGGCCACCTTGCCACAGCGCCGCCGGGCGCGGAAGAACACCTGCGCGGAAGTGGCCGAACCCTGCCACACGGACCCTCCGCGGAGCCGGTACGGTCTTGCCGCGTCCGGCCCTCCCCCCTACTCTCGTGGCCCCGGGCGGGGCAGGCGCGACGGCCGGCCGGGTCATACGACAACTGCAGACGGAGGCGACCATGACGGCGTTGCCCGAGCCGCTGAGATCCATGGTCTTCAGGAACGAGGACCTGCCGGCCCTGTTCCACCACACGGACGCGGTCGCCGTGGCCCGCCAGCGCGAGGCCGTGAACACCACCCGGGTGCAGCTGGCGCTGCTCGTGGCCGGCACGGTGCCGGCGGCGCTGCCCTGGCACGCCGAGGACGGTCCGGTGCCCAGGGCCCTGTACGGGGCCGCGGTGCTGGCGTACCTGGGCGTGCTCTTCGCGACCTTCCTCGCCTCCCAGCGCAAAGCAAAGTCGCATTGGCAACTGAACCGTTCCGCAGCGGAGTTCATCAAGTCCAACTGCTGGCGTTACGCGGTCCACGGCGCGCCGTTCGACAGTGCGTCCGGGCACCCGGAGGCGCTGTTCGCCAATCGGCTGGAGGACGGCCTCCAGGAGTTGCGGAAGGTGGGCTGGGCCGATCCGCGCGAGGAACTGCCGGATTCCGGCGGTCTCATCACGGAGTCCATGCGCGCGTTACGGGACAAGGCCTACACGGTCCGCAAGGAGACCTATGTACGGGACCGGCTCATCGAACAGCGGCGCTGGTACCGCCGGCGTCAGCAGGCCTCCCGGCGCGGGGCGTTGCTGTGGTCGGGCGCCATCGTCGCGCTGACGCTCCCGGCGCTGGCGCTGAGTGTGCTGCAGACCTTCGGGGTGGGCCGGTCGTTCGGTCTGACGGGGGCGCTGTCCGCGGCGGCGGCGGCCTGTCTCGCCTGGAACGAGATGCGCCGGCACCATCCGCTGATCTCGGCGCACTCGCTGGTGGAGAAGGACCTGGAGTCGATGCAGGCCGCCATGGAGACCACCCTCACCGAACGGCACTGGCCGGCGGCGGTGTTCGAGACCGAGCGGATCGTGTCGCCGGAGCACACCGACTGGCTGGTCCGGCACCGCGTGTGAGCTGTCGCCCCGGCCCGGGTCAGCCGCGCAGGACTCCGTCGCGCCAGATCACGGTGACCGGGCGGCCCAGGGTGCGGGCGTAGGTGACGATGTCGCCCGTGCCGCCGAGGCCGCGCGCCGGGAGGCCGTCCCAGACGGCGAGCAGCCGGTCGCAGTGGTCGGCGATGTAGGCGCCCGCGGCGTAGTAGGCCTCGTCGGTGGAGTGCGGGAAGTCGAGGCGGACCTCCCGCACCGCGCGGGCCTTGAGCATCCGGTAGCGGGCGAGGTCGGCGGCGTTCTCGAAGCAGGCCTCGTAGTCGCCGCTGGGGATCACGGCGGTCAGTTCGGCGCCGCAGGTGAGGGCGAGGTCGGCGAAGAGCTGGTCGGCGCCGACCGCCAGACTGGAGAGCGCCTGGGTCGCACCGTCGAGGCCGCACAGCGCGGCCCGCAGTCCCGCGAGCACATGCGCCTCGGCCTCGGCGGGGATGGAGCGGTGACCGGTCACTCCGATGCGATTCACGGACCTGCAACCCCCTGATGCCGGCGGAGCACACCTCGGGGGCGGGTCTGCCCCCGTCGCCCCGTCACGACGACCCGTCGTGGCGACATCCTCTCAAGAGCCCCCGGCGAGCGGGAGCCCCCGTCCGGAATTCCGGACGGGGGCACGTATGTACGGACAGCTCCGTACACTGCCGGGCGGGGCCGGTCAGTACACGCTGACGCCGTACGCGCTCAGCGCCTCGGTGACCGGCTGGAAGAAGGTCGTTCCGCCGGAGGAGCAGTTGCCGCTGCCGCCGGAGGTGAGACCGATCGCCCGGGTGCCGGAGTAGAGCGGGCCGCCGGAGTCGCCGGGCTCGGCGCACACGTTGGTGCGGATCATGCCGTAGACGACGTCGCCGCCCCCGTAGTTGACGGTGGCGTTGAGCGCGGTGACCGAACCGCTGTGGGTGCCGGTGGTGGAGCCGCGGCGGGTGACGGCCATGCCGACGGTGGCGTTGGCGGCGCTGGTGATGTCCTGGCCGCCGACCGTGCCGTCCTTGGGGATGGTGGTGTTGGTGTAGCGCACGATGCCGTAGTCGTTGTTCGGGAAGCTCGATCCGGCGGTCGTGCCGAGCACGGTGGTGCGGGCCGAGTTGGCCCACCAGGTGGTGGCGCCCTGGGTGCAGTGACCGGCGGTGAGGAAGTAGTAGGTGCTGCCGCTGCGGACGTTGAAGCCGAGGGAGCAGCGTCCGGTGCTGGAGTAGATCGCGTCGCCGCCGGAGATGAGCTTGGTGAACTTACCGGGGGTGCGCTCGATGCGCAGGGCGTCGGCGTTGGCTCCGGCCGACTTCTTGATCTGGTTGATCTCCGCCTGCGAGACCGTGCTGTCCACGGTGACGACGAGGCGCTTGGACTGCGGGTCGATGTTCCAGGCGGTGCCCGCGATGTCGGCGCCGAGCACGGCGTCGCTCGCCGCGGTCAGCTGGTTGGCGCTGAACGTACGGGGGGCTTCGGCGTTCGCGGTGGGGATGGCCATCGCCGCGACGGCGGCGAGCCCCGCGAGAACGGCCGTGGTACGGACGCGTCTCGCCGCGTTGGAGCGGATGTTGGTGCGCTTGATCCTCACTTCGGGTTCCTCCGAGGGGAATCGGGGGCCCTCCTGTGGGGTGGCGGGCCCGTGAGGCGCAGTCGGGGGCCTGTCCGGATTCCGGAGTTGCCGTGCCCCTGACAATCGCTGACCGGAGTATCGAGGGGGCCGGTCAGGAGACGCAAGAATGCCTTTCGGCCACCTGGACCCCCTACGCATCCGGCCCCGGGAGCCGTGGGGCTGCCGGGGCCGGAGGGACCGCTTCCGCGGCTCAGGCGTCGATCCGGTTCCGCTCCCCCGCCGGGACCGCGACGGCGAGCGTGTTGCCCGGGGGCGGGAAGGGGCAGATGAAGTGATCGGCGAAGGCGCACGGCGGCAGCAGCGCGCGGTTGAAGTCGACGTCCACGCTGCCGTCGGCGGCGGGCGCCCCGGGCCGCAGGAAGCGGAAGCGGTAGCTACTGTTCCCGCTGGTCGTGTCGGCGAAGACGGCCCACAGCGACCCGTCCGGTTCGACCGCGACCTGGAGCGTGCGCTCCTCGCCGTCCACCGTGAAGGCGATCTCGCCGCCGAGCCCGAGACCGCGCTCGACCCCGTCCGCGTTGGCCACCCGTACGGTCCGGTCCGCGCCGTACGGACGGAAGGTCCCGGGCAGCGCCCAGCGGGGGTCGTACGGAGTGGCCTCGATGGTCGAGAAGGCGTGCCGGGCAGCCGATCCCGGGTCGAAGTCCCGTACCGCCCAGAGCCCTTCGCGACGGAGCACCACCAGCCGCCGCGCGCCCTGCGCCACCCGGGAGTCGTCGATCGGCCCGCGGTCAGCGCCGAGCCGGACCTCGCCGGTCAGCGGCTTGCCGTCGACGGCGATGCCGTCCTCGGCGGAGGCCGTGAGGACCACCTCGTCGCCGTCCTCGCGCCAGTGCCCCGGGACGGCCGGAATTCGCCCTTCCGGGTAGTCGGAGAGCCAGTGGGTTCCGGTCAGGGAGAGCGGGCCGTACGGGGCGGCGACGGCGACGACGCGCTCCTCGTGCCACCGCTGCCAGTCCTGTGCGGCGTCCGGTCCGCCGGCCTGCTCCTGCTGCGTTGCGTCCGTGCTCATGCGGTCAACCTTTCCATACCGGCTCCGGCAGGCCGAGGTGCGACCGCAGCGTGGAGCCGGTGTATTCGGAGCGAAAAGCTCCGCTCTCCTGGAGGAGCGGCACGACCCGGTCGACGAAGTCGTCCAGGCCGCCGGGGGTGAGATGGGGTACGAGGATGAAGCCGTCGGCGGCCCGTTCGTCGACGAACGCGGTCAGCTCCGCCGCGACCGTGGCGGGCGAGCCGATGAACGACTGCCGGGTGGTGGTCTCGATGACGGTCTGCCGCAGCGACAGCCCCTTGGCCTCGGCGAGCGCACGCCAGCGGGCGACGATCGCGAAGGGGTCGCCGTGCCGGACCCGGCCCTGGGTGATCTCGGAGTCGGGGACGGGGTCGATGTCGGGGAGCGGCCCGTCGGGGTCGTACGCGGAGAGGTCGGTGCCCCAGATCTGTTCGGCGGTGAGGATCGCGTTCTGCGGCGAGACCTGCTGCCGGCGGATCTCGGCGGCGTTCTCCTGGGCCTCGGCGTCGGTGTCGCCGGTCACCACCGTGACACCGGGCATGATCTTGAGGTCCTCGGGCTGCCTGCCGTACGCCGCGAGCCGCGCCTTGACGTCGGCGTAGAAGGTGCGGCCCGCCTCCAGGGTGCCGTGCCGGGTGAAGATGATGTCGGCGGCCGAGGCGGCGAACTCCCGGCCCTCGTCAGAGTCCCCGGCCTGGATGACCACCGGGTGGCCCTGCGGCGAGCGCGGCACGGTGAACTCACCGGAGATCGTGAACTGCGGCCCCTCGTGCGTGAAGGGCCTCGATGTGCCGTCGGGCGTCCAGGAGTCCCACAGCTCCCGGGCGGTGGCGACGAACTCGGCGGCCCGGGTGTAGCGGTCGGCCCGGTCCAGATAGCCGCCGCGGCGGAAGTTCTCCCCGGTGAAGGCGTCGGAGGAGGTCACCACGTTCCAGGCGGCGCGCCCCGCGCTGAGGTGGTCGAGGGTGGCGAGCCGGCGGGCCAGTTCGTACGGCTCGTTGAAGGTGGCGTTGACCGTGGCGGCCAGGCCGAGCCTCTCGGTGACGGCGGCCAGCGCGTTCAGCACGGTCAGCGATTCGGGCCGGCCGACCACGTCGAGGTCGTGGACGCGGCCGTTGTGCTCGCGCAGCCGCAGCCCCTCGGCGAGGAAGAAGAAGTCGAACTTCCCGCGCTCCGCCGTCCGGGCCAGGTGCTCGAAGGAGGAGAAGTCGATCTGGCTGCGGGAGCGCGGATCGGCCCACACGGTGGTGTTGTTGACGCCGGGGAAATGGGCGGCGAGGTGCATCGGACGGGGCACGGTCAGGCCTCCTTCGCGGCGGTCCTGGCGGCGGCGTACCGGCTGACGGGGCGCACGAGCCCCAGATGTTCGCGCAGGGTGCCGCCGGGGTGGAAGGTGCGGAAGAGGCTGCGGTGCTGGAGGAGGGCCACGGTGCCGTTGACGATCCTTTCGAGGTCGCGTTCGGGGGTGATGGGCGTGAGGTGGAAGCCGTCGACCGCTCCGGCGCGGTGCCACTGGGCGATGAGGTCGGCGAGGTCGACCGGGCCGCCCCGGAAGTAGGTGCCGCGCCCGGCCAGCTGAGGTCCGCTCTCCAGGCCGGGCTCCGGCGCGGTCTCGACGTCGCCGAGGTCGACGGTGAGCGCGACCAGGACCCGCAGGGCCTCGGGGTCGCGCCCGTGGGCGGCGGCCTTGGCGCGCACCTCGTCGCGGACGGCGGCCGCCTGCTCGGGGCTGGTGGCCCGGATGTGGACGACGTCGGCGTGCCGGGCGGCCGCCTCGCGGGCCGGGCCCGTGGTGGCGTCGATGACGGTGACGGGGCGGCCCTGCGGCGGCCGCGGCACGATGGCCGGGCCCTTCACCGTGAAGGTGGAGCCCTCGAAGTCGACGTAGTGCAGCTTCTCCCGGTCGATGAAGCGGCCGGTGGCGGTGTCGCGGATCTCGGCGTCGTCCTCCCAGCTGTCCCACAGCCGCCCGGAGACGTCGGCCACCTCCCCGGCCTCCTGCCACAGCGCGGCGGGCGGCGCGGCGGAGCGGCGGCCGAAGAGCCGGGCCTCCGCCTCGGTGGTGGAGACGTCCGCGCTCCAGCCGGCGCGGCCCCGGCTCACCCAGTCCAGGGTGGCGACGGCCGAGGAGACGTGGAAGGGCTCGGTGTGGGTGGTGGTGACGGTCGGGACGAGGCCGATGCGGTCGGTGGCGGGCGCGACGCGGGCGAGGACGGCGAGCGCGTCGAGCCCGGGGCGGGCGAACGAGTCGCCGAGGGTGACGTAGTCGAGCGCGCCGTCCTCGGCGAGCTTGGCCAGCCGGAGGTAGTGACCGGCGTCGTAGTGCGGCGGGCCGCCGATCTCGGCGGCCAGGTGGAGGGATGTACGGGCGGACATAACGGGGACCTCTCGGGTCGACGGTCGGTCGGGGCCCAGGGGGGTGTACGACACCCCCCTGGCCGGTCCGCTTCCCGGCCGCGCGCCGGACGGGACGCGCGGCCGGGAAGCGGGCCCGGCGGCCCCGAGGTCAGCTCTTGGTCTTGGGCAGGCCGGGCGGGTTGATCTCCGACTTCTCCACGGCCTCGCCGCTGAGCCCCCAGCGCTCCAGGACCTTGCCGTACGAGCCGTCCTGCACGATGTGGTTGATCGCGGCGGCGTACGCCTCGACCAGGCCGCTGTCCTTCTTCGTGGTGGCGGCGATCTTGCCCTGGAGGTCGCCGCCGGCGCCGGAGAGCTGGCCGACGATCTCGGACTGGCCCGCCGTGGCGACGTGGTAGGCGGCGGTGGGGCTCGGGCCGAGGTGGGCGTCGATGCGGCCGGACTGGAGGGCCAGGTAGTAGTCGGTGTCCTTCTGGAAGTACTTGATCTCCACCGGCTTGCGCCCGGCCTTGACGTTCTCCTCGCTCCACTCGACGAGGATCTTCTCCTGGTTGGTGCCGGAGGAGACCGAGATCGTCTTGCCCGCCACGTCGGCCGGCTCCTTCACCTTCCAGCCGGAGCCCTTCTTGGCCTCGAAGGCGATGTTGTCGAGCCGGTAGGTGGCAAAGTCGTACTTCTCCTTGCGCTCCTCGGTCACGGTGACGTTGGACAGGACGGCGTCGAACTTGGCGCTGTCCAGGCCGACGAAGAGGTTCTCCCAGGAGACCTCCTCGAACTGTGGCTTCAGGCCCAGGGTGTCGGCGACGAGCGTGGCGATGTCGATCTCGGAGCCGATGCGGGTCTTGTCGTCGGTGGCGTAGAAGCCGAGCGGCGGCGAGGCGTCGGCGCTGGCCCCGATCTTCAGCGTGCCGCGCTTGCGGATCGCCTCCGGTACGAGGTCGGCGGCGGCCGCGACTTTCTTGCCTCTGATGCGGTCCTGGTCGGGTCCGATGTTGACCCCGGTGTCCTTGTGGCCCTTGGGGGCGGCCAGGTCGCTGGAGGGGTCGGAGCCGCAGGCGGTGAGCAGACCGGTGGCGGTGAGTGTGGCGAGAGCGAGGGTGATGCTGCGGCGGACGGACACGTGGGTACTCCTTGCGAGGGTGCGGAAGGGTGAGGGCGGGTCAGAGAACCTTGGAGAGGAACGCGCGGGTGCGTTCCTGGGTGGGGTGGTCGAGTACGTCGGCGGGCGGGCCCTGCTCGACGATGCGGCCCTCGTCCATGAAGACGACGGTGTCGGCGACCTCGCGGGCGAAGCCGATCTCATGGGTGACGACGATCATCGTGGTGCCGCCGTGGGCCAGGTCCTTGATGACGTCGAGGACCTCGCCGACGAGTTCGGGGTCGAGCGCGGAGGTCGGCTCGTCGAAGAGCAGCAGACGCGGTTCCAGGGCCAGGGCGCGGGCGATGGCGACGCGCTGCTGCTGGCCGCCGGAGAGCTGTGCGGGGTAGGCGGCCGCCTTGTCGGAGAGGCCGACCCGGTCGAGCAGCTTCTCGGCCGCCGCGACGGCTTCCTTGCGGGGGCGGCGCAGCGCCGAGACCGGCGCCTCGATGATGTTCTCCACGACGGTGAGGTGCGGGAAGAGGTTGAAGTTCTGGAAGACGAAGCCGATCTTGGTGCGCTGGCGCAGCACCTCGCGTTCGCGCAGCTCGTAGAGCTTGTTGCCGTCCCGGCGGTAGCCGACCAGGGTGCCGTCCACGCTGATCCAGCCCTGGTCGACCTTCTCCAGGTGGTTGATGGTGCGCAGCAGGGTGGACTTGCCGGAGCCGGAGGGGCCGAGGATGACGGTCACCTCGCCGGGCCGGACCGACAGGTCGATGCCGCGCAGCACCTCCAGGGAGCCGAACTTCTTGTGCACGGAGCGGATCTCGACCATGGCATCGCTGGGTGCGCTCATCGCACGGCCCCCTTGGCGTAGTGGCGTTCGACGTAGTACTGGAGGACGGAGAGCGCGGTGGTCAGCAGGATGTACCAGACGGTGGCGACCATCAGCAGGGGCACCACCCGGCCGTTGCGGCCGTAGACCACCTGCACCTGGTAGAAGAGTTCGCCGATCGCCATGACGGAGACGATCGAGGTGCCCTTGAACAGCGAGATGATCTCGTTGGCGGCGTTGGGCAGGATGGAGCGCATCGCCTGCGGCAGGACGATCCGCCGCAGCTGCCGGAACTTGGGGATGCCGAGGGCGGCCGCCGCCTCCAACTGGCCCGCGCCGACGGCCAGTACGCCGCCGCGCACGATCTCCGCCGCATACGCCGCCTGGTGCAGGGCGAGGCCGAGGACGGCCGCGCTGGTCGCCCCGACGAGGTTCATGGTGTCGAAGGAGAAGAAGCCCGGCCCGAACGGGATGCCGAACTGCAACTCCTTGTAGAGATAGGCGAGGTTGAACCAGAACAGCAGCTGCACGATGAGCGGGATCGAGCGGAACGCCCAGATGTAGCCGTACGCGACCGTCCTCAGGAACACGCTCGCCGACAGCCGCATGAAGGCCAGGACGACACCGAGCGCGAAGCCGATCGCCGTGCCGTAGACGGTCAGTTGGAGCGTGACCCAGACGGCCTTGAGGATGGTCGGCGCGGTGAAGAACTGCGCGAAGACGTCCCATTCCCAGCCGGGGTTGGTGATCAGCCCGTTGAGGAACTGCGCCACCAGGACGGCCGTCGCGACGATGGCGACCCACCGCCAGGGGTGGCGCACGGGGACGACGGTCAGCGCTTCGTGGTCGGCCGCCTCGTCCGTGGGCGGGCCGGCGGTCGGGTCGGACGGCTGGTCGGGTTTGGTGGGTGGGTCGATGGGTGGATCGCTGGTCAGCGACATGAGAGGAGTCCTTGGGCGCTCAGGCGGCGGTGGTACGGGAAAGAGGCGGGCGGGCAGGTCAGGAGGCGAGCCGGCCGCGACAGGAGAGGTCGCGCAGGAAGGTGAGCGCGGCGCGCGCGGCGGCGTCGTTCTGCCGGAAGGCGGGCCCGCCGGTACGGGGCCGGGTGAACGCGCCGCTGCTGCGGGCGGTGGTGAACGGGCCCAGGGCGAAGCGGCGCGGGTGCGGGCGGCCCTCGCGGTCCAGCACCCGGCTGTCGGCCGGGTCCACGGAGAGCAGACCGGTCTCGGTGACGGCGGCCCCGTCGTCGCGCAGGGCACGCAGCAGCGGGCTCGCGGTGTGCCGGAGCGAGGGGTCGGGCAGGCGGGCCTCGACCAGCGCGCGGGCCTCGGTGTGCGCGCCGGGGACGGTGGCACTGATGGCCCGGAAGACGCCGTGCTCCTCGTCTCCCTCCACGGTGAGGTCCGCGCCGAGGAAGCGGACGACTCCGGCCCGGGAGAGGGCCAGGAGCTGCTGGAGGCGGGGGCCGGGCGGGCCGGAGGCCAGATAGCTGAAGAACCCGTGCCACCAGCCGCCGATGTCGCCGAGCCGGACGAGCTGGGCGTAGGCGGAGAGCAGCCCGAGGAAGACCGCGAGATCCTCGCTGTGCGCCGGGTCGTGACGGCGGGTCAGGTCGGCGGTGATGTAGTCGCGCAGGGCTTCCTGGAGAGCCTCGGGCGAATCGAGGCGCACTCCGTCGAGGGGCCGGTCGATGGCGTCGAGGTCGAGCCGGTCGGCGGGGTCGGGTACGGCCTCGGCGACGATCCCGGCCAGTTCGGCGCTGCCCGGTTCTGCGGCGGCGTACTTCTCGGCGAAGACCTCGTGGGCCAGGGCGGTGCGCTCGGGGTGGGCGGTGAACAGCCGGTGGTAGTGGGCGTGGCCCAGCTCCTTCGCGACCGCCGGCCAGACGTCGCGCCGGAAGTCGAGCGGCCCGGTCCGGCTCAGCAGCTCGTCGGCCCAGGGCTGGTCCACGTACCGCGGCAGCGGCGGGCGTTCGCCGGTCCAGCCGTAGCCGATCTTCGCGTGGTACGGGACGCCGCGCCGCGATCCGACGTACAGCACGGGTTCGCGGCCGGAGGGCAGGTAGACGCCGTCCTCGTGGCGTCCGCCGCGCCCTTCGGTGAGGAGCACCATCAGGTCGATGAAGGCGAGCCCGAAGCCGCGGACGATGACCGGCTCCCCGGGGCGCAGGGCCGCCAGGTCGCTGTCGGCGGTGAAGTCGGGCGGCAGGTGCACCAGTTCGTGCCGCCGGGCGAAGGTGCCGAGCTCCTCCTGCTCGGGGTCCTTCTCTGCGTCGAGGTGGCCCACGGTCAGCACGACGAGATCGGCGAGCAGGGGTTCGGCGCGGTCCTGGAGCCGGACGCGCTGGCGGCCGCCGCGCGGGCCGGTGACGGCGAGGGCGGTGGTGCGGTGCTCGTGCACGGTGATGCCGGGCGGCAGGGCGGCCAGGGCGCGGTCGTAGGTCCAGCGCAGATAGGCGCTCTGGAGGCGGCGGGTGGGGAAGTCCGCTCCGGCGAGGCCGTGTATCTCGGCCAGCACGGCGGGGTCCGCGTCCGGGACGACGCGGCCCGCGCGGACGTCCTCGGCCCAGGCGTCCAGGGCCGGGCCGGTCACAACGGGTCCGGCCAGTTCCACCGTCTCGTCGGTGAACATGGTGACGTCCTCGGCCATGGAGTTCATCCACAGCAGCGGCGACTGGTCGGGGCGCCAGATCCGTCCGCCGCCCGCCGGGTGGGGGTCGACCAGATGGATGTCCAGGCGCTGGTCCCCGTACAGCTCACCGGCGTTGGCGGCGATGCGCTCGATGACGCCGGTGCCCCGGGGGCCGCCGCCGATCACCACGACGCTGGGTGCGGAGCTCATCGCGCACCCGCCGAGCCACGGGCGTAGTACCGCTCCACATAGCGCTGGCCGATGCTCAGCAGCGTGGTGACGAGCGCGTACCAGACGGTGGCGACGAGGAGCAGCGGGATGACCTGGTAGGTGCGGTGGTAGACGAGCTGGACGGAGTACAGCAGGTCCTGCACGGCGATGATGCTGACGATGGAGGTGCCCTTGAGCGTGCCGATCAGCATGTTCCCGGCCGGCGGCACGATGGAGCGCATCGCCTGCGGCAGCACGATGCGCCGGAACCGCCGCCAGGGGCCGAGGCCGAGGGACTGGGCGGCCTCGACCTGTCCGCGCTCGACGGAGAGGATCCCGCCGCGCACGACCTCGGCGGCGTACGCGGCCTCGTGCAGCGTCAGCCCGATGACGGCGATGGTGACCGGGCCGAGGAGGCTGACCGTGGAGACGCCGAGGATCTGCGGGTACAGCGCGCCGATGTTGAACCAGAACAGCAGCTGGACCAGGATCGGCGTGGACCGGAAGAGCCAGACGTAACCCCAACTGACCGCCTGGAGAACGGGGTTGCCGGAGAGCCGCAGGACGGCGAGGAGCGCGCCCAGCGCGAAGCCGAGCACCAGGACCACCGCGGTGAGCCAGAGCGTGAGCCAGAGTCCGCGCAGCACGGGGACGGTGGCGAAGTAGGAGAGCACGACGTCCCACTGGAAGGCGTCGTTGCGGATGACGGAGTTCAGCGCCAGCGCGAGCAGCACCAGGACGACAACTGCCGCTGCCCAGCGGCCTGTTCGGCGTACGGGGACGATGCGCGGCACGACGTCGGCAGCGTCCTTGGCAAGCGTCGGCGAAGAGGATGGGGAAGGGGGCAGCGAGACGGTCTGCGGGGGCATGCGGGAGCTCCGTGGATGCTCAGATCGAACACGGGGCGTACCTTCACACCGGAAACCACACACGGACCGGGCCCCTCAGCGCCGGTCCGTCTTCGAGATAAGCGGCGCACACCGGGCGTTGTCAAGCCTGTCCACACTGTGAGCCGTACATCTCACCTTGGTTGACGTGCACTCGGATGCCTGTTCCACTTGGCCCATGCATCCGCAGCAGTGGCTGGTCACCCGCTCCCACATCGACTTCGGTCGCGTGTGGTCCTCTTCCTGTTGAGCTGACTCTCTGCTGTCCGGTTCTTCCTGCTCACGCCGCTCTTCTCGGCGTTCGAGCCCCGTTCCTCGCGTGACTTCACCTTCACCACACCGCTTCGCCCTCCCCTCGCACCGCTGAACGTTCCCGCCGCCCCTCCGTGCCGCTGTGGCCCCGTGCCGCCGTGACCCGGAGGCGGTCGGCCTACCCTGACGAACCCGGAGAAGCACCGCCATGTCCCGATCCCGACATACCGCCCTGTTCGCTCTGATCACCGTGGCCGCACTGACGCTCACCTCCTGCGCCGAGCCGAGCGACGCGGCGGGCGACGGATCCGACAAGGGCGCCGCCAAGGGAAAGACCCCGACGACGGACGTGGTCTCGAAGGTGGAGAAGGACGAGGCCGCGGCGAAGCTGCTGCCGGCCGGGGTCCGTGAGGCGGGCACGCTGCGGATCGCCTCCTCCGTCGGCGCCCCGCCCGGAGCCTTCTACGAGGAGGACGGCTCCACGCTGGCCGGTGCGGACATCGACTTCGCGGACGCGGCGGCCCGGGTGCTCGGGCTGAAGCTGAAGCGCGAGGTGGCGTCCTTCGAGGCGATCCTGCCGGCGCTCGGCAGCGGGAAGTACGACCTGGGCACGGGGAACTTCGGCGTCACCGACGTACGCCGCAAGACGATCGACTTCGTGACGTACATCAACGACGGGCAGGGCTTCGCGGTCCGCGAGGACAGCGAGCTGAAGAAGGTCACCGACCTCACCCAGCTGTGCGGGCTCGACGTGGCCACCGGGGCGGGCACCACCTTCGAGGTGACCCTCCAGGAGAATCTGCCCCGGTGCGCGGAGGCGGGCAAGAAGCCGTACAAGGTCAAGACGTACTCCGACCAGGCGGCCGTCTGGATCTCGCTCCAGCAGAACCGCGCCGATGTGGTGATGTCCACCATCAACGGGCTGCGGTACGCGGTGAGCCAGCAGGAGGGGCTGCGCTTCCTCAACGAGTTCAAGCGGCTCGACGTGGGCTTCGCCTTCAAGAAGGGCACCCCGCTGGCCCCCGCCTTCCAGGCCGCGGTGAACCGGCTCAAGGAGGACGGGACCTACGACCGGATCCTGAAGAAGTGGGGCACCACCGAGTCCGGGATCGAGGCCTCCGAGATCTCGCCGCCCGAGCTGAAGTGAGCTGCGGCGAGGCGAGGTGAGCCGACGTCAGCCCGGCAGCCGACGTCAGCCCAGCGGTCCTCAGCAGTCGCAGCCGCAGGAGTCCCCGCAACAGCAGCAGCCCTCGCCGCAGTCGCCGCAGCAACTGCACGCCTCGCAGCAGTCGCCGCAGTTCTGGCACGGCGCCTGCCGGGGCTCCCTGGTCCAGGGGTCCTCGAAGCTCCCGCAGCACATCTGGCAGGTGCAGGCGAGCCCGACCCACACCAGGCAGCCGGCGATCAGCCCGCGCCGGTCGCGCGGCGGCGGAGGCGGGGAGCCCGGGCCGCCGGGGGCGTACGGGTTGCCGGGCGGCGCTCCGTACGGGTTGCCCGGCGGAGGCCCGAAGGAGTTGTCGGGCACCAGCAGCCCCTGCTGCCCCTGGTGCGAGCAGGAGGAGGTGCCGAACGCCCGGTCGACCGAGCGCCGCAGCTCATGGGCGAGCAGGACGTGGACGAGCTTGCCGTCGGTGAACTCCACCTCGCGCAGGGCGAGCCGTACGCCGTGCAGCGCGTCGTCGCAGAGCCGGCGCGCCTCGGTCAGCGGGGTGCCGGTGGCGGTGAGCGGGTTCCAGGCGCCCGACGCGGCGTCGGCCTCCCGGTCCTCCACGGCGTCCAGCAGATGCGCGAGCCGCCCGAAGAGCCGACCGGCCTCCGCGAGCGGTGCGGCGTTCTGCGGCTTCCCGGCGAGCACGGCGGTGTGCGCGAAGGCGGCGGCGGTGGCGGTCTCGGTGGGTTCGGTGACCGTCAGCAGCGGGGTGCCGAGCCCGGCGAGCGTCTCGATGCCGGTCTGCCGGTCGACCGCGTCGACCAGGAGCGCGGTGTCGAAGCCGAGGGCCGCCCCGGTCCGCGCGCCCGCCCGGTCCCAGCCGGCGGCGACCCGGCGTGCGGCGGCGGCGACCGGGCGGCGGGCCAACAGCCCGTCCCGGTCGGCGACGTGGTCGCGGACCTTGGCCGAGGCCAGGACGAGCGAGACGGCGGCGGCGAGCCTGGCCCCCTCGCCCTTGGCGACCGGCGCGGTGCGCATGGCGCGCAGCGGGCAGGGGCCCGCGGTGCGGCGGCCCTCGGGCGTACGGCCCGCCTGAGCCTCCGTCAGGACGGAGACGATCAGGCCGTCATAGTTCGTGACGATCCGGGCGAACTGTCCGTGATCCGCCCTCAGGGCCAGGCAGAGACCGCAGAGATGGGCCATCCACTCGGTCCTGAGGCCCTCGGAGAGCCGATGGGTGCAGGGCCTGACGATTCCGAACACGACGATCCCCCGGG
This sequence comes from Streptomyces sp. DSM 106670, assembly GCF_055792845.1. Lineage (NCBI taxonomy): Bacteria > Bacillati > Actinomycetota > Actinomycetes > Kitasatosporales > Streptomycetaceae > Streptomyces > Streptomyces sp. DSM 106670. Next base: position 1,375,284 of record NZ_CM147704.1, read on the forward strand.
ATCCGCATCGCCGGTGCGCGCCGCTCGCTGCACCGGACCGTCATGCATCGTATCCAGCCATCCGTTCACCCGTCCGTCGGCAGGATCACCCGTACGGCCCGGAGCATCATATTTTCTTTTCGCAACCCCCCTTATGCGGGACCAACCCTGACGAATCGCCACATCCTCTGCACCAGTAGCGTCACGAATCGCCTGCGAGCCGACTATCTACTTGGCGCGGTATCCGCATCATGGACGACCATAGGGATACGAAAGAGATGCGGAACGCCACAGAACCGCGGTGAGAGGAGGCGTCCATGGGATCGGTGCGCAAGGCGAGTGCCTGGCTGGGCCTCGTGGAGGACAACGACGAGCGGTACTACGACGACGAGTACGCCGAGGGTACGGAGACGGGCACGGGCAACCAGGCCTGGGTCACCGACCCGCGGGTGCAGGTGGCCGCGGAGGCGGCCGAGGAGCGGGACCGCCGGATCGCGACGGTGACCCCGGACAGCTTCCGGGACGCGCGGGCCATCGGTGAGCTCTTCCGGGACGGCGTCCCGGTGATCGTCAACCTCACGGCCATGGACCCCGCCGACGCCAAGCGCGTGGTGGACTTCGCCGCCGGGCTGATCTTCGGCCTGCGCGGCTCGATCGACCGGGTGGCCACCCGGGTCTTCCTGCTGTCCCCCGCCGACACCCAGGTGGTGGCGGGCGAAGCCGCCGGCCGCAAGGCCGACGGCTTCTTCAACCAGAGCTGAGCAGGGCGCTCGCCGGAAAGATCCGGTCAACGCATCCGGTCGGCGCGCGCGTACCGGCGCGCCCCGCTCACCGGAAGGCGTCGAGACCGGTGAGCGCCTTGCCCAGGACCAGCTGGTGCATCTCCACGGTGCCCTCGTAGGTGAGCACCGACTCCAGGTTCGTGGCGTGCCGCATCACCGGGTACTCCAGCGAGATCCCGTTGGCCCCGAGGATCGTGCGCGAGGTGCGGCAGATCTCGATCGCCTCCCGCACGTTGTTCAGCTTGCCGAAACTGACCTGCTCCGGCCGGAGCCTGCCCGCGTCCATCCGGCGGCCCAGGTGGTGGGCGAGCAGGATGCCCTTGTGCAGCTCCAGGGCCATGTCCGCCAGCTTGGCCTGGGTGAGCTGGAAGCCGCCGATCGGCCGGCCGAACTGCTCCCGGCTCCGCGCGTAGTCGAGGGCCGACTCGAAGCTGGCCCGCGCCGCGCCCATGGCGCCCCAGACGATGCCGTAGCGCGCGTGGCTCAGACAGCTGAGCGGGCCGCGCAGCCCCTTCGCGTCCGGCAGCACCGCGTCGGCGGGCAGCCGCACCTCGTCCATGACCAGCTCGCTGGTGACCGAGGCGCGCAGCGACCACTTGTGGTGGATCTCGGGCGCCGAGAAGCCGGGGGTGTCGGTCGGGACGACGAAGCCGCGGATGCCGCGGCCGTCCTCGCCCTCGTCGGTCTGCGCCCAGACGACCGCGACCCCGGCGACCGAGCCGTTGGTGATCCACATCTTGCGGCCGGTGAGGATCCAGTCCTCGCCGTCGCGCTTGGCGTACGTCCGCATCCCGGCCGGGTCGGAGCCGTGGTCGGGCTCGGTCAGGCCGAAGCAGCCGATGGTCTCGCCCGCCGCCATGCCGGGCAGCCACCGCCGCTTCTGCTCCTCGGAGCCGAAGCGGTGGATCGCGTACATGGCGAGCGAACCCTGTACGGAGACGAGCGAGCGGATCCCGGAGTCGGCGGCCTCCAGCTCCAGGCAGGCCAGCCCGTACTGGACGGCGCTCGCCCCGGCGCAGCCGTACCCGTCGAGCGACATGCCGAGCGCGCCCAGGGCGCCGAGCTCGCGGGCCAGCTCGCGGATGCCGGGCAGCTCGCCCTTCTCGTACCACTCGGCGATGTGCGGCAGGACCCGGTCGGTGGCCCAGATGCGGACGGTGTCGCGGATCGCGAGGTCGTCCGGGCCGAGCAGGTCGTCGATGCCGAGGGGATCGGCGGCGTCGAACGGCGGGAGCTTCGACGGCTTCGCGGACTCGGTGCTGGACATGAGGGTGCCTCCGGCGGCTCGCACGGTGCTCGGAGGGACCGGGAGACGCCCGCCCTCCGAAAACTAGCAGTGGTAGTCAGGGCGTCGTGCTGACGTTACGGCTCAGTGTGCCGCTCGTCCAGAGCCGGTCGCCTCGGCCGGCTCGCGCCGTGCGGGCAGCAGCCGGCGCGGGGCCGGGCGTTCCCGGCCGGCCGGACGGACGGCTTCCGCGGACCTCGGGCCGGGGGCGGTGATCTTCGGGGCCCGGGACCCGGCGGTCTCCGGCTCGGCCGCGTGGGCCTCGGCCTCGGCCCGGCGGCAGGGCTCCTTCGGCGGACAGTCCATGACCTTCGGCAGCCGCAGCGCGGCCAGCGCCCCGAGCAGCAGCAGCCCCGCGCTGACGAAGAGCGTGATGTGGAGGCCGCCGATGAAGGCGTGCCGGGCCGTGGAGCGCAGCAGATCGCCCATCGGGCCGCCGAGCTGCGCGGCCACCTGATAGGCCTCGCCCAGCGAGTGGGAGGCCTCGGCCCCGGCGCGGGCGGGGACGCCCTTCTCGCGCAGGGAGGCGAGGCCGGGGGCGTAGGCGGCGTTCATGACACTGCCGAGCAGGGCGATGCCGAGGCCCGCGCCCAGCTGGTAGGAGGTCTCGCCGATCGCCGCCGCGCCGCCCGCCCGCTCCGGCGGGGCGTCGCTGAGCATCGACTCGTACGCCCCGAAGAGCGTGGTCTGCAGCCCGAAGCCGAGCAGGACGAAGGCGCAGGTCAGCAGCGCGGGCCGGTCGTGCTGGCCCATCGAGGTGAGCAGCAGCACCGAGGCCGCGGTGAGGACGAAGCCCCAGCCGACCATGCGGCGGGGGCCGATGCGGCGCAGGGTGTACGAGCCGGTGGCGCCCGCGGCCATCGCCGCGAAGGTCAGCGGCAGCAGCCGCAGCCCGGTCTCCAGCGGGCTGAGCCCCAGCACCAGCTGGAGGTACTGGACGGCGATCAGCTGGAGGCCGACCAGCGCCAGCATGGCGAGCACGATGCAGCCGACGGCGGTGGAGAAGGCCGGGCGGGCGAACATCGAGATGTCGATCAGCGGATGCCTGCGGCGCTTCTGGCGGCGCACGAAGAGGATCAGCAGCGCGAGTCCGAGGGCCAGCGGGCCCAGCGAGACCGGGTCCAGGAGCCCCGCGCCGCCGCCCAGGCGCTTGACGCCGAGGACGACTCCGAGCACGCCCGCCGCGGCCATCAGCGCGCCCAGCACGTCCCACGGGCCGTCCTCGCCGCCGCGCGACTCGGGCAGCAGCCAGCGGCCCAGCGGCAGGATCACGGCCATCAGCGGGATGTTGATCAGGAAGACCGAGCCCCACCAGAAGTGCTCGACGAGGAAGCCGCCGACGACCGGTCCGGTGGCGGCGCCGACCGCGGCGACCGCGGTCCACACCCCGATGGCGAGCGCCCGCTCCCGGCGGTCGGGGAAGACCTGGCGCAGGATCGACAGCGTGGCGGGCATGATCATCGCGCCGCCGACGCCGAGGAGCGCGCGGGCCGCTATCAGGACGGCTGGGGTGTCGGCGGTGGCGGCGAGCGCGGAGGCGACGCCGAACAGCGCGTAGCCGATCAGCAGCACACGCCGTCTGCCGATCCGGTCACCCAGCGTGCCGAAGAGGATGAGCAGCGAGGCGCAGACGAGGGGGTAGGCGTCGACGATCCAGAGGAGGGCCGTACCGCTCGGGCGCAGGTCCTCGGTGAGGGAGGGAACGGCGACATGGAGCACGGTCGCGTCGAGGGCGACGACCAGAAGACTGAGACAGAGGACGACGAGGACGACCCAGCGGTTGGCGTCGTCGGCGGCTTTGCGCAGCCGGACCCCGGCCGTGGTCGTCCCGGACATCTACGTACCTCCCGATGAGTCCCTCGCGCTCGGCGGACCGACGGTGACGTGGGGTGCGTCCCTCGGGCCCGGCATCGACGGGCGAGTGAGCCGTCAGCGTACGCGAGTTCGGTGTGGTCACACGTGGTGCACGTCATACCGCGGTCCGCCGCTCAGTGTGGCGTACGCCATTCCGGGTGCGGTCGGGGGGCTCCCGCCGGAGGGGCCCGGAGCCCCGCGGGGGCGGGGTCCGGGCGGGTGGGACGGGGCGTGACGCGACGGCGCGCGCCTCCCCCGAATGGCGGGATCAAATGCCACGGATTTTGATGCGACTCTTTTTCCGAGAGATCAAACACGCTTACGAACGGAACCCGCGGGCTATTGGCCGCAAGATCACGGAGATTCTTCTCCGCGCCCGGAAAAGACGCCGTTCCGAGACAAAGTCCACATCACATCGTCATCACAAAGAGCCCGGATTGGCCTGCTCGCACACTCACTCGCTGTAACGTCGATTGGGTGCGTACCGACATCTTTGCCCGGCTGGACCGGGAGCCGGAACCGCCGAAGATAGAGGCACCGCGGATGAGCCGTCACCGCATCGCCCTCTTCGGCGGGACGTTGGCGTTCTATCTCGCCATCGTCTGGGCGGTGCTGATCACGTCCTGGCTGGTCGCCCTGGACTGGAAGGTCATGCTGTTCCGGCCCTACCAGCAGTGGCCCGAACTCCACGCCTTCCTGGACTACTACGTCGTGCTCGGCCAGCGCGGCCCCACAGCGGTGATGGTCGCCTGCTGGCTGGGCTGGCGCTCCTGGCGTCAGCACACGCTGCGGCCGCTACTGGTCCTCGGCACGGCCCTGCTGCTGCTCAATGTGACGGTGGGCGCGGTCAAGCTGGGGCTCGGGCGGCTCGGCCCGCACTACGCGACGCAGATCGGCTCGGCCGAGATGTTCGCCGGCGGCGATATATTTCCTTCCGGGCACACCGCGAACGCCGTCGTGACCTGGGGAATCCTCGCCTATCTGGCCACCACGCCGCGGGCCAGGCGCTATCTGTCGGCGGTGTCCGCGACGGTCTCGCTGGGTGTCGGCCTCACCACCGTGTACATCGGTACGCACTGGCTCAGCGATGTCGTGCTGGGCTGGGCGGCCGGGCTGCTCATCCTGCTGGCGCTGCCCTGGTTCGAGCCGCTGATCGCCCGGACCGAGGCCTGGATCTTCGCGATGCGCGAGCGGTGGCGGGAGCGGCGTGGCGGCGTCCGTCCGACGCCCGTGGCCGACGCCGGGCCGCAGCCGGTACTGCTGCCGCAGTCGATGGCCACCGACGGTCTCACCGCCGAGGCCGTGACCGCCCCGGTCGAACCGGTGCTGCCCGCCGGGCATCCGGCGGGCGCCAGGGCGCGGGCGCACACCGGGCACCCCGCGCGTCCGGGCGGTATGCCGGTCGCCCCGGCGGGCGTACGCCGTCCGCCGCCGCACACGGAACGGGGCCCGCGCGGCACCGGCAGCCCGGCCCGCCCGCTGTCCGGCGGCTGATCCACCGCTCCCCCGAACCCTCGGGGGCGGCACGCACCACCTCACTCCGTACGCCGAAGGCCCCGACCGCGGTCGGGGCCTTCGGCCGTCGGGGGCCCGGGTGCGACGATGCGGGTCAGCCCACCCAGCAGCGCGTCACGGTGTCGCCCTCGACCTGGAAGTTGATCCGGCCGTGGCGGAACTCCATGGTGAGGAACGTGCCCGGAGGGACGGCCCGGACCGTGTCCCAGCCACGGCTTCTGGCCTGCCGCTCGGCTGCGTCGGCGGCGAGGCCGACGTAGGACTCGGCGGCGTCGTCCGGCTGTGCTGGAGGGGTCGGTAGAGATGCCATGCCTTCACCGTAGGCGGCCCCGGACCGTGACGGAAGGCCGGGCCGGAAGGGCGTTCGACTGCATCCCCACATGCCGTGGCGGTCACGCTTGTGTCACAGGATCCCCACACGCGTATACGCGGTTCCATTCACCCGTACGGACCGGCCGGAAGCATCGGCGCGTATTAACGAGAACCTCCGTTCACCGGCGGGGAGAGTGCTCCGGCAGCGATCCGGAATCACCGGGGTGACCTGCTTCTTTTCCCATCACGGGGGATCATCGCCCGAATGGCCGGGGTACCGGAATTTCCCGCCCGCTTAAACCGGTCTTTCCTTTCCGCACGTTTCCCTCACCCCGCCCGGAGTCTCACGGAGCGTCGAGCGCGCGCGTGAGCCGGTCCCGCGCTTCCCGCATCAGGTCGGTGAGGCCGGAAGGCTCGACGACCTCGAAATCGATGCCCATCATCAGCACATGGATCACCAGCACGGTGAGGTCCGGCGCCCCCGTGATCAGCCGGCAGGTGTCCTCGTCCACCGCCTCCAGCACCCCGGCCGACGGCGACACCCGGCGGGCGGCCTCCGCGAGCGGGGCCTTGAGCAGGATCACGGCCCGGGCCGCGTACGCCGAGACCGCGACGCCCCGCGAGACGTACGCCGCCAGATCCTCCGCGGGCGGGGTGCGCGGGGTGAAACGGGGGCCGTGCGGCGGGGTCGGGGTGATCCGGTCCACCCGGAAGGTGCGCCAGTCCGCCCGCTCCAGGTCCCAGGCGACCAGATACCAGCGGCGCTCGGTGCAGACGAGCCGGTGCGGTTCGACCGTACGCCGCGAGGCCTCCCTGTCATGGGTCCGGTAGGCGAACCGGAGCCGCTCGGAGTCCCGGCAGGCCCCGGCCAGCTCGGTGAGCACCCCGGGGTCGACCGCGGAGGCCTCCGGGCCGTGCAGCATCGGCACGGTGAACGCGCCGAGCGCGCCCACCCGGCGGCGCAGCCGGTTCGGCAGCACCTGTTCGAGCTTGGCCAGCGCGCGCACGGAGCTCTCACCGATGCCCTCGATGCCGTGTCCGGCCGCCGTGCGCAGACCGACGGCGACCGCGACGGCCTCGTCGTCGTCCAGCAGCAGCGGCGGCAGCTCCGCGCCCGCCCCGAGCTGGTAGCCGCCGCCGGTGCCACGGCTGGCGTTCACCGGGTAGCCCAGTTCACGCAGCTTGTCGACGTCCCGGCGCACGGTGCGCGGGGTGACGCCGAGCCGGTCGGCGAGGTCGGCGCCGGACCAGTCCCGGTGGGCCTGGAGAAGTGAGAGCAGGCGCAGCAGTCGTGCGGAGGTCTCCAACATGCGGCGAGTCTGCCAGGAGCAGCGGACAGCTCCTGTCCGCTGGGCCCGGCCGCCCCGGCCGTCCGCTGCCCGTGGTCCGCTGTCCCCCGGCTACGGCGACGGGGCCGTCATGCGGACCTCTTCCCGCGGAGCACGTCGGCCGCCTTGTAGCGCAGGGCGTAGGCCCCGTCGAGGACGCTGCCCCGGGTGCGGTGCAGCGCGGTGCTCAGGGCGCTGTGGCCGCGCCCCTGGGCCCCACGGGCGAGGAGCTCGGTGTACAGGCTCTCGTGGCGCTCGGCGATCCGCGCCGGGTCGAAGCGGGCCGAGGCGCTGAGCGCCGCCCCGCCCATCCGGTGGCGCAGGTCGTCGTCCTCGATCAGCTGGAGCAGCGCGGCGGCGGTCGCGTCCGGGTCGCCGACCGGCACCAGACGCCCGTCGACCCCGTCCTCGATGATCTCGGCGGGTCCGTGCGGGCAGTCGGTGGCGACGACCGGCAGACCGGCGCGCATCGCCTCGACGATCGTCATGCCGAAGGACTCGCGCTCCGAAGTGACGGCGGCGATCGACGCCTTGGGCCACTCGGCCTCCATCGGGTTGACCGAGCCCATCAGGAACACCTGGCTGTGCAGGCCGAGTTCGTCGATGAGGGTGCGCAGCGACGCCTCTTCGTTCCCGGTCGCGTCCCCGCCGCCGTAGATGCGCAGCCGCCAGTCGGGGCGGGCCGCGGAGACCTGGGCGAAGGCCCGCACCAGGAGGTCGTAGCGCTTGACCCGGTGCAGCCGGCCGGCCGCGACGACCCATTTCAGGTCGCCGCCCGCGGGCGGACCGGCGGGCTCGGGAACGGCGTTGGGGATGGTCTCGATCCGCAGGCCCGGCAGCTTCAGCCGGCTGCGGTAGTCGTCCGCGTCGGCACGGGTGACGGTGGTCAGCGCGTCGAGCAGGGTGTACCGGTGGGCGATCTCGCGGCGCAGCCGGTAGCCGTGGCTGTCGAGCGTCAGATGCTCCTGCCCGACGCGCACCGGTCCGCGGCGGGTCTGCCGGCTGATGTGCACATTGAGACCGGGGCGGGTGCCGACGACGACGTCCGCCTCGATCGTCCGGAGATGGGCGGCGATCCGGGCGTCGGTGAGCCTGCTGTACTGCTTGTGCCTGCTGTCCCCGCGCGGGAACACCACGGCGGGCCGGGCGTGTTCGGCGTCGCCGCCGTCGTACGTCGCGCTCTTCTTCCGCAGATCGACGAGGTGGCGCATCGTCACGCCCTCGGGCGCGCCGAGGACGGGTGCGTCACGGTGCCGGAAGACGGACACGATCTCGACGTCGTGCTGCTCGGCGAGCGTACGGGCGAGGGTGAACGTCGTCCGGATCGTTCCTCCGATTCCGTAGGCATTGTGCAGAAGAAAAGAGATATGCATGGTGTAGCTGTTTCCCCCAGTCGATCCGGTCTGCCAAAGCTGTACTTCCGAGCGCATTCCCGTCCGGAATACACCGGGAATCCCGGAGCGTCCGGAAAGGCGCGCACGGGATCCCCGTCCCGCTGCCGGGACCACCACTGACCTGCGGGTTCCGGAATGTTTCGATCCGGATGGCCGCAGGCCCGAAAGTCACGAGAACGCGCCCGCGGGCCACCGGTGCGGTTGCCCGGTCGCCTGCCCCGTCATCCGTTGGCCAACGCTTTCCTTCGAGCTTGACGAGGCTCAATGCCGGTAGGTTGCCTGCGCCCGGGTAAAAGATTCCGGGCGGGTGCGACGGGCCGTACGCCGGGCCACGCGACGAGCCGGGCGACGAGCCGTACGCCGGCCGTGGGTCGACTCCTCGACGTACCGATGTGTCGACCTGTTCCTCACTTCCGTACGCCCCGGTGCGTGACCCCGGCCACGGATCCCGCGTTGTCTCTTCATGAGCCGGGAACCACCCGGCCCACGCACCGAGTTCGAGGAGCCCCCGTGCCGCGCATGCTCGACGTCAGCCAGGACGTACGCGCCGAGATCGGCGACGACGAAGCCGACCGGCTGCTCGTCGGCGACAACGCCCCGGGCAGTTACGACTGCACCTCCTGCCGCACCCCCGGCGACTCCGACCAGGAACGCACCAGCACGGTGCTGTTCATCGGCGACGAGACCGCCGTCCTCGCGTTCGCCCACGCGACGTGCATCCCCTCGCAGGTCGTCAAGGTCGCGGAGGACCAGCTCCAGGGCGCGGTGCGCAGCATCACCGGCAGCGAGCAGACGAATACGGAGGGGCTCATGCCCGAACAGGCCGTCCTCGGCATCACCAGCGGACTCGTCCTCATCGAGGACGATCTCCGCCCGGCCCTGGTCGTCGAACCGACCGGCCCGGTCGCCCGGCCCGGCACCGACGGCAGCGGGGGCGACGAGTTCCTCCAGCTGCTGCTGGAGCAGGGCTTCCGCCCCGCCCCCGACATGAACCGGCTGCCGGAGGTCCTTCCGGGCTGGTCCGTGCTGCTGGCGGTGGGCCAGCTGCACGCCGTGCTCCAGCCGAGCGCCGGCGGCGGCAACCCGGTCGCCTGGTGGCAGGCGCACCAGCCGCTCCAGGTGACCGACGGCTGGCGGGCCGCGGTCAACAAGTCGCAGACGGTCCTCGTCTTCGCCGCCCCGGCCGGCACCATCGGCCAGCAGCCGCGCGAGGACCTGCTCCGGGACGCCCTGGAGAAGGCCGCGGTCAACGGGCTCCTGGTCGCCGCGTCGATGCCGCTGGCCGGGACCTGATCATGTCCGCCCAGCTCGGGCACCCCCGCCGAACAGCGATTTCTCCGGCGGGGCCGCATCCGACGGGCGCTGAGGTCGTTGGCACCTACGTGCACTCATACGACTCCTCCCGCCAGCATCAGAGTCAGATCCCTGCCATGCGTCCTTCGCAGGATCCGTCGGGGGGCGTGTCCCCCACCCCGATCTACGACGCGCTGTACTCCGAGTACCGGCGCTCGTTCCGGGCGCTGCCGGGTGACCGCAGCGGCGAGGAGAATCTCGGCTTCCCGGCCTTCGGCGCCGGTCTCTTCGCCTCCCGGGCACCGTTGAGCGGTCACTCCACCGCCTCCGGGCACGGCAGCGGCCACGGCGGGCACAACGGCCAGAGCGCAAGCAGCGGCGGCCAGAGCCAGCACACCGGGACGCTCGGCTCCTGGCAGCGGGTGGGGCGGCACGCGGGGCGGCCCCGGCCCGCGGCGCTGCCGCCGGGGTCACGCGACTCCTGAGGCCGTACGAAGGTCGGGCAAGGCCGCGCAAGGCCGGGGGACGCAAGCCGCACGACGAAGCCCCGGACGCTCTCGCGAGAGCGTCCGGGGCTTCGTCGTGTGCCGGTGCTACTTGTTGCGGCCGCGCTTCTCGCGGACCCGGACCGAGATGTGGATCGGGGTGCCCTCGAAGCCGAACTCCTCGCGCAGCCGGCGCTCGACGAAGCGGCGGTAGCCGTGCTCCAGGAAGCCGGAGGCGAAGAGCACGAAGCGCGGGGGCTTGGTGCCCGCCTGGGTGCCGAAGAGGATGCGCGGCTGCTTGCCGCCGCGGATCGGGTGCGGGTGGGAGGCGACGATCTCACCGAGGAAGGCGTTGAGCCGGCCGGTGGGGACGCGGGTCTCCCAGCCCTCGATCGCGGTCTCGATGGCCGGGACCAGCTTCTCCATGTGCCGGCCGGTGACGGCCGAGACATTGACGCGGGGCGCCCAGGAGATCTGCGCGAGCTCCGTCTCGATCTCGCGCTCCAGGTAGTAGCGGCGCTCCTCGTCGAGGGTGTCCCACTTGTTGAACGCGACGACCAGCGCGCGCCCGGCCTCCACGGCCATGGTGATGATGCGCTGGTCCTGGACGCTGATGGACTCGCTGGAGTCGATCAGGACGACGGCGACCTCGGCCTTCTCCACGGCGGCGGCCGTACGGAGCGAGGCGTAGTAGTCCGCGCCCTCCTGGAGGTGGACCCGGCGGCGGATACCGGCCGTGTCGATGAACTTCCAGGTGATGCCGCCGAGGTTGATCAGCTCGTCGACCGGGTCGCGGGTGGTGCCGGCCAGTTCGTTGACGACGACCCGGTCCTCGCCCGCGACCTTGTTCAGCAGGGAGGACTTGCCGACGTTCGGGCGGCCGATCAGGGCGATCCGGCGGGGGCCGCCGAGCGCGGTGCCGAACTTCTGGGCCGGGGCGTCCGGCAGGGCCTCCAGGACCGCGTCCAGCATGTCGCCGGTGCCGCGGCCGTGCAGCGAGGAGACCGGGTAGGGCTCGCCGAGGCCCAGCGACCACAGGGCGGTGGCGTCGGCCTCGCCGCTCTGGCCGTCGACCTTGTTGGCGCAGAGGACGACGGGCTTGCCGGCCCGCCGCAGCAGCTTGACGACGGCCTCGTCGGTGTCGGTGGCGCCGACGGTGGAGTCGACGACGAAGACGACCGCGTCGGCCGTCTCGATGGCGTACTCGGCCTGGGCGGCGACGGAGGCGTCGAGGCCCAGCACGTCCTGCTCCCAGCCGCCGGTGTCGACGACCTTGAAGCGGCGTCCGGCCCATTCGGCCTCGTAGCTGACGCGGTCGCGGGTGACGCCGGGCTTGTCCTGCACGACGGCCTCGCGGCGGCCGATGATCCGGTTCACCAGGGTCGACTTGCCGACATTGGGGCGGCCGACGACGGCGAGCACGGGGAGCGGGCCGTGGCCGGCCTCGCCGAGGGCGCCCTCGACCTCCTCGGGGTCGAAGCCCTCCTGCGCGGCGAGCTCCATGAACTCCGCGTACTCGGCATCGCCAAGTTCTCCGTGCTCGTGGCCCGAGCCGTCGGAGTGAATCTGGTCGTTCATGAAGTCCGTTCCTCTTTGCATCATCATCGATGGGCCGCGATCAGCGCGGCCCACTACTCAAGTACTCAAGTCTGGCCTATCGCCCGGTGAGGCGCTTGGCACTTTCCAGGTGGGCGGTGAGCCTCGCCTGGATCCGCAGGGTCGCCTCGTCCAGCGCCTTGCGGGTCCGCCGCCCGTCACCGGCGCTCGCGTCGAACGCGTCGCCGAAGACGATGTCGACCCGGCTGCGCAGCGGGGGCAGCCCTCGTATCAACCGTCCGCGGCGCTCGGTGCTTCCCAGGACGGCCACGGGGACGATGGGCGCCCCGCCCCGTACCGCGAAATACGCGAGTCCGGCCCGCAGCGAGGCGAAGTCCCCTTCGCCCCGGGTGCCCTCCGGGAAGATCCCGAGGACTCCGCCGTCCTCCAGTACGCCGAGCGCGTGGCTGATGGCGGTGCGGTCGACGGTCGTACGGTCCACCTCGATCTGGCCGATCCCGTGCAGGAACGGGTCGAGGGGGCCGACGAACGCCTCCTTCTTGATCAGGAAGTGCACCGGCCGGGGTGCGGTGCCCATCAGCATCGGTCCGTCGATGTTGTGGGAGTGGTTCACCGCGAGTATGACGGGTCCGGCGGCGGGCACCCGCCAGGCGCCGAGCACCCGGGGCTTGAACAGCCCGTACATCAGGCCGATGCCGATGGTCCGCCCGACGGCCGCTCCGCGCAGCGTGGGCGCGCCTGTGGCATCGCTCACGCGGCGACCCGCTTCCCCTCGACGAGGGTGACGACGCACTCGATGACCTGCTGGAGGGTCAGCTCGGTGGTGTCCACCTCGACGGCGTCGTCCGCCTTGGCGAGCGGGGAGGTCTTGCGGCCGGAGTCGGCCGCGTCGCGCTTGATCAGGGCCTCGCGGGTGGCGGTCAGGTCCGAGCCCTTGACCTCGCCGCTGCGGCGGGCGGCGCGGGCCTCCGGGGAGGCGGTGAGGAAGATCTTGAGGTCGGCGTCGGGCAGCACGGTGGTGCCGATGTCCCGGCCCTCGACCACGATGCCGCCGGTCGCGGCGGCGGCGATGGAGCGCTGCAGCGCGGTGATGAGGGTGCGCACCTCGGGGACCGCGCTGACGGCGCTGACCTTGGAGGTGACCTCCTGGGTGCGGATCGGTCCCGAGGCGTCCTCGCCGTCGACGGTGATCGTCGGGGCGGCCGGGTCGGTGCCGGAGACGATCACGGGCTTGGCGGCGGCGGTGGCGATCTCCTCCGGGTTGCCCACGTCGATGCCGTTGTTCAGCATCCACCAGGTGATGGCCCGGTACTGCGCGCCCGTGTCCAGGTAGCTCAGGCCGAGCTTGGCGGCGACGGCCTTGGAGGTGCTCGACTTGCCGGTGCCCGAGGGCCCGTCGATGGCGACGATCACGGAGGGGCGTGCGGTTTCCACGGTGGTGGACACCTTCCTGGTACACGGGGCGGGGCGGACGGGCCTGCGGGCGGCCTCGTACCAGGTTACCGAGTACCGGGCGTGCCCTTGTACCCCGTACGGGGGAGGCGGGCCACCCGCGCGGGGGTGGCGCCGCTCCCTTCGTACGTGACCGGGGTCGGCCGTTCGTACGGGACCGGGTCAGCCGCGGATCGACCAGCCGCGTTCCTGGAGGGCCGCGCCGAGGACCGGGGCGGCGCTGGGCTCGACCATGATCTGGACGAGGCCCGCCTGCTGGCCGGTGGCGTGCTCGATGCGGACGTCCTCGATGTTGACCCCGGCCCGGCCGGCGTCGGCGAAGATCGCGGCCAGCTCGCCCGGCTTGTCGCCGATGAGGACGGCGACGGTCTCGTAGACGGTGGGGGCCGCGCCGTGCTTGCCGGGGACCCGGACGCGGCCCGCGTTGCCGCGTCGCAGGACGTCCTCGATGGCGTCGGTGCCCGCGCGCCGCTTCTCCTCGTCGGCGGAGTGCAGACCGCGCAGCGCGGCCACGGTCTCCGCCAGGTCGGCGGCGACCCCGGCGAGGACGTCGGCGACCGGGCCGGGGTTGGCGGAGAGGATCTCCACCCACATCCGGGGGTCGGAGGCGGCGATCCGGGTGACGTCGCGGATGCCCTGGCCGCACAGGCGTACGGCGGTCTCGTCGGCCTCCTCCAGCCGGGCGGCGACCATCGAGGAGATCAGCTGCGGGGTGTGCGAGACGAGGGCGACGGCCCGGTCGTGGGCGTCGGCGTCCATGACGACGGGGACGGCCCGGCACAGGGCGACCAGCTCCAGCGCGAGGTTGAGCACCTCGGTGTCGGTGTCCCGGGTCGGGGTGAGGACCCAGGGGCGGCCCTCGAAGAGGTCGGCGGTGGCGGCGAGCGGCCCGGAGCGCTCCTTGCCCGCCATCGGGTGCGTGCCGATGTACGGGGCGAGGTCGAGGCCGAGCGCCTCCAGCTCGCGGCGCGGGCCGCCCTTGACGCTGGCGACGTCGAGGTAGCCGCGGGCCACCCCGTCGCGCATCGACCGGGCGAGAACGGCGGCGGTGTGGGCGGGCGGTACGGCGACGATCGCCAGGTCGACGGGGCCCTCCGGCGCCTCGTCCGTACCGGCGCCGAGCGCGGCGGCGGTGCGGGCGGAGGCGGGGTCGTGGTCGACGAGGTGCACCTGGATACCTCGGCCCGCCAGCGCGAGGGCGGCGGAGGTGCCGACGAGCCCGGTTCCGATGACGAGGGCGGTTCTCACTGGGCGATGTCCTTGCGCAGGGTGGCGGTGGCGCCGAGGTAGACGTGGCTGATCTCGGCGCGCGAGAGGTAGGTCTCGACGTGCACGAGGATACGGACGACCCGGGGCATGGCCCCGTCGATGTCCAGCTCCTGGGCACAGATCAGGGGGACGTCGACGATGCCGAGGCCGCGGGCGGCGGCGGCCGGGAAGTCGCTGTGCAGATCGGGGGTGGCGGTGAACCAGATGCTGATCAGGTCGTCGGCGACGAGCTCGTTGCGCTCCAGGACGGCGGTCAGCAGCTCACCGACCCGCTGGTCCATGTGCCCGGCCTCGTCCCGGTCCAGCTGGACCGCGCCCCGGACCGCTCGTACCGCCACGTCGTACTCCTCGCTCTTCGCCGCTCCACCGCGTCCCCGGCCCGGCGCCCGATGGCGCGGCCGGCTGCTCTCCTCAGCCTAGAGCGGCCGGGGCGGCGGCGATCACGGTGTTCCGTCCGTGAGACGGGCGGTGGCGTGCACGGCCAGGAGCATCCGCCAGATCCGGGCGGCGAGAGCGTCGGGGGCGGCGGCAGTGTGCCCGTGCACCCAGTCGGCGAGCACTCCGGTGAAGAGTCCGGCGACGGCGCTCGCGGTGAGGTCCTGGCCGGGGCCGCCCGGGCGGCGGGCGCGCAGCTCGTCGAGGCTGCGCCGGCGGAGTTCGGCGTGGAGCAGTTCGCCGAGCGGTCCGCCGCCGCCCTCCCGCAGCAGGCTGCGGTAGACGGGCGTACGGGCGCCGACCTCGGCGAGCAGCTCGCCGAGCGGGGCCGGCGGGTCGTCGGGGCCCGGGGGCGCGCCGTCCCAGGCGTGCAGGGCGTCGACCGCCCGGGTGACGATCTCGGCGCAGGCGTCCACGGCGAGGGCGTGGAGATCGTCGTAGTGGAGGTAGAACGTGGCCCGGCCGACCCCGGCGCCCCGGACCACCTGCGAGACGCTGACCCGGTCCAGCGGCCGCTCCTCGCAGGCGGCGAGCAGGGCGGCGCGGAGCCTGGCCCTGGTGCGCGCGGTCCGCGGGTCGCCGCTGCCGTCCGTCACCGCGGGGCCCATCGGCCTCAGCCCGCCAGGAGGACGAGAGCGAGGGCGAGGGCGGCGGGCCCGGCCTGGACGAAGAGGATCTTCCGGCTGACGGTGGCGGCCCCGTAGACACCGGCGACGACCAGGCAGATGAGGAAGAAGATCTGCGTCTGGTGGGCGACCGGATCGCTCGCGAAGAGGCTCCAGATCAGCCCGGCGGCCATGAAGCCGTTGTAGAGGCCCTGGTTGGCGGCGAGCGTGGCGCTCTCACGGGAGAAGGCTGCGGTCGTGCCGAAGGCCTTGCGGCCGCGTTCGGTGTCCCAGAGGAACATCTCCAGGACGAGGAAGTAGAGGTGGATGACCGCGACGAGCGCCACCAGAACCTGAGCTGCGACATACATGACGAAGGGCCTCCTGGTCGATTTCCTGGACAACTGTACAGGAAATCGGCCCGGGGAGCCGGACGGTCAGGGCTTCTGCTGTTCGGTCAGGTCCAGATCCGCCACTCGGGCGGGCGCACGGTCCGCCCGGTTGCTTCACCCGGGGGCCCGCCGCGACGACGATGGCTCACACCTCCCACCGCACCACCCCTGCCACCGAAGGAGAACCATGAACGCACGGCGAAGGACGGTGCTGGCCGCGGGTGCGGCGGGCGCCGCGGCCCTGGCCACCGGCTGCGGATCCTCCGACGAGGGCGGCGGCGGTGACACGAGCGGTACGCCCACCGCGTCGGACGGCGCTTCGGAGGGGGCGTCTCCGGGCGCTTCGGACGGCGTGGAGCTGGCCGGGACCGGGGACGTCCCGGTCGGCGGCGGAACCATCTTCAAGGAGCGCAAGGTGGTGGTGACCCAGCCGGAGGAGGGCGAGTTCAAGGCGTTCTCCGCCGTCTGCACCCATGCGAGCTGTCTCGTCTCGACGGTCAGTGACGGCACCATCAACTGCCCCTGCCACGGCAGCCGGTTCAGCATCACGGACGCGGCGGTCGAGGCCGGCCCGGCGACCCGGCCGCTGCCCGCCGAGCGGATCAGCGTCTCGGGCGGAACGATCCGGCTGGGCTGAGGCCGGCCCGAATATCCGGGGCGCGGCGGCCGCCGCGCCCGTACCCTCGCGGGCATGATCACTCCAGCCGAGGACGCCGGGACCGCCGACGGGGCCGGGCAGGCGCTCGTACGCGACCACACGGTCTACGCGTGCGTCATGGGCTCGCGCGCCTTCGGGCTGGCCACCGAGGACAGCGACACGGACCGGCGCGGGGTGTTCCTCGCGCCGACTCCGCTGTTCTGGCGCTTCGAGAAGCCGCCGACGCATGTCGAGGGCCCCGCGCCGGAACAGTTCTCCTGGGAGCTGGAACGCTTCTGCGAACTCGCGCTGCGGGCCAATCCGAATGTGCTGGAGTGCCTGCACTCCCCGCTGGTGGAGTCCGTGGACGACACCGGCCGCGCACTGCTGGCCCTGCGCGGAGCGTTCCTCTCGCGGCTCGCGCACGGCACGTTCGTCCGGTACGCGCTGGGCCAGCGCAGAAAGCTGGAGGCGGACGTACGGATCCACGGGGCGCCGCGCTGGAAGCACGCGATGCATCTGCTGCGGCTGCTGGCGAGCAGCCGTGATCTGCTGCGTACGGGCGAGCTGCGCATCGAGGTCGGCGACGCACGCGAGGAGCTGCTCGCGGTGAAGCGCGGCGAGGTGCCGTGGCCGGAGGTGGAGCGCCGGATGAACCGCCTCGGCGCGGAGAACGACGAGGCGGCGGCCCGCTCCCCGCTGCCGCCGGAACCCGACCGGGCGGCCGTGGAGGACTTCCTCGTCCGGACCCGGCGGGCCTCGGCGGCACGGGAGACGGCCCGGCCCGGCCGCTAGCGGGTGCCTAGCGGGTGTGCGGGGCCGCGAGCCTGGCCCGTACGACGAGGTCGTGCAGGTCCTGAAGGACGGTCACCGCGTCCGGCAGCCGGGAGCGGGTCCGCGCCTCGTCCAGGACGCGGTGCAGCTCCGTCACGTCCCGGGTGAGGGTCTCCTCGTCCGGGCCCGTCGTCGCCGTGCCGTGTTCGGCCTCGGCCTTCGCGGCGATCAGGTCCGGGAGGTACGCGGGGGCGTCGGTCCGGTCGAGCAGGGTGGGCAGATGGGCCAGCACCTCGCCGGTGCGCATCAGGTGGATGCCGGTGAGCAGGGCCCGGAAGGTGTAGAGCAGCGGCTTCAGTTCGCCGGTGTTCCCGTACAGCCGCCACTGTGTCACCGCGAAGCCCCGGTAGTGGTGGGCGTGGTTGCGGGTGAGGACGCCCGGGGACAGCGCGGTCAGCTCCGTGTGGAGCGGACCGGTCCGCACCACCAGCGGGGACAGCAGCTGCTCCAGGACATAACCGTTCGGCCGGAGCATCAGGCGGACGAACTTGCGCAGGTCGTGGGTGACGAGATCCAGCTCGACCCCGTCGCGCTCCCACATCCGGGTGCGGGTCTCCTCCGGCTCGTGCAGCCCCAGCAGGTCCTCGGCGGGCAGGACATGGACCCCCCGCAGGTCCACGTCCGAGTCCCGGGAGGGGAAGCCGTACAGATGGGCGCCGGAGACCGTGGCGAAGGCCAGGGGGCCGGGGGCGTGTTCGAGATCCGGGCTCAGGTCGGTGACCGGGAGCCCGGCCCGCGTCAGGAGGTCGTCGATGGCGGTGGTCATGACTCAAGCGTCCCAGAGTGCCGCGAGGGACAGCAGATCGCTGCGGTACTCGATGCGCTCGGACCACTCCTTGGGCCAGGCCGCCGCGCCCAGGTGCGCCCCGGCCAGCGCCCCGGCCAGACAGGCGATCGAGTCGGAGTCGCCCCGGGTGCAGGCGGCGCGGCGCAGGGCGGTGACGGGCTCCTCGGGGAAGAGCAGGAAGCAGTGCAGGGCGGTGGCGAGGGCCTCCTCGGCGATCCAGCCGTCGCCGGTCCGCTCGCACGGGTCGGTCTCCGGCGACGGGTCGCGCAGGGCGTCCCGTACGGTCTCCAGGGCCGCCAGGCACTCGTCCCAGCCGCGCTGGATGTACGCCTGCGGGGTGGCGTCGCCCGCGTGGCGCCAGAGGTCGCCCAGCCAGCGGGTGTGGTAGCGGCCCCGGTTGTCCACGGCGTAGCTGCGCAACTGCCCGATCAGGCCGAGCGGTTCGGCGCCCTGGGCGAGCAGGAACACCGCGCGGGCCAGCAGGTCGGAGGCGGCCAGGGCGGTGGGGTGGCCGTGGGTGAGGGCGGCCTGGAGCTGGGCGGCGCCGGCCCGCTGCTCCTCGCTGAGGCCGGGGACCAGACCGACGGGGGCGACCCGCATGTTGGCGCCGCAGCCCTTGGAGTGCGTCTGGCTGGCCTCCTGCCAGACGCGGGTGTGTTCGAGCAGCCGGCAGGCGGTGAGGCAGGTGTTGCCGGGGGCGCGGTTGTTGTCCGGCGAGTGGTACCAGGCGACGAACTCGTCGCGGACCGGGCCCACCAGCCGTTCGGGGGTGAGCAGTCCGCTGTCCATGGCGGTGCGGATGGCGCGGCCCAGCGCGATCGTCATCTGGGTGTCGTCGGAGACGACGGCGGGGTTCAGGAGAGGAATCCGCCGCCAGGGGCCGAACTTGGCGAGGATGGCGGGCACATCGTTGAACTCGGTGGGGAAGCCGAGCGCGTCGCCGATGGCGAGCCCGGTCAGGACGCCGGTCGCGGCCTGCTTGGTGAGGGGCGGGGTGGCGATGGTCATCTGTCTCGTCCTTCCGGTGCGGAGTGGGGAGCGTCGGGCTGCGGCGGGCGCAGGAGCGGCGGGTGCAGGGCGGTGGCGTCGCCCGCCCGGTAGAGGGCGGCCGGTTTGCCCCGTCCGCCGGTGCGGCGCGGCGGGCCCTCGACGGCTTCGACGAAGCCGGGCGCGTTCAGGACCTTGCGCCGGAAGTTGGGGCGGTCCAGCTCGACGCCCCAGACGGTCTCATAGACCTGCTGGAGCTCGCCGAGGGTGAACTCGGCGGGGCAGAACGCGGTGGCCAGACAGCTGTATTCGAGCTTGGCGCCGATCCGGTCGTGGGCGTCGGCGAGGATCGTGTCATGGTCGAAGGCCAGCGGCCCGGTGGCGCCCGCGTCCCACCACCGGGCGCTCGCCGCGTCGCCGCCGCCGCGCGGTTCGGGCAGGTCCGGCAGGAGTGCGGCGTACGCGACGGAGACGACCCGCATCCTCGGGTCGCGGTCCGGGTCGGTGTAGGTGCGCAGCTGTTCGAGGTGGAGGGCGCCGATCGTGCCGGGGCCGAGGCCGGTCTCCTCGGCGAGTTCGCGGCGGGCGGCGTCCTCGGCGGACTCGCGGGGCAGCAGGAAGCCGCCGGGCAGCGCCCACCGGCCCCGGAAGGGTTCCTGGCCGCGTTCGACGAGCAGGACGTGCAGCCGGGCCTCGCGGACGGTGAAGACCGCGAGGTCGACGGTGACCGCGAACGGCGCGAAGGCGTGGGGGTCGTAGCCCTCGGGGGCGGGGGTGCTCATCGTTTCTCCGGGAGGGGTGCGGCGAAGTCCCAGCCGGTGGCGAGGAGTTCGTCGACGGCGGTGACGGCGGCGGCGAGCCGCGCCTCGGGCGGGCCGGTGACCTCGATGAACCGCCGTCCGGTGCGGGTGAGTTCGGCGCGGAAGCGGTCGGTCATCCAGGGGCGCAGCTCCTCGCCGTCGCGCAGCCCGTCGTCCTCGAAGGCGACGCCCTCGTGGTCGGTGAGCAGCCACAGGTGGTGGGCGGCGCGGTCGGCGATCTCCTCGACGAGGGGGTTGCGGCCGCCGACGTACCGCTCGTGCCAGACGGTGGTGGCGAAGGAGTCGGTGTCGCAGACGAGGACCGGGGACCCGGCGCGGGCGGCGGCCTCCTCGCGCTCGTTCTGGGTCTTCGCGATGAGCGGGAAGTCGTCGGTGGTGAAGGTGACGTCCTCCCAGGCGGCCCCGGGCCACCGCTCGCGCAGGGCGGCCAGCTTGTGTTCGCTGTACTCGCGGCCGTACTCGGCGACGTACCCGGTGCGCGCCCAGACCCCGCCGCGTGCCCGGTAGTGGGCGGCGAGGGCCCGCGCGAGGGTGGTGGTGCCGGTGGACTCCGCGCCGAGGACGACGACGCGGCGGGCGAGGGCGGCCCGTACGGGCGGCCGGAGGAAGTCCCAGCAGCCGGCCGGGTCCTGGCGCACGGCGGTGCCGGAGACCGGGAAGAGGGTGCGGTCGGGGTCGACGAGGACGGACGCGGCGCCGAAGCGGCGGCCCAGCTCCTCCCCGTACGCCTCCGAGGTGAAGACCGCGTCCACCCGCTCGGGCACGGCGGCGGTGAAGACGGCCATGTGCGCGTCCCAGACGGCCGGGTCGCGCACGTCCATGTGCGTGTCGTCGACCGCGCCGACCACCGTGACGTCCGGGTGGACCTCGCGCATCCAGGCGACCCGGTCGGCGAGGGGTACGGACTCCACGGAGGCGGCGCAGACCAGTACGGTCAGCCGTTCGCAGCGGTCCCGGGCGGTCTCGACGAGGTGGTGGTGGCCGGCGTGCGGCGGGTAGAACTTGCCGAGGACCAGGCCGTGTTCGTAGCGCTTCATACGGCGGCCGCCTCCGGGGTCCGTGCGGTGCGTGCGGTCAGGTCGCGGTGCCAGTCGCGCAGGCCGACCAGGCAGAGCGCGAGGAATCCGGCGTACAGCAGCGAGGTCAGATACAGCCCCTTGTGGGCGTAGAGCGGGATGTAGACCAGGTCGGCGGCGATCCACAGCCACCAGGACTCCAGCCGCTTGCGGCACTGCCCGTACGTCGCCATCAGCGACAGCGAGGTCGTCAGCGCGTCCCAGAACGGGACGGTGGAGTCGGTGGCCCGGGACAGCAGCAGGGTGATCCCGGCGGTCCCCACCACCCCCGCCGCGAGCAGCCAGGCCCATTCGGTGCGGGTCGTCCCGCGCACCGGCAGGACCGATGTCCCTGGTCCACCCCCGTGGGTCCAGGTCCACCAGCCGTACGCGGCGAGGGTGATGAAGACGATCTGGAGGCCGGCGTCGGCGTACAGACCGGACTGGGCGAACAGCAGGATGAAGAAGAGGTTGTTGGCGATGCCGATCGGCCAGTTGGCGAGGTGCTGGCGGGCCACGAGCCAGACGCACAGCGCCCCGCTGCCGAAGCCCAGCACCTCGGTCCAACTGACCGGGGTGTCCAGGATCGTCACCAGGGGCTGTTGCAGGGGATCGAGTAGGTCCGCGAGACTCACGCCCGCCTCCTTTTTAATAGTCACTCTGACTATAAAGGCTGGGCGGGGAACGCAAAAGGCCCGCGGCCGGTTCCGTCCGAACTTTCCGGACGGCTACCGGCCGCGGGCCCTGGGAGCGTGCCGCTCAGAGGCCGACCTCGCGCATCAGCATGCCGACCTCGGTGTTGGTGAGGCGGCGCAGCCAGCCGGACTTCTGGTCGCCGAGCGGGATCGGCCCGAAGGACGTCCGCACCAGCCGCTCGACCGGGAAGCCCGCCTCGGCGAGCATCCGGCGGACGATGTGCTTGCGGCCCTCGTGGAGGGTGACCTCGACCAGGTAGTTCTTGCCGGTGTTCTCGACGACGCGGAAGTGGTCGGCGCGGGCGTAGCCGTCCTCCAGCTGGATGCCGTCCTTGAGCCGCTTGCCGAGGTCGCGCGGCAGCGGGCCCTGGACGGCGGCCAGGTAGGTCTTCTTCACGCCGTACTTCGGGTGCGTGAGGCGGTGGGCCAGCTCACCGTGGTTGGTGAGCATGATGATGCCCTCCGTCTCGGTGTCCAGCCGGCCGACGTGGAACAGCCGCGTCTCGCGGTTGGTCACGTAGTCGCCGAGGCACTGGCGGCCGTCCGGGTCCTCCATCGAGGAGACGACACCGGCGGGCTTGTTCAGCGCGAAGAAGAGATACGACTGGGCGGCGACGGTCAGGCCGTCGACCTTGATCTCGTCCTGGTGCACGTCGACGCGCATGCCCTGCTCGACGACGATCTCGCCGTTGACCTCGACGCGCGCCTGCTCGATCAGCTCCTCGCACGCGCGGCGCGAGCCCATGCCGGCCCGGGCGAGGACCTTCTGCAGCCGCTCGCCCTCCTGCTCGGCGCCCGGGTGGGTCTTGGGGAGGTTGATCTCGGGCTT
This sequence comes from Streptomyces sp. DSM 106670, assembly GCF_055792845.1. Classification (NCBI taxonomy): domain Bacteria; kingdom Bacillati; phylum Actinomycetota; class Actinomycetes; order Kitasatosporales; family Streptomycetaceae; genus Streptomyces; species Streptomyces sp. DSM 106670. The sequence continues at coordinate 1,397,866 of NZ_CM147704.1, forward strand.
GTTCGCGTACCGGTCGCGGTTGCGCTGCTCGATCTTGGCGTCCAGCTCACGCGGGCGCGAGGGGGCGCCGCCGCGCCGGAAGCCGCCGCGGTTGCCGCCCTGCGCGGGCTTCGGGCCGCCCTTGGCGCCGCCGCGGGCCGCCGAGCCGCGGCCCTTGCGGGGGCCGTCCTCGCCGCTCCGGGCGCCGGGGGCGTCGTTGCCGACGTCGTAGCGGCGCTCCTCCGGGCGGGGACGGCGGGGGCGCTGCTCCTGCTCGTCGCGTCCGCCCTGGAAGCTCTTGCGCCCGTCCTGAGAGCCCGGACGGCCGCCCTGGCCGCCGGGACGCCCGCCCTGGCCACCGGGACGCCCGCCCGGGGCTCCGGGGCGCCCGCCCTGGCTGCCGCCGCGTCCGCCGCCGCTCTGGCCGCCGGAGCGCCCGCCCGGGCCGCCGCCCTGGCCCTGGCGGAAGGACCCGCCGCCGTCACGGCCGCCCTGGCCGCGCCCGCCGCCCTGACCGGGACGACCGCCCTGGCCGCCGCTCCGGCCACTGCCGCCGCTGCCGCTTCCGCTGTTCCTGCCACTGCTTCGCATCAAAATTCCGTCTTGTCGTCTGCGTGAGTATCCGGGGTGTCCGGTGCGTCCGGATCGAACGACGGCACACCCTCTAGCGTCTCAGCCTCGATCGCGTCCGCCTCCGGGAGGAAGGGCGCGAGCTCCGGGAGCTCGTCCAGGCCGCGCAGGCCCATTCGCTCCAGAAAGTAGTTCGTCGTCCTGTACAGGATCGCACCTGTTTCGGGTTCCGCGCCCGCCTCGGCCACCAGGCCCCTCTGGAGGAGGGTCCGCATGACCCCGTCGCAGTTCACTCCGCGCACCGCCGAGACCCTGGACCGGCTCACCGGCTGCCGGTACGCGACCACCGCCAGGGTCTCCAGCGCGGCCTGGGTGAGCCGGGCGTGCTGGCCGTCCAGGACGAAGCCCTCCACGGCCGCCGCGTACTCGGGCCGGGTGTAGAAACGCCAGCCGCCCGCGACGAGCCGCAGGTCGAAGCCCCGGCGCTGCACGGTGTACTCGTCGGCCAGCTCCCGCAGCGCGTCCGCCACGGCCCTGCGGGGCCGCTGGAGCACCTTGGCGAGGTGGTCGACGGTGGCGGGCTCGTCGACGACCATGAGGACCGCCTCCAGGGCGGGCTTGAGGTCGAGCGAGGCGACCGCGCTCCCGTCGTCCGGTCCGCCGTCGTCCTGTGCGGTGGGCTGCGCGCTCATTCCCGTACGCCTTTCTCGTCCGTGCCCCCGTTGAGTTCCTGGTCGAACTCGTCCGTCACCACCGGCTCCGCGTCCGCCCCGCCGCACCAGGCCACCAGCAGATCGCCCAGCGCCTCGTCCTGGTCGAGGGTGACGGCCTTCTCGCGGTAGAGCTCCAGCAGGGCCAGGAAGCGGGCGACCACGGTCAGGGTGTCCGGCGCGTCCTCGGTCAGCACCTGGAAGCTCACCGCCGCCCCGGCCGCACGCAGCCGCTCCACCACCAGGCCCGCCTGCTCCCGGACGCTGACCAGCGGGGCATGGATGTGGTCGACGTACACCTGGGGCTTCGGCTTCGGCTGCATCGCCTTCACCGCGAGCTTCGCGAAGCCCTCGGGCCCGATGCTGATGACCACCTCGGGCAGCAGCGCGGCGTGGTGGTCCTCCAGGCCGACGGTACGGGGGTGGCGGCGGGCCTCCGACTCCAGGCGGCCCTGGAAGATCTCGGCGATCTGCTTGTACGCGCGGTACTGCAGCAGCCGCGCGAAGAGCAGGTCCCGCGCCTCCAGGAGCGCGAGATCGGCCTCGTCCTCGACCTCGGCGGCGGGCAGCAGCCGGGCGGCCTTGAGGTCGAGCAGCGTGGCGGCGACGACGAGGAACTCGGTGGTCTGGTCGAGGTCCCAGTCGGGGCCCATGGCACGGATGTACGCCATGAACTCGTCGGTGACCTTGGAGAGCGCGACCTCGGTGACGTCCAGCTTGTGCTTGGAGATCAGCTGGAGGAGGAGATCGAAGGGGCCCTCGAAGTTCACCAGGCGGACGGTGAACCGCTTGTCGTCCGGCTCGGGATCGGTCGCGGGTTCCGGCTCGGCCGCCGGTACGGGAACGGCCTCCGGCTCCGGTACGGGCTCCGGCTCGGTCGCGGGCTCCCGTACGGGCTCCGGTACGGCTTCGGGCTCCGGGAACGCCGCCACGCCCGGTCCCCGCCCCAGAGCACGGCGGCGCGGGGTGGCGGGGTCGTCGGGCGTGGGCATGGAGGTCCAGGGGTGGGGCGGTGGCGGGCGGTGGGTCCTGCGGGGCAGGCTACCCGCGCCGTGCCGCTCAGCGGCCGCGCAGCCGCCGTACGAGGATGCTCGCGTCGCCCCGGGACTCCAGGTCGGCCAGGACCACCGCCACCGCCTCGCGGACGATGCGGCCGCGGTCGACGGCGAGGCCGTGTTCGCCGCGCAGGACGAGCCGGGCGTGTTCGAGGTCCATCAGCTCCTCGGCGGAGACGTAGACCGTGATCTTCTCGTCGTGGCGTTCCCGGCCGCTGGGGCGGCGGTTCGCGCCGCGTCCGCCGCCGCGCCTGCGCTGCTGCTGGACCGCCGGGGGCTGCTCGGCCGGGGCCGCGGCGGGCACGGGGCGCTCACCGGGGGCGGCCTTGGCGGCCGGCGGGCGCTCGGCCTCGGCGCGGCCGCGCGAGTCGCCGCCGTCGGCGTCGGCCGCGGCATGCTCCTCGTGGTCGGCGGACGGGGTCGGGCCGGAGGGGTCGCTCTCCCCGGCGGGTGCGGGCACCCGGGGTTCGCCGTTCGCCTTGCGCCGCCGCTCCGCCGGGGAGGACGACTGGAGGCCCATCCCGCCTCCGGTGGTACGGAACAGTTCGTCGGCCCCCGGCAGACTCACTCGGCGTGACACCGGGCGAGCACCTCCCTGGCGAGCTGGCGATAGGCGGCTGCGCCGACCGAGTTGGAGGCGTAGGTGGTGATGGGCTCACCGGCGACCGTGGTCTCCGGGAAGCGGACCGTGCGCCCGATGACCGTGTGGTAGACGTGCTCGTCGAAGGCCTCGACGACGCGCGCCAGGACCTCACGGCTGTGCACCGTACGGGAGTCGTACATGGTGGCGAGGATGCCGTCGAGCTCCAGCTCCGGGTTGAGCCGCTCCTGGACCTTCTCGATGGTCTCGGTGAGCAGCGCCACCCCGCGCAGCGCGAAGAACTCGCACTCCAGCGGCACTATGACCTTGTGAGCGGCCGTCAGGGCGTTCACGGTGAGCAGGCCGAGCGAGGGCTGACAGTCGATCACGATGTAGTCGTAGTCGGCCATCAGCGGCTTCAGGGCGCGCTGGAGCGTGGACTCGCGGGCCACCTCGCTGACGAGCTGCACCTCGGCCGCGGAGAGGTCGATGTTGCTGGGCAGCAGGTCCATGTTGGGGACCGCGGTCTTGAGCAGGACGTCGTCGGCCGCCATGCCCCGCTCCATGAGCAGGTTGTAGACGGTGAGGTCCAGCTCCATCGGGTTGACCCCGAGGCCGACGGAGAGCGCGCCCTGCGGGTCGAAGTCGACGAGCAGGACCCGGCGTCCGTACTCCGCGAGCGCGGCGCCCAGGTTGATGGTCGACGTGGTCTTGCCCACGCCGCCCTTCTGGTTGCACATCGCGATGATCTTCGCGGGGCCGTGGTCGGTCAGGGGGCCCGGGATCGGGAAGTACGGCAGCGGCCGTCCGGTCGGGCCGATGCGCTCGCGGCGCTGACGCGCGGCGTCGGGCGCGAGGGTGGCCGCGTACTCCGGATCGGGCTCGTACTCGGCGTCGGGGTCGTAGAAGTGCCCCTCGGGCACCTCGGCGAAGTCGGCGAAGCGGTCGGTGTCCCGGCTGCTCTCGTTGCCGGCCGTGGCGTTCACGTGTAGGCCGTCCATCATCTGGGGGGCTGTCGTCATGTGCTGTTGGGTGGCGAAGGTGCGGACCGCGACGGAGCCGACAGCTTCGAGCCCGATCGGGCTCAGACCCCGTGCAGGCATCCCTGGTTGACCACCCCCAGGAGTAATTGTCGACTCATTCACAAGTCGTCTTACCTCCTTGGACGTGACCAGGAAACTTATCGATAGGTCAGCGTGGCACCATGCCGACGATTGGCGACTCTATGGCGTGTCACCGGTCCGCAGCAACACAATCCGCCGGACCCGGCCCGATGTGTCGGCAATCGAACGCCTCGCTGTCAAGGGTGCACAGCGGCCAAGCCGCACATTTCACCGCAGCACGAAACGGGTAAAGGGTTACGTTCGGCGCGAGTTGCGCAAGGGCCTCACAGGGCCCGATACGCGTCCGGCCGGACCTTGCTCGGCAAGGTCCGGCCGGAGTCCCGATGTTGACGAGAGGAGTTGACCCGTCAGCCGAGGAGCGTGCTCAGCTCGACGTGCGGGAGGCCGTGCGCCTCGGCCACCTCGCGGTAAACCACCTGGCCCTCATGGGTGTTGAGGCCCTTGGCGAGCGCGGCGTCGCGGCGCAGGGCGTCGGCCCAGCCGCGGTTCGCGAGCTCCACGATGTAGGGCAGCGTCGCGTTGGTGAGCGCGTAGGTGGAGGTGTGGGGCACCGCGCCGGGCATGTTGGCGACGCAGTAGAAGACCGAGTTGTGGACCGGGAAGGTCGGCTCGGCGTGGGTCGTCGGACGCGAGTCCTCGAAGCAGCCACCCTGATCGATTGCAATGTCGACAAGTACACTTCCGGGCTTCATCTTGGCGACGAGCTCGTTGGTGACCAGCTTCGGGGCCTTGGCTCCGGGGATCAGCACGGCGCCGATGACGAGGTCGGCCTCGACGACGGCCTTCTCCAGCTCGAAGGCGTTGGAGACGACGGTCTGCACCTTGGTGCCGAAGATCTTGTCGGCCTCGCGCAGCTTGTTGATGTCGCGGTCGAGCAGCGTGACGTGGAAGCCGAGGCCCACGGCGATCTGGGTGGCGTTCCAGCCGGAGACGCCGCCGCCGATGACGACGGCCTTGCCGGCCGCCGTGCCGGGCACGCCGCCGGGCAGCACACCGCGGCCGCCGACCGAGCGCATCAGGTGGTACGCGCCGACCTGCGGGGCGAGGCGGCCCGCGACCTCGGACATCGGGGCGAGCAGCGGGAGCGCGCGGTTCGCGGTCTCGACCGTCTCGTAGGCGATGGCGGTGGTGCCGGAGGCCAGCAGCGCGTCGGTGCACTCGCGGGAGGCGGCGAGGTGCAGGTAGGTGAAGAGCGTCTGGTCCTTGCGGAGGCGGTGGTACTCCTCGGCGACCGGCTCCTTGACCTTCAGCAGCAGGTCGGCGGCGGCCCAGACCTCGTCGGCGGTGGCCAGGATCTGCGCTCCGGCGGCGACGTACTCCTCGTCCGGGATGGACGAGCCGACGCCGGCGTCGTGCTCGATGACGACCTGGTGGCCGTGGCGGACGAGCTCATGCACTCCGGCGGGGGTGATCGCCACCCGGAACTCGTTGTTCTTGACTTCGCGGGGGATGCCGACCTTCACGTCGATCACGGTCCTTGGCTCGGAGGGTTACCCGGGCACAACGGAGCACACCCGGACATATACATCATAAATGGAGACGCCACGGAGGAACGCGGCAGAGCCAGTCTAATGAAGGACTTCGCGCTGTCTAGCCTTACAAAGCTTTATTTTTCTGTCGAAGCACTGCGGATTTCGTAGGCTGAAGCCTCCTCGCCCAGCAATCTGTCGGCCGCGCCCCGGTGCAGCCCAGCCGCCGCGGGGTCCCCGAGCCGGTCCAGGGTGTCGGCGAGCCGCAGCTGCAGCGCCGCTTGAAGCCGCACGTCACCCGCGCGCCGGGCCAGCTCGACGGCCTCCCGGCAGGTCTGGAGCGAGTCGTGCGGCCGGCCCGCGTACTCCTGGACCCGGGCGGCCTCGCTGAGCGCCCGCGCCTGGGCCGCCGGATCGCCGAGCCTGCGGTGGCCGGAGGCGGCGGCCCGCCAGTTCCGCAGCGCCTCGCCGTAGCGCCCGGCGTACGTGTGGACGGCCCCGAGCCGCCCGTAGAGCCGGGCCTCGTCCGCGCGCTCCCCCTGGGTGAGGCGCTGGGAGAGCGCCCGGCCGTACCAGTCGGCGGCCCGGTGGTAGTCCCCCAGCTCCTCGTACGCGCCGCCTACGGATTCCATCGCGCGGCCGGTGGCGTACAGGTCCTTCGCCGCCTTTCCGGCGTCCAGCGCGGCCCGGTAGCGGGTCAGCGCCTCCCGGGTGCGGCCGGTGCGGGCGTCCAGGTCGGCGAGGTTCAGCAGGGCGGCGGCCTGTTCGCGGGGCAGCTCGCGGCGGAGCGCCACGTCCAGGACGAGGCCGTGCAGCCCGTACAGCTCGGGGGCGGCCTCCTCCGTGCCCCGGTGCGCGGCCAGGGCCCGGACCAGGGCGGCCACCAGGCGTCGCGCCAGGGTGTCGAGCTCGCCGTCGGCCACGGCGAGCCGGGCCGAGGCGAGCAGGGCTGGCTGGCGGACCCGCAGCCAGGCGCCCGCCTCCTCGGCGCTCGGGAAGCGCAGCGAGCGGGGCAGTCCGGCGAGCTTGCGGCGGGCGGTGGAGCCCTCCGGCTCGGTGATCGCCCGGCAGGCCTGGAGCCGGCGCACGGTCCGCTCCAGCATCCGGGCGCGGGCCAGCTGGATCTCGCCCGGCCGGTCCCGGTCCTCCAGGAGGGCCAGCAGCATCGGGGCGAGGCAGCCGGGCACCGCGTACTGGGGGTGGGCCGCGCCGTCCGTCCGCAACAGCCCGAGCTTCACGAAGTCGTCGAGCGTGGAGCGGGCGGCGGATACCGAGCAGCCGGCCAGCGCGGAGGCCGTGTGGGCGTCGGCGAGTCCGGCGGGGGCGAGGGCCAGCAGACGCAGTATCCGGGCGGCGGCCTGCGGCAGGGAGTCGTGGACCAGCCGGAAGACCCGGGCCAGCGGGCGGGCCCCGGTGGGCTGCGGCTCGCCGGAGTCGGGCAGCTCGTGCAGCTGCCCCGCGACATCGGCGACCGAGGCCATGGGGTGGGCGGCGAGCAGGCCGCCCACCAGGGCGAGCGCGGCGGGCTGTCCCCCGCACTCCTCGGCCAGGGTCTCCGCGGTGCGGGGGTCGACGGTGATGCGGACCTGGCCGATGGCGCGGGCCAGCAGCCGCACCGCCGCGCCCTTCTCCAGTCCGCCGAGGGTGCAGGGCCGCACGTCGGGGATGCCGGTGAGCGGTCCGGTCGCGGTGGCGAGGACCAGGCAGTCCGGGTTCTCCGGGAGCAGCGGGTCGACCTGTTCGGCGTCGGCCGCGTCGTCGAGCACCAGGACGAGCCGGCGTACGGCGAGGGCCTCGCGGACCATCTCGGACAGCTCGTCCTGATCGGCGCCGGGCGGGACCGCCACCCCGAGGAGGCCGAGGATCTCGCCCGCGGTGCGTTCGGTGGGGACGCGTCCGCCGCCGGGATCGGTGAGGCCGACCCGGAGCACCCCGTCGGGGTAGTCGCCGGAGCCCGTACCGGGAACGGCCCAGGGCAGTGCGCCGGTCGCGCTCGCGGCGGCCCCCGCGGCGTCGGTTCCGGTGAGCGCTCCGGCCAGCTCCTCGGCGAGGGCGCTGCGGCCGGATCCGGGGCGTCCGGCGATCAGCAGGACCCGGGCGCGGGGGGCCTTGCGGCCGGCCAGGGTGTCCAGACCGGCGCGCTCGATGTCCGCCCGCAGAGCCTTCAACTCGCGTTCACGGCCGAAGAATCGGGGTGGGGCGGCGCCGGACGGCTCCTCGGTCCCCGGGGCCTTTGCCGGGCCGCTGGTGTCCACCGCCTGATCGGTCACGAGCCACGCTCCACTTCGCTGCACGCGGTGCCCGCCGGAGCTCCGGTCGGGACCTTTCGAGCGTAGTTCAGCGACGGGGACGATCACTGCGGAGCGGGGCGGGACCGGCCCCGACATCCCCCGATCGGATCAGCATTTCTTCATTTAGTCATCTCTTCGGATGGACCGTCAGGCCGTCGGACCGTCAGGCCGTCAGGCCTCGAAGGGGCGGGCCGGCCAGGGCGCCTCGGCCGGGCGCAGCGAGTCGATGCCGTCGCCCGCGCGTACGGCGGTGAGCGCGAGCGCCCCGACGACCAGGCAGTTGTTGTGCACGTCCCCCGCGATCACCGAGCGGACCAGCTCGGGCAGCGGCACCCGGGCGTGCTCCATGTCGGCCTCCTCCTCGGAGACCGCGTACCGCTCGCCCTCCGCCTCGGAGAGATCGCGCGCGAGAAAGATGCGCACGGCCTCGTCGCAGCCGCCGGGCGTGGTGTAGACGTCGGTCAGCACCCGCCAGTCCTCGGCCTTGACGTGCGCCTCCTCGTACAGCTCGCGCTGGGCGGCGTGCAGGGGGTTCTCGCCGGGGATGTCGAGCAGTCCGGCCGGGATCTCCCAGAGCCGGTGGCGTACCGGGTGGCGGTACTGGCGCAGGACGATGACCCGGTCCTCGTCGTCGATCGCGAGGACGGCGACGGAGCCCGGGTGGACCTGGTAGTCACGGCCGTGGACGGATCCGTCGGGCATCACCACCTGGTCGGTGCGGACGCTGGTCTTGTTGCCGGTGAAGGGGGTGACGGTCTCGGTGACCTGCCACTCCTCGGGCGTGTCCTGGATACCCATGTGCGTCCTCCCGCGTACAGAACGAAAAACCGGGGCACGGCGTCCGTGAAGGATCCGTACCCCGGTCAACCGTAATGCCTCGGAACTACTCGCCCGCGCCGACCTTGCGCGCGACGGCGGCCTTCACCAGACCCGCGAAGAGCGGGTGCGGGCGGGTCGGGCGGGACCGCAGCTCCGGGTGCGCCTGGGTGGCGACCAGGTAGGGGTGCGTCTCGCGCGGGTACTCGACGTACTCGACCAGCTTGTTGTCCGGGGAGGTGCCGGAGAAGACCAGTCCGGCCTTCTTCTCCAGCTCGGAGCGGTAGGCGTTGTTGACCTCGTAGCGGTGGCGGTGGCGCTCCTCCACGTACGGCTCACCGGCGTAGGCCTCGCGCACCAGCGAGCCCTCGGCGAGCTTGGCCGGGTAGAGGCCGAGCCGCATGGTGCCGCCGAGGTCGCCCGCGCCCTCGACGAAGGCGAGCTGCTCCTCCATCGTCGAGATGACCGGGTGGGAGGTGGCGGCGTCGAACTCGGTGGAGTTGGCGTCGGGGATCTCGGCGAGCGAGCGGGCCGCCTCGATCACGATGCACTGGAGGCCGAGACAGAGGCCGAGCAGCGGGACCTTGTTCTCGCGGGCGTAGCGGATGGCGCCGACCTTGCCGTCGACACCGCGCTCGCCGAAGCCGCCCGGGATGCAGATCGCGTCGACGTCGCCCAGGTGCTCGGCGGCGCCGGCGGCGGTCCGGCAGTCGTCGGAGGTGACCCACTTGACCTTGACCCGGGCCTTGTTGGCGAAGCCGCCGGCGCGGATCGCCTCGGTGACCGAGAGATAGGCGTCGGGCAGGTCGATGTACTTGCCGACCAGCGCGACGGTGACCTCGTGGTCGGGGTTGTGGACCCGGTCCAGCAGGTCGTCCCAGGTGGTCCAGTCGACGTCGCGGAACGGCAGGTCGAGCTTGCGCACGACGTAGGCGTCCAGGCCCTCGGTGTGCAGCACCTTGGGGATGTCGTAGATCGACTTGGCGTCGATCGCGGCCACCACGGCGGCCTCGTCGACGTCGCACATCAGCGAGATCTTGCGCTTGATGGCGGTGGGGACCTCGCGGTCGGCGCGCAGCACGATGGCGTCCGGCTGGATACCGATGTTGCGCAGGGCGGCCACCGAGTGCTGGGTGGGCTTGGTCTTCAGCTCGCCGGAGGGGCCGATGTAGGGCAGCAGCGAGATGTGCACGACGAAGACGTTGTCCCGGCCGACCTCGTGGCGGACCTGGCGGACGGTCTCCAGGAACGGCAGCGACTCGATGTCGCCGACCGTGCCGCCGACCTCGGTGATGACGACGTCCACGTCGTCGGTGGCCATGCGGCGGATGCGGTGCTTGATCTCGTTGGTGATGTGCGGGATGACCTGGACGGTGTCGCCCAGATACTCACCGCGCCGCTCCTTGGCGATGACCTGGGAGTAGACCTGGCCGGTCGTCACGTTGGCGGAGCCGTCGAGGTTGACGTCGAGGAAGCGCTCGTAGTGGCCGATGTCCAGGTCGGTCTCGGCGCCGTCGTCGGTGACGAACACCTCGCCGTGCTGGAAGGGGTTCATCGTGCCGGGGTCGACGTTGAGGTAGGGGTCGAGCTTCTGCATGGTGACCCGCAGGCCCCGTGCCTTGAGCAGCGCACCCAGGCTGGAGGCAGTCAGACCCTTGCCGAGGGAGGAGGCGACACCCCCGGTGACGAAGATGTGCTTGGTCGTCGTGGATGTGGGCTGCATAGCCAAAGGGGGCTCCCGTGGTCGCGGTTCTGAGGTGCGTACCGGCAGCCGAACCGGAGATTCCGGGGGTGCCGTCGCTGCGGTTCGGGGGCCTCGTGCGCTGTCGCGAACGACCACCGGTCCACGGGCTACCAGGGTAACAGCGACGACGGGAGGCTGCTTCCGGCCACACCCTGCACAAGGGCGTCACACCTTCACCTCAGGCACTTCACGTCCCACCCGATCAGCTCAGAGATCTTGCTGAGACCGTCGCGCGGATCTTCGTGGTGCGTCGTATCCTGCTCAAACACTCGCTGCCGAGACGGCCGGGCGGCGGCACCACCCAGGCCGCCCACCCGGTACAGGAACTCGTCGGATCTTCCCGGGTGAAAGACCCTACGACCCCCTTGACCCGCAGTAAGCGCCCTTTGACGGGGCGACATGGCCGTTCGACTGGAGACGCACGTGGCCGGGCGCATCGAGGATTACGCACTCATCGGAGACATGCAGACCGCTGCCCTGGTCTGCCGGGACGGCACAGCCGACTGGCTGTGCCTGCCCCGCTTCGACTCGCACGCCGTCTTCGCGGGGCTGCTGGGCACCGAGGAGCACGGCTTCTGGCGCCTGGGCCCCGCGAGAGCGGAAGGAACAGAACCGGCCTTCGCCGACCGGCGGCGCTATCGCGGCGACTCCCTCGTCCTGGAGTCGGAGTGGGACACGCCACGCGGCACCGTACGCGTGACCGATTTCATGCCCCCGCGTGACGGTGCGCCGCAGCTGATCCGGATCGTGGAGGGCGTCAGCGGCCGGGTGCCGATGCGCTCGGAACTGCGGATGCGTTTCAGCTACGGCCGCGTGACGCCCTGGGTGCACAAGGTGGACAACCGTACGGTCGCCGTCGCCGGGCCGGACTCGGTCTGGCTGGACACCGAGGCGGAGACGTACGGCAAGAACCTGACCACCTACTGCGACTTCACCGTCGGCCCCGGCGACCGGGTGGCGTTCACGATCAGCTGGCAGCCCTCGCACCACGAGCCGCCGGCTCTCCCGGAGCCGGAGAACTCGCTGGAGGCGACGGAGAACTTCTGGCGTGAATGGGTCGATCAGTGTACGTACCACGGGCCCTACCGGGAGGCGGTCGTCCGCTCCCTGATCACACTGAAGGCCCTGACGTACGCGCCGACCGGCGGCATCGTGGCGGCCCCGACCACCTCGCTCCCGGAGGAGATCGGCGGCGTACGGAACTGGGACTACCGCTACACCTGGCTGCGGGACGCCGCGATCACCCTCTCCTCGCTGCTGCGCACCGGGTACCGGGAAGAGGCCCGGGCCTGGCGCGAGTGGCTGCTGCGGGCGGTGGCGGGCGACCCGGAGAACCTCCAGATCATGTACGGCATCGCCGGTGAGCGCGAGCTCGGCGAGGCGGAGCTGGACTGGCTGCCCGGCTACGAGAACTCCGGCCCGGTCCGCGTCGGCAACGGCGCGGCCAACCAGCTCCAGCTCGATGTCTACGGCGAGGTCACCGAGGCGCTGCACCTGGCGCACATGACGGGTCTCACCCGCAACGACTACGCCATGGGCCTCCAGCTCAAGCTGATCGAGTATCTGGAGAAGCACTGGGAGGAGCCCGACGAGGGCATCTGGGAGGTGCGCGGCCCGCGCCGGCACTTCGTGCACTCCAAGGTGATGGCCTGGGTCGCGGTCGACCGGACGATCAAGCTGGTCGAGTCCGGCGACGTCGAGGGCCCGCTGGAGCGGTGGTACCAGCTGCGCGACGACATCCACCGGGATGTCTGCGAGCGCGGCTACGACAAGGAGCGCAACACCTTCACCCAGTCCTACGGGTCGAAGGAGCTGGACGCCTCGCTGCTGCTCATCCCGCAGATGGGCTTCCTGCCGCCGGACGACAAGCGGGTCATCGGCACGATCGAGGCGATCCAGCGGGAGCTGTCCACGGAGGACGGCTTCATCCTGCGCTATCCGACCGAGGGCGAGGACGCGGGCGTCGACGGTCTGGCGGGCGACGAGGGCGCGTTCCTGGCCTGCTCGTTCTGGATGGCCGACGACCTGGCGATGATCGGCCGGGTCGACGAGGCGCGCCAGCTGTTCGAGAAGCTGCTGGCGCTCCGCAACGACCTGGGCCTGCTGGCCGAGGAGTGGGACTCCAACCTCCAGCGCCAGGTCGGCAACTTCCCGCAGGCGTTCAGCCACGTCCCGCTGATCGACACGGCCCTGCGGCTGACGGCGAGCGGCGCGTACGTGGGCTGAGCCCTCACCGGACCGCCCATCGCGCCCCTCACGGCGCGGTGGGCGGTTCGGCTGTGTACGCCCGGTGCAAGGTCTCCAGGAACCGGGGCGCCGCGGGCAGGTCGGTGGCGCCGATCCGGTGGACCGCCACGCCCGGGGTCCAGGAGTTCATGACGGCCGCGCCGGCGAGGGCGGGCAGGTCGTCGAGGGTGATCGCGGCGGTCCGCTGCTCGACTCCGAGCCGGTCCAGCTGCCGGCGGACGATGCCCAGCGTCGTACCGGTCAGGATGCGGGCCTCGGGCCAGACCACCGCTTCGCCGTCCCAGAAGGCCAGGTTCCAGATCGTCGCCTCGCCGAACCGGCCCGCGCGGTCCAGGAAGGCGGCGTCGTCGAAGCCCTCGGCGACGGCCTGACGGAGCAGGTGGGTCTTGGCGATCTCGCCGACGTGCTTGATGTGCGGCAGGAACCGCTCGTGCTCGACCGCGGCGAGCGCCAGCGGGCCGCCGGGGCCGGTCGACGGGGGCCCGGTGCGTACCAGCAGCGCCAGGTCCGCTTCGGTCGCGGTGAACTCGCCGGCCGTGGAGAAGACCGTGGCCGTCAGGGAGAGGTCGGCGGCCGGTGCGGCGGCGAGAGCGGTACGGAGGTGGGCGCGGACCAGGTCTTCGGGCAGGGCCCGGCCGAACAGCTCCACCGACGCGGAGCGCAGCCGCTCCAGGTGGAGGTCGAGGCCCCGGGCCCGGCCGTCGCGGATCTGTACGGCGGTGAAGTGGGCGTGGCCGGCGAAGGCGAGCGGGGCGAGGTCGGCGCCGGTCGTCGGCCGGCCGTTCAGGTGCGCGATGTGCGGGGAATCTTCGTTCATGGCTGGGACGTTAGAGCTTGACACCGGTGTCAAGGTCAAGCGTCGAGGGCGGGGAGCCATGCTGATCGGGGAGTTGTCGCGCCGGACGGGCGTCAGCGCGCGGTCGTTACGGTACTACGAGGCGCAGGGGCTGCTGACGGCCCGGCGCGGCACGAACGGCTATCGCGCGTACGACGAGGACGCGGTCGCCTCCGTACGGAAGATCCGCGCGCTGCTGCGGGCCGGGCTCTCCACCGAGGTGATCCGTCAGGTGCTGCCGTGTGCCCGGGGCGAGCAGGCGGGCTTCGACTGGTGTGCGGAGCTGCGGGCGATCCTGTACGGGGAGCTGGCGGACCTGGACGAGCGGATCGAGGCGTTGCGACGCAGCCGGGGGGCGTTGGTGGGGTTGTTGGAAGCGCGGGGGTGAGCGGTACGGCCCCGGGGTGCCCGGGGCCGTACCGCTCGGGTCTATTCGAAGGCCGCCGCCGCCTCCTTGAGCGCGGCGGCCACCGCCTCCGGCGCGTCGGGGCCCGGTTCGCCGGGGGTGTAGGTGACCGAGCGCAGGGTGCCCTCGTAGCGGAAGGTCCGGTGGCGCTCGAACAGGGGCCAGGAGACCGGGGACTTGCGGTCGACGCCGATGCTGATGCCCTGGAACGGGGCCATGCCGATGAGCTGGTGGACGCTGGGCGGGGTGGCCCGTACCTCGCCGTCGACGCTGACCGTGAACGACCAGCGCAGCCCCTTCTCCGCCGTGGCGGCGAGGACGATGACGTGTGCGCCCGGGGCGAGCGGCCCGGCGTCGGTCTCGTGCAGGACGCCGTACTCGTTGTAGGCCAGGCGCAGCCGCCCGTCCTCGACGTACAGGCTGTAGCCGCCGCCCTGGTCGCCGTGGGAGACGAGCACCCCTTCCCCCGTCCCGTCGATGACGACGGTGATCTCGAAGGAGCGCAGCGCGATGAGCCGGGAGGAGCGGTAGCGCTCCAGTTCCGGGGTGCCGGGCAGCAGGGTCAGCGGGCGGGCGAGGCGTTGTTCGGCGGGGTTGCGGCGAGCGAGGGCCCCGCTGCCGTCGGGGAGCGGGAAGACCCCGTTGCGCCAGGCGGCCGCCTCCCAGGCCTCGGACAACTCCTTGACCAGGTCGGGGCGTTCGGCGGCGAGGTCGTGGACCTCGGTGGGGTCGGTGCGGATGTCGTACAGCGCCCACTCGGAGTCGTCGTAGGGTGCGCCGGGCCGGTGGAGGGTGACGAGCTTGTGGCCGCCCCGGTAGTAGCTGCGGTTGCCGGTCATCTCGCAGTACTGCTCGGGGTGGGTGGAGGCGTGGTCCGGGTCGGCGAGGACCGGGGTGAAGCTGACGCCGTCCGGTTCCTGGAGGGTGATCCCGCGCCGCTCGGCCGGGCGGTCGAGTCCGGCGAGCCGCAGCAGGGTGGGGGCGATGTCGGTGACGTACTGGTACTGCGTGCGCACGCCGGGGGCCAGCAGCTCCTCGCGGGCGCCCTTGGGCCAGGACAGGACGAACGGGACGCGCACCCCGCCGGCGTACGTGTGCCCCTTGTACAGCCGGAAGGGGGTGTTGGAGGCCATGCCCCAGCCGCGCGGGTAGTGGACCAGGCTGCGCGGGCCGCCGATCAGTTCGGGGTCGCGGTCGACGTCGGGGGTCCAGTCGCCGGGCAGGGCGGGGTGGTGGACGAAGCGGCTGAAGTAGGAGCGGGTGCCTTCGAGGCCGCCTTCGCCGGTGCCGCCGTTGTCGGAGGTGAAGACGATGATGGTGTTGTCGAGTTCGCCGAGCGCTTCGAGGGTGTCGGTGAGCCGGGCCAGGTTCTGGTCGATGTTGTCGACGAGTGCCGCGTAGACCTCCATGTAGCGGGCGTAGAGCCGCTGTTGCTCCTCGGTGAGGCTGTCCCAGGCGGGGACGTCGAGGCCGGCCTCGCTGTTGCGGTCGGGCAGTTCGGTGCCGGGCGGCAGCAGTCCGGCGGCGAGCTGGGCGGCGAAGCGGCGTTCCCGCAGGACGTCCCAGCCCTCGTCGTAGCGGCCCCGGTGGCGGGCGATGTCCTCGGGCTTGGCCTGGAGCGGTCCGTGGACGGCGTTGTGGGCGAGGTAGAGGAAGAACGGTTTGTCGGGGTCGTGGGCGCGCAGCGACTTCACCATGGAGATGGCCTGGTCGGTGATGTCGTCGGTGTAGTAGTAGTCGTCGGCGAAGTCGTCGATGTCCAGCGGGCTGTTGTCGCGGACGAGTTGGTGGGGGTGGAAGAGGCTCGTGAGGCCTTCGAGGACGCCGTAGTACTGGTCGAAGCCCTTGTTCAGCGGCCAGTTGTCCCGGTCGTCGGCCGCGTTGGAGGCGGAGTCGCGGACCAGGTGCCATTTGCCGACGGCGTAGGTGGCGTAGCCGGTGTCGTGGAGCAGTTCTGCGAGGGTGGGGATGTCGTCGGCGATCTCCATGCCGTAACCGGGGAAGCCGGGGTCGGAGTTGGCGACCATGGCGTAGCCGACGCGGTGCGGGTTGAGGCCGGTGAGCAGGGCGGCGCGGGCCGGGGAGCAGAGCGGCATGGTGTGGTAGTTGGTGAGCCGTACGCCGTTGTCGGCGAGCGCGTCGAGGGTCGGGGTGGCGATCTCGGAGCCGAAGGGCCCGATGTCGCTGTAGCCCATGTCGTCGACGAGGACGACGACGATGTTGGGGGCCTTGCCGCCGGGGGTGGTGCGCGGCGGCCAGGAGGGCTCCGACTCGGCGAAGGTGCGGCCGACCCGGCCGGGGAAGCCGGCGTAGGGGTCGCGTCGGGTGGCGTCGGTGGTCATCGGCGGGGCTCTCCGTCATGGCGGGGGTGGTGGTCGTCGGGCAGCGGGAACAGCCGGGCCAGTTCATCGGCCACGGCCGTGAGCTGGGGGCGTCCGGGGTGGCCGGTGAAGGCGGCGATCTGGAGCAGGGTGGAGCCGCCGCGGACGGTCAGCAGCTCGGTGTCGAGCAGCCCGGGCACGATCCGGCGGACCGCGTCGGCAGCCGCCGGTTCGGCCAGCAGATCCGCCAGCGGTGTACGGAGGTTGAGCGCGCCCTCGGTGAACTCGTCCGAGCGGGCGGCGGGTTCGCGGGCCGCTTCCGACCGTGCGCGCTGGGCGGCGACGAGCAGGTGGGCCTCGGTCACCCGGTCCGGATCGTCCGGGACGCCGAGGCGCGCGTACTGGTCGGCGGGGGCGTCGTTCTCGCGCAGCCCTTCCACCAGCAGCCGGAGCATGCGCAGCTCGACCGCGTCGTCGACGACCGGCTTCTCCTGACGCGGGTCGGCGGCCAGGTCGAAGAGGAGGGTGCCGAAGCGCTGCGGGCCCAGGAGCGGGGAGGGGCGGGCGGGGATGCGGAGGGTGGGCACGCCCTTGGTGAACGCGAACGGTTCGGCCAGGGTCAGCCCGGTCAGCTCCTCGGGGGTGAAGCGGCCGCGGATACGGGTCGGCATGAGGGTGTGTTCGTACAGCGGCTGGTTGGTGTCGTCGTGGCAGGCCCGCATGTAGACGTAGCGCCCGTCGGTGACGTTCACATGGCCGCCGAACATGCCGAACAGGGCTGATTCTCTGGGCTGTTGCGCGTCGGCGGTCTCGCGCAGCGGGCGGCCCTGGACGTCCGGCGGGATGTCGGCGCCGAAGAAGTCCAGCAGGGTCGGCGCGAGGTCGACGGTCTGGACGAGCGATCCGTCGCGGGTGCCGGCCCGGTCCGGGCGGCGCGGGTCGTGGACGAAGAGCGGGGTGTGGACCAGCTCTTCGTACCAGGGGGTGACGACCTTCGCCCACCAGCCCTTCTCCCCGAGCAGATAGCCGTGGTCGGTGCAGACGATCAGCAAGGTGTCGTCCCACAGGCCGTGTTCGTCCATCGCGTCGAGGACCCGGCCGAGCGAGTGGTCGCACATGGAGAGCAGGGCCGCGTACTCGTAGCGGGCGTGGCTCTCCTGCTCCTCGGTCTCGGTGACCCGGTTGTAGTCGGGCCAATCGAAGTGCGGGCCTTCGTAATCGTGCGGGTAGAGGTCCTTGTAGTGGTCCTGGGTGAAGAAGGGTTCGTGCGGGTCGAAGGTCTCGATCTGGACGAACCAGTCGTCCTCGGCGTGATTGGTCCGCAGGAATTCCAGCCCGGCGTCGAAGGTGAGGGTCTGCGGCTGTTTCGCCTCGGTGTCCAGGTGCTGCCGGTTGACCCAGTCCTGCCGCCAGAGGTCGTTGCGGGTGGCGCGCAGGTTCTCCGGGATGTCCGGGTCGGCGACCTGGCCCTTCCAGGCGTCGCCCTCCTGGCCCCGGAAGAACTCCCAGGAGTTGTAGCGGCCGTGGTAGGTGGCCCCGCCGTCCTCCCAGTAGTGCTGGTGGTCGCTGACCAGGTGGGTGTAGACGCCGTGCCGCTTCAGGATCTCGGGCATCGAGTCGTCGAACGGCTCCAGCGGGCCCCAGCCCCGGTGCAGGAAGTTGTGGCGTCCGGTGTGCAGTTCACGGCGGGCCGGCATACAGGGCATCGAGCCCGCGTAGCACTGGTCGTAGGTGACCGTACGGTCGGCCAGGCGGGCGAAGTTGGGGGCGTGGATCCAGTCGGCCCCGTAGGGCGGCAGCAGATGCCGGTTGAGGCTGTCGAACATCACCATGACGGCCTTCACGCGGTGTTCCGTCCTTCCGCAGGATCAAGGGGGTCCAGGTCACGGGCGCGACGGAAGCCGCCGTGGCCGGTCGAGGAGTCGGGGGTGTTGTGGGAGCGGGCGGCGACCCGGTAGCGGTTGCAGTACGAGGCGTGGCAGAGGTAGGAGCCGCCCCGGATGACGCGCTCACCGGGTCCGAAGGCGTCCGCGCACCACTCCCAGACGTTGCCGGAGGTGTTGTGGAGCCCGTGGCCGTTGGGCTCGTACGCGGTGACGGGCACGGTGCCGGTGCGGCCGCCGGGCCGCTCCGAGCGGTGCGGGAAGCGGCCGAGCCAGGTGTTGCACATCTCGCGGCCTTCGGGGGTGAAGTCGTCGCCCCACGGATAGCGCGCCCCGTCCAGGCCACCGCGCGCCGCGTACTCCCACTCCGCCTCGGTGGGCAGCCGGGTGCCGGTCCAGTCGCAGTAGGCGAGGGCGTCGTCGTACGAGATGTGGACGACCGGGTGGTCGGACCGGTCCATGACATCGGAGCCGGGCCCTTCCGGCGCGTCCCAGGTCGCGCCTGCGACGCCGAGCCACCAGGGCGCGCCGGGCACCCGCCCGAGGATGTGGCGCTCGGCGGCCTTCGGGTGGACCAGCAGATGGAAGACGTAACTGCTGCCGTGGCGTTCGGCGTCGGTGCGATAGCCGGTGGCGGCCGCGAAGGCCGCCCAGTCGGCGTTGGTGACGGCGGTGGTGTCGATGGCGAAGGGGGCCACGGTGACGTCCCGCACCGGGCCCTCCCGGTCGGCGGGGTAGCCCTCGCCGAAGGCGTCGCCCATCCGGAAGGTGCCGCCGGGCAGTTCGGCCATCACGCCTCGGGTGGTGGCGGCAGTGCGGCGGACGGCCGGGAGCGGCAGGAGGGCCGTCGACGCTCCCGTACAGGCGCGTCCGGGCGCGCAGCAGGCGTTCACGCGAGCACCTCGGACTTCTCCGGCAACGGCTTCACGGGTACGGGCACGGGCTCGGGCGCCGCTGCCAACAGGGCCCGGGTGTACGGGTCCTGGGGGTGCTCGCAGACCTCGTCGGCGCCGCCGGTCTCCACGATCCGGCCCCGGTGCATGACCGCGATGCGGTGGCTGACCTGGCGGACGACGGCGAGGTCGTGGGCGATGAAGACCAGGGCGAGGCCCAGATCCCGCTGGAGGTCGGTGAGCAGGCCGACGATCTGGGCCTGGACCGAGACGTCGAGCGCGGAGACGGGTTCGTCGCAGATGAGGACGGACGGGCCGGGGGCGAGCGCCCGCGCGATGCCGATGCGCTGGCGCTGGCCGCCGGAGAACGAGCGCGGGTGCCGGTCGGCGACGGCCGGGTCGAGACCGGCGAGCGTGAGCAGCTCGGCGACCCGGGCCTCCCGCCCGTCCCGGTCGCCGAGGCCGAAGGCGATCAGCGGCTCGGCGACGATCTGCCCTACGGTCATCCGGGGGTTGAGGGAGGCGTAGGGGTCCTGGAACACCATCTGGACCTGCCGGCGCACCGCGTGCAGCGCCCGCCGCGAGGGCCGGGTGACGTCCTCGCCGCGCAGCCGCAGCGTGCCCCCGTCCGAGGGGTGGGCGTGCGCCAGCACCCGGGCCAGGGTCGACTTGCCCGAGCCGGACTCCCCCACGATGCCCAGGGTCTCCCCCTCGGCCAGGGTCAGCGACACCCGGTCCAGCGCGGTGAACCCGGCCCCCCGAACGCCACGCCGCCGGTACGTCTTGACCAGCCCCTCCGCCTCCAGCACCACGGCCCCGGGCGCGGGCCGGTCGATCCGGGCGGGCGGCGGGGGCGCGGGCAGCGGTTCGGTGCGCCCGGCTGCGGGCAGGCAGGCGGCCCGCACCCCGTCGGTCAGCTCGACGAGCGGGGGCGTCCCCGTACGGCAGCGGTCCTCGACGAGCGTGCAGCGCGCGGCGAACGCGCAGCCGTCGCCGAGCAGCGCGAGGTCGGGCGGGGCGCCGGGGATGCCGGTGAGCCGGGTGCCGGAGGGGGCGGAGAGCCGGGGCACGGCGGCCAGGAGCCCGGCGGTGTACGGGTGGCGGGGGCGGGTGAGCACCTCGGCGGTGGGCCCGTCCTCCACGACGGTGCCGCCGTACATGACGAGGACGCGTGCGCAGGAGCGGGCGACGACGCCCATGTTGTGGGTGATGAGGACGAGGGCGGTGCCGGTCTCGCGGTTGAGGTCGGCGAGGAGGGTGAGGATCTGCTCCTGGACGGTGGCGTCGAGTGCGGTGGTCGGTTCGTCGGCGAGCAGGATGTCCGGTTCGCCGGCCAGGGCCATGGCGATGAGGATGCGCTGGCGCTGGCCGCCGGAGAACTGGTGCGGGTGGTCGTCGATACGGCGGTGGGGTTCGGGGATGCCGACCCGGTCCAGGAGGTCGACCGCGCGGGCCCGGCGTGCGTCGCGGGCTCGCCTGCCCCGTTCCCCGCCGTGCGCCCGGAGGACTTCGTCGAGGTGGCGGCCGACGCTGAGCACCGGGTTCAGGGCGGTCATCGGGTCCTGGAAGATCATGCCGATGCGCGCGCCGCGTACCGCCCGCAGCTCCTCGTCGGTGGCGGCGGCGAGGTCCTGGCCGTCCAGCAGGACGGAGCCGGTGGCGATGCGGCCGGTGCCGGGCAGCATCCGGGTCAGGGCGAGCGCGGTGGTGGACTTGCCGGAGCCGGACTCGCCGACGACGGCGAGGGTCTCGCCCCGGCGCAGGGTGAAGGAGAGGTTGCGCACGGCGTGCAGGGGCGAGCCGTCGGGGCCGGTGAAGTCGACGCCGAGGTCGCGGACTTCGAGGAGTTCGCGAGGCGGCCGCGAGGAGGCGGAGTCCGGTGCGGTCATCGGCGTATCTCCCGGTTGAGCGCCTCGGCGATGAGCGAGAGTCCGAGGACGAGCGCGGTCACGGTGATCAGCGGCCCGGCGGCGAAGTGCGGGGCCTGGTCGAGGTAGGGCATCGACTGGCTGAGGACGGAGCCGAGCGTCGGCTCCGGCGGCCGGACGCCCACGCCGAGGAAGCTCATCGCGCCCTCGATGAAGACGGCGACGGTCAGCGACACGGCGATCTGGACGATCAGCGGGTCGGCGGCGTTGGGCAGGATGTGCCGGACGAGCACCCGGGGGCCCGAACTGCCGCCGACCCGGGCGGCGGTGACGTACTCCCGCTCCCGCTGGACGAGGATCCCGCCGCGCAGCAGCCGTCCGAACGCCGGGATCTCGGCGAGCGCGATGACCAGGACGACGGGCAGCCGGCCGGGGCCGAGGATCGCGGTGACGGCGAGCGCGAGGATCAGGCCCGGGAAGGCCAGGACGAGGTCGAAGACCCGCTGGACGAGGGTGTCGGCGACCGGGTGCGCCGCCGCTGCCAGGGCGAACAGGCAGCCGAGGGCCGCGCCGAGGGGGACGGCGATCGCGATGATCCCGAGGTCGGCGCGGATGCCGTACAGCACTCGGCTGAGCAGGTCGCGGCCGAGGTCGTCGGTGCCGAGCGGGTGGCCGGGCGTGCCGAGGGCGGCGAGGCTCTGGCCGCTCTGGTCGGTGGGCCCGTGACCGGCGAGGAGCGGGGCGAGCAGTCCGGCGAGGACCACCACGCCGACGAGGACCAGGCCGGTCCGGGCGCGGGCGGTGGAGAGCGCGGCACGGTAGGGGTGGCGGGGGCGTACGGCCTTACGCGCGCTCACGGGTTTCCGCGGGCTGTCGGGCAGGGCCTCCGGGGACGCCGGGGCGAGGTCGGGGGTCGAGGTCATGGCGGTCACTCCCACCTGATCCGGGGGTCGAGCCAGGCGTACACGAGGTCGGTGAGCAGTTGGACGACGACGAACACGGCGACCAGGAGGAGCAGCAGGTCCTGGACGACGGGGTAGTCGCGGCGCTGGAGGCCCTGTTCGGCGAGCTGGCCGAGGCCCGGCCAGGCGAAGATCGCCTCGACCAGGACGGCTCCGCCGAGCAGGTGTCCGGTCTGCATGCCGAGCAGGGTGACGACGGGCGGGAGGGCGTTGGGCAGGGCGTGCCGCCACAGCAGTCGGCGCGGGGCGACTCCGGCGGCCGTGGCGGTGCGGATGTAGTCCTCGGCCAGCGCGCGTTCGATCCCGTCCTTGAGGTAGCGGCCGAGGACGGCGGCGCTGGGCAGGGCGAGGCAGAGCGCGGGCAGCAGCAGGTACTGCGCGGCGAGGTCGGGGGCGTCGAGGAAGGCCACCCGGCCGCCCGGCGGCAGGACGCCGAGGACCACGGCGAACAGCACCACGAGGAGCACCCCGCTGACGAACGGCGGCACGGCGAGCGCGGCGGTCGTGGTGACCCGGATCGCACTGCGGACCCAGCGGCTGCGCGAGACGGCCCCGAGGATGCCGAAGGCCGTACCGAGCACGATGACGAACAGCAGGGCGGCCACGGTCAGTTCGGCGGTCGCACCGAGTCCGTCGCCGATCAGGTCGGAGACCTCGCCGCCGATCGCGTACGAGGGTCCGAGGTCGCCGGTGAGCAGCGAGCCGATCCACCGGGCGTACTGGGAGACCAGGGGCGCGTCGAGGCCGAGCCGGTCGCGGATCGCGGCGACGGTGGCCGGGGAGGCGTCGGGCCCGGCGAGGGAGGTCGCGGGGTCGCCGGGGACGAGCCGCAGGATGGCGAAGATGAGGAAGGAGGCGGCGAACAGGACGAGGAGGGCGGAGGGCAGCCGCCTCAGCAGATAGCTGCGCATGTCACACCAGGTAGGCGTCGTCGAGGTTGAGATAGGAGAACTTGTTCTGGGCGACGCCGTGCAGCCGGCCGGCGCTGACCTCGACCTGGCCGCGGACGACGAGGTCGATGATGAACGCCTCCTCCAGGAGGATGCCGGAGATCTTCTCGTGCAGGGCGTTGGCCTCGGCCACGCTCGACTCCGGCTTCGTCCAGGCCTCCCGGACGACCTTCGTGTACGCCGGGGAGCGGTACTTGGAGGTGTTCTTGGCCTCGTTGAACGGATAGGCGCTCACCGCGAGCGTGGAGGGCTGGACCTGGGCGAAGCCGTGGCCCATGGACCACAGGGCGGGCATCTGCTGCGAGATCAGCTTCTTCTGCGCGGTGGCCCCGTCGGTCGGCTCCAGGGTGACGTGGACGCCGATCTGCTTGAGGTCGTACTGGATGGATTCGGCGATGGCGGTCTCACCGGGCAACGCGATGTGCAGCAGCGGCAGTTCGAGCTTGCGATGCCCGGCCGACCTCAGCAGCTCGCGGGCCTTGGCGGGGTTGTGGGTGTAGTGGGTGCGGTGTGCCTCGCTGAAGGCGGGCGAGGACTTGGGCCACGGGGCGGCCGAGGCGATTCCGTAGCCGCCGAGGGTCTGGGCGAGGAGCCGCTCACGGTCGACGGCCCAGGCGAGGGCCTGGCGTACGGTTCGGTCGTTCAGCGGGGCGACGGTGGTGTTGACGCCGAGGTAGGCGGCGCCCGCCCCGGTGTCGTAGTCGACGATCCTCAGCCGGGAGTCGCTCTTGACGGTGCCGAGGCTCTTGCCGGGCACATGGAAGGAGAGCTGGGACTGACCGGAGCGCAGCGACGAGATCAGCGCGTCGGCCTGGGGTATGACGCGCAGTTCCACGCCGTCGAGGTAGGGGCGGTCCGGCAGCCAGTAGCGGTCGTTACGGGTCAGGGTCAGGCCGGAGCCGGGGCTCCACTTCTTCAGCCGGAACGGTCCGGTGCCGATGAGCTTCTTTCCGGTGACGGCTTCCTCGACGCTCTTCTCATCCGTGATGATCATGAATTCGAAGAGGTCGAAGAGGTTGTTCACGGGGTGGGCGAGCTTGAGGACCAGCTCGTGGTCGCCGCGCTTCTCGAAACCGGTGATCGCGGCGGCCGTGCTGCGCAACTGGGCGGCCCGGACCGGGTTCTGGAGGTTCTTCACGGCGAAGATCACGTCGTCGGCGGTGAAGGCCCGGCCGTCGTGGAAGGTCACGTCGTCGCGGAGGCTCAGCGTGATGCCGCGCCCGTCCTTCGCGTACGTCCAGGAGGTGGCGAGTTCCGGCTTCGGGGTGAGGTCGTCGTCGTAGCGGGTGAGGGTGTTGTAGATCAGCCGCTGCTGGAGCGACTGGCCGCTCTGGGCGAAGAGCAGGGCGGGGGTGAAGTCGGCGTTGATGGCGACATTGAGGATGCCGCCGCGCTCGGGCGCGGCCCCGGCCGCCTCCTTCGGGTCGGACGAGGCCTCGGAGACCGCCGAACGGCAGCCCGCCAGGCCCAGTCCGAGCAGCAGGGAGCCGCCGCCCGCGGCACGCAGGGCGGTGCGCCGGGAGGGCCCGGCGGACGGAAGCGGGGACGGGGGCGGGGTGGGGTACAGCTCGGTCATCGGAAGCCTGCCTGTGAGTAATTAATTCCGCTGCGGGAGCAATTCAGTGCCGACGGACGCAGGGGGTACGGAGGTGGCGCGGAGCAGCACGGGGATCGGCACGGGGTGCGGACCGCCGACGATGCACCGGCGGATCGCCGGCGGTCGTCGACGGACGTACGGGAAGCTCGCGGATCTCAGCGAACGTCAGGGCGCGAGGTCACGGGTGCGCGGGGCCCCGGAGGCGCGGGTGGTGCGGGGATCCGGTGTCAGACGCGGACGGCACAGACCGCGCTGGCCTGCCGACAGAGGTCGACGTGCCTGCGGGAGACGAGGCGCATGTCCGGGTTCACGGGAGCAATATGACAGTGGCTTCGGCGGGAGGTCAACCGGGTCTGTCCGGATCCTGGTACGAAGTCCCCTCCTGCTCCGTTACGCACGCCTACCGTTCGAAGGCCGTCAACGGGCTCCTGAACAGCGGGTTCAGCAGAATCGTGCCGCCCGCGACGGGCAGGACGGTCATCCCGGCATGCGGACCGACGATCCGTTCGGGGTCACCGCAGACATGGGACAGGTCGACCGCGGCGCCCCGGATCTCCTCCAGGTACTCCGGGTTGAGCAGGCTGGAGTGCTCGGTGACCACGACCAGGTCGGGGTTGAGGACGTCGAGCAGCAGTGCGGTGGCCCGGCCCACCGCGCGGGCCCGCTCGCGCAGCAGCCGGTCGGCCCGCCGGTCACCGGCCGCCGCCGCGTCCACCAGCAGGAACACATCGGCTTCGGGCACGATCCCGCGCCGCACAGCGGTCCGGCCGACCGCCACGTTGGAGGCCGTCGCCTCCAGGCAGCCGGTGCGCCCGCAGGGGCAGGCGACCGTGGAGTCCGGTACGGGCAGATGGGCGACGTCCCCGGCTCCGGAGCCCGGCCCCTGGTGGACCACCCCGGCGATGCCGAGGGCCGCGTCGACCACGTTGCCGATGAAGAGATGGACCAGGCTGCGGCGGGCGGCGGGGTGCCCGAAAAGGATCTCGGACTGGGCGATGGCGCGGGCGTGGTTGTCGATGCGGACGTCGATTCCGCCCAAGCCGCGGGAGAGTTCGGCGGCGAGCGGCCGCTGGTGCCAGCCCAGCGCGTCGTGCCGTACCGCCGTGCCGAGCGCGGGATCGACCCAGCCGCCGAGCGCCGCGCCGACCCCCAGCAGCCGGCGGCCCCGGACCGCCTCGTCGAGGAAGGTCCGCAGCCCGGCGAGGACCCGGCCGGACAGCTCGCCCGGGCCGATGCCCTCGTGCGGGAAGGTGCGGCGGGCGAGCAGCCGGCCCCGCAGGTCCAGCAGGCCGAACGTCGATCCGGGCACCCCGATGTGGACGCCGCCCGCCACCGGCCCCTCGTCCTCACCGGTGTTCAGATCGACCGGGATCTGCGGTCTGCCGACGCCGCTGCTCTCCACCAGCTCGGGCAGTTCACGGACCAGGCCGAGGCGGACGAGATCGGTGCACTGACGCGAGACGGCGGCGGGGCTGAGACCGGAGAGGGCGGCGATCGACCGCCGGGCGACGGGCCCGTGGTCGAGCACCGCGCGCAGGACGGTCGCGGCGTTGGCCTCGCGGCGGCCGTCGCCGGCGGTCCGGAAGAGCTGGGGGGCGGCGGTCATGGGGGCCTTCCTTCGGTCCTGCGCCACGGGGGCGCTCGCAACGTTACGGCGGCGTGAAATCGCGCGGGAGCCCGTACCCGGTCGGGGGACGGGGTGCGGCACCGGTCCGGAATCATGGAGACAACCGCAGGTCAGAGGCGTTCCGGCGGTATGTGCTCGGACGGGTCCCGGGCCGTGCGCAAGCGCCGATTCAACCACCGCCGGAAGCGGCCCGGGAGGCGGGCCGGTGCTTGACGGGCGGCGCGGGGCGCTGGAATTCTCCGGGGCATGTTCGCGACGGCCGTTTCCGACGCGCGGCCCGCCCACGCCGGCCGCACCGCAGCAGTGGCTGCGTGTCCGCGCCGCTGTACCGCCGGCTGATCCGCCGCACCGCTTCACCACTTCTGAGGCACACCGCGCCACGCCACGCCTCTCACCTCACTGCACCCCGCTCCACCGCTCCCCCGCTCCTGCCTCGCCCTGGCCCAATTAATTCCGCTCCAAGATTAATCAATGGATGGTCTTGGTACCCGAAAGGAACCCGCCATGTCCTCGGCAACCACCGCGCCCGCCTCCACCGCGTCCACCCTCACCGTCCGGAAAGTCGGCGGCCGGCTCGGGGCCGTGATCTCCGGAGTGCGGCTCGGCGGCGACCTCGACGCCGCGACCGTCGCGGAGATCCGCTCCGCGCTGCTGGCCAACAAGGTCGTCTTCTTCCGTGGCCAGGACCACCTGGACGAGGACAGCCACGAGGCGTTCGGCCGGCTGCTCGGCGCTCCGGTCGCGCACCCCACCGTCCCGTCCGCCGACGGCCGTTACTCCCTCGGCATCGACTCCGACCACGGCGGCCGGGCCAACCAGTGGCACACCGACGTCACCTTCGTGCCCGCCTACCCGGCCTTCTCCATCCTGCGCGCCGTCGTCGTCCCGCCCTACGGCGGCAACACCCTGTGGGCCAACACCGCCACCGCCTACGACGGGCTTCCGGAGCCGCTGCGCGTCCTCGCCGACTCGCTGCGGGCCGTGCACTCCAACGACTACGACTACGCGGCGCTGCGCCCGCAGGCCGTGCCGGAGGCGCTGAAGCAGTACAAGGAGGTGTTCACCTCGACGAAGTTCCTCACCGAGCACCCGGTGGTGCGGGTCCACCCGGAGACCGGCGAACGCGTCCTGCTGCTGGGCAACTTCGTCCAGCGGATCGCCGGGCTGACCGGCCAGGACTCCCGTACGCTCCTGAATCTCTTCCAGTCCCACATCGAGCGGCCCGAGAACACCGTGCGCTGGCAGTGGCAGGCCGGCGACGTCGCGATCTGGGACAACCGCGCCACCCAGCACTACGGCGTCGACGACTCCGACGCCCACGAGCGCAAGCTCCGCCGCGTCACCGTCGACGGGGACGTGCCCGTCGGCGTCGACGGCCGCTCCTCCACGCTGATCTCGCCCGAGGAGGTCCCCGACCCGGCGTTCGGCATCGCGTCCGGAGCGTCCACGGCGGCCTGACCACGAGCTGACCACGGTCGTCACGCCTCCCCTGCCATGCGCACCCGGCCTCCCGGGCGGTAGCGTCCTGAACAGGACAGTCCGGATCAGGACGACCGCCCGGGAAGCGGGCAGAGCACCAGGGGAAAGCGGGCCGGGTACGTGGAGAGCCACAGCGGAATCACCGTGCAGCGGGCGCTGGAGCTGCCGGGGCTGCGCGCCGGGCTCCCGGAGGTGGTGGCCGGCGCCGACCGGCTGAACCGTACGGTGCGCTGGGTGCACGCGGGCGAGGTCCCGAACATCGCATCGCTCCTCAAGGGCGGCGAGCTGCTCCTGACCACCGGCCTGGGCCTGGGCGCCCGCCCCGCCGAACAGCGCGCCTTCGTCCGCCGCCTCGCCGACCGGGGCATCGCCGCCCTGGTGGTGGAGCTGGGCCCGCGCTTCGGCCGGCTGCCCGCCTCCATCGTGGACGCCGCCCGCGCGGCCGGGCTTCCGCTGGTCCAGCTGCACCGCGAGGTGCCGTTCGTCGCGGTGACCGAGGAGGTGCACACCGAGATCGTCAACGGGCACTACGCGCTGCTCCAGCAGGCGGAGGAGGTGCACCGGCGCGCCACCCGGGCGCTGCTGGACGGGGGCGGGGTGCCGCAGGTTCTCGGGATCCTCGCGGACTTCACCGCCAACCCGGTCTTCCTGGAGACGCCCGACGGCCAGCTCCTGTACGCGGCGTCCACCGGGACCGGCCCGGTGGGCGCGGACCCGCTCCAGGTCTGGGAGGGCATGCGCGGCGACCGGGCGGCGCGGGAGAGCCCGCCGACCGGTGCGGTGCTGGTGGATGTGCCCGGCGGCGGGCCCGAGACCGGTTCGGTACGGGCGCGGCTGGTGCTGCTCGCGGTGTCCGGGCCGCTGGCGACCGTGCACCAGATGGCGGCGGAGCGCGCGGCGGGGCTCCTCGCGGTCGTCCTGATGCAGGCCCGGCAGGAGGAGGAGCTGGCCGCCCGGGGCCGGGGCGACTTCCTCACCGACCTCGCGGAGGGCCGGATCGCCCCGGAGGACGCCCCGGCCCAGGCCCGGGTGCTCGGTTTCCGGCCCGGCGACACCCCGCTCCTCCCGGTGGTGATGCGGCTGGCCCCCGAGCTGTCGCCGTCGGGCAACTGGGCGCTGCTGGCCCGTGCGGTCCTGGAGGAGCTGGCCTCGGTCGGGGTGCCGGTGCTGCTCGGCGTACGGCCCGTGGAGGGGCGGGTTCCGCTGCTGCTGGGGCTGCGTTCGGAGGGCGAGCGCACGGCGGTCGCGGACCGGGTGGCGGCGGCGCTGCGGGCGGGCGTGGAGCGGGCCGGTCTCGACCGGGCCGGTTCGCAGCCGCCGGTGGTCGTGGTCGGCGTACCGGGCGGCTGGGCCGCGGCGGGCGCGGGGCTGCGGCACGCGTCGGAGACGGCGACGGCCGCGCAGGGCCTGGACGACCGGCCCTGGTACGACGCCCGGCGGCTCGACATCGACCTGCTGCTGTGGCGGCTGCGGGACCATCCGGACCTGGCGGCGTTCGTGAACCGGGCGATCGGCCCGCTGCGCGAGCACGACCGCACCTCGCGCCCGCCGTTGCTCCCGACGCTCCAGGCGTATCTGGCGCACGCGGGCCGCAAGGCGGAGACCGCCCGCGAGCTGCACCTCAACCGCCAGACGCTCTACAACCGCCTCGCCCGGATCGGCGAGCTGCTGGGCACGGACCTGGACGACCCGCAGACGGTGCTGGCGCTGAGCCTGGCGCTGCGGGCCCGCCGCCACACGACCTGACGGCCGGCCGGGGCACGCAACGGCTCAGCGCGCCCGCCCCGTCGCCAGTGGCTGCGCCAACTCGTCGTAGACGCTGAGCACATGGGCGATCGTGTCGTCCTCGGTTGGCCAGCCCGCCGCCTGCACCCGTCCGGCCTCGGCGAGCCGGGCGCGCGCCGCCGGGTCGCCGAGCAGCCGCACGACCGTACGGGCGAGGGCCTCGGCATTGCCGTACGGCACCAACTCGGCCGCGCTGCCGACCAGTTCGGGCACACCGCCGACCGCGGTGGCGACCAGCGGCACCCCGGCCCGCAGTGCCTCCTGCGCCAGCAGGGAGCGGCCCTCCCAGCGGCTCGGCAGCAGGGCCAGATCGGCGGCGGCCAGCAACTCCCCCACACCGTCCCGGCGTCCGATGAGGGTGACCGGCAACTCCTCGTCCCTGATCCGCCGTTGCAGGGCGCCCCGGTCGCGCCCCTCCCCCGCGATGACGAGCAGCGGCACGGGGTCCAGACGCCGCAGGACGCGGGCCGCGTCCAGCAGGGTGTCGAAGCCGTGATGCGGTACGAGACTGCCGACGGCCATCAGCAACGGCCGGTCCACCGCGCCCAGTTCCGCCCGCACCTTGCCTTCGTCGCCGGCGGCGGAGGCGTCGGCCGGGCGCGGCGGCGGGACGGCGACCGGGGCGAACCGGGCATCGCGCGCACCGCGCTCGCGCGCCCGGTCCACCAGGTCGGAGGAGGGCGCGAGGACCACGGACGCCGCCCGTGCGGCGCGCCGTTCCAGCAGATGCAGGATCTGGCGGCGGGCGCCTTCCGCGTACCGCCGCGTGTGCCAGGTCATCACCAGGGGCACGGTGCGCCCGCTGAGCGCGAGGGCGGTGCGGGCGGCGGCGTGGAGCCCGTGGGCGTGGACGACGTCCGCGCCCGTGCAGGCCGCCCGCAGCGCGGCGACGGCGGCCGGGTCGCTGCGCCGGGGCACCGGAAGGAAGCGGGCGCCGGTCGCCGTGAAGTCGTAGGCGCGGTCCACGGCGGACGGGGCGCAGACGGTCACCTGCACTCCTCGCGCCACCAGCCCGGCGGCCAGCGAACCGACGTGCGCGCTGCTGCCCGCACTTCCGCCGCCCAGGACTTGGACCGTACGCAGCTGTGACACGTTGATTGGCTCCCCGGGGCTCCGGAGTCGGCGGTAAGGACAGCGCCAAGGATGCCAGTCCGTACGCACGTTCCGGGACCGCCGTAACGTTGCTGCCCCACACGCGGCGACAACCGACCGCACCGCACCACCCTCACGGGTGAACCAAAAGGCGCAAAGTTGCCGCCAGGCGGTCGTCCGCCGACCTCACCCGACCCGCTTCCCGCGCCCCCGCCGCCACGCCGGATCGGGTCGGCGCGGCGCGGCGGCGCAGGAGGCCCTGCCATCCCGGCGGCCACACCGAGCCGCCGGCTCACGGCCTCACCCGTCCGCGCGGGCCGTGGCCAGCAGCTCCTCCGCGTGCGCTCGGGCCGTCTCGGAGTCCTCCTGGCCCGCCAGCATCCGGGACAGCTCCCGGACCCGGTCCTCGCCCTCCAGGACGGTGACCCCGCTGCGGGTCACCGAGCCGTCCACGGTCTTCTCGACCAGCAACTGCCGGTCGGCGAAGGCCGCCACCTGCGGCAGATGGGTCACGACGACCACCTGCGCGGACTTGGCGAGCTTGGCGAGCCGGCGGCCGACCTCGACGGCCGCCTTGCCGCCGACGCCCGCGTCGACCTCGTCGAAGAGATACGTCGGTACGGGGTCGGAGCCCGCGAAGACGACCTCGACCGCGAGCATCACCCGGGACAGCTCACCGCCCGACGCGCCCTTGGCGATCGGCCGGGGCTGGGCGCCCGGGTGCGGGGCGAGCAGCAGTTCCACCTCGTCCGCGCCCGAGGGGCCGTAGACGACGCTCCGCCCGCCGATGTCGATGCCGGACGCCTCGTCCGCCGCCTCGGTCTGCCGGATGGCGAAGGAGACCCGGGCGTGCGGCATGGCGAGCGAGGCCAGCTCCTCGGTCACCGCCTCCGCGAACCGGGCGGCCGCCTCCGTACGCGCGTCGGTCAACGCCTGCCCGAGCACGGACAGTTCGGCGCGCAACGCGTCACGCTCGACGGTCAGCTCGCCGATCCGCTCGTCGTCGCCCTCCAGCTCGGTGAGCCGGCCCGCGCCCTCCTGGGCCCAGGCCAGCACGGCCGCGATGTCCTCGCCGTACTTACGGGTCAGGGCGGTCAGCGCGGCCCGGCGCTCCTCCACGGCGGCCAGCCGCAGCGGATCGGCCTCCAGCTGATCGGCGTACCCGGCCAGCTCGCCGGACACATCGGCGATCAGGATGGAGATCTCCCCGATCCGGTCCGCCAGCGCGGCCAGCGCCGGGTCATGGGCCCGGACCCCGTCCAGGGCCTGCCCGGCGGCGGCGACCACGGTGGTGGCGTCGACGCTCTCCGGATCCTCCGGGTTCCCCGCCAGCGCGGTGTGCGCGAGGGAGGCGGCGGAGGCGAGGGACTCGGCGTGCCCGAGCCGCTCCGCCTCGGCGGCCAGCTCGACGTCCTCGCCCGGCAACGGCTCCACGGCCGCGACCTCGTTCAGGCCGAACCGCAGCAGATCCGCCTCCTGGGCCCGCTCCCGGGCCCGGGTGGTCAGCTCCTCCAGCTCCGTGGCGACGGCGCGCAGCCGCCGGTAGGCCGCCGCGTATTTGGCGTGCGGAACCTCCACCCCGTCCCCGGCGTACCGGTCCAGGGCGCCCCGCTGCCGCGCGGGCTTGAGCAGCCCCTGCTGGTCGGTCTGGCCGTGCACGGCGACGAGTTCGTCCGCCAGCTCGGTCAGGACCCCCACCGGCACGGATCTGCCGCCGAGATGGGCCCGTGAGCGCCCTTCGGCCGAAACGGTACGGCTGATGAGCAGCGCACCGTCGTCGAGTTCCGCCCCGGCCTCCTCGGCCCGCAGCGCCGCCGGGTCGCCCTCGGACACCGTGATCCGGCCCTCGACGACCGCGGCCTTGGCCCCGACCCGTACGAGAGCGGGATCCGCACGTCCGCCGAGCAGCAGCCCGAGGCTCGTGACGACCATGGTCTTGCCCGCGCCGGTCTCACCCGTGACCGCGGTGAAACCGGGTGACAGCTCCACCACCGCGTCGTCGATGACTCCGAGCGACCGTATCCGCATCTCCTCCAACACGGACATGACCTTACGAGGTCCCGGGCCGGACGCGCGACGGCCCCCGCTCCCGGATTCACTCTCCCGGGTAGGACGGGGGCCTCCGGCGCTCCCGGTGACCGTCAGTGGGGCGCGCCCCGCCACCCCGATACGGGCAGTGCGAACTTCGCCACCAGACGGTCGGTGAACGAGGCCTGGTGCAGCCGCGCCAGCCGTACGGGCACCGCACCGCGCCGCACCTCGACCCGGGCGCCGGCGGGCAGCTCCACGGTCCGCCGGCCGTCGCACCACAGCACCCCGTGCGGGGTGTGCGGCTGGACCTCGACCGCGAGGACGGACCTGGGCGAGGTCACCAGCGGCTTGGCGAACAGCGCGTGGGCGCTGATCGGGACCATCAGCAGCGCCTCGACCTCGGGCCAGACGACGGGCCCGCCCGCCGAGAAGGCGTACGCCGTCGAACCGGTCGGGGTCGCGCAGACGATCCCGTCACAGCCGAACCCGGTCACCGGACGGCCGTCGATCTCCAGGACGACTTCGAGCATCCGCTCGGGCGACACCTTCTGCACGGCCGCCTCGTTGAGCGCCCAGTCGGTGTGCACGACGTCGCCGTTGCTGTGCACCAGGACGTCGATCGTCATGCGTTCCTCGACCTCGTAGTCGCGGGTGACGACCCGGGAGACCACCTTGTCGAGGTCGTCGCGCTCCGCCTCGGCGAGGAAGCCGACGCGTCCGAGGTTGACGCCGAGCATCGGCACCCCGGAGGCGCGGGAGAACTCCGCGCCGCGCAGCAGGGTGCCGTCACCGCCGAGGACGATCAGCAGCTCGCAGCCGTCCACGGCGGCGGGGCTGGTGTCCGTGACGGTCTCCACGGTGTCCGGCAGCGGCAGATCGGCCGCCTCGGTCGCCAGGACCCGTACGCCGAGCCCGTTGCGCAGCAGACCCTGCACGACGAGCTCCGCGCTGCGGATCGCGGCCGGACGGCCGGTGTGCGCCAGAAGGAAGACTGTTCGTGCCGTATCGGTCGTCACATTCGTCGTCACATTCGTCGTCAACGAGGCCCCTCCGCCACTGCACGGTCGACATCCGCGGGATCCGGCTCGGGTGCGCCGGCCCGCAGCCACAGAAAGTACTCGACGTTGCCCGAGGGTCCGGGCAGCGGACTGGCCGTCACCCCGCGTACGCCGAGCCCGAGCGCCCAGGCCCGGCGCGCCACCTCCCGTACCGCTTCGGCGCGCAGCTCCGGGCTCCGCACCACTCCGCCGCTGCCGAGCCGCTCCTTGCCCACCTCGAACTGCGGCTTGACCATGAGGACCAGGTCCGCGTCGGGCGCGGCGCACCGGGCGAGGGCGGGCAGCACGAGGCCCAGCGGAATGAAGGACAGATCCCCCACCACCAGGTCGACCGCCTCCCCGTCGATGTCCTCCAAGGTCAACTCCCGTACGTTGGTACGGTCCTTGACGACGACCCGTTCATCGGACCGCAGCGACCAGGCGAGCTGCCCGTAGCCGACGTCCACGGCGACGACCTGCCGGGCCCCGGCCCGCAGCAGCACATCGGTGAACCCGCCGGTCGACGCCCCGGCGTCCAGCGCCCGCCGCCCCTCGACGGCCAGCCCGAGCGGCACGAAGGCGGCGAGCGCCCCGGCCAGCTTGTGACCGCCGCGCGAGACGTAGTCGGGGTCGTCGTCGTCCTTCGTGACGACGATCGCGGCGGCCGTCTCGACCTGGGTGGCGGGTTTGGTCGCGGTGGTCCGGCCCACGGTGACCCGCCCCGCGGCGATCAGCTGGCTCGCGTGCTCTCGCGAGCGGGCGAGCTTGCGGCGTACCAGCTCGGCGTCGAGGCGGCGACGTGCCACTCCTGCCACGTTGGGTTCAGCTCCTGTTGTCGTGACGCGTGTCGTGCGTGCGGTGCGAAGGCGTGGGTACGGGCCCGGGTACGGCCGCCGGACGTTCGTCCAGCGAGGTCAGCTCGGACCGCAGCCCACGGTGTACATCCTCGTACACCTCGACGTGCCCGTCCGCCGGGAGGTGGTCCGCATCGGCCAGCCGCTCCAGCCGGGCGTCCACCGCGGCGTGACCGGTGGGGGTGCGCACGACACCGAGGGGCGTGGGCTCGGCGGGCTCGAAGGAGGGCCCATCGGCGGCCGGCTCCACGGTCACCGGCTCATCGGGCGTGCTCGCGGGCGGTGTCCCCGCCTCCGGTGTCCAGTCGCTCATGCCGAAACGCTACATCGACAGGCCGGTGTACCGTCGAGCACGATGGCGACCATGGCGGAGTGCCGCAGCGCACTCGACGAACTCTCCGACAACCTCGCGGCGGCCGAGGGCGATGTGCGCGGCGCCGCCGCCCTCGACCGCTCGCTGAGCTGTCACATCAGGGATCTGGACATCACCTTCACCGGCCGGCTGACCGACGGCCGGATCACGGTGCGGGACACGGTCGAGGGACCGCCCCGGGAGAAGGCCGAGATCAGACTCGCGATGACGAGCGACGACCTGGTGGCACTGGTGAACGGCGACCTGAACTTCGCGAAGGCGTGGGCATCGGGCCGCGTACGCCTGGAGGCAGGCTTCAGGGACCTGCTGAAACTGAGATCACTGCTGTAGGAAATCAAGCCCGGCCACATCAAGCCCGTCCGGCGATTGAGGACAAAGCCTTTCAGGCGGCGACCTTCCGCGCCTTGCGCGCGGCCGGCACGACGAGCGGCGTCCCCGTCTCCGGATCATCGATCACCTGGCACCGCATCCCGAACACCCGCTCCACCAGCTCCGCGTCCACGACCTCCGAAGGCGGCCCCTCCGCGACGATCGCCCCGTCCCGCATCGCGATGAGATGCGTGGCGTACCGCGCGGCGTGGTTCAGGTCGTGGAGCACGGCGACCAGCGTCCGCCCCTGCGTCTCGTGCAGCTCCGCGCACAGGTCGAGGACGTCGATCTGGTGCTGGATGTCGAGGTACGTCGTCGGCTCGTCGAGCAGCAGCAACGGCGTCTGCTGGGCCAGCGCCATGGCGATCCAGACCCGCTGACGCTGACCGCCGGACAGCTCGTCGACATAGCGGTCGGCCAGCTCGGCGACGCCCGTGGACTCCATGGACTCGTCGACCACCCGCTCGTCCTCCGGCGACCACTGCCGCAGCAGCCCCTGGTGGGGGTACCGGCCGCGGGCGACGAGGTCGGCGACGGTGATCCCGTCCGGGGCTATGGAGGACTGCGGCAGCAGCCCCAGCGTCCGGGCGACCTTCTTCGCCGGCAGCTGGTGGATGGTCTGCCCGTCCAGCAGCACCTGCCCGTGGCTCGGCTTCAGCATCCGGGCGAGCGCCCGCAGCAGGGTCGACTTGCCGCAGGCGTTGGGACCGACGATCACGGTGAAGGAGTTGTCGGGAATCTCCACCGAGAGATTCTCGGTGATGACCCGCTGGTCGTAGCCGAGGGTCACCGATTCTGCGGTGAGGCGCTGCATGGTCGTACTCCCGGAGTCGGTGAGGTGGAGCGGCACGGCGCGGGGCACGGGCAGACCACCGAGCAGCACCAGGTTAGGTTAACCTATCTTCCTCTTGACGCCACGGGTCCCGGTTCGCCGCCCCACGCTTCCAGGACCCTCAACACCCTCGCGGGCAAAGGGCGTCGGGCGGCGCCGGGACCGTCTCAGAGCCCGAGCCCGGCGAGGGCCTTCCCCGCCTTCAGCTCGCACACACCCGCGCCGGCGAAGCTCCAGGCGGCCGCGCAGAGCGCCCGCAGCCCGTCGAGCGCGTCGCCCTCGCCCTCGCCCTCGCCCTCCAGGGTCAGCGCGTCCGCACGCACGGCGGCCGTCCAGCCCCCGCACCGGTACGCCTCACCGGCCGGCACCACCTCGGGCTGCCCGGTCAGCAGCCCCCGCAGATCCCGGTCCACATAGGTCGGCCGGTGCTGCGGCGGAGCGGCGAGGAGCTGGGCCGCGTCGGTCACCCCGGTCAGCACCAGCAGCGAGTCCACGCCGCCGTTGAACGCGCCCTCGATGTCCGTGTCCAGCCGGTCGCCGACGACGATCGGCCGCTTCGCCCCGGTCCGCAGCACGGTCTCGCGGTGCATCGGCGGCAACGGCTTCCCGGCGACCTGCGGCTCGGCGCCGGTGGCGATCCGTACGACCTCGACGGCGGCCCCGTTGCCGGGCGCGATGCCCCGGGCGCCGGGAATGGTCAGGTCGGTGTTGGACGCGAACCACGGCAGCCCGCGCCGGATCGCGTAGCTCGCCTCGGCGAACCGCCCCCAGGTCATGTCCGGCCCGCCGTACCCCTGGACCACGGCGGCCGGGTCGTCGTCCGCCGACTCCACGGGCACCAGCCCGCGCTCGCGCAGCGCGACCCGCAGCCCCTCGCCGCCGATCGCCAGCACCCGTGCCCCGGGCGGCAGTTGATCGGCCACCAGCCGGGCGACGGCCTGGGCGGAGGTGATCACGTCGGAGGGTTCCGCGGGCACCCCGAGCTCCGTCAGGTGCTCGGCCACCGCGTCCGGCGTCCGCAGCGCGTTGTTGGTGACATAGGCGAGGTGCATGCCCCCGGCCCGTGCCTCGGCCAGCGATTCCACGGCGTGGGCGATGGCCTCGCCGCCCGCGTACACGACCCCGTCGAGGTCGAGGAGAGCCGTGTCGTACGCCTCGCTCAGGGCCGTACCGCTTCCCGCCGGCCGGACCCTGTCCTGCTGGTGGCTCATATGACTCGCTCCTCTTTGCTCTGCATCTGCCCCGATCATCGCGTATGCCCCCTGCACACATACGATGCCCTGATGAACACTTCAGGTCCCGTCGACCAGGGGCTGCGGCTGATCCCGTTCCGCGGACTGCGTTACGTCCCCGAGCGGGTCGGCAGCCTTGCCGCCGTGACCTCGCCCCCGTACGACGTGGTCGTCCGGCCCGACGGGCTGCACCACCTGGAGTCCGCGGATCCGCACAACATCGTGCGCCTCATCCTCCCTCAGGCCGACACCGCGCGGGACCGGCACCGGCAGGCGGCCGCCACCCTGGAGCGCTGGCAGGCCGAGGGGATCATCGCCCCGGACCCGGAACCGGTGCTGTACGTCTACGAGCAGCGCAACGACGAGATCCTCCAGCGGGGCCTGATCGGCGCCCTGGCCCTCTCCCCCGCCGCCGAAGGCATCGTGCTGCCCCACGAGGACGTGATGGACGACGTCGTCGCGGACCGCGCGGAGCTGATGCGTACGACGGAGGCCCATCTGGAACCGCTGCTGCTGACCTACCGCGGCGACGAGGGTGCGCCGACGGGGGCGGCAGCGGTGATCGAGCGCACGGTTCTGCGGGAGCCGCTGCTCGCCACCACGACGGAGGACGGCTTCCGGCACCGGCTCTGGGCCGTGACGGACCCGGCCGAACGCAGCGAGATCGAGACAGACCTCGCCCGGCACCAGGCGCTCATCGCGGACGGCCACCACCGCTGGGCCACCTATCTCCGGCTCCAGCGGGAACGGACCGCCCCCGGGCCGTGGGACTACGGCCTCGTCCTCCTCGTCGACACGGCCCGCCACCCGCTCCAGGTCCGCGCCATCCACCGGCTCCTGCGCGGCCTGCCGGTCGCCCGGGCCCTGGAGGCGCTGACCGGCCTCTTCCGCGTCCGGCCGGTCGAAGGGCCACTCGCCAAGGCCCTCGAAGCGCTGGCGGAGGCCGCGGCCGGGGGCAACGCGTTCCTCCTCGCCGGCGACGGCGGCTTCCACCTGGTGGACCGCCCCGACCCGGCCCTGCTGGCCCGCACCGTCCGGGCGGACCGCCCCGACGCCTGGCGCACCCTGGACGCGACGGTCCTGCACTCCGCGCTGCTCGACGAGGTGTGGAAGATCCCCGACGCGCCCGAGCACATCGGCTACATCCACGACACCGCGGCCGCCGTCGAACAGGCGGAACGCCTCGACGCCACGGCGGTCCTGATGCATCCCGTACACGAAGAGGTCGTCCGGGACCTGGCCCGGCAGGGCGTCACCATGCCCCGCAAGTCGACGTCGTTCGGCCCGAAGCCGGCCACGGGCCTGGTCATGCGGAGCCTCACCCTCGACTGAGCCGTCGGGCGGAAGCCCCGGACACGAAAAAGAAAAGAGGGGCGGCACTCCGGTTGGAGTGCCGCCCCTCTTCGTCAGCAGCTAGGCCTTGGCGGAACCGTCCGCCGGACCGTCCCGGTCGACGTCGTCCTCGTCGTCACGCACATCGGACCGGTCCTCGGCACGGGGCGCGACCTCGTCGGCCGCGTCCGTGTCGTCGTCACCGAGGACGTCGACGAACTCGACGCCGTCGAGCTCGGCGAGCCGGTCCGACGCGTCGGTGGAACCGTCCTTGTCGGCCTCCAGCGCCTTCCCGAACCACTCCCGCGCCTCGTCCTCGCGGCCCGCCTCCAGCAGGGCGTCCGCGTACGCGTAGCGAAGACGCGGCGTCCACGGCTGTACGGAGTTGGAGGCCAGCTCGGAGCTCTGGAGCGTCACGATGGCGGCGTCGATCTGACCCATGTCACGACGTGCCCCGGCGGCCACCAGCCGCATCTCGACCTGCCCGGCCTTGTCCAGCTTCTGCACCTCGGGGTCTCCGGCCATGGCCATCGCCCGCTCGGGCCGCCCGAGCCCGCGCTCGCAGTCCGCCATGACGGGCCACAGGTCCACGGACCCGGTCATCCGCCGGGCCGCCCGGAACTCGGCGAGCGCCTCGGCGTACTTCTGCGTCGCGTACGCCGCGAACCCGGCCGCCTCACGCACGGCGGCGACACGGGACGCGAGCCGAAGGGCGATCCGGGAGTACGCGTACGCCTCCTCGGGGTCCTCGTCGATCAGCCGGGCCACCATGACGAGGTTGCGCGCGACATCCTCGGCAAGGGTCTTCGGCAGGCTCATGAGCTCCTGGCGCACGTCCTTGTCGATCTCGTCGCCCGTGACGTCGTCCGGGATCGGCAGCCGCTTGATCGGCTCACGGTCGCGGTCCCGGTCCCGGTCGTCACGACGGAACCCACCACGGTCCCGGTCGTCACGCTGACCGCCGCGGTATCCACCCCGGTTGTCGTCACGACGGAAACCACCGCCGGAGCCACCACCACGGTTGTCATCGCGACGGAAGCCACCACCGGAGGGCCGGTCGTCGTCGCGACGCGGGCCACGGGGCCGGTCGTCGCGCCGCTCGAAGCCACCGCTGGGACGGCCGCCGCGGTCGTCACGCTGCTGACCACCCCGGTACCCACCACGGTCGTCATCACGACGCGGCCCACGATCACGATCCCGGTCATCACGACGGAACCCACCACCGGAACCACCGCCCCGGTTGTCATCACGACGGAAACCACCACCGGAGCCACCGCCCCGGTTGTCATCACGACGGAACCCGCCACCGGTCGGCCGGTCGTCGTCGCGACGCGGACCGCGCGGCCGGTCGTCGCGCCGCTCGAAGCCACCACTGGGACGGCCGCCGCGGTCGTCACGCTGCTGACCACCCCGGTACCCACCACGGTCGTCATCACGACGCGGCCCACGATCACGATCCCGATCACGGTCATCACGACGGAACCCACCACCGGACGGCCGGTCGTCGTCACGACGCGGACCGCGCGGCCGGTCGTCACGCCGCTCGAAGCCACCGCCGCGGTTGTCGTCACGACGGAAGCCACCGCCACCGCGGTTGTCATCGCGCCGGAAGCCACCACCGGAGGGCCGGCTGTCGTCACGACGGAACCCGCCACCGGAGGGCCGGTCGTCATCGCGACGCGGGCCACGGGGCCGGTCGTCGCGCCGCTCGAAGCCACCACTGGGACGGCCACCGCGGTCGTCACGCTGCTGACCACCCCGGTACCCACCACGGTCGTCATCACGACGCGGCCCACGATCACGATCCCGATCACGGTCATCACGACGGAACCCACCACCGGAGCCACCGCCCCGGTTGTCATCACGACGGAACCCACCGCCGGAGCCACCACCACGGTTGTCATCACGACGGAAACCACCACCGGTCGGCCGGCTGTCGTCACGGCGGAAACCGCCGCCGGTGCCACCGCCGGAAGGCCTGTTGTCGTCGCGACGGAAGCCGCCACGGTCGTTGTCGCGTCGAGGTGCGCCGGAACCGGACCGGTCGTCACGACCACCGCGGTAACCGCCCCTGTCACCGCCGTCCCGGCGACGCGGCTCGCGCTCCGGACGATCGTCGGGAGAGTTGGTGGACATGGGTGTGACTCCTGTCTTCGGGTACCACAGACATTCTCGCGCAGCCGACCATCCGACGCGCTTCGGGAAAAACAAAAGGACCCCTGGTCCCAGCATGAACGCTGGGACCAGGGGTCCTTGAAAGATTGTTCGGCGGCGTCCTACTCTCCCACAGGGTCCCCCCTGCAGTACCATCGGCGCTGAAAGGCTTAGCTTCCGGGTTCGGAATGTAACCGGGCGTTTCCCTAACGCAATGACCACCGAAACCCTATCGGGTTCTAGCGAACAAGCACACTCTTCAATTAAGTAGTGAAACTGTTCAACCGGTGCGATAACTGTTCGCAACCCGGGAACAACACAGTGGACGCGAGCAACTGAGGACAAGCCCTCGGCCTATTAGTACCAGTCAGCTCCACCCGTTACCGGGCTTCCACATCTGGCCTATCAACCCAGTCGTCTACTGGGAGCCTTAACCCCTCAAAGGAGGTGGGAATACTCATCTCGAAGCAGGCTTCCCGCTTAGATGCTTTCAGCGGTTATCCTTTCCGAACGTAGCCAACCAGCCATGCCCTTGGCAGGACAACTGGCACACCAGAGGTTCGTCCGTCCCGGTCCTCTCGTACTAGGGACAGCCCTTCTCAATATTCCTACGCGCACAGCGGATAGGGACCGAACTGTCTCACGACGTTCTAAACCCAGCTCGCGTACCGCTTTAATGGGCGAACAGCCCAACCCTTGGGACCGACTCCAGCCCCAGGATGCGACGAGCCGACATCGAGGTGCCAAACCATCCCGTCGATATGGACTCTTGGGGAAGATCAGCCTGTTATCCCCGGGGTACCTTTTATCCGTTGAGCGACAGCGCTTCCACAAGCCACTGCCGGATCACTAGTCCCGACTTTCGTCCCTGCTCGACCCGTCGGTCTCACAGTCAAGCTCCCTTGTGCACTTACACTCAACACCTGATTACCAACCAGGCTGAGGGAACCTTTGGGCGCCTCCGTTACTCTTTAGGAGGCAACCGCCCCAGTTAAACTACCCATCAGACACTGTCCCTGATCCGGATCACGGACCCAGGTTAGACATCCAGCACGACCAGAGTGGTATTTCAACGACGACTCCACAACCACTGGCGTGGCCGCTTCAAAGTCTCCCACCTATCCTACACAAGCCGAACCGAACACCAATATCAAACTATAGTAAAGGTCCCGGGGTCTTTCCGTCCTGCTGCGCGAAACGAGCATCTTTACTCGTAGTGCAATTTCACCGGGCCTATGGTTGAGACAGTCGAGAAGTCGTTACGCCATTCGTGCAGGTCGGAACTTACCCGACAAG
Source organism: Streptomyces sp. DSM 106670 (assembly GCF_055792845.1). NCBI lineage: Bacteria > Bacillati > Actinomycetota > Actinomycetes > Kitasatosporales > Streptomycetaceae > Streptomyces > Streptomyces sp. DSM 106670. The sequence goes on from NZ_CM147704.1 coordinate 1,439,659, forward strand.
GAATTTCGCTACCTTAGGATGGTTATAGTTACCACCGCCGTTTACTGGCGCTTAAGTTCTCAGCTTCGCCAACCCGAAAGTCAGCTAACCGGTCCCCTTAACGTTCCAGCACCGGGCAGGCGTCAGTCCGTATACATCGCCTTACGGCTTCGCACGGACCTGTGTTTTTAGTAAACAGTCGCTTCTCGCTGGTCTCTGCGGCCACCCCCAGCTCAAGCAGCAAGTGCTATCACCAGTGATGGCCCCCCTTCTCCCGAAGTTACGGGGGCATTTTGCCGAGTTCCTTAACCATAGTTCACCCGAACGCCTCGGTATTCTCTACCTGACCACCTGAGTCGGTTTAGGGTACGGGCCGCCATGAAACTCGCTAGAGGCTTTTCTCGACAGCATAGGATCATCCACTTCACCACAATCGGCTCGGCATCAGGTCTCAGACTATATGCACGACGGATTTACCTACCGTGCGTCCTACACCCTTACCCCGGGACAACCACCGCCCGGGCTGGACTACCTTCCTGCGTCACCCCATCGCTTACCTACTACAAGTCTGGTTCATCGGCTCCACCACTACCCTCAACTCCGAAGAGATCGGGCCGGCTTCACGGACTTAGCATCGCCTGATTCAGTACTGGGCGTTTCAAAGCGGGTACCGGAATATCAACCGGTTGTCCATCGACTACGCCTGTCGGCCTCGCCTTAGGTCCCGACTTACCCTGGGCAGATCAGCTTGACCCAGGAACCCTTAGTCAATCGGCGCACACGTTTCTCACGTGTGTATCGCTACTCATGCCTGCATTCTCACTCGTGAACCGTCCACAACTCGCTTCCGCGGCTGCTTCACCCGGCACACGACGCTCCCCTACCCATCCACACAGGCGTTGGCCCTATATGTGTGAATGACACGACTTCGGCGGTACGCTTGAGCCCCGCTACATTGTCGGCGCGGAATCACTTGACCAGTGAGCTATTACGCACTCTTTCAAGGGTGGCTGCTTCTAAGCCAACCTCCTGGTTGTCTCTGCGACTCCACATCCTTTCCCACTTAGCGTACGCTTAGGGGCCTTAGTCGATGCTCTGGGCTGTTTCCCTCTCGACCATGGAGCTTATCCCCCACAGTCTCACTGCCGCGCTCTCACTTACCGGCATTCGGAGTTTGGCTAAGGTCAGTAACCCGGTAGGGCCCATCGCCTATCCAGTGCTCTACCTCCGGCAAGAAACACACGACGCTGCACCTAAATGCATTTCGGGGAGAACCAGCTATCACGGAGTTTGATTGGCCTTTCACCCCTAACCACAGGTCATCCCCCAGGTTTTCAACCCTGGTGGGTTCGGTCCTCCACGAAGTCTTACCTCCGCTTCAACCTGCCCATGGCTAGATCACTCCGCTTCGGGTCTAGAGCGTGCAACTCAAACGCCCTATTCGGACTCGCTTTCGCTACGGCTTCCCCACACGGGTTAACCTCGCTACACACCGCTAACTCGCAGGCTCATTCTTCAAAAGGCACGCAGTCACGACTGACAGCACAAGTGCTGCCAGCGACGCTCCCACGGCTTGTAGGCACACGGTTTCAGGTACTATTTCACTCCGCTCCCGCGGTACTTTTCACCATTCCCTCACGGTACTATCCGCTATCGGTCACCAGGGAATATTTAGGCTTAGCGGGTGGTCCCGCCAGATTCACACGGGATTTCTCGGGCCCCGTGCTACTTGGGTGTCTCTCAAACGAGCCGTTAATGTTTCAGCTACGGGGGTCTTACCCTCTACGCCGGACCTTTCGCATGTCCTTCGCCTACATCAACGGTTTCTGACTCGTCTCACAGCCGGCAGACTATAAAAGAGAGATCCCACAACCCCGCATGCGCAACCCCTGCCGGGTATCACACGCATACGGTTTGGCCTCATCCAGTTTCGCTCGCCACTACTCCCGGAATCACGGTTGTTTTCTCTTCCTGAGGGTACTGAGATGTTTCACTTCCCCTCGTTCCCTCCACACTGCCTATGTGTTCAGCAGCGAGTGACAGCCCATGACGACTGCCGGGTTTCCCCATTCGGAAACCCCCGGATCAAAGCTTGGTTGACAGCTCCCCGGGGACTATCGTGGCCTCCCACGTCCTTCATCGGTTCCTGGTGCCAAGGCATCCACCGTGCGCCCTTAAAAACTTGGCCACAGATGCTCGCGTCCACTGTGCAGTTCTCAAGCAACGACCAGCCACCCATCACCCCGTCCTTACAGACGAGTTCACTGGGGCCGGCGTCGAAGGCAGCCTTTCGGCCGTACCTTCAGACACCCAACAGCGCGCCCAGTACCCGGAATTCATTCGGTTCGCTTTCCACGCTCCGAGGAGCAGTACTCACGTCCCGGCTGAACCACCAGGTACTGAATAGTCAACGTTCCACCCATGAGCTGACCACCGTCGAACATTTGCCGACGTAGTGGCTCTGGATTCCTTGCGGAATCTAGATGCTCCTTAGAAAGGAGGTGATCCAGCCGCACCTTCCGGTACGGCTACCTTGTTACGACTTCGTCCCAATCGCCAGTCCCACCTTCGACAGCTCCCTCCCACAAGGGGTTGGGCCACCGGCTTCGGGTGTTACCGACTTTCGTGACGTGACGGGCGGTGTGTACAAGGCCCGGGAACGTATTCACCGCAGCAATGCTGATCTGCGATTACTAGCAACTCCGACTTCATGGGGTCGAGTTGCAGACCCCAATCCGAACTGAGACCGGCTTTTTGAGATTCGCTCCGCCTCGCGGCATCGCAGCTCATTGTACCGGCCATTGTAGCACGTGTGCAGCCCAAGACATAAGGGGCATGATGACTTGACGTCGTCCCCACCTTCCTCCGAGTTGACCCCGGCAGTCTCCTGTGAGTCCCCATCACCCCGAAGGGCATGCTGGCAACACAGAACAAGGGTTGCGCTCGTTGCGGGACTTAACCCAACATCTCACGACACGAGCTGACGACAGCCATGCACCACCTGTATACCGACCACAAGGGGGGCACCATCTCTGATGCTTTCCGGTATATGTCAAGCCTTGGTAAGGTTCTTCGCGTTGCGTCGAATTAAGCCACATGCTCCGCTGCTTGTGCGGGCCCCCGTCAATTCCTTTGAGTTTTAGCCTTGCGGCCGTACTCCCCAGGCGGGGAACTTAATGCGTTAGCTGCGGCACCGACGACGTGGAATGTCGCCAACACCTAGTTCCCAACGTTTACGGCGTGGACTACCAGGGTATCTAATCCTGTTCGCTCCCCACGCTTTCGCTCCTCAGCGTCAGTAATGGCCCAGAGATCCGCCTTCGCCACCGGTGTTCCTCCTGATATCTGCGCATTTCACCGCTACACCAGGAATTCCGATCTCCCCTACCACACTCTAGCTAGCCCGTATCGAATGCAGACCCGGGGTTAAGCCCCGGGCTTTCACATCCGACGTGACAAGCCGCCTACGAGCTCTTTACGCCCAATAATTCCGGACAACGCTTGCGCCCTACGTATTACCGCGGCTGCTGGCACGTAGTTAGCCGGCGCTTCTTCTGCAGGTACCGTCACTTTCGCTTCTTCCCTGCTGAAAGAGGTTTACAACCCGAAGGCCGTCATCCCTCACGCGGCGTCGCTGCATCAGGCTTTCGCCCATTGTGCAATATTCCCCACTGCTGCCTCCCGTAGGAGTCTGGGCCGTGTCTCAGTCCCAGTGTGGCCGGTCGCCCTCTCAGGCCGGCTACCCGTCGTCGCCTTGGTAGGCCATTACCCCACCAACAAGCTGATAGGCCGCGGGCTCATCCTTCACCGCCGGAGCTTTTAACCCCGTCCCATGCGGGACAGAGTGTTATCCGGTATTAGACCCCGTTTCCAGGGCTTGTCCCAGAGTGAAGGGCAGATTGCCCACGTGTTACTCACCCGTTCGCCACTAATCCACCCCGAAAGGCTTCATCGTTCGACTTGCATGTGTTAAGCACGCCGCCAGCGTTCGTCCTGAGCCAGGATCAAACTCTCCGTGAATGTTTACCCGTAATCGGGTGCACACATCACGAGAGCGGAACAACCGGTCGGAATAAGACCCGTTGTTCACAGCGTCCTCGCTGTGTTATTGCCTACCGCCACCCACAAGGAGCGGAACGGCAGGACTTTCAAAGGAACCACCAACCTGCCGAAGCAGGCCGGGGTATCAACATATCTGGCGTTGACTTTTGGCACGCTGTTGAGTTCTCAAGGAACGGACGCTTCCTTCGGTCCCGTTTCACCGGGGCCCTCCGGGCGCTTCCCTTCGTTCTTGCGTTTCCGACTCTATCAGACTCTTTCGTGTCCGATTCCCGGTCGAAGCGGGGTGCTTTCGAGGTTCTTCGCTTTCGCGTTTTCCCTTTCCGGCGGTTCCAACTTTACCAGACTCTTTTTCGTTCCGTTTCCGGTCCGAATTCGATTTCCGGTGGCCTGTGGAGTGGCCTTGCCTTTCGGCGTGTTCACTACGTTAGCCGATTCCCTTGGCAGCTCATAATCGAGCCGATGAGGCGAATTACGGGCATGCCGAATTCGCACCCGCCAGGGTGAGTCGTAGGTAGTGGTTTGGCCACTTCGGGTGGCTCGGTGCGGTCCGATGGACCGTGCCGACAGCGGTACCCGTGTCAAGCGGCTCGGACTACATTAGGCGTCCGCCGAAGGTGCGTCAAGTCGTCTTGCGGCTCGGCCGACGGCGCGGTGCGTGGGCACGGTACGGGCTGACGGTGGGGTCGCCCTCGATCCAGAAGCGCCACGGCTGGTGGGCCCCGTCGCCGCCCACCCCGGTGCGGGGGCCGCTGCGTACGAGGGCACGGGGTGGCGGGGTGCCGTGCAGTACGGACAGCGCCGGGGCGGGGCCGTCGAAGAGGTCGCTGCCGTTCAGCTCGCGGTCGACGTCGAGAGCGGTGGCGAGCCGGGCCGGGCCCTTGGCCAGTTCCTTGTCGTTGCGGGCCGAGACGCGTCGGTGGCGGGCCAGGCCGGCGCCGACCTCGATCTCACCGGCCCGGAGCAGGACCCCGCTCGCTCGGCCTTCCGGGCCGCAGACCAGGTTGAGGCAGTGCCACATCCCGTACGTGAAGTAGACGTACGTATGACCGGGCGGTCCGAACATCACGCCGTTGCGGGCAGTACGGCCCCGGAAGGCGTGCGAGCCCGGGTCGACCTCGCCCGCGTACGCCTCCACCTCGGTCAGGCGCAGCTCGATCGTGCCCTCCTCGGTGCGTCGTACGAGCGTGCGGCCCAGGAGGTCGGGGGCGACTTCCAGTACGGAGCGGTCGAAGAAGTCGCGTGTCAGTGGGGTGCGGTCCGGGCGGTTGGTCATGGCGCCCGAGGGTACTGGGATCGCCCGGACGGGAACCGGCTACCGTCGTGGCGCGTATGTAGGGGTCAGGACCTAGAAGGAGTGACTATGGGCTTCAAGCGACTGCTCGCGAGCATGGGTGCCGGCGGTGCCTCGGTGGAGACCGAGCTCACCGAGGTGAACGTCGTCCCCGGTGGGGTCGTCCAGGGCGAGGTGCGGATCCAGGGCGGGTCGGTCGCCCAGCAGATCGAGGGGCTGAACGTCGGGCTCCAGGCGCGGGTCGAGGTCGAGAGCGGGGACCAGGAGACCAAGCAGGACATCGAGTTCACCAAGCTGAACCTCGGCGGCGCGTTCGAGGTGCAGGCGGGCGCGGTGCACGTGGTGCCGTTCGGCCTGGAGATTCCGTGGGAGACGCCGATCACGATGTTCGGCGGCCACCAGCTGCGCGGGATGAACATCGGGGTGACCACCGAGCTGGAGATCGCCCGCGCGCTGGACTCCGGTGACCTGGACCCGATCAACGTGCACCCGCTGCCGGCGCAGGAGGCCATCCTGAACGCCTTCGGCCAGCTGGGCTTCGGCTTCCGCAGCGCGGACATGGAGCGCGGTCACATCCGCGGTACGCGTCAGCGGCTGCCGTTCTACCAGGAGATCGAGTTCATTCCGCCGACGCAGTACCGCGGGCTGAACCAGGTGGAGCTGACGTTCGTCGCCGACGACCGCGAGATGGACGTCATCCTGGAGATGGACAAGAAGCCGGGACTGTTCAGCGAGGGCAGCGACTCCTACCGCGCGTTCAAGGTGGGGCTGCACGACTACCAGCAGACCGACTGGGCGGCGTACCTCAACCAGTGGCTCGCCCAGGTCGGCGGACAGCGCAACTGGCTCTAGCGAGTGGCCGCCGCCCCCTAGAGTCGGGCGGGAAGGCAGACGAACCGATCAGGAGAGGTGCGAGACGTGACCGAGCCGAAGAGGGCCCCGCTGCCGCACGACTTCCATCCGGAGGTTCCGGCGTTCACGGTGGTGAGCGACGATCTCGCGCCGGGGGCGGTGCTGGGCGATGCCCAGGTGCTTGCGGGTGGGAACGTTTCGCCGCAGCTGCGGTGGGAGGGTTTCCCCGAGGGGACCAAGAGCTTCGCCGTGACGTGTTTCGACCCGGACGCCCCCACGGGCAGCGGGTTCTGGCACTGGGTGCTCTTCGATCTCCCGGTGTCGGTGACCGAGCTGCCGGCGGGTGCGGGCAGCGGCGCGTTCACGGGGCTGCCGGAGGGGGCCGTTCAGGCCCGTAACGACTACGGCTCCAAGGAGTTCGGCGGTGCGGCGCCGCCGGCCGGGGAGCGGCACCGGTATGTGTTCACCGTGTACGCGGTGGACACCGAGAAGCTCGGGATCGACAGCGATGTGTCTCCCGCGGTGGCCGGATTCAATCTCCGGTTCCACACGTTGGGGCGTGCGCAGCTGATCGGTGAGTACCAGGCTCCCGCCGACGATTAGTTCGTTTGCTGTTTGCCCTGCTCTGGTCTTGGAGAGATCAGAGCAGGGCATTTTTTATTGCGTTGTCCATCGCGGCCTGCCCAGCCAGAGTTGATCCGGGCCTGCCAGGGGGCGGGCGGCACACGGGAGGTGGGCAGGATGCGTGACACGCTGGTTCTCAACGCGAGCTTCGAGCCGCTGTCGACAGTGACGCTCAACCGTGCGGTGGTCCTGATCCTGACGGACAAGGCCGTCGTCGAGCAGTCGCATCCCGAGCTCCGTATGCGTGGTGCCGCCGTGGACATTCCGGCGCCCCGGGTGATCAGGCTCTGCCGGTACGTACGGGTGCCGTTCCGAAGACAGGCGCCGTGGTCCAGAAGGGGTGTGCTGATACGGGACCAGCACCGGTGCGCGTACTGCGGGCGGCGGGCGTCCACCGTCGACCACGTGGTGCCGCGTGCCCAGGGCGGGCAGGACACCTGGCTGAACACGGTGGCCTCCTGCGCCGAGGACAACCACCGCAAGGCCGCCCGGACGCCGGAGCAGGCGGGGATGCCGCTGCTGAAGCAGCCGTTCGTCCCCTCCCCCGCCGAGGCGATGCTGCTGGCGATGGGGGCCGGCGACCGCTCGGCGCTGCCCGAGTGGCTGGACCGGGCAGCGGCCGCGTAGGGCGTGGCGGCGGTCCTGCGATGCGGCCGCGGGGAGCCGTGACGTAGTCGGCGTACGTCTGGTGATGTATGCGTGGGCCCGTCCCTGTGAGGGGGCGGGCCCACGTGTGTCAGCGGAGCAGCAGCTGGACGATGGCCACCGTGCCGACGGCCACGATGAGGGTGCGCAGGACGGTGGGGCTGAGGCGGCGGCCGACCTTGGCGCCTATCTGGCCGCCGATGGCCGAGCCGACCGCGATGAGGAGGACGGCCGTCCAGTCGAAGTGGGCGACGAAGAGGAAGAACAGCGCGGCGATGGTGTTGACCACGGCGGCCAGGACGTTCTTGACGGCGTTGAGGCGCTGCATCGTGTCGTCGAGCAGCATGCCCATCAGGGAGAGGTAGATGATTCCCTGGGCGGCGGTGAAGTAGCCGCCGTAGACGCTGGCGAGCATCAGGCCGACGAAGAGGAGCGGGCCGCCGTCGGTGCGGGGCGAGGTGCCGGTGTGTTCACGGCGGCGCTGGACGGCTTTGCTGATGCGTGGTTGCAGGATCACCAGGACGAGCGCCAGGGCGACCAGGACCGGGACGATCGTCTCGAAGGCCGTGGAGGGCAGCGCGAGCAGGAGGGTGGCTCCGGTGAGGCCGCCGATGGCGGCCCCGATGCTCAGTTTGACGATGCGGCGGCGCTGGCCGGCCAGTTCCTTGCGGTAGCCGATGGCTCCGCTGATGGAGCCGGGGATGAGGCCCAGGGCGTTCGACACGGTCGCGGTGACCGGGGGGAGGCCGGTGGCGAGCAGGACGGGGAAGGTGATCAGGGTGCCGGAGCCGACGATCGTGTTGATCGTGCCCGCTCCGACTCCGGCCGCGAAGACGGCGAGTATTTCCCAGATGGACAACGCCATCTCCTTCGGTGGTCAGTGATGCCTCCCCGCCATGAAGGTCGAGGGGCCTCACTGATCATGCACGAAGGGGATCGGGGGTCAGTAGACCGGGGGTTCCTCGCGTCGTTCCACCGGGGCCGGGATGCTGCCCTTGCCTCCCCCGCCATTGCCGCCATTGCCGCCGTTGCCCCCGTTTCCGCCGTCGCCGCCGGTGTTGAAGCCGGGCATGCCGCCGCCGAGGTTGCCGAAGGCTCCGCTGAGGCCCTTGAGGGCGTCGCCGATCTCGCTGGGCACGATCCAGAGCTTGTTGGCGTCGCCCTCGGCGATCTTCGGGAGCATCTGGAGGTACTGGTACGAGAGGAGCTTCTGGTCCGGGTCTCCGGCGTGGATGGCCTCGAAGACCGTGCGGACGGCCTGGGCTTCACCCTCGGCGCGCAGGGCGGCGGCCTTGGCCTCACCTTCGGCGCGCAGGATCGCGGACTGCTTCTCACCTTCGGCGGTGAGGATCTGGGACTGCCGGATGCCTTCGGCGGTGAGGATCGCGGCGCGCTTGTCGCGGTCGGCGCGCATCTGCTTCTCCATCGAGTCCTGGATGGAGGTCGGCGGCTCGATCGCCTTGAGCTCGACGCGGTTGACGCGGATGCCCCACTTGCCGGTCGCTTCGTCGAGGACGCCGCGCAGGGCCGCGTTGATCTCCTCACGGGAGGTGAGGGTCCGCTCCAGGTCCATGCCGCCGATGATGTTGCGGAGGGTGGTGACGGTGAGCTGCTCGATCGCCTGGATGTAGCTGGCGACTTCGTAGGTCGCGGCGCGGGCGTCGGTCACCTGGTAGTAGATGACGGTGTCGATGTTGACGACCAGGTTGTCCTGGGTGATCACCGGCTGCGGCGGGAAGGGCACCACCTGTTCACGGAGGTCGATCCGGTTGCGGATCGAGTCGATGAACGGGACGACGATGTTCAGGCCCGCGTTCAGGGTGCGGGTGTAGCGGCCGAATCGCTCGACGATGGCGGCGCTGGCCTGCGGGATGACCTGAATCGTCTTGATCAGGGCGATGAAGACGAGCACCACCAGAATGATCAGAACGATGATGATCGGTTGCATCGTGTCTCTCGTGCCCTTCGGTTGGCCGGTGGATCGCGGTGATCGGGGTCGGTCCTCAGATGCGGGCGGTGGCCGGGGAGTTGTGGGCCGGGCCGGGTTCCTCTGATGATCGACATGATCGACTTCGAGTCTGGCAGACTGCGGCCCGCCTCGTGCGCGCTTCGGTCACATGACCACGGCCGTCGCTCCGTCGATGTCCACGACATCGACCTGGCTGCCGGGCTCGAAGACCTGGTCGGCGTCGAGCGAACGGGCCGACCAGACCTCGCCGGCGAGCTTGATACGGCCGCCGTCGGCCGATACCCGCTCCAGCACGACCGCTTGACGGCCCTTCAGGGCGTCGATTCCGCTGGCCTGCCCGGTCTGTCCGGCCCGGTGTCTGGCGGCGATCGGGCGCACGACGGCGATCAGCGCGACCGAGACCACGACGAAGACCAGCACCTGGGCGACGATTCCGCCGCCGAGGGCGGCGACGGCCGATGCGGCCACCGCCCCGACGGCGAACATCCCGAACTCGGGCATCGCGGTCAGGACGAGGGGGATGCCCAGTCCCACCGCGCCGATCAGCCACCACACCCATGCGTCGATGTCCACATGGTCATCGTAGGACTGTCGGTGCGTCACCGACAGGGCGCACGGGGGTCAACTGCGGTGAACGGCTTGTGGATCGGGGGGCGGCGGCCGGTTTCGGCGGCCCGGTCAGGAGAGCGGGAGGCCGTGGGCGGTGTAGCGGTCGCCGGTGTGCTCGACGATGAGCGGCAGGCCGAAGCAGAGGGAGAGGTTACGGGAGCTGAGCTCGGTCTCCATGGGGCCGGCCGCGAGGATCTTGCCCTGGCGGATCATGAGGACGTGGGTGAACCCGGGCGCGATCTCCTCGACGTGGTGGGTCACCATGATCATGGAGGGGGCGAACGGGTCGCGGGCGAGGCGGCCGAGGCGGCGGACGAGGTCCTCGCGCCCGCCGAGGTCGAGTCCGGCGGCGGGCTCGTCCAGCAGCAGCAGTTCGGGGTCGGTCATCATGGCGCGGGCGATGAGCGTGCGCTTGCGCTCCCCTTCGGAGAGCGTGCCGAACTTGCGGTCCAGGTACTCGGTCATGCCGAGGCGGTCGAGGAAGGCGCGGGCGCGCTCCTCGTCGACGGCCTCGTAGTTCTCGTGCCAGGTGGCGGTCATGCCGTACGCGGCGGTGAGGACCGTCTGCAGCACCGTCTGGCGCTTGGGCAGCTTGTCGGCCATCGCCACGCCGGCCATGCCGATGCGGGGGCGGAGCTCGAAGACGTCGGTGCCGACGCCGCCGAGCTGCTCACCGAGGATGGTGGCCGTTCCCTTGCTGGGGAAGAGGTAGCTGGAGGCGAGGTTGAGGAGGGTCGTCTTGCCGGCGCCGTTGGGGCCCAGGATGACCCAGCGCTCCCCCTCCTTGACCGACCAGGAGACATCGTCCACCAGAGCGCGTCCGTCGCGGACCACGGATACGTCCACCAGCTCCAACACATCGCTCATGGCGCGTTGTCTCCCCAAGCAGTCTCGTCGATCTTCGCGTGCCGGTGGGCACGGCTCCCAAGGAAAACCTACGCCACCGCGCGAGTGCTTCAGGCGTGAGGGCCGTTCCCGGCCGTTGCCTAGGCTGTCGGCATGCTTGTCGAACCACGTTCAGGGTTGTTGGCCGCTTGGGGAAACGCGCTTCTGGCGGGACTCGTCTCGCCGGACGAGGCGGCCCTCGCGATTGTCGGACAGGACGCGGTGCACCGCGTCGAGGGGCTGCCGGGTGAGGCGGGGCCGGTCGGGCTCACGCTGGCGCTCGGCCGGCTGAGGAGGCTCGGGGCGACCGGGTTCCGGGTGGCGCTGCCGGTGCCGGGGCATCCGCTGGGGCTGAGCGGTCCGCCCGATTTCAATGCGCGGGCGCTGGAGGCCGAGGAGGCGGTGGTCGCGTACGGGGTGCCGTACGGGCTGGTGCCCGAGGTGAGCGAGGTGGGGCCGGAGGGGGATCTGCACGTCGAGGTGGTGTGGCGGGTGCTGCCGGTACGGGAGGCGCCGCCCGCGGATGTGCCGTCGCTGGGCGAGGCGGAGCGGGAGCTGGCGGAGGCGTTGCGGGATGCGACGGCGGTGCTGTCGCGGCTGGACGTGGCCGGGTCCGGTCCGGTGGCGGAGGCGGCGGTGGACGCGTACCGGGCGCGGGCGGAGCGGAGTCGGGGGCGCGAGGTGCTGGCGCCCGGGTATCCGCCGCGGGCGGTGCGGGTGCTGGAGATGGCGCAGCGGGTGGGGCTGCTGGTCTCGGTGGCGTACGAGAACGGGCACGGCGGTGCGGTGAGCGCGTCGGAGATCGCGGCGCGGGGGGAGGCGTTGCGGCCGGTGGAGCGGGTGGCTCGGCGGGCGTTGGTGGCGGCGTACAACGCGTATGTGGAGGGCGGGGAGGTTCGGCGGTAGGGCCCCGCGGGCCCTTTGTCCTCAAGCGCCGGACGGGCTGGGGTGTGCGTCCGGTGCTTGGTCCGGTGGGCTCGGGGTGCCGTGGCCGAGGGTTCCGTCCTCAAGCGCCGGACGGGCTGAGAATGGGGCGCGTTGGGCTCGGGGTGTCCTGGCCCAGGGTTCCGTCCTCAAACGCCGGACGGGCTGGAAGCGGGTGCGCGGGCGGGGTGTGCGAAAGCCGGGCGGGGCCTTGGGGGATGGGAGGCGCCGTCCGGCTTTCGGGGTGGGGCTCGGGTCAGTGGTTGACGCCGAGGTTGCCGAAGGCCGGGTTGAGCAGGCCCACCACGTTGACCGTGTTGCCGACCACGTTCACCGGGACGGCGACGGGAACCTGCACGAGGTTGCCGCTGGCGACGCCCGGGGAGTGGGTGGCCAGGCCCTCGGCGCCGGCACCGCTGTGGCCGGTGGCGGAGGCGGCTCCGGCACCGGCGGCGATGAGCCCGCCCGCGATCATGGTGACGGCGGCGGCCTTCTTCAGGTTCTTCACTTCAGGTTCCTCCTAGAGAGGCTGCGGCGAGCCGCCGCAGCACGTCCTGGAGAACGCCGCGCACTCCGGAAGGATGCGCCGTACGGGTGACATACACCCGACAGTATGAATCTCGGTCCGGACGGGAACCCGCGGCGGCGTTGTCAGCCCGCCGCTCCGTGGCGTACCGCCCAGAGCGCGGCCTGGGTCCGGTCGGACAGGTCGAGCTTCATCAGGATGTTCGAGACGTGCGTCTTGACCGTCTTCTCCGAGAGCACGAGAGCGCGGGCGATCTCGCGGTTGGAACGGCCGTCCGCGATGAGGCCGAGGACTTCGCGTTCCCGTTCGGTGAGCGTGCTCCCCCGGCCCGTGCCGGTGCCCGCGTCGTCCTGGGCGAGGAGTGCCCCGGCGACCTCCGGCTGGAGCAGGACATGACCGGCGTGGACCGAGCGGATGGCGCCGGCCAGGGCGTCCGGGTCGACGTCCTTGTAGACGTACCCGGAGGCTCCGGCGCGCAGGGCGGGTACCACCGTGCGCTGTTCGGTGAAGCTGGTGACGATGAGGACCTTCGCCGGGTTGTCGAGCTCGCGCAGGCGGCGCAGCGCCTCGATGCCGTCGGTGCCGGGCATCTTGATGTCCATCAGCACGACGTCGGGGCGGAGCTCCTCGGTCCGGGCCACGCCCTCCGCGCCGTCGGACGCCTCGCCGACGACCTCTATGTCCTCCTGGATCTCCAGGAACGTACGCAGTCCTCGGCGGACCACCTGATGGTCGTCGACCAGCAGCACCCTGATGATCTTGTCAGCCACCGGGAACCTCCATCTCGATCGTGGCGCCCTTGCCGGGCTCCGAGGCAACGGTGAGTCGGCCGCCGACGCTGCTCGCCCGGTGGCGCATCGAGACGAGGCCGAGGTGACGGCCCGCCCGCCGGACGGCGGTGGGGTCGAACCCGACGCCGTCGTCGGTGACGCGCAGGACGGTGGCGGCGCCGCGCCGGGCCAGGGTGACGCTCACCCGCTCCGCACGGGAGTGGCGCAGGGCGTTGTGCAGGGCCTCCTGGGCGACGCGGAGCAGCGCTTCCTCCTGGGCGGCGGGCAGTGCGCGTACGCCGCAGCTCTCGAAGGCGACCTCGGCGGTGTGCGCCCGGTCCAGGACCTGGATCTGGGTACGGAGGGTGGCGATCAGACCGTCCTCGTCGAGGGCGGCCGGGCGCAGCTCCACGACCGCTGCCCGCAGCTCGTCGACCGCCTCGGCGGCGAGGACGGCGACCTGCTGGAGTTCGCCCTTGGCGCGGGCGGGGTCGCGGTCGACGAGGGCGGTGGCGGCCTGCGCGGTGAGGCGGAGCGAGAACAGCTTCTGGCTGACCGCGTCGTGCAGCTCATGGGCCAGCCGGGAGCGTTCCTCGGCGATGGTCAGCTCGCGGCTGCGCTCGTAGAGACGGGCGTTGGTGAGGGCGATGGCGGCGTGCTGGGCGAGGATCTGGAGCAGTTCCTCGTCCTCGGCGGTGAAGCCGCAGCCGCCCTCGGGCTTGGGGCACATCTTGTTGGCGAGGAACAGCGCTCCGATGATCTCGTCGCCGTCCGTGATGGGCAGGCCGAGGAAGTCGGACATGTCGGGGTGGGCGTCGGGCCAGCCCTCGAAGCGGGGGTCCTTGCGGACGTCGGCGAGGCGTTCGGGCTTCGCCTGGTGCAGCATCGCGGCGAGGATGCCGTGCTGGCGGGGCAGGGGGCCGATGGCCTTCCACTGTTCGTCGCTGACGCCGTCGACCACGAACTGGGCGAAGCCGCCGTGGTCGTCCGGGACGCCGAGGGCCGCGTACTGGGCGTCGAGCAGCTCGCGGGCGGAGGCGACGATCGTCTTCAGGACGTCGCCCACTTCGAGGTGCCGGCTCATGGCGAGCAGTGCGGCACTCACCGCGGCGAGGCCCGACGGTGGGCGATGACTCATGGGATCACCGTACCGGCGGGGGCCGCGCGGCCGTATCGGGCCGGGGGTGGTGTCGGGCGGGCGGGGGCCTAGGTCCGGGCCCGCGGGGCTCTCGGCCGGAGGTCGTAGGACCGGTCGTAGGACCGCCCGGACCTGTCGTCGGGCTGCCGTCGTCGCCCGGCGGACGGCAGTCGGCGACAGGTCCCGGGACCTACGTCGAAGTGCCGGGTACGGGTGCGGCTCGCGGGCGAGGCGCGGTGCGGTCCGGGCTTCCTACGTTGGGAGCGCCGGGGTCTCCCGGTGGAAGCCGAGGGCAAGAAGGGGACGGTCGTCATGCCGGTCGCGATGATCACGGGTGGTTCGAAGGGGCTGGGGCGCGCGCTGGCCGCGGCGCTGGCCGGGCAGGGGTGGGACCTGGTGCTGGACGCCCGGACCGCCGGGGTGCTGGCGGACACGGCCCGGGAGCTGCGCGGGCGGTACGGGACGCGGGTGGTGGCGGTGCCGGGTGATGTCACGGACGCGGCGCACCGGGCGGAGCTGGTGGCGGCCGCCGGATCGCTGGGCGGTCTCGACCTGTTGGTGAGCAACGCGAGCGTGCTGGGCGCGGAGCCGCTGGTCCGGCTGGACGCGCTGCCGCTGGACGGGCTGCGGTGGGCGCTGGAGACGAATGTGGTGGCGGCGCTCGGTCTCGTACAGGAGGCGTTGCCGCTGCTGCGGGCCTCTGAGGCGGGGTCGGTGGTGGTGATCAGCTCGGACGCGGCGGCGGAGCCGTATCCGACGTGGGGCGGTTACGGGGCGTCGAAGGCGGCTCTCGACCAGCTGGCGGCGGTGCTGGGCGAGGAGGAGCCGGGGCTGCGGGTGTGGGCCGTCGACCCGGGTGACATGGCGACGGATCTGTTCGCCGCGGCGGTCCCGGAGGAGGCGGACGAGCCGCGGCCGTCGCCGGAGAGCGTGGCGCCCGCGTTCCTGCGGCTGCTGCGGGAGCGGCCGGCCGGCGGACGGTTCGCCGCCCCGGCGCTGCTGGCGGAACCGGCCGGCCCGGGCGGGGGCCGGCGATGACCGCGCCGGGGCGGCGCCCGGGCGGGGTGCGGACGGAAGCGGACCGCGCGGGTGCCCCCGGTCCGGGCAGGGCCGGAACGGGCCGGGGGGACACCGGGCCCGGGACGACCGGCCCGCCCCGTCCCGGCGGTGCGCGAGCGGCCGCTTCGGGCGCCCGGGCCCCGGGGCCCGGCTCAGCGGGAATGGGAGCGGGCGACGGGCACACCGGTGAGGCTGCGGGCCGGCGGGGCGGGGGTGGCGGTGCCGGGGGGCTGGAAGGGCTGGAGGCGTTGCGGGTGCCGGACGATCTGTCGGCCCGGGTGCCGGCCGAGCAGCGGGGTGCGGGGCGTGACGACGTACGGCTGCTCGTGTCGCGGGGGCGGGCAGTCTCGCACCGTGCGTTCCGGGAGCTGCCCGGGGAGCTGCGGGCCGGGGACGTGCTGGTGGTGAACACGTCCATGACGCTGCCCGCCGCGGTGAACGGGCGGGTCGGCGGGGAGCGGGTCGTCGTGCACTTCTCGACGCGGGGTGCGGACGGGCGGTGGGCGGTGGAGCTGCGGGCGCCCGGCGCGGCGGGGGTCACCGGGCCGCGGCCCGGCGGTCCGGCGGGGGCGGTGGTGCGGCTGCCGGGCGGGCGGACCCTGGTGATCGAGGAGCCGCTGGGGCCGGCGTCGGGGGCGCGGCTGTGGTGGGCGCGGGTGCCGGAGCCGATGCCGATGCCGGGGGCGGGGGCTGGGTCGGTGCCGGGGGCGGCATCGGTGCCGCGGCCGGAGTGGAGGCCGACGTCCGTGCCGGAACGGGATTCGATGCCGGAGTCGGTGCCAGGGGCGGGGTCGGTGCCGGGGGCGGAGGCGGAGTCGGCGCGGGGGCTGGCGCCGGAGGCCGAACCGGTGCACGGGCCGGTGCAGGAATCGGGGGCGGCGCACGGGCCGGTGCCGGAGGCGGCGGCGAAGGCGGTGCGGGGGCCCGTGTCCGTACCCGTGCCGGACTCCGTGCCCGAGTTCCTGCGGCGGTACGGGCGGCCGATCCGGTACGGGTACACGGAGCGGGATCAGCCGCTGTCCGCGTACCAAACGGTGTTCGCGGCGCCCTCGCCCGACGGGAGCGGTTCGGCGGAGATGCCGAGTGCCGCGCGGCCCTTCACCGCCGAGCTGGTGGCGGAGCTCGTGCGCCGGGGCGTGCTGTTCGCTCCGCTGTCCCTGCATACGGGGGTGGCGTCGGCGGAGGCGCACGAGCCGCCGTACCCGGAGCGGTTCTCGGTGCCGGCGGCGACGGCGTGGCTGGTGAACGCCGTACGGGCGGCGCGCGGCGGCGACCGTGCGGCGGGCGGGCGGGTGATCGCGGTGGGGACGACGGCCGTGCGGGCGCTGGAGTCGGCGGCGGGGGCGGACGGGGTGGTGCGGCCGGTGGCGGGGTGGACGGATCTGGTGGTGACGCCGCGCCGGGGCGTGCGGGTGGTGGACGGGCTGCTGACCGGGCTGCACGAGCCCCGGGCCTCGCATCTGCTGATGCTGGAGGCGGTGGCGGGGCGCGAGGCGCTGCGCCTCGGGTACGAGGCGGCGCTCCAGGAGCGGTACCTCTGGCACGAGTTCGGGGACGTCCACCTCGTCCTGCAGGATGAGGAACGTAACGCTCCGGATTGCTTCAGCAACGAGTGGTGAGACTGTTACCTCGCCGATGTGAGCCCAGGCATAGGGCCTACATCACTTACGAACGTCCCTAGTGGGCCAATAAGGGCGATTTGAGCAGGCCCGAGCAGGGATCATTTCGGGCGAACAGGACCCTCTTCCACTACCCGGCTTCGTACGTCACACCTTTGCCACAGCATTTTGCTGCCGCTAAGAATTGCTCTCGTCCCCGACGGAGGTACGCATCACCGCCTCCGGTCTCGTCCTCCGTGAGGACACCTGAGCATTCGAAGAGGTAGCCCTACATGTCTGCGATTCGCATCCCCGATCGACTCCGTCGTCTGAACAAGGTCCAGAAGATCTCCGTGGCCGGTGTGTCGGCCCTGGCCGTCGCCTCCCTGACCTTCTCGCTCGTCCCGTCGAACGCCGAGGCCGAGGTCTCCCCGCAGGCAGCCGGTGCTGCCGCCCCCGTCGTCTTCACCGGCGGCTCCGCCCAGGCCAAGACCGTGCAGAACAGCATGATCGAGCAGCACTCCACCGCCGAGAAGCTGGTGAAGGCCGCCGACGCCGCCAAGGCGAAGGCCGCCGCCGAGACCAAGGCCAAGGCCGCCAAGGCGAAGGCCGCGGCCGAGGCGAAGGCCAAGGCCGCCGCCGACGCCAAGGACAAGGCCGAGAAGGCCGCCAAGGCCAAGGCGGACGCGAAGAAGCGCGCGACCGAGAAGGCCAACCGCTCCACCGCGCGCAAGCCCGTCTACGCGAACAACCTGGACGGCTGGATCCGCGAGGCCATGTCGATCATGAAGAAGGAAGGCATCCCCGGCTCCTACGAGGGGATCCACCGCAACATCATCCGTGAGTCCAGCGGTAACCGCTGGGCCATCAACAACTGGGACATCAACGCCCGGAACGGCATCCCCTCCAAGGGTCTGCTCCAGGTGATCCAGCCCACCTTCGACCGCTACCACGTGGCGGGCACCAAGAAGGACCTGTACGACCCGGTCGCCAACATCGTCGCCGCCTGCAACTACGCGGCCGACCGCTACGGCTCCATGGACAACGTGAACAGCGCGTACTGAGCACCGATGCGCTGAGCCGCTGAGCCCAGCCGCCGTACACATGCCGGAGGCCGGCACCCCGCGGGGTGCCGGCCTCGGCGTCGTTCCGTACGTGGTTCCGTACGTGTCCTACTTGCGCATGACCTCGGGCTCGTGGCGCCGCAGCAGTCGCGCGACCGCGATGCCGCAGATCACGCCGAGCGCGAGCAGGACCGTGATGTTGATGCCCCACTGGCCCGCGGTGTGCTCCCACAGCGGGTCGAGGTCGGTGGGGTTCTCCGGGTCCCACGGCGGCGTCAGACGCCCCAGGTCCAGCGTGGCGCCGGCCGCCGCCATCGCCCAGCGGGACGGCATCAGCCAGGCGAACTGCTCCAGGCCGGGCGACCCGTACACCTGGAAGAGCACGCCGGTGAAGACGACCTGGACGATCGCGAACATCACCAGCAGCGGCATGGTCTTCTCGGCGGTCTTCACCAGCGAGGAGATCACCAGGCCCACCATCATCGAGGTGAAGCCCAGCGCGATGATCGAGAGGCAGACCTCGACGGCCGGGGGCATGATCAGGCCCTCGTCCGGCAGCTGGCGGGTGGCGAAGCCGATGCCGCAGATGATCACGCCCTGGAAGGCGGTGATCACGCCGAGGACGATCACCTTGGACATCAGGTACGCGGAGCGGGACAGGCCGGTGGCCCGTTCGCGCTCGTAGATGACCCGTTCCTTGATCAGCTCTCGTACGGAGTTGGCGGCGCCGGAGAAGCACATGCCGACCGCGAGGATCAGCATGATCGTTCCGGCCTTGCCGTTGAACCGGGACGGCGGGGTGGGATCGCCCAGTCCGAACTCGGCCGGGATGACCACGCTGACCACGCCCAGCACGGCGGGCAGGATCAGCATCAGGCCCATGAAGCCCTTGTCGGACGCGATGACGGAGGCGTACCTCCGGATCAGCGTCCACAGCTGCGCCATCCAGCCCTGCGGCTTCGGCGGGCGCATCTGCTGCGGGGGCGGCATGTTGACCGGCTGGGCCGCGACCGCGTCGATGTCGGCGGCGTACATCTGGTAGTGCTGCGAACCGCGCCAGCGGCCCGCCCAGTCGTAGTCGCGGTAGTTCTCGAAGGCGGAGAAGACGTCGGCCCAGCTGGTGTAGCCGAAGAAGTTCAGCGCTTCCTCCGGCGGACCGAAGTAGGCGACGGAACCGCCGGGCGCCATCACGAGGAGCTTGTCGCAGATCGCCAGCTCGGCGACCGAGTGCGTGACCACGAGCACGGTGCGGCCGTCGTCGGCGAGGCCGCGCAGCAGCTGCATGACATCGCGGTCCATGCCCGGGTCGAGGCCGGAGGTCGGCTCGTCCAGGAAGATCAGCGAGGGCTTGGTGAGCAGCTCCAGGGCGACCGAGACGCGCTTGCGCTGGCCGCCGGAGAGCGAGGTGATCTTCTTGTCCTTGTGGATGTCGAGCTTGAGCTCGGCGAGGACCTCGGTGATCCGGGACTGGCGCTCGGCCTCGGTGGTGTCCGCGGGGAAGCGGAGCTTGGCCGCGTACTTGAGGGCCTTGGTGACGGTCAGTTCCTTGTGCAGGATGTCGTCCTGCGGGACCAGACCGATGCGCTGGCGCAGCTCGGCGAACTGCTTGTACAGGTTTCGGTTGTCGTAGAGGACGTCACCCTGGTTGGCGGGCCGGTAGCCGGTGAGCGCCTTGAGCAGGGTGGACTTTCCGGAACCGGACGGGCCGATGACCGCGATCAGCGACTTCTCGGGAACGCCGAAGGAGACGTCCTTGAGGATCTGCTTCCCGCCGTCGACCGTCACCGTGAGGTGGCGGGCGGAGAAGGAGACCTCACCGGTGTCGACGAACTCTTCCAGCCGGTCGCCGACCAGCCGGAACGTCGAGTGACCGACACCGACGATGTCGTTCGGGCCGATGAGGGCCGAGCCGGACTTGTGGAGCGGCAGACCGTTGACGTACGTGCCGTTGTGCGAGCCGAGGTCGCGGATCTCGAAGCGGCCGTCGGGCGTCGCGTGGAACTCGGCGTGGTTGCGGGAGACCTGGAGGTCGGAGACGACCAGCTCGTTCTCCAGCGCACGACCGATGCGCATGACCCGGCCGAGGGCCAGCTGGTGGAACGTGGTCGGGCTGCGGTCGCCGTAGACCGGCGGCGCCCCCGCGGCACCGCCCTGCCCCGGACCGCCCGGCTGCCCGGGGCCCTGCTGGTGCGGCACCTTCTGTTGCGGAGGCTGCTGGTGCTGCGGAGGCTGCTGGTGCGGGGCCTGCTGCTGGGGCGCCTGCGGCTGCTGCCAGGCCTGCTGCGGGGCAGGGGCCTGGTGCTGGGCCGGGGCCTGGTGTGCGGGTGCCTGCTGTCCGTGCCAGCCCGCGCCGGCGCCCTGGGGCTGCTGGTGGGGCTGCTGCACGGGAGCCTGCTGGGCGCCGGCCGCCTGGCCGCCGGCGACACCCGCGCCCGCGCTGAGGCTCACCCGGGGCCCGTCGGTGGCGTTGCCCAGGTGCAGCACCGAGCCGGGGCCGATCTCCACCTGCTGGATCCGCCGGCCCTGCACATAGGTGCCGTTGGTGCTGCCGTGGTCCTCGATGAGCCAACTGCGGCCGCTCCAGCTGATCGTGGCATGCCGCCACGAGACCCTGGCGTCGTCGATCGCCAGGTCGCCCTGCGGATCACGTCCAAGGGTGTACGACCTGGACGGATCGAGCGTCCAGGTGCTGCCATTCAATTCCAGTACGAGTTCCGGCACTCCGCGCCCCACTAGTTGTCCCCCGTGTTACCCCCGTCGCAGGGAGTCTAGGGATGCTGAACATCGTGGGGAACTATTCCAGGACCAGTCCCCGATCGGAAAGTCGGGCGGGTGAAGACCGCGCGGAGACCTGCGCGAACACCCCGATACCGGGGGTCGAAACCTGAGCGCAACGGGCGAAGTGCGGATGAAGAGCCGGTTACCGCCCAGAGAATGTTCAGCGACGCCATAGCGGGTGATACGGGACAGCCGACATGGCTGTGCGCAAGACCCGTACCGGCCAGATCCTCGCAGTGCCGGAAGCGGTGCCCGGATGATTCCGTCCGGCACTCGGGACGGGCGACCGGAGGAGGTCCCGGGACCGATACGGTGGGAGCACCATGAGCGCATCTCAGCCACCTCAGCCCCTCTCGTCTCCTGAGCCCTCTGAGCCCCCTGAGCCCCGTCGGGTCGACGGGACCGGTGACGCGACTCCTCCGGGCGGCGACGCACCCACCCTTCTCGTCAAGATCTTCGGCAAGGACCGTCCGGGCATCACCGCCGGACTCTTCGACACCCTCGCCGCGTACGCGGTGGACGTCGTGGACATCGAGCAGGTCGTCACCCGGGGCCGCATCGTGCTGTGCGCCCTGGTGACCGCTCCCACCGCGGGCGGCAGCACCGAGGGCGACCTGCGGGCGACCGTGCACAGCTGGGCCGACTCCCTGAAGCTGCAGGCCGAGATCATCTCCGGCATCGGCGATAACCGCCCCCGCGGTGACGGCCGTTCCCATGTGACGGTGCTGGGACACCCGCTCACCGCGGAGTCGACCGCCGCCATAGCGGCCACCATCACCTCGACCGGCGGAAACATCGACCGGGTCTTCCGGCTGGCGAAGTACCCGGTCACCGCCGTCGAGTTCGCGGTGTCGGGGACCGGGACCGAGGAGCTGCGGACCGCGCTGGCCACGGAGGCCGCGGAGATCGGCGTGGACGTCGCGGTGGTCTCGGCGGGGCTGAGCCGGCGGGCCCAGCGGCTGGTGGTCATGGACGTCGACTCCACGCTGATCCAGGACGAGGTGATCGAGCTCTTCGCGGCGCACGCGGGCTGCGAGGACAAGGTCGCCGAGGTGACCGAGCAGGCGATGCGCGGCGAGCTGGACTTCGAGCAGTCGCTGCACGCCCGGGTCGCGCTGCTGGCCGGTCTGGACGCCTCGGTGGTGGACAAGGTGCGCGCCGAGGTACGGCTCACCCCCGGCGCCCGCACCCTGATCCGTACGCTGAAGCGGCTCGGCTATCAGGTCGGCGTGGTCTCCGGCGGCTTCACCCAGGTCACGGACGACCTGAAGGAGCGGCTCGGCCTCGACTTCGCCTCGGCCAACACCCTGGAGGTGGTGGACGGGAAGTTCACCGGCCGGGTCGTCGGCGAGGTGGTGGACCGGGCGGGCAAGGCGCGGCTGCTGCGGAGCTTCGCCGAGCAGGCGGGGGTGCCGCTGGCCCAGACGGTGGCGATCGGCGACGGGGCGAACGACCTGGACATGCTGAACACCGCCGGGCTCGGCGTCGCGTTCAACGCCAAGCCGGTGGTCCGTGAGGCGGCGCACACCGCGGTGAACGTGCCGTTCCTGGACACCGTGCTCTATCTGCTCGGCATCACCCGCGAAGAGGTCGAGGCGGCGGACGGCCTCGTCGACTGACCCCGGACAGGTGGCAGGGCCCCGGCACCGCGGTGGTGCCGGGGCCCTGTGCGTGCGCTCAGTCGTTCGGCGTCCAGTACTCGGTGAGCTTGCCGGCCCCGTGCTCCACGCTCTTCCAGGAGCCGGGGAACTCCACCACGGCGTACGCGGCGGTGGGGAAGCCGTCCCGGGTCATCCGGGCCAGGGTGTCGCCGTCGGCCGAGCCGGAGAGGGCGTCGGCGGCCCCGTGCATCCCGGGGTTGTGGCCGATGACCAGGAGGTTGCGCACCTCGTCCGGGGTCTCGTTGAACAGGGCGATCAGTTCGCCGAGGGAGGCCTCGTACAGCCTCTCCTCGTAGACGGTGCGGGGGCGCTGGGAGAATTCATGGACCGCCAGCTTCCAGGTCTCCCGTGTCCTGGCGGCACTGGAGCAGAGGGCCAGATCGAAATCGATGCCGGAATCGGCGAGCCTGCGGCCGGCCACGGGCGCGTCCTTTCGGCCGCGCTCGGCCAGCGGGCGCTCATGATCGGAAGCCTGTGACCATTCCGCCTTGGCATGCCGGAGAAGGACGATCCTGCGAGGTGTCTCGACGCTCATACACCTCAGCTTCGCATGAAACGCGGCCTCGGGCGCAGGGTGTTGACGTGCTCGTCCGGGGAGTTGGCGGGCTGGTCCGGGGCGGGTTCGCCTCAGCGTGCCAGCAGCTGGAGGGTGCGCTCGATCAGCTGTCCGAGCGCGGGGTCGCCGGTGGCGGCATGGGCCTGCCCGGGGCTGAGGATCATCAGCAGCAGGGCGGCGAAGGCGACGGCGGGCAGGGCCACGGCCCACCAGGGCAGCCGGATCTCGACACCGTCCGCGGCCGGTCGGTGGGACCTGGTGTGCGTCGGTGCCGGCATGTCCGCCTCCGTGGGTCATCGGGTCGATACCGAAGAACCTACGGACCGGAGGCGGCCGGCCCCATCCGGTGATCCACCCACTTCACCCTGACCCTGGCCCCCTAGGGGAAGGTGGGGCTAGCACCACCCCTGTGGGGTCCACCGGGCCCTCGGGCGTCAGGGGGAGGCGATCGTGGCGATCACACCGATGACGACGGTGATGAGGAGCATCGCCCCGAACACGAGGAGAAGCTTCTTCTGGCCGTTCTGGGGATTCGGATCGAGCACTGGCATGACGCCAGTGTCGCATCTCAGCATTCGTCCTCGATCGTCCGGTCCCGGCCCGCCAGGATCCCGGCCACCATCTGGGGAATCATCAGGCCCGCCATCAGGGCGATCGGCAGCCCCCAGCCGCCGCTGTGCTGGTAGAGCACGCCGACGAGCAGCGGGCCGGGGATCGAGAGCAGATAGCCGGTGGACTGGGCGAAGGCGGAGAGCCGGACCACGCCCGCGCCGGACCGGGCCCGCATGCCGATCATGGTGAGGGCGAGCGGGAAGGCGCAGTTGGCCACGCCGAGGAGCACGGCCCAGGCCCAGGCGCCGGCGGCGGGGGCGAGGTAGAGCCCGCCGTAGCCGATCAGGCCGCAGAGGCCGAGGACGACGACGATGGGGCCCTGCTGCTTGAGCCGGGAGGCGACCCGGGGGATGACGAAGGCGAGCGGGACGCCCATCGCCATGGTGACCGCGAGCAGGACTCCGGCCGTGCCGGCGGAGACCCCGGCGTCGCGGAAGATCTGCGGCATCCAGCCCATGGTGATGTACGCGGCGGTGGCCTGGAGCCCGAAGAAGCAGGCGAGGCCCCAGGCGGTGCGACTGCGGGTGATCCGGAGGGCGGGCGCCTCGGCGGCGTTCGCGACCGCCGGGCCCGGCTGGCCGGGGGCCGGGGTGCGATCGCGTACGAGGACGATCCAGGGCAGCACGGCGACGGCGGCGAGCACGGCCCAGACGGCGAGGCCGGTCCGCCAGTTGCCGCCCAGCGCCCCGGTGACGGGGACGGTGACGGCGGCGGCCAGGGCGGTGCCGAGGGCCAGGGCCATGGAGTAGAGGCCGGTCATGGTGCCGACGCGGTCGGGGAACCAGCGCTTGACGATCACCGGCATCAGGATGTTGCTGACGGCGATGCCCATCAGGGCCAGGGCGCTGGCGGCCAGGAATCCGGCGGTGGAGCCGATGTACGGGCGGATGATCAGGCCGGCCGCGATGGCGGCCATGCCCGCGCAGACGACGGCTCCCGCGCCGAAGCGGCGGGCGAGACGCGGCGCCATGACGCCGAAGACGGCGAAGCAGAGCGGCGGCACGGAGGTGAGGACGCCGGCCACGCTGCCGCTCATGTGCAGCCCCTCGCGGACCTCTTCGAGGAGGGCGCCGAGGCTGGTGATGGCGGGGCGGAGGTTCAGGGCGGCCAGGACGAGCCCGACGGCGATGAGGCGCAGCAGCCAGGGCGCGGGCGCCCCGTCCGTACCGGGGAGCCGCTCGGCGCGGGGGTCGTGGGAGGTGCGCGCGGCGGGGCCGCGGTTCAGGGTCGGGGTCTGCGTCTCGTCGTCCGGCATGGAGCCATCATAGAATCATGGGATGATTGATTGTCCAATCCGTTTCGTCCTCCGTTCCGCCCTCCGGTCTCCCCTGATCTCCCCGGCTTCCTGAGAGAATCCGGGCCGGACCCGACCAGCTCACGAACTAGGAGCATCATGGCGCTGACGTCTCCGCGGCGTTCGGCACTCGCCGACCAGGTGATCGCCCAGCTGAGGAACCAGATCACCTCGGGCGAGTGGCCGGTCGGCTCACGGATTCCGACCGAACCCGAGCTGGTCGAGCAGCTCGGGGTGGCCCGTAACACCGTGCGCGAAGCCGTGCGGGCCCTCGCGCACAACGGGCTGCTGGACATCCGGCAGGGCTCCGGCACCTATGTGATCGCCACGAGCGAGCTGGCCGGGGTGATGCACCGCAGGTTCGCGGCCGCCGACCCCCGGCACATCGCGGAGCTGCGCTCGACGCTGGAGTCGTCGGCGGCCCGGCTGGCGGCGGCCCGGCGCACCGACCGGGACCTGCGGCAGCTGGACAGCCTGATGGCGCGCCGGGAGGAGGCCTGGTCCTCGGGCGACGCGGAGGCGTTCGTGGCGGCGGACGCGACGCTGCACCTGGCGGTGGTCGCGGCCTCGCACAACGACGTCCTGACGGAGCTGTACGCCGACCTCGGGGATCTGCTGCGCGACTATCTGCGCGGTGACGTGGGGCCCGAGCTGCGGCCGGAGAACCACATGGACCACGGCCGGCTGGTCGAGGCGATCCGGGCCGGGGACGCGGAGACGGCGGCGGCCGAGGCGGCGAGCCATGCGCTGAACTGCCTGGCGGACCGGGTCTGACCCTCTCCCCCGGGCTCGCTCACAGGGGCGCGGGGCGGTGGCTGACCCAGGCCGTGGCCACCTCTTTCCAGCAGCGGTCCTCCAGCCGTACGGTCCGGCCGGGCTCCACCGCGACCGTCGCGCCGTCCGCGTCGACGTCCCACCAGCGGTCGCACTCGGTGTGCAGCCGCACGAGGTCGGTGGAGGGGTAGGGGTTGTGGCAGTACGCGACGACCCGGGAGCCCTCTATGGACGTACGGCACTCGGAGCCGGCCGGTTCGGGCTTCGGGGGCTCCTCCCCCGTACCGGAGTCGGCCCCTCTGGCGGCATGGACGCCCAGGGGTACGGCGAGGGCGGCGACGACCACCGGGGCGGCCAGCAGGAGACGGGTTCGGCGGCGCGTGGGACGCACGGCGATCTCCCTCCCGCAGCCTGACAAGAAGTCCGGTTCCTCCCCATTCTGCGGTGGATCGGCCGACTTTTCGACCGGAGCGGCAGCGGGCGGCCACGGACCGTGAACGGCCCCCGGCCGCGTACCGCATCCGGAGGGACCGGGGGTACGCAGCCGGGGGCCGTCTCGCAGGGGTGGTGCGCGGTCAGGCGCCCATCATGTGCACGCCGCTGTCGACGTGGATGATCTCGCCCGTCGTGCGCGGGAAGAAGTCGGAGAGCAGGGCGACGATGCCGCGGCCGGCCGGCTCCGGGTCGGACATGTCCCAGGCGAGCGGGGCACGGTGGTTCCAGACGTCGGCCAGCTCCGAGAAGCCCGGGATGGACTTGGCGGCCATCGAGCCGATCGGGCCGGCGGAGATCAGGTTGCAGCGCAGCCCGTCCTTGCCCAGGTCACGGGCGAGGTAGCGGGAGGTGGCCTCCAGCGCGGCCTTGGCCGGGCCCATCCAGTCGTACTGCGGCCAGGCGTACTGGGCGTCGAAGGTGAGGCCGACGATCGAGCCGCCCTCGCTCATCAGCGGCTTGCAGGCCATGGCCAGCGACTTCAGCGAGAACGCCGAGACGTGCATCGCGGTGGCGACGGACTCGAACGGCGTGTTGAGGAAGTTGCCGCCGAGCGCGTCCTGCGGCGCGAAGCCGATGGAGTGGACGACGCCGTCCAGCGAGCCGAGCTCCTCGCGGACCAGGTCCGCCAGGCGGTCCAGGTGCTCCTGGTTGGTCACGTCCAGCTCGATGACCTTGGCCGGCTTCGGCAGCTTCTTGGCGATGCGCTCGGTCAGGGTGGGGCGGGGGAAGGCCGTCAGGATGACCTCGGCACCCTGCTCCTGGGCCACCTTGGCGGCGTGGAACGCGATGGACGACTCCATCAGCACCCCGGTGATCAGGATGCGCTTGCCGTCGAGAATTCCGCTCATGGTGATCAGTGACCCATGCCCAATCCGCCGTCAACGGGAATGACGGCTCCAGTGATGTACGACGCGTCGTCGGAGGCGAGGAAGCGCACCGCGGCGGCGATCTCCTCGGGCTGCGCGTAGCGGCCGAGCGGCACCTGGGACACGATGCCCTTGCGCTGCTCCTCGGTGAGCACCTGGGTCATGTCGGTGTCGACGAAACCGGGGGCGACGACGTTGAAGGTGATGTTCCGCGAGCCGAGTTCACGGGCCAGCGACCGGGCGAAGCCGACCAGCCCGGCCTTGGAGGCGGCGTAGTTGGCCTGACCGGCCGAGCCGAGGAGGCCGACGACGGAGGAGATCAGGACGACGCGGCCCTTCTTGGCGCGCAGCATGCCGCGGTTGGCGCGCTTGACGACCCGGAAGGTGCCGGTGAGGTTGGTGTCGACGACGGAGGTGAAGTCGTCCTCCGACATCCGCATCAGCAACTGGTCCTTGGTGATGCCGGCGTTGGCGACCAGCACCTCCACGGGACCGTGCTTCTCCTCGATCTCCTTGTAGGCCTGCTCCACCTGCTCGGCGTCCGTGATGTCGCAGCGGACCGCGAGGACACCGGCCTCGGCGAGGGCCTGGGGCGGCTCTCCGGAACGGTAGGTGATCGCGACCTGGTCGCCGTTGTCGGCGAAGGCGCGGGCGATGGCGAGGCCGATGCCCCGGTTTCCTCCGGTGACGAGAACCGAGCGGCTCAACGGATCACCCTTTCCTTGGCTGTGTGGTACCTCGAAAACCTATCGGTACCGTGCTCCGATCGAGGAATCGGGCCCTGACAGTGGCTTGTCCGGGGTGCTGTCGGGTTCCTACAGTCCGCGGGCTTACGTGGTCGGCGCACGCGTCCGCGATATCCCCCGGTGCGGTCACCCTCAGGCGTGGTTCACTGCCGTGGTGTATCGAGAAGGGAACTCCCTGTGCCCCACGAGGTAGATCAGTCATTCCTGGCCCTGCCGTCACGAGCGCTGGCCGACGCGGCGCTCGCCCGAGCACGGGCGCTCGGCGCGACGCACGCCGACTTCCGGCTGGAGCGGGTGCGCAGCGCCTCCTGGCGGCTGCGGGACGCGCGGCCGGCCGGGGCGTCGGACAGCACGGACCTCGGTTACGCGGTGCGGGTGGTGCACGGCGGGGCATGGGGGTTCGCCTCGGGCGTGGACCTGACGATGGACGCGGCCGCGAAGGTGGCCTCGCAGGCCGTCGCGATGGCCAAGCTGTCGGCGAAGGTGATCGCGGCCGCCGGCTCCGACGAGCTGGTGGAGCTGGCGGACGAGCCGTCGCACGGTGAGCGGACCTGGGTCTCGGCGTACGACGTCGACCCCTTCTCCGTACCGGACGAGGAGAAGGCGGCGCTGCTCGCCGAGTGGAGCGGGCGGCTGCTGGGCGCGGAGGGCGTCGCGCATGTGGACGCGTCGCTGATGACCGTGCACGAGAACAAGTTCTACGCGGACACGGCGGGCACCGTCACCACGCAGCAACGGGTGCGGATCCACCCGCAGTTCACCGCTGTCGCGGTGGACGGCACGACCGGTGAGTTCGACTCGATGCGCACGATCGCGCCGCCGGTGGGCCGGGGCTGGGAGTATCTGACCGGCACCGGCTGGGACTGGAACGCCGAGCTGGAGGAGATTCCCGGGCTGCTCGCGGAGAAGATGCGCGCGCCGAGCGTCGAGGCGGGCGCGTACGACCTGGTCGTCGACCCGTCGAACCTGTGGCTGACCATCCACGAGTCGATCGGCCACGCCACCGAGCTGGACCGGGCGCTGGGGTACGAGGCGGCGTACGCCGGGACCTCGTTCGCCACCTTCGACCAGCTGGGCAAGCTGGCGTACGGCTCCCCCGTGATGAACGTGACGGGCGACCGCACCGCCGAGCACGGCCTCGCGACGGTCGGGTACGACGACGAGGGCGTCGAGGCGCAGTCGTGGGACCTGGTGAAGGACGGCACGCTGGTCGGCTACCAGCTGGACCGCCGGATCGCGAAGCTGACGGGCCTCGGCCGTTCCAACGGCTGCGCGTTCGCGGACTCGCCGGGCCATGTGCCCGTACAGCGCATGGCGAACGTGTCGTTGCAGCCGGATCCGGGCGGGCTCTCCACGGAGGACCTGATCGGCGGGGTCGAGCGCGGGATCTACGTGGTCGGTGACCGGTCCTGGTCGATCGACATGCAGCGCTACAACTTCCAGTTCACCGGGCAGCGGTTCTTCCGCATCGAGAACGGCCGGCTCGCCGGGCAGCTGCGCGATGTGGCGTACCAGGCGACGACCACGGACTTCTGGGGCTCGATGGAGAAGGTCGGCGGCCCCCAGACGTATGTCCTCGGCGGCGCGTTCAACTGCGGCAAGGCCCAGCCGGGCCAGGTCGCGGCGGTCTCGCACGGCTGCCCCTCCGCCCTCTTCCGGGGCGTCAACATCCTCAACACGACGCAGGAGGCCGGACGATGAGCCGCGTCAGCAAGCCGTACGAGATCGTCGAGCGGGCTCTGGAGCTGTCCACCACGGACGGCCTGGTGGTCATCGCCGACGAGGAGTCCTCCGCCAATCT
This sequence comes from Streptomyces sp. DSM 106670, assembly GCF_055792845.1. NCBI lineage: Bacteria > Bacillati > Actinomycetota > Actinomycetes > Kitasatosporales > Streptomycetaceae > Streptomyces > Streptomyces sp. DSM 106670. The sequence continues at coordinate 1,469,237 of NZ_CM147704.1, forward strand.
GCGCTGGGCGGGCAACGCGCTCACCACGAACGGGGTGACCCGGGGGCGGACCCTGACCGTCATCGCGACCGTCGACGGCGCGCAGGGCACGGCATCCGGCGTCGTCTCCCGGTCCGCCGTGACCACCGACGACCTGGAGCCGCTGGTGCGCGCCGCCGAGGCCGCCGCCCGGGGCGCGGGGCCGGCCGAGGACGCGCAGCCGCTGGTGAGCGGGGTGCCCTCCTCCCCCGATTTCACGGACGCGCCCGCCGAGACCGGTTCGGAGGTCTTCGCGGACTTCGCCCCGGCGCTCGGCGACGCCTTCGCCCGCGCCCGCTCCGGGGGCCGCGAGCTGTACGGCTTCGCGAACCACGAGCTGACCTCCACCTACCTGGGTACGTCGACGGGGCTGCGGCTGCGCCACGACCAGCCGAACGGGACGCTGGAGCTGAACGCGAAGTCGCCGGACCGTACCCGCTCGGCGTGGGCGGGCCGGGCGACCCGGGACTTCAAGGACGTCGACCCTGCGGCGATGGACGCGGAGCTGGCGCGGCGGCTGCGCTGGGCTGAGCGGCGCATCGAGCTGCCGGCCGGCCGGTACGAGACGCTGCTGCCGCCGACCGCGGTCGCCGACCTGCTGATCTACCAGCTCTGGTCGTCCACCGCGCGGGACGCGGTCGAGGGCCGGACGGTGTTCTCGACGCCGGGCGGCGGTACGCGCCTGGGCGAGCGGCTCGCCCCGCTTCCGCTGACCCTGCGCAGCGACCCGCACGCCCCGGGTCTGGAGTCGGCGCCGTTCGTGATCGCCCACTCCTCCGGCGACAGCGGTTCCGTCTTCGACAACGGGCTGCCGCTGGCCCCGACGGACTGGGTCCGGGAGGGAAGGCTGGAGCGGCTGACGACCACCCGGCACACGGCGGACCTGACCGGCCTGCCGGTCGCCCCGGGCATCGACAACCTGGTGCTGGACGGGGGCGGCGAGCGGTCGCTGGAGGAGATGGTGGCCGCGACGACCGGGCGGGCGCTGCTGCTGACCTGCCTCTGGTACATCCGCGAGGTGGACCCGGCGACGCTGCTGCTGACCGGGCTGACCCGGGACGGCGTCTATCTGGTCGAGGACGGCCAGGTCGTCGGCGAGGTGAACAACTTCCGGTTCAACGAGTCGCCGGTGGACCTGCTGTCCCGGGCCTCGGAGGCGGGGCGTACGGAGAAGACGCTGCCGCGCGAGTGGGGCGACTGGTTCACCCGGGCCGCGATGCCCGCGCTGCGCATCCCGGACTTCAACATGAGCTCGGTCAGCCCGGGCGTATGACCCGCCTAGACTGACTCTTAAACCTCTACACCTGCAAGGAGCACCGGAACCGTGACGGACATCGTCGACGAGCTGAAGTGGCGCGGGCTGTTCGCCCAGTCCACTGACGAGGACGCATTGCGCAAGGCTCTCGCGGACGGTCCCGTCACCTTCTATTGCGGCTTCGACCCGACCGCCGCGAGCCTGCACGTGGGACACCTCGTGCAGGTGCTCACCATGCGGCGGCTCCAGCAGGCGGGCCTGAAGCCGCTCGCCCTGGTCGGCGGGGCCACGGGGCAGATCGGCGACCCGCGGCCCACCGCCGAGCGGACGCTGAACGACCCGGAGACCATCGCCGCCTGGGTGCAGCGGCTGCGGGGGCAGATCGAGCCCTTCCTCACCTTCGAGGGCCCGAACGCGGCGACGATGGTCAACAACCTGGACTGGACCGCGGGCCTGTCCGCGATCGAGTTCCTGCGGGACATCGGCAAGCACTTCCGGGTCAACAAGATGCTCACCAAGGACTCGGTCGCCCGGCGGCTGGAGTCGCAGGAGGGCATCAGCTACACCGAGTTCAGCTACCAGCTGCTCCAGGGCATGGACTTCCTGGAGCTGTACCGCCGGTACGGCTGCACCCTCCAGCAGGGCGGCAGCGACCAGTGGGGCAACCTCACCGCGGGCATCGACCTGATCCACCGGCTGGAGCCGGGCGCGGGCGTGCACGCGCTGGCGACGCCGCTGATGACGAAGGCGGACGGGACGAAGTTCGGCAAGTCCGAGAGCGGCGCGGTCTGGCTCGACCCGGAGATGACCACGCCGTACGCGTTCTACCAGTTCTGGCTGAACGTGGACGACCGGGACGTCTCCCGCTACCTGCGCATCCTCAGCTTCAAGAGCCGGGCGGAGCTGGAGGAGCTGGAGAAGCTGACCGAGGAGCGGCCGCAGGCGCGTTCCGCGCAGCGGGCGCTGGCCGAGGAGCTGACGACGCTGGTGCACGGCGGTGCGCAGTGCGCGGCCGTCATCGCGGCGTCGAAGGCGCTGTTCGGGCAGGGTGATCTGGCCGAGCTGGACGAGGCGACGCTGAGCGCCGCCCTGTCCGAGGTGCCGCACGCCACCGTCGCCGAGCTGGGTCCGCTGGTGGACCTGCTGGTGGAGGTCGGTCTCGCGCCCAGCAAGTCGGGGGCGCGTCGCACGGTCAAGGAGGGCGGCGCCTACGTGAACAACGTGAAGGTCGCCGACGGTGAGGCCGCGCCGGACGCCGGGGAGCTGCTGCACGGGCGCTGGCTGGTGCTGCGCCGGGGCAAGAAGAACCTGGCGGCCGTGGAGGTCCGTCCGGCGGTCTGACCCCTCCCGCTCAGCACGACGCCGCGGCCGGACACGCTGTTTCTCGCGTGTCCGGCCGCGGCGTTCCGGGTGGCCTCTGTACCGGTCAGGTTCTCTGTTTCCGGTTGCCCCGGATCGCCTGCCAGGCCATGTCGCCGACGGCGACGACCGCCACGGCGCCCGCCAGCTGCAGCACATGACGGATCCAGTCGATGCCCTTGGTGTCCTCGACACCGATCCAGCCGGCCACGGCGTTGCCGAGGATGCTGCCGAGGATGCCGAACACGGCCGTCAGCCAGAGCGGGATGTCCTGCTTACCGGGCAGGATCGCTCTGGCGATGACACCGAGCACCAATCCCACGATGATTGCCCACAACCAGCTCATTTCGCCTCCTCGTACGGCGCGGAGTGCGCGTTCGCCCAGTCTTGGCCCGCCGCCCGGCCGCCGCATGCCCGGTTGGGCCGTACGGGGGACCGGGCCCGTTGCGCCGAACGCGCCCCGGTCTCCTGCTCGGCGGAGGCCGGGCGTACCGTGGATGCGGCCCGGTCCGGGGAGCGTCCGGCGACGAGATCTGGTGGTGGAGCATGCTGCGGAGGAACGCGGGTCCGGAGGTCATCCGGATCACGGGCGCCCGTCAGGGACTCACGGACGACGTCCGCGGCCGACAGCGGCGGTATGTGATCTCGATGTCGGTGCGCACGGTGTCGGTGGTGCTGGCCGCGGTGCTGTGGAACGTGGAGCGGCATGTGGCGATCGTGGCGCTCGTGCTGGGCGTGCTGCTGCCGTATGTGGCGGTGGTCATCGCCAACGCGGGCCGGGAGAACGCGACTTCGCTCCCGACGACGTTCGTGCAGATGCCGATGCGGCCCGCTCTGGAGGCCGCTCCGGTGGCCGGTTCCGCGGAGTCCGGGGCCGCCGACGGGGCGTCCGGCCGGGTCCCGCCGCCGCAGGAGCACACCTGACCTCGCGGGTACCGCGAAGCTCACGAAAAGCTCAGATCAATCATGACGTTCCGGTGCACCGCACCCCGGTCCCCGTGACATACTTCGAGTGCGCTCCGCATCCCCCGTCGGAGCGACGGACCGACGCCGGGCAGCTCCCCCCGTGGCTGCTCGGCGTCGCCCTTTCTCCGGCCGGGGATGCGTCAGGAAGCTCGCGGAGCACCTGACTTAGGCTGGGTGGCGTGATCTTTCCCGAGACGTCCGCCGAGAGTTCCACCGGTGCCCCGCTCTGTTCCGCCAAGGGCTGCCGGGCCGCCGCCGTGTGGGTGCTCGCCTGGAACAACCCGAAACTGCACACGCCCGAGCGGCGCAAGACCTGGCTGGCCTGCGACGAGCACCGGGAGCACCTGTCCTCGTTCCTCGATGTACGGGGTTTCCTCAAGGACGTCGTGGCGCTGAAGGACTGGGAGTCCGACCCCAAGGGCCCCGAGGGCTCCGGGGGCTCCGGGGGCTCCGGGGGCTCGCGGGACGCCTGAGCGTCAGCCGCCGATCGCCGACATCGGGCGGTCGGGCTGCAGGAAGGACGGGTCGTCCAGTCCGGAGCCCGCCTTCTTGCCCCACATCGCCGTCTTCCAGAGCTGGGCGATCTCCTCGTCGGGTGCGTCGCCGCGCAGCGCCCCGCGCAGATCCGTCTCCTCGCGGGCGAAGAGGCAGGTGCGGACCTGGCCGTCGGCGGTGAGCCGCGTACGGTCGCAGGCGCGGCAGAACGGGCGGGTGACCGAGGCGATCACGCCGACGCGGTGCGGGCCGCCGTCGACGGTCCAGCGCTCGGCGGGGGCGGAGCCGCGGGAGGCGTCGCTCTCGGCGGTGAGGGTGAAGCGGGTGCGCAGCGAGGCGAGGATGTCGCCGGCGGTGATCATGCCGTCGCGCTTCCAGCCGTGCTGGGCGTCGAGCGGCATCTGCTCGATGAAGCGGAGCTCGTAGTCGTGGGCCACGGCCCAGGCGAGCAGCTCGGGGGCCTCGTCGTCGTTGAGTCCCGGCATCAGGACGGAGTTGACCTTCACCGGGGTGAGCCCGGCCTCGCGGGCGGCCTCCAGGCCGTCCAGCACGTCCTGGTGGCGGTCACGGCGGGTGAGGGTCTTGAAGACGTCGGGGCGCAGGGTGTCCAGAGAGACGTTGACCCGGTCGAGGCCGGCGGCCTTGAGGGCGGTGGCGGTCCGCTTGAGTCCGATGCCGTTGGTGGTGAGCGACATGCGGGGGCGCGGGGAGAGCGCGGCGCACTGCTCGACGATGGAGACGAGGCCGGGGCGCAGCAGGGGCTCGCCGCCGGTGAAGCGGACCTCGGTGATGCCGAGCGAGGTGACGGCGATGCGGATCAGGCGCACGATCTCGTCGTCGGAGAGCAGCTCGCTCTTGCCGAGCCACTGGAGGCCCTCTTCGGGCATGCAGTAGGTGCAGCGCAGGTTGCACTTGTCGGTGAGTGACACGCGCAGGTCGGTGGCGACCCGGTCGTAGGTGTCGATGAGCACGGTGGGTCCCTCCCCCGGGGTGGTGCGGTCGCTCTTCTGCGGCTACCGGTACTTCCGAGCCTACGTGAGACGTGTGACAACGGCGTGGCCCGTTTGCCACGAGGTGCGGCCGGGCCGCGTCGTAGGACTCTACGACGCGGCCCGGCCGCGGGTGGTGGGTGATGGGCCGAACGGGCCCGCCCGCTCCGGTGTGGTCAGTGGGCTCCGACGCCGGTGAGGGACTTGACCTCCAGTTCGGCGTACTTGTCCGTGTCGGGCTTCTCCTTGGAGATCAGCGAGCCGACCCAGCCGAGCAGGAAGCCGAGCGGAATCGAGATCAGGCCGGGGTTCTCCAGCGGGAACCAGGCGAAGTCGACGCCCGGGAACATCGAGGTCGGCTTGGAGGAGACGACCGGCGAGAACAGCACCAGCAGGACGGAGGAGGCGAGACCGCCGTAGATGGACCACAGGGCCCCCTGGGTGGTGAAGCGCTTCCAGAAGAGGCTGTAGAGGATCGTCGGCAGGTTGGCGGAGGCGGCGACCGCGAAGGCCAGGGCGACGAGCCCGGCGACGTTGAGGTCGCGGGCGAGTGCGCCGAGTGCGATGGAGACGATGCCGATGGCGACGGTGGCCCAGCGTGCGGCGCGGACCTCCTCCTTCTCGGTGGCCTGTCCCTTGCGGATGACGTTGGCGTAGATGTCGTGCGCGAAGGACGAGGAGGAGGCGAGGGTGAGTCCGGCGACGACGGCCAGGATGGTGGCGAAGGCGACGGCGGAGATCACCGCGAGGAGGATGGCGCCGCCGGTGGATCCGGAGCCGCCGCCGATCTCCAGTGCGGCGAGTGGCGCCGCGGTGTTGCCCGCCTTGTTGGAGGCGATGATGTCGCCCGGCTTGAGGATCGCGGCGGCGCCGAAGCCGAGCACGATCGTCATCAGGTAGAAGGCGCCGATGATGCCGATCGCCCAGTTCACGGACTTACGGGCGGCCTTGGCGGTGGGCACCGTGTAGAAGCGGATCAGGATGTGCGGCAGGCCGGCGGTGCCGAGGACCAGGGCGATGCCGAGCGAGATGAAGTCCAGCTTCGAGACGCCGGTGGCGCCGTACTTCAGGCCGGGCTCCAGGAAGGCCGCGCCCTTGCCGCTGTTGCTGGCGGCGGTGCCGAGCAGGTCGGAGATGTTGAAGTTGAACTTCAGCAGGATCAGGAAGGTGATGAGCAGGGTGCCCGCGATGAGCAGGACGGCCTTGACCATCTGCACCCAGGTGGTGCCCTTCATGCCGCCGATGGTGACGTAGAGGATCATGAGCACGCCGACCAGGGCGACGATGAGGATCTTCCCGGCGTCGCTGGTGATGCCGAGCAGCAGCGAGACGAGGACGCCCGCGCCGGCCATCTGGGCCAGCAGGTAGAAGATCGAGACGACGATCGTGGACGTACCTGCGGCGGTGCGGACGGGGCGCTGGCGCATCCGGTAGGCGAGGACGTCGCCCATGGTGTAGCGGCCGGAGTTGCGCAGCGGTTCGGCGACCAGGAGCAGGGCGACGAGCCAGGCGACGAGGAAGCCGATGGAGTACAGGAAGCCGTCGTATCCGAAGAGCGCGATGGCTCCGGCGATGCCGAGGAAGGACGCGGCGGACATGTAGTCGCCGGAGACCGCGAGTCCGTTCTGGAATCCGGTGAACTGGCGGCCGCCCGCGTAGAAGTCGGCGGCGCTCTTGGTCTGCCGGCCCGCCCACACGGTGATGAAGAGGGTCGCCACGACGAAGGCGGCGAACAGCGTGATGATCAGCGGCCGGTGCTCGCTCGCCCCCTCGGTGGCGGCGAGCTGGACGGTGGGATAGAGGGCGTGGGCGGCGCTCATACGTCGGCCTCCATACGGGACTTGATCGCTTCGGCCTTGGGGTCGAGCTTGGTGGCGGCGTGCCGGGAGTAGAGCCAGGCGATGAGGAAGGTGGTGGCGAACTGGGCGAGTCCGAGGACGAGCGCCACGTTGATGTTGCCGACGACCTTGGTGGCCATGAATCCGCCCGCGTAGTTGCAGAGCAGGACGTACAGCAGGTACCAGGTCACGAAGGCGATGGTCAGCGGGAAGGCGAAGGAGCGGTGGGAGCGGCGCAGGTCGGCGAAGTCCGGGCTCGCCTGCATCGCGATGAAGGCCTCGGTGGTGGGCTGGTGGGGTCCGGCGGGCGATGTGCCCTCGGGCGGCGGTGCATCGGTAGCCACGGAATCTCCTCGCGACGCGGGTGCGGTGATCTGGGGGACGGTGGGTGTCATGGGAGGCCTCGTTACCGGCGGGGACGGTGATGTACCTCCTGGACAACGGCACGGAGGGCGCGACGAAGCGGTTCACCGCGTCTTTCGCCTTCTCGTTCGCCTTCTCGGACGCGTCCGCGCGGGTCGTGCTGCCCGGAAGCCGCCCGTCCACATTCGGCCGCATCGGTCACTCTTCGAACTCACTTGCCCGGAAACGTTGATGCGCCGGGATGATCAGCGATAGCTTCACTCGTCATGTACGCGACCGAACACGCCAGGTGTCCGGTCGTTCGGCACGGATGATGTGGAGAACCCATGGCTCATCTGGCATCGAGACGGACCCGCGCACTCGCGGTGCCCGTCGGACTCGCGCTGACCGCCTCGCTCGGCTTCCTGCCGACGGCGACGGCCACGGCGGCGCCCACCGGCGAGCAGGCCGCCGCGAGCGTCCGGACCGACGGGCCGAAGCTGTCCTACGTGGTCAACACCCGGGGCGGCCACGGCACCGTCAAGGACGTCAAGAAGGCGATCGCCAAGGCCGGCGGCACCGTCGTCGTCGCCTATGAGCAGATCGGCGTCATCGTCGTCCACTCGCAGAACCCGGCCTTCGGCGAAACGATCCGCCGGGCACGTGGTGTGGAGTCGGCGGGCGCCACCCGCACCAACCCGATCGTTCCGCAGGCCACCAAGGACGTCGGCTCGATCGCGCAGCCGCTCACCGCCGAGCAGGCGGCGGCCGCCGCCGCGAAGGCGACGGCCGACGAGGACCCGCTGGAGCCCCTCCAGTGGTCGCTGCCCGCGATCAAGGCGGACAAGGCGCACCAGAAGTCGCTGGGCTCGAAGAAGGTGACGGTCGCCGTCATCGACACCGGCGTCGACGACACCCACCCGGACCTGGCCCCGAACTTCGACAGCCGCGCCTCGGTCAACTGTGTGTCGGGCGCTCCGGACACCACCGCCGGCTCCTGGCGTCCGGCGGCGGGCGAGAGCGACCACGGCACCCATGTGGCGGGCACCATCGCCGCCGCGAAGAACGGCGTCGGGGTCACCGGTGTCGCCCCGGGCGTGAAGGTGTCGGGCATCAAGGTGTCGAACCCGGACGGGTTCTTCTACACCGAGGCCGTCGTCTGCGGGTTCCTCTGGGCCGCCGAGCGCGGCGTCGACGTGACCAACAACAGCTACTACACCGACCCGTGGCTGTTCAACTGCAAGAACGACCCGGACCAGGGCGCCCTGGTCGACGCGCTGACCCGCGCCGTGAAGTACGCGGAGCGCAAGGGCACGGTCAACGTCGCGGCGGCGGGCAACTCCCGCCAGGACCTGGCGTCCTCCGCGATCGAGGACACGACCAGCCCGAACGACTCCGAGACGGTCACGCGGACGGTCGACCCGAAGCTGTGCCCGGACATCCCGACCATGCTGCCGGGCGTCGTGACGGTCTCCGCGACGGGTGCGAAGGGCCTGAAGTCCTCGTACTCGAACTACGGCAGGGGCATCATCGACGTGGCGGCCCCGGGCGGTGACTCGACGGTCTACCAGACCCCCGAGCCGCCGGCCGTCAACGGGCTGATCCTGTCGACCCTGCCGGACGGCAAGTTCGGCTACAAGGCCGGTACGTCGATGGCGTCCCCGCATGTCGCGGGCGTCGTGGCGCTGATCAAGTCCAAGCACCCCTACGCCTCGCCCGCCGCGGTGAAGGCGCTGCTGACGCTGGAGGCGGACGCGAAGGCGTGCGGCGAGCCGTACGACATCAACGGTGACGGTGTCATCGACGCGGTCTGCGAGGGCGGCAAGAGCTACAACGGCTTCTACGGGGCCGGAGTGGTGGACGCCCTGGACGCGGTGCGCTGGTAGGCATCCGACCGAGCGATGAGCGAGGGCCCGGGGAGGACGTTCTCCCCGGGCCCTCGCCCTGTGCCGTGGCGCTACGGCGTGATGAGCACCTTCAGCGCGGTCCGCTCGTCCATCTCCCGGTAGCCGACGGGCACCTCGTCCAGGCCGACGGACCGGTCGAAGACGGGCGACGGGTCGATCGTGCCGTCCAGCACGTCGGGAAGCAGCTCCGGTATGTACGTGCGTACGGGGGCGACGCCGCCGCGCAGCGCGATGTTCCGGTCGAACATCACACCGAGGTCCACGCCCGTCCCGCTGCCGTGCGGGACGCCGACGTAACCGATGGAGCCGCCGTCGCGGACGATGCCGAGGGCGGTGCGCATCGACTGCTCGGTGCCGACGGCCTCGATGACGCTGTGCGCGCCCTCGCCCCGGGTCAGCTCACGGACGGCGGCGAGGGCGGCCTCACCGCGTTCGGCGACCACGTCGGTCGCGCCGAAGCGGCGGGCGATGTCGGTGCGCGCGGGGTGGCGGCCGAGCGCGATGACGCGCTCCGCGCCGAGCCGCTTGGCGGCGAGCACCCCGCACAGGCCGACCGCGCCGTCACCGACGACCGCGACGGTGGAGCCCTGGGTCACGCCCGCGCCGACGGCGGCGTGGTGGCCGGTGCCCAGCACGTCGGAGAGCGCCAGCAGGCCGGTGAGGAGGCGGTCGTCGGACGCGGCGGCGGCCGGGAGCTTGACGAGGGTGCCGTCGGCGTGGGGGACGCGGACGGCCTCGCCCTGCCCGCCGTCCGACTGCGCGCCGTCGGAGCCGACCGAGCCCCAGAAGCCGCCTTCGGGGCAGGAGGTGGTGAGCCCCTCGGCGCAGTAGGTGCAGGTGCCGTCGGACCAGACGAACGGGGCGACTGCCAGGTCGCCGACCGCGAAGCCGCGGACGCCGGGGCCGGCCTCCTCGACGACGCCGAGGAACTCGTGGCCGATGCGCTGTCCGGGCCGCCGGGCCGACTCGCCCCGGTAGGCCCACAGGTCGCTGCCGCAGATGCAGGCCCGCAGGACCCTCAGCACCACGTCGGTGGGTCGCTGGATCCTCGGGTCCGGCACCTCCTCCACCCGGATGTCGTGGGGGGCGTGGATGACGGTGGCGCGCATACGTTCGGGGTCCTTGCCGGTCTCAGCTGCTGGTACCCCGCTCACGGTACGCCCCCGCCGGGCGAGCCCCGAGCGCCCCGAGGGTCAGCAGGGCTTGTGCGGCGATGTAGGTGAGCATCACCCAGAAGTCGGGGGCGGGCGCCTGCGGCCAGTCGGCGATGCCGGTGGCGATGAGGGCGTCGGAGAGCAGGAAGAGCGCCCCGCCGGCCGCCGCGTACCGCCCGAGCACGCCCGCCCGCCAGGCCATGGCGGTGAGCAGCAGGCTGTAGCCGGTCAGCGGGATCCGCAGGTCCGCCGGGAGGTCCGGCCAGATCAGCACGAGGAAGACGACGAGGACGACGGCGTACCCGGCCCCGGTGACCAGCGGGGCGGGACCGCGGCCCCGCCCCTCCCCCCGCCCGAAGAACGTCAGGTAGCAGACGTGGCCGACGGCGAAGGAGCCCATGCCGACGAGGAAGGCCAGGTCGTTGTCGGCGAGCAGGAAGACATCGCCGCCCCACCCGAACAGCAGGGCCGCGACGAGCAGCCGGGGTCCGCCGCGCAGTGCCGCGTACCCGGCGAGCAGCGGCATCAGCAGCGGCTTGGCGACCAGGTGGACGGTCCCGGCCCCGGCGAGGAGCCCGGCCAGGTCGACGGCGGCGGCGAGAAGGAAGGCGAGCAGCACGGGCCGGGCGAAGCGCTCGGCGCGCCCGTGCTGTCCGGTGGAGCCGGGGCGGGAGGCGGTGGCGGTCACCGGGTGCCTTCCGGGGCGGGGGCGGGGGCGGCTGCCTGGGCGGGTACGGGAGCGGCGGCCTGCACGGATTCGGAGGCGGCGGCCCGGACTGATTCGGAAGCCGCCGCTCCCCCGGCCGCCTTCGCCGCCGGCTGCCAGCCCGGTCCCCGGAAGACCCGCCCGGCCCGCTCGCTCCAGGTGTCGGCGGCCCGGACGTCCCGGGCGATGGCGGCGTACTCGTGGGTCGCGACGCGCAGCGGGTTGTGGGTGGAGATGTTCTTGGTGAGCCCGTAGACGGGCCGCTCGGTCTCCGCCGCGAAGGAGCCGAACATCCGGTCCCAGACGATCAGGATCCCACCGTAGTTACGGTCCAGGTAGCTGCCCTGCGAGGCGTGGTGGACACGGTGGTGGGAGGGCGTGTTGAGGACGTACTCGAAGGGGCGCGGGAGCTTCCCGACGCGCTCGGTGTGCACCCAGAACTGGTAGACCAGGTTGGCCGACTGGCAGAACGCGAGCGCCGCCGGGTGCACCCCGCAGGCGATCAGCGGCAGGTAGAACGGCCAGACGGTCGCGGAGGTCCAGGGCTGGCGCAGCGCGGTGGTGAGGTTGAACTTCCGGCTGGAGTGGTGGACCACATGGCAGGCCCACAGGATCCGGATCACATGGTGGCCGCGGTGGGACCAGTAGTAGAAGAAGTCCTGCGCGAGGAGCATCAGCAGGACGGTCCACCACAGCACGGGCACCCGCAGCGGCGTCAGCTCGTAGACCCCCATGTAGATGGCCAGGATGGGGATCTTCCACAGCAGGTCGAAGCCCAGGCTGCCGAGGCCCATGGTGAGGCTGGTGGCGGCGTCCTTGGTCTCGTACCCGGCGGCGTCCTCGTCCGGGTGGAGGCGGTAGCTGACCATCTCGATCACGGTGAGCAGGACGAAGGCCGGTATCGACCACAGCACGACATCGGGCAGGTTCGGCTCCATGCGAGCACCGTAGGGCCGCCGGTCGGCGAGGGCTAGACGTTGTTACCCACAAGTATGCGAGACCTGCTGTCAGCAGTCTTTGGCACCTTCTGCCAATGGACCGGCCGTAGGATTTGCGGCACGCGTGTCGCCGAGGGGGAGGAACGCTCGTGTCGGGTACGGAAGTTGCGGTGTTACGGCTGGCCACGACGGTGCTCGGCGCGGCCGCGAAGGCGCTGCTGACCCCGAAGCCCGGCGCGCGCCTGGTCCCGGCCCCGGTCCGCCCCCTCCCCCGCCCCGCGAAGCCGGACCGGCTGGCCGAGGTGCTCGCGGGCCGTCTGGCCGGCTCCTTCGCCGACCTGCCCGAGCACGAGCGGCTGGCCGCGCTCACCTCCGTACAGGACACGTTCGCGGCGGCGGGCGAACCGGACGCCGGGCGGCTGTTCGCGCTGGACCTGGATCCGGACCGGCTCAGCGCCGAGCTCTCGGCTCCGGCCGCCGGGCTCTCGGAACGGGCTGTGGACCTGTACGAGCACCTGCTCGGCGACTGCTGCGCGCACCTGGTGGAACAGCTCACGGCCCATCCGTCGTTCGCGGCACGGGCGGCGGTGGAGCAGGTCCGCGCGACGAGCCGGACACGGGAGCTGGTGGAGGACGTCCGGGCCCGGGTCGGTCCGCGCCCGGACGCGGCGGATCTGGACTTCGAGCGGCGGTACGCGGAGTTCATGGCGACGGCCAACAGCCGGATGGGCCTGTTCGGGCTGACGCTCGGCCGGTCGGCGAGCGAATGGCCGCTGGAGACGGCCTACATCAGTCTCTCGGTGAGCGGTTACGAGGCGGCCGGCCCGCCCGGTCTCGGCGGGCCGGTCCGGACATCGGTCAGCGGTTACGAGGGCAGCCACGCGCACGGACCGGACGAGCCGGTACGGACCACGGCCAGGATCGAGGAGGCGCTCGGCGAGCGGACCCGGCTGCTGCTGCGCGGCCCGGCCGGTTCGGGCAAGACCACGCTGGTGCAGTGGCTGGCGTTGAACGCCGCGCGGCGGACGTTCGGCACCGAGCTGGCGGACTGGAACCGGTGCGTCCCGTTCGTCCTGCGCCTGCGGGCCTTCACCGCCCGCGACGCACTGCCCGCCCCGGCGGACTTCCTGCGCGCGGCCGGCGTACCGCTGCACGGCTCGGCCCCGGACGGCTGGGCGGACCGGCTGATGCTGGAGGGCCGGGCGCTGGTCCTGGTGGACGGTGTCGACGAGGTGCCGGACCGGCTGCGCAGGCGCACGGAGCGCTGGCTGAAGGACCTGATCACCGCCTATCCCCGGGCCAGGTACGTGGTGACGACCCGTCCTTCGGCGGTCCCGGAGAGCTGGCTGTCCGGCTCCGGCTTCGAACCGCACACGCTGCTGGCCATGCGCCGCGACGACATCCACGCCTTCATCGGCCACTGGCACCGGGCGGCCCGCTCCGAGTGCCGGTCGGACGAGGAGCGCGTCGAGCTGGAGACGTACGAGAGCGCGCTCCGCCGGGCGGTCGGCACCCGCCGGGATCTGGCGCGGCTGGCCACGAATCCGCTGATGTGCGCACTGCTCTGCGCGCTGAACCGGGACCGCCGGATGCAACTGCCGCGAGCACGCAAGGAGCTGTACGACGCGGCGCTGGACATGCTGCTGGTGCGGCGCGACAACGAGCGTGAGGTCTCCGGCGTGGAAGGCGTCGACCTGACCCGCGAGGAGCAGACGACGCTGCTGCAGCGTCTCGCGTACTGGCTGATCCGCAACGACCTCGTGCAGGCCGCGCAGGACGAGGCGGTGTCGCTGATCGCCGACTGGCTGCGCTCCATGTCCCAGGTCCGGGGCACGCCCGAGCAGGTCTTCACCCACCTGCTCAACCGCAGCGGTCTGCTGCGCGAACCCGTGCCCGGCGCGGTGGACTTCGTGCACCGCACCTTCCAGGACTACCTCGGCGCGAAGGCGGCGGTGGAGGTACGCGACTTCGGCGTGCTGGTCCGCCACGCGCACGAGGACCGGTGGGACGACGTAGTCCAGATGGCGGTGGGCCACGCGCGGCCCGACGAACGCGCCGCCCTGCTCACCTCGTTCCTGGAACGGGCCGACGCGGAGCCCGGCCACGAGCACCGGCTGATCCTGCTGGCGGCGGCGAGCCTGGGCCACGCGCCGGAGCTGGATCCGACGGTACGGGAGGCGGTGGAGGCGCGGACGGAACGGCTGCTGCCACCGGACAGCCAGGAGAGCATCGACCAGCTGGCCGAGGTCGGCGATCTGGCGCTGGAACTGCTGTCGTCGATGCTGGACGGCCTGAGCGAGCGCGAGGCGGCGTCGGTCGTGCGGACGGCGGCCGCGGTGGGCGGCGAGACCGCCTACGAACTGGTCCGGCAGTTCCGGGACGACAAGCGGAGCCTGATCACGTACGAGGTCTCCCTGGCCTGGGAGCGGTTCGACCCGGAGCGCTACGCGCGCGAGGTGCTGGCGGGCCCCGGCTGGGAGAACACCTACATCTATGTGAAGTCCGACCGTCATCTGTCGGCGCTGAAGCACGTACCACGGGCGCACAGTGTGAATGTGTCGGGCGACCGCCACGATCTGTCGCCGGTGACGTCACGCACCGATGTGCGGCGCGTGTTCGTCTGGCACAACGCGCGGCTCATCGGGGTGCGGCAGCTCGCCGCCATGCCCGGACTGCGCGAACTCGGTCTGAGCAACTGTCCGCGGATCCGGACCATCGAGCCGCTCGCCCGCACCGGACTGGAATGGCTCTCCCTCGTCCAGCTCCACCCGGAACTCGACCCCGCCCCGCTCGCCGACATGCCCGGCCTCCGCTATCTGGCGCTGGGCCATCCCTTCCTCATGGAGAGCGTCGGTGAACTGCCGGTGTGCCCGCAGGTGACCCGGCTCGACCTGCTGGCGGAGACCCGGTATCTGGACCTGGAGGGCCTGGAGAGCTGGACGAGCCTGCGGGATCTGACGCTGTACGGCGGAGGCCAGTTCAAGCAGCTGGTCCGGACGCCGGCGCTGCACGGCCTGCGGGACCTGGGACTCATCCGGATTCCGGCCCTGGACCTGAACCTGACGGCGCCTCTGACCGGGCTGCGGGTGCTGACGCTGGCCGAGTGCGCCCTGGCATCCGGGCTCGCCCCGCTCGCGGAGCTGCCCACGCTGACGACCCTGCGCCTGTCCGGGAAGGCCGGGCGCTACGACCTCGCCCCGCTCGCCGCCTCCGAGCACCTGACCATCCACCTGGCCCACGACACCCGCGCCACCGGCACCGAACTCTTCCCGCCGGAACGGATCGTCCGCCTCCCCTGACCGGGTGATCCCCCGACCGTGGCGGCCGAATAGGGGACTGTCAGTCATGGCCCGTATTCTCTGTGACCATGCTCGACGACCGCCAGACAGCCGCACCGTGGCCGACCGCCTACCCCCAGGGGTACGCGGTCGTCGACGTGGAGACCACCGGCCTCGCCCGCGACGACCGGATAATCTCCGCCGCCGTCTACCGGCTGGACGCCCTGGGCAATGTCGAGGACCACTGGTACACGCTGGTCAACCCGGAGCGGGACCCCGGTCCCGTCTGGATCCACGGGCTGACGAGCGAGGTGCTCGAAGGCGCGCCGCTCTTCCCGGAGGTGGCCGCCGAGCTGTCGGAGCGGCTCGCGGACCGGGTGCTCGTCGCGCACAACGCGGCGTTCGACTGGTCGATGATCGCCCGGGAGTACGCACGGGCCTCGGTGGTCGCCCCGGTCGAGCACCGGCTGTGCACCATCGCGCTGGCCAAGGAGCTGCGGCTGCCGCTGCCCAACCACAAGCTGGCCACGCTCGCCGCGCACTTCGGGGTCGTACAGCAGCAGGCCCACCACGCCCTGGACGACGCCCGGGTGCTGGCCGAGGCGTTCCGGCCGAGTCTGCACGCGGCGGCCCGGGGCGGGGTGCGGCTGCCGTTGCTGGAGTGCCGTCCGCTGACCGAGTGGTCCGACTCCCCCGTCGCCCCGCGCGTCGGGTATCAGCCCTCGCGGCAGAACAGCTGGCGGCCCTCGCGCAAGCGGCCGGCCTGCCCGTATCCCAATCCGGGGCGGTACGAGAAGGAGAAGCCGCTCCAGCAGGGGATGCGAGTGGCCTTCTCCGGGGACACCTCGATCGACCGGGAGCTGCTGGAGGACCGGGCGGTCGAGGCCGGGCTCCATGTGGCGACCAGCGTGTCCCGGCTGACCAGCCTGCTGGTGACCAACGACCCGGACGCGGCCACGTCCAAGACGCAGAAGGCCAAGTCGTTCGGCACGCCGATCCTGGAGGAGAGCGCCTTCACCCATCTGCTGCGCGATGTGGCCCCCGCCGACGGGGCCGCCCTGCCGCAGCAGGGGCCGCCGCCGTCATCGGAGTGAACCGGGCACGACTCGCCCGGCGGCCGCTCGCCCCGTGGCAGCCGGGCGTCCCACCCTGTGGCGCATGGCACGTTGCGAGGTTTGCGGAAACGACTACGGCATGTCCTTCGAGGTGCACGCACAAGGTGCGGTGCACGTCTTCGACTGCTTCTCCTGCGCCATCCACCGCATGGCGCCGATCTGCGAGCACTGCCGGGTCCAGGTGATCGGGCAGGGCGTCGAGGTCGACGGGCACTGGTACTGCGGCGCCCACTGCGCCCGCGCCGAGGGGAAGGCGGGCATCGTGGACAAAGTGTGAGGAAACGTCTCATTGCCGGATCGCTCCGGCAGCACCCCTGAGTGCCGCACCCCATGACCCCGGTTGTACGGTCATGGGGTGTACCGCTTCCTGTTGACCCGGCAGTGGGTGATCCTCACCCTGCTCGGCCTCGTCCTGATCCCGACGATGATCGAGCTGGGTTTCTGGCAGTTCCACCGGCACGAACACCGGGTCGAGCAGAACAGCCTGATCTCGCGGAACCTCGACGCGCGGCCGGTCCCGGTCACCGAACTCACCTCGCCCGGGCACACCGTCCCGCGCTCGGACTACTGGCGGACGGTCACCGCGACGGGCACGTTCGACACCGAGCACGAGGTGGTCGTCCGCCGCCGGACCTCGGACGACGACCGCATCGGCGTCCATGTCCTGACCCCGCTGGACCTCAAGAGCGGCGGCACCGTCCTGGTCAACCGGGGCTGGGTGCCGGCCGCGCCGAACCAGACCGCCTTCCCCGACGTGCCGCCCGCGCCCCGCGGCGAAGTGACCGTCACCGGCCGCCTCAAGGCGGACGAGACGACCGGCAGCAGCGGCATCAAGGACCTGGCGGGGCTGCCTGACCGGCAGGTGATGCTGATCAACAGCGAGCAGCAGTCGCAGCTGCTGTCGCGGACGGTCCTCGGCGGCTACATCGAGCAGACCGAGCCCGCCCCCTCCGGTGATCTGCCCGAGCAGATCGCCCGCCCGGACGACAGCTCGATCGGCCCGCACATGGCCTACGCCGTCCAGTGGTGGCTGTTCGTCGCCGCGGTCCCGGTCGGCTGGATCATTCTCGTACGCCGTGAGAAGCGGGACCGTGAGCAGGCCGCGGCCGAGAACGCGACGGCCGAGGCCGCCGAGCAGCCGGAGCCGGCGAGCGCCTGAGGCCGGCGGCACACCATCGGGCTGGTTGACATCGGCCCGGTTCGGGAAAACGCCAGGCGTGACCCCACGCATCGAGGACTACGCCCTGATCGGCGATCTCCAGACCGCCGCGCTCGTCGGCAGGAACGGTTCGGTGGACTGGCTCTGCCTGCCCCGCTTCGATTCCGGCGCCTGTTTCGCCGCCCTGCTCGGCACCGAGGAGAACGGCCACTGGCGCATCGCGCCCCAGGGCGCCGGCGCCTCGGACACCTGCACCCGGCGCGGCTATGTGCCCGACTCCCTGGTCCTGGAGACGTACTGGGAGACACGGACCGGCACGGTGAAGGTCATCGACTTCATGCCGCAGCGCGACAAGTCGCCGGATCTGATGCGGATCGTCGAGGGCGTCAGCGGCAGCGTCGACATGAGTTCGGTGCTGCGGCTGCGCTTCGACTTCGGTTCGGTGGTGCCCTGGGTGCGGCGTTCGCACGGTCACCGGGTGGCGGTCGCGGGCCCTGATTCCGTATGGCTGCGCAGCGAGCCGCCGGTCAAGACGTGGGGCCAGCAGTTCAGCACCTGCTCCTCGTTCACCGTGACCGAGGGCGACAGCGTGGCGTTCGTGCTGACCTGGCACCCCTCGCACTCGCCGCGCCCGAAGCTGATCGACCCGTACAAAGCGCTGAAGCACACGCTGCACGACTGGGCGAAGTGGACCGCGCGGTGCACGTACGAGGGGCCGTACCGCGACGCCGTGCTGCGCTCACTGATCACCCTGAAGGCGCTGACGTACGCCCCGACGGGCGGCATCGTGGCGGCCCCGACCACCTCGCTGCCGGAGGAGATCGGCGGCGTACGGAACTGGGACTACCGCTTCTGCTGGCTGCGGGACGCCACGCTGACCCTCGGGGCGATGGTCTCGGCCGGCTATCTGGAGGAGGCGGCGGCCTGGCGGGACTGGCTGCTGCGGGCCGTCGCCGGTGACCCGGCCGACCTGCAGATCATGTACGGGCTGGCGGGCGAGCGCCGGCTGCCCGAGGCGGAGCTGCCCTGGCTCACCGGGTACGAGCACTCCCGGCCGGTGCGCACCGGCAACGCGGCCGTCCGGCAGCGGCAGCTCGATGTGTACGGCGAGGTCATCGACGCGCTCCGGCTCGCCCGGGTCGCCGGTCTCGACGACAAGCCGCACGCCTGGAACCTCCAGCTCAGCCTGCTCGGCTTCCTGGAGTCGACCTGGCGGGAGCCGGACGAGGGGCTGTGGGAGATCCGCGGCGCCCGGCGGCACTTCGTGCACTCCAAGGTGATGGCCTGGGTCGCGGCCGACCGGGCGGTGCGCTCGCTGGAGGAGAACCCGGAGCTGCCCGGCGACGCGGACCGCTGGCGGGCGATGCGGGACGCGGTGCACGCCGAGGTCTGCGAGAAGGGGTACGACCCCGAGCGGAACACCTTCACCCAGTCCTACGGGTCACGGGAACTGGACGCCTCGACCCTGCTCATCGTGCGGACCGGGTTCCTGCCGCCCGACGATCCCCGGACGATCGGCACGGTCGAAGCGGTCCGCGACGAGCTGGGCAGCGACGGTCTGGTCCGCCGCTACAGCACCGACGGCGGTTCGGTGGACGGACTGCCGGGCGACGAGGGGGCGTTTCTCGCCTGCTCGTTCTGGCTGGTCGACGCGTTGCGGCGGATCGGCAGGCCGGACGAGGCGCGGGCCCTGTTCGAACGGCTGCTGGAGCTGCGCAGCGACCTGGGGCTGCTGGCCGAGGAGTACGACGTCGCGGCGGGGCGGCAGCTGGGCAACTACCCCCAGGCGTTCAGCCATATCGGACTGGTGAACTCCGCTGTCGACCTGGCCGGGGAGAACCCGGCAGGATAGGGCCATGGATCTTGGACTGAAGGACCGCGTCTACATCGTCACCGGAGCGACCCGGGGCCTCGGCAACGCCACGGCCCGTGCCCTGGCCGCCGACGGTGCGAAAGTGATCATCACCGGCCGGGACGAGAAGGCCGTGACGGAGGCCGCCGCCGAGCTGGGCCCGGACGCGCTCGGGATCGCCGCGGACAACGCCGACCCGGGCGCCGCCCAGCGTCTGGTGGACACCGCGCGGGAACGCTTCGGGCGGCTCGACGGCATCCTCATCAGCGTCGGCGGACCGCCCCCGGGCTTCGTCGCGGACAACACGGACGACCAGTGGCAGACGGCGTTCGAGTCGGTGTTCCTCGGAGCGGTTCGGCTCGCCCGGACGACGGCGGCCGCGCTCGGCGAGGGCGGGGTGATCGGCTTCGTGCTCTCCGGGTCGGTGCACGAGCCGATCGCGGGGCTGACCATCTCCAACGGGCTGCGCCCCGGTCTCGCCGGTTTCGCCAAGTCGCTGGCCGACGAGCTGGGTCCGCGCGGTATCCGGGTGGTGGGCGTGCTTCCCGCCCGGATCGACACCGACCGGGTCCGTGAGCTGGACGCCCTGTCCGGCGACGCGGAGGCCGCCCGCACCGCCAACGAGGCGCGGATCCCGCTGCGTCGCTACGGGACGCCCGAGGAGTTCGGCAGGACCGCGGCCTTCCTGCTCTCCCCCGCCGCTTCCTATCTGACGGGGATCATGGTCCCGGTCGACGGCGGGTTCCGGAGCGGGTTCTGACCCAGCGCTCCTGACCGTACGCCCACGGGCCGTCAGGACACCCGCTCCGCGCGGTGCTTGACGGCCTTGAGGCGTACCTCGGCGGGAAGCGTCTCCAGACCGGCCGATTCCCTGGCGTGCGCCAGCGCCCCGTCGCCGACCGCGGTCAGCGTTCCGAGCGGCGCGGCGTGCGGCTCCATCAGCAGCCGGAGCCGGGCCCGGGGCGCGGTGCGGCGGCCGGTCAGCATCGCCTGGGCGCGGGCCACTCCGTCCAGTTCGCCCGCCTCAGCGGCGAGCACGCCCTCCAGGGCGCGGCCCCGCAGCTGTGCCCCTTCGCCGTCGCCGCTGTCGACCAGCACGTCGGCGAGCCGGCCGCGGCGGAGCTGGGCGAGGAACCACCACAGGGCGAGGACCACCAGGACGGCGAGGACCGCGATCACGGTCGGCCACCACCAGCCGTCGTCGCGCCAGCGGTGCCGGTCGGCCACGCTGAGCAGCACATCGTTCTTGCCGTCCCAGGGCCACCAGGACGGCACGGACGCGCCGAGGCCGACGGCGAGCACGGCTCCGCCGACGACGACCAGCACCAGTCCGGCCAGGGCCAGCAGGACCCGGTTGACGGTGGAGCGCATGCGGCTCATCCCTTCTTCGCCGGTCGGTGCACCTGGACGGAGAGGGCGGGCGGTTTCGCCAGGCCCAGTTCCCGGACGGCCCTCTCCAGTACGTCGTCCAGATCGGTGCGTACGTCGTCGAGTTCCCGGAAGTGCGAGAGTGCGCGCACCTTCGCCTTCCGCCGTCCCATGCGGACGCGTACGGACTGCACGCCGGACACCTCCACGGCCCGGTCCCGCAGGACCAGTGCGGCGGCGGTGCGGTCGAGACCGGCCCGGACGTCGGAGCGGTCGCGGCGCATCGGCAGCAGATCGCGCAGTCCGGGGGTGAGGGCCAGCAGGATCAGCCAGAGGCCGATCAACGCCGCGACACCCGCCCCGATCAGCACCGCGACATCGTCCAGCTGCCGTTCGGCCAGACCGTCGGCGAGGGAGCGACGCCACTGCATGGCCGGATGGTCGGCCCGTACGGCGGCGATGTCGTAGAGCAGCAGTCCGGCGGCGCCCAGGAGCACCAGGGCCAGCAGGGCGGCCGGAACCCGGCGCGCGGACCAGAAGCGGCCGGCCCGGCCGTCGCCCTGTTCCAGGGTGGGGACCGGTGCGCGGGTGTCGGCCGACGCGTCGAGGACCGGCGTCGGCGTCTCGCTGTCGCCCGGTGCCACGGTGGGCATCCGCCGGGTGGAGCCGGTCGGTTCACCGGGTTCGGTCATCGGATCCTCCCCTGTGCGGCGGCGCTCGTTCCGGCGGGGTGCAGCCGTTCGACCTGTACGGCCACCTCGGGCACGTCCATGCCGGCGAGCGCCTTGACGCGCTGGGCGACCCGGCTGCGTACGGCTCCGCACTGGCGGCCGATGTCACAGGGGTAGCCGAGTTCCAGGACGACCCGGACCCGGGCGGCGTCGCGGTGCACGGTGACCGTGGCTCGCGGCGACGCCCCGTCCTCGGGCGGATCGGCGACCGCTTCCTTCGCCGCCTGGGCGGCGATCTTGGCGACTACGCGGTCGGCGATCCGGGTCTCGCCCCGTTCCGCGGCGGCGACCCGGCCGGTCACCGCCGTCACCGTCGCCGGTCGCCGCGCTCGCGACTCCGGAAGAAGTCGCCGGGCTCCAGGTCACCGTCCAGGAAGCGGCCGGCGATGAAGCCGATCGCGCCCAGGGCGGCCACCAGTACGAAGGCTCCGAACCCGCCGAAATATCCGGCGAACCCGAGTGCCATGCCGGCCAACAGACCGGCGACAGCCATGCTCATCGTGTTCTCTCCTCAACTGCCGTGCGACGGAGCTGCGAAAGGGCTACTGGACCCGCTGTGCGGGCTCGTCCTCGTCGTCGTCCTCGTCGGGCAGCTTGACGTCGCTGACGGCGATGTTGACTTCGACGACTTCGAGACCGGTCATCCGTTCCACCTCGGCGACGACGTTCCCGCGGACGTCGCGGGCCACATCGGCGATGGACACGCCGTAGTCGACGACGATCTCCAGGTCGAGGGCGGCCTGGGACTCGCCGACCTCCGCCTTCACGCCGCGGGTGACGGACTTGCCGCCGCCGGGGACCCGGTCACGGACGGCGCCGAAGGTCCGCGACAGGCCGCTGCCCATCGCGTGGACGCCGACCACGTCGCGGGCCGCCATTCCGGCGATCTTCTCGACGACGCCGTCGGCGATGGTGGTGCGGCCCCGGGTGCCCGGGTCGCCGCCGCCGCGCTTGTTCAGCGGAGCTTTGCCGCCCGAACCGCTGTCGGGGTTGGTGCGCTGGGAGGTGTCAGTCATCGCTGCTCATCCCTTCGGGGCAGGGTTGGACTTCCTTGCCCACGTTAAGTGCGCTTTCCCCATCCCGCGCCGTGGATGCGGCAGGCTGGGGCGATGACAACGGCGCAGGGCCCCCAGAGGGCCGATGGATGGACCGCCGCGGTACGGCAACGGCTCGGCCTGGGCAGGCTGCTGCCGCTGGGCGGCCCGGCGGACGGCGCGTGGATCGCGGAGACGGCGGCCGCCTCGGTGCTGCGCGGGGCGGCGGCCCGCCCCGGGACGGTGCTGGGAAAGCTGCGGATCGGCCCGACGGAGGAGGCGGTCGCCGGGAGCGGCCAGGATGGTGCGAGCGCCCCGGGCGACCCGGCGCCGCCCCCGACTCCGCCGGGCGGGCTGCCGCCGGTGCCGCTACGGATCCAGGCGGAGTTCTCGGCCACCCCGGACCGGCCGCTGCCCGACACCGCGGCGGCGCTGCGTGCGGCGCTCCTCACGGCCGCCGCCGCCCGGCTGGGGCTGGAGATCGCCGAGGTGGATCTGACGGTGACGGCATTGCTGGAGGACGGTGCGCCCGATCAGGTGACGGAGCCGGGGACGGCAGCGGCCCGGGTCGCTGAGCCGGAGGGCCCGGTGGCGACGGCGGCCGCCGGGGCGCCGGGCGTCGTCTCGCTGACCCGGGCCCTGGGCAGCCCCGTGCACACCGACCAGGACCATGTGCGGGTCGAGGTGGCGACGGCCGGTGACCACCGGGCCCTCGACGTCGCCCGGTCGGTACGCACGGCGGTGGCGGCGGCCACGGAGGCGCGGCTGCCGGTGTCGGTGCTGGTCACGGATGTGGTCAGTCGGTGATGCCCGCCAGATCGCGGAGCCGGCGGCCCTGGGCCGCCCGCTCGGCGACGCGCTGCTCCTCGTAGGTACGCGAGAGCGCGCCGCCGAGGAGTGCCTTGGTCTCGACGACGGCGTCGCGGGGGGCTGCCACCAGGGCGGCGGCGAGGTCGCGGGCCGCCGCGTCGAGCTGGTCGGCGGGGACCACGAGGTTGGCGAGGCCGGTGCGCTCGGCCTCCTCGGCGTGCACGAAGCGGCCGGTGGCGCAGATTTCGAGCGCGCGGGCATACCCCACGAGGTGCACCAGGGGGTGGGTGCCCGTGAGGTCGGGAACGAGGCCGAGGCTGGTCTCGCGCATGGCGAACTGCACGTCCTCGGCGACGATCCGCAGATCGCAGGCGAGGGCGAGCTGGAAGCCGGCGCCGATGGCGTGGCCCTGGACCGTCGCGATCGACACGAGGTCGTTGCGGCGCCACCAGGTGAACGCCTCCTGGTACTCGGCGATGGTCGCGTCGAGCTCGGCCTCCGGGCCGCGCGCCATGTCGAGGAACGACGGCTCGCCGTCGAAGCCCTCGGGAGTGAAGGCCTGCCGGTCGAGGCCCGCGGAGAAGGACTTGCCCTCGCCGCGGAGCACCACGACCCGAACCGTGCCGGGCAGCGCCCGTCCGGCCTCGGTCAACGCCCGCCACAGAGCGGGAGACTGAGCGTTGCGCTTGGCCGGGTTGGTGAGCGTCACCGTGGCGACGGCATCGTCGACGGTGAGCCGTACGCCGTCCTTGTCGAGCACAGTGTCGAGCGAGGTCATGGGGCGCCTCCGGATCGGGTGCAGTCAGCACTCAAGAACTAAGTGACTGAACAGTAACCACCCGGACGACCTTGCGGTCAGCCGGGTGGCCACCCCGAATTCCGTTGGGCCCGAATGACACCGAATGACATGGAGGACTCCGAAACCGCGGAGCCTCAGGCCGAAGCGGCCTTCTTGCCTCGTGTCGCGCCGCCGCGTCCCCGCAGCGTCACTCCGGACTCACTGAGCATCCGGTGGACGAATCCGTAGGAGCGGCCGGTTTCCTCGGCCAGCGCCCGGATGCTCGCACCGGAGTCGTACTTCTTCTTCAGGTCTGCCGCGAGCTTGTCACGCGCGGCGCCGGTTACCCGGCTGCCCTTCTTCAGAGTCTCGGCCACCCGTGCCTCCTCATGGGAAGTGCGCTCTGGACTCTCATGATCACCCCTCCCGCGCTTCCTGGCCACCCATTCGGCAAGGTCGGTGCGAGCGGTTTCCCGGACGAGAAGCGCGTCGACACGATCGGAATCCCTGATTCCAGCGGGCGCACGCAGGCGTACGGCCCTCACCGGCCCGAGAACGGGCAGGTCAGGGCCGTACGAGGAGAGAACGCCGGAAAAGGGGCGCGCGGCGGGTGAGCGCCGGGCGCACCACCGGAGTACGAGACGCCCTCACGCAGATGATGGATCACGCGTAGGCCGAATGATCTATCCCCGGTGGATCAGGCGAGGGCGACGAGGTCGCGGTAGTCCGCTCCCCAGAGGTCCTCGACACCATCCGGGAGCAGGATGATCCGCTCCGGCTGGAGCGCCTCGACGGCGCCCTCGTCGTGGGTGACGAGGACGACGGCGCCCTTGTAGGTGCGCAGCGCGCCGAGGATCTCCTCGCGGCTGGCGGGGTCGAGGTTGTTCGTCGGCTCGTCGAGCAGGAGCACGTTGGCGGAGGAGACGACCAGGGTCGCCAGCGCGAGCCGGGTCTTCTCGCCGCCGGAGAGCACCCCGGCCGGCTTGTCGACGTCGTCGCCGGAGAAGAGGAAGGAGCCGAGCGTCTTGCGGACCGCGACGAGGTCGAGGTCGGGGGCGGCGGAGCGCATGTTCTCCAGGACCGTGCGCTCCGGGTCGAGGGTCTCGTGCTCCTGGGCGTAGTACCCGAGCTTGAGGCCGTGGCCCTCGATGACCTGGCCGGTGTCGGGCTTCTCGGCGCCGCCGAGCAGGCGCAGCAGCGTGGTCTTGCCGGCGCCGTTGAGGCCGAGGATGACGACGCGGGAGCCCTTGTCGATGGCGAGGTCGACGTCGGTGAAGATCTCCAGCGAGCCGTACGACTTGGACAGGCCCTCGGCCATCAGCGGGGTCTTGCCGCAGGGCGAGGGGTCGGGGAAGCGCAGCTTGGCGACCTTGTCCGAGACCCGTACGGCCTCCAGGCCCGAGAGCAGCCGGTCGGCGCGCTTGGCCATGTTCTGGGCGGCGACGGTCTTGGTGGCCTTGGCGCGCATCTTGTCGGCCTGCGCGTTGAGGGTCGCGGCCTTCTTCTCGGCGTTCTGGCGCTCGCGCTTGCGGCGCTTCTCGTCGGCCTCGCGCTGCTGCTGGTAGAGCTTCCAGCCCATGTTGTAGATGTCGATCTGGGAGCGGTTGGCGTCGAGGTAGAAGACCTTGTTGACGACCGTCTCGACCAGTTCGACGTCGTGGGAGATCACGACGAAGCCGCCGCGGTAGGACTTGAGGTAGTCGCGCAGCCAGACGATGGAGTCGGCGTCGAGGTGGTTGGTCGGCTCGTCCAGGAGCAGGGTGTCGGCGTCCGAGAAGAGGATCCGGGCCAGCTCGACGCGGCGGCGCTGACCGCCGGAGAGCGTGTGCAGGGGCTGGCCGAGCACCCGGTCGGGCAGGCTGAGCGCGGCGGCGATGGTGGCGGCCTCGGCCTCGGCGGCGTATCCGCCCTTGGTGAGGAACTCGGTCTCCAGGCGCTCGTACTTCTTCATCGCCTTCTCGCGGGTGGCGCCCTGTCCGTTCGCCATCCGGTCCTCGTTCTCGCGCATCTTGCGCAGGATCGTGTCGAGGCCGCGGGCGGAGAGGATGCGGTCGCGGGCGAGGATGTCGAGGTCGCCGGTGCGCGGGTCCTGCGGGAGGTAGCCCACCTCGCCGGACCTGGTGATGGTGCCGCCGGCGGGGGTGCCTTCGCCCGCGAGGCACTTGGTGAGGGTGGTCTTGCCCGCTCCGTTGCGGCCGACGAGGCCGATGCGGTCGCCCTTGGCGATGCGGAAGGAGGCGGATTCGATGAGGATGCGGGCGCCGGCGCGCAGCTCGATGCCGGAAGCGGTGATCACGGGAAAAACTCCAGGGCAGTATGGACGGCGGAGGGACGAGGGCGGAGGTCTCTCGACGCCGCTAATGCACAAGGAGGAAGGCCATACGGCCCATTCTACTGGCGGCGCGCAACTCCTTTTCCGCGTGCCCGGCGGGACGAACCGTCCGATACTCGGCGCAGGGCGTCACCCCGTCGCCCGCCCGAGCCCGAGGGTGGTGCGACCGTGCAGTTCGACGATGACGCCGATCTGGACACGTCCGAGGTCCAGGATGTCCGCGGCAGTCGGATCCCGGGCGGGAAGGCCACCGTGGGCGGCGGCATCGCCGGGGTGATCGCCCTGATCCTGGGCCTGCTCTTCGGCGTCGGCCCCGATCAGCTCGGACTGACCTCCGACGGCGCGGACCCGGCGGCGACCTCGTCGTCGGCCGGGCAGGTGCAGGAGAGCTGTCTGAAGGGGCAGGACGCGAACAGCCGGGAGGACTGCCGGACGGTGGCGGTGGTCAACAGCGTGCAGGACTTCTGGCGTCAGGAGTTCGCACGGCGCGACGCCTCCTACGCGGGCGCGCGAACGGTCCTGTTCAGCCAGCGGGTGGGCACCGCCTGCGGGGCCGCCACCTCGGCGGTCGGGCCGTTCTACTGCCCCGGTGACCGCAAGGTCTATCTGGACCTCGGGTTCTTCGACGACCTGCGGACGAAGTTCGGCTCCAGCGGCGGGCCGTTCGCGCAAGCGTATGTCGTGGCGCACGAGTACGGCCACCATGTGCAGAACCAGATGGGGACGCTGGGCCGGTCGCAGGACGGGCGGCAGGGCGAGAACAGCAACGCGGTGAAGGTGGAGCTGCAGGCCGACTGTTACGCCGGGGTCTGGGCGCACCACGCGACGACGACGCCGGACGAGTCGACCGGCCGGCCGCTGATCACGGAGCTGACCCGGGCGGACATCCGGGACGGCCTGGACGCGGCGGCGGCGGTCGGCGACGACCGGATCCAGGAGAGGTATCAGGGCCGGGTCACGCCGGAGTCGTGGACGCACGGTTCGGCAGCGCAGCGGCAGCAGTGGTTCTCCACCGGGTTCCGTACGGGCGACATGGCCCGGTGCGACACCTTCACCTGAGCCGGACTCCCGCCCCGACCTGCGGTGAGGCCTTCCGACAGGGCGTTGTCAGTGGCGGGTGGAAGACTGAGACGCAGATCACATCAGATGCGGCGGGGGTCCAGGAGAGGTGAGTGCGATGGCAGGCGCGGGGAGCGGCGTTCCCACGATCTATCCGACGATTCTGTACGACGACGCGAAGGCGGCGATCAGAACGCTGACGCAGGGCCTCGGCTTCACCGAGGAGGCGGTCTACGAGGGCGAGAACGGCAGTGTGCTCCATGCCGAGCTGTCCTTGGGCAACGGCAGGGTGATGCTCGGTTCGAAGGGGCGCGAGGGCGTGTTCGCGCGGGCGATGGCGGGCGCGGGCCCGGCGGGGGTGTACGTGGTGGTGGACGAGGTGGACGCGCACTGCGCCCGGGCCAAGGAGTTCGGCGTGGAGATCCTCATGGAGCCGACCGACCAGGACTACGGCTCGCGGGACTACATGGCGCGGGACGCCGAGGGCAATGTGTGGAGCTTCGGGACGTACGCCCCGGGGTCCGGCTGAGCGGACCCCGGCGGCGGACGGTTCAGGCTCCTCCGGTGTGCACCTGGAAGGCGGCCCGGCGGACCGCTTTGGCCAGGGCCGGGTCCGGGTGGGCGGCGGCCAGGGCGACCAGGACCTGGACAGTGCGCGGGTGGCCGACGGCCCTGACCTCGTCGAGCAGGGCCGGGACGGTGCCCTGGACGGCGGAGTCGAGGTGGCGCACCAGCAGCCCGGTCTCGCCGTGGTCGGCGACGGCGGCCGCGGTGTCGACCCAGAGCCAGGTGGACTCCTCGCGGCTGAGGACGTCCTGGGCGTCGTCGGGGTCCTTGCCCTCGTACTCGGCGAGCCAGAGCAGCGCGTAGGGCCGCAGCGAGGGTTCGGCGAGCACGGCGCGGACCTCGGGTTCGGCGGGGGCGCCGACGACCCTCAGCGCCTCGAAGGCCAGTCCGCGCAGCAGCGCGTCCTCGCCCCGGGCGACGGCCAGCAGTTCGGCGACGGCGCTGCCGACGGTGCGGGCGGCGAGCCAGGCGCGGTATTCGTCGCGGGCCGGTCCGGGGGTGAGCCGGGCGCAGCCGAGGAGCATGTCGGCGGCGGACTGCTCGATGTTGCCGGCCGGGCTCTGGGCGGCGACGCAGATCTGTTCCAGCTTGACCCAGACCGCCCAGTTGCCGAGCGGGGTGAGGGTGGCCTGCCCTTTGCCGAGGGTCAGCGCCCCGACGGCGGCGAGGCCCTCCAGGGCCCAGTCGAGCAGCAGGGCGTTGAGGTCGGCGCTGCGGACGGGCCCGGCGGCGCTCGGAGCGCTCGCGGCCGTCTCCGGGGCGGCGGGCGCGGTTCTGCCGGGGCCCAGGGGCACTTCGCAGCGCTCCTCCTGGAGTTCGGCGACGCGCTGGCCGAGGAGGTCCAGCAGGGCGGGGACGGTGACGGGGCCCGCGGAGAGCTGGAGGAGCGAGAGCACCTGAGGCACGGCCTCGACGGCTTCGGCGACCGCGCCCGCCTCGATGCCCTCGGGCGCGGCGTGGACGAGCGACCAGGCGTCGAAGAGCGCCACCCAGCCGCGCAGCACGGCGGAGTCGTCCCGGTCCCAGGCGCGCAGCCGCCAGCCGGGGCGGGCGGTGTCGCCGTGCAGCTCGATGAGTCCGGCCAGCCGGGCCCGGTCCCAGCCCGCGCGGACCTGCGCCGGGGAGAGCTCCAGAGCGGTGGCCGCCCGTTCGAGGGCGTGGGCCGCGAGCGGGGCGGCGGTGCCCGGCCCCGGGGTGCCGGCGGCCCAGTGGGCGATGCGTACGGCGTCGGCGAGCACGGCCCTGGCCTGGCGTGCCAGTTCCGTGCGGGGCGGGGTGCCCTCGGGGGGCCGGGGAGCCGGCCTGGTGCGCCGGGTGGTCACGGCCTTGCGGGCGGTGGCAAGGGGTCGCGGGCGGACAAGTCGCAGCCTGGAGTCGCGCGGAGTACGGGACGTCACGGGAGCAGTCTTGCCCCTGACGGCCCGAAAGCCCAAACGGAAGGCGTTTCACCGGTACGTGAAAGGTTCCCCCGGCGCGACGGCAAGGGGGAGAGTTCACCCCATCGGCTCACATCAGGGGCGTGAGGAAGCGCCGCAGGGTCTCTTCGTAGCGGGCCGGGTCGGCGTTCCACATCGACGCATGCGGAGCCTGCGCCACGGCGTGCAGGCTGACCAGATCCGGGCGGCGGGCGGCGAGCTCGCGGGAGGGCCCCCAGGGGGCGATGGTGTCGTCGGGGCCGTGCAGGATCAGGGTCGGGGTGCGCAGCGAGGCCGCCGCCGAGGTCTCCAGCACCGGGGCGGCGCTCATCCCGGTCCGGCCCTGGGCGGCGCGGACGGCGAGCGGCAGCAGGGCGGCCGGGACGCCGCGGGCGGCGGCCAGGGCGCGCAGGGTGACCGGCCAGTCGAGGACCGGCGAGTCGAGGACGAGGCCGCTGATCCGGTCGCGGAGCGGTGACTCGACGGCGGCGTACAGGGCCATGGTGGCGCCGGTGGACCAGCCGTGGACGATGACGTTCCGCGCTCCGTGGCGCAGGGCGTGGCGGATGGCGGCGTCGAGGTCGCGCCATTCGGAGGTGCCGAAGTGGCCGAGGCCGTCGGCGGGGCGCGGGGCTCCGGGGTCGCCCCGGTAGGCGAGGTCGAGGATCGGGAAGCGCTGTGCGTGCAGGAAGCCCATGAGGTTCATGGGGTGGGTCCGGGTGGCGCCGAGGCCGTGCACGGTGATGATCCAGGTGTCGCGCGCGCCGGGGACGTACCAGGCGGGCAGGATGCCCAGCTCGCCGGGGATCTCGGCCTCCTGGTGGTCCAGGCCGAGGTCGCTGCCCGGGTCGCCGCCGTACAGCGCGGGGGTGAGGCGGACCTTCGCGCCGGGTTCGAGGATCCCCTGGCCGACGCTCTCCAGTCTCCGTACGACCGTGTCGGCGGCTTGGGAGGCCCCGTCGACGACGGGTCCGACGACCGCGTGGACGCCGGGTCCGGCGAGGCCCCAGGTGCCGGGCCGGAGCGCCGAGAAGGAGCGGGTCAGGGTGACCTGCCCGGCCGCCGTGGCGTGCACGGTGAGCCTGCGGTCGGCGGGGAGGGGACGTCCGGGCGTCGCCTTGAGGGCGACGTCGCTGGCGTACCGGCCGGCCGCGACCGCTGCCGCACCGACGCCGAGGATCGAGGTGACGGCCGTTGCCGTCGCGGTTACCGGGCGCACCGCTTCAGTGTCGTGGCGCGGGTGACGGACTGCCAGCGGACGGGGGCCGTCCGGGCGGGGCGCGGGTCAGCCGGGCTGGCCGTATCCCTTGAGCGCCTCGGTCACCTCGGCCAGCTGGGCTGTGTCGAGCAGGGCCGGGGTGCGGCCGGGCACGGAGCTCGCGGTGAGCCAGAGGCGGCACAGCCACTCCAGTTGGGCGGTGCGTTCGTAGGCCTGGTCGAGGGTGTCGCCGTGGGTGACGGTGCCGTGGTTGGCGAGCAGACAGCCGGTGCGGCCCTGGAGGGCTTCGAGCATGGCGTCGGCCAGTTCCGGGGTGCCGTAGCGGGCGTAGGCGGCGGTGCGGACCGGGCCGCCGAGGATGGCGGCCGCGTAGTGGATCAGCGGCACCTCGGTGACGAGGGTGGAGACGGCGGTGGCGTGCACGGCGTGGGTGTGGACCACGGCGGCGGCGTCGGTGGAGCGGTAGACCGCCAGGTGGAGAGGGAGTTCGCTGGTCGGCCCGAGCTCCCCGATGACCTGCCGGCCGTCCAGGTCGACGCCGACCGCGTCGTGGGGTCCGAGCCGGTCGTAGGGCACCCCGCTGGGCGTCACCAGGACCAGATCGCCGACCCGGGCGGACACATTGCCCGAGGTGCCGACGACCAGGCCGTCCGCCGCGCTGCGGCGGGCCGTCGCGACGACGTCCCGCCAGGTCTCTGCCACGGATTCCGGGTGCTGCTCGCTCATGGGGCGAGCGTAGGCGCGAAGGCGCGCAACCGGAACGTCACGCGGGCAGTGACGGGGATCTCTTCCGGGTGCCGAACAGCCGGTCAAAATGTTCGCCAACGGGCGGCAAAGGGCAGTCCACGCCGCACCCCACAGGCATCCCGTGACCTCTCCCGCACACAAGCGGAAGCGGCCCACTCCGTTTGGGGTCACCGCAACGCCCTGTCCAGTTCATCTTCCGTTCACCCAGGTTGCCTACGGTCCACGAGCCACTGACGTCGAACGATTGCCTGGGTAAATGGAACACATCACGCTGCTGCTTGCGATTGTTGTCGTAACAGCTCTCGTGTTCGATTTCACGAACGGTTTCCACGACACCGCCAACGCGATGGCCACCACCATCTCGACCGGCGCACTGAAGCCCAAGACAGCGGTGGCGATGTCCGCCGTTCTCAACCTGATCGGCGCGTTCCTGTCGGTGGAGGTCGCGAAGACGATCTCCGGCGGGATTGTCAACGAGGACGGCCTCAGAACCGAGGTCATCTTCGCGGCGCTCGTCGGCGCCATCCTGTGGAATCTCCTGACCTGGCTGGTCGGCCTGCCCTCCAGCTCCTCCCACGCCCTGTTCGGCGGTCTGATCGGCGCCGCGGTCATGTCGGCCGGCTGGTCCTCGATCAACGGCGGCACCGTGGTCACCAAGGTGCTGCTCCCGGCGATCGCCGCACCGGTGGTGGCCGGCCTCGCCGCGATGCTGGCCACGCGGCTGACGTACCGGATCAACCGGAACGTCACCGACCCGAACCAGCTGAAGTCGACGGCCAAGGGCTACCGGGCCGGACAGATCGCCTCCGCCGGTCTCGTCTCGCTCGCCCACGGCACCAACGACGCCCAGAAGACGATGGGCATCATCACCCTGGCCCTGGTCACCGGCGGCGTCCTCGCCCCCGGCTCCAACCCGCCGATGTGGGTCATCGTCTCCGCCGGTGTGGCCATCGCGCTCGGCACCTACCTCGGCGGCTGGCGCATCATCCGCACCATGGGCAGCGGCCTGACGGACCTCAAGCCGCCGCAGGGCTTCGCCGCCCAGACCAGTGCGGCGACCGTCATCCTGGCCTCCTCGCACCTCGGCTTCTCGCTCTCCACCACCCAGTCCTGCTCGGGTGCCGTGATGGGCGCGGGCCTCGGCCGCAAGGGGGGCGTGGTCCGCTGGTCCACCGCCACCCGGATGTTCGTCGCCTGGGGTCTGACCCTGCCGGCCGCGGGTCTGGTCGGCGCGGGCGCCGAGTTCCTGACCAAGCAGGGCACCTGGGGCATCACCGTCACCGCGATCCTGCTCATCGGCGGCTCCTTCGCGATCTGGCTGGCCTCGCGCCGCCAGCCGGTCGACCACACCAACGTCAACGACGCGGCCGTCGGCGAGGACGAGCCGCAGGGCGTCGTCACCACCGCCATCGCCGCGGTCCAGCCGCCGCCCGTCGGCGTCCCGGCCTCCGACCTCATGACCACCATCCCGGCTCCGGCCACGGCGCCCGACGACCCGGCCCGGCCGCCGGCCACGGTGTAAGGACAGATCCGCATGAAAATCGACTGGGCAGCTCTCGCCTCCGTCTTCGGTGTCAGCCTCGTGGTCACCGTCGCGCTGGTCGGCCTCTTCACCCTGGGCATCGTCGCCCTCTCCAAGCAGTCCGCCACGGCCGGAAGCAGCGCCTCCGGCGGATCGGTGGCGCTGGCGCGCACCGGCGCGTACGCCTGCTTCGCGCTGTGCGTGGCGGCGGTCTCGTACGGGATCTATCTGATCGTCGCCTGACCCCGTTCCACCGCACTTCCTCGGGCCGGACACACCTCGTGTGTCCGGCCCGATGTGCGTCTGCGCACACTGGAGCTCCGCAGGTCAACAGCAAGTTGACTGCCGTTCTCGCAGCGTGGTGGACTGCCGGAGCCATTTACGGCGACAGAAGAGGAAGCCGGTGAGAATCCGGCGCGGTCCCGCCACTGTCACCGGGGAGCACTCCCCCACACCGGATGTCACGGCCCTCTCGACGAGGGCTGGAAGGCCGGGGGAACTGCGGATCCGGGAAGCCAGGAGACTCTTGTCGCCGGTCACGTCGAACCAGGGCGCGGACCCTGAGTGAGGACATACGCCATGCCCGGCCGCCGTGCGCCGCATCCTGTGCCTCGTCCCGTACCTCTTCGTGCCGGAACGCCTCTGCCCGCGGCGGGCTGAACCGTGCGTGCCGACCGTGTCTTCGCGTACGGCGCCACCGCCGGGCTGATCGCCGACGCGGCTCTGGGCGACCCCCGGCGGGGCCATCCCGTCGCCGGTTTCGGCCGGGCCGCCGCGCGGGTGGAGTCCCTGCTGTGGCGTGACGACCGGGGCCGGGGCGCGCTGCACACCCTGCTGTGCGCCGGAGGCGCCGTGGGGGCCGCCGCACTGGCCGCCCGTGCCGTACGGGGACGCCCCGCGCTCGCCGTCGCGCTGACGGCCGCCACCACGTGGTCGGTCGTCGGCGGTACGTCGCTGGGCCGGGAGGCCCGTGCCATCGGGGGCGCGCTGGCCGCCGGGGACCTGGAGGTGGCCCGGGAGCGGCTGCCGCACCTGTGCGGGCGTGATCCGCACTCCCTGGACGGGCCGCAGATCGCTCGCGCCGTGGTGGAGTCGGTCGCGGAGAACACCTCGGACGCCGTCGTCGGCGCGCTGGTGTGGGGGGCGATCGGCGGGGTGCCGGGGCTCGTCGGCTTCCGGGCCGTGAACACGCTCGACGCGATGGTCGGCCACAAGTCGCCCCGCCACCGCCGTTACGGCTGGGCCTCGGCCCGCCTGGACGACCTCGCGGGGTGGCCGGGCGCCCGGCTGACGGCCGCGCTGGCCGTCGTGGCGGGCGGGCGGCCCTCGGAGGCCGTACGCGCCTGGAAGGCGGACGCGGGGCGCCATCCGAGCCCGAACGCGGGGCCGGTGGAGGCCGCGTTCGCGGGGGCGCTCGGCGTACGGCTCGGGGGGACGCTGGCGTACGCGGGGCGCGTCGAACACCGGCCGGTCCTGAACGGCGAGTCCGGGCGGGACGTGCGGAGCGCCGACATCGAACGCGCGGTGCGGCTGTCGCGCCGGGTGAGTGCGCTGGCCCTCGGCGTGTGCGTGGTGGGCCGGCTGGTCGCGGGGCGCGTGGCCGCCGGGCGTGCGGTCGCGGGACGGTCGTCGACAGGACAGAGGCGGGGACGGGCATGAGCGGCGGACTGCTGGTCGCGGGAACCACATCGGACGCGGGCAAGAGCGTCGTCACGGCGGGCATCTGCCGGTGGCTGGTGCGCCGGGGCGTGAAGGTCGCGCCGTTCAAGGCGCAGAACATGTCTCTCAACTCCTTCGTGACCCGCGAGGGCGCGGAGATCGGGCGGGCCCAGGCCATGCAGGCGCAGGCCGCCCGGGTGGAGCCGACGGCCCTGATGAACCCGGTGCTGCTGAAGCCCGGCAGCGACCGGTCCAGCCAGGTCGTCCTGATGGGCAAGCCGGTCGGCGAGATGAGCGCCCGGGGGTACCACGGGGGGCGTCAGGAGGCGCTGCTCGGGACGGTGACGGGGTGTCTGGAGGAGCTGCGGGCGACGTACGACGCGGTGATCTGCGAGGGAGCCGGAAGCCCCGCCGAGATCAATCTGCGGCGGACCGACATCGTGAACATGGGGATCGCGCGGGCCGCCCGCTTTCCCGTGCTGGTGGTCGGGGACATCGACCGGGGCGGGGTCTTCGCCTCCTTCTTCGGGACCACGGCGCTGCTGAGCGCGGAGGATCAGGCGCTGGTCGCGGGCTACCTGGTGAACAAGTTCCGGGGCGACGTCTCGCTGCTGGAGCCGGGGCTGGACATGCTCCACGGTCTGACCGGGCGGCGGACGTACGGAGTGCTGCCGTACGCCCACGGGCTCGGCATCGACGAGGAGGACGGCCTGCGGGTGTCCCTGCGCGGTGCGGTCCGCGAGTCGGTCGTGGCGCCGCCCCATGGGGAGGACGTGCTGCGGGTCGCGGTCTGCGCGGTGCCGTTGATGTCCAACTTCACCGACGTGGACGCGCTGGCCGCCGAACCGGGCGTCGTCGTGCGGTTCGTGGACCGGGCCGATGAGCTGGCCGACGCGGATCTGGTGATCGTGCCCGGGACGCGCGGCACGGTGAAGGCGCTGGCCTGGCTGCGCGAGCGGGGGCTCGCGGACGCGTTGGTGCGGCGCGCGGCGGAGGGCCGGCCGGTGCTCGGCATCTGCGGCGGGTTCCAGGTGCTCGGTGAGCGGATCGAGGACGAGGTGGAGTCGCGGGCGGGGGTCGTGGACGGGCTGGGGGTCCTTCCCGTACGGATTCGCTTCGACCGGGCCAAGACGCTGGCGCGGCCGGTCGGTTCGGCGCTGGGTGAGCCGGTGGAGGGGTACGAGATCCACCACGGGGTGGCCGATGTACGGGGCGGGGAGCCGTTCCTGGACGGGTGCCGGGTGGGGGCGGTGTGGGGGACGCACTGGCACGGGTCGCTGGAGAGCGATGCGTTCCGGCGGCGGTTCCTGGTGGAGGTGGCCCGGGCCGCCGGGCGGCGGTTCGTTCCCGCGCCGGACACGAGGTTCGGGGTGTTGCGGGAGGAGCAGCTGGATCGGCTGGGGGATCTGGTGGAGGAGCATGCGGATACGGATGCGTTGTGGCGGTTGATCGAGGGCGGGGCGCCGTCCGGGTTGCCGTTCGTGCCGCCGGGGGCGCCGTCGTTCGGTGCGGGGGCTCCGGAGAGCCGGGGCGCTGCCCCGGACCCCGCTCCTCAATCGCCGGAGGGGCTGGAAATGGCTCCCCCGGAGGCGCCGGGAGAAGCCCGCAGGAACGAGGGGCTTGATGGTGCCCGGTCCGCGGAGGCAACGCCCCGCGGGCTTGGGGAAGCAGCTGTTGTTCATGTCGACCAGGAGGCCTTGTGAGTACGCCGTATCCCTTCACCGCGATCGTCGGGCAGGACGACCTGCGGCTCGGGCTGTTGCTGAACGCGGTCAGTCCGGCTGTCGGTGGGGTGCTCGTGCGGGGGGAGAAGGGGACCGCCAAGTCCACCGCTGTGCGTGCGCTGGCCGCCCTCATGCCCGAGGTCGCCGTCGTGCCCGGGTGCCGGTTCTCCTGTGATCCGGTCTCGCCCGATCCGGCGTGTCCCGACGGGCCGCACGCGGAGGCGGCCGGTGTGTCGCGGGCCGCGCGGACCGTGGAGCTGCCCGTCGGCGCGTCCGAGGACCGGCTCGTGGGGGCGCTGGACATCGAGCGGGCGCTCTCGGAGGGCGTG
This sequence comes from Streptomyces sp. DSM 106670, assembly GCF_055792845.1. NCBI lineage: Bacteria > Bacillati > Actinomycetota > Actinomycetes > Kitasatosporales > Streptomycetaceae > Streptomyces > Streptomyces sp. DSM 106670. The sequence goes on from NZ_CM147704.1 coordinate 1,505,902, forward strand.
AAGGCGTTCGAACCGGGGCTGCTGGCCGACGCGCATCGCGGGATCCTGTACGTGGACGAGGTCAACCTGCTCCACGACCACCTGGTGGACCTGCTCCTGGACGCGGCGGCCATGGGCGCCTCGTACGTGGAGCGCGAGGGCGTCTCCGTACGGCATGCGGCGCGGTTCCTGCTGGTCGGCACGATGAACCCGGAAGAGGGCGAGCTGCGGCCGCAGTTGCTGGACCGGTTCGGGCTGACCGTCGAGGTGGCCGCGTCCCGGGACACCGACGAGCGGGTCGAGGTCGTGCGGCGCCGGCTCGCGTACGACGACGATCCCGAGGGCTTCGCGGCGCGCTGGGCCGAGGAGGAGAGCGCCCTGCGGCGGCGGATCGCCGATGCGCGCGCCCTGCTGCCCCGCGTCGTGCTCGGCGACGGCGTGTTGCGGCAGATCGCCGCCACCTGCGCCGCGTTCGAGGTGGACGGCATGCGGGCCGACATCGTGATGGCCCGTACCGCCACCGCGCTGGCCGCCTGGGCGGGGCGCGAGGAGGTCACCGCCGACGACGTGCGGCAGGCCGCGCTCCTCGCGCTCCCCCACCGGCGTCGCCGCAACCCCTTCGACGCGCCGGGCCTGGACGAGGACAAGCTCGACCAGACCCTGGACGAGGCCGGCCCGCAGGACGACAACGACGACGATGACCGGCCCGACCCCGACCCTGATGGTGGCGGGAACGATGACGGCGGTGGCGGCGGGGGTTTGCCGCCGCAGGCCGACGGCGACCGTACGCCGCCGCAGGGCCAGGGCGGCGAGGACGGCGACACGCCGTCGCAGGCTCCCGAAGGCGCCCCCGACGCGCCCGGCCGGTCCACCGGGGCCGAGCAGCAGCCGGTGGCGTCCGCCGAGCCGTTCCGGACGAAGATGCTCAGCGTGCCGGGGCTCGGCGAGGGCGCTGCCGGGCGGCGCTCCCGGGCCCGTACCGAGCACGGGCGTACGACCGGCGCGCGCCGCCCGCAGGGGTCGCTGACCAAGCTTCACCTGGCCGCGACCGTGCAGGCGGCCGCCCCGCACCAGCGTGCGCGCGGGCGTGCCGGGCGCGGGCTCGTGGTGCGCCGGGACGATCTGCGGCAGGCGACCCGCGAGGGGCGTGAGGGCAACCTCGTGCTGTTCGTCGTGGACGCCTCCGGGTCGATGGCGGCCCGGCAGCGGATGAGCGCGGTCAAGGGGGCCGTGCTGTCACTGCTGCTGGACGCCTACCAGCGGCGGGACAAGGTCGGTCTGGTCACCTTCCGGGGCAAGGAGGCGGAGGTGGCGCTGCCGCCGACCTCGTCGGTGGACGCGGCCGCCGCACGGCTGGAGTCGCTGCCGACGGGCGGGCGCACTCCGCTCGCCGCCGGGCTGCTCAAGGCCCATGACGTCCTGCGGGTGGAGCGGCTGCGCGATCCGTCGCGGCGGCCCCTGCTCGTCGTCGTCACGGACGGACGGGCGACCGGCGGGCCCGAGCCGGTGGCGCTCGCGGGGCGGGCGGCACGGCTGCACCGCTCGGAGGGGACGGCCTCGGTCGTCGTGGACTGCGAGTCGGGGTACGTACGCCTCGGTCTCGCCGGGGAGTTGGCCCGGGAACTGGGAGGCACCGCCGTCACGCTCGACGAGCTGCGGGCCGACTCGATCGCCGGGCTCGTCAAGGACGTCACCGCAGCCGGGAGGGCCGCTTAATGCCGCAGGGACAGCCGACATCGGTGCCGGACGACGGGCTCACCACCCGGCAGCGGCGCAACCGCCCGCTCCTGTTCGTCCACACGGGCATCGGGAAGGGCAAGTCGACCGCCGCCTTCGGGCTCGCGCTGCGGGCCTGGAACCAGGGCTGGCCGATCGGGGTGTTCCAGTTCGTGAAGTCGGCGAAGTGGAAGGTCGGCGAGGAGAACGCGCTGAAGGTGCTGGGCGCGAGCGGCGAGGGCGGCACCGTCGACTGGCACAAGATGGGCGAGGGCTGGTCCTGGGTCCAGCGCGACGGTCAGCTCGACAACGAGGAGAAGGCCCGTGAGGGCTGGGAGCAGGTCAAGCGCGACCTGGCGGCCGAGACGTACAAGCTGTACGTGCTCGACGAGTTCGCCTATCCGATGCACTGGGGCTGGATCGACACCGACGAGGTCGTCGAGGTGATGCGGAACCGGCCCGGCACCCAGCATGTGGTGATCACCGGCCGCAACGCGCCGGACGCGCTCATCGAGGCCGCCGACCTGGTGACCGACATGTCGAAGGTGAAGCACCCGATGGACGCGGGGCAGAAGGGCCAGAGGGGCATCGAGTGGTGAGTGTGCCCCGTCTGGTCATCGCCGCTCCGGCCTCCAACAGCGGCAAGACCACCGTCGCCACCGGTCTGATGGCCGCCTTCGCCGCGCGCGGGCTTGCCGTCTCGCCGCACAAGGTGGGCCCGGACTACATCGATCCGGGTTACCACTCGCTGGCGACGGGCCGTCCCGGCCGCAATCTCGACGCGTACATGTGCGGGACGGAGCTGATCGCCCCGCTCTTCGCACACGGGTCGGCGGGGTGCGATCTCGCCGTGGTCGAGGGTGTGATGGGGCTGTACGACGGTGCCTCGGGGCAGGGTGAGCTGGCGTCGACCGCGCAGGTGGCGAAGCTGCTCAGGGCGCCCGTGGTGCTGGTGGTGGACGCCTCTTCGCAGTCCCGGTCGGTGGCGGCCCTGGTGCACGGGTTCGCCTCCTGGGATCCGGAGGTGCGGATCGGCGGGGTGATCCTGAACAAGGTGGCCTCCGACCGGCACGAGGCGCTGCTGCGGGACGCGTTGGACGAGTCCGGCCTGCCGGTGCTGGGCGTGATCCGGCGGGCCCCGCAGGTCGCGACGCCCTCGCGTCACCTGGGTCTGGTGCCGGTGGCCGAGCGGCAGGGCGATGCGGTGGACGCCGTACGGGCCATGGGTGAGCGGGTCCGCGCGGGGTGCGACCTGGACGCGCTGATGGCGCTGGCGCGCACGGCTCCCGCGCTGGCGGACGAGCCTTGGTCGCCCGCGTACGCCCCGGCGGCCTCGGCCTCCCCCGCGGCCCCCGCTCATGGTCCCCGGCCCGTTGTCGCCGTGGCGGGCGGGGCGGCGTTCACCTTCGCGTACGCGGAGCACGCCGAACTGCTGACGGCGGCCGGGGCGGAGGTCGTGACCTTCGACCCGCTGCGGGACGAGAAGCTGCCGGCGGGTACGGCGGGGCTCGTCATCGGCGGCGGGTTCCCGGAGATGTACGCCCCCGAGCTGTCGGCGAACGAGCCGTTGCGGCGGGCGGTCACGGAGCTGGCCCTGAGCGGCGCGCCGGTGGCGGCCGAGTGCGCGGGGCTGCTGTATCTGGCGCGGGAGCTGGACGGGAAGCCGATGTGCGGGGTGCTGGACGCCGAGGCCAGGATGTCCGAGCGGCTCACGCTCGGGTACCGGCAGGCGGTCGCGGTCTCGGACAGTGCGCTGGCGGTGGCGGGGACCCGGATGCGCGGTCACGAGTTCCACCGCACGGTGCTGGAGCCGGGGGCCGGGACCACCCCGGCCTGGGGCATGCACCAGCCGGAGCGGCGGGTCGAGGGATACGTCCGGCGGGGCGTGCACGCCAGCTATCTGCACACCCACTGGGCGGCCGCCCCCGAGGTGGCCCGGCGGTTCGTCGAGCACTGCCGGGCGCGGTGAGCGACCCGCGCGTTCGCCTCGGCGGCGTGTGCGGGCGTACGCGTGGCTCATTCGGCGATGCCGACGACCAGCCAGATGAAGCCCACGCCCCCGATGGTGCAGAGAAGGGTGGAGCGGGCGGGATGGGTGTGGTGCGCCTCGGGAAGAATCTCCGCGGCGGCCAGATAGAGCAGCGCGCCGCCGAAGAAGCCGAGATAGCCGCCGAGCAGTTCCTCCGGAAGGGTGAACAGCAGCGTCGTCGCGGCGCCCACGACCGGCGCCAGAGCGGCCGCGAACAGCATCAGGAGCGCCTTTCGGCGGGCGTTCCCGTACAGACTGGTGAGGGTGTACGTGTTGAATCCGTCGGCGAAGTCATGACTGATCACCGCCAGCGCGACGGCCAGGCCCATGGCTCCGCTGACCTGGAAGGCGGCGCCGAGCGCGATGCCGTCCATCAGGCTGTGGCCGACCATCGCGGCCGCCGCCGTCAGCCCCACCTGGGGTACGCGTTCGCCGCTCGCCCCGTGTGCCACCTGGCGTACGGCGAGCAGCCCCTCGACCAGATGGGCCACCAGGAAGCCGCCGACGAACAGCAACAGGGCGGCGGGCACGCCGAACACCGGGGTGCCCGCGGCCTCCATCGCCTCCGGCAGGAGGTCGAGTCCGACCACACCGAGCATCAGCCCGCCCGCGAAGCCGAGCACCAGGTGACGGCGGTCGGTGACGCGTTGGGCGACCCAGCCGCCGGCCAGGGTCATCAGGAACGCGCCGAGCGCGACGAACACCGCCATGGGGCCTTGCTAGCCGATCAAGCCCTCCCTCCGCATCTCAGGGTGTCCTTACCGGCGTGGCCCGCGGCGCCTCTCCTGCCGCCCGTGCCCGTGCCCCGTATACGGAACGGCCGCGCCCGCTGCCTCCGTACCCCTGACGTACCACCGACGCACCACCGCGACGTTTGACCTGAAAGGCAGGACTCCGCCGATGACCGGAGCATCCGTCGGCCCCGGACCGGAGTCCGGCGCCCGCAGTCTGGTGGTGGGGGTCGGCGCGCGCCGCGGCGCCTCCGGCGACGCGGTGTTCGCCCTGATCGAGGCGGTGTTGAGCGGGGCCGGGCTGGACGCGGCGGACGTGGTGGAGGTGGCCACGGTCGACGCGAAGGGGGACGAGCCGGGGATCGTGGGGGCGGCGGCCCGGCTCGGGGTGCCGGTGCGGACGCATCCGGCCAGGGCGCTGGCCGCGGTCCGCGTGCCGCACCCCTCGGGCGCGGTGGGTGCGGCGGTGGGGACCCCGTCGGTCGCGGAGGCGGCGGCGCTGATCGAGGCGGACGAGCTGGTGGTGCCGAAGACCCGTGCCACGGGCGCGAACGCCGCGTCCGCGGGGGTGGCGACCTGTGCGGTGGCCCGGCGTTTTCCGGCCGTCACCGGGACTTTCGATGTTTCCGGGAGGAAAACTTCCACCTCACCGGTGACGGGGGGCTCCCGCCCGTTCACCATGGCTGCCATGACTCCCCCCACACAGAACATCGAGAGCGCCGGCCCCGACCTGCGCCACCACGGCGACGCGGAGGTGCGCGGCGAGAATCTGACCGATCTCGCCGTGAACGTCCGTACCCACACTCCCCCGGAGTGGCTGCGCGAGCGGATAGCCGCGTCGCTCACCTCGCTGGCCGCCTACCCGGACGGGTCCTCCGCCCGGGCCGCGGTCGCGGGCCGGCACGGACTGCCGGTGGAGCGGGTGCTGCTGACGGCGGGCGCGGCCGAGGCGTTCGTCCTGATCGCCCGGGCTCTTCCGGCCCGGTGTCCGGTCGTGGTGCATCCGCAGTTCACCGAGCCGGAGGCGGCGCTCCGGGCGGCCGGGCACGGGGTGGGCCGGGTGCTGCTGCGGGAGGAGGACGGCTTCCGGCTCGATCCGGCGGCCGTGCCCGAGCAGGCGGACCTCGTGGTGATCGGCAATCCGACGAACCCGACGTCCGTGCTGCATCCGGCGGCCCTGCTGGAGCGGCTGGCGCGGCCGGGGCGGACGCTGGTGGTCGACGAGGCGTTCATGGACGTCGTGCCGGGCGAGCGCGAGGCGTTGTGCGGGCGGACGGACATCCCGGGGCTCGTGGTGCTGCGCAGTCTCACCAAGACCTGGGGGCTCGCCGGGCTGCGGATCGGCTATGTCCTGGCCGAGCCGGAGACGGTGGCGCTGCTCGCGGAGGCGCAGCCGCTGTGGCCGGTGTCCACCCCGGCGCTGGCGGCGGCGGAGGCGTGCATGGAGCCGCGGGCGCTGGTGGAGGCGGCCGAGGCGGCGGACCGGATCACCGTGGACCGGGCCCATCTGCTCGCCGGGCTGGCCGAGTTCAGCGAGGTGGAGGCGGTGGAGACGGCCCGGGGGCCGTTCGTCCTGGTGCGTCTGGAGCGGGCGGCGGAGGTGCGGGAGCGGCTGCGGCTGCTGGGCTTCGCGGCCCGGCGCGGGGATACGTTCCCGGGGCTCGGGCCGCAGTGGCTGCGGCTCGCGGTCCGGGACCGGGCCACGACCAATCGTTTCCTCCAGGCGCTGGACCAGGCCGTGCAGGCGCTGCCCGCGAGATCGGGGCGCTGAGGAGCCCCGCAGAACCCGGGGGCGGCGTCCGTCGTGCGGACGCCGCCCCCCTTTCGCGTATCAGCTCTGGCTGCTGCGCCTGCGGGCCAGCACCGTGGCGCCCGCGCCGACGGCCAGCAGCAGGGCCGCTCCGCCCGCGATGTACGGGGTGGTGGAGCTGCCGCCGGTCTCGGCGAGGTTGGCCTCGGTGGGGGCGGGGCCGGTGTCGGAGCCGGTCTGCGTCTTCACGTCGCCGCTCTTGCCGCCGTCGCCCTGGTCGCCGCCGGTGGAGCCGCCGTCCGTGGAACCCCCGTCCGTGGAGCCGCCGTCGGTGGAACCGCCGGAGTCGCCGCCCGTGTCACCGCCGGTGGAGCCGCCGTCCGTGGTGCCCGGCTTCTCGGGGGTCTTCGGCCCCTTCGGGGTCTCGCAGGTCGCCTCGGCGAGGGTGACCTCGCCCTCCACCTCGGCGACGTTGAGCTTCAGCGGGTTGACCGACACCTTGAGCTGGAGCGCCGTCGCGGCCGCCGTGCGCTCGGTGGTGACGGTCTTGGACAGGTCGAGGGAGACCTCGCCGACACCCGGCACCGACACCCGCGTCGGGCCGCCCGCGCTGAGTGTCACCTTCTTGCCGAGCACCGCGACATGGCCGAGCACGTTCGACTCGGCGACGGGCTTCTTGCCGGTCTCGCAGACGGCCTTGGAGGTGACCTTCTCGACCTCGATGAGCGAGAGCGCGGTGAGTCCGGGGACATGGATCCGGGCCTTCGCCAGGTTGGTGTACCCCTCGGCCTTGTGCTCGTCCACGGTGGCGTTCGCGGTGGCCACATCGGCGCGCAGGACGCTCACCGGCCGGCCCTCCACCCCGTCCAGGTTCACCGTCAGCGCGGTCTTCTCGGCGCTGGCCGGCGCCTGCACCTCGTTGAGCGTGACCTTGAGGGGCACCTGGACGGACTTGTTGAGGAGCGAGACGTCGAGCCCGGTACGGAGCACGACCGCGCTCGCCCTGCCCTCGCCGGTGGTGGGCGTCGCCGGGGCTGCGTGCGCGGGGACGGCGGCAAGCAGAGCGACGGGGGCGGCGGCGACCGCCAGGGCGGCGAGACGGAAGGTGTTGCTGTTCAAGATGGTGGAACCCCCACAAGAGACATGGAGCCACCGGCACAGTCCAATGGGGGACATCGCCCGTGCCGGCGGCCTCGACTCCGTGAATCTTTACGCACTGAGGGTGAACTGGCGGATACCTGGCGTGAGTTCACCCCAAAGGGGGGTTTCCGCGCGCATATTCGAATCTTTCGGCACGCGCGTTCCCCGGCGTCACTCGTTTCACCCGGCTCCGGTCGTACGGCACCCGAACACAGCGGACGACACCGCGACATGCGCGAAGGTGCTTCAACGAGCCGGGGCCGCCCCCGTCACTGCCCGTCAACACGGCACCGCGCCGCCCTCAGCCGATCACACGCCCGTTCAGCACGATGTGCCGAGGAGCCGCCAGCACCCGGACGTCCGCGCGCGGATCCTCCTCGTACACCACCAGGTCCGCCGGGGCGCCCTCCTCCAGCACCGGCCGCCCCAGCCAGCGCCTGGCTCCCCACGCGGTGGCGGAGAGGGCCTCCAGCGGCGGGATGCCCGCCTTGACCAGCTCGGCAACCTCGCCCGCGACCAGGCCGTGCGCCAGCGAGCCGCCCGCGTCGGTGCCGACGTAGACCGGGATGCCCGCGTCGTACGCGGCGCGCACGGTGTCGTAGCGGCGTTCGTACAGCTGCCGCATATGGGCCGACCAGCGCGGGAACTTGGCCTCGCCGCCCGCCGCGAGGTCCGGGAAGGTGGCGATGTTGACCAGCGTCGGGACGATCGCGACCCCGCGTTCGGCGAAGAGCGGGATGGTCTCCTCGGTGAGGCCGGTGGCGTGCTCGACGCAGTCGATGCCCGCCTCCACCAGGTCGGTGAGCGACTCCTCGGCGAAGCAGTGCGCGGTGACCCGGGCGCCGAGCCGGTGCGCCTCGGCGATGGCCGCCGCCAGCTCGCCGCGCGGCCAGCAGGCGGTCAGGTCCCCGGCGTCGCGGTCGATCCAGTCCCCCACCAGCTTGACCCAGCCGTCCCCGCGCCGGGCCTCCCGGGCCACGTACGCGACGAGGTCGCCGGGCTCGATCTCATGGGCGTAGTTACGGATGTAGCGGCGGGTCCTGGCGATGTGCCGGCCGGCCCTGATGATCTTCGGCAGATCCTCGCGGTCGTCGACCCACCGGGTGTCGGAGGGCGATCCGGCGTCCCGGATCAGCAGGGTTCCGGCCTCCCGGTCGGTGAGCGCCTGCTTCTCGGCGGTGGCCGCGTCGACCGGGCCGTGCGCGTCCAGGCCCACATGGCAGTGCGCGTCGACCAGACCGGGCAGCGCCCAGCCGGTGACGGTCACCGCGCGGTCGGCGCCGGGCGGCCGCTCGTAGGTGATCCGCCCGTCCACGGCCCACAGTTCGTCCCGCACCTCGTCCGGGCCGACGAGCACCCGGCCCTTCACCCGCAGCACCCGCTGTTCCTCCTGATCACTCATAGGCGGCACTGTACGAGGCCGCCGGAAGGCCGTCGGTAGGCTGCCGGTGTCTTTCCGACCGCCGCACGAACCCGAAGAGAGCCCCACCGTGACGCACCCCTTCCTCGACCTCCCGCCGCTGACCGCCGACCGCTTCGCGGCGATCGAGCGGTCCGTGGCCCGGCTCCTCGCCACGGAGCAGGACGTCGTCATCACCCAGGGCGAGGCGCTGCTGCCGCTGGAGGGCTGTATCCGCAGCGGCGCGCGGCCCGGCTCGACCGCGCTGAACGTGGTCACCGGCCCCTACGGGCAGACCTTCGGCAACTGGCTGCGGGACTGCGGCGCGCAGGTCGTCGACCTCGCGGTGCCCTTCCATACGGCGGTGACCGCCGGCCAAATCGCCGACGCGCTCGCCGCGCACCCGGAGATCGACTTCGTCTCGCTGGTGCACGCGGAGGCGGCGACCGGCAACACCAACCCGGTCGCGGAGATCGGCGAGGTGGTCCGGGCGCACGGCGCGCTGTTCATGCTGGACGCGGTCGCCTCGGTGGGCGCCGAGCCGCTGCTGCCGGACGCCTGGGGCGTCGATCTGTGCGTGATCGGCGCGCAGAAGGCCATGGGCGGGCCGGCCGGGGTCTCCGCGGTGTCGGTGAGCGCGCGGGCCTGGGAGCGGATGGCCGCCAACCCGGCAGCCCCGCGCCGCTCCTACCTCTCCCTCCTGGACTGGAAGGAGCGCTGGATCGACGGGGGCCGCAAGGCGCTGCCGCACGCCCCGGCGCAGCTGGAGATGCTGGGCCTGGAGGCGTGTCTGGAGCGGATCGAGGCGGACGGCTTGGACATGGTGATGGCCCGCCACGCCTCGGCCGCCGCGGCGACCCGGGCGGGCGCGGTGGCGCTGGGCGGCGGTCTGGAGCCGTACGTCCTTCAGGCGCGGGACGCCGCTCCGGTGGCCACGACGCTGCGCGCCCCGGCGGGGACCGACGCCGCCGCGCTGGTCGCGCACGCGCTGGCGGCCGATCCCTCGCTCCCGCTCGTCGCGGGCGGCGGGGCGCTGTCCAAGGAGATGATCCGGGTCAATCACTACGGGGCGGATGCGACGCGGGACGCGGTGCTGTCCTCGCTCGCGGCTCTGGGGGCGGCGCTGACCGATGCGGGCCTGCGGGTCGATATCGATGCTGCCCGGGCCGCCGTTTCGGAAACCTGGCCGGGCCGCTGATATTCATAATGCGGGGAGCTGCTTTATCGAAAGCAGCTCCCCGCATTCTTCTGCCCGCTTTCCCGGCACCTAAACGCGGAAGTTTTTCGGGCATCGAACTTCGTGATTCGGACACGTCTCAGGAGAGTTACAACCCTGTGACCGACTCCACACGGGCGGCGTTATGCCCGAAAAATTCGGGACAAAGAGCCTGAAATTCCACCCGAATCATGGTGAATCTCGCGCACGCCTGATAACACATGGAGGCGCTTCACCCAACCCTTCACGTCGATGCAATTTCGAAATTTGCTGGGTAAATTCAATTCCCATGACCGCCGCACCAGCAGATTTTGCCCGTGCCCGAAGCGAATTCCTCAGTATCGACACCCCACGAGTGGAGGACGGAGCCGCGATCTGGCGCATCGCCCGCGACTCCCAGGTCCTGGACCTGAACTCCTCGTACAGCTACCTGCTGTGGTGTCGTGACTTCGCCGCGACCTCCGTCGTCGCCCGTGGCGAGAACGGCGAGCCCATCGCCTTCGTGACGGGCTACATCAGGCCCGACCGCCCCCAGACCCTCGTCGTCTGGCAGGTGGCCGTGGACCAGGCCCACCGCGGCAAGGGGCTGGCCGCCACTCTGCTGGACGCGCTGACCGCCCGGGTCGCCGCCGACCAGGGACTGTCGTCCGTGGAGACGACGATCACCCCGGACAACACCGCGTCCGACCGGCTGTTCACGTCCTACGCCCAGCGCCACGACGTCGCGCTGGAGCAGGAGGTGCTCTTCGAGGGCGCGCTGTTCCCCGAAGGGACGCATCTGCCCGAGGTGCTCTACCGGATAGGCCCGTTCGCCGCCTGACCGGCACGCTCACCGACCGACCGGCACGTTCGCCGGCCGGACCCGCCCGGCCACCACCCCGGCGTACCCGACCCGTACGCCCGGCCTCCCCGACTTTTCGCGCCGTCCGACCACCCGGCGCGGTCCCGGCCGCCTCCGAGCGGCGGGGAGCACTCGACCACCGCCCGTCACACCCCCTCACGCAGGAGATCCGCTGTGACCATCACCCCGCCCGCACTGAGCGTCTTCGAGACTCTCGAGTCCGAGGTCCGCAGCTACTGCCGCGGCTGGCCCGCCGTGTTCGACCGCGCCCAGGGCGCCCGGCTGACCGACGAGGACGGCCACTCCTACCTGGACTTCTTCGCCGGGGCCGGTTCGCTGAACTACGGCCACAACAACCCGGTGCTGAAACGAGCGCTGATCGACTACATCGAGCGCGACGGCATCACCCACGGCCTGGACATGGCGACCACCGCCAAGCGCGCGTTCCTGGAGACGTTCCAGAACGTGATCCTGCGGCCGCGCGACCTGCCGTACAAGGTGATGTTCCCCGGCCCGACCGGCACCAACGCCGTCGAGTCGGCGCTGAAGCTGGCCCGTAAGGTCAAGGGCCGCGAGTCCGTCGTCTCGTTCACCAACGCCTTCCACGGCATGTCGCTGGGCTCGCTGGCGGTCACCGGCAACGCGTTCAAGCGGGCCGGCGCCGGGATCCCGCTGGTGCACGGCACCCCGATGCCGTTCGACAACTACTTCGACGGTACGGTCCCCGACTTCCTGTGGTTCGAGCGACTGCTGGAGGACCAGGGCTCCGGGCTGAACAAGCCCGCCGCCGTGATCGTGGAGACGGTCCAGGGCGAGGGCGGCATCAACGTGGCCCGCGCCGAGTGGCTGCGCGCGCTCAAGGAGCTGTGCGAGCGCCAGGACATGCTGCTGATCGTCGATGACATCCAGATGGGCTGCGGCCGTACCGGCGGCTTCTTCTCCTTCGAGGAGGCCGGCATCGTCCCGGACATCGTCACGCTGTCGAAGTCCATCAGCGGCTACGGGATGCCGATGTCGCTCTGCCTGTTCAAGCCGGAGCTGGACATCTGGGAGCCGGGCGAGCACAACGGCACCTTCCGCGGCAACAACCCGGCCTTCGTCACGGCCGCCGCCGCGCTGGACGCCTACTGGGCGGACGGCCAGATGGAGAAGCAGACCCTGGCCCGCGGCGAGCAGGTCGCGCAGACGCTGCTGGCCATCTGCGCCGAGGAGCCGACCGCGCAGTTCCGCGGCCGGGGCCTGGTGTGGGGCATGGAGTTCGAGGACCCGGCGCGCGCCTCGGCGGTATGCGCCCGCGCCTTCGAGCTGGGGCTGCTGCTGGAGACCTCGGGCCCGCAGAGCGAGGTCGTCAAGCTGCTGCCGCCGCTGACCATCACCCCCGAGGAACTGGACGAGGGCCTGCGCACGCTGGCCCGCTGCGTCCGCGAGACGGCCTGACCCGGTACTCCCGGGGCAGGCGCAGAAGAAGAGGTCCCGGGCCGCGAGGCCCGGGGCCCGTGCAGAGAAGAGAAAGGCAACCGCTCACCGTGATCGTCCGATCGTTCAGTGACATCGAGAACACCGACCGGCATGTGAAGGCCGCGTCCGGCACCTGGGAGAGCAAGCGCATCGTGCTCGCCAAGGAGAAGGTGGGCTTCTCGCTCCACGAGACCGTGCTGTACGCGGGCACGGAGACCTCCATGTGGTACGCGAACCACATCGAGGCGGTGCTGTGCACCGAGGGCGAGGCCGAGCTCACCAACGACGAGACCGGCGAGAAGCACTGGATCACGCCCGGCACGATGTATCTGCTGGACGGACATGAGCGGCACACCATGCGGCCCAAGACCGACTTCCGCTGCGTGTGCGTCTTCAATCCCCCCGTCACCGGACGGGAGGACCATGACGAGAACGGTGTCTACCCACTGCTGACCGAGGAGGGCTGAACCATGACCACCGAAGTACGCGCCGATCTGTACCCCTCGCGCGGCGCCGCCGAGATGACCACTCCCCGCCAGGACCCGGTCATCTGGTCCGCGCCGGGCGCACCGGGTCCGATCGTCGCCAAGGACCTCCAGAGCTACGAGCACGACGGCTTCCTCAGCATCGAGCAGCTGATCACGCCGGACGAGGTCGCCGTCTACCAGGCGGAGCTGAACCGGCTGATCTCCGACCCGGCGATCCGCGCCGACGAGCGCTCCATCGTCGAGAAGCAGACGCAGAACGTGCGGTCCGTCTTCGAGGTCCACCGGATCAGTGAGGTCTTCGCCGGGCTGGTCCGCGACGAGCGGGTGGTGGGCCGGGCCCGCCAGATCCTCGGCTCGGACGTGTACGTCCACCAGTCCCGGATCAATGTGAAGCCGGGCTTCGGGGCCTCGGGCTTCTACTGGCACTCGGACTTCGAGACCTGGCACGCGGAGGACGGTCTGCCGAACATGCGGACGGTGTCCGTGTCGATCGCGCTGACCGAGAACTTCGACACCAACGGCGGGCTGATGATCATGCCCGGTTCGCACAAGACGTTCCTCGGCTGTGCGGGCGAGACGCCGAAGGACAACTACAAGAAGTCGCTCCAGATGCAGGACGCGGGCACCCCGTCCGACGAGGCGCTGACGAAGATGGCCGACCGCCACGGCATCAGGCTCTTCACGGGCAAGGCCGGTTCGGCGACCTGGTTCGACTGCAACGCCATGCACGGTTCGGGCGACAACATCACCCCGTACGCGCGCAGCAATGTCTTCATCGTCTTCAACAGCGTGGAGAACGCGGCCGAGGAGCCTTTCGCGGCTCCGATCCGCCGCCCCGAGTTCATCGGGGCGCGGGACTTCACGCCGGTGAAGTAGCGGTACGCGCAGGAGAGCCGGGGCCGGGACGGTACGCCGTCCCGGCCCCGCCTGCGTAACTCGCTGGACCGGGGCCGGGTCAGCGGAGAGGGTGTCCGCCATGAGTTCCCATGTACGCCACATCACGATCGACTGTTCCGACGCCTACGGACTCGGCGCCTTCTGGGCCCAGGTGCTCGGCGCCCCGCTCTCCGACGAGGACTCCCCCGGTGATCCGGAGGCGCTGGTCAAGGCGCCCGGCGCGGCGATCCTCTTCGTACAGGTGGACGAGCCGAAACGGACCAAGAACCGGGTCCATCTGGACATCCAGCCGCAGGACCGTTCCCGGGACGAGGAGGTCGAGCGGCTGCTCGCGCTCGGGGCCACGCTGGTGGGCGACCACCGCCGACCGAACGGGCGGGGCTGGGCGACGCTCGCCGATCCCGAGGGCAACGAGTTCTGTGTGGAGTGCTCCGCCGCCGAGCGGGCGGCGCTGACCGGCACCCGGCTGCCGGTGACGGCCGACGATGTGACCTCGGCGGTGCGGCTCGCGGTGGATGTGCTGGCCGGGGCCCCGGCCGACCGCTGGGACGGGCCCGCCGGAAGCCTCACGTGGACCTGCTGGGAGACGGCGGAGCACCTGAGCGACGATCTGTTCGCGTACGCGGTGCAGTTGGGCCCCCGTACGCCCCCGCTGGACGGCGAGGTGCCCTACCGGTGGGCGCCGGACCGGGAGGGCGGCCCGCACAACGCGGTCTTCGCCGACCGGGAGGCCGGGCCCGCCGGGCTGCTGGCCACGCTGGAGGCGAGCGGGGCGCTGCTGGCCTCGATGGCGCGGACGACGCCGCCCGGGGTCCGCTCGTACCACGGGTACGGGATCTCCGACCCGGAGGGCTTCGCCGCGATGGGTGTGGTGGAGACCCTGGTGCACACCCATGACCTGGCCGAGGGCCTGGGGCTGACGTGGGCGCCGCCCGGCGCGCTCTGCGACCGGGTGCTGGCCCGGCTCTTCCCCGACGCCCCGGCGGGCGGGGACCGGTGGACCGTCCTGCTGTGGGCCACCGGCCGCGCCGAGCTGCCGGACCACCCGCGCCGCACCTCGTGGCGGTGGGACGGGCGGCCCCCGGCGGATCAGACGGCGTCGAGCGCCGGATAGTCGGTGTAGCCCTTGGCGTCGCCGCCGAAGAAGGTCGACGGGTCGGGGGTGTTGAACGGGCCGCCCGCCTTCAGCCGGGCGGGCAGGTCCGGGTTGGCGAGGAAGAGCGCCCCGTAGGAGATCAGGTCGGCGAGGCCGTCGTCGATCACCGTGTGGTCGTCGGGTCCGGTGGCGCCCTCGGTGTGCACGTTGATGACGAACGTCCCGGAGAAGGCCTTGCGCAGGGCGAGGGTCAGCTCGCGGATCGGGACGGCCTCCAGGACGTGCAGGTAGGCGAGGCCGAGCGGCTCGATCTCCCGGACGAGCGCGGTGTACGTGGCCTCCGGGGCGGGCTCGTCGATGTCGTTGTACGGGTTTCCGGGCGAGATCCTCAGTGCGGTGCGCTCCGGGCCGATCTCGGCGGCGACGGCCTTGACGACCTCGACGGCGAAGCGGGTGCGGGCCTCGTCGGAGCCGCCCCACGCGTCGGTGCGCCGGTTGGTGTTGGGGGCGAGGAACTGGTGGATGAGGTAGCCGTTGGCGCCGTGCAGCTCGACCCCGTCGAATCCGGCCTCCACGGCGTTGCGGGCGGCGGCGGTGAAGTCGGCGACGGTCGCGCGGACCTCGGCGTCGGTCAGCTCGTGCGGCTCGACGAAGTCCTTCGGGCCGACGTGGGTGTAGACCTGTCCTTCGGCCCTGACCGGGGAGGCGCTGACGGGGACGAGGCCGTCGGGGAGCAGGACCGGGTGGCCGATGCGGCCCGCGTGCAT
Organism: Streptomyces sp. DSM 106670; assembly: GCF_055792845.1. Lineage (NCBI taxonomy): Bacteria > Bacillati > Actinomycetota > Actinomycetes > Kitasatosporales > Streptomycetaceae > Streptomyces > Streptomyces sp. DSM 106670. The sequence goes on from NZ_CM147704.1 coordinate 1,521,409, forward strand.
GATCTGGGCGAAGATCCTGCCGCCCTTGGCGTGCACCGCGTCGGTGACCGTACGCCAGGAGGCGACCTGCTCGGCGCTGTGCAGCCCGGGCGTGGAGGGGTAGCCCTGGCCCACGACGGACGGCTGGATGCCCTCGGTGATCACCAGGCCGGCCGAGGCGCGCTGGGCGTAGTAGGTGACGGTGAGCTCGGTGGCGGTGCCGCCCTCACCGGCCCGGCTGCGGGTCATCGGGGCCAGGGCGATGCGGTTGGCCAGCGGGGTGCCGGACAGGTCGATCGGGTCGAAAGCGGTGGTCATGAAGGCTCCCAAGAAAGTATGTGGTCGGCCAAGCATCGGCGCCGACGGCCACCATAGCCCATTCATTGGCCGACCAAGGTAAAGTCGTGGGAAACCGTCGGCCGTTCAGTCCGGCATTCGGTCGGGCATCATCGGAAGCCGCCACCGAAAGCCCCCGCCAGGGCCCGTCCGGCCCGAGGACCCCAGGAGCCCGCCATGACCACCGGCCACGCCGCCCCCGCGGAAGAGTCCTGTACCGACGCGCTGCCCACGGCGGCGCTCAGCGGGCCCGTGAGCCACGCCGTCTCCCGGGTGGCCCGGCTGCACCGGATCGCGGCGGGCAAAGCACTCAAGGGGGTGGAGCTCTACCCGGGGCAGGAGTTGCTGATGATGCACCTGTGGGACCGGGGGGCGGTCCGTCAGACGGAGCTGATCAGGTCGCTGGAGCTGGACCCGTCCACGGTCACGAAGATGCTGCAGCGGCTGGAGCAGACCGGGCATGTGCGCCGCCGCCCCGACCCGGCCGACCGGCGGGCCGTACTGGTCGAGGCGACGGACGAGAGCTGCGCGCTGCACACCGCGGTCGAGGCCGCCTGGGGCAGCCTGGAGGAGCACACGCTCGCGGGCCTGGACCCGGCCGAGCGCGCGGAGCTGGCGCGGCTGCTGGCGAAGGTCGAGGAGAACCTCTGCCGGGAGACCGCGGACTGCCCCGACCGGCGCTGAGTCGTACAGCGCACAGACGCGCAGACGCACGCGGAGCGATCAGGCCAGGAACTCCAGCACCCGGTCCACATCGGCCTCGGTGTTGTAGAGGTGGCAGGAGATCCGCAGATTCCCGGCCGGGGCCGAGACGGCGATCCCGGCCTTCATCAGATCGTCCCGACGGCCCTGCAGCCCCGGTACGGAGACGATCGCCGACTCCCCGGGCACCACCTCGCGTCCGAGCCCGGTCAGCCCGGCGCGCAGCCGGGACGCGAGCCCGGTGGCGTGCGCGTACAGGGCGTCGGGGCCGACCTCCGCGAGCAGCTCCAGGGAGTGCTCCGCCCCGTGGTACGAGAGGAAGGCGGGCGGCTCGTCGAAGCCGCGGGCGGTCGGGGCGAGGCGCTCCAGCGGGCCGTAGTTGTTCGCCCAGGGCGCGCCGGCGGAGACCCAGCCGGCGAAGAGCGGCGGCAGCGTGTCCTGCGCCTCCTCGGTGACCGTCAGGAAGGACGTACCGCGCGGGCAGAGCAGGAACTTGAAGCCGCCGGTGACGGTGTATTCGTACGCCCCGGCGTCCAGCGGGAACCAGCCCGCCGCCTGGGTGGCGTCCAGCAGGGTCCGGGCCCCGTGCGCCGCGGCGGCCGCGCGGACGGCGGCGAGGTCGGCGACCCGGCCGTCGGCCGACTGCACCGCGGAGAAGGCGACCAGGGCGGTCGAGGGCCGTACGGCATCGGCGAGGTCCGCGAGCGGCGCGTACCGCACGCGGAGATCACCGCGGAGCGCGAACGGGCTGACCACGGAGGCGAACTCGCCCTCGGGACAGAGGACTTCGGCGCCGGGCGGCAGTGAAGCGGCGATCAGGCCGACGTGCACGGTGACCGAACCGCCGGTGGCGACCCGGTCCGGGTGGACCCCGGCGAGCCGGGCGAACCCGACCCGCGCGGCCTCGACCGCGTCGAAGCTGCCCGCCCCCTCCCGCCGGCCGACGGCGTTCTCGTCGGCCAGGGCCTTGACGGCGGCGATCGTCCGGCGGGGCAGCAGACCCCAGCTGGAGGTGTTGAGGTAGGTGACCTCGGGCGCGAATTCGACGGCTGCGGCTTGGATGGGCGCGAGGATCGTCATGCGTCCACCCTGGAGCCCCCTCAACCCAAAGTCAATTACCGAGAGTTAAGGGGTGCACCCAAGGATCGCTTATGCATCGCCGATGAACCGCGACCGCCGGAGCTCAGCTCCCCGGGACCTCGCAGGCCCCGTCCGCGTCGCAGCCCGCCGCGTCCCCGCCGACGGTGGTCAGCGCGGTGGCGGGACGGTCCTTCCAGGCCTGCTCCAGCGCCTGGACGAAGACCTCCGACGGCTGGCCGCCGGAGATCCCGTACCGCCGGTCGAGAACGAAGAACGGCACGGCGTTGGCGCCCAGTTCGGCCGCCTCGCGCTCATCGGTCCGCACGTCGTCCGCGTACGCCTCGGGGTCGGCGAGCACCGCGCGGGCCTCGTCGCCGTCGAGCCCGGCCTCCACGGCGAGGGCGAGCAGCACCTCGTCGTCGAAGACGGAGCGCTCCTCGGCGAAGTTCGCCCGGTAGGCGAGGGTCAGCAGCTCCTGCCGGCCCCGGGCCTTGGCCAGGTGCAGCAGCCGGTGGATGTCGAAGGTGGAGCCGTGGTCACGGCCCTCGGTGCGGTACCCCAGCCCCTCGGACTGCGCGTTGGCCGCGACGTTGGCCTCCATCGAGGCGGCCTCCTCGCGGGTCCGCCCGTACTTGGCGGCCAGCATGTCGACGACCTGCTCGGTCTCGCCCTTGGCCCGCCCCGGGTCGAGCTCGAAGGACCGATGCACCACCTCGACCTCGTCCCGGTGGGCGAACTCCGCGAGGCCCTTCTCGAAGCGGGCCTTGCCGATGTAGCACCACGGACAGGCGATGTCGCTCCAGATCTCGACGCGCATGACTCTTCTTCTCTCCAGGGGTCGCGGGAAGGGCGTGCGGAGGGGCCTCCGCAGGTCAGGTCACCGGTGGGAACACCGAATCCGGCCTGGTGATTCCCGTGCCGGAGCCATTCATGACGGAGCGGCGCAGTTCTCCGAAGGCCCGTCCACCGGGATGATGCGGAGCTTGTTCATGGGCATCTTGAGCACGCCCTCCTCGACGCGATCCCACAGCACCACGGTCCCGCCCGCGTCGCCGACCCTCAGATACGGGCGGGAAGGATGGAACTCCCCGCCGTCGACGTATACGCCGTCGGCCGGACCGACGGGGCGCAGGCACACCCATTCCGGGGTGATGCCGAAGTACGCCTCGGGAGCCTGCCCCGACTCCGCCGCCTTCACCGCGTCCAGACCGGCGCGGCCCGCCGGTTCGAGGCCCAGGTTCCAGCCGCCGAAAATCAGCAACAACGTCGAGCAGAACCCCAGAAAGGTATAGCTGAGCCATCTGTCGCGCACGCGCCAGTGAAGGTGCTGCATGTATCCGAGTCCGGCCAGAGCGATGAGCCAGAGGTTGACCGCGAGCCCCAGCTTGGCCGTCGCGATGAACTGCCAGACCCTCGGGATCTCGACATCTTCGAGGTTCAGGTCGAAGGCATCCAGATAGAAGGCGTGCAGCCCGAGGCCCAAGGACGGGAAGAAGCCCAGGGCGAGCGGCAGGACCGCGGGGAGCAGCCATGGCGCGACGACACGCCAGCTCCACTGGCGTACCAGCAGGCGGATACCCGTGAACACCACATAGCCACCGGCAAGGAGCAGATACCCCGGAGCCCCGTCCCACCCCCCGGTGGACCGGAGCTCGATCATCGTTCCGAAGACGGCCATGGCCGTGCCGAGGGCGAGCGCCCCGCCGCAAGCGGCCCCGGGCCGGCCCGGCAGCACGTGGGTCAGGGAGTGGGCGGCCAGCCCCAGGGCCGTCACCACCACCACGGCCAGCACCCACCACGCGGCGAAGCCCTGAGGCCACAGGCGCGCGATCAGTGACGACGCGATCAGGACGACCGCCGCGGCATAGCCGATTCGGGCGAGCTGCCGGCCCGACCGCCGTCTCCGGCCGAGCACGGCATCGGGTTCCGGGTCCGGGGCGGCCGCAGACCGGCGAACCGTGACACGCGATGAAGGCGTCGCCGTGCCCGGAAGGGTCCGGGTCGCGAGTTCCTGGGCGCGCACGCGTGACACAGCGGTGATACGACGCCCCGTGCGGTGCGGTGCGAGTTGTTCCTCGCACCACAGCCGGGCTCGCTTCTTCCATCGCTCCCAGCGCGTCGGAGTACCGCTCGTGACGTTCCGGTGCTCCGGGCGCTCGTACGCGAACCACACCGGCCGGTCCTCGGGGTCCCGGCCCACGAGGTCGGTCACCTCCACGTTGAGGTCGAGCTGCAGTTCGTCCGCCACCACCTCGATGCGCTCCCGTGCCCCGCGCCGGGCGTTGAAGCGGCTCCCCGGGAACCGGCACTCCAGCAGGTAGTGGGTCCTGTGCGCGGTCACCGCCGTGGAGGGGCCGCCCTCCTTCCGCAGAATCGGCCAGCGTCTCTCCGCCAGCGCCTGCTCGAACTCGCCGCAGTCGACCGTCGTTCCCGTCAGTTCCACCACGGCTATCGCCCGCTGGTCGAATCTCGGCGTCGCCGTCACGGCCCGCCCCCCGTTCTCTCCCGTTGCCCCGTCCTCACCGCCCGTCGCGCAGGTTCTCCACTCCCCCGGGCAGGAACGCGATCCGGTCGAAGACCGTGCCGCAGCCCTCGCCGGTGGGCGACTGCACCAGGAAGCCGACGCGGGCGGCCGCTCGTTCCTCCTCGGTGCCGAGGGTGAAGACGCGGACGAAGGTCCAGGTCTCGCCGTCGGTGGAGGCGTGGAAGGCGTAGGCGCTGCCGTTGCGGCTGAGGCGGAGCCAGCAGACGCCCTCCTCCACCACGAAGGCGTTGGCGTCGTCGGAGTGGCCCCGGGTGACGACGGTGCAGACGGTCGGGAGGTCCGCGGAGTGCTCCAGGCAGAGCTTGGCCCAGTCGCGGTCCCCGACGTGGAGATACAGCGCGCCCGCGTCACCGGCCGAGGCCAGACCGGGGCGGACCCGGGCCAGCAGCCGGAAGTCGCCCTCCCCCACCGCGCCGAGCAGCCGCGGGGCGTCGGAGGCCGGATCGAGGGATGCGCCGGACGGGGGGACGAACAGGTCCTGGCCGGGTCCGGCCCTGCCCGTCAGTACGCCGTCGGCGTGGGTCCAGCGTCCGTCGGGGCCCGCCGCGTCCAGGGCGAAGGGAAGGGCGTCCAGGTGCGGGGTCATGCCCGGCGTCCGTCCACCCGGCGGGGCAGGTTCTGCGGGTTGTCCTCGCGCAGCTCCGGCGGGAGGAGCGCCTCGGGGGTGGACTGGTACGTGACCGGGCGCAGCCAGCGTTCGATCGCCGTCGCGCCGACCGAGGTGGAGGTGGACGTGGTGGCGGGGTAGGGGCCGCCGTGGTGCTGGGCGGGGGCCACGGCGACGCCGGTCGGCCAGGCGTTGACCAGGATGCGGCCGGCCAGCGGGGTGAGGGCGGGCAGCAGACGGGCCGCGTCGGGGTCGGGGCCTTCGGTGGCGGTGTGGAGGGTGGCGGTGAGGTTTCCGGGCAGCCGGGCCAGGACGGCGGCGATCTCGTCGACGGAGGTGTACCGGGCGATCACGGTGACCGGGCCGAAGCACTCCTCCAGCAGCGCGTCGTGCGGGCCCTCGGCGGTCAGCCGGGCGGCGGGCACGGTGAGGAATCCGGCCGAGACGGTGTGCTCGCCGCCCGCGCCGGGGGTGACGGGCGCGCCGACGTCGGGCAGCGCGGCCCGCTCCCGTACGCCGGTGACGAAGGCGTCCCGCATGCGGTGGTCCAGCAGGACGCCGGAGCCGGTGGAGCTGACCGTCTCGGTGAGGGTCTTCAGGAGCTGGTCGCCCGCCGCGCCCTCGGGGACCAGGACGAAGCCGGGCTTGGTGCAGAACTGGCCGACGCCGAGCGTCATCGAGCCGCCGAGCCCCGCACCGATCTCCCCGGCGCGCTCGGCGGCGGCCGTCCCGGTGACCACGACCGGGTTGAGCGAGCCGAGTTCGCCGTGGAAGGGGATGGGGGCGGGGCGGGCGGCCGCGGCGTCGAACAGGGCGCGGCCGCCGCGTACCGAGCCGGTGAAGCCCGCCGCGCTCACCAGCGGATGGCGGATCAGCTCGACGCCCGCCTCGAAGCCGTGGACCAAGGTCAGCACGTCCTCGGGCAGCCCGGTGCGGGCGGCGGCGCGGCGGAGCACCGAGGCACAGAGTTCGGAGGTGGCCGGGTGGTCGGGGTGCGCCTTGACGACGACCGGGCAGCCGGCCGCGAGCGCGCTCGCGGTGTCGCCGCCGGGCACGGAGAAGGCGAGCGGGAAGTTGCTGGCCGCGTAGACGGCGACGACCCCGAGCGGGATCTTGTAGCGGCGCAGGTCGGGCCAGGGCGGGGTGCGGGAGCCGTCCTCGTGGTCGATGTGGACGTCGAGATAGGCGCCTTCGTCGACGACCTCCGCGAAGGCCCGCAACTGCGCGGCGGTGCGGGCCAGTTCACCGGTGAGCCGGGCCGGCCCGAGGGCGGTCTCGGCGTCGGCGGCCTCGATGATGTGCTCGCCGGACTCCTCCAGCAGCTCCGCAGCCGTACGCAGGAACGCGGCGCGCGCCGCGCGGTCGGCGAGTGCGTCGCGGGCGGCATGGGCCGCCCGGACCACGCGGTCGACCTCCTCGGCCGTGGCCTCCACGGCAACCTGCTCACGCGGGTTCCCGGTTCGGGGGTCGACACTCCAGACTGGTGCTGCGCTCACCGTGATTCCCTCCCGTCCTGCGGCCGTCGTCCGACCGTCCTCGGCCGCGGATCAGCAAGTGTTCGGTATTCTGAACAGAGTTCCTGATCGTGAATGTGCTGGGACTCTATTTCCGTACGTTCCGTGTTGGCAATCGTGGTGGCGAGCTTTTCGGACGGCGTTCGGCCGGGAAGCGGAGAAGCTGGAGAAGGGGGCGTGGGCGATGTCGGTCGCCGAGTCCGGTGGGGCACAGGTGAAGTCCGCGGTGCGGACCGTGGAGCTCCTCGAATACTTCGCGGGGCGGCCCGGCATGCACTCGCTGGCCGCCGTCCAGGAGGCGGTCGGGTATCCCAAGTCCAGCCTCTACATGCTGTTGCGCACCCTGGTGGAGCTGGGCTGGGTGGAGACGGACGCGACGGGCACCCGGTACGGGATCGGCGTCCGCGCCCTGCTCGTCGGCACGTCGTACATCGACGGCGACGAGGTCGTGGCCGCCGCCCGGCCCACCCTGGACCGGCTGTCCGACGACACCACGGAGACCATCCACCTGGCCCGTCTCGACGGGACGAACGTGGTCTATCTCGCCACCCGGCAGTCCCAGCACTATCTGCGCCCCTTCACCCGGGTCGGCCGCCGGCTGCCCGCGCACTCCACCTCGCTCGGCAAGGCGCTGCTGGCCACCCACAGCGACGAGCAGGTCCGCAAGATGCTGCCCGAGTCGCTGCCCGCGCTGACCGAGCACACCATCACGGACCGCGAGAAGCTCATCGAGGAGCTGCGGCTGGTCCGCGAGCAGGGCTACGCGGTGGACCGCGAGGAGAACACGCTCGGCCTGCGCTGCTTCGGGGTGGCGATCCCCTACCGGACGCCCGCGCGCGACGCGATCAGCTGCTCGGTGCCGGTGGCCCGGCTCACCCCGGCGCACGAACAGATGGTGAAGGACGCCCTGTTCGACGCCCGGGACCGGCTGACCCTCGCGACCCGCAGGCTCTGACCCCCGGGTGACGCCCGGCTCCGGCGCCTCCCCCGTGCGGCGGAGACGGATCGTCGGCGGGCAGGACGTGCGGACGGTGGCCGGCGCGGAATTCTGGGTGCATGACAGCGAACCGGCCCCCCGAGGCGTCCCCGTACCCCACCGAACCGCCCGAGGCGTCCCCGTACCGCGTCGGCCGGGCGCGGGCCGTGCTCCGGGCGGTCGCCATGGTGTCCTGTCTGCCGTACATCGGGCTCAAGGCGGCCTGGATGGCGGGCGGTCGGGTCGGTGTCCCGGACGGCAGCCCGCTGCTCGACGGCGGAACCGCGCTGCGCGTCGCCAACGGGGTCACGGTGCTGATGGACGCCGCCGTCATCGTCCTCGCCCTGCTGCTCACCCGGCCCTGGGGCCGGCGGGTGCCCGCCTGGCTGCTGGTGGTGCCGATGTGGGTGGCGAGCGGGCTGCTGCTGCCGATCATGACCGGCTTCCCGCTCCAGCTGCTCGTCAGGCTCCTCGGCGGCGGCGACGGGCGGCCGGTCGGCGAGGGGGCCTCCGAGCCGTTCCTCGACCCGTGGGTCTTCGGCGTGGTCTACGGCGGCTTCATCGTCCAGGGCCTCGCCCTCGGCGCCCTCTTCGCGCTGTACGCCAAGGAGCGCTGGGGCCATCTGTGGCAGGGGCGGCTCCGTGATCTGCCGGAGAGCCCGACCACGCCCGCCCTGCGCGCGACCGCCGTCGCCGCCGCTCTGGCGGCCCTGCTGCCCGGCATCGCCCATCTGTTGTGGGCCGGCGGTTCGACCGCCGGGCTCAACGCGGGCCGGGCGGCGGACCGCACCAGCGACTTCTACGTCCTGGAGGCCGTCAACCTGCTCTTCGTCGTGGTCACCGTCGTCGGGGTGCTGCTGCTCGCCTTCCGGCGCACCGGCCGGCTCCCGCTGCGTCTGCCGCTCGTCCTGGTCTGGGCCGGCTCGGCGGAAATGGCCTGCTGGGGCGGCTGGTTGAGCATCGCCGCGCTGATGGGGGCGGGCGAGGCGGCGGACCTGCCGACGGCGACGATGACGGTGACCTACGCTGGCCAGATGCTGGCCGGGGCGCTCGTCGCGACGCTGGGCGCGTACTTCTTCGCGGAGCGCGCGGCAGCGGACTCCGCGCTGCCCGCGACTGCCGGGGCCCCCGTGCTCGCCCCTGCCGCCTCAGCTGTCTCTGCCCCGTCATCCGGCAGCCGGGTGTCATGAAGCCGCTCGCCGCGCTGTTCGGACGGCGGGCGCGGCTGCGCTGGCTGCATCTGATCATCGGCGGCGCGCTGCTGATGCCGTACTTCCTCGTCGGCACGGTCCTGGTCGGCATGGTCAACGGCGGGGAACCGGTCTTCTCCTCCGCTCCCGCCCAGTTCGTCGCGTTCGGCCTCGCCCTGCCGATGGCGGCGGTCACCGGCTTCTTCGCCCTCGTGCGGCCGCTGTCCGTGGCCGCCGCCCGCGCCCTGTGCGGGGTGCCGCCCGTGCTGCTGGCCGACGGGCCCGCCCGGACCCGGCAGGCCCGGGTGCGTACCGCCGGCTGGTACACGCTGCATCTGGCGCTCGGCGGGATCGTCAGCGGGGCGACGCTCACCCTGCCGCCGTTCGCGGTGGCGGTGGCCGCCCTGCCGTTCTTCCGGGGGCTGCGCGGCAGCTGGCTGCTCGACGGGCCCCGCGTGCTGCGGGAGCCGTGGGTCCTGGCCCTCGCGCCGTTCGCCGGGCTCGCGATGCTGGTGGCGCTGGCGCTGGTCGCCGCCGTGGCCGGGGAGGCGCTGGCCCGGCGGGCTCCGGTGCTGCTGGGGCCGACGCCCGAGGACCGGCTGGCCGCCGCCGAGCGCCGCGCGGCGGATCTGGCGGTGCGCAACCGGCTCGCGCGGGAGCTGCACGACTCGGTGGGCCATGCGCTGAGCGCCGTGACCCTTCAGGCGGGGGCGGCGCGCCGGGTGCTGGACCGCGATCCGGAGTTCGTCCGGGAGGCGCTGACCGCCATCGAGGAGACGACACGGCGGACGGTCGGCGAACTGGACTCGGTGCTGGGGCTGCTGCGGCAGGACGGGGAGCCGGACGACGCGGCGGACACGGCGTACGGGCCGGGGCTGGACGCGCTCGACGGGCTGCTGGCGTACTCCGGGGTGCCGGTGGCGTACGAGCGGGAGGGCGATCCGGGTGATCCGGGCGTGGTGGACCCGGTGGTCTCGCGGGAGGCGTACCGGATCGTCCAGGAGGGGCTGAGCAACGCCCTGCGGCACGGCGGCGGCGACCCGCCCCCGGTGCGGCTGTTGATCGCGGTACGGGAGAGGGAAGCGCAGCTGGAGATCGTGATGGAGAATCCGCTGGGCGAACGGCCCGCCGTGGCCCGTCCCGGCGGTGGCCGCGGGCTGCGCGGTATCGCGGAGCGGGCCGTCCTGCTGGGCGGCCGGACCGGGGCGGGGCCGAGGGCGGACGACGGCGTCTGGCGGCTGACCGCCCGGCTGCCGCTGACGGTGATGACACGGGGCCCGGTGCCGGACACGGCCGGGCGGACCGAGGAGCGGCGATGAGGGGGACTCCGGTGCGGGTGGTGCTCGCGGACGACGAGCGGATGGTGCGTACGGCGCTGCGCGTGATCCTGGACGCCGAGGAGGGCATCGAGGTCGTCGGCGAGGCCGCCACCGGTGCGGAGGCCGTCTCCGTGGTGCGGGAGCTGCGGCCCGACGTGGTGCTGATGGACGTGCGGATGCCGGAGATCGACGGCATCCGGGCCACGGAGCAGATCCTCGCCACGCTGGAGGACCCGCCGAGGATCGTCGTCGTGACGACCTTCGAGAACGACGCGTATGTGTACGAGGCCCTGCGCGCCGGGGCGGCCGGGTTTCTGCTGAAGCGGGCGGCGGCCGAGGAGCTGGTGCAGGCGGTGCGCCTGGTGGCGTGCGGCGACTCGCTCCTCTACCCGGCGGCGGTGCGCACGCTGGCCGCCGAGCACACCGCCCGGCGGGCGGCCGGGGCCCCGGCGTGGGTGGCGCGGCTGACCGGGCGGGAGGCGGACGTGCTGCGGCTGATGGCGGCGGGGCTGACCAACGCGGAGATCGCGGGCCGGCTCGCGGTGGGCCCGGCGACGGCGAAGACCCATGTGGCGGCGGTCCTCGCGAAGACGGGCGCCCGGGACCGTACCCAGGCGGTCATCGCGGCGTACGAGTCCGGATTCATCACCCCGGGCTGAGCGTCACGGGCCGGTGGGCCGCGTGAGAAATCGGTGAGAAGCGGCACAACCGGGAACGGGCGGAACGCCGCCGCTCGTCCCTCCAGCGGGATGAACAAGACAATCAGGCGCGCTTCGGTCTTCTGTCTGCTCATGGTGCTCGCCCTGCTGGTGCGGGCGACGTGGGTGCAGGGCTACCAGGCCAAGGCGCTCGCAGACGACGAGCACAACCGGCGGAACACCATCGCGCGGTACGCGCAGCCGCTCGGGGACATCATCGTGGCCGGTTCGCCGGTCACCGGATCGAAGGGGACCAGTGGCGGCGACCTCCGGTACAAGAGGACCTACCCGCAGGGCGAGCTGTACGCGGCCGTCACCGGCTACAGCTCGCAGGCGTACGGGGCGACCCAGCTGGAGGGCATCTACGGCGATGTCCTGGACGGCACGGACAACCGGCTGAAGAACCCGGCCGCCCTGATCACCGGCAAGCAGGCCGCGCCGGGCAACGTCCTCACCACCATCGACCCGGGCGTCCAGAAGGCGGCCTACGAGGCGCTCGGCGACGACAAGGGCGCGGCGGTGGCCATCGACCCGAAGACCGGCCGGATCCTCGGCATGGTCTCCACCCCCTCGTACGACCCCTCGAAGATCAGCGGGACGACGGACGGGGACGCCTGGCAGGCCCTGCTGGACGACCCGGACAAGCCGCTGGTCAACCGGGCGCTGCGGCAGCCGCTGGCGCCGGGCTCCACGTTCAAGCTGGTGGTCGCGGCGGCGGCGCTGGAGAACGGTCTCTACGGCTCGGTCGACGAGCGCACCGACAGCCCCGACCCGTACACCCTGCCCGGCACCAGCACGGTGCTGCGCAACGAGAACGCGTCCGCCCCCTGCGAGAACGCGACCCTGCGCACCGCGCTCCGGTACTCCTGCAACAACGTCTTCGCGAAGGCCGCCGCCGACCTCGGCCAGGACAAGGTCAAGGAGATGGCCGACGCCTTCGGGTTCGACACCGAGAAGCTGGACGTCCCGGTGCGGGCGGCGCAGAGCGTGTATCCGACCGGGATGGACAAGGCGCAGACGGCGCTGACCGGGATCGGCCAGTTCGAGGTCACCGCGACCCCGCTCCAGATGGCGATGGTCTCCGCCGCGCTGGCCAACGGCGGTGAGCTGGCCGCGCCGCACCTGGTGTCCCAGGTGACCGACGGGGACGGCACGGTGCTGGAGGAGACCGAGGACGGCGACACGAAGCGCGTGGTCGAGGAGGAGACCGCCGAGCAGCTCCGCAGCGCGATGGTGACCGTGGTCGAGGAGGGCACCGGCACCAACGCCAGGATCGCCGGGGCCGAGGTCGGCGGAAAGACGGGCACCGCGCAGAACGGCGTGGACAACAGCAACACCCCGTACGCCTGGTTCACCTCGTACGCGAAGGACGACAGCAGCGGCAAGGAGGTCGCGGTCGCGGTGATCGTCGAGGACTCCGGCTCGGCGCGCTCCGAGGTCAGCGGCAACGGACTGGCCGCGCCGATCGCGCAGAAGATGATGAAAGCGGCGCTGGAGCGGTGAGCGAACACCCCGGAAAGCTCTGACTTAGGTTACCCTTCCCTTACTTGGCGCCCCGGACGGTCCCGGGGCGCCAATGTGCCAAGGTGCCGGCGTACGGACGTGTGGGAGGTACGGGGATGGCTCCGGCGGAGCACGGTACGGGGCGCGAAGCCGACGCCCCCGCCCACAGCCAGGGCGAGGCGGGCCGGGCCCGTACCCGCGACGGGCGCGAGCTGTACTACCAGTGGCTGCCGGGCCCCGCCGGAGCGGACGGCCGGCCCACCGTGGTCTTCGAGGGCGGGCTCGCCGCGGGCCGCTCCTACTGGGCGGGCGCCCAGGCCGAACTGGCCGAGGTCGCGCCGACGGTGGTGTACGACCGCAGCGGGCTCGGCCGCAGTCCGGCGGCCCCGGCCGGGGTCTCGCGGCGGCTGGACGCGCTCGCCGGGGATCTCGGCGATCTGCTGGACCACCTCGACCGCGTCGGCCCCGGCGGTCCGTTCCTCCTCGTCGGACACAGCTGGGGCGGGCCGCTGGTGCGGCTGGCGGCCGCCGCGCAGCCCGCCCGGGTGGCGGGCCTGGTGCTCGTCGACCCCACCGACGAGTCGTGCGACCTGCTGTTCCGGCCCTCGATGCGGCGGACCGAGCGGATCGGGCAGCTGGCGACGGTCGCGCTGGCCCGGCTCGGACTGCTGGGCCGCGCCTACCGTTCGCTCACCGCCACGCTGCCGCCCGACGCCGCCGCCGACATGCGGGCCGAGGGCTACACCGTCGCCATGACCCGCACCCGGGGCCGGGAGCTGGAGGACGCGGCGGGCGATCTGCGGGCCCTGCTGGAGAACCCGCCGGGTCTGGCGGGGCTGCCGGTCACCGTGGTGTCGGCGGGCCGGGTGTCGCCGGGCATGCCGAAGTCCGTACGGGACCGGGCGACGGCCTCGCACGCGTACCGGGCCCGGCAGTCGCCGCACGGACGGCATGTGGTGCTGCCGGAGGCGGACCACATGGTGCTGACCACCTCGCCGGCGGAACTCGCGGAGGAGATCCGGCGGTTGGCGGTCGGCGCCGACGGCTGACGCGCACCGCCCACGGCCGACCGCTACCGCGCCCCGCCCGCGAACGGGATCTCCGCGCCGCCGCCCGCGCGGACCGGCCCCGCCGGGTGCGCCCAGAGTCCCGCCTCGGCCAGCCGGGGCAGCACGCCCTCGCCGAACCAGTACGCCTCCTCCAGATGCGGGTAGCCGGAGAGCACGAACTCGTCGATGCCCAGGGCGTGGTACTCCCGGATGCGTTCGGCCACCTCGCTGTGGCTGCCGACCAGCGCGGTGCCCGCGCCGCCCCGGACGAGCCCGATGCCGGCCCACAGGTTGGGGTGGATCTCCAGACCGTCCCGGCCGCCGCCGTGCAGCTCCAGCATCCGCCGCTGCCCCTCGGACTCGCTGCGGGCCAGGCCCTCCTGGACCGCCCGCACGGTGTCCGGGTCGAAGCCCGCCAGCAGCCGGTCCGCCTCGGCCCAGGCCGCCTCGGAGGTGTCCCGGGTGATCACGTGGAGCCGGATGCCGAACCGTACGGTACGGCCCTGTTCGGCGGCGAGCCCCCTGATCCAGGCGATCTTCTCCGCGACCTGGGCGGGCGGTTCGCCCCAGGTGAGGTAGACGTCCGCGTGGCGGGCCGCGACCTGCCCGGCGGCCGGGGAGGAGCCGCCGAAGTAGACCTCCGGCACGGGGTCGGGGAGCCGGGTGAGCCGGGCCTGCTCGACGCGCAGGTGCTCGCCCGCCAGGTCGACGGTCTTGCCGTCCCACAACTGCCGGACGATCTCCAGGAATTCGCCGGTACGGGCGTAGCGGGCGTCCTTGTCGAGGAAGTCGCCGTACGCGCGCTGCTCATGGCTCTCGCCGCCGGTGACGACGTTGAGCAGCAGCCGTCCGCCGGTCTGCCGCTGGTAGGTGGAGGCCATCTGGGCGGCGAGGGTGGGCGAGACGAAGCCGGGGCGGAAGGCGACGAGGAACTTCAGGCGTTCGGTGTGCTGGCTGACCATCGCGGTGGTCAGCCAGGCGTCCTCGCACCAGGCCCCGGTGGGGGTGAGTGCTCCGGTGAAGCCCAGGTCCTCGGCGGCGCGGGCGATCTGGGCGAGGTAGCGGACCGTCGGCGGGCGGTCGCCGCCGGCCGCCGTGACCGGGGTGCCGTGGCCGCCGCCGACGACATGGCGGCTGTCGCCGTTGGTGGGCAGGAACCAGTGGAAGGTCAGGGACATCGTTTCTCCGAAGCGGTTTCCGTACGGGACAGGGCGGTCACAGCAGGCCGTGGCGGGGTGGGCGGGTGCCGTTCAGGACGTACCGCCCGAGGTGCTGGATCTTCCAGCGCGCCGGGTCGTGCAGCGTGTGGGTGCGGGCGTCGCGCCAGTGCCGGTGGAGGTTGAGGCCGTCGAGGGCGGCGCGCGTCCCGGACACCTCGAACAGCGCGTCGGCGATCTCCAGGGCCGCGCTCCCGGCGTACGCCTTCGCCGCCGCGACCGCGATCGACGCCTCGGCCGCGCTGTCGTCGTCCAGGTGGGCCCGGGCGGTGTCCACGGCCCGGGCGGCGGTGGCCAGCAGCGCGTCGGCGGCCCGGCGGCGCAGGTCCAGTTCGCCGAAGCGCTGGATGAGGAGCGGGTCCTCGGCGGCGGTCTCGTACCCGCTCTCGAACCAGGGCCGGCTCCGGGTCGTCACGAAGTCGACGGCTTCCGCCAGCGCCCCGGCCGCGATCCCGGCGTCGATGGCGGCGTGCAGCAACTGGGCCAGCGCGCCGTGGAGTTGGGGGCCGGTGAAGGTGAGGTGGTGCGGGACGACGTGGGCCGCGGGGACGACGACGTCCGCCAGTTCGACCGTACCGCTCGCCGTGGTCCGCTGGCCCATGCCGTCCCAGTCGTCGGTGACGGTGAGACCGGGGGCGTCGGCGGGGACGTACGCGACATGGAGCAGGTCGTCCTCAGCGCGGGCGAGGACGGGAATCCAGTCGGCGAAGAGGGCGCCGGTGGAGTAGTTCTTCACGCCGGTGAGGAGGTACGAGCCGTCTCCGGCGTCCGTCAGCCGGGTGCGGATGTCCTGGAGGTGCTTGGTCCCGGCCTCGGACTGGGCGTTGCCGAAGCGCCGGCCGGCCAGCACCTCGCCGAAGAAGAAGGCCCGCTGCTCCGGACTGCCCTGCTGCCGCAGCACGTTGACGTACGCGAAGTGGCTCTGCGGGATCTGCGCCAGGCTGGCGTCGGCGGAGGCGAGCAGCCGGAAGACCTCGGCGAGGGTGGCGGCGGACACGTCGGCCCCGCCGTGTCCGGCCGGGACGGTGACGGCGAGGAGGCCGGTGGCGGTGAGCCGGTCGAGTTCGGCGCGCGGCAGCTCGCGCCGGGCGTCCCGTCCGGAGGCGCCGGGGCGGAACTCCTCGGCGAGTTCGGCGGCGGTGCGCAGCGCCTCGGCGTCGTCGTGGATCACCCGTGCGGTGATGGCTGGTCGTCGTCGGGTCGGCGCGGTCACGGGCCTGCCTCCAGGGTGGGTACGGGTCGGGGTCAGCGGGTGGCGGGGACGGGGGCGGGAGCTGTGGGCACGGTCCGGTCCAGGGCGGCGGCGAACTGGGCGACCACCTGGTCGAGCGGGGCGGCGGAGGCCGGGTCCAGGACCACTCCCCCGTCGTCGCCGGCCGTGATGTGCCGGTCGAGGACGAACCAGCCCTGGACGATGTGGGCCGCGCCCATCGAGGAGAGCACCGGGCGCAGCGCGTAATCGAGGGCGAGGACATGGGCGGTGGTGCCGCCGGTCGCCAGCGGGAGGACGGTCTTGCCGGTGAGCGCGTACTGCGGCAGCAGGTCCAGGAGCGTCTTCAGCAGCCCGGAGTAGGCGGCCTTGTAGACGGGGGTGCCGATGACGATGCCGTCGGCGCGGGCGAACAGCTCGGTGGCGCGGACGATCTCGGGGTGCGCGAAGTCCGCGCCGAGCAGGGCCTCGGCGGGCAGGGTACGGACGTCGAGCGGTATCACCTCGTGGCCCTGGGCGGTCAGGTCGGCGTCGAGGTGGCGGAGCAGGCGGGCGGTGCGCGAGGTGGCGGAGGGGCTGCCGGAGACGGACAGGACGGTGGCCATGGAGCCTCGTTTCTGGCGGGAGGGAGTGTGCCGGGCCGGGGCGGTGGAGTTCCGCCCCGGCCCGGCTGCGAGCCGGTCAGGAGTACCAGGTGGGTTCGGGGAGTTCGCCGGTCAGGACGTGCCGGCCGACCTCGCGCCGCTTGTAGGCGACCGGGTCGTGGAGGGTGTGGGTGCGGACGTTGCGCCAGAAGCGGTCGAGGCCCTCGGCGGAGGCGGTGGCGCGGGCGCCGGTGACCTCGAAGATGCGGCTGGTGACCTCCAGCGCGACCTCGGTGGCCCGGGCCTTGGCGGCGGCGACCCGCACCTCGAAGGCTCCACGGGACTGCGCGGTCACCTCGTCCGGGGCGTCGTGCAGCTTCTGGCCCTCGGCGGCGACCGCGTCGGCCAGGGCTTCGACGGCCCAGAGCTTGGCGGTGAGGTCGCCGTAGGTGTCGATGACGTACGGCTCGTCGACGGCCTGGTCGTAGCCGCCGTGCAGCCAGGAGCGGGTCTTGGTGCGGGTGTAGGTGGCGGCGGTCTCCAGGGCTCCGGCGGCGATGCCCAGGTAGAAGCTGATGAACACCAGTTGGATGGTGGGCACGTTGAGGGTGTTGTAGACGCGGGGCCGGAACTCCTTGTCCACATAGCCGGCGGCGGAGGCCCACGGGGTGCGGACGCCGTCGATGGTGACGCCGCCGCTCTCGGTGAGCCGCTGGCCGATGTTGTCCCAGTCGTCGTGGAAGGTGAGCCCCGGGCTGTCGGAGGGCACGATGGCGAAGATGTGCTGGTCGGTGCCTTCCAGGACGCCTTCGAGCACGGTCACGTCGGAGACCTTGCTGCCGGTGGAGAAGGTCTTGGCGCCGGTGAAGACGAGGTCGTCGCCGTCCTCGGTGACGACCACGTCGCTGTCGCGCGGGTTGACCGCGCCGCCGAAGAACCAGGTGTGCCGGACCGCTTCGGCCTCGACGTGCT
Source organism: Streptomyces sp. DSM 106670 (assembly GCF_055792845.1). NCBI lineage: Bacteria > Bacillati > Actinomycetota > Actinomycetes > Kitasatosporales > Streptomycetaceae > Streptomyces > Streptomyces sp. DSM 106670. The sequence goes on from NZ_CM147704.1 coordinate 1,538,890, forward strand.
CCCACTGCTCGCGGGTGCCGACGAGGCGGGCGGCCCAGTTCCAGAGGTAGTGGTAGCCGAGGAGCTGCCCGATCGAGCCGTCGGCCTTGGCCACCTCGCGGATCACCCGGTAGGCGGTCGTCCAGTCCTGTCCGCCGCCGCCGTGCTCGGCCGGGCCGAGCAGGGTGACGAGTCCGGAGTCCTTGAGCAGCTGGATCTCGGTGTACGGGGTGGCGCCCGCCCTGTCGCGGGCGGCGGCGTCGGTGGCGAGGAGCGCGGCGACCTCGGCCGCGCGCTCGATCCAGGCGTCGGGGCTGTCGGGGGACGGGAGGGTCTTCCACTGTGTGGGCGCTGCGGTGCTCATGACGAACCTTCCGACGACTGAGGGGTGGGGTGGTCCTTCGGCTCGTGCTCCTCCAGCTCCCGCACGAGCGGCAGGACGTTCTTGCCGAAGTACTCGACCTCCTCGTGGTAGTGGAGGAAGCCGAGGAGTAGCAGATCCACGCCGAGGCGCTTGTAGGCGACGATGCGTTCCGCGATCTGTTCCGGGGTGCCGATCAGCCCCGTACGGAAGCCGTCGTTGTACTGGACGAGGTCCTCGAAGGAGGAGTCCTGCCACATGCCCTTGCCGTCGGCGGTGGAGCTTCCGGCCTGTTTGACGGCCGAGCCGAAGCCGTGGACGGCCTCGGTGTCGGCCTTGGCGACGATCTCGCGCAGGGTGTCGCGGGCCTCGGCCTCGGTGTCGCGGGCGATGAGGAAGCCGTTGAGGCCGAAGCGCGGCGGGGTGCGTCCGGCGCTCTCGGCGGCGGTGCGGACGTCCCTGATCTGTTCGGTGACGCCGTCGAAGTCCTTGCCGTTGGAGAAGTACCAGTCGGAGACCCGGCCGGCCATCTGCCGGGCGGCGGTGGAGTTGCCGCCCTGGAAGATCTCCGGGTGCGGGCGGTCCGGTGAGGCGATCGGCTTGGGCTTCAGCGAGAAGTCGCGGATGCGGTAGAAGTCGCCGGCGAGTTCGGCGTGGTCCTCGGTCCAGACGGCGCGCAGGGCCCGGATGAACTCCTCGGAGCGGCGGTAGCGCTCGTCGTGTTCCAGCCACGGTTCGCCGAGCGCGGTGAACTCGTCCTTGAACCAGCCGCTGACCACGTTGACGGCGAAGCGTCCGTTGCTCAGGTGGTCGGCGGTGGCGCCGAGTTTGGCGAGGACGCCGGGGTGCCAGAGGCCGGGGTGGACGGCGGCGATGACCTTCAGCCGCTGGGTGGCGAGCAGCAGGGCGAGGCTGAAGGAGGTGGACTCGTGCTGGTACTCGGCGCCGTAGCTGGCCATGTAGCGGACCTGGCTGAGCGCGTAGTCGAAGCCGTTGTTCTCGGCGAGGACGGCGAGTTCGCGGTTGTAGTCGTAGCCCCAGTCGGTGCGCTGTTCGATCGTGCTGGTGACGAGGCCACCGCTGACGTTGGGGACCCAGTACGCGAAGCGCACCGGATCGGCGGAGGGCGGAGGGGACATGAGGTTCTCCCGGAGCAGGAAGGCGGGTCGGGCACGGTGGCGGGCACGGCGCGGCGGCCCCGGTGATCGTGAAACCCGATCAGGGGCGATGGGCGCGGCAGAAGAGTCGCGAGGGCGTGCACGGGCTCACACGGCCGGACATGGGCGTACGTGTGGGGGCGCGGGGGCGCGCAGGAGGGGCCGGGCCCTCGGACCTCGCGTCAGCGGGAACAACAGAAGGCGCTGGAAACGCGGCCGAGGTCGATGTGGCGGCGACGGGTCAAGCGGCGCACATCCCTCTCCTTTCGCGTTCCGCGGCGGGCGCCCGGTGGCTCACGGGGCGCCTTCGGGTTCCAGGGTAGGGCGCGGGAACGCTCCAGGTCGAGAAGGCATCGACGAAGGAGCGATAGGGTTCCCCTTCCACCTCCTCCGAAGATGAGGAAAGGCCATGCGGATCGAACAGCTGGAGTACATCGAGGCCGTCACCCGGCTGGGGTCGCTGCGCCGGGCGGCGGAGGAACTGCACCTGTCCCAGCCCGCGTTGAGCGAGACGGTCCGGAATCTGGAGCGCGAGCTGGGCGTCGTCGTGCTGGACCGGAAGCGGTCGGGGGCGACCATCAGCGAGGCGGGGCGCGAACTGCTGCCGCACATCATCGGGGTGCTGGACGCGGTCGACCGGCTGCGGCGGGCCGCCGACGAACAGCACCGCACCAGCCGCACGGTGCGGCTCGGCACGGTGTTCGCGGCGACGGTCCCGCTGCTGGTCCCGGCGATCCGCGCGTTCCGCGCGCTGCACTCGGCCACCGAGGTCGAGGTGATCGCGGCCCAGCAGTCCGTCATCCACCGCTCCCTGCTGGAGGGCGCGGTCGATCTCGGGCTGGTGAACTACCTGGAAGGCGACGACATCGCGCCGGACCTGGACACCACGGAGCTGATCCGGGGCCGCCCGGTCGTCTGCCTGCGGAAGGACAGCCCGCTGGCCGCGCTGGAGTCGGTCGGGGTGGACGATCTGCTGGGCGAGCCGCTGATCGTGATGCGTTCCGGCTATCTGATGCACCGCTTCACCCACCGGCTGCTGAAGGGCCGGGTGCCCTCGTTCTCGTACTCCGCCGACGGTGCGGAGATGGGCAAGCTGATGGTGGCGGAGGGGCTGGGGGTCACGGTGCTCCCGGACTACAGCGTCGTCGGGGATCCGCTGGAGCGGACCGGGGCGATCACCTGCCGGCCGCTGGCGGGCGATACCACCACGGTGCTGCTGGTGGTGCAGCGCAGCCGTACGGGTTCGGTGTCCCGGGCCGCCCGCGATCTGCACCGGATCTTCGTCGAGCGCTCGGAGGAACACCGTAGGGGCGGCCACGGGACCCCGGGGCCGCCCGGCGGCCGCTAGGGCATCCGCCCGATGCCCGCCGACCGCCTTACTCCGCACCATGAGCCGCACGGAGCGGGTGCGGAGCACGAGGCGGAGGAGGACGGGCGGCATGGGCGGCGCGGGCGGTTCGGCGGTGGGGCGGGTCCTGCGGGACCGGACGGCGGGGCGCTGTCTGGCGGGGGTGGTCGTCTCCGGGTTCGGTACGTCGGCGATGTGGCTCACGGCGGGCATCTGGGTCAAGTCGCTGACCGGGTCGAACAGTCTGGCGGCGCTGACGGTGTGCGCGATGTGGGCCCCGGTGCTCGCCGGGCCCGCGCTCGGCGCGCTCGCGGACCGGACGGACCGGCGGGCGCTGCTGGTCCGGGTCAATCCGGCGGTGGCCTGCCTGCTGGCCACGCTGGTGCTGGTCGACTCGGCCGGCACGGTCTGGCTGGTCTTCGTGGTGCTGGTGCTCTACGGGGCGGCCGGCGTGCTCCTCGACGCGGCGGAGGCGGCGCTCGTCGCCCGCACCGTGCCCGCCTCGCTGCTGGCGGACTTCAACGGGCTGCGGATGACGGCCAACGAGGGCATGAAACTGGTCGCCCCACTGGCGGGCGCGGGCCTGTACACCCGGTTCGGCGGCCCGGCGGTGGCCCTGCTGGACGCGGCGACCTGCGCCCTGGCCGCCCTGGTCTTCGCCCGTCTGCCGGTACGGAGCCCGCTTCGGGACCCGGCCCCGGCGGGGACCTGGCGCGGTGAACTCGCCGTCGGGCTGCGGCGGATACGCGCCTCGGCCGTGCTGCGCCCGCTGGTGGCGGCGGGGGCGGCGACGATGCTGCTGGCGGGGGTGAACGGGGCCGTGACGTTCGCGTACGTCGACGATGTGCTCGGCCGGGCGCCGGCGTACGCGGGGGTGCTGTACGCGGTACAGGGCGCCGGTTCGGTGGCGGTGGGGCTGTTGGTGGGGCCGTTGCTGCGCCGGCTGCCGGAGCGGGTGTTCGCGGCGGGCGGGATTGCGCTGTTCGCGCTGGGGGTGGGTGCGCGGACGGTGTCGCCGGACGGGGTGGCCCTGGCGGCGAGCGCGGCGATCGGTTTCGGACTGCCGTGTGTGCTGATCGCGGCGATGACGGCGGTGCAGCGGGAGACGCCGGACGCGGTACTGGGGCGGACGGCGGCGACGGCGGGTTCGCTGATGACGGCGCCCAACGCGGTGGCCCTGGCGCTGGGGGCGGGGCTGGTCGCGGTGGTGGACGTACGGGTGCTGACGGCGGTGGCCGGGGCGGCGGGGGTGCTGGCCGCGGCGGTGCTGGCGTCGGGGGCGCGACGACACCACCGCCGTACCCCCGCCTCACCCCAGCCGTGAAGCACGACACCGCCGTACCCCCGCCTCACCCCAGCCGTGAGAGTGCCGCGGTGACCGCTTCCAGGTCCGGGCCCGAGGCGAGTCCCGCGTGGTACAGGCGCAGTTGGTCCGCGCCGAGCGAGGCGGCGTGGGCCGCGTCGCGCTCCAGGGTGCGTGGGCTGCCGCCCATCCCGGTGACGATCCCGAAGTTGGCGGCGCGCACCCCGCCCCGCCCGGCGAACGGCCCGAGGACCGCCTCCCGGGCGGCGTCGGACCCGGTGCAGGGCAGCACCACGCCGTCGGCCACGGCGAGGATGTGCTCCGCCTCGACGCCGACGTTGGCGCCGGTGCGGTACGGGGCGGGGTCGGCGTGCAGCAGCACCGGGAAGCCGGGCGGGGCCTCGGCCCGCACCGCGGCGACGGCGGCTTCCTGGAACGCGCGGGCGACCCGGCCGCGCCACCGCAGCGTGGCGTCCGCGTGTTCGGGCCCGAGCAGCTTCCCGATGCCGTCCCGGCCCGACTCCGGGGAGCCCGCGCCGGACCAGGCCGGTTCCAGCGCGCGGCGTACGGCGGCGGCCAGTTCGCCGGGATCGGCGCCGGCCTCCTCGTACCCCTGACGGCACTCCGGGCAGAAGCACAGCGACATCAGATACTGCGCGGCGTCGCCGAGGCCCACCCCGGCGACCTTGTCGTGGGCGTGCAGATGGGCGAAGCCGTACCAGCCGCAGGACTCCAGTTCGGTGCCGTGCGTGCCGGGCCGGGCGGCGGCCTCCGCCGCGAGGTCGACGAGGTGGTCGCGCACGGCGGGGCGGGCGATGCAGGGGGCCCAGGGGTAGCGGTCCCCGTAGGCGTTGACCACGGAGGTGTCCGGGTGCTCCACGCCGAGCCGCGAGTTGTGCGCGAGGACCACCCAGCTGTGCACCTCCAGGCCCGCGGCGGTCAGCGCCTCGGCGGCCTCCCCGTACGGATCGTCGCCGGGTGTCCAGCTCTGGCGGTACGGGGCGAGGCCGCGTCCGGCCCAGCGGTCCGGGTCCGGCGGGTAGAGGACGGCGGCGTGCTCGGCGGTGACGACGCGGTGGGCGGGGTGGCGGGGGGTCAGGGCCCGGGTGGAGTGGTAGGCGGAGGCCAGGGTGACCTGCCGGACGCCGAGGTCCGCGATCCGGGCGGCCGCGTCCGGGTCGCCGACGACGTCCCACGGGTAGAGGAAGACGCCCGCCTTCACGCCCGGCCCCCCGAGGCGGTGTGCTCCTCCAACAGGGCGCGGCCGCTCGCGATGATCTCGATGAGGTCCTTGACGTGTGCGGCGGGCGGTTCGGTGAGCGGGGTGCGTACCTCGCCGACGTCCAGGCCCTGGAGCCGGACTCCGGCCTTGACCAGGGAGACGGCGTATCCGCGGCCCTTGGCGCGCAGTTCGACGAGCGGCCGGTAGAAGTGGTCGAGCAGTGCGTCGACCAGGGCGTCGTCGCCGGAGTCCAAGGCCCGGTAGAAGGCCAGGGCGATGTCCGGGGCGAAGGCGAAGACGGCGGAGGAGTAGAGGGTGACGCCGATGCCCCGGTAGGCGGGGCCGGTGAGTTCGGCGGTGGGCAGCCCGTTGAAGTAGAGGAAGTCGCCGTCGGGCCGGTGGGTGCGGACCGCGCTGACGATGCGCTGCATGAGGTCGAGGTCGCCGTGGCCGTCCTTGAGCCCGATGATGCCGGGGGTGCGGGCCAGGGCGACGACCGTCTCGGGGGTGAAGATCGCGTTGTCGCGCTGGTAGACGATCGTCTCCAGACCGGTGGCCGCCGCGAGCGCCGCGTAGTGGTTCAGCAGCCCTTCCTGGTCGGCGACGACGAGATAGGGCGGCATGGCGAGCAGCCCGTCCGCGCCTGCCTCCTCGGCGGCCCGCGCGAACCGGACGGCGAGCGCCGTGCCGTAGCCGGCCCCGGCGACGACCGGGATCTGTCCGGCGGTCTCCTCGACGGCGGCGGCGACCGCGAGGCGGAACTCCTCGGGGGTCAGCGCATGGAACTCGCCCGTGCCGCAGCAGGCGAACACCGCGGCGGCTCCGGCATCGATCCCGGCCCGCACATGGGCCCGGAAGACGTCGAGGTCGACGGCGCCGTCCGGCCCGAAGGCGGTCACGGGGAAGAAGAGCGGCCCGGCGACTTCGCTGAGCCGGGCGGCAAGGGGGGCTGAGGTCACGGGCGCTCCCTGAGCAGATTCAGGCGTGCACAATTCTGATCGGTGTCCATATTTCTGAACACCGTCACGCTAAGGCAGCTTCCGATGGCAGGTCAAGGTGGACGCAAGCTCTTGACGCACCTCTCCTCCCCTCCCTAACTTGTCCACGCATGTGAATGCCAGCCAGGATTGCGCACAGCGCGCCTCGCGTACGCCCCGAGGAGACCCCCGTATGACCGCTCCCCGTACCGTCCTGCTCACCGGCGCCGCGGGCGGCCTCGGCACCCTGATGCGGGGGCTGTTGCCCGCGTACGGCTACGACCTGCGCCTCCTCGACCTGGTCCCGGTGGACGGCGCGCCCGAGGCGATCACCGCCGACCTGAACGACCGGAAGGCGCTGCGCGAAGCCGTACGCGGAGTGGACGCGATCATCCACCTGGCCGGCATCTCCTTGGAATCCACGTTCGACAAGATCCTCCGCGCCAACATCCAGGGCACGCACGAGCTGTACGAGGCCGCCCGCGAGGAGGGCGTCCGCCGCATCGTGGCCGCCTCGTCCAACCACGTCATCGGTTACACCCCCCGCCCCGGTCCGGGCGATCCGCTCATCGCGCTGGACACCCCGCGCCGCCCCGACACCTTCTACGGCCTGTCGAAGTGCTTCGGCGAGGACCTGGCCCAGCTCTACTGGGACCGGTACGGAATGGAGACGGTCTCGGTGCGGATCGGATCCTGCTTCCCGGAGCCCACCTCGGTGCGGATGCTGTCGGTCTGGATGAGCCCCGCCGACGGCGCGCGGCTGTTCCACGCGGCCCTCACCGCCGTGGACGTCGGGCACACTGTCGTCCACGGCTCCTCCGCCAACACCCGCCTGTGGTGGGACCTGACCTCGGCCCGGGCCCTGGGCTACGCACCGCAGGACGACTCGGAACCGTACGCCGCGAAACTCATCGCCGAACAGGGCGAACTGGACCCGGACAATCCGGCGCACGCCTGCGTGGGCGGCCACTTCCTGACCGACCCGCCGATCTGGCCGCACTGAGCCCGGTCGGGCTGAGCCCGCCCGGAAATCCGGGCGACGCGGGAACGGCCGGGAGGGCAGGATACGGACATGCCGAGACCTTCCGGATTCCAGTACGAACAGCACGGCGACCAGAGCGTCACCATCACCCACCAAGGCCGCCCGGCGGGCACCCTGCGCGGCGGGCGGGCGGAGAAGTTCCTGGCCGAGGTGGTGTCGGGCGACGCGCAGTTGGTGATGGCGCGCTGGACGGGCGCGTACAAGCACGGCAACGAGCGCACCGCCCGCAACCACCCGCGCAACCGCCGCTGAGGCCCTGGCGGACGGCCGAAAAGCATCTGGTCGAAGGCGGCGAAGGTAAGGGAACGGCAAAGCCGGGTCGTTCGTTACCCCGTTCATGACCGCTATGACCCCCGGCTCGAACATTCCTCTCTCCGCCGCCCGCGTGGCGGTGGACGTCGCCGCTCCGGTGCGGCTCGACGTCTCGGGCCTGCTGCTCACCGCCGACGGCAAGGTGCGCTCCGACGACGACTTCATCTTCTACAACCAGCCCTCGGGCCCCGGTGTGACCTACCGCTCCGGCGGGGGCTCCGCACCGGACGCGATCGTGGTGGACACCGCGGCCGTCCCGCCGGGCGTCGAGAAGATCGTCGTCACCGCGAGCCCGGACGCCGCCGGCCAGACCTTCCAGGGCATCGAGCCCACCGCCACCGTGCGCAACGCGGACGACGGCAGCGCGCTCGCCACGTTCACCCCGCCGCAGCTGGGCGCCGAGACGGCGCTCGTGGTCATCGAGGTCTACCGGCGCAACGGCGCCTGGAAGGCCCGCGCGGTCGGCCAGGGCTACGCCGACGGGCTGGCCGGCATCGCCACGGACTTCGGCGTCTCGGTCGAGGAGCCCGCGGCCCCGGCCGCCCCGCCGGTGCCGGTGGCCCCCGCCCCGGTCGCGCCGCCCGCGCCGCCGGCCGCCGCCCCCGTCGACCCGCGGATCGCGCCGCCCGCGCCGCCCGCCCCGCCCGCTCCCCCGGTGGCCCCCGCCGCGCCCGTGGGCTCCGGGAAGATCAACCTGGACAAGGGCCGGGTCAGCCTCCAGAAGAACCAGACCGTGTCCCTCGTCAAGGGCGGCGCCCCGCTGCTCTCGCGGGTCAGGATGGGGCTGGGCTGGGAGCCCGCGTTCCGCGGCAAGGACATCGACCTGGACGCGTCGGTGATCGCGTACGGCCCCAACCGCAACCACCTGGACAGCTGCTACTTCGGCAAGCTGACCATCCTGAACGGGGCGATCAAGCACTCCGGCGACAACCTCACGGGGGAGGGCGCGGGCGACGACGAGACGATCGTCGTGGACCTGGGCCGGATCCCGGCCGAGGCGACGGGCCTGGTCTTCACGGTGAACTCGTTCACCGGCCAGAAGTTCAACGAGGTCGCCAAGGCGTACTGCCGGCTGATCGACGACGCGTCCGGCGAGGAGCTGGTCCGCTTCGATCTCACCGGCGCCGAGCCGCAGACCGGCGTGATGATGGCCAAGCTCATCAAGCAGTTCACCGGCGAGTGGGAGATGACCGCGATGGGCGATTTCGTGAAGTCGCGCACCGTGCGGGGCATGGTGAAGCCCGCCGCCCAGGCGCTGTAGCCACCGTGGGCCCTCCGCCCGGAGGGTCGCAACGGAGTCCGGGGCGCCTGAATCTCTTCAGGCGCCCCGGAACCGGAGAAGGCGGACGCTGCCCAGGAAGGGCACGGGACTCGTCCCGCGTCTCAGAGCTTGGTCAACTTGGAGTACGGGCTCAGGATCCTTCCCTGACGCCCCGAGAAGTCGATGAGGACTGCGTCGTTGTCGCCCTCGACAGCAAGAATCCTGCCGAGCCCGAACTGGTCGTGCGACACCCTGTCGCCCACATCGAAGCATTCGACCGGTGGGGCCTCCTGGGCCGGGCGGTTGAAGGGACTGGAAGGCAGGTGACGCCGGGATCCGGCTGACTGTTTCATTACGTCGAGTATGCGCCCTGTGAAGGCCCGACGCCATGCCCGTCGGTGCCCGGGGCCCCAGAAGTGCCGGATTCGTAATCAGCGCTCACCACGGCCAGTCAGCGCTTCCGCCCGCCTCCAGCAGCGGAACCATGCGGAACGCCGCGTCGGAAAGCCCCCCGAACGTGTGGCGGTTTCCCTCGCCGGACGGGGCGTGGCCGAGGCGGTATCCGGCCAGATTCCAGGTGTAGACGGGCACCGTGTCCGGAACGCTCCGGGTCGCGTCGCCACCCCGCGTGTACGCGGCCTGCTCGTCGGTGACGACGATCACCCGGTCGTGGTCCCGGTAGTGCCGCCGAACCGCCTCCGCCGTGTTCGTACCGCCCAGGTCGCCGAAGCGGTCCAGGACCCGCAGGACGGATTCGCCCCGACGGAAGGAGACCGGCGCGCTGGTCGTGCCGAACTGCACCAGGTCCGCGTCGGCGGCGCGCAGCGCCAGCGCCGCCCCGAAGACGGCCGCGGCGTCGGCCCGGTTCAGCCGCGAGCGCTCGGAGAGCGGCGCCCACATCGAACCGGAACGGTCGACCAGGACCAGGGTGCGGCCGGGCAGCGCGGGCACCTGGCCCAGCGAGTGTCCGAGGGCCCGCTCCAGCGGGTGGGCCCAGCGGAGCGACGGCGCGTGCCGGTACGCGGCGAGGTAGCGGAAGGGGAACTGCCGCGACGCGGCCACGGCCTCCGGGTCGCTGATCCGGGCCGCGGCGAGCGCGGCGACCTCGTCCCGTACGCCGGCCTCGTCGAAGTTCCGGAGGTTCCGGACGAGCGCCATCGTGCCCATCGACGGAATCACCGCCTCCCACACCGCCGCGTCCATCGGCCCCTGCAGCCAGCCCGCCAGCGCTTCCCAGGTCATCCCGGCCTCGGCCAGCCGCTCCGCGCCGCCGGGCCCGGTGACGACGGGGCGACGCTCGGCGACCGGCAGCTCCATCAGCTCCCGGTGGGCGCTCAGGGTGCGGTCGGCGGCGGGCGGCTCGGCGCTCTCCGGCCGGTGCCTGCGGTCCAGCGCGTACCGGAACAGCTCGCCCTGCCAGGGCTTGGCGGGGTCGGGCGCGGCGTGCACCAGGTTGAGCACATCGCCGAACCGGAAGCCCTTGGACGCGGTGTCGTACTTCAGCAGCGCGCGCCGGTGTAGAGGCGGCGCACGGCGTCGGCGATGCCCCGCTTCACGGGCTTCGGCAGGGCGCGCCCGTAGCGGGAGGTCCAGTAGCCGAGCAGTTCGCCCGGCTCGTCGGCGCGCAGCAGTACGGAGTCGATGACCTGCCGGTTCGTGGGCCCCTCGGTGCATCCGGCCGCCAGCCGCGCCGCCACGTACTCCGCGCCGCCGACCAGCGAGGCGGTCCGCATCTGCCCGTCGCGGCGCAGCCAGTGGAGCAGCCCCGCGGTCCACGCCGGGTCCTCCACGGCGAGCCGGCGCACGAGCGCGGCGAAGCGGTCGTCGCGCCGGTCCCCGCCCTCGTAGGCGGTGTCCTGGGCCACGAAGTTGGCGACGGCGAGCAGGAAGAGCTCGGAGCGGGCGTCGCGCTCCTGCCCGATGCCGCCCTGGTGGTTGGGCGCGAGCGTGCCGGTGGTCGTGACGGGCGAGGCGGCCCCGGACCGGGCGGACCGGGGCCGGTGGGTACGGAAATTGAAACGGGCCATGAGAAGAATTCCCCCGAATTCCTGGGGAAGGGCGCGGCGGCGGAACGGGGTGCCCGAGATCAGGAGTCGGCGACGGAGAACAGTCCGATGCTCTGACCGCTGAGCTACCGGCCGAAGCCGGGCGGGAATCGAACCCGCGCACCTCGGATCCAGAAGTATCCGTCGCCTGCGCACCGGGCACCCCGGCGCTCGCGCCTCCCGAGATCAGCAGTGGCTGCGGCACATTTCGTTGAAAGGAAGGAGCCGCCGCCTTCGCACCGGGAGGTGCATGTCCATGACCTTAGGGAACGGCCCGCCCGCACGCGACGGAATTTCGGGGTGCAACCGAACCGATGGGCGCGGGCGTCGCACAGAATGGTTCCGGGGTGATCGTCCCCGGCCCGGACCGGCGGCACGGAACATCGACACGGACCGGCGGCACGGACCAACGGCACGAGGGGGCGCACGGGATGGAGCAGGTCGCGCGGTACCGGCTCGTGGCGCTGCTCGGAGAAGGCGGTATGGGCCGGGTCCATCTGGCGCGTACGGCGTCGGGCCGGCTGGTGGCGGTGAAGACCGTCCATGAACACCTCGCCGCCGACCCGCAGTTCCGGGAGCGGTTCCGGCGCGAGACGCTCGCCGCGCGGGCGGTCTCCGGCCCCTTCACGGCGGCGGTGCTGGACGCCGACCCCGATGCCGTACGGCCGTGGCTGGCCACCGAGTTCTGCGCCGGTCCGACGCTCACCGAGACCGCCGGGGCGCTCGGGCCGCTGGACGCCGGGCCGCTGGCCGGGCTGGGGGCGGCGCTCGCGGAGGCGCTGGCGAGCATCCACCGGGCCGGGCTGGTCCACCGCGATCTGAAGCCGTCGAACGTGATCCTCACCCGGGGCGGCCCCAAGGTCCTGGACTTCGGCATCGCCCGGCGGGCGGCCGACGAGACCCTCACGGACACCGGGGAGGTGATCGGCTCCCCCGGGTTCATCGCCCCCGAACTGCTGACGGCCGACGACGAGCCGTCCCCCGCCGCCGATGTGTTCGCCCTCGCGGCCCTGCTCGCCCGGATGGCGACGGGCCGGGCCCCCTTCGGCTCCGGCCCCGCGCACCAGGTGCTGTACCGGACGGTGCGGGGCGAGGCCGATCTGGACGGGGCGCCGACGGACGAGTGGCGCGCGTTCCTCGCCTCCTGCCTGACGGGCGACCCGGCGGAGCGCCCCACGGTGGCGGAGGTGCTGAGCTGGTGCGCGCAGCGGTCACCGGCCGGCGCGTGGTGGGAGCGGGAGCCGGTGTCCGGCCTGGTCCGCGACCACGAGAACAGCGTCGCGGCACTGGTGGCGGGCGACGGGGTCGAAGCGCGCGACGAGCGGGACGAGCGCGACGGGGACAGCCGCAACGGCCCCCGGACGGAAGCGGCGACCGCCGCACCTGCTCCGGCCGCCGATGCCGATGCCCATGCCGGTTCCGGTGCCGACCCCACGGCCGTACCCGATCCAGGACCTGATCCGCCCCCCGCCGACGCGGCACCCGGCCCCGCAACGCCCGCGACCGCGACCACGACCGCGCCCACCCCGGCCGACGCCGTCCCGTACCGGACCCGTCCCGCCGTCCCGCCGCAGGACGCCGTCCCGTACGACAGAACGCCGGGCCGGGGCCCGACCAGGCGGCGGCTGCTCGCGTTCGGCGGGGCCGCGCTCGTGGCGGGCGGGGGCGTCGGCGGCGCGGCGCTGCTCCGGCTCACCGAGAAGGACGACCCGACCGGCTCGCGGCGGCCCGCACCGCCGCCGGGGACGCGCTGGACCCGGGGCCGTCCGCTGTGGACCAGGACCGTCGGCGAACTCGGCCACACCGGCCGAGTGCTGCGCCACGGCAGCGCGCTCCTGATCACGGACGAGGCCGCGGTGACCGCGCTCGACGCGGCCACCGGCGCGGTGCGCTGGCGGTATCCGGCCCGGGACGTCACGGCCGTCCGGCCGCTCGGCGAGCTGGTGCATCTGCTGCGCTCCGGGCTGCTTTTCGCACCGGAACTCCTCACGCTCGACGCCCGGACCGGCAACCGGCGCTGGTCGGCCGTGCCGGTCCGGCCGATCGCCGCCCGGACGTCGGACGCCCCCGACGGCCAGTCGGCGTTCTTCGCGGTCGACGGCGCGACGACGGCCCTGGTGACCTACGCCTCCGACGCGACCCGGTGGGAGAAGCGCACTCTGGGCGAACGCCCTTGGCGGGCCTACGGATTCGACTCGCGTACGGGAAAGGCTCGCTGGTTCCACGAGGGGACGCGGGCCGCGGTGACCGGCATCGACGCGGCGGGCGGGCGGCTGGCCGTCGGGCTCCGCCCGCCGACCCGTTCCGGTGCTCCCGCCGAGGAACCGTTGCTCGTGCTGCGGACCTCCGGCGCGACACCGGTGAGGGAGTCGGAGATACCCGGCGGCGCCGCGTACCCGCACGCCCACCCCGGCGCCTCGGGCACCCGGTACTACGCGAGCGGCGGCCGGGTCGTCCCGGTCGATCTGGCGACCCGGCGCACCGCCTGGCGCCGGAAGCTCGACGGATCGCCCACGGTCACGCCCATCGCGATCGGCGGTGCGGTGTACGCCGCGACGCCGGGCGGGGTCACCGCGCTGGACGCCCGGAGCGGCCGGATCCGCTGGAGCCGCACCGACATCGGGCGGCTCGACGGCGACGACGGCAGCAGCGTCGAGGCCGACGGGCCGCCGCTGGTGGCGGACGGCACGCTGTACGCCAGCGGGCCGCAGCCGGGCGGCGGCGAGAAGGCCGGGGAGGGCGCGCGCTGGGGTGTGCACGCCCTGGACGCGGCCCGGAACCGCCGGCTGTGGTCGGTGCCCGTCGAGGCGGACGGGGCGCTGCGGGCCGCCGCGGGCGGGGGCCTCCTCCATGTCTGCGTCGGCGGGACCGTGCAGACCTTCACCGGACCGGAGTCCGCGTGACGGGCCCCCTGCTCCCCGGCGACCCCGAACGGCTCGGCACCGTCCGGCTGCTGGGCCGGCTCGGCGCGGGCGGCATGGGCACCGTCTATCTGGGCCGGACGCCCGGCGGGCTGACGGTCGCGGTGAAGACGGTGCACGAACACCTGGCGGCCGATCCGCACTTCCGTGAACGGTTCCGCCGCGAGGCCGCCGCCGCCCGCGCGGTGACCGGTGCGCACACCGCGGCGGTGCTCGACGCGGATCCGGAGTCGTCGCGGCCGTGGCTGGCCACCGCGTATCTGCCGGGCGTCACGCTGCGGCACGCGGTGGCGGCGACCGGACCGCTGGAGCCCGCCGCCGTACGGTCCTTGGGCGCGGCGCTCGCCGAGGCGCTGGAGGCCGTCCACCGGGCGGGGCTCGTCCACCGCGACCTGAAGCCGTCGAACGTGCTGATCACCGCCGACGGGCCCCGGGTCATCGACTTCGGGATCGCCCGCGCGATCAGCGACCACGGGCTGACCGGGGCGGGCGACGTCATCGGCACTCCGGGGTTCATCGCCCCGGAACAGATCACCGGAACCGTCGTCACCGGGGCGGCCGATGTGTTCGCGCTCGGGGCGGTCCTGGTGTTCGCCGCCACCGGGGGCAGCCCGTTCGGTTCGGCGACCCCGGCGGTGCTGCTCTACCGGGCCGTCCATGAGGAGCCCGACCTCACCGACGTACCCGAGGGGGTACGGGAGGTGGTGACGGCCTGCCTGGCGAAGGACCCCGGCCGCCGTCCGACGGTGGGCCAGGTGCTGCGGGCCACCACGGATCCGCGTCCGCCGCTGTGGTGGCGCACGGATCCGCTGCGCGCGCTGGTCCTGGGCGAGGAGGCGGAGCACGCCCCCGGGAAGCCGGCCGAGGAGAGCGGCGGGCCCGACGCCGCCACCCCGGAAACGCAGCCCGCGACAAGGCCGACACAGCCGGCCCCCGCGCCCGCCCGCACCCGCCCCCTGCCCTCGCCGCCTCCCCCGGTCATCGGGGAGAGTCCGGCCACGCGGCGCAAGGAGCTGGCCCGGCGCGGTCTGCTGCTGGCCGGAGGAGGCGGACTCGCCTCGCTCCTCGCGTACGCCTTCCTGCGCGGCGGCGGCGAGGACGACCGGAAGCAGCAGGTGGCGGACCCGCTGCGGGTCCAACCGGGCAGCACCCGGCCAGGGGCGCTGCGCTGGACCCTGGCCCCCGAGGACGACCGCACCACCGTGGACGCGCTACGGGTGGCCGGGGGTGCGCTGCTGGTGCACGGCGTCGCCGCCCAGGACGTCGGCGGCGCGGGCGGCGGTGGCGGTTACGTCACCGCGCGGCGGGTCCGCGACGCCGGGCGCCGGTGGCTGGCCGACGCCGAGGAGACCGCGCCGACCCAGTGGGGCGTGTCCGGGTCCGTGCTGGCGGCGGCCGATGTGGGGCTGGACGCGGTCGACCTGGCGACGGGCGCGGCGCACGGCACACGGGCGGAGCGCCCGACTCCGCTGTGGTTCACCGTCGCCTCCGGAGTCCTGATCTCCGGTTCCGCGACGGTGAACGGCGACGGACCGACGCTGAACGCCGTGGACCTGCGCACCGGTGCGCGGCGCTGGACCGGGGGCACGACGGAGGCCCGGCCGCCCGCCGTGCTGGACCGGTCGGTGCTGCTGGCCGACGACGGCGGTGACGACATCCGGTGCGTGGACGCGGTCAGCGGTGAACTCCGCTGGACGTACGAGGGGTTCGAGGGCCCGGTGGCCGCACTGGCGGCGGTTCCGGAGGCGGGCTGTTTCGCGCTGCTGGGCGGCGGGGGCGCGCTGCACTTCGTCCGGGCGCGGGACGGCGGCCGTCTGGCCGCCGCCGTGCTGAAAGGCGGGGCGAGTTCCGGATCCAGTGCGCTGGCCGCCGTCGGCTCCACGGTGCTGGTGGCCACCGGGGGCCGGGTCCACGCCTACGCGCCCACCACCGGCCGCCCGCTCTGGTCGGCGGGCACAGTGGGCCTGGACACCAGCTGGCCCGCGGGCACGGGCGGCGTCCGGTCCCCGGTGACGGCCGGCGGATCGCTGCTGCACTGGGCGCGGGCGGGCGTCCTCCAGTGCCTCGACCTCCGCGGCGGCGAGGAGCGCTGGGCGGCGACGCTCGGCGGAGTCGGCCAGGTGCCGCCGGCCGTGGCCGGGGGCACGGTGTACGCGGCCACCGGCGAGCTGTGCCGGGCGCTGGAGGTGAACCGGGGTGCGGTGCAGCGCAGTTGGGCGGTGAGCGACATCAGGGACCTGGCGGCGGACAGCTCCGGCTGGTACGCCCGGATCGGCACGACGGCGATCCTGGCGTACCACCACACGGCTACGGCGCCACGGGGTTCCTGAGGCCCGGGGCTCTCAACCCCCCGCGCGCGAGCGGGCCTTGAACGCCGCCTTGCGGGCGTCCTTGGCGGCCTTCTTGTCGCTGTGCAGCCGGCCCATGGCCTCCAGCACATCGGCGGTGGCCGGGTGGTCGACCCGCCAGAC
This sequence comes from Streptomyces sp. DSM 106670, assembly GCF_055792845.1. Lineage (NCBI taxonomy): Bacteria > Bacillati > Actinomycetota > Actinomycetes > Kitasatosporales > Streptomycetaceae > Streptomyces > Streptomyces sp. DSM 106670. Next base: position 1,555,289 of record NZ_CM147704.1, read on the forward strand.
CTCGTCGAAGAAGCCGCTGTGCTGCGCGGAGAGGCCCTCGACCAGGCCCTGGAGCTCGTCCAGTTCGCCGTCCGCGTCCAGTTGGGCGGCGATGGTGTCGATGGCCAGCCAGAAGATCATGTCCTCCGGCGGGGCGGGCACATCGGCCGCGCCGCGCTCCGCGAGCCAGACGCGGGCCAGGCCGCCGAGTTCCGGGTCGCCGAGCACCGCGCGTACGGCGGGCTCCGCCTCGGGGCCGGCCAGGGCGAGGGCCTGCTGACAGTGGAGGCGGCGCAGCGGCGCGCCCTCGTCCGTGCCGCGTGCGGCGGCCAGCAGCTCGGCCGCGGCCGCCACCGCGCCCTCGGCGCCGTACCCGTCGAGCCAGAGCTTGACCTCGGCGCGGGCGGCGGACTCCGGGTAGTGGGCGATGCCGTCGAGGAGGGCGTCGGCGCCCTTGCCCGTGAGGTCGCCGACGGCGGGGGCGTCCACCCCGGCCTCCAGCATCCGGGCCCGGATGCCGTACAGACCGAGGGGGGTGAGCTTGACCATGCCGTACCGGGTGACGTCCTCGTCGTCGGCCCCGGCGGCGTCCACCGGCGCCTCGCCCTCCTCGACCAGCAACGCCTCGTCGACCGGCCGGTAGGCGACGATCCCGATGGGTTCGAGGAGCCGGAACTGGTCGTCGAGGCGCATCATCGCCTCCGACACCTGCTCCAGGATGTCGTCGGTGGGCTCGCCCATGTCGTCGGGGACGATCATCGAGGCGGCGAGGGCGGGCAGCGGGACCGGGCCTTCGCCCGCGCCGTTGTCCGCGAGGGTCAGCAGGTAGAGGTTGCCGAGGACGCCGTCGAGGAATTCCGCCTCGGCCTCCGGGTCCCAGTCCAGCGCGTCGAAGTCGACCGAGCCGTCCTCGCCGACGAGGTCCGCGAAGTCGTCCAGGACGGGCGCGGTGGCGTCGGCGTGCACGGCGTCCAGGCCGTCGAGCCAGATGCCGAGGATGTCCTGCGGGGAGCCGGAGGTGAGCAGCGTCAGGTTCTCGCCCGCGGTGACGGTGCCCTCGCCGTCCGGATCCGCGCCGTCCTCGCCGTCCTCCTCCGGGTCGGTGACGTCGAGGAGGCCGGTGTCCACGGCGAGCCGCCAGGCCTCGCTGGCGTACGCGGCGCCGTCCTCGTCGTCCGCGAGTCCGAGGTGCTCGGCGGCCGCCGGGAGCTGCGCCTCGACGAGTTCGCCGCCCGCGCCGACCCGGGTGTCCGGTCCGGCCCAGCGGGCGAGCCTGACGGCGCGGACGAACAGCGGTGCGGCGAGCGCGTCCCGTGCCAGTTCGGCCTCGGAGTTCAGCCGCACCGGCGGCAGGGAGGGGCGCTCTGCGGACATCGGGGGTTCTCCTCGGTGCGGGCTCGGGGGCGTACGGGGTGCGTACGCGGTTCAGCCGCCCAAGCCTAGACGCAACGGGAGGTTTGCCGCCCGCCGCTTCACCGCATGCCGCCCGGCCGCGCGGCTATGCGCCCGCGCCCGGCGCCATGCTGAGCGCGGGGGTGTAGCGGTTCACGCCGCCTCCGGTCATGCCCGGGTACTTCTGGACGCGTTCCCAGAGCGGGGAGGGGGATCCGACGCCTTCTCCGGGTGCGGCGAGGGCCGCGATGTGGTGTTCGGCGCTCTCCCACTCGGCGTAGTTGAGGACCCGGGTGCCGTCGGTGCTCGTGTGGAAGTGCGCGGCGATGCCGCCGGCGGGCAGTTCGGCCTCTTCGCCGAGCGCCTCGAACACGGCGTCCACCCAGGCGCGTTGCCGGTCCGGGTCGGGCCCGTCGAACTCGACGTCGACGATGACGACGCAGCCGGTCTCCCGGGTGTCGCCCTCGGCCCGGAGTCCGGAGCGGTACAGCTCGTACGTGTGCAGGGCGAGGCGTTCGATGCCGGGGACGGCGGCGTCGATCTCGGCGTTGCGGCCGTCGCGGACCTCGCGTACGTACTCCTGGAAGGCCTGTTCGCCGGTCCACTGGGAGTAGTGGAGCAGGGTCGTGCCGTCCTCCCCGGCGTGGACGCTGTAGGAGAGCAGTCCGGGGTGCGGCCATTCCCGGCCCTCCCAGGTCTTCCGGATGGCGTCGACGGCTTCTCGTTGCCGTTGCGGCGTTCCGACGTTCCAGGTGCTGGCCTTGGCGATCCGGGCGTCGGTGCGGGCCGGGTCGGGGCGGTCGGTGAAGTGCGTGGTCATGGCGGTGCTCCCCTCGTCACGCGCGCCGGTCGGTGCGTCGTGGTCACCACCGTCACACCTCAAGTCCGGTCGAGGTCAAGGCCGTTCCCGTGGGTGCGCCCGCGTGTCCCGTTCGCCCACGGCGTGACCGGCCGCGGGTGCGCCCGGAGGCGGCCGGGGAAGGCTGGCCGGCATGACCCTTTCCGTGGCCCACCTGAGCGATCCGCATATCACCACGGGCCCCGGGGCGGCGGCCCCCGCGGCGGGGTTGCGGGCCGCCCTGCGCCGGGTGCTGGCCCTGGACCCGCTGCCGGACTGTGCCGTGATCACCGGTGATCTCACCGAGCGCGGGAAGCCGGGCGAGTACGCGGCGCTGCGCGAGGAGGTCGGCGCGTTCCCGCTGCCGCTGCACCTGGTGGCGGGCAATCACGATGCGCCACAGGCCCTGGTGGACGCGTTCGGCGGGACGCGGTTCCTGGGCGGGGGGACGCTCACGTCGTACGTGGTGGAGCACCCGGCGCTCACGGTCGTGGTCCTGGACTCGCGGGTGGCCGGTGCGCCCGGCGGGCGGCTGGGCGCCGGACAGCTGTCCCGGCTGGACCGGGCCCTCGCCCGGCGGCCCGGCGTACCGGCCCTCGTCTGTCTGCACCACCCGCCGGTCCCGGTCGGCATTCCGTTCCTGGACGCGATGGGTCTGGCGGACGGGCCCGCGCTGGCCGAGGTGGTCGCCGCGCACCCCCGGGTCGTCCGGGTGCTGGCGGGCCATGTGCACCGCCCGGTCACGGCGCCCTTCGTGGGCAGCACGGTGGCCGTCGCGCCGAGCACGTACCGGCAGAGCGGTCTGGTGCTGCGGGAGGGACTGCCGGGCTATCCCGACGAGCCCCCGGCCTTTCTGCTGCACCTGCGGCCCGGGGCTCCGCCGGGCGGGCCGCCCGGGTCATCACCAAGTGCGCCGCCCGGGGTTCCGCCGGGCGCGGCCTGGGTCACCCACACCGTTCCCACCGCCCCCGCCGCTCCACAGACCTGAAGTCCGCCGCTCAGCCGCCGAGTTCGGTGCGCCAGGCCGTGGTGTTGAGTTCGTCCATCAGCCGGATGTCATGGCCCTCCAGCGGGAAGACCCGCACCGGGAGGCCGGGGGCGGCGGAGATCGCCAGGGCGTCGCCCTCGATGAGGTCGCCGCCCTCGGGGGTGGAGACCCAGGCCAGGATCGACTTCACGGTGAGGCCGGGGTCCAGCAGCAGTTTCTTCGGGCCGGGGTCGCCGCCGAAGTACGAGCCGTCCTCGTTGACCTTGACGGGCAGGGGCCGGCCGTCCTCGCCGAGCGCCCGGACCCAGGGGTAGCCGTCGACGGCGTAGGGCTTGCGGCCGCAGTTGGTGAGGGTGAGCACGACGGCCCGGTGCATCATTCCGGTCTCCACCGGGCCCATGTCCACCACGACTCCGGAGGCGGGGCACTTGCCCGGCGGGGCGGAGGTCGGGCCGGTCTGCGCGGGAGCGCCGTAGCCGGGCGCGTCGGCCCCCGGTGTGGGGGTCGGGGGCAGTGTCTCGGCGTGGACGAGGCCGGGCCGGGAGGCGGAGACGGTCGGCGCGGGGTCCGGCTCCTCGCCCTCGCCGGCCGGGACCAGGAAGCCGGAGCAGCCGGTCAGCGCCGTCAGCGTGGCCGCCAGCAGGACGGCCGAGGCCCGTCTCCGTACCCGTACGCGCACACCCATGTCCCCCACCCCTCACCACGCGGCCCGGCACCGCGGGCCTGTCGTCCGTGCGTTCGATCATGTCAGACGCCGTCGCCCGTCACCGGAAACTCTTCAGTGTTCCTTGCCGGTCACCCCAAGAAGATCTAAGTGGACCTACGAGGTTCCAGGAGCCGACACTTCGGGCATGACCGCCACCGCACCGCGCCCCTTCGGCCGCGCACTCTGCGCCATGATCACGCCCTTCACCGCCACCGGCGCCCTGGCCCCGGACACCGCCCGTGCGCACGCCGCGCGCCTGGTGGCCGAGGGCTGCGACGGGATCGTCCTCAGCGGCACCACGGGCGAGTCGCCCACCACGACGGACGCCGAGAAGTCCGCACTGCTGCGGGCCGTCCGGGCGGAGGTCGGCGACGGGGTGCCGCTGCTCTCCGGTATCGGGAGCCCGGACACCGCGCACACCCTGCGCCTGGCGCGGGAGGCCGAGGAGGCGGGCGCGGACGGGCTGTTGGTGGTGCCGCCGTACTACAGCCGGCCGCCGCAGGCCGCCGTCGAGGCGTACTTCCTGCGGGTCGCGGAGTCCACCGGTCTGCCGCTGATGCTGTACGACATCCCCGGCCGCACCGGCGTCCGGATCGAGCCGGAGACCCTGCTGCGGCTGGCGGAGCACCCGCGGATCGTCGCGGTGAAGGACTGCTCCTACGATCTGCTCGGCGCGACGAAGGTGCTGGCCCGCACCTCACTGGCGTACTACTCGGGCTGCGAGGAGCTGAATCTGCCGCTGTACGCGGTGGGCGGCGCGGGTTACGTCAGTACGGTCGCCAACGTGGCCCCGCGCCAGGTGCGGGCGCCGCTGGACGCGTTCGACGCGGGCCGCGCCGACGAGGCGGCCCGGCTGAACGGGCTCACGGCCCGGCTCGTCGAGCTGATGATGGCGAGCGGGCTGCCCGGGACCGTCACGGCGAAGGCCCTGCTGGACGGCGGCCCGGTCCGGGAACCGCTGCAGCCCGCCGGGCGCGAGGCGGCCGACGGGCTGCGGAAGGCGTACGAGGAACTCCTCGCGGCCTGAAAAAGGCGAGCGGGTCAGTTGTGGGCGTGCAGGACCTCGTTCAGCCCGCCCCACACCGCGTTGTTCGGGCGGGCCTCGACGCTGCCGGTGACCGAGTTGCGGCGGAAGAGGATGTTCGAGGCGCCGGACAGCTCGCGGGCCTTGACGACCTGACCGTCCGGCAGCGTGACACGGGTGCCCGCGGTGACGTACAGACCGGCCTCGACGACGCACTCGTCGCCGAGCGCGATGCCGACGCCCGCCTCCGCGCCGATCAGGCAGCGCTCACCGATGACGATGCGGACGTTGCCGCCGCCGGAGAGGGTGCCCATGGTGGAGGCGCCGCCGCCGATGTCGGAGCCGTCGCCGACGACGACGCCCGCGGAGATCCGGCCCTCGACCATGGAGGTGCCGAGCGTGCCCGCGTTGAAGTTGACGAAGCCCTCGTGCATGACGGTGGTCCCGGCGGCGAGGTGCGCGCCGAGCCGGACCCGGTCGGCGTCGGCGATGCGTACGCCCTTGGGGGCGACGTAGTCCGTCATGCGCGGGAACTTGTCGACCGAGGTGACCTGGAGGTGCAGGCCCTCGGCGCGGGCGTTGAGGCGCACCCGCTCCAGGTCGTCGACGGCGACCGGGCCGAGCGAGGTCCAGGCGACGTTGGCCAGGAAGCCGAACTGCCCGTCCAGGTTCAGCCCGTGCGGCTTGACCAGGGTGTGGCTGAGCAGGTGCAGACGCAGGTAGACGTCGTGCGCGTCGAGCGGCTTGTCGTCGAGCGAGGAGATGACCGTGGACACGGCGACGATCTCGACGCCGCGCCGGGCGTCCACGCCGATCGCCTTGGCGGCGCCCTCGCCGAGCCGGTTGACGGCCTCGTCCGGGGAGAGCCGCGTCGTACCGGCCGGGCCGGGGTCGGAGGTCAGCTCGGGGGCGGGGAACCAGGTGTCGAGGACGGTGCCGTCACCGGCGACGGTGGCGAGGCCGGCGGCGACGGCGCCGGTGGTACGGGCAGAGCCCTGGGAAGTCGTGTCGGTCATGAACAGCAACCTAACCGGCCGGGGCCCGCTCGGGCGAACCGGTCTCAGCGTGCGGCCCCTTCCCCGCCACCCGCGCCCCCTCCCCCGGACCGAGCAGCCGCCGCGCCGCCAGCACCGCCGCTCCCGCGCCCGCCGCGAGCAGCGCACAGAGCGGCCAGAGCAGGGCGGGAGCGGCGGCGTACAGGGCGGCGCCCAGCGGCGGGGCGATCACCTGGCCGCTGATCGAGGCGCCGGCGTACAGGCTCTGGAAACGGCCCTGGGCGTGGCCGGGCGCCTGGTCGGCGACGTAGGCGGTGGCGGGGGTCTTGTACAGGATCTCGCCGAGGGTCAGCGAGACCATCATGGTGACGGCGAGGAGCACCCCCGCGCCGGGGATCAGGACGGCGTAGCCGAGCCCGACGAGCAGCATCCCGACGCCGACGAGGCCGAGCGGGGCGCGCCGGCGCAGGGCGTGGGCGGCGGGCAGTTCGAGACAGAGGATGACGCCGCCGTTGACGGCGAGGAGCCAGCCGTAGAGCTGGGTGGAGTGCCCGTGGTCGGCGAGGAAGACGGGCAGGGTCGAGTACTGCTGCCGGTAGACGAGGTCGATCACGACGATCGCGGCGAGCAGCACCAGGACGGCGGGCCTGGCCCGCAGTTCGCGCAGGAGGCCCGGGGCGTCCGGGTCGTGGGCGGGTGCGGAGTGGACGCTGCCGCGGGCGGGCAGGATCCGGGCGGCGTAGAGGGCGAAGAGCAGGGTGCCGACGCCGTCGGCGACGAAGAGCCAGTCGTACGAGAACCGGGTGGCGACCAGGGCGCCGAGCGGCGGGCCGACGGCGAAGCCGCCGTTGGCGGCGAAGCGGAAGAGGGCGAAGCTCTGGCGGCGGCTTCCGCCCTCGGGCACGGAGACCGCGACGAGGGCGGCGTTGGCGGCCCGGACGACGCCGGCCGCGTACTGGGCGACCGGAAGCACCGCGTACAGGGCGGCGACCGGCAGCGTGGGCAGGACGACGAGCGCCGCGCCGCTGACGCAGGCGCCGGTCAGCAGGGCGCGGCGATGGCCGACGCGGTCGCCGAACCAGCCGCCGGTGAAGTTCCCCGCGACCAGGCCGATGCCGCCCACGCCGCTGATCACTCCGGCCTGGGTGACGGTCAGTCCGCGCGGCCCGACGAGGTACACGAAGAGATAGACGAAGGTGAAGCTGACGACGGCGTTGAGGAACGCCCCGAGCGCCAGCAGCCGTACCGTCCTCGGCACCCCGCGCACCATGCCCATCCCCCGCCCCCTCCGTACGACTCCCGCACCCGCAGTGAGTTCCTTATGGGAACGGACTATGGCAGCATGATTGCATCGGGGTCAACCGAAAAGGACCCCGGGCGGGGCGGGGCGGACGGCGGCCACAACCGGAGGAACGACATGCCTCAGCGCACCAGCCTGGCCGACGCCGACTGCTCGATCGCCCAGGCGCTCGACGTCGTGGGCGACTGGTGGACCCTGCTGATCGTGCGGGACACCGCGCGCGGGGTGCACCGGTTCGACGCGCTCCAGCAGGAGTTGGGCGTCTCGCGCAAGGTGCTGACCGAGCGGCTGCGGCTGCTGGTCGACGCGGGGGTGCTGTCGCGGGAGCCGTACCAGGACCGCCCGGTCCGGTACGAGTACCGCCTCACCCCGCGCGGCCGGGCGCTGCTGCCCGTGCTGATCGCGCTCCAGGACTGGGGCGACACCTGGGTACTGGGGGAAGGGGAGACGATGGCGACGACGGCGGAGGCCTCACGGGAGGCGGCCCGGGTGCGGGCGCTGAAGGGGACACGGCTGCCGGAGCTGCTGCTGCCGGGGAACGACGGCCGGCTCCTCGACCCGGTCGCCGACACCCCGTACACCGTCCTGTACTGCTTTCCGAGCGCCTACGCCACCCGCGACGCCTATCCGCCGGGCTGGGCGGGGATCCCGGGGGCGAGCGGCTGCACCCTCGAATCGTGCACCTACCGCGACCAGCTGGCCGAGTTCACGGCGGCGGGCGCGACCGTGCACGGGGTGTCCGCGCAACGCCCGGACGAGCAGCGCGCGTTCGCGGAGAAGGAGGGGCTGCGCTTCCCGCTGCTCTCGGACGCGGACCTGGCGCTGACGGCGGCGCTGCGGCTGCCGACGTTCCGGGCGGCGGGCGTGAGCAGGCTCAAGCGGCTGACGCTGGTGGTGGACCGGGAGCGGACGATCCGCGAGGTGCTGTACCCGATCACGGACATCGGGGCGAGCGTGCACGAGGCCCTGGAAGCGGTCCGCCGCCCGGCGGAGTGAGCGGGGCGTCCTCGGGAGGCCGCTTCAGGCGCTGCCCTCGGCCCGGACGCCGCCGTCGACGATCCGGGCCAGCATCTCGCGGGTGCCGGACACGTCGAACGTGCCGCCGGTCAGCAGGACCTGGAGGCAGACGCCGTCCATCAGCGCGACGAGGGCCCGCGCGGTCCGCGGGTCGGTGCGGCGGGACAGCAGCTCGACGGCCTCCTCGGTCCACTCGGCGGCGACGGGGCGCAGCGCGGGGCGGCGCAGGGCCGCGAGGTAGAGCTCGTACTCCAGCTCGATCGCCCCGCGCTCGCCCGCGAACCACCTCTCCAGCAGCCGGGCCAGCTCCTCCGCGAGGCCGGCGGGCCCCGGGGGTATGGACCCCGGCGCGGCCAGCACCTCGCTGCCGCGCAGGGCCTGGACGAAGTTCTCGTTGCACCGGCGCAGGGCGGCGACCAGGAGTTCGTCGAGGGAGGCGAAGTGGTACGTGGTCGAGCCGAGCGGCACATCGGCCTCGGCGGCCACGGTGCGATGGCTGAGCCCGGCCATGCCGTCGGCCGCGATCACGCGCAGCGCCGCGTCGATGATCCGGGTGCGCCGCTCGGGGTCGTACCGCCGGGCCATCAGTGGGCCCCGCCCAGATTGAGGACGACGACCCCGGCCACGATCAGCGCGATGCCCGCGATCTTGACCAGGTTGCTGGACTCCCCCAGGAACAGGATCCCGATGAGGGCCACGGCCGCGGTGCCGACGCCGGCCCAGATGGCGTACGCGGTGCCCACGGAGAGGGTCTTGAGGGTCTGGGCGAGCAGGGTGAAGGCGATGAGGTAGCCCACCACGGTGCCGAGCGAGGGCCAGAGCCGGGTGAAGCCCTCGCTGTACTTCATGGCCGTCGTCCCGGCCACCTCCGCCGCGATGGCGGCGGCCAGCAGTCCGTATGCGTATCCCATGTGTACGACTGTACCCAACGTTGCGTACGGCCGTACATATCATCGGCCCACGCCAGGGGCGCTACGGTGTGCCGACCGACAACACGGCCCGGCGACGGGCCGACGACACGACGGAGACGCAGTGGCGCAGGACGCAGGGTGGGGCGGTGGCCCGTACGGGGGCGCGCCTCACGGTGGGGGACCCTTCGACGGAGGCGCGCCGGGACCGGCCGGTGGCTGGCACAGCGGATGGGCCGCACCGCCCAAGCCGGGGGTGATACCCCTGGCGCCGCTGAGGATCTCGGACATGCTCAGCGGTGCCTTCTCGACGCTCGGGCGGTACTGGAAGCCGCTGATCGGCATGGCGCTGGCGCTCTTCGGCGCGGCGACGCTCGTGATGATCGTCGCGCTGGTGGTGGCCGGATCCGCCGTCGCCTCGCACTGGGACGAGCTGACGGCCGGCTCCCCCGACGCTCCGGACGCGTCGGAACTGGTCCCGCTGGGCGTCGCGTTCGGCGTACTGATGATCATCGGCATGATCGTCTACCTGCTGGCTTCGGCCGTGGTGCAGGCGGCGGTGCCGGTGGTGCTCCAGGAGGCCGTCCTGGGCCGCCCGATCCGCTTCGGCGCCGTCTGGCGCCGCTCGTGGTCACGGGTCTGGTCGATCATCGGCACGGTGTTCCTGACCGGGCTGATCGCCGTCATCCCGATGGTGCTCTTCATGACCGCCTTCGCCGGGCTGATGATCTACATCGTCTCGCTGGGCGACGAGGACGGCATCCTGCCGCTGATGTGGTTCGGCATCATCGGCACGCTGCTCGTCGCCCCGGTGGCGATCTGGCTCTGGGTGCGGTTCTCCCTGGCCCCCACGGTCGTGGTCTTCGAGAACCAGCGCCCGGTCGCGGCCCTGCGCCGCTCGGCCCAGCTGGTACGCGACAGCTGGTGGCGGGTCTTCGGCGTCGGCCTGCTCGCCTACGCGATGGCGTCCATGATCGGCTACATGATCCAGATGCCGTTCCAGATGGCCGGCATGCTTCCGGGCCTGTTCGACCCCGCGGACATCGACGCCGACCCGAGCGGCGGACAGCTCATCGCCGTGTTCGGCGGGCTGATCGTGCTGTCGTTCGTCAGCCAGATGATCGCCCAGCTGTTCACGGCGATCTTCCCGCCGCTGGTCGTCGGCCTGCTGTACGTCGACCGCCGGATGCGCACGGAGAACCTGGGCCCGGTGCTGGCCCAGGCGGCGGGATCGGTGCTGCCCGAGCAGTACGGTCCGCCGCCCGCCCACGCCTGAGCGACCGGGAACGGCGAATGGCCGTGCCCACCGGAGATTTCCGGTGGGCACGGCCATTCGCTTCGTGCTCGGAATCGCGGGATCAGACGTTGAACCCCAGCGCGCGCAGCTGCTCGCGCCCGTCGTCGGTGATCTTGTCCGGGCCCCACGGCGGCATCCAGACCCAGTTGATCCGGAGCTCGTTGACGATGCCGTCCGTGGCGGACTTCGCCTGGTCCTCGATGACATCGGTCAGCGGGCAGGCCGCGGACGTCAGGGTCATGTCGAGGGTGGCGATGTTGGCGTCGTCGACGTGGATGCCGTAGATCAGGCCCAGGTTGACGACGTCGATGCCCAGCTCGGGGTCGACGACGTCGTAGAGCGCCTCGCGGACCTCCTCCTCGGAGGCCGGCTTCATGGTCACGGTCTCGTTGTCGCTCATGCGGTCTTCCCTTCGGACAGCGCCTTGGCCGTCGCGTCCTTCCACGCCATCCAGCTCAGCAGCGCGCACTTGACCCGGGCGGGGTACTTGGAGACGCCGGCGAACGCGACCGCGTCCTCCAGCACCTCCTCCATCGCGTCGTCCGGCTCCAGCTGGCCCTTGGACTGCATCAGCTCCAGGAAGGTGTCCTGGATCTTCTGCGCCTGGGACAGCTCCTTGCCGACGAGCAGATCGTTCAGCACGGAGGCGGAGGCCTGGCTGATGGAGCAGCCCTGGCCCTCGTAGCTCACGTCGGCGATGGTCTCGCCGTCGTACTTCACCCGGAGCGTGATCTCGTCACCGCACGTCGGATTGACGTGGTGCACCTCGGCGTCGCCGTCCCGCAGGCCGCGCCCGTGGGGGTGCTTGTAGTGGTCCAGGATCACTTCCTGGTACATGGATTCCAGCTTCACCAGTCAGCCCTCAGCCGAAGAAGTTCCGGACGTGCTCCAGGCCGTCCACCAGGGCGTCGACCTCGGCGGGCGTGGAGTACAGATAGAACGACGCTCGCGTCGTCGCGGGAATTCCGTACCGCAGGCAGACCGGACGCGCGCAGTGGTGGCCGACCCGGACGCAGATGCCCATCTCGTCGAGGACCTGACCCACGTCGTGCGGGTGGATGTCGCCGAGCGTGAAGGAGATCGTGGCGCCGCGGTCCTCGGCCGTCGCCGGACCGATGATCCGCAGGTCCGGGACCTCCAGGAGGCGCTTCACCGCGTACTCGGTGATCGCCTTCTCGTGCTGGTGGATCTTCTCCATGCCGATCGAGGAGAGGTAGTCCACGGCCGCGCCGAGGCCGACGGCCTGGGCGATCGGGGGCGTACCGGCCTCGAACTTGTGCGGCGCCGGGGCGTACGTCGACGAGTGCATCGACACGGTCTCGATCATCTCGCCGCCGCCGAGGAACGGAGGCAGGTCCTCCAGGAGCTCCTGCCGTCCCCACAGCACGCCGATGCCCGTCGGACCGACCATCTTGTGACCGGTGAAGGCCACGAAGTCGGCCTGGAGCGCCTGCACGTCGAGCACCATGTGCGGGGCCGCCTGCGAGGCGTCGATGCAGACCAGCGCGCCGACCTGCTGAGCGCGGCGGATGATCTGCTCGACCGGGTTGACGGTGCCGAGGATGTTGGAGACCAGCGTGAAGGAGACGATCTTCGTCTTCTCGGTGATGATCTCGTCGATGTTCGACAGGTCGAGGCGGCCGTCGTCGGTGATGCCGAACCACTTCAGCTTCGCGCCGGTGCGCTGCGAGAGCAGCTGCCACGGCACGATGTTGGAGTGGTGCTCCATCTCCGTGGTGACGATCTCGGTGTCGCGGTCCACCCGATAGGGCTCGTCCGCCCAGCCGAGCATGTTCGCCACGAGGTTCAGCGACTCCGAGGCGTTCTTCGTGAAGATCACCTCGTCGCGGCTGGGTGCGTTGATGAAGGCGGCGACCTTGTCGCGGGCGCCCTCGTACAGCGCGGTGGCCTCCTCGGCGATCGTGTAGACGCCGCGGTGCACGTTCGCGTTGTGCCGCTCGTAGTACTCGTTGAGCGCGTCGAGGACCTGACGCGGCTTCTGCGAGGTCGCCGCGGAGTCCAGGTAAACGATCTTCTTGCCGTCGTGGACCGTGCGGTCCAGGATCGGGAAGTCCTTGCGGATCGCCTCGGTGTCGAGGAGGCCGGTGAGCCCCTGTCGGGCGTCAGTCACGCGGAAGCGCCACCCTTCGTGTAGGCCTCGTAGCCCTCGTTCTCCAGCTGGTCGGCCAGCTCGGCGCCGCCGGACGCGGCGATGCGGCCGTTGGCGAAGACGTGCACGAAGTCGGGCTTGATGTACTTCAGGATGCGGGTGTAGTGCGTGATCAGCAGGGTGCCGACCTCGCCGGTCTCGCGGACCCGGTTGACACCCTCGGAGACGGTCTTGAGCGCGTCGACGTCCAGGCCGGAGTCGGTCTCGTCCAGGACGGCGATCTTCGGCTTGAGGAGCTCCAGCTGAAGGATCTCGTGGCGCTTCTTCTCACCGCCGGAGAAGCCCTCGTTGACGTTGCGCTCGGCGAAGGACGGGTCCATCTGGAGCTCGGCCATCGTCTCCTTGACCTCCTTGACCCACGTACGCAGCTTGGGGGCCTCGCCGCGGATCGCGGTGGCGGAGGTGCGCAGGAAGTTGGAGACCGAGACACCGGGGATCTCGACCGGGTACTGCATGGCGAGGAACAGGCCGGCGCGGGCCCGCTCGTCGACGGACATCTCCAGGACGTCCTCGCCGTCCAGGGTGACCGTGCCACCGGTGATCGTGTACTTGGGGTGACCCGCCAGCGAGTACGCGAGGGTGGACTTGCCGGACCCGTTGGGGCCCATGATGGCGTGGGTCTCGCCCTGCTTCACGGTCAGGTCGACGCCCTTGAGGATCTCCTTCGTGGCGTTGTCGGCCTCGACGGTGACGTGCAGGTCGCGGATTTCAAGCGTTGCCATGGGTGACTCAGGACTCCTGGGTGACGGAGACGAGCACATCGTCCCCTTCGATCTTTACGGGGTATACGGGGACGGGGCGCGTCGCGGGAAGGCCGGACGGCTTGCCGGTGCGGAGGTCGAACGACGATCCGTGCAGCCAGCACTCGATCGCGCAGTCCTCCACCTCGCCCTCCGAGAGGGAGACGTTCGCGTGCGAGCAGATGTCGTTGATCGCGAACACCTCGCCCTCGGTACGGACGACGGAGACCGGTGTGCCGTCGAGCTCCACCCGCTTGGGGGTGTCGTCCTCCAGCTCACTCAGCGCACAGGCTTTGACGAAGGACATCAGACGGACGCCTTCAGCTCGGTCTCGATCTTCTCGATGAGCCGCGCTTCGACGTCCGGCAGGCCGATCTGCTGGACCAGCTCGGCGAAGAAGCCGCGCACGACCAGACGGCGGGCCTCCTCGGCCGGGATACCGCGGGACTGGAGGTAGAAGAGCTGCTCGTCGTCGAAGCGGCCGGTCGCCGAGGCGTGTCCGGCGCCGACGATCTCGCCGGTCTCGATCTCCAGGTTGGGCACGGAGTCGACCCGGGCGCCGTCGGTGAGGACGAGGTTCCGGTTCATCTCGTAGGTGTCGGTGCCCTCGGCCGCGGCCTGGATGAGGACGTCGCCGATCCAGACGGCGTGCGCGCCGTCGCCCTGGAGGGCGCCCTTGTACACCGCGTTGGACTTGCAGTGCGGGGTGTTGTGGTCGACCAGGAGGCGGTGCTCCTGGTGCTGGCCCTTGTCGGTGAAGTACAGCCCGAAGAGCTCGGCCTCGCCGCCGGTGGCCGCGTACGCCACCCGGGGGTGCAGGCGCACGACGTCGCCGCCGAAGGTGACGACAATCGACTTGAAGGAGGCGTCCCGGCCGACCAGCGCGTTGTGCTGGCCGACGTGGACGGCCGTGTCGTCCCAGTCCTGGACGGAGACGACGGTCAGCTTGGCGCCGTCGCCCAGGACGTAGTCGACGTTGGCGGCGAGCACCGCGTCACCGGTGTGGTCGATGACGACGACGGCCTCGGCGAAGGCGCCCAGCTCGATGAGCTGGTGGCCGTAGGCGACACCGCCCTCGCCGTGCACGGCGATCCGGATCGGCTCGGTGAGCACGGCTTCCTTCGCGACCGTGACGACCGAGGCCTGCTCGAAGGAGCTGTACGCCTGGGCGGCGACCCGGTCCACCGGGGTGCCGGCCTTGCCGAGCCGGGAGTCGTCGCGGCCGACGGTCTCGACCGTGACGCCCTCGGGCGCCTCGATGGCGACCTTCACGCCGCCGCCGTTCGCGACCGCGGTGCCGTCGTGCAGCCCGCGCAGCCGCTCCAGCGGTGTGAAGCGCCACTCCTCCTCACGGCCGTGCGGGACGGGGAAGTCCGCGACGTCGAAGGACGGGGGTGCGCTCATGCGGGTGGCGACGGTCGACTCGGCGGCCACCGCGATGGAGCCGGCGGTGGTGGATCCCGCCGGAGTGTTCTGAGCCTCAGCCATGGCTGTCGTAGTGCTCGCTTTCTTAAGTCAAGAACTCGGGGGATTCGGTGGGGCGGGGACGGCCGCGAACGGCCGTCCCGGTGGTCCTCGGGGAAGGACCTAGCCGACCGAACCCTCCATCTGCAGCTCGATCAGCCGGTTGAGCTCCAGGGCGTACTCCATGGGCAGCTCCTTGGCGATCGGCTCGACGAAGCCGCGCACGATCATCGCCATGGCCTCGAACTCGGTGAGTCCGCGGCTCATGAGGTAGAAGAGCTGGTCCTCGGAGACCTTGGAGACGGTCGCCTCGTGGCCCATCGACACGTCGTCCTCGCGGACGTCGACGTAGGGGTAGGTGTCCGAGCGGGAGATCGTGTCGACGAGCAGAGCGTCGCAGAGGACGTTGGACTTCGCGCCCGGCGCGCCCTCGCCGATCTCGATCAGTCCGCGGTAGGACGTACGGCCGCCGCCTCGCGCCACCGACTTGGAGACGATGTTGGAGGAGGTGTTCGGCGCCATGTGGACCATCTTGGCGCCGGCGTCCTGGTGCTGGCCCTCGCCCGCGAAGGCGATGGACAGGGTCTCGCCCTTGGCGTGCTCGCCCATCAGGTAGACCGCCGGGTACTTCATGGTGACCTTGGAGCCGATGTTGCCGTCGACCCACTCCATGGTCGCGCCCTCGTAGGCCACGGCCCGCTTGGTGACCAGGTTGTAGACGTTGTTCGACCAGTTCTGGATGGTCGTGTAGCGGCAGCGGCCGCCCTTCTTCACGATGATCTCGACCACGGCGCTGTGCAGCGAGTCCGAGGAGTAGATCGGGGCGGTGCAGCCCTCGACGTAGTGGACGTAGGCGTCCTCGTCGACGATGATCAGCGTCCGCTCGAACTGGCCCATGTTCTCCGTGTTGATACGGAAGTAGGCCTGGAGCGGGATGTCCACGTGGACGCCCTTGGGCACGTAGATGAACGAGCCGCCGGACCACACGGCCGTGTTCAGCGAGGCGAACTTGTTGTCACCGACGGGGATGACGGTGCCGAAGTACTCCTTGAAGAGCTCCGGGTGCTCCTTCAGCGCGGTGTCGGTGTCCAGGAAGATGACGCCCTGCTCCTCCAGGTCCTCGCGGATCTGGTGGTAGACGACCTCGGACTCGTACTGCGCGGCGACACCGGCGACGAGGCGCTGCTTCTCCGCCTCGGGGATGCCGAGCTTGTCGTACGTGTTCTTGATGTCCTCGGGTAGGTCCTCCCAGGAGGCCGCCTGCTTCTCCGTGGACCGCACGAAGTACTTGATGTTGTCGAAGTCGATGCCCGACAGGTCGGAGCCCCAGTTCGGCATGGGCTTCTTGTCGAAGAGCCTGAGGCCCTTGAGCCGCAGCTTCAGCATCCACTCGGGCTCGTTCTTCTTCTCCGAGATGTCGCGGACGACAGCCTCGGACAGACCGCGCTTCGCCGCCGCGCCTGCCGCGTCGGAGTCGGCCCAGCCGAATTCGTACGTACCCAGACCCTCGAGCTCAGGGTGGGCAGTCTCCGTGGGGAGCGTCATGCGGGGTTCCTCCCGGCCGTGCTTGCAGATGCTGAATGAGTGGTCTGTGGGGGTGCGGCGTGGCCACTGCGTGGCACGTACGTCGTGCACACACCGTCGCCGTGGGCGAGGGTGGCCAGACGCTGCACATGGGTCCCGAGGAGGCTGGAGAAGAATTCCGTCTCCGCCTCGCACAGCTGTGGGAACTGCTCGGCGACATGCGCCACCGGGCAGTGGTGCTGGCACAGCTGCTCGCCCTGCTGCGGGCCCGGCGCGCTTCGCGCCATAGCAGCGTACCCGTCGGCCGACAGCGCCTTGGCGAGGGCCTCGGTGCGGCCTTCGGGCTCCGCGGCCTCGACCGCGGCGCGATACGCCTCGCCCATCGCGGCCATCCGGGCGCGGGCGAAGGCGAGGACCGCCTCGTCGCCCCCGGACTCGGCGATGAAGCGCAGGGCGTCGGCGGCCAGCTTGTCGTAGGACTGGTCGAAGGCGTCCCGGCCGCAGTCCGTCAAGGCGAACACCTTGGCGGGCCTGCCGCGGGTCCGCGCGCCGTAGACCCGCTGTTCGCGGGCTTCGACGACATCGTCGGAGACGAGGGCGTCCAGATGGCGGCGGACGGCGGCCTGGGTGAGGCCAACGCGCTTGGCGAGGTCCGCCGCGGTGGAGGGGCCGTGGTCCAGGATGGAGCGCGCGACCCGGTTGCGCGTCGAGCGCTCACCGGTCGCGAGTTCCTCCTGAGGAGCCCGTCCGTCGTATTTCACAACACCATTGTTGCGTAATTCATTCGACTCTGACAACCACGGTCCGGAACGATCAACGGTGTGGTTCGTCACTTAGGGTTACCTAATCTGGCCCCGGGAGCCGCCCTCTCCGGGACCCTGCCTAGACTTACGCGCCATGGAGAACGAGCCCGTCGTACAGGTCAAGGGCCTGGTGAAGCGGTACGGCACGAAGACCGCGGTGAACGGCCTCGATCTGGTCGTGGCATCGGGCGCGGTGACGGCCGTGCTCGGCCCGAACGGCGCCGGGAAGACCACCACGATCGAGACCTGCGAGGGCTACCGCCGCCCCGACGCGGGCACCGTACGGGTCCTCGGGCTCGACCCGGTCGCCGACGCGGAGCGGCTGCGCCCGCGGATCGGGGTGATGCTCCAGTCCGGCGGCGTCTACTCCGGCGCCCGCGCCGACGAGATGCTCCGCCACATGGCCAGGCTGCACGCCCACCCGCTCGACGTGGACGCCCTGATCGAGCGCCTCGGCCTCGGCGACTGCGGCCGCACCACCTACCGGCGGCTCTCCGGCGGCCAGCAGCAGCGCCTCTCGCTGGCCATGGCGGTCGTCGGCCGGCCCGAGCTGGTCTTCCTGGACGAGCCGACCGCCGGGCTCGACCCGCAGGCCCGCCGCTCCACCTGGGACCTGGTGCGCGAGCTGCGCGCCGACGGGGTGTCCGTCGTGCTCACCACCCACTTCATGGACGAGGCCGAGACCCTCGCCGACGACGTCGCGATCATCGACGCGGGCCGGGTCATCGCCCAGGGCAGCCCGGAACAGCTCTGCCGGGGCGGCGCGGAGAACACCCTGCGCTTCACCGGCCGCACCGGGCTGGACCTCGGCTCCCTCGTCAAGGCGCTGCCCGACGGCTCCGAGGCCGCCGAGCCGCTGCCGGGAACGTACCGGATCACCGGGGCCATCGACCCGCAGCTGCTGGCCACCGTGACCTCCTGGTGCGCCCAGCACGGCGTGATGCCCGAGGGCATCTCGGTGGAGCGGCACACCCTGGAGGACGTCTTCCTCGAACTGACCGGCAAGCAACTGACCGGCAAGGAGCTGCGCGCATGAGCGCCGGTACGTACACCCCGCGCCCCGGCGCCGCCCCGCTCCCCCGGATGATCGCCGCGCAGACCGCGCTGGAGACCCGGATGCTGCTGCGCAACGGCGAGCAACTGCTGCTGACGGTGATCATCCCGACGCTGCTGCTGGTGCTGTTCAGCGCGGTCGACATCGTGGACACCGGCTCGGGCGCGTCGGTCGACTTCCTGGCCCCGGGCGTCCTGGCGCTCGCCGTGATGTCCACGGCCTTCACCGGCCAGGCCATCGCCACCGGCTTCGAACGCCGTTACGGGGTCCTCAAGCGGCTCGGCGCCTCCCCGCTGCCCCGCTGGGCGCTGATGACCGCGAAGACACTGTCGGTGCTGGTCACCGAGGTGCTCCAGATCGTGCTGCTGACGGTCATCGCCTTCGCGCTCGGCTGGTCGCCGCACGGCAATCCGCTCGCCGTACTGCTGCTGCTCGTCCTCGGCACCGCCGCGTTCTCCGGGCTCGGGCTGCTGATGGCCGGGACGCTGAAGGCGGAGGCGACACTCGCCGCCGCCAACCTGGTCTTCCTGCTGCTGCTGGTCGGCGGCGGGGTCATCGTGCCGCTGGACAAGTTCCCGGACGCGGTGCAGTCGGTGCTGGGGCTGCTGCCCGTCTCGGCGCTCTCCGAGGGGCTGCGGGACGTCCTCCAGCACGGTGCGTCGATGCCGTGGGCCCAGGCCGGGATCCTCGCGGTGTGGGCGGTGCTGGGGCTCGGCGCGGCGGCGAAGTTCTTCCGCTGGGAGTAGCACGCGGCGGCTGGGATCTTCCCGGGCAAGCCGCCACGAACACCCCCTCGTGAAAACGCGCACAAGCCCCGTCCTACGATGGTCCGCGTGGAAACCCCCATCTCCCTCATCGCCAAGCGCTGGACGCCGTCCACCAAGGTGGTGAAGCGCGCCGCGCTCTCCGCCGTCCTGATGAGCGTCTTCATCATCATCACCGGCGGAGCCGTCCGGCTCACCGGTTCGGGCCTCGGCTGCGACACCTGGCCCAAGTGCACCGACGACAGCCTGTTCGCGACGCCCGAGCAGGGGCTGCACGGCGCGATCGAGTTCGGCAACCGGATGCTGACCTATGTGCTGTCGGCCGCGGTGGGCTGGGCGATCATCGCCGTCAGTTCGATGAAGCCGCGCCGCCGCAAGGTGACCCGGCTGGCCTGGCTGCAGTTCTGGATCGTGCTGGGCAACGCCGTGCTCGGCGGGATCACGGTCTGGGCGGGCCTCAACCCGTGGACGGTGGCCGGACACTTCCTGCTGGCCAACGTGCTCCTCGCGGTCGCCGTG
Organism: Streptomyces sp. DSM 106670; assembly: GCF_055792845.1. Lineage (NCBI taxonomy): Bacteria > Bacillati > Actinomycetota > Actinomycetes > Kitasatosporales > Streptomycetaceae > Streptomyces > Streptomyces sp. DSM 106670. Next base: position 1,574,771 of record NZ_CM147704.1, read on the forward strand.
ATCACCTGGGTGCGGATCGGCGAGAGCGACGGCCCGCCGCGGCCCCGGGCCCCGCTGCCGGTGCGTCGGCTGGCCTGGGCGATCGTGGCGACGACGGTGGTGCTGATCGCGCTGGGCACCTCGGTGACCGGTTCCGGCAAGCACGCCGGCGACAGCAGCGACGTACCGCGCATGCCGTGGGACTGGTCGGCCGCCGCCCATGTCCACGCCATCGCCGCCTGGGTGGTCTGCGCCCTGGCCATCGCGATGTGGCTGGCCCTGCGGGTGGTCGACGCGCCCGCCGACACCCGGGCCCGCGCCCGTGACCTGCTGCTCGTCCTGCTCGCCCAGGGCGCGATCGGGTACGTGCAGTACTTCAGCGACGTCCCCGAGATCCTGGTCGGCGTCCACATGTTCGGCTCGGCCATCCTGTTGATCGCCGTGGTCAGGCTCGTCCTGAGCATGCGCGAGCGCGGCGACGACGCGCCCGCCCCGCTGCCCGGCCCGTCCGCCGAGCAGCCTCAGACGGCGCCGGCGACGGCCGTCTGAAACAGACACACGTACGGCGGGTGAGGGGCGGCGGGCCGGGGGGCCGCCGCCCCTCACCGCTGCTCACTCCAGCCCGTACACCCGGCGCGCGTTGCCCGACCCGATCATCGTGGCGACCCGGGCCGCGTCCTCACGGGTCCAGGCGCCGTCCGCGACCCAGTCGCCCAGCACCCGCCCGAGCGCCTCGCGGAACTGCCGCGCGCCCACCAGATGCAGCTCCGGCAGCGCCCGCGCCCCGCTGGAGAACAGCAGTTTGCCGAACGGCGCCAGCTCCATGATCTCCGCGAGCACGCCGGCCGCCCGCGCCCCGGTCCGCGCCGCCACGGCCCCGAGGTCCGCGTAGACATGCGGGTGCCGCCCGGCCAGCGCCGCGGTCTGCCGGTGGTACGGGTAACCGTGCAGGAGCACCAGATCGCAGCCGTGCCCCTCGGTCGCGGCGGCGAAGTCCGCGAGGCGGGCCGGATCCGCGGTGCCCAGGCGCAGTTGGAGCGGCAGCCCGCACGCCACCGCGGACCAGCGCAGATGGTCCAGCAGCTCCGGCTCGACGGACACCGGGCGGCGGTCCCGGTCCCCCGCGCCCCGGCGGGCGTCCCGGCGCTCCGCCTCCCGCCCGGCCAGCCACCGACCGGCCGCCGCCCGCACCCGGACCGGGCCCGGCGGCTCGGGGGCGGCGAAAGGGGCGGCGCAGGGGGCGTTGAAGGGGCCGCCGGTGCCGTCGGAGGTGAACGCGACGGCCGAGGAGGCGGCGGTGTGCACGGCCTCGCCCAGGTTGACGAGGAAGGCGTCGACGGTGCCGGAGGTGTCGGCGACCTGTTCGGCGAGGACTTCCAGCCGGACGATCTCCCGGCCCTGGGAGCCGGCCGCCGAGGCCAGCTCGGCCGGTCCCGTGAGGTCGCCGGCCGGTCCGGTGTCGACGAGGTGGGCGGAGACCCCGGAGGCGCGCAGCAGGCGGCGGGAGGTCTCGGCGACGCCCAGATCCCGGCGGCGGGCCAGGTAGTGGGCGGGCGGGCAGTGCGCTTCGAGGCCGAGCGGCGGCGGGCACCAGCGGCGCACCGCGAAGCCGGTCTGGGTGTCGAAGAAGGTGGTGCCGGGGGCGGGCGGGGCGCCGTCGGCGGCGGTGAGCTGGGCCTCGAAGGTGCCGAGGCCCAGCTCGGTGCGCAGGACGCCGTGGCAGTTCTGGTCGACCAGGTCGGCCACGGGCACGGGGTCGGTCATCCGGGGCTCCCTGGGACGGCGTGCGTATGCACGGCCTAACGGGTGAGCCCCCGGGCGGGACACCGTCCGGGGCGGAAGCCTCAGCGGTCGTTGGACGGGCCGCCGACCTGGATCCCGGCCATCCGGGACCATTCGTACGGGCCGGTGCGGACCTTGAGGGCGAACTCGCCGTCGAACTCCTCGTGCATCGTGATGCCGGACTTCGTGGCCGCGCTCTCGGCCACCGCGTAGGTCGGGGCCACCAGGTCGCCCCAGGCGCCGTCCTGGCCGACCAGGACGATGCGGGCGCCGGCCTCGCCGATGTAGGCGAGCTGCCCCTCCGCTCCGCCGTGTTCCTTGGCGAAGGCGCCGATCTGGTGGGCGAGCTTCGTCGCCCTGCGCTCCGCGCGCGCCGCCTTCCAGGCGTCCGTGCGCGAGGTCTGCCCGGTCTCTGCTGCGTCTGCTGCCGTCTCTGCCATGAACAGGATGCTACCGACGGGTAGATGAACTGGCGACGGGCGGGTCACGTGGCTTGTGCCACGCGACCCGCCCGTACGCCGGAAGCGGGGTGGTCAGGGACTGTCAGCGGAGGAAGGGGTCCACCGCGACGGCGAGGAAGAGGAGCGAGACATAGGTGATGGACCAGTGGAACAGCCGCATCTCCTTGAGCTTGGCCCCGGTCACCCCGGCCTTGGCCCGGTTCTGCAGGCCGTGCGCCTCCCAGAGCCAGGCGCCGCCGGACAGCAGCGCCACCGCGGTGTAGAACCAGCCCGTGTAACCGAGCGGGGTGAGCATCAGGGAGACCGCGACCATCACCCAGCTGTAGAGGACGATCTGCCTGGCGACCACCCGGTTGGTGGCGACGACCGGGAGCATCGGGACGCCGACCCGGGCGTAGTCGTCCTTGACCTTCATCGACAGCGGCCAGTAGTGCGGCGGCGTCCAGAAGAAGATGACGGCGAAGAGGATGACGGCGGCCCAGGAGACCGTGTTCGTCACGGCCGACCAGCCGATGAGGACCGGCATGCAGCCCGCGATGCCGCCCCAGACGATGTTCTGGGAGGTGCGGCGCTTCAGCAGCATCGTGTAGACGACGACGTAGAAGAGCAGCGCGCCGAGCGCCAGGGCGGCCGAGAGCCAGTTGACCAGCAGTCCGAACCAGAGCGTGGAGAACACCGCGAGGCCGATGCCGAAGGCCAGGCACTCGCGGGGGCTGACCATGCCCGTGACCAGCGGGCGCTGGGACGTACGGTCCATCAGCGCGTCGATGTCACGGTCGATGTACATGTTGAGCGCGTTGGCACCGCCCGCGGAGAGATATCCGCCGATGGTGGTCGTGAGAACGAGCCACAGGTCGGGTACGCCCTGGGCGGCGAGGAACATCACCGGAACGGTGGTGATGAGCAACAGCTCGATGATCCGTGGCTTGGTAAGCGCCACGAATGCCTTGACACGGGCCCCGAACGGGCGATGGCCCCCTGGGCTGGGAGTCAAGGCGACCCCTGCGGGTCGGGACTCGACGGCCGTCACGCACACCCCTGACAGAGAAATCCCAGCAAGCTCCGGGCGAGGAGGCCCGGTGAAGACTTGCGCGAACCCGACCACTGTAGACGTTGCGGATACACCGTCCTTCGCGGGGGTGGGGTCGTGTTGAGGGTGACTGTTCGCCGGATGGACGTTCCGTCGGGAGGCAAACTCCACCGGTCGCCCACACCCTGGAAAGTGCACGGAAAGCGTGTCCGGCAACGGGGGTAGGCTCGACAGCGCCCGGTGCGGTAACAGTCACCGGTTTACAACAGTGGAGAGGAGCCCTGACTCAGGGTGAGCATCAAGCCGACCACCACAGACCTCCAGTGGACCGATGTGGACCAGCGGGCCGTGGACACCGCCCGTGTTCTCGCCGCGGACGCCGTACAGAAAGTCGGAAACGGCCACCCGGGCACGGCCATGAGCCTCGCGCCTGCCGCGTACACCCTCTTCCAGAAGGTGATGCGGCACGACCCCGCGGACGCCGAGTGGACCGGCCGCGACCGGTTCGTCCTCTCCGCCGGCCACTCCAGCCTGACCCTCTACATCCAGCTCTACCTCGCCGGATACGGCCTGGAGCTGGACGACCTCAAGGCCTTCCGCACCTGGGGCTCGAAGACCCCGGGCCACCCGGAGTACGGCCACACCACCGGCGTCGAGACGACCACCGGCCCGCTGGGCCAGGGTGTCGCCAACGCGGTGGGCATGGCGATGGCCGCCCGCTACGAGCGCGGCCTGTTCGACCCCGAGGCGGCCCCCGGCACCTCCCCGTTCGACCACATGGTGTGGGTCGTCGCGGGTGACGGCTGCCTCCAGGAGGGGATCTCGGCCGAGGCGTCCTCGCTGGCCGGACACCAGAAGCTGGGCAACCTGGTCCTACTCTGGGACGACAACCACATCTCGATCGAGGGCGACACGGAGACCGCGGTCTCCGAGGACACCATCAAGCGGTACGAGGCGTACGGCTGGCACGTCCAGCGTGTCGACCAGCTGCCCAGCGGCGACCTGGACCCGGCGGGTCTGTACGCGGCGCTGCAGGCGGCCAAGGCCGAGACCGAGCGTCCGTCGTTCATCGCGGCCCGCTCGATCATCGCCTGGCCCGCCCCGAACGCCCAGAACACCGAGGCCGCGCACGGCTCGGCGCTCGGCGACGACGAGGTCGCGGCGACCAAGCGGGTCCTCGGCTTCGACCCGGAGCAGACCTTCGAGGTCTCCGACGAGGTCATCGGCCACACCCGCCAGGCCCTGGACCGCGGCCGCGAGGCCCGCGCCGAGTGGGACAAGTCGTTCGCCGCGTGGCGCACGGCCAACCCGGAGCGCGCCGCCTCCTTCGACCGGATCGCCGCGGGCGAGCTGCCCGAGGGCTGGGAGGAGAAGCTCCCGGTCTTCGAGCCCGGCAAGGGCCTGGCCACGCGTGCCGCGTCCGGCAAGGTGCTCCAGGCGCTCGGCGAGATCGTGCCCGAGCTGTGGGGCGGCTCCGCCGACCTCGCGGGCTCGAACAACACGACGATCGACAAGACGTCGTCGTTCCTCCCGGCGGGCAACCCGCTGCCGGAGGCCGACCCGTACGGCCGGACGATCCACTTCGGCATCCGTGAGCACGCGATGGCCGCCGCCATGAACGGCATCGCGCTGCACGGCAACACCCGCATCTACGGCGGCACCTTCCTGGTGTTCTCCGACTACATGCGCAACGCGGTGCGGCTCTCCGCGCTGATGCACCTGCCGGTGACGTACGTGTGGACGCACGACTCGATCGGCCTCGGCGAGGACGGTCCGACGCACCAGCCGGTCGAGCACCTGGCCGCGCTGCGCGCCATCCCGGGCCTGAACATCGTGCGCCCGGCCGACGCCAACGAGACCGCCATCGCCTGGCGCGAGATCCTGCGCCGCTACACCAAGGTGTTCGGCAAGGGCGCCCCGCACGGTCTGGCGCTGACCCGGCAGGGCGTGCCGACGTACGAGGCGAACGAGGACGCGGCCAAGGGCGGTTACGTCCTGTTCGAGGCCGAGAGGCCCTCCGGGCAGAGCACAGAGCCGCAGGTGCTGCTCATCGCGACCGGTTCCGAGGTCCATGTCGCCGTCGAGGCGCGCGAGCAGCTCCAGGCGGCCGGGGTGCCGACCCGGGTGGTCTCGATGCCGTCGGTCGAGTGGTTCGAGGAGCAGGACCAGGCGTACAAGGACAGCGTGCTGCCGCCGTCGGTCAAGGCGCGCGTCGCCGTCGAGGCGGGCATCGGCCTGACCTGGTACCGGTACGTGGGCGACGCCGGCCGGATCATCTCGCTGGAGCACTTCGGGGCCTCGGCGGACGCGAAGGTGCTGTTCCGCGAGTTCGGCTTCACCGCCGAGAACGTGGCCGCCGCCGCGCGGGAATCTCTCGCCGCCGCCACGCGCTGACGCCGGTATATACGACTAGTAGGAGATGCAACTCATGACAGACGCACTCAAGCGCCTCTCCGACGAGGGCGTGGCGATCTGGCTCGACGACCTGTCGCGCAAGCGGATCACGTCCGGCAATCTGGCCGAGCTGATCGACCAGAGCCATGTCGTCGGCGTCACCACCAACCCGTCGATCTTCCAGAAGGCGATCTCCTCCGGCGACGGTTACGAGCAGCAGCTCACCGACCTCGCCGCCCGCAAGGTCACCGTCGAGGAAGCGCTCCGCATGATCACGACGGCGGACGTCCGCGACGCCGCCGACATCCTGCGCCCGGTCTTCGACGCCACCGGCGGCCAGGACGGCCGGGTCTCCATCGAGGTGGACCCGCGTCTGGCGCACAACACCACCGCCACCACCGCCGAGGCCAAGCAGCTGGCCTGGCTGGTGGACCGGCCGAACACGCTCATCAAGATCCCGGCGACCAAGGCCGGTCTGCCGGCGATCACCGAGACGATCGGCCGGGGCATCAGCGTCAATGTGACGCTGATCTTCTCGCTGGAGCGCTACCGCGCGGTCATGGACGCCTACCTGGCGGGCCTGGAGAAGGCGAAGGCCGCGGGCCTGGACCTCTCCAAGATCCACTCGGTGGCCTCGTTCTTCGTGTCCCGGGTGGACACCGAGATCGACAAGCGTCTGGACGCCATCGGCTCGGACGAGGCGAAGGCGGCCAAGGGCAAGTCCGCGCTGGCCAACGCGCGGCTGGCCTACGAGGCGTACGAGGAGGTCTTCTCCTCCGACCGCTGGGCGGCCCTGGACAAGGCGCAGGCCAACAAGCAGCGTCCGCTGTGGGCCTCCACCGGCGTCAAGGACCCGGCGCTGAAGGACACGCTGTACGTCGACGAGCTGGTGGCGCCGAACACGGTGAACACCATGCCGGAGGCGACGCTGGACGCGGTGGCCGACCATGGCGAGATCACCGGTGACACCGTCTCCGGCGGCTACGACCAGGCGCGCGCCGACCTCGACGCGATCAAGAAGCTCGGCATCTCGTACGACGACGTCGTGCAGGTGCTGGAGGACGAGGGCGTCGAGAAGTTCGAGGCGTCCTGGAACGACCTGCTCAAGTCGACCGAGGCGGAGCTTTCGCGCCTCGCCCCCTCGGAGGGCTGACCACTTTGTCTGCTGTTCCCGGAGCCAACCCGCTCCGTGACGCACAGGACCGACGGCTCCCGCGTATCGCGGGGCCGTCGGGCCTGGTCATCTTTGGCGTCACGGGCGATTTGTCCCGTAAAAAGCTGATGCCTGCCGTCTACGACCTGGCCAATCGCGGCCTGCTTCCGCCGGGCTTCTCGCTCATCGGTTTCGCGCGCCGCGACTGGGAGGACGAGGACTTCGCGCAGGTCGTCCACGACGCCGTCAAGGAGCACGCCCGTACGCCGTTCCGCGAGGAGGTCTGGCAGCAGCTCATCCAGGGGATGCGCTTCGTCCAGGGCAACTTCGACGACGACGAGGCGTTCGAGACCCTCAAGGCGACCATCGAGGAGCTCGACAAGGCACAGGGGACGGGCGGCAACTTCGCCTTCTACCTCTCCGTGCCGCCGAAGTTCTTCCCCAAGGTCGTCCAGCAGCTGAAGAAGCACGGCCTGGCCGACCAGAAGGAGGGCTCCTGGCGGCGTGCCGTCATCGAGAAGCCGTTCGGTCACGACCTGGCCAGCGCGCAGGAGCTCAACCAGCTCGTGCACGACGTCTTCCCGCCCAACGAGGTCTTCCGGATCGACCACTACCTGGGGAAGGAGACGGTCCAGAACATCCTGGCGCTGCGGTTCGCCAACACGATGTGGGAGCCGATCTGGAACCGGTCCTACGTCGACCACGTACAGATCACGATGGCCGAGGACATCGGCATCGGCGGCCGGGCCGGCTACTACGACGGCATCGGCGCCGCCCGCGACGTCATCCAGAACCACCTGCTCCAGCTGCTGGCGCTGACCGCGATGGAGGAGCCCGGCTCCTTCCACCCGAAGGCCCTGGTCGCCGAGAAGCTCAAGGTGCTCACCGCCGTCGAGCTGCCCGAGGACCTCGGTGCGCACACCGTGCGCGCCCAGTACGAGCACGCCTGGCAGGGCGGCGAGGAGGTCCTCGGCTACTGCGAGGAGGACGGCATCGACCCCAAGTCGACGACCGACACCTACGCGGCGATCAAGCTGACGATCAACAACCGCCGCTGGGCGGGCGTGCCGTTCTACCTCCGGACCGGAAAGCGGCTCGGCCGCCGGGTCACGGAGATCGCGGTCGTCTTCAAGCGCGCCCCCTATCTGCCCTTCGAGTCGAGCGCGACCGAGGAGCTGGGCGGCAACGCGCTGGTCATCCGGGTCCAGCCGGACGAGGGCGTCACCGTGCGCTTCGGCTCCAAGGTGCCCGGCACCTCGATGGAGGTCCGGGACGTCACGATGGACTTCGCGTACGGCGAGTCGTTCACGGAGTCCAGCCCGGAGGCGTACGAGCGGCTCCTCCTGGACGTCCTGCTCGGCGACGCCAACCTCTTCCCCCGCCACCAGGAGGTCGAACTCTCCTGGACCATCCTCGACCCGATCGAGGAGTACTGGGAGAAGCACGGCAAGCCCGCGAAGTACGCGGCCGGCACCTGGGGTCCGGCCGAGGCCGACGAGATGCTCGCACGTGACGGACGGAGCTGGAGGCGGCCATGAAGATCGATCTCACGGAAACCACGTCCAGCAAGATCAACCAGGCGCTGGTCTCGGCCCGCCGGGCGATCGGCACCCCCGCCATCGGCATGGTGCTCACGCTGGTCATCGTCACCGACGAGGAGAACGCGTACGACGCGCTCAAGTCGGCCGGTGACGCCTCCCGCGAGCACCCCTCGCGGATCATCGCGGTGATCAAGCGGGTCAGCCGCTCGCCGCGGGCCCGCCGGGACGCCCGGCTCGACGCCGAGGTCCGGGTCGGCTCGGACGCCGGGACCGGCGAGACGGTCGTCCTGCGCCTCCACGGCGAGCTGGCCAACCACGCCCAGTCGGTGGTCCTGCCGCTGCTGCTGCCGGACGCCCCGGTCGTGGTGTGGTGGCCCGAGGACGCCCCCGCCGACCCGGCGAAGGACCCGCTCGGGGCGCTGGCCCAGCGCCGGATCACCGACACCTACTCCGCCGAGCACCCGATCGAGGAGCTGGCGGTGCGGGCGGCGACGTACAGCCCCGGCAGCACCGATCTGGCCTGGACCCGGATCACGCCGTGGCGCTCGATGCTGGCCGCCGCACTGGACCAGCAGCCGGCCGAGGTCATCGCCGCGACCGTCGAGGGCGAGAGCGACAACCCGAGCTGCGAGCTGCTGGCCATGTGGCTCGCGGACCGGCTCGGCGTCCCGGTGGAGCGCACGCTCTCCCAGGGCCCCGGCCTCACCGCGGTCCGGATGGAGACGAAGAGCGGCGTCATCGTCCTGGACCGGGCCGACGGCTCGCTGGCCACGCTCTCCATGCAGAACCAGCCGGACCGCGCGGTGGCGCTCAAGCGCCGGGACACCTCCGAGCTGCTGGCGGAGGAGCTGCGCCGGCTCGACCCGGACAACACCTACGCCTCGGCGGTGAAGTTCGGCGTCGACAAGCTGCACGCGGGCGGCGAGGTCACGGCCAAGCCGGTCGAAGGCGCCGCGGACAAGGCGGACAAGGCGGACCAGGCCGCCGAGCCCAAGGCTCCCGCCGCGAAGAAGGCCCCGGCCAAGAAGGCGGCCTCCAAGTGACACCTCCTCAACTGGTCGTCCACCGCGACAAGGAGCTGATGGCCCAGGCCGCGGCGGCCCGGCTGATCACGAGGATCGTGGACGCCCAGGCCTCCCGGGGCCATGCCTCGGTGGTGCTGACCGGCGGGCGCAACGGCAACGGCCTGCTGGCCGCGCTCGCCGCCGCGCCCGCCCGGGACGCGGTCGACTGGTCGCGGCTGGACCTGTGGTGGGGCGACGAGCGGTTCCTGCCCGAGGGCGACCCGGAGCGCAATGTCACCCAGGCCCGTGCGGCGCTGCTCGGCGCGGTGGATCTCGACCCGGCCCGGGTGCACGCGATGCCCGCGTCGGACGGCCCGTACGGCGACGACGCGGATGCCGCGGCGGCCGGTTACGCCGCCGAACTGGCCGCCGCCGCGGGTCCCGAGGACCACGGCCCGGTGCCCACGTTCGACGTGCTGATGCTGGGCGTCGGCCCGGACACGCATGTGGCCTCGCTCTTCCCGGAGCTGCCCGCGGTACGGGAGACCGAGCGCACCGTCGTCGGTGTGCACGGGGCTCCCAAGCCGCCGCCGGTGCGCGTCTCGCTCACGCTGCCGGCGATCCGCGCGGCGCGCGAGGTGTGGCTGCTGGCCGCCGGCGAGGACAAGGCGGAGGCCGCGGCCATCGCGCTGTCCGGGGCCGGGGAGATCCAGGCCCCGGCGGCGGGTGCGTACGGCCGCAGCCGCACGCTGTGGCTGCTCGACGCGGCGGCGGCCTCGCAGCTGCCGCGCGCACTGTATCCGCCCGCCTCCGCCTGAGCGTTCACCCCCGAAGGCCCGGTCCGCTTCTCCTTGGCGGTCCGGGCCTTCGTCGTGAAAGGCTCGCGCCATGGTGCATATCGGAACCGTGGTGATGGGTGCGACCGACGTGGGCAGGGCGGCCGCTTTCTGGAAGGCGGCGCTCACCTACACCGAGCGCGAACCGGGCACGGACGACTGGGTGGTGCTGGTCCCGGTCGAAGGGCCCGGCGTCGGCGTGTCGCTGGGGCGCTCCACCTCCCCCGTGCAGGAGGTCCCCCGGGTCCACCTCGATCTGTACTCCGACACCCAGGAGGCCGAGGTGGAGCGGCTGATCGGGCTCGGGGCGACCAGGGTCGCGTGGGAGCTCTATCCGCCGGACCCGGACTTCGTGGTGCTCGCGGACCCCGAGGGCAACCGCTTCTGCGTCATCGACACGACGCACGGCGGCTGACCTGCCTCAGACGTCCTTCGGCGGCCGCTCCAGGAAGGGCTCCAGCAGCCCGGGGACGGCCTCGGCGGCGAAGGTGAGGCCCTCGGCGGCGTCGGTGTCGTACGCCGTGTACGCGCCCCCTCCGGCGGCCGTGGTGGCCGTGATGGTCAGCAGTCCGGCCCGGCGCTGGAAGACCGACTGCTTGACCGTCCAGCCGATCACGCCGGCCCGCTCCAGAGCGGCCGTGGAGCGGCGGACCGTGCCGGAGCGGGTGACCAGATAGCGGCCGGAGAGCGTGTGTCCGAGCGCCCGGTACGCGTCCAGGGCGAGCACCACCGCCACCGGGACGGCCACCACCGCACAGCCGAGCGCGATCCACAGCAGCACCGGCGTGAGCAGCGCCCCGAGGAGCGTCAGGACCAGGACCGGGCCGAGGACCGCGGCGAGCGACCAGCGCAGCCGTCGGCCCCGGGCGGCGCGCGGGTGCGGGGTGAGCGCGGCGCCGGTCGGGGTGTCCGTCTCGCGCAGGACGTCGGCGGCGACGGCGTCGGCCCGGGTCCGGGGCGCGGCCGGGAGCAGGGTGTTGTGGTCGGCGTTCCTGGCCTCCTGGTCCTTGGCGAGGCCGGTGGTGATGGCGTCGAGGCGGGCCGCGCCGAGCAGCCGGACACCCAGCGGCTCGACCAGGTCGACGCCGCGCAGCCGGGCCTCCTCGACGGAGATGGACCGGGAGGTGAACAGTCCGCGCCGGACCCGCAGGGTGCCGCCCGGTTCGCGCTCCAGGCGGTAGTTCCACCACATCTCGATCCAGAGGCCGAGCGCTCCGACGACGCCCGCGACCAGGGCGGCCAGGACCAGGACGATGACCACCCAGAGCAGCGGGGTCTCCCGGAAGCGGTCGCCGACCCACTCGATGACCTGGCCCTGGGCCCCGACCCAGTCGCTGACCTGCATCACGGCCCCGGCGGCCGCCCCGCCGAGCATGGGGGCGACGAAGGAGACCGGGGCGTAACGGATCCAGCGGGGGTCCAGGACGGCCAGTTCGCCCTCGCGGTGGACGCCGGGCGGTGCGGTGGCGGCGCGCTCCAGGAGGAGGCGGCGCAGCCGTTCGCCCTCGGTGCGGGTCACCGGGTCCAGTTCGAGGGTGGACTCGGAGCCCTGTTCGCCGGTGCCGATCCTGACGGTGACCAGGCCCAGGAGGCGCAGCAGCAGGTTGGCGGTGAGGTCGACCGTACGGATGCGGCTGCGGGCCAGGGAGCGGCGCTTGACGAGCAGCAGGCCGGTGTGGAGGTCGACGCGCTCCTCGCCGATCCGGTAGCGGGTGCGGTGCCAGCGGACCCGGTCGGCGCCCGCCGCGGCCCCGACGACCAGGGCGGCTCCGGCGAGCACCTGGAGCACGGCGACGGGGAGGCTGAACCAGCGGGTGAGCCCGAGCGTGACGGGGATGGCCGCGCCCGCGACGACCCCCGCCACGACGAGGGCGGTGACCAGGACCGTACGGGGGTCGAGGCGGTGCCAGTCGGCGGGCGGGGCGACGGTGCTCATGTGGCGTCGCCGGGGGTGTCGCGGGTGATCCGGGTGAGCTGCCCGGCGAGGTCGGCGGCGACCTCGTGGTCCAGCCCGGCGATCCGTACCGCGCCCTTGGCGGAGGCGGTGGTGACCGTGACGGTGGCAAGCCGGAAGAGCTGCTCCAGCGGGCCGCGCACGGTGTCCACGGTCTGGATCCGGGACATCGGGGCGATCCGCCACTCCTGCCAGAAGAACCCGGTGCGGACGTACACCGCTTCCTCGGTGACCTCCCAGCGGTGCGTACGGAACCACCACAGGGGGAAGAGGACGGCGGCCGCCGTGCCCGCCACGGCCAGGACCGCGGCGGGCAGCAGCAGCCAGAAGCGGGCGGGCCCGATCAGCGCGCCCAGCACCGCGAGCGGAACGACGGGCACGGCCGTCAGCAGCAGCCACTGGACCCGCCACCAGCCGACGGCCCGCTCGTTCAGCGTGTTGCGCGGCGGCCGCAGCACCACCGCCGTCCCCTCCCCCTGTGGCATCGGCTCAGCGCCCGCGCAGCGTGCGGTAGGCGTCGACCAGGGCGGCGGTGGAGCTGTCGAGCTGCCCGGCGTCCGCGCCGCCGTCACCGGTCAGCAGCGGTTCGATCTTCTTGGCGAGGACCTTGCCCAGCTCGACGCCCCACTGGTCGAAGGAGTCGATGTTCCAGATGGCGCCCTGGACGAAGACCTTGTGCTCGTAGAGCGCGATGAGCTGGCCGAGGACCGAGGGGGTCAGCTTGTCGGCGAGGATCGTCGTCGTGGGGTGGTTGCCCCGGAACGTCTTGTGCGGGACCAGTTCCTCGGGCACGCCCTCCGCCCGGACCTCCTCGGGCGTCTTGCCGAAGGCCAGGGCCTGGGTCTGGGCGAAGAAGTTGGCCATCAGCAGGTCGTGCTGGGCGATCAGCCGGGCAGCAGGTCGTGGACCGGGGCGGCGAAGCCGATGAAGTCCGCCGGGATCAGCTTGGTGCCCTGGTGGATCAGCTGGTAGTACGCGTGCTGCCCGTTGGTGCCGGGCGTGCCCCAGACGACCGGCCCGGTCTGCCAGTCCACGGGGTTGCCGTCGCGGTCGACGGACTTGCCGTTGGACTCCATGTCGAGCTGCTGGAGATAGGCGGTGAACCGGGAGAGGTAGTGGCTGTAGGGCAGCACCGCGTGCGACTGGGCGTCGAAGAAGTTGCCGTACCAGACGCCGAGGAGGCCGAGGAGGAGCGGGGCGTTCTCCTCGGGCGGTGCGGTGCGGAAGTGCTCGTCGACGAGGTGGAAGCCGTCGAGCATCTCGCGGAAGCGGTCCGGGCCGATGGCGACCATCAGCGAGAGGCCGATCGCCGAGTCGAAGGAGTAGCGGCCGCCGACCCAGTCCCAGAACTCGAACATGTTGGCCGTGTCGATGCCGAACTCCTCGACCTTCTCGGCATTGGTCGACAGGGCCACGAAGTGCCGGGCGACGGCGTCCTGACCGGCCTTCAGCTCGGTCAGCAGCCAGTCCCGGGCGGAGGTGGCGTTGGTGATGGTCTCGATCGTCGTGAACGTCTTCGAGGCGATGACGAACAGCGTCTCGGCCGGGTCGAGGTCGCGGACGGCCTCGTGCAGGTCGGCGCCGTCGACGTTGGAGACGAAGCGGACGGTGAGCGCGCGGTCCGTGAAGGAGCGCAGCACCTCGTACGCCATGGCGGGGCCGAGGTCGGAGCCGCCGATGCCGATGTTGACGATGTTCTTGATCGGCTTGCCGGTGTGGCCGGTCCACTGCCCGGAGCGGATCTTCTCGGCGAAGCCGGCCATCCTGTCCAGGACGGCGTGCACGGCGGGGACGACATTCTCACCGTCGACCTCGATCACCGCCTCGCGCGGGGCGCGGAGCGCGGTGTGCAGGACCGCCCGGTCCTCAGTGGTGTTGATCTTCTCGCCGCGGAACATCGCGTCCCGCAGCTCCGCGACCCCGGTGGCGGCGGCGAGCTCGCGCAGCAGGCGCAGCGTCTCGTCGGTGACCAGGTGCTTGGAGTAGTCGAGGTGGAGGTCGCCGACCCGGAGGGTGTAGGCGGTGCCGCGGTCCGGCTGCCGTGCGAACAACTCGCGCAGCTGGGGGGCGCCGAGCCCCTCACGGTGCTCGGCGAGAGCCGTCCACTCGGGCGTCTGGTTGAGCTTGGTTCGGCTTGCTGCGTTCATCCGGGATATCAGCCCACTTCTCACTCGTCATCAGCATCCCCGCTGCCCCACAAACCTAATTGATCGAGGAGCCGGACGGCGTGGAGGAGGGCGGTGGCGCGGAACGCGATACGGCCGGACACCCGTGAGGTGTCCGGCCGGTGAAACGACTGGGTGGTCCGTGGAGCCGTACCGCGGTGGGGTCTCAGATCTCGCCGCGGAGCTTGGCCAGCGCCTCGGCGAGGATCGCCTCGCCGTCCTCGTCGCTGCGCCGCTCGCGTACGTACGCCAGATGCGTCTTGTACGGCTCGGTGCGGGGCGGGTCGGGCGGGCTGTCCTTGTCCTGGCCTGCCGGGAAGCCGCAGCGCGGGCAGTCCCAGATGTCCGGCACCTGCGCGTCATGGGCGAAGCTCGGCTGCGTCTCGTGCCCGTTCGAGCACCAGAAGGAGATGCGGGCGCGCGGCGCGGACTCGCCCCGCTCCGCCTCCCCCATCGGCCCCGCTCCGACCCGGCTTCCCCGGATCGCGTTGCCACTTGCCACGGTCGTAACTCCCTGCGTGAGTCGAGCGATGCCCCAGTCTACGTAAGGCCCAACGCGCGTCCAGTGGAAGGAGTTACACCGTCACCGGCAGGCGCGGACGACGGTCAGCTGTCCAGCTTGACGAGCAGACCGAGTACCACGACGCACGCGAACCAGACCAGACCGACCACGACGGTGATGCGGTCGAGGTTACGTTCCGCGACGGAGGAGCCACCGACGGAGGACTGCATTCCGCCACCGAACATGTCGGAGAGGCCGCCGCCCTTGCCCTTGTGCATGAGCACCAGCAGCATCAGCAGCAGGCTGAAGACGATCAGAGCGATCTGGAACGCCAAAACCACGGCTGGTCCCTACTTTCCGGAATTCTTGACTACTGCCTGTACGTACAGCGGGGGCCGCAGGGGTGGCAACCCCCTCGGCCCCCGCAAGGGTACGACGGATCGGCGCTACCGCATACTCACTGGTCGCGGAAGCGGACGATCTTGACGAACTCGTCGGCGTCCAGCGCGGCGCCGCCGATCAGTGCGCCGTCCACGTCGGGCTTGGCCATGATGGCCGCGACGTTGCCGGACTTCACCGAGCCGCCGTACTGGATACGGACGGCGTCGGCCAGTTCCTGCGAGTACAGCTCGGCCAGCCGGCCGCGGATCGCGCCGCAGACCTCCTGGGCGTCCTCGGGGGTGGCGACCTCGCCGGTCCCGATGGCCCAGACCGGCTCGTAGGCGATCACGATGGACTCGGCCTGCTCGGCCGGGATGTCCTTCAGGGCGCCGTCGAGCTGCGCGAGCGTGTAGGAGACCTGGTCACCGGCCTTGCGGATGTCCAGGCCCTCGCCGACGCAGAGGATCGGGGTCAGGCCGTGCTTGAAGGCGGCCTTCACCTTGGCGTTGCAGATCTCGTCGCTCTCGCCGTGGTACTGGCGGCGCTCGCTGTGGCCGACGGCCACGTAGGTGCAGCGCAGCTTGGCGAGCATGGGGCCGGAGATCTCACCGGTGTACGCGCCGGAGTCGTGCGCCGAGATGTCCTGGGCGCCGTACTTGATCTTCAGCTTGTCGCCGTCGACCAGGGTCTGCACGGTGCGCAGGTCGGTGAAGGGCGGCAGGACGGCGACCTCGACGTCCTCGAAGTCCTTGTCGGCCAGCGCGAAGGAGAGCTTCTGGAGGTGGGCGATGGCCTCGAGGTGGTTGAGGTTCATCTTCCAGTTGCCCGCCATCAGCGGGGTGCGGGTGGTCATGAAAGGTCAGTCCTCCAGTGCGGCGAGCCCGGGAAGCGTCTTGCCCTCGAGGTATTCGAGGCTCGCGCCGCCACCGGTCGAAATATGTCCGAAAGCATTCTCGTCGAAGCCCAGGATGCGGACGGCCGCGGCGGAGTCGCCACCGCCGACGACGCTGAAGGCCGGGGAGTCGACGAGCGCCTGGGCGACCGCGCGGGTGCCGTCGGCGAAGTCGGGGTGCTCGAAGACGCCCATCGGGCCGTTCCAGAAGACGGTGGCCGCGTCGGCGAGCTTCGAGGCGTAGAGCTTGTTGGTCTCCGGTCCGTTGTCCAGCCCCATCTGGCCGGCCGGAATGGCGTCGGCGGCGACGGTGGTGGGGTTGGCCGGGGCCTTGGTCCTCAGGTCGGGGAAGGCGGGGGCGACCACGACGTCGACGGGCAGGACGAACTCGACGCCCTTCTCCTCGGCGCGCCGCAGGTACTCCTGCACGGCCGGGATCTGGTCCTCCTGGAGCAGCGAGCTGCCGACCTCGTGGCCCTGGGCCTTGAGGAAGGTGTACGCCATGCCGCCGCCGATCAGGATGCGGTCGGCCCGCTCCAGCAGGTGGTCGATCACCCCGAGCTTGTCGGAGACCTTGGCGCCGCCGAGGACGACCGCGTACGGCCGCTTCACATCGGTGGTGAGCTTCTTCAGGACGCCGACCTCGGTGGCGATGAGGTAGCCCGCGTAGTGCGGCAGCCGGGCCGGGAGGTCGAAGACCGAGGCGTGCTTGCGGTGCACGGCGCCGAAGCCGTCGCCCACGTAGACGTCGGCGAGCTCGGCCAGCTGATCGGCGAAGGCGCCGCGCTCGGCGTCGTCCTTGGAGGTCTCGCCGGCGTTGAAGCGGAGGTTCTCGATGACGGCGACCTGGCCGTCGGCGAGGCCGGCGACCGTGGCGCGGGCGGACTCGCCGACCGTGTCGGTGGCGAAGGCGACGTCGGCGCCGAGGAGTTCGCCCAGGCGAGCGGCGGCGGGCGCCAGTGAGAAGGCCGGGTCCGGGGCGCCCTTGGGGCGGCCGAGGTGCGAGGCGACGACGACGCGCGCGCCGGCCTCGGCGAGCTTGGCGACCGTCGGGAGGACGGCGCGGATACGGCCGTCGTCGGTGATCGTGGTGCCGTCCAGCGGCACATTGAGGTCGGCGCGGACGAATACCCGCTTGCCCGCGACCCCTTCGGCGAGAAGTTCGTCGATCGTCTTCATCTGTTCCGTTTACTCCTTGGAAGGACCGATGAGCATGCTAAGGGGCTCGCCCGGCGCGTCGTTGCGCCGGGCGAGCCCCTCAGCTCACATCGATGTGCCTGCCGACCCGAGGATCAGAGCTGCTCGCCGACGAAGACCGTGAGGTCGACGAGGCGGTTGGAGTAGCCCCACTCGTTGTCGTACCAGCCGAGGATCTTCACCGAGTTCCCCTCCTGGACCATGGTCAGGGAGGAGTCGAAGGTGCAGGACGACGGGTCGCCGACGATGTCCGAGGAGACGATCGGGTCCTCGGTGTACGTCAGGAAGCCCTTGAGGGCGCCGTCGTCGGAGGCCTTCTTGAACGCGGCGTTGACCTCGTCCTTGGTGACCTCGCGCTGGAGGGTGACGACCAGGTCGGTGGCGGAGCCGGTCGGGACCGGGACGCGCATCGCGATGCCGTCGAGCTTGCCCTTGAGCTGCGGGAGGACCAGGGCGGTGGCCTTGGCGGCACCGGTGGTGGTCGGGATGATGTTCTCGGCGGCGGCGCGGGCACGGCGCAGGTCCGAGTGCGGGAAGTCCAGGATCCGCTGGTCGTTGGTGTACGCGTGGACCGTCGTCATCAGGCCCTTGACGATGCCGAAGTTCTCGTCGAGAACCTTGGCCATCGGCGCCACACAGTTGGTGGTGCAGGAGGCGTTGGAGATGACGTTGTGGTTGGCCGCGTCGTACTGGTCCTGGTTGACGCCCATCACGATGGTGATGTCCTCGTCCTTGGCCGGAGCCGAGATGAGGACCTTCTTGGCGCCGCCCGCGATGTGCTTCTCGGCGTCGGCCTTCTTGGTGAAGATGCCGGTCGACTCGATGACGATGTCGACGCCCAGCTCACCCCAGGGGATGTCGGCCGGGTTGCGCTCCGAGAGCACCTTGATGGTGTGACCATCGACGGTGATGGTGTCGGCGGTGTGGCTCACCTCTGCCTTGAGACGACCCAGAATGGTGTCGTACTTCAGCAGGTGGGCCGTGGTCGCAGTGTCACCCAGGTCGTTGACAGCCACGATCTCGATGTCCGCACCCTGCTCGAGCAGCGCGCGGAAGTAGTTGCGACCGATGCGGCCGAAGCCGTTGATGCCTACGCGGATCGTCACGAACCGATCTCCTCGTTAGGTACGCCGGTTTTCGACGCCGGCGAGTTGTATAGGGATGTCCCCGACCGCTTCCGACCCTACCTCTCCACGGGCTCGGGAGTGACATCGAGAGGGCCCTTGCGCGCCACCGGACACGGCCGGAGGCCCGTACTCGCCAGTAGGAGCACGGACCTCCGTCACGCCCGCCGGGACCTGGGTCCCGGCGGGTCCGGGACCAACGTCCCGCACTCGCCGCCGAGTCGGCAGGTCAGCCGACCAGGCCGTCGGCGAGCTCGTCGCTGAGCGTCGACTCGGTGCCGGGGATGCCCAGATCCTGGGCCCGCTTGTCGGCCATCGCCAGCAGCCGGCGGATCCGGCCGGCCACCGCGTCCTTGGTCAGCGGCGGGTCGGCGAGCGCGCCCAGCTCCTCCAGCGATGCCTGCTTGTGCTCCATGCGCAGCCGTCCGGCGGCGGCGAGGTGCTCGGGGACCTCCTCGCCGAGGATCTCCAGCGCCCGCCCGACCCGGGCCCCGGCGGCGACCGCCGCGCGGGCCGAGCGGCGCAGGTTCGCGTCGTCGAAGTTGGCGAGCCGGTTGGCCGTGGCGCGGACCTCGCGCCGCATCCGCCGCTCCTCCCAGGCGAGCACCGCGTCGTGCGCGCCGAGCCGGGTCAGCAGGGCGCCGATCGCGTCGCCGTCGCGGACCACCACCCGGTCCACGCCGCGCACCTCGCGGGCCTTGGCGGCGATGGAGAGCCGGCGGGCCGCGCCGACCAGCGCGAGGGCCGCCTCGGGGCCCGGGCAGGTGACCTCCAGCGAGGAGGAGCGGCCGGGCTCGGTGAGCGAACCGTGGGCGAGGAAGGCTCCGCGCCAGGCGGCCTCGGCGTCGCAGGTGGCCCCCGAGACCACCTGCGGGGGCAGCCCCCGGATCGGACGGCCGCGGCCGTCCACCAGACCGGTCTGGCGGGCCAGCTGGTCGCCGCCCGCCACCACCCGCACGACATAGCGCGAGCCGCGCCGCAGCCCGCCGGGGGCCATCACGATCAGCTCCGAGCTGTGCCCGAAGATCTCCAGGATGTCGCGCTTGAGGCGGCGGGCGGCGTTGCCGGTGTCCAGCTCCGCCTCGATCACAATCCGGCCGCTCACCAGGTGCAGCCCGCCCGCGAACCGAAGAATCGCCGAGACCTCTGCTTTCCTGCAGCAGGTCCGGGTGACGGGAAGATGAGAGATTTCGTTCTTCACCGCTGGCGTCATCGCCATGGGCCGATCCTTCCATGCATCCGAAAAATACGGTCGTACGCGGCGGCCAACAGCTCCTGATCATGGACCGGAACGCCGTCGGGCGATGCCACCGGCGCCAGCTCGACCGCGGCTCCGAGCCGTTCTGCGGCATCGGCGAGGGACTCACGGTCGGGCACGGCGGCCTCATCGGCCAGCACCACGTCCAAGGCGAGTTTAGGGGCGTGTCGTCCCAAAACCTCCAAATGACGCTGCGGTGAGAAGCCTTCTGTTTCACCGGGCTGGGGCGCGAGGTTCAGCGAGAGGACCTTGCGGGCCTTCGTGGTGACCAGCGCGTCGAGCAGTTCCGGCACGAGCAGGTGCGGGATCACGGAGGAGAACCAGGAGCCGGGACCGAGCACCACCCAGTCGGCGTCCAGGACCGCTTCCACGGCCTCCGGGACGGCCGGCGGGTCGGGCGGGACCACGTGCACGGACTGCACCTCGCCGGGCGTGAGCGCCACGGTGGCCTGGCCGCGCACGGTGACGATCGCGTCGGGCAGGTCGGGGTCGTGGCCCTTGACCAGCGCCTGGAGCTCCAGCGGGACGGCCGACATCGGCAGCACCCGCCCGTGCGCGCCGAGCAGCTTGCCGACCAGGTCGAGCGCCTGGACAGGGTCGCCGAGCTGTTCCCACAGGGCCACGATCAGCAGATTGCCGACCGCGTGTTCGTGGAGGTCGCCCTTGGACTCGAAGCGGTGCTGGATGACCCGGGACCAGGTGCGGCCCCAGTCATCGTCGCCGCACAGCGCGGCGAGCGCCTTGCGCAGGTCGCCGGGGGGCAGTACGCCCAGCTCCTCGCGCAGCCGGCCGCTGGAGCCGCCGTCGTCGGCGACGGTGACCACGGCCGTGAGGTCGCCGGTGATCCGGCGCAGCGCCGCCAGGGACGCCGAGAGACCCATACCGCCGCCGAGCGCGACGACCTTGGGCTGGGCACCGCGCTTGCGGCCCGAGAGCGCCGAGGTGGCGCGGCTCAGGCGCCGCATCCGCAGATTGCGTCCGGTCACTCTCGCCCCATGTCCCGGTGCACGAGGACGGTCTCGACGCCTTCGGCGGCGAGGCGGGCCGAGAGCTTCTCCGACATGGCGACGGAACGGTGCTTGCCGCCGGTGCAGCCCACCGCGATGGTGACGTAGCGCTTGCCCTCGCGGCGGTAGCCGGCGGCGATCAGCTGGAGCAGTTCGGTGTACTGGTTGAGGAATTCCTTGGCGCCCGGCTGGTCGAAGACATAGTCGGAGACCTCCGGGTTGACGCCGGTGAAGGGGCGCAGCTCGGGGACCCAGTGCGGGTTGGGCAGGAAGCGGCAGTCGACGACCAGGTCGGCGTCGACCGGCAGGCCGTACTTGTAGCCGAAGGACATCACCGTGGCCCGCAGCTCCGGCTCCGACTCGCCCGCGAACTGGGCGTCCATCTTGGCCCGCAGCTCGTGCACGTTGAGGCTGGAGGTGTCGATGACCAGGTCGGCGTCGCCGCGCAGCTCGCGCAGCAGGTCGCGCTCGGCGGCGATGCCGTCGACGATGCGCCCGTCGCCCTGGAGGGGGTGCGGGCGGCGGACGGACTCGAAGCGGCGCACGAGGGCGTCGTCGGAGGACTCCAGGAAGACGATCCGCCGGGTGACGTGCTTGGCCTCCAGGTCGGCGAGGGATTCGCGGAGGTTGTCGAAGAAGCGCCGGCCGCGCACGTCGACGACGACCGCGATCCGGGCCACGTTGCCCTGCGAGCGGGCGCCGAGCTCCACCATGGTGGGGATCAGCGCGGGCGGCAGGTTGTCGACGACGAACCAGCCGAGGTCCTCCAGACACTTGGCGGCGGTGCTGCGGCCGGCGCCCGACATCCCGGAGATGATCACCAGCTCGGGGATGGCCGCCTCACCCGTCTCGTTCGGGGTGTTCGTACTCACGTCTGCTGCTCCGTCTGCTCGGTCTGCGGTGTTCTGTGCGGTCTCGTGGCTGTTCTCGGTCATGAGCTGCCCCCGTCGTCCTCTTCAATGATCTCTCCTGTGGCCGTGTTCACGGCAGGCGCCGCGGGAGCGGTCGAGGCGAGGGCCACGGCCACCGATTCCGCCGTCCTTCGCCCTATCCCGGGAACCTCGCAGATCTCGTCGATTGTCGCCTGCCGGAGCTTCTTCACCGAGCCGAAATGCTTGATCAGCGCCTGCTTCCGGGTCTCGCCGAGGCCGGGGACGTCGTCGAGGGGGCTGGAGCGGATGCGCTTGGCGCGTTTGGCGCGCTGGTAGGTGATGGCGAAGCGGTGGGCCTCGTCCCGGACGCGCTGGAGGAGGTAGAGGCCCTCGCTGGAGCGGGGCAGGACCACGGGGTCGTCGTCACCGGGGAGCCAGACCTCTTCGAGGCGCTTGGCGAGTCCGCAGACGGCGATGTCGTCGATGCCCAGCTCGTCCAGGGCGCGCCGGGCGGCGGCGACCTGCGGCTGTCCGCCGTCGACGACGACGAGCTGCGGCGGGTAGGCGAACCGCTTGGGCCGGCCGTCGTCCTCCCGGGGCTCGCCGTCCTCGGCGGCCGGGGCGACGGCGGGGACGGGGCCGGTGGCGGCGGGCCCGGCGGCCGGGGCGTCCGCCGGTTGCTCCTCCCACTCCCCCGTGCGCTCCTTGTCCTGGAGGTAGCGCTTGAAGCGGCGGCCGATCACCTCGTGCATCGAGCGGACGTCGTCCTGGCCCTCGAAGCCCTTGATCTGGAAGCGGCGGTACTCGCTCTTGCGGGCGAGGCCGTCCTCGAAGACCACCATGGAGGCCACCACGTCGTCGCCCTGGAGGTGGGAGATGTCGTAGCACTCGATGCGCAGCGGGGCGGTGTCCAGGCCGAGCGCCTCGGCGATCTCCTCCAGGGCGCGGGAGCGGGTGGTCAGGTCGGAGGCGCGCTTGGTCTTGTGCAGCCCGAGCGCCTGCTGGGCGTTGCGCTGGACGGTGACCATGAGGTCCTTCTTGTCGCCGCGCTGCGGGATGCGCAGGCTGACCTGGGAGCCCCGGCGCTCGGCGAGCCACTGGGAGACCGCTTCGGTGTCCTCGGGCAGGGCGGGGACCAGGACCTCCTTGGGGACGGCGTCGCCGCGCTCCTCCCCGTACAGCTGCTGGAGGGCGTGCTCGACGAGGCCGGAGGTGTCGACCGCCTCGACCTTGTCGGTGACCCAGCCGCGCTGGCCGCGCACCCGGCCGCCGCGTACGTGGAAGATCTGGAGGGCGGCCTCCAGCTCGTCCTCGGCGACGGCGATCAGGTCGGCGTCGGTGGCGTCGGCCAGGACGACGGCGCTCTTCTCCATGGCCCGCTTGAGGGCCTCGGCGTCGTCGCGGAGGCGGGCGGCCCGCTCGTACTCCATCTCCTCGGCCGCCTGCATCATGTCCTTCTCCAGGCGGCGGATGTAGGTGCCGGTGCGCCCGGCCATGAAGTCGCAGAAGTCCTCGGCCAGCTCGCGGTGTTCCTCGGGGGTGACCCGGCCGACGCAGGGGGCCGAGCACTTGCCGATGTAGCCCAGCAGGCAGGGGCGGCCGGTGCGCGCGGCGTTCTTGAACACCCCGGCGGAGCAGGTGCGGACGGGGAAGACGCGGAGCATCAGGTCGACGGTCTCGCGGATCGCCCAGGCGTGGCCGTACGGACCGAAGTAGCGCACGCCCTTCTTCTTGGCGCCGCGCATGACCTGGACGCGGGGGAACTCCTCGTTGAGCGTGACCGCGAGATACGGATAGCTCTTGTCGTCGCGGTACTTGACGTTGAACCGGGGGTCGAACTCCTTGATCCAGGAGTACTCCAGCTGGAGCGCCTCGACCTCGGTGGAGACGACCGTCCATTCGACGGAGGCGGCGGTGGTGACCATCGTGCGCGTCCGCGGATGGAGGTTCGCCAGGTCCTGGAAGTAGTTGGCCACGCGCTGGCGCAGGTTCTGGCCTTCCCGACGTAGATCACCCGGCGGTGCTCGTCGCGGAATTTGTAGACCCCCGGGGAGTCGGGGATCTGTCCCGGCTTGGGGCGGTAGCTGGAGGGGTCTGCCATGTCTCACACCCTACTTGCGGGCGGTGACAGTGCGTCGTCCTCGGGTGGTGCCGGGGGTGGTGCCGCGCTCCGGGGTGCCGTGGGGTGTTCGCACCCCGGAGCGCGGGTCCGCGGGTCCGGTCGAGCCGCCGCTCAGGCGTCCGCGGCCGGGGATCGTCCGGTACGGCTCCGGCGGCGTACGGCGACCGCCCCGCACAGCGCCAGGGCGAGCAGCGCCCCGGCTCCGGCGGTGGTGGAGACGGCGGTCAGGGCCGTGTCCGGCGATCCGGACGCCGCTCCGGCGAGCGCGGGGCCGGCGGCGGTGTCCGGGGCCCGACCGGCGGCCGGG
Source organism: Streptomyces sp. DSM 106670 (assembly GCF_055792845.1). NCBI lineage: Bacteria > Bacillati > Actinomycetota > Actinomycetes > Kitasatosporales > Streptomycetaceae > Streptomyces > Streptomyces sp. DSM 106670. Next base: position 1,598,732 of record NZ_CM147704.1, read on the forward strand.
CCCTGGACCGGGCCGGGGGCGGGTGCGGGTGCCGGTCCGCCGGCCGCCTCGGGGCCGTAGCCGCCCGCCTTGCCGGAGCGGGCGTATCCGGAGCCGGGCAGCTTGTCGCCGTAGGCCTTCTGGACCCGGGTCCGGTAGGCGTCGAGCGTGGTGCCCTTCGCTCCGACGGCGGTCGTGGCGTCCTCGTCGAGCGGGAGGACCCGGGAGCCGTCGTGGACGTACCAGGCGTCGATCTGCGGTTCGCGGAACACGGTGCCGCCGGGCAGGGCGCGGGCCCCCTGGGCGGTGTAGCGGGCCTCGTCGTCGCCGGTGGCGATGTTCACCACCTGCCAGTCGCCGCCGCTGTCGGCTCCGGCCGGGACGGTCCACAGGGAGGCCTTCTGTCCGTCGGAGGAGACGGCGGTGGTGGCCAGGTAGTCCAGGGTGCTGGGGGCGGCCCCGGGCTTTCCGGCGACGAACGCGGCGGAGAGCGTACGGACGGGAACCGCCTTCCCCGTGATCCGGGGGGCCGCCTTCGCCCTGCTCACCGCGGACTCCCGGGCGAAGAACCGGGACAGGGTGTCCAGCGTCGCCGGCTCGGTCGCGGCCTCGTGAGCCGCTTCGAGGGTGGCCGCGGTGAGCTTCGGCGCGGCCGCCGGGCCGTCGTCGGCGAGGGCGGGGGCGGCGGCGGTGAACAGGACGGCGCCGGTGAGGGCGGTGGCGACGGCGATGCGCCGGGCGGTGGTGCTGGTGCGCCGGGCGGTGTCGGTGCGACGGGTGGTGGAGTTCATGTCCTCACGCCCCGATCCGGTAGAGCGAGTGGGTCCAGGAGAACTCGTTGTTGTTGACGTACCAGGCGTGCGAGGCCCAGTTGTAGCGGTTGCTGGAGGGCCATGGATCGCCCCAGTAGACCCAGCTGTTGGCGTCGTCGTACCCGTAGACGACATGCATGTGGCCGCCGCCGGACGACCATTGGATACGGGTCTCGATGGGGCGCCGGGCGGATATCTCGGCCTGCACGGTCGGGTAGCGCAGCCAGCCGGTGACGTAACTGCCGGGGCTGATCCCGGCCCAGGACAGACCGGTCTGGGCATTGCCGAGCGTGGCCTGCCAGTTGGGGCACTGGGTGTTCTGGCTGCGGTTGAAGGAGGCGTTGCAGAACTGGTTCTGGGAGTAGGTGCGGCCGAACCAGGAGGCGATGGTGTTGCCCGCGGCGGCCCAGCACCAGTTGGTCTGCTGCTGTGCCTGCATGGTGATGTCGAGCCGCTGGGCGGCGGCGACGGTGGAGCCGGCCCCGGCCGGCGACTGGGCCGCGGTGGCGGTGCCCGCGGGGACGGCGAGCAGGAGGGCGGCCAGAAGGGCGGTGAACGAGAACCTTCCGGGCCTGACTCTTCGGTTGCGCATGGCGTTCCTCCCAAGGCGGGGGGGTGGGGATCGGAGGAGCGCGTCCGGACGCTGACGATGAGCATCCGGCGTTGTCCGGAGCAGGTCAACACGCTTCAATGCGAGGTGACATCACGGTGTGAACGGCACGGCGTCCGTGTGAACGGCCCCGCCCCCGTCACCTGCTCCCCCGCATCCCCCGGGGGCGGTGTCGCCACTCCCCACGTGAACGTTCACCGGAGGCCCGCCATGCGGCAGACCGAGACCGAGCTGGCGCAGGTACTGCGGACCGGACCGTTCCATCTGGCGTTGCGCACCGCCCTGTCCGTACGCGGGCTGCCGCTCCAGCGGGTGCAGCACCATCTGGCGCACCGGGGCGTCAAACTCGGGGTGACCAGTCTCAGCTACTGGCAGCAGGGGGTGCGCCGCCCCCGGCGGGCCGAGTCGCTGCGGGCGGTGCGGGCGCTGGAGGAGGTCCTCGCGCTGCCGGACGACTCGCTGCTCCGGCTGCTGCGGGACGGCGACGCCCCGGCGGAGGGCGACCGTCCGGCGACCCGTTCGTACCGCTCGCTGATGGAGGCGTCGGGCTCGGTGGAGCGGCTGCTCGCGGCGATGGAGTCACCCGTGGACGGCGGGCTGCACACCGTGGGGCACCAGGAGCGGGTACGGATCGGGGCGCGGCGCGAGCTGGCGGGCCGCACGTCGCGGCATGTGGTGCGCGCGCACCGGGACGGCGTCGACCGCTATCTCGCGGTGCACCGGGGCGACCCCGGCTGCGATCCGTCGCGGATCGCGGTGCGGTCCCTGGAGAACTGCCGGACGGGCCGGGTCCGCTGGGACCGGGAGGCGGGGGTGCTGGTGGCGGAGCTGCTCTTCGACACCCGGCTGCGGTCCGGCGAGACGTATCTCTTCGGCTACGGCTTCGACGACGGTACGGGTGGGGCCAGCGGTGAGTATGTGCGCGGCTTCACCTTCGGGGGCGGCCAGTACGTGCTCCAGGTCGGCTTCGACGAGGGGGCGCTCCCGGTGCGGTGCCGCCGGTTCGCCCAGGCGTCGGCGGGGGCGGTGCGCGGGGCCCGCGGTGACCTCACGCTGACCGGCCGGCACCGGACCGTGCACCTGGTGGAGGAGGGCGTACGGCCGGGCCTGATCGGGATCGACTGGGACTGGGAGTGAGCGCCCCGGCGCGCGGGTCCCGGGCGTCGCGGCCCGTCAGGCGTCGGGGCCCGCGACGAGCTTTCCGCCCTCGGCGGTGACCGGGACGGCGGGCAGCGGCACGGTGGCCGGGCCCTTCACCGGCTGGCCGGTGGTCATGTCGAAGCGGCTGCCGTGGCAGGGGCAGTGGCCCTCGGTGCCCTCGACCTTGTCCAGGACGCAGCCGCCGTGGGTGCACTGGGCGGAGAACGCCTTGTACTCGCCCTTCGCCGGGCAGACGACGACCAGGCGCTGCTCGCGGTAGAGCTTGGCTCCGCCGACGGGCACCTCGGAGGCGGCGCCGAGGTCGACGGGTGCGGTGGGCGTGGGGTTCTTGGCGTGGCCGAGCTTGGAATCGGTGGAGCAGGCGGCCGCTCCCAGCCCTGCGGCACCGGCGAGCGCGGCACCCTTCAGCACGGTACGGCGGGCGGCGGGCAGACCGGGCATGCGGACTCCACGGGTCGTTGTTCGGGGTGGATCACGGCGGATCCCAGGGTGGATCGGGTCGCCGGACGGGCGGGGCGGCGACGGCGGCCCCGCGTGCCGGTGACAGAACCGACGATACCGGCGGGGACCGGATCCCCTGCGACCGGGCCGGACCGGGCCGGACCGCCTCCCGCCGACGCGCGACGGCGGCCCCCTTCGTCCTGCAGGGGCCGCCGTCGTCGCTCCTTCGCTCAGGCCTTGCGAGCGCGGGTGGTCTTCTTCGCGGCGGCCTTCTTGCCGGTGGCCGCCTTGGCCGTACCGGCCTTGGCGCCCGTGGCGTTCGCCTTGGCCGTCGTGGCCTTCTTGGCCGCGGCGGCCGCCTTCTTCGCCGGGGCGGTCTTGCGGGCGGCCGCCTTGCGGGCCGTCCCGCGTCCGGAGGGCACCGCCGCCTCGCTGATCCGGTCCGCGTCCAGGATGGACTGGAGGAACTTCCCGGTGTGGCTGGCGGGCACCGAGGCGACCTGCTCCGGCGTTCCCTCGGCGACCACCAGGCCACCGCCGTTGCCGCCCTCGGGGCCCATGTCGACGACCCAGTCGGCGGTCTTGATGACATCGAGGTTGTGCTCGATGACGATCACGGTGTTGCCCTTGTCCACCAGCCCGGAGAGCACGGTGATCAGCTTGCTGATGTCCTCGAAGTGCAGACCGGTGGTCGGCTCGTCCAGGACGTAGACCGTGCGGCCGGTGGAGCGCTTCTGGAGCTCGCTCGCCAGCTTGACGCGCTGGGCCTCACCGCCGGAGAGGGTCGGCGCGGACTGGCCCAGCCGCACATAGCCGAGGCCGACCTCGTTGAGCGTACGGAGGTGGCGGGCGATCGTCGGGACGGCCTCGAAGAACTCCAGGCCCTCCTCGATCGGCATGTCCAGCACCTCGGCGATGGACTTGCCCTTGTAGTGGACCTCCAGGGTCTCCCGGTTGTAGCGCGCTCCGTGGCAGACCTCGCACGGGACGTAGACATCCGGCAGGAAGTTCATCTCGATCTTGATGGTGCCGTCGCCGGAGCAGTTCTCGCAGCGGCCGCCCTTGACGTTGAAGGAGAAGCGGCCCGGCAGATAGCCGCGCACCTTCGCCTCCATCGTCTCGGCGAAGAGCCTGCGGACGTGGTCGAAGACTCCGGTGTACGTCGCCGGGTTGGACCGGGGCGTCCGGCCGATCGGCGACTGGTCGACGTGCACGACCTTGTCGACGAGGTCGTCGCCGTCGACCCGGGTGTGGCGGCCGGGGACCGACTTGGCGCCGTTCAGCTCGCGGGCCAGGTGGGTGTAGAGGATGTCGTTGACCAGGGTCGACTTCCCGGACCCGGAGACACCGGTGACGGCGGTGAGGACGCCGAGCGGGAAGGAGACGTCGATGTCCTGGAGGTTGTTCTCCCGGGCTCCGTGCACGGTGAGGCTGCGGGCCGGGTCGACCGGGCGGCGGATGTCCGGGGTCGGGATGGACCGCTTGCCCGCCAGATACTGGCCGGTGATCGACTCCTTGTTGGCCAGCAGTTCCTTGAGCGAGCCGGAGTGGACGACCTTGCCGCCGTGCTCGCCGGCGCCGGGGCCGATGTCGACGACCCAGTCGGCGACCTTGATGGTGTCCTCGTCGTGCTCGACGACGATGAGCGTGTTGCCCATGTCGCGGAGCCGGACCAGGGTCTCGATCAGCCGGTGGTTGTCGCGCTGGTGCAGGCCGATGGACGGCTCGTCCAGGACGTACAGCACGCCGACCAGGCCGGAGCCGATCTGGGTGGCGAGCCGGATGCGCTGGGCCTCGCCGCCGGACAGGGTGCCGGCCGCGCGGTTCAGCGACAGATAGTCCAGGCCGACGTCGACGAGGAACTTCAGCCGCTCGTTGACCTCCTTGAGCACCCGCTCGGCGATCTTCTTGTCGCGGGCGTTCAGCTTGAGGCGGCCCAGGAACTCGGCGCACTCGCTGATCGACATGGCGGCGACCTCGGCGATGGACTTCTCCATCACCGTCACCGCGAGGACGATCGGCTTGAGCCGGGTGCCCTCACAGGTCGGGCAGGGCACCTCGCGCATGTAGCCCTCGAAGCGCTCCCGGCTGGAGTCGCTCTCGGCCTCGGTGTGCCGCCGCTTGACGAACTGCACCGCGCCCTCGAAGGCGGGGGTGGTGTAGGCGCGCTCGCGCCCGTAGCGGTTGCGGTAGCGGACCTCGGTCTGGATCTTGTGGCCGAAGAGCAGGGCCTTCTTGGCCCGCTGCGGCAGCCCGGCCCAGGGGATGTCCGTACGGAAGCCGAGGGCTTCGGAGAGCGCGCCGATCAGGCGGCCGAAGTATTCCTTGGTGTGGCCGTGGGACCAGGGGTGGATGGCGCCCTCGTCGAGGGACTTCTCCTCGTCCGGGACGATCAGCTCCGGGTCGACCTCCATGCGGGTGCCGATGCCGGTGCAGTCGGGGCAGGCGCCGAAGGGCGAGTTGAAGGAGAAGGAGCGCGGCTCCAGCTCCTCGAAGGAGAGGTCGTCGTACGGGCAGTAGAGGTGTTCGGAATACATCCGCTCGCGCTCGGGGTCGTCCTCGGGGAGGTCGACGAAGTCGAGCACGACCATGCCGCCGGAGAGGCCGAGCGCGGTCTCGACCGAGTCGGTCAGCCGGCGCTTGGCGCTGTCCTTGACGGTGAGGCGGTCGACGACCACCTCGATGGTGTGCTTCTCCTGCTTCTTGAGCGTGGGCGGCTCGGCGAGCTGGATGGTCTCGCCGTCGACCCGGGCGCGGCTGTAGCCCTTGGTCTGGAGGTCGGCGAAGAGGTCGACGAACTCGCCCTTGCGCTCGCGCACCAGCGGCGAGAGGACCTGGAAGCGGCTGCCCTCGGGCAGGCCGAGGACCTTGTCGACGATGGCCTGCGGGGACTGGCGGGAGATGGGGCGGTGGCACTCGGGGCAGTGCGGCTTGCCGATCCGGGCGAAGAGCAGCCGGAGGTAGTCGTAGACCTCGGTGATGGTGCCGACCGTCGAGCGCGGGTTGCGCGAGGTCGACTTCTGGTCGATGGAGACCGCCGGGGAGAGGCCTTCGATGAAATCGACGTCCGGCTTGTCCATCTGGCCGAGGAACTGCCGGGCGTACGAGGAGAGCGACTCCACGTAGCGGCGCTGGCCCTCCGCGAAGATCGTGTCGAACGCGAGGGACGACTTGCCCGACCCGGAGAGCCCGGTGAAGACGATGAGGGAGTCGCGGGGCAGGTCGAGCGAGACGTTCTTCAGGTTGTGCTCGCGCGCGCCACGGACGATGAGACGGTCGGCCACGCCGGTCCGCACCTTTCTAGAGAGAAGCTGGGGGAACTGAGCCCCTCTCCCAGGGTATGGGGGGCGCCACAGCGGTGTAGGAAGCTTTCGATTCCGAGCGTATAGCACGCACATTCGATTTACGGCCGGCCTTCGACTCCTTCACCCGAATGAGTGGCGGAGCTAGGCTCGGTCGCATGATTGATCATGCGCACGACCTGGGAGCTGTACGCGGGGCGACCGAACGGCTGCTCGACGCAGTCGGCAAACTGGACAACGCCTCGGTCGCCGGGGCGTCACGGTTGCCCGGATGGAGTCGGGGCCATGTTCTGGCCCACCTGTCACGTAACGCCGACGCGCTCGGAAATGTTCTCCGGGGCCTCCCGATGTACGCGAGCAGCGAAACCCGGGACGCCGACATCGCCGACGGCGCCCCCCGCCCGGCGGACGAGCAGCTGGCCGACCTGCGGGAGAGCGCGGACGGCTTCCTGGCGGTCGCCGCCGAACCGGCCGACTGGTCCCGTACGGTCACCCTGCGCAACGGCGTGACGGACTCCGCGGCCCGGGTGCCCTTCCGGCGGCTGATCGAGGTGGAGATCCACCACGTCGACCTCGGCATCGGCTACGAGCTGGAGGACCTGCCCGCGGAGTTCGTGTCGCGGGAGATCGCGTTCCTGACGGACCGCTTCTCGGGCAACCAGGACGTGCCCGCGACCGCGCTGACCGATCAGGACGGCCGCACCTGGAGCACGGGCGGCGGACCGCCGAGCGCCCTGGTGACGGTGCAGGGGACCGCCGTCGAGCTGATGGGCTGGCTCTGCGGCCGCCGGGACGGCTCCGCCCTGACGGTGGCCGGAGGCCCGCTGCCCGCCCTGCCCCCGCTATAGGCTGAGCCGTATGACGTACAGCGGAGCGGTGAAGGTCGGCGGACCGGCGAGCGTGCACGAATTGACGGATCTGATGATCTCGAAGGTCGCCGTCGGCGGGATGAACAACAACGCCTATCTGCTGCGCTGCCGGGCGACCGGCGAGCAGCTGCTGATCGACGCCGCCGCCGAGCCGGAGACCCTGCTCGCGCTGATCGGTGACGACGGCATCGCGTCCGTCGTCACCACCCACCGGCACGGGGACCACTGGCAGGCGCTGGCCGAGGTGGTCGGGGCGACCGGCGCCCGGACGTACGCGGGCCGCTACGACGCCGAGGGCATCCCGGTCCCGACCGATGTCCTGGTCGAGGACGGCGGCACCGTCACCGTCGGCCGGGTCGAGCTGACCGCCCGCCATCTGACCGGTCACACCCCGGGCTCCATCGCGCTGGTCTACGACGACCCGCACGGCGCCCCGCATCTGTTCACCGGGGACTGCCTCTTCCCCGGCGGGGTCGGGAACACGCATGAGGACCCCGAGGCCTTCGCGAGCCTCCTGCACGACGTCGAGACGAAGCTGTTCGACCGGCTGCCCGACGAGACGTGGGTCTATCCGGGCCACGGGCACGACACGACGCTCGGCGCCGAGCGGCCCCAGTTGCCGGAGTGGCGCGCCCGCGGCTGGTAGCCCGCCGCGGTTCCTGGATCACGCGCAAGCGGCCGGGGTGGACGGCCTTCGCCGTTTCCGCCCCGGCCGCCGCCGTGGTGTCCCTGTGCCGCTCCGGGCAACCCCGGGTCAGCCGCTGATGCTCTTGCTCTCCTCGTCGGCCGGGCCGGCGGTCTCCGCCTTCGCGGCCTTCGCGGCCTCCTCCGCCTCGGCCGCCACCTGCTTCTTGCTGGCGATGAGGCTGGTGATCGTGGTGATCACCAGGACGCCGCCGATGACGCTGAGCGAGAAGGGGATGGAGATCTCGGGCGTGTTCACCCCGGACTCGTGCATGGCGTGCAGCACCAGCTTGACGCCGATGAAGCCGAGGATCACCGACAGGCCGTAGCTGAGGTGGACCAGCTTCTTCAGCAGACCGCCGATGAGGAAGTACAGCTGGCGCAGACCCATCAGCGCGAACGCGTTGGCCGTGAAGACGATGTACGGGTCCTGGGTCAGGCCGAAGATCGCCGGGATGGAGTCCAGCGCGAACAGCACGTCCGTCATACCGATGGCGAGCATGACCACCATCAGCGGGGTCAGGATGCGCTTGCCGTTCTTCCGGATGAAGAGCTTCGTGCCGTGGTACTGGTCGGCGACGCCGAAGCGGTGCTCGATCTTCTTGAGGAGGCGGTTCTCCTCCCAGTCGTCCTCGTCCTCGTCGGCCCGGGCCTCCTGGATGAGCTTCCAGGCGGTGTAGATCAGGAACGCGCCGAAGATGTAGAACACCCACGAGAAGTTCGCGATCACGGCGGCGCCGGCGGCGATGAAGATCGCCCGGAGCACCAGGGCGATGAGCACACCGATCAGCAGCACGCGCTGCTGGAGGTGTGAGGGCACCGAGAACTTCGCCATGATCAGGACGAAGACGAAGAGATTGTCGACGCTCAGCGACTTCTCGGTGATGAATCCCGCGAAGAACTCGCCGGAGGCCTGGCTCTCGCCGAAGACCATGAGGCCGACTCCGAAGAGGACGGCCAGCGCGATCCAGACGATCGTCCAGATTCCGGCTTCCTTGGTCGACACGTCATGGGGCTTGCGCCCGATGAAGAAGTCGACGGCGATCAGGGCCGACAGACCAAAGATGGTCAGGGCCCAAACGGTCCATGAAACGTCCACTGCGCCTCCGGCAGTTCGCTACGGCAACTGGATCAGCGTCGTCGCTGCCGGAGGTCTCTTCCATCCCTGCGCGCGGTGTGCGCGCCTGGACCGGCGCCCCGGGACCGAAGAACGGTCCGTATTGACGGGACGTCGCGTAAGGAGTACTCCCCTCCGTGCCCGGAACAGTACAGGAATCACCAAGAAAAGGTAAAGAGAAGAGTAAAGGACTCGTCAAAACCGCAGGTCAGGGCAGTTTGCTAGGAACGGCCGGCGGCTCGGCGGGCGGCGGCCACCGCCGCGAGGACCTGCTCCAGGACACGGCTGCCCGGCGGGATCGTCAACGGCTCGTACGTCCAGGCGTGCCCGACCCAGGGGTCGGCGAGATGACTGTCGGCGACCGGCGTGATCCGCAGCAGCGAACGCCACAGCGGGTCGAGGACCGGCCCGTACGCACTGGCCTCCTCCCGGTCCGCGACCATCAGGAGGTGCACCCCGACCGAGGGGCCCTCGTCGGCGAGATAGCGGAGCTGGGTGACGGCCCGGTCGTCGAAGCCGTGCGGGAAGTCGTTGACCACCAGGAGCTGTTCTCCGGTGTCCAGGTCGGGCGGCAGCGAGTCGGCCGCCCCGGCCCGCACCGCCATCTGCACCAGGTCCACCCGCCGGGTGAGGTGGGCGAGGACCGAGGCCACTCCCCCGGGTCCGGCGGCGGGCGGTCCGGCGAGGACGCCCGCCTCGACCAGCGGCGCGAGCGGACCGGCCGCCGAGCCCGCCGAGTCGATGACGTGCACCGCGAACTCCCCGGGCGGATACACCGCGAGCAGCCGCGCCGCGTGGGCGACCGCGGTCTCCATGGCCAGCCGGCGCAGCCGGTCCGTGTCGATCAGGGCGGCCGCCTCGGACGCCGCCCGGCCGCTGTCCACCCAGATCCCGCGCTCCAGCGGCAGCCGGACGAGCAGCGGGATGCGCAGGTCGGTGCGCTCGGGTAGATGGAGGTCGCCGATGCGCAGGGCCATCGGTATCTCCATGGGGATGCGGTGGGCGTGCCAGACGGGGTTGCCCCACCCGGCGTACGCGGCCGGCAGCGCGGGTTCGACGACGGCCGACTCGGCGGCCAGCTGGGCCAGATCGCGGTCGAGGGCCTCCCGGGCCCGGGAGGTCAGCTCGTCGCGCTTGGCGCGGGCCGTCTCGCGGGCGCGGTCGCCCGCGCCGCCGATCCGGTTGCGCGGGTCGGACAGGGCCCGGTCGAGCTCCTGGTCCATCCGGGACTCGGCGAAGTCGACGGCGCTGCGGTAGGCGGCGACGGCGCGGGCCAGGTCCTCGAACATGCCCCAGATCTGGTTGTAGAGGCGCTCGTCCATCGACCAGCCGGTGGCGTCGCCCGCGACCGGCTGCGCGGGCTGTCCGGGCTGGGCCGGGGGCGCGGTGGGCGGCGGCGTCGGAGGCGCGGCGTGCTGCCGCCCCGGGTGCGCGTAGTTGATGGGGCCGCCGCCGGAGGGCCCGGCGGCCGGTCCCGGGGCGGGGTGCGGCGGGGCGCTCTGCGCCGGTCCGGTGGTGGCCGGGTCGGTCAGCGGCTCGGGGGGCTCCGGGGCCGGGGGCGGCGTGGGCGGGCGGTGGTCGGCGGCGCCCGTCGGGTGCCGTACGCGGTCGCCTCCCGGGGTCCGGGGCGGTGGCGGGGCCACCGAGCGGGCCAGGCTCCGGGTGACGGCCTCCTGGATGGATCCGGCCAGCCCGGCGGCCTCGGCCACCCCCTGGTCGGCGAGCATCTCGGCGAGCCCGCCGGCGTACCCCTGGCCGACGGCACGGACCTTCCAGGTGTCCTGGCGGCGGTAGAGCTCCAGGGCGCTGACGGCGGACTCGGCGTCCAGGCCGGTCAGCGTGAAGGTGGCGATCTCCGCGCCGTCGAGACCGGTGACGGCGACGAAGGGGGCGGGGACGGCGCCGAACCGGGTCGGGCCGCCGACTCCGACGGGGAGCGCGAGCAGCACGGTGACCCGGTGGACGCCGTCGGGCAGGGCCTCCAGGTCGACGGCGAGCCGGTGGTCGGCCGCCGCCTGCTGGGAGACCTCCAGGCCGGGGAGCTGGGGCGAGCCGGGGTGGGCGATCCACTCGACGCCGCGCACCGTGCCCCGTTCGTCGCCGAGGGTGGCTCCGGCCACGACGGGCGTGCCCGCCGATACCCGGATCTCCAGACGGGTCTGGGGCAAGGTGTGGTTCTGCCCCCGGACCAGTTCGGCCGTCATTGCCCTGTCCCCCTCGACGATGGCCCGCGCGCCCGTGGGCGCGGTGCCGTGCGATGCCGCGTTCGTGCCGTACGCGTCGGTGCCGTGTGCGTTCGTACTGTCGCGTTCGTGTTGTGCCGTGCGTGGGGCAGCTCCCGGCGGCCGGTGCCGCCGGGAGCTGCTCCCGCCCGTTTCGGTGCCGGTCGTCGCCGACCGGTCCGGGTCCTACAGGTGCGGGAGGATCGACGGCATCAGGTCCTGGAAGGTGCGGCCGTTGGCCGGGTTCCCGAGGGCCGTCATCTGCCATCCGTTGCCCACGCGGTGCACCTTCGCCATGATCTGGGCGGTGTACTGGCCGCCGCCGTCGAGCGTGTACCGGGCGAGCTCCTGGCCGTTGGTCTCGTCGACGATGCGGCAGAAGGCGTTCTGGACCTCCTGGAACGTCTGCCCGGTGAAGGAGTTCACCGTGAAGACGATCTGGTCGATGTGGACCGGCACGCGCTGGAGGTCGACGAGGATCGCCTCGTCGTCGCCGCCGGAGCCCGCGCCGCCGACCAGGTTGTCACCGGTGTGCTTGACCGAGCCGTCGTCGCTGACGAGGTGGCGGAAGAACACGACGTCGACCGGCTGCTTGTCGGCGAAGAGCACCGCCGAGGCGTCCAGGTCGACCTCGCGGGTGCGCGAGCCGAACAGGCCGCGGCGCGGAGCCGCCTGCCAGCCGAGCCCCATCCGTACCGCGGTCAGGGTCCCCCCGTCGCTCTTCTGCAGGCTGATGGCCTGACCCTTGGTCATATTGACCGTCACGCGCTGTCCCCTCTCGGCATTGCCCCGCAACCATCCGTGTGCGGTTTCCCCGCACCCTACGCATTCCACCCCGGGCGGCAGCAGGCTCGGTCCGTTTTTGTGTCGGTCTTGCAACACACCGGGCGGGGCCCGCCCGGTGTGTTGGAAGCGGCGCCGGAACCCGTGCCGGGACCGGTGCGGGAATCGGCAGCGAAGCCTGCCGCGATGCCGGGAATCAGGCGAGGCCCGCTTCCTTCATCTGACGCAGTTCCTTCTTCAGTTCGCCGACCTCGTCGCGCAGCCGGGCGGCCACCTCGAACTGCAGGTCCGCCGCGGCGGCCCGCATCCGGTCGGTCATCTCCTCGATGATCCCGGCCAGTTCGGCGGCGGGCCGGTCGCTGACCACCGCGCCGGGCGAGGCCGCCCTGCCCTTCGCCCCGCTCTTGGCGGCCTTGGCGCCGAGCGTGGGCACCGGGGTCTTGGCCTCCTTGCCCTGCCGGTACCCGGTGCCGAGGAGCTGCTCGGTGTCGACCTCCTCGCGGGCGATGGTCGCGACGATGTCGTTGATCTTCTTGCGCAGCGGTTGCGGGTCGAGGCCGCGCTCGGTGTTGTAGGCGATCTGCTTCTCGCGGCGGCGGTTCGTCTCGTCGATCGCCTGCGCCATGGCCGGGGTGATCTTGTCGGCGTACATATGGACCTGGCCGGAGACGTTGCGCGCGGCGCGGCCGATGGTCTGGATGAGCGAGGTGCCGGAGCGCAGGAAGCCCTGCTTGTCGGCGTCGAGGATGGCCACCAGGGAGACCTCGGGGAGGTCGAGGCCCTCACGCAGGAGGTTGATGCCGACGAGCACGTCGTACTCGCCGGAGCGCAGCTCGCGCAGCAGCTCGATGCGGCGCAGGGTGTCGACGTCGCTGTGCAGATAGCGGACCTGGATGCCGAGCTCCAGGAAGTAGTCGGTGAGGTCCTCCGACATCTTCTTGGTGAGCGTGGTGACCAGGACCCGCTCGTCGCGCTCGGTGCGCTTGCGGATCTCGTGGACCAGGTCGTCGATCTGGCCCTCGGTGGGCTTGACCACGACCTCGGGGTCGACGAGGCCGGTGGGGCGGATGATCTGCTCGACGAACCCGTCGCCGCGCGAGAGCTCGTACTTGCCCGGGGTGGCGGAGAGGTAGACCGTCTGGTCGATCCGCTTCAGGAACTCCTCCCACTTCAGCGGCCGGTTGTCCATCGCGGACGGCAGCCGGAAGCCGTGGTCGACGAGGGTCCGCTTGCGGGAGGCGTCGCCCTCGTACATCGCGCCGATCTGCGGGACCGTGACGTGGGACTCGTCCAGGACGAGGAGGAAGTCGTCCGGGAAGTAGTCGAGGAGGGTGTTGGGGGCGGTGCCGGGGGCGCGGTCGTCGAAGTGCATCGAGTAGTTCTCGACGCCGGAGCAGGTGCCGATCTGGCGGAGCATCTCGATGTCGTACGTGGTGCGCATGCGCAGTCGCTGGGCCTCCAGCATCTTGCCCTGCTTCTCCAGCTCGGCCAGGCGCTGCTCCAGCTCCTGTTCGATGCCGCTGACGGCCTTCTCCATACGCTCGGGCCCGGCGACGTAGTGGCTGGCGGGGAAGACGTGGACCGTGGGGTCCTCGCTGATGATCTCGCCGGTCAGCGGGTGGAGCGTGGACAGGGCCTCGATCTCGTCACCGAACATCTCGATGCGGATGGCGAGCTCCTCGTAGACCGGGAAGATCTCGATGGTGTCGCCCCGGACCCGGAAGGTGCCGCGGGTGAACGCCAGGTCGTTGCGGCTGTACTGCATCTCGACGAAGCGGCGCAGCAGCTGGTCGCGGTCGATCTCCTCGCCGACCTTGAGCTGGACCATGCGGTCCACGTACTCCTGCGGCGTACCGAGGCCGTAGATGCAGGAGACGGAGGCTACCACGACGACGTCGCGCCGGGTGAGCAGCGAATTCGTCGCCGAGTGGCGCAGCCGTTCGACCTCCTCGTTGATGGAGGAGTCCTTCTCGATGTAGGTGTCCGACTGCGGGACGTACGCCTCGGGCTGGTAGTAGTCGTAGTACGAGACGAAATACTCCACCGCGTTGTTCGGCAGGAGCTCACGGAACTCGTTGGCCAGCTGGGCGGCGAGCGTCTTGTTCGGCGCCATCACCAGGGTGGGGCGCTGCAGCTTCTCGATCATCCAGGCGGTGGTCGCCGACTTGCCGGTGCCGGTCGCGCCGAGCAGGACGACGTCCTTCTCATCGGCGCGGATGCGCCGCTCCAGCTCGGCGATGGCCGCCGGCTGGTCGCCGCTGGGCTGGTAGGGACTGACGACCTCGAAAGGCGCCACCGAACGTTCGATCTTGGAAACGGGCCGCATGCAACCACCGTACGGCGCGCCACTGACAACGGCCCCGGATCAGCGGTACCGCGGCCCTCCCGCACCCTCGCGGACCATGCTCCGCGGGTGGTGTCCGGCCCGCGGGTACGGGTCGGGTTCGCCCGTCATGGCCCGGGGGTCGAACAGGAGCACGACGGCGGCGAGGAGCAGGAAGCAGGCGGGTCCGGCCAGCATCGGGCCGATGATCTCGGCGGGCCGGTCGCGGGGCAGGACGTCGGCCAGGTCGTTCGGCAGGGTGGGCGGCAGGTGCAGATGCACATCGAGCGCGGCCATGCCGGTGTAGTGCATACCGGTCACCGCGACGGCCATCAGAATGCTCGCGCCGAGGCCGGAGAGGGCTCCCCGCAGGCTGACGGCCGCCCACAGCGCGCCGGTGGCGGCGACGCCGGCGATCAGCACCGAGAGGACGACGAGGGTCGTGTCGTACGCGAACCGGGCGTCCATGCGCATGCCCGCCATGCCGAGATAGTGCATCGAGGCGATACCGAGGCCGGTGATGGTGCCCCCGGTGATCAACGCCATGCGGGTCGCGCCCCGGTACCCGACAATGAAGATGCCGATGCCGATCATCACCACGGCCACGGCCAGGCCGGAGAAGGTGAGGGGCTTGTCGTAGGAGATCGGAGCCTCCTGGACGGTGAAGCCCGTCATCGCGACGAAGTGCATGGTCCACACCCCGGAGCCGATGGACAGCGAGCCCAGCGCCAGCCAGCCGGCCCGGAAGGAGCGTGCGGTACGGAGGGACCGGGTGGTGCAGCGGAGTCCGAGGGCGGCTCCCAGGGCGGCCATGAGGAAGGCCGCGACCGGAGTCACCAGGCCGTAGGTGAATCCGTCGACTGTTCCCTGCATGCGTACACGCCCTTCGAGAATGCCCGGGGTCGAGGAGGGTCCCCAAGGGGCGAGTCCCGGCAGGCAGACAAAGAAAGCACATTTTATCGGCACGGTGTACTGCCGTGCTCCGCGGTGGTCCCCGGGACCGAAGGTTCCGTTCATTCCGCGGCCACCGCAGCCCCGCCGGGCGTTGGCGGGCCGCTGTCACTCTCTGCGTGTCCGCACACTCCCGACGTGAGGAGTCCCCGTGTTCGTCCGTACCGCAACCGCCTCCACCACGGCCGCCGCCCTGCTCGGCGCCGGCGCCCTGCTGCTGCCCGCCGAGCGGCCCGAGGCCCCGGAGCGGCAGACGGCCCCGGTCGTCGTGGCGCACCGGGGGGCATCGGGCTACGCGCCGGAGAACACCCTCGCCGCCGTCGACGCCTCGGACGCCCTCGGCGTCGACTGGGTCGAGAACGACGTCCAGCGCACCCGCGACGGCGAGCTCGTCGTGCTGCACGACACCGATCTGAAGCGCACGACGGACGCCGAGCAGGTCTTCCCCGACCGGGCGCCGTGGGCGGTCAAGGACTTCACCGCGGCGGAGCTGGCGAAGCTCGACGCGGGCAGCTGGTTCGGAGCGCAGTTCACCGGGGCCCGGATCCCGACCCTCACCCAGTTCCTGAACCGCCTGGAGCGCAACCGGCAGAAGCTGCTCCTGGAGATCAAGAGCCCGGCGACC
The DNA here is from genome assembly GCF_055792845.1 of Streptomyces sp. DSM 106670. NCBI lineage: Bacteria > Bacillati > Actinomycetota > Actinomycetes > Kitasatosporales > Streptomycetaceae > Streptomyces > Streptomyces sp. DSM 106670. The sequence continues at coordinate 1,614,611 of NZ_CM147704.1, forward strand.
TACCCGGGCATCGAACGCGACATCATCCGGGTGCTGGGCCGGTCGGGGTGGCTGGACCGTTCCCACCTACGGGACCGGCTGGTCATCCAGAGCTTCGGCGCCGACAGCGTGAAGCAGGTGCACACGCTGCGCCCGGACATCACGACCGGTTTCCTGGGCACCCCGGCGGTGGCCGACCTGCCCTCGTACGCGGCGTTCACCGATCAGATCAACCCCTCGTACGCGACGATCGGCGCCGACTACGTGGCGGCCGTCCAGCGGCTCAAGGGCCCGCACGGCAAGCGGCTGCGGGTGAACACCTGGACGGTCAACAAGGCGGCGGACGCGGTGAAGGCCCGTGACTTCGGGGTCGACGGGATCATCACCAACTTCCCCGACGTGGTGCGCGACGCCACGAGCTGACCCGCCGCTCCGGCGTCGCGTCGGTGGTCCCGGCGGTCCCGTTTCCGCCGCCGGACCGCCGCTGTCAGTGCCCGGTCGTACGGTGGTCGGCATGAACGATTACGGGACCGGCGACGGGCCGGCCGTCGAGTGGGCCGTCGTGGACAGCGGCATCGGCCCGCTGCTGCTCGCCGCGACCGCGACCGGCCTGGTGAGCGTGTCCTTCCACGCCCGTCCCGACGTACGGGACGCGATGCTCGGCCGGTTGCGGACCGGATTCGGCACGGAGCCGGTGGAGGCGCCCGGCTCGGCGCGGCTCGCCGAGCCCATACGCAGGCTCGCGGCGTATTTCGCGGGCGGGCGGGAGGACTTCGACCTGGCTCTGGACTGGTCGCTGACCTCGGGCTTCCACCGTGAGGTGCTGCGCGAGCTGGCGTCCGGGGTGCCTTACGGGACGGTCGTCGGGTACGGGGAGCTGGCGGCGCGGGTCGGCCGGCCGGAGGGCGCGCAGGCGGTGGGCGCGGCCATGGGGGCCAATTCGCTGCCGGTGGTGGTGCCGTGTCACCGGGTGGTGGAGAGCGACGGCGGCCTGGGCGGGTTCGGCGGCGGCCTGGAGACCAAGCGACAGCTGCTGGCGCTGGAGGGGGTCCTGCCGGAGCCGCTGTTCTAGGGGCCTGTCGTGCATGGCGTCGTGAGACGGACCGGAGGGCCGGACAGACTCTGGCCGGGCTTGTTTTCACTCTCCCGGGTGCACGGCGGCGGCCGGGCGGTGGCACACTGCGCCGGTGACGCGACCCCTCTCCCTCCCCCAGGTCCCGGCCGCCGGGCTGCCCGCGCTCCAGCGCCGGACGTCGGCCGTGCTCATCGTCAGCCAGATACTCGGTGGCCTCGGCGTGGCCATCGGTATCGCCCTGGCCCCGATGCTGGCCGTCGAGGTGAGCGGGTCCGAGGCGCTGTCCGGGCTGGCGCCGACCTCTTCGGTCGTCGGCACGGCGCTGCTGTCACTGCCGCTGGCCGCCCTGATGACCTCCCGGGGCCGCCGGTCCGGCCTGGTGCTCGCCTATCTGATCGGTGCGCTGGGCGGTGGGCTGGTGGTCCTGGCCACGATGCTGCCCAGCTTCCCGCTGCTGCTGCTCGGCATGGCCGGGTTCGGCGCGGGGTCGCTGGCCGGTCTCCAGGCCCGGTTCGCGGCGGCCGACTTGGTGGGGCCGGAGCGGCGCGGGCGGGCGATCTCCACCGTCGTCTGGGCCACCACGATCGGCTCGGTGCTGGGGCCCAACATCTCGGCCCCGGCGAGCCGGCTGTTCCGCGGTACGCCGGTGCCCGAGGCGGCGGGGCCGTTCCTCTGCTCGGCCGCGGTGTTCCTGCTCGCCGGGCTCGTCGTGGCGCTCGCGCTGCGCCCGGATCCGCTGCTCACCGCCCGGGCCCTGGCTCCGGAGGGCCCGGTGGGGCCGCCGAAGCGGTCGCTGCGCGCCGGGGTCGAGGCGGTGCGGGAGTCGCCGATGGCGCGGCTGGCCCTGGTGACGGTCACCGTGTCGCACACCGCCATGGTGTCGATCATGGTCATGACCCCGGTCGACCTGGGCCGGCACGGCGCCGGCCTCCAGCTGATCGGGCTCGTCATCAGCGGGCACATCGCCGGCATGTACGCGTTCTCGCCGGTGATGGGGTGGCTGGCCGACCGGTTCGGCCGGCCGGCCGTGATCGGGCTGGCCGTCGGGCTGCTGAGCCTCGCCGCGCTGCTCGCGGGCACCGCCGGGCCCCGGCACGGGCAGACCGCAGCGGGCCTGTTCGTGCTGGGTCTCGGCTGGTCGGCCGGGATGATCGCCGGTTCGGCGCTGCTCACCGACGCGGTGCCGCGGTCCGCCCAGGCGGCCGTGCAGGGGCTGTCGGACCTGACGATGAGCGCGGCGGCGGGCGTCGGCGGGGCGGCGGCCGGGGTGATCGTCGCCCAGTGGGGCTACGGCAGCCTGAACGCGATCGGCGCCGCCCTGTTGCTGCCGGTCGCCGCGCTCGCCCTGCGCCGGGGGCTGCGGCGGCCGGGAGACCTCAACGGCTCGGGAGACATCAGAGGCTGATGTGGTATGCCTTGCGGAGCGTCTCGTGAACGGTCCAGGTCGTCCGGTCGCCCTCGCGCAGGACGCACGCGTCCCCCGGGCCGATCTCCAGCGTCGCCCCGCCCTCGACCGCGACCGTCGCCCGGCCGCTGACGACCACGAACAGCTCGTTCGCCTCGGTGTCGGTGACCACGCCGGGCGTGATCTGCCAGATGCCGCGGATCTGCTTGCCGTCGGGCGATTCCCACAGCACCTTCCCCGTCACCACGGGATCGCCCGAGACGATCTGCGCCGGATCGAGAGGTTCCGGTACGAGCTCGGCGTCCGGGATGTGCACGGCGAAGGAGGCGGGGACCTGGTCGTTTGTCGTCATGGCCGGTCACCTTAGCGACCGCTTCCGGCCACCGGGTGGCCGGGCCCCGCCGGAGAACGTCCGCCCGTGGTTTGCGCCCCTTCCGCCCGCGACAGGGATGGGGCATGCCTCAGAACTCACCGGAACCCTACGAGCCGGTGCTCTCGGCGGAGGTGCGCGCCGCCCTGAGCGCCGGTCTGCCCGTCGTGGCGCTGGAGTCGACGATCATCGCGCACGGTCTGCCGCGCCCGCGCAACCTGTCCGTGGCCCTGGAGCTGGAAGGCCTCGTCCGGTCCGCCGGAGCGGTACCGGCGACCGTCGCCGTGCTGGACGGGGTGGCCCATGTCGGCCTGAGCGAGAGCCTGTTGGAGCGGGTCGCCGGTGATCCGGCGGTACGCAAGCTCGGGCACCGCGATCTCGCCCCGGCGCTCGCCTCCGGAGCGAGTGGGGCGACGACGGTGTCCGCAACGGCGTTCCTGGCGGCACGGGCGGGCATCGGCGTCTTCGCGACGGGCGGGCTCGGCGGCGTACACCGGGAATGGGCCGAGAACCAGGACGAGTCGGCCGATCTGCGGCTGCTCGCCCGCACCGGGATCACCGTGGTCTGCGCGGGCGTGAAGTCGATCCTCGACGTCCCGGCGACCCTCCAGCGGCTGGAGACCCTCGGCGTCGGCATCGTCGGCTACGGCACGGGCCACTTCCCCGGCTTCTACCTGAGCAGCTCCGGCGAACCCGTCGACTGGACGGTGCACAGCCCCGAGGAGGTGGTGGAGGTGATCCGGGCGAAGGAGGCGCTGGGCGGCCCGGCGGCCGCGCTGATCGTCGCCAACCCCGTACCGGAGCACGATCAGTTGGATCCGGCGCTGCACGACCGGGTGCTGGCGGAGGCGCTGGACGCGTGCCGGGAGCGGGGCATCTCGGGGCAGGGCGTCACACCGTTCCTGCTGGACCAGCTGATGCGGCGGACCGGGGGTGCGTCGCTGGAGGCGAACCTCGCGGCCGTACGCGGAAACGTGGCTCTCGCGGCGCGGATCGCCGTCGCGGCGGCGGGCGCCCGGTGAGCGCTGCGGCGGCGGGCGGTGGGCTGCTGGTGGTGGGTGACGTGGTCACGGACGTGGTGGCGCGGTACGGATCGGCGCTCGCCCACGGTACGGACACGGCGGCCCGGATCCGTACGGTGCCGGGCGGCGCGGGGGCCAATGTCGCCTGCTGGGCGGCGCGTTCGGGCTGTCCGGACGTCCGGCTGCTGGCCCGGGCGGGTGCGGAGTCCGCCGACTGGCACCGTCGGGCGCTGGAGCGGGCGGGGGTGCGGGCGTTCCTGGCGGTGGACGACGAGCTTCCGACGGCGACCGTCATCGCGCTGGTCGACGCGGCGGCCGAGCGTACGTTCCTGACGGACGGCGGGGCGGTGCTGCGGCTCGCCGCCGAGGACTTCGCGCCCTCGATGCTCGACGGCGTCGGGCGGCTGCATCTCTCCGGCTATCTCCTGTTCGCCGCGACGAGCCGGGCCGCCGCCCTTCTCGCCCTGCGCAGCGCCGTGGAACGGGGCGTTCCGGTGAGCGTGGATCCCGCGTCGGCCGGGTTCCTCGGTGAGCTGGGGCCGAAGCGGTTCCTGGAGTTCGCGGAGGGGGCGGAGCTGCTGCTGCCGAACGCGGACGAGGCCCGGCTCCTCACCGGGCTGCCCGGACCCGAGGCCGCGGCGGCGGAGTTGAGCCGGTGGTTCCCGCGCGTCGTCGTCACCCTGGGCGCGCGGGGTGCCGTGGTGGCCGCCCGGGGCGAGGTCATCGGCCGCGTCCCCGCCCCGCCGGTGCGCGAGCCGGTCGACTCGACGGGGGCGGGCGACGCGTTCACCGGCGGCTTCCTCGCGGCTCTGCTGGCCGGGGCGGACGACCTGACCGCGGCCGCCGAGGGCTGCCGGGCCGGTGCTGCGGCGGTGGCCACGGTGGGCGGGCGGCCACCGGTCCGCTGAGCGCGGGTGGCGCACCGCGCGTACGGCGAGAACCGCCGCCGGCCCGACCGCGCGGTTCACCCGCCCCCGGGCAGCCCCGACCAGGCCGGGTGCGACGGATCGTCCGCCCGGACCACCACGTCCGCCCGCTCCGAGGGCGCCACCTCCTCCTCGTACCGGGCGAAGGCGGGCAGGGTCCAGCGTTCCGACTCCTGCATACGCCGCCGCAACGCCCCCGGGGACAGCCGCAGATGGACGCTCAGCGCGAACGGGAACCAGTGGCCCAGCAGGAACGGGCCGTGCACGACGACGACGCCGCCCTCGGGCAGCGCGTGGTACGGGGTCCGGGTCGCCCGGTCGGTCGCCGGGTCCCACAGATCGGGCAGCACCCGGCCGGAGCCGCCCGCCTCCAGCGGCCCGAACACCTCGCGCCACAGCGCCCCGGTGTCGAACCAGCCGTCGACGTACGTGTCCGGGTCCTGCTTGCCGTACTCGAAGCGCAGGCTCGCCGGGCGCAGGAAGCCCTCGGTGGAGACGACGAGGACCGAGCGGCCGAGCAGCCGCAGCTCCTGGGCGACGCGTTCGGCGCACTCGCCGGTGCGGGCGGCCGGGGCGCCGTCGATGCCGAGGGCGAGCCAGGGCCCGCCGTCGGCCGCGGACAGTCCGTCGCCGTACCGGGCCAGCTCGCCGGCCAGCCGTTCCCAGGTGATCGCTTCGAGTCGCACGGCTCCATCATCGCCGGATCCGTGCGCGGCCGCTCCCGCGAGCGCTCCGGCCCCCGGAACCCGGCTCAGGCCCCCCGCAGTTCGGCGGCGAGCGGGCTCTCGCCGGACACCTCGACGCGGCCGTCCTTCACCGCTTCCGCGAGTCCCGCCCCGCCCTGCGCGAGCTCCAGGCAGACCCCGGCGTCGAGGACGATCCGGGCGTCGGGGCGGTCGGCGGGGCCGTATCCGTACACCGGTCCGTACGCCTCGGCGCCCGGCAGCACGCTCCCCGCTCCCCCGCCGACATGGAGGTGGAACTCGCCCTCGTCGAGCCGGACTTCGAGGACGCCCTCGTGGGCGAGTCCGGTGAGGGCGCCGAGCAGCGGCAGCGCGAACCAGTGGGCCCGCACCGCGTCGGTCGGGCGGCGCTCGGCGAGGGCGGGCGCGCCCCACGCGGCGAGGGCGGCGAGGACGGGCCGCAGACCGTGGCCGCGTTCGGTCAGCTCGTAGACCGACGCCGCCGAGGGGGGCGGCAGTTTGCGGCGCAGGGCCAGCCCGCTCTGCTCCATGTCCTTGAGGCGGGAGGCCAGCACGTCCGTGCTGACGCCGGGCAGATCGGCGTGCAGGTCCGTGTACCGGCGGGGGCCGCCCAGCAGTTCACGGACGATCAGCAGCGTCCACCGGTCGCCGACGGAGTCGAGGGCGCGGGCGGTGGCGTCGAACTGGTCGTAGCTCCGGCGACGGGCGGGGCGTGCTGCTGGCTGCTGCTGACGTGGCATGCGACGCAGTCTAGACATGTTGTTGGACTTTCCAAGCTGAAGCTTGGTAAAACCAAGTATCGCAATTCGGCTCGGGAGGCAGCGCATGGAGTTCCGGCAGTCCAGCAAGCTCAACGAGGTCTGCTACGAGATCCGGGGCCCGGTCATCGAGCACGCCAACGCCCTGGAGGAGGCGGGCCACAGCGTGCTCCGGCTCAACACGGGCAACCCCGCGCTCTTCGGTTTCGAGGCTCCCGAGGAGATCGTCCAGGACATGATCCGGATGCTGCCCCAGGCGCACGGCTACACCGATTCGCGCGGCATCCTCTCGGCCCGGCGGGCGGTCGTCCAGCGCTACCAGGCCATGGGGCTGACCGAGATCGGCGTGGACGACGTGTTCCTCGGCAACGGGGTCTCCGAGCTGATCTCGATGGCGGTGCAGGCGCTCCTGGAGGACGGCGACGAAGTGCTGATCCCGGCCCCGGACTTCCCGCTCTGGACGGCGGTGACCACGCTCGCGGGCGGCAAGGCCGTGCACTACGTCTGCGACGAGGAGTCCGACTGGAACCCGGACCTCGCCGACATGGCGTCGAAGATCACCGACCGGACCAAGGCCGTCGTGATCATCAACCCGAACAACCCCACGGGCGCTGTGTATCCGCGCGAGATCCTGGAAGGCATTCTGGATCTGGCCCGCCGGCACAACCTGATGGTGTTCGCCGACGAGATCTACGACCAGATCCTGTACGACGGGGCCGAGCACCACAGTGCGGCCGTCCTCGCCCCGGACCTGGTCTGCCTCACCTTCAGCGGGCTGTCGAAGACGTACCGGGTGGCCGGGTTCCGCTCCGGCTGGATGGTGGTGTCCGGTCCCCGCCAGCACGCCCGCAACTATCTGGAGGGCCTGACCATGCTGGCCTCCATGCGGCTGTGCCCCAACGCGCCCGCGCAGTACGCCATTCAGGCGGCGCTCGGGGGCCGGCAGTCCATCAAGGAACTGGTCGCTCCGGGCGGCAGGCTGCACGAGCAGCGCGACCGGGCCTGGGATCGGCTCAACGAGATCCCCGGCGTCTCGTGCGTGAAGCCGAAGGGCGCGCTGTACGCCTTCCCGCGCATCGATCCCAAGGTGCACCCCATCGTCGACGACGAGAAGTTCGTGCTGGATCTGCTGCTGCGGGAGAAGATCCAGGTGGTGCAGGGCACCGGCTTCAGCTGGCCGCGGCCGGACCACTTCCGCATCCTGACTCTTCCGTACGCTGATGATCTCGACGCGGCGATCAGCCGTATCGGCCGCTTCCTGAACGGATATCGCCAGTGACCTGTGCCCTCTGCCCCGTCCCCGTCCAGACCCAGTTCGTCACGCGGGAGCTGGTGCGGGCGATCGTGGAGGGCGGGATGGATCCGGCCGAGGACCCGGGCTGGGCGGAGTCGGGGGCGTCCTCGCCCGCCGAGTACGCGCGGTGGGCAGCTCATCTGTGCGGTATGACCTGTCTGCGCATGGCGCTCGGCGCCGACGCCCCCTCGCTGTTCGCCCTGCGCGACGGGGCGCTGAAGTACGGGGCGTACACGGAGGACGCGGACGGGACCATCCGGGGGCTGGTGTACGCCCCCTTCGCGGAGTACGTGAGCGAGGTGCACGGGCGCGAGGCCACGGTGCACCGGCACCTGGACGTGGCGGAGATCCCCGGGCTGCTGGACGCGGGCCGGACCGTGCTGGCCTCCGTCCACTACGGGATCCGGCACCCGGAGCGGCCCGCTCCGGGGCGGGGCGGGCATCTGGTGCTGGTGACCGCGCGGACGGCCGACGGGTTGGGCGTCCACTTCCACAACCCGTCGGGGACGGACGCCGGGACACGGGCGGCCGTGCTGCCGCTGCCGGAGTTCGAACGGTTCTTCGCGGGCCGGGGCGTGTCGCTGGGAGCAGCAGAGGCCTCGGAAACGGGAGCGGGCCCGGAGGCGTAGCCGGCCTCCGGGCCCTGTGAATGCCGCCCATCTGGCACGCCGGCACGTTTAAGGATCCGGGTCAGTCATGATGTCGTCGCGTCCTGCCTTTGGACCACCGCAGATCGGAGCTCTGCGGGCCGGACTTGAACCGGCATCTCGACGCGCGCGGGCCCGGGCCCGTTCGATCCGGCGATCGGCGGCGAATGCTGAGTCTGGAGCAAGAGTCTGAGATTGACGGCGGCTGCCTCTGCCAACTTGGGCTACTCCGGCCCGTGCCGGAGGGAGGAGTTGAACCTCCACTGGTACCGCGCCTTCACGACAAGCTTCAGTTTCAGCTTGCGCTCCTCGCGCACCCCGGCCCCCTTGATCGGCGGCCGGGGAATCCATGGTCGGTCACCCGAAGAGGTAACCGAATACCGCATCACCCACCCGCTGGTCGGTGACCTCCGCGCCGTTGGCCTCCTCGCGGGCGAACTTCACGGCCTGCTGGAGCTTCTCGATCCGGTCCAGCAGTTCGTTGACGCGCCGCGCGGGCAGCGCACCGGAGAACTTCACGGTCGTCCAGTACCCGACCGGGATGTCCTCGTAGTACACCTCGACCTGCGCCGGGTGCTTGTCGGTGGCCTCCGCCTTGACGTGGTTGCGGGGCACCTTCTTCGTACGGAGCGTGCGGACCGGCTCGGTCTTCCAGGAGTCGGTCGACGGGTCCTGCACCCAGGCCTCGGCGGCGTCCAGCACGGGAAGCTTGCGGATGAAGGTGTTCAGGTCGGTCAGCTGCTTCTCCAGGAAGAGCAGATACGACACCGGCACCTCGCTCACCAGCACCCGTCCTTCGACCTTCACATCGGCCCGGGCCGAGCAGTTCGCCCAGTCCTTCGTGGCGGTCACATCGAAGAGCCGGGTCAGCGTGGCCGCGGTGTCCCGCAGCACGTCCTCCGCCTTGACCTGGACCAGCGTCGACTCGGGCGGAAGCTGCTCGCCCTCCTCGTCCTTGGGCTGGTAGGTCCGGGAGATCCCGGCCAGCAACGCGGCCTTCTGGAGGCCGTGATGTGCCGCCGTCAGGTCCTGGTGTGCCTTGGACTTGACGCCCTTCTCCACTGCGATGATCTGATTGAGTTTCGCCACGTCGAGGACGCTAACAGGGACAACGCCCTGGTGGCCAAGGGTTTTACCGTACGTAGTGGGGGTCGTCGTCCCCGGCGGTGTCCGGGACGGAGTCACCGGCGAGCAGGGCTTCGACGGCGGACACCGGGTCGGGGTCCGGGGCGGCGCGCGGCCACCAGTCGTCGGCGCCGGGGTCGGACTCGTAGCCGTACCAGCGCATGTCCTGGCCGAAGCGGAGCTGGAGCGAACCGGCCGGGTGGGTCAGGTGGTTGCGCCAGGGCGTGAAGCGCGGGAACCCGGCGGCGGCGAGCGCGGGCCTGGCCCGGTCGAAGGGCCCGGCCGGCGGGTCCCAGGGCGTCTCCAGGACCGCGAGGCCCCCGGCAGCGCCCTGCCGCCAGGCGGCGACGGCGCGGGCGAGGTCGGTGGTGGTGCGGCCGGTGGCGTACGCCAGCTCGCGGTAGAGCGCGCGGGTGGTGGCGGTGAGCCCGGCCGTCGGTCGCGATGCGGCGAGGCGGACCGCGTCCTGCCAGGCGGTGAACCCGGCCAGCGGATCGCGGCCCGTGGTCAGCAGGGCGTGGGCGCGGGCGGCGGCGTCGGTGGCGAGGTGGTCCAGGCCCAACGGGTCGCGGGCGCCCGGCAGATCCGGGTACGAAGGCGGCTGGCCGGGGTGCGGCGGGACCGGGAGGGGCGCCGGGAGCGGGGGCAGGAAGCGTCCGGCGAACGCCTCCTCGGCTCCGACCGACGGCACGGCGGGGGCGGCGGGGCGCTCGCGGGCGGAGTGCTCGGCGTTGCGCCGGCCCAGCTCCTCCAGCAGTTCGCGCTCGCCCCGGCCGCGCATCAGCAGCAGGACGAACGGGTCGCTGTCGAGCAGCAGTGCCGTCTGGAAGCAGAGGGCGGCGACATGTTTGCAGGGCCGCCCGTGGTCGGGGCAGGTGCAGCTGGGGTCGAGGTCGTCGGCGGCGGGCAGCAGCCGGACACCGGCCTCCTCCGCCGTACGGGCCAGGGAGTGCGGCATCTCCTTGGCGAGCAGCGCGGACAGATGGCCGGGTTGTTCGGCGACCGCGTCGAGCAGTGCCTCCCAGCCCGGGTCGGCGAAGGTGCGCAGCCGCAGTTCGGCGCGGTAGGGGCGGGCCCGGCTGCCGTGCACATAGGCGACGACGCGGCCCGGGGTGACGGTGATCGCGGCGACCTGGCCGTCGGCGGCGTACGCACGGCCGCGGGCGAGCCGGGCCTCGTCCATCGACAGCGACTCCAGGGCGTCCACCCAGGCCCGGCCCCACCAGCTGTCCGCGAAGGGCTCGCCCTCGGCGGAGGTGCGGGCGGGCACCGCCTCGAAGGTACGCCGCAGATCGTCCGGGCCGATCCGGGCGCGCGGGGCGGACCTGCGGGCGGCGGGGCCGGTGGTCGGGCGCGGGGCCGGGCGCGGGCTCATCCGGGGACTCATGCGGGCCTCCGCAGCGATACGAGGTCGGCGAGGTCCCGGTCGCTCAGCTCGGTCAGGGCGCTCTCGCCGCTGCCGAGCACCGCGTCCGCCAAAGCCCGCTTGGACTCCAGCAGTTCGGCGATCCGGTCCTCCACCGTGCCCTCGGCGACGATCCGGTGGACCTGGACGGGCTGGGTCTGGCCGATGCGGTACGCCCGGTCGGTGGCCTGCTCCTCCACGGCCGGGTTCCACCAGCGGTCGAAGTGGACGACATGGGCGGCGCGGGTGAGATTCAGCCCGGTGCCGGCCGCCTTGAGGGAGAGCAGGAACACCGGGACCTCGGCGGCCTGGAAGCGGTCCACCATCCGCTCCCGCTCGGGCACCGGCGTACCGCCGTGCAGGAGTTGGGAGGGGATCGCGCGGGAGGCGAGGTGTGCGGAGAGGAGCTTCGCCATCGACACGTACTGGGTGAAGATCAGGACCGAACCGTCCTCGGACAGGATCGTGTCGAGCAGTTCGTCGAGGAGGGCGAGCTTGCCCGAGCGGCCCGCGAGGCGGGTGGGCTCCTCCTTCAGATACTGGGCGGGGTGGTTGCAGATCTGCTTGAGCGAGGTCAGCAGCTTCATGATCAGGCCCCGGCGGGCGATGCCCTCCGCCGCCTCGATCTGCGCCATCGTCTCGCGGACGGCCGCCTCGTAGAGCGTGGCCTGCTCACGGGTGAGCGGGACGGGGTGGTCGGTCTCCGTCTTGGGCGGCAGCTCGGGGGCGATGCCGGGGTCGGACTTCTTGCGCCGCAGGAGGAAGGGCCGCACCAGCCGGGACAGCCGCTCCACCGCCTCCTCGTTGCCCAGGCCCGCGGCGGTGTCGGTGTTCTCCACGATCCGGGCGTGCCGGGCCCGGAACGCCTTGAGCGGGCCGAGCAGTCCGGGAGTGGTCCAGTCGAGCAGCGCCCAGAGCTCGGAGAGGTTGTTCTCGACGGGGGTGCCGGTGAGGGCGACCCGGGCCGGGGCGGGGATGGTGCGCAGCGCCTTGGCGGTGGAGGAGTGCGGATTCTTGACGTGCTGCGCCTCGTCGGCGACGACCAGGCCCCAGCTCTGCTCGGCGAGCTGGGCGGCGCTGGAGCGCATGGTGCCGTACGTGGTGAGGACGAAGCCGCCGTCCGGATCGCTCAGGGTGCGGTCCGTGCCGTGGAAGCGGCGCACCGGGACGCCGGGCGCGAAGCGGTTGATCTCCCGGTGCCAGTTGCCGAGGAGGGAGGCGGGGCAGACCACCAGGGTGGGCGAGGGGTGCGCGCGGTGCAGGTGGAGGGCGATGAGGGTGATCGTCTTGCCGAGGCCCATGTCGTCGGCGAGGCAGCCGCCGAGCCCGAGCGAGGTCATCCGGTCCAGCCAGGCCAGACCGCGCAGTTGGTAGTCGCGCAGGGTCGCGTCGAGACCGGGCGGCGGCGCGATCGTCAGGTCCTGGCTGAGGATCCGCGTACGGAGGGCGGCCAGCGCCCCGGCGGGAACGGCGGCCACCCGCTCACCGTCCACCTCGGCGCTGCCGGTCAGCGCGACGGCCAGCGCGTCCACCGGATCCAGCAGCCCCAGCTCCCGCTTGCGCGCCTTGCGTACGAGGGCGGGGTCGACGACCACCCACTGGTCGCGCAGCCGCACCACCGGGCGGTGGGCCTCGGCCAGGAGGTCCATCTCGGCCTCGGTCAGCCGCTCGTCCCCCAGGGACAGCTGCCAGTCGAAGGCGAAGAGGTGCTCGGCGTCGAAGAAGGACGTGCCGTCGGTGGCCGATCCGGGCGCGGGCCGGACGACGGCGGCCGCGGTGAGCGAACGGGCCAGCTCGCGCGGCCAGCGGACCTCCACCCCGGCGGCGGCCAGCCGGGATCCGGCGTCGCTCAGCAGCTCGTACAGCTCGTCCTCGGTGATCGCGAGCACATCGGGGACGGGCTGCCCCAGGAGCCGTTCCAGCGGGGCCCAGACGCGGGCGGCCCGGCGCAGCGCCAGCACCGCGTCGACCTGGGCGCGCGGCCCGAACGGCTCGCCCGCCCCGCCGTTCCACAGGGCCGCCGCGTCCACCACGTACGTCGGGTCGGCGAGGCTGTGGACCTGCACGATCGCCGCGGCGGCGGGGCGGACCGCCGGGTCGTCCGGATGCTCGGGGCGGGCGGCCGCGTCGGCGGCCTCCGCCTCCTCGCGGGCGGCCGTGACCGCGTAGGTGTCGGCGGTGTCGAACAGCTCGTACGCGGAGAGGTCCAGGCGCAGCGAGACCCGCACGCCCGCGTCCAGGCCCGAGGCCACCTCGACGGCCCAGGCGGCGGCGTGCGGCAGATGCTGGGCCTCACGGGCGGCGAACGGGGCGCCCATCGCGAACGCGGCGGCGGGTGTGCGCGGCAGTGTGTCGGCGACGGCGTCCAGGAACGCCCCGATCAGGGCCTCGGGGTCGGGGAGCCGGGGCGGCGCGGAAGCGGGGACCGGCACCGCGTGCCCCTCGGGCGGCAGGGCGGCGGCGACCGCCCGCAGATGCGCGACGTCCTCGGCGTCCCTCGGGCCGGCCCGCCAGGCGTCGTGGCCGTCCCCCGTGAGCCCGGGGAGGAGCCGGCCGCGTGCGACGAGTTGGAGGGCGTGCAGCGCGGCCGCGCCCCAGCAGCGGGCGGCGGGATGGGCGGACGCCCGATGACGGGCACGGACGAGCACGGGCAGCGCGTCGGCCACGGACAGCAGAACCGCGGACACCTCGGCGGTGCGGACGCGCCCGGGGCCCGCCGCCGGGTCCGGCCGGACGACCGTGAGCCGGGTGGTGGTGCACGGGACGGAGTCGGGGCGGCCGGTGGCGTCCCCGTGCCCGGAGGGCGTGCCGCTCCTGCCCCGCGCACCGTCGTCGTGCCACGGGGCGTCGCCGTCCGCGACCCAGAACGCGATGCGGCCGTCCCTGGGCACCGGGCCGGGCAGGAAGACCGCCGCGCGGCGCAGCAGGCGGCCGATGTCGGCGGCGCCGGTCGCGCCCCCGGCGCCCCGCGCTCCGCCCTCATGGGCCCGTGCCGTCATGTCCGCCACCCCCTCCCGCCTGATCCACGGTCTCCGTCGGCACGGAATGTGCTGACTCCGCGAGTCTAGGCGGGAGGTCTGACACTGCGGACAGCCACGGTGTCTCCCCAGCTCAGCGACGTAGGGGCCGGTCGGTCACCGGTCTGGATCCGCGAGTGGACCCACCACGCTCAGTGATGGGCGAACGGCTGCTCCGGGACGGCCGGGTCCGGTGACGGTTGCTGCTGCGCGCGTTCCAGGAACCGGAGCAGCTCCACCGGGAAGGGCAGCACCAGCGTGGAGTTCTTCTCCGCCGCGACGGCCACCACGGTCTGCAACAGCCTCAGCTGGAGCGCGGCGGGCTGGGCGGACATCTCACCGGCCGCCTGCGCCAGCTTCTTCGATGCCTGGAGCTCCGCGTCGGCGTTGATCACCCGGGCACGCCGCTCACGGTCGGCCTCGGCCTGGCGGGCCATGGATCGCTTCATGGTCTCCGGCAGCGAGACGTCCTTGATCTCCACCCGGTCGATCTGCACACCCCAGCTGACCGCCGGGCTGTCGATCATGACCTCCAGCCCCTGGTTCAGCTTCTCGCGGTTGGACAGCAGATCGTCCAGATCGCTCTTGCCGATGATCGACCGGAGCGAGGTCTGGGCCATCTGCGAGACGGCGAACCGGTAGTCCTCCACCGCGATCACGGCGTTCGTCGGGTCGACCACCTTGAAGTAGATGACGGCGTCCACGCGGACGGTGACGTTGTCCCGGGTGATGCCGTCCTGGGCGGGCACCGGCATGGTGACGATCTGCATGTTGACCTTGCGCAGCCGGTCGATGCCCGGCACGACCATCGTGAAGCCCGGCCGCCGCACGTCCTCCCGCAGCCGGCCGAGCCGCAGCACGACGCCCCGCTCGTACTGGCGGATCACCCGCGCCGCCGAGGCCACGTACAGCGCCGCGGCGCAGAGCACCGCCACCAACGCGATCACCAGCTCCTGAGCCATGACGACCCCCTGAGAGGAAGGGAGCGGACACCCACGCGCCCACATAGCACCTTTTGTTATTTTATGCCCGCTATGAGCATCTGGTGAACTCTCGTCGCGTCTCTGGCGAACCGCGGCTCGCCCGGTCGGCCGCGCACAGGATGCCGGGGCTGCCCCGGGCGGGCAGGGTGGCCAGCGCCAGCACGTCTTCCCGACGTACCGATCGCCGGACGAGCACCGGACGAGCAGACGAGGACCCGCCCATGTCCGTGACCGCCACCGTTCACCGTCGACGCCGCCTCGGGATCGCCGCCGGCGCCACGCTCCTCGCTCTCGCCGCCACGGGCTGCTCCGGGCTCGGTCGCACCGCCGTGGGCCCGGTGACGTACACGACGGAGCGCGAAGCGGTGCTGCAGGTGAACAGCCCGTCGGTACGCGGCTGCCACCGGATCGCCCCGGCGGGAGCCCACGAGGTGGAGAACGGGACGCTGGTCGACGTGATCCTCTACCGCACGCGGAACTGCACGGGCGGCGGGACGACCTATGTGCCGACCAGGTTCAGCGATGTGACGGCGCCGGGCAGCGGCCCGTGGCGC
This sequence comes from Streptomyces sp. DSM 106670, assembly GCF_055792845.1. NCBI lineage: Bacteria > Bacillati > Actinomycetota > Actinomycetes > Kitasatosporales > Streptomycetaceae > Streptomyces > Streptomyces sp. DSM 106670. The sequence goes on from NZ_CM147704.1 coordinate 1,629,875, forward strand.
AGCTACAGCTTCGTGCACTGAGGAGCGCCCGCACCGCGGAGCGCCACGGCCGGTCAGAGCGCGGGGCGGGCCAGCAGCCAGGTGCCGTCGTCGGTGAGGGTGCGGTCCACCGTCAGCCCGGCCGCCGCGAGATACCCGGCGAGGTCCTCGTCGGACAGCTCCCGCGACAGGAAGGTCTGCGTCCACCGCGCGTCGTCGAAGTGATACTCCGCGCGCACCGAGCGCACGCCGTCGCCCACCGGATCCGCGGAGACGATCCGGACCAGCCCGCCGGACGGGTCGGTCCGCTCCCACGGCAGCTCCGAGCGGTGCGCCACGCCCTCGCGCTGGACGAGGACGATCCCGTCGTCGCGCACATGGGCCCGGCAGACCCGCAGCATCCCGTCGCGCACCCGGTGCTCGCCCGCGTGGACCAGGAAGGACCCGAGCAGCACCACGTCGAACCGCTCGTCGCCCAGGTCCAGCGACTCGATCGGGCTGCGCACCGTGCGCGCCCCGACGATCTCCTCCAGCATCTCCGGCGACTCGTCCACCGCCGTCACGTCGAAGCCGCGCCGCACGAGCGGGTGCGTCACCCGGCCCGCCCCGCAGCCCAGTTCCAGGATGCTCCCACCGGCGGGGGCCACGCCCGCGATCACGTCCGGCTCCTCGCCGACGGCCAGCCGGCGGTACAGCTCCACCGCGCACCCGTCCGGCGTGATCGCTCCGGGACCGGTCCCCGCGTACCCCTCGCGTACCAGTGATTCGCCCATGCCGGACGAACGAGCCGTCGCCGGGCACGGTTCCCCGCCCCGCCGCTGTTCCGTCCGCCGCCGGGTGGGTCCATGCTGGTGAGTGAGGTGATCGCCATGCGTACGGGCAGTGAACCCGTGACCGCCCGCAGTCCGCTGCGGATGCGGCTCTGGCTGAGCCTGTGGGGAATGGCCTGGGCGCTCTTCGGCCTCGTGGCCTTCGCGCTGAACGGGCGGCCCGGCTGGGCTGCGGCCTGCGCGGTCGTGCTGCTGTTCGCGGTGGTGGACCTCGGCGTGATCACGTACCGCATGCGCCAGGGGCCGCACTACCAGCCGGGCCGTGACGTCCCGCCGTACGAACCGGACCACGGAGACGGCCGCCCGCGCAGGCCGGGTGGCGGCGCCGACGGCGGGCGGCCCTGACCCGCTCGGTTCAAGCCCGCTCGGCCCTGACCCGCTCGGTTCAGGCCCGCTCGTCGAACTTCGCGGCCCGCAGGTACTCCGGCTTCGGGTCGAGCGCCGCTGCCAGGCGGAAGTGCCGGGTCGCGCGCTCGGGGCGGCCGGCCCGCTCGAAGGTGCGGGCCAGCGCGAAGTGGGCGAACGCGTTGTCCGGCTCGCGCTCCAGCACCAGCTCGAACTCCAGCTCGGCGGGGCGCAGTTGGGCGGCGGCGAAGAAGGCGCGGGCCCTCAGCAGCCGGGCGGCGGTGTTCTCCGGGTGGGCGGCGATCACCGAGTCGAGGAGCTTGACGGCGCCCCGGGGGTCCCGGGCGTCGAGCAGGTGCTCGGCCGCGCGGAAGTCGATGACGTCGGTCTCCGGGTTCCTCTCGGGCACGGTCCGTCCTTCCTCTTCTCGCGTTCTCCTCGCGCGGGTCCGCCATCGCCTCCCCGCGCGTGTCCAACGCCCGCCCCGGCCACGGTATTCCGGCCGGGGCGCACGCGTACCCGGACTCAGCCGGCGGAGGCCCTGCGGACCAGCTCCTCCCAGACCTCGCGGACCTGCGCGTCCAGCGCCTCGCGCGGCCCGTCGTTGTCCACGATCAGGTCGGCCACGGCCCGGCGCTCCTCGCGGGTCGCCTGGGCGGCCATCCTGGCCCGGGCGTCGGACTCGGTCATGCCGCGCAGCGTCACGAGCCGGTGGAGCTGGGTCTCGGCGGAGGCGTCGACGACCACGACCAGGTCGTAGAAGGGGGCGAGCCCGTTCTCGGTGAGGAGGGGCACGTCGTGGACGACGACGGCGTCCTCGGGGGCCGCGCGTTCCAGCTCGGCGGCGCGGGCGCCGACCAAGGGGTGCACGATCGCGTTGAGCGCGGCCCGCCGTTCGTCGTCGGCGAAGACGAGCGCGCCCAGCGCCGGGCGGTCCAGGGCGCCTTCGGCGGTCAGGACGCCCGGCCCGAACTCCTCGACGACGGCCGCGAGTCCGGGCGTCCCGGGCTCGACCACCTCACGGGCGATCCGGTCGGAGTCGATCAGGACGGCTCCGTACGCGACGAGCATCCGCGACACTTCGCTCTTGCCGGCTCCGATGCCGCCGGTCAGGCCCACTTTCAGCATGGGCCGCAGCCTACGGGCCGGTTCCGGGCGCTCAGCCCTCGCCCTCCCGCTCGGCGAGGAAGCGCTCGAACTCGCGGCCGATCTCGTCGGCGGACGGCAGATCGACCGGCTCGGCGACGAGGTTGCCGCGCGTCTCGGAGCCGGCGACGGCGTCGTACTGGTGCTCAAGGCCCTCGACGAGGGAGACGAGCTCCTCGTCGCCCTGGCCGATCTGCCGGTCGATCTCGGTCTGGGTGCGGTGCGCCTCGGTGCGCAGGGAGTGCGCGAGGGCGGGCAGCACCAGACCGGTCGCGGCCGTGATGGCCTCCAGCGCGGTCAGCGCCGCGTCCGGGTAGGAGGACCGGGCGACGTAGTGCGGTACGTGGGTGGCGACGCCGAGGACGTCATGGCCGGACTCCATCAGCCGGTACTCGACGAGGGCCTCGGCGGATCCGGGCACCTGGGCCTCGTCGAAGGGGCTGCGGTGGCCGGGCATCAGGTCGGTGCGGTTGCCGTGCGGGGTGATGCCGACGGGGCGGGTGTGCGGGACGCCCATCGGGATGCCGTGGAAGTTCACCGCGAGCCGGACGCCGAGGCGCTCGACGATCTGCTCGACGGCGGCGGCGAACCGCTCCCACTCCACGTCCGGCTCCGGGCCCGACAGCAACAGGAAGGGCGCTCCGGTGGCGTCCTGGACCACCCGGACCTCCAGGGTCGGGGCCTCGAAGGACGTCCAGCGGTCGCGCCGGAAGGTGAGCAGGGGGCGCCGTGCGCGGTAGTCGACGAGCCGGTCGTGGTCGAAACGCGCGACGACCTGGTGCGGCAGCGTCTCCAGCAGGCCGTCGACGATCTGCTCGCCGGTCTCGCCCGCGTCGATGTAGCCGTCGAAGTGGTAGAGCATGACCAGGCCGGCCGACTCCTGCGCCAGCGCCATGTCGACGACGGCCAGGCCCTTCGGCTCCCATTCGTACAAACTCTGCGGATCAGGCACGGTTACCGCTCCTCCTCGTGTTCCTAGGAAAGAACGCGACCGGCGGCACGAGCATTCCCCGCAGGCGGACCTTTCCCCGGAACCGGCGGATGACGGCGCGTCAGCCGCCCACGCAGGGTGAGCGTTTCACCGCGCCGGGCAGCCGCCCGCCGATCCTGGTCCAGACCTTGACGCGTCCCGCCGCCATCCCTACCGTCACTGGGCAACACGTTCAGAAACACGTCCCATGTTCATGTACAGGAACATCCTGGACCCCTCCGACGGGAAGGCACCCCCATGCGCACCCGCTCCCCCCTCACCGTCCTGCTCGCCGCCGCCCTGGCCGCGGGCGGTCTCACCCTGGCCGGCGCCGGGCCCGCGAACGCCGCGGTCATCGATGTGAGCACCGCCGCCCAGCTCAAGGCGGCGCTCACCACCGTCTCCCCCGGCGACACGATCCGGCTCGCCGACGGCACGTACACCGGGAACTTCAAGGCCACCCGGCCGGGCACCTCCGGGGCCCGGATCACCCTCACCGGCTCCAGCGGCGCGGTCCTGACGGCGGGCGGCGGCTACGGGCTGCACCTCAACGGCGCCTCGTACTGGACCGTCCAGGGCGTCACGATCAAGGGCGGACAGAAGGGCATCATGGCCGACGCGGCGAACGGGGTCGTGATCGACTCGGTGACCGTGCACGACCTCGACATGGAGGGCGTCCACTTCCGTAAGTCCAGCAAGGACGGCGTCCTGAAGAACTCCCGGATCCACGACACCGGGCAGAACGGGCGCGGCATGGGCGAGGGGGTGTACGTCGGTTCGGCCGGCGATCTCTCCGACCGCAGCGACAACGTACAGATCCTGAACAACACCATCGGCCCGGACGTCGGCGGCGAGTCCATCGACATCAAGGAAGGCACGACCGGCGCGAGGATCATCGGCAACACCTTCGACGGCCACGGGCTGACGGGCGCCAACTACGACGACTCCTGGGTCGATGTGAAGGGCAACAACGTCCTGGTCGAGGGCAACAAGGGGTCCCGCACCACCAACAACGGCTACGAGACGCACACCCAGCAGAGCGGCTGGGGCTGCGGCACCGTCTTCCGGAACAACTCCTCGAACCTGACCGGGGCCACCGGCGACAAGCAGCTCGCCATCAACGTCACCAACAACAGCTCCAGTTGCCGCACCACCGTGTACGCCGACAACACCGTCACCGGCGGCAAGGGGCTGACCAACATCGCCGTCACGCCCTGAGCGTCCGGATACGCGAGTGAGGCCCGCCCCCCGAAGGGAACGGGCCTCACTCAACGCTCTACAGCTACTGCAGCCGATGAGCCGCCGGGGTCAGAGCGTCAGCTCTGGCCGCCCGCGAGCTTCTCGCGCAGCGCGGCAAGGGCCTCGTCCGACGCCAGGGCGCCGGAGTTGTCCGCCGACTCCGAGGAGTACGAACCGCCGCCGCCACCGCTGCCGCCGGAGGCGGCCGGAGCAGCGCCGGCCGGGGCGGCAGCGCCCTCGGCCGCAGCGGCCTCGTCGGCCTCGCGGGACTTGATGACCTGGGCCTGGTGCTGCTCGAAGCGCTGCTGCGCCTCGGCGTACTGGGTCTCCCAGACCTCGCGCTGCGCCTCGAAGCCCTCGAGCCAGTCGTTGGTCTCGGGGTCGAAGCCCTCGGGGTAGATGTAGTTGCCCTGGTCGTCGTACGACGCGGCCATGCCGTACAGCGTCGGGTCGAACTCGACCGAGGCCGGGTCGCCACCGAAGGACTCGTTGGCCTGCTTCAGCGAGAGGCTGATGCGGCGGCGCTCGAGGTCGATGTCGATGACCTTGACGAAGATCTCGTCGTTGACCTGGACGACCTGCTCCGGGATCTCCACGTGGCGCTCGGCCAGCTCGGAGATGTGGACCAGACCCTCGATGCCCTCGTCGACGCGCACGAACGCACCGAAGGGAACGAGCTTGGTGACCTTACCCGGGACGACCTGACCGATCTGGTGCGTCCGGGCGAACTGCTGCCACGGGTCTTCCTGCGTCGCCTTGAGCGACAGGGAGACGCGCTCGCGGTCCATGTCGACGTCGAGGACCTCGACGGTGACTTCCTGGCCGACCTCGACAACCTCGGAGGGGTGGTCGATGTGCTTCCAGGACAGCTCGGAGACGTGCACGAGACCGTCGACGCCACCCAGGTCCACGAAGGCACCGAAGTTGACGATCGAGGAGACGACGCCGGAGCGGACCTGACCCTTCTGCAGGGTCGTGAGGAACGTCTGGCGGACCTCGGACTGGGTCTGCTCGAGCCAGGCACGGCGGGACAGGACCACGTTGTTGCGGTTCTTGTCCAGCTCGATGATCTTGGCCTCGAGCTCCTTGCCCACGTAGGGCTGGAGGTCGCGGACACGACGCATCTCGACGAGCGACGCCGGGAGGAAGCCACGGAGGCCGATGTCGAGGATGAGACCACCCTTGACGACCTCGATGACGGTACCGGTGACGATGCCGTCCTCTTCCTTGATCTTCTCGATGGTGCCCCAGGCACGCTCGTACTGAGCGCGCTTCTTCGAGAGGATCAGGCGGCCTTCCTTGTCCTCCTTCTGGAGAACCAGGGCCTCGATCTCGTCGCCGACCTTGACGACCTCGTTCGGGTCGACGTCGTGCTTGATCGAGAGCTCGCGGCTCGGGATGACACCTTCGGTCTTGTAACCGATGTCGAGGAGAACCTCGTCCCGGTCAACCTTGACGATGACACCATCAACGATGTCGCCGTCGTTGAAGTACTTGATCGTCTCGTCGATCGCCGCGAGGAACGCGTCCGCGTCGCCGATGTCGTTGACCGCAACCTGCGGAGTGGTGGCGGTGGTCTCGGTGCTGCTCGTCATGTGGGAAAGGGCTCCGGTACGGACAGAGAGTCGTAGGTACTGCTACGCCGAAAGCCCGTATCGCCTCTGCAGAAGCCGGACAGCCTGGAAAGCGCCATCCGTTTCCGGAGAGACGCCTCGACAACCGAGGGGACATGCAACAGACGCGAGCGCGGCCTGCTAGGTCTGAGGCGCGCAGGCTCGCAGCGCAACTTGTAGCATACGGGGGCAGCCGGACAGGGTCAATGCGCGAAGGCGCACACCCGGGGCACATCGCCCCAATCCCGGCACAACTCATGTTCTCCGAGGCCAGATCGGGCCGAGAACACTACGGCACAGCGCCGCGGACGCACGTCCGTACCTCCGGGGTGCGCCCCCTGGTACGTACCGCGCGCGGCGGGTGAAGGCAAACTACAACGACGGGCACGATGAGCCAAGAGATCCACGGAACCTACTCCTCCGAACGCCCGGAACACCCGGTACGCCCGGGGCTCTCGGTACCCGAGGAGTCCGCAGAGCCCGAGGCCACCCGCCGCGCGGCGGACGACGCGGAGAGCAGCCGGGCCAGCCGCGGCTGGTGGGACCGGAACGCCGACGAGTACCAGTCGGACCACGGCGGCTTCCTGGGGGACGACCGTTTCGTCTGGGGTCCGGAAGGGCTGGACGAGGCGGAGGCCGCGCTGCTGGGGCCCGCCTCCGCCCTCAAGGGTCTCGACGTCCTGGAGATCGGGGCCGGGGCCGCCCAGTGTTCGCGCTGGCTGGCCGGCCAGGGCGCCCGCCCGGTCGCGCTCGACCTCTCGCACCGCCAGCTCCAGCACGCCCTGCGGATCGGCGAGGGCCTGCCGCTGGTCGAGGCGGACGCGGGCCGGCTCCCGTTCCGGGACGGCTCCTTCGACCTGGCCTGCTCCGCGTACGGGGCGGTGCCGTTCGTCGCCGACCCCGTCCAGGTCTTCCGTGAGGTCCACCGGGTGCTGCGGCCCGGCGGGCGCTGGGTGTTCTCCGTGACGCACCCGATCCGCTGGGCGTTCCCGGACGAGCCCGGCCCCGAGGGCCTTTCCGTCGCCGCCTCCTACTTCGACCGTGTCCCCTATGTGGAGCAGGACGAGAACGGCGACGCCGTCTATGTGGAACACCACCGCACGCTGGGCGACCGGGTCCGGGACGTGGTGGCGGGCGGTTTCCGGCTGGTCGATCTGGTGGAACCGGAATGGCCCGCCTGGAACGACCAGGAGTGGGGCGGCTGGTCCCCGCTGCGCGGCAATCTGATCCCGGGCACGGCGATCTTCGTCTGCGAGCGGGCCTGAGGCATGCGGGTGCGGGCGGGACCGACCGTCCGTACCCGATGCGCCCGTACGACACTGGGGGCGTGATCCGTACCGAAGCCCTGGACCGCCTCCCCGTCCGCACCGCCGTGCCTGCCCTGGAGCGTGCGCTCGACGACCGGGGCGTCGCCGTCCTGTGCGCCCCGCCCGGCACCGGCAAGACGACGCTGGTGCCGTTGGTGCTGGCCGGGCTGACCGGCCCGGGCCCGGTGCGCCGGGTCGTGGTCGCCGAGCCGCGCCGAATCGCCGCGCGGGCGGCGGCGCGGCGGATGGCCTGGCTGCTGGGCGAGCGGCCGGGCGAGCGGGTCGGGTTCACGGTGCGCGGCGAGCGTGTGGTGGGCCCGGGGACCGTGGTGGAGGTGGTGACCACGGGGGTGCTGCTCCAGCGGCTCCAGCGGGACCAGGAGCTGGCCGGGGTGGACGCGGTGATCATCGACGAGTGCCACGAGCGGCATCTGGACGCGGACACGGTGGCCGCGTTCCTCCTGGACGTACGGGAGGCGATCCGGCCCGATCTGCGGCTGGTGGCGGCGTCCGCGACGACGGACGCGGAGGGGTGGGCGCGGCTGCTGGGCGATGCCCCGGTGGTCGAGGCCGAGGGCGTCTCGTATCCGGTGGAAGTGGTCTGGGCGCCGCCCGCGCGGCCGGTGAAGCCGCCGCACGGGATGAGGGTCGATCCGGCGCTGCTGACGCATGTGGCGGCGACCGTGCGGCGGGCGCTGGCGGAGCGGGAGGGCGATGTGCTCTGTTTCCTGCCCGGGGTCGGCGAGATCGCGCGGGTGGCCGGGCAGCTCGCCGGGGTGGACGCGGAGGTGCTGCAGGTGCACGGGCGGGCTCCGGCCGCCGTGCAGGACGCGGTGCTGGCCGGTTCTTCCGAGGGGCGGCGGGTGGTGCTGGCGACCTCGGTGGCGGAGTCGTCCCTGACGGTGCCGGGTGTGCGGACCGTCGTCGACTCGGGTCTCGCGCGCGATCCCCGTACCGACCATGCCCGGGGCCTGAGCGCCCTGACGACCGTACGGGCCTCCCAGGCGGCCGGCCGGCAGCGTGCCGGGCGGGCGGGGCGGGAGGCTCCGGGGGCGGTGTACCGGTGCTGGGACCTGGCCGAGGACGGGCGGCTCGCGCGCTTCCCGTCGCCGGAGATCAAGGTCGCCGACCTCGCCGCGTTCGCGCTCCAGGCGGCGTGCTGGGGCGATCCGGGCGCTTCCTCGCTCGCGCTGCTGGACCCGCCGCCCGCCGGGGCGATGGGCGCGGCCCGTCAGGTGCTGGAGGCGATCGGCGCGGTGGACGGCGAGGGCCGGGTGACCGAGCGGGGCGTACGGATGTCCCGGCTCGGGCTGCACCCCCGGCTGGCGCGGGCCCTGCTGGACGGTGCGCGGGAGGTCGGGGCGCGGCGGGCCGCGGAGGTGGTGGCCCTGCTGAGCGAGGAGCCGCCGAGGGAGTACGGGGACGATCTGGCGGCGGCGCTGCGGATGGCCCGCCGGGGCCAGGACGGGTATGCGACGCGCTGGAAGCAGGAGGTGCGCCGGCTCTCGGCCCAGGTGAGCGGGGCGGGCACCGGCGAAGGCCGCACGGATGACGCCGTCGTGGGGCTCGTCGCCGCGCTGGCGTTTCCGGAGCGGGTGGCGCGGGCCCGGGGCGACGGGGCCTTCCTGATGGCGTCGGGCACGGGCGCGGAGCTGCGGGACGGGTCACGGCTGCGCAGCGCGCCCTGGCTGGCGGTGGCGGTCGCGGACCGGCCCTCCCACGCGGCCTCGGCGCGGGTCCGGCTGGCGGCGGTGGTCGACGAGTCCACCGCGCTGCTGGCCGCCGGGCATCTGCGGGTGCGGGGCGAGGAGGTCCGCTGGGTGGACGGCGAGGTGGTGGCCCGGTCGGTGGACCGGCTGGGGGCGGTGGAGCTGGCGGTACGGCCGCTGAAGCAGCCCGATCCGGAGCTGGTGCGCGGTGCCCTGGTGGAGGGGTTGCGGCGGGAGGGGCTCGGGTTGCTGCGGTGGACCCGGGACAGTGAGCAGCTGCGACTGCGGCTGGCGTTTCTGCACCGGGTGCTGGGGGCGCCGTGGCCGGACGTCTCGGACGAGGCGCTGCTCGCGGAGACCGGGGCGTGGCTGGAGCCGGAGCTGTCGCGGGCGCGGCGCCGCCCGGACCTGGGCCGGATCGACGCGGGCCAGGCGTTGCGGCGGCTGCTGCCGTGGGCGACCGGGGAGGGAGCCCGGCTGGACGAGCTGGCGCCGGAGCGGATCGAGGTGCCGAGCGGTTCGCGGATCCGGGTGGAGTACGGCGGTGAGCAGCCGGTGCTGGCGGTGAAGCTCCAGGAGCTGTTCGGGCTGGCCGAGACGCCGCAGGTGGCCGGGGTGCCGGTCCTGGTCCATCTGCTCTCCCCCGCCGGGCGGCCCGCGGCCGTGACGGCGGACCTGGCGTCGTTCTGGCGGGACGGCTACAAGGCCGTACGGGCGGAGCTGCGCGGCCGCTACCCGAAGCATCCGTGGCCGGAGGACCCCGCGACCGTACCGGCGACGCGGTTCACCTCGGCCCGGCTCAAGCGCTCGTAGGGCCCTGTGATGTGCGCGAGCGCGCCTCCAGCCACAGGGCGAGCGCGAACAGTCCGAGGCCGAGGCCGAGGAAGCCCCAGGGCAGGTACGAGGTGAGCAGGAGGACCAGGACGCGCTGGGACTTCACCAGGTCGACGGTGTCCACGATGTAGTCCTCGCGCATCTTCACATGGCCGGAGAACGCGGTGACGGTGTCCTCGGACATGCCCATCTTCTTGGCGTCGCGCAGCTCTTCCTCGTGGATCTCCTCGCCGTTGACGGGGGCTCCGGTGACCGGGTCGACCCAGAACATGCGCTTGGTGGTGTACCAGCGGGTCATGCCGGTCTGCGCGATCTGCTCGGCGGTGATGCCCGCGATGGGCATCTTCTTCGGCATCGGGACCTCGGTCCACGGGATGGTCTGCTCGAAGTAGTAGACCTCCAGGCCGCGGAAGGTGCGGGTGCCCTGGTAGTGGATGGGGGCGGTGGTGCGGCTCTGGGCGTCGAAGTACTCGTAGTCCCGTTTCTCGGTGAGGAAGGGCCACTTGAACTCGATGCCCTCGCGCCGGACGGGGTCGCCGTCGACCATCTCTCCGGTGGCGTTGACGGGGGCCTGGGTGTGGGCGTCGAAGATGTAGCGCTCGGGTATCTCGGAGACCATCTTGCCGTCGGGGCCCTGGATGTAGGAGAGCGCGTCCCAGACGACGACGTCGCGGCCGGCGCTGCGTTCGATCTTCTCGGACTCCTCGACGTTGCCCTTGAGCGTCTGGACGATGGTGACCTTGTCGACCTTCCTGGCCTTGAGGGTGGTGTAGTCGAGGAGGGTCGCGGGGGACGCCTCCAGAACGACTTCCTGGTACTGGCTCGGCGGGACCTTCGCCAGGCGCGGGAAGGCGTACCAGCGCAGCAGCGGTGACAGGGCGGCGAAGAACACGGCGAAGGCCAGGAGTACGAGACCGGCTCGGCGGCGCATGGTGGTGACCTCTCCCTCTGCGGCGGCTATCTCTTCGGGCCCGGGACGGTGGTCAGGAGGGGTTCGGGCGAGGTCTCCCCGGCCGGTGAGCCGACGGCGGAGAGGGTGAACACGAGCGCGAGGGCGGCGGCCAGTCCGATGGCGGCGGCGACGAGGGCACGCATGCTCGGCCTCCCGGGGCGGTGGTCCGACGACGGCGACCTGATGGGCCGTCAGGGCTGGGGCACCGTAGCAACCGGGGCGCGAGATGAGAACAGAGCGGACAGCCCCTCCACCGGGTGGTGGAGGGGCTGTGCGGCAGCGGTGCGGTGCGGCGGTCTCAGGCCTCGGGGGTTTCCGTCTTCCCCGGCGCCGGCTCCTGCGGGGCGGTCTCCTCGGGCGCGGTCTCCTCCGGGGCCTGGATGGTGAGCTCGATGACGACCGAGGCACCGCCCTCGGTGGTGAGGCGCAGTTTGAAGGTGCCCTCGGTGTCGTCGGCGAAGATCTCCGGGAGCCGGAGCACACCGTCGGCGTCCGTCGTCAGGGTGCTGAGGGTGCGGACCGGCTTGCCGTCCGCGTCCTTGAAGTACGGGCCCTTGTCGTTCTCGATGAGCCCCAGCGGGTCCTTGACCATCGTGGCGGTGACGGCCACTCCGGCCGCGGCGGCGTCCTGGTAGGTGGCCTTGACGGTGACGGCGTATCCGAACTTCTCGCCGGGCGCGGCGACGAGTTCCTTGTCGTCGGTGCGGGCGATCGCGTCGGCCTGGCGGGCGGTGACGGTCGCCGCGTAGGTCAGGGTGCGCGGCCTGCTCTCGCCGGCGACGGCGGTGACCGTGAACTCCCCGGCCTTCTCGCCTGCCTGGAGCGCCGGTGCGGTGGCGGTGCCGTCGGCCCCGGTCGTCACGGTGACGGTCTTCTTGCCGCCGGTGAAGAGCGTGCCGGTGTTCCCGGTGACGGTGAAGGTGACGGGGACCTTGGCGAGCGGGGCGCCGAGGGCGTTGCGGGCGCGGACGGAGACCCGCTCGTCGAACTCCTGGCCCGCGGTGGCGCGCAGCGGTCCGGTGCCCGCGTTCTCCAGGGAGCCGAAGGTCTCGGCCGGCGGCGTCGGCTTGGGGGTGGGCGGCTTCGGCGTCGGGCTGGTGGAGCCGCCGCCGGGCTTCGAGGGGCCGGGGCTCGGCTTTCCGCCCGGCTTGCCCGGGGAGGGCTTCGGGCTCGGGGTGGCGCTGGGGCCGGTGCTCGGGCCCGGGTTCGGGGAGGGGGTGCTCGGGGTGGTGGGCAGCGTTCCGGTGCCGTCGGGGATCTCGTGCGTACCGCGCTGGTAGTACGAGAACCAGGAGCGGACGGTCCGCAGATACTCCGTGGAGCGGTTGTAGCTCAGCACCGCCTTGTCGAGGTCGGCGGCGATGGCCAGATCGCGGTCGTTGGCGCAGAGGTAGCGGCCGGCGGCGAGCGCCGCGTCGTAGATGTTGTTGGGGTCCTTGCGGCCGTCGCCGTTGGCGTCCTGGCCCCAGGAGGCCCAGGTCGAGGGGATGAACTGCATCGGGCCGACCGCGCGGTCGTGGACCGCGTCGCCGTCGTACGCCCCGCCGTCGGTGTCCTTGATCAGCGCGAAGCCCTGGCCGTTGAGGGCCGGGCCGAGGATCGGGGAGGTGGTCGTGCCGTCGGCGTCGACCCGTCCGCCACGGGCCTGGCCGGACTCGACCTTGCCGATCGCCGCGAGGAGTTGCCAGGGCAGCCGGCAGTTCGGGTCGGTGGTCGCGACGGTCCGCTCGGCCTGCTTGTACGCGGCCAGGATCGAGGCCGGAATGCCCGCTTCCGCGCTGCCGGTGGCCGGGAGATTACTGGAGGATCCGGGCTTGTCGGGCGTGACCAAGGGCGGAAGGTCCGTGTAATAGGGCGAGTTGCCGGTCGCGGCGCCGTCGTTGTCGGCGCTCGCGGTGTCCTCGCCCGCCGCCTTGGGGTCACCGCTGCCCGCGGATCCGTCGGCCAGGGTCGCCGCGGGCGCCTGCGAGGCCGCGAGTGCCGCCACGGCGGCCGCCGCCACCGCGGTGGTCGTGGCCCCCTTGCGCAGACGTCGGCGAATGTGCGCTGCCATACGTTCCGGTCCCTCCCCCTCGAAGGCTGCTCGCGCTCCCCAGCGCGAGGACTCCAGCGACCCTACGGCAACTCGTGTCGCCCGGACACCGAGCCCTGACCGCTTCTTACGGTTTTCTCACGTTCTCATTCGCACGTTGTCCGGTCGGCCACGGAAGGGTGCCCTGACGGTCCCGCATACTTGCCGCCATGCCGTTCACGCTCAGTCATGCCGCCGCCGTGCTCCCGGCGATCCGCCGGAACGGGACGGCCCGGTGGCCGCTGTTCCCCTCGGCTCTCGTCGCCGGTTCGTTCGCGCCCGACATCACCTACTTCGCGGACACGGTGGTTCCCGGGGCGATGGAGTTCGGTTCGTTCACCCACACCTTCCTCGGGGTGGTCACGGTGAACGTGGCCATCGCCGCGGTGCTGGTGGCGGTGTGGGCGCTGCTGCGGGAGCCGCTGGTGGCGCTGTTGCCGGTACGGGTACGGGGCCGGGTGCACGCCTTCGTCCGGGGGCAGCGGTGGACGCGCGCCTCCTTCGGGCCGTCCGGCTGGCTGTGGTTCGCCGTCTCCGGCGCGCTGGGGGCGGCCACCCATGTGGTGTGGGACGCGTTCACCCACCACAGCCGGTGGGGGACGGAGCTGGTGCCGGTGCTCAGCCGCAGCGTCGGCGGCCACCCGGTGTTCCAGATCGTCCAGTACGGGAGTTCGGCCCTGGCCCTCGTGGTCATCGGCTGGTTCGCCGCCACCGGGCTGCGCCGCACCGCACCGGCCCCCGCGCCCGCCGAGGTGCCGGTGCTCGGCCGCCGGGAACGGTGGGGTGCGCTCGGGCTGCTGACTCTGTGCGTGCTGGCCGGCGTGGTGCACCGGTGCGTCCGCTGGTACGCCCACTTCGGCCGGGTCGATACCCCGCTCGACATCATCCCGACGGCCTGTTTCGGCGCGGGTGCCGGGCTGGCGGCCGGGTTGCTGCTGTACGGGGTGTGGATGCGGCTGCGGCTGCGCCGGGGAGCGCGGGGTCCGGGCCGGGCCGGGTCCGTACCGGAGGAGTCCCGTACCGGAGAGCCGGCCGGGCGGGTGCGGTAGCGGCAAGGAGCGGGCGGCGAGGAACAAGCGACGAGCGGCTTGAGGGGCGGCGCGTAAAAAGAGGTGGGCCCGGAACCGGGGCACGGTTCCGGGCCCACCCCGTGACGCGGGGGTGCCGGTGGCTCAGTGCGCGGCGGACTCCCAGTCCTTGCCGACGCCGACCGAGACGTCCAGCGGGGCGCGCAGCTCGACGGCGTTCGCCATCTCGTGGCGCAGGATCTCCTCGACCTGCTTCCGCTCGCCCTCGGCGATCTCCAGGACGATTTCGTCGTGGACCTGGAGCAGCATCCGCGAGGTCAGCTTCGCCTCGGTCAGCGCCTTGTCCACCCGCAGCATCGCCACCTTCACGATGTCCGCGGCGGTGCCCTGGATCGGGGCGTTGAGCGCCATCCGCTCGGCGGCCTCGCGGCGCTGGCGGTTGTCGCTGTTGAGGTCGGGGAGATAGCGGCGGCGGCCGAGGATCGTCTCCGTGTAGCCGGTGGCCCTGGCCTCCTCCACGACCCGGTGGAGGTAGTCCCGTACCCCGCCGAACCGCTCGAAGTAGGTGTCCATCAGCACCCGGGCCTCGGCGGGGTCGATGTTCAGCTGCTGGGAGAGGCCGAAGGCGGAGAGACCGTAGGCCAGGCCGTAGGACATGGCCTTGATCTTGCGGCGCATCTCCGCGTCGACCGCGTCCTTCCCGACGCCGAAGACCTGCGAGGCGACCGTGGTGTGCAGGTCCTCGCCGGAGGTGAACGCCTCGATGAGCCCGGCGTCCTCGGAGAGGTGCGCCATGACCCGCAGTTCGATCTGGCTGTAGTCCGCCGTCATCAGCGTCTCGAAGCCCTCACCGACGACGAACCCGCGGCGGATCGCCCGGCCCTCGTCGGTGCGGACCGGGATGTTCTGCAGGTTGGGGTCGGTGGAGGAGAGCCGGCCGGTCGCCGCGACCGTCTGGTTGAACGTGGTGTGGATGCGGCCGTCGGCGGCGATCGTCTTGATCAGGCCCTCGACGGTGACCCGCAGCTTGGCCTGTTCGCGGTGGCGCAGCATCAGGACCGGCAGCTCGTGCTCGGTCTGCGCGGCCAGCCAGGCCAGCGCGTCCGCGTCCGTGGTGTATCCCGTCTTGGTCTTCTTCGTCTTCGGCAGGCCCAGCTCGCCGAAGAGGATCTCCTGGAGCTGCTTGGGCGAACCGAGGTTGAACTCGCGGCCCACCGCGGCGTGCGCCTCCTTCACCGCCTGCTGCACGGTCCCGGCGAACTGCTGCTCCATGCCTTCGAGATGGGCCCGGTCCGCGGCGATCCCGTGCCGCTCCAGGCGGGCCAGCAGGATCGAGGTGGGCAGCTCCATGTCGTGCAGCAGCTCCGCCGCGCCCACCTCCTTGAGGCGGGTGGTGAACGCGTCGCCCAGGTCGAGCACGGCGCGGGCCTGCGCCATCAGGGCGTCCTGCTCGGCCCGGTCGTCCGCGCCGAAGGCCAGCTGTCCGTCGGATGCGGCGGCCGGGGCCAGCTCGCGGCCCAGATACTCCACGGCCAGCGCGTCCAGGGCGAACGAGCGGCGGCCCGGCTTCACCAGATACGCGGCGAGCGCGGTGTCCATGGTGACGCCTTCGAGCCGCCAGCCGTGCTCGGGCAGCACCCGCATCACGTTCTTCGCGTTGTGCAGGACCTTGGGGCGGGCCGGGTCGGACACCCAGGCGGCGAACGCCTGCTCGTCGGCCTCCTCCAGCTGCGTCGGGTCCAGCCAGGCGGCGGCCCCGTCGGCGGCGGCGAGCGCGATCTCGGTGACCGTGCCGGCCCCCAGCGACCAGGTGTCCACCGTCATCACGCCGAGCGGCTGCGCGCCGTGCTCCGCCAGCCACGGGGCGACCTCGCCGGAGCCGAGCACCGCCCCGTCCAGCTCGATCCCGGCGGCGGGCGCGGGCGGCTCGGCCTCCGCCGCACCCGGGTCGACGGCCAGCAGCCGCTCGCGCAGGCTCGGGTTACGGATCTCCAGTATGTCCAGGACGCCGGTGACCGCCGTGCGGTCGTACGGAGCGCGCTCCAGCTCGGCCGGGGTCTTCGGCAGCTCCACGTCCCGGACCATCTCGGTCAGCACGCGGTTCATCTTCACCGCGTCCAGGTGGTCGCGGAAATTCTGCCCGGCCTTGCCCTTGACCTCCTCGGCCCGCTCGACCAGCTCGGCGAAGGAACCGAACTGGTTGATCCACTTCGCGGCCGTCTTCTCACCGACCCCGGGGATGCCCGGGAGGTTGTCCGACGGGTCGCCGCGCAGGGCGGCGAAGTCCGGATACTGCTGCGGGGTGAGTCCGTACTTCTCGACGACCTTCTCCGGGGTGAACCGGGTCAGCTCGGAGACCCCCTTGGTGGGGTAGAGCACGGTCACGTTGTCCGTGATCAGCTGGAAGGAGTCCCGGTCGCCGGTGACGATCAGGACCTCGAACCCGGCCGCCTCGGCCTGGGTCGCCAGCGTCGCGATGACGTCGTCCGCCTCGAACCCGTCCACCGCGAACCGGTCCGCGTGCATCGCGTCCAGCAGCTCGCCGATCAGCTCGACCTGCCCCTTGAACTCGTCGGGGGTCTTGGAGCGGTTCGCCTTGTACTCCGGGAACTCCTGGGCACGCCAGGTCTTGCGGGACACGTCGAACGCGACCGCGAAGTGCGTGGGCGCCTCATCACGCAGGGTGTTCGCCAGCATCGACATGAAGCCGTACACGGCGTTCGTCGGCTGCCCCACCGCCGTCGTGAAATTCTCCGCGGGCAGGGCGAAGAACGCCCGGTACGCCAGGGAGTGCCCGTCCATGAGGAGCAGGCGCGGTCGGTTGTCTGCCGTCTTCTTCGATGCCGTCTCAGCCACGCCCCCGATCCTGCCACGGACCACTGACAATCCGGACCGGCACGACTTCCGCGGGGCCGTGACAGGATCGATGGTGAGGACATGAACATGAGTACGCCGTCACGTGGAAGAGCGCTCGAAGGGGAGCAGCATCATGGCCACCAAGCCGCCGACCGGTGACCCGGTCCAGGACGCCCCGCAGGTCGAGTCGGCCCAGCACGCCGCCGCCGGACTGCCTGCCGTCGCCCACTCCCTGCGCATCGCCCAGCAGCAGATGGGCGTGCGCCGCACCGCGCAGACCCTCCTCAAGGTCAACCAGAAGAACGGGTTCGACTGCCCCGGCTGCGCCTGGCCCGAAGGCGACAAGCGGCACACCGCCGAATTCTGCGAGAACGGCGCGAAGGCCGTCGCGGAGGAGGCGACGCTGCGCCGCGTCACCCCCGAATTCTTCGCCGCCCACCCGCTCGACGACCTCGCCGGGCGCAGCGGCTACTGGCTCGGCCAGCAGGGCAGGATCACTCACCCGGTGTACCTCCCGGAGGGCGCCGACCGGTACGAGGCCATCACCTGGGACCGGGCGTTCGCGATCATCGCCGAGGAGCTGACCGCGCTCGGCTCCCCCGACGAGGCCCTCTTCTACACCTCGGGCCGCACCAGCAACGAGGCCGCGTTCCTGCTCCAGCTCTTCGCCCGCGAGTTCGGCACCAACAATCTGCCGGACTGCTCCAACATGTGCCACGAGTCGTCCGGCTCGGCGCTCAACGAGACCATCGGCATCGGCAAGGGCAGCGTCTCGCTGGAGGACATCCACCAGGCCGACCTGATCATCGTCGCCGGCCAGAATCCCGGCACCAACCACCCCCGGATGCTCTCCGCCCTGGAGAAGGCCAAGAAATCCGGGGCGAAGATCATCTCGGTGAACCCGTTGCCCGAGGCCGGCATGGAGCGGTTCAAGAACCCCCAGACCCCGCAGGGCATGATCAAGGGCACTCCGCTCAACGATCTCTTCCTGCAGATCCGCATCGGCGGCGACCAGGCGCTCTTCCGCCTCCTCAACAAGCTGATCCTGGCCACCGAGGGCGGCGTCGACTCCGCGTTCGTCGCCGAACACACCCATGGTTACGAGGAGTTCGCGAAGGCCGCCGAAGCGGCCGACTGGGACGAGACGCTGAGGGCCACCGGCCTCACCCGCGCCGAGATCGAGCAGGCCCTCGCCCTGGTCCTCGCATCGGAGCGCACCATCGTCTGCTGGGCGATGGGCCTCACCCAGCACAAGCACTCCGTGCCCACCATCCGCGAAGTGGTCAACTTCCTTCTGCTGCGCGGAAACATCGGCCGCCCCGGCGCCGGGGTCTGCCCGGTGCGCGGCCACTCCAACGTCCAGGGCGACCGCACGATGGGCATCTTCGAGCGGCCCGCACCGGCCTTCCTCGACGCCCTCGACAAGGAGTTCGGCATCACCTCGCCCCGCCACCACGGGTACGACGTGGTGCGCTCCATCCAGGCGCTCCGCGACGGCGAGGCGAAGGTCTTCTTCGCCATGGGCGGCAACTTCGTCGCGGCCACCCCCGACACCGCCGTCACCGAGGCCGCGATGCGCCGCGCCCGCCTCACCGTCCACGTCTCGACCAAGCTCAATCGCTCGCACGCCGTCACCGGGACCCGTGCCCTGATCCTCCCGACGCTGGGCCGCACCGACAAGGACGTCCAGGCGGGCGGCAAGCAGTTCGTCACCGTCGAGGACTCCATGGGCATGGTCCACGCATCGCGGGGCAACCTCACCCCCGCGAGCCCCCATCTGCTCTCGGAGCCGGCCATCGTCGCCCGCCTCGCCCGCGCGGTCCTCGGCGCCCGCTCCCGTACCGACTGGGAAGCCTTCGAGCAGGACTACGCCACCATCCGCGACCGCATCTCCCGCGTCGTCGCCGGCTTCGAGGACTTCAACAGCCGCATCGCCGCCCACCCCGGCGGCTTCGCCCTTCCGCACGCCCCGCGCGACGAACGCCGCTTCCCCACCGCCACCGGCCGCGCCAACTTCACCGCCGCCCCCGTCGAGTACCCCGAACTCCCCGACGGCAGGCTCCTGTTGCAGACCCTGCGCTCCCACGACCAGTACAACACCACCATCTACGGCCTCGACGACCGCTACCGGGGCATCAAGGGCGGCCGCCGCATCGTCATGGTCAACCCCGAGGACGCCGCCGCCCTCGGCCTCGCCGACGGCGCGTACACCGACCTCGTCAGCGAGTGGAAGGACGGCGCCGAGCGCCGCGCGGAGGGCTTCCGCATCGTCCACTACCCCACCGCCCGGGGCTGCGCCGCCGCGTACTACCCCGAGACCAACGTCCTGGTCCCCCTGGACTCCACGGCCGACACCAGCAACACCCCGGCCAGCAAGTCGGTCGTCATCCGCTTCGAGGAGCCCCGGAGCACCCCCGGCGACGACTGAAAACCGCTACTCCCTAAGCGTCCGCTCAGCCGTCTGATAAGAACAGTGCAGACACCAACGAACCAGCGCAGCCGAACGGAGCCGGACCCATGGGCGAGCACACCGCACCCCTCTTCCCGCAGGAAGTCATCGACGAGTACGCGGCACTCGGCGTCGACCTGCCCGCCCTCTTCTCCGCCGGCCACCTCGGCGAGCGCATGGGCGTCACCATCGTCGAAGCCTCCGCCGACCGCGTCGTCGGCACCATGCCCGTCGAAGGCAACACCCAGCCCTACGGCCTCCTGCACGGAGGCGCCTCCGCCGTCCTCGCCGAGACCCTCGGATCCATCGGCTCCATGCTCCACGGCGGAGCCGCCAAGCTCGCCGTCGGCGTCGACCTCAACTGCACCCACCACCGGGGCGTCCGCAACGGCCTCGTCACCGGCGTCGCCACCCCCGTGCACCGGGGCCGCTCCACCGCCACGTACGAGATCGTCATCACCGACGAGCAGGACAAGCGGGTCTGCACCGCACGCCTCACCTGCCTGCTCCGCGACGTCCCCAAGCCCGAAGCGGGCTGAACCGCCGCAGCACACGAAACGGCCTGCCGACCGACGTCGGCAGGCCGTTCGTCGTACCGGCAGCGATTCCGCCACGCACGCCACCGACTCCGCCCTCAACCGACCACCCTCCGCGACCGCACCGCGACTCCGGCACACCCCCCACCACGACCACACCGCATTCCGGACCGCGCATTCCCATATCCGAAGCGCGTAGGGGAAGTTGATGGAAACCCACGGTCAACACCCTTGACGGCCGCCCCCGTTCCATGACCTGCTTCAACAGCGGCACCGACCCGGCAAGGCAACACACATATCCCACACATGTAACACTGAGTAATGTTTGTGCGGTACACGAAAAAACCCGCGCCCCCACCTCCGCACCCCCGGCCGGCCTCCCCCGCCGCCCTCGCGCCCCGACCCGCGCGACAGCACCAAGATCGCCTCAAGCCCCTTAGCAGAGCTGCGCGTTCTCACTATGTGGGCACTGCGCAGTCCAGGCGAAACCCGCACATCCCCTCACAGGAACCTCAAGCCTTGCTCAAGGGCATAACAAGAGAGTCACATCCGCAGCCGACCCATCCCGATGGCCCCCGGCTGCGCTTAGAGTCACGGCCAGTCACCGCGCCGCCGGGCGCGTCTGCTGCACGGCCCTGTACCAACCCAGTACGGCCCGGCGATGATCACGGCACCTCATGCCCGAGGAGCGCCGCGCCAGGGAAAGGACCCTCTCGTGCGACACCGTTCTTTGCTCATACTCACCGCAGTGCTCACCACCGGAGCACTGACGCTCACCGCCTGCGGGTCGCGCGACGAAGGCAGCAAGGACAGCGGAGACAGCGGTGGCAAGACCACCGTCGTCATCGGCGTGGACGCGCCCCTGACCGGCTCCCTCTCCGCGCTCGGCCAGGGCATCAAGAACTCCGTGGACCTCGCGGCCAAGACCGCGAACAAGAACAACGAGGTCCCCGGCATCGAGTTCAAGATCGAAGCCCTCGACGACCAGGCCGTCCCCGCCTCCGGACAGGCCAACGCCACCAAGCTCGTCGGCAACACCGATGTCCTCGGCGCCGTCGGCCCGCTGAACTCCGGCGTCGCCCAGTCCATGCAGGGCGTCTTCAACAAGGCAGACCTCGCCCAGGTCTCCCCCGCCAACACCAACCCCGCCCTCAGCCAGGGCGACAACTGGGCCAAGGGCGACATCAAGCGCCCCTTCAAGACCTACTTCCGCACCTGCGCCACCGACGTCGTCCAGGGCAAGTTCGCCGCCCAGTACCTCTTCAACGACGCCAAGAAGAAGAAGGTCTACGTCGTCGACGACAAGCAGACCTACGGCGCCGGCCTCGCCGCCATCTTCTCCGCGGAATTCAAGCGCCTCGGCGGCCAGGTCGTCGGCACCGACCACGTCACGGTCAAGGAGACCGACTTCTCCAGCACCGCCGACAAGGTCAAGAGCTCCGGCGCCGACTCCGTCTACTACGGCGGCCAGTACCCCGAGGGCGGCCTGCTCTCCGACCAGATCAAGAAGACCGGCGCCAAGATCCCCACCATGGGCGGCGACGGCATCTACGACCCCGCCTTCATCAGCGCCTCCGGCGAGGCCAACGACGGCGACTACGCCACCTCCATCGGCTACCCCGTCGAGGCCCTCCCGACCGCCAAGAAGTTCATCGAGGACTACAAGGCCGCCGGCTACAAGGACCCGTACGCGGCCTACGGCGGCTACTCCTACGACGCCGGATGGGCCATCATCCAGGCCGTCAAGACCGTCGTCGCCGACAACGACGGCAAGCTCCCCGACGACGCCCGCGCCAAGGTCGTCGAGGCCATGTCCAAGGTCTCCTTCGACGGTGTGACCGGCAAGGTCTCCTTCGACGAGAACGGCGACACCACCAACAAGCAGCTCACCGTCTACGAGGTCCAGAAGGGCGCCTGGAAGGACGTCAAGAGCGCCACGTTCGAAGACTGATCCCCCCAGCACAGCCCCGCCCCACCTGACCCCAGCCGCGCGAGGGCGCAAACAGCGCCCTCGCGCGGAGTCATATCCGACAAGCTCATCGGAGGCCCTGCGGTGCACGAACTGCCGCAACAGCTGGCCAACGGCCTTGCCCTCGGCGCCCTCTATGGCCTCATAGCCATCGGGTACACCATGGTGTACGGCATCGTCCAGCTCATCAACTTCGCCCACGGCGAGATCTTCATGATCGGGGGCTTCGGCGCCCTCACCACCTACATCATGCTCCCCAGCGGCACCACGCTCCTCGTGGCCATCCCGCTCATGATCATCGGTGGTGCCATCGCCTCCGTCGCCGTGGCCACCGCCGCGGAACGGTTCGCCTACCGGCCCCTGCGCGGCGCCCCCCGCCTCGCCCCGCTCATCACCGCGATCGGCCTCTCGATCGTGCTCCAGCAGCTCGTCTGGGGCTTCTACCCCGACGCCAAGAAGCCCCGCAGCTTCCCCGAATTCCAAGGCGAATCGTTCAAGCTGCTCGACAACCTCTACCTCCAGCGCGCCGACGCCTTCGTCCTCGTCCTCGCCCCGCTCTGCATGCTCGCCCTCGGCCTCTTCGTCGCCAAGAGCCGCAGCGGCCGCGCCATGCAGGCCACCGCCCAGGACCCCGACACGGCCAAGCTCATGGGCATCAACACCGACCGCATCATCGTGATGGCCTTCGCCATCGGCGCCGCCTTCGCAGCCGTCGCCTCGGTCGCCTACGGCCTCGACAAGGGCCAGATCAACTTCGAGATGGGCTTCGTCCTCGGACTCAAGGCCTTCACCGCCGCCGTCCTCGGCGGCATCGGCAACATCTACGGAGCCATGGTCGGCGGCGTCGTCCTCGGACTCGCCGAAGCCCTCTCCATCGCCTACATCGAAGAAATCCCCGGCATGCAGCAGCTCGGCGGCGGCGCCTGGGCCAACGTCTGGGCCTTCGTCCTCCTCATCGTCGTCCTCCTCGTCAGGCCACAAGGCCTACTCGGCGAGCGCGTCACGGATCGGGCGTGATACCGATGACCACCAAGACCAACCAGACCACGCCCGTCCTCGCCATCCCCGCAGCCCGCGCGATCACCGCAGCCGGAGCCGCACTCACCCTCGCCTCCACCTTCCTCGCCTGGACCTGGACCGCCGAATTCCCCGGCGACCTCACCGTCACCGGCTACCCCGGCGGCCTCCAGGTCCTCACCCTGGTCGGCGCAGCCATCACCCTGCTGTTCACCCTCTCCGGGTTCGGCATCAAGGGCCTCGGCTGGCTCACCCCCGGCGGCACCAACAGCCCCGTCCGACTCGCCGCCCTCGGCGTCCTCGGCACCATGGGCTTCACCTTCGCCGCCATCGCCATCGAACTCGGCGGCATCGTCAACCTGGAACCCGGAGCCTGGATCGGCCTCGTCGGCGCCATCATCACCGTCGCCGCCTCCCTCGGCCTCCCCCACGACCAGGACATCACCGACACCACCACCCCCACCCCCACCCCCCTCGAACGATTCCTCAACAGCCTCCGCGCCCCCGCGCCCGGACGCCCCAAGGAACTCCCCTCCTGGGCCGAGATCCTGATCATCGTCGCCGCCTTCGGCATCGGTCTCTACGTCGTCACCTACGGCATCGACACCGAATACCCCGAACTCTTCGTCGGCTACATGATCATCTCCGGCTTCGCGGTCACCGCGCTCTTCAAGGCCGGCCTCATGGCCCGCCTCTCCGCGCTCACCACCAAGTACCGCACCATCGCCGTCGCCGCCGCCTTCGTCGCGGCAGCCGCCTTCCCCTTCACCCAGACCACCGACCAGTTCACCCTCATCGCGGTCAACATCCTCATCTTCGCGACCGTCGCACTGGGCCTGAACATCGTCGTCGGCCTGGCCGGACTCCTCGACCTCGGATACGTCGCCTTCCTCGGCGTCGGCGCCTACACAGCCGCCCTCGTCTCCGGCACCACCGCATCCGCCTTCGGCGTCCAATTCCCCTTCTGGGCCTCCGTCCTCACCGGCGCCGCCGTCTCCCTCATCTTCGGCGTCGTCATCGGAGCACCCACCCTCCGCCTCCGCGGCGACTACCTCGCCATCGTCACCCTCGGCTTCGGCGAAATCTTCCGCATCGCCGTCGGCAACCTCGACGGCGTCTCCGGACCCCAGATCACCAACGGCCCCAACGGCGTACCGAACATCCCCGACCTCAACTTCTTCGGGTACAACTTCGGCGAATCCCACACCGTCCTGGGCTTCGAACTCGGCTCCTACGCCAACTACTACCTGCTCATGCTGCTCGCGATGATCCTCGTGGTCCTCGTCTTCAGCCGAGCCGGCAGCTCCCGCATCGGCCGCGCCTGGGTCGCCATCCGCGAGGACGAGACCGCCGCCACCGCCATGGGCATCAACGGCTTCCGCGTCAAGCTCATCGCCTTCGCCCTCGGCGCCACCCTCGCCGGCATCGCCGGCACCGTACAGGCCCACGTCCAGAGCACCGTCGTCCCCGAGATGTACGTCTTCGCCGGACCCGTGCCGCCCAACTCCGCCTTCCTCCTCGCCGCCGTCATCCTCGGCGGCATGGGAACCATCAGCGGACCCCTCATCGGCGCCACGCTCCTCTACATGATCCCGGCCAAGCTCCAGTTCCTCCAGGACTACCAGCTCCTCGGCTTCGGTCTCGCCCTCATCCTCCTCATGCGCTTCCGCCCGGAAGGCCTCATCGCCAACCGCCGCGCCAAGCTGGAGTACCACGAGACCGGACAGCTCGACGTACCGGACGAAACCCTGACCGGCACCACCTCCGGCACCACGAAGGCGGGGGCGTGAACACCATGACCACCACCACACCCGAAACCGCCACCACCGTGCTCGACGCGAGCGGCGTCACCATGCGCTTCGGCGGACTCACCGCCGTACGCGACGTCGACCTCACCGTCAACGCAGGCGAGATCGTCGGACTCATCGGCCCCAACGGCGCCGGCAAGACCACCTTCTTCAACTGCCTCACCGGCCTCTACGTCCCCACCGAGGGCAAGGTCAGCTACAAGGGCACCGTCCTGCCGCCCAAGCCCCACCTCGTCACCCAGGCAGGCATCGCCCGCACCTTCCAGAACATCCGGCTCTTCGCCAACATGACCGTCCTGGAAAACGTCCTCGTCGGACGCCACACCCGCACCAAAGAGGGCCTCTGGTCCGCCCTCCTGCGCGGACCCGGCTTCAAGAAGGCCGAAGCCGCCTCCCACGCACGCGCCATGGAACTCCTGGAGTTCATCGGCCTCCAGGACAAGGCCGACCACCTCGCGCGCAACCTCCCCTACGGAGACCAGCGCAAGCTGGAAATCGCCCGCGCACTCGCCAGCGACCCCGGCCTCCTCCTCCTGGACGAGCCCACCGCCGGCATGAACCCCCAAGAAACCCGCGTCACCGAAGAGCTCATCTTCGCGATCCGGGACATGGGCATCGCCGTACTCGTCATCGAGCACGACATGCGCTTCATCTTCAACCTCTGCGACCGCGTCGCCTGCCTCGTCCAGGGCGAAAAACTCGTCGAGGGCTCCCCCGGCGAGGTCCAGGCCGACGAACGCGTCGTCGCCGCCTACCTCGGCACCCCCTTCGAAGGCGCCCCCGGCGCCGACGAAGTCGCCGAGGTCGAAGCAGCAGAGGCGCACAGCACCACCCGCACGGAAGGGGAAACCCAGTGACCGCCCTGCTAGAGGTCGAAGACCTCCGCGTCGCCTACGGCAAGATCGAAGCCGTCAAGGGCATCTCCTTCACCGTCGAAGCCGGCCAGGTCGTCACCCTCATCGGCACCAACGGCGCGGGCAAGACCACCACACTGCGCACCCTCTCCGGGCTCCTCAAGCCCTCCGGCGGCCGCATCACCTTCGACGGGAAGCCCCTCGGCAACGTCCCCGCGCACAAGATCGTCGCGCTCGGACTCGCCCACTCCCCCGAAGGCCGCCACATCTTCCCCCGCCTCAGCATCGCGGAGAACCTCCAGCTCGGAGCCTTCCTCCGCACCGACAAGGCAGGCATCGAGAAGGACATCCAGCGCGCCTACGACCTCTTCCCCATCCTCGGGGAACGCCGGAAGCAGGCCGCGGGCACCCTCTCCGGCGGCGAACAGCAGATGCTCGCCATGGGACGCGCCCTCATGTCCCAGCCCAAGCTGCTCATGCTCGACGAGCCCTCCATGGGACTCTCCCCGATCATGATGCAGAAGATCATGGAGACCATCGTCGAGCTCAAGGCGGCGGGCACCACGATCCTGCTCGTCGAGCAGAACGCCCAGGCCGCCCTGTCCCTCGCGGACCAGGGTCACGTCATGGAGGTCGGCAAGATCGTCCTCTCCGGCCCCGGCTCGGACCTGCTCCACGACGAGTCGGTCCGCAAGGCGTACCTCGGCGAGGACTGACACCCCTGCCGTACGGAAGAGGCCCGCACCCGGTTCGTTCCGGGTGCGGGCCTCTCTCGTCGCGTACGCGTACGCCGTGTACGCGGCTACTCCGCCGACTTCTTCTTCTCCTCGGCGTCCTCGATCAGCGCCTCCGCCAGCTGCTGCATCGACATCCGGCGGTCCATCGACGTCTTCTGGATCCACCGGAACGCGGCCGGCTCGGAGAGCCCGTAATCCGTCTGCAGGATGCTCTTCGCCCGGTCCACCAGCTTCCGGGTCTCCAGCCGCTGCGAGAGGTCCGCGATCTCGCTCTCCAGCGCCTTCAGCTCCGCGAACCGGGAGACGGCCATCTCGATGGCCGGCACCACGTCGCTCTTGCTGAACGGCTTCACGAGGTACGCCATGGCCCCGGCGTCCCGGGCCCGCTCGACGAGGTCGCGCTGCGAGAAGGCGGTGAGCATCAGAACCGGGGCGATGGACTCCTCGGCGATCTTCTCGGCGGCGGAGATGCCGTCGAGGACCGGCATCTTCACGTCCAGGATGACGAGGTCCGGCTTGTGCTCCCGGGCCAGCTCGACGGCCTGCTGCCCGTCGCCCGCCTCACCGACGACGGAGTAGCCCTCCTCCTCCAGCATCTCCTTGAGGTCGAGGCGGATGAGGGCCTCGTCCTCGGCGATGACGACACGGGTCGTCAGCGGCGGGACGTGCGACTTGTCGTCGTCGACGGCGTCTACGGGCTGGGGCGACTCGGGGGTGGTCACGGGGCTCCTTGATTCAGGGCAGGCACTGCTGCGAAGCAGCCTACCTACCTGCTGCCGCCTTCTGTCACCAGGTACACTGCTGATCGGCTACCACGCCGGGTTGGCGCAATTGGTTGACGCGGAGGTCTCAAACACCTCTGTCCGAAAGGACATGTGGGTTCGAATCCCATACCCGGTACCACCCTGCGAAGCGGATGTTCACTTTCGCGTGAACATCCGCTTTTTGCTGCCCAGGGCCGCCCCCTCTACACCAAGGGTGGACGAATGAACACACACAGCACTGAGGTACGACAGAAGGCTCTCGCGCTTCTCCGGAACGGCACCAAGAACGCCGAAGTGGCCCGGCGGCTGAACGTGCCGTGCGGCACCGTCTCGTACTGGCTGCACATGGACCGCTCCAAGCGTGGTGAATGCCCCGGGACGCACAATCCGTCGTGCCACCGGTGCGACGGCACGGTGCTCGACGAGCCCGCCTACGCCTACCTGCTCGGGCTCTACCTGGGCGACGGCCACATCAGCCAATACTCGGCGCATCGAGCACCCAGCCTGATGATCACGCTGGACGATGCCTGGCCAGGAATCCAGGACGAGGCGGAGGCCGCGTTACGCAAGGTCTTCCCGCAGAACGCCACAGGCCGGGTCCGCCGGACCGGCTGCCACAACATCAAGGTGTACTCGAAGCACCTCGTCTGCTACTTCCCTCAGCACGGTCCGGGCAGGAAGCACGAGCGCGAGATCGTCCTGGAGCCCTGGCAGCAGAAAATCGTCGATGCGCATCCCTGGCAGCTCGTCCGGGGTCTCGTCCACTCCGACGGCTGTCGGCTCACCAACTGGACGACTCGCATGGTCAGTGGTGAACGTAAGCGCTACGAGTACCCCCGGTACTGGTTCACCAACGTCTCCGACGACATCCGCCGCCTCTACACCGACACCCTCGACGCGCTGGGGATCACCTGGACGCACTGCACCCGCGCGGGAAAGCCCTACAACATCTCCGTAGCCCGACGGGCATCCGTAGCCCTCATGGATGCGCACGTCGGGCCGAAATACTGAGCCGCCCTACTTCGGGCTGTCGTCCTCGCCGATGTGGTGGACGCGGACCAGGTTCGTGGAGCCCGCGACGCCGGGCGGTGAGCCGGCGGTGATGACCACGACGTCGCCCTTCTTGCAGCGGCCGATGCGCAGGAGTTCCTCGTCGACCTGGGCGACCATCGCGTCCGTGGAGTCGACCTTCGGGCCGAGGAAGGTCTCGACGCCCCAGGTGAGGTTGAGCTGGGCGCGGGTGGCTTCGTCGGGGGTGAAGGCGAGGAGCGGGATGGGTGAGCGGTAGCGGGAGAGGCGTTTCACCGTGTCGCCGCTCTGGGTGAAGGCTACGAGGAACTTGGCGCCGAGGAAGTCGCCCATTTCGGCGGCGGCCCGGGCGACGGCTCCGCCCTGGGTGCGGGGCTTGTTGCGTTCGGTGAGGGGCGGGAGGCCCTTGGCGAGGAGGTCTTCCTCGGCGGCTTCGACGATGCGGCTCATGGTGCGCACGGTCTCGATGGGGTATTTGCCGACGCTGGTCTCGCCGGAGAGCATCACCGCGTCGGTGCCGTCGATGATGGCGTTGGCGACGTCGGAGGCTTCGGCGCGGGTGGGGCGGGAGTTGTCGATCATCGAGTCGAGCATCTGGGTGGCGACGATGACCGGTTTGGCGTTGCGCTTGGCGAGCTTGATGGCGCGCTTCTGGACGATGGGGACTTGTTCCAGGGGCATTTCGACGCCGAGGTCGCCGCGGGCGACCATGATGCCGTCGAAGGCGGCGACGATGTCGTCGATGTTGTCGACGGCCTGGGGTTTTTCGACCTTGGCGATGACGGGGAGGCGGCGGCCTTCTTCGTCCATGATGCGGTGGACGTCGTCGATGTCGCGTCCGGTGCGGACGAAGGAGAGGGCGATGATGTCGGCGCCGGTGCGCAGGGCCCAGCGGAGGTCGTCGATGTCCTTCTCGGAGAGGGCGGGGACGGAGACGGCGACGCCGGGGAGGTTGAGGCCCTTGTTGTCGGAGACCATGCCGCCTTCGATGACGGTGGTGTGGACGCGGGGGCCGTCGACGTCGGTGACTTCGAGGGTGACGCGGCCGTCGTCGACGAGGATGCGTTCGCCGGTGGTGACGTCGGCGGCGAGGCCGTCGTAGGTGGTGCCGCAGATGTCGCCGGTGCCCTGGTTTTCGAGGGGTTCGACGGTGATGGTGAAGGTGTCGCCGCGTTCAAGGAGTACGGGGCCTTCGCGGAAGCGTCCGAGGCGGATCTTCGGGCCTTGAAGGTCGGCGAGGATGCCGACGCTGCGGCCGGTTTCCTCGGACGCCTTGCGGACGTGGTGGTAGCGCTCTTCGTGTTCGGCGTAGCTGCCGTGGCTGAGGTTGAAGCGGGCGATGTCCATTCCCGCTTCGACCAGGGCCTTGATCTGGTCGTACGAGTCGGTTGCGGGTCCCAGGGTACAAACGATTTTCGCTCGGCGCATGGTTCGAGACTAAACCTTACCTACGGGTAGGTATTTGGCTCTGCGTGACACCTCAACAACCTTTGAATGAAGGGTTATTGACAAGTGTTGAATTGTGCGGCGGGGTGCTCTGATGAGCGTTTATCCGAGGTTCGGCGGGATGAGGGTGAAGGCCGCTTCGACCTGGGCGTCGACGTTCTGGCGTACGGGTTCGAGGTCGACGGGGGGCGCTTCGGTGGCGGTTTCGGCGCGGGCGGAGCGGAAGGCTCCGGCGCCGCCGTAGGACGCGGTGGCGAAGGTGGCTCCGCCGACGGTGCCGGTGTCGCTGAGTTCGAGGAGGGCGCCGATGCGGGTGTCGAGGGCTTCGGCGTACTCGCGGGCGCGTTGGAGTGCTTCCTGGACGGCTTGGCGGCGGGCGGCGGCGTGGTGGGGGGAGGTGGGGCGCAGGGCCCACCAGGGGCCGTCGACGCGGATGAGTTCCTGGTCGGCGAGGCGCGCGACGAGTTCTCCGAGGATGGTGAAGTCGTTGAGGGTGGCGGCGAGTTGGAGGCTGCCGTGGTAGGC
Organism: Streptomyces sp. DSM 106670; assembly: GCF_055792845.1. NCBI lineage: Bacteria > Bacillati > Actinomycetota > Actinomycetes > Kitasatosporales > Streptomycetaceae > Streptomyces > Streptomyces sp. DSM 106670. The sequence continues at coordinate 1,659,888 of NZ_CM147704.1, forward strand.
GCGGATGCGTTCGCCGCGGCCGTGGCGGGTGAGTTCGGGGCGGATGGTGAGGGTGCCGGTTTCGAGTTTCTCGACGGTGTCGCCGTGGCCCTTGATGAGGTCGAGGGTGGCCGTGTTGCGGCGGGTGAGGTCGTTCAGGGTGGTGCGGCGGTCGGTGTTGCGGGCGGTGATGGTGACGGTGATGCGGGCGATTTCGGGGTCGACTTCGAGGTGGGCTTCGCCGCGGACGGTGACACGGGGGGCGGTGGGGGTGCCGTGGGAGGGGTGGGGTGCGGGGGTGGGGGTTTCGGTCATGTGTTCACTGTGGCACGGCGGGTGTCACCTCGGGGTGTGTGCCGGGTGGTCATCAGATCGAAACCTGCGCGGGGTGTTGCGGGTGTGGGGTGCTGGGCCAGAATCTACGCGCGTTGCCCTACTGAACGAGGAGTGAAGAGATGCCGTTGAACCGTAGGACGTTTCTGGGCCGTTCGGCTGCCGCCGGTGCGGGTGTGGCGATGGCGGGCGGTGCGGTCGTGGGGTCGGCCGGTGCGGCGGAGGCGGCGGGGCATGGCCACGGGCACGGTCATGGGCGGCCTCCGAAGCGGTACTCGTTCACGGTGATGGGCACGACGGATCTGCACGGGAACGTCTTCAACTGGGACTACTTCACGGACAAGGAGTACGACGACTCGGCGCACAACGATGTCGGTCTGGCGAAGATCTCGACGCTGGTGGATCAGGTGCGCCGGGAGAAGGGCCGCCGGAACACGCTGCTGATCGATGCGGGTGACACGATCCAGGGCACGCAGTTGTCGTACTACTACGCGAAGGTGGATCCGATCACGGCGCGGCGTGGTCCGGTGCATCCGATGGCGCGGGCGATGAACGCGATCGGTTACGACGCGGCGGCGCTCGGGAATCACGAGTTCAATTACGGGATTCCGGTGCTGCGGAAATTCGAGGAGCAGTGCGATTTCCCGCTGCTGGGGGCGAATGCGCTGGATGCGAAGACGTTGCGGCCGGCGTTCGCTCCGTATGTCATCAAGCGGATGCACACGCCGTGCGGGCGTGATGTGCGGGTGGCGGTGCTGGGGCTGACGAACCCGGGTATCGCGATCTGGGACAAGGCGAATGTGGGCGGGAAGATGGTGTTCCCGGGTCTGGAGGAGCAGGCGGCGAAGTGGGTGCCGAAGCTGCGGTCGATGGGTGCGGACGTGGTGATCGTGTCGGCGCATTCGGGTTCTTCGGGGACGTCGTCGTGGGGTGATCAGCTGCCGTACGTGGAGAACGCGGCGGCGCTGGTGGCGGAGCAGGTGCCGGGGATCGACGCGATTCTGGTGGGGCACGCGCATGTGGAGATCGCCGAGCACTTCGTGACGAACAAGGAGACCGGGAAGCAGGTCGTGCTCTCGGAGCCGGCGAAGTGGGGGCAGCGGCTGACGCTGTTCGATTTCGATCTGGTGTGGGAGAAGGGCCGCTGGACGGTGGAGAAGGCCGGTTCGCGGGTGCTGAACTCCAATACCGTGCCGGAGGACCGGAAGGTGACGTCGCTGCTGCGGCGCGAGCACCGCAAGGTGGTGGAGTACGTCAATCAGGTGATCGGTACGTCGGTGGTGGCGATGTCGACGGCCGAGGCGCCGTGGAAGGACGAGCCGATCATCGATCTGATCAACCAGGTGCAGACGGAGACGGTGACGGCGGCGTTGGCGGGTGGCGAGCATGCGGCGCTGCCGGTGTTGTCGCAGGCTTCGTGTTTCTCGCGTACGGCGGGGGTTCCGGCCGGTGATGTGACGATCAAGGACGCGGCGGGGCTGTATCCGTTCGAGAACACGCTGGAGGCGCGGCTGATCACGGGCGCCCAGTTGAAGGACTATCTGGAGTACTCGGCGCGGTATTACGTGCAGACGGCGGCGGGTGGTCCGGTGGACACGGCGAAGCTGACGAACGCGGACGGGATTCCGGACTACAACTACGACGCGGTGTCGGGCGTGACGTACGAGATCGATATCGCGAAGCCGGCGGGTTCGCGGATCGTGGGGTTGTCGTTCGACGGGGCGGCGATCGATCCGGCGGCGCGGTTCGTGTTGGCGGTGAACAACTACCGGGCGAGTGGTGGGGGGAACTTCCCGCATGTGCCGGGTGCGCAGCAGCTGTGGGCGGATTCGGACGAGATCCGGAACACGATCATCGGGTGGGTGCGGGAGAAGGGTTCGGTGGATCCGGCGGCGTTCGCTGCGGTGGGGTGGCGGCTGACGCGTGAGGGGACGCCGGTGTTCCCGTGACTCCGGCGGTTCCACGAACGCCGGTGTTCCCGTAACTCCGGTTGGTGTGTTGTTCGTTCGGCCCGGGTCTCCTCTTCGGTGGGGGCCCGGGCCGTTCGTCGTCCTGGGGGTCAGAGGGTTTGGCTGAGGGGGACGAGGGCGGGGGCCTGGGCGGGGATGCCGGGGGGTTGGGGGGTGAGGCCGAAGGTGGTGAAGGCGGTGCGTTCGGGGAGGGGGTAGGGGTTGGCGCCGGTGAGGTTGTTGAGGATGGTGGCGCTGCGCCAGGCGGCCAGTCCGAGGTCGGGGGCGCCGACTCCGTGGGTGTGGCGTTCGGCGTTCTGTACGTAGACGTGTCCGGTGACGGTGGGGTCGAGGATCAGGCGGTACTGGTCGTCGATGCGGGGGCGGTGGGAGGCGTCGCGGCGGAGGTAGGGGTCGAGGCCGCCGAGGAGGGCGTCGAGGGGGCGTTCGCGGTAGCCGGTGGCGAGGATGACGGCGTCGGTGGTGAGGCGGGTGCGGGTGCCTTGCTGGGTGTGTTCGAGGTGGAGTTCGACGCGGGTGTTGGCGAGGCGTCCCGCGGTGCGGACGTGGACGCCGGGGGTGAGGGTGGCGTCGGGCCAGCCGCCGTGGAGGGTGCGGCGGTAGAGCTCGTCGTGGATGGCGGCGATGGTGTCGGCGTCGATGCCTTTGTGGAGCTGCCATTGGCGGGGGACGAGTTCGTCGCGGGCGGACTCGGGCAGGGCGTGGAAGTAGCGGCTGTAGTCGGGCGTGAAGTGTTCGAGGCCGAGCTTGGAGTACTCCATGGGGGCGAAGGCCTGGGTGCGGGCGAGCCAGTGGATGTTCTCGGCGCCTTCGGGGCGGGCGCGGAGGAGGTCGAGGAAGATCTCGGCGCCGGACTGGCCGGATCCGATGACGGTGATGTGTCCGGCGGCGAGGAGGCGTTCGCGGTGGCGGAGGTAGTCGGCTGAGTGGAGTACGGGGACGGCTTCGGCTTCGGCGAGGGGTTTGAGGGGTTCGGGGACGAAGGGTTCGGTGCCGATGCCGAGGGCGATGTGGCGGGCGTAGGCGCGGCCGAGGGCTTCGGCTTCGCCGTCGCGGTCGAGTTGGGTGAAGTCGACTTCGAAGAGGGCGCGGTCGGTGTTCCAGCGGACGGCGTCGACCTGGTGGCCGAAGTGGAGTCCGGGGAGTTGTTCGCTGACCCAGCGGCAGTAGGCGTCGTATTCGGCTCGTTGGATGTGGAAGCGCTCGGCGAAGTAGAAGGGGAAGAGCCGGTCGCGGGTGCGGAGGTAGTTGAGGAAGCTCCAGGGGTTGGCGGGGTCGGCGAGGGTGACGAGGTCGGCGAGGAAGGGGACTTGGAGGCTGGCGCCGTCGAGGAGGAGGCCGGGGTGCCAGTGGAAGGCGGGGCGTTGTTCGTAGAAGGTCGCGGCGAGGGGGCGGGGGTCGCCGGGGGTGGCGGGGATGTTGTGGGCGAGGGCGGCGAGGGAGAGGTTGAAGGGGCCGATGCCGATGCCGACGAGGTCGTGTGGCTGGTCGGGTTCGGGGGCGGGCCGGTCGGTCATCGCGGGGTGTCGCCTTCCGTGGGGTGAGGGGTGGGGTGGGTGGTGCCGGGGGTGGTGCCGTTCGGGGAGTCCGGGCCGGGGTCGGCCGGGGTGGCGGTGACGAGGTCGGCCGGGGTGGCCGCGGCGGGGCCGGTCAAGAGGTCGGTGGCCGTGACGGGGCCGGTCAGGAGGTCGGTGGTGGTGGCGGTGGCGAGGTCCAGGAGTGCTTGGAGGTCGTCGGGGGTGGTGTGGGGGTTGAGGAGGGTGGCCTTGAGCCAGAGGCGGCCTTCGGCGTGGGCGCGGCCGAGGACGGCGTGGCCGCGTTGGAGGAGGGTGCGTCGGACGGTGGCGACGGTGTGGTCGTCGGTTCCGGTGGGGCGGAAGAGGACGGTGCTGATGGTGGGGCGGTCGTAGAGGTCGAGGGTGGGGGTTTTGGCGATGAGGTCGGCGAGGTGGTGGGCGGTGGCGACGGTGCGGTCGATGAGGTCGGCGAGTCCGGTGCGGCCGAGGGCCTGGAGGGTGATGGCGATCTTGAGGGCGTCGGGGCGGCGGGTGGTGCGCAGGGAGCGGCCGAGGAGGTCGGGGAGGCCGGCTTCGGTGTCGTCGTCGGCGTTGAGGTAGGGGGCGTGGTGGTGGAGGGGGGTGAGGTGGTGGCGTTCGGGTACGGCGAGGAGGCCGGCGGATGCGGGTTGCCAGCCGAGTTTGTGCAGGTCGAGGGTGACGCTGTGGGCGCGGTCGAGGCCGTGGAGGAGGGTGCGGTGGGTGGGGCTGAGGAGGAGGGGTCCGCCGTAGGCGGCGTCGATGTGGAGTTCGGCGCCGTGGGTGGTGCAGAGGTCGGCGATGGCGTCGAGGGGGTCGATCTCGCCGGTGTCGGTGGTTCCGGCGGTGGCGACGACGAGGAGCGGGCGGTGGAGTTCGGTGAGGGCTTCGTCGAGGGCGGCGAGGTCGAGGGTGCCGGTGGGGGCGGGGACGACGACGGGTTCGGGGAGGCCGAGGAGCCAGGCGGCGCGGGCGACGCTGTGGTGGGCGTTGGCGCCGCAGACGGTCTGTACGGGGCCGTGGCGTTCGCGGGCGAGGAGGAGGGCGAGTTGGTTGGCCTCGGTGCCGCCGGTGGTGATGACGGCGTCGGGTGAGGGGGTGTGGGGGTAGATCTCGGCGGCGAGGGCGCTGGTGAGGTCGGCTTCGAGGGCGGAGGCGGCGGGGGCCTGGTCCCAGGAGTCCATGGAGGGGTTGAGGGCGCTGGCGGCGAGGTCGGCGGCGGCTGCCAGGGCGAGGGGCGGGGTGTGGAGGTGGGCGGCGCAGTGGGGGTGGGCGGGGTCGGCGGCGCCTGCGGCGAGGGCGGTGACGAAGGTGCGCAGGGCGTGGTGGGCGCCGGTGCCGTGGTCGGGGATGAGGGGGTGGGTGGCGGTGCGGGTGCGGGGGGTGACGGTGTCGGGTCCGCCGGCGGGGAGGGGGCCGCCGCGGAGGGTCGCGCCGTCGTGGAGTGCGGTGAGGACGGTGTCGATGAGGGGGCGCAGCGCGTCGGGGCCTGCGGTGCCTCCGGCGAGGGGCGGGGTGGGCATGGGTGGGGTGGTCCTTCGGGGTGCGCGGGGGTGGACATGCCAGCTTGTCCCGGGTTTCGGGTGGCGCGGCCGAAGAGGTCAACGATCTGAACTCGAAAGGGGTACTGGCGGTCGGTGTGGCCGGGCCGGCGGGGGTCGGGGTGGTATGGGTGTGCGGGTTCTGGATGGGTGTGCGGGCGGGGTGGTCCCGCGTGGTGTTGCTCAATGAGTGAATTGCGAAATTCTGCAATTCACTACATGCTGTGTGGGCCGTTCCGCCGTCGTGCGCGGACCGCGGCCCCCGCCCGGCTCTTCCGCCCGCGGTGGTGACGTACTGCCGAGGAGAGGTTCCGCCGTGCCGGTCCCCCTGTACCAGGCCAAGGCCGAGTTCTTCCGGATGCTCGGGCATCCGGTGCGTATCCGGGTCCTGGAGCTGCTCCAGGCGGGCCCGTTGCCGGTGCGGGATCTGCTGGCCGCGATCGAGGTGGAGCCCTCGGCGCTGTCGCAGCAGCTGGCGGTGTTGCGCCGGTCCGGCATCGTCACCGCGACCCGGGAGGGTTCCACGGTGGTGTACGAGCTGGCGGGCGGTGATGTCGCCGAGCTGATGCGGGCCGCGCGGCGGATCCTGACGGAGATGCTGTCCGACCGGGACAGCTTGCTCGCCGAGCTGCGGGAGGCCGAGGTGTCCGCGCCGTGAGCGGGTTTTCGGATGTGGCGGCGCGGGGCTGGGGGCGGGTGCGGGCGCTGCTGCCGGTGCGCGCCGACTTCGAGGCCATGACCCGTGCTCCGCGCCGTGATCTGCTGGCCGGTCTGACGGTGGCGATCGTGGCGTTGCCGCTCGCGCTCGGTTTCGGGGTGGCGTCGGGGCTGGGCGCGGAGGCGGGGCTCGCTACGGCGGTGGTGGCGGGGGCGCTGGCCGCGGTGTTCGGCGGGTCGAACCTGCAGGTGTCGGGGCCGACCGGGGCGATGACGGTGGTCCTGGTGCCGATCGTCGCGGAGTACGGTCCGGGCGGGGTGCTGACGGTCGGGCTGATGGCGGGGGGCCTGCTGATCGTGCTGGCGCTGCTGCGGGCGGGCCGGTCGATGCGGTACGTCCCGGCGCCGGTGGTCGAGGGGTTCACGTTCGGGATCGCGTGTGTGATCGCTCTCCAGCAGGTTCCGAACGCCCTGGGGGTGGCCGCCCCGGAGGGCGACAAGGTGCTGGTGGTGGCGTGGCGGGCGGTCGAGGAGTTCGTGGGCGGCCCGAACTGGACCGCGCTCGCGATCACCGTCGGGGTGGCGGGGCTGATGCTGGCGGGGGCGCGGCTGCGTCCGGGGGTGCCGTTCTCGGTGGTGGCGGTGGTCGCGGCGACGCTGGCGGCGCAGCTGTTCCACCTGGACGGGGCGACGCCGATCGGTGCGCTGCCCGCGGGTCTGCCGGCTCCTTCGCTCGGGTTCCTGGATCTGTCGGCGGTGGGTTCGCTGGTGGCTCCGGCGGTCGCGGTGGCGGCGCTGGCTGCGCTGGAGTCGCTGCTGTCGGCGACGGTGGCCGACGGGATGACGACGGGCCAGAAGCACGATCCGGACCGGGAGCTGTTCGGGCAGGGCATCGCGAATCTGGCCGCGCCGTTGTTCGGCGGGGTGCCCGCGACGGCGGCGATCGCGCGGACGGCGGTCAATGTCCGTACGGGCGCGGGTTCGCGGCTGGCGGCGCTGACGCATGCCGGGGTGCTGGCGGTGATCGTGTTCGCGGCGGCTCCGCTGGTGTCGCGGATCCCGCTCGCCGCGCTGGCCGGGGTGCTGCTGGCCACGGCGGTGCGGATGGTCGAGGTGGGGGCGTTGCGGGCGATGGCGCGGGCGACGCGCTCGGACGCGGTGGTGCTGGTGCTGACGGCGGCGGCGACCCTGGTGCTGGATCTGGTGCTGGCGGTCGTGATCGGGCTGGCGGTGGCCGGGCTGCTGGCCCTGCGCGCGGTCGCGGCCGAGGCGCGGTTGGACCGGGTGCATCCGTACGACGACGGCGTTCCGGAGCTGCCGGGCGCACAGACGTACGGCGACGGCGTGCCGGAGCTGCCGGGCACGGAATCGTACGAGGGTGGCGGCGGCGGTGACGGTGAGCTCGCCGGGACGGCCGGGCAGGTGGTGGCGTACCGGGTCGAGGGGCCGTTGTTCTTCGCCGGGGCGCACCGTTCGCTGCTGGAGCTCGGCGAGATCTCCGGCGTACGGGTGGTGATCCTGCGTATGTGCCGGGTGACCACGGTGGACGCCACCGGTGCGCTGGCGCTGAAGGACACCGTGCACCGGCTGAACGGGCGGGGCATCGTGGTGCTGGCCTCCGGGATCCGGCCGGGTCAGCGGCGGGCGCTGGAGTCGGTGGGGGCGCTGGAGCTGCTGCGGCGGGAGGGGCGTGAGTACGCCACGGCGTCCGAGGCGTTCGGCGCGGCCCGGGAGCGGCTGGCGGCGGCCGGGGTGGCGCGGGCCGACGGGGCGGCGGCGGCCGGGGTGGTGCCGGCCCGGGGCGGCCGGGACGTGCCGGTGGCGGCTCCGGCCGAGGAGGCGGCCCGATGATCACGCCTCCGGACACCTTGCCGTACCGGCATGTGCTGACGCTGCCCACCCTGGGTTCGGCCGTGCGCATCGCCCGGGAGACCGCCGAGCAGGTGCTGGCGGAGTGGGGGGTGGCGGCGCAGGATCCGTGCCGGGATCCGGCGCTGCTGATCGTCAGTGAGCTGGTGACCAACAGTGTGCGGCACGCGGCGGTGCTCTCGCCGAATGTGACGGTGGTGTTCGCGGGCGGCCCCGACACGTTCGCGTTCGGTGTGCACGACCGCCATCCGTACCGTCCTGCGCTGTTCGCGTCCGCCGGCATAGCGCCGGGTCGGGGGCTGGCGACCGTGATGGAGCTGACCCACGGTCTGGGCGGCAGCGCGGTGGTGCGGGGCGATGTCGACGAGGGCGGCAAGAGCATATGGATCACGCTGCCGCTGCGGCGGAACGGCCGGTCCCATGACCGTTGAGAGATGTCCGGTGCAAGAGCTGTACCGGGTGGAGAAGGGCAGGAACGCGCCATGAGCGACATCGTCGTGAAGGACAGCAACGGGACCGTGCTGGCGGACGGTGACTCCGTGACCACGGTCAAGGACTTGAAGGTGAAGGGCACGTCGGAGACGCTCAAGCGCGGCACGCTGGTGAAGAACATCCGGCTCACCGGGCGCGCCGGTGAGATCGAGTGCAACACGAAGAAGGTCAAGGGGCTCGTGCTGAGGACCGAGTTCCTGAAGAAGGCCTGACCCGGCCGGTCCCCGGGTTCATCCTCGTGGTGCGAAGGCGCGAGGATGAACCCATGGAGAAGAGTTCTGGTCAGGTGTGGTGCGGCGGTTTTCCGCCGTGCGGAACGGGGCCCCGCCGGTGAGTACGCCGCTGTACCGCTTGAAGGCGGAGTTCTTCAAGACGCTGGGGCACCCGGTGCGGATCAGGGTGCTCGAACTGCTCAGTGAACGCGAGCACGCGGTGTCGGAGATGCTGAACGAGGTGGGGGTCGAGGCCGCCCATCTGTCGCAGCAGTTGGCCGTGCTGCGCCGTGCGGGTCTGGTGACGGCCCGGCGGGAGGGCTCGGCGGTCCATTACACGCTGGCCGACCCGGGGGTGGCGGAGCTGCTGCGGGTGGCGCGGACGATTCTGACCGGGGTGCTGTCGGGTCAGGCGGAGCTGCTCGCCGACCTGCGGTCGGGGAGCGACGGCCCGGACGAGGGTCGTCCGGGCCGTGCGGATACGCCCTAACGGTCGGCCGACGTCCGTACGGCGAGGGCGCGGCGGAGGTCGTCGAGCTGGTCGACGAGCTTGCGGCGCAGGGCGGGGATGAGGGCCGGGTCCTCCAGGGCGCGGGTGCCGGTGGCGAGGCTTTCGGCGTCGACGGCGTACGCGGGGAAGGCGTAGCGTCCGGCGGCCTCGGCGATGGCGGGGCCGCGGCGGGCGGCGAGTGCGGTGGCTTCCGGGTAGAAGCGGGGCACGTAGTCGCCGGTCAGCTCTTCCTGGCCGGGCTGCCAGAAGCCCTGGGCGGTGGCGGTGAAGAGGTAGTTGGACAGGGTGTCGTCGGTGAACAGGGCGTCCCAGGCGGCTGCCTTGGCTTCGGGGGTGGGCAGGGCGGCGCGGCAGCGGGCGGCGCCTTCGCGGCCGGTGGCGCTGGGGTCGGCTTCGAGGGCTGCGGCGATGGTGGTCTCGTCGGTGGCGCCGAGGACGGCGAGCCGGGTGAGGATGCGCCAGCGCAGCTCGGGGTCGAGTTCGGGGCCGCCGTGGACGGTGTCCTCGTCGAGCCAGGTGCGCAGGGTGTCGGGCTGGGTGGCGGCGTCGATGAAGTGGCGTACGGCGATGAGGCGCAGGCCGGGGTTGGAGCCGTCCTCGGTGCGGCGGATGAGGTCGCGGCAGAGGTCGGTGAGGGTGGCGAGGGCGGCCGGGCGGTTCTCGGGGGCGGTGTAGCGGGCGGCGATCTGTCCGGCGGCGAAGGTGAGGACGCCCTGGACGAGGGCGAGGTCGCTCTCGTGCGGGAGGTGGGTGCGGGCGGTCGCGAGGTAGGTGGCCGGGTCGAGTTCGCCGTCGCGGACCATGTCGCGGGCGGTGTTCCAGAGGACGGCCCGGGTGAGGGCGTCGGGGATGCCGGAGAGGCCGGTCAGGACGGTGTCCCAGGAGGCGGTGTCCAGGCGGACCTTGGCGTAGGTGAGGTCGCCGTCGTTGAGGACGACGAGGGCGGGGCGGTGGCCGGGGCGGATCGTGGGGGTGCCGTCGCCGGGTACGTCGATCTCGAAGCGGTCGCGCAGCGCGAGGTGGCCGGGGCCGGCCTGGGTGCCCAGGGCGTGGTCGTAGGCGCCGACGGTGATGCGGTGGGGGCGGGAGCCGTCGCGGGTGACGGTGAGGGACCAGGACTGGCCGTTGCCGTTGCCGTTCGGTGCGGTGGGGGCGGCGGGCTCGGGGGTGCCGGTCTCGGCGGTGAGGGTGTCGATGCCGGTGGTGCGCAGCCACTGTTCGGCCCAGGCGTGGACGTCGCGGTCGGTGGCGGAGGCCAGGTTGTCGATGAAGTCGGCGAGGGTGGCGTTGGCGAACCGGTGGCGGGCGAAGTGGGCGTTGATGCCGGCCAGGAAGTCCTTCTCGCCGAGCCAGGCGACGAGTTGGCGCAGGGCGGAGGCGCCCTTGGCGTAGCTGATGCCGTCGAAGTTGAGGAGGGCGGACGCGGAGTCGGGGACGGCGTCGGGGTCGGGGGCGACGGGGTGGGTGGAGGGGCGCTGGTCGGCGTCGTAGCCCCAGCCCTTGCGGGCGACGCCGAAGTCGACCCAGGTGTCGGTGAAGCGCGTGGCCTCGGTGAGCGTCTGGTAGCCCATGTACTCGGCGAAGGACTCGTTCAGCCAGATGTCGTCCCACCAGGTGAGGGTGACGAGGTCGCCGAACCACATGTGGGCCATCTCGTGGGCGATGACCATGGCGCGGGTCTGGCGTTCGGTGTCGGTGACGGCGGAGCGGTAGACGAACTCGTCGCGGAAGGTGACGAGTCCGGGGTTCTCCATGGCGCCGGCGTTGAACTCGGGGACGAAGGCCTGGTCGTAGGAGTCGAACGGGTAGGGCTCGTCGAACTTCTCGTGGTAGCGGTCGTAGCAGGCGCGGGTGATGTCGAGGATCTCGTCGGCGTCGGCGTCGAGGTAGGGCGCCAGCGAGCGGCGGCAGTGGATGCCGAAGGGCAGTCCGGCGTGCTCGGTGGTGACCGAGTGCCAGGGGCCCGCGGCGATCGCGACGAGGTAGGTGGAGATGAGGGGGGTGGGGGCGATGGTCCAGCGCCCCTGTCCGGTGTGTTCGGCGACGCCGTTGCCGAGGACGGTCCAGCCTTCGGGGGCGGTGACGTCGATGGCGAAGACGGACTTGAGGTCGGGCTGGCAGAAGGCGGCGAAGACGCGCTGGATGTCCTCCATGAACAGCTGGGTGTAGAGGTAGGTCTCGCCGTCGGTGGGGTCGGTGAAGCGGTGCATGCCCTCGCCGGTGCGGGAGTAGTGCATCGCGGCGTCGACGCGCAGTTCGTGGGGGCCGGCGGTGAGTCCGGTGAGGGGGTAGCGGTTGCCGTCGAGGAGGGCGGGGTCCAGGGGGTGTCCGTCGAGGCTGATCGAGCGCAGGGTGGCGGGCTTGACCTCGACGAAGGTGTCTCCGGCCGCGCGGGCGGTGAACCGGATGGCGGTGACGGAGTCGAAGGTCTCCTCGCCGGTGGTGAGGTCGAGGGCGATCGTGTACCGCTCCACGTCGAGGATCTGGGCTCGGGTCTGCGCTTCGTCGCGCGTCAGTACGGACATGGCCCCATGCTGCCGTACGGGGGACGGCGGGCGCAGCGGGGTTCTCCCTGGGCGGACGGGCGGATCTCGGCCGGTCCGGGCGGACCGGCGGCCGGGCGGACGCGTTGCCGTGCGGACGGGGTCGGTCCGGGTGGCGCGCGGGTGCGGGTCTCGCGGGCGCGTCCGCCGTGCCCGGCGGTGGGCGGTCAGGCCCCGGCGCCGTTCCCCGCTTCGTCGGCGATGCGCTCGTGGTGGCGGATCACCTCGGCGATGATGAAGTTCAGCAGCTTCTCGGCGAACGCCGGGTCCAGGTTCGCGCTCTGCGCCAGCTGCCGGAGCCGGGCGATCTGACGGGTCTCGCGGGCCGGGTCGGCGGGCGGCAGCCTGTGGTCCGCCTTGAGGCGGCCGACCTGCTGGGTGGCCTTGAAGCGCTCGGCCAGCATGTGGACGACGGCGGCGTCGATGTTGTCGATGCTCTCGCGCAGCCGGTTCAGCTCGGCCTGGACGGACGGGTCGATTTCGCTCGTGCTCATGGTCAGCGAGCTTAGACGGCCGCCGTCAGGTCGTGATCGTCGGCGGGTCGTCCGGATCGGGCACCCGGTCGCTCCAGCCGCCGGGCACGCTGCGGCCCTGCTGTTCGCGGAAGCGGACGGGGGCGGTGCCGACCCGGCGGGCGAAGAGCCGGGAGAAGTAGGCGGGGTCGTCGTAGCCGACGCGGCGGGCCACGGCGGCGACCGGCAGGTCGGTGGCGGCGAGGAGTTCCTTGGCCCGGCCGAGGCGGATGCCGAGCAGATAGTCCTTGGGGCTGCAGCCGGCTCCGCGCCGTACGGCGGTGCGCAGTTCGGCGGGGGTCATACCGTGCCGGGCGGCGTGCTCGGCGACGGTGAGCGGCTGGTACGCGTCGCGGGCCAGCGCCTGGAGCACCGGGTCGCCGTCGGGCCCGATGTCGGCGCGGGCGCGGCGGAGCGAGACGAGGAGTTCGTGGACGGCGGCCCCGGTCTCCACCTCCAGGAGGGGGTTGCCGCGCCGGGCGGCGCGCACGATGCGGCCGACGGCGGCGCGCGGGGCGGCGGTGTCGGAGAGCGGGACGAGGGGGCGGTCGGGCTCGATGTAGCCGAGTTCGGTGTACGTGGCGGTGGCGGGGCCGGTGAAGTCGACGAAGCTCTCGTCCCAGCCGGTGCCGGGGTCGGCGCCGTAGTGGTGGGGGGTGCCGGGGGTCAGCCAGATCAGGCTGGGGCCGGTGACGGGGGTGCGGCGGCCGTCGGGGCCCTTGAACCAGCCGGTGCCGGAGTTGACGACCACAGCGACGTGGTGGTCGAGGGTGCGGGGTCCGACGGTGGGCAGCGCGCCGTGCTGGAGGCCGACGCCGAGGCAGACGAGGCCCAGCCGGTGGTGGAGCGGGCTCGGCGTGAAGAAGCGCATCCAGGTGTGGTAGGTCGGCATCCCGCTCCTCCTTCCCGCGCACGTCGTCCCGCGCGGCGCGTCCGATGTCCTGCGCGTTGTGTCCAATCAGCAGCGATCTTTGTCCATGGACCCGGTGCGCGCCAGAGGTGAAGGTGGTCGGACCAATTCACCGGAGGGCCGCGGGTGCGGCCGGGCACAGGAGCGTACGAGCGCGATGACCGACTTCACCGTGGGGGACGACGGCTTCCGGTTCGACGGGAAGCCCGTACGGCTGCTGTCGGGCGCCCTGCACTACTTCCGGGTGCACGAGGAGCAGTGGGGGCACCGGCTGGCGATGCTCGCCGCGATGGGGCTGAACTGCGTCGAGACGTACGTACCGTGGAATCTGCACGAGCCCCGGGAGGGCGAGGTCCGGGATGTGGGGGCGCTCGGCCGGTTCCTGGACGCGGTGGAGCGGGCGGGGCTGTGGGCGATCGTGCGGCCGGGGCCGTACATCTGCGCCGAGTGGGAGAACGGCGGTCTTCCGGTGTGGGTGACGGGCCGGTTCGGGCGGCGGGTGCGGACCCGGGACGCGGAGTACCGGGCGGTGGTGGAGCGGTGGTTCCGGCAGCTGCTGCCGCAGGTGGTGCGGCGGCAGACCGGCCGGGGCGGTCCGGTGATCCTCGTCCAGGCGGAGAACGAGTACGGGAGTTACGGCAGCGACGCGGCGTATCTGGAGTGGCTGGCGGGGCTGTTGCGGCAGTGCGGGGTGACGGTTCCGCTGTTCACGTCGGACGGCCCGGAGGACCACATGCTGACCGGTGGTTCGGTGCCGGGTCTCCTCGCGACGGCGAACTTCGGTTCGGGGGCGCGGGAGGGTTTCGAGGTGCTGCGCCGGCATCAGCCGAAGGGCCCGTTGATGTGCATGGAGTTCTGGTGCGGCTGGTTCGACCACTGGGGGGCCGAGCCCGTCGTACGGGATGCGGGGCAGGCGGCCGGGGCGCTGCGGGAGATCCTGGAGTGCGGGGCGTCGGTGAACATCTACATGGCGCACGGCGGGACGAACTTCGCGGGCTGGGCCGGGGCGAACCGCGGTGGCCCCTTGCAGGACGGGGCGTTCCAGCCGACGGTGACGTCGTACGACTACGACGCGCCGGTCGACGAGTACGGGCGGGCCACGGAGAAGTTCCGGCTGTTCCGGGAGGTCCTGGAGGGGTACGCCGAGGGGCCGTTGCCCGCGCTGCCGCCGGAGCCGGAGGGGCTGGCCGGGCCGGTACGGGTGGAGCTGGACGGGTGGGCCGGGCTCGGGGACGTACTGGAGGCGCTGGGCGATCCGGAGACGGCGGAGTCGGGGGTGCCGCCGACCTTCGAGGAGCTGGGCGTGGACCGGGGTCTGGTGCGCTACCGGGTGGCGGTGCCGGGGCCGCGCCAGGCGTATCCGCTGGGGGCCTCGGGGCTGCGGGACCGGGCGGTGGTGTACGTGGACGGGGTGCGGGCCGGGGTGCTGACCGAGGAGTCCGGGCCGCTGCCGGAGCCGGTGGCGGGTCCGGCGGAGGTCGAGCTGTGGGTGGAGTCGCTGGGCCGGGTCAACTACGGGCCGCGGCTGGGTGAGCCGAAGGGCGTCACGGGCGGGGTGCTGCACGAGCGGCAGTATCTGCACGGGGTACGGGCCCGGGCGCTGCGGCTGGACGCCTTCGAGGCGGCGGACGCGGTGGCGGCGGTCCCGTTCGGTCCGGTGGAGGCCGCCGCGGGGGCGGGCGATGCGGGGCGGACGGGCCTGTTCCGGGGGACGTTCACGGTCGGGGGCGCAGCGGGCGTCACGGGCGGCTCAGGCGGCTCAGGCGGCTCAGGCGGCTCAGGCGTGCCGGGTGTCGATCACGCCGGTCTCGAACTGCCGGGCTGGACGCGCGGGTTCGTGTGGGTGAACGGCTTCTGCCTGGGCCGGTACTGGTCGGCGGGCCCGCAGCGGACCCTGTACGTGCCGGGTCCGGTGCTCCGCGAGGGCGTCAACGAGGTGTGGGTGCTGGAGCTGGAGGACGCGGGCGAGCCGCGGGTGGAACTGGGTCCGGGAGCGCCCGTACGTACGGGCGCTCCCGGGGTGGTTCAGCCGTGATCACCGGCCGGACGTGCGGTGACCGGCGGCCGGGCTCCGAGCGAGGTCAGAGCGAGTCGGCCGCGGAGGCGATGTCACCGGCGAAGTGCGAGACCTGGGCGTAGACGCCCGGGTAGTCGGGGCGGGCGCAGCCCTGGCCCCAGCTGACGATGCCGACCTGGACCCACTCGTCGGAGTCGTCCTTGCGGAACATCGGGCCGCCGGAGTCGCCCTGGCAGCTGTCGACGCCGCCGGTGCCGAGGAGGCCGGCGCAGATCTCCTCGTCGGCGACGAGGTCGCCGCCGTAGGCGGACGAGCAGTCGGCGTCGGAGACGAACGGCACGTCGGCCTTCAGCAGGTGGCGCTGCTGGCTGCCGCCCTCGCGGTCGGCGCCCCAGCCCGCGACGGTGAAGGTGCCCTCGTCGTAGGTGTCGTCGGTGGCGATCTTGAGGGTGGGCTGGTCGATCGGCTGGGCGAGCTTGATCAGCGCCCAGTCCTTGCCGGTGCCGTTGTAGCCGGGGGCCTGCAGGACCTTGGTGGACTGGACCTCGACGGCGTCGGGCGACTGGAGGTCGGCGACACCGCCGGTGACGGTGATCGAGGTGTCGTCGCCCGAACCGTCCACGCAGTGGGCGGCGGTGAGGACGATGTCCTGGGCGTAGAGCGCACCGCCGCAGCCCATGGAGAGCCGGACCATGAAGGGGAACTCGCCCTGTTCGGCGCGTTCTCCGCCGACGATCGGCTGGGGGGCCGCGGCGGCGGGCTGGAGGCTGACGGTCGCGAGGGCGACGGCGGCTATGGCGACGGAACACCTTTTCAGCACGCTCAGAAGCTTCACGGAGGCCTTCTTTCGTGGGGGGATTTCGTGTGGGGGGTTGCTGTGGGAGGTTGCGCTGCTGCGTTGTGGTGCAGGAGTCCTGGTACGCGGGGTTTCCGGTACGCGGGATTCCGGTGCTGCTGTGGGGTTGCGCGGTCCGGCACGCACGTCCCGGCCGGGGTGACGACCTCCGGCACCGAAGCCGAATTAGTCATGTACCCGACAAGAACGATCCGATTATCGGTGCCGGGTGACCGCTGCCACAAGGCGCACTTTTCAGCCAAGATCATCGGCAGGTTTCCGCCCCGGCATACAGTGGAGGTCCGTCGACCGTCGCGGATGGGGGGTTCCGACGTGGCGAACAGCCCTCCGGGCGCACCCGTCGTCCATGGTTTTCCGCATCTGGACACGGTCCGCTCCGCCGTCACCGCGCTCTACCGCCGGCTCTCCGCGGACGGCGTCCACGCCTACGCCACCAGCCTCCCGCCCGCCGACGCCGCGTTCGCGGACCAGGACGATCTGCACCTGGGAGCCCAGCGGGTGGCGCGCTCACTGGTCCAGCACCTCCATCTGCCCGAGGCCCGCATGATCGTCGGCTTCCGGGCGATGGAGCACGCGGCGAGCGTGGAACTCACCGCGGGCCCCGAGTACTTCATCGAGCTCAACGACCGCTTCCGCACCCACCGCAGGGACATCGGGGCGGCGCTCGCGCACGAGGTCACCCATGTGCTGCTGCACCGGCTCGGCCTGGAGTTCCCCGGGACCCGCGCCAACGAGATCCTGACCGACACCACGACGGCCTACCTCGGCGCGGGCTGGCTGCTGCTGGACGCGTTCCGGGAGGACGCCACCTCCCGCCAGAAGCTGGGCTACCTCACCCCGGAGGAGTTCGGATACGTCCTGGCCAAGCGGGCGTTCGCCTTCGACGAGGACCCCTCGCCGTGGTTCACCAGCCCCCAGGCGTACACCGCGTACACCAAGGGCCGGGAGCGGGCGCTGCAGGATCTGCGCCGGCCGCCGCTGACCGCCGCGGGCTGGGCGGGCCGACGCCGCTACGCCAAGGACCGCCGGTACGCCCAGGACCACCCCGGCACCGCCCCGGACCCGAACGTTCCGTACGCCTTCGAGACCGGCGACGGCGGTCTGCGCGTCTCCTTCCCCTGCCCCACCTGCCACCAGCGCATCCGGGTCCCCGTCCGGGGCCGGTTCACCGCGCGCTGCGGGCTGTGCCGGACCGCTCTGGAGTGCGACACCTGAGCCGAGGCGTTGTCAGCGGCCCGCCGTAGGATCGAAGCATGACGAACGAGCCGATCAGGGACGAACCATGCCTGTTCGACGCGCTGTACGAGGACGAGAACGCGGTCGTACGGGCCCTGCGCGCGGGTGCGCCGGCCGAGTCGAGCGACGAGGAGGGCACGACGGCGCTCTATCTGGCGTCGGTCCAGGACCGCCTGGAAGCGGTACGCCTGCTGCTCGCCGCCGGGGCCGACCCCGACCGGGCGAGCGGGCCCGGGGCGAGCGACCTGCCGCTGTGCGGGGCGGCGTGCGGCGGGCACACCGCGGTGGTGGAGGCGCTGCTGTCCGCCGGGGCCCGGCCGGATCTGCGCGAGGAGTTCGGCTTCACGGCGCTGCGGTGGGCGGTCGGCCTGGGGCACTCCGCGACGGTGGAGCTGCTCCTCGCCCGTGGCGCGGACCCGCTGCTGCCGGGCCCGCGGGGGGAGTCGATGCTGGTGCTGGCGGCCCAGCGCGGATCCCTGCGCACGGTACGGGCGCTGCTCGCGCACGGCGCGGGCGCGCAGGGGCAGGAGTCCGCGGTCGCCCTGGCGCTGGCCGAGGCGCGGCGCATCGCCGGACTCGATCCGGAGCGGGAGCTGCTGCTGCGGCTGGAGGAGATGTACGGCTCCGGCATCGAGACGGTGACGCTCCACGACCGACGCGACGGCGAGGAGACGATAGCGGTGGAGCTGCTCCGGGACGGGGTGCCGTCGGCGGGCGTGGACCAGCACACGGGCCACGGCGAGATCGCGGCCCTGCTGGGCGCACCGGCGTAGTCACCGCCCGGACCGCCCCCGCCCCCTGCCGGCTCCCGGCTATCGGCTCCGCTCCCACGTCTCCCGGGTGAGTTCGTACTCCACGTCGCCGTGTTCGGAGCCCTCGATGACCTCCGGCCAGTCCTCGGTGTAGGCCCGGAGGAAGGTCAGCCCCGCCTTCTCCATCACGCGCCGGGATCCCGTGTTGACCGCCATGGTGTTGGCGGTGACCCGCTGGACCCCGAGGTCGGTGAACCCCTTGTCGACCAGGGCCCGCGCCCCCTCGGTGGCATGACCGCGGCCCCAGGCGGCCCGGTTCAGCCGGTAGCCGAGCTCGACGACGGCAGGGTCGTGGTCGTCCAGCGGCCGGAGCCCGAACCAGCCCAGAAAGGCCCCGGTGTCCTTCCGCACCGCGGCCCAGTAGCCGCGGGTCCCGGTGCACGGGTAGTGGTGGAGGAGCCTCGGCAGGGTCCGGTCCCGGATGTCCTCGGGGCTGGTGGGCCGGCCGCCGTTGATGTACCGCATGACGGCGGGGTCGTTGTCGAGGGCGAGCAGGTCGGGGGCGTCGGCGGCGGTGACCGGGCGCAGGACGAGCCGGTCGGTCTCCAGGAAGACGGGCATCCGGTCGTCCTCCTGGATCCGGAACGCCAGCCCTTCCGGGCTGCGCAGCCGCACGGCACGACGGCCGCCCTCCTCCCCGGGGAGGGTGGCGGGTTCCTGCCCATGGGCGCGGGCGCGCCGGATCACACCGTCCAGGTCGTCCACGCCGACGGCCAGCTCCCACCGGGGTGCGGAGTCGGGGGCGGCCGGGTCGGGGGCGGCGGTGCGGAAGTCGGCCCGGCCGAGGGGTGCGCCGATCACGGCGGCGTAGAACTGCCGGGCCCGCTCGGGGTCTTCGCAGGCCAGGACCGTACGGTGCGGGCCGGCGGCGACCGTGGCGGGCGCCGGCCACCCGGTGGGCTTCTGCCGCTGCCAGAGGGAGAAGACCGCGCCCACCGGGTCGATCAGCGTGGCGATCCGGCCCTGGTCCCCCGCGTCGAAGGGCGGGAGGACGATCCGCGCTCCGTTGCCGACCGCCACAGCCGTACGGTGGTCCACGTCGTCGGCCGCGAGGTAGTAGGCGATGTGCGGTGGCGTTCCGGGCGGGTACACCGGCTGGGCGAGGTCGCTCACCCCGCCGATCCGGGCGCCTCCGGCAGAGATCGTGACGGCCCGCCGCCGGTCCTCCTCGTCCACGGCGAAGTCCCAGCCCAGCACCGAGGAGAAGAAGGCGGCGGTGCCGGACGGGTCGTGGGTCTTGAGGTCCATCCAGCAGAACTCGTTCATCGGTTCGGGCCCTGTTCCTGTTCGTCGTGTGCTGCGAGGGTGTCCGGTACGGGACGGCCCCCGCAAGCGGGTTTCCCGGCCCGGACGACGGCCCCCGCGCCATGCCCCTCAGGACGCCCCGTAGACCCGCCCCGGCTCCGCCGCCTCCGCCAGCAGTCGGCGCGCCGTCTCGCCCGCCTCGGCCGGTGATCTGCGCGCGCCCCGGTCGTCGGTGGGGCCCGGGCGCCAGCCCTCCATGACGGTGATGCGGCCCGCCTCGGCCTCGAAGACGCGGCCCGTCACCCCGTCGCTCGAAGCGGACCCGAGCCAGACGACGAGGGGCGAGACGTTCTCGGGGGCCATCGCGTCGAACGCGCCCTCCCCCGGGGCCGCCATGGTCGCGGCGAAGGTCTGCTCGGTCATCCGGGTCCGGGCGGCCGGGGCGAGGGCGTTGACCTGGACTCCGTACCGGCCCAGTTCGGCCGCCGCGACCAGGGTCAGGGCGACGATTCCGGCCTTGGCCGCCGCGTAGTTGCCCTGGCCGACGCTGCCGAGGAGTCCGGCGCCGGAGCTGGTGTTGATCACCCGGGCGACCGGTGGGCGGCCCGCCCTGGCCTCGGCCCGCCAGTGGGCGGCGGCGTGCTTCAGGGGCAGGAAGTGACCTTTGAGGTGGACGCGCATCACCGCGTCCCAGTCGTCCTCGTCCAGGTTGACGAGCATCCGGTCCCGCAGGAAGCCCGCGTTGTTGACGAGGGTGTCGAAGCGGCCGAAGGTGTCCAGGGCGGTGGTGACGAGGGAGGCCGCGCCTGCGGCGGTGGCGATGTCGCCGCCGTGCACGACGGCCTCGCCGCCCGCCGCGACGATCTCCTCGACGACCTCACGGGCCGGTCCGCCGGAGCCCCCGCCCCCGCTGCCGTCCGGTCGGACGCCGAGGTCGTTGACGACGACCCGTGCCCCTTCGGCGGCGAAGGCCAGCGCGTGGGCCCGGCCGAGCCCCCGCCCGGCGCCGGTGACGGCGACGACCCGGCCCGCGCAGAGTCCGGCACGGTGTGCGGTGGGTGCGGTCATCTCATCTCCCGTGGAAGTGGTCCTGGTTGGCGGGCGGGGCGCCTGCTACCGTCCACCTAACAAATGTTTGGTGGAAAGGTAGCTGATCCTCCGATGACTGTCTCCACCGCGTCGCCCCCCGGGAACGACGGCGTCCGCGTCGTCACCGTCGACCGTCCGCCCGTCAACGCGCTGCCCGTGCGGGGCTGGTACGACCTGGCGGACGCCGTCCGGGCGGCGGGCCGTGACCCGGAGGTGCGCTGCGTCGTCCTGGCCGCCGCCGGGCGCGGCTTCAACGCGGGCGTCGACATCAAGGAGTTGCAGCGCGATCCGGGGCACGAGGCGCTGATCGGCGCCAACCGGGGCTGCGCCGAGGCGTTCGCGGCGGTGTACGCGTGCGAGGTCCCGGTCGTCGCGGCGGTGCGCGGCTTCTGTCTGGGCGGCGGTATCGGCCTCGTCGGGAACGCCGACGCGATCGTCGCGAGCGAGGACGCGGTCTTCGGCCTGCCGGAGCTGGACCGGGGCGCGCTCGGCGCCGCGACCCACCTCGCCCGGCTGGTGCCGCAGCACCTGATGCGCACGCTGTACTACACCTCGCGCACGGTCACCGCCGCCGAACTGCTCGCCCACGGCTCGGTCTGGCGGGTGGTCCCGGGCGGGCGGCTGATGGCCGCCGCACTGGAGTTGGCGGACGAGATCGCCGCCAAGGACGGCCATCTGCTGCGGCTGGCCAAGGCCGCCCTGAACGGCATCGACCCCGTCGACGTACAGCGCAGCTACCGCTTCGAGCAGGGGTTCACCTTCGAGGCGAACCTCGCCGGGACCGCCGCCCGGGTCCGCGACACCTTCGGCAAGGAGGCCCGACCGTGACCACTCCCCCGCAGGGGCGCGACAAGACGATGACGCCCGAGGAGGTCGTCGGCCGGCTGAGCAGCGGGATGACGATCGGGATCGGCGGCTGGGGCTCGCGCCGCAAGCCGATGGCGCTGGTCAGGGCGCTGCTGCGGTCATCGGTCACCGATCTCACGGTGATCTCCTACGGTGGCCCGGACGTCGGGCTGCTGGCGGCGGCGGGGCGGATCCGCCGTCTGGTCACGGCGTTCGTGACGCTCGACTCGATCCCGCTGGAGCCGCACTACCGGGCGGCCCGGCAGCGCGGGGCGTTCGCGCTGACGGAGATCGACGAGGCGATGTTCATGTGGGGGCTGCACGCGGCGGCGAACCGGCTGCCGTTCCTGCCGGTGCGGGCCGGGCTCGGCTCGGACGTGATGCGGGTCAACCCCGAGCTGCGCACGGTGACTTCACCGTACGAGGACGGCGAGGAGTTCGTGGCGGCGCCCGCCCTGCGGATGGACGCGGCGCTGGTCCACCTCAACCGGGCGGACCGGCTCGGCAACGGCCAGTACCTGGGCCCCGACCCGTACTTCGACGACCTGTTCTGCGAGGCGGCGGACGCGGCGTACGTCTCCTGCGAACGCCTGGTGGAGACCCGGGAGTTGACGGAGGGCGGGCGGCCGCTGGCGACCCTCCTCGTCCAACGGCACGCCGTCACCGGCGTCGTGGAGACGCCGGGCGGGGCGCACTTCACCTCCTGCGTCCCCGACCACCCGCGCGACGAGCCGTTCCAGAAGGCGTACGCGACGGCGGCGGCCGATCCCGCCGCCTGGGCCGAGTTCGCAGCCCGCTTCCTGCCGCCGGACGGCGACGAGAAGAGCTACCGGGAAGCCGTCCGCGTCTGGCACGAGGAGCAGAAATGAACGCGTCCGCCGTGGAGAGCGTCACCCGTGCCGAGTACTGCGTGATCGCCTGCGCGGAGGCCTGGCGGGGCGACGGGGAGATCCTGGCCAGTCCGATGGGCGCGGTGCCGGCGGTGGGGGCCCGGCTGGCGCGGCTGACCTTCGCGCCCGATCTGCTGCTCACGGACGGCGAGGCGAGGCTCGTCGGCCCGGACGGCGAGCCGGAGGGCTGGCTCCCCTACCGCAGACATCTGGCCCTGGTGACCGGGGGGCGGCGGCACGTGATGATGGGCGCGAGCCAGATCGACCGCTTCGGCAACCAGAACATCTCCTGCATCGGCGACTGGGAGCAACCGGCCCGCCAGCTCCTGGGCGTACGCGGAGCACCGGTCAACACCCTGAACAACCCGGTGAGTTACTGGATCCCCCGGCACTCGCCCCGGGTCTTCGTCGAGCGCGTCGACATGGTCTGCGGGGTCGGCCACGACCGGGCGGAGGCGGCGGGCCCCTCGGCCACGCGCTTCCACCGCATCCCCCGGGTCGTCAGCGATCTCGGGGTCTTCGACTTCGCGACGCCGGACCGTTCGATGCGGCTGGCCTCGGTCCACCCGGGCGTCACCGTGGAAAGGGTCCGCGAGGCGACGGGCTTCCCGCTCACGGTCCCCGCCGACGTCCCGTACACCCGCGCCCCCTCCTCCGCCGAACTCGCCCTGATCCGCGAGGTCATCGACCCGGCCCGCACCCGGGACCGGGAGGTCGGGGCCTGATGCGTACCGCCCTGACCGATCTCGTCGGCGTCCGGCACCCGATCGTGCAGACCGGCATGGGCTGGGTGGCGGGCCCCCGCCTGGTCACCGCGACCGCGCGGGCCGGGGCGCTGGGCATCCTGGCGTCGGCGACCATGACGCCGGACCAACTGCGTTCCGCCGTACGGGAGGTGAAGTCCCGCACGGACGCGCCGTTCGGGGTGAACCTGCGGGCGGACGCGGGGGACGCCCGGGAGCGGGTGGGCATCATCATCGAGGAGGGCGTGCGGGTGGCGTCGTTCGCGCTCGCCCCGTCGAGGGAGCTGATCGCGGAGCTGAAGGACGCGGGCGTGGTCGTCGTCCCGTCGGTGGGGGCCCGGCGGCACGCGGAGAAGGTCGCGGCGTGGGGTGCGGACGCGGTGATCGTGCAGGGCGGCGAGGGCGGCGGTCACACGGGGGAGGTCGCCACCACGGTGCTGCTGCCGCAGGTGGTCGACGCGGTGGACATCCCGGTGGTCGCGGCGGGCGGCTTCCACGACGGCCGGGGGCTGGTGGCGGCGCTGGCGTACGGGGCGGCGGGCGTCGCGATGGGCACCCGGTTCCTGCTGACCTCGGACTCCACGGTCCCGGACGCGGTGAAGGCACGCTATCTGGCGGCGGCCGCCCAGGACATCACGCTGACGCGGGCGGTGGACGGGCTGCCGCACCGGATGCTCCGTACGGAGATGGTGGCGGAGCTGGAGGACGCGGGCCGGCTGCGTTCGCTGTACGGGGCGGTGCGCCGGGCGTCCCGCTTCCGCCGGCTGTCCGGCCTGAGCCGGCGGGACATGGTCCGGGACGGACTGGCGATGCGGCACGGCAGGAAGCTGAGCTGGAGCCAGGTGCTGATGGCGGCGAACGCGCCGATGCTGCTGCGGGCGTCGATGGTGGAGGGCCGCACGGACCTCGGCATCATGGCCTCCGGCCAGGTGGCGGCCCTGATCGAGGATCTGCCGAGCGTGGCGGGTCTGGTGGAACGGATCCTGACGGAGGCGGAGGGGGCCTTGGCAGCCCTGGCCCCCACGCCCGACAACCGGGCGGCCACGCCCAGCCCGTCCGGCGCTTGAGGACAAGCCTCGGCCCACATCGGCCCGCACCCGGCGACAGACCGCCCTATCAAGCCCGTCCGGCGATTGAGGACAGTGCCCCGGCCCACCACCAGCCGTCCGGCGATTGAGGACAGTGCCCCGGCCCGGGGCTTTCGGGGCTCTGCCCCGGACCCCGGTCCTCAATCGCCGGACGGCTTGAAATGTGGCCCCGGTCCTCGCCCACCCGGCGGCTTGAAGTGTGGGCCTACGCCGCCCGGCGACCCCGGGCAGGCGCGCCCGAGCGGCCCGTGCCCCCGGAGCGGCCCGCGCCGCCACCGGAACGCGCACCCTGCGCACCCCCGGTCCCGCCGGTCCCGCCGGTCCCGCCGGCACCGCCGGCCCCGCGCCGGCCCCGTCCCCGGCTGCCGGAGCGCACCGCGCCGCCGCCGGAACCCGCCGAACCGCCCGACCGGGCCCTCTGCTTCGGCGGGGTCGGCTGCGGTACCTCGATCACGATCGCGACGCCCGACGGCTCACGCGCGCCCGTGATCCGGCCCAGCTCCGCGTCGCTGGAGGTGACCCGCGTGGTGCGCGGCGCGATGCCCGCGTCCTGCATCAGCCGGGTCATCTCGCGCTTCTCCTCGGGCAGCACCAGCGTGACGACGCTGCCGGACTCCCCGGCGCGCGCCGTGCGCCCGCCGCGGTGGAGGTAGTCCTTGTGATCGGTCGGCGGGTCCACGTTGACGACCAGGTCGAGGTCGTCCACGTGGATGCCGCGGGCCGCGACGTTCGTCGCGACGAGCGCGGTGACCTCACCGGTCTTGAACTGGTCGAGCGTCCGGTTGCGCTGCGGCTGGGAGCGCCCGCCGTGCAGGGCGGCCGCCCGTACACCGCTGGCGAGCAGCCGCTTGGCGAAGCGGTCGGCGGCGCGCTTGGTGTCGACGAACATGATCACCCGCCCGTCGCGGGCGGCGATCTTCGTGGCGACGGCCTTCTTGTCGGTCTCGTCCAGGACGTGGAGCACGTGGTGCTCCATCGTGGTGACCGCACCGGCGGACGGGTCGACGGAGTGCACGACCGGGTCGGTGAGGAACATCTTGACGAGCCGGTCGATGTTCTTGTCGAGGGTCGCGGAGAACAGCATGCGCTGCCCGTCCGCCTCGACCTGCTTGAGCAGGGCGACGACCTGCGGCATGAAGCCCATGTCGGCCATCTGGTCGGCCTCGTCGAGGACGGTGATGGAGACCTGGTCCAGCCGGCAGTCGCCACGCTCGATGAGGTCCTTGAGCCGACCCGGGGTGGCGACGAGGACTTCGGCGCCGCGCCGCAGGGTGGCGGACTGCTTGGTGATCGACATACCGCCGACGACGGTGGCCATCCGCAGGTTCACGGCGGTCGCGTACGGGGTCAGCGCGTCGGTGACCTGCTGGGCCAGCTCCCGGGTGGGGACGAGGACCATGGCCAGCGGGGCGCGCGGCTCGCTGCGGCGCCCGGCGGTGCGGGCCAGCAGGGCCAGGCCGAAGGCGAGGGTCTTGCCGGAGCCGGTGCGCCCGCGGCCGAGGATGTCGCGGCCGGCCAGCGAGTTCGGCAGGGTGGCGCCCTGGATCGGGAACGGCTCGGTGACACCCTGCGCGGCGAGGGTCTTCAGCAGCGCGGCGGGCATGTCCAGGTCGGCGAAGGCCTCGACGGACGGCAGCGCGGGGGTCACGGTCTCCGGCAGAGCGAACTCGGCGGGCTGTGCGACCGCGGGCTTGCGGCGGGCCGCGGGCTTGGAGCCGCCCTGGTTACGGGAGCGGGGTGCGCCGCCCCGGCCGTTCGAGGCGGCCTGGGGGGCCGCGCCCTGGCCGCGGCCTCGGCCACGGGCCGGACGGGAGCGGGGGGTGCGGTCCTGGCGTTCGGAGCTGGTCATACGGAATTGCCCTCCTGGGGGATTCCTGGGCAACTGCCGAATGGGTTTACTGCGATGTGCCGGCCCGGCCGTCCGGGTGCGCCCCCAGGATGTGCGCACAGAACGGGTTGTTGCGACGGGTGGTCGCTCGGACAGCACAAACCGGGGCCCGCACCTTCACGGTGCGGGCCCCGGTCAGCGAGGTACGCGTCCGGCAATTAGGCCGGGACGATGTTCTCCGCCTGCGGGCCCTTCTGGCCCTGCGTGACGTCGAAGGAGACCTTCTGGCCCTCCTGGAGCTCACGGAAGCCCGAGGTGGCGATGTTGGAGTAGTGGGCGAAGACGTCGGCGCCGCCGCCGTCCTGCTCGATGAAGCCGAAGCCCTTTTCCGAGTTGAACCACTTCACGGTTCCAGTAGCCATGTCATTCTCCTAAAAGAGGTGCAGTGCCGGAAATCCGCACTTTACGGATTCCAAGTCGCCGCATTGAGCCCCATCCGGAGAAAGCCGGAAAACAATAATGCGCCTGAGGAAGCATTCCCGTCAGGCGCACATAAAGTTCATGGGTACCAAAACTGCAACGGGAAACACCCTAGCACGTCCTCTCCTCCGGCGGTGGATCACGCCACGCCGCCGGAGGGAAAACTTGGCTGACCAGAAGGTGTATGCCGGGTGTCTCGGAGCCCGGGTGTCTCAGAGCCGCTCGACGATGGTGACGTTGGCCTGTCCGCCGCCCTCGCACATCGTCTGGAGCCCGTAGCGGCCGCCGGTGCGTTCCAGTTCGTGGAGCAGGGTGGTCATGAGCCGCGCGCCGGTCGCGCCGAGCGGGTGGCCCAGGGCGATGGCCCCGCCGTTGACGTTGACCCGCTCGGGGTCGGCGCCGGTCTCCTTCAGCCAGGCGAGGACGACCGGGGCGAACGCCTCGTTGATCTCGACGAGGTCGATGGCGTCGATGGTGAGGCCGGTCTTCTTCAGGGCGTACGCGGTGGCGGGGATCGGGGCGGAGAGCATCCGGATCGGGTCCTCGCCGCGTACGGACAGGTGGTGGATGCGGGCCCGTGGGGTGAGGCCGTGTGCGGCGACGGCCCGCTCGGAGGCGATGAGCAGGGCGGCGGCCCCGTCGGAGACCTGGGAGGAGCAGGCGGCGGTGATGGTGCCGCCCTCGACGACGGGCTTCAGGCCGGCCATCTTCTCCAGGGTGGTGTCACGGCGCGGCCCCTCGTCCGCGGTGACGTCCCCGTACGCGACGGTCTCGCGGGCGAAGCGGCCCTCGTCGACGGCGCGGACCGCCCGCCGGTGGGAGGTGAGGGCGAACTCCTCCATGTCGCGGCGGCCGATGCCCCACTTCTCGGCGATCAGCTGGGCGCCGTGGAACTGGTTGACGGGGGCGTCGCCGTAGCGGGCCCGCCAGCCCTCGCTGCCCGCGAAGGGCCCCTGGGTGAGGCCGAGGGGTTCGGCGGCCCGGCGGGAGGCGAAGGCGATGGGGATCTGGGTCATGTTCTGGGTGCCGCCCGCCACGACGAGGTCCTGGGTGCCGGAGAGGACGCCCTGGGCCGCGAAGTGGAGGGCCTGCTGGGAGGAGCCGCACTGCCGGTCGACGGTGACGCCGGGGACCTCCTCGGGCAGTCCGGCGGCGAGCCATGACGTACGGGCGATGTCGCCGGCCTGCGGTCCGACGGTGTCCAGGCAGCCGAAGACGACATCCTCGACGGCCGCCGGGTCGACGCCCGAGCGGCCGATCAGCTCGCGCAGCACATGGGCTCCGAGATCGGCGGGGTGGGCGGCCCCGAGGCCTCCTCCGCGCCGCCCGACGGGGGTGCGTACCGCTTCGACGATGTAGGCCTCGGTCATGGCTGCTGCTCCTCGGTCATCGAGAGGTGGCTAGATGCGCAGGGCGATGCCGTCCAGCACCATCGAGAGGTACTGGCGGGCGATCTCCTCGGGGCTGTGGTGTCCGCCGGGGCGGTACCAGGAGGCGGCGACCCAGACGGTGTCGCGGACGAAGCGGTAGGTGAGGCGGATGTCGAGGTCGTCGCGGAAGACGCCTTCGGCGACGCCGCGTTCCAGGGTGCCGAGCCAGGCCTTCTCGAACTTGGTCTGCGAGTCGACGAGGTAGGCGAAGCGCGGCTGGGTGGCGAGGTGCTTGGACTCCTTCTGGTAGATCGCGACGGCGGGGCGGTGCCGGTCGATCTCCCGGAAGGACTCGGTGACCAGGGCCTCGATGGTCTCGCGGGGGCCGAGGCCGGCCGCCAGGACCGCGTCGTAGCCCTGCCAGAGCTCGTCGAGGAAGGTGGAGAGGATCTCGTCGATCATCGATTCCTTGGAATCGAAGTGGTAGTAGAGGCTGCCCGCGAGCATCCCGGCCTCGTCCGCGATCCGGCGGACGGTGGTGGCGTTGTATCCCTGGGCGGCGAAGACCTCGGCGGCGGTGGCGAGCAGTTCTCGGCGTCGCTCCGGCGTGGGGGTCACCTGGGGCTTCTTCTTGGTAGGCACCCGCCCATTGTCCGCCCGTGGCCCAGGTGTTCACGCAGGTGCTCACGCATGCTGGCTGCTGACGGGGACGACCTCGCCGGTCATGTACGAGGAGTAGCCGCTGGCGAGGAAGACGATGACGTTGGCGACCTCCCAGGGTTCGGCGTACCGGCCGAAGGCCTCCTTCGCGGTGAGTTCGGCGAGGAGTTCGGCGGAGGTGACCTTGGCGAGGTGCGGGTGCATGGCGAGGCTGGGGGCGACGGCGTTGACGCGTACGCCGTAGTCGGCGGCCTCGACGGCGGCGCAGCGGGTGAGGGCCATGACCCCGGCCTTGGCTGCGGCGTAGTGGGCCTGGCCGCGCTGGGCGCGCCAGCCGACGACGGAGGCGTTGTTGACGAGGACGCCTCCGGTTCCGGCGGCCTTGAGGGAGCGCAGGGCGGCGCGGGTGCAGCGGAAGGTGCCGTTCAGGGTGACGTCGAGGATCCTGGTCCACTGGTCGTCGGTCATCTCGGTGAGTTCGGCGGTGCCGCCGAGGCCCGCGTTGTTGACGACGATGTCGAGGCCGCCGTGGCTCCGTTCGGCGTGTGAGAAGAGGGCGGCCACCTGCTCCTCGTCGGTGACGTCGCAGGTCAGATGGGTGACGCGGTCGGGTCCGAACGCGTCAGCGAGGGCGTGGGCGCTCTCCTTCAGCCGGCGGGCGTGGGCGTCGCTGATCACCACGCGCGCCCCCTCCTCCAGGAAGCGGCGGGCGGTGGCGCCGCCGATGCCGGCTCCGGCGGCGGCGGTGATCACGGCGGTGCGGCCGGCCAGCAGTCCGTGTCCCGGCAGGTACGGCGGTGCGTCCATGGCCCGTTCCCCCGACTTCTCGACGGTGCTTGAGCTGTACGTTAACCTACCAAACACTTGTTAGGGAACGGCCTTACGGAAGGCGGGCTCCATGGATCTGGCGCAGACAGCACGGACCGGGGCGCTGCGGGCCGAGGCCCGGGCCTGGCTCCGCGAGCACGTACCCGCCCGGCCGCTGCCCTCCCTGGAGACCGAGGAGGGGTTCGCCGCGCACCGGGCGTGGGAGGCGGAGCTGTACGAGGGCCGGTGGTCGGCGGTCTCCTGGCCCGAGGAGTACGGGGGCCGGGGCGCGGATCTCTTCGGCTGGCTGGCGTTCGAGGAGGAGTACTGGGCGGCGGGCGCGCCGGGCCGGGTCTCGCAGAACGGGGTCAGCCTCCTCGCCCCCACCCTCCTCGCCCACGGCACGGCGGAGCAGCGGGCCCGGGTGCTGCCCCCGATGGCGGGCGGCGAGGTGATCTGGGCGCAGGCCTGGTCGGAGCCGGAGGCCGGGTCGGACCTGGCGGCGCTGCGCTCGCGGGCGGTGCGGACGGAGGGCGGCTGGCTGCTGTCGGGGCAGAAGACCTGGTCATCGCGGGCGGCGTTCGCGGACCGGGCATTCGGGATCTTCCGTACGGACCCGGGGGCGGCGAAACCGCACCAGGGGCTCACGTACCTGATGTTCGGGCTGCGGGACCCCGGGGTCACGGTGCGTCCGATCGGCCGGCTGGACGGGAAGCCGGCGTTCGCCGAGATCTTCCTGGACGAGGTCTTCGTACCGGACGAGGACGTCATCGGGGAGCCGGGGCAGGGCTGGCGGATCGCGATGTCGGCCACGGGGGACGAACGCGGGCTCACGCTCCGCTCCCCCGGCCGCTTCCTGGCCGCCGCCGACCGGCTGACGGAGTTGTGGCGAGAGGTGGGCGACCCGGCGGACACCGCCGTACGGGACCGGGTGGCGGACGCGGTGATCGGGGCGCGGGCGTACCGGCTGTTCACGGCGGCCTCGGCGGCCCGGTTCGCGGCGGGGGCGTCGCTGGGTCCGGAGTCCAGCCTGAACAAGGTGTTCTGGTCGGACTACGACATCGCGCTGCACGAGACGGCGCTCGATCTGCTGGGCCCGGACGCGGAGCCGGCGGACACCGCGTGGGCGGAGGGGTACGTGTTCGCGCTCGCCGGTCCGATCTACGCCGGGACGAACGAGATCCAGCGCGACATCATCGCCGAGCGGCTGCTCGGCCTGCCGAAGGGACGGCGCTGATGCGTTTCCTGCTCACCGACGAGCAGCGCGAGTTCGGGCGTTCCCTGGACGCGCTGCTGACGGCGGCCGACACCCCGGCGGTCCTGCGGGCGTGGGCGGCCGGGGATCACGGGCCGGGGCGGGCCCTGTGGGGGCGGCTCGCGGACGCGGGGGTGTTCGCGCTGGCGGTTCCGGAGGCGTACGGGGGGCTGGGGCCGCTCCCCGTGGAGAGCGCCGTCGCCTGTGTGGAGCTGGGGCGGCACGCGGTGCCCGGTCCGGTGGCGGAGACCCTGGCGGCCGGGGTGCTGCTGGGCGCGGTGGGCGGCCCGGCGGCGAAGGAGTGGCTGCCGAGGATCGCGGCGGGTACGGCGGTGGTGTCGCTGCTGCTGGAAGGGCACGGGCCGTACGCGCTGGACGCGGACGCGGCGGACGCGGTGTTCACGGTGACCGGCGACGAACTGCGGCTCGCGCCGGGCCTGGGTTCACCGGCGGTCTCGGTGGATCCGGCGCGGCGGCTGTTCCGGCCGGAGCCGGGCGGCGAGGTGGTGGCGGCCGGGCCGGGGGTGCGCGAGGCGGCGCGGGCGGCGGGCGACCGGGCGGCGTTCGCGACGGCGGGCCTGGCCCTGGGCTGCGGGGAGGAGCTGCTGCGGGCGACGGTGGCGTACGTGAAGCAGCGCACCCAGTTCGGGGTGCCCGTCGGCTCCTTTCAGGCGGTCAAGCACCGGCTGGCCGACACCCTGCTCGGCCTGGAGTTCGCGCGCCCGCTGCTGTACGGGGCGGCGGTGGAGCTGGCCGAGGGGCCGTCCGGGGCCGGGGCGGCGGTCGCGGCGGCGAAGGTGACGGCGGGCGAGGCGGGATACGCGGCGGCCCGCACCGCGCTCCAGTCGCACGGCGCGATCGGCTACACCGAGGAGTTGGCCCTCGCCTGGTGGCTGCGCCGGGCCCGGCCGCTGCGGGACGCCTGGGGGACGCCGTCCGCGTGCCGGGCCCGGGTGCTGGCGGGGTGAGCGCCCTGCGGCCGGGCCCGGTCGCGGCCGCAGGGGCTCCCGTCACTTCCGGCGTACGGTGCGCAGCGGCTGCCCCGGCCGCCAGGACCGGATGACCAGCTCGTCGCCGTCGAGCCCGATGCGGACCACCTCGGTCAGCTCGGCCCGGAAGAGGTGGAAGGGCTCGGGCGGGGTGGCCTCCTCGATGAAGCGGGCGATCAGCTCCGGGTCCGTGATCTCCACGGCCCGGCCGCTGACCCGGACGTCGCCGTCGTTCATCTCGGCGTCGGGGCCCGGGTTGGCGTGGAGCGCGAAGCGCGGGTCGCGGCGCAGGTCCAGGGCCTTGAGCGAGTCCGGCATCATGCCGAGCAGCAGCTCACCGAAGCGGAAGTCGGCCTCCAGGCCGGTGACCCGGGGAGAGCCGTCCTTCCGCAGGGTGGCCAGGACGTGGTGCTTGTAGAGGCGGAAGCGGCGCTGGACGGTGTCGGCGAAGTCGGGTTCGGCAGCGGCGAAGCCGCCCCAGGAAAGGGGTGAAGAAGACGTCATGGGCGCCATGGAACACCGGATACCCGACATCCTCCGTCCGGATTCGCCGGGCGATCACACGTCCGAGAACGTGATCAGCACCGCCTGGCCCATCGTCCGCAGCACCCCGGGCGACGCCCCGGCGGCGAGCACCGCGTCGTAACGGTCCAGCCGGGCACCGCGCTCGCCGCCCGCCAGCTCCGCGCCGTCGTCGAGGGAGACGGCGAGCAGCGCACCGCCCTCCGGCGGCAGCAGCCGGACCGTGCCGCAGACGACGGCGGTCTCCGCCCGCGTACGGGCCCTGCGGTACATGACGTTGAGATTGACGACCGGGCCGCTCAGCAGGAAGCCCTCCGTGGGCAGATCGCCGGGGAAACCGTGCGGCCACAGGGGCTCGTCGACGATGTGGTGCTCCCCGCCGACGACGAGGTCCATGCCCGCGCCCTCGACGACGGTCAGGATGCGGTCCACACCGGGGAAGGCGGAGAAGGGCCCGTCGGCGGTGACGTCCGCGAGGCTGACACGCCAGTCGAAGGCGTCGGCCCCCGCGCCCTCGGGGCCGGTGGCGATCTCCCGGGTGAGCCCGCCGCCGTTCCTCCAGGGGGTGGGGGTGAGGTCGGCGGCGCGCAGGATCCGTACGGTCACCGGACGATCCCCTGCTCGCGGGCGGCGGCCAGCCAGAGCGGGAACTCGGCGACGAGCCGGTCGTACAGCTTGCGGTCCGGGACCTTCCGGGGGTCGAGGCCCGCGTGGAAGTACCCGGCGTTGTCGACGGTCCGCTTGGCGGGGACGGCCAGCTCGTCGAGCTTGCGCAGGAAGTCGAACTGGCTGCTCCGCGTGTTGCCGAAGCCGACGAACTGCCAGAACAGCGGCAGCTTCGCGGCCTTGCAGACGTAGCGTTCGGCGGCCAGTTTGCTGCTCGGCCCGCCGTCCGTCTGGAAGACGACCAGAGCCGGGTCTGTGGCCCCGCTCTCCAGGTAGTGGTCGATCACCGCATCCATCGCCACGTGGTAGTTGGTCCTGCCCATGTGCCCGAGATTCGCCACGATCTTATCGATGAGGCCCCGGTGGTTCTCCAGACCGATATCGGCGAAGCCGTCGATGTCCGTGGAGAAGAAGACGACCGGGACCCTGCCGTCGTCGTCGAGATGCGCAGACAGCCCGAGAACTCGCTCCGCCAGCGCCTGCACGCTGCCGTCCTTGTAGTACGTGCTCATCGAACCGGAGTAGTCGAGCACCAGGTAGACAGCCGCCCGTTGACCGCCGAGTCCGCGCTTCTCCAGCGAGGCCCCGGCGCTCTTGTAGAGGCTGACCAGGGCCGGAGCCGTCTCCTGGACCTTGGTCAGGCTGATGGCCGGGCCGCTCCCGCCCACGGCTGTGTCCGCACCGCGCATGACGGCTCCCCCGTTCGGTGTTCGGCAGACCTTGAGCCTAGGCCACCCCCGGACGCGCCACGGCGCCCGCTGGTGTCCGGTCGGGGACGGGCAGGCGCCGCGTTCAGTTCCGTACGCCGTTGTACGGGACGTCTTGTGGGGGCTCCCCCGGGCCGCGTGGCCCAGGGGGAACCCGGGTGGTGCTCAGACCAGCAGGGACCGGTCCGTCGGGCGGATCGGGGCCGGCAGGGCGCTGGTCCCGGTCAGGAAGCGGTCCACTCCGCGGGCGGCGGAGCGGCCCTCGGCGATGGCCCACACGATCAGCGACTGGCCGCGTCCCGCGTCACCGGCGACGTAGACGCCGTCGACGTTGGTCGCGTAGCTCTCGTCGCGGGCGACGTTGCCGCGCTGGTCGAGCTCCAGGCCGAACTGCTGGACCAGACCGTTGGACTGGTCGGTTCCGGTGAAGCCCATGGCCAGGGTGACGAGCTGCGCGGGGATGCGCCGCTCCGTGCCGGGCTTCTGCTCCAGCTTACCGTCCTTGAACTCGACCTCCACCAGGTGGAGGGCCTGGACATTGCCGTCCTCGTCGCCCTCGAAGTGGGTGGTGGAGACGGAGTAGACCCGCTCGCCGCCCTCCTCGTGCGCGGAGGTGACCTTGTAGAGCATCGGGAAGGTCGGCCACGGCTGGCCCGCGTTCCGTTCCTCGCCCGGCTTCGGCATGATCTCCAGCTGGGTGACGGAGGCCGCGCCCTGGCGGTGGGCGGTGCCCACGCAGTCGGCGCCGGTGTCGCCGCCGCCGATGACGACGACGTGCTTGCCGCCGGCGTGGATCGGGGCGACGGTCAGGTCGCCCTCCTGCACCTTGTTGGCGAGCGGCAGGTACTCCATCGCGAAGTGGACGCCGTTCAGCTCGCGGCCGGGGACCGGCAGGTCGCGGGAGACGGTGGCGCCGGCCGCGATGACGACCGCGTCGTAGCGGCGGCGGAGCTTGGCGGCGTCGATGTCCTGGCCGATCTCCACCCCCGTACGGAACTTGGTGCCCTCCAGGCGCATCTGCTCGATGCGGCGGTTGATGTGCGACTTCTCCATCTTGAACTCGGGGATGCCGTAGCGGAGGAGGCCCCCGATGCGGTCCGCGCGCTCGTAGACGACGACGGTGTGGCCGGCCCGGGTCAGCTGCTGGGCGGCGGCGAGTCCCGCCGGGCCCGAGCCGATGACCGCGACGGTCTTGCCGGAGAGGCGCTCGGGCGGCTGCGGGGTGACGTCGCCGCTGTCCCACGCCTTGTCGATGATGGAGACCTCGACGTTCTTGATGGTGACGGCGGGCTGGTTGATGCCGAGGACGCACGCCGACTCGCAGGGGGCCGGACACAGCCGCCCGGTGAACTCCGGGAAGTTGTTCGTGGCGTGCAGCCGCTCGGACGCGGCGGTCCAGTCCTCGCGGTAGGCGTAGTCGTTCCACTCGGGGATGAGGTTTCCGAGCGGGCAGCCGTTGTGGCAGAACGGGATGCCGCAGTCCATGCAGCGGCCGGCCTGCTTGCTGATGATCGGGAGCAGCGAGCCCGGAACGTAGACCTCGTTCCAGTCCTTGACGCGCTCGGCCACGGGGCGGGTCTTGGCGACCTCGCGTCCGGTGGTCAGGAAGCCCTTGGGGTCAGCCATGGGTCGCCGCCTCCATCATCTTCTCGGTGGTCTCCTGCTCGGAGAGACCGGCGAGCTCAGCGGCGTCCTTGGCGGCGAGCACTGCCTTGTACGTGGACGGGATGATCTTGCTGAAGCGGGTCACGGCGGTGTCCCACTCGGCGAGGAGCTTCTCGGCGACGGTGGAGCCGGTCTCCTCCTGGTGGCGGCGCACGACGTCGTGCAGCCACTGCTTGTCGGTGTCGTCCAGCTCCTCGACCGCGCCGAGGTTGCCGACGTTGACGTCGTCGCGGTTGAGGTCGATGACGTACGCGACACCGCCCGACATACCGGCGGCGAAGTTGCGGCCGGTCTCGCCGAGGACGACGGCCTGGCCGCCGGTCATGTACTCGCAGCCGTGGTCGCCGACGCCCTCGGAGACGACCAGCGCGCCGGAGTTGCGAACGCAGAAGCGTTCGCCGGTGCGGCCGCGCAGGAAGATCTCGCCGCCGGTGGCTCCGTAGCCGATGGTGTTGCCGGCGATGGTGGAGTACTCGGCGAGGTGGTCGGCGCCCCGGTCGGGCCGGACGATCACGCGGCCGCCGGAGAGGCCCTTGCCGACGTAGTCGTTGGCGTCGCCCTCCAGGCGCAGGGTGACCCCGCGCGGCACGAACGCGCCGAAGGACTGGCCGGCCGAGCCGGTGAAGGTGATGTCGATGGTGTTCTCGGGCAGGCCCGGGCCACCGAACTTCTTGGTCACCTCGTGGCCGAGCATGGTGCCGACGGTCCGGTTGATGTTGCGGATCGCGACCTGCGCGCGGACCGGCTGGGCGGCCTCGGCGCTCTCGGCGCCCAGCGCGTCGGCGGCCAGCTTGATCAGCTGGTTGTCGAGCGCCTTCGTCAGACCGTGGTCCTGCTCGACGATGCGGTGGCGGACCGCGCCCTCGGGCAGTTCGGGCACGTGGAAGAGCGGGGCGAGGTCGAGGCCCTGCGCCTTCCAGTGGGTGATCGCGCGGTCGGTGTCGAGGAGTTCGGCGTGGCCGACGGCCTCCTCGATGGTGCGGAAGCCCAGCTCGGCGAGGATCTCGCGGACCTCTTCGGCGATGAACTCGAAGAAGTTGACGATGTACTCGGCCTTGCCGGAGAACCGGTCGCGCAGGACCGGGTTCTGGGTGGCGATGCCGACCGGGCAGGTGTCCAGGTGGCAGACGCGCATCATGACGCAGCCGGAGACGACGAGCGGCGCGGTCGCGAAACCGAACTCCTCGGCGCCGAGCAGGGCGGCGATGACGACGTCGCGGCCGGTCTTGAGCTGGCCGTCGGTCTGCACGACGATGCGGTCGCGCAGGCCGTTGAGCAGCAGGGTCTGCTGGGTCTCGGCGAGGCCGAGCTCCCAGGGGCCGCCCGCGTGCTTGAGCGAGGTGAGCGGGGAGGCGCCCGTTCCGCCGTCGTGGCCGGAGATGAGGACGACGTCCGCGTGGGCCTTGGAGACACCGGCGGCGACCGTGCCGACGCCGACCTCGGAGACCAGCTTCACGTGGATGCGGGCCTGCGGGTTGGCGTTCTTGAGGTCGTGGATCAGCTGCGCGAGGTCTTCGATGGAGTAGATGTCGTGGTGCGGCGGCGGCGAGATGAGGCCGACGCCGGGGGTGGAGTGCCGGGTCTTGGCGACCCACGGGTAGACCTTGTGGCCGGGCAGCTGGCCGCCCTCGCCGGGCTTGGCGCCCTGGGCCATCTTGATCTGGATGTCGTCCGCGTTGACCAGGTATTCGCTGGTCACACCGAAGCGGCCGGAGGCGACCTGCTTGATGGAGGAGCGGCGCGCCGGGTCGTACAGGCGGTCGGGGTCCTCGCCGCCCTCGCCGGTGTTGGACTTGCCGCCGAGCTGGTTCATCGCGATGGCGAGCGTCTCGTGCGCCTCGCGGGAGATGGAGCCGTACGACATGGCGCCGGTGGAGAACCGCTTGACGATCTCGGAGGCGGGCTCGACCTCGTCGAGGGAGATCGGCTCGCGGCCGGAGTCGAAGCCGAAGAGGCCGCGGAGCGTCATGAGGCGCTCGGACTGCTCGTTCACCCGGTCCGTGTACTGCTTGAAGATGTCGTAGCGCCGGTTGCGGGTGGCGTGCTGGAGGCGGAAGACCGTCTCCGGGTCGAACAGGTGCGGTTCGCCCTCGCGCCGCCACTGGTACTCGCCGCCGATCTCCAGCGCGCGGTGCGAGGCCGCGATGCCGGATGCGGGGTACGCCTTGGTGTGCCGGGCGGCGACCTCCTTGGCGACGACGTCCAGGCCGGCGCCGCCGATCTTGGTGGCGGTGCCGTTGAAGTACGTCGCGACGAACTCCTCGTCGAGGCCGACGGCCTCGAAGACCTGGGCGCCGCGGTAGGAGGCGACGGTGGAGATGCCCATCTTGGACATGACCTTGAGGACGCCCTTGCCGAGCGCGTAGATCAGGTTCCGGATGGCCTGCTCGGCCTCGATGTTCTCGATGAAGGTGCCGGCGCGGACCAGGTCCTCGACGGACTCCATCGCGAGGTACGGGTTGACGGCGGCGGCGCCGTAGCCGATGAGCAGCGCGACGTGGTGGACCTCGCGGACGTCCCCGGCCTCGACCAGCAGACCCACCTGGGTGCGCTGCTTGGTGCGGATGAGGTGGTGGTGGACGGCGGAGGTGAGCAGCAGCGAGGGGATCGGTGCGTGCTCGGCGTCGGAGTGCCGGTCGGAGAGGACGATGAGGCGGGCGCCGTCCTCTATGGCGGCGTCGACCTCGGTACAGATCTCCTCGAGGCGTGCGGCGAGCGCGTCTCCGCCGCCGCCGACCCGGTAGAGACCGGCGAGCGTGGCGGACTTCATGCCCGGCATGTCGCCGTCGGCGTTGATGTGTATCAGCTTGGCGAGCTCGTCGTTGTCGATCACCGGGAAGGGCAGCGTGACGCTGCGGGCCGCGGCGGCGGTCGGTTCCAGGATGTTGCCCTGGGGGCCGAGCGAGGAGCGCAGCGAGGTGACCAGCTCCTCGCGGATGGCGTCCAGCGGCGGGTTGGTGACCTGGGCGAAGAGCTGGGTGAAGTAGTCGAAGAGCAGCCGGGGGCGCTCGGAGAGCGCGGCGATGGGCGAGTCGGTGCCCATGGAGCCGAGCGGCTCTCCGGCGGTGCGGGCCATCGGGGCGAGGATGACGCGGAGCTCTTCCTCGGTGTAGCCGAAGGTCTGCTGGCGGCGGGTGACCGAGGCGTGGGTGTGCACGATGTGCTCACGCTCGGGCAGGTCGCTCAGCTCGATCTCGCCGGTCTGCAGCCACTCCTGGTAGGGCTGCTCGGCGGCGAGGGACGCCTTGATCTCGTCGTCCTCGATGATGCGGTGCTCGGCGGTGTCGACGAGGAACATCTTGCCCGGCTGGAGGCGGCCCTTGCGGACGACCTTCGCCGGGTCGATGTCCAGGACGCCGACCTCGGAGGAGAGGACGACGAGACCGTCGTCGGTGACCCAGTAGCGGCCGGGGCGCAGACCGTTGCGGTCGAGGACCGCGCCGACCTGGACGCCGTCGGTGAAGGTGACGCAGGCCGGGCCGTCCCAGGGCTCCATCATCGCGGCGTGGTACTGGTAGAAGGCGCGCCGGGCCGGGTCCATCGAGTCGTGGTTCTCCCACGCCTCGGGGACCATCATCAGCACCGCGTGCGGCAGCGAGCGCCCGCCGAGGTGGAGCAGCTCCAGGACCTCGTCGAAGGAGGCGGAGTCGGAGGCGTCCGGGGTGCAGACGGGGAAGATCCGGTCGAGCTGCGCCTGGCCGAAGAGCTCGGAGGCGAGCTGGGACTCGCGGGCCTTCATCCAGTTGCGGTTGCCCTTGACCGTGTTGATCTCGCCGTTGTGCGCGACGAAGCGGTACGGGTGGGCCAGCGGCCAGCTCGGGAAGGTGTTGGTGGAGAAGCGGGAGTGGACCAGCGCGACCGTGGAGGCGAAGCGGCGGTCGGAGAGGTCCGGGAAGAACGGCTCCAGCTGCCCGGTGGTGAGCATGCCCTTGTAGACGATGGTGCGGGCGGAGAGCGAGGGGAAGTACACCCCGGCCTCACGCTCGGCACGCTTGCGCAGGACGAACGCCTTGCGGTCCAGGACGATGCCGGTGGACTCGCCGTCGGCGACGAAGACCTGGCGGAAGGTGGGCATGGTGGCGCGGGCGCCGTTGCCGAGAAGTGCGGGGGTGACCGGGACGTCGCGCCAGCCGAGGACCTTCAGGCCCTCCTGGGCGGCGATCTTCTCGATCGTGCGGACGGCCTCGGTGGAGTCGTCCGCGGGGAGGAAGGCGATGCCCACGGCGTACGAGCCGGCCTCGGGAAGTTCGAAAGGGGTCTCGGCGCGCAGGAAGGCGTCCGGGACCTGGCAGAGGATGCCGGCGCCGTCGCCGGAGTCGGGCTCGGAGCCGGTGGCGCCGCGGTGTTCGAGGTTGCGCAGTACGGTCAGCGCCTGCTCGACCAGCTCATGGCTGGCCACACCGGTCAGAGTGGCCACGAACCCGACGCCACAGGCGTCGTGCTCGTTACGGGGGTCGTACATCCCCTGCTGGGCGGGGCGACCGTCCATGGGCGACCAGGCGTCGATACGCATCGGCTCTCCCGTCGTCGTCGTGGCATTTGCGGTGCCGAGGGACGACGTTGGCCCTCTGCGAAATTTCGTGCAGGTTACATGATGGGGCGCTTCTCAAGAAGCGGAAGGCTTGTTCCAGCATGCGGACACCGTGGTGACCGGAAGTGACTGGGTGACCAGAGGTGACCGGCTCTACCAGCGGGTGGGTCGCAGTCGGAACGATCGGCGCCCGAGGAGTCGCAGAGAGCAGGCGTCGTTGCCTGCGGTGCTTACGGCTCTTGCCCGGCGGCACGGGAAACGAAACCACCGGGTAACGGCTACTTATGTGTAGCGCTGCATAGCGTCTCATTTTACGGCCGCGGAGCCTGTCGCGCCCAGTGGGCGGCGCCAAGACGTACGTCACACGCGTTGCCGGACGGTTGCGCCGTTCGGGCGGCCCGGTTACGCCGTCCGCCCGCCCGCTCCGGAATCAGCCGACCGCCACGCCGAACAGCGTGCCGAGCCCGTACGTCAGGGCCGCCGCCGTGCCGCCGAGGGCGAGCTGGCGCAGTCCGCTGAACCACCAGCTGCGGGCCGTCACCCGGGCCACCACCGCGCCGCAGCCGAAGAGGCCGAGCAGGGCGAGGAGCACCGAGGGCCACAGGGCGCTCGCCCCGAGGAGGTAGGGCAGGACGGGCAGCAGGGCGCCGAGCGCGAAGGCGCCGAACGAGGAGACGGCGGCCACCAGCGGCGAGGGCAGATCGCTCGGGTCGATGCCGAGCTCCTCGCGGGCGTGGATCTCCAGCGCCTGCTCCGGGTCGTGCGACAGCTGCCGGGCGACCTCGCGGGCCAGCGGGGCGTCCACACCGCGGGACTCGTAGAGCGCGGCCAGCTCCGCCATCTCGTCCTTGGGGTGCTTACGCAGTTCGCGGCGTTCGACGTCGAGCTCGGCCTCGACCAGTTCGCGCTGCGAGGCGACGGAGGTGTACT
This sequence comes from Streptomyces sp. DSM 106670, assembly GCF_055792845.1. Taxonomy (NCBI): domain Bacteria; kingdom Bacillati; phylum Actinomycetota; class Actinomycetes; order Kitasatosporales; family Streptomycetaceae; genus Streptomyces; species Streptomyces sp. DSM 106670. The sequence goes on from NZ_CM147704.1 coordinate 1,700,184, forward strand.
CGCCCGCCGCCATGGAGAAGGCCCCGGCCGCGAGCCCGGCCAGGCCGGTGATCACCAGGGTCTGCTGAGAGACCGCGCCGCCCGCGACCCCGGTCATCAGGGCGAGGTTGGAGACCAGACCGTCCATCGCACCGAAGACGGCGGGGCGCAGCCAGCCGCCGTTCACATCCCGGTGGGTGTGGTTGTCCCGGTGCGCCTCGTGCAGGACGGCGTCGGTCTCGATGATGGCCACGGTGCGCTTCTCCCCATTCCGTACAACTTTCGACAAAGTCCAATGTACGCCGGTCGGGCGACCGCCGCCAGCAAGGCTGGCCTGGCTTACCACCCCTCTGACCTGCGAAGAAAGGCCAGCCTCAGCTATCCGGCCGGGTCATCCGAGTGGCCCTTTTCCGGCCCGTTCCCGCCTCCGACCGCCCTCCGCGTGGCACAGATACGGACAGGGCCCGGATACGGACTCGCCGGACGAGCGGAAGGGCGACGCGATGGACACGGCCGTCGGCAATGACCGGGCCAGGGGTGCGCTGCTGGGACTGGCGGTCGGGGACGCGCTCGGCGCCCCGGCGGAGAATCTGCGGCCCTCCGAGATCCGCCGCCGCTGGGGGCGGATCGAGGGCTTCGTGAGCGATGACCCGGCGGGCACCGACGACACGGAGTACGCGATCTTCTCCGGGCTGCTGCTGGCCCGGCACGGCTCGGCGCTCGACGTCTCCCATGTGGAGCGGGCCTGGCACCACTGGATCGCCGATCTGGACGAGGGTCCGTTCCGGGGGGCCGGGTTCAGCGAGCGCGGCACGCTGGAGAATCTGCGCCGGGGCCTGGCCGCGCCCATCTCGGCCCAGCACCGGCACGCCTGGAGCGACGGGCTCGCGATGCGGGCGGCGCCCTTCGGGGTGTTCGCGGCGGGCCGCCCCGCCGAGGCGGCCCGGCTGGTCGCGGTGGACGGCCGGGTCAGCCATGAGGGCGAGGGGATCTACGGGGGCCAGGCGGTGGCGGCCGGGGTGGCCGCGGCGATGGTGGGCTCGGGCCTCGCCTCGGTGATCGCGGCCGCGCTCTCGGTGGTCCCGATGGACTCCTGGACCGCCCGGTCGCTGCGCCGGGCGGTGGCGGCGGCCCAGCGGCCCTACCCCGACCGGCTCACGATGGAGCGGGCGGTGCGCTCGGCGGTGGTGATCGCCGGTTACCCGTGGACGGACCTGGCGCCGGAGGCGGTGGGCCTGGCGTTCGGGGCGTTCACGGCGGCGCGCGGGGACTTCCGGACGGCGGTGCTCACGGCCGTCAACATGGGCCGCGACGCGGACACGACGGCGGCGGTGGCGGGCGCCCTGGCCGGGGCGCTGCACGGGGAGAGCTCGATCCCGCCGGACTGGGCGGCCGCGATCGGCCCGGTCCGGGGCAGCTGTCTGCCCTCGATGCGCGGCTACCACGTGCTGGACATCGCGGAGCTGCTGACCCCGGACGATCCGGGGGCGGCCGGGGCGGCGGAGCGCCCGCGGGAGCGGGGCGGCGGTCGCGAGCCGTCGGCCGTACGGGACATGGCGTCCGTGGCCGCCGGCTTCGCGCCCGTACGGGAGGAGCGGCGATGACCACAGCGCGCAAGGCGGCCGGGGCCCCGGCGGCGCCCACGACGGCCGCGCCCGGCGGAACGGTCAGGAGCCACCCGGCGACGACCCCCACGGAAGAGGCGGCGATGCCCGCGGCGCACCAGGCTGCCGGGGCCCCGGCGCCCACCCGCCGCGCCCGGATCGAAGGGCTGCTGCTCGGGCTGGCGGCGGGCGATGCCGCCGGGTGGCCCGCGGCCCGGCACCGGGCGGCCCGGATGCCCGAGTGGACCCGGCGGCTCACCCGGGAGCTGGACACCTTCGCCGAGCAGAACGCCACCACCACGCTCCCGGTGCCCATCGCCCTCAACCAGCCGCCCGAGCCGCTGCGGCTCGGGCCGTCCGACGACGCCGAGTGGGCCGCGTTCGCCGCCCGTACGGTGCTGGCTGCGGCGGCCGACGACGCGGCGGGCCTGGCCCCCGGCCGCCGGATGCGGGACGCGGTCGACCGGGCCTGGAACGCGCTGGCCGCCACCGTCGCCGCCGCCAGCGCCCGGGCCCCCGAGGTCGAGGCGGCGGTGCTTCCGCTGCGGGCCCGGATCTCGGTGCGGGCCGGGCTAGGCAACCTGGCCGCCGGGCTGCGGCCGCCCGCCACCGGGCACGACAACCCGCACTACTTCGACGACGCCGCGTGCGTCCGGGCCGCCGTGCTCGCCGTGGTCCACCCGGGCGATCCGGCGGAGGCGGCCGCGCTCGCCGAGTTCGACGCCCGCTACACCCAGGACGGCGACGGGGTGCACGGGGCGCGGGCCATGGCGGCGGCGGTCGCCGTGGCGCTGGCCGGGGCGGACGTCGACACCGTGGTGAACGCCGCCCTGGAGCAGCTCCCCGAGGGCACCGAGATCGCCCGCAACGCCGTGCACGCGGTCCGTCTGGCCCGGGAGTTCGCGGACGAGCCGGCCGGGGCGTTCGCCCTGGTCCCGGTGTTGGAGCACCAGATCGTGGACCACGTCTACAGCTACGGGATCGCGGCGGCGGAGACCGTCCCCGTCGCTCTGGCCCTCACCACCGCCGCCCGGGGCGAGATCGCTGAGGCGCTCCCGGCCGCCGCCTGCCTGTCCCGGGTGGCGGACTCCGCGCCCGCCCTGGCCGGGGCGCTGACCGGGGCGATCGGCTCGATCGCCGCCGTACCGGCCGGCTGGCGCGAGGCCTGCCGGACGCTGGCGGGCTGCGCGCTGCCCCGGCTCGCGGGCACGGACCTGATCGAACTCGCCGGGCTGCTGGCAGCCACGGAACCGGCCACCCTGGGTGGACAATTCCGGCATGACGCCCACAACGGCCATGGAAGCCGCCCCCTCGGCCCCGCACCCCTCCCCCACCACGCCCGGACTCGATGACCGGATCACCCGGGCCCTCGTCGGAGCCGCCGTCGGCGACGCGCTCGGCGGCCCGGTCGAGGGCTGGACCCCCGAGCAGATCACCGAGCGCCACGGCGGCCCGGTGACCGGGATCGTCGGCCCCTGGTACGGCGAGGACTGGCGCACCGCGCGCCCCATCGCGCCGTACCACAAGGGCGACGGACACGTCACCGACGACACCCTCATGACGCACGCGCTGATCCGGGTCTACGAGAAGGTCCGCGACCACCTCGACGCGTACGCCGTCGCGGACCATCTCGTACCGGATCTGCTCTCCCCGCGCTGGATCCCGGAGCTGGAGGCCGAGGCGCTGCCGCTCCAGCGGATCTTCCTGGCGGAGAAGTGGATCGTGGCCCGGCTGCACTACGGGCACATCGACCCGCGCGAGGCCGGTGCGGGCAACATCGTCAACTGCGGGGCGGCGATGTACATGGCCCCGGTCGGGCTGGTCAACGCCGGTCACCCGCGGGCCGCTTACGCCGAGGCGCTGGAGGTCGCGGCCCCGCACCAGTCCTCGTACGGGCGGGAGGCCGCCGGGGTCTTCGCGGCCGCCGTCGCCGCCGCCTGCCGCCCGGGCGCCACACCGGAGACGGTGGTCGACGCCGCGCTCGCCCTGGCGAAGGACGGCACCCGCTCCGCGATCGAGGCGGTCTGCGAAGTGGCCGCGCGCCACGACGACTTCGCCTCCGCGCTCGCCCCGCTGCGGGCGGCGGTGGAGCCCTTCGACACGGTCGGCCCCGACTACCGGGCCCCCTCGCTCGGCGCACGCCGCCCCTCCCGGCTGCACGCCATCGAGGAACTGCCCATCGCGCTCGGCATGTTGCTGGTCGGGGGCGGCGACTACCGGCGTACGGTGCTCGGTTCGGTGAACTACGGGCGGGACTGCGACTCCATCGCGACGATGAGCGGGGCGATCGCGGGCGCGCTCGGCGGTGAGGTCCCGGCCGACTGGGCGGCCACCGTCGCGGAGGCGAGCCGGCTGGACCTGCACTCCCCCGCCCGGACCCTGGCGGAGGTCGCCCGGGAGGTCTTCACCCGGGATCTGGAGCGCCGCCGGGCCCACGAGGAGACGTTCACCGCGCTGGCCGGTACGCGATGAACCTCCGCCTCACCTGGGTGCAGCCGGAGGACCTGGTCGGGCACGAACTGCGACAGGCCGCGCAGGACGGCCGGGACGCCCGGGAGATCGAGGAGCGGTGGTACGCGGCCGGGGGCGCCCCCGCACCGGAGCGCGCGGGCGCGTCCGAACCGCCCGCACCGCCGCGACTGCGCGCACTGGCCGGGCATCTCCTCGACGAACTCGCCCTGCTGGAATCGCCGTTGGCCGCCGACGAGCCCACCGACCTGGACGCGATCGTCGCCGCCTGCCCGCACTGGCCGGGCCCCGTGGACACGCCTTTCCCGGTCGGCCGGGACCGGCTGCACGCGGCCTGGCTGGGCCGGGCGGCGGGCTGTCTGCTCGGCAAGCCGGTGGAGAAGCTGCCGCTGACCGGCATCCGGGCGCTGGCCCGCGCCACCGGCAACTGGCCGCTGTCCACCTGGTTCACCGCACACGGCGTGCCCGCCGAACTGCTCGCCGCCCACCCCTGGAACCGCCGCTCGGCCCCCACCTCGCTCGCCGAGAACATCGACGGCATGCCGGAGGACGACGACCTCAACTACCCCTTGCTGACCCTGCTGTTGCTCCAGCGGCACGGGCGGTCCTTCACCACCGCCGACCTCGCCCGGCTCTGGCTGGACGAGCTGCCGGCCGGACGGACGTTCACCGCCGAGCGCATCGCGTACGGCAATCTCCTCGCGGGCGTCGAGCCGCCGGAGACCGCCCGCTTCCGCAACCCGTTCCGGGAGTGGATCGGCGCGCAGATCCGGGCCGACGTACACGGCTGGACCCACCCCGGCGACCCGGCCGGGGCCGCCGCCCGGGCCCACCGCGACGCGGTCCTCACCCACACCGGCAACGGGGTGTACGGCGCGATGTTCACCGCCGCCGCGCTGGCCGTGGCGGCGGGCGGCGAGAGCGATGTGCACGGCTGCCTGGCCGCCGGGCTGCGGGTGGTCCCGCCGCACTCGCGGTACGCCCGCGCGATCCGCCTCGGCATCGAAACCGCCCGTACGGAAGGGGAGTTCGACGTGGTGGTGGACCGGCTGCACGCCGCGTACGCCGACACCCACCACTGGGTGCACGTGCTGCCCAACGCCGCGCTGCTGGCCGCCGCCCTCACCCACGCCGACGGCGACTTCACCCGGTCGATCGGGTGCGCGGTCTCCGGCGGCTGGGACACCGACTCCAACGGGGCGACCGCCGGGTCCCTGGCCGGACTGCTGGCGGGCGGGCCGGACGCCCTGCCCGAGCGGTGGACGGCTCCGCTGAAGAACCGGCTCGCCACCTCCGTACCCGGCTTCGACCGGACCGGGTTCGACACCCTCGCCGCACTGACCCATCAGGAGGCTCTGCGCCCATGACCCGTATCGCGGTGCTCGGCAGCACCAATATGGACCTCGTCGCGTACACGGCCCGCGCCCCCGGCCGCGGCGAGACCGTCACCGGACGGGAGTTCCGGACGATCCCCGGCGGCAAGGGCGCCAACCAGGCCGTCGCCGCCGCCCGCGCGGGCGGCGAGGTCACGATGATCGGCGCGGTCGGCGACGACGTCTACGGGACCCTGCTGCGCGACGGCCTCGAACACGCGGGGGTGGACACCGATCTGCTGCACACCGCCGAGGGGCCCAGCGGCACCGCGCACATCGTGGTCGACGACACCGGGTCCAACGCGATCGTGGTGATCCCCGGCGCCAACGGCGTGGTGACCGCGCTCGGGCCCGGGGAGATCGCGGCGATCGCCGCCGCCGACCTGCTGCTGATGCAGCTCGAACTCCCGCTGTCCGCCGTCGTCGAAGGAGCCCGCGCGGCCCGCGCCCAGGGCGTCCGCACCATCCTCACCCCCGCCCCCGTGCAGCCCCTGCCCGACGAACTCCTCGACCACATCGACCTGTTGGTGCCCAACGAGCACGAGGCCGCCGAGCTGTCCGGGCAGGCCGAACCGCACGCCGCCGCCCAGATCCTGCTGCGTCGAGTGCCCGAGGTCATCGTCACGCTCGGCGCGAAGGGCTGCCTGTACGCGGCCCGGGGCGGCGAGCCGATGCTCTTCGAGGCGCCTTCGGTGAACGCCGTCGACACGACCGGCGCCGGGGACACCTTCGTCGGGTCGCTGGCGGTGGCGCTCGGCGAGGGGCGGCCGGTGGCGAAGGCGCTGGCCTTCGCCTCCGCGGCCGCCGCGCTCTGCGTCCAGAAACCCGGCGCGTCCACGTCCATGCCCTACCGGAGCGAGATCGAGGCGGAGACCGTATGAGCACGACAGCAGCAGGCCCTACGAGCACGACAGCGGCAGGACCGCTGACCGGGCTGAAGGTCATCGACCTGGCCACCCTCTTCGCCGGACCGCTCGCGGCCACCATGCTCGGGGACTTCGGCGCCGATGTGATCAAGGTCGAGCACCCCCGTAAGCCCGACCCCTCGCGCGGACACGGGCCCGCCAAGGACGGGGTGGGCCTGTGGTGGAAGCTGCTCGGCCGCAACAAGCGCGCCCTCACCCTCGATCTGTCCGCGCCCGGCGGCCGGGACGTACTGCTCCGGCTGGCCGCCGAGACGGACGTCATCGTCGAGAACTTCCGGCCCGGCACCCTGGAGCGCTGGGGGCTCGGCCCCGAGGAGCTGCACGCCGTCAACCCGCGTCTGGTACTGGCCCGGGTCACCGGCTTCGGCCAGTTCGGGCCGTACGCCCACCGCCCCGGTTTCGGGACGCTCGCCGAGGCGATGAGCGGGTTCGCCGCGATCACCGGGGAGCCGGACGGGCCGCCGACGCTGCCGCCGTTCGGGCTCGCCGACTCCATCGCGGCGCTGGCCACGGCGTACGCGGTGATGGCCGCGCTCGCCGGGCGGGAGAAGACCGGCGAGGGGCAGGTGGTGGACCTGGCGATCATCGAGCCGATCCTCACGGTGCTGGGCCCGCAGCCGCTCTGGTACGACCAGCTCGGCTACGTCCAGCCGCGCACCGGCAACCGCTCCCGCAACAACGCCCCGCGCAACACCTACCGCACCGCCGACGGCCACTGGGTCGCGGTCTCCACCTCCGCCCAGTCCGTCGCCGAGCGGGTGATGCGTCTCGTCGGCCGCCCGGACCTGATCGAGGAGCCCTGGTTCGGCGCGGGCACCACCCGGGCCGAGCACACCGAGGAGCTGGACGGGGCGGTCGGCCACTGGATCTCCCGCCACAGCCGCGAGGAGGTGATCAACGGCTTCGAGAAGGCGGAGGCGGCCGTCGCGCCGATCCATGACGTACGGGAGGTGATGGAGGACCCGCAGTACCGGGCGCTGGGCACCATCGCCGAGGTCGACGACCCGGAGCTGGGGCCGCTGCGGATGCAGAACGTCCTCTTCCGGCTCTCGGGGACGCCGGGCGGGATTCGCTGGGCGGGCCGCCCGCACGGCGCGGACACCGACGAGATCGTGGCCGGACTGGGTCTCTCGGAGAACCGGATCGCGGCGCTGCGGGACCAGGGGGCGCTGTGAGCGACTGCACGGCCGCCGCCGTCCCCCCGCTGCCGGAGGACGCTCCCGCGGCGGTCGGCCGGCCGCCGCTGACCTGGCTGTACGTGCCCGGGGACCGGCCGGAGGTGGTGGCCAAGGCGCTGGGCAGCGGGGCGGACGTGGTGATCGTCGACCTGGAGGACGCCGTCGCCCCGGAGCGCAAGGAGTACGCGCGCTCCGCCACCGCCGAACTCCTCGCGGACCCGGTGACCGCGTCGCCGGACGCCGTACCGGTCCATGTCCGGGTGCACGGCGAGGACGACATCCGGGCGCTGACGGGGCTGCCGGGGCTGTCCGGTCTGCGGCTGCCGAAGATCACCCACGCGGTCTCGGTGCACCATGTGGCGGCGGTGGCCCCCGGTGTACCGCTGTATCCGCTGCTGGAGTCGGCGCTCGCCATGGAGCACGCGTACTCGATCGCCACGGCCGACCCCGCGGTCCGGGGCATCGCGCTGGGCGAGGCGGACCTGCGGGCCGATCTGGGCGTACGGGAGGACCGCGGGCTCGACTGGTCGCGCAGCCGGCTGGTGGTGGCGGCCCGGGCTGCCGCGCTGCCGCCGCCCGCCCAGTCGGTGTTCCCGGACGTCCGGGACCTGGACGGGCTGTGGACCTCGTGCGGGCGGGGGCGGGCGCTCGGGATGCTGGGGCGGGCGGCGATCCACCCGCGCCAGCTGGAGGTGATCGAGCGGGCGTTCCGGCCGACGGCCGAGGAGATCGAGGCGGCGGAGGAGATCGTCGCGGCCTCGGCGGTGGAGGCGGGGGCGCTGGCGCTGCCGGACGGGCGGTTCGTGGACGCGGCGGTGGTGGCGTCCGCCCGCCGCACACTGGCGATCGCCGGGCGGTCCTGAGGTTTCCCAGGTCCGCCCGGCGATCGGGGCAGTGCGCGGTGCGCCGTGCGGGGCGCGGGCGGTCAGCTCTGGTCGGCCGCCTCGGGGGCGGAGTCCTTCCGGAGCCGGTCCTTCTTCAGCGGGTCCTCGTCCGCGCCGTCGGCCTCCGGCGCGTCCGCGTCCTCGGCGCCGTCCTTCTCGGTGGCGTCGGCGTCGGCGGTCTTCGCGTCCTCGGTGCTCTTCGTGGCGTCCGCGTCCCGGTCGGGCTCGACGATCTCCTCGCGTCCCGGGCGGATCTTCGCGGAGATCACGATGTAGGCGACGGCGAGGACGAAGACGACGATCGCGGTCCACACGTTCAGGCGGAGGCCCAGCACGTGGTGGGCCTCGTCGACCCGCATGTACTCGATCCAGCCGCGTCCCGCGCAGTAGGCCGCGACGTACAGCGCGAACGCCCGTCCGTGGCCGAGCCGGAAGCGGCGGTCGGCCCAGATGACCAGCAGCGCGACACCGATGCACCACAGCGACTCGTACAGGAAGGTCGGGTGGTACGTCCCGGCGACCCGGTTCGGGCCGTCGCTGATCTCCAGCGCCCAGGGCAGGTCGGTGGGCTTGCCGTAGAGCTCCTGGTTGAACCAGTTGCCCCAGCGGCCGATGGCCTGGGCGATGGCGATGCCCGGGGCCAGTGCGTCGGCCCAGGCGGGCAGCGGGATGCCCCGGCGGCGGCAGCCGATCCAGGCTCCTACGGCGCCGAACGCGATGGCGCCCCAGATGCCGAGGCCGCCCTCCCAGATCTTGAAGGCGTCGACCCAGTCCTCACCGTCGCTGAAGTACAGCTGGTAGTCGGTGATCACGTGGTAGAGCCGGCCGCCGACGAGACCGAAGGGCACGGCCCAGACGGCGATGTCGGCCACGGTGCCGGCTTTGCCGCCCCGGGCGATCCAGCGCTTGTTGCCGAACCAGACGGCGACGAAGACACCGATGATGATGCAGAACGCGTAGCCGCGGAGCGGGATCGGGCCGAGCTCGATCACGCCGGTCGACGGGCTGGGAATGAAGGCAAGGTTCATGGCGAGGTCGACGCTACCTTGCCGGGCGGTGGGTACGGCAAGCCACCCGGCAACGTCTGGGTAACGAGGACCGCGTCACGGGCGGGCGCGGGGACCGGTCAGGAACCGGGGGCGGACGACGGGGCGGCCGGGTCGGAGGAGCCGTCCGCCGGGGTGGCCGGGGCGTCGGTGCCGGGCTTCTTGCCCTTGTTGGCCGCGGCGACCCACTTCTTCAGATTCTCCGGGGAGATCTGCTCGTCGCCCTTGCTCGGGAAGACGGACTCCCCGTTGAGCAGCACCGTCGGCGTGCCCTGGAAGCCGCCCTCGCGGAACGCCGTGTCGGACTTCTTCACCCAGCTGTCGTGCTCGCCGTCCTCCACACAGCTGCGGAAGCCCGGGGTGTCGAGCCCCTCGACCTTCCCGGCCAGCTCGATCAGCCGGCTGTTCTTGCCGAAGGCGTCGTCCGGCTCGGGAGGCTGGTTGCTGAAGAGGACGTCGTGATACGGCGCGAACTTGCCGTCGTCCTGGGCGCAGGCGGCGGCGTTCGCGGCGCGCAGCGAGCCGGTGCCGCCGAGATTGCCGTCGATGATCGTGGCCAGGTGGTACTCCACCTTGACCTGGCCCTCGTCCGCCAGCTCCTTGATGGTGTCCCGGAAGGCGTTCTCGAACTGGGCGCAGACCGGGCAGCGGAAGTCCTCCCAGATGGTGAGGGTGGACGGGGCGTCGGCCGCGCCGACCGGGAGGGTCAGGGCGGCCTCGCCGGTCGCGCCCGACGGGGCGATGGCCGGGCCGGAGGCGGTGTCGCCGCCGTCGTCCTTGCCGGCGTTGGCCGCGATCAGGCCGACCACGGCGGCCAGGGCGAGCACCCCGACCACGGCCGAGGCGACGATCAGGGTCCGGCGGCGCTTCTCGCGCCCCTTCTCCCGCTCGCGCTGCTGGGCCAGGCGCTCACGCGCGCTTCTGTTTCCCTCAGGGATCTTGTCGCTCACACCCGGGGAACGAACCGGGGAGGCACCTCCGCGCCTCCCCGGTCCACAATCCACCCATTCGGGTGGTTCTCGGCTCAGCGCTTTCGAACACCTTCGGCCAGTTCGCCCGCCAGGGAGCGGACGGCGGCGAGGCCGGCGGCCTCGTCGGGGGCGTCCAGCATGGCCTTGACGAAGGCCGAGCCGACGATCACGCCGTCGGCGAACCCGGCGACCTCGGCGGCCTGCGCCGCGTTGGAGACGCCGAGGCCGACGCAGACCGGCAGATCGGTGGTGGCGCGGGTGCGTCCCACCAGGTCCTGGGCCTGGGCGCCGACGGAGGCGCGGGTGCCGGTGACGCCCATCAGCGACGCGGCGTAGACGAAGCCGCTGCCAGCCGCCGTGATGGTGGCGAGGCGGGCGTCCTGGCTGCTGGGGGCGACGACGAACACGGTGGCGAGACCGTGCTTCTCGGCGTGTTCCCGCCACAGCGCGGACTCCTGGACCGGCAGGTCGGGCAGGATGCACCCGGCGCCGCCCGCCTCGGCCAGCTCGGCGGTGAAGCGCTCGACGCCGTACCGGTCGATGGGGTTCCAGTACGTCATGACCAGGATCGGGACGCCGGTGGCCTCGTACGCCTCGCGGACCGTGCGCATCACGTCGGCGATCCGGACGCCGCCGCGCAGGGCGATGTCGTCGGCGGTCTGGATGACCGGCCCGTCGAGGACCGGGTCGCTGTGCGGCAGCCCGATCTCGACGACGTCCGCGCCGCCCGCGATGACGGCCTTGACCGCTTCGATGCCGCCGTCGACGGTCGGGAAGCCCGCCGGGAGGTAGGCGATGAGCGCCGCCCGGTCCGCCGCCCCGGCCTCGGCGAGGGTGGTGTTCAACAGCTCGATGTTGCCGCTCACTTGGCGTCCCCCTCGATCTCGGCGCGGTCGCTGTCGGCGTCCGCCTCGACGGCGGCGTCGGTGTCGTAGAGCCCGAAGTAGCGGGCGGCGGTGTCCATGTCCTTGTCGCCGCGGCCGGACAGGTTGACGAGGATCAGCCCGTCCTTGCCCAGCTCCTTGCCGAGGTCCAGCGCCCCGGCGAGCGCGTGGGCGCTCTCGATGGCCGGGATGATGCCCTCGGTGCGCGACAGCAGGCGCAGTGCCTGCATGGCCGCGTCGTCGGTGACCGCGCGGTACTCGCCGCGCCCGGTGTCCTTGAGGTAGGAGTGCTCCGGGCCGATGCCCGGGTAGTCCAGGCCCGCCGAGATGGAGTACGGCTCGGTGATCTGGCCCTCGTCGTCCTGGAGGACGTAGGAGCGCGAGCCGTGCAGGATGCCGGGCTCGCCCGCGGTGAGGGTCGCCGCGTGCTCGCCGGTCTCCACCCCGTGCCCGGCGGGCTCGCAGCCCACCAGGCGGACGTCGGCGTCGGGGATGAAGGCGTGGAAGAGGCCGATGGCGTTGGAGCCGCCGCCGACACAGGCGACCGCCGCGTCCGGGAGGCGGCCCGCGCGCTCCAGGATCTGGCGGCGGGCCTCGACGCCGATGACGCGGTGGAAGTCGCGGACCATCGCCGGGAAGGGGTGCGGGCCCGCGACCGTACCGAAGAGGTAGTGCGTGCGGTCCACGTTGGCGACCCAGTCGCGGAACGCCTCGTTGATGGCGTCCTTCAGGGTCCGCGAGCCGGACTTCACGGCGACGACCTCGGCGCCGAGCATCCGCATCCGGGCGACGTTCAGCGCCTGGCGCTGGGTGTCGATCTCGCCCATGTAGATGGTGCAGTCGAGGCCGAAGAGGGCGCAGGCGGTCGCGGTGGCGACGCCGTGTTGCCCGGCGCCGGTCTCGGCGATGACGCGGGTCTTGCCCATGCGCCTGGTGAGCAGCGCCTGGCCCAGCACGTTGTTGATCTTGTGCGAGCCGGTGTGGTTCAGGTCCTCGCGCTTGAGGAAGATCCGGGCGCCGCCCGCGTGCTCGGCGAAGCGCGGCACCTCGGTCAGCGCGCTGGGCCGGCCGGTGTAGTCGACCATCAGCTCGTTGAGCTCGGCGGCGAAGGCCGGGTCGGCCTTGGCCTTGTCGTACTCGACGGCGACCTCGTCCACGGCGGCGACGAGCGCCTCCGGGATGAACTTGCCGCCGTACGCGCCGAAATAGCCCTCGGCGCTGGGGATCAGACCCTCGGGGTCCGGAATGAAGAAGTCGGACGACATGCGACGTGCTCCTTGGCATGGCAACGGATGGATGCACCGTATGCGCAAAGGAGCGAGCGCCACCGCGACCGGCGTGCGGTCGGGGCGGTGCGGTCGTACGTACGGGGTGGGGCGGGTGCTGCGGTACGTCGGCCGGGGCTCGCTACTGCGCGGACCCCGGGCGCCATCGCATCCCGTTCACCTGGCCGGGCTCGTCGCCGATGACGTACCGCACGCGCCGTCCGTGCACGCGCCGGGCGGGAGCGCGGCAGCCGCGCGGCCTGCAGCCGCGCGCCAGCGGGGCGTGCGGGTCCCGGGCCGGGGTCCCGGCCGGGCCGAGGCCCGGCCGGGTGCGGGGCACGGGACGTCCGGTCATGGTCGCTGTCGTCCGTTCCCGGTCAGCCGCGGCCGTGGCGGAGTGCCGGGTGGGCGCCCGCGGCGACCAGGTCGGCGACGGCGGCGCGCGGGTCGCGGCCGGTGACCAGGGACTCGCCGACCAGGACCGCGTCGGCGCCGGCGTTGGCGTACGCGATCAGGTCGTGCGGACCGCGGACGCCGGACTCGGCGACCTTGACGATGTGGTCGGGGATCTCGGGGGCGACGCGCTCGAAGGTGGAGCGGTCGACCTTGAGGTCCTTCAGGTTGCGCGCGTTGACGCCGATGATCTTGGCTCCGGCGTCCACGGCGCGCTCCGCCTCCTCCTCGTCGTGCGCCTCGACGAGCGGGGTGAGCCCGATCGACTCGGCGCGCTCGATCAGGGAGACCAGGGCCTCCTGGTCGAGGGCGGCGACGATCAGCAGAGCGAGGTCGGCGCCGTACGCCCGGGCCTCCCACAGCTGGTACGAGGTGACGATGAAGTCCTTGCGCAGGACCGGGATGTCGACCTTGGCGCGGACGGCCTCCAGGTCGGCGAGCGAGCCGCCGAAGCGGCGCTCCTCGGTGAGGACCGAGATGACGGACGCGCCGCCCGCCTCGTAGTCCGCGGCGAGCGCGGCCGGGTCGGCGATGGCGGCCAGGGCCCCCTTGGAGGGGGACGAGCGCTTGACCTCGCAGATGACGGTCACGCCCTCGCCGCGCAGGGCGGCGACTCCGTCCTTGGCCTGGGGAGCGCGGGCCGCGCGCTCCTTCAGCTCGTCGAGGCTGACGCGCGCCTGCCGCTCCGCGAGGTCGGCGCGAACGCCGTCGATGATCTCGTCGAGCACACTCACGCGAGCGGCCCCCTTCCGAACGGTGATGAGGGAACAGGATCAGCCATACCGATGGTATCCGCAGGAGGGCCCGGGGCTCGCATCCGGCCACGCCGCGTCCCACTACCTGGGCATTCAGGGGGCCAGTGCCGAGCCGAACGGCAGGTTCCGGACCACGGTGAAGATCAGCAGGACGGCGCCCACGCCCCACCACCAGGCGGGGGCCAGGGCGATCCGCAGGGGCTGTCCGCGCCAGGCCCTGGTCAGCCAGAGGACCCAGACGGCGGCGAAGAGGAAGTAGCCGACGGTGGCGATCGCGTTGGCCGAGAGCGCCGTGCCGAGGTCGCCGGTGATGAAGGCGTGGGCGCTGCGGAGTCCGCCGCAGCCGGGGCAGAGGACGCCGGTCAGTCTGAGCAGGGGGCAGACGGGGTAGTGGCCGGGGTCGTTGGGGTCGACGGTGCCGACGTAGGTGAAGGCGGCTGTGACGGCGGCGAGAATCCCTACGGGCGTGCCAAGCCGACGCAACCGGCCCACCCGGGCCGCCGGGCGTTCGGCCGTGCCGACCCGGCCCGCCCGGTCCGTCTGACGGTCGGCCGTACCCACCCAGCCTGTCCGGTCCGCCTGGCGTCCGGCCGTACCCACCCAGCCCGTCCGGTCCGTCTGACGGTCGGCCGCGCCCAACCAGCCTGTCCGGCGTTTGAGGACGGAACCGGAGCCTTGGGGGGCGGGCACCTGCGAGGGCCCCTCGCCCGAGGGCGCTGAGAGCTCCGGGCCCATCCCGCCAAGGGTTCCGTCCTCAAACGCCGGACGGGCTGAAACAGCGGGTTCGGACTCACGCGGCGGGTGGGCTGGAGCAGTGGGTTCGGTCTCGGGGCGGGCCATGTCCGGGGTTGGGCAGACCGTCAGGGGCATGTTCCAGGGGCCGACGCCCTGCGGCTCGGTGGCCGGGCGGGCCGGGTCGTGCGCGGCGGAATCACGGTCCGGCGGCTGGGCTGCGGCGGGGGTAGGCGAGGCGTCCACCCGGTGATTGTCCCCCGACGACGCGAAAAGGCGCAGCCCCACCGGGGCTGCGCCTGTCTGCGTGTCGGTCGCCGGGACGGTCCGGCGTCCGGCTCAGTGGGAGATCTGCGCCCGCCCGGCGCGCTCCCGGGCCTCGATCAGCTCGGGCGACTCCTTCTGCATACCGAGACCGGCGGCCCGCATGGCGAGGCCCACGAGACCTCCGGCGAAGACGACGGCGATGCCGGCCCAGAAGCCGAGCGGGTTGGCCGCGACCATGAAGACGCCTGCGACACAGAACCCGATGAACGTGATGATGGCACCGGTCCAGGCGGCCGGGGTGTGTCCGTGGCTCGTGCCCGCCATGAGTTGCTCCTCGTTGGTGTTGCGCCGTGGGTGACGCTGTACGTGTGGCCGCCGCCCGCAGGACGGCTCGGCTCCATTGTCCCGTACGGGACAGCGAGAGGTGAGCGTGGGGTCACGCCTCGCGCGTCGGGTCCTCGCCGCGGTCCAGGGCCTTCCACAGGTCCTCGGGCCGGTCCGGGTCGGGGGCGGTGCGGGACGCCTTGCCGGGGCGGGGCGTGCCGTCGCGCTCGTACTTTCCGGACATGGCGGGCCAGCGGCTGCCGTAGCGCAGGGCGAGGAGCCCGGCCAGCAGGATCAGCAGGCCGCCGACGGCGGTGACGTAGGGCCAGGCGGTGTGGCTGAGGGCGTGGATGGTGGCCGCCGCGTCACCGGTGGTCCTGGCCGCCTCCTCGTCGAGGGCCGTGCTGTCGGAGGCGCCGGCCCAGGCGCTGAGGACGGCGCCGAGGCCGCTCAGGGCCAGGAGCGCGGCGACGATCCGGCGGCCAGCGCCGCGTACCGCGAAGACGGCGACGAGGGCGGCGAGACCGACGATGGCGAGGGCGGCGGGGACGCCCGTGACGTCCCGGCCGTCGGCGGTCAGCGGCAGTGCGCCGCCGCCGGTGGCCGCCTGGCCCTCGGCCCAGGTCTGCCCGGAGGCGAGCAGGACGACGGTCGCACCGGCCGCGCCGAGGAGCAGACCGGCCGCGAGGGAGCGACGGCTCCCTGCGGAGTCGGGCGCGGCGCCGGGCGCGGAGTCGGCGGTTCGGGCACGGGGCTGGGGTACGGGGACAGCACTCACGCCTTCCACTATCCCTTACCGGTTCAGCGGTCGTGGAGGCGGTTGGCCGTATGGACGGCGCGGAGCACGGCGGCCGCCTTGTTGCGGCATTCGGTGTCCTCGGCGACCGGGTCGGAGTCGGCGACGACCCCGGCTCCGGCCTGGACGTACGCGGTGCCGTCGCGGAGCAGGGCGGTACGGATGGCGATGGCGGTGTCGGAGTCCCCGGCGAAGTCGAGATAGCCGACGCAGCCCCCGTACAGACCTCGGCGGCTCGGCTCCAGCTCCTCGATGATCTGCATGGCGCGGGGCTTGGGGGCGCCGGAGAGGGTGCCGGCCGGGAAGCAGGCGGTGAGGACGTCGAAGGCGGTGCGGTCGTCGGTGACGCGGCCGGTGACGGTGGAGACGATGTGCATCACGTGGGAGTAGCGCTCGATCGACATGAAGTCGACGACCTCGACGCTGCCCGGTTCGCAGACCCGGCCCAGGTCGTTGCGGCCGAGGTCGACGAGCATCAGGTGCTCGGCGCGCTCCTTGGGGTCGGCGAGGAGTTCGTCGGCGAGGGCCTGGTCCTCCTGCGGGGTGACGCCCCGGTGCCGGGTCCCGGCGATCGGGTGGACCATGGCCCGGCCGTCCTCGACCTTGACGAGGGCTTCGGGGCTGGAGCCGACGACGTCGAACCCGTCGAAGCGGAAGAGGTACATGTACGGGGACGGGTTGGTGGCCCGCAGCACCCGGTAGACGTCCAGGGCGCTCGCCGTGCACGGGGTCTCGAAGCGCTGGGAGGGCACGACCTGGAAGGCCTCTCCGGCCCGGATGCGCTCCTTGATGTCGTCGACGGCCACCTGGTAGGCCTCGCCACCCCACAGCGCGGTGTACGGGGGCAGTTCGGACGGGGGCAGGACGGCGGGGGCGTTCTCGACCGGGCGACGCAGGTCGCGCTCCATCGCGTCGAGGCGGGCGACGGCGTCCGCGTGGGCCTCGTCGACGCCGGTGTCGAGGTCGTTGTGGTTGATCGCGTTGGCGATCAGCAGGACGGTGCCGTTCTGGTGGTCGAGGACGGCGAGGTCCGAGGTGAGGAGCATGGTCAGCTCGGGCAGCTTCAGGTCGTCGCCGCCGTGCTCGCCGATCTTCTCCAGGCGGCGGACGACGTCGTAGCCGAGGTAGCCGACCATGCCGCCGGTGAACGGCGGCAGACCCAGGTCGCTCACCAGGTCGCGCGGGGTGTGCAGGGTCTCGACGGTGGCGCGCAGGGCGTCCAGCGGGTCGCCGGTCTCCGGGACGCCGACGGGCGGGGTGCCGAGCCAGTGGGCCTGGCCGTCGCGGGCGGTGAGGGTGGCGTCGCTGCGGACGCCGATGAAGGAGTAGCGCGACCAGGTCCGGCCGTTCTCCGCGGACTCCAGCAGGAAGGTGCCGGTGCGCTCGGCGGCGAGCTTGCGATACAGGCCGACCGGGGTGTCGCCGTCCGCGAGGAGGCGGCGGCTGACGGGGACGACACGGCGGTCGACGGCCAGCTTGCGGAAGGTGTCGAGATCCATGGCCGGTGACCTTACTGGTCGAGGAGGGGGAGGACGTCGGCGTCGAAGCAGGTGCGGTCGCCGGTGTGGCAGGCGGCGCCGGTCTGGTCGACCTTGACCAGGACGGTGTCGGCGTCGCAGTCCAGGGCGACGGACTTCACGTGCTGGACGTGACCGGAGGTGTCGCCCTTGACCCAGTACTCCTGGCGGCTGCGCGACCAGTAGGTGCAGCGGCCCGTGGTGAGGGTGCGGTGCAGCGCCTCGTCGTCCATCCAGCCGAGCATCAGCACCTCGCCGGTGTCGTACTGCTGGGCGATGGCCGGGACCAGGCCGTCGGCGCCGCGCTTGAGGCGGGCGGCGATGGCCGGGTCGAGGCTGCTGGCGGGCGGCGTGGCGCCGGGCGTGCTGGTCATGGGCCCATTGTGCCGTGGCCGCGAGGGCTTTCCGGGCGGACGTCCACTGGGCGGACCCCGGGTGACGGTCGTACGCTGGCGGGCATGTCGACCCATGCGAAGCGTGAACGTCTTCTGCTCGCCGATCTGTTGGAAGCGGCCGGTCCCGAGGCCCCGACGCTGTGCGACGGCTGGAAGACCCGCGATCTGGCCGCCCATGTGGTGGTCCGCGAACGCCGCGCGGACGCGGCGGGCGGGCTGCTGGTGAGCGCGTTGAAGGCCCGGCTGGAGCGGGTGCAGGCGGAGTTCGCGGCGAAGCCGTACGAGGAACTGATCCAGCTGATCCGCACGGGCCCGCCCCGGTTCTCCCCGATGTCCCTCAAGCAGATCGACGAGGCGGCGAACACCGTCGAGTTCTTCGTCCACACGGAGGACGTGCGCCGGGCCCAGCCCGAGTGGTCGCGCCGTGAGCTGGACCCGGTCTTCGCCGATGTGCTGTGGTCCCGGACCGAGAAGACCGCCCGGCTGCTGGGCCGCCGGTCCCCGGTGGGGCTGGTGCTGCGCCGCCCGGACGGCCAGACGGCGGTGGCCCACAAGGGGACGCCGGTGGTGACGGTGACCGGGGAGCCCGCCGAGCTGCTGCTGTACGCGTTCGGCCGGCAGGACGCGGCGGACGTCGAGGTGGAGGGCGACCAGGCGGCGGTGGAGCGGCTGAAGTCGGCCGAGCTCGGGATGTAAGCCCGGGCCCTGCCGCACAGGTCCGCCCGGGTCGGGTCCGGTCGGGTCCGGTCGGGTCAGCGGGGCAGTTCGGCGCGGCGGAGCGTGGTGACGGCCAGGCCCATCACGCCGCCGGCCGCGCACACGGCCGCGCTGACCGCGAAGACCGGCCCGGTGCCCCAGAGGGCGACGGCGGCCCCGGTGACGGGGTAGCTCAGCGGGGCGATGGCGTAGGTGAAGAACGTCGATACGGAGGTGACCCGGCCCAGGTACGCCGGGTCGGCGGTGGTCTGGACGAGGGCTCCGCACAGCGCCCCGGCCAGGCCGGCCGTGAGGCCGACGAACGCGGCGATCGCGGCGGCGAGGACCACCGAGGGGACCTGCGCCAGGGCGGCGATGCCCGTGGCGCCGACGAGGGCCATCAGGCACATGACCGTACCGGCGCGCGGCACCCGGCCCCGGACGGCGAGGACGAGGGCGGACCCGGCCGCTCCGCCGGCGAATCCGGCGACGATCCAGCCCATGCCGGCCGCACCCCAGCCGCGCTGCTCGGAGAGCAGGATGAGGCCGAGGTTGAGCGGCCCGACGAAGCCGAGCTCGCTGAGGGCGATGACGAGCATGAGCGGGCCGAGCAGCGGGTGGCGGCGGATGTACCGGAGGCCGTCGACGAGGTCGTGCCAGGCGTTGGGGCTCTTCTCGGCGGCCGGCGCCTCGCCGGAGGTCTCCGGCTCGGGCAGCGGTCTGATCCGCAGCCGCAGGAGCAGCGGCAGGGACAGGGCGAAGAGCACTCCGGCGGCGGCGAAGGCGAGCGCGGGTCCGCCGGTGGCCACGGCGACCCCGCCCAGCGGCGCGCCGATGATCGAGGAGCCGCGTGCGGCCAGTGCGCGCAGGCCCTGGATCCGGGCGAGCTGGCCCGGGCCGCTGATCCGGGGCGGCAGCGCTCCGACGGCGGGCAGGAACAGGGCGTCGACCGCGCCGAAGAGCAGGGCGACGGCCACCAGGACGCCCACGGTGGGCGCGGTGAGGACCAGGGTGGCGGCGAGTCCGAGGACCAGGACCGCGCGGGCGGCGTCGCTGCCGATGACGACGCGGCGGGGCCCGAGCCGGTCGGCGAGCACTCCCCCGCCGAGCATCAGGAGGGCCCGGGGTAGGGACCCGGCGGCGAGGACGAGGCCGGTGCCGGAGGCGCTGCCGGTGCGGGCGGCGGCCCAGGCGAGGGCCATGAAGTAGACGCTGTCGCCGATCATCGACGCGGTGTACGCGCCGAGCCAGCGCAGGACGTTCGGGTCGCGGTGCGCGGGCCGTTCGGGGCATTCCACGGTGCCGGCGGTCATGGGTTCGTCCCTGAGTGAGTGAGGCGGTCCGGAAGGATCGGCGGGTTCACGGGCGGAAGGGGAACCCGTAGGTGTGCAGGGCGACGCTCTCCCTGCCCTCCGTGTCGCCCGCCTCGTCGCGGGCGCGGCCGGCTTCCTCGTAACGGTCGATCAGCGCGCCCATCTCCCGGCCGAGCGAGGCCAGTTCCTCGGCGGTGAGCCGGAGGAGGTTCTCCGAGCTCCAGGAGGCGCTGCGCCATTCCGTGTCCCAGGTGTGCCGGGAGTCCTGGTGGGCGCGGTAGAGCTCGACGTGCTGGTCGAAGGACATCCGGTTGGCGGCGGCGTAGACGGCCGCCTTGTCCGGCGCGTCGTCGAAGTCCTCGTCGCTGAAGGTCAGTCCGCGGGAGGACGGCTGCCACCAGCGTTCCCGGCCGTCGGTGCCCTGTCCTTCGGCGGGTTCGATCAGCCCGCTGTCGGCGAGCTTGCGCAGGTGGTAGCTGACGAGGGAGACCGCCTCGTCGACCAGTTCGGCGAGCTGGGAGGCGGTGGCGGTGCGCTTGATGTGCAGGGCGCGGTAGAGCTTCAGGCGCAGGGGGTGGCCGATCGCCTTGAGGGTGTCGAGGTCGGAGATACGACGTCGC
This sequence comes from Streptomyces sp. DSM 106670, assembly GCF_055792845.1. Lineage (NCBI taxonomy): Bacteria > Bacillati > Actinomycetota > Actinomycetes > Kitasatosporales > Streptomycetaceae > Streptomyces > Streptomyces sp. DSM 106670. The sequence continues at coordinate 1,720,631 of NZ_CM147704.1, forward strand.
TCTTCACTGGGCATGACACGACCGTAGACGCGCAGGAAAAGTTGCGCAAGAAGAATTGCGCAATATTTGTTGCGGAGTTTTCAGGTGGTGCCGAGCAGCCGTCGGGCGGCCAGCGCGAGCGAGACCTCCACCGCGTCCCGGGGCCGGGTCAGACAGCGGCCGGTGAGCTGTTCGAAGCGGCGGAGGCGGTTGAGGACGGTGTTGCGGTGGCAGTAGAGCCTCGCGCCCGCCCGCTGCGCGGAGCCGTCCGCGTCCAGCCAGGCGGTGAGGGTCTCCACGATGACGTCGCGGTCGGCGGGGTCCAGCCGGTCCAGCGGGCCCAGCACCCGGTCGGCGAGCGCTCCGGCGAGGGCCGGGGAGGAGACGACCAGGGCGTCCGGGAGGTGCTCGTCGAGCAGGACGGTGCCGCCGGACGCGGGGCAGGCGCGCAGCGCGGTCTCCGCCAGCCGGCGGGCGTCGCCGAGCGCGGCCAGGCCCTCGACGGCGGAGCCGATCCCGGCCCGGGTGCCGGCCGGTACGTCCAGCGCGGCGGCCAGCTCGCTCAGCTCGCCGGGCGGGCCCGCCAGCGGCAGGATCGCGAACTCGGCGTCCTGGCCCGGATGCCAGAGCACCACCGCCTCCGGGGCGGTGGGCAGCGTCAGCGCGGGACGGGCGGCGGAACCGGGCCCGCGCGGGTCGGTGGCCACCGCGAGCACGGCGTACCGGCCCTGCTCCGGCAGCCCCAGCATCGCGGCCGCATCGGCGAGGTCCGCGATCCGGGCGGTGCCGTCCAGCAGGGCGGCGACCATGAGCCGCTGCCGGTTCTCGCGCCGCCAGGTCAGCCGCCGCTCGGCCTGCCGGTAGGCGTCCGCGACGATCCCGCAGTGCTCGTCGACGAAGTTCCACACATCGGCGGCGACATGGACGAGCAGCCGTACGTCGTCGGGGTCGCGCCGGGCGGTCTCGTCCACGAGGTCCTGCCAGACCATCGCGCCGCCCATCCGGAAGGCGTGCAGGACGGCGTCGAGCGGTACCCCCTGCTCGGCGCGGATCTCGCCGATCCAGCGGGAGGTGCGGTGGGCGGACTCGCGGAACTCCCGGGGCTGGATCAGCGAGCCCACGTTGTGCCGCAGCGAGTGGTGGACCTCCTGCCAGACCTCGGCCCGGTCGGACTCGATCGCCGCCCGGTAGCCGGGCTCCTGGGCGTACAGGGCCTCGACGAGCCGGTCGGTGAGGGCCGGCAGCGAGGCGACGAGGACCCGGGCGGCCCGGTGCAGCACCTCCACGGCCTCGCGGTCGGCCAGCGAACGGAAGCGGTGCGGCAACGGTGTTGTCGGGGGCGGGCCGGTCAGGGCCCCGATCCGCGGACGTACGACCTGTGGCATGGCGGCCTCCACCGGGATACGGCCGGCCGCGCGCGCGGCGGGCCCGGCGCACCGGCCCGGGCGGGGCGCGAGCGCGGCGACACGATCCTGACGCCCGCAGAATGACATACCGCCCAGTCGGTACCTAGGGGTCTGCGCGGAACTCGTCATCACGGTCTCGCAACCTCCCGGCCTCGCGCGGGGGTCAGGGGCTCAGCAGCCGGGCCAGTTCGGTGCGGGAGCGGATGCCGAGGGCGGCGAAGACGTTACGGAGGTGGTGGTCGACCGTGCGCGGGCTGAGCGACAGCCGCAGCGCCACTTCGCGGTTGGTGGCGCCCTCGGCCACGCAGCGAGCGATGCGCCGCTGCTGGGGTGTGAGCGCCGCCAGCGGTTCGCCCGCCGCGTCCCGCCGCTCCGCGACCGGCTCCCCCGCCGCCCGCAGCTCCCCGGCCGCCCTTTCCGCCCAGGCGCGGGCCGAGCAGCGCTGGAAGGCGACCAGGGCGTCGCGCAGCGGGCCGCGGGCCTCGCGGGTACGCCGACGGCGGCGCAGCCACTGCCCGTACAGCAGATGGGTACGGGCCCGTTCGAAGTCGCCGCCGGCCCGGCCGTGGTGGTCCAGGGCCTCGGCGTAACGGGCGTCGGCCGCGTCGGCCGGGGCCAGCAGAGCCCGGCAGCGGGCCAGTTGGGCGGGCGCGCCCGGGTCGGCGGTCCGGGCGGTCCAGGACGCGAACTCGTCCACGGCGGCGTGGAGTTCGCCGGACTCCTCGGACAGCCGGCCGGCCAGCACGGCGGCCTCGACCCAGCAGGGCACGGCGAGCGTCCGGGCCGCGAAGTGGCCCCGGCCCGGGCCGGTCCCGACCAGCGGGGCCAGCCGGGCGGCCGCCTCGCCGGGCCGCCCGGAGGCCAGGTCCGCGCGGGCCCGGGCCCAGGTCGCGAGGGTGCCGGCCTGGGCCAGCCCGTGCGGCCCCGCCCCGGCCAGCGCGGCCTCGGCATGCGCGGCGCACGCCTCGGCGGGCCCTTCCACGGAGGCGGCGAGGGCGAGCACGGCGTGCAGATGGGCGGAGCTGTTGGGCTGCCCCGTACGGCGGGCGGCGTGCAGCCCCTCCAGCGCGTGGGCCCGCGCACCGGCGTGCCGACCGGCCCGCAGCTCGGCGTAGGCGAGGTGTTCGAGGGCCTGCGGCAGCAGCGCGTCGGGCCCTGCGGTCCGTACGGCGGCGAGCGCACGGGCCCCCGCGCGGCAGGCGGCGGTGACGTCCCCGAGGACCAGCGCCGCGACCCCGGCCCGCAGCAGCGCGGCCGGGGCGCCGGGGTCACCGGGGTCACGGGCGGGTTCGAGGCAGCGGCGGAGCAGGGCGTGGCCCTTGGCCGTACGCCCTTCGAGTACGGCGCACATGCCGGCCCGGTAGTGCTCCAGGTCCGGGTCCACCGGGAAGTGGGCGAGGCGGTTCATGGCGTCGAGGTGGCCGAGGGCGTCCCCCGCCGCCCAGGCGGCCTCGGCCGCGCCGAGGAGGGCGTCGAGGGCCCGGCGGGGATCGTGCGGTGCGAGCAGCCCGGCCGAGGCGAGCAACGCTTCGTGGGCGTCGGCCGCAGGCCCGGAGCGCAGGGCGAGCATGCCGTGCACGTAGGGCGCGAGGCCCGGCCCGGGATCGCCGCCCGGCCCCGCCGCGCCGACCGTACGCGGCCCGGCCCTGGCCAGCAGGGCGCGCGCCAGGCACGGGTCGCCCGCCAGCCCCGCCTGCTCGGCCGCCCCGGCGAACCGGGCCGCCCGCAGCGCCGGTTCGGTGGAGAGCAGGGCGGCACGGGCGAGGGCGGCGGAGCGCTCGGCGTGCGGGAAGGGGGCGATGGCGGCCGCCTCGATCCGGGCGGCCAGCACGGCGTCCGGCCCGGGCGCGGCACAGGCCCGCTGGACCAGGGCGGCCAGCGGGACGGGCGGGGCGGGGGTGGTGCCCGGAGGGGGCGCGGGGGCGGCCTCCGTCAGCAGGGTGGCCAGCAGTTCGTGGGCCGCGCGGCGGTGGGGCCAGGGGGCGCGGTGGAGTACGGCGCGGGCGACCAGGCGGTGGGTGAAGTGGACGCGGCTGCCCGCCCGTTGGAGGATGGAGCCGGTGACGCTCGTACCGAACAGGGCCCGGTCCAGGAAGGTGCGGGGCAGTCCGCTGCGGGTGCCCGCGCGCAGCAGGAGCAGGGCGTCCGCACCGGTGCCGTCCGGCTCGTGCTCCTGGGCCGCGGCGGCGAGCAGGAGCAGGGCGCGGGTCCGGTCCGGGAGGCCGTCGAGACGTTCGGCGTGGGCGGCCAGCACCACTTCACCGCCGGGCAGGGGGAAGGGCAACGGGGTACGGCCGGCGAGCTGGTCCGGGGTGAGGCGGCCGGCGAGTCCGGTGAGCAGGCGGGGGTTTCCGGCCGCCTCTCGGAGGAGTTCGGCGCGCACGACCGGGTCCAGCCCCTCCGTGCCGGAGGTCAGCCGGTCCAGGAGCGCCCCGGCGGCGACTTCGTCCAGGGGCGCCGGCTGAAGCACGGGCAGTCCGGCGAAGGCGGTGGCGTCCGCGGCTGTGAGCAGAACGACGATCCGGCTGCCCGGGCCCAGCCGGCGGGCCGCGAGAGCGAGGGTGGCACGGGATTCCGGATCCCAGGCGTGCGCGTCGTCCACACAGACCAACAGGGGCCGCCCGGCGCCGAGTTCACGCAGTCGGCCGAGCAGCGCGTCGGGGCTGACCACCGGGGGCGGGGCGGCGGACGGCGGGCCGGTGGCGGCGAGCGGACCGAACGGGGCGGAACCGGCCGCCCCCGACCCGAGCAGCGCACCCAACCCGCCCCCGGGCGCCGAGCGCATCGCCCCGGTGGCCGCGGCGTACAGCACCGGCCCCCGGTCGCGGTGCGCCTCCGCCGCCTCGCGCAGCAGCGCCGTACGGCCGAGACCGGGTGGTGCGGCCAGGACGAGCGCACCTCCGTCCCCTCGCCACAACTGCTCCAACAGGCTTGCCAGCACGGCGAGTTCAGCATCCCGGCCGTACAGCCGGAGCGGACTGCGCACGGTCGTCGATGGGGTCACACCGGCACCGTACGTTCGCCTCGGCGAGCAAGGAAGCGACGTGTGCGGGTCCCGTGCGGGGACGGGCCGGTGCGGTGCGGGCTCCCAGCCGGAGGCCCGCCGCGCTGTGCCGGAGCACAGCGCGGCGGGGTCCGGAACGTCGGGGCTACGCCGTGTGCGGGCAGTTGCCCCGGTACTCCGCGATGGTCGGGCTCGGCTGCGGGAGCGGGCAGAGGAACTGCTCGTAGCGGGTGTCGTTGTCGATGAATCGCTTCAGCCAGGAAATGCTGTACTTCGCGATCGTCGTGTTGGAGGTGTTCGGCGTGAAGTGCGAGGCACCGCGCAGCTCCAGGTAGGCCTTGTCCAGGGAGCCGGGCAGCGACGTGTAGAACGGCTTGGAGTGCGTGGCGACCGGCGCGACCGTGTCACCGTCCGCGCCGACCACCAGGGTGGGCGTGCGCAGTTCGGGCCAGGTCTTGTCGGTGTTCCAGCCGGTCAGCGGGATCGCCGCCTTCAACGACGTACGGCTCTTCGCCGCTTCCAGGGAGCCGCCACCGCCCATCGAGTGGCCCATCACGCCGAGCCGGGAGGCGTCGACCCGGGTCCGTACCGAGCTGCGCTGGGTCAGGTGGTCCAGCGCGGCGAGGAGTTGGCGGCCCCGGCTGTCGGGCTGGTCGAGCGTGGTGTTCGTGTCGATCGTGAAGACCACGAAGCCCTGGGAGGCCAGGCGCGGTCCGAGCCAGGCGATGGAGGACTCGTAGGCGGTGAAGCCGGGCGAGATGACCACCGCGCCGAAGGTGCCGTCGGCGGTGGAGGTCGGGTAGTAGATGGTGCCGCCGCCGAATCCGCTCGCGACGAGCGAGGAGACGGAGGTCTGGGAGACGGCGTACGAGCCTCGGCTCACCTCGATGGAGGCGTTGGTGGGGGCCGGGCCGCGCTCGTAGGGATTGGCGGCGACGGCCTGGGCGCCGGGCGCCAGACCGGTCAGCAGGAGGCCGGCCGTGGCCGCGGCGGCGGTCACCAGACCCGTCGACGTACGGGAACAGCCCAGGAACGTACCGGTGCGGCTCGGACGGGAAGGGCGCGGGGGGATGGTGCCGGAGGGGAGGTGCTGCTGCACGGGGGATCCTCTCGGTGGTGGCGGGGGGAACCACACCACGCGAGGCCCCTGAGCCCGTCGTCCGAGGGCTGTCGGGGTGCACCGCGTGGCCGCCGGCGTCGTTCGCCGGCGTTCGCCACTCTCACGGTGCGGCCCGTGGATACGCATCGGCGGTATCACCGGTCTCGGCGGACCGGTGATACCGCCTGGCACTGCGTACGGGATCAGCGGACCGGGTGGCCCGCTTCCCGCAGAGCGCCCTTGACCTCGGAGATCCGCAGGTCGCCGAAGTGGAAGACGGACGCGGCGAGCACCGCGTCGGCCCCCGCCTCGATCGCCGGGGCGAAGTCGGCGAGCCGGCCCGCGCCGCCGGAGGCGATGACGGGGACGGTGACGTGCTTGCGCACCGCCTCGATCATCTCGGTGTCGTAGCCGTCCTTGGTGCCGTCGGCGTCCATCGAGTTGAGCAGGATCTCGCCCGCGCCCAGCTCGGCGGCCCGGTGCGCCCACTCGACGGCGTCGATGCCGGTGCCCTTGCGGCCGCCGTGCGTGGTGACCTCGAAGGTGCCCTCCGGGGTGCGGCGGGCGTCGACGGAGAGCACCAGGACCTGGCGGCCGAAGCGTTCGGCGATCTCGCGGATGAGCTCGGGGCGGGCGATGGCGGCGGTGTTGACGCCCACCTTGTCCGCCCCGGCGCGCAGCAGCTTGTCGACGTCGTCCGGGGTGCGGACGCCGCCGCCGACGGTGAGCGGGATGAAGACCTGCTCGGCGGTGCGGCGGACCACGTCGTACGTCGTCTCGCGGTCGCCGCTGGAGGCGGTGATGTCGAGGAAGGTCAGCTCGTCGGCGCCCTCGGCGTCGTACAGCTTGGCCATCTCGACGGGGTCGCCCGCGTCGCGCAGGTTCTGGAAGTTGACGCCCTTGACGACCCGGCCGTTGTCGACGTCCAGGCAGGGGATGACCCGTACGGCGAGCGTCACTGCACGCCTCCTCGGTAGGCCTCGACCTCGACCTCGACGACCAGGCTCGGGTCCACGAAACCGGACACGATGATCATGGAGGCGGCGGGGCGTACGGCGTCGAACAGCTCCTTGTGGGCGCGGCCGACCTCGTCCACGTCCCGGGCGTGCGTGAGGTACATCCGAGTGCGGACGACGTCCTCGCGGGTCAGGCCCACCTGCTCCAGCGCCGCGAAGGCGACGTCGAAGGAGGTGATCGCCTGCTCGTACGGGGAGCCCGCGGAGATCTGGCCGTTGACGACGGAGGTGCAGCCGGCGACCAGGACGAGCCCGTTGGGGAGTTCGACGGCGCGCGAGTAGCCGAACTTCTCCTCCCAGGGGGCGCCGGTGGAGATCCGGCGTACAGAAGGGGCGGCATCGGTCATGCGGCGACCGCCTTGAGGGCCTCTTCCAGCGTGAACGCCTTCGCGTACAGCGCCTTTCCGACGATCGCGCCCTCGACGCCTTCGGGGACGAGGAGGGAGATCGCGCGGAGGTCGTCCAGGGACGAGACCCCGCCGGAGGCGACGACCGGGCGGTCGGTGGCGGCGCAGACGTCGCGCAGGAGGCCCAGGTTGGGTCCTTCCAGGGTGCCGTCCTTGGCGATGTCGGTCACCACGTAGCGGGCGCAGCCCTCGGAGTCGAGGCGGGCCAGCGTCTCGTAGAGGTCGCCGCCGTCGCGGGTCCAGCCGCGGCCGCGCAGGGTGGTGCCGCGGACGTCGAGGCCGACGGCGATCTTGTCGCCGTGCTCGGCGATGACCTTGGCGACCCACTCCGGGGTCTCCAGGGCGGCGGTGCCGAGGTTGACGCGGCGGCAGCCGGTGGCGAGTGCGGCCTCCAGCGAGGCGTCGTCGCGGATGCCGCCGGACAGCTCGACCTTGATGTCCATGGCCCCGGCGACCTCGGCGATCAGGGCGCGGTTGTCGCCCGTGCCGAAGGCGGCGTCCAGGTCGACGAGGTGCAGCCACTCGGCGCCGGCGGACTGCCAGGCGAGGGCGGCCTCCAGCGGGGAGCCGTAGGAGGTCTCGGAGCCGGACTCGCCGTGCACGAGGCGGACGGCCTGGCCGTCGCGGACGTCGACGGCGGGGAGCAGTTCAAGCTTCGGCATTACAGCGTCTCGATCCAGTTGGTCAGCAGCTGGGCGCCGGCATCGCCGGACTTCTCGGGGTGGAACTGGGTGGCCCACAGCGCGCCGTTCTCCACGGCCGCCACGAACCGTTCGCCGTGCGTGGCCCAGGTGACCTTGGGGGCACGGATCTTGGCGTTGGTGACTTCGAGGGACCAGTCGTGCGCCGCGTAGGAGTGCACGAAGTAGTACCGGGCCTCGGGGTCCAGGCCCGCGAAGAGCCGGGAGTCCTCGGGGGCCTCCACGGTGTTCCAGCCCATGTGCGGGACGATGTCGGCCTTCAGGGGGCCGACCGTACCGGGCCATTCGTCCAGGCCCTCGGTCTCCACGCCGTGCTCGATGCCGCGCTCGAAAAGGATCTGCATCCCGACGCAGATGCCCATCACCGGGCGGCCGCCGGAGAGCCTGCGGCCGACGATCCAGTCGCCGCGGGCCCGCTTCAGCCCGTCCATGCAGGCGGAGAACGCGCCGACGCCGGGGACGAGGAGCCCGTCGGCGTTCATCGCGCGGTCGTAGTCCCGGGTGATCTCGACGTCCGCGCCGACGCGGGCGAGGGCGCGCTCGGCGGAACGGACGTTGCCGAAGCCGTAGTCGAAGACGACGACCTTCTTCTGGTTCTCACTCATGACGTACCTGTCCTCAGTCCCACAGTCCCTGGATCCGCAGGATGCCCGCCACCAGGCACATCACGGAGCCGATCGACAGCAGCACGATGACGCCCTTGGGCATCCCCTGCTTGGCGAAGGAGTAGACGCCGCCGGCCAGGAAGAGGCCGACGACGATCAGGATGGTGTTGAGGCCGGTCACAGGGCGCCCTTCGTGGAGGGCAGGATGCCGGCGGCGCGCGGGTCGTGCTCGCTGGCGTACCGCAGGGCGCGGGCCAGCGCCTTGAACTGGCACTCGACGATGTGGTGGGCGTTGCGCCCGTACGGCACGTGGACGTGCAGGGCGATCTGCGCCTGGGCGACGAAGGACTCCAGGATGTGCCGGGTCATCGTCGTGTCGTACTCGCCGATCATCGGCGCCATCTTCTCGGGCTCGGTGTGCACGAGGTAGGGGCGGCCGGAGAGGTCGACGGTGACCTGGGCGAGCGACTCGTCCAGCGGGACGGTGCAGTTGCCGAAGCGGTAGATGCCGACCTTGTCGCCGAGGGCCTGCTTGAAGGCGGCGCCCAGGGCCAGGGCGGTGTCCTCGATGGTGTGGTGGCTGTCGATGTGCAGGTCGCCCTCGGTCTTGACCGTGAGGTCGAAGAGGCCGTGGCGGCCGAGCTGGTCGAGCATGTGGTCGTAGAAGCCGACCCCGGTGGCGACATCGACCTTTCCGGTGCCGTCGAGGTTGATCTCGACGAGCACGGACGTTTCCTTCGTGGTGCGTTCCACGCGGCCTACGCGGGGGCTCATGCGTCGTGCTCCTTCTTGAGTTCGCGTACCGCATCGAGGAACGCGTCGTTCTCTGCCGGGGTGCCCGCGGTGACCCGCAGCCATCCCGGTACGCCGTTGTCCCGGACCAGGACGCCCCGGTCGAGGATGCTCTGCCAGACGGCGTGGCTGTCGTCGAAGCGGCCGAACTGGACGAAGTTGGCGTCCGAGTCGGTGACCTCGTAGCCGATGGCGCGCAGCTCGGCCACCAGCCGGTCGCGTTCGCTCTTGAGCTGTGCGACGTACCCGAGCAGCGTATCGGTGTGCTCCAGGGCGGCGAGCGCGGTGGCCTGGGTGACGGAGGAGAGGTGGTACGGCAGCCGCACCAGCTGGACCGCGTCGACCACGGCCGGATCGGCGGCGAGGTAGCCCAGGCGCAGCCCGGCCGCGCCGAACGCCTTGGACATGGTCCGGGAGACGATCAGGTTGCGGCGGCCCTCGATCAGCGGGAGCAGCGAGGCATGGTGGCTGAACTCGCCGTACGCCTCGTCGACGACGACGATCGAAGGACCGGCGGCCTGGGCGGCGTCGTACAGCGCGAGGACGGTCTCGGCGTTCACCGCCGTGCCGGTGGGGTTGTTGGGCGAGGTGATGAAGACGACCTCGGGGCGGTGCTCGGCGATGGCGGCGCGGGCGGCGTCCACGTCGATGGTGAAGTCCTCGTTGCGCGGCCCGGAGATCCAGCCGGTGCCGGTTCCCCGGGAGATCAGGGCGTGCATGGAGTACGAGGGTTCGAAGCCGATCGCGGTGCGGCCGGGCCCGCCGAAGGTCTGCAGCAGCTGCTGGAGGACCTCGTTGGAGCCGTTGGCGGCCCAGACGTTGGCCGCCGTCACCGCGTGTCCGGCGGTCCGGGTGAGGTAGCGGGCCAGCTCGGTGCGGAGCTCGACGGCGTCCCGGTCGGGGTAGCGGTTGAGACCGCGGGCGGCCTCGCGGACCCGCTCGGCGATCCGCTCGACCAGGGCTTCGGGCAGCGGATACGGATTCTCGTTGGTGTTGAGGCGTACGGGGACGTCGAGCTGGGGCGCTCCGTACGGGGACTGGCCGCGCAGTTCGTCGCGGATGGGGAGCTCGTCCCAGGGGTTACGGGGGGTGGTGCTGCCGTTCGTCACTGCTGCGGAACCTTCCAGCCGAACCTTGCCTTGAGCGCTGCGCCGTGGGCGGGGAGGTCCTCCGCCTCGGCGAGGGTCACCACATGGTGGGTGACCTCGGCGAGCGCGTCGCGGCTGTAGTCGACGATGTGGATGCCGCGCAGGAAGGACTGCACGGAGAGGCCCGAGGAGTGGCAGGCGCAGCCGCCGGTGGGCAGGACGTGGTTGGAGCCGGCGCAGTAGTCGCCGAGCGAGACGGGCGACCAGGGGCCGACGAAGATCGCTCCGGCGTTGCGGACCCGGTCGGCGACGGCGGCGGCGTCGGCGGTCTGGATCTCCAGGTGCTCGGCGCCGTACGCGTCGACGACCTTGAGGCCGTCCTCGATCGAGGAGACCAGGACGATCGCGGACTGGCGGCCGGCGAGCGCGGGCTCGATGCGGTCCTTGATGTGCTTGGTCGCGGCGACCTGCGGAGCCAGCTCGGCCTCGGTGGCGGCGGCCAGCTCCGCGGAGTCGGTGACCAGGACGGCGGCGGCCATCGGGTCGTGCTCGGCCTGGCTGATCAGGTCGGCGGCGACGTGCACCGGGTCGGCGCCGGCGTCGGCCAGGATCGCGATCTCGGTGGGCCCGGCCTCGGCGTCGATGCCGATGCGGCCCTTGAGGAGGCGCTTGGCGGCGGCGACGTAGATGTTGCCGGGGCCGGTGACCAGGTTGACCGGGGAGCAGTCCTCGGTGCCGTACGCGAACATCGCGATGGCCTGGGCGCCACCGGCGGCGTACACCTCGTCGACGCCGAGCAGGGCGCAGGCGGCGAGGATCGTGGGGTGCGGCAGTCCGCCGAAGTCCTTCTGCGGCGGGGAGGCGACGGCGACGCCCTCGACGCCCGCCTCCTGGGCCGGGACGACGTTCATCACGACGGAGGAGGGGTAGACCGAGCGGCCGCCGGGGACGTAGAGCCCGACGCGCTCGACGGGCACCCACTTCTCGGTGACGGTGCCGCCGGGGACGACCTGGGTGGTGTGCGTGGTGCGGCGCTGCTCGCGGTGGACGAGGCGGGCGCGGCGGATCGACTCCTCCAGCGCGGCGCGGACGGCGGGGTCCAGTTCCTGAAGAGCCTTCGTCAGGGCCTCGGCGGGCACCCGGACCGACTCGATCCGGACACCGTCGAATTTCTCCCCCCACTCGATCACTGCCGCGGAGCCACGATGGCGTACGTCCTCGCAGATGGGCCGCACCGTCTCCAGGGCGGCTTCCACGTCGAACTCGGCACGGGGCAGCAGGTCGCGCAGGGCTCCACCCTCGGGGAGGGTGTCGCCGCGCAGATCGATTCGAGAGATCACACGGCAATTCTCTCAGACCGTCCGGAGCGTCCGGTCGCCCGTATCACTGGCTGATACCGGTCGCTCGCACCACTGGCCGATACGCGTCTCGGCCATGTCCGGCTGTCACTGCTGACCACTGGCTTCACGGCGTCACACCAGGGAATAACGGCACTACAGCATGTGTGCACGGAGGGAGCGGCCGTGACCGAGCCGCACGAAGGCGATATCCCGGACGGCCTCAGCGCAGCGGAGCTGGGCATGTGGCAGTCCTTCCGCAACGGGACCACCTATGACTTACGCAGTTACGACACGACCCACAACGATCCGTTCACCCCGCAGGTGTGGGGGCCCGAGCGGAGCGTCGGCGCGCGCACGGTGGCACGACTGCTGCTGAGCGGGCCGCCCGCCCGGCCCGGCCGGGTGGCGGCGCTGAAGCTCCGGGGGGTGCGGATCACCGGAAAGCTGGATCTGGCGGGCGGCCGGGTGGCTCCGTACGTGGAGCTGACCGGCTGCCGCTTCGAGCAGGAGGTGGTGCTCCCGGAGTGCCACTTCACGACCTTGCGGCTGGTGGGCTGCGCGCTGCCCCGGCTGGAGGCGGCGCGGCTGCAGACCGAGGGCGATCTGCATCTGCCGCGCTGCCGGATCGACCGGGGCATCCGGCTGACCGACGCCCAGATCGGCACGGACCTGCTGATCAACCAGCTCAGCGTCGGCCCGGACCGGCACGGGCGGGCCGTCGTCGGGGACGGCATGACCGTCGCGCAGGACCTCCAGGCCGAGATGATCGAGACGCTCGGCGAGCTGAGTCTGCGCGGGGCGAAGGTGGGCGGTTCGCTGAGTCTGCGCGGCAGCCGGCTGCGCGCCGCGGAGGACCGGCGCGCGCTGAACGCCCCGCAGCTGACGGTGGAGCGCACGCTCTACATGACCGAGGCGTGGGTGAGCGTCGACACGGGGAACCAGGGCACCACTCCCCCGTACGGCGTGGTCTACGCGCCGACCCCGGCGCGCGGCACCCGCTCGCAGATCTTCGAGTGCCGGGGCGGGGTGCGCCTGGACGACGGGCGGTTCGGGGACGCGGTGGACCTGCACAAGGCACGGTTCGTCATGACCCGGCAGGAGGAGTTGTCGCTGCGCCGGATCGTGACGCCGGAGCTGCGGTTCAACGCGGAGCGCCCGGAGGAGGGCCGGGTCGTCCTGAACGGCGCGAAGGTGGTGACCCTGATCGACCTGTCGACGAGCTGGCCGGGCCCCGGCGGTCTGGCGATGGGCGGCTTCGTCTACGAGAACCTCGTCCCCTACGGCCACTTCCCGCTCTCCCGGCGGCTGGAGTGGGTGCAGGCCGCGACGCCGGAGTACGTCCCCGAGCCGTACGAGCGGCTGGCCACGGTGATGCGCAGCAGCGGCGAGGACGCGGACGCGCGCGAGGTGCTGCTCGCCAAGCAGCGCCGCCGCCGCGAGACGCTGCCGCCGGCCGCGAAGGCCTGGGGGTATCTCCAGGACTGGACGGTGGCGTACGGCTACCGGCCGGGGCGGGCGGCGGTGTGGATGGCGGTGCTGTGGGCGGCGGGCACTGCGGCCTTCGCGCAGCACACCCCGCCCGCGGTCAAGGACGACGAGTCGCCGCTGTGGAATCCCGCGCTGTACGCGCTGGATCTGCTGATCCCGGTGATCAACCTCGGACAGGACGGCTACTGGCGGATGGAGGGCGCCTGGCAGTGGGCCGCGGCCGGTCTGGTGCTGGTGGGATGGGTTCTGGCCACCACGGTGGCGGCGGGGGCGTCCCGGATGCTGCGCAGGGGGTGACCTCGGGAGCGTTGCCGGGCGGCCGCGGGCGGTCGGGGCCGAGGTTCCGGCCGTCCACCCCGGGGGGCCACAGGGGCGGGCGGGCCGCACGGGAGAGCGCAATCAAGCCAATAGACGCCCATTCCTTTGCCTTTTCTTGACTCGGCCCGATACAACCCATTCACTCGGCACAGAAGCTTCACAGCACACCCCTGGCGCGGCCCCCACCAGGCCTTTTCAATGGTCTGCACCATGGCCTTCCTTCGCGCTCTGCTCAGTACCGCGCGCATGATCCGGCACAGCCCTCCGCTGTCCGCCGGACTGTCCGCGGATGACGCGGTGCTGCTCGACGCCCCCGACGAGCGGCTCTCTCCCGCGCTGGTCGCCGCTGCCCTGGGCGACCACGAACCGGCCGCCAAGCTGCTCGCCACCACCCGGGACGCCGCCGACTGGGAGAACCGGGACCGCTACCTCGGCCGGCTGGTCACCTTCGCCCGCAGCCGGGACGGCTGGCTCGACCAGTGGCTGGCCGCCGCCCCGCGCGATCCGGACGCCCTGCTGGTCAAGGCGGAGCTGGCGGTCCGCCGGGCCTGGGAGTCGCCCGCCCGCGCGGAACGGCTCCGCGAGGTCGGCCCGCTGATCACCGCAGCCGCCGACGCGGACCCGCGCGACCCCGTGCCGTGGCGGCTCGCCCTGGACCACGCGCGCGGCACCCACGCCACGCACACCTCCTTCGAGTCGCTGTGGGAGCAGGCCGTACGGCGCTCCGCGCACCACTACGGCTGCCATGTGGCGGCGCTGCGCTATCTGTCGGCCGCCTGGTACGGCTCGCACCGCGAGTGCTTCGACTTCGCCGAGCAGGCCGCGGCGGACGCGCGGCCCGACTCCCTGGTGCAGGCCCTGCCGGCCCGGGCGGCCTTCGCGCTGCTCCTGGACGCCCAGGCGATCGGCCGGACCACCTCCGTACTGGAGGAGCGGATCGACGCGGCGGCCGACCTGGCGATCGGGCTCTCCGCCGCCTACCGGCCCGGCGACCCGTGGCCGGCCGAGGTCCGCAACCTCCTCGCGTACGTCCTGCTCGCCCGGGGCCGCTGGGCGGAGGCGCTGCACCAGTTCAACCTGATCGGGCTGCACGCGACGTCGTTCCCGTGGTCGTCGGTGTCCGACGACGCGCTCGGCCGGTTCCTGGACGCGCGGGACGGCGCACGGCTCCAGGTGGCCTCGCTGACCCCGTTGCGCAACCGGGCCGACCACGGCCGCCCCCGGGGCCATTACGCTTGAGCGTTGTGACCACCGCCCGCCTTCCCCTTTTCCCGCTCAACGCGGTGCTGTTCCCCGGCCTGGTGCTGCCGCTCAACGTCTTCGAAGAGCGATATCGCGCCATGATGCGGGAGCTGCTGAAGAGCGACGAGGACGAACCTCGCCGCTTCGTCGTGGTCGCGATCCGCGACGGCCGCGAGATCGCCCCGACGGCCACCGGCATGCCGGACACGGTCGCGGCGGCCCCGCCCGCCGAGCGCGCCCCTGCGGAGGGCTTCGGCCCCGACCCGATCCAGACCTTCCACCGGGTCGGCTGCGTCGCCGACGCGGCGACGATCCGCGAGCGCGCCGACGGCAGCTTCGAGGTCCTGGCCACCGGCACCACCCGGGTCAGGCTGCTGTCGGTCGAGACGAGCGGCCCGTATCTGACCGCCGAGGTCGAGGACCTGGCCGAGGAGCCGCCCGGCGAGGACGAGGGCGACGAGGCCGGAGCCCTGGCGGAGGGCGTTCTGCGGGCTTTCCGCGCCTACCAGAAGCGGCTGGCCGGAGCGAGCGAACGCTCGCTGGCGACCGGCGCCGACCTCCCCGACG
Source organism: Streptomyces sp. DSM 106670 (assembly GCF_055792845.1). Lineage (NCBI taxonomy): Bacteria > Bacillati > Actinomycetota > Actinomycetes > Kitasatosporales > Streptomycetaceae > Streptomyces > Streptomyces sp. DSM 106670. Next base: position 1,735,683 of record NZ_CM147704.1, read on the forward strand.
ACCCGTCGGTGATCTCCTACCTGGTCGCGGCGGCCACGGTCCTGGACGTCCCCACCAAACAGCGCCTGCTCCAGGCCCCGGACACCGCGACCCGGCTGCGCGAGGAGCTGACGCTGCTGCGCAAGGAGACCGCGGTCATCCGGCACCTGCCCTCGCTGCCCGCGACGGACCTGACGCGGGCCCCCACCCACCCCAACTGACGAGGACCGGCCCGCGTTGGCGAAGAAGTCCAAGAAGCAGCAGTCGGGCGGCACCCCCGCCACGGTCGCCCTGACCGCGGCGGGCACCGCCTTCACGGTGCACGCCTACGACCACGACCCGGCGAGCCCGTCCTACGGCGAGGAGGCGGCCGAGGCCCTGGGCGTCTCTCCCGACCGGGTCTTCAAGACCCTGGTCGCGGACGTCGACGGCGCTCTGACGGTGGCGGTGGTCCCGGTGGCCGGCTCCCTGGACCTCAAGGCCCTGGCCGCGGCGGTGGGCGGCAAGCGGGCCGCGATGGCGGACCCGGCGGCCGCGGAACGCACCACGGGCTACGTCCGCGGCGGCATCTCCCCACTGGGCCAGCGCAAGCGCCTGCGCACGGTGCTGGACGCGTCGGCGCGCACGCACACCACGATCTGCGTGTCGGCGGGCCGCCGGGGCCTGGAGGTCGAGCTGGCGGCGACGGATCTGGCGGAGCTGACGGGGGCGACGTTCGCGGAGATCGCGCGCGCCTGAGGATGTTCTCGCGCGCCTGAAAGATGTCCTCAATCGCCGGACGGGCTGGATTTTCCAGCCCGTCCGGCGATTGAGGAGCGGGGTCCGGGGCGGCTGGATTTCCAGCCCCTCCGGCGATTGAGGAGCGGGGTCCGGGGCGGAGCCCCGGTTTCGGGAAGGGGCGGGTAGGGGAACAGGCCCGCCGCAGGCGCCCCTACGCCGGCCCACCGCCCCCAGCAGGCGACGACGGCGCCCCGGAATCCGGCTCCCCGTAATACTTCGCGTACCCCGACCCCGCCCAGTCCGGCTCCATATCCCGCGGCCCGAACGCCGCCGTGAGCAGCAGATGGATCCCCATCGCCGCGAACGGCCAGGCCAGCATCGCCACCCACACCGCGTGCAGCTCCAGCGGCGCGTCGAACGTGACGCCCTGGCCGGCCTCCCGGGCCCGGCCCACCACATCGGACGACGGCCCCAGCCAGATGCCGACCCGCCACGCCAGCAGCGAGCCGAGCACCGCGCCCAGCGCCAGACCCACGACCACGAGGACGCCCCCGCGGCGCAGCCGCCAGAAGACGGCGGCGGCGGAGAGCACGCCGAAGCCGATGGCCAGCAGGACGAACGTTCCGTCCGCGCCGATCGCCTCCTCGCCCTCGCTGTTCTTCAGGAAGACGGCCGTGTCGTCGGAGACCAGCGGAACACGCGGCGCGAGCCACAGCCACAGCAGCCCGAGCACGAGGCCCGCGAGCGCGACCAGGACCACGACGACGGCGGCCTGACGGAGCTCGGTGGCCGTGTCCGGGTCGTCCGGCGAGCCCGGGGAGAGCGCGAGGTGGGAGCCCGAGGGCGGGGCCTGCCACGGATCGTGGGGGCCGGGCTGGTGAGGCGGCGTCAGAGGTGCGGTCACCTTGCCATCGTGCCAGGCCACCCTGTGAGGCGCCTCACCGGCTACCGTACGGCGGCCCGCCGGTACGCCCACGTCGCCACCGCCAGCGAGAGAACCCCCACCACCGCGCAGATCCCGAGGAAGAACGCGATGATCCCCCAGTCCGGGCGGGCGTCGAAGGACCGGGCCAGCGCCTCGACCCCGTACGTCGAGGGCAGCAGATCGCGCGCCCACCCCACCGGCTCCGGCAGCCGCTCGGCGGGCAGCACCCCGAGCAGCAGGGCGGCCGACATGCCCAGCTGACCCAGCAGGGTCGCCAGCTCCGGGCGCGGGGCGAGCAGCCCGAGGGCCGCGCCGAGACCGGCCAGGGCGGCTCCGGAAAGCGGCACGACGGCCACCAGGACCCACAGATGGGTCAGCGGCAGCTGGAACAGCACGCTGCCGGTGATCGCGGTGAAGACCGTGCCGGGCACGGTGAAGGAGGCGTACGCGCCGGCCGCCCCGAGCACCACCGCGGCGGGCGGCACGGGCAGCGTGGCGTAGTGGTCGAGCCCGCCGGACGCCCGGAGCTGCCCGAAGTACTGGGCGAGCAGGTTGAGCGCGACGAACGCGACGACCAGGACGCTGGACCCCGCGACCACCGCGCGGGCCTCCGCGCCGCCGTCCACGACCCCCCGCATCAGGACCATGATCCCGACGGACTGGAAGGTCGCCACGAAGAGCAGCGGGATCCGGGCGACCCGCGCCCGGGAGAGCTGGGCGCGGTAGACGGCGGCCAGCGAGGGCAGCAGCCGGGCGCGCGGAGCGAGGGGCTCGGCGACGGTACGGGCGGGGGGCGCCGCGGAAGGGCCGGACGCGGGCCGGACGCGGGCCGGTACGGTCCTGGCCGGAATGATGCTCGTCACCTGAGGCCGCTCCCCTTAGACACGTCCACCACGTCAAACCCGTCCGGCACGTCCCACACGTCCGGACCGTCCACCCTGTCGAGTACGTCCGCCGCGTCCGCGGCGTTCACGTTCCCGACGCCTGTCCTGTCCCTCACGCCTTCACCAGCCCCTTGGTCGCATTGGCCGCGTCTCCCCCGAGCGCGAGATAGACATCTTCCAGGCTGGGTGTGGCCAGGGTGAAATCGTCGAGCGCGGCGAAGGCCGCGCCGCCCGTCACCGCGGCGACCGCGGCCCGCGCCTCGTCGGGGCTCAGCCGCAGCACCCAGCGCCGCCCGGACTCCTGGGCGGACGGTCGCAGCGCCGCCACCTCGGGGACGTCCAGCGGGGCCCGTTCGCGCCACATCAGCTCGACGCGCACCTCTCCGGCGACCTTCTCCTTGAGCCCGGCCGGGGTGTCGCAGGCGATGACCCGGCCGCGCTCCAGGACGGCGACCCGGTCGAGGACGGTCTCGGCCTCGATCACGTTGTGGGTGACCAGCAGGACCGTGGCCCCGCGCTCGGCGCGGCGGCGGTCGACGGCGGCCCAGACGGCGCGGCGGGCGACCGGGTCCATGCCGGTGGTCGGTTCGTCGAGGACCAGGACGGGCCGGTCGCCGACCAGGGTGGCGGCGAAGCAGGCGAGCCGGCGCTGACCGCCGGAGAGCTTCTTCAGGGGCCGCCCGGCGATCTCGGTGAGGCCCAGCTCCTCCAGGACGGCGTCGCGCTCGGCGCGGGCCTCCCGTACGGCGAGGCCGCGCAGCCGTCCGGTGGTCTCGGCGGCGAGGGAGACGGTCAGTTCGTCGAGGGCGGTGGATTCCTGCCCGAGGTAGCCGATCAGCCGGGACGCCCGCTCGGGGTGGCGTACGAGGTCGTGGCCCAGCACCTCGACGCTGCCGGAGTCGGGCCGCATCAGTCCGGTGAGCTGACGGACCAGGGTGGACTTGCCGGCGCCGTTGGGGCCGAGCAGTCCGAAGATCTCGCCGCGTTCGACGTCCAGGCTGATGCTGTCCGTGGCGCGGATCTCGGGGGTCGCGGGGGTGCCTCGGCGGCCCCGAACGGCGGGATAGGTCTTGACCAGATCGCGCACCGCGCACACGGTGCCGGTGTCCCTCTGCGCCTGTGCTGTGCCCGTACTCACGAGGTACGAGGGTACGGGGTCACCCGCCCCGGCTCGCGTCCGGGGCCACCCCGCGTCGCCTCCGGGGCGGACGGCGGCCGCCCCGCCTACTCCCCCGCCGGTACGTGCTCGGCGGCGGCCCGTACATCGATCTCCCGCCAGAAGCCGGCCCGGATCGCGTAGCGGTCGTGCTCGTCGATCTGGTCGTCCTTGTGGGCGAGGAGCCCGAAGCGGGCCGCGTACCGCAGGAGTTCGCCGTCGATCCGGTGCGGGATGCGCGGGTACATGGTGGAGAGCTTCTGCAGGTGGACCGTTTCCGGCAGCCGTTCCATCCAGCGGCGGGCGAAGACCTGGCCCACCTCGAAGGGGTCGCCGCCGACGGTGGTGATGTCCTCCTCCCGGTCCGCCCAGCGCTGTTCGGCGCTGGTGACCTGGGCGAGGGTCGGCAGGGACGCGGTCTCGGCGGGTTCGCCGAGGGGGCCGCCGCGCTCCACCCACCCTTTGTCGGAGGACCAGCGCAGGGTGGCGCCCGCGGGCTGGGGCGGGTGCTGGCGGTCGGGGTGGGTGGCGTGGGCGCGCAGCGCGGCCAGGTCCTTGGGGGTGGGGACGGTCTTGTGCCCGGGGGCCGACGGGGTGTCCGAGGAGGCGGCGGCGGGGGCGTTCTCGGCGGGGGCCTCGGAGCCGCTCCGGGCGGCGGCGGCCTGTGCCTCGGAGGCGCGTTCGGCGGAGGCGGCGAGGGCCGCCTCGGGCAGCGGTGCGGAGAGGATCGCGGCGATCTCGGGTCGCGGGGCGGGCGGCGGGGCGCAGCTGCCGCCGGTGTCCTTGGCCCGTACCGCCTTGGTGATCCAGGCCCGGTCGAGGACGCGGCGTTCGTCGGCCTCGGCGACCAGGTCCTCGGACTGGTTGTAGTCGCCGTCGGCGGCCTGGACGGCCCAGAGGTGGACGGCGACGCCGTGTTCCTTGGCGGACATCAGACCGGGCAGCAGATCGCCGTCGCCGGTCACCAGGACCACATCGGAGCAGGCCCGGTTCCTGGCCAGTTCGGTGAGCTCGGCGTGCATGGCGGCGTCGACGCCCTTCTGCGCCCAGCGTCCGTCGCTGCGGGTCAGGGCGCCCAGCCGTACGGTCACCCGGGGCATCACGCGGAGCCGGCGGTGCTCGGGCTGGGGCACCCGGTCGGGGGCGCCGTCGAACCAGTAGATGCGCAGCAGGGGCTGTTGGGTGTCGGCCTCGGCGCGCTCGCGGAGCCCCTGGATGAGGGCCGCGTGGTCGACGGTGATGCGGGAACGGGCGGGCTCTCCGGCCAGCAGACTCGCGGCTGCGCCCAGCAAGTAGCCGGCGTCCACCAGGACGACGCAACGGTCCACGCGTTCCACCCTCTTCCAGAATTCGGGAACGGTTCAGCGGCCCGCTCCTCGATGACCGGGTCCGCTTACCCAGGGTTTCCTTCGAGTCTGCCCGACCGCGGAGGGGTTGACGGCCGGAACTGGATCATCGGCGTGGCGGATCCGGAAAGGAATACGGGAAGAAGGCGAAAAGGCGGCGGAACAGCAGGCCACTGCGGAAACCGCTACGCACGGTAATGATCCAACATGCGGTGTTTGCGGCGCTATGTGAGTCTGACAGCGGTCCTGGCCCCCCAGGATTCCCCACAGGAGGCATTCACCATGGCCAAGAACAAGAACCGCAAGCAGGGCAGCCAGCACGACCGCGCGTCCGCGTCGGAGCGTAGTGCGGAGCAGGCCAAGTCGACGGCGTTCGAGTCCCAGAACCAGCCGCAGGCGCAGGCCCAGGGCAGCCCGTCCGACGTGGCGCGCAAGCATCAGCGACGCTTCGGCCACAACTGACCCGTCGGCCGCTCGCGGTAGAGACTGGCGTTGAGGACGGCGAGAGGGGCGCCCCGCACCGGCGGGACGCCCCTCTCGTCATGTCTGTCGTGTCGTGCCCGGGCTCAGCCGGCCAGGCAGGACGGGCCGAGCAGCACCTTCAGGTCGCCGAAGAGCGCCGAGTCGGCCTTGACCCGGTGCCGGTCCAGCCGCAGGACGGTGGTCTTGCGGGGGCCCTGGAGCTTGATGCGTACCTCGGTGTCGCCCCGGTGGTGGCTGAGCACCTCGCCGAGCCGGGTGACCATGGGCGGGGTGATCTTCACGGTGGGGATGGTGAGGACGACGGGGGCGTTGGTCCCGGCGTTGGAGATGTCGGGGACCTGCATCTCCATGGCGACCAGCCGGGGCACGTCCTCGCGCTTGTCGAGGCGTCCCTTGACGAAGACGACGGTGTCCTCGACGAGCTGGGTGGAGACCAGCTGGTAGGTGGCGGGGAAGAACATGCACTCGATGGAGCCGGCCAGGTCCTCCACGGTGGCGATGGCCCAGGCGTTGCCCTGCTTGGTCATCTTGCGCTGGAGGCCGGAGATGATGCCGCCGACGGTGACGACGGAGCCGTCGCTGTAGTCGCCGCCCATGAGCTGGGAGATCGAGGCGTCGGCCTTGTCGGACAGCACGTGCTCCAGGCCGAAGAGCGGGTGGTCGGAGACGTACAGGCCGAGCATCTCCCGCTCCTGGGCGAGCAGATAGGCCTTCTCCCACTCGATGTCGGAGAACTCCACGTCGAGCCCGAAGCCCGGCTCGTCGCTCTCCTCCTCGCCCATGCCGCCGAAGAGGTCGAACTGTCCCTCGGCCTCCTTGCGCTTGACCTGCACCACGTTGTCGATCATCGGCTCGTGGTGGGCGACGAGGCCCTTGCGGGTGTGTCCCATCTCGTCGAACGCGCCGGCCTTGATGAGCGATTCCACGGTGCGCTTGTTGCAGACGACCGCCTCGACCTTGTCCAGGAAGTCGGGGAAGGTGCTGTACTTCCCCTTCGCCTTGCGGGACCGGATGATCGAGTCGACGACGTTCTGGCCGACGTTGCGGATGGCGGTAAGGCCGAAGAGGATCACGTCGTCGCCCTGGGCGGCGAAGTTGGACAGCGACTCGTTGACGTTGGGCGGGAGCACCTTGATGCCCATGCGGCGGCACTCGTTGAGGTAGACCGCGGACTTGTCCTTGTCGTCCTTGACCGAGGTCAGCAGGGCGGCCATGTACTCGGCGGGGTAGTTCGCCTTGAGGTAGGCGGTCCAGTAGGTGACCAGGCCGTACGCCGAGGAGTGCGCCTTGTTGAACGCGTACCCGGCGAACGGCACCAGGACGTCCCACAGCGCCTTGATCGCCGCGTCGGAGAAGCCCTTCTCCTTGGCGCCCTTCTCGAAGAGCACGAAGTTCTTCGCCAGCTCCTCGGGCTTCTTCTTGCCCATCACGCGGCGCAGGATGTCGGCCTCGCCGAGCGAGTACCCGGCGACGATCTGGGCGGCCTTCTGGACCTGCTCCTGGTAGACGATCAGGCCGTAGGTGAGGCCGAGGACCTCCTTGAGGGGCTCCTCCAGCTCCGGGTGGATCGGGGTGATCTCCTGGCGGCCGTTCTTGCGCTCCGCGTAGTTCGTGTGCGAGTTCATGCCCATCGGGCCCGGCCGGTAGAGGGCCGAGACGGCGGAGATGTCCTCGAAGTTGTCGGGCTGCATCTGGCGGAGCAGGGAGCGCATGGGCCCGCCGTCGAACTGGAAGACGCCGAGCGTGTCACCGCGGCAGAGCAGTTCGTACGTCTTGGGGTCGTCCAGCGGCAGCGAGAGCATCTCCAGGTCGATGCCCTTGTTGGACTTCACCATCTTGATGGCGTCGTCCATGATCGTCAGGTTGCGCAGGCCGAGGAAGTCCATCTTCAGCAGGCCGAGCGACTCGCACTGCGGGTAGTCCCACTGCGTGATGGTGACGCCGTCGGTGTGCCGGACCCAGACGGGCGCGTGGTCGACGATCGGCTCGCTGGACATGATGACGCCGGCGGCGTGCACGCCCATCTGCCGCACCAGGCCCTCGACGCCCTTGGCGGTGTCGATGACCTTCTTGACGTCCGGCTCGCTCTCGTACATCCCCCGGATCTCGCCCGCCTCGCTGTAGCGCGGGTGCTTGGGGTCGGTGATGCCGTTGAGGTCGATGCCCTTGCCGAGGACGTCGGCGGGCATGGCCTTGGTGAGGCGGTCGCCCATCGCGTACGGGTAGCCCAGGACGCGCGCGGAGTCCTTGATGGCGTTCTTGGCCTTGATCTTGCCGTAGGTGCCGATCATGGCGACCTTGTCGGCCCCGTACTTCTCGGTCACGTACCGGATCACCTCGACGCGCCGACGCTCGTCGAAGTCGATGTCGACGTCGGGCATGGAGACGCGCTCGGGGTTGAGGAACCGCTCGAAGATCAGCCCGTGCTCGATCGGGTCGAGGTCGGTGATGCCCATCGCGTACGCCACGATCGAACCGGCGGCGGAGCCTCGGCCGGGGCCGACCGCGATGCCGTTGTTCTTGGCCCACATGATGAAGTCGGCGACGACCAGGAAGTACCCCGGGAACCCCATCTGGATGATGATGTCCATCTCGTACTCGACCTGCTTCTGCCGGTCGTCGGGGACCCCGTTCGGGAAGCGGCGGGCCATGCCGACCCGGACCTCCTCCTGGAACCAGGTGATCTCCGTGAAGCCCTCGGGGATCTCGAACTTCGGCATGAGGTTCTTCGCCTCGAACATGCCGGTGGTGTCGATCTGCTGGGCGACCAGGAGGGTGTTGGCACACCCTTCCTGCCAGGCGTCGGAGGAGTCGACGGCGTACATCTCGTCCGTCGTCTTCAGGTAGTAGCCGGTGCCGTCGAAGCGGAAGCGGTCGGGGTCCGAGAGGTTCTTGCCGGTCTGGATGCAGAGCAGGGCGTCGTGGGCGGTCGCCTCGTGCGCGTACGTGTAGTGGGAGTCGTTGGTGACGAGCGGCGGGATGTTCAGCTTCTTGCCGATCTCCAGCAGCCCGTCGCGGACCCGGCGCTCGATCTCGATGCCGTGGTCCATCAGCTCCAGGAAGTACTTGCCCTCGCCGAAGATGTCCTTGTAGTCGGAGGCCGCCTGGACCGCCTCGTCGAACTGGCCAAGCCGCAGCCGGGTCTGCACCTCGCCCGAGGGGCAGCCGGTGGAGGCGATGAGCCCCTCGGACCACTGGGAGATGGTCTCCTTGTCCATCCGGGGCCACTTCTGGAGCCAGCCCTCGGCGTACGCGTCGGAGGAGAGCCGGAAGAGGTTGTGCAGCCCGGTCTTGTTGGACGCCCAGATCGTCTTGTGGGTGTAACCACCGGATCCGGACACATCGTCGCGCTTCTGGTGCGGCTGTCCCCACTGCACCTTGCGCTTGTGCTTGCGCGACTCCGGGGCGACGTACGCCTCGATGCCGATGATCGGCGTGACGTTCGCCTTCTTCGCCGAGTGGAAGAAGTCGTACGCGCCGTGGAGGTTTCCGTGGTCGGTCATCGCGATGTGCGTCATGCCCATCTCGTTGGCCGCCTCGAACATGTCCTTGAGCCGCGCCGCACCGTCCAGCAGCGAGTACTGGGTATGAACGTGCAGGTGCGTGAAGGGCGGCTTGGTCACGGCGTCGGGCCTCCGGGAAGTCGGGCGATGACGGACGGGGGGACAGCGTGGAAGTCTACGACGTGACGGAGTCGAACGACGGGCACTCCCGGCTTCCGCCGAGCGTTGGAGAAGGCGGGACACGTGTCCGTTTTGTCATGCACTCGGTCACCTGGACCCGGGTCCGGCCAGAGACGCCAGCTACAGCAGGAGGCAGCAAGAGATGTCGGAAACGCAGACCGGCGCAGCGCAGCGCGGGGAGCAGATTCTCGCCGTTTTCGACACCGCCTTCGGGGAGCTGCTGGCCGCCGATCCGGCCGCCTTCCGGGTCAAGTTCCGCAAGATGGCGGGCTCGGCCTTCGCGTTCTACCGGGGCACGGCCTGCCTGTTCTACAGCGACCTGGAGCGGGAGCGGCACGGCGGCCCGTTCCTGGACGAGCGCACCGGCCGGGTGTGGATCCACGGCGATCTGCACGCGGAGAACTTCGGCACGTACATGGACGCCAACGGCCGCCTCGTCTTCAACGTCAACGACTTCGACGAGGCGTACGTGGGCCCCTTCACCTGGGACCTGAAGCGGTTCGCCGCCTCCGTGGCGCTGATCGGTTACGCGAAGGCGCTGGCCGACGAGCAGATCACCGAGCTGGTCCGGATCTTCGCCGCCTCCTACCGCGAGCGGATCCACGCGCTGGCGACGGGCGCGAAGAACGACGAGGTGCCGCCGTTCACGCTGGACACCGCGGACGGCCCACTGTTGGGCGCGCTGCGGGCCGCCCGCTCGCGCACGCGTTTCTCGCTGCTGGACTCGATGACGGTGATCCGGGACTTCGAGCGCCGGTTCGCGGACGGCGGCGGGGCGATCGACCTGGACGCCGCGACGCGCTACAAGGTGCTGGCCGCGTTCGACGGCTATCTGGAGACGCTGCCGGAGTCGAGCCTGACCCGGCCGGACTCCTACCGGGTCAAGGACGTGGTGGGCCGCCGGGGCATCGGCATCGGATCCGCCGGGCTGCCCTCGTACAACATCCTTCTGGAGGGCAACAGCGACGCCCTGGAGAACGATGTGGTGATCTACCTCAAGCAGGCGCAGACCCCGGCGGTCTCCCGGCACATCACGGACGCCGCCGTGCGGGAGTACTTCCAGCACGAGGGGCACCGCACGGTGATCTCGCAGCGCGCGCTCCAGGCCCACGCGGACCCGTGGCTGGGCTGGACCGAGCTGGACGGCTCCGGTCAGCTGGTCGCCGAGGTCTCGCCGTACGCGGTCGATCTGGACTGGTCCGACATCGACGAGGTGGACGAGATCGCGGCGGTCGTCGCGGACCTGGGCCGGGCGACGGCCACCATGCACGCGGCCGCCGACGACGAGAGCGGCCACTCGCTGGTGCCGTTCTCCACGGAGCGGGCGATCGACGCGGCCATCGCGGCCGACGAGGAGGGCTTCGCGCCGCTGCTGGTCGACTTCGCCCACAGCTACGGGGCACGGGCCCGGGCGGACCACCAGATCTTCGTGGACCTCTTCCGCAACGGCCGGATCCCGGGCCTGTAGGGCGTGAGAGTCCCCGGGCGGCCACGCCCCGGGGACTCTCAGCCTCTTTTAAGGTCCGCTTACCTCCACGCATGACACACTTTCCGGCGATGGACATCTCAGGGACGCAGCTCAGGGTCGCGCGCGCGGCGGTCTTCACCGCGCTCGTCGTCACCCTGTCCACGGCGTCCCATGTGCTGCTCTCCCGGGTTCCGCTGCCGCTGACCGCGGTCGCGCTGCTGGCCGCCGTCGTCTTCGCGGTGGCGTACGCGCTGGCCGGCCGGGAGCGCGGCTTCGGGGCGATCGCGGGGCTGCTGGTCCCGCTGGAGCTGGCCGCCGACACGCTCTTCACCACGGGCCAGCACCTCTGTTACGGGGCGGCCGGCGGCCCGGTCGCCGGTCCGCTGCGCGCGGTGGGCTTCGACGTCCTGTGCGGCGGCGGCGAGGTCGGCACGGGCGGGGCCCGGATCGCGGGCGTCGGCGCGGTGGGCACCCCGCTGGCCGATGTGGCCGGGGCGGGCGACCGTGCGGCGGCGCTGCTGGCGCAGCCCGGACCGGCCGTGCCGTGGCTGCTGCTCGTCGCCCATGTGGCGGTCGGGCTGCTGGCCGCGGCCTGGCTGCGGCGCGGCGAGGCGGCCCTGGCCGGGCTGGTGCGCGCGGCGGCCCTGCTGGCGTTCCGGCCGCTGCTGACCGCGGTCGCCGTGGTGCGCGCGGGCGTCCGGTCCGCGGCCCGGCGGGCCCGGCCCGCCGGGCGTCCGCACCCGCCGCTGACCGCCCGCTTCCTCGTGCACTGTGTGGGCCGCAGGGGCCCGCCGTCCGCGCTGTACGCCGCTGCCTGAGGGCACGGCGACGCGCGATACACGGCAGGCCCACTCCCCACACACGTACCCACGGAGAACGATCATGAGCAAGCGCAACACCCAGGCGAACAAGGCGGCGGCCCGCGAGCGGCTGCGGGCCGAGCGCGAGCGCCAGGCCAAGAAGGACAAGACCCGCAAGCAGCTCGTCGTGGCGGGCTCGGTCGTCGCCGCCCTCGCCGTGTTCGGCGGCATCGCCTACGGCGTGGCGCAGCTGAACAAGCCGGACGCCTGGGAGGCGGCCGCGGACGCGAAGAACGTCACCGCGCCGAAGAACACCTCGGGCAAGGACGGCACCACCGTGGTGGTCGGCGAGTCCGGCGCGAAGAAGACCCTGGAGCTGTACGAGGACTCGCGCTGCCCGGTCTGCGCCACGTTCGAGCAGGGCGTCGGCGAGACGGTCTCGAAGGACGTCGAGGCAGGCAAGTACAAGGTCAAGTACGTCGGCGCGACCTTCATCGACAACACCGACAACGGCGAGGGCTCCAAGAACGCCCTGAGCGCGCTCGGCGCTGCGCTGGACGTGAGCCCCGAGGCGTTCCTGGAGTACAAGGCCGCGCTGTACTCGGCGAAGTTCCACCCCGAGGAGAGCGACGACAAGTTCGCCAAGGACAGCTATCTGATCGAGGTCGCGGACTCGGTCGACGCGCTGAAGGGGAACAAGGACTTCCAGAAGAACGTGGAGGACGGCACCTTCGACGCCTGGGCGATGAAGATGTCCAAGACCTTCGACAAGAGCGGGGTGCAGGGCACGCCGACGCTGAAGATGGACGGCGAGAAGATCACCAGCGAGGGCAGCGACAACGCCCCCATGACGGCCGACGAGTTCACCAAGGCCATCGACAAGGCGCTCAAGGCGTAGCGCCTCCGGCGCGGTGTAACACCTCCGGCGCGGCGTAACGCCTCCGGACCTCGGCGGCCTCCGGGCGCTCCGGGGTCCGCCGGGCCACCGGCCGGCGACCGTTTCCCGACGGGCGGGCGAACTTCCTCTGTTCGCCCGCCCGTTCGCCGTACGCGCCCGTAGGGTGATCGGCCGTGACCAGTCGACACCTTTCCTCGCCGAGCCGCCGCACCGTCGTACGGGCCGCCGCCGCGAGCGCCGCCGCCGTCCCCGTGCTCGCCACCGCGTCCGTCACCTCCGCGACCCCCGCCCGGGCGGCCGCGGCCCCCGCCTTCCTGCACGGCGTCGCCTCCGGTGACCCGCTGCCCGACGGCGTCCTGCTGTGGACGCGCGTCACCCCCGAGCCCGGCGCGGAGCCCGGCTCGGGGCTCGGTGCGGACACCCCGGTGCGCTGGGAGGTCGCCGAGGACCGGGAGTTCACCCGGATATCCGCGACCGGCACGACGATCGCGTCGGCCGCCTCCGACCACACGGTGAAGGCCGACGTCCGGGGGCTGCGGGCGGCCACCGCGTACTGGTTCCGCTTCACGGCGGGCGACGACACCGCCGACGGCGTGGTCTCCCCCGTCGGCCGCACCCGCACCGCGCCCGCCACCGACGCCGCGGTGTCCGGCATCCGGTTCGGCGTGGTGTCCTGCGCCAACTGGGAGGCGGGCTGGTTCTCCGCGTACCGGCATCTCGCCGCCCGGCCCGACCTGGACGCGGTCGTGCATCTGGGCGACTACCTCTACGAGTACGGGACCGGCGAGTACGGCACCCGTGGCACGGCGCTGCGCGCGCACCGGCCCGCCCACGAGATCCTGGATCTCGCCGACTACCGCACCCGGCACGGGAACTACAAGACCGACGCCGATCTCCGGGCGCTGCACGCGGCGCACCCGGTGATCGCGATCTGGGACGACCACGAGTTCGCCAACGACGCCTGGTCGGGCGGGGCGGAGAACCACACGCCGGGTGCGGAGGGGGCCTGGGAGCAGCGGGTGGCGGCGGCCAAGCAGGCGTACTTCGAGTGGATGCCGGTGCGCGCCTCCACCGAGGGGACCGTCTACCGGCGGCTGCGGTTCGGGCGGCTCGCCGAGCTCCATCTGCTGGATCTGCGCAGCTTCCGCTCCGAGCAGGCGTCGGTCGGCAGCGGGGCGGTGGACGATCCGGAGCGCACGGTCACCGGCCGGGCCCAGCTGGACTGGCTGAAGGCGGGGCTGGCCGGTTCGGACGCGGCCTGGAAGCTGGTCGGCACCTCGGTGATGATCTCGCCGGTCGCCTTCGGCGCGCTCCCCGCGCATCTGCTGGAGCCGCTGGCCGGGCTGCTGGGGCTGCCGAAGGAGGGCCTGGCGGTCAACGTCGACCAGTGGGACGGCTACACCGACGACCGCAGGGAGCTGATCGCGCATCTGCGGGACCGGGGTGTCGCCGACACGGTGTTCCTGACCGGCGACATCCATATGGCCTGGGCCAACGACGTACCCGTGAAGGCGGCCACGTATCCGCTGTCGGCGTCGGCCGCCACGGAGTTCGTCGTCACGTCGGTGACCTCCGACAACCTCGACGACATCCTGCGGGTCGCGCCGGGGACCGTGTCCGTGGTCGCGGCGACGGCCGTGCGGGCGGCCAACCGCCATGTGAAGTGGGTGGACATGGACGCCCACGGTTACGGGGTGCTGGACGTCACCGCGGAGCGGGCGCAGATGGACTACTACACGCTGTCCGACAAGACGGACCCGGAGGCCACCACCGCCTGGACCCGCTCCTACCGCACCCGCCGGGGCACCCAGCGCGTCGAGCGGGCCGACCGTCCGGTGCGCTGAGCGGGCCGGACGCGCCCTAGAGGGTGGCCAGGAAGCCGAGCGCGACCTTCCAGGTCTGCTCGGCGGCCGCCTGGTCGTAGTCGTGCAGATCGGGGTCGGTGAACAGGTGCCCGGCCCCCGGGTAGCGGTAGACCTCCACGTCCGCACCGGTCCGCTGCATCTGGAGGTACCAGCTGTTCAGCCAGTCGTGGGATTCGAAGGGGTCCGGGTCCGCGACATGCAGCTGGACGGGCAGCTCGTCCACCGAGGCGTTCTCCGCGATGTCGGAGGTGCCGTGGAACAGCAGCAGCCCGCGGGCCTTCGCGTCGCCGAGCGCCAGGGTCTGCGCGGTCGCCGCGCCGAAGGAGAAACCGGCGTAGACGAGCCCCTGGTCGGAGTAGGGCGCGGCGGCCAGCACGGCGCGCCTGAGCAGCTCGTCCTTGCCGATCTCGTCCTTGTGGGCCATGCCCTCTTCCACCGTGTCGAAGGTGTGCCCCTCGAACAGATCGGGCACGCGCACCTCATGGCCGGCGTCCCTGAGGCGCGCGGCCGCGGCGTGCACGGCGGGCGTGAGCCCGTACGTCGAGTGGAAAAGCATGATGTTCATGAGGCCCATGGTGCCATTTGTGCCCTGAGGTCCGCCCTACAGCCAGGAGGACGAGGCAATGGAGAGCGTGCTGCGCCCGCTGATCGTCATCGGCGGTTCCGTGGTGATCACCCTGCTGATCGGCTGGCTGGTCGACCTGCTGCTGCGGCGGGCCGACAGCCGTCACCAGGAGACCCCGCTGTGGGGGCTGCTGCGGCGCTGCCGGCCTCCGTTGCAGGTGGTGGTCATCACGGCGCTGCTGCGCGGCAGCTACCGCCAGACGAGGATCGACTGGGTGTGGGACCACCGGGCCGGGATCGGCCAGGTGCTGACCCTGGTGCTGATCGGCGCGTCCGCCTGGCTGGTGGTGCGGATCGCGGCGACGGTCGTGGAGGCCAGCTACGCCCGGTACGCCACGGCCACCCGCGACCCGGCCCGGGTCCGCCGGGTCCGGACACAGGTGACGCTGATCCAGCGGGTGGTGATAGCGGTGGTGACCGTCGTCGCCATCGCGGCGATGCTGCTGACGTTCCCTCCGATGCGGGCGGTCGGCACGTCGATGCTCGCATCGGCCGGGCTGCTCGGCATCGTCGCGGGCGTCGCCGCCCAGTCGACGCTGGGCAATCTCTTCGCCGGGCTCCAGATCGCGTTCGGCGACATGGTGCGGATCGGCGACACCGTGGTGGTGGACGGCGAGTGGGGCACGATCGACGAGATCACCCTGACGTTCCTGGCGGTACGGACCTGGGACGAGCGGCGGATCACGATGCCGGTCTCGTACTTCACCAGCCAGCCGTTCGAGAACTGGTCGCGCGGCGGGGTGCAAATGACCGGCACGGTCTTCTTCCACCTGGACCACTCGGCCCCGGTCGCCGCGATGCGGGAGAAGCTGCGGGATCTGCTCGGCGACATCGCGGCCTGGGACGGCCGGGATTGGTCGCTGGCCGTCACCGACACGACGCCGTCCACGATCCAGGTGCGGGCGGTGGTCACGGCGAAGGACGCGAACGACATCTGGACAGTGCGCTGCGCGGTGCGCGAGCAGCTGATCGGCTGGCTGCGCGACCACCATCCGTACGCGCTGCCGCGGATCGCCACCGCGCCCGCCGTGCTGCCGCCCGGCGAGCAGTGGGCGGAACTGACCGGCTCCGGGGGCCGGCCCGCCCGCAACGGGGCGTCGCCACCCGTCGACCGGGGCGACTCCAAGGCCCCGCGCACGGGCCGCGGCTGAAGCCGCCGGCCCACGGGGAGCGGACGGGGCGGCTCAGCGCAGCGAGCGGAAGTCCAGATACCGCAGCACCCGGTCCACGACCTCCGGGTCGGAGCCGGGCTCGCTGCGCGCGGAGAGCACCTCGTGGCGGGCGGCCGACATCATCTCGCGCTGGACCCGGCTGACCGCCTTGAAGCGCTCGGCCCGCTTGGCGTAGGCCTCACGCCGTTCCTCGTCGACCATGTCCGGGCTGATCCGGGCCCCGATGTCGTACGCGGCGCGCTGGAGCCGCTCCACGACCTCCTCGGGGAAGTCCTCGACCTCCTGGATCTCCTTGAGGCGGTACTTGGCGGCCTTGGCGGCCCGGATGGCGAGGTCCCGCTCCAGCGCCTCCTCGGCGTCGGTGTCGGCCCGGACCCTCAGCTTCCGCACCAGCCAGGGCAGGGTGAGCCCCTGGAAGACCAGGGTGGCCATGATCACGGCGAACGCGATGAAGATGATCTCGTCGCGCCCGGGGAAGGGCTGCCCGTCGTCGGTCTCCAGCGGGATCGCCAGCGCCAGGGCGACCGAGGCCACCCCGCGCATCCCGGCCCACCACATCACGACGGTCTCCCGCCAGCTGGTGGGGATCTCCTCGCTGACGTCGCGTCGGGTGTGCAGCTTCTTGGCGAGCCAGGTCGCGGGCAGCAGCCACAGCAGCCGTACGCCGACGACGACGGCGACGATCGCGAGCCCCCAGCCGACCATCTCCAGGGCATGCCCGTCGGCGGTGCCGAACACGGTGTGCAGCTCCAGGCCGATGAGCCCGAACGCGACGCCGGTGACCAGGGTGTCGACGATGTCCCAGAAGGTACGTCCGGTGAGCCGGCCGAGCACGTCGTCGGCGTCGGCGGTGTGCTCGGCGAGGAACAGCGCGATGGTCAGGACGGCCAGCACGCCGGAGCCCATCAGCTCCTCCGCGAGGACGTACGCGACGAAGGGCACCAGCAGGGTCAGGCCGACCTGGAGGGTGGCGTCGCCGAGCAGGTTCATCAGCTTGATGGTGAGCCAGCCGAGCGCGAGGCCGACGGCGACCGCGACGACGGCGGAGAGGACCAGCAGTCCGAAGGCCTCGGGGAGCGAGAAGGTGCCGCTGACGGCGGCGGCGATGGCCACGTGGTAGAGCACGATGGCGGTCACGTCGTTGAAGAGCCCCTCGCCCTCCAGGATCGACACCAGCCGGCGAGGCAGCCCCACGGAGCCCGCCACGGCGGTGGCCGCGACCGGGTCGGGCGGGGCGACGAGCGCGCCGAGGGCGACGGCCGCGGCGATGGGCAGCCCCGGCACGATGGAGTTGGCGACCGCGGCGACGGCGGCCGTGGTGACGAAGACGAGGGCCACGGCCAGCAGGAAGATCGGGCGTCTGTTGGCGGCGAACTGCCGCCAGGAGGTGCGCTGCACGGTGGCGTAGAGCAGCGGCGGCAGCAGCGCGGGGAGGATGATCTCCGGCGGGACGTCGACGTTCGGCACGAACGGCATGAACGCCATCGCGATGCCGACGAGCGTCATCAGCACCGGTGCCGGCAGCCCCAGCCGTGCTCCGAGCGGCACCGTGACCACGGCTCCGAGCAACAGCAGGAGCAGCAGGGACATCTGTTCCACGAGGGGCCTTCCGGAGCGTGCGGGTCCGGCACGTCACGAGCGGCCGAACAAGAACTCCCACCCTGCCACGCGGCCTGCGCGATTCAGCCGATACCCCCCGCTCGATGCGTTCAGGCCGGGTGGATCTCCCGCCGCATCGCCCGGTGCGGCATGCCCGCGTCGGGGAACTCGGGGCCGTACGCGACATATCCGAGCCGCTCGTAGAAGCCGAGGGCATGGGTCTGGGCGTGCAGGTCGACGGCGGCCAGGCCCAGCTTCCGCGCCTCGTCCTCGATGGCCACGACGAGGGCCGCGCCGACCCCGAGACCGCGGGCGGAGCGGCTCACGGCGAGCCGGCCCAGCGAGCCGACGGCCGGGTCGCCGCCGGTCTTCGCGGCCGCGTCCGCACCGTGCAGCAGCCGGCCCGTGCCGAGCGCCGTACCGTCCGCGGCGACGGCCAGGACGTGCACCGCGGTCGCGTCGTAGGCGTCGTACTCCAGCTCCTCGGGCACGTTCTGCTCACCCACGAAGACGTCCTTGCGGACCTGGAAGCAGGCGGCGAGGTCGCTCTCCTCGACGGCCCTGCGGGTGCTGTACGGGGTGGGCCCGGCGGTCACTGGCTCTCCGCGGAGATGGTGTCGAGGGCGTGCTGGAGGTCGGCCGGGTAGGTGCTGGAGAACTCCACCCAGCTGCCGTCGCTCGGGTGCTCGAAGCCCAGGCGCACGGCGTGCAGCCACTGGCGGGTCAGCCCGAGGCGCTTGGCCAGCGTCGGGTCCGCGCCGTAGGTGAGGTCGCCGACGCAGGGGTGGCGGTGGGCGGACATGTGGACCCGGATCTGGTGGGTGCGGCCGGTCTCCAGCTTGATGTCGAGGAGGCTGGCGGCGCGGTAGGCCTCGATCAGGTCGTAGTGGGTCACCGACGGCTTGCCCTCGGCGGTGACCGCCCACTTGTAGTCGTGGTTGGGGTGGCGGCCGATGGGGGCGTCGATGGTGCCGCTCATCGGGTCCGGGTGGCCCTGGACGAGGGCGTGGTACTTCTTGTCGACGACCCGGTCCCGGAACTGGGCCTTGAGCAGGGTGTAGGCGCGCTCGGACTTGGCGACGACCATCAGGCCGGAGGTGCCGACGTCGAGGCGGTGCACGATGCCCTGGCGCTCGGCGGCGCCGGACGTGGAGATCCGGTAGCCGGCGGCGGCGAGGCCGCCGATGACGGTGGTGCCGGTCCAGCCGGGGCTGGGGTGGGCGGCGACGCCGACCGGCTTCATGATGACGACGATGTCGTCGTCGTCGTGGACGATCTCCATGCCCTCGACGGGCTCGGCGACGATCTGGACCGGGGCGGGCGCCCCCGGCATCTCCACTTCCAGCCAGGCGCCCCCGTGGACCCGCTCGGACTTCCCGGCCACCGAGCCGTCCACCTGGACCTTCCCGGCTGCGGCCAGCTCGGCGGCCTTGGTGCGGGAGAAACCGAACATCCTGGCGATGGCGGCGTCGACACGCTCGCCTTCCAGGCCGTCCGGTACGGGCAGGGTGCGGATCTCGGGGTGCGTACTCACCTGTCGAGTATGCCTTGCGCGGAAAGCTCTCCGCGCGGCCCGGCCCCGCTCAGCACCTGTGCACGGTCAGTCCTTGTGGACGGTCCCGTCGGGGTCGAGGCCCTTGAAGGAGAGGATCACGATGAGGATGCCGCCGCACACGATGGCGGAATCGGCGAGGTTGAAGACGGCGAAGTGCTTGGGGGCGATGAAGTCGACCACCGCGCCTTCGAACACACCGGGCGCCCGGAAGAGCCGGTCGGTGAGGTTGCCGAGCGCACCGCCCAGGAGGAGTCCCAGGGCGATGGCCCACGGCAGGCTGTAGAGCTTGCGGGCCAGCCGGACGATCACCACGATCACACCGGCGGCGATGATGGTGAAGATCACCGTGAACGCCTCGCCGAACCCGAAGGCGGCGCCCGCGTTCCGGATCGCCCGGAACTGCAGCCAGTCGCCGATGATGTCGATCGGCGGCTGGTGCTCCAGCTTCGCGACCACGATCATCTTGCTGACCAGGTCCAGGAGATAGGCCACGACGGCCACGCTCAGCAGAACGAGGACCTTCCGCTTGCCCCGGCCCGCGTTCACGACGGCGTCGGCGGCCGTGCTGCCGCCTTCGTCCGTGCCCTCGGCATCGGGATTTTCCGGCGTACCGATGATGCGCTCCGCCTCTGCCACGTGAATCCCTCGACCTAGGTGCCTGACTGAGGACGAGGGTACGACACACCTGTGCGGATCAGCCGCGCCGCTCCTGCTTCTGTTTGTCCTCGACGCACAGGGTGGCCCGGGGGAAGGCCTGCATCCGCGCCTTGCCGATCGGTTTGCCGCAGATCTCGCAGAGGCCGTACGTCCCCGCCTCCAGCCGGGCCAGCGCCCGCTCGGTCTGCTCCAGCATCTCCTGGGCGTTGGCGGCGAGCGACAGCTCGTGCTCGCGGGTGATGTTCTTGGTGCCGGTGTCGGCCTCGTCGTCGCCCGCACCGTCGCCGGAGTCCCGCATCAGCCCGGCGAGCGCAGCGCCGGAGGCCTCCAGCTCGCTGCGGAGCCGCAGGATCTCGCTGGTGAGCAGGGTGCGCGCCTCGGTGACCTCCTCGGGCGTCCAGGGGTCCTCCCCGGGCCGGACGGCCAGTTCGTCGGGGGCGGCGGCGCGGGCCGGTGGCACCGGGGCCGTGGCCTGTCCGCCTGCCGCGGGACGACTCGCGCTCTTCTTGGCTACCACCGTTGGGGCTCCCGTCTGCTCGGCGGCCGGGGCCGCCTCCGTGGCCGCCGTTGCGGCCTTTTCCGACGTCTTCCTGGCCGCGCTCTTCTTGGCGGCGGTCTTCTTGGCGGCGGTCTTCTCGCCGGCCGCCGTCTTCTTCGCCGCGGCCTTCTTGGCCACGGTCTTCTTCGCCGCCGTCTTCTTGGCCGCCGTCTTCCTGGCGGCGGCCTTCTTCGCCGTCCTCTTCGCGGGCGCGGCCTCCTGGCCGGCCGGTGGCTCGTGGGTGCCGTCGTGCTCGGCCGCGGTCTCTTCCGCCGTCTTCTTCGCCACCATGGCCGCGGCCCCTTCACATATTGTGATCTTGCTCGCGAATCGTGCTGGGACGATAAATCGACTCCAGCCCCGCGGCAACGGGGCACGCCGCCTTCTCGCCCCTCCCCGTATCCGGTCGTGGCGCGCCTGCCTCCGTTGTTCCCAGCTCCCCGCCCGGTAATCCGGCCACCGGCCCCCGCCGGGAAGTCCGCGCGCCCCGTCCCGCCACTCGGGTCACGCCCGCGCGCCGCCGATAACCGGTCGGCCGTCGCCCGTACGGGCCCGTACACTGGGCCCAGCGAGAGGCGTGGATGGGACGAGTAGCGTCGTACGCGGCCAGCAGCGACCCGGGGACGGTGGGAGCCCGGGGGCGAGCGCGACGTGAAGATCACCCCGGAGCCGCCGGAAGAACGCCTGGGACACGTGGGTCACGCCCACGGGCGCCAGGCCACTAGACCCGGCGTCGCGACCCCAATGAGGGGGCCAGGGGCACACGCCCAGGGCCAAGGAGGGTGGTACCGCGGGAGCAGATCCGGCTCTCGTCCCTCCGACGGAAGTGGAAAACGTCCGCCGGAGGAAGCCGCACATGACATCGCCGCAGTACCGCCAGGTACCCGCCCAGGTCGACCTGCCCGCGCTGGAGCACGCCGTGCTCGACTTCTGGCGCGAGAGCAAGGTCTTCGCCAAGAGCCTCGACCAGTCCGAGGGCCGCCCCGAGTGGGTCTTCTACGAGGGCCCGCCCACCGCCAACGGCATGCCGGGCGCGCACCACATCGAGGCCCGCGTCTTCAAGGACGTCTTCCCCCGCTTCCGCACCATGCAGGGCTACCACGTGGGCCGGAAGGCCGGCTGGGACTGTCACGGCCTGCCGGTCGAGCTGGCCGTGGAGAAGGAACTGGGCTTCAACGGCAAGAAGGACATCGAGGCGTTCGGCATCGCCGAGTTCAACGCCAAGTGCCGTGAGTCCGTGACCCGGCACACCGACGCCTTCGCCGAGCTGACGACCCGCATGGGCTACTGGGTCGACCTGGACGACGCGTACCGCACGATGGACCCGGAGTACGTGGACTCCGTGTGGTGGTCGCTCAAGGAGATCTTCAACAAGGACCTGCTGGTCCAGGACCACCGGGTCGCCCCCTGGTGCCCGCGGTGCGGCACCGGCCTGTCCGACCACGAGCTGGCCCAGGGCTACGAGACGGTCGTCGACCCCTCGGTCTTCGTCCGCTTCCCCCTGACCTCCGGCCCGCTGGCCGGCGAGGCGGCCCTGCTGGTCTGGACGACCACGCCGTGGACGCTGGTCTCCAACACGGCCGTCGCCGCGCACCCGGACGTCCGGTACGTCGTCGCGACGAACGGAGAGGAGAAGCTCGTCGTCGCCGAACCCCTCCTGGAGAAGGCGCTCGGCGAGGGCTGGGAGACGACCGGCCAGTCGTTCACGGGCGCCGAGATGGAGCGCTGGACCTACGAGCGCCCGTTCGCCCTGGTCGACTTCCCGGCCGAGGCGCACTATGTGGTCAACGCCGAGTACGTCACGACCGAGGACGGTACGGGTCTGGTCCACCAGTCCCCCGCGTTCGGCGCCGACGACCTCCTGGTCTGCCGCGCGTACGGCCTGCCGGTGGTCAACCCGGTCCGCCCCGACGGCACGTTCGAAGAAGACCTCCCGCTGGTCGGCGGCGTCTTCTTCAAGAAGGCCGACGAGGCGCTCACCGCGGACCTGGACGCACGCGGCAAGCTCTTCCGCCACGTTCCGTACGAGCACAGCTACCCGCACTGCTGGCGCTGCCACACGGCGCTGCTCTACTACGCACAGCCGTCCTGGTACATCCGTACGACCGCGATCAAGGACCGTCTCCTCCAGGAGAACGAGAAGACCAACTGGTTCCCGGACTCGGTCAAGAACGGCCGCTTCGGCGACTGGCTGAACAACAACGTGGACTGGGCGCTGTCCCGTAACCGCTATTGGGGCACGCCGCTGCCGATCTGGCGCTGCGAGGACAACCACCTGACGTGCGTGGGCTCAAGGGCGGAACTCACGGAACTCACGGGCACGGACCAGTCGTCGCTCGACCCCCACCGCCCGTTCATCGACGAGATCACCTTCACCTGCACACACGAGAACTGCCAGCTGGAGGCGTACCGCGTCCCGGAGGTCATCGACGCCTGGTACGACTCGGGTTCGATGCCGTTCGCGCAGTGGGGCTACCCGTACAAGAACAAGGAGATCTTCGAGAGCCGCTACCCGGCGCAGTTCATCTCGGAGGCCATCGACCAGACCCGCGGCTGGTTCTACACGCTGATGGCGGTAGGAACGCTGGTCTTCGACAAGTCGTCCTACGAGAACGTGGTCTGCCTGGGCCACATCCTCGCCGAGGACGGCCGCAAGATGTCCAAGCACCTGGGCAACATCCTCCAGCCGATCCCGCTGATGGACCAGCACGGGGCGGACGCGGTGCGGTGGTTCATGGCGGCGGGCGGCTCCCCGTGGGCGGCACGCCGGGTGGGCCACGGCACGATCCAGGAGGTAGTCCGCAAGACACTCCTGACGTACTGGAACACGGTGGCTTTCCAAGCCCTGTACGCACGTACCTCGTCCTGGGCCCCGTCGGCGGCGGACCCGGCCCCCGCGGACCGCACGGTCCTGGACCGCTGGCTGCTGAGCGAACTCAACGCGCTGGTCGACCAGATGACGGTGGCGATGGAGGGTTACGACACCCAGCGCGCCGGCAAGCTGCTCTCGGCGTTCGTGGACGACCTCTCCAACTGGTACGTACGCCGCTCGCGCCGCCGCTTCTGGCAGGGCGACAAGGCGGCGCTGCGCACACTGCACGAGGTGATCGAGACGGTCACCCGGCTGATGGCCCCGCTGGTCCCGTTCATCACGGAGCGGGTCTGGCAGGACCTGATCGCCCCGGTGACCCCGGACGCCCCGGAGTCGGTGCACCTGGCGTCGTGGCCGAAGCCGGACGCGTCGGCGATCGACCCGGCCCTCTCCTCCCAGATGGCGCTGGTGCGCCGCCTGGTGGAGCTGGGCCGGGCGACGCGCGCCGAGTCGGGCGTGAAGACGCGCCAGCCGCTGTCCCGGGCCCTGGTGGCGGCGAACGGCTTCGACACGCTGCCCGCCGACCTTCGGGCGCAGATCACGGAGGAGCTGAACGTCACATCGCTGGCCTCGCTCTCCGAGGTGGGCGGCTCGCTGGTCGACACGACGGCGAAGGCGAACTTCCGGGCGCTGGGCAAGCGGTTCGGCAAGGGCGTGCAGGCGGTGGCCAAGGCCGTGGCCGAGGCGGACGCGGCGGCGCTCTCCCTCGCCCTGCGCGAGGGTACGGCGACGGTGGAGGTGGAGGGCGAGCAGATCACCCTCGCCCCGGACGAGGTGATCATCACGGAGACCCCGCGCGAGGGCTGGTCGGTCGCCTCGGACTCGGGCGCGACGGTGGCCCTGGACCTGGAGATCACCCCGGAGCTCCGCCGCGCGGGCCTGGCCCGTGACGCGATCCGCCTGATCCAGGAGGCCCGCAAGAACAGCGGCCTGGACGTGGCGGACCGCATCGCCGTCCGCTGGACGACGACGTCCCCGGCCACGGCGGAGGCCCTCACGGAGCACACCCCCCTGATCTCCGAGGAGGTCCTGGCCGTGGACTACGCGGAGGGCGCGGCGGACGAGACGTACGGCGAGACGTTTGAGGACGAGGGCCTGGCGCTCACGTTCCGCCTGCGCAAGCAGTAGGGCAGCCCCGCCCGAAGAAGGCCCGCCGGAATCCGTTCCGGCGGGCCCTTCCGCGTACCCCTCAGGGGCTCCGCCCCCGAACCCCCGCGCCTCAAACGCCGGCGAGGCTGTCTCTCCTCAATCGCCGGAGGGGCTACAAGACGTCCTCAAACGCCGGACGGGCTGGATATGCCCCCGCACCGGCGGTCCGGACCATATCGGTCCCCTCCCGCACCCGAGAAGCGGAGCAGGGCTCGATCAAGCCCCTCCGGCGCCCGAGAAGCGGAACCGGGCCACATCCAACGCCTCCCACACCCCAGAACCCGGACCGGGCCACATCCAGCCCCTCCCACACCCCAGAACCCGGACCGGGCCACATCCAGCCCCTCCCACACCCCAGAACCCGGGCCGCGCCACATCCAGCCCCTCCCACACCCCAGAACCCGGGCCGCGCCACATCCAGCCCCTCCCACACCCCAGAACCCGGGCCGCGCCACATCCAGCCCCTCCTCCACCTCAAAAGCAGAGCCGGGCCACATCCAGCCCCTCCGGCGATTGAGGAGCGGGGTCCGGGGCGGAGCCCCGAAATCAGCCCGTCCGGCGCTTGAGGACAACCCGAGCCCGGCCCGGCTCGCCCCGCCCACGGCAAAGGGCCGGGCCCCGGGAAAACCCGGGGCCCGGCCCTTTGCCTGCCGACGGCTACGCGCTCAGCGAGCGCATACCGCTCAGTTGTCGTCCTCGTCGATCAGAAACCCACGCATCGGCGAAGGCGCCTGCTGCATCGGCTGCGGCGCCTGCGGCCGCACCGGCGCCATCGGCTGCGTCATCGCGGGCGACATCTGCTGCTGGCCGCCGTAGGACGGCGCACCGCCCATGGACTGGCCGCCACCCATCTGCTGGCCACCGTGGCCACCGTGGTTGGAGCCGCCCATGGAGTGACCCATCGCACCCGCACCGGCCGGAGCCAGCGAGGGCGACGGCGGCAGCGAAGCGGCGGCCGGCGTCCGCGGCGGGGCGAGCGAGTCGTCCGCCTGGGTCTCCAGCTGACGCAGCTGGCTCTCCAGGTAGGACTTCAGCCGCGTGCGGTACTCGCGCTCGAAGCCACGCAGGTCCTCGACCTTGCGCTCCAGCGTCGCGCGGGCCGACTCCAGCGAGCCCATCGCCACGCGGTGCTTCTCCTGCGCGTCCCGCTCCAGGGCGTCGGCCTTGGCGCGCGCGTCGCGCTCCAGGCCCTCGGCACGGCTACGGGCCTCGCCGACGATCTTGTTGGCCTCGGAACGGGCCTCCGCGATCGCCTGGTCGGCGGTCTGCTGCGCGAGCGAGAGGACACGGGCGGCGCTGTCGCCACCGGGGCCCTGCCCCTGCTGCTGCATCTGCGGCGGCTGCATCTGCTGCATCTGCTGCTGCTGGGGGTGCTGACCCATGGGGCCGCCCATCGGGCCACCCATGGGACCGCCCTGCATCGGGCCGGGGCCGTGCGGGCCCTGCGGACCGGGGCCGTGGCCGCCCTGGGGGCCGTGGCCACTGGGACCTGCGGGCAGCTGCGGCGCGCCACCGGGCAGCTGGGGCGGACCCATCTGCGGGGGCTGCTGCTGCTGCGGCGGTCCGGATATGGCGGCGGGAACGGGCGCACCGGGGCGGTCCTGCTGCTCCGGAGGCTTGCGCATGCCCTGCTGCTGTTGCTGCTGCTGGTTCTGCGCGGCGGCGCGCGTCGCGGCGGCCAGCTTGGCGCGCAGGTCCTCGTTCTCACGGAGCAGACGGGTCAGCTCCGATTCGACCTCGTCTAGAAAGGCATCGACCTCGTCCTCGTCATAGCCTTCTCGGAGGCGGACGGTCGTGAACTGCTTGTTCCGCACGTCCTCGGGGGTCAACGGCATCTCTTCTTCACCTCTACGTAGTCGTCGGCAGTCGGCAAGACCGTATCGCTCACAACCTGACCACAACGCTGATCAGGATGTAGACGATGATCATCAGAACGAAGAAGGACAGGTCGAGTGCCACGCCCCCGAGACGCAGCGGCGGGATGAATCGCCGCAGAAGCTTGAGCGGTGGATCGGTGACAGTGTAGGTGGCCTCAAGTACGACCACCATCGCCTTGCCGGGTTGCCATGAACGTGCGAACTGGAAGACATAGTCCATGACCAGCCGGAAGATCAGCACGATGAGGAAACACATCAGCGCGATATAGACCACATCCAGTGCGACGCCCATGTCCCGCGGTTCCCTCTCCCCTGGCTCTCGTAGCTCCGGCCTCGTGGCCGGCACCGGCCTCTCGGCCGGGTTGTTCCCGGTGTCGTGTTCTCAGCTCTGGTTGAAGAATCCGCCCTCTGCGATGCGGGCCTTGTCCTCCGCCGTGACATCGACGTTAGCAGGCGACAACAGGAACACCTTCTGCGTCACGCGTTCAATGCTGCCATGGAGACCGAAGACGAGTCCCGCGGCAAAGTCGACAAGTCGCTTTGCGTCCGTATCGTCCATCTCCGTGAGATTCATGATCACCGGAGTGCCCTCACGGAAGTGTTCCCCGATGGTACGGGCCTCGTTGTAGGTCCTGGGGTGCAGCGTGGTGATGCGGTACGGCTCCCGCTCGGACACGACCTTGGGCATGATCACCGGTGCGTTCTTCTCCATGTTCGGGCGTTCAGGTGTGATGGATGCCACGGGGGCGATTCGGGCGGGTCGCCCGCTTTCCGCGGGGAGCTGAACCGGCTCGCGCTGGGCGGGCGGTTGCACCACTCGTACCGGTTCGTCCCTTTCGCGCTCACGCTCGCGATCCCGCTCGCGTTCCCGCTCCACCTGGTGCGGGGGCTGGTGCCGCCGCCGGTCGCGCTCGGGCTCCGGCTCAGGTTCGAATTCGTCATCGGGGTCGAACCCCGGACCGTCGTACCCATCGTCCTCCACGAGGCCGAGGTAGACCGCCATCTTGCGCATCGCGCCGGCCATGCTCCGAGTCCTCCGCTCTGTGGTGGATCGGCATTCGTCACCAAGTGCCCGCGATCCACGGTGGTCTGTCCGCTATGAGCGGTAATGACCATATTTTCTGCTGTGGTCCGACTTGCTTCGCGACGTTACCCGAGCCGGGGTCGGACTCCGAGTACCGCCGTACCGACGCGTACATGTGTCGCTCCGGCCGCCACCGCGTCCTCCAGGTCCCCGCTCATACCTGCGGAGACCATGTTCGCAGCCGGATGACCGGCGCGCAGGCGGGATGAGATTTCCATCAGCCGGTCGAACGCGGCCCGTTGCCGGCCGGCGTACTCCCCGGCCAGCGGCGCCACGGTCATCAGTCCGTCGAGCCGGAGTCCGGGAGCCGCGTCGATCGCGGCCGCCAACTCCTCGACCCCGTCCGGCGCGACACCGCCGCGCTCACCGCGCTCGCCGCTCCCCGCGTCCAGGGCGACCTGGATCAGACAGCCGAGCTCGCGCTCCCCGCGCACCGCGGCGGCGGAGAGAGCGGTGACCAGCTTGGCGCGGTCCACCGACTGCACGACATCGGCATAACTGGTCACAGAACGAACCTTGTTCGTCTGCAATTGTCCGACAAAGTGCCATGTCAGCGAAAGATCCGCACAAGCGGTGGCTTTGGGGGCCGCGTCCTGGTCACGATTCTCCGCGACATGGCGCACACCGAGTTCATGCAGGATCCGCACATCGCTCGCGGGGTAGGTCTTGGTGACCACGATCAGGGTCACTTCCTCGCGCTTGCGACCGGCGGCGGCGCAGGAGGAGGCGATCCTTTCCTCCACCTGTGCCAGATTCGCGGCGAGTTGAGCCTTACGGTCCGTCATGCCCTATCAGTCCAACCAGACATATCCGGCGAGCCGCCCGGTGGTGCGGTCGCGGCGGTACGAGAAGTGGTCGCCCGATTCGAGGGTGCAGTACGGCGAGGAGTGCCGGTCCGTCACCCCGAGGGCGGCGAGCTGGGCGTGGACTCCGCCGGTGACGTCGACCGCCGGGGTGCCCCAGCTGGTCTCGGACCAGGTGCCGGGGACGGCCTCGGCGACCTCGGCCCGCATCGCCTCGGGCACTTCGTAGCACCGTCCGCAGACGGCCGGTCCGGTGTGCGCGGTGATCCGGGAGGGTAGTGCGCCGAGCGCGGCCATGGCCTCGACCACCGCCGGCACGACTCCGGCGACCAGCCCCGGCCGCCCGGCGTGCGCCGCCCCGACGACTCCGGCGACCGGGTCGGCGAGCAGGACGGGGGTGCAGTCGGCGGTGAGGACCGCGAGCGGCAGCCCGCGCCGGGCGGTCACCACCGCGTCCACGGCCGGGATCTCCGCGTCCGCGCCCCAGGGCCCGTCCACCACCGCGACGTCCCGGCCGTGCACCTGGTTCATCCAGACGACGCGGGCCGGGTCGATGCCGAGGTCGCGGGCCGCGCGCTCGCGATTCGCGCCGACGGCGGCGGGGTCGTCACCGACCGCGCCGCCGAGGTTGAGTTCACCGTACGGAGCGGCGCTCACTCCGCCCCACCGGTCGGTGAAGGCGAAATGAGCGCTGCCCGTGACGGATGCCGCCCGATGCTGACCTATCACTTCAAGAAGTCCGGTACGTCCAGCTCTTCGGCCTGGGTGTCCTGGTAGGGACGGGCCGGCGGGACGTGCGGCGGAGAGACCTGCGGCAGCGCGCTCTCGCTCGAAGCCGACGCGGGGGCGGGCTCGGCCGGGGCCGGGCTCTCCTCGCGCGGAGGTACGGAACCGAGTCCGCCCGTCGGACGTGCGGGCTCGACGGAGGACCTGACCGGGGCGGCCGGCTCCTCGCGCTTGTTGCTGTTGGCGCCGAGGACGTTCTCCCGGCGGGCCGGCGGCTGTCCGCCGTCGAAGCCCGCGGCGATCACGGTGACCCGCACCTCGTCGCCCAGGGCGTCGTCGATGACGGCGCCGAAGATGATGTTGGCCTCGGGGTGCGCCGCCTCGCTCACCAGCTGGGCGGCCTCGTTGATCTCGAAGAGACCGAGGTCGCTGCCGCCGGAGATGGAGAGCAGGACACCGCGGGCGCCGTCGATGGAGGCTTCCAGGAGGGGCGAGGAGATCGCCATCTCCGCGGCCGCCACCGCGCGGTCGTCGCCGCGCGCCGAGCCGATGCCCATGAGCGCCGATCCGGCCTCGGACATGACCGACTTGACGTCGGCGAAGTCGAGGTTGATCAGACCCGGGGTGGTGATGAGGTCGGTGATGCCCTGGACACCCGAGAGCAGCACCTGGTCGGCCGACTTGAACGCGTCGAGCACGCTGACCTGGCGGTCCGAGATGGACAGCAGGCGGTCGTTGGGAATGACGATGAGGGTGTCGACCTCTTCGCGGAGTTCGGCGATGCCGTCCTCCGCCTGGTTCGCGCGTCGCCGGCCCTCGAAGGTGAACGGGCGGGTGACCACGCCGATCGTCAGGGCGCCGAGCGAGCGCGCGATGTTGGCGACGACGGGTGCGCCGCCGGTGC
Organism: Streptomyces sp. DSM 106670; assembly: GCF_055792845.1. NCBI lineage: Bacteria > Bacillati > Actinomycetota > Actinomycetes > Kitasatosporales > Streptomycetaceae > Streptomyces > Streptomyces sp. DSM 106670. The sequence continues at coordinate 1,765,450 of NZ_CM147704.1, forward strand.
CGGTGCCGCCGCCCTCTCCGGCGGTGACGAAGACCATGTCGGCCCCCTTGAGGACCTCCTCGATCTCCTCACGGTGGTCCTCTGCCGCCTTACGACCGACGGCCGGGTTCGCCCCGGCGCCGAGGCCCCGGGTGAGTTCGCGGCCGACGTCGAGCTTGACGTCGGCGTCGCTCATCAACAGGGCTTGTGCGTCCGTGTTGATCGCGATGAACTCGACGCCCTTGAGACCGACCTCGATCATTCGGTTGATGGCATTGACACCACCGCCGCCGACACCGATGACCTTGATGACTGCGAGGTAGTTCTGCGGTGCTGCCACGTCGAAGGCCTCTCGCCTCGAGTTACGTGTCGTCGCTCTGCGGTGGCCCCGCGGCGACGACTGATGTCGATGGGGACGGTCCGAACGCCGACCCAAACCCTAACGCTGAAGTTTAGGGTTACCAGTGTGTCTGCTTCCTGGACTCTTCCGAACAGGACACTAAGTCGACAAGTGGCGCACGTTCAACGAACACGCCGAACCTCCCGTTTTTCTTTTCACCCTATGTGATCACCCGTAGCGCTGACCAACCAGGGTGCTGGCCAGCACAAATACCCGTCAACTCGCCGATACCGCCGGGGCGGTGGGAGCGCTTACGTCGAAGTGTCCCGCTTTGGGGGCGGCTTTCATGAGCGCGCCGAGCACCCGTGCCTTCACCGGCCCGTCCTCGCCGCTCCCCCAGGTCACCACACGATCGCGGGTGAGCCGCAAGGAGATCGCGTCGTACGAGGTGACGCGGACGGCCTCGGTGTCCCGGGCGACGCCCGCCGGAAGGTCGCCGGCCACCCGCACCGCTTCCCGCAACAGACGGTCACCGCCGAAGCGGCGCAGGCTCGCGGACGGTTCGGGGGTCAGCTCCAGCAGGGGCACGCCCTTCGGCGCCTTGTCCACGGTGGCGAAGCGCACGCCCTCGGCATCCACTTCCACGAACTCGCCGTCCTTTTCGACGAGCAGGACCGGCTTCCGTTCGGTCACCTTAAGGCCGATGCCGTGCGGCCAGGACCGAACGACATCAACTGTGTCGATACGAGGCAACTTCTGGCGCAACCGGCGCTCCATGGCGTCGGTGTCCACGGAGACCAGTGGGGCGCCGATCGGAGCGGCGGCAACCGCTTCCACTTCTTCGCGGGTCAGGACCTCGACGCCGCTCGTGGTGACCTTCTCGACGCGGAGCCAGGAGGAGCCGTAGAGCACCCAGACCACGAACGCGGCGAGCAGGGCGGCCGCTACGCCGATCAGGATCAGCAGCAGACGGCGGCTGATCCGGGGCCCCTCGGGGCCGATGTGCGGCGGGCGGGCGGAGGTGTCCGCCCGCCCGGGTGCGCCGCGCTGGGCGGTCGTCGGTCCGGCCACGCTCGCTCCTTCGCCGGACCCGGGGCGCCCGCCCCGGGTCCGCACCGCATCGCGCCGTACGCCTAACGGCGTGCGGCGATCGCTTCGTACACCATGCCGACGAGCAGGTCGTCGGCATCGCGCCGGCCGAACTCGGCCGCGGCGCGGGACATTTCGTACAGCCGGTGGGGGTCCGACAGTACCGGCAGGACGTTGCCCTGCACCCATTCCGGGGTGAGCGCCGCGTCGTCCACCAGCAGGCCGCCGCCGGCGTTGACCACCGGCTGGGCGTTGAGCCGCTGTTCGCCGTTGCCGATGGGCAGCGGGACGTAGGCGGCGGGGAGCCCGACGGCGGAGAGTTCGGCGACGGTCATCGCGCCCGCGCGGCAGAGCATCATGTCGGCCGCGGCGTACGCGAGGTCCATCCGGTCCACGTACGGTACCGGGATGTAGGGCGGCATTCCGGGCATGTTGTCGATCCGCGGCAATTCGTTCTTCGGGCCGACCACATGGAGGATCTGGATCCCGGAGCGCTGGAGCAGCGGCGCGACCCGCTGGACGACCTCGTTGAGGTGGCGCGCGCCCTGCGAGCCGCCGGAGACCAGCAGCGTGGGCAGGTTGGGGTCGAGGCCGAAGGAGGCGCGGGCCTCCGGGCGGACCCGGGCGCGGTCCAGGGTGGCGATGGTGCGGCGCAGCGGGATGCCGATGTAGCGGGCGCCGCGCAGCTTGCTGTCCGGGGTGGAGACGGCGACCCCGTGGGCGTAGCGCGAGCCGATCTTGTTGGCCAGGCCCGGGCGGGCGTTGGCCTCGTGGACCACGATCGGCACACCGGCCCGCTTGGCGGCCAGATAGCCGGGCAGCGCGACGTAGCCGCCGAAGCCGACCACGCAGTCCGCCTTGGTGCGCTCCAGGATCTGCTCGGCCGCCTTGATGGTGCCGCGCAGCCGGCCCGGGACGGTGATCAGTTCGGGCGTGGGCTTACGGGGCAGCGGCACCGCGGGGATGAGCGCCAGCTCGTACCCCCGCTCGGGCACGAGCCTGGTCTCCAGTCCGCGTTCCGTGCCGAGGGCAGTGATTCCCACGGTCGGGTCCTGCCTGCGCAGGGCGTCTGCGAGGGCAAGCGCGGGCTCGATGTGTCCGGCGGTCCCCCCGCCGGCGAGTACGACATGCACCGAAATTCACCGCTCTCCGGACGAACGCTTCTTGACGCGCCGTCTCATCGTCTTCCATCTCACCCCGGGCCTCCGCATGGCCAGGGCCGCCTTCGCGGCGGGATCCTCCCGTGCGAAGGCGATCATCAGCCCGACCGCGAACATCGTCGGCAGCAGGGCCGACCCCCCGTAGGAGAACAGCGGGAGCGGAACCCCGGCGATCGGCAACAGGCCGAGCACCGCACCGATGTTGATCACGGCCTGGGCCGTGATCCACGTGGTCACGCCTCCCGCGGCATACCTCACGAAGGGGTCCTCCGTGCGTCCGGCCACGCGGATACCCGCATAGCCTAGAGCCGCGAACAGGGCGAGCACGGACAGCGTCCCTGCCAGACCCAGTTCCTCACCGGTGATCGCGAAGATGAAGTCGGTGTGGGGTTCCGGGAGTTGACCCCATTTTTCCACACTCGCACCCAGCCCGGAACCGAACCATCCGCCGGACGCCAGAGCATAGATTCCGTGGGCGGCCTGCCAGCAGCCGCCCTCCGGATCGGGTTCGCTCACGCCCATGCAGGCGAGCCGGGACATGCGGTTGGGGCTGGTTCTGATCAGCAGGAACGCGAGGACGGCGGCGAAGCCGAGGACTCCGGCGAAGAGCCGGGTGGGGGCGCCGGCCAGCCAGAGCAGACCGAACAGGATCGCCGTGAGAATGATCGCGGTTCCCATGTCGCCGCCGAGCATGATCAGTCCGAGCAGCATGAAGGCGACCGGGACGAGCGGCACGAGCATGTGCTTCCACTGCGTCAGCAACCGCTTGTCCTGCTTGCGGGCCAGCAGGTCGGCGCCCCACAGGATGAGGGCCAGCTTGCCGAACTCGCTGGGCTGGAGCTGGAACGGGCCGCCCAGGTAGAGCCAGTTCTGGTTGCCGTTGACCGACATCCCTATCCCCGGCACCTGGACCAGGATCATCAGGAAGACGGTGACCATCAGTATCGGGTAGGCCAGCGCCCGGTGGAGCTTCACGGGCATCCGGGCCGCGATCAGCATCAGCCCGCCGCCGATGACGGCGGCGAGGAACTGCTTGCCGAAGAAGTACGTCGCGGGCTTGCTGATGTCCAGCGCCTTGATCATCGAGGCGGAGTAGACCATCACCAGGCCCAGCACGGTGATCAGGAGGCTGGAGCCGAGGATCACGTAATAGGCGGTCAGCGGCCGGTCCCAGGCCCGCCGTGCCCGCTCGTAGGCCCGGCGCGGTCCACCGCCGCGCCCGGAGCGCGGGGTACGGGAGCCGGAGCCGCCGCGTCCGGAACCGCGCGGTGTCTCGGGGCGCCGGGCGCCGGTGGCGAGGCGGCCGCGCAGGGCGAGCCCGGGGGGCAGCGGTACGCCGGCGGGTGCGGGCGCCGCGAGGGGGCGGGGTACCGAGGCCCGTGCGCTCTCCCGCCGTACGGCGAATCTCTCGTCGGCCGGCATTGTCGCTGTCCCCTCCACTGCTCGTGCCCGGGGCCGGTGACCCCGGGCGCGGAGGCCCGGTCGGTCAGGCGCTCTCGTCGGCGCGTGCGCGGACCGCGTCCGCGAACGCCTCGCCCCGCTTGTTGTAGTTGGTGAACATGTCCATCGAGGCACAGGCCGGGGCCAGCAGTACCGTATCGCCCGGCCGGGCGAGCTCGGCGGCCCGCGCGACCGCTTCGGACATCGCCCCAGTGTCGGTCCGGTCGAGGTCGACCACCGGGACTTCGGGGGCGTGTCGCGTCAGGGCTTCGTGGATCAGCGCCCGGTCGGCGCCCATCAGTACGACACCGCGCAGCCGCTTCGCCGCGCCGATGACCAGTTCGTCGAAGGTGGCGCCCTTGGCCAGTCCGCCGGCGATCCAGACGATGGAGTCGTAGGCGGCCAGCGAGGCCTCGGTGGCGTGGGTGTTGGTGGCCTTGGAGTCGTCCACGTAGGCGACTTCGCCGATGTCCGCGACGTGTTCGATGCGGTGGGCGTCCGGCCGGAAGGCGCGCAGTCCGTCGCGTACGGCGGCCGGTTCCACGCCGAAGGCGCGGGCGAGGGCGGCGGCCGCGAGGGCGTTGGCGATGTTGTGCGGGGCCGGCGGGGTGACGTCGCTGACCTCGGCCAGCTCCTGGGCCTGCTTCTGGCGGTTGGCGACGAACGCCCGGTCGACGAGGATGCCGTCGACCACGCCGAGCTGTGAGGGGCCGGGGGCGCCGAGGGTGAAGCCGATGGCCCGGCAGCCCTCTTCGACGTCGGCCTCGCGGACCAGGTCCTCGGTGGCGGGGTCGGCCACGTTGTAGACGCAGGCCACGGTGTTGCCCTCGTAGACGCGGCCCTTGTCGGCGGCGTACGCCTCCATCGAGCCGTGCCAGTCGAGGTGGTCCGGCGCCAGGTTGAGGACGGCGGCGGAGTGGGCGCGCAGCGAGGGCGCCCAGTGCAGCTGGTAGCTGGAGAGTTCGACGGCGAGGACGTCGTACTCCGTATCGCCGAGGACCGCGTCCAGCAGCGATACGCCGATGTTGCCGACGGCCGCGGTGCGCAGGCCCGCCGCCTCCAGGATGGAGGCCAGCATGCGCACGGTGGTGGTCTTGCCGTTGGTGCCGGTGACCGCGAGCCAGGGCGCGGCCTTGCGGCCGTTGTCGCCGCGCAGGCGCCAGGCCAGTTCGACATCGCCCCAGACCGGGACGCCCGCCTCGGCGGCAGCCAGGAAGAGCGGCTTGTCCGGCTGCCAGCCGGGGGCGGTGACGACGAGTTCCGTGGACGGCGGCAGGGTCGCGCCGTCGCCGAGGCGCACGGCGATGCCGAGCGCCTCCAGTTCGGCCGCCTGCGCGCGGGCGCGTTCGTCGTCGCCGTCGTTGACTACGGTGACGAGCGCGCCGCGCTCGTGCAGGGCGCGGGCGGCGGGGATGCCGCTGACGCCGAGCCCGGCGACGGTGACGTGCTTGCCCTGCCAGTCCACGGTGCTCACTTCTTGGCTGCCCATCCCGCGTAGAAGAGGCCGAGGCCGACGATCACGCACATGCCCTGGATGATCCAGAAGCGGACCACGACAAGGACCTCGGACCACCCCTTGAGTTCGAAGTGGTGCTGGAGCGGCGCCATCCGGAAGACCCGCTTGCCGGTCATCTTGAACGAACCGACCTGGATGACCACGGACATGGTGATCATCACGAAGAGGCCGCCGAGGATGGCGAGCAGGAACTCGGTGCGGGACAGGATCGCGAGGCCCGCGAGGGCGCCGCCGAGGGCGAGCGAGCCGGTGTCGCCCATGAAGATCTTGGCGGGCGAGGTGTTCCACCACAGGAAGCCGAAACAGGCGCCCATCAGCGCGGCGGCGACGACGGCGAGGTCGAGCGGGTCGCGTACCTCGAAACAGGCGCTCGGGTTGGTCAGGTTGTCCGCGTTGGCGCAGGACTCCTGGAACTGCCAGAGGCCGATGAAGGTGTAGGCGCCGAAGACCATCACCGAGGCGCCGGTGGCCAGTCCGTCGAGGCCGTCGGTGAGGTTCACGCCGTTGGACATGGCGAGGATCATGAACAGCGCCCAGACGCAGAACAGCACCGGGCCGATCGACCAGCCGAAGTCCTCGACGAACGAGAGCCGGGTGGAGGCGGGGGTGTATTCCATGGAGTTGGGGAACTGGAGCGAGAGCACCGCGAAGGCGATGCCGACGATCAGCTGCCCGGCCATCTTCGCCTTGGCCCGCAGACCCAGCGAACGCTGCTTGACGATCTTGATGTAGTCGTCGAGGAAGCCGACGAGGCCCATCCCGGCCATGAGGAACAGCACGAGGAGGCCGGAGTAGCGGATGTCCTCACCCGTGATGACCTTCGCGAGAAGGTACGCGACGATCGTCGCCAGGATGAAGGCGATGCCGCCCATCGTGGGCGTGCCCTTCTTGCTGCCGTGCGTGCGCGGGCCGTCGTCCCGGATGAACTGGCCGTAGCCCTTGCGGGCCAGCAGCTTGATCAGCAGCGGAGTACCGACCAGGGTCAGAAAGAGCCCGATGGCCCCCGCGAAGAGGATCTGCCTCATCGGCCGGCGACCTCGCCCTCGGTCGAGTTCTCCAGCAGTGCCAGGGCGACCTTCTCCAGGCCGACCGACCGGGACGCCTTCACCAGCACGACGTCTCCCGGGCGCAGTTCACTGCGCAACAGGTCGACGGCCGCCTGTGCGTCGGACACGTGCACCGACTCCTCACCCCACGAACCCTCGTTATATGCGCCCAGTTGCAGCCAGGAGGCTTCTCTCCCCCCGACAGCGACGAGCTTGCTGACGTTGAGCCGGACGGCGAGCCGTCCGACCGCGTCGTGCTCGGCGAGCGACGCGTCACCGAGCTCGGCCATCTGACCGAGCACCGCCCAGGTGCGCCCCCCGTCGGCCCCTCGGGCCTGGCCCATGGCAGCCAGCGCACGCAGTGCGGCTCTCATGGATTCGGGGTTCGCGTTGTAGGCGTCGTTGACGACCGTCACACCGTCCCCGCGCTCGGTGACCTCCATGCGCCAGCGGGAGAGGGTGCCCGCCTCCGAGAGCGCCTCGGCGATCTCGGTCACGGACATGCCCAACTCATGGGCGACGGCGGCCGCGGCGAGCGCGTTCGACACGTGGTGCTCACCGTACAGGCGCATGGTCACGTCGCTGCACCCGGTGGGTGTGTGGAGCTCGAACGCGGGCCGTCCGTCGGGGGTCATCCTGACCTTCTCGCCCCGTACGTCCGCTTCCGGGGCTTCTCCGAAGAGCAGGACGCGGGCCTTGGTGCGCGAGGCCATGGCGCGGACGAGCGGGTCGTCCGCGTTGAGCACGGCGCAGCCGTCCTCGGGCAGCACCTCGACCAGCTCGCCCTTGGCCTGGGCGATGGCCTCCCGGCTGCCGAACTCGCCGAGGTGGGCGGAGCCGACGTTCAGGACGAGGCCGATCCGGGGCGGGGTGAGGTCGGCCAGGTAGTGGATGTGGCCGATGCCGCGGGCGCCCATCTCCAGGACCAGGTGCTCGGTCTCGGCGGTGGCCGTCAGCGCCGTGATGGGCAGTCCGATCTCGTTGTTGAGGGAGCCGGGCGTCCAGACGGTCGGGCCCTTGCGCTGGAGGAGCTGCGCGATCAGGTCCTTGGTGGACGTCTTGCCGGCGGAGCCGGTGAGGCCGACGACGGTGGTGCCGAGGCGTTCCACGACGGCGCGGGCGAGGGCTCCGAGCGCGCCGACGACGTCGTCCACGACGATCGCCGGAACGCCGACGGGACGGGCCGCCAGTACGGCTGCCGCGCCCGCCTCGACGGCGCGCTGGGCGTAGTCGTGGCCGTCGACCCGTTCGCCGGCGAACGCGGCGAACAGGCTGCCGGACACGACCTCGCGGGAGTCGATGACGACGGGTCCGGTCACGGTGACTGCCGGATCCGGTATGTCGTACGACTGCCCGCCGACGATTTCGGCGATCTCGGCGAGGGAAAGGGTGATCACTTGGTCATCCCTGACTGTTGTTCTCGTGGTGAGGGGCACGGTCCGCGGCGCCGGGGCGCGTCAGGGACCGCTCGATGGCTGCGTGCAGGACCTTGCGGTCGTCGAAGGGGCGTACCACCCCGTGGATGTCCTGGCCCTGTTCGTGCCCCTTGCCCGCGACGAGGACGGTGTCGCCGGGTTCGGCGCGGGCGACGGCGGCGGCGATGGCCGAGGCGCGGTCGGCGTCGACCAGCACGTCGCCGCGCTCGTGGACGGGCACTTCGGCGGCGCCGGAGAGCATCGCGGCGAGGATCGCGAGGGGGTCCTCGGAGCGGGGGTTGTCGGAGGTCAGTACGGCGGTGTCGGCGAGCCGGGCCGCGGCGGCGCCCATCGGGCCGCGTTTGGTGGTGTCGCGGTCGCCGCCGCAGCCGAGGACGATGTGCACCTTGCCCTCGGTGACCTTGCGCAGGGAGCGCAGGACGGACTCGACGGCGTCGGTCTTGTGCGCGTAGTCGACGACGGCGAGGTAGGGCTGTCCGGCGTCCACCCGCTCCAGCCGGCCCGGGACTCCGGGGACGGCGGCGACGCCGTCGGCGGCGATCTGCGGGTCGACGCCCGCGACGGCCAGCGTGACGATCGCGGCGAGGGTGTTGGCGACGTTGAACGGGCCGGGCAGCGGGGCGCGGGCGGTGATCCGCTCGCCCTTGGGGCCGACGGCGGTGAAGGTGCTGTCCTGCGGTCCGACCTCGACGTCCTCGGCGTGCCAGTCGGCGTCCGGGTGGCCCTCGGCGGAGAAGCTGGTGACCGGCACCCCGGACTCGGTGAGGAGCCTGCGGCCGTACTCGTCGTCGAAGTTCACGACGCCGCGGTGGCTGCGCTCGGGGGTGAAGAGCCGCGCCTTGGCCTGGAAGTAGTCCTCCATGCCGGAGTGGAACTCCATGTGCTCCGGGCTGAGGTTGTTGAAGACGGCGACGTCGAAGACGCAGCCGTCGACCCGGCCGAGCACCAGGGCGTGGCTGGAGACCTCCATCGCGACGGCCTCGACACCGCGTTCGCGCATGACGGCGAACAGCGCCTGGAGGTCGGTGGCTTCGGGGGTGGTGCGCTCGGACTTGATGCGCTCGTCGCCGATCCGCATCTCGACGGTGCCGATCAGCCCGGTGGGCCGTCCGGCGGCACGCAGTCCGCCCTCGACGAGGTACGCGGTGGTGGTCTTGCCGGAGGTTCCGGTGATGCCGATCTGGAGGAGGCCGATGCCGGGCCGCCCGTAGATGTCGGCGGCCAGCTCGCCCATCACGGCGCGCGGGTTCTCGGTGACCAGGACCGGCAGGCCGGTGGCGGCGGCGCGTTCGGCGCCGGCGGGGTCGGTGAGGACGGCGGCGGCGCCGAGGCCGGCGGCCTGGGCGGCGAAGTCGGCGCCGTGGAGGCGGGCGCCGGGCAGGGCCGCGTACACGTCGCCGGGGCGCACGGCCCGTGAGTCGTGCGTGATGCCGGTGATCTCACCGGACCCGGCCGTTTCGACGCCGAGCCGGCCGGCCAGCTCGCCGAGAGGGGTGGGCCGGAGCCGGTCCGGTCGGGGCGCTCCCGGGTAGGTCACAGGCGCGTCCTTCTGAGAGGTTTGGGACTGATCAGCGTGGGGCACGGCGGTGAGCGTACCGGGCCGGTGCGGGCTCTCGCGAAGCGAGGCACCCTGGTTCCGGCGGTTCTCGTTCCGGTTCCCGGGATCGGGGGTGATGGTTGTCACTGAGGGTTCCCTTGGAGGAGATGCTCGCGCATCCCCGTGTTCACTCGCCGGGCTTGAAGGACACCGGCAGCCGGGGCGGCTCGCTGCCGGACGGGGGGGTCTGGAGCGTCTTGAGCGCGAACTCCATGACCTGCTTGTAGATCGGGCCGCAGATCTGGCCGCCGAAGTAGCTGCCCTTGGTGGGGTTCTGGATCGCGCAGTAGACGGTGACCTGCGGATTGTCGGCGGGGGCGAAGCCCGCGAAGGAGGCGGTGTAGCCCTTGTAGACACCGCGGACGGGGTCGACCCGGTTGGCGGTGCCGGTCTTGCCCGCGACCCGGTAGCCGGGGATGGCGGCCTTGGTGCCGGTCCCCTCGGTGTCGTCGACCACGGACTCCAGCATGGTCGCCAGGGTCTTGGCGGTCTTCTCGCTGACCACCCGGTTCTCCTCGGGCGCCTCGGCCGGGGTGAAGCGGCCGTCGGAGCCCTTGGTTCCGCGTACGAGGGTGGGGGCGACCCGTACGCCTCCGTTGGCGACCGTGGAGTAGACCGAGGCGGCCTGGACGGCGTTGATGGAGAGGCCCTGGCCGAAGGGGATCGTGTACTGCTGCGAGGTCGACCAGTCCTTCGGGTGGGCCAGCAGGCCGGGCGACTCGCCGGGGTAGCCGAGCCCGGTCTTCTTGCCGAGGCCGAACTTCCGCAGGTAGTCGTAGAGGACCTGGTTCGACTCCGCCTGGGTCTTGCCGAGCTGACCGGTCGCCAGGATGGTGCCGATGTTGCTGGACTTGGCGAGGACCCCGTTGAGCGTGAGGTACCAGGTGGGGTGGTCGACGTCGTCCTTGAAGAGCCGGTCGCCGCGGTGCAGCCGGTTGGGGACGGTGACGTGGGTGCCGGGCGTGGCGGCCCCCTCCTCCAGCACGGCGGCCATGGACATGACCTTGCTGGTGGAGCCGGGCTCGTACACGTCCTGGAGGGCCGCGTTGCCGAGGGACGCCGAGGTGGCCTGGGAGAGGTCGTTGGGGTCGTAGCCGGGGGCGTTGGCCATGGCCAGCAGTTCGCCGGTCCTGGTGTTCTGCACGATGACGTAGCCGCGGTCGGCCTTGGACTTGGCGACCTGGTCGCTGATGGCCTTCTGGGCGGCCCACTGGATGTCACGGTCGATGGTCAGCTCGACGTCGGAGCCGGGGACGGCCGGGATCTCGCTGCTGCCCGCGGTGGGGACGCGGCGGCCGCCGGCCTGGGCGTAGCGGATCTTGCCGTCCTCGCCCGCCAGTTCCTTGTTGAGCTGTGACTCCAGGCCGCCGCCGCCCTTGCCGTCGTCGCTGACGAATCCCAGTATCCCGGCGGCGAGATCCCCGTTGGGGTAGACGCGCTTGGTGGTGGGCTCCTGGAGGACGCCGGCCAGCACGTTGGCTCCGGGGCCGCCGTTGAGCTTGTCCTCGGACGCCTTCTCGGCGAAGACGGTCTTGAGGTCCTTGATCTGCTTCCAGACCTGGGGCGTCTGCCGGTAGGCGAGGACGGTGTAGCGCGACTTGGGCGTCGAGAGCTTCTTGACCAGCTCGTCGACGTCCTTGCCGAGGATCGGGGCGAGCAGGGCGGCGGCCTGCTGGGGCGCGTCGGGGGCCTTGCTGTCCTCGGGCGTGAACATCTTCGGGTCGGCGGTGATGTTGTGCGCGTCCACGCTGGTGGCGAGGGCGACGCCCTTGCGGTCGGTGATCTCGCCGCGCTCGGCGGCGACCGTGTACTCCAGGTAGCGGTTCTTCTCGGCCTTGGCCGCGTACGCGCTGGCGTCGACGGCCTGGACCTGGAGCAGCCGGGCCACGAAGGCCAGCATGACCAGCGTCAGCCCGAGGCTGACGAGCCGCAGCCGGGGGCGCGGGCTGCCCAGGCGCAAGGAGCGCGGGGTACCTCCGCGCGCGGTGGTGCGCCCCGGGGCGGGGCGGGGGCGGCGGGCCGGTGGGCGTGCGCCGGAGCGGCCGGAGCCCTGTCCCGCGTTACGGGGGCGGGCCGGTCCGGGTACGCGGCGGCGCGGCGGTTCCTTGGGCGGCACTGCGTCACCTGCCGGGGCTCGTCGGGGGCGGGCTGTTCTCCGCCGAGGGGGCGGCTGCGGGGTCGGGGCCGGTCGCGGACACGGATCCGGAGGGCGACGGGGAGCCGGAGGTTCCGGCCGGGGCCCCGGCCGCGGGGGCGTCGGGGTCCGGGGTGGCGTCGGTGCTCGGGGTGGGGCTGGGGCTGGGGCTGGGCGACGGCGGGGCGGTGGCCTCGGCCGGGTCGCCGCGAACCGTGCCGTCGGGGTTCAGGAAGGCGGGGCTGCCGCCGGGGACCATGCCCAGCTCCCGGGCGCGCTTCTCCAGGGCGTCGGGCTGGGAGCGGCTGTCGACGTCGCGCTGGAGGGCCTGCTGCTCGTCGGTGAGCTCGGTGGTGTCCCGCTTCAGCTCGCTGAGCCTGAACGATCCTTCGTTGAGGGCGGAGTTCAGCAGGAGCAGGGTGATGAGCCCGCCGCCCAGGAGCAGGACGACCAGCAGGACGAAGGGCGTGCGGGCCGCGGTGCTGGGCCCGGTGGACGGCATCAGCCGGGCGAGCCGCGCGGCCCGTCCCTTCAGCGGTGCGGCCGGTTTGCTCACCCCTCGACTCCCCCGGTGCGGTGCCGGGCCCCGGTGGTCACCGCTCCTCCTCGCGGATGCGCTGGGCGCCGCGCAGCCGGGCGGGGGCGGCGCGCCGGTTCTCGGCGACCTCCTCCTCGGTGGGCAGCTCCGCGCCCCGGGTGAGCTGCTTGAGCCGGGGCTGGTAGCGCTCGGGGACGACGGGCAGTCCGGGGGGCGCGGTGTTGGCCGCGCCTGCCGCGAAGACCTGCTTGACCAGCCGGTCCTCCAGCGAGTGGTAGGAGAGCACCGCGATCCGGCCGCCGACGGCGAGGCTGTCGACGGCGGCCGGAATGGCCCGCTCCAGGACGCTCAGCTCGCCGTTGACCTCGATACGCAGGGCCTGGAAGGTCCGCTTGGCGGGGTTGCCGCCGGTGCGCTTGGCGGCCTGCGGCAGCGCGTCGCGGATCAGCTCGACGAGCCGGGCGCTGTTGCTGAACGGCTCCTTCTCGCGCTCGCGCACGACGGCCGAGACGATTCGCTTGGCCTGCTTCTCCTCGCCGTACGCGCGCAGGATCCGGACCAGCTCGCCGGGCGGGTAGGTGTTGAGGACCTCGGCGGCGCTCACGCCGGTGGACTGGTCCATGCGCATGTCGAGCGGGGCGTCCTGGGCGTACGCGAATCCGCGGTCGGCCTCGTCCAGTTGCATGGAGGAGACGCCGAGGTCGAACAGCACGCCCTGGACCTTCGGGACGCCGAGCCGTTCGAGGACCTCGGGGAGCTCGTCGTAGACCGCGTGGACGAGGGTGGCCCGGTCGCCGTAGGGGGCGAGCCGTTCGCCGGAGAGGCGCAGCGCCTCCTTGTCGCGGTCCAGGGCGATCAGCCGGGCGGTGGGGAAGGAGGCGAGCAATGCCTCGCTGTGACCGCCGAGGCCGAGGGTGCAGTCGACGACCACGGGCTCCGGGTGGGCCGGGTCCTGGAGAGCCGGGGCCAACAGGTCCAGACACCTCTGGAGCATCACCGGGACGTGTCGGGTCTGGCTCAATGCGCCCTCTCAGGCTCTGTCCCGCGCGGCCGGCACGTACGTCCTGGTCCCCGCCCGCTCTGAAGGGGAGGTCCGCCGGCGCCGGGGAAGTGGCGTCGGCCGACCGAGAGCGGGAGAGGGCCGGGTCGCACGTACGCCGCACATCACGGGGGAAATACGGAATATTGCAGGAGGTGCGGGGGGTGCCGTGGGGCAGTGGGTACGGAGGTGGATGGTGACTTCGCGTTACTTTAGTCCACCCTGCCATTCGATCGATGCGCGATCAACGAACCGCGCAGCGCGTCGCTCCACCCGTACGGATGCGCCGAACTCACTCGAACAGGCGCGTCCCCCCGAGTTCTGTGGGTTAGCTCACAACAAGCCGTGTTGACGTTCTTTGTCCGCTCTCACAGCACGCCTGTGCCAGGTGGGAACGCTAACGTCGTATCCATGTCGACTTCCGCTACCCCCGCCGCCGAGTCCGTGACGCCCTCCGCTTCGGCGGTCCGCGAAGGGGGCCAGGTCACCGACCGGCTCGTCGCGCTGAACGCCGGATACGCGCAGGACTTCCGCGATCCGGGCATGGACGCGCGCCCGGTCCTCCAGGTCGCCGTGGTCGCCTGCATGGACGCCCGTCTCGACCTGCACGCCGCGCTCGGCCTGGAGCTCGGTGACTGCCACACCATCCGTAACGCGGGCGGTGTGGTCACCGAGGACGTGATCCGTTCGCTGACCATCAGCCAGCGGGCGCTCGGCACCCGCAGCGTGGTCCTCATCCACCACACCAACTGCGGTCTGGAGTCCCTCACCGAGGACTTCCGGCAGGACCTGGAGCGCGAGGTGGGCCAGCGTCCGGCCTGGGCCGTGGAGGCCTACACGGACGCCGACCAGGACGTGCGCCAGTCGATGCAGCGGGTGCGCACCTCGCCGTTCCTGCTGCACACCGACGACGTGCGCGGGTTCGTGTTCGACGTGACCACCGGTCTGCTGCGCGAGATCGACTCCGTTTCCTGAACGCATCCCCCTCGTTTTCCGGCCCTCCGCCGCACCTCACGCACCCAACACCGTGGCTCACGGTGGCGAAATCGTGACAGAAGCTGACTTTTCGCACCCACTTATCCACAGGCGAGTGACACGAAGCGGTAACGGCAACAAGAATGCGGGTGTGACATCCCCCGGGCCTTCCGGAGGAGTGTCCGATTTTTCGGGGTGGGCCGCGCGGGTACGCGCGACGGCCCCTGCGCAAAAGGGCCGAGGAGGGCCGGGTGACGACCTATGACGATCGAGCGAGCCTCACGGATCTGACCACCACAGCAGAGCGGGTGCGCAGGTCGGTGGAGGGTGTGATCGAGGGCAAGCCCGAGGTCGTACGGCTCTCGCTGACCGTGCTGCTCGCCGAGGGGCATCTCCTCATCGAGGACGTCCCCGGGGTCGGCAAGACCATGCTGGCCAAGGCGCTGGCGCGGTCCATCGACTGTTCGGTGCGACGGATCCAGTTCACGCCGGACCTGCTGCCCTCGGACATCACCGGTGTGTCGATCTTCGACCAGCAGCGGCGGGAGTTCGAGTTCAAGCCGGGTGCGATCTTCGCCCAGATCGTGATCGGCGACGAGATCAACCGCGCCTCGCCGAAGACCCAGTCGGCACTGCTGGAGTCGATGGAGGAGCGCCAGGTCACCATCGACGGGCACAGCTACGAGCTGCCCGACCCGTTCATGGTGGTGGCCACCCAGAACCCGGTCGAGATGGAGGGCACCTACCCGCTGCCCGAGGCCCAGCGCGACCGGTTCATGGCCCGGGTCTCCATCGGCTACCCCAGCCCGGAGGCCGAGCTCCAGATGCTCGATGTGCACGGGGGGCTCTCCCCGCTGGACGACCTCCAGCCGGTGGCGCACGCCCACGACATCGTGAAGCTGATCGACGCCGTCCGTACGGTGCATGTCGCCGACGCCGTGCGGCGCTACGCCGTGGAGCTGGTCGGAGCCACCCGGAGCCACCCCGATCTCCGGCTCGGCGCCTCCCCGCGCGCGACGCTGCATCTGCTGCGCGCCGCGAAGGCGTCCGCCGCGCTCAGCGGGCGCGACTACGCCCTGCCGGACGACGTCCAGGCGCTGGCCACGCCGGTGCTCGCGCACCGGCTGCTGCCCACCGCCCAGGCGCAGCTGAACCGCCGCACGGCGGAGCAGGTGGTCCTGGAGATCATCCAGCGCACCCCGGTGCCGACCTCGGCCGGCGGCACCGCGCCGCCCTCGCCCGCCGGGCAGGAGCCGGGCCGCCCGCTGTACAACCAGCAGCACGGCGCACGGCGGCTGTGATGGCGGGCGGCGAGCCCGGCGCCGTGGAGGACGGCGACAGCAAGGGCGGTCTCCGGGCGGCCCTGGGCGGACTGACCACCCGGGGACGCTCCTTCCTGGCCGCCGGTCTGGCCGCCGCCGTCTGCGCGTACGTCCTGGGCCAGGGCGACCTGCTGCGGGTCGGGCTGCTGCTGGCCGTGCTGCCGCTGGTCTGCGTGACCGTGCTCTACCGCACCCGCTACCGGGTGACGGGCACCCGGCGGCTCTCGCCGTCCCGGGTGCCCGCCGGCTCGGAGGCCCGGGTGCACCTGCGCATGGACAACGTCTCCCGGCTGCCCACCGGTCTGCTGATGCTCCAGGACCGGGTTCCGTACGTGCTCGGTCCGCGCCCCCGCTTCGTCCTGGACCGGGTGGAGGCGGGCGGCCGCCGCGAGGTGTCCTACCGGGTCCGCTCCGACCTGCGCGGCCGCTATCCGCTGGGCCCGTTGCAGTTGCGGCTCAGCGACCCGTTCGGCATGTGCGAGCTGACCCGCTCCTTCAGCGCCTACGACACCCTCGTCGTCATTCCGCGTACGGTGCCGCTGCCCGCGCTGCGGCTGGCGGGCGAGGCCTCCGGGTACGGCGACGGGCGGCAGCGGTCGCTGGCGCTCGCCGGTGAGGACGACATCATTCCGCGCGGCTACCGGCACGGCGACGACCTGCGCCGGGTCCACTGGCGCTCCACCGCGCGCCACGGCGAGCTGATGGTGCGCCGCGAGGAACAGCCGCAGCGGGCCAGGTGCACGGTCCTGCTGGACACCCGGCAGATCGCCTACCAGGGCGCCGGGCCCGACTCGGCGTTCGAATGGGCGGTCTCGGGGGCGGCCTCCGCGCTGGTGCACATGCTGGAGCGCGGCTTCGCCGTCCGGCTCCTCACCGACGACGGCAACGCGGTGCCCGGCGAGGGGTCCGGCGGCTTCGCGGGCTCGACCCAGGAGTCCGCGGACTCGGCGGGGCTGATGCTCGACACGCTCGCGGTGGTCGGCCACTCCGACGGCGGGGGTCTCTCCCGCGCCCATGACGTGCTGCGCGGCGGCAACGAAGGGCTGCTCATCGCCTTCTTCGGCGATCTGGACGAGGAGCAGTCCGCGGTCGCGGCCCGGATGCGGCAGCGCGCCGGCGCGGGCGTCGCCTTCGTCCTGGACAGCGCCGCCTGGGCCGGCGAGGAGGCCGCACCGGATCGGACCGAGGAGCGGCTGCGACGGCTGCGCGAGTCGGGCTGGACGGTGGTGCCCGTCGAGCCGGGGGCCGAGCTGCCCGCGCTGTGGCAGCTGGCGGGCCGGATGCGCACGGATACGCCGTCCGCCCCGAGCGGCGGCACGACAGGTTTCGCGGGGGGATGGTCATGAGCGGGCGGGCCAGGCTGGCGCTGTGCGCCTATGCGGCGACACTGCTGGCGGCGGGGTCGCTGATCCCGCTGGTGGAGGGGGTCGGCTGGCTGGTGCAGGCGGCGGTGCTGCTCGGCGTCCAGAGCGGGGTCGGCGCCCTCGCGCGCCGGGTGCCGCTGGCCCGGACGCTGACCATCGCCCTCCAGACGCTGGTCACGCTGGTGCTGCTGACGCTGGTGTTCGCCCGGGACCACGCCCTGTTCGGGGTACTGCCGGGACCGGGGGCCGTGATGCGGCTCGGTGAGCTGCTGGTGGCGGGCGGGGAGGACGTCGGCACGTACTCCACCCCGGCCCCGCTGACCGACGGCATCAAGCTGATGGTGATCGGCGGGGTGGTGCTGATCGGCCTCGTGGTGGACGCCCTGGCGGTGACCTTCCGCAGCGCGGCCCCGGCCGGACTGCCGCTGCTCGCCCTGTATTCGGTCGCGGCCGGTCTCTCCGACGGCGGCGCGAGCTGGCTGTGGTTCCTGCTGGCCGCCTCCGGCTATCTGCTGCTCCTGCTGGCGGAGGGCCGGGACCGGCTCTCCCAGTGGGGGCGTGTCTTCGGCGGCGCCGCGCGGAATACGGGCGGTCTGTCCGACGGGCTGGCCGGGGTGGGCGGCGGCTCCTCCCCCGTCCGCACCGGCCGGCGGATCGGTGTGCTGGCGCTCGGCATCGCGCTGGTCGCCCCGTTGGCGCTGCCCGCGCTGGACAGCGGTCTGCTGGGCGGCAGCGGTCCGGGGAACGGCAGGGGCAGCGGCGGCGGCACCATCTCCGCGGTGAATCCGCTGGTCTCTCTCCAGAACAACCTCAACCAGCCGGACAACCGGGAGGTGATGACGTACCGCAGCAACATCGAGGACCCGCAGAGCCTCTATCTCCGGATCCTGGCCCTGGACGAGTTCAACGGCAGCGAGTGGCGTTCCTCCACCCGGCGGCTGACGGACGTTCCCGAACGTCTGCCGCAACCCACCGGGCTGAGCGGGGACGTCGCGGTCACCGAGGTCCGGACGAACATTTCCGCCTCGCGCTCCTACCAGCAGACCTATCTGCCGCTCCCCTACCCGGCGAGCGAGGTCCGCGTCGGCGGCCGCTGGCGGTACGAGCCCGAGGGCCGCACCTTGGTCGGCGACGACGGGCAGACGACGCGCGGCGCGCAGTACGAGGTCGGCAGCCTGGTCGTCGAGCCCACGGCGGACCAGCTCGCCGCCGCGGGCACACCGCCGGAGGAGCTGGTCCGTGAGTACACCCAGGTGCCCGGCTCGCTGCCGGGTGTGGTCGCCGACACCGCCGAGGAGGTCACCGAGGGCGCGGCCAACGCCTACGAGCAGGCGGTGAAGCTCCAGGACTGGTTCGCGTCCGACGGCGGCTTCACCTACGACACGACGGTCACCTCGGGGACCGGCTCGTCCGCCATCGCCCGGTTCCTCCGCGACAGGGAGGGCTTCTGCGTCCACTTCTCGTTCTCGATGGCGGCGATGGCCCGGACGCTGGGCATTCCGGCCCGGGTCGCGGTGGGCTTCACCCCGGGCACCATGAAGGCCAACGGAGCGACGTCGGTCGGGCTGCGTGACGCGCACGCCTGGCCCGAGCTGTATTTCGAGGGGGTCGGCTGGACCCGGTTCGAGCCCACCCCGAGCCGGGGCAGCGCTCCCTCGTACACCCGGCCCGAGGTCCCCACGGACAGCGCGAGCGACGTGGCCGAGCCCTCCGCGGACACCTCGGACGCACCGTCCGCCGCACCCTCCGCCGATGACAGCTGCCCGCCGCAGCTGCGCCAGGAAGGCGGGTGCGGGCCCTCGCAGGAGGCGGGAGCGGCGCTGCCGACCGACCGGGGCACCCCGGCCGGGACGGTGCTGCTGGTGGTCCTCGCGGCGGTCCTGGCGCTGGTGCTGCCGCTGTCACCGCTGCTGTGGCGGACCCGGACGCGCAACCGGCGGCTGGGCTCCGGGGGCCGGACGCCCGCGGACGCCGCGGCCCGGACCCTGGCCGCCTGGCGGGAGATCACCGATACGGCCTGGGACCACGGCATCGGTCCCGACGAGTCGCTGACACCGCGCAAGGCGGCGGCCAGGGTCGTGCGGCTGGGCCGGCTCGACACGGGCGCGGCCGAGGCCGTGCACCGGATCGCGGGCTCGGTGGAGCAGGTGCTGTACGCCCCCGAGCCGCGCCCCGCGGCCGGACTGGCCGAGGACGCGCTGGCGGTACGGGCGGGTCTGCGGGCGTCGGCGGGCCGGGGCGCCCGGCTGCGGGCGACGCTCCTGCCCCGCTCGTCCGTCCGGGTGGTGTGGGCCGTCGCGGAGCGCCGGACCGCGCTCGCCGAGCGCTGGGCGAACCGTCCGGGAGCCGGTCGCTGGACGGCCCGGCTGCGGCGCCTCTCGCGCCAGCACGGCTGAGGCGGGCACACCCGCACATGGGTGAGGGGCGGTCGCGAAAAGCGACCGCCCCTCACCCATCGGTGTACTGCGTCGTGCTGTGGCACGGCCCGGTGCGGGAACGGCACCGAGACGTTCGGCCGACTGTTACTGGCCCTGTTCGTCGCGGCGGCGCTGCCACCGCTGTTCGATGCGGTTCATCATCGACCGGCGTTGTCTCGGTCGGCGGCGTGCGCCGCTGTCCCCGCTGTCCGCGGCGGCCGGCTGTTGTTCACCGGGCTTGGGCGCTTTGCGCCATCCGGTGACCGCGAGCACGGCACAGCCGAGCATGACGAGGAACCCCACCACGCTGATCCAGATCTGCTGGGCGACCATTCCGGCCATGAGGAGCGCGATACCCACCAGGAAGCCAGCGACCGCCTGGTAGACCCTTTTCCGGGTGTACGTACGCAGTCCGCTTCCCTCGAGCGCTGTCGCGAACTTGGGATCTTCGGCGTACAGCGCTCGCTCCATCTGCTCGAGCATGCGCTGCTCGTGCTCCGAGAGCGGCACGGGATCCTCCTCGTCGTCGGCCGCGGGGGCGACCGGTATGCGGCCCTTCCAGGATAGGCAGGGATTCGCCCCCGTGAAACCCGCCCTCTAGCGTTCAGCCAGTCCGGACCGCTATGTCGGCTCGGCTGCTGAGGCGTAGATTCCCCGACGACCGATCCGCCATGCCGGATGGTGTCACCCGATCATACGGGGCGCACGCCCCTTACGGGGGTCCTGAGTCCCACTCCGTCCACAGCTGCGTTGCTGATCAGCGGCGCTTCTCGCCCAGAACGTGCAGCTGGGTGGCGACGGAATGGAACGCGGGCTGCTCGGCGACGGCCGCTTCCAGCTTGAGGAGCGCCTCCATGGCGCCGGGCTCGGTGTCCACCAGGACGCCCGGCACCAGGTCGGCGAAGACCCGGACGCCGTGCACCGCGGCGATCTCCAGGCCGGCATCGGAGACCAGGTCGGAGAGCTGCTCGGCGGTGAACCTGCGGGGCACCGGGTCGCCCTCGCCCCAGCGGCCGGCCGGGTCGGTGAGCGCCTGCCGGGCCTCGGTGAAGTGACCGGCGAGCGCGCGGGCCAGGACGGCTCCGCCCAGGCCGGCGGCGAGCAGGCTGAGCGCGCCGGAGGGGCGCAGCGCCTCGACCGCGTTGCGTACGCCCTCGGCGGGCTCGTCGACGTACTCCAGGACGCCGTGACAGAGCACCGCGTCGAAGCCGTCGCGCTCCACGACGTCGAACAGCCCGAGGATGTCGCCCTGGACGCCCCGGACCCGGTCGGCGACCCCGGCCTCGGCGGCGCGGCGCTCCAGCGCGAAGAGCGCGTTGGGGCTGGGGTCGACGACGGTGACCCGGTGGCCGAGCCGGGCCACGGGCACCGCGAAGTTACCGGTGCCGCCGCCGGTGTCCAGGACATCCAGGGCGTCCCTGCCGGTCGCCTTGACCTGACGGTCCAGAGCCTCCTTGAGGACCTCCCAGACCACGGCGGTACGGAGAGAGGCGCGGGGGCGCGGCTGGTCCGACACGGCAGATGACTCCTCGGCACGGTGCCGCCGGGGACGGCGGAGCGTGAACAGTGCGGGTGGTGATGTGAGCGGTCACCACCCTATTGCCTCGCACCGTTTCCGGATCACCCGCCGCCAGGGCGCTCCGGACGTGTCCGGGTCACCCGCCGCCGGGACGCTCCTGGCGGGGTTGCGGCAGGACCGGCTGGAGCACCAGCAGCCGTTCCACCAGGCGCAGGAACATGGCCGCGTCGCGGAGCAGATCGTCGGCGTCGCGCTCGCCGGCGGCTCCGGGCACTCCGGCCTCGGCGCGGGCCCGGCGGTCGGCGCCCGAGGCGAAGAGGGCGCTCCATTCGGTCAGTTCGGGCGCTGTTTCCGGGAGGACTTCCCAGGCGCTGCGGATGCGGTCGCGGCGGCGCTTGTTCGTCTCGGGGCGGCCGCGGGCGGCCAGCACGGCCGCCGCGGTGCGCAGGGCGGCGAGGTGGGCGGTGGCGTACCGCTCGTTGGGATCGTGGAGCACGGCGGCCTCGTCGAGGCCGGAGCGGGCCTTGGCGAGCAGTTCGAGAGCGGCGGGCGGCGCCGTGCTGCGGCGCAGCACGGGGTGGACATCGCCGGCCGGACCGGTCAGTGAGGGGGCAGGGCTGACTGCGCGGCGCCGCGGGGCGGCGGCTGCGGACGAGCTGGCCATGACGAACCTCCTGTCGTCGTGTGACGGCTCCGTGGCCGTCTGTGTCCATGGTGGCGGGCACCACTGACAATCGATCCGGGTACGGCCCTGACCTGCCGTTTTGCTTCGAGCGCGAGTTCGGACTACCTTTTTGCACTGACTGGTCAGTTCAATTAGGGGAGGGTCTCTGTGGAGAGCCCGCACGGCGCGGCTGTCAGCGCCGAGGACTTCGGACTGGAGGGACCGCGCGGCCGGGTCTTCCGGAACGTGACGTTCAGTGCCGAGCCAGGGGCGCTGGTGGCCATCGAGGGACCGTCGGGATCGGGCCGCACCTGCCTGCTGCTCGCCCTGACCGGCCGGATGCGCACCACCGAGGGCCATGCGGAGACCGGCGGCCTCCGGCTGCCCCGGCAGGCCGCCGCGGTCCGCAGGATCGCCGCCCTGGGCCCGGTGCCGGGCGTCAGCGAGCTGGACCCCGCCTTCACCGTCGCCGAGCACCTCGGCGAGCGCGCCCTCCTCCAGGGCCGCTACGGCACCTCCCTGCGCACCCTGCTGCGCCCGCGCGCCGAGCGCCGGGCCGCGGCCGAGGCCCGGGTCGACGAGGCCCTGGAGGCCGCGGGCCTCGACCCCGCCACGCTGCCCAAGTCGGGGCGCACCTCCGTACGGGATCTGGAGCGGCTGGAGGCGCTGCGGCTGTCCGTCGCGCTGGCGCTGATCGGCAAGCCGCGGCTGCTGGCCGTCGACGACACCGACCTCAAGCTGTCGGACGCCGAGCGCGACCAGGCCTGGGCGCTGCTGCGCTCCGTGGCCGACGCCGGGACGACCGTGCTCGCCGTGTGCAGCGAGGCCCCGGAGAACACCCAGGTCGTGCGCACCGCACCGGTCACCGGGGAAAGCGCCGCCGAAGAACCCGCCCCCGCACCCACCACCGACGAGGAGACGGCCGATGCGATCGCCGAAGCTGGCCGCGCTTGAGCTGAAGCGGTTCGGCAGGGGGAAGCTGCCGGCCGCCGCGCTGGTGGCCCTGCTGCTCCTGCCGCTGCTCTACGGCGCCCTGTACCTGTGCTCGTTCTGGGACCCGTACGGAAAGCTCGACAAGCTGCCCGTCGCGCTGGTCA
The DNA here is from genome assembly GCF_055792845.1 of Streptomyces sp. DSM 106670. Classification (NCBI taxonomy): domain Bacteria; kingdom Bacillati; phylum Actinomycetota; class Actinomycetes; order Kitasatosporales; family Streptomycetaceae; genus Streptomyces; species Streptomyces sp. DSM 106670. Next base: position 1,788,122 of record NZ_CM147704.1, read on the forward strand.
ACGAGGACAAGGGGGCCACCAGCGACGGCAAGCGCGTCACGGCCGGGGACGAGATCAGCGAGAAGCTGCTCGACTCCAAGGTCTTCGCCTGGCACGAGGTGAGCTCCGCCGAGGCCGAGAAGGGCGTCGAGGAGGGCACGTACTACCTCTCGCTGACGATGCCGTCCGACTTCAGCAGGAAGATCGCGTCCAGCGGCGGTGACTCCCCCGAGACCGGCGCGCTCCAGGTGCGGACGAACGACGCCAACAACTACATCGTCGGCCAGATCTCCAAGACGGTCTTCGGCGAGGTGCGCAACGCCGCCTCCACCAATGCCTCCCGGTCCTTCCTTGACCGCATCTTCATCAACTTCTCCGATCTGCACGACAAGACCGCCGAGGCGGCCAAGGGAGCCGACGACCTCAAGGGCGGCATCTCGAAGGCGAAGAAGGGTTCCAAGGACCTCGCGGACGGCCTCAAGGACTCCAAGGAGGGCAGCAAGAAGCTCTCCGACGGGATCGTCAAGCTGAACAAGGGCTCGCGCGACCTCGCCACGGGCTCCGCCCAGGTCGCCGGAGGCACCCAGGTCCTGGCCGACAAGGTCAACGGCATCGCCACCGACGTACGGCCCTTCTTCCAGGACAACGGGAAGTCCATCCGCGACACGGCACGTCTGGTCGCCGACACCTCCGCGGCCGTACGGCACAACCTCGACCTGCTCGTGAAGAGCGCGCCGACCGCCGCCGCCGGCGCCAAGAAGGCGGCCGACGAGCTGACCGAGATCCACCGCACCCAGTGCGAGGAGGCCGAGGAGCCCGACGCCACGGTCTGCCCGCCGCTGGAGCGCGCCCAGGTCACGGCCGTCGACGTCGCGAAGATCGCCGCCGATGTGAACACCCTGGTCACCAACCAGAACGGCGACCTGAAGAAGCTGAGCACCCAGCTGACCGCCTTCCAGAAGCAGGCCGAGGACCTCGCGAAGCGCGCACCGACGCTGGACGACGACCTGGCGTCGGCCGTATCCAAGGTCAACGAGCTCAACACCGGCGCCCACAAGGTCGCCAAGGGCGCGCAGGCGCTGCACACCGGACTCGGCGGCGCGCAGACCGGCTCCAGCGACCTGGACACCGGCGTCGGCAAGCTGAAGACCGGCGCGGAGAACCTGGACGGCGGGCTGTTCCGGCTCGGCGACGGTTCGGCCGAGCTGGCCCAGGGCCTCAACGACGGCGTGGACAAGATCCCGGACTACGACAAGAAGGACCGCGACGCGCGGACCGACGTCATGGCCGACCCCGTCCAGCTGGCCTCCAAGTCGCTGCACGCCGCACCCAACTACGGCACCGGCTTCGCCCCGTACTTCATCCCGCTGTCCCTGTGGGTCGGCGCGATGGTGGCGTACATGCTGATCCAGCCGATGAACCGGCGCGCCCTCGCCGCCGGGGCCTCCTCCTGGCGGATCGCGTTCGCCGGCTGGCTCCCGGTCGCCGCCATCGGCACGGCCCAGGTCGGCGCCCTGATGGCCGTCCTGCACTGGGGCCTCGGCCTCCAGATGGCCCACGCCGCCGGAACGATCGGCTTCCTGGCCCTGGTGACCTGCTGCTTCGCCGCGATCGTGCAGTGGCTGAACGCCTGCTTCGGCGCGGCCGGGCGGATCCTGGTGCTGGTGGTGCTGATGCTCCAGCTGACCTCGGCCGGGGGTACGTACCCCGTCCAGACCAGCCCCGGCTTCTTCGGCGCGATCCACCCGTACCTCCCGATGACGTACGTGGTCGAGGGGCTGCGCAGGCTGATCACCGGCGGGCCGCTCACCCCGGTCTGGCTGGGCTGCGCGGTGCTGGCGGCCTTCACGGTCGGCGCGCTCGCCCTGACCGCGTTCACCGCCCGCCGCAAGCAGGTGTGGAGCCTGAGCCGGCTGCACCCGGAGCTGAGCCTGTGAGCGCGCCGGGTGCCGGGCCGGTGAGTACGCCGGGGCCTGGAAGAATCGGGCTCATGGAAAGCAGTGGCACCACGCGCCGCCAGGCCACCCGGCAGAAGCTCTACGAGGCTGCGGTGACGCTCATCGCCGAGAAGGGCTTCTCGGCGACCACCGTCGACGAGATCGCCGAGCGGGCCGGGGTCGCCAAGGGCACGGTCTATTACAACTTCAAGAGCAAGACCGAGCTGTTCGAGGAGCTGCTCCGGCACGGCGTGGGGCTGCTCACGGCCTCGTTGCGGGCCGCCGCCGAGGAGTCCGCGGAGCGCGGCGGCACCCGGGTCGAGGCGCTGGACGCGATGATCCGGGCCGGGCTCGCCTTCATCGACCGCTACCCGGCCTTCACCCAGCTGTACGTGGCGGAGCTCTGGCGCACCAACCGCGCCTGGCAGTCCACGCTGCTGGTGGTGCGTCAGGAGGCCGTCGCGGTCGTCGAGGACGTGCTGCGCGAGGCGGTGCGCAGCGGAGAGCTGAGCGAGGAGATCGACATCCCGCTGACGGCCGCCGCGCTGGTCGGGATGGTGCTGGTGGCGGCGCTGGACTGGCAGGCGTTCCAGCCGGAGCGCTCGATCGACGAGGTCCACTCGGCGCTGTCGCTGCTGCTGCACGGGCGGGTCAGCGGGCACTGAGGCCGCACATCCGGTGAGCCACCGGGAAAGCCGAAGACGCCGGCCGCCGAAGTTCGCATCCCCCGCGAACTTCGTCGGACCGGCGTCTTCCGTGCTTGCCGGAAACCCGTTCCCCGTGACCCCGTATGTCCCCCGTGGTCCCCGGGCCTCCGTCGTGCACCCCCGTTGCGTCGGGGGAACCGCGCCGTTCCGCCGCCCCGTGCCGGCGGTCCTGGCGCAGCGCCCCTTCCGTGGTCATCACTCTGCCGTCCGCGCAGGTCGGGGCCTATCCGCGCAGCTACTCATCTGTGTTCCTGAGTACGGATACTCAGGGGTCCGCGCCGAACCCCACCCGGGTCCGGCGCGGGGTCGTTACGATCGCCTGCGTGTCCGTAATCCCCCTGGTGTTCACAAGCGGCTGGGCGAGCGGGATCAACGCGTATGCGGTGGTCCTGCTGCTCGGCCTGTTCGGCGCCACCGGCGTGTCCGACGAGGTGCCCGCCGCCCTGCAGCGCACCGACGTCCTGATCGTGGCCGGTGTGCTGTTCCTCTGCGAGGCGGTGGCGGACAAGATCCCGTACGTGGACTCGGTCTGGGACACGGCGCACACCGTGATCCGGCCGGTGACCGGGGCGGTGATCGCCGCGCTGCTGGCCGGGGAGAGCGGTTCGCTGCCGGAGCTGGCGGCCGGTGCGATCGGCGGGTCCACGGCGCTGATGAGCCATCTGGTCAAGGCGGGCACGCGGATGGCCGTCAACACCTCTCCGGAGCCCTTCAGCAACGTCGGGATGAGCATCGCGGAGGACCTCGGGGTCGCCGGGGTCGTCACGTTCGCCATATTCCATCCGGTGGCGGCCGCCGTCATCGCGGCCGTGCTGCTGGTGCTGGGCATCGTCATAGTGATCTTCCTCGCCTCGCGGATCCGCCGCTTCCTGCGCCGCCGGGCCCAGCGCCGCGAGGAGAAACGGCTGGCCGGAACGGGTGGGCCCTGGCCTCCCGGCTGAGGTGTCGGTGCCGGTCGATAAAGTCACCGGCATGGCACGAATTGCGGTGATCGGCGCCGGGACGGGCGCGATGGCGGCGGCCGCCCGGCTCGCCGTGGCGGGCAACAGGGTGACGGTGTACGAGCGGTCCGCGAGCTACGGCGGCTCGGTGGGCCGCCATGAGCACGAGGGCTTCGTCTTCGACACCGGGCCCGGCCTGCTGCACCTCCCCGCCGTCCAGCGCGATCTCTTCGTGAAGACCGGCAAGGAGTCGCTGGAGCAGTGCGTGACGCTGACCCAGGTCGATCCGGCGAGCCGTCATCTCTTCGCGGACGGCACGGCGGTGTCGCTGCCCAACGCCTCCCGGGCCGGGGTCGCCACCGCCCTGGACGGTGCGCTCGGCGCGGGCGCCGGGGCGCGCTGGAGCGCCTTCATGGACCGGGCCCGGGACAGCTGGGACCGGTCGCGGCGACCGCTTCTGGAGGAGCCCCTGTGGGCGGACCACCAGGTGCTGGGGCGTGATCCGTATCCGGCGGTGCGGCAGCGGCGTCTGCTGCGCGGGGCCCGGCAGGCGGGCACGGTCGCGGAGATCGGCGCGTGGGAGCTGGCGGACGACCGGCTCGCCGCCCTGCTCGACGGGTACGCGCTGTCCCACGGCCTCGACCCGCGCTCCGCCCCCGCGAGCGCCGCGCTGCTGCCGTACATGGAGCAGACCTTCGGCAGCTGGTACGTGCTGGGCGGGATGCGGGAGCTGGCGCGGGCGGTGTACGAGCGGTGCGTGGCCCGCCGGGTGGAGTTCGTCTTCGGGGCCGAGGTGGTCCGGGTCGTCGAGAAGGACGGCCGGGCGGCGGGCGTGGAGCTGGCGGGCGGTGAGGTGGCCGAGGCGGACCGGGTGGTGCTCGGGGTCCGGCCGCGCCCGGATCTGGTGCCGGGTCAGCAGCCGGGGGGCGCGGGCGATGTGCCGGTCCGGGCGGGCTCCGGCGCGGGCGCGGCGGGCCGGTTCATGGTGCTGCTGTCGCTGCGCGGGGCCCGGGAGGCTGACGCGGTGCACCGGACCGTGGTGCACAGCGCGCAGGGGGCGGCGGAGCAGGAGGCGGTGTTCGGGGGCCGGGTCGCCGGGCACCCCACGGTGACGGTGCTGCGCCCCGACGATCCGGCGACCCGGCCGGACGCGGAGCACGAGGCGGTGACGCTCACCGCGACGGTGGCCCCGCAGGGGCCGGTCGACTGGCGGGACGCGGCGGTGCGGAAGCGGTTCGCCGACGTCCTGGTGGAGCGGGCGGCGGCGGCCGTGCCCGGGCTGCGGGAGCGGGTCCTGCACACGGAGATCCGCACACCGGCGGAGACCGAGGCGGAGACGGGGGCCGAGGGCGGTGCGGTGCCGCCGCCCGCGCTGGCCGGGGCGGGCGGCGCGTATCTGCACCCGGGCAATCTCACCCGGCTGCCGGGGCTGTATCTCGCGGGCGGCTGGTCGCACCCCGGCGGCGGGCTCGCGCACGCCGGGATGTCGGGGACGCTGGTGGCCGGACTCGTCGTGGAGGGCGACGACTTCCGCGGCTCGCGCTGAGGGCGCCCGGCAGCCGGGGGCTCAGTAGCGGTACTGCTCGTTCTGGCCGGTGTCGTAGCCGTTGCCGTACGAGGCGGGCCCGGCGGGCTGCTCCGGCTCCATCGGGGGGTACTGCTCGGCGTCGCGCTGCTGCGGGACCCAGACGCCGCCGGGCGGGGTGTCCGTGCCGTACGTCTCCGCGCCGTAGCTCTGGGCGTAGGGGTCGGCGTAACTCTGCTGACCGCCCTGGCTGTCGTAGCCGTTGCCGTAGGCGTCGTAACCGCCGTAGGAGGGGGCTCCGTTGGTGGTGCCGATGTACGGGTCGGAGTAGGCGGCGTAGCTCTGCTGGCCGGTGCCGTAGTCGTACGTTCCGGCGTAGGGGTCCTGGGCGGGCTGCTGTTCGTAGCCGGTGTACGGGTCGTACGCGGCGTACTGCGGCTGTGCCGAGGGGTCGGCCCCGTGGCCCTGGTCCTGGTGGGCGTTGCCGTTCGTGTCGTAGCCGGTGTCCCCGTACACGCCGTACTGGCCGGTGTCGTCGGGCATCGGCTGCGTCTCGTAGACGGACGGCGCGGGCGGGGCGGACGGCACGGGCGGGACCTGGTCGTACCCGGGGTCGGCGACCTCCAGGTCCGAGACCTCCAGCGTGGGTTCCTTCACGGCGGCGCCCTCGCCGCCGCCCTTGCGACGCCGGCTCTCCCCCGGGCTGCCGCCTATGGCCCAGCCGGTGGAGAAGCCGCGCCGGAAGGACAGCGTCACAAAGGTCTGGCCGGTGGCGAAGGCGATCGTGCCGACGACGATGACCGGAACGGAGGCCAGCAGCACCCCGACCACCACGCCGAGGAAGCCGGCGAAGGCGAGGAGCCGCCAGCGCAGTCGTGCCTTGTACTGCAGCAGCACCTCGCCGAGCAGCCACAGGGCCACCAGACCGAATGCGATGTAGAGGACCGTCCAGCCCACGCCCGCCCCCTCCTTCGGCCGTAGCCGCATCGGCGGCGGGTACGACCGGTCACGACTGCTTGTGCAGTCCGAGTTTCTCGTAGATTTCGAGCGTAGCCGTCGAGTTGTTGAGCGTGATGAAGTGCAGTCCGGGCACACCCTCGGACAGCAGCTTCGCGCAGAACTCCGTCGCGAACTCGATGCCAATGGAGCGTACAGCGGCCGGATCGTCCTTGGCTGCGAGGATGCGCTCTTTCAACGACGCGGGCACGGTCGCGTTGCTGAGCTGGGAGAACTTTTCCAATTGCTTCACGCTGGTAAGGGGCATGACCTCGGGGATCACCGGCGTTTCGCAACCCGCAGCGACCACGCGGTCACGCATCCGCAGATAGTCCTCCGGGCGGAAGAACATCTGCGTGATCGCATAATCCGCGCCCGCCCGGCACTTGTCCACGAAATGGCCGATGTCCGTCTCCCAGTCGGTCGACCGGGGGTGCATTTCGGGAAATGCCGCGACGCCGACGCAGAAGTCGCCCGATTCCTTGATGAGCCGGACGAGGTCGGCGGCGTACTTCACGCCCTGCGGGTGCTCCACCCACGGGCCCATCGGGTCGCCCGGCGGGTCGCCGCGGACCGCGAGGATGTTCCTGATGCCCGCGTCGGCGTACTGCCCGACCATGTTGCGCAGCTCGGCGATCGAGTGGTTGACCGCGGTGAGGTGGGCGACGGGGGTGAGCGTGGAGTCCGCCGCGATCTCCTGGGTGGCTTTGACCGTCCCGGCGCGGGTGGAGCCGCCGGCTCCGTACGTCACGGAGACGAAGCTCGGGCGGACCGCCTCGACGCGGCGCAGCGCGTTCCAGAGGTTCCGCTCACCTTTTTCCGTCTTGGGCGCCCAGAACTCGAAGGAGTACGACGTTTTGCCGGTCGCCAGCAGATCACGCACCGTGCGGGCGTGATCCGTCCTGGTGGAAGGTGTGCCAAGGGCCATAAGGGGAGGTTAACCAGGGGGTGGACACTCACCCAACCAGAGCAGCAAACTTTGCGCCGATTTGTCGGTCTCTTGTCCATCCCTCGGACAGGAGACCGAGATATCCCCCATTCGCGTGAGCCGGAACACGTGGGCCGGACGGCCCGGAAGGTCAGAGCGCGTGTGCCCGGATGCGTCGGGCCAGGTCGGCGGTGGCGGCGGCCGGATCGTCGGCCTCGGTGATCGCCCGGACGACGACCGCACGGCGGGCCCCGGCGTCCAGCACCTGGTCCAGATTGCCCGCGTCGATCCCGCCGATCGCGAACCAGGGGCGCGGCTGGCCGAGGGAGGCCGCGTGCCGCACCAGGCCGAGGCCGGGGGCGTGACGGCCGGGCTTGGTGGGGGTGGGCCAGCAGGGGCCGGTGCAGAAATAGTCCACGCCGTCCTGGGCGACGGCCGCGTCGACCTCGGCCTCGGCGTGCGTGGAGCGGCCGATCAGCCGGTCGGCGCCGATGATCGCGCGGGCGGCGGGGACCGGCAGGTCGCCCTGTCCGAGGTGCAGGACGTCGGCGCCGATGGCGTGGGCGACGTCCGCGCGGTCGTTCACCGCGAGGAGCTTGCCGTGCCGGCGGCAGGCGTCGGCGAACACGGCGAGGTGTTCCAGCTCCTCGGCGGCCTCCATGCCCTTGTCCCGGAGCTGGACGATGTCGACCCCGGCGGCGAGCACCGCGTCCAGAAAGGCCGGAAGGTCGCCCTGGCGCTTACGGGCGTCCGTGCACAGATAGAGCCGGGCGTCGGACAGCTGCTCGCGAGGCGTGGACATGGCGGAACTCCCCCGTGGTCGTGACGGGGCACGGGCCGCACCGGGCGGCCCGTGCTCCGCTTTGAGTCGTATCGGTCAGACGGCGAGCGCCTGGGCTCGGCGCTTCACCTCCGTACCGCGATTCTCGCTCAGCGCCTGTGCGGGGGTGCCGGGCAGGGTCGGGTCGGGAGTGAAGAGCCACTCCAGCATCTCTTCGTCGGAATAGCCGTCGTCCTTCAGGAGGGTCAGGGTGCCGGAGAGGCCCTTGACCACCTTGTCGCCGTCGATGAAGGCGGCGGGCACCTGGAGCGTCCGGTTCTCACCACGGCGTACGGCGATGAGCTGGCCCTCCTTGACCAACTGCCGTACGCGCGTCACCTGGACATCGAGCATTTCCGCGATGTCGGGAAGGTGGAGCCAGGCGGGGACGAGAGCATCGGTCTTTGCGTCAATCTCGGTCACAAGGACAAGCGTGCCATCCCGGACTGACAGCCGGTAGCCGGGCCGACCGTACGGGGGTGTCCGCGGCGGCCCCGGGGCGCTCAGAGGGCGGCGGACTTCAGCGGTACGGCCGGGTCGGCCACCTTCTCCGGGTCGAGGACGGCCCCCGACTCGATGAGCCTGCGGCCCTGGGCGAGGTCCCGCGGGCGGCCCACGGCGAGTACGGCGACGAGCGCGCCGTCGCGCAGCCAGCACACCGACCAGGCCGCGTCCGACCCGTCGCCGCGCCACAGCAGGGTGTCGGCGTCCGCGTGGTGGCCGGCGTACTGCACGAAGCGGCCGAACTGCTCGGACCAGAAGTACGGGACGGGGTCGTAGACGGGGAGCGGTGCGCCGCTCTCCGCCGCCAGGATCGCGGCGGCCGCGGTGCGCGGGCCCTGGAGGGCGTTGTCCCAGTGGTGGACCAGCAGGCGGGTTCCGTAGCGGGCGGAGGGGAAGGAGGCGCAGTCGCCGACCGCGTACACATCGGGCAGCGAGGTGCGCAGCGCGCTGTCGGCGGTGACCGAGCCGTCCGGGCCGAGCTCGACCCCGGAGCCGGCCAGCCAGCCGGTGGCGGGGCGGGCGCCGATGCCGACGACCACGGCCCCGGCGGGCAGGGTACGGCCGTCCGTGAGGGCGACGGCCCCCTCCTCGACGCGGTCGACCCGGGCTCCGGTGAGGAGTTCGGCGCCGCTGTCGGCGTACCAGTCGGCCATCGGGGCGGCCACCTCGGCGGGCAGGGTGCCCGCGAGCGGGCGGGCGGCGGCCTCGACGACGGTGACCGCGCAGCCGGCGGCCCGGGCGGCGGTGGCGAACTCCGCGCCGATCCAGCCCGCCCCGACGACGACCACGTCGTGCTGCCGGTCCAGGACGGGCCGCAGCCGGGCGGCGTCGTCGAGGGTGCGCAGCAGATGGACGCCGGGCACGCCCTCGGCGCCGGGCAGGGTGACGGGCTCCGCGCCGGTCGCGAGGATGAGGGAGTCGTAGCGGACGGGGCCCTCGGCGGTGTCCAGCACATGGTCGGCGGCGCGCAGGGCGGTGACGTCCAGGCCGAGGCGCAGGGTGATGTCCAGCGCCTCGAAGTCGACGTCGAAGGCGGAGTGCTCGGCCTTGCCCAGCAGGACGGCCTTGGAGAGCGGCGGGCGGTCGTAGGGCTGATGGGGCTCCGCGCCGATCAGGGTGACGGGCCCGGCGAAGCCCGCCTCGCGCAGGGCCACGGCGCTCTGCACGCCCGCCATGCCCGCTCCGACGACCACGACGTTCCGGTCCGGACTCTTCTCCGTCTGCTGCTCGCTCACCTGTCCACCTTAATCACCTGACGGAGCGTCAGGAAGGCGGTCGGCGGAATGCCGGAACGGCGGCCGTCAGGAGCGCACTTCCTCCACCACGCTCGTCCCGCTGCCCTCCTGCGACTCCCACGCCCACCGCTCCTCCAGCCGCACCCGGCCGTCCGCGAGGTCGACGACGGTGGAGACGCAGTGTCCGGACGAGGTCGTTCCGTCCTGCTTGAGCTGGACGTAGCGGAAGTCCAGCGCGTCCCCGTCCCGGGTGCCGACGAGATGGCCGCGGACCACGTCGCCGCCCGTGTACTCGGCCCAGATCCGGCCGCCTTGCTCGTGGTATGTGAAGCGGGTGCGGGTGCCGACCTGGCCCGGGGCCTGGTCGGCGACGGGCGCGAGGACGAGTCCGTCGAGCGAACGGGCCACGGTGGCTGCTCCCCTACTGGGCGAAAGGCGGGTGGGTTTAGGCTGGCCAAGGTAGAACACTCGCGGGAGCCCGGACGCACCGGGCTGAGAGGGAGGCTGGCCGGCCTCCGACCGTACGAACCTGCTCCGGGTCATGCCGGCGAAGGGAGGGGCTGGACACCCATGCGCGCCTCGGGGAACACCTCAGGAGCCTCACGGAGAACCGCCGGATCCGACGTCCTCGTCATCGGGGGCGGCATCATCGGCCTGGTCACCGCGTGGCGGGCCGCCCAGCGGGGGCTGCGCGTCACGGTGGCGGACCCCGCACCGGGCGGCGCCGCCGCACAGGTCGCGGCGGGCATGCTGGCCGCCGTCACCGAACTGCACTACGGCGAGGAGATGCTGCTCGGGCTCAACCTCGCCTCCGCCGCCCGCTATCCGGCGTTCGTGGCCGAGCTGGAGGAGGCGAGCGGCCGGGACACCGGCTTCCGCACCTGCGGCACGCTCGCCGTCGCGCTGGACGCCGACGACCGCGCGCATCTGCGCGAACTGCACGCCCTTCAGGAGCGTTCGGGGCTGGAGTCGACCTGGCTGAGCGGCCGTGAGTGCCGCCGCCTGGAGCCGATGCTGGCCCCGGGCGTCCGGGGCGGCCTGCGGGTGGACGGCGACCACCAGGTGGATCCGCGCCGCCTCGCCGCGGCGCTGCTGGCCGCGTGCGAGCGGGCCGGGGTCGCGTTCCGCCGGACGACCGCCGAGCGGCTCACGGTCGCCGGGGGCCGGGCGGCCGGGGCGCTGCTCGGCGACGGTACGGAGTTCGCGGCCGATCAGGTCGTGCTCGCCGCGGGCAGCCTCAGCGGCCGGCTCGCGGGGCTTCCGCCGGAGCTCGTGCCGCCGGTCCGCCCGGTCAAGGGCCAGGTCCTGAGGCTCACCGTGCCACCGGCGTACGCCCCCTTCCTCAGCCGCACCGTGCGTGCCGTGGTCCGCGGCGGCCACCTCTACCTCGTGCCGCGCGAGAACGGCGAGCTGGTCGTCGGCGCCACCAGCGAGGAGCTGGGCTGGGACACCACGGTGACCGCCGGCGGGGTGTACGAGCTGCTGCGCGACGCCCATGAGCTGGTGCCCGGCATCACCGAGCTGCCGCTCACCGAGACCCTGGCCGGTCTGCGTCCCGCCTCGCCCGACAACGCCCCGCTGCTCGGCCCGACCGCCCTGCCCGGTCTGCTGCTCGCCACCGGCCACCACCGCAACGGCGTCCTGCTGACCCCGGTCACCGGGGACGCGATGGCCGACGCCCTGACCACCGGCGAGCTGCCCGAGACGGCCCGCCCCTTCGCCCCCGGCCGTTTCGCGGCGACCGCCCCCGCCGCCCCCGTACTCCAGGAGCAGCCCGTATGACCCAGCAGCCCGCCGTCCCGGAAGCCGCCGCCGCGTCGGAAACCGCCGCCGCTTCCGTACCGTCCGGAGCCACCGTTTCCGTCTCGGTGAACGGGGAAGCCCGTGCCGTGGTGGCCGGGACCGCCCTGGACGCCCTCGTCGCCACGGTGACCCCGGCCCGCTCCGGGATCGCCGTCGCCGTCAACGAGAGCGTCGTCCCGCGCGGCCGGTGGGCCGCCACGGCGCTCGGCGAGGGCGACCGTGTCGAGATCCTCACCGCCGTGCAGGGAGGCTGACCATGTCGGACGACGTCTTCTCGCTGGGGCCCGCCGCCTTCGGCTCCCGGCTGATCATGGGCACCGGCGGCGCCCCGAGCCTGGAGGTGCTGGAGCGCTCGCTGATCGCCTCCGGCACCGAGCTGACCACCGTGGCGATGCGTCGGCTGGACCCGACGGTGCGGGGTTCGGTGCTCTCGGTGCTGGAGCGGCTCTCCATCCAGGTGCTGCCGAACACCGCGGGCTGCTACACCGCCGGTGAGGCGGTGCTGACCGCCCGGCTGGCCCGGGAGGCGCTCGGCACCGACTGGGTGAAGCTGGAGGTGATCGCGGACGAGCGGACCCTGCTGCCGGACACCGTCGAGCTGCTGGACGCGGCGGAGACCCTGGTCGACGACGGGTTCGTCGTGCTGCCGTACACCAACGACGATCCGGTGCTGGCCCGGAAGCTGGAGGACGTGGGCTGCGCGGCGATCATGCCGCTCGGCTCCCCCATCGGCTCCGGCCTCGGCATCCGCAACCCGCACAACTTCGAGCTGATCGTCGAGCGGGCCGGGGTGCCGGTGATCCTCGACGCGGGCGCCGGGACGGCCTCGGACGCGGCGCAGGCGATGGAGCTGGGGTGCGCGGCCGTGATGCTGGCCTCTGCGGTGACCCGGGCCCAGGAGCCGGAGCTGATGGCGGGTGCGATGCGTCATGCGGTGGAGGGCGGGCGGCTCGCGTACCGGGCGGGGCGGATTCCGCGTCGCCACTTCGCCGAGGCGTCGTCCCCGGTGGCCGGGCGGGCGGCGTTCGATCCGGAGCGGCCCGCGTTCTGAGCCGGTGATCGTCGGGTGCGCTGCCCCCGAACCCCCGCTCCTCAATCGCCGGAGGGGCTGAAAACCTCCTTGTCACAGGTCGGTAAGGGAACGGCCCCGGGAGTGCCCCGGCCCGTCCGGGGTGTCGGTGGCGGCTCGTAGACTCTCGGGGTGGACACGACCCTCCAGGACCCTCTCGTCGGGCAGCTGCTCGACGGCCGGTATCGCATAGAGGCGCGCATCGCCGTCGGCGGGATGGCCACGGTCTACCGGGCCGTGGACACCCGCCTGGACCGGGTGCTCGCCCTCAAGGTGATGCACCCGGCGCTCGCCACCGACGTCTCGTTCGTCGAGCGCTTCATCCGTGAGGCCAAGTCGGTGGCGCGCCTGGCGCACCCCAATGTCGTCGCGGTCTTCGACCAGGGCGCCCAGGGTGCGTACGTCTATCTCGCGATGGAGTACGTGGCGGGCTGCACCCTGCGCGATGTGCTGCGCGAGCGCGGGGCCCTGCAGCCCCGGGCGGCCCTCGACATCCTGGAGCCGGTCCTCGCCGCACTCGGCGCCGCGCACCGGGCCGGGTTCGTGCACCGCGACATGAAGCCGGAGAACGTCCTGATAGGGGACGACGGCCGGGTGAAGGTCGCCGACTTCGGCCTGGTCAGGGCGGTCGGCACGGCCACCGACACCACCGGCTCGCTGCTGGGCACGGTGTCGTATCTGGCCCCCGAGCAGATCGAGCACGGCACCGCCGACACCCGCAGCGATGTGTACGCCTGCGGGGTCGTGCTGTACGAGATGCTGACCGGCGCCAAGCCGCACACCGGCGAGAACGCCGCCCAGGTCATCTACCAGCACCTCAACTCCGACGTCCCGGCCCCGTCCGCCGTGGTGCCGGGGCTCCCGGTCGCGCTGGACAGCCTGGTGGCGAGCGCGACCGCCCGCAATCCCGAGGTGCGCCCGCACGACGCGGTGCTGCTGCTGGCCGAGACCCGTGAGGCGCGCGCCGCGCTGACCGACGCCGAGCTGGACGCCGTACCGCCGCAGGCGCTGTCGGAGACGCACGACGGCGCGGACGACCGTACGAGCGTGATCCCGCGAGCCCTCCCGGCGGACGGTGACGGGGCCGGAGTGCACCGCACCAGCCGGCTGGAGATGCCGCCCGCGGGCCCCTCGGCCCCTCGGCGCGGGACCGCCCGGCGCGGCCCGTTCGGCGGGCCGCACCGCAAGCTGATCACGATCCTCACCGCCGTACTGCTGACGCTCGGCATCGGCACGGGCGTCTGGTACATCAACTCCGGTCAGTTCACCCAGGTCCCCTCGCTGCTCGGCCAGACCCAGAAGACCGCCGAGCAGCGGCTCTCCGACGAGGGGCTCGGGCTCAAGGGCGTGGACCGGGTCTTCAGCGACACCGTCGAGCGCGGCTCGGTCGTGAGCAGTGACCCTGCCTCGGGCGCGCGGATCCGGGGCAACGGCTCGGTGAAGCTCGTCGTCTCGCGCGGCCCGGAGATCGTGCGGGTGCCCGATGTCGTGGGCAGCTCGCTCGCGGACGCCCGGCGCGCCCTGAAGAAGGTGGGCCTGGCCCCCGGGATGGTGACCAAGGAGTTCAGCGAGGACGTGGCCCGCGGCGAGGTGATCCGTACGGATCCGCGCGCGGGCACGGACCGCAACCCGGACACGGCCGTGGCGCTCGTCGTCAGCAAGGGCGCCCCGGTGGAGGTCCCGGACGTCAGCGGTCTCTCGGTCGAGGACGCCACCGCCGAGCTGGAGGCCGAAGGGCTGAAGGCCGAGGTGCTGCCCGGCCGGGTGCACTCCGCCGAGGCCGAGGGCGATGTCGCCGAGCAGTCCCCCGGCGAGGGCACCGAGGCCGCCGAGGGCGACACGGTCCAGCTGACCGTCTCCAAGGGCCCCCGGATGCTGGACGTCCCGGACGTCACCGGCCGGGACGTCGACGAGGCGCGGAGCACCCTGGAGGAGGCGGGCTTCGAGGTGAAGGTGGAGCGGCCGTTCCTCTCCTTCAGCGACACGATCGCGAGTCAGTCCGTGGACGGCGGCGAGCAGGCCCCCGAGGGCTCCACGATCACGATCAAGACCAAGGGGTTCTAGAAACCAGATGGACGCACTGCGCAATCCGGTCGGCGGCCATGTCCCGGTGGCCGGCGGGCTCGCCAAGGTCGGCCTGGAGTACGCCCGTGAGCTGGCGGCGGAGACCGTGCAGGTCTTCGTGGCCAACCCGCGCGGCTGGGCGACGCCCGTCGGGAACCCGGCGCAGGACGAGCTGTTCCGCGCCGAGTGCGCGGCGGCCGCGATCCCGGCGTACGTCCACGCCCCGTATCTGATCAACTTCGGCTCGCACACCGAGGCGACGGTCGAGAAGTCCGTGGAGTCCCTGCGCCACTCGCTGCGGCGGGCCCGGGAGATCGGGGCGCTGGGCGTGGTGGTGCACACCGGTTCGGCGACCGGCGGGCGGCCGCGTGCCGAGGCGCTGGCCCAGGTGCGGACGCATATGCGCCCGCTGCTGGACGAGCTGACCCACGACGACGATCCGGATCTGCTGCTGGAGTCGACGGCCGGCCAGGGCTTCTCGCTCTGCTCGCGGACCTGGGACTTCGGGCCGTACTTCGAGGCGCTGGACTCCCACCCGAAGCTGGGCATCTGCCTGGACACCTGCCACATCTACGCGGCCGGGCATGATCTGGCCGGCCCGTCGGGGATGCGGCAGACGCTCGATCTGCTGGTGGAGACGGTCGGCGAGGGGCGGCTGAAGCTGATCCACGCCAACGACTCCAAGGACGTGGTGGGCGCCCACAAGGACCGGCACGAGAACATCGGCGCCGGTCACATCGGGGCGGAGCCCTTCCGGGGGCTGTTCACGCATCCGGCGACCGAGGGCGTACCGCTGATCATCGAGACGCCCGGCGGCAAGGAGGGGCACGCGGCGGACGTGGCCCGGCTGAAGGAACTGCGGGGCGCCCGCTAGCCGCTACAACTCGGGGCCGTCGCCCGGCCCCTCCTGGTAGGAGTAGCGCTGCTCGCTCCAGGGGTCGCCGATGTTGTGGTAGCCCCGTTCCTCCCAGAATCCGCGCCGGTCCGCCGTCATGTACTCGATGCCCCGGACCCACTTCGGGCCCTTCCAGGCGTACAGATGCGGGACGACGAGTCGCAGCGGGAAACCGTGCTCGGCGGTGAGGAGTTCGCCGTCCTTGTGGGTGGCGAAGAGGGTGCGTTCGGAGGCGAAGTCCTCCAGCCGCAGGTTCGAGGAGAAGCCGTACTCGGCCCAGACCATCACATGGGTGGTGTCGGGGGCGGGCGGCGCCAGTTCGAGGACCGTACGGGCGGGGATCCCGCCCCATTCGGCGCCGATCATGCTGAACTTCGTCACGCAGTGCAGATCGGCGACGACCGTGGAGAACGGCAGCGCCGAGAAATCCTGGTGGTTCCAGCAGTGCTTGTCGCCGTCGGCGGTGGCCCCGAAGACCCGGAACTCCCAGCGGTCGGGCTTGAACTTGGGAACGGGCCCGTAGTGGGTGACCGGCCATCCGCGTTGCAGTCGCTGTCCCGGCGGAAGCTCGGACTGCTCTGTTTCGCGATTTTCCCGGCTTTCCGGCTGACCCATGCCTCCATGGTGACAGACAGGCAGGGGTGGTCATGACCAGGGAGGACCTCATCCGGGCAACTCGTACTAAGCGTGCACTTACTGGACGGCCGCTGAGCGCGGTGCGAGGATCTGGCCAACTTGCCAGATCGATCACCGGTTGGAAGGAGCCTTTGCCATGCAGGGCGACCCCGAGGTCCTTGAGTTTCTCAATGAGCAGCTGACCGCCGAATTGACTGCCATCAACCAGTACTTCCTGCACGCCAAGATGCAGGACAACTTCGGGTGGACCAAGCTCGCCAAGTACACCCGGGCCGAGTCCTTCGACGAGATGAAGCACGCCGAGATCCTCACCGACCGGATCCTGTTCCTGGACGGGCTGCCGAACTATCAGCGACTTTTCCATGTCCGGGTGGGCCAGACGGTCACCGAGATGTTCCAGGCGGACCGCCAGGTCGAGGTGGAGGCGATCGACCGCCTCAAGCGCGGTATCGAGGTGATGCGCGGCAAGGGCGACATCACGTCCGCGAACATCTTCGAGTCGATCCTGGAGGACGAGGAGCACCACATCGACTATCTCGACACCCAGCTGGAGCTGGTCGAGAAGCTCGGTGAGCCGCTCTACATCGCCCAGCTGATCGAGCAGCCGGAGAGCTGACGCTCAGGCGGCGTCGGAGAGGACCGGGCGGGCGACGGCGGCGACCACGGGCTCCTGCCGCTGGTCGAGCAGCTCGCGGCGCGGGCAGTCGCCGCGTCCCAGCAGAGCCTGGATGCGGCGTACACAACCGCCGCAGTCCGTGCCGGCCTTGCAGGCCGAAGCTATCTGCCGGGGTGTGCAGGCACCGGCGTCCGCATGCTTCTTCACCTGCGCCTCGGTGACGCCGAAGCAGGAGCAGACGTACATGCGGTTCACCTCCCTGCGGGTCGGTCGCTGGTGCCGTCCCGGTCTTCGTCGGTGAGGCTAACCTAACCTTACCCGTCCCCCGGGCGGCGCAAAAGTCCTGGAACGACCTGTGGGGCACGGATCACATCGATCCGTGCCCCACAGGTGTGTCCGGCGGAGACTTCTACTGGTCGCGGTACATCTCGGCGACGAGGAACGCCAGGTCGAGCGACTGGCTGCGGTTGAGCCGGGGGTCGCAGGCCGTCTCGTAGCGCTGGTGCAGATCGTCCACGAAGATCTCGTGGCCGCCGCCCACGCACTCGGTGACATCGTCGCCGGTCAGCTCCACGTGGATGCCGCCCGGGTGGGTGCCGAGGCCCTTGTGCACCTCGAAGAAGCCCTTGACCTCGTCCAGGACGTCGTCGAAACGGCGCGTCTTGTGGCCGGAGGCGGCCTCGAAGGTGTTGCCGTGCATCGGGTCGGTCACCCAGGCGACGGTGGCGCCCGAGGCGGTGACCTTCTCGACCAGCTCGGGGAGCTTGTCGCGGACCTTGTCGGCGCCCATGCGGACGATGAAGGTCAGCCGGCCGGGCTCCCGGTCCGGGTCGAGGCGGTCGACGTAGCCGAGCGCCTCGTCCACGGTGGTCGTCGGGCCGAGCTTGATGCCGATCGGGTTGCGGACCTTCGAGGCGAACTCGATGTGCGCGCCGTCCATCTGGCGGGTGCGCTCACCGATCCAGACCATGTGGCCGGAGGTGTCGTACAGCTCGCCGGTGCGCGAGTCGGTGCGGGTCAGCGCCGTCTCGTAGTCCAGCAGCAGCGCCTCGTGCGAGGCGTAGAACTCGACCGCCTTGAACTCGGCCGGGTCGGTGCCGCACGCCTTCATGAAGTTCAGCGCGTTGTCGATCTCGCGGGCCAGGGCCTCGTAGCGCTGGCCGGCCGGCGACGACTTCACGAAGTCCTGGTTCCAGGCGTGGACCTGGCGCAGGTCGGCGTAACCGCCGGTGGTGAAGGCGCGCACCAGGTTCAGCGTGGAGGAGGACGCGTGGTACATCTGCTTCAGCCGCGCCGGGTCCGGGACCCGGGCCTCCTCGGTGAAGGCGAAGCCGTTCACCGAGTCGCCGCGGTAGGTCGGCAGGGTCACGCCGTCGCGGGTCTCGGTCGACTTGGAGCGCGGCTTGGAGTACTGGCCCGCGATCCGGCCGACCTTCACCACGGGCACGGAGGCCGCGTAGGTGAGGACAGCGCTCATCTGGAGCAGCGTCTTCAGCTTGGCCCGGATGTGCTCGGCGGACACGGCGTCGAAGGCCTCGGCGCAGTCGCCGCCCTGCAGCAGGAACGCCTCGCCCTTGGCGACGGCTCCCAGGCGGGCGCGCAGCTGGTCGCACTCGCCGGCGAAGACGAGCGGCGGATACGACGCGAGGTCCGCGAGTACATCGCGCAGGGCCTCGGAGTCGGGGTACTCGGGCTGCTGCGCCGCGGGAAGGTCTCGCCAGGTGTTGCCACCGGCGACGGAGGTATTGGCGTTCACGGTCACGTGGACAACATTACGGGGTCGCGGAGGGCGTCCATTCGAGCGCTCAATAGTTGAGACACCCGCTCCGATGCCCGGAACGTCCGCTAGGGTCGCAGCATGTCGACGCAACAGATCCAGATCTCGATCCAGAACTGGTGGTGGACCGCTCATCCGGCGGCCCGCTGATTCATCGCGCTGACACTTCGCGAAGGCCGCCCGAGGGGCGGCCTTTTCTGTGTTCAGGAGCCGTTCCTCTCCCTGTGAACCCCGTGCGGATCCCGTTGTGGACCCCGTACGGCCCGTCCGGAAGGAACCTGCTCCCATGTCCCAGACCTCGTCCCGGTCCGCCTCCGCCCTCATCGGCCGGCTGCTCGCCGACGACGCCCCGCCCTTCGCCCTGCTCCGCCGGCGTACGCCCGGCCGTGACCACGATCACGTCGAACTGCTGATCGGCGGGGTGCGGGAGGCGGAGCGGCTGGCCGATCTGCCGGTGGGCGCGTCGCCCGCGCTCGCCCTGGTGCCGTTCCGGCAGATCGCCGAGCGCGGCTTCGACGTACGCGACGACGGCACCCCGCTGAGCGTGCTGGTCGCCGAGGAGACGCATGAGCTGCAGCTCGCGGAGCTGCTGGCGGCGCTGCCCGCCCATGACGTGAGCGTGACGGACCACGGCTTCGACGTGCCGGACGAGGAGTACGCGGACATCGTGCGGCGGGTGATCCGGGACGAGATCGGGCAGGGCGAGGGCGCGAACTTCGTGATCCGGCGGACGTTCCGGGGCGAGATCCCCGGGTTCGGGCGGGCGGACGCGCTGGCGCTGTTCCGGCGGCTGCTGGCGGGCGAGCGGGGCGCGTACTGGACGTTCGTCGTCCACACCGGGGACAGGACGCTGGTCGGGGCGAGCCCCGAGGTGCATGTGC
This sequence comes from Streptomyces sp. DSM 106670, assembly GCF_055792845.1. NCBI lineage: Bacteria > Bacillati > Actinomycetota > Actinomycetes > Kitasatosporales > Streptomycetaceae > Streptomyces > Streptomyces sp. DSM 106670. The sequence goes on from NZ_CM147704.1 coordinate 1,807,435, forward strand.
GGATGTCCGGCGGGACGGTCGTGATGAACCCGATCAGCGGGACGTACCGCTACCCGGACGGGGGGCCCACCGCGACGAGCCTGCTGGCGTTCCTCGGGGACCGCAAGGAGAGCGAGGAGCTGTCCATGGTGGTCGACGAGGAGCTGAAGATGATGTGCACGGTGGGCGACATGGGCGGGGTGGTGGTCGGGCCCCGGCTCAAGGAGATGGCCCACCTCGCGCACACCGAGTACGAGCTGCGCGGGAAGTCCTCGCTGGATGTGCGGGAGGTGCTGCGCGAGACGATGTTCGCGGCGACCGTGACCGGCTCCCCGGTGCAGAACGCGTGCCGGGTGATCGAGCGGTACGAGCCCGGGGGCCGCGGCTACTACGCGGGGGCGCTGGCCCTGCTCGGCCGGGACGCCAGTGGGGCGCAGACGCTGGACTCGCCGATCCTGATCCGTACCGCCGACATCGCCCCGGACGGCTCGTTCGGCGTGCCCGTCGGCGCCACGCTCGTACGCCATTCGGACCCGGAGAGCGAGGTCGCCGAGACGCACGCCAAGGCGGCCGGGGTGCTGGCCGCCCTCGGCGTGCGGCCGGGCCGCCCGACGGCGGAGGCGGACCGGCCGCGGCTGGCCTCCGACCCCCGGGTGCGGGCGGCGCTGGACGACCGGCGCGGCTCCCTCGCCCCGTTCTGGCTGCGGATGCAGGAGCGCGTCCGGGACCTGGCCGGGCACGCGCTGGTGGTGGACGGCGAGGACACGTTCACCGCGATGCTGGCCCATCTGCTGCGGGCCTCCGGTCTTGACGTCTCGGTGCGCCGCTACGACGAGCCGGGGCTGCGCGAGGTGGTCCGGGCGCACGAGGGTCCGGTGGTGCTGGGCCCCGGCCCGGGCGACCCGGGCGATCTCACCGACCCGAAGATGCGGCTGCTGCGCGGGATCACCGCCGAGCTGGTGCGGGACCACCGGCACGGGCTGCTGGGCGTCTGCCTCGGGCATGAGCTGATCGCGGCGGAGCTGGGTCTGGAGATCGTGCGCAAGACGGTGCCGTACCAGGGGGCGCAGACCCGGATCGAGCTGTTCGGGCGGCCGGAGACGGTGGGCTTCTACAACAGTTTCACCGCCCGGTGCGACGCTCCGGCCGCCGCCGAGCTGGCCGCGCACGGCATCGAGGTGAGCCGTGACGAGGAGAGCGGTGAGCTGCACGCGCTGCGCGGGCCGGGCTTCGCCTCGGTGCAGTTCCACCCGGAGTCGGTGCTGACCGTGCGGGGCTCGGCGATCGTGACGGAGCTGCTGGCGGGGCTGCCCGTGCCGAGCTGAGGCAGGACCCCCTAGGGGGTCCTGGGTACGAGGACGTTCTCGCTGTGGCGGCGGGCCAGGTAGTCGGTGACGTTCTGGACGGTCGCGTCGACGATCTGGCCCACCGCGTCCTCGGTGTAGTACGCCTGGTGGGAGGTGACGACGACGTTGGGGAAGGTCACCAGCCGGGCGAGGGTGTCGTCGTCGATGCCCTCCAGCGACTTGTCGAGGAAGAACAGCCCGGCCTCCGCCTCGTACACGTCGAGTCCGACGCCGAGGAAGCGGCCCGCGCGCAGTTCGGTGACCAGGGCGGCGGTGTCGATGAGGCCGCCGCGGCTGGAGTTGACGAGGATCGCGTCGTCCTTCATCGCCTTGAGGGCGGCCTCGTCGATGATGTGCTGGGTGCTGGGCAGCAGCGGTACGTGCAGGCTGATCAGGTCTGCCTCGGCGAACAGCCGGTCCTTGTCGACGTACTCCATGCCCAGTTCGACGCAGGCCGGGTTCCGGGCCACGTCCCAGCCGAGCAGCTTCATGCCGAATCCGTGGGCGATCCGGGTGAACGCCTCGCCGATCTTCCCGGTGCCGAGCACGCCGACGGTCCGGCCGCGCATGTCCCGGCCGAGCAGTCCGTCGAGGCGGAAGTCGAAGTCGCGGGTGCGGCTCGCGGCGCGGATGATGCGCCGGTTGACGGCCATGGCGAGCGTCCAGGCGAATTCGGCGACCGAGTACGGCGAGTAGTACGAGACCCGGGCGACGCGCAGGGCCAGGCGCTCGGCGACCTCCAGGTCGATGTTGTTGAAGCCGGTGGAGCGCTGGGCGATCATCTGCGTGCCGCCCGCGGCGAGCGTCTGGAGGACCGGGGAGCCGAGGTCGGCGTTGACGCTGGTGGAGATGATCTCGTGCCCGGCCGCGATGGGCGCGGTGTCCCGGTTCAGGAAGACGTCCAGGCAGCGGACCTCGTACAGCCCCTCGAAGGCCTTCTCGATCAGGGGCTTCTCGTCGGACTGCACACCGAAGGCCAGGATTTCCACGGGTTCTCCCGAGCTGTGTCTGGGGGCAGGACAGGGGCAACGCCGCACATACGCGAATATCGCGCATATTACGGCGCTGCCTCCGGACCCGCCGGATCAGACGTCGTCGAGGCCGCGCTCGATGGCGTAGCGCACGAGCTCCACCCGGTTGTGCAGCTGGAGCTTGCCGAGGGTGTTCTGCACATGGTTCTGCACGGTGCGGTGCGAGATGACCAGGCGTTCGGCGATCTGCTTGTACGAGAGCCCCTTGGCGACCAGCCGCAGCACCTCGGTCTCCCGGTCGGTGAGCTGCGGGGCCTTGGGCTCGTTCGACGCCACGGGTGCGGGGTCGGAGGCGAGCCTGCGGTACTCGCCGAGGACCAGCCCGGCCAGGCCCGGGGTGAAGACCGGGTCGCCGGCCGCGGTGGAGCGGACGGCGTCGGTCAGCTCCTGGGTGGAGGCGGACTTCAGCAGATAGCCGGTGGCCCCGGACTTCACCGCCTCCAGGACGTCGGCGTGCTCGCCGCTCGCGGAGAGGACCAGGACCCGCAGGCCCGGGTGGGAGCCGACGAGTTCCTTGCAGACCTGGACGCCGGGCATGCCGGGGAGGTTCAGGTCGAGGACCAGGACGTCCGGGCCCACGGCCTTGGCCCGGCGGACCGCCTGCGGGCCGTCCCCGGCGGTCGCGACGACGTCGAAGCCGGATTCGGCCAGGTCGCGGGCGACCGCGTCGCGCCACATGGGGTGGTCGTCGACGACCATGACCTTGATGGGCCGGTCCGCCGCCCCCTGCTCGCCCTGTGGTGTGTTCTGCGTGCTCATCGGGCCGATCCTGCCTTCCCCCGGGAAACCTTCGGTGCTTTCGGAACCTTCAACTCGACCTCGCAGCCCTGTCCGGGCACCGAGATCAGCTCTGCCGTGCCGCCCAGGTCGCGCAGCCGGCCGCGGATGGACAGCGCGACCCCGAGCCGGCCCTCCCCCTCCGCCTGGGCGAGCCGCCCCTCCGGGATGCCGGGGCCGTCGTCCCGGACGGTGACGATCACCTCGTCCGGCTCGTCCTCGACCAGGATCCACGCCTGGGCGTCCGGGCCGGCGTGCACCCGTACGTTGTCCAGGGCGGCGCTGACGGCGGCGGCCAGTTCCCGGGCGGACGCGGCGGGCAGCAGCACCGGGGCGCCCGGTTCGGCGAAGCTCGTACGGGATCCGGCGTGCGGGGCGAGCAGGGCCCGGAGGTCACAGGCGGCCCCGTCGCCGGAGCCCTCCGCCCCGTCCGGCTCGTCCACCTCGACCGTGCGGACCACGGCCCCCTCGGCGGCGTCCTCGGAGACCCGGGTCGGCGGGACCAGGCCGCTGGAGACCAGGGTGCGCAGGGCGACCTCCTGTTCCCCGGCCATCCGGCCCAGCTCGGCCGCCTCGCCGCCGATGGCGGTGCCCCGGCGCTGCACCATGGCGAGGACCTGGAGGACGCTGTCGTGGATGTCGCGGGCGAGCCGTTCGCGTTCGCGGGTGGTGGCCTCGATCTCCAGGGCGCGGGCGAGGGTGCGCTCACTGGCGCGGGCGACCTCGACGACGTACCCGATGGCGATGGAGGCGACCCAGACCAGCAGGACGTTGTGGTAGGTGTCCCGGCTGGGCTCGCCGCGCTGGATGATGTTGGCGGCGGCGACGAAGGTGGAGGCGAAGGCCGCCCACCGCCAGCCGCCCTTGATCGCGAAGGCGAGGACCGCGCCGGCCGTCCAGATCGACGGCAGCGTCGGGCCGTCGAAGGACTGGGAGTCGAAGTCGGCGAGCGGGGTGAGCAGGATGCCGGTCAGCGCGACGACCAGGTCCGCGACGAGGAAGCGCTTGGTGCAGCTCGCCGCCGAGCGGACCTTCGGCAGCGTGGCGAGCGTCCAGACGAAGAGGAACGCCAGATACGCGACGGCCACCCAGGGCCGCTCGAACCTCTGCTGGCCGGCGTTGTCCTTGCCGAAGATCGCGAGGAGCACCGCGTAGATCATCGTCAGGACGCGGTAGCCCGTCAGCGCACGCCACAGCGGCAGCTCGACCGACATCCGTACGACCCGCTCACGCTTGGCCATGGCCCACCCCCCGGACGGTGAACGACGCGGTTACGCGCCGGACCGTTCCGTTCCGTTCTCGTCGCTCGCGGCGGCCTGCTTCTGGGCCCGCTTCGTCTCTTCGGCCCTGGCCTTCGCCTCGTCGGCGATCTGGCGCTTGGCGGCGGTGGCGTAGATGTCCACGTACTCCTGGCCGGAGAGCTTCATGATCTCGTACATGACCTCGTCGGTCACCGAGCGCAGGATGAAGCGGTCGCCGTCCATGCCCTGGTAGCGGCTGAAGTCCAGCGGCTTGCCGATCCGGATGCCGGGGCGCATCAGCTTGGGCATCACCTGGCCGGGCGGCTGGATCTTCTCGGTGTCGATCATGGCGACCGGGATCACGGGAGCGCCGGTGGCCAGCGCGACCCGGGCCAGACCGCCGGGCTTGCCCCGGTAGAGGCGGCCGTCGGGCGAGCGGGTGCCCTCGGGGTAGATGCCGAAGAGGCCGCCGCTCTCGACGACCTGGATGCCCGCCCTGATCGCCGCCTCGCCCGCGCCGCGGGCTCCGGAGCGGTCGACGGGGAGCTGGCCGACGCCCTTGAAGAAGGCGGCGGTGAGCTTGCCCTTCACTCCGGGTGCGGTGAAGTACTCGGCCTTGGCGATGAACGTGACCTTGCGGTCCAGCACGGCCGGGAGGAAGAACGAGTCGGAGAACGACAGGTGGTTGCTCGCGAGGATCGCCGGACCGCGCTCGGGGATGTTCTCCAGGCCCTCCACCCACGGCCGGAAGGCGAGCTTCAGGGACCCGCCGATGGAGAACTTCATTGCGCCGTAGATCAACTCTTGTGCCTCCTGTGTGCTGTCGGTCAGACCTTAACCTGTGCGGCCGTCGCGGCCTTTGCCCGGCATGGGAGACCCGGCCGCGTACCCGGGCCGTGCGGGGCGGCCTCCGGGGGCGTGACGGCCCTGGTCGGTGTCGGTCCGGTCGCGTACGGTGAAGTCATCCGTCGAGCACTCCCCCAGGTGCCCCGCCCGCCCCCACCCCGTCCCACGAACAGGAGACCCTGGTGCCGGTCCTCCCTGGAGCCGAGCCGTTCCGCCACGAGGGCGGAGAGGTCGGCGTCCTCCTCTGCCACGGCTTCACCGGATCCCCGCAGTCGCTGCGCCCCTGGGCCGATCACCTCGCCGAGCGCGGGCTGACGGTCTCGCTGCCGCTGCTGCCCGGCCACGGCACCCGCTGGGAGGACATGGCGGTCACCGGCTGGCAGGACTGGTACGCGGAGGTCGACCGGGAGCTGCGGGTCCTCGCGGAGAAGTGCGAGCAGGTCTTCGTCTTCGGGCTGTCCATGGGCGGCGCGCTGAGCCTGCGGCTGGCGGCCAAGCACGGGGACACGATCAGCGGTCTGGTGCTGGTCAACCCGGCCAACAAGGTGCACGGCCTGTCCGCGTACGCGCTGCCCGTCGCCCGCCATCTGGTGCGGACCACGAAGGGCGTGGCCGACGACATCGCGCTGCCGGGCTCGCACGAGGTGGGCTACACCAAGGTGCCGCTGCACTCCGCGCACTCGCTGCGGAAGTTCCTCCGGCTGGTCGACGGGGAGCTGCCCCAGGTGACCCAGCCGGTGGTGCTGCTGCACAGCCCGCAGGACCATGTCGTGCCGCCCGCGGACAGCGCGCGGATCCTCGGCCGGATCTCCTCCACGGATGTTTCGGAGATCCTGCTGGAACAGAGCTACCACGTGGCGACGTTGGACCATGATGCGGAGCGGATCTTCGATGAGAGCTACCGGTTCATCGGCCGTCTCGCACCGAACGTCGGGATGAAGGGGAGCACGTCCGGTGGCTGAGCACGACGCGGAACGCACAGGCAGCGACGAGGAGCGCGAACCGCGCGCCACGGAGCCGGCGGCCGTCCCGGAGGGGACGAAGCCGGCCGGGGACGGGGGCGCGGAGCAGGAGCGGGCGATCGACGAGGACGCGGCATGGGCCGCGATCGTCGCGGGGTACGGGGAGGAGCCGCCGGACCCGCCGGGCGCCAAGCCGTTCAAGTCCATCGAGGACCTGGCCCTGCTGGAGGACGATCAGCGCAATGTGACGGGGCCGAACGACGGCTCCGCCGGTGATCCGGCGGACAAGGGGTCCGGCAAGACGCCCCCGAAGCCGCCGGAGAAGAAGCCGCTGGGCAGTTCCGTGGTCTTCGCGCCCGGTGTCACCGGTCCGCGGGACTACGAGCTGCCCGAGTCCAAGGACGACGGCATCGATGTGCCGGACGACGGGGACGAGGGCCATTTCGTGCCCCCGGAGCCGCCGCCGCTGCCGGAGGCCGACGTCACGGCGAAGTTCGCCTGGCTCGCGGTGATCGGCGGGCCGGTGCTGATGCTGATCGCGGTGCTGCTGCGGTGGGAGATGACGTGGTGGCTCACCACGCTCTGCATCGGCGGCTTCCTCGGCGGCTTCGCCACCCTGGTGGCCCGGATGCCGCACGACGACGATGACGACACCTACGGCGATCCGGGGCGCGGCGCGGTCGTGTAGGTCAGCTCGTGGCGGGGACCCTGAGGGCGGCCAGGACCGGCAGATGGTCCGTGGCCGCCCTCAGGTCGTCCTCGCTCACCCCGGGCAGCCCGGCCGGGACGCCGCAGCCGAGCACCTCGATGCCCGGGGTCGCGAACACCGCGTCGATGCGCTTACGGGGCTCGTCGGGCGGGAAGGTGAGCTCGCCGCCCCACGGGGCGACGGCCCGGCAGTCCTGGAGCGTCCCGGCCAGCCGCCGGAACGCCTTCCCGGTCGGTACGTCGTTGAGGTCGCCGCCCGCCACCGCGTGCTCCACGCCCATGGCCGCCAGCCGCTCCAGCAGCAGGTCCGCCTGGGCGAGACGTTCGTCGCGCTGGAGACTCAGATGGCAGCTCAGCACCCCGAGCCGGGCCCCGGCGATCCGCACCACGGCGGTGGCGAAGCCCCTGCGGTGCAGGCCGGGGGTGAGCGGCAGCAGGACGTCCTCGGTGCGCTCGACGGACGCCCGCAGCGAGCAGAGCAGCAGTGGCCCGGCGGCGGTGGCCCCGCCGCTCAGCACCACCAGATCGCTGCTCTTCGCGAGCCTGGCCGCGGCCTTGCGCCAGCGGAAGAAGCGCGGGGCCTCCTGGACGAGGACCAGGTCGGGCGCGCAGGCGCTGATCACCCGGGCCAGTGCGGCGGTGTCGTCGTGCAGGGAGCGGACGTTGTAGCTCAGCACCCGGATCACGGCCGAACCGTCCGGCTCGGTACGGGAGTCGGGCAGGGGCGTCAGGACCATGCGGGCCACGATACGACGGACGCCCGCCGCTGCCCCGGAGGGCGGCGACGGGCGTGCGTCGTGCTCGGATGCGACCGGGTCGGTCAGCCCTGGCGGGCCAGGTCGGCCGCGCCCACGAGCCCTGCCTTGCCGCCGAGTTGGGCGGCCAGCACCTGGGCGTGCGGGCGCCACTCGCCGCCGATCAGCCAGCGCCGGAACGACTTGCGGATCGGGTCGAGGACGAGCTCGCCCTCGTCCGAGACGCCGCCGCCGACGATGAACGCGGACGGGTCGAACAGCGAGGCGAGGTCGGCCAGTCCGGCGCCGGCCCAGCGGGCCAGCTCGCGGAAGGAGTCGATGGCCACCGGGTCGCCCTGGCGGGCGGCCTCGCTGATGTGCTTGCCCTCGATGCCGTCCACCGAGCCGTCGCCGAGACCGAGCAGCACGGCGGCGTTCTCGGGGGTGGCGTTGGCGCGCTGCTTGGCGTACCGGACGAGCGCGCGGCCGGAGGCGTACTGCTCCCAGCAGCCCTGGCTGCCGCAGCCGCACAGCAGTCCGTCCGGGACGACCCGGATGTGGCCGAACTCGGCGGCCACGCCGAAGCGTCCGCGGCGCAGCTTGTTGCCGATGATGATGCCGCCGCCGAGGCCGGTGCCGAGCGTGATGCAGATGACGTCGTCGTGGCCCTGGCCGGCCCCGAAGCGATACTCGCCCCAGGCCGCGGCGTTGGCGTCGTTCTCGACGACGACGGGCAGGCCGACACGCTGCTCGACCTTGTCCTTGAGCGGTTCGTGACGCCAGTTGATGTTCGGTGCGAACAGGACGGTGGCGCGCTTGTCGTCGACGTAACCGGCGGCGCCGATGCCGACGGCCTCCACGTCGTGGCCCTCGCTCGCCCCGGCCACCGCCGCGCAGATCGCGTCGACGATGCCTTCGGCCGTCGGCGGGGTCGCCACCTTGAACGTCGAGAGGATCCGGCCCTCTTCGTCGACCACTCCAGCCGCGATCTTCGTGCCGCCGATATCGACGCCGATGGTGAGTCCCATGAATCCCTCAGTTTCGGTCGAGCCCCGCTAGGGGCAACCGTACCCGAGGCCGCGCCCGGTACCGGCCGGAGCCGGTCAGTCCAGGTCGATGCGTTCGGTGCCGGAGGGGCCTTCGTCGCGGGGGTCGGACGGGTCCTCGGCGGCCTTCTTCGTGGGTCCCGCGGTGCCCGACGCGCCCTCGGTGGTGCGGGTCCAGCGGCTCTCCTGGCCCTCGACCGCGGAGCGGTAGGCGGCCAGCAGCTCGTTGCCCGCGGCGGCGAGGTGGTCGAAGAGCTCCGGGTTGCGCTCGATGACGGGTTCGACGGCGGACTTCGCCTGCCGGATGGCCTGCTGGACCGCGCCCTGGGCGGCGACGCCGAGCAGCGGGGTCTGGAGGGAGGAGACCTTGTCGGCGACCGCGTCGACCAGCTTGCGCAGCTCCTCGGCGGCCGAGCCGGGCTGCGGGCCGTACTGCGCGCGACGGCGGGCCTTCTCCTCCGCGAGGTCCTCGGCGCAGGCGTCGGCCCACGCGTCGCCGTCGACGGGACGATCGGTGGCTTCACTCATGGCGGACTCCTGCGACGCGGGCGGCCGACGGTCGGCCTGCGGTTCACGTACCACCGACGTTACCCGAATGGCCGCACGCCGTTCAGGAGGTGCGCGGCCACAGGGCCGGATCCGGGGTGAACCGCACCCGCAGCACCCCGTCGGCCAGGGCCGCGCCGGAGACGGTGCAGCGGCGCAGCGCGGAGGCGATCCGGACGATCCGGTGGAAGGGGCCGACGGTCAGGAGCAGTTCGTCGCCCCGGCGGACCAGGCGCAGGTCCTCCTTGACGGCCCCGGGCAGCGGCAGGCACCAGGTGAGGACCATCGGCGCTTCCTCGGCGCCGGGCTCCTCCTCGGTCCACCAGGGATCCTCGACGCGGCCGGGCGTGCGGTCGTCGGGGGCGGGGAGCGCCAGCGCGGCCAGATCGTCCGGGCCCCGCGGGTCGCGGCCCAGGTGGGCGGCCTCGTGCACGGGGACGTCCGGCGCCACGTCCTGGTGCCAGTGGTCCAGGCACTTCTCCTGCTGGGCGGCGAGCGCGGCGAACCAGGGGTCGGACGAGTGCCGGGGCAGTACCCGGGAGGCGACCAGCAGGTCGGCGCCGAGTCCGTGCAGGGCGAGGCCGGTCCGGGCGGTGCGCAGGGCGTCCTCGGCGGCCGGGCCCGGCTCCGCGACCAGCCGGAGCGTGGTGGACCCGTCCTCGATCAGGGCCTGGACGGCGGCCAGCTCCTCGTCCTTGCGGGCGGCGGCCTCGTACAGCCACTGCGCGGGCATCGGGACCCCGGCGAGCTGGGCGAGGACCGGGCGCAGGGCGCGGGCCGCCTGGCGTTCGGCGGGGAGCAGCCGGCGCAGATAGCGGCGCAGCTGCTGCGGCAGGGCGAGCAGGGCGAGGGCCTCGGTGAGCGGCGGGAGGTCGACGACGAGCGTGTCGTAGCCGGACCAGTCGCCCTCGGCGGCCCGGCGCAGGGTGTGCAGCAGGGCGAGCTGCGCGGAGCCGGGGAGTTCGGTGAGCTCCTCGCCCTCCAGCCGGCCGGCGCCGAGCAGGTCGAGGACGCCGGACGCGCGCTTCTGGAGTTCGGTGAGTTCGGCGCGGAAGTGCTCGCCGGAGTCGATACGGGCGTGGTCCAGGCGGTCGGCGACCCGGGTGGGTTCCGCACCGGCGGGGAGGCCGGGTATGACCTCGGCGGAGATCAGGAGGGTGCGGTCGCCCCGTGCGGCGGCGGCCAGTGCGGTGGCCGCGGCGACGGTGCTGCGGCCCGCGCCGCCGAGGCCGGTGACCAGTACCGTACGCACGGCTCTCAGGTCCCCGGGGCGGACTCGACGCGCTTCTTCAGACCGGCCAGGGCGCGGTCGATGATGACCTTCTCGGCCTTGCGCTTGATCATGCCGAGCAGCGGGATCTTGACGTCGACGGCGAGCCGGTAGGTGACCTCGGTGCGCTCGCCGCCGCCGATCGGGGCGAGCGCGTAGGTACCGTCCAGGGAGCGCAGCATCTGGGACTTGACCAGGCTCCAGCTGACTTCGTTCTCGCCGGTCCAGGTGTAGGAGAGGACGTGGTCGTCCTTGATCGCTCCGGCGTCCAGGACGAGGCGGACCTGTTCGGCGCGGCCCTGGTCGTCGGTGGAGAGGACCTCGGCCTCCTTGACCTCGCCGGTCCACTCCGGGTAGCGGGCGAAGTCGGCGATCACGCCCATGACGTCGGCCGGCGCCGCCTCGATCGTGATGCTCGAGCTGGTGTGTTCAGCCATCGCCGTGGCCCTCCAGTGCGGTGTTTCCGGTCGCGTTCGGCAGGAGCCTGCCGCTGTGCAGGCTATCGCGTGCCCGGGGCGCTCCGGTCCACGGCCCGGCCGCCCGCGGTCACCAGGTGAGCGCCCAGGGCTTTCCGGTCGAGGCGAAGTGGCCGACGTTGACGCATTCGGTGGTGCCGATCCGCATCCGGCGGACCAACGGCTGGTGAACATGGCCGAAAAGCGCGTACCGGGGGCGGGTGGCGCGGATCGCCTCCAGCAGGGCGTGGCTGCCGCGTTCGAAGCGGCGGGCGACGGTGTCGTACGTCAGCTCGGGGACCTCGGGCGGGATGTGCGAGCAGAGGACGTCGACCGGGCCGAGCGCCTCGACCTTGGCCGCGTACTCCTCGTCGCTGATCTCGTACGGGGTGTTCATCGGGGTCTTGAGGCCGCCGCCGACGAAGCCGAAGACCCGGCCGCCGATCTCGACGCGTTCGCCGTCCAGCACGGTGGTGCCGGGGCGGGCGTACTCCGGCCAGAGGCCGGGGACGTCGACGTTGCCGTAGGTGGCGTACGTCGGGGTGGGGAAGGCGGCGAAGAGTTCGGCGTACTGCTTGCGTACCGCGCCGAGGATCTCGGTGTTGCGGTCGCGGCCCGCCCACAGCTCGCGGCCGAAGGCGCGGGCCTCGTCGTAGCGGCGGGCGGTGCGCAGGGCGACGATGCGGGTGGCGTTCTCCTTGCCGAACAGGTCGGGGAAGATGCCGCGCGAGTGGTCGGCGTAGTCGAGGAAGAGCACCAGGTCACCGAGGCAGATCAGAGCGTCGGCGCCGTCCCCGGCGCGGGCCAGGGCCTCGGTGTTGCCGTGCACGTCGCTGACCACGTGTATCCGGGTGGACCGGGCGGCCGAGCCCCCGTTGTCCGGTTCGCTGCCTTGCATGGGATCACCCTAGAGTGCCCGTTCCACCGCTGGGTAGACCGTCCGGACCTGCGGTTACTTCCACGTCGGGACAGCGGTGGACTACTGTGCGCGAAAGGGCCATTTATATGTGTGATGCATAAGACATCTGGCCGGAACCCCCTATCCGGAACCGCGTACCGGTGGGTAACGTCCGGGCAGTCCAGTTGTGCTCACCCCGCTGAGCACCCGCCATTCTTGGACCGCAGCCGGTGCGTCACACAGAGCCGTGGCACCGGAGCCCGATGAGGAGCAGCAGTCTTGCGCGAGTTCAGCCTTCCGGCCCTGTACGAGGTCCCGACGGACGGCAACCTGACGGATCTCATCCGCCGCAATGCCGCTCAGCATCCCGATGTAGCGGTGATGAGCCGCAAGGTGGCCGGCGTCTGGACGGACGTCAGTGCCACCCAGTTCCTGGCCGAGGTGAGAGCCGCCGCCAAAGGGCTGATCGCCTCGGGCGTGCAGCCCGGCGACCGGGTCGCCCTGATGTCGCGCACCCGTTTCGAGTGGGTGCTGCTGGACTTCGCGATCTGGAGCGCGGGCGCGGTGACCGTGCCGGTGTACGAGACCAGCTCCGCCGAGCAGGTGCAGTGGATCCTCGGTGACTCCGGGGCGGTGGCGGTGCTCGTGGAGAGCGACGCGCACGCCGCCTCCGTGGCCTCGGTGCGGGACGCGCTGCCGGAGCTGGAGCATGTCTGGCAGATCGACGCGGGCGCCGTGGAGGCGCTCGGCAGGGCGGGGGCCGAGGTCTCGGACGAGACCATGGACCTGCGGATGGTCAGCGCCAAGGCGGACGACCCGGCGACGATCGTCTACACCTCGGGCACCACCGGCCGCCCCAAGGGCTGTGTGCTCACCCACCGCAGCTTCTTCGCGGAGTGCGGCAACGTGGTGGAGCGGCTGAAGCCGCTGTTCCGTACGGGCGAGTGCTCGGTGCTGCTGTTCCTGCCCGCCGCGCACGTCTTCGGCCGGCTGGTCGAGGTGGCCTCGGTGATGGCCCCGATCAAGCTCGGCTGCGTCCCGGACATCAAGAACCTCACCGACGAGCTGGCCTCGTTCCGGCCGACGCTGATCCTGGGTGTGCCCCGGGTCTTCGAGAAGGTCTACAACGCGGCCCGCGCCAAGGCGCAGGCGGACGGCAAGGGCAAGATCTTCGACCGGGCCGCCGACACGGCGATCGCCTACAGCCGGGCGCTGAGCACCCCGCAGGGTCCTTCGCTCGGTCTGAGGCTCAAGCACAAGCTCTTCGACAAGCTGGTCTTCGGCAAGCTGCGCGCGGTGCTCGGCGGCAAGGGCGAGTTCGCGATCTCCGGCGGCGCTCCGCTCGGTGAGCGGCTCGGCCACTTCTACCGGGGCATCGGCTTCACGGTCCTGGAAGGCTACGGCCTGACCGAGACCTGTGCGGCGACCGCGTTCAACCCGTGGGACCGGCAGAAGATCGGCACGGTCGGCCAGCCGCTGCCCGGTTCGGTCGTGCGGATCGCGGACGACGGCGAGGTACTGCTGCACGGCGAGCACCTGTTCACCGGGTACTGGAAGAACGAGGCCGCCTCGGTCGAGGCGCTGGCCGACGGCTGGTTCCACACCGGGGACATCGGCACGCTCGACGAGGACGGCTACCTCGCGATCACCGGCCGCAAGAAGGAGATCATCGTGACGGCGGGCGGCAAGAACGTCGCCCCGGCCGTCATCGAGGACCGCATCCGCGCGCACGCCCTGGTCGCCGAGTGCATGGTGGTCGGCGACGGCCGCCCGTTCGTCGGCGCGCTGGTCACCCTGGACGAGGAGTTCCTGGGCCGCTGGGCCGAGGAGCACGGCAAGCCCGCCGGTTCGACGGCCCTGTCGCTGCGCGAGGACGCGGAGCTGCTGGCCGAGGTGCAGCGGGCGGTGGACGACGGCAACGCGGCGGTCTCCAAGGCCGAGTCGGTGCGCAAGTTCCGTATCCTGCCCGCCCAGTTCACCGAGGAGGCGGGCCACATCACGCCGTCGCTGAAGCTGAAGCGCAACGTGGTGGCGAAGGACTTCGCGGACGAGGTGGAGTCGATCTACCGCGCCTGAGGGGTACGTCGGAGGGGCCCGCGCTTTGCGAAAAGCGCGGGCCCCTTCGCCGTACCGTCACAGCAGCATCTTGAGCTTCTCCGCCAGCAGGTCCCAGCGCCACTTCTCCTCGACCCAGGCGCGCCCCCGCTCCCCCATCCGCTGCCGCAGCTCCGGGTCGCCGAGCAGCGTCACGATCCGGTCCGCCGACTCCTCGGCGCTGCCGCCGCGCACCACCCACCCGGTCTCGCCGTCGAGCACCGCGTCCGGGGCGCCGCCCGAATCGCCGGCCACCACGGGCAGTCCGGTCGCGGACGCCTCCAGGTAGACGATGCCGAGGCCCTCCACGTCGAGCCCCCGCCGCCGGGTCCGGCACGGCATGGCGAAGACGTCACCGGCCCCGTAGTGCGCGGGCAGTTCGGCCCAGGGCACCGGCCCGGTGAAGCGCACCGAGTCCTGGACGCCGGTCTCCGCCGCGAGGCGCTTCAGGTCCTCGGCGTACGGTCCGCCGCCGACGATCAGCAGCACCGCGTCCGGGATCTGCGCCAGGATCGCGGGCATGGCCAGGATCAGGGTGTCCTGGCCCTTGCGCGGCACCAGGCGGGAGACGCAGACGACCACCGGGCGGTCGGAGAGCCCGAGCCGGGCCCGGACCCTGTCGCCGCCGGAGCCCGGGTGGAAGGTCTTCTCGTCGACGCCGGGCGGCAGTTGCACCATGCGGCCGGCCGCGTCCGGGGTGAGGGCGGCGGCGATCCGGGAGCGGGTGTACTCACCGAGATAGGTGATCGTGTCCGTGCCTTCGCCGATGCGGCGCAGCAGTTGCCGGGAGGCGGGCAGCTGCGCCCAGCCGGCCTCGTGCCCGTGGGTGGTGGCCACCAGCCGCCGGGCGCCCGCGCGGCGCAGCGCCGGGGCCATCAGGCCGAGCGGGGCGGCCGCGCCGAACCAGACGGAGGTGCAGCCGTGTTCGCGCAGCAGGGCGGTGGCCCGGCGGGTGACGCGCGGGGTCGGCAGCAGCATCGTCGTGCGGTCGCGGACCACGGTGAACGGCTGCTCGGCGTCGAAGGCGGCGGTGGCCGCCGCGCCCTCCTCGCCGCGCTTCCAGGTGGAGGCGTAGACGACGACCCGGTCGGGGTCCAGGCGCAGCGCCATGTTGTGCAGGAACGCCTGGATGCCACCGGGGCGGGGCGGGAAGTCATTGGTCACGATCAAGGTCTTGTCCATCGCCGCCGACAGTACCCAACGGCCGCGCTTCACCGCTGACGCGCACGGCCCCCGGCATCATGGGGCGCCGGGGGCCCGGCGGCGACGACGAAGGCGGACGGCGATGACGGGACGAGCATCCACCGGCGCGGGACCCTGGCCGTACGCGGTGTGGGCGCTGACCCGGGCCTGGCTGCTGGCCTGTGTGTTCAAGGTGGTCACGGTGCCCGGCCCGGACGTCACGGTGGATGTGTCGGTGATCTACCGGAGCTGGTACGAGGTGCTGCTGACGGGCACGTATCCGCTGGACGACGTCACCTGGCAGTACCCGCCCGGAGCGGCCCTGGCGGTCCTCTCCCCGGCCCTGCTGCCGTTCCTGGAGTACGCGGCGGCCTTCTTCGTCCTCGTCCTGCTCTGCGACGCGCTGACGCTGGGGCTGCTGCTGTACGTGGGGCGGCGGCCGGGGATAAGGGCGGCGGGGGCGTGGGTGTGGGTCGTGGGGGTGCCGCTGCTGGGGCCGACGGTGTACGCCCGGTACGACCTGATGGTGACGGCGGTGGCGGTGGCGGCGCTGCTGGCGGGGGTGCGTCAGCCACGGGCGCTGGGGGCGCTGGCGGCGTTCGGGGCGCTGCTGAAGGGGTGGCCGGCGCTGCTGCTGGTGGGGGTGCGGAAGGGGCGTCCGACACGGGTGGCCTGGGCGTCGGCGGCGCTGGCGGGGGCCGGTCTCGCGGTCTCCTTCGCGCTGTGGATGCCGGGGGCGTTCGCGTTCCTGGCCTTCCAGCGGGACCGGGGCACGGAGGTCGAGTCGCTGGGGGCGCTGGTCTTCCATGTGGCGCGGCAATTCGGCTGGGAGGGGCGGGTGGAGCTGCGCTACGGCTCGCTGGAGTTCGTCGGACCGCAGGTGGAGCTGGTGTCGACGCTGGCGCTGGGGCTCGGCGTCCTGGCGCTGGGCTGGCTGGTGCTGTGGCGGCTGCGGGCGGGGGCGTTCGCGGCGCACACCCCGGCCGAGGCGGCGTTCACCGCGGTGCTGCTGTTCACGGTGACCAGCCGGGTGATCAGCCCGCAGTACGTGGTGTGGCTGGTCGGGCTCGCGGCGGTGTGCCTGGCGTTCCGGGCGGCCGCGATGACGCTTCCGGCGGTCCTGGTGCTGGTGGCGGCGGGGGTGACCGTGCTGGAGTTCCCGATCGGCTTCGGCCATGTGGTGGCGAGCGACGCGTGGGGCGTGACGCTCCTGCTCGTACGGAACGGGCTGCTGGTGGCGGCCTCGCTGATCGCGGCGCGGCGGCTGTGGCGGTCGACGGTGCCGGGCGGGCCGCGTACGGACGCGGCCCCGCTCGCGGTCGACGGTCAGCCGAGCCGGGTGGCGAGGTAGTCGCGCCAGTCGGCGGTGAACTGCTCGGAGGTGGTGTCGAGCACCGCGTCCAGCGCCTGCTCCACCGCTCCCTCGCGCCCGTCGTGCGCTCCCACGGCCTCGTAGAAGGCGATCAGCTTCTCCTTGCCCCATCGCTCCGCGATCAGCTCGCAGGCCAGCCAGCCGCCCTCGTAGGCCCCCGCGAGCTTCGCCGGGTCGCCGTCGAAGCCGAAGTCCGGGTCGGCGGGGAGCTCGGCGGGGGTCCGGCCGTCGCGGACGGCCTCGGCCAGTTCGGGGGCGATCGTGTCGGCGGCGCGGTCCTCGCCCCGGTAGGCGGTCCAGTCGGCGAAGCCCTCGGAGAGCCAGACCGGGGTGGCGGTGGAGGTGCTGGTCCGGGTGGCGACATGGGTCGTCTCATGGGTCAGGACGATCCGCTGCCCGAAACTGCCCAGGGTGGCGTACGCCTGCGGGTTGACGATCACCCGGTCGGCGATGGCCGGGAGCTTGCCGGTGCCGCCGACCTCGCCGGTGGTGACGGCGGCGATGCCCCGGTAGCTGGCCTCCGGCGAGCCCAGCAGCCCCGCCATGTCCTCGACGGAGTCCGGGACGAGGACCACCACGCGGCGGGTCCAGGGCCGCGGCCAGGCGTCCGATACGGCCGGGACGGCGAGGTCCACGGTGTCGGCGATCTGCCGCAGCTCCTCCTCGCCCCGTCCGACGCCCAGGACGATGCTGTGCGCGCCCTCGACGACCGTCACGTCCCCCTGCTGCCAGAGCTGCCCGGAGGAGCCCTTGGCGGGCCGGTCGGCGGTGATGTACCAGCGCTCCCCGTCCCGCATCAGCTCCAGGACGCGGCGGGTGGCGACCGGGGCGGTGTCGTACCCGTCGATCCGGTAGCGCAGCTCCACGTCGGCGGTGGCCCACCGGCCGTCCTGCTTGGTGATGCCCTTGACGTCGTAGCTCCAGGACTTCAGGGGCACGTCGGCGAGATTGGCCAGTTCGGTGCGCTGGGCGGCCCGCAGCTTCGCGGCCTCCGGGGCGAGGGCGTCGAGATAGCCGGTCGTGTCGTGGGCGAGGACGGCCGCCGCACGGCCCGCCAGGGTGGCGTCGAGGGCGCCGGCGGTGAGGAAGGTGTCCGGGTCGTCGGGGGCCGTGCAGGCGGACGCGGTCAGGAGCGTGGCGAGCAGCAGGCCCGCCGCACGCCGCCGTCCCCGGGGGCCTCCCCCACGCGCGTCACGTCCTCGTACGGCCACCCTGCCGATCGTACGGTCAGATCCGGGTGACCGAGGAGACCGGCATCATGCCGACCGGATCGTAGCGGACCGGGGCGCCCGGGTAGGGGGCGTGGATGACCTGGCCGTTGCCGACGTACATGCCGATGTGGCTGGCGTCCGCGCGGTAGGCGACCAGGTCACCGGGGAGCGCCTGGGAGAGGGGCACCATGCGGCCCGCGTAGCGCTGGGCCTGGGAGGTGCGGGGCAGGCTCACCCCGGCCTGGGCGTAGGCCCACTGCATCAGGCCGGAACAGTCGAATCCGGAGGGCCCGTTGGCGCCCCAGACGTAGGGTCTGCCGAGCGCCTGGTGGACGGCGGCCACGGCGGACATCGCGCGGCCCGATCCGGGGGCGACGCCGGAGAGGTCGGGCAGTCCGTCGCGGCCGGTGCGCGAGGCCCGGTCGAAGGAGGCCCGGTCCTCGGGCGGCAGCGAGTCGAGCAGTCGGCGGGCCTCGCGGAGCTTCCCCTCGACGGCGCGCTTGTGGCGGGTGACGGCGGTCCGGTTGCGCTCCAGCTCGGTCAGGGCGCGGGTGGCCTCGGCGCGGGTCTGGGCGATCCTGCGCTGGGCGTGCCGGAGTTTGTCCAGGGTCATCGCCTGGCGGGCGCCGGCCCGGTCGAGGGCGGCGGCCTGCTCCAGATAGCTGTCCGGGTCGGCGGAGAGCAGCAGCGCGAGCGCCGGGTCGATGGAGCCGGTGCGGTACTGGGCGCCCGCCATGGCGCCGAGCGCGTTGCGCATCTGGTTGACGCGTTCCTGGCCCCGGGCCGTGGCGTCCTGGGCGCGGTCCGCCTCGCCGCGCAGCCGCTTCACGCGCTCCCCGGCCTCGTTGAACCGCTCGGTGGCCTGTTCGGCCTCCCCGTAGAGCCGGTCGACGGCGGCCTTGGCGCTCTCCCGGGTGTCCTTCGGGTCGGCGCTCGCCGGGGCCCCGGTCAGGGTCGCGGCCGCGGTGGCGGCGGCCGCCGAGATGACCGTGACCCGGACGCCTCGGTTGAAGCCGGACTGTGTGGAACGGCGATGGGACACCACAGGTAGCCGCACTCCCTTCCGCTGACGCGGTAGTGCGCGGCCCCTGCCGCCCGGGACGGGCGGATCGACGACCGGGAGCCGCACAGCAGCCAGACAGTAATCGGACGACTACGCACCGGCCAAAGACCGCGCCGGTGGCGGAAGGGGTACCCGAACGCCGCCGCCCCGCCGGTGACCTTGGTCTCCGGCGGGGCGGCGGCGTCAGCGTGGTGCGCGGCGATTCCCTCGTTCGGGCGTGCCGTGGCGTGCCGTTGGGCGCGGCACGGTCAGATGCGGACGCCGAACTGGAAGGTGCCCATGTAGTCCATCGACTCGTAGCGGACGACGGTGCCCGGCTTCGGGGCGTGCAGGATCTGGTTGTTGCCGGCGTAGAAGCCGACGTGCGACAGGCCGTTGAAGAAGACCAGGTCGCCCGGCTTGAGCTGGCTGCGGCCGATCCTCGTGCCGTCGTTCTGCTGGGTGTACGTGGTCCGGCTGATGCCGACACCGGCCTGGGCGAAGGCCCACTGCGTCAGCCCGGAGCAGTCGTAGGAGTTGGGGCCGGAGCCGCCGGAGACGTACGGCTTGCCGAGCTGGGTGGCGGCCGCGCTGAGGGCGGCGGCGCCACGGCCGGACGCGGGGGCCTCGTTGCCGAGTTCGACCCGGTCGCTGGCGGCGCGGCTGGCGCGCTGCTCCTCCTGCTGCATCTTGGCCCGCTCGGCCTGGGTCAGCGTGTTGAGGAGCTGCTGGGCGTCGGCCAGCTTGCCCTGGTACTTCTTCTTGTTCTCGCCGAGCGCCTTGCGGACGTCGGCGAGGTCGCCGAGCTTGTCCTGGGCTTCCTTGCGCTGCTGGGCGAGGGTGCGCTGCTTGGACTGGATCTTCTGCAGCGCTTCCGTCTGCTTGACCGTCAGCTGGTCCAGCGCGGAGGCCTGGTCGAGGAAGCTGTCCGGGTCCGAGGCGAGGAAGAGGGCCACCGAGGGGTCGATGCCGCCGGAGCGGTACTGCGCGGTGGCTATCGAACCGAGTTCGCCGCGCAGCGTGTTGAGCTCGGCCTGACCGCGGGCGACCTTGTCCTGGAGCGCGTCGACTTCCTTCTTCAGGTTGTCCTGCTGCTCCTTGGCCCCGTTGTACTTCTCGGTGGCCGCCTCGGCCTCGTGGTAGAGCTTGTCGACCTTCGCCTTGACTTCGCTCTTGCTCGGCTTGGGGTCGGCGTGGGCGGCCTGGGAGGTCAGGGCCACGGCCGCGGCGGCGGTCGCGGTGAGCACGGTCACGCGGGTGCGGCTCGGCTGCTTGGGACGACGGTGGGACGCCACGAAGGCGAGCTCCTTCTTCCTCAGAGCCGCCTACCGGGCTTGTGGGGGAAAGATTCCCCGGCTCCGTGCACATGACGGACTCGGCGGTTCCTTCGCCGTCACCCCCAATGGGTGATCAACCGTGCGAAGGTTCGAGGCCTGACCCTAGTGACCATCTTGTGATCAGTTCAAATCCTCACAGGATTTTTCTCGTCACACCAGGCACTTCTTTACTCTCACCCCACCGCGTGTAGCGGTGACTTGACGGTACGTTCCCAGAAATCCGGCATGTCACACATGCCGTGCAAATCTCTCTAGACGCGCGAAAGGCGCTTGAGGAGCATGACGGACGCGACCGGTCGCGCCCCAGCCTTCGCCACACCGTCCGCCACCTCGCGGTCGGTGGAGACGACGACCACGGGCCGCCCCGGCGGTTCCGCGCGGGCCAGTTGACGGATCACCTCGTCCGCCGTGACGCCGGGCTTGCTGAACAGCACCCGTACGCCTCTCGGCGGGGCGAGCAGCACCGGAGCGGCCAGTTCGGCCCCGTCGAAGACACAGGTCATCTCCGCGCCGGTCTGCGCCGCGAGCACCGAGAGACCGCCCAGCAGCCGCAACCGCTGCTTCTCCAGCGGCATCTGCGGATAGCCGGTCTTGGTGACGTTGTAGCCGTCCACGATGAGGTGCGCCTGCGGCAGCGCCAGCAGCTGGTCGAGAAGGGCCGGATCGGTCTCCGAAAGAGCGCGCGCGGCAATGTCCTTGGGCGACATCCGGCCCGGCTCCAGCGCGTCCACGGTGTCGGCGGGATGGGTGGTCGCCGGGGGCAGCGCCAGCTCGCGGCGCAGCCCCGAGGCCGCGTCCAGCACGGTGTCCAGGAGCAGCCGCAGCCGCATGTCCTCCACCGAGCGGCCCTCGCGGGCGGCCCGCCGGCTCGCCTCCAGGGCCGCCTCGGCCTCCCCCAGCCGCCCCTTGAGCCGCCGCGACTCGCTCTCCACGGCGGAGAGCTGGGCGGCCGCGTCGGCCCGTACGGTGTCGGTCTCGGCGGCGCTGCGGCGCAGGGCGGCCTCGCCGCGCTTCACCTCGCTGAGCGCGCTGCGCAGCTTGCGGTGCAGCGACTCGGCCTCCTTGCGGGCCGCCTCCAGCTCGGTGCGCAGTCGTTCGGTCTCGGTACGGGTGTGGGCGCGGGCCCGCTCCAGCTCCTCGCGCAGCTGCTCCAGTTCGCGCCGGGTCTCCTCGTCCGCCCGTTCCGCGTCGGCGCGCTGGACCTCCTCGCCGGCCGCCTCGACCAGCTTGACCCAGCCGGCCGGGCGCAGCACATAGGCGGCCGCGGCCACGTCGAGGGGATCGGCGGCAGCGGGCGGCGAACCCGCCTCCAGCGCGCCGGTCAGCTCGGGCTGGGACTGGGCCAGCCGTTCACCGATGCGCTGCCGGAAGAGGGCGTCGCTCTCCAGCGCTGCGGCCATCGCGTTCCCGGCGAACTTGGCCCGCCGGGTCGGGGTGAACCGGGCGTACTGCCGCAGCTGGGCGGGCAGTTCGGAGACGGTCAGTCCGCCGAAGGCGTCCGAGACCAGCGCGACGACCCGCCGTCGCACACCCTCGGGCAGCGGACGGCCGAGCGCCTCTGCACCGCCGTCGGCCTCATCGGCCGGTCCGGCGCCGCTGGTCGGCTGATCCACCGTCCGTCACCCCATAGATATGTCGAAGGGTGCGCTCCCTCAGGAAGCGGCACCCGGCCTGTCCACCAGTTCGATCTGATCCACCGCGTTGCACCAACGACAGCGGACCGACTCGATGGTCTCACTGACGACCTCCCGCTCCTCGACACTCGACTCACCGGCCAGGTCGAGGTGCACGTACTCCACGACCTTGGAGGAACGGGTCACGTCGAAGCGCGTGAGGTTGCCGCACAGGGTGCAGCGCCAGCGGGTCGAGTCGGTCGGCAGGGGAACCGTCGTCATCGTTGCGTCCTCTTTCGTCGTCTCCAGGAGCCCGCGCCGGGCGCGCCGCCGCGACTCCACCTGTCTACGTCAAGGATCTCGCGGTGCGCCGTCGAACTGCGGAAGTCCTGGCGTAACCCTACGGCCTCGCGTATAGGCATCGGCACGGCGAGGCGCTCCGTCCCGTTCTCCGCCGGTACGTCATGCTCTGTACATGATCGAGTGGCGGCAGGCCGACTGGCGGACCACGGCGGGGAGGATCCGGGACGCGGCGGCGTCGAGCGGCGCCCCGGTCACGTACGGACTGATCGGCGTCTGCGGCGTGGTCTTCCTGATCAGCCCGCTCTCCGGGTTCGGCGGCGCCGCCCACCGGAGCGAGGACGCGCTGCTCGCCGCGCAGGCCGGGTACTTCGAGCGGTGGGGGGTGATCCCGGCGGAGCTGTGGGAGGGCTCCGCGCACGCCCTGATCACGCCGTTCACCGCGCTGTTCGTGCACGGCAGCTGGCTGCACCTGCTGGGCAACCTGCTGTTCCTGTACGTGTTCGGCGCGATGGCCGAGGAGCGCATGGGCCGGGTGCAGTTCGCGCTGTTCTACGTGGGCTGCGGCTATGTGGCGCTGGTCTGCTACGCGGCGGCGCACGCGGACTCCGGGCAGACGCTGGTCGGGGCGTCCGGCGCGATCTCCGCGGTGCTCGGCGCGTTCCTCTACCTCTTCCCGAAGACCCGGGTGACCAGCCTGTTCCCGTTCCTCTTCTTCCTGCCGCTGCGCTTTCCCGCCTGGATCGTGCTGGTCTTCTGGTTCGCCCTCCAGTGGGCGGCGGCGCAGGGCGCGGACGCCGGGCCGGGAGTGGCGTATCTGGCCCATGTGGCCGGGTTCGCGGTCGGGTTCCTGTACGCGTGGGTGCGTTATGGGCGGAGAGCTAGAGTGAAGGTTCCAGCCACCGAGGGAGACAGTCAGCCGTGATCACCGCGATCGTGCTCATCAAGACCAGCGTGGACCGGATTCCGGAGATCGCCGAGGCCATCGCCGCGCTGGACAGCGTCAGCGAGGTCTTCTCCGTCACCGGCACCTACGACCTGATCGCCATGGTCCGGGTCGCCCGGCACGACGACCTCGCCGATGTCATCCCCGGCCGGATCAGCAAGATCCCGGGCGTCGAGGGCACCGACACCCATGTGGCGTTCCGTACGTACTCCCAGCACGACCTGGAAGCGGCCTTCGCCATCGGCCTCGACGCGTAGGGCCTCGGCACACTTCGGCCGGGGACGGGCTCGCTGCCCGTCCCCGGCCGAAGTGGTTTCCGGGCCTCAGACCTGCGCGGCCTCGCCGCGGTCCGGGACGCAGCGGCCGTCCTCGGTGCGGTACTTCCACTGGGCGCCCTCGCGGACCAGCTCGGTCACCGCGCGCAGGAACCGGTCGATGTGCTCGTCGGGCGTACCGGCGCCGAAGCTGACGCGGATCGCGTTGAGCGAGCGCTCGCCCGGCTCGGCCTCGGGGGCGCCGCACTCGCCCGGGTCCTGCGGGTCGCTGCCGAGCAGGGTGCGCACCAGCGGGTGGGCGCAGAACAGACCGTCGCGGACGCCGATGCCGTACTCGGCGGAGAGCGCGGCGGCGAAGTGCGAGCTGTTCCAGCCGCGCACCACGAAGGAGATGACGCCGACCCGGGGCGCGTCGTCGCCGAACAGCGAGAGCACCTGCACCTCGGGCACCGCGGCCAGACCCTCACGGACCCGGCCCACCAGCTCCTGCTCCCGGGCGACCAGGGAGTCGAAGCCCGCCTCGGTCAGGGCCTTGCAGGCGGAGGCGATGGAGTAGACGCCGATGACGTTGGGCGAACCGGCCTCGTGACGGGCGGCCGTGGTGTGCCAGTCGACGTCCACACCGCCGTCGGCGCGCCGGGCGACCTTGCGGGAGGCGCCGCCGCCGGCGAGGTACGGCTCGGCCGCCCGGAGCCAGTCGGCGCGGCCGGCCAGGACCCCGGAGCCGAAGGGCGCGTACAGCTTGTGGCCGGAGAACGCGACCCAGTCGACGTCCAGTTCGGCGATGTCCACCGGGTGGTGCGGGGCGAGCTGGGCGGCGTCCAGGACGATGCGGGCGCCGTGCGCGTGGGCGGCGGCGGCCAGTTCCCGCACCGGCCACAGCTCACCGGTCACATTGGAGGCGCCGGTGACGCAGACGAGGGCCGGGCCGTAGGGGTCGCGGGCGGCGAGCGCGCGCTCCAGCGTCTCGACGGCCTGGGCCGGAGTGCGGGGCGCGTTGAGGTAGGTGACCTGGGCGTCGCGCCAGGGCAGCAGGGAGGCGTGGTGCTCGGTCTCGTACACGAAGACCTGGCAGTCGGCGGGGATCGCGGCGGCCAGCAGATTGAGGGAGTCGGTGGTGGAGCGGGTGAAGACCACCTGGTCCTCGGCGCGGCAGCCGAGGAACTCCGCGACCGTGCGGCGGCTGTTCTCGAAGAGGTCGGTGGAGAGCTGCGAGAGGTAGCCGGCGCCGCGGTGGACGCTGCCGTAGTACGGGGCGTACGCGGCGACGTCGTCCCAGACCCGCTGGAGGGCCGGGGCGCTGGCGGCGTAGTCGAGCGCGGCGTAGGTGACCTCACCGCCGGTGACGAGCGGAACGGTGACGTCCTGCCCCAGAACGGGCAGCGGGGCACAAACCGACGGGTCGAGGGCAGCGGTGGAGACAGACATGGCGAACTCCCGTAACAGGCAGGCGAAATCCACGCGCCCGCGGATACGCGACGACGCGGAGAAGGAAGGAAAAAAGGTGCGCTGAAGAAGGGCGGTCAGCACAGGGCACGGAAAAGCCCTGGGACGAGCCCTAACGCATTCGCTTGCTCACAGAAGGCTCCCTAGGGACCAGGACCCCGGGGGCTGGCATCCGCTGGATGCCGAGGGGCCCGCGCTTGCCGCAGACCTCGCTGCCTACGGCCTGGTCTTCACCCGGGGCACCCCGCCACGGACGGAGGGTTGCCGGACAGCGGGCCGGGGCCGTAGTCGCTGTCACTCATGACCTGCGCAGCATCTTGCCATACCTGTGCACACGCGCAAGGGCGCAGTCCGGCATCCGGACTGCGCCCTGCGTCACACCGTGTCCGCCTGGGACTCCGCTCAGGCGTTGCTGGCCGCGATCCAGCGCTCCAGAGCACGCTTGGCGGCTCCGGAGTCGATGGCCTCGGCCGCCACCGCGATCTTCGCCGCCAGTTGCTCGGCCAGCGGGCCGGCGCCCGGGTCCAGGGCGACCAGGGCGGCCGCCGAGTTGAGCAGCACCGCCTCCCGTACCGCACCGCTCTCGCCGTCCAGCAGGCGGCGGGCCACATCGGCGTTGTACGAGGCGTCGGCGCCGCGCAGCGCCTCGACGGGCACGATGGGCAGCCCGACGTCGCGCGGGTCGAAGGCCTCCTCGCGGACCGCGCCGTCGCGGACCACCCAGACCCGGGAGGTGGCGGTGGTGGTCAGCTCGTCGAGCCCGTCGTCGCCGCGGAAGACCAGCGCGGAGTTGCCCCGGTCGGCGAGCACGCCCGCGACGATGGGCGCCATCCGGGCGTCGGCGACGCCGACCGCCTGGGCGCGCACCTGGGCCGGGTTGGTGAGGGGGCCCAGGATGTTGAACGTGGTCTGCGCGCCGAGCTCCTTGCGGGCCTTGGCGGCGTACCGCAGGGCGGGGTGGAACTTCACGGCGAAGCAGAAGGTGATGCCCGCCGCCTCGGCGACCTCGACGACCCGCTGCGGGGTCAGCTCCAGGTTGACGCCGAGCTTCTCCAGTACGTCGGAGGAGCCGCTCGCGGAGGAGGCCGCGCGGTTGCCGTGCTTGACGACCTTGGCGCCGGTGCCGGCGATGACGATCGCGGACATGGTCGAGATGTTGACCGTCTTGGCGAGGTCGCCGCCGGTGCCGACGATGTCGACGGTGCGGCCGGGCACCTGGATGGTGTTGGCGTGGGCGTACATCGCGCGGACGAGTCCGGTGACCTCGTCGACGGTCTCGCCCTTGGCCCGCAGCGCGACGGCGAACCCGGCGATCTGCGCGTCGGTGGCCTCGCCGCTCATGATGCGGTCCATGGCCCAGGCGGTCTCGTCGGAGCTGAGGTTCTCGCCGCGCAGCAGGGGGTTCAGCAGGCCGGGCCAGGAGTGGGCCGCCACGCTGTCGCCGCCGTTCGGGGTCACAACGTTCATGGTCCGCTCCAGGGTCCACAGCCGGTCAGAAGGATCGGCTCCACCCTATCCAGCCGGGAGGACCGCGAAGAGCCCCGTCCATCGAATGGACGGGGCTCTCGCGGTGGCGATCAGGTCAGCTGATCAGTGGTGGCTGTGGCTCTCGGTGATCTCCTTGTACTCCTCGGGGGTCGCCTTGGGGATCTGGTTCCCGTCGGCGAAGTACCCCTTGCTGAGCTTGGCGCGCAGCTTCTGTACCGGGGAGATCTTGCGCTTGACGCCGTTCTCGTCGACCGCGGGGCCGAGTTCGAGCGGCGTGTACTGCTCGTGCGCCGTGAGCGTGTGCAGCTGCCCCTGGCTGAGCGGCTCGTGGATCTCGACGAACTCACCGTGCGGCAGGCGCTTGATGATGCCGGTCTCGCGACCGTGCAGCACCTTCTCCTTGTCGCGGCGCTGGAGGCCGAGGCAGATCCGCTTGGTGACGATGAACGCGATGACCGGTCCGGCGAAGAAGAAGATCCGGACGAACCAGGTGATCGAGTTGATCGACAGGTGGAAGTGCGTGGCCCACAGGTCGTTTCCACCGCCGACGAGGCCGACGAAGTACGCCGTGATCCAGGCGACGCCGAACGCGGTACGCGTCGGGGCGTTGCGCGGGCGGTCCAGGATGTGGTGCTCGCGCTTGTCGCCGGTGATCCAGGACTCGATGAACGGGTAGAGCGCGATGACACCGAGCACCAGACCGAAGGCGACCAGCGGGATGAACACGCCCAGGACGAGCGTGTGGCCCCACAGGTTGATCTCCCAGCCCGGCATCACACGGACCAGACCCTCGGCGAAGCCCATGTACCAGTCGGGCTGGGCGCCGGTGGACACCTGGTCGACCCGGTACGGGCCGATCCCCCAGATCGGGTTGATCGTGGCGATGGCCGAGATGGCCGCGATGACGCCGAAGACGAGGAAGAAGAACCCTCCGGCCTTCGCCATGTACACGGGCAGCAGCGGCATGCCGACGACGTTCTTGTTGGTCCGGCCGGGACCCGCGAACTGCGTGTGCTTGTGGTAGAAGACCAGGATCAGGTGGGCCACCAGCAGGCCGAGCATGATGCCCGGCAGCAGCAGGATGTGGATCGAGTAGAACCGGGCCACGAAGTCGTGGCCGGGGAACTCGCCGCCGAACAGGAACATCGAGATGTACGTACCGACGATCGGCACGGACAGGATCGCGCCCTGGGTGAAGCGGACACCCGTACCGGAGAGCAGGTCGTCCGGGAGGGAGTAGCCGGTGAACCCGGTGAACATGCCGAGCACGAACAGCAGGAAGCCGAAGAGCCAGTTGATCTCGCGCGGCTTGCGGAAGGCGCCCGTGAAGAAGACGCGCATCATGTGCACGAACATGCCGGCCAGGAAGATCAGCGCGGCCCAGTGGTGGATCTGCCGGACGAGCAGACCGCCGCGGACCTCGAAGCTGATCTTCAGGGTCGAGGCGTAGGCCTCGGACATCCGGATGCCCTGCATGGGCTCGTACGGACCGTGGTAGACGATCTCGCCCATGCTCGGCTGGAAGAACAGCGTCAGATACACACCCGTGAGGATGATGATGATGAAGCTGTAGAGGCAGACCTCACCGAGCATGAAGGACCAGTGGTCCGGGAAGATCTTGCGCATGTTGGCCTTGGCCAGGCCGTAGATGCCCAGCCGGCCGTCCGCCCAGTCGGCCACCCGCTCGCCGGCCGGAGCCTTGCGCCCGCTCACCGGTTCGGCGCCGGAGGGGTTGTTTGTCGCAGTACTCATCCGCGCTCCCAGAAGGCAGCACCGACGGGCTCGTCGAAGTCGCCGAGCGCCTCGAGGTTGCCCTCGCTGTTGACACCGATCCGCAGCTGCGGAAGGGGGTGGCCGGCCGGACCGAAGATGACGCGAGCGCCGTCGGAGAGGTCGAAGGTGGACTGGTGGCACGGGCAGAGCACGTGGTGCGTCTGCTGCTCGTACAGGCTGATCGGGCAGCCGACGTGGGTGCAGATCTTGGAGAACGCGACGATGCCCTCGTGGGCCCAGTCACGCTGGCGCTTGTCCTTGATGTCGTCCGGCTCGATGCGGACGATCATCAGGGCGGCCTTGCCCATCTGCGTCTGGAAGTCGTGAGACTCCGGGTCGAGCCCCTCGGGCATGGCGAAGGCCAGCGACCCGACGGTGATGTGCTCGGGGCGCAGCGGCTTCATCGTGTTCATGTTGATGAGCTGCTTGCCCTCCGCCCAGAGGGTGTTGCGGAGCTTCTTCTCCGGCAGCGGACCGAGGTCGCGCAGCAGGACCACACCGGAGAGCGGCACCAGGGCCAGCGCACCGAACATGGTGTTGCGGATCAGCTTGCGACGGCCGATCGCGGACTCCTCGGCGCCGGCCGCGAAGTCGGCCATGACCTGGGCCTTGACCTCGGGCTCCGCCTCGATCGGGTGCCGGTCGGCGGCGACCTCGACGTCGGACATCAGGGTGCGCGCCCAGTGGACGGCGCCCGCTCCGATGAAGAAGAGCGCCGCGCCCAGGGTGAGACCCAGGGAGAAGTTGAGCGCGCTCACATGGCCGAAGGGCCAGATGTAGACGATCTTGTCCACCGGGAAGATGACGTAGGAGGCGATGAAGCCCACCGTCGCCAGCATCGAGAGGGTGAACATGAACGCGACGGCGCGCTCCGAGCGGTTCGCGGCGCGTTCGTCGAGGTCCTGGATGCGCGGCTGGTGGGCCGGCAGTCCCGGGTCGGCGAACGGGTCGTCCGTACCCTCGACCGCGCCGTGCGCGGTCTCCTGCACCACGGGCAGGCTGTCTTCTGGAATCTGTTGGCTACTCATGACTTCTTGGCCTTAGCGGTGTGGGCCGCGACCCAAACGGCGACTGCGACGAGCGCGCCGAGTCCGAAGATCCAGGCGAACAGACCTTCGCTGACCGGACCGAGACCGCCGAGGGCCAGGCCGCCGGGGCTCTCCGTCTCGTCACCGTTCACGGACTCGATGTACGCGATGATGTCCTTCTTCTCCTGCTCCGGCATCGTCGTGTCGGGGAAGGAGGGCATGCTCTGCGGGCCGGTCTGCATGGCCTCGTAGATGTGCTTCGGGCTCACGCCTTCGAGGTCGGGGGCGTACTTGCCCTCCGTCAGGGCCCCGCCCTTACCGGTGAAGTTGTGGCACTGGGCGCAGTTGGTGCGGAACAGCTCGCCACCGTTGGCGACGTTCGCGCCCGACGGGTCGACCTGCTTGTCGGTCGGCGTGACCGGACCGGCGCCGAGCGACGCGATGTACGCCGCCAGCTGGTCGATCTCCGCCTGGGTGTAGATGACCTTCTTCTTCGGTACCTGGGCGCCCGGCTGCTGCGCGGGCATACGGCCCGTACCGACCTGGAAGTCGACGGCGGCGGAGCCCACGCCCACGAGGGACGGCCCGTCGGTGGTGCCCTGACCGCCGGTTCCGTGGCAGCTGGCGCAGCCTACGGCGTAGAGCTTCTTGCCCTCTTCGATGGCGAGGGACTGGGCGGTTTCATCGGCCTGCGCCTTGCCCGCAGGCGCAAACGCGGCGTACAGCCCCCCGGTGGCCGCCAGCGCGAGGAGTAGTACGACGACCGCCGCCAGCGGATGGCGTCGTCGTGCGGAGAGCTTTTTCACGGATTACCCCGGTGTCAGGATCTTCTGCGTCGATGGTGGGCGGGTGCGAGCCCGGGTTACTTGATCATGTAGATCGTTGCGAACAGGCCGATCCATACGACATCGACGAAGTGCCAGTAGTAGGACACGACGATGGCGGCGGTGGCCTGATCGTGGGTGAACCTCTTGGCCGCGTACGTTCTGCCGAGGACCAGCAGGAAGGCGATGAGACCGCCTGTCACGTGCAGACCGTGGAAGCCGGTGGTCAGGTAGAACACCGAGCCGTAGGGGTCGGACGAGAGGGAGAGCCCCGCGTCCTTGACCAGCTCGGTGTACTCCAGGACCTGGCCGCCGATGAAGATCGCACCCATCACGAACGTGATGATGAACCAGGTGCGGAGCTTCTTCACATCGCCCCGCTCGGCGGCGAAGACGCCGAGCTGGCAGGTGAGTGAGGAGAGCACCAGGATCGTGGTGTTCGTCGCCGAGAACGGGAAGTTCAGATGGCCGGCCATCTCCTTCCAGTAATCGGGTCCCATCACCGATCGCAGGGTGAAGTACATCGCGAAGAGGGCCGCGAAGAACATCAGCTCGGAACTCAACCAGATGATGGTTCCGACGCTGGTGAGGTTCGGCCGATTGACCGACGGGTGCGCGTGCCCGGTTTCTACTGTCGTTGCTGTCGCCACGACCGACATTATGTCGGTCGCTTATCCCGCCCTCACCCCGGGGGGTGCCGTTCGGTGTGTCCGTACCGTCTGCAGGGGTCCTGCCCTGCGCCGAACGGCCCATCGAATCGTCGTCATTACCGGTGCTGACGGCCGGTCGGGCGGAGTACGATCCGCGCATCGGTTCATGCCCCGAGAGCCCCGACGACGTCGATGTCACGGAGGAACAATGCAGGCGACCGCCACGGTCCTGGTCTACAGCGACGACGCCAACATCCGCGAGCAGGTGAGGCTGGCAGCCGGTCGCAGGCCTGCCGCGGACGTTCCACCGGTGAAGTTCCTGGAGTGCGCGACGCTCCCGGCCGTCCTGAAGGCGCTGGACGGCGGCGGCGTCGACGTCTGCGTGCTGGACGGGGAGACGGCCCCCGTCGGCGGCATGGGCGTCTGCCGCCAGATCAAGGACGAGATCTTCCGCTGCCCGCCGGTGCTCCTGCTGATCGGCCGCCCGCAGGACGCGTGGCTGGCCACCTGGAGCCGTGCGGACGCCGCTGTGACGCTCCCGGTGGACCCGGTGGAGTTCGCCGACGCGCTGGCGGCGCTGCTGCGCCACCGGCTCGCCGTGGAGGCCTGAGCGGCCCCTGTGCCCCGCTGAGGGCCGTTCCGCGCAGCGGGGCACTATCCGGCCCGGGTCAGACGTGGGGACGCAGTCGGGCGGCCTGGAGGGTCTGCGGGCTGTCCGGCGCCCCTTCGTTCAGGGCGCTGCCCTTCTGCCACTTCTCCCAGGAGAGGTTCCAGTCGCCGAACCCGTTGCCGAACGGGTCCATGTCCTCGCCGGCGCTGCCGACGACCTTGACGATGTCGCCCTCGCGCACGGTGTCGAAGAACCACTCGGCGTTGCCGGTGCTCATGCCGGTGCAGCCGTGGCTGACGTTGGCGTTGCCCTGGGAGCCCGTGGACCAGGGGGCGGCGTGGACGTACTCGCCGCTCCAGGTCACCCGGGTGGCCCAGTAGACCGGCAGGTCGTACGACTCCGATGAGCCGGCCGCGATGCCGATGCTCTCGCCGCGCATACGGACGAACTGCTCCTTGGCGAGGACCACCTTGACCCCGTTGCGGGTGGAGAAGCCGGGCTTGCCGGTGGTGACCGGAATGGTGTTGATCACTTCTCCGTTGCGGTACACCGTCATGGAGTGGTCCGAGGCGTCGGTGACGGCCTCGATCCGGTCGCCCGTGGTGAGCTTCAGGGGCTTGGCCTCGGCGCCGTAGAGGGCGTTGGTCACCTTGATGCCCGCCAGGTTGGAGCGCACCTCGATGGTGGCGTTCGCGGGCCAGTACTCCTTCGGACGGAAGTGCAGTTTCTTGTCGTCGACCCAGTACCAGGAGCCGGTGACCGCCGGGGTGGAGCGGACCTTCAGGGCGCGCTCGACGGTGGCCCGGGCCGCCTTGTCGGTGATCGGAGCGCTGAGTTCCGCCGTGATGGGCTGTCCGACGCCGTAGGTGCCCGCCTCCGGGCCGAAGGCGACCTTCAGCAGCTTCTTGGGCGAGGAGGTGCCGAAGGAGAGCGTACGGACGCCTGGGGCGCCGTCGCTGTTCTCGGTGGAGACCCTGACGGTGTATCCGGTGCCGGCCGCGAGCGGGGCGGTGGAGCGCCAGCGCTTCCCGTCCGCGGAGAGCTCCCCCGCGAGGTGGCGGCCGCCGGTGTCCACGGCGCTGACGTCGGTGATGCGCCCGTCGTCACCCTTGACGGTGACTTCCAGGGGCTTGTCGGGGTCGGCCTTCTCCTTCTTGGAGGGGCCGTTGAAGGAGACCTGGTCGCCCGCGTCGTAAGGCTTCGTCGAGAGCGGGTGGCCGTCGGGTGAGCCACAGGCGGTCGCACCCGCGGCGAGGGTCACGACCAGCAGGGTGCAGCTCACTACGGTGCGGATGCGAGGCGTGTGGTTCATGCCGTCCACGCTATGAAGGTTCATCCGTTCCAGCGCGTTCAGTGACTCCGAACGAGCGAAAGGCCCGCGTCGCCTTCGGCGATGCGGGCCTTTCGTGGTGTAGCACATGTCACCGCCGGCGCGGTGGCACGGAGTGCGGTGTCACTGGGTGCGGTTCTCGCCCCGGTAGTACTCGAAGACCCAGCCGAAGAGGCCGATCAGGAGCAGGGGGGCGGAGAAGTACAGGAGCCACCAGCCGAAGACGACGCCCATGAAGGCGAAGGCTCCGCCGACCGCCAGGGAGAGCGGCTGCCAGCTGTGCGGGGAGAAGAACCCCAGCTCGCCCGCCTCGTCGGCGACGTCGGCCTCCTTGTTGTCCTGGGCCATCGCGTCGACCCGGTTGGCCGTGAAGGCCAGGTAGAAGCCGATCATGATGGACAGCCCGAAGGCCAGGAAGAGCGCCGTGGTGCCGACCGGCTCCTTCGACCACAGTCCGTACACGGCGGCCATGGCGAGGATGAAGACGCTCAGCCAGATGAACATCTGTCCCTGGATCTTCACTTGCCTGCCTCCTTGCCGCCGGCGAGGGCCTTGTCCGACTCGGAGAGGTGGTCGAACTGTTCGAGCGCCGTGATCTCCGGGTGGTGCAGGTCGAACGCCGGGGATTCGGAACGGATCCGCGGCAGGGTGAGGAAGTTGTGCCGCGGCGGCGGGCAGGAGGTCGCCCACTCCAGCGAACGGCCGTAACCCCACGGGTCGTCGACCTCGATCTTCTTGCCGTACTTGGCGGTCTTCCACACGTTGTAGAAGAACGGCAGCATCGACAGGCCGAGCAGGAAGGAGGAGATCGTCGAGATCGTGTTCAGCGCGGTGAAGCCGTCGGCGTCGAGATAGTCCGCGTAACGCCGCGGCATGCCCTCGGCACCGAGCCAGTGCTGCACCAGGAACGTGCCGTGGAAGCCCACGAACAGCGTCCAGAACGTGATCTTGCCGAGCCGCTCGTCCAGCATCTTGCCGGTGAACTTCGGCCACCAGAAGTGGAATCCGGAGAACATCGCGAAGACCACGGTGCCGAAGATGACGTAGTGGAAGTGCGCGACGACGAAGTACGAGTCCGAGACGTGGAAGTCCATCGGGGGCGAGGCGAGGATGACGCCGGTCAGACCACCGAAGGTGAAGGTGATCAGGAAGCCGACGGCCCAGAGCATCGGTGTCTCGAAGGACAACGACCCCTTCCACATCGTGCCGATCCAGTTGAAGAACTTCACGCCTGTCGGTACGGCGATGAGGAACGTCATGAAGGAGAAGAACGGCAACAGCACACCGCCCGTGACGTACATGTGGTGCGCCCACACCGTCACGGAAAGGCCGGCGATGGCGATCGTCGCGGAGATCAGACCGATGTAGCCGAACATCGGCTTGCGGCTGAATACCGGGATGACCTCGGAAATGATTCCGAAGAATGGCAACGCGATGATGTACACCTCTGGATGGCCGAAGAACCAGAAGAGGTGTTGCCAGAGCAATGCGCCGCCATTGGCCGCGTCGAATACATGCGCACCGAATTTACGGTCGGCCTCCAGCGCGAAGAGCGCGGCGGCGAGGACCGGGAAGGCCAGCAGGACCAGAACACCGGTCAGCAGGACGTTCCAGGTGAAGATCGGCATGCGGAACATCGTCATGCCGGGGGCGCGCATGCAGATGATCGTGGTGATGAAGTTGACCGAACCGAGGATCGTGCCGAAGCCGGAGAAGGCCAGACCCATGATCCACATGTCGGCGCCGACACCCGGCGAACGGACCGCGTCCGAGAGCGGGGAGTAGGCGAACCAGCCGAAGTCGGCCGCGCCCTGCGGGGTGAGGAAGCCCGCCACCGCGATGAGCGAACCGAAGAGGTACAGCCAGTACGCGAACATGTTCAGCCGCGGGAACGCCACATCGGGCGCGCCGATCTGCAGCGGCATGATCCAGTTCGCGAATCCGGCGAACAGCGGCGTCGCGAACATCAGCAGCATGATCGTGCCGTGCATCGTGAACGCCTGGTTGAACTGCTCGTTCGACATGATCTGCGTGCCCGGACGGGCCAGCTCGGCGCGCATGAAGAGCGCCATGAGTCCGCCGATGCAGAAGAACACGAACGAGGTGACCAGGTAGAGCGTACCGATCGTCTTGTGGTCGGTGGTGGTCAGCCACTTCACGACGATGTTTCCCGGCTGCTTGCGCCGCACGGGCAGTTCGTCCTCGTACGAGTCGTCTGCCGGAGCGGCACCCTGAGGTTCGTTGAGGATGCTCACAGTTGGCTCTTCTCCGCATTCCTGGCCGGGTCCGTCTGCGCGATGCCCGCCGGCACGTAGCCCGTCTGACCCTTCTCAGCGAGCTCCTTGAGGTGCTGCTGGTAACGCTCCGGGGAGACGACCTTGACGTTGAAGAGCATCCGGGAGTGGTCGACTCCGCAGAGCTCGGCGCACTTGCCCATGAAGGTGCCCTCACGGGTGGCAGTGACCTCGAACGCGTTGGTGTGGCCCGGGATGACGTCCTGCTTCATGAGGAACGGCACCACCCAGAAGGAGTGGATGACGTCACGCGAAGTGAGGACGAAGCGGACCTTCTCCCCCTTCGGCAGCCACAGGGTCGGACCCGGGTTGCCGTTCTGCGGGTTACGGGTCCCGGGGATGCCCACGTCGTAGACGCCGCCGGCGCCCTCGGGGAAGTCCTTGCGGAACCGGTCGGGGATGGCGTCGAGTTCCTTGGGGAGCTCGGGGCCCGCCGCGGGCTGGCCGTCCACCTTCTCGATGTAGTTGAAGCCCCAGCTCCACTGGTAGCCGACCACGTTGATGGTATGGGCGGGCTTGTCGGAGAGCTCGAGGAGCTTCGACTCATCACGCGCGGTGAAGTAGAAGAGCACCGAGACGATGATGAGGGGAACCACTGTGTACAACGCCTCGATGGGCAGGTTGTACCTGGTCTGCTGGGGTACCTCCACCTTGGTCCGGCTACGCCGGTGGAAGAAGACGCTCCAGAGGATCAGCCCCCAGACAAGGACACCCGTGACGAGCGCTGCCGCCCACGAGCCTTGCCAGAGGGAGAGGATCCGAGGGGCCTCTTCCGTTACCGGTGTGGGCATTCCGAGGCGGGGAAAATCCTCCCAGTTGTATGAACAACCGGAGGCTGTCGCCAGGACCAGGCCCGCAGTCAGCACCTGCGGCAGCTTCCGCCGCATCGGGCGCCGCGACGAGCGGTCGGAGCCGTTGGGACTCACGTAGCGCCTTCCCGAGAGTCTCGCCCGCACGGTCGGCGCGCCCGTATGTCTCTGGTCGGTCGCCGGCCCTGACGCGGGCAGGGGTTTGGATGTTTATGCGGACCAAACCCTACTGGACGCTATTTGGGGTCGCGCGGGGAGGGTGCCCAACGCGCCGCCCGACACCCCCTGGGGATGGAATCCGGCCCTCCGGCCCTCATCTGACGGCCACTCGCCCGTCCGGAAGGGGCGGCCCCCGCCGAGGTGGGGCCGGGTGCGGGCTAGCGTGGCGGGGTGCCCTACTTCGATGCCGCCTCCGCCGCCCCCCTGCACCCCGTCGCACGCCAGGCGCTGCTTGCCGCGCTCGACGAGGGCTGGGCCGATCCCGCCAGGCTGTACCGGGAGGGGCGGCGGGCCCGGCTGCTGCTGGACGCGGCCCGGGAGGCGGCGGCGGAGGCCGTCGGATGCCGCCCGGACGAGCTGGTCTTCACCTCCTCGGGGACGACGGCGGTGCACGCCGGAATTGCCGGGGCTCTTTCGGGGCGTCGGCGTGTCGGCCGCCATCTGGCCCTCTCCGCGGTCGAACACTCGTCGGTACTCCATTCGGCGGCGGCCCACGAGGCGGCGGGCGGCTCGTTCACCGAGGTCCCGGTGGAGCGGTCCGGTGCGGTGGACCCCGCGGTGTTCGGCGGGGCGCTGCGGGCGGACACCGCGCTGGCCTGTCTCCAGTCGGCCAACCACGAGGTGGGCACCGAGCAGCCGGTGGCCGAGGTCGCCGCGCTCTGTACGGAGGCCGGGGTGCCGCTGCTGGTGGACGCGGCCCAGTCGCTCGGCTGGGGGCCGGTCCCGGCGGGCTGGTCGCTGCTGACGGCGAGCGCGCACAAGTGGGGCGGTCCGGCCGGGGTCGGGCTGCTCGCGGTCCGCAAGGGGACGCGCTTCTCGCCCCAAGGACCGGCCGGGGAGCGGGAGTCGGGGCGGGCGCCGGGGTTCGAGAACCTGCCGGCGATCGTGGCGGCGGCCGCCTCGCTGCGCGCGGTACGGGACGAGGCGGCGGCGGAGGCGGTGCGGCTGCGGGCCCTGGTGGACCGGATCCGGTCGGTGGTGGCCGAGCGGGTGCCCGATGTCGAGGTGGTGGGCGATCCGGTGCGGCGGCTGCCGCATCTGGTCACCTTCTCCTGTCTCTATGTCGACGGGGAGACCCTGCTGCATGAGCTGGACCGTAGGGAATTTTCCGTATCGTCCGGTTCGTCCTGCACCAGCAGCACCCTGACACCGAGCCATGTGCTCAAGGCGATGGGGGTGCTCTCGGAGGGGAACATCCGGGTGTCGCTGCCGCCGGGCACGGCCGGGGCGGACGTGGACCGCTTCCTGGAGGTCCTGCCGGGGGTGGTGGCCGGGGTACGCGAGCGGCTCGGCGCCCCGGTCGCCCCGCGCTCGACGCCCCCCTCCCCCGGCCCCGCCGCGTCCCTGGTGGTCGACGCGCTGGGCCGGCGCTGCCCGATCCCGGTGATCGAACTCGCAAAGGTGATCGGAGAGGTAGCGGTGGGCGCCACGGTGACGGTGCTCGCCGACGACGAGGCGGCCCGGCTGGACATCCCGGCCTGGTGCGAGATGCGGGGCCAGGAGTACGTGGGCGAGGAGCCGACGGACCGGGGTTCGGCCTATGTGGTCCGCCGGCTCGGCTGATCAGGCCAGGTGCTGACGGACGTCGGCGGCGGCCTCGTGACCGTACGCCTTGGTGAAGCGGTCCATGAAGTGGGTGCGGCGCAGGGTGTACTCCTGGGTGCCGACCGTCTCGATCACCAGGGTGGCGAGCATGCAGCCGACCTGGGCGGCGCGCTCCAGGCCGACGCCCCAGGCGAGGCCGGAGAGGAAGCCGGCCCGGAAGGCGTCGCCGACGCCGGTGGGGTCGGCCTTGGTCTCCTCCTCGGGGCAGCCGACCTCGATGACCGGCTCGCCGACCCGCTCGATCCGGACACCGCGGGCGCCGAGGGTGGTGACACGGTGGCCGACCTTGGCGAGGATCTGCTCGTCGCTCCAGCCGGTCTTGGACTCGATGAGCCCCTTCTCGTACTCGTTGGAGAAGAGGTAGGTGGCGCCGTCGAGGAGGATGCGGATCTCGTCGCCGTCCATCCGCGCGATCTGCTGCGAGAAGTCGGCGGCGAACGGGATGTTCCGGGAGCGGCACTCCTCCGTGTGGCGGAGCATCGCCTCCGGGTCGTCGGCGCCGATGGAGACGAGGTCCAGGCCGCCGACGCGGTCGGCGACGCTCTTCAGCTCGATGAGACGGGCCTCGCTCATCGCGCCCGTGTAGAAGGAGCCGATCTGGTTGTGGTCGGAGTCGGTGGTGCAGACGAAGCGGGCGGTGTGCAGCACCTCGGAGATCCGGACCGAACCGGTCTCGACGCCGTGCCGGTCGAGCCAGGCGCGGTACTCGTCGAAGTCGGATCCGGCGGCGCCCACCAGGATCGGCTTGGTGCCGAGCAGGCCCATCCCGAAGCAGATGTTGGCGGCGACACCGCCCCGGCGCACATCGAGGTTGTCGACCAGGAAGGACAGGGAGACCGTGTGCAGCTGATCCGCGACCAGCTGGTCGGCGAAGCGGCCGGGGAAGGTCATGAGGTGGTCAGTGGCGATCGAGCCGGTGACTGCAATACGCACGGGGAGGCTACTCCTGCGGAAGGCGAAGGGCCGTGAGTGCGCCCTCCGGGACGACGTGACAGTTCACGCTACCGGGTGAGCCGACGGCCGGGAAAAGGGAAAACTACCCGATAGTAGGGCTTTCTACCTGAGCTCGACCGTGGTTACGGTGCGGATATGTCGAAGCACACCGCATTGCCCGAGTCGGAATTGAGCCTGGCCGCACTGCGCGGAGACTGCGCGCGGATGGCTCCGCACTGGACGGCGCCGGTGAAGAGCGCGCCGGTTCCGGTGAAGCCGTCCCTGATCAACGGGGTGACGGTGCCGCCCTCGTCGGCGCGGCTGATCGACGCGATGTCCGAGTACGGCGACTGAGGGCGGCCCCGGCCGGGCCGGACGACACCATGTTTCGGCCCTTTCGTTGCAGGTTCCGGCGAAAACCGTACGGCGCCCGCGTCCGGGCCGCCGCCGGCCGGGGGAACCGCACGCTCCTCCGTTCCGTCCCATCGGTGTCCCCGTCCGGGGGCACGCGGTAGGCACCGCGACGGCAACGCAGCCGAAGGAGCGATCCGGTGAGCACCGAGCGACCCGACAACGACGTGACCGGCCCCCGGCGGCGGCGTCCGCCGCTCGCGGTGGCCTCGGTGGCCGCGGCCGTGCTGCTGGCCGGGGGCGGCGGGGCGTACTGGGCCTCGACCGCTTCGGGCGACGGCGGCAGGACGGACAGCGGCGCGGCGGCGAAGGGCGAGGCCCCGCCGCTGGCCCTGGATGCCGCCGCGGACGGCCCGGACCGGGCCGCCTCGTCCTCCGACACCCCTCCCCCGGGCATCGCCCCCGGTGAACCGGATCCGGGCGGCCCGCCCGTGACCTACCGGGCCGACGGCGACCTCCCGGACGGCCCGGACGAGGCGGCCGTCCACCACGCGAAGGGCACGGTCGCGTCGGCCGATGTCGCCCGGCTGGCGAAGGCGCTGGGCATCCCGGGCTCGCCGCGTACCGAGGGCGCGTCCTGGGTGGTCGGCGACGACGACGGCCCCGGTGCGCTCCTGAAGGTGACGAAGCAGGCGCCGGGCACGTGGACGTTCGCCCGCACCACCCCCACCACACCGTGCGAGCCGGGGAAGATGTGCGCGAACGGGCCCACGGAGCCGGGCGGCGACCCGGTGAGCGAGAAGGCGGCGAAGGCGGCCGCGGTCCCGGTGCTCAAGGCGGCCGGGCAGGACGACGCGGCGCTGAACGCTGGCCAGCTGATGGGCGACGTCCGGGTGGTCAACGCCGATCCGAAGATCGACGGGCTGCCGACGTACGGCTGGTCGACCGGGGTCCAGGTGGGCCCGGACGGCAAGGTGACCGGCGGCAGCGGACATCTGAAGGCGCTGGAGAATGGCGCCACCTATCCGACGGTCGGCGCGGACGAGGCGCTGAAGCAGCTGAACGCGGCGAGCCGGGGCAAGGGCGACGCCTCCGGTGACATCGGCGGCTGCGCCACCCCCGTCCCGCTGGAGGGTGAGCAGAAGTCCCCGTCGGACCCGCAGTGCGTGCCGTCGAACGGCAAGCGGGCCCCGGTGACGCAGACGGTCGAGGACGCGGTGTTCGGCCTGGCGCTGAACTACGTGGACGGCCGGCAGACGCTGGTGCCGTCCTGGCTGTTCACGGTCCGGCAGGCGCCGGGCGGTCCCGAGCACACGGTCACGCAGGTCGCCGTGGACCCGAAGTTCATCGAGAAGCCTCAGACGCCGACGCCCTCCGGGGACCGGAAGGTGACCTCGTACGGCGCGGACGGGCGGACCCTCGATGTGACCTTCTGGGGCGGTGTGTGCAGTACGTACACGGCGAGCGCCCAGGAGAGCGCGGGCCAGGTCCGGATCTCGGTCACGGAGAAGCCGCAGGAGGGCAAGAAGGCCTGCATCATGATCGCCAAGGAGCTGACCCGGACGGTGACGCTGGAGAAGCCGCTGGGCGACCGTACGGTGATCGACGCGGCCTCGGGCGGTGCGGTGCCGCGCGGCTGACGCGGACGGCGGCCGACGCCTGCACGGCACACGTACGGCGGCGGCCCCGGGAGTGATTCCCGGGGCCGCCGCCGTATGCCGTGTGTCCCGCCCTCGGCGTTTAGCTGAAGGAGTCGCCGCAGGCGCAGGAGCCGGTGGCGTTCGGGTTGTCGATCGTGAAGCCCTGCTTCTCGATGGTGTCGACGAAGTCGATGGAGGCGCCGCCCAGGTACGGGGCGCTCATCCGGTCGGTGACGACCTTGACACCGTCGAAGTCCTTCACGACGTCACCGTCGAGCGAACGCTCGTCGAAGAAGAGCTGGTAGCGCAGGCCCGAGCAACCGCCGGGCTGAACGGCGACGCGCAGCGCCAGGTCCTCGCGGCCCTCCTGCTCCAGCAGGCCCTTGACCTTGGCGGCGGCGGCGTCGGACAGGAGGATGCCGTCGCTCACGGTGGTGGTCTCGTCCGATACGGACATCTGCTTCTCTCCCGGGTTGTACGGACTGCTTGCCGACGGTTCAACCGCCTCGGCCGCGGATTCATTCCGGGCCAAGCGCTTGTCTGTTCCTTTTCATGCTCGCACACCCGGTCGCCCGGGGGATGCGTCACATCGACGCTATCGGCATCGTCAAAGTGACACGAAGCGGCTATGATAGATAGCGTCAAATAGACGAAAAGGCGCGTTCGCAGAAGCGCAGAGCAGAACGCAGAGAAGAAAGGGTGCGTGACGTGACCACGGCCCAGCCCCTGGACGTACAGCCGACACCCCTCGCGCTGCTGCTGCTCGGCCGCGAGGCCGACCCGAGGAGCGAGCGCGGCGTCGAATGCCCCGGCGACCTCCCCTCCCCGTCCGACCCGGACCTGGTGGAGCGCGCCCGCGCCGCCAAGGAGAAGCTCGGGGACAAGGTGTTCGTCCTCGGCCACCACTACCAGCGCGACGAGGTCATCCAGTTCGCGGACGTCACCGGCGACTCGTTCAAGCTGGCCCGTGACGCGGCCGCGCGCCCGGAGGCGGAGTACATCGTCTTCTGCGGTGTGCACTTCATGGCCGAGTCCGCCGACATCCTGACCACGGACGACCAGGCGGTCGTGCTGCCCGACCTGGCGGCCGGCTGCTCGATGGCCGACATGGCCACCGCCGAGCAGGTCGCCGAGTGCTGGGACGTGCTGACGGAGGCCGGGGTCGCCGACCAGGTGGTGCCCGTCTCGTACATGAACTCCTCCGCCGACATCAAGGCCTTCACCGGCAAGCACGGCGGCACGATCTGTACGTCCTCGAACGCGAAACGAGCCCTGGAGTGGGCCTTCGAGCAGGGCGAGAAGATCCTCTTCCTCCCCGACCAGCACCTGGGCCGCAACACGGCGGTACGGGACATGGGGATGAGCCTGGAGGACTGCGTCCTCTACAACCCGCACAAGCCGAACGGCGGCCTCACCGCCGAGCAGCTGCGGAACGCGAAGATGATCCTGTGGCGCGGGCACTGCTCGGTCCACGGCCGCTTCTCGGTCGAGTCGGTCGAGGACGTCCGGGCCCGGATGCCCGGGGTCAACGTGCTGGTGCACCCGGAGTGCAAGCACGAGGTCGTCGCCGCCGCGGACTACGTGGGCTCGACGGAGTACATCATCAAGGCCCTGGAGGCGGCCCCGCGCGGCTCGAAGTGGGCCATCGGCACGGAGCTGAACCTGGTCCGCCGCCTGGCGAACCGTTTCGCCGCGGAGGACAAGGAGATCGTCTTCCTCGACAAGACGGTCTGCTTCTGCTCGACGATGAACCGCATCGACCTGCCGCACCTGGTCTGGACCCTGGAGTCGCTGGCCGAGGGCAAGCTGGTCAACCGGATCGAGGTCGACCCGGAGACGGAGAAGTACGCCAAGCTCGCCCTGGAGCGGATGCTGGCGCTGCCGTAACGCCGCGCCCGTTCCGGGAACGCCCGGGAGCCCCGGTATGCCGCTGGTCGGCGTACCGGGGCTTTCGCGTGCCGGGCTCCCGTGTGCCGGGGCTTTCCCGTGCCGGGCGCTCGCGGTCCGGTGAGTGGGCGGGTTCCGGTCCGGCCGGTTCCTCCATACGGCAGCCGATGACACCACCGCGTAACTACGCTGCTACTCACCGCAGCGAACTGCGCGCGGGTGAGAACGGCGAGAACGGTGGGGCGGGCATGAACGACCAGGACCGTGGGGCGGGCGTGGGCGACGAGGCGCGTGAAGCGGGTGCGGGCGACGAGGCGCGGGCGGAGGAAGCCGGCGCGTTGGCGCGGGCGGAGCAAGAGGTACGCGACCGGCGCGACGCCGCCGAGCAGGACCCCGCCACCGGTCTGCCCGCCCTGGCCGGAGCCCTGCACCGGCTGTCGAACCTGCTCTCCGCCACCGGGGACCGCGCCGGTGCGCTGGCCACGGCGAAGGAGGCCGCGCGGATCTACGCCGAGCTCGGTACGCGGCGCCCCGGGGACTTCCAGGCCGAACTCGCCCTGGCCATGGGCGCGCTGGGCGACCGCGTGGCCGACACCGGGGACCCGGCGGCCGCCGTGCCGTTCGTGAAGCAGTCCGTACGGCTCCAGCGCGAGCTGGTCGAGGAGGACCAGCCGGGCGCGTCCGTCCCGGCGCTCGCGGAGTATCTCCTGAACTACGCCGCGCGGCTGGCGGACGCCGGGGAGACCGTGGCGGCCGTGCCGCAGGCGGAGGAGGCGGTCGGGCT
The DNA here is from genome assembly GCF_055792845.1 of Streptomyces sp. DSM 106670. NCBI lineage: Bacteria > Bacillati > Actinomycetota > Actinomycetes > Kitasatosporales > Streptomycetaceae > Streptomyces > Streptomyces sp. DSM 106670. The sequence goes on from NZ_CM147704.1 coordinate 1,850,317, forward strand.
GCTCCGGGGGCTCGCCGAGGAGGATCCGGACGCCTTCCTTCCACGGCTCTCCGCGGCTCTCCACGCGCTCGGCCACCATCGCGCGGCCGTGAGCGACACCTCCGGGGCGGTCGAAGCGGCCCACGAGGCGCGCGGCCGCTTCCGTCTGCTCGCCGCCCGGCGGCCCGAGTTCCGTCCGGAGCTGGCCGCGGTCATGGACGGCTTCGCCGGTCACCTCAACCAGGAGGGCGACACCGGGGCGGGTCTCCGGGTGGCCCGGGAAGCCGTGGCCCTCCACCGCGAGCTGGTCGCGGAGCGACCCGAGGCCTTCCGCCCGGGCCTCGCCGCCGCGCTGCGCACCCTCGCCCGGAGCCTGGCCGGCGCCGAAGGGCCGAAGGAGGCCTCGGTCCCGGCGCGGGAGGCCGTCGAGCTCCTGCGGGAGCAGGGCGACGCCGTCCTGGGCGAGCTGGCCGCCTCCCTCCAGCTGCTCGGCGCCCACCTGGAGCGGAGCGGGGACGCCGAGGGGGCGGTGGAGGCGTTCCGGGAGGCGCTGGCCCTGCACCGGTCGGCGGCGCTGGAGTCCCCCGGCGGCCCCGACGCCTCGCTGGTCTCCGCGCTCGACGACCTGGCCCGGGCGCTCGCCCGTACCGGCGAACACGCGGCGGCGGTCGAGGAGTTCGACGAGACCGTCAAGGAGTTCGCCGATGCCGCCCCGGCGACCGCCCGGCGGCTCGGCGTCGAGCGGAGCGCCTTCCTGCTGCGCTGCCCCGACCCCCGGCCCACGACCGGGGTCACCGAGCTGGTGACCTGGCTCGACGAGGACGCGGAGTCGGCCGGTGGCGCGGACGCGGTGACCGTACGGGCCCGGCAGGCGCTGCGCGCGTACGGGGACGGCGCTGCGGTGCGCACGGCGTGGGAGGAGGAGACCTTCACACCCGTGCCGGACTGGCTCGTCCTGTCCACGGAGACCCTGGATGTCGTCAGCGCCTGGATGTTCGCGCCGAACTGGCCCCGGTCGCGCGACTTCTGGTCCCGCAACGCCGAAGTCCTCGGCGGTGAGGAGGCGGCGACGGCCCTGGACGAGCTGGCGATCCTGCATCCGCACGGCGCGCGCCAGCACGCGCTGCTCCGCGACGCGGTCCTCGCCCACGGGGTGACCGCCGCCTACGACCAGCTGATCCTGCGGGAGCAGCTGGCCCAGTGGCTGGAGTGCGCGGACTGGAAGGAGTCGCGGGCCTACCTGGAGGAGCACCCGCGGCTGCTGACCGTGCGGCCGCCCGACGCCACGCCGCTGGCCCATGTCGCGATGCTCGACATCGGCCGCACCGAGGGCCTGGACGCCGCGTACCGGCTCGTCGAGGACCGCGAGGCCCTCCAGGCGTACGTGGACCGGGCGTTGGCGGCCGGGGACGGCGTCGCGCTGATGCACGGCGGGGGCATCGAGGGCCAGGTGTTCGGCGACCGGCTCTCCTCGCTCACCCATGCGCAGGTGGCGCTGGTGCTCGCGGGGGCCACCGGCGGCTTCGAACCGGACGACCTGGCCGCGCTCCGGCACAGGGCCCCCGAGGAGACCCGCGCCCGGCTGGTGCGGGAGACGGTCGCCCTGAGCGTCCGGCTCCCCGAGCAGCACGGGAAGGCCTGGCACCGAATCATCCGGGCGCTGGGCGGGGACGCCTGAGATCTCCCCGTACGCCGAAGGGGCCTGCCCCACGCGGATGCGTGGAACAGGCCCCTCCCGGGTTGTGAGGTCAGGCCTGCGCGGGTTCGGCCTCGCGGGCCTCCTCCGGCTCCGGCTGGTCCGCCGTCCCCGCCTTGGCCGCGCGCTTGGCGGCCTTCTTCTTGGCGCGGCGCTCCTTGCGGAGCTCGACCATCGCGTAGAGCGTCGGCACGAGCAGCAGGGTCAGCAGGGTGGAGCTGATCAGACCGCCGATGACCACGATGCCCAGCGGCTGCGAGATGAAGCCGCCCTCGCCGGTGACGCCGAGCGCCATCGGGAGCAGGGCGAAGATGGTCGCGAGCGCCGTCATCAGGATCGGGCGGAAGCGGTGGCGGCCGCCCTCGATGACGGCTTCCATGATGCCGAGGCCCTGGGCGCGGTACTGGTTGATCAGGTCGATCAGCACGATCGCGTTGGTGACCACGATGCCGATGAGCATCAGCATGCCGATCATCGCGGGGATGCCCAGCGGGGTGCCCGTGATGAGCAGGAGGGCCAGGGCTCCGGTCGCCGCGAACGGCACGGAGACCAGCAGGATCAGCGGCTGGATCAGCGACCGGAAGGTGGCCACCAGCAGCATGAAGACGATCGCGATGGCCGCCAGCATGGCGAGACCGAGCTGGCCGAAGGCCTCGTTCTGGTCCTCGGTGACGCCGCCGATGGTGGCGGTGGCGCCCTCGGGGAGGTCCAGCGCGTCGATCTTCTCCGCGAGCTCGGTGCTGACCGCACCGGTGTTGTCGCTGACCGGCTTGGCGGTGATCGTCGCCGAGCGCTGTCCGTCGATCCGGGTCATCGAGACCGGGCCGGGGACGACCTTCACATCGGCGATGTCACCGAGCTTGACCGGTCCGAGCGGCAGGGCCTTCAGCTCGGCCATGGTGGCGGCCGGCTTCGAGGAGCGGATGACGACGTCGCGCTCGGTGTCGTCCAGCGTCGCGGTGCCGGCGGGCGTGCCGCGGACGGCTCCGGCGACGATCCCGCCGAGGGTGGCGGAGTCGAATCCGGCGGCGGCCGCCTTGTCGTTGGCGGTGACGGAGATGCGCGGGACGCTCTGCGCCAGGTCGCTCTGGACGTCGGTGACGTCCTTGACGGTGGCGACCTCGGTGCGGACGGCCTCGGCGGCCTTCTTCAGGACGTCGCCGTCGGCGGCCTTGACCACGACGCTCAGGTCCTGGGAGCCGAAGCCGTCGCCCGCGGCGATGGTGGTGTCGCCGATGCCGTCGAGCTTGCCGAGGGCCTCGTCGATACGGTCCTGGGCGTCCTCGTAGTCCGCGGCGTCCTTCAGGGTGACCTGGTAGGAGGCCTGGTTGGCGCCGGTGCCGCCGCCGAAGGCGGCCATGAAGCCGGAGGAGCCGACGGTGACCTGGTAGTCCTTGACGCCCTTGTCCTCCTGGAGGACCTTCTCGACCTTGCGGGCCGCCTCGTCGGCGGCTTCCAGGCTGGTGCCGGGGGCGAGTTCCTGCTTGACGCTCAGGACCTCCTGCTCACCGGCGTCGAAGAAGTTCGTCTTCAGCAGCGGGACCATCGCGAAGGTGCTGAGCAGCACGGCGACGGCGATGACGAGGCTGGTGATGCGGCGGCGGGTCGCGAAGCGCAGGACCGGGACGTAGATCCGCTGGAGCCGGCTGGCCGCTTCCTTCTCCTCGGCGAGACGGCGGGCTTCCGCCGCGTCCTCGGGGGTGCCCTTGGGGGCGCGCAGGAACCAGTACGACAGCACCGGCACGACGGTGAGCGAGACCAGCAGCGAAGCCAGCAGGGCCGCGGTGATGGTCAGCGAGAACGAGCCGAAGAGCTGGCCGACCATGCCGCCGACCAGACCGATGGGCAGGAAGACCGCGACGGTGGTGAGGGTGGCGGAGGTGACCGCTCCGGCGACCTCCTTGACCGCGGTGATGATCGCCGCGTGGCGCTCCTCGCCGTAGCCGAGGTGACGCTTGATGTTCTCCAGGACCACGATCGAGTCGTCGACGACCCGGCCGATGGCGATGGTGAGCGCGCCGAGGGTGAGCATGTTGAGCGACAGGTCGCGGGTCCAGAGCACGATCAGCGCGAGGACGATGGAGAGCGGGATGGAGACCGCGGTGACCAGCGTCGAGCGGATCGAGGCGAGGAAGACCAGGATCACGACGACCGCGAAGGCCAGGCCGAGCGCGCCCTCCGTGGTGAGGCCCGAGATCGACTTGGAGACGGCCGGGCCCTGGTCGGAGACGACCGTCAGTTCGGCGCCGGCGCCGAGGTCCTTGCGGAGGTCGGGGAGCTTGTCCTCGACGGCGTCCGAGATGGCGACGGCGCTGCCGTCCTTGTCCATCGTCGCCATCACGGCGAGGCTCGGCTTGCCGTTGGTGCGGGTGATGGAGACCGCCGTGGACGGCTCCTGCTTCACCTCGGCGACATCGCCGACGCGCACCGGCTTTCCGGGCTCGCCCGGGCCGGCCGCCGGGTCCTTGGCGACGACCTGGAGGTCCTCGATCTGCTTCAGCGAGGTGAAGGCGCCGCCGACCTGGATGGTGCGGCTCTTGCCGGACTCGGAGAAGGAACCGGCCGGCAGGGTGGCGCCGCCCGCCTGGAGGGCCTGGGAGAGCGTGCCCGCGTTCAGGCCGGCCGCGGCGAGCTTCCGGTCGTCGGGGACGACGGAGACCTGGAGGTCCCGCACGCCGTCCACGGTGACCTGGCCGACGCCCTCGATGTCCTGGAGGGCCGGGACGACCGTGGCATCGAGCTGGTCGGCCAGGATCTGCTGGTCCTTGTCGGAGGTGACGGCGAGGACCACGGTCGGGATGTCGTCGGTGGAACCGGCGATCACCTGCGGGTCGACGCCGTCGGGCAGCTGGGCGCGGGCGCGGTTCACCGCCTGCTGGATGTCCGCGACGAGCTGCTTGGTGCCTTCGTCGCCGAAGTCGAAGGTCGCCATGATGAGGGCGTTGCCCTCACTGGCGGTGGAGGTGATGCCCTCGACGCCGTCGACGGCCTTGAGGGAGTTCTCCAGGGGCTCGACGACCTGCTTCTCGACCACATCGGGAGACGCACCCTGGTAGGGCGCCAGCACCGAGACCATCGGCAGTTCGATGGTCGGCAGCAGCTGCTGCTTGAGCTGCGGGATCGCTATCGCGCCGAAGACCAGCGCGACAATCGAGATCAGCCCGATCAGGGCCCTTTGCGCGAGGCTGAATCTGGACAGCCAGGACATGGGTGGGTCTCTCTTCTGTGGCGTACGCGGCAGAGGGGCGGGGAGGGAAATAGCGGGACACCTCCAGCCCAGTCCTACGATCTCCGCTGCGCGTCGCCGAAACGTCGCCCCCCGGGCTGCTTTCTCACGCCGCGCATACCGCAGCTGGAGTACACCGGAGTACGCCGTACCGCCGTCCGGTCAGTCCGCGCGAGGACGCACCAGGCCCGATTCGTAGGCGATGACCACCAATTGGGCCCGGTCCCGGGCTCCCAGTTTCGCCATCGCCCGGTTCACATGGGTCTTGACGGTGAGCGGGCTGACCGCGAGCCGCTCGGCGATCTGGTCGTTGGAGTGGCCGCCCGCGACCTGCACCAGCACCTCGCGTTCGCGGCCGGTGAGTGCCGCCAGCCGCTCCGCGTACTCCGCGCTGTCCGGCCCCTCTCCCGCGTCGCCGCCCTGGGCCAGGAACGTGGCGATGAGCCCCTTGGTCGCCGCCGGGGAGAGCAGCGCCTCGCCGGCCGCGGCGATCCGGATGGCGTTGAGGAGTTCGTCCGGCTCCGCGCCCTTGCCGAGGAAGCCGGAGGCTCCGGCGCGCAGCGACTGGACCACGTACTCGTCGACCTCGAAGGTGGTGAGCATGACCACCCGCACCGCGGACAGCTCCGGGTCGGCGCTGATCATGCGGGTCGCGGCGAGTCCGTCGGTGCCCGGCATCCGGATGTCCATGAGCACCACGTCGGCGCCCGTGGTGCGGGCCAGCTCCACCGCCTGGGCCCCGTCGGCGGCCTCGCCGACCACCGCCATGTCCGGCTCGGAGTCCACCAGCACCCGGAACGCGCTGCGCAGCAGCGCCTGGTCGTCGGCGAGCAGCACCTTGATCGGCGCCGCCCCGGCTTCGGGCGTCGGCTGGGTCATCGGCAGAACCCCGTCCCGCCCGCTGTGCCCGGCCGCTCCGGTTCACCCGTGCGGGCCTCGACGGGAAGGATCGCATGGACCCGGAACCCGCCGCCGTAGCGAGGCCCGGCGGTGAGGGCGCCGCCGAGCGCGGTGACGCGTTCGCGCATGCCGACCAGGCCGTGGCCGCCGCTGTCCAGGCCGTCGTCGGCCGCGGTGCCGGCCACCCCGGAGCCCGGCTGCCTGCCGGCGCTCCCCCGGCCGTTGTCGAGCACGGTGACCTCGGCGGTGGCGCCCACCCGGACGACGCTCACCTCGGCCTTGGCCCCGGCGCCCGCGTGCTTGCGGACATTGGTCAGGGCCTCCTGGATGACCCGGTAGGCGGCCAGGTCGACGGCGGCGGGCAGCGGGTCGCGGTAGGCGCAGGCCACCTCGACGGGGAGCCCGGCGTTGCGGAAGGTGGTGACCAGTTCGCCGAGGACGGCGAGCCCGGGGGCCGGTTCGGTGGGCGCCTCCGGGTCGCCCTGCTGGCGCAGGAGGCCGACGGTGACCCGGAGTTCGTTGAGTGCGGAGCGGCTGGCGTCACGGACATGGGCGAGCGCTTCCTTGGCCTGGTCCGGGCGCTTGTCCATGACGTGGGCGGCGACCCCGGCCTGGACGTTGACCAGGGCGATGTGGTGGGCGACCACGTCGTGGAGGTCCCGGGCGATCCGCAGCCGCTCCTCGGCGACCCGGCGGCGGGCCTCCTCTTCGCGGGTGCGCTCGGCCCGCTCGGCGCGTTCCCGGATGGCGTCGACGAACGCGCGCCTGCTGCGTACGGCGTCCCCGGCGGCCCCGGCCAGTCCGGTCCAGGCGACGACGCCGAAGTTCTCCTGGCTGTACCAGGGGGTCGAGCCGAAGATCATCGCCGCCCCGGTGAGCCCGCCCACGGTGAGCAGTCCGACCCGCCAGGTGGTGGGGCGGTCGGTGCGCGAGGCGACGGTGTAGAGCGCGATGACCGCGCTCATCACGACCGGGGCCGGCGGGTCCATCAGGACGTACTCGGTGGCCGAGAGGAGCCCGGTGGCGGCGAGCACCGCCATCGGACGCCGTCGCCGCAGCACCAGGGCGAGGGCGGCGAGCACCATCAGGAGGACGCTGAGGGGTTCGGGGGTGCGGGTGCCGAAGGTCGGCCCGTGTCCGGTGCCCGGGTCGGCGAAGGAGCCGCCGATCATCGCGACGAGGGCGCCGAGGGCCAGGGTCGCGTCGAACGCCAGCGGATGGTCCCGGAGCCAGCGGCGGGCGCGCGCGAAGCCGGACGAGAGGGTGGTCACGTCCAGCAACGGTACGCGGCCGCTCCACGGGCCCGCCGGGGGCCGGCCCGTGGAATTCAGCTGGGAATGAGGCCGTCGTCGCTGAGCATGGCGCGTACGTCTTCGAGGGTGGCGTCGGGCGCCGGCAGGATCAGCTCGGACGGCTCCAGGGAGTCGTCCGGCAGCGGAGTGCCGAGCTCGCGCACCTTGTCCAGGAGCGCGTGGAGCGTCGTGCGAAAGCCTGGGCCGTCGCCGCTCTCCATCTCCTTGAGCAGGACGTCGTCGAGCTCGTTCAGTTCGACGAAGTGACTGTCGGCCAGCTTGACCTGGCCCTCCCCCATGATCCGTACGATCATGACGCTGCCCTCACTGCTTGTCGAACTTGTGCGGGGACGACTGCTGCGACTGCTGCGCGCTGTCCTGCGTGCCGCCCTCGATGGCCTGCTGCGAGGACGAGGAGCCGCCGGCCAGCTCGGCCTTCATGCGCTGCAGCTCCAGCTCCACGTCGCTGCCGCCGGAGATCCGGTCCAGCTCGGCGGCGATGTCGTCCTTCGCCGTGCCGGTCGGGTCGTCCAGGGCGCCGGAGGCGAGCAGCTCGTCGATGGCGCCGGCCCGCGCCTGGAGCTGCTGCGTCTTGTCCTCGGCCCGCTGGATCGCGAGACCGACGTCGCCCATCTCCTCGGAGATGCCGGAGAAGGCCTCGCCGATCCGGGTCTGGGCCTGCGCCGCCGTGTAGGTGGCCTTGATGGTCTCCTTCTTCGTGCGGAAGGCGTCCACCTTGGCCTGCAGCCGCTGGGCCGCGAGGGTGAGCTTCTCCTCCTCGCCCTGCAGCGTGGTGTGCTGCGTCTCCAGGTCGGTGACCTGCTGCTGGAGGGCGGCGCGCCGTGAGAGCGCCTCGCGCGCCAGGTCCTCACGGCCCAGCGCCAGCGCCTTGCGGCCCTGGTCCTCCAGCTTGGACGACTGGCCCTGCAGCTGGTTCAGCTGCAGCTCCAGGCGCTTGCGGGACGTCGCCACGTCGGCGACGCCGCGGCGCACCTTCTGAAGCAGCTCCAGCTGCTTCTGGTACGAGTAATCGAGGGTCTCGCGCGGATCCTCGGCCCGGTCAAGGGCCTTGTTTGCCTTCGCGCGGAAGATCATCCCCATACGCTTCATGACACCGCTCATGGGCTTCGCGCGCCCCCTTCTGACGGACTGAGCTCCAGCACTCCCGATAGAACCCACAGTACGGGCCCTGCCTCTATTACCGCACTGTTCGGACGCCGATGTGCTCCTCCCCAAGGACGACTGCACCCGCGGAACGCTCCCGCCCAGGGTGTAGGTGAGGCCCGGGGACCTCTCCGTGACGTACTCCGGAACGGGCGATCAACACCCGTATCCACCCGTCTCCACCCGCTTCCACCTGCCGGAACACTTCCGAGGACGCCGTCCGTTGCCGGATCGTTCCCGCCCGGGGCGACGGGCCCGCGCGAGAACCCCGTACCCTTGGGTTTTGTGTTCCGTAGCCGTGCCAAGACAGAGAAGGCCCCCACCGACAAGGTGACGGCGGACCTCTCCCAGCAGCCCCGCGACCCGCAGGCTCCCAAGGGTCGCCCCACCCCCAAGCGCAGTGAGGCCCAGTCGCAGCGCCGTCGTGCCGCGTCCAGCGCGCCGACCGACCGCAAGGCGGCCATGAAGCGCCAGCGCGAAGCGCGCCGGGCCGACCTGGCCCGGCAGCGTGAGGCGCTCGCGTCGGGCGACGAGCGCTACCTCCCGGTCCGTGACAAGGGCCCGGTGAGGCGCTTCGTCCGCGATTACGTGGACTCGCGCTTCTGCATCGCCGAGTGGTTCCTGCCGCTCGCCGTGATCATCCTGATCCTCAGCGTGATCCAGGTGCAGAACATCCAGAGCATCTCGCTGCTGCTCTGGCTCGGCGTGATCATCCTGATCGTGATCGACTCGATCGGTCTGTCGCTGCGCCTGAAGAAGCAGCTGCGCGAGCGCTTCCCGGACACCCCGAAGCGCGGAGCCGTGGCGTACGGCCTGATGCGCACGCTCCAGATGCGCCGACTGCGGCTTCCGAAGCCGCAGGTCAAGCGCGGAGAGCGGCCCTGAGCACGGAGACCTCCGGCACGACAGAGGTCTCCTCGGCGTGCCCGGCAGGTTCCGTCGGCGTACGCGACCGGGTCCGCCAGGAGCTCGTCGCACGGCAGCTGGACGAGCAGATAGCCGCCCGCTTCCCGGTGGGGCAGCGGCTGCGCGTCCTGGACGTCGGCATGGGCCGGGGCATCCAGGCGCTGCGCCTCGCGCGGGCCGGTCACTCGGTGACCGGCCTGGAGTCCGACGCCGGGCTGCTGACGGCGGCCCGCGCGGCCCTGGCGACCGAGCCGGAGGGCATCCGGGAGCGGGTCAGGCTGATCGAGGGCGACGGCCGGGACACCGGTGTGCACTTCCTGCCCGGCAGTTTCGACGTGGTGCTCTGCCACGGCGTCCTGATGTACGTCGAGGAGCCGGACCCGATGCTGGCCGGGCTCGCCCGGATGCTGGCCCCCGGCGGCCTGCTCTCCCTGCTCGTACGGAACGCGGACGCGCTCGCGATGCGCCCGGGGCTCGCCGGTGACTTCGGCGCGGCCCTGACCGCCTTCGACACCGCCACGTACACCGACCACCTCGGCACCACGGTGCGCGCGGACCGGCTCGACGCACTGCGGGCCACGCTCGCGGGCATCGCCGCGCCGCTGCACGCCTGGTACGGGGTGCGGGTCTTCACCGACGGCGTGGAGAGCGACGCGGAGCCGCCGGCCGAGGAGCTGGAGCGGATCCTGACCCTGGAGGACCGGGCCGGGCGGACCGACCCGTACCGGGGTGTGGCGGCGCTGCTGCATCTGTGCGGGGTACGCGGCTAGCAGCGCCACGGCCTCCCTTTCCGCGCGTACTCCTCGCCCCCCGGTGCTCCCGCCACTGGCGGGGGCCGCAGTCAGGGCGTCGGGACACCTCTGCACGGCCGCCTCCGCCGGGTCACCCTGGCGGTAGGCCGGTATCACGGGTGCACGAGGGGGAGCGAATGACCGTGTCATGCGACGAAGCCACGGCGGTACGGGACGCGGCGGAGGTCCCCGTGCGGTGGCCGGGCACAGCGCGGAGAGGCGGACGGGAGGAGGCGACCCGGGAGATGGCCGACGTGCTGTTCGCCTCCTTCGCCAGGAGCGACCAGCGGCGCAAGGGCGAGCAGTATCTGCGCGGCATGCTGAACACCCCCGGCCGCAAGTCCATCCGCAACATCGCCGCGCACGTCGGCGGTGCGGCGACCGAGCAGAGCCTGCACCACTTCATCTCCAGCTCCACGTGGGACTGGAGACCGGTCCGGCAGGCGCTGGCGGGATATCTCACCCGGATCGCGCCGCCCCGGGCCTGGGTGGTGCACCCGATGCCGATTCCCAAGGCCGGTGACCGGTCCGTCGGGGTCGACCAGGGTTTCGATCCGTGCCTCGGAGCCTTCCGCGGACAGCGGGCCTTCGGTGTCTGGTACGGATCGAGGACCCTCAACTCACCCGTCAACTGGCGGCTGTTCCTGTCCGGTTCCTGGGTTCAGGACCCGGTGCGACGGCGGCAGGCCGAGATTCCGGAAGGCACGCGGGAGGAGACGCTGGAGGAGTGCGCGGCGACCGCGGCGCTGGACGTCCTGGGCTCCTGGGACATGCCGTCGCGTCCGGTGGTGCTGAACACCCACATCGCCCACGCCGCCGCCACCATGGGCCGGTTCACCGAGGCGGGCATCCCGGTGATCGCCCGGATCGGCGGAACGGCGCGGCTCACCGTCCACGATCCCGCACTGCCCGGCCGGGGCGGCGCTCCGGTGCCGGCCGGGCTGATCGCCACGGCCGCGATGCGGTTGCGGCGCGGTGTGGAGTGGGCCGACGAGCCGGGCGCGTACCGCGAGTCGCGGGGAACGCTGACGGCGGCCGTCCGGGTGGGCGCGGAGGGCGGTGGGCGGGGCGGGGCCGATCCGTACCGCGGGGAGCTGTTGCTGCTCGGCGAGTGGGACGGGGCGGGGCACTCTCCGCAGGCCCTGTGGGTGACCAACATGACGTCGGCGCCCGCTCCGGCGCTGCTGCGGCTGACGCGGCTGGGCGGGAGGGCCTGCCGCGATCTCGCCGCCGTCGGGGAGGACGTGGGCCTCAAGGACTTCGAGGGCCGGTCGTTCAACGGCTGGCACCGTCACATCACCCTGGCCTCGGCCGCTCACGCCGTCGCCGCGCTGAGCGGGCCGCGGTCCGTGTCCGCCGGGCGCGGACCCCGGTCCGCCTGATCCGGCGCGGTCCCGGCTCAGGGACGCCGGACGGCCTCGCGGGCGCGTTGGAGACGGAGCGCGAGCTGGATCTCCAGCGCGGTCGCCGACTGCTGCCAGTCGGCCCCGAGGAGGTCGGTGATCCGCTCCAGGCGGCGCGCCACGGTATTGGTGTGCACATGCAGTTCGAGCGCGGCACGGCTGGGGCTGCCGCCGTTGGCGAAGTACGCGTCCAGCGTGCGGACCAGGTCGGTCGAGCGCTGCCGGTCGTAGTCGAGGACCGGGCCGATGGCGGAGGCGACGAAGGCGTCCACATCATGGTCGTCGGCGACCAGCAGACCGAGGAAGCCCAGGTCGCCGGCGGCCGCGACGCCGCCGCGGCCGCCGATCGCGATGAGTGTGTCCAGGCAGCGCACCGCTTCCCGGTAGGCCTTGTCCGCCGAGGCGAAGTCGTGGACCGGTCCGGCGGCGCCGGCCGACACGGCGTGGCCGAGCAGCCCCGTCAGTTCGTCGACCGCGCTCCTGGCCGCGGCCGAGGGGTCCGAGCCCGGCAGGAGCAGCACCAGGCACTCGCGGCGTACGGTCTTCAGACCGGCGTGCCGGTAGGCGTAGGAGGAGGCCCAGACCGCCGCCTCGCCCTGCTTGCCCTCGGGCCGCAGCACCACCATCACGTGGTCGGCCGCCGGGTCGAGTCCCAACCGGTGGGCCCGCTCGGCGAGATGGCGTGGAGCGCCGGAGGTGCCGGAGAGCAGATCGTCGAGGTAGTCGTCGCGGATCGGGCCGGCGGCGGTCGCCAGGTCGTGGCGCAGCAGCACGGTGGCGACGGTCTGCGCGGTGAAGTGCAGCAGGCGTCGCCGCTCCTCGCCGAACGCCTCCCCGGTCCGGCAGATGAGCAGTCCCGGGCCTTCCACGCCGGTGGTCACATGGGCGGCCCACAGGTCGTCCGCGAGTTTCACGGCGGAGGCGCTCTCCCGGGAGTCGACCATGCTGCGCACCATCGCGGCGGTGTCGGCCCGGGGCGGCTCGCCGGTGCCGGCCAGCACGCGTCCGGCCGCGTCGCTCACCGCCAGGTCGCCGCCCAGCATGCCCGCCGCGTACCGGACGATGTCCTGGAGGCTCCGGCCCTCCAGGCACATGCCGGAGAGCGTGGTCTGGGCCTCGGCCAGACGGCGGGCCGCGGCGAGTTCCTCGTCGAGGCGGGTGCTCTCGGCGAGCGCGCGGGTCAGTTCGGAGCGGACCCCGTCCATCCGCCTGGTCGCCTCGATCGCCGGCGCCGACAGGTCGGCCAGCAGACGCAGCAGGCTGACCTCGTCCGGTGAGAAGTGCCGGACCGCCCGGGACGCGCCGTACAGCGCTCCCACCATCCGGCCACCGCTCGACATCGGCACGGCGAGCACCGCGTGCAGGCCTTCGGAACGGACGACCTCGTCGATCTCCTCGGTGTGCGGAAAGCTGTCGTCCGCCAGGTAGTCGGCGGTCCAGTACGGGGCGCTGCGGTCCTGCGCCAGCTCCCCCAGACCGCGTCCCGGTCCATCTCCAGGCCGACGTTGAGGGCCGTGGTGTCACCGTCGGAGTTGTGGACGTAGCTGCCGCCGTCCGCGATCCGCAGGCTGACGTAGGCCATGTCGAGGCCCAGCAGCCGTCGTGCGTGCCGGGTCACGACGTCGAGGCGCTCGTCCAGGCCCTTGTGGCGGAAGATGTCCCGCCCGGTGTCGACCAGGGCCGCCAGGGCGGACTCGCGCCGGCGTTGCCGCTCGGCCGTGGCACGGATGTCCAGCGCCGTACGGACGGCGTGCTGGAGCCGGCTCATCGGGCCGGGTCCGAGGGGAAGCCCGTCGGCCCGGCGGAGCAGGCTCTCGAAGTCTCCGGGAGGGGCGTCCCTGGCCAGCAGGTCGAGAATCTCGCCGACTCCGAAATCGCTCTCCGTGTTCTCCGAGCTCTCTGAGGTCTGTGAGTTCTCTGATTCCGCTGAATCGTTCTCCGAGTCCACCGAATCCCCCCGGCCGAGAAGTCAAGATCGCCGCCGGAGCGTAATCGGCGCTCGCACGACGCGGCAAGCCGTGCCCGTCTTCCGGCGGCCGGCAGCCGCGGAACCGCCGGGTCCCACCGTCGACTTGACATAGTTTCGCGCGCGGCTTCGCTCAGCCGCCTTCGGGTCCGCACCATTTCTCCGCAGCCATCGGACAGCGAACACGGCTGCGCATCCACGCATCCGTTTGTCATGACGGGCGGTCACCACGGAAAGGGCGAAAACGCGATGAGCGCTGTTCGACCGAGCACCTCGCGACCTCAGCGACGACGGCGGTACCCCTCGCGAAAGCCCTCCAGCACGGTGATCGCCTGGCTGTCCTTCGTCACCATGTTCGTCATCGGAACCGACACCTTCCTGGTGGCGCCGATGCTCCCGACGCTGTCCGACGAGTTCGGCGTGACCACCAGCGTCTCCGGCTGGATGGTCAGTGCCTACGCCCTCGGCTTCGCCCTGTTCGCCCTCGTGGCGGGCCCGCTCTCGGACGGCCGCGACCGCCGCAGCGTGCTGCTGCTCGGCTTCGCCGGCTTCGCCGCGGCGACCGCGCTGTGCGGGGTGGCCCAGGGCTTCTGGAGCATGATCCTCTTCCGGGTGCTCGCCGGGATGTCGGCCGCGCTCGTCACTCCGCAGATCTGGGCCTCCATCCCCGTGCTGGTTCCCGGGAACGCGGTGGTCAAGACCATGGGATTCGCCGGCGCCGGAATGTCGATCTCCCAGGTCGTGGGCGTTCCGCTCGGCGGCTGGCTCGCCGCCAGCTCCTGGCACGTCCCGTTCTTCGCGGTGGCCGGTCTCTCCGCGGTGGCCTGGCTCGTCCTCTTCAGGGTCTTCCCCTCGGTCCAGGCCAGCCCCGCCACCGAGCGGACCGGCTTCTTCGCGACCTACGCGGGACTCTTCCGCTCCCGTATCTTCACCTGGTACCTGGTGGGCTATCTCGCCTACCAGACCGGGGTCTTCGAGACCATCTCCTTCATCGGCTCCTGGCTCTCGCGCGACTTCGGACTCGGAGTGAGCGCCATCGGCGCCGCCATGATGGCGCTCGGCGTCGGCATGGCGCTGACCTCGGTGTTCGGCAGTCATGTCATCAAGCGGCTCGGCGAACCGCGCACGCTCGCCTGCACGTTCGTCGCGCTCGTCCTGCTGTACGGCGCCGTTCCGTTCGCGCCGAACCTGGCCGTCGCCGTCACCCTGCTGGCCCTCGGCTCCGCGATGCTCGGCATCAACTACCCGATCTTCATGGCCATGCTGCTGTCCCGGACCACGGCTGCCAGGGGCACGGTCTCCTCGCTGGCGACCACGGCGCTGTACATCGGCACGACCATCGGCGGATTCGTCGGCGGCGTCCTGCTGACCGAGTTCGAGGGCTTCTACGGCGTGGCCGGGTTCACCGTGCTCTGCCTGCTCCTCGCCGCGGTGATCTTCGGCGGCGCGGGCGCCTTCAAGGCGCGGGACCACGCCGGCGACTTCCGCTGAGCAGTCCCGTTCGGCCCATCAGTACGGGCACCCGAACGGGCCGGCGACCAGACTCCGGATATGGACGCATCCCCCTCCCGCAGCCGGGCGCGCAGGCTGCTGATCCCCCTGTCCGCCGCCGTCTGCGCCCTAGCCCTGGCGGGCGGCTGTTCCGGTACGGCGCCGGCCCCGGCGCCCGAGGCCCCCGCGTCGGGCACGGCGCAGGGTGCGGTCAAGCGCGCCCCCGACGATCTGCAGGACGCCTACCAGGCCGTCATCAACGATGTGCTGCCGTCGGTGGTGCAGATCGACGCCTCGGACAGCCTCGGTTCCGGGGTGGTCTACGACGACCGGGGGCACATCGTCACCAATGCCCATGTGGTCGGCGACGAGAAGAAGTTCAAGGTCAGCGTGGCCACCGGGGAGGCGGTGCTGAACGCCTCGCTGGTCTCCTCCTACCCGGAGCAGGACCTGGCCGTGATCAAGCTCGACGACGTGCCGGACGGGCTGAAGCCCGCGAAGTTCGGCGACGCGGAGAGGGTCGAGGTGGGCCAGATCGTGCTGGCGATGGGCTCGCCGCTCGGTCTGTCCAGCAGCGTCACCCAGGGCATCGTCTCGGCGCTCGGCCGGACCGTGAGCGAGAGCCGGGCGGGCGGGGGCACGGGGGCGACGATCGCCAACATGGTGCAGACGTCCGCGGCGATCAATCCGGGCAACAGCGGTGGGGCGCTGGTCAATCTGGACAGCCAGGTGATCGGCATTCCGACCCTCGCGGCGACCGACCCGCAGATGGGCGACAGCGCGGCGCCGGGCATCGGTTTCGCGATCCCCGTCTCCATGGTGAAGACGGTCGCGGACCAGATCATCAAGGACGGCAAGGTCACCGACTCGGGCCGGGCCGCGCTGAACATCACCGGCCGTACGGTCGTCGACGACAACTACCGCCCGGCCGGGGTGGCGCTGGTCAGCGTGGACCGGGGCGGCGCGGCGGACAAGGCGGGGCTGAAGCCCGGCGACACGATCACGAAGATCGGGGACACCCCGGTCACCACGATCACCTCGCTCTCGGAGGCGCTGGCGGGTGACAAGCCGGGCCAGAAGGTGACGGTGACGTACACCCGCGACGGCGACAGCCGGACGGCGGAGGTCACGCTCGGGGAGATCTGATCCCCTGAAGGACCTGAAGGACCTGAAGACAGGGGCGGTACGGGGTTTCCCGTACCGCCCCTTCCCGTGGGCCGGGCGTCAGGCGCTGTCGGCCTGCAGGCTCATCGGGCCGTAGATCTTGGTGGTGTCCTCGAAGAGCGTCACCTGTGCGGCGCCGCCCTCCAGGAGCTCTTTCCAGTACTCACCGATCCAGGACTCCGCGTCGCCCTGGGTGGTGAACTCCTCCGGCTGCAGCGCCGGCTCCGTCTCCGTACCGTCGGACTTCTCGAACCGCCACGTCCACGCCATGCCAGCCTCCCGGGTCGCGTTGCTGCTCCGCAGCCTAGCCGGGCGCGCACCTGGCCGGGGGACGCGGGAGGATCAAGGTGTGGAACTGACTCTGCTCGGCACCGGAGCCCCCGAAGGGCTGCCGCGCCCCTCCTGCCCCTGCGCGGTCTGCGCCTCGGCCCGCGGTCCGTGGGCGCGGGCCGCGACGGCCCTGCTGGTCGACGACGCGCTGCTGCTGGACCTCACCCCCGGAGCGGTGTTCGCGGCCGCCCGCGCGGGGCACTCGCTGGCCGCGGTCCGGCAGGTGCTGCTGACCCATCCGCACGACGGGCCCGCCGTCGAGCTGCCCGCCCTGCTGCCGCCGGCCGCCCGGGTGCCGGACGGCCAGGTCCTGACGCTGATCAGCGGGCACCGGGTGCGGGCGGTGGCGATGGACGCGCCGGGGACCGGGTACGAGGTGACCGCGCCGGAGGGCGAGCGGCTGCTCTACCTGCCGCCGGGGGCCGCGCCCGCGGGGCTCGACGGGCGGGCGGAGCAGCACTACGACATGGTCGTCCTCGATGTGATCGCGCGGCCCGACGCGGTGGCCCGGCTGCGGTCGGCCGGTGCGGTCGGCCCGACGACCGAGGTGATCGCGGTCCACCTGGACCACGACGCCCCGCCGGGCGCGGCGCTGGAGCGGCGGCTCGCGGCGGCCGGGGCGCGGGCGGTGCCGGACGGGACGACGCTGGTGGTGGGCGAGTATCACGCGGTGCCGGACGTGCCGCGCCGGGTGCTGGTGACCGGGGGCGCGCGGTCGGGGAAGTCGCTGGAGGCGGAGCAGCGCCTGGAGACGTTCCCGGAGGTGGTGTACGTGGCGACCGGCGGCCGTCGCGACGGCGACCCGGAGTGGGCGGCCCGGGTCGGACTGCACCGGGAGCGCAGACCGGGCGCCTGGCGGACCGAGGAGACCTGTGAGCTCACGGAGCTGCTGCGGGCGGACGGGCCGCCGCTGCTGATCGACTGCCTGTCGCTGTGGCTGACCGACGCGATGGACCGGGTGGCGGCCTGGGAGGACGAGCGGTGGCACGACGGCGGCGAGAAGGCGTTGCGGGCGCGGGTCGCGGAGCTGGTCGCGGCGGTGCGCGGGACCCGGCGGCCGGTGGTGCTGGTGACCAACGAGGTGGGGTCGGGGGTGGTTCCGGCGACGTCGGCGGGGCGGCGGTTCCGGGACGAGCTGGGGCGGCTGAACGCGGCGGTGGCGGCCGAGTGCGAGCAGGTGCTGCTGGTGGTGGCGGGTCAGGTGCTGGTGCTGCGCGGGTGAGTCGGGCCGTGCCCTTCGGGGCCGGGCCCGCCCCGGGGGCCGACCGGTACTGTTCCGGGCAGGGCGGACACGCCCCAGGGGGCCCGCCGCCGGGTTCCCGCACCGGACCCGACGTGACGACCCGCGAGGCAGACCTCCGTGAACCTGGACGACTTCTCCGACCTGATCCAACGCCCCGACGGGGGTGTGCGGCGCGATGCCGAGGAGCGGCGCGAGCGGCTGACCGTACCGCCGGGGGCGCTCGGGCGGCTCGACGAGCTGGGCGAGTGGCTCAGCGCCGCGCAGCAGTCCGTGCCGGTCAGGGCCGTGGAGCAGCCGCGTCTGGTGCTCTTCGCCGGTGACCACGGGGTGGCGGAGCTGGGCGTCTCCGGCCGGCCGGCGGGAGGCGGGTACGAGCTGGTGCGCTCCGCCCTCGACGGGGCGAGCCCGGTCGCGGTGCTGGCGCGGCGCTTCTCGGTGCCGATGCGGATCGTGGACGTGTCGCTGGACTGCGATCCGGAGCTGCTGCCCGAGTCCGTGGTGCGGCACCGGGTGCGGCGGGGTTCGGGGCGGATCGACGTCGAGGACGCGATGAGCGCCGAGGAGGCCGAGCAGGCCGTCCGGCTGGGCATGGCCGTCGCCGACGAGGAGGCGGACTCCGGCACCGATCTGGTGGTGCTCGGCGACCTCAGCGTGGGCGGGACGACGGCCGCGGCCACCCTGGTCGCCGCGCTCTGCGGAACGGACGCCTCCGTGGTGACCGGGCGCGGTGGCGCGGGCATCGACGACCTGGCGTGGATGCGCAAGTGCGCGGCGATCCGGGACGCGCTGCGCCGGGCCCGGCCGGTGCTCGGCGACCAGCTGGAGCTGCTGGCCACCTCCGGCGGGGCGGACCTGGCGGCGATGACGGGCTTCCTGCTGCAGAGCGCGGTACGCCGGATGCCGGTGATCCTGGACGGGGTGGTCTCGGCGGCCTGTGCGCTGGTGGCGCAGCGGGCGGCGTTCCGGGCGCCGGACTGGTGGCTGGCGGGCCAGGTCAGCGGGGAGCCCGCGCAGACGAAGGCGCTGGACCGGATGGCGCTGACCCCGCTGCTGGACCACGGGGTGACGGTCGGCGAGGGCAGCGGCGCGCTGCTGGCCCTGCCGCTGGTGCAGGCCGCGGCGGCGCTGGCCGCCGAACTGCCGGAGCGCGAGCCGGAGAAGACCGCGGACGAGGACGAGGGTCCGGAGCAGCCGGAAGAGAGCGGGGCGCAGGCTCTCGACGCGACCTGACGGACGAGGTGCTCCGGGCGTCCCGTCGGGTCGCCCGGAAGGTACTAAAACCACATAAGTCCGTATTGGGCCATATGATCACCTCTCATGGGAGAGGTTCGAGCGGTCCAGGAATCAGCCCGGCACAGCACCACCCGGTCCAGGCGGAGCGCGGCGTTCGCCATCTGGTATCTGCGTGTCGTCTCGTTCATCAATTTCCTCAGCGCGATCTGGGTGACCTTCGGCCAGGACCTGCGGCGGCACAACTCCGAGAACTACGTCACGCCCTACCTGCTCACCGCCGGCTTCTCCTCCGGGGTGATCGCGCTGTTCCTGGCGGTCACCATGCGGCGACGCAAGCGGGCCGCCTGGATCGTCAACCTGGTGCTGAGCGGGCTGGTGCTGCTGCTCCTGGTCCTGGCGCTGTTCTTCGCCGAGTTCCGCCAGCACGCCCAGAACTGGATCTCGCTGGCGCTGACCGCCGCGTTCGTCGTGGCGCTGCTGCTGGGCCGGCGGGAGTTCTACGCCAAGGGCGACCGCTCCAACCCGAAGCTGGCGGCCCTGGTCGCCGTGGTGGGTCTGCTGGTCACCTCGCTCGTCGCCGCCGCCCTGGTGACGGTCACCAACACCGCCCACGACGAGTACCGCTCCACCTTCCTGGACCGCTGGCGCTACGGGGCGCTCCGACTGGTCTCGGTGGCCGCCGACGACTCCCGGTTCCCGGGGATCACCACCCCCGGCTGGGTCAACGTCGTCATCAACATCCTGTCCACCCTGCTGCTGATCGCCGTCGTGTACGCCGCCTTCCGCGCCCGCCGCGCGGTCGACCCGCTCTCCGCCGATGACGAGGCGCAGCTTCGGGTCCTGCTCGACAAGCACGGCGACCGGGACTCCCTCGGCTACTTCGCGCTGCGCCGCGAGAAGAGCGCCCTCTGGTCGCCGACCAGGAAGGCCGCCGTCGTCTACCGGGTCGTCGGCGGGGTGTCCCTGGCCTCCGGTGACCCGATCGGCGATCCGGAGGCCTGGCCCGGCGCGATCGACCCGTGGCTGGCCGAGGCCCGGGAGCACGGCTGGATCCCGGCCGTGATGGGCGCGAGCGAGGAGGCGGGCACCGTCTACGCCCGGCACGGCCTGGACGCACTGGAGCTGGGCGACGAGGCCATCGTGGAGACGGCGGAGTTCACGCTCGACGGGCGGGCGATGCGTACGGTCCGCCAGGCCTACAACCGGGTCAAGCGCGCCGGGTACGAGGTGACGATCCGGCGGCACGCGGACATTCCCGAGCAGGAGATGACCGACCTGGTACGGCGCGCCGACGATTGGCGTGACGGGGAGACCGAGCGCGGCTTCTCCATGGCGCTCGGCCGACTCGGTGACCCGGCCGACGGGCAGTGCGTGATGCTGGAGTGCCGCGACGCGGGCGAGGACGGGACCGCCGGCGAACTGCGCGCGCTCCTGAGCTTCGTGCCCTGGGGTCCGCACGGCCTCTCGCTCGACCTGATGCGCCGCGACCGGGACGCGGAGAACGGGCTGATGGAGTTCATGGTGATCCAGCTGCTCCAGCGCTCGGGCGAGATCGGGATCACTCAGGTGTCGCTCAACTTCGCGATGTTCCGGTCCGTCTTCGAGAGGGGATCGCGGCTCGGCGCGGGACCGGTGCTGAGGCTGTGGCGTTCGCTGCTGAGCTTCTTCTCGCGCTGGTGGCAGATCGAGTCGCTCTACCGGGCCAACGCCAAGTACCGACCGATCTGGGAGCCGCGTTTCATGCTGTTCGAGAAGAGCGCCGACCTGGCGCGCATCGCCCTCGCGGCCGGGCGCGCCGAAGGGTTCCTGGAAGCGCCGGGGCTGCCGAAGTGGCTGCACCGCTCGCACCTGGGCGCCCGTAGATGAGCCGTCTCCCGGCCCTGGGCCGGGCGGCGGTACGGGAGTGGGGCCCGCTGTGCGCGACCGTACGGCGGGGGCTCGCCGGACGGTGGGTGCGGGCGCTCGCGCTGACGCTGACCGCGGTGGCGCTGACGGCGACCGTCCAGGTGGTGCAGAACCAGGGGTGGGGCTACCGGCCGGTGCAGAACCTCGGTGCCGTACGGGCCGAGGACCCGCTCTGGCTCGCCCTGCTGCGGACGCCGCTGTCGCTGTTCGTGCCCGCGCTCGATCTGCCGGTGTGGGGCGCGCTGGCGCAGATCCTGCTGGTGTTCGGCATCGCGGAGGTGTGCCTGGGGCGGTGGCGCACGCTGGCCGTCGCGTACGTAGCGACGCTGGCGGGGACGCTGTACGCCCGGATCGGCGTCGCGCTCGGCCCCGGGACGTTCCCCGGGCTGCCCGCATCGGACGCGCAGGTGGTGGACACCGGCCCTTCGGCGGCGGTCGTGGGGCTCGCGGTGTACGTCTGCCACCGGCAACGCGCCTGGTTCACCGGGGCGCTGGTGGTCCTCGCGATGGTGGTGGAGGTCATCGTCAAGGACAACCTGGCGGGCCGCGAGCATCTGGCCGCCATCGCCGGCGTCCTGGTGGTGTGCGGCGTACGGGAGTGGCTCGGGCGGCGGAGCGGCGCTCGGGACCCGGGTGCGGGCGGCTCCGGGGCGCTTCAGGGTCTGGGCGACGGCGGCAGCGGGACCCGGTCCGGGGCGCCGCCGATGAGGTCCTGGAACTTCCGGCGCGGCCCGACCCAGCGCACGTCGTGGTGGTAGGCCCGCAGCAGCGCCCTGGAGCGGGCCCGGTGGCGGTGGCGGTAGAACCGCCTGGCCCAGGGCGAGGTGGGGCGGGCCAGCCGGATCGCGCCGACCAGCGCGACGAACGGGACGAGGGTGCCGAGCACCGCCATCCGCGTCTTGCCCTTGAACAGGGCGATCAGGACGAAGCAGAAGTTGATCACGTACGTGGTGATGACGCCGAAGCGGCCCTGCTGCTCCTCGTCGGTGACGTCGTCGACGCCGAGCGGGGAGAAGCCCGCCAGGACCAGCAGCACCAGCGCGGCGGTCAGCACGACCACCTCCACGCTCTGCCGGCCCTCCTCGGTCCAGTACACGTCGTCCAGATGCAGGATCAGCGCGAACTCGTCGAGCACCAGACCGGCCCCCACCCCGAAGATCACCGCGCAGACCCCGGCGGCCACGCCCTGCCGCCCGCTGGCCACCGCGCCGAACCCGCCGATCACCGAGAGCACGACCCCCGGCACCACGTGGTGGATGTGCACCCCGCCCGGGGTGATGTTGCGGAACGGGCCCTTCCCGGCCCGGATCATGCGGGTGATGGTGCGGGTGATCGCGAAGGTCAGGACGAAGGCGGCCAGCGCCAGGAGCAGCGGCAGCTTGCCCGGCTCCGTGATGTTGTCGTGCCACCAGTGACCCATGCCACCCACTCCCGATACATCCGGTTTCACCGCGATTTGCCGTGTTTCGGCCAATCTATCGGCGGGCGCCGGCGGTAGCCTGCGCGCGGTGACCTCCCTGAACAGCCACGGGCTGCGTTTCGCCTTCGGCACCCTGACCGTGCTCCCCGTCCGCGTGACCCGCTGGGACCGCGCGACCGCCCGCGCCGGGATGCTCTGCGCCCCGCTCGCCGGGCTCGTCGTGGGGCTGCTCGCCGCCGCCCTCGGCTCGCTGTCGCTGCTGGCCGGCCCGGGGCCGCTGCTCGCGGCGGTGGCCTCCGTCGCGGTGCCGGCCGCGCTCACCCGGGGGCTGCATCTGGACGGCCTGGCGGACACGGCGGACGGCCTCGGCAGCGGGAAGCCGGCCGAGGACGCGCTGCGGATCATGAAGCAGTCCGACATTGGGCCGTTCGGTGTCATCACGCTCCTGCTGGTCCTGCTGGCCCAGGTCGCGGTCCTCTTCGAGCTGTACGGGCAGGGCTGGGCGCACGGGGCGCTCGGGGCCGTCGTCGCGGCCGTCGCCGCCCGGCTCGCGCTGACCCTGGCGTCCCGTCAGGGCGTCCCGGCGGCCCGGCCGGAGGGGCTCGGGGCGACGGTGGCCGCCACGGTCCCGGCCGGGCGGGCGCTGCTCGCGGTGGTGGTGACGGTGGCGCTGTGCGCGGCGGCGGGCGCGCTGCTGGGCCCGTACGCGGCGCTGCGCCACGCGCTGGCGGTGCTCGGCGCGCTCGCCGCCGCCGAACTGCTGCTGCGGCACTGCGTACGGCGGTTCGGCGGGGTCACCGGGGACGTCTTCGGGGGCGTCGAGGAGACCGCGGCGACGGCGACCCTGGTGGTACTGACGCTCGGCACCTGACGGCACGGCACTTCGGGGCGATCCCCGGCCCGGCGGCAGGGAACGGCCCGCCGCCGTCACGGAGCAGGAACCGCGCGCGTAGGCTCATTCCCGGCACATCGTCGGGGCGTCTACGATGCGCCGGGCACGGTCGGCCCACCCCTCGACCGAACTCGAACTCAACGGAAGCGAGATTTCACCACCGTGACTGCTCTCACTCTCAGCACTGCCGGTGCGGCGACGCTGCGCGCCGACGCACTCGTCGTCGGCGTCGCCAAGGGCGTCAAGGGACCGGTCCTGGCGCCCGGTTCCGAGGCCGTGGACAAGGCGTTCGACGGAAAGCTCGCCGCCGTCCTCGAGACCCTGGGTGCCACCGGTGCCGAGGGCGAACTGACCAAGCTGCCCGCCGCGTCCGGCCTCAAGGCCCCGGTCGTCGTCGCGGTCGGTCTCGGTCCGGTCCCGGACAAGGAGGACGCGTACGACGCCGAGGCGCTGCGCCGCGCGGCGGGCACCGCCGCCCGTGCGCTGACCGGTTCCAAGAAGGCCGGCTTCGCGCTGCCCGCCGGCTCCGTCGAGGACGCCGCCGCCGTCGCCGAGGGCGCGCTCCTCGGCTCGTACGCCTTCACCGCCTACCAGGGCGGCGAGAACAAGCTGGCCCCCAAGGACGCGAAGTCCAAGGACAACGGCCCGAAGCTGCCGCTCGCCGAGGTGGCCCTGCTCGGCGCCAAGCCGCGCGACAAGGCCTACAAGGCCGCGGTCGAGCGCGCCCTCGCGCTGGTCGAGGAGATCAACCGGGCCCGCGACCTGATCAACACCCCGCCGAACGACCTGTACCCCGAGTCCTTCGCCGCCGTGGCCACCGCCGCGGGCAAGGAGCACGGCATCAAGGTCCAGGTCCTCGACGAGAAGGCGCTCGTCAAGGGCGGCTTCGGCGGTCTCCTGGGCGTCGGCCAGGGCTCCACGCACGGCCCGCGCCTGGTGAAGCTCGCCTACACGCACCCCAAGGCGGAGAAGGCCCTGGCCCTGGTGGGCAAGGGCATCACCTACGACTCCGGCGGCATCTCGCTCAAGCCGGCCGGCCACAACGAGACGATGAAGTGCGACATGAGCGGCGCCGCCGCCGTGTTCGCCGCCGTCGTCACGGCCGCCCGCCTGGGCCTGAAGGTCAACGTCACCGGCTGGCTGGCGCTGGCCGAGAACATGCCCTCCGGCAACGCCACCCGCCCCGGTGACGTGCTGCGCATGTACAGCGGCAAGACCGTCGAGGTCCTCAACACCGACGCCGAGGGCCGGCTCGTCCTGGCCGACGCGCTGACCCGCGCCTCGGAGGAGAAGCCGGACGCGATCGTCGACGTGGCGACCCTGACCGGTGCGATGGTGCTGGCGCTCGGCAACCGCACCTTCGGGATCATGGCCAACGACGACGCCTTCCGTACGTCGATCCACGAGATCGCCGAGGAGGTCGGCGAGCCCTCGTGGCCGATGCCGCTCCCCGCCGACCTGCGCAAGGGCATGGACTCCCCCACCGCCGACATCGCCAACATGGGCGAGCGGATGGGCGGCGGCCTGGTCGCCGGTCTGTTCCTGAAAGAGTTCGTGGGCGAGGGCATCGCCTGGGCGCACCTGGACATCGCCGGCCCGGCCTTCCACGAGGGCGCGCCGTACGGCTACACGCCCAAGGGCGGCACCGGCTCCGCGGTCCGCACCCTGGTGCGGCTCGCCGAGCGCACCGCCGACGGCGACCTCGGCTGAGCCGGACCCCGCCGATGACACGTACGGCCCCGGGCATAGGTCCGGGGCCGTACGTGTTGCCCGGGCGGGACCGTCCGGAGCGGAACCGGTGAGCGGAGACCGGGTTTCGCTCTCGACGAACACCGACCGAATCCGTAGGTATCTACGCAGCAGTAACCCTCCGGAACGGATGATCGTCCGTCCCGGACCCGGGCCCCGCGTCCCGCCCACCGTCGACAAGTGCGAAGATGGGTTCTCGGCAGGACAGGGCCCCCACCACAGGGCCGAAGACAAAAGCGGCCGCACACCAGCCGACCGGCCGGTCACACCCCAGCGACGGGGCCCGGCGTACGGCGCACATGCATGGAGGACGTGACGTGGCGAACGACGCCAGCACCGTTTTCGACCTAGTGATCCTCGGCGGTGGCAGTGGCGGTTACGCCGCGGCCCTGCGCGGAGCGCAGCTGGGCCTGGACGTCGCCCTGATCGAGAAGGGCAAGGTCGGCGGCACCTGCCTGCACAACGGCTGCATTCCCACGAAGGCACTGCTGCACGCGGGCGAGATCGCGGACCAGGCCCGCGAGTCGGCCCAGTTCGGCGTGAAGGCCACCTTCGAGGGCATCGACATGGAGGCCGTCAACAAGTACAAGGACGAGGTGATCTCGGGCCTGTACAAGGGTCTCCAGGGTCTCATCGCCTCGCGCAAGGTCCACTACATCGAGGGTGAGGGCAAGCTCTCCTCGCCCACCTCGGTGGACGTGAACGGCCAGCGCATCCAGGGCCGCCACGTGCTGCTGGCGACCGGCTCCGTGCCGAAGTCGCTGCCCGGCCTGGAGATCGACGGCAACCGGATCATCTCCTCGGACCACGCGCTGAAGCTGGACCGCGTGCCGAAGTCCGCGATCGTGCTCGGCGGCGGCGTCATCGGCGTCGAGTTCGCCTCGGCGTGGAAGTCGTTCGGCACCGAGGTCACCATCGTCGAGGGCCTCAAGCACCTCGTCCCGGTCGAGGACGAGAACAGCTCCAAGCTTCTTGAGCGCGCGTTCCGCAAGCGCGGCATCAAGTTCAACCTCGGCACCTTCTTCGACAAGGCCGAGTACACCCAGGACGGCGTCCGCGTGACGCTCGCCGACGGCAAGACCTTCGAGGCGGAGATCCTCCTCGTCGCGATCGGCCGCGGCCCGGTCTCGCAGGGCCTCGGTTACGAGGAGCAGGGCGTCGCGATGGACCGCGGCTATGTCCTGGTCGACGAGTACATGCAGACCAACGTGCCCACGATCTCGGCCGTCGGCGACCTCGTCCCGACCCTCCAGCTCGCCCACGTCGGCTTCGCCGAGGGCATCCTGGTGGCCGAGCGGCTGGCCGGTCTCAAGACCGTCCCGGTCGACTACGACGGCGTGCCCAAGGTGACGTACTGCCACCCCGAGGTCGCCTCCGTCGGCATCACCGAGGCCAAGGCCAAGGAGATCTACGGCGCGGACAAGGTCGTCGCCCTCAAGTACAACCTCGCGGGCAACGGCAAGAGCAAGATCCTGAAGACCGCGGGCGAGATCAAGCTCGTCCAGGTCAAGGACGGTGCCGTGGTCGGCGTCCACATGGTCGGCGACCGCATGGGCGAGCAGGTCGGCGAAGCCCAGCTGATCTACAACTGGGAGGCGCTGCCCGCCGAGGTCGCCCAGCTCATCCACGCACACCCGACGCAGAACGAGGCGATGGGCGAGGCTCACCTGGCGCTGGCCGGCAAGCCTCTCCACGCCCACGACTGATCCCCCGGTCCCGGGCGCGACGACCGACCACTTCCGCATTTTCGTAAGGAGCAACTGAAACCATGTCGGTTTCCGTAACCCTTCCGGCGCTCGGCGAGAGCGTCACCGAGGGCACTGTCACCCGTTGGCTGAAGGCCGAGGGCGAGCGCGTCGAGGCCGACGAGCCGTTGCTCGAGGTCTCGACCGACAAGGTCGACACCGAGATCCCCGCCCCCGCGTCCGGTGTGCTGGCTTCCATCAAGGTCGCCGAGGACGAGACCGTCGAGGTCGGCGCCGAGCTGGCCGTCATCGACGACGGCTCGGGCGCTCCGGCCGAGGCCGCGGCCCCCGCCGCCGCGGCCCCCGCCGCCGAGGCCCCCGCCGCTCCGGCCGAGGCTCCGGCCCCGGTCGCCGAGGCCCCCGCCGCTCCGGCTCCCGAGGCCCCGGCTCCGGCCGCCGCCCCGGCCGGTGGCGCGTCCGGCACCGACGTCACCCTCCCGGCGCTCGGCGAGAGCGTCACCGAGGGCACCGTCACCCGCTGGCTCAAGGAGGTCGGCGAGGAGGTGGCCGAGGACGAGCCGCTGCTGGAGGTCTCCACGGACAAGGTCGACACCGAGATCCCCGCCCCGGTCGCCGGTGTGCTGCTGGAGATCGTGGTCGGCGAGGACGAGACCGCCGAGGTCGGCGCCAAGCTCGCCGTCATCGGCGCCCCGGGCGCGGCTCCGGCCGCCGCTCCGGCGCAGCCCGCCGCCCCGGCCCAGGAGGCCCCCGCGGCTCCCGCCCCGGCACCGGCCGCCCCCGCCGCTCCGGCTCCGGCCGCCCCGGCACCGGCTCCGGCTCCGGCCCCGGTCCAGGCCCCGTCGGCGCCCGCCGCTCCGGCCCCGGCTCCGGCGCAGCCCGCCCCCGTCGCCCCGGCGCCGGCCGCCCCGGCCGCGCCCACCGGTGACGACGGCGCGTACGTCACGCCGCTGGTCCGCAAGCTCGCGTCCGAGAACAACGTGGACCTGAGCTCGGTCAAGGGCACCGGCGTCGGTGGCCGTATCCGCAAGCAGGACGTCGTCGCCGCCGCGGAGGCCGCCAAGGCCGCCGCCGCTGCCCCGGCTCCGGCTGCTGCTCCGGCGGCCGCCAAGGCGCCGAAGCTGGAGGCGTCCCCGCTGCGCGGTCAGACGGTCAAGATGACCCGCATGCGCAAGGTCATCGGCGAGAACATGATGAAGGCGCTGCACTCGCAGGCCCAGCTGACCTCGGTCCTCGAGGTCGACATCACCAAGCTGATGAAGCTGCGCAACCAGGCGAAGGCCTCCTTCGCCGCCCGTGAGGGCGTCAAGCTGTCCCCGATGCCGTTCTTCGTGAAGGCGGCGGCCCAGGCGCTGAAGGCCCACCCGGTCGTCAACGCCCGGATCAACGAGGACGAGGGCACCATCACGTACTTCGACTCGGAGAACATCGGCATCGCCGTGGACGCCGAGAAGGGTCTGATGACCCCGGTCATCAAGGGTGCGGGCGACCTGAACATCGCCGGTATCGCCAAGAAGACCGCGGAGCTCGCGGGCAAGGCGCGCGGTGGCGGCCTGACGCCGGACGACATGTCCGGCGCCACCTTCACCATCAGCAACACCGGTTCGCGCGGCGCCCTGTTCGACACGGTCATCGTGCCGCCGAACCAGGCCGCCATCCTGGGCATCGGCGCGACGGTCCGCCGTCCGGTGGTCATCGATCACCCGGACCTCGGCGAGACCATCGCGGTGCGCGACATGACGTACCTCTCGCTCTCCTACGACCACCGTCTGGTGGACGGCGCGGACGCCGCCCGTTACCTGACCTCGGTCAAGGCGATCCTGGAGGCCGGTGAGTTCGAGGTCGAGCTCGGCCTCTGAACGCCCCGCTGTAACCAGCCTCACCAGCGGCGCCCCCGTCCGGAACTCTTCCGGGCGGGGGCGCCGCCGTATTGTCTAAACAGCCCGGGAGGCCCACCGCCACCGTGATGATGTAGGCAGCACCGGTCTGCCCTGAAGGAGCACCTCATGACCCCGCCCGTCGTCCACTCGCTGCGCGAACAGATCCGCGAGCACATCGTGGAGGGGATCGTCAGCGGGCGCTGGAAGCCGGGCGAGCGGATCGTGGAGCGCCGGATCGCCACCGAGCTGGAGGTCAGCCAGACGCCCGTGCGCGAGGCGCTGCGCGAGCTGGAGACGCTCCGGCTGATCGAGTCGGCCCCCAACAAGGGCGTCCGGGTCCGCAATCTGACCGCCGCCGACCTGGAGGAGAGCTACCCGGTGCGGGCCGGCCTGGAGCAGATCGCGGCGGAGCTGGCGGCTCCTCGACTCGGCCAGGACTGCTCGGCGCTGGCCCCGCACGTGGCGGCGCTGTACGAGGCGGACCGGCTGGCCGACGGCGAGGCGCAGGTGCGGCACACGGTGGGCTTCCACCGGGAGCTGGTGCGCGCCGCCGGGAACGCGGTGCTGCTGCACACCTGGGAGGGGCTGGGCATCGAGGTGTTCACGGCCCTCTCCATCCGCTGGCTGGGCACGGTGCAGAAGTCGTACGCGGAGGAGCACCAGGCCCTCATCGACGCGTTCCTCGCCGAGGACCCGCAGATCGGGGCCCTGGTGAAGGCGCATGTGCTGGGCTGCGCGCCCCGCGCCTGACCCATCCGCGAGGCTCCGATCATCTGGCGCCCGACCTGCTCTTCCGTGCAGGTCAGCGCCCTATTTGCACGCTATTTCGCGTCACTGCGTGCCCTGTTTCGAGGCACCCCATGCCACTTTTCTTCGTATCGAGAAGTTTTGCCTTCAATCCTTTGATCGATCATCGATCAGCGCCTTACAGTTCACTTCGCGGGCCCACCGGCCCCATCGCTCTGTCCTGCCAGATAGAGCCTTCTCCACCCCCCTCCTCTCCGGAAGGCGGCGATCATGACCGACCCCGTAGGAAAGCTTCCGAGCGAGCTCGACCAGCTCCCGGACCGTGACCCCGAGGAGACCGCCGAATGGGCGGCCTCCCTGGACGCCGTCACCAAGGCTGCCGGCCCGCACCGCGCCGCGTACCTGATGCGCCGCTCGCTGCAGCACGCCGAGGGCGCCGGTCTCGCGCTGCCCAAGCTGCTGGAGACCGATTACGTCAACACCATCCCGACCGCCGCCGAGCCCGCGTTCGACGGCGACCTGGAGATGGAATCGAGGATCACCGCCTGGAACCGCTGGAACGCGGCCGCGATGGTGACCCGTGGTTCGCGGTTCGGGGTCGGCGGCCACATCGCCACCTTCGCCTCGGCGGCCTGGCTCTACGAGACCGGCTTCAACCACTTCTTCCGCGGCAAGGAGGGGGACGGCTCCGGGGACCAGCTCTACATCCAGGGCCACGCCTCCCCCGGCATCTACGCCCGCGCCTTCCTCGACGGCCGGCTCACCGAGCAGCACCTCGACAACTTCCGCCAGGAGGCGGGCGGCGAGGGTCTGCCCTCCTACCCGCACCCGCGGCGGCTGCCCTGGCTGTGGGAGTTCCCCACCGTGTCGATGGGCCTCGGCCCGCTCTCGGCCATCTACCAGGCGCGCTTCAACCGCTATCTGGCCAACCGCTCCATCAAGGACACCGCCAACTCGCACGTCTGGGCCTTCCTGGGCGACGGCGAGATGGACGAGCCCGAGTCGACCGCCGCCCTCGCCCTCGCGGCCCGTGAGCAGCTCGACAACCTGACCTTCGTCATCAACTGCAACCTGCAGCGCCTCGACGGCCCGGTCCGCGCCAACTTCCGCGTGGTCCAGGAGCTGGAGGCGCAGTTCCGCGGGGCCGGCTGGAACGTCGTCAAGACGCTCTGGGGCAACGCCTGGGACGAGCTGTTCCAGCTGGACACCCAGGGCGCGCTGCTGCGCCGGCTGCGCGAGGTCCCGGACGCGCAGTTCCAGACGTACGCCACCCGCGACGTCGCCTACATCCGCGAACACTTCTTCGGCGCCGAGCCCGCCCTCGTCGAGCTGGCGAAACTGCTCACCGACGCGAAGATCGCCGAGTGTTTCTACACCTCGCGCGGCGGCCACGAGGCCCGCAAGGTGTACGCGGCGTACAGGGCGGCCGTGGAGCACAAGGGCGCGCCGACCGTGATCCTGGCCCAGACGGTCAAGGGCTACACGCTCGGCAAGGGCTTCGAGTCCAAGAACGCCAACCACCAGATGAAGAAGCTGTCGATCGACGAGTTCAAGGGCATGCGCGAGCTGCTCGGCCTCCCGATCCCCGACAGCGCCTTCGAGGACGGTCTGGTCCCCTACGGCCACCCCGGCGCCGACTCCCCCGAGGTCCGCTACCTCCAGGAGCGCCGCGCGGCCCTCGGCGGTCCGGCCCCGGCCCGCCGGATACACGCCTCCGCGCCGCTGCCGCAGCCCGAGGAGCGCGCGTTCAAGGCCCTGTACAAGGGGTCCGGCAAGCAGGAGATGGCCACCACCATGGCGTTCGTCCGCCTGGTGAAGGACCTGATGCGGGACAAGGAGACCGGCAAGCGCTGGGTGCCGATCGTCCCGGACGAGGCCCGTACCTTCGGTATGGAGTCGCTCTTCCCGTCGGCCGGCATCTACTCGCCGCTGGGTCAGACGTACGACCCGGTCGACCGCGACCAGCTGATGTACTACAAGGAGGCCAAGGACGGCCAGATCCTCAACGAGGGGATCACCGAGGCCGGCGCCATGGCCGACTTCATCGCCGCCGCCACGTCGTACGCGACGCACGGCGAGACGATGATCCCGTTCTACATCTTCTACTCGATGTTCGGCTGGCAGCGGACCGGCGACCAGATGTGGCAGCTCGCCGACCAGCTCGGCAAGGGCTTCATCGTCGGCGCCACGGCGGGCCGTACGACCCTGACGGGCGAGGGCCTCCAGCACGCGGACGGCCACTCGCACCTGATCGCGGCCACCAACCCGGCCTCGCTCAACTACGACCCGGCGTTCGCGTACGAGGTCGCGGTGATCGTCAAGGACGGTCTGCGGCGGATGTACGGCCCCGACGCCGAGGACGTCTTCTACTACCTGACGGTCTACAACGAGCCGAAGCCCCAGCCCGCGATGCCCGAGGGCGTCGAGGAGGGCATCGTCAAGGGCCTGTACCGCTTCAAGGAGGGCACGCCCGCGAAGGCGGACGCGCCGCGCCTGCAGCTGCTCGCCTCCGGTACGGCGATCCACTGGGCCCTGGAGGCCCAGGAGCTGCTGGCCGCAGACTGGGGTGTCACGGCCGACGTCTGGTCCGCCACCTCGTGGGGCGAGCTGCGCCGCGACGCGCTGGCGGCCGACGAGGCGCTGCTCCGCGGTGAGCAGCAGGTGCCGTACGTGACCCAGGCGCTCGCCGGTGCGCCGGGCCCGGTGCTCGCGGTCAGCGACTGGATGCGCCAGGTCCCGGACCAGATCAGCCAGTGGGTGGAGCAGGACTGGTCCTCGCTCGGGACGGACGGCTTCGGCCTCTCCGACACCCGCGACGCGGCCCGCCGCCACTTCGGCGTCGACGCGCAGTCGATCGTGGTGGCCTCGCTGGCGCAGCTCGCCAGGCGCGGCGAGGTCCCGGCCTCGGCGGTCAAGGAGGCCCGGGAGCGTTACGGGATCTGAGCACCGCTCCCGCAGAACCCAGCCGAACCCCCGGTCACCGGGCGGGCGCGTCCGACAGCGCGCCTGCCCGGCGGCCGGGGGTTTCGCTGCGGTACGGGTCCGCCCTGCCGCCACAATGGGCCCATGCGTGCTGCCCGGCTGATCAAGATGGTGCTGCTCCTGCAGGCCCGCCCCGCGATGACCGCCGCCGAGCTGGCGGCCGAGCTGGAGGTGTCGGAGCGTACGGTCACCCGGGACGCGCAGGCGCTCTCCGACGCGGGCGTCCCGGTCTACGCGGAGCGCGGCCGGGCCGGCGGCTACCGGCTCGTCGGCGGCTACCGCACCCGGCTGACCGGCCTCGCCCGGGACGAGGCGGAGGCGCTCTTCCTCTCCGGACTGCCCGCGGCGCTGCGCGAGATGGGCCTGGAGGACGCGGCGTCGGCGGCCCGCCTCAAGGTGTCGGCCGCGCTGCTGCCCTCGCTGCGCGACGCCTCCTCCTCCGCCGCCCGCCGCTTCCACCTGGACGCGCCCTCCTGGTACCACGAGCCGGAGACCCCCGAACTGCTGCCCGCCATCGCCGACGCGGTCTGGGACGACCGGCTGCTGCGGGCCCGCTACCGCCGGGGCGGGGGCCGCGAGGCGGGCGACGGGGGTACGGAGGTGGCGCGGGAGCTCGCTCCGTACGGTCTCGTCCTCAAGGCCGGCGTCTGGTACCTCTGCGCCCGGGCGGGCGAGGACTTCCGGGTCTACCGGATCGACCGGTTCACCGCGGCGGAGCCCGCCGACGAGCGCTTCGAGCGGGACGAGACCTTTGATCTGCCCGGGTTCTGGGCGGAGCGGGCCGCCGGGTTCGCCCGGTCCCTGCTGCGGACCGAGGTGACCGTACGGGTGTCCGGGCGCGGGGCGCGGATGCTCGCGTACACCGGCGACCGGGCGGCGGCCGCGGCGGCGCTCGCGGAGGCCTCCGAACCGGACCCGGACGGCTGGCGCACGCTCACCTTGCCGGTGGAATCGCCGGATGTGGCGTACGGCCAGCTGCTGGCGCTGGGGCCCGAGTTGGAGGTGCTGGCGCCCGAGTCGCTGCGGCTCCGGTTCGCGGCGGCCGCCGAACGTCTGCGCGAGATGTATCGCTGAAAGGCTTCAATTCGGTGTCTGCGCGTGCGGGAGCCCCCGTCAGGCTGGATGCTGGACCCGTGATGGACGAAACGGAATTCTGGGAGATCATCGACAGCACCCGCGAGGCCGCCGAGGGCGACCCCGAGGACCACGCCGACCTGCTGGTGGAACGGCTGGTGCAGCTCGATCCCGATTCCGTGCTGGACTTCGCCCGGCACTTCGAGGCCCGCTACAACCGCGCCTACGCCTGGGATCTGTGGGGCGCGGCGGCCGTGCTGCTGGGCGGGGCGAGCGACGACGCGTTCGACTACTTCCGCTGCTGGCTGATCGGCCAGGGCCGGGAGGTCTTCGAGGGGGCGCTGCACGATCCGGACAGCCTGGCGGAGCTGCTGGAGGACTTCGACGAGGAGATCGACGGGGACGGCGAGGACCTGGGGTACGCGGCCGACGAGGCGTACGAGCAGCTCACCGGGGTGGTCGCGCCGGACCTGGGGCTGCCGCCGCAGACCACCGAGCCGCTGGGCTCCCCGGTCGACTTCGAGGACGAGGAGGCGCTCGCCGCCCGCTTCCCCGAGCTGTGGGACCGCTTCGGGCCGCAGTGACCTTCGCTGCTCAGGCGGGGCCGAGCGAGCGGCCCATGCAGACGTCGTCGACGTAACGCCCGTTCAGGAAGAACTCCCCGAGCAGCACCCCTTCGACGGCGAAGCCCTCGGAGGCGTACAGCGCGCGGGCCGGGTCGTTGTGCCCGAGGACCCGCAGGGTGATCCGGTTGGCGCCCTGGCGGCGGGCCTCGGCGAACGCGGCCCGCAGCAGGGTCCGCCCGACACCGACCCCGCGCGCCCAGTCCGCCACGGCCAGGCCGCGTATCTGGCGCACATGGGCGTTGGCGGCGAGCGGGGTGGGCGGGACGAGCCGGATGTACCCGGCGATGCCCGCCCGGCCGTCCGCCGTCTCCGCCTCCACCACGAGGAAGTCCTCCGGCGGGTGCCGCTCGCCGAAGAAGGGCTCGTACGGGGGCGTCGGCCGCGGCA
This sequence comes from Streptomyces sp. DSM 106670, assembly GCF_055792845.1. Taxonomy (NCBI): domain Bacteria; kingdom Bacillati; phylum Actinomycetota; class Actinomycetes; order Kitasatosporales; family Streptomycetaceae; genus Streptomyces; species Streptomyces sp. DSM 106670. The sequence continues at coordinate 1,884,466 of NZ_CM147704.1, forward strand.
GGACCGCGTGCAGCGTCGACCAGGTGGACCGGTCGAGCTCGGCGAGTTCGTCGTCGTCGGCGGGCACGGCGGGGCGGACGGGGCGGAGGGTGAGTGCGGCCATGGGGTCACTGTGCCACGCGGTGTTCCCGGTGTTCGAGGCGTTTCATGGGGCAGGATGGGCCCATGCCGAGCTCCCGTATCGCCGTCAGCGGATCGTCCGGACTCATCGGAGCGGCGCTGGTGCGCTCGCTGCGCGCCGACGGGCACGAGGTGGCCCGTCTGGTGCGCCGGCCCGCCAGAACCGGCGACGAGGTCGAGTGGGACCCCCAGCGGGGGTACGTGGACGTGGCCGGGCTCGTCGGCTGCGACGCCGTGGTGCATCTGGCCGGGGCCGGGGTGGGCGACCACCGCTGGACCGAGGCCTACAAGCGGGAGATCCGGGACAGCCGGGTCCTGGGCACGGCCGCCGTCGCCGAGGCCGTGGCCTCGCTCGACACCCCGCCCCGCGTCCTGCTCTCCGGGTCCGCCATCGGCTTCTACGGCGACACCGGGAACCGGCCGGTGGACGAGAGCGCGCCGGCCGGGGAGGGGTTCCTGCCCTCGGTCTGCGAGGAGTGGGAGGCGGCCACCGCCGCCGCCGAGGAGGCGGACATCCGTACGGTGCACGCGCGGACCGGCCTGGTCGTCGGCCGCGAGGGCGGGGCCTGGGGGCGGCTCTTCCCGCTGTTCAAGGCGGGTCTCGGCGGGAAGCTGGGCAACGGCCGGCAGTACTGGAGCTTCATCGCGCTGCACGACCACGTCGCGGCGCTGCGCCACATCCTGGACACCGAGTCGCTGACCGGGCCGGTGAACCTGACCGGCCCGGAGCCGGTCACCAACGCCGAGGTGACCGCCGCGATGGGCCGGGTGCTGCGCCGCCCGACGCTGTTCCCCGCGCCGGCGCCCGCGCTGCGGCTGGTGCTCGGGGAGTTCGCGGAGGATGTGCTGGGCAGTCAGCGGGTGCTCCCGGCGAAGCTGCTCGACTCCGGCTTCACCTTCGCCTTCCCCTGCATCGACGGGGCGATCCGCGCCGCGCGGCGCTGACCTTCGGCCGCCTTCGCGGCCCGCCCGGCGCGGCGTGTGCGACCCCGTGCCCCGGTGCTCCCCGGCGCGCGTCTGACCCAGTATCAGCCATCCTCCTAGCCTCGATGCGAACTCCGGCATTCCGGGGGCCTGTTGGGGGCAAGAGCCCCCCACCAGTCGCACCGACTCGGGGAGGGGCACGTGCGCAGCACGGCACACCACGCAGACGTGGTCATCATCGGGGCCGGAATCGCCGGCCTGTCAGCGGCCCACCTGCTCATCGGGGCGGGGCTCGGCGTCAGCGTCCTGGAGGCGGCGCCCCGGGTGGGCGGCCGGCTCGCCACCGACGAGGTGGACGGGTTCCGGCTGGACCGGCTCGGCCCGCTCCTCTGCACCTCCTGGCCCGAGCTGACCGGCACCCCGGGGCTCGGCGCCCCGGAGCTGCGGGAGTTCGCGCCGGGGCTCCTGGTCCACAGTGAGGGCCGCCGCCATCTCACCGGCGACATACGGAGCGCGAGGGGCGCACTCAAGGCAGTACGCACCCGTTCGAGCGCCCCCCGAGCGCCCCGCACGCCCTGGGCGGCGCAGAGCGCGTACGGGCACGAGCACGGCGCTCCGGCACGCGGCGGCGGCCGGGGCGGGGTGGTGACCGGGGCGATCGACCGGGCCCGGCTGGGCGCGGCGCTGTCCCGGCTGGCGGCCACCCCCCGGGCCCGGCTGCTGGCCCGCCCGGAGCGCACGGTCGCCGGAGCGCTGGCCGGCGTCGGGCTGCCCGCCCGTACCGTGGACGGCGTCCTGCGCCCGCTCCTCACCGCGCTGCTCAGCGACCCCGCCCTCACCACGTCGAGCCGGTGCGCCGATCTCGCGCTGCGGGACTACGCACGCGGCGGGCTGTGCGTACCGGCGGGCGGTTCGTCCGCGCTGCCGGAGCTGCTGGCGGCCTCGCTGCCGCCGGGCACGGTCCGGACCGGGGTGCATGTGACGGCCGCCGACATCACCTCCGTACGCACCAAGGAACACGGTGAGCTGGGGTGCCGTTCGCTGCTGCTGGCGACCGGCGCGGGGGCGGCGGCCGAGCTGCTGCCCGGTCTGCGGGTGCCGTCCTTCCACCCGGTGACGGTCCTTCACCACACCGCGCCCGCCCCGCCGCCGACGGGCAGGTCGCTGGTGCTGGACGGGGACCGGTCGGGCCCGGTGGCGTACACCGCGGTGATGAGCGAGGTCGATCCCTCGCGGGCGCCGGAGGGCCGGGCGCTGATCACCTCGACGGTGCTCGGCACCCCGCCGCCGGACCTGGACCGCTCGGTGCGGGCGCATCTGGCGTCGCTGTACGGCGTGCCGACGGACGGCTGGGAGCTGCTGGCGGCCCATCACGACCCGGAGGCGGTGCCCGCGATGGAGGCCCCGCACGATCCGCGCCGGCCGGTGCGGGTGCTGGCCGGGCTGTATGTGTGCGGCGACCACCGCGACACGAGCTCGGTCCAGGGCGCGCTGCACTCGGGCCGCCGGGCGGCGGAGGCGATCCTCACCGACCTGGCCGTGCCCGGCGCCCACGAGGGGAGCCTGCCCCGGGCCGCGTGAACCCCGGGCCGCCGTGTCCCGTGAGCCCCGGGCCGCCGCGTGCCGCGGGGCTCAGCCGAGGGCGGCGACCCGGTCGCGGTAGCCGCGTACGGCGACGGCGTCCCGGTAGGGCTCCAGGCTGCGCTCGAAGGCGCGTACGTACTCCGTGGCGCGCACCGAGCGCATCTCGGCCGCCTGCTGGGCCGCCTCCGCGCCCAGCTGGCAGGCCTGATCCAGCTCGCCCAGGCCGAGGCGGGCCGAGGCGAGGACCACCCGGCAGAACAGCCTGCTCCGGGCGTACGCCGGGGCGCGCAGCGCGAGCGACCGTTCGGCGTGCTGGGCGGCGGCCCGGTACTGCTGGAGGTCGCGGTGGCAGTGGCTCAGCTCGTCGGCGAGCTGCGCCTCGTCGAAGGTACGGGCCCAGTGCGGCACCTCGTCGCCGGGGCGGGCGGTCTCCAGGGCGTGTTCGGCCCGGGTCAGGGCGGCGGTGCAGGAGCGCGCCTCGCCGAGCACACCGTGGCCGCGCGCCTCGACCGCGTGCAGCAGTGCCTGGACGAGGGGCGGGGCGGACGAGCCGACCCCCTGCTGGGCGACCCGGGCGAGCTGGACGGCCTCCCGGCCGTGCCCGAGGTAGACCGCCTGCCGGCTCATCGTGATCAGCACATAGGCGCCGTATCCGCGGTCGCCGGCGGCCTGGGCGAGCCGCAGCGCCTGGACGAAGTACCGCTGGGCGAGGCCGTGGGCGGCGATGTCGTACGAGGTCCAGCCGGCCAGCCGGGTCAGATCGGCGACCGCGGCGAACAGCCGCCGCCCGGTGGCCTCGCCGTACGTGCCCCGGAGCATCGGCTCGGCCTCGTGCTCCAGATACCGCACGAGGGCCTGCCGGGCGTGGCCGCCGCCGTACGCGTGGTCGAGGGTGCGGAAGAGCTCGCCGACCGAGCGCAGCGCGGCGACGTCCCCGCTGCCGACCCGCAGCCCCGTGCCGCTGTTGGTCTGCCGCTGGCGCGGGACCACGGGCAGCGCCCCCGCGGTCGTCGGCGGGTGCGCGGCGGGCGGATGTGTGGTCGGCGGGCCCGGGGGTGTGGGCCGCAGCGGTCCGGCGGCCGGGCGCGGCAGGCCCCGGCCCTCGGTGCGCGGCGCCCCGTCCGTACGCCCGGCGGCACCGGCCTCTCCCCCGGCCCGGCGGGCGGCGCCGCCGTCCCGGGCCACCCACTCGTCGGCGCGGCCGATCAGCCAGTCCCGGCTGGGCACGACGAGTCCGGCGGGCGTGAAGGCGATCTTGCGCAGCTCCGTGTGCGTACCGGAGTCCTTGCGCCAGAGGCCGCTGACGATGTCGACCGCCTCGGTGGGCGTGGCCGCGAACTCCAGCCCCGCGTAGACGGGGGCGCAGGCGTCGAGCCCGAGATCCTGCGCGGAGAGCCGTCGCCCGAGCCGCCGGGTGAACACCTCGGCGATCAGCGCGGGCGTGGTGCCGCGCGGCTGCTGTCCCCGGAGCCAGCGGGTGACCGAGGTTTTGTCGTACCGCAGGTCGAGGCCGTGTTCGAGGCCGAGCTGATCGACCCGGCGGGCCAGGCCGGCGTGCGAGAACCCGGCTTCCGCGATCAGTGAGGCGAGTCGGCGGTTGGGCGTGCGCTGCGGGGGTCGTTCCGACATCAGCTGTACGGTCTCCTGCCTTCGGGGCCGGACGGGCAGCCCTCATGGGAACGGCGCGAATTTAGCGGCCGCCGGGGCGGTCACCGCCACCCTTTGCTCCACGTTCATCCGATCGTGTGAGGATTCCGGACAGAGCTGACGGAAACGTCCGACACATGAGTTCGGGGCCGCTACGCCTGTGAGATCCGGGCCGACGCGCTCGGGAGTGCGCGGCCGACGTGCCCACGCGTGCCGTACGGCGTGCCTCGGATGCGGCCGTTCCACCTGCCGGGGGGCCGTTCGGGCGACGGCCGTACAGTGGATGCGGGCGCGATCAGTGCAGGGCGCCGTCATCCCGGGGACACCCCTCCGGGCATGCGGGGCCCACCTAGGGAGGCATCGGTGAGCGAGCTGCGGTTCGTCCGTCTGGGCTTCGGCGAACAGGCCGTCGAATACACGGAGGCTTGGCAGAAGCAGCGGGAGGTGCACGCGGACCGGTTCGAGGACCGGGTGCCGGACACCTGTCTGCTCCTGGAACACCCGCCCGTCTACACCGCGGGACGCCGCACGGCGGACAGCGAGCGGCCGCTGGACGGCACCCCGGTCATCGATGTGGACCGCGGCGGGAAGATCACCTGGCACGGCCCCGGGCAGCTCGTCGGCTACCCGATCCAGAAGCTGCCGCGCCCGGTCGACGTCGTGGCGCACGTGCGTCGGCTGGAGGACGCGCTGATCCGCACGGCCGCCGACTTCGGCGTGGAGACCACCCGGGTCGAGGGCCGCAGCGGCGTCTGGGTGCTCGGCGACCCGGTCGAGCAGCGCCAGGCGCTGGGCGGCCTCTCGCTGGACTTCGACCCGCGACTCCAGGACGAGGAGTTCGACCCGCGGCTGAACGGCCCGGAGTACGCCCCGTCCAACGCCGGCCAGCGCCGCGAGGACCGCAAGCTGGCCGCGATCGGGATCCGGGTCGCCAAGGGCGTCACGATGCACGGCTTCGCGATCAACGTGAACCCGGACAACACCTGGTTCGACCGGATCGTGCCGTGCGGCATCCGCGACGCCGGGGTCACGTCCCTCTCCAACGAGCTGGGCCGGGAGATCACGATCGAGGAGGTGCTGCCGGTCGTCGAGAAGCACCTGCGGGCCGTCCTGGAGAACGCGGAGCTCGCTCCGCGGGCGGTGGAGCAGCCGAAGGCCGCGGCCCCGGCTCGGACGCCCGCCCCGGCGCCCGCGCCCGCCTAGGGCCGACCGGCCGTACCGGCCAGTAGCCCCGACCGCCGCCATCGGCCGGGGAATAGGCCCCGTCGGCCGCAGGTTGGGCAGGCGTAGGACCGTTTGATGTACGGGCGTACCCTGGTGTTCGCCAAAGAATCCAAAGCGCATCCGAACCGCGATTCGAACCGCGAAGCGAACCGCGAATCCAACGCAGCAGATAGCAAAGGGGAGCCGGAGTGTCCGCTGTCGCACCCGACGGGCGCAAGATGCTGCGCCTGGAGGTCCGAAACAGCCAGACCCCCATCGAGCGCAAGCCCGAGTGGATCAAAACGCGGGCGAAGATGGGCCCCGAGTACAAGCAGCTGCAACAGCTGGTGAAGGGCGAAGGGCTGCACACGGTCTGCCAGGAGGCGGGCTGTCCCAACATCTTCGAGTGCTGGGAGGACCGCGAGGCCACCTTCCTCATCGGCGGCGACCAGTGCACCCGGCGCTGCGACTTCTGCCAGATCGACACGGGCAAGCCGCAGGCGCTGGACCGTGACGAGCCCCGCCGTGTCGGCGAGTCGGTCGTCACGATGGACCTGAACTACGCCACCATCACCGGCGTCGCCCGCGACGACCTGGAGGACGGCGGAGCCTGGCTGTACGCCGAGACCGTCCGCCAGATCCACACGCTCACCGCGGAGCGGGAGGCCGGCGCGACCAAGGTCGAGCTGCTGATCCCCGACTTCAACGCGGAGCCCGAGCAGCTCGCCGAGGTCTTCTCCTCGCGCCCCGAGGTGCTCGCGCACAACGTGGAGACGGTGCCGCGGATCTTCAAGCGGATCCGCCCCGGCTTCCGTTACGAGCGTTCCCTGGAGGTCATCACCCGGGCCCGTGAGGCCGGTCTGATCACCAAGTCCAACCTGATCCTCGGCATGGGCGAGACCCGCGAGGAAGTCAGCGAGGCGCTCCAGGACCTGTACGACGCAGGTTGCGAGCTCATCACGATTACGCAGTACCTCCGCCCCTCCGTACGGCACCACCCGGTCGAGCGCTGGGTGAAGCCGATGGAGTTCGTCGAGCTGAAGGACGAGGCCGACGCGATCGGCTACTCCGGCGTGATGTCGGGTCCGCTGGTGCGGTCCTCGTACCGCGCGGGCCGTCTGTTCCAGCAGGCGATGGAGGCGCGCGGCGTCGCCGCCGGGAGCGTCCAGGCCGCACCGGCCGTGTGAATCCGCTCACGAGCGGCTACCGCGCCGTAACCGCGTGACCGAAGCGGTCCGGACGCTCCCCGCAGGTGGGGGACGCGTACGGACCGCTTCGGCGTGCGCGGCACCGGAATCAAGGCTTCATTGGTGTTTGACCGCCCGGTCACGCGCTGGTAACACCAAGCAGTGATCCTAGGTACACGTGCGGCAGCGACTCCGGCAGCCGCCGCCGTCACTGCTTCCCACACTCATCCGCGCCCCCGGGGCGCATCCTTCCGAGGGGGAACACCACGATGCAGGCCGCACCGGTCCGCGCCCACGCTCTTCCGTCCGTCACCACCGCCCTGCGCGCGGTCGAGTCGCTGCTGCTGAGCAGCGGCCAGCGCACCGCCCGCCGCAACGCCTGGACGGCCGTCCTGGAGGACCGCCGCCGCGCCAAGGACCGGGTGGAGGCCCAGCACGTGCTGGAAGCCGTGGCCGACCACCGTTCCTAGGTCGCTCCCACGTTCCTGGACCGCTCCCACGTTCCTGACTCGCTCCCTCGCCACGTAAACTTCGGTACATGGCGAGGAAGGCAAAAACTGAAGGCGCGGACAGCGCCGAGAACGCAGGGCGGCTCAAGCAGATCGCCCTGACCTACAAGATGACCAAGCGGACCGACAGCAAGATCGGTCTTGTCGTCGCGGGTGTCGGAATCCTCACGTTCGGTGTCCTCCTCGGCATCGGCTTCGCGATCGGCCACCCGGTCTATCTGGGCATCCTGGGCTTCGTCCTGGCCGTCCTCGCGATGGCGATCATCTTCGGCCGGCGCGCCGAGCGGGCGGCCTTCGGACAGATGGAGGGCCAGCCCGGAGCGGCGGCCGCCGTCCTGGACCGGATCGGACGCGGCTGGACCACCACCCCCGCGGTGGCGATGAACCGCAGCCAGGACGTCGTCCACCGGGCGGTCGGCAAGGCCGGCATCGTCCTGGTGGCCGAGGGCAACCCGAACCGGGTGAAGAGCCTGCTGGCGGCCGAGAAGAAGAAGATGGCCCGCATCGTGGTGGACGTGCCGGTGCACGACATCATCGTCGGCAACGGCGAGGGCCAGGTGCCCCTGAAGAAGGTCCGCACCAAGATGCTGAAGCTCCCCCGCGTCCTGACCGGCCCGCAGGTGACCTCCACCAACGACCGGCTGCGCGCGATGGGCGACCTGATGAGCAACATGCCGCTGCCGAAGGGCCCGATGCCCAAGGGCATGCGGATGCCGCGCGGCGGAAAGATGCGCTGACGGCGGCGGCCGACGTACGCACACGACGGGGCGGCCCCGGACCGGTGAACGGTCCCGGGGCCGCCCCGTTTCTCACGCCTCTGGGCGGTCCTCACGCTTCTGGGCGGTGGGGGGTCACATCCGCACCTGTACGGAACGCGACAGCCGGTCGTGCAGCCCGCGCCCGTCGCGGTCCCAGACCAGCGCGGGGATGACGAGCAGCAGCAGTACGGTCCGCACGGCCACGCGCACGAGCCCGAGCCGCCCGCCGCCCTCGGCGACCACCCGTACGCCCAGGAGGCGCTTGCCGGGCGTGCAGCCGATGGTCCCGACGGTCAGCAGGCTCATCACGAGGAAGATCCCGAGCGCCCAGTTCCCGGCCGCCTGCTGGTCACCGCGAGCGAACAGCCCGTATGCGATCACCATGCAGAGCGACCAGTCGATGAAGAGGGCCCCGAAGCGCCGCCCGAGCGGAGCGACCGAGCCGGGCCCCTCCTCGGGCAGCCCCAGCCCCTTGCCCCGGTAGCCGAAGTCGGCGCCCATCTGCTCGGCGGCCGCGCGGGGCCCCGAGAGCCACGATCCGATTGCTTGCCTGTTGTCCACCCGTCCACGGTACTGCGCCCATGTTTGCCCCCGGCCGGGCGGGGCACGGAAACAGCCGCGCGGAGACAGCCGCTGAGATGCCGCCCACCACCGCCCCGGTTAACTTGGGCGAAACAAATGGGTCACGCTTGAGAAATCACGCCTGCCTATGGTCGGGTCCAGCGTGCGCCACCGCACTGGCCGCACCACGAGCTACAACCCCGTCCCTCCCGGGCCGGGAGTAGGAGGAGTTGGATGTTCCAGAACGCCGACGAAGTGCAGAAGTACGTAGCGGACAACGACGTCAAGTTCATCGATGTCCGGTTCTGCGACCTGCCCGGGGTGATGCAGCACTTCACGATCCCGGCAGCGACCTTCGACCCGGCCGAGGAACTGGCCTTCGACGGTTCGTCGATCCGCGGCTTCCAGGCCATCCACGAGTCCGACATGGCGCTGCGCGCCGACCTGTCGACGGCCCGGGTGGACCCCTTCCGCCGCGACAAGACCGTCAACATCAACTTCTTCATCCACGACCCGATCACGGGCGAGCAGTACAGCCGTGACCCGCGCAACATCGCCAAGAAGGCCGAGGCCTACCTCGCCTCGACCGGCATCGCGGACACCGCGTACTTCGGCCCCGAGGCCGAGTTCTACGTCTTCGACAACGTCCGCTTCCAGACGTCGGCGAACGAGAGCTTCTACCACATCGACTCCGAGGCCGGCGCCTGGAACACCGGTGCGGTCGAGAACAACCGCGGCTACAAGGTCCGCTACAAGGGCGGCTACTTCCCGGCCCCGCCGGTGGACCACTTCGCCGACCTGCGTGCCGAGATCTCCCTGGAGCTGGACAAGAACGGCCTCCAGGTCGAGCGCCAGCACCACGAGGTCGGCACGGCCGGCCAGGCCGAGATCAACTACAAGTTCAACACGCTGCTCGCCGCGGCCGACGACCTGATGCTCTTCAAGTACATCGTGAAGAACGTCGCCTGGCGCAACGGCAAGACCGCGACCTTCATGCCGAAGCCGATCTTCGGCGACAACGGCTCGGGCATGCACGTGCACCAGTCGCTGTGGCAGGGCGGCTCGCCGCTCTTCTACGACGAGCAGGGTTACGCCGGCCTGTCGGACATGGCCCGCTACTACATCGGCGGCATCCTGAAGCACGCCCCGTCGCTGCTGGCCTTCACCAACCCGACGGTGAACTCCTACCACCGCCTGGTCCCCGGCTTCGAGGCCCCGGTCAACATGGTGTACTCGCAGCGGAACCGTTCCGCCGCGATGCGCATCCCGATCACCGGCTCGAACCCGAAGGCCAAGCGCGTCGAGTTCCGCGCCCCGGACCCGTCCTCCAACCCGTACCTCGCGTTCTCCGCGCTGCTGATGGCGGGCCTGGACGGCGTGAAGAACAAGATCGAGCCGGCCGAGCCGATCGACAAGGACCTCTACGAGCTGGCTCCCGAGGAGCACGCCAACGTCCAGCAGGTCCCGACCTCCCTCCCGGCCGTGCTCGACGCCCTGGAGGCGGACAACGAGTACCTCCAGGCGGGCGGCGTCTTCACGTCGGACCTGATCGAGACGTGGATCGACTACAAGCGCACGAACGAGATCGCCCCGATCCAGCTGCGGCCGCACCCGCACGAGTTCGAGCTTTACTTCGACATCTAGGACTGCCGCGGGTCGGAGGGGTTTCCCTTTCGCCCGGGCCGTCTGTGGACCGTCGGCCGTACCCCTCCGGGGGTACGGCCGACGGTCTTTTTGCTTCCGTCACACCGCGACGGGCACGGCACCGTTGTCATCGTCATTTTCGGCGGCCAGGCGGAACGCCGCGTCGATAATTTTGCGCGCCCGGTCCTGGCTGGGCACATGAGGTGGGTGTATGCCCTGAGCGTGAAGCCCGCCTCCGAGTGCCCGAGGTACTCGGAGAAAGAGCCCGAATGTTCTCCCCTGCGTCGAAGAGAACCGACGTGCACAGGTGCACCCTCAAGCTCCGGAAAGCAGCGAGCCATACATCTTATCTCGCCACTGTACGAAACTTTCCTTCCATGAAGGCTCGGTGGGGGCTACATCGCGGGAAAAATCTCGCATAAAGTTGCACCATTTCCCACGCTTCCTAAGTCCTTCCTCAGCAAGAACCATCAGGGTCGTACGCGGAAAAATTTTCCGCTTTTCCGTCAACCTATCCCAGCAATAGAGTGACAGCGAGAACGCGGCATCGAGGGCCTCCTCTGCCTCAGACCTCGTTGGACTATATCCGCCGTGAACAACTCGGTGACGCAACGTGTAGCACTTGTTAAACCAGTCCGCCACAGGGCCGTCCCCATCAAGCACCCATCGCCCACCGAGAAGTTCAGCAAAGTTGGATTTCACGCGCCGCGCTAGTCGCCCTTCAGCAAATACGCTTGCCGCAGCCCCAGGATTCTCCTTCAACTCCCAATACAGCAAACTTAGCAAGCCGTCAAGGAGAACCTCAGCGGCCGTATTACTAAGTGTCACTGCCGCACCGTAGCGGCCTTCCCGAAAGATCGAATTACGCGCCTCAATAAAACGTTCCTTCCACAGAAACAGAGGATTCCCGCGCTCTAGCATCTCCCTGAAATACTCAATTCGACCTTCATCGGAATTTCCCAACTCGACACCCGCAGGAAGGTCCAAAAAGTTGAAGTGCGCAAGAGTGAAAGCACCGCCACTATCCCACGCGGGCTCCATCAAACCGGATTCAATTCCGTCAACACAGACGGGAACAAGATCTCCGATCTCATACGGGATTACAGGACCGAGCTGCTCGTAGGTGGGGGCCACACAGAGAACCTCGAGAGACGCTCTGTAAGACCTGATGAACTTCGACAATTCGTCGACTCATCGATTAAACGGGTCGTACTGGATAGGGATTTCTTGCGGAGATGAGTAATCACCCGCCACAGCTTGATCACGGTCCTCGATCGTAGAGGCGATGACCGTTGTATACATTGCCTCAATTAGATCATCGTCACGGATATAATCTTCCGACTCTTCGCCCTTAATTCGATGCAAACAATCAATAGCAGCAGACAGCTGCCCCTTCTGCCGGGACACACCGCTCGACTGCATGAAGAACAAATGTACGAACTGGCCAATTCCATTGGGCTCAGGATCACCATAGGTTTTATGCCATGTATACCCGTCGGGAACAGCAATCGGCTCTGGCAACGTTATAACGAACCGAATCATGCGCATCTTTGCGCCTACTCTGCCCGATGAAAATCCCGCCAACTTGCATCGTTCCATAGCTCGTTCATCCCTGCGAGGATTTTTCGATCTGGCCTGGAGTACTCAAAAGATCAACTGGCCATCAGCTAGAGCGAACTGAGGCAGGCACAGCGATGGGCAAGCAAGGACCTCGACGCCTCCCCACCGAGCGTAAATGGCTCTGCCCGTCGCACCAGCGATCCCTGTGGGCCACCCCTGGAGCGTCCCGGGGGTGGCCCACAGGGATCGCTGGTGACTAATGCCTCCGGGTGACTAATGCCCTCCGCTCCCTCTCGGGTCATCGGGAACGCTCAGTCGAGAGCCCGAGGTGACGAAGAGGCATCATCAGTTCTTCGGAATCTAGGACCCCCGCGTGCTGGCTCGCACGCGCCTGAGAATCCGAGAGGCGTACGGTCAGCCGTCCCCGGCCCCGCTCCAGAAGAGCGAGCCTTGCCCAAGATTTCCTTGGTCTCGCCCCCATGGAGTGCCGCGTCGCTCAGCCGCCGGAACGCCTCCCGATAGAGGCCGAGTTCGGCCGGCTCAGTCACCTTCACGCTTGAGGAGACCAGCTCAAGGTGGACCGCGTCCCCGTGCAGGTTGAAGCCATGGGCTGGAAGCATGTTCACGGGCGCTGCGGCAGGGATGATGCCGAGAGTGAGTGAGGGCAGGTCGATGTCGCGGAGGATCCGGTCGATCTGCTCCACCATCACCTCGGACCCGCCGATGTTCGTGTAGAGGGCCTGCTCTCCGAGGACGACGTCGTAACGGTGCTCACCGTCGTACAGCACCTGCTGCCGCTCCATCCGCCGGGCCACACCTGCGGGCACGTCGTTGGGGACTCCGAGGAAGTCGACGACCTGCTCCAGGATCACAGTCGCGTACGCCTCCGTCTGAAGCGTCCCCCAGATCATGTCCGGCACATAAGCCTGGCCGTGGGGCGTCTCCTGGTACCAGCGGATCACTTCTTCCTGAACCGCTTCAGTGCCTGCGGACAAGCGCACCTGCCATGGAACAGAACTGGTCACTTGTATCTCCTCATCCTGATCCGGGGTGGGTCTGTTCGTTCCCGGAAAGCACACGAACGCATCAGCCTCTGCCCAGGGCAGCGCTGGAGGTCACGAGCGTTCGTAGGCCCAGGCCTGCCCGGTCTGCCGGTACTGCTCCACGGGGATGGGGGTGACTCCCGTGTTCATACGCGCGGTGTAGAGCAGCCCGCCGAGGTGATCGATCTCGTGATGGATGAGGCGGGCGAGGCCGCGTTCGTACGCAGTGGTCACGGTCTCGCCGGACTGGGTCGTGGTCTCGACAGTGATTGTCAGGGGGCGGGGTACTAGGCCCCGTACGTCGAAGAAGCTCAGGCAGCCTTCGTAGTGCTCGTCCGACTCTTTGCAGCTGTCAGTGATTCGAGGGTTGAGCAGAACGATGGAGGGCGCGTCGCCGGGCGGCTGGACGACGGCGGCGGCGCGGCTGATCCCGATTTGTGGAGCCGCGAGCCCCATGCCCTTGGCGAAGGGGTGCACCTGGCCGATGCGGTCCATGGCGGCGAACAACTCGTCCACGACCCGTTCTGCTTCGTCCCGTTCGGCGGGCAGGTCGAACGCGCGGGCCCGTTCGGTGAGGATGGCGGCACCCTGTTGGACGACTCCGAGGTCTCGCATCCGCTGGCTGGGCCGCACGTCCGTCACCTGAACTCTCCTTGGTTCGAATCGGGTTCGGGCTGTGCCCGGAACCGCCATTCCAGACGGTACCGAGCATGCAGCGCGGGTGTGGTCGTGATCCACGTGAACGTCCGCTGTTCACCGGCGTCGCTGCGGATGGGCGCGGTGCGCAACGGCGAGGCTTCGGCGGTCATGGATGTCTCGGTGCCCCAGACGACGGGGTCGAGAGAGGCCGGGAAGACCAGTTGGACTTCGAGTTGCTCGGTGGGCAGACGCACGGCTCGTTGGAACCAGTTGCCCCACTTCTCGTGGCCCACGGTGTAGGCGTACTCGATCCAGACCGATTCGCCCGGGTAGAGAGGAAAGCGGCCGTGCTCGTTGTCGAAGAGCAGCCAGACTTCCTTGAAGGCGTCGCGATCGTGCTTCGCCTGCCATCGCATCTTCTCGCCTCGACAGGTCGCAGTGAGATCAAGTTCCTCCCAGGTCAGGGGGTGCGCTCGGTAGTGAGCGTTGGAGCGCTCGGGGTCACCGGGGTAGCGGTCGACGGAGATACGGATCAGGTAGCGGGTCACCGGCTCGGTGCCGGTGTTGCGCAGTAATCGGCGCATGGTGAGTCGGTAGGAACGGCCGTCGTAGTGGAGGGAGGCGGCGTCGTGTTCGACGACGAGCGCCGAATCGGTTGCGTACGGCTGCTCGGGCCGGCGAGGAGCCGGCGGAGCTGATGGCGTGAGGCTGGTGCGTGCCCGTGCCTTCTCGTAGGTGCACCACCGCCGCCAGATGGACTTTCCCGCGTTCAGGGCCTCTTCGGCGAGCCGAGCAAAGTCCTCGCTGGGCTTGTGGCGGCCCGACTCCACGTGGCTCACGTAGGACGGGTCGAAGCGCATCGCCCGTGCCAAAGCCCGCTTCGACATGCCGCGCACCTCGCGCCAGCGTGCCACTTCCGCCGCGAAGTCCTCGGCCGCCTGGTCGACGGTGATCTCTTCGCCTTGCGCGTCCATCGAACGACCCGCCCCCGCGTGATGGTCAGTGAGCATGAATGAACCGTGAGTGATCACAGTTCATCATCCCGTCACGGCCCACGTCACCGGTTTCCTTCCCTCATCACCCCGGACCGACCAATCCGGGCACCTGAGGAAGAGGAAGCTCGATGCACATCTTGTACCTGCTCAACATCTCCAACCCTGATCGTCTGTCCGCTGATTCGGGATGGATCTTCGCGGACCTGCTCGCCCCTGCCCTGGTGGACGCCGGAGCGAGCGTGACAGTAGCCGCGCCGGCGGCAGTCGGGGACGAGCGTTGCGGCTTCTACCTGACCGGGGTGCCGGAAACGAAGTACCGGGCGCGGTTTTCTTCCGATCTCGACGAGTTGGTGGAACTGGTCCGGGAAGAGCGGCCGGACGTGGTGGTGGCGAACCAGATCGAGGAGGCCGCCGCACTACGCATCGCTCTGATGGAGGCCGGATCGAACGCGCTGCTGGTCGGCTACTGCCACTACCTTCCGTTCTCGTTCACTGCCGAAGGGCAGCTTCTGCTCGACCCCGCCATGAACGACGCCGGAATGGGCCGGCCCGTGCTGCTGGCGTTCGCCGCCGGGTTGGCCGCCTGCGACCGGGTGCTGGTCCACTCAGGCGTGGCCGCGTCATGGGTATCTGACGCTGCCGCGCGGATGACGGTGAATCTCGATGACAAGCTGCGCGTCGTACCCGCTCCCCGGGACGAACGGCTCGTCCGAGACCCCGCCCACGCCAGGCCCGAATACAGCGCTGGTTCGATCGGTGTCTACAACCACCGGCTGTACGCGCACTACGGCACTGAGCAGTTCGTGGATCTCGCACGGCAACTCGCCGCATCCGGGACGGTCCGGCTGCGGGTCATGGATCTCTTCGGGCCACGTCGGGCGGGGCGGAAGAGCCTGGACGACAGCCCAGAACGAATGCGCGACCAGCTCGCCGCCTTGCCGCACGTGCAGCTCGTGTCCGACCGAGGTGACCGGCTCCGCTACAAGAACCTCCTGGACGGCGCCCGCTTCGGGATCGCCCCGTTCCGCCCCGGCTGTCCCTGGTCGATGAGCGTGATCGACTGCCAGGGCATGGGCCTGCCGGTCATCGCACCCCGACTGGGCTGGCTCGCCGAGCACATCGATCCCGAGCTCTGCTTCTCCACGGCGGCTGAAGCCGTCGGCCTCGCCGAACGCCTCGCCGATGACGACGAGTTCCACGCCCTGCACGCCAAGCGTGCTTACGCCTCCACCGCTGACTTCACGCCCGCACTGGTCGCGGCACGCTACTTGGAGGCCATGTCGTGACGATCTTCGACGCCGTTCTCCTGTCGTACGACGAGCCCATGGCCGACGCTCTGTACTCGCGGCTGCAGCGAACTCTTGGGGGTTCCGTCAAACGGCTGCACGGGGTGCACGGGATGCGCAGGGCCTACCGGCTGTGCGCCGAGGTCGTGGACCGCGAACAGTTCCTTCTGGCCGACGGGGACTTCGCCATTGCCGCCGACTTCGATGTGGCTGCAGTCGAGCCGCTCGAAGAGGAGGTGTCCATGCGGGTGTGGCAGGCGGTCAACCCGGTCAACGGCCTGGCTTACGGATACGGCGGGCTCAAGCTCATCCGCCGCAGCGCCCTGCGTGAGATGGGCGAGGCCGTGGACGTGCTCGCTGCCCTGCCGGGCCGGATCGAGTTCGCCCAGCAGATCGCGGGGATCACAAGGTTCAACCAGAGCCCCTTCCACGCTTGGAAGGCCGGCTTCCGAGAGTGCGCGATGCTTGCTCGCGGCAGCGAGTACGGCATGGCCGACGATGGCTCCCGCCAGAGAGTGGAGGCGTGGGCCAACAGCCGCAACGGCGAGTTCGCCCCGTACGTCGCCGCCGGAGCTCGCGAAGGGGTCGCCTTTGCAGTGGAGTGCGCGCGCGCCTCCGGACGGTTCGACCACCTGAACGACCCCACGTGGCTGCGGGCTCGGTTTGCCGCCGCTCACGGGGACCAGGCGGTGGCGGGGTGACCGGTCCCCTCGTCCTGATCGAGCCGTACGCCGACCGCCTGGGCGGGCACCACCAGCGCACGCTGGTAGCCCTCGCTCAGGCACGGCCCGGCAGCCTGGTCATTACCCCGCGCGGGATCGCCCGCGACACGGTGACGGCGCTTCGCGAGGCGGACGCCCGGTTGGTGACCTCACCATCCGGGCCCTTCGCAGCCGCACTGCTGGCAGCCTCCCACCTTGCGGCCGGGTTTTCCTCCACTGGACTGCGGGCCTTCCGCTCACGCCGCTGGCCACGCTTCCTGCGGCGGTTTCCGCATCAGGTCACCCTCATCGCCCGGTGCCTTGCGGAGGCGTCGGCCTTGCGGACCGCCCGTCGACTGGAGCCCGGCACTGGAGCGGTGGTGATCCTGAGCGCGAGCGAGGGCCTGCACGGCGGCGCTGCTCTCCTCGGTGGGCTACCGCACCTGCGGTTCGTCCACGAGCAAGTCACCACTGAGGATGCCGCCGTACGGCTTCTCGGTCGGCTCACCCGACGTGGCGAGAGGCAGACCGTAGCGGTCTGCCCGACCCAGGCTGTGGGTGATCAGCTCATGGCTTCCTTCCCGGGCATGCCCATGGTGGTTCGGGCCTTCGCGGTCGACGACGGTAGACGCCTCACCGACACCGAACGCGTCGGCGGCCGTACTGCCTTCGACATCCCCACCGGCGAACCCGCGGTGTGCCTGGTCGGCGGCTGGTGGCCGTACAAGGACATCGGCATCGTCGACGCCGCCCTGATTCGGCTGAAGCGGCCGCTGCACCTGGTGGTCACTGGCACCCCTCTCGATGAAGCCGTGCTCGCCCGATGGCGTGATCTGTCGAACGTACGCCTTCACCGCGTGCCCGGGCCGGTCGGCGAAGCAGTACTACGGCTGGTCTATGCCGCCGTCGATGCCGCTCTGGTCGCTCGCCACCCCGGCATCGGCAAGGAGTCCGGGCTCGTGATGGATGCCGCCCGTCTCGGCGTCCCTCTGGTTGTCTCCGATCACCACCCCGATCTCACCGCCCTCCTCAACGGCAGGCCCTGGGCGCTGACCTTCACCGTCAGCACCCCGGACGCCCTCGCCGAGGCTCTGCACGAAGTCATCCGTCGGCCGCCCGAGCGGCCCGGGCCGGAGGTGCCCTGCCTGCTGGGCATGTGGTCGGCCGCCGGGCAGGCCGACTTCCTCACCCGCACCTTCGCCTCACTGCGTACGAAGGACTGCTGATGCTGAGCACCCCTCCCGCGCTGATCGCCGTCGTCGGCCCTGTCGAACCCCCGCTGCTGGCCGCCTGGCTCCGCCACTACCGGTGGTTGGGCATCGAACGGTTCTTGATCGCCTTCCACTTCCCCGAGCATGTGCCCGTCCAGCAGCGGCACGAACTCCAGGCCACCAGCCGCGAACTGGGCATCGTTCCCACCGGTACCAGCTTGGGCCCATGGCACGAGCACACCAACACTCTGCTCCGTGACGCACTGCGGCATCAGGCCGGCTCGGGCTGGCACCTACTTGCCGACGCCGACGAGTTCCAGCGGTACCCGGTCCCACTGAATGAGGTGATCGCTCAAGCCGAGGACTCAGGCCGTCGGGTGGTTGGCGGATTGATGCTCGACCGGATCGCCGCGAGTGGGCGCCTCGCCGACTGGGCGCCTCATGGCGACTTGGACATCGCCTATCCGTTCGGCGGGCACCTCACCCACCGGCTCCTGCACGGAGACCCTCGCAAGATCGTGCTCGCTCGCCACGATGTGGCCGTGTCGAGTGGCAACCACAGAGCCCCCGGACTGCGTCCGGACGCAGATAGTGTCTGCGCGGTTCACCACTTCAAGTGGCGTTCGGGCGTCCTGGACGACCTCCGTCGGCGAGTGCGGCACTTCTCGACCGGCACATGGCAGGAACAGACTCCGGCTGTACGCGATGAGGCCAGCCGGCTCCTGTCGCACGTCGACCAGCATGGCGGCTTGATCAACACAAGCGATCAGCGATTCGCCTTCCGCCGGGTAAGCCTGGACCGTCAGCCGTACAACTGGTCCGACGAGGCCCGCAGCATCTTCACGACGTGGCGACCGCACGTCGGACACCAACCAGGATTCGAGACAATGAAAGCGCCCACGCACAGCTCCTCGCGGAAGGATTGACGCGTGCCCCTCGCCGTTCTCCTGGTGGGCATCACCGGCTCCGGCAAGACAACCGTCGCGCAAGCCCTGGCCGACCATGGCTACACACGGCTGTCCGTGGACGAAGAGGTGCATCGTCTCCACGGCCGATACGGAGTGGACTACCCCGAGCACACCTACTTCGAGCGCCAACGGCCCGTGGTCGATGCGATCCGGGCACGGCTCGTCAAAGAGCTGGAGGCGGGGAACGATGTCGTTCTGGACCACGGTCTGTGGCGACGCACAGAACGCGACTCCTGGCAGCAAGCCGTCCGCGAAGCGGGCGGCCGCCCGGTCCTGGTCCACCTCCCTGCCGACCGGGAAGAACTACTGAGACGTCTCGCCGAACGCAACCAGCGCGAGGACGCCAATGCCCTCACCGTCACCCCCGAAGCCCTCGACGACTTCTTCGCCCGATATGACTCTCCGGCCAACGACGAAGAAGTCATCGTCTATACCGGAGACCTGGCCGCACTCGTGGCGGCGTTGTCTGTGGTCGGGCGTGGGCGAAGCTAGAGCAGACCCTCTGATCGCCCTCTTGGTATCAGCAGGTACTCAAAGCCCTGTCGTTCTCGACAAAGACGGCGGGGCCAATTCACGTCCAATACCTTGTATGTGCTCAGCGTGTCGCTCGCACGATCAGAGTGCCGATGTGTCCTGTTCTCGGGGCATCGAGGACGCGGGCTTCTGCCTGGCGGAAACCTGATCTGTGGAGAAGATTCCGCCATCGGCGAGGCGTATAGCTGTAGCGGTAGGTGAACAGGGCGGGCCCGGCGAAGCCGCCCTTGTACATGCCCTGGGGTCCGTAGGCGCCGGGGATCGCCGGCGGGTGGGAGAAGGCGAAGACGCCGCCCGGGTTGAGGCTCTGGGCGACGAGAGGGAAGAGCTTGGCCGGGTCGGTGAACCAGGCGGCGCCGAAGACCGAGTAGATCGCGTCGTAGGTGTCGTCGTGGTCGGCCAGGAATGCGAGGACTTCGGCGCACTCGAACCGCGCCCCTGTCTCCTTCCAGCGTTCTCGGATCTTGCCCACCATGACCGGGGACAGGTCGACGCCCGTGGCCTTGATGCCGCGCTCGGCGAGATGAGCCAGGGCACGGCCCGTGCCACAGCCGATCTCCAGGACCGAGGCGGGCACGCCGAGGAGTTCGGGGCCCGGACCGTGGCCGGTGTACTGGGTCCAGCAGAAGGAGGGCTCCGCGTCCGGCTTGAAGGCGCTGTCGGCGTAGGTGTCCCAGAGTTCACGTTCGGCGGCGATGTCGTGCTGTGCGGGCAACGGTTTCCTCCGCGCGGCGTTGGGCTGGCAGTCTGTCTGCCCCATGGCGGGACGTCGGTCCGGGTGGCTGACGCGGTCCGCGGTTCCGCCCTGGGGTGTCCGAGGGTGGAGTCAGTGGGAATCAGGCACCTTGTTGTCGCCGGGCATGACCGCATAGCCCGGCACGGACGGCCAGCGGACCGTCAGGACCACCGACTCCTCCTCCGCGAACCATGAGTGATCGACTCCGCGCCCCCACACGACGTAGTCGCCCTGCTCCGCCAGCAGGACGTCACGGCCCGGCAGTTCGACGCGGAAGCGGCCACTGATGAGAACCAGGAGAGCCGTGCGTTCCTCGCCCCTCACCCACTGCGCTCGCCTGTCGGCACGGGGGTGTACGCCCCATTTGATCTCCACGGCCTCGCTGTGGCGCGGGTCGTCGGCGTCCTTGAAGTGCCCGAGGAGCCATCCTCGGTCCAGTGCCGCGTCCTTGCCCGCGTTGCCCACGTACACGCTGTCGTTCACGTGGGGGAACGCTAGCAGCGCCGGTCATGCGGCGGCGCGGCATCGACGTTCCACTCCTCGGGCAGATCGCTGCCGCAGAAGACACAGACGAAGTCGTCCTCACGCACGATGGTGCACTCGTGGCAGCCGGGACAGCGCCGGAACACCACTTGGTGGGTGAAGTGGGATGGGCGCTCAAGCTCGATAGCGTCCAGCGCGCGGGCGACGGCCGGCCAGGAGACGATGTCCGGGCAGTATCCGGTCGACTGGTTGCTGACGTCGCCCACCACCCAGCGGTCCGCCTCGCGGGAGAAACTGATTTCTCCGGCGCTCAGGACGTTCTCTCCGTCGGCGCATGCCACGTGTTCGCTCCGTCGGGGGGCCAACCTGAGCGCGCCGTCCATGCCGACCACGAAGGTGAACGGTTCGACCAGGTCCACCGCCGTCCGTTCAGCGGCCCAGGCACCGAAGTCGGCCGCCGAGCCGATCCGGCGGCCGCCGCCCGGCCGGACCGCGCGGTTCGCCGGAAGGGCCGGTCTGATCAGGAGGCGTACGACCCTGTCGACTTGGCGTCGCTCCGGAAGTGGAACTGGTACTGCGTGTTGTCCTTGACGTTCGTGGCGATCACTTTCCAGCTGCCCGCCTTCGCGAGCTTGTAGTCGGCCTGGCAGCTCCTGCCACCACTCTGCGGGAGGAAGCAGACCTTCACGTAACGGTCCGTGCCGGTCTTGATGTTGATGTCGGCGCAGCTGCTCGTCGTCTTGAGGTAGTTGAACGTGGGGTAGTTCGGGTAGATCTGCGTGCCCGTCGCCTTCGTGTAGGTCTTGGCGTTGCCGTAGCAGGACTGGGCGACCACCTCCCCCGGGGTGGCCGCGGTGGCGCTGCCGGTGGCGAGCAGGCCACCGCCGATGAGTGCGCCGGTCATGACGACGGTGGCGAACCGCTTGTGGAGGTTCATGGAGGGCCCTTCCCCGTCGGGTGTGCTGACGTGCGTCTCCCGCCACTGTGGCGGGCGTGCGGAGCGGGCCGTACCTACAACATTCCAGGTACCGCGCCCGGGTGCGACCCGCCATCGTGGTCGCCAGTGGTCTTCGGCCCGGTTCAACGGGGGTTGGGTCGCAGGCATCGACAACACGGGGGTTTCTCATGCAGATCCGCAAGCGTTTCCTCGCCGTCGCCATGACCGGCGCGCTCGCCGGGGCCGGTCTCGTCGGCGGTACCGCCGGCGCGGCCGGTGCGGCAGCCCAGGGCGATGTGGGTGCCCAGTCCTGCTACGGCAACGCATGGAGCTACAGCAAGCCGTCGGGCGCCTACCTCCAGCCGCAGAGCGCCACGTACTTCACTACCGGCAACTGCGCCGACATCAACATCAAGACCGGCACCAGCCGCCAGGTGAGGGTCTGCTTCTACAGCAAGAGCGGCGGCCTCAACTACTGCCAGAGCGCCTACAAGACCACCACGGCGGGCCAGTGGAAGGTCATCGCCAGCGACGTACTGGACGGCACCAACTTCAAGTTCGAGTTCAAGAGCTCCGCGGCCTCGACGGGGCAGCGAGCTCACTGATCGCCAGGGGCCTGTACGGGTGGTGTGGGCGCGGCGTCAGCGCAGCGAGGGCCGTGCCCGCCCCGCCCAGTACTCGTCCGCCGTGATGCCCAGCAGGACCACGTCGTGGTACGCGCCCGCGAAGAACTCGTGCTGGCGCAGGCGGCCCTCCTCCACGAAGCCGAGTGTGCGGTAGAGGGCCAGCGAGGCGTCGTTGAAGGCGTAGACCTCCACCTCGCACTTGTGGCAGCGCTGTTCGGCGAACATGTAGGTGAGGATCAGTTCGGTGGCCTCGGCCGCGTAGCCCTGGCGGCGGTGTTCGCGGGTGACCTCGATGCCCGTACGGAAGCGGCCCGCCCTCGCGTCCGTCTCGCCGACCGACACCGCGCCCACGAAGGCGTGCTCGAAGCGGGTCTCGATGACCAGTTGGTACGAGGCCGGGTTCGGGGTGCGGCCGGCGCGTTCGGTGGCCCAGGCGCGGAAGCTCTCGTCCGAGCGCGGGGGTTCGACCACGTCGGCGTTGCGGGCGTCCACGGTGTGCAGGGCCAGGGCCCGGAAGCCCTCCCAGTCCTGCGGTTCGATGCCCCGCAGGCGTACCCTCTCGCCGGTCCACAGGTCGCTCATCGGGCTCCAGACTGGTGTGTGTATGCAGGGGGGGGGCGGTCAGGTCGGTCGGGCGGGTCAGGTTACGTGGCGTGCGATCGTTCTCGCGACGGTCAGGGACTCCGTGTGCGTGGTGTCCACCTCCAGGTCGTACGCCACGCCCCGGTGGACCGTCTCCGCCTGTGCCGCGGCCATGCCCTTCGGGCGGTCGCCCCGGGCGATCTCGCGGGCCTCCGCGACCGCGCCCTCGCAGTGGACGCCCACCCACAGGACGTTCAGGCCCGTCAGCGCCTTTCGCCATGGTTCCTGGGAGGCCGGGCCGCCGAGGAACACGTCGTCGATGATGACCTTCGCTCCCGCCCGGGCCATCGCGGCCACGCCCTCGCGCCAGGCCGCCTCCAGCCTGCGGAACTCCTCGCCGACCGCCACGCCGCCGTCCTCCGCGAACTCGATGCCCTCGCCGCCCGACCTCAGGGACGCGGGCAGCGCGTCGACGAACGTGTCGATCGCGGCGGCGAGCCACGGGGTCGGCAGCTCCGCCTGGAGGCAGCGGACGATGCCGGACTTGCCGGAGCTGGAGCCGCCGTTCAGCACGATCACCTGGGTTGTCACCCGGTCACAGTAGAGGCAACCCGTGCGGTGTTCGACGCGTTTTCGGGCCGCCGCACGCTAGGCGGGCCTGATCGTGGCCAGTTGCGCGAGCAGCAGGATCAGCCGGTACGCCGTCGCGTAGTCGGGGGCCGTGAACGTGACTGTACGGGCGCCGCCGGTGCGCGAGACGCCCGGTACGAGGGTCGCCAGGTCGACCGTGTGCGCGCCCGCGAGGTCGACCTCCACGTCCAGCGGTGCGCGGGCGAGCGTCAGGGGCGGGATCTCCGCGCGGCGCGTGATCGCGTCCGCCGCCGCCCGGCGCAGCCGGTCCCGGGCCTCCTCCGGGTGCAGGGTCACGGCGGCCGCCGCGCCCAGCGCCTCCTTGACCGGGACGGTGACCGCCGCCGGGACCAGCTCGGTCAGCTCGGCGCAGGCCGCGTCGTCGCCGCTGAGCAGGACGACCGGTACGCCGAGGTGGCCGGCCATGGCGGCGTTGAGCCCGATCTCGCCCAGCGAGCGGCCCGCCACCCGTACGTCGAGGATCTCGCCGTTCATCGTGTGCGCCAGCACGCCCGGGCCCTCCCCCGCGCGGACGTGATAGCCGACGAACAGCGCCGCGTCGGTCTCCGCGTCGAGCCCGGCGAGCATGTTCAGCGCGCGCGGCTTGCCCCGTACCAGACGGGCGCGGCGGTCGAGTTGCTCCGGCAGGAGGTTGCGGAAGGTGCCGTGCGCGTCCGCCACCAGGACGTCGGCCGTGGGGTCGGCGTCCAGGACGCCCGCGATCACCGCGTTCGCGTCGGCCGTCATCAGCTCCCGGCCGCGCTGGTAGTCGTAACGCTCGGGGTTCGTCTCGGCCGGGTGGACGATGCCCGAGACGCCTTCCATGTCGACCGAGATCAGCAGCTTCATGGGCCTGGGAGCCTACCTCGCGGACGCGCGGCCGGTCAGGGGCCGGCGAGGCTCGCCCGTGCCGCGTTCATGAACGCGGTCTTGGCCTCCTCCAGGTGCTCGTTGACCTCGACGTCCCCGATATCGCGCCACACGGCGGCGTTCAGCGCGTGGCCGTACGTCCTCACCGGCTCGCGCAGGGCCTCGTCGCACAGGAGCGTGACATTGCCGGACGCGGTCCACAGCGCGGTCATGACCGGGCCCGTCTGCGTCATCCAGCCGTCCTCGTCGTCGCCCCACGGGTCAGGGCGGCGGTAGGCGGCCCGTTCCGCGGCCTGGGCGCAGGAGACGAACTCCTTGAGCACGTCGGCCTGTTCGGCCCGGCGGCTCTCCGTCGTCGCCACTGCCTGACGGCGTTCCTCGACGCGTTCCGCCGAGCGTTGGGTGGCTCGCTGGGCGAGAGCCGTCAGGCCGCCGCCCAGGGCGACCCCGGCGAGCGATATGACCGAAGTCCAGAGGTCGGCTGCCATGGTGATGCTCCTTCGCCCGTCTACCCGTCGGCCGTCGGCCGTTGGCCCGTATCGCCTGTTGCTCTGTTCGGTCGGGCCATGGTCCCGTACTGCGGCCGGTGTCATGCTGGTGCCCCCGGTCCGTCGGACCGGGGGCACAGACGGGTCGGTGGTCGGTGC
Source organism: Streptomyces sp. DSM 106670 (assembly GCF_055792845.1). Classification (NCBI taxonomy): domain Bacteria; kingdom Bacillati; phylum Actinomycetota; class Actinomycetes; order Kitasatosporales; family Streptomycetaceae; genus Streptomyces; species Streptomyces sp. DSM 106670. Next base: position 1,909,051 of record NZ_CM147704.1, read on the forward strand.
CGGTCAGCGGCCGTAGCGGATCAGGGCGCGGACCATGCGGCAGGTGGTGTCGGACGGCGAGTGGATGCCCAGGCGCTCGGCGGTGATCCGTATCCGGTGGTTGCCGGCGCTGGAGGGCTGGTAGACCCCGCTGTCGAGCAGGGCGATGGCCAGGCGCATGGCCTTGAGCCGGCGGTTGTGGGAGACGTACCACTCGCGGGGGCGGCCCGCGGGCAGCCGCTTCTTCGCGGGCGGGGCGGGAAGCGGCGGGTGGAAGGGCATCGGGAGCTGTCGGTCGAGCGGCTCGGTCGTGACTGTGGCGATGGCCATCGGCATCCTCCTGGCAGCGTGGTGGAACCCTCACGAACTCCCTCCATTTTACTGCCCCCCACTGACAATCGCCCCTGGCCAGAGGCCCTTTCGGCAGTCCCTCGCGTACCCTTGGCCCCATGGAGATCTGGATCAATCCCGCCTGTTCCAAGTGCCGCAGCGCGCTGACTCTGCTGGACGCCGAAGGGGCCGATTACACCGTCCGCCGCTACCTGGAGGACGTGCCGTCGCCCGAGGAGATCCGGGCCGTGCTGGACCGGCTCGGTCTGGAGCCGTGGGACATCACGCGGACGCAGGAGGCGGCGGCGAAGGAGCTGGGTCTCAAGGAGTGGGCGCGCGACGCCGGTTCGCGGGAGCGGTGGATCGTCGCGCTGTCCGAGCATCCGAAGCTGATCCAGCGGCCGATCATCACGGCGGAGGACGGCACGGCCGTGGTGGCGCGGAGCGAGGAGGCGGTGCGGGACGCTTTGGGGCGTGGTGCCTGAGGGCGTCATGCCTGAGGGCGTCATGCCTGAAGGCCGTGGGCCCGTGACCCGTGGCCCGTAGTCCGTGGTCCGTGGTCCGTGGTCCGTGGTCCGGATGAGGGTCTGCGCACCCGTGCCGTACCGGCTCAGCGTTCGTCCGTGCCCGCGCGCTTGGCCGTGGACAGGGCGATGCGGTTCCAGGTGTTGATCGTGAAGATCAGGGCCAGCAGGTGGGCCAGCTCCTCCTCGCCGAAATGGGCCGCCGCCCGGTCGTAGACCTCGTCCGGCACGCCCGCGTCCCCGATCCGGGTGACCGCGTCCGTCAGGGCGAGGGCGGCCTGTTCCTTCTCCGTGAAGAAGTGGTCCGCCTCCTGCCACACCGCGACCATGTGCAGGCGCTCCTCGCTCTCGCCCGCCCTGCGCGCGTCCGTGGTGTGCATGTGCAGGCAGTACGCGCACCGGTTCAGGTGCGAGGCGCGGATCTGGACCAGTTCGACGAGGGTGGGGTCCAGGTGCTCGCGGGCCGCCGCGTCCAGGCCGATCACGGCGCGGAACGCCTTCGGGGCCGCCTTCGCGAAGTTCAGCCGGGGTGTGGTCGTGGCCGTGTTGGGCCGGACGGTGGTGGCCTCGGTGGTGGTGCGGTCGTTCGTCTTGATCTCCGTCGTCGTCATGGGTACGAATCTAGGGCTACCGGTGACTGGGCATGGGGTGCACTTCTATGACGGATTCATGGGTCAATTCCGCGGAGATCCTGGGCAGCGATCTGCCGCTGGAGCTCTCCGGTACGGGCAATCGCCGGGCCCTCCTGATGGCCGCGCTGCGTGAGGCCGTGCGCAGCGGGCGGCTCGCCCCGGGCACCCGGCTGCCGCCCTACCGTTCGCTCGCCGCCGACCTGGGCCTGGCCCGCAACACCGTCGCCGACGCGTACGCGGAGCTGGTCGCGGAAGGGTGGCTGGCGGCCCGGCAGGGGTCGGGGACGCGGGTCGCCGAGCGGGCCGTCCCGGTGACCCCGGTGCATCGGCCGCGTACCCCCGAGCGCCCGGCCCGCCCGGTCCATGACCTGGTCCAGGGGCAGCCGGACCCCTCGGTCTTCCCGCGCACCGCCTGGCTGGCCTCGGCGCGGCGGGCGCTCGCCGTCGCCCCCGACGACGCCTTCGGGCCCGGTGATCCGCACGGGCGGCCCGAGCTGCGGCGGGCCCTGGCCGGCTATCTGGCCCGGGTGCGCGGGGTGCGGGCCGCGCCGGAGCGGATCGTCCTGTGCTCGGGGGCCGCGCACGGGCTGCGGCTGCTCGCGGAGGTGGTCGGCGGTCCATGGGCGGCGGAGGAGTACGGGCTGCCCTTCCACCGCGAGCTGCTCGCCTCCCACGGGGTCGGCACCCGACCGCTCGGCGTGGACGCGGACGGCGCCCGGGTCGACGGGCTCACCCGCCGCGACCGCGCCGTACTCCTCACGCCCGCCCATCAGTTCCCCACCGGCGGGCCGCTGCACCCCGCGCGGCGTGCGGCCGTGGTCGACTGGGCCCGGTCCACCGGCGGGCTCGTCGTCGAGGACGACTACGACGGGGAGTTCCGCTACGACCGGCAGCCCGTGGGGGCCGTCCAGGGGCTCGATCCCGAGCATGTCGTGCTGGTGGGGTCGGTGAGCAAGAGTCTTTCGCCCGCATTGCGGATCGGGTGGATGGTGCTGCCCCAGCGGCTCGTCGCCCCCGTCGTCGCGGCCAAGGGCGAGCGCGAGCAGTTCTCCAGCGCCACCGAGCAGTTGACGCTCGCGGACTTCGTCGAGTCGGGCGCGTACGACCGGCAGGTACGCCGGATGCGGCAGCGGCACCGCCGCCGCCGGGACCAGTTGGTGGCGGCCCTGGAGCGGCGGGCCCCGCACGTCCGGGTCACCGGGATCGCGGCCGGGCTGCACGCGGTGGTGGAGCTGCCGCCCGGCACCGAGCGTTCGGCGGTCCGGGCGGCGGCCTGGCAGGGGCTGGCGGTGGAGGGGCTGGCCGACTACCGGCACCCGGGGGCGGAGCCCCCCTCCCGCGCCGCCCTCGTCCCCCACCGCGACGGGCTCGTCGTCGGGTACGCGACCCCCGCCGAATCCGCCTACCCGGAGGCGCTGGAGGCCCTGTGCCGCTCCCTGCCGCCGGTCAGCCCGCCTGTGCCTGCTCCTCCGCCGCCGCCAGCAGTTCTGTGAGGTGGAGGCCGAAGCGTACGTCGCAGGCGTGCGGCACCCCCGTGCGTACCGCTTCGGCCAGGGCGTCCACCGCGCCCCGGAACGCGGTCTCCGCCCCGGCCCAGCCGGGGATCGACGCCGTGCCCCGCTCGCCCCGGAACTCGATCTCGACGCCCGCGGCGCCGGGCGGGGCGCTCAGCCCGAGCGTCACCGTGCTGGACGCGCCGGAGGTGTGGCGCAGGATCAGATGCGTGGTGTCGGCCGGACCCCGGGCGGCGGTCAGGTGCTCGACGTCGCCCAGGACCGGGATCAGCACGGAGAGCGCGTGCGGGCCGACGTCCCACAGGCCGCCCTTCTCGCGCCGCCACGGGGAGTCCGCGTACTCGCTGCTCGAACCCTCGGCGTAGAGCGAGCCGAGCCACTGGGCACGGGCCGTGAACCAGCCGTCCACCGCCGCCTGTTCGGCGATCCACGCGGAGGTCTCGGGCGCGAACCGCAGCGTGCAGAAGACGACCGAGGCCACCCCTGCCTTCTCGGCCGCCCCTGCCACCGCACGGGCCCCGGCCACCGTGGTGGCGACCGGCTTGTCCATCAGGAGGTGGCAGCCCGCCTCCGCCGCCCGGACCGCGAGCGGGGCCTGCACGTCCGGCGGCAGCGCGAAGGCCACCGCGTCGCTCGCCTCCAGGAGCGCGTCGATGCCCTCCTCACCGGTGTACGCGCGCGTCCCGTGGGCGGCGGCGAGAGCTTCCGCCGCCTCGGCGCGGCGGCCCCACACCCCGCTCAGCCCGACGCCGGGGTGGGCGGCGAGCGCGGGGGCCTGGGTGTTCCGCGCCCAGGGGCCGGTGCCGAGGAGGCCGATGCGCAGAGGGGTGGTGCCTGCAGTCGTCATGCGTGCCAGTGTGCCGGGTCCGGCGGCCGGCCGGGCAGGGGGCCGGGCCCGGATGCCACCGTGCTCCGGAAGGCGCCGGGCCCGAATGCGGTGGCGCGAGGCGACCTTGCCCCGTTACGTTTCCAGGGCCGGCCGCGGGACTCCGGCGCGACTCCCGAGACGTGCCTGTGAAGCGATGATTTCGTTGTTCGCGCCTCCATTCCCCGGCCGGCACTCCAGCCTCCCGGGGGACGACCATGACGACCACGCCCGACAGCCGCGCCGGCGGCCCCACCGACCTCGTCGCCGACCGCGTCACCGACCTCGTCGCCGCCGAGGACGTCCTGCTCTTCGTGAACGCGGCGATCACCGCGACCGGGCAGCGCGAGTTCCGCTCCGGCGCCGCCGACCAGCAGCTCTCCCTGGACTTCCTGCATACCTACGTACGGGTCAACTACCGCCGGGTGTACGCCGCTTCGCTGGCCCTGGACATCAACCACCACAACGCGGCGCTCATCGTGCGCCGGCTGCTGGAGACGGCGGGCGAGGCGGGCCCCGAGGAGCGGCGCACCGAGGGCCGGCTCATCGCCGCCCGGCTGGCGCTGCTGCCGCCGCCGCGCGTCTACCGGCTCTTCGGCGAGCTGCGGCGGGCCGGAGTCAACAACCGGCGGACGCGCGCGATCATGCGGGACTGGCTGGCGGCCCGGCCGGATCTGGGCCATGACGCCGTGAAGTACCGGGCCGGGCTGAAGACCGCCGCCCGGCACATCCATCTGCCCTGCCCGGAGGGGGCCGCCCCGCTCGCCGAGGTCGGGGCGTTCCTGTTCCGGCCGGGGCGGCTGCCCCGCTACGAGCACGGGTTGCTCGACGCCTGGCGGCGCGCCCACTACGAGCAGGGGGCGGTGGCCGAGCTGCCGTTCACCGTCGCGGAGGGGTTCGCCGCCCGGCACGGGATGAAGCGCGAGGTGTTCCTGAAGCGCGCCGCGCCCCGGATGACCCGGCTGGAGCGGCTGCGTACCCAGGAGCAGCAGGCGGCGGTCCGGCGGCCGAACGCTCCGGCGGCCGCGCAGGTGGATCTGACCGTGATGCCGCTGACCCGGCTCGCGCTGTACGTGCTGTCGCTCGGTTTCGAGCAGCGTGCCGAGCGCCGGGCCGAGCTGACCGGCGCCCTGCGCGCGGCGGCCCGCCGGGCGGCGGGCGGACACGCGGGGAGCTGGGGGCGGGTGCACACCGTGCTGGACGACAGCTTCTCCTCGTCCGGGTCGGGGCAGAAGCGGCGTCGGCCGCTCGCCGTGGCGCTGGCCTGCCACTATCTGTTGGAGGCGCTCGCCGCGCCCGGCGCGTACCGGGGGCTGTGGACCTCGGGCGCGGGCGACGCCCTGCTCGTACGCCCGTGGGGGCCGACCCCGCTGGGGATGCGGGTGCTGGACGCGCTGGAGCCGGGTCCTGGCGGGGCGGCCCCGGACCGGCTGGTGATCGTCTCGGACGGCTGGGACAACGCCCCGGCGGGGCTGGCGGGCGAGGTGCTGCGGGTGTGGCGGCACCGGCTGGATCCGGAGCGGCGGACGGCCGTGGTGCACGTCAACCCCGTATACGACGCCGAGGGTTTCGATGTGCGGCGGCTGGCGGCGGGGGTGGCGACGGCCGGGATCCGGGACGCGGAGGATCTGCCCGCCCTGGTGGAGATCGCCCGGTTCGCGGAGGGGCGTACGGGGCCGGCGGAGCTGTACGCGTATCTGGACCGGCGCGTGGCCCGGTTCACCGGAGAGGGAGAAACAGAAGGCGAAGGGGTGGTCCGGTGAACCGGCTGGAGCTGACCGGGCTCACCGCCCGGCCCTCGCAGGTGTGGGGCGGTGTCCGGCTCGTCCCGCTGGTCCGCGCGGAGCCGGTGGAGGGGCTGCGGCTGCACCGTGAGGTGTACGAGGGCCTGGGCGCGGGGATCGTCGAGCTCGGGCCGCGGGAGCACTATGTCTCCTACATTCCGCACGGTCTGGTCGCCGACTGGTCGGGCGAGGACGGCCGGGAACCGGAGGCGGGCCGGCAGTCGGCCGCGTACGGCACCCAGTTCGGCGGGGGCGGTGCGCCCCGGGCCGCGGTGCTGCCGCCGCTGCCGCATCACCGGATGGCCAAGCGGCGGCCCGGCGACCGGCTGCGGTTCCTGCCGCTGCATCTGGCGCTGGAGGGCTATCTCGCGCTGCACTTCGGCGGTCCGTCGACCGCCTGGGAGGAGTGGTCGCGCACGGCCCTGCGCGACGGGCTCTCGCCGCGCGCCGAGGACGCGTACCTCGGGCGCTCGGTGCGCGGGCTCACGGACGCGCTGCGGATCTTCGAGATCCACCCGGGCCAGTGCGGGGTGATGGTGTACGTCTCCGACGCGCTCGCCGCCGCCTTCGTCGTCCCGCACCCGGACGACTACCGGCTTCTGCACGCCTCGCTGGTGGAGGACCTCTACGGGGAGCTGGTGCACCAGTACGCGCTGTACGGGGCGCCGGTGGCGCAGACTCCGGTACGGATCGGGGGCGCGGAGCACATCCGCGACCTCGGTGAGCTGCGGGCGGCCGCGCGGGCCCAGGAGCGGGTGTGGGAGGAGGCGCACGACACCGTGTTCGCGCGGGAGCTGCTGGACTCCTCGTACGCGTTCGACCAGGTGTACCGGATGAAGTCCTTCACCCTGTGGCGCTTCCTGCCGCCGTTCGTCCGGGACACGGGCGGGCAGCACATCGGGGAGACGATCACCGATCACCGGGGGCGGGTCGCCTACCTCAAGACGTTCCGGCTCTCCGACGCGCAGATCCGCCGCGGCCATCTGCTGCGGACCGTGGCCGGGGCCGACTGGCACCTGGACACGGCGGCCGCCGCGCTGGGGTCGAGCCGGGAGGAGCTGGTGCGCCGGCTGCGGGCGGCCGGGTTCTCCGCGCTGCTCAAGGGCCATGTGTGAGCGGTCGCGACGGCCGGTGACGGGGTGGACCAGGGGCCCCGTCCGGCACGGGCAAAACAGAGGAAACCTCGGTAACACGGGGTTCACATCCGGGCAACGGACGGGAAATCGCGTCTTGCCAAGCTGCGCTGCATAGACCGCTGCACCCGCAAAGGATGGCGTCCGTGACGTTCAAGGCTGAGTACATCTGGATAGACGGCACCGAGCCGACCGCCAAGCTTCGCTCCAAGACGAAGATCATGGACGGTACGCCGTCGGGTGACGTGGCGGATCTGCCCATCTGGGGGTTCGACGGCTCCAGCACCAACCAGGCCGAGGGCCACGCGTCCGACCGGGTGCTGAAGCCCGTCTTCACCTGTCCGGACCCGATCCGCGGCGGCGACGACGTCCTCGTGCTGTGCGAGGTCTTCAACATCGACATGACGCCGCACGAGTCCAACACCCGTGCCGCGCTGCGTCCGGTCGCCGAGCAGTTCGCGGGCCAGGCCCCGATCTTCGGCATCGAGCAGGAGTACACCTTCTTCGACGGCCACCGCCCGCTCGGCTTCCCCGAGGGCGGCTTCCCGGCCGCGCAGGGCGGCTACTACTGCGGGGTCGGCGCGGACGAGATCTTCGGCCGCGAGATCGTGGAGAAGCACCTCGACAACTGCCTGGCGGCGGGGCTCGGGATCTCCGGCATCAACGCCGAGGTCATGCCCGGCCAGTGGGAGTTCCAGGTCGGCCCGCTCTCCCCGCTGGACGTCTCCGACCAGCTGTGGGTGGCCCGTTGGCTGCTCTACCGCACCGCCGAGGACTTCGGCGTCTCCGCCACCCTGGACCCGAAGCCGGTCAAGGGCGACTGGAACGGCGCGGGCGCGCACACCAACTTCTCCACCAAGGCGATGCGCGAGGGCTACGACGCGATCATCACCGCGTGCGAGTCGCTGGGCGAGGGCTCCAAGCCGCTGGACCACGTGAAGAACTACGGCGCGGGCATCGACGACCGGCTCACCGGTCTGCACGAGACCGCCCCGTGGAACGAGTACAGCTACGGCGTCTCCAACCGCGGCGCCTCGGTCCGTATCCCGTGGCAGGTCGAGCAGGACCGGAAGGGGTACATCGAGGACCGTCGTCCGAACGCCAACGTCGACCCGTACGTCGTCACGCGGCTGATCGTCGACACCTGCTGCACCGCGCTGGAGAAGGCCGACCAGGTCTGATCCCGCCGCCGGTCACGTACCGGACACGCGAAGAGGGGCCCGCCGGTTCGCCGGTGGGCCCCTCTTTCGTGGGCCGCGGCGGCCGGGCGTGAGGAACGTAACGCCAAGGGTCCGTATCGACGGGTGAGAGGAGTCTGATGCACAGCCGCAATGTCTGCTTCAATGGAGCACATGGCCAGCTACCAGCACATCGCGTCGGGTCGCAGCGACCTCGAACCGTTCTGGCCTTCCCGTCAGCACCATGATTTCGACCGGGTGTGTTGCCGCGCGTGGAACGCGCAGGCCCACTAAAGCCGCTCACCCCGGCCTTCGGTCCGCGCGCACGACACAAGTCCGTCCCAGACGACTCCTCGCGCGAAAGAGCTGACCCTCATGGCGAACACTCGTACTTTCTCCGCCGCGTCCGCCGCCACCGCGGCGTCCCCGGCACCCGCTGCGGCCCACCCCACCGCCCGCTCCCTCCCCGCCCACCCGAACCGGCACCGGCTGCGCGCGGTCGACCGCGACGAGGTCGCGGCCCCGGCCGATGTGGCGGGCTTCCTCCCGCCCGGGGCCACCTGGCTGCCGGCCCCGCCGCACACCCTGCCCGCGCTGCCGGGCCAGCCGCCGATGATCGGTTACCTGGTGCTCGTGCCGGCCGATCAGCAGCCCGCGCTCGCGGGGGCGGTCGCCGCCTCCCAGCACCGGGCGGGCGGCACGCCGTTCCCCCAGCAGCCGGCGCCCGACCCGGCCGCCGACGAGAAGGCGCCCGCCGGTCCGGTCCGGATCGACGCCACCCGGCGTACGGCCTCGGTCGACGGCGTCGCCCTCGACCTCACGTACCTGGAGTTCGAGCTGCTGGCCCATCTGGTGGCGCACCCGCACCGGGTGCACACCCGTGACCAGCTGGTGACGACGGTCTGGGGCTACGGGCATGTGGGCGACGGGCGCACCGTCGACGTCCATGTCGCCCGGCTGCGCCGCAAGCTCGGTGCGGAGTACCGCCGTTCGATCCAGACGGTCCGCCGGGTCGGGTACAAGTACACGCCCTGACCGGCACCCGCACCCGTGCGGCGGCCCCGGACCACGGTTCCTCCTCACCGTGGTCCGGGGCCGCCCCGTGTTCCCCGTCGTGGCTCTCGTACCGGCGTGTTCTCAGACCCGTACGGTGTCGCGCACGGGCTCGGCCGGCTCGTCGTGCTCCAGGCTGGGCAGCCGCGAAAGGCCGCGCGGGGTACGCCAGTTGCGTTCGCCCAGGAGCAGCATCACGGAGGGCAGCAGCACCATCCGTACGACGGTGGCGTCCAGCAACACCGCGACGGCGAGGCCGACGCCCATCTGCTGCATGTCCTGCATGGACAGGGTGCCGAACACCGCGAACACCGCGACCATGATGGCCGCCGCCCCGGTGACCGCCCCGGCCGTGCGGCGGATGCCGGTCTCGATCGCGGCCCGGTTGTCCAGGCCGCCGCCGCGCGCCTCGCGGATCCGGGAGACGACGAAGACGTGGTAGTCCATGGACAGGCCGAACAGGACGACGAGGACGAACAGCGGCATCCACGCCTCGATCGCGCCGACCCCCTCCGAACCGATGAGCGAGGCGCCCCAGCCGTGCTGGAAGACGGCGGTCATCACACCGTAGGAGGCGGCCACGGAGAGCAGGTTGAGGGCGATGGACGTCACGGCGATGACGTAACTGCGGAAGCAGAGGAGCATCAGCAGGAAGGTGACCGCCGTGATGAAGGCGAAGACCGGGACGATGCCGCGGCGGAGCTGGTCGTTGAAGTCGACGGAGCCCGCGGTCTCGCCGGTGACCTGGGTCTTCGCTCCGGTGCCTTCGAAGGCGGCGGGCAGGGTCCTCTCGCGGAGTTCGGTGAGGTCGGTGGTGCCGCCGGGGAGGGGGATCTCGATCTCGGCGACGTTCTTGTCCCGGTGGACGGTGACGTCCTCGAAGCCGCCGAGCGCCTTGGCGACCTTCGGGGCGGTGATGTCGGGCGCGGTGACCACGACGAGAGCCGGGGCGGGGCCGCCGGGGAAGCTGTCGGTGATACGGGTGTGGGCGATGGAGAGCTGGGAGTCGGAACCGAACTGCTTCTCCAGGCCGAGGGATTCGGTCTTCATGCCGAGGGCGGGCGCGGCGAGGGCGAGCAGCAGGACGACGGCGGCGACGGCGAAGGCGCGGGGGCGGGCGAGCACGGGGCCCAGCACCCGGCCGACGATGCGGCCGCTGCCGGCCTGACCGTGCTTGGCGCGGCGGTTCAGCAGCGGGATACGGCCCGCGTCGATGCGGTCGCCGAGCCAGGAGAGCAGGGCGGGCAGGACGGTGACCGAGCCGAGCATGGCGATGAACACGACGATGATCGTGGCGAGCGCGAAGCCCTTGAACAGCAGGAGCCCGGAGAGGAACATGCCGCCCATCGCGACCATCACGGTGAGGCCGGAGACGAGGACGGCCCGGCCGCTGGTGGCGGCGGCGATGCGCAGGGCGGTCTCGGCGTCGCGTCCGGCGGCGCGTTCGTCGCGTTCGCGGCGCAGGTAGAAGAGGCAGTAGTCGACGCCGACGGCGAAGCCCATCAGGAACATCACCGAGTAGGTGGTCTGGAACAGGTGCAGCTGGTGGCTGGCGATCGAGAGGAGGCCGAAGGCGGCCATGCACGCGGTGAGGGCGAGGCCGACCGGGAGCAGGGCGGCGACGACCGCGCCGAAGGCGACGAGGAGGATGCCGAGCGCCAGGGGTACGGCGGTGAACTCGGCCTTCTTGAAGTCCTCGGCCAGCAGGTCGCCGAGCCACTTGCCCGCGCTGGCCTCGCCGAACTGGTGGATCTCGATGTCCGCGTGGTCCTCGCCGACGGCGGCGACCGCGTCCAGGACGGGCTGGATCCGGTCGGACGAAGTGGCGGCCTCGCCCTTCATCTCGAAGGTGATCAGGGCGTCCCTGCCGTCCTTCGAGGCGACGGGCGGGGCGATGTTCTGCGTCTCGCCGGTCTTGCGTACGGCGTCGGCGAGGGCGTCGGCGGCCGGCTTCCACTCCCCCGCGGCGGGGGCGGAGACCATGACGAGTTCGCCCGCGGGCTTGTCGAGTCCGGCGTCGAGGAGGATCTGTTCGGCGCGGGCGGATTCGCCCGCGCCGTTCTCCGCGTTGGTCATCTCCACCATGCCGGTGGCCCCGCCGATGCCCGTGGCGAGCACGACGAAGAGCAGCCAGCCGAGAACGGCCGTCTTGCGGTGGTGGGTGCTCCACACGCCGATGCGTGCGGCGAGGTTGCGCCTCATGTGGTCTCTCCCCCAGAGGTAGGCGTCGCGTCAGTGGATCGGGACGCTTCGAATCTAGGAATCCGGCGCGGTCCGCCCCAGCCGTCGAAGCCCCCGGTCACGGAGGTGTAGGGGGCGGATAAGGGGGTGGTGCCAGGTACACCCCCGCCGGGTGGCGGACCGGCTGACGCGGCGGGTCCTGCCCGGGTGAGACTGGCTGCGGACCGGGAACAGCCCGGGTCCGGTGAGGGGAGAGGGACCACGATGAAGGTGTTCTCGGGGCGGCTGCGGCCGTCGATGGTGGCGGCGGGGCGGGGGCTGTTCCTTTCGGTCGCCGGTCTGGCGGGTTCCATCACCCTGTTCGTCCTCGCGGTGCTTTCGATCTCCTTCATCCTGCTGGGCATCGGGGTGTTCACCACCCCGGTGGTGCTGGAGGCGGTCCGCAAGCACGCCAACCAGCGGCGGCTGTGGGCGGTGACCTGGTCGGACGTGCGGATTCCGGTGCCGTACCGGCCCTTCCCGAAGGATCTGCGGACGGGCGTCACCGGTCAGGTGGAGCGCACCTCGCTGATGCTGAAGGACCCGGCGACCTGGCGGGACCTGCAGTGGCTGCTGGTCGACATGACGGCGGGCACGGTGGTGGCGTTCCTGGCGGCGGGCCTGATGATCTACCCGGTCGAGGGGCTCGTGCTCGCGGCCGGCCTGTGGCACGTGTTCCGCGACGACCCGTACTGGTACGGGTTCGTGCCGGTGGACAGCCAGCTGACCGGGCTCGCCGCGCTGGCGCTGGGGATCGTGCTGTTCCATGTCGGGCTGTGGGCGAGCCGGCCGCTGCTGCGGCTGCACTTCGTGCTGGCCCGCACCCTGCTGGCGCCCACCCAGGACCAGGAGCTGGAGCAGCGTGTCCAGCGGCTGACCGAGACCCGGCACGAGGCCGTGGACACGGCCGCCTCCGAGCTGCGCCGCATCGAGCGGGATCTGCACGACGGGGCGCAGGCCCGGCTGGTCGCGATGGGCATGAACCTGGGCACGATCGAGGCGCTGATCGAGAAGGACCCGGCGCAGGCGAAGAAGATGCTGGCGATGGCCCGCGAGTCGTCGGCGGAGGCGCTGACCGAACTGCGCGACCTGGTCCGGGGCATCCATCCGCCGGTGCTTGCGGAGCGGGGTCTCGGCGACGCGGTCAAGGCGCTGACGCTGCGGCTGCCGGTCGCATCGGAGGTGACGGTGGAGCTGCCGGGGCGGGCGGAGGCCCCGGTGGAGTCGGCGGCGTACTTCGCGGTCAGCGAGGCCCTGACGAACACGGTGAAGCACGCGGAGGCGACACGGATCTATGTGGACCTGCACCACGCGGACGGCATGCTCCGGATCTCCGTGACGGACGACGGCAAGGGCGGTGCGGTGGTCGGGTCGGGCTCGGGGCTGAGCGGAATCGAACGGCGACTGGGTACATTCGACGGCGTACTGGCCGTCAGCAGTCCCGCGGGCGGTCCCACCATGGTGACCATGGAGATTCCTTGCGAGTTGTCCTAGCCGAAGATCTCTTCCTGTTGCGCGACGGCCTGGTGCGCATGCTGGAGGCGTACGACTTCGAGATCGCCGCGGCTGTGGAGACCGGGCCCGAACTGACCAAGGCACTCGCCGAGTTGGAGCCGGACGTCGCCGTCGTCGACGTCCGGCTCCCGCCGTCCCACACGGATGAGGGCCTGCAGTGCGCCCTGGCCGCCCGCCGGGCCCGGCCGGGGCTTCCGGTGCTGGTGCTCTCGCAGCACGTGGAGCAGTTGTACGCCCGGGAGCTGCTGGCGGACGGCAACGGCGGCATCGGCTATCTGCTGAAGGACCGGGTCTTCGACGCGGACCAGTTCGTCGACGCGGTACGGCGGGTGGCGGCGGGCGGCACGGCGATGGACCCGCAGGTCATCTCCCAGCTGCTGTCGCGCCGTTCGCAGGACAAGCCGATGGGCGGCCTCACCCCGCGTGAGCGGGAGGTGATGGAGCTGGTGGCCCAGGGCCGCTCGAACGCGGCCATCGCCTCGCAGCTGGTGATCACGGAGCGGGCGGTGGCCAAGCACACGTCGAACATCTTCGGGAAGCTCGGCCTGCCGCCGTCGGACGACGACAACCGCCGGGTGCTGGCGGTGCTGGCCTATCTGGACCACGGCTGATCCACCGGCGCCGCCGGGGCCCCGGGCCCGCGCTCAGTCCGTGAACCAGCCCGCCGCGTCCAGCCGGAACGCGCCGCCCGGGGCCATCGTGCGCAGATCCCGCTCCAGGGCGGCCAGCCGCTCCTCGCCGAGCGTCCGGGCCCATTGGTCCCGCAGCCGGTCGAAGCCCTCGGCGGACCGGGTCAGCAGGTCGACGCCGTGCGGGGTGAGGCGGATCAGGGTGCGCCGGCCGTCGGCGGGGTCCGGGGCCCGCTCCACGTAGCCGAGCGCCGCCAACTTCTCGACGGTCTTCCCGGCGGCCTGCTTGGAGACCCCGAGCCGCCGCCCGATCTCGCTGATGGCCGCGCCGTCGCGGCCCACCGCCTGGAGGGCGAAGCCGTACGCGGGGCGGGTTCCGGGGTGTCCGTGCTCGGCGAGGTCCTGGTGCAGGGCGTCGATGATCGAGCGGAAGCCGGCGAGGAGGAGCAGGGGCAGTTCAAAGCCGTTGCGAGACTCGACAACCTGGTTTACCTTTTTTTCGTCAACCATGTTGTCGATCCTAGCGCCGTGAAAGGTTCGCCATGCCCTTTCCCGATCTCACCCCCGAGACCGCCCCGCCCGCATCGCGACGCGCCATGGAGGCGGTGACGGAGCGGCTGGGCTACCGGCCCGCCGCCATCGCCCGGCTCGCCGCCTCGCCGCACGCCCTGGACGGCTTCCTGAGGATCAGCGCGATCTTCGAGGCCTGCACCCTGGACCCGCTCTCCCGCGAGGTCCTGATCATGACGATCGCCACCCGCAACGACTGTCACCTCTGCGTCGCGATGCACACCGCGAAGCTGACCGCCCTGGACGCCGACCCGGCGCTGATCGCCGCCCTGCGCGACCGCGGCGGCAGCCCGCTGCCGGACGAACGGCTAGACGCCGTACGGCGGTTCACCCTGGAAGTGCTCGCCTCGGCGGGGGCGGTGGAGGACGCGGTCCTGCGGGACTTCCTGGCGTACGGCTACACCGAGCAGAACGCCCTCGAAGTGGTCCTGGGCATCGGCGCGTACACCCTGTCGACCCTGGCCAACCGGCTCACGGCGGCCCCGGTGGACGCCCCATTGGCCGCCTTCGCCTGAGAGCCGGTGGTTCGGACCGCTTTCCGGCTGGAGCTTCGCACGAATCGGCCGGAGGGCTGAACGGGTCGCGGGGCCCGCGCGTATGGGACGTCACGCTTCTCCCTCGAAGCAGAGGAGTCCCATGCGACGCACATCGCGCAAGAAACGTTCCACACTGGCCAACCGGGCCATTGCCGCCTCCGCAGCCCTGATCCTGGGGGGAGGTGGGCTGGTCGCGGTCAATGTCTACGCCTCCGCGGGAGAAGGACCGTCTGGTTCTCCGCCCACCCGGACGCAGAACGCCGCCGGCCGGCAGATGTCCACCATCGACTGTCCCGAAGCCGCGAACGGGCTGCCCGAGGTGCCGGACCGGGCACGCGGGGAGGTCGACCGCGAACTCGCGGCGATGGATACCCAGATCACCGACGCCTACCGGCAGTTCGCGGACCGGAAGGAGCAGATAGCCCAGGACCCGGGGCTGGCGGAGAACGCCGTGCTGGGCCCGTTGCGCAGCAAGCGGACCGCGAGCCTCGACCGTATCGGCATCGCGATCGGACGGGTGGGCGAGCGGCCGGCGGGGCTGGAGAGCCTCGCCGGATGCAGCCTGCGCGCCGACGACAACCGCCCGGGCAACGGCGGCAATAACGGTGGCGGTGACAACGGTGACGGCGGTCAGGATGACGGCCAGGACCAGGGCCAGAATCAGGGCCAGGATGGGGGGCAGGGCCAGGACGGCGGCCAGGACCCGGGCGGTCAGGATCCGGGCCAGGGCGAAGACTCCGGGCAGGACCAGGGCCAGGGCCAGGGCGGCAACGGGCCCGTGGCCGCCGATTTCGTCGATATCCAGTCCGTACAGCCCAATGTCGACCGGCCCCGCCAGCGCCGCGGCGCCTCCCGGGGCACCTTCACCACCGACTGCGGCCGTAATGAGAACGGGAAGTTCAACCCGGACAACGTCATCGTCGCGCCCGGCGTGAGCAACGGCGCGCACCATATGCACGATTACATCGGCAACCAGGCCAACGACGCCTTCGCCAGCGACGACGATCTGGCGGACGGCGCGACCACCTGCCGCAACCAGGGCGACCGGTCGACCTACTACTGGCCCGTCCTGCGTCTGCAGAACGGGCAGGACGAGAACGACGTGGACGCCGACGGCGGCGGCCGGGACCAGAACGTCGGCGAGATCCAGACGCCGTCCGAGGTGACGTTGAAGTTCGTCGGCTCGCCCGTCGGCAGGGTCACCGCGATGCCGCGCTTCCTGCGGATCATCACCGGGGACGCGAAGGCGTTCACCAACGGCGACGCCAATGCCAACGCCTCGTGGAGCTGCACCGGATTCGAGGACCGCCAGCTGACGGACAAGTATCCGATCTGTCCCGAGGGCAGTCAGGTGGTGCGGACGTTCGCCTTCCAGAACTGCTGGGACGGGCAGAACACCGACAGCGCCAACCACCGCACCCATGTGGCGTTCGCCCAGGAGAACGGGCGGTGCCCGAACGGGTTCCGGGCGGTGCCGCAGCTGGTGCAGCGCATCGTCTACGACGTGCCGCCGGGGCCCGGTTTCGCCGTGGACTCGTTCCCCGAGCAGTTGCACAAGCCCATCACCGATCACGGCGACTTCATCAACGTCTTCGACGACCGGCTGATGAAGAAGATGGTGCGGTGCATCAACGACGGCCGCCGCTGCCGCTGACGCGGCGCGTGCGGCCCCCGTGAACCTGCGCGGTCAGCCCGGGTGGTGACCGGAGTGCCCGTCCTCGCTCCCCCCTCCGCCACTGTCCCCCGAGTGGTGCGGCGAGGCGGTCTCCACCGTCCCCCCGAGCCGGCCGCGCAGCGCCGCGACCACGTCCGGATCGCCGACGGCCACCCACCGCCGTCCGACGAGGTACGAGCCGCCGTAGTCCTTGGCCTCGTTGATCCACTCCCGCTGCCCGCGGTCGGTGGCGAAGGTGGTCAGGACGTAACGCCCTTCGTCCGTCCTGCAGTTGGCCTGCCGGAGCTCGGCCGCGTCGGTCTGCACGTTCGGGTCGCAGCCGGCCTTCTCCGCCAGCTGCTCCAGCATGCCCGTCGCGGCCGGCTTCGGCGTGGGCCGCCGCTGTCCCGCGCCGTCGTCGGACGGTTCCGTACTGCACCCGGCCAGGAGCAGAACTCCCGCCAGGACCACCGCAGTTGACCCGCCGCGCCGTGCGCCTCGCCATTCCGGTTCTGTCGCCATCGGGCCATCCTGCACCCGAATCCGGGCTCAGGGATGGGCTACGGCAAGACTCACCAGATAGGCCTCCTCGACCTCGCCGTCAGGGAACAGGGCGGTCAGCAGAGCCCGTTCGCGGTCGAAGAAATCGCGGACCTCGACCGGGTCGCCGATCAGGAAGCCGGAGTGGGTGGCCATGTTGGCGATATGGGCGTCGACCGGTACACGGCGGCTCCAGGCCACCTGCCGGGTCAGGAAGTCGAGCCCGTCGGGCAGCACAGCGCGGTAGCGGGCCCGCACGTCGGGGGCGGCCGGGATGTCCACCTTGAAGAAGACCCGCATCCGGTTCTCCTGCTCCACCAGCCACTCCACGGACGGGTCGCCGTCGTTCCACCACAGGGCGAGCGCCCCGCCCGGCCGCAGCACCCGGCGGGCCTCGGGTATCGAGCGGGCGCGGTCGGTCCAGTGCCAGGCCTGGGCGTACGTGATGAGGTCCATCGAGCCGGTCCGCAGCGGGAGGTTGTTCCCGTCGCCCCGGACCAGGGGCACGTCCGGCAGGCTCCGGCGGAACTGCTCGGCCATCCCGTCGCCCGGCTCCACCGCGGTGACCCGGGCGCCGCGCTCGTACAGCCGGGCCGTGCCGAGTCCGGTGCCCGCTCCGACGTCCGCGACCCGGGCTCCGTCGAGCTCCACTCCGGACAGCTCCTCGATCGCGTCGAACAGGGCGGGCGGGTAGCTGGGGCGGTGGGCGTCGTAGGCGGCGGCGATGGCGTCGAAGGACCGGGCCTGCACAGGTTTCGTCATACAAGCAATCATCGCGCGGGCCTCACGGAACGGCACGGAAATCCGTGCACGCCTCTGGTCCCCCCGCATACCCGTCAGTACATTGACACCATGTCTAACACGCAGCCAGCGGCGGTCGCGTCGGAGCGGACGCCCCTCAAGGCCCGCAAGGTGTCCTTCGCCTGGGAGAAGACGCCCCTGCACTGGGTGCCGGGCGACCCGTTCACCACGCACACCATCAACGTGCTCCATCTGCTGCTCCCGGCCGGGGAACGCTGGTTCATCCACGTCTACCGGCAGATACTCCCGTACATCCATGACGACCAACTCCGCGAGGACGTCATCGGGTTCATCGGGCAGGAGGCCGTGCACTCGCAGGCCCATGACGATGTGCTGCCGCATCTGCGGGAGTTGGGCCTCGACCCGACCCCGTACACCGCGCAGGTCGACTGGTTTTTCGAGAAGCTGCTCGGGGACCGGACCCTGCCGCCGGGGCGGGCGTCGAAGTGGTGGCTGATGGAGCGGGTGGCGACGATCGCCGCGATCGAGCACTACACCGCGTTCCTCGGCGACTGGATACTCAACGCCGAGGCGCTGGACCGCCGGGGCGCGGACCCGACCATGCTGGATCTGCTGCGCTGGCACGGGGCGGAGGAGGTCGAGCACCGGTCGGTGGCCTTCGACGTCTTCATGCATGTGGACGGCGGCTACCGGCGGCGGGTGCGCACCTGGGCGGCGGCCTTCTCCGCGCTGGTGTTCCTCTGGCAGCGCGGCACCCGCTTCTTCATGGAGAACGACCCCACGCTGCTGGACGGCAAGGCCAGCTTCAAGGCGTTCCACGCGAGCGGGAAGCAGGGCACGCTGCCCAGCACGGGCGCGATCCTGCGGTCCGTCCCCAGCTATCTCAGCCGGTCCTACCACCCCTCGCAGGAGGGCAGTACGGCCCAGGCCGTGGACTATCTGACCCGCTCCCCCGCCGCCCTCGCCGCCGAGGCCGCCACCACCGGAGGGTCCTGAACCATGGCGCTGCCCCGTCTGCGTACCGTCGTGCTGGTCTCCGGCGCCGCCCTGCTCACCCGGCGGGCCCTGAAACGCCGGATCGCCCGGTCACCGCTGTGGCCGCTGCCCGCGCTGCCCGAGCCGATATCGGGCCACTCCGCACGGCGGGCGACGGCGGTCCGCCGGCTGCTGATCACCGGGCGGACCGTGGTCGCCGACGGTGTCGTGCAGCTCCGGCTGGAAGGCGCCGGACTGCCGCCCTGGGAGCCGTGGGCCCATCTGGATCTGGTGCTGCCGTCCGGTCTGGTGCGGCAGTACTCGCTGTGCGGCGACCCTTCGGACACCGGTGCGTACACGGTGGCGACCCGGCTGGTGGCGGACGGCCGGGGCGGCTCGCGGGAGGTGCACGAACAGCTCCAGGAGGGCCTGGAGGTGGAGGTGCGCGGGCCGCGCAACCGATTCCCGCTCACAGAGGCTCCGGGCTACGTCTTCGTCGTCGGCGGCATCGGGATCACCCCGGTCCTGCCAATGCTGCGGTCGCTGGCCGCGTCGGGGGCCGAGTGGCGGCTGCTGTACGGGGGCCGGTCGCGGGCGTCGATGCCGTTCCTGGAGGAGGTCGAGAAGCTCGGCGCGGACGGGGGCCGGGTCACGGTCGTCGCCCAGGACGAGGCCGGGCACCCGGACGTGGCGGGGGCGCTGGCGGACCTCGCCCCGGACACCGCGGTCTACTGCTGCGGGCCGGAGCCGCTGATGGACGCCGTCGCCGCCGCGCTCCCCGAGGGGCAACCGCTGCACCTGGAGCGGTTCTCGGCCGCGACGGGCCCCGGGGCGAGCTCCGGGGCGTTCGAGGTGGAGCTGCGGCGCAGCGGGCGTACGGTGCCGGTCGCGGCCGGACAGTCGGTGCTGGCCGCCGTCCGCGCGGAGCTGCCCCATGTCGCGTACTCCTGCGAGCAGGGGTTCTGCGGGACCTGCCAACAGCGGGTGCTGGAGGGCGAGATCGACCACCGCGACGAGTTGCTGACCGAGGACGAGCGGGGCGACTCGATGCTGATCTGCGTCTCCCGCTGCCGGGGCGGGCGTCTCGTCCTGGACCTCTAGGCTCTGTGCGACCGCGCCCCGGATAGGCTGTCCGCATGACGACCGGGGTGCGGCGCAGGATGGGCGTCGACGAGCGCAGACAGCAACTGATCGGCGTCGCGCTGGACTTGTTCAGCCGCCGCTCGCCCGAGGATGTGTCGATCGACGAGATCGCCGCCGCCGCGGGGATCTCCCGTCCGCTGGTGTACCACTACTTCCCCGGGAAGCAGAGCCTGTACGAGGCGGCGCTGCGGCGGGCCGCCGACGAGCTGGCGGCCCGCTTCCTGGAGCCCCTGGAAGGGCCGCTGGGGGCGCGGCTGCTGCGGGTGATGGGGCGGTTCTTCGACTTCGTGGACGAGCACGGGCCCGGCTTCTCGGCGCTGATGCGGGGCGGGCCCGCGGTCGGCTCCTCGACGGCGAACGCCATGATCGACGGGGTGCGGCAGGCCGCATACGAGCAGATCATCACGCACCTCGGGGTGAGCGAACCGCCCGCCCGGCTGGAGCTGGTGGTCCGCTCCTGGGTGTCGCTCGCCGAGTCGACGGCGCTGATCTGGCTGGACGGGCGGCGCATTCCGCGCGAGGAGCTGGAGATGCAGCTGGTGCACGACTTCGCGGCGCTGGCCGCCGTCAGCGCCGCGTACGACCAGGAGATGGCGGGCATCGTGCTGCGGGTGCTGTCCCAGGAGCCGGTGGACGGCCCGTTCGGTGAACTGCTGTCCCGGCTCTCCGCGTTCGCCCCGGATGTGCCCGCCGTCCCGGCACAGCGGCTGCCGCGCTGACGCCGCGATCCGCTCAGGCGGGCAGGCCGTTGCGGTGGGAGACGCGGCGGGCGGCGGCCAGCAGGGCGTGGATCTGCGGGCCCGCCTGGTCGATCTCGGTGACCGGGCGGGGGAACGGCAGCCGTACGTCCTCGTGGGTGCGGGGGTATTCGAGCCGCAGGGTCAGCCCGAAGCGGTCCATCGCCAGCGGCACGGCCCGGGTCATGCCGCGCTCGGGGCGGGGGTGGACGAGGCGCAGGAGCAGCGGGACGAGTTCGGCGTGGTCGTCCACCAGATGGGTGAGCATGCCCGCCTCGCAGGGGGCGATCGGGTCGGTCTCGACCTCCTCCAGCTCCTCCAGGGTGACGAAGGTGCGGCCCTCGGCGTCCTCCAGGACGGCCTGCCCGAACTCCATGCAGGTGCTCTCCTGCGTGTCGGTGCTGTACGGGGTGGCCAGCAGCCCGGTGACCGTGACGCGGGCGCGCAGCCGGTCGCGTACGGGAGTGGGGGCGATGTCGGTGAACTCCAGGCGGGCCGGGACGCGTTCGCCGCTCGGCGCGTGACTTCCGTCGTTCGGGGCATGCAGGTGAATGTGGCCCATCGCGCCCGTGCCGTCGAGGCGGCGGACTTCGGTGTGCAGGCCGTCGCTGACCACCGTCATGGAGTGGGCGACGGTCAGGATCGACCGGACACGCTCGGCGCGGGTCGGCTGCGTGGCGCGGGGGCGGGAAAGACGCATCCGAGTTCTCCAGGGAGGGTCAGCGGAACCCAAGCGGCTACTTAGGTATGCCTAACCTTACCCACAAGGCGGCGGATGCGGGTAGTCCGGGGACAGAGAGAAGCTCCCTGCCTGGTCAGAGCTGGAGACCGGTGCGCAGCGCGGCGGCGAGACCGACCTCCGCGTTGTCGGACTGACCGCGCTCGAAGGCGCGCTGGTACGCCTCGTCGCCGACCGCCGCCCGCGCCTGGAGCTCGCAGGTCTCGCGGACCGGACCCAGCTCGGGCGTGCCGCGCTGAGGGTGGCCGACCATCCGCCAGTACGCGTGTCCGGTGCCGTAGACCCGGGCGGCCTGGGCGCCCGCGCCCTGGGCGGCGATGGCGGCGGCCAGGATGTCCAGGCCGAGCGCGATGCCGAAGCTGTCGCGGAGCCGGTGCTTGCCCGCGAGCATCGACCGGGCGTGTGCGGCGGAGTCCGCCGGGCGGCCCTGGAGCAGGGCGATCAGGGCGAGCTGGTAGTCCGCGTAGGAGCGGGTCCAGTACTCGCCGCCGCGTTCGCAGGCCCGGCGCAGCGCGGTGGCCGCCGCCTCGGACTCGGTGAGCCGGCCGAGCGCGGTGAGCGCGAAGACGGTGACGAGGTGGCAGCGCAGCCGGTGGGCCGAGCCCGCCGGGACGCTCCCGGTCATCCGCAGGACGCGCTCGGCCGCCACCAGGGCCGCCGCGGGCTGCCCGGTCATCAGCTGGGTGAGGCCGGAGAGATAGGCCGCGCCGAGCATGCCCTCCTCGTCCCGGTCGTACAGGGCGACGGCCGTGCAGAGCGCGCCGTACTTCTCGGCGGTCGCGAAGTCGCCCTGGAGCAGGGCCGCGACGCCCATGACCCATTGCAGCCTGGTCCGGTGGGGGCCCTCGGCGGGGCCCGCGTCCAGCGCGCGCCGGGCGTAGTCGCGGGCCTCGGAGAGGTGGCCGCAGCAGGCCCAGAAGAAGCCGACCCGGCCCGCCATCTCCTGGGCCCCTTCGACGTCGTGGGCGAGCAGGTGCTCCAGGGCGGCGCACAGGTCCAGGTGGGTGTCGGACACCTTGTGGTACCAGGACACCTGGTCCGGCCCGGTCCAGCCCTCGTGGGCGCGGCGGGCGAGGCCGAGGAAGCTGCTCGCGTGCCGGTCGGCGGCGGCGCGGGCCTCGCCCAGCTCGGTGAGCCACATCCGGCCGTACTCGCGCAGGGTGTCGAGCATCCGGTAGCGGTCGCCGTCGCGCTGGACGACGGACTGGGCGACGAGGCCCTGGAGCGCCCGGTCCACCTCGTCGGCGGTGAGCGGGCCCCCGGCGCAGACCTCGCGGGCGACCTCCTCGTCGAAGTCGGTCCGCAGCGGGGTGAGGCGGGCCCACAGCAGCCGCTCCAGCGGGGTGCACAGCTCGTGGGACCAGCCGATGGCGGTGCGCAGGGTGCGGTGGCGGCGGGGCCACACCGTCGCGTCGGCGAGCAGGTCGAGGCGGGCCGTGCCCGGGTCCTCGCCGGGCCCGCCGAGCCCGTCGGTCCCGCCGGGTCCGCCCGGTCCGCCCGCGCCCGGTGTGCCGGGGCCGAGGGCGAGGCCGCCGCTCCGGCCGGGCGTGCCGAAGGGCCTGCCGAAGGATGTGCCGAAGAGGGTGCCGGAGGGGGCGCTGCGGGCGTCGAAGCGGGTGCCGATCCGGTCGGCGAGCTGGGCCACGCTGTGCCGGCCGATGCCCGCGGCGGCCAGTTCGATGGCGAGCGGGATGCCTTCGAGACGGCGGCAGATCTCGGCGGCGGCCGCCTCGTCGCCGGGGGCGTCGAGACCTGCCCCGGGGTCGGCGGCGCGCAGCCGGTCGGCGAAGAGCTGGAGGGCGTCGGGCGCGCCGTCGACCGGGAGCGGGGGCACCGCGACGACGTGTTCGCCGTGCGTGCCGAGCGGCTGCCTGCTGGTGACCAGGACGGTCAGCCGCGCGGAGGTGGTCAGGATCTCGGCCAGCAGGTGCGAGCAGGAGGCGCGGAGGTGTTCGGCGGAGTCGAGGACCAGCAGGAGGTGCTTGTCGCCGAGCCATTCGCACAGCGCCTCGACCGGCATCCGCAGGGTGTGGTCGGCCAGCCCGACCGCGTCGGAGACGGTGGGGAGCAGCAGTCCGTCGTCGTAGAGCGGGGAGAGGTCGGCCCACCAGGCGCCGTCCGCGTAACGGTCGGCCGCGGCACGGGCGGCCCGGAGCGCGAGCCGGGTCTTGCCGACACCGCCGGGGCCGATCAGGGTGGTCATCCGCCGGGTGGTCAACGCGGTGTGCAGCCGGGCCAGTTCGGCCCGCCTCCCGACGAAGCTGCTCGTCTCCTCGGGAAGGTATCCCACCTTGGTCATCATCACCGTCCGCGCGCTGGGGCAGGGGGCGCCGGCGGGCCGACGGCCGCGGGCCGGCCCCGCCTCCCCCGACGGGGAGAGCGGGACCGGCCCGGTGGACCAGGACGGCTGTCGCGGCACCGTTGCCGACGTCTGCCGTCACCGTAGTGCCGCCCGAGGTCAGCGCAGAGTGAAGACGGCCACCGTGCGTCCCGGGACGGTGAAAGTGGCTGATTTCCCGTCGTACCTGGCTCGTTTGACCGTAGGATCCGCGCCCTTGGCCTGCACCGGGTGCAGTGCGTACGTCTTTCCGGCCGGTGCGGCGAGCCGCTGGGTGGCGGTGTCGGGCGCGGCGTTGAGGACGACGACGTGCTTGCCGAGGCGCATGGTGATCACGCCGGGCGTCTCGTCCTTGCCGGAGAGCGGGAAGGACAGGGCGGACCGCACCTGGTCCGCGGTGCTCAGGGAGAACTCCTTCTCGGTGGAGCGGATGGTGAGCAGGTCGCGGTAGGCGGCCGAAGCCCCGTCGATCTGGGCGCAGTCGGGGGCGATGGTGCCGGTGGCGGCCAGGAGCGGCTTCGCGTACGGCCACTTGTCCTGGTTGTCGGCGGCGGGCGGCAGGCCCCGGCCGAAGCCGTTGCCGTCGCGGCAGTCCCAGTGCAGGGCGTTGAACCAGTCGCCGCTGTCGTAGGAGTTGCGGTCCAGCGACTTGGAGCGCAGCAGGTCGGTGCCCGCCTGGGAGAGCGAGGGTCCCTGGGAGAGGACGGACGCGCCCATGGCGACCACCTGGGCCCTGGCCCGCTCGGCTGCGCTCGTCCCCGCCGGGAGCTTGAAGGCGAGGGTGTCGAAGAGCGTCTCGTTGTCGTGGGCGTCGGAGTAGGCGAGGGCGTCACCGGGGACGGCCGCGTACCCGGCGGGCGCCCCGTTGTAGTCGACGTCGGATCCCTTGACCGTACGCCCGGAGGTGTCGGTGAAGGTGAAGTCGGCGAGGTTGCCGGTGAGGCCGACCTTGATCAGGTCCTGGTAGTGCAGCAGCCGGGCCTTCTGCTCGGCGCGGGTGCCGTTGGCGGGCGAGGAGTTGGGGTCGGTGTAGAGGCCGGTGGCGAAGCCCTGGACGCCGGGGTCCTCGTCGAAGGGGCCGCCGCCGCGTACGGCGTCGCGGGCCCGGTCGGAGAAGGTGGCGATGCCGGTGCCGGCCATGTTCTTCTGGGTGGCCTGGACGAAGCGGGCGTCGTCCGCGATCTCGCCGAAGTTCCAGCCCTCGCCGTACAGGATGATCTTCTTGCCGTCGACGCCGTCCTTGGCGAGCGTGAGGCTGTCGAGCGCCTTGCGGACGGCGAGGATGTTGTCCTTGGGGTGGTGACCCATCAGGTCGAAGCGGAAGCCGTCGACCTTGTACTCCTTGGCCCAGGTGACGATCGAGTCCACGACGAGCTTGCCCATCATGGTGTTCTCGGGCGCGGTGTTGGCGCAGCAAGTGGAGGTGGCGACGGTGCCGTCCTCCAGGAGCCGCTGGTAGTAGCCGGGCACGATCCTGTCGAGGACCGACTTGTCGTCCTGTCCGGAGGCGACGGTGTGGTTGTAGACGACGTCCATGACCGTGCGCAGACCGGCCTGGTTGAGGCCCTGCACCATCTGCCGGAATTCGACCGTGCGCCGGGTGCCGTCCGGGTCGGAGGCGTAGGAGCCCTCGGGCACGGTGTAGTGGAACGGGTCGTAGCCCCAGTTGAAGCCGTCCTTGGCGGCGGCCTCGCTCACGCACTCCTGCTGCTTCTCGGAGTCGGGTGCGGGGGCGGTCAGGTCGCAGTCGGGCGTCGCCTGGTCCTTCTTCTTCTCCGGGATGGTCCCGATGTCGAAGACGGGCAGCAGGTGGACGTAGCTCGTGCCGGAGTCGGCGAGCTTCTTCAGGTGCTGCATGCCCTTGGACCGGGTGTCGGTGAAGGCCCGGTACTCACCGGGGTGCTTCGCCGTCCGGTCCGTGATGGAGAAGTCCCGGACGTGCAGCTCCTGGATCTGGGCGTCCCGCAGCGGGGTGGCGGCGGGCTTCTTCAGGCCGGACCAGCCGCGCGGCGCAAGCTTCGGATCGGTGAGGTCGACGACGAGGCTGCGGGCGGAGTCGGCGGTCAGGGCGGTGGAGTAGGGGTCGGTGACCTTGTTGGTGACCAGCTTCTGGACGGTGGGCGCCCAGACGGTCACGGCGTACCGGTAGGGCTTGCCCTGCCAGCTCTTCTTCCCGGTGACCGACCAGACGCCGGTGCGGTCGTCGCGCTTCATCGGGTGCGTACGGCCGTCGAGTTCGAGGGCGACGGTCGCGGCGGTCGGGGCCCAGACGGACAGGGTGGGCGTCGACTTCCGGAAGACCGGGCCGAGTTCGGCGGAAGCCGCCTTCTTGCCGTACAGGTCGTCCAGGATCCCGGCCGTCTGTACGCCGGTGGCGGCGAGCAGGGCACCGTTGGCGGCACGCTGGGTCGCGATCAGCTGGCCCCGCAGGGACTCACGGACACGGTCGCGGTCGCGGGTGTCGACGGTGAAGGCCGGATAGTCCTTCAGGTGCGGGTACTTGGCCTTCTGCGCGTCACTGAGCGCGGCCTGCGTGAGCCGCAGCCACTGGCCCTCCTCCGAGAGCGCCCCGTCCACGACGGAGATACCGCCCTTCTTCGCGTACACGAGCTGCTGGCTGGTGGCGTCGGTGGCCTTCACCTTCCAGACGACGGTGTTCGCGTCGATCCACTGCGCCTCGGCCTTGGACAGGTCGGGGGCCGCGCCGCCGCCGGTCTGCGGGAGCAGATAGCCGGGCCTGCCGCCGAGCATCCACACCTCGTGGCCGTACGTGGCGAGGTCGAGGGACTGGTCGGTGGGCAGGTCCTTCTCGTCGCCCTTGTGGAGGATGTAGCTGAGCGTGGTGGCGCCGTCGACGAGCGGCACCTCGAAGGTGACCCCGTAGGCGTCCTTCCTCACCGGCGCCAGCGGCTTCGCCCAGTCGGTGGGCTCCTTGGCTCCGGCCCAGGTGTGCAGCCCCCAGCCGTCGTAGTCGCCGTCCGGGCGGTGGTAGTTGAGGACCGCCTTGGTGGTGTCCTGCGGCGGGGCCTCGGGGGCTTCGGCCGTCTGCTCGTCCTTGCCCTGCTCGATCCAGACCTGCCCGGTCGCACCCAGGTCGACGGTCCGCTCCGGGCCGTCGGCCGTGCCGTCCTTCTCGACGGTGTACGGGAGGGAACCCGTGCCCTCCTCCACGTCGATCCAGGCGAACGCGCCGTACGCGTCCCGGCCGATGAACTCGGCCGTCTTCTCACCGGACTTGAGCTGCCATCCGGTGTAGTCGCCGTCGGCGCGCCGGTAGTGGACGACCGCCCGGTCGCGTTCGACGGCGACAGGCTTGCCGGGGTCCGGAGCCTGGCCGGCGGTGGTCGAGGCGAGAGCACCGGAGGTGCGTCCCGTCCGGTCGATCACCACGGCCTTGTAGCGCAGGGGCGTTCCCGCCCGCACCGAGGCGTCCAGATACTGGGTGACCTTGTACGGGGCGTGGTCGGCGCTGCCGAGCGTCTTCCACCTGCCGTCGCCGGTCTGCGCGGCGAAGACGACCCGGTTGAGCTGTCCGCCGTCCACGTCGGCGGTGATCTCGACGGTGCCGGTGGCGCCGGCGGCCGGGGCCTTCAGCGAGATCGCGGGCTTGGCGGCGGGCGCGCCGACGGCCTTGTCCGCCTTCAGCACGATGCTGGAGAGGGCGGGCACGGTGACGGTGACCTTCTTGTCCTTGCCGCTGCGGACCGTACCGGAACCGCCGTACAGGGTAAGGAAGTTCATCTCGGCCGACTCGGTGGCGAGCTGGACCTTCCTCGGGCTCGTGCCGTTGTTGGAGGCGACGAGGTATTCGTACGGCCGCTTCGTCGCGATGCGCGAGGTGGCGTACACCGAGCCGTCCGCGAGCCGCTCGGTCTGGGTGCCGTCGCGCAGCGCCGGGTGCTCCTTCGTGAGCTTCGAGAGCTCGGCGATGGAGCGGTAGACGGGGTGCTTCGTGTCGTACGCGTCCGAGGCGTGGGTGCGGTCGGTGCCGAGCTGGTCGTCGTCGAGGTAGTCGGCGGCCTTGGAGGCGAAGAGGGGCTGGCGGGCGTCCTTGTCGCCGCCCGCGCCGGTGAAGCCCTGCTCGTCGCCGGAGTAGATCACCGGGTTGCCCCGGCCGAGGAACATCAGCTCGTTGGCGAGCCGGGCGCGCTTCAGCAGCTCCGCGTCATCGGCCTCGGGGTTGTCCTGCTTCAGGAACGTCCCGATGCGGCCCATGTCGTGGTTGCCGAGGAAGGTGACCTGCTCGTAGGCGTTGGCCTTGTCGGTGGTGTAGCGGAAGTCGTTGCCGTACACCGAGGCGAGCTTGTCGGCGGGCGCGCCCTGGGAGGCGAACTGCCGGGCGGCGTCCTGGAACGGGAAGTCCAGCGTGGAGTCCAGACGGCCCCGGGTCACGTACGGCGAGGTGATCTCGGGGTCGGCGGAGTAGACCTCGCCGAACATGAAGAAGTCGTCCCGGCCGCGCTTGGCCGCGTAGTCGTCGAGCGCGGTGGCCCACTGGGTCCAGAAGTCCAGGTCGACGTGTTTGACGGTGTCGATCCGGAACCCGTCGATGTCGAAGTCGCGGACCCACTTCTCGTAGATCTTCTCCATGCCCTTCACGACCTCGGGACGCTCGGTCCACAGGTCGTCGAGCCCGGAGAAGTCGCCGTACTCGTTGGACTCGCCGGCCCACGTCGAGTCGCCCCGGTTGTGGTACATGGTCGGGTCGTTGAGCCAGGACGGCACCTTCTTCGCCGTGCCGGGGGCCTGCACCGGGGTGTACGGGAAGGAGTCCCGGTCGACCTTCTTGACGCCCTCGCGGTCGTCGAAGGGACGGCCGTCCTTGTCGAGGTAGGGGAAGGCGCCCTTGGGCTTGTAGCCGTAGGCCTTCTCCGCGTAGTCGACGGTGTCGGCGGTGTGGTTGGTGATGACGTCGAAGAAGACCTTCATGCCCTTGGCGTGGGCCTTGTCGATCAGCTTCTCCAGGTCGGCGTTGGTGCCGAAGTGCGGGTCGACCTGGGTGAAGTCGGTGATCCAGTAGCCGTGGTAGCCCGCCGAGGCGTCCTGGCCGGTGCCCTGGACGGGCCGGTTCTTGAAGATCGGCGCCATCCAGATGGCGGTGGTGCCGAGGCCCTTGATGTAGTCGAGCTTCTGAGTGAGCCCCTTGAGGTCGCCGCCCTGGTAGAACCCCTTGTCGGTGGGGTCATAGCCGTGGTCGAGCCGTGAACCGGTCAGCCCGCCCCGGTCGTTGGAGGCGTCGCCGTTGGCGAAGCGGTCGGGCAGCACGAAGTAGAACTGCTCGCGCGTGAGGTCGTGCCGGGCCGCCTCCTTCGCCAGTTTCGCGTCGGAGGGCGGGGCCGGCGGCCGGGGCGACGCGGCGGCGGTGGCCGCCGGGACGACGGGCAGCAGCGCCGCGCACAGGGCGGCCACCGCCCCTCGTCTCAAGGTGGTTCGGGACACGGAGGGTGCTCCTCGGCTGGTGTCAGGAGGGTGGGCTTGCGGGCCGGTGGCGCTGCCACCGGCCCGCGGAGAAGGGGGTTACGGGTCAGCCGCGCCAGACGTCGGCGGTCAGCGTGACCTTCCCGGAGGCCGGGACGGTCGCGGTGCGGTTCGCCCCGCTCTCCCAGGTGACGTTGCCACTGCCGTCCTTGCGGACGTACTTGTACGCGAACGTGGTCCCGGCGGGCAGGGCCACATCGAGCTTCCACACGGGGTACGCGGCCGGGTCGAGCTTCGGCGCGTTCGCCGGGTTCCAGTTGCCGAGGGCGGCCTGGTCGCCGGTGACGTGGATGTTCTGGCCGGGCTGGGTGGTGGCGTTGACGCCGAAGGAGGCGCCGGAGGAGCCGTCACCGGGGCCCGGGTCGGGGTTCGTGCCGCCGCCTCCGGAGCAGGTCCGGGCATTCACGTGCAGGGCGACGGCCGTGCCGGCCGGGACGGTGGCGGTGAACTGGCCGGAGCCGTTGACGGTGACGCCGTTGCCGGACTGGACGTCGCAGTAGTCACCGGCGGGCAGCGAGGTCTGGAAGGTCCGGTTCAGCGCGGAGCCCTCGTGGTTGATGGCGACGTACGCCTTGTCGCCCCGGCCGAAGGCGATCTGGTCGCCGCCGTTGTCCCACCAGTTGGTGACGGACTGGCCGCGGGCCGCGTTGCGGAAGCCGACCATGGAGGAGATCTCGCGCCAGGCGTGCTGGCACTTCCAGCCGTCGCTGTAGCAGGCGTTCACCTGGCCGCCGCCCGGCGGTCCGGCGTCGTGGTCGCTGAACTCGTAGCCGGAGTGGACGTCCGGGGAGCCGTAGGGGTAGGCCAGCATGAAGACGTTGGCGAGGGTGTAGGCGGAGCCGTTCTTGTAGTTGAGGGTGTCGCCGCCGCGCTCGGTGTCGTGGTTGTCGACGAAGACGCCGGACTTGCCGGACTCCATGAAGCCCCAGCCCTCGCCGAAGTTCTTCAGGTGGGCGAGGTTCTCGTTGAGGAAGACCTGCTTGAGGCTCCGCCCGTAACGGAACTCCTGGACGTCGCCGGTGCCGAGGTATTCGGAGGGCGAGACGGCCTCGCCCGCCCCGAAGATCGCCTCCTGCTTCCAGTAGACGTTCGGGTTGCTCAGCCGGGACTTGATGTTGGCCAGGTCGCCGGCGGGCATGTGCTTGGCGGCGTCGATGCGGAACCCGTCGACGCCGAGCGAGAGCAGGTCGTTCAGGTACCCGGCGATCCTGCCGCGTACGTAGTCCTCGCCGGTGTCCAGGTCGGCGAGGCCGACCAGCTCGCAGTTCTGGACGTTGGCACGGTCGTTGTAGTTGCTGATCTGGGCGCGGCAGTCGTCCATGTCGGCGCCGGAGTAGATGCCCGGGTAGTCGTACTTCGTGTACGCGGAGCCGCCGGTGCCGGTGCCGTTGCCCGCCGCCATGTGGTTGATGACGGCGTCCGCGACGACCTTGACGCCCGCCGAGTGACACGTGTTGACCATGGCGGAGAAGGCGGCACGGTCACCGAGACGGCCGGCGATCCTGTAGCTGACGGGCTGGTAGGACGTCCACCACTGGCCGCCCTGGATGTGCTCCTGGGGCGGCGAGACCTGGACGTAGCCGTAGCCCGCCGGACCGAGGGTGTCCGTGCAGGCCTTGGCGATGGAGGCGAACTTCCACTCGAACATCACGGCCGTGACGTCCTTGTCGCCCGGAGCGGCGGCCTGCGCGGGTGACGCGGCGCCGAATCCGGTGGGGATGACGAGGGCGGCGGCGCCTGCCACGAGGGCGAGCGCGCCAGACAGGGGTCTGCGTGCCATGTCTTTCCTCCTGCGGGTGGGGGAAACGCGGGTGACGGTGCAGCCTCAGCCGGCAACGCGCCATGCCCTCAAGGCTCCTGAAGGTTCTTGCTGCAAGAATGCAAACCTTGCCGCAGCGCAGACCGTACGAGCCCACCCGGCACCGGTCAACCCTTTGGACATCAGCCGCTCACATCCGTGAAACAACGGCGTTTTCTTCCTGACATCCGTCCGATTTCTTGCTGCAAGGTCTTTCGCAAGATATTGCGCGCCTGTTACGTTTCATCCGACTCCGGTCCGGTCGGCCGGGGGTTCCGGCGTCGCTCACGCGGTGGTGGACCCCACGCGCCCGGCCGGCCGGGCCGGTCACGACAAGAGAGGCACCCGGAGTCGCTACAACTCCCCGCCGGCCCTTCCTGGGCCGACTCCTGGTGCCTCTCCTGTGCGTGCTCCCCTGCTTGCCGTGTCCCCCGTGCTTCCTGTGGCCCCGGGGCTCGTCAGCCCTGGGTGCGCACCGCCGCCGTCGAGCCCCGGACGACCAGCTCCGGCTGGAAGACGTACTCCGTGCGCTGCACCGGGTTGCCGCCTATCTCCTCCAGCAGCGCGCCCACGGCGGCCGCCGCCATCGCCTGCACGGGCTGGCGCACCGTCGTCAGCGGCGGGTCCGTGAACGCGATGAACGGCGAGTCGTCGAAGCCCACGACCGAGACGTCGCGCGGCACCTCCAGGCCCCTCCCCCGGGCGGCGCGGACCACGCCGAGGGCCATCAGGTCACTGCCGCAGACGATGCCCGTGCAGCCCGCGTCCAGCAGGGCGCCGGCCGCCACCTGACCGCCCTCGACGCTGAACAGGGTGGAGCAGACCAGCGATTCGGCCGTCGGCCGGTCCATGCCGAGCACCGAGACGGCCGCCTCCACGAACCCGTCGCGTTTGCGGCGGGAAGGGACGTAGCGCTGCGGGCCGATGGCCAGGCCGATCCGGCGGTGGCCGAGGTCGGCGAGATGCCCGAGGGCCATCCGTACGGCAGCGTTGTCATCGGGCGAGAAGAAGGGGGCGCTGATGCGCTCGTTGTAGCCGTTGATCAGGACGAACGGTATGCCGCGCTCGGTGAGCGCGGCATACCGTTCCGGGTCGGCGGAGGTGTCCGCGTGCAGCCCGGACAGGAAGACGATGCCGCCGACGCCCCGCTCCACGAGCTGCTCGACGAGTTCGTCCTCGGTGGCGCCGCCGGGCACCTGGGTGCAGAGCACGGGGGTGTAGCCGTGTCCGGCCAGCACCTGTTCGACGGACTGCGCGAACGCCGGGAAGATCGGGTTGGTGAGTTCGGGCGTCACCAGGCCGATCAGTCCGGCGCTGCGCTGCCGCAGCCGTACGGGCCGCTCGTAGCCCAGGATGTCGAGCGCCGCGAGCACCCGCTGACGCGTGGAGTCCGCGACGCCCTGCTTCCCGTTCAGGACCCGGCTGACCGTCGCCTCGCTGACCGCCGCCTGGCCGGCGATGTCGGAGAGGCGGGGCGCGGCCGTGATCCTGGGCGACGGCAGTGTCACACCGTCCACCAGACCGTGGTGTCGGCGGGCAGCTCGGCCTCGGCGCCGTCCACGGTGACCGGGGAGCTGGCGAGCAGCACCTGGCCGCGGGCGGCGACGCGGACCGGGGCGCCGGTGGTGTTGACGGTGCAGACGAAGCCCGGGCGGGCGAAGGCGAGGACGCCTTCGGGGGCGTCCAGCCACTCGACGCCGGTGCCCGCGCCGAGGCCCGGGTGGTCGCGGCGGGCGGCGATCGCGGCGCGGTACAGCTCCAGGGTGGAGCCCTCCACGCCGGTCTGCGCCTCGACGGACAGCTCGCCCCAGCCGGCCGGCTGCGGGAGCCAGCTGCCGCCGTCGCCGAAGCCGTACGAGGTGCCCTCGCGGGTCCACGGGATCGGGACGCGGCAGCCGTCGCGGAAGCCGTCCTGGCCCGCGGCGCGGAAGAACGAGGGGTCCTGGCGGGCCTCGTCGGGCAGGTCGGTGACGTCGGGCAGGCCGAGCTCCTCGCCCTGGTAGACGTAGGCGGAGCCGGGCAGGGCGAGCATCAGCAGCGAGGCGGCGCGGGCCCGGCGCAGGCCCAGCTCGCGGTCGCCGGGGGTACGGATCTGGGTGCCGAGCCCCGCCGGGTTGGCGAACCGGGTGGTGTGCCGGGTGACGTCGTGGTTGGAGAGCACCCAGGTGGTGGGCGCGCCGACCGGGCGCATGGCGTCGAGCGAGGAGTCGATGACCTTGCGGAGTTCGGCGGCGTCCCAGGCGGTGGCCAGGTACGGGAAGTTGAACGCCTGGTGCATCTCGTCGGGGCGCACGTAGTTGGCGGTGCGCTCGGCGGTGGGCGTCCAGGCCTCGGCGACGGCGATCCTCTCGCCCGGGTACTCGTCGAGGATGGTGCGCCAGCTGCGGTAGATCGCGTGGACGCCGTCCTGGTCGAAGAACGGCATGACGTCGTTGCCGAGCAGCTTGAGCTGGTCGTGGGTGCCGAGGTCGGGCAGGCCCTCGGCCTTGACGAGGCCGTGGGCGACGTCGACGCGGAAGCCGTCCACGCCCATGTCGAGCCAGAAGCGCAGGATGGAACGGAACTCGTCGGCGACGGCCGGGTGCTCCCAGTTGAAGTCGGGCTGCTCGGGGGCGAAGAGGTGGAGGTACCAGTCGCCGGGGGTGCCGTCCGGGTTCACCGTACGGGTCCAGGCGGGGCCGCCGAAGATGGACTCCCAGTCGTTGGGCGGGAGTTCGCCGTCGGCGCCCTTTCCGGGGCGGAAGTGGTAGCGCTCGCGCAGGGCGGAGCCGGGGCCCTCGGCCAGGGCGCGCTTGAACCACTCGTGCTGGTCGGAGGAGTGGTTGGGGACCAGGTCGACGATGACGCGCAGGCCCAGGCCATGGGCCTCGCGGATCAGCGCGTCGGCGTCCAGCAGATTGCCGAACATCGGGTCGATGGCCCGGTAGTCGGAGACGTCGTAGCCGGCGTCGGCCTGCGGGGAGGCGTAGAAGGGGCTCAGCCAGACCGCGTCGACGCCCAGGTCCTTCAGGTGGGGCAGGCGGGCGGTGACGCCGGGGAGGTCGCCCATGCCGTCGCCGTTGCCGTCGGCGAAGCTCCGCGGATAGACCTGGTAGATCACCGCGTCCTGCCACCAGCCGGTGCGGTGGCCCGGGGCGCCGTCGGACGTGCCGGTGGAGGGGGCAGCGAGATGCTGGGTCATGTCGTCCCTGAGGTGTCTGGGTGGGGAGCGGCGCCGGGTCCGGGTCGGGGTTCCGGCGCCGCCGTGACGGGTGCGGTGGTGCGTGCGGGTGCTGGGGTCCGGGAGGTGCTCAGCCCTTGACGGCTCCGGCGGACATGCCGGTGACGAGGTGCTTCTGGGCGAAGAGGAACACCAGGGCGGCCGGGATGGCGATGAGGACGGAGGCGGCGGTCATGGGGCCCCACTGGGCTCCGTACTGGTTGACGAACTTCTGGAGTCCGCCGGCCAGGGTGAGGTTCTCGTCGCCGACCAGGAAGGCGGAGGCGTAGGCGACTTCGCCCCAGGCGGTGATGAAGGAGTAGAACGCGGTGACGGCGAGGCCCGGCTTGGCCAGCGGCAGGATGAGCCGGAAGAAGGTGCCGAACGGGGTGAGGCCGTCGACCTCGCCCGACTCGTCGATCTCGCGCGGGATGGTGTCGAAGAAGCCCTTCATCATCCAGGCGCAGAACGGCACCGAGATGGTGAGGTAGGTGATGACGAGACCGGTGGGCTGGTTGAGCAGTCCGAGGGTCGACATGATGTTGTAGATCGGCACGATGAGGACGGCGACCGGGAACATCTGGGTGATGAGCAGCGTCCACATCAGCCCGCGCTTGCCGGGAAAGCGGAAGCGGCTGACCGCGTATCCGGTGGTGGCGGCGACGAAGACGCCGATCACGGTGGAGAGCGCGGAGATGATCACGGAGTTGGCGAACCAGTTGAGGAACTCGGTGTCGCGGATCAGGTTCGTGTAGTTGACGAGCGTCGTCTCGCGGAAGAAGTCCGTGGTGGTCGCGTACTTCGCGGGCTTGAGCGAGGTCAGCAGGACCCACAGGACCGGGAAGACCGCGATCACCGAGGCGACGATCAGGGTCAGGTGCAGGACCACGGAGGCGAGCGGGGAGCGCTCGCCGCGCAGGCGGACCTTGCGGACGGCGTGCCGGGCGGGGGTGTCGGTCGCGGTGGTCACCAGTTGTCTCCCTGGGAGCGCAGGACCCGCCGGTAGACGACGGCGAAGACCATCAGGAGTGCGAGGATCAGCACGCCCCACGTGGAGGACTGCGCGTAGTCGCGCGGGCTGATCTCGAAGGAGAACTTGTACGCCTGGGTCACCAGGATCTGGGTCGCCTCACCGGGTCCGCCGCGGGTCAGCAGGAAGATCACCGGGAACATGTTGAAGGTCCAGATGGTGGAGAGCAGGACCACCGTGGTGGAGACCGGGCGCAGTCCGGGGAGCGTGATGTGGCGGAAGCGCTGCCAGGCGGTCGCGCCGTCCATCTCGGCCGCTTCGTACTGCTCGGAGGGGATGGACTGGAGTCCGCCGAGGAGGGCCACCATCATGAACGGGACGCCGAGCCAGACGTTGACGGCGATGACCGCGAACTTGGCCCAGGTCGGGTCGTTCAGCCACGGGACGGCGTCGATGCCGGCGCCGCCGAGGATCTTGTTGAGCAGGCCGCGCTCCTCGTTGTAGAGGAAGCGCCAGGCGAAGACGGAGACGAAGCCGGGGATGGCCCAGGGCAGGATGAGGGCCATGCGGTAGGCGGAGCGGCCGGCGATGCGGCGGTTGAGGATGTTCGCCAGGGCCATGCCGAGGACGAACGTGATGCTCACGCAGGAGACGGTCCACACCAGCGTCCAGCCGAGCGTGCCGAGGAACTGCGAGCCGGTCAGCGCGTCGACGTAGTTGTCCGCGCCGACGAACTCGTAGGTGGCGGGGATCTCGTTGACGCCGATGGAGCGGGCGACGTTGCGCTCGTCGGCGTCGGTCATCGAGAGGTAGATGCCGCGGACCAGCGGGTAGCCGATGATCACGCCGATCACGACGACGACCGGGGCGACCATGGCCCAGGCGTACCAGTGGACCGACAGCGCCCGCCTCAGGCGGCCGGGGGTCGGCGGTGGGGTGCCAGTACCGCGGCTCCGGCCGCGGGCGGTGTTCTCGCCCGCGGCCTTCACCACCGACTGGCTGGTGTGGACAGCCATCAGTCGGCCAACCTTCCTGTTACTTCCAGCCCTCGAGGAGCTTGCGGTAGGAGTCGCCGGTGGACTTGGCGGCCTTCTCCGGCGTGGTCTGGCCGGTGAGGACCTTGGTGTACTCGACGCGCAGCGGCTCGAAGAGGCTGCCGCCCTCGGGGATCCAGGGGCGCTCGACGGCGGTCTCGACGACCGGCTTGAAGAAGCCGACGATCTCGCTGTCGACCGCTTCCTTCTTGGCGTACGCGGAGGTGCGGGTCGGCAGCAGGTTCAGCTCGCCGGCGGCGGTGGCCTGACTGTCCACGGACGTCATGTACTCGACGAAGGCGTAGGAGGCCTCGAGGTTCTTGGAGCCCGCGTAGACGGCGAGGTTGTGGCCGCCCTGCGGGGCGCCCTGGGCGGCGGAGCCGGCCGGGACCGGGGCGACGCCCAGGTTGTCCTTGTCGGTGAACTCCTTGCCGGTCAGGGTGTCGGCGACGGCCCAGGGGCCGTTGATCATCATCGCGACGTCGCCGTTCTTGAACGACTGCATCATGTTCTCCCAGCCGTCCGAGGCGTCCGTCTTCGCGGTGCCGTCGTCGACCAGGGCCTTGACCGCCTTGAACGCCTTGACGCCCTCGGGCTTGTCGATGGTGACGCTCTTGGAGGAGGCGTCGACCATGTCGCCGCCCTCGCCGTACAGGAAGGAGAGGAAGTAGTACGGGTCGTCGCCGCGGAGGTAGAGGCCGGTCTTGCCGGTCTTGTCCTTGATCTTCTTGGCGACGGTCTTGAGGTCGTCCAGGTTCGCGGGCGCCTCGACACCGGCCTCCTTGAACAGCTTCTTGTTGTAGAAGATGCCCATGGAGTCGATGACCTGCGGGACGGCGTAGGTCTTGTCCTCGTACTTGGTGGACGCGACGGCCTGCTTGAGGAAGTCGTCCTGGTTCTTCAGGGCGGCGGTGCCGTCCAGCGGGGCCAGGTAGCCGAGGTTGGCGAAGTCCGGCGTCCAGGCGACCTCGGAGCGGATCACGTCGGGCGCGCCGTCGCCGGCCTGGGCGGCGTTCTTGAACTTGTTCTGCGCCTCGCCGAAGGGCACGTTGACGTACTTGACGTCGACCTTCGGGTGCTTCTTCTCGAAGCCCTCGGCCAGCTTCTTGAAGACCTTGTCCTCGCTGCCGACGCTGGAGGTGTCCCACCAGGTCACGGTGCCGGAGAGCTCGCCCGAGCTCTTGCTGCCGCCGGACTCGTCGTCGCTGCCGCAGGCGGTCGCCGCGAGCGCCAGGGCCGCGACCAGGGCGGTGGCCGTTATGCCACGTCGCATCTGAACTCCTTCAACTGCCGTACCGCTCCGTCGCGGCGCCGGGTCGACGTGAACGTAACAAGGATGAAAGACGACCGAAAGACCTTGCGGAGGATTTCTGCAAGCCTTGGCGATCGTTACATTCGCGTGTCCTCAAGGTTGCCGTCAAGCCCCTTGACGGCGGTCATCCGCCCCTGGCAGAGGCAGACACGGCACGGCATATCCGCAGTGCGACGATCTGACCGCAGTCCGCGATCCAGTACCGCAAGTCCTTGCAAGACGTTGCCGGAAAGCCCGCCGAAGACCTCCCCCACGGCCACGCCGCGGCGCCTCCGCACCACCCCGCGCACGGTGGGCAATCCGACACCGGCCCGGTACAGTCCCATCCCATGACCGCACGGCTTGCCGATATCGCAACTCAGGCGGGGGTCAGTGAAGCGACGGTCAGCCGAGTCCTGAACGGCAAGCCCGGAGTCGCGGCGACCACCCGCGAATCCGTCCTCGCGGCGCTCGACGTCCTGGGATACGAGCGCCCGGTGCGACTGCGCAGGCGCAGCGCGGGGCTGGTCGGCCTCATCACCCCGGAGCTGGAGAACCCGATCTTCCCGGCGCTGGCGCAGGTCATCGGCCAGGCGCTGACCCGGCAGGGCTACACCCCGGTGCTGGCGACCCAGACCCCCGGCGGCTCCACCGAGGACGAACTCACCGAAATGCTGGTGGACCGGGGCGTCTCCGGCATCATCTTCGTCTCCGGGCTGCACGCGGACACCTCGGCCGATGTCCAGCGCTACGAGCAACTGCGCGGCCAGGGCGTCCCCTTCGTCCTGATGAACGGCTTCTCGGCCAAGGTGCAGGCGCCGTTCATCTCGCCCGACGACCGG
This sequence comes from Streptomyces sp. DSM 106670, assembly GCF_055792845.1. NCBI lineage: Bacteria > Bacillati > Actinomycetota > Actinomycetes > Kitasatosporales > Streptomycetaceae > Streptomyces > Streptomyces sp. DSM 106670. The sequence goes on from NZ_CM147704.1 coordinate 1,947,013, forward strand.
GCGGCGATGCGCCTCGCGGTGACACATCTGGTGGCGCTCGGCCACCAGCGCATCGGCCTCGCGCTCGGCCCCAAGCGCTTCGTTCCGGTGCTCCGCAAGATCGAGGGCTTCCACGCCACGATGCGGGAGCAGCTGGGCCTCGCCCCGGACGAGGTGGAGGAGTTGATCGAGCACTCGCTGTACACCTTGGAGGGCGGTCAGGCGGCCGCCTCCGCCCTGATGGAGCGCGGCTGCACGGCGGTCGTGTGCGCGAGCGACATGATGGCGCTCGGGGCGATCCGGGCGGCCCGCCGGCTCTCGAAGGACGTGCCGCGCGATCTGTCGGTCGTGGGCTTCGACGACTCGGCGCTCATAGCGTTCACGGATCCGCCGCTGACGACGATCCGGCAGCCGGTGACGGCCATGGGCCAGGCCGCGGTGCGCACGCTCCTGGAGGAGATCGGCGGAACCCCGGCCCCGCACAGCGAGTTCGTCTTCATGCCCGAGCTGGTGGTTCGCGGCTCGACGGCCGCCGGACCCGCAGGCGGCTCGGGGTCCCCGCCTCGTCCTTGAGACGCAGGATGTGCGACCCGAACCCGACCGGAGGATGATCGGGGGCAGGGGAATCTCTATGGAAGACTCTCTGCCTATGGGTGAAACACAGGTGACAGCACAGGAAGGCCGGTCGACGGCCGGTCCTTCACCCATCGTGGCCGACCGGACGGCCGAGGCCGGCTGGTCCGCCCGCTTCCGCTCGCTGCGGACGCCCCGGCGTCCCCGGCTCTGGTTCGAGATCCTGCTCATCGCGGTCAGTTACTGGCTGTATTCACTCGTGCGCAATGCCGTTCCGGAGCAGAAGGCGGCGGCCCTGCGCAACGCGGACTGGATCTGGTCGGCGGAGAAGACGCTCGGTCTCGCCTTCGAGGAAACGGTCAATCACGCGGTCAATTCCGTGACATGGCTGATCGTGTCGATGAACTACTACTACGCGACGCTGCATTTCGTCGTGACCATCGGCGTTCTCGTCTGGCTGTTCCGCCGCCACCCGGGCCGGTACGCGGCGACGCGGCTCGTCCTCTTCGCGACGACGGCGGTGGCCCTGCTCGGCTACTACCTCTACCCCCTGGCGCCACCCCGTCTGATGAACGGCGCGAACTTCATCGACACCGTGCTGGTGCACGAGACGTGGGGCTCGATGGCGTCGGGCAACTTCAAGAACATGTCGAACCAGTACGCGGCGATGCCGTCGATGCACATCGGCTGGTCACTCTGGTGCGGCCTGACGATCTTCGCCCTGGCCTCGGCGCCCTGGGCCCGCATCCTGGGCCTGCTCTACCCGACGCTCACCCTCGTGGTCATCGTGGCCACCGCCAACCACTTCTGGCTGGACGCGGTGGGCGGCGTGGCCTGCCTCGCGTTCGGTTACGCGGTCTCCCGCGTCTGGTACGGCTCGCTGCCGCACCGGCTGCCGAAGTGGGTGCCCGCCAAGTCCGGCGACGGGAAGAGCCGGCTGACCGGACTGCGCGCCGCCCGACTGCCACGCCCGGCGTCGGAACCGGAGCCGGAGACGGAGACGGCCGGGGCGCGCAGGGCGTAGTCCTCGTACGGCGAGGAACGGGGTGGCGCGCCACCTCGTTGACGCCCGGCCCGCGCCCCCACCGTCACCGGTGACGTACTTCAGTCGGTCTTGGCCGCCTCGTCGAAGAACCTGACGATTCGAGGCAGTGCTTGCCGCACCGATCCGTTGTGGTCGTAGTCGCCGACGTCGGTCAGCCGGTGTGCGGCGCCGTTCCTCGTCAGCTGGTCGGCACAGTAGGCCGCGTGACCGAAGTCGACGTCCTCGTCGCCCCGACCGTGGAAGATCTCCACCCGTACGCTCGGCCGCCAGTCGCATGTGTTGTCCATCGGGCGCAGCTTTTCCTTCAGGACACCGTCGGGCTTGCGGATCTTGTTGAGGAAGTCCTCGGTGAACAGGTCCTTGGACGCCGGCGGGAGTTCGTTGACGATCTGCTCAGCGGTGTGATGGCCATCGAAAAGACCCTCGACCCTGCCGTCGTAGGGGGAGCGGAAGACATCTCCGGCTGACGTGTAAAGGCCATACATCTTGTTCCAGGCGGTGACGAAGTAGGCCAGGTAAATGCCGGATCTGGCGATCCTGTCATCAGCCGCGGCGGCCTCGAAGGCCGAGAGGTCGTACGGGCCGCTGACCGGGGCGAGTGCCCCCAGCCGGAAGTAGCGGTCGGCACCCTCTTGCTGAAGCGCCCGGCCCACCAGCATGGTCGCGGGGCCGCCCTGCGAGAACCCGCTGACCTGTACCTTGCGCTTCAGCTCCCGGCCGCTCCGGTGGGCGAAGGACCGAGCCGCGCGCAGGCCGTCCACCGAGGCCGCGACGGTGGCCCCGGGGTCGCCGTACGGGTGGAAGCCTTCGCCCGAGCCGAGGCCCACGTAGTCGGGCGCCGAGACGGCCCGCCCGGTCGAGGCGAACAGCAGGGCGACGAGTCGGTCGTTCGACTTCGGATTCTCCGAGGCGACGTCCTTGCGATAGACGGTGGTGCCGTGCAGCCAGGAGACGGTGGACAGGCGGCGCGCCCCGTTCTCGGGCAGGACGACGAGCTGGCTCGCGGTCGTGGGGGCGCCTGCGCTGTCAGTGGTGCGGTAGACAACCCGATAGGCGGTCACACCGAATCGGACCTGGGCCGAGTCGATCTTCCCCCGGAGCTCCCTGGCCACTTCCTCCGCTGTGAGGTCGGCCGCCTGCTCGACGGAGACGACAGCCCCGCCCTGCACCCGCTCATGGTGGGGGCCGGCCACCGCCGAGACCGGAGCCACCAGGGCGGAGACACTGCCGAGGACCGCCGCACCAGCCGCGATCCGGATACTTGTTCGCCGTAAAGTCATGGATGGATCATGCCCGTCGGCCGCTGCGCCGGGCCATGGAGCGACCCCCCGGGCCGCGAAGGGGGTAAGCCCCCTCGGGCCCGTAGGGATGCCGGGGGGGGTGTCCTGTCACCCGCCGGGCGCTTTTCAGCCCGCCCGGCGCTTGAGGGCGTCCTTATCAGCCCCTCCGGCGTTTGAGGAGCGGGGTCCGGGGCGGAGCCCCGAGGGGCCCCGGGGCCGGGCCCCGGGAGCGAACCCCTACGACGCCGCCCCGTAGAACCGCTCCTCCACCACCGCCCGAGCCCTCCGAGTAATCCGCCGATAGTCGTCCAACATGTCCCCGACATGCCCCGGCTCGTACCCCAGGTACCGCCCCACCGCCGTCATCTCCCGCGCCTCGGACGGAAACGTGTCGCCCGGCCGCCCCCGCACCAGCATCACCGCGTTCCGCACCCGCGTGGCCAGCACCCACGCCTCGTCCAGCGTCTCCGCGTCCTCCGCCGGAATCAGCCCCGCCGCACACGCGGCGGCCAGCGCCTCGCGCGTCCGCGTCGTCCGCAGCCCCGGCTCCGACCACCCGTGCCGCATCTGCATCAACTGCACGGTCCACTCGACATCGCTCAGCCCGCCCCGCCCCAGCTTCGCGTGGAGCGTGGGGTCCGCGCCGCGCGGCATCCGCTCGGACTCCATCCGCGCCTTGAGCCGGCGGATCTCGCGTACGGCGTCCTCGCCGAGCCCTTCCATCGGATACCGCAGCGGATCGGCGAGCTCGATGAACGCGCGCCCCAACTCCGCATCGCCCGCCACCGGTTCGGCCCGCAGCAGCGCCTGGCTCTCCCAGACCAGCGACCAGCGCCGGTAATAGGCCTCGTACGACTTGAGCGTGCGCACCATCGGCCCGGTCCTGCCCTCCGGCCGCAGATCGGCGTCGATGAGCAACGGCGGGTCGGCGGTCGGCAGTTGGAGCAGTCTCCGCATCTCCCCCACGACCGCGTTCGCCGCCCGCCCCGCCTCCTCGTCGCTCACGCCCTCGCGCGGCTGATGGACGAAGAGGACGTCCGCGTCGGAGCCGTAACCCAGCTCGTGCCCGCCGAAGCGGCCCATGCCGATGACGGCGAACCGAGTCGGCAGCGTGTCGCCCCACCGCTCGCGGACGGCGGCCCGCAGCGCGCCCGCGATGGTGGCGGCGTTGAGGTCGGTGACGGCCGAGCCGACGCGGTCGACGAGCGCCCCGTGGTCCTGCTCGGCGGGGCTGTCCTCGGTGCCGTACGAGCCGATGAGGTCGGCGGCCGTCGTACGGAACAGCTCGCGCCGGCGCACCCCGCGCACCACCGCGACGGCCGACTCCGCGTCCCCGGCCCGCCCCACCGCGGCCAGCACCTCCTGGTCCAGGTGGGCCCGGGTGCGGGGCGTGAGCCCCTCCGGGTCGCCGAGGATCGCCACCGCCTCCGGAGCCCGCATGAGCAGGTCCGGGGCGAGGCGGCCGGCGGAGAGGACTCGGGCGAGGTTCTCCGCCGCCGCGCCCTCGTCCCGCAGGAGCCGCAGGTACCACGGGGTCTTGCCGAGCGCGTCGGACACCTTGCGGAAGCCGAGGAGCCCGGCGTCCGGGTCGGCGGAGTCCGCGAACCAGCCGAGCAGCACCGGCAGCAGGGTGCGCTGGATGGCGGCCTTGCGGGAGACCCCGGAGGAGAGGGCCTCCAGGTGCCGCAGGGCGGCGGCCGGGTCGGCGTACCCGAGGGCCTCCAGACGGTGGGCCGCGGCCTTCGCGCTGAGCCGGGACTCGGCGGGGGCCAGCTGGGCGACGGCGTCCAGCAGCGGCCGGTAGAAGATCTTCTCGTGCAGCCGCCGCACGACGGAGGCGTGCCGCTTCCAGGCCTTGTTCAGCTCGGCCACCGGGTCGGTGCGCATCCCGAGCGACCGGCCGAGCCGCCGCAGATCCGCCTCGTCCTCGGGGACGAGGTGGGTGCGGCGCATCCGGTAGAGCTGGATCCGGTGCTCCATCGAGCGCAGGAAGCGGTACGCCTCATCGAGCTGGGCGGCGTCCGCGCGTCCGACGTAACCGCCCTCGGCGAGCGCCCGCAGCGCCTCCAGGGTGGAGCCGCTGTGCAGCGAGGCGTCACTGCGGCCGTGCACCAACTGGAGGAGCTGGACCGCGAATTCGACGTCCCGCAGGCCGCCGGGTCCGAGCTTCAGCTCCCGCTCGATGCGGTCGGCGGGGATGTTGTCGACGACGCGGCGGCGCATCTTCTGTACGTCGGGGACGAAGTTCTCCCGGTCGGCGGCGCCCCAGACGAGCGGCGACACCGCCTCGACGTACTCCGCGCCCAGCTCGGGGTCGCCGGCCACCGCGCGGGCCTTCAACAGGGCCTGGAACTCCCAGGTCTTGGCCCAGCGCTGGTAGTAGGCGAGGTGCGAGCTGAGGGTGCGCACCAGTGGTCCGTTGCGCCCCTCGGGGCGGAGGTTGGCGTCGACCTCCCAGATGGTGCCCTCGGCGGTGGTCTCGGAGCAGATCCGCATCATGTGGGCGGCCAGCCGGGTGGCGGCCTGCATGGCCCTGGTCTCGTCGACCCCGTCGCGCGCCTCCCCGACGAAGATCACGTCGACGTCGGAGACGTAGTTCAGCTCCCGCCCGCCGCACTTGCCCATCGCGACGACGGCGAGCCGGCACTGCGCGGCGTCCTCGGGCGCGGCCGTGCGGGCGATGGCGAGCGCGGCGCGCAGGGTGGCGGTGGCGAGGTCGGCCAGTTCGGCGGCGGTCTGGGCGAGGTCGGTGGTGCCGCACACGTCCCGGGCGGCGAGGGTGAGCAGGCACCGGCGGTAGGCGACCCGCAGCGAGTCCGGGTCGACCGCGTCGGCGAGCCCCCGCTCGAACTCGGCGACCCCGGGGTGCAGGTCGATTGCCTCGTACGTGACGAGCGCCTGCCAGTCGCGCGGGTGCCGGGCCAGATGGTCGCCGAGCGCCTCCGACGCGCCGAGCACCCCGAGGAGCCGGTCGCGCAGGGGTTTGGCGGTGACGAGGGTGTCGAGCAGCACCTGCCGCTCGTCCGCCGCCTCGGCCTCCACGATCCGGACCAGTCCCCGCAGGGCCAGATCCGGGTCGGCGGTGGCCCCGAGCGCCTCCAGGAGGACCGGATCCGACCGTACGGAGGCGAGCTCGTCCAGGTCGAGGAGCTGCTCGGCGGCGGACGGGTCGGTGAATCCGTGCCGCAGCAACCGGGTGAACGTACTGCTCCTGCGCCCCGGCACCGTCGTCATTGCACGCTCTCCCGCCGCCCGAACCGATCTGCGTAACTGCTCGGCCGCTTCGTTCGCCGGCGTCACAGCTCTCCGAGCCTAGTCCTGTGCCGATGAATTCGGGGCGGGGGTGGAGTCCACCTACGGGGAAAGCACCTGACAGCACCCCTTGACGCCCTCCCGGAGGAACCATGTCCACGACCGAGCGCCCCCGGCCCGCCCGCCTCCCCGCGACCGAGCTGCACTCTGGCTACAGCAGCGAGGGCGCGACGGCCCGCCCGTGGCCGGAGGCAGCCGCCGTGCTCACCGATGCCCCGCTGTACTGGCTGTCCACGGTCCGCCCGGACGGCCGCCCCCATGTCACCCCGCTGATCGGCGTCTGGTCCGACGGCGCCCTCCACTTCTGCACGGGCCCGCAGGAGCGCAAGGCGCACAATCTGGCGGCCAACCCCGAGGTGGTCCTGACGACGGGCGCGAACACCCTGGACTCCGGCTTCGACATCGTGGTGGAGGGCCGGGCGGACCGGGTGACGGACCACGAGCGGCTGACCGCCCTGGCCCGGGAGTGGGAGGCGAAGTACGGCGCCGACTGGCACTTCGGCGTCGAGGACGGCAGCTTCGTCCAGGCGGAGGCGGGCCACGCCCACGTGTTCGCGGTCCACCCCCGTACGGCCTTCGGCTTCGGCAAGGGGGAGCCGTACAGCCAGACGCGCTACCGCTTCGGGTGATCCTCCGAGGGACTGTACGCCGCCGTCCCGACGAGGACGGTGGCGTACAGCTCCTCGGAGACCAGGACCCGGGGGCTCAGCCCGGCGGCGCGCAGGACCTCGACCGCCGTGTCCCGCTGCCGCTCGCTCGCCTCCACCAGCAGGCTGCCGCCGGGCGCGAGCCATGCGGGCGCTTCGGCGGCGACCCGGCGCATGACGTCCAGGCCGTCGCCGCCCCCGTCCAGGGCGACGCGCGGTTCGTGGACGCGGGCCTCGGCGGGCAGCAGCTCGACGTCGTCGGTGGGGACGTAGGGGACGTTGGCCAGCAGCACGTCGACCCGGCCGCGCAGGGCGGCGGGAAGAGGAGCGAAGAGATCGCCCTCGTACACCTGGCCCAGCTCGCCGACGTTGCGCCGGGCGCAGTGCACGGCGGCGGGTTCGACGTCGCAGGCGTGCAGTTCGGCGGCGTCCGACGCGGCGGCGAGGGCGACGCCGAGCGCGCCGGACCCGCAGCAGAGGTCGACGACGACGGCCCGGCGGGGCGCGAGGGCGGCGGCCTGCGCCACCAGGAACTCCGTACGCCGGCGGGGCACGAAGACGCCGGGGTCGACGGCGTAGCGGCGGCCGTGGAACTCCGCCCAGCCCAGGACGTGTTCGAGGGGCAGCCCGGCGGCGCGGCGGTCGACGAGGGCGGACAGTTCGTCCGGGGAGGCGGCGGCCTCGTGGAGGAGGCGGGCCTCGTCCTCGGCGAAGACACAGCCGGCGCGACGGAGGGCGACGACGGTGGAGGAGAGGGGGAGGGTGGGGTGAACCGGCATACGAGCGAAGCCTTTCGGGAAAACCGATGGGCGCTCCGCGATCGTCCTAGACCGTCCGGTCAGCCGCTGCAGGTGCTGGTGCTGGTGCTGCCGGTCGTCCGATGGGATCGCGCGGGGTGAGCACCCAGCCTGATCCAGCGGTAATGGGTCTCACCTCCTCGGTCGATCTCATCGTTCCCCGTGGCGTACGGGGGTCGCAACAGTACAACAGCCCGCTTCCGCACCCGTGCGAGGGCGCGAAAGCGGGCGGTACGGGCCGGGGCGGGCGGCTCAGAGATCCACGCTGTCCCGCAGCTTGGTGGGCGTCAGGAACAGGGAGGCGATGACACCGACCACGACGATGCCGGCCGAGATGAGGAAGATGTGCCCGGTGGCCTCCCCGTACGCGGCCCGGACGACGTCCTGGACCTGGGGCGGCATGGCGGCGACGTTGAGGGTGGATCCGCCGGATCCGGAGGCCGCCGGATCGATGCCCAGCTTCGTCAGCCCGTCGGCGATCCTGTTCGCGACCTGGTGGGCGAGGACCGCGCCGAGCACGGAGACGCCCATGGTGCCGCCGAGGGAGCGGAAGAAGGTGATGGCCCCGCTGGCCGCGCCGATCTCGCTGAGCGGAACGGTGTTCTGGAGGACGAGCACCAGGTTCTGCATCGACATGCCGACCCCGGCTCCGACGGCGAGCATGCCGGCCGACACCAGGACGAGCGAGGTCCGGTGATCGATGAAGGAGAGCCCGAGGAAGCCGGCGGCGAGCACGACCACACCGGCGACGATGAACGGCTTGACCTTGCCGGTCTTCGACACGAGGCGGCCGGCGACGGTGGAGGAGACGAGCACGCCCGCCATCAGCGGAATGGTGAGGAGTCCCGCCTCGGTCGGCGAGTAGCCGCGGCCGATCTGGAAGTACTGCCCGAGGAAGACCGCACCGCCGAACATGGCCATGCCGACGGCGAGGCTGGCGACGATGGCGAGGGCGGGGTCCCGGCGGCGGACGACGTGCAGCGGAACGACGGGCTCCTTGACGCGCGCCTCGACGAGAACGGCTGCCGTCAGAATGACGACGCTGCCCCCGACCATCAGTCCGCTCTGCCAGGCGAGCCAGCCGAAGTCGTCGCCGACGAAGGTGACCCAGAGGAGCAGAAGGCTGACTCCGGCGGCGATGAGGGAGGCGCCGAGGTAGTCGACCTTGGTGTCGGGCCGGCGGACCTCGGCGAGGTGCAGGGTGCGGGCGAGCATCACGGAGGCGAGCAGCGTGAAGGGCACGGCGATGAAGAAGCACCAGCGCCAGCCGAGCCAGGAGGCGTCGGTGATGAACCCGCCGAGCAGCGGCCCGCCGACGGTGGCGACGGCCATGACACCGCCGAGGTAGCCGTTGTAGCGGCCGCGTTCCTTCGGGCTGATCATCGCGGCGATGATCACCTGCACGAGCACCTGGAGCGCGCCCATCCCGAGCCCCTGGACGGCGCGGAAGGCGATGAGTTGCTCGGTGGACTGAGCGAACCCGCAGGCGACGGACGAGACGACGAAAAGACCGATGGCTATCTGGAGCAGCAGCTTCTTGCTGAACAGGTCGGCGAGCTTGCCCCAGATCGGGGTGGAGGCCGTGGAGGCCAGCAGGGTAGCGGTGACGACCCAGGTGTACTGCGACTGCGTGCCGTCGAGGGACCCGATGATCTGCGGGAGCGCGACCGAGACCACGGTGCTGCTGATCATCGCCACGAACAGGACGATGAGCAGCCCGCTCAGGGCCCGCAGGATGTGACGGTGGTCCATGGGTGCGGCGGCGGGGGCCCCGGCCGGGGCGGCGGTGTCTGCTGCGCTCACGCGCAACCTCCGGAAAGCTCGTACGAGAGGCCCGTACAAGGCGGTGGCCACGGGTTGGTCCGCGTGCGACGCCGGTACGGGAGGGAGAAGACTTCACCATACATGCACACTGCGCAATTTTGCCCACTGCGCAACAATCTCGGACCCGGGGGATAATGCCCCCATGGACAGCAGCACCGCGGGACCGGGCCTCCGGGAACGCAAGAAGGAAGCCACCCGACAGGCCGTGCACGAGGCGACCCTGCGCCTGACGGTGGAACACGGCTTCGACCACGTGACGGTCGAGGCGGTGGCGGACGCGGCCGGAATCTCCCGCCGGACGTTCTCCAACTACTTCACCAACAAGGAGGACGCCCTCCTCTACGGCGAGGAGCAGCAGATCAGGGCCCTGGTCCGCACGGTCCGCGACCGCCCCACCGACGAACCCGCCTGGCCGGCCCTGCGCGCGGCGGTGGCCCAGTTCGCGGAACGCGTGGCACCACCGGAACGCGAATGGGCGGTACGCACCCGCCTGGCGATGCGCCACCCCTCCCTCCTGGCCCGCCAACTGGCCAACCACGCCACCCTGGAACGCGACCTGGCCGAAGCGGTGGCCGCCCGCCCGGGCCCGTCGTCCGCCCCCGTCCGCCCGATCGTCCTGGCGGCGGGCTTCCTGTCCTCGCTCCGGATCGCGATGCGCATGTGGATCGAGGAGGACCTGGCACGGGAGCCGGCGGCGGTGATCGACGAGATCCTGGACGAGATGGGGCGGGGGTTCGTGTGAGGGTGGGGGGTCCGACCTTCCCCGCGAGGCCTCAGCGGCTGACCAGCGCCTCGCGCAACGTGTTCCCCGTACGCCCGGGAAGTGACTGGCACAACGACTCGACCCTGGAGCGGACCAAGCCGCCCCGGTAGGCAGGGGGAAGCTGACGCCAGACATCGAGGGCGAGGCCGGCCGCAGTGGTCGGATCGCCGTCCGCCCGGACGCAGGCCGCACCATCGACGGCGACCAGCGCGCGAGTCATGACGGACGGGGCCTTGGTGAGCGCGAGTGCGGACTCCTGCTCGGCGTACGCCTCGCGGGTCCGCCCCATGAGCGTGAACGCCTGCGAAAGGTGCACGTGGTGCTTCTGCGGCGGGTAGCCGAACCAGGTATCGGCCACCTGCGCCGAATCGAGTCGCGCCGCGGTGGCGCGGGCGTCACCGACCGCTCGCAGCGCTCCCTCCCGGTCCCCGACGGAGGCGAGTGACCTCGCAGTCACGGCCGCGGCCAGAGCAGCGGCAGCACTCGGAGACCGGCCGGCTTCGGCTCGGGCTCGCATGGCCATCACTGCGGCGGCGTTCGGGGCTCCGTAGTTCAGCGGCACCATCGCGTGCCGACTGAGCACCCAGGCGAGCATGTGGCGATCGCCAGACTCGCGAGCGGCCTGCTCGGCCGTGGCGAACCAGCCGACCGCGTCCCGTTGCTCGCCTCGATCATGCTGGATGACAGCCACCAAGCCGGTGATGCCGGCAGCCGTGCGCGCCAGGTCTTTGCGCACCGCAGCCGGGTGCGGACGGCCGAGAAGCTCCCGCAGCAGGTCGAGATCGGCTTTCATCTGCTCCAGCACTTCGTGGGGCGGACGCCCCCGATATCCACCGCGATGACGTTCGAATGCCCCGTTCAGATAGGCGAGATCACTGCCGTCCGAGGCGGACAGGCCCGCATTGATCCCCTGCCGCGCCTCCGAGATGTCCGGCACCCCCGCCATTCCCGTAGCCGCCGCTGCCACGCCGAGAAACTTCCGTCGGTCCACTACCGAGCCCTCCTCCCTCTTTTCTTGATCAATCAGCCGATAGAGCCTTCGATGACGTCGGCTGGCCACGACGGCACGCACGATTTCCTCCGTGGACCTGCCGTAGCACTCGGCGAGCAGTGTGTGCCAGATCGGCGTGGGCAGGCGCCGCTCGGTCTCCCAGCGCTTCAAATTCTCCGGGTCGAACCACTTTCCGCCCTGAGCCGCTTGTAACACCGACGCTTGTTCTTCACGCGTCAGGCCAGCCGCTTCGCGGCTTCCCCTCAGCAGTGCCCCGATGCCTTCCGGTGCCATCATGCCCGCCCCCCAAGCTCCTGGAAGTGTCATGTCGATTTCTGGCCCCCCAAAGCGGCCCCCCGGCAGGAATTTGCACCACTGGATGGCCCACGACTGTTGTCCTGTAACGGAGTTGAGTAAACACCAGCAGGCGTAACGACCGGATGGAACAAGCCTTTCCCGAGAGTGGGCATCCCATTCGAGTCCAGGGCGCGTTCCGACGAAAGGGATTCTCGTGAGGCATGTGAGCTGCCAAAGCTTCTACTTGGTGCGCACCGACACTTCGGCAGCGATCAGCCGTCGGCGGCTGCTCGCCCTCGTCAGCACCTGGCGCCTGCCCAAGGACGAGGACAGCCACCTGGCTATGACCACGGTGGTCTCGGAACTGGTCACCAACGCCGTGTCTCACGGAGCCGGCGACCTGCTCACGGTGACCGTGCGTGCGGACATCGGCCGAGGCAGGCTCTTGATCGAGGTCCACGACAGCTCCCCGGTTCTGCCCCGGTTCCGCCGCCCGAGCCTTGACTCCGAAAGCGGCCGGGGCATGGTGCTCGTCGAGCACCTGTCGATCGCCTGCGGAGCCGAGAACACCTCGCGGGGCAAGCGGGTCTGGGCAGAGCTGGCCCTGCCCATGGAGCCATCGGCCAAGCGACGGTCCCTCGACCTTCGTTGCGCATCGCAAGCCATCGTCCAGCGGTTCCTCAACGTACTCCGGCCTCTCGTCCGTACGGGGCCCGGGGTCCTGACGGCTGTCAGCGACCGCTGACAGATCACGTTCCTCACACCCGACCCGGTCCATTCAGCCCGGCGTCAAGTCACCCATCGCCCAACAGAAGGAGAACGTCATGAACCCACTTCAGATCGCGGAGAACACCGACGAGAACGACCTGCTCCCTGTCGAGATCGGTGAAGCGACCGTGCTCACCGAAGGTCAGGGCGGCGGCCAGAGCGAGGACAAGCGCCGCGCCTACAACAGCTGATTCCTTCTCGTGGGTGCGGGCCCCAGCGCCCGCACCCACGGGCTGACCTCGACTCTGGAGTTCTGACCATGATCTTCGGTGGTAGCGGTTCCCCTTCCCGACCGGGATTCCGGCCCGTGGGATCTCGCCATCTCTCTTCGCGGCTCCACACCTGGGCGCTCGGTGCCGTTCCGGTCCGGTCCGTGACCAGTCCCGGCGGTCGGCGACAGGTGCTCATCCTCGGGCGGTGCGGAGCGAAGGAATCCGATCTGCACCGCCTGAGTCCGGCGCTGCCCGAGGACGTCGCCTGGAGGTGGCCAGGCGCCTACACGGTCATCGAAGAATCCGAAGAAGCCGTCGTGATCCATACCGACCCGGCCTCCGCCCGCCCCATCTATCTCGTCGGCCACGACGACGGGTGGGTATGGTCCAGCTCAGCCAGGGCTCTGGCCTCGCTCACTCGTGCCACGGTGGACGCGGAACGCCTCGCCTGCTCGATCTTCCTGCCGTCGGTTCCCGTGCTCTGCGAGGGACGAACATTCTTCGCAGGTGTCGAACAACTCCCGCCAGGGTGCCGGATCGTTCTGCCGATCGACGGAAGCGCCCCTCGGACGACAACGGCGTGGATTCCAGATCCGGACGAGTCCCAGCCACCCGCAGAACGCTTGCGCACGGCGCTCTTCACATCCGTCACCGAAAGAGTCGTGTCGGACCCGGAGGTCTCCTGCGACCTCTCGGGCGGACTCGACTCCACCTCTGTCACTGCTCTCGCCGCTGTCGCTCTCCCGTACGGCATGCGGCTCAACGCCATCACGGTCCATCCCGAGGGCGACACCGCGGGCGCGGACCTGCGCTACGCACGCCAGGCAGCCCATGCGTACTCCGGGCGGATCAATCACCGTCTGCTGGCGATGTCGGCGAAGCACCTGCCGTACACCGCGATGTCCGCCGTTCCGGCGACCGACGAACCGGCTCCCTCCACGATCACGCAGGCCCGGCTCATGGGGCAGTTCCGCTGGTTGCGGCAGGAATGCGGAACCCGCACCCACATGACGGGCGACGGCGGCGACAGCCTGTTCTTCCAACCACCCGTCCACCTTGCCGACCTCGTCCGCCACGGCCGCGTCAGGCGTGCCGTGAGCGAGGCATTCGGCTGGGCCAGGCTACGCCGCGCGTCTCCCGTACCCATCTTGCGCGACGCTGTCCTCGTCTCGCGGACGGCCCGCGCTCGCGCCCTCTCCGAACTCGTCGATTCCATCGGTGGAAGGCGACGCAACGACCATGGAAGGGTCGGCTGGTTTCCCCTGCTGCCCTGTCCCTCGTGGGCCGGTGCCGCCGCACCTGCCCTGCTGAGCGCCAGCGCGCTCCGAGCCGCCTCGGCCCCGGACGGGATGCCCGGCCTCGACGCCTCGGTACGCACACTGGTGGACGAGGTCCGCGAAGTCGCACGCACCGCTGTCGCGGACGCCGAACTGGCCGCGGCTTCGGGGATCGATCTCAACAACCCCTTCCTCGACCCGTTGGTCGTGGACGCCGTACTCCGGACGCCCATCGACCTACGTCCCCCTCTCCACTCCTACAAACCGCTTCTGGGCAAGGCGATGGCCGGTCTATTACCTCGTGCCGTCGCAAACCGGCAGACCAAAGGCAGCTTCGACGCCGACCACTACGCAGGCCTCCGGGCCAACATGCCCGAACTCCTTGAACTGGCACACGGGCACCTTGCAGAAATGGGGCTGATCGATGCCGCAAAGCTGGTTCCGTCCCTGGGCCAGGCCGCAGCCGGCGTGCCCATGCCTCTGGCCACTCTCGAGCAGGCTCTCGGTGCCGAGGCCTGGCTGGTGGCGCACGCTCGAGAACCTGAGCCCGTGTGGACCTCCACGCCTGCGGGACCGTGTCATGACTGAGGTTTCGCCGTTCGCTCACGCCTCCCGGCACGTCCGTGCCGTCGCCTTCCCTCACGTCCTGGTTCTCATCGACTACCGGACCGGCCATGTGCGGTGTCTGCTGCCGAAGAGTGCGGCTCACTGGCAGGAGGCGGCCCGATCCGGTCGGCTCACCGCAATGCCGCCGCCACTGGCGGCCCACCTGATCCGCACAGGAGTCCTGTCCCCCACACGGAAGCCCACGCCATGGGACGTGCCGCTCTCGGCACCAGCTCCTGCGGCAAGTTGGGGCGGGACCGAGCATCCGGCAGGGCTTACGCGGGGAACCGGCCCCTTCAGTGCGGCGGCGGCCGCTGCTCTCGCCGCAACATGGAGCATCGAGCGAGCCGGTAGCAGGAAGCGGGCGATGAACCGGCTCATCGTGGCTCTCCAGGCCTCCTCCTCCGCGACCCGTCGACCGGCTTCTCCCGCAGAGGCGGTGGAGGCGGTCCTCGCCGTTCGCCGTTCCGCGTGGCATGCACCCGCACGAACTGCCTGCCTGGAAGAATCAGTCGCTGCCACGCTCCTGCTCGCGACCCGGCGGCTCTCCGTGGTCTGGTGTCACGGAATCGCCGCAGACCCTGTCCGGCTGCACGCCTGGGTGCAGACTGCGGACGGGGCTTCGGTCGCCGAACCGTCCTCGACCCTCGCGTACACGCCAGCACTGACCATCGGAGCCCGCCATCAGCACCGCCTCTGAACCCGTTCTTTGGATCGGCACCGACACCTGTGCGCTCGGCCCGTATCGGGCGGACCTGGTGGAGACGTACTGGCGTTGGGAACAGGACCCGGCACTCCTGGTCGGCTACGGACGCCAGCAGCCGGTGTCCCTGGAGTCGCGCACGGAGGGCATCGCCCATCAACTGCGCGGGGACAACATCCGCTTCACGGTGTACGACCTCGCCACCGGCAGTCCGGTACCGGCGGGTGTGGCCACGCTGCTGCCCGACCCGTCCGTACGCACGGCGGAGTACGTCGTGATGCTCGCTCCCGAGGCGCGCGGACGCGGACTGGGCACGGTCGCCACCCGGCTAGTCCTCGACTACGCGTTCCACATCACCAACCTGCGGATGGTCTGGCTCAAGGTCCTCGCCCCCAACAAGGCGGGGGTGCGCGCCTACGAGAAGGCCGGCTTCCGCACCGCGGGAACCCTCCGCGAGGCGGGCTATTGGCTGGGCACCGTCTGCGATGAACTCCTGATGGACGCGCTGGCATCGGAGTTCACCGGACCGTCGGTCATCACGGCCTGACCCGCCGAAGCCGGGCGCGCGGTCACGGACAACGGGTTACGAGTTACGGGCCCGGCTCACGGACGACGGAAGATGCCGGCCCCGAAGGGAGCCCGGCATCAACACCCTCCCCCCCGCTCAGGAATCCGGCTGATCGACGCGGATCTCGTACGCGATCTCCCACCGGATGTCCGGCACGGTGATGTTCGCCGTCTCGACAGGGCGGCCGTCCCGGTCGAAGTACGTGCGCTCGATCTCGATGACCAGGTCGCCGACGGAGATCCCGAGCAGATTCGCCTGCTCACGCGTCGCGCGGGCCGGGCGGGGCAGCTCAATGCCGGTGGCGATGTTCACGTCGATGGAACGCATGCGCTCGACGACGCCGAGCTTGCCGAGCGGCCCCATCTCCGGGAGGAGGACCGGCGTGCCGTCGGTGATGGCCATCGGCTCCCAGCTCTTGGCGAGTTGTACGGGCAGGCCGTCGGCGAGAAACTCGTAGTCGGTCACGACACAGAGGTCGCCGGGCTCGATCGCCAGCCGTTCCGCGACGTCCTCGGGCGCGGGGACGCGCGCCGTGCTGGTGCACTCCCAGTCCGCCTCGTGATCGAGCTCCTTCATGGCCGAGGCGAAGGGGCTCTTGCCGTGCTGCTCGCGCTGGCGTGAGCGGACCATGCGCCGACGCTCGCGGGCCCGGCGGACGTACGTACCGGAGCCGGCGCGGCCTTCGAGGATGCCCTCGATGATCAGGCGCTCCATGGCCCGCTGCGCCACGGACTGGCCGACGCCGTACTCCTCGGCGAACCGGGCCCGGGACGGCAGCTTGTCCCCCACCGCCCATTCGCCGGCCCGAATGCGAGCCCGCAGAGCATCCGCCACCTTCAAGTACGGCGTATCACGTGGCATTTGAGCAGCTCCGTGTGTTCGGCGTCGATATGGGCGTCGCTGTTGACAAAGCTAACCCATCAGGTTGAAGCTGAATATTCAGCATTACATGGAGTGACATTCGGTTCACCAGGGGAGAAGTGTGCGCTCTGCACAAGCGCGGGTTGCGGCGCTGACCGGCATGCTCGCCGCCGCCACAGGCACCGAACCGCGCGTCACCACCGGCCTGGACGCCTTCCGCGTCGAGGCCGATCTCCCCGCCGAGCTGAGTGCCACCGCCCACACGGCCGTCCTGGCCGCCCTGGCCACGGCAGACCGCTACGGCCACACGCTCAACCGCGCCGCCGAATACGTCTGGGCCGAGATCAGCAGAGAGGCGAACGTGACCACGACCGAATCCCCGGACACGGCGTACCGCGCCCTGCTCGGCCACACCATGACCTGCACCGCATGCCGGACGGGCGCGATCTGCCCCGACGCGACGAAGCTCGTCCGCGTCTGGCGGGAGACCCGTCGGTGAGCACCACCAGCCACATCAGCCCCACCAGAGACGGAGGCACCTGATGCGCAGCACCCACCAGGCGTTACCGGCCCCACCCGGGAGGCCCGGATGATCGCCCTCTCCACGACGGACGTCCATACCTGCGAGGCATGCTGGAACGCCCCGGTCACCGCCGCCCGGCAGACCCCCGCCGGCCGTGACCTGATCTGCGAGGAGTGCGCGGAGGGCGACTACCCGCGCCGCGTCGACCTCTTCCCGCCGTTCGGCATCTACGGCCTGACGACCCGCAAGCTCCTGAACGACGGCAAACACGGCAGCGGCCCCCCGAAAACCCCACCGAACCCGGGCCCCCCGCTACCGAACCCGCCGCCCGCACCGTCACCTCGAGGAACACCGCCGGTCTAGCGCCACCGGCCACCTGTCGGCCCGTACCCGTCGCGCGGCGAGTACGGGCCGCAGATGCCGTGAAACCCGAGTGCACCGTGCCTCATGATCGCTAGGCTGGACCGTCGCACGAAGTCGGCCTGTCGGAGGGGGACATGGGTACACCATCAGGTTCAGGAGCGCCGGTTCCACCACCACCGCCGTACCCGCCTGCACCTCCCACGCCTCCGCGCACCGACCCTCCGCGATGGGCCTGGTGGGTCGGAGGCATCGCCATCCCCCTGGTCGGGATCCTGGTGACCGTGGCCTTCGGGGGCAACAACTCCGGGCCGGCCGCCGCACCCGCCCCCGGCCCGGTCGACAGCGTCACCCGGCCCGCCTCCCCCAGCCCGTCCAGCACGCCTCCCTCCGAGGACCCGGACGCGACGGAGCCCGAGACGCCCGCTGCCACGGACAAGACACCGTCCGCCTCCTCGTCAGCGACGCCGGAGGCCGACCTCACGGCACCCGACGGGTACGCGGCGGCGCTCAGCACGATGTGGGGTCTCGCGCCTGTCCCGTGCACGCAGCACGAGCAGCAGCTCGTCGACCTCGACGACGGCACCAGCCGGACGGAGGACGAGGACAACGGCGCGGTCCAGGAGCCCGGCGGCGCGGAGCTGTTGTACTGGCCCGACACCTGCACCGGAATCGCCGACTACATGTTGCGCGCACTGCCCAACACCCGCGTGGGACTCCTCCGCGCCGACGCCCCGAAGTCGTTCGATTCCTGCCGGGCCGCGGCGGGGACCGGCTTCGGCGCTCTGGCCCTCGCACAGCGCCCCGATCGTGAGCGGCGGGGGTTCGTCGAAGGCGCCGCGGTGTGCTCCGTCACGGACAAGGGTGCTGTGGCGATGGCGGTGATCGAGCACATCGCCGACGAAACAACCAACGAAGTCTCGGTCAGCGGACCGCTCCATGTCTGGGCCGCGGCACCCTGACCGCGCCAGAACGTTGCCAACGACTGCGGGCCGACGATGCAACACCGTCGGCCCGCAGTCTTACATCCAGGGCTACAGCACCGGCAGCAGGTTCTTCAGCTCGAAGGCCGTGACCTCGCTGCGGCGCTTCTCCCGCCCCTGATACTTGTTGCAGAGGAAGCGATCCGAGGCGCTTCCGATCTGCGGTCAAGCCTTTATTAGCACCGTGGCGCTTAGCCGAGCTGTCAGCGGTTGTCAACGTTATTCTCGTTGAGCGATCTTCCACGCCCCGGGGACGTCACGCACCGGACGCTCCTGAGGCTGTAACGACACCTGCTTTGTAAGTTCAATCAGACTTCGCTTGAGAAGGCCGCACCCGGTCACCGGATGCAGGTTGCGGAGGTTGTAGACGTCTGATCTTGTTGACGTCAAACGTGAATGCTACAGCGGGTGTCTCCGTCGAGCGTGCCCGAACGTGCGCAACCGGGATCGAGCTTTATCACCCCGACAGGTACTCCAGCACAGCAGTAGTCGCCGCATTCATCATCTGGCGTGACCTCACGGGGCCTACCCCTCTAGCCTGCTGGAAGTCTCTTTCACTGGCTGCCAGAATCTTCCCTACCGTGTTAAACCCGAGCTCCTTCAGTCGCCCCCGTGCGAACACAGTCAGATCGAGATCATCAACTGACCGGTCGAGCTGCGACTTAAGAAATTCCTTCCGACCCTCATCCATCTTCTCTACGTCGAGACGGGCGATACTTTCGTACAGCTCATGATTGGCACCGAACTCGACCATGCGCTTTATCTGGATAGACCGCCTTAGCCACGTGGTACTGGCCACTGGGTCTGCCTCTGGGCTCGTTCGAGTGCCAATGTTCAGCATGTACCGAGTACCCGTAATGCCGCGAGTGGCAACCAAACCACTGCCAGCCTCATGCAGAATACCGCTGTAACAAAGGAGGCGGAGAGCCTCTTTTACTGCCGCAGGTGCATCCCTGTGAATCCAAATGAAGATTCTCCTATCACCTTCACCATCCGGATTGCGATGTTTCTGGCGGAGTACGGGAATCACATGAGACTGAATAAACTGACGCCCCCAATCGATCACCTCACGGTGTCCGACATACCGATCACCCAGCGAGGAGTGTTCACCCCAAATTACATCTCGATAATACTCCCGCATGGTACGCCGAGCGTTTGACGTGTTTAGTGGCACGGTTGATGACATTGTCTTCAGGAGGACGCGCGGGTTACCGCTCGCCGCGAAGGCAAGGGCGTCAAACGCCTCTCCATATTTACTAATCTGCTGTTCAAGATCAGAGTCTTGCCTGATCACAATATCCCGCATGGAACCAAGATAGTTGGCGTCCAAGATATCGCGATTGACGCTGATCATTTCTGCATCGTGGCTTAGCTGAAATGAATCACCATAGTATGTCACGCCAGGGTATACGGCAGCCTTCACCGAGAGGTAGGGACTGCGCAGGTCCCGCATGAGGGTGAAGAACTGCCGTTGCTGCTCAGGAATGAAAACATGCGCCGCTTCGTCGACTAGCAAGACGATGCGACGAACCCCCGCCTGGTCACAGAGATCCTCAACTGCATCCTTGATTACTTCGGGGTCAATTTTAGAATCGACGTCTATTGATGAACCCGAACCCTTCCATGCATCTTCTAGTTTTTGCTCCAGCCCTTGAAGCCTGATCTCGACTGCTTGGTCATCACCGTCATTTGAGAGGGTTGAAAATATTGAACTCTTGTGGTGAATCAAACCCTTCTTCCTGGCTTCGCGGATAATGCGGTTACATATCTTCGCGAGCATCCAGTGCTTGAATCGATCAGCGTCTGAAGACTGGAGCAGCCCAGCCTTATTGAAGGTCACATAGACAGCAAGAGTGCGAGACTCACTGAAGCCTTCGTCAAGTTCCTTTTGCGCAACCCTCAGCAGGAATGATTTGCCCACTCCGCGCGCCCCCTGAAGGACGACAGTCTTCTTGCTCTTGAGCGTGTTGATCGTTTGGCGATCGAAAGGCGTCTCAACAAAGTAGGTTCCGACCTCCTCCAGGGTCAGATCTTCTGTGCGAAAATTCAACTCGTTGGCACTCACTTACTTTCCTCCATCGGTAGATCAAGAAGCGATCGAACTGATCTGAAATTAGAGAAATGCTCTTCCAGGCAAGCTTCGACAGCTTGACGCTGATCCGCCCGAAAGTCCTTGTAATAACGCACCATAAAACAGTGGATAACCGAAAGGAGAGTAGTCTTCGCAGTAGCGATCCACTCCTTCAGGACGGCATCCTTATAAGAAATTTCCGTTGGAAGGAGAAGCGATGTGGACACGTTGCCGTGAATATATTCCGAGCATCTCCTGTATGATTTCTTCAGGTCAGAAATCGCTTGTGTTCGTTCAGAGATCGCCTCAGGGCAAAACTCGCGCAAAAATGCCGTTGAGTACACCCCTTCATCAGGGGAAATGATAGATGACCAACTGATGTCAAGCGTGCCACTGACCCACTGACGACGCTTAAATTCAAGCGAGCTAAGGTACGCAGTGCCGGCCGTGACCTCCAGAAATGACCGCAGGCTTGCAAATGACTGACGATAGAGTCCACTCATTGCACTATAGAGCGCCAAGCCAAAATCTTGATGCGCCGAATTTAGCTGTTGCACTTCAGGCTGCTGCTCTAGCGCGCCGAGCCAAGCTGACACATCGGCCTCAAGGTGCAGGATCTCGTTTATCTGCGGCTCGACTTCCGACGTTGCATGTTTGATGTGCCGCATGCAGGACTCGTGCAGGCGGAGCATCTTTGCCTCGGCGCTGTGGGCGTTTGCGTCGCTTCGTTCCGTCACAACGTATAAATTTAGCAGGCGTGTCCTGAGCTGTCTCCAGCTTGTCTTAGCTACGAGTAGCGCCGCTTTGCGTGTTTCGAGTACCCCAAAGCGGTGGAACGGCTTTGGGGAAGCGATCACCCTCGCTCCCTTCCTGTCCATCTTCAGCCCACAACACCGGCGCGACTGCCCGGCTCTGCCTCGGTCGCCCCACGCCGACCGGCGCTCGGGAGCCAGAGCCGCGTGCCCTGCTCCGGCACAGCTCATATGCGTCAGCCTGACGCGGCCTCGTCGGAGTAGCCATGCCCTTCCTAAGTCCTGTCCCGTAATGATCTTTCGAGGGGGACGTGACGCCCGGTCTCGCTGCTTTGCTGGGAGCTCTACTCATGTACTGCGCCGCTTCAGGCCTTTGCGGGGAAGTCAGGATGGTCGGTGTAGGGCGAGGCAAGGTCACGCAGGTCGTGGCACGGCCAGGGGTCGCGGGCGTGACGGGCCAGGATGCGCCGCTTGGCCTCGATCTCGCGCAGGACGCGGGCCGGGTCGTGCAGAGCCACGTGCAGAGCAATCGTGGGGTGGAAGCCGGCGAGGTCAACCTGGCAGAAGTCGACCGTGTGCCCGTGGGCGGACCACTCCCCGCATCCGTCACCGTCGCAGCGCCGAGCCAAGTCGGCCTCCTCGTCCAGCCGCGCCTCGATGAACCTCACCAGCTCTTCAGTCATAGGAACATTCTCGATGCTGTGCTCGGCATCATGGAATGATCTTGTGGTGTCTGGTGTGATCGCGGCGTCGGAGCCGTCCTGGATAGCTCCGTTCGCCGGGCTGAGCCCTCGCCTGTTCGGGAACTTGGTGACACTTCTGCGGCGTGAGGGTGCGGACGCGGGCCGCAGGGGCCGGCTGTGGGGCCTGCCGCTGGAGAACCGGGCCCTGCTGGTCGCGGCCTACTGGCGCACCAACCTGACCATGCGGCAGCTCGATCCGCTGTTCGGGGTATCCAAGTCGGCAGCGGACCGGATCATCGATCACCTTGCCCCGATGCTAGCCCTCCAGCCCCGCAAGCGGTTCGCGAAGGACACCGTGCTCATGGTGGACGGCGCCCTGGTGCCCACCCGCGATCACACCATCGCCGAGCAGTCCAAGAACTACCGGTACTCCACGAACCACCAGGTCGCTATCGATGCCGACCCCCGGCTCGTCGTCGCGGTCGGCCGACCGTTGCCCGGAAGTCGCAACGACTGCAAGGCGTGGGAGGAGTCCGGCGCGAAGGTCGCCGTCGGCAAGACCATGACGATCGCCGACGGCGGCTATCCGGGCACCGGGCTCGTGATGCCCCACCGACGCCACAGGGGCGAAGAGCTGCCCGACTGGAAACAGGTTCACAACAAGTCCCACAAGCAGATCCGCGCCCGCGTCGAGCACGTCTTCGCCTGCATGAAGACCTGGAAGATCCTCCGAGATTGCCGCCTCAAAGGTACGGCGTCCAGCACGCCCTCCTCGGAATCACCCGGATGCACAACCTCAACCTCGCCGGACAGGCGAGCAGTCGGGTTGGTCACCGACCACGTCCGCACCGGTCAGACATCATTTACGGGACAGGGCTTAGCAACTCCACGATGCTGAAGGCCGATCGGAAGCTGCTGCAAGCGACGCAGCGGAAAATCCACGGATTCCTAGTCCGGCGGAGGTTCGCCCGAACACTTCCATGTGCAACTGCGAGGCCGATCAGCCGAGGTAGGGGTCCTCTCGTTGCTCCAGGAAGTGACGGATGCGGAGCTTCTGCGTGTGGTGCATCGGCAGTTGATCGATGTGCTCCGGTTCGACGAATCGCAGCTCCGTGGACTCGTCCGAGATGGCGAGCCGACCCCCGATCACCCGGGCGGTGAAGCAGACGTTGAACTGTCTGCGCACCTCGCCGTCCGAGTAGGCGATTATGTGGCGAGGGTCGGTGTACGTGCCCACGAGTCCGGTGATTTCCACGTCCAGACCTGTTTCCTCCTTCGTCTCGCGGACCGCTGTTCCCGGGAGTGAATCGGTCATATCCATGCCGCCGCCCGGTAGCGCCCAAAGATCGTTGTCCCGGCGGCGCTGGAGGAGCACGCGCCCTTCGTCGTCGGTCACCACGGCGGACGCGGCGACCACCAGGCTGTTCGGCTCGGGCGCTGCTGGATCGTCGTAGTACTCGGTCCGTGTCATGGTCACCCCTCTCGTACTGGTGTTGCCGTTTCCCACACCGCGTCGAAGCTGCCGGCGTAGGTGTCGAACATGCCGCCCTCTCCGCTACGGCGAAGGTGCCACACAGGCGCAGCGTAGGCATTGACGCCCCATACGTGGGCGTTGACCATCGCCTGGTCATCCGCACGATAGATCGAGTTGTAGAGCGTGGTGGCATGGGTTCGCACCTCAATGCCAGGCACTCCGGCGAGGGCGCCGTAGTGCATGAGCGCGATTCGGCAACGGGGCTCGATTCCGTGGCCGAACCTCTCCTCCTGGCCACGCTGCTGGACGCTGACGCTGTTCGGGTCGCCGATCGCGATACGGACCGCACACCCGTCAGCAGCTCGCTCTCGCAGCAGGTCGTTGAGCCTCGGATACGCCTCGTGCAGGAAGACGGCCGCGTACACCAACACGTCGATGTGCTCACGGGCTTGGGTCAGCATGTCGACGAACGTGGATACGGGGACGTCTGCCCGCTGGTCGTGGAGGGCCACGAGTTCCGGGCTGACGGCGCGGGCCGGGCGTGACTGCCGGAGAGCGGGCCATAGGACATGCACGTCTTCTCCCAGCGTCTTCGCTGCCAGCACGGCCGTCGCCCGACGCGGCGTGCGGCCCAGGTTGACCCATCGCTCGACCGACTTGGGATCGACTTCGACCTGATCCGCGAGCGCGTTGTACGTCCAGCCGCCGACTGCCATGGCAGCACGTAACCTCTCGTTCGGCACCTCGGTCTCCTTACACCCAGGGGCAGTGCTAGGGACGTTCTATCCGATGCGGGACGTCCCCAAGTGGGGTTTGGCGGTGGTTCCGACGTCCCTGTGAGCGGCGCGATGCTCTTCCGCGTGACGAGCAAGCAGCAGGCCGGATCAGACATCGGTGGGTGGGCGGAGAACAACACCGGCAGACGTATCGGCGTCGTCATTCCTGCCTTCCCTCCCCCGGCCCCCGCAGGTGGTGCCTCGGTGACCGATCCGGGCGCACATGCCGGAGCACAGCGACACTCAAGGAGTTTGCGCATGAAGGTAACGGCCAACGGCCCTAAGACCGGTCGCGCGGTAGCCGGCGAGGAGCTGTTCGACAGCCTCACCCACTTCGTGGTGGCCCACAACGGACAGCCGTACGAGCGTGCCGAACGGATCGCGGACCAAGCGGTGGCATTCGTGGTCACCGCTGCGACCGCCACCGTGCCCATGGTTCCTTCGGACGACGTGGACCTCGGCCTGCACGCGCTCATCCTGCATACGAAGGAGTACGCCGAACTGTGCGAGCGGTTCGCCGGTCGCTTCCTCCACCACAACCCGAAGCCGGGTGGAGGCGCGCGTGCCCCGGAGAGGGTCGCCTCCTCCGCACACGCGATGAAAGCTGCCGGGTTCACTGTCTTCGACGAACTGTGGACCATGTGCGGAACGACCTCGCACAGTGCGATGCGGACTGCGGCCGTCCGTACGGTCAGGCGTAGCGGCACGAACCCAGCGGTGCGGCCGACCTCGGTACGGGGCCGGCCAAGCCGTTGGAAGCAGACCGGAAGGAGATCGGAAAGAGAGATGACGTTGTCCAGGACACCCGCGGAACTGCCGGTCGCCGTACTCGATGCGCTCATGCCCACCGCGCAGCGCCTGGTCCTCGATCGCCGGGGCTCCATGGTCTGGGAGGTCGAGAGCCGGCGGGGCCGTTACGCGGTGAAGGTCGGCTACCCCATCGAGGCAACGGCCGACCGGCCTGGCCAGCCATGGACGGCGCTCGCACCCGCACGTGAAGGCGCCGTGCTGGACCGCCTCGGATGCCATGACTTCGCGTACGGCGAGTGGGAAGGCGGAACCTGGAACTTCCAGCCGTGGCGCGAAGGGCCGGACCTCTACCGGTCGTGGGCGGCCTGCCGTACGCCGGACTCATCCACCGAACCCCGCACCGATGTGGCCCTGGGCTGCCTGGAAGCGCTGGCCGAGCTGCACGCCAAGGGCTGGGCACACGGTGACGTCCAGCCCGCGCACTTCATCATCGGGCCCGAACGCACGCACCTCATCGACCTGGCCCTGGCACGGGGTGGGCACATCCCCGAGCCGTACGACTTCCCGTTCCGCGGCTGCCTCGTCCACTACGAAGCGCCGGAAATCGCGCGTAGCGTGCTCGCGAGCGGAGAGGCGGAACCCACGCGGGAAGCTGACGTCTACGCCTTGGGCGCGTCGCTGCTCATCTCCGCCACGGGCCGGCGGGCCGTCGAGTACCCGGACGACGCACCGCGTCCCGAGCAGAGGCGAGCGGTCGCGAGCGGCAAGCGCCGGCCTGTGCGAGCACCGGGTGAGCTGGGCGAGCTGATCGACGCCATGCTCAGTCCGGCTGCCGGTGACCGGCCCACGATCCATGAGGTCCGTGCGGGACTGCGTTGATCATGACTGCGGGCGGGTCGATCCGGCTGGACCGGGCGACCCGCCCGCAGTCGTACTTCCAGGCGCTACAGCACCGGCAGCAGGTTCTTCAGCTCGAAAGCCGTCACCTCGCTGCGGTACTCCTCCCACTCCTGCTTCTTGTTGCGCAGGAAGAAGTCGAAGACGTGCTCGCCCAGGGTCTCGGCGACCAGTTCGCTCTTCTCCATCAGCGAGATCGCCTCGCCCAGGTTCTGCGGGAGCGGCTCGATGCCCATCGCGCGGCGTTCCGCGTCGGAGAGGGCCCAGACGTCGTCGTCGGCGCCGGCCGGGAGTTCGTAGCCCTCCTCGATGCCCTTGAGGCCCGCGGCGAGCAGGACCGCGTAGGTGAGGTACGGGTTGGCGCCGGAGTCGATGGAGCGGACCTCTACGCGGGCCGAGCCGGTCTTGCCGGGCTTGTACATCGGGACGCGGATGAGGGCGGAGCGGTTGTTGTGGCCCCAGCAGATGTACGAGGGGGCCTCGCCGCCCGCGCCGGCCGCGCGGGAGGAGCCGCCCCAGATGCGCTTGTAGGAGTTGACCCACTGGTTGGTGACGGCCGAGATCTCCGCCGCGTGCGTCAGCAGGCCCGCGATGAAGGAGCGGCCGACCTTGGAGAGTTGGTACTCCGCGCCCGACTCGTAGAACGCGTTGCGGTCGCCCTCGAAGAGGGAGAGGTGGGTGTGCATGCCCGAACCCGGGTACTCCGAGAACGGCTTCGGCATGAACGTGGCCTGCACGCCCTGCTCCAGCGCCACCTGCTTCATCACCAGACGGAACGTCATGATGTTGTCCGCCGTCGACAGCGCGTCCGCGTAGCGGAGGTCGATCTCCTGCTGGCCCGGGGCGCCCTCGTGGTGGCTGAACTCCACCGAGATGCCCATCGATTCCAGCATCGTGATCGCCTGGCGGCGGAAGTCCATGCCCACGTTCTGCGGCGTGTGGTCGAAGTAGCCCGAGCTGTCCGCCGGGGTCGGGCGGGTGCCGTCGACCGGCTTGTTCTTCAGCAGGAAGAACTCGATCTCGGGGTGGGTGTAGAAGGTGAAGCCCAGGTCGGACGTCTTGGCCAGGATCCGCTTCAGTACGTAGCGCGGGTCCGCGAAGGACGGCGAGCCGTCCGGCATCAGGATGTCGCAGAACATCCGCGCGGTGCCCGGGGCTTCCGCGCGCCAGGGCAGGATCTGGAACGTGCCCGGGTCCGGCTTGGCGATCATGTCCGACTCGTAGACCCGGGCGAAGCCCTCGATCGCCGAGCCGTCGAAGCCGATGCCCTCGTCGAAGGCCTGCTCCAGCTCGGCCGGAGCGACGGCGACGGACTTGAGGAACCCGAGGACGTCGGTGAACCACAGCCGCACGAAGCGGATGTCGCGCTCCTCAAGGGTCCTGAGGACGAATTCCTGCTGCTTGTCCATTGCCACATCCTTGCAGTTCAGACGGTCCGTGCACCACCGCCCGGGGTAGGGGGACACTGCCAGTATCGCGACCCGGGATTTCACCCACATTACGCACTCGGTGTGAGAGGGAGCACTCGGCCACCCACTACGATCGGCGACCGTGGCGCACGGGGGCGGCGACCGGGTGACGACCGGCATTCCCGCCCGTCCGCGCGCATCGGTCCACGGACCGTTCTCCCGCCTCCCGGCCCCCTTCGCAGAAGGACGCGACGACATGAGCTTCGACCCCCGGTACCCCCAGCCGCAGGCCCCCGACCCGCGCGCTCGCTCCACCCGCAACCGGGCCATCGCCATAGGGCTGAGCGCCGCCGTCGTGGCCGGTCTCGTCGCCTTCGGCTCGTACCTGCTGCTGGAGAACTCCGAGGCGAACGAGAAGTCCGACAACGCCTCCTCCGCCCAGGACGGCAAGCACCCGGACGGGCACGGCGACTCCCACGGCGACGCCAAGGGCGGGGCCATCGAGGGGCTGAAGTCCTGGGACGCCGCGAAGCTCGGCCGCCAGCACGTGGCGGGCGCGGTGGACTACCCGATGAAGCCTCCGGTCGGCGGCGACCACAACGCGTCCTGGATGAACTGCGACGGCGACGTATACGAAAAGCCCCTCCCGGACGTCAACGCCGTGCACTCCCTGGAGCACGGCGCGGTCTGGGTCACGTACAACGGCACGGCCGCCGACGCGGAGGTCTCCAAGCTCGCCGAGCGCGTCAAGGCCACCCCGTTCACGCTGATGAGCCCGTACGCCGGCCAGGAGGGCCCGATCGTGCTCAGCGCCTGGGGCAAGCAGGTCACCGTGGACTCCGCCGACGACAAGCGGGTGGACCAGTTCCTCGCCCAGTACGTCCAGGGCACGCAGACCCCCGAGCCCGGCGCCCCCTGCACCGGCGGGCTGGCCACGGTGCCGCAGTGACGGCCGGGGACGTCACGGACGAGCGGCCGGCAGCCGAAGGCCACGACCCCGACGCCCTCGTGGAGCGGCAGCGGACCCGGCGCGTCCGCCTGGCCGCCGGTGCCGCCGTCGTCCTCGCCCTGCTCTTCGCGGGGGCCGCCACCGTCGCCGCCGCGCGCGGCGAGGACGAGGGGAGCAAAAACGCGCCTGTTCCCGCCGCCTCGTCCGCCGATGCCGGGTTCGCCCGGGACATGGCCGTCCACCATCAGCAGGCCGTCGAGATGTCCTTCATCGTCCGCGACCGCACGGACGACGAGGACGTACGCCGTCTCGCCTACGACATCGCCAACACCCAGGCCAACCAGCGCGGCATGCTCCTCGGCTGGCTCGATCTGTGGGAGCTGCCCAAGGTCGCCCCGGGCGGGGAGCCTCCCATGGCCTGGATGGAAGGCGGGGGCCGGCACGCCCACGGCGGGCACCACCCGGACGGCGACGGCAGCGGTAGTGGCAGCGGCAGCAGTGACGGTGACGGTGACGGCGTGCTCATGTCCGGTATGGCCAGTCGCTCCGAGCTGGCCCGGCTCGGGCGGCTC
This sequence comes from Streptomyces sp. DSM 106670, assembly GCF_055792845.1. Classification (NCBI taxonomy): domain Bacteria; kingdom Bacillati; phylum Actinomycetota; class Actinomycetes; order Kitasatosporales; family Streptomycetaceae; genus Streptomyces; species Streptomyces sp. DSM 106670. The sequence goes on from NZ_CM147704.1 coordinate 1,975,715, forward strand.
GACGGCAAGCAGGCCGAGGTGTTCTTCCTCCAGCTGATGACGGACCACCACAAGGGCGGTGTCGCCATGGCCGAGGCCTGTGCGTCGCTCTGCTCGGTTCCGGCCGAGCAGCGGCTCGCCCAAGGCATGGTCGAGGGGCAGCGGTCCGAGCTGGGGCTGATGCGGGACATGCTCGCCGAGCGGGGCGCCGAGCCTCGGTCCTGAGCCGAGGTGCGCCTGAGCCGATGCGGGCCGTGCCGAGGCAGACCTGAGCCGGGGCGGGCCGGGCCGAGGCAGGCCGTGCCGAGGCGCCGGGCCGTGCCAAGGCGGGCCGGGCCCGGACGGCGGGTGAGCGGTCGCCGGTGACGGGTGACCGTGGCCGGTGCCTGGTGGCCGGTGGCGGGTGACCGGTGGCCGCGGGTGCGTCAGTTTGCGTCCTGCCGGCGGCGCACCCGAACGGGTGATTGCGGTCGCGCGGCCCCGGCGGGCCTACGACGATGGGTTGCGCTCGGGGCCGTACGGCAGTGCCATCGGCACGCAGGAGGAAATCCCCCATGACGACCGCCAAAGACATCATGCACAGCGGGGCCCGCTGGATCCCGGCCCACGAGACGCTCGACCGTGCGGCGCAGCTGATGCGCGAGCACAACGTGGGCGCGCTGCCCGTCTCCGCCAACGGTGACTCGGACCGGATGATCGGCATCATCACCGACCGCGACATCGTGGTCGGCTGTGTGGCCAAGGGGCACGACCCGGCGAAGATCACGGCCGGCGACCTCGCGCAGGGCACGCCCCGCTGGATCGAGGCGGAGGCCGATGTGAACACGGTCCTGGAGGAGATGCAGACCCACCGCATCCGCCGACTGCCCGTCGTCGAGAACAAGAAGCTGGTCGGCATGATCAGCGAGGCCGATCTCGCGCAGCACCTCACCGAGGAGCAGATCGCGGGCTGGGCCGAGAAGGTCTACTCCCGCAGCTGACACACGTGACGCACATGAAGCACGTGACGCACGTGACGCACATGAAGCACGTGACGCACGTGACGCACGTGACGCACGTGTACGACTGTGGCCCGGCACCCCATGGCCCGCTCCGGCGGAGGGTGCCGGGCCGCCGTTCGTCCGCATACCCACCGGGGGTAGGGTGGCCCGCATGGCGGGCACGGCGCGGAGCGGCAGCGGGACGTTCGGGCGGCTGATGCTGCTCGCCGCGCTGCTGTTCGGCATCGTCACCATGCATACGGTCGGGCATCCGGCGGAGCACAGCACTGCGTCCTCAGCGGCCACCACTTCCACCGCCGCCGAGCACATGGCCCCGGCCGCCCCCGTCGCCGACCCGTCGCACCCGTCGGCGCACGGCTCCTCCGGCTCCGACGCCCCCATGAGCGGCATGGATCCGCTCTCCGTCTGCCTCGCCGTCCTCGGCGTCTGGGGTCTCGCGCTCGTCGGCGCCTGGCTGCTCGGGCTGCGTGCGGACCGGCGGCCCCTCGGTACGCCGGTGGGGGCGGGGCTTCCGCGTGTGCTGCGGCCGAATCCGCCGCCGCCGATATCGGTGCTCGCCAGCGTTTCGGTGCTGCGTATTTAGGAGTGGGCGTTCACCTCCGCCCTTCTCCCTTTCCGCTTCCTCGAACCACAGTTCCTCAGAGGTGTATTCAGCATGCCCATGCAACCCACCCGACGCTCCGTGCTCGGCGCCGCTCTCGCCGTCGCCGGTACCGGAGCCCTCGCCGCCTGTTCCGGCGGCGGCAGCGGCAGCGGCCACGGTGGCTCCCACTCCCCCGGCGGCGGCGCCCAGGACTCCGGTACGTACGTCTCCCCCGACGGCAAGGAGGTCCGGGCGGCCGAGGCGGCGCGCGGCTCCGGGCCCGTACGCGAGGTCTCCCTCACCGCCACCCGTACCCGGCTCGACCTCGGCGGCGACACCACCGTCGATTCCTGGGCGTACGGGGACCGGCTGCCCGGGCGCGAGGTGCGGGTGAGCGCCGGTGACACGCTCGACCTGACCCTGGCCAACCACCTTCCGCAGCCCACCTCGATGCACTGGCACGGGCTCGCCCTGCGCAACGACATGGACGGGGTCCCCGGGCTCACCCAGCGGGACATCGCGCCGGGGGCCGACTTCCGGTACCGGTTCGCCGTGCCGCATCCGGGGACGTACTGGTTCCACCCGCACTCCGGCGTCCAGCAGGACCGGGGGCTGTACGCGCCGCTCGTCGTCGAGGACCCGAAGGAGCCGTTGGCGTACGACAAGGAGTGGGTCGTCGTCCTCGACGACTGGGTGGACGGGGTGGAGGGGTCGACTCCGGATTCCGTCCTCAAGGAGCTGTCCGGGGGGATGGGCGGCGGGATGGACCATGGTGCGCACGGCATGTCGGGGGCGGAGGCCGAGGCGGCGGAAGCGGAGGATCCGGACGGTGGCTCGCCCTCCCGGATGATGATGGGGGCCCGCAGTGAGCTGCTCGGTGGAGACGCCGGGGATGTCGCCTATCCGTACTACCTCGTCAACGGGCGGGTGGCGGAGGATCCGGAGACGTTCCGGGCGCGGCCCGGTGACCGTGTCCGGCTGCGGATCATCAACGCCGGCGGCGACACCGCCTTCCGCGTCGCGCTCGGCGGGCACCGGCTGACCGTCACCCACACCGACGGCTTCCCCGTCCGGCACGCCCAGGGGGACGCGGTGCTGCTGGGGATGGGCGAGCGGTACGACGTCCTCGTCACCGCCGGGGACGGGGCCTTCCCGCTCGTCGCCCTGGCCGAGGGGAAGAAGGCGTCCGCGCTCGCCGTGCTGCGGACCGGGAGCGGGCGTGCGCCTGCCGCTTCCGTACGGCCCAAGGAGCTGGACGGGAAGCTCGTCGAGGCGGGGCGGCTGGTGCCGGATCCGTCGGTGGCGCTGGCCGGGCGTGCGCCGGACCGGACCATCCGGATGCGGCTCACCGGTGGGATGGCGGAGTACGACTGGGCCTTCGACGGGCAGCCGTACGACGCGAAGCAGCGGCGGCCGGTGGAGGCGGGCGAGCGGGTGCGGGTCGTCTTCGACAACGGGACGGCCATGTGGCATCCGCTCCATCTGCACGGGCACACCTTCGCGCTCGGCGGGAACGCCGCCGGGGCCCGTAAGGACACCGCGATCGTGCTGCCGCACCGGTCGCTGACGGTGGAGTTCGACGCCGACAACCCGGGGCTGTGGATGGTCCACTGCCACAACGTCTACCACGCGGAGGCGGGGATGATGACGGTCCTCGGGTACCGGGACTGAGCCTCAGGAGCTCAGCGGGTCGGCGCCGGTAGCTGCTCCGACCTGCGGTTTCGGTGGGCCCGGGCAGATTTTGCCCGGCCCGCCGGGACATCGCGTCAGAAAGACGATTACACTGGCGGACGTGCCTCAACTACGCCTCGCACTGAATCAGATCGACTCGACCGTCGGCGACCTCGCCGGCAACTCCGAGGCGATCGTCCACTGGACCCGGCACGCCGCCGAACAGGGCGCCCACCTGGTGGCGTTCCCCGAGATGGTGCTGACCGGATACCCCGTCGAGGACCTGGCCCTGCGGTCGTCCTTCGTCGAGGCCTCGCGACAGGCGCTGCGCGCGCTGGCCGCCCGGCTCGACACGGAGGGCTTCGGCGAACTGCCGGTCGTCGTCGGCTACCTGGACCGCTCCGAGCACGCCGCGGCGCGCTACGGGCAGCCCGCCGGTTCTCCGCGCAACGCCGCCGCGGTGCTGCACCGCGGCGGGATCGCGCTCAACTTCGCCAAGCACCACCTGCCGAACTACGGCGTCTTCGACGAGTTCCGGTACTTCGTGCCGGGCGACTCGATGCCCGTCGTCCGGGTCCACGGCATCGACGTGGCCCTCGCGATCTGCGAGGACCTGTGGCAGGACGGCGGGCGCGTCCCGGCCGCCCGGTCCGCCGGGGCCGGGCTGCTGCTGTCGATCAACGCCTCGCCGTACGAGCGGGACAAGGACGACACCCGGCTGGAGCTGGTCCGCAAGCGGGCCCAGGAGGCCGGCTGCACGACGGCCTATCTGGCGATGATCGGCGGCCAGGACGAGCTGGTCTTCGACGGCGACTCGATCGTCGTCGACAAGGAGGGCGAGGTGATCGCCCGCGCCCCGCAGTTCTCCGAAGGCAGCGTCATCCTCGACCTGGAGCTGCCGGCCGCGGCCGCCGTGGCGCCCTCGGGTGTGGTGGACGACGGGCTGCGCATCGACCATGTGGTGCTGTCCGACCGGCCCGTGGACGCGTACGAGCCGGAGCTCTCGGGCGGGTACGCGGAGCGGCTGGAGGACGAGGAGGAGATCTACTCGGCGCTGGTCGTGGGGCTGCGCGCGTACGCCGCGAAGAACGGTTTCAGCAGTGTGCTGATCGGGCTCTCCGGCGGGATCGACTCGGCGATCTGCGCGGCCATCGCGTGCGATGCGCTCGGTGCGCAGCACGTGTACGGCGTCTCGATGCCGTCGAAGTACTCCTCGGACCACTCCAAGGGCGACGCGGCCGAGCTGGCGCGGCGTACCGGGCTCAACTTCCGTACGGTGCCGATCGCGCCGATGTTCGACGCGTACATGGAGTCGTTGCAGCTCACCGGGCTGGCCGAGGAGAACCTCCAGGCGCGGCTACGGGGTACGACGCTGATGGCCATCTCCAACCAGGAGGGGCAGATCGTGCTGGCGCCCGGCAACAAGTCGGAGCTGGCGGTCGGTTACTCCACGCTGTACGGGGACGCGGTCGGGGCGTACGGGCCGATCAAGGACGTGTACAAGTCGGCCGTGTTCCGGCTGGCCAAGTGGCGTAACCGGGCTGCGGAGGAGCGGGGGCAGGTGCCGCCGATCCCCGAGGCCTCGATCACCAAGCCGCCGAGTGCGGAGCTGCGGCCGGGGCAGGTCGACACGGACTCACTGCCGGACTACGACGTCCTGGACGCGATCCTGGAGATGTACGTCGACCGGGACCAGGGGATGGATGCCATCGTGGCGGCCGGGTTCGATGCGGAGCTGGTGGCGAAGACGTTGCGGATGGTGGATACGGCGGAGTACAAGCGGCGGCAGTATCCGCCGGGGACGAAGATTTCGCCGAAGGGGTTCGGGAAGGACCGGCGGTTGCCGATCACCAATCGGTGGCGCGAGTCGTCCTAGCGGGGGTGGGTGGTTGCCGGGGGCGTCCGGCGGCCGCCCTTGTCCTCAAGCGCCGGACGGGCTGGGCTCCCACGTGGGTGTCCGGCCCGTCCGGCGTATCGGGTCCGTCCTCAAACGCCGGACAGGCTGGAGTGGCCCGACCGGGCCGAGGGTGAATTTGCCTCGGGCCCGCCCGGCGTGACGGGTCCGTCCTCAAACGCCGGACGGGCTGGAGTGGGTGCCGGACGGGCTGGAGTGGGTGCCGGACGGGCTGGCCTGAGTGGGGGTCTGGTGGGGGGAATTGGCCACCACTCGGGAGCGCTGCCCGTCGCCCCGGTCCAAGTACCCCGCCGTTGCCGCGATCGCCAGGCCCGCCAGCGCCAGCACCGCGCCCACGAACGCCGGGGACGTCCAGCCCCAGCCTGCCGCGATGGCCACGCCGCCCAGCCAGGCGCCGCCCGCGTTGGCCAGGTTGAAGGCCGAGTGGTTGGAGGCGGAGGCCAGGGTCGGGGCGTCCTTCGCCTTGTTCATCACCAGCATCTGGAGCGGGGTCGTCGTCATGAACCCGACGCCGCCCAGCAGCAGCACCATCACCAGCGCCGCCCACTGCACGTGCACCGTGAACGGGAACGCCACCAGGATCACCGCGAGCGCGCCGAGCGAGCCGTACAGGGTTGGGCGCAGGGCCCGGTCCGTGAGGGGGCCCGCGGCCAGGGCGCCCAGGGTCATCCCGATGCCGAAGAGGGCGAGGACGACCGTGACCGAGGATTCGCCGAAGCCCATCGCCTTCGTGGTCATCGCCGAGAGGTACGAGTACACCGCGAAGACCCCGGCGAAGCCGAAGACGGCGGTGAGCAGGCCGAGGAGCACCTGACGGTTGCCGAGGGCGCGGAGTTCGCGGCGTACGTCCTGATGGGCCTCGACCGGGATGGCCGGCACCAGGCGGGCCAGGGCCGCCATCGCGGTGAGGCCGATCGCGGCGACGACCAGGAAGGTGGCCCGCCAGCCGAGGTGCTGGCCGAGCAGGGTGGCGGCGGGGACGCCGACGATGTTGGCGACCGTCAGGCCGAGGAACATCGTCGCCACCGCCCGCGCCTGCCGGCCCTCGGCGACCAGCCGGGTGGCCACGACCGCGCCGACACCGAAGAACGCGCCGTGCGGGAGTCCGGCGAGGAAGCGGCCCGCGAGCAGCCAGCCGAAGTCGGGGGCGAGCGCCGAGGCCAGGTTGCCGACGGTGAAGAGCGCCATCAGGAGCAGCAGCATCTTCTTGCGCGGGACGCGGGAGCCGAGGCCCGCGAGGAGCGGCGCACCGAGGACGACGCCGATCGCGTACGCCGACACGAGGTATCCGGCGGTCGGCACGGACGTACCGAGGTCGTCCGCCACGTTGGGCAGCAGCCCCATCATGACGAACTCCGTCGTGCCTATGCCGAAGGCGCTCACGGCCAGGGCGAGGAGAGCCAGGGGCATGGGGAGGGGACCTTTCGCGACGCGGGGAGGGCGGGGGCGCGCAGCCGGGAGCCGTCGCCTCGGCACACGGGGTGCTGGGCGACGGCTCACGCCGCCTATATGTAAGTTACCGGAACAAATTCTCGCAGATGTTTATGCCGGGGCGTCTACCGGCAGGTGAACGGCTCGTTGCGCCGGTCCGGCAGCCGCAGCGGTCCGGTCCGTACCTCCGTACGTCACAGCTCCACTCGGGCCGCGATCGGGAGGTGGTCGCTGTCGGTCGCCGAGAGCGTCCAGGAGGACTTCGGCTCGACCCCCTTGACCATGATCTGGTCGATGCGGGCCATCGGGAAGGACGCGGGCCAGCTGAAGCCGAAGCCGTCGCCCGCCGCGCCCTGGGTGGAACGCATCTGGGAGGTGACCGCGTTCAGCGAGCGGTCGTTCATCGTGCCGTTCAGGTCGCCGAGCAGGACGACGCGCTCGACCCGTTCGTCGGCGATGGCCTCGCCGAGCGCGTCGGCGCTGTTGTCGCGCTGGTTGGCGGTGAATCCGGCGTGCAGCTTCACGCGGACGGACGGCAGGTGGGCCACGTACACCGCGACCTCGCCCTGCGGCGTCTTGACCGTGGAGCGCATCGCCCGGGTCCAGCCCATCTTGATGTCGACGGGCCTGGTGTCGGCCAGCGGGTACTTGCTCCACAGGCCCACGGTGCCCTGGACCGAGTGGTACGGGTAGCGGCCGGCCAGCGACTTCTCGTACGTGGAGACCTGCTTGCCCGGGAGTTCCTGGAGCGCCACGACGTCCGCCCCGGAACCGGCGACCTGCTGGGCGGTGCCGTCGGGATCGGGGTTGCCGGCGTTGACGTTGTGGGTGGCGACGGTGAGGTCGCCGCCGCTGCCGGACTTGTCGGTGAGCAGGCCGCCGAACACGTTGAGCCAGACCACGGCGGGCAGCAGCAGCGCGATCAGCGCGGTCGCGGAGCGCCGCACCAGGGCCAGGACCAGCAGCACCGGGATGAAGACCGCGACCCACGGCAGGAACGTCTCGATGAGACTGCCGAGGTTGCCGACCCGGTTGGGGATCCGCGCGTGGACGACCATCAGCAGGGTCAGCAGCACCGAGCAGAGGGCCAGCACGATCCCGCGCCGCCAGATGCCCCGGTCGGACGTCAGTCTGTCCCGCAGGCCCCGGAAGCGGGACCCGCCGGTTTCCGGCTGCTCCGCGCTGCCGTTGCCCGTGTCCGCTCCGTACGCCTGCACCATCGCGCTGTCCTCACTGCCTTGCCCTGCACATCGCCGCGCTCTCGACCCTAGGTGATGAGCGGCGGCATTCTCGCCGTCGACCCCGCCGTCGATCCCGGCGTCGGCCTTTCGACGTGCAGGACGGCGGAGACGGGACGAGAGGTTCCGGGCCGGGGCCGGCCGGGGCGCCTTGTGACAGAACGATCACACTCGTACCGATCGCGCCTGCCCTGATCAGGCACGTGCTGTCGGGGCGAGGCCCTGCAGCAGCGCGGTGATGATGCGGTCCGCGAGGTCGTCGGGCAGCGATGCGTCGGGGCGGTGGACCGTGCGGACGAGCATGGGGCCGACGAAGAGGTCGTCGATCAGTTCCACGTCGAGGTCGTCGCGCAGTTCCCCGGCGGCCACGGCGCGCCGCACCGCCTCCAGCATCGCGACGCGCCGGGGGGCGATCACCGTGCCGTGGTACTCCTCCCACAACTTCGGGTGGCTCTTCATCTGGGCGAAGATGTTGACCAGGAGCACCGAGGAACGCTGGGCGAGGCCCCGGGTGCGCAGCGATTCCAGCATCACGCGCAGATCGGCGAGTCCGGCGGTGCCGGAGACCGGCGGGTCGGTGGGCTCCATGTCGCGTACGACGTCGACGAAGAGCTCCTCCTTTCCGCTCCAGCGGCGGTAGATGGTGGCCTTGCCGACGCCCGCCGTGCGCGCGATGCGCTCGATGGAGAGGCCCGCCAGCGGCTCGCCCGCCTCCAGGAGGGCGATGACGGCGTCCAGGATCGCCCGTTCCGCCGCGGCGGAACGGGGCCGGCCGCGGCGGGGCTCCGGATCCGCCGCCCCGGTCGGCGGCTCACCTCCGGCCCGTGCCCCGCACCGGTCCCGGTCGTCGTCCTGGCCTTGCTGGCCTTGCACCTGAAGCCGCCTCTCCACCCGCGCCGCTCTTCCTCGTACGAGCGCCGTACGAGTGCCGTACGTCCGCCTGACGTCCCGCGTACGTACGAACGTCGCCCCGATTCTCGCCGACCCGGGGTGCGCGGGGCGACGGGCCTCACCGCGGCGTCAGCGCACCGGCTGTTTCTCCGCGGGCCGGTGGTCCGCCGGGGCCGCGGTCTCCGCGGGGGTCCGGCCGGGCAGGAACAGGCCGACGACGACGGCGCCGATCAGGGCGACGGCCGCCGAGCCGAGCGCGGTCACGTGCATGGCGCCGATGAACGCGTCGTTGGCGGCGGCGACCAGAGGCTTTCCGGCCACCGGGCCGAGCTTCTCGGCGACGCCGAGCGTGGCCTCGATGGACTCGCCCGCCACCCCCCTGACTCCGGCCGGTACCGCGCCGAGGTGGCCCTCGATGTCGCCCCGGTAGACGGTCGAGAGCACCGAGCCGAGGACCGCGATGCCGAGCGCGCCGCCGACCTGGCGGAAGGTGTTGTTGATGGCCGAACCGGAACCGGCCTTCTCGCGGGGCAGCGCCTGCATCACGGCGACGGTGACGGGCGGCATGATGTGCGCCATCCCGGTGCCCTGGACGAAGAAGACGAGGCACATCACCCACACCGGCGTACCGGCGCCGAACAGGGCGAACGCGGCGAGTCCGGCGGCGACGAGCAGCATGCCCACCGTGCAGACCGCGCGGGCGCCGAAGCGGTCGACGACCAGCCGGGCCCGGGGCGCGAAGATCATCTGGGCGGCCGCGAGCGGAACGATCAGCAGGCCCGATTCCAGGGCGGTGTAACCGCGCACGCTCTGGAGGTAGAAGGCGGAGAAGAAGGTCACGCCCATCAGCGCGAAGAAGACCAGCGCTATGGCGGCGACGGCGGCGGCGAACGCGGGCTCGCGGAAGTACGAGATGTCGATCGCCGGGTGGCTGCTGCGCTTCTCGTGCCAGACGAATCCGGCCAGGACGAGGAGCCCGCCGACGATGGCGAGGAGGACGGTGGTGTCGGTGAAGTCGGCCAGTTCGCCGCCCCGGATGATCCCGTACACCAGCAGGACCAGACCCACGATGGACAGCGCGACGCCCACCGGGTCGACCTTGCCGGGCTTCGGGTCGCGGGAGTCGGGGACCAGGATCGCCATGGCGACCAGGGCGATCACGACCACGGGGACGTTCACCAGGAAGATCGAGCCCCACCAGAAGTGCTCCAGGAGCAGTCCGCCGGTGATCGGGCCGATGGCGATGCCGAGGCCGACGCTGCCCGCCCAGATGCCGATGGCCCGGGGCTGCTCGTCGCGTTCGAAGACGTTCATCAGGACGGCGAGGGTGGCGGGCATCACGAAGGCCGCGCCGAAGCCCATCAGCGCCCGCCAGGTGATCAGCTCACCGGGCGAGCCGGAGAAGGCGGCCAGCGCGGAGCCGAGGCCGAAGACCAGGGTGCCGGCGAGGAGGACCTTCTTGCGGCCGATGCGGTCGCCCAGCAGCCCGGCGGTGAACAGCAGCCCGGCGAAGACGAGCGTGTAGGAGTTGATCGCCCACTCCAGCTCGCTCTGGGTGGCGCCGATGCCGGTGGGGGCGGGGCTCGCGATCGTCTTGACCGCGACGTTCAGGATCGAGTTGTCCAGCACCACGATGAGCAGGCTGAACATGAGGACGGTGAGGATCCACCAGCGGCGGCGGTGGATCGCCTCGGGAACACGAGGCACGGCGGGCGCGGCGGGAGCGCCGGACGGTATGGACATGGGACGATCCTAGACCCATTTCGATACGAGACCGTCTCGTATTGTTAAAGCTTTGCCCCAGGGCCTCCGGTGCGCCGTGTGCGGGCCCACTTCCCGATCGGCCGGGCGGGATGCCACCATGGAAGGGATCCGGGGACGCCGTCAGGGCGCCTCGAGATGACGAAGGAGCCGTTGGCCATGTCGCTTCAGGCTGCGCAGAATCAGTCCTCCCCCGCAGGTGGCGCCGCTTCCCCCGCCGACAGCAGCAAAGCGCTGTACGGAGGGAAGTCCACCCGCCGCATCACCGTCCACGACATCGCCGCCGCCACCGAGCGCGGCGAGAAGTGGCCCATGCTCACCGCCTACGACGCGATGACCGCGTCCGTCTTCGACGAGGCCGGGATCCCGGTCATGCTCGTCGGGGACTCGATGGGCAATGTCCACCTCGGCTACGAGACCACCGTGCCCGTCACGATGGACGAGATCGCCATGCTGTCCGCCGCCGTCGTACGCGGCACCAAGCGGGCCCTGATCGTCGCCGACCTGCCCTTCGGCTCGTACCAGGAAGGTCCCGTCCAGGCGCTGCGCAACGCCACCCGGCTGATCAAGGAGTCGGGCGTCGGCGCGGTCAAGCTGGAGGGCGGCGAGCGGTCCCACGAGCAGATCCGGCTGCTGGTCGAGGCCGGTATCCCGGTCATGGGCCACATCGGTCTGACCCCGCAGTCCGTCAACGCGATGGGCTACCGGGTGCAGGGCCGCGGCGAGGAGGCCGCGCAGCAGCTGCTGCGCGACGCCAAGGCCGTCCAGGACGCGGGCGCGTTCGCCGTGGTGCTGGAGCTGGTGCCCGCCGAGCTGGCCGCCGAGGTCACCCGTACGCTGCACATCCCGACCGTCGGGATCGGCGCCGGTTCCGCGACCGACGCGCAGGTGCTGGTCTACACCGACATGGTCGGGCTGACCGGCGGCAAGGTGCCGCGCTTCACCAAGCAGTACGCGAATCTCCGCCAGGTCCTCGGCGACGCGGCGAAGGAGTTCGCGGACGAGGTCGTCGGCGGTACGTTCCCGGCGCCGGAGCACACCTTCCACTGACCCGCCGGGCCTCACCAGCCATTTCCCGCACCACCGACAGCCCGCCGACATCCCCCATCGGCGGGCTGTCGCCTGCCCGGCGGCCGCCGCCGGGCCGTGTCGGCGGGCTGTCGGTGAGCTGTCGGCGGGCGCTGGTCTGCTGGTGGACATGGAACGAATCGACAAGAACCCCAGCAGCGGCCGGAACGCCGTCGAGGTGCGGGGGCTGGTCAAGCACTACGGCGAGACCAAGGCACTGGACGGCGTGGACCTCGATGTCCGCGAAGGCACCGTCCTCGGTGTGCTCGGCCCCAACGGCGCCGGCAAGACCACCCTCGTACGCTGTCTGTCCACCCTGATCACGCCCGACGCGGGGCACGCGGTCGTCGCGGGCTACGACGTGGTGAAGCAGCCCCGGCAGCTCCGCCGCACCATCGGTCTGACCGGGCAGTACGCCTCGGTCGACGAGAAGCTCTCCGGCTGGGAGAACCTCTACATGATCGGGCGGCTGCTCGATCTGCCCCGCAAGAAGGCGAGGGCCCGCGCCGACGAGCTGCTGGAGCGGTTCTCGCTCACCGAGGCCGCCAAGCGGGCCTGCATGGAGTACTCCGGCGGAATGCGCCGCCGGCTCGACCTGGCCGCCTCGATGATCGGCAGCCCCGCCGTCCTCTACCTGGACGAGCCGACGACCGGGCTCGACCCCCGGACCCGTAACGAGGTCTGGGACGAGGTGCAGCGGATGGTCGCCGAGGGCGCGACCGTACTGCTGACCACCCAGTACATGGAGGAGGCCGAGCAGCTCGCCAAGGAGCTGACGGTGATCGACCGGGGGAAGATCATCGCCCGGGGCGGGGTCGACGAGCTGAAGGCGAAGGTCGGCGGCCGCACCCTCCAGATCCGGCCGTCGGACCCGGCGGAGCTGGCCGCGATGGCGCAGGCGATCCGGGAGGCCGGGCTCGACGGTGTCGCCGGGGCGCAGGCCGTACCGGACGAAGGACTGCTGTACGTGCCGATCCTCAGCGACGAGCAGCTGACCGCGGTGATCGGGCTGCTGGGCGTCCGGGGGTTCTCCCTCGCCCACGTCGCCACCGCGCTGCCCAGCCTCGACGAGGTGTTCCTCGCGATCACCGGCGACAAGGCCGCACCCCTTTCCGACCAGGCTCCCCAGGAGGTCGCCGCATGAGCACCACGACACTGTCCCCGGCCCCCGCCGGGTCCGCGGGCACCACCCCGACGAAGGCCGCCGCGGCCGAGGAGGGGCGGATCGGCCTGCGGGCCAACCTGCGGCACATCGGGGCCCTGGCGCGGCGCAATCTGCTCCAGATCAAGAAGGACCCGGAGTCGATGTTCGACGTCCTTCTGATGCCGATCATCTTCACGCTGCTGTTCGTGTACGTCTTCGGCGGCTCGGTCGGCGGCAGCCTCGGCGGGGACCGGCAGGACTACCTGAACTACCTGGTGCCGGGGCTGATGGCGATGATGGGCATGAACATCGCCATGGCCGTCGGCACCGGCGTCAACGACGACTTCCGCAAGGGCGTCATGGACCGGTTCCGGACGATGCCGATCGCCCGCTCCTCGGTGCTGATCGCCAAGATCGTGGTCGAGCTGGGCCGGATGATGGTCGCCATCACCATCCTGCTCGCGATGGGCTTCGCCCTCGGCATGACCCTGGGCACATCGGTGCTCGGGCTGCTGGAGGCCGTGGCCCTGTCGGCGGTGTTCGGCGCCGCCATCATGTGGATCTTCATCGTGCTCGGGCTCGCCATGAAGACGGCCCAGGCGGTCCAGGGGATGGGAATGCTGGTGCTGATGCCCCTGCAGTTCGGGTCCTCCATCTTCGCCCCGCCGACGACCATGCCGGGCTGGCTCCAGGCGTTCACCGACTACAACCCGCTGTCCAACCTCGCGGACGCGGTGCGCGGCCTGATGATGGGCGGCCCGGTCGCGAACTCCGTCTGGATCACGCTCGCCTGGGCCGCCGGCATCACGCTGGTGATGGCTCCGCTGGCCGTCTCCAAGTTCCGCAAGAAGGCCTGAGCGAACGGGTCTCAGGCAGGCGGGTGGGCCCGCCGGTACGTCTCCGCCAGGGCGGTGGCCTCGTCGAGAGTGAGGCCGCCGCCCTCCGCGTACGCCGCCGTGTACGCCGCGTCGTCGAGCCGGGCGCGGACGGCCCGGTCGGCGAGCACCAGATTGCGGGCCTCCATCACGCTCGGCACATGGCCCTTCGGCAGAAGCGTCGCCTGGAACGCCAGCAGCCGGGCGCCGTCCCTCGCCGCGTCGGCGTCGCCGAATCCGGCGAGCGCCTGGGCGATGGCCGTCAGATGGGCCGAGGGCATCTGCGGGGCCACCATCATCGACAGCGGCTCCCGCGCGGCGGTCAGCGCGGTCAGCCCGTTGCCGAGGGCGGAGGCGTGGTCGCCGTCGAGGTTGTCCAGCCAGGCCAGCACGCCGTAGACGAAGCCGCCGAAGATGGCGACGTCGCGCGACCTGAAATCCATCCGGACCAGCTCCGCCTGCTCGCGGGCCTCGTCCACCCGCCCCTGGAGCCCGAGGACGAAGACCAGGTGCATACGGGCCATCGGCGTCGCCTCGTGGCCCAACTGCCGGCTGTTCTCGGTGACGTCCCGCAGGATCGTCTCGGCCTCCGGGAGGCGGCCGAGCTCGATGAGGGCGCCGGCGTACCGGGCGCGCAACAGCCCCACCTGGCTCTGGGCGCCGATCTTCCGCGCGTACTCCACGGCGGCCCGGTAGTCGTCGAGGGCCGCCAGGAACTCACCGGCCCGCTCGTTGGCCTCGCCCCGCGCCGAGAGCGCCTCGGCGGCGCCCCAGTCGTCGCCCAGCCGGATGTAGATCTCCAGGCTCTCGTCGGCGTCGGCGCGGGCGTCCGCCACCAGCTCGGGGCTGTTGGCCAGGAGGTTGGCCCGGGTGTGGAGCGCGGAGCCCAGCTCCCACTCGTCGCCGAGGCCCCGGGAGACCCGGACCGTCTCGTCGAGCACCGTGTGCAGCTGGTCCAGATCACCGGTGAGCATGATCGCGAACAGCCAGAACGTTCCGGGCAGCCGGCAGGTCTGCGGCAGGCCGGGCCGGTAGGTGTCCGCGATGATCCTCAGGCGCGCCTTGCCCGCCGGGGTCGACCAGACGCCGATCGCGTCGTCCACACCGGCCAGCTGGATCAGGGACACCCCGCGCCGCGCCTCCGCGAGCTGCTCGTCGTCCATCGGCGGCGGCCGGTCGGTGGCCCGCTCCGACAGCGAGGGGGCCCGGACGCCGGGCGCGGCGAAGGGGTCGGGGCCGAGCGAGGCGGCGGACTCGCCCCACTGGCGGGCGTCCGAGCGCAGATCGCGCAGCATCCAGTACCAGGCCATCGACAGCACGATGCACAGCGCCTCGTGCTCGTCCCGTACGGCGACGGCGTGGCGGAGCGCGGTGCGCAGGTTCTCGTACTCCCGCTGGAAGACCGCGATGGCCGCCCGCTGTCCGCTGCCGCGCACCTTCGGTCCGGTGATCCGGGCCAGCTCGCGGTAGTGGGTCAGATGGCGGCGTCCCACCGCCTCCCGTTCGGCGGCCTCGTCGAGACGCTCGGCGGCGTACTCGCCGACCGTCTCCAGCAGCCGGTAGCGCATCTGCTCGTCGTCGCCCGGCGCGGCCACAACAAGGGACTTGTCGACGAGGGAGCCGAGCAGGGGCGCGACGTCCCAAGCGTCCACGGTGACGCCGTCGGCCGGTGCGGGCAGGGCGCAGACCTCCTCGGCGGCGGCCAGCGAGCAGCCTCCGGCGAAGACGGAGAGGCGGCGCAGCACGGCGCGTTCGGCGGCGTCGAGCAGGTCCCAGGACCAGTCGACGACGGCGCGCAGGGTCTGCTGGCGGGGCAGCACGGTCCGGCTGCCGCTGGTGAGGAGGCGGAAGCGGTCGTCGAGCCGGTCGGCGATCTGGCGCGGGGTGAGCATCCGCAGCCGGGCGGCGGCCAGTTCGATGGCGAGCGGCAGCCCGTCCAGGCGTCGGCAGATCTCGGCGCAGGCGGCCGCGGTCGCCTCGTCCGCGTCGGTACGGAAGCCGGGGCGGGCGGCGGCCCCGCGCTCGGCGAGCAGACGCAGCGCCATCGGGTCGGGCAGCGGTTCGACGGGGCGGACGAACTCGCCCGGTACGCCGAGGGGTTCGCGGCTGGTGGCGAGGACGGTGAGCTGGGGGCACCGGGTCAGCAGATGGTCGGTGAGGGCGGCGGCCGCCCCGACGACGTGCTCGCAGTTGTCCAGCAGGAGCAGCATCCGGCGCGGGGCGCAGTGCTCGGTGAGGCGTACGAGGGGGTCGGCGCCGGTGCGGTCGGTGGCCCGCAGCTCCTCGGCCCCGGCACCGCGCAGCACGGTCTCCCGGGCGCCGAGTGCCGTCAGGACGGCTTCGGGCACGATGTCCGGGTCGTCGACGGGGGCCAGTTCGGCGAGCCAGACGCCGTCGGGCCAGGCCTCGGCGGCGGCCTCCGCGGCCTCCTGGGACAGCCGGGTCTTTCCGGCGCCGCCGGGGCCGAGCAGGGTGACGAGCCGGGCACGGCCGAGGTCCTCGCGCAGGGTGGCGATATCGGTGTCGCGGCCGACGAAGCTGGTGAGCCGGGCCCGGAGGTTTCCGTAGGCGGGCGGAGGCGGGGGTGGGGCCGCCGGTGATGGCGGTGACGGTTGGGCGGGTGGTGCCGGTGCCTGGGCCGGGGGCGGGGTCGCCGGGGTGGGGGCCGTGCCGGTTGCGGGGGCGGTTCCGGAGGCGGGCGCGGGCGCGGTGGCAGGCGCGGGCTCCGGGCCGGCCGGGTCCAAGACCTGGGCCGGGTCCGGGACCTGGGCCGGGTCCGAGGGCTCCGGGCCCGCAGGCGTCGGCTCGGCCGGGTCCTGGTGGAGGAGCTCCGTGTGCAGGGCGCGCAGGGCCGGGCCCGGCGCGGTGCCGAGGCGGTCGTCGAGGAGGGTGCGGACCTCCTCGTACGCGGCCAGCGCCTCCGCGGGGCGTCCGGCGTCCCGCAGGGCCGTGATGCGCAGGACCTGGAGCGGTTCGTCGAGCGGGTGGGCGTCGCAGAGCGCGGCGAGCTCGGGCAGCGCGGCCCCCGGTCTGCCGAGGGCGAGGAGGGCGCCGAACGCGGCGCGGCGCGCGTCGAGCCTGCGGGCCTCCCAGCGGGACGCGGTCGCCGTACGGTCGGGCAGATCGGCGAGGGCGGGCCCGTTCCACAGGGCGAGGGCCTCCCCCAGGACGGCGAGGGCGCTCGTGGCGTCGCCGTCCTCCAGGGCCCGGCTCCCCTCCCCCGCCAGCCGCTCGAACCGGTGCAGGTCCACGGCGTCCGGCGGGGCGGCGAGCCGGTAGCCGCCCGCCACGGACTCGACGGCGCTCCGGCCCAGGGCCCGCCGCAGCCGCCCGACGAGGGCCTGGAGGGCGCCGGCCGCGTCCGCGGGCGGGTCGCCGTCCCACACCTCGTCGACGAGGACGCCGACCGGGACGGTCCGTCCGGGGCGCAGCGCGAGGACGGTGAGCAGGGCGCGCAGCCGCGCCCCGCCGAGGGCGACGGCCGTACCGTCGTCGCGGAGTGCCCGGGTGGTGCCGAGGATGCAGTAGCGCACGGGCCCATTGTCCGTGACGGTGCGGGGCGCGGCGTTGACAGGGTGGAACTCCGTCGCCCTTCCCCGACGTTCCCGCCCTGTCGGAACCGTCGAAACCGTACGATCGCCCTTCCCGGGCCCGCGCCCGGGGCCACCCGCCCTTCGTGTCCCCCACCTCAGGAGTCGAGCACCGATGACCACCGCAACCAGGACCGGCGACCGGAGGATCAGCCCGGTCTTCCTCGGCATCGCCGCCGTCACCGCGGTCGCGGGCTGGGCGGTGTGGACGGGTTTCGCGGACGCCACCGGCTTCGCGGTCTTCCTGTTCGTCACCGGGGCCTGGATCGTCTCGCTCTGTCTGCACGAGTACGCGCACGCCCGTACCGCGCTGCACAGCGGGGATCTGTCGGTCGGCGCGAAGGGCTATCTGACGCTCAACCCGCTGAAGTACACGCACGCGCTGCTCAGCATCGTGCTGCCGGTGCTCTTCGTGATCATGGGCGGGATCGGGCTGCCCGGCGGCGCGGTGTACATCGAGCGCGGCCGGATCCACGGCCGGTGGAAGCACAGCCTGATCTCGGCGGCGGGCCCGCTGACGAACGTGGCGTTCGCGATCGTCTGCACGGCCCCGTTCTGGCTGGACGCGCTGGACGGGGTGCCGCGCGCCTTTCAGTACGCGCTGGCGTTCCTGGCGATGCTCCAGGTGACGGCGGCGATCCTGAACTCCCTGCCGATCCCGGGCCTGGACGGCTACGGGGTGATCGAGCCCTGGCTCTCGTACAAGATCCGGCGTCAGGTGGAGCCGATCGCACCGTTCGGGCTGATCGCGGTGTTCGCGATCCTGTGGATCCCCGAGGTGAACATCGTGTTCTTCGACGCGATCCACGCCCTGCTGCGCGGACTCGGCGTCGAGGAGTACCAGCGGTACTGCGGCTACGACCTCTACCGCTTCTGGCGGGGCCTCTTCGACGAGCAGGATCCGGGCTGCGCGGTGGGCTGACCGCGCGGCCCGGACGGGCGCCGCCGTTCCCGCGTCCTCAGGCCGGGACGGCGGACGTCGGGCGGGGCTCCCGCTTCCGCTTCTCGCGCAGGGCGGCGGCGAGGATCGCCACGGCCACCCCGCCGAACGCCCAGGCGCCGAGGATCCACAGGGCTCCGGTGGTGGCGTTGCCGTCGAAGTAGACGGTGTTGCGCACCACGGTCGTCCCGGCCCCCGGTGGCAGGGCCTGGCCGATCGCCGCCCAGAACGGCGGCAGCAGCGAGGACGGATAGACCCCGCCGGAGCTGGGGTTGCCCAGGACCGTGAAGATCAGGATGGTCAGGCCCAGGCCGACCGTGCCCGCCACCGACTGGAGGGCGACGCCCACGGCGCCGGAGGCGAACACCACCAGGGTGCCGATCCCGACCAGCTCCCAGAACGCCCCCGGCAGGCAGTCCAGCACCGGGCCGACGATGAGCGCGCCGCCGATGCCCGAGACGAAGCCGTACGGGAGCATCGCGGCGAGCCGGACCAGGGTGCGGCGCAGGGTGGGCTTCTTGGAGCCGGCCGCCATGTTCAGGGCCGAGGCGGCGAGGTAGCCGCCGATGGTCCAGCTGAGGACGAGGTAGAAGGACGACAGGCCCCGCGAGTCGCCCGCCGAGGGCGCGCGCAGGTCGCGTACGACGATGGTCCGCTCCTGCGCCCGCGCGACCTCCTGGAGGATCTCCGTGGCCGCCGTGGTGGCCGACGGGCCGCCCGCCGAGGCGACGAGCAGGGTGTCCCTGCGGCTCGCCGGGTCCACCACGAGGGCGGCGTCGGTACGCCGGTCCAGCAGCCGCGCCCGTGCTTCGGCGCGGTCCGCGACCGGGGTGACCTGGAGGGGGTCGCCGGGGAGTGCGTCGAGCCGGGCCACCAGGTCGCGTTCGACGGCGGGCGGGGCGACCAGCGTGATCGGCACCTTGTGCGGCTCGGGGGCGTGGAACGCGCCCATGTAGGAGAGCGCGAAGCCCAGCTGCAGCAGGAGCACCCCGAGCATGACGAGCGCGGACCGGGTGGAGACGGCGTCGCGCACCTCCCCCAGGAAGCCCCGGTCCCCTTCCGCCGCCCGTGCGGTCGATCCGGCCCCGGCCCCGGATCCGGGCCCGTACCCGTCGTCCCTCGCGTCTGCCACGCGGTCCTCCCTCGTCGGCCCGCCACGGCCGTGGCGAGGCCGTCACATGGTCGGCCCCGGGCGGCGCCCGGTGTCCGGGACGCGCCCCACGGGCGAGCCCCTCGACCCGAACGGCGGAGGGGCGGGGAGGTGGAGGGGCGGGCGGAGGGTCAGCCCGCTTCGGCGGCGGTCAGCACGCGCTGCCTGCGGACGTAGTACCAGGTCATGTTCGACGAGAGTCCCGCGATGAGCACCCAGACGATCCCGAGCAGACTGCCCTGTACGAAGGAGACCACGGCCGCCGCGACGGCGAGGACGCAGACGACGAGGGCGTAGAGAGCGATACGGGGCATGGGGGTCGACTCCTGTCGGGAACGGGTCGCGGTCCCGTCCAGTGTCCCCCATGCCCCGTTGTCGCCCCGTTGCGCCCCGCCCCGGGAGCCTTCCGCGGGGCGTGGCCCGGTCAGACGTCGGTGGTGCGCAGTCCGGCGTGGGCCTTGTAGCGGCGGTTGACCGAGATCAGGTTGGCGACCAGCGACTCGACCTGGTGGGCGTTGCGCAGCCGGCCCGCGAAGATGCCGCGCATCCCGGGGATACGGCCCGCCAGCGCCTGCACGATGTCCGTGTCGGCCCG
Organism: Streptomyces sp. DSM 106670; assembly: GCF_055792845.1. Taxonomy (NCBI): domain Bacteria; kingdom Bacillati; phylum Actinomycetota; class Actinomycetes; order Kitasatosporales; family Streptomycetaceae; genus Streptomyces; species Streptomyces sp. DSM 106670. The sequence continues at coordinate 1,995,547 of NZ_CM147704.1, forward strand.
TGCCTCGCCGAGGACCAGGACGTCGGTGTCGATCTCCTCGATGGACTCGTCCTGGAGCAGTACGGCCGAGAGGTGGTGGAAGGCGGCGGTGACCCGGGAGTCCGGCAGCAGGGCGGCGGCCTGTTCGGCGGCGCTGCCCTCCTCCGGCTTGAGGGCGTAGGCGCCCTTCTTGTCGAAGCCGAGCGGGTTGACGCAGTCGATGACGAGCTTGCCCGCCAGCTCCTCGCGCAGGGATTCCAGGGTCTTGGCGTGGCCGTCCCACGGCACGGCGACGATCACGATGTCGCTGCGCCGGGCGCACTCCGCGTTGTCCGTTCCCTCGACGCCGTGGCCGAGCTCGGCGGCCGCCTCGGCGGCGCGTCCGGCGTCCCGGGAGCCGAGGGTGACCCGCTGTCCGGCGCGGGCGAGCCGGTAGGCGAGGCCGCGCCCCTGCGGGCCGGTTCCGCCGAGCACGCCGACGCTCAGGCCGGAGACGTCGGGAAGGTCCCAGGGGTCCTTGGCGGGGGGCTTGGGCGCGCTGCCGCTGTCCTGTGTAGTCATGGTGCCGACCCTACTGCCAGGTAGCGCCCGGGAAGCCGCCTCGCGGGCCCTCGGTCCCGGTCGCCGAACGGCCCTCCGTCCCGGTCGCCGCGCGGTCCTCCGTTCGGGTGAGGGAGCGGCCGGCGGGCGTCCGTGGCGGGCGGCCCGGGGGTGGCGGAAGGGCGGTTCCGGGGCGTACCGGAATATGGGCTTGCCCGGAACGCCCGGCAGTACGGATCATGGCCTCTCGTGACCTCAGCACCTCCCTCGCCCTCCGGCTCCCCGACTCCTCCCCCGTCCGCCTCGGCTCCCCCGTCCTCGCCGTGGTCGGCCCGGATCCGCGCCCTGCTGCCGGACCTCGCGCCGTGGCGTTCCTCGGCGGACTTCCGGCTGCTGTGGGTGCAGGGTCTGATCACGTACTTCGGCAGCTTCATGGCGCTCATCGCGCTGCCGCTCCAGATCAAGGACCTCACGGGCTCGCCGCTCGCGGTCGGGGCGATGGGCGCGGTCGAGCTGGTGCCGCTGGTGGTCTTCGGGCTGTACGGCGGGGCGCTCGCGGACTCGGTGGACCGCCGCCGGGTCATTCTGCTGACCGAGGCGGGGCTCGGTGTGCTGGCGGCGATCCTGCTGGTGAACGCCCTGCTTCCGGAGCCGCTGCTGTGGCCGCTGTACGTGGTGGCCGGCGGGGTGTCCGCGCTCGCCGGGCTCCAGCGGCCCGCGCTGGACTCGCTGATGGCCCGGATCGTGCCGCACAAGCAGCAGACGGCGGCGGCCGCGCTGAACTCGCTGCGCTGGCAGATCGGGGCCATCGCGGGCCCGGCGCTGGCCGGTCTGGTGGTGGCGTACGCCGGTCACGGCACGGCGTACGCGGTGACGGTGTGCACGTTCGCCGTCTCCGTCGTGCTCTGTCTGCGGCTCTCCCCCGCGCCGCCGGCCGGTGACGCGCAGAAGCCGTCGCTGCGCGGGATCGTCGAGGGCGCGCGGTACGCGTGGAGCCGGCCGGTGCTGCTGGGGACGTACGCGATCGACCTGGCGGCGATGTTCTTCGCCTTCCCGAACACGATCTTCCCGTTCCTGGCGGACGAGCTGGACGCGGAGTGGTCGCTGGGCCTGATGTACGCGGCGGGCTCGGTCGGCTCGCTGGTGCTGGGGCTGACCAGCGGCTGGACGTCACGGGTGCGCAGGCACGGGCTGTTCGTGGTGTTCGGCGCGGTGGCGTGGGGGCTGGCCATCGCGGCGGCGGGCTGGTTCTCCAGCGTGTGGGTGGTGCTGCTGTGCCTGGCGGTGGCGGGGGCGGGCGACATGCTGAGCGGGCTGGGGCGCGCGACGATCTGGAACCAGACGATCCCGGAGGAGCTGCGGGGGCGGCTCGCGGGCATCGAGGTGCTCTCGTACAGCGTCGGCCCGCAGCTGGGTCAGGTGCGGGCCGGGGCGATGGCCGGCTGGACGGGGACCCGGTCGGCGATCTGGTCGGGCGGGGTGGCGTGCGTGGCGTCGGTGGTGCTGTTGACGGCCGCGTTGCCGAAGTTGGTGCGGTACGACTCGGAGACGGATGAGGATGCGGTGCGGAGGCGGGAGGCCCGGGTGGAAGGGTGACCCGGGGCTCCGCCCCGTACCCCGCTCCTCAAGCGCCGGACGGGCTGGGGTGCGGCCCCACGCGCCGGAGCGGCTGAAAAGATGTCCTCAATCGCCGGACGGGCTTGAGGTGCCCTTGTCCTTGTCGTGCCATTTCGGGTCCGTGTCCCACTCCAGGTTGCGGTCGCGGGCCGTGTCCATGGCGTGTTGGGCCGCCTCGCGGGAGGTGTAGGGGCCGAAGCGGTTCTGGGCAGGGCACTCCGGGCCCTCCTCGACCTTCTTGTGCTCCAGGCAGTAGTACCATTCGCCCGGTTTGCCGACCGTGCGCTTCTTGAACAGGGCCATCGACGGCTCCTTTCCTCCCTGCCATGGTGCCCCGGGGCCGCTGGTTAGACTCGCTGGCATGTCTGGCCAGTCGCTTCTCGTACCAGGGGAGATCACTCCCGTCCGTTCCGTACCCGGAAACATCCGGCGTCCCGAGTACGTGGGGAAGCCGGCTCCGCAGCCGTACACCGGCCCGGAGGTCCAGGACGCCGACACCGTCGAGCGGATGCGCATCGCGGGCCGTATCGCCGCGCAGGCGATGGAGGAGGCCGCCAAGCACATCGCCCCGGGGGTCACCACGGACGAGCTCGACCGGGTCGCCCACGACTTCATGGTCGATCACGGCGCGTACCCCTCGACGCTCGGTTACCGGGGCTTCCCGAAGTCGCTGTGCACCTCGCTCAACGAGGTCATCTGTCACGGCATCCCCGACTCCACCGTGCTGCGCGACGGCGACATCGTGAACCTGGACGTCACCGCGTACATCAACGGGGTGCACGGCGACAACAACGCCACCTACTTCTGCGGTGACGTGGACGAGGAGTCCCGGCTGCTGGTCGAGCGCACCCGGGAGTCGCTGAACCGGGCGATCAAGGCGGTCCGGCCCGGGCGTCAGATCAATGTGATCGGCCGGGTCATCGAGTCGTACGCGAAGCGGTTCGGCTACGGGGTCGTCCGCGACTTCACCGGGCACGGGATCAACTCCTCGTTCCACTCCGGTCTGATCATTCCGCACTACGACAGCCCGCACGCCACCACGGTGATGCAGCCGGGCATGACGTTCACCATCGAGCCGATGCTGACGCTGGGCACCCACGAGTACGACCTGTGGGAGGACGGCTGGACCGTGGTGACGAAGGACCGGAAGCGGACGGCCCAGTTCGAGCACACGCTCGTGGTCACGGAGACCGGGGCGGACATCCTCACCCTTCCCTAAATCACCCCGAAACGGTCAGAAGTGCACCCTTCACCCCCTCTGGGCGTAGGTTTTTACCGACAGGCAGTCGGGAACCAGTTGACTTAGGTAAACCTAAGTAGGAGGATCGGGCGTACCGGCACGCGCCGCCGCACCGTCGCGGCGGCCGCCTGCCGATATTTCCGTCTCTTTCTGGACTTCCCGTCCCCCTCGGTCCCCGGAGGCCCGCCTTGGACGCAACCGCCACCGTCACTCCCTTCTCGACGCTCATCCGCACCGCGTCGCACGAACAGCACACCGAGGCCGAGACCTCGACCTTCATGGGTGACCTGCTCGGCGGGCGGCTGGGAGTGGACGCGTACACGCGCTACACCGAGCAGCTGTGGTTCGTGTACCGGGCGCTGGAGGAGGGTTCGGAGGCCCTGCGGAACGACCCGGTCGCCGGCCCGTTCATACAGCCCGAGCTGATGCGCTCCACCGAGCTGGAGCGCGACCTGGCGCATCTGCGCGGGGCCGACTGGCGCGAGGGCCTGGAGGCGCTGCCCGCCACCGCCGCGTACGCGGACCGGGTCGCGGAGTGCGCGCGCACCTGGCCCGCGGGATATATCGCCCACCACTACACGCGCTACCTCGGCGACCTCTCCGGCGGCCAGATCATCCGCGACAAGGCGGAGAAGACCTGGGGCTTCGAGCGCAAGGGCGACGGTGTGCGCTTCTACGTCTTCGAGGAGATCACCAACCCGGCCGCCTTCAAGCGCGGTTACCGCGAGCTGCTGGACGCGGTGAACGCGGACGACCTGGAGAAGCAGCGCATCATCGAGGAGTGCAAGCGGGCCTTCTCACTGAACACCGCGGTCTTCCGCGAGCTGGGCGAGGTCTTCCCGCTCAGCGCCTAGACACCCCTTAGCAGCACCGGGTGAACGCAAGGCTGCGGGCGCACGGTTCCACCGGAGGTTTGGTGGAGCCGTGCGCTTTTCTCATTTCCGCTTTTCCCCTTTTTGCCGCAGGAAAAGGGAAATACCGCTCGGCACAAGGGGTTTGACGCTCCATCGACCTGCGGGTAGATTCCCGTGCCGTCTTCACTTCACTTTCACATGACATCCGGGCGGGGGGCCTTCTGATGCGTGGGTGCCATGCCTGAAAGAGAGAATTCCCGCCGCGGAGTCATGTCCGGCGACAGGAAATATCATCGTGCCCCGACTCCGCCCCCGTGCGGCTGTGACGAGCGGGCTGCTGGCAACAGCCCTCGTCTCAGGCACCTTTCTGGCTCCTGCGGCCCAAGCCGTGGTGGGAACCCCGTCCGCCGACAACGCCCACGCGTTCACCGCACGGCTGGACATAGGCGACGGCAAGCGCGCGTGCACCGCCACGCTGGTCGACCGTGACTGGCTGCTGACGGCGGCCAGTTGCTTCGCGGACAACCCGGCCGAGGCCCAGCAGCTCCTGCCGGGCGCGCCGAAGGACGCCACCACGGCGTACGTCGGCCGCACCGACAGCACCACCACCGCCGGCCAGGTCCGCACGGTGGTCCGGCTCGTGCCCCGCGGCGACCGGGACCTGGTGCTGGCCCGGCTGTCCAAGCCGGTCACCACCATCACCCCGGCCGCCCTCGCCACGACCGCGCCCGCCCCGGGCGAGACCCTCACGGGCACCGGCTTCGGCCGGACCGCCGACGAGTGGGCCCCGGTCAGGATGCACCAGGGCCGCTTCTCGGTCGACGGGTCGGACGCCACCACCGTGAACATCACCGGAGTGGACGGCGCCGCCGTGTGCGCAGGTGACACCGGTGGCCCGGTCTTCCGCGAGCAGGGCGGAAGCGCCACCCTCGTGGGCGTCAACAGCCGTTCCTGGCAGGGCGGCTGCTTCGGCACCCCGGCGGAGGAGACCCGTACCGGCGCGGTGGGCAGCCGCGTCGACGACCTCCACGGCTGGCTCTCCGAGACGGTGACGGCCGCCCCGTTCGTCGACTTCAACGGCGACGGCCACCGCGATGTCGCCATCGCCGACCCGAAGGCGACGGTGGGCACCGCGGCCGAGGCCGGTCTGATCCGCGTCGTGCACGGCAACGGGGCGGGCGTCTCCGAGGTGGTCCAGGGCGGCCCCGGCGTCAACGGCGGCCCTGAGGCGGGCGACGGATTCGGTACGGCGCTGGCCACGGTGGACTACAACGCCGACGGCTACACCGATCTGGTGGTCGGCGTGCCCAACGAGGACATCGGCAAGGTCGCGGACGCCGGGGCGGTGCAGATCGTCTACGGTTCGCCCGAGGGGCTGGGCAAGGGGCGCGGCGGGACCTGGTTCGAGCAGGGCAGCGGATCCGGAGCGCTTCTCGGCTCTGCCTCCGAGGCCAAGGACCACATGGGCTTCTCGATCGCCGCCGGGACCACCGCCGCGGGCGACCCGTACATCCTGATCGGCGTGCCCGGCGAGGACCTGGGCACCGTCGTGGACGCGGGCAGCGCGATCTACGTACGCGGTGACACCAACGTCGCGATCAACCAGGGCAAGGAGAGCGTGGCGGGCGGTCCCGAGACCGGCGACCAGTTCGGCTACTCGGTCGCCGGTTCGCCGAACCACCTCGCCATCGGCATCCCGAACGAGGCCATCGGCACCGTCGCGAACACCGGCATGATCCAGATCCTGAAGCACGAGTTCAACGCCGAGAAGATCCCGACGCCGGTGAAGTCCATCAACCAGGACACCGCGGGCATCAGCGGCGCGGCCGAGGCGAACGACCTGTTCGGCAAGGCGCTCTCGGTGACCTCCTACCGGCCCGAGGGAGCGGCCACGGACGGCGACTCGATCATCGCCGTCGGCTCGCCGGGCGAGGGCATCACGGTCGCGGGCGTGAACAGGCCGAACGCCGGCCGGGTCGTCACCCTGCGCGTCACGGCGGGCGGCGCGGTCAGCGAACTCCAGGACATCCAGCAGGAGCAGCCGGACGTCACCGGGGGCGCCGAGACGGGCGACCGGTTCGGCGAGCAGGTCTCCGTCGTCAACACCTCGCCCAGGAACGTCGGTACGACCACGTCGATGCTGCTGGCCGTCGGCATCCCGGGCGAGAACGAGGGCACGGTCGTCGACTCCGGCGCCGTCCAGACGTTCTCGCTGCTGGGCGCCCCGGGCCTCACGGACCGCTGGATCTCCCCGGGCGGCGCCCCGGGTCTGCCCGGCGTCCCCGGCACCAACGAGCTGCTCGGCAGCAGCATCCACGCCACCGCCACGGATCTGTACATCGGTATGCCCAACGGGCCGGGCGCCCGTGGCGCCGCGCATCTGATGCCGTGGTCCAACGTCACCGGCGGCGCGGTGCAGCCCGTGACCAGCTACGAGCCGGGCAAGGGCGGCCTGCCGGCCGTCGGCAAGGCGTTCGGCGGCGCGATCCGCTAGAGCGCGGCGGTACGGGCCGTCCGGGGCTCAGCCCCGGACGGCCATCAGGACGCGGCCCCCGACCTCCACCGTGCCGTCCGGCGCGGGTGCCGTGAGGATCTGGGAGCCGCGTCCCTGGGTGATGTTGAGGGCCCGGCCGAGGTGTGCGCTGAGCAGCAGGGCGGCCGCGCCGGTCGCCTCGTCCTCGACAATGCCGGTCGCATCGCCGCGCCTCGGGAAGGCCCGCGCGCGCACCCGCCCGGCGGCCTCGTCCTCCCAGGCCCAGGCGTAGAGCCAACCCTCGCCGGGTGGCGGTCCCGGCAGCGCCTCGACCTCGGCTGCGGTGGCGTACTGCTGGAGGATGCGCGGCGGGACCCACTCGGGGCGGGCGGTGATCCAGGTGAACTCCCCGTCCTGGCGCGCGAACACGTCCCCGACCGTCAGTTCCAGGATCTCCAGGTCCAGCAGCCAGGCGGTGCCCACCAGCGGGTGCCCGGCGAACGGCAGCCGCAGCCCCGGGGTGTGGATGTCCACCCGCCCGCGCTCCGGGTCGTCGACGAACACCGTCTCGCTGAAGCCGAGTTGCCGGGTCAGCCGCTGCCGGGACGCCTCGTCGGGGTGGCCGCTTCCGTCGCGTACGACGCCGAGGGCGTTGCCGTGCCGGCCGTCGGGTCCGCAGAACACCCGCAGGACGTCGATGCCCCGGGGTACGTCGTAGTCGTTCACGGGGGCATTCAAGCACTGCGCGGCGCCGGGGCGGGAACCGAGCGGGTACGGCCGCGGGGCCGCACCGGCGAGCACTGCTGCTGCCGGTACGGCCCCGGGGGGACGTGCGGGTGGTGCGGGTGGGTCAGGCGGTGACGTTACGACGACGGCGCGCCGCGATCACGACACCGGCGCCGGCCGCCACGACGACGCCGGAGGCGGCGATCAGGGCGCCGGTCGGGACGTCGGAGCCGGTGGAGGCCAGGGCGCCGGAGCCGCCGACCGAACCGCCGGTGGAGCCACCGACCGTGCCGCCGCCGGTGGTGGAACCGCCTGCCGTGGAGCCGCCGGTGGAGCCCGAACCGCCGGTGGAGCCGGAGCCGCCGGTGGAACCGCCGGTGGAGTCGCCCGGAAGCTGGGCGTCCTTGTCGATGGAGACCGCGACGTTCAGCGCGTCGAGCTCCTCGCCCTTCTTGTAGAAGCCGCCGAACGCCTTGGCGCCGTCCGTGGTGAGCGTCGCCGGGACGTTCTTGAGGGTGACGATGCCGTCCTTGGCGACGAGCGCGCCGGCCGGCACCTTCAGGTCGGCGAAGGACAGGGCGGTGTACTCGCTGACCTTGCCGGTCGCCTGGTCCTTGGCGGAGACGTCGGCGAGAAGCTTGCCGGAGGTGCCCTCGATGTCGACCTTCAGATTGCTGATCGACAGGTCGAGGACGTACTCGCCCTTGGTCTCGTGGCCGAGGAAGCGCACCTTGCCCTTGAACGCGGCGTCGAGGGTGTTCTTGTCGGCGTCGAGGAGGCCGGTGGCCTTGGTGAAGCGGTAGCCGTTGGCGTTGGCGGAGGCGCCGTCGCTCGTCTCGATCTTGCCGTGCGCGATGTTGCCGACGACGTAGGCGCGGAAGCTCTCCTTGACGCCCCAGTTGAGGGTGCCGTCGACGACCGGGCCGCTGACCGGCGCGGCGGTCTCGGAGGCGGTCGGGGTCGGCTTGCCGGTGGGCTCCTCGGTGGGGCCGGTCGGCTGGCCGGTCGGCTGCTCGGTGGGCTTGCCGGTCGGCGGGGGCGTCACCGGGGGTGTGGTCGGGTTCTCGGTGGGCGGCACGGTCGGGGCCTGCTTGACCGACAGGGTCACCGGGTCGAGGGCGGAGCCCTCCGCGTAGAAGCCGGCGAAGGCCTCCGCGCCGTCCGCGGTCAGGGTGGCCGGGATGTCGGCGAAGACCATCTCGCCGCCCGCGCCGCCGCCCGGCTTGACGGCGGTCATGTCGAGCGCGGCGATGGGGGCGTCGTCCTTGGTGACGACGGTGCCGTCCGTCTTCTTGCTGGTGAAGTCGGCGGTGATGGTGCCGGTCTCGCGGCCCGTGCCGGCCTTGATGTCGCTCAGCTTGACGTCGAGCACGCCGTGGTGGCCCTCGAACCGGACGCTGCCCTTGAACGCGGTGTCGGAGGCGTGCGTCGCGGTGTCGTAGGTGCCCTTGCCGTCGGTGAAGGTGAACACACCGTTGCCGTCGGCCTGCTGGGCGCCGTCGGCGACGGTGATCTCGCCCTGCGCGATGGGGCCGGCGATGTACTTGCGGAAGGACTCCTTGATGCCCCACTCCAGCTTGCCGTCCACCAGCTCCAGCTTCGGAGCCGCGGCGGGCGCGGCCGCCGGGGAACCGGCGGCGAGGGCCGGGAGGGCGAAGGCGGTGGCGCCGAGGGCGGCGGCCGTGGCGACGGCCGCGGCAAGGGCTATGGGGCGGCGGGTTGCTGCCATGTCGGTGTGTCTCCTCAAGGGACAGGGGGCGGAAGCGAAGCGTGGGGGGAGGGGGTGATGATCCATAAGGCACGCATGGGGGTGCCGGGTCAGGAAGTCGTGGAGGAATCGGGGCCGGCGGAGGCGTCGGCGGCCGCGGGGGCCGGCTGCGCGCCTCGGCGGCGCAGGGCGAAGAACGCCGCTCCGGCCGCGACGAGCAGCAGCACACCGCCGCCGATCGCGGCGTACGTGCCGGTGCCAAAGCCCGAGTCGGAGGCGGCCGCGACCGGTTCGGCGGAGGGCTCGGCCGAGGCCTTCTTCGTCGGCTCGGCGGCGGCCGTCGGCTCGCTGCCGAGGTCGGGCAGCGCGGGCAGCTGGGCCTTCTCGTCGACGGCCACGGCGAGCGAGACCGGGTCCATCGCGGTGCCCGCCTTGTACATGGAGCCGAACGCCTTGGCTCCGTCGGCGGTGAGGGTGGCGGGGGCCTCGGTGAGGGTGGCGAGGCCGTCCTTCGGCGCGAAGTCCTCGGCGGCGAAGGTGACGATCGGGACGCCCTTGGTGGTCTTGCCCTCGCTGGTGACGTCGGCCGAGAGGGTGCCCTCGCCCTTGGTGACGGCGACGGTGACGGCGGCGAACTTCAGGTCGAGGTCGTGGGCGCCGGTGAAGCGGATGCTGCCGCTGAAGTCCGCGTCCAGCGTCTCCTTCTCGGCGTCGTACGTCCCCTTGCCCTGCGGGAAGCGGAACAGGGCCCCGCCGTCCTGGGCGCCGTCGGCGAGCGTCCACTTGCCCTGGCCGATGGAGCCGGTGACGTACTCGCGGAAGGTGCGGCGTACGCCCCAGTCGACGGCGGCGTCCTCGAAGCGGCCCGCCTTCTCCTTGTCCTTCTTCTCCGCCTTGTCCTTCTTCTCGCCCTCGTCCTTCTTCTCGTCCGGGGCGGAGGGCTTCGGCTCGGCGGCGCCCTTGGTGTCGACGGAGAGGCTGACCGGGTCGAGCGGAGTGCCCTCGGTGTAGTAGCCGGCGAAGGCGGAGGCGCCCTCGGCTGTCAGCGTGGTCGGGATGTTGGTGAGGGCGACGGGGGTGGAACCGCCCTTCATGTTGATCCCGCCGAGGCCGAGCTTGGCCAGCGGGACCTGGGAGCGGTTGGAGACCTTGCCGGTCCCCCGCTCCTTGCTGACCATGTCCGCGAAGAGCGTGCCGCTGCCGCCGTTGATCCGGACGGTGGGCCGACTGATCGTGAGGTCCAGTTCGTTGGTGCCGTCGGCCTTCGTGTGGCCGGTGAAGTGCACCCCGCCGGAGAAGCCGGAGCTGAACGCCCCGGTGCCCGGGTCGTAGGAGCCGGTCGCCGAGTGGAAGCGGAACTGGCTGCCGCCGACGGTGGCCGCGCCACCGGTCAGATTCCAGCTGCCGTTGGCTATGGGCCCGGTGACGTAACTCTGGAAGGAGGACTTGATGCCCCAGTCCAGCCGACCGCCCTGCACCGTGCGGCTTGCCGCTTGCGCGGTGGCGGCGGGGAGCAGGGCTCCCAGCAGTACCGCGAGAAGCGCGACGGCGAGCGCGCGGGCCGATCTGGACGACAGCATGAGAGACCCCTCCGAGGACTGGATACGCAGGTAAGGCTAACCTAAGGTATTCCCAGCCTGTGCCGGAACCCCTCCGCCACCTCCACCATCTCCACACATCCGAACCACCCACCGCACGCCGCGGAACGACAGGACGGTGCCCAGTGCGCATCTCGCAGGACTTCGCCCCGACGGGCCCGGACACCGGACGCACGGCCCGCCGTCGCCCGGCCCGGGGCAGGGCGGCCGCCGCCCTCACCGCCGCCGTGGCCTTCGCCCTGGTCCTGACCGGCTGCGGCGGAGGCGACGATCCCGCGCCGAAGTCCGCGTCCGGAAAGAGCTCCGCCGACGCCGACCGGGTCGAGCCGCTGGCCGCCCCGCCCGCGCCGAAGTTGCCGGTGACGGTCGACTCGGCGGACGGCACGAAGGTCACGATCGGCTCCACCGACCGGATCGTGCCGCTGACCGGATCCCTCAGCGAGATCGTCTTCACGCTCGGCTTCGGCAAGCAGGTCGTCGCCCGGGACATCACCGCCACCTTCGAACAGGCGGAAAAGCTCCCGGTGGTGACCCGGGCCCATGACGTCTCGGCGGAGAGCGTGCTCTCGCTGAAGCCGACGATCGTCCTCGCCGACACCACCACGGGACCGTCCGAGGCGATCGACCAGATCCGCGACGCGGGCATCCCGCTGCTCGTCGTCGAGCCGGCCAAGGGGCTCGACGACGTCGGCCGCCGTATCGACACCGTCGCCGAGGCCCTGGGCGTACCGTCGGCCGGTACCGAGCTGAAGGAGCGCACCGAGAAGCGGATCGCCGACGTCCAGAAGTCCATCCCGGACCACGCCGACGGCAAGAAGCCCCGGGTCGCCTTCCTCTATCTGCGCGGTTCGGCCTCCGTCTATCTGCTGGGCGGCGCGGAGTCCGGGGCCAGTTCGCTGCTGGAGGCGGCGGGCGCGGTCGACGCCGGCAAGGAGTCGGGCCTGAACAAGGACTTCACCGCCATCACCAGCGAGGCGCTCGCCAAGGCGGCGCCGGACGCGATCCTGTTGATGACCAAGGGGTTCGAGTCGGTCGGCGGCATGGACGGCCTGGTGAAGATCCCCGGTATCGCGGAGACCCCGGCCGGCATGGACCGCCGGGTCGTCACGGTCGACGACGGGGTGCTGCTCAACTACGGGCCGCGCACCGACCGGGTGCTCACCGAGATCGTCGAGCAGCTGTACGCGAAGGGCGGCAAGGGCCAGTGACCACCTCGTACGAGGAACGCACCGAGCCCGTGGGGAAGTCCACGGGCAAGGACGCGAAAGGGCCCAAGGAAGCGGAGGACACCGCCTCCAAGTCCCCCCGGAGCAGGGCGTTCGTGCTCACCGCGGTGCTCTCCCTCGCCCTGCTCGCCGGCTGTCTGCTGTCCGCCGCGATCGGCGCGTACAACATTCCGCTCGGCGACGTCCTGTCCTCCGTGCAGCACCGGATCGGGCTCGGCGGCCAGGCGCTGGACCGGGTCGGCGAGAGCGTCCTGTGGAACGTACGGCTCCCCCGGGTCGCCCTCGCGGTGCTCGTCGGCGCGTCGCTCGGCTGCGCGGGCGCCCTGATGCAGGGCGTGTTCGGCAACCCGCTGGCCGAGCCCGGCGTGATCGGGATCTCGGCGGGTGCGGCGGTCGGCGCGGTCGCCTCGATCGCGCTCGGCCTGACCTTCTTCGGCAACTGGACCATCACCGTCTTCGCGTTCGTCGCGGGCCTGGCCACCGTGCTGCTCGTCTACGCGCTCTCGCGCTCCGGCGGCCGGACCGAGGTGGTGACGCTGATCCTCACCGGTATCGCCGTCAACGCCTTCGCGGGCGCGCTGATCGGTCTGTTCATCTTCTTCGCGGACAACGCGCAGATCACCCAGATCACCTTCTGGCAGCTCGGTTCGCTCTCCCAGGCGACCTGGCCCAAGGTGCTGGCCGTGCTGCCGTGCGCGCTGGCCGGGCTCCTCATCGCCCCGTTCTACTCGCGCAAGCTGGACCTGCTGGCGCTCGGCGAGCGGCCCGCCCGGCACCTGGGCGTGGACGTGGAGCGGCTGCGGATCGTGCTGGTGCTGGTGGTGGCGCTGCTGACGGCCGCCGCGGTCGCCGTCGCCGGGATCATCTCCTTCGTCGGTCTGCTCGTCCCGCATCTGCTGCGGATGGCGAACGGCCCCGGCCACCGTTTCCTCGTCCCGGGCAGTGCGCTCGGCGGCGCCCTGATCCTGGTGGCGGGCGACCTCGCGGCCCGTACGGTCGCGGCCCCCGCCGAACTGCCGCTCGGGGTGCTGACCGCGCTCTTCGGCAGCCCGTTCTTCTTCTGGCTGCTGCGCAGGACCCGTCGTAAGCAAGGTGGTTGGGCATGAGGACGCTGAGAGATCTGTTCGCGGTACGTCCCCGGGAGCTGCCCTCGCCCGTCGCCGCCGGCTCCTGTGCCGTCGAGGCGGTCGGCCTGTCGGTCCGGCTCGGGCAGCGGCAGGTGCTGGACTCCGTCGATCTGACCGCGCACGCGGGCGAGGTGGTCGCCCTGGTCGGGCCGAACGGCGCGGGCAAGTCGACGCTGCTGGCGGCGCTGGCCGCCGATCTGGCCCCCGGGAGCGGCGAGGTGCGGATCGACGGCCGCCCGGCCGACGCGTGGTCCGCGCCCGAACTGGCGCTGCGCCGCTCGGTGCTGCCGCAGTCCGCCGCGCTGTCCTTCCCGTTCCCGGTGGAGGACGTCGTACGGATGGGACGGGCGCCCTGGGCCGGTACGGAGCGGGAGGACGAGGACGACGCGGCGGTGGCGGCGGCGATGGCGGCCACCGAGGTGACCCGGTTCGCGGGCCGGCCGTTCTCCGCGCTGTCGGGCGGGGAGAAGGCCCGGGTGGCGCTGGCCCGGGTGCTGGCGCAGCGGGCCCCGCTGATGCTGCTCGACGAGCCGACCGCCGCCCTGGACCTGCGCCACCAGGAGCTGGTGCTGCGGATCTGCCGGGAGCGGGCGGCCGCCGGGGACGCGGTGGTGGTCGTGCTGCACGATCTCGGTCTCGCCGCGGCGTACGCGGACCGGGCCGCCGTGCTGCACGACGGGCGGATCGCGGAACTGGGCGCGCCGGACGAGGTCTTCACCGGGGAGCTGCTCGGCGAGGTCTACCGGCAGCCGGTGGAGGTCTTCCCCCATCCGCGTACGGGTACGCCGTTGATCGTGCCGGTACGTCAGAACTGACGCGGTTCCCGGGCCTGTTCTCGCTCAGGTCACGGTGTGGACGCTGTATCCGGTCCCCGCCCGCACGCCGTTCACCGCCCGGGTAGGGTTTCGACGGTCAGTGCGGGCGACGGATCAGAAGGCGCAGAAGCAACGGATGACGAGACACCCTGGACTGGGTCGGCTGACGGCGGGGCTCGCGACGGCGACGGTGCTGTGCCTGACCGCGAGCGGCTGTGTGACGGTGCACGGGGAGCTCGAAGTGCTGCCCGGGGCGAAGAAGTCCGAGGCCGCGCAGGCGCTGAAGGACTTCACCGACGCCTACAACGCGGCGGACAAGGCGTTCGATCCGGCGCTGGACGCGGACCGGGTGACGGGTTCGCTCGGCGCGATCAACCAGGCGGGCCTGAAGGCGCGGCAGACGTACAACCCGGACGGCAACAAGGCGCACAAGCCGCTGGTGCTGGACGACGCGACCTACATCATCCCCAAGAAGGCGGGCTGGCCGCGCTGGTTCCTCGCGGACACCGACTCCAACCGCGACCAGGACGGCGGGAAGCTGGACACCCGCTGGCTGGTGGTGTTCGTACGGTCGGGCCCCGACGCGCTGTGGAAGGCGTCGTATCTCGCGGTCGTCCCGCCGTCCCAGGTACCGCGGTTCACCCTGGACGAGGACGGGCTCGCCACCCCGGTGGAGCCGCAGGACGAGGCGCTGGCCGTCGCCCCGGCGGATCTGAGCACCTCCTACACCGCGTATCTGCGGGACGGCGAGCCCGATGTGTTCACGCCGGGCACGGCGACCTCGGGCTGGCGCGAGACGCGGCGGACCACCCGGCGGGCGGGGTTCACGTACCAGTACATCGACCAGCCGCTGACCGGGGCGGCGTTCGCACCGCTCGGGCTGCGCACCGAGGACGGCGGGGCGCTGGTCTTCTTCAGCAGCAAGCACTTCGAGCGGCAGACCGCGGCGAAGGGGCTCAGGCCGGAGGTCAACCGGGATGTGAAGGCGCTGCTGACCGGCGAGGTGAACAGCAGCCTCACCAAGGAGCGGGTCTCCAGCCAGCTGGTGCACGTGCCGCCGCGCGCCGGGGCGGCCGGGGCCGGTTCCGGCACGGGCTCCGGCGGCAAGGTGCGGATGCTGAACCGGCTGCCGGGCCTGGTCGCGGCGAAGGGCGCGTAGCGGCGCCGGCCGCCGAGCCGTCAGCGGCTCAGCGGCCAGGCGATCGAGTCGTGGTCCAGCTCGCTCTGCTCGGCGCTGCCCGCATACCGCGCGCAGGCGTCGGTCAGCGTCTCCAGCAGGGTCAGCGGGTCGGGCAGCTCATGCTCGGGGCCGCGCACCCAGTGGACGTCCAGCTCACCGGGAAGGCGGGCGGGCGGCAGGAGGACATAGCTGCCCCGGCAGTGCCAGCGCAGGCCCGGATGGGCGTCCATGGTCTCGGGGTGGCAGTCCAGCTCGCAGGGCCACCACTCGTCCTCGTCCTCGGGGGTGCCGCGGGTGGCGGTGAAGAACAGCATCCGGTCCTCGCCGGACTGGGCGACCGGGCCGACGTCGATGCCCGCGTCGAGAAGCCGCTCCAGGGCGCTGCGGCCGGCGGTGAGCGGGACGTCCAGCACGTCGTGGATCATGCCGGTCGCGGTGATGAAGTTGGCCAGCGGCTGGCCGGCGGCCCAGCGCTCGATCTGGGCGCGGTCGGTGGTCGACTGCGTCTGCCAGGCGAAGGAGACGGGGTGCCGGGCGGGGGTGGGACAGCCGATGCGTTCGCACGAACATCGGTATCCGAGGGGGTGGGCGGCGGGGGCGATGGGCATGCCCGCGTCGGCGACCGCCAGGAGCAGCCCCACTCTGGCCGACTCCTCGGCTTCGGCCCCCGGTGATTTGGGACGTCGCCGCAGCCACTGGGAGATCCTGCTCTCTGTGCCGCGGAAACGGCCGGAATCGGCGCCCATCTATCCCCTCACCTCAGCAGTTCACCTCAGCGTTGCCTGTCCATGGTCGCACCATCCTGCGGTTCGGGTGGCCAGAGTTCACCAGCGAGGCCGTGTACCACTGCACCGAGTGAGCACCATCACGTCCGATGTCACCACATACCGGATAAGGATCACGGTCGTGTCAGGGCCGCGGGGCGAGGCCGCCGAGGGTGTAGTCGACGATCGCGTCGGCGTACGCGTGGGTGAGCGGCTGCGTCCGGAGCAGCCAGCGGTGCATCAGCGGGCCGACGAGCAGCTCCAGGGCGATCCGGGGATCGGCGTCGGCGCGGACGTCTCCGGCCTCCTGGGCGGCCCGCAGCCGTGTGACATACAACGCGAGCTGCGGTTCGAGCAGCTTCTCGACGAATTCGGCGCCCACCTTGGCGTCCACGATGCCCTCGGCGGTCAGCGCGCGGGTGGGGACCGCCAGCGCCGGGTCGTTCAGCTCGTCGACGGTGGCCCGCAGGACGAGCTTGAGGTCGGCGGCGAGATCGCCGGTGTCGGGGATGCCCTGCGCGGCCTCCCCGGACTGCGGACCGGCCTCCTCGGCGGCCCGGCCCGCCAGGTCCAGGAAGGCTTCCATGAGCACGGCGGCCTTGGAGGGCCACCAGCGGTAGATGGTCTGCTTGCCGACCCCGGCGCGGGCGGCGATACCCTCGATCGTCGTGCGCCGGTAGCCCACCTCGCCGACGAGGGCGAGGGCGGCGTCGTGGATCGCGC
This sequence comes from Streptomyces sp. DSM 106670, assembly GCF_055792845.1. Classification (NCBI taxonomy): domain Bacteria; kingdom Bacillati; phylum Actinomycetota; class Actinomycetes; order Kitasatosporales; family Streptomycetaceae; genus Streptomyces; species Streptomyces sp. DSM 106670. Next base: position 2,012,117 of record NZ_CM147704.1, read on the forward strand.
GGCGGGAGCGGTCGCTGCGGCGGCTGGAGTCGGGTGCCTTGGTGGGAGCCATACGGCCAATCTAGCGCCGGGCGAGCCGATACGTATCGTCTTGGTGCTGTCCAGGGCGTCTCGCCCCGGTGCCTTACGTGGCGTCCTGATGGCCTCGACCGGGCGGTCCGGTGAACCACCCGATCGGTTCACTGCGGATCCGGCGCGCACGGCGCACCATGGGCTCACGCACAGACCGTGCGCATCCCACCGTTCCGCGGCCGTCGCCGCCGTTCGCGAGGAGCCCGAGTTGAACCGTGACGCCACCCCTCGTCGCTACCTGATGTGCGCACCGACGCACTTCCGGGTCACCTACTCCATCAACCCGTGGATGGACCCGTCCAAACCCGTCGACCTGCCGCTGGCCCAGACCCAGTGGGAGGACCTGCGCGACCGCTACCGGTCCCTCGGCCACACCGTGGAGCTGCTCACGCCCCGCCCGGACCTGCCGGACATGGTCTTCGCCGCCAACGGCGCCACGGTGATCGGCGGCCGGGTGCTCGGCGCGCTGTTCGCGTACCGGGAGCGGTTCGAGGAGGCCGCGGCCCACCGGGACTGGTTCCGGGAGCACGGCTTCGCCGAGGTCCAGGAGCCGGAGCACGTCAACGAGGGCGAGGGGGACTTCGCCGTCACCGCCTCGTATCTGCTGGCCGGGCGCGGCTTCCGCTCCAGCCCGCTGTCGCACATGGAGGCCCAGGAGTTCTTCGGGGTGCCGGTCATCGGCCTCGATCTGGTGGATCCGCGCTACTACCACCTGGACACCGCGCTCTGTGTGCTGGACGCGGCGGCCGACGAGATCATGTACTACCCGGACGCCTTCTCCCCCGCCAGCCGGGCGGTGCTGCGCCGGCTGTTCCCGGACGCGCTGCTCGCCCGGGAGGCGGACGCGGCGGCGTTCGGCCTCAACTCGGTGAGCGACGGGCGGCACGTCCTGCTGCCGCAGGGGGCGACGGGGCTGCTGGACCCGCTGCGGGACCGGGGCTTCGAGCCGGTCCCGATGGATCTGGGCGAGCTGCTCAAGGGCGGCGGCAGCGTGAAGTGCTGCACCCAGGAGCTGCGCGGCTAAGCGCGGTCAGCCGGTGCTCTCCGGCGGCCAGGGATCGCCCCAGGCGATGTTCCTGGCCGCCCGGTAGAGCTCGCCGTGCCGCTTGGTGACCGTGGAGCGGGCCAGGCCCTCCTCGCGGGTGCACAGCTCCAGCAGCACCTGGCCCTTGCGGATCTGCGGCCTGCGGGTGATCCGGGAGGCCGCCGGGGCGGTGGGGAAGCGGGTGGCGACGACGTAACTGAACTTCTCGTCCTCGTGGCTGAGCGAGCCGCCCTTGACCTGCCGGTGCAGCGAGGAGCGGCTGACCCGGGCCGAGAAGTGGCACCAGTCGCTGCCGGGGGCGATCGGGCAGGCGTCGCTGTGCGGGCAGGGAGCCGCGATGCTCAGCCCGGCGGCGGTCAGCCGGTCGCGGGCCTCGATGATCCGGGCGTATCCGTCGGGGGTGCCGGGCTCCACGATCACCACGGCCTGCCCGGCGGCCGCCGCCGCGTCGACCAGCTCGGTCCTGGCGGCGGCCGGCAGCTCCTTGAGGACGTAGCTGACGGTGATCAGGTCCGCCGGGGCCAGCTCCAGGGCCGCGCCGATCCGGGCCTGTTCCCAGCGCGCCTCGCGGAGCGCCGGCACTCCGGAGGCCTCGGCCAGTTCGCGGCCGAGCGCCAGGGCCGGTTCGGCCCAGTCCAGGACGGTGGTGGCCGGGCCCTCCCAGGCCCCGGCGACGGCCCAGCTCGCCGCGCCGGTGCCGCCGCCGACGTCGGTGTGGGTGGCGGGCGTCCAGTCGGGCGCGGCCTCGACGAGGGCGTCGAGGGCGGACCGTACGGCTTCGAAGGTGGCGGGCATGCGGTACGCGGCGTACGCGACGACGTCGGAGCGGTCGCGCAGGATCGGGGCGTTCGTCGGGGTCTCCCCGCGGTAGCTGGCGATCAGCCGGTCGACGGCCTGTGTGGCCTGCTTGGGCGGCAGTCCGTCGAGCAGCCCGGCCAGCGCCGCGCGCAGGGACTGTGCGGTGGGGAGGGTGACGTTCACCGCCGAATTGTAGGCGGAGGCGACCCGGCGGACGCATTCCGCTTCGCCGCCGCCCCAGGGGGTACGGGAGACCACACGGGCGGCGCGGTGGGCCCGCGGAGCGGTTCCAGGTAACCGGTACGGAACAGGATTCGGCCGAACTCCACACGGCCGGAGGCCTGTTGCTACGCTGGCCCGCGCGTGGACGGCATGAGATCACGATGGTCCGGCGGGGAGCCATGAGACAGAAGATCGTGCGGCTGACCCTGGTCGGCGGGGTGGTTTTTCTCGCCCTGCTCCTGCTGCTGGCCACCTGCGGCGGCAGCCCCGACCGCGGCGGGAAGGACGACGCGGCCTCCGGGGCGGCGAAGCCGGTGCTGCCGAGCGCGGGTCCGGTGACCCGGCTGACGGTTCCGCCGCAGTACACGACGGACCGGGGCTGGGAGATCATCGGCTCCTCCCCCGATGTCACCGTCTCCCATGCGACGGGTCTGCTGGCCTATCTGGAGCGGGCCGACGGGAACCGCTACCGGCTGCGCACGGTCGACACGGCCTCCGGCGAGCTGGGCTGGAAGAGCCGGGCCTGGCGGCCGCCGGACCCGCTGCACTACCCGAAGCTCGCCACGGTGACCAAGGGCGACCGGCAGTTCTTCGTGACCTGGTCCTACGGGAAGGTCGGCGACGGGCTGTCCCCGTCGAGCACCTTCCTCGCGCTCGATCTGTACGACGTCACCAACGGGAAGCGGCAGCGGGTCGAGGTGCCGTGGTCCGGGGCCCCGGACGTCAGCACGACCGGGCCGGACATCGTGATCAGCGACGCGAAGGCGAACAGCACGCTGGTCGACCCGGTCACCGGCGAGGTCTCCGAACTGGGCGCGGCCGAGCTGAAATACCCCAAGGGCTGCACGGCCTGCAAGCAGCTCACCGAGGTGCACGGTCAGACCGCCGGGGGGCTGCTGCTGGGCGGGGCCCGGGAGTTCTGGGTGCGCGGCGGCTGGTTCAGCCGGAAGGTGGCGCCCAAGGGCACCGAGCGGGACAGCGGTGTGGTGACGTCGGTGACCACGGACCAGGTGCTGGCGAAGTGGGCGCCCGCGAAGAAGACCAAGCGGGCGGCGACCCATGAGCTGTGGGCGGTGCACGACGCGACGACCGGCGAGGTGCTCGCCTCGGTGGAGTGCCACCGGCCCGCCATAAAGCCGGGGCGCTACCCGCAGGCGGTCCTCTCGCCCTCGGGCGAGTATCTGATCGCCGGGAACCTGGCGTTCGATCTGGAGGCGAAGCAGGGCCGCTGCTTCGAGGACGAGGGCGGCACCGCCCATCTGACGCTGGCCACGGTGACGGACGACGGCATCGCGTACGGGGCCGAGAACGCGCGCGACGCCTCGGAGGCGCTGTCCGGCGGCGGGCTCCCGGTCACGATGGACTTCGCGACCTGGAGCACCGAGCGGCTGTCGCGCAACGCCCGGCTGCCGGGGACGGAGACGACGGGGGTCGGGGTGTTCCGCTGGACGGACCGGCAGGACCGCACGCATCTGATCGGCTACCCGCGCACCGGCTGAGCCTTCCCCGGCCTGCTCCCCCAGGACTCAGAGGCCGCCGGCCTCGCATCCCGCGCGCTGCCAGGGGCGGCACAGGAGCAGGAAGCAGGCCACCGCCGCCACCGCGCACACCACCTGGACGAGGGCCATCGGGACGGCCGTGTCCTCCCCCGCGATACCGACCAGCGGGGAGGCTACGGCGCCGATGAGGAACGAGGACGTGCCGAGCAGCGCGGAGGCCGAGCCGGCCGCGTGCTTGGTCCGCATCAGGGCCTGGGCGTTGGTGTTCGGCATCGCCAGGCCCATCGCCGACATCAGTACGAACAGCCCGGCCGCGACCGGCACCAGACCGGCCTCGCCGAAGACGCCGGTCGTCATGAGCAGCAGGGCGACGGCGGCCAGCACGATCACCGCGAGGCCGAAGCCGAGCACCTTGTCGAGGCTGAACCGGCCCACCAGCAGCTTGCCGTTGATCTGCCCGACCGCGATCAGACCGATCGAGTTGAGCCCGAAGAGCAGGCTGAAGGTCTGCGGCGAGGCCCCGTAGATCTCCTGCACGACGAACGGCGAGGCGGAGATGTAGGCGAAGAGGACGGCGAAGGCGAGGCCGCCCGCGATCATGTAGCCGGTGAAGACCCGGTCGGCGAGGAGCCCGCGCATGGTCCGCAGGGCGTCGGTGACGCCGCCGGTGTGGCGGTCGGCGGGCGGCAGCGTCTCGTGCAGCCACTTCCACACGACGAGGGTGAGCGCGATGCCGACGCCGGTCAGGACGACGAAGATGCCGCGCCAGTCGGTGACCCGCAGGACCTGGCCGCCGATCAGCGGCGCGATGATCGGGGCGACGCCGGAGATCAGCATCAGGGTGGAGAAGAACCGGGCCATCTCCACTCCGTCGTAGAGGTCGCGCACCACGGCCCGCGCGATGACGATGCCGGCCGCGCCCGCGAGTCCCTGGAGGAGGCGGAAGCCGATGAGGAGTTCGGCGGTGGGGGCCAGGGCGCAGATCGCGGTGGCGAGGACGTAGACGACCATGCCGAGGAGCAGCGGCTTCCGGCGGCCCCACCGGTCGCTCATCGGTCCGACGACGAGCTGGCCGAGGGCCATGCCGGCCAGGCAGGCGGTCAGGGTGAGCTGGATGGTGGCGGCGGGGGCGCTCAGCGAGTCGGTGACCGCGGGGAGCGCCGGGAGGTACATGTCCATGGACAGCGGCGGCAGTGCGGTGAGTCCGCCGAGGACCAGGGTGACCAGGAGCCCGGTGCGCCGGGCGGCCTTCGCCGCCGGGCCGGGGAGGCCGGGGGCTTCCGCCGGGACAGGAGGGTCCGGCAGGCCTGCGGGGGCGGTGACCTGCGGGGCCGCCGGGTCGACGGCGAGGGCGCCCGCGTCGCCGTGTGGGACGGTCGGGTCGCCGTCGGCACCGGGTCCGGTGCCGGGGTTCGCGTCGGCTCCGGGACCGGTCCCGGAGGTGGGTATGTGCGCTCGCTGGGACCGGCTGCCGCCGCTGTCCGGCATTCTCTTCTCCACATCGTTGAATCCGCATCTATGCTCTCAGCTCGGCCGGAGTGGTCGATACCTTTTTCGGGCGGGCTGGGGTGGCGGGCATGGGTGAGACGGTGCGCTGGGGTGTTCTGGCGACGGGCGGCATAGCCGCGACGTTCACGGCGGACGTACAGAAGCTGCCCGACGCGGAGGTGGTGGCCGTCGCCTCGCGCACGGAGGCCTCGGCGCGGACCTTCGCGGAGCGGCACGGGATCGGGCGGGCCTACGGCAGCTGGGCGGAGCTGGTCGCCGATGACCAGGTGGACGTGGTGTACGTGGCCACGCCGCACTCGGCGCACCACGCGGCGGCCGGGCTGGCGCTGCGGGCCGGAAAGCATGTGCTGTGCGAGAAGGCGTTCACGCTCAACAGCCGGGAGGCGGCGGAGCTGGTGGCGCTGGCCCGGGACCGCGGCCTGTTCCTGATGGAGGCCATGTGGACCTACCTCAACCCGGTGATCCGCCGGCTGACCGAGCTGGTCCGCGACGGGGCGATCGGCGAGATTCGTACCGTACAGGCGGACTTCGGCTTCGCGGGCGACTTCGCTCCGGGGCACCGGCTGCGCGATCCGGACCTGGGCGGCGGGGCACTGCTGGACCTCGGGGTCTATCCGGTGTCGTTCGCGCAGCTGCTGCTCGGTGAGCCGGACCGGGTACAGGCGGACGCGCTGCTGTCCCCGGAGGGCGTCGACCTGAACACGGGGATGCTGCTCGGCTGGGAGTCCGGTGCGACCGCGCTGCTGTCCTGCTCGATCGTCGGCCACCATCCGACGGCGGCCACCGTGATCGGCACGGCCGGGCGGATCGACATCCCGCGCGACTTCTTCCACCCGGACCACTTCGTGCTGCGGCGGGCGGGCGCGGAGCCGGAGACGATCACCTCGGGGCCCGGTCCGCAGGGGCTCTCGGGCATGCAGTACGAGGCGGCCGAGGTGATGCGCGCGGTGCGGACGGGCGAGACCGAGTCCCCGCTCGTCCCGCTGGCGGGGTCGCTCGCGGTGATGCGGACGCTCGACGCGGTACGGGACCGCATCGGCGTCCGCTATCCGGCGGACCGCTGAGCCCGGTTACGCGGGGGTGAGCCCCGGGTTCCCCGCCTCGGTGACGAAGGAGGCGGCGGTGGCGAGCGGCGCCCCGGGGGTCGTGACGGCCGCCACCGTACGGAAGTCGGCGCGGGCCTCCTCGGTACCGAGGGTGACGAGGGCGTAGCCGCGCCGCCCGTTGTAGTGCTTCAGGTGCGGGTTGGCGCGGGTCTGGTTCTCCCAGTTGGCGGGCCGTTCCGCGCCGTCCTTGCCGCTGGAGACGGAGGTGGTGACGATCTCCGTGCCGACGGTGCGCGATGCGGGGTCGTCGAAGTCCTTCTTGAGGTCGAAGGCGTAGGAGACGTGGACGTCTCCGGTGAGGACCATCAGGTTCTCCGCCCCGGCGGCCTCGGCCCCGGCCAGGATCCGCTGCCGGGAGGCCGGGTAGCCGTCCCAGGAGTCCATCGACAGCTTGTAGGCGTCGGTGGGCACATCGCGCCGCCGGGCGAAGGTGACCTGCTGCGGGACGACGTTCCAGGTGGCGTCGGAGGCCCGCCAGCCGTCGATCAGCCAGCGTTCCTGGGTGGCCCCGGTCATGGTGCGCGCCGGGTCCTCGGACTCGGGCCCGGGGGTGCGCCAGCCGTCGCCGTACGCCTGGTCGCTGCGGTACTGGCGGGTGTCGAGGATGTCGAACTGGGCGAGCCGGCCGAAGCGGAGGCGGCGGTAGAGCGTCATGTCCGGGCCGGTGGGGCGCTGCGGGGTGCGCAGCGGCTGGTTCTCCCAGTACGCGCGGTACGCGGCGGCGCGGCGCAGCAGGAACTCCTCGGGGGGTACGTCGTTCTCCGGGATCTCGCCCGCGTAGTTGTTCTCGGTCTCGTGGTCGTCCCAGGTGACGACGAAGGGGTGGGCGGCGTGGGCGGCGCGCAGGTCCGGGTCGGACTTGTAGAGGGCGTAGCGCAGCCGGTAGTCCTCCAGGTTCTGCGTCTCGCGGTTGTAGTGCGCGGGGAGGGTGCGGTCGGTGTAGTTCCGCGCCCCGCCGGTGGCGGTGACGGCGTACTCGTACAGATAGTCGCCGAGGTGGAACACCACGTCGACGTCCTCGGCGGCGAGGTGGCGGTGGGCGGTGAAGTACCCGTCGTGGTACGCCTGGCAGGAGACGGCGGCCAGGGTGAAGGAGCTGTTACGGGCTCCGGGGGCCGGGGCGGTGCGGGTGCGGCCGACCGGGCTGGTCCAGCCGCCGGTGCGGAAGCGGTAGTAGTGGATCCGGCCGGAGTCGAGGCCCCGGACCTCGGCGCGGACGCTGTGGGCGAACTCCGGGTGGGCGGTGACCGTTCCGCGCCGCTCGATACGGCGGAAGCGCTCGTCGCGGGCCACCTCCCAGCGCACCTCGACCCGGGCGCCCGGAAGGCCGCCGCCCGGCTCGTAGGGGCGCGGGGCGAGCCGGGTCCAGATCAGGACGGACGTGGGGTGCGGGTCGCCGGAGGCGACGCCGAGGGTGAACGGGTCCTCGGTGATCCGGCGGGAGTCGAGTTCGGCGGCGCTCGCCGTGCCGGCGGCGGGCAGGTTCACGGCGAAGGCGAGCGCGGCGGCGGCCCCGGTGGCGGTCAGGAAGCGCCTGCGCCCCACGCCCGGTTCCAGTAAGCGGGCGGCGGCGCTGAGTTCGTCGGTTCGGGTGCTCTGATCGGGCGTCATGATGGTCTGTGCGGCTGTCATATGCCCCTCCTCAGCCCGGATGCTGTCGGGATTCATGGCAGTCGGCCGCGACGACTCACCGTTGTCGCGTGCACAACATCCGCATGGCGGGTCGATGAGCACCGCGTGCCCTGTGCACGGATCCGTCCCGTACGCTGCCGGGCCATGAACACCGAGCAGACAGCACAGACCGAGCAGACCCGGCGGACCCGGCGGAAGGTCGCCGTCGTCACAGGTGCGGGATCGGGGATCGGGCGGGCCGTCGCGCTCGCCCTCGCACACGCGGGCTGGTCGCTCGCGCTGGCGGGCCGGCGGGCCGAGCCGCTGGCGGAGACGGCGGCCGCCGCCGGGGACACCGAGGCGCTGTGCGTCACCACGGACGTGACGGACGCCGACGAGGTCGCCGCGCTCTTCACCGCCGTACGGGACCGGTTCGGCCGGCTGGACCTGCTGTTCAACAACGCGGGCACGTTCGGCCCCGGCGGCGTGGCGCTGGAGGACCTCGCCGCCGATGACTGGCGGGCGGTGGTGGACGTGAACCTGACGGGCGCGTTCCTGTGCGCGCAGGCGGCGTACCGGCTGATGAAGGAGCAGGACCCGCAGGGCGGCCGGATCATCAACAACGGCTCGATCTCCGCCCACGCGCCGCGCCCGCACTCGGTCGCGTACACCGCGACCAAGCACGCGATCACCGGGCTGACGAAGTCGCTGTCGCTGGACGGCCGCCCCTACCGGATCGCCTGCGGGCAGATCGACATCGGCAACGCGGCGACGGAGATGACCGAGCGGATGCGGACCGGGATCCTCCAGGCCAACGGGGAGCTGGCGGTGGAGCCGGTGATGGACGCGGCCGATGTGGCGCGGACGGTGGTGCACATGGCGGAGCTGCCGCTGGAGGCGAACATCCCGTTCGTCACGGTCCTGGCGACGAACATGCCGTACGTCGGACGAGGCTGAGCCGGAACGCGACCACACTCGACCGAACACAGCCCGAACTGGCCACCTACTGACCGGATTTGCCAATTTCTCTCACTATGAGGGAGCAAGCGCGTGCTGTCCGTATGATCGCATCCTGTTACGCCTTCACCAGAACGACACAGAAGGAACACCGCATGCGCATACGCACCGCTGCGCCGATCGCCCTGGCCGCCGCCACCGCACTGGCCGGCTCGCTCCTCGCCACGGCGGCCCCGGCCACGGCGGCCGCCCACCAGGGCGGGCTGCACTTCGGGACGGTTCAGTACGACGGCCCCGGCAAGGACGACCGGTCGAAGAAGTCGCTGAACGCCGAGTGGGTGAACATCCACAACAACAGCAAGAAGAAGATCCAGCTCAAGGGCTTCAAGGTGAAGGACAACACCGGCTACACCTACACCTTCGGCAGCTACAGCATCGGCGCGGGCAAGACGGTCAAGCTCCGCACCGGCAAGGGCAAGAACGTCTCGGGCACCGTGCACTGGAACCGGGGCTCGTACGTCTGGAACAACACCGGCGACAAGGCCCGGCTGATCAAGCCGAACGGGAAGCTCCAGGACTCCTGCTCCTGGAAGAAGTCCACGAAGGCGAACAAGGGCGTCAAGAACTGCCACTGACGCCCGAGAAGAGCCGGTCGCGGAACGGGGGGCCGCGACCGGCCCGTGCGCGCGCCGTACCGGGAATGAGGGGCGCGACGGCGCGGTTGGAGTGGTGCATGACACATGATCACGGGCCCGAGGTCCTGCGTTACACCGCCTTCTCCGCCGACCCGGCGGGCGGGAACCCCGCCGGTGTCGTCCTGGACGCCTCCGGTCTCGACGAGGAGCGGATGCTCGCCGTCGCGGCGGAGGTGGGCTACAGCGAGTCGGCGTTCCTGACGGAGCGGACCGGCGAGGGCGCGTACACGATCCGCTACTTCAGCCCGAAGGCCGAGGTGCCCTTCTGCGGCCACGCCACGGTCGCCACGGCGCTCGCACTGGCCGAGCGGGACGGTCCCGGCGAGCTGGAGTTCGCCACGGCCGCGGGGACGGTGCCGGTCACCGTCGTCCGCGAGAACGGCGAGTTCCGCGCCACCCTGACCAGCGTGGCCCCGCGGGTCGAGGAGGCCGACGCGGCGGACCTGGCGGAGGCGCTGGCGGCCCTGGACTGGGCGGCCGCCGATCTCGACCCGGCCCTGCCGCCCCGGATCTCCTACGCGGGCGCCCGGCACCTGGTCCTGGCCGCCGCCACCCGGGAGCGGCTGGCGGACCTGGACTACGACTTCGCGCGGCTCGAAGCGCTGATGCACCGGCTGGACCTGACCACCCTGCAACTGGTGTGGCGCGAGGGGCCCGAGCTCTTCCACGTCCGCGATCCGTTCCCGGTGGGCGGGGTCGTGGAGGACCCGGCGACGGGCGCGGCGGCGGCCGCCTTCGGCGCGTACGCGCGCGAGCTCGGGGCCGTACCGGAGGCTGCGGTACTGACGCTGCACCAGGGGGCGGACATGGGCCGCCCCGGCACGCTCACCGTCGAACTGCGCGCGGACGACGCCCGGGTCCGGGTCAGCGGAACGGGCGCCCGGATCAGCTGACCGGCGCCCCGGCGCACGGGGAGTGCGATCAGCGGCCGGGGGCGTGGCTCAGCGGCCGGCGCCCCGCCGCACGGAGGGCGCGGATCAGCGGCCGGCGAGCCCCTGAGCCCCGGCGGACTCCTTGGCTCCGGCGTGCCTCCCGGCCGGGGAGACGTGGGCGAACCAGCGCTCCGTCTCCTCCGGTTCGAGGGCGCGCTCCAGGACGGCGTCTCCGCGCATCCCGGGGAAGAAGCGGCCCGCCGGCCAGGACAGCCGGCCGGACGGCTCGTCCAGGACCAGCAGCCGGACGCCGTCGACGACCGGGATGCCGGCCGGAGCGTCCTCGTTCGCGATCGGAGCGCCGTCCGGGGCCGCCAGGTCGAAGGAGCCCACGGTCTCCACCTGCCCGGGGGTCTCCCGGCAGACGGCCGCCTCCTGCGGCGACGGCGCGTGGCCCTCGACATGGCCGCCGCCTATCAGCGCGTCGGCGAGCAGGGTGTGCAGCTGGAAGTTGTCGCCGATGCCGGAGATCCGCAGGAAGTACCCGGTGCCGCTCGCCCGGTGGAGGGCCACCAGCGGTTCGTCGTCCAGCACCAGGAGGGCGTGGGCGAGCGACCTGAACTCCTGGCCGGACGCCTGCGCCACGGTGGCGAGCAGACGCAGCAGCTCATGCCGGGACGCGACCCGGGCGCGCACCCCCCGGTGGTTCAGCAGGGCGACGGCCGCCATCTCCCACTGGCGGAGCGTCCACCAGCCGAGCGCCGCGTCGAGGCCCGCACGCTCGACGACGTCCTGGCCGGGCTCGCCGTCGCGCGGTACGGGAAACGCTCCGCCGCCGGTCGCGGCCCACGCGTCGGCGAACGCCGCGGCCTGCTCCAGCGCCGACCGCAGCCCGGCGAGGACGCCCGGCGCGCAGCGCTCGGCGTCCGCACCGCGCTCGACACAGGCCCCCACGAGGACGGCGACGACGGCACGGGGGCCGGGCGGCACCCGGTCCAGTACGGCGGCGAGCCGCGGCCCGCCGTCCAGCACCTCCGACTCCTTGGCCTGGCCGTAGGTCTCCTGCAGCCGGAGGAACGCCTTGCCGGACCGTTTGGCGTCCTGCGCGGCGGTGGCGGCCTCGAAGTCCGCGACCGCACCTCCGAACCCGGATCTACCGAATATCATTCCAGCACTTTATCGACGTACCGCCGGACACCACGAAGCCGGTCACCAACAGGACTTCCCGGGCCCGCCGCAGCGGCTTCCCCGGGCCCGCCGCCAAAGGTTTCCCCGGGCCCCTCAGCGGACGAAGACCCCGGCCCGCGCGGCGGCGACCGCCGCGTCGGCGGCCCGGTCGGCCGCCGCCTCGTCCAGCGGGGCGCCGCTGGCCAGCAGCCGGTAGTACAGCGGCGCCGAGACCGCCGCGATCACCTCGCCCGGGTCCGTGCCCACCGGCAGTTCACCGCGGCCGACGGCCTCCTCGACGCACCCCGACCACTCCCCGATCCGCACCGCGTAGAAGCGGTGCAGGGCCTCGGCGGTGCGCGGGTCGCAGGTGGCGGCGGCGATCACGGCCGCGAAGAGGGCGCCCTGCCGGGGGTCGGTGAGCGTACGGACCACGAGGCGGGCGTTGGCCCGGAGGTCCTCGGCCAGCGAACCGGTGTCCGCGCGCGGCAGCGACTGCTCCGCCATGTCCGAGAGCAGATCGGCCACCAGCCCGGCGGGGGCGGACCAGCGCCGGTAGACGGTCGTCTTGCCGACCTCGGCCCGCCGGGCGACGTCGGCCAGGTCGAGCCCGTCGAAGCCGTGCTCGACCAGCGCGTCACCTGCCGCCCGCAGCACCGCCTCCCGGACCCGGGCGGTACGGCCGCCGGGGCGCACCGTACCGGGCTCCACGCCGTCGACGGCGGGACCTTCAGACGTCATAACGGGTCTCCAGTTCCATTAAAGCCATCCCTCCTGTTACGGTGACGCCACCAGCTTAACGGAACCGAAGAACCATTAACGCGTCCCGCTCGGGAATGCCCAGAAACCAGAAACAGGAACAGGGACAGGAAGGCGCCCCGCCATGCCCACACCGTGCACCGCTCCCGGTACCGCCCCCGGCACCACTCCCAGCACCGCCCCCGGCACCGCTCCCGTACCCACCGGGCCGGCGACGACCGGTCCGGAGCCCGCCGGCCCTCGCATGACCAGCCGTCAGAAGCTCGTACTGGCGCTGCTGCTCGGCTCCCAGTTCATGATCGCGGTGGACTTCTCGATCCTGAACGTAGCGCTGCCCGTCGTCGGGGAAGGACTCGGCTTCTCGCTCGCCCACCTCCAGTGGATCGCCACGTCCTTCGCGCTCGCGGCGGCCGGATTCACGCTGCTCTTCGGACGCGTCGCCGATCTCGTGGGCCGCAAGAACCTGTTCATCGGCGGCATGGCCGTCCTCGGCCTCTCCTCCGCCCTCGGCGGCCTCGCCGGCTCGCCCGAGGTCCTTCTCACCGCGCGCGTGCTCCAGGGCCTGGCCACCGCGGCCGTCACCCCCGCCGGACTCGCGCTGCTGACCACCGCGTTCAAGGAGGGACCGCTGCGCGAACGCGCGCTCGGGCTGAACGGGGCCCTGATGTCGGCCGGGTTCACCGCCGGAGCGATCCTCGGCGGGCTTCTGACGGACCTGCTCTCCTGGCGGTGGGCCTTCTTCATCAACGTACCGGTAGCGGCCCTGGTCCTGGTCCTGGCGCCGTCCGTGATCACCGACTCGCGGCCGGAGCGGCGTCCCCGGCTGGACGTGCCCGGCGCGGTCACCGTCACCGGCGGGCTGCTGCTGCTCGTCCTCGGGCTCACCCGGGCCGGCGAGACCGGCTGGACCGACCCCGCCACGCTGGCGGCCCTGGCCGCCGGAGCCGTACTCCTCGCCGCCTTCGTCCGCATCGAGCAGCGGGCCGCGGCCCCGCTCGTCCCGACGCACATCCTCGGGCGGCGGAGCGTCGTCTGGGGCAACACCGCCGGGCTGATCGCCTTCGCCACCGAGACCTCGCTGGTGTTCCTGCTCACCCTGTACCTCCAGGAGGTCCTCGGCTACTCCGCGCTGGCCACCGGCCTCGCGTTCGGCGTGCTGGGCATCGGCACGGTCGTCGGCGGGCTGCTCGGCGGGCGGGCGGTGGGCCGCTTCGGCAACCGCCGCGCCATCGTGCTGGGCGGCGCCGTGCAGGCCGCGGCCACCCTCGCCCTGGTGGCCCTCGGCACCTCCGGTGCCTGGATCTGGCTGCTGCTGGCCGCCACCTTCGTCGGCGGCGTGGGCAACATGCTGATGATCGTCGGCTTCATGGTGACGGCCACCTCGGGCCTGCCGGACGAGGAACAGGGGCGGGCCACCGGACTGGCGACGATGACGCAGCAGGTCGGCATCGCCCTCGGCATCCCGGTGATGAGCGCGGTCGTCACCGCCCGCACGGGGACGGCGACCGGGCCGGAAGCGGTCCTGTCCGGCGTCTCCACCGCCATCCTCGTGAACTCCGCCCTGGTCCTGGCCGGAGCCCTGCTCGCCGGGTACTTCCTGACAGACGAAGGCCGCGGGCCGAAGGACGCGTGAGCGGTACCGGTACGTGAGCGGGGCCGGCCTCCCCGGGGGCGGAACAGGATCGACAGCGGGAGGATACGGACATGGCTGCCCCCGAGCCCGAGCCCGGCGCCGCCCCCGGCCCCGGTCCCGGCCCCGACTCTGGCCCCGCGCCCGGCCCCGACTCTGGCCCCGCCCGTGGCCCCGACTCCGGTCCCGGTCCCGACCCCGCGCCCACCCCCGCCCCCGACCCGCTGACCGTCCCGAGCCTGTCCGCGGGCCCCGACTTCGTGCTGCGCCCCTGGGAGATGAGCGATCTCCCGCTGGTCCGCGAGGCCTCCCTCGACCCGTACATCCCGCTCATCACCACCATCCCGCACCGCTACTCGGACGCGGCCGCCGAGGCGTTCGTCCGCAGACAGTGGGAGCGCGCGGCCACCGGCACCGGGTACCCGTTCGCCATCGTCCGCTCCCGGGACCGGCGCCCGGTCGGCGCGATCGGGCTGTGGCTGCGCGATCTGCCGGAGGGCCGCGCCTCCCTCGGCTACTGGCTCACCGCCCCCGCCCGGGGCCAGGGCGTCGCCCGCGCGGCACTGCGTACGGTCGCGGGCTGGGCCCTGCGCGATCTCGGCGTCCCGCGCCTCCAGCTCTTCGTCGAACCGTGGAACACCGCCTCCGCCCGGATCGCCGAGGACGTCGGCTTCCGGCGGGAGGGGCTGCTGCGCGGCTGGCAGCAGGTGGGCGACGAGCGACGGGACATGACCGTGTACGCGATGCTGAACACCGACGGGCCCGCAGATGACCGGGCGGCGACCGCGAACTGAACAGCGAGGCGTTACGATCGCGGGCACCGCTGCCGACCAGCAGCCGACGACCGGCAGCCGAGCCCAGGAGTACCGACCTTGTCCGCACCGTCCGCACCCCGCATCGGCGTATCCATCGTGACCATGGGGGACCGCCCGCAGGCGGTCGAGGCGCTGCTGGCGTCGGTCGCCATGCAGGACGTCCGGCCCACCCGGCTCGTGATCATCGGCAACGGCACGGCCCTCCCGGACTACGCCTCCACACCCGGCCTGGAGGACCTCGACGGCGGGGTGACCACCATCGAGCTGCCGGAGAACCTCGGCTGCCCGGGCGGCCGGAACGAGGGGCTGCGCAGGCTCGCCGAGATCGGCGACGTGGACGTGGTGATCGAGCTGGACGACGACGGACTGCTGGTCGACAAGGACGTCTTCCGGCGGGTACGGGACCACTTCGCGGCCGACGACCGGCTCGGCATCGTCGGCTTCCGGATCGCGGACGAGCTCGGCGAGACACAGCGCCGCCATGTGCCGCGGCTGCGGGCGGGCGACCCGATGCGCGGCGGCGAGGTCACCGCCTTCCTCGGTGGCGGCCACGCGTTCTCCATGAAGATGCTGGAGCAGACCGGCCTGTGGCCCGCGGAGTTCTTCTTCACCCACGAGGAGACCGACCTCGCCTGGCGCGCGCTCGACGCGGGCTGGAAGGTGCTGTACGAGCCCGAGCTGCTGCTCCAGCACCCGAAGACGTCCCCGGCCCGGCACGCGGTCTACTACCGGATGACGGCCCGCAACCGCGTCTGGCTCGCCCGCCGCAACCTGCCCCTCCCCCTGGTCCCCGCCTACCTCGGCACCTGGACCCTGCTCACCCTGGCCCGCACCCGCGACCCGAAGGGCCTGCGCGCCTGGGCGGGCGGCTTCGCCGAGGGCGTCCGCACCCCGTGCGGCGAGCGCCGCCCGATGCGCTGGTCCACGGTGTGGCAGATGACGAGGCTGGGCCGCCCGCCGGTCATCTGACCCGCGGGCCGGTGGGCCGGTGGGCCGGTGGGCCGGTGGGCCGGTGGGCCGGTGGGCCGGTGGGCCTACGGCGTCCAGCGGTAGAACACATCGGGCTCGTTCTCCTCGTTACGGCCGCCGTCGTCGAACGCGACGGCGGTGAACCCGTGCCGCTCGTAGAAAGCGCGGGCGGCGGCGTTGCGCCGGAACACATACAGGCCGATCGGCCCGTCCACCGCCCCGCGCACCTCCGCCAGCAGCCGGCTCCCGATCCCGCGCCGCAACGAGTCGGGCCGCAGATAGAGCTGATCGAGCTCGTCGCCCCCGGCCAGCACGGCGAACCCCAGCACCTCGCCGCCCGCCTCCTCGGCCACCCACACCGCGGTGCTGGTGGGCAGCACGACATGGGTGATCCACGCGCGGGTGTCCTCGTCACTGTGGATCCGGGGCAGCCAGGGCATGGCGGCGGCACGGGAGGCCAGAAACACCTCCGTCACGGCTTCCGCGTCCCGGCCCGTCGCCCGGCGAATCCGTACCTCGCCCGCCGACGCGACCCCGCCCACATACCCGCTCTCCGCCACCCGCGTCACTCCCCGTCTCAGGGCCGGTACACCCCCGCCCGTGCGGGCGGGGCACCATGGCCGCGGGCAGCAGACCACGCCAAGGGGTCGGCGCGCAGGTGAAATACCGGTGCGGCGAGAGGGCGTGGGGACACCGGGGGAGGAAAAGCGCGATGAGCTGGTTCGGGTGGATTCTCATCTTTTTCTGGGTCGGCAGCTTCGCCTGGACCCAGGACACCTTCCGCAAGGCCCTGCTCAAGCGTCACAAACGGAAGCTGGAACTGCTGAAGGCGACGACACAGGGGCAGCTCGCGATCGAGGCCGCGAACAGGCCGCCGGAGCCCGTGTGCGGCTGCACCCACCGCACCCACCGCCTCTCCAAGTACGACAAGCAGGGCCGGTGCCATGAGCAGGTCGAGATGGCGACCGCCTGGGACGAGAACAGGAAGCCGCTGCGCTACGGGCTGGCCGGTGAAACTGCCAGCAGTACGTGGGCCCGCAGCCGCTCTCGCAGGTGTACGCGGAAGAACTGACGGACCGCTGGCCGGCCGGGCCTCCGACGACGGAATAACCTCCGGCCGGGTGAGACACCTTGCCGGCGGCCCTTGCCGGCATGCCGGCGGACGAGCCGTGCCGCACGGCGGGGAAACGGCCCGACAGGGGGTGTGATCAGCACTCACCGCGGGATGACCAAGTCCCGGAGTTGCGCCAGACTGGGGCCCTTGTCCCGGTATACGAGGACGCCCGTGATGATCACCACCAACGGCAGCAGAGCAGTAAGAGCCGCGTCCGGAAGGCCCGCGAAGGCCGCGCCGGCCATCGCCGACACGACGACACCAGCCAGGACCGGCAAGCGGACCCACTCACGATGGACAACCCTCTGCGCGTCTCCGATCTGCTCGTCGTCGAGCAGATGGCTGACTTTCCCCTCGGCGTACCGTTCCGCGATCGTCAGCAACATGACGGTCAGATCCTGCATCGCCTGCTTAGGGTTCGAGTCCTGCTGAGCCTCAGCCGCCCGCAACGCCCCGACCACCCTGCCGATGTGGTCCACCGTGGCACGATTCTGATGAGCTCGTGCCCGGCCTCGGCGCAAGCGAGGACTCCGCCGGAGGGCGCCCTCTACAGCGCTCAACGAGACCCGGGGCACATCTTCCCCACCCCGATCGGTGGTCAGTCTCTTGTACTCGCGCCCACACTCCACAGCGGTCAAAACCAGGACCACAACCGGCCAGCAGAGCTCGAAGTCATCGCGAGAAGGGCCCCGCCAGGTCTGGCGTCGCCGCATCCGCGCTCGACGCGCACGTTCATCCGGATGCTGTGCGGCAACTCTGACGAATCGGATGAGCAACGGGATGATGCCCGCTACGAGGAGCGCCACAATGAGGAAGCGCAGGGCCTTGAAGACATCGCCAGGCCCGCTCCAGGACTGAACGAAATCCCAGAGGTTCGTCATGTGATGTTGAAGAACCGTCCACGGCTCCGAAACTGGAGGACGCCGTTCCGCCGGGTGCGGGTCCCACGTAAGGAGGGCCTTCGCGTTCCAGACGCAGAGGGCAAGCACAAGCGTGGCCATCAGCATCACAGGGATTCTGACCTGCGCGGCGTACCACCACCTCACCACCCACTCAGGCGTCAGGCCCTGTCCAGACACGACTCTGCCTGCCACAACCTGCGGAAAGACCTCCCGGCATTCCTGCAAGAGAGGCTCCGAATTCCGCAGCGCCCACCGGCGGCGACGACTCACAACTTCGCCCCCGACTCGGCGCTTGATGGCTCTCAAACTCATGCGCACGCGATCCCTGAACGGGACGTACGACCACAACACCAATCCCGCCAAGAGTGCAGATATGAGCACAAGCAGCAAAATAATTCCCAGGAGCACCTTCATCACAACTGGACAGTCTCGCCGACGGCACTGACAGTCGCCCCCGGATCGGCAGCCGCTGCTCGAAGTGCATGCCGGTTGGCCAAGTGCCCACACCCCGAAGGGTTTCGCCACCAGCCTCACATGGCAAGACGGCACTCTATGGATCCTGCCGTGCTCACCTCGAACATCCGACGCCCGTCGCCCTGTTGACGGCCCGAATCGCATACGCTGACGGGCGCGTGCAAGAGCGTGCCGCCTATCGTGGTCCCGCCGATGCCGTCCGCCGTCGACATCAGCGCGACGACCACACAGCCTCCCTCACCGCCCCCAACCCCTTCTCTTCACAGGCCGAGTGGAATAGCGACAACGACCCGTCAGCGGAGGGAAGATGTCGACCGCAGGGCACTCCGCATCGGAGCGCCGTCTCGATCAAGCCGTTACAGAACGCCGCTGCGGTCATGTCTCTCAAGGGCCCAGAGAAGATCGCCGAGCACGCCGTCGCCGAAGGCCCAATGCCAGCGCATCGTATTGATCTGCGCACGTAGGTCCCAGATGTAGATGATGGTCACGTATGCCCTGTCGCGGGGCGTCTCCACCTGCACCCCTCGAATCCCCTCGCGATCGGTGCCGGCGGAGTGCACATCACAAGAACCGTTCCGGGGTGGGCGTGCTCGGCGAAGGCCGTGAAGGCAGCGCGAATGCCGTCGTTGTCTGCGAGGCCGGCGAGGAGAGACGGACGGTCGCGATGGTGCCGGTCGTGACGGTGCGGTGGATCACCGCACCGTTGACCGGACCCACGAGCCCTTGTGGCCGCGGTTGCGAGTGCGCCACCCGTCGCGCTCGACGACGGTGACGCCTTCCGCCTCGAGAGCCCTGGCCAGGGCGGTCGCGGACGCAGGGACAGCCATGCAGCGCTGCCAATCTGCTAGTTGATGTTGGAGGAATGGCCAGGCAAACGGCGCTCACTCGTGCTTCGCTGGCCGTATGGAAGTCGTTGCCACAGGTCTCATAGCGGTACTCGGAACGCTGCTCGGCTCATCGCTGACCTATCTGTTTCAGCGGCGAACGGCGCAGCGCGCCGAGGACTTCGCCCGCAGTGAGCGACTGCGGCAGGAACGGATAGACGCCTACTGCTCATACGGCGGTGCCCTTGCGAACTACCGCCGTGGACAGATGGATTACTGGTTCGCCAAGCACGACGGGCGCTCCATGGAAGAGGAGTCGCTGCATGAAATGCGCCGAGAGGTACAGCGGTTGAGGACCGCCGCGATGGAGACGATGTTCCGGGCCGAGCTCCTGACACACTCCACAGAGCTGGAAGCCCGGGGCAGGCAGGCCCTCAAGACGATTGACCGGATTCCCGATGCACAGTCCCGGGAGGCTCTGGAACCGATACGTACGGCCTCACGCACAGTGATCTATGAGTTCATCGGCGCCTCACGACGATATATCCCCGGCTTGAACGAAGCTCCGCAGCCCAGTGTTATGTCGGGGGCCATATAGTCGCTGTGCTCGGCATCATCGTCCTGGGGCGGTGCAGGGAGACGATTGCGGAGTTCGCGGACGTCCTCCTCGAAGCGTCGGATGTGGAGGAGGTTGGTGGGATCATGCGTCGTCCACCTGCCCATCGACGGTGACCGTGCTGATGCCGAGCGACGTCCGCTCACGACTGGCCGGCTCACCTTCCGCGTCCCAGCCGTCCGGAGCGACCGGCCCAGTGCCTCTGCGAGGCAGAGCGCGGCAAGCAGCGGCGACTTGCCCCAGCCTTTCGGACAGGAGAGCACCACAGGGCGGATGCGACCAACTGTCACCAGCGAGCGCCCAGAATCGCCGGGCCCTCAATGGTGGGTCGGGAGCGTAGAGCTGAAGGACGAACAGGGCCTGTTCGTCAGTGAGGAGCAAGGTCTCGCTGGCTGCAGGGCCCGGGACGATCAGGCACTCGGCGGTCCAGCCCAGCGCCTGCCAGCCCAACGTGGGTAGCTCGCCGGAGCAGGTCTGCCTCCGCACCAGCACAGGCACTGTCAGGCTCTACGAATGACCTGTCGAAGCCCTAAAGCAGTCAGATCTCTTAGACCTTCACCACCACCTCTTCATAGGGCCTGGCGATGAAATATCCCACCCCTCCGACAGCCGCATGCCAAGCCTCTATGGCTTCACTTCAGGACCGGTCCCCGGCGTGGCCACGGTCCCGTCTTGCAACGAATCTCGCAAACACAGTGCGCCCAGTGGTACTGTCCCCACGGCCGCAGAGGGGGCCCGTCCCGACGCTGAGCTGCCCCAGTGCAGCGTCGCCCAAGGGATCAAGAAGCCTTAGCTTCACCGGACTTGACGTGTGTGTCTGATTGCGCCGTTGTTGGCGCGCCGATCAGTTATCGGACGCTTCGGGGCAGCAGCGTTCGAGGACGGATCGTGCCATGTCTGCTGGCGGACGCCTCTCCACCCTGACTCGAACTCGTATCGCCTACACCGGTGAGCCGTATCAGTTCGCCCTGGAAGCTCTCAAGGGCACACACGACCTACCGCCACTGCTAGACGTCACGGGAGAACAGGCACTGCTTGAGTCTCAGGTCATGGCGAATCTGAGCGACGGCGGAACATGGTCCGCTCACCCGGTCGGAATCTCTGGCGTGCGTCTGAACCGGGGTAGCCCCATCGTGGTCTGTCTTGACAGCCACGTAGAACTTTCGCGTGGAGAGAACTACCCCGTGGCCTGGCACGCCAGCGATCGCCTCTTGCCGTATATAGCAGATGACGGCCAGGTCGGTGGTGTCCTGGGGCTGCGTATCTCCGCGATCCGTGGAAGCGAGCTCCACCTCACCCTGGCGAACACTGACACTCGCCTCGTCCTCCGCGGCATCACCGGTACGCGATGGAGCGACTACCTCGACGAAAGGCGAAGAGGTCTGGCCACGGAGCACGCAGCACCACTCTGGAACGCCCTCGAACTCACCGACTACGAATGGCATGACGTGCAGTCACATCCCCGAGTCCGCGGAACGGAAAAGGTCATCGCGCGCTTGGGATCGGGGTTGCTTCGCAGAGTCGCCCTGTTCCATACGTCCCGTTCTGCCTACTCGACCCGATCTTGGACGACCGGCAGTGACTGGATCTTCGAACTGGACACACGCCGTGACGTACCTCTCGACCACGACACCCTGCTTAATAGACTCTCCGCCCCTGTTTGGGGACTTCCTCTCCGCATCGTCAAACATCACTGCACGTGTGATGACCCGCTCTTGACCAACGAGCGGTACATGCGGCAGTGCACGTACGAACTTGTTCATGACGACGTGCCGGAATGTGCACTGCAGTTCCGTTTCCGATGGGCCCCGCCGCGTACGGAAAGGACGCTAGAAGGCAGCTCGAACGGCTTGGCTCAAACCTCGGCTGGCTGAACCGCGTGCTCCCGCAGAACACCCTGGGATCTGCCTGCGAGGCAACCACGTGAACTGGGACAACATCACCCTTTACGTCCTGGCCGGCTTCAGCGTTGTGCTCCTCGCCCTCGGTCAGCTTCGCGAGTTGCTGCTAAAGGTCGCAGAGGTCGTCAACGCCTGGCACGAGCTTCGGAGCAGCGTGCGGCAGAGTTGCGCTGGAACGTGTACAGGCCGATCGGCTCGTCCACGGCCCCGCGCACCTCGGTCGGCAACCGGCTCCCCGTCCCCCGCCGCAACGAGTCGGGCCGCAGATCCCCGACCTCGGCCGTAGCCAAGCGCAGCCATACCCCGTCGTGTGCGGGCCGGTGCCGGACTCACGGTCCGTCACGCGGATGACCGGATCATGGGACTCAGCCACACCGCCAGGACCTCGGGCAGGCCACAATGGAAGGGCTTCCACATCCGTCGCGAGGGAAAGCCGGTGTCCATGGCTGAGGAGCTGCCGCGTGGGCACGCCACGCTCGACGAGGTGGCCGCACTGGCCGGAGTGTCGCGGTCGGTGGCTTCCCGGGTGATCAACCACGCTCCCCATGTCAGCCGGGCCAAGCGTGAGTCCGTGGAAAGGGCGATCAGGAAACTCGGCTACGTCCCCGACCCGAAGGCGCGCGCCCTGGCCACGCGGCAGGCGGGGGCGGCCGCGCTGGTCATCTCGCGGGACGACCCCGAGGTGCTGACGGACCCGTTCTTCGGGCAGGTCATCGCCGGTGTGGCCGGCGCCCTGGAGGAGGCCGACCTCCACCTGATGCTGTGCGTCGCCGCCACCCCGCGCGGCCGGGAGCGGGTGGCACGGCTCGTGCGTTCCCGGGCCGTCGACGGGGTGATGCTGACGGCGTCGCACGAGGACGACCCCTTGGCCCGGATCGTCGAGGAGAGCCCGCTGCCGGTGGTCTTCGGCGGGCGCCCGGTGGACTTCGAACCGCGCTGGTACGTGGACATCGACAACGTCGGCGGCGCGCGGGAGGCGACCGATCACCTGCTCGCACGGGGGCGGACCCGGGTGGTCACGATCTGCGGGCCGCTGGACACCGAGGTGGCCAGATCCCGGCACCGCGGCTACCGGGAAGCCATGACGCTCGCCGGTCTGACGCCCCGCCCGCCCGAGGAGGGGGACTTCTCCGAAGCCGCCGGAGCCGCCGCCATGACCCGGCTGCTGGAAGCGCATCCGGATCTGGACGGGGTGTTCGCGGCCAACGACAACATGGCGGCGGGCGCGCTGCGCGCGCTGCGCGGAGCCGGCCGGTCGGTGCCCGTGGACGTGGCCGTGGTGGGGTTCGACGACCTCGCCGTCGCACAGGTCACGGAGCCCGCGCTCACGACGATCCACCAGCCCATCCGGGGGCTCGGGCGCGAGATGGCCCGGATGCTCGTCGGGCTCATCGCGGGCCGGACCTCCGGCCCGCTGATCCTGCCCACCCATCTGGTGAAGCGTTCCAGCACCTGACGGCCTCCGGCCCCGCCGCCACCGGCCGGTGCCGGTAGCGGGCTGCCGGGTATCAGCCCCGGGAGCGCTTCCAGCCTGATGCAGCACGTCCGATCCCTTGTCGCCCAAATGATGCGCTGCTACTTTCTGGAAGCGCTCCCAGTTTCTCCGTACCGCAGGCGTCCTCCCCCACCGCACAGTCGTGCCGTCAGCGGACGCCGAGCCTGTCCCGCACATGGGTTTCACGGCACAAGGAGGCCGAGATGCACTCCCCCACGACATCACGTCGGTTCCGCACACCTCGCTGGCTGCTCGCACCGCTCGCCGCCCTCGCGCTGATCCTCTCCCCGCTGACCAGCCCCGCGTACGCCGTCGGCGGCAGCTTCACCGACAACTTCGACTTCCACGACACCGGCCGCTGGAGCAAGGCCGACGGCTGGTCCAACGGAGACATGTTCAACGTCGGCTGGCGCGCCGACCACACCTGGTTCAACGGCGGCGTCATGGGCCAGAACCTCGACGTCGCGACCTGCCCCTCCGGCTGCTCGGGCAAGCCCTACGCCTCCGGCGAATACCGCACCAACGACCTGTACTCGTACGGCCGCTTCGAGGCCCGGCTCCAGGCGGTCAAGCGCGAAGGCGTCGTGACCGGGTTCTTCACCTACACCGGCCCGAGCGACGGTCAGCCCTGGGACGAGATCGACGTCGAGATCCTCGGCAAGAACACCACCCAGATGCAGACCAACTACTTCACCGACGGTGTCGGCGGCCACGAGACCGTGATCGACCTCGGGTTCGACGCGTCCGCCGGGTATCACGACTACGCCATCGAGTGGTGGAACCAGGGCACGATCAACTGGTTCGTGGACGGCAGGCTCGTCCACCAGGAGAACGGCTCCCGCGGCCCGCTCCCCACCCGCCCGATGCGCATCATGACCAACCTGTGGCCGGGGATCGGGGTCGACGACTGGCTCGGCCGGTTCACCTATCCGGGCACTCCGCTGACCGCCCGCTACGACTGGATCAAGTACACGAAGTACTGATGCCGGCGAAGGAAGCGAGTACATAAGGAAGCAAGGAAGAAGCCCCTGACCGGCTCGACGCCGGTCAGGGGCTTCAGGGGTTCTTGCGGCAGACGAGCCGTGCTGTACGCCGGGTTCTGTCCCCGTATGCGGAGACGTGGTTTCACGGCGCCTCACGGGTGATCTACGCGCGAGCGACGCGGGCGTGCCAGACATCGCCGTCGCGGAGCAGTCGGCCACGGAGTTCGTGGGTGCGCGGGGCCCCGTCCTGGCGCCACCGGTGGATCAGGTCGCGAAGGACTTCGAGGGCGGGTGACCCGGGATCGTCGGCGATGAGGAACTGGTCGGTGGCGACGGCTGCGTGGTCGGTGCCGTCGGCGGCGAAGGAGCCGACGCCGACGCCGATGCCGACTCCCTGGTCGAGGGTGGCTTCGAAGAGCCCTGCAGGATTGGCCGCGATGAGCCAGTTCTTCAGGTGGAAGTAGTCGCCGTCCGGAGCGGGTGTCGGCTCGGTGTGGGGCTGGTCGCGCAGGCAAGCCAGGAGAGTGCCCATGTCTTCGTGGACCGCGGGGGGCAGCGTGGTCAGGGAGATGTGAGGCTGGTCAAGAGCGACAGCTCGGGCTGCTGGGGCCGGCCCGTCAGTGACTGTCATCGGGGTGTATCCACCGTGATGAATGGTCACGTGGCTGGGCCGGCGTTCGGCATCGACCGTGATGTGCGCGATGGCATACGTCCCGGGCAGCGCCGAGAGGCGTACACCGGTCAGGAGGACGCCTCCGGGCTTGAGTTGTCGAAGCCAGGTGTCGGGGATGGCAGGCGGTGTGGTGCCGACGAGGATGCAGTCGTACGGAGCATGCGCCTCGTAGCCGAGCAGGCCGTCACCGACGACCGTGTCGACCGCGTGGTTGTGCTCGGCGTAGAGGGCTTCGGCGCGCTTGGAGAGGTTGGGGTCGATGTCGACGGTGGTGACCCGGCCGAACGGTCCGACGAGGTGCGCGAGCAAGGCCGCGGAGTAGCCGGAGCCGGTGCCGATCTCCAGGACGTTGGTTCCGTGCGCGACGCCGAGCATCCGGACGTGACGAAGAGTGACGGCGGCGGGGGTGCAGGGGCGGACGGCGCGCCCGTCCGCTCCGTGGAAGCGGGCAGCGGGGACGGCCTCGGCGGCGTGGTCGGTGGTCTCGGGCATCGGTGATTCCTTGGGCTCAGACGCGAAGAGTGACGTGGAAGGGACGGTCGGGTGTGGTCGGTTCCCCGACGGGCAGGGCGTCCGCTTCGATCCAGGCATGCGACTCGCAGGGGTCGAAGCGGCAGCCTATGCACCAGTCCACGGCCCGCCCGCGCAGGCAGGAGGCGAGGCAGGCGGCCAGAGACATCTCCAGGCAGGCAGCACGCCCGGGAAAGAAGCGCGCTGCCCAGTCGCGGGCCGCGATCGTGTTCTCGGCCTCCGCCGCGGTTGAGGCACGGCGCGTGATGCGCTTGGCGAGACGGGCGACGGCGACAGTGGTCCGCAGCGGAGCTGCCTGTACCAGGGCCGTGGCCAGTGCGAGCGTGGTGATGGAGGTGAGTCGGTCGACCAGGGGCGGGCGCGGTACCTCGGCGGGTACAGCCATGGGGATGCTCACCGACGCCACCATTTCAGCCGCGGAGCCCACAACAGGCGTCGGGCGAGAAGCTGTTCGGCAAGAGCGGTCATGTCGGCGCGTACAACCTCCGGAGCGGCTCCGAAGAGCTCGGCCACCTGGTCGGCGGCCTCGCGCGCGGTGGCGCCGTCCGCGAGGTGACGCCACCACAGTGCGCCGGACGGGGTGAGGGCATACCAACGGCCCCGCCCGCGCAGGTCGAGGAGCATGGCGCCCCGGTCGGTGATAGTGGCGCGGACGGTCCGTGCGGGGCGCAGGTCAGGCATGGGCCACCTCCGAGCGGCGGCCGTCCGGCGTCGCGATGCGCTGCTGGTGCAGCCAGAGCTCGGTGGCGACGAGGGCTTCGAGTGCGGCGAGCTTGCCGGGTACGCCGGCCGCCAGGCGATCGAGTTCGGTGAGGACCGCTGCGGTGTCGATCCATCCCTCGGCGGCGAGCTCGCTGCCGGTGAGCAGATCACGCAGTACGCCGACGTGGCGGCGTAGGCCGGTGTACGCGTTGCCGTCGTACGCGCCCTTGGTGCGGCGCGTGAGCAGCCAGTCGGGCACCAGTCCGTCGAGAGCTGCGCCGAGCAGCGGCTTCTGGGTGGTGGTTGAGGCGCGCGATACGACGGGGACGGCCATGGCCGCGCGTACGACGGCATTGTCAAGAAAGGGAGCGTGGTGGGTGAGACCCATGACGCGTGCCTGGTTGCGGAGTTCGGCCTCATAGGTACCGAACTCGTGCAGCTCCGCCCACGCCCGATGGCGGCTGGTGTCCTGGGGCGCGACGGTGCAGCACTCGGCCGCCTCGGCGGCGCGCAGGGCAAGGTGGCGTCGGGCGTCCGGGGTGAGCCAGGCGTGGACGCCCGAGGCGCGAACCCAGTGAAGGCGGGCGAGAGGCTCGGGGCGCGTCACGGCGGGGCTCGCCGCGATGTCGTGGGCAAGGTGCCGCAATGCCAGGGAATGGGTGGTCCGGGAGAGGCGGACGGCGCCGGCGACTACGGCGTACAGCGGCAGATGGCGCAGCCTGGCACGCGCCAGGCTGTGGCGGAGGAGGGCCGCGGTCTCTCGTTCGCGGGCGAGGTCGGCGAGGTAGTACGGGGATGCGGACAGCAGGGTGTCAGCGCCGGAACCGGTCAGGTGAAGGTCGCTTCCGATCTTCACGCAGGGCCGTTGATAACCGGCGCGCATGCGCCAGCGCGCGGCGTCGGGGAACGGTTGGTCGGTGGCGGAGGCGTCGAGGAGATCGGCGAAGAACAGGCCCTCGGTGTCGGTCACGAGTGTGTGGTGCAGGCCGGGCCGACCGGCGGCAGCGCGTTGAGCGTAGATGACGTCCTCATTGCGGCTGTTGGCGTCGGCGTGGGTGACGGCGAAGAGCTCAGCGCCGGGCGTAGCTGTGGCCAGAAGCGCGAGGGAGGTGGAGTCCAGGCCGCCGGAGAAGTCGGAGGTGGGTTTGTCGGCCGCCTGTACGCGGGCTCGTACGGCGGTGACCAGTGCTGTACGGAGGTCCTGTGCCGCTTGGTCGAACGGGAGCTGGCGGGGCTGTTCGTACGGGGTGACGGTGTGTGTGCCGTCTCCGTGGATGATGAGCGCCTGGCCGCCTGGGACTCGCCGTACGCCGGTGAACGCTGTTCCGTCCGCGGCGACCTCCGGGACCGTGGGGCAGAGGAGGCGTGCGGTCAGCGTCGCGTAGTCGTATCCGGAGCCGGTGCGTGCGGCGAGCACCCGAGCTGAGACCGACCAGCTGGTCGTGTCCTCGTCTGTCTCTGCCATGTACACGGGCCGTGTTCCCGCCACGTCGGTGATGACGGCGGTGGTCCGCCCGTGCTGAGCCACTGCCCAATAGCTGCCCGGCCACCTGGTCAGTGCTGCCCACCTCCCGGCGCGTACGTGCCGCAGCCCGTCCCTCAATTGTGTGGCGTCCGCGAAGCACGGGCCGACGACCGTGAGGCGTACGTCTCCCTCGCATACGACACGACGAGGCTCGTGGCCGTCGATCTCTGTGCGGAGGCTGCTCGGATGGAACATGCCTTCCCCTTCTGCTGGGAGTGAGGTCTGGGGCGGAACCGGATTGATGGCTCCGCCCCGGACCGCTCGTCGGACCTACTCGAAGTAGCGGCCCTGGTCGGCGCTGTCCTCGGCGTACTTGCCGAGCGTCACCTTCGACACCGCGTCGAGTTCGATGAGTTGCGGAGAGGCGTAGCTCGGGCGAGGCTCGGCGCTCTGCGCGACCTCGGTGTGGTCGTTCATCCGGGTTTCCCTTCGTTGCTGGATCGGGATGGGGCTGCCGCCTCGGTACCGGTCACGATGCGACGGCGGAGGCGGACGCACGGGATGTTCGGCGTGGACGCGGCCGAGCGTGATGGGCTCCGTCCCGCATGCGGCTCATGCGACCTGGTCCAAACGGTGGACCTCCACGGAACCGCTTCCTGCTATCCGGAACCAGAGCAGAATCGGCGCATGGATGAGGCATTCATGACGCATCGCCGGGCATGACCTGTGATGCTTCGCTTTCGGGTATCACGACGAACCGCGGGGAGAACCGGTCCATGGCCCTGAAACGGCACGGCCTGATGCGCCGCCGCCGGGCGGTGGGCCTCACACAGGAGCGCCTGGCGGAAGCTCTGCGCGTGGAACGCTCCACTGTCGCGCGCTGGGAGTCGGGGAAGACGTCACCCCAGCCATGGATCCGGCCGCGTCTGGGCGAGTTGCTGCAAGTGAGTGCTGAGGAACTGAGTGAACTCCTCGTGGTGTCGTCAGCTGACAAGCAGCACCTCACCGAACGGACGCAGTACGCCATGCGCTACCCCTCGCGCGTGGATCTCGCTGCGGTTGCCGAACTGCGGTATGGCATGCAGTCGTTGGGTGAGCGCTACGATCGGATGCCCTCCGCGGCACTGCTGGCCCACGCCGGCGAGCATGCCAGCCGCGTCGCGTTCCTTGCCGGTGAAGCACCGGCCGGCCGCGTACAGCGGGAAATGCGTGTCCTTCAGGCGGATGCCGCGACCTTCATGGGGCAGCTTGTCTGGGACGCCTCCCAGCGCCGCGACCACGCGACAGCCCGCTCGTACTACGCGCAGAGCGTCGAGGTCGCACGTCACCTGCGCGACCCGAACGCGGAGGGACACGCGCTCCTACGCACCAGCTACGTGGCCCTGTACGGAGCAGGCGACTACAGAGAAGGACTCGAACTCGCCCTACAAGCCGCCCGGACCGCCCGATACACGAGCCACGTCCTCACCGGGCTCGCCATGCTGCACGCCGCGGAGGCCCACGCCTATCTCGGCGAAGCCCGCGAGTGCGAGCGCGCCCTGGCAGGCGCAGAGAAGCACCTTGAACAGGCCCACGGCTCGGACCCAGCCCATGATCTGTTCTCACCCACCCACTTCGGCCGTCTGGCCGGCTCCTGCTACCTCTCCCTCACCGACTATCGCAAGGCCGAACTGCTACTGACTCAGACAGCGGCCGAGCTCCACGATCGACGTAAGTCCCGCGCGATCGTCCTCGGCAATCTCACGCTGGCCCGCATCCGGCATGGGGACCTGGACGCCGCGCTCACCTCGTTCAGCGACGCCGTGAACGAACTGCATGGCACGCGTGGAGGTGGTGGGATGAACATCGTCTTCCGAGCTGCCCGAGAACTCCGTCCCTGGCGGAACGAACCAGCGGTGCAAGAGGCGCAGGACCGGCTGATGGCGCTGATGGAAGCGACATGACCACGGTATGAAGGAGCTCGACGTGCGTACACATGTGGACGAGGACAAGCAGCGCGTGCGCGAGCGCGTCTGGAACCTCCTCGATGCGCGGAGCGCCGCCTTGGACGTCACGTCCCACGGCCGCATCCCGAACTTCAAGGGCTCCGAAACCGCCGCAGACCTGCTCGCCGGGCTCCCGGCCTGGCACGAGGCGCGCATCATCAAGGCCGTACCGGACAAGGCCCAACTACCGGTACGCGCCCTCGCCCTCGCCGAGGGGAAGACGGTGTTCATGGCGGTGCCGAAGCTCGCCGACCCGCGTCCCTTCTACCTGCTCGACCCCGCAGCACTTGACGTTCCACCAAGTGAGGCGGCTTCCAGCAAGGTCGCGGCAACGGTGGCCCCGCGGGTCCACGTCACCGATCTTCAGCCCGTCGACATGGTGGTCGTCGGCAGCGTCGCGGTGAACCGGGCCGGCGTGCGCATCGGCAAGGGTGCCGGATACTCGGACCTTGAGTTTGCCTTCCTGATGGAAGCCGGCTTGATCAGCGAGCGGACGGTGGTCGTGTCCACGGTCCATTCCCTCCAGGTACTCGACGAAGACCTCCCGGCGACCGGACACGACTTCGGCGTGGATCTGATCGTCACACCCGAGGAGGTCATTTCCTGCCCGGCACCACATCGGCCGACCGGATTGGTATGGGAGCACTTGGACGCCGAGAAGATCGCCGCCATTCCGGTACTCGCGGCTCGGGCTCCGGAGACTCTCCACGGGCCCTTCGGATCATGAAATACGGCGCCCCGCCCCTGTTCAGGGGCGGGGCCGAGAGACGAGCCGTGCTGTACGCCGGGTTCTGTCTCACGGTCGCCTCGCGGCGGCCGCGGAGACGGCCATCCATCTAGGACCGGCATTGCTGCCGGCCTCGTGCGGTCTACCCGTGAACTCGGGCGAGCAGCCCTCGGACGTTCACGCAGGGCCGTCCCGTTTCCGGCACGGCCCCTCTTGACCTTGCTCCGGGTGGGGTTTACCTAGCCGCCTGAGTCACCTCAGGCGCTGGTGGTCTCTTACACCACCGTTTCACCCTTACCCGCGACCGAAGTCCCGGGCGGTCTGTTTTCTGTGGCACTGTCCCGCGGGTCACCCCGGGTGGCCGTTAGCCACCACCCTGCCCTGTGGAGCCCGGACGTTCCTCGGGAGGATCCGGGGATCCTCACGCGGCCGTCCGCACGACTCGTCTGCCGTGATCGCCATCCTACCGGGCCGTCCGGGCGGCCCCGCAGGCGTCCTCAGCCGAAGTCCCCGGTCTCCAGGTCGAAGGCGAAGGGCTCGGGAAGCGGGAGCGGCTTGCCGTACGGGATCGTGAGGAGCTGGCGGTAGTCGTCGTTCACCGGATCGCTGAACAGCGTCACGGAGCTCTCGTCGCGGTCGATGAGCAGGTAGAGCGGGATGCCGCCGCGGGCGTAGCAGCGGCGCTTGGCCTCACGGTCGGCCTGCGGCTTGGTGGAGGTCACCTCCACCACCAGGGCGACGCCCTCGCAGGGCATCCATGGGTCGGCGCCGCGGAAGAGGCGAAGTCCCGCGGGAGCGAACGTGCCATCGGGGACGGCGTGGTTCCTGGGGCGGCCTTCGCTCGTCGGGAGCTCCAGTCCTTTGTTCCCGGAGAAGTCCATGTCGGTGCGGGACTTCCTCAGCACCTGTTTCAGGACCACGTTGACGCAGTCCTCGTGGTCCCCGTCCGGCAGCGGCCTCACCACGATCTCCCCCTCGATCAGTTCCGCCCGGAAGCCTTCCGGCATCCCCAGGGACAGGAAACCCTCCAGCAGGATCCCTGCCTGCTTGGCCTGGTCGTATGTCCCGGCAGGCATGCCACCCCCCTTCCTCGGTCGCCCACCAGCATGTGACAGAGGAGGGGCGGTGGTCCGCGAGATCAGGTCTTCTTCGCCCGATCGTGGCAGGGCCCACTGTGGGCAGGGCCGGTGCTTGACCTTGTCGCAGCGTCAACGTTTCTACTGGCCCCATGCGTATCGGAGAGATCGCCGCGCTCGTGGGAGTCACCTCCCGGGCCGTCCGGCACTACCACCACATCGGCCTCCTGCCCGAGCCCGCCCGGCAGGCCAACGGCTATCGGGCGTACACCGTCCGCGACGCCGTTCTGCTGGCCCGGATCCGGCGGCTGACGGAGATCGGGCTCTCCCTCGACGAGGTGCGGGACGTGCTCGCCGACGACGCGGGGCGGGAGCTGGCCGAGGTGCTCGGGGAGCTGGATGCCGATCTGGCGCGGCAGGAGCGGGAGATCCATGAGCGGCGGCAGGTCCTGGCCGTGCTCCTGGAGGCGCCGCTCGCCCCGGACGGGCCGCTCTCCCCCGCCCTCGCCGCGCTCCTGGAGAAGGCGCCCGCCACCGGCTCCCCGGCCGCCGCGAAGGACCGCGAGCATCTGGCACTGCTGGACGCGGCGGGCGGTGGGGCCGGGGCCGAGGTGTTCGCGGCGCTGCGGCCGCTGGCCGAGGACCCGGGTGTCCTCGCGCTGTACGAGCGGCTGGACGAGCTGGCCGGGGCCGGGGTGGACGATCCGCGTATCGCGCCCCTGGCGGCCGAGCTGGTCGCGGCCGTGCCGGACGAGGTGCTGGCGGTGATCCCGGACGGGGAGCCCTCGCCGAGCGGGTTCGGGCGGGTGTTGCTCGACGACTACCCGCCCGCGCAGCGCGAGGTGGTGGGCCGGGTGATGGTGGCCCTGGCCGAGCGGGTCCGGACGCGCGTTCACCGGAGAACGCCGTGATGGTGGTGGGGCTGCGGGCGGCCCGGGTCGTCGCGTGGTCGGTGCTGCCCGCCGAGCTGGTCCTGGTCGTCTGTCTGGTGGCCGGGGTACGGATACCCGCCCCGGTCCTGCTGGGCGCCGAGGCCCTGGTGGTGGCCGTGCTCGTCCTGGACGCCTCGGTGCTGTGGCGGCTGTACGCGGCGGCCCGGCGGCGGGACGGGGCCGGGCGGCGGGAGGCCCTGCGGTCGGCGGTGGGCACGCTGGTGCCGGTGGCGTTGCGGCGGCTCGTGGTGCACGAGTTCCGGGCCCTGCACAGCCTCGGACTGTGGGTCGTACGTCGGCGGCACCGGATCCCGGAGGGGGCGCTGCCCGTCCCGTACACCGAGCCGCAGACCGGGGTGATGTACGCCTTCGCGTTCGTCTCCGTCCTGGAGACGGTGGTGCTGGCGCTGGTGATCCCCTGGCCGATGGTCCACGCGATCCTGCTCGTCGTGGACGTGTACGGCGTCGTCGTGGTCCTCGCGATCCACGCGGCGTGCGTGACCCGGCCGCACGTGGTGGAGGCGGACGGTTCGCTGCGGCTGCGCTACGGCGCCCTGTTCGACCTCCGGGTGCCCGCCGCCGCCATCGCCGCCGCCCGGGTGGACCGGCGCTTCCCGGGCGGCGGGCCGGTCCGGGTCGACGAGGACGGGACGCTCGATCTGGCGGTGGGGAGCCAGACGACGGTGACCGTGGAGCTGACGGAGCCGGTGGAGTTCGTGCGGCCGCTCGGCCGGCGCGGCAGCGCCCGTACGCTCCGGTTCAACGCGGACGATCCCCGGGCCGCCGTCGCGGCTCTCGTGAAGCCCGCGCCCGCACCCCAGGCCACGGCCCAGCCCGCGCCCCGGCCCGCGCCCACGCCCCAGGCCCCGCCCCCGCCCGCGCTCGCTCCCCCGCTCACGCCGGGGCGAACAGCACCGTCCTCGACGCCGGACCTGCCTGGGTGAGCCGGACCCGCAGCCGCTCCCCCAGCGGCAGCGGGGCCGTGCCTCCCTCGATCCGGCCGACGACCGCCGGGTCCCGGAGGTGGACCGTGCCGGTGGTGGGGTTCCGCTCCTGCACGTCCACGACGTACGCGTCGAAGAGCTGCCCCACCTGCCCCTCCAGCAGCGCCGCCTCGATCAGGTCCACGCAGGACCGCTCCACGGTGTTGGCCCGGCGCGTCCCCTCCGCCATCTCCTTCGGCAGGGCGGGCAGGGCCTCCCGTACCCACTCGGGAGGTTCCTCGCCCGCCGTCGCGGCGAGGCAGAGTTCGGACGCGTACCGGTCGACCAGGCGGCGCAGCGGTGCGGTGCAGTGCGTGTAGAGGTCGGCGACCGCCGCGTGCACGGCGGGGTCGGGGAGTTCGCCGTGGTCGAAGGCGGTGTAGCCCGCGCCGCGCAGGAGGGTCGTGCACTCCTGGAGGAACGCCGCGTGGTTGCCCTTCCTCGGGTCGAGGGAGCGGACGACCTCCGCGTACGGGACGTGGTGCGGCCAGTCGATGCGCAGGGCGCGGGCGGAGCGCCGCAGCCGGGCCACGGCTCCGTCCGGGGCGACCGGGAGGGTGCGCAGGATGCCGGTGCCCGTGTCGGCCATGAGGCGGGCGGCGGCCATACCGGTGAGCAGGGAGATCTGCGCGTTCCAGGCCTCGGCGGGGAGCGGGGCGCGGTAGGCGAGGCCGTAGGAGCCGTCGTGCTCGATGATCTCCTGCTCGGGGACGTTCAGTGAGATGCCGCCGCGGGCCAGCTCCTGTTCCTCGCGCAGCCGTCCGATGTCCCGGAGCAGGGCGAGGGGTTCCTCGGCGGTGCCCGCGTCGATCTGCCGCTGGACGCCCGCGTAGTCGAGCTTCGCCCGGCTGCGGACCAGGGCCCGGCGTACGTCGGTGGCGACGGCCTGCCCGTCGCCGTCCAGGTCGATCCGCCACAGTGCGGCCGGGCGGGTCTCGCCGGGGAGGAGGCTGGCGGCGCCCTCGGAGAGGACGGTGGGGTGGAGGGGGATCCGGTCGTCGGGGAAGTAGAGGGTGGTGACCCGGCGGTGGGCCTCGGCGTCGAGCGCGCCGCCCGGCCGGAGGAACGCGGCGACGTCCGCGATGGCGTAGTGCACCCGGTAGCCGGACCCGCCCCGGCGGCGTTCCAGATACATCGCCTGGTCGAGGTCGGTGGAGGTGGCCGGGTCGATGGTGAGGAACGGCAGGTCCGTGGCGTCCTCGTGGGCCGCCAGGTCCGGGTTCCGCGCCGCTTCCGCCGCCTCCGCGAGCGCCTCGGGCGGGAAGGCGCCGGGCAGGTCGAGTTCGGTGCGCAGCGCCCGCAGGGCGGCCCCGAGCGAGCAGTCGGCTGCACCGGTCATACGGAGGTGGCGGCGGGGCATGGACCGAGCGTAGGCCGGGCGGGGGCGGGCGGCATCCGGGCCGTCGGCGGCCGGTGCTTCCCGCTCGCCGGTCGTCGGCACGTGCGTGCGCGCCTGCCGCCGTACGGGAGGCGCCGGCCCGTCCCCGTACCCTTGCCGAGGACCCGGTGAGCCCGCACGCCGCCCGGGTCCGCGCTTGCGCCGTACGTACGAAGGAGAACCGCCGTGCTCGTGCTGTTGCCGCCCTCCGAAGGAAAGGCCGCCTCGGGGCGCGGGGCTTCCCTGAAGCCGGAGTCGCTGTCGCTGCCGGGGCTCGCCCCGGCCCGTGCGGCGGTGCTGGACGAGCTGGTCGAGCTCTGCCAGGCGGACGAGGAGAAGGCCCGTGAGGTGCTCGGCCTGAGCGTGGGGCTGCGCGGCGAGGTCGGCAAGAACGCC
This sequence comes from Streptomyces sp. DSM 106670, assembly GCF_055792845.1. NCBI lineage: Bacteria > Bacillati > Actinomycetota > Actinomycetes > Kitasatosporales > Streptomycetaceae > Streptomyces > Streptomyces sp. DSM 106670. The sequence goes on from NZ_CM147704.1 coordinate 2,047,000, forward strand.
GAGCTGCGGACCGCCGGGACCCGTCCGGCCGGGGAGCTGTACACCGGTGTGCTGTACGACGCTCTCGACCTGGCCTCGCTGGAGACGGCCGCGCGGCGGCGGGCGGCCTCGTCGCTGCTGGTCTTCTCGGGGCTGTGGGGCGCGGTCCGGATCGGCGACCGGATTCCGCCGTACCGCTGCTCGATGGGCGTGAAGCTGCCCGGCCTCGGCGCGCTCGGCGCGTACTGGCGTGCCCCGATGGAGACCGTGCTGCCCGAGGCCGCCGGGGACGGGCTCGTCCTGGACCTGCGGTCCTCCGCGTACGCGTCGGCCTGGAAGCCGAAGGGCGAGGTGGCGTCGCGCACGGCGAGCGTGCGGGTGCTGCACTCCCAGCTGGTGGACGGGGTGGAGAAGCGGTCCGTGGTGAGCCACTTCAACAAGGCGACCAAGGGCCGGCTGGTGCGGGATCTGCTGATCGCCGGTGCGCGGCCCCAGGGTCCGGCGGAGCTGGTGGAGGTGTTGCGGGATCTCGGGTACGCGGTGGAGGCCGAGGCCCCCGCGCGGGCCGGGCGGCCGTGGTCGCTGGACGTGGTGGTGACGGAGATCCACTGACCGTCCCGGAACGGCGGCGGCTGACGTCCCCGGAACGGAAGCCGTCGACCGCCTGAGGACGGAGCGTTGATCACCCCGGAGCGGTGGCGTTGCATGCTGCGCAACGGGCGTTGCAGGTACTGCCTTGCTCGCGGCAGGATGACCCCATGACCTCCTCCGTGCCGTCCGCCACGCCCTCCCCCACAGCGCTCACCACCGCCCCCGACGCCTCCGTGCTGGATCTCGCGCCCGTCGTCCCCGTCGTCGTCCTGCACGACGTGGCCGACGCGGTGCCGCTGGCGCGGGCCCTGGTGGCGGGCGGGCTGCCCGCGATCGAGGTGACGCTGCGGACGCCCGCCGCGCTGGAGTCGATCCGGGCCATGGCCGCCGAGGTCCCGGGCGCGGTGGTCGGCGCGGGCACGGTGATCTCGCCGGAGCACGTACGGGACACGGTCGACGCCGGGGCGCGGTTCCTGGTCAGCCCGGGGTGGACGGACGCGCTGCTGGAGGCGATGAAGACGTCCGGGCTGCCGTTCCTGCCCGGTGTCTCGACCACCTCCGAGGTGGTGGCCCTGCTGGAGCGCGGGGTGCGGGAGATGAAGTTCTTCCCGGCCGAGGCGGCGGGCGGCACGGCCTATCTGAAGGCCCTGTCCGCGCCGCTCCCCCAGGCCCGGTTCTGCCCGACCGGCGGCATCTCGCTCGCCTCCGCCCCGTCGTACCTCGCGCTGCCCAACGTCGGCTGTGTGGGCGGCAGCTGGATGGTCCCGGCCGACGCGGTGGCGGCGAAGGACTGGGACCGGGTGGCCCGTCTCGCGGCCGAGGCGGCGGCGCTCGCCCCGTGAATCAGCGAGGGTCCGCTCAGCGCAGGAGCTGTACGGCGTAGAGACCGCCGACGCCCAGCGCCAGCACTCCCAGCAGCAGCCGCAGCGCCGTCTCCGGCAGGCGGGGCTGGAGGCGGGCGCCGAGGTAGCCCCCGCACAGTCCGCCGAGCCCGCAGGCCAGGCCGAGGGACCAGTAGGGCGCGATGTCGCCGGTGACGGACAGGGACAGCAGCGCGTACGTGCCCGCGCCCACGACCGAGGTCACGAACGTGGCGGCCAGCGCGGCCGGGGCGACCTTCGCCACCGGCATGCCGCGCCCGACCAGGAGCGGGCCGAGGAGTGAGCCGCCGCCGATCCCGTAGATCCCTCCGGCGACGCCGACCGCCATGGCCAGCCGGGTGACGGCGCGGGACGAGGGCTCGCGTGCGGGCGCCGTACGCGATGCGCGGCGCAGCGTGCGCAGACAGAGCCAGCCGCCCAGCGGCAGCAGCAGCACGGCGATGAGCAGCCGGAACACCGACGGGCCCGGCACCGCGAACACCCGGATCACCGCGCCGACGACGACCCCGGGCACCGTACCCAGCACGAGCAGCCGGGTCAGCGGCCCCCGCAGGGTGCCGGCCCTGTGGTGCCGCAGCAGGGCGCCGGGGCCCGCCACCACGTTGTAGAGCAGGTTGGTCGGGGTGACCGCCGGGCTGGGCACCCCGAGCACGCTGACCTGGACCGGCAGCAGGAACACCGCGCCGGACACCCCGACCGGGGCGGTCGCCACCGAGATCAGCAGTCCGGCGGCGAACCCGAGCAGCCCCGTGGACCAGCTCACGCGCGCCCGCCGCTAGCGCAGGTGCGAGGTGTCGTTGAGCAGGCGTACGGAGGCGTTGCCGTCGCCGTAGTGGGCGACCGTGGAGATCGAGGCCGCCGACAGCTCCATCCTGAACAGCGACTCCGGTGGGGCTCCCAGGGCGAGCCGGACGAGGGTCTTGATCGGGGTCACATGGGTGACGAGCAGGACCGTGCGGCCCGCGTACCGGGCGACGATCCGGTCCCGGGCGGCCGCGACCCGCTCGGTGACCTCCGCGAAGCTCTCGCCGCCGCCGGTCGGGGCGGTGTCCGGGGAGGCGAGCCAGGCGGTGAGGTCGTCGCCGTACCGCTCCCGTACCTCTGCGAAGGTCAGCCCCTCCCACGCGCCGAAGTCCGTCTCGCGCAGGCCCTCGTCGATCCGGACGTCGAGGCCGAGCCGGGCGGCGACGGCCGCGGCGGTCTCGCGGCAGCGGCGCAGCGGGGAGCTGACGATGTCCTGGACGACGCCCAGGGCGGCGAAGTGCTCGGCGGCCCGTTCGGCCTGGCCGCGGCCGGTGGCGGAGAGCTCGGGGTCGGTGCCGCCGCTGCCGGAGAACCGCTTCTCGGGCGTGAGGGCGGTCTCGCCGTGCCGGAGCAGGACGAGCGTGGCGGGGGCGCCCAGGTCGGGGGCCGAACCCCAGCCGGTCTGCGGGGCTCCGGCGGCCTCGGCACTGCTTCCGGCCGTCTCCGGCATCGGGAAAAGCCCCTCCGGGGCGGTCGCGCCGCGTGCCGCCGCCAGCGCCGCGCGGGCCTTGGCCGCGCCCGCGGCCTGGTCGCCGGGCGGGCCAGTCGTGGGCGCGGGCGGCGGGGTGTTCACGGTGCCGCGGGCCGGGGCGTCCAGGGCGGCCGTGGAGGCGGACGCCTCCCACTGCCTGCCGTCGCGGCCCGCGTCCATCGCCTCGTTGGCGAGCCGGTCCGCGTGCTTGTTCTGCGCGCGCGGGATCCACTCGTACGTCACGGAGGACGGCGGCAGGATCGCGGCGGCGCGGGCGGCCAGCGGCTTCATGTCGGGGTGCTTGATCTTCCAGCGCCCCGACATCTGCTCGACGACCAGCTTGGAGTCCATCCGGACGTGGACCCGCAGCGCGTCACCCGCGTCCGGGAACAGCGCCTTCGCGGCCTCCAGACCGGCGATCAGGCCCCGGTACTCGGCGACGTTGTTCGTCGCGACGCCGATGTACTCGGCGGCCTCGGCGAGCGGCTCACCGGTGGCCGGGTCGATGACGACCGCGCCGTAACCGGCGGGCCCCGGATTGCCCCGGGAGCCGCCGTCGGCCTCGACCACCACCTGGCGGGCGACGCTCATTACAGGCCCGACTCCGAGGTACGGACCAGGATCCGGTGGCAGTTCTCGCAGCGCAGGACCGTCTCGGGGGACGCGGCCTTCACATCGTTGACCTCGGCCATGTTCAGTTCGAGCCGGCAGCCCTCGCAGCGGCGCTGGTAGAGCCGGGCCGCGCCGACGCCGCCCTGCTGGGCGCGGAGCTTGTCGTACAGCTTCAGCAGGTCGGCGGGGATGACCTCGGCGACGACCTGGCGGTCCTTGGTCACCGTGGCGGCCTCGGCGTCCAGCTCGGCGGTGGCGGCGTCCCGGCGGGCGGTGGCGTCGTCGACCTTGGCCTGGACGGCGGCGACCCGCCCGGTCAGCTCGGTGACCCGCTCCTGGGCGGCCTCGCGGCGCTCCATGATCTCCAGGACGACGTCCTCCAGGTCGCCCTGGCGCTTGGCGAGCGAGGTGATCTCGCGCTGGAGGCTCTCCAGGTCCTTGGGCGAGGAGACCGCGCCGGAGTCCAGGCGCTGCTGGTCGCGGACGGCACGCTGGCGCACCTGGTCGACGTCCTGCTCGGCCTTGGTCTGCTCGCGGGTGGTGTCGCTCTCCTCGGTGGTGGAGGCGACCAGCAGGTCACGCAGCTGGGCGAGGTCGCTGCTGAGCTGCTCGATCTCGGCGTGCTCCGGCAGCGAGGTGCGCTTGTGCGAGAGCTGGGCGAGACGGAGGTCGAGGGCCTGGACGTCGAGAAGTCGGATCTGGTCGGCGGGCGCGGCGTTCAGTTGGGGGCTCCAGAGGAATGGTGGGTGGTCCAGGGGTCGGTGACCTGCTTCGAGACATGGACCCGCAGGTCCCATCCGTGGCGGTCGGAAAGCGCGTCGAGCTGGGCGGCGGCCTGCTCGCACCAGGGCCATTCGGTGGCCCAGTGCGCGGCGTCGACGAGGCCGAGCGGCGAGTGCTGCACGGCTTCGGACGCCGGGTGGTGGCGCAGATCGGCGGTGAGGAAGGCGTCGACACCGGCGGCGCGCACGGCGTCGAAGAGGCTGTCGCCGGAGCCGCCGCTGACGGCGACGGTACGCACGAGCGCCTCCGGGTCGCCGGCCAGCCGGATGCCCTGCGCGGTGGCGGGGAGCCGGGCGGCGGCGCGGGCGGCGAAGTCGGCGAGGGTCTCGGGGTGGTCCAGCTCGCAGATCCGGCCGAGTCCGCGCCGCCCGGCCGGGTCGGTGGGGTCGGGGACGAGCGGTCCCGTGACGCGCAGGTCGAGGGCGCCGGCCAGGGCGTCGGAGACACCGGGGTCGGCGGTGTCGGCGTTGGTGTGCGCGACGTGGAGTGCGATGTCCTGCTTGATGAGGGTGTGGACGACCCGGCCCTTGAAGGTGTCGGCGGCCACCGTCGTCGTCCCGCGCAGATAGAGCGGGTGGTGGGTGACGATCAGCTGGGCGCCGAGCTCCAGGGCCTCGTCGGCGATCTCGCGGACCGGGTCGACGGCGAACAGCACCCGGTCGATCCGCGCGTCCGGATCGCCGCAGACCGTCCCGACCGCGTCCCATCCCTCGGCCCGCTCGGGGGGCCAGAGGGCGTCGAGGGCGGCGATGACTTCAGACAGACGGGGCACGGGGGAAAGGCTACCTGTCCGGGCAGGCCCGCCGCCCCTGGCCGCCGGACCTGTACGCCAGGACCGGCGGCCGGACACGAATCGTTACTTCACCGGCCGGCCGCCGCGCCGGACCGAGCGGTCACTTCACCAGGTCCGCGCGGAGGTCGTCGAGGACCAGGTCGGCCGAGGTGACGCCGAGGCCCAGGTACCAGGTCTCGTCGGAGACGTCCTTGGCCCGGCCCTCCTTGACGGCCTTCAGGTTCTTCCACAGCGGGTTGGACCGGGCGGTGTCGCGCTGGGTGGCCTTCGGGTCGCCGTAGACGCCGGTGAAGATCCAGTCGGCGTCCGCCTCGTCGATCTTCTCCGGGCTGATCTCGGCGGCGAGGTCGTCGATCTGCTGGTTCTTCGGACGCGGCAGGCCGACGTCCTGAAGGATCGTGCCGATGAACGAGGCCTTGGCGTAGAGCCGGAGGCGGTCGGGCATGTAGCGGACCATCGAGACGGTCGGCTTGTCGGGGCCGATGTCCTCGCCGAGCTTGACGGCCTTCGCCTCGTACGCGTCGAGATTCGCCTCGGCCTGCTTCGTGCGGTCCAGCGCCTGGGCGTTGAGGAGGTAGTTCTCCTTCCAGGTGAAGCCGGGGCGGATGGAGAACACGGTGGGCGCGATCTTGGACAGCTCGTCGTACTTGTCCGCGGCACGCAGCTGGCTGCCGAGGATCAGGTCCGGCTGGAGGCCCGCGATGGCTTCGAGGTTGAGGCTGTTGATCGTGCCGACGCTCTTCGGCTCGCCCGCGTCCTTCTTCAGGTACGAGGGGATGGCCGCGTCGCCCTCGCTGGGGGCGTAGCCGACCGGCTTCAGGCCCAGCGACACCACGTTGTCGAACTCGCCGACGTCCAGCACGACCACGCGCTTCGGGGCCGCCTTGATCTCGGTCCTGCCCATGGCGTGGGTGACCGTACGCGGGAACTCGCCGGCCGTGGCGTCGGTGCCGTACGCCGCCGTCTTCTTCGCCGCGTCCGCGAAGTCCTTGCCGCCCGTGGCGACGGCGGCCTTCTTGCCGCCGCCCGCGTCGGACTTCGCCGCGTCCGCGTCGTCGCCCCCGCAGGCCGACAGGGAGAGAGCGGCCGCCACGGCCAGGGCAACTGCGGCGGTACCGCGGGGTCGAGGGGACATCACTTACTCCAGTTGTCCGCGTACGTGCGTGGGGGGGCACGGGTGTTTGGTTAGGGCTGCCTAACCATAGACACGGCCGCCTCCGACAGCACACTCACCCCTGCCGCCTCAGGAGAATCCGGGCATCGCCACCCTTATGTGTGAAGTGCGGTGGCTCGTGTTGTTCGGCTGGAAGTGCGAAAACTAGCTTTCGTAGCCGGAGGTGACGAGTCCATGACTGCCTGTGCCATCGAGGGTGGATCCGCCGGGGCCGCCGCGACGGCGGACCCGGAAGCGGAACCCGAACCGGAAGAGCCCGGAAGGCCCGCCGGGGAGGACGGGAAAGCCGAGGAAGACAGCGAAACCGGGCAAGCCCGGGAAGCCCGGGGCGGCGAAGAAGCGGAAGCGTCGTCCACGGGGGTCGGCCCGCGGTCGCCCGCCGACGGCGCACCCCTTCCGGGCGGCTTCACGCTCACCGCGGACGGGGCCTACGCCGCCCGGCTGACCGCGGCCCCCGGCCCGCCGGGCGAGCGCGCCTGGTATCCGGAGCGCTGGACGCTGGACGGGCCCGAGCCGTATGCCGTGCCTCTCCCCCTGGACCAGCCCGAGGAGCCGGACGCCCAGGTGGCGCCGCTCGCCGACGGACGGGTGCTGATCCAGCGGCAGGTGGCGGACCGGCAGATGTTCTCGCTGCTCTACCCGACCGGGCCGGGGACCGGCGAACTCCTGCTGGGCGCGGTCGCGTGCGCGCGGATGACCCTGCTCCCGCCGTCGCCGGACGGCCGGTGCGTGTACGCCCTGTCGGCCGGCGAGGACGAGTCGTCGCTCTGGCTGGTGGCGGGCGGGGCGTTCGGGCCCGAGGAGGTAGCGCGGATTCCCGGGCACTGCTCGGGCGGGGTGTGGCTGGACCGGGCGGGCCGGATGCTGGCGCTGGACCGGCGGGCCCCGGGCGGCGGACCGGTGAAGGCGGTCGCCGTCGATCTGGGCAGGCAGGGCGAGGTGACGCCGCTGCTCCAGATCGCGCCGGAGAGCGATGACCGGCTGCTGCTCGCGGACGCCGACAGCGGGCTGCTGCTGCTCCGCTCCGACGCGCCGGGCCACGACCGGCTCGGCTGGGGGGTGCTGGGGAGCTGTCTGCCGGTCAGGTTCCCGGAGTGCCTGCGCCTCGCGGACGCGGCGGTGACCCCGTTCGCGGTGCAGCCGGGCCAGATGCTGATGCCGGAGAGCTGTGCGGTGGCGCTGCGGATCGACGGGGCGGCGGGCAGCTGGGTGGGCGTCTGGCGTCCGGCGGGCCGCCGGCTGCACCAGTTCGCGGCCCCGCTGGGCTGGGCGCCGGGGGCCGGATACTGGAGCCGGGACGGGGTGTTGCACCTCCCGTACGCGAACGCGGCGACGCCCTGCGGCGTGGCGCTGCTGGCGGCCCCGGAGGACGTGGAACCCTCCTCCGTGACCGGCTGTCCGAGTGACGGTGCGGGCGGAACGGAACCATCCGCCGCTGTCGCCGCTCCTGCTGTGTGCAAGCCGGTTCCGTTGGGGCAGGCGCCTCTGCACCGAGCGGCTCGATCTGACTAGACTCGTGGGCCCACGCTACGCGGCCATATCGGGCGGGTACCGACGGTGACCGCTTCGGACGGCGGTGGCGGGGCTTGCGACACACGTAGGTGCGACAGAAGTAAGCGATCACAACGGGGTGACTTCCCACATGTCCGAAGCACGGACCGACACCACCCAGCAGCGCCCGACGGGGGCGGACGAGGGGTCCGGAACCGGTGGTTCCGGAAAGCACCGAGGGGGTGCGTCGGCGGAGAACACGTCGGTGCAGCCGCACGGCCGCCACCGCCGGCCCGCCGAAGAGGAGTCCAGGGCGGCCTGAGCCGCCGAGCAGTCCAGCGCGAAAGGGCCCGGACCGGCGGGAGGACCGCCGGTCCGGGCCCTTTCGCGCGTCGGGGCGGGCGTACGGGCGTACGGCTACCGCCGCTTCAGTCCCAGCACTTCGGCGGCGGCGAAGGTCTCGTTCGGGGGCCGGTCCGCGTAGTACGGGGTGAGCAGCTCGTCCAGCTCCGCGAAGGTGAAGGTCTCCTTCGTCGCGTCGAACTGCGCGGCCACCCGGGGCCGTTCGACGACGGCGACCATGCCTCCGTGGACGACGAGCAGCTGCCCGTTGACCCCGGCCGCCGCCGGTGAGGCGAGATAGCCGACGAGCGGGGAGACATGCTCGGGCGCCAGCGGGTCGAGGGTGCCGTCGGCCGGTTCCTGGAAGCCCGCGAACACGTCCTCGGTCATCCGGGTCCGGGCGCGCGGGCAGATGGCGTTGGCGGTGACGCCGTACTTGGCGAGGGCCAGGGCGGTGGAGGTGGTGAGACCGACGATGCCGCCTTTGGCCGCCGCGTAGTTGGGCTGCCCGGCCGAGCCCGCGAGGAAGGCCTCCGATGAGGTGTTGACGATCCGGCCGTAGACCGGTCCGCCGGTCTCCTTGGAGCGGGTCCGCCAGTGGGCGGCGGCGAAGTGCGTGGTGTTGAAGTGGCCCTTGAGATGGACGCGGACGACCGAGTCCCATTCCTCCTCGGTCATCGAGAAGACCATCCGGTCGCGCAGGATGCCCGCGTTGTTGACCAGGATGTCGAGCCGGCCATGGGCCGAGATCGCCAACTCGACGAGTGCACGCGCCTGTTCGTGGTCGGAGACATCGCCGAGGTGGGCGACGGCCCGGCCGCCCGCCGCGCGGATCTCGGCGGCGACCTCCTCGGCGGGGGCGGCGGACGCCTCGCCGGAGCCGTCGCGGCCGGGCTGCCCGTAGTCGTTGACGACGACGGCCGCGCCGAGGCGGGCCAGTTCGAGCGCTTCGGCCCGGCCGAGGCCGCGGCCCGCGCCGGTGACGATCGCGGACAGTCCGTCCAGCGGAAGGGGAAGTGACATCACGGTCCTCGGATTTCCTTGGCTGCGGGCGGGGTTCAGAGCTCGATGCAGGTACGCAGCGACTCGCCCGTACGCATCTGGTCCAGGGCGTCGTTGACCCCGTCCAGCCGGACCCGGTGGGTGATCATCGACTCCAGGTCGATGCGGCCCGCCCGCCAGAGCGCGATGGCCCGCTCGTAGGAGCGCAGGACGTCCCCGCCGCCGTACATCGAGGGCAGGATGCGCTTCTCGTCGAAGAACAGCTCGAACATGTTGACCTGGAAGATGTCGTCCATGGCCCCGGCCCCGACGACGCACAGGGTGCCGCCGCGGCGGGTGTGTTCGTAGGCGGTGCGGGCGGTGGCGGACTTGCCGACGACCTCGAAGACGTAGTCGAAGCCCTCGCCGCCGGTGATCCGCTGCTTGGCGTCGGCCAGTTCGCCGGGGGCGACGGCCTCGGTGGCGCCGAAGCGGAGGGCTGCCTCGCGGCGGGAGGCGACCGGGTCGACGGCGATGATCTGGGCCGCGCCCTGGACCCGGGCGCCCTGGATCGTGGAGATGCCGACGCCGCCGCAGCCGATCACGGCGACCGACGAACCGGCTTCCACCTTCGCCGTGTTGATGGCCGAGCCGAGGCCGGTGGTGACCCCGCAGCCGATCAGGGCGGCGATCTCGAACGGGACGTCGTCGGGAATCGGCACCGCGCAGCCCGCGCCGACGACGACCTCCTCGGTGAAGGTGCCCGTGCCCGCGAAGCCGAAGACGTCGCCGCCGGGGCGCTTGAAGTTCGGGGTGCCCGCGTTCATGAAGCCGGCCAGGCACAGCTGGGTCTGGCCGCGTTTGCAGGACGGACAGGCGCCGCAGGCGGGCAGCCAGCAGACCAGGACCCGGTCGCCGGCGTTGAGCCCGGTCACCCCGTCGCCGATGTCGACGACCTCGCCCGCGCCCTCGTGGCCGGGGATGAAAGGGGCGGGCTGCGGGAGGACGCCGCTCATCGCGGAGACGTCGGAGTGGCACAGGCCGGTGGCCCGGATGCGGAGCTTGACCTTTCCGGGGCCGAAGCCCACCGCCTCGACGTCGTCGAGGACTTCGAGCTTCTCCTGGCCTATCTCGTGGAGTACGGCTGCGCGCATGGGTGGGGCTCCCCTCACATCGTCATCTACAGCAGGGTTCTGGAGTGCTCAGGAGTGTTCGACGAGCGTGTCGGCGAGGACCGGAGCGTCGTCCCGGTCGGCGGCGGTGACCGTCACCCGGACACGGCCGTCCTCGGTCCACATCCGGATACGGAGCGTCTCGCCGGGGAAGACCACCCCGGCGAAACGGGTGCGGTAGGCGGCGATACGGGAGACGTCGCCGTCCAGCAGGGTGTCGGCGACGGCCTTCAGGGTCATGCCGTAGGTGCACAGCCCGTGCAGGATCGGCCGGTCGAACCCCGCGAGCTCGGCGAACGCGGGGTCGGCGTGGAGCGGGTTCCAGTCGCCGGAGAGCCGGTACAGCAGCGCCTGGTCCTCGCGAACGGTCCGCTCGACCGTGCGGTCGGGGTCGCGGTCCGGCGGGGCGAGCCGGTCGGACGGCCCGCGGTCACCGCCGAAGCCGCCCTCGCCGCGTACGAAGATCTGGGCGTCGTTGGTCCACAGCGGCCCGTCGTCGTCGCCCGCCTCGGTACGCAGCACGATGACGGCGGCCTTGCCCTTGTCGTACACCGCCGCGACCTTCGAGGTCTGCACGGCGCGGCCGGTCACCGGGATCGGACGGTGGACGCGTACGGACTGCCCGCCGTGCAGGACGGCGGCGAGGTCCACGTCGATGCCCTGCGCCCCCATTCCGCCGAAGGCGGCCGTGCCCGCGCCCGCGACGGTGGCGAAGCTCGGCAGCACCTGGAGCCGGGACTCCAGGGTGTAGCGCAGTTCGTCGGGGTCGGTGGCGGGGACGCCCGCGCCGAGGCCCAGGTGGTAGAGCTGGACGTCCTTGTGGTTCCAGTCGATCTCGGCCCGGCGGGGTTCGGCGGCGAGGGCCGCTGAGACATCAATGGGCATGACGGAGCAGCTCCCTGAGGTCCTGGGTGGTCCGTGGCGGTGGGAAGACCTCGGCACGGCCGTCCGCACCGTCGGCCGCACCGAGGTCGTGCGGTGACCGGCAGGACACGCCCCTTCCGGAACGGACGCACGCCTTCTAGAACGCGTTCTAGCCGATGGCCCATGTATAACGCAGGCCCCGGAAGTTGGGAAGACTGCTGACGTCGCGTCAGATCGCGGTTTCCGGGTGACGCCCGGGGCGGGGCGTGCGGTGGTTCGGCAGCCAGATCAGCATCACGATCACCCCGGCCAGCAGCACCCCGCTCGCCGTACGGAAGGCGAGCGCGTATCCGGCCGTGACCTCGGCAGCGTCGCCGGAGCCCGCGGTGCGCGCGGCGGCGACCGTGGAGAGCACCGCGAGGCCCAGCGCACCGCCCATGGTGCGGGAGGTGTTGACCAGGCCCGAGACGAGTCCGGCGTCGCCCGGCTCCGCGCCGGAGGTGGCGAGGGTGGCGAGCGGGGTGGAGGCGAGACCGGCCCCGGCCATCATCAGCACGCCGGGCAGGCAGATCGCGGTGAGGTAGGAGCCCTCCACGCCCATCGTGGACTGCCAGCCGAAGCCCGCGGCGGTGATCAGGACCCCGGCGACGGCGAGGCTCTTGGCCCCGGTGCGCACCATGAGGCGGGGGGCCAGCTTGGAGCCGATGATGACGGCGGCCGAGGTCGGTATCAGCGCGAGTCCGGCCTCCAACGGCGTGTAGCCCAGCACGTTCTGGGCGTACACGGTCATGAAGTACCACATGGAGAAGGTCGCCGACCCCATGAGCAGCATCGACACATTGGCCGAGGACACGGCCCGTACGGAGAACACGCGCAGCGGGATCAGCGGAACGGCGGTCCGCGCCTCCACCAGCACGAAGGCGGCGAGCAGCGCGACTCCGGAGAGCAGCGGTACGAGCGTGGCGGCGGCCGTCCAGCCCTCGGCCTCGGTCTGGACGATGCCGTACGCGACGGCGGCCAGGCCCGCGGTGACGAGGACCGCGCCCAGCAGGTCGATGCGGCGGCGGTCGCCCGCGCGGCCCTCGGTGATCCGCAGGGCGGCGGCGATCAGGACGAGCGCCCCGACGGGCACGTTGATCAGGAGGACCCAGCGCCAGGAGAGGGCGTCGGTCAGGACCCCGCCGATGAGCCCGCCGGCCGCGCCGCCGCCCGCCCCGACCGCCATCCAGGTGCCGATCGCCCTGGTCCTGGCCGGGCCCTCGGGCACGGCCGCGGTGAGGATGGTGAGGGTGGCCGGGGCGAGGACGGCGGCCCCGAGGCCCTGTGCGGCGCGGGCGGCGAGGAGCTGCCAGCCCTCCTGGGCGAGGCCGCCCGCGAGGGAGGCGGCGGTGAAGACGCCGAGCCCGACGAGGAACATCAGCTTGCGCCCGTAGATGTCGGCGGCCCGCCCGCCCAGGAGCATGAACCCGGCGAACGCGATCGAGTAGGCGTTGACGACCCACTGGAGACCTGCCGCGCTCAGCCCCAGGTCGGCCCGCATGGAGGGCAGCGCCACATTGACGACGGAGACGTCGAGGACGACGAGGAACTGGCCGGTGCAGGCGGCGAGCACGACGGCCCAGGTGCTGGGCCGTATTCGGGCGGGGGCGGGCGGGGCGGAGATGGGCGCGGAGACGTCGGGCATGACGGCCATGGTCCCAGGCGGCGAACGGCCCGTACATCGGGTATCGGATCCAGGTCCGGCGCCGGAGCCACCGGTCGCAGGACCTAGGCCCCGCGCCCCGGGAGCCCCGGCCACAGGTCGTGCACCCCGGCCCGCGCCCCGGCCACACGCCGTGCACCCCTGCCCGCGCCGAGAACCCGCCGCCGGGCCCGTCCGGCTCAGCCGCGCCGCAGCAGCGTGACCACCGCCGCTCCGCCGAGGCCGATGTTGTGGGCGAGGGCGGTCCGGGCGCCGGGCACCTGGCGGGGACCGGCCTCGCCGCGCAGCTGCCAGGTCAGCTCGGCGGCCTGGGCGATACCGGTGGCGCCCAGCGGATGGCCCTTGGAGATCAGCCCGCCGGACGGGTTCACCACCCACCGCCCGCCGTAGGTGGTCGCGCCGGACTCGACGAGCTTGCCGGACTCCCCCTCGCCGCACAGGCCCAGCGCCTCGTAGGTGAGGAGTTCGTTGATGGAGAAGCAGTCGTGCAGCTCGATGACGTCGAGGTCGTCCGGGCCGAGGCCACAGGCCGCGAAGACCTGTTGGGCGGCGGCCTTCGACATCGGGGCGCCGACCGCGTCGATGCAGCTGCCGGAGGCGAAGGAGGCCTCGGTGTCGGTGGTCATGGCCTGGGCGGCGATCTCCACGGCCCGCTCCCCCAGACCGTGTCGCTCGACGAACCGCTCGGATACGACCACGGCCGCCGCCGCCCCGTCGGAGGTGGGCGAGCACTGGAGCTTGGTGAGGGGGTCGTGGACGGTGCGGGCGGCGAGGATCTCCTCGACCGTGTACGGGTCCTGGAACTGGGCGTACGGGTTGTTCACCGAGTGCCGGTGGTTCTTCGCGCCGACCGCCGCGAGCTGCGCGGGCGTCGTCCCGTACCGCTCCATGTGCTCGCGGGCCGCGTTGCCGAAGATCTGGGCGGTGGGCGGGGCGTTCACGAAGCCGTGGCCGGCCGCCATGATCCCGTAGTGCCGGGCGACGGGCGAGGTCGCGAAGTCGCCGCCGTCGGAGCCGCCGCCCAGCGCGCCCCGGGCCATCTTCTCGAAGCCGACGGCCAGGACGCAGTCGCTGCCGCCGCCCTCGACGAACTGCCGGGCCAGCATCAGGGCGGTGGAGCCGGTGGCGCAGTTGTTGTTGACGTTGTAGACGGGGACGCCGGTCAGTCCCAGTTCGTAGACGGCCCGCTGCCCGGCGGTGGAGGGCTGGAAGCAGTAGCCGACGGGGACCTGTTCGACCTGGTCGTAGCGGACCCCGGCGTCGGCCAGGGCGGCGCTGCCCGCCTCGCGGACCATGTCCCCGTAACTCCAGTCGCGGGTCTCGGGCTTCTCGAACCTCGTCATGCCGACGCCGACGATGTAGGCCTTCATCTTCCGACTCCATCCTTCTCCGTGCGTGTGGTCAGTCCCGGGGCAGGCCGAGGATCCGCTCGGCGACGACGTTGAGCTGGATCTGGGTGGTGCCGCCCGCGATGGTCAGGCAGCGGGACATCAGGAAGCCGTGGAGGGCCCGTCCGCCCGCCGCCGGTTCGTCCACCGCGCCGTCCGGGCCGAGGAGTTCGAGGGTGAGCTCGGCGGCCTTCTGCTGGTGGAGGGTCTGGACGAGCTTGCGGACCGAGGCCCCGGCGCCCGGTTCGCGGCCGGAGACCTGCTGGAGCGTGGTGCGCAGTCCGATGCAGGCGAGCGCGTGGGCCTCGGCGGCGAGCGCGCCGATCCGGGCCCCGGTCACCTCGTCGAGCCCGGCCGAGCGGGCGATGAGCGTTTCGAGCCCGCTGTCGAAGGTCATCTGGTCGGCCATGTGGACGCGTTCGTTGCCGAGGGTGTTGCGGGCGACCCGCCAGCCGCCGCCGACCTCGCCGACGACGGCGTCGGCGGGCAGCAGGACGTCGTCGAAGTAGACCTCGTTGAAGAGTGCCTCGCCGGTGATCTCCTTCAGCGGCCGGATGTCGATGCCCCGGGCCTTCTTCATGTCGACCAGGAAGTAGGTGAGTCCGCGGTGCTTGGGGGCGTCCGGGTCGGTACGGGCCAGCAGGATGCCGTGGTCGGCGGTGCGGGCGGCGCTCGTCCAGACCTTCTGCCCGGTGATCCGCCACCCCTCGTCGGTCCGTACGGCGCGGGTGCGGAGCGCGGCGAGGTCGGAGCCGGCCTCGGGTTCGGAGAAGAGCTGGCACCACTGGAGGTCGCCGCGCAGGGTGGCGGGCAGATAGCGCTCGCGCTGCTCATCGGTGCCGTACGCGATGAGCGACGGCACCACCCAGGTGGCGACGGAGAGGTCGCTGAGCCGGATGCCCTGTTCGCGTGACTCCTGCTGGATCGCGAGCTGTTGCACGGGGCCGGCGCCCAGCCCGTACGGGGCGGGGAGGTGCGGGGCGGCGTAGCCGGTGGCGGCGAGGGCGCGGCGGGCCTCGCGGGGCGCCAGGCCCCGGGCGGCGGCGAGGTGGGGGCGGGCCTCGGCGCGGTGGCGGGCGGCCTCGGGCGGGAGTTCCAGGGTGAGTTCGCGGCGGGCTCCGACCTCGGCGAGGCGGACGGCGCGCAGCCGGTGGGCGTCGGCGGCGCCGAGGAGCTGGCGGGCGAGGACGGCCCGGCGCAGCTGGAGGTGGGCGTCGTGCTCCCAGGTGAAGCCGATGCCGCCGAGGATCTGGATGGCGTCCTTGGCGCAGGTGTACGCGGCCTCCGGCGCGGTGGCGGCGGCGAGGGCGGCGGTGAGCCCGCGCACCTCGGGCTCCTCGTCGGCGGCGCGGGCCGCGTCCCAGGTGAGGGCGCGGGCCTGTTCGAGGCGGACGAGCAGGTCGGCGCAGAGGTGCTTGACCGCCTGGAACGCCCCGACGGGCCGCCCGAACTGTTCCCGTACGGCGGCGTGCGCGACGGCGGTGTCCAGGCTCCGGGCGGCGGTCCCGCAGGCGTCGGCGGCGAGGAGGACGGCGGCCAGGTCGCGGACGAGGGCGGCGTCGAGCGGCAGGTTCCGGTGGGCCGGTACGTGGACGGCGTCGGCCCGCACCCCGGCCGTGGGCCGGGTCGGGTCGACGCTGCGGTGCGGGCGCACGGTGAGCCCGTCGGCCCCGGCGTCCACGAGGAACCAGAGCACACCGCCCGACGCGTCGGCGGCGGGCAGGAGCAGGAGGTCGGCCGCCTCGCCGGTCAGGACGGGCGGGGCGGTCCCGTCGAGCCGGTGGCCGCCCGGGGCCGGGGTGGCGGTGAGGGTGCCGGGAGTGAGGGCGAAGGCGGCGGTACGGTCCCCGGCGGCCAGCGCCCGGAGCAGGTCACCGGTCCCGGGGCGCACCACCCGCCGCAGCACCGCGCCCACCAGCGCGGTCGCGAGGTACGGCCCCGGCAGCGATCCGTACGCGGCCTCCTCCAGGACCACGGCGAGGTCGAGGAGGTCCCCGCCGCCACCGCCGTACGCCTCGGGCAGATGGATGCCGGTCAGCCCCTGCCCGGCGAGCGCCTCCCAGTGGGCGGGGCGCACGCCGGAGGTCGCCGGGCCTTCCGCGTCGAGGAGCTTGCGCACCTCGCCGGGTGGTGCGGCCCGCGCCAGCCACCCCCGTACGGAGTGCGCCAGCGCGCGGTGCTCCTCGGTGATGCCGATGCCGGTACCGATCGCCGTACCCCTGTCCATGCGCGTCTCCGCCGGTCGCAGCCACTGGAACGGCGCAAGAGTAGAACACGTTTCAATATGACGGAAGGTCAGGAGACTGCCGGATCAGAACCGGAATACCACCGCCACCCAGAAGCGTTCACCCTGCATGCACTTGGGGGGAGCCCGGGTGATCGACGGCTGCCCGGGAGGCCCCACGCATGCGAAGGACGCAACGGATACGGCACGCGGAGGACCTTCCCGAGCCGCGAAAACCGCGCTCAGGACCGATCGTGCCCGTCCTCGCCTTCGCGGGTATCACCGTCGCGGTCATGCAGACGCTGCTGGTCCCGGTCATCAAGGACCTGCCGGTCCTGCTGAGCACCGACCCGGCCAATGCCACCTGGGTGATGACCGCCACCCTGCTCGCGGGCGCCGTCTCGACGCCGATCATGGGGCGGCTCGGCGATCTCCACGGTAAGCGGCGGATGCTGCTCGCCTCGCTGGCCGTCATGGTGGTCGGCTCGCTGATCTGCGCGTCCACCGACGACCTGGTCGTGATGATCACCGGCCGTGCGCTCCAGGGCTTCGCGATGGGCGCCATTCCGCTCGGCATCGGCATCATGCGCGACGAGCTGCCGCGCGAGAAGCTCGGTTCGGCGATGGCTCTGATGAGCTCCTCGATCGGGGTGGGCGGCGGCCTCGCGCTGCCCGCCGCCGCACTGGTCGCCCAGCACGCCGACTGGCACGCGCTGTTCCTCGGCTCGGCCGGTCTCGGCGTCCTCGCGATGGTGCTCACGTACACCCTCGTCCCCGAGCCGCCGCTGCGCGCCCCCGGAACCTTCGACGTCGTCGGCGCCCTCGGGCTCTCGCTCGGCCTGGTGCTTCTGCTGCTGCCGGTCACCAAGGGCGGCGACTGGGGCTGGACCTCGGCCCCGACCCTCGGCCTGCTCGCCGCGTCCGCCGCCACCCTGCTGCTGTGGGGCCGGTTCGAACTCCGCACCCCGGCGCCGCTCGTCGATCTGCGCACCACCGCCCGTCGCGAGGTGCTGCTCACCAACCTCGCCTCGATCATGGTCGGCGTGGCCTTCTACGCGGTCTCGCTGGTCCTGCCGCAGCTGCTCCAGCTGCCCACGTCCACCGGTTACGGCCTCGGGCAGTCCATGGTGATCGCCGGGCTCTGCGTGGCCCCGCTGGGCGTGACGATGATGTTCGTCGCCCCGCTCTACGCCCGGATCTCGGCCCGCCGCGGCCCCAAGACCACGCTGATGCTCGGCATGCTGGTCATCGCGGTCGGTTACGGGGCCGGGCTCGGGCTGCTCTCCGCCGCCTGGCAGACCGTGCTGATCGCGGTGGTGCTCGGCGCCGGGATCGGACTCGCCTACTCCTCGCTGCCCGCCCTGATCATCGGGGCAGTCGACCCGTCGGAGACCGGCGCGGCCAACGGCCTCAACACGCTGATGCGCTCGATCGGCACCTCGGTGTCGAGCGCGGTCATCGGCATGGTGCTGGCCAACACCTCCGTGACGATGGGCTCGGCCCAGGTGCCGTCGATGGAGGGGTTCCGGATCTCGTTCCTGATCGCCACGGGCGCGGTGCTGATCGGCCTGGTGCTGGCGGCGTTCCTGCCCGCGCAGCGGCCCTCCGCGCACCCCGTGCTCCTGGCGAGCAGCGCGGAGGACGCACGGACCGCGGAGCACGCACCGACCGCGGACGGCGCACAGGCCGCGGTCAGCGCACCGGAGCGTCGAACCGCGGCGCCGTCGTGAGCAGCCCGGACACGTCGGACCCCGGCAGGAGCTCCTGAGGCTCGGCCGCGCGGGTGAACAGCCGGGCGGGGCGGCCGCCCTGGACGTGGGCCCGGTCCCCGTCGACGCGGAGCCAGGAGCCCTCGCGCAGCCCGAGCACGGGCACGTCGTTCTCCTCCAGGAATTCGGTGAGCCGCTCCTCGCGGGTCTCGCCCTTGTGGGTGCTGGCCGGGTCCGGGTCCAGATAGTGCGGGTTGATCTGGAACGGGACCAGGCCCAGCGTCTCGAAGGACGGCGGCTGCACGATGGGCATGTCGTTGGACGTGCGCAGGGTCGGGGCGGCCATGTTGGTCCCCGCGCTCGCGCCCATGTAGGGCAGCCCGTCCCGTACCGCGTCGCGCACGGCCTCGCGCAGACCGGTGCGGTAGAGGGCGGCGAGCAGCCGGAAGGAGTTGCCGCCGCCGATGAACACGGCGTCGGACGCGGCGAGTTCGGCGACCGGGTCGGCGTTCTCGTGGACGCCGCGCACGGTGATCCCGGACGGCTCCAGGGCCTCGCGGACCCGGGCGGTGTACGCGGTGTGATCGGCGAGCGCGTACGGGACGAAGGCGAGTCGCGCGTCCGTGGGAAGGAACGCGGCGACGGTGTCCAGGGCGTGTTCCAGGTAACCGCAGCCGTACTGGGTGGAGTTGGAGAGCAGAAGCAGATTCACGGGGTTCCTCGGATACGTCGGGCGGATCGGGTCGGTCAGGTGGTGCGGGGCTGCCGGGCGCGGGACTTCGGCCGCTGCGGCGGGTGGGTGAGGCGCTGCTCCAGCAGCTGGGCCGCGTGGCGCAGCGCGTCCAGCCGGTCCTCGGGCGCCCCCTGGAACCGGTCCTCCCCGCCGCCGAGGCTGAGACTTCCGTACGGCTCGCGCCCCAGGAAGACCGGTACGGCGACGGTGGCGATGCCGGTGTCGTACTCGCCGACCGTCCAGGCGTAGCCCTGGGCCCGGATCTTCATGAACTCCCTTTCCAGCAGGTCCGGTTCGGTGACGGTGCGGTCCGTGAAGCGTGCCATGGGGCGGCCCCGGAAGAGCCGGTGGCGCTGCTCGTCGGGCAGATAGGCGTAGTACGACTTGCTGGTCGCCCCCGCGTGCGCCGGATAGAGCTCGCCGACCAGCGGGTAGTAGCGCAGCGGTCCGGTCTCGCCCTCCTCGGCGGCCACGCAGCGCATGTGGAAGTTGTCGGGCAGGCAGAACAGGACCGTGTCGCCGGTGGTCCGGCGCAGCTCCTCCAGCACCGGACCGGCCAGCAGCTCCAGTGAGCCCGAGCGCTCCCAGAGCCGGCCGAGCCGCAGTACGGCGGGGCCGATGCGGTAGCGGCGGGTGGCCGGGTCGGAGACCAGGAAGCCCCGGCCGGCCAGGGTGGCGAGCAGTCGCTGGGCGACGGAGGTGTCCCAGCCGAACTCCTCGGCGACCTCGGTGACGCCCCAGTCGGGCCGGGTGCGCTCGAAGGCGAGCAGGACCAGGAGCGCCCGGTCGACGGTCTGCAGCGCCCCGGCGGGCGTACGCCGGTCCAGATCGAATACGGCCATCGTCATCTCACCATTCAGACCGGAATTGCAAATAACGGGAAACAGTTGCGCTCAACGCTATCCGATCCCGAATGTTGCCTCAGCACCCCGCCCCGCGCTCTCCCCGTCGAGCGCCGGGCGGGTGTCAGGATCAGGAGAAATGCCCCCATGTTGAAGTACGTACTGGACATCGTCGAGCTGCTGGACGATCCCCAGGTCACTGGCAAGACGGTCGTCGAGCACCTCGACGCCGCAGCGGGGGCCGAGGGCTCGTCCGCGCAGGTCACCACCGTCACGGGTGACCGGGGCTCGACGGACTTCGTGCTCGTCCGCATCCCCGGCTCCCGCGGCCGGACGTCCGGCGGCAGCGCCCGCACCCTCGGTGTGGTGGGCCGGCTCGGCGGTATCGGCGCCCGGCCCGGGGTGACCGGTCTGGTCTCCGACGCCGACGGCGCGGCCGCCGCCCTCGCCACCGCGGCCAAGCTGCTCGACATGCGCCGCCGCGGCGATGTGCTGCCCGGCGACGTGGTCGTCGCCACCCACATCTGCCCGGACGCGCCGACCGAGCCGCACGACCCGGTGCCGTTCATGGGCTCGCCCGTGGACATCGCCACGATGAACCGGCACGAGGTGACCGCCGACATGGAGGCCGTGCTCTCCATCGACACCACCAAGGGCAACCGGATCATCAACCACAAGGGTCTGGCCCTGTCGCCCACCGTCAAGGAGGGCTGGGTGCTCCGGGTCAGCGAGCAGCTCGGCGAGCTGCTGGCCGTGGTGACCGGTGAGCCGTTGGTCACATACCCGGTGACCACCCAGGACATCACGCCGTACGGTAACGGTGCACACCACATCAATTCGATCCTCCAGCCCGCCACCGCGACCGCCGCCCCGGTCGTCGGTCTCGCGGTCACCTCGGCCGCCGCGGTACCGGGCTGCCAGACGGGCGCGAGTCACGAGAGCGACATCGCGTCCGCCGCCCGCTACGCCGTCGAGGTCGCCAAGGGCTTCGGCGCCGGGAGCCTGGACTTCCACGACGCGGTGGAGTTCGACAACCTCGTCCACCGCTACGGGTCGCTGGCTCACCTCCAGACCCTCGGCCGCACCCCCCAGGAGTCCTGATGGCATCCGCCCACCGGGCCGACGCCACGGCCCCCGAGGTCAAGAGCATCGGCAGCGACGACTACTCTCTCTCGCGGGTCCCGCGCGACAAGCGCTTCGGCTTCTGGTCCATGCTCCTGCAGTGGCTGGCCCAGTCCGGCTCGATCTCCCAGTTCACGCTGGGCGCCACCATCGGCGTCGGCATGACCTTCGGGGACGCCTTCCTCGCCTTCACGCTCGGCGCGGTGATCCTGGAGATCGTGATCTTCGCGATCGGTCTGGCCGGTATGCGCGAGGGTCTGGCGACCCCGATGCTCACCCGCTGGACGGGCTTCGGCCGCAACGGTTCGGCGCTGGTCAGCTTCGTCATCGCGGTCAGTCTGGTCGGCTGGTTCGGCGTCCAGAACACGATCTTCGGCAACAGCGTCTCGGCGCTGGTCGGCGGACCGTCCTGGATGTGGTGCGTGATCGCGGGCGTCGCCATCACCGGCCTGGTGATCTTCGGCTTCCGGTACATGGCCCTGTTCGCCAAGATCGTCACCCCGCTGTTCTTCGGCATGGTCGCCTGGTCGATCGTCACGACCCTCAACGACCACTCGATCAGCGAGCTGATCAGCTCGCCGCCGCCCGGCGAGGCGATCCCGCTGGCCGTCGCCGCCACCGCCATCGCGGGCGGTTACATGACCGGCGCGATCGTCTCCCCGGAGATGACCCGCTACAACAGGAAGGGCTCGCACGTCTTCGTGCAGAGCGCCTCCTCGATGATCCTCTCCGAGTACATCGTCGGCATGGTCGGTGTGCTGCTCGGTCACCTGGTGAAGTCCAACGACGTGTCCCACATCGTGCTCTCCGCCTCGGGCGCCTTCGGTGTGATGGTGGTCCTGATGTCCACCGCGAAGATCAACGACTGGAACCTGTACGGCTCCTCGCTCGGCGTCGTCAACTTCTTCCAGGTCGTCTTCCGCAAGCGGCTGCACCGCGGCGTGGTCACCGTCGTCCTCGGCATCGCCGGCACGCTCCTGTCCGCGGTCGGCATCATGACCCACTTCACGGAGTTCCTCTCCCTGCTGGGGGTGATGATCCCGCCGATCGGCGGCATCATCGTCGCCGAGTACTGGGTCGTGAAGCGGATGCGCAAGCCGCTGGACGACACCCGTGAGGCCGAGACGCTGCCCCCGACCTCGCCCACCTGGGTGCCGATGTCCCTGGCCATCTGGATCGTGGCCTTCTGCGTCGGCAAGTTCTACGACGGCGGCATCCCGGCCCTCAACTCGCTGGCCACCGCCTTCCTGCTCTACTGCGTCCTCGGCCTGCTGGGCTGGGTCAGGCCGTACGGCACCTCCACCCTGGACGACGGGGAGGAGACCGCCTCCGCCCCCGCCGCCCGCGCGACCACTCCGGCAGGAGCAGCATGACCCTCACCCCCGCCTCCGAGCAGGCCCAGAGCGAGGTCGTGGACCTCTGCGCCGAACTGATCCGGTTCGACACCTCCAACCCGACCAGCGACGAGCGCGCCGCAGCCGAGTGGGTGGTGGACCGCCTCGCCGAGGTGGGCATCGCCTCCGCACTGGTCGAGTCCGCCCCGGGCCGGGCCAGCGTCATCGCCAGGATCGCCGGGTCCGATCCCGCCCGCGGGGCCCTGCTGGTCCACGGCCATCTGGACGTCGTCCCCGCCGACGCCTCCGAATGGCAGGTCCCGCCGTTCTCCGGCGAGATCCGCGACGGCTACCTCTGGGGCCGGGGCGCGATCGACATGAAGGACACGGTGGCGGTCATGCTCGCCACCGCCCGGCACTTCGCCCGCACCGGCACGAAGCCGGCCCGCGACGTGGTGCTCGCCTTCCTCGCCGACGAGGAGGCGGGCGGAAAGTTCGGCGCCCACTGGCTGGTCGAGCACCGGCCCGACCTCTTCTCCGGGGTCACCGAGGCGATCGGCGAGGGCGGCGGCTTCTCCTTCGCCATCGACGACACACGCCGGCTGTACCCGATCGAGAACGCCCAGCGCGGCATGGCCTGGATGGAGCTCACCGCCAACGGCCGGGCCGGCCACGGCTCGTCGCCCAACGACGAGAACGCGGTCACCGACCTCGCCGAGTCCCTCACCCGGATCGGCCGCGAGACCTTCCCGATCCGGCTGATCGAACCGGTCCGCGCCCTGCTGGAGGAGGCCGCCCGGCTCTACGGCGTCGCGTTCGACGAGAACGACATCGAGGCCACCCTGGCCGGGCTGGGACCGGTCGCGGACTTCATGCAGGTGGTGCTCCGCAACTCGGCGAACCCCACCATGTTCACCGCCGGCTACCAGACCAACGTCATCCCCGGGAAGGCCACCGCCCGCGTCGACGGCCGTTTCCTCCCCGGTCATGAGCAGGAACTGATCGACACGATCGACCGGCTGCTGCTCCCCTCCGTCAGCCGTACGTGGGTCAACCACGACATCGCGATGGAGACGACGTTCGACGGCCCGCTGGTCGACGCGATGTGCGACGCCGTACGCGCCGAGGACCCGGACGGCCACCCCGTCCCGTACTGCAACCCGGGCGGCACCGACGCCAAGGCCTTCACCCGCCTGGGCATCCGCTGCTTCGGCTTCAAGGGCCTGAAGCTCCCGCACGACCTGGACTACGGCCGCCTCTTCCACGGCGTGGACGAGCGCGTCCCGCTGGAGGGCCTGCGCTTCGGCGTCCGCGTCATGACCCGCCTCTGGCAGAGCTGCTGACCCTCGGGTCGACGGTTCCGCCGGGGGGCCGCCCGGACCCGGGCTCACCCCGCGTACGCCCCCGCCGATCCCTTCGGCGGGGGCGTACGGCACGATGGGTCGCCGTCGATCGCACCCCGCCCCACCTGGAGGAACCCCGTGACCGCCGCCGCGTTCTCTGCCGGGCCCGAACCGGAGATCCTCGCCGCGTTCGAGGCCGCCAAGGGCTTCATGCCGGTCCACGAAGGGCTCGCGCTGTACGCCGCCGCCACCGAAGCCGGTGCGCTCGGGCTGCCGCTGCTGGAGGTGGGCACGTACTGCGGGCGCTCCGCCATCCTGCTCGCGGACGCGGCGCGGGCGGCCGGGGTGAGCGCGCTCACGGTCGACCATCACCGGGGCAGCGAGGAGCAGCAGCCCGGCTGGGAGTACCACGACCCGAGCGTGGTGGACCCGGAGGTCGGGCTGATGGACACGCTGCCGACGTTCCGCCGCACCCTGCGCCGGGCCGGTCTGGAGGACCACGTGGTGGCGCTCGTCGGCCGCTCGCCGCAGGTCGCCGCCGTGTGGCGCGGACCGCTCGGGCTCGTCTTCATCGACGGCGGGCACACCGACGAGCACGCGAACGCGGACTACGAGGGCTGGGCCCCGCATGTCGCCGAAGGCGGACTGCTGGTGATCCACGACGTGTTCCCGGACCCGGCCGACGGCGGGCAGGCCCCGTACCGGATCTATCGGCGCGCCCTGGCCTCCGGGGCGTTCACCGAGGTGTCGGTGACGGACTCGCTGCGCGTGCTGCGCCGTACGGGCACCGGGATCTGAGCCGCCCGGTCGCCGTACGGGCACCGGGATCCGGGCCGCCCGGCCGGCCGGGTGGGTAGCATCGCCGCGTGCCGTACGACGACAGCCCTCCCACCGCCCGCCGCGCCCGGCCCCTGTCCGTGGCCGCCGCGCTGGCCGCCGTATGCCTGACCGCCGCCGGATGCGGTGGCGGTCCGGAAGCCGACGAGGCCGGTGCGGCCGCGCCCCGACCGGGCGCGGGCGGCGCGTCCCCGACGGCGGCGACGCCGGGCGACCGGCAGCCGGAACCGTCCGGATCCACCGAAGCCGGGGCCACCCCGTCCGGATCCGCCTCCGCGCGACCGCTGCCGAAGGGCCCGCTGACCGGCCGGACCGTGGTGATCGACCCGGGGCACAATCCGGGCAACCGCGATCACACCCGGGAGATCAACCGGCAGGTCGACATCGGCACCGGCCGCAAGGAGTGCGATACGACCGGTACGTCCACGAACGACGGTTACGCGGAGGCCCGGTTCACCCTCGACGTCTCCCACCGGCTGCGCACCCTGCTGGAGGCGGAGGGCGCCCGGGTCCGGCTGACGCACGACGCGGACCGGCCGTTCGGGCCGTGCATCGACGAGCGGGCCCGGATCGGGAACGAGGCGAAGGCCGACGCGGTGGTCTCGGTGCACGCCGACGGATCGGCCGTGGGCAACCGGGGCTTCCATGTGATCCTGCCCGCGGCGGTGAAGGGCGGCGGGTCCGACACCTCGAAGATCGTGAAGAGTTCGGCAGATCTCGGCGCCCGGATCGCCGGACACTTCGTCCGCACGACCGGAAGCGCGCCCTCCAATTACATCGGCGGAAATAGCGGTCTGGACACGCGTAATGATCTCGGCGGACTGAATCTATCGACCGTGCCCAAGGTGTTCGTCGAATGCGGCAATATGCGTGATCCGAAGGACGCCGCCCTGCTCACCAGCGCGAGTTGGCGGCAGAAGGCGGCCCAAGGGCTGGCGGACGGCATTAGCAGCTACCTGAAGGGGTAGCTCTGCGGCAGCTCGTGATGAGTGATGGGTGATATTTGGGGGGATAGCAGCTCATGATTCGGGCAGGGACGCAACCCGCCCGGGCAGACGATAGATTCATCCGTACGATGGGGAGCCGCTCCCGAGCTTCACGCCGTACCGCCGCACAGGCGGCAACGACGACCGCCCCGACGAGACGACCGACTAAGGACCTTCACGTGAATATCCGCTCCCTCACTCGAGGCGACGGCGTGGTGATCGGAGCAGCGGTCGTGCTGTTCATCGCCTCTTTCCTCGACCTCTCCGGCTACAACTGCCCGCAGGGCGTCGACTGCTCCCGGTTCAGCACGAACGCCTGGGACTCCCTGACCTTCCTGATGAGCATCTACCTCGCCGGTGTCATCGGCGCGGCGCTGGTGATCCTCGGGCGGGCCATGCCGGGCCGCAAGGTCGCCGGGCTCGACATCGGCCAGTTCGGTGTGGCGCTGACCGTCTTCGCGCTGTGGACCGTGTTCTGGACGATCCTCGACGTCAGCGACGCCGGCGCGGGCCTGATCCTCGGCCTGCTGGCCGCCCTCGTGCTGGCCGGCGCCACGGTCGCCGGTCCGCTGGTCCCCGCGCTCAAGGCCCCGCTGCTCAGCCCCGCCGCCCCGGCGCAGGGCGGACAGCCCCAGTTCGGCGCCCAGCCCGGCCAGGGCTACGGCTACCCGGGCGCGCAGCAGCCGCCGTACGGTGCCCAGCCGAGCCAGGGTTACGGCTACCCGGGCGCGCCCCAGCAGGGCCAGCCCGCCCCGGCCGACCAGGCGCAGGCCCAGGCCCAGCAGCCCGCGCCGGGCGGCGCGGCCCCGGCGGGCGACTTCACCCCGTTCTGGTTCGCCGTTCCGGTGGCGCGTCCGCTGTACGGCGAGGACGGTTCGCCGAACCCGATCGCCGAGCTGGCGCCGGGCACCTGGTACCTCGCGGTGGAGCAGCGCGGCCAGAGCCTCGTGGCCCAGACGCAGGACGGCCGTCGTGGCGTCCTCCAGGACACCACGGGCATCCAGCGCGGCTGATCCCGTACGCACGAACGCCGCGGCCCCTCGCCCTTCCGGGCGGGGGGCCGTTGTCGTACAGTCCAACCCTCACACCCTTGCCTGACGCTTCGTCAGTTACGGCTGGAGGGAACGGAATGCGGCTCGGACTCGCGCTCGGTTACTGGGGCCGCGGCCCGGATCCCGGACAGCTCGCCCTGGTCCAGGAGGCCGAGCGGCTCGGCTACGACTCGGTGTGGACGGCGGAGGCCTGGGGCTCGGACGCCTTCACACCGCTGACCTGGATCGCCGCCCACACCTCACGGATCCGGCTGGGCACCGGCATCGTCCAGATGGCGGCCCGTACGCCCACCGCGACGGCCATGCACGCGCTGACCCTGGACCATCTCTCCGGCGGCCGGATGCTGCTCGGCCTCGGCCTGTCCGGGCCGCAGGTGGTGGAGGGGTGGTACGGGCGGCCGTTCCCCCGGAGCCCGCTGACCGCGACCCGCGAGTACGTCGAGGTGATCCGGCAGGTGCTGGCGCGGCAGGCCCCGGTCGAGCTGGCGGGCCGCTTCCACTCCCACCCGTACACCGGCCCGGACGCCACCGGTCTCGGCAAGCCGCTGAAGCCGATCACGCACCCGCTGCGTGCCTCGCTCCCGGTCCTGCTGGGCGCGGAGGGTCCGAAGAACATCGCGCAGACGGTTCGGATCGCGGACGGCTGGCTGCCGCTGTACTGGTCGCCGCTGCGCACGGACGTCTACGGGGCCTCCCTCGCCGGGCTCCGGGACGGCTTCATGATCGCGCCGATGGCCCGTGCGCACGTCTGCGAGGACGTGGCCGAGGGGCTGTGGCCGGTGAAGGCGATGCTCGGCTTCTACATCGGCGGGATGGGTCACGCGGCCCGCAACTTCCACGCGGACCTGATGGCCCGGATGGGGTTCGAGGAGGAGGCCCGGCGGATCCAGGAGCTGTTCCTGCAGGGCCGCAAGGAGGAGGCGGTACGGGCGGTGCCGGACGCGTTCGCCGACGAGATCTCGCTGATCGGGCCGCGCGCCCGTATCGCGGAGCGGCTGGAGCTGTGGCGCAAGGGCCCGGTGACGGATCTGCTGGTCACCGCCCCGGACCCGCACACGCTGCGGGTCCTGGCGGAACTCAACGCCTAGGACGGGCGGTTCAGCCGAACGAGGAGCGGTCCAGCCAGAAGTCCAGCAGTGCCGCGTCGCCGAGCACCTCCACCCGTGAACTGGTGGGCTCCAGGCGGCGGTTGAAGACGAGCATCAGATCGGTGAGCGATCCGCGCAGGGCGACCGTGGCCTTCCCGTGCGCGTGCCGCCAGGTGAAGCGGTCCTCGCCGAACTCGATCAGCCACTCCGCGCCGGGCACATCGGTGGCGTGCAGATGCAAGGAACGCCCGCCGCCGCGCAGTTCGGCGGCCTCCGGGTCGCCCTGCTCCTGGGCCAGCGAGACGATGCCCAGCCACTCCTCGATGGTGTCGGCGGCCACCTCGGCGTCGACGGTGTACGGGGCGCGGGCGGCGAGCGCCGCGTCCGCCCGGTGCACCGCCGTCTCGTGCGTCATGCGCCGCGCCCAGAAGGCCGTGCGCCGCTCGGTCACCCACGTCCACACCTCGGTGTCCGGCCCGGCTTCCCGCAGCGCCGCCACGGTGGCGGCGGCGCCCTCGGCGAGCCAGGCGTCGAGTGCGGCCGGGCCGTCGCTCCCCGGCCCCGCGAAGCCGGGCACCCTGTCCTCCGGAACCTCGTCGGCGGCCCGGCCGCGGACGATCTCGCCGACCCAGCGGTGCGCGCCGCCGACGTGCACGGCGAGCTCCCGCAGGGTCCAGTCGGGACAGGTGGGGACGGTCGCGGTGAGGTCGGCGCCGGTCAGCACGGCGCGCAGGGCGTCGGTCTGGGCCAGGATCTCGTCGCAGTAACGGTCGTGGGAGAGAGGCGTCATGCGGCGCACCCTAACCGGCGGAGCCCGGGTCGATCACCCGGATTTCCGCCGGTCAGGGGGCGGTCCGGCCGGTCCGGCCCGCCCTGTGCGGCCGGCCGGTCAGACGACGCTGCCGGTCCAGTGCTTCACCGGCGCCCTGACTCCGGTTCCGGTGCTGGTGAACGAGAACAGCGAGTCGATGCGCCGGCCGTCGACGGTGGTTCCGGCGCGGTAGAGGACACCGACGTCGGCCTTGCCGTCCTTGTCGAAGTCGCCGGACACGGGCTGGCTCGCGGCCCAGGAGAAGGATCCGGTGCTGGTCCACACCTCGCGGGGCGCGGCGAAGCCCGTGCCGGTGCTCGCGAAGGTGAAGAGCGCGGACTGGTGCACGCCCGCCTCGGTGGTGCCCCGGTTGTAGAGGACGGCGATGTCGTCCCGGCCGTCGCCGCTGTAGTCGCCGGACGTCAGCTTGGTGGCGTTCCAGTTGAAGGAGCCGCTGCTGGTCCAGGTCTTGCGCGGGTTGGCGAAGGCGGTGCCGGTGCTGTCGAAGGTGTACAGCGACGAGATGAACTTGCCGTCCGCCGATGTGCCGTTGTTGTAGAGGACGGCGATGTCGTCCTTGCCGTCCTTGTTGTAGTCGCCGGAGGTGACCTGGCCGGCCGCCCAGGTGAAGCCGCCGGGGGTGGTCCAGGTCTTGCGCGGGTTGGCGAAGCCGGTGCCGGTGCTGGTGAAGGTGTAGAGCGAGGAGACCCGGCCGGTGTCGGAGGAGCCGGAGTCGTAGAAGACGGCGACGTCGTCCTTGCCGTCGCCGTTGTAGTCGCCCGAGGTGACCTTGCTCTTGCTCCAGGTGAAGCCGCCCGGCGTGGTCCAGGTCTGCTTCGGCGCGCTGAAGCCGGTGCCGGTGCTGGTGAAGGTGTACAGCGAGGTGATGGCGCCGGTGTCGGAGGAGCCGGAGTCGTAGAGGACCGCGAGGTCGTCCTTGCCGTCGCCGGTGTAGTCACCGGAGGTCAGTTGGCTCTTGCTCCAGGTGAAGCCACCCGGGGTGCTCCAGACCCGCTTGGGCTCGCCGAAGCCGGTTCCGTCGCTGTAGAAGGCGAAGAGCGAGGCCCGGTTCTTGCCCTCGACGGAGGGGCCGTTGTCGTAGAACGCGGCGATGTCCTCGCGGCCGTCGCCGTTGAAGTCGCCGGAGGCGACCTGGGACTCCCCGGGCAGTCCGCGGACCTGGGTGACCCAGTCGGTGAGGTCGTCGGTGCGGGACTCCACCGCACCGGCGCGGGTCTCGTCCGAGCCGAAGCAGCCTGCCCCCCAGGAGGCGCTGTGGACGGCGGCGAGCAGGACGGCGCCGTTCTGCTCGCGCAGGGCGGGCCCGCCCGCGTCGCCCTTGCAGATCGCGCCGCCGTCGCGGGTGACGGCCACCGTCGTCGCACCGGCCGCGGTCACGTCGAACGTGCCCGCGTGCAGCCGGTCGGGCACCCAGGACGTGGCGGTGCGGCCGTAGCCGACCGCCCGCAGGCTCTCGCCCGCCACCGGGGCGGAGTCCGCGAGCAGGACCGGCGCGATGTCCGTGACCGGCTGGGCCAGCTTGGCCATCACCAGGTCACGGTCACTGCGCGAAACCAGCTCGGTCACCTCGACGACCTTGCCGCCCGTGCCGGTCAGATCGGCACGCCCGATCGTCGCCGTGGTCTTCTGCGCCGGGGCGCCGGCGGGCAGCGGGAACGCCGGCTGCCCGGCCGCCGCGAAGCAGCTGCTCGCGGTCAGGATCCACTGGGCGTCGACCAGCGAACCGGTGCAGGCACGCTTCGTGTCACCCTCACCGATGTCGAGCTTGGCGGTGAAGGCGTACGTGCCGTCGGCGACCGCGTCACCGACGACGGCCTGGGCGGGAGAGGAGACGGTCATCGCCCCGGCCGCGGCGACCACCGCGAACAGAGCCGTACCCCGCACACGGCGGGAAGATCTCGAAGACACAAGGATTCCTTGCTGGTTACGGAAGGGCGGACCGCGCTCTACTTGGTGGCGTGGATCTCGAGAAGCGTGTGGTCGCGGTTCTCGGGATCGGCGGTCTCGCCGACCGGCGTCCAGGTGTTCTTCGGGACGTCGAAGGAGGCCTCGTCGCCGCCCACGGCCTCCATGTCGACCCGCAGCGTGTAGTCGTTGCCCTTGACCCCGTAGACCTGCGGGAGTTCGAGCGAGAGGAAGCCGCTGTTGCCGGTGACCCGGAAGCAGAAGCGGCCCTTCTCGCGCGAGAAGACCTCGACCAGTCCGGTGGCGGACGCGCAGTCCGCGAGCAGGATGTGTCCGTCGCCGCGCTTGAGGAGGATGCCCTGCTCGGCGAAGATCTTGTCCGCCTCCGGGTAGGCGAAGTCCTCCACGGCCACCGGCGGCAGCTCGTCGGCCGCGGCGGCCGGGGCGCCGGGCTCGGCTCCGGCGAACGGGGCGCCCACCAGGACGATTCCGGTGACGGCGGCGGCCGCCAGGGCGGAGGAAAGGAAGGAACGGGCTCTCACTGCTTCATCAGCCTCTCGTAGTCGGGCCACAGGAACGGCCGCACGAGGGAGCAGTGATGCGCCGCTCGACCGAAATCGAGGCCCCCTCGGCACGTACCGTCCACCCGGCACGTCAACTTCACATGCCGAGCCGAATATTCATATCATCCACATGGTCACGACCGAGGGCGAAGGGTCACCCGGATCTTTCACGCCGCCCCTGTCCGGATCGCCGCGCAGCCGCTATCCGGTCAGCTGGGAGGTGGAGGGAACCTTGTCCTTCACCTCGGCGCCCGCGTCCTTGCCGGCGTTCTTGATGCTGTCGATGACGCTCTCGAACGCGCCCACATCGCCTTCGCCCGCCTCGCCCTTGCGGAGCTTCGTCCCCAGCCCCTTGAGCGATTCGATTCCGGCGGTGAGCGGGGCGACGGCCTTCGACAGCAGCGGGTCGCCCTTGGCGTTCTCCGCCGCGGCCCTGAGCCGGTTGTAGGCGAACCCGCCCGCCAGGCCCGCCTTGACGAGGGCGATACGCCGCCCCTCCGCGCCCTTCTTGAACGTTCCGGCGCGGTACGGCTTCACGATCCACTGGTACGTCGCACCCGCCGCGAGCCCCGCGTTGGCGACGAACCGGGTCTTGGCGAGCCGCTGCTTCTCGGCGGAGGCCGAAGGGCTGGCGCCGGAGGGGTCGGCCGCCGCCGACGCGCTCGCCGCGTTGCCGCCCGCGGAGTCTCCGGAGTCGCCGCACGCGGTCGCGCCCGTCAGAAGGGCGCAGGACAGCAGCAGCGCGGTCAGGGTGCGGCGGAGCGGTACGGGACGGGACACGGCGGGCCTCCTGACCGGACTGAACGGGCCAACCCGGGCATGTCACAGCGAGTGACGGACCTCGGCACTCCGGTTCAGCCTCGCCCGTTCTCCCCTCGGTCGCCACCCGGTGCGGGCCGTCCGGGTTTCACCCTGCGTAAAGCGGCAACCAGAGTTCCATGTCTCCCAGAACCCGTTCAGGAAGCAGTTCAGCGGCTCGTGTGATCGCCGTCGTGGCCGACATCCTGGCCTTCATCATCATTCTCTGGATCCTGATGTACCTGCTGGACGCCAACCGCGGCAACGACTTCGTGCAGTGGGTGCACGACTCGGCCCGCTGGCTGGCCGGCTGGTCGTACGACCTGTTCACGTTCGACAAGGCGTGGGCGCGGGTGGTGGCCGGTTACGGTCTGGCGGCCGCGGTCTACCTCTTCATCGGGCACGCGGTGGCGGGCCGGCTCCGCCGGGGCTGAACCGGCTCCGCCTCAGGGCGTGTTCAGCGGCAGCAGTCCGGCTCCAGGCCGACCGGCAGCCGCTCGCCCGCGAAGACGGCGGTGGTCGCCTCGTCGCCCCCCAGCGCGGCCACCGCCAGCAGCAGGGAGCCCGCCGTCCAGGTGGTGAGCTCCTCGGGCCAGAAGGCCCGGTTGCCCTCGAAGACGTACCCCGTCCAGTACAGCCCGCCCTCGGCGCGCAGGTGCTGGACGGACTGGAGGATCTCCAGCGCCCGGTCCGACTCCCCCGTCACCCAGAGGGCCAGGGCCAGTTCGCAGCTCTCGCCGCCGGTCACCCAGGGGTTGGGCAGCACACAGCGCACCCCGAGACCGGGCACCACGAAACGGTCCCAGCCCTCCTGGATGCGGGCGGTGGCCTCGGCCCCGGTGACCGCGCCGCCGAGGACCGGGTAGTACCAGTCCATCGAGTAGCGCCCCTTGTCGAGGAAGCGCTCGGGGTGACTGCGGATCGCGTGGGCCAGCGCCCCGGTCGCCAACTCCCAGTCGGGCTGCGGCTCCTCGCGGCGCTCGGCGATGGCCAGCGCACAGCGCAGCGCCTGGTGGATCGAGGAGGAGCCGGTCAGCAGCGCGTCGCTCACGGGCGTGCCGTCGGGCTCCCGCTTCCAGCCGATCTGCCCGCCGGGCTGCTGGAGGCCGAGGACGAACTCGACGGCCGCGAAGACCGTGGGCCACATCCGGTCGACGAACGCGTCGTCGCCGGTGGCGAGGTAGTGGTGCCAGACGCCGACGGCCACGTACGCGCAGAAGTTGCTCTCCAGGCCCCGGTCGGTCGGCTGCTGCGGGTCGCCGTCGTGGTAGGCGGCGTACCAGGAGCCGTCGGCGTTCTGGTTGCGGGCGAGCCAGTCGTAGGCGCGGGCGGCGGCCTCGTGCTCGCCGGCCGCGTCGAGCGCCATCGCGGTCTCGGTGTGGTCCCACGGGTCGAGGTGGTGGCCCCGGAACCACGGCAGCGCCCCGTCCTCCCGCTGTACGGCGAGCAGGGCGGCGACCGTCTCGGACGCCTGACGTGCCGTCAGGACACCGGGCAGGACGAGGTGTTCGGTCTGTTCGGGAGTGCTCACGCCTCGGCCTTCGGAAGGTGCGGCTTGGTGGCGTAGGCGACGAAGCTCTTGCCGACGACCGGGTTGAGGAGCTGCTCGGCGACCCGGGTCGCGAGCGGCTTCTTCATGATGTCCCAGACCAGCAGCTTGTGGTAGGCGCGCACCGGCAGCGCCTGGTCGTTGTCCACGCCGAAGGCGCACTTCAGCCACCAGTACGGCGAGTGCAGCGCGTGGGCGTGGTGGGTGCCGTACGGCTTGAGTCCGGCCTCGCGGATGCGGGCGAGGAGCTGGTCGGCCTTGTAGATGCGGATGTGG
This sequence comes from Streptomyces sp. DSM 106670, assembly GCF_055792845.1. Lineage (NCBI taxonomy): Bacteria > Bacillati > Actinomycetota > Actinomycetes > Kitasatosporales > Streptomycetaceae > Streptomyces > Streptomyces sp. DSM 106670. The sequence continues at coordinate 2,080,441 of NZ_CM147704.1, forward strand.
CCGCCCTCGACCTCGTGGTACGCGTCGGAGAGGGTCCAGCAGATCTTCTCGGGGCCGTAGCGCGGGACGGTGATGGCGATCCGGCCGCCCGGCTTGAGGACCCGGACCATCTCGGCGAGGACGCCCTTGTCGTCCGGGATGTGCTCCATGACCTCGGAGATGATCACGACGTCGAAGGAGTCGTCGGGGAAGGGCAGGTTGAGCGCGTCGCCCTCCATGGCGGTGGCGGTGGCGCCCTCGGGGGCCTCGCCGGCCTCCTTCATCGCGGCGAACCACTTGGCGACCTCGCGGATCTCCTCGCCGTTCTGGTCGAGGGCGACGACCTGCGCACCGCGCCGGTAACACTCGAAGGCATGCCGGCCGGCACCGCAGCCCAGGTCGAGCACTCGGTCGCCTGCGGCGAGCGGGAAGCGGGTGAAGTCGACGGTCAGCACGAGGGCCTGCCTTCGAGGTCGGAGGTACGGGTTGCGACGATCGGGTCCGCGGTCGCCCGGAGGCGCGCGGCCGCCCGGGAGTCCACGGTCACCTGCGGACTCCGCGGGCGGTGATCGCCCGACGGTACAGCTCGGCGGTTCCGGCGGCCGCCCTGGCCCAGGTGAAGTTGGCCAGCACCCGTGCGCGGCCCGCCGCGCCGAGCCGGGCGCGCAGCTCCGCATCGCCCAGCAGCCGGGCCAGCGCCCCGGCCAGCGCGTCCGCGTCGCCGGGCGGGACGGCGAGACAGGTCTCCCCGTCGCGGCCGGAGACCTCGGGGATCGCACCGCCGGTGGTGGCGACGAGCGGGGTGCCGGTGGCCATGGCCTCGGCGGCGGGCAGCGAGAAGCCTTCGTACAGCGAGGGCACGCAGGAGACCTGGGCGCTGCGCACCAGGTCGACGAGCTCGGCGTCGCTGATGCCCTTGACGAACTCGACGGCGTCCGCGAGGCCGTGCCGCTCGATCGCCCGGGCGACCGGCCCGTCCTCGGCGCGCTTGCCGACGACGACGAGGTGGGCGTCGGGGTTCTCGGTACGGAGCTTGGCGAGCGCGTCGACGAGGTGGACCAGGCCCTTGAGCGGGACATCGGCGCTGGAGGTGGTGACGATACGGCCGGGCACCTCGGCGACGGAGGGGTCGGGCGACCACAGGTCGGTGTCCGCGCCGATGTGGACGACGCTGATCCGGTCCTTGCGTACGCCGAGGTCCTCGACGATCTCGTCGCGGGAGGAGCCGGAGACGGTGAGGACGGTGTCCAGCTTGCGGGCGACCCGCTTCTGCATCCGGGTGAAGGCGTACCAGCGGCGTACGGAGGCGCGTCGGCGGCGGCTGGTGGCGGCTTCCAGGTCGAGCCTGCGGTCCACGGTGATGGGGTGGTGGATCGTCGTCACCAGCGGCGCCCCGAGGTCGCCGAGGAGCCCGTACCCGAGGGTCTGGTTGTCGTGGACGACGTCGAACTCGCCGCGCCGGGCCAGCAGGTGGCGGCGGGCACGGAGGCTGAAGGTGAGCGGCTCGGGGAAGCCGCCGGTCCACATGGTGGCGACCTCGGCCAGGTCGACCCAGTCGCGGTACTCGCCGCGCTTCGGCGTACGGAACGGGTCGGGCTGGCGGTAGAGGTCGAGGCTGGGCAGCTCGGTGAGCGGAACGCCCTCGTCGAGCACCGGGTAGGGCTGGGCGCCGATGACCTCGACGCTGTGGCCGAGCCGGGCGAGCTCGCGGCCGAGGTGGCGGACGTACACGCCCTGCCCGCCGCAGAACGGATTGCCCTTGTAGGTGAGGAGTGCGATGCGCAACGGCCGGTCGCCGGTCCCGGCGGAGCTGCCGTCGCCCGTGCGGGGGCCTGTCTCTATGGCCTCAGCGGTCACACTCGGCCCCCTTCTGACTGCGTGTTCGCCGGAGCGTAACCGGTCGCGCTAATCTAGAACAAGTTTCAGACTTGATAGAACATGTTGCAGACTTGATCGTTCGACGTGCATCGAATCTACCGGCAGGTAGCGTCGGCGGAACGGCCGGATCAGGTGATTCGCGCCACGACGGACGCCCTGGCATGCTGTGCGCGCCCGGCCGGGGCCGCTTCGTCCGTCCGGGTGCGGTATCAAGCCATGGATCACGGATCGTGGATCGGGGACAGCATGACCGCGGACGCCAGACCGGCAGCGCCTCCGCTGACCGAACGCCAGGAGGCCCGTCGCCGCCGCATCCTGCACGCCAGCGCCCAGCTGGCCAGTCGGGGCGGGTTCGAGGCGGTGCAGATGCGGGAGGTGGCCGAGGCCGCCGGGGTCGCGCTGGGCACCCTCTACCGCTACTTCCCGTCCAAGATCCATCTGCTGGTCGCGACCATGCAGGACCAGCTCCAGCACATGCACACCACGCTCCGCAAGCGCCCGCCGGCCGGCGACGACGCGGCCCAGCGGGTGGCCGAGACGCTGATGCGCGCCTTCCGCGCGCTGCAACGCGAACCGCACCTCGCGGACGCCATGGTCCGCGCCCTGACCTTCGCGGACCGCAGCGTGAGCCCCGAGGTGGACACCGTCTCCCGGCTCACCACGGCGATCATCCTGGACGCGATGGGCCTGGAGCACCCGACCCCGGAGCAGCTCTCGGCGGTCCGGGTCATCGAGCACACCTGGCACTCGGCGCTGATCACCTGGCTGTCGGGGCGGGCCTCGATCGCCCAGGTGAAGATCGACATCGAGACGGTCTGCCGCCTCATCGACCTGACGGCGCAGGACCGGCCGGAGCGGGAACCGGAGCGGGGCTGAGGGTCTGGGCGCCCGCGAGCGCCACCACGGCCGCCCGGCGATGGTCCGTCCACTCGGTCAGCGGGACATCGTCCCGCCCGGCCTTGAACAGCGCCTCCCGCCGGACCCACAACCGCAGCAGCGCCGGGCCGGGGTCCGGCCCGGCGCCGGCGGCGTCCACCTCGGCCTCCGGCAGCAGCCGCCGCAGTACGGGCAGGGGCCCCGGCCGCCGGGTCAGGGGCTCCACGTCGATGCCGACCGGGCCCGGCCCGACCGCCGCGGCGACCAGCCCGTCGGCGTGACTGAGACTGGCGCCCAGGCCGGGGCGGTCCGGCAGATACGGCCGGCCGTGTCCGCTCTCCCCGCACCCGGGGCAGCGCTGGGCGGGCTCCATCTCGTGGGGCGGCCGCCCGGTGACCCGGGAGGCGCACAGCCGCAGCAGCAGCCGGGCCGCCACGACATCGGCACGCCGGGCGGGCACCCGGACCGCCGCGAGCCGGCGCCGCTCCCACGGGGCGAGCATGTCCTCGTCCAGCTCCGGGCAGGCCAGCACCTCGGCGGTGGTGGCGACCAGCGCGACGGAGGCCGCGCTCACCCGGCCGGAACCTCCGCGCGGCCGACGGAGCCCAGGAAGCGCTCCTGGACGCGGGCGAGGGTGCGGAAGTCGTCAATGGTGACTTCTTGCAGGTCGATACTGTCGCCGGAGATCTCCTCCAGGAGATCGATGAACTCCAGGAAGTCCATCGAGTCGATGAGACGGGCCTCGATGAGGTCCTCGTCGACACCGATCGGGCCGTCGAGGCCAGGGTTCTTCTCGTGGAGCCACGCTGAGACCTGGTCCATGGGGGAATCGCTCCTCTGACTGTTCTGGTGACTGCCGGGCGTAACTGCTGTGACCGTCAGGACCCGGTGGCGGCCCGGAGCCGCTCCAGGGCCTGTTCGGCGGTGCCGTGGGCGAGGATCATCGCGTGCACCCAGCGTTCGACGCCGAAGGCGACGCAGGAGCTGTACGCGGGACCGTGCGAGCCGGCGCGGATGCCGAGCCGCTCGCCGAAGAAGTTGCGGTGCCGGTTGACGGAGCCGATGGCCGTGCCGTCGGGGGCGCTGTACTCGTACTTCACCGGGTCCAGCGCCATCAGGCGGGCCCGCGATCCCCCGTTGTCGTAGAACGGGTCGTCGGCCGCCGCCCGGGTCAGGACCAGGCCGAGCCGTCCGGCCACCTCCTGGATGAACTCGCCGCCGCGTTCCTGGTGTTCGGAGGCGCCGTCCTTGGTTCCGAGGTAGATCACCTCACGCATGTGGAACCCCCAGAGGCGGCGCAGGCCGTCGTAGTGGGTCTCGTTGCGGAAGCAGCGGCCGACCGCCGAGAGCCGCAGCCCGTCCTCGCCGACGTCCTGGCCCTCCAGGGAGAGCAGCAGGCCGTAGCAGGTGGCGGACGGCAGCACATGGCCGGTCGGGTGCAGCGGGAGGTCCTGGGGCGAGCCGCCGGAGGCCAGCCCGTCGAGCGCGTCCGGGCCGAACCGCCCGGCGGAGACGCCGAGATGGGGGAAGTTGCGGAAGAAGTCCAGCCGTGCCAGTCCGTCGACGGACAGCAGGGGCGGCCCCACGACCTCGGGGGCGGAGAGCCGGGCGGCCAGACCGGTCAGCAGATCGTCCAGCCCCCGCAGCAGAGCGGTGCGGACCGGGTCCAGCGTGATCAGCCCGGCACCGGGGCTCTTCAGCTCGATACCCGGCAGGGCCGTGATGCTGGATGTGTTCATGAAACCGCGTCTTTCTCGGTCGGGACGGCCATCGGCGACCCACCGGATGTACGAACCGCATCGCCATGACGGCGGCGACCCTGAGCAGGGCCGTCGACAGGTCCGCCAGCAGGGCCGTCACCGGCCGGAGCGCGGGCAGGGAAAACGGCTTGACAGCCCGTCACGGACCCGACCGCGCCCTTGGACATTAGGCCCGTGGCTCGCTTGTTGTCTAGACCAAAAATACCGAACGACAAGTATCGGTTCCGTGTCTGTCAAGCACATGACCACACCCCATATCCCCATATGTGCCAGGCACTTGACAGCTCAGGCGGTCTGGACCAATCCTGCTGATCGACGTGGTCACGGCTCCTCCCGCCACGGCACTGCCATCCGTCCCGCCGTCCGCGGCGACCCCGCTCCCCCGGGGTCGCCGCACGGCCGGCCGAGGAGAAGAACCTGCCATGAACCTCATGACGACACCCGCCCCTCGCCGCCGGCCCCGCCTGCACCGCGCGGCGTCGGACATCCCGTACTTCAGCGCGGACGGCGAGGCCTACCTCGCGCAGACAGCCCTGCGGGAGCTCGACAAGTCGCGTCCGCTGCGGGTGCTGTCCGAGGAGGACTTCGCCCACTGGCAGACGTACGGCTACGTCATCGTCCGGGAGGCGGTCCCGGCCTCGGTGGCCGGGCAACTGCTGGACTTCACCTGGGACTTCCAGGGCCTGGACCCGGAGCGGCCGGAGAGCTGGTACGAGGACCGGCCGCTGCGCTCCGAGCTGGACCAGCAGCTGCACATCTACGGCTTCGTAGAGGCGTACCACCACCAACTGCTGTGGAACAACCGGCAGTCGCAGCGGGTGTACGACGCCTTCGTCGACGTATGGGACTGCGAGGAGCTGTGGGTCACCCTGGACCGGCTCAACCTCAACCCGCCCAACCGGGGCAACCGTGACCGCGCCCTGATCGAGCCGACGGACCGGGGCTTCGACATCGAGCTCCACTGGGACATCGACACCACGCTCGCCGTGCCGCCGCAGCGGGTGCAGGGCATCATCGCGCTCAACGACACCCGGCCGGAGACCGGCGGTTTCCAGTGCTGCCCGGAGCTGTTCCGGCAGTTCGACACCTGGAAGACGCGGCAGCCGGGCGACCGGGACCCGCTGCGCCCGGACATCGACCGGGACGAACTCCCGGTCGTACGCCCGGATCTGCGCCCCGGCGACCTGCTCATCTGGAACGGTCTGCTGGCCCACGGGGTGGCGCGCAACCTCTCCGAGAACGGGGTGCGGGCCGTGCAGTACCTGTCGATGATGCCCGCGCTGGAGGAGCACGAGCGGCTGCGCAAGTCCCGGGTGGAGTCCTGGCGCCATCTGCGGACGCCGCGCTGGAACCGCACCCTGGTCGGCGACCCGGTGCTGCCCGAGTCCAAGCGCTACCCGACGGCCGAACTGAACGCTCTGGGCAGCCGGTTGCTGGGGCTCGCCTCGTGGCAGGACCCGGTCGAGGAGACCGAGGACGCCGCGGGCACGGCATCCGCCGCCCCGAGCGGGGAGCCTTCGTGCGCCGCGTCTGCCTGACCCTGCCCACCCACCGGGCATGCTCCGGCACCATCGCGGCGATCGGTGAGGAAGCGGCGTACGGGGCACGGGAGTTCGGCGTGGAGGTGCACCTCCTGATCCTGGACTCCTCTCCCGAGCCGGTCCTCGCCGAGCACCGGGCGGCGGTGGCCGCACTGCCCGCCTCCCCCGGGGTGACCGTCCACCACCTCGACGAGAACGAGCAGCGCGCCTTCCTGCGCGAGGCGACCGAACGGTCCGGCGCGACGTCGGCCGCGGCGGACCGGCTGCTGGGCCTGATGTTGCCGTCCCGCGTCTCCTACGGGGCCTGCACCAACCGGGCGTTCCTCATCGCCCAGGCCCTCGGCTGCACGTCCGTGCACCGCCGGGACTCCGACAGCCGCTACCAGCACCTCGACGGCGAACCGGTCTTCCCGCTCCACCAGGAACTGGCCCACCTGGGCCGACGGGCGGACGACGTACGGAAGTCGGCGACGAGAAGCAAGCTGCCACCGGGCTCGGGCGACCGCCGGGTGGCGGTGGCGGGCGGCTCGTTCGTGGGCGAGATGTCGGTGGACGTGGCGGAGATCCACGAGCTCGACCCGGACACGTACGGCGAACTGATCGGCCTGTCGCTGCCCGAGGGGTACCCGGATTTCTGGCGCAAGCATCTGATCGACGAGTCGTTCCGGGGCGCGGGGAACGGGACGTTCGACGGCGACCGCGCGACGCTCGCCCCCATCAGCCCGATGCGCGTGGACATGTGCAACATCGCACTCGACCACGAGGTCTATCGCAGGGTCCCGCTGCCGCCCGCACCCGACACCATCGGCACCGACTACTTCCTGCTCCACCTCGCCCACGACGCCCGGCTGCCCGGCCTCCAGCACAACCGACACATCGTCAACTTCCATACGGCGGAACGGCGTACGGACGCCGGCTTCCTCGCGTACCAGCTCCGCTTCGCGAAGTTCCTGCTGGCGAAGACGTATCTCAACGCCGTGTACGCGAGGACGGCGGAGGCCGGTGACGCGCTGCTCGACGCCGGGGGCCACATCCGGGCGTCCGTGGTCGCCGGTTTCGTCCGGGACAGCGTCGCCCTCGACCGTACGGAGGTCGCCCACCGCCTCGACGTGATCGAGCGGGCCTACCGGCGGCTCGGCGGCCGCTACACGACGGTCGCGGACACCCTCGCGGAGAGCCGCGGCCCGCTCCTGGACGAGGCCCGGGACGACATGGCCGACTTCGCGCTGCTGATGGACCACTGGGAGGCGCTGGCCGGCGCGAGCGCCGAAGCGGGCCTGGAGCAGCAGGTCCGGGCCGTGACCCGATGAACTCCGCCGCCGACAGGGAAACGATGCACCGGAACCCCCCGCACACCACCACGACCACGGTCACCGTCGCCTACAAGGGCGGTGAGGAGCGGCGTGGCCCGATCACCATGGGCCAGGCCAACATGATCCGCTGCATCCTGCGGGACGACCCCACCCACATCAACATCCACGATGTGTGGCCCGTCCCCGAGGGCGCCACCGTGGCGGCCGTCACCGACGCCCTGCGCGTCCTGGCCGTACGGCACGAGGGGCTGCGCACCACCTTCCCGCACCCGCCGGAGGCCGCACCGGTCGACCAGGCCGTGGCGGCGGAGGGCACGTTCACGGTGACCGTCCTCGACCACGCCGAGCTCCCCGCCGACCCGGCGGGGTACGCGGAGTCGGTGGCGCGGGCGGCCCGGGCCGGGCGCTTCGCCCTGGAGCGGGAGTTCCCGATGCGGATCACGCTGCTCACCGTGGCCGGACAACCGGCCTATGTGGCACTGGCGTTCAGCCACGCGGTGGCCGACGGCAGCGCGATGGCCATCCTGCGCGAGGAGTTCGCCGAGCTGCTGGCGGGCAAGGAGCTGCCGGGGCTCACGTCCCTTCCCCCGGTCGACCTGGCCGCCGTGGAGGCCTCCCCGGCCGGGCTGCGGAAGTCGGAGGCCTCCCTGCGGTACTGGGAGCGGATCCTCCGCACCGGGCCGCAGGAGATGTTCGCGGAGCCGCGCGGCAGGAGGCCGGGGACCGACGAGGAGGCCCGGCAGCTGACGCTGCGCTCCCGCCGGGGCGGCCGGGCGCTCGCCGGGGCGGCCCGCCGTACCGGACACCCCGAGGCCACCGTGCTGATGGCCGCCTGGTGCGCCCTGGTGGCCCACCGGGCGGGCCAGGACAGCTGTGTCACCGCCGTCCCGAGCGCCAACCGGTTCCACCCCCGGGTCGCCCGTTCGGTGACCACCACGTCCCAGGACGCGCTGCTTCACCTGGACGTCCGGGTGCCCGCCTTCGACGCGCTGGTCGCCCGGACCTGGGGGGCGGTGCTCAACGCCTACCGGCACAGCCAGTTCGACTCCGTACGGCTGTGGGAGATGATCGACCGGGTCACCGCCGAGCGCGGCAGCCACTTCGGCCGGGACGTGGTGTTCAACGACGTGAGCGCCCTGCCCGCCCCGCTCCTGGGCACCGACGCGCAGGACCACGACGACGCCGGGCAGGAGCTGACCTGGGGGCCGCCCCAGACGCTGCCGACCCGGCTGCTCGCCTTCACGTACCGGACGGCGCCCCGGCTCCACATCTCCCTGTGGGCCGCCCCCTCGCTCTTCACCCCCGAGGAGGCGGAGGGGTTCCTCTCCGGGCTGGTCCTGCTCCTGGAGGCGGCCGCCGCCGGGGACGTACCGATGGAGGCGCTGGCCGAGGTGACGGGAGTCCGCCCCGCCGAACGCGGGTCCGGCTGGCTCCGGGTGGACGGCTGCTGGGTCTCGCCCGACGCGGTGCGCGAGACCCTCGGCCGGGCGGTGGGCGGACTGCCGGTGGGGGTGCAGGTGACCGAGGCGTCCGGCGCGGAGCCCCACCTCACGGCGTACATCGCCCGCGGCGACACCGCGTTGACGCCCGAGGAGGCCCACCGGGCGCTGACCGCCCTCATCCCGGCCGCCGGTTCGGGGGTCCTGGCACCCCACCGCTACGTAATCGTCGAGAACCCACCCACCGAGCCGGACCGGAGCGACGCATGGCGTCGGCTGAACACCATCGATGAAGGGACCGGCAGGAGCCGGCAGGTGTGACATGAGCGTTGACGACACGACCCTCCAGAAGCCCGAACCGCTGCCCAGCCCCTGGCGGTCGGGCCGGTTCCGGCTGTTCTTCACGGCGCGCAGCGCGTCGCTGCTGGCCGACGGCATGCTGATGGTGTCCCTCACCACGGCGGTGCTGGGCGCGGGCCACGGGGCGAGCGGCGTCGGGTACGCGCTGGCGGCGTGGATGACCCCGATCGTGCTGCTGGTGCTGTTCGGCGGGGTGCTGGCGGACCGGTTCACCCCCCAACTGATGATGATCTGCGCGGACGTGGCGCGCATGCTGGCCATGCTGACGCTGGCCGCTCTCCTCTTCTCCTCCGACAGCGTCCCGCTGTGGCAGATCATGGGCCTGATGGCGCTGAGCGGCGCCGCGACGGCGATGTTCCAGCCCGGTATGGCGAGCATGGTCCCGCGGGTCGCCGAGGACATCCAGAAGGCCAACGCGCTGCTGCGGATCTCCGAGGCCCTGAGCACGCTGCTGGGCCCGGGCCTGGCGGGCATCCTGGTGGCGTACTGGCAGGTCTCGGGCTCGTACCTGGTCATCGCGGCGGCGTACGCGCTCAGCGCCCTGGTCCTGCTCCCCCTGCGGAAGCTGCACACGGAACGCGACGAGGGCGACGCCCCGATGTGGCGCAGGCTGGCGACGGGCTGGCAGGAGTTCCGGTCGCGCCAGTGGCTGTGGGGCGTCATCGCGGTCTGGTCCGTCTACGGCCTGTTCGTGTTCGGCCCCGCGCTGCCGCTGGGCGCGACGCTGATGATCGAGCAGCACGGGGCGAACGGGTACGGCTGGATCGCCTCGGCCGACGGCGCGGGCACGATCATCGGCGGCCTGATCGGCATGCGGGTCCGCCCACGCCGCCCCCTGGTCGCGGGCGCCCTGGCCATGCTCTGCTTCGCGCTCAACCCCTTGGCCCCGGCCCTGGAATGGTCCTTCGCGGCGACGGCGATCGCGCATGTCATCGCGGGCTACGGCTTCGCGTTCTGGGGCGTGATGTGGGCGACGAGCGTCCAGTCGCACATCCCGCTGACGGTCCTGAGCCGCGTCTCGGCGTACGACGTCGCGGGCTCCATCATGGTCATCCCCCTGGGCCGCGCCCTGGCGGGCCCGGCGGCGGACGCGTTCGGCGCGAACGAGGTGCTGATCTTCTCGTCGGTGATGTCGTTCGCCCTGCTGGCGGTGATGCTCAGCGTCCCGGCGATCCGGGCTCTGCGGCGGGCGCCGGAGGGCGCACTGAGCAAGCCGGCTGCCGAACCGGCGGTCTGAGCTGCCGGTTGCACCGGGGCGGGCGCGGCGAGGCCCGGGAACGCCAGGTCGCGGCGGTGCAGGCGTTTGAGGCATCCGCGCGGAGAGGAAAGTACGGAATGAGTGTGGTGGAGAGCTGGTCCCGTGTGGTCAGTCTTCTTGAGCAGCACGCCCCCGCCGATCACGCGGATCTGCCGGGGCCCACTTCTGAGCGGATGCTCGCTGCCTCCGAGGAACGGATGGGTGTTCCTCTCCACCAGGATCTGCGGGCATGGCTGTTGCGGAATAATCTGGATCTTCCCGAGGAAGATGTGGATGACGATCTGGCGTGTTGCGGCTTCGTCGGATTCCCGGACGAGGGAAGCTTCTTTCTGGGTATCCGGGCGATCGAGAAGCTGTACGCGAATCGCTTCACGCCCGGCGGATTCGATCCTCCGGACCAGCCGGACAATCCCTTCTGGCGCAATGAGTGGATCCCGTTCCTGTCGGACCAGGACGGCTGGATGGGAAAGTTCGTCGACGGGCGGGACGGGCGTGTCGGCAGGTGGTTCGTGGGGGACATCACGATCACGGGCGAGTACGAATCCCTGGCTCACTACTTCGACTCCGTGGCAGAGATGCTGACGAAGATCGCCGATGGAAGCTACCCGGTCTGTGAAGTCGCCGACGGGCGTCTCGTCTGGTCCTGACCCGCCCCTCACTCCTCCGGCGGAAACACCACCTCCCCCGACCCCGCCAGCGTCAGCGTGATCGCCTCCACCGGGCAGCCCTCCGCCGCCGCGAGGACGTGTTCGCCCGCGTCGCGGTTCTCCTCGGTCGGGTGGGACTGGCGGGCCGAGTCCAGGTGGAAGGCGTCGCCCGCGTGGTTGACGCACATGCCGGAGCCAATGCAGACGGAGCGGTCGACCTCCACGTGCCAGCGGTCGCCCATCATGCCTCCCGGTAGCCGGCGGGCAGGTGGATCATCTTGTGCTCGAAGAACTCGCCGTAGCCCTCGGGGCCGAACTCGCGGCCCAGGCCCGAGTTCTTGTAGCCGCCGAAGGGGCCGAGCATGTCGAGGCTGAAGGTGTTCACGCTGTACGTGCCCGTGCGGACGCGGCGGGCCACGTCGATGCCGCGTTCCGTGTCGGCCGTCCAGACGCTGCCGCTGAGGCCGTACGGGGAGTCGTCGGCGATGCGGACCGCCTCGTCCTCGTCTCCGTACGGGATCAGGCAGATCACCGGGCCGAAGATCTCCTCGCGGGCGATGCGCATCGAGTTGTCGACCGAGCCGAAGAGGGTGGGTTCTACGTACCAGCCTCGCTCCTGGGAGGCCGGCACGTTGCCGCCCGTGAGGATCTTGGCGCCCTCCTCCTGGCCCAACTTGATGTAGTCCAGGGAGCGTTGTTGTTGGCGGCGTGCCACCAAGGGGCCCAACTCGGTGGTCGGGTCCAACGGGTCGCCCACGCGGAGTGCGCCTGCCGCTGCCGCGAACGCCTCCGCTATCTCGTCGTAACGGCTGCGCGGGGCCAGGATGCGGGTCTGGGCCACGCACGCCTGGCCGTTGATCATCCAGGCGAACGGGACGATGCCCGCCACCGCCGCCTCCAGGTCGGCATCGGGGAGGATGACCGCTGCCGACTTGCCGCCCAGCTCCAGGGTGACGCGGGTCAGGTTGCGCGACGCCACCTCCATGACGCGGCGGCCGGCCGCGACCGAGCCGGTGAAGGAGACCTTGTCCACGTCCCGGTGAGCCACCAGGTACTCGCTGACCTCCCGGTCCGCCGGGAGGATGGAGAGGACGCCGGGCGGCAGGCCCGCCTCTGCTGCGATTTCCGCCAAGAGGTAAGCGTCCAGAGGGGTTTCCGGGGAGACCTTCAGGACCGCCGTGCAGCCGGCCAGGAGGGCAGGGGCCAGTTTCGCCGCTGCTGTGAACTGGGGGACGTTCCACGGGACGACCGCGGCCACCACACCCACCGGTTCCCGGCGGACCAGGAGCGGGCCGAGGACTCCGTCGCGGCGCTCCTCGTACGGGAACGTACGGGCCACCGTGATCGCCGAGTCCCAGACCATCATCGCGGCCAGCGCCTGCACCATGACGCTCGCGCTGTACGGGGTGCCGTTCTGCGCACTGATGAGGCGCGCGAACTCCTCGTGGCGTACGGCGAAGGCGTCCTTGATCCGGGTGATCACCGCGATCCGCTCGTCCAGCGACATGCGGGGCCAGGGTCCCTCGTCGAATGCCTGGCGGGCGGCGGCGACCGCTCGGTCCACGTCGGCCTCGGAGGCGTGCGGCACGCGGCCGATGACCTGTTCGGTGTGCGGCGAGATCACCTCGATGACCTCGGTGGAGAGCGGATCGGTGAACTCCCCGCCGATGAACAGGTGTCCGTGTTCCACAAGCTCCGTACGTTCCGTCATGGCTGCCGCCTCCCGCGAACCCGCACACCCGTAACTGACTGTTCGTCAGAACTGATACCAGTTCCTGTTTCAGGAGTCCACGGTGCGGACCGCACCCGGGCGGCGAATAATTGGTAGACCCGGGCTACCACTGGAACGAGTTCTCGTTACAGTGGAGGCCGGCGCGGAGATGGGAAGCCCATGACTCAGGTGACGCAAGTGCCTCAGGTGACCGACCATGGCGGAGGCGTCCACAGCATCAAGGTGCCCATCCCGGACAACCCTCTCGGGCACACCCTCGTCCATCTCGTCGACACCGACCGGGGACCGGTCCTCATCGACACCGGCTGGGACGACCCCGCCTCCTGGGACACCCTGGTCGCCGGGCTCGCCGCCCTCGGCACCGCCGTCACCGACATCCACGGCGTCGTCATCACCCACCACCACCCCGACCACCACGGCCTCTCCGGCCAGGTCCGCGAGGCCTCCGGGGCCTGGATCGCGATGCACGAGGCCGACACCGCGATCGTCCGGCGCACCCGGGACTCCGAACCCGGCACCTGGCTCGACTACCTCACCCGCAAGCTCGCCGCCGTCGGCGCGCCGGACGACCACCTCGCCCCGTTGCGCGCCGCCCGCAGCGGAGGGCGGCTGCGGACCCTGCCGGGACTGCGTGCCGCCCTGCCCGACCGGGAGATCGTGCCCGGCGAGCTGCTCGACCTGGCCGGGCGGCGGCTGCGGGCCGTCTGGACGCCCGGGCACACCCCGGGCCATGTCTGCCTCCATCTGGAGGAGCGGCATCCCGCCGGGCTGGAAGGGAACGGGCGGCTGTTCTCCGGCGACCATCTGCTGCCGGGCATCAGTCCGCACATCGGGCTGTACGAGGACCCGGACGACACCGCCGTCACCGACCCGCTCGGCGACTACCTCGCCTCGCTGGAGCGGATCGGCCGGCTCGGGGTGGCCGAGGTGCTGCCCGCGCACCAGCACGCGTTCACCGATGCGGGCGGGCGGGTGCGGGAGTTGCTGGACCATCACGAGGAGCGGCTGACCGGGCTCCTCGCCCTGCTCGCCACGCCGCTCACCCCGTGGCAGCTGGCCGAGCGGATGGAGTGGAACCGGCCCTGGGCGCAGATCCCGCACGGTTCGCGGTCCATCGCCGTGTCGGAGGCCGAGTCCCATCTGCGGCGGCTGGTGAAGCTCGGCCGCGCGGAGGCCGTACCGGGCGGGCCGCCGGTGACGTACATCGCCGTCTGACACCCGGCATCCCGCCTCGGCGGCCCGCGCGGCCGGTGACGTACGGCGCCGTCCGAGCCCCCGACCGGCCCGCGCCCCCGGTGACGTACATCGCCGTGCGGGCTCCCGGCCGCTCCCCTACGGACCGGTAGAGTGGGCAGGTCGTCATCATGCCCGTACAGGGGGAAGCCGGTGCGAATCCGGCGCTGTGCCCCAGCCGTGACCCGTCCGCCCGACGGCAGCCGGACCGCCCTCCGCGGAGCGTGACCGGCTCGGGCCACCGGAACCCCGGTGGCCGGCACCGTCGAGGCATACGGGGCCGGAACCCGGTGCCCTCGTGCGCCCGGGGAGTCCGGCCCTCGCAGGAGAGGCCCAGCCAGCCATGACCGTACGCCGCAGCGCAGCCGCGCTCGCGACCACCGCCGTGCTTCTGGGCGCGGCCGCCCCCGTGGCGGTCGCCGCGCCGAGTCCTTCCCCGTCGGCGGAGCTGCCGGCCGGGCTCTACGGCACCGCGGACCCCACGTACGACGGGGTGTGGCGGCAGTCGCTGGCCTTCCTCGCGCAGAAGATCGAGTACGTCACGCCGTCGACGCAGGCGGTGGACTGGCTGGTGGGGCAGCAGTGCGACAGCGGGGCGTTCACCTCGTACCGCGACGCCTCCAAGCCCTGTGACGCGTCCACGGTGATGGACACCAACGCCACCGCCGTCGCCGTCCAGGCGCTCGTCGAGGTGAACCTGCACCGGGACGCCGCGAACAACGGCGCCGACTGGCTGAAGTCCGTGCAGAACGAGGACGGCGGCTGGGGCTACAACCCCGGCAGCCCGAGCGACGCGAACTCCACCTCCATCGTGATCGGCGCGCTCGCCCGCACCGGCGTCCCGGTCGGCGAGCTCACCACCGCCGACGGCAGCACCCCGTACACCGCGCTCCAGGCCCTGGCCATCCCCTGCGAGGACAAGGACGGCGGCGCGTTCGCCTACCAGCCGGGCAAGAAGGGCGAGCTCACCGCCAACCTGGACGCCACCGCGGCCTCCGTGCTCGGTCTGATGGGCAAGGGCATCGCCTCCGGCACGTCCAACGCGGTCAAGGACCCCTCCTGCGCCAAGGGCGACGACCTCAGCCCGGAGCAGACCGCCCAGAACGGCGCCTTCTTCCTCGCGGACACGCTGAAGAAGCAGCCGTACCTGGAGCAGGCCCCGATGCCGGGCGCCGAGGACAGCACGCCGCAGCCCGACTACGGCAACACCGCGGACGCGGTCGTCGCGCTCGCCGCCTCCGGGCACAAGAACAAGGCCCAGTCCTCCGTCACCTGGCTGCAGAAGAACGCCACGGGCTGGGCGAAGCAGGGCGGTCCGGCCGCCACCGCGCAGCTGATCCTCGCGGCGCACGCCACCGGTGCGGACGCCCGCAGCTTCGGCGGCGTCGACCTCGTCAAGCAGCTCAACGCGACCGGACCCGCCCCGGCCGCCACCGCCCTCCCCTCGCCCACGCCGACCGGTCCGCAGCCCTCCAGCGGCACCGACAGCGACGACAGCGGGCTGAGCCTGGGGTGGCTGATCGGTATCGGTCTCGCCGCCGGTGCGGGCATCGGCTTCCTGCTCAGCATGCGCCGGAAGAAGCAGCAGCCGTGAGCCGTACGTCGCGGGAAGCGGCCGTGCGGCGTGCGCCGCGTACGCCGGTCCCGGCGCGGCCGCTGAGCCCTCTCGTCGCGCGGCCGCTGAGCCCGGTCGTCGCGCGGTTGCGGAATCCGCTCGTCGCGCTCCTCGCCGCCCTGGTCGCCGCCTCGGCCGTGCTGCTCGGCGCGGGCAGCGCCGAGGCCGCCGGATACCGCTACTGGTCGTTCTGGCAGGGCAACGGCAAGAACTGGGAGTACGCCACCCAGGGGCCGTCGGTCCTGCGCCCGGACGACGGTACGGTCCAGGGCTTCCGGTTCGCCGTGAGCGAGGACTCGGGCGACGCCGACCAGCCGCGCCGCGCCCCCGACTTCGGGGCGATCTGCGCGGACACCCCGGCGGAGGACGGGAAGAAGCGGGTGGCGCTGGTGATCGATCCTGGTACGGCGGCGGACGCCCCGGACGGCGAGAAGCCGCCCGCCCCGCGCGCGGCCTGCGCGCAGGTCGCGCCGGACGCCAGCAGCGCGGAGGCGCTCGCCGCGGTGGCGAAGCCGCTGCGGTACGACAGCAGCGCCATGCTCTGCGCGATCTCCGGCTATCCGAAGTCGGGCTGCGGCGAGCAGGTGTCCGGCGACAGCGGCAGCGCGAAGCCGTCCGAGCCTGCGAAGACCGCCGACGGCCAGGAAAAGGGCGAGGAAGGCGACGGCGGCGGTCCTTCCGTCGGGCTTCTCGTCGGCATCGGCGCCGTCCTGTTGCTGGGCATCGCCGCCGTGGTCCAGGCCCGCCGCCGCCGGTGACCGCCTCCCCCGCCCCGGCCCCGGCCCGGCTGCTGCGCCGCGCCCTGCACGCCCCCGAGGCGGACCGCGGCAACGCGCTGCCCGCCGGGGCGTGGTGGCTGTGGGCGCTGGGGCTCGCCACCGCCGCGTCCCGGACCACGAACCCGCTGCTGCTCGGGCTGCTGGTCGCGGTGGCGGGGTATGTGGTCGTGGCGCGGCGCACGGACGCTCCGTGGGCCCGCTCCTACGGCGCGTTCGTCAAGCTCGGGCTGTTCGTCGTGGCGCTGCGGCTCGTCTTCTCCGTCTTCCTCGGCTCGCCGATCCCCGGTTCGCACACCGTCTTCGTCCTTCCCGAACTGCCCCTGCCGGACTGGGCGCAGGGGGTGCGGATCGGTGGCCGGGTCACCGCCGAGCAGCTCGTCTTCTCCCTCTACGACGGGATGAAGCTGGCCACCCTGCTGATCTGTGTCGGTGCGGCGAACTCGCTGGCCAACCCGGCGCGGCTGCTGAAGTCGCTGCCCGGCGCGCTGTACGAGGCGGGGGTCGCCGTCGTGGTCGCGATGACGTTCGCGCCGAACATGGTGGCCGACGTGGTGCGGCTGCGCACCGCGCGCCGGCTGCGGGGCCGGCCGACCGGTGGCGTCCGGGCCGTGGCGCAGATCGGGCTGCCGGTGCTGGAGGGCGCGCTGGAGCGGTCGGTGGCGGTGGCCGCGTCGATGGACGCGCGGGGGTACGGGCGTACGGCACAGGTCCCGGCCGCTGTCCGGCACACCACGAATGTGCTGACCCTGGGCGGGCTGCTCGGGGTGTGCGCCGGCACGTACGGGCTGCTGGCCGCGCAGGGGGCGGTGTACGGGCTGCCGCTGCTGCTGGCCGGTCTGGTCACGGCGATGGCCGGGCTGCGGCTCGGCGGGCGGCGCTCGGTGCGCACCCGCTACCGGCCGGACCGGTGGGGTGTGCGGGCCTGGCTGGTGGCGTGCTCGGGTGTGGTGGTCGCGGCGGCGATGATCTGGGCGGGGGCGGTGGATCCGGACGCGCTGCACCCCGGGGTCGTACCGCTGACCGCGCCGGTGCTGCCGCTGTGGCCCGCCGCCGCGGTGCTGGTCGGGCTGGTGCCCGCGCTGGTCGCCCCCGTACCGCCGTCGACCCGGGCGCACGGACAACCGGCGCATCGCAGCAAGGAGCAGGCGTGATCAGGTTCGAGCGGGTCTCCGTGCGGTACGAGGGCACGGAACGTCCCACGCTGTCGGGCGTCGACCTCACGGTGCCCGAGGGCGAACTGGTCCTGCTCGTCGGCCCCTCCGGTGTCGGCAAGTCGACTTTGCTGGGTACGGTCTCCGGGCTCGTCCCGCACTTCACGGGCGGACTGCTGTCGGGCCGGGTCACGGTGGGCGGTCGCGACACCCGTACGCACAAACCGCGTGAACTGGCCGATCTGGTCGGGACCGTGGGCCAGGATCCGTTGGCGCACTTCGTCACGGACACCGTCGAGGACGAGCTCGCGTACGGCATGGAGTCGCTCGGCCTGGCCCCCGACGTGATGCGCCGCCGGGTGGAGGAGACGCTCGATCTGCTGGGCCTGGCCGAGCTGCGCGACCGGCCGATCGCGACCCTGTCGGGCGGCCAGCAGCAGCGGGTGGCGATCGGTTCGGTGCTCACCCCGCATCCGAAGGTGCTGGTGCTGGACGAGCCGACCTCCGCGCTGGACCCGGCGGCGGCCGAGGAGGTCCTCGCGGTGCTCCAGCGGCTGGTGCACGATCTGGGCACGACCGTGCTGATGGCCGAGCACCGGCTGGAGCGGGTGGTGCAGTACGCGGACCAGGTCGTCCTGCTGCCCGCCCCGGGCGCGGCCCCCGTGATGGGGACGCCCGCCGGGATCATGAAGGTGTCGCCGGTCCGGCCGCCGGTGGCGGAGCTGGGGCTGCTGGCAGGCTGGGACCCGCTGCCCCTGTCGGTACGGGACGCCCGGCGCGCGGCGGGCGGGCTGCGGGAGCGGCTGGCGGA
Source organism: Streptomyces sp. DSM 106670 (assembly GCF_055792845.1). Classification (NCBI taxonomy): domain Bacteria; kingdom Bacillati; phylum Actinomycetota; class Actinomycetes; order Kitasatosporales; family Streptomycetaceae; genus Streptomyces; species Streptomyces sp. DSM 106670. The sequence goes on from NZ_CM147704.1 coordinate 2,098,813, forward strand.
TTCGGTGCCGCCGGGGGCCGCCTCGGACGCGGTGCCGGTGCGGACGGACGTTCCGCCGGGGTCGCCGGAGGTGCCCGGTCCGCCGGGGTCGCCGGAGGTGCCCGTTCCGGTCGCGGTCGAGCGGCCGCGGGCCGGCCGGTTGGCGCGGCTCCTGGGACGTGGGCCCGCCGCCCCGGCCACCCCGGCCGCCGCCGATCCGGTCACCCGGGTCGACGGGCTCGGGGTGCGGCGCGGCCGGGTCGAGGCGCTGCGGCGGGTGACGCTCACCGTGGCTCCGGGCGAGACGGTGGCCCTGATGGGCCGCAACGGGGCCGGCAAGTCCACGCTGCTCGGCGCGCTCGTCGGCATGATCGAGCCCACCGCGGGCACCGTGCGCGTCGGCGGCCTGGCCCCGGCCCGGACGGACCCGCGGGCGATGGTGCGCCGGGTCGGCCTCGTACCGCAGGAGCCGCGCGATCTGCTGTACGCGGACACAGTGGCCGCCGAGTGCGCGGCCGCCGACCGGGACGCGGGCGCGGCGGAGGGCACCTGCCGGGCGCTGGTGTCGGAGCTGCTGCCGGGCGTCGGCGACGACACGCACCCCCGGGACCTCTCCGAGGGCCAGCGCCTCGCGCTCGCCCTGGCGCTGGTGCTGACGGGCCGGCCGCCGCTGTTGCTGCTGGACGAGCCGACGCGGGGCCTGGACTACGCGGCGAAGGCCCGGCTGGTCGGCGTACTGCGGGGGCTCGCGGCCGAGGGGCATGCGATCGTCCTGGCGACGCACGACGTGGAGCTGGCCGCGGAACTGGCGCACCGGGTGGTGATCCTCGCCGACGGGGAGGTCGTCGCGGACGGCCCGACCGGGCGGGTGGTGGTCTCCTCCCCCGCCTTCGCCCCGCAGACGGCGAAGATCCTCGCCCCGCAGGAGTGGCTGACCGTGTCCCAGGTGCGCGGGGCGCTGGAGGCGGGCGCGTGAAGGCGATGCCGGAGGTACGGGAACGGGCTCCCCGGCCCGTGCGGCTCGGGCCGAAGTCGGTGGCCGTGCTGCTGCTGACCGGGGCCGTCGGGGTGGTCGCGTTCGGGTGGCCGCTGCTGGCGGACGCCGGGTCCGGGCTCGCGCACGCGCGGGACGCGCCCTGGCTGTTCGCCGCGCTGCTGCCGCTGCTGGTCGCGGTGGTGGTGGCGACGATCTCCGAGTCCGGGATGGACGCGAAGGCCGTCGCGATGCTCGGTGTGCTGGCGGCGGTCGGGGCGGCGCTGCGCCCGCTGGGGGCGGGCACGGCGGGCCTGGAGCCGATGTTCTTCCTGATGGTGCTGAGCGGCCGGGTGCTGGGCCCCGGGTTCGGGTTCGTCCTCGGCTCGGTGACCATGTTCGCCTCGGCGCTGCTGACCGGCGGGGTCGGGCCGTGGATGCCGTTCCAGATGCTGTCGATGGGCTGGTTCACCATGGGCGCGGGGCTGCTGCCGGGGCCGGACCGGCTGCGCGGGCGGGCCGAGTTGGCGATGCTGGCGGTGTACGGCTGCGTGGCGGCGTTCGCATACGGCACGGTGATGAATCTGCAGGGCTGGACGCTGATCACCGGTCTGGGGTCGGGGATCTCGTTCGTCGCGGGCGACCCGCTGCACGAGAACCTGGTGCGGTTCCTCGCCTACTGCGCGGCGACCTCGCTGGGCTGGGACCTGGGGCGGGCGGTGCTGACCGTGGTCCTGACCCTCACGCTCGGTCCGACGCTGCTGAAGGCGCTGCGCCGGGCCACCCGCCGCGCCGCCTTCGACGCGCGCGCGGCGTTCGGGGAGCCCGGGGCGTAAGGCCCCCGGCGTCCCCGGACGAGGCCGCCGGGGTCAGAGCCGCTGGATGATCGTGCCCGTCGCCAGGGCTCCTCCCGCGCACATCGTGATCAGCGCGAACTCCTTGTCACGGCGTTCCAGTTCGTGCAGGGCCGTGGTGATCAGCCGGGCGCCCGTCGCGCCGACCGGGTGGCCCAGCGCGATCGCGCCGCCGTTGACGTTGACCTTCTCCAGGCCGTCGAGGTCCGCCTCGAACTCCTGCGCCCAGCTCAGGACCACGGACGCGAACGCCTCGTTGATCTCGACGAGGTCGATGTCCCGCAGCGACATGCCGGCCTTGCCGAGCACCGCCCGGGTCGCGTCGATCGGACCGTCGAGGTGGAAGTGCGGGTCGGACCCGACCAGGGCCTGGGCCACGATCCGGGCCCGGGGCTTGAGCTTGAGGGCCCGGGCCATGCGCTTCGACGACCACATGATCGCGCAGGCCCCGTCCGATATCTGCGAGGAGTTGCCGGCGGTGTGGATCGCGCTCGGCATGACGGCCTTCAGCCCGGCGAGCGCCTCCATCGAGGTGTCGCGCAGCCCTTCGTCCCGGTCGACGAGCCGCCACATGCCCTGGCCCGCCGCCTGCTCCTCCTCGGTGGTCGGGACCTGGACGGCGTACGTCTCGCGCTTGAAGCGCTCCTCCGCCCAGGCGGCGGCCGCCCGCTGCTGGGAGAGCAGGCCGAGCGCGTCGACCCGCTCCCGGGTCAGACCGCGTTTGCGGGCGATGCGCTCGGCGGCCTCGAACTGGTTGGGCAGGTCGACGTTCCACTCGTCGGGCCAGGGCTTGCCGGGTCCGTGTTTGGAGCCGCTGCCCAGCGGCACCCGGGACATCGCCTCGACGCCGCAGCTGATGCCCACGTCGATGACCCCGGCGGCGACCATGTTGGCGACCATGTGGGAGGCCTGCTGCGAGGAGCCGCACTGGCAGTCCACGGTGGTCGCGGCGGTCTCGTACGGCAGGCCGACCGTCAGCCAGGCGTTGCGGGCCGGGTTCATCGACTGTTCGCCGGCGTGGGTGACGGTGCCGCCGACGATCTGTTCGACGCAGTCGGCCTGGATGCCGGTGCGGCCGAGAAGTTCCCGGTAGGTCTCACCCAGCAGATAGGCGGGGTGCAGATTGGCGAGTGCGCCTCCGCGCCTGCCGATGGGGGTGCGTACGGCTTCGACGATGACGGGTTCCGCGGCCATGAGCTCGTCCTCTCCTCGCGCTTCCGCAGGGGGCGTCCCGGCGCCCACGGAAGGAACTAGTACGCGTTCTAGTTCTGCAAGCAGTCTCGTGACGGCGGCCCGGCTGCGCAAGGGGCGTGCACGCACCGCACGCACGCCCTCCGGCGAGGCGACGGGCCGGAGGGCGGCACCGGGGGCAACAGATCCGGCCACGGCTCTTGCCACTTGTAGAACTCGTTACTACCTTGCGGGCACCTTCTGATGGTCCGTCAGGCAGCCGGGGAGACAGCCGAACCGGCCGGGCGGGGCGTCGGACGGTTCGCGATCAGATCCGGAGTGGAGAGGTGCCCATGCGCTGCCCCCATCTGCCCGACGGGTTCGACTTCACCGACCCCGATCTCCTCCAGGCCCGCGTGCCGCACCCGGAGTTCGCCCTGATGCGGGAGACCGCGCCGGTCTGGTGGTGCACCCAGCCGCCCAACATCTCCGGGTTCGGCGACGCGGGCTACTGGGTCGTCACCCGCCACGCGGACGTCAAGTACGTTTCCACGCATCCCGAGTTGTTCTCCTCGAACACCAACACCGCCGTCATCCGCTTCAACGAGACGATCAGCCGCGACCAGATCGACGTCCAGAAGCTCATCATGCTGAACATGGACCCGCCAGAACACACCCGGGTCCGCCAGATCGTCCAGCGCGGCTTCACCCCGCGCGCGGTGCGCTCGCTGGAGGCGGCCCTGCGCTCCCGGGCCCGCTCCATCGTCGAGACGGCCCTCGCGTCGGCGGACGCGGACGGCTCCTTCGACTTCGTCACGAACATCGCGGTGGAGCTGCCGCTCCAGGCCATCGCCGAGCTCATCGGCGTACCGCAGGAGGACCGTTCCAAGATCTTCGACTGGTCCAACAAGATGGCCGCGTACGACGATCCGGAGTACGCGATCACCGAGGAGGTCGGCGCCGAGGCGGCGATGGAGATCGTGGCGTACTCGATGAACCTGGCGGCGGCCCGCAAGGAGTGCCCGGCCCAGGACATCGTGAGCCAGTTGGTCGCGGCGGAGGGCGAAGGGAACCTGTCCTCCGACGAGTTCGGGTTCTTCGTGATCCTGCTCGCGGTGGCCGGCAACGAGACCACCCGTAACGCGATCAGCCACGGGATGCACGCCTTCCTCACCCACCCCGAACAGTGGGAGCTCTACAAGCGGGAGCGCCCGAAGACGACGGCCGAGGAGATCGTGCGCTGGGCGACCCCGGTGGTCTCCTTCCAGCGGACCGCCACCCAGGATCTGGAGCTGGGCGGGCAGCGGATCAGGAAGGGCGAGCGGGTGGGGCTGTTCTACTCCTCGGCCAACAACGACCCGGAGGTGTTCGACGCCCCGGAGGCCTTCGACATCACCCGGGACCCCAACCCGCACCTCGGGTTCGGCGGCGGCGGTCCGCACTTCTGCCTGGGCAAGTCGCTGGCCGTGATGGAGATCGACCTGATCTTCAACGCCATCGCCGACGTACTGCCGGATCTGCGGCTGCTGGAGGACCCGCGGCGGCTGCGTTCGGCGTGGCTCAACGGGATCAAGCAGCTTCAGGTGACCACGGCGGCAAAAACCTGACACCGGTACTTCCGGTACGCCGGCACGTCCGGCACACCGGTCCCGAGTGGCGGCACCGGCCGCGCGGGCGGACGATGGATGCGCGGCGATCCATGCCGAAGGGGTGCCGGGACGGTGGACGTCGTCCCGGCACCCCTTCGGCCTGCTCCCCCCTGCTGCCCTGCTGCCCTGCTGCCCTGCTGTTTACTTGCCGCCTGCGGCTTTCCCGGCCGGTACGGGCTCCGGATCGGCCTCGGGTTCCGCGGGCTCCGCGGACTCCTCGGGTTCCGCGCGTTCCGCAGGTTCCGCGGGCGGCTGTTCCACGGCTTCCGCTTCCGCCGCCGCTTCCCGGTCCCCGGTCACCAGCCTGCGCGGCCCCGACAGCAGATACGTCAGCCCGAAGCCCAGCGATACGACCAGGGCGCCGCCGGCCGCGTCGAGCACCCAGTGGTTGGCGGTGGCCACGATCGCGGCGATCGTGAAGAGCGGGTGCAGCAGGCCCAGCGCCTTCATCCACAGCTTCGGCGCCAGCATCACGATCACCACACCGCACCACAGCGACCAGCCGAAGTGCAGTGACGGCATCGCGGCGTACTGGTTGGTGACGGTGGTCAGCGTCCCGTAGTCGGGCTTCGCGAAGTCCTGCACCCCGTGGACGGTGTCGATGAAGCCGAGGCCGGGCATGAGCCGGGGCGGGGCCAGCGGGTAGAGCCAGAAGCCGACGAGCGCGAGCAGGGTGGCGAAGCCGATGGACGAGCGGACCCAGCGGTAGTCGGCGGGGCGGCGCACGTACAGCACGCCGAGGATCGTCAGCGGGACGATGAAGTGGAACGTGGAGTAGTAGTAGTCGAAGAATTCACGCAGCCAGGTGATCTGGACGACCGTGTGGTTGACCCAGTGCTCGATGTCGATGTGCAGCCACTGCTCGATGGCGTGGATCTGCCGGCCGTGCTCCTCGGCGAGCGGGCGGCCCGCCCGGGCGGCGAGGCGGACCTGGGCGTAGGCGTCGTAGACGACCCGGATCAGCAGGAGTTCCAGCAGCAGGTTGGGGCGGGTGAGGACCCGGCGCCAGAACGGCAGGAGCGGCACGCGTCTCCAGCGCGCCGCGACCGGTTTCGCGTAGTCGGTGGGGACCGGGTGCTGCCAGTACGGCGAGGTGCGGGGCAGGAACGGGGCGAGGCAGGCCGCGCCGAGCGCCACGAGGAGCAGCACGTTGTCGCGTACGGGGAAGAGCGGTTCGAGGTTCGGCAGGAGCATCGTGCCCGGCAGGGTGACGACCAGCACCACCACGGAGGGCCAGACCAGCCGGTCGGAGGCCTGCTTGCCGACCCTGCCGACGACCGCGAGGAGCACCCAGAGCAGCTGGTGCTGCCAGGCGGTCGGCGAGACGGCGACCACGACGCAGCCGGTCACGGCGACCGCGAGGAGCAGCTGCCCGTCCTGGGCGTACCGCACCGCGCGCCGCAGGCCGACGGCCACGACGGCGGCGGCGAGCACCAGGAAGAGGACGATCTCCAGCGGCCCTTCGAGGCCGAGCCGGAGCAGCGCCCCGTGCAGCGACTGGTTGGCCAGGCTGTCCGGCCGCTCGCCCAGCCCCGCGCCCGCGAGATGGTGCACCCAGTACGTCCATGAGTCCTTCGGCCCCGCGACCCACGCGACGGCCGTGGCGAGGACGAAGGTCGCACCCGCGCTCACCGACGCCTGCCGCCTGCCGGTCAGCCAGAGCAGGGCGGCGAACAGGAGCAGCACCGGCTGGAAGGCGGCGGCCAGACCCACGAGGACACCCGCCGCACGGTGCTCCCGCACGACGAAGCAGGCCAGCAGCACCAGCAGGACGGGCAGGATGCTGGTCTGGCCCAGGTGCAGGGCGTTGCGGACCGGCAGCGACAGCATGAACAGGCTGATCGCGACGGGGGCCGCGAGCAGGGCCGTCCGGCGGCCCACCGGTGCGGGCAGGGCGCGGGCCGCGACGATGCCGAGAGCGACGACGAGCAGCAGCGACCCGAACGTCCACACGACGCCCAGGGTCTGCTGGGCCGAGGAGGTGAGCGGTTTCAGGACCAGTCCGGCGAAGGGCGTCCCGGTGAACCGGCCGCCGTCGTACAGCGAGCCCGTCAGGTGCAGGACGCCGTTCTCCCCGATCCAGGTCTCCAGGTCGAGCAGCCGTTCCCCCGGTGGCTGCCGGAGCACCACCGCCACCTGCCGTACCGCCAGCGCGGCCGCGACCAGCCAGAGCAGGGCACGGGTCAGCCCGGTCCTCGCTCCCGCGTCCGCCGCCGCGTCACCGCGCACACTGTGATCCGCATTCACCACGCTGCGCCGACCCTCCCACCGTTCCATGCACCGCCCCTTCGATTGGAGGCGATGCCGGATGAAGCCTCGCATTGCCCTACGAGGTAGACACAATCAACCCCCTCTTTGCCTGACTGTCATCCTGCTGCGGTCCGGAAGAAGTCGTTCGCGGGGATGAGAAGGCGCCGGAGGCCTCAGGCGTTCGGGCCGGCGGCGGGGGCGTCCGCCTGCCAGGCGGTGAACAGCGGTACGTCCTCGGACCCGGCCAGCACGACGACGCCGAACGGGCGGTCGAAGGCGATGTGGTGCACCCGCTGCGGCCGGGGGGCGGCGCCCGCCGGCGCCATGGCGACCACCGTCACGGCGGCGGCCTCCACCCCTTCCTCGGCGACCTTCAGCACGGCCTCCTGGACCACGTCGGAGATGGTGAGCGGTTCGGGCGAGAGGCCGGAGAAGTCCGCGTCGTCGGAGGTGGCCAGCCGGATGCCGAGGGCGGGCAGCTGCCGGGTGACGGCCACCCGGGTGCGCAGCGCGAGCCTCGGCAGCCCGATGGTCACCCGGTCGGTGTCCAGCGGAGCGCCCGCGGCCCGGGGCGCCCAGCCCGCGGGCAGCACCCGGCCGGCCCCGGCGCCCGGCTTCCCGAGGACGAGTCGGACCCGGGCTCCGGGGCGGACGTCCGGTTCCGGTGCGCAGCGGAGCTCGACGACGTACGCTCCGCCGGTCGTCCAGGCGTCGGACAGCGGCACGTACGCGAACATGGTCGGCACCGGGGTGACCGCCCCGGCCGCGTCCGTGAACGGCAGGTCCTGGGTCCGCCAGGCTTCGAACGGCTTCTCCCAGCGGGCCTTCAGCGCCAGCACGTTGACCAGGGCGAGGAGGATCTCGTCGGTGATCTCCAGCGGCAGCCGGTCGATCAGCCCTCCGGTGGCCTCGCGCACCCAGGCGTCGACGGCCGCCGGGTCCATCGGGCCGAAGCGGACGTCCGGCAGCGCCTCCCGGTACGCGCGCAGCACGGGCACCCGGCTCCAGACCCGGGTGGCCACGCCCAGCGCCCCGGTCTCCGCCAGCTCGCGGGCGACCGCCGTGACGACCGGCGCGGCCTCCTGGTCCGCGGTGCCGAGGAGGGCCCGCAGCTCGGCGGCGGTCGCGCCGCGCGCACCGGCGGCCACGGCGGCCAGGGCGAGCCACAGCCCGGCGGGCGAGCACACGAAGCCGGTGCCCGGCTCCGTACGGTTGCCCGGCTCCGTACGGTTGCCCGGCTCTGTACGGTCGCGTCCTTCGCGGCCCTCTCCTGCCGTGTGGCCCTCTCCCGCCGTCGCGGCGGCCATGCCGTCCTGTATCCAGCGTTCGGCGAGACGCTGGATCGCTCCGGTGGTGGACTCCGTGGATCCCGTGGCCACATCCGTCACTGCTGCCCCCTCCATATGAATGGCGTCGTCATTCGGCCGTACGGCGGCGAGAATGCCCCGCATGACCTGGACCGTGACCGCCGAACGATACGACTCCCCCGACGCGAGCGCACTGCGCCGGGACTACTACGACGAGGTCGCGAGCCGCTACTGGCAGCGGCCCGCCACCGCCGAGGAGATCGCCGACGGACTCGCCGACGACGGCGCCGACCTGCTCGTACCGCCGACCGGGCAGTTCGTCGTCGGCCGGTACGGGAGCAAGGCCGCGAGCTGTGCCGGGCTGGTGCTGACAGAGGCGGCCGGGCCGGGTACGGCGGAGTTGACGCGGGTGTACGTGCGGCCGGCGTTCCGGGGCACGGGCGGCGGCGGGCTGCTGCTGGCCGCGGTGGAGGAGGCGGCGAGGTCGTACGGCGTACGGCTGCTGCGGCTGGACACCCGCAACGACCTGGTCGAGGCGCGCGGGCTGTACACGAAGCACGGGTACCGGGAGGTGCCGGCGTTCCACCGCCGCAACCCGTACGCGGAGCACTGGTTCGCCAAGGAGCTGTGACCCGGCCCGCCATGACGTGCCGGACCGTGCCTCCGTGGGTGGCAGGTCTGGCGGGCGGGTCAGGCGGGCGGGTGAGGGTGGCCGGGGTCGTCCTGGTCGTCGAGGGCGCGGCGGTGGGCCTCGCGCTCGTCGGGGCGCAGATGCGCCTCGTGGTCGCGGGGAGGCGTCGGGGAGTGCGGGCGCTCCCTGGTCGAGCCGCTGACCTCGGCGGTCAGTTCGCTGACGAGTTTGACCAGGTCGGTGGGGCGTTCGGGGCCCCACCAGTCGCCGAGGAGCTCGGCGAGGGAGTCCTCGCGGGCCTGGGAGAGGTGGACGACGGCCTCGGCGCCCGCGTCGGTGAGGATCATCTGCAGGCCCTCCCGGCGGGCCAGTCCGCGTTCCTCGACCTGCCGGGCCGCGTCGGTGATCACATGCAGCGGTACGGGAGCGGTCTCGGCGAGCCGGGCGGGTTCGACGGTGCCGTGCCGCTTGATCCGCAGGAGCAGCCAGCTGGCCGCGGGCAGCAGGTCGTACCCGGCCCGTGCGGTGATCTTCTCGTAGATCTCGCGGCGGCCCTCCCGGGTGGCGAGCACCGACAGCGCGCGGGCGCACTCGTCGTACGAGGAGCGCTCGACGGGGTTGGAGGCGAGGGTCTGGCCGGCGTCGGGGGCGGTCACCGAGCCCCGGAGCTTGTCCTCACGGAGGAACCAGGCGAGGACGAAGGCCAGGAGGACGACCGGGACGGCGTACAGGAAGACGTCCGTGATGGAGGTCGAGTACGCGCCGAGGATGCCGGGCCGCAGGTCGGCGGGGAGCTGTCCGATGGCCCGGGGGTCGGCGGCCAGCCGCCCCGCGTCGACGCCCGGCGGCAGTGACTGTCCGGCGAGCGCGTCCGTGAGCTGGCCGGTCAGCCGGTTGGCGAAGATGGTCCCGAAGATGGCCACGCCGAACGCGGAGCCGATGGACCGGAAGAACGTGGCGCCGGAGGTGGCGACGCCGAGGTCCTGGTACGAGACGGAGTTCTGGGCGACCAGGACGAGGACCTGCATCACCAGGCCGAGACCGGCGCCGAAGACGAAGAAGTAGGCGCTCATCAGCCAGGTGGAGCTGTTCTGGTCGAGGTTGTGGAGCAGCAGCAGACCGACGGCGGTGAGGGCCGTGCCCGCGATCGGGAAGACCTTCCAGCGGCCGGTGCGGCTGACGATCTGGCCGGAGCCGGTCGAGGTGATCAGCAGACCGAACACCATCGGCAGCATGTGCACGCCGGACATCGTCGGGGTGATGTCGTGGACCACCTGGAGGAAGGTCGGCAGGTAGGTCATCGCGCCGAACATGGCGAAGCCGATGACGAAGCTGATCACGGCGACGAGGCTGAAGGTGCGGATCCGGAACAGTTTCAGCGGCAGGACGGGTTCGACCGCGCGCCGCTCGACGGCGATGAACGCCACGAGCAGGACGACGGCGAGCACCGCGAGCGCGATGATCTGCGGGGAGCTCCAGGCCCAGGTAGTACCGCCGAGGGAGGCGACGAGCACCAGGGCGGTGGCGACGGACGCGATGAGGAAGGTGCCGAGGTAGTCGATGATGTGCTTCTCGCGGCGGACCGGGATGTGCAGGACGGCCGCGATGACGACCAGCGCGACGACGCCGATCGGCAGGTTGATGTAGAACACCCAGCGCCAGCTGAGGTGTTCGGTGAAGAAGCCGCCGAGGAGCGGTCCGAGGACGCTCGTCACGCCGAAGACCGCGCCGAAGAGTCCTTGGTACTTGCCGCGTTCGCGCGGGGTGACGAGGTCGCCGACGATCGCCATCGACAGCACCATGAGTCCGCCGCCGCCGAGCCCCTGGAGGGCCCGGAATCCGATCAGCTGGGGCATGTTCTGGGCGATTCCGCAGAGCGCGGAGCCGATCAGGAAGATCACGATCGCGGTCTGGAAGAGCTTCTTGCGGCCGTACTGGTCGCCGAGCTTGCCCCACAGCGGGGTCGCCGCGGTGGCCGCCAGCAGATAGGCGGTCACCACCCAGGACAGATGGTCGAGTCCGCCCAGCTCGCTGACGATCGTCGGGAGCGCCGTGGAGACGATGGTCTGGTCGAGTGCCGCGAGCAGCATGCCGAGGAGCAGCGCCCCGATCGCCACCAGGACGCTCCGGTGGGACTGTCCCTCACCGGGGGCCGGGGGTGGCGGGCTCAGCTGCTGGGCCATGGGCGTCGTCTCCTCGATCCGCTGGACGCACGGATCCGGTCCGATCCCGATCCGATCCGCTACACCCCCATCCTGGACGTTTCGTTCTGTTATGGCCTGTTATGTACTGCCGAGGGCGGACCGAGCCCCGGCAGCCCGTTGGGCTTCCCCGGGGCGGGCTGCATAATCGCAGGCAGTTCAAGGGGAGGGGACCCACGATGACCGGACACGCATGCCCGGAGTGCGGAAGACGGACGGCCGGGGAGCCCGGCACGGAGCACCGGGTGCCGTGCCGGTGCGGCGCGGGCGCGGATTCCGCGCCGCTCACGGGGGACGAACAGCGGGCCGCCCGTACGGCGGAGATCGCCGCGGCCGAGGACTTCGACCCGCTGCGCATCCGGCCGTACGTGACGTTGACGGACCTCGACGCGAGGGCGGGCGGGGGTGGACTTGACGGCCTTGCGGAGTCGGGGGGTGCGGCCGCTTCGAGTGAGTCGGGGAACTCTGGGGCTTCTGGGTCTTCCGGGGCGGCGGTTCCTGCTGGCATCCCGAGTGCTCCGGGTGCTCCGGGTGCCGCGGAGACCACGATGCCGCTGTTCCTGGGCGATGACGGCCCGGACGCGGGCGTAGGCACGGTTACGGGTACGAGTGCGGGCACGGGTACGGGCGCGGGCACGCCTGCCGGGCCGGGGAGCCGTAGACGTTCCGCGGCCGCGGAGCCGGTCTTCGCTCCCGACCCCGTGCAGCCGCGCCGCAGGCGACCCTTCGGAGCCCTCGCCGTGGGGGCGGCCGTGGCCGCGGTGGTCGGTACGGCGGCCTTCGCCGGCGGGCTGTTCGGCGGCGACGACAGCCAGGACGAGGCGCTGCCGGAGGCCACCACGAGCGTCCCGGACACCGAGGACGAACCGGCCGCGTCGGTCGCCCCGTCGCCCTCAGCGTCGGCCGCTCCGTCCCGTACCCCGTCCGCCTCGGCCACTCCGTCCGCCTCGCCGTCCGCGTCCGCCTCGCCGACAAGGAGCCAGGAGCCCACCCCGACCGCCACCGCGTCCGCCCCGCCGACGGCGAGCGCGTCGGCCGCCCCGGGCGGCGGTGGCGGCGCGTCCCCGGCCCCGCCGTCCGAGGCCCCGCCCGCCGAACTGGCCGGCCCCTCGCTGCGGCCCGGCGACCGGGGCCCGGAGGTCGCCGAGCTGCAGAACCGGCTCATGGAGGTGTGGCTCTACGCGGGCCCGTCCGACGCGAACTACAACGACCGGGTGGAGAACGCCGTGGCGATCTACCAGTCGTACAAGGCGATCCAGGGCGACCCGGCGGGCGTGTACGGGCCGAACACCCGGCGCGCGCTGGAGGCGGAGACGAGTGGACGCGGACGCCGCTGAGCGCGGCCGCCGGGCGGGGGGATTGGCGTTCCGGGCGCGGTTTTTGTATCGTGATGGAACAAAGTAGCTCCCGCCCGCACTCCCTGACCGGCGGGCGGGGGTTGCTCTGGTACGGGACACGCATGCGGAACACCTCGTACCGCACACCCACGTACCGCACCGCCTCACGGCCCGCGTACGCCCCGCCCCACGGCACGCGCACCCGGGCTGTTCGTACACCTCCCCGCGTTCTGGAGCAGCCGATGCCGGCCACCGTCCTCACCGCACAAGCCCTCCTTCTCGACATGGACGGCACCCTCGTGAACTCCGACGCGGTGGTGGAGCGCTGCTGGCGGCAATGGGCGGTCGAGCACGGGCTGGACCCCGAGGCCGCGCTCAAGGTGGTGCACGGCCGGCAGGGGTACGCCACGATGGCCGTGCTGCTCCCGGACCGCCCGGTGGAGGAGAACTACGCGGACAACCGGCGGATGCTCGCCCAGGAGACCGCCGACGTCGAGGGCGTCGTGCCGATCGGCGGCGCGCCCGCGTTCATGACCGCGATCGCCGAGCTGCCGCACGCACTGGTGACCTCCGCCGACACCGCGCTCGCGACGGCCCGGATGGGTGCGGCCGCGCTGCCGATGCCCGCCGTCCGCGTCACCGCCGAGCAGGTCGGCGCCAGCAAGCCGGACCCCGAGGGCTTCCTCAAGGGCGCGGCGGAGCTGGGCTTCGACGCGGCGGACTGCATCGTGTTCGAGGACTCCGAGGCGGGCATCGCGGCGGGCCGGGCGGCGGGCATGCGCGTCGTGGGCGTCGGCCCGCGCGCGGCGGCCCTCGCGCCGGACGCGCACGTCGAGGACCTGACGCAGGTACGGGTGGAGGCGGCCGAAGACGGCTCGATCCGCCTGCACATCAGCGAGGCCTGAGGCTCTCCCGGTCCGGGCGCAGGCCGGGGCCGCTGCGCCGGCCTCGGAGTTCAGTCCCGGTGCAGCAGCCCGCGCGCGACCAGTTCCAGGACCGTCGCGACGGCCATCACCTGGACCGCCATCAGCGCCACCAGGACGAACAGCTGCACGGCGCCCGCCTCCACGGGTGAGGCGCCGCCCAGCAGCATGCCCACGAACGCCCCCGGCAGCGTGACCAGCCCCACCGTCCGGGTCTGATCGAGCCCGGGCAGCAACGCGTCCGACGCCGCCGGCCGCACGATCTCCAGCCGGGCGTCCCGGTCGAGCAGCCCGAGGGCCATGCCCGCCTCCACCTCGCCGCGCCGGGCGGTGAGTTCGTCCAGGGCGCGCCGTCCGGCGAGCACGGTCGCGGTGAGCGCCCCGCCGATGAGGATGCCCGCCACCGGAATGAGCGCCAGGCCCCGGACCGGCACGAGCCCGGTGAGCAGCAGCGCCCCCACCACGGGAAGCACGCTCACCCCGATCGGCACGGCCGCCCAGCGCCAGGTGCGGTTGCCGGTGATCCGGCGTCCGGCGGTCCACACCGCCACCGCGAACATCAGCGCCACGAACCCGAGAAGCGGCGCCAGGGACCGGACCACCCAGCCGATGAGCAGGGAGACGGCGGCGAGTTGGGCCGCCGCCCGCACCCCGGCGACGAGAATCTCGCGCGACCGGCCCAGCGAGGCCCACGCGGCGACGGCGGCGGCAAGGACCAGCAGGACGGCGAGGACGACACCGAGCGTGAGGGAGACCGGAAGCAGCACGCGGCAACGATAGAGCGAGCCGCACCCGCCCCGGCCCCATCACCACCCGGCCCCCTGGGGGGCGTACCCGGGACCCCGCACGCCCCCGTCCCCCGATCCAACCTCCAACACCACCCGGACAAACCACCCGTGATGGATCCGCGCGCTCCCGCGATCCATCACTCCCCTTGCACACCCCTTGATGTGACGTGCACATGTCGCCACTCTGTTACCTGACGCCCACCCCACAGAAACCTGGCGTCGCCACGATGGCCGGGCCACACCACCGCCCGCCCACGCACCCCCCACGTCAAGGGAGTTCGCATGTCCGGTATCTACGCGCGTCGCCTCTCCGTCGTCGCGGCGACCGCCGCACTCGCCGCCTCGTCCGCCCTGCTCGCCGCCCCCAACGCCCAGGCCGCCATGCCCACCCCGGTCAGCGCGGCGACCGCACGCACCTACCTCGGCCAGCTCACCGTCGGCGCCGAGGGCTCGTCCAGCGGCTACAGCCGTGACAAGTTCCCGCACTGGATCACCCAGTCGGGGGCCTGCAACACCCGTGAGGTCGTCCTCAAGCGCGACGGCACCAACGTCCAGCAGGACGCCTCCTGCGCCGCGGTCAGCGGCAGTTGGTACTCGCCCTACGACGGCGCGACCTGGAGCGCCGCGTCCGACGTGGACATCGACCACATGGTCCCGCTCGCCGAGGCCTGGCGCTCCGGCGCGAGCAGCTGGACCACCGCCCAACGCCAGGCGTTCGCCAACGACCTGACCCGCCCCCAGCTCATCGCGGTCACCGACAACGTGAACCAGTCCAAGGGCGACAAGGACCCGGCCAAGTGGATGCCGCCGAGCTCCTCGTACAAGTGCACCTACGTCCGCGCCTGGGTCCACGTCAAGAAGCACTACAACCTGAGCGTGGACTCCGCCGAGAAGAGCGCCCTGCAGTCCGCCCTGAACGGCTGCTGACCCGCCGGAACCCGTGCGCGGCCCTTCCTCGTTCTGTACGTTACGGAGCCCATCCGTGACGGCGTAGCGAGGAGACATCACATGGCCGGACTGCGCCTGGGTCCACTGCTGCGGTACGTCGACTGGGAGACCGGGTCCACCGCGACCGTCTGGGTCGAGGCGAGCCGTCCGTGCACCGTGGAGGTCCGGTGCGCGGACGGCGCCTCGGGGTCGTCGCCGACCTTCGCGGTGGCCGGGCACCACTACGCCCTGGTGGTGGTGACGGGTCTGACCCCCGGCTCCACCACGGCGTACGAGGTGCTGATCGGCTCCCGGCGCGTCTGGCCGCCCGACGACGCCCGCCTCCCGCCGAGCACCATCACCACACCGCCGGTGGCGACGGCGTCGACCACGGCCACGGCGGACGGGGCGGAGAGCGCCGAACCGCCCGGCGTGCGGATCTCGTTCGGGTCGTGCCGCTGGGCCGCCGCTCCCGGCGGCGGACACGACCCCGTGGGGCCGGACGCCCTGGTCACGCTGGCCGCCCGGCTCGCGGCGGATCCGGCGGCCGAGCGGCCCGACGTGCTGCTGCTCCTGGGCGACCAGGTGTACGCGGACGAGACCTCGGCGGCGACCCGGCGCAGGCTCGCCGCCCGCCGGGATCTGCGCGAGCCGCCGGGCGCGGAGATCGCGGACTACGAGGAGTACACCTACCTCTACGACGAATCGTGGCGCGACCCGGAAGTGCGCTGGCTGCTCTCCACCGTGCCCAGCTGCATGATCTTCGACGATCACGATGTCATCGACGACTGGAACACCAGTGCCGCCTGGCAGCGGGACATGCGCGCCACACCCTGGTGGCACGAACGGATCGTCAGCGGGCTGATGTCGTACTGGGTCCACCAGCATCTGGGCAACCTCTCCCCCGCCGAGCTGGCCGCCGACCCCCTGTACGCGGCGGTCAGGGCATCGCCCGACGGCACCGAGGCGCTGCGCCGCTTCGCCGCCGAGACCGACGCGGATCCCGCCCGGACCCGGTGGAGCTACCGGCGTGTTTTCGGCCGAGTACGGCTGGTGATGGTCGACACCCGCGCGGCCCGGGTCCTGGCCGAGGAGCAGCGGGCGATGCTCGACGCCGAGGAGGCCGGCTGGCTGCGGGAAGCGGTCCTGGACGACCCGACTTCATACGATCATCTGCTCATCGGCAGCTCGTTGCCGTGGCTGCTGCCGCCGCTCGTCCACGACGCGGAACGCTGGAACGCCGCCCTGTGCGCGGGCGTACGCGGGCGACGCTGGGCGCGGTTCGGCGAGAAGCTGCGCCGCGCGTCCGACCTGGAGCACTGGGCCGCCTTCCCGGAATCCTTCGACCGGTTCACGGAGTTGCTGCGGGAGGCGGGAAGCGGTCCGCACGCCCCGGCGACGGTATGCGTCCTCTCGGGCGATGTGCACCACGCCTACATCGCCGAACCCCGGTGGCCGGACACCGGGCCCCGCCGACCGGACACCGAGCCCGGCCCCGGAAGCGACTCCGGAGCCGATGCCACCGCCGGCTCCGGGGCCGCCCCGGCCTCCCGCGTCCTCCAGCTGACCTGCTCCCCCGTGCACAACTCGATCCCGCGATCCATCCGGACGGGCTTCCGATTCGGCTGGAGCCGGGCGGGCCGGTGGATCGGCCGGGCGCTGAACCGCCACGGCCGTACGGGAGCGCCGCCGGTGACCTGGGGCAGGGCGGGTGGGCCGTGGTTCGGTAACCAGCTCATGACGCTGACGTTGCTTGGCCGGAAGTCTGCGCTGACATTGGTGCAGGCCACAGCGGGCAGAGAAGGGGCCCAGCTAGAGACGGTTCTTGAGCGTTCACTCACCCCTGAGGGTGAGGCGGTTTCCAGCCACTCGACGGAATGTTGAAGTTGCAAGCACTGGTGAGGTTTCCCTAACCTGAGGCGCTCGGTCGGTTTACGTCCCCACCACAACCGAAGGAGCCCACCCCCCATGCTCATCCGCTTGAACCAGGCACAGCCCTACGCGCTCAGCCTCTTCCGCTTCGTCGTCGGCCTGCTCTTCGCCTTCCACGGCGCCGCCACGCTCTTCGGAGTGCTGGGCGGCAACCAGGCGGAGACCGGCGCCTGGCCCGGCTGGTACGCCGCCCTGATCCAGCTGGTCTGCGGTTCCCTGGTCGCCCTCGGCCTCGGCACCCGTGCCGCGGCCTTCCTCGCCTCGGGATCGATGGCGTACGCGTACTTCAAGGTGCACCAGCCCGAGGCGTTCCTGCCGATCCAGAACGGCGGAGAGGCGTCGGCGATGTTCTGCTGGGCGTTCCTGCTGCTGGTCTTCACCGGCCCGGGAGCCGTCGCCCTCGACCGCTTCTTCGGTTCGCGCGGCACGACGGCCACCGCCGAGGACCCGGCCCGGCGCGAGCAGGCCCCGGCCGTCCCGGTCTGACCGGCGGTCCGCCCACCCGCCCCTCTCCCGGAGCCCCGCGTTCCGGCGCCGACCCGGCGCGCGGTGAGACTCCGGAGGAGGGGCGGAGCCCCCGTCACACCCTCCCGGCGGGCCCGAACGGCACCGTGAAGCAGGCCGCCCGCTCCCCCGCACCGCCCTGCCGGTCGTGAATGATCACCGACCGCGCCCCGCCCTCCCGGAAGTCCCAGCCGTGCAGGGCCTCCGCCCGGCCATCGCCGTCCTCGTCCGTCCGGAAGTCCAGCCACACCTCGTTGACCGGGTCCGCGGTCGCCGCCGGACGGTGCTGGTAGTGAGGTCCGGCCGCCGCGGGATCGGCGCCACAGGGCGAGGTGTGCACATGCATCCCGTACGCCCGGCCGGGCACGAGCCCCCGCAGCCGGGCCCCGACCCGGGTGCCGGACGGGTCCGTGAACTGCGTGACCTCGATCCGCGCGCCCGCCGGCACCAGCCGGGTGTCGTACGTCAGCGCGTCCGACGGGACGAAGGAACCGGGCGGGGAGAACACCCCTGCGGCCCGCATCCACGAACTGCCGCGCGCCGTGGCGCCGTCATCGCTGCGGCTCGGGTCCCCGCCTCCACCGGGTTCTCCACCGCCGCTCGGCTGCTGCGCCGGGATCCCCACCGCAGGGGCCCCGTGCGCCCCGTGCGCACCGTGGCCGCCGAGCGCCACGTCGTCCGTCGCGTGGGCGACGCCGACGCCGACGCCGCAGACCAGCGTCAGCAGAGCCACCGTGCCCGCCAGCACCCCCGGGACCCGCGGCACGTCCGTCCTCCGCCGCCGCCCGGAATGCGGGTGCGACGGCCCGTGTCCCGTCCGTACCATCCATGCCGTCATGCGCTGCTCCTCGCTCGTACCGGCCCTCGTGCCGGTCGTTCATCCCTCCTAACGGGCGCATGGCCTCCAGGTGTACGTGACCTGCACAACATCACCCGCCCTGGACGAGGCCCCGGGAACCCTCACGCGTACGCTGTACAGCTGAACCTGCCGCCCCTGCCGCTCCCCTGCGACGTCGCGGCGTTGACACGATCGGGGAGTAGTAGACGGTGCTAGAGAGTGTGGCCGCGCTGACCAGCAGCCCATGGATCTACGCGGTGGTCGCCCTCTCCGTTCTCCTGGACGTCTTTCTGCCCCTGCTGCCCAGCGGCGTGCTCGTCATCACGGCCGCCACGGCGGCCGCGGCCGGCTCCACCACCGTCAGCGGCGGGGGCACCGGAGGGCAGGTCCCCTCGCTCGTCGTGCTGATCCTGTGCGCGGCCACCGCCTCGGTCCTCGGCGACCTCGTCGCGTACCGGCTCGCCTGGCGCGGGGGCGACCGGCTGGACCGGGCCATCGCCCGCTCCCGGCGTCTCAGCACCGCGCAGGAACGTCTCGGCGCAGCCCTGAGCCGGGGCGGCGGCGCGCTGGTGATCATCGCCCGGTTCGCTCCGGCGGGCCGCTCCGTGGTCTCCCTCGGCGCGGGCGCCGCCCACCGCAGGAAGCGGGACTTCCTGCCCTGGTCCGCGCTCGCGGGTCTGGCCTGGGCGGGTTACAGCGTGGGGCTCGGCTACTTCGGCGGCCGGTGGCTGGGCTCGACGTGGTTCGGCACGGCCGTTTCGGTACTGGCCCTGTTCGTGGCGGGCGCGCTGGCCGCGTTCGTGGTGAAGCGCCCGGCGACGCGGACGGCGACACCGGCCGGGATCCCGGCGGAGGCGGCGAAGACGCCGCTGCCCGCGCAGACGGACACCGAGACGGAGATCGGGACAGCAGCGGAGACCGGGGCGGGGAAGGGGACACCGGCAGTCGGGCCCGGCGGCCCGGCACCCGTGGGTACGCCCGCTCCGGCCGCCCCCTGAACCGAGGGCAGTCGCGCGGCGGCGGGGCTCAGCCCTTGGCCGCGCCCCGTATCTCCAGACCGTCGAGCAGCTTCATCGTGGCTGCGGTGATCTCGTCGACGGCCCGGTCGAAGACCTCACGGTTGTGCGCGGCGGGCGCGCGGAACCCGGAGACCTTGCGTACGTACTGAAGGGCGGCGGCCCGCATGTCCTCCTCGGTGGCCTCTTCGGGGAGGGCGGGCGGGCGGAGCGTCTTGATGCTGCGGCACATGTCTCCAGTGTGGACCGCCCCACTGACAACGGACACCCGTCGCCGTCGCCGCCCGCCGTCCCGGCCGGTTCAGCTCCGTACCAGGTCGCTCGGGTTCGACCGGTCGGTGCACAGGGCCCAGATCACGAAGCTGTCGATCGCGATGGTGACGATGGCCCAGACCGGGGTGTACGGGAGCCACATGAAGTTGGCGATGAGGTTCAGGGAGGCGAGGGCGACGCCCGCCGCGCGGGCCCAGGTCGCGCCCTTGAGGATGCCCCAGCCCACGAGGATGAGGATCACGCCGAGGACGAGGTGGATCCAGCCCCACGAGGTCACGCTGAACTTGAAGACGTAGTCGTTGATCCGCGTGTAGACGTCGTTCGAGGCGATCCCCGCGATGCCCTTCAGTACCCCGAGGATGCCGTCGACGAAGAGCAGGACACCGGCGAACACCGTTCCTCCGGCCGCCCACCCGCTGCCGGTGTATCCGCCCGGACGCGGGTCGGCGGGGCGCGAGGCGCCGGGTGTGCTGGGCTGCGACATGAGGACTCCTTGGTCGGAACAGACGCCGGGCGCCTGCTGTCCTGACCTGCCCCGGCGGTGCGGGCAGATCAGCTCCGACGTTCCTCGCGGCCCTCGCGCGAAGCCACCTGGACGCACCCGTTCGGGTGATGTGTCACGGCGCGCTGACCGTCACGATGCGACCTTGGGCGTCGACGGTGAGGGCCACGCGCTCGACCCGGTTGACGAGGGCGACGCCGGCCCACACGATCCCCCACACCAGGCACGAGAAGACGGTGAGGAAGGCGTGCAGCACATGGTTCACCGGCTGCCCGCGCACCAGCACCACCTGGCTCCCGGAGCGCGACTCGACGCGCCAGCCGCTCGCGATGCGCCGGCTCACCACCCAGTCCAGGATCAGCGTGCGCTGCGCCGCGTCGGGGGGCTCGGCCCCGGCCACGTAATACCCGGGCGGCGGTTCGATCGAGGCGCTCTCGCGTACCGTACGACGACGCTTCACGGGATCACCCCCAGGTGTCGAGGTCGCCGCCGCGCCATTCGATCAGCCCGGGCCGGTCCAGCTCGACGACCTTGTCGGGCCCCGGGGCGAACCCCGCGGCCCGCAGCAGCGCGGCCACCTCGCCCCGCCCGTGCGCCAGGCCGACGATCTGGCCGTGCACGGTGACCCGCCGCCCTCCGGTCGCGGAAGGCGGATAGACGATCACGGGCGGGTGCTCGGCCATGCCTCCACGGTGCCTTGAGCACTGCCCCCGCGCATCCCGGGAGGCGGACCGCCCGCCCCGCGCCACGGAACCGCCCAGGCGCGGCCCGACGTCCCCGCCCACGTTCGTACGATCATGAACCGCGACGGAGGGCCCGCCCATGACGACAACGACCGCTGCCCGCTACCTGTACGTGACCCGGCACGGTCAGGCGTCCGCCGACGAGACCACGCTGACGGACGCGGGCCGCCGTCAGGCCGCCCTGCTCGGGGAGCGGCTCCGCGGGGCCCCGATCACCGCGATCCACCACGGCCCGCTGCCGCGCGCCGAGCAGACGGCGAAGCTGATAGCCGAGCGGCTCCCGGGCGTTCCCCTGGTGCCCTCCGAACCGGCCGGCGACTACCTCCCGTACCTGCCGCCGCGGGAGGAGCTGCCGCCGGAGTCGGCCGACGAGACGCTCGCCCGGCTGGCCGGCTTCCCGGCGGCGGAGCGCGAGCTGGGTCCCGGGCTGGCCGAGGAGGCGCTCGCACGGTTCACGGGCACGGTCGAGGGCGACGAGCCCCGCCATGAACTCCTCGTCACCCACAACTTCCTGGTCGGCTGGCTCGTCCGGGCCGCGCTGGAGGCCCCGAAGTCGCGCTGGCTGGGCGTCAACCACGCCAACGCGGCGCTGACCGTGATCCGTTACGCGCCCGGCCGCGCGCCGGCCCTCCTCCTGTTCAACGACACCGGGCACCTGCCCGCCGAACTCCGCTGGACCGGCTTCCCGCCCGAACTGCACATCTGAGCGGAGACGGGCGGAGGCGACGACTCAAACACCGCGCCCGGGCCCGGGCCTCCCGACCATCGACATGAGCAGCTCATGCGTCCCGGCGTCGGCGGCCACGACGAGGCCCCGGCCGCCCGGCCCGGCCGGGGCGCCGTCGATGCCGGTGACGACACAGCCGGCGGCCCGGCACAGAGCGATCCCGGCGGCGAAGTGGACGCTTCCGCTCAGGTCGCCGCCGTCGGTGACGTAGGCGGCCCGCTTGCCGGCCGCGACCCAGGCCAGCGCGAGCGACGTGGAGACGACGCGCGGGCGGAAGTGCTCGATGAACCCGGGGTGGGCCAGCAGGTCCACCGCCCGGAATCCGGGCGCACCCGGGAAGGGCGGATCGAGGTTCACGTCGACCAGCCGGGTGTCCGCCGTGGGCGCCAACGGCTCGTCGCCCTCGGCCCCGGACCGCACCCAGGCGGTCTCTCCGTCGGTGAGGAAGACCTCGCCGCTGAACGGATCGGCCACGGCGGCCGGGCCGTCGCGCAACGCCACGTTGACGGCGACCAGTTGGGAGCCGACGGCGTAGTTGAGCGTCCCGCACAAGGGGTCCACCAACCACTCCCGCCCCGCACCGACCGCACCCCGCCGGCCCCCCTCCTCACCGTGCACCGCGTCCTCGGGCCGGGCGGCGCGAAGGATGTCGAGGACGGCCTCCTCGGCCGCCACGTCGACATCGGTGGCGAAGTCCCCGGCGCCCTTGTCGATACGGGAGTGGAGCTGCCCGTACCGGGCGCGCACGACCGCCGCCCCGGCCAGCGCCGCGGCGGCGGCCGTCTCGGTGTCGGTCAGCCCGGCAGGTGAGTCGATCATGAAGAGCAGGCTAGCGGGGTCCCCCGTACGCCGTCCGGAAAACCGACCACGACCGCAAGCCCCCCCACCACCACAACACCCCCTCACAACACCCCTCTTCCCTCCCCCCTCACGCGCCTTCCCGGCGGCCGAGGAGCAGCGCCTCCGAGCCGACGGGCCGGAACCCGGCGGCCTGGAACGCCCGGATGCTGCGCGCGTTGCCCGCGGCCTGCTGCGACCAGAGCGGTTCGCCCGGGGGCACCAGGTGCCGAGCGGCGGTGGCGAGAGCCCGGCCGAGGCCCCGGTGCCGGGCGTTCTCCTCCAGCTCGACGGCGACCTCCCACCGGCCGGCCACCCCGCGCCCGAGCACCAGCACTCCCCCGTCGACCTCCCACATCCGCACCCCGTCCCGCCGCCGACGGGCGCTGACCACGCGCGGGTGCACGGGATCGGTGACCTCCCGCAGCTCCAGCCCGGGCGCACCGGGCAGCGAGGACGCCACGGTCAGCAGGTCGATGGTGTCGGTGACCCGCCCGGTGCGTTCCAGGAGGGCCAGCAGAAAGCGGGGATGCATGGTCGCGGCCAGCGCATCGCAGTCCAGAGCGGCGAGCGTCGCATGGACCCACTCGGGGTCCTCGTCGGTGAACACGACCGAGTGCGCGGTGAAGGCGATCACCCCCGTGTCGCGGCCGCTCGGCGCGGCGACCACGGTCGTGCCCCCATCAGCCTCCGGAAACCGCCCGCACGCCGCGGCGTCCAGGATCTCCGCCAGCGTCTGCCCCATGAAGTGCCCCCTCGTCCCCAGTCGTCGTCCGCTACGACGCTCCACTTCGAACCGAGCGCAGAAGATCGGCCCGCGTATGCGCCTCACGTTCGCACACCGCTAATGCCCCGCGCTGTCATACGACTGCCTACCGCAAAGCCGCTTGCCGCCACCGAAATACCCAGCGGGAACAGTCCGCTCCAAACTGGATTCATTGCCGACAATATGGGTCGAACCATTTGCGCGCCTGCGTCTATCTCCAGGACCAGCCCCTCTGGCATGCACCACCAGCAGCATTAATATGATGAACTGCATGAACTCGGCGCCTTTCGTGATGGTCCATGTAGGACAGAGCTATGCGCCGCGGCGCAACCTGCGGCACGGGGTCGAGACCTGCACCTGGGGGCTTCCCAAATGGCAGCCCGAGTACCGGTCTCAACGTCCGCGCTTCGCCGTACTGGCCACAGGTGCGGGACCACGTACAAGTCGCCCCAAGTGGCTCACCCGGAGGATCACGCTGTACCTCTTCGAGGTCCGCGGGAACTTCTACCAGGGGGAGAGCCTGCACTGGCCCGACGAAGAGGACGAAAGGGCAGTCAAATACCGGGTGCGCTTCGGGATCGAGCCTTTGGCCGTGATACGGGACGTATCCCTCGGCGAAGACGGACCGTTGCCCGCGGCCGCAAGTGACGCCATCAGACTCTCCGGGACCAGGCAGGGCAGCGGCATCCTCTGCGACTTCGACCCTCAACCCCTCCTGAAAATGGCGCATATAGAAATGAACTGGGCAAACGGGCAGCCAGTTCTATCGGGGATCGCCCCGGGATTCAGCCCGGAAGACATAGACGTACCCGCCCAGTCAGGAGGGAAGCGGGCGAAGCAGGCGAAGCGGTCCGCCGGCTCGTCCGGTGGAGCCGGATTCATCTCCGACCCCGCAAAGCGCAAGGCGATCGAGATGTACGCGGAGAACATGGCCAAGGCGCATTACGAGGAGCTGGGCTGGACAGTCAAGCGCCTCGGCAAGCCCTACGACCTCCACTGCACCCGGGACGGGGAAGAAAAACGCGTTGAGGTCAAGGGCACGACCGGCTCGGCCGCCAAAGTACACCTGACGTCCAACGAGGTCGATCACGCACGCGAGCCGCAACACACTGTGGACCTGTACGTGGTGAGCGATATCAAGATCGAAGGCGAGAATCACACGGCGAGTGGGGGCCGCGTTCTGCACTTCAAGGATTGGTTTCCCGCCGAAGAGGACCTGAAGCCAAGGAACTTCGAGTACCGCCTGCCCTTCGGCGGCTGACACCCTCCCTCACTCGCCCCTTGGCAACGGCGGTAGCCGGCCGTCCACTCGTATGGAGATCACCCGTGGCACTTCTGCGCATGTCAGCCCGCAGCATGCGGGAGCGCGCGAACAATGCTTCTCTGGCGGAGTCCCTCACCGAGCAGTTCCGCCAACACCTCTTCCACGAACCGTCGCGCGGTGAACGAACAGCTTGGCGGGTCAGCCTTCAGGCCCTTGCCGAGGTGCTGTGCGACGCAGGCCTCGAGGAGGTTGAGGTGCTCCTCGAGTACAGGTTGCCCCTCAGCAGCCTCCGCGCAGACGTGGTACTGACCGGTTCGCACCCCGAGACCGGCGAACCGTCTTACGTCGTCGTCGAACTCAAGCAGTGGAGCGAGGCCCGCTTGGTACCTGGTGCAGCGGATCTGTGCCTGGTGAAGGGGATGGGAAACCGCGCCCTCCTGCATCCCGTGGCCCAGGTGCGTCGCTACGCCGAATACCTTGAGGATTTTGTAGCGGTGCTGCATGACTCACCGAGCCATCTCTCGGGGTTGGCCTATCTGCACAACGCCCACGACCGAGATGTGAGCGAACTGCTCGGCGCGGCGGACGGGAAGGCCTGCCTCTTCACCAGTACGAGTCGCGGCGAACTCACACGGCATCTGCAGACCCGGCTGTCCTCACTCGACGGGGCGCTGGAAGCCGATGCCCTCCTGGACAGCGCCGTCGCTCCTGGACGGCAACTCATGCGAGCCGCAGCGGACGAGGTCCTCAATGGCGGGAAGTTCCTCCTCATGGACGAACAACAGGTCGCCTTTTCCCTGGTGAAGCGTGCTGCGGCGGATTCACGGCAATCACATCGCAAAGAGGTGATCGTGGTCTCCGGCGGCCCTGGGTCGGGAAAGAGTCTCATCGCCCTCCACGTCATGAGCCACCTCGGCAGGAACCAGCGCAAGGTCGTCCATGCCACCGGTTCCAAATCCTTCACCACGACACTGCAGCACGTCGTCGGGGAGAAGAACGAGCGAGTGGCCAAGCTCTTCCGCTACTTCCTCGACTTCGGCAACGTGGAAAGGAACGAACTCGACGCGCTCATCTGCGATGAAGCCCACCGGATACGCCGCTACTCGGGAAGTCAACACCCCGCAAGTGGTCACCGCAGCGGGCGGAGCCAGGTCGAAGAGCTCATCGACGCGGCCAGGGTCCCCGTGTTCCTGCTTGACGAGCATCAGGTCGTGCGCCCCGGTGAAATGGGAAGCGTCAAGGCTATAGAAGAGGCTGCGGCGGCTCGCGGGTGCCTTGTTCGCCACGTGAACCTCAACGAGCAGTTTCGATGCGGCGGAAGCCGCGCATACGAACGCTGGGTCCGCCGCCTCCTGGGACTCGAGCCCGGAGGACCTGTGCCGTGGGATCCAGGATCGGAGTTCGAGCTGTTGGTCGCCGACACACCCCGGCAGATGGAACTGTTCCTTCAGTCTCAACAAGCGGCCGGCCACACCGCGCGGATGACCGCCGGTTTCTGCTGGCCGTGGAGCTATCCACGGCCGGACGGTTCCCTCGTCGAGGATGTGGTCATCGGTGACTGGCGGCGCCCATGGAATGTCAAGGGCGGGCGAGTCGTGGCGGGCGCTCCGTCGTCTTCGCTCTGGGCAACCGAATCAGCAGGCATAGGTCAGGTCGGCTGCATCTATACGGCGCAGGGCTTCGAGTACGCCTGGAACGGCACAATCTTCGGGCCCGACTTCGTGTGGCGGAACGATGGCTGGCGAATCGTTCCGGCCGAGTGCAAGGACGACAGCTTGCGCAGAGCCAGCCCTGACGACTTCGCCCGGCTGACGCGCAACATATACAAGGTGCTCCTCACCCGGGGGCTGACCGGAACGGTCCTGTACTCAGCCGATGCCGAGACTCAGGCCATGCTGAGCAGGCTCGTAGCCGCCAGGACGCCTTGAGGGAAGCTCCGCCTCGCTCCACCACAGGTCGGTCACCACCACGCGCGAGGCACGCCGAAGGCCCCCGACCATGATCGGTCGGGGGCCTTCATCACGTTTCCCGCTGGTGGGCGCGGACGGTTTCGAACCGCCGACATCTGCTTTGTAAGAGCAGCGCTCTACCCCTGAGCTACGCACCCGTGGATGAGGCAACAGCGTACATGGACCGGGGCCCCTGCTCATAAACCGTTCCGGGGGATAACCCCACCTCGAAGACGGTAGCCGTCCGGATCCCGTCGGGGACCCGGGGTGCATACGGTTTGAGGGCACCGGCAACGACGTCCGGTGGCACGTACCGCACGCACTGGGGGACCGATCATCGTGGACATCGTTTCGAGCGCACCGACCCGCACCCGCCCCGGGGCGCCCGGGCGGGCCCTCGCTCTCGGGGGCGGGGTCGCGTTGCTGGCGCTGGCGCTCACCGGGTGCGGGGGTACGGATGTGGACGGCGCGCCCGTCGAGCGCGAGTCCTTCGCGCTGGCGGGGAAGGTGCTGACCATCGAGGCCGAGAACGGCACCGTGGACCTCGTGCCGGCCGATGTGGAGCAGGTCGAGGTGGAGCGGCAGGTCGACGGGTGGGCGGTGTTCGGCAGCGGGCCGGACTCCGTCTGGAAGATGGAGAAGGACACGCTCACGCTCCGGGTGAAGTGCGAGGGCATGCTCAACAACTGCGACTCCCGGCACCGGGTGAAGGTGCCGCGCGGGGTCGATGTGACGGCCGCGTCGGACAACGGCACGATCACCGCCACCGGCTTCGACCGGGCGCTGGACCTCTCCTCCGACAACGGGGAGATCAATGTCCGGGAGGCGAGCGGCTCGCTGAAGCTGAAGAGCGACAACGGGCAGATCCGGGCGGACCGGATCTCCGGCTCCTCCGTGGTCGCCCGCGCCGACAACGGGGAGATCCGGCTGGGCTTCAGTTCGGTGCCCGATCTCGTGGACACCGAGAGCGACAACGGGGGCATCACCATCGACCTGCCGCCGGGCGGGCAGACGTACGCGGTGAACGCCTCCGCCGACAACGGGGACGTCTCCGTCGGGGTGCCGCGCAGTGACGACAGCGCCCATGTGGTGAAGGCGCGCAGCGACAACGGCCAAGTCACGGTGCGAAGCGCGAACTAACCGACCCGTGTGTTCGTCCTTACCTGGTGGGAGAATGTACCGGGCAGGGCGAATCGGCACGGGAGAGGGATGTGACGGCGACACACGCGCGGCCGGAGGCAGGAGCGGGTGGAAGTTCCGCCGTCCAGAGTGGTCAGGGTGGGCAGGGCCTGCCGGAGCGGCGCTCCCCCGGTTCCGGGGCGCGGGATCTTCTGGCGTTGATGCTGCTGCCCGTGCCCCTCGTGCTCGCCGCGTTGCCCGCCGCCTTCGCCGGTGGCGGTACGCGCCGGTGGTTCGGCGGGCGCGGGGAGAACGAGCGGGTCGAGGCGCAGGCCGCGAAGGACGCCGCCGCCGAGGCCTTCTACGACCTGGACAGCGCCCAGCGTGATCTCAGGATCTCCATCGAGACCATCAACGCCGTGGACAGCTCCTCGCGCGGCCGCAAGGCCTCCGAGGACTTCGCCGCGCTCGGCCGGCGCATCGACGAGGTCAGTCACGCCTACATCACCGCCGTCGACAGCCATGATCTGGACCGGGACGATCTGGAGCCAGCCGTCGCCTCCCGGGCCCGCACCGAGCTGACCCGGGCCAAGGACGACCTCGTACGGGTCAAGGGCGAGCTGGACCGCTTCGCCCAGGGGCTCGGGCCGCTGCTGGGCAGCGCGGAGACGCAGCTCGCCCGGCTCGCCCCCGCCGTCGAGCGGGCCCGGCAGGCCCTCCTGGGCGCGAGCAACGCTCTCGACGCGGTACGGGCCGCGGGGCTGCGGGCCGACGAGCTCGCCGCCCGGCTCGCCGCGCTCGCCCCGGAGCTGACCAAGCTGAACCAGGGCGCAGGGAAGCACGGGGTCGCGGAGACGCTCCAGCGGGCCGATGTGGTGCTGCGTGACGCCGAGGCCGTACGGACCGAAGCCGAGCGGCTGCCCGAGCGGGCCGCCGAGATCGACCGGCGGCTGGTGTCGCTGCGGACCCGTGCCCAGGCGCTCACGACGCGGGCCGGTTCGGTGGAGCCGGTGCTCAGCGAGTTGCGGCGGCGTTTCTCGGCCGCCTGCTGGCAGGACCTGCAGCCCGTCCCGGAGCAGGCCGCCGTGAACGTACGGCAGGCCGAGGAGAAGCTCGCGGAGGCGGCGAAGGCGCGCGACGAGCAGCGCTGGGCGGACGCCACGTCCCGGCTGTCCACGGTCCGTGCCCTGCTCAACGCCACGGACGAGGCGGTGTCCGCCGCCGGGGACCGGTTGCAGCGGTTGAACGCCGTGGCGAAGGACCCGCAGCAGGAGATCGAGCGGACCCGGTTCGCGGTGCGGGACGCCCAGCGTCTCGCCATGGCCGGCCGGCACACGCCCGATCCCCGGCACGCACGGCCGCTCGACGACTCCGTCGCCCGGCTGGAGCGGGCCATCGCCGGGCTGGAGGGACGCCATCCCGACTACTGGCACTTCCTGACCGAGACCGAGGCCGTGCGGCAGACCGCCGCCCGGGTCGTCTCCGACATCCGCGAGGAGCGCGGCGGCGGCACCTGAGCCGTCCCGGCACCGGGGGGCGTGGTCCCCGGCCCCCGATGGCTCTAGCCTGAGCCCATGCCTCGTTACGAATTCCGCTGCCGCACCTGCGGAGACACGTTCGAACTCAGCCGTCCCATGGCCCAGTCCTCGGACCCCGCCTCCTGCCCCGCCGGCCACGACGACACCGTCAAGCTGCTGTCCGCCGTGGCCGTGGGCGGCGCCGCCGGCTCCGCACCCGCGCCGTCCGGCGGTGGCGGGGGCTGCTGCGGGGGCGGGTGCTGCGGCTGATCCGCCCCTCCCGGCCGGCGGGCGTCGGGCCTATTTCTTGCGGGACAGCGTCAGGCCGTCCGCGACCGTCAGCAGGACGCTGTCCATCCGGGCGTCCGCGCTCACGTGGTCGTTGAACTTCCTGATCGCCGCCGCCGGGCCCGTCGCCTCCGGGTCCGTCACCCCGCCGTGGAAGAGCACGTTGTCCGTGGCGATGACCCCGCCCTGCCGCAGCCGGGGCACCAGCTCCTCCCAGTACGCGATGTAGCCGCCCTTGTCCGCGTCCAGGTAGGCGAAGTCGATGTGCGGCTCGGCGGGCATCGCGCGCAGGGTGTCCAGGGCCGGGGCGATGCGCAGGTCGATGCGGTCCGCGACGCCCGCCTTCGCCCAGGCCTCGCGCCCGTACGCCGTCCACTCCTCCGAGATGTCGCAGGCGATCAGCGTGCCGTCGGCGGGCAGCGCCCGGGCCATCGCCAGGGCGCTGAACCCGGTGAACGTGCCGACCTCCACCACATGCCGGGCGCCCACCAGCCGGACGAGGAAGGCCAGCAGCGGGGCCTGCTCCTCGGCCGACACCATGCCCGCGTGGTCGGGGAATTTCGCGTACGTGGTGTCCACCAGCTCCCGCTGGACCGGGTCCAGCGGGGGGTTGTGGGCCAGCATGTACGCGTACAGCTCGTCGGTGATCGTGGTGTCGTTGCCCTTGGTCATGACCCCACCCTTCACCAACCCGCGCCGTCGCGCAGCCGAAATCACGCAGCGGAAGCCGCCAGGAAGCGCCGCAGGATCTCCTCCCCCGCCGCTCCGCCGCGCTCCTCCAGGGCCGTGACATGCGGGGCACTCCAGCCCTCGTCGGCCAGTTCGCCGTGGCCCGGGCGCCAGCCCTGGTCGGCGGCGAGCAGCAGGTCGGCGTCGAGGAGGGAGTCCCCGGCGGCGAGCGTGCGCGTGGCGCCGGTGCGGCGGGCCACCTCGTGCATCGCGGCGCTCTTGGTGAGCGGCGCCGGGACCACGTAGATCTTGCGGCCCTGGAGCGAGACCGTCCAGCCGCGCGGGCGGGCCCAGGCGGCCAGTTCCTTCACCCATTCCTCGGGCAGCAGGGCGCGTTCGACGACGAGGTAGGCGAAGAGGTCCTCGGCGACCCGTTCCTTGAGGAGCCAGGCCGGGTCGGCGGTGGTGGCGAGGTGGGCGCGGATCTCGGTGAGGGGCGCGCACTCCTCCGCGATCCGGGTCTCGACCCGCCGCTGCCAGTCGTGGTCGGAGACGCCGTCGACCAGGATGTGGCCGCCGTTGGCGCAGATCGCGTACCGGGGTGCCGGGCCGGGCAGGTGGATGCGGTGGTACTGCTCGCGGGTGCGGGTGGTGGTCGGCACGAAGACCGTGGAGTCGGCCAGGTCGGTGAGGAGGGCGGCCGACCTCTCCGTCATGTACGAGAGCGGCTTGTGGCCGTACACCTCGACGCAGAGGAGCCGGGGGGCTTCCGCGTCCGGCATGGACAGGTCGAGCGAGGCCGCCGAGTAGATCAGCGTACGGTCGAGGTCGCTCGCCACCAGGGTGGTGGAGCCGTTCACAGCGGTCGGGTTACTCATGCGCCCTGCACCGCCTTGCCGTCCGCGCCTGTCGCGCCGCGCGTGAAGCGGGGGTGGATCAGACCGACACAGCTGTACGGGAGGTCGTCGACCTCCTCAACCGGGACGCCGCGCTGTTCGGCCAGCAGCCGGATGTGGGTCAGGTCCGCGCCCGCGCCGCGCTTCGCGAGGATCTTCCAGGGGACCCGGCGGAGCAGGACCCGGGTGGTCTCGCCGACGCCCGGCTTGACCAGGTTGACGTCGTGGATGCCGTACTCCTCGCTGATCCGCTCGACGGCCGCCCAGCCCTCCCAGGTCGGGGCGCGGTCGGCGGCGAGCAGCTCCTTGGCCTCGTCCTCGACCTGGCCCGCCACCTCGTCGAAGCGGGCGGCGACGGTGTCGAGGAAGAGACCCGAGACGTCGGAGTCCGCCAGTTCCCGGTAGAACTTTCCGCCGTGGAAGTCGTCGGGGCCGACCAGGTCGGCGCGGAGCACCGTACGGGAAATGAGGCCGGAGACCGTGGAGTTGAGGCAGGCCGAGGGGATGAGGAAGTCCTCGCGGGTGCCGTACGTCCGGACGCAGCCGCCCGGGTCGGCGAGCACCGAGATCTCCGGATCGAAGCCGGCCGGTCCGCCCGATGCCTCGAACTCCGTTATCGCCGCGGCCAGTTCGCGGGTGATCGCGCCCTTCCCGGTCCAGCCGTCGACGAACACCACGTCGGCCGGGTCGTGATGGGCGGCCAGCCAGCGCAGGGCGGTGGCGTCGATGCCCCGGCCCCGGACGATGGAGATGGCGTAGTGCGGCAGGTCCAGGCCGTGCCGGTGCCGGGCCCAGCGGCGCATCAGCACCCCGACCGGGGTTCCGGCGCGGGCGAGCGAGACGAGCACGGGGCGCGGGCCGCGTTCGGCGAGGACCGTCTCGGTGACGGTGCCCACCGCGCGGGCGATGCGGGCGGCGGAAGTCTCCAGGGCGGCGGTGAACAGGGCCTGGTACTCGGCGCTGGGCTGGTACTCCACCGGAAGCGACTCCGCGTAGTGCGCGCCGCCGCTCTGGATCGCCTCCTCGCGCTCCTCGGTGGGCGCTTCCAGCTCGGTGTCCGAGAGGTCCTGGAGCAGCCAGCCGACGTCCTCCGGCGCGTAACTGGAGAAGTCGGGGCCTCGGAGGGGCTCGGGCAGCACGGCGGACTCCTGCGCGTGGAGGACGGGTGTGGGGGTGTACGAGGGGACGACCGCGAGGAGCACCTGGCCGGTGTGGGGTGCCAGGCGGGCCAACAGCCCTTCGGGGGCGTGCAGTTCGGGGGTGTCGGCGGTGGAGTCGACGACGGCGACCACGGCGTCGAAGCCGGCGCCCGCCACGTTGTACGCGTACCGGTCGCCGGGGCCGTCCGCCGGGTCGTCGTGGGCCGGGAAGACGAGGCGGGTGCGTATCGCGTAGCCCGGGTCGTCGACGGCCAGGACCGGCGAGCGGGTGGTGGTGGAGTAGCGGATCTCGGCGTCGGACCCGAGGGCCGCTTCGAGGGCGGTGCCCAGGCGCAGGGGCGCGTACATCAGCTCCTCGAAGCCGAGGACGAGGACCCGGCGGGGGCCCTGGACCCGGCCCGCTTCGTCGCCGCCCAGCGCGGCCGCGATCCGGTCCGCCATGGCCGGGAGCGCCGCTTCCAGGGCTGCCCGGTGGGCAGGGGTGAAGCCGTGGCGGCCGCCGTCGGGAACGCCCGCGGGCCAGTCGAGGTCGACCCGGGTGATGGGGGCAGCATGGTCATCGGCCTCGTGGGCCCGCTCCGCCTGC
The DNA here is from genome assembly GCF_055792845.1 of Streptomyces sp. DSM 106670. NCBI lineage: Bacteria > Bacillati > Actinomycetota > Actinomycetes > Kitasatosporales > Streptomycetaceae > Streptomyces > Streptomyces sp. DSM 106670. The sequence continues at coordinate 2,131,388 of NZ_CM147704.1, forward strand.
CCGGCCCGCTCCGCCTGCCCGGCCTGCTCCGCCAGCACGGCCCGCTCCGCCCGCTCGGCCTGCCTCACCCGCTCCGCCTGTTCCGCCTGTTCCGCCTCCTGTGCCGCGACCAGCGCCTGGCCGCGTTCCAGAACGCCGTCCGGCAGCGTGACCGTGCCCGTGGAGCGGGTCACCAGGTCGACGCGGGCGCCGATCTCGGCGGCGAAGGCGGTCAGCCGGTCGCGGTCGCCCGCCGAGCGCATGTCGACCAGGGCGACGATGACGTACCGCTCGCGCGGGTGCAGGGCGTGCAGCGCGCGGACGGTGTTCAGGACCGTGTTGCCGGTGGAGAACTCGTCGTCGACCAGGACCAGCGCGGAGGCGTCCGCGCCGGGCCCGCCGCCCGCCAGCAGCTCGCCGTCCTCCGGCAGCAGCAGGTGCGAGGTGGCGTGCGAGTGCGACTCCTCGAAGCCGCCCGCCTGCCGGACGCCCGCCACCGGACGCCGGGTGGAGTGCAGGTACGGGGCGTCCCGCAGGCCGTCCGCGACGGCGTGGCCGAGGCCGGTGGCCGTCTCCGCGTAGCCGAGGACCACCGCGCGGCGGGCCTCCTGCTCGCCGAGGAGCTCCCGTACGCGCTCACCGAGCCCGTATCCCGCCCCGTACACGACCGAGGGCCGCTGCGGCACATGCTTGCCCAGCACGTTGGAGACCAGCAGATGCGCCCGCTTGGGGTTGCGGCGCAGGGCGAGGCCCAGCAGTTCCTGGAGCTCTCCGTCGCCTTCGAGGGCGACTCCCAGCCGCTCGGCCACCCAGTTGCCCGACCACACCACGTTCACGGTCTCTTCTCTCGTCGCGCGCTCGCTCATCGATGCGCGCTCAGTTCGTCAGGCCGGCGGCCAGCAGGTCCACGAAGCCGACGTCTTCCCTCGCCACTCCGAAGACCTCGGCGCGCTGGAGCGTGCGCTCCGCCCAGGCCCGGTGGGGCTTCACTTCATTCATCTTGTTCGTGTACGCCGAGCGCAGCACCCCGCCGCCGCCGCGCTCAGGGCTCAGGATGTCCTGGGCGTCGGTGTACTCCTCGTGGCTGACCACGGACAGGGCGTGGACCGGCGCCACGTGCGACGGGTGGATGCAGGTCTTGCCGAGCAGTCCGTTGGCGCGGTCGAGCTCGATCTCCCGGAGCAGTCCGTCGAGGTCGTGCTCGATGAGGGCCGTACGCAGTTCCTCGGCCCGGCCCTCCAGGAAGGGGCTGCGGCGCAGCTGGGGCTTGAACATGCGCTCCTGGCGGCGGAAGTACTCCCAGACCGGGCCGGTGATCGTGAAGCCGGTGCCGTCGGCACGGCCGAGCACATTGACCACGTCGGCGATGACGGAGGCGACGATATGGACGTCGTACGCGGTCATGTCGGGTGCGCGGCGCAGTCCGTAGGCCGAGCAGAAGTCGGTGACGCCGAGGCGCAGGGCGAGCACCCGGTCCCGGTACTTGTCGACGCTGCGGGCGATGCCCTGGAGGATTTCGCCGCGCGTCTCCAGATGGAGCAGTTCGGGGGATTCGAGGACCGGCATGGCGAAGAGTCGTCGGCCGCACGCCGTTTCGGCCTCGGCGAGCGCTTCGAGGAACTGCCTTCCGCGTTCTTCGGTGAATTTGGGAAGTACAAAACCGGACAACATCCGGACCGAGTCGCCGAGGCGCCGCACCAGATCGGTGATCTGGGCCGGTTCCCGTACGCGGATGAAGAGCAGCGGTACGTCGGCTCCCGCCGCGTCCGGTGTGTTCCCGGCGCCGGCCGGGCCCTTCGGGGTGGCCTCCGGTGCCGTGGTGCGGGCGGCCAGGGCGGCGAACTGCCTGATCAGGTTGGCTTCGGCGCCGGTCACCTCGGCGTCGTCGATCGAGTCCTCCAGGCACAGCACCATGGAGACCACACCGCGTCCGGCCTGCTTCAGCACGTCGTCGGCGAGTGACGGGCGGGTGGCCGGGGAGTAGAGCGTGGCCCCCAGGGCGACGGAGAGCATCCGCGCCGGCGAGTCCGCGGTGAAGGTGCAGGGCTCCCGGAAGAACAGGCCCTCGCGGGCAGTGGGCGATATGTGCCCGAAGTGACGCATGATTTTCCCCCGAACTGCCTGACCGGCCGAACAACGTATGGCCGGTAATAGTACGTACGGACGGGTGTCAACAGTTCCCCATGTACATGAATTTCCGGTTACCCGACCCTTGTCCGACCCCCTCGCGCGGTATCGTCACGCCCTGCCCGCGCCGCCGCCGGGCACGGTCGTGCCGCCCCCCGCGTTGTCCGCACGGGCCCCCAGCAGGCAGGATGACGGTCATGACGCACACGATGCTGAAGGGCTCGAACGTCCCTGTCGATGCCGCGGCCGTCCGGGCCGTGCTGCGCTGGACCCCGGGCGCCGGGGTTCCCGACGTGGACGCCTCCGCCCTGCTCCTCGGTGCGTCCGGCCGGGTGCGGTCCGACGAGGACTTCGTCTTCTACAACCAGCCCCGGCACCCCTCCGGCCTGGTCCGGCGGCTGCCGAAGCGCAGCATCCCGGAAGGGCTGACGGACACGATCGAGGCGGACCTCGGGGCGCTCGACGCCTCGGTGGACCAGGTGGTCATCGCGGCCTCCTCCGACGGGGCCGCCTTCGAGCAGGTGCCGGACCTGCGGATACTTCTGTTCGACGCCGCGTTCGCCGATGGCGACCCGCTGGCGGTGTTCGATGTCCGGCCGGAGACCGGGGAAGAGACGGCGATCATCTGCGGCGAGCTCTACCGCCGCGGCGAGGGGTGGAAGTTCCGCGCGGTCGGCCAGGGCTATCCCACCGGCCTGATCGGCCTGGCCACCGCCTTCGGTATCTCGGTGGACGAGTCGGAGGCGGCGAACGGGGCGGAGCCGGCGGACGACGCTCAGGACCCGGCCGCTGCGGCAGCCGCGGGGCCGCTCCCGGCCGCCGTGCCCCCGCCTCCGGCCGCGCCGCCGGGGCCCGCTGCCGCCCCCGTGACCGCCGGGCCCGACTCCCAGGCCACGGTCCAGCACCAGCAGCCCTCCTACGGCTATCCGCCGCCGGTCGCGCACCCCGCTGCCGCCGCCGCGCCCCAGCAGCCGGCGTACGGCTATCCGCAGCCGGCCGCCGCGCCGCCCGCGTACGGCTATCCGCAGCCCGCGGCAGCCGCCGCGCACGCGCCCGACCCCCATTTCGTGCTGCCTCCACAAGGTCCGCAGTTCGTCCGGTCCTGAGCCTCGTCCGGTCCTGAGCCGCCCCGGCCCTGAGCCGCCCCGGCCCGGCGGCCACATCCCCCGGGCTCAGGTCCGGGTCTTGTAGCCGCGCCCCCATTGCATGCCGTAGCCGTACAGCCGGTCCAGCTCCGACTGGAAGCCGTACACGAACTTCACCTCGCGGCGCACGATCAGCTCGTCCTTGACGTTCTCCACGGTGAACACCGCGCAGGAGCGGGCCTGCGGCGCGCGTTCGTCCAGCTCGATCTCGATGCGCGGGCCGTTGCCCGGGTAGAGCGTGATCTTGGCGTGGGTGCGGTCGAAGGCGGGCGTCCGGTCGTAGATGTAGACGAAGAACAGCAGCCGCTTGATCTTGTCGCGCTGGTCGAGGTTGACGTAGACCGTCTCGCCCGAGGGAGCGCCGAACCGGTCGTCGCCGCTGAGCCGGACGTAGGGCGGGCCGTTGAGGTCGCCGATGAGGCTGCCCAGCGGCTGCACGACGCCCTTGGTGCCGTCCGTGAGCTCGTACATGCAGCCGAGGTCCAGGTCGACGTTGACGACGCCCTGGGTGTGCGCCTGGACCACCTCGGGCTTGAAGAGCTGGAGCGGGCGCCGCAGCCGGCCGCTCTGGCGTGAGCGGCCCTCGATGTCCGAGGTCCGCATCCGCCAGGACAGATTGACCCGGAGGTTGCCCGACAGGGCGCCCTGCTTGCTGAGCGAAATCGTGGCGTTCCGCTTGGACAGCACGATGGCGCTCGACGTCGAGTTGCCCGAGTCGAACTGCGCCGCGCGCCCCGGCCACAGGCCGTCGAAGAATCCCATACCAACCCCCACCTGTTCCGCGCCGCCCGGACATCACTGCGGGGCGGCCACCGGGCCGGGTCCGGGAGTTCCCGGAGAGCCGTCGCCGTGTGGGCCGCCCCGCAGAGAGCGTTCCTCAATCCTTACCGGGTCACACCCCGGAGGACACTTCTGCCTTGGTGTCCGAGCCGCCGCCCCCGCCGGATTCCGCGGCGAGCGCGCGGTTGCGCTTGACCGAGGACCAGAAGGAGAGGGCGATCAGGATGACACCGACCGAGCCGGTGATCAGCTCGTTGATCTCGTACTGGATGGTGATCAGCAGGATGACGGAGAGCGCGCCGATCGCGTAGTGCGCCCCGTGCTCCAGGTAGACGTAGTCGTCGAGCGTGCCCTCGCGCACCAGGTAGACGGTGAGCGAACGGACGTACATGGCGCCGATGCCGAGGCCGAGGGCCATCAGCACGATCTCGTTGGTGATCGCGAAGGCGCCGATGACGCCGTCGAAGGAGAACGAGGCGTCCAGGACTTCCAGGTAGAGGAAGAGGAAGAACGCGGCCTTTCCGGCGAGGGCGACCCCGGTGACGGGCTTGCCCTTCTTCTTGGCCTCTTCCTCGGCCTCGTGCTCGCGCTCCTCCTCCTCTTCGAGCTTGTTCTCGAAGAAGCCGGAGAGCCCGCCGACGATCAGGTAGGTGATCAGACCGGCGATGCCGGAGAGCATGACCGTCGACGCCTTGTCGGCGTGACCGCCACCGTGCTGGTGGGCGTTGGTCGCGAAGGTCATGGCGGTGATCAGCAGGATGATCAGCGCGACGCAGACCGACAGCATGTCGACCTTGCCGAGCTTGGCGAGCGGGCGCTCGATCCAGCGCAGCCACTGGATGTCACGGTCCTCGTCGAAGATGAAGTCGAGGAAGATCATCAGCAGGAACATGCCACCGAAGGCGGCGATCGACGGATGGGCGTCCGTGACCAGTTCCTTGTACTTGTCCGGGTCGTTGAAGGACAGGTCGATGGCCTCGATCGGTCCGAGCTGGGCGCTCACGGCCACGATCACGACGGGGAACACCAGTCGCATACCGAAGACGGCGATGAGGATGCCGATGGTGAGGAAGATCTTCTGCCAGAAGGCATTCATCTTCTTCAGGATTCCGGCGTTGATCACCGCGTTGTCGAAGGACAGCGAGATCTCCAGGACGGACAGGATCGCGACGATGCCGAAAGCCTGCCACCCCCCGTAGAGGATCGCTGCGACCAGGCCGAGCGCGGTGACCGCGAACGACCAGCCGAAGGTTTTCAGAACCACTGGCTACCCCATCGTGTTATGTAAAAGGGTCTCCCCCGGTGTGTCGGGGCCCCCCGCGCCGTGCGCGGCGTTATGAAACGTTGACGCCGAAGTCTAGAGCGATGCCGCGCAGGCCCGACGCGTACCCCTGCCCGACTGCACGGAATTTCCACTCGCCGTTGTACCGGTAGAGCTCTCCGAAGATCATCGCGGTCTCCGTCGAGGCGTCCTCGCTGAGGTCGTAGCGGGCCAGTTCCTGACCGTCGGCCTGATTGACCACGCGAATGAAGGCATTGCTGACCTGGCCGAACGCCTGGCCCCGGCTGTCCGCGTCATGGATCGAGACCGGAAAGACGATCTTGTCGCAGTGGGCGGGAACCTGGTCGAGACGGACGATGACGGACTCGTCGTCGCCCTCGCCCTCCCCCGTGAGGTTGTCGCCGGTGTGCTCGACGGAGCCGTCCGGGCTCGTCAGGTTGTTGTAGAAGACGAACCACTCGTCACCGAGCACCCGGCCCGACTGGCACAGCAGTGCGCTGGCGTCGAGGTCGAAGGCGGCTCCCGTGGTGGAGCGTGCGTCCCAGCCGAGCCCGACCAGCACCTGTGTGAGGTTGGGTGCGACCTTGGAGAGGGAGACATTGCCTCCCTTGGCGAGCGTGACGCCCATGTGTGTCCTCCCCGAGTCGTGTAAAACGCTGCCGGGCGCTTTCGACGCCCGAGGTCGGGCGTCGAAAGCGCCCGGTCAGGGGGTGTCCGGCCCGGTTCCGGGCCGGACACCCCCTGGGGCCAGAAACCTCAGACGTTGACGCCGAAGTCCTGGGCGATGCCGCGCAGGCCGGAGGCGTACCCCTGGCCGATGGCGCGGAACTTCCACTCGGCGCCGTTGCGGTACAGCTCGCCGAAGACCATGGCGGTCTCGGTCGAGGCGTCCTCGCTGAGGTCGTAGCGGGCCAGCTCGGTGTTGTCGGCCTGGTTGACCACGCGGATGTACGCGTTGCGGACCTGGCCGAAGCTCTGCTGGCGGGTCTCGGCCTCGTAGATCGAGACCGGGAAGACGATCTTGTCGACGTCGGCCGGCACACCGGCCAGGTTCACCTTGATGACCTCGTCGTCGCCCTCGCCCTCGCCGGTGGTGTTGTCACCGGTGTGCTCGACGGAGCCGTCGGGGCTCTTCAGGTTGTTGAAGAAGACGAAATTGCCGTCGGTGGCGACCTTGCCCTCGGTGTTCGTCAGCAGCGCGCTGGCGTCGAGGTCGAAGTCACCCCCGGTGGTGGTGCGGGCGTCCCAGCCCAGACCGACGATGACCGCGGTCAGGTTGGGCGCGGCCTTGGTCAGCGAGACGTTGCCGCCCTTGCTGAGGCTGACTCCCACGAGTCCTCCAGTAGTTTTCTCAGGGGCCGGCAGACACCAGCGTCCCCGTCGTTCGTTGGCATCGGATCAACGATTGGATCCTAGTGACCGGTTCCCGGCCAAAACAGGCTTTTGACCGGGCGTCGCCAGGAGATCGTCTCAGAGCGCTTCGAGCGCCTTGACGTAGTCGTTCAGGTCCCGGGCGTCCGGGAGGCCGTTCACGACGCTCCAGCGGACCACACCCGCCTTGTCGATGACGAAGGTGCCGCGCACCGCGCAGCCCTTGTCCTCGTCGAAGACGCCGTACGCCCGCGAGGTCTCCCCGTGCGGCCAGAAATCGGACAGCAGCGGGTACTCCAGGCCCTCCTGCTCGGCGAAGACGCGCAGGGTGTGGATGGAGTCGTTGGAGACGGCGAGGAGCTGGGTGCCCTCGTTCTCGAAGCGGGGCAGCTCGTCGCGGAGCGCGCACAGCTCGCCGGTGCAGACGCCGGTGAAGGCGAACGGGTAGAACACCAGCACCACGTTCTTCTCACCGCGGAACTCCGACAGCCGCACGGTCCGGCCGTGGTTGTCCTTGAGCTGGAAGTCCGGGGCCTGACTGCCGACCTCGATCGTCATGGAACACGCATCCTTAATCGCCGCTTCTCCGCGTCCCGGGCCGGGTCCGTCCGGGTGACACCCACCCTACGCAGGCCGGTCGCGGGCGTACGAAGGCCCTCACGGGCACGGTGTGCGCCCGTGAGGGCCTCGGGTGGTGCAGAGAGTGGTTCAGCGCTTGCCCTTGGCCCCCTTGGGGGTGGCCAGACGGCTGCCCGTCCAGTCCTTGCCCGCGCTGATGCTCTTGGTCTGGGCGAGCCCGGCCGTCTGGGCGGCCTCATTGATGTCGCTCGGTTCGACGTATCCGTCACGGCCGGTCTTCGGCGTCATCAGCCAGACCATCCCGCCGTCCTCGATCAGACCAATGGCATCCACCAGCGCGTCCGTAAGGTCGCCGTCCTCGTCGCGGAACCAGAGCAGGACGACGTCGGCGACGTCGTCGTACTCCTCGTCGACGAGTTCCTGGCCGGTAGTGGCCTCAATGCCCTCACGGAGCTCCAGCTCGACGTCGTCGTCGTAGCCGATCTCCTGGACCACTTGTCCGGGCTCGAACCCCAGGCGTGCTGCCGGGTTGGTCCGCTCCTCCGCGTGGTCCGCGGTCGCGCTCACGGGTTGCCTCCTGATCATGTCTTCGGAAAATGCTGCAGCCACGCGCGTGCGCGGGGCGTTGGCCGTAGTCCACACGGGCTCGGCGAATCGCGCAAGTACCCAGCGTGCGAGACCGCCTATACGGTGACGTTCCCTGCCACGTCGCCGCAAGTTCCGGCATGTCTCTACGGCGGCTTCCCGGGGTCTCCCCCGCGTCGCCCCATCCGTTTACGTCCTTCCTCAGCTTATGCGGTTTCGATCCGCCAATCGGAGTCGAACAGCCTTTGGGAACGCTTGGACGCCTTGGGCGTAAGGTTGCGGTTTGCCCGTACCCAGCCGCGTACTGCCCATACTCGTGCCCCGCCGACGAGTTTTCGGAACCTCGGGGTTACCCCACGGTAGAGATGACGTTCGGGCCCTCGCGGTAGCACGATGGAGACGGCGCACACAGAGTTGGCAGAGCCGTACGGGGGCCCGTTCCCCGTGAACAGGCCCCGTAGAGCACCACCGAACAGCGAAGGAACAGTGTGGCTTCCGGATCCGATCGCAACCCGATCATCATTGGCGGCCTTCCGAGCCAGGTCCCGGATTTCGATCCTGAAGAGACCCGGGAATGGCTCGACTCCCTCGACGCCGCCGTCGACGAGCGCGGCCGTGAGCGGGCCCGCTATCTGATGCTCCGGCTCATCGAGCGCGCGCGGGAGAAGCGCGTCGCCGTGCCGGAAATGCGCAGCACGGACTACGTGAACACGATCGCCACGAAGGACGAGCCGTTCTTCCCCGGCGACGAGGAGATCGAACGCAAGGTCCTCAACGCGACCCGCTGGAACGCCGCCGTGATGGTCTCGCGGGCGCAGCGTCCCGGGATCGGCGTCGGCGGCCACATCGCCACGTTCGCGTCCTCCGCCTCGCTGTACGACGTGGGCTTCAACCACTTCTTCCGGGGCAAGGACCAGGGCGACGGCGGTGACCAGATCTTCTTCCAGGGGCACGCGTCCCCGGGGATCTACGCCCGCGCGTTCCTGCTGGACCGGCTGAGCGAGGCGCAGCTGGACGCGTTCCGCCAGGAGAAGTCGAAGGCGCCGAACGGCCTTTCCAGCTATCCGCACCCGCGGCTGATGCCGGACTTCTGGGAGTTCCCGACCGTCTCGATGGGCCTCGGCCCGCTCGGCGCGATCTACCAGGCGCGGATGAACCGCTACATGGAGGCGCGCGGGATCGCCGACACCTCCAAGTCGCACGTCTGGGCCTATCTGGGCGACGGCGAGATGGACGAGCCGGAGTCGCTGGGCCAGCTGTCCATCGCGGCCCGTGAGGGCCTGGACAACCTGACCTTCGTGGTCAACTGCAACCTGCAGCGGCTGGATGGCCCGGTGCGCGGCAACGGCAAGATCATCCAGGAGCTGGAGTCGCAGTTCCGGGGCGCCGGCTGGAACGTCATCAAGCTGGTCTGGGACCGCTCCTGGGACCCGCTGCTGGCGCAGGACCGCACGGGCATCCTGGTCAACAAGCTGAACACCACGCCGGACGGCCAGTTCCAGACGTACGCCACGGAGACCGGCTCGTACATCCGCGAGCACTTCTTCGGCGACGACCCGCGGCTGCGGGACATGGTCAAGGACATGACCGACCAGCAGATCCTGCACCTGGGCCGCGGCGGTCACGACCACCGCAAGGTCTACGCGGCCTATGCGGCGGCCAAGGCGCACAAGGGCCAGCCGACGGTGATCCTGGCGCAGACGGTCAAGGGCTGGACGCTGGGGCCGAACTTCGAGGGCCGCAACGCGACCCACCAGATGAAGAAGCTCACGGTCGAGGACCTCAAGCGCTTCCGGGACCGGCTGCACATCCCGATCACGGACAAGCAACTGGACGAGGGCTACCCGCCCTACTACCACCCGGGCCGCGACTCGGAGGAGATCCAGTACATGCACGACCGCCGCCAGGGTCTGGGCGGTTACGTCCCGACCCGGGTGGTGCGCGCGAAGCCGCTGCCGCAGCCCGAGGAAAAGACGTACGCGGCTGCGAAGAAGGGTTCGGGTTCGCAGTCGATCGCCACCACCATGGCGTTCGTCCGTATCCTGAAGGACCTCATGCGGGACAAGGAGATCGGCAAGCGTTTCGTGCTGATCGCGCCCGATGAGTACCGCACCTTCGGTATGGACGCGTTCTTCCCGAGTGCGAAGATCTACAACCCGCTGGGTCAGCAGTACGAGGCGGTCGACCGCGATCTGCTGCTCGCGTACAAGGAGTCGCCGACCGGGCAGATGCTGCACGACGGCATCTCCGAGGCGGGCTGTACGGCCTCGCTGATCGCGGCCGGTTCGGCGTACGCCACGCACGGCGAGCCGCTGATCCCGGTGTACGTCTTCTACTCGATGTTCGGGTTCCAGCGCACCGGCGACCAGTTCTGGCAGATGGCCGACCAGCTCGCGCGCGGCTTCGTGCTGGGCGCCACCGCCGGCCGCACCACGCTGACGGGTGAGGGCCTCCAGCACGCGGACGGCCACTCGCAGCTGCTGGCCTCGACGAACCCGGGCTGTGTCGCCTACGACCCGGCGTACGGGTTCGAGATCGCGCACATCATGAAGGACGGGCTGCGCCGGATGTACGGCGAGGCGAACGAGGACGTCTTCTACTACCTCACCGTCTACAACGAGCCGATCCAGCACCCGGCCGAGCCGGAGAACGTGGACGTCGAGGGCATCCTCAAGGGCATCCACCGCTTCTCCACCGGCGAGAAGGGCGAGATCCCGGCCCAGATCATGGCGTCCGGCGTGGCGGTCCCCTGGGCCCTGGAGGCGCAGAAGATCCTCGCGGACGAGTGGAACGTCAAGGCGGACGTCTGGTCGGCGACCTCCTGGAACGAGCTGCGCCGCGAGGCGGTGGACGTGGAGCGCTACAACCTCCTGCACCCGGAGGAGGAGCAGCGCGTCCCGTACGTGACCAAGAAGCTCGACGGGGCCCAGGGCCCGTTCGTGGCGGTCTCGGACTGGATGCGTTCGGTGCCGGACCAGATCGCGCGCTGGGTGCCGGGCGCGTACCAGTCGCTGGGCGCGGACGGCTTCGGCTTCGCGGACACCCGGGGTGCGGCCCGCCGGTTCTTCCACATCGATGCGCAGTCGATCGTGCTGGCGGTCCTCACCGAGCTGGCCAAGGAGGGCAAGATCGACCGGTCGGCCCTGAAGACGGCGGTCGACCGCTACGAGCTCCTGGACGTGGCCGCGGCCGATCCGGGCGCGGCGGGCGGCGACGCGTAGGCGGGAAAGTTTCGATCCGGAGGGGCGGTGGCGCGGAAGCGTCGCCGCCCCTCCGGCGTATCCGGGCTCAGTTCTCCCAGATCTTGAAGGCGCGTACCTGGTACGGGGAGCGGGGCGTCCAGGTGCCGCCGCCGGGGTACGTCTCGAACTCGCCCGTCTCCGCGCACTCGGCGGACTGGTAGGTGGTGACGGGCCGCCCGGTGCGGTTGGCGAGGGACTGGGCGTCGCCGCCCTTCGGCAGCGGTACGCAGCTCTCGATGTCGGTGTCGGAGAGCTCGAAGGTGTGGCGGGCGCCGGTGAAGTCGGGCTTCTTCCAGAGGCAGAGCCGGCCCGCCTCACAGGACCCGAGCGTGACGCCCGAGGACCCCGGCGAGCGCTCCGGAGCCGCCGCGGCCCGGTCGTGGGCCAGGGCCTGGGGAACGAGTGCGGAGACGGCCAGAGCGGCCGCGAGAACGGCCGTACGCGTGACCGTCCTACGAGTCGTGCCTGTCATACGTGTCGTGGTCGTTGTACGTGTCGTGGCCGTCGTAGGCGTCGTGGTCGTACGCATGGTGGATCAACCCCCGTGGTCGGTCGGTGATGTGCTTCGACGATCACTCTGCGTCACCATGCGCGGTGCGCGGAAGACGGGCCGGGGGTTGCCACCCTGATAGGCGACAGCCCCGCCGAAAGGATTCGGCGGGGCTGTGACCTGCGCTGTGTTGACGCTCCGCGTCGTCGTGCGGGGCGCGTCAGATGTGGCCGACTCCGGCACCCGCCTCGGCGTTCGCGCCGCGCTTGGTGAGGGTGGCGACGAAGGCGGCGATCACCGCGACGACGCCGGCGACCGTGAAGGCCAGGCCCATGCCGGACATGAAGGTGTCGTGGATGACCCCGCCGATGCGGTCGACGATGTCCGGCGTCATGCCGGGAGCCTTGGCGAGCGCCTCGGTCGGGACCATGCCGAACTCGGCGGCCTGCTCCAGATTCGGGTCGGGTTCGCCGGGCAGGCCCGCGCCCGCCCAGTTCTCCGCGAACTCCGAGCTGACCTTGGAGGACATGACCGCGCCGAGGACGGCGGTGCCGAGCGCGCCGCCGACCTGCATGGCGGCCTGCTGGAGACCGCCGGCCACGCCGGAGAGCTCCATGGGCGCGTTGCCGACGATGACCTCGGTGGCGCCGACCATGACCGGGGCGAGCCCGCAGCCGAGCAGGGCGAACCAGAGGGACATGGCGAAGGTGCCGGTGGACTCGCTGAGCGTGGTCATGCCGAACATCGCGGTGGCCGTGCAGACCATGCCGCCGACCAGCGGGACGCGCGGGCCGAACTTGGTGATCAGCAGACCCGCGACCGGCGAGGAGATGATCATCATCGCGGTGAGCGGCAGCAGATGCAGACCGCTGTCGACCGGGCTGAGGCCGTGGACGCCCTGGAGGAAGAAGGTCACGAAGAAGAGGCCGCCCATGAAGGCGAAGGCCATCAGCATCATGAGGACGACACCGGCCGTCAACGGCACGGAGCGGAACATCCCCAGCGGAACGAGCGGCTCCTTGACCCGGGTCTCCCAGAGGCCGAAGGCCAGGAAGAGCAGGAGCGCGAGGCCCAGCCACGCCCAGGTCCGGCCGTCGCCCCAGCCCCAGGACTCACCGGCCTTGATGATGCCCCAGATGAGGGCGAACATCGCGCCCGAGAGCAGCGCGATGCCCAGGAGGTCGAAGGAGCGCGGCGCGTTGGCGGCGCGGTGGTCCTTGAGGATCACCAGGCCGAAGGCGAGCGCGGCGATGCCGACGGGCACGTTGATGAAGAAGACCGACTGCCAGCTGACGTGCTCGACGAGCAGACCGCCGACGATCGGACCGCCCGCGGTGGACGCTCCGATGACCATGCCCCAGATGCCGATCGCCATGTTCAGCTTCTCGGCGGGGAAGGTGGCGCGCAGCAGGCCGAGCGCGGCCGGCATCAGCAGGGCGCCGAAGAGGCCCTGGAGCACGCGGAAGAGGATGACCAGCGAGATCTCGCTGGAGAGACCGATCGCACCGGAGGCGAGGGCGAAGCCCGCGATGCCGATGAGGAAGGTCTGACGGTGGCCGAAGCGGTCGCCCAGCTTGCCCGCGGTGATCAGGGCGACGGCGAGGGCGAGCAGATAGCCGTTGGTGATCCACTGGACGTCGGCGAGCGAGGCGCCGAGGTCCTTCTGGATCGCGGGGTTCGCGATGGCGACGATGGTGCCGTCGAGGGCGACCATCATCACGCCGATGGCGACGGCGAAGAGGGTCAGCCAGGGGTGGCCGCGAAGCCCCTTGACCGGGGCGGGTACTGCGTTGTCTTCGGGCTCCCGCGGCGCCTTCTCGACGGTGGTCTGACTAGTCATACGGGGAGACTAGTGACAGCCGCTGACAGTTGACAAACCAATTCACAAGTCAGTAACTGTCACGTAGCTCACACGTAGCGCACAGGTATGCTGAGCTGGACAAATACGGGAAAAGAGGGACCGGTACGTGACCGACGGGCAGACAGTCGAGCCCCGCGCCGGACTGCGTGAACGCAAGAAACAGCGCACCCGCGACGCCTTGCTGCGCGCCGCCCTCGAACTGTTCACCACCCAGGGGTACGAACGCACCACCGTCGACGAGATCGTCGACGCCGTGGAGGTCTCCCAGCGCACCTTCTTCCGCTACTTCGCGAGCAAGGAGGACACCACCTTCGCCGTGCAGGAGATGGTCGAGTCCCGTTTCATCGAGGAGCTGCGCCGCCGCCCCGCGGACGAGGCGCCCTTCGAGGCCATGCGCCGGGCGGTGCTGTGCGCCTGGAACAGCATCGGCGAGGCGATCGAGGAGGTCATCACCGTCGACCTCCATATGCGGACCTACCAGATGATCGAGTCGACCCCGCCCCTGCTCGCCGCCCATATGCGGCGCGGCATCGCCCTGGAGAACCAGATCGCCCGGCTGATCGCGGAGCGCGAGGGGCTGGACGTGGATCGGGACCCCAGGCCGCGGGTGGCCGTCGCCGCGTTCTCCGGGGTGATGCGGGTGACCGGCCAACTGTGGGGCCAGGGGCGCGACCCGAGCGTGGAGGCGCTGCGCGATCTGACCGAGGAGTATCTCGACCAGCTCGTCCCGGCCCTCGCCCGGGACTGGCGTCAGGAATCTCACGGCTCGCGTCAGCAATAGCGCACCTCCGGGACCACAGTGACCCTCCGTGAGAAATCCGGAGTGAATCCTTTGCGGACGGGTGATGTACGTCACCCGAATCACGGTGGCCGACGCGCGTCTCCTAGGGTGTGGCGCAGTGACTTCTTTCGACACCTCTCCCACGTTGACCGCATGGCGCGCGCTGCTCGCCGTCGCGGTCGTGTTCGTGATGCTGGCGACGACGGGCTGGAGCGCCGTCCGCGATCAGCACCCCGACGGGCCGCGCGAGCTCGCGCTCGCCGCCTGGGCGCGGGACCGGATAGCGGGCCGTTCGCTGCCGGAGGCCGACGCCCCCGCCTATCGGCTGGCCCACTTCTTCGCCACCCTCACCGCGGGGCAGCGGACGGCGCTGGCGGGCAAGTACCCGTCGGTGGTGGGAAATCTGAACGGCGTACCGGTCACGCTGCGCTACCGGGCCAACCGGGTCGCCCTCAGGCAGGCCGTGGCCGTGGAGCAGGTGCGGGCGCACGACGAGAAGCTGTCGCCGGACGGGCGTGACGAGGCACAGGCCCGGCTCGACCGGTTCCGGTCGCTGCTCAAGGGCGGGCGCCAGATCCTGGCCTTCGATCCGTCCGGGAAGGGCCGGGCGGCCGAGGTGTTCGGCAACCTCGACCGGGCCGCCCGGGTCTCCGTCGTCGTCCCCGGCGTCGACACCCATCTGCTGACCCTGGAACGCAGCAAGCGCCAGTACGCGGCCCCCGTCGGCATGGCCAAGTCCCTGTACGGCGCGGAGCGCTCGGCCTCCCCGGGCACCCGTACGGCCGTCATCGCCTGGGCCGACTACACCGCCCCGGCCGGTCTCGGCATGGACGCGGCGCTGGGCGGGCTGGCGGCGAACGGCGCGATCCGGCTGAACGCGATGGTCGGTGCGCTGCCCGGCGCCTCGAAGGTCTCGCTGTTCTGCCACAGCTACGGCTCGGTGGTCTGCGGGGTGGCCGCGCACTCGGCCCCCGACCGGGTGGCCGACATCGCGGTCGCGGGCAGCCCGGGCATGCGGGCCGCCAACGCCGGGCAGCTGGAGACCGGCGCCCGGATCTGGGCGACCCGGGACGGCGACGACTGGATCGGGGACGTACCGCATCTCGAATTCGGCGGGATCGGTCACGGGGCCGATCCGGTCGACCCGGCCTTCGGCGCGCGGATCGTCTCGGCGGCCGGAGCCGCCGGGCACAGCGGCTACTTCGAACCGGGCACCGAGAGCCTGGACAACTTCGCCGCGATCGGCGTCGGAGCGTACGGGTCGGTCAGCTGCGCGCGTGCCGACAGCGCATGCCACAGCGGTATTTCCGGTGCGCGGGACGGCTGACGCGCGTAGAGAAGCGTGTCGGGCGGATTAATTGGGACTTACTCCGAGGGGGGACGCGGGCGACTGTGCCGCATACGATGAGGCACATGGGTGATGTGCTGGCCGGAATTCATGCCACCTGGGAGTTCGACACCGACTCCGTGCTCATCCGCTTCGAACGGGGCATCCGCACACCGAAGCTCTTCCAGAGCCTGCGGGAACGCCGCATCCCGTATGCGGCGCTGTCGTCGGTGACGCTGACCCCGGGCAAGCGGAGCACGGTGGTCCTGCGTGCCGTGCCGCGACCGGGTGCCGATCCTCTGGTGGAGGCTGCCGCCGGGCAGCTCAAGGAGGGGTGCGACCCCTATCGCCTGGTGCTTCCGGCGGAGCGGGAAGTGCTCGCCGAGTACTACGCGGACGAGCTGCGGGCCCTGCTGGACCCGGCGTCCGACGAGCCCGCCGACCGCTTCCTGGTGGCGGCCCCCGAGGCCCCGATGAACTTCAAGGCGTACGACGGCCGGGCCGGCTTCGACGGCGAGCGGGTCTCCTTCCGGTGGTCCTGGACCGGGGCCTCCAGCGCCAAGTGGAAGGCCGGCGACCAGACCTTCAAAGTGAGCGAGTTGGCCGGAATCGTATGGCGCTCGCCCGAGGCGCTGGACGGCTACCTGCGGCTGCTGCCCCGCGCGGCGGCCCCGGTCGACCACCGCACCGGCGGCAGCCTGGGCGATCTGCACGGTCCCGGCGGCTCCGTGGACGTGGACGGCGGTACGCCGGACGGGGTGCCCGCCGGGGCCCCGACCGCCGGCCCGGACCAGGATCCGGCCGCCGTGCTGTTCGGCCTGGGCTACGGGCCGGTGCACGAGTCGCTGCCCTTCGCCGCCGCCGTCCTGGAGTCCGTACGCAAGACCCAGCCCGCGCCCGCCGCCTCCGCCCCGGCCCTGGTGAACGCCGGGCGGCGCGATCCGGCGGACATCGCCGAGCGGATACATCACCTCGGCGAGCTGCATCAGGCCGGCCTGGTGACGGACGCCGAGTACACCGCGAAGAAGGCCCAACTGCTCGCGGAGCTGTGACCCGTACGGTCACCGGGCCGCGACCCCGTGAGCAGTACGCCCGCCGAGCCGTGACCCCGTACCGGAGTATGAGGTGGACCGGCCGCAGGTCGGAACCCCGGTATGACTCCCCCGGGCCTCCGGTCTGCCTAGGCTGACCGGGCTATGTCCACATCCACGTCCTCCTCCCCCGCCGGGCCCCCGCCGCCCGCCGACGGCCTGCTGAGCGCCGCCCGCCGCAATCTGCGCGAGCTCGCCCACGGGCTGTCCCACGCGTCCCATCCGTCCACGCCGCTGCTGGCCGAAGCCCCGAAACTGTGGCAGCGGCTGCTGCCGTACGTCGTGGTGCTCGCCCTGGCCGCGACCTTCATCCCGGTCACCATCACCGTCCTGACCTCGCAGTACGACGTGCCGGGCGCGCTGGCCGGGGCGCTCGGGGTGGCCGGGGCGGCTCCGCTGCTGATGCTGGCCCACCGGCCGCTCCAGGCGTGGTGGATCATCTTCCCGGCCGACATCGTGGGCGCGCTGGTGCTGCTGGCGCACCCCTCCGAGCAGCACGACGTCTGGCCGTGGATCCCGCCGGTGCTGGTCGCCTACCTCTTCCTGCTGCTGGCCATCGGGCTGCGCGAGACACGGCGGACCGCGGTCTCCGTATGGGTGGCGACATGTCTGGCCGGGCTGGTGCTGCATCTGATCGCGCCGGCCGACCGCAGCACCGGCAGCGCCCTGCTGCTGCCGATCCTCGGCGCGGTGGTCCTGGTGATCGGCGGGGCGGTGCGGGAGCGGGGCGAGGCGACCCGGCGGCTGGCCGAGCAGGAGACGATCAGCGAGGCGGAGCGGGCGCAGCGCACGCTGCTGGAGGAGCGGACCCGGATCGCCCGGGAGCTGCACGACGTGGTCGCGCACCATATGTCGGTGATCACCGTGCAGGCGGACTCCGCGCCGTACCGGATCCCGGGTCTGCCGGAGCCCGCGCAGGAGGAGTTCGCCGCCATCGCGGCGGCCGCGCGGGAGTCGCTCGGCGAGATGCGGCGGCTGCTGTCGGTGCTGCGCAGCGACGGCACCGAGGGCGATCTGACCCCGCAGCCGGGCCTGGACCGGCTCCAGCAGCTGGTGGAGGCGACGGTACGGGCCGGGCTTCCGGTGGAGCTGTCGCTCGCCGCGGATCTGGGCGAGGTGCCGTCGGCGGTGGATCTGTCGGCGTACCGGATCGTGCAGGAGGCGCTGGCCAATGTGGTGCGGCACGCACCCGGGGCGCGCACCCAGGTCTCGGTGCGGGCGGCCGCGGGCCATCTGAACGTGCTGGTGGTCAACGGGCCCGCGCCGAAGCCCGCCGAGCCGCTGGAGAGCACCGGGACCGGGCACGGGCTGGTGGGCATGCGGGAGCGCGTACGGTTGACCGGCGGCACGCTGGACACCGGGCCGCTGCCCGACGGCGGGTTCCGGGTGGCCGCCCGGATGCCGCTGCCTCCGGCCACGGCGCCGTCCGCCCGGCCCTCTTCCGTCCCACCCCCTTCGGAGGACCTGTGACCATCCGCGTGATCATCGTCGACGACCAGGCCATGGTGCGGGCCGGGTTCGCGGCGCTGCTGTCGGCGCAGAGCGACATCGACGTGGTGGGCGAGGCGGCGGACGGCCGCCAGGGCGTGGACGTCAGCCGCAACCAGCATCCCGACGTGGTCCTGATGGACGTCCGGATGCCGGAGATGGACGGACTGGCCGCCGCCCGCGAGCTGTTGAACCCGCCGGTGGGCGTGGTGCACCGGCCGAAGGTGCTGATGCTGACGACGTTCGACGTGGACGACTACGTGTACGAGGCGCTGCGCGCCGGGGCGTCCGGGTTCCTGCTGAAGGACGCCCCGCCCGCCGATCTGATCGCGGCGGTACGGGTGGTGGCGGCCGGTGACGCGCTGCTCGCGCCCTCGGTGACCCGGCGGCTGATCGCGGACTTCGCGGCGCAGCGGCCCGCCGGGGCGACGCGCGGCGGCCAGGCGCTCCGGCTCAACGGCCTCACCCCGCGCGAGAGCGAGGTGCTGGAGCTGATCGCGCGGGGGCTGTCGAACCAGGAGATCGCGGGGCGGCTTGTGCTGGCCGAACAGACCGTCAAGACGCACATCGGGCGGGTGCTGGCCAAGCTGGACCTGCGGGACCGGGCGCAGGCGGTGATCTTCGCGTACGAGTCGGGGCTGGTGACTCCGGGGGACGCGGGGGCGTAACGGTACGTCCTGGGTTCTCGCCCACCCCCTACCCCGGTATCACCCCGCAGTTGGCTCCCCGGTGTGACGTCGCGTCACCCGTCCGCTTCCTACCTTCCTCCCGGTCGCACCGCTCGGTGCGGCTCCGGAGAGGGAGGGCACGATGCGTCGATACGCGAGGACCGTGGTCGCGTTCGCACTGGCGACCAGCGTGGTGGCGGGAACCGCGGGCTGGGTTTCGGGGGATGCGCAGCAGGCGCTGACCGGGCCGCCGCCGGGCACCGCGCAGTGGCGGGCGGACCGGGCGCTGGGGGCGGAGCTGCCCGATCCGGAGCGCTCGACCGCTGCCGAAGTCGCGTCGTTCTTCGCCGGGTTGAGCCCGAAGGAGCGGCAACTGCTGTTGCTGCGGCATCCGTCCGTCGTCGGGAATCTCGACGGGGCGCCGCTGGAGGTGCGTTACCGCGCCAACTCCCTCGCGCTGACCGCATCCGACGACCCCCGCTACCGTTCGCTGGCCGCGCCCGGACGCCAGATCCTCGCATTCGATCCGCGCGGACGCGGGCTGGTCGCCGAGGTGTTCGGGGATCTGCGCGCGGCGGCGCGGGTCTCGGTGGTGGTGCCGGGGTCCGACAACGACGCCGGGACCTTCGACCGGAAGGTCGCCGCCCACGGGGCCCCGGCCGGGATGGCCCGGACCCTGCAGCAGGAGGCGGGTCCGGAGACGGCCGTCATCGCCTGGGCCGGGTACACCACCCCCGTCGGCGTCGGCGTGGACGCGGCGACCGGGCGGCTCGCGGAGGCGGGCGCCGGGCGGCTGACCCGGTTCGCGGAGGGCCTGACGGCGGACGGGCTGCCCGAGCCGGCGATGTTCTGCCACAGCTACGGCTCCGTCGTCTGCGGGATCGCCGCCCACCGCCTGCCCGCCACCGACCTGGTGGTCCTCGGCTCCCCCGGCATGCGGGCGGACGATGCCGCGGGGCTGCGGACGAAGGCCCGGGTGTGGGCGGCGAAGGACCCGACCGACTGGATCGACAACGTGCCGAACGTGCGCTTCGCCGGTCTCGGCCATGGGGCGGACCCCACCGACCCGGCGTTCGGCGCCCGCCGCGTACCGGCGGACGAGGCCCGGGGCCACGCCGGCTACTTCGCGCCCGGGACGGACTCGCTCCGGGCCTTCGCCGCCATCGCGCGGGGCACGACCACTCCGGAAGGTGCGACCCGATGAACGCCGTACCGAAGACACCACTGCGGAAGAACGCCGTACGCGACGACGTCCGGCGGCTCGCCGACCGTATCGACTCCGCCACCCCCGCCCACCGCGACCGCGCGATCGACGGCCTGCGGGCCGTGGCGCTGCTCGCTGTGCCGCTCGGCCACTGGATGCTCGGCGGGTTCCGGCTGGACGCCGACGGGCTGCACAACGCGAGCCCGCTCTCGACCTTCGGCGGGTTCGCGCCGGTCAGTTGGGTGCTCCAGATGCTGGGCATCTTCTTCCTGGTCGGCGGGTACGCGTCGGTGCTCTCCTACCGCCGCCGGACCTCGACGACGGCCGCCTGGCTGGGCGGCCGGCTGACCCGCCTCGGCCGGCCGGTGCTCGGGGTGACCGCCGTGTGGGCGGTGCTGCTCTCGGCGCTGTCCGCGCTGGGCGTGCCGGGCGACACGCTGCGTACGGCGTCGACGCTGGTGATCCAGCCGCTCTGGTTCGTCGGGGTGTACACCGTGGTCACGGCCCTCACCCCGGTCTGTGTGCGGCTGGCGCGACGGCTCGGCGGCTGGGCGGCGCTGCCGCTGCTGGTCTCCGTCGCGGTCGTGGACTTCCTGCGCTACGGCCCCTTCGCGGAGGCGATGCCGTCCTGGCTGAGCGCACTCAACATCCTGCCCGGCTGGCTGTTCGCGTATCAGCTGGGCGTGTCCTGGGGAGAGGGCCGGATCGGCAGGCGCGGGGCGCGGCTGCTGCTGATCGGCGGCGGGGTGCTGTTCGCCGTGCTGCTGCTCGCCTTCCACTACCCGGCGTCGATGGTCGGCGTGCCGGGCGAGGCGCGGACGAACTCGCATCCGCCGTCGCTGCTGGTGGTGGCGTTGGCGGCGGCGCAGAGCGGGGCGGCGATCCTGCTGCGCGACCGGCTCGGGCGGCTGCTGCGCAGGCCGCTGCTGTGGGCGCCGGTCGTGGTGATCAACCTGTCGGCGATGACGATCCTGTGCTGGCACCAGACGGCGATGCTGGCCGCCGCCGTACCGGCCTCGCTCACGGGCGCGGCGGGCACGGCGGTGGCGGGTCTGACCACCGCGCCGGACACGGTGGGCTGGGTGCTGGCCCGGATCGCCTGGCTGCCGGTGTTCGCCGGGCTGCTGGTGCTGATCGCCCGGTACGCGCGCCGCTTCGAGGACCCGTGGCGGTCGGGCACCCGCGCCGCGAACGCCCGCCGCGCGCTGGCGGGGCTGCTCGCGGCGGGGTTCGCGGTGTTCGCGCTGGGGCTGGCGTGAGGGGCCGGCGTCGTCATGGACTTCATGAACCAGGCGATCACCGCGTACGTCTCCGGGCTACCGCTCCCGCGCCGTCGCCGTGCTGCTCATGTCCGGGTAGCGGTCCCCCGCCACCCGGTCCGCGATCGGCTCCAGGGCGGCCAGTTCGTCCGCCGTCAGGGTCAGCCGGGTCGCGGCGACGTTCTCCAGGAGGCGGCTGCGCTTACGGGTGCCGGGGATCGGGACCACGTTCAGGCCGTGGACCTCGGCGCGCTGCTGGACCCAGGCCAGGGCCACCTGTGCGGCGGTCGCCCCGTGGGCCGCGGCGATCTTGTGGACGGGCTCCAGCAGGGCCGCGTTCGTCCTGGCGTTGTCGCCGGTGAAGCGGGGTTGGTGGGCGCGGAAGTCGTTCGCCGCGAGGTCCTTGCCCGCGTCGGTGAAGGCCCCGGTGAGGAAGCCCCGGCCGAGCGGGGAGTACGGGACGAGCGTGACGCCCAGCTCGGCCGCCGCGCCGACGGCGCTCCGCTCGACGTCCCGGCTGAAGAGCGACCACTCCGACTGGAGGGCGGCGATCGGGTGGACGGCGTACGCCTCGCGCAGCTCCGGGCCGGTGACCTCGCTCAGGCCGAGCTGCTTGACCTTGCCCTGCTGAACCAGCTCCGCCAGTGCGCCGATCGATTCGGCGAGCGGGACGGCCGGGTCGCGGCGGTGCATGTAGTAGAGGTCGATGACGTCGGTGTTCAGCCGGCGCAGGCTCGCCTCGACGGCGGTACGGATGTAGGCGGGGTCGTTGCTGATGCCCCGGTACTGCGGGTCGTCGGTGCGGACGAGCGCGAACTTGGTGGCGAGGGTGATCTCGTCCCGGTGGGCCCCGACGAACGGCGCGAGGAACTCCTCGTTGGCCCCGCGCCCGTAGGCGTCGGCGGTGTCGAAGAGCGTGACGCCCGCCTCCAGGGCCGCGTCCAGGGTGTCGCGGGCGGCGGCGAGGTCGGTGTCTCCGTAGAACTCGCTCATGCCCATGCAGCCGAGCCCCTGGACGCCGACCCGGGGTCCGCCGGCGCCGAGCTCCGTGGTGGCGATCTTGTTGCTGTCGTTGCCAGTCATCAGGCACTGTGCCTCTCCGGCGCCCTGCGGGCGCCCGCGTAGAACTCGATCTTGTAATCGAGCACGGCGAGGGTGTCGTGGAGCTCCGCGATCCGCGAGAGCACATCGCGGCGGGTCGCCTCCAGCAGTTCCTGCCGTTCCTCGAAGGTGGACTCGCCCTCGCGCAGCAGCTCCGCGTACCGCACCATGTCGGCGACGGGCATGCCGGTCATCCGCAGCTTGCCGACGAAGGCCAGCCAGTCCAGGTCGCGGTCGCTGAAGCGGCGCTGGCCGGTGTGCGAGCGGTCGACGTGGGGCATGAGGCCGATGCGTTCGTACCAGCGCAGGGTGTGCGCGGTGAGCCCGGTGCGGGCGACGACCTCGCTGATGCTGTAGCTGCCCTTGTCCGTGCCTGTACCTGTGCCCGTCATGCTCTCCACGCTAGATCCTTGGAGTGCACTCGAAGCAAGCGCAATCGAGGTTTCTCTGACACCTCCTATGACCCGACATGTCGCATGTGCCCGAGATGAAGGAATGTTCATCCTGGCTTCATGTTCGTACCGCCCGGGACCGTCAGGGTGAACGCATGGCTTTCTCACCTCGTCTGGCGGCCCTGGCAGCCGTCGTCGCCGTGCCCCTGGGCATAGCGGCCACCAGCTACGCCATGACCGACACCTCGGAGGCGCCGAAGGTGCCTCCCGCCGTTCAGCTGGACGAGAGTCCACGCGCCACCCCGCCGTCGCCGAGCGGCACCCCCGCTCCGACCCGTACACCGGACAGCTCCGTCGTCCCGGGCCCCTCCGCGGCCGACGACGACGATGACGACGACGACCTCGGTGATGACGGTTAGCCGGTCGTCGCTGGGCTTCCCGAGGATCTCCGCCCGGGTACGGATCCTGCTGTGGCTGCTGGTCGTGATGGCGGTCGCGCTGGGCGCGGTCGCCGTCACCGTGCGCTCGATCCTCCAGCGGGACGTGGACCACCGCATCAGCCAGCTGCTCACGCAGGAGACCGGCGAGTTCGCGAACTTCGTTCCGCAGGGGGTGGACCCGGACACCGGCGGCCGCTTCGGCACCGCGGACCGGCTGCTGCGCGTCTATCTGCAGCGGCAGTACGCCGACCCCGACGAGGAGCTGCTGGGCCTGACCGGCCGGCCAGGCGCGCGGCCCGACGTCATCCGGCAGCGCCGCGACCTGCCCCCGGACAGCGCCCTGTGGCGGGACACCGCCTCGCTGACCCGGATCCACGCCTCCGAGAGCTCCTTCGGAACGCTGGAGCGCCCGCAGGGCGAGCTGCGCTGGGCCAAGGTCGTGATCGCTCCGTCCGGGGGCAGACAGCCCGGGGCGTTCGTCGTCGCCTTCCACCCGGAGCGCGAACGGGCCGTCGCCGACAAGACGTTCTGGACGCTGCTCGCGCTGTCCGGGGTGGCGCTGCTGATGACGACGGGCATCGGCTGGGCGGTCGCCGGACGCATTCTCGCGCCCGTACGGCTGGTGCGGACGACGGCGGCGGAGCTGACCGAGCAGGACCTCACCCGGCGGATCCCGGTGGAGGGCCGGGACGACATCGCGGCCCTCGCCGAGACGTTCAACGCGATGCTCGACCGGCTTGAGCAGGCGTTCGCCGCGCAGCGGGTCTTCGTCGACGACGCCGGGCACGAGCTGCGCACCCCGATCACCATCGTCCGGGGCCATCTGGAGCTGATGGGCGACGATCCGGCGGACCGGGAGGAGACGGTGCGGCTGGTCACGGACGAGCTGGACCGGATGAGCCGGATCGTCGAGGACCTGCTGCTGCTCGCGGGGGCCGAGCGCCCCGACTTCGTACGTCCCGAGCCCGTCCAGCTCGCGGAGCTGACGGCCGACGTGTTCGTGAAGGTGCGGACCCTGGGCGACCGGGAGTGGCAGCTCGACGGCGTCGCGGACCGCGAAGTGCGCCTGGACGAACAGCGGATGACGCAGGCGATGGTCCAGCTCGCGCAGAACGCCGTCCAGCACACCGTGCCCGGCCAGCGCATCCGTATCGGCTCCCGGACGATCGGCTCCCGGGCCGATGCGGGACGTGTGGAGCTGTACGTCGCCGATCACGGACCCGGCATTCCGCCGGAGGACGCCGAGGTCATCTTCGAACGGTTCCGCCGGGGCACGTCCCGGCGCGGGACCCGCACCAGCGGGGCCGGGCTGGGCCTCGCCATCGTCAGAGCCATCGCGGAGGGCCACCACGGCCGCGTGGAACTACGCCGCACCGAAGGCGGCGGAGCCACTTTCGTCATCACGCTGGAGACCGACACATGAACCGCATCCTGATCGCCGAGGACGAGGAGCGCATCGCCTCGTTCGTCCAGAAGGGCCTGCGCGCCAACGGCTTCACCACGGTCGTCGCCGACGACGGTGACCTGGCGCTGGGCCATGCGCTGACCGGCGGTTTCGACCTGATGGTGCTCGACATCGGGCTGCCGGGCCGGGACGGCTTCACCGTGCTGCGGGAGCTGCGCGAGGCCCGCGTCACGCTGCCGGTGATCGTGCTCACCGCCCGCGACTCGGTCCGGGACACGGTGGCGGGTCTTGAGGGCGGGGCCGACGACTGGATGACGAAGCCGTTCCGCTTCGAGGAGCTGCTCGCCCGGATACGGCTGCGCCAACGCACCGCAGCCCGCGCGCCCGAGGTCACCCTGTTGCGCAGCGGCAGCCTCACCCTGGACCTGCGCACGCGGCGGGCCCGCGCGGAGGACCGGACGGTGGACCTGACGGCACGCGAGTTCGTGCTGCTGGAGATGTTCCTGCGCCACCCGGGCCAGGTGCTGTCGCGCGAGCAGATCCTGTCGCATGTGTGGGGGTACGACTTCGACCCCGGCTCCAACATCGTGGACGTGTATGTCCGGGCGCTGCGCCGGAAGTTGGGGGCGGAGCGGCTGGAGACGGTACGGGGCATGGGGTACCGGCTGCCGTAGGGCCTCTCTGGGCCATGGCCCGCATGAAAGATCCCTCACCGGCCGCTCATCGACCGCTCACCCCGCCTTCAGAGGCTGTACAGCGTGCCTCTCCCCCTCCGGCAGACCGTCGGCCTCTGCGCCGTCCTCGGACTCTGCGCTCTCCTCGCCGTCCCCGGCGCCGCCCCCGGCCTCAGTGCCGAAGGGCGGCTCTCGCTCGCCGTCTTCGTCCTGGCCACCGCCGCCTGGATCGCCACTCCGGTGGACGACGCCTACATCGCGCTCGGCGCGGGCCTGGCGCTGACGGTGACGGGGGTGATCAGCAGCGAGGCCCTGTTCGCCACCCTGGGCGACGAGACGGTGTGGCTGCTGATCTGCGCCTTCGTCCTCGCGGCCGCCGTGACCCGGACCGGTCTCGCGGGCCGGGCCGCCGTCTTCCTGGTCGGCGGGGCCAGGACCGTACGCCAGTTGACGCACCTGACCACGGCCGGTCTGGTCGTCACCGCGTTCGCCGTGCCGGCCACCTCGGGCCGGGCCGCGCTCGCCCTTCCGGTGTTCCTGGCGCTGGCCGCCGCACTCCGTGAGCGGACCCGCCTGGTGGTGATGCTGGCGCTGCTCTTCCCCACCGTCATCCTGCTGTCCGCCGTCGCCACGCTCATCGGGGCGGGCGCGCACCTGATCACGGTCGGGGTGCTGTGGGAGCAGACCGGGGAGCAGCTGAGCTTTGTGCAATGGCTGGTCGTCGGGCTGCCGTTGGCGGTCGCCTCCTCCCATCTCGCCGCCGAACTGGTGCTGTTGACGACGACCCGGCGGGCCGACCGCAGGGGCCCGGTCACGATCACGGCGGCGCAGATCCAGGAGCACTCCGAGACGGCCGTCGAAGGCCCGCTCACCCCGGCCGAGTCCCGGTGTCTGCTCCTGCTGGCGACGGTCGTCCTGCTGTGGTGCAGCGAGCCGTTGCACGGGGTGTCGCCCGCCGTGGTCGCGCTGATCGGCGCGCTGGTGGCGACCTCGCCCGCGCTGGGCACGGTGCGCTTCAAGGACGGTCTGCGGACGGTCCCCTGGCCGTTGCTGCTGTTCATGGCCGCCACGATGGCGATGGGCGTCGCGCTCTCCGACTCGGGCGCGGCCGACTGGCTGGTGGGCTGGATACCGCTCGGGGCGTCGACGCCCCCGTGGCTCTTCCTGACCGGTGTGGTCGTCGTCAGCACGGCCGCCCATCTGGCGCTCCAGTCGCGCTCCGCCCGGTCCTCCGTGCTGGTCCCGCTGGTGGTCGCGGCTGCGGTCGGGGCCGGGGTCAATCCGGTCACGGCGGCGCTGGCGTCCACGGCCGCCGCCGGTTTCTGCCACACCCTGCCGTCCTCGGCGAAGCCGGTCGCGCTCTTCGCGGACGTGCCCGGCACTCCGACGTACACGCCACGCGATCTGCTGCGGCTGTCCGCCTTCCTCGCGCCGCTCACGGCGGCCCTCGTCCTCGCCTTCGCGCTCGTCGTCTGGCCGCTGCTCGGCGTACCCGTCCTTCTCGATCCGAACGAAAGGCCCCAGCCATGACCCACCGCATCGCCATCGCCCCCAGCGGTTTCAAGGAGTCCCTGTCCGCCGCCCGGGTGGCCGAGGCCATCGCCGTCGGCGTACGCCGGGTGGTCCCCGACGCCGATCTCGACCTCATTCCGCTGGTCGACGGCGGCGAGGGCACGGCGGAGGCGCTGGCCCTGGCGGGCGGCGGCCGACTGGTCGCGTGCACCGCGACGGGCCCGGTGGGCGACCCGGTCCCCTCGCACTTCGCGCTGCTGGGCGGGCCCGGTCCGCTGACCGCCGTCGTGGAAATGGCGGCCGTCGCCGGGCTCGCCCTGGTGCCGCCGGACCTCCGCCACCCGGGCGCGACCACGACGTACGGCGTCGGCGAGCTGATCCGGGCGGCGCTGGACGCGGGGGCCCGGCGCATCCTGGTCGGCTGCGGCGACTCCGGTACGTCGGACGGCGGCGCGGGTGCGCTCCAGGTGCTCGGGGCCCGGCTCACCGACCGGCACGGCCGTGAACTCCGGCGCGGCGGCGGGGTGTTGCACGAGCTGGAGCACATCGACCCGTCCGGCCTCGACCCCCGGCTGGCCGAGGCCGACCTCCTGGTGGCCTGCAACCCGTACAACGTGCTGTGCGGGAAGCGCGGTGTGGCCCGGGTGTTCGGGCCGCAGAAGGGCGCGACCCCGGCGGAGGTGGAGCTGCTGTCGGCGGGCCTGGAGCGGCTGGCCGCCGTCCTCACCCGCGACCTGGCCCCGGCCTTCGCGCCACCGACCGGAGCACCGATCGACCTGCGGACGGCTCCCGGCACGGGCGCGTCCGGCGGCCTCGGAGCCGGACTCGCGGCGGTGGGAGCCCGCCTCCTCCCCCGTTACGACGTCCTCCTCGACGGCCTCGACCTGGACGCCCGCCTGGCCCGCGCCGACTTCGTGATCACGGCGGAGGGCGCGCTGGACCACCAGACCGTACGCGGCAAGATCCCGGCGGAGGTGGCGCGGCGGGCCCGGGCCGCAGGGGTGCCGGTCCTGGTGCTGGCCGGGACGATCGGGCCGGGCGCGCAGGACGTACGGGCGGTGGGCGTGGACGCGTACAGCGCGATCCTGCCCGCGCCGATGACGCTGGTGGAGGCGATCGGCCGGAGCGACGAGTTCCTGGCCGACGCCACGGAACGGGCGATGCGGATCATGGCGCTCGGCACCCGGCTGGCACCGCTGGACCCGCTGGCCGCGTGAGGCCTCGGGGTCCCGGGACCGGAGCGGCGGCCTCGGGCCGGGAGCGGCGGCCTCGGACCGGGGCGATGGCCTCGCGCCTCCCGGGGCCCGGGGCGGCGGCCTCGCGCCTCCCAGGCCTCCCGGGGCCCGGGGCAGGATGCCGGGCACGGCGGTTAGGCTCGGACGCATGGAGAGCCTGCGCATCATCGACACCTGGCCGGTCACGACCGCGGCGGCCGCCGTCGTCCGGGCGGACGGCACGGTCCTCGGCACGCACGGGCCGGCCGACCACCGCTTCCCCCTCGCCTCGGTCACCAAGCCGCTCGCGGCCTACGCGGCGCTGGTGGCGTACGAGGAAGGGGCCGTGGAGCTGGACGAGCCGGCCGGGCCCGAGGGCTCCACGGTGCGCCACCTGCTCGCCCACACCAGCGGCCTCGCCTTCGACGAGCACCGGGTGACGGCCCCGCCCGGCAACCGCCGCCTCTACTCCAACGCGGGCTTCGAGGTGCTGGGCGACCACATCGCGAAGGCGTCGGGCATCCCGTTCGCGGAGTATCTGCGCCAGGCCGTCCTGGAGCCGCTGTCCATGACCTCCACGACCCTCGACGGCTCCCCCGCCCGCGACGGCGTCTCCACCGTGGCCGACCTGGTCCGCTTCGCCGCCGAGGTCCAGGCCCCGCGCCTGCTCGACCCGCGTACGGTCCTGGAGGCCCAGAGCGTCGTGCATCCGGGCCTCAAGGGCGTCCTGCCGGGCTACGGCCACCAGAGCCCGAACGACTGGGGCCTCGGCTTCGAGATCCGCGACTCCAAGTCCCCGCACTGGACGGGCAACTCGTCCTCCCCGGCCACCTTCGGGCACTTCGGCCAGTCGGGCACGTTCCTGTGGATCGACCCGGTCGCGGGCGTCGCCTGCGTCGCGCTGACCGACCGCGCCTTCGGCCCGTGGGCGGCGGAGGCGTGGACCCCGTTCACGGACGCGGTTCTGGCCGAGCTGTCCTGAACCGGCTGCCACCCAGCTCGGGCGGCGTCAGGCACTCGAACCAGACGGTCTTCCCGCCGCCGTCCCACCGCTTGATGATGCCCCAGTCGTCGGTGACGGCGTCGACGAGGACGAGCCCCCGGCCCCCGTCGTCCAGCGGGTCGCCCGTGATGGCGAGGGGCATGACGGGGCTGCTGTCCGCGACCTCGACGCGGACGCCCTCGCCGCGCGGCAGCCGGAAGATGAAGGTCCGGCCACGCCGGTCGGGCACGTGCTGCACGACGTTGGCGATCAGCTCGGTGAGCGCCAGCTCGGCGGCGTCGGCGAGGAACATCAGCTCCCAGCCCTTGAGGTAGAGCCGCAGCACGCGGCGCAGATGCCGGGCGGAGTGCTCGCCGAGGGCGAAGTCGGCGCGGTAGACGGGCTCCCCGGGATCCCTCCGGGGGATAACTACGTGATTCATGTCACCAGCCTGCGATGGGCTGGCTACGCTCGGCTACGTACCGAAACGAACGCCGCGAGGCGTTGCACCCGGAGGTCCGTCGCCGTGGCCAACATCCAGACGCTCGATCCCGACGCTTCACCGCTCGCCTACTACGGCGCGGAGTTGCGCCGCCATCGCGAAGCCCAGGGCCTGACGCAGCCGCAGTTGGGCTCCGCCATCTTCTGCACGGGCTCGCTGGTCGGCCAGGTCGAGACGACGAAGAAGGTCCCCACCCGCGACTTCTCGGAGCGTGTGGACGCGGCGCTGGGCACGGACGGGACGTTCTCCCGCCTGGTGGGCCTGGTACTGCGAAGCCAACTGCCGACCTGGTTCCAGCCGTACGCGGACATGGAGGCGAAGGCCGCGTACATCTCCGCGTACCAGGCACAGTTGGTCTACGGGCTGTTGCAGACGGAGGACTACGCGCGGGCGGTGCTGGCCACCGGTATGCCGGACGACCTGGAGGGTCTGCTCGCCGCCCGGATGGAGCGCCAGCGGATCCTGGAGCGAGCGAAGCCGCCGCTGGCGTGGGCGATCCTGGACGAGGCGGTGCTGTACCGCCCGATCGGCGGCCATGAGGTGATGCGGGCCCAACTCCAGAAGCTGTTGGACTACGCGACGCACCGGTGGATGCGGATTCAGGTGCTGCCGTTCGAGGCAGGTGAACACGCGAGCCTGGCTGGCTCGTTCACCGGGATGCGCTTCGACGACAACCCGGACATCGTCTACACCGAGGACCTCATCTCCGGCCACATGACGGCCAACCCCGAGACGGTCAGGGAGGGCTCGCTCCGATACGCTCACCTCCAGGCCACCGCACTCTCCGTCGAGGAATCGGTGGCGCGGATCAGGCGCGTGATGGAGGAGCGTTATGGAGCACGGCCCTGACCTGACGAACGTGGACTGGCGGAAGTCGAGCTACAGCGGGAACACCGGCGGCGAGTGCGTCGAGGTAGCCGAAGGTTTCCACGGCTCCATCCCCGTCCGCGACAGCAAGAACCCCACCGGCCCCGCCATCCTCCTCGGGGCCCCCGCCTGGCAGGCGTTCGTGGACGGGCTGCGCTGACGCGGCTCGCACGGAGAGGATCACGCAACGCATGCGGGATGACATATGAGGCCGCGCAGCGATCTGGTCAGACCCATCGTGGTGCTGACGGTCCTCGCTGTGCTCATCCTGATCGCCGCCAACGCCACAGGCGTCGCATGGGTCAAAACCGCAGGCGGGATGCTTGTGCTGGGCATCGGGATGTTCTGGGGACGCGCACTGAGGGCAAGGCGAATACGCGAAAGCCAGGCTCCCGGCGCGCTGCCCCCGCCTGCGGCATCACGCGGCGAGCAGGACACCTAGGCCTGTAACCGGCCTGCCCTTAAAGCAGTTGCCCACGCTTCGGGCCTGACATAGCTTCTCGCCTGGCCCCGGGTGGTCCAGACCAAGCCTCGGGGTGTCGAGCTACGTCGACGGGGCATCGATTGACTGCGGAACAGGCCGTCCACCCTTCGCCGAACGACTCCGGCGACACCGGCGAGGCCCTGCCGGGCATCTTCTCCCGGCAGCACGCGGCGGCCACGCTGACCTTCGCCACGGTGATGTTCCTGACCGGGTTCGCCGCCCTGGCCGTGGTGCCTACGCTGCCTACGGCGGCCGAGGATCTGGACGGCGTACCGCTGTTCCCCCTGGTCGCGGGCAGCTTCGTGGCCGCCAGTCTGCTCGGCGGGGTGCTGGGCGGGCACTGGGCGGACCGCTCCGGGGCTCGCCGCCCCCTGGCGCTCGGCATGGTCCTCTCCGTGGTGACGCTGCTGGTGTCGGCGTCCAGCGTGTCCATCTGGCAGTTGGTGGTCGGCCGCTTCGTCGACGGGCTGGCCGCCGGGATGGTGGCCGTGTCCGTGACGACCGCCATCGGGCAGTCGTATCCGGAGTATCTGCGGCCCAGGATGCTCGCGATGATGAGCGCGAGCTGGATCATCCCGTCGCTGGTCGGGCCGCCGATCGCCGGGGTGGTCGCCGAAGTGTGGTCGTGGCGGGTGGTGTTCTACGGTCTGGCCGCGCTGACGGCGCTGCCCGCGGTTGCCCTGGTGGCGGTGTTGCGCCGGGCCCCGAAGGGCGATGACGCCCGGGCCGCCGACCTCCCGCCCGCCGAGGAACGCGCGTCCCGGCCGCCGCTGTTGATCGCGGCGCTGCTGAGTCTGGGCGCGGCGCTCGGCCAGTACGGGGTGTCCGGGTGGGACACGCGCCATCTGCTGTTCGTCGCCGCCGGGGTCGCGCTCCTCGTGGTCTTCGCGCCCCGGCTGCTGCCGGCCGGCACCTGGCGCAGTGCTCGCGGCCTGCCCACCGCGGTGCTGTTGCGCGGGCTGACGTCGGGTACGTACTTCACCGTCGAGGCGCTGGTTCCGCTGATGCTGATCACCGAGCGGCGGGTGGCCGCGGTGACGGTCGGCGTCGCGTTCACCGCCTCCGCCGTGCTGTGGGCGGTCGCGTCGTGGGTGCAGGGGAAGCTGCTCCAGGACGTCGCCCGGCACCGTCTCGTCACGGTCGGCGCGCTGGTCATGGCGGCGTCCGTGGTCTTCGCCGTGGTGGGCACCTTCTCCGGGGTGTCGCCGCTGCTCGCGATGGCGGCCATGCCGCTGGCGGCGATCGGGATGGGCATGCTCGACCCCTGTGTCACGGTGCTCTCGCTCTCGCACAGCGCGCCGGACCGGCTGGGCCACACCACCAGTGCCATGCAGACCAACATGAACCTCGGGCAGGTCGTCGTCCTCGCGTTCGCCACCGCCGTGCTCAACGCCGGTCTGGCGGCCGGGGCGAGCCGCCTCGGCGGGTATGCCATCGCCTTCTCGCTGCTGCTCGTACCGACGCTGCTGGTCGCCGTCCTGGCCGTCCGCGCGCGGAAGAACGCGAACCCGTAGGACGGAGAGCTGCGAAACGGAGACCCGTGGGGCGGAAACCCGAAAGACCCGCACATGTGTGCGCTGCTAGATTCGGCCGCCATGCGATCACGAGAGTACGACCTCGAATTCCGGGAACGGGCCGCCCGCACACGCGACTGGGGCGTCGGGCTCCTGTTCGTGGGGGCGTTGCTGTGGGGCTGGTGCGCCGTTCTGCTGTTGACCGACTACGAGGTCGAGACCCGCGGCAGCAACACGAAGGAGTGCGCCGCGCGGCTGTTCACGGAGGGCGGTACGGCCAACGACGGTGTGTGGGCCGGTGATTACTGCGCGGACGAACGCGACTGGCCCGAGGCACTGCTCGTGCTGGGGCTCTCCATACCCGTATCGCTCGTGGGAACCGCGCTGGTGACGACCGGCCATGTGAGCCGGCGGCTCAGTGGGCACTCCCAGGCGATGCGCGAACTGGACAGGCTGGCGGACGAGCGTGAGAAGCGCTCCGAGGACTGACACACGTCACCGCGCGGACGCGTCGCGACGGAAGCATCACAACAGGGGAGATGGGCATGAGCGGCCAGGAACAGCGGACCGACCGACTGAGCGTTCTGATCGAGCAGTTCGACCAGGCGCGGGAGATGGCCGAGGTCCGGCTGCACGGGCTCGGCGACGAGGAATATCTGTGGGAGCCCGCGCCCGGCAGCTGGTCGATCCGGCGGCGCGAGGAGGCCACGACGCCCCGGGCGTACGGGCCGGGCGCGTGGGTCATCGACAAGGGGGCGCCGGAGATTCCGGCGAGCGAGTACGCGGAGGTCGCGCGGCAGGTCGCGGACGGCATGTCCGTCGCGAAGATCGCCGAGGACTGGAGCGTGAGCGTCGAACGGGTCGAGGAGGTCCTGGCGTTCACCGGTGAGCCGGAGCCCGACGTCGTACCGATCACCACCATCGCGTGGCGGCTGGGCCATCTGCACTCCTGCTTCGCGGGGCAGTGGGAGTGGACCTTCGGCGAACGGCGGCAGGACCCGCACCTCCTGGTCGACTTCACACCGTCCGCCGCGCTCGCGCTCGAACGCTTCTGGGAGACGATCGACCGCCACCGCGCGAGCCTGGACACCCTCACCGAGGAGCAGCTCGACACGGTCGGCTTCTCGCAGTATCCGTACGGCTCCGACCCCGACGACGTGTACGTCGGCACGCTGGCCGCGGGCAACCTGGAGTTCATCCACCACATGGCCGAGATCGCGCTGCTCCGCGACCTGTGGCGGGCCCGTCTCGCCGGGTAGTCGAGCCCGTGTGCGCAAAACGGACATGGTTGTAGTGACATAGTCCATACGGTCCGCCGCGAACTTTGCGCGTTGTGCCTGATCTTGGCCGTACAGATCCGGTCAAGTCGTGTTTGAATCCCGTCACTTACGGGCTCTCGCCGTCAGCAGGCGTGGGCCCCGGGAACTTCATTCAGTGGGGGTAAACGTCGTGCCTCGTTCGCACAGACGCACAATCTGGACCGTCGGCGCCGCTGTCGCCGCAACCCTGGCGGGGAGCTTCGTCACCTCGCCCGCCATGGCCCTGCAGGGGGAGCCGGCCGACGCGGCCGCCTTCGGGCACACGGCGAGGATCGTCGTCGGCGCCGCCGACCGCTCCTGCACGGGAACGCTCGTGGACCCGCGGTGGGTGCTCTCCGCCGCGAGCTGCTTCACCGACGCGACGGGCGTGGTCCAGCCGGGCAAGCCCAAGGTCACGACCACCGTCACGGTCGGCCGCACCGACCTGACGCAGACCACGGGCGGGGCCGTCCGGACCGCCGTCGAGCTCGTCCCGCACGCCGACCGTGACCTGGTCCTGGTGAAGCTGGGCGTGGGCATCGCCGGCGTGAAGCCGGTCGCCCTGGCCGCCACCCCGGCGACGGCCGACGAGAGCGTGACCGCGGCCGGGTTCGGCCGGACGAGGACGAGCTGGGTGCCCGACCGGCTGCACACCGGGACGTTCACCGCCAACGGCGACGCATCGGCGAACGTCGCGCTGACGGCGGTCGGCGACACGGTCATCTGCCAGGGGGACGCCGGCGGCCCGATCCTGCGCGAGAGCGGCGGCCGGCAGGAGCTGCTCGCCGTCACCAGCAGGTCCTGGATGGGCGGTTGCGTCGGCACGCCGGCCACCGAGACCCGTACGGGCGCGGTCGCGACCCGCGTGGACGACGTACGCGCCTGGATCATGAACACCACGGCGGCCGTCCCGGGCGACCTGACCGGCGACAACAAGCCCGACCTGGTCGCGGTCGACAACACGGGCAAGCTGTTCGTCTACCCGGGCACCGGCACGGGCGCTCTCGGCTCGCGGATCCAGATCGGCACCGGCGGCTGGTCGGGCGCCGCGGTGACGCACCGCGGCGACTGGACCGGGGACGCCATGGAGGACGTCGTCGCCATCGTCGGCGGCGAACTGCGCGTCTACCCCAACCTCGGCACCGGCACGCTGGGCTCCCCGATCAAGCTCCTCACCGGGCTGCCCACCGTCTCGAAGCTGGTCGGCGCCGGGGACGTCGACCGGGACGGCCACCCCGACCTGGTCGTCCAGCACAGCAACAAGCTGTACCTGTACAAGGGGAAGTCCGCGCCCACGCCGACCGTCGCCGCCCCGGTGGTCATCGGCACCAGCGGCTGGGACGTGATGGACCTGACGGCCCCCGGCGACGCCGACAAGGACGGCCGGGTCGACCTGCTGGCCCGGGACAGGCGTGACGGCATCCTGTACGTCTACCTCGGCCTGTCGAACAACTCGTTCGGCAGCCGGACCGAGTACGGCCACGGCTACACCGTCACCAACCGCCCGCTGATCGCGGGCGCGGCCGACGCCGACCGCAACGGCGTCGCGGACATGTGGACCACCGCGGCCGACGGCACCCTGAAGTTCTACAAGGGCGCGAGCTCGGTCCACGGCCCGGTCGACGGCCCGAGCATCCAGGTCGGCACCGGCGGCTGGGGCAGCATCAAGTCCATCAGCTGACCCCGACCGGCCCCGAGGCCACCGAGGCCCCGCTCCCCCGCCCTCCGGCGGTCCCGGCGCGGGGCCTCAGCCCGCCAGCTCCCACACCAGCAGCTCCGCCGGACCCGCCACCGCGACCGCCGCCAGGCCCTCCGCGCCGGTGATCCGGGCGGCGTCGCCGGGGCCCAGCTCCTCGCCGTCCAGGGCGACCCGGCCCCGCACCACATGGACGTACGCGCGCACCGCGTCCGGGACCGCCGTGCGTTCGTCCTCGGTCAGGCGGCGGACATGGAGCATCGCGCCCGCGCCGGGCAGGGCGTACGGGGTGGAGTCGGCGATGCCGGGCACGACGGTGTACGAGGGTTCGCCGCCCGGCTCCAGGGGGGCCAGCCACATCTGGAGGAAGGTCAACGGGACCGTGCCGTCGTTGCGTTCGACGTGCCGGACCCCGGAGGCGGCGCTCAGGTGGGCCACGTCGCCGGCGCGGACGACGGTGGAGTGGCCGGCCGAGTCGCGGTGGGTCAGCTCGCCCTCGACGACCCAGGTGACGATCTCCGTATGGCTGTGCGGATGCTCATCGAAGCCCGCGCCCGGGGCGAGGCGCTCCTCGTTGCAGGCCAGGATCGGGCCGAAGCGGAGGTTGTCCGGGTCGTAGAAGGGGCCGAAGGAGAGGGCGTGCCGGGTGTCGATCCCGGCGGCCTCGTCCCCGCCCCGGTAGCGGTCCTCGGACCGGTGCACGGAAATCACCCGGCCACGGTAGCCGTGCGGACGCGCGTACGACGGCGGTGTCCGGCAGGTGTCCGGCTACCCGCCGGTACGGGGCACCGTCGCCCCGGCCCACCGAACCACCGGCCCGATAAGGCAGTCTTGTCCTCGTGCCCCGACCCGATCCTGAGCAGCCCCCCGCCCACGACGCCCACCTGCACGCCGCGACCCTGAAACGGCTGGAGCAGTCCTCCGGCCGGCTGGCCGCGAACGCGATTGCCCGCATGGACGAATCGCTGCCGTGGTACCGGGCGATGCCCCCGGAGAACCGGTCCTGGATCGGCCTGGTCGCCCAGGCCGGTATCGCCGCGTTCACCGAGTGGTTCCGGCATCCCGAGACGCCGCAGGCCATCTCGACCGATGTGTTCGGCACCGCGCCGCGCGAACTGACCCGGGCCATCACCCTGCGGCAGACCGTGGAGATGGTGCGCACCACGATCGAGGTCATGGAGGCCGCGATCGAGGAGGTGGCCGCCCCCGGCGACGAGTCGGTGCTGCGCGAGGCGCTCCTCGTCTACGCGCGCGAGATCGCCTTCGCCACCGCCCAGGTCTACGCCCAGGCCGCCGAGGCCCGGGGCGCCTGGGATGCCCGGCTGGAGTCGCTGGTGGTGAACGCGGTGCTCTCCGGCGAGGCCGACGAGGGGGCCGTGTCGCGGGCCGCCGCGCTCGGCTGGAGTTCGCCCGAGCATGTGTGCGTCGTCCTCGGCACCGCGCCCGACGGGGACAGCGAACTGACCGTGGAGGCGATCCGGCGCGCCGCCCGGCACGCCAAGCTCCAGGTCCTCACCGGGGTTCTCGGCAACCGGCTCGTCGTCATCGCGGGCGGCAGCGACAATCCGCTCCAGGTCGCCAAGGGCCTGATCGGGCCGTACGCCGCCGGGCCCGTCGTCGCCGGACCCGTCGTGCCGGACCTGCTGGCCGCGACCCGGTCCGCGCAGGCCGCGGCCGCCGGGCTGAAGGCGTGTCTGGCATGGCAGGACGCCCCGCGCCCGGTCCTGGCGGACGATCTCCTCCCGGAGCGCGCGATGGCCGGAGACCCCGCCGCGCGGGACCAGTTGGTGGAGGAGATCTACAGACCGCTGGAGGAGGCCGGTTCGGCTCTTCTGGAAACGCTGAGTGTCTATCTGGAGCAGGCGAGCAGTCTGGAAGGCGCCGCCCGGATGCTTTTCGTGCACCCCAACACCGTGCGCTACCGGCTACGACGTGTGACCGACGTCACCGGATGGTCACCCTCCGATGTGCGCTCCGCGTTCACGCTGCGGATCGCCCTGATCCTGGGGCGCTTGGCGGCTGCGGATCCTCAGTCCTAGACTTTTGTTGGACTTCAACAATTCCCCCGACGGTTCTTCGTCCCTGTCCCCACGGGCGTGCGGAGCCGTCCACAAGAGAGAGTGTGAGGGTGCTCGTACTCGTCGCTCCCGGCCAAGGCGCTCAGACGCCCGGCTTCCTGACTCCCTGGCTCGACCTCCCCGGTGCCGCCGACCGCATCGCGGCCTGGTCCGACGCCATCGGGCTCGACCTTGCCCACTACGGCACGAAGGCCGACGCGGACGAGATCCGCGACACGGCCGTCGCCCAGCCGCTCCTGGTCGCCGCCGGACTGCTCTCGGCGACCGCGCTGGACGCCGCATCGCCCGACGTCGTCGCGGGCCACAGCGTCGGTGAGATCACCGCCGCCGCGCTCGCCGGTGTCATCGAGGACGAGGCCGCACTGCGCTTCGTCCGTACCCGCGGACTCGGCATGGCCGAGGCCGCCGCGGTCACCGAGACCGGTATGGCGGCCCTCCTCGGCGGCGACCCCGCCGTGACGGTCCCGCACCTGGAGAAGCTCGGGCTGACCCCGGCCAACGTCAACGGCGGCGGCCAGATCGTCGCCGCGGGCACCGCCGCCCAGCTCGCCGCCCTGGAGGCCGACAAGCCCGAGGGTGTGCGCCGGGTCGTCGCGCTGAAGGTGGCCGGCGCGTTCCACACGCACCACATGGCTCCGGCCGTGGAGAAGCTGCGCGCGGCGGTCGGCGACCTCACGGTCTCCGACCCGACCGTGCGTTACGTTTCCAACGCCGACGGCCACACCGTGGCCACCGGCACCGAGGTCATCGCCCGGCTGGTCGGGCAGGTCGCCAACCCGGTCCGCTGGGACCTGTGCATGGAGACCTTCCAGTCCCTGGGCGTCACCGCACTCGTCGAGCTGAGCCCCGGCGGCACGCTGACCGGACTCGCCAAGCGCGGGCTGCCCGGCGTGAAGACGCTCGCGCTCAAGTCCCCCGACGACCTCGACGCGGCCCGCGCGCTCATGTCCGAGCACGCAGGCGTCTAAGGAGCGAGCATGTCGAAGATCAAGCCCAGCAAGGGCGCCCCGTACGCACGGATCCTCGGCGTCGGCGGCTACCGCCCGACCCGGGTCGTGCCGAACGAGGTGATCCTCGAAACGATCGACTCGTCCGACGAGTGGATCCGCTCCCGCTCCGGCATCGTGACCCGCCACTGGGCCTCCGAGGAGGAGACCGTGGCCGCGATGTCGATCGAGGCCTCCGGCAAGGCCATCGCGGACGCGGGCATCGACCCCGAGCAGATCGGCGCGGTCGTCGTCTCGACCGTCTCGCACTTCAAGCAGACCCCGGCCGTCGCCACCGAGATCGCGCACAAGATCGGTGCGGGCAAGCCCGCCGCGTTCGACATCTCGGCCGGCTGCGCGGGCTTCGGCTACGGCCTCACGCTCGCCAAGGGCATGGTCGTCGAGGGCTCGGCGGAGTACGTCCTCGTGATCGGCGTGGAGCGGCTCAGCGACCTGACCGACCTGGAGGACCGCGCGACGGCCTTCCTGTTCGGTGACGGCGCGGGCGCGGTCGTCGTCGGCCCCTCCCAGGAACCGGCCATCGGCCCGACCGTGTGGGGCTCCGAGGGCGACAAGTCCGAGACCATCAAGCAGACCGTCGGCTGGAACGAGTTCCGCCTGGGCGACGTCTCGCAGCTGCCGCTCGACTCGAAGGGCGAGGTCAAGTTCCCGGCCATCACGCAGGAGGGCCAGGCGGTCTTCCGCTGGGCCGTCTTCGAGATGGCGAAGGTCGCCCAGCAGGCGCTGGACGCGGCCGGGATCGCCCCGGAGGACCTGGACGTCTTCATTCCGCACCAGGCCAACATGCGGATCATCGACTCGATGGTGAAGACCCTGAAGCTGCCGGAGCACGTCACGGTCGCCCGTGACATCGAGTCCACCGGCAACACGTCCGCCGCCTCGATCCCGCTCGCCATGGAGCGGCTCCTGGCGACCGGTCAGGCGAAGAGCGGCGACACCGCGCTCGTCATCGGCTTCGGGGCGGGTCTCGTCTACGCCGCGACGGTCGTTACCCTCCCCTAGGCACACCGGACCTTTTGGGTCCGTACGCACGAACACCGAAGAAACCCACCGAAGGAGCGCCAAGATGGCCGCCACGCAGGAAGAGATCGTCAAGGGTCTCGCCGAGATCGTCAACGAGATCGCCGGTATCCCGGAGGAGGACGTCGAGCTCGGCAAGTCCTTCACCGACGACCTGGACGTCGACTCGCTGTCCATGGTCGAGGTCGTCGTCGCCGCCGAGGAGCGCTTCGACGTGAAGATCCCCGACGAGGACGTCAAGAACCTCAAGACGGTCGGCGACGCTGCCGACTACATCCTGAAGCACCAGGGCTGATCCCAGCCCGGCTGTGTCGCCACCCGGCGGTGGCGCCGCTGATTCACGACCCTCTACACGTGGAGAAGATTTTCCAGTGAACTCGACCAATCGCACCGTGGTCGTCACCGGTATCGGCGCAACCACTCCGCTGGGTGGCGACTCCGCATCGACCTGGGAAGGTCTGATGGCCGGCCGGTCCGGCGTCAAGCCTCTCGAAGGCGAGCGCTTCGCCGAACTGCCCGTCCGGATCGCCGCCCTCGCGGCCGTCGACCCGGGCGACGTCCTTCCCCGCCCGCTGGCCCGCAAGCTGGACCGCTCGGCGCAGTTCGCGCTGATCGCGGCCCGCGAGGCCTGGGCCGACGCGGGCTACACCGCCAAGGCCGGCGAGGACGAGTCCATCGCCCCCGAGCGCCTCGGCTCGGTCATCGCCTCCGGCATCGGCGGCGTGACCACCCTGCTCGACCAGTACGACGTGCTGAAGGAGAAGGGCGTACGCCGCGTCTCCCCGCACACCGTTCCCATGCTCATGCCCAACGGCCCGGCGGCCAACGTCGGCCTGGAGGTCAACGCCCAGGCCGGTGTCCACACGCCCGTCTCCGCCTGCGCCTCGGGCGCCGAGGCGATCGGGTACGCCGTCGAGATGATCCGTACCGGTCGTGCCGACGTGGTCGTCGCCGGTGGCACCGAGGCGGCGATCCACCCGCTGCCGATCGCCGCGTTCGCCAACATGATGGCGATGTCCAAGAACAACGACGAGCCCGAGAAGGCCTCGCGCCCGTACGACACCGGCCGGGACGGCTTCGTCCTCGGCGAGGGTGCGGGCGTCGTCGTCCTGGAGTCCGCCGAGCACGCCGCCAAGCGTGGCGCCCGGGTCTACTGCGAGGTGCTGGGCCAGGGCCTGTCGGCCGACGCCCACCACATCGCGCAGCCCGAGCCGACCGGGCGGGGCATCGCCGCCGCGATGCAGAACCTGCTGGACTCCAGCGACCTCAAGCCGTCCGAGGTGGTCCACCTCAACGCGCACGCCACGTCGACGCCGCAGGGTGACCTCGCGGAGATCAAGGCGCTGCGCAAGGTGCTGGGCGACGACCTCGACCATGTCGCGATCTCCGCGACGAAGTCGATGACGGGTCATCTGCTGGGTGGTGCGGGCGGTATCGAGACCGTGGCGACGGTCCTGGCGCTGCACCACCGCATCGCTCCGCCGACCATCAACGTCGACGAGCTCGACGAGGAGATCGACGCGGACATCGTGCGGGGTGAGCCGCGGGTGCTGCCCGAGGGGCCGATCGCGGCGATCAACAACTCGTTCGGGTTCGGTGGGCACAACGTGGTGCTGGCGTTCCGGTCCGTCTGAAGCGTTACGCGGTGAAGCCCGCTTCCCGGTCGTCCGGGAGGCGGGCTTCCGCATGTCCAAGCCCCTCCGGCGATTGAGGAGCGGGGTCCGGGGCAGCGCCCCGGCAACTAGACCACCTGGTGCAGCCAGCGGACCGGTGCGCCCTCGCCCGCGTGGCGGAAGGACTCCAGCTCGTCGTCCCACGGCTTGCCGAGCAGCGAGGCGATCTCGGTCTCCAGATCGCTCTCGCCCCGCACGGAGCGGGCCAGCGCGGCCCGCAGCCGGTCCTCGGGGATCAGGATGTCGCCGTGCATGCCGGTGACGGCGTGGAAGATGCCGAGGCCGGGGGTGGAGCTGTAGCGCTCGCCCTCCGCGGTGGGGCACGGCTCGGAGGTCACCTCGAAGCGCAGCAGGTCCCAGCCGCGCAGGGCGGAGGCGAGCTGCGAGGCGGTGCCGGCGCGGCCCTTCCAGGAGAATTCGGACCGCCAGGTGCCGGGCGCGGCCGGCTGTCTGATCCAGTCCAGCTGGACCCGCACACCGAGGACGCCCGCCACTGCCCACTCGACATGTGGGCACAGCGCGCGCGGTGCGGAGTGAACGTACAGGACTCCACGTGTCGTCACCGGAACCTCCCGTGTGGGACGAGGGACGCCTTCCCCAGCGGCCTCGCGCCCGTACCGCCTCTTTTCGGCCGGATCCCGAGGTTGTCTTCAGTAAACAGCATCGGGAGTTAATCTCCTGAAAAGGGACAGTATGTGACGTGACGTAATGTACCGGAGCCGCCCGTGTGTACGCGGGCGGGCGGGACGCCACTGGTTCGACGGGGAAAAGCTACCGTGCGCAGGGGCCGTCCGTGTGACGTACCGTCGGTCTCAGGCCTCTGATTCGCCGGCTTTCACCCGGCAGGGCGCGCACCGCCCCGACCTGGGGATCATGTGCTTGCCGGGGGCATGTCCAGAGGCATAAGCCAGGGGTTGACCGGAGGGGATCCGACCGATGCCGGAGCGTGTGACACGCCCACGAATGCGTAACGCCGTCGCGGCGCTGAGCGCGCTCTCGTTCGTCGGTGTGGCCGCGCTGGCCGGATGCGGCGGTGGCGGTGCGGACGGCGGCGTGTCGCGGAACGCTCCGGCCGCCCAGCGCAGCGCCTCCCCGTCTCCCTCCCCCTCCCCCACGCCGGACTGGAACCCGCGGCCCCGGTCGGTCGCGGCGGTCGGCGACTCGATCACCCGGGGCTTCGACGCGTGCTCGGTGCTGGCCGACTGCCCCGAGGTGTCGTGGGCGACCGGCACGGACGACGCGGTGCGCAGTCTCGCGGTCCGGCTGCTCGGCCCGTCGAAGGCGGCGGACCGCAGCTGGAACCACGCGGTGTCGGGGTCCCGGATGGTGCAGCTGCCCGAGCAGATGAAGCGGGCGGCGAAGGAGCGGCCGGAGCTGGTGACGGTGATGACGGGCGCGAACGACGCGTGCCGGGACTCGGTGCGGCTGATGACACCGGTGGCGGACTTCCGGGCGTCGTTCGAGGCCTCGATGCGGCAGCTGCGGGCCGGGGCGCCGAAGACGCAGGTGTACGTCTCCAGCGTGCCGGACCTGAAGCGGCTCTGGTCGACGGGTCGGGTCAACGAGCTGGGCAAGAAGATCTGGGGCCTCGGGATCTGTCAGTCCATGCTCGCCGACGCGGACGACCTCGGACCGGCCGCCGTGGCCCGGCGGGACGCGGTGCGCGAGCGGGTGGTGGCGTACAACGAGGTGCTGCGGGACGTGTGCGCGAAGGACCGGTACTGCCGGTACGACGGCGGGGCGGTGTTCGACTTCCGCTTCACCGGGGCGCAGCTCAGCTCGTGGGACTGGTTCCATCCGAGCCGCGACGGGCAGGCCCGGCTGGCGGAGATCGCCTACCGCAACGTCACGGCCCCGGAGCCGCCCGCGTAGGGTCGGTGACCATGACGACCAGCGCGGACACGGCCACGTACACGGAAGACTTCGGTGTTCTCGCGGACGGGTCGCCCGTGCGCCGGTGGACGCTGGAGCGGGACGGGGTCCGGGTGCGGATCCTGACGTACGGCGCGATCGTGCAGTCGGTGGAGACGCCCGGGCGGGACGGGTCGCGGGCCCCGGTGGCGCTCGGGCTGCCGGAGGCGGCGGGCTACGAGGAGTTCCCGAACCCCTACTTCGGCGCGGTGGTCGGGCGGTACGCGAACCGGATCGGGGGCGCGTCGTTCGTCCTGGACGGGCGCACGCACCGGCTGACGGCCAATGAGGGCGGCAACCATCTGCACGGCGGGGCCAGGGGCTTCGACAAGCGGGTGTGGGACGCGGTGGCGGTGCCGGACGGGGTGCGGATGTCCCTGGTGTCGGCGGACGGCGAGGAGGGGTATCCGGGGCGGCTCGACTTCTCGGTGACGTACACCCTGGGGCCCGGCGGAGAGCTGCGGCTCGGCTACCGGGCGGTGACCGACGCGCCGACCGTGCTGAACCCGACCAGCCATCTGTACTGGAACCTGGCGGGCGCGGACAGCGGGAGCGCGCTGGGGCAGCAGTTGCGGATCGCGGCGGGGCGTATCACCCCGGTGGACGCGGCGTCGGTGCCGACCGGGGCTTTCGCGCCGGTGGCCGGGGGCCGGTTCGACTTCCGGGAGATGCGGGCGGTGGGCTCGGGGTACGACCAGAACTTCGTGCTGGACGAGCGGGCGGAGGGGGCGGACGGGGTCGCCGCCGAGTTGTACGACGCGGCGTCCGGGCGGGTGCTGACCGTGCGGACGAGCGAGCCGGGGCTCCAGCTGTACACCGCCGACCACTTCGACGGGCGGCCGTTCGGGCCGTGTGCCGGGATCGCGCTGGAGACCCAGCACTTCCCGGACTCGCCGAACCGGCCGGAGTTCCCGTCCACGGTGCTCCGGCCGGGCGAGGAGTTCGTCTCGCGCACCGCGTACGCGTTCTCGGTGCGCTGAGACCCCGCCTCCTCGGGCGCTCCGCTCAGCGGGCCAGGCCCAGGGTGACGCCGAGGCCGACCAGGACCGAGCCGATCGACCGGTTCAGCGCCTTCTGGCGGCGCAGCATCGCGCCGCGCAGCCGGGAGTGCGAGAAGAACAGCGCGACCAGGGCGAACCAGCCGAGGTGGGCGGCGGCCATGAAGAGTCCGTAACCCGCCTGCTGCCAGAGCGCCGTGCCGGGTCCGACGACCTGGGTGAAGGTCGCGACGACGAACAGGGTCGTCTTCGGGTTGAGGGCGTTGGTCAGGAACCCGCTGCGCAGCGCCCCGAACGGGGAGAGCCCCGGCCGGTCCGTCAGATCGACGTCGAGGTCGGCGCGGGCCAGGAAGGTGCGCACCCCGATGTAGATGAGATACGCGGCGCCCGCCAGCTTGACCGCGGTGAACAGGGCGGTCGAGGAGGCGATGAGCAGCCCCACGCCGAGCATCGTGTACGTGACGTGGACCAGGACGCCCGCGGCGACCCCGGTGGCCGCGAGGACGCCGGTGGTGCGCCCGTACAGATAGCTGTTGCGGACGACCATCGCGAAGTCGGCCCCCGGGGAGACGACCGCGAGGACGGTGATGGCGGCGACCGCCAGGAGCTCGGTCATACGGTGCGTGCCTCCTCGGTGGCGGCCCCGCCGGGGCCGGTGGCGAAGTTCGGGTCGGGGCCGACCAGGTCGCGGGCGAGGAGTGTGGCTCCGGCGACCGCTCCGGGCATCAGGAACACCGCGACGAACGGGACCAGGAACGACAGGGCGAGCGGTACGCCGAAGCCGAGCACCAGGGCCCGG
The DNA here is from genome assembly GCF_055792845.1 of Streptomyces sp. DSM 106670. Taxonomy (NCBI): domain Bacteria; kingdom Bacillati; phylum Actinomycetota; class Actinomycetes; order Kitasatosporales; family Streptomycetaceae; genus Streptomyces; species Streptomyces sp. DSM 106670. Next base: position 2,176,214 of record NZ_CM147704.1, read on the forward strand.
CGGCGGCGCAGCAGGCCGAGCCGCTTCTTCAGGGCCAGTCCACGGCGCTGGAGCGCCACGCCGGTCAGCTCCTCGGCCAGGAAGTAGCCGGAGACGCAGATGCCGATCGCGGGCACGACGGTCTGGCCGACGACGGGGATGAACCCGCAGGCGAAGAGGGCGATCCCGAAGAGGGCGACGCGCAGCAGGATGCGCACGGAGTCCCGGGCGGAGATCCACAGCTCCTGCCAGAGCGACAGTCCGGACTCGGGGACCTCGCCGCCCTCGCTGCGCTCGACCTCCTCGGAGAGCGAATCGTAGAAGGGCTGGCCGATCAGGAGGGTCACGGCGGTGAAGGTGATGACCGCGAGGAACAGACCGAAGACGAAGACGAGCGCGGTCAGCCCGGTGCGCAGGATGCCCTGCCAGGGCGAGGACCAGTCGTCGGCGAACGGGGTCGCCCAGCCGACGAAGTCGTCGGCCCCGTAACCGAGTCCGATCAGCGCTCCGGCGTAGACGACGAGGGTGACGAGTCCGGGCAGCAGCCCGAAGCCGAACCACCGTCCGTGCTGGAGTACCCAGCGCTGCCCCTTCACCAAGTAGCCGAATCCTGCCCCGAGATCGCTCATGGGCGTCAGCGTACGGCGTGCGGAAACGCGGCGAGGCCGCACCCCGGGGTGGGGTGCGGCCTCGCGTGCGGCGTGGTGTCCGGTCAGGCGACCGAGAGCTCGACCTTGATGTTGCCGCGGGTGGCGTTCGAGTACGGGCAGACCTGGTGGGCCTTCTCGATGAGCGCCTGCGCGGTGGCGGCGTCGACGTTCGGGATGGAGGCGCTGATCGCGACCTCCAGGCCGAAGCCGCCGGCCTCGGTCTTGCCGATGGAGACCGAGGCGGTCACCGTCGAGCCGGAGATGTCGGCCTTCTCCTGGCGGGCGACGACGCCCAGCGCGCCCTGGAAGCAGGCGCTGTAGCCCGCCGCGAAGAGCTGCTCGGGGTTGGTGCCCGCGCCGCTGCCGCCCATGGCCTTCGGCGGGTTCACGACGACGTCGAGCTGACCGTCGTCGGAGGAGACCCGGCCGTCGCGGCCGTTCTCGGCGGTGGCGACGGCGGTGTAGGCGACGTCGATCTTCTGGATGGTCATGGTGTGACGATTCCTCCGGTTGGTGCGCCGCGACTCGCGCCCACGATCGCGACGGCCTGTGGACGAGCCTAACGCGTGGCCGGTGACGGCAGGAGATGGGTCGGACCGGGGGTCAGACCAGGGAGACGATCATCTTGCCGGTGTTCTCGCCGCGCAGCAGGCCGACGAAGGCGTCGTAGCCCTTCTCGATGCCCTCGACCTTGGTCTCCTGGAACTTCAGCTCGCCCGAGGCCAGCCAGCCGGCGACCTCCTGGACGAACTGCGGCTGGAGGTCGGAGTGGTCGCTCACCAGGACGCCCTGGAGGCGCAGCCGCTTGCCGATGATCATCGCCATGTTGTTCGGGCCGGGGGTCGGCTCCGTGGCGTTGTACTGGGCGATCATGCCGCAGATGGTGGCGCGGCCGTGCACGTTGAGCGAGGAGATCGCGGCTTCGAGGTGCTCGCCGCCGACGTTGTCGAAGTAGACGTCGATACCGTCGGGGGCGGCCGCCTTGAGCTGGTCGCGGACCGGCCCGTTCTTGTAGTTGAACGCGGCGTCGAAGCCGTACTCCTCGGTGAGGAGCTTGACCTTCTCGTCGGAGCCTGCGGAGCCGATGACCCGGGAGGCGCCCTTGAGCTTCGCCATCTGGCCGACCTGGCTGCCGACGGCCCCGGCCGCGCCGGAGACGAAGACCGCGTCGCCCTCCTTGAAGGAGGCGACCTCGAACAGGCCCGCGTAGGCGGTGAGTCCGGGCATGCCGAGCACGCCGAGGTAGGCGGAGAGCGGGGCGATGTCGGGGTCGACCTTGACCGCGTGCTTGGCGGGCAGGTCGGCGATCTCGCGCCAGCCGAGGCCGTGCAGGACGTGATCGCCGACGGCGAAGCCCTCGGCGTTCGAGGCGATGACCTCGCCGACCGCGCCGCCGTCCATGGGGTGGTCGAGCTTGAAGGGCGGGGTGTAGGACTTCACGTCGTTCATCCGGCCGCGCATGTACGGGTCGACCGAGAAGTACTTGTTGCGGACGAGGATGCGGCCTTCGGCCGGAGCGGCGACCGCGGCCTCACGCAGCGCGAAGCCCTCGGCCTTGGGCCAGCCGTGCGGGCGGGCGACGAGGTGCCATTCACGGCTGGACGTGGGAAGTGCTGCAGACATGGGCTCGGGTTCTCCTCAATGTCCTACGGGGGGGGTGGGCCTCCGCGCCGTACGGGCTACCGCGCGAAAAGCTTCATGACATGAAACAACCATGCTCCTGAATATTTCATGATGTCAAGTAAATCGGTACGCTGTCGTCCATGGCCACTCGCACAGACACCCTGACCCTTGAGGTCGTCGAGCTCATCGGCACCGTCGTGGCGCGCTACCACGAGGAGTACGACCGGGCCGCCGCCGAGCACTCCCTCACGGGCGCGCAGGCACGGGTGCTCGGGCTGCTCTCGCTGGAGCCGCTGCCGATGCGGAAGATCGCGCTCAGGCTGAAGTGCGAGCCGTCGAACGTGACCGGGATCATCGACCGGCTTGAGACCAGGGAGCTGGTCGAGCGCAGGCCCGATCCGGCCGACCGGCGGGTGAAGCTGGCCGCCGCCACGGAGAAGGGCCGGCGTACGGCGCGCGAGCTGCGGGACGCGCTGGACTTCGCCCGGGAGCCGCTGGCCGGGCTCTCCGACGCCGAGCGCACGGTGCTGCGGGATCTGCTGCGCCGGATGCTGGGCGAGGAGGCCCCGTAGGCGTCGCGCCTACGTGCACCACCAGAGGAAGCGGGTGCAGGTCGGGGACGGCGTCGGGGTGGGCGTCGGCTCGGCCGGGGGCGGCGGGGGCGCGGGCGCGGTCGTCGGCTCCTCCGGGTCCGGATCGTCCGGTCCCGGAGGATCTGCGGGCGGGCTGTCGGGGGCCTCGGACGGGTCCGGGTCGTCGGGGTCCGGTGAGGCGGTGGGCTCGTCCGTGCCGGAGGCCTCGGGGCTCGGCGACGTCGACGGGCCTCCGCCGCGGGTGCCGGCCGGTGAGGCGTCCGTGCCGGGGCCGGTGGTCGCCCCGGCACGGGTGCCGACCGGGCCGGGATCGCGGGGCGCGTCGGCGGACGACTCCTGCGGCGCGGGGTCGGCCGGACCGCCCGACGCCTCGCTCACGAAGTCGGCGGCGGTGTCGTCCGGCCCGGGCTCCAGGGCCAGTTCCGCCAGGCTCAGCGCACCGGCCGCGAGGAGCAGCCCGAGGGCGGCGAGCAGGACGGTACGGCCGCGCCGACGATGGCTGCCGCGCCCGGACCGACCGGCCTTCCGCCGGGAGCCGGGGCGGGTGTCACGTGCCGTCTCGCGTCGGCTGCCGCGTGCGGCTTCGCGCCGGGCGGACCGTCCTCCGGTCCGGGCTTCCCGCCGCACGCCGCGTCGGGAGTCGGTCTCGTCGGCCGGGGCGGCCGTCCCGTACGGCTCGTCCGGGGCGGGGCCGGCGGCCGCGGGCATCGCGTAGGGGCCCAGCGCCTCCGCGGGCGTACCGCACCCGGCGCAGGCCAGGGCTCCGTTGAGATGCCGTCGGCACGGGTGGCAGTAATCCATGGCGCCCGAAGGTTAGGCGTGCGCGGAACAACCGGGGAAGCCGCCCAGGTGAGGATTGTGTGAGGAAGAACGGATTCCGGTGACAGCCGGTCCGATACGCCTGACACGCGGGAGGATGGGCCACATGACCGCTCCCGCCCCCTTCGGCCCCCTCCAGTTCCAGCTCGTCCTGCTGCGCCGGATGGCCGATTTCCAGCCCGGCCTGGTCGAGGAAGCCCGGCACGAACTGAGCGCCTCGCTCGCCGATATGCGGGAGGCCAACCGCCGCTGGCAGGCCATGGTGCGCGCGCCCCGGGGACGGGGATCGCTGCGGCGCTACCGCTCGGTGCTCGGCGAACCGGAGCTGACGCTGCCGCGCCGGGTCGGCGATCTGGAGTGCGAGGCGCTGCTGTGGCCGGTGCCGCTCTGGCCGGATCTGCGGTTCGAGGTGATGGCCGGTCCGGGCGGGGCCGTGTGGAACGAGTGGCTGGTGCGGACGCCGGGCGCGGCCGGCCCGGACCTCACCTCCGTAACGGATCTGCGCCCCTGGTCGTGCACCGTGGACGAGGCGGCCCGCGCCTTTCCGCCGGCCCGGCCGATGGAGGGCAGCGCCCCGACCCGCTGGTCGCTGGCGGTCACCGACCCGGCCACCGGGCAGGAGCGCGTGGCCGAGTTCACCTGGGGTCTGTTCCAGCGGCTGCTGCCGGCCCGCTGAGCTGAGGAGCCGTCAGCTCCCGCCCTCTTACGGCGCAGCTCAGCGCGCGCGAAGGGCCGAACGGCGCGACCATGCAAGGAGAGACCGGCTGCCGCCGGTGCCCCCATCCGCGCTCTCGGGAGAACTCGCCGTGACCGTCAGCCTTGAGCAGTTGCAGCGTTGCCATGTCGCCGTCGATCTCGGGGCCGCGAGGACCCGGGTGTACGTCAAGGGGCTCGGGCTCGTCGTCGACGAACCGAGCGTCGCCGCGGTCAACACCCGTACCGGCTCCCTCATCGCCGTCGGCGCGCTCGCCGAGCAGATGACCGGCCGCACCCCGGAGTACATCCGGGTGGCCCGCCCGGTCTCCGGCGGCACCGTCGTCGACATCGAGATGGCCCAGCGGATGCTGCGTCATCTGCTGGGCGACAAGCTCCGCCGCCAGTTGCGCCGCAAGCCCCGGCTGCGCGCCGCCGCCTGCACCCCGCACGAGGCGGATCCGCTGGCCCAGCGCGCGACGGTGGAGACGCTGGTCGGGCTGGGCGCGCGCCGGGTCGAGCTGGTGGACACGCTGATCGCGGCGGCCGTGGGCTGCGGGCTGCCGGTCGAGCAGCCGACCGCCACCATGATCATGGTGTGCGGGGCCGCCACCACCCAGATCGCGGTGCTCTCGCTCGGCTCGATCGTGACCGCCGTCCGGATCCCGGTGGGCGGCAACGCGATCGACGAGGCGATCATCCAGCATCTGCGCCAGCACCACGAGCTGCTGCTGCCGAGCCAGTCCGTGCGCCCGCTCCAGCTGGCCCTGCACGGCAACGGCCTCCAGCTCACCGGCCCCGCCCTCACCGAGATCCACGGCCGTGACGTGGCGACCGGGCTGGCCCGCTCGGTGCAGGTCGACACCGCCGCCGTACGGCAGGCCATCCACACCCCGCTCACCGCGGTGCTCGACGGTGTGGGCAAGGTGCTCCGCGACTGCCCGCCCGATCTGGTGGCCGACCTCGCGGACCGCGGGATCATGATGGTGGGCGGCAGCGCGCTGCTCCCGGGCCTCGACCAGATGCTGCGCGACGCGACCGGGATGCCGGTGCACATCGCGGAGCGCCCCGACGTCTGCTCGGTGCTCGGCCTGGGCGCGATGCTGGACGGCAAGATCCAGCCGATGGTCCTCAACCCGCTGGCGGGGTGAGCCCGTCGGTACGGACGGGGCGCCGGCCCGGACGGCGCGCGTGAAGGGGCCCGTGGACCCCGGCCCCGCGGCGGCCGGGCGGCTGCCGATGCTCCTGGAGGCGGTCCTCAACGTCGGCAGCGATCTGGAGCTGGGCTCCACCCTCCAGCAGATCGTGGACACGGGCGCCGCCCTGACCGGGGCCCGTCACGGCGCGCTCGGGGTGCTGGACCCGGACCGGGACCGGATCGAGAGTCTGTACACCGCCGGGATGACGGAGGCGGAGCGGCGCCACCTCGACCTCTTCCCGGACGAGCCCGCCGGTCGGCCGGCCACCCTGACCCGGCCGGGCCGTCCGCCGGGTCGCGCACCGGACAGCCCGCCGGGCGGCCCGCCGGTGCGGAGTTTTCTCCGGGCCCCGATCCGGGTGCACACCGAGGTGTTCGGCCATCTCTACCTCGCCGGGAAGCCGTCGGGGCCGTTCACCGACACGGACCTGGCGCTCCTGCGGGTCCTCGCCGCCCAGGCCGGCATCGCGATCGGCAACGCCCGGCTGTACGAGACGGCCCGGCAGCGCGAGCGCTGGATCGCGGGGGCGGCGGCCGTCACCACGGCCCTGCTGACCGGCACCGACGCGGCGGACGCGCTGATGACGGTGGCCGAGCGGGCCCGGGCGCTGGCGGGCGCGTCGGCCGGGGTGATCCTCCAGCCGACGGAGGAGGGCGGCATGGAGATCGTCACCGCCTCCACGCTGGACGATCCGGCGGGCATCGTCGGCACGGTGATCGAGCCCGGTTCCGCCGTGCTGGTGCAGTTGCTCGGCGGCGAACCGGTCTTCATCGACGACTCGGCCACCGATCCCCGGATGACCACCGACGTACGCTCCCGGTTCGGGCCCAGCATGATGCTGCCGCTGCAGAGCGGCGGGCGGCTCATCGGCACCCTCGCGCTGCCCCGGCGGCGCGGCGAGCGCCCCTACACGGATGTGGACCGGCTGCTGGCGACCCAGTTCGCCTCGCAGGCGGCGCTGGCGCTGGTGCTGGCGGACGCGCAGGCCGACCGGGAGCAGCTCGCGGTGTACGAGGACCGCGACCGGATCGCCCGTGACCTGCACGATCTGGTGGTCCAGCGGCTCTTCGCCACGGAGATGATGCTGGAGTCGACCCGGCGGCGGGCCGCCTCGGAGGCGGAGGCCGGGGAACTGCTGGGCCGGGCGGTGGACGAGCTGGACTCCACCATCCAGGAGGTCCGCACCGCGATCTTCGCCCTCCAGCAGCCGCCCGCCGAGGCCCCGAGCACCTTCCGGGGCCGGGTGCTGCGGGAGACCGGGGGTGCGGCGGCCCTGCTGGGTTTCCCGCCGTCGGTGCAGTTCACCGGGGCGGTGGACGCGCTGGTGGGCGCGGAGACGGGCAAGGAGCTGCTGGCCGCCCTGCGCGGGGCGCTGGCCGTCGCGCACCGCAGGCCCGGGGTCTCGGCGATCGAGGTGGAGGTGGACGCCACGGTCCGGCTGCCGGACGGGCGGACCGGGGTGCGGCTGGTGGTCTCGGACGACGGGCGCGGCGAGGACGGCCGGCCGACGACGGTGACCTGGCAGGCCCCGCTCTGAGCCGAGGGCCCGGCGGCCCGGCGAGCCCGGCGGGCGGCCCCGGTCCGGGAGTGCGCGGGCCCCGGCCCCGGTCTCAGTGCTTCGGGGCCGCCCGCAGCGCGATCCGGGTGTTGGAGTGGGCGATGCCCGCCTCCCGCTTCAGCCGGCGCAGCAGCGTGTCCAGCGCTCCCGGGTCGGCGGCGGTGGCCCGTACGAGGTAGTCGTGGCCGCCCGTCACATGGACCACCTCCGTGATCCCGGGCAGCATCAGCACCGAGCGCTCGAACTCCTCGTTCGTCGTGTCGAGGCGCAGCGTCACATCGATGAAGACGACCAGGCCCGAACGGGTGTCGGCAGCCGGGTCGACGATCACGGTGAAGCCGCGGATGACCCCGTCGCGGCGCATCCGGCGGACCCGGTCGCCCGCCGCGTTGGCGCTGAGCCCCACCCGTACGCCCAGATCCCGGTACGAGATCCGGGCGTCCTCCTGGAGAATGCCGAGGATTTCCCTGTCCAGCCGATCCATACCGTGATTGTCCCAGCTTGTGGCGATATCGGCTGAGGGAAGCCGTGCGAGGCCGCGGGCGCCCGGTGTCCCCCGGTCGGCGCAGCCCGGCGGGCCGTGCGGTGCCCCGCGCCCTTGACTTGCCGGTGTGGACACCTCCGTCAAGCAGTCCCCCGAGCCGCCCGCCCCGGCGGCGGCCGCGCCGTCCCCGGCCGCGTACCGCAACCTCGTCCTGGCGACGGTCGGCTTCGCGCTGACCTTCTGGGCGTGGAACCTGATCGCGCCGATGTCCGGGGACTACAAGGACCGGCTGGGGCTCAGCTCGTTCCAGCAGTCGTTCCTGGTGGCCGTGCCGGTGCTGGTGGGGTCGCTCGGCCGGATCCCGGTGGGGGCGCTCACCGACAAGTACGGCGCGAGGCTGATGTTCCCGCTGGTCTCCGCGCTGACGATCGTGCCGGTGCTGCTGCTGATCCCGGCGAAGAACTCCTACGGGGCGATGCTCGCGGTCGGTTTTCTCCTCGGGCTCGGCGGCACGACGTTCGCGATCGGTGTTCCGCTGGTCAACGCGTGGTTCCCGCCCGCCAAGCGGGGCTTCGCGCTGGGCGTGTTCGGGATGGGCATGGGCGGGGTGGCGCTGTCGGGCTACTTCACCCCGCGCATCGCGAAGCACGGCGACAATCTGCCCTTCCTGGTGGTGGCGGGCGCGCTGGTGGTGTTCGCGCTGGTGGCCGCCGTGCTGGTGACCGACCACCCGGGCCGGAAGATCCCCACGGACACGCTGGTGCACCGGCTCGGCGAGGCCGGGAAGCTGCGGGTGACCTGGGAGCTGTCGGCGCTGTACGCGATCGGCTTCGGCGGCATCGTGGCGTTCGGGGTCTATCTGCCGACGTATCTGAAGACCTGGTACGAGATGTCGCCGACCGAGGCGGGCACCAAGGCGGCCGGCTTCGCCCTGGTCACGGTCGTCTTCCGGCCGATCGGCGGCTGGCTCTCGGACCGGGCCCATCCGGCGCTGGTGACCTCGGCGGCGCTGCTGCTGGCCGCGCTGATGGCGATCGTGCAGGCCTTCGAGCCGCCGCTGAACCCGGTCGGCACGATCGCGCTGCTGGCGATGGCGGCCGGGCTGGGCACCGCGAGCGGCAGTGTGTTCGCCCTGGTCTCGCAGGTGACGCCGCAGCCGAAGGTGGGCAGTGTGACGGGCATCGTCGGCGCGATGGGCGGGCTGGGCGGCTTCGTGCCGCCGCTGGTGATGGGCGCGATCTACAGCGCCAAGGACAGTTACGCGATCGGCTTCATGCTGCTGTCGGACCTGGCGCTGGCGGGGTGTGTGTACGCGTACGGGCGGATGCGGAACATCCAGCGCGACGGGTGAGACCTCGGGCACGGAAGAACGGCCGCGTCCCCGCCGAAACGCGGCCGTTCGTTGTGCGTGGCCGTTCGTGTGCGTGGCCCGGTGCGGCCGTCAGCGCTGCCGGAGCCGCTGTTCGAACCGGTCCGCCCAGTACGCGGTCCGGTCGAGGTAGGCCGTCTCGGCGGCCTCCCCGGTCTTTCCGTAGGCCCCGTCGAAGGTCTCGTAACCGTGGCCCGGGGGCGGGGTGGAGGAGGCCGGTTCGATGGAGCTGCCCTCGTGCCACTCGTTGAACGAGGTGACGGAGACCCAGGTGGGATCGCCGCCGATGGCCGGGTCGAGGGCGTTGTTCCACTCCAGGTCGTAGGAGGCGCCGTCGGCGCGGCCCAGGGTGGGGGTGGTGTTGCCGGGGACGGCCCGGTCGTCGATGTAGCCGGGGGCGACCGAGGGGGCCCAGACCAGGCCGTTGGCCTTGGCGTAGTCGCCGGCCTGCTTCCAGCCGGGGGCGGTGGCCCCGGCGATGCCGTCGTAGGTGTAGATCCCGCCGAAGTGACCGACCTTGGTGGTGTCGGTGGTCTGGGCGAGCACGATGGCGGTGTCCTTGACGGCGTCGAGGGCCGACCAGTCCTGGATCCTCAGGCTCTCGAAGATGTAGTAGGCGTTGCGGTCGCCGTGGGCCGCGTCCCGGTAGAACGCGGGGTGGTCGCCGAACTTCCCTTCCAGATAGGCGATGTCGTCGACGACGGAGGCGGCGGTGCGGTTCCCGTACGGCTCGATGTGCCAGGCGACCTCGATGCCGTGGCGGGCGGCGGCGTCCAGGACGTCACCGGCGAGGCCGTCCTCGTACCCCCCTTGTCCCCACCAGCTGTAGACGATGACGCCCGCGCCGGACTGCTTCACCCACTCCATGTGCTGGTCGACGGCTCCGGCGATGTCTCCGGAGTCGTACGGGCCGAGCTTCGGGTAGAGGTCGGCCCCGATGGAGTCGGGCGGGGTGTGGCCGCCCTGCTGCCAGTGCCGCCAGCCGCCCGAGCCCTCGGGGGTGCCGTACCAGGGGTAGTAGAAGAGGTGCACGTTGGACGAGCCCTCGGCCTCGGTGGCCGGGGCGCGGGTCAGGGTGAGGCGGTCGACGTCGAAGAGCGCGCCCGCTCCCCCGGTGAACCGCAGGAACAGCGGGCCCGTGCCGGCCGTCAGGGCGGTGGTGACCTCGGTGAAGGTCTCCCAGCCGCCGGTCGGGGCGACGTCCACCGAGCCGAGGAGCGGCCCGGTGGCGGAGCCGGAGCGGACCTCGATCGTGCCGCCCGCGCCGGCCGAGGAGACGGTGGCGGTGAAGGCGGTGGCCCCGGCGGTGTCGAGGGAGGAGTAGCCCGCCCAGTCGCCGTCGTCGATGTAACCGAGGGTGGCTCCGCCGCTCGCGGAGCCGTGGGCGGCGCTCTGGACGCCGAAGGAGGAGGTGTACGCCTCCGCCTCCGCGCTGTCGCCGCCCGGGTCCGGACCCGGGTCGCCGGTTCCGCAGTCCGCCTCGACGGCTCCGGCCGCGTACTGGACGCCGCCGAGCAGGAGTTGGCGGAAGTCCGGGTCGGCGAAGGACTCGATGGTGTGGCCGAGCCCGGTGTAGAAGGAGCGGCCCTCCTGCTGCGGGTGGCACCAGGTGATCGGGTGGTCGCCGCCCATCTCGCCGCCGCTGTAGCTGGATTCGTCCAGCGACTGGAGTACGTGGACGCTGTCGCGCGGGTTGGAGCGGTAGTTGTACCACTCGTCGGTCCGGGTCCAGGTGTCGTCCAGGTGCGCGGTCGCCGGGTGGACGTGGTCCTCGGTGGTGAGGCGGGCCTCCTGGATCGCCGGATGGCTCTGGAACCAGGCCCCGACCAGGTCCTCGTACTCCGGCCAGTCGTACTCGGTGTCGGCGGCCGCGTGGACGCCGACGAATCCGCCGCCGCCGTCCACGTACCCCTTCAGGGCGCTCTGCTGGGTGTCGTTCAGGACGTCGCCGGTGGTGGAGAGGAAGACGACGGCCTCGTAGTCGGCGAGGTTCTGCGGGGTGAAGGCGGTCGCGTCCTCGGTGGCGGTGACGGTGAAGTCGTTCGCCGCGCCCAGCTCTTGGAGGGCGGTGATGCCCGCCGGGATGGAGTCGTGGCGGAATCCGGCGGTCTTGGAGAAGACCAGGACCTGGTACGGGTCGGCGGCCGCCGCGCTCTGCACGCCGGGGCTCAGGAAGGCCGCGCCGAGGGCGAGGGCCACGGCGCAGGCGAGGCGGCGGATACGGGATCGTCTCATCGGTCGCTCACCTGTGCTCCCTGGGTACTGAAGGTGAAGGCGTCCAGGTCGAAGAGGCTGCCCTGACCTGTCGGGCCGGTGAAGACGAAGAACAGCTCGGTGGATCCGGTGGGCGCGTTGTTCACGTCCGCCGTGACGTCCACGTAGTCCTCCCAGCCGCCGGTCGGGACGACGGGCAGGGACGAGAGCAGGGTGCCCGTCGGGGAGCCGGCCCGTACCTCCAGGGTGCCGCCCGCGCCGCCCGAGGCGACCCGTGCGGTGATGGAGGTGGCGTTGGACAGGACGTACGGCGTGAAGGAGACCCAGTCGCCGTCGTCGGTGTAGCCGACCGCCGCGCCGCCCTCGGCGGAGCCGTGCGGGGCGATCTCGATGCCGTTCTGGGCGGCGAAGTGCTCGCCCTGGCGGTGGCGGGGCTGGAGGATCGAGTCGCTGTGCGTGGTGAGCCCGCCCGCGTCGGTGTACTCGGCGTCGAAGACCCCGTAGATGTTGGCGGCGCTGTCGTGCTCCCCGTCGACGGGTACGTCGATGGTGCCGGAGCAGCCGTTCTTCGAGGTGATCTGGTGGCGGTGGCTGTCATGGCCGAGGAGGTAGGTGACCTTGACCCTGGAGCAGTCGACCGTGCCGTCCTCGGGGTCGCTGACGGTCACGGTGAAGGGGACGGAGTCGCCGAAGGAGAAGAGGCTGCCGTCGGCCGGGGTGATGAGGGTGACCGTGGGCGCGGTGTTGCCCGCCGTGACGACGAGGCTGGCGGAGCCGGTGAGCCCTTCGGGGTCGGTGACGGTCAGGGTCGGGTTGAAGGTCCCGGCGGTGGTGTAGGTGTGGCTGGGGTTGGGGTCGGTGGAGGTGGCCCCGTCGCCGAAGTCCCAGGCGTAGGTGAGGTTTCCGCCCTCGGGGTCGGCGCTGCCGGCCGAGGAGAAGGAGACCGCGAGCGGCGTGGGCCCGGACGTCTTGTCGGCCGCCGCCTTGGCGACCGGGGAGCGGTTGCTGCCCGCGAGGTACTCGACGCGGTAGAGCGCCTGGTTGTTCGCGCCGGTGCCGTAGTCGAGGACGTACAGCGCGCCGTCGGGGCCGAACGCGGAGTCCATCACCTGGGTGCCGGTCCACGGGAAGGTGTCGATGGTCCCGGGTGATCCGTCGGCCTTCACCTCGACCGGCTTGATCCACTTCCGGCCGTACTCGGTGGCGAAGAAGCGGCCGTCGAGGGAGGCGGGGAACTTCACGGTGGAGTCGAGATTCGCGTCGAAGTTGTATACGGGTCCGGCCATCGGGGATTCGGAGCCGCCGCCGAACTCCGGCGGGGAGCCCGCGTCACCGGCGTACCGGATCCAGGCGGGCTGGGCCGGCGGCAGGGTGGCGAGGCCGGTGTTGCGGAAGGAGTTGTTGGCGGGGCCGGCGGCGCAGTCGTACTTCGCCCCGGCGGGACCGCTGGGGAAGGTGTACTCGCCGTACGTCTCCGTGGGCGTGTTGGTGCCCGTGCAGTACGGCCAGCCGAAGTTGCCGGGCTCGGTGACGCGGTTGAACTCGACCTGGCCGCTGGGGCCCCGGTTCGGGTCGGTGGTTCCGGCGTCGGGGCCGTAGTCGCCGATGTAGACGGCTCCGGTCTTCTTGTCGACGGACATCCGGAACGGGTTGCGGAAGCCCATCGCGTAGATCTCGGGGCGGGTGTTCGCGGTGCCGGGGGCGAAGAGGTTGCCCGCCGGGACGGTGTAGCCGCCGTCGGCGGTCGGCTTGATCCGGAGCAGCTTGCCGCGCAGGTCGTTGGTGTTGCCGGAGGAGCGCTGCGCGTCGAACTGCGGGTTGCGGTCGGTGCGTTCGTCGATGGGTGCGTAGCCGGCCGACTCGAAGGGGTTGGTGTCGTCGCCGGTGGTCAGATACAGGTTCCCGGCGGCGTCGAAGTCGATGTCACCGCCGACGTGGCAGCACTGGCCCCGGTCGCTCTCGACTTCCAGGACGACCTTCTCGCTGCCGAGGTCGAGGGTGCCGTCGGCCTTGAGGACGAAGCGGGAGAGGTTGAGGTGACCCTTCCACGGTGCGAAGTCGGCGGCGGAGCCGGTGGTGGGGGCGTCGCCGGGCGGGGTGTCCAGGAGCGGCGAGTAGTAGAGGTAGACATAGCGGTTCGCCGAGAAACCCGGGTCGACGGCGATGCCCTGGAGGCCCTCCTCGTCATGGGTGTAGACGTCGAGCTTGCCCGCCGTCTTCGTCGACCCGGCCGCGTCGGTCAGCCGGACCGTGCCGTCGCGGGCGGTGTGCAGCACGGACCGGTCCGGCAGCACGGCGAGCGACATGGCCTCGCCCAGTTCGGCCGCGCCGAGGGCGAGTTGGACCTGCTGGTAGTCGGCGGCCGGGATGTCGGCCGCGATGCGCGGGGCGCGGGCCTCGGGGTCGGCGGCGAGGGCCGGTCCCGCGGCGGGGACGGCGAGCGTGGCCGCGAGGAGCGCGGCGAGGGCGGTGGCGTATCTGGACCACCGTGGGGGTGCGGGTGACATGGTCGGTCGTTCCTTCCTGACGGTACGTGGGGTCTGTCAGGCAAGGCGCTGTCGCGCTTTGCGACGTACGGGGCCCGGCGCGCGGGGCGTACGGCGTGCGGGCATGCGGGTGCACGACGTGCGGGGCACGGCGTACGGGCATGCGGTGTGCAGGCGTGCGACGACTGCGCCGGTGCACGGGCGCAGGCAGATTCTTGCTTCCGGAGAGCGCTCCAACGCTCTTGCCGGGCAGGCTTTTTGCATGCTGGCAACGCAAAAATAATTTGTCAAGGTCGTGTCAAAATTCCGGTTCGGTGCTCCGTGCAGCAATTCCTCCGGGCCTCAGCCCGGAGGGCCGTCTAGGCTTCCCGGGTGACCCTCCTTCTTCCCGCGCTCCAGTCCCCCACCGGCCCGGCAGCCTCCCGGGAGGCCGTCCGCTTCGGTGATCTCTCCCTGACCTACGGCCGGCTGGCCGGGGCCGCCACCGCGCTCGCCGCCCGTATCGCGGACGCGGGCCGGGTCGCCGTCTGGGCCACCCCGACACCGGAGACGGTGATCGCGGTGGTGGCCGCGCTGCGGGCCGGGGTGCCCGCCGTACCGCTCAACCCGCGTACCGGGGAGCGTGAGCTGGCGCACATCCTGGCCGACAGCGCGCCCACGGCGGTGCTGGCGGGCCCGGACGACGTACTGCCGCCCGCGCTGGAGAAGCTGCGGCGGGTGACGGTGGACGCGCGGGAGGCGGCGGAGGGCCCGGAAGGGCGCGTGGGCGGCGCGGCGGGCCCCGAGGACCCCGAGGACCCCGCCCTGATCGTCTACACCTCCGGCACCACCGGACCGCCCAAGGGAGCCGTCCTGCCCCGCCGGGCCGTCGCCGCGTCGCTGGACGCGCTGGAGGACGCCTGGGGGTGGACCGGTGACGACGTCCTGGTCCACGCGCTGCCGCTGTTCCACGTCCACGGGCTGATCCTGGGCGTCCTCGGTCCGCTGCGCCGGGGCGGCTCCCTGCGCCACCTGGGGAAGTTCTCCGCCGAGGGTGTGGCCCGTGAGCTCGGCTCCGGAGGCACGATGCTCTTCGGCGTACCGACGATGTACCACCGGCTGGCGGAGGCGCTGGACGCCCCGGCGGGCACCGCCGAACGGGACGCGCTGGCACGGGCGTTGACGTCGGCGCGGCTGCTGGTATCCGGGTCGGCGGCGCTGCCCGTGCACGACCACGAACGCATCGCGGCGGCGACCGGGCGGCGGGTGATCGAGCGGTACGGGATGACCGAGACCCTGATGAACACCGGGATCCGGGCGGACGGCGTGCCGCGCCCGGGCACGGTGGGGCCGCCGCTCGCCGGGGTGGAGCTGCGGCTGGCGGAGGAGGACGGCACGGTGCTCGACGCGGCCGGGGCGATCGGTGAGATCCAGGTGCGGGGGCCGAATCTGTTCACCGGCTACCTCAACCGGCCCGACGCCACCGCCGCCGCGCACACGGCGGACGGCTGGTTCCGTACGGGCGACGTGGGCACGGTGGACACGGACGGGTACGTCACCATCGTCGGGCGCAAGGCCACCGACCTGATCAAGAGCGGCGGTTACAAGATCGGCGCGGGTGAGATCGAGAACGTGCTCCTCGCCCACCCCGGGGTCCGGGAGGCGGCCGTGACCGGCGAGGAGGACGCCGACCTCGGCGAACGGGTCGTTGCCTGGGTGGTCGCGGCCGACCCCGGATCTCCGCCCGCCGCCGAGGAGTTGGCGGACCATGTGGCGGCCCAGCTCGCCCCGCACAAGCGCCCGCGCACCGTGCGCTACCTGGACGCCCTGCCCCGCAACGACCTGGGCAAGATCATGAAGAGGTCGCTCCGTGCCTGACGAGAACCCCGCCCGGATGACGGCCCGCGAGGCCGTCACCCTGCTCACCGGCCCGGCCGGCTTCACCGAGCATCTGCCGCCGCCGCGCGATCTGCCGGCCGACGGGCCGCTCGGCTGGGCCGGTTACGACGCGGCGCGCGAGCGGGCCCGGGCGCGGACCGGCGAGGAGGAGTCCGTGGTGTACGGCACCGGGGTCGTCGGCGACCGCGCGTGTGTACTCCTCTCCTTCGAATTCGGCTTCCTGGGCGGGTCGTTGGGGCAGCGGACGGGCGACCGGCTGGAGGCCGCGTACGAGCTGGCACTGACCCGGCGGCTGCCGCTGCTCGCGCTGGTCGCCACCGGTGGCAGCCGGATGCAGGAGGGCATGGTCGCGCTCACCCAGCTCCAGCGGGTTGCCGCCGCCGCCACCCGGCTGCGGGCGGCCGGGCTCCCGCAGCTCGCCGTGGTCCGCGATCCGACGACCGGCGGCGGCTGGGCCACCGTGGGGGCCGGCGCGGATGTGGTGCTGGCCCTGCCGGGCGCGCAGGTCGGTTTCGCCGGGTCGCGGGTGCGGCCGGCGGACGCGGATCCGTACGCGTACAGCGCCGAGGGCCAGTTCGCGGCGGGCCAGGTGGACGCGGTGGTACCGGCCGACGAGCTGGCCGCCACGGTGACGCACTGGCTGCGCGCGCTCGGGCCGCACGAAGCGCCGCCCGCGCCCGGGCCGCCCGCCGCCCCGGTGCCCCGCGCCCTGCCCGTACCGTCGGCTCCCGCCGCGCCGCAGGCTCCCGCGCGGCTGCCGGAGACCGGGCGGGAGGCGGTGGCGCGGGCCCGCGATGCCCGGCGGCCGCGGGCGGAGGCGTATCTGGCCGACTACTTCGCCGTGCGGCTGCCCCTGCACGGGGACCGGTGCGGCGGCACGGACCCGGGGCTGCTGTGCGGCTTCGGGCTGCGCGCGGACGGCAGCCCGGTCGCGTACGTCGCACAGTGCGGGACCGCGACCCGCCCGGCCGGATACCGTACGGCGGCCCGGACGATCCGGCTCGCGGACCGGCTCGGCGTCCCGGTCCTCACACTCGTCGACACCCCGGGCGCGGCCAACGACGCCGAGGCGGAACGGGCCGGGGCGGGCGCGGCCATCGCCGAGACGTTCGCGGCGATCGCGGCGGCCCGGGTGCCGGTGACCACACTCGTGATCGGCGAGGGCGGCTCGGGCGGGGCGCTGGCTCTCGCGGCTCCGGGCAACACCCATGTCACGGCGGACAGTTACTTCTCGGTCATCGCGCCCGAACTGGCCGCCGCGATCCTCAAGCGGCCGCCGTCGGAGACCGGGGCCACCGCCGACCAGCTGCGGCTGCGCCCGCAGGACCTCGTGGATCTGGGCTTCGCCCGCTCGATCGTCGGCTGAACCGGAGGCGTGGTCACGGCTGCGGGTCGCGGGCGTCGTAGCGGGCGAAGGCGCGCCACTTCAGCGCGAGCAGGGCCACGCCCGTCACACAGAGGATGCCGCCGCCGGTGACGGCGACGGCGGGCGAGGCGAGGTCGGCGACGGAACCGGCCAGGAAGTCGCCGAGGCGGGGGCCGCCCGCCACCACGACGATGAAGACGCCCTGGAGCCGGCCGCGCATCTCGTCGGGCACGGCCGCCTGGAGCATGGTGTTGCGGAAGACCATGGAGACGGTGTCGGCGCATCCGGCGAGCGCCAGGAAGAGCAGCCCGAGCCAGAGATTCCGGGTGAGCCCGAAGACGGCGATGGCGGTGCCCCAGGAGCCGACGGCCAGCAGGATCGCCAGTCCGTGCCGCCGGACCCGGCCGAACCAGCCGGAGAACACCCCGCCGAGCAGGGCGCCGAGGGCCGGGGCGGCGACGAGGAGTCCGGTGGTCCGGGCGTCGCCCCCGTACCAGAGGACGGCGACGGCCGGGAAGAGGGCGCGGGGGTGGGCGAGGACCATCGCGCACAGGTCGGTGAAGAAGGTCATCCGGAGGTTGGGCCGGGTGCCGAGGAAGCGCAGCCCGTCCAGGACCGAGGCCCGCTTGCCCGTGTCGCTCTTCTGCCGGTCGGGCAGCATCGAGGGCAGCCGCCACATGGCGTACAGGGAGGCGGTGAAGCAGACGGCGTCCACGGTGTACGCGGCGCGGTAGCCCCACCAGCCGACGATCAGTCCGCCGAGCATCGGGCCGACGAGCGTGCCCGTCGTGCTGGTCATGGTGGTCAGCGCGTTGGCGGCGGGCAGCTGCTCGGCCGGGAGGAGCCGGGCGATCATCGAGGAGCGGGCCGGTGCGTTGAGGGCGAAGCAGACGGCCTGGAGGGCGACGATCGCGTACAGCAGACCGACGTGCTCGACGCCCGCGACGGTCGCGCCCGCCAGGACGAGGGAGAGGACGAACGACCCGGTGGCGCTGAACAGGCCGAGCTTGCGCCGGTCCACCGTGTCGGCGACGGCCCCGCCGTAGAGCCCGAAGACGACGAGCGGCACGAGCGAGCAGAACCCGATGAGCCCCACGGAGAACGCGGACCCGGTGATGTCGTAGACCTGGAGCGAGACGGCCAGTGCCGTCATGCCCTGGCCGATCCAGGAGACGGTGTTGCCGAACCAGAGCCGCCGGTAGTCGGGCGAGGCCCGCAGCGGCGTCAGGTCGGCGAATATATGGCTGCGGTGTACAGGTGGTTCGCTCGTTTCGGTCACACGGGATGGTAGCCAGCACCCTCCCGGCGGGGCGTTGTCACCCCACCGGCTGCCGTACCAGCGAGTCCCACAGGGCCACCGCGTGGTCGACGGTGGAGCGGAGCCGCTCCAGCGGGACGCCGTCGCGGGCCTCGATCGACAGGCCGTGCAGGATCGTGGCGTAGAAGGCGGCGACCGAGCGGACGTCCGTGTCCGGGGCCAGCTCGCCCTCCTCGACGGCCCGTTCGAGCCGTTTCTCCAGATCCGTGACGGAGGTCCGCCGCCACCAGGACAGATGCTCGGCGACCTGCCGGTTCTGGTGCGAACAGTTGGTGGCCGACAGGACGATCATGCAGCCGCTGGGCGTCGCCGGGTCGGTGAAGGTGTCGATGTTGCCGCGCAGCATGGCCTCCACGGCGGCCCGTGCCGTCGGCGCCTCGCGCAGGGCGCGGTTGGTCGCCGAGCCCGTGGTGCTGTCGTAGAGCGCGACGGCCTCGCGGAACAACTGCTCTTTCGAGCCAAAGGTGTTGTACAGGCTGGCGGAGTTGATGCCCATGGCGGCGGTCAGGTCCGTGAGCTTCGTGCCCTCGTACCCGAACTCCCAGAACGTCTCCATCGCACGCCGCAGTGCCGCGGCGCGGTCGAACGCGCGCGGTCGGCCTCTTTCGGCCATCTGTGCCTCCTCGGGGAAGGGTTGACCCCCGGACATCCTGCCTGTTTAGTATTTCTGGATCGTCCGACCTAGATATATACCTTAGCGTGAATGGAGCGAGATGCCTCAGCTTGCGGGCAAGGTGGCACTGGTGACCGGAGGAAGCCGCGGGATCGGTGCCGCGACCGCCCTCCGACTGGCGGAGGAGGGCGCGGACGTCGCCCTGACGTATGTGAGCGCGGCCGACAAGGCCCAGGAGGTCGTGAAGTCGATCGAGGCGCTCGGGCGCAAGGGCCTGGCCATCCAGGCCGACAGCGCGGACCCGGCGGCCGTCGTCCGGTCCGTCGAGCAGACCGCGGCCGAGCTCGGCCGGCTCGACATCCTGGTGAACAACGCCGGGATCTTCCCCTACGGGCCGATCGAGGGCGTGACGCTGGAGGAGATCGACCGCACGCTGGCCGTCCATGTGCGGGCCGTCTTCCTGGCCACCCAGGCCGCCATCCCGCACCTGGGACACGGCGGACGCATCATCAGCATCGGCAGCTGCTGGGCCACCCGGGTGCCGGTGCCGGACGTGACGCTGTACGCCATGAGCAAGTCGGCGCTGATCGGCTTCACCAAGGGGCTGGCGCACGACGTGGCGTCCAAGGGGATCACCGCGAACATCGTGGACCCCGGCCCCACCGTCACCGACATGAACCCGGACGGCACGGACGAGGCCGAGGAGGAGCGCCTGAGGACCGCGGCGAAGGTGCTGGGCGCGGGGGCCGACACCGCGAAGGCCGTGGCCTTCCTCGCCGGTCCGGACGCCCAGTGGATCACCGGCACCTCACTGGCGGTCGACGGTGGCTACACCGCCTGACCGTGACCGGGTCGCCGGACGGCGACGGACGGAAAGCGACGGTGCGTCGCCATGACCACCGACGGACCGGCGACACGGACGGGCGGAGGAGCGATGGCATGGGTGATCCTGACGGCGGCCGGTCTCCTGGAGATCGTGTGGGCCCTGGCCCTGAAGGAATCGAACGGCTTCACCAAGCTCTGGCCCAGCGTCATCGGCGTCACCTTCTCCCTGCTGAGCTTCGTACTGCTGACCTTCGCGCTGCGTGAGGTGCCGGTCGGCACGGGTTACGCGGTCTGGGTCGGCATCGGCGCGGCGGGAGTCGTCACCGCCGGCATCGTCCAGGGCGAGGCCGCGTCCGCGGCCCGGCTGGCCTGTGTCGTGGCGATCATCGCCGGAGTGGTGGGGCTGAGACTGCTGGAAGCCTGAGTCCGCCGGGGGTCACCCGGCCCCGCCCATCCAGGCCCCCGCCCCGTGCGGGGGCCTGGATACGAACGTGCGACAAGCGAAATCGCGACAATCACACACCGGTATCCCGACAATAGGCCACTGACTCGTGACAAGAACATTTCAGCCAGATTGGAAATCCGCGAATGGGGTAGATCCCCCCAGTTCCGGGTCAGACTCACTTCTCAGCAATTCGCACCGCACCAAGCACACTCTTCCCGCCCGCCGCCCAGCCGTGCCTGGGGCCTGCCACCGAGCCGTCTCGGACAGGAGGCCGGAAGTATTTCAGTGACTTGATCTGTTGAGGTTACGGATGTTGATGGGCAACGATGTGAAATCCACCGCGCCCGCGTTTCCGGGCAGAGAGACCATCCTCTACGAGATACGACAGGCCCTCGGGCGAGCGGCGTCCGGGGGCGGCGGCTGCCTGGTCGTCGAAGGCGCCGCGGGGACCGGAAAGAGCGAACTGCTGCGCCTGGCCGGAATGCACGGGGAGGCCTCGGGCTTCGGCCTCGTCGCCGGCACGGCCGTACCACTGGACACCGGGGCCCCCTTCAGCACACTGCGCCGCGTCCTGAGGGAGAACCTCTCCGCGCGGGACTATGTCCTCCTCACCGACCGCCGGACCTTCGATCCGCTCGCTCCGGTCGACCGCATCGTGGAATTCCTCCGGCGCTCCACCCGGGACCGGCCGCTGCTCGTGGCCCTCGACGACGCACACCTCGTGGACGATCTCACCGCCGACGCCCTGCGCAATCTGATCGACGCCTCGGTCACCCTGCCGGTCCTGTGGATACTGGCGCGCGGCGCCTCGCGCACACCCGGTCATGCCCAGGAGACCATCGACTGGCTCATCCGGGAAGGGGCCGCGCGCCACCGGCTGGAATCGCTTTCACCGGAAGCCGTGGCGGAGATATCCGCGGAACTGCTCGGCGCCTGCCCGGACGACGATGTTCTCGCCCTGGTGGCCCGCGTCAACGGAAATCCCTTTCTCCTCAACGAACTTCTCGTCACCTCCCTGTCCGACGGGAGAATTTGCGTTCAGGACGGTGTCGCCGTCCTCCTCGACGCCGAGCCCGCACCCGCATTCCGGCAGGCCGTCGTGCATCATCTGCGCGGGCTCTCCCATGAATGCCTGCGCATTCTGGATGCCGTGGCCGTGCTGGGCCAGAGGTTCTCCATCCATGAGGCGGCCGGGCTGCTGGGCCGCAATCCGGTGGAACTGCTGCCGCTGATCGGCGAGCTGATCGCCGCGTCGGTGCTGGAGGACGAGGGGCCCACCCTCGCCTTCCGGCATCCGCTGGTCCGCGAGACCCTGTACGACCGGCTCTCCGAGCCCACCCGGACCGCCCTGCACCGGGAGGCGGCCGCCACTCTGTGGCGCGAGGGCCGGTCGGCGCCCACCTTCCTGGAGCATCTGATGCTCGGCCGGCGGGGCGAGGGCGACGGCCTCGTCCCGGCCGCCGCGCATCCGGAGGCCCGGTTCGCGCCGGAGACGGAACAGTTCGCGCCGGAGGCCGGGCCGTTCGTGCCGGAGACGGGACCGTTCTTACCCGAGGCCGGGCAGCTTGCCCTGACCGGCACCGGCAGGGGCCCGGCTGCTCCGCCCGCCCCGCCGCCGGCCCCGTACGCCGAGCTGATGTACCGGACGACGCTGCGGTACTCGGCCGCCCAGGTGCAGGGCCTGCACGCGCAGATGGTCGCGCACGCCCGCGCGGCGCTCCGGATCGCCCGCGACCACGGGGACCGGACGAGCCGGGCCCACCACCAGCTGTGGCTGGCGGTCGCGCTGACCGCGTCGGACGAGTTCGACCAGGCCGGGGAGATCCTCGCCGAGCGGTGCGACCCCTCCGACCATGTGGCGCTGCCCTGGGTGCGGCCCATGTGGCACTACCACCGGGCCCAGTTGAAGCTGGCGGCCGGGCAGCTGGAGGAGGCGGACGAGGACGCCGTCGAGGCGGTGCGCATCTGTGAGCGGCTCGCCGCACCGGCCCTCGCGGTCGGGCCGCTCGCGCTGCGCATCCGGGTGGCGGTCCACCGGCACGAGCTGACGGAGGCCAACCGCCATGTCGTCCACGCCTCCCGGCTGTCGGCGGCCGCGAGCGGCGCGGCGCGGGAGGAGCTGTCCTGGGTGACGGCTCTGCTGCACAGTGCGGAGGAGAACCGGGAGTCCGCACTCGACACCCTCTCCCCCGTCTACTCCGGCGTCCCGAAGCGGCCCCTGTTACTGACCCGGGAACCGCACGCGGGCGCCTGCCTGGTCCGTACGGCGATGAACGCCGGGGACTCCGAACGCGCCACGGCCGTCGCCGAGGCGGCCCGCCTGGTCGCCACCCGCAACCCCACGGTGGTCTCGGCGGTCGCCGCCGCCGCGCACGCCGAGGGCGTCCTGTGCAACGACGTGGGCCGGCTGCGCGCCGCCGTGTCGGCGTACCGCTCCGGACCCCGGCCGCTCTCGCTCGCCGCGGCCACCGAGGACCTGGCGCTGGCGGAGAACGAGGCGGGCGGCCGGAGCACGGCGATCGGTCTGCTCAACGAGGCGCTGGCCCGCTACCAGAACCACGGTGCCCGGGGCGACGCCCTGCGCGTACGCAAGACCCTGCGCTCCCTGGCGGTGCGGCGCCGCACCCGCGGGCGCGACCGTGACCTGGACCCGGTCGAGGGGCCCCGGGCCCGGTGGGACCAGCTGACCCCGTCCGAGCTGCGCGTGGTGCGGCTGGTGGCGCAGGGGCTGACCAACCGGGAGGTGGCGGAGAAGCTGTTCCTCTCCCCGCACACCGTGGACAGCCATCTGCGGCACAGCTTCACCAAGCTCGGGGTGACCAGCCGGGTCGAGCTGACCCGTCAGGTGCTGACCCACGAGGAGGTCCCGCCGGCCGGCTCGGCCTGAGCCGACGGCGTCCGCGCGCGCCCGGCCGAGTTCACGAGAACACGTGATGCCGCGTATCCCGTGCCCCAACACACTTGAGCCGTCCAAGGGTTGGTGACGCAACGGCAGAGAGGCACTTCATGACGAACGCGATCGGACCCAACTTCCTCACCCTCCAGGTCCGTGACGTCGAACGGGCCCGGCGCTTCTACACGGAGGTGATCGGCTTCAAGGAGACGGAGTCCAAGGTCCCCACCGCCGCCGTGCTGGAGACCGAGCCCATCAAGATCGCCCTGCGCCAGGCCACGGTGGACCTGGACTCCGTGACGGAGCTCGGCTGGGGCGTCGTCCTGTGGATCAAGGCGAAGGACCCGGACGGTCTGGCCAAGACGGTGGCGGACCACGGCGTGACCATCACCAAGCCGCCCTGCGACGGGTTCTGCGGCCGGGAGTTCCAGTTCAAGGACCCCGACGGCTACGAACTGACGGTCTACGAGGGCTGATCCGGCCGCTCCCGAGCGCTGCCGAGTGCTTTCGAGCGCTTCCGGCCGCCGCCGCACGCCGTCGCGCGGGCGGCGGCGGCCGCGAGGGCAGGTCCCCGTCGTCACTTCTTCCCGGAAGGAACGCATGCGCGAAAATACCGGCGTCATCAGCATGGGCCTCGCGCCGGCGGCACGGATGCCGCTGCGTGCCCGGCTCCGGCTCCTGGCCGAACCCACCCTCGGGGTGGGCAGTTTCCTCGATCATGCCCGTGCCGTCAGCCCCGACCCGTCGGCCCCTTTCCTCCTCGCGCAGCACGCGGGAGGCCCGGAGGAGGACGGTCTGGAGCGGCTGAGCCTCGACCGTCTGACGGAGATACGTGATGCGTACGCCTCCTGGTACCACGAGGCGGGCGTACGCAAGGGCGACCCGGTCGGCGTCTACGCCGGCGAGGGCATCGACGCCTTTCTGCACTTCCTGGCGCTGAGCTCGCTCGGCGCCATCGCCGCTCTGGTCAACGGCCGGATGAAACCGGCCGTGGCCGCCGAGTACCTGGCCCGGATCGGGGTGTACGGCCTGGTCGGCACGGCCGGGGGCATCGACCGGCTGCGCGAGTCGGGCGGTCTGCCGAAGACCCTGGCCTTCGAGAAGGACCTGCGCTCGTTCCCCCGCACCCGGAGCGCCCGGCCCTCACTGCCGGGCGTCTTCCCCTACCGGCACGGCGAGGACGACCTCGTGATGCTGTGCCACACCTCCGGCACCACCGGGCCGCCGAAGGCCGTCACCTTCGGCCACCGGCAGTTCTTCCGGGGCAAGCGGCACCGGCTGGTGAGCTTCCCCGACGCGGGCTCCAACCGGATGCTGTCCGCGCTGCCGCAGACCCACTCGGCGGGCATCAGCTATCTGATGACGGCCACCCTGCTGGGGCTGCCGACGCTGGTCATGGCGGACTCCTCGGGCGAGGCGGTGCACGACGCGGCCGGCTGGTTCCGGCCGACCCTGGTGGTCGCCTTCCCGCAGACGTACGCGGAACTCGCCCAACTCGACCTGTCGCCCTCGGCGGTCGGGAACGTCCACACCTGGATCAACACGGGCGACTCCGCGCACGAGGCGCACATCAAGGCGCTCATCCGGCACGGCCGGCGGCCCGGCGGGCGGAGCGGCGGACTGCCGGTCGCCCTGCCCGGCGGGCGGAGCTCGCGGGCCGGTTCCCGGTTCATCGACGGGCTCGGCTCCTCCGAGATGGGCATGGCGCTGTTCCGCAAGGTCAGCGAGCCGGAGCGGCAGGACTACGACCGGTGCGTCGGCAGGCCGGTCAAGGTGGTGGAGCGGGCCACCGTGCTCGACCCGGACGGACGGCAGCTCGGCCCCGGCCGGGCGGGAAGACTCGGCGTCATCTCACCGACGCGGACGCCGGGTTACTGGGGCAACACCGAGCTGACGGGCAAGTCGTCCGTCTCCGGGTTCTGGCTGACCGGGGACATCGTCTACCGGGACCGGCGCGGCCGGTTCTTCCATCTGGACCGGGTGCCGGACGTCATCGAGACCGCCGAAGGGCCGGTCTACAGCCTGCCGATGGAGGAGGCGATCCTGCTCGGCCTGCCCGAGGTCGCCGACTGCGCGGTCGTCGCGGTCGACGCTCCCCCGCCGCTCGGCAAGCAGGCGCCCTTCGCCACGGTCCTGCTGAAGCCCGGGGCGAAGGCTCCGGCCGACCTGCTGGCCGCGCTCAACGACGTACTGCGCGCCCGGGGGCTCACCGCCCTGAGCGCGGCGGTGCTCGCCACCGAGCCGGAGCACTTCCCGACCGGCGCCACCGGCAAGGTCCTCAAGCGCAGCCTGCGCGAACACTTCGCCGACGTACTCGTCCGGCCCTCGCCGGGCACCGAGGAGAGCAGCTCATGACCCGCTACCAGTTCGACCCCGAGCCGACCGGCGACGTTCCCCCGCCGGTCCGGATGTACGAAATGCTCTACAGCTCGCTGGTGAGCCAGCTGATCATCGCCGTGGCGGATCTGGGGGTCGCCGACGCCATCGGCGACGAGGTGCGCCATGTGGACGACATCGCGGAGCGGACCGGCGCGCACCCGGGCGCGCTCTACCGGGGCCTGCGGGCGCTGGCGAGCGTCGGGGTCTTCACGGAGGTGGAGCCGCAGACCTTCGCCCTCACCCCGCTGGCGGCGACGCTGCGCAGCGACGTACCGGGGTCGATGCGGGATCTGGCGCGGTACGTCGGTCTGCCCGAGCGGCAGAACTCCTTCGGTGCGCTGGCCCACAGCCTGCGCACCGGGAAGCCGTCGTTCAACCATCTGCACGGCACGGACTGGTGGACGTACTTCTCCGAACACCCGGAGCTGGCCTCGCTGTTCAACAGTGCGATGAGCAGCATGTCGGTGATGGTCAACTCCAGCACGCTGGACGCCTACGACCTCTCCGACGTACGCCGGCTGGTCGATGTCGGCGGCGGGCACGGGCGGCTGGTGGGCTCGTTGCTCCAGCGCTATCCGGAGATGACCGCGGTGGTCCACGATCTGCCGAGGGTGGTGCCGGACGCGGAGGCGGTGCTGGCCGGTCTGGGGCTCTCGGACCGGGCCGAGTGCGTCGGCGGGGACTTCCTGGAGTCGGTTCCGGAGGGCGGCGACGCCTATGTGCTGTCCTGGACGATCCATGACTGGGACGACGAGGACGCCGTACGGATCCTGCGCAACATCCGTAGGGCGCTGGGCGATTCGGGCCGGCTGATCATCATCGACGAGGTGCTGCCGGAGGGCGACACCCCGCACTTCGGCAAGTTCGAGGACATCGTGATGCTGACGCTGCTGACCGGGCATGTGCGGACGGAGGCCGAGTACGTGGACCTCTTCGAGAAGGCCGGGTTCCGGCACAAGGAGACCCGGCCGACCCGGGCGCCCACGAGCGTGATCGTGGCGGTGCCCGCGTAGCGGGGCGGCCGGTGGACGGCCCGGGGCCCGGGGAACCGATCGGTTCCCCGGGCCCCGGGCCGTTGTGGCGGTCGGCGGTCCTACTTCTCCAGGCAGAACTCGTCGATCGCGTAGCCGACGTGCCGGTCGGCGGTGGGCAGATAGCCGAGGACGACGTCGCCGGGCTTGAGTTCGGTGCTGTTGTGCACGACCCCGCCAGGGCCGAGCACCCGGACGTGCCAGTCGTCCTGGAGGATCAGGTTGACCGTGGTGCCGTTGGCGGCCACCGCGTCCACCGAGAGCAGCGGACGGCTCTCGATCTTGACCCGGCCGACGGCCACGACCCGGGTCTGGCCCTTGACGTCGACGGCGAGCACCTTGCTGCCGGCGGTGAGTTCGCTGAGGTAGTGGGTGCGGGAGTTCTGGGACAGCGTGTACGAGTGGATGGCTCCGGCGTTCACCCGGAACGGCCGGGTGGGCATGTAGGGCAGCGGATGGGTCTCGCTGACGCAGAGGATCATGCCCTTGGAGTGGGAGCCGACGAGGATGCCCTCGTCCTGGCGGAAGTGCGTGACGGTGTCGACGCAGGCCCGCTCCCCCATGCCGATGTGGGCGGTGGCGGTGATGGTGAGTTCGACCATGTCGAGGTCCGGGGTGCGGGAGACGGCCGAGGCCTTGAGGGCGGTGGCGTCGCCGACCTTCGCCGGGGCCAGCATCACACCGTCGGAGCCGAGTTCCAGCACACCGAAGATGATCTCGGCCTCCTCGACGTCCTGGGCGACGGTGATGATGCTGCCGGTGCCCTTGGCGGCCTTGCCCGCCGCGATGACGATCTCCAGCGGGATCTTCGTGGGGTCGCGGAACCACAGGATGCTCCACCGCTCGGTGGCGGCCGCGCGGCAGGCCACCTCCAGGGTCGGGGCGTCCACGATCTCCACGTACCGGCCGAACTCCACGCCGGGGTGGCGGGCGGCGAGGACGGCGGGCTCGCCGTGCTGCTCCGGCCGTACGATCACGATGTCGGCCTGGCCGAAGTCCTCCGGCAGGTCCGGGCCGTCGGGGAAGAGCACCTTCTTCACGGTCGGCGGGAGATCCGCCAGGTCCGCCGCGGAGGACGCCACCACACCGTCCAGCCGCTGGTGCACCGCCTCCTCCAGGACGGCGGGGGTGATGTCGTTCTTCTTGCGCAGATCGAGCCAGGTGAGCTTCATGGTCCTCTTCCTCGGTTTCCTCGGTGCGTTCCGGATGGGGCGAGGTGGTGACGGGGATGGTCAGAGGCGGGCCGGGCCGTACCGGGCGGGCGGGGCGTGCACCAGGTCGGCGATCTGACGGGCGCGTTTGCCCGGGTCGTCGGCCTGGAAGATGTTGCGCCCCATGGCGAGCCCGCCGACGCCGGTGTCGAGGATGTCGCCCACCGCGTCGAGCAGTTCCTCGGTGGTGGCGGCGGCCTGTCCGCCGGCCACCAGGACGGGGACCGGGCAGGCGCTCACGACGTCGGCCAGGTCCGTCACCGTACGGGGGCAGGGGACCTTGACCAGGTCCGCGCCCAGGTCGGCGGCGAGGGTGGCGACATGTTTGATGAGCACCAGGTCCCGGGGGTCGCTGATCTCGGGGCCGCGCGGGTACATCATCGCCAGCAGCGGGATGTTCCAGCGGTCGCAGGCGTCCGCGACGGCGGCCATGTCGGACACCTGGACGGCCTCGCCCGCGGAGCCCACGTTCACATGGACGCTGACCGCGTCCGCACCCAGGCGCAGGGCGTTCTCGACGTCGCTGACCAGGTACTTGGCGTCGGGGTCGGGGGCGTGCATGGTGCTCACGCTGAGGTGCACGATCAGCGAGGTCCGGGTGAAGGGCTCGGTGTCGAGCCGGCGCAGGGTGCCCTTGTGCAGCACGACCGCGTCGACCCCGTTGTCGGCGAGCCGGCCCACCATGTGGTTCAGGCCCGCGGCCGAGGCGATGGGCCCGTCGGTGACGGAGTGGTCCAGCGGGACCACCAGCAGCCGGTCGGGAGAGTTCCGGTAGAGCTTGCGGGCGCGCAGGCGCGCGCCGAACGAGCCGTTGAGCGTCATGGGGGTGCTCCTTCTGTGCTCGTCACCGGTCATGCCGTGACCAGCGTCTGCGCTTCGAGGTCGTCGCGGCCGAGGCCGAACTCCTGGTGCAACGCGTTGACCGCCTCCGGAACCCGGTCCAGCGGGATGATCGCCGAGACCCGCAGGTTGGTCGAGGAGACCCAGCTCGGGGTGGCGTCCAGCCGGGCCAGGACGGCGAGGAGCCGCGCGGTGCAGTCGGGCCGGTTCAGCAGGCCCACCCCCACCAGCGAGACCTTGCCGACCTTCTCGTCGACCTCCGTCTCGCAGCCCAGGTGGGCGGCGATCCGGTCGATGGCCTCCCGCGCGGCGGGCAGCCTGCTGCCGGGCACGGCGAACCCCATCCGGAGGCCCGGACCGTCCGGGACGCCGAAGGAGAGCAGGTCGATGGGGACGGCGGACCGGGCCAGTTCGGTGAGGATGTCCGCCGCGAGACCGTCCCGTGCACGGTCCGAGCGGGTGAGGGCCATCGCGATGTTCATGTCGTGCGCGACGGCGGTGACAGGTCCCTGCGTTTCGAGCATGTCGGCGCTCCGTCCGAGGATGGTGGTTCCGGGTTCTGCCGAGAACGAGCCGCGTACCACCACGTCCAGATCGTTGGCCGCGGCCAGTTCCACCGCACGCGAATGCATCACCCGCGCCCCGGCGAAGGCCATTTCGGCCATCACCGCCGCGTCGACGGTGGGCAGCACGCGCGCTTCCGGTACGACCCGGGGGTCGGCGGTGTAGATCCCCGGAACGTCCGTGTGGATCTCGCAGGCGCGGGCGCCGAGCACGGCCGCCAGCGCCACCGCGGTGGTGTCCGAACCACCGCGGCCGAGTGTGATCACGTCTCCTCTCCCGTCGCCGCCCTGGAAGCCGGAGACCACGACGACCCGTCCGCGCCCCAGTTCGGCGAGCAGCCGGCCCGTCTCGATCGCGGAGATCATCCCCGCGCCGTACGTGCCGCTCACGCGGATGCCCGCCTGCGGCCCGGTCAGCGAGACGGCGGGCAGCCCCCGGTCGTGCAGGGCGATGGCGAGCAGCGCGGCGGCGGCGTTCTCCCCCGTGGTGAGCAGTTGGTCGAGCTCCCGGGGCGGCGGCGCGGCACCGAGCTCCGCGGCCGCCGACAGCAGGACGTCGGTCTCCTCGCCCCGGGCCGAGACGACGACCACCGAGCCCCGCTCCGCGGAATGGGAACGGGCGACGACCTCCGCGACCTGGCGGATTTTCTCGGGAGTCGCCAAGGAACTCCCGCCGAACTTCTGGATCGCTGCTGGCATATGTCCTCGCACCGGATGATCGGGGCACATGACGTTGCGCGAATTCATTTCTACACATCGGCGATGGGTACCGGATCACGGATACACGTGATGTACGGCTTCGGCGTTCCGGAAATCCCCGGACGCCCGAACTCCGCCCGCACGCCGCCGATATCCCGCGTTGGCGTGATGTGCCGTCGCGGCGATACGGCATAGCGTCCGCGGGGTAGTCCGATTGTTCTCCGTGTACGGCCCGGGGCCCGAGGAGTGTCATGCCGAATGACAGCGCAAGGCCGTTCACCGGCCAGGAGACGGACGAGGAGCGGACGGCCGGTGATCCATCACCGGCCGACGAGGGCGTCACCCGGATCTGTGTGATCGGCGCGGGCCCGCGTGGCATCTCGGTGGTGGAGCGGCTCTGCGCCAACGCCGGGCTCCCGTATCTGCGCGAGCGCCGGTACGCCGTGCACCTGGTCGACCCGTTTCCGAGCGGCGGACAGGTGTGGCGCACCGGCCAGCGGGCCGAGTTGCTGATGAACACGGTGGCGTCGCAGATCACGCTGTACTGCGACGAGTCCGTGGACTGCGCGGGGCCGGTCGTGCCCGGCCCCAGCCTGCATCAGTGGGCGGCCCTGCTGGAGGAGCTGGGCTCGGGCGGGCTGCCGGCCGATGTCCGCCGGGAGGCGGCGGCGCTGGGCCCCGACGCGTACCCCACGCGCCGGCTCTACGGGCACTATCTGATGTGGGTCCTGGACCGGCTGCGGCGCGGCGCTCCGCCCAACCTGACCATCACGGTCCATCACGCCACGGCCGTGGCGCTGCGCGACGCACCGGGCGGCCGGCGGACCCAGGTGGTCACGCTGGACCGGGGCGGCGAGGTGGCCGAGCTGGACGCGGTGGTGCTGGCCCAGGGCCACGTACCGGTGGAACCGACCGCGCGGGAGCGGGAGTTCGCCCGGTACGCGCGGCGCAACGGGCTCCTCTACTTTCCGCCCGCCAACCCCGCCGATGTGGACTTCGCCGCGATCGGGGCGGGGCAGCCGACCGGGCTGCTGGGGATGGGGCTGACCTTCTTCGACGTCGTCGCGCTGCTGACCGGCGGACGCGGCGGGACCTTCGAGCGCGACAACGGCGGGGCGCTGGTGTACCGCCCGTCGGGGCTGGAGCCGGTGCTGTACGCGGGGTCGCGGCGCGGCATTCCGTACCACGCGCGCGGCGAGAACGAGAAGGGCGTCTCCGGGCGGCACGAGCCGCTGTTCCTGACCCCGGCGGCCATCGAGGAGCTGCGCGAGCGGCACCGGAGCACCGGGACGCTGTCCTTCCGCGAGCACGTCTGGCCGCTGGTCTCCCGGGAGGTGCGCGCGGTCTACTACCGGGCGCTGCTCACCGAGCGGGGCGAGGCGGCGGCCGGTGCGGTGTTCTGCGCGGAGTTCGTGGCCCGGGGCGGCCCCGAGGGCGCCGAGGAGGCCGCGCTGCTGGACCGTCACGGCATTCCGGCGGAGCGGCGCTGGTCCTGGCCGCTGATCGAACGGCCCTACGGTGAGCGGGAGTTCGCGGACCGGTGGGTGTTCCAGGGGTGGCTGCTCGGCCATCTGCGCGACGATGTGGCCGAGGCGCTGAAGGGCAATGTGAGCAGCCCGTTGAAGGCGGCCCTGGATGTGCTGCGCGATCTGCGCAACGAGATACGGCTGGTGGTCGACCACGCCGGCATCAGCGGCCGTTCGTACCGCGACGAGCTGCGGGCCTGGTACACCCCGCTCAACGCGTATCTCTCGATCGGCCCGCCGGCCCGCCGGATCGAGGAGCTGATCGCCCTGATCGAAGCCGGCGTCGTCCGGATGTGCCTGCCCGGGGTGCGGGCCGAACCGGAGCCGGAGCAGGGCGGGTTCGTCCTCCGGTCGGCCGGGGCGCCCGCCTCCGGCGTACGGGTCTCGGCGCTGATCGAGGCGCGGCTCAGCGAGCCCGACCTCCGCTCCACCACCGATCCGCTGCTGCGCTCGCTGCTGCGCTCGGGCCAGTGCGCGCCGTACCGCATCCCGGACGGCGCCGGCGGGTTCCACGAGACCGGCGGGGTGGCCGTCTCGCGCAGGCCATACCACCTGCTGGACGCGGCCCGCCGCCCGCATCCGCGCCGGTTCGCCTTCGGGGTGCCCACCGAGTCCGTGCACTGGGTGACGGCGGCGGGCGTACGTCCCGGCGTCAACTCGGTCATCCTCGGCGACAGCGACGCCATCGCGCGCCGCTGCCTGGCGGCGGTCCGGCCTGCCGCCGCGGCCCCGGCCCGCCACGACGCCCCGCTGCGCCGCCACATCCCGCTGCCCTGGCTGCCCACCAGCTGCCCGCCGGCGGCCGTCCCCGCCCCCACCGCCCAAGGAGCCTCATGAACGGCGATCGGCACGATGTGGGTCTGCTCTCCCCGGTCTGGGCGGGCGGCGGCGCGGAACCGCTGGTCTCCGACCGCGCCTATCTGGAGGCCATGCTGGAGGTGGAGGTCGCGCTGGCCGAGACCCAGGCCGAACTGGGCATCGTGCCCGCCTCGTCGGTCGGCCCGATCAGGGCGGCGGCCCGCTCGGGCCGGATCGATCCGGTGGCGCTCGCCCATGGCTCGCGCCGGGCCGCGAACCCGGTCGTCGGCCTCGTCGGGGCGCTGACCGAGGCGGTGGCGGCGCTGTCGCCCGAGGCGGCGGAGCATGTGCACCACGGCTGCACCAGTCAGGACGTGCTGGACACCGCGACCGTCCTGGTCGCCGCCCGGGCGCTGCGGTACACCGACGACGCCCTGGTCAGGACGGCGGACGCGCTGGCGCTGCTGGTGGCGCTCCACCGTGACACCCCGATGGCCGGCCGGACGCTGACGCAGCACGCCGTGCCGATCACCTTCGGTCTCAAGGCGGCGGGCTGGCTGAGCCTGGTGCTGGACGCGTCGGACCGGCTGAGGGCGGTGCTGGCCACCGGTCTGCCCGCCCAGCTCGGCGGGGCGGCGGGCACCCTGGCCGCGTACAACGAGTACGCCGTCGGCACCCCGGCGGCGGTCGGGGGCGGGCTGCCCGGCCGGGGCACCGAGCTGGTCGGACCGTTCGCCCGACGCCTCGGCCTGACCGCCCCCTCCGTGCCCTGGCACGCGTTGCGCACCCCGTTCGCCGACCTGGGCGCGGTGCTCTCCTTCACGGCGGGCGCACTGGGCAAACTCGCCGTGGACGTCCAGGGGTTGGCCCGTACGGAGGTGGCGGAGGCGGCCGAGCCGTCCGGCGAGGGCCGGGGCGCCTCCTCGGCCATGCCGCAGAAACGCAACCCGGTCCTCGCCACGCTGATCGCCTCGGCCGCCCGCCAGGTGCCGCCGCTCGCCCTCGTCCTCACCCAGGCGCTGGTCTCCGAGGACGAGCGGGCGGCGGGCGGCTGGCACGCGGAGTGGCAGCCGCTGCGGGAGTGCCTGCGGCTGACGGCGGGCGCGGCCGACAGCGCGGCCGAACTGGCCGCCGGACTCGCGGTGTTCCCGGACCGGATGCGCGCCAACCTGGAGTCGGGCGAGGGCGAGCTGTTCGCGGAACGGCTCAACGCGCTGCTCGCGCCGACCGTGGGCAAGGCGGCGGCGAAGCGGCTGCTGGCCCGGCTGTCGGCGGAGGCGGCGGAGGCTGCGGGAGCTGCGGGAGCTGCGGGGGCCCACGCGGCGGCGGGCGGCCCCGGTCCCTCGTTCGCCGAGCGGCTGGCCGCCGTACCGGAGGCCGCCGCGCTGTTCACCGGCCCCGGGGCGCCGAAGGACCTGCTGGAGCCCTCGGGCTATCTGGGCGCCGCCGGCATCCTGGCGGACCGGGTCCTGGCCCGGCACGCGGACCGCTGAGCGACGGGCGCCCGGCACCGGCTCCCGCGGTCCGGGATCCGGGATCCGGGCGCCCCGCCGGCCGCGCGGGTCAGGATCCGACCGGCCTGACGGACTGCGCGTGGCGGAAGACGTTCCGCCGGTCCCAGCGGGACTTGGCACGCTGGAGCGCGGGGTAGTTCTGCTTCCAGTAGAGGTCGTGCCAGGCGACGCCGGAGCGGTTGCGCCGCACCCGGTCGGTGAGGTCGCCGTCGGCGTAGTTGATGTAGCAGCCGTCGGTGACGTCGTCGAGGACGGGCACCCCGCCGGTCGAGGCGTAGACGGTGGAGTAGGCCCGCCGGATGTACGCGAAGTGCTTCGCGTCGTCGCCGGGGTTGGCCCAGGCCGTGCCCCACAGCAGCTTCAGCACGCTGTCGCGGTGCGGCTGGGCGGTAGCGGTCGACGACACCGCGTTGACCTGGCCGCCGTGCGCGGCGATGGAGACGACGAAGGCCGGGTGGTCGTAGTCGGAGTCCGTGAGCACCCGGTAGAGGCCGGCCGTCTGCTCGCCGGTGAGCCCCTTGCGGTGGTAGCTGGACTTGTACTTGTAGCGGTCGGTGGGGTTGCTCATCCAGAACCCGGGCCAGCCGGTGGCCTGGAACCAGGGCAGCCGGTGCAGCTCCTGAACGTTTACGGGGGTCACGCCCACGCCGTCGTTGACGGCGGCCAGGAAGTCGGCGAGGAGCCGGGAGGCGCCCGGAACGGCGGTGTCCATCTGCACGGCGAGCAGGACGCCGCCGCCGGCCGCCTTCGGGCCGGGCTCCAGACGGGCGGTCAGCCCGGTGTACGGGGAGGTGGGCGAGCTGTTCCGCTCGTTCCAGAGGCCGTAGTTGTGCACGAGCCGGGTGAAGCTCCGCTCGTTCAGCCGGTCCCAGGGCCACTGGAGCCAGGTCACCAGGACGTCGGAGGGCGGGGCGGGCAGCAGGGCCGAGGGGTTGGTGCCGGTCGCGGTGGGCGAGCGGAACCAGTAGCGGGTCACGACGCCGAAGGTGCCGCCGCCACCGCCGGTGTGGGCCCACCACAGGTCGCGGTTGGGGTCGTCGGCCTCGCGGGTGGCCACGACGGAACGGGCCCGCCCGTCGGGGTCGACGACGACGACCTCGACGGCGTACAGATAGTCGACGACCAGCCCGTGGAGCCGGCTCAGGTTGCCGTAACCGCCGCCGGTGACATGGCCGCCGACGCCGACCGAGTAGCAGGCCCCGCCGGGCAGGGTGACGCCCCACTGCCGGAACATCACCTGGTACATCTCGCCGAGCGTGGCGCCGCCCTCCACCGAGAACGCGTTCATCCGCGCGTCGTGGGCGACCGCGCGCATGGCCGACATGTCGATGATCACCTTGACGTCCGGGTGGTCGACGAAGTTCTCGTAGCAGTGGCCCCCGCCGCGGACGCTGATCCGCTTGCCGGCCGTCACCGCCTCCTGCACCGCGCTGACCACCTGGGCGGTGCTGTTGGGCAGCCGTATCGCCTCGGGCCTACTGCTGAACAGCTGGTTCTGACCGCTGGTCAGCCCCGAGTAGCGGATGTCCGTCGGGGCCACGGTCAGCGCGCGGATCTGCCGCGTACGGGCGGGGCTCCCGGACGCCGCCGCCTCGGCCGGCCCGACCAGCGCCGTGGCCCCCACCGCCGCCGCGGTGCCGGTGAGAAGTCGTCTGCGCGATACCGGGGTCATGGTTCTTCCTCCGTTGTCGACGATCCCCGGCGAGCTGCCGGGTTGCCTGTTCCGGGGAAGATGTCATCGCGGCGCACACCGCCACATCACGTGATCACGTGATGCCCGGCGCACGCCTCCCCGGTTGACTTGACCACGGCAACGACGTGACGACCGTGACGACCGTGAGGAAGCCGATGAGTATCCCGTGGGGCCCGCAGGGCGCTGGAACAGGATCGGAATCGATTACGTACGTGGCTCCCGGCGAAGGGCCCAGTGTCTGGGCCCTGCAGGGCGACAAGTACACGGTGAAGGCGGGAAAGGGCACCACCGGCCCGGGATTCACCCTGCTCGAAGGGGAGATAGCCCCGGACAACGGTCCGCCGATGCACATCCACAACGACGCGGACGAGATCTTCTATCTTCTCGACGGTGAACTCACCGTGGCGTCGGGCGACGAAGTCATCAAGGCGGAGAGCGGGGCGTTCATCTTCATTCCGCGCGGCGCCAAGCACAAATTCCGCAACGACTCCAGCAAAATCACGAAGCTGCTCTTCGTGCTCGCTCCGGCCGGATTCGAGAACTTCTTCATGGAGATCGGCTCGCCGGTCGTGCCGGGGAAGGACCGCCCGGACGAGCCGGTCGGCTACGAACAGCTGGTGGTGCAGCGGGCGGAGGACTTCGGCATGATCATCGTGCCGGAGTGAGCCCGGTGGTCGCGGTGGCCGCGGCACGACGGCCACCGCGACACGACAGGGAACAGCGGCGGAGGCCGCCCACCGATACTCCTCCGGTGGGCGGCCTCCGCCGCTGTGCTCGTCGCTGTTCCTGTCGCTGTTCCCGTCGCTGTTCCGTGGGTGTCAGCCCTGCGCGGCCCGCTTCAGCAGCGCCTCGTACACGGGACCGGGCTCGTCCCGGTCCACGACGGGGAAGCCGGCCCCCATCGGGCCGAGCCAGTGGCGTTCGACGCCCGGGTTGTGGGCGTCGAGCCCGCCGGGAGCGAACACGTGCGGGCTGCCCTGCACGGCGTCGCTCAGCGAGACGGCCAGCTGCTCCTCGATGGCGGCCCGGGCCCGCCCGCGCACCAGGGCCCGCTTGAGCTCATCGGCGTCCACCCCGGCGCACGCGCGGGCGACGGCGAGGATCTCGTGGCGCATCGTGATGGTGCGGCTCTGCCCGAACAGCGCCACGCGCAGGGCCAGATCGAGGGTCTCGCTCGCCGCGAGCTCCTGCTCCTTGGCCGCCTCGACGGCCTCCATCGCGGGCAGGGTGCTCACCGGGTAGGTGTGGTCGGGGCGTTGCCACATCTGCCAGCCGGCCGCCGGCTCCAGCGCGCCGACGACCGGGGTCTCCGCGTCCAGGATCGTCTTGGGCGTGGACATCTCGTTGATCAGTTCCAGCGGGAACGCCCGGATGTCGAAGCGCACCCGCTCATCGAGCCCGAGCGCCGTCCTGGTGGTGTGCAGCCGGTAGAGCGCGAGGTGGGCCCAGGGACACCCGATGTCGGCGAAGACGACCAGCGTGCCGGGGGCGACGTCGATGCTCACCGGATCACCTCCGCCGGGCCGGGGGCGGTATCGCTGTCGCTGCTCACCGGATCACCTCCGCGGGGCCGGGGGCGGGCAGGGCCCGGATGCGTTCCGCGAGCAGGCGTGCGAAGTCCGCGAACGGCCTCGGCGGACGCCCGGTCAGCTCCCGCAGCGCCCCGGTGACCGTCTCGGCCTCCCCTGCGGTGTAGGTCGCGTACAGCTGGAGCCGGGCGGCCACCGCCCAGGCCGGGACGCCCGCCCCGAGCATCGCCTCGCGCGCCACGTCCTCGGAGACGTCCAGGTAGCGGATCCGCCGCCCGGAGGCCGCCGTCAACTCCTCGGCGGCCTCCGCGTATCCGAGCGCCCGGGGCCCCGTCAGCTCGTACACCTCGCCGTGGCCGGGCCGGCCGATGAGCAGGGTCGCGGCGGCCGCCGCGATGTCCCGTACGTCGACCATGCTGACGCGGGCCCGCCCGACCGGGAGCAGCACGGCGCCCCGGGAGGCGATGGTGCCGAGCCACTGGGCGGCGTTCTGTGTGAACGCGTTGGGGCGCAGGACGGTATGGGCGACGCCCCGGTCGGCCAGCGCCCGTTCGGCCAGGCCGTGCTGGCGGTGGACGAGGACCGGCGAATCCGGGGCCGCGCCCAGGGCCGACAGTTTGACGACATGGGCGACCCCGGCGGCCGCCGCCGCTTCGATGACGGTTCGCTGGAGCAGGTCCTGCCGGGGGTGGAACGGGGTCAGCAGGAACAGGGCCCGGGTGTCCGACAGCGCCTCGGCGAGCCGCCGTACGGACTCCGGTCCGCCGTCGCCCAGCTCCGCCTCGACCGGATCCGCCGACGCCACGACCGCCCCGGCCCGGCCCGGCCGGACGAGCGCCAGGGGCCGGTGGCCGCGCGCCGCCAACTCCCGTACGAGCGCGCTGCCGAGGGTGCCGGTGGCCCCGGTCACCGCGATCCGGCCGGCGGGGGCCGCGGTCACGGTGCGACCAGAGCTCCGGCCCCGACGTCCGCCAGCCGGTCGGGCAGCCGGTCCTCCAGCGCGGTGTCGGCGAGGAGTTCGCCGAGGACGGGGGCCATCTTGAAGAGGTTGTGCCCGGCGACGGCCGTGACGCCGGGGGTGTGCCAGGCCCGCAGCGCGTCGCTGCCCGCCGGCAGCTTGGTCATCACGCAGACGCGTACGCCCACGGGTTCGGGGTCGAGTCCGGGCAGCGCCCGCTCGACGTACGCGACGACCCGCCGGGCGTCGTCCAGGGTGGTGCTGCCCTCGGGCAGGGCGCCGTCCGGGCCGAACGGGATGTCGACCTCGGTGCCGATGAGCCCGATCACATACCGCCCGGTGTCGCCGATCGGAGACCCGTACACGGTCTCGCCCCAGATCCCGGCACGGTCGACCCAGCACGGCAACGCCCGGGTGCGGCCCGGCCGGTGGCCCCGGACCCGGAAGTGCGGGCGCACGTGCAGCCGCGACTCCAGCGGGATGTCGATCCCGACGCCCCGGGCGAGGGCCGGTACGGCGGTGCCCGCGGCGATCACGACGTGCCGGGCCCGGTAGATGGCCTCGGTGGTCTGGATCTCCACGCCGTCGCCGTCGGCGGGCACGGTGACGCTGTGGATGTGGGCGTTGACGATCCGGTCGCGCACCCAGCCG
Source organism: Streptomyces sp. DSM 106670 (assembly GCF_055792845.1). Taxonomy (NCBI): domain Bacteria; kingdom Bacillati; phylum Actinomycetota; class Actinomycetes; order Kitasatosporales; family Streptomycetaceae; genus Streptomyces; species Streptomyces sp. DSM 106670. The sequence continues at coordinate 2,214,611 of NZ_CM147704.1, forward strand.
ACGAGCGCGTCGATGGTGTGCCGGGCCCGTATCGCTCCGGCCCCCGGGTCGACGAGCAGCGGACCGTCCACCGGGGCGAGCCCGGGGAACACGGAGTCCTGCCCGGCGGCCTCCACGAAGTGGTGCGCCACCCCGTGCAGGGCCAGCCCCTTCACATCGGCGGGCCCCATCCCGGCGTAGACGGCGCCCTCGTCACCGATCAGCACCTTCCCGCTGCGCCGTTCCCACTCGGCGAACCCGGCCCGCCCGTCCACGGCGAGCGCCACATGCCGCTCGTCGTCGTGCCGGTGCCGGAACGTCCGGGTCAGCCCGCCGGACAGCCCGCTGCCGGGCACCCGCCCGTCGAAGCAGACGACGTCGGCGCCCCGGCGCACCAGACTGTCCGTGGTCGCGAGCCCGAGCACGCCCGCGCCGATGACCGCGATATCGATGTCACGCCGGTGTTCACCCATGGTCCGGGCTCCCGAGCCAGGAGTTCGTCGGCACAGAACGGGTCACGGTTGGCCTCCTGCCGCAGCGTCCAGTCAGCTTGCGGACCGAGCATCGTGGAGCGGCCGGGGGCTGCCATCACGCGTTCGCGTGATTCGTGCCGGTGCGGCAGTCGGGTTCACCGATGGTTTAGGGCAGCCTTCCCTCACTGTCTACATTTACGTAGACTCTCGTGCGACGGGCAGCCGTGCCCTGTCGTCGACCCAGCAGCTCGAATTGAGGCACCGTATGTCCGCCAGACCTCGTCCCCTCCTCCTCGGTATCGGTACCGCGACAGCGATCGCCATGGCTGTCTCGGGCTGCGCGCAGAAGGCCACGGGCGGGGACGGCGCGGTACGGGTGACCGCCTCGGACACGGAGTGCCAGGTCTCCCGGACCGACTTTCCCGCGGGGCACGTGCCGCTGGACCTGGAGAACAAGGGCTCCAAGGTGACCGAGGTGTACGTGCTCTTTCCCGACGACCGGATCGCGGCGGAGCGCGAGAACATCGGTCCGGGGACCAAGGCGTCCCTGGTCGCCGAGCTCAGGGCCGGCACCTACGAGATAGCGTGCAAGCCCGGTATGAAGGGCGACGGCATCCGTCGGAAGGTCGAGGTCACCGGTGAGAACACGGCCGCCGAACGGAGCCCCGAGGCGGATGCGGCGGTCGCCTCCTATCGGGCCTACGTACAGGCTCAGGCCGAGCAGACCTTGCCCAGGGCGAAGGCGTTCACCGACGCGGTCAAGGCCGGCGACGTCGAGGAGGCCAAGCGGCTCTACGCTCCTTCCCGGATCGGCTGGGAACGTACCGAGCCGGTCGCGGAGTCCTTCGGCGATATCGACCCCAAGGTCGACGTGCGCGAGGACGGCCTGGACGAAGGGCAGGACCCGGCAACGGACTGGACCGGTTGGCACCGCCTGGAAAAGGCCCTGTGGCAGGAGAAGAAGATCGGCGCCCGCGAGAAGAAGCTCGCCGGCCGGCTGATGAAGGACCTGAACGACTGGGTGAAGAAGGTCGGCACCGCCGAGATCACCCCTACGTCCATGGCCAACGGCGCCAAGGAACTTCTCGACGAGGTCGCCTCGGGCAAGGTCACCGGCGAGGAGGAACGCTACTCCCACACCGACCTGGTCGACTTCAAGGCCAACCTTGAGGGTGCCCGGACGTCGTACGACCTGCTCAAGCCGATCAGCGCGAAGAACGACCCCGCGCTCACCACGGAACTCGACCAGCGGTTCGCCGCGCTGACCGCGCAACTGGACGTCTACCGCACGGACAAGGGAGTGGAGAAGGACTCCTACACCTATGTCTCCTACGACAAGGTCGCCGAGTCGAAGCGCAAGGAGCTCTCCGACGGAGTCAACGCGCTGGCCGAACCCTTGTCGAAGCTCGCCGCCGCCGTGGCGAAGTGAAGCACCGCATGCGGCGGGCGGAGACAGGCAGGTCCGGGAACCAGGACGGCACAGCACCCTCGCGTCGCTCGGTGCTGGGCTGGGGTGGTGCCGGGCTGGCGCTCGGCGCCGCCGCGGCGGGTGGCGCCGCGGCGGCCGTCGGCGGACGCGACCCCGCCCCGAGCGAGGGCGGGAACGCCGTCGCGTTCCACGGCCGTCACCAGGCCGGCATCACCACCGCCGTGCAGGACCGGTTGCACTTCGCCGCCTTCGACGTGCGGACGACCGACCGGGCCGCACTGGTCCAGGTGCTCAAGGACTGGACCCGGGCCGCCGAGCAGATGACCGCAGGCCGCCCCGTCGGCGACGGGGCGTACGGCGGGATGCCCGAAGCGCCGCCCGACGACACCGGTGAAGCACTCGGACTCCATCCGTCCCGGCTCACGCTGACCGTCGGTTTCGGCCCGTCACTCTTCGACGACCGGTTCGGTCTGGCCGACCGCCGCCCCGGCGCACTGGTCGAACTGCCCAGGTTTCCCGGGGACCACCTCGATCCGGCCCGCTCCGGCGGTGACCTGTGCGTGCAGGCGTGCTCGGACGACCCGCAGGTCGCCGTGCACGCCATCCGTAATCTGGCCAGGATCGGGTTCGGCACGGTCGCCGTGCGCTGGTCCCAGCTCGGCTTCGGCAAGACCTCCTCCACCACACCCGACGCGCAGACCCCTCGCAATCTGTTCGGGTTCAAGGACGGCACCCGCAACATCTCCGGTACGGACACCGCCGCTCTGGACCGGCATGTGTGGGCCACGGAGCGGGACGGCGCCGACTGGATGGCAGGCGGCTCCTATCTCGTGGCGCGCCGGATCCGGATGAACATCGAGACCTGGGACCGCACCTCCCTGCGGGAGCAGGAGGACGTCTTCGGCCGCGACAAGCGCGAGGGCGCACCGGCCGGCAAGGCCCGCGAGCACGACGAGCCGTTCCTGAAAGCGATGCGGCCGGACTCACATGTGAGGCTCTCGCATCCCGAATCCAACGACGGGGCGTCCATGCTTCGGCGCGGATACTCCTTCACCGACGGCACCGACGGGCTCGGCCGCCTGGACGCGGGGCTGTTCTTCCTCGCCTACCAGCGAGACCCCCGCACCGGATTCATTCCGGTGCAACGGAGCCTGGCGCGCTCCGACGCGCTCAACGAATACATCCAGCACGTGGGTTCGGCGCTGTTCGCCATGCCGCCGGGCGTCCGCGAGCGGGACGACTGGTGGGGCCGGGCGCTGTTCGCCTGATGCGCACCATCGCGCCCCACTGTTCAACCGGAGAAAGGAACCGGCGTGTTCGGCAACTACCTGATCGGGCTGCGTGAGGGCCTGGAGGCGAGCCTGGTCGTCTGCATCCTCATCGCCTATCTCGTCAAGACCGGCAACAAGAGCCGACTGGCGCCCGTGTGGACCGGCGTAGCCATCGCCGTCGCCCTCTCGCTCGCCTTCGGCGCGCTGTTGCAGTTCGGATCCTCCACCCTGACCTTCCAGGCGCAGGAGATCCTCGGCGGCGTCCTGTCCATCCTCTCGGTGGGCCTGGTCACATGGATGGTCTTCTGGATGCGACGCACCGCCCGCCACCTCACGAGCGAGCTCCAGGGAAAGCTCGACGCCGCACTCGCGCTCGGCACCGGCGCGCTGGTCGTCACGGCGTTCTTCGCCGTCGGCCGCGAGGGGCTGGAAACCTCGCTGTTCATCTGGACCGCCGTGCAGGCCAGCGGCGACGGAGTCCGCCCGCTGGCCGGGGCGCTCCTCGGGCTGGCCACCTCGGTGGTGCTGGGCTGGCTGTTCTACCAAGGCACCTTGCGCATCAACCTCGCGAAGTTCTTCCGCTGGACCGGCGCCATGCTCGTCCTGGTCGCCGCCGGCGTCCTGGCCTACGGCGTCCATGACCTTCAGGAGGGCGACGTCCTGCCCGGCCTGCGCAACCTCGCCTTCGACATCAGCGGCACGGTCCCGCCCGACTCCTGGTACGGGACCCTGCTGAAGGGCGTCTTCAACTTCCAGCCCGACCCGACGGTTCTCCAGGTCGTCGTCTGGCTGCTCTACCTCGTCCCGGTGCTGGCGCTCTTCCTCGCCCCCGAACGCGGCCGCCAGGTCACTCGTCCCCGGCGAACCGCCCCGGAAGGGTGATGATGGATCAGGGCAGGAGGCCGAGCGCCGAATCGGTCAGGGCCGCTCTGCCACAGGCCGAGCAGGTACTGGAGTGGCTGGCCGCCCGGGACCGGGTCGAGGGGACCCTCCAGGAATCTCTGGGCGCGCTGCCGAGCGAACGGGAGACGCGTCTCGCCCGGATGGGCGACGTCCTCCAGGCGACCGCGCAGGGACTCGCGCCGGAGGCCGCCGCGATCTGGGCCGGAGTGCCTGAACACATGCTCCGGCACTGGCTGGTGAACGATGCGGACTTCGCCGCGGCCGTCCTGGCGGCTACCGCTCTCGCCGCCGCGAACGGACTGGGTCCCGGCGAGCCGAGGACTCCCGCGATGATCCGTGTCGTGGTCCTGGCCCTCGCCAGGGGTGAGTCGTTCGAGGCAGCGTCAGAAGTCGTAGGGCTCAGCCCCTACAAGCTCCGCAAGTTGTGGCACGCATCGCCCGGCCTGGTCGCTCTGGTGGACGCGGCGCGGCGCGTACGTCCGAGGAAGCCGCGGGCGTACGCGCCTTCGCCCCACCGGCCCAGCGGTGCGGGGCGCAAGCCCTCTTCCGGTAAGTACCGTCTCGTGCAGCGCGACGACGGGTAAGGGTGTCCTGCCGGGTACGGGGGACGTTGTTCACCGTGCTCTCGCGAGGATGTTCACGCGTCGTCCGCGTGCCATGTCGCCCGGCCGGAGACCATGACAGCGACCACGTCACCCGGCCTCTCCGTGGCCAGGCCGAGGGCGCGTGCCGACACCGTCTCCTCCATGCCGGGCACGGATATTCCGATCGTGCTGTGGTGCCCGTGGAACTCGACGGACCGAACGGTCGCCGTGCTGCCTCCGGAGTCTCCGACCGGCTGTGACAGGGCGACTTGCTCCGGTCTGATGATGGCGAACCCCCTTCCGCTCACGGCCGGTGCGTGGAGCGGAACGTTCCCCAGGACCGTCGCCGCGGTAGTCCCCCGCGCCGTGCCGGGGAGCAGGACGGCGTCACCGACGAAGGAGGCCGTCCAGAGGTCCGTGGGCCTGCGGTAGACGTCCTGCGGTGTTCCGCACTGCACGATGTGCCCGTCGCGCATGACGGCGACCAGATCGGCGCCGGAGAGTGCTTCTTCCTGGTCGTGCGTGACCAGGACCCCCGTAGCGCCGGCGGCGGCGAGAGCGGCGCGTACGTCAGCGCGGATCCCGGCTCGCAGCGAACTGTCCAGCGCGTTGAACGGCTCGTCGAGCAGGACGACCGCAGGGCGCGGGGCGAGTGCCCGCGCCAGAGCGATGCGCTGTTGCTGACCACCGGAGAGCTCGTGCGGCATCCGGTCCCCGTAGCCCGCCAGACCTACCAGCTCCAGCAGTTCCTCGACCCGCTTGCGCCGCGATGCCGAGGGGCCGCGAGACAGCCCGAAGGCGACGTTGCGGGCGGTGGTCAGATGCGGGAAGAGGGCGCCTTCCTGAGGAACGATGCCGACGCGCCGCTTTTCGGGTGGCACGTGAAGGCCGGCGCCGGTCACGGCCCGGGAGCGGATGTACACGCTGCCGGAGTCGGGACGCAGGAATCCCGCCACCATGCGCAGCATCGTGGTCTTCCCGCAGCCTGAGGGCCCCAGCACGGCGGCCAGGCAGCCTCCGGGCACGGTGAGGTCGAGTCCGTCGAGCACCGGCCGGTTCGAGTCGTACGAGGAGGTCAGCCCCTCGATGCGCAGGTCGGTCATGTGCGGTGCCTTCCGAGCAGGTAGGAGGGGACGGCGGCGATGGCGATCAGCACGGCGGCATACGGCGCGGCGGCGGCGTAGGAGGCGGTTGACCTCTCGGTCCACAGCCGCGTGGCGAGGGTGTCCATGCCGGTGGGACGGAGCAGCAGGGTCGCGGGCAGTTCCTTCATACCGACGACGAACGTGAGAGCGGCGCCCGCGGCGATTCCCGGCGCGGCCAAGGGAACCGTGACGCGGCGCAGTACGGCGAGCGGGCCATGCCCCAGGGACCGGGCCACATCTTCCAGGACGGGCGGGGCCTGAAGCACCGCCGCCCGCGTGCTCGCCACCGCGACGGGGAGGAAGAGGACGGTGTACGCCGCGACCAGCAGGGGCAGTTCCTGGTAGAGCGGGTACGCGTACCGTACGGCGATGAAGACCATGGCGAGGGCGACCGTGATGCCGGGGACGGCGTGGCCCGCGTAGGCGGCCTGTTCGAGGAGACGGGCACTGCGCGTGCGATGGCGCGCCGCGAGTACCCCGACCGGCAGGGCCAGTGCGACGGTCGCCGCAGCGCCGAGGGTGGCGACCAGGACGGTGTTGCCGGTCGTGTCCAGGAGCAGACCGGGTTCCCAGGTCCGTGAGTTGCCCACCGTCAGCCAGTACACCAGGGTGCCGACCGGGAAGCCGACGCCGCCGGCGGCGACCGCCGCGGACCACACGAGTGCGGGCCGGCGCCATGGTCCGAGGCTGACGCGGTGGGCGGGACGAGGTGCTCCGCTTCCGGTGCTGAAGTGCACCCCCCGGCCTCGGGTCCGCGCTTCGGCGGCCACCAGAAGGATGGTGATCGCCACGAGCACGACGCCGAGGGCGGCTGCCGGTGTCCGGTCGAAACTTGCCTTGTACGACGTGTGGACAGCACGGGTGAACGTCTCGTAGCGCATGATCGAGACCGCGCCGAAGTCGGAGAGCACGTACAGCGCGACGAGCAGGGACCCACCTGCGGCGGCAGGCCGCAGCTGGGGCAGCGTGACCCGCCGGAACACGGTGAGAGGGCCGTGGCCCAGCGAGCGCGCCACCTCTTCCTGTGCCGGGTCCGTCCGGCGCAGCGCCGCTGTGACCGGGAGATACACATAGGGGTAGCTCACCAGCGTGAGAACGAGGGCGGCGCCGGTGAACCCGGCCAGCTCGTCACGTGCCGAGATCCAGGCGAAACCGGCCACGTAGCTCGGTACCGCCAACGGCAGGGTCGCCAGTACGGACCACCACCGCGCGCCGGGGAGGGCGGTGCGGCTCGTCAGCCACGCGAGCGAGACGCCGATGACGAGGCTCGCGATCACAACCGCCGTGGCCAACCCGACACTTCGCAGGAGCAGTTCCGCGACACGGTCACCCGAGATGACGTCCCAGGCGAAGGCCGGGCCGCGCTCCAGTGCCCGTACGGCGAGGTAGCCGAGTGGCAGAAGAGCGACGACCGCGGCGACGGAGGCGGCGGCCAGGAGCAGCATCGGAGGCCGCCGCCTCCGGGCACTGCGCCGGCGTGCCCGGAGGCTCCGGGTGGACGGCTCGGCGGCGCCGTCCACCCGGGAACCGAAGGGGGTGAACAGAACCCGGCGCCTGGACGCCCGGGAGCCGGGTGCTTTCATCCGGGTCAGACCATCCCGGCTTCCTGGAGCATCTCCAGGGTCACGTCGAGGGATTCGAGCTTGCTGAGGTCGACTTCCGGAGTGCCGATCGAGTCGAGCGTCGGCAGCTCGTCCTTGCTGGACACGCCGGCGGCGAGGGGGTACTCGTGCGTCTCGTCGGCGAAGTAGGTCTGCGCCTGTTCGGACAGCAGGAACTCCACGGCCTTCCGGGCCGTCGCGTCGGCGCCGGTGTTCTTGAGGATGCCGACCCCGGCGACGTTCACCAGGGCACCCGGGTCGCCCTTGGCGGGGAAGCTGAGCCTGGCCTTGAGCTTGTCCTCGCCCACCTCGGCGGCCTTCTCGTACCAGTAGTAGTGGTTGATGAGACCGAGTTCCGCCTTGCCGGTGTCCACGGCGTCGAGCACAGCGCCGTTCTTCTCGAACACCTGGGGCTCGTTGGCCTTGAAGTCCTTGAGCCATGCGCGGGTGGCGTCGTCGCCCCGCATGACCCTCATGCCCGTGACGAACGCCTGGAACGAGGCGTTCGTGGGGGCGTAGCCGACCTTGCCCTTCCACGTCGGCTTCGTCAGGTCGTTGACGGACGTCGGGGCGTTCTTGACCTTGTCGCTGTTGTACGCGATCACCCGGGCGCGGCCCGAGACTCCGACCCACGTCCCGTCCTCCGCCCGAAACGTCTCGTCCACCGCGTCGAGGGACTTCTGCGGCAGCTCGGCCAGGCGGCCGTTCTTGCCGAGCGCGCCCAGAGCGCCGGCGTCCTGGGAGAAGAACAGGTCGGCCTTGGTCCTGTTCCCTTCTTCGAGGAGCTGGGCGGCGAGTTCGGCGCTGTCGCCGTACCGGACCTCGACCTCGGCCCCGGTGGCCTTCTCCAGGTCCTTGAGCAGCGGGGCGATGAGGTCTTCGCTCCGTCCTGAGTAGACGACGAGGGACGAGCTCTCCGCCGCGGGGTCCTGGGAGGCGTCAGCGGCCTTTCCGTCCGCATCACCACCGCAGGCGGCGAGGAACGGGAGCGAGAGAACCGTGACGGCCAGAGCGCCGACACCAGATCTGGACGAAGACATGGCAGAAGCCTTTCTCGTGGAGGAGTGATTCTTTGAGGGGGCACCGCCGCGTCGGAGCGACGGAGGCCGGCCGAAGCGCTGAGCAAGCGCGTGGTACGCGCTGCGGAGCCGTCGGCCGGAGGAGCCGAGGTCCGACGGGGCGTCAGGCGGACAGCAGTCGGGCCGTGGGGCCACTGCCGGTGATGCGGCCTGCGTCGAGGAGGTGGACGGTGTCGGTGTAGCGGGCGACCAGGTGGTGTTCGTGGGAGACCACGACCAGGGTCATGCGCTGTTCCGTGCGCAGGCGGGTGAGGAGGTCCATGATGCCGACGGCGGTGTCCGCGTCGAGGGCGGAGGTGACCTCGTCGCAGAGCAGGACGTCGGGGGCGGCGGCGAGGGCGCGGGCGATGGAGACGCGTTGGCGCTGGCCGCCGGAGAGTTCGCCGGGGTAGCGGTCGGCGTAGTCGGCGGGCAGCTCGACGAGGGCGAGGAGTTCGGCGACGCGGGCCGGGCGGAGGCTTCTGTGCGCGTCCGGACCGAGGCGCAGGGGCCTGGCCAGTTGGCGGCCGACGGTGTGCCGGGGGTTGAGGGTCGCCAACGGATTCTGCGGTACGAGCTGGATCCGGCGCCGCTGTTCCCGCGTACGGCGCTGGACACGTGCGGCCAGCGGGCGGCCGTCGAGAGTGAGGTGCCCGCTGTGGTGGGGGTGGAGTCCGGCCAGGACGCGCAGCAGGGTGGTCTTGCCCGAGCCGGAGGGGCCGATGACGGCGGCCGCTGATCCGGGTGGTGCGGTGAACGCGACGTCGGTGAGGACGGGGCTCGGCCGGCGGTGGTGGCCGAAGTGGGCGTCGATGGACGCGGCGGCGAGCCCGTCGCCCGCGGGGGCGTCGTGCGGGTCGGCCATGGTGCCGGGCAGTTCGGCGGCCGTTCCCGACGGGGGCGCGGGCGCGGGCACGGTGCTCGGCGTGAGTCGGATGAGGTGTTCGGCGCAGGCATCGGCGAGGCCGGGGTCGTGGGTGGCGATGACGACGGCGAGGTTCCGGCTGATGGCGAGGTGGCGCAGCAGGTGCGCGATCTCGTCACGTAGCGCTCGGTCGAGTCCGGCCGTGGGCTCGTCGAGGAGGAGTATCCGGGGGTTGCGGGCGAGGGCGCGGGCGAGCGCGACGCGTCGTTGCTGGCCACCCGAGAGCGCGGAGGGCCGGCGGTCGGCCGTCCCGGTGCCGACGGGCAGGCGGCATTCCGCCAGCAGTTCGAGAACCTTCTCCTCGCCCGGGTCGACGGCGAGTTCGGCGACCAGGCGGCGCGCGGTCATACGGGGGTTGAGGGCGGAGCCGGGGTCCTGGCCGACGTAGGCGACCGTGGTACGGCGCAGCGCGCGCAGTTCTCCGTCCGGCAGTTGGTGCGGTACGCGGCCGAGGACGTCGAGGGCCCCGGTGACGACGGCGCCCGGGGGAAGGTGGCCGATGAGGGTTCGCAGCAGGGTGGTCTTGCCGGAGCCGGAGGCGCCCATGAGGGCGGTGACCCGCCCGGCGTGTATCTGCGCGGTGGTCTCGGGCAGCAGGACCTGCCCTTGGGGCAGCCGTACCTGGAGGCGTGCCGCGGTGATCAGCGGCGAGGAGGGCGCGGGTGCCGATGAGGGGGCGCTCGCGGGGAGCGGGGCGAGGTCGTTCATGAGCGGGTCACCTCCTTCGCGGTGGGTTCGGGGGCCAGGGAGAGGGCGGCCAGGTTGGCCGTGATGGCCAGCAGGGCGATGGCGAGGCTGGGGGCGATGACGGCCCAGGGGTTGAGGAGGATGCCGGAGGCGTTCTCACGGACCATCAGTGACCAGTCCGAGGCGGGCGGCTGAGGTCCGATCTGCAGGAAGCCGGCCATGGAGATGACGTAGAAGGCTTCCACGAACCGCAGGCCGAAGAGGGTCAGGAGGGTGCCGCGGAGGTTGGGCAGAATCTCTCGCAGCGCGATGTAGGAGGTCGACTCCCCGCGGGTCAGGGCGGCTTCGACGTATCCGGCCGTGGCGAGCGGGGACGCGGCGGCGGCCACGACCCGGACCGCGTACGGGGTGCCGAGGACGACGGCAGCGGTGATCACCGCCCAGCGTCCGCCGCCGGGCCACGCGAGCGCGATGAGCATGATGCCCAGCAGTGGCGGCAGGAGGATCGCGACGTCCGCGCTGCGTTCGACCGCGCGGCCGAGTGTCGGGCGCAGCACGGCGGTGATGCCGATCAGTGTGGCGGTGAGCGTGATGACGACGGCGACGAGGAGGGCGCCGGCGATCAGATGGGTGCCGCCGTGCAGGACGCGGCTCAGGACGTCGCGGCCCAACTGGTCCCCGCCCAGCACGGCGCCGTCGCCCGGTGCGGCGAACGGTGCGGTGACCGGGGTGTCGAGGGTGTGCGGAGCGATCAGTGGTCCGGAGAGGGCGACCAGCAGCGGCAGTACGGCCACCGTTGCGAGCGCGACGGTCCTGGCCCGGCGGGAGTCCCGGCGCGCGGCCACGGACAGGGCGGCGGTCATCCGCGGACTCCCAGGGTGGCGTGGCGGACAAGGTCGGCGGCCAGCAGCACGAGGCTGACGACGGCGCCGGCGCAGATGACGACTCCGGCGATCAGAGGGGTGTCGCGTGCGGCGACGGCTCCGGCCAGGACGGTGCCGATACCCGGGTAGTTGAACAGGGTCTCCACGACGACGGCCCCGCCGAAGAGCAGACCGGTGGAGGTCGCGATACCGGTGGCGATGGCCGGAACCGCTCCGGGCAGCTGGTGGTTCATCAGGATCCTGTGCAGCGGCAGACCGTCCAGGTGCGCCGCCTCGACGTGCGGGGCGGTCGCCTGGTCGGCCAGCGCGCCCCGTACGACACGGGTGTTCCAGCCGGTCTGCGGGATGACCAGGGCGAGAACCGGCATGATCAGCATGGTCCAGCTCGCCGGCCTGCCGTCGCCGCCGGTGACCGTGACCGCGGGCAGCCATCCCGTCCACAGGGACAGGAGCAGCAGAAGCACCGCCGACACCACGAACTCCGGGACCGCGAACGCGGCGGTCGTGGCGTGGGTGATCGTCCGGTCGGTCGGGCGGCCGGGGCGGGCGGCGGCCCAGCAGCCCAGCAGCAGCGACAGCACCACGGTGATCACGAACGCGCTCACCGCGAGGACGAGCGTGTTGGGCAGCGGGTCGGCCAGCAGCTCGGTGACCTTCTGCCCGCGGGCGGAGTTGCCGAGATCGCCGGTGGGCAGCGCGGTCATCCAGTCGGTGAACCGTTCCCACACCGGCCGGTCCAGGCCCAGCAGGTGACGGCGCTCCGCGAGGTCCGCCGCGCTCTCCCCGCGTTCGGCCGAGGCGGCGGCCGCATCGCCCGGCAGCAGCTCGACGGCCGAGAACACCAGCGCGAGCAGCACGACCAGCATCAGGACCCGCCGCCCGAGGATGCCCGCGATCCGCGCGGTGACGGTCAACTCAGCCACACGCCTTCGAGCTGTACGCGTCCGTACCCGGCGAGTTCGGGCAGGTTCCGCACCTTCTCGGCGGCCAGATCGATGCCGTCGGCCATGCCCCACAGCAGGTAGCCGGAGCGGTCGTGCTCGATCTGCTGGAGGTCCGTGAGCGCCGCCGTTCGCTGCTTCGGGTCGGCGGTGCCGATGACCTTGCGGTAGGCGGCGTCGAAGCCGGCGTCGCTCCAGCCGGCCTCGTTCTGGCCCGCTTCGCTGACCATGGTCTTGGACGCGAAGAAGACCACCGAGTCGTTCGTCCCCCAGTACGTGAGGTAGAAGTCGCCGGTCTTCCAGGTCTTCTCGTAGAACGCGCCGGATTCCTGCTTGACGACCTTGATCTTGATGCCGGCTTCACGGGCCTGGTTGGCGAAGAGCGTGGCGGAGTCGGCGAGTCCGGAGATGTCCTCGGTGGTGACCAGCTCGTACGTCCTGGAGAGGTCGAAGCCCGCGTCCTTCAGCAGCCGCTCGGCCCTGGCCAGATCGCGCTCGCGCTGCGGAATGGTCCTGGCGTAGTCGGGGTCGCCGGTGCCCAGGATGTCGTTGGCGACGGTGCCGTAACCGGACAGGACCTGCTTGACCATCGCCTCGCGGTCCACGACCAGGCGCATCGCCTCCCGTACCCGCTCGTCCGCGAACGGGCTGCCTTTCGCGGTGCGCATGACGATCGGCATGGCCATGTCGTCGGGGCGGCGCAGCACCTGCAGGTCCTTGCGGGACTCGGCGGTACGGGCCGCGACAGCACCGGCGTTGGACGCCAGGTCGATCTGGCCGGCCAGCAGTGCGTTCGTCATCGCCTGCGTGGTCTCGAACATGGTGACCTCGATCGCGTCGAGGTGCACCTTCGGGCCGTACCACTCGTCGTTGCGCACCAAGCGTGCGTTGCCGCCCCGGAACCAGTCCAGCTTGAACGGGCCGGTGCCGGGCGCCTTGGCGATCTCCGCGTCCTTGGTGCCCTTCTTCATCACGAAGGACGCGAACCTCGTCATGAGAGGGAACTCGGCGTTGGGGTAGTCGGAGACGACCACGACGGTGTCCGTGCCCTCGGCGCTGATGTTCTTCGCCTGGATGCCGGGCAGGCGCGCGGCCCCGGAGGGGGTGCCGCGCAGCCGCTTCAGCGACCACACGACATCGTCGGCGGTCACCGGGGTGCCGTCGTGGAACACCGCGCCCTCGGCAAGCGTGAACTTCCACGTCTTGAGGTCCGCCGACGGCTCCCACGACGCGGCCAGGCGCGGGGCGGTGTTGGTTTTCGCGCCGGGGACGGTGAGCGTGTCGAAGACCAGCGCGAGGACGAGGTAGTCGCTCTCGTTGCCCTGCGTCCCGTGCGGGTCGCGCGTGATCGCACTCGCACGCCCCAGCGCACCCACCCTCAAGGTGCCGCCGGTACGGGGCTTCCCGTCTGCCCCACCAGAGGCCGCCGTGCCTTCGGAGTTCTCGCCGCCGCCGCTGCAGGCCGCGAGAATTCCCGCCGCTCCGAGGCCGGTGCCGGCCCACAGCAGCTGTCGTCTGGTGACGCCCACGTCTGGTTCCTCGTCTCAGGTTCGCGCTCGGTCGTTCTTAGGGTCACCTAACCGAACTCAGCCATCCTCCGCAAGCCGCTCAGCCCGGCCCCGACCACCGCCGAGCCGGACTGAAATCAGCTCAACTTGGCTGCTCATAAGCAGTTTTGACGGATCGTCAATTCAGTGCGGAGTGGCCGAAAATTCGTCTACGTTGATGTAGTCAATCATGCCGGTTAGGGTTGCCTCACCAGTTCGGCGTTGTTACGTTCCCGGTGTCCGGCGGTGCTCCGAGCCGCGTAGCGCCCCGACCATTTCGCGTACTTTTTCCCTTTTTCGAGCCGGTGCGGCGCTGCCGCATGCCCGCGCTTCGACTCGCCCTGCCCCGGAAGGTGCCACCGTGCCCACCTGCCCTGCCCCGGTACGCCCTCTCGACCCCGCAGCCGCAGCGGAACTGACCATCGCGGCGGCCGAGCTGCTCGCCGAGCACGGCTCCGCCACCTCGCCCGACCTGCTCGCCGCCCTCCCCGACGCGTGCGCCCGCCTCGGCTCCACGGTGCGGCAGGCCCTGCGCCCCGTGGACACCGCCGACGGCCTCTTCGTCCTGCGCGGCCTCCACCTCGACGACACCGAACTGGGTTCCACGCCCGGCCACTGGTCGACGGCCGGCGACGCCGGCGCGGTGTGGGACGTGGTCCTGCTTCTCGTCTCCACCCTGATGGGCACCCCGATCGCCTGGGACGGGCAGCAGGACGGCCGCTTCGTGCACAACATCGTTCCCTCGCCCGGACACGAGAACGAGCAGACCGGAGCCTCCAGCGGTGTGCTGCTCACGCCGCACACCGAGGACGCCTTCCATCCGGGACGCGCGCACCTGCTCCTGCTGTGCTGCATGCGCAACCACGACAACATCGCGACCACCGCGGCCAGCATCCGCCGCACGGCCCTTGCACGGGCCGACGCGGAACAGCTCCGGCGCCCGGTCGTGCCGATCCTGCCGGACGACGCGTACGAGGAGGCCCGGCAGTTCGCCGGCCGCCCCGCGCCGGTACCGACCCTGTTCGACACTCCCGAGGGCCCGACCATGCGCTTCGACCCGGCCTACACACCTCTGGACGAAGCCGACGACGCATGGCGTGGTGCGTACCGACGTCTGGAGGAGGAACTCGCCCGGGTCTCCGTCGCGGTGAGCCTGGCGCCGGGCGACGTCCTGGTGGTGGACAACGACATCGTCGTCCACGGCCGGGTCCCGTTCACCGCCCGCTACGACGGAACCGACCGCTGGCTCAAGCGCGCCTCCGTGCGCGTCACCGGACGGCCGACCCGCCCGGCCGCCGAGGCCGACGAGCACGGGTACGGCCAGGCGGCCCTCCTCGCCTTCCCCTGACAGGACGGGAAAGAGATCACACCGTGGACACCGACCACAAGAGCCTGCGCATCCTCACCCGCCGCGACGTCGACGCCATCGACATCACCCTCACCGACATCCTCGACGTCGTCGCGCAGGCCATCAGACCGCTCGCGGACGGGACATCGGCCAACCCGGCCAAGCTGTCCGTCAGTCCGCCCGACAGCAGCTCCGTCTCGTACGCGATGCTCGGCCGGGACGGGAACCGCCAGGTCGTCGCGGTCCGTGCCTCCTACCGGCACGACCCGCACCAGGACCGCGCCAGGCTGCGGCACTACACCACCCTGACCCTGTACGACGACGCTGCCGGACTGCCGCTGGCGCTGATGGACTGCGGCCGGATCGGCTCGCTGCGCACCCCGGCCGTCTCCGCCCTCATGGCCCGGGCCTGCGCCGCCCCGAACGCCCGTACCGCCTTGCTGATCGGTACCGGCACCACCGCCCGCATGGCGCTGCCCCTTCTGGTGACCGCGCTGCCGGACCTGGAGCGGCTGATGCTGTTCGGCACCCACCCCGACGGCATCGCGGCCGTGTGCGAGCAGTTCGCCGCCCACTTCCCCGACCGCGAGGTGGACGTCGTCACCGACGTACGGGCAGCGGCCGAGGACGCCGACATCCTGATCGGCACCGCCGGCCCCGCGACCCCGGCGGCCGTCGAGTCCGGCTGGCTCGGCCCCGGGGCCCTGTCCGTCCTGGTCGGCCACGGGCTCGCACCGTCCACCCTGCACCGGGCCGACCGGGTCGTCGCCACCAGCGCCGAACAGATGGCACACACCGGCGGCGACCTCGTCCACCCCGACGGGACGCTGCGGCCCGTCGATGTCGAACTCGCCGACATCCTCTCCGGCCGCACGGCGGGACGTACCCGTCCCACCGAGCGGATCTTCGCCTACAACAGCGGCCTCGTCGTCACCGACATCGCCCTCGGCCACCGCTTCGCTCAACTCGCCCTCGAACAGAACCTCGGAACGGAGATACCGCTGTGGAAGTAGCCTCGGCCTCCACCTGGCCGACACTGCCCGCCGTGCCCAGCCCGGCCACGCTGCCGGTCGTCGCCGGCGGACTCGCGGCCGAACTCGCCTACGCCTTCGGCGGACCCTTCCACTTCCTGCTGCCCGACGCCTTCACCGCCAACCTCGCCGCCATGCAGGACGCCCTCAGCAGGTCGGGCGTGGACGGCTTCGTCTACTACGCGAAGAAGGCCAACAAGGCCGCCGTCTTCGTGGAACGCTCCGCGGCCGGCGGCGCGGGCGTCGATGTCGCCTCCGCCGCGGAACTGCGTGAAGCCCTCGGCCACGGCGTACGCGGCGAACATCTCATGGTGACCGGCCCGGCCAAGGACCCCGTCCTGCTGCGCCTGGCCGTCGCCCACCGTGCCACCATCGCCGTGGACGCCCTCGACGAACTCGACCGATTGATCTCGCTGGCGCCGACCGGCGGCGTACGTCCGGCCCGGGTGCTGCTGCGCGCCCTGCCCGCCACTCAGCGGCACTCCCGGTTCGGCATGAGCGAGAGCGAACTGGCCACGGCTCTCAAGAGGTGTCTGGAGGCGGGGGACGCGGTCCGGATGGAAGGCTTCAGCTTCCACCTGTCCGGCTACGCCCTCCAGCCCCGGGCCAACCTCACCGCCCGCCTGATCGACCTCTGCGTCGACGCACGGCGCCAGGGTCTGGAGGCGGGCCGGATCTCCATCGGCGGCGGACTGCCCATCAGCTACACCGACGCGGGCAGTTGGCGCGACTTCCTCGCCACCCAGAACCCCGCCCACTACCACGGCGGCAAGACGTTCCGGACCGACGACTTCTACCCCTACCACTCGCCGGTGGCCGGAGCCGACGCCTTGTCCGCACTGCTGGCGACCCGCCCGGTGAACACCGACTCCACCCTGGCGGACCAGCTCAAGGACGCCGGCATCGACCTGCTCATCGAACCCGGCCGCGCGCTGCTCGACCAGGCCGGCGCCACCGTCTTCACCATCCAGGGCGTCAAGCACCGCGACGGCTACCGGATCCTGACCGTCGACGGCACCAGCCTGAGCCTGTCCGAACAGTGGTTCAACAGCGAATACCTCCCCGACCCCCAGCTGATCCCCCGCGACCCGGCCGCCACGACCGGTGTGTTCCCCGCCAGCGTGGGCGCGGCCACCTGCCTGGAGTCGGACATGCTCACCTGGCGCAAGATCGCCTTCCCCCAGCCGCCGCGCGCCGGGGACCTGCTGCTGTACCCGAACACGGCCGGATACCAGATGGACTCCAACGAGTCCCCGTTCCACGACCTGCCGCTGCCGCCGAAGGTCGTCATCGACCAAACCGACCGGATCCGGCCGCGCTGGCGCCTCGACCGCCACTTCGCCTGACCACCGAAACCCCGCGCACCGCCCGCCACGTCCCCAGGAGCCCTCTGATGCCCGGAGCCCTTCAGCGCCCCGCCGTCGTCTCCCGCATATCCGACCTGATCGGCTACACCCCCCTGCTGGAGCTCGCCACCACCGGGACCGGCAGCCGCCTGCTGCTCAAGCTGGAGATGTTCAACCCCACCGGCACCGCGAAGATCCGCATGGCCCGCGCCATGATCGACGCCGCCGAAGCCGCCGGGGATCTCCGCGCCGGAGGCCGCATCATCGAATCCACCTCCGGCAACACGGGCCTCGGCCTGTCCGTCATCGCCGCCGAGCGCGACTACACCTTCACCGCGGTCGTCGACCACCACGCCGCCGCCGACAAACTGCGTGCCATGAAGGCGCTGGGCGCCGAACTCGTCTACGTCGACGCCGACAGCGACGGCGAAGAACTCCACACGGCCGCCCGTGAGGAACTCGCCGAGAACATGGCCCGCGGGCAGGACAACACCGTCTTCACCGAACAGCACAACAACCCCGCCAACGGCGTCGGTTACTTCCCCGTCGCCCACGAACTCGCCGAAGCGCTCGACGGAGACATCGATGTCCTCATCGGTGCCGTCGGCACCGGCGGCGGCCTGTGCGGCACCGTACGGGAACTGGCCGGGCTCACCTCCGGCTTCACCGTCATCGGCGTCGAGCCCAAGGGCTCCATCGCGTTCGGCGGCCCCGCTCACGACTACTACCAGTCCGGTACCGGCACCCCCGAGGGCGCCGAGATCGGCGCCCTGGTCGACTTCGACCTCATCGACGAAGGCGTCAAGGTCGGCGACGTCGAAGCCTTCGCCACCTGCCGCGCGCTGGCCCGTGCCGGGGTGCTCATCGGCGGCTCCGCGGGCGGCGTCGTCCACGAGGCGCTGAACCGTCTGCCGTCACTGCCGCCGGGCAGCACTATGGTCGCCCTGATCAACGACGGAGGCGAGAAGTACATGGACACCGTCTTCAACGACGACTGGATGCTCGGCCACGGCCTTCTCAGCCCCGAGACCGAACGCGAAGTGGACGAACTCCTCACCAAGCTCCGCGGGAACCGGTGACCATGCTGCCCACCCTCCTCCGCGACAGCCGCGCACTCGGTGTCCTGGCCGTCCCGCTCATCCTCACCCAGCTCGCCCAGGTCGCCCTGACGACCACCGACACGGTGATGATGGGCATGCTGGGCACCACCGAACTCGCGGCCGGCGGCCTCGCCATCGTGATCTTCAACCAGATCCGCACCATGGGCGTCGGCCTGTGCACCGCCGTCGGCAACCGGATCGCGGCAGCCGCCGCCCGAGCCGAACAGGCGGGCGGCGCGGCCGCCGCAAAGGAGGATGCCCACGGCGAGGTCCGTGCCATCGTCCGCGCCAGCCTCGCTGTCGCCACCTTCGCCGGCATCGCCGGTGCCGTCCTCATGGTCCTCATCGGCCACGCGCTGTCCTGGCTCGGCCAGGACCCGTCCGTCGTCGGCCTCACCCGGACCATGCTCTACGCCCTGGCGCCCGGACTCCTGCCCTGCTTGTGGTTCCAGGCCATCCGTCAGTTCACCGTCGGCATGCGCCGGCCCCAGGCCCTCCTGCGCATCACCATCGTCTCCATCGCCGTGAACGCCGGACTCAACTGGATCCTCATCCACGGCGCCTTCGGCCTGCCCCGGCTCGGCCTCACCGGTGTCGGGCTCGCCACGTCCACCGTCCACCTGTTGTCCTTCGCCGCCCTGTACCTCGCTGCGAAGAGGGACAAAGAGCTCGCGCCGTTCCTCACCCTCGACATCACCCGGGCGGACGCCGCGACCGTCGGACGACTCCTCGGCCTGGGCATGCCGATCGCCGCCACCTACGGGTCCGAAGCGGGATTCTTCTCGGTCACCGCACTGATGGCGGGCTCCTTCGGCCCCGACGCACTCGCCGCGCACACCGCCGTCAATCAGCTGGTGTACATCGTCTTCCAGGTGGCCATCGGTCTGTCCCACGCCGCGTCCATCAACGTCAGCCGCGAACTCGCCCTCGGCAACCACGACGGCGCCCGGCGCATCAAGAACACCGCTCTGGCCTGCGCCGCAGCCGTCATGATCGTCGTGGGCGCCGTGTATCTCACCCTGCCCGGCCTCGTCCTGGCCCCGTTCCTCGAAACGGGCTCCGAGCAGGCGCTCGGCATCGCCACGCACCTGCTGATCGTCACCGCGTTCCTGCAGTTCTTCGACTGCACCCAGAACATCGGTGTCGGCCTCCTGCGCGGCCTCGACGACACCAGGAGCGGTTTCCGCATCACCCTGGTCGGCTACTGGGCCATCGGACTGCCCGCCGCCCTGCTTCTCGCCTACGCCCTGGGACTCGACACCCTCGGGATCTGGCTCGGCCTGCTCATCGGTCTCGCCGCCACCGCCCTGCTGCTCCTGCGCCGCTACGACACCGCACTCGCCGCGCGGTCCCGCCCCGCCTCCACCACGGTCTGACCGACGGGGCGGCCGTTACGGTGCGCCGGAACCGACCAACGCGTCGAGCGCGCCCCACAGGCTCGAACAACCTCCCGGCGCACCGACCAGTTGCCTCGCCGCGTACTCCACGTACTCATGGAGCCCGTACGCCAGCGCGAGAGCTGCCACCGCTGCCACGACGACCGTCGCCGCCAGGGCCGTGGCACCCGTCCGCCGGACGCCACCGCGCGGAGCGACCGGCTCGGGCAGAAGCAACGCCTCGACGCGCCGCGGCACCGGCCCACTGGTCGCCGACAGCAGTGGATACCCGGTGACACGACCGTGGGACGTCCCGGCCAGTGCCGCCCGGGCGATGGCCGCAGCCGCCACCCGCCGGTCGCCCACGACCGCGGCCGCGTCCTCGTCCGCCCACCGTTCCAAGTGGAAGACCAACGCCTCCCGCAGGCTCCGAAGCGCGGGGTGAACGACAGCGGCAAGATCCACCAGCGCCGACAGCAGGTGATGGCGCCCGGCCAGGTGCGCCCGCTCGTGGGCCAGCAGCACCTCGCGCTCGCCCCCCTTCAGCGACCGCACCATGCCGGACGTCACCACGACCCGACCGCCGCGTCCCCGGTAGCGGGGAAGGGCGAAAGCGTCCACGTCGTTCCCGGGGACCACCAGTACGTCCCCGTCGCCCGTGCCCTCGTCCGCCGACAGCCAGGCCCGCTTGAGCAGCGAACGATGCTGAAGCCAACGCCGTACCAGCAACACCGACTGCACCAGCAACAGCGCTCCGGCCGCACCGGCGAACGGCACCGCCGCAGGCCATGCCTCCAGCACCCGCGTCAGGGACAGCTGCTCCAACGAGGCGAGAAACGGCACGTGGAACAGGCCGACCAGCGCCGAGATCGTCCCACCGGCCAGCAGGACCGCCGCACCCGTCAGCACCCAACAGGCCGGGCGGGGCGGCAGTACGGCGGCAAGGCGTCGTGCGACGGCCGCCCCGCCCCACGGGAACGCGAGGGTCAGAACGACCAGGACGAGCACGTACGTCACTCAGCGCCGTCCTCGGCCTCACGGAGAAGGCTCCGCAGTGTCTCCTCGTCGCTCTCGGACAGGGACGACACGAAGCGCTTCAGCACCAGATCCCGCCGGGGGTCGCTCTCCAGCTCACGCCGCATCCGGCCCGCGACCAGCCCGGCCGCGTCCTCCACCGGCTCGTAGGCGAAACCGCGGGTCGCCGGAATCCGGCGCAGCGTCCCCTTCTCGTGGAGACGGCCCAGGATGGTGGCCATCGTCGTTCTGGCCAGCCCCTTGTCGAGCGCGGCGTTCACCTGCTGCGCGGTCATCGGCGTACCGGCCTCCCACAGCACCGCCAGCACTTCGGCGACGAGCTCACCGTGCTGACGTCTCTCGTCCCGGCGCTCTTTCGACACTGTCTCTCCCGTCCCGCATGCCCCTGGCGGCCCGGCGGATCACGAGTGCGGCGAGCGCCGCGCGGGGAACCGCCCCCGGAAAACACGTCTCCCCAGGCAAGAACGATTCTGCCTGGGGACGCTCGGTGGGGCGGGTGGGACTCGAACCCACGGCCGACGGATTATGAGTCCGCTGCTCTAACCGGCTGAGCTACCGCCCCGTTTCGGCGTGGCGCGTACAAGTGTGCGCACCGTCTGCCGCAGCATAGCCGGTCATACGATCTCTCGCTCCGGTTGACCGGCTTCACCTGATCTTGAGGACGTCGCTGCGTGCTGCCCGGTTGCGGGCGAGATCGAGGAGACCCGAAAGAGTCGTCCTCCGGGTCCGCCCGGGGCCCCGGAAGGGGATCCGGCCCACACGCGAAAGAGGACCCCGAGGGGTCCTCTTCCGTTCCGCTCCCCCGACTGGACTCGAACCAGTAACCCTCCGGTTAACAGCCGAATGCTCTGCCAATTGAGCTACAGGGGATCGCGCTCCCCCGACTGGACTCGAACCAGTAACCTGCCGGTTAACAGCCGGCTGCTCTGCCAATTGAGCTACAGGGGATTGCTGCGTTGCTTCGAAATCGTACCTGCCTGGCGGCTGCCGGGCGGCGCGCGTTCGCTGCGACACATACATTAGCGCAAGCAGGGGGGTGCTCCGCCAATCGGTATCGCCCGGGGTGATCTCGGGTGCTCGCGGGTAGGCGGGCTGCACACGTCGCACCAAGCGTAGGAAGGGTGGCAGCCATGCGGTACCGGCTCACGTTCATCGCCGGAGTGGCCCTCGGTTACGTGCTCGGCACGCGAGCCGGGCGCGAGCGTTACGAGCAGTTGAAGAAGTCGGCCCGGCAGTTCGCGGAGAACCCCGCCGTGCGCAACGCCGCCGAGAGTGCCGCGCACAGCGGCCGGGACATCGCGGGCAAGGCGTACCACTCGGTCAGCGACAAGGTCGGGGACAAGGTGCCCGCCTCCGTCGCCGAGCGGGTGCGGTCGCTGCGGGAGCGCAGCAGCCACAACGGCGGCGCCGAGGACGACTGGGGGACCACGAACACCTGAGCGACGGGGGCCCGGCGGCCGAAGGCGTCGGTTACGGGAACGTCGCGTGGTGCGGCAGAATCTCCGTATGGGCATAGTCGCGGGGTTGGACAGTTCTTCCGCCTTCACTCACATCGTCGTCTGCGACACGGAGTCGGGCGCCGTGCTCCGGGAGGGGTACGCCGCCCACCCGGTCGAGGCGAAGGCCACCGAGGTCGATCCGCAGGCCTGGCTGCTCTCGCTCGGTGAGGCGGCCTCCGGCGGGCTGCTCGAAGGTGTGCAGGCCATCGGGGTCTCCGCGCAGCAGCACGGGCTCGTGCCGCTGGACCAGCAGGGCAACCTCGTGCGTCCCGCGCTGCTCGGCAACGACCGGCGGGCGCAGGTCGCCGCCGCCGATCTCGTCGACGCACTGGGCGGGCGGCAGGCCTGGGCGGAGGCCGTCGGGGCCGTGCCGAGCGCCGCGCAGCCGGTGGCGAAGCTGCGCTGGCTGGCGCGGACCGAGCCGGAGAACGCCCAGCGGGTGGCCGCCGTGCTCCAGCCGCACGACTGGCTCGTGTGGCAGTTGCTGGGCCGGCCCGCCCGGCGGACCACGGACCGGGGCGCGGCCTCGGGCACCGGGTACTGGTCGGCGGGCTCCGCCTCCTACCGCCCCGATCTGGTGGAGATCGCCCTCGGGCACTCCGCCGCGCTGCCCGAGGTGCTCGGGCCCGCCGACTCCGCCGGGATGACCCCGGAAGGGCTGCTGATCTCCGCGGGCACCGGCGAGACCATGGCCGCGGCCTTCGGGCTCGGGGTCGCGGTGGGCGACGCGGTGGTGTCGCTGGGGGCCTCCGGGTCCGTGATGGCGGTGCATCACGAGGCGCTCGCCGATCAGAGCGGCATGATCACCTCGTTCGCCGACGCCACCGGGATGCATCTGCCGGTGGTGCACCTCTCCAATGCCGTGCGTGCGCTGCGGGGCACCGCCGAGATGCTGGGCGTGGACGGTCTTGAGGAGCTGTCCGCGCTCGCCATGAAGTCGACGCCCGGCGCTTCGGGGCTCGTACTGCTGCCCTACCTGGAAGGTGAGCGCACCCCGCAGCTCCCGCACACCGCGGGCACCCTGAGCGGGCTGCGGCGCGAGTCGATGAAGCCGGAGCATCTGGCGCGGGCCTCGTTCGAGGGAATGCTGTGTTCGCTCGCCGACGCCCTGGACGTGCTGCGCGGGCGGGGTGTGGAGGTGCGGCGGGTGTTCCTGCTGGGCGCCGCCGCCGAACTGCCCGCCGTGCAGGCGCTGGCGCCGGCGGTGTTCGGCACCCAGGTCGTGGTGCCGCAGCCCGCCCAGTACGCGGCGCTCGGCGCGGCCCGGCAGGCGGCCTGGGCGCTCGGGGTCTCGCAGGGCGCTCTCGACCCGCGCACTCCCCCGGCCTGGCAGGGTGCGGCGGCCCAGGTGCTGGAGCCCGGCGACGAGCTGGCGGTCGGCGGCGCGGTGCGTCAGCAGTACGCGGCGACCCGGGACCAGATCCACCCCGGGGCCTTCCGGGGCGTCCACCCGGAGTGAGCGCGGGCGTCGGCGTGCGTCCGTGACACCCGAGCGCGCCGCCGCGCCCCCGGAGCGCGCGGGTTTCCCGCGCGCGCCAGGTTTGACCCGGGCTTGGGGAAAAGGGTTCGCTCTCGGAGTACGGCGTACGCGAAACTGGGTCGGCCTCTGCCTTCCGCCGATTCCGAGAGACCCGCGTGCTCATAAAACTCCTGCGGGCCCATCTGGGCCCGTACAAGAAACCCATCGTGCTGCTGGTCTGTCTCCAGCTGCTCCAGACCTGCGCCACCCTGTATCTGCCCAGCCTGAACGCCGACATCATCGACAACGGTGTCGTCACGGGTGACACCGGCTACATCCTGGAATTCGGCGGTCTCATGATCGCCGTCAGTGTTCTGCAGGTCCTCTGCAATGTGGGGGCCGTCTATTACGGGGCGCGTACCGCCGCCGCTCTCGGGCGTGATGTGCGGGCCGCCGTCTTCGACCGGGTGCAGTCCTTCTCCGCCCGTGAGCTGGGCCGCTTCGGGGCGCCCTCGCTGATCACCCGGACCACCAACGACGTCCAGCAGGTCCAGATGGTGGTGCTGCTGGCGTTCACGCTGATGGTGTCGGCCCCGATCATGTGCGTCGGCGGCATCGTCATGGCGCTCGGCCTGGATGTGCCGCTCTCCTCCGTGCTGCTGGCGGTCGTGCCGGTGCTCGGGGTCTCGGTCGGCCTCATCGTGCGGAAGATGGGGCCGCTGTTCCGCACCATGCAGGAGCGGCTGGACGGCGTGAACCGCGTGCTGCGCGAGCAGATCACCGGCAACCGGGTCATCCGCGCCTTCGTCCGGGACGGGTACGAGGAGAAGCGGTTCCGGGGGGCGAACACCGAGCTGACCGATGTGTCGGTGGCGACCGGGCGGCTGATGGCGCTGATGTTCCCGACCGTGATGACGGTGGTCAACCTGTCGTCGGTCGCGGTGGTGTGGTTCGGCGCGCACCGGATCGACAGCGGCGGGATGCAGATCGGTGCGCTGACCGCGTTCCTCGCCTATTTGATGCAGATCGTGATGGCCGTGATGATGGCCACCTTCATGTTCATGATGGTGCCGCGCGCCGAGGTGTGCGCCGAGCGCATCGAGGAGGTCCTCGGGACCGAGTCGAGCGTCGTGCCGCCCGTCGCGCCCGTCACCGAGCTGCGGCGGCACGGTCATCTGGAGGTGCGGGGCGCGGAGTTCCGCTACCCGGGTGCGGAGGAGCCGGTGCTGCGGGCGGTCGATCTGGTGGCGCGGCCCGGGGAGACGACGGCGGTCATCGGGTCGACGGGCAGCGGGAAGTCCACGCTGCTCGGGCTCGTACCCCGGCTGTTCGATGTGACGGACGGCGAGGTGCTGGTCGACGGCGAGGACGTGCGGACGCTGGATCCGGTGCTGCTGTCCAAGACGGTGTCGCTGGTGCCGCAGAAGCCGTATCTCTTCTCGGGGACGGTCGCGACGAACCTGCGGTACGGGAATCCGGACGCCACCGACGAGGAGCTGTGGCACGCGTTGGAGGTGGCGCAGGCGAAGGAGTTCGTGGAGGCGCTGGAGCACGGGCTGGACGCGCCGATCGCGCAGGGCGGCACCAATGTGTCGGGCGGTCAGCGGCAGCGGCTGGCGATCGCCCGGACGCTGGTGCAGCGCCCGGAGATCTATCTGTTCGACGACTCGTTCTCCGCGCTGGACTACGCGACCGACGCGGCGCTGCGGGCGGCGCTGGGCCGGGAGACGGCCGGGGCGACCGTGGTGATCGTGGCGCAGCGGGTGTCCACCATCCGTGACGCGGACCGGATCCTGGTGCTGGACGAGGGCCGGCTCGTGGGGTCCGGGACCCATCACGAGCTGATGGACGGCAATGAAACATACCGGGAGATCGTGCTCTCCCAGCTGACGGAAGCGGAGGCCGCGTAATGGCCGGTCCGGGCGGACGGATGATGGCCGGGGGCGCGCCCACCGACCGGTCGATGGATTTCAAGGGGTCGAGCAAGCGGCTGCTGAAGCGGTTCGGCCGGGAGAAGACCTCGCTCTGGCTGATGCTGGGCGCGGTGGCGGTGAGCGTCGGTCTCTCGGTGGCCGGGCCGAAGATCCTCGGCAGGGCGACCGACCTGATCTTCGCCGGTGTCGTCGGGCGCGAGATGCCCGAGGGCTCGACGAAGGCGCAGGCCATCGAGGGGCTGCGCGAGGAGGGCCGGGGCTCGATGGCCGACATGCTCTCGGGGGTGGGCTTCACCCCGGGCGAGGGCATCGACTTCGCGGCGGTGGGGAACGTCCTGCTGCTGGCCCTGGCGGTCTATGTCGGGGCCGGGCTGCTGATGCTGGTGGCGACGCGGCTGTCGATCCGGGTGATCAACCGGATCGTGTTCCAGCTGCGTGAGGACCTCCAGACGAAGCTGGCGCGGCTGCCGCTGTCGTACTTCGACCGGGCCAAGCGCGGTGAGGTGCTGAGCCGGGCGACGAACGACATCGACAACATCTCGCAGACGCTCCAGCAGACGATGGGCCAGCTCATCAACTCGCTGCTGACCATCGTCGGCGTGCTGGTCGTGATGTTCTGGATCTCGCCGCTGCTGGCGCTGGTCGCGCTGGTGACGGTCCCGCTGTCGGTGGTCGTGGCGACGCAGGTCGGCAAGCGGTCGCAGCCGCAGTTCGTGCAGCAGTGGCGGGTCACGGGCACGCTCAACGCCCATGTCGAGGAGATGTACACCGGGCACAACCTGGTGAAGGTCTTCGGCCGGCAGCAGGAGTCCGCGCGGGACTTCGCCGAGCAGAACGAGGCGCTGTACGAGGCGGGCTTCAAGGCCCAGTTCGCCAGCGGGCTCATGCAGCCGCTGATGTTCTTCATCTCCAACCTCAACTATGTGCTGGTCGCGGTGGTCGGCGGGCTCCGGGTCGCCTCGGGCGCGCTGTCGATCGGTGACGTCCAGGCGTTCATCCAGTACTCGCGGCAGTTCTCGATGCCGCTGACGCAGGTCGCCTCGATGGCCAACCTCATCCAGTCCGGCATCGCGTCCGCGGAGCGGGTCTTCGAACTGCTGGACGCCGAGGAGCAGGAGGCGGACCCGGAGCACGGTGAGCGCCCGGAGCGGCCGGCCGGCCGGGTCTCGCTGGAGAAGGTGTCCTTCCGCTACGAGCCGGAGAAGCCGCTGATCGAGGATCTGTCGCTGAGCGTGGAGCCGGGGCAGACCGTCGCGATCGTCGGTCCGACCGGGGCGGGCAAGACGACGCTGGTCAATCTGCTGATGCGGTTCTACGAGGTGACCGGCGGGCGGATCGCGCTCGACGGGGTCGATGTGGCGAAGATGTCCCGGGACGATCTGCGGTCCTCGATCGGCATGGTGCTCCAGGACACCTGGCTGTTCGGCGGGACGATCGCGGAGAACATCGCGTACGGCGCTTCGCGCGAGGTCACCCGGGAGGAGATCGAGGAGGCGGCCCGGGCGGCGCATGCCGACCGGTTCATCCGGACGCTGCCCGACGGGTACGACTCGGTGATCGACGACGAGGGCTCCGGGGTCAGCGCGGGCGAGAAGCAGCTGATCACCATCGCGCGGGCGTTCCTGTCCGACCCGGTGATCCTGGTGCTCGACGAGGCGACCAGTTCGGTGGACACCCGGACCGAGGTGCTGATCCAGAAGGCGATGGCGCGCCTCGCCCACGGGCGTACGTCGTTCGTGATCGCGCACCGGCTCTCCACGATCCGGGACGCGGACGTGATCCTGGTGATGGAGAGCGGATCGATCGTCGAACAGGGCACGCACGAGGAGCTGTTGGCGGCCGGTGGCGCCTACGCGCGGCTGTACGCCGCCCAGTTCGCGGAGGCGCTGGCCGAGGTGGACTGAGCGTTCCGGCCGGGTGGATCAGTCGAGGTAGCCGCGGAGTTGGTCGGCGAAGGCGTGGTCCCGCAGCCTGCTGAGGGTCTTGGACTCGATCTGGCGGATGCGTTCGCGTGTCACGCCGAAGATCCGGCCGATCTCCTCCAGGGTGCGGGGCCGCCCGTCCTCCAGGCCGTACCGCAGTTGTACGACCTTGCGTTCGCGTTCGCCGAGGGTGGAGAGCACCGCCTCCAGGTGTTCGCGCAGCAGCAGGAAGGCGGCGGATTCGACGGGTGAGGCGGCGTCGCCGTCCTCGATGAGGTCGCCGAAGGAGACGTCGTCCTCCTCGCCCACGGGGGCGTGCAGCGAGACGGGCTCCTGGGCCAGGCGGAGAACTTCGGTGACTCGCTCGGGCGTCAGGTCCAGCTCGACCGCGATGTCCTCGGCGGTCGGCTCGACGCCGCGTTCCTGGAGGAGCCGGCGCTGGACCCGGACCACGCGGTTGATCAGCTCCACGACATGGACCGGGACGCGGATGGTGCGGGCCTGGTCGGCGAGGGCGCGGGACATGGCCTGGCGGATCCACCAGGTGGCGTACGTGGAGAACTTGTAGCCCCGGGCGTAGTCGAACTTCTCCACCGCCCGGATCAGCCCGAGGTTCCCCTCCTGGACCAGGTCGAGCATGGTCAGCCCGCGGCCCACATAGCGCTTGGCGACGGAGACGACGAGGCGGAGGTTGGCCTCGATCAGGCGGCGTTTGGCCGTGCGGCCCATCACCACCAGGCGGTCCAGGTCCCCGGCGAGGCGGGAGTCGAGGTCGGGGGTGCCCGCGAGGCGTTCCTCGGCGAAGAGCCCGGCCTCGACGCGGCGGGCGAGCTCGACCTCCTCGGCGGCGGTGAGCAGCGGGATGCGGCCGATCTCGCGCAGATACTGCCGGAACAGATCGGAGGTGGGGCCGCCGGAGTCCGCCCGGTTCCGCGGCTCCGGCGGTTCGGGGAGATGCGTCGCTTCCACCATGACTGCCTCGGGTGCGGGTCCGGGCGGGCCGGCTGTGGTCTCCGGGTGGTGCAGGGCCCTGTGCTGCGCCGGGATGGCCGCGATGGGCTCGGTCGTGGTCGTCACGGTCCGGGTCTGCACGGGGGCGACCTCCAGGTGATCGCTGCCGGATGACGGGGGTGGAGGTCTGCCCGGCCCCGGGTGTTCCCCGCGAACCGGCGTGCTCCGATGACTCAGACATTCCCCAGTGTGGGGTACGACACACGACTGTCACGAGGGGCGTGCGAGGACTTTCTGATTCCGGTCCGTCACCGGGCGGTTACCCGCCCGGCCGGGCGGACACGTCCTAGAGCGCGGCGGCGCCGTGGGCGCGCAGGGACTGGGCGTACTGCTGGAGCACCCAGACCTCGTTCTGCGCGGCGGCCAGCTCGTGCGGAGCCACGTTGCTGCCGAGGCGGGTGAGGCTGCCCTGTACGTCGTTGATGCGGCGGTCCACGGCGCGCAGCCGGACCTGGACGAGCTGGACACCCGCGTAGGTCTCGTCGATCGTTCTGCTCATGAAGACCTCGACGGCGAGCTCGGTGACGAGGCTGCGGACGGTGTTGTCGGGGGCCGCGTCCATGACGGCGACCAGATATTCGCGGTTGTCGGCGAGGCCCTGCTCGGCGCCGCCCGCCTCCTCGATGCAGCGGCGCACGGCGGCGTAGGGCGGGGCGGTGAACTCGTCCACGCCGTAGGCGTCGAAGGCCGGCGAGACCAGGGCGGGCTTCTGGAGGGCCAGCTTGAGCAGCTCCCGCTCGGTGCGGTGGGCGGGGCTGCGGAGGTTGAGCGCGGGGCCGGAGAAGCCGGGGGCGGGGGCGGCCTGCTGCGGGGCGCCGCCCCGGGGGGACCGGGGTCCGCCGCGGGAGCCCTGGGGTCCGCCGCCGTCGCCACCCTTGTCGCGGGCCCAGCGGGCGAGCTGGGCGACGCGGCGGACGACGAACTCCTGGTCGAGGATGCCGACGAACCCGGCGAGCTGGACGGCGACCTCGCGCTGCACGCTGCTCGTCTTGATCTTGGCGACGACGGCGGCGGCCTCGTCGAGCGCCGCGCCGCGCCCGGCCGGGGTCTCCAGGTCGTACCGGCCGACGATCTGGCGCAGCGCGAACTCGAAGAGCGGGGTGCGCGGCTCGACCAGGTCGCGCACCGCGTCGTCGCCCTTGGCGAGCCGCAGATCGCAGGGGTCCATGCCCTCCGGGGCGATGGCGATGTAGGTCTCGGCGGCGAACTTCTGGTCGTCCTCGAAGGCGCGCAGGGCCGCCTTCTGGCCGGCCGAGTCGCCGTCGAAGGTGAAGATCACGCGGGCGCTGCCGTTGTCCATGAGGAGGCGGCGCAGGATCTTGATGTGGTCGTTGCCGAAGGCGGTGCCGCAGGTGGCGATGGCGGTGGTGACCCCGGCGAGGTGGCAGGCCATGACGTCGGTGTAGCCCTCGACGACGACGGCGCGGCTGGCCTTGGCGATGTCCTTCTTGGCCAGGTCGATGCCGTAGAGCACCTGGGACTTCTTGTAGACGGGGGTCTCGGGGGTGTTCAGGTACTTCGGGCCGTTGTCGTCGTCGCGGAGCTTGCGGGCGCCGAAGCCGACGATGTCGCCCGCGGTGTCGCTGATCGGCCACATCAGCCGGCCGCGGAAGCGGTCGATGGGGCCGCGGCGGCCGTCCTGGGAGAGCCCGGAGGTGATCAGCTCCTTGTCGCTGAAGCCCTTGCCGCGCAGATAGCGGGTGAGGTGGTCCCAGCCGGCCGGGCTGTAGCCGACGCGGAAGTGGGCGGCGGCGTCCTGGTCGAAGCCGCGCTCGGCGAGGAACTTCCGGCCGATCTCGGCCTCGGGGCTCTCCAGCGCGCGGACGTAGAACTCGGCGGCCGCCTGGTGGGCCTCGATCAGCCGGATGCGTTCGCCGCGCTGGTGGGAGGGGTTGTAGCCGCCCTCCTCGTACCGCAGGGTGATGCCCGCCTTGGCGGCGAGGCGCTCGACCGTCTCCGAGAAGGAGAGATGGTCGATCTTCATCACGAAGGCGATCGTGTCGCCGCCCTCCTGGCAGCCGAAGCAGTGGAACAGGCCCTTGCCGGGGCTGACCTGGAAGGAGGGGGACTTCTCGTCGTGGAAGGGGCAGAGGCCCTTGAGGTTTCCGCCGCCCGCGTTGCGCAGCTGGAGGTACTCGGACACGACGGAGTCGATCGGGACCGCGTCCCGTACCGCCTTCACGTCGTCGTCGTTGATCCTGCCAGCCACGCGTGAAGTCTACGGGTGGCCTCGGACAACCTGGGCCCCGGCGGGCGGTCGGCCGGGGTGCGGGCCGTGCCGCCCGCGCCCCGGCCGTACGCCTCAGAGCAGGGAGTCCAGCGGGACCGACGGGTCGGCGAGGGCCTCCGGGTCGTGCTGCCGGCGGGCCCGGATCAGCTCCTGGACCGTCTCGGTGACATCCCACACGTTGACGTTCATCCCGGCGAGGACGCGGCGGTCCTTCAGCCAGAACGCGATGAACTCCCGCTTTCCGGCGTCGCCCCGGATGATCACCTCGTCGTAGGAGCCGGGCGGGGCCCAGCCGGAGTATTCGAGGCCCAGGTCGTACTGGTCGGAGAAGAAGTACGGGACGCGGTCGTACGTCACGTCCTGGCCGAGCATGGCGCGGGCGGCGGCGGGTCCGCCGTTCAGGGCGTTGGCCCAGTGCTCGACGCGCAGCCGGGTGCCGAGCAGCGGGTGGACGGCGGCGGCGACGTCCCCGGCGGCGTAGATGTGCGGGTCGGAGGTGCGCAGGGAGGCGTCCACGGCGATGCCGCCGCCGTGCGCCCGCTCGGCCATCTCCAGTCCGGCGGCCTCGGCGAGGGCGGAGCGCGGGGCGGCGCCGATCGCGGCGAGGACGTCGTGGGCGAGGTGCTCCTCGCCGTCGTCGGTGCGGACGGCGAAGACCATGCCGTCCTGGCCGGTGATCTCGGTGAGGCGGGCGCCGAAGTGGAAGCGGACGCCGTGCGCGCTGTGCAGCTCGGTGAAGATCTGGCCCAGCTCGGGGCCGATGACCTGGTGCAGCGGGGTGGGCTCGGCCTCGACGACGGTGACCTCGGCGCCGTAGCCCCGGGCGGCGGCGGCGACCTCCAGGCCGATCCAGCCGGCTCCGGCGATGACCAGGTGGCCGTTGTCGCGGCCGAGGGCGGCGAGCACGTTGCGCAGCCGGTCGGCGTGGGCGAGGCGGCGCAGGTGGTGGACGCCGGCCAGGTCGGTGCCGGGGATGTCCAGGCGGCGGGGTTCGGAGCCGGTGGCCAGCAGCAGCTTGTCGTAGTGGATGACGGTGTTGTCGCCGAGCTGCACGGTCCTGGCGTACCGGTCGAGCGCGGTGACCGGCTGGCCGAGGTGCAGCTCGATGTCGGCGCCCGCGTACCAGGGGCGTTCGTGGGTGAAGACGCTGTCGCGTTCGGCCTTGCCGTCCAGGTAGCCCTTGGAGAGCGGCGGTCGTTCGTAGGGGTGGTCGCGCTCGTCGCCGATGAGGATCACCCGGCCGGTGAACCCTTCGGCGCGCAGTGTTTCGGCCGCCTTCGCCCCTGCGAGTCCTGCTCCGACGATGACGAACGTCTGATGTGCGTCGACCACTTGATGCCTCCTCAGTGCTGTGCTGCGCGGCGCCCCCACAACTGCGAGCGTCCCGCACGCAGCGTGATGACGAAAGAGGGTGTGCCCCGGACAGGTCACACCCCGTGGTCAGATGTCCGGCCCCTTCCAGTCTGCCGGTCAGCCGCGACGGGCGGTGAGCGCGGCGTGCAGGGATCGTGCCGAGGCGTCGGTGAGGGCGGCGATCTGGTCGACGAGGACGCGCTTGCGGGCGTGGTCGTCGGGCGCCTGGTCGAACAGGGCGCGGAAGTGCGGTTCCAGGCCTTCGGGGGCGCGGGCGGTGAGGGCGGCGGCCAGCTCGGCGATGACGATGCGCTGGTCGGCGCGGAGGGTCTCCTGCTCGGCGCGCTGCATCACGTACCGGTCGGCGACCGCCTTGAGCACGGCGCACTCGTGGCGCACGGCGCGCGGGACGACCAGCTCGGCGCCGTACCGGCCGAGGCGGCCGGGGCCGTACACCGCGCGGGTGGCGGTCTCGGCCTCCGTGCAGAAGCGGCCGATGAGCTGGCTGGTGGCGTCCTTCAGGCGGGCCTGGGCCACGGCGGAGCCGTCGTAGCCGTGCGGCCACCAGTCCTGGTCGATCAGCCGGTCCAGGGCCTCGGACAGCTCCTGCGGGTCGGTGCCGGCCGGGACGTACCGGCCGATGGCGACGGCCCAGATCTCCTCGCGCTCGGGCTCGGCGTAGAGGCAGTTGGGGTCGATGTGCCCGGCGTGCAGCCCGTCCTCGAAGTCGTGGACGCTGTACGCCACGTCGTCGGACCAGTCCATCACCTGGGCCTCGAAGCAGGTGCGGTCCTCGGGTGCGCCCTTGCGGGCCCAGGCGAAGACCGGCAGGTCGTCGGCGTACACCCCGAACTTGGCCGAGTGCGGGTCGGTGGGGTGCGCGCCGCGCGGCCAGGGGTACTTGGTGGCGGCGTCCAGGGCGGCCCGGGTGAGGTTGAGGCCGACGCTGACCAGGTCGCCGGTGCGCGGGTCGCGGACGAAGCGCTTGGGCTCCAGGCGGGTCAGCAGGCGCAGCGACTGGGCGTTGCCCTCGAAGCCGCCGCAGTCGGAGGCGAAGTCGTTGAGCGCCTGTTCGCCGTTGTGGCCGAACGGGGGGTGGCCCATGTCGTGGGAGAGGCAGGCCGTCTCCACGAGGTCCGGGTCGCAGCCGAGGACCGCGCCCAGCTCACGGCCGACCTGGGCGCACTCCAGGGAGTGGGTGAGGCGGGTGCGGGGGCTGGCGTCCCAGACGAGCGAGCGGGTGCCGGGCGTGACCACCTGGGTCTTTCCGGCGAGCCGGCGCAGGGCAGCGGAGTGCAGGACCCGGGCGCGGTCGCGCTGGAAGGCGGTGCGGCCGGGCCGCTTGTCCTCCTCGGTGTCGAAGCGCTCGGTGTCGGCGGAGCCGTAGGGACTCGACCCCGTGGTCCGGTGTGCGCTCTGCGTGCCTTGTGTGCCGTGTGCCGGTTCTGCCCCGGGTGCGCCCTGTGTGCCGTCCATGGGTCCGACATTAGCGACCGGGACGGACAACCGGACGCGAGCGGGCCCGGGATGTCAGGCGGAAGCGAGCAGGCTCACCGCGTCGGCCCGGACGTCTCCCGGGGTCCGCACCGCCTGGTCGTAGCGGTGCAGCAGGAGGCGGGCCATCGCCGGGTGGGCGCCGAGCGGGGCGGCGGCCCGGTGCGGTGCGGCCTCGGCGCAGGCGCTCGCGAAGCGGCCGGGGGCGGTGAAGTACGAGGCGACGAAGGCCCGGTGGCGTCCTCGGGCGGCCAGCGCGCGCAGGGCGGCGGGGACGGTGGGCGTGGTGGCGGAGGCGTACGCGGGGACGACGGGCACACCGAGGCGTTCGGCCAGCAGGCGGGCGGTGCGCCGGGTGTCCCGGGCGGAGTCGGGGTCGCGGGAGCCGGCGGCGGCGAGGACCACGGCGGCGGCCCGCCCGCCCCGGTCGGCACCGTCCCAGCCGGCCTCGACGAGCCGCCCGTACAGCGCCTCGACGAGCAGGGGGTGCGGGCCGAGGGGCGCGGCGATCCTGGTCCGTACGGCGGGGGCGGCGGCCGCCCTGGCGGGCAGGTCGCGCTTGACGTGGTGGCCGCGTCCCAGGAGCAGCGGTACGAGGACGGCGTCGGCCCCGCGCAGGCCGTCCAGGGTGTCCGGGAGCAGCGGCCGGTTCAGCTCGATGTGGCCGAGCCGGACGTCGAGGCCGGGGCGCAGCTCGCGCACCCGGTCCAGGAGGGCCAGCACGGTGCGCAGGGCCTCCGGGTCGCGGCTGCCGTGCGCCACGGCGACCAGGGACGGGAGGGGGTGGTCGGGCTGCCGGGTGCGGTGCATGGGCCTGCGGGTTCCGTTCCGGGAGACGAGGCTGAGCTGGGCGCCGAGCCGGTCGGTGATACGGGTGAGGAGCTGGGCGGTGCTGTCGATCGGCGGGGGTGGCTGCTGAGGCTGTTCCGGGGCCGGCTCCGTCATGGATTGATGGTGCCGGGCGGAGGTTGCCGGGCCGTTGCGCGAGGGTCACGGGGGTTTTCCGCCGCCTCACGGCGGGGGCGGGAGCGGTGTGCGTACGCCGGTGGCGGATGCCACAACCGGGGCGGCGGGCGAACCTTCGTGGCATTCCGGGCGTCAGATGGGGTGGGGGCGCGGGGCGCACACGGATACGGATACGGGTGCGGTGGACGACGGACAGGCGGGGCGAGGGGTGGGGGTTCTGGTGCGCGGGAAGGCCGGGAAAGCCGGAAGGACCGGGGAAGCCGGGGAGATCGACGAGACCGGTGGGAGACGGAAGGGGCCCGGGCGGCTCAGGTGGTCCGGGCTGCTCGGGCGGCTCGGACGGCGGCTGAAGGGGGTCCGGTGGCCGGCCCGGCCCGCTCTGCGGCTGCCGCGCACCCGGCGGGGCCGGCGGTGGCTGGTGCAGGGGCTGATGGCCGCCTGTGTGCTGGCGCTGGTGCCCGCGACCTGGGTGCGTCTGGAGGCCGGCGACCGGGTGGGCACGACGGCCGAGGCCCCGGCCCGGGAGGTGGCCGTGGTGTTCGGCGCCGGGCTGTGGAAGGGCCGGCCGACCCCGTACCTCGCGCACCGACTGGACGCGGCGGCCGAGCTGTACCGCGCCGGGAAGGTGAAGGTCGTCCTGGTCACCGGGGACAACAGCCGGGTGGAGTACGACGAGCCGGACGCGATGCGCACGTATCTCACCGGGCGCGGGGTGCCCGACGAGCGGATCGTGAGCGACTACGCCGGATTCGACTCCTGGGACTCCTGCGTCCGGGCCAAGAAGATCTTCGGCGTCGACCGGGCGGTGCTGGTGAGCCAGGGCTTCCACATCCACCGGGCGGTCACGCTGTGCCGGTCCGCCGGGATCGACGCGTACGGCGTCGGGGTCGACGAGCCACGGGATTCCGTCTGGTACTACGGCGGCGTCCGGGAGCTGGCGGCCTCGGGCAAGGCGGCCCTGGACGCCCTGTTCCGGCCCGACCCGCGCTTCCTGGGGCCGACGGAGCCGGGCGTGACGGAGGCACTGGCAGACACCCCGGACACCCCCTAGGAACCTCCCGGCGTACGGCCGGTGGTCCACCGGCCCCCGGGGATGAGGACGCCGCCCGTCCGCAGCGAGCGGGTGACGGCGGCCGCGGCGAGATAGACCCAGGCCCGCACGGACTCGCCCGCTCCGTCGCCGGGGCCCGGCGCGCCCGCCTCGCCCGGCAGCTCGACCTCGCGGACGACCCGTTCGTACAGGTTGCGCGGGTGGCCCGGGCCGAGGAACTCCTCCAGGTGGTCCAGCAGCCCGAGCAGCTCCCCGTACACCCCGGGCGCGGCGACGAGGAGGGTGCCGTGGACGCGGCCGTGGCCCTCGATCGCGTACGGGTAGCCGGGGCCGTCGTAGAGGAGGGCCCGGGGCAGTACGGCCGGCCGCTCCCCCGCCGTACGGCCCCGGAGGAACAGGTCGTGGTTGGGTTCGCCCGGCAGCAGCGTCCCGTACACGAAGAAGGGCAGCTCGGCGGCGACGGGTCCGCCGGGGGCGGTCGTGGTCACGGCCGTCGTCACAGGGCCGCCGGGGGCGCCGTCTCCGCCGTCACCCAGCCGAGATAGCGGGCGCTGCCCCGGACCACCGGCAGGGCGATGATCTCCGGGGTGTCGTAGTCGTGCTCCTGCTGAAGGTGCTCCTCCAGTTCGCCGTAGCGCTCCGCCGTGGTCTTGAAGAACACCTGCCACTCCTCGGTCGTCTCGATGGCGTTCTGCCACCGGTAGACGGAGGTGACGGGGGCGGAGATCTGCGCGCAGGCCGCCAGCCTGGCCTCCACCGCCGACCGGGCCAGGGCCTGGGCCTTGTCCTCACTGTCGGTCGTGGTCAGTACGGTCAGCCATGCCGGCGGCGCTGTCATCGTCGGTCTCCTCCGAATACGGAATACGGAATACGGACTACGGCGGGCTTCCCGCCCATGGGCCTTCGATGTGATTGTCGGCCCCCATGCCGTCAGGCGCCGTACGGACGGAGATTCCGGGCGTCGCGGAGCGCCGTGCCCCACCACACCAGCTGGTCCAGCAGCGTCTTGGCCGCCACGTCGGCGGGCTCCGGGTCCAGGTGGCGCCCCTCGTCGTCGAAGAGGACACCGGCGTTGTGGAAGGACACGGTGTCGCGGACGGTGACGGTGTGCAGCTCGGCGAAGACCTGCCGGAGGTGTTCGACGGCCCGCAGCCCGCCGGAGATGCCGCCGTAGCTGACGAAGGCGACGGGCTTGGCCTGCCATTCGGCGCTGTGCCAGTCGATGAGGGTCTTCAGCGGCGCGGGGAACGAGTGGTTGTACTCGGGGGTGACGACGACGAAGGCGTCGGCCGCCGCGAGCCGTTCGGAGACCGCGGCGAGCCGTGCCGCCTCCTCCGGGCCGGGGCTGAAGGTGATGGCGGTGGGGAGGTCCGCCTCGGCGACGTCGATCAGTTCGGTCTCGACGCCGGGGTGTCCGGCCGCGCGGGCCAGGAACCAGTCGGCGACGACGGGGCCGAAGCGGCCGTCGCGGTTGCTGCCGAGGATGACGGCCACCTTGAGCGGGGCGGGCTCGGCGGGCGAGGCGGTGGATGACGCGGAAGACGTGGATGCGGCTGTGGTGTCCATGGCGTCGATGCTTCAGCCTCGACCGCGGTTGAGGTCAAGCCCGCCCGGCCGGGTCCGCTCGTCCGAGCACGGGCGGACGAGCACGGGCGGACGAGCCCGCCCCGCCCCGGCCCGTACGGCACGCCTACCGTGGCCGCATGACGACGCACCCGCCCACGCCCCACATCGAGTTCGACGGCCGCCCGGCCACCGAGGAGACCCTGCGGATCCCCGCGCTGTACGGCTACGGCCACTTCACCGCCCTCCAGGTGCGGGACGGGAAGGCGCGCGGGCTCGCACCGCACCTCGCCCGGCTGGACGCCGCGAACCGGGAACTGTTCGCACTGCCGCTGGACGGCGACCGGGTGCGGGAGCTGATCCGGCACGCCCTGGACGGCGCGGGGCGGCGGGACGCCTCGGTGCGGGTGAACGGCTATCTGCCGCCCGGCGCGACGCGCACGACCCTGATGGTGACGGTCCGGGAGCCCGCCGTGCCGCCGTCCGGGGCGCGGAGCCTGATGTCGGTGCCGTACGCGCGCACGGCCCCGCACATCAAGCGGCCGGGCGAGTTCGGGCAGACGTACTACGGGATGCTGGCCGGGCGGGCGGGGTTCGACGAGGCGCTGCTGACCGCGCCGGGCGGGGTGGTGACCGAGGGGGCGGTCACCAACATCGGCTTCTGGGACGGAACCTCGGTGGTGTGGCCCGGCGCCCCGGCGCTCACCGGCATCACGATGACCCTGCTGGAGCAGGAGCTGGCCCGGGCCGGACGGCCGTCGGTGCGCCGCCCGGTGACGCTGGAGGGCCCGGACGGGGTGGGCCGCTACCGCTCCGCCTTCGTCTGCAACTCGCAGGGCATCGCGCCGGTGCGGCGGATCGACGACGTCGGCTTCACGGTCGACGAGGAGCTGATGAAGGACCTGGGCGCGGTGTACGACAGCGCTCCGGAGGACGTCGTCTGAGCCGTCCGCCCGGAAGGGGCGGGGCCGGCGGGCCCGGCCGTGCCGGACCATGGGGGCATGCGGATCCATATCGAGGCCTCAGCCCTTCCCGGTCGCAGCTGCGGCCCGGACAGCGACTTCCCCGGGTACGAGAACATCCACGTCGGCGTCCAGCGCAAGGACCGGCCGGGCGAGCTGCTCGGCCTGCACCCCGGGGACGCCCCCTCCGCCTCGTGGGTGCTCGACTGCACGGCCACCGCGACGGCGGACGGGATCGAGGTGTCGGGGCCGTACGTCCAGAACCGGCTGGGCGGGCGGTTCGTCTATCTGTCCTGGGGCACGGTGGACGAGGCCGGGGTCTTCACCATGTTCCGGCGCGCCAAACTGATGTTCAGCGACATCGATCCGGAGATCCTCGAAGCCGCCGCGCGCTCCGGGCGTCTCACCGGCCGGCTCGGACTCACCGATGCTAAGGGGCAGCCGCTGTGCGCCCGGGTGCGTCCGCCGCGGATCGTCTGGAGCGCCACCGCCGCCGACACGGTGTGAGCGGGGCGGGCCGGAGGCGGATCCGACACCGCCCCCACCGGTCCCGGGGGGGAGGGCCGGTGAGGGCGGGTGCCGTGGGGGGCGGGGATCCGTCCCGTGGGGGGTGTCTTGCGTGTGCCCGGGGTCCGCGAGGTCATTCATGTGACCTGCGTCACACTCGCCATGGACCTCTCACCCGATCGGCACCCGGCCCGGCAGCACGGACCGAACGGCCCAGTCGCACCGCCGCGACCTGCGGTGATCCATTCCGGCAAGGGTGCCGCGCCGGTCCGTACGGGTGAAAGCTGACCTGGCGTCAGAAGGCGTGGCGGGCCCGGTCCCCGTTGGCTCGGGTCAGGACACACCCGCTCGCGCCGTCTGCCCGGAGGATCCCCATGCGCAGTCCTGCCCGCCTCGTGACCGGCACCGTCGGTGCCGCGTTCACCGTCATCGCGTTCGGTCTCACCGCCGCCGCTCCGTCCGCGTACGCGGGTGACTTCGGCCGTCTGGAGATCACCCCGTCAACGGCGGCCCCCGGCGCCACCGTCACCGTGAACACCACCGCCTGCGGCAAGAAGGGCTCCGGCATCGGCGACGCGAACTCCCTGGACGCCGGGGACTTCGAGGTGCGCCCCGGCACCCACAAGGAGGTCGTGGTCGGCCAGTTCACCGTGCCGCACGACACCCGGCCGGGCACCTACGAGATCATCGTCTCCTGCGACAACGGCAAGGACGCGGTCGGCGACCTCAAGGTGATCGGCGGCGGCAATCACGAGAAGCCCATCCACGACCGCCCGTCCGGCCATGTGCGGACCGGGGTCGGCGGCAGCGTCGAACCGAACTCCACGCAGGTCGCCCTCGGCGTCGGCGTGATCGGTCTGGCGGCCGTCGGCGGGCTGTGGCTGCTGCGCCGCCGCTCCGAGGGCGCCGAAGGAAGCTGAACCACCGCTTCCCCTCTGACCGGGCGGGGCGCGTCCCCGAGCGCGCCCCGCCCGCCCCGGACCACCGACCGAGGACGACGCCGTGTCCCCCAACGCGCAGAAGGCCAAGGGCTGGCTGGTGGGCATCGCCGTGCTGTGCGGCATCTGGCTCATCCAGAACGGGCCCGGCGGCCAGCTGATCCCGCCGCAGCCCTCCAGCGCCCAGGCCTTCGCCGCCGGGCCCCAGCTCCAGCCCGGCTCTCCGGTCGCCGAGCCGCTGGACCGCTCCGAGCCGGTCCGCATCCGCATCCCGAGCATCGAGGTGGACGCGCCGATGACCCGGCTGGGGCTGGCCGCCGACGGCAGCCTCGACGTACCGCCGGACGAGGACCGCAACCTCGCGGGCTGGTACGCGGACGGCGTGCCGCCCGGCGCCCGGGGCACCGCGATCGTCGCGGGGCACGTGGACAACGCGGACGGGCCGTCCGTCTTCTACGCCCTGGGGGCCCTGACCAAGGGGACCACTGTCGAGGTGGTCCGCAAGGACGGGCGCACGGCCGTGTTCTCGATCGACGCCATCGAGGTCTACGACAACGACGACTTCCCCGACCAGCGCGTCTACGGCGACTCGCCGCACGCCTCGCTGCGGCTGATCACCTGCGGCGGCGGCTTCTCCAAGGAGACCGGCTACCAGGGCAACGTGGTGGCGTACGCGCACCTCACGAACGTGCGCTGACCACCTCGCCCGAAAAGCGCTACGCGTTCCACTGGTCGAAGCCCAGCTTCGCCACCAGCGAGAACACCACCGTCAGCAGCACCGCCCGGACGAAGCCGCTCCCCCGGCTCAGCGCCATCCTCGCCCCGATCATCCCGCCCGCCAGGTTGAAGACCGCCATCACGGCCGCGAGCTGCCACAGCACCGTGCCCTGGTACGCGAACATCGCCAGCGCCCCCGCGTTGGTGCACACGTTGACGATCTTCGCGGTGGCCGACGCGGTCACCAGGTCCAGATGGAGCACGGCGGTCAGCGCCAGCACCAGGAAGGTGCCGGTGCCCGGCCCGAACAGCCCGTCGTAGAAGCCGATACCGCCGCCGACCAGTACGATCGCGGTGATGATCCGGGCCCGGGTGACCGGCCGGTCCGTGCCGTCGCCCGCCGCCGCCGTGCCGAAGGACGGGCGCAGCATCACGAAGGCCGCGACCCCCAGCAGCACGACCATGATCACCGGGCGGAGCAGCTCGCTGCTGATCCCGGCGGCGAAGAACGCCCCGGTCATCGACCCGGCGAGGGCCATCAGCCCGACCCGCACCGCAAGCCCCACCCGTACCGGCGCCTTGCGCAGGAAGGTGACGGCCGCGCCCGAGGTGCCCACGATCGCGACGGCCTTGTTGGTGCCGAGGACATGGGCGGCCGGGACGTGCGGCAGGCCGAGCAGCAGCGCGGGCAGGAGCAGCAGTCCGCCGCCGCCCACCACCGCGTCGATCCAGCCCGCGGCGGCCGCGGCGAGGCAGAGAAGGATCAGCGTCGTCAGGGTTATGTCAGGCACGAACCGACATTAGACGCCTGACGCCCCCGCCTCCTCACCCGGTCCCTCACAGGGCCCCCGCCCGGCCGCTGAGCGCAAGGTTCCGCCCGGGAAACAGGCGGGATGCGGCCGGGTAACACCGCCCGCCCAGGCTCGGGGCATGAGGACAACCGACGGAGGCCACTGAGATGCCGGAGCCCACCTTCGAGCCGCGTACCACCGCCGCCGCCTCGAACAGCACCCCGAACGCCCCGGCGCACGGCGCCGTTCCGACGATCGTGGTCGTCGGGCACGGCATGGTCGGCCAGCGGTTCCTGGAGGCCCTCGCCGACCGCGGGCTGACCCCGGCGGCCGGCGGCGCCCGGGTGGTCGTGCTCTGCGAGGAGCCCCGGCCGGCCTACGACCGGGTGCGGCTCTCCTCGTACTTCGACGGGCGCAGCCCCGAGGAACTCTCGCTGGTGGAGCCGGACTTCATGGACCGGCACGGCATCGAGCTGTACGTCGGCGACCCGGCGGCGGCCGTGGACCGGGCGGGGCGGACGGTGACCGCGCGGTCCGGGGCGGTGTTCCCGTACGACACGCTGGTGCTGGCGACGGGCTCGTACCCCTTCGTGCCGCCGGTGCCGGGGAAGGACGCCCGGGGCTGTTTCGTGTACCGGACGATCGAGGACCTGCTCGCGATCGAGGAGTACGCGAAGGGCGCGGCGACCGGTGCGGTGGTGGGCGGCGGGCTGCTCGGTCTGGAGGCGGCCGGGGCGCTGAAGGGGCTCGGGCTGGCCACGCATGTGGTGGAGTTCGCGCCCCGGCTGATGCCGGTCCAGGTGGACGAGGGCGGCGGCGCGGCGCTGCTGCGCACCATCGAGGACATGGGGCTCGCCGTGCACACAGGGGTCGGTACGCAGGAGGTGCTGGCGGGAGCGGACGGCGCGGTGACCGGGATGGCCCTCTCCGACGGCTCCTCGCTCGACGTCGATCTCGTCGTCTTCTCGGCGGGCGTACGGCCCCGCGACCAGCTGGCCCGGGAGTGCGGTCTGGCGGTCGGGGAGCGCGGCGGGATCGTGGTGGACGAGGAGTGCCGGACCTCCGACCCGGCGGTGTTCGCGATCGGCGAGTGCGCGCTGGCCGCCGACGGCCGGGTGTACGGGCTGGTCGCGCCGGGCTACGAGATGGCCCTGGCGGCGGCCGAGGTGATCGCGGGCGGGCGGTCCGCGTTCACCGGGGCGGACCTGTCGACGAAGCTGAAGCTGCTCGGGGTGGACGTGGCCTCGTTCGGCGACGCGCA
Source organism: Streptomyces sp. DSM 106670 (assembly GCF_055792845.1). Lineage (NCBI taxonomy): Bacteria > Bacillati > Actinomycetota > Actinomycetes > Kitasatosporales > Streptomycetaceae > Streptomyces > Streptomyces sp. DSM 106670. Next base: position 2,256,932 of record NZ_CM147704.1, read on the forward strand.
CGGGAGCGCCGAGGGATCGCTCGACGTCGTGTACTCCGACGCCCGGGCGGGGGTCTACAAGAAGCTGGTGATGGGCCCGGACGGGACGCTGCTGGGCGGGGTGCTGGTCGGGGACGCGGAACAGTACGGCACGCTGCGGCCGATGACGGGCACGGTGCTGCCGGTCGCCCCCGAGCAGCTGGTGCTGCCGGCCGGGGCGGGCGGCCCGGTGGCGCTCGGCCCCTCCGCGCTGCCGGACGAGGCGGTGATCTGCTCCTGCCACAACGTGACCAAGGGCGCGGTCTGCGAGCACACCACACTGCCCGAGGTGAAGAAGTGCACCAAGGCCGGTACGGGCTGCGGCAGTTGCCTGAAGGTGATCGGGCAGCTGATGCCGCCGCCCGAGGAGGCGGGACTGTGCGGCTGCTTCCCGTACAGCCGCAGCGAGCTGTACGAGATCGTCCGCACCCTGGAGGTCACCTCGTTCGTGGAGTTGCTCGACTCGCACGGCCGCGAGGAGGCGCGGGGCGGCGACGGCTGCGAGGTCTGCAAGCCGACGGTCGGCTCGGTCATCGCCTCGCTGGCGCCCACGGTCGGCGCGAGCGGCTATGTGCTGGACGGCGAGCAGGCGGCGCTCCAGGACACCAACGACCATTTCCTCGCGAACCTCCAGCGCAACGGGTCGTACTCGATCGTGCCGCGTATCCCGGGCGGCGAGATCACCCCGGAGAAGCTCATCGTCATCGGCGAGGTGGCCCGCGACTTCGGCCTCTACACGAAGATCACCGGCGGCCAGCGCATCGACCTCTTCGGCGCCCGGGTCGACCAGCTGCCGCTGATCTGGACCCGTCTGGTGGACGCGGGCTTCGAGTCCGGGCACGCGTACGGGAAGTCGCTGCGCACGGTGAAGTCCTGCGTGGGGCGGACCTGGTGCCGCTACGGCGTGCAGGACTCGGTGAGGATGGCGATCGACCTGGAGCTGCGCTACCGGGGCCTGCGCTCCCCGCACAAGCTGAAGTCGGCGGTCTCCGGCTGTGCCCGCGAGTGCGCGGAGGCCCGGGGCAAGGACTTCGGGATCATCGCCACCGCCCAGGGCTGGAATCTGTACGTCGGCGGCAACGGCGGAGCCACCCCGCGCCACGCCGATCTGCTGGCCCAGGATCTGTCGGACGCCGAACTGGTGCGGCTGATCGACCGGTTCCTGATGTTCTACATCCGTACCGCCGACCGTCTGGAGCGCACCTCCGCCTGGCTGGAGCGGATCGACGGCGGCCTGGACCACGTCCGGGACGTGGTCGTCCACGACTCGCTGGGGCTCTGCGAGGAGCTGGAGCGGCTGATGGCCGACCATGTCGCGGGCTATCGCGACGAGTGGGCGGAGACCATCGGCGACCCGGAGCGGCTGCGCCGTTTCGTCACCTTCGTCAACGCGCCCGACGCCCCCGACCCCTCGGTGAGGTTCGTTCCGGAAAGGGATCAGATCAAGCCAGATCTGGAGCTGCTCGCCGGTCCGGTGCTCGCCGTCCGCACCCTCGAAGGGACCGCATCCTGATGACCACGGCGACGATCACGACAGCGCGGGGCGCCGGTTCCGTCCGGCTGGCCCACGGAGAGGACTGGCTGACGGTCTGCGAGCGGGAGCTGCTGATCCCCGGGCGGGGGGTGGCGGTGCTGCTGCCGGACGGGGACCAGGCGGCCGTCTTCATGGACCGGGCCGGCCAGGTGTACGCGATCGGCAACCGGGACCCGTTCACCGGGGCGTACGTCCTGTCGCGCGGGCTGCTCGGCTCGGCGGGCGGGCGGCCGTTCGTGGCCTCGCCGCTGCTGAAGCAGCGTTTCGACCTGGCGACGGGCGCGTGCCTGGACGACGAGGAGGCGGCGGTGCCGGTGTTCGCCGTACGGGCGGACTGACACCCCCCGAGGGCGGCGGACGGCCTGCGCAGGCCATCCGCCGCCCGTTCATCTGCCCTTGACGCTCCGTCAACTCCGTACTCCTACAGTCCTCACGCGCGACCCGCCGGTCCGTCCGGAGCGGCGGGCCACACTCATGCGTGGAGTGATCGTGGAACGTCGGACCTTCTTGCGCACCGCGGTGATCGGCAGCTCGGCGGCGGCCTTCGGCGGCACGCTGTGGCGGGGCGCCGCCTTCGCCGACCCGGCCCAGCCGGCCCCCGGCCCGTACGGCGCCCTCCAGGCGGCCAACAGCGACGGCATCCAGCTGCCGGGCGGCTTCACCAGCCGCGTGATCGCCCGGTCCGGGCAGACCGTGCCCGGCACCTCCTACCGCTGGCACAGCGCGCCCGACGGCGGCGCGACGTACGCCGACGGCTCGGGCTGGATCTACGTCTCCAACGCCGAGGTGTCCCCGAGCAGCGGGGGCGGGGCGAGCGCGGTCAAGTTCAACTCCTCGGGGACGGTGACCTCCGCGTACCGGATCCTGGGCGACACCAACAACAACTGCGCGGGCGGCGCCACCCCGTGGAAGACCTGGCTGTCCTGCGAGGAGGTCACCCGGGGGTACGTCTACGAGACCGACCCGTGGGGGGTGAACGCGGCGGTGCGGCGGCCGGCGATGGGCCGCTTCAAACACGAGGCCGCCGCAGCCGACCCGGACCACGGCTACGTCTATCTCACCGAGGACGAGAGCGACGGCCGCTTCTACCGCTTCCGACCCACGACCTGGGGGAATCTGTCCAGCGGGACGCTCCAGGTGCTGGTGGCGGGCACGGCCACCTCCGGTCCGGTGAGCTGGGCGAACGTTCCGGACCCGGCCGCCTCCTCCACCCAGACCCGGCACCAGGTGTCCGGGGCGAAGGTGTTCAACGGCGGTGAGGGCTGCTTCTACGCGGCGGGCACCTGCTGGTTCACCACCAAGGGCGACAACCGGGTGTGGGCGTACGACGCGAACACCTCGTCGATCTCGCTCGCCTACGACGACTCGCTGGTGACGGGCGGCTCCGCCCCGCTGACCGGCGTGGACAACGTCACCCGGTCCGGATCCGGCGACCTCTACATCGCGGAGGACGGCGGGAACATGGAGATCTGCCTGATCACGCCGGACGACACGGTGGCCCCGTTCCTGCGGATCACCGGGCAGTCCGGTTCGGAGATCACCGGGCCCGCGTTCTCGCCGGACGGCACCCGGCTCTACTTCTCCTCGCAGCGCGGGACGAGCGGAAGCTCCTCCGGCGGCATCACGTACGAGGTGAAGGGGCCGTTCCGCGGCTGACGCGGACGCCCGCGTGCGCCGGGGCTCCCCCGTGCCCCCGGCGCACGCGGTCGCGGGTCGGGCCGCTCAGGCCTGGCCCTCGACGGCGGCCGGGTCCATCCACATGACCTCCCAGATGTGGTGGTCGGGGTCCTGGAACGAGCGGCCGTACATGAAGCCCATGTCCTGCGTCTCGCCCGCCGGGAACCCGCCGGAGGCCAGCGCCGCGTCGGCGAGCTCGTCGACCTTCTCGCGACTGTCGGCGCTGAGCGCGAGGATGACCTCGGTCGCCCGCGAGGCGTCGACGACGTCCTTCTTGGTGAAGTCCTTGAAGCGCTCCTCCGTCATCAGCATGGCGAAGATCGTGTCGCTGATGACCAGACACGCGGTCTTGTCGTCGGAGAACTGCGGGTTGGTCGTGAAGCCGAGCTTGCCGAAGAAGCCCACGGTGGTCTCCAGGTCCTTCACCGGCAGGTTCACGAAGATCATCTGAGCCATGGTCGTTTCCTCTTCCTCTGTCCCGTGGCGCCCGCGGTGGTCCGTCCGGCGCTTTCGATGGTTAGACGGCGGGGCCGCGCGGAACTCATCGCCGATCGGCGGACGGATTTTCCCGACGGGCCCGGAGCGCCGCTCAGGGCAGGGCGAGCGGGGCGCCGCCGCGCAGCAGGGAGCCGCCGAGCGGGGTCAGCGTGTGCAGGACCGAGCTGCCGTGGCGCAGGGTCAGGACCAGGCCCGCCTCGCGCAGCACGGAGGCGTGCTGGCTCGCGGAGGCCAGCGACACCCCGGCGCGGCGGGCGAGTTCGCTGGTGGTGCAGCCGCTGCCGATGGAGGAGAGGACGGCCGAGCGGGTGTGTCCGACGAGCCGGCCGAGCCAGGGGCCCGGCTCGGCGAAGACCGGGGCGCCCGGGTTGGTGACCGGGTAGACGAGGACCGGCGGGAGCGAGGGGTCGCGGTAGACGACCGGGGTGCCCCGGCAGAAGAAGGACGGCTGGAGCAGCAGTCCGCGGCCGTCCAGATGCAGATCGCGGTCGACCGGGTAGTCCGCCTCCAGCACGGGTGAGCGCCACCGGATCATCGGCGGCAGGGTGCCCAGGAGCCCGTCGGCGCCGCCGTCCAGGAGGGCCCGGCCGCGCACGGCGCGGTCGGCCTCGACGCTGGCCCTGATGTGCGGCCAGTAGGGCTCGACGGCCGCGTGGTGGTAGCTGCGGAGGGCGCCTATGAGCCGGGAGAGCGGCTCGGCACGGCCCTCCATGAGCGCGGCGGGCAGCGCCGCGCTCGTTCTTCCGCCACCGGCGGCCCGCTGACCGACCGACCGGTCTGCCCGCTGCCGTACACGTCCGGCGGCCAGCAGCTCCAGCTCCGCGTGGACGCGGTCGGCGGGGGTGTCGCGCAGGGCCTCCATTCCGGCGTCGAGCCCGAAAGGCTCGGCGCCCTCCTGAGAGGGCGTCAGGAAATCCGGGAAATAGCCGCGGGGCGGAACGACCGCCGCCAGCAGCTGTGCTTCACCATTCAACCGCGCCCGGGATTCCGTACGCCATTTCCCGAACACCGTCGAAGCACGCCGGTCCCTGAGCCGGTGAAAACTGAGAATGGTTTCCCACAGTGCGTCCGGCCTCGTGGCCATCCGCACCCGCGAAAGGTCCAGCCTGGACACATGGATACGCAGCACTACTCCCCCACCTGTTGCATTCTGTTGCATCCGCAATTGCCCCCACCGAAGGGTATGCGGGCCGTCACAGGAGGTCACCACGGGGTTTCGGCCAGAAGTGAAAGGTGTCGCCCCGTTCCGCTTCACCGATGAGGCTGTACGACGTCGGGTACGCATCCGGTGCCCACCGGATGAGCACGTGAAGGCCGTGGGGGGCTTTGTGTGTTCGGCGGCGGTGGGCGACGGTGCGGCTCCGTACCCGACGGGGGTAAGCCGGGTGCGGTCCATGGGTGGGGATCCATGGACCGCACCCCGGTCCCCCGGCCGTCACCCGAATTTCTTTGCGCATTAAACGAAGCAATGTGCTCTGCGCCACATTCCTCGCGCCCCATTCGGTGCGCACTCCTGACGGCTTCCCCGTACCGCCGGTCATTTCCGCGCACGCCACTCCCGTACCGCCGGTCACTTCCCGGCACACCCGGCCCCTTACCGCCGGTCATTTTCCGGTCGGCGCATGGGCCGCCACACCTCAGGACAAGGCGAAGCGGCGGCACCCCCGCACAGGGTGCCGCCGCTTCTCGGTGGGCCTTCGCGGCCTTGGTCGGTGGGCAGGGCTGTTCGTGCAGCCCTGCCCAGGAGATCCGGGGTGTTCGTGCACCCCGGACCGGTGAGTCCGGGTCAGCGGCTGTCACTGCCCCGGGACTCGGCTGCGGCCCGGCCTGCCTCAAGGCGGGCGACCGGGATACGGAAGGGCGAGCAGGACACGTAGTCCAGGCCCACCTCGTGGAAGAAGTGCACCGACTCGGGGTCGCCGCCGTGCTCGCCGCAGACGCCGAGCTTGAGGTCCGGGCGGGTGGCCCGGCCGGCCTCGACGGCGCTGCGGACCAGCGCGCCGACGCCGTCCTTGTCGATGGTCTCGAACGGGGAGACCCCGAAGATGCCCTTCTCCAGGTACGCGGTGAAGAACGAGGCCTCCACGTCGTCGCGGGAGAAGCCCCACACCGTCTGGGTCAGGTCGTTCGTGCCGAAGGAGAAGAACTGCGCGGCCTCGGCGATCTGGCCCGCCGTCAGCGCGGCGCGCGGCAGCTCGATCATGGTGCCGATGGTCAGCTTGAGGTCGGTGCCGGTGGCCTTCTGGACCTCGGCGATGACCCGGTCGGCCTCCTCGCGGACGATCTCCAGCTCCTGGACCGTGCCGACGAGCGGAATCATGATCTCGGCGCGCGGGTCGCCCTTGGCGTTCTTGCGGTGGGCGGCGGCCTCGGCGATCGCCCGTACCTGCATGGCGAACAGACCCGGGATGACCAGGCCGAGGCGCACCCCGCGCAGGCCCAGCATCGGGTTCTGCTCGTGCAGCTTGTGCACCGCCTGGAGGAGACGCAGGTCGTTCTCGTTGGCGTCCTTGCGGGACTCGGCGAGCGCGACGCGCACCGACAGCTCGGTGATGTCGGGCAGGAACTCGTGCAGCGGCGGGTCGAGCAGCCGCACGGTGACGGGCAGTCCGTCCATCGACTCGAACAGCTCGATGAAGTCGGCCTTCTGGAGCGGGAGCAGGGCGGCGAGCGCGGTCTCGCGCTCGTCGTCGGTGTCCGCGAGGATCAGCTTCTCGACCATCTCGCGGCGCTCGCCGAGGAACATGTGCTCGGTGCGGCACAGGCCGATGCCCTGGGCGCCGAAGCGACGGGCGCGCAGCGCGTCCTCGGCGTTGTCGGCGTTGGCCCGCACGCGCAGCCGGCGCACCCGGTCCGCGTACGCCATGATCCGGTGCACGGCGGCGACCAGCTCGTCGGCGTCGTCGGCCCCGGCGTGCATCCGGCCCTCGAAGTACTCGACGACCGGGGACGGTACGACGGGTACCTCGCCGAGGTAGACCTTGCCGGTGGAGCCGTCGATGGAGACGAGGTCGCCCTCCTCGATCACCGTGCCGCCGACCGTCATCCGGCGGCGCTTGGTGTCGACCTCCAGGTCCTCGGCGCCGCAGACACAGGTCTTGCCCATGCCGCGCGCCACGACCGCCGCATGCGAGGTCTTGCCGCCGCGCGAGGTCAGGATGCCCTCGGCGGCGATCATGCCTTCGAGGTCGTCGGGGTTGGTCTCGCGGCGGATCAGGATGACCTTCTCGCCGGAGCGGGACCACTTGATCGCGGTGTACGAGTCGAAGACGGCCTTGCCGACGGCGGCGCCGGGCGAGGCGGCGATGCCCCGGCCGAGCAGTTCGGTCTTCGCCTCGTCGTCGAAGCGCGGGAACATCAGCTGGGCGAGCTGGGCGCCGTTGACCCGCTGGAGGGCCTCGGCCTCGTCGATCAGGCCCTGGTCGACGAGCTGGGTGGCGATGCGGAAGGCGGCGCCCGCGGTGCGCTTGCCGACCCGGGTCTGGAGCATCCAGAGCTGGCCGCGCTCGATGGTGAACTCGATGTCGCAGAGATCCTTGTAGTGGTTCTCCAGGGTCTCCATGATCTGCATGAGCTGGTCGTACGACTTCTTGTCGATCGACTCCAGGTCGGCGAGCGGCACCGTGTTGCGGATACCGGCGACGACGTCCTCGCCCTGCGCGTTCTGGAGGTAGTCGCCGTAGACGCCCTGGTGGCCGCTGGCCGGGTCGCGGGTGAAGGCGACGCCCGTACCGGAGTCGGGGCCCAGGTTGCCGAAGACCATCGAGCAGACGTTGACGGCCGTGCCGAGGTCGCCGGGGATGCGCTCCTGGCGGCGGTAGAGCTTGGCGCGGTCGGTGTTCCACGAGTCGAAGACCGCGTTTATGGCGAGGTCCATCTGCTCGCGCGCGTCCTGCGGGAACTCGCGTCCGGCCTGGGTCTCGACGATCTTCTTGAACTGCTTGACGAGCTTCTTGAGGTCGGCCGCGGCGAGGTCGGTGTCGACCGTGATCTTCTTGGCGTGCTTGGCCGCCTCCAGGGCCTCCTCGAAGAGGTCGCCGTCGACGCCCAGGACGGTCTTGCCGAACATCTGGATGAGGCGGCGGTAGGAGTCCCAGGCGAAGCGCTCGTCGCCGGACTGGGTGGCGAGACCGGCCACCGAGGCGTCGGAGAGACCGATGTTCAGGACCGTGTCCATCATGCCGGGCATGGAGAACTTGGCGCCGGAGCGGACGGAGACCAGCAGCGGGTCGTCGGCCTGGCCGAGCCGCTTGCCCATGCGCTCTTCCAGCGCCGTGAGGTGCGCACTCACCTCGTCGCGCAGCGCGGTCGGCGCGTCGCCGCTCTCCAGGTAGACCTTGCAGGCCTCGGTGGTGATCGTGAAGCCCGGAGGGACGGGCAACCCGAGGTTGGTCATCTCGGCGAGGTTGGCGCCCTTGCCGCCCAGAAGATCCTTCAGATCCTTGTTGCCCTCGGTGAAGTCGTAGACGAACTTCTGGGGATCTTTGTTTTCCGACACGGGTCTCGACTCCTCGAGGACGCGGTGGCTGCCCTGACGGCGAGGAACATACCCAGATCGAAGGTGTATGGGTACGTCCACTTGGTCGTCATGCGGCCGCAACCACCCGTCCGCCAGCAGATCGAAAGGGTCGCCCGGCCGGAGCATCTGATCTCCTGCCTTCACCTCCTGAAGGCGGCATGGCCGAAACTTGACCATACCCGCTCAGGTGAGCGTCCTGCTCACCAAGTGAGTCCACTTCTCGAAGCCAGCAACGTGGCACTGAGTGCCACGCCTTCCAGAAGTGCAGCCATGTTGATTTCGCTCATCTGAGCGCAGCCCCGATCAAGGGTGGCGCGAATCACGCCGGTTTCGGACCCAGAATTTCAGGATCCGGACGCCTCAGGCAGTCACTGAGCACCCCGAGGTCGACCTCTTCCAGGCTACGGGCGAAGGTCCGCCCCCGCGCGGGCTCCACCGGCAGCAGCGAGGGCACCACCAGCACCGCGCACCCGGCGGCGTGAGCAGAGGCCGTGCCGTCCGGGGAGTCCTCGACGGCGACACAGTCCGAGGCCGGGACGCCGAACCGGGTCGCCGCCGCCCGGTACGGGTCCGGATGCGGCTTGGTCCGTACGGTGTCGTCGGCCGACAGCGTGAAGGCGAAGGGCGCCCCCGCCAGCGACCCCGCCACCACCGCGTCCACCACACTCCGGGGCGAGGCGCTGACCAGGGCGAACGGCACCCGGGACCGCTCCAGGGCGGTGAGCAGCGCGGCGGCCCCGGGGCGCAGTGGGGCGCCCGCGTCGACCTTGCGGAAGAAGGACGCGGTCAGCTCGGCGGCCACGCCGTCCAGCGCGCCGGCCGCCCGGCCCGTGACCTCGATCAGATGAGCGGCGGTGTCCGCGACGGCCCGGCCGACGACCTCCGGGGCGTCCGCGTCGGTCAGCCGGTGGCCGAGTCCGGCGGCGACCTCGTCGGCCGTCTCCCACCACAGCACCTCGGTGTCGACGAGGGTGCCGTCCATGTCGAAGAGCACGGCGGCGGGCGCGCTCATGCCGACGCCTTCCCGGTGCGCTCACCGGTTACGGGGACGGCGGGGGTGGCGGGGACCACGAGCACCGGACGCGGTACGGGCGTGACCCGGGCCCGTACGCCGGGCAGCAGATCGGCGGCGTCGCGGGAGGGCAGGTCGGCCTTGAGCGCGGCCCCGTCCGGGAGGTCGAGCAGGACCCGGGTGACCGAGCCGAGGAACGACGCGGAGACGACGGTGGCCGTGCCCTCGGGGTCGGCCTCGGCGCGGATGCCCTCGGGCCGGATCAGCACGTCGACAGGCCCGCCGCCCGCCGGGGCCTCGCCGTCGACCGGCAGGGTGGCGCCCGCGACCTCGACCGATCCGGTCCCGGTCAGCCGGCCCGGCAGCCGGTTCATGGTGCCGACGAACTCGGCGACGAACGCGGTGGCGGGGCGTTCGTACAGCTCGGCCGGGGGCGCGCACTGTTCCAGGCGGCCCGCGTTGAGGACGGCGACCCGGTCGGCCATGGAGAGGGCCTCCTCCTGGTCGTGGGTGACGAAGATGGTGGTGATGCCCAGCGACAGCTGGAGGCGGCGGATCTCCTCGCGGAGCGAGAGCCGCACCTTGGCATCGAGTGCCGAGAGCGGTTCGTCCAGCAGCAGCACCCGGGGCCGCAGGGCGAGCGCCCGGGCCAGGGCGACGCGCTGCTGCTGGCCGCCGGACATCTGGTGCGGGAAGCGGCCGCCGTGGTCGGGCAGCCCGACCAGGTCGAGGAGTTCGGCGGCGGTGGCGTGCCGCTCGGCGGCGGACACCTTCCGTACGCGCAGGCCGAAGGCCACGTTGTCGCGGGCGTTCAGATGCGGGAAGAGGCTGTAGGACTGGAAGACCATCCCGGCGTCGCGCCGGTTGGCGGGGATGCGGGTGATGTCCTCGCCGTCGACCAGGACCTCGCCGGAGTCCGGCTGCTCGAAGCCGGCGAGCACCCGCAGCGCGGTGGTCTTGCCGCAGCCGGAGGGGCCGAGGAGGGCGAGCAGTTCGCCGGGTTCGGCGGTGAGGTCGAGTCCGTCGAGGGCCACGGTCGGGCCGAACGCCCGGCGCAGCGAGCGGAACTCCACCCGGGCTCCGGTGGCGGCGCGCCCGTCGGCGGCCGAGGCGGCCCGCGCCGGATCGGGGCGTCGGGCGGCGGCGGTGGACGGGGCGGGCAGGGCTGACATGGGTGCTACTCCTTGCCGGGTACGGAGGTGGGGGCGGCGGCGGGAACGGCGGCGGACGAGCCGGTTCCGGCGCGGGAGAGGACGAGCAGCAGGGCCCAGGTGATCAGCAGGCTGAGCAGGGACACCGCTACGGACATCCGGGCCTCGGCGCCGGAGACGGAGACGATCCACACCGCGAAGGGCCGGAAGCCCAGCAGTGAGGCGACGGTGTACTCGCCGAGCACCAGGGCCAGGGTGAGGAAGGAGGCGCCGGCGAGCGAGGACCGCAGATTGGGCAGGATGACGCGGAGGATCACGTACAGCCGCCCGGCCCCGCAGTTCCGGGCCGCCTCCACCAGCGTGGGCACGTCGACCGCGCGCAGTCCGGCGTCCAGCGAGCGGTGCACGAACGGCAGCGCCAGCACGGTGTAGGCGAGGACCAGCACCACCGGGAACGACTCGTTCTGCACGGCGAGGAAGGTCTGGTAGAGCGGGGTGCGGGAGAAGTGGTCGGGCCCCCAGCGCAGCACCGTGGCGATCCCGGTGACCAGCGCGATCGGCGGCACCACCAGCGGCAGCATGCAGACGATCTCGACGACGGCGCGCAGCCGGGGCGGCCCGAGCCGGACCGCGACGAGGGCGGGCACGACCAGCAGCAGGGCCAGCGCGATCGTGGCGGCGGCGAGGGAGAGCGAGAGGAACAGGCTCTCGGTGAAGCCGTCGGCCGACAGGATCCCGCTGTACGCGGCGAAGGTGACGCCCTGGTTCGGCACCTGGACGGTGAAGACGAACGAGGAGACCAGCGGGGTGAGGAAGTACAGCCCGGCGACGGTGAGGACCGCGCCGCGCCAGTAGCGCGGGCGGCGCCGGGCCGTCTTCGCCGGGGCGGCGACGGGAGCCGTGGACACCGGGTCCGTGGAGAGGGGGGTCAGCGCAGCCATCGGGAACTCCGTCGCTGGAGGGGCAGGTAGACCGCCATCACCAGTCCGGCGATCACGATCATGTCGAGGCTCAGCGCCAGGGCGACGTTCTCCTGGCCGACCAGGACGTTGCCCGAGAGCGCGTCGGCGATCTTCAGGGTGACCAGCGGGACGGAGCCGCCGACCAGGGCGGCGGCCGTGGCGTGCGCGGCGAAGGCGCTGCCGAAGAGCAGGACGAAGCCGCCGAGCAGCGAGGGCGCGAGGACCGGCAGTCCGACATGGCGCCAGAACTGCCAGGTGGAGGCCCCGGTGCTGAGCGCGGCCTCCCGCCACTGCGGGCGCAGCCCGTCCAGGGCGGGGACGACGACGAGCACCATGAGCGGGACGAGGAAGTAGAGGTAGATGACGGTGAGCCCGGTGAAGGAGTAGAGGTTCCAGCCGAGGGCGTCCAGGTGCCCGATCTCGGTGACGACCCCGGAGATGCCGAGGGTCGCGACGAAGGCGAAGGCGAGCGGGATCCCGCCGAAGTTGGCGAGCACCCCGGAGGCGGTGAGCACCGCGCCGCGCAGGGCGCCGCGCCGGGAGGTGACGACGGCCTGGGCGATCAGCACCCCGAGCACGGTGGCGAGCGCGGCGGTCAGCGCGGAGAGCTGGACGCTGCCGGTGAGCGAGGTGAGGTAGGGCCCCTGGAGCGAGCGCGCGAGATGGTCACCGGTGAACTCGGTGGTCCCGGCGACCGGGTCGGTTCGGGTGAGCGCCCCGTACAGCAGGGCCCCGGCGGGCAGTCCGAAGCAGAGCCCGGCGAAGACGAGCAGCGGGAGCGCGCCGAGCCAGGCGCGGGACGGGCGGCGGCGGGCACGGCCACCGCCCTGCGCGGTGGCCGCCCCGGGTCCCGGGGCGGCGGACGGGTGCGGGACGGTCATCAGGAGACGGCCTTGTCCCAGTTCTCGGCGAGGGTGGCGTTGGCCTTGTCGAGCTCGTCCGAGCTGGGGAAGGCCGGGGTGCCCTCGACCTCGGGCAGCTTGGCGACGAAGGTCTTGTCGGCGGTGCCGTCCTCGGTCATGGCGGGCAGCAGCACCGGGCGGGCGTAGCCCTTGAGCCAGAGGTTCTGGCCCTCGGCGCTGTAGAGGTATTCCATCCACAGGCGGGCGGCGGCCGGGTGCGGGGCCTCCTTGTTGATGGCCTGCGAGTAGAACTGGGCGTAGACGCCGTCGGCCGGCACGGAGACCTTCCAGTCGACGCCCTTGCCCTTGAACTGGTCGGCGTACCCGGCGTTCAGGTAGTCCCAGTCGATGCTGATCGGCGTCTCGCCCTTCTCGACGGTCGCCGGGGTGGACTCGACGGGGATGAAGTTGCCGCTCTTCTTCAGCTTGCCGAAGAAGTCGATGCCGGGCTGGATGTCGCCGAACGAGCCCTTGTTGGCGAGGGAGGCCGCGTAGACGCCGCCGAACGCGGAGCCGGACTTGGTCGGATTGCCGTTGAGGGCGACCTTGCCCTTGTACTCGGGCTTCAGCAGGTCCGCGAAGGTCTCGGGGCAGGTCTTGATGCGGGCGGCGTCGCAGCCGATGGAGACGTACCCGCCGTAGTCGTTGTACCAGCGGCCGTCCGCGTCCTTCTGGCTGTCGGGGATCTTGTCCCAGGCGGTGACCTTGTACGGGGCGAAGAGGTTCTCGGCGGCGCCGCTGCGGGCGAAGGCGATGCCGAGGTCGAGGACGTCGGGGGCGCGCTTCTGGCCCTTGCGGGACTTGACGGCGGCTATCTCGTCGGAGCTGGAGGCGTCCGGGGTCTCGCTCTTGATCTTGACCTTGTACTTCGCCTGGAAGGCCTTGATGACCTCGCCGTAGTTCGCCCAGTCCGGCGGCAGGGCGATCACGTTCAGCTCGCCCTCCTTCTCGGCGGCGGCGACCAGCTTCTCCAGCCCGCCGAAGTCGGCGACCGAGGTGGCCTCGGTGGACTTCACCCCGTTCACCCCGGTCGCGGCCTTCTCCTCGGGAGCGGCGCCGCAGGCGGTGAGGGCGGTGAGGGCGGCGGTGGAGAGGGCGAGAGCGGCAACGGCACGGCCGTTGGCGCGGATACGGGGGCGGGGTCGGGCTCTGCGCACGGTGTGTCTCCCGGGAGCGAAGTGAGGGCGACTTGTTCATACAAGCTGGCATCAGTTCGCCCGGCTCAGGTGTCCGGGGAGTTAACGTCCGATGTCCGGTGCAGCAAGAGAGGAGGAAGAGGAAAGCCCGTCATATCGGGGTTGTGGTAGATAAGGAACCGTGTGCGGCGGTGCCCGGAGCGGACGTTAGAGTGGGATTCCGGACCGTGGCGCAAACACCTTCCTGTGCACAGCACGGATCCACATCAGTCGACCGACGGGGGGCGCGTGGTCCGTTCACGCTACGAGGAGATCGCCGAGTCGCTGCGCCAGGCGATCCGGAGCGGCGTCCATCCGCCGGGCTCCCGGCTGCCGTCCGAGAGCGACCTCGCCGCGCGGTGGGCGGCCTCGCGCGGCACGGTCCGCCAGGCGGTGGCGCTGCTGGCCTCCGAGGGCCTGATCGGCTCCCGGCAGGGCGCCCGCCGGGTGGTCCTGCGCCAGGAGCGCCGGCAGAGTTTCGAGCAGCTCAACAGCTTCGCCCAGTGGGCGCGGGCGATGGGCTGCGAGGTCTCCAGCCGCATCCTGACCCGCACCACCCGCCCCGCGACCGACGAGGAGGCGGCCCGCCTGGACACCGCCCCGGGCAGCGAGGTGCTGTACGTCCTGCGCCTGCGGCACCTGGACGGCGAGCCAGTGATGGTCGAGCGGACGGTGTACGCGGAGTGGGTGGCCCCGACGGTCCGCGCGCTGCCGGAGGACTGCGTCTCGATCATGGACAGCATCGCGGAACGGGCGGACATCGTGGCCCACCACGGCGAGCACCTGATCGACGCGGTCGCGGCGGGCAGCGAGGACGCCCGGCTGCTGCGGATCCGCCGGGCCAGCCCACTGCTGCGGCAGCGCCATCTGACGTGCACGGCGGCGGGCCGGGCCATCGAGTGGACGGACGACCGCTACCGGGCGGGCAGCGTCGTCTTCAACGTGATGAACAGCGCGGCGGCGGCGCCGTTGGAGCGGCGGGCGGGGCCGAGCGTCGCGGGGTGAGCACTCCCCCGGGCTCAGCCGCCGGAGGTGTCCAGCTCCGCGTCGGCGCTGATCCCTGCGCAGTCGTACGGGTCCTTCAGCCAGCCGTCCGGCAGGACGACCCGGTTGTTGCCCGAGGTACGCCCGCGCGGCCCGTCGGCGCCGTCCGGCCAGGGCTGGTCGAGGTCCAGTTCGTGCAGCTGGCCGGCCAGCTCCTCCAGCGAGGAGGTGATCGCCAGCTTCTTGCGCATCTCGGAGCCGACCGCGAAGCCCTTGAGATACCAGGCCACATGCTTGCGGAAGTCGATCACGCCACGGGTCTCGTCGCCGATCCACTCCCCCAGCAGCGTCGCGTGGCGCACCATGACGTCCGCGACCTCGCGCAGGGTGGGCGCGTGCCGTTCCGTACGGCCCTCCATGGCGCTCACCAGGTCGGCGAAGAGCCAGGGCCGCCCGAGGCACCCGCGTCCGACCACCACCCCGTCGCAGCCGGTCTCCCGCATCATCCGCAGGGCGTCGTCGGCGCACCAGATGTCGCCGTTGCCGAGCACGGGGATCTCCGGGACGTGCTCCTTGAGCCGGGCGATGGCGTCCCAGTCGGCGGTGCCGCCGTAGTGCTGGGCGGCGGTGCGGCCGTGCAGGGCGACGGCGGTGACGCCCTCCTCGACGGCGATGCGGCCCGCGTCGAGGAAGGTGATGTGGTCGTCGTCGATGCCCTTGCGCATCTTGATCGTGACGGGGAGATCACCGGCGTTGGAGACGGCCTGGTGGAGGATGGCGCGCAGCAGGGGCCGCTTGTACGGGAGCGCGGAGCCGCCGCCCTTGCGGGTGACCTTGGGGACCGGGCAGCCGAAGTTCAGGTCGATGTGGTCGGCGAGGCCCTCGTCGACGATCATCCGGACCGCCTTGCCGACGGTGACCGGGTCCACTCCGTACAGCTGGATCGAGCGCGGGGTCTCGGCCGCGTCGAAGTGGATGAGCTGCATGGTCTTCTCGTTGCGCTCGACCAGCGCCCGCGTGGTGATCATCTCGCTGACGAACAGCCCCTTGCCCCCGGAGAACTCCCGGCACAGCGTCCGGAACGGGGCGTTGGTGATGCCGGCCATCGGGGCCAGCACGACCGGCGGCTGCACGGTGTGCGGGCCGATACGGAGCTGCGGGAGGGCAGGGGCGAGCGTGGTCATTGCTCCATTGTCGCGTACGCCGGACGGGTGGCGGGCCCGGCCGTGCGGTCGCGGCGGTGTACGGGCTCCGATCAGCACTTCGGGTGAATGACGCCCGCTTCTCCGGACGCCCCGGCCGGAAGGGCGCAGGGTGAGCGGGTCGTCCCGGCCGCCGGGGCGCATCGGAAAGAGGGCGGAGAATGCGGGCCGCGGGAGCAGGGCGCCGACATGCTCGGTGACGAGGACCGGAGCCGTCTGCGCCGGCTGGTCGAGGTGGTCGCGGGTCACGACCTGCGACGGGTGGTGGAGAAGGTGGCCGGCCAGGCCGATCCGGAGGTGCTGGCGTCGCTGGCGTCGCGATGTGTGTTCGACCACGCCGCGACGCTCGTCTTCCCCGATCGCGTCGAGGACGTCGTGGACGTCCTGGGCCGGTGGGGGTTCGAGGTGTCCGGGCCGGTGCCGAGCGTGGTCGTGCGGGAACGGCTGGTACGGCGCCACGGGCTGGACGAGGAGGACAGTGACGTCTCGATCCTCAAGGCGTGGACCACCCGCGCGACGGGCGGTTCCCCGGGCCTCGAAGTGTTCGTCCTTCCCCGGGCGCGGGAGGACGACGCCGTCGCGCGGGCCGAGCGGCGGTCCCGCCACGAGGACCACTTCGCCCTGCGCGTCACCCGCCCCGCCGACGGCGGCCTGGACCGGGTGCGGTCGCTCCTGGTCGACGGGCTGTCGCTGGTCCCGGACGGCGGCGGCCACAACCCCTACGAGGGGGCCGCGACGGGCGGCCGCTCGGTGCTGTACTTCACCGCCCCCGGCGGACGACTGGAACTCACCCACGACGGGAGCCTCTCCGATGGCGCATGACAGGAACGACGACGCACGACGACGCCCACCCGCCGTCGGCTTCTCGCGGACCCGGTTCCTCGCCGGTCTGCGGGCCACGGCGGAGGCCCTCGGCACGCCGTACTCCGAGTCCGTCACCCATGAGGTGCTGGACGCCTACGCCCCGGCGTTCCGCGAGGGGGCCGTGCTGTGGCGGACCACCGACCGCCCCGGAGCGGGGCTCGACTACCGCTTCTACGCACGCCGTCCCATGGACACCGTGGCGATCGCCCGGCGTGCGGGGTTCCTCGCCGAGGACGACCCGCTCGCCGGGCTCGTACGGACGTGGAGCGGCCTGTACGGAGGTGCTCCGGAGCAGTCCTGCGACTTCGACGCGGCCCTCGGGCTCACCAAGACCTGGGTGTACCTGGCAGGAACCCGCCCCGTGGACGACATCCTCGACGCCCCGGGAGTCCCCGCCGTGCTGCGTGATCTCAGGCCCGTCTTCCACGGACTGGGGCTGGACCATGTACGGCACGTCGCGGTGGACTACCGCCGCCGGAGCGTGAACCTGTACTTCCGCGCCCGCGGCCCCGTGGACCCGGAGCAGTGCCGGCGGTTCACCGCACTGGCGGGCGCCGAACCGCCCGGGGAGCGGCTGTTCGGCGAGATGGCCGCCTTCCTCTCCCGCGGCGCCTACACCTTCTCGGTCACCCTCTCGCTCGCGACCGGCGCGGTGGAGCGGGTCGCGTTCTACGCGCTGAAGCTGCCGGCCGGCCAATTCCCCTCGTTCGGAAGCCGGTTGCGTACGTTCTTCGCCACCGCGCCCTCCCACGACCCCGAGGAGATGAACGCGGTCGCCTGGTCCTTCGGCGCGGGCGGCGCGACCTACGTCAAGGCCGAACGGAGCCACTGCGGCGATCTGGTGGAGCTCATCCGCGGCTGGAACACCTTCTTCAGCCGGTCGGAGACCACCGACCCGGCCCTGGCGGTACCGGGCGGCGCCTCGTGAGCCCGTACGACTCCGCCCGTACGCCAGCCCCTGCCCCTGCCCCTGCCTCTGGCCCTGTCTCTGCCTACGCCCTCGGGCACGCCCCCGCCGAGCTGGACCGGCTGCTCCTCCAGGCCCGGCTGTACGGCCCCATCACCGCGCGGGCGTTCCGGCAGGCGGGGCTGGGGCCCGGGATGCGCGTCCTGGACGCGGGCTGCGGCGCCGGGGACGTGACGTTCCTCGCCGCGGAAACCGTCGGGCCCGGCGGCTCCGTGACCGGGGTGGACACCGCGCCCGAGGCCCTGGACCTGGCCCGTGCCCGGCTGCGCGACCGGATCCGGGGCTCCGGGGCGGGCGGGGCGGCCGAGACGGGCGGGGCGGCCGGGACGGGCGGGGAGGGCTCCGTGGACTTCCGCCGGGCGACGCTGCCGGACATCTCCCTCGACACACCGGTGGACGCGCTGGTCGGCCGGCTCGTCCTGGGGCATCAGGACGAGCCGGCGATCTTCCTGCGCCGCCTTGCCGAACTCGTCCGCCCCGGAGGGCTGATCGCGTTCCAGGAGTTCGACAACCACTCGCTCCGGTCCGTGCCGGCGACCCCCCTCGCCGGGGCCGTGCTCCGGGGCATCGGCACGGCCCTCCGCGCCGGCGGGAAGGAGCGGGGCGCGGGCGCGCGCCTCTATTCCCTGTTCCGGCAGGCGGGGCTGGCGCCGGCGGGGGTCTGCGCCACGACGCCGATGGGCGGGGCCGAGGACCCCTTGGTCCTCCCGCTGGCCGTCCACACCTACAGCACGGTGGCCGGCGACCGGGAGGCGGTCGGCGACCTCACGACGCTGGAGGAGCGTATGCGCGCGGAGCTGGACGCGGCGGACGCCGTGCTGATCATGCCGACCGCCGTCACCGTCTGGGCCGCCGCACCGGCCCGGCCGGCCGGGTGACCGGAACGTACGCTCAGTGACGCGCCGACACGCCGACGCGTCAGTCGCAGTGCTCGCCCGGGGGGGGCGGACGTACGCGGGACGAGGTAGGTGTCCACTCCAGCCGTCGCGACGAGTAACGCTCGGCGGCCCGCATGCCCCGGAATCGAGGCCGATCGGTCTTGCCGGCCCGTCCCGGCGGACCGCACCGGCCGGTCGACCGAGCGCCCCGACGCCCCAACACCCCTGGCGGATACGGCTACTCGTCGTCCAGCGCGATCCGGTGCAGCCGCTCCAGCCGGGTCCGGGTCTCGGCGTCCACCGGTGGGTAGCTGACCATGCGCGGGCCGCTGAGGGGGCCGAGCCAGAGGTTGGTGTGCTCGACGTACAGCAGCCCCACGTGGGCGTTGCGGATGTACTTGGTGCGGCCCTGCTGCTCGATCACCTCATGGCGCTCCCACACCTCGCGGAACTCCGGCGACCGGGCCTCCAGCCGCCGCACCAGCGCCTTCCAGGCGGGCTCGGCCAGGTGTCCGGCCATCGCGGCGCGGAACTTCGCGGCCATGGTCCGGGTGACCTCGGGCAGATCGACGACCGAGGCCCGCCAGTCGTCGTGGGTGAAGGCCAGCAGCAGGCAGTTGCGGTCCTCGGGCGGCACCGCGTCCAGGTCGCAGAGGAGCCGGGCGTAGGTGCGGTTGTACGCGAGGACGTCGTACCGGCTGTTCTGGATACAGGCCGGAATCGGATCCAGCTGCTCCAGCATGGTCCGCAGCGCCGGGGTGACGGTGGGGCACTGGGTGCCGGGGGCCGGGTCGACGGCCTCGGCGAGCGCGAAGAGGTGGCTGCGCTCGCTCGGGTCGAGGAGCAGGGCGCGGGCGAGGGCGTCCAGCACCTGGGAGGAGACCTGGATGTCCCGGGCCTGTTCGAGCCAGGTGTACCAGGTGACCCCGACCGCCGAGAGCTGGGCGACCTCCTCGCGGCGCAGCCCGGGGGTGCGGCGGCGCCGGCCCCGGACCAGGCCGACCTGCTCGGGGGTGATGCGCTCACGGCGGCTGCGCAGGAAGGCGGCGAGCTCGTGCCGCCGGGCGTCGGACGCGGACTCCTCGCGCTCCTCGGGAAGTGCGCCGGTCGCGGGCGGGCGGGCGGCTGCCATGGTCGTCATGCCTCCAGCGTGCCGGGCGCCCCGGCCTGTTGCCAGGTACTGCTTGTACCAGGATAAAGACACTCTGGTACCACGTTGGGATCGGCGGCAGAGTCGACGGCGTGAGTGAATCATCCGTACACACATCCCTCGCGCCGGAACGGGCCACCCCCGCCACCGGCGAACCCACCGGCCCGGTCCGCCATGACCACCCCACGCCCGTGCTGGGCGCGCTCGGCCTCTTCACCGTGCTGCTGGGCGCGGCACTCCCGCTCATCGACTTCTTCATCGTGAACGTCGCGCTGCCCACGATCGACCGCGATCTGGACGCGGGCCCGGCCATGCTCGAACTGGTCGTCGCCGGTTACGGCCTCGCGTACGCCGTGCTGCTGGTCCTCGGCGGGCGGCTGGGCGACATGGTGGGCCGCAGGCGGCTGTTCCTGATCGGCATGGCGGCCTTCGGGATCACCTCGCTGGCCTGCGGACTCGCCCCGGACGCCTGGACGCTGGTCGGCGCCCGGGTGGCGCAGGGTGCGGCGGCCGCGCTGATGCTGCCGCAGGTGCTGGCGACGATCCAGGCCGCGACGCGGGGCCCGCGCCGGGCCCGGGCTATGAGCCTGTACGGGGCGACGGCCGGGCTGTCGATGGTCGCGGGCCAGATCCTGGGCGGGGTGCTGGTCGCCGCCGCCCCGATGTCCTCGGTGTTCGGCGAGAGCGCGGGCTGGCGGTCGGTGTTCCTGGTGAACGTGCCGGTGGCGGTGGTGGGCCTGATCCTGGCCGCCCGCGCGGTCCCGGAGACCCGCTCGGACCGCCCGGCCCCCGTGGACGTACCGGGAACCCTGCTGCTCGCCCTCTCCCTGGTCACCCTGCTGGCCCCGCTGACGGAGGGCCGGGCCGCCGGGTGGCCGCTGTGGACCTGGGTCTCGCTGGCCCTCTTCCCCTTCTCCGCGTACGCCTTCTACCGGGTGGAGCGGCGGGCCGACCGGCTGGGCCGGGTGCCGCTGGTCCCGCCGAGCCTGCTGCGGCTGGACTCGCTGCGGCGGGGCCTGGCGCTGGTGGTGCCGTTCTCGATCGGCTTCGGCGGCTTCATGTTCGTGATCGCGGTGGCGCTCCAGCAGGGCCTGCGCCTCGGCCCGGCGGCGGCCGGCCTCTCGCTGGCCCCGATGGCGCTGGCCTTCTTCGGCGCCTCGCTGGCGGGCCCCCGCCTGGTACGCCGGTACGGCACCCGGGTCGTCACGGCGGGCGGGCTGATCCAGGCGGTGGGCATCGTCGTGCTGGCGCTGACCGCGCACTTCGCCTGGCAGGGCCTGGGGCTGTGGGGCCTGCTGCCGGGGGTGGCGATCGCGGGCCTCGGCCAGGGTCTCCAACTCCCCGTGCTGTTCCGGATCGTGCTCTCCGACGTACCGCCGGAGAAGGCCGGGGTGGGCGGCGGCGTGATGACGACGACGCAGCAGGCGGCGCTGGCCCTCGGGGTGGCCACGCTGGGCACCCTGTTCCTGGCGCTGGTGCCGGGCCTGGGCATGCGGGACGCGCTGGTCGTGACCCTGCTGGTGCAGTTGGCGGCGGTGGCACTGACGGTCGGGCTGAGCCTGCGGCTGCCGCGCACGGTGGCGTGAGCGGCGGGGGCCGCGCGCCCGGCCCGTCGATCGCGGACCTACGCTGCCGGGGAGGGGCGAGCCGGTCCCCCTCCCGGACCGGAACCGGGTGACGGTCACGCGGGGGGCGCCCCGTCAGCACCCGGAAGGTGAGGCACCGATGAAACTCCTCCGAGGCAGACCGCCCACCGGCCGCCGACGCCGCGCAGGCCCGCCGCCGCCCCGAAGCCGGAGCCCGATCAGGTGGCACGCGCAACCCCAGAGTTCACAAGGGCTCGTCCTCGGCGGGTTCATGTCCGTCGGTGGACTCGTCGGCGGGGTGCGCGCCCTGCTGGACGGGACCGAGGCCCGGACGACCCTCGGACTGTTCGGCATCGGGGCTCTGGGCCTCGCCATCACCGTCTCGGGGTCGTGGCGTACTTCCGGAAGCGCTGAGATCACCCTCCACCGTCCGGCCGGAGCGGGCGGGGAGCCGGAGCCCATCCGCTAAGGTCCCCGGGACGACGAGCCCGCGAGGTGCCGCATGGCCCATCTGTTCATCTTCGGCTGCTTCCTGCTGCTGGGTGTGGCCAGTTCGCTGGCGGCCGGCACCGGGTATCGGGGCACGGTCTGCGACCGGTCCGTCGGCTACGAGATCCCGGCAGAGGTGACGTCGGACCCGAAGCTACGGAGCCGGGCGAACAGCCTGGTGGCGTTCTGGTGCACGGGGGCCGCGATCCTCAGCCTCGCCCCGTTGGTGGTCATCGGCAGTGCGGCCCTGAGGGACGGCGGTACGTCGGTCTCCACCTGGGGGCTGGTGGCGTTCGCCGCCTACGGCCTGGTCGTGGTGACGGTGGGGGCGTACCCCTTCGAGAAGATCAAGCAGCTCGGCGCCCCCGCCGAACGCTGAGCCACGATCCACGAGCCACGCGAGAGGCCGGGACGCCGGGACAGGACGGACACATGCTCGACTACGACGACGAGGCCCGGCACTACGACGCGACCCGAGGCGGCGAACCGAGGGCCCGGGCCGCGGCGGAGGCGGTGGAACGGCTCCTGCCGCAAGGGCCGTGCACGATCCTGGACATCGCGTGCGGCACGGGCATCGTGACCGAACGGCTGCGGCGTCCGGAGCGGACGGTGGTGGGCGTCGACCGTTCGCCCGGGATGTTGGGCGTGGCCGCACGCCGGTTGCAGGGAGGCGTCGTACGGGGCAACGCCACAACACTGCCTTTCGCGTCGAGGACGGTGGACGCCGTCGTGATCGTCTGGCTGCTGCATCTGCTCCCGGACCCCGCACCCGTACTGACCGAGGCGGCCAGGGTGCTGCGGCCCGGCGGGGTGCTGATCACCACGGTCGACAAGAACGACGCATACTTCACCGAGGACAGCGATATCGCCGAGGTCACGGCGGACCTGCGACGCGCGTACGCGCCCCGGGTGCCCGACCGGTCCGTCCGGGTCCTCGACCGGGCGGCGGAGCTGGGGCTGAGCATGGTCGGCCGGACGGAGTTCCCCGGTACGGGGCAGGGCCGCAGCCCACGCAGGTGGCGCGAGGCGATCGATGCGGGCGACATCTCCTGGTGCACCCACGCACCCCGGGACCGGGTGGCCGACGTGTGCCGACGGCTCGCCGCGCTACCGGACCAGGACACGGCCCGCCCGGACCCTCAGTACCGTCTCGTCGCCTTGAAGTCGTGAGAGCCAGAAGCACCGGCTGCGACAGCTGGGCCGCCATGGTCAAGAATCTTCAGGAATTGGCCGAGGGCACCGAAGGAATGAGCGTCTGTGCGAATGCGGAGCAGCGCCGGACCGGAGGCCGGGTTACCCGGTAGTGGTCCCGTACCTTGAACTCCTCACAGGAGTCAAAAAGGGAAATCTTTGCCTCCGGTTGAATGGTTGCGGAGTAGCGGGCCGCAGCGAAGCGGAATCTTCAGTTCACCCCGCCCCGTGACCGTGGGGTCGTTTTCTCGGCGTTGCCCATAATCTCGGGGAACGTCGCCCCCTCGGGGGAGATGTTGAGGCTGCCCACCGCTCCGCACCCTCTCAAAATGCCCTCCTCGGTAGGCTCCCTGCCAGCAGGAACTCCCCTCTGTGAAACATGGACGTCACATGGACAAGGCATGGCCTCATTTAAGCCATGCGGCCGAAATCGATCTTCCGGTGACATTTCAGCGGGGGCTGCTGCTTTGATGGATGAGCCGCGCAAGAGGGCGCGGCACATCGAGCGGAAGGGGGCAGCGGTCGAGCCACGGGCGCGACCACGCAGGCCGAGACGGAACCGGAACCATTTCGAAGGCTGACTCAATTGTCAATGCTCCCGGTATCAATTCGCCGCTGTCCCGGCGAGCCCTCGTCCCTGACCGCACGGATCGTACGGGGAAGTGATCCGAGCAGCGGGACGGCGATGTGGTGGAGAGACCGGCTGGACGGGCTCCGGCACGACGAGGACTCCGTCGGCCAGTCTCCGTGAACGGGCCCGCCCAGGCCTTTGCCTCGTCCAGAAAGACCAACCCGGCTCGGCCACCGGCACGAAAGAGCTGACGAAACCACAGGGGGAAGCAACGTGGAAATCGAAATACTGGGAGCCCTGCTCGTGACGGAGGGCGGGATCTCCATCACACCCACCGCGCCGAAAGTGCGGCAGGTGCTCGCGATCCTGGCGTTCTTCGCCGACCAGGTCGTGCCCGTGTCCGCGTTGATCGAGGAGCTGTGGGCCGACAGGCCGCCACGCAGCGCCCGGACCACCCTCCAGACGTACGTGCTCCAGCTGCGCGAGCTCATCACCGCCGCGCTGGCGGCCCAAGGCCCCGGTGTGGCAGCTGTGTCCGCCAAGGACATCCTCATGACGGTCCCTGGCGGCTACCTCCTCAACACCAGGGGCGGAACCAGCGACGTACGGGAGTTCGAGAGGCTCGCAGGACTCGGCTACCGCGCCGTCGGCGACGGCGATCACGCGGGAGGCGCGCGACTGCTGGGCGACTCCCTCGCGTTGTGGCGCGGGGCGCCCTTCGCCGACGTCCAGCTGGGCAAGCAGATGGAGATGGAGGCCGCCCGCCTGGAAGAGAGCCGGCTGTGCGCTCTCGACCAGCGCATCGAGACGGACCTGCAACTGGGACGCCACCGGGAACTGCTCGCCGAACTGACCGTTCTCGTCAGCCGGTACCGCACCCACGAGAACCTGAGCCGGCAATTCATGATCGCTCTACAGCGCTCGGGCCGCCGGAGCGAAGCGCTGGACGTCTACCGGAAGCTGCGCGGGACTCTGGCACGCGAGTTGGGCCTGGAACCCTCGATCGCGTTGCGCCAACTACAGCGCTCGATCCTGCTGGCCCACACCGATGTGGCGGCCACAGCCACGGAGCCCGGCCTCCGAGCGGTACGCGCGGTCTGACCCCTCACAGGCGCGTTCGAGCGGTTCGACGCAGGTGGGAGAGGGAGCGCGCCGCAGCCGCACGTGGCTGGGCGGAGGTCCGCTTGACGAAGACTCAAGGAATCCGAGGCGGCCTGTTTCAGTCAGTACGGTGCTTGAGGTCGGACCTGCAGATGCGGACAAAGAAGTCCGTATGCCTTGCTTCGGAGAACGATTCGAGAAGATCTCGACGAGTCATGGGAGAACGTCAATGAGGATCCGGGTTCTGGGGTCGTTGAATGCTGACGTCAATGGTGTCTCCATCGTCCCCACAGCGGGAAAACCACGCCAAATCCTGTCACTTCTCGCGCTGTACCCGGGGCAGATCATGCCTGTGCCGACACTGATGGAGGAGATCTGGGGCACCAACCCGCCGGTCAGCGCGCTGACGACCCTGCAGACCTACATACTGCAGCTGCGGCGTCGGCTCGGCACGGCCATGGGACCCGATGCGCCGCACACCGCCAAGGACGTACTCGCCACGCGGCACGGCGGATATGTGCTGCAGATCCCGTCGGACAGCACGGACGTGCACGAGTACGAGCGCAGAGTGACGGCGGGACAGGCGGCCTTCGAAGCCGGCGACGACGAAGGCGCCGCCCAGACCCTGCGTCAGGCTCTGGCCCTCTGGCAGGGCCCCGCCCTGGTCGACGTGCGCGTCGGCCCCGTGCTGACCATAGAGGTGCTCCGGCTGGAGGAGAGCAAGCTGGTCACGGTGGAGCGACGCATAGACGCCGACCTTCGGCTGGGCCGTCACTGCGAGATCGTCGCCGAGCTCCGCGACCTGACGGCACGCCACCCACACCACGAAGGGCTGCACTCGCAGGCCATGGTGGCTCTGTACCGGTCGGGGCGGCAGGCTGCGGCTCTCGACCTCTACCGGAAGCTGCGGGTCCGGCTCATCGAGGAGCTGGGCGTCGAGCCGTCGCCGCAGATGCAGCGTATGCACCAGGCGATGCTCGCCGTGGACCCCGCCCTGGACCTGGCCACCGGGCCCCGGCGCGGCTCGACCTTCGATCTCTACGCCGCCTGAGGTGCCGACCGGTCGAGTTTCAAGCCCGCCTCGAGGGGCGTCCGCGAGCCTGAACAGACACGCGCGATTCCGACGGGCCGAAGGAGAGCAGAGATGCCGGACACCGAATTGCCCGTTCGGCTGTACTGCTTCGCGCACGCGGGGGCGGGAGTCTCGGTCTTCCACGGTTGGGGACGCAGGACGGGTCCGGGCGTCGAGCCCGTGCCCGTGCTGCTGCCCGGCCGCGGAGGGCGGCGCCAGGAGCCGCGCCTGACCGACCGCGACTCACTGGTCGCGCACCTGATGGACCGCATCAGCGTCACGGCCGGTCAGCCCTACGCGCTGTACGGGCACAGCCTCGGTGCCATGGTGGCCCACGCCCTCACCCAGGCTCTTCACGAAGAAGGGCTGCCGCTGCCCGCGCTCATCGCCGTGGGTGCCTGCCCGCCCCCTGACGAGACCAGCAAGCTCTCCGACGCCTGCGAAAGCTCTGACGAGGATCTGCTGGAGATGCTCCACACCCTGGGAGCGCTGCCCGACGGCGCCGAAGCACGGCGGTACTGGCGTCGTGCCTCGCTCCCCGTTCTCCGCGACGACCTGCGCCTGGCCGGTGCGCTCCGCGTCGCCGCCCGTACATCGGGGGCCGCGTACGGGCCGCTGCCCGTTCCCATGCTCGCTGTATCCGGGAATCGTGACCCGTTGGTGTCACCCGAGGCAGTCGGCGGCTGGCGCCGCTGGAGTACCGGGCCCGTAGCCACTCGCACCGTGACCGGCGACCACTTCTTCGTACGCGGTGGCGTGCTGCCCCGTCTGACGGGCCGGGCCTGCCGCGTCGTGCGGCGACTCGACGCCATGGCCGGGCGCGCGTCGTCGCCGGTCTCCGCCGCACAGCCCTGATACGTGCCGGCCGTCGACGAACGGCCGGCCCGGCCCACCGATCCGCAGGCCGACCGATGACCCCTAGGCGTGCTCAGCACGAGAAGAAGAGAGGCACCATCATGCAGCAGCTCGACCTCACCACCCTGATCGGCCTCCTGCGCAGCAGCGGGGGCAGCGAAAACCAGGACCTGAACGGCGACGTGCTGGATGTCGGGTTCGCCGAACTCGGCTACGACTCCCTGTCGCTCCTGCAGGTCACCGGCATCATCGAGCGCGATTCCGGGGTCACGCTCGACGAGCAGGCACTGGACGAGGCAGAGACCCCGCGGCAGTACATCGCGGCCGTCAACCAGGCGCTGTCCACGCAAGCCACGGCCTGAGCCGGCTGGTCGGCACAAGAACACCGCACAGTGGGGCGGGCCCGCCGGGCCCGCCCCACCCCTGCCGGACGGGGCCGGGCCGCTTGATGGCTCACGGCCGGTCACGTCCGCCGAAGACAGGAGCGAAACGCCGATGGCCGAGACGGCCCTCCACCGCACGTCCCACCGTGTCGACATAACCGCGTCGGCCGGAGTCGTCTACGGACTCGTCGCGGACGCGGTGCGCTGGCCACTGTTCCTCGCCCCGACGGTGCATGTGGAACCACTGGACCTGGAGGGCGCCGATCAGCGCCTGCGCCTATGGGCGCTCGCCCACGGCGAGGTGACGTCTTGGGTGACCCGGCGCACACTCGACCCCGCCGCGCGACGCATCGACTTCCGCCAGGAAATACCCGCACCACCAGCACAGGGGGTATCCGGCTCGTGGGTCGTCGAGGAGCTTCCGGAAGGTTCCTCGCGCCTCACTCTGCACTACGTCCTTCCGGTGCCCGGAGAACGCACCACCGGTGCCACCTGGCTGGAACTGGCCGAGGAAGCCGAACTCCGCGCCCTGTTGGAGAACGTGAAACACCTGGCCGAACGCTGGACCACCCTCGACGAACTCGTCGTCGCCGTCGAGGACACCTTGCGTGTCGACGGACCGGCCGAGCTCGCTTACGACTTCCTGTACAGGATGGACAACTGGCCTGGACAGCTCCCCTGGCTGACACGACTCGACCTCGTTGAGGAGACTCCCGGAATCCAGCGGGTCAGGATGGACATGGTGACGGACAGCGGCCGCACGCACACCACCGAGGCCGTACGCGTGTGTTTCCCCCACAGCGGCCGGATCGTGTACAAACTGACCGAGCCGTCCGCGGCGACGGCCGCGCAGGCCGGTGAATGGTCCGTCGAGCCCGACACGACCGGCCTGACGGTCGTCGCACGGCACCAGGCTGTGCTGAGCCGCCGGTACGGGACGGACGCAACGGGTGCCGCCGACACCGATCCGACCGCCGTTCACCGACGCGTGCGCCAGGTACTCAGCCGGGACAGCACCGCCATCCTCCGGCTGGCCGGACGGTACGCGCAGGGCGCCGTCCGCAGGATCGCTCCGAAGTCCTGACCAGCAGCCCGCTCATGCTCCCCTCCGCAGACTTCCCTCCAGGTTCCCGGAAGGCGCTCCGGCAGGCCGCCGGCACGCATGACCGGACTGCCGCGCTCCGACGGGCCGCCCTCCTCGACGAGCTGCTCGGCGATCCCTTCGACCCGGGCAACCCTCACGGGTTCACCGCACTGGTCGAAGCCGACAAGGACCGGCGTCCACCGGTGGAGACCGAGCGGCTGCTCGCGGTGACAGGGCTGGGAAGCGAACTCGTCCCCGTCCGGCACGGCGGTACGTTGGCCCGCGCCGATCTGCTGCTGAAGGTGCTGCGCCCCGTCTTCCGGCGCGACGTGGCCCTCGGTCTCGGATGCGGCGTCTCCTCGTCGTTCGCGGCCTCGACGGTATGGGCGGACGGCAGCGCGACCCAGCGGAGCTCCGTCGCCGCGCTGCTGCTGGGTGGCGGCCGGATCACCGTCGTACACCCCGGTCTCGCGCCGGCCGGTGGAGTGTCGCGGGACGGGTTCACCCTGCGCCGGGTGGCTGACGGAAGACTTGTCCTCGACGGCTCCAAGGGCATGATCATGGACGCGGAGCGGGCGGGCGCCTTCGTGCTGCACGCCGCGACCGGCACCGCGTCCGGGCCCCACAGCCACTCCGCGCTGCTCCTCGACCCCGGCCGGCTCCCGGCCGGGCTCATGCGCCTGCTGCCGCGTACGGCCACCTCAGGATTGCGCACGGCCGTCTTCTCGGGGCTGCGGTTCACCCGGTGTCCGGTGCCCGGTGACGCGCTTGTAGGACGCCCCGGGGAAGGCGCGGCCCTCGCCCTGCGTACGAACCAGATCAACCGGTGCCTGGTCGCCGGCGCGGCGATCGCGGCGGTCGACCCGGTGCTGCGTTCGGCCGTGAGCGCCGCCACCGTGAACAGCACCGCGTCACCGGCCCGCCGCCGGCACCGGACGCTCGCCGGCGTCTTCGCTGATCTGCTCGCCTGCGACGCCCTGGCACAGGCCTGCCTGCGGGCGGCGAGTCTGGTTCCCGAACGGGCCCACGTCCCGACCGTGGCGGCCACATACGTGATTTCGGCGTTGCTCGGGGACGCTCTGGAAGAACTGTCCGTCGTCATCGGTTCGGCGGACCGGCCAGGCGGTGGTCTCCCCCGAGGCCTGCTCGCCAAGCTGACGCGCGACCTGCCCGCGGCGGGACTCGGCCGGGCCGGCGCAGCCGCGTGCCAGGCAGTGATCGTCCCGCAGCTGCGCACACTGGCGACCCGTTCGTGGTTCGTGGAGCCCGAACCGCCGCAGGGACTGTTCGGGAACGGTGCCGGTCTGCCCGCGCTGGACCACCGGTCGCTGACGTTCGCGGGGGACGCGGACTTCCTGGCCGCCCACCTGGCCGGTTCCGCCGAGCGGATCGCAGGCGCCCGGGCCGCCGACGGGCGAACAGCCCTGCTCGGGCGGTTGGCCAACGGATTCCTGGGGGAACTCCGCCTCCTGCGCGAGCAGTGCCGTGCCCTGCCCGGGCCGTTCGGAACGGCTGTGTCCGGCCCCTGGGCGGCTGCGCTGAGCGATCGGTACGGGCTCGTCGTGACGGCGGCAGCCGTTCTGGGCACCTGGGAAGCCGAGGAGGACGGAGCGTCCTACCTGTCCGACCCGGACTGGGCGGTGCTCGCACTGTCCCGCCTGGCCCACCGGGCGGGCATCGAGGTGCCGAGTCCACCGCAGGACTGCGTCACCGGCGTGCTGGACGAACTTCTGCGCCGCCACCGAGGCGGACAGGCCTTCGACCTCGACGGCGCGGAGCTGACGCGGTGACCCACAGGGAGCGCACCGGGACGGCCGAGGCACCGCGCATCATGCCGCCCGTGCATGTAGGAAGCCCCGACGGCCCTTGGCAAGGACTCCACCGTGCAATGGACGAGTGCGGCAACGCGGTCGTCTTCACCACTTGGGGGGAGTGGCTGCCCGCCGTCGTCACCGAACCCCGGCTGCGCCGCATGCTCGGCCGCGACTGGCAGCGCTACCGGCGCACCGAAGACCCCACCGTGCGACTCCGGTTCGCCGCCGCGAGGCTCGTCCTGAAACACGCCGCGGCAGCCGCTCTGGAAACCGGCGCCGCGGAACTGGACCTCGCCTACAAGATCGGCGGGCGGCCGCATCTGCGCGGCGTGAGCCAGGTCGAAGTGAGCCTCACCCACACCGACGAGCTGATCGTGGTCGGCCTCAGCCGCACCGGGCGGCTCGGCGTCGACGCCGAGCCGCTGTCACGCGTCCTGTCCCTGGACGTGATGCTCTCCCGCGTGTGCACGCCCGGCGAGCAGGCAGCCCTCGGAGCTGTCGACGGCCCGGACCTGACAGCGGCCATGCTGCGCCTCTGGACCCTCAAGGAGGCCTACACCAAAGCGCTGGGACACGGTCTCCGCCTGCCCTTCACCGAGTTCGGCGTCCCCCGCCTTGCCGAAGGGGAGATCGCTACGAACGCTCGCGAGGGCCTGCTCGCCCCCGACGGTGCCCCGGCCGCCACCGGCGCGTGGGCGTTCGGCGCTTTCCGCGCCCTGGACCGGTATCTCGTCAGCGTGGCCTGCCACGACACCGGCCCCGGGCCAAGCCCTGAGTCCGGCGGTCCCGGCCTGTGTGACGAGAAGTCCATGAGTCTGGTCTCGCGACTGCTGCGCCAGGAGCCCGGACCGTACTTGAGCCCATCTCCAAGGGGCCTTGAGCCCACCGTGTGACCGTGAACCGTCCGACGTCACATCGAGGAGGACCGCTCGTGCCGGTACGGACGATCAGGTCCTCGGTTACGGAGAAGCATGTGGGCTTCCGGTCCAAGGCCACCGCGTTCCTGTGGTGGGTCGGCCGGGCACTGGCCGCTGCCGGTGCCCTGTGGGTCCACATTCCCCCACCTGATGACGAGGCCGGGCAAGAGGTGCTGCTCCAGCCCCCGCCGGGCCATCCCGAACAGCTACGTCCCGATGTCCCGCTCAGCGTGGAGGAACGGGACCTGGCACGCCGGCTTCTGAACCCGAAGGAGATCGCGTGATCGCCGACACCGCTGCCGCCGCGTCCGACCGGACCGCCGAACTCGCCCAGCTCAAGGAGGAGGCCGCCGCCGGCCCTGACGAGCAGGCCACGGCCCGGCAGCACGCGAAGGGAAAACTGACTGCCCGGGAACGGATCGACCTGCTCCTCGACGAGGGTTCGTTCCATGAGATCGAGGCCCTGCGCAGACATCGTGCCAGCGGCTTCGGCCTGGAGAACAAGCGCCCGTACACCGACGGTGTCGTCACCGGCTGGGGGACGGTTCACGGGCGGACCGTGTTCGTCTACGCCCATGACTTCCGGATCTTCGGCGGTGCCCTCGGTGAAGCGCACGCCACCAAGATCCACAAAATCATGGACATGGCCATGTCGGCCGGCGCCCCGCTGGTGTCACTGAACGACGGTGCCGGCGCGCGCATCCAGGAGGGCGTCACCGCCCTCGCCGGCTACGGCGGCATCTTCCGGCGGAACACCCTCGCCTCCGGAGTGATTCCGCAGATCTCCGTGATGCTCGGCCCGTGCGCCGGTGGTGCCGCCTACTCGCCCGCGCTCACCGACTTCATATTCATGGTGCGCGAGACCTCGCAGATGTTCATCACCGGACCGGACGTCGTCAAGGCCGTCACCGGCGAGGAGATCACACAGAACGGGCTGGGCGGAGCCGATGTCCACGCGGCCGTGTCCGGCGTCGCGACCTTCGCCTACGACGACGAGGCCACCTGCCTGGAAGACGTACGGTTCCTGCTCTCCCTGTTGCCGTCCAACAACCGTGAGACGGCACCCCGCCATTCCCCGGACGATCCGGCCGGCCGGCGCACCGAGGCCCTCCAGGAGATCGTCCCCGCCAACCCCAACCAGGCGTACGACGTACGGGCGGTCGTCGAGGAGATCGCCGACGACGGCGAGTACTTCGAGATCCAGCCGGACTGGGCGGCCAACGTCGTGTGCGCACTGATCCGCCTCGACGGCCATGTGACCGGCGTCGTCGCCAATCAGCCTGCCGCCTTCGCCGGTGTGCTCGACATCCACGCCAGCGAGAAGGCCGCCCGTTTCGTGCAATTCTGCGACGCGTTCTCCATCCCGCTGGTGACCCTCGTCGACGTCCCCGGCTTCCTGCCGGGTGTGGACCAGGAGCACGGCGGTGTCATCCGCCACGGCGCGAAGCTGCTCTACGCGTACTGCAACGCCACCGTCCCACGCGTACAGCTGATCATGCGCAAGGCGTACGGCGGCGCGTACATCGTCATGGACTCGCGCTCCATCGGCGCCGACATCTCCCTGGCCTGGCCGACGAACGAGATCGCGGTCATGGGCGCCGAGGGGGCCGCCAACGTGATCTTCCGGCGGGAGATCGCCGCGGCGGACGATCCGGATGCCGTCCGGTCCCAGAGGATCAAGCAGTACCGGACCGAACTGATGCACCCGTACTACGCCGCTGAACGCGGCCTGGTGGACGACGTCATCGATCCGGCGGCGACCCGCTCCGCGCTCATCGGCGCCCTCGCCATGCTTCGGCCCAAGTACACGGACCTGCCCTCCCGCAAGCACGGCAACCCACCGGTGTGAAGGACGGGCGGAGACCATGACGACCTGGCAGATCACCAAGGGCGCCCCCACCGCGGAGGAGACAGCCGCCCTCACCGCGGTTCTGGTGGCCGCCCTGAGCCGTGCGGCCGCCGCCGGGCGGGACACGGCGACGAAGCCGGCGGAGACCGGTACCGGTTGGCACCGAACGCACCGCGGCCGGCACGCGCCCCCCGGCACGTGGCGCGGCAGATGACCTCCGGCTGCAGGCCCGTTCGAGCGCCGCTCCAGCCGGGGACGGAACCGTACTCATGGCACACCACGCGAACCGGACCCACGTCAGGAGAGACCCACCATGACCGACGCCAGGCTTGTCGGAACCTGGACCACCGAGCTGGAGGACGACGGCAAGTCCGTGTTCGGACTCGCATCCTTCACAGGTGACGGCGGCGTCACCTGCTACCAGGTCAACGCCAAGAACATCGGCCTGGGCAACTGGGAGTCCACCGGAAAGGACTCCTTCCACTACAACTTCCACATTCTCGCCGTGAATCCGGAGGGCGAGCACGTCGGCGAGGCGCACGTCTTCGTCACCGGTGAATTCCTCTCCGAGGACCACTGGGAGGGCACCGGCGGCGCCAACTTCTACTCGCCCTCCGGCGACCTCCTGCGAGGCCACGAGGGCTCCAAGGTGTCCGCCCGCAAGTTCGGCATCGACAAGTAGGCGTCGGATTCGCACACGTTCGTCCCCCGGACCGGCGACTCACGGAGGAGAAACCCTCATGCTGCGCGATGAACTCACAGGCGAGCTCGTTCTCCGCTCCGATCCGGGGTACCAGCTGGCCAAGCAGTTGCAGAACACCGAGTACGACTCGGTCACGCCGTACGGCATCGCCTACTGCACATCCCCCCAGGACATCCTGGCCTGCGTACGCCACGCGCGGGAGACCGGCATCACGGCGCACATCCGAGGGGCGGGCCACAGCTTCAACGGCTGGTCCACCGGCCCCGGCCTGGTCATCGACCTGTCCCGGATGAACCACGCCGCCGTCGACGGCCACACCGTCCGCATCGGGGCCGGCATCCAGTCGCTCGACGCGCTGGACGCCCTCAAACAGCACGGCCGCCAGATCATCACCGGTACGTTCCCCACCGTCGGCCAGGGCGGTTTCCTCAGCGGGGGCGGTCTGGGCTGGCAGACCCGCAAGTTCGGCGTTGCGAGCGATCGCGTCGTCTCGGCGCGGGTCGTCCTCGCCGACGGCAGGACTGTGGTCGCGTCGGCGGACGAGCACCCGGACCTGTTCTGGGCCCTGCGGGGCGGCGGCGGTGGGAACTTCGGAATCGTCACCGAATTCGAACTGCGCCCCGTCGACGCCCCGCGTCTGACCGGTTTCGAGACGCTGTGGTCCTTCGAGGACGCCGCCGACGTGCTTGCCGCCTGGCAGTCGTGGGCCGTCCAGGAATCGGAGGACCTCGGCACCTCCCTGGTGGTGCTGCCCGGCATTTTCGGGCCCGGCGGAAAGCCGATCGTCAAGGCATGGGGAGTGCACCACGGCCCGTCCGAGGAGCTCGAACGCGCCCTTGATGTGCTCACCGAACTCACCGGCACGAAGCCCGTACACCGCGAGGTCTCGGCGACCGGGGCGTACGCCGACGTCATGCACGAGGCGCTGTGCGGCTCCAAGACCGTCCAGCAGTGCCACCGCACCGGCACCCATCCGGATGCGGTCGGCCACCGGCACCCCTACACCCGGCAGGCCTACCGCCTCACCGGCAGGGCCGTCACACGCTCCGAGGCCGAGGCCCTGCTGCACGCCTGGGATCCCGGCCTGGACAACGAACGCTATCTGCTGTGCATCGCGCTCGGCGGTGCCGCCAACCGGGTCGGCCGCACCGAGACCGCCTATGTGCACCGTGACGCACAGTTCCTGACGGGCTTCCAGATGGCCACCCGTGATGCGGCGGCGGCCGCGCAGGGCCCGGCCGAGCTCGACGCGTGGGCCGACCGGTGCGGCGCGGCCCTCGCACCGCTGGCCACCGGCTCCTACATCAATTTCCCCAGTTCCCGGACGGAGGACGGGTGGGAGACCGACCACTACGGGGAGAACGCAGCCCGACTGCGCGAGATCAAACAGGTCTACGACCCCGACGGCTTCTTCCAGCACGGCCGAAGCATCGACCCCGTTCGGAAGCGCGGTCAGCAGACGACGAAAGCAGGACGATGAAGACAGGACTGACGGACAAGGCGGTGCTCGTCACCGGTGCTTCTCGCGGAATCGGCCGGGCCACGGCCCTCGCCTACGCCGCGGAGGGCTCGCGGGTCGCGATCACCTACCACTCAGATGAGACGAGGGCGAAGGAGACGGCCGAACAGGTCGCTGCGGCCGGCGGCACCCCGTTCGTGGTCCGCTACGACCTCGGCGACGAGGACTCCGTACGGGCCGCCGTCGCCGCGGTGGGCGCCGAGTGGGGCGGCATCGACGTCCTTGTCGCCGGCGCGGTCGAGTGGGGTGACGCGATCCCACGGCCCGGCCGGAAGATGCCCGCCTTCGAGGACCTCCCGCCGGAACAGTGGCAGCGGGTCCTCCGCACCTCGGTGGACGCCGTCTTCCACACCGTGCAGGCAGTGCTGCCCCTCATGCGCGGCCGGGACTGGGGCCGCATCGTGCTGATCGGCGCCGGCCTCGCGGACACCGGTATGACGGGCGCGGGCGCGTACGGAGCCGCCAAGGCCGCCCTCCACGGGCTGGTGCGCAGCCTCGCCTGGGAGCTCGGCCCTGACGGAATCCTGGTGAACGAGGTCGTGCCCGGCCAGACGCTCACCGAGAACGTGCTCACCCACGCCTCGCCGGCCTTCCTGGAGAACAAGGCCAGGTCTCTGCCCTCGGGCCGCATGAACACTCCCGAGGACGTCGCGCGCGCGATCCTCTTCCTCGGCTCCGCCGCCAACGGGAACGTCCACGGCGAGGCACTGCGCGTCACGGGCGGCCTGTGAACCCCGTCCCTCTTCCCCACCCGCACCGCACCGCCCACCCGCCGCACACCGAGGAGTTCCGATGACCGACACACTCGACGAGCCGAAGACGCTGGCGGACGGATCCGAGGAGGCCCCCGCCTATCCCATCAAGCGCACCTGCCCCTACCAGATGCCTCCCGGCTACGACCAGCTCCGTGAGAAGGGCCCCATCTCCCGGGTGACCCTCTGGAACGGCCGGCTGGCCTGGCTGATCACCGGTAACGATCTCGGCCGCAGGCTGTTCCCCGACGCCCGGCTCTCCTCGGACGTCCTCGACCCCGACTTCCCGCTGCTCGCGCCCCGGATCGAGGCCCAGCGCCAGCAGGCCGCCGCGCCCCCGCTGGTCGGCGTCGACGACCCGGTGCACGCGCGCCAGCGCCGCATGGTGTTGCCGAGCTTCGGCATCCGCCAGGTCAACGCGCTGCGCCCGGCGATCCAGAAGTGCGCCGACGAGCTGCTCGACACGATGCTGGCCAAAGGCCCGGGCGTCACCGTCGACCTGCTGACCGAGTACGCGCTGCCGATGCCGTCCGCCGTCATCTGCATGCTGCTGGGTGTCCCGTACGAGGACCACCACTACTTCGACGAACGCTCGCGTCACGTTCTCTCCTCCTCCGGCCCGGAGCAGGCGGCGCAGGCGCAGCAGGCCTTCACCGAGATCCTCGCCTATCTGGACGAGCTGATCAGCCGCAAGCAGGCCGAACCCGGTGACACCCTTCTCGACGAACTGATCGCCCGCCAGCTGGAGGAGGGCAAGGTCAACCGTCAGGAGCTCGCGATGATCGCCACCGTGCTGTTGGTCTCCGGCCACGAGACGACCTCCAACATGATCGCCCTCTCCACGATGGCACTGCTGGCCGACCCGGGGCAGCTCGAGGCGCTGCGCGCTGACGAGTCCTTGATGCCGCAGGCTGTGGACGAGCTCATGCGCTATTCCTCTATCGGCGACATGCTCATGCGCGTGGCCAAGGAGGACATCGAGATCGAGGGCCACCTCATCAAGGCAGGTGACGGGGTCATCCTCTCGACCATGCTGATGAACCGTGACAACGCCTCCTTCGAGCGGGCCGACGACCTGGATGTCCTCCGGCCTTCCGGCCGCCATGTCGCCTTCGGCTACGGCATCCATCAGTGCATCGGCCAGAACCTGGCCCGTGCCGAGATGGAGATCGCCCTGGCGACCCTGTTCCGCAGGGTGCCGACGCTGGAACTGGCGGTTCCCGCCGACCAGGTGCCGGTCAACGCGCCCTTCGTACTCCAGGGAGTCTCCGAACTCCCCGTCACCTGGTAGGTCGCCGTGCTCATCTCAGTCGACTCCGACCGGTGCATCGGCTCCGCCCAGTGCGCCGTCACCGTGCCCTCCGTCTTCGAGCAGGACGAGGACGGGCTCGCCACCGTCATCCCCGGCCGCGAGGACGGCGGTGGCGAGCCACTGGTGCGTGAGGCTGTCCGGGCATGCCCGGTGCGGGCCATCGTCATGAAGGAGACAGAGGGCGTGTGACCATGCGACGGCTCGGGGCACGGACGGTGCGGCGTCCGTGCCCCGAGCCGTTCTTGACGGAGGTTCAAGTGGCTCCGGAAACGATGGGTCCATGGACATTCGCAGCCTAGACGGCGACGACCCCGCCACGATTTCCCTTCTCCTGCCGGGTTTCCAGGAGACAATGAGCCTAGAACTGCCCGGCGATCCGCCGGTGTCGCAGGACTTGCTGGCCCGGTTGCTGCAACGCAGGCACGGCGCCGACCGGATCGTACTGGCGGCCTTCGACGGTGACCGGCCGGCCGGCTGCACCAAGCTGGGCCTCGATCTCGGTGTCCCGGACGGACCCGGCCACGGCTCGCTGTGGGTCTTTCCCGCCTTCCGCCGCCGAGGTGCGGGCACGGCCCTCGTCGAGGCCGCCCGTCGCGAGCTGCGCGCCCGCGGCCGGGACCGTCTGATGGTCGACGCCCCTCACACCCCGGCCGCGGAGCTCTTCGCCACCGCCTGCGGCGCCGAGCTGCACGGCACCAACCTGCGCAACCGGCTCTTCCTCAAGGGCCCCGCCCGCGCCGGCCTCGACGCGTCGGCCGACCGTGAGGTGCCGGGCCACCGGCTCGTCCACTGGAGCGGCCGCTGCCCCGAGGAGCTGGTCGACTCCTACGCCCGCGCATGGGGCGCCCTGGACGCTCCCGTCAACGGCCAGGCAGAAGTCCGAGTCCCCACCGCCGCCGACGTCCGCGCCCGCGAGGCCGAGGCGGAGCGCGCCGGACACCGCCAGTACGTGACCGCCGCCGTGGGCGCGGCCGACGGCGAGGTCGCCGGGTACGCCACCCTGTTCGTCCGCGACAGCCCGATGGCCGACGCGGGGGAAACCCTGGTCGTCGCCGACCGGCGCCGCCGGGGCCTGGGCACATGGATCAAGGCCGGGCTGCTGTCCCGGGCCGCCGTCGAGAACCCCCACCTCGCCCTGGTGCAGGCGTGGAACGGCGTGCACGATGACGCCGTCCTCGCCCTCAACCGCCGTCTCGGCTTCGTCACGGACAGCTCTTGGTCGACGTACTCCGTCAAGGCCTGATTACCCGAGGGAAGTTCGAGTTCTGGTCCACCGGCCGCTGCCACGATCCGCACAGACCTGAAACCGCGAGAGGGGTTCTCTGTGAGTAGCAGCGGCACACGCGTACTGATCGTCGGTGGCAGCCTCGTCGGCCTGTCCACCGCTGTCTTCCTCGCCCACCACGGGGTGCCGGTCACCCTGGTCGAGCGACACCCCAGCACCTCCATCCACCCCCGCGCGGTCGGCTACTACCCGCGCACCGCCGAGCTGCTGGCAACGGTCGGCGTCGAGCAGGCCGCCAAGGCAGCCGCCGCCGGCTTCGAGAAGCACCGGACCCGCGCGGGCGTGGAGTCCCTCTCGGGCAAGGTCCTGTTCGCCAAGGAGGAGCTGGAGGGCGGGGACGAGCTCGCGGACCTGACCCCGTCCACCTTGCTGCTGCTGCCCCAGGACCGTCTGGAGCCGATCCTGCGCACCCGTGCCGAGGAGCTCGGGGCCGACCTGCGTTTCGGCACCGAACTCCGATCCTTCACCCAGGACGACGACGGGGTCAGAGCGGTACTCCGGGGCGCCGACGGCAGCGAGACCGTTCTGGCAGCCGACTACCTGGTGGCCGCCGATGGACCCCGCAGCTCCGTGCGCGAGTCCCTCGGGGCCGAGCGGGAGGGCCGGGGCGTGCTCTCCCGGCACGTGAGTATCGCGTTCGGCGCGGACTTCGGCGCAGTGCTGGGTGAGCGCCGCTACAGCGTGGTCCATGTCCAGAACGACAAGGTCACGGGCATCCTCGTGCACGACGACACCCTCACGGAGGGCACCCTGATCGTCGGCTACGACCCTGCGAGGGGCGAGGGGCTGGACGACTTCACCGACGCTCGCTGCGCCGAACTGGTCTCCGCGGCCATCGGCTCGGACAAGGTCGACGTCACCATCCGCTCCCGCTTCCCGTGGGACATGGCCGAACTGGTCACCAAGGACTTCGTGCACGGCCGCGTCCTCATCGCGGGCGACGCCGCCCACCAGATCCCGCCCACCGGGGGGTACGGCGCCAACACCGGCATTGCCGACGCCTTCAACCTGAGCTGGAAGCTGGCCTACGTGCTCAGGGGCACCGCCGGCCGCGCCCTGCTGGATACGTACCACGACGAGCGGCGGCCGGTCGGCACGTACACAGCGCGGCAGGGATCGCTTCAGCTCGCCGTACGGTCCCGGACCGCCACCGAGGAACAGCAGGCCGCGACGCACGACGCGATGCGCGTCACCATGGGGCAGGCCTACCCGTCGGGCGCGTTCATCGGTGAGGAGGGCGCGGAGCAGCTGCCGCTGACCTCCGATCCGCGCACTCTGCGCGGCGAGCCGGGCACGCGCGCCCCGTACGTGGTGCTGGAGCGCGACGGCGCGCCGGTCGCCACGCTGGATCTGTTCGGCGACGGCTTCGTGCTGCTTGCCGGGACGGAGGGCGGCTCCTGGGCGGAGGCGGCCGCAACGGCCGTGTCAGAACTCGGCGTGGACCTCGCCTTTCACCGCATCGCCCCGGCCGCAGGAGGCGGTGCCCTGACCGATGTGCGGGGGCGCTGGGCCGAGGCTTACGGAGTGGGCGCGGCGGGCGCCGTACTGGTCCGCCCCGACGGGATCGTCGCCTGGCGCACCCGTGAAGGCGTCCCCGTCGGTGAGCAGGGCAGGGCGCTCGTAGCGGCGTTGCGCACCGTGCTGGCCCGATGAGCGGGGCGGGGCCGGCGGTCAGCCGTTGGCGGAGGCGCCCTGTGCCTGCGCGACCGAGTCGACGTACTTGATCAGCAGACGGGCGAGCTGCTGGCGTTCGTCATCGGGCCAGTCCTGGGTGATGAACTCGAAGGCAGCCCGCTGATGCCGGCGGAAGGCCGCCAGCATCGCCAGTCCCTCATCCGTCATCTGCAGGATCGTGCGGCGCCCGTCCTGCTGGGAGGCGGCGCGGATCAGGTATCCGGCCGAGATGCAGTCGGTGACCATGCGGCTGGCCACGGAGGGGTCCACGGCCAGCCGCTCGGCGACGACGCCGACGGTGATCTCCTGCCCGTCGTGCTCGGGTCCCTCATCCACGATGTTGAGCACCAGCGTCCGCGTCATGTCCTTCCGGGACACCGGGCTCTCCGCGTTCAGGGCGGAGGCGCGACGCAGCCGCGAGAAGGCCGGGCCGACCGCGTCGAGCGGGTCCATGGCGGCCAGTGGGCCCTTGGCGGACGGAGGCTGGGTGGTCTTCTGCCCGGTGGGTGAGGTCTCCATGGCGAACATCCTAGGCGCGGCGATCGAGGACAGCCAGCATGTGTATGCTCACAAGCTATTGCATGTCATCAAGCACATAATTTTCCCCTGACCGGAACCACTCACACCCTCTGGAAGGATCACCATGCCGGACACCAAGGACTTCGACTTCGACGTGATCATCGTCGGTGGCGGCCCGGTGGGGATGCTGCTCGCCTCCGAGCTCCGCATCGGCCGCGCCAAGGCCGTCGTACTGGAGAGGCTCACCGAGCGCACCCCTCACTCCAAGGCCTTCGGACTGCACGCGCGATCGCTGGAATCACTCGATCGCCGTGGACTGGCCGACCGCTTCCGCGACGGCGCCCGCTCATGGAACAACGGCCACTTCGCCGGCCTCGACGTCTGGGTCGACTTCTCGCTCCTGGACAGCGCCCACAACTACGCCCTGCTCTCCGAGCAGACGCGGACCGAGCGCATCCTCGAAGAGCGCGCCGAGGAGTTCGGCTGCAAGATCCGCCGCGGCCACGAGGTCACGGCCGTCCGCCAGGACCAGGACGGCGCCGAGGTCGACGTCATCGGCCCAGAGGGCCCGTACACGCTGCGCGCGCAGTACGTCGTGGGAACCGACGGCGGCCGCAGCCTGGTTCGCAGGTCCGCGGGGATCGCGTTCCCCGGCACCGGTGGCCGCGTCACCGCACGGCTGGCCGACGTCGTCCTCGCCGACCGCGAGAACGCGCCGATGGGCATGGAGCGCACCGAGCGCGGGCTGCTCTTCTGCGTCCCCCTCGACGAGAAGTACCACCGCGTCGCCACCTTCGACTTCGAGAAGGGCAAGGAAGCGGGCTCCGAGCTCGGCTTCGAGGAGTTCAAGGACAGCGTCCGCGAGATCTGGGGCGACGACATGGGCGCCTCCGAGCCGCGCTGGCTCTCCTGGTTCACCGACTCCGCCTGCCAGGCCGAGACCTATCGCAAGGACCGTGTCCTGCTCGCGGGCGATGCCGCCCACACCCACTTCCCGGTCGGGGGCCAGGGCGTCAACCTGGGCCTGCAGGACGCACTCAACCTCGGCTGGAAACTCTGCGCCGACATCAACGGCTGGGGCGGCGAGGGGCTGCTCGACACGTACGACGCGGAGCGCCAGGAGCCGGCCCGTCAGGTGCTGGCCAACACCCGCGCCCAGATCGCGTTGATGAACCCCGACCCCTACGTC
Organism: Streptomyces sp. DSM 106670; assembly: GCF_055792845.1. NCBI lineage: Bacteria > Bacillati > Actinomycetota > Actinomycetes > Kitasatosporales > Streptomycetaceae > Streptomyces > Streptomyces sp. DSM 106670. Next base: position 2,298,290 of record NZ_CM147704.1, read on the forward strand.
ACCCAGCTCCGCGAGCTCTTCCAGGACCTCATGCGGAAGGACCAGGTCAACCACCACATCGCGGAGATGCTCAGCGGCGTGCGGGTCCGCTACGACCTGCCGGGCCCCGAGCACCGCCTGCTCGGCGACTTCGCCCGCGACCTGAGCCTGGAGACGGAGGAAGGTCGCAAGACCCTCCCGAAGTTCCTGCGCCGGGGAAACTTCGTCCTCCTCGACCTGGCCGGCCGGCCGGAGATCGCCGAGGAGCATGCGAAGTGGGCCGCACCACTCGACTGGGCCGGGCGCGTCCAGCGGGTGGTCGCCGAGTGCGGGGACGAGCCGGAGCTGGCCGGTGCGCTCATCCGCCCCGACGGTTACGTCGCCTGGGCCGCGGACCGCGACGCCTCGTCCGCCGAGATCGCCGGGGGCCTGCGTGCGGCCATCGAGACCTGGGCCGGCGTCACCGACCCGACCCGCGCAGTCTTCAGCTGACCAGCCCACCGCCCGTAACGGACCGGCAAAGAATGCCCACATCCTCCATAAGATGTGGACTGACAATCAAATGCATGCAAGCATGCATACGTATTGCTTCTGAGCCCCAGCAACTCGCGACGGCTCCGCGGAAACCCTGTTGGGAGAAATCATGCGCATCATCCGCCACTACGAGCACGGCGCGCCGTCCGTACTGCGCCTCGAAGAGGTGGAGACGCCGCAACCCGGAACGGGTCAGGTCCTGATCCGCGCCGAGGCCATCGGCGTCACCTTCGCAGAGGTCCAGCGCCGCCAGGGCATTCCGATCGGCGGTCACGCCGGCCTCCCCGGCGCCCCCGGCGGCGATGTCGCCGGCACGATCGAGGCCGTCGGAGACGGTGTCACCGGCTTCGCCGTCGGTGACCGCGTCGTCGGCGACATCGACCAGAACGCCTACGCCGACCACGTCGTCGCCGGCACCGACTGGCTCATCAAGATCCCGCAGGACCTCGACGCCGCCGCGGCGACCCTCCTGCCCAGCCCGGCCCAGACCGCGTACCACGCGATCAAGGAGGCCGGCCGCCTCCGCCCCGGCCAGACCATCGTGATCGACGCGGCCTCCGGCGGCGTCGGCCACCTGGCCGTCCAGATCGCCAAGGCCCTCGGCGCCGGCAAGGTCATCGCCACCGCGAGCACCCGGGCCAAACTCGACTTCGCGCGCGAACTCGGCGCCGACGTCACCGTCAATTACACGGACGAGGACTGGACCGACCAGGTCCTCGCCGCCACCGACGGCCGCGGCGCCGACGTCGTCCTGGAGACCGTCGGCGGCGACGTCCTGCTGAAGTCCCTCGGCATCACCGCCCAGTTCGGGACTCTCGTCTTCTACGGTTCGGCCTCCGGCGACATCCCGGATCTGCCCACCCTCGCGCTGTCCCGTATGAAGAACGTCGCGGGTTTCAGCCTCTACGCCATGCTCTACAACAAGCCGGACGCCGTGGCCGACGGGCAGCGCCACCTGTTCGAGCTCATCGCCTCCGGCCAGGTCAAGCCGGTCGTGCACGACCGCCTTCCACTCGACGAGGCCGTCAAGGCCCACGAGCTCATGGAGGCGCGCGCACAGCTCGGCAAGATCGTCCTCGTTCCTTGAGACACCGCTGAGCAGGCGACCGGCCGGCACAGCAGAAGAACCACGACCTTCCCCTGAGCCCCTTCCGAGGGCCGAGAGCCAGGTGACACCGGACGCGTCGAGCGGCCGGTGCGACGGGGAGCACACACCGATCCGAAAGGCGGCACCACCTTGTCCGCTCCCACTCCCCCAGCACCCGGAGGGCTGCACCCCTCCGGCACCAGGACCACCCCGGTCATGGTCGCCTGCATGCTCTCCGCGTTCGTGGCCATCCTCGACCTGCAGATCGTCTCCACCGCCCTGCCCCGCATCGCGGGCGACCTCGGCGGTATCGACCTCTTCGCATGGGTGACCATCGCCTACGTCATCGCCTCCAGCGTCACCACGCCGATCTACGGCAAGCTCGGCGACCTCTTCGGCCGCAAGGTCACCTACCTCTCGGCGATGGGCCTGTTCCTGCTGGGCTCCGCGCTCGCGGGCGCGGCCGGCAGCATGGAGCAGCTCATCGTCTTCCGCGTCGTGCAGGGCCTGGGTGCCGGAGGCCTGTTCGTCTCCGTCCTCGCCATCATCGGCGAACTGTTCGCCCCGCGTGAAGGCGCCAAGTACTACGGGATGTTCGGCATGGTCTTCGCCGGGGCCTCCCTCGCCGGCCCCGCTGTCGGCGGCATGCTCACCGACGCACTCAGCTGGCACTGGGTCTTCCTGGTCAACCTTCCCGTCGGCGCTGTGATCGTCTTCCTGCTCGTCAAGTACCTGCACCTGCCCAGGACGGTCCGCGAGGGGGCCAAGCTCGACTACGCCGGCATCGTCACCCTTTCGGGGGCCATCATCACGCTCACCCTCCTCACGTCATGGGGTGGTGTCGAGTACGCCTGGACTTCGCCGCAGATCATCGGCCTCGGCCTCGGCACCCTGCTGTTCCTCGGCCTGTTCATCAAGGCCGAGTCCAGCGCCGTCGAACCGATCGTCCCACTGCGCCTCTTCAAGGACTCCACCTTCACCATCTCGCTGCTCGGCACCACCGTCTGCGGCATCGTCTTCGTCGGCGCCGTGCAGTTCCTCGCCCTGTACGTCCAGGTCGTCACCGGGGCCAGCCCCACCGCCTCCGGCTTCATCCTGCTGCCGATGATGATGGGCCTCGTCCTCTCCTCCGTCGGCTCGAACAAGATCATCGGCAAGACCGGAAAATACAAGGTCTTCCCCATCCTGAGCATGGCTCTGGGTATCGTCGGCGCCCTCCTGCTGTCCACCATGGACCCCGGGACCCCGCGCGCCCTCACCATCTTCTACATGGTCATCTTCGGCTTCGCCTCGGGCCTCTCCGCCCAGGTCTTCACGCAGGCCGCCCAGAACACCGCTCCCCCGCAGGACATGGGAGCCGTCTCCGGCACCGTGACCTTCGGCCGCTCGTTCGGCACCTCGATCGGCATCTCGCTCTTCGCGGCCATCTTCTACGGCCGCCTCACCGACGAGCTCGCCGTCCGGGTGCCGGCCGGCGCCCTCGACGGCATCGACCGCAACTCCCTCTCCTCGGACACAGTCCTCAGCACACTGGCCGCCCCGGTACACAGCGCCGTCGAGGAAGCGTACGCCGCCTCGCTCACGCCGGTGTTCACCGCTGCGGTGCCGATCCTCGCGCTGGGCCTCGTCCTCACCTTGCTGATGAAGAACCTCACGCTTCGCTCCCGCCACCACGGCGAGGACCAGCAGGCCGAGGCCCCTGCACCGGCCTCCGCCGACAGCACCCCCGAAACGGCCTGATCACATCGTCCCCCGTATGTGACTCATGGCCGAAGTGCCGCCCCACCGCGACGAGCGGCCGGGGCGGCACTTCGCTGTGTTCCGGGGCAGACACCCGACGCCGGGCTTCAGAGCGCTTCGAGTAGGACTCCACGCGTATCGGCCATCGTCACTGGAAGGACCGGAGCGGTCCCTCACGGCTCGCTAGGAGGCTCGCGTGACAACGACCGATGACCGTACGACGGCCGCGGCGGTCGACCCCGGTCCGCTGATCAAGCTGACCATTGCGGACTGCGCGGCCAAGGTGCTGCACAGCGCGGTGTCCCTCGGCGTGTTCGCCGCCCTCGCCGAGGGTCCAGCCGGTGCGGACCACGTCGTTGCCGCAACCGGACTGCACGAGCGCATGGCGCCCGACTTCCTCGACGCGCTGGCCGGCCTGGGTCTGCTGGAGCGTACGGGGGATCAGTACAGCAACGGCCCACTGGCCGAGGCATACCTCGTCCCGGGCACCGCAACCTACCTCGGCGGTTTCGTCGAGCTGACCAACGAGACCCTGTACGGCACCTGGGGGCGGCTCACCGAGGCGCTCACCACCGGAGCCCCGCAGCACCTCGACCCCGACAAAGGCGGCTTCGTCGGGGACAAGCACAAGGACCCGGCGAAGATGAAGCGCTTCTTCGCGGGCCTCGACGCCTACAGCGACCGCATGGGTATCGAGATCGCCGGCGCCGTCGACTGGAGCCGCCACACCTCCTTCGTCGATCTTGGCGGCGCGCGCGGAAATCTCGCCTCCGTCCTGGTCAAGGAACACCCCCACCTCAAGGCAGGGGTCTTCGACCTGGAGCGCACTCGCCCGCTCTTCACCGAGCACACCGCCCGCCTGGGTCTGAACGAACACATCGAGTTCACCGGCGGCGACTTCTTCACGGACGACATCCCGAAGGCCGACGTCATCGTGCTCGGCCACATCCTGCACGGCTTCGACAACGACCGGCGCCGGGATCTGCTGCGCCGTGTCTTCTCCGCGACCAACCCCGGCGGCCAGGTCCTCATCTACGACCGGATGATCGACGACGAGCGCCGTGACGCCGAACGTCTGCTCTCCAGTCTGCACATGCGCCTGGTCAGCCAGGACGGCTCCGAGTACCGCATCGACGACGTCCGCACCTGGCTCACCGAGGCCGGCTTCACCGGCAGCACCGCGGAACCGCTGCTGGGCACACACACGCTGGTCACCGCCGTCCGATGACCGCTCAGACGCAGCCGCCCGCCCCGACCACCCAAGGAAGCAATATGAGCCAGGAGAGTGTTCCCGTCCTCATCGTCGGCGGTGGCCTCACAGGCCTGTCCGCCGCCGTGTTCCTCGCCCACCACGGGGTGAAGTCCACGCTTGTCGAGCGTCACCCCGGCACCTCCACCCACCCCAAGGCCCGCGCCATCAACCCGCGCACCATGGAGCTCTACCGCGCGGTGGGCATGGAGGAACGCGTCAAGGCCGGCCGTTCACCGATCTCCGGCAACACCGACCTGGTGCATGTCGAGACGCTCGCGGGCAACGAGCGGGTCCGCATGCCCAACGCCTCCATCGAAGACATCAGCCGTATCAGCCCCGCCCAGTGGACCCTGATCGACCAGAACCAGCTCGAGCCCATTCTGCGCAAGCGGGCCGAGGAAGTCGGAGTCGACCTGCGCTTCCACACCCGTCTGGACGCCGTCACCGAGACCGCCGACGGCGTGACCGCGGCCCTCACCGACCTCGGCACCGGTGAGCGCACCGAACTGCGCGCCGAGTACGTGATCGCCGCGGACGGCAGCCGCAGTCCGGTCCGTGAACTCCTCGGCATCGGTTCCCACGGCCGCGGCACCCTCACCAACCTGGTCAGCTTCTTCTTCGATGCCGACCTCGAGGAGCCGCTGCGCGGCCGGAAGATCATCGCCGCTTACGTCAACAACCCCGAAGTCCGCGGCACGATCATCCCTATCGACAACGACCGCAAGTGGGTCATCAACGTCTCCTTCTTCCCCGACAAGGGCCAGAGCGCGGCGGACTTCACACAGGAGCACTGCGTCGAACTGGTCCGCGCCGCGGTCGGCGTCCCGGACCTGCCGCTGACCATCGAGTCGGTCGACATGCCCGCCTGGGACATCTCCGCGCGGGTGGCGGACACCTTCGCCCGCGGTCGCTACCTCATCGCCGGCGACGCCGCGCACGTGATGCCGCCCACCGGCGCCTTCGGCGCCAGCACCGGAATCCAGGACGCCTACAACCTGTCCTGGAAACTGGCCCTCGTACTCGCGGGCAAGGCCGGGCCGGGACTGCTCGCCTCCTACGACTCCGAACGCCGTCCGGTCGCCCAGGAGACCGTCCGTCAGGCGATGCTGCGCTTCGCCGTCCGCGAGGGCAAGCAGTTCCAGGACGTCGCCAAGGACCTGGTCGACGAGACGACGATGACCTTCGGATACGTCTACCCGGCCGGTGCGTTCGCCGACGACGGCACCGAGGGCCGAAGCATCACCGAGGACCCGGACAAGCCCAGCGGCCGCCCCGGCGCTCGGGCCCCGCATGTGGTCATCGAGGGCGACCACGGCCCGTTCTCCACGGTCGACCTCTTCCCGGCCGGCTTCACCCTGCTCACCGCGGGCCCGGCCACCCCGTGGGCAGCGGCGGCCGCCGCCGGCCGCGAACTCGGGCTGGCCCTCACCGTCCGCGGCATCGGGGTGAACGGCGACTACTCCGACACCGAGGGCACCTTCAAGGAACGCTACGGCCTCGCGGACGGCGGCGCAGTCCTGGTCCGCCCTGACGGCATGGTCGCCTGGCGCGCCGAAAGCCACCCCCGGGGCGACGTCTCCCGGACCCTGACCGGTCTGCTGCGGCAGATACTCGCGCTCGCCTGACCGTCGGCAACGGCCACGCACGAGCGGCGCGCCCCCCGGACCTTCGGGAGGCGCGCCGCTCGTGGGTCAGCCGGGCCGGACGACCGGCCCGGGGCCACTGCGGCCGGCCCGTGACGAGCGAGCCGGCCGGTCCCCCTGACGAGGCGGGCTCAGGCCGAGCGCCGGAGCAACCGGTGGACGACCGCCGAGAGTTCGACCGCCGGGTCCCCGGGCTGTTCGACCGCGCGCCAGGCCACGAACCCGTCCGGGCGGACGAGCACGGCGCCGCCGGGCGTGATGCCGTACTTCTTCAGGAAGCCCTCGGTCACCTCGACCGGCTCCTCACCGCCCACCCGGTGGAAGTCGACGACAAGGCCGGTGAGCCGGGCCACCTGGCCGGCCGCCCGCTCCCACAACCCGGCATCCGGACCGGCCAGCAGCCACCAGCCGCCCTTCAGCAGGTCGTGCAGCGGGGTGTCGGCGCCGCCGATACGCAGCTCGAAGTGCGGTGCCCGGGTGCCGGGACGGCCCGACGGCTGGGTCGGGTCCTCCACCACGGGGCAGCCGTCCGTACCGGGCTCCGACAGCACCGCGCCCGAACGGTAGGCATGGCCGAACAGCACCGTGGTCTCCGGCCGGTGCCGGGCGGCGGCCTCCTCGTCCAGACCGCTGCGCTGCAGGTAGCGGATCACGCCCTGCTCCACGGTGAACTCCGCGACCGGGCCCCGCTCCTGCTCGTAGGTGTCCAGCAGTTCGGCACCGGCCTGCCCACGCAGGACCGAAGCCAGCTTCCACGCCAGGTTGTGCGCGTCCTGCACCCCCATGTTGCCGCCGAACCCGCCTGTGGGCGGCATCACGTGAGCCGCGTCACCGGTCAGGAACACCCGCCCGGAGCGGAAGCGGTCGGCGATGCGCGCCGCGACCTCCCAGCTGGTGCTCGACTCGACGGCCATCTCCAGGTCCGGCACGCCGACCGCGGCGCGGACCATCTCGACGCAGTCCTCCTCGGAGTACTCGGCGTGTGTCTCCTGCGGAGGCAGGCTCGGGGCCAGCACCCAGCGGTCCGCGTTGTCGAGCCGGCCGAGCACACCCTTGACCTTGTCGTTGCTGACGAAGCAGAGGAAGAACCGGCGGTCCGCCACGTATGTGTCGAGCGCGGCGTGGAAGATGACGTTCATCTGGCGGCCGAAGACGCCCTGACCGTGCGTGCCGATGCCCAGTCCCTCGCGGACAGCGCTGCGGAAGCCGTCCGCCGCCACCATGTAATCGGCCCGGACAGCGGTCTCCTCGCCGCTCCGCGTGTCCCGCAGCACCGCGGTGACCCCGTCGGCGTCCTGCTCGTAACGCACCATCTCGGTGGCGAAGCGGATGTCCGCCCCCAGCTCCTCGGCCTTGGCACGCAACAGGGGCTCGAACCGGTCCTGGCCGATCAAGGTCCATCCGGTCGTGCTGACCTCGTTCGGATCGTGACGGAACGGTCCGTCGAAGCGGGCCAGCTCGCGGCCCGTGAGCGACTCCACCTGCAGGATGTCGCCGTACTGGGCATGCGGGTTCTCCTGCGCGCGCACCTTCCGCTCCAGGCCCAGCGCACGCATCAGCTCCATCGTGCGGGGGCTGGCCGCCTGGGCCCGCGGATGCGCCGAGATGTGCGCATGGCGCTCCACCAGGATCGACCGGATCCCCTGCTGGGCGAGAAACAGGGCCTGGGCCAGGCCCACCATGCTGCCGCCCACGATCAGTACGTCGGTTCGCTCCGCCACCGGATGCACTCCCTTTTCTCGATGCCGTTCCGTCTCGATGCGGTTCCGGACACTCCCTGCCAGCGAACACCGGTCGGCTAGAGGACCACTCGGGCTGTGAACGTGCCCGTCGGGCGCCGATTCCGCAGCCTTCGGTGCGGGCCCGCTCCGTCCAGACCGCTTCGAGCGGCACACGAGGCACGGCTGAAACCTTCGTAGCGCTGCTGAACCCTGCCGGACGGGAGGACCGGGGACATGGTGGAAACCCTGAGTGTGCTGGTGCTGTTGGGCACCGGCTTGGTGGCGGGGGTGCTGTTCGCCGTGGCGGTCAGTGTCATGCCCGCCCTGATCGCGATGGAGCCCGAACGCTACGTCGACACCCACAAGCTGCTCGGCAAGCGGTACGACCGCATCATGCCGTTCATCGTGAGCGGCTCCGTCGTGATCGACGCGGCCTTCGCCGTCCGTGCCGACGAGACCGGACCACGCGTGCTGTTCATCGCCGGCGCCGTGGCCATGGCCGGTGTCGCCGTCGTCTCGCAGACCCGGAACGTACCCATCAACAACCGGGTCAAGAAGACCCGGCCCGACGACCTCGGCCCGGGTTGGGATGACCCGCGTATCCCGTGGCGCGACTGGCACCTGCTGCGCACCTGCTTCGCCGTCATCGGGTGCTCCCTGACCGCTGCGGCGGTGGTGCTGTCATGACCGCCTGCACCGGAGCGGGCGCCGCGGCGGGGCTGAGCATCACCCGGGTCCTGCCCCGCGCCGAGGAGCGGGCCGCCGCCAACGCCCGCATGATCGCTGTCCTTTCCGGTCCGGACCCGGGCCCGGTCGCCGAGCACCTGGCTCTGCTGCACTTCACGGGCCGGCGCAGTGGCCGCGCGCACACCGTGCCCGCGGGCGTGCACCGCATCGGCGGCGCTCTGTTCATCGCCACCGGCAGCGCCTGGCGCCACAACTTCACCGACGGGGCAGCAGGAGAGATCACCTGGCGTGGCAGCCGCGTCCCTGTCCGCTTCGCGCTGGTCACCGATGCCGAGCAGACCGCCCGCGGATACCACGACCTGTACGAGCGCTACGGCGCCGAGGCCGCACAACGGCGCCTGGGCATCACCGTGGCCGACGGCACCACGCCCACTCTGGCCGACTTCCGGGCCGCCGCCACCGGCATCCCGCTCGCCCTGGTGTCCGTGACCCCCACCACCGAATCCGTCATGAACGAGAGGACCTCCCGATGAGCGCAATCGCCGGCTGGGTCGACTTCGAGCGGGACCTGTCCCCGGAGGCCGAGACCGTCGAGACCATGGCGGCCGTCCTCGCCCACCGCGGCCCCGACGGCCGTGGCATCTGGGCCGAGGGGCACGCCGCACTCGCCCACCGGCGCCTGGCCCTGGTCGATGTGACGGAGACCGGCGCGCAGCCGGCCGTCCACACCACCGCAGGCGGCACCACGGTCGCCGTCCTCACCCTCGACGGAGCCCTCACCAACCACACCGAGCTGCGGCGTGAACTGGCCACGAGGGGACACCGGTTCACCGGCAGCGGCGACGGCGAGACCGCCCTGCACGCCTATCTGGAGTGGGGAGCCGGCTTCCTCACCCGTCTCGAAGGGCTCTTCGCGATCGCCGTGTGGGACGTACGCAGCCAGGAACTCCTGCTGGCCCGTGACCGTCTCGGCGTCAAACCGCTGAGCTACTACCCGACCCGCGACGGGGTTCTGTTCGGGTCCGAGCCCAAGGCGATCCTGGCCCACCCCGACGTCGAGCCGGTCGTCGACGCCGACGGCCTGCGCGAGTTGTTCGCACACAGCCGGAAGCCCGGCACCGCTGTCTTCCGCGGTGTGCGCGAGGTCGTACCCGGCCATGCGCTCATCGTCCGCCGCCCCGGCAAACAGGAGCGGCGCTACTGGTCGCTGCCCGCCCGGCAGCACACCGACAGCCTCGAAAACACCATCACCACCGTCCGCGGCCTGCTCGCCGACGCTGTCGCCTCCCACCTGCGCGCCGACGTCCCGGTGGGCGCCATGCTCTCCGGCGGCATCGATTCCAGCGCCCTGACCGCCCTCGCCCACCGGAACCTGGCCGGCGGCGGCGCCGGCTCGCTGCAGAGCTTCTCGGTCAACTTCACCGGCTACACCGAGAACTTCGAGCCCCACCCCACGATGCGCTCCACGCCCGACGCGCCCTTCGCCGCACTTGCCTCGCAGTACATCGGCTCCCAGCACTCCGAGATCCTGCTCGACACCGCCGCCCTCACCGACCCCCAGGTGCACGCCGCCGCCCTGCGCAGCCAGGACGCCCCCTCTCCGCTCGGCGACATGGATGTCTCGCTCATCCAGTTCTTCGCCCGGCTCCGTGAGGCGGGATTCACCGCCGTGCTCTCCGGCGAGACCGCGGACGAGGTCTTCAACGGCTACTTCTGGGCGTACGACCAGAAGCACAGCAACTCGCAGACCTTCCCCTGGGTCTCCTTCGAGCGAGGTCACGACGCCGCGGCGGGCGGGCTGGGGACCTCCATGATCGACCGGCAGCTGCGCAAGCAACTGGACTTCCTCGGCTACGCGGACCAGCACTACCACGACGCGCTCACCGAGGTCCCGCACATCGACGGGGACACCCCCGCCGAACGCCGGGCCCGCGAGGTCACCTATCTCGCCCTGACCCGCTGGGCGCCCACCCACCTCGACCGCGCCGACCGTATGAGCATGGCCCACGGTGTGCAGCTGCGGCCGCCCTTCTGCGACCGGGCGCTCGTCGAGTACGTCTACAACGTGCCGGCTGCCATGAAACGGGTGGACGGCGTCGAGAAGAGCCTGCTGCGCTCCGCGGTCGCCGACCTGCTGCCCGACGCCGTTCTGCACCGCAGGAAGAGCGCCTACCCCACCACCCAGGAGGCCGCCTACGGCGACTTCGTGCGCCGCCGTTTCGCCGAGCTGGCCACCGACCGGGACGCAGCCGTCGCCGGTCTGCTCGACGCCACCGCCTCCGCCGAGGCGCTGACCGCGGACGGTTCCCCGCAGGGCGCCTTCGCCTGGGTCGAGAGGGCCAGCATGGAAATGGTGCTCCAGCTCGAAACCTGGCTGACCGAATACCGGATCGACCTGCGGCTCTGACGTCGCCGTACGACCGGTCAAGGCCGCTTCAAGACAGCTTTGAGAACCACCTACGAGGGTGGAACAACGACCGAAGAAGCCAGGAGGGCATCGTGCACCGCACACTGATCGTGGCGAAGATGAACCTTGCGGACGCCGAAAGCGTCGGCAAGGTCTTCGCAGACTCGGACAGCACCGACCTGCCGCACATGGTGGGCGTCTCCCGGCGAACCCTGTTCGCCTTCCACGACCTGTACTTCCACCTCGTCGAGGCGGAGCAGGACATCGGCCCCAACCTCTACAAGGCGCGCAGCCACCCGCTCTACAACGACGTCAACACCCGGCTGCAGGAGTTCATCTCCCCCTACGACCCGGACTGGCGCGAGCCGCGCGACGCGATGGCCGTTCCGTTCTACTCGTGGACGCCCGGCAGCGGCCCCGTCGTCACCCAGCCGTCCGCCCCGAACCTGGGCGGTGGCCGATGACCACCGCGGCGTCCACCCCCACCAAGGTCAACGTGGAACAGGTCGTCCCCAACCGCAAGCGCGGCGGCGACATCCGCATCACCCTCAGCCCCCGGACCGTCAGCTGCACCTCCGGCTTCGGTGGCACGCTACGGCTGGCGCCGGGCGAGTACGTCACCGAGCACCTCCACCCGTACTCGGAGGAGTTCCTGCACGTCGTCACCGGCGAGCTGGAGATCACTCTCGACGGTGAGCCCGTCGCCATCGGCCCCGGCGACTCGCTGCTGGTGCCGATCAACATGCGCCACCGTCTGGTGAACACCGGGCCGGAGCCGGCCCATGTGGTCTTCCACCTGTCACCGCTCGCTCCCCGCCCGGAACTCGGCCACGTCGACACCGAGGCCCCGCTCGTCGAGAAGGGCACCGACCCGGACGTCGGGGGACCGCGATGAGCCGTCGCGCCGTCATCACCGGGATCGGCGCCGTCGCCCCCGGCGGCATAGGCCGGGACGCCTATTGGGACCTGCTCTCGCACGGCCGCACGGCCACCCGGCAGATCACCCTCTTCGACGCGTCGAAGTTCCGCTCGCAGGTCGCCGCCGAGTGCGACTTCGACCCGGTGGCCGCCGGCCTGAGCCCCCAGGAAGTGCGCCGGATGGACAGAGCCGCCCAGTTCGCCGTCGTCGCGGCCCAGGAGGCGATCGAGGACAGCGGCATCGACATCGCGGCCGGCGATCCCGGCCGGACCGCTGTCAGCATCGGCAGCGCCGTCGGCTGCACCACCGGTCTGGAAGACGAATACGCGGTGCTGTCCGACGGCGGCAGGAACTGGCTCGTCGACCACACCTACGGCGTCCCGCACCTCTACGGCTACATGGTCCCCAGCACACTGGCTGCCGAAGTCGCCTGGCGGGCACAGGCCGAGGGCCCCGTCGCACTGATCTCGACCGGCTGCACCTCCGGCCTCGACGCGATCGCCCACGGGGTCCAGCTCATCGAGGAAGGCACGGCCGACATCGTCGTCGCGGGCGCCACCGACGCCCCGCTGTCGCCCATCACATCCGCCTGTTTCGACGCGATCAAGGCCACGACACCGAACACCGACCATGACCCCGGCACCGCGTCCCGCCCCTTCGACGGCCGCCGCGACGGCTTCGTCCTGGGCGAGGGCTCCGCGGTCATGGTGATCGAGGAAGCCGAGTCGGCCCGTCGCCGCGGCGCCACCGTCTACGCCGAGGTGGTCGGTTTCGCCAACCGCTCCAACGCCTTCCATATGACCGGACTCAAGCCCGACGGCCGTGAGATGGCCGAAGCCATCAAGGTCGCCCTTAACCGCGCCAAGCTCGATCCGCGGGACATCGACCACATCAACGCGCACGGTTCCGGCACCAAGCAGAACGACCGGCACGAGACGGCCGCCTTCAAACGGAGCCTCGGTCGACGCGCTCATGAGATCCCGGTCAGCTCCATCAAGTCGATGATCGGGCACTCCCTGGGAGCGATCGGCTCCCTGGAGGTGGCCGCCTGCGCACTGGCCCTGCGCCATCAAGTGGTGCCGCCGACGGCGAACCTGACGGTCCCCGACCCTCAGTGCGATCTCGACTACGTACCGGTCGCCGCCCGGGAACACCGCATGGACCATGTCCTGAGCGTCGGCAGCGGGTTCGGCGGCTTCCAGAGCGCCATGATCCTCAGCCGTCCGGGAAGCCGGAAGGAGACGGCGGCATGAGCGCGCTCGGCATACCCGAAGGACGCCGACGCCCGGCGGTCGTCACCGGTCTCGGTGTGGTCGCTCCCACCGGCATCGGGGTCCGCCGGCACTGGGAGTCCGTGCTGGCCGGCAAGAGCGGTCTCGGCCGCATCACCCGGTTCGACCCGGCCGGCTATCCGGTCAAGGTGGCCGGGGAAGTGCCCGGCTTCGCAGCCGGCGAACAGGTCCCCAAGGGTCTGGTCGACCGAACCGACCGGTTCACCCACTTCGCCCTGGCCGCGGCCGAGGCCGCCCTCGCCGATGCGGACGCCGATCCGCAGCAGCTGCCCGAGTTCGACATGGCCGTGGTCACCGCGAGCTCCTCCGGCGGTACCGAGTTCGGCCAGCACGAGATGGAGCAGCTCTACCAGCAGGGTCCGGCGTGGGTCGGCGCCTACCAGTCCATCGCCTGGTTCTACGCCGCCACCACCGGCCAGGTCTCCATCCGCCATGGCATGCGCGGACCCTGCGGAGTCGTCTGCGCCGAACAGGCCGGCGGCCTGGACGCACTGGGCCAGTCCCGGCGGCTGCTGGACACCGGTTCCCGGCTGGTCCTGAGCGGCGGCACGGACGCCTCGCTGTGCCCGTACGGCCTGACCGCTCAGCTGTCCACCGGCGCGCTGTCGACCACGGACGACCCGGCGCGCGCGTACCTGCCGTTCGACGCGGCCGCCGACGGTTACGCACCCGGCGAGGGCGGAGCCATGCTCCTCGTCGAGACCGAGCAGGGCGCCCGTGAGCGGGGCGTCCAGCACTACGGCCGGATCCTCGGCTACGCGGCGGGGTTCGATCCGCTGCCGGGCACCGGCCGCCCGCCCGTACTGGCCTCGGTCGTCCGCCGGGCGATCGGAGACGCGGGGATCACCGCGGCCGACGTGGACGCCGTCTTCGCCGACGCGGCGGGCACACCGGATCTGGACCGCGCCGAAGCCGCCGCGATCAACGAGGTGTTCGGCGCCGGACAGGTGCCGGTGACCGCCCCCAAGACCCTCACCGGACGGCTGTACGCGGGCGGGGCACCGCTGGACGTGGCGACCGCCCTGCTCAGCCTGAGCGCCGGCGTGATCCCGCACACCCCCGGTATCGACCGCCCCGCAGCCGGTCTGGGCATCGACCTGGTCGTCGGCAGCCCGCGGCATGTCGCTGCCCGCACCGCTGTGGTTCTCGCCCGCGGCCACGGCGGATTCACCTCCGCCCTGGTCGTGGACGCGGGCGACCGCACCGATCACACCAAGTGACCCGCCCAAACGCGAGAAGGCAGGAAGTCATGAGCGAACACACCGAGGAGGACCGAGTCTGATGGCAGGTCACACCAGCAACTCCATCGTCATCGACGCCCCGATGGACCTGGTCTGGGAGCGCACGAACGACGTGGCGTCCTGGACCGAGCTGTTCAGCGAATACTCCGTCGCCGAGATTCTGGAGCAGGACGGCCCGACCGTCACCTTCCGGCTCGCCCTGCACCCGGACGAGAACGGCAAGGTGTGGAGCTGGGTCTCCCAGCGCACCACCGACGCGGTGACCCGCACCGTCCGCGCCCACCGGGTCGAGACCGGCCCCTTCGAGTACATGAACATCCACTGGGAGTACGTCCAGACCGACGAGGGCGTCCGGATGCAGTGGACCCAGGACTTCCACATGAAGGACGGTGCCCCGCTCGACGACAAGGGCATGACCGACCGGATCAACCGCAACAGCCTGGTCCAGCTGGAGATCATCAAGTCCCGGATCGAGGCCGCGGCCCGTGCGCTGCGCACCCCGTTCGCGGACCTGGCGGGTAAGCGGATCCTGGTCACCGGCGGCTCCCGGGGCATCGGGCGCGGCATCGTGCTCGCCGCCGCTCGCGCCGGCGCCGACGTGGTCACCTGCTATCGCGGCGAGAACGACCACACCACGTCGTTGGCCAAGGAGCTCGCGCCGCTCCCCGGCACCCAGCACCTGCTTCGGGCGGACGTGAGCGAGGCCTCCGACGCCCGGCTGCTGGCGGACCGGGCGGAGCAGCTGCTCGGCGGGCTCGACGCGGTCGTGAACAACGCCGGAGACTTCGCGCCGCAGCCCTACGCGGAGCTGACCGACGCGGCGTGGGCCTCGGCGCTGCAGTCGAATCTCACCAGCACCCACCAGGTCACCCAGGCCGTGCTGCCGCTGCTCGGCGAGGGGGCGTCGATCGTCAACCTCGGCTCCACGGTGGCCCGTATCGGCATGGCCGGGGGCGTGCACTACACCGCGGTCAAGCAGGCCCTGGTCGGCCTGACCCGTTCCCTGGCCCGTGAACTGGGTCCGCAGGGCATCCGGGTCAACACGCTCTCGCCCGGCCGGATCGCCACCGAGGCGCTCGACGAACTGCCGCCCGAGGCTGCCGCCCGGCAGCGTGCGGCTTTCTCGAAGTTCGCCGCCCTCGGCCGTCTCGGCACCCCGCAGGAGATCGCGGACGTCGTGCTCTTCCTGATCAGCGACCAGTCCTCCTACATCACCGGACAGAACATCCACGTCGACGGCTGCGTGTGAGCCACCGTCGCACCACGGAAAGGACAGACACGTGGAACTCGGACTGCAGGGAAAGAAGCTTCTGATCACCGGCGGCTCCCGGGGCATCGGGCGCGGCATCGTGCTGGCCGCGGCCCGCGCCGGCGCCGACGTACTGACCTGCTACGTGAACGACAGCGAGCACGTCGAGAGCCTGCGCCGGGAGTTGAAGGGGCTCGGCGGCGAGCACGAGATCGTACGGGCGGACGTCGGCGATCTGGAACAGGTCGACGCCCTGGTGGCGTGGGCCCGGGAGCGGTACGGAAAGCTCGACGGCATCGTCAACAACGCCGGTGTCATCAGCCACATACCCTTCGCGGAGCTTCCCGCGGACGAGTGGTCGCGCGTCCTGGACACCAATCTGACGGCCGCCTACCGCGTCATCCAGCAGTCGCTGCCGCTGCTCGGAGCCGGCGCGTCCGTCGTCAACATCGGTTCGCGCGGTGCCGCCGCGGGTATTCCGCTGCGGGCCCACTACACCGCCGCCAAGGCGGCGATGATCGGCCTCACCCGCTCGCTCGCCAAGGAGTTGGGCGGCAAGGGGATCCGGGTCAACGTGGTCGCCCCGGGCGTCATCGAGACCGAGGCCTTCGACGCGATGCCCGCCGAGCGTGCCGAGGGCCTGCGTGCGACGTACGCGCAGAAGACGGCTCTGGCGCGGCTGGGCCGGGTCGACGAACTCGCCGCACCGGTCCTGTTCCTGCTCAGTGACCTCTCGGCGTACGTCACGGGCGAGACCCTCAATGTCGACGGAGGCATCTGACCGTGTCCGACGCGACGTTCCGGGTCCTGCTGCGCATGCAGATCAAGCCTGGCATGGAGGCCGACTTCGAGCGGGTGTGGAAGGAGGTCGGGGGCTCGGTCACCAGCGACCCGGCCAACCGCGGCCAGTGGCTGTCCAGAAGCACGACCGCCGACGAGGACGGCGTCTACTACATCATCAGCGACTGGGTGGACGAACCGCAGTTCCGCCGGTTCGAGACCAGCGACACCCATCTGTCGCACCGCACCAAGCTGCACCCGTACCGCAGCGGTGGCTCCATGGCGACGATGAACATCGTCGCGCGCCTCTCCGGGACGGCCGTATGACGACCGCTGCCGCCGTGGAAGTGGTGCTCTACCACCTGTCGCCCAGGGGCGAGGACGTTCTGGCGGCCTACCACGAGGCGAGTCGCCGCATGGCCGGCACCCCTGGCCTGCTCGGCAACCAGCTGATGACCGAACTGGGCCGCCCCGACAGCTTCGTCGTGGTCAGTCACTGGGACACGTGGGAGTCCTTCGCGACGTGGGAGAGCAGCCTGGAGCACAAGAACCAGACGGCGCCGCTGCGCGAGTTCCGTGACACCGAGCGGGCCCGCCCGTTCGAGATCTACCAGGTCCTCGCCAGCTACTGAGGCCGCACCCGTGCCGGGGCCCGGAGAACCGTTGTCCGCGTCCCGGCCCGGGTCCGCGGTGCCCGACATCGTGAGAAGGAGAGAGCGTGGAAGGCCCGAGCCGTACGCACGACCGCAGCGCGGGCGTATCGCCGCCCCCGAACGAGGGGGTCCCCCGGGCCCGCCGGGCGTTCGTCACGTTGCTCGGCGTAGACCTCTGGGAACGGTTCAGCTTCTTCGGTATGGCCGCGATCCTGGTCCTCTACCTCACTGCGGCACCGGCCGACGGCGGCATGGGCATGGCCTCGCAGACCGCCACCGCCGTGTTCGCCACTTACATGTCCCTGAGCTTCATCGCCGGCCTGCCCGGCGGCTGGCTAGCCGACCGGGTACTCGGCACGCGCCGGGCCGTGCTTCTCGGCGGTGGGCTCATCGCCACCGGACACGCCGTCCTCTCCTTCGCCTTCGTTCCCGCCCTCTACACCGGACTCCTGCTCATCGTCGTCGGCACCGGCCTGTCGAAGCCTTCACTGGCCGCCATGGTGGCCGCTGTCAGTGGTCCCGAGAAGCGTGAGGAGGCGTTCTCGCGCTTCTACATGTGTATCCAGGTATCCGCCCTCGTCGCTCCCGTCGTCACCGGGCTGCTGGCGGAGAAGGTCGCCTGGCACCTCGGCTTCGCCGCAGCCGCCTTCGGCATGGCGGCGGGCCTGGCTCAGTTCGGCATCGGGATGCGCGCCTTCGAAGGGACCACCTGGGGCCCGACGCGTCCCATCTCGCGAGAAGAGGCCCGTACAGCGGCCCGGCGGGCCGGCGCGGTCCTTGCGGTCGCCGCAGTCTCCGTCACGGCGGTCTCGCTCGGCGCGCTGCCGCTCACCGCGGTACTGGCGGTGCTGGGGCTGATCACCGTGGCTCTGCCGTTCCTCTACCTGCGGATGCTGAGCCGGCGTACGTCCATGGGCCGCGAGCGGCTTTCCGCTTTCACCGCTGTGATGGGTGCGTCGGCGGCCTTCTGGATGATCTTCGCGCAGAGCGGGTCGGTGCTCTCCCTCTTCGCGGAGCGCCACACCGACCGCGTCGTGCTCGGCTTCGACGTACCCGCGAGCTGGATGCAGTCGGTGCACCCCCTGTTCGTGCTGCTGCTGGCCCCTTTCGTCACGCGGCTGCGCGGTGAGGTGACCACAAAGGTCGCGGGCGCACTGGGTGTGGCAGGTCTGAGTTTCGTCGTCATGGCGGGGGCCGCACTGCTGGCCCAGGAGCAACGGGTCTCGGTCGGCTGGCTGATCGTTGTCTATCTGCTCTACTCTCTCGGCGAGATCGTGCTGGCCCCGGCCGGCCTGGCGCTCGCCGCAGCGGTCGCGCCTCCCGGTTTCACCAACCGCTTCCTCGCACTCAACGGTATGTTCGCCGCGGTCGGTGTGGTGCTGGGCGGTCAGCTCTACCGGCTGACCGCGGTGCTCCCGCTGCCCGCCTATTTCCTGCTGATGGGTACGGCCGTCCTGGCGACCGGGGCCACCCTGGCAGCCGCCGCACACCGTCTGCGCCCGGCCCTGCCGGGGCGGACGCGGTGAGCATCGTGGTGGTCGCCAAGTGGTCCCCGTGACACGTCAGAAGACGGACAGCCCGGTGAGCGTGGTGAAGCGGTCGAGGGCCGACACACCCGCCACCGAGTTGCCGCGCCGGTCGAGGCCCGGGCTCCACACGCACAGGGTGCACACCCCGGGCACGATGGCGATGATCCCGCCGCCGACCCCGCTCTTGCCCGGCAGCCCCACCCGGTAGGCGAACTCTCCGGCCGCGTCGTACGTCCCACACGTGAGCATGACCGCGTTGACCTGCTTCGCCTGGCTGCGGGTCAGCAGCGCCGTGCCGTCGGCCCGGACCCCGTGCCGGGCCAGGAACCCGGCGGAGAGGGCCAGGTCCGCGCAGGACGCCTCGATGGAGCACTGCCGGAAGTAGGCGGAGAGCAGTTCGGGGACCGGGAGCGTGATGTTGCCGTAGGAGGCCATGAAGTGGGCCAGCGCGGCGTTGCGGTCGCCGAAGGCCGCTTCGGAGGCGGCGACCTCCGGCATGAAGTCGATGGCGGCGTTCCCGCTCTCCGAGCGCAGCAGCTCCCGCACCTGGCCGGCCGCGTCCCCGGTGAGCGCCTGCAGCCGGTCGGTCACCACCAGGGCCCCGGCGTTGATGAACGGGTTCCGAGGGATCCCGTTCTCGTACTCCAGCTGCACCAGGGAGTTGAAGGGGTTGCCCGAGGGCTCGCGGCCCACGCCCCGCCAGAGCTGTTCGCCGTCCAGGGAGAGCGCCAGGGCCAGGGCGAACACCTTGGTGATGGACTGCGTGGAGAACGGCTGCTGCCAGTCGCCGACCCCGTAGACGGTCCCGTCCGGCTCCGCGACGGCCATGCCGAACCGCCGGGGGTCGGCTCCGGCGAGCATCGGTATGTAGTCGGCGGGGCTGCCGTGGTCGTCGAGTGCGGCCATCTCCTCGGCTATGCGGTTGATGACGGCGCCGAAGCGGTGCGAGCCGGCGCTCGGGGCGGCGCTGCCCGCCCGAGGGGCGGCGGAGGCGTGGGACACGGCGTTTTCCTGACGGGGAGGAGGAGCGGGGAGGCCCGGCGGGCGGGAGACCCGCCCACCGTCTCATCCCGCCGCCCCGTCCCCCGACCGAGGACCAGTTCGCCGCCGCCCACCTGCGTAAACGCCGTGCAGCGGGTTCTGAGGGCGGGGATCGGCGCGGAGGCCGTCTCGGTAGAGTGGCTGTCCGGATCGATCATTCATATGCCCAGCTCGGAGGACCGGACGTGGCGGAGCGCGGAGAGCGGCAGCAGCAGCGGGTGACGGTGGTCACCGGCGGCAGCCGGGGCATCGGCGCGGCGATCTGTCTGCGGTTGGCGGCCGAGGGTCACGACGTCGCCGTCGGCTACCGGTCGGACGCCGGGGCGGCCGAGGGCGTGGCCGAAGGGGTACGCGCGCTGGGCCGGGCAGCCGTCGCGGTCGCGGTCGACACCGCCGACGCGGCGGACGTGGACCGGCTGTTCGACACCGCCGCCACGCACCTGGGCCCCGTCACCGGGCTGGTGAACAACGCCGGGGTGAGCGGGCCGGTCGGACCGCTCACCGACGCCGACCCGGAGGGGATGCGACAGGCCCTGGAGGTCAACGTCCTGGGTTACCTGCTGTGCGCCCGCCGAGCCGTCCGCGACATGGCGGCGGGCGGGGCGATCGTGAACATCTCCTCCGCCGCCGCGACGCTCGGCAGCCCCGGCACCTACGTCCACTACGCGGCGGCGAAGGCCGCCGTGGACGCCATGACGGTAGGGCTGTCCAAGGAGGTGGCGGCCGACGGCATCCGGGTCAACTGCGTCGCCCCCGGCACGATCTGGACCGACTTCCACGCCGACCCGCAGCGGCCCGCGAAGGTGGCGGCGATCACCCCCATGGGCCGCGCCGGCCGACCTGAGGAGATCGCCGGAGCGGTCGCCTGGCTGCTCTCGGACGATGCTTCCTACGCCACCGGCACGGTGATGAGGATCGCCGGCGGGATGTGAGCAAGGGCGGTTCCGCCGCCCGCCCCGGGGCGGGGCCGCCACCATGGTGGCGGCGCCCACCTCATTGCGGCCGACCGCCGGACGGCCCCTGCTTCGGACGGCCCCTACTCCGACGGCGGCGCGCCGGTCGGGGCTCCGCTGGGCGGTGCGCCCGTCGGGGCTCCGCTGGGCGGCTGCCCGCCTCCGCCCGGGCCCCCGCCGCTGCCGCCTTCCGGCCCTCCGCCCGATCCTCCGCCCGGGGCGTTGCCTCCGGTGGGTTCGGTGCTGGTGTCGATGGGCACGGTCAGGGTCGCGGTGTAGCCGGCTTTCGGGGATCCGGTGGTGGCGGCGAGCTGGTGGACACCGCCGTCGTCCCCGAAGACGTTGTCGGTCTTGAGGGTGAGCTGGGCGAGGTTCTCGACGGAGGACTCGTAACCGGCCGTGGCGAAGGCGCTGTCGCAGGCCTTCTTGGGAAGCGCCAGCTGTGAGGTCGACAGGCGCTTGTCGTAGTCGGTGACGGAGTCGAGGTCGGGGTAGATCTCGAAGTGCACATGCGGCCAGCGTCCCGGGTAGCAGGCGGGGAAGACGCTGACGAACTTCACCCGGCCCTGGTCGTCCGCCACCTGTACGCCGCGGAGGTAGTTCTCGTTCTCGACCCCTTCGGAGTACAGCGAGTACTTGCCGTCCCGGTCGCACTGCCAGGCGTAGACGGCCGCGCCGGCCATCGGCTCGCCGCCTTCGACGATGTCCAGCACGGTGAGTTCGAAGGTGAAGGGGATTCCCTCGGCCGTCGCGCTGGAGTCCCCGAAGCTGGACCGGATGTCCTGGCGGACGATGCCGTCCTTGTCCAGGACGTTGACCCCGTTCGTGCCGTCCGCGGGATAGGGGCCGTTCGTCTCGTCGGGGATCTCGGTCAGCGAGGAGGCCGCCGAGGCGGAGGAGGAGGCCGAGGCGGAGGCGCCGCTCGCGGACGTGGAGCCCGAGCCGCACGCCGCCAGAGCGGCCATACCGCCAACCCCGCCGAGGAAACCCAGGACCCTTCTGCGCGAGTGCAGGGTGCCGAGGTCGAATCCCAGCCCCTGATCGACGACCTCTTCCTCCGGATGTGGCAGCAGACGCCCTTCGTAGGCGGGGCCTTCGGGCGTCATGCCGGGTTTCGGCTTCCTCATCGCGTGTGCGCCTTCCGTCAGCGGTGCCGGGACAACGGGTACGTCGGCCCGCTGCCCACCCTCGCCGCTGAACCCATGACGGGCCTCGGCACCGCCTGTGCGCACCCTGAGAATGCCCGCCGCCGGGGCCCGGGCGACAGCCGCCCGGGCCCCGGCCTCGCGGGGTGTTGCCGGGCCCCTGGTTCAGTGGCCGGGCAGCGCCCCGGCACCGGAGTGGTCGATGACGTTGCCGTTGGAGCAGTTGTTCTTGTGGTCACCGGTCCAGTCGGCCAGGACGGGTACCACGGCGACTTCCTGGAGGCACACGTCCGCGGCGGTGAAGTTCCAGTTGTTCGCCGCGTTGACTCCGCTCCCAAAGTTGCTGTCGTTGTCGGCGAAGGCGGGCGTGGCGGCGGAGCCGGACAGGGCTGCGGCGGCCAGCAGGCCGCACGTGATGATCTTTCGCATGGCTGGTGAACGGAGCGCCGCCCGTCAGGTCACGCGGTGATGGGCCGGTCGAGGCGGGCCACGCCCCAGGCCGCCTCGATCATCCGGAAGACCTCGTCCACCGCCGCCTCCGGATCGGCCGCCTCGCGGGCCAGCGCGTACGCGTCGATCACGAAGCGGGCGATGGTCCGGCAGGCGATCGACGTCTCCGGCACGCCGAGGTCGGCGGCGAGGGCCGCGGCCAGCGAATCCGCGTGGCGCAGCCGCATCGACTCCTCGTACTCCCGCAGCGCCGGGGACGACTGGATCATGTTCCAGACCGGGGCGGCCCCGGGCGCCGTGCAGTGGCGCACCAGGGCGTGGACCTCGCGACGGAGCGAGGGGATCAGCGGCTCGTCCGGCGCACGGTCGGCCACCGCGCTCAGGAGACCCTGCTCGAAGCCCGGGTCCTGCTCGAAGACCAGCGCTTCCTTCGAGGCGAAGTGGGAGAAGAGCGTGGTGACCGCCACGTCGGCCTCGGCGGCCACGTCACGGATGCCCACGGCCTCGTAACCGCGTTCCAGGAAGAGGCGCAGAGCGGTGTCGGCGATCTTCTGGCGGGTCGCAGCCTTCTTGCGTTCGCGGCGGCCGGTCTGCTCGGTCATGACGTGACGCTACCAAATTCGTATACGTAACCGATCCAAAAAGCTAACCGTTAGTGTTACGGTCGGCCGCATGAAGAAAGTGAGCTTCGCCGCGTTCGGCGGCCCCGATGTCCTCCGCCTCGTCGATGCCGAGGAGCCCCACGCGGGCCCCGGCCGGATACGCGTCTCCGTGCGCGCGGCGGGGGTGAACCCCGTCGACTGGCGGCTGCGCGAGGGGCAGGTCCTGGGCGCGCACCCGATCTCGCTGCCGTCAGGGGTGGGGATCGATGCCGCCGGGGTGGTGGACGAGGTCGGCGAGGGCGTCGAGGGGGTGGAGATCGGCGACCACGTCTTCGGCGAAGGGGCCGACACCTACGCCGAGTTCGCCGTACTGTCGGCCTGGGCCCGGATGCCCGAGGGCCTGACGTTCGAGGAGGCGGCCGGCTACCCGTCCGTGGTAGAGACCGCGCTGCGCGTCCTCCGCGAGGTCGGCGTACGGCCCGGCCGGACGCTGCTGGTCAGCGGCGCGTCCGGCGGAGTCGGTTCGGCGGTGCTGCAGATCGCCCGCGACCGCGGCATCCCGGTGATCGGCACGGCGGGGGCCGCCAACCAGGACTACCTGCGCGGCCTGGGCGCGCTCGCCACGACGTACGGCGAAGGCTGGGTCGAGCGGGTGCGGCGGCTCGGCCCGGTCGACGCGGCCCTCGACCTGGCGGGCTCGGGCGTGATCCCCGAACTGGTCGAGCTGACCGGTGATCCGGCGAAGGTCGTCTCCATCGCCGACCTGGAAGCACCGCGGTTCGGCGTCCGGTTCTCCGGCGTGGCGGGCAGCGTGCCGGACGCGCTGGCCGAGGCCGCCGCGCTGATCGCGCGCGGCAGGCTGCACATCCCGGTCGAGAAGTCCTACGCGCTCGGCGATGCGGCGGCCGCGCACGCCGACAGCCGGACGGGGCACGCCCGGGGCCGCCGCGTCATGGTCATCTGACACGGAGATCGGCACATGCCCGAAGGAACCACGACGACCACGCTCGTCGGAGTACTGACCCGCCTCGTCCCGACCACGGAGGACGATCTCGACCTGCTGGCCGGGTGGTTCGCCTCACCGGACTTCGTCGCGTACTGGGGCGGCGTACCGCTGTCGCGTGACGAGGTGGCCGAGAAGTACGTCGGCCGGCGTCGGCCGCGGGTCCAGTCCTATCTCGTGCTGGCCGAGGGCGCCCCGGTGGGCTACGCCCAGTTCTGGCACGCCGACGCGGCTGAGGACGGAACGGAGGACCGCACCGAAGGCGGCCTGGAGGGCGGCATCGATCTGGTGCTTCAACCGGCCTCACAGGGAAGGGGGTTGGGCCCGGACGCCACACGGGCGCTCCTGGCGCACTTGGGCGGGGAGCTCGGCTGGCGGCGCGTGACCGTCGATCCCGTACGCGAGAACGTACGGGCTGTACGTGCCTGGGAGAAGGCGGGATTCCGGCAGGTGCCGAGCGAAACCGGGGAACTGCTCCTGGAGTTCCGCTTCCCCGAAGGCCGTCGGCACTGACCACGACCGCTGACCACGACCTCTGTCCACGCCCCCTGTCCACGACCGCTGACCACGACACCACCACCGCCGATGCCCCATCGTGATGCGCGGCTGTACAACCCCGCATGGACACCGGCTGTCTGTAAAGCGTCCGGAGGGTTGAGCCTTCGGCGTCTTTCCGTACGGAGATCGGGGATCAGGTGGGGAAGCAGGTCTGGAGAGCCGTCGTGGCCGGTGGGGCGGCGGCGGTGTTCACGGCCGTGGCGGCGGTGCCGGCCGGGGCGGCCGAGGGCGGGGTCGCGTTCAGCCGGGTCCAGGTGAACGGCGGCAAGCCGATCGTCATCGGGACGACGAAGGAGGTCGCGGTGCCCGCCTCCTTCCGGATGGCGACCACCCACAAGTGGAAGTTCCCGGCGGTGTTCCTGTACCGCAGCGGCGGCGATGACCGACTGTGGCACGCCATCGAGACGAGCGACTGCATCAAGGTGAGCGCGGGCGTCTGTGACTTCAAGGAGACGATGTACTTCGACCCGAGCGAGTACGACATGCGCAACAGCGAGGCCGGGGCCTGGAAGGTCGGGGCCGAGGTGTACTTCAAGGGGGGCGGCGGTGACGTCGACGCCAAGGGACTGACCGTCCACGTCAAGCGCAACTCCCGCCTGACCGTCAACGCCGCGCCCGAACCGGTGACCAAGGGCAAGACGATCACCGTGACCGGAAAGGTCACCCGGGCGAACTGGCAGACCAGGAAGTACGCGGCCTACGGAGGCCGCCATGTGAGCCTGCAGTTCAAGCCTGCCGGCTCCTCCTCGTACACCACGGTGAAGAAGGTGTACGCGAACGGCTCGGGCACCCTCAAGACGACCGTGAAGGCCTCCAAGACGGGCACCTGGCGCTGGTCGTACGGCGGCAACACCACCACCGGGCCGTCGAAGTCGTCCGGTGACAACGTCGTGGTGAAGTAGCACCCGTCCGTACCCGGTGGGCCGGCGTACCCGGCGGGAGCCCGCCCGCCGGGTACGGAAGCGGCCTAGGGTGGCCCCTCATGGACCACCACCCCACCGATGCCCTGCCGTTGCTGGAGTTGCTGTGCTCCGCCGAAGAGATACGGCTCCCCGGCGAACTCACGTCGTCAAGCCCTCACGAGAACGCTCCCGGCGCGGTCGTGAACACCTATGCGGTCGACGGCGGCCGGCTGCTCC
This sequence comes from Streptomyces sp. DSM 106670, assembly GCF_055792845.1. NCBI lineage: Bacteria > Bacillati > Actinomycetota > Actinomycetes > Kitasatosporales > Streptomycetaceae > Streptomyces > Streptomyces sp. DSM 106670. The sequence continues at coordinate 2,323,894 of NZ_CM147704.1, forward strand.
TCACTCTCTGGCGTGGCCGGCTGCACGAGGTGATCTACCAGACCCCGGCGGAGTCCGGGGAGGACGCGGAGCGGCGCAACGACCGGCTGTTCGCGCACTACGGACAGGGCGAGGGCTGGAACGAGATCCTCGACAACGGTTTCGGCAAGACCTATCGGGACACCGGTCAGCGGCGGTACGCGCTGTGGAGCTACGTCATGGACTTCATGACCTTCGGCACGATGGAATTCCATCAGGTCAAGTGGTAGCCGGGCAGCACCCGGCCGAAGACGAAGCGTGCGGCGGCCTCGGCGGGCGTGACCGACTGGCGGCGTCCCGGCACATCGTGGACGGCGGCCGCCCCCTCGGACCGGAGCCGGTCGGCACCGGCGTCACGGCTCATCACGGCCGCGTAGGCGCGGACGTCCGCCGTGGTGAGGTCCGTGCGGCCCCGCTCGGCGTACTGCTGGAGGAGGTCGGCGACCTCCGGAGCGAATCGCAGGGCGGTCACCGGGGCGTCGAAGCGCCGGGCGAGAGCGACGAGTCGTGCGCGCGCCTGAGGCGTGACGTTCGTCGACTCGGCGATCACGCTGCGTCCGGCGGCGAGCCGGGCGACGATCCGGCGGTCGCGCTCCTCGAAGATCCGCGCGTCCGCCGCATCCGCCGCATCCGCCGCGTTCACCCCGTCCGCCGCATCCGCCGCGCCGGAATCCGTCGGCTCCGGCCGGCCCGGAGCGCCGAACAGCTCCGCACGGATCTCGTCGCTGGACACCACGGCCTCCGCCTCGATCTGCCGCCGCTCGACCAGCGCCCGGACGAAACTCGTCTTGCCGGAGGCGGGCGGGCCGACGAGGACGACGAGTCCGGCCGGAATCCGGATCGCGGACGGGCGGCCATCGGGGCGGAGGCCGCCGCCTGCGCGGTCCGGTGAGTTCTTCGGCACGAGCCCCATCCTGCCGGGTACGGCGGCGGATCGGCCATGTCCGGTGGAGAGGACCGCGCCGAACCCCGCCCGGCAGGATGACGCCGCGCGGGTCCACGACCGCCCGCCCGTCGTGGCCCCTGCCCTCGGTCATCCCGGATCGCGGACCGCTTCCACCGCCTCCCGGACATCCGGGTGCGGGTCGTCGGCCAGGCCGTCCAGCAGTTCGGCGACACCGGGAGTGGACCAGCGGGCGACCGCCCACACCAACTCCTCCCGCACCCCGGGGTCGGGGTGGGCGGCGAGGCCCCTCAACCGGTCGACCGGGCCGCGCCGGCGCATGCCGAACCAGTGCAGGGCCTCCCGCAACGCGGCCGGGTCCCCGGGATCACCGGCCTCGACGCGGGCGAGCAGCACCGCGACGGGAGGCGGCGGACCGTCCAACGGATGCGGCAACCGCTCGCGCAGGCGCCGCGCACCGTATCCGCCGCGCACGCGGCACCCGAAACAGGTGCAGGGGCGCACACCGTGTGCGTCCGGCAGGTACCGCCAGCCCGCGACCTGCGGTGCGGTGCGGATCCGGTGCACTTCGCGCGGCCGGATCGCCCGGGGGACGAACACCTCCCATCCGCGCGGGTCCTCCAGCGCCGCGATCCGCCGTACCGACTCCGCAGCGGAAACGGTGACCTGGGCGTCGCGCGCCCGGTCGGTGTAGCGCCCGACCAGCACGTCCTCGGCGTCGTCGAGTCGCACATGGACAGCCACGAGCCCGCCCCGGCTGCCGAACCGGGCGAGCTCGCGCAGCCATTGGTGGGTGAGGGTGTACGAGGGCAGGACCGGAAAGCAGTAGACGCCCCGCACACCACCCTGCCCATGGCCGGCCGCCCGGATCCCGGCCCGCCGGATGCGCGGCGCGTTCGCCGCTGAGGTCAGATGCACGAACATCGCCATGGCACGGGATGTTAGTCACCGGCCCGAATCGTCGGACGGCTCCGACGGGTCGGCGATGCGACAGGGCCCGTCAGGGTCGATCCAACTCATGGTGTCAGCCCTTGTTCGTTGCGAGCTGCCACCGACCGTCTATGCACTCATGGGTCGCCTTGCTGTTCTGATAAAAGTAGCGAATTTCTGCCCTATAATGCAAACAGATTCGACAATCGATGGGCACCCAAAGGGGCACTGTTCCGGGACGTGAGCATCTATAAGCCACGATTCGTCTCGTTCAGGATGGCGCCCTCGTCAGGTGCCTCGCGTATGAGCAAGCAGTTCGCGTTCGAGCAGGTCAGTCATATCTCGTGCCGGTGGAGGCAAAGTGACCCAGGAGCACGTCAGCCAGACATGGCAACGTATCGAATCTTGGCTTCGCGAATGCGCGCCCGCCACATATGGCGCCCTTCCTCCGCCCGCTACGCGGGAGGAGATAGCAGCGGCGGAAAACGATCTGGGGCTGACACTTCCAACAGAGTTGGCCGACTCACTGCTCTGCCACAACGGAAGCGACCCCATGCGCCTCCCTCCTATCTATGTACTTCTCGGGACTCGTTCGATTGTCGACCATCAACAACTGCAGGTCGAAATCGAGAACGAGACACGACAGGAATACCTGGCGCAGGATATCCCCTTGGAAATAGATGGGATTCACGCGCGCTGGCACCCCGAGTGGATCGCGTTCGCTTCTGATGACGGAGGGGGATATCTGGCCATCGACGATCGCCCCGGCATGCGACGTGGGCGAATAGGTTCCCGCGACGAGATCGGCGAAATTTCTTTTCCTCCAGATCATGCGTGGGAAAGCCTCTCCAGCTTCCTGCGAGCAGCAGCAGATGCGCTGGAAACGGGCGATCCTTTCAATGGCTTCAGGCGCACCGTCGATGACAGCGGAAGATTGGGCTGGGACCGCGTTACCGACCGAGGTTGAAGGCGCGGCGTCGTAGAGGCAGACGGCTTCCCGGCCCGGACGCCCGGAGGCCCTGGTGGTGTGAGCAGCCGCAGCCGGTCCACAGGGGCCGGGAGGGGCTCAGGCACTCAAGCGCCGTACGTGCAGGTGGCCATCGAGGGGGAAGGAAGGCGGCGTCGCGGGCAGGACGCTGTCGAAGTCGTACCGGCTCTTCTGCGCGACCCGGCACGACGCCAAGTTGTCCACCTGGTGCAGGAGTTCGAGGCGCTCCAGCCCGTCGGCTCCGAAGGCGTAGAAGGCCCAGCTGGTGAGTGCCTCCAGAGCGCGGGGGGCCACTCCCAGCCCGCGAGCGTGCGCCGCGGTCCAGTAGCCCACCTCGGCCGCCGGTTTGCCGTGGGCGACATCCTTGAGGACCACATTGCCCACCAACTGTTCGCGCCCTGCAGCGGGTTGTGCCTCAAGGACGGCGAAGCCGTACCTGTCCCCCGCCGCCCAGCCCCGCTGCTGGACCTGCACCCACCGCGCCCCGTCAGCATCGTTGTCCACGGCAGAGGCCGCCCACCGACGCAATGCAGGGTCCCGGCTCACCTCGACCAATGCGGCAACGTCCGCCATGCGCCAGGGGCGAAGAACGAGAGCGGGAGAGGCCGACGTCGCGGCCACCTGAAGTACGACGGGGGCATTCATCGGTCCATCATGTACGGCGGTGCTTTCAGCAGACACCGGCCGCGTCCGGCCCCAGCCGCCCTGCGACCGCATCGTCATCGCGGTGTCCGGACGCGCAGAGCCTCGACGGACCAGTCGAGCACGGGAGCCAGGCTCTCCGGGGCCGGCCAGCCGTTGATCACTGCGAGCAGCCGGAGGTATCGCTCCCTGCGGGGGTCGTTCACGCTCTCCAGCCGAGTCGCCAGCAGGCGGCGAAGCTCGACGTCGTCGGGGCGGCCGAGGAGGCGCGCGTAGTGCGCCGTGAACGCCGCGACGATCGGATCGGCCTGGGGCGAGGCCGGGTCAATGCCGGTGGTCAGGGCCGGGCCGGCCTCGTCACGGACGGTCGCGGCGATGTCGCGGCGCGGGACCGTCGTGTCGCTTCGGGCCTGCTCGACTGCCGTGTCCTCGACCGTCCGCCGCACCATGGCGCGGAAATCCGGGTCCATCGACAGTTCAGCCAACTCCACCCACGCCCGGACCTGTTCCGCGTCCGGGTTGTTGGGCAGCTCGGGGGTCATCGAGCGCATGACCCCGGCGAACGCGGGGGCGGCGGGGGCGGCGTCAAGACCGCCGAAGACGGCGTCGAGGAAATCGCCGATCAGACGTCGGCGTTCGTCCTGGGATAGCTGGGCCAGCCGGTGCATGAGTTCCGTCTCCTCAGGTGTGGACCCGCGCTCGGCCACCGCCATCAGCACCGCGCGCCGCAGCCGCAGGACCCGGATCTGCACCGCCAGTGCTTCGGCGTGCGCCGCGGCGACCTCGGGAAGCGAGAGCTCGCGGTCCACGACCTTGCGGATCGTGGGAAGGTCCAGTCCCAGCTCGCGCAGGGTCCGCACGAGATCCAGGCGTGCGGCGGCATCGATGTTGTAGAGGCGGTAGCCGGCCGGGCTGCGGTCCGTCGGCGCCACGATTCCGCGATCGGAGTAGAACCGAATGGTCTTGACCGTGAGCCCCGTCCGCCGGGCCAGCTCGCCGATCGAGTAGAGCGTGTCGCCGTCCATGCCCCCACCTTTGCGTCTCCCCCTACGGGAGACGCAAGCCCCTTTGATCAGGTGGCGCGTACGGCTGGTCGGCGGCGACGCGGTCGACCGGCAGCACGGTGCCGTCGAGGAGTAATGGCGAAGGGCGTGGGGTGTGGGGTGTGGTCAGTCCCGCCAGCGCATGCCGTGCTGCTGTCGCAGGTGACGAATTTCCCACCACGCCAGTGCTGTCACCGATGCCGGGCCGCCGAGGACGGCGCAGATCGCCAGCGGCTCCGGGAACGGTGGTGGACCGCCTGCGGCCTGGCTGACAAGGGCGAACGCCCAGATCGCGGCGCAGGTTGTCAGCGCTGGAAGCGCCGGATGGACGGCGGAGAGCCTGAAGCCGTTGCGGATCGCCGGCCCGGAGGCGAAGCACAGGAAGTAGACGATCCACCAGAACGGCGCCCAGAGGGCCAACACGGGCAGATACAGGAAGAATATGTTCGACTCGGTGATGGTCTGCGGTAGCAGGGCACCCATGGCCATGAGCGTCGCCACGAACAGCACCGGTGCGAGCACCCAGGCACCTATGTACCCCAGGATGGGCAGGCCGGCCCCTCGAAACCGCGCCCGCATGAGCAGCCGCCTCTCGCGACGGGCTGCCCAGTACAGCACCACCGCCACCAATACCGCGCTCGCGAGTGCCAGCCAGGGGGCGAGGTAGAGCCGTTGCACGAACTGATCCCAGGCATCCGACACACCGCCGTAGACAGCGAGTAGCCCTCCTGACATGGCGATGGCGGCCCATGCCCGCACCCGTTGCAGCTTCAGCACGGTGCAGTCCTCGCCCCGTCCCTCGGGGAGATAGGGGAAGACTCGTCGGGCGGTCCGACGGGCGGACCGAGCGACCTCGTAGGAGATCACCAGCACCACGGTCAGCCACCACATGCACGGCACCATCAGCACCCATGCGACAGGGCGCACACTCCCGGGACTCCGGCCCCCCACCAGCTCAGGCAGCCTCGGCCAGTCGTCTTCACGGAGCAGGCGCCACAACGGCGTGTACGGCCGTGGCCCGCCACCCGGCCCCCTTGGGGGGTGAGGAGGGTGGGGAGGGTAAGGAGGAGGAGTCGGTCGCCAACTGCGTAAGTCAGGGTCCATCTCAGCCCCTTTCACGGTGTGGGGGCAAAGACGCGACCTGCCCACCCGCGGTTCCGACACACCCCGGCGGCCAACCACTGTTCAGTCGAACGCCCCGCCCTGAACGCCCGCGACGAACGCCGCGTACGCGGTGGCGGGGACGGCGACCACGGGCCCGCCCACGACCTTGGAGTCACGGACCGGGACGATGCCACGCGACGCGGCGAGGTTGGCGGCGACCTCAACGCACTGGCCACCGTTACTGCTGTACGAGGACTTGAACCATCGGGGGGATTCGGGCATCACGGGTGTCCCTTCGCCGTAGGATGCCCCACCATGCACGACACGGCCGAGCGCGCACCAGAGGGCCTCTCCCCAGGCGTCGTTACGCGTCGAAGTCGTACTCCAGGACGTACGCGGCGGCGTCGAGCACCATCTCGTTGACCTCCACGACACGCCCCTCCTCCGCGAAGGCCGTCCGGCAGACGAGCATGACGGGCGTCCCGGCCGGAAGCCTGAGCCTCGCTGTCTCGTCGGGCAGCGGCATGCGCGAGCGGATCTCTTCCCGGAAGTGGACCGGACCATGGCCCAGTTCGGCGAGCCGGGCATAGATCCCGCCGGGCCCTGTGTCCGGCCGGGTGATCGCTGATCCCTCGACCAGAGGTGCCGGGAGGTATGACGTCGACAGCAGCACCGGCTTACCGTCCAGGACGAACCGGCGACTCCTGATCCAGACACGCTCGGCCGCTTCCAGGCCGAGCACACGCGCCGCGTTCTCCGAGGCAGCCCCCTCGCGCACCTCTACGTCGTCCACCACCAGGTCCCGGCCTGCGAGGTCCGCCTCCCAGACGGAGCGCCCGGTTCCCCACTGCTCGTGCGCCAACCGCTGAATCCCCCGACGCCTGAGTTGCCGGAATCCGGGCTCGCGCCCGCTGGTGTCGGTGGTGGTCATCAAAGAGTGCCCCTTCTCTCCGGACAGCAGGATGCCCCACCATGCGCGGCACGGTGGGGCATCCTGCTGCTCGGTTCCTCAGACGGTGTCGAACGTCCCGCCCTGAACGCCCGCGACGAACGCCGCGAACGCGGTGACGGGGACCTCGACCACAGGCCCGCCCACGACCTTGGAGTCACGGACCGGGACGATGCCACGCGACACGGCGAGGTTGGCGGCGACCTCGACGCAGTCGCCGCCGTTGTTGCTGTACGAGGACTTGAACCATCGGGGGGATTCGGTCGTCACAGGGTGCCCTTTCGCAACTGGCTGATCTTGGCCACAGACGCCGTCTGCGACAGCGACGCGCCCTGAAGTTGATGGTAGGCCGTCAACATGGGCAGGACGAACGAGCTTTCCCGGTCAAGATGACCCAGGGTCTGCGACTCGGCGTAGCAGATCACCGACCGGTCCGGGAGCGTCAGAATGTTGACCGGAAGGTCGAACGTCCGCTGTTCACCGATCTCGTACGGGGCCACCTGAAGCAGGGTGTTGGGCATTTCGGCGAACTCCATCAACCGGTCCAGCTGAGCGTTCATGACGGCGGAGCCTCCCACCGGACGGCAAATGCAGCTTTCGTCCATGGTCACGAAGAGCATGGGCGGCTTCGGTCGCACCAACGCCGCTTGGCGCTCCGCCAGGAAGGCCACCCGTTCGTCGGCCTGCTCCAGTGTGATCGCACCCCGCCGTACGGCGCTGTCGGCCAGGACCCGGGCGTACTCCGGCGTCTGCAGCAGTCCAGGGACGATGCCGACCTGGTACAGCCTGATCTCGTCCGCCCGGCCCTCGTACCTCACGTACTCCGGGAAGCCCTCCAGCAGGGTCAGGTCCTTCATCGCCTGGACCATGCGGCTGAACTTTTCACCGGTCCCCAGCGCCCTGTCAACACTTCGCGCGAAGCGAGGAGTTGGAGGGCGGCGACCAGTTTCCACGGCCGAAATATGCGTCCCCGAGCATCCCATGCGGCTGGCTAACTCGTCCTGCGTCCAGCCACGCGCGTCTCTGGCCTGCCTCAACTGCAAGCCGAAGGAAGTGTCCGGATCGTCGGGGTCGAGTTGCTTGCGATTCACCATGTTGAAGCCCTAACTATCCGAACGAAGCTCGCAGGTTGAAGACAGTTCGACCCTAGGTCACTCTGAATCGCCCCGGTAGCCAAACGGCTACGGAGAGGAGCGATCGATGTACGGCGAGAACTTACGCCCGAATATCCAGGAGCCCCCTGATCTCCCCGCCCCCGGAACCCTCATGGTCGACACCAGCCGCGCCGACCGCGTGGGCGAATTCCGAGGCGTCGCCGGCCCCTACTGGTCGCTCCGGCCCGTCGGGGGCGGCGCGGAGTGGGAGGTCGAGCCCCGCCACGTACGCCCCGCGCTCCTCATAGAGCAGCTCCGCGCCCGTACCGCGCGGCTCAACGCCCGTAGCCGGGGCGAGGTCCTGTGAATACGTACCCCTATCCGCATCCGCATCCCCTCGCCGAACTCGTCCGCATGCGGCGCGCAACGGGGTACGCCGCCGAGGTCACCGTCTCCGACGGGCAGCGGTTCGCCACCCTCGGCGGGGTCGCCGTACGGAACCGGCGGCTCGTCCTCCTCTGGCTCCGGCGGCAGGCCCTCCGTCTGGCCAACGGTCACGGGCTTCCCCTCGCGCCCGAGCCCGTACGGCTGCCGACCGGCGACGTACGACCGGTCCGCTTCCACGGATCGCACGCCCCGCAGGAGTTGCGCCGCTGGGCCACCCACGGACCGTGCCAGGACCACGCGATACGGGACCTGGAGGCCGGGTTTCCCGCGCTGTTCACCGTTCTCGATCCCGCCGTCGGGCTGAGCCTGACGCTCGCCGGGTGGCGCGGCCGCCCCGCTGACCAGTAGTCCCTTGCCATGAACCGGAGTTGAACGTCGTGCTCCAGTGCACCGCCGTCAAGTTGCTTCCGCCCGATGCCGTGTCGCGGCTCACCGCCCCCGGGACCGACGGCCCCGAGGATCCCGAACCGTACGTCCTGTGCGAACTCGGCACGCACGACGACCGCCCGCACACCGAACACGCCGCCTACCTCCGGCCGGGCAGGACTCCCGACTCCCCCGCCCTGTGGTTCTTCTGGACCGGCAGCGGCCCCGAACGCACCCACCGGGCCGAGTCCGCCCCCTGGTGCCCCGCCGTCCTCCGCCGGCTCGACTCCGGCCTCGTACGGCGGTGCGCGCTCTTCGACCACCACACCGCGCCCCACTCCTGGGACGTGACCGACCCGCTCGGCGACCTGATCGCGGAGCGGCTCGTCCCCGGCGACTCTCCCGAAGGGTGACCCCGTGACCGAGAACCAGTGCACCGCCGTCGCGTTACTGCCGCCTCCGAAGCACGTACTCGCTCTGTCGGCGCACGACGGCCACCAACGCCCCGAGGCCGGGCACGTCCTCTGCGAACTCGGCGAGCGCCACGACGGCGATCACTCCGCGATGCTGTGGGACGAGGGCGGGCGGCCCGGAAGCGCCGTCTGGATCCGGTGGGGTGCGGAGCCCGCCCGGCTGCTGCCACTCTCCTGGTGCCCCGCCCGCGACCCCCGCAACGCGGACGACGCGTGCGGGCTGTTCAACGGGCATCCGTCTCACCACAGTTGGGAGATCACCGACCCCACCGACGCGGCCATCACCAGGGAGCTGGCCCGGCAGCATCCGCATCTGTTCCGCTAGGCCGTGTATCGAAAGTGGCTGCCCGGCCTTGCGGCTGTCATGCAACATCGCAGCTGGGCCATTTGTTGTCAGTGGAGTTGAGTACGGTCTGACCATGGATCATCAGAAGACAGGAGACGCACGGCAGGCGTGGGGCCGGGTGACTGCGTGGCTTGAGCACCATGCTCCTGAGGTGTTCGCTGCTCTCGGCGGGCCGGGGACTCCGACAGCGATCCGCGACGCCGAACTGCGAATGGGCCTAAAACTGCCGAAGGTGCTGCAGCAGTGGCTTCTGGGTCACGACATCGATGCAGGTCGGCAGCCTGCTACCGGATCGGGTCTGGTGGCGCTGGGCTGCCCGGGCGTCCTTCCCAGTGGTGGACTCCTGCTGGGCCTCATCGATATGGAACGTGTCTACCTTCACAAGATGGCCATGGAGGAATCGGCGCGGTCCGGGGGTGCTGAATGCCCGCCCTGGCACCCGGAGTGGGTGCCGATCGCCTCGGAGTGCGACGGCTTCTACGGGATGTTCGTGAACACGATCACCGGCACGGTGGGGTCTTGGAGCGAGGGGGCGCTCCCTGAGGAATGCGAGTACCCCTCGTTGTTCGCCTTCTTCCAGGATGTGGCTGACCAGCTTGAGGGAGTTCCTTCGGGCACCTGGGACGGACCCGGCAGAGCCCGTAGAAGCGATCCGCGTCCGGAGGATGGGCCTGTACGTCTCTGGGCTCGTGCGAACGGCTACCTGGTCAATGACCGCGGACGTGTCCCCGCATCCATTCGCGAGGCATACGAAGCGTCACGGTGAGCGCCGGGGGCAAAGTTGCAGTTCACAGCCAGTCATTGATCGCGGCGATGAGGACGGTCGCCTTGTAGCGGACTGCGAGCTCGTCGCACCTGGCGGCAACGGCCCGATGCCATGTGAGGCGGTTGATGCCGCACTCGACCGCGTGCCTGGCTTTGTAGTCTTCCCGGTCGAACTTCGGCGGACGGCCACCGAGGGAATTTCGTGAGGCGTACGCCTTGTCGGCCCGCACACGATCAGGGCGAACTAGGGCCTGTTGCGGAAGTGGACCGCTGGGCAGTTGAGCCCTCTGGATCGGTACAGTCGCGTGCATGCTGAAGCCACTACTGCGTGCAGTTGATGCGGGCGGCCGTACCGTGGACGACCCGACCGAGGAGGCCCTGCACAACCTGTTGGCCGAGATGAGCCTGTCGTACCGGTTTGTCATCCTTAACAGACTCGATCTGGAGCCTGCGGATCAGCATTACATTCAGGTGTACCTGAACGATGACCTCAGCTACCAGGTCGAGTACCGCGAAGGCAGTGCGGAGGAGCACTACCAGGCCCATGTTCCAAGGGTCCATGAAGTGTTCGGCCCGGAAGAGTCGACCGCCAAGGTGATGATGGACTGGGCTCACGATCGACAGGGATGGCGCGAGGCGTTGCCGTGGACCCCGATGCCTTTTCGGTGAAGGATCACAACCACTCATTGATCGCCGCGACCAGGACTGTCGCCTCGTAGCGGACAGCGAGCTTGTCGTACCGCGTGGCGACAGCGCGGTTCCTCTTGAGGCGGTTGATCCCACACTCGACCGCGTGGCGCTCGCGGTAGTCGAGCGGGTCGAAGCGCGGCGGCCGGCCGCCGCGGGAACCGAGCCTTCGGCGGTTGCGGGCCTGGTCGGCCTTGTCCGGGATGGTGCAGCGCATCCCGCGCCGGCGCAGGTAAGCCCGGTTCCTGCGGGAGGCGTACGCCTTTGTCGGCCCGCACGCTGTCGGGGCGGACGCGAGGCCGTCCCGGACCGATGCGGGGCACGCGGACCTTGTCCAGCACCGCCTCGAACTGCGGTGAATCCCCCGCGCTGCCCGGCCGTCACCACGATCGACATGGGCTTCTGCCCCTGCTCGACATCGGCCAGGGACTGGAGACGGGTGAAAAGCCGGTGCCAGGTGCCGTTGCGCTGCCACCGGCGGAACAGGTCGTAGACCCGGCTCCACGGTCCGTACTCGGCGGGCACGTCCCGCCACGGAACGCCGGTCCGGACCCGGAACCGTATGCCGTCGATCAGCTGCCGCCGAGGCCAGAGGGGCGGCCGCCCCAACCTGGCATCCTTCGGCAACAGCGGCTCCAGCACCGCCCACTGCTCGTCCGTGAGATCTCCCCGACCCATGAACCGTGATCATCCACAGCCCAAGATCCACTTTCGATACAGGCCCTGGTCGAGTCCGACGGCCCGCGTCCCGTGGAACGCCGGCCAATGGGGGGCCGGTTCACCGGCGGCGTGGAATTCCGGCCGTGAAGATGTCACATCCATCATGACAGGTCAGAAGGCATTTCCGTAGGAGTAACGGCACAGCTGAACCGCCTTGTGGGGCCTTGTTCGAGGCACCCAGAATCTCCGTCATGAATCAGTGGGGGAAAGTCGATCAGGACGACATCGTGCGGGCGAGAAATGTGCTGCTCGCATCGGGGCGCCGCACACTGCGCGAGGAGGTCGACGCCTATCGGGTGCTCGCTCAGGTCAGCCCCGCCGCATACCTGCCGCTGCTGTCCAGGAAGCTTCAGCATCTCAGCTACGGCGGCAGCGACGCATGGTGTCCGTCCTCGCTGGAGCTGTGCGAGGAGGCGGTCGAGGCGGCGCGACGCATCGATCCGGCCGAGCCCGCCCGTGCGGATGTCCTGTACCAGGCCCTCAGGTCGTGCCAGCGAGAGCTGTACCGCCGGGGTCGACGTACCGAAGGCCTGGCCCTGCGTGCCGAGATGCTCGCCATCAGCCGTGCGCAGGCCGAACGGTCCGGGAAGCCCGTGGCCAAAGGGCTGAGTGAATGGGCCGCCGGGCTCTCCGAGGAGGGCCGGTACGCCGAGGCCGCCGACGCCATGGACGAGTTGGTCGCGGCGCTCCTGCCCGAGGGGCCCCAGGACGGGGCCCTTGCCTGGTCACTGATGCAGTGGATCGCCGCTCTCCACGACGCCGGCCGATCCGGCGAAGCACGCGCCGCGTTCGAGCAGTTCGTCGCCATGGAAGCGGCCGAAGCCGCGAGGAGACGCGGCCCGGTGATCTGCCATGTCCACGCACTCATCGGGTACGTCCGGATGCTCGACCTCCACGGCCGGGACGAACAGGCGGCCCGTGTGCGGCAGGACGCACTCGCCGTGCTGACCAAGCTGACCGAGCAGGCCGCGTCAGGTGGGCGGGTGTCCTGGGGCGGCTACGAGGCGTCGTTCTGGGCGGTGTTGCTGACAGTCTCCGGTACGGCAGGCGTGGGGCCCTGGTCCGACGGGCCACGGACACCCTCGGGTACGGATCCGATGGAGTGGTCGCCCGATGCCCTACAGCGCTACTTCGACAGCCGTGCTGCCCTGCGCCGCGCGGTGGACGCCCTCGCTGGGCGAGCTGCCGAGGATCCGGCGGCGCACCTGGCCGAACTGGTCCGGGTGCAAAGCGTCCTCACCGTCCGCGCCGCCGTCTACTGGGAGAACCGCACCCATCTGTTCGCGGAGCAGGTGCGCCCCCTCTTCGACGAAGGAGTGTCGCTGGCCCGTCAGTTGCCCCGGCACGACCCGGCGGAGGGGCCGCGCACCCTGGCCAGGACCCTGATCGAACGGTCGGCCTTCCGCATCGCCGCCCACGAGTTGGGCCCCGCTCTCGACGACTTCCGCGAAGCCCTGAGCCACCTGGGCGAGGCCGGCTGAGCGGCGTGGGCGACGCGTCCTGCTCGTAGGCCGGGCAGGGCCCAGGCCGACGGGCGTACCCCGCTGCCCCGGGCTCAGCGCAGCGTCTGCGTCCCGATGACCGAGAGCAGCCGCAGTCGTTCGTGGCTCTCGCTGCCCGGTGCGGCCGTGTACACCAGCAGGCTGTGCGACTGGTCCGGGTCCAGCAGGCGCTGGCAGTTCAGCTCCAGGACGCCGACCTCCGGGTGGACGAAGCGTTTGACCTGGTCGGGGCGGATGCCGATCTCGTGCTGGTCCCAGAGCCGCCGGAACTCCTCGCTCTCCTCGCGCAACAGCTCGGCACAGTGGGCGGCCCGGGAGCCGGTCCCCCGCAGGGTGGCCAGCTCCCGCAGGCCGGAGGCGAACATCCGGGAGAGGAAGGCGTGGTCCTCGGCCACGTACAGCGTCCGGGTGGCGGGGTCGGTGAACCAGCGGTAGCCGATGCTGCGCGCGAGGCCGGTGTACCGGGTCGTGTCGCCGGTGAGGGCTACGCCGAGCGGGGTCTGCCGCAGCGTCTCGCCGAGCTCCGTGACGATCTCGGCGGGGGTGTCGTCCAGCCGGTCGAGGATGCGGAGGAGCCCGGGGCTGATGTGCTCGCCGGTCGTGCCCCGGGCGGGCGGTGTGTGTCCGGAGAGCCGGAAGAGGTGGTCACGCTCGTCCAGGGAGAGGTGGAGCCCCTGCGCGATCGAGGCGATCATCTGCTCGGACGGCTGCGGGCCGCGCTCCCGCTCCAGCCGGGCGTAGTAGTCGGTCGACATGTGGCACAGCACCGCGACCTCCTCGCGGCGCAGCCCGCCGGTCCTGCGGCGCTGCCCGCGCGGGAGGCCCACGTCCTCGGGTTGCAGCAGTTCCCGGCGGCGCCGCAGGAACGCGGCGAGCCCGGGCCGGTCGATCTCCATGTCTCCTCCGCCTCCCTTCGGCTTCTGCTCCCTTTCCCTTGTAGCGCCCGCAGCCGCCCTCAGCCACGGACCGTTGATCCCCCCCATACGCCCCCGTACGGCGGCGCTCGCCCGGCCGCGCCCGGTCGCGGGCCGTAGCCTCGCCTCGCGGATCGGTGGATCGGGAGGTCCTGGATAGGCCGGGGCGTCGGCGTCACCGTGGAGGAAACCCGACCTCACAGGAGTGAGTTCTCATGGCACGCCAGAGCATCGACATCTCCGTTCCCGACCTCTCGGGCAAGCGCGCCGTCGTCACCGGAGGGAGCGACGGCATCGGCCTCGGGATCGCGACACGGCTCGCCGCCGCCGGAGCCGAGGTGGTGCTGCCGGTGCGCAACCCGCGCAAGGGCGAGGCTGCGGTGGTCGAGATCCGGCGACAGGCGCCCGGCGCACAGGTGTCGCTGCGTACGCTCGACCTGTCCTCGCTCGACTCCGTCGCCGCCCTCGGTACCACCCTCCTCGACGAGGGCCGGCCCATCCACCTCCTGGTCAACAACGCCGGGGTGATGACCCCGCCCGACCGGCAGACGACCACCGACGGCTTCGAGCTGCAGTTCGGCACCAACCATCTCGGTCACGTCGCCCTCGTCCTGCGGCTGCTGCCCCTCCTGCGGGCCGGGCAGGCCCGGGTGACCTCGCAGATCAGCGTCGCCGCCAACCGCAACTCCATCAACTGGGACGACCTGAACTGGGAGCGGTCCTACAACGGCATGCGCGCCTACAGCCAGTCGAAGATCGCCTTCGGGCTCTTCGGCCTGGAGCTGGACCGGCGCAGCCGGGCCGAGGGCTGGGGCATCACCAGCAACCTGTCCCACCCCGGCATCGCCCCGACCAGCCTGCTGGCCGCCCGGCCGGAGGTGGGACGCGCCAAGGACACTCTGGGCGTACGGATGATCCGTCTGCTGTCCGCCCGGGGGCTCGTGGTCGGCACCGTGGAGAGCGCGAAGTTCCCCGCGCTGTACGCCGCCACCTCGCCTGACGCCCGGGGCGGCGCCCTGTACGGGCCGAGCGGCCCCGGCAACCTGGGCGGCCCGCCCGCCGAGCAGGAGCTGTACGGCCGGCTGCGCGACGCCGAGGAGGCCCGGCGGGTGTGGCGGGTCTCGGAGGAGCTGGCCGGGGTCGCGCTGCCGGGCTAGGGGGGGGTGTCGATCGACCGCACGGCAAGGGGCCCGAAAACCGGTTGGCGCATGAGCGCGCCCCTTGCTACGTTTCCGCACGCCGTGCTGAAGACCGAGGAGGTGGTATCCGTGAACGCAATGTCGACATGGGTGCTCCCCTTCGGGGTCACGGTCGGGCGATAGGTCGTCCGGGAGCGCCGTTCACGCGCACTCCCGAAAGGCACGACCGTGCATTTCTCTTCCGAACAGCGACTCGACGGCGACGTGGTCGAGCGTGCATTCACCCTCGGCGAGATCCCCGGCATCCTGTGGACGCCCGCTGCCGTATCCCCCGTATCCGCGCCTGCTCCGCTGATCCTGATCGGCCATCCTCCGCTGGGGCTGGGCAGGATGTACCCCCGGCTGGCGGGGCGGGCGCGGCACTACGTGGCGGAGTACGGGTTCGCCACGGCCACCATCGAGCTCCCCGGCAGCGGTGAACGCCCCCGCTGGGCCGCCGCCGAGCAGGCCCGCGCCGACCTGCGCCGGGCGTTGGAGGGCGGCGGGCCGGTCGGCGACGAGATCGTCGACGCCCTCGTCCTCCCGATGGTCGACCGGGCGGTCCCGGAATGGCAGGCCGCCCTGGACGAGCTCCTGGCACTGCCCGGGATCGGCGGGCCGGTCGGATACGAGGGAGGGGTGATCTCCATCGGCATCCGCCTGGCCGTGATCGAACCGCGCATCGTGGCCGCCGGCTTCTTCGCCGGGAGCCTCGTGCCCGCCGCCATGTTCGAGGAGGCCCGCCGGGTCACCGTTCCGCTGCACGTCCTGCTGCAGTGGGACGACGAAGGGAACGACCGGCAGGCGGCCCTGGATCTGTTCGACGCCTTCGGTTCCCGGGAGAAGACCCTGCACGCCAACCTCGGCGGGCACACCGGTGTCCCCCAGTTCGAACTCGACACAGGGGCCCGGTTCTTCGCCCGGCATCTGCGTGCGGACCGGGCGACGTCCGGGACCGCTTCCCCGACAGCCTGAGGCACATGAGTGTGGGCCCGGATCACGAATGATCCGGGCCCACACCGTCGTACGGGTACTGCTCAGCCGCTCAGGTATCGGCTCAGTTCAGCCCTGCGCGGGCGACGCGTCCTGTTCGGCGGTCGGCTCGCCGGTCTGCTCGGCGGTCGCGGCCGCCTGGGCCTCGGCGCGCTCGCGCATCTTGCGGACCAGTTCCTGCTTCTTGTCCTCGGCGGCCTTGCGGTCGGCGCCTCGCGCGGAACCCGCGCCCTGCTGTTCGGCGCGGGACAGCTTCTTGCGCTGTCCGCCGACGCCGAGCAGGTTGTTACGGCTCTTGGCCATGGCGTTCTCCCCTGTGGGGTGTGAAGTGAGTCAGGTGAAGGTGTTCGGGGGCCGGTCGCGCCGGTCCCCGGGCCGCGGCGGGGAGTTCACACCCGCCGCGCTCTCACTCGTAGATCTGGAAGAACGAAGACATACGGGAACCGTACCGCGCTCCCCGCGAGCGCCGCACCAGGTTTTCGGGCCGCCGGGTCTCAGGCCGTCGGGTCGACCGTCGCCTGATGGGCCTCGGCCAGATGCTCCTCGGCCTTCAGCCAGGGCAGGAACTGCGCCGAGCGGCGCCATGCGCAGGTGGAGCAGGTCAACTGGCGTGTCATGCCCGACTTCTTCACCTGCACGACGTGTTCACGGCCGTGCTGGTCCCATCTGCTGACCTTGCTGGTGGTGATCGACGGCATCGCGTACCTCCCGGAACGGCGGCGGGGGCTCCGGTGGACTGTACGACGAAGCCCCCGGTTCCGTACCCGGAACCGGGGGCCTCACGCACGTACGCGGGTATCAGCAGCCGAGCAGACGGGCGCCGAGGTACGCCTGGATCTGGTCCAGGGAGACGCGCTCCTGCTTCATGGTGTCGCGCTCGCGCACGGTCACCGCGTTGTCGTCGAGGGTGTCGAAGTCGACGGTGACGCAGAACGGGGTGCCGATCTCGTCCTGGCGGCGGTAGCGGCGGCCGATGGCGCCGGCGTCGTCGAACTCGATGTTCCAGTTCTTGCGCAGGTCGGTCGCCAGGCCCTTGGCCTTCGGCGAGAGCTGCGGGTTGCGCGAGAGCGGCAGCACCGCGACCTTGACCGGCGCCAGGCGCGGGTCGAGGCGCATCACGGTGCGCTTCTCCATGACGCCCTTGGCGTTGGGCGCCTCGTCCTCGACGTAGGCGTCCAGGAGGAACGCCAGCATCGCGCGGCCGACACCGGCCGCGGGCTCGATGACGTACGGCGTCCAGCGCTCGTTGGCCTCCTGGTCGTAGTACTGGAGGTCGGTGCCCGAGGCCTCGGAGTGCGCCTTGAGGTCGTAGTCGGTGCGGTTGGCCACGCCCTCCAGCTCGCCCCACTCGCTGCCGCCGAAGCGGAAGCGGTACTCGATGTCGGCGGTGCGCTTGGAGTAGTGGGAGAGCTTCTCCTTCGGGTGCTCGAACCAGCGCATGTTCTCCTCGCGCATGCCGAGGTCCGTGTACCAGTTCCAGCGCTGGTCCATCCAGTACTGCTGCCACTCCTCGTCCTCGCCCGGCTTGACGAAGAACTCCATCTCCATCTGCTCGAACTCACGGGTCCGGAAGATGAAGTTGCCCGGAGTGATCTCGTTCCGGAAGGACTTGCCCATCTGCGCGATGCCGAACGGCGGCTTCTTGCGCGAGGTCTGCAGCACCTGGCCGAAGTTGGTGAAGATGCCCTGCGCGGTCTCGGGACGCAGGTAGGCGACCGAGCCGGAGTCCTGGGTCGGGCCGAGGTGGGTGGAGAGCAGCCCCGAGAACTCCTTGGGCTCGGTGAAGGTGCCCTTGTTGCCGCAGTTGGGGCAGTTGAGGTCGGCGAGACCGTTGACCGGCGGCTTGCCGTGCTTCTCCTCGTACGCCTCCTCCAGGTGGTCGGCGCGGTAGCGCTTGTGACAGGAGGTGCACTCGGTCAGCGGGTCCGAGAAGGTGGCGACGTGTCCGGAGGCGACCCAGACGTCCGGGGCAAGGATGACCGACGAGTCGAGACCGACCACGTCCTCGCGCGCGGTGACCATGTAGCGCCACCACTGGCGCTTCAGGTTCTCCTTCATCTCGACGCCCAGCGGCCCGTAGTCCCAGGCGGCCTTCTGGCCACCGTAGATCTCACTGCAGGGGTAGACGAAGCCACGGCGCTTGCTCAGGCTGACGATGGTGTCGATCTTGTCGGCGGCCACGGTGCTCTCTTCATTACGACGGCGACGAACGGCGAATGACTCAGGTTACCGGCGCGTGCACCCCCTGGATCAAATCGGTAGGGGCCCGGAGGAGACCCCGCGCCGCCACCTCGTGATCTTCCGGGCATCTCATCCGCCTTGTTGACAATCGTTTCCACTTTTGTTGAAAATGACTGTCATGAACGTACGCCGCCTGATACCCACCACCGCCGTCGCCGGAGCAGTCGCCCTCGGTCTGACCGCTCTCTCCGCCTGCTCCACCTCCGACGCCGCGGACGGGAGCAACGGCGACAAGCTGAAGGTGACGGCGTCGTTCTACCCGATGCAGTTCCTGGCCGAGAAGATCGGCGGCGAGCACGTCGCCGTCACCAGCCTCACCAAGCCCGGCGTCGAGCCGCACGACCTGGAGCTCACCCCCCGCCAGATCGGCTCCATCAGCGAGTCCGACTACGTGCTGTACCTCAAGGGCATCCAGCCTGCCGTGGACGACGCGATCAAGCAGTCCGGTGTGAAGAACACCGTCGACGCCGCGACCCTCACCACGCTGGAGAACCACGGCTCCGAGGTCAGCGGCCACGACCACGGTCACGAGGGCGAGGGCGAGGAAGAGCACGCGGACGAGCACGGTCACGAAGAAGACGCCCACGAGGAAGAAGCCCACGAAGAGGGCGACGGCCACAACCACGGTGAGGAGGGCGGCGCCGACCCGCACATCTGGCTGGACCCGGTGAAGTACGCCGAGGTCGCCAAGGGCGTCGGCAAGTCGCTGGAGAAGGCCGACCCCGACCACGCCGCCGACTACAAGAAGAACACCGAAGCGCTGGTCGGCGAGCTGGGCGAGCTGAACACAGCGTACGAGACCGGGCTGAAGAACACCGCCACCAAGACCTTCATCACCACCCACTCCGCCTTCGGCTACCTCGCCGAGCGCTACGGGCTCACCCAGCAGGGCATCGCGGGCATCGACCCCGAGGCCGAGCCGAGCCCCGCCCGGATCCAGGAGATCCACACCATCGCGGAGAAGGAGAAGGCCACCACGGTCTTCTTCGAGACGCTCGCCAGCGACAAGACCGCGAAGACCCTCGCGAAGGACACCGGACTGAAGACCGGCGTTCTGGACCCGCTGGAGGGAATCACGGAGAAGTCCCGGGGCGCTGACTACATCGAGGTCATGAAGTCCAACCTCGCCGCGCTGCAGAAGGCCCTCGGCGCGAAGTGACCCGCACCACCCGCATCACCCGCACCACTTGTGACGTTCGGATCGGAGGCGCTCGTGCCGGAGCGTGAGAGCACCACCCACGAGCCCGCCCAGGAGCCCGTCATAGCCCTGCGCGGCGCCACGGCCACCCTCGGCGCGCGCCCCGTGCTGCGCGGCGTGGACCTGACCGTGCACCGCGGCGAGGTCGTCGCGCTGCTCGGCGCCAACGGTTCCGGCAAGTCCACCGCCGTACGGTCGGTCATCGGGCAGGTCCCACTGACCGGCGGCAGCGTCGAGCTGTTCGGCACCGAGCTGCGCCGCTTCCGCCGCTGGGGCCGGATCGGGTACGTCCCGCAGCGCACCACGGCCGCGGGCGGCGTGCCCGCCACGATCCGCGAGGTCGTCGCCTCCGGCCGGCTGTCCCGTACGGGGCTGCGGTGGCCCGGGAAGGCGGACCGGGCGGCCGTGGACCGGGCCATCGCGCTGGTGGGCCTGGCCGACCGCGCCAAGGACTCCGTGAGCGCGCTGTCGGGCGGCCAGCACCAGCGGGTCCTGATCGCCCGCGCCCTGGCCGCCGAGCCGGAGCTGCTGATCATGGACGAGCCGATGGCGGGAGTGGACCTGGCCAGCCAGGAGATCCTCGCCTCGACCCTGCGCGAGCAGGTGGCGCTGGGCACCTCCGTACTGCTGGTGCTGCACGAGCTGGGCCCGCTGGAGCCGCTGATCGACCGGGCCGTCGTCCTGCGCGACGGCTGTGTGACGCACGACGGGCCGCCGCCTCAGGCGCTCGGCCAGCACGCTTCCCCAAGCTCTCAGCTTCGTTCGAGCAGGGGAGACCCCATCCCCGGCAACTGCCACGGACACCCCCACGCGGCCGCCGAGCCCGTCCGGACGGGACTGCTGACCTGATGCTCTTCGAATTCCTCAACCCTCCCTTCATGCAGCGGGCGCTCATCGCGGCCGTGCTGGTCGGCGTCACCGCGCCCGCCATCGGCATCTACCTGGTGCAGCGCCGGCAGGCCCTGATGGGCGACGGCATCGGGCACATCGCGATGACCGGCGTCGGCCTCGGCTTCCTGCTCTCCACCAGCCCGGTCTGGATGGCGACCGCCGTCGCGGTGGCCGGCGCCGTCGTGATGGAGCTGATCCGCTGGTACGGACACACCCGCGGCGACCTCGCGCTGGCGATGCTGTTCTACGGCGGTATGGCGGGCGGCGTCATGCTGATCAACCTGTCCGACACCGGCTCCAACGCCAATCTGACCTCGTACCTCTTCGGCTCGCTCGCCACCGTCTCCGAGTCGGACGTCGTCGCGATCTGCGTCCTGGCGGCCTTCGTGGTGCTGGTCACGGTGGGGCTGCGGCGGCAGCTGTTCGCGGTCAGCCAGGACGAGGAGTTCGCCCGCGTCTCCGGACTTCCGGTGCGGGTGCTGAACCTGCTGATCGCGGTGACCGCCGCCGTGACCGTGACCGTCGCGATGCGGGTCGTCGGCCTGCTGCTGGTCAGCGCGCTGATGGTGGTGCCGGTGGCGGCCGCCCAGCAGATCACCAAGTCCTTCAGGGTCACCTTCGTGCTGGCCGTGGTGATCGGCACGGCCGTGACCCTCACCGGCACCGTGACCTCGTACTACCAGGACGTTCCGCCCGGCGCGACGATCGTGCTGCTGGCCATCGCGGTGTTCGTCGCGCTGACCGTGCTCGCGGCTCCGCTCGCACGACGGCGGGCGCGGGCGAGCGAGACGAAGGGTGCCGAGTGCACCCTGGAAGTACCGGCAGCCCGCCGGGACCGGGACGACGTACGGGTGTGACGGCCACGACAGCCGTGACAGCGGTACGTGTGACGGAGTCGCACCGTACGTGTTCGCCGGGTGCGCCCGGCCGGGCTGGCACAATGGCCCGACACATGTACGGGCGACACGAGGAGGCACCTGTGGCCACGGCGCCGATCAGTGGCACGAACGCAGCGCCGGTACGCGGCCGGTCCACCCGGCAGCGGGCGGCGGTGGCGGCGGCGCTCGACGAGGTCGACGAGTTCCGCAGCGCCCAGGAACTGCACGACGTCCTGAAACACCGCGGCGACTCCGTGGGCCTCACCACGGTCTACCGGACCCTGCAGTCCCTCGCGGACGCGGGTGAGGTCGACGTACTGCGCACCACCGAGGGCGAGGCCGTCTACCGGCGGTGCTCGACCGGTGACCATCACCACCACCTGGTCTGCCGGCTCTGCGGCAAGGCCGTGGAGGTCGAGGGACCGGCCGTCGAGCAGTGGGCCGAGATGATCGCCGCCCAGCACGGCTATGTGAACGTCGCGCACACCGTCGAGATCTTCGGCACCTGCGCGGAGTGCGCCGAGAAGAAGGCGTGACGGACATACGGGAAAGGGGCGGGCCCGGTGTATGACGCACCGGGCCCGCCCCTTTCCCGTACTCACTTGGCGGCTTCCGCCTCCTGCGCCCCGCCGAAGCGGCGGTCGCGCTGGGCGTACTCCAGGCAGGCCCGCCACAGGTCGCGACGGTCGAAATCCGGCCAAAGAACGTCCTGGAAGACCATCTCGGCGTACGCGCTCTGCCAGATCAGATAGTTCGACGTGCGCTGCTCGCCGCTGGGGCGCACGAAGAGGTCCACGTCCGGCATGTCCGGGTAGTAGATGTACTTCGCGAAGGTCTTCTCGTTGACCTTGGACGGGTCGAGCTTCCCGGCGGCCACGTCCTGGGCGATGCGCTGCGCGGCGTCCGCGATCTCGGCGCGGCCGCCGTAGTTCACGCAGAAGTACAGCGTCATGGCGTCGTTGTTCTTGGTCTGCTCCTGGGCGACCTGGAGCTCCTGGACGACGGACTTCCACAGCTTGGGCATGCGGCCCACCCAGCGGATACGGATGCCGAGCTCGTCCATCTCGTCGCGGCGGCGGCGGATCACGTCGCGGTTGAAGTTCATCAGGAACTTCACCTCGTCCGGCGAGCGCTTCCAGTTCTCCGTGGAGAAGGCGTACAGCGAGAGGTTCTTCACGCCCATCTCGATACAGCCCTTGAGAACGTCCATGACGACGCCCTCACCGACCTTGTGGCCCTCGGTGCGGGGCAGACCCCGTTCCTTGGCCCAGCGGCCGTTGCCGTCCATCACGACGGCGACGTGCTGGGGCACCAGCTCGCCGGGGATCTTCGGAGGCGTCGCGCCCGAGGGGTGCGGCTCGGGGGTCTTGTACGTGCGCCGGTTACGGCCGCCGAGGATCCCGCGTACTGCCATGAGCTTCTCAGTCTCCCTGTGTCACTTCTCTACGTACCGCAGCGAGCGCAGGCCGCGCTCCAGATGCCAGTGCAGATAGGCGGACACCAGCCCGCTCCCCTCCCTGACATGGCGCGCCTCGCACGCGTCCGCCGTCGCCCAGTCGCCGCTGAGCAGCGCGCTCAGCAGGGCCAGGGCCTGTGCCGAGGGTACGACGCTGCCGGGCACCCGGCAGTCACCGCATATGACGCCCCCCGCCGCGACGGAGAAGAACCGGTTCGGACCGGGCATTCCGCACTTGGCGCAGTCCTCGAAGCTGGGCGCGTACCCGTTGACCGCGAGCGAGCGCAGCAGGAACGCGTCCAGGATCAGATGGGGGGCGTGCTCGCCCCGGGCGAGGGTGCGCAGGCCGCCGACGAGCAGCAGATACTGCTGGACGGCCGGTTCGCCCTCGTGGTCGGTGAACCGCTCGGCGGTCTCCAGCATCGCGGTGCCCGCGGTGTAGCGGGCGTAGTCGGCGACGATGCCGCCGCCGTACGGCGCGATCGTCTCGCTCTGGGTGCAGAGCGGCAGCCCGCGGCCGACCAGCTCGCTGCCGCGCGCGAAGAACTGCACGTCGACGTGGGAGAAGGGCTCCAGACGGGCGCCGAACTTGGACTTGGTGCGGCGCACCCCGCGGGCGACGGCGCGCACCCGGCCGTGGCCGCGGGTCAGGATCGTGATGATCCGGTCGGCCTCGCCCAGTTTCTGCGTACGCAGCACGATGCCGTCGTCCCGGAACAAGCTCATGGGCCCATTGTCGCCCACCGGGCCGCCCGGGCGGGGGCCGCTGCCGAGAAGGCGTTACGAGGGCGTACGGGCGGCCGCCGCCAGCAGGCGGGCGGTGTCGTCGGCGGGCAGCTGGAGGGCGCTGCCGACGGTGGTCAGCACCTGGCGCTCGGCGGCGCAGTAGGGGCCGTCGGCCAGCGCGATGCGGGCGCCCTGGAGGAGGACGGACTCGCGGCCGGCGGTGGCCAGGTGCGGGGCGAGCGGGGCCAGCACCTCGTGCAGCTCGATGGCGAGGGTCGGGCCGCAGGCCTCGGCGGCCGGGTCGGTGCCGGAGCCGCGTCCGGTGTCGGCGGCCAGCACCTCGACGACGGTGAACAGCTGCTCCTGGGTGCAGTCGTCGAGCCCGGCGTCGCGCACGGTGGCGACGGCGGCCTCCAGGACCGTACGGGAGGTGGTGCCACCGGCCGCGAGGACGGCCAGAGTGACGGTGTGGACGGCCTCGCGGAGCATCGCGGAGAACCGGGTGGTGGTGGGGTGGTCCAGGGCCTCGGGGGCGTAGCGGGCGAGGCAGGCGGCGCACTCGACGACGGGCTCGGTCTCGCCCCGGCGGACCAGCGGGACGCCGAGGACGGTGAGACGGCGGCGGCCGGTGAGCCGGCGGTAGTTGCGGTCGCCCCCGCAGCCGGGGCAGAAGAAGGAGCCGTCGCCGACGGCGTTCCAGACGGTGCGTACGCCGCAGAGGACCGGCCTCAGAGCGCGTTGTCCTTTGGCTGACCGCACGTCGCACACCTCCGTAACGCTCCGGCAACATTGCCGTGTGTTGGACGTGATGTTAGCCACATGCGTGATGTGACGTCAGCCTCTGGGACGTCACAACCCTCGGATATGGCCGAACCCCGACCGCCCAAAGCGGGCGATCGGGGTCAGGAGTGCCGTTCGGGCGTCAGCGGGCCGCGCGGTTGACCGCGGAGACGACCGCCTTCAGTGAGGCGCGGGTGGTGTTGGCGTCGATGCCGATGCCCCACAGGACCTTGCCGTCGATCGCGCACTCGATGTACGAGGCGGCCTGGGCGGAGGCGCCCTCGCTCATCGTGTGCTCGGTGTAGTCCAGCAGCCGGGCGTCGATGCCGATGGCCTGCAGCGCTTCGAAGAACGCGGAGATCGGACCGTTGCCGGAGCCGGTCAGGACGGTGTCGACGCCGTCCACGACCGCCTCGACGGTCAGGGTGTCGGTGCCGTCGGTGTCGGAGGTGGTCTGGCCGGAGCGCAGCTGGATGCGGCCCCAGGCGTTGTCCGGGTTCGGCAGGTACTCGTCCCGGAAGGTGGTCCAGATCTGCGCCGGCGTGACCTCGCCGCCCTCGGCGTCGGTCTTGGCCTGAATGATCCGGGAGAACTCGATCTGCATCCGGCGCGGCAGGTCCAGCTTGTGGTCGTTCTTCAGGACGTACGCGATACCGCCCTTGCCGGACTGCGAGTTGACGCGGATGACGGCCTCGTAGGAGCGGCCGACGTCCTTCGGGTCGATCGGCAGGTACGGCACGGCCCACTCGATGTCGTCGACCGTCTTCCCCTGGGACGCCGCGTCCTTCTCCATCGCGTCGAAGCCCTTCTTGATGGCGTCCTGGTGGGAGCCGGAGAAGGCGGTGTAGACCAGATCGCCCGCGTAGGGGTGGCGCGGGTGGATCTCCATCTGGTTGCAGTACTCGCTGGTGCGGCGGATCTCGTCGATCTGCGAGAAGTCGATCTGCGGGTCGACGCCCTGGGAGAACAGGTTCATGCCCAGGGTGACCAGGTCGACGTTGCCGGTGCGCTCGCCCTGGCCGAACAGACAGCCCTCGATACGGTCGGCGCCGGCCATGATGGCCAGCTCGGCGGCGGCGACGGCGGTGCCCCGGTCGTTGTGCGGGTGGACGGACAGGCAGACGTGCTCGCGGCGGGTCAGGTTGCGGGACATCCACTCGAAGCGGTCCGCGTGGGTGGAGGGCGTGGAACGCTCCACGGTGGCGGGCAGGTTGAGGATGATCTCGCGGCCCTCCTCCGGCTGCCACACGTCGCAGACGGCCTCGCAGACCTCCAGGGCGAAGTCCAGCTCGGTGTCGGTGAAGATCTCCGGGCTGTACTGGTAGCCGAAGACCGTCTCGGGGCCCAGGATCTTCTCGGCGTACTCCATGACCAGCCGGGTGCCGTCCACCGCGATCTGCTTGACCTCCTCGCGCGAGCCGCGGAAGACGACCCGGCGGAAGGTGGGGGCGGTGGCGTTGTACAGGTGGACGGTGGCCCGGCGCGCGCCGACCAGCGACTCCACGGTGCGCTCGATCAGCTCCTCGCGGGCCTGCGTCAGGACGGAGATCGTCACGTCCTCGGGGATCGCGCCCTCTTCGATGATGGAGCGGACGAAGTTGAAGTCGGTCTCGCCGGAGGACGGGAAGCCGACCTCGATCTCCTTGTAGCCCATCTTCACCAGCAGGTCGAACATCTCGCGCTTGCGGGCCGGGGACATCGGGTCGATCAGGGCCTGGTTGCCGTCGCGCAGATCGGTGGACAGCCAGCGGGGCGCCACGGTGATCCGGTTGTCGGGCCAGGTGCGGTCGGCGATGTCGACGGCCTCGTAGCCGCGGTACTTGTGGACCGGCATCCCGGACGGCTTCTGCAGCTGCGTCGCGTTGGTGATCGGGGTGGGGCGGCCGACAGAATCACCGGCAGGGTTCACGGTGTTACCGGCGGGATTCACGGTGGTCATGGCGTAGGGCTCCTCGGTCCAGCGGGTGTCGGCCGACTGTGTCGCTGCAGCACCAGACTCCGCGGGGAGGGGGTCGGCCTACGACTACAGGCCCTCGCCGCGGCAGCTAAGGAGAAGCAGCCCGAAACGCATGATGCGACGAGCGTAACCGAGTGTGGCCCGTGGTGTCGGTCCGTATCAGTATGCGGGACCGGACATCGATGACGGGTAAACAGTGACTCATCACTCCATTTCGTCAATCATCGTCGCAACCAGTGACAGGACGGTGACGGAGTGCCACAGTCGATGTATGCACCTTCGAACCGACGGTGAGTTCCACCCCGTCTTCTGCACCATCGTTCCGCCCCACGTCCTCGATCACCTGTCCCGGTCCGCCGACACCCGGCTCGCGGATCCGGCCCGCCGCACCCTGGAGGCGGACGGCCTGCGCCGCAACCGCCGCCGGATGACGGCGCTCGCCGCCGCCCCGGCCGCACCGACCGCGGGCGCGGTGCCGACCAAGCCCCACCGCACCCTGTACGACTGCGGGAACGGCACCACTCTGCCCGGCGCCAAGGTCCGCGACGAGGGCGACAAGCCCACGTCGGACGCCAGCGTCAACCGCGCGTACGCCGGCCTCGGCGCCACCTTCGAGCTGCTGCTCTCGGCGTACGGGCGCAGCTCGATCGACGGCAAGGGCCTGCCGCTGATCGGCTCCGTGCACTACGGCGAGGAGTACAACAACGCGTTCTTCGACGGCGAGCAGATGGTCTTCGGGGACGGCGACGGCGAGATCTTCCTCGACTTCACCGTCGCGGTCGACGTGATCGCCCACGAGCTGGCCCACGGCCTGACGCAGTACACCGCCAACCTGCGCTACGAGGGCCAGTCCGGCGCGCTCAACGAGTCCGTGTCCGACGTCATCGGCTCGCTGGTCAAGCAGTACTCGCTGGGCCAGAGCGCGGAACAGGCCGACTGGCTGATCGGGGCCGGACTGCTGGCGCCCCGGGTCAGCGGCGACGCGCTGCGCTCGATGAAGGCCCCGGGCACGGCGTACGACGACGACGTCCTCGGCAAGGACCCGCAGCCGGCCTCCATGGACGACTACATCGAGACGGCGGAGGACAACGGCGGGGTCCACCTCAACTCCGGCATCCCCAACCGCGCGTTCTACCTCCTGGCCACCGCGCTGGGCGGCAATTCCTGGGAGCGCGCCGGGCAGATCTGGTTCGACGTGCTGACCGGCGGCGAGCTGACGGCGAACGCGGACTTCGCGGAGTTCGCCCGGCTGACGGTCACAGCGGCGGGCGACCGCTTCGGCGAGGGCGACGAGCGGGAGGCGGTGCTCAAGGCCTGGTCGGAGGTGGGCGTTCCGACCCGGGCGTGAACCGGCCGCCGAGGAGGCGGGGTTGAGTGCGGTCACGGCCCCCGATAGACAGGACCCCATGCGTATTCAGGTCAGCCGGACCGGCGGCTTCGCCGGCATCGCCCGCCGCCATGAGGTCGACACCGAGGGCCGGGCGGACGCCGCCGAGTGGCAGGCGCTCGTGAAGGACGTGCTCGGCTCGGCGCGGGACGCCCCACCGACCGGGGTGCCGGACGGCTTCCGGTACGCGATCACGGTCGACGGCCGCACCGTGTACTGCGCTGACCCCGATCTGACCGGGGCGCAGCGCACGCTGATCTCACGCGTCCTCAAGGAGGGCGCGTGAGATCGGCCCCCGGCCCGTGAAGGGCTAGAACCCGAGCTTGCGCAGCTGCTTGGGATCGCGCTGCCAGTCCTTGGCGACCTTCACATGCAGGTCCAGGAAGACCGGCGTGCCGAGCAGCGCCTCGATGTGCTTGCGGGACTTGGTGCCGACGTCCTTCAGCCGCTGGCCCTTCGGGCCGATGATGATGCCCTTCTGGCTGGGGCGCTCGATGTAGACGTTGGCGTGGATGTCCAGCAGCGGCTTGCCCGCCGGACGGTTCTCGCGGGGCAGCATTTCCTCGACGACGACCGCGATGGAGTGCGGCAGCTCGTCGCGTACGCCTTCCAGCGCGGCCTCGCGGATCAGCTCCGCGACCATGACCATCTCCGGCTCGTCGGTGAGGTCGCCCTCCGGGTAGAGCGGCGGGCTCTCCGGGAGCAGCGGGGCGATGAGGTCGGCCAGCAGGCCCACCTGCTGGTCCTTGACCGCCGAGACCGGAATGATCTCGGCCCACTCGAAGCCCAGCTCGTCGGCGAGCGCGGAGACGGCGAGAAGCTGTTCGGCCAGCGCCTTGGACTCGACCAGGTCGGTCTTGGTGATGATGGCGATCTTGGGGGTCTTCTTGATCCCCGCGAGCTCCTTGACGATGTACTTGTCGCCGGGGCCGAGCTTCTGGTCGGCGGGCAGGCAGAAGCCGATGACGTCGACCTCGGCCCAGGTCGTCCGCACGACGTCGTTGAGCCGCTCGCCCAGCAGCGTGCGCGGCTTGTGGAGGCCGGGGGTGTCGACCAGGATCAGCTGCGCGTCGTCACGGTGCACGATGCCGCGCACCGTGTGCCGGGTGGTCTGGGGGCGGTTGGAGGTGATCGCCACCTTCTGACCGACGAGAGCGTTCGTGAGGGTGGACTTGCCGGCGTTGGGGCGGCCCACGAAGCAGGCGAAGCCTGCCCGGTGGGGGGAGGTGGTCTCCGCTTGCGGGGCAGCGGATTCTTGGTTCGGTCGAGCGCTCATGGCGACCATTCTCCCCGATCCCGGCGGCGCTCTCGTACAGCGGTACGCCGGGACGCGCCGGAGGGCCGGGCGGAACGGCCGCCGGAGCGGTCGTTCAGCCGGCCGTGACGCGTACGCGCAGCGTGCCGTCCGGGGCCGCGAGCAGCACCGGCGTGTCCGGTCCGCCGAGGTCCCGCACCGCGGCCCGGTCGTCGTCCGAGGGCGTCTCGGCGGCGGAGACGACCGCTGCCGCCTCCAGCGAGGTGGCGCCGCTGGCCACCGCCATGGCGACGGCCGTCTGCAACGCGCTGAGCTTCAGCGACTCCAGCGCCACCGTGCCCGCGACATACGTACGTCCGGTCTCGTCGCGTACGGCCGCGCCCTCGGGCACACCGTTGCGGGCGCGGGCGCTGCGCGCCAGAGTGACGATCTTGCGGTCCTCGGCGTCGAGGCCGGTGGTGTCGGTCATGGCACGAGCATACGAAGCGGGCGGCGGGCCGGCCGAGCGGGTCACCCCGGCACCGGATACATCGAGCCGCGCCGGCCCTCGGGCGAGGCGAGCCACTGGAGCCTGGCCTCGCAGCCGGTGTCGGGCAGCGGGGTGTGCAGCACGATCGCCAGGTCCGGCCGGGCCGGCACCCGCAGCTGGGTGGCCTCCAGGACCAGACGGCCGACGAGCGGGTGCTCGACCTCCTTGCGGTTCTGCCCGGCGGGGGCGATGTCGCGCCGCTCCCACAGTTCGGCGAAGAGCGGGCTGACCGCCCTGGCCTCCTCGACGACCGCCCGGAACCCGTCGTCCTCCGGACACTCCGAGCAGGCCGCCCGGAACTGGGCCACCACCTGCGGGGCGAGCGCGTCCCAACTCGCCCCGGTGCGGGAGCGGTAGACGGGGTCGGTGAAGAAGGCGATCAGACAGTTCTGCCGGATGTCCGGGCGCATGCCGAGGACCGCGGCGGCCGCGTCGTTGTACAGGACGGTGTTCCAGTACCGGTCCATGATGTGGGCCGGGTACGGCATCCAGGCGTCGATGAGCCGGGTCAGCCCCTCGCACATGTCGGCGTCGGCCGGATCGACCTCGGCCGGCGGCGGGTTCAGCCCGGCCAGTACGTACAGATGGCGGCGCTCGGCGCTCCGGAGCCGCAGCACGCGGGCAACGGAGTCCAGCACCTGCGGGGAGACGGTGATGTCGCGGCCCTGCTCCAGCCACTGGTACCAGGAGACGCCGACTCCGGCGAGGACCGCGACCTCCTCGCGGCGCAGGCCCGGGGTGCGGCGGCGGGCGCCGCCGTCCGGCAGGCCCGCTTCGGCCGGGGTGACGCGGGCCCGGCGGCTCATCAGGAACTCGCGCAGTTCGGCGAGGCGGTGCGCCTTCGTGTCGTCCGTCGCCTGCCGGGCCGGTGTGGCCACGTACTCCCCCTGTGTCCGTGCGTGCGCCTGCCTGGTGGTGCGGGCAACAGGATAAGTTCCCGCTCCCCACGGTTATTCCGGCCGCCGCAGGGTGGACCGCATGGCGATCGAATCCCCTTCCACCTCTGCTTCTTCCTCTGTGGCTTCCGCTTCGGCTTCCGTGCCGCCCCGGCTCTCCGGCCGGGCCCGGCTGGTCCTCTTCGTGCTGTGCGCCGCCCAGTTCATGGTGGCCCTCGACTTCTCCGTGCTGAACGTGGCGCTGCCCGTGCTCGGCAAGGACCTGGGGCTGAGCACCACGGGCCTCCAGTGGGCCATCACCGCGTTCGCGCTGCCGTCGGGGGGCTTCCTGCTGCTGTTCGGGAGGATCGCCGATCTGTACGGGCGGCGCCGGCTGTTCCTCACCGGGCTCACCGTCTTCGGCGCCTCGTCCCTGCTGGCGACGCTGGCCTGGGACCCGGCCTCCTTCCTCGCCGGGCGGGCGCTCCAGGGGCTGGGGGCTGCGGTCATCGTGCCGACCGGGATGTCCCTGCTGACCACCACGTTCCCGGAGGGGCCGCTGCGTGACCGGGCGCTCGGGATCAGCGGCACGCTGCTCTCGCTCGGCTTCACGGTGGGCATGGTCGCGGGCGGCGTCCTGACGGACACGCTGGGCTGGCGCTCCACGATGGGCCTGCTGGCGCTGGCCTCGCTCGTGGTGCTGGCGGTGGCCCCGAAGGTGCTGGAGGAGTCGCGCACGGTGGACCGGCCCCGGCTGGACGTGCCGGGCGCGGTGAGCGTCACCGGCGGTCTGCTGGCGCTGATCTACGCCCTGACCACGGCGGCGGAGCGCGGCTTCGGCGGCGCGGACGTGCTGGTCACGCTGGTCCTCGGGGTCGCTCTGCTCGCCGCGTTCGTCGTGGTGGAGTCCCGCTCGGCGGCCCCGCTGGTGTCGCTGCCGATGCTGCGGCGGCGGACGGTGGCGTTCGGCAACCTCGGCGGTCTGATGACCTTCTCGATGATGAGCACGGTCGTCTTCGTGCTGACCCTGTACCTCCAGGAGGTTCTGGACCTCTCGCCGTTCGCCACCGGGCTGGTCTTCGGTGCGCAGGGCGCGCTGTCGGTGGTGGCCGGGATGTACGCGCCGAAGGTGATCGGCCGGATCGGCGCACGCCGCACCCTGGCGCTGTCGCTGCTCGGCCAGGGCCTGTTCATCGGCGCGCTGCTGGGCCTGGGCACGGAGTCGGGCGTGTGGCTGGCCACGGCGGCGGTGTCGTTGGCGAGCATGTGCCACCTGGGCGCGATCATCGCGTACGGACTGACCGTGACCTCCGGCATCCCGAACGAGCAGCAGGGCCTGGCCACGGGTCTGGTCACCACGACCCAGCAGGTGGGCCTGACGGTCGGCATCCCGCTGCTGGGAGTGCTGGCCACGACGCAGGACACGCTGTTCGACGGCGTACGGACGGTGGTGGCGGTCGCCGCGGTGATCCTGCTGGCGGCGGGCGCGGCGGTGGCGACGGGGCTGCGCCGCGGCTGACCTTCCTGCCGGTACGAGGACGGGCCCGCTCCCCACGGGGGAGGAGCGGGCCCGTTCGCGTACGCGTCCTACGGCCGGTCCAGCCGCAGCCGCTCCGCCTTCGGGAGACCGGCGACCACCAGGTCGTAGGAGTCCTCGATCATTTCGCGCAGCAGCCGGTCCGGGACGCCGGAGACGGTGACCGTGTTCCAGTGGCGCTTGTTCATGTGCCAGCCGGGCACGATCGCGGGGTGCGTCCCGCGCAGCCGGATCGCCTCGTCGGGATCGCACTTGAGGTTGACCGTGAGCGGCCGCCCGTCCAGCGCGGTGAGGGCGAACAGCTTGCCGAGCACCTTGAACACGGAGGTCTCCGGGCCGAACGGGAACTCCTCCACGCTCGCGTTGAACTCCAGGCAGAACGCCCGCAGCCGCTCCGGCGTCATACCGCTTCCTTCTCCTCGGTCTCCTGGTGCTCCGGCTCCACGAGCACCGTGACGATCTTGTTCCGGCGGCCGGCCGGGGACTCGGCGGTGAGGCGGAGCCTGCGGCCGTCGGGCAGCTCGACCGTGGCCGAGGCGCCGGCGATCGGGACCCGGCCGAGCGCCTTGGCGAGCAGACCGCCGACGGTCTCCACGTCCTCGTCGTCGTACTCGTCGAGGTCGAAGAGGTCGCCGAGGTCCCCGATGTCGAGCCGGGCGGTGACCCGGTAGCAGCCGTTCTCCAGCTCCTGGACGGGCGGCAGCTCCCGGTCGTACTCGTCGGTGATCTCGCCGACGATCTCCTCCAGGATGTCCTCGATGGTGACGATGCCCGCGGTGCCGCCGTACTCGTCGATGACGACCGCGACGTGGCTGCGGTCCTGCTGCATCTCGCGGAGCAGGTCACCGGCGTTCTTGGTGTCGGGGACGAAGGCGGCCGGGCGCATCGCGGTGGAGACCGGGTCGGCCTCGGACTCGCGGTTGATGTGCGTCTTGCGGACCAGGTCCTTGAGATAGACGATCCCGACGACGTCGTCCTCGTTCTCGCCGGTGACCGGGATCCGGGAGAAGCCGGAGCGCAGGGCGAGGGTGAGGGCCTGGCGGATCGTCTTGTAGCGCTCGATGGAGACGAGGTCGGTGCGCGGCACCATGACCTCGCGGACCAGGGTGTCGCCCAGCTCGAAGACGGAGTGCACCATGCGGCGCTCGTCGTCCTCGATGAGCGACTCCGCCTCGGCGAGGTCGACCATCGCGCGCAGCTCGGCCTCGCTGGCGAA
Organism: Streptomyces sp. DSM 106670; assembly: GCF_055792845.1. Taxonomy (NCBI): domain Bacteria; kingdom Bacillati; phylum Actinomycetota; class Actinomycetes; order Kitasatosporales; family Streptomycetaceae; genus Streptomyces; species Streptomyces sp. DSM 106670. Next base: position 2,356,883 of record NZ_CM147704.1, read on the forward strand.
CGGGCCCTTGCGGAACCCCTTGCCCGGGGTCAGGGCGTTGCCGACGAGGATCAGCAGCTGCGGGATCGGGCCCATGATCCTGGCCAGCGGCAGCAGCACGTACGCCGATGCCGTGGCCGTGTTCAGCGGGTGCTGGCGGCCGATGGTGCGCGGGGAGACGCCGATGGCGACGTAGGAGACGAGGACCATCACGCCCATCGCGACGGCCAGCGCCTCCCAGGTCTCGGGAAACTCCTGGAGACAGGCGTACGTGACGAGGACTCCGGCCGACATCTCGCAGGCGACCCGCACCAGCAGGGCGACGTTGAGATAGCGGGTCGGGTCGGCGGCGATCTGCGCGAGCTTCGCGCTGCCGCGCCGCCCGGACCGGACCGCCTCGTCCGCCCGGAAGCTGGAGGTGCGGGCGATGCCGGCCTCCGCGCAGGCGGCCAGCCAGCCGATCATGACCAGCAGAACCGCGCCGACGATCAGCGGCGCGCTCACGAGACGGTGGGGGCCGGGGACGCGCCGGTGAGCCCGTGCTCCCCGCGCCAGCCGTCCACGATGGCGGCCTGGAGGCCGAACATCTCGGCCTTCTCGTCCGGCTCCTCGTGGTCGTACCCCAGCAGATGCAGCACTCCGTGGACGGTCAGGAGCTGGAGCTCCTCGTCCATGGAGTGCTGCGTCGGGGCCTCTTCGCCCTGCTTCTTCGCGACCTCCGGGCAGAGCACGATGTCACCGAGGAGCCCCTGCGGGGGCTCCTCGTCGTCCTTGGCCGGCGGACGCAGCTCGTCCATCGGGAAGGACATGACATCGGTCGGACCGGGAAGGTCCATCCACTGGATGTGCAGCTGCTCCATGGCGTCGGTGTCCACCACGATCACCGAGAGCTCGGACAGCGGGTGGATCCGCATCCGGGCCAGTGCGTAGCGGGCGATGTCGAGGATCGCCTGCTCGTCGACCTCGGTTCCGGACTCGTTGTTGACGTCGATCGACATGGTGCGCTGCGACTACTTCCCTTTTCGACGGTCGCGTCGGCCGTCCTGGCGGTCTTCCGCCCGACCGTCCTGCTGACCGTTTCGGCTGTCGTACTTCTCGTACGCGTCGACGATACGGCCGACGAGCTTGTGCCGGACGACATCCTGGGAGGTGAGGCGCGAGAAGTGCACGTCGTCCAGGCCCTCCAGGATCTCCTGGACCTGCCGCAGCCCGCTCTTGGTGCCGCTCGGCAGGTCGACCTGGGTGATGTCACCGGTGATGACGATCTTGGAGTCGAAGCCGAGGCGGGTGAGGAACATCTTCATCTGCTCGGCGCTGGTGTTCTGCGCCTCGTCGAGGATGATGAACGCGTCATTCAAGGTCCTGCCACGCATGTACGCCAGCGGCGCGACCTCGATCGTGCCCGCCGCCATCAGCCGCGGGATCGAGTCGGGGTCGAGCATGTCGTGCAGGGCGTCGTAGAGCGGACGCAGATACGGGTCGATCTTGTCGAACAGGGTGCCCGGCAGGAAGCCGAGCCGCTCCCCCGCCTCGACCGCGGGCCGGGTCAGGATGATCCGGCTGACCTGCTTGGACTGGAGCGCCTGGACCGCCTTGGCCATGGCGAGGTAGGTCTTGCCCGTACCGGCGGGACCGATGCCGAACACGATCGTGTGCTCGTCGATCGCGTCCACGTACCGCTTCTGGTTGAGCGTCTTGGGGCGGATGGTGCGGCCGCGGTTGGAGAGGATGTTCTGCGTGAGCACCTCGGCCGGCGTCTCGCCCTGCGGCTCTCCCTGTCCGTTGCCGGCCGCCCTGAGCATGGCGATCGACCGTTCCACTGCGTCCTCCGTCATCGGCGCTCCGGTGCGGAGCACGAGCATCATCTCGTCGAACAGGCGTTGGATGAGAGCGACGTCGGCGGCCTCGCCCGTGGCACTGATCTCGTTGCCCCGGACATGGATGTCGGCCGCCGGGAAAGCCTCTTCGATCACGCGCAACAGCGAGTCGCCCGATCCGAGGAGCATCACCATGGGGTGTGCGGCCGGGATCTTGATCTGGGCACGCGCCTGCGGCTGTGTGGGTGACTGAGTCATGGGCCGGCCCTCGGGCCTGCGCATACCTCCCGTTGCAGGGTTCTCGCTGCTCGACAACCTCTGGATTACCAAGCCTACGACCTGGCGCTGACAACACAGAGTGCTTTTACCGCCCGTGTGTGCGACCCGGGCGGCCGCGGTGCACGGCCCGGCCGGCGCCCGCTCACTGGCGGAAGCCGATCGTGGGCACCGCGCGCCGCAGCGGCCAGGCGCGGGCCGTGGTGGGCAGGAGGTCGTCCAGGAAGGCGTAGCGCTCCAGGGCGGCCGGGTCCTGGCCCGCGCAGGTGCGGATCCGCTGCCACCAGGCGGCGACCTCGGCCCAACCGGGGGCGGAGAGCGAGCCGCCGAACTCCTGCACCGAGAGGGCGGCGGTGAGTCCGGCGAAGGCGAGCCGGTCGGCGAGCGGCCAGTCGGCGAGGGTGCCGGTCACGAAACCGGCGACGAACACATCCCCGGCGCCGGTCGGATCGAGCGCCTCCACCTCGATGGCGGGCACGGCCGCGGCGGCGCCGGTGCGCCCGTCGACGGCGTACGCGCCCTCGGCGCCCAGGGTGACCACGGCGAGCGGGACGCGTTCGGCGAGCGCGTGGGCGGCGGCGCGCGGGCAGTCGGTACGGGTGTAGCGCATCGCCTCCTCGGCGTTGGGCAGGAACGCCTCGCAGTGCGCCAGGTCGGGCAGGGCGTCCAGGTCCCAGCGGCCGGTCTCGTCCCAGCCGACGTCGGCGAAGATCAGCGCGCCGTCCCGGGCGGCGGTGGCCACCCAGGGTTCGGCCCGGCCCGGGGCGAGCGAGGCGATCGCGGCCCGGGCACGCGGCGGACAGTGCGGGAAGGCCGGGCCGGGCGCGGCGGGTTCGGGCGCGGCGGGTTCGGACGCGGGGGCCGCGCCTCGCGCAGGCCCGGTGGCCCCCGTGGGCGCCGGGGCCTCGTGGCCGTGGGAGACCATCGTGCGCTCGCCCTCGTACGCCATCGAGACGGTGACCGGCGAGTGCCAGCCGGGGACGGTGTGCGACATCGACAGGTCGATGTGCTCGCCCTGCTCCAGGGCGTCCCAGCAGTACTCCCCGTAGTGGTCGTCGCCGAAGGCCGCGGCGAGCGAGGTGCGCAGCCCGAGGCGGGCGAGGGCGGTGGCCATGTTGGCGACGCCGCCCGGGCTGGATCCCATCCCCCGGGCCCAGGACTCGGTACCGCGCACGGGCGCGCTGTCCAGGCCGGTGAAGATGATGTCGAGGAAGACCGTGCCCGTCAGGAAGACGTCGCAGGCGGGGTCGCGAGGGGCGCGCAGCGCCAGCAGCGGGTCGATGCCCGGAGTCTCTGTGCTCACCGTGCGCTCCCGGGGTCGTGCGGCGGATCTCGGCCGGATCCGGACCGTGTGAGATGCGGCCAGTCTGCCCGATCGGCACAGGGGAACGCAGTGTCCGCGCCCATGTGTTCGCAGCACGTCTGACCTGCATAAACATGCGCTAATACCCGGGACTTCCCTGCATAAACGCATAAGTGACCCAGATCACATCGGGGCGGCTTTCGAGGAGCCGGGAGCGCTTGATACAAATTGCCCCGCGAGCACCTTCGGGCACGTTGTCCGACGAGAGCCGCAATCTCCTGGCATATCGCCTTACCTCCGCAGTACCCGCATGCCCTCCCGCAGTACCCCCATGCCTTCCCGCAGTACCCCTCCCCGCTCCTCCCCGCTCTTCTCTCCTCCCCGCGTCTTCTCCCCCTCCCCTCCCCTGCCTGCTCAGGCATGTCTTCAGGAACGCCCATGTCCTCGCGCCCCGGTGCCGCGTGGCCCCTGGTTGCCGTCTTCACCGCCGGCTACCTCGCCTCCTACCTCCTCCCCACCGTCGTCGGCCGGCTCAGCGCCCATCTCGGGCTGAGTCCCGCCCAGGCGGGTCTGGTCGGCAGTGCTCTGCTCCTCAGTTCGGCCGGCGCCGGCTTCACCCTGGCGGGCCGGGTCGAGCGGTACGGGGCACGCACCCCCGCCCGCGCCGGGCTGCTGCTGGCCGCCATCGGCTACGGCTGTGCCGCGCTCGCCGGGTCCGTACCCCTGGTGGTGCTCGGCGTGGTGGTCGGCGGCTTCGGCTCGGGTACGGCGACGGCGGTCGCCGCGGCCGGGATCGCCGCCCGGCGCGACCCGCACCGGACGTCCTCGCTCGGGCTGCTCACCGTGTCCGCCACGGCGGGCGTCCTCTATCTGACGATCCCCCACCTCGGCGGCGGCCACCGGCTCCCGTTCGCCGCGATCGCCCTGGTGGCCCTGCTCGTCTGGCCCGCGACCGCCCGGCTCGGCGGTGCGACGACGGCCGAGGAGACCTCCTCTCCGGTCACCGGCCGGCTCCCGCACCGCCGTTCCGGGCTCGTCCTGGCGGGCGGCATGCTCGTCTGGTCCATGGCGCAGAACGCGCTGTGGGGTGTGAGCAGCCGCATCGGCATCACACAGGCGGGACTGACCGAGGTCACCGTCGGCGCCGTCTTCGCCGCCGCCCTCGGCGCGGGTCTGCTGGGCGTCATGGGCGCCGGGCTGCTCGGCGCCCGACTCGGCCGGGCGGTGCCGATCGGGCTGGGGACCGTGGTCATCGCGGCGAGCATCGTGCTCAGCTCCTCGGCCCGGGACCTCGGTTCGTTCGCGACCGGCGAGGTGCTGTGGAACGCCTTCTACCCGGTGGTCCTCTCCTACCTCATCGGGCTCGCCGCCTCCCTGGACGTACGCGGCCGCTGGGCGGTGCTGGCGGGCTCCGCCTCCTCCGTGGGGGTGGCCTGCGGTCCGCTGCTGGGCAGCGTGCTCTCCGAGGAGGCCGGCTATCCGGTGATGGGGCTGATCCTGGGGGCGGCCACCCTGCTGGTCGCCGCGCCGGTGACGGCCGTGGCGCTGCACACCGGTGGCCGTCCGCTGGTGCCCGGTTCGGTGCGCCGTCGCGGTGGCGCCCCGGCCGCCCTGCTCGCCGCCACCACCGGCGGCGGCCTGTCCGGCGCGGTGCCGAAGCTCGGTTCGCCGGAGCAGGCCGTCACGGAGCTGCGCGTACCGGCCCTGCGGCGCAGGCGGCTGGTGCGCAGCGCGATCCGGACGGCCGGTCCGGACGGCGGCTCCGGTCAGTCGAACGCGTACGCCTCGACCTCGGACAGATAGCGCGCCCTGCGCTCCTCGTCGTGGTCGAGGAAGGCCGCCTCGAAGGAGTTGCGGGCCAGGGTGCGCAGGTGCTCCGGGTCGAGGGCGAGCGCGTCCCGTACGGCGTCGAAGTTGTCCCCGGCGTACCCGCCGAAGTAGGCGGGGTCGTCGGAGTTGACCGTGCAGAGCAGGCCCGCCGCCATCATCCGCGGCAGCGGGTGGTCGGCGAGCTTGTCGACCGTGCGCAGCCGTACGTTGGAGAGCGGGCAGAGCGTGAGCGGCACCCGGTCGGCGACCAGCCGTGCCACCAGCTCCGGGTCCTCCAGGCAGCGCAGCCCGTGGTCGATCCGCTCGACGCCGAGGACGTCCAGGGCCTCCCGGATGTACTCCGGCGGGCCCTCCTCCCCCGCGTGGGCCACCTTGCGCAGGCCGAGGGCGGCGGCCTCCTCGTACACCGCGCGGAACTTGGCGGGCGGGTGGCCGACCTCGGCGGAGTCCAGGCCGATCGCGCTGATCCGGTGCAGATAGGGCTTGGCCGCGTCCAGGGTGCCGAGGGCCGATTCGGCGGACAGGTCGCGCAGGAAGCACATGATCAGCTGGGTGGAGACGCCGTGGGTCTCCTCGCTGCGCTCCAGCGCCCGGCCGATCCCCTCGATGACCGTGCCGATGGGAACGCCCCGGGCGGTGTGGGCCTGCGGGTCGAAGAAGATCTCGGCGTGCCGCACGCCCTGGGCGGCGGCGCGGGCGAGGTAGGCGTCGACGAGTTCGGCGAAGTCCTCCTCGGTGCGCAGGACGGCCATCAGCGCGTAGTAGAGGTCGAGGAAGGACTGGAGGTCCTCGAACTCGTAGGCGGCGCGCAGTTCGTCGGTGGTGGCGTACGGCAGGGTCACTCCGTTGCGCTCGGCGAGCGCGAAGGCCAGCTCGGGTTCGAGGGTGCCTTCGATGTGGAGGTGGAGTTCTGCCTTGGGGAGGTGCACGGTGTCTCGCAAACGGGGGTGGGGGTGGATCAGGGGTGGTGCGGTGGTGTCAGGGGTGGTGCCGGGTGGGCAGGGGGACGCGGATGAGGTCCTGGGCGACGGTGAGTTCGCCGTCGAACCCGGCGGCGCGGGCCTGGGTCTCGAAGCGTTCCGGGTCGTGGTAGCGCTGGGAGAAGTGGGTCAGGACGAGGTGGCGTACGCCTGATTCCTTGGCCACCCGGGCGGCCTGTCCGGCGGTCAGGTGGCCGTGGTCCGTGGCGAGCTTCTCGTCCTCGTCGAGGAAGGTCGACTCGATGACGAGCATGTCGCAGCCCTCGGCGAGCGCGTACACCCCGTCGCAGAGCCGGGTGTCCATGACGAACGCGAACCGCTGCCCACGCCGGTGTTCGGAGACCTGCTCCAGCGTTACGCCTCCGAGTGCGCCCTCACGCTGGAGGCGGCCGACGTCCGGCCCGGCGATCCCGTGCTCCTTGAGGAGGGCGGGCAGCATGCGCCGGGTGTCGGGCTCGGTGAGGCGGTAGCCGTACGACTCGACGGGGTGCGAGAGCTTGTGGCTGTCCAGGGTGTACGAGGCCGTGGTGGCGAGGACCGCGCCGGCTCCGGAGACCGGGGTCTCGGTCAGCTCGACGGTCTCGCGGTAGGCGGTGGCGTACCGCAGCCGGTCGAAGAAGTGCTGCCCGCTCGCCGGGTAGTGCGCGGTCACCGGGTGCGGCACCTGGTCGAGGTTGATCCGCTGGATCACCCCGGCGAGCCCGAGGGAGTGGTCGCCGTGGAAGTGGGTGATGCAGATCCGGTCGATGTCGTGCGCGGCGACCCCGGCCCGCAGCATCTGGCGCTGGGTGCCCTCGCCGGGATCGAAGAGGATGCCCTCGCCGTCCCAGCGCAGCAGATAGCCGTTGTGGTTGCGGTGCCGGGTGGGGACCTGGCTGGCGGTGCCGAGCACCACCAACTCGCGTACGGACATGGGGAGGGGCTCCTGACGGGCGGGCGCTATCCGGGCGGCCACTGGAGGCCGCGGCCGCCCAGGACGTGGGCGTGCGCGTGGAAGACCGTCTGGCCGGCGCCGGAGCCCGTGTTGAGGATGATCCGGTAGCCGGTGGAGTCGATCTTCTCGTCGGCGGCTACCGCTCCGGCCTCGGTCAGCACGTCCGCGGCGATCCGCGGTTCGGCGGCGGCGAGGGTGGCGGCGTCCGGGTAGTGGACCTTGGGGATGACCAGGACGTGGGTCGGGGCCTGCGGGTTGATGTCGCGGAAGGCGACGGTGGTCTCGCTCTCGCGGACGATGGTCGCCGGGATGTCTCCCGAAACGATCTTGCAGAACAGGCAGTCGGTCTGCGGCTCTCCCGCCATGGCCGGGCCTCCTCGTTCGCTGGTGATCCGTGGTGATCAGTACAGGGGCATGCTATCGCCGGGCCCCGTTCATCCCCAGCGCCCCGTGCGTCCCAGCAGCAGCGCGGTCGCGGCGGTCCCGGCGGTGGAGGTGCGCAGCACGCTGCGGCCCAGGCGGTACGGGCGGGCGCCCGCCTCGGCGAAGGCGGCCAGTTCCTGCGGGGAGACGCCGCCCTCGGGGCCGACGACGAGCACGATCGTGCCGGTGGCGGGGAGTTCGGCGGTGGCGAGCGGGGTGCTGTCGTGGTCGCGGTCCTCGTGGAGGACCCCGGCGAAGTCGGCGTCGGCGAGGAGGGCGGCGACCTGCTTGGTCGTCATGGCGTCGGCCACCTCGGGGAAGCGCACCCGGCGGGACTGCTTGCCCGCCTCGCGGGCCGTGCTGCGCCACTTCGTCAGGGCCTTGGCGCCCCGGTCGCCCTTCCACTGGGTGATGCAGCGGGCCGCCTGCCAGGGCACGATCGCGTCGACGCCGGTCTCGGTCATCGTCTCGACGGCCAGCTCGCCCCGGTCGCCCTTGGGGAGCGCCTGGACGACGGTGATCCGGGGCGTGGGCTCCGGCTCCTCCCGGACGCCCGCGTGGAGTGTGACGGTGAGGCGGTCCTTGCCCTCGGCGGCGTGGACGACGCCGTCCGCCCAGTGGCCGAGGCCGTCGGTGAGGACGACGTCCTCGCCGGGCTGGAGCCGCTTGACGGAGACGGCGTGCCGTCCTTCGGGGCCGTCCAGGACGAACTCCGGCCCGGTGGGCATCCGTTCGACGACGAAGACCGGTGCGGTCACCGGGGGCTCCTCATGCTCAGGGCCGCCCGGGCGGCCTCCAGTTCGGCGGCGAGCAGTTCGATCAGCTCGGCGGCGGGCAGTTCGCGGGCCATCCGGTGGCCCTGTCCGGCCCACAGCGCCATGCCCTGGGCGTCCCCGGCCTTGGCGGCGGCCTGGCGCAGCCCGCTGGTGACGTAGTGGACCTGGGGGTAGGCGGCGGGGGCGTACGGGCCGTGTTCCCGGACGAAGCGGTTGACCAGGCCGCGGGCGGGCCGCCCGGAGAAGGCGCGGGTCAGCTCGGTGCGGACGAACAGCGGGTTGGTGAGGGCCTGCTTGTGCAGCAGGTGCGCGCCGGACTCGGGGCAGATCAGGAAGGCGGTGCCGAGCTGGGCGGCGTCCGCGCCGGCCGCGAGGGCGGCGGCGATCTGGGAGCCGCGCATCAGGCCGCCGGTGGCGACGATCGGGATCTGCACGGTCTCGCGGACCTGGGCGAGGAGGGAGAGCAGTCCGGTGCCGGTCTGGTCGAGCTGCGGGTCGTCGCGGTGGGTGGACTGGTGGCCGCCCGCCTCGACGCCCTGGACGCAGACGGTGTCGGCGCCCGCCCACTGGGCGCTCTGGGCCTCCTCGGCCGAGGTGACCGTGACGACGGTGTGCGTACCGGCGCGGGCGAAGGCGTCGAGGGTGTCGCGGGTGGGGCAGCCGAAGGTGAACGAGACCACCGGGACCGGGTCCTCCAGCAGGATCGCGACCTTGGCCTCGTAGCCGTCGTCGCCGCTGCTGTCCGGGTCGCCGAGCGGGGTCTCGTACCAGGCGGCTTCGCCGGCGAGCTGGTGGCGGTAGACCTCGACGGCGCTGGGGTCGGCGAGGGCGGGCTGCGGCATGAAGAGGTTGACGCCGAACGGTCCGCCGGTGAGCCTGCGCAGCTGCTTGATCTCGTTGTACATCCCGTCCGCCGTTTTGTATCCGGCGGCCAGGAATCCGAGCCCGCCGGCCTCGGCGACGGCGGCGGCGAGCTGGGGTCCGGACGCGCCGCCCGCCATGGGGGCCTGCACGATCGGATACCGGCAGAGATCGGTCAACTCGGAGGACATGACCGCATCGTGCCACGTTCCGTGCACGGGGCCGAATCAGCCAGCCTGCGGCCTGACCGGTTCTCCCGCCCTACGCCGCACCGCCCGCCGGTAGGGAACCGGCGGGCGGTGCGGTGAAAGGCAGAAAGCGGTTCAGCGGCCGTTGAACGCGTCCTTCAGACGGGAGAAGAGGCCCTGCTGACCTGGCTGGAATTGACCCAAGGGCCGTTCCTCGCCGCGGAGCTTGGAGAGCTCCCGCAGCAGCCGTTCCTGCTCGGGGTCGAGCTTGGAGGGGGTCATCACCTCGACGTGCACGATCAGGTCGCCCCGGCCGCCGCCGCGCAGATGCGTGATCCCGCGCCCGTGCAGCGGCACGGACTGGCCGGACTGGGTGCCGGGCCGGATGTCGATCTCCTCCAGGCCGTCCAGCGTCTCCAGCGGGCACTTGGTGCCGAGGGCCGCGGCCGTCATGGGGATGGTGACCGTGCAGTGCAGATCGTCGCCGCGCCGCTGGAAGACGGCGTGCGGCAGCTCGTGGATCTCCACGTACAGATCGCCGGGCGGGCCGCCGCCGGGGCCGACCTCGCCCTCTCCGGCGAGCTGGATACGGGTTCCGTTGTCGACGCCCGCCGGGATCTTGACCGTGAGCGTGCGCCGCGAGCGGATGCGGCCGTCGCCGGCGCACTCCGGGCAGGGGGTGGGCACGACGGTGCCGAAGCCCTGGCACTGCGGGCAGGGCCGCGAGGTCATGACCTGGCCCAGGAAGGACCGGGTGACCTGCGAGACCTCACCGCGGCCGCGACACATGTCACAGGTCTGGGCGGAGGTGCCGGGGGCCGCGCCCTCGCCGCTGCAGGTGTTGCAGACGACGGCCGTGTCGACCTGGATGTCCTTGGTGGTGCCGAAGGCCGCCTCGTTGAGGTCGATCTCCAGCCGGATCATGGCGTCCTGGCCGCGCCGGGTGCGCGAGCGGGGCCCGCGCTGTGCGGCGTTGCCGAAGAACGCGTCCATGATGTCGGAGAAGTTGCCGAAGCCGCCGGCTCCGAAACCGCCCGCGCCACCGCCGCCTCCGCCGTTCGCGGAGAGCGGGTCGCCGCCGAGGTCGTAGACCTGCTTCTTCTGCGGGTCCGAGAGCACCTCGTAAGCGGCGTTGATCTCCTTGAACCGCTCCTGGGTCTTCGGGTCCGGGTTGACATCCGGGTGCAGCTCGCGAGCGAGCCGACGGAATGCCTTCTTGATCTCGTCCTGAGATGCGTCGCGGCGCACGCCGAGTACGGCGTAGTAGTCCGTGGCCACTTACGACTCCGCCAGGATCTGTCCGACGTAACGTGCCACTGCGCGTACCGCTCCCATCGTTCCGGGGTAGTCCATGCGGGTCGGTCCGACCACGCCGAGTTTGGCGACTGCCTCGTCGCCCGAACCGTAGCCGACCGCGACGACGGACGTGGAGTTGAGCCCCTCGTGGGCGTTCTCGTGCCCGATCCGTACGGTCATGCCGGAGTCCGTGGCCTCACCGAGCAGCTTCAGCAGGACGACCTGTTCCTCCAGTGCTTCCAGCACCGGCCGGATCATCACCGGGAAGTCGTGTCCGAAGCGGGTGAGGTTGGAGGTGCCGCCGATCATCAGCCGCTCCTCCGTCTCCTCGACCAGGGTTTCGAGGAGGGTGGAAAGGACGGTGGAGACCGTCCCCCGGTCCTCGCTGTCGAAGGATTCCGGCAGCTCCTGCACCAAGCGCGGGACATCCGCGAAGCGGCGTCCGACGACCCGGCTGTTGAGCCGGGCCCGCAGATCCGCGAGCGATGCCTCGCCGAACGGCGCAGGGCAGTCGATCATACGCTGTTCGACCCGGCCGGTGTCCGTGATCAGGACGAGCATCAGCCGGGCGGGGGCGAGCCCCAGCAGCTCCACGTGCCGCACCGTGGAGCGGGTCAGCGAGGGGTACTGCACGACGGCGACCTGCCGGGTCAGCTGCGCGAGCAGCCGCACCGTCCGGCCGACCACGTCGTCGAGGTCGACCGCGCCGTCGAGGAAGTTCTGGATGGCCCGGCGCTCGGGCGAGGAGAGCGGCTTGACGCCCGCGAGCTTGTCGACGAAGAGGCGGTACCCCTTGTCGGTGGGGATGCGCCCCGCGCTCGTGTGCGGCTGGGCGATGAAGCCCTCGTCCTCCAGCACCGCCATGTCGTTGCGGACGGTGGCCGGGGAGACTCCCAGCCGGTGCCGCTCGGTGAGCGCCTTGGAGCCGACGGGCTCCTCGGTGCCGACATAGTCCTGGACGATGGCGCGCAGCACTTCGAGTCTGCGTTCGCTGAGCATCGCGCACACCTCCAGCTGTGTTTCTCCGGATCTCTCCGGTGTCCGGCTGGCACTCGGTACGTACGAGTGCCAGCGATCCCGTCGTCAGTGTACGGGGGTGGGGTGGGGCCGGGGCAAGGGCGACCGGCCACGCTCCCACAGGACCGCGCAGGTCGTTGCCGATAGCGTCCTGGTATGGACGTCGCTTGGGAAGACTTCGGCTGGGAGCGGTTGGGCAACGGTATCGGCAGGCGGCGGCTGCCCGGCTGGGACGCCACCGCCGGGCTGGTCGCCGGGCCGGACGGGGTGCTGCTGTACGACACGGGCGCGACCCTGCGCGAGGGCGTGGAGCTGCGCCGGCAGGCGGAGGCGCTGCTGGGGCGGAGGGTGACGCATATCGCACTGAGCCACCCGCACTTCGATCATGTGCTGGGCACCGCCGCGTTCGCCGGGGCGCAGGTGTACGGGGCGGTGGGCGTCGGGGCGCTGCTGCGGGACGGGGCGGAGCAGCTGTGCGCCTCGGCGGTGCGCCACGGGGTCACGGAGGACGAGGCGGCCCGGTCGGCGGACACGCTGGTGGCCCCGCACCACGAGGTGTGCGGCGACTGGACGCTCGACCTGGGCGGCGGCCGTCAGGTGCTGCTGGCGAACGTGGGTCCGGGGCACAGCGGCCATGACCTCGCGGTGCTGGTGCCGGGTTCGGACGGCGGGCCTCCGGTGGTGTTCTGCGGTGATCTGGTGGAGGAGTCGGGCGAGCCGCAGGCGGGCTCGGACGCGATCGCCTCGCGCTGGCCGGCCGCGCTGGAGCGGCTGCTGGCGCTGGGCGGCGAGGACGCGCTGTACGTACCGGGGCACGGGGCCGTGGTGGACGCGGCCTTCGTCCGGGCGCAGCGGGCGGCGCTGGCGGAGCGGTTCGCGGTGGCGTGAGGATCTTCGCGGTGGCGTGAGGATCTTCGGGGCGGGGTGAGGTTCTTCGCGGCGGCGGGCGGATTATCGTCGGGCCATGCGCAGCTACCAGCCGGACCTGACCCCGCCGTGGAAGCGGTCCGCCCCCGTGCCCGAGGTGCCCGCCGAACCCGATCTGGTCGTGGAGGAGGTCGCCACCGGCTTCTGCGGTGCGGTGATCCGCTGCGAGAAGACGGCGCAGGGTCCGACGGTGACCCTGGAGGACCGGTTCGGCAAGCACCGGGTGTTCCCGATGGAGCCGCGCGGCTTCCTGCTGGAGGGCAAGGTCGTCACGCTGGTGCGCCCGGGCCCCGGCGGTCCCGTGCGCCCCACCCGTACGGCTTCCGGTTCGGTGGCGGTGCCCGGGGCGCGGGCCCGGGTGGCGCGGGCCGGGCGGATCTATGTGGAGGGCCGGCACGACGCGGAGCTGGTGGAGCGGGTGTGGGGCGACGACCTGCGGATCGAGGGCGTGGTCGTGGAGTACCTGGAAGGGGTCGACGACCTTCCGGCGATCGTCGGGGAGTTCGCGCCGGGGCCCGACGCCCGGCTGGGGGTGCTGGTGGACCATCTGGTGCCCGGCTCCAAGGAGTCCCGGATCGCGGCGCAGGTGACCGGTGACCATGTGCTGGTGGTGGGGCATCCGTACATCGACGTGTGGGAGGCGGTGAAGCCGTCCTCGGTGGGGATCGACGCCTGGCCGGTGGTGCCGAGGGGGCAGGACTGGAAGACCGGCGTGTGCCGGGCGCTGGGGTGGCCGGAGAACACCGGGGCGGCCTGGCAGCACATCCTGTCGAAGGTCCGCAGCTACAAGGACCTGGAACCCCAACTCCTGGGCCGGGTAGAGGAATTGATCGATTTCGTCACCCTTCCGGACTGATGTCCCCGGGCTGAGGCCCGTCCGTCCCGGATGATCATGCGCCGATCCCTGGGAATGCCTGCGTCCCACACGCACCATCGGTTAGTGAGAGGGAAGAACGGGCAGGCGGTTCACGGGCCGAAGGGTTCGAGGGAGCCGATGGGTCCACGGGGGAAGGACACGGGGCGATGGCGCGCGAGGTCTGGCGGGACAGTGCGGACAACGAGGCGGCCTCGGCCGTCTTCCACCTGATGCAGCAGCTGATCGACCGGTACCGGGTCAACCGGCCGGTGATGCCGCTCGTGGTGGCCCAGGCGGCGGACGCCGGGGCCGGGCCGGAGATCGACGCCCGGGTGGAGCGGGTCGTCCACCAGGTGCACCGGGCCAACGAGTTACGCCGGGTGCCGGTGCGGCTGCTGGACGGCGAGGGCGCCACCCCGTACGAGGCGGCGCTCGACATGGTGCGCACGCTCTCCGAGAAGCCGTGGGAGACCCGCGAGAACACCCAGTACAAGACCTTCTCCTTTCCCCGCTCCCGGCTGCTCGGGGCGATCGAGCAGGCCACCGCGACGGTGGTCGAGCAGTCGCACGGCAACACCTCCGAGGTGCGCGAGGAAAGGATTCTGGAGCAGCTGAGCCGGCTGCGCTGGCGGTCCGGCCGGCCGCGCCGGGGCAGCTGGTGGGAGTCGCTGCGGGAGTCGGTGCGGCCCGAGACGTTCGTCGGCGCGCTCTTCATCGCCCTGCTCAGCGTGCTGCTCGGCGAGATCGACTGGCTGCTGACGGCCCTGGTGGCGGCCGTCGCGCTGCTCGGGCTCGCCGTGGTGGGCCTGGCGAGCCGGGCCGCGCCGCCGCTGCTGTGGCTGCGCCGGGCCAGCCGCTGGTTCGCCACCACCTCGTCGCTGGCCGCGTCCAGCACCGGTTATCCGTCGGACGGCTGGTCGTGGTTCTCGCCGAGCGGTTCCTGGCGGGTGATCCGGGCGCGGGCGGCGGCGGTCGCGGAGCGGGTGGCGGACGCGGGGGCGGGCGACGAGCACGCGCGCCAGTTCCATCTGGAGCTGCGGGTGCAGGCGCTGCTGGAGGACCTGCGGCACAACTACCGCCCGCACTCCCTGGACTGGCGGCGCAGCAAACGCACGGTCCCGCCGGTGGTGTTCCTGCCCCGGGCCACCCAGGACAACGGCGGCATCCTGCTGATCAACGCGATCAACAACGTACGGTCGCGGCGCAGCGAGGTCGATCCGCTGCTGCTGCTCGCCTCGCTGCCGGCCTCCGAGATCATGCGGCACACCCCGCCGCTGCCCCCGGAGCGGCCGGGTCCGGGTGCGCCGTCCGGGTCCTCCGGGGCCCGGGCCCGCTACGAGCGGTGGGTCGACGATCTGAGTCTGGGCCAGTCGCCGGTGGCGGCGGCGACGCTGGCGTGGGTGCTGCTGCTGCCGCTGTCGACGGAGAAGCTGACCCATGAGCACGCGCACGCGCAGCTCGTCACCCACCGGGTGCGGCGGACCTGGGCGTGGTGGGTGATGTCGCGGGCGAGCGTCGCCGTGGTCGTCGTGGGCTCGCTGCTGGGGGCGTTCCTGTGGGCCGGGCACTGGCGCGATACGTACTGCCACGGGCCGCTGACCGACCGGAACACGGACGCGATCTGGGCCGGGGAGGGGGACGACCGGGAGTGCGTGGGGGTGGCGACGGCGCCCGAGGTGCTCTTCGCACGGGGCAACGACCTGGAGCTGAACGGGGCGGGCAAGGGCATCACCTTCGAGCGGATCGAGCAGGAGATACGCGCCGAGAACGCCGACATCGCGCCGGGTGACGCCTATGTGACGGTCGTGTACGCCGGTCCGCTGACCGCCGCGGGCAAGGACCGGGAGGCGACCCGCAAGGGCCTGGAGGAGCTGACCGGCGTCTATCTCCAGCAGCGGGCGGTGAACAAGACCGTGGGCCGGTCGGTGAAGCTGCGGGTGCTGACCGCCAACGGCGGCGAGGACATGCTGCGGCAGCTCACCGCCGTACGGAAGATCATCGAGGTGGCCCGGCGGGATCCCTCGGTGGTCGGGGTGGTCGGTCTGGGCCGCAACACCTACGAGAGCGACGACGCGACGCGGCTGCTGCGCGACGCGGGGCTGCCGCTGGTGAACACGACGAACTCCAGCGGCGACCTGCCCCGCCGGTTCCCCAACTACTTCGGCCTCGCGGCGACGGACGAGGAGCAGACGTACGCGCTCGGGCTGGTCGCCCGGCAGGTCGCGAAGGGGCTGGACCGCCCGCACGCGATCGTGCTGTCGCGCGGGGACCACAACGGCGACCTGGACCGGTACACCGCGGAGCAGCGGGCCGCGGGCAAGGAGATGCTGCGGACGTCGGGCTTCTCGCTGGGCCGCGACGTGAGCTACGACCTCGCGGGCGGGGCGAGCCTGAACGCCCCGCTGACCACCATCTGCCAGGCCGAGCGGGTGCCGGACGCGCTGTATTTCGCGGGGCGGGTCGAGGACGTGCCGACGCTGATGGCGGGTCTGTCGGGCACCACCGGGTGCTCGGACCGGCGGATGACGGTGTTCACCGGGGACGATCTGACGAAGGGCACCTTCGACGACAGCACGTCGATCGCGGCCAACGTCACGCTCTACCACAGCTCCCTCGCCCCGCTGGACCGCGGAAAGAACCTCGGCTTCTACGGCGACGCGTACCGCACGCTGCGGGCGCTGCACCCGGAGGGGGAGGTCGCCGCGCTGGTCTCGGGGCGTCCGGCGTACGAGGACGAGCTGTTCGCCAGCGGGCAGACCGTCATCTCCTACAGTGCGACGGCCGCGCTGTACGACGCCGCGGCGCGCGGCGACAAGCGCCGGAGCGCGGCGGAGACCTGGGCGACGCTGCACACGGTGGACCTCAACAACATGCCCACGGGGACGATCTCGTTCAGCCGGGCGAAGTCCTCGGTCTCGGACAATGTGCACGGTCTCAACATCGTCAAGGTGGTCCGGCCGGGGCCGAGCGCCGAGCGGACGCTGGTGTGCGGCAAGCCGGCCGGGGTCGCGCCGCCGCTGACGGCGAAGGACTGCAGGCCGTGAGGCCCCGCGTCCGGTTCAGTCGACCAGGTCGCGGACGACGGCGTCGGCGAGGAGCCGCCCGCGCAGGGTGAGGACCGCGCGTCCCTTGTCGTACGGTTCCGGGTCCAGCAGCCCGTCGGTCAGGGCGCGCCGGGAGGCGGCGAGGCCGTCGGGTTTCAGGAGGTCCAGCGGGCAGCCCTCGCGGAGCCGCAGCTCCAGCAGGATGCGCTCGACCCGGCGGTCCTCGTCGCTCAGCACCTCGCGGCCCGCGCCGGGCGTGCGGCCCTCGGAGAGCGCCTGGGCGTACGCGCCGGGGTGCTTCACGTTCCACCAGCGCACACCGCCCACGTGGCTGTGGGCGCCGGGGCCGGCGCCCCACCAGTCGGCGCCGCGCCAGTACAGCTCGTTGTGGAGGCAGCGGCCGGCCTCGGTGGTGGCCCAGTTGGAGACCTCGTACCAGTCGAAACCGGCGGCGGCGAAGGCCTCGTCCGCGATGAGATAGCGGTCGGCGTGCGCGTCGTCGTCGGTCATCGGGATCTCGCCGCGCCGGATGCGGCGGGCGAGCTGGGTGCCCTCCTCGACGATCAGGGCGTACGCGGAGGCGTGGTCGGGGCCCGCGCCGATCGCGGCGTCCAGGGTGGCCCGCCAGTCGTCGTCGGACTCGCCGGGGGTGCCGTAGATCAGGTCGAGGTTGACGTGGTCGAAGCCCGCCGCGCGCGCCTCGGCGACACAGGCCTCGGGGCGGCCGGGGGTGTGCGTACGGTCCAGGATCTTCAGGACGTGCTGCTTGGCGCTCTGCATGCCGAAGGAGACCCGGTTGAAGCCGCCCTCGCGCAGGGCCGCGAGATAGGCCGGATCGACGGACTCCGGATTGGCCTCGGTGGTGATCTCGGCGTCCTCCGCGAGCCCGAACTCCTCCTTGATCGACGCCAGCATCCGTACGAGATCGGCGGCGGGCAGCAGCGTGGGCGTGCCGCCGCCGACGAAGACCGTACGGACGGGACGCGGGTCGTCGCCGAGGACCTTGCGGGCCTGGCGGACCTCCTCGATCAGATGGGCGGCGTAGTTGTCGCGGGAGGCCAGCGCTCCGCCGGAGCCGCGCAGCTCGGTGGCGGTGTAGGTGTTGAAGTCGCAGTAGCCGCAGCGGGTGGCGCAGTACGGCACATGCAGATAGAAGCCGAGCGGGCGGTCGGCTGCGCCTTCCAGGGCGTGGCGGGGCAGCGCCCCGTCGTCGGGCACGGGCTCACCATCGGGCAGTACGGAAGGCATACCGACCATTGTCGCTCGCCGCCGGAGCTTCCCGGACCGGGCCGGGCCGGGGCCTCCTGCCGAGAGTCCCGGCCCGGCGGCGTGCCGGTTGTCGGATTCGTTCGTGGAAGCCGGTGACCGATGGGCGATCGCCCATGGCCCGCACGCCGCCCTTCGGCGAGAGTGCGGACATGACGGACACCGAATGGACCCCGATCGGCGCCCCGGGCGCCTTCTACGAGTGCCCGCGGTGGCAGGACGGCGCGTGGTTGCTGTCCGACTTCTACGCCGACCGCATCGTGACCGTGGCCGAGGACGGCCGTACCACCACCGTCCTCGACCTGGACGGCGACCACCCCGGCGGTCTCGGCCGCCTGCCCGGCGGGACGCTCCTCTTCGTCGCGATGCTGGCGCGGAAGGTCATGCGGCTCGAACCGGACGGCAGCGTCGCCGTGCACGCCGACCTGACCCCGTACTGCGAGGGTCCCGCCAACGACATGCTCGTCCTGCCGGACGGAACCGCCTTCGTGGGGTGCTTCGGCTTCGACCTGAACGCCGGCGAGCACCCTCGTACCGCCGCGCTGCTCCGCGTCCTGCCCGACGGGACGGTACGGGTCGCCGCCGAGGACCTCGTCTTCCCCAACGCGGCCGTCCTCACCGACCACGGCAGGACCCTCGTCGTCGGGGAGACCTTCGCCGCCCGCCACACCGCCTTCACCCTCACGCCCGACGGCCTGCTCACCGAGCGCCGCACCTGGGCTCAGGTCGCTCCCTCGCCGGCCCTGGCCCCGACCGGCCGGATGATCGCGGAGCTCCGGTACGCGCCCGACGGGTGCACCGTCGACGGCTCGGGCGACCTGTGGGTCGCCGACGCCCTCCACGGACGTGTCGTCAGGGTCCGGGAACGTGAGGGAATCGTCGAACAGCTCGACCTGCCCGACGGGTTCGGCGCCTTCGCCTGCGGCCTCGGCGGCGACGACGGCCGGACGCTTCTCGTCTGCGCGGCGCCCGACTTCGACCCCCGCGCCCGGGCCGCCGCCCGCGACTCCGTTCTGCTGACCACGCGCGTCCGCGTACCGGCGGCCTGAAGGGCGACCGCCGCCGGGTATCTCCCGGCGGCGGTCGTCGCCACCGCTCTCAGTCGTCGGTGAGGGTGGCGGCCACGGCGGCTCCGAAGGCCCGGGAGCCCGCCGCTGTGGGGTGGAGCGGAAATCCGTCGCGCAGGGAGAGCGCGCTCTGGATGTGCCGGTCCGCCGGGGGTGCGCACGCGTCGTGGCCCGCGCTGATCCCCACCGTGTCGGTGTAGAGCGCCCCGTGGCGAGCCGCCGCCGCGCGCAGGACGGTGCCGAGCTGGTCGATCCGGGCCTGGATGTAGTCGGCGTCGCGGCCCCAGTACGGCTGGGCGGGGAAGCAGCCGCCGGGACGGAAGTAGGTCCCGTAGCCGACGACCACGACGCGCGCGTGGGGCGCCCGGGCCCGGACCTCGACGAGGACGGCGTCGAAGGTGGGGGCCCAGGCCTCGATGGCGGCCGCGTACCGGTCGGTCCCCGGGCCGGTGATCGTGGCCTCGCAGCTGGTCCCCAGGGGCTCGGGCAGCAGGTTGACGCAGGTGCTCGGCAGACGGAACAGCTCGGCGTCGTTGGCGCCGATCGTGATGGACACCAGGTCGGTGTCGGCCGACAGCGCGTCGTACTGGGGTGGTGTTCCGGCGTGCGCGGACCGGGTGAAGTCGCGGGCGGTGGCGCCGGAGCACGTGACATCGGTCAGCTCGGCGCCCAGCACGTCCGCGGCGACGTTGGGGTAGTTGCCCAGCGAGCGGACGCACCGGGGGTTCGCGGGGTCGGCCGGACGCACCAGGGGTGCGGCGGCGTAGGAGTCGCCCAGGGCGACGTACTGGGGACGGTCCTGGCCGGCGGCGAAAGCGGGTGACGGAGGCGCGGCGAGGGCCGCGACCGTGAGCAGGGCTGCGGCGAGCAGGGTGCGCTGCGGCTTCTTCACGCGGGAATGCCTTTCGGGACGGGTGCGGGTGGGTGGGGCGGTGTGGCGTCGGGCGCGGCGCGGGCCGTGCGGAGCCGCCCCCCGGCGGCGGCGAGCCGGAGCAGGCGCGGGAGGGGTGGGCGGGTCTCAGCCCCACAGGCGGCGTTCCTCGTCCCTCGGGGCGTGGACGGTCCGGGGGCCGTCGGCGTCGAAGGTCCTCACGGGCCGGCTGCCGTTCCAGGCTTCCCAGCCGGGATCCCCGTGGGTGGCGAAGGCGGTCCACGCGGTGTGCATGGCCACGGCGAGCTCGCGCGGGGCCGCGTCACCGGCCAGGAGGCGGCTGTCCTCGGTGTGCAGCGTGTCGAAGACGAAGCCGAGCTCCAGGGCGTGGCAGGCGCCGAGCCGCCCCACCGGCGAGGGCCACGCGAACTCGTAGACGTAGGTGCGGCCCGGCCGGCCGGTCCGGACGTCGGCGAGCCGGTTGACCGGTGCCCTGAGCATCCTGTCGGTGGCCATGGCTCCGAGGATCTCGCCGGGCGGCACGTCCGGCCGGGAGGCCCGGTAGACCCCCGGCGCCCGCAAGGGGGCCCGGTTCCTCAGCGTGGCGGCCCACAGGGCGCCGCGCCCGATCCGGTCGACGAGGCCGCTGGGCACGAACCACAGCCGGTGCTCGTGCGTGTTGCTGCCCAGGAGGAGATCGATGCCGTCGGTGGCGCCGGCCGCGAACGCGACGGCGGGCGCGGTGGGAAGGACGTCGCCGTCGATCACGGGGTGGAAGCCGCGGTTGCCGGTCAGGGGGTTCCCGCCGGAGGTCGCGGTGCGTTGCGCGGCGAGCAGCCGTGCGGGATCGAGTCGGGCGAAGGCGGCGGCGGTGGCGTCGACGCCGAGGTGCCTGGCCATGGCCCCGGTGGTACGCGCCGCCCGGGCGGGCGGCAGCGCGGTGGGAGCTCCGCTCTGGAGGACGGCCCGGTGGAACAGCCCGGAGGCATGGGGACTCGTCAGCAGAGCAGCGATGCTGGTCGCCCCCGCGGACTCCCCGAAGACGGTGACGTTGCCGGGGTCGCCGCCGAAGGCGCGGATGTTGTCGCGGACCCAGGCCAGCGCGGCGAGCTGGTCGCGCAGTCCGAGGTTGGCGGGGGCGTCGGGGAAGACGCCGAAGCCCTCGATGCCGAGCCGGTAGTTGAGGGAGACCAGCACCACCCCGTCGCGGGCGAAGGCCCTTCCGTCGTAGACGGGGACGGCGGAGGACCCGTTGCGCAGCGATCCGCCGTGGATCCACACCATGACGGCCCGCTGCCCCTCGCCCGGGGCAGGCGTCCAGACGTTGAGGTTGAGGCAGGCGTCGCCAAGGATGTCGGGATCGGGCAGGAGTGCGTCCAGCGGGGCCGCGTAGGGGTTCTTGGGGGCGGTGGGCCCGAACGCGGTCGCGTCCCGGACCCCCGGCCAGGCCGGGGCGGGTACGGGCGCCCGGAAGCGAAGGGGACCGACGGGCGCGGCCGCGTACGGTATGCCGCGAAAGACGGTGACGCCGTCCTCGGCCGAGCCGCGGACCGTGCCGGAACAGGTGTCGACGAGAGTCATGCGCACGTCTCCCGGAGCTCCCGCTTGAGGACCTTGCCGCTGGGGCCGAGCGGCAGCGAGCCGAGCACGCGCACGATCCGGGGGTACTTGTGCCGCCCGAGGCGCTCCTTGGCCCACGCGACGAGTTCGTCGGGGTGCAGCCGCACCCCGGGGCGTGCGACCACGGCGGCGCAGATCTCCTCCCCCTTGACGTCGTCGGGCAGCCCCACCACGCTGACCTGCGCGATGCCGGGGTGGCGGGCCAGCGTCTCCTCGACCTCGCGGGGGTAGACGTTGAACCCGCCGCGGATGATCAGATCCTTCTTGCGGTCGACGATGGTCAGGAAACCGTCCTGATCCCTGACCCCGAGGTCGCCGGTCCGGAACCAGCCGTCGACGAGGGCTTCCGCGGTGGCCCGCGGGTTGTCGAGATATCCGGCGAAGACGTTGTGGCCGCGCAGGACGACCTCGCCCCGCTCGCCGTCGGCCAGGGGCACGACGCGGTCCTCGATCCTCGGGTCGGCGACGGCCGCCTCGACGCCCGGGATGGGGCGGCCCACCGTCCCCGTCCGCCGTTCCCCGGGCCGGTTGAACGTGGCGGCGGGGGACGTCTCGGTCAGCCCGTACCCCTCCAGGATCATGGTGCCGAAGGCGTCCTCGAAGCGTTCGAGGAGCGCGACCGGGAGTGCGGCGCCGCCGGAGACCGCCAGGCGCAGACCGGCGGGACGGGGACCGCCCGCCCCGGACGCCTCGGCGAGCGCGTGGTACATCGTCGGCACCCCCATGAACACCGTCACGGCCTCGCGGGCCATCAGCGCGAGGGCGTCGGGGCCGGTGAAGCGGGCGGTCAGGACCAGGGACGCGCCCGCGCCGAGGGCGGCGTTCATGGCGCAGGACTGGCCGAAGCTGTGGAACAGCGGCAGACAGCCGAGGACGACGTCGTCGGGCGTGAGCGCGAACAGGTCCCGGGCGCACACGGTGGCGTTGCGGACCAGGTTCGCGTGGGTGAGCAGGGCTCCCTTGGGCCGCCCGGTGGTGCCGCTGGTGTAGAGGATGACCGCGGTGTCGTCCGGGTCGCGCGGCTCGGGCCCGTCGAGAGCCTGCCCGCCGCGGTCGACGGGCAGGACCCTGACGCCGGTCCCGGAGGCGGCCGCCTCGGCGACCGCGGTCAGCGCCCCGGCCGCGATCACGGCCCGGCAGCCGCTGTGCCGCAGCACGTAGGCGACCTCGTCGGCCACGAGCAGGCCGTGCACGGGCACCGCGGTGGCCCCGACGGCGAGCACGGCGTAATAGGCCCGCGGGAAGTCGGCGGAGTTGGGCAGCAGCAGGGCGACCCGGTCGCCGGTCCCCACGCCGTCGGCGCGAAGCCGGGCGGCGAGCCGCAGGGCGTCCTGCCACAGGTCTCGGTAGGTGACGCGCACGTCCCCGTCGACGACCGCGGTCCGGTCGGGATGGCGGGCGGCGGACTCCTGCAGGATGGTGGCGACGCTCAACTGCACCTTGGCTCCCTCACGCGTACGAACGGGCTGTCCGATCGCCTCAGCTTCGGCCAGGGCGCGTGACGGCGGCCATGTGCAGACGCCCAGCACCGCGGCCGGCGGGGTGGGCAACGGCACGGCCGTCCGGGCACGGGCCGTCCGGGGCCGTACCCGGACGTGAGCGGGTCAGTGGTCCAGTTCGATGGCGCGCAGCGCGAGGGCCCATCCGAGCCGTGCCTCACCCGAGTCGGCGGGCCAGCCGGTCAGTTCGGCGACACGGCCGATGCGGTTCAGGATCGTGTTGCGGTGGCAGAACATCCGGACGGCGGTGCCGGAGGCCGAACAGCCCGAGTCCAGCCAGGTCCGCAGCGTGCCCAGGAGCACGTCGCGCTCGGCGCCGCTGTCCAGGACCCCGTCGAGATAGCGCACCGTGAGACGTTCGGCGATCTCCGGCTCGGCGCCGAGCGCCGCGTGCACCAGTCGATCGTCCAGCGAGGCGACCTCTCCGCTGCGCGGCGGCAGGGTGTCCAGCGCGCGCTGAGCGAGGCGTAGTCCCTGGGCCGCCGCGGCGAGTTCGCCGAAGGGCGGCGAGATGCCCGCCCGGCCGACGCGCTGGCCGCGCAGGGCCTCCGCGAGTTCCGCCGGGTCGGCGGCCCGGAGCCTGACGAGCCCGGCCACGGTGTCCGCGCGCGGTCGCCAGAACGACCACAGCCCCCAGCCCTCCAGAGCCGGCGCGGGGTCGGGCGGCGAGACCGCGTCGTGGGCGTCCTGGGCGATGACGACCACCGCGTAGTGGTCCTGCCGGGGCACGCCGAGGGCCGTGGCGGCGGCCCCGGCCACCGCCGGATCACCTGCGCGGCCGTCCAGCAGCGCCTCGAACAGGGCGCCGCGGCGGGATGCCTCGCGGTGCTGGAGTTCGAGCATGCGCAGGCGGTAGGCGTCCGCCATGGCGGAGGAGAACCGGTCGATGGTCTCCCAGACGGCGCCGGCCATGTCGCCGACCATGTGCTGCTGGGCGGGAGACCGGTCGCGCATCCAGTCGGCCATCGCCTGCCAGAGCACCCGGCCTCCGCGGCGGTAGGCCTGGAGCACGGTGGCCAGGGGCATGTCCTGCTCCGCTCGGAGCCGCCCGTTCTCGGCGGCCACGGCCTCGAAGAGGCGTTCGCCGTCGGGAATCCGGCCGAACTCGCGCAGGGCGATCTCCATGTTGCCGCGCAACGTCCGGTGCAGGTCCTCGTGGGTGACCGGGGTCCCGCTGGCGTAACGGGAGCTGTGCGCGCAGATGTCGTCCGCGAGGCGCTCTATGAGGTTGTCGAGGTCGCCGAGCAGGGTCAGGGCCAGCTCACGGCGCAGGGCCGGCTCGTCGTTCATGGGCGCAGGATAGGCACGCCCGCGGCCTGCGGGAAACATGGTGTCGACCACGATTCCCGCAGGCCGACGGCGTGCGGCGGGAGGCCGGTGCGGCTCACTTCCCGGCGGGTGCGGGCGTCCGGGGCGTCGTGCGGTCCTCACGGCGCACCAGCTGCCTGAGGCCCACGGCGAGTACCGCTCCCACCAGTCCGGCCAGCACGACGAGGACGAAGGGGGCCCGGTCGCCGTCGGCACGGTCCTCGATCAGACCGAAGAGGAAGGGCCCGAAGAACCCTCCGAGCAGCCCGACGGTGTTGATGAACGCGAGACCGACGGCGGCCATCAGCCCCGACATCCGCGACATGGCCACCGACCAGAACAGCGGAAGGGTGCCCATCAGGAAGAAGTTGGCGACGAACAGCAGCGTGAACTGTGCCGCGACCGCGTCCGTGACCAGGAATCCGCCCATCGCGGCGGTCCCCGCGACGGCACACAGGACGATCAGCCCGGTGTCGTCGCCGATCCGCCCGTGGAGCCAGGGGAAGAAGAGCACCCCGGCGAGAACGGCGAGGCCGATGCTGCCGGTGACCAGCCCGATGTTCGTCGTGCCCTCGACCCCGAGGCCCTCCACGATCGCGGGCAGGTTGAACCCGACGGCGGATGCCACGAGCTGGTTCACGAAGTAGACGGCCGCGAGCATCAGCACGACGGGGCGGCCGAAGGCCAACTGCAGATTGCCCCGCAGCCGGTGGGGCGACGGCGCGCCCGCCGCGCGCTCGGACAGCAGGGCGGCCTCGTCGGCGGAGAGCCATCGGGCGTCCTGCGGGCGGCTGGGGAGCGCGAACCAGACGACGGCGCCGACCGCGACGGTGACCAGGCCCTCGACGAGGAACATCCACTGCCAGCCGTGCAGTCCGGCCACGCCGTCCATGCTCATCAGCGCGCCGCCCGCCGGGGCGCCCAGGATCGTGGCGAGGGCCGGTGCGGTGTAGATGAGGCCGACCACTCTCACGCGGTGCCGCTGCGAGAACCAGAGCGTGACGGTGTACATCAGCGCCGGGTACAGCCCGGCTTCCGCTGCCCCGAGGAGGAAGCGGAGGAGGTAGAACGACAGCTCGCCCTGGACGAACATCATCGCCGCGGAGACCAGACCCCAGGTCACGGCGATGCGCGCGATCCAGGCCCGGGCTCCCACGCGGTAGAGCACCAGGTTGCTCGGCACTTCGAGAAGCGCGTAGCTGATGAAGAACACCCCGGCGCCGAGCCCGTACGCGGCGGCGCTGATGCCGATGTCGGCCTCCAGCTGGGTCTTCGCCAGCGACACGTTCGTCCGGTCCACGTACGACATGAAGTAGGCCAGGCCGAGTACCGGCAGCAGACGTCGGATCGCCCTGCGGGTGACCGCCGCGTGGAGCGCATCGGAGCCAAGTGACATGACAGTCCTTCCTGCGGGCACGGCTGCGCGCAGTGAGTCAGGAGTGGTGGGCGAGCGCACCCCGTCGCACCTCGGCGAGAGTGCTGTGTCGCTCGTGGTGGTCAGCTTCGGCGACACCGCCGCGATCCGGCCATGTGCAGTTGCCCAGCATGAGCCCGGGCCCGGTGGGCACCGGCCCCTGCGGCGGACACGGTCCCGGACCGCGCCCGCGGCCGTCGCGGGGCGCGGCGGGTACGGGGCGGGCGGGAGGTGGCGGCGCCGCGTGCGGGCGGCCGTTCACCCGGAAGGGAATGCGCTACTCCGCGTGCAGCACCAGCAGGGCCACGTCGTCGTCCGGCGGCTGCTCGGCGAATTCGTGGACCGCTCGCCGGATCCGCTCGGCGGTGGCCTCGGCGGGCAGCCCGGCGCACCCGGCGAGCACCCGGGCCAGCCCGTCCCCGTCGTCGAACATCAGCGGGCCGGACCGCCGCTCGGTCACCCCGTCGGTGACGCAGAGCAGGGTGTCCCCGGGCGCGAGGCCGAAGGTCTGGCTCTCGTACGCCACGTCCTCGACGACCCCGAGCAGCACCTGGGGTTCGGCGGCCGGGCGTACGGAGCCGTCGGGGCGCAGCAGCAGCGGCAGCGGGTGTCCGGCGCTGGCGACCGTGCAGCGGACCCCGCCGTCCGGGAGCGGCACGACCTCCCCGTACAGCAGGGAGAGGAACCGCGACTGGGTGCCGTCGTGGAGCTGCTGGCCCCCGGCGGCGGCGACCATCAGGGCGGCGGCCTCGGCGGCCTCCATGGCGTCGTCGAGGAGCAGGCGGTTCAGCCGGTCCAGGACCTCGCCGACGCCGAAGCCCTCGCGGGAGAGCAGCCGCAGCCAGGGGCGGGCGAGGCCGGTGACGACGGCGGCCTCGGGGCCGGAGCCCTGGACGTCGCCGAGGACGAAGCACCAGCGGTCGCCGGGGCACGGGAAGATGTCGTAGAAGTCACCACCGACCACGCCGTCGTCGCTCGGTTCGTAGACGAGGGCGCTGGTGACGCCGGGGATCTCGGCGACCTTGCTGGGCAGCAGGCCGCGCTGGAGGATCCGGCTGATGGTGGCCTGCCGGGTGTAGGCGCGGGCGGCGCCGACGGCGAGCCCGAGGCGGCGGACGAAGTCCTCGATGAGCGAGGCGACGGCCTCCGGCACCTGGGCGACGCCCTCACGGCCGACGAGTACGGTCCCGAGCGCCCGGCCGCCGGCGGTGATCCGGAACGCGAGCGCGGCCCCGTCCCGGCCGCCGGGGTACGGAGGCGGCGCGTCCTCGGCCTCCGCGGGCCCATCGGCCGCAGCGGCGGGCCAGGGCACGGGTACGGGGACGGGGCCGGAGCCCGCCCCGGCGGGGAGGTTGGGCGGGGTGTTCTCCAGGGCGGTGCGCAGCGGCTCGGTGCCGGTCTCGTCGCTGTGCCAGACCCGGGCGAGCCGGGGTTCGGCGGCCGGTCCCCCGCCCTCGGTCTCCAGCCAGATCGCGCACCAGTCCGCCAGCCGGGGCACCAGCAGCTGGCCCGCTATGGCGGCCACCAGGTCCTCGTCGAGCTGCCCGGCGAGCAGGTCGGAGGCCTCGGCGAGGAAGGCCGGGGCGCCCCGGCTGTCCCAGACCGCGTCGTCGCGTTCGGTGCGCCGGGCTGCGGGGGCGAGGATCTCGGCGGCGCGCAGGCCGCGCCGGAGGGCCTCGCCGTCGGGCGGGGAGGGCGGGGCGCTCCAGTCGTCGACGGGGAGGCGGGCCCAGACGGTCTTGAGGCCGGTGCGGTAGGTGATGCCCCAGGAGTCGGCGAGGGTGGCGACGAGCTGGAGGCCCCGGCCGTACTCGGCGGGGTCCGGCAGCTCCCCCGCGACCGCCGCGTCCGGTTCCGGCCCGGGCTCCGGCCCGTCGCCGCTGACCGGGCGGGCCGGGTGGTGGTCGGTGACCTCCAGGACGAGGGCGGCCGTCGGCTCGTCGTCACCGCCCTCCTCCTCCAGCCTGAGGACCAGGTCGACCGTGGTCCCGGCGTGCACCACGGCGTTGGTGACCAGTTCGTTGGTGACGGTCACGGCGTCGTCGGCCAGCCGGTCGCTGAAGCCCACGGCGGCGGGCACCCCGAGCCCGGTCCACTCGGCGAGCGCGGCGCGCACGAAGCGGCGGGCGGCGGACGGGGCGAGGGGTATGCCGGGCAGGCTGGTGCGGCTGGCGAGGCGCGGGCCGTGCGCGTAACCGGCACGGGTGGTGCCGGGACGCTGCACGGTGTCCCGCTGCAAGGGAATGGGCGCCACGGTGCGGCTCCTACGGTCCGACGACACCGACAGGGTGACAGACCGACCGCATCCATAAGCACCGAGTTACCGAAGTGAGCAGAAAATCGAGCAGATTCGAACGCAAGGCTTCGGGAAACTTAAACCTTCGGGAAGCGGAACCGGTGCGGCCGAGCGCGACAGGAACACTCCGTCGCGGCGATGAGCCTGCGGGCGTCCGCGGGTCTACCCCTGGAGAGACGACCGACTCACAGGGAGCACGCCATGGGCCTCATCCACATCGAACTGTTCGCGACCCTCGACCTCGTCGGGCAGGCGCCCGGCGGTCCCGACGAGGACCCGGTGGGGTTCCCGTTCGGCGGCTGGCAGGCGCCCCTGCTGGACCCGGTCGCCGGGGCGCAGGTCGGCGAGGCGTACGAGGGCACGGACGCCCTCCTGCTCGGCCGGCGGACGTACGACATCTTCGCCGCGTACTGGCCTCACCAGGAGGGCGGCGAGGACGCCGGGATCGCCACCCTCTTCAACAGCGTCCCGAAGTTCGTGGCCTCCCGCGGCCGGCCCGACCTCTCGTGGGCCGGGTCCACGCGGCTCGGGCCTGACCTCGCCGCCTCGGTGCGCGAGATCCGTGACCGGCACGAACACGTGAAGGTCGTCGGGAGTCTGAACCTCGTACAGACCCTCCTGCGCGAGAAGCTCTTCGACCGGCTCGACCTCTGGCTGCATCCGATCGTGCTCGGCGTCGGGAAGAAGGTGTTCGACGGTGGCGCGGTGCCCACCAACCTCACGCTCCTCGCACCCCCGGCAGCCGGCCCGAAGGGCACGGTGTACCTGCGCTACGGGCTAGCCGAGGGCACTCCCGCCACGGGGGACATGGGCGAACCCGATCGCGGTGCCGAAAGCTAGGGGTTCCCGGCAGGACCCGCACGGCACAGCGGGGCGGCAGGACACCTGGGTGTCCGACCGCCCCGCCGCCGCACCCTTCCGGGGCCGAGCCCCCGGAAGGCGACCGGGGCGGCCGGGAGCGAGCCCCCGGGACGCCACGGTCGGCGCGCGAAGGCTTACGCCTCGCGCGAGCCCGCGTACATCTCGTCGATGAGCCCCTGGTACTGGCGCTCGACGACCGGCCGCTTCAGCTTGAGGCTGGGGGTCAGCTCGCCGTGCTCGACGTCCAGGTCGCGCGGCAGCAGGCGGAACTTCTTGATGGTCTGCCAGCGCTGGAGGCCCTCGTTGAGGCGCTTGACGTATCCGTCGATCAGCTCGACGGTCTGCGGGGCCGCGACGACCTCCGCGTACGACTTGCCCTCCAGGCCGTTCTCGGCGGCCCAGCCGAGGATGGTGGGCTCGTCGAGGGCGATGAGCGCGGTGCAGAAGTTACGGTCCGCGCCGTGCACCAGGATGTTGGAGACGAACGGGCAGACCGCCTTGAACTGGCCCTCGACCTCGGCCGGGGCGACGTACTTGCCGCCGGACGTCTTGATCAGGTCCTTCTTGCGGTCGGTGATGCGCAGGTAGCCGTCGGCGGACAGCTCGCCGATGTCCCCGGTGTGGATCCAGCCGTCCGACTCCAGGACCTCCGCGGTCTTGTCGGGCAGCTTGTGGTAGCCGTCCATGACGCCCGGGCCGCGCAGCAGGATCTCGCCGTCGTCCGCGATGCGCACCTCGGTGCCGGGGAGCGGCTTGCCGACCGTGCCGGTGCGGTAGGCCTCGCCCGGGTTCACGAAGGACGCGGCGCTGGTCTCGGTGAGGCCGTAGCCCTCCAGGATGTGGACGCCGGCGCCCGCGAAGAAGTAGCCGATGTCCGGGGCGAGGGCGGCGGAGCCGGAGATGCAGGCGCGCAGCCGGCCGCCGAAGGCGTCGCGGATCTTGGAGTAGACGAGCGCGTCGGCGACCTTGTGCTTGGCGCCGAGCGCGAAGGGGACGGACGCCTTGCCGGTGCGGCGGAAGTTGTCCTGGGAGACCTTGGCGTACTCGCGGGCCACCCCGGCCGCCCACTGGAAGATCTTGTACTTGGCGCCGCCGCCCGCGCGGGCCTTGGAGGCGACCCCGTTGTAGACCTTCTCGAAGATCCGGGGCACGGCGGCCATGTAGGTCGGCTGGACGACCGGCAGGTTCTCGATGATCTTGTCGATGCGGCCGTCGACCGCGGTGACGTGGCCGACCTCGATCTGCCCGGAGGTGAGGACCTTGCCGAAGACGTGGGCGAGCGGCAGCCAGAGGTACTGCACGTCCTCCGATGTGATCAGCCCGGTCGCCACGGTGGCCTTGGCCATGTACGACCAGTTGTCGTGCGGCAGCCGTACGCCCTTGGGGCGGCCGGTGGTGCCCGAGGTGTAGATGAGGGTGGCGAGCTGGTCGGCGGTGATCGCGGCGACCCGCTCGGTGACCGCGTCCGGGGTCTTGGCGAGGAGCTCGGCGCCCTGGGCCTCCAGGTCGGCGAGGGTGATGATCCAGCCCTCGGGGTCGCCCTCGGCGGGCTCGACGCCGGCCGGGTCGATGACCACGACATGGGCGAGATCCGGCAGGTCGGCGCGGGTCTCCCGGGCCTTGGCAAGCTGCTCGGCGTCCTCCGCGATGAGGATCCGGCTCTCGGAGTCGGCCAGGATGAACGCGGACTCCTCGGCGTTCGTGGAGGGGTAGATCGTGGTGGTCGCGGCGCCCGCGCACATCACCCCGAGGTCGATGAGGATCCACTCCACCCGGGTGGCCGAGGAGAGGGCGACCCGCTCCTCCGGCCGTACGCCGAGCGCGATCAGCCCGGCGGCGATCGCGTAGACCCGCTCGGCGGCCTGGCCCCAGCTCAGCGACTTCCAGTCGTCGGGCCCCTCGCCCGAGGCGGATGGCACCGGATAGCGGTACGCCTCCCCGTCCGGGGTCGCCGCCACGCGGTCGATGAAGAGGGCCGCCACGGAGGGCGGCCGGTTATCGATCAAGGTCTGTGTGTCGCTCACGACGTCCTCCGGGCCTGCGGCATTGCTACGACCGGCTTCTTTGATACGGCGACTTGCTCTGTACGTCCTGCTCTGCAACCTGCTTGTTCGGCTTGTTTAACTGGCCAGTAACCATCGAGTCGTGATCAGAGTAGAGCGCACTTGTCCGCCACGTAAGAGGCAACGGGCCGCCGCTTTCATAACGAAAGGGCCCCCACGCCGGTACTGCGGCATGGGGGCCCTCCGGGCCGCTCGTCGACAGGCGGCGGCAGGCGTCGGGTCGGGGGCTACTTCTTGCCCTTGCTCTCCCCGGCGGACTCGTCGGTCGACAGGACGGAGATGAAGGCGTCCTGCGGAACCTCCACATTGCCGACCATCTTCATCCGCTTCTTGCCCTCCTTCTGCTTCTCCAGCAGCTTCCGCTTACGGGAGATGTCACCGCCGTAGCACTTGGCGAGGACGTCCTTGCGGATGGCGCGGACGGTCTCACGGGCGATGACCCGGGCGCCGATGGCCGCCTGGATCGGCACCTCGAAGTTCTGCCGGGGGATGAGCTTCTGCAGCTTGGCGACGAGCCGGACGCCGTACGCGTACGCCTTGTCCTTGTGGGTGACCGCGGAGAACGCGTCCACCTTGTCGCCGTGCAGCAGGATGTCGACCTTGACGAGCTGGGCCGACTGCTCGCCGGTGGGCTCGTAGTCGAGGGAGGCGTAACCCCGGGTCTTGGACTTCAGCTGGTCGAAGAAGTCGAAGACGATCTCCGCGAGCGGCAGGGTGTAGCGGATCTCGACCCGGTCCTCGGAGAGGTAGTCCATGCCGAGCAGGGTGCCGCGCCGGCCCTGGCACAGCTCCATGATCGCGCCGATGAACTCGCTCGGGGCCAGCACCGTGGCGCGGACGACCGGCTCGTGCACCTTGTCGATCTTGCCCTCGGGGAACTCGCTCGGGTTGGTGACGACGTGCTCGGTGCCGTCCTCCATCTCGACGCGGTAGACCACGTTGGGCGCGGTGGCGATCAGGTCGAGGCCGAACTCGCGCTCCAGCCGCTCGCGGACCACGTCCAGGTGGAGCAGGCCGAGGAAGCCGACGCGGAAGCCGAAGCCGAGCGCGGCGGAGGTCTCCGGCTCGTAGACCAGGGCGGCGTCGTTGAGCTGGAGCTTGTCCAGCGCCTCGCGCAGGTCCGGGTAGTCCGAGCCGTCCAGCGGATACAGCCCCGAGAACACCATCGGCTTCGGGTCCTTGTAACCGCCCAGCGCCTCGGTCGCCCCGTTGTTCAGGGAGGTGATCGTGTCACCGACCTTGGACTGCCGGACGTCCTTCACCCCGGTGATGATGTAGCCGACCTCGCCCACGCCGATGCCGTCGGCCGGGGTCATCTCCGGGGACGACACCCCGATCTCCAGCAGCTCGTGGGTGGCGCCGGTGGACATCATCTTGATGCGCTCGCGCTTGTTGAGCTGACCGTCGACGACACGGACGTAGGTGACGACACCGCGGTACGAGTCGTAGACCGAGTCGAAGATCATCGCGCGGGCGGGGGCGTCCGCGACGCCGACCGGGGCCGGCACGTCCCGCACGACCCGGTCGAGCAGCGCGTCCACGCCGACGCCGGTCTTGGCGGAGACCTTGAGCACGTCCTCGGGCTGGCAGCCGATGAGGTTGGCCAGCTCCTCGGAGAACTTCTCCGGCTGGGCGGCCGGGAGGTCGATCTTGTTGAGCACCGGGACGATGGTGAGGTCGTTCTCCATCGCGAGATAGAGGTTGGCCAGCGTCTGGGCCTCGATGCCCTGCGCGGCGTCGACCAGCAGGACCGTGCCCTCGCAGGCGGCGAGCGAACGGGAGACCTCGTAGGTGAAGTCCACGTGGCCCGGGGTGTCGATCATGTTGAGGACATGGGTCAGGCCCTGGTCCTCGCCCTCGGTGGGCGCCCAGGGCAGCCGGACCGCCTGGGACTTGATGGTGATGCCGCGCTCGCGCTCGATGTCCATCCGGTCGAGGTACTGAGCGCGCATCTGCCGCTGGTCGACCACTCCGGTCAGCTGAAGCATCCGGTCGGCAAGGGTCGACTTGCCGTGGTCGATGTGCGCGATGATGCAGAAATTGCGGATCAGCGCCGGGTCGGTACGGCTCGGCTCGGGCACGTTGGAAGGAGTCGCGGGCACGCAGGGTCCTGATTCTTGAGACGCCGAACGCCGTGTCTCGGGTCGATGTCGGGTCGGTCGGATCGTCGGTCGGATCGATACGTAGGCTCCATCGTCCCACGCCTGCGGGGCAGCGACCGGTTTGGGCCGGTCGGAGGGTGACTGCTACCGTGGACAGCTGTGCCTCGTGGCTCTCACGAGCGGCGTGGCTCACCTAGAAGATCCAACGAACCTGAAAAGGCTCTTTCGTGGCGAACATCAAGTCCCAGATCAAGCGGAACAAGACCAACGAGAAGGCGCGCCTGCGCAACAAGGCCGTCAAGTCGTCGCTCAAGACCGCGATCCGCAAGGCCCGCGAGGCCGCCGCTGCCGGTGACGTCGAGAAGGCCACCACGGCCGTCCGCGACGCCTCCCGTCAGCTCGACAAGGCTGTCTCGAAGGGTGTCATCCACAAGAACGCCGCCGCCAACAAGAAGTCGGCGCTGGCGTCCAAGGTTGCCGCCCTGCAGGCCTGAGCTTCTTCCCGGAGCTCACTGATGTGATCGCCGGAACGGACCAGCGGGCCCTCTCTCCCGCCCCTGCCCGGCACCCCGCGCCGCACACCGAACCTGCGTTCGCCACGCGGGTGCGACGCACCCAAGCTTGACCCGGAAGCCCCGGACGCCGATCTCCCCAGATCAGCGCTCCGGGGCTTCCGCGCGTACGGTCCCAGCCCTCTCCAGCCCGTCCGGGGCCACTCCAGCTGTCCGCGCGCACGAGGCCCTCTCCAGCCCGTCCGGCGCCCACTCCAGCCCGTCCGGCGTTTGAGGACGGAACCGGTGATCACACGAGGCCCCGCACACCACGGCAGCCCCGCCCACCGCACACCCAGCCCGTCCGGCGCTTGAGGACGGAACCGGTCACCACAGGCCCCCGCACCGGGCGGCGACCGGAAACCCCCTACCGCCCAGCCCGCGCGGCCCGCGCAACAACGACGACGGCCTTCTCCAGTGCGTACTCGGGATCGTCCCCCCCGCCCTTCACCCCCGCATCCGCCGCAGCCACGGCCCGCAGGGCCACCGCGACCCCGTCCGGCGTCCACCCCCGCATCTGCTGCCGCACCCGG
The DNA here is from genome assembly GCF_055792845.1 of Streptomyces sp. DSM 106670. Taxonomy (NCBI): domain Bacteria; kingdom Bacillati; phylum Actinomycetota; class Actinomycetes; order Kitasatosporales; family Streptomycetaceae; genus Streptomyces; species Streptomyces sp. DSM 106670. The sequence goes on from NZ_CM147704.1 coordinate 2,390,841, forward strand.
TCGATCTTCCACGGCGGCATCCCCAGCTCCCGGGCGAGATCAGCCGGCCGCCCGCCCCTCGCGGAGGACAGCTTCCCGATCGCCCGCACCCCCTGCGCCAGCGCACTGGTGATCAGGACCGGTGCGACCCCGGTCGACAACGACCACCGCAGCGCCTCCAGCGCCTCCGCCGCCCGCCCTTCGACGGCCCGGTCAGCGACGGTGAACGAGGACGCCTCGGCCCGCCCCGTGTAGTAGCGCCCGACGACCGCCTCGTCGATCGTGCCCTCGACGTCCGCGATCAGCTGCGACACCGCACTGGCCAGCTCCCGCAGATCGCTGCCGATGGAGTCGACCAGCGCCTGGCAGGCCTCCGGCGTCGCGGACCGCCCGTGGGTCCGGAACTCCGACCGTACGAAGGAGAGCCGCTCGGCCGGCTTGGTGGTCTTCGGGCAGGCGACCTCCCGCGCCCCGGCCTTGCGCGCCGCGTCCAGCAGCCCCTTGCCCTTGGCCCCGCCCGCGTGCAGCAGGACGAGCGTGATCTCCTCGACCGGCGCGCCGAGATACGCCTTCACGTCCTTGACCGTGTCGGCCGAGAGATCCTGCGCGTTGCGCACGATCACGACCTTGCGCTCGGCGAAGAGCGAGGGGCTGGTGAGCTCGGCGAGCGTGCCGGGCTGCAACTGGTCGGACGCCAGATCACGTACGTCCGTGTCGGCGTCGGCAGCACGAGCGGCCGCCACCACCTGCTGCACCGCGCGGTCCAGGAGGAGGTCCTCCTGGCCCACGGCGAGGGTGACGGGGGCGAGCGGATCGTCGGTGGAATTCTTCCTGGTGGCCATCGCGATCCAGCATCCCACGCCCCACTGACAGCCGAGGACGGCCCAGGTGGCCCAGGGCACGGGCCACCGCCCCCGTACCGGAGAATGACCGGGTGAGCGATGTGAGACATGTACTGGTGCTGCCCGACCGCGACTCCGCGGAGGAGGTCGCCGAGGAGCTGGCGGACCGCTTCGGGGTCGCCGAGGAGCCCCAGCTCGTACGGGACGCGCTGGCCGGCGAGGACGACGCCGAGGACGCCCAGTGGCTGGTGGTCGTCGAGGACGGGACCGGGCGCCTGGACCCGGCCGCGCTCGACGCGTTCGCGGCCGAGTACGAAGGCTGGCTGGAGAAGCCGTAACCGGCCCGGCGCCCCCGCCCGGCCTGCTCAGCCCCGGGGAACGATCTGGATGTCCAGGTCGATGACGATGCTGGGCCCCACCACCGCGATCCCGCGCGCCAGCATGGTCTGCCAGGTGAGGGTGAAGTCCTCGCGGTGCAGTTCGGTGGTGGCCCGGCAGGCGGCACGCGTCTCGCCCTCCAGGCCGCTGCCGATCCCGAGGTACTGGGTGTCCAGCGTCACGGTACGGCTGACGCCGTGCAGGGTCAGCGCGCCGGTGACGCCCCAGCGGCTGCCGCCCCGGTGGACGAAGCGCTCGCTGTAGAACTCCATCGTCGGGTAGCGGCCGACGTCGAGGAAGTCGCCGGAGCGCAGATGGTCGTCGCGCATCTGCACATTGGTGTCGATCGACGCCGCATCGATGATCACGTGCATGGCGGAGTCCTCCATGCGGTCGGCGATCCGGACCGCCCCGGCGAAGGTGTTGAACCTGCCGTGGATGCGGGCCAGCCCGATGTGCCGGGCGGTGAAGCCGATCTGCGAGTGGTTCGGCTCGATGTCCCAGTCGCCGGGGTCGGGCAGCTGCGGGGGCTGCGCCACCTGGAGGGTCACGTCGCCCAGGGTGGCGTGTGCCCCCTCGGTCACCGTCACCGCCCCGTGGAACGGGGTGAAGCCCTCGGCCGTGACCGCCAGCCGGTAGTCACCGGCCGGGACCGTGGCGAGAACGCTGCCGAAGGGGTCCGTCTCGCCGCCCGTCACCCTGCGGCCCGCGCTGTCGGTCACGACGAACTCGGCCTGCTGCACCGGTTCGTTGACCGGGTCCAGCACCCGGCAGCTGAGCACGCCCGCGGTACGGGGTACCTGGAATCCGGCGAGGGCCCCACCGCGCCCACCCGCCTGGCCTCTGTTTCCCAGCCAACGGCCGAACATCTCTTACGTACCCCCAGGGGCGCATCGCACTTCGGGGCCCTGACAGCTGGACGTCTTTGTCGGATCAGCGGGCCCACCGACGAGCATTCATTCGATCACTGTTGAGGCGTTCGAGGCAAACGAAGGACCTAGGGAGATCTTGTACGGAGGTATGCCGACCTGTGCGCAGGTGTGTAGAGGTGTTACCGAAGGTCCGAATTACGCTCGCACTTCGGGAACGCGGGAGAGCCGTATCCCGAAGTGATCCCGGTAGGCGGCGAGCACTTCTTCGTCCGTGGCCAGTTCCGTACGGTGGTGCTCCCCGCCGACCGTCGTGACCAGGGCCCGTCCGCTCAGCGTCACCCGCCCGGTCTCCGTGTACCGGGAGCACACCAGGGACCGGGTGAACGGCGAGTCCGGCGACGTGCGGTGGTACCAGGCCCCGCCCCGGAACTCCGGCAGCGTCCGCGTCCTCAGGTCGAGCCGGAACTGTCGCGAGCCCCCGCGCAGCAGGTCCAGGTCCCCCTGCGGCGCCTCGCGGAGCCGGAACACCCCCCGGGGATCCTCCTGCTCCGTGCGGACGTCGAGCGCCAGCGGGTGCAGCGCGTTGTCGCCGAACCCGACGTCCGCCAGCCACGGCCCCGTGCCGTCCTCGGTCTCCACCCGCAGCGCCAGGTGGTCGAATGGAATACCCAGTCGGCCGCCGTCGCCGTAGACCCGGGCCTGGAGCAGGTTCACCCGGAAGCCGAGCGCGCGCAGCAACGCCCCGAACGCGCCGTTCAGTTCGTAGCAAAAGCCGCCGCGCCCACCGGTCACCTTGTCCATGAGCGCCCGTTCCTCCAGGACGATGTCCTCGCCCAGGTGGACCGAGAGGTTCTCGAAGGGAACGGCGAGCAGATGCCGGTGCTGCAGTTCGCGCAGTGCTTCGCCGTCGGCGCGCACCGGCCGGTCCGCGCCGATCCGGGTGAGATAGGCGTCGACGGCGGCGTCGGTGATGCCGCCGTCGCCCCTGTCGGGTTCCGGGACGGAGGCGCCGGGCGTCGTGGGTGTCTGCGAGGTCATGGCCCAAGTCTGCGCCCGCTCCGGGCGCGAGGACCACCGGTCCTAGGACTCCTGCCCGAGGCCCCTCGCCCGAGGCGCTGTGCGGTGATCGCCCTCTAGCGTGTCGGGCATGACCGACTACGATCCCCCGCGCAGCCTCGAACAGCGCAAGCAGGACGCCCTGGACCACCTGCGACAGGACGAGGACGCGTGGGTGGCCACGGCGTCCCGGGACGGGCTGCCCACCCTGGTGCCGCTGTCGTTCCTCTGGGAGGACGACATCGGCACGCTGCTGATGTGCACCCGGCGGACCAATCCGACGGCCGTCAATGTGACTCCCTCCGGCCCGATCCGGATCACCCTCGGCCCCACCCGCGATGTGGTGCTGCTCGAGGGCGACGCGAGGATCCTGGACGAAACGGACGTGCCCACCGCGACGAGGACCGCCTTCGGCGCGAAGCTCGGATGGAACCCGCGCGGCCACCGCTGGGTGTTCCTGCGCATCACCCCCCACACCGTGCGCGCCTGGCGCGAGTCGAACGAGATCGCCGGCCGCGACCTGATGCTCGCCGGGGAGTGGGTGACCTGACCGGCGGGACGGACTCCGGCGCGGAGTGACCGGTCCGACCCGAGGGGCGCACTCCGGCGACGGTGTCATGACCGGCCCACCGCCCGCAGCTCCTTCCCGGTGCCCGTCACCGCGATCGGGCCATCGGTGTCGGTACGCAGGACCCGGGCCCCGGCCGCCCTGAGGGCGCCCACCGTGCGGGCCGAGGGGTGGCCGTACGGGTTGTCCGCGCCGCAGGAGATGAGCGCCAGCCTCGGCCGTACGCTGTGGAGCAGCCCGGAGTCCTGGAAGGCCGAGCCGTGGTGGGCCACCTTGAGGACGTCCACCGGACCCGCCCCCTCCCGGCCGCGCAGCAACTCCCGCTGGGCCGGGGGTTCGAGGTCGCCGAGGAGCAGCAGCGTCAGCCCTCCGGCCGCCCGTACGCGCAGGGTGACGCTGGAGTCGTTCGGCTCACTCGCCGCCGCCTCCGCTCCCCCGGGCCCGTGGCGCGGCCAGAGGACCCGCCAGTCGACCGGGCCCGCCCGGCGGTGTTCACCGGCCACGGCCCGCACCGTCGGAACCCGTGCCGCGGCCGCCGTCCGCCGCACGAACGCGGCCTGCTCCGGCGGCTCCTGAAGGCCCGTCGTCTGGATCGCGCCCACCGCCCTGCCCCGGAGCACGCCCGGCAGCCCGCGCACATGGTCGGCGTGGAAGTGCGTGAGGACCACGAGCGGGATCCGGGTCACCGCGAGATCACGCAGGCACCGGTCGACCGCGCGAGGGTCGGGCCCGGCATCGACGACCACGCCGGTGCCCTCCCCCGCCGCGAGCACCATCGCGTCGCCCTGCCCCACGTCACAGAGCGCGAACGCCCAGTCGGGCGGCGGCCATCCGGTCATGATCCGGGTCAGCGGCACCGGCCGCAGCACCGCCAGCACGAGGAGCAGCCCGGTGGCCGCGCAGACCCAGGGGTGCCGGGCCAGCCTCGGGGCGAGAAGCACGACCGCCACCGTGAGACCGGCCAGCAGCGCCGCACCGGTCCACCCTCCGGGCCACTGCGCCTCCGCCCCGGGCAGGCCCGCCCCCGTGCGGGCGACCGTGGCGATCCACCGGACCGGCCAGCTCGCGATCCAGGCCAGCAGCCCGGCCACCGGCGGGGCGACCGGAGCGACGGCGAGGGCCGCGAACCCGAGCACCGTCGCCGGCGCCACCGCGAACTCCGCCAGCAGATTGCACGGCACCGCCACCAGGCTGACCCGTGAGGCCAGGACCACCACCACGGGGGCGCACACGGCCTGCGCGGCCGCCGCCGCGGCCAGCACCTCGGCCGGCCTGCCCGGCACCCGCCGTGCCCGCAGGGCGAGGCTCCAGCGCGGCGCGAGCGTCAGCAGCGCACCGGTGGCCAGGACCGACAGCAGAAAGCCGTAACTCCGGGCGAGCCAGGGGTCGTAGAGCACCAGAAGGACGACCGCCGCCGCCAGGGCGGGGATCAGGGATCTCCGGCGGCCCGTTCCGATCGCGAGGAGCGTGATGAGGCCGCAGGCCGCCGCGCGGAGCACGCTCGGGTCCGGACGGCACACGACGACGAAGGCGAGCGTCAGCGCGCCGCCGATCAACGCCGTCCCCCGCAACGAGAGCCCCAACAAAGGAGCCAGGCCACGTCGTTCCGCGCTCAGAGCCGCGCCCGGAGGCCCGACGAGAAGGAAGAGGAGGATCGAAAGATTAGCGCCGGAAACGCTCAACAAGTGCGTCAGATCAGTCGCCTTGAAGGCGTCGTGGAGGTCGGACGGGACCCTGGAGGTGTCACCGACCACCAGCCCCGGGAGCAGCGCCCGCGCATCCGCGTGCAGCCCGTCCGTCGCCTCCCGCAACCCGGCGCGCAGCTCCCCCGCCGTGCGCTGGATCCACGTCGGGGGCCCGATGATCCGGGGCGCCCCCTTGTCGTCCACCCGCAGGACCGCCGCGAGGCGCTCGCCCTCGTGCGCGGGAGGCGAGAGCCTGCCACTGAGCCGGAGCCGGGTGGACGGCAGCAAGCTCTGCCACTCCGCCCGGTGATCGCCCGCCGTGACCATGAGCAGCACCGGTGTACGGACCAGGGTGCCCGGGCCGCCCGCCATCCGCCCCTCCCTGACTTCCGTGGCATTCCTGACCTCCCTGACTTCGGCGTCGATCAGGAGCAGGGCCGGAGTGCTGTGGTTGCCGCGCACCGCCGGGCGGGTCGTCCGGGGATCCGAGGTCACCCGTACGTCGACGTCGATCCGCGCGTACTCCCGCGCCAGCCCGGGAACGGGACCGCGCCGCACATCGGCCCCATGGAGCCCGGCCACCGCCGCGCCCGCAGCCGCGCACAGCAGCACAGCCCCCACAGCGGCGACAACCCGAGCCCGCCCGAGGGCGGCAACGCCCTGGGGCCGCCCAGCAGCGGCGACACTCGGGGTCCGTCCGGCAGCGGCAACGCCCCGGGCTCGTCCCGCTGCCCTCGCCTCCCGGGAGGTGCGCGCGGCCGCCACCAGCAGAACGAGAGCCACCACCGAACAGGCACCAGCCACGGCGGCCACCCACCGCCCCGGCAGCCCCAACGTCACCGCGGCGGCGGCCCAGACCGCCAGGGCGGGCGGGACGAGCCGCAGATCCGTGGGCCCCTCCCGACGCGGGCCGGTCTCGCCTCCGGCGGTGCCCGTGCCCTCCGCCCCCGCGCCCCGGGTGGCGAGCCGGGCCTCGTGGCCGCTCATGGCCGTACGAGCGGCTGGAGGTCGGCGAAGCGGCGGTCGCCGATGCCGTTGACCTGCCGGAGTTCGTCGACGGACCGGAAGCCGCCGTTCTCCGTGCGGTAGTCGATCATGTGCTGGGCCAGCACCGGCCCGACCCCCGGCAGGGTTTCGAGCTGCTCTGCGGTCGCCGTGTTCAGGCTCAGCGGCGCCGAGCGCCCGGGCCCGCCCGGCACACCGGCCGGCCCATCGCCCCCGGCCCCTCCGCCCCCGGCCGCCCCGACGACCGGCGGGCCGGGCGGCAGCCCCACGACGACCTGCTCACCGTCCATCAGGACCCGCGCCCGATTGAGCCCGGTCATATCCGTGCCGGCCCGCACACCGCCCGCCGCCTCCAGCGCGTCCGCCACCCGCGAGCCCGCCGGAAGCCGACGGACGCCAGGCCGACGCACCTTGCCGCTCACATCGACGACGATCTGCGCACTCCCGCCCACGCCCCCACCCGCGACGGGCGACGCCTCACCGGCCGGACGAGGGACCGGATCGGGGGCGCCGGACCGTAACGGATCCGGTGGCAACGCGGGTGCCGCCGCCTCGTCCGCGACCGGTTCCGGCGCACGCACGGTCTGAGGGCGTGCGGACCAGAAGTGGAACGCGGCGAGGGCCACGGCGGCGAGCAGCACCAGGCCGAGCACCACCGGCGTACGCGGCGCCATCCCGCACCGGAGCCGCACCCACAGCGGCAACCGCTCCCGAACGCCCGACATGACACGGCGCACCCTCGACGTACCACCGGACGCCTCCCCCACGGTCTCGGGTGCGGGCACGGATACGGGTGTGGGCGCAGGTGCGGGCTCATGTACGGGTGGCGCGGGTGCGGCATCGCTCCCCGGCGCGGAAGCGCCCGCCATCAGCGCGTCCGCCCGATGACGTGCGGCCGCCGCGGCTGAAGCGGAACGCCTCCGCGCGGACAGCCGCCCACCGTGGCGTGGCGCACCGGAACGAGCACCGGGACCGGCGCCCGCCCGTCCGCTCGGCCGCGTACCGGCGCCGGGCCGCACCCGCACGTGCCTCCGCCCCGACAACGGGTCGCGCGGAGACGGGACAGCGGCGGAGAGAGCATCGGGAGCCGACGCCCGAGGAGATCGAAGGGTCATGCCTCACGACGTTAGGCACATCCGCCAGAACCCGCTGAGCAGCACCGATTCCTGTGGACAGCCCAGCAGTTGTGGACAACTCGGCCACTCCACGGAGTGAAGATCGGCAGCACAGGAGCTCAGCGCACGAACTCACCGCACGAACTCACCGCAGCGAGATCACCGCGCCGAGCAGCCCCGGCCCCGTGTGCGCCCCGATCACCGCGCCGACCTCGCTGACGTGGAGGTCGACCAGACCGGGCACGCGTTCGCGCAGCCGCTCGGCCAGGCGCTCCGCGCGCTCCGGGGCGGCGAGGTGGTGGACGGCGATGTCCACCGGGGCCGTGCCCGCCCGGTCGGCGACGATCTCCTCCAGCCGGGCGATGGCCTTGGACGCCGTCCGCACCTTCTCCAGCATCTCGATCCGCCCCCCGTCGAGCTCCAGGATCGGCTTCACCGCCAGCGCGGATCCCAGCAGGGCCTGTGCCGTGCCGATGCGGCCGCCCCGGCGCAGATAGTCGAGCGTGTCGACATAGAAATACGCCGAGGTGCCCGCGGCCCGCTTCTCCGCCGCCGCCACCGCTTCGTCCGGGCCGCCGCCCGCCTCGGCGGTCTCCGCCGCCGCGAGAGCGCAGAACCCCAGGGCCATGGCGACCATGCCGGTGTCCACCACGCGCACCGGCACGGGGGCGTCCTTCGCCGCGATCAGCGCCGCGTCGTACGTGCCGGAGAACTCCGCCGACAGATGCAGCGACACGACCGCGTCGGCCCCGCCCGCGGCCGCCGCCCGGTAGGCCTCGGCGAAGACCTCGGGGCTGGGGCGGGACGTGGTCACGGAGTGGCGTTTCTGCAGCGCCAGGGCGAGCGAGCGGGCCGAGATCTCCGTGCCCTCCTCCAGCGCCCGATCGCCCAGGACGACGGTCAGCGGCACTGCGGTGATGCCGTGCCGTTCCATCGTCGGGCGCGGCAGGTAGGCCGTTGAATCGGTGACGATAGCGACATGGCGGGACATGAGCCGGAGGTTACCTGGCGTCGTGGGAGTGCGGCAGCCCGGCCCCGGTCCTCTGATCGTTCATGGTCGCTTCGGAACGTATCCGGTCGGTTCGTACGGCCGTACGTACGCCGGGAGTCGGCGAAGGCGCTCAGTTCGTCGTCTCGGGCCGGGTCGACTTCTGCCAGGGGTAGGTCGTGCGCGACCGGGGGTCCGGGGCGGTGATGGCCTGCGGGCTCTCCTCGCGGGCCGGTCCGGCCCAGGCCTCGTCCGCCGTGCTGCTGTTCCCGGCCGAGGGGCCCGCCGGGGCGGCCGGCTCGGGCCAGTCCGTCCCGGGGCCGTGGCCCGATGTCGTGCCGGATGCCTGCGACGGGTCGTCCGCGGTCCAGTGCCGCAGCGCTCCGGCCTCGATGTCGATCTGCGCGTTCAGCGCGTCCAGGTCGTCGTCGGCGAACTGCCGCGCCCGGTCGCGGGCCGCCCAGCGCAGCGAGTCGGCCGAGTGCGTGATCCGCTGCGTACGCTCCCTCAGCTTGGGCAGCAGGCCGGCGACCGTCGCCCGGTCCGGCTCGCGCTCCAGCCGCTTCAGCTCGTCGTCCAGCTCCAGGCCGTGGGCGCTCAGCCGCCGGAAGAGGCCCACCGACTCCGCCAGTGAGGCGTCCTCGGCGACTCCGGCGTGCAGGGCGTCCTGGGTGGCCCGCATCGAGGTGCGCAGGGCGAGCCGGAGCTGTGCCAGCTCCCCCGCGACGCCGGGCTGGCCGAAGCTCTTGGCCCGGAGCGTGGTGTCCTCCACATGGCGTCGCGCCTGGGTGATCGTGCGGTCCACGCCGCGCTTGGCGGCGCCGACGGCCTTCACGGTGACGAAGACACCCAACGCGATGAACGCGACGAAGAGCAGCGCCAGGATCGTGATCGCGGCTGTCATGAGTGCCCCTCGGTGTCTCGATGCGGCTGCCGGTACCGGTCGCCCCTTCCACCGTAAACGGAACAGGCAGGCCGAGGGTTCCTTCGGAACCCCCAACCTGCCCGTAGGGGATGGCCCTGACCGCGTACGAGAGGGGTTACGCGGGAACGATGTTCACCAGCTTCGGCGCACGCACGATCACCTTGCGGATCCCGGCACCGCCCAGCGCCGCGACGACCGCGTCGTCGGCCAGGGCCAGCGCCTCCAGCTCCTCGTCCGTGATGGCGGGCGAGATCTCCAGGCGGGCCCGGACCTTGCCCTTGATCTGGACGACGCAGGTGACGGTCTCGTCCACGACGTACGCCGGGTCCGCCACCGGGAAGTCCTGGTGGACGACCGACTCGGTGTGGCCCAGCCGCCGCCACAGCTCCTCCGCGATGTGCGGGGCCAGCGGGGCGATCAGCAGGACCAGGCGCTCCGCGACCGAGCGCGACAGCGGGCCGCCGGCCTTGGTCAGGTGGTTGTTCAGCTCGGTGACCTTGGCGATGGCGGTGTTGAACCGCATGCCCGCCATGTCCTGGCCGACCCCGTCGATCGCCTTGTGCAGGGCGCGCAGCGTGTCCTCGCCGGGCTCCGTGTCGACGACGGTGGTCTCACCGGTCTCCTCGTCGACCACGTTGCGCCACAGCCGCTGCAGCAGCCGGTACTGGCCGACCACGGCCCGGGTGTCCCAGGGGCGCGACACGTCCAGGGGGCCCATCGCCATCTCGTACAGGCGCAGGGTGTCCGCGCCGTACTCCGCGCAGATCTCGTCCGGCGTGACCGCGTTCTTCAGGGACTTGCCCATCTTGCCCAGGACGCGGCTGACCTTCTCGCCCTCGTAGTAGAAGGCGCCGTCGTGCTCCTCCACCTCGGCGGCGGGAACGGCGATGCCCCGGCTGTCGCGGTAGACGAAGGCCTGGATCATGCCCTGGTTGTACAGCTTGTGGAACGGCTCGGCGGAGGAGATGTGGCCCAGGTCGTGCAGCACCTTGGACCAGAAACGCGCGTACAGCAGGTGCAGCACGGCGTGCTCGGCGCCGCCGACGTACAGGTCGACACCGCCGGTGGGCTGCCCCTCGCGCGGGCCCATCCAGTACTGCTCGATCGCCGGGTCGACCAGCTGACGGTCGTTGGTCGGGTCCAGGTAGCGCAGCTCGTACCAGCAGGAACCGGCCCAGTTGGGCATGGTGTTGGTCTCGCGGCGGTAACTCCGCGGACCGGCGCCGTCGCCCAGGTCCAGCGTGACGTTGACCCAGTCGGCGTTGCGCGACAGCGGGGTCTCGGGCTGGGCGGTCGCGTCCTCCGGGTCGAAGGTGCGCGGCGAGTAGTCCTCGACCTCGGGCAGCTCCAGCGGCAGCATCGACTCGGGCAGCGGGTGGGCGATGCCGTCCTCGTCGTACACGATCGGGAAGGGCTCGCCCCAGTAGCGCTGGCGGCTGAACAGCCAGTCGCGCAGCCGAAAGTTGACGGTGCCCTCGCCGACGCCGTGCTCCTGCAGCCAGTCGGTGATCCTCGCCTTGGCCTCGACGACGCCCAGGCCGTCCAGCGAGATCTCGTCGTTGGCGGAGTTGACCAGCTTCGCGTCGTACGAGCCGAAGGCGTCGTCCCACGTGGAGGGGTCGGTTCCGCGGTCGTCGGAGGGCTGGACGACACAGCGCATCGGCAGCTCGAAGGCGCGCGCGAAGGCGAAGTCGCGTGCGTCGTGCGCCGGTACGGCCATGATCGCGCCGGTGCCGTAGCCCATCAGGACGTAGTCGGCGATGAAGACCGGGACCTTTTCGCCGCTGACCGGGTTGGTGGCGTACGCGCCGGTGAAGACACCGGTCTTGTCCTTGGCCTCGGCCTGCCGCTCGACGTCGGACTTGGCGGCGGCCTGCTTGCGGTACGCGGTGACGGCCTCGGCCGGGCTCGCGTGACCGCCGGTCCACACCGGGTGGGTGCCCTCGGGCCAGGCGGCCGGAATGATGCGCTCGACCATGTCGTGTTCGGGCGCCAGCACCATGTACGTGGCGCCGAACAGGGTGTCCTGGCGGGTGGTGAAGACGGTGATGCCGCCCGCGGTGTCCACCGGGAACTCGACCCGGGCGCCCTCGGAGCGGCCGATCCAGTTGCGCTGCTGCAGCTTGATGGCCTCGGGCCAGTCCAGCGCGTCCAGGTCGTTCAGCAGCCGGTCGGCGTAGGCGGTGATGCGCATGTTCCACTGGCGCAGCTTCGCCTTGAAGACGGGGAAGTTGCCGCGCTCGGAACGGCCGTCGGCGGTGACCTCCTCGTTGGCCAGGACGGTGCCCAGGCCGGGCGACCAGTTGACGGGCGCGTCGGAGGCGTACGCCAGGCGGTACTGGCTCAGCAGGTCGGCGCGCTCGGTGGCGCTCAGCGCGCTCCACTCACGGCCGTCGGGGGTGGCGCGGGTGCCGCTCTCGAACTGCTCGACCAGCTCGGCGATCGGGCGGGCCCGGTCGGCCTCGGTGTCGTACCAGGAGTTGAAGATCTGCAGGAAGATCCACTGCGTCCACTTGTAGTACTCGGCCTCGATCGTCGCGAAGGAGCGGCGGTTGTCGTGGCCCAGACCCAGCCGGCGCAGCTGGACCTTCATGTTCTCCATGTTGGCCTCGGTGGAGACCCGGGGGTGCGTGCCGGTCTGGACGGCGTACTGCTCGGCGGGCAGGCCGAACGCGTCGAAGCCCAGGGTGTGCAGCACGTTGTGGCCGGTCATCCGCTGGTGGCGGGCGTAGACATCGGTGGCGATGTAGCCCAGCGGGTGTCCGACGTGCAGGCCCGCACCCGAGGGGTACGGGAACATGTCCATGATGAACTTCTTGGGCTTGGCGGCCAGCTCCGGGTCGCCCGCCAGATCACCGGTGGGGTTCGGCGCCTCGTACGTCCCCTCTCCGTCCCAGAAGTCCTGCCAGCGTGCCTCGATGTCGGCGGCCATCGCCGCCGTGTAGCGGTGCGGCGCGGCCGTCTCGGCAGCGGAATTCGTCTCGCTCATGATCCTCAAAGCTCCATCGATCGTCATCTGCCGGGAAACGAAAAATCCCCTCGCACAGGAGGGGACGCCGCGCTGACTCCGACCAGGCGTTCTCACCGGTCGGGACTCTTCAGCGCGGCTCGCTAAGCAGAAGGCGTACGGCACGCATGGCGTCAGGGTACCGCACGAGCCCGGAAGGGAGCGGGGAGTAACCGGAGTGCGGTCATCGCGCGTGCGAGCCGGAATCTCGCCGCCTATTCGTCGCTCTCCGTAGTTGAAACATGACGTTTCTGTGGGGAAACGGTGTGCTTTCGGCGGGCTTCCCATGAGGTTTCCGCGAAGCCCTGGGGCGACTGACGGGACGGCGGGAACGCCCGGGAAGCGGGGTTACTCCGCGTACCGACCTCTTTCGGGGCAACCGAGCAAAGCCCGTACTGGTTGGTATGGGGCGTCCTAGCATGCGGCAACGGGACCGCTTTGCCGAACTATTCGGAGTCGCCCCCATGAACCCTCATCGCAAGATCCGCGTATCCACCGGCATGAACCCCGCAATGAGTCGGCCGGTACTGGGCGGCCTGACCGTCACCGCCTTGGTTTTCGTCCCTCTGCTTGCCGTCGCGGGAAGCGACGAACTGCGCGCCACCCTGGATTTCACCACCGGCGTCCTGTCGCTGGTATCGCTCAGCGCGGCCGTCGCCTGGGGCCTGTTGGCCACCGACCGGCTGTTCCTCTCCACCCGTCAGCGGATCGTCTGCCAGGGCATCCACCGGGCCACCGCCGTGGCCTCGCTCGGCTTCCTGCTGCTGCACGGAACCGTGAAGGTGGCCCTCGGGCATGTGGCCCTGATCGGCGCCCTCATACCCTTCGGCCTCGGCGTCACCGGCACGGCGGGGCTGATCGGTTTCGGTTCGCTGGCCGGGCTGCTGATGGTCGTCACGGCCGCGACCGGCGCCCTGCGCAGCGCCTTCGCCCAGCCCTCCCCCAAGGCCGCCCGGCTCGGGCAGTCGCTGGCCTCGCCCCGGGACACCGGCGGCATCGCGGGCCGGTGGCGCGCGCTGCACGCGCTGGCCTATCCGGCCTGGTGCGCAGCCCTGGTCCACGGCCTGTACGCGGGCCGGGCGCCCGCCACCTGGGTCGTCGTGATGTACGGCCTCTGCCTCGCCGGAGTCGCCGGCGCGCTGTGTCTGCGCCTGCTGCCGCGTCCGACGAAGCGGCGGATCGCCGACCGGATCTCCGAACTGCTGGGCGACGGCCCCCCGGCCGCCCCCGATCCGGTCCTGCGGGAATCCTCACCGGCCGGCGCGGAGCCGTGGTCCGACCCGGCCGCCTGGAGCGAACCGGACCGGGACCTACGGGGCACGCCGGTGCGCCCGCGCACCCTGTCGGCGCCGATACCCCCGGCGGGGCCCCCTCCGACGGCGATCCCCGGCGGGCTGCACGAGGCGCCGACGGAGACGCTGTACGGGGCGCGGTCGCCGCTGTACGAGCCCCCGCCCCGCAGCGCCGACCGCATCGCCTTCGCCCCTCCGGAGGTCCGGGAAGACCTGACGGAACTGTCGGAGCTGTCGGAGCTGTCGGGCCGGGGCCGGGAAAAGACGCCGGAGCAAGGACCGGGTCCACGGCTGGGGACGGGCCCCGGCATAGCGGCCGGATACCGCGCCGTCTCGCTCGGCGGCGGCCCCTCGCTCCCACCGGAGAGCCGCTGGCCCTCACCGTCCCCCGCGCCCCCCGCACAGGCCCAGCACGGCCCGCCCCGGCAGGAGCCACCCACGTACACCCCGCAGGAACACACGTACGCGACGCCTTCCTACGGCACGCCGGAATACGGCACGCCGGAGCACGGGACGCCGACGTACGAGGCGTCGGAGTACAGGTCACCGTCGTACGGGCCCCCGGAGCACGGAACACAGCCGGTCGGCACGCCGGAGCACGGCGGCACTTCGGAGTACGGCAGCGCCCCGGCCGCGTACCCCCCTCCCGCCGAGCCGCGCACCTCCCCCGTGACCTCCCACGAACCGGCGCCCGCCGCCGGACCGGACCGCAACACCACCGCTCCCTTCACCCCGCCTTCCCCCTCCCCCTTCGCCGCGCCCCGTGCCGAACCGGAGGCCGGGCCGTTCTCCGCGCCCCCGGCCGGCGAACCCTGGCACGCACCCGCAGGAGACCGATAGTGAACGTCCCCCTCCCCGATGTGCCCGAGGTCCGCGTCGTCGGACTGCCGCAACTGACCACCGGATTCGACCTGGTGGAGCGGCTCGACCTCGCCATGCACCTCAAGGTGCACGGGCCGCTGGAGCCGATGACCGGCGAGCGGCTGGCCGAACTGGCCGAGGCGATCTCCCTGCGCGGAAGGGGAGGCGCCGGTTTCCCGTTCGGCAAGAAGCTGCGGGCGGTGGCGAAGGCGTCCATCCGGCGCGGGGTGCGGCCCGTGGTGGTGATCAACGGCAGTGAGGGCGAACCCGCCTGCCGCAAGGACACCGTCCTGCTCAACCGCGCCCCGCACCTGATCCTGGACGGTGCGCTGCTGGCCGCCGAGGCGCTCGGCGCGCGCACCTTGGTCGTCGCCGTCACCCGAAACTCCACGGAGATCTCCGTACGGGCGGCACTCGCCGAACGCGGCCTCTCCGACCGGCGCGGCCAGCAGTTGCGCGCCCGGGTGGTCCGCACCCCGGAGCGCATGGTCTCGGGCGAGGCGTCCTCGGTGATCCGGGCGGCGAACGGCGGACCGGCCCTGCCGCCGGGCCGGCGCGAGCGGGCGGCCGAGACCGGGGTGGGCGGCGCCCCGACGCTGCTGTCGAACGCGGAGACGTACGCCCAACTCGCCGTCGCCGCCCGGATCGGCCCCCGCCGCTACGGGCACACCGGCCTGCCGGGCGAACCGGGCACCGTTCTGCTCACCGTCTCCGGGGCCGTGGCCCGGCCCATGGTCATCGAGGTGCCGACCGGGGTGCCGCTGCGGTACGTCCTGCAGCTGGCCGGGGCCCCGCCGCTCCCCCAGGGGGTGCTGACCGGCGGCTATCACGGCAACTGGATCGACGCGGTCTCCTCGCACAACGCCGTCGTCTCGCGCGAGTCCCTGGCCACCGTGGGCGGTGCGCTCGGCGCGGGCGCCATCCTGCCGATCGGGCCGGACACCTGCCCGCTCGGCGAGTCCCTCCGGATAGCCAACTGGCTGGCCGCCGAGACCGCCGGGCAGTGCGGTCCGTGCAAGCTGGGGCTCCCCGCCGCGGCGGGCGGGCTCTCCGACGTGCTGAACGGCGGCGGGCCCGCCGCCCTGGAGGCCCTGCGCGAGGTCACCCAGGCCGTGAAGGGCCGCGGGGCGTGCAAACACCCGGACGGTTCCGCGCGGTTCCTGCTCTCGACGCTGTCGGCGTTCACGGACGACCTCGCCGCGCATGTCCTGGACGGCGGCTGCGGCCGGGAAACGGTCGGGGTGCTGCCGCTGCCCGCACCCGGCTACCAGGACCTGGAGGAGTCGATTCCGAGCGGCGAGAAGCTCGCGGTCGACTGGACGCTCTGCCAGGGCCACGGCCTGTGCGCGGACATCGTCCCCGAGCTCATCCGGCTGGGCCCGGACGGCTATCCGGCGCTGGCGGACGCCGCCGTTCCGATGCATCTGCGCGGGCGCGCCCAGCGGGCCGTACGGCGCTGTCCCGCGCTGGCGCTCCGTATCGAGCAGCCGCCGGCCGAACAGCGTCCCGCCCTGCCGGCCACGGGCCGGCGGGCCCTGGGCAGCGGCCGCGACTGACCCCGACCGAAGCCGATACGACAAAGAAGCGGGCCACCCGATCCGGGTGGCCCGCTTCTTCACTGTCGATCCTGTGGAGCTAAGGAGAATTGAACTCCTGACCTCCTGCATGCCATGCAGGCGCTCTACCAACTGAGCTATAGCCCCTTGCTGTGTGCCGCCCGGTTTCCCTTGGCGACATCGAGAACATTACACGGTCCCCCCGGTGCTTCACCAAATCGTTTCCGGTCCGCACCGTTATGCCCGAATCGTCCCGGGCGGTCGGCCGTCCGTCGCAGGTCAGGCGGTTGCGAAGGAGTAGAAGCGCTTGAGGGTGCAGTGCTCCTCCAGGAGCCGCCCGTAGATCGGCTCCCCCTCAAGCTCCCGATAGGTCTCGATGGGATCGCCTTTTATGATCAGCGCCCGTGCGCATTCCTCGCACCAGTACTGGTATTCCGCGTTGACCGGGTCCATGTCCCTGACGATCGGCGTACCGCTGCCGCACCAGTCGCACTTACGCCTGTGTGCACCCATCAGTCAGCTCCAGCTGTGGCCGCAGGCCGTGCACACGTAGGAGACCCCTCCGTTGTCACCCAGAACTTGGGCCACATGGGACGAACCGCAGGACGGACAGCCGAGACGGGATCGATCTTCGGACGGTACGGAACCGGGGAGCGGGGCGGCGACAAGAGGCTGGTCGGGGACGTGTTCGCGACTCGCAGGCATCGCGCTCCCTCCCGATCGGTACGTCGCCCCCTCCGGCGTTCCGATTCTGCCATGACCCCGCAAGGGGGTCAGCCCGCTCGCCGTCACCTGTCCGGAGATCGACGGCGGAAGGCCGGCGCTCAGGGCGCGAGGACCTGGTCGTCGAGGGCAGGCCCTGGCACCGGCCGGACGAGGTGTTCAGACCTCGATCGCCAGGTTGCCGATGAGTCCGGCATCGAGCACGAACTGATAGCGGAGGGTGACCGTGCCGCCGGGGAAGTTCCCGTCCAGCCTCACCCGCACGACCACATGGCGGTCGTCGGCGATCCGCTGGCCGATGCGGGTGCTGGTGTAGGTGAACTCGGTCGAGGACTTCTCGGTCCAGGCACGGATCTCCTCGATGCCCTCATAGGTCTTCCCGTCGTCGAGGACGGTCGCGTCCGGCGCGAACACGGCCGCGGCGTCGGCGTAGCGGTTCTCGTCGTGCGCGTCGAGGTAGGCGAGCACCGGCGTGGGCAGGGCCGCGGGGTCGTAGGCGGTGAAGGTGTCGTTCATCGGAGTCTCCTTTTCGCGGGTGGTCAGATGGTGCGGATGGTGCCGCCGTCGACGACGATCTCGGCCCCGAGGATGCTGGCCGCGGCGTCGGACGCCAGGAACGCGATGACGCCGGCGACTTCGTCCGGGGTGGCGAAGCGCCCCAGCGGCACGCCGCCCAAGGAGGCGACGAGCGAGTTCCAGGCGGCATCGCGGTCGCCGTCGAAGCTCTCGGCGAGCCGGTCGACGAGGTGGTCCGCGCCCTCCGTGCGAATGCCGCCCGGAGAGACGGTGTTGACGCGGATGCCGTGCGGGGCGAGCTGGCCGGCCAGGCCCTTGCTGTAGGTACGCAGGGCCGCTTTGGCCGCCGCGTACGCCAGGGTGCCGTCCCACAACGGCATGCGCGCCTGGATCGACGCCACATGGATGATCGCGCCCCGGCCCCTCTCGATCATCGCCGGGACCAGTTCGCGGTCCAGGCGCACCGCGGACAGCAGGTTCAGGTCGAGCTCCTGCGCCCATTCCGCCTCTCCCAGGGCGCTGAAGCCTCCGGACGGTGATTGCGACCCGCCCGCGACGTGGACGATCAGGTCCGGCACGCCGTCGGCGAGGACGAGCCGGGCGGCCTCCCCGGCCGCTGCGGGGTCGGTCAGATCGGCGGGTACGAAACGCACGTCGACACCACCGCCGTCACCGTCACCGTCATCGCCACGCGGTGTGCGAGCGACGACGGTGACGGCCATTCCCGCCTCCCGCAGCCGGCGGACCACCGCCGCACCGGTGCCCCGGGTTCCGCCCGTGACCATCGCCCGGGGCGCCGACGGGGCGTGCTCCGTACCGGAGGTAGTCACTTCTATTTTCGAAGTCATCATGGCTGCTAGATTAGCAGTGAGTGGTTGGAGCGTCGAACGCCGACGGTCCGACCGGCCGACCGGCTGTTTCGAGGAGGATTCGAGTGCCCGCACGCGTCCGGGTCGAGGACCGGGAGTGCCCGCTGTCGACGGCGATGTCGTACGTCGGGGAGTGGTGGACGATCCTGCTCCTGCACGACTGCTTCGACGGATACACCCGCTTCGACCAGTTCCAGGCCAACATCGGCCTGTCGTCCAGCATGCTCACCACACGGCTCAGGACGCTGGTCGACAACGGCATCCTGACCAAGCGCGTCTACCAGGAGCGACCGGTCCGGCACGAGTACGTGCTCACCGACTTCGGCCGCTCGCTGCGGCCGATCCTGGTGGCGATGGCCGCGTGGCGGAACGAGCAGCTGGCGCCGTCCGAGCGCGCGATGGTGCTCGTCGACACCGATACCGGCCGTGAGGTGGAGCCGGTGACGGTCGACCCCGTCACCGGTCTGTCCGTGTCGGACCCGCGTTTCGCGTTCCGGTCCGGCCCGGCGGCGGGCGAGCAGATGCGAGCGCGCTACGCCGATCCCGGACGACCCGCGTGATCCGGACGGGAGAACGAGGAAAGCCGGGCACGAAGTGCCCGGCTTTCCTGTCGTGTGTGGAGCTAAGGAGAATTGAACTCCTGACCTCCTGCATGCCATGCAGGCGCTCTACCAACTGAGCTATAGCCCCGCTGTTCGCTGTGTTTCCCTGCGTTTCCGCGCTGCGAACAAGAAGAACTTTAGCCTGCGACCTGCCGGAAAGTGAAATCCGGCCCGGGCCGCCCGAAGACGGCCCGCGAACGGCCTCTCAACAGCCTCCCGGCGGCGGCCGGTCGGCAGGCCCGCCCGTCGACTAGTCGTCGTCGCCGAGCACCGGCTCCGGGAGCGTGCCGGCGTTGTGTTCCAGCAGACGCCAGCCGCGCGCGCCCTCCCCGAGGACGGACCAGCAGCAGTTGGACAGTCCGCCGAGCCCTTCCCAGTGGTGCGCCTCCAGGCCCAGCAGCCGGCCGATCGTCGTCCTGATCGTGCCGCCGTGGCTGACCACGACGAGCGTGCCGTCGTCCGGAAGCTTCTCGGCGTGCTCCAGGACGACCGGGGCCGCCCGGTCGGCGACCTCGGTCTCCAGCTCGCCGCCGCCCCGGCGCACGGGCTCCCCGCGCTTCCATGCCGCGTACTGCTCGCCGAAGCGCTCGACGATCTCCTGGTGGGTCAGCCCCTGCCAGGCGCCCGCGTACGTCTCACGGAGTGCGGCGTCATGGGCGACGGTGAGACCGCTGACGGCGGACAGCTCGGCAGCCGTGGCCGCCGCCCGCCGCAGGTCGGAGGCCACGATGGCGTCCGGCTTCAGCGAGGCGAGCAGCCGGGCGGCGCGGCGGGCCTGCCCGACGCCCACCTCGGTGAGCTCGATGTCCGTGGAACCCTGGAAGCGACGCTCCAGGTTCCATGCCGTCTGGCCGTGCCGCCAGAGGACGATCCTGCGGCCCTTGCCGCTCTTGCTGCCGTTCAGCTCTGGTCACCTTCCGTGCCGCCGTTGAGCTGTGCGTGCTCCTCGGCCTTGCCGCGGGTCTTGATCGCGTCCTCGGGGAGCGCGATCTCCGGGCAGTCCTTCCACAGACGCTCCAGCGCGTAGAAGACGCGCTCCTCGCTGTGCTGGACGTGGATGACGATGTCGACGTAGTCGAGGAGGATCCAGCGGGCGTCGCGGTCGCCCTCACGGCGCACCGGCTTGGCGCCGAGCTCCTTCTGGAGCCGCTCCTCGATCTCGTCGACGATCGACTTGACCTGGCGGTCGTTGGGGGCCGAGGCCAGCAGGAAGGCGTCGGTGATCGACAGCACGTCGCTGACGTCGTAGGCGATGATGTCGTGCGCGAGCCGGTCGGCGGCCGCCTGAGCGGCGGCGTTGATGAGCTCGATGGAGCGGTCCGTGGCGGTCACATGCAGGCTTTCGTCGGCGGTCGGATGCAACCTCTAGGGTCTCACGGACCGCCGACAGCGCCTTACTGCGTTTCTCCGGCCGGGCTTTCGCGGCGGTCACCGGCCGGCGCCGGAGCGTCGGCCGGTGACCACGGGCGGGCTACCGGACCTTGTAGTCCTGGCCGAGGACCGCGGACACATCGGCGTTGGCGGCCGGCTCGCCCTTCTTCACGTCGCCCGCGGCGAGACCCAGGGTCTTGGCCACCTCGACGGCCTTCGCCTTGTCCTCGGCGGACCGGTAGAGCACCACGGACGACGCCTCGGCCTCGGCCTTGCCGCTGTCCACGAAGGCGTAACCGCCGTTGACCAGCTGGACCCGGGCGGCCTCCGCGGCCTTCTGGTCGCCGGTGGCGTTGCGTACGGCGACCCGGAGCGGTGCGCCCGCCTCGGGGGCCTTCACCGTGCCGCCGAGGATGTCCTTGACGACGCCGCGGGTGTCCGCCTCGGTGAGGGTGCCGTCGTCCTGGACCGGCAGCAGGGCCGTCTTGTAGTCGCCGACCTTGGCCCGGGAGGCCAGCTTGGCGAGCGAGGCGCCGAGGTCCTTCTCGGGCAGTGACGGGTCGAGCACCTGGAGCAGCGTCTCGATGGTGACGGTCGCGGCCTTGGGGTCCTCGGAGATCTTGCGCAGGGTGGCCCGCATGACCTCGCCGAACCGGGTCAGCTGCTTGGCCTCGGGCTCGCCCGGTGCGCGGTACGTGGCGTACGCGACGGCCATCGGACCGCTGAGCGTCTGGCCCTCGCCCTTGTTCACCAGGGCAGATTCGCCCTTCTTCGCGGCGGGCACCTCGGTGTCGGTGTCGACCTCGATGTTGCCCACCAGCTCGACGAGGTTCTCCAGGTACGGGGTGTCCAGCCGCCAGGTGCCGGTGATCCGGGTGCCCAGGAGGGTGTCGATCGACTCCCGGGTGCCGGTCCTGCCGTCGTCCTCGACGGACTTGCCGAGGGTGGTGGTGGTCCCGTCGTCGCCCGCGACGGCGAGGGAGTTGGGCAGCAGGACGGTGGTGCCCTGCTTGGTGGTGGTGTTGTCGACGAGCAGCGCCGTCGAGGTGCCGCCCTTCTTCGTGTCGTGCAGGTGCACCACGATCATGTCGCGCTGCTGGGCGCCGGCGGCCACGGCCTTCTTCTCGTCCGAGCCGGACAGGCCCGGGATCATGTCGGCGGACCAGAGGTAACCGACTCCGCCGACGACGACGAGCACGGCGACGACGATCAGGGCGACCATCCGGTTGCGGCCCTTGCGACGGGCCTCCTCGCGCCGCTCGCTGCGGCTCTCGGTGAACTTCAGCCAGTCGATGACGTCTTCGGAGTCCTCGTCGGGCTCCTCGATGAACGAGAACTGCTCGGTGCGGTAGTCGGGTGCGGGCTTGCGCTGCCCCGGAAGCGCGGGTTCCGCCTCCGCCTCCGCCGACTGCGGTGACTGCGGCTGCACAGACTGCGGTGCGGGAGCCTGCTGCGGGGCCTGTTCCGGCGCGGGGGCGGCGCCCTGCTGCGGGACGGTCCAGTGCTGGCCGGTGTCGACCGCGGCGGGCTGCTGCCCGGTGCCGTACCCGTAGTCGGTGTAGGAGCCGTAGCCGTACCCCTGGTCGGCGCCCTGGCCGTGCTGCGACTGGGGGGCCTGGGTCGCCTGGCCCGGGTGCTGACCGGCGTAGGGGTCGTAACTCTGGTGCTGCTGCTGGGGGTTGCCGTACGCGTCGTAGCCGTAGCCGGCGTCCTGGGTCTGGTGCCCCTGGCCCTGGCCCTGCTGGGCGGCGTAGGGGTCGTAACCCTGGCCCTGCTGACCCTGCGGGTCGTACTGCTGCTGGCCCTGTTGCCCCTGCTGCTGGTAGACCGGCTGCCCGTACGCGTCGTAGCCGATGATCTGCGGCTCTTGGTAGTACGGGTCGTACGGGTTCTGTCGGTCGTTCACCGGTGCCCCTCTCCGTGGCTCATTCGCCGCGGTACAGCTGGCGCTTGTCGATGTAGCGGACCACGCCGTCCGGCACCAGGTACCAGACCGGCTCCCCCTGCGCGACCCTCTCACGACAGTCCGTGGACGAGATCGCCAGCGCGGGCACCTCCACGAGGGAGACGCCGCCCTCGGGCAGTCCGTCGTCCGTGAGCACGTGACCCGGGCGGGTCACACCGATGAAGTGGGAGAGCGAGAACAGCTCCTCCGCGTCGCGCCAGGTGAGGATCTGGGACAACGCGTCGGCGCCGGTGATGAAGAAGAGGTCCGCCTCGCCGTGGACCTCGCGCAGATCCCGCAGCGTATCGATGGTGTACGTCGGTCCGCCACGGTCGATGTCACTGCGGCTGACGGAGAACTGCGGGTTGGACGCGGTGGCGATGACCGTCATCAGATAGCGGTCCTCGGCCGGGGAGACCTTTTTGTGGCTTTTCTGCCACGGCTGCCCGGTCGGGACGAAGACGACCTCGTCGAGATGGAACTGGGCGGCCACTTCACTGGCCGCCACCAGGTGTCCATGGTGGATCGGGTCGAATGTCCCGCCCATCACGCCGATACGGCGCTTGCCGGGGCCGGTAGGCACTTCCTGCTCTCCCATGCGTGCAGAGCCTACTGGCACAGCTGTACGCCTCGACTCAGCGGTCGCGGTTGAAGCGGGTGGTGACCCACAGCAGGAACATCAGCGCGAGGAAGGCCAGGCCGCCGACGAGGTAGGGGTTGAGGCTTTCGTGGTTGCCGCCGCCCTCCCCTCCGGAAGCGAGGGTGGCCAGCTCGTGTGCGGTGCTCGTGAGGCTCATCTTCGGCAGGACCTATCGATCGTGAGGCGGAAGGAAGACGTCAGGCACATCGTATGCGGGAGCCTCGGGCACGCTCACGGCGACTCAGTCGTTGTTGTCGTCGTTGCGGTATCCACGCAGCAGGAACCAGGCGAGCAGCACCGCTCCGAGGATCGAGACGAGCAGCACGATCCGGAGGGTGTCGCCCGGTCCCTGCTCCTCGGACGCGGCGGCGAGCAGTACGGCGGTGTGCGGCATTCGGGCGCTCCTCAAAGTTATCCACAGCCCCCCGCACACCGTAGCGCCAGCGCATACGCTGGGTTTTGTCCGGGGGACGAGCAACGTCTCGTACGAACAGGGGGCCATCCATGACCGACAGCAGTCACGAGAACGTGCCGAGCAGGCAGCGCCGGCGATTCCCCGGGATCTCCTCCCGGGCCTACGAGCACCCCGCCGACCGCTCGGCCCTGGTGGCCCTGCGCAAGCTGACCGGGTTCGACACGGTATTCAAGGCGCTCAGCGGGCTGCTCCCGGAGCGCAGCCTGCGGCTGCTCTTCCTCTCCGACTCCGTCCGGGTGAGCGACGCGCAGTTCGCCCATCTCAACGACATGCTGCGGGACGCGTGTTACATCCTGGACCTGGAGAAGGTCCCGCCGATGTACGTGAAGCAGGACCCGCAGCCCAACGCCATGTGCATCGGGCTGGACGAGCCGATCATCGTGGTCACCACGGGCCTGGTCGAGCTGCTCGACGAGGAGGAGATGCGGGCGGTGGTGGGCCACGAGGTGGGCCACGCGCTCTCCGGCCACTCGGTGTACCGGACGATACTGCTCTTCCTGACCAACCTCGCCGTGAAGGTCGCCTGGATCCCGCTGGGCAATGTGGCGATCATGGCGATAGTGACGGCGCTGCGCGAGTGGTTCCGCAAGTCGGAGCTGTCCGCGGACCGGGCCGGGCTGCTGGTCGGCCAGGACATCACGGCCTCGATGCGCGGTCTGATGAAGATCGCGGGCGGCAATCACCTCCACGAGATGAACGTGGACGCGTTCCTCGCCCAGGCCGACGAGTACGAGAAGGGCGGGGACCTCCGCGACTCCGTCCTCAAGATCCTCAATGTGCTGCCCCGGACGCACCCGTTCACCACGGTGCGGGCCGCCGAGCTGAAGAAGTGGTCGGAGACCCGCGACTTCCAGCGGATCATGGACGGCCACTACCCCCGGCGCGACGAGGACAAGGACACCTCGGTGACCGACTCGTTCCGGGAGTCCGCCTCGCACTACGCGGACACGGTGCGCACCAGCAAGGACCCGCTGATGAAGCTGGTGGGCGACATCGCCGGAGGCGCGGGGGACCTGGGCGGCAAGCTGCGCGACAAGTTCACCGGAGCCGGGTCCGGCGGCGGTTCCGCTACGAACGGGAACGGGGCGTCCGGTCGGCCTCAGGACCCGGAGGAGGGGAGCTCGGGGACGGAGTCCGGCCCGTCGGGGAGCTGACACCCGTCAGGGTTCCGCACAGCGCCGCCGTGGGCCGGCCCGTGGCGTACGGGTCGGTGGCGGCGGGGCCACGGGCGTCCGCCCGCTCCCCGGCCAGGAGCGGGTGGAGCATCCCGGTCGCGTCGGCCGAGCAGGACTGCGGACCTGCCTGGACGTAGGCGGTGCTCACCTCCAGGCGGTGCAGTCGCAGATCCTCGCGGTCGAAGCGGAAGTGCAGCTCGCGCCGCACGGTGAACAAGGACGCGTTGTCCTCACGGTGGGGCCCGTCCGCCGGGCGCAGGGCGTAGGTGAAGGTGTGGTCCGAGACGACGCCGAGGACGCCCGCCGCCTCCTCCTCGTAGCGGAGGGTGCCCCGGACCCGGATCTGCGGGTCCGCTAGCTCCACCCGCTCCGGGTCGAAGCGCACCAGCCAGCCGGTGGCGGCGTGGCTCCCGTCGTCCGCCGGGTCGCTCAGGCTCTGTTCGAACTGGGCGCGCTGGTCCGGGTCGAGGAGGTGCTCGACGGGCCGGCGTACGGAGCCGGTGAGGACGTCGGGGTTCAGGGACGACTCCACCAGGTAGTCCTTGACCGTGGCGAGGGCGGCGGTGATCTGGCTGTCGGAGAAGTTCTGGGTGCGCTCCACCGAGGGGAAGTTGATTCCGGCCGCGCCCGTGCGGTGTCCGGAGACCGGCTCGGCGCGGTACAGCCGCTCGGGTGATCCGCCCGGGACGGCGCCCCGGGGCGCCAGGGGGACGACCGTGGTCCGCAGGGGTTCGGCGCGTCGGGTGGCCGGTTGGGGGTACGGGCTGCGGAATCCGATGTAGACGGCCACGGCGAAGGCCAGGGCGATGAGGACGACCAGCGCTATGGCGGCCCGGGAGCCTCCGCCGCTGCGGACGGTGACCTGTGCCTCGGGCACGGTGCGGACGGCGCGGGCGTGCTCGCCCATCCGTTCCTGCGCCGAGTACTCCTGCATCCGGGCAGCCTGGATGAACGATTCGTCGAAGACGAGCGAGCGGTATTCGTCCTCGCCGCCCGCGGGGTTCTCGGGCGGGCCGTCCGGCGGTTCTGAGCGGCCTGTCATGACTTCTCTCCCGATCTCCACACCGGTCGGTTCGGTGCGCAACGGTCTGCTTCGGCCGAGTGGCGTGCGGCAGCGAGAAGCCCCCCTGGGAACGAGGGGTCACATCTTCAGGGTAGGTCGATTGCGGTCCGCGTAAACGCGGAGACCGTCGGGAACTGCGGGACGGCCGGGGAGGCGGGGACCGAACGTCGGCGAACGGGTGACGTGAGGGAGCGGGAGGGGCGGGAGGGGGCAGGGGGCGGGGGGGGAGGGCCCCCACGAGGAAGCGGGCTCAGGGGACCCGGGGCTCGGCCGACACCGCGGGGCGGGAGTAGTCCGCGGAGGCGGACGGGGCGGCGCCCGGCTTGTCCACGCCGCTGGTGACGGGCGGCGGCACCTGGTCCTGGCGGTTGTTCGATGCACCCCGGTAGACCGCGGTGAAGGCGAGGGAGACCATGCCGACGCCCATCACCAGGGCCAGCAGCCAGGCGACCGGCCGGTGCCAGCGGGCGGAGTTGCGGTAGGGGCGCAGGGAGCCGCCGTGGCGGCCGTAGGGACCCGGGGCGAGGTCGTCGTCCTCGTAGCCGTGGTCCGGGTCGTAGTCGAGGTCCTGGGGGTCGTGGTAGCTCCGGGAGCGGCCGTAGGGGCCGTATTCGTCGTCGTCGGCGCGACGGCTCCGGCGGGCGCGGGCCGCGTCCGCCTCAGCGCGGGCCTCTGCGGCGGCGAGCAGGCGCTCCACGGCGGTGGGTTCATGGACGGGCGCCGACCGGACGAAGTCCTCGTCGAACACCACGGAGGCGAAGTCCTCGTCCGCGCCCCCGCGGTCGTCGTCGGGCTCCCAGCCGTCCGGAAACGGCCTGCCCCCCACGTCGTCCGGCACGGTTTCAGCGTAGCCCCGTCGGGACCTTTTGGGCAGGGACCCCGCAAACTCCCCCGGATCGACGCAGGCGAACATGCGGTCGGCTCCTCCCGGCGGGAGGGGCCGACCGCATGGGGCGCGCAGGCGTCGGGAAGGGCGTCTAGCGGATGTGCCCGTCCCCCGTGACGATGTACTTCGTCGAGGTCAGCTCGGGCAGGCCCATCGGGCCGCGGGCGTGCAGCTTCTGCGTGGAGATGCCGATCTCGGCGCCGAAGCCGAACTGCCCGCCGTCGGTGAAGCGGGTCGAGGCGTTCACGGCGACCGTGGTCGAATCGACCAATTGGGTGAACCGGCGGGCGGCGGCCTGCGAGGTGGTGACGATCGCCTCGGTGTGGCCGGAGGTCCAAAGCCGGATGTGGGCGACCGCGGCGTCCAGGGAGTCGACGACCGCCGCCGCGATGTCGTAGGAGAGGTATTCGGTCTCCCAGTCCTCCGTCGTCGCCGGGACCACCGTGGCCTTGGTGGAGTCCGCGTGCGCGAGCACCCGCTCGTCGCCGTGGACGGTGACCCCGGCCTCCGCGAGCGCGTCCAGGGCGAGCGGCAGGAACTCGTCCGCCACGTCCTTGTGGACGAGCAGGGTCTCGGCCGCGTTGCAGACGCTGGGGCGCTGGGCCTTGGAGTTGATCAGGATGTCGACCGCCATGGCCAGGTCCGTCTGCGCGTCGACGTAGACGTGGCAGTTGCCGGTGCCCGTCTCGATGACGGGGACGGTGGACTGCTCGACGACCGTGCGGATCAGCGAGGCGCCGCCGCGCGGGATGAGGACGTCGACCAGGCCGCGGGCCCGCATCAGCTCCGTCACGGAGTCACGGCTCTCGCCGGGGACGAGCTGCACCGCGTCGGCCGGCAGTCCGGAGCCGCCGACCGCGTCGCGCACCACCCGGACGAGGGCGGTGTTGGAGGCGTAGGCGGAGGAGGAGCCGCGCAGCAGGACCGCGTTGCCGGACTTCAGGCAGAGGGCCGCGGCGTCGACGGTGACGTTGGGCCGGGCCTCGTAGATGATGCCGACCACGCCGAGCGGGACGCGCACCTGGCGGAGGTCGATGCCGTTGGGCAGGGTCGAGCCGCGGACCACTTCGCCGACCGGGTCGGGCAGCGCGGCCACGTCCCGTACGTCGGCGGCGATGGCGCGGATGCGTTCCGGGGTGAGGGTGAGGCGGTCGATGATGCCTTCGCTCGTCCCCGCCTCGCGGGCGCGCTCGACGTCCTTCGCGTTGGCCTCGACGATCTCGCTCGTACGCACTTCGAGGGCGTCGGCGATGGCCAGCAGCGCGTCGTCCTTGGCCGCGCGCGGAAGTGGCGCGATGTCGGCGGCGGCGGCACGGGCCCGGTAGGCGGTCTGCGCGACCGGGGAGAGGTTGTCGTAGGGCGAGAGCGTGGTCATGCCCGCAGAGTAATGCGCGCTCTGCGGGCATCCGTCACGTATCCCGTGATGCGAGACGGCCGACCCGAGGGACGGACGCCCTCGGATCGACCCCGCATCGACCCCGGAACTGCCCCGGATCGCCCGGGATCGACCCCGGATCGCCCGGGTCAGTAGGGGTGCACACCCACGGGGGCCGCGGGCGGCGGTCCGTACCCCTCGGCGATCCGCAGGTGGTAGGTCTCGCGGTCGATGACTTCGAGGCCGACGATCTCCCAGGGCGGGAGCTGCGCGCTGGAGCGGTGCTCGCCCCACAGCCGCAGCGCCACCGCGGCCGCGTCGTGCAGGTCGCGGGCCTCTTCCCAGTAGCGGATCTCCGCGTGGTCGCCTGCGTAGCGGCTGGTCAGCAGGAAGGGATGGTCGTGGGCGAGTTGCTCCAGGCCGCGTCTGACCTCCCCCAGCGGAGTCTCGGTGCCCGAGACGCTGAGGGTGATGTGCCAGAGCTTCGACTGCGGGGACTCCTCCTTCGCCGTCGTGACCGGCTCCCGACCGACGGTGTCCGCCGGGAGGGGATTCCGGTCGAAATCCGCCCCCGCTCCGACACTCGTCAGGGCGCGGTTGGCCGTGCCTCGGGGCGGCGCCCCCGGGCGCGCTCGTCTCACCGGCGGCCTCCTGTGATGTGTTGCTGTGCGGTACCCCTGTTTCCCCACTACAAAGTGGACCAGTCCACAGCCTGGCGTGGGGTGGTTTTGGTAAAGGTCCCTGCCGGAGAGCGGGACTTTCAGCCGATTCAGGAGGTGAGGCGCGGTGCGAGGAGGACCAGATCGTCCCTGTGTACGACCTCGCGTTCGTAGGCGGGTCCCAGTTCGCGGGCCAGATCCCGGGTGGAGCGGCCGAGCAGCTGGGGGATCTCCTTCGCGTCGAAGTTGACGAGACCGCGGGCGATCGGGGTGCCGTGCGGGTCGCGCAGTTCGACGGGGTCGCCGGCGCTGAACTCGCCCTCGACGGCGGAGATTCCGGCGGGCAGCAGCGAGGTGCGGCGTTCCACCACGGCCCGTACGGCGCCCTCGTCGAGGGTGAGCGAGCCCTGCGGGGTGGAGGCGTGGGCCAGCCACAGGAGCCGGTCGGCGGAGCGGCGGCCGGTGCGGTGGAAGTACGTGCCGGTGTCGCGGCCCGCGAGCGCGTCGGCGGCCCGGCTGGCGGAGGTGAGGACGACGGGGACGCCGGCGGCGGTGGCGATGCGGGCGGCCTCGACCTTGGTGACCATGCCGCCGGTGCCCACGCCCGCCTTCCCGGCGCTGCCGATGGTGACGCCGGTCAGGTCCTCGGGGCCGGTGACCTCGGCGATCCGGGCGGCGCCGGGGGTGCCGGGCGGTCCGTCGTAGAGGCCGTCGACGTCGGAGAGGAGGACCAGCAGGTCGGCGTGGACGAGGTGGGCGACGAGGGCGGCGAGCCGGTCGTTGTCGCCGAAGCGGATCTCGTCGGTGGCGACGGTGTCGTTCTCGTTGACGACGGGGACGGCGCCCATCTCCAGGAGCTTGTCCAGGGTGCTGTAGGCGTTGCGGTAGTGGCCGCGGCGGCTGGTGTCGTCGGCGGTGAGGAGCACTTGGCCGACGCGGACGCCGTAGCGGGCGAAGGAGGCGGTGTAGCGGGCCACGAGGAGGCCCTGTCCGACGCTGGCGGCGGCCTGCTGGCGGGCCAGGTCCTTGGGCCTGCGGACGAGGCCGAGCGGGGCGAGTCCGGCGGCGATGGCTCCGCTGGAGACGAGGACGACCTCGCGTTCGCCGCCGTCCCTGACCTTGGCCAGGACGTCGACGAGGGCGTCGACCCGGTCGGCGTCGAGGCCGCCGGAGGCCGTGGTGAGCGAGGAGGAGCCGACCTTGACGACGACCCTGCGGGCGCCGGTCACTGCCGATTCGCGGCCCGACGGCCTCTGCTCTGCCACGTGCTTCCTCGCTCTGGATCGCCCCGGTGTCCGACGGGGGCCTGGAGCCAGTCGGCCCCGGTGCCGCCCCCGGCACGCACAGTACGCGAGCGGCCGCCCCCGGCGCCCACCGGTTTCGGCCGGTGGACAGCGGTGGGGGCGGCCGGTGGGTTCAGCTCTGCTGCTCGTCCTTGACGGCGAGCATCCGGTCCACGACCCGGGCGGCGGCGCGGCCGTCGGAGGGCTCGCAGAAGTCGACCCGGAACTGGGCGTACTTCTCCTTGTACTCCTCGCTGACCGCGTCGATGTTCCGGATCGCGGAGACCAGGTCCTCGGAGGTCTTGATCAGCGGCCCGGGGGCACGGGAGGTGAAGTCGAAGTAGAAGCCGCGCAGGGTGTCGCGGTAGTGCTCCAGGTCGTACGTGAAGAAGAGCATCGGACGGCCGGAGTGCGCGAAGTCGAACAGCACCGAGGAGTAGTCCGTGATCAGCACGTCGGCGATCAGGTAGAGGTCGGCGATGTCCGGGTAGTACGTGACGTCGTAGACGAAGCCCTGTCCGGCGCCGGGGATGGAGTCGAGGACCTTGTGGTGCTTGCGGTAGAGCAGCACGTGGTCCTCGCCGAGCTCCCGCTTCGCGGCCTCGACGTCGATCTGGTTGTCCAGCTTGAAGCGGCGTCCGCCGTAGCGCTGGTCGTCGCGCCAGGTGGGGGCGTACAGCACGACCTTCTTGCCCGCGGGGATGCCGAGCTTCTCGCGTACGGCCGCGGCGCGCTTGACGCGGTCGGGTGCGTGGAAGACGTCGTTGCGCGGGTAGCCCGCCTCCAGGACCTCGCACTGGAGGCGGAAGGAGTTGGTCATGATCGGGGTGGTGAAGGCGTTCGGCGTGATGAACAGGCTGTACTGGCGCGAGCGTTGCGGGAGGCTCGCGATGTAGGCCAGGTTCGCCTTGGGGGTGCCGAGGAGGTCGGCGCCGATGCGCTTGAGCGGGGTGCCGTGCCAGGTCTGGACGACGACCTGGCCCTCGCGGCGGACGAACCATTCGCGGATGCCGCCGTTGGTGACGACGTACCGGCTGCGGGCCAGTGCCTCGTACCACTCCTTGCTGCCCCACTCGACGCCGCGGACGCCGGGCGGCAGTACGACCTGCTGGTCGTGGACCATCGCGATGTGCTCGACCTCGGTGCCGCGGCGCTTGAGCTCCTCGTAGACCGCGCGGGGCGAGTCGGAGAACTGCTTGCCGCCGAAGCTGTTGTAGAGCACGGCCTCGCGCAGCGGCAGCTTGCGCTGCTCGGGGGTGTAGACGTCGCGCATCAGCCGCTGGCGGTAGGCGCCGCGCAGCTCCGGGTCGAGGACCGGGCCGGACTCCACGAAGATCCGGTCGAAGTCGAGCCGCTCGACGGTGTACGTGCGGTGCTCGCCCCGGTGGGCCAGCGGCAGCGTGCCGACGAGGTCGGGGCGGATCGTGACGGGCAGGTCGCGGGTGTGGTCCCACTCGGTGCGCAGGCGCAGGCGCGGCATCCAGCGGCCGGCGCGCAGCGGCACGGTGCCCTCGTAGGTGGGCATGGTGTCCGGGCGCAGCCGGGCGGTGAAGCGGCCGTCGGCGAACTCGACGGGCAGCGGGCGGTCCTCGTTGCGGCCGGTGTGGCGCAGGACCATCTTCATCTGCTCGGCGGGGCCGGTGTAGACGCCGGAGAGGACCAGTTCGCCGTCGGCGCTCCACTCGACGCTGTCGACCAGCGGCTGGACCGTGCGCACCTGCGGGGTGAAGTTGCCCGCGCCGTCGGTGAGGATCGCGAACTCGCGTCCCTCGGGCAGCGGGTGGACGCCGGTGACGGGCTCGGCCCCGTTGGTGGCGCGGCGGGTGGTGCCGTCGGCGAAGACGATCAGCGCGCGGTACTTGACGGCCTTGCCGGGCCGTACGCCGTCGACGGGCAGGTCCGCGAAGTCCAGGCGGGCGGTGTGGCGGAGCCAGCCGTCGGCGCCGGTCTCGCCCTGCTGGAGCGGGAGGTTGGTGGCGAAGCCGCTCGGCTCGTGGTCGATCCGCAGGGCGGTGGGGTACTTGCCCGCCGGGGTGGTGACGCGGGAGCGCAGGGTGACGGTGAGGGTGTCGCCGTCGGCTTCCTGGGCGATGATCTCGGCGGGGACGACGTCCACGGAGAGTTTGAGCCGGTTGCGGTCGAAGCCGGCGACGAGGCGGACGCCGTCGTCGAGGATCCGGGTGGCGCTGTGGCCGGCCGCGCCCGCGTTGTTCTTGGTGATGCTGCCGACCGACATGCCGCCGGGGCGGGGGATGCCGATGCCCAGGCGCCAGGTGCCGGGCTGCCACTGGCCGCGTACGCGCAGCCGGGACGGGTCGATGCCGATCTCGAAGCCGGACCAGTCGTAGTTGTGCAGGGCGCCCTTGGCCTCGGCGGTGGCGCGGGGCTCCAGGACGGTGCGCAGGCGCAGCGGGAGGGTGGAGCGGCTGCCCTGGCGGCGGAGCACGGCGACGCGCAGCGAGCGCTTGCCGGTGGCCGAGGGGACGTTGGGGATGTAGGCGTAGCCCTTGACGAGGAGCTTGCCGTCCTCCCAGCCGAGGTCCAGGAGCTTGCCGCGTACGGGAAGTTCGCTGCGGGTGAAGTTGCGCACGGAGGAGGGGAGCGAGGAGCTCTCGACGCCGGGTAGCTCGATGCGGGCGCGCCGCAGGCCGCGGACGGAGAAGGCTCCCGGGTTCTCGCGCTCGTAGTGCAGCAGCTCGACCAGCTCGTCGCCGCGGCCGCTGGCGGCCAGGTGCCACTTGACCCGGGCCATCGGGGAGAACTGCCGTACGACCTTGGGGGCGGCACGCGCCAGGAAGTCCTTGGCCGCTCGGTGGAATTCGGGGCGCTCCTCGACCGGAGTCTCCGGGAAGTACTTCATGAGCCGACTGAGCTCGTCGGGGATCGCTTCGAGGGACGCCACGGGGGGAGGGCCTTTCCGGGGGGACGTGCAGATGATGAACCCCAGGAGGACGGGGCGTTAATGAGACCTCTCCAACGGTCTCATGGTTGCCCAACAGTATGACGTGACACCCCTCACAGGACGAACCCGCCCCGGTCGTC
Source organism: Streptomyces sp. DSM 106670 (assembly GCF_055792845.1). Classification (NCBI taxonomy): domain Bacteria; kingdom Bacillati; phylum Actinomycetota; class Actinomycetes; order Kitasatosporales; family Streptomycetaceae; genus Streptomyces; species Streptomyces sp. DSM 106670. Next base: position 2,423,594 of record NZ_CM147704.1, read on the forward strand.
GCCGGGGCGGGCGGAGGTGTCCGGGGCTCCCCCGGATCCGGTCAGACGCGGTGCGCGCGCGGGGTGCGCAGGGCGCCGAGCACGGTGCGGCGGGCCTTGCGGACCACGCGGCGGGCGAAGGAGACACGGGGGCCGGCCTGCGGGGCCTCGATCCGCCGTCCGCCGACCCATTCGGTGACGGTGACCTCGTACGCCCGGTCGGGAAGCACGGAGCTCTCGCCGAAGTGCGGGTAGGCGAGGTGGAGACGGGGCGGGTTGCCCCGGCGGACGAGTTCGGGCTCCTTCTTGTCGCGCAGGAAGGCCGCGATGTCCAGGAGCAGGTCGAGCCGGCCCTCGGCGATGCACATCAGCCGCAGCCGTTCGTTCACCTTGAGGTTGCGGCCGAGCTCCGGCGTCCAGTACACCTTCATCAGGGGGGCGGCGAGCGCCATCTTGCGGGCGCGGACCTCGTCCTTCTGCTTCACCAGGCCGGGGCCGAACTGGGGCAGCAGCGTGATGACGAAGGGCCGCACCATCAGGGCGTCGCGCCGGGGGCCCGGGGGCACGTACTCGGCGATGAGCCCCATGAGGGCGCGGGCCGAGTCGAAACGGCGCTTGTAGCTGCCCTTCTTGGTCATCTGGTTGCGGTCCTCGCGGCCCACCAGGTAGTAGCAGGTGTAGTCGGCGACGACGGAGATCCCGTTGCCGCGCAGATACGCCTCCATCGTGAACAGGGCGTCCTCGCCCGTCTTCAGCTTCTCGTCGAAGGTCATGCCCAGGCGTACGAGGAGGTCGCGCCGGAACAGCTTCTGCGCGCTCAGGGTGAATTTGACGTTGGAGGAATACAGGTCGGCGCGCTCGACGGTCTCTTTCCACATCGACTTCGCGGCACCGCGATTGACGCCGACGATCTTTCCGAGCACCACGTCGGTGCCGGCCCGGTCACCCATGGCGACCATGCGCTCCAGGGCTTCCTCGCCGAAATAGTCGTCCGCGTCGAGAAAGAAGACGTACCGCCCGCGGGCGAGAGCGAGGCCGCGATTGCGCGGTCCGCTGGGTCCGCCGGAATTCTCCTGCCGGACGACGCGCATGGGAATCGCGGTCCGGGCGGCGAATTCCTCCAGGTACGCGCCGGTGCCGTCGGTGGAGCCGTCGTCGATCGCGACGATCTCCATGCGGTCCGCGCCGATGGTCTGTGCCTCGACGGACTCCAGGCACCGGACCAGGTAGGGCATCGCGTCATAGGCTCCGATGATCACACTGACATCGGGCTCGTCGTTCGTCCTGGGCATGTCGGGCATGTGCACCTGTCGATTTGATCACGAAAGAAGGCAGATTGCCCGACTCTGCACTTTTTGTGCATCGACATGCCGAACGACCCGTACATCCCTCCCTCAGGAGAGACGTACGGGTCGCGATCGGGGTTGCCTGCTTTTCAGCCAGTTCGATCAATTGTGCGGCGTCCGGACGCCTGTCGTTCAGTGCCCGGACGTCATCCGTTCAGCGCACCGACGAGGAGCCCTCGGTGACGGCGGTCTCCGGCGCCACCTCGACCGCCGCCTCGGCTTCGGCCTCGGCCTCGGCGACCGCCTGCGGGTCCTTCGCGCCGACCCCGCTGGAGACGGCCTCCTCGTCCGGCACCGCGACGGCCTGGTCGCCGAGCCGCTGGGCGACGCCCTGGTTACGGGCCTCCGCCTTGGCGGCCAGCGCCCGCACGGCGGCGTTGAACTGCTCCATGGAGGTCGGCTCGTCCGGCCCCAGGAGGTAGGTCTTCAGCTCGCGGCGGGCGTCCGCCAGCGTGTCCGCCGCCGGGTCGGCCACCGCGGCCAGCAGAGCGTCGAGCTCCTCGGCCCCGTTGGACAGGATGACCGCGGCGCGCACCGCGGTGTTCTGCCGCTTGAACTCCTCGGCCCCGAGGGCGGCGGAGTCGGTCACCGCGTACGGCTTGCCGCTCGCGATGAAGTCGGAGACCACACTGGAAATGTCCGAAACCATCGCGTCGGACTCGTTGAAGCAGTCGTACAGCTTGGGCTGCGCGCCGGTCACCGTGCGGTGCTCCCACCAGCCGAAGGAGCGCCAGTAGGCGTCGTTCCACTCGGCCCGCAGCCGGGCGGTCTCCGCCTCGCGGGCCGGGTCGGCGAGCGAGAGCCGCGACTCCTCCGCCTCGTCGCCGCCCGAGCGGCCGGTGGACGCGAGCTGCGCGAGCCGCGCCTCGATCCGGACCAGCTCGGCCTTGGCGGCGCTCTGCCCGGCGGCGGCCGACGAGGCCTCCTTCGCCCAGCGAGGGTCGGCGGCGCGCTCGGCGGCGGCCTTGTCCAGCATCGCCCGGATCCGGGCGTTGACCGCCTTGGCCTTGGCGCTGCGGATGCCGGTGAAGGGGTGCGGCTTGTAGATGATCCGGACCGGGTCGGCGGCGTTCAGCAGCCGGCGCACGATGTTCTCGCCCGCCAGCAGCAGCGAGGTGTTGCCCGGGTTGTCGTCCCAGCCCTCCCAGGTGGGCGCGTACAGCACGGTCGGGATGGGGTTCTTGACGGCGCCCGTCCAGCTCTTGATGGGCTCCAGCTGCGGGCGGCCGACCTCGACGATGTCCTGGTCGAGGACGCCCACGTCGGCCAGTGCGTACCGGTCGCGGCCGGCCCGGCCCGCGGTCCAGACCTCGTCGTAGACCTTGGAGTACGGGTTGACGCTGGCGAGCTTGTCGCTGTCGCCGTGGCCGATGAAGACGTGCTTCATCGTCGGGACGCGCAGGATGTGGATGTTCTTGCCGACGTTGGCGGGATACAGGCAGACCCGCACGGTCGAGAGGTCCAGGTTCATCAGGTGGGTGCCGGCCGGGACGCAGATGACCGGGACGGAGGTCTCGGCCAGCTGCGGGACGAGACCGCGCTCCCGCATGATGATCAGCGGCCGGCCCTCGACCCGGGCCATGGTCTCCAGCCACATGTTGCCCTGGTAGGCGGACTCGTTGGAGCCGGAGAAGTAGAGCACCACGGTCGGCTGGTACTCGCGCAGCCAGGTGTCGACGGCCTTGAGCACGGCGGGGGCCGGAGGCGCCAGCCGGCCGCGGCGCATGTAGGGCACGAGCGCCACGAGGTAGAGCAGGGCCAGCAGCAGCGTCACGCCGATGCCCGCGTAACCGATGACGTCCTGGCCGGTACCGGCGGCGATCAGGATGCCCACCACGGCCGGGATGTCCAGGTGCAGCATCTTCTCGGCGGAGCGCCGCAGCAGGGAGCCGGGCGGGGCGTCGGGGATGCGCACCGCGTGCAGGTCCACGTTGCGGGTGACGACCGGCATGGTGCGGCGGAGCCGGATCAGGGTCGTCACGGCGCCGTGCGGCGCCTGGAGCCCGTAGAAGAGCAGGAAGCAGGCCACCGCCGAGTAGAACAGCGGCTGCTCGGCGAGATCCAGGCGGGCGAGCAGCAGGATGACCATCAGCTGCCGCAGCAGGAAGCGGATCGACAGCCCGGCGCGCACCTTGCCCAGGCGGTTGATCAGATAGCTCCCCCGCTGGTGCAGATACCAGTCCGCGACGTACGTGACAGCTGTGGCCGCCGCGAAGAACCAGACGTTGGGAATGAGCGCGGCGAGCATGACGCAGGGATATCCCAGCCCCATCAACAGTGCTGCCGCCAGTTCTGACCTGCTGCCCACACGGGCCAGGCGAATGGCTGTCGAGATCACGAAGAACCTGCTCCAGGGGGTGCCGGTTGATTCACGTATTGGCGGAAATGTGAAGGTGCGGCTTCACGCATTCGGGCCTCTGTCATCGCACAAAGCGACAACAGAGGCCCGGAAAAGCACATTTGTCAAGAATTATTACACATCTGCTTGACGGTCCAGCACGGAGGCCAGCGCCTGCTCGAACCCGGAGGAGTCGGCGGCGCCCGCCGTCGGGTCCTGCTGCCGTACGTCGATGACGTGACCGGTCAGCGCGGAGAGCAGGACGTCCAGCGAGGTGCGCGCCACGGCCTCCGAGGAGAGCAGCGAGCCCTCGGGCTCCTGGCCGAACGCCTTGGTGCGCATCGGGGTCGCGGTGCGCTCCGGGTTCACGCAGTTGACCCGGATGCCCTCGCCCGCCCACTCGTCGGCGAGCGCCTGGGTGAGGTTGACCATGGCGGCCTTGGTGGAGGAGTAGAGGCTGTACTCGGCACGGCCCCGGGTGTAGCTGCTGGAGGTGTAGAGCAGCAACTGGCCCTGGGTCTCGGCGAGGTACTTGTACGAGGCGCGGGCGATCTGGACCGGCGCCAGGTAGTTGACGTTCAGCGCTTCCTGGATGGTCGTGTTGTCGGTCTCGGCCAGCTTGCCGATCCGCAGCACGCCCGCGGTGTTGATGACGTAGTCGACCCGGCCGGTCTCGGCGTACGCCTTGGAGAGCGCGTCGTCCACGTGCTCCGGGTTCTCCACGTGCGTACCGGTGGTGGAGCGGCCGAGCGCGTAGACCTTCGCGCCGTAGCTCTCGGCCAGGGTCGCGATGTCGGCGCCGATGCCGTACGAACCGCCGAAGACGACGAGGGTCTTGCCGGTGAGGAGCTCCCGGTAGGCGGCCTCGTCGGCCTGGCGCGGGGCGGCGGTGGAGGCCAGCTGGAAGAGCTTGTCGGTGATGAAGACGTCGACCGGCTGGGTCACCTTCATGTTGTACTCGTCGCCCGCGACCACGTAGATCGGCACGTCGGGGAGGTACTTGAGGACCACCGAACAGTCGTCGGTGGCCTGGAAGTTGGGGTCCCCCGCCGCGACCTCGTACGCCCTGCGGATGGTGGAGAGCTTGAAGGCCTGCGGCGTCTGGCCGCGGCGCAGCCGGGAGCGGTCGGGCACCTCGGTGATGAACTCGCCGTCTTCGCCGTGCGTGCGGGTCACGATGATCGTGTCCGCGGACGGGATGGCGACGTCGACGGCCTGGTAGCGCTCCAGCGCTTCGACGCAGTCCGTGATCACACGCTGTGACAGCAGGGGGCGCACCGCGTCATGGAAGAGGACGTTGCGGTCCTCGCCCTCGGCGAGACCCTCGCCGAGGGCCGCGATGGCACGCTCGGTGGTCTCGTTGCGGGTGTTGCCGCCCTCGATGATCCGGGTGACCTTGGTCAGTCCGGCCTTCGCGACGATCTTCTCGACGTCGGGCACGAAACCGGGTGCCATCAGCACGATGACGTCGTCGATGCCCTCGGCGTTCTCGAAGATGGTCAGCGTGTGCTCGATGACGGCCTTGCCGGCGATCTTCAGCAACTGCTTGGGGATCGACAGGCCCACGCGCTGGCCGGTCCCACCGGCGAGCACGACCGCTGTGGTCCGGGGCTTGGCTTCATGCGGCACAGACACAGACGACCTACCTTGCTATGACGGGGGAACAGTGTGATGGTCGCACTCTCCGTGACCGTCTCGCAAGGTGGACGTCGTCCGCCGCTCGTCCCGCGGATACCCGCAGTTCACCCTCTGGCCAGGGAGGTTGGGCGCTGCCGGGTGGTCGCCCGGGGTGACCGACCCCACAGATGTGTTGCTCAATCCGCACATCTGCAGCACGTTCACCCGGCGTGACCGGCGGAAACCGCCGGTGCCCGGGCCCGAGGCTACCGGACGGCCCGCCTCCGCAGAGACGGGCCGGGGGTCCGGAGCGTTTGGTTCCGGGGTCCGGAGCGTTTGGTTCCGGGCGCGGAGCGTTTAGAAGGGGTCGAACTCGTCGTACTCCTTCTCCGCGTCGTCGCGCTCGGCGTCGCGGTCCCGGCGGCGCTGCGCGGCGGGGCGCGGCTCCTCCAGGCGGTGGTCCTCGCCACGGCGGCCGAGCATCTCGGCGCCGGCGCTGACGGTCGGCTCCCAGTCGAAGACGACCGCGTTCTCCTCGGGGCCGATCGCGACGCCGTCGCCGGCCCGGGCGCCCGCCTTCATCAGGGAGTCCTCGACGCCGAGGCGGTTGAGCCGGTCCGCGAGGTAGCCGACGGCCTCGTCGTTGTTGAAGTCGGTCTGGCGCACCCAGCGTTCGGGCTTCTCGCCGCGCACGCGGTAGATGCCCTCGTCGTCCAGGGTGACGGTGAAGCCCGCGTCGTCGACGGCCTTGGGACGGATGACGATGCGGGTCGCCTCTTCCTTCGGCTTGGTGGCACGCGCCTCGGCGATGATCCCGGCGAGCGCGAAGCTCAGCTCCTTGAGGCCCTTGTGCGCGATGGCGGAGACCTCGAAGACCTGGTAGCCGCGGGCCTCCAGGTCGGGGCGGATCATGTCGGCGAGGTCCTGGCCGTCCGGGATGTCGACCTTGTTGAGGGCGACGATGCGGGGCCGGTTCTCCAGGCCGCCGTAGAGTCGCAGCTCCTCCTCGATCATGTCGAGGTCGGAGACGGGGTCGCGGTCGGACTCCAGGGTGGCGGTGTCCAGGACGTGCACGAGCACCGAGCAGCGCTCGACGTGCCGCAGGAACTCCAGGCCGAGGCCCTTGCCCTGGCTGGCGCCGGGGATGAGCCCGGGGACGTCGGCGATGGTGTAGACGGTCGAGCCGGCAGTGACGACGCCGAGGTTCGGTACGAGGGTGGTGAACGGGTAGTCCGCGATCTTCGGCTTGGCCGCGGAGAGCACCGAGATCAGCGAGGACTTGCCCGCGCTCGGGTAGCCCACGAGCGCCACGTCGGCGACGGTCTTGAGCTCCAGGACGATGTCCCGGCTCTCCCCCGGCTCGCCGAGCAGCGCGAAGCCCGGGGCCTTGCGGCGGGCCGAGGCCAGCGCCGCGTTGCCGAGGCCGCCGCGGCCGCCCTGACCGGCCACGAAGGTGGTGCCCTGGCCGACGAGGTCGGCGAGCACGTTCCCGGCCTTGTCGAGCACCACGGTGCCGTCCGGCACGGCCAGGACCAGGTCCTGGCCGTCCTTGCCGGAGCGGTTGTCGCCGGCGCCGGGCTGGCCGTTGGTGGCCTTGCGGTGGGGGCTGTGGTGGTAGTCCAGCAGCGTGGTCACGGACTGCTCGACGACGAGGATCACATCGCCGCCCCGTCCGCCGTTGCCCCCGTCGGGGCCTCCCAGCGGCTTGAACTTCTCACGGTGGACGGAGGCGCAGCCGTGGCCTCCGTTACCCGCGGCGGCATGCAGCTCGACGCGGTCCACGAAGGTGGTCATGGTTGGTGCCTCCAGATAACAGGTGCAGGTACAGCAGGAAAATGCGGAATTGTCTCTGTCGTAACACGCAGAGGGCGGACCCGCTTCCCCGTTCGCCGGGAAAGCTGAGATCCGCCCTCGGAAGGTGCTGTGTGCCGTTACGCGCGCGTCGAAAGGATCAGACGGCGAGCGGAACGATGTTCACGACCTTGCGGCCACGGTGCGTGCCGAACTCCACCGCACCGGCGGTCAGCGCGAACAGCGTGTCGTCGCCGCCACGGCCGACGCCCGTGCCCGGGTGGAAGTGGGTGCCACGCTGGCGGACCAGGATCTCACCGGCGTTGACGGCCTGACCGCCGAAGCGCTTCACGCCGAGCCGCTGAGCATTGGAATCGCGCCCGTTCCGAGTGGACGATGCGCCCTTCTTGTGTGCCATGTGTTCTCAGTCCCTTACTTCGCAGCCGCGGGGATACCGGTGACCTTGATCGCCGTGTACTGCTGGCGGTGACCCTGGCGACGGCGGTAGCCGGTCTTGTTCTTGTAGCGAAGGATGTCGATCTTCGCGCCCTTGTGGTGGTCCACGACCTCGGCCGTGACCTTGATGCCGTCGAGCACCCACGGGTCGCTGGTGACCGCGTCACCGTCGACAACGAGCAGGGTCGAGAGCTCGACCGTGTCGCCAACCTTGGCAGTGGAAATCTTGTCAACCTCAACGATGTCGCCGACAGCTACCTTGTGCTGGCGACCACCGCTGCGCACGATGGCGTACACGCGGATCTCTCTCTCGCTCGGAACGGATCCCCTGATGCCAGCCGCTCGCACGGGCCGGGGCCCGGGACGATCCGGAAGGATGAGCGGCCTCTCCTGGCGGACGGCGCGAACACCGACCGTTACCGGGAGGGATGTGCTCAGGGGTAGGCGCGTTAAGGAAACACACCGAGGGTCAAGGTTACGGGGCGGGGGTGTGGGGGTCAAACCGGGTCGGCCACCTCAAGATGCACCACTTCCGACCTTGAGCCAGTCTGGCGGCCTCTCCTCGGCCTGGCGGCCTCTCCTCGGCCTGGCGGCCTCTCCTCGGCCAGTATGCCGAGAACTCAAACCCAGCCTCGTCGAGCCTCCCCGGTTACTCTCCGTGCGAGCAGTCAAATTGTTGCCACCGGACATCTCTGAAGGGCAACGAGTCGTTGCCCGGTGCGGGCGAGGGCACCAACCGGGGTTCTGCCGCCGTACTGTTCGAGGCTGAGCCGACCTACACAATCCTTGTCCGCAAGGGACACCTACTCCTGGCGGGCATGGCCGTAGTGGCGTTCCAGTAGCGCGGCCCATCACCTCCCGCTCATCGATCTTGGGGTTGGCCAGGCGCCAGTGATGGGCGCACGCTCGGCGTTGTGACCAGGTCTAGCCGGAAGCCCGGAAAGGTGGGAGTGGCTGCGGCAGAAGCCGTAACCATCGTGCCCTGCGTCGGAGGGTTGACGGTCTCGCAGGAGCTACGCAGGACAGCAGAGTCGATCAGCCGCAGGTCGCCGTTTCCAGGTCGGCACCTGCCGAGCATGGGGATGCGGTGCGGGGCCGAGGGAAACGGGGCAGGACCTGAGCGACGGTCGGCACAGCGAGTGTGGCCGGGTCGACGGCGGCTGGGCTGAGTGCTCCCAGGGACACCTGCGCCAGGCGTGAGCGTGCAGGTCGTCACCAGTCCGTCGGCCAGCTGTCATGGCTCTCGCCCGCCCTGCCGAGACACACTCACAACCTGACCGCCGCACGCTCCCACCAGATCATCCGATTTCTGCGAACGCGAGGATGTCGGCCCGTGGCTGACCACCAGCGTGCGCAGGGCCTCCACAGGAACCCACTCTCACCGACAAGACCCGTAACCGTCCCTGGCGGCGGCACAGGCACCCGTCGAACGCGGCCTCGCCTGCCTGAAGTCCTGGTGTCAGGTCCCGTTGCCGCCCCACCCGCATGACATCAATCGCGAAGCCGGCCCTCACTCTGGAGCAGCAACGTTGAAGACGCTCAGTGAGTGTTCATGTACCAGATCGCGCCGCCCAGGAAGACCGGGAGCGTGAGTGCCATCTGGAGGATCCAGGGAGTGCCGGCCGGATTCTCGTCGTCCGGTTTGCCTGGGTTCTTTTCTTTCCAGACCATGAATTCACGCATGGTCTTTCCGTGCCCGAGGGCACCCAGACCGATACCCAGAATGAACCCACAATAGGCGGGGAGCATCTCGACCAGCGGCCAGTCGTAGTTGGCGCTGAAGACCACCACGGCTATGAAGCCCGCTACCGGACCGCACGAAACCCAGACCTTCTGCCGCTGGTTCACCATCCCCGGAAACATGGCCCAGAGATAGACAGCCACGCTGATCGCAGCGAACAACCACCACAGTGAAGACGATTTCTCCAGCATGAAAACTCTTCCTTTCGTGCCGCGAGCGAGGGTTCTGATCCTATGCAGAACTCCGCTCCGGGTGGTCGGCGGGGTGGAAACCCCGCCGACCACCCGTTTCATACCATGCAGTTCACACAGGCCGTGCGGCAGCGAGCGATCTACGCCGTGAACCAGCCCACGATGGACGAGGCAGCGTTGTTGATGCCTGAAACCGCCGCCTTTCCAACATTCGTGGCGGCCATGGAACCCGCCAAGTTTCCCACGCCGCCCAGACCGATACTGAGCGCCATTCCAGCGACGCCGGTGTAGAACTGGTCGCTGCCCCAGCCGTACGCCTTCGCGTTGTACAGGGTGCTGATGCCCGCGAAGACGAGCGAGGCGCCTCCGAGCGCGGCAGCCAGCGGCTGACCGCCGGGGATAAACGCCGCCACGACCGCTGCACCGCCGAGGATGGCGCTGATCTTGGCCGTGGAGGTGGCTGCCGACGCGGCGTTCTCCTGCTGGGCGTCCCGGATGTCGCCGACATCGACCTTGTCGTTGGCCTCCGTGTTTGCACGGTCGACGTTGTCGGCCTTGTCCTTCCGGGCCTGTTCCGCCGCCTTCGCGGCCTCGGCGGCGACTTCCTGCTTGCGCTTGGTCTCCGCGATCCGCTTGGCGTCACTGGCCGCGGCCCGCGCCTCAGCCGCGGACTTGCCCGCCGCGATGGAGTCGGCGTACGCGCGGTCGGCGGAAGCCTGGGCACTGTTCGCCGAGGCGACCGCCGCATGTGCTGAGTTGATCGCCTGGTTGGCCGAGTAGTTGGCCTGGCGGCTGGCCGTGCGGGCGGACGAGGCCGCGGACGCGGCGGTCTTGGCCGAGGCCTCGGCGGCAGCGGCCGATCTGTCAGCGCTGTCGGCTGCGGCATCGGCATTGTCCGCGTGCGTCTGTGCATCCCTGGCCGAATCCTGGGCCTTCTTGGCCCACTCATCGGCTTCCTTCGCGGCCGAGCGTGCCAGAGCCGCCGCCTTGGACGCCTCGGCAGCGTCCTTGTACGCGGTGGCGGCGGTGCGAGCCGCGGAGGCGATCTGCGAGTTGATGGACGCCACATGGGTCGCGGTATCGTTGTCCGCCTCCTGCGCGTTGTAGTGCGCGTAGTCGACGAACTGGTGCAGCATCCACTCGGGGCCTTCGAGGGCGGTCTGCGCCGCGGCCTCAACGTTCGGACCAGCCCCGTTGAGCGCGGCCAGGGTCGCGGCTCGGTCGTCCTCGGTTTGCGCCGCCGAGTACTTGTAGAGCAGGAACGCGTGCAGCGCATCGACGCTGCCGTCGTCGAGGGCAGCGTTGGCGGCAGCGGTGACGGCCTTGCCCGCCCCATTAAGGGTCTTGAGGACGGCCACGCGATACTCGTCCGCCTGTACTTCCTTGGCGCCGTGCAGCAGGAAGTCCGAGACAGCGTTCGGGTCGGTGCTCTCCAGCGTCTGCTGCGCGGCCTCTGAGAGGACCACCCGGTTCAGGTTGGCGAGGGTGAGGACCTTCTCGCGGTCGTCGAGGACTGCAGCCTCACTGTGGCCCGTCCTCACCCATTCGACGACCTGCTGGTCGTCGCCCGTCAGCGCCTGCTGCGCAGCCTGGCGGCTCCAAGCCGATGCGGTGTCCATCCGGTTGACGGCCGCTCTGCGGCCCAGCAGAGCCGCAGCCCGGATGTCGCTCTCGGCAGCCGCCCGGGCGAGCAGATCACGCGTCTCCTGGCCAACCTGCTCCTGCTCGGCCTGGAGCGCCTGGATCTTCTTTGCGGTCTCACTCTCCTCGACCTTGAGCTGCTTGGCCACCTCGATGGCCAGAGCACGCTCCTCGCCGAGCTCGGCGGCCTCAGCGGTACGGGCGAACGTGGCAACACCCTGCGCCTGCTTGACCGCGTTCCCGGCCTCCTCGGCCGCTGCAACAGCCGCGTTGGCGTTCCTCGTGGCGGTCGCGGCCCAGTCGCCGGCCTCACCGGCGGCGTTCGCGGCGTCCTCGGCCGCCTTGGCCGCCTTCTCAGCGTGGGCGGCAGCACTGTTGGCGGCCGTACGTGCCTGACCGGCTGCGGTGGCAGCCTGCTGAGCCAGCGAGCCCGCCCGCGCGGCGGCGGCGGTGGCGATGTCGGCGGCGGACTTGGCGAGCGCCGCGGCGTCTCGGGCCCGCTTGGCCTCGGACTGCGAGACACCCGCTGCTGAAGCTGCGTCAGCCGCCGCGGCGGCTGACGCAGCCGCGTTCTGGCCGGCGCGAGCGGCAGCGGCGCTCGACCGCTGGGCCGCGCTGCTCGCCTCGGCGGCGGCTCCGGCCGCGTCGGCGGCCCTGCGGGCCTTGGCAGCCGTGTCCCTGGCAGCCTTGGCGGCGTCCTTGGCCGCGCCGGCCTGGGAGGCGTTCTTAGACGCCGCAGAGGCGGCGTTGTAGGCACGGACCGAAGCCTGCGCTGCGGCTGCTGCAGCTGCGGCAGCCGCCTGGGCCGCCGAGGCAGCCGTCCGAGCCGCGTTGATGGCCGTCCGCGACGCCGTGACCGCGGTGCGGGCGGCGTCGGCGGCCCCCCGGGCGGCGTCTGCGGCGCGCCCGGCTGCGCGCGAGGCCTTGGCCGAGTCGCCCTGAGCGGCGGCGCTCTCGCTGGCCGCCTTGAGCGCGGCCGTCTTGGCGGCTGCGGCGGCGGCCTCGGCCCGCTCCGAAGCCTCCTTCGCTGCGACCGTGGACTTGTGTGCGCGGGCGCCAGCGTTCTCGGCCTGCTGCACGAGTTGGTCGATCGTGAGTTTTTCCTGGTCGCGGGCGCGCGCGAGGTGCTGGCCCTTCTCCAAGAAGGCGACGACGTCAGCGGGGGTGCCGTCCAGCGCTCGGTTGATCGCCGTGGTCATGTTGGGCCCGGCGCCTACGAGCATCGCCAGCACCTCCGCACGCTCATCCTCCTGGCGCGCGGTGTACTGCCCCTTGGCCAGGAAAGCGTCGAGTGCTTCGGGAGTGCCGGTGTTCAGAGCCTTGTTCGCCCCGCGCACGACCGCCTTGCCACCCCCATCGAGGACGGTGAGCACCGCCGCCCGACGGTCGTCCGCCAGTGGGCCCTTGTAGCCCTTGGTGACGAAGATGTGCAGATCGGAATCCGTGCCGGAGAGAGCTGTCTGCGCGGCGGCCCGTACTCCAGGCCCGGCGTAGTTGAGCATTGCCAGGACGGCGGCACGCTCGTCCTCGGCCCGCGCACGCGAAAGGTTCGTGTCAAGGAAAGCCTTGAGCGCGTCCTCGTCCCCGACGAGCGCCGCTTCCGCCTGCTGGCGTACCGCACGGCCGCCAAGCTGCCACTCCTGAAGAACTTGGGTGCGCGCATCGTCGGGCAAGCCTATTTCGGCCGCCCAGGCGGAATCTCCCCAGGTCGTGCCCAGCATGATCGTGGACAGGGCGAGTGCGACGCCCGAGATGCCGACGCCGCGCCACCGTCTCCGTCCGCCGCTTATTTTTTTTAGTTTCACTTACCATCCTCCACCTAAATACACCCATCCGGGCAATGGGAAATCGCCAGCTAAGGATCACACGAACGACCCTCGCACGACCACGCAAGCGCAAGGGAGTTACCGTTGCGTAATTTTTCATTTATCGAATATTTATAAGAAAAAATACAACCTTTCCTGGTGTGACGGAAGTCTCGTTTAGAGCCGCGATCGAGCTGGGATTCAACCCCGCCCACCCGATTGACAATGGATCCGTTTGCAGGATTTGATTTCGAAGAGAATAAGCATGGGCACACTGTCACCCATGCATACTTATCCTGCATTAATGGAACATTCGGACAGAACGAGCGCTGGGAACTTTGATGAAGGTACGAAACACGATCACGCCGAAGCGCCTGGTGAGTCCCGTCCTGGGTGTTGCCGCGGCGGGCGCCCTGACATGGCTCGCACTCGCCGGCGCACCGGCCAGCGCATCCGCGCATCGTGCGGCGGTCGCGGACGAGTTGCCGGGCCATGCCGTCGAGGACTTCAACTACCCCGGAGCCGAAAAGGTCCTGGAGGAGCAGGGCATCGTCCTCAAGCGGGGCGACGGACACATCGTCCTGGCTGACTGCACCAGCGGGACTGGTCTACTCGAGCTCTCCGCCCGCGACCAGGGCCGGATCTGCTTCCGAGTCACCGGCAACAGCGGCTTCCTGACAATGGAGATCCCTGCGGTCAATGGCGTCAAAGGCAACGACTACACCACCGAGGTCGACATGACCGTCGATGGCAAGGAGACGTCCTTCGACATCGCGAAGAACGCGTGGACCCCCGTCGGTGAGACGACCGACCCGGAGGGGCGCGACTACGTCCTCCTGGAGATCAGAACCACCAAGTAGCAGTCAGCTCGATCCATCCGTAACCAGCAAGGAATCCTTGTGTCTTCGAGATCTTCCCGCCGTGTGCGGGGTACGGCTCTGTTCGCGGTGGTCGCCGCGGCCGGGGCGATGACCGTCTCCTCTCCCGCCCAGGCCGTCGTCGGTGACGCGGTCGCCGACGGCACGTACGCCTTCACCGCCAAGCTCGACATCGGTGAGGGCGATACGAAGCGTGCCTGCACCGGTTCGCTGGTCGACGCCCAGTGGATCCTGACCGCGAGCAGCTGCTTCGCGGCGGCCGGGCAGCCGGCCTTCCCGCTGCCCGCCGGCGCCCCGGCGCAGAAGACCACGGCGACGATCGGGCGCACCGATCTGACCGGCACGGGCGGCAAGGTCGTCGAGGTGACCGAGCTGGTCTCGCGCAGTGACCGTGACCTGGTGATGGCCAAGCTGGCCCAGCCGGTCACGGACATCGCGCCGGTCCTGCTCGCGGACTCCGCCCCGGTGGCGGGCGAGAGCCTGCGGGCGGTCGGCTACGGCCGCACCGCCACGTCCTGGGTGCCCGACCGGCTGCACGCGGGCACGTTCGACGTGACCGCGGCCGGTGCGACGACGGTGGCCGTCACCCGCGACGGCGGCGCGATCTGCAAGGGCGACGCGGGCGGACCCGCCCTGCGCGAGCAGAACGGCACGGTCCTGCTCGCCGCCGTCCACAGCGCCTCCTGGCAAGCAGGCTGCTTCGGCTCCGACGAGACCCGCCCCGGTGCGGTGGAGTCCCGCACCGACGACCTCACCGACTGGGTCACCCAGGTCCGCGGACTGCCGAAGGACCCGCAGGTGGCATCCGGGGACTTCAACGGCGACGGGAAGGAGGACATCGCCGCCTTCTACGACAACGGCACCGGCCCCGACGGCAAGAACAGGTCCTCCCTGTTCGCGTTCTACAGCAACGGCACCGGCTTCGCGGAGCCCAAGAGGGTCTGGGCCAGCACGGGATCCTTCAGCGGCGCCGCCAGCAAGCTGACCTCCGGCGACTACAACGGGGACGGCAAGGACGACCTCGCCGTCCTCTACAACTCCGGCCAGGCCGCAGACGGCAAGTACGCCACCACCGTGTTCACGTACACCAGCAACGGGGCCGGGTTCGCAGCACCCAAGCAGACCTGGGCCAGCTCGGGTTCCTTCGACTGGAGCAAGAGCAAGCCGGTCTCGGGTGACTTCAACGGCGACGGCAAGGACGACCTCGCCGTCTTCTACAACGGCGGCCAGGCCAACGACGGCAAGTACGTCTCCCTCGCCTTCACCTTCACCAGCACCGGCACCGCCTTCAACAACCCCACCACATCCTGGACGAGCTCGGGCTCGTTCGACTGGAGCAAGAGCAAGCCCGTCTCCGGTGACTTCAACGGCGACGGCAAGGACGACCTCGCCGTCTTCTACAACGGCGGCCAGGCCAACGACGGCAAGTACGTCTCCCTCGCCTTCACCTTCACCAGCACCGGCACCGCCTTCAACAACCCCACCACATCCTGGACCAGCACCGGATCCTTCAACTGGAGCAAGAGCAAGCCCGTCTCCGGTGACTACAACGGCGACAAGAAGGACGACCTCGCCGTCCTCTACGACTCCGGCCAGGCAGCGGACGGCAAGCACGTCTCCACCCTCTTCACCTTCACCAGCAACGGCACCGGCTTCGCGGCACCCAAGCAGACCTGGTCCAGCACCGGCTCGTTCAACTGGAACGTGAGCCTGCCGACCTCCGGTGACTACAACAAGGACGGCAAGGACGATCTCGGCGTCCTTTACGAAGGCAGTAAGACTGCTGACGGCCGACGTCTCGACTCGCTGTTCACGTTCACCAGCACCGCCACCGGCACCAAGGCACCGGTGCTCCACTGGTCGGGCGGCGTCGTCTGACCGACCGGTCCCGCACGCGGGGCGGTGGGCAGGACACCCTTATGCTTTCCGGGCGCATCAGCTCTCCGAAAGGCATGCCGTGAACTACAGGGTCCAGCCCACCGCCCAGGTCGACGAGACCGCCGAGATCGGGGCCGGTTCCAGCGTCTGGGAGCTGGCGCAGATTCGTGAAGGGGCCCGGCTCGGTGAGGGCTGTGTCGTCGGCCGTGGTGCGTACGTCGGTACCGGTGTGCGTATCGGCGACAACGTGAAGTTGCAGAACTATGCCCTCGTCTACGAGCCCGCCGAGCTCGGCGACGGTGTCTTCGTCGGCCCCGCCGTCGTCCTCACCAACGACCACAACCCCCGCTCGGTCGACCCGGACGGCAAGCAGAAGCGCGGCGGCGACTGGGAGGCCGTCGGCGTGAAGGTCGCCGAGGGCGCCTCGCTCGGCGCTCGCTCGGTCTGCGTCGCGCCGGTCCGGGTCGGCCGGTGGGCGATGGTCGCGGCCGGCGCCGTGGTCACCAAGGATGTTCCGGACTTCGCCCTGGTCGTCGGCGTGCCGGCCCGGCGGATCGGCTGGGTCGGCCGCAGCGGCGTCCGGCTGGTCGAGCGCGAGGGCGAGCCGGGGGTGTGGGAGTGCCCGCAGAGCGGTTCCCTGTACGAGGAGAAGGACGCGCTCCTCACCGAGCGGACCGTCTGACAACCATGGCCGACCATCGGTACTCCACCGTCGCGGACGTGACGGTCCTGCCCGAGTGGTTCATATGTCCGCGCAGAAGAGGATGACACTCATGGCGGGGGCTCCCGCACCGAAGGCCGCCGAGCACGCGCGGCTGGACTCTCTCACCGGGCTGCGCTTCTGGGCAGCGCTGGCCGTGGTGCTCTATCACCTGTCCCGGCAGGCCGGCCAGCTTCCGTGGATCAGTGACGTGACCTGGTACGGAAGGAGCGGGGTCACCTTCTTCTTCGTCCTGTCGGGCTTCGTGCTGGCGTGGACGTACGACGGCAAGACCGTGCCCGCGGTCGTCTTCCTCTGGCGCCGGTTCGCCCGGATCTGGCCGCTGCTGGCCGCTTCGGTCCTGGCCTCCGTGGCCGTCTGGCATGCGCTGGGCACCGACTTCTCGCTCCGCGGGACCGCCGCGACGCTGGGCCTCGTGAATGCCTGGGTGCCGGATCACTCCTATCTCTCGGGCGGAAACCCCGCCGCCTGGTCGCTGAGCGACGAGGCCTGGTTCTATCTGCTCTTCCCGCTCCTGCTGGCATGGCCCCTGATGCGGAGCGCCCGGGGGCGGATCGTCGTCGCCGTCGTCGTGTGCGCGGCCTCGCTGGGTGCCTGGCTGGGCGGCGCGCTGATCACGGATTCGCTGGTGCGGGTGTGGGCGCTGGACTACTTCCCGCCGACCCGGACGCTCCAGTTCGTCCTGGGGGTCGCCGCCGGGCTCGCGGTGAAACGGGGCTGGCGCCCGGCGGGCGGCCTGCCGATAGCCGTCCTGGCGGTCCTGGCCTGGCACCTGGCGCTGATCCCTTGGTCCCACGCCGTGCCGGACAGCCTCTGGTACAGCCCGTACAGCGCTTCCCAGCTGCTGTCCGCACCGATCTTCGCGCTGCTGGTCGCGGCTGCTGCGGCGGCGGACCTGGAAGGCCGCCGGACCACTCTCGCCGGACCCGCCATGGTCAGGCTCGGACAGTGGTCCTTCGCCTGGTACCTCTTCCACGAGATCGTGCTGAGAGCCCTGGCCGGCGTCTACGGCAAGCCGGTGGGCCGGCTCGAGACGGCCGGCTTCTGGGCCGCCACGCTGCTGCTGAGCCTGGCGGTGGCCGCCATTGCTTACCATTGCGTGGAACATCCGCTCGAACGCCTGCTTCGCCGTCGAGGCCCAGGCGGATCTGCCCGCTCCCGAGCGGTACACGCCGTGCCGCAGGAGCCCGGTACGTACCCGCCGGGCGCGCACCCCCATTCCTCACCTCAACGTCAAGCGATTCAGAAGAAGAGCGTGCAATGAAAGTCATCAGCATCGTCGGTGCTCGCCCCCAGTTGGTGAAGCTGGCTGCTGTCGCCGCGGCATTCGCCGGGACCGATCACCAGCACGTCATCGTCCACACCGGACAGCACTACGACGCGGACCTTTCGGACGTCTTTTTCGAAGGTCTCGGCATCCCTGACCCCGATGTGCACCTCGGCGTCGGTTCCGGAAGCCACGGCGTGCAGACCGGATCGGTGCTCTCCGCGCTCGACCCGGTCCTGGAAGCGGAGAAGCCCGACTGGGTCCTGGTCTACGGCGACACGAACTCGACGATCGCCGGGGCTCTTTCGGCGGTCAAGCAGCACCTTCCGGTGGCTCACCTCGAAGCGGGTCTGCGGTCGTTCAACCGCCGGATGCCCGAAGAGCACAACCGGGTCCTGACCGACCACTGCGCCGATCTGCTGCTCGCGCCGACCGAGGAGGCCGTACGTCACCTCGCGGCCGAAGGGCTGTCCGAGCGCACGCAGTTGGCGGGCGACGTCATGGTCGACATCTGCCTCCGCATCCGGGACGCCGTGCGCGCCGGCGAGCACGCGGCTCCAGCCCTGCCCGAGGGCATCGACCCCTCGCAGCCGTTCCTGCTGGCCACCCTGCACCGCCCGGACAACACGGACGACCCGGCCCGACTGTCCGCCATCATCGACGCTCTCGCGGGCCTGCCCGTGCCCGTCGCGCTGCTCGCCCACCCGCGCCTCGTGGCGCGCGCCGAGGCCCATGGCATCGAGCTGGCCAGGGGCGCCGTCCACGTCGGGCGGCCGCTGCCCTACGCGGGCCTCGTCGCCGCCGTCCTCGCCTCGTCGGGCGTGGTCACCGACTCGGGAGGCCTCCAGAAGGAAGCTTTCCTCCTGGAGCGGATCACCACGACCATCCGTCCCGAGACCGAGTGGGTGGAAACCATCCACACCGGTTGGAACGTCTTGGTACCCGACCCGCACGAGATGGACCCGGCGCAGTGGGCCGCCACCGTCTCCCGCCCTGTGCCCACGAGTGATCCCGGCACGCCGTACGGCGACGGACACGCCGCGGAAAACGTCGTCCGGATCATGGAAGAGTGGAAAGGGGGCAGCCGGTCCGCGTGACATGCGCAGCGCCGCGTTTGGTGCTAATAGGCATATGTCACCGTGCTAGCGTCACCATTTATGTCAGTGTCTCCCAGGTCTGGGCTGCCCGCGAAAGGCACGCGACCTCATGTGATCTATTTCGCCATCGGTTTTCCACCAGCAGCAAAAAGCTGTGCCTACCGCATGCGCGAAACCGCGAACCAGTTCATCAATGTGGGCTGGGACGTCACCGTCGTCACCATCTCCCAGGAATCATGGGAACTGGACTCCGGCATCGACCTCACCCTGCTGGAGCAGGTCGACCCGCGCGTAAAAGTCGTCGAGCTGCCGCTCTCGCGCGAAGACCTGGAGACGGACATCCGTCTCTTCGACGAGGCGCGGGCTCTCAGCCCCGCCAAGTGGGTCACGGAACTGCGCAAGCGCCAGGCCAAGACCTTCCCCGAGGCCAGCTTCGGTGAGTGGCGCGAGACCCTGGAACAGGCGGCGCTGGACATCCACCAGGAGCACCCCGCGGACCTCCTGGTCGCCAGCTGTGTCCCGTACGTGAACCTGGCCGCAGCTTGGAAGCTGTGGGAGGAAGCGCACGTTCCGTACGCCGTCGACTTCCGCGACGGCTGGTCCATCGACGTCATCGACGGCACGGAGGCCTTCTCCCGCGACTCGGAGCTCGGTCGCTGGGAGCAGAAGATCCTGGACCACGCGGTCTCGCTGTGGGTGGTCAACGACCCGATCGCGGAGCACTACCGCGCCCGCTACCCGGACTTCGCCGATCGCGTGCGTGTCGTGCGCAACGGCTACGACGCGGACAGCTCGCCGGGCCACGCCCACAAGCCGGACCTCGACGCCGGACTCACCTTCGGCTACCTCGGCACGGTGAACTTCACCGCGACGCACCTCGAAACGGTGCTGGACGCCTGGCGCGCGGCGCGCGAGCAGGAACCATTGCTCGCCAACGCCCGTTTCGAGGTCCGCGGCCACATCGGCAACGGTGCGGGCCGCGGAGCAACCCGGCACGCCGAGATACTGAAGGAGGCGGAGGCGGATGGAGTCCACTTCGGCGGACCCGCCTCCAAGGCCGAGGTCGCCGAGATCTATGCGCGCTGGGACGCCATGGTTCTCATCCTCATCGGTGGCCGCTTCGTGACGTCCGGCAAGGTCTACGAGTACATGGCCACGGGACTTCCGATCGTCTCCGCCCATGTCGTGGAGCACGACGCGTCGAACGTGCTGCGGGGCCACCCGCTGTGGACGGGAGCCGTGGGACTCGATGTCGAGGCCATGACCGATGCGTTCATCCGCGCCGCCCACCTGGCGGTCGACACGAGCGACGAGGCCCATGCCGAGGCGATGGCCCACGCCGACCAGTACACGCGGGAGTCGCTGATGACCGTGGCCGTGCGCGAGCTGGTGGACCGTCTGACCGCCGACACATCCGAACCCGTCGGCGTCAAGGGCACGACCGCCCTCCCCGAGAAGTCGATCGTCACCGGAGGACCCGCGTCGTGACCGACGTCCTGTTCATTGCCAGCAAGAGACCCGCGCTGGGCCTCTTCACCGACTCCCTGGTGAAGTTCCGGGAGCGCGGCGCCAAGGTGTACCTCGCCGGCACCTTCAAGATGACCTCGACCGCCGAAGAGCTCACCGACGCCGGGCTGGACGGACTCCACCAGCTGCCGCGCAACCTCAACACGCGCAGCTCCGCCATGCGCCGCAAGGCCAGGAAGTCTCCGGCGGGCATGCGCGTGTGGATGCAGTCGCAGCGGGACCGCTGGCTGCGTCAGCAGGCCCGCACGGCCCATGTGATCGTGGCCCTGGACCCGGCCGCCGTCTACACCGTCTGGCGGCTCGCCCAGTACAACACCACGGCCGAGGCGCACTTCGGTCTCGCTCCGGCGCTCAGGGCCGTCGACCGGATCTCCTCCGAGCCGCCCCGTCCCACGACGCTGCCCCCGGTCGGCGTCGTGGCCCGCGACGTGCGGCGCTCCATCAGCGGGCTTCCCGCCGCGGTGATGCGGACCGCCACCGCGCGCCCGGTGATGCGCTCCACCGTGGGGGCCCGGCTCTGGCGTTCGGCCGTGACCGTCCCCGGTATGCCGGGGACCGTCCGCGCCTCGGCCTCGCGCTACGTGGCCGAGGGCATGGAGGAGGCGGGGCGGATCAGCGGTGCGGCCATAGCGCTCAGTGCCGCGGCCGAGAAGATCCCCGACCTCGCGCTCAAGGCCCAACTGCTCCACGAGAGCGCCATGACCGAGGTCTCCAAGGGCATCAGCCCGCGTGATCTCGGCAAGGCGGTCGACGGACACCTCGCCCACGCCGACGACCAGTTCGCCAAGGGCGATTACGCATCGGCGTCGGTGGCCCTGTACCGGGCGCTCTCCCTCGACTTCCACCGCGTCCTGCACATCGACCAGCTCAGCTCACCGCTGGCCAAGGACGCGGAGGGCTTTGTCGCGCCGCTCCAGAAGTCCCCGGCCTACCGGGCTGTCGCACGGCCCCGCGGCAGGAAGACACCGCCGAAGAGCCCGCCGTCCGACCGGCCGTTGCGGCTGCTGGTGACCACCAGCACCAATGCCAACTTCCTCCAGCACATCCGCACCCGGTACGAGGACCACCCCGGTGTCGAACTGCGGTTCCTGGACCTCGCCGCCCACAAGCCGCTCAAGAAGATCGCCTGGGCCGCGCCCCAGATGCTGGAGGACCGGCTGTCCGGCGGCACATCGGAGTACCAGGACGATGTGGAACGGCTGATGCGGCCGCACCTCGACTGGGCGGACACGGTGTTCGTCGACTGGTCGGTGGGCCCGGCCGCCATGCTGACCACGATCGATCCCGGTGACACCAGGATCGTCGTACGGCTGCACAGCTACGAGGCGTTCACCCGCTGGCCGCACATGACCGACTTCTCGCGGGTGGACGATCTCGTCTTCGTGGCCCCGCATGTGAAGGATCTGGTGACGTCGCTGGTGCCTCAGCTGCGCGAGGCGTCAGCACCTCGGATGCACGTCCTGGACAACGCGATGGAGCTCAAGGGCTTCCTCCGCCCCAAGTCGGCCGACGCGCGCTTCAACCTCGGTCTGATCGGGATCAGCCAGGTCGCCAAGGACCCGCGGTGGGCCGTGGACGTGCTCAACCGCGTGCGCGAGCAGGACGATCGCTACCGGCTTCTCCTCGTCGGCAACGAGATGAGTCCGAAGACGAGCAAGGCCACCGCCGACTACCTGACGCAGCTGCGGCGCGAGCTCAAGCCGCTGGAGGAGTCCGGCGCCGTCGTACGCCTCGGCGCCACCGACGACGTACCGGCCGCGCTCACCGACATCGGGGTCATCCTCAGCTCGTCGGTGCGTGAGGGATGCCATGTGGGTCTGATGGAAGGGGCCGCCAGCGCGGCGGTGCCGGTCGTCCGCGACTGGCCGTTCTACGCCGGAAAGCCGCACAGCGCCCGCACGCTCTACCCGCAGGGCTGGGTCGTGGACTCGCCGGAGGAGGCCGCGAAGCGCATCCTCGAGGTCACGGCGTCCGAGGAGTCCTGGCGTGAGGCCTGCGAGCAGGCTTCCGCGCACGCGGTGGGGACCTGGGACTGGTCCGTCGTCCAGAAGCGCTTCGACGACCTGTTCCTGGGCTGACCCCGGGTCGATACGGCGGAGGGCCCGCACCCACCAGGGTGCGGGCCCTCCGCCGTACAGGTGCGACGCCGGTCAGACGAGCACGCCGGGGTGGCGCAGCCGCCACCCCGCCCAGGCCGACTCGACCATGGTCCGAATGCCGTACCGGGCCGACCACTCCAGCTCCGCGGCGATGGCGTCCACGGAGGCGACCACCCGGGCCGGGTCGCCGGGGCGGCGGGCCCCGGCGACCGGGGGCAGGCCGGTGCGGCCGGTGACGTCGAGGATGATGTCGATCATCTCGGCGACGGAGGAGCCCTCGCCCCGGCCGATGTTCAGGACCAGTTCGGCGGACGGGTCCCGGGCCAGCCGGCGGGCCGCGGCGACGTGGGCGGAGGCGATGTCCTCCACGTGGACGTAGTCGCGGACGCAGGTGCCGTCCGGGGTCGGGTAGTCGTCGCCGAAGATCCGGGGGGCCTCGTCGGCCTCCAGGCGTTCGAAGACCATCGGGACCAGGTTGAAGACGCCTTCGTCGGCCAGCTCCGCCGAAGCGGCTCCGGCGACGTTGAAGTAGCGCAGCGACGCGGTGGCCATGCCGTGCGCCCGGCCGGCCGCGGTCACCAGCCATTCGCCCGCCAGCTTGGTCTCGCCGTACGGGCTGAGCGGGAGGCAGGGGGTCTTCTCGGTGACCAGGTCGACGTCGGGCATGCCGTAGACCGCCGCCGACGAGGAGAACAGGAAGCGCCGGACACCGGCTGCGGCGGCGGCCTCCAGCAGGGTGCGCAGGCCGTCGACGTTCTCGCGGTAGTAGTACAGCGGTCGTTCGACGGACTCCGCGACCTGCTTCTTGCCCGCGATGTGCACGATGCCGGTCACCGCGTGCTCGGCCAGCACCCGGTCGAGGAGCTCCCGGTCCAGGACCGAGCCCACGACGAGCGGGACGCCCTCGGGAAGGCGCTCCGCCCGTCCGGTGCTGAGGTCGTCGAGGACGACGAGGCGCTCCTCGCCCGCCATCTCCGCGACCACGTGGGACCCGATGTAGCCGGCCCCACCGGTGATCAGCCAGGTCATCGTCAGCCGCCGATGACGACGCGGCGTACGCCCGCCCAGTTGGCCGGGTCCGTGGTGCGGCGGCCGTCGACCAGGACGCGGACGTCCGGGAGGTCGGCGGCGGCCAGCTCGCGGTACTCGGCGTGGTCGGCCTGGAGGATCGCCGCGGTGACGGCCTGGTGGCCGTCGTGCGGGACGAGGCCGAGGGCGGTCAGTTCCTCGGGGGTGTACATCGGGTCCGAGACGAACGGCACCGCGCCGCGCGTCTTCAGGGCCTCGACGACGCCGAAGACTCCGGAGAACGCGGTCTCCTTGACGCCGCCCCGGTAGGCCGCGCCCAGCACCAGGACCCCGACGCCGTCCAGGTCGCCGTAGGCGGCGGCCAGCAGGTCGACGGCGTACGAGGGCATCGCGGCGTTGGCCTCGCGGGCCGAGCGCACGACGGTGGCCTCCGGGTCGTTCCACAGGTACATCCGGGGGTAGATCGGGATGCAGTGGCCGCCGACGGCGATGCCGGGCTGGTGGATGTGGCTGTAGGGCTGGCTGTTGCAGGCCTCGATGACCTTCTTGACGTCGATGTCGTTCTGGTCGGCGAACCGGGCGAACTGGTTGGCCAGACCGATGTTGACGTCGCGGTAGGTGGTCTCGGCGAGCTTCGCCAGCTCGGAGGCCTCCGCCGTGCCGAGGTCCCAGACGCCGTTGGGGCGGGGCAGGTCCTCGCGCTCGTCGAAGTCGAGGACGGCCTGGTAGAAGGCGACGCCGCGCTCGGCGGACGCCTCGTCGATGCCGCCGACGAGCTTGGGGTAGCGGCGCAGGTCGGCGAAGACCCGGCCGGTGAGGACGCGCTCCGGGGAGAAGACCAGGTGGAAGTCCTCGCCGGGGGTCAGGCCCGAGCCCTCGGCGAGCATCGGCGCCCAGCGGGTACGGGTGGTGCCGACCGGCAGCGTGGTCTCGTAGCTGACCAGGGTGCCGGGCTTGAGGCCGGCCGCGATGGCCTTGGTGGCGGCGTCCATCCAGCCGAAGTCGGGGGTGCCCTCGGCGTCCACGAAGAGCGGGACGACGACCACGACGGCGTCGGACGCGGCGACCGCGGCCGTGGTGTCCGTGGTGGCGGAGAGCAGGCCGGCGCCGACGGTCTCCTTGAGCAGACGGTCGAGGTCGTGCTCACCGGGGAACGGCTCGGTGGCCGCGTTGACGAGTTCGACGACCTTCTCGTTGACGTCCGCGCCGATGACCTTGTGGCCCTTGGCGGCGAACTGCACGGCGAGCGGAAGTCCGATCTTGCCGAGCGCGACTACACAGATATTCATCGGGTTACTTCCTCTTCGACCTGGACAGCGTGCGGCGCAGCCGTGCGCCCACGCCGGACTTCGGTTCCCGCAGCGGGGCCGTCGTGATCACGAGCCGGCCCTTGGTGTTGATGTTCGCCGAGACGCGGTGGGGGTCGGCGGTCCCCCAGCGGCGCGCCAGCGGCATCGGCTGCCCTTCGGTGCGGACCGGGATCTCGTACGTGGAGCCCGCCACGTCCACGTAGAGGCGGACGCCCCTCTTGGTGCGGGCGGGTGCGAGCGGGATACGGGCGGTCAGCAGGGTGCCGCCGTCCTCGGCCGGGCCGGCGGTGAGCGTGCCGCCGCGCTGCGGGCGCGGGGCGTCTGCCGGGAGCTTGCGCGCGCCGGCCTTGTCCGCGCTCTGCGGCATGGCGCCCTGGGCCAGGGCGACGACGGCCGTCGAGGTGTCGCCGGTGATGCCGACGCGCAGGTTCACCACGCAGGTCAGGTCCGTGCCGTGCTGCTCCCAGCCGGCCGACTCCAGTCGCGTACCGGTGGAGAGGCGGCCCGAGACCGTCTCGCCGAGCACCTCGTAGTAGCGGTCGTCGAGGCCGACGGCCGGGTCCCGGAATCCGGGGTAGGAGGCGAAGGCGCGGTCGCCCTCCAGCAGGAAGGGCGGCGCTCCGTGCTCGGTCTCGTCCGCGATGGCGCGGGTGAGCTCCTGGACGGCGCCGCTGCGGGCGAGGCCGAAGCGCACCCGGCGCTTGACCCCGGTGCCGTCGCGCAGGCCGTCGGTGAAGTAGGCGTCCACCAGTTCGCCGACGCCTTCGCACACCTGGCGGCGGGTGTCGAGGTCGAGTGCGGGGAAGTCCTTCTGCAGGAGCTTGGTCAGCTCCCAGTCGAAGTGGCGCTTGAACACGGCGTCGCGCCGCGGGCCCGCCGGGATCAGGGCCGCCGTGTGCTCCATGATCCGCTGGACGCAGCGGAGCCGGGCCAGGTGGTTCGCCCGGTAGGTGATGTTGCTCGCGTCGCCGCGCTTGACCGCGTAGTAGCAGGTGTAGTCGGAGAGCACGGAGATCTTCCGGGCCCGGACGCACGCCTCGATGGTGAACGGCTGGTCGCTGCCGACCGGCATGTCCTCGGGGAAGCGGAGCCCGTGCTTCTCGACCAGTTCCCGGCGGAAGAGCTTGGTGTTGGCCAGGGTGAAGGGCAGCTCGGAGTCGTCGAGGGTGACGTCGCGGTTGCCGGTGTACAGCTTCTGATGGACGTAACGCCCGTTCGTGCCGACCATCTTGCCGACGACCACGTCGGACTCGTGGGCGTCGGCGTAGCCGACCATCCGCTCCAGCGCCTCTTCGCCCAGGTGGTCGTCCGAGCCGATGAAGTAGACGTAACGGCCGGTCGCCAGGTCGAGGGCGCGGTTGCTCGGAGCGGCCGGGCCGCCCGAGTTGGGCTGGTGGACGACGGTGAAGACGTCGGGGTGGAGCTGGGCGAAGCGGTCGAGTTCCTTGCCGCTGTCGTCGGTCGAGCCGTCGTCGACCGCCACGACCTGGAGCCGCTCGTGGCCGATGCTCTGGCCGACGAGCGAGTCGAGACACTCGGTGAGGTACGGCATCGTGTTGTAGACGGCCACGATCACCGTGACGTCGGGTGTGGTCACCTTCTCGGCTCCTGCTCCTGCTCCTGCTCCTGGCCCCGGTCCGCCGGGATGAGGACCGTGGTGCCGCCGGTGGCGGACTCCAGTACGGAGGCGGCCACCTCGACCGTACGCAGACCCTGGCGCAGCGTGCAGATGTCGGCGGGCTTGCCCTGCACCGCGTCGCGGAACAGTTCGTGCTCGACGAGGAGCGGCTCGCGCTTGGGGATGGCGTAGCGGATCATGTCGCCCTCGGAGACCCCGCGGAAGGCGCGCAGCGCCTCCCACTCGGTGGTGACCGCGGCGTTGGAGTGGAAGGTGAGGTCGGCGGTGAGGGTGTCGGCGATGAAGCAGCCGCGCTCGCCGGTGACCGAGGTGAACCGCTCCTTGAGCGGGCTCAGCCAGTTGACCAGGTGGTTGACCATCGTGCCGTCGGACAGCTGGCCCACGGCGGAGACCATGTCCTCGTGCGGGCGGCCGGACTTGGAGACGGTGTGGGCGGCGATCGAGGTGTACGTCTGCCCGGTGACCCAGCCCGTGAGGTCGATGTCGTGGGTGGCCAGGTCCTTGACCACGCCGACGTCGGCGATCCGGTGCGGGAAGGGGCCCTGGCGGCGGGTGACGACCTGGTAGACGTCGCCCAGCTCGCCGGCCTCCAGGCGGGCGCGGAGCGAGAGCAGGGCCGGGTTGCAGCGTTCGATGTGACCGACGCCGGCCACCAGGCCGCGCGACTCGAAGGCGTCGACGAGGCGGCGGGCGCCCTCGACGGTGTCGGCGAGCGGCTTCTCGACCAGGGCGCTGATCCCGGCGTCGGCGAGCTGGAGGCCGACCTCCTCGTGCAGCGCGGTCGGGCAGGCCACGACGGCGTAGTCGATGCCGAGGGCGATGAGCTCCTCGACGGTGGCGAGGACGGGTGCGCCCTGGGCCCAGCCGTTCTTGTCGCCCATCGGGTCGACGACGCCGACCAGGTCGACGCCTTCCAGGCCCGCGAGGACGCGGGCGTGGTGGCGGCCCATGGAGCCGAGGCCGATGAGCCCGGCCTTCAGTGCGGCGCTCACAGGTTCTCCCCCAGCGCGTTCACGGCGGCGGCGATCCGCGCCAGGTCGCCCTCGGTGAGCGAGGGGTGGACGGGCAGCGAGACGACCTCGGCGGCGGCCCGCTCGGTCTCGGGCAGGTCCCAGGTGCGGCCGGCCTTCTGGTCCGGCTCCCAGTAGGGCTTGAGCCGGTGGATCGGCGTCGGGTAGTAGACCGCGTTGCCGATGCCCGCCTCGGTGAGCTTCGCCATGGCGGCGTCGCGGTCGCCGCTGATCCGCACGGTGTACTGGTGGTAGACGTGCCGGGCGCCCTCGGCCACCGGCGGCGTGGTGACGGCCGGGGCGATGATGTGGGCGTCGAGGTACGCGGCGTTGGCGCGGCGCTGCTCGGTCCAGCCCTCGACCTTGCCGAGCTGTACGCGGCCGACGGCGGCGGACACGTCGGTCATCCGCATGTTGGCGCCGACGATCTCGTTGGCGTACCGCTGCTCCATGCCCTGGTTGCGCAGCAGGCGCAGGGTGCGGGCCAGTTCGGCGTCGGCCGTGGTGACCATGCCGCCTTCGAGGGAGTGCATGTTCTTGGTCGGGTAGAAGCTGAAGGTGCCGCCCGCGCCGAACGCGCCGACGGGGGTGCCGTTCAGGGCCGCCGCGTGGGCCTGGCAGGCGTCCTCGACCACGGCGAGCTTGTGCTTCTCGGCGATGGGCATGAGCTGGTCCATCGCGGCGGGGTGGCCGTAGAGGTGCACCGGCATGATCGCGGCGGTGCGCGGGGTGATGGCGGCTTCGACCGCCGCCGGGTCGAGGCCGAAGCTGCCCGGCTCGATGTCGGCGAACACGACGTCGGCGCCGACGAGGCGGACCGCGTTCGCGGAGGCGGCGAAGGAGAAGGACGGGACGATCACCTCGTCGCCGGGGCCGATGCCGAGCGCGAGCAGCAGCAGGTGAAGGGCCGAGGTGCCCGAGTTGACGGCGACGCAGTGCCGGTCGTCGACCAGGCGCGAGAAGCCTTCCTCGAAAGCGGCGACTTCCGGGCCCTGTACGACGCGACCGCTGCGCAGCACGCGTACGGCGGCCTCGATCTCGTCTTCCCCGATGACCGGGCGGGCAGCGGGAATCGGCTGCTCGTTGATGCTCGTCATGAACGTCCTCCTTGAACACCGCAAGAGCTCGTACCAGGCAGAGCTCCGAGGTGCGGGACGTCTTACCGAGGTCGCGCGTAAACCCCACCGGCGCGATGCCGACGCCCTGCCGAGGAATCCGGCCCGGTCGGTATCGCCGCCGGGCCTTGTCACCAACCGTAGTTTTCGTGAAGAACGCTCACACGCATGGCAACCGCCGTCACATTATCAGGGATTTCTCAGCCCATTTCGGGCTCGTTAACCAGCCCTTGCATCAGTTCTGAAACAAAGCAGGTGTCCCGCCCCGATGTGCTCGGAGCGGGACACCTGAAGATGAACAACCGGTTACGGATGCATCAGTTCGCCGACGAATCGCCCTCCGCGGAAGGCGCGGAAGCCGTTACGGACGGCGACGACTGCTCGGCGGCGACGGTCTTCTTCGTCGTCTTCTTCGCGGCCGTCTTCGCCGTCGTCTTCTTGGCGGCGGTCTTCTTCGCGACGGTCTTCTTGGCGGCCGCCTTCTTTGCCGGGGCCTTCTTGGCGGCGGCCTTGCGGGCCGTCTTCTTCGCGGGGGCCGGCTCGGCGGATTCGGAATCCGGCGTACCGGATTCCGGCGCCGTGGTTTCGGGCTCCTCGGCCTTGGCCTCGGGCGCCGAAGCGACCACGACGATCTCCGCCTCGTCCGACCCGGTGGGCGAGCCCGCCGGAGCGGTGACCTTACGGGTGGCCCGGCGCCGGGCACGCGGCGGGGCGGCCACCGGGGCCTCGGCCTCGGGTGCCTTCTCCGCCGAGGCCTCGGGGGCCGGGGTCTCGGCGGCGGGCGCCTCGACGACCGGGTCCTCGGCCGCGACCGGGTCCGTGGTGGGCTCGGCCGGCCGGACCGGCTCCGCGGCCTGCTTCGGCGAACCCGCCGGGGCGGTCGCCTTACGGGTGGCCCGGCGGCGCGTACGGCCCTGGGGCGCGGCCTCGGCCGGAGCCTCGGGTGCCTCGGGGGTCTCCGCGACCTCCACGACCTCGGTGACCTCCACGGCCTCCGCGGCCGGGGCCTCGGCGGGCGTGTCGACGACCGGCTCGGGCCGGGTCTCGGCGACGGGTGCCTCGGCCTTCGGGGCGCCGGCCGGGGCCGACGCCTTGCGGGAGGCCCGACGGCGGCCACGGCGCGTGGCGGCCGCCTCCGCCTCGGCGGGGCTGCTGTAGAACTCCTCGTCGGCGGTGACCTCGGGCTCCACGGCCACCGGGGCGGCGACCTCGGCGGCCAGCTCGGCCTCGGTCTCGGCGGGCTCGGCCGCGTGCTCGTCGTGGCCGTGCTCGTGGTCCTGGCCCGCGCCGCCGCGGCCGCGCTTCTTGGACTTCTTGCCGCCGCCACCGCCGCCGACGGCCGTCGGCTGCTCCATGTGGACGATGACGCCGCGGCCGTTGCAGTGGACGCAGGTCTCGGAGAAGGACTCCAGCAGACCCTGGCCCACCCGCTTGCGGGTCATCTGGACCAGGCCCAGCGAGGTGACCTCGGCGACCTGGTGCTTGGTGCGGTCGCGGCCCAGGCACTCCAGGAGCCGCCGCAGCACCAGGTCCCGGTTGGACTCCAGCACCATGTCGATGAAGTCGACGACGACGATGCCGCCGAGGTCGCGCAGCCGCAGCTGGCGCACGATCTCCTCGGCCGCCTCCAGGTTGTTCCTGGTGACGGTCTCCTCCAGGTTGCCGCCCTGGCCGGTGAACTTGCCGGTGTTGACGTCGACGACGACCATCGCCTCGGTCTTGTCGATCACCAGCGAACCGCCGCTGGGCAGGTAGACCTTGCGGTCCAGCGCCTTCATCAGCTGCTCGTCGATGCGGTACGTCGCGAAGACGTCGACCTCGGAGGTCCAGCGCGAAAGCCGCTCGGTGAGGTCGGGCGCGACGTGCGAGACATAGCCGTGGATGGTCTCCCACGCCTCGTCGCCGCTGACGATGACCTTGGAGAAGTCCTCGTTGAAGATGTCGCGGACGACCCGGACGGTCATGTCCGGCTCGCCGTAGAGCAGCGTCGGCGCGTTGGAGCCGCTGGTGCCCTTGGCCTTCTTCTGGATGTCCGCCCACTGCTGCTGGAGCCGCTCGACGTCACGGCGCAGCTCGTCCTCGCTCGCGCCCTCGGCGGCGGTGCGCACGATGACGCCCGCGTCCTCGGGGACGATCTTCTTGAGGATGGTCTTGAGGCGGGAGCGCTCGGTGTCGGGCAGCTTGCGGCTGATCCCGGTCATCGAGCCCTCGGGCACGTAGACGAGGTAGCGGCCGGGCAGCGAGACCTGGCTGGTGAGGCGCGCGCCCTTGTGACCGATCGGGTCCTTGGTCACCTGGACCAGGACCGACTGGCCGGACTTGAGCGCGGTCTCGATGCGGCGCGGCCCGTGGGCCATGCCGAGCGCCTCGAAGTTGACCTCACCGGCGTACAGGACGGCGTTGCGGCCCTTGCCGATGTCGACGAACGCGGCCTCCATGGACGGCAGGACGTTCTGGACCTTGCCCAGATAGACGTTGCCGACGTAGCTGGTGGCCTGCTCCTTGTTGACGTAGTGCTCGACGAGCACGTTGTCCTCGAGAACGCCGATCTGGGTGCGCTCGCCGCTCTGGCGGACGACCATCACCCGCTCGACGGCCTCGCGGCGCGCCAGGAACTCCGCCTCGGTGATGATCGGGACGCGGCGGCGGCCCTGCTCGCGGCCCTCGCGGCGGCGCTGCTTCTTGGCCTCCATACGGGTCGAGCCCTTGATGGACTGGACCTCGTCGAAGCCGGTGCCCGGCTCGCGCTCCTCCTTCTTGCGGGGCTCGCGCACCTTGACGACCGTACGCTCCGGGTCGTCGGCGGTGGTGCCGTGCTCGGCCTCGGCGGCGGCGTCACCGCTGCGGCGACGGCGACGGCGACGACGGCGGCTGCTGCTCGAACCGGAGGGAGCGGAGTCGTCGTCCTCGTCGCTCTCCTCGGCGGCGTCCGGGGTCCGGTCCTGGGTCCGGCCCCGGTCCTGCTCGTCCTCGGAGCGGGGCTCCTCGGCGCGGGACGGCGCGGGCGCGTCCTCGGTGTGCTGCTCGTCGTCCGCGTCGCCGGCCTCGCCACGGCGGCGGCGACGGCCACCACGACGGCGACGGCGCGAGGGGCGGTCGCCGTACTCGTCGGTGTCCTCGCCCTCGTGCTCGTCCGCCTCGGCCTCGGGGGCCTCGTCGGCGGGCTGTTCGGCGGGCGTCTCCACCGGGGCGGCCTCGGCGGCCTGCTCGGTCGCCTCGGCCTCACCGCGGCGGCGGCGACGGCGGCGCGAGCCGCCCTGCGGCGCGGCCTCGGCGGGCGCGGGGGCCTGCTCGACCTCGGCGGTCTGCTGCTCCTCGGCCTCGTCGACCTCGTCGTACGCGGCGGAGGAACCGGCCGCGGCAGCGGCGGCGGCTGCCGTCTCGGGGGTCTGGAACATCGGCTCGGCGAAGACCGGGGCCTGGAAGACGGCGACGGCGGGGCGGGTCGCGCGCCGGCCCTTGCGGGTCGGCTCCTCGGTCTTCGCGGTGAACTCGGGGCGGCCGGCGGCGGCGGTGGCCCGGCGGCGCTGACGTCCGCGCGGGGCGGCCTCCTCGACCTCGTCCGCCTCGGCGGCGAGCTCCTCGGCGACGGCGGCGGGCAGGCTCTCGCCGGTCCCGGCGGCCTCGACGGCGGTCTCCACGGGCTCGGCCGCCTGCGGCGTACCGGCGGGCGCGGACGCCTTGCGGGAGGCGCGGCGGCGGGTGCGCGGCGCGGGGGTCTCCTCCGCGGCCTCCGCCTCGGCGGCGGGTGCCTCGGCGGCCGGCGCCGGCTCGGTCGCAGGCTCGGCGACGGGCGCGGCGGCCTGCGGCGCACCGGCCGGGGCCGAAGCGCGGCGGCGGGTGCGGCCGCGCGGGGCCTCGGCGGGCTCCGGCTCGACGACGGCGGCGGGCTCGGCGGCCGGGGCGGGCTCGGCCACCACGGCGGGCTCGACCACGACGGCCTCGGCGGCGGCCGGGGCGCCCGCGGGGGCGGTGGCCTTGCGGGAGGCTCGACGGCGGCGGGGCGCGGGGGTCTCGTCGGGGGTCTCCACGGCGACCACGGTCTCCTCCTCGTCCTCGACGGCCTCGGGGGCGACGTCGGCGACGGACTCGGCCGGGGTCTCGACGACCGGGGCGGGGGTCTCGGCGGCCTCCGGCGCACCGGCCGGGGCGGTCGCCTTGCGGACCGCGCGGCGGCGGGTGCGCGGCGCGGGTGCGGCGGGCTCCTCCTCGGCGGCGGCCGGCTCGGGGGCCTCGGCGGCCGGGGCGGTCTCGACGACCACCGGGGCGGGCTCGGCGGCCGGCTCCGGGGCGCCGGCGGGCGCGGTGGCCTTACGCACGGCGCGGCGGCGCGTACGGGCGGGCGGGGCGGTCTCGGCGACCGTCTCGCCGGGCGTGTCGTCCGCGGCCGGTGCGGCGGACCCGTCGGCCGGTATGGCCGGCATGACGTCCTCGGCGGCGGCCACGGCGCCGCCGGGCGGGCCCGCCGGGCGGGAAGCGGCGCGGCGCCTGCGGCGCGGCGGCAGCTTGTCGCCGGGGGTGTTCTCTTCGTTGTTCCCGGTCGTGCCGGGTTCGTTCGGCTGAGGCATGCGGGCGGTTCTCCCGTCGTGCTCCCGGGCGCCGCGTCTGATTCCGGTCCGGCTCGGTCCGCAGTGGTGCGATACCGCCGTCCGGGGCGCGGGCGCCGCACGGGAACTGATGTCTGGCTCGCCGGTTCCGTATGCGGTGTGCGTACGGCCTGGCGAAAGTCTTGTGGGTCAGTGCGCGGCCCGACCCAGGTGGCTCCCGAGTCGGAGGGCTGCGCTACAACGACCGCCTTACGCGGAACCTGCACCTTCCGGCGCCGTCGCGACGGCTGCCCCGGCGACCACGGGATACGCGGTCGGGGCGGCCTCGCGGTCGGGCGCGAGCGGGTCGGTCACCGTGCCGGACTCCTCGTCGAAGAGCCCCTGCGCCAGCCTCGTCACCGCGGCGGGGACGGGCGGCGCCAGGTCGGCCACAGCTCGGAGACCGGACAGGACGTCGTCGGGTCGCACGGCAGGTGTCACGTGCCGAACAACCAGGCGCAGTATCGCACAGGGCCGCTCGCCCGGCCTATCGGCCGGATCGTCGACGACCCGCAGATCGGCGACGGCGGCACGGGCGTCGAACGTCCGGATGCCGTTCTTGGCCTTGCGCTGGACCTCCACGGTCTCGGCGTCGTCGAAGGCGGCCACGGCCGCGCGGAGCTCCTCGGGGTCGACGCCGTCCAGGCGCAGCTCCCAGACGGAGGCGGTGAGCCGTTCGGCGAGGCCCGAGGTGCGGGCCTCCACCGCGTCGACGATGTCGAGGCCGGCCGGCATCGACGCGTCGAGCAGTCCGCGCAGGACCTCGGGGTCCCGCGTCTCGGTGAGGGCGATCTCCAGGAACTCCGCCTCGCTGCCCGTGCCGGTGGGTGCGGCATTGGCGTAGGAGACCTTGGGGTGGGGCGTGAAGCCCGCCGAATACGCCATCGGCACCTCGGAGCGGCGCAGTGCCCGCTCGAAGGCCCGCTGGAAGTCTCGGTGGCTGGTGAACCGGAGGCGGCCGCGCTTGGTGTAGCGCAGACGGATGCGCTGCACTGCCGGTGCGGGCGGCGGGCCTTCGGGCTGTCGCTTGCCCAGTGGTTCTTCTCCTCGGTGCGGGGCGGGCGCGGTGGCGCGCCGCCCACGAAATACGGGTGGCCCCCGGGGTGCCGCTCCGGCTCACACCCGCTTGACGAATTCTCGCCGAGCGGGGCGCTCTCGGTTGCCTGCGCCGCGCTGGGGACAGTCGTTGTACTACCCAGAGTACGCGCAGGGATCCCCCTCGGTTCCCGGGACCGTGCGCCGTCCGTGGAGCCGACCAGCGCCCGCCAGGCGTCGCGGCGGGCCTGGCGCACGGTTTCCCGGGCGGTCGCGAGGGCCGCGCGGGCGGCCCGGCCGGCCTCGGCGGCGGCGCGCCGGGCCGGGGCCCACACGGAGTCCCGTACGAAGTGGCCGAGGGGGGTGCACACGGTGCGGTACGCCCAGGAGACCGGTGCGCCGATCAGCTGCCACGCGAGCCAGGCGAGGGCCCGGCCGACGGCCCGGGAGACGTACCCGGCGATCCGCCAGGCGACTTCGAACGCGGCGGCGATCTCGCGGCCGACCGGGGTGAGGATCCGGCGGTACGTCCAGGCGATGGGCGCGACGAGCAGCGTCATCACCAGCCAGGCGACCGCGAGGCCGAGACCCCGTCCGGTGGCCGCGATCCCCCGCCAGAGCTGTGCCAGGACCCAGGCGGTGCCCTGCCAGAGCGTGCCCAGGACCCAGGCCGTGCCCTGCCACAGCCTGCTCAGGACCCAGGCCGTGCCGAGGCCGATCGGCGTGAGCACGTTGGCGTACAGCCACACCACCGGGACGACCAGGCCGTAACGGACCACCGGGACGATCGCGTACCGCCACAGGAACTCCAGCGGCACGATCAGCAGCACGGTGAGCAGCCACCCGATGCCGTTGCCGAGGCCGTGGAGCGCCGGGAGGAGCAGGGCGGTGCCGATCCACCGCAGACCGTGGCCGAGCGGGGTGAGGACGGATCCGTACAGCCATACCGCCGGGGCCGCGATGCCGTAGCGGGCGACGGGGACGATCACGTACCGCCACAGGCCGATCCAGGGCCAGACCAGCAGGGCGACGGCCAGCCAGGCGGCGGCCTTGCCGAGCGGGGCGAGGACCCAGGTGTACAGCCAGGTCAGCGGGGTCAGGACGAGCGTGTCGAGGAGCCACACGACGGCCCGGCCCAGCGGGCGGAGCAGGACACGGTCGACGGCGTGCCAGAGCGCGGTGAGCGCGTCCCAGACCATGCGGACGGGCAGGACGAGCACCAGGATGACGATCCGGACCGGGATCCTGATCAGGGTCGTCAGGATGCCCTCGCCGGGCTCGTATCCCTGGGGCGCCTGGTGCTTGCCGTAGTCCATGTCGTCAAGGACGCGTCAGGCCCGGTCCGGGGTTGCCGGACCGGGCCTGTGGTGTGTCACGGAGCTGCTACTTGTTGACCACGCTGAGCGGCAGGAGCTTCTTGCCGGTCGGGCCGATCTGGATGTCCAGGTCGAGCTGCGGGCAGACGCCGCAGTCGAAGCAGGGGGTCCAGCGGCAGTCCTCGACCTCGGTCTCGTCGAGCGCGTCCTGCCAGTCCTCCCAGAGCCAGTCCTTGTCCAGGCCGGAGTCGAGGTGGTCCCAGGGCAGGACCTCCTCGTAGGTGCGCTCGCGGGTGGTGTACCAGTCGACGTCGACGCCGAACTCGGGCAGCGTCTTCTCGGCGCAGTTCATCCAGAGGTCGTAGCTGAAGTGCTCGCGCCAGCCGTCGAAGCGGCCGCCGGACTCGTAGACCGCGCGGATGACGGAGCCGACACGGCGGTCGCCGCGCGAGAGCAGGCCCTCGACGATGCCGGGCTTGCCGTCGTGGTAGCGGAAGCCGATGGAGCGGCCGTACTTCTTGTCGCCGCGGATCTTGTCCCGGAGCTTCTTCAGCCGGGCGTCGGTGTCCTCGGCGCTGAGCTGCGGGGCCCACTGGAAGGGGGTGTGCGGCTTGGGCACGAACCCGCCGATGGAGACGGTGCAGCGGATGTCGTTCTGGCCGGAGACCTCGCGGCCCTTGGCGATGACGTTGACCGCCATGTCGCCGATCTGCAGGACGTCCTCGTCGGTCTCGGTGGGCAGGCCGCACATGAAGTACAGCTTCACCTGACGCCAGCCGTTGCCGTAGGCGGTGGCGACCGTGCGGATCAGGTCCTCCTCCGAGACCATCTTGTTGATGACCTTGCGCATGCGCTCGGAGCCGCCCTCGGGGGCGAAGGTGAGACCGGAGCGACGGCCGTTGCGGGTCAGCTCGTTGGCCAGGTCCACGTTGAACGCGTCGACGCGGGTGGAGGGCAGCGAGAGGCCGATCTTGTCGTCGGTGTAGCGGTCGGCGAGGCCCTTGGCGATGTCGCCGATCTCGCTGTGGTCGGCGGAGGAGAGCGAGAGCAGGCCGACCTCCTCGAAGCCGGTGGCCTTGAGGCCCTTCTCGACCATCTCGCCGATGCCGGTGATGCTTCGCTCCCGCACGGGGCGCGTGATCATGCCGGCCTGGCAGAAACGGCAGCCGCGGGTGCAGCCGCGGAAGATCTCCACCGACATCCGCTCGTGCACGGTCTCCGCGAGCGGGACGAGGGGCTGCTTGGGGTAGGGCCACTCGTCGAGGTCCATCACCGTGTGCTTGGAGACCCGCCACGGCACGCCGGACCGGTTGGGCACGACCCGGCCGATGCGGCCGTCGGGGAGGTACTCGACGTCGTAGAAGCGCGGGACGTAGACGCCGCCGGTCTTCGAGAGCCGGAAGAGCACCTCGTCGCGGCCGCCGGGGCGGCCCTCGGCCTTCCAGGCGCGGATGATCTCGGTGATCTCCAGGACGGCCTGCTCGCCGTCGCCGACGACCGCGCAGTCGATGAAGTCCGCGATCGGCTCGGGGTTGAACGCGGCGTGGCCGCCCGCGAGGACGATCGGGTGGTCCACCGTGCGGTCCTTGGACTCCAGCGGGATGCCCGCGAGGTCCAGGGCGGTGAGCATGTTGGTGTAGCCCAGCTCGGTGGAGAAGCTCAGCCCGAAGACGTCGAACGCGCCGACGGGGCGGTGGCTGTCCACGGTGAACTGGGGCACGTTGTGCTCGCGCATCAGCTCTTCGAGGTCCGGCCAGACGCTGTACGTGCGCTCGGCGAGGACGCCCTCGCGCTCGTTCAGTACCTCGTAGAGGATCATGACGCCCTGGTTGGGGAGCCCGACCTCGTAGGCGTCGGGGTACATCAGGGTCCAGCGGACGTCACAGCTGTCCCAGTCCTTGACGGTGGAGTTCAGCTCACCGCCGACGTACTGGATGGGCTTCTGCACATGCGGGAGCAGAGCTTCGAGCTGTGGGAAGACCGATGCGGCAGACATCTCGCGAACCTTCGTGAGCCGGCAGGGGTGACCATCCAGCGTACCCCGCGTCTCAGTGCTTCAGATCCGCCCGCAGCCCGGGGTCCGACGCGCGGGCCCAGACCTCGGGCAGCTCGCGCTCCCGGGCCTCGGCGGCGGCCTCCTCCTGCCCGTACAGAAGTCCCCAGGTGAACGCGGTCTCGCCCGCCGCGTGCGACTGGATCGCGAGGGTGCGCAGGGCCTCGCGGGCGACGACGCTGTCCTGGTGGTCGCCGAGGACGGTCTGCACGGCCTTCACCCTCTTGGCGAACCGCTTGGCGGGCCTGCCGAGCGCGGGCCGGGCCGACTCGCCCGCGTACCGGGCGCGCTTGGCGGCCTTGCGGGCCTCGTGCATCGCGGTGTCGCGCTCGGGGCCCGGCGGGTGCTCCAGGGCATGGTCCATGCGGCGCGCGAGCTTCTCGTAGTCCCCCAGCACCGCCCGGGGCAGGGCCTTCTCCGGTGCCCGGCGGGCGGCGGGGCGCAGCGGCGGGTCGGCGCTCAGCGCGTCGAGGGCGTCCAGGAGGTCCAGATACCGCTTCCCGTCGAGTACGTCGATGATCCTGCGGCGCGATCCGGTGCGGCGGGCGGCCGACCAGGCGCGGAGGCGGCCGCGCACCGGGCCGAGGGCCAGGGTGGCGGGCAGCGCCTCGACGCGGGCGCCGAGGCGTTCGTCCAGGACCT
Organism: Streptomyces sp. DSM 106670; assembly: GCF_055792845.1. Lineage (NCBI taxonomy): Bacteria > Bacillati > Actinomycetota > Actinomycetes > Kitasatosporales > Streptomycetaceae > Streptomyces > Streptomyces sp. DSM 106670. The sequence goes on from NZ_CM147704.1 coordinate 2,461,701, forward strand.
CCTGGTCGCGGTCGAGGCCCAGTTCGGCGGCGAGCCACTTGAGCTCGGCGCCGAGCGGGTCGGTGACCGCGCGGTCCAGGAGCTTGCGGTGGGTCTTGAAGGTGCTGCGCAGCCGGCGGGTGGCGACGCGCATCTTGTGCACGGAGTCGGGAAGGCCGCGGCGGACAGCGGGGTCGAGGTCGACGATCGTGCGGATCTGCTTGCGTACGTAGGCGAGGACGTGGTCGCCCGCGGTGTGCGGCGCGTTCTTCCTCGGCTTACTCCCGTCCCGTACGGGTGTCGTCTCCGCCAGCGCCCGGGCGAGCTTGGACGCGGAGTGCGCGGGGCGGATCCCGGCCTTGCGCAGCCGCTTCTCGACGGCGTCCAGGACGGCGGGGTCGCCGTCGTCGGCCAGCTCGACCTCGATCTCGGTCCAGGCGGCCGTGGTGCCGCTCCCCTCCCCCGCGAGCCGCTCGGCGCGCACCCGGTCGACGCTGACCTCGGCGAGGAGGGCGCCGTCGGCGGCGGTGAGGTGGTGGACGTCGCGGGCGGAGCGCAGCCGGACGACGGGGGCGAGCTCCGCGTGGCGGACGCGGGAGCGGAGCAGGGCGGCCAGCGGGCGCGGCAGGGTGTCGGCGAGGGGTTCGTGGAGCTCGTCCCGGATGCCGGTGGCGACGGGGAACTTCAGGTGCCAGCCCTCGTCGGCCCCGCCGATCCTGCGGCGGAGCGTGAGGGCGTCGGCGGCGAGGCGGAGGTCCGCGGTGTCGTAGTAGACGGCGTCCAGCTCGGTCAGGCCGCGGTGGACGCTCCGGTCGACCCCGGCCGCCCGGGTCAGGTCGGGCAGCCGGGTGTCGTCGGTGGCTTCGTACTTCCGCTCGATCTCGCGTTTGGTGTCCGCCATGTACGGACACCTACCCGCGAGCGTCCGGGTTCAGGCGGACATGGGCCGTTGCACCCGGATCGACTGGAGCAGTCCGATCGCCACCCAGACGGCGAACATCGAGGATCCTCCGTAGGAGACGAAGGGCAGCGGCAGTCCGGCGACCGGCATGATGCCGAGCGTCATGCCGATGTTCTCGAAGGCCTGGAAGGCGAACCAGGCGATGATCCCGGCGGCGACGACCGTGCCGTACAGCTCGGTGGTCTCGCGGGCGATCCGGCAGGCGCGCCACAGGACGACGCCCAGGAGCAGGATGATCAGGCCCGCGCCGAGGAAGCCCAGCTCCTCACCGGCGACGGTGAAGACGAAGTCGGTCTGCTGCTCGGGCACGAACTGACCGGTGGTCTGGGTGCCTTCGAAGAGTCCGGTGCCGGTGAGTCCGCCGGAGCCGATCGCGATACGGGCCTGGTTGGTGTTGTAGCCGACGCCCGCCGGGTCGAGCGCGGGGTTGGCGAAGGCGGCGAAGCGGGCGATCTGGTAGTCGTCGAGCAGACCGAGCTGCCAGATGGCGACGGCCCCGCCCGCGCCCGCGCCGATGAGGCCGAAGACCCAGCGGTTGGAGGCGCCGGAGGCCAGCAGGACGCCGAGGACGATGACGGCCATGACCATCACCGAGCCGAGGTCCGGCATGAGCATCACGATGGCCATCGGGACGGCCGCGAGGCCGAGCGCCTTGGCGACGGTGCGGTGGTCGGGGTGGGCCTGGTCGCCCGCGTCGACGCGGGCCGCCAGCAGCATCGCCATCACCAGGATGATGGTGATCTTGGTGAACTCGGAGGGCTGGATCGAGAAGCCGGCCGGCAGCTTGATCCAGGCGTGGGCGCCGTTGACCGTGGTGCCGAGCGGGGTGAGGACCGCCAGGACCAGCAGCACCGAGATGCCGTAGAGGACCGGGACGGCCCCGCGCAGGGTGCGGTGGCCGAGCCAGATCGTGCCGATCATCAGGGCGAGGCCGATGCCGGTGTTGAGGGCGTGCCTCAGGAGGAAGAAGTACGGGTCGCCCTGGGTGAGGTGGTCGCGGTTGCGGGTCGCGGACCACACGAGCAGCGAGCCGAGGGCCGAGAGCGCCAGCGCGGCCCCGAGCAGCGGCCAGTCCAGCCGCCGTACGAGGGAGTCGCGGGCGGTCAGCTTGGCCCAGGAGCCCTCGTCGGGGGCGTACCGGGAGACGGAGAATCCACCTGCCATTACGGCTGCCTCCCCGTCGACGCCGGTGACCCGGTGAGTCCGGGCTGGCCACCGGGCTGCAGCGGCAGCTGGGGTTCCTGTCCCCCGGGCTGCTCCTCGGGCGTGACCGGATTGGGGTCGTACGGCTTGACCTTCGGCGCGTAGATCGAGCCGTCGGGCTGGATCTTCGGCAGCGCCTTCTGGGGCTTCGGCAGCAAGGCCCTCTTCTTGTCCTGGTTGCCCTCGGCGTCGAGGCCGTAGAGCGCGTCGTAGATCTTGCGGACCGCGGGCCCGGCGGCGCCGGAGCCGGTGCCGCCCTGGGAGATCGTCATGACGATCGTGTAGTCGTCGGTGTAGGTCGCGAACCACGCGGTGGTCTGCTTGCCGTACACCTGGGCGGTACCGGTCTTGGCGCGCATCGGGATCTTGTCCTGCGGCCAGCCGCCGAACCGCCAGGCGGCGGTGCCGCCGGGCTCGACCACCGAGCGGAGCCCCTTGTCGAGGTCCTTGATGGTCTGGGCGTTGACCGGCAGCTTGCCGCTGGCCTTGGGCTTGATCTCCTGGACGGTCTTGCCGTCGGGGCTGATCACGGCCTTGCCGACGGTGGGCTCGTGGAGGGTGCCGCCGTTGCTGATGGCGGCGTAGGCGGTGGCCATCTGGATGGGGGTGACGAGGACGTCACCCTGGCCGATCGCGTAGTTGATGCTGTCGTAGGCCTTGAGCTGGTTGCCTTCGAGGCAGCTCTCGTACGCGATCTGCTGGACGTAGGTGCCGCCCTTCTTGCCCTCCTTGCACCAGGCGTCCTTGTTCGCCTTCCAGAAGTCCTGCTTCCACTGGCGGTCCGGGATGCGGCCCTTGACCTCGTTGGGCAGGTCGATGCCGGTCTCGGCGCCGAGCCCGAAGTCACGGGCGGTCGTGTAGAACCAGTTCTTGGCGTCCTTCTTGGGCTTTATGCCGCCGTCCTTCACCCACTCCTCGTGGCCGAGGCGGTAGAAGACGGTGTTGCAGGAGTACTTGAGCGCGTCGCCGAGGGTGATGGGGCCGTGGCCCTGGGACTCGAAGTTCGCGAACGTCTGGTTGCCCAGGCTGTAGGAGCTGCTGCACTCGTAGCGGTCGTTGAAGGCGTGGCCGCCGCGTACGGCCGCGCTCGCCGAGACCACCTTGAAGATCGAGCCGGCCGGCGCCTGGCCCTGGATGCCCCGGTTGAGCAGCGGGTAGTTGGACTTCTTGCTGGTGAGCTTGGCGTACTCCTTGCCGGAGATGCCGCCGACCCAGGCGTTGGGGTCGTAGTCGGGCTGGGAGGCCATCGACACGACGCGGCCGGTCTTCGACTCCATGACGACGACGGCGCCGGAGTCGGCCTCGTACTTCCGGCCGGTGATCTTGTCGGTCTCCTGGCGGACGGTCTTCATCGCCTGGGCGAGCTCGTACTCGGCGACCGCCTGAACGCGCGCGTCGAGGCTGGTGACCAGGGTGGAGCCGGACACCGCCGGGTCGTTCTCGGCCTCGCCCATGACGCGGCCGAGGTTGTCGACCTCGTAGCGGGTGACGCCCGCCTTGCCGCGCAGCTCCTTGTCGTACGTGCGCTCAAGACCCGATCGGCCGACCTGGTCGGAGCGCAGATAGGGCGACGGGCCGTCCAGCGCCTGCTGGATCTCGTCGTCGGTGACGGGCGAGAGGTAGCCGAGGACCTGTGCGGTCTTCGCCTTGCCGGGCGCGGTGTAGCGGCGTACGGCGGTGGGTTCGGCGGTGATGCCGGGGAAGTCCTCGGCACGCTCGCGGATCTGGAGGGCCTGCTGGGTGGTGGCCTCGTCGGTGACCGGGATCGGCTGGTAGGGCGATCCGTTCCAGCAGGGCTGGGGGGTCTTGGAGTCGCAGAGGCGGACCTTGTCACGGACGTCCTGGACCTTCATGTCCAGCACGTCGGCGAGCCGGGTGAGGACGCCGACGCCGTCGTCCTTCATCTTCAGCAGCTCGGTGCGGCTGGCGGAGACGACGAGGCGGGTCTCGTTGTCGGCGAGCGGTACGCCGCGGGCGTCGAGGATCGAGCCGCGCACGGCGGGCTGGACGACCTGCTGCACCCCGTTGCCCGCGGCCTCGGCGGTGTACTCGTCGCCGTTGCGGATCTGGAGGTACCAGAGGCGGCCGCCGAGGGTGAGCAGCAGCGAGAAGACGAGGACCTGGATGACGATGAGCCGGATCTGGACCCGCTGGGTCCGCCCGGTCTCGGGAATGTTGCTCACGCGGTTCCCCCGGCGTCCTCTGTCGCGTACGGCTTCACAGTCGCTTGACCCCCTTGATCCTGCCCGCGCGGGCGGCGCGGTTGCGGGCGGCCTTGACGCGCAGGCCGCCGCGCTGGTTGCCGATCCGCAGCCCGGTGCCCGAGGAGAGCCAGCCGGCGGCGACGTCGCTGCCACCGGAGGAGGCCTCGGCGATCGGGTCGTTCTCGGTACGTCTGGCCAGCGCCATGATGAGCGGCACGGTGAACGGCGCCAGCAGCAGGTCGTAGATCGCGGCCGTGAACAGCAGGCTGCCCAGGCCCACATGGCGGGCGGCGGTGTCGCCGACGAGCGCGCCGACGCCCGCGTACAGCAGGGTCGAGCCGATCGCGGCGGCGACGACCACGGCCATCGGGGCGAACGCCGACTTCAGCTGCCCGTTCTCCGGCCGGGCCAGGCCCGCGAGGTAGCCGATGACGCAGAGCACCAGGGCGTAGCGCCCGGCGGCGTGGTCGGCGGGCGGGGCGAGGTCCGCGAGGAGGCCGGCGCCGAAGCCGATGAGGGAGCCGCTGACGGGCCCGTACACGAAGGCGAGTCCGAGGACGGTGAGGAGCAGCAGGTCCGGGACGGCGCCGGGGAGCTGGAGGCGGGCGAGGACGGAGACCTGGATGACCAGGGCGACGACGACCAGGGCGGTGGAGAGCAGAGTCCGGTTGATGCGCATGGGGATCAGCTCTACTCCTGGTCGTTGGCCGCGTTGTCGGGTTGGGCGTTGCCCTGCTGGTCGCCTGCCGCGTCACCGGCGGCGTCGCCGCCCGGTTGCTCGTTGATGTTGCCGACGACCTTGCCGGAGCCGTCCACCAGATCGCCGTTGGGCTGGACGGTGACGGTGACCGTGGGGGTCGGCTTCGGCTTCGCCTTGGCGGGCCGCTTGGGCAGGACCGTGTCGCGCGGGTCCTCGCGGGGGGCCTGGACGACGACGCCGACGATGTCGAGCTTGGTGAACCCGACGTACGGCTTCACGTAGACGGTCCGGGTCAGTTCGCCGCCGGAGGGGTCGACGCGGACGACCTCGCCGACCGGGACGCCGGGCACGAAGGGCTTGTCCTTGCTGGAGCCGAAGGTGACGAGCCGGTCGCCGGCCTTCACCTTGGCCTTGCCGTTGAGGAACTGCACCGACAGCGGGCGCGAGCCCTGGCCGGTGGCGAAGCCGAGCTCGTCGGTCTTCTCCATCCGGGTGCCGACGGTGAAGTCGGGGTCGTTGGCGAGCAGGACCGTCGCGGTGCTGGGCCCGACGGTGGTGACCCGCCCGACCAGCCCCTCCCCGTTGAGGACGGTCATGTCGCGGCGGATGCCGTCGTCGGCACCGGCGTCGATGGTGACCGTCCAGGAGAAGCCCTGGGCCGCTCCTATGGCGATGACCTCGGCGCCCTTGATGCCGTACTGTCCGGCGCCCGCGTTCTTCAGCATGGCGTCGAGCTGGCGGACCCGGCTGTTGGTGCGGTCGTCGCTGCCGAGCTTGGCCTTCAGCGCGGCGTTCTCCTGCTCCAGGGTGGAGATCCGGTCGTGCCGGTTGCCGGAGTCCCGGACGGCCCCTATGGCGTTGCCCACCGGGTCGACCGCTGCCGCTACGCCGTTCTCGACCGGCCCGAAGACGGTGGCCGCGGCCTGCCGCGCGCCGTCGACCGGTGACTCCTCGCCGCCTCGGATATCGACCGTGATCAGGGCGAATGCGATGGCGATCAAGAGCACCAGGAGCAGCCGGCTCTCTCGTGTGTCCCTCACGTGCGGCGGCCGTGCCTTCCTCGTCGGAATGTTCGTGCCTGTGTAGGTGTCGCTGTCCGTACACCGATACGTCTGTCGTCAGGTATCGATACGTGTACAGCAACGATCTATATCAACGATCCGGCGGGCGGAGCCGCAGCGTCCGCGGTCCGCGCGCCGGATCGGGTGATGCTCTGCCCGCCCTTAGCGGCGGGGCTGGGCGTCCAGCACCTGCTGGAGCGCCTCGAACTCCTCGACGCACTTGCCGGAGCCGAGCGCCACCGAGTCCAGCGGGTCCTCGGCGATGTGGATCGGCATGCCCGTCTCGTGGCGCAGCCGCTCGTCCAGACCGCGCAGCAGCGCGCCGCCGCCGGTGAGGACGATGCCGCGGTCCATGACGTCGCCGGACAGCTCGGGCGGGCACTTGTCGAGCGTCGTCTTCACGGCGTCGACGATCGCGTTGACCGGTTCCTCGATGGCCTTGCGGACCTCGGCGGCCGAGATGACGACCGTCTTGGGCAGCCCGGAGACCAGGTCGCGGCCACGGATCTCGGTGTGCTCGTCCTTCTCCAGGTCGAACGCCGAACCGATGGTGATCTTGATCTGTTCGGCGGTCCGCTCACCGAGGAGGAGCGAGTACTCCTTCTTGATGTGCTGGATGATCGCGTTGTCCAGCTCGTCACCGGCGGTGCGGATCGACTGGGCGGTGACGATTCCGCCGAGCGAGATCACCGCGACCTCGGTGGTGCCGCCGCCGATGTCGACCACCATGTTCCCGGTGGCCTCGTGGACCGGGAGGCCGGAGCCGATGGCGGCGGCCATGGGCTCCTCGATGATGTGCACCTGGCGCGCGCCGGCCTGCGTCGATGCCTCGATGACGGCGCGGCGCTCGACCCCGGTGATACCGGAGGGCACGCAGACGACGACCCGGGGGCGGGCGAGATAGCGACGCTTGTGGATCTTGAGGATGAAGTAGCGGAGCATCCGCTCGGTGATCTCGAAGTCGGCGATCACGCCGTCCTTCAGCGGTCGCACGGCAACGATGTTGCCCGGCGTGCGCCCGATCATCTTCTTGGCCTCGGAGCCGACCGCCAGAATTCCGCCGGTGTTGGTGTTGATGGCCACGACGGACGGCTCGTTCAGGACGATGCCGCGCCCCCTGACGTACACCAGCGTGTTGGCAGTCCCGAGGTCGATAGCCATGTCACGGCCGATGAACGACATTGAGTTCCCCTTGTTCCCCATGAGGATGCGTCGGGCCTTCCCAGGTAGCGAAGATGGCTTGTTCTGGTAGGCGAGGTTGGCGCTGCGGGCGTGGAAGCTTCCATCGTAGTGCCGTATGCACGGACACAGCGCGAGGGTCCTTCGCCATTGTGAGCGGAACGGGTGGCCGTTCTACCCATGGTGACGTTACGTCGGAGGGATGCGTTCCCGCGATCCCAAACCCTATGCCGAGGGGCGACCGAATTACTTCGGTCGCCCCTCGCGTACAGCGCTGTTTGGCCGATCGGGTCAGGAAAGTCCCGGAAAGAAAAGCTTCAGTTCTCGCTCTGCGGACTCCTCGGAGTCCGAGGCGTGGATGAGGTTCTCGCGGGTGATCGTGCCGAAGTCACCACGGATCGACCCGGGCGCGGCGGCGATCGGGTCGGTGGGGCCGGCCAGGGTGCGGATGCCCTCGATGACCCGCTCGCCTTCGGCCACCAGGGCGACGACGGGACCGGAGGCCATGAACTCCATGAGCGGCTCGTAGAACGGGCGGCCCTTGTGCTCGCCGTAGTGCTGCTCCAGCGTCTCGTGGTCCAGGGTGCGCAGCTCCAGCGCGGTGATCCGCCACTCGGCCTTGCGCTCGATGCGGCCGACGATCTCGCCGATCAGGCCACGGCGGACCGCGTCGGGCTTGAGCAGGACGAGAGTGCGCTGAGTCATGTACGGCTCCTTGCAAGGCCAGGCATACGGGTGCGGTGAGGGCGAGATTACAGGGGTACGGAGACGGGTCTGCGCCCGGGTTCACCCAGGGTCACCTTCGGGCCCCGGATTTCCGGGGTCCGAAGGCGGGCCGCGCGTGTCGGGCGGACCCCGGCGTGATCCGGCCGGGAGGCTCCGGGCCTCAGGCCGCGGCCTCGCCGGCTTCCTGCCGGGCGGCCCAGTCGGCCTTGGCCTCGTCGATCTTGCGGCCGTAGTGGATCGAGGCCCACCACAGTCCGCCGAAGGCGAGGCCCAGGATGAACATCATCGGGACCACGAACCCGCTGAGGACCAGCGCGACCTGGAGCGCCCAGCCCAGCTGGACGCCGCCGGGCCGGGTGATCATTCCGCACAGCAGCACGGACAGGGCCATGCCGATGCCGCACACCGTCCAGACCAGGGCCATGGAGGCGTCGTCCAGCTTCATCGCGACGAGACCGGCGAAGCCGATCACGAAGAACTCGCCGATCAGCGTCGAGGCGCAGAGCGTCCGCATGTCTCAGCCCCTTCCCAGCAGCAGCCGGGCTTCGCCGACCGTGATCACGGACCCGGTCACCAGCACCCCGGCGCCCGCGTACTCGTCGTCCTCCTCGGCCAGCGTGATCGCCGCCTCCAGCGCGTCGTCGAGCCGCGGCTCGACCTGCACCCGGTCGTCGCCGAAGACCTCGACGGCGATGGCGGCCAGCTCGTCCGCGTCCATCGCGCGCGGGGTGGAGTTCTGCGTGACGACGATCTCGGCGAAGATCGGCTCGAAGGCTTCCAGGAGCCCGCGCACATCCTTGTCGCCGCTGGTGCCGACCACGCCGATCAGCCGGGAGAAGCTGAACGCCTCGGAGATGCCGTCGGAGGCCGCCTTGGCGCCGGCCGGGTTGTGCGCGGCGTCCAGCACGACGGTCGGGCTGGAGCGCACGACCTCCAGCCGGCCCGGCGAGAGCACCGAGGCGAACGCCTTGCGGATCGCGTCGATGTCGAGGGAGCGGGCCTGCTCGGCGCCGATGCCGAAGAACGCCTCGACCGCGGAGAGCGCGACGGCGGCGTTGTGCGCCTGGTGGGCGCCGTACAGCGGGAGGAAGATGTCCTCGTACTCGCCGCCGAGTCCGCGCAGCGTCAGCAGCTGTCCGCCGACCGCGATCTCGCGCGAGGTGACGCCGAACTCCATGCCCTCGCGGGCCACGGTGGCGTCCACCTCGACGGCCTTCTTCAGCATCACCTGTGCGGCGTCCACCGGCTGCTGCGCCAGGATGACCGTGGCGCCCGGCTTGATGACGCCGGCCTTCTCCCCGGCGATCTCGGCCGGCGTGGTGCCGAGCCGGTCGGTGTGGTCCAGCGAGATCGGGGTGACGACGGCGACCGTGGAGTCGATGACGTTGGTGGCGTCCCAGGTGCCGCCCATGCCGACCTCGACGACCGCCACATCGACGGGCGCGTCGGCGAAGGCCGCGTACGCCATGCCGGTGAGGACCTCGAAGAAGGAGAGCCGGTAGGGCTGCTGGGCGTCGACCATCTCGACGTACGGCTTGATGTCCTCGTACGTCTCGATGAACCGCTCGGGCGCGATCGGCGAGCCGTCGAGGCTGATCCGCTCGGTGATCGACTGGACGTGCGGGGAGGTGTAGCGGCCGGTGCGCAGCTCGAAGGCGTTGAGCAGGGCCTCGATCATGCGGGCCGTGCTGGTCTTGCCGTTGGTGCCGGTGATGTGGATGGAGGGGTAGGCGCGCTGCGGTTCGCCGAGGACGTCCATGAGCGCGGCGATCCGGGTGACGGACGGCTCCAGCTTGGTCTCGCCCCAGCGTCCGGCGAGCTCCTGCTCCACCGCGCGCAGTGCCTTGTCGGTCTCGGGATCGGCCGGGCGGGCCGGAACCGCTTCGCCCTGCGGGTGGCCCGAGTGGGTGCGCAGTGTGCGGCTCCCGGCCTCGATCACCGCCAGGTCGGGGTCGCGCTGGGTCGCCTCGTCGACGATCTCCTCGAAGGTGTCGTCGGGATCGGACGCGTCGTGCCGGTCTGAAGGGCGGGGCTCACTCACGGGCCCCAGTCTACGGATGGGCACCGACAACGCACGCAGCGCCCGGCGAACGGTCCGGAAGACGTACGGGGAAGCCCCCGCATCCCCGGTCGGTCGGGGGTACGGGGGCTTCGTCCAGCAGCGAATCAGGTCTGCGGGAGGCCCGCCAGCTGGGCGCCGATCCGCTCGATGTCGGCATCGGCCTTGGCGAGCCGGCCGCGGATCTTGTCGACCACGTTGTCCGGGGCCTTGGCCAGGAAGGCCTCGTTGCCGAGCTTGCCGGTGGCCTGGGCCTTCTCCTTCTGCGCGGCCTCCAGGTCCTTCGTGAGGCGCTTGCGCTCAGCCGCCACGTCGATCGTGCCGGAGAGGTCCAGGGCGACGGTGGCCCCGGCGACCGGGAGGGACGCGGTGGCCTGGAAGCCGTCCCCGGCGGGCTGGAGCCGCAGGAGCTGGCGGATGGCCGCCTCGTGCGGGGCGAGCTCCGTGCCGGTCAGGGTCAGCTCGGCCGGGACCTTCTGGCCGGGCTGGAGACCCTGGTCGTTGCGGAAGCGGCGGACCTCGGTGACGACCTGCTGGACCAGCTCGATCTCCTTCTCGGCCGCGTCGTCGCGGAAGCCGGAGTCGCCCGGCCACTCGGCGATGACGATCGACTCGCGCCCGGTGAGCGCGGTCCACAGCGCCTCCGTGACGAACGGGACGATCGGGTGCAGCAGCCGGAGCATCACGTCCAGGACCTCGCCGAGGACCCGGCCCGAGACCTCGGCCGGGCGGCCGCCCGCGAAGAACGTGGTCTTGGACAGCTCGACGTACCAGTCGAAGACCTCGTCCCACGCGAAGTGGCGCAGCGACTCACTGATCTTGGCGAACTGGAAGTCGTCGTAGAACGCGTCGACCTCGGCGACCGTCTTGTTCAGACGGGACAGGATCCAGCGGTCGGTGACCGACATCTCCTCGACCGGGGGCAGTTCGCCCTCGATCGTCGCGCCGTTCATCAGGGCGAAGCGGGTGGCGTTCCAGATCTTGTTGGAGAACTTCGCCGAACCCTGGACCCATTCCTCGCCGATCGGGACGTCGGTGCCGGGGTTGGCGCCGCGCGCGAGGGTGAAGCGCAGGGCGTCGGAGCCGTACTTGTCCATCCAGTCCAGCGGGTTGACGACGTTGCCGAAGGACTTCGACATCTTCTTGCCGTGCTCGTCGCGGACCATGCCGTGCAGGACGATGGTGGAGAACGGCGGGACGCCGTCGTTGACGTACAGGCCGAACATCATCATCCGGGCGACCCAGAAGAAGAGGATGTCGTAGCCGGTGACCAGGACGGAGTTCGGATAGAACTTCGCGAGGCTGTCGGTCCGTTCGGGCCAGCCGAGGGTGGAGAACGGCCACAGGCCGGAGGAGAACCAGGTGTCCAGGACATCGCTGTCCTGGGTCCAGCCCTCGCCGGTGGGCGCCTCGTCGTCCGGTCCGACGCAGACGACCTCGCCGTTCGGGCCGTACCAGACGGGGATGCGGTGGCCCCACCAGAGCTGGCGCGAGATCGTCCAGTCGTGGAGGTTGTCGACCCAGTCGAAGTAGCGCTTCTCCATCTCCTGCGGGTGGATCTTGACGCTGCCGTCGCGAACCGCGTCACCGGCGGCCTTGGCGAGCGGGGCGACCTTGACCCACCACTGGAGGGAGAGGCGCGGCTCGATGGTGGTCTTGCAGCGCGAGCAGTGCCCGACGGAGTGGACGTAGGGCCGCTTCTCGGCGACGATCCGGCCCTCGGCACGGAGGGCGGCGACGATGGCGGAGCGGGCCTCCAGCCGGTCCAGGCCCTGGAAGGGGCCGGGGACGGTGATGACGGCGCGCTCGTCCAGGACCGTGAGGAACGGCAGGTCGTGGCGCTTGCCGATCTCGAAGTCGTTCGGGTCGTGGGCGGGGGTCACCTTGACCGCGCCGGTGCCGAACTCCGGGTCGACGTGGTGGTCGGCGACGACGGGGATGGTGCGGTCGGTGAGCGGCAGGCTGATCCGCTTGCCGACCAGGTGCTTGTAGCGTTCGTCGTCGGGGTGGACGGCGACGGCCGTGTCACCGAGCATCGTCTCGGCGCGGGTGGTGGCGACGACGATGGTCTCGTCCCCGTCCCCGTACGTCATGGAGACGAGCTCGCCCTCGTCCTCCTGGTACTCGACCTCGATGTCGGAGATCGCGGTGAGACAGCGGGGGCACCAGTTGATGATGCGCTCGGCGCGGTAGATGAGCCCGTCGTCGTACATCTGCTTGAAGACGGTCTGGACGGCCTTGGACAGGCCCTCGTCCATGGTGAAGCGCTCACGGGACCAGGCGACGCCCTCGCCGAGGCGGCGCATCTGGCCGGAGATCTGGCCGCCGGACTCGTTCTTCCACTGCCAGACGCGCTCGACGAAGGCCTCGCGGCCCAGGTCGTGGCGGGACTTGCCCTCCTTGCCGAGCTCGCGCTCGACGACGTTCTGGGTGGCGATGCCGGCGTGGTCCATGCCCGGCTGGTAGAGCGCCTCGTAGCCCTGCATCCGCTTCCGGCGGACGAGGGCGTCGATCAGGGTGTGCTCGAAGGCGTGGCCGAGGTGGAGGGATCCGGTGACGTTCGGCGGCGGGATGACGATGCTGTACGGCGGCTTGTCGCTGTGCTCGTCGGCCTCGAAGTAACCGCGCTCCACCCAGCGCTCGTACAGCTTCCCCTCTACATCGGCCGGCGCGTACTGGGTCGGCAGTTCGGGGTTGCTGGCTGGCTGCTGCGATGAGTTCTCGGTCACGGGAGACAGTTTAGGGCCGTCACAGCTCTGCACTGAAACGGATTGGTTCAGTAACGGTGTCGGGCCCGATCCCCCATGTCAGGACGGCTTCCGTCAGGATGTTCGCAACGCATAAGGAAATCTGGAGGGGACACCGCAATGAGCTACAACCAGCCGGGCCCGTACGGTGGGCAGCCGCCGCAGGGCCAGCCCGGACCGTACGGACAGCAGCCCGGGCCGTACGGCGGCCAGCCGCCGCAGGGCCCCCCGCAGGGCCAGCCCGGTTACGGTTACCCGCAGCAGGCCCCCCAGGGCGTCCCGCCGCAGCAGCCGAACCCGTACGGCCAGCCCCAGCAGCCGCCGCAGGGCTACGGCTACCCGCAGGCCCAGCAGCCGGGCCCGTACGGCCAGCAGCCGCCCACGCCCCCGTACGGCGGCCAGCCTCCGTACGGGGCCCAGCCGCAGCAGCCGAAGAAGAAGACCGGGCTGATCATCGGTGTCTCCGTGGTGGCGCTGGCGGTCATCGCGGGCGGGGTGTACTTCCTGACCTCCGGCGGCGGCAACAGCGATGTGGCGGACTCCACCAAGGGGTACAAGCTGACGCCCCCGGCCTCCGTGGAGGACTACACCAAGGACGCGTCCAAGCCCGCGCCGTCCGGCCCGGTCACCGGTGAGGACAAGGCCGAGGCCGAGGCCATGGGGGTCAAGGACGCCAACAAGGCAGGGGCCCAGTACAAGGCCGGCACCAAGGACAACCCCCTCGCCCAGAAGCTCCTCATCTTCGAGGGCGTCTGGGGTGAGGTCTCGGACCCGGCGAAGACGCTCGACAACGCCTTCTCCAAGGCCGAGAAGAACATGACGAAGGACACCAACAACAGTGGCGCCAAGGGCTCGCTGGTGGGCAGCCCCAAGGAGTTCAAGCCGGAGGGCTTCGACGGCGCCCTGATGAAGTGCCAGGACCTCAAGATGGACACCAGCCAGGGCAGCTCCGGCTCCGCCGCCAAGGGGCCGAAGGAGTTCACCATGCCGGTCTGCATCTGGGCCGACTACAGCACGGTCGGCATCGTCGCCGGTCTCGACGTCGCCTCGGCGCTGACGGAGAAGTCCGTGCCGCAGGAGGACGTGGCCGCCCTCGCCGCCAAGCTGTACAACACCTCCCGCACCAAGATCTGATCTGATCTGATCTGATCGCTCAACGCCGAAGGGGCGCCCGCCGGTTCGTCCGGTGGGCGCCCCTTCGGCGTACGCAAGTCGTCTGCGGCTACGCGGACTTCTCGTGCCGGCCGCCGTCGTTCTTGCCGATCGTGCGCGGCTCGCGCGGGACCAGCGTCGGGTTGACGTTGTTGCGGACGACGTCCGGGGTGATGACGACGCGGGCGACGTCCTTGCGGGACGGGACCTCGTACATCACGGACTGGAGGACTTCCTCCATGATCGCCCGCAGACCGCGCGCACCGGTCTGGCGCAGGATCGCCTGGTCGGCGATGGCCTCCAGCGCCTCGCGCTCGAAGTCCAGCTCCACACCGTCGAGTTCGAAGAGGCGCTGGTACTGCTTGACCAGGGCGTTGCGCGGCTCGATGAGGATCTGGAGCAGGGCCTCGCGGTCCAGGTTGTGGACCGAGGTCAGGACGGGGAGACGGCCGATGAACTCGGGGATCATCCCGAACTTCACCAGGTCCTCCGGCATGACCTCCTGGAACTGGTCGCTCGCCTGGATCTCCAGCTTGGAGCGGATCGTGGCGCCGAAGCCGATGCCCTTGGCGCCGGCCCGGGACTCGATGATCTTCTCCAGGCCGGAGAACGCGCCGCCCACGATGAACAGCACGTTCGTCGTGTCGATCTGGATGAACTCCTGGTGGGGGTGCTTGCGTCCGCCCTGCGGCGGGACGGAGGCGGTGGTGCCCTCCAGGATCTTCAGCAGGGCCTGCTGCACGCCCTCGCCGGAGACATCGCGGGTGATCGACGGGTTCTCGCTCTTGCGGGCGACCTTGTCGATCTCGTCGATGTAGATGATCCCGGTCTCGGCCTTCTTGACGTCGTAGTCGGCCGCCTGGATCAGCTTGAGCAGGATGTTCTCGACGTCCTCGCCGACATAGCCGGCCTCCGTCAGCGCCGTCGCGTCCGCGATGGCGAACGGGACGTTGAGCATGCGGGCGAGCGTCTGCGCGAGGAGCGTCTTGCCGGAACCCGTGGGGCCCAGCAGGAGGATGTTCGACTTGGCGAGCTCGATCGCGTCCTCACGACCCGCGCCGCCGCCGTTCTCCCCGGCCTGGACCCGCTTGTAGTGGTTGTACACCGCGACCGAGAGGGCCTTCTTCGCGGGCTCCTGCCCGACGACGTACCCCTCCAGGAACTCGTAGATCTCGCGAGGCTTGGGAAGCTCTTCCCAGCGCACCTCGCTCGTCTCCGCGAGCTCCTCCTCGATGATCTCGTTGCAGAGATCGATGCACTCGTCGCAGATGTACACACCGGGTCCCGCGATGAGCTTCTTCACCTGCTTCTGGCTCTTTCCGCAGAACGAGCACTTGAGCAGGTCGCCGCCATCACCGATGCGTGCCACGAGGTGCTTCCCCTTCGCCTGGGAGACGCCTGGTTCAGCGGCTCCTGGTGCCTCTATCCGACGGTACCTTGCCTGGGCCCCCGTTCGGGCCCCCCTTGGCACGGTTCACACGGCCGTGGTCGTGCGAACGGAATGTGCCAAGGGGAAAGACCGACGTCAGAGCGATGCGCCCGCGGTGGTCTTGCGGGTGGAAACGATCTGGTCGACCAGACCGTACGCGAGGGCGTCCTCGGCCGTGAGGATCTTGTCGCGCTCGATGTCCTCGCTGATCTTCTCCAGCGGGGTCGTCGAGTGGCGGGCCAGCATCTCCTCCAGCTGCGTCCGCATACGAAGGATCTCGTTGGCCGCGATCTCCAGGTCGGAGAGCTGCTCACGGCCCGTCTGCGAGGACGGCTGGTGGATGAGGACCCGGGCGTGCGGGAGCGCCATGCGCTTGCCCGGGGTGCCCGCGGCGAGCAGGACGGCGGCGGCGGAGGCCGCCTGGCCCATGCAGACCGTCTGGATGTCCGGCTTCACGAACTGCATCGTGTCGTAGATCGCGGTGAGCGCGGTGAACGAGCCGCCGGGGCTGTTGATGTAGATCGAGATGTCGCGGTCGGGGTCCATCGACTCCAGGCACAGCAGCTGCGCCATGACGTCGTTGGCCGAGGCGTCGTCGATCTGGACGCCCAGGAAGATCACGCGCTCCTCGAAGAGCTTCGCGTACGGGTCGTACTCGCGCACGCCCTGCGAGGTGCGCTCCACGAAGCGCGGGACGACGTAGCGGTTGTCCACCTGCGGGCCGGTGTAGAGGCCGCTCGCGGAGGCGCCGGTGTAGTTGTTCATGTGGGTCTTCACCATCCTGGTGGCGTTCTGGGGCTGGAGGTCTCGGCGTACGAGAGGGGCGTGCGGGAGTGGTGCCGACGGTCCGGTGCGGACCGGATCAGGCACCGGTGCCGCCGCCGCCCGGGATGCCCGACGCGAACGTGATGATCTCGTCGATGAGGCCGTACTCCTTGGCCTCCTCCGCCGTGTACCAGCGGTCGCGGTCGCCGTCACGGATGATCGTCTCGACGGTCTGGCCGGAGTGCCGGGCGGTGATCTCCGCCATCCGCGTCTTGGTGCGGAGCAGGTACTCGGCCTGGATCTTGATGTCCGAGGCCGTGCCGCCGATGCCGGCCGAACCCTGGTGCATGAGGATGTCGGTGTTCGGGAGCGCGAAGCGCTTGCCCGCGGCGCCACCGGTGAGCAGGAACTGGCCCATGGAGGCGGCCATGCCCATGCCGATGGTGACGACGTCGTTGGGGATGTACTGCATGGTGTCGTAGACCGCCATGCCGGCCGTCACCGAACCACCGGGGCTGTTGATGTAGAGGTAGATGTCCTTGTCCGGATCAGCGGCAAGGAGGAGAAGCTGTGCGGTGATCTTGTTGGCGATGTCATCGTCGACCTGCTGACCGAGGAAGATGATGCGCTCGCCGAGCAGTCGGCTGTAGACCTGGTCACCGAGGCCTCCACCGAGGGACGGCTCTCCGGCGGCGTAGGGCATCAGATTCGTCACGTATCCACCTGCTCGTCTCTGACGGCTCCGGCCGTCTCAGCGTCTTCGTACCGGGCGGGTGAAGTCACTGCCCCACCCTTCCTCTTCATGGACCCTAACGCGCAGGTGGGACAACGCCATCCCGCTTCCGCAACTGTTCGCTGGGAGCGCAAGGTCCGCAGTGGGCACAAGGGTTCCGGGGCCGTACGGCCCTACGACGACGGGCCCCGAACACAGGAAGCGTTCGGGGCCCGTCGACCGGATCAGGGCGAGGCTCAGGCCTCGTTCTTCTCCTCGGCCTTGTCGTCCGCCTTGTCCTCGGTGGCGGCCTCGGCCGTCTCCGTGGTCCCGGCGGTCTCGGCAGTGTCTTCGTCGTCTTCCAGGTCGACGACCTCACCGTTGGTGTCGACGACCTTGGCGGCCTCGACGACGACGGCGAGCGCCTTGCCGCGGGCGACCTCGCCGACGAGCATCGGCACCTGGCCACCCTCGACGACGGCCTGGGCGAACTGGTCGGGGCTCATGCCGGAGGAGGCAGCGCGCCGCATGAGGTGCTCGGTGAGCTCCTCCTGGTTGACGTTCAGCTTCTCCTTGTTGACGAGCTCGTCCAGGATGAACTGGGTCTTGATGCCCTTGATGGCCTGCTCGGAGGTCTCGTTCTCGAACTCCTCCAGGGTCTTGCCCTGGATCTCGAGGTACTTCTCCAGGTCGAGACCCATCTGGCCGAGCTGGTGGTGCTCCAGGTTGTGCTTGCGGGTCTGGACCTCGTCCGCGAGCAGCTTCTCCGGGATCGGGACCTCGGCGAGCTTCAGCAGCTCCTCCAGGACCCGCTCCTGGGCCTGGGTGGCCTGGTCGTACTGCTTGGTGGTCTCCAGGCGCTTGCGGCTGTCGGCCTTCAGCTCCTCCAGCGTGTCGAACTCGCTGGCCATCTGGGCGAAGTCGTCGTCCAGCTCGGGGAGCTCACGGGCGGCGACGGCGGTGACCTTGACGGTGACCTCCGCAGCCTTGCCCTCGGCGGAGCCGCCCTTCAGCTCGGAGGTGAAGGTGGCCTCGCCTCCGGCCTCCAGGCCGGTCACGGCCTCGTCGATGCCGTCGAGGAGCTCGCCGGAACCGATGGTGTACGAGACACCGTCGGCCACGCCGTCCTCCAGGACCTCGCCGTCGACCTTGGCCTGCAGGTCGATGGTGACGACGTCGCCGTCGGCGGCGGCGCGCTCGACCGGGTTGGTGGCGGCGAAGCGCTCACGGAGCTGCTCCACGGCCTTCTCGACCTCTTCGTCGGTGACCTCAAGGGCGTCGACGGTGACCTCGATGCCGGAGTAGTCCGGGATCTCGATCTCGGGGCGTACGTCAACCTCGGCGGTGAAGGCCAGCAGCTCGCCGTCCTTCAGCTCGGTGATGTCGACCTCGGGCTGGCCGAGGACGTTCAGCTCACCCTCGTTGACCGCCTCGGTGTAGAACTTCGGGAGGGCGTCGTTGACGGCCTCCTCCAGCACCGCACCGCGGCCGAACCGCTGGTCGATGACCCGGGCGGGGATCTTGCCCTTGCGGAAGCCCTTCACCGTGACCTGCTGGTTGATCTTCTTGTACGCCGCGTCGAGGCTGTCCTTGAGCTCCTCGAAGGGCACCTCGATGCTGAGCCGAACCCGAGTCGGGTTCAGGGTCTCCACGGCGCTCTTCACGGTTCGGTCTCCTTGGTGGCTGACTTCTTGGGGTTCTGCTGGGCCGCCGAGTGGCGGCTTCGCGGACCGAGCCCGGTACATCAGACACACGGGCACGCATTTTGCATAGTAACGGCAAGGGGGAGGACTCCCACAATGCGATCTTGCTGGTGGTCGGGGTGGCCGGATTCGAACCGACGACCTTCCGCTCCCAAAGCGGACGCGCTACCAAGCTGCGCCACACCCCGTCGGTGCGACACGTAGGGTACATGCACGGGAGCAGTGGGTCCGCCGCTTTACGAAGCGGCGTCAGGGGTCGGGTCCGGGTCCGGTCCCGCGTCGGATCCGGGTCGGGTCCGACGGCCGGCACAACGGGTGTGCGGGCACCGCCGCCGACCCGCTACGATGCTCTTCGTGCCGCGGTCCACGGACCTGCGGTGCGACGCTTGCGGGCGTAGCTCAATGGTAGAGCCCTAGTCTTCCAAACTAGCTACGCGGGTTCGATTCCCGTCGCCCGCTCCACGCAGTCGAGGGCCGGGCCGGAGGATCATCCTCCGGCCCGGCCCTCGTGCGTCGCGGGCCCCGCCCCGAACGTGGCGGCGGCGGGCCTCAGAAGCTGATCTGGTTGATGGTGTCGGCTATCGAGTTCATGAACCTGTTGATCGACGGGGCCATGCCGGTCGATGCCAGGAAGAAGCCGAAGAGCACGGCGACGATCGCGGGACCGGCCTTGATGGAGCCGCCACGGATCATTACCACCAGGATGACCGCGAACAGCAGCACCATAGACAGTGAAATAGCCACGTCTGATCACACCCTCGGTCGGTCCGCCTTGCCGGCCCGGAAGCGTGCACCACCGCGCGCCCCGTCGAGTCCATCGTGCCACCAACTCCCCCGTGGTTGCTGCCGGGTGACGGAACGAACTGATGTGATCCCGCCATCCTTCACGGGTCGGCGCCGTCGCGAGGACAACCACCGGACGGCGCCCGCACCGCACCCGTGCGCGGGCGGCGCGCGGGGTGCGCCCGGCGCTCGCGCCGTCCTCGCGCTCCCTGTGCGCCGGCTGTGAAATCCCCGCGGCCGAATATCCACCGCGGCGATCGTTTCCGCATCCCCACACTTCATTCACAGCCAATTGACGGCATGGATGCGACGTAATTCACTCCGGTCAACAGCCTGGCGATATGCCCCATTTAAGCGGGATCAAGCGTGTCATAGCGGGCGGTGTTCGACGGTTTCACATTCGAATAGAGGGGAACACGCGATATCTCCCCGCAGTTTTACGCGAGGCAATCGACCGGTCTAAGGTGCCTTAGATGTTCCAAGCTCCGAGCGTATTTCAGAGGGCCCCGCTGCCCCCGGCGACCCGGGAGTCGACCCGGGAGTCGGAGCCCAGACACGAGCAGACGCTCACCGCCACGGCGCCCCGGCCCAGCACCGGGCCCGGTGCGCCGGAGGTCGCCGCTCCGGCGTCCGCGGCGGCACGGAAGCGCGACCCCTACTTCGACAATGTGAAGTATCTGGCCATCGTTCTCGTCGCGGTGGCGCACGCCTGGGAACCCGTGATGGACGGCAGTCGCGCCACCCGGGCGCTGTACATGATCGTGTACACGTTCCACATGCCGGCCTTCATCCTCATCTCCGGCTATTTCTCGCGGTCGTTCGACATGACGCCGTCCAAGGTGAAGCGGCTGATCACCGGCGTCGCGGTGCCGTACGTGCTGTTCGAGACGGCCTATTCGCTCTTCAAGCGGTACGCGGACGATTCGCCCGACATGGCGATCAGCCTTCTCGACCCGTTCTTCCTGACCTGGTTCCTGATCGCCCTGTTCATCTGGCGGGTGACCACGCCGATCTGGCGCACGCTGCGCCATCCGCTGCCGGTGGCGCTCGCCATCGCCATGCTCGCCTCCGTCTCCCCCGACATCGGCGACGACCTCGATCTCCAGCGGGTCCTGCAGTTCCTGCCGTTCTTCGTGCTCGGTCTGCTGCTGAAGCCCGAGCACTTCCAGCTGGTCAGGCGGCGTGAGGTGCGGCTGCTTTCGGTGCCGCTGTTCGCGGGCGCGCTGCTCTTCGCGTACTGGATCGCCCCGCGCATGCAGCTCGGCTGGCTCTACCGGGCCAACAGCGCGCAGGAGATGGACGCCCCGTGGTGGTCGGGCGCGGTGATGACGCTCGCGATGTTCGGCTGCGCCTTGGCCCTGACGATCGGTTTCCTGGCCTGGGTGCCCGGCCGGGCCAGGTGGTTCACGGTGCTCGGCGCCGGAACGATCTGCGGCTATCTGCTGCACGGCTTCCTGATCAAGGGGGCCGAGTACGCGGGGCTGTTCGACCGCTACACCTGGCTCTCCGACCCGGTCGGGCTGGTCGTCGTCTCGCTCGCGGCGGCGGTGGCGGTGACCCTGATGTGCACCCCGCTGGTGGGCCGCGCCCTGAAGTGGGCCACCGAGCCGGACATGACCTGGGCGTTCCGCAAGGACCCCGCGAAGCGCTGAGACCCCGGCGGGCCGGCCGTCCACGGACCCGGCCGCCGCTCCCCTTCCCGCGCTTCTCGCCCTTTCCGCCGACCTACCCCTGATCCACCCGTGGCCGCGCCGCGGGTGGATCAGTGCGTTCCCGGGTTGGCCTGATTCTTTCGGTCCGAGGGTGATTCATCGCCGACCAGCCCCAACAGGCCGCGCACCTGCGCATACTTCGCCGTCAGCCGGGTACGCGTCGCCTCGTCCAGGACCGCGAGGCGGGCGGGATCCGCGTTGTGCGCGAGGTCGGCCTCCTTGATGAGCAGCGCGCCCGGGGTGGCCAGGATCCGCGCGGCGTACGAGGACAGCTCCTCGCCCGGCCGCTTGGTCACCGCCAGGACCATGTCCTTCACCTCCTGCGGCAGCGCGGCCCCGGCCAGCCACCGGGCGGAGAGCGCGTCGTCCTCGACCGCGTCGTGCAGCCAGGCCGCCGCGATCTGCCCGTCGTCGCCGCCCCGTACCCGTACACCTTCGGCCACCGCCGCCAGGTGTTCCCCGTACGGGCGGCCCGCCTTGTCGGTCTGGAGCGCGTGGGCCTCGCGGGCGATGGCCTCCACCTCGGCGAGGCTCAGATCGTGGTCCGTCATGGGACCGACTTTACGACCGCGCCCGGGACGGCGTACGAGGCCGCGTCGGGGGCCTTTCGCGAACTCGCCTGATGCGTACGGCCGTTGGCGTCGCGCCCGACGGGACACCCGTACGGCGCCCGCACGACACCCGTACGGAATTAACGGACAAAAGTTGACAATACGACGGATTCATAGTTGCAGCGTCAATCGTTCGGTAAACTAATTACTGATGGATTCTTGATACCCCCTTGACTCGCTCTTGACCGACCCCGAAGGATCAGGCTCATCGGACACGCAGACACCCTCCTCGCCATGGGCGGCGCCTTCCTGGCCGCTGCCTTCCTCGCCCGCCTCGGCGGCCGTATCGGGCTGCCGACGATCCCCCTGTTCATCCTGGCCGGAATCCTCCTCGGCCCGCACACCCCCGGATACACGCTCCTCTCCAACCCGCACGATCTGGAGATGCTCTCCGCGCTGGGACTCGTCCTCCTGCTCTTCTACTTGGGGCTCGAGTTCCACATGGACGACCTCAAGACGGGTGGCCGGAAGATGGCCATCGCGGGCGGGACGTATCTGGCCCTGAATGTGGGCGCCGGGCTCGGCTTCGGCTTCGCGCTGGGCTGGGGCACCTCGGAGGCGCTGGTCCTCGCCGGTGTCCTCGGTATCTCCTCGTCCGCGATCGTCACCAAGATCCTGGTGGACCTCGGGCGCATCGGTAATCCGGAGACCCGGCCGATCCTCGGCATCATCGTCGTCGAGGACATCTTCCTCGCCCTCTACCTCGCCGCGCTCCAGCCGATCCTGTCCGGTGCGGACAGCCTCTCGTCCGCGCTGATCGACGGCGGCAAGGCCTTCGGCTTCCTGCTGCTGCTCGCGCTGGCGGCCCGGTTCGGCACGAAGCTCATCGGCAAGCTCATGAACACCAAGGACGACGAGCTGCTGGTCATCTCGTTCCTCGGCATGGCCGTCTTCGTCGCCGGTGTCTCCGAGATGTTCGGCGTCGCCGACGCGATCGGCGCGTTCATGGTCGGCCTGATGCTCGGCTCCACCTCGTCGGGCGACCGCATCCTCAAGCTGGTCCACCCGCTGCGGGACGCGTTCGGCGCCATCTTCTTCTTCGCCTTCGGTCTCTCCATCGACCCGGGCGACCTGCCGAGCGTGCTGTGGCCGGTGCTGGCGGCCGTGGCGCTGACGCTCGCCATGAACATCGCGGCCGGTCTGGCCGCGGCGAAGGTGTACTCCTTCGGCGCGCAGGCCACGTCCAACATCGCCACGACGCTCGTCGCCCGCGGTGAGTTCGCGCTCATCCTGGCCACGATGGCGGCGGCCGCCGGACTGGACGAGCGGCTCTCGCCGTTCATCGCCGGTTACGTCCTCCTGCTCGCCGTCCTCGCGCCCCTGGCCGCCGGACGCTCGCACTGGCTGGCCCGCATCCTGCCGGGCGGCCGCAAGAAGGACGACCACCAGGACCAGGAGCAGATACCGGTCTCGGTCTGAACGACGGCGGAAACGGAGAGGCGCCCGATACCCGGAATCCGGGTGGCGGGCGCCTCTCCGCCGTCCGGTGCGCAGACGTCCGGAGGACAGACCGCCCTGTCCGCCCGGCCGGTCAACTGTGCCCTCGGGTACCTGGATCCCCGGGGCGTGCCTCGGCTATGCAGGAAAGGTTCAGCTTCTCAGCAGCGAAGAGGTTTCCATGCACAGTCAGGACGGTCCCGCGAAGACCGGCGCGGAGAGCAGGTCCGCCCCGGTCGCCCGTAAGCCCGAGGCCGCGAGCGGAGTCCCGCCCACCGGGCTCCTCGCCCTCCAGGGCAGTGTCGGGAACGCGGCCGTCGTGCAGATGATGCGGACCCCTGACCGCTCGGCCCTCCAGGACCAGGACCACGAGCACGGCGACGGCTGCGGCCACGGCCGGGCGGACCAGGCCCCCGTGCAGCGCTCGGCGGTCCACGACGTGCTGCGCGGTGCGGGCCGCCCCCTGGACTCCGCCACCCGTACCGACATGGAATCCCGGCTCGGCGCCGACTTCTCCGACGTACGCATCCACAACAACGCCGCCGCCAAGGCCTCCGCCGCCGAGATCGGCGCCCGCGCCTACACCTCCGGCAGCCATGTCGTCATCGGCGACGGCGGCGCGGACAAGCACACCCTCGCCCATGAACTCACCCATGTCATCCAGCAGCGCCAGGGGCAGGTCGCGGGCACGGACAACGGCCGGGGCCTGCGGGTCTCCGACCCCTCCGACCGCTTCGAGCGCGAGGCCGAGGCCAACGCCCGCCGGGTGATGTCGGGTCCGGCCGCCGCCGGGCCCGATGTGCAGCGGGCGGTCTCCGCCCGGAGCCCCGGAGCCGCCGCACCGGCCGTGCAGCGGACCGTGCAGGACCGGCTCACCGATGCCTACTGGGCCGATCAGGCGGCGGGCAAGAAGGCCGTGAAGGCGCCGACCAAGGCGTCCGGCGGCCGCAGGGGCGACGAGATCCTCCAGGTGGTGGGGCCCGGTCTGATCGAGGAGCTGGCCGCGTTGTGCGCCGGGAAGTCCGAGGAGGAACTGAACGCGATGGGCCGGCTCGAACTCTTCCGGACGATGGACGAGAGCGAAGCCGCGGACATCGAGGCCTGGTGGGCGGGGCACGGTGATTCGACCGCGAAGCTGAACGACATGAACCAGTGGATTGTCGACCACAAGGACGATGAGAAGCCTTCGTCCGCGTTCAACAAGCAGTTCGGCGAGACGAAGAAGACAGCGGCCCCGGGCGCCGCGCCGAAGGACGGCACCCTGCCGATCGGCAACCACCTCGGCGACGAGGAACAGGCCCGCTCCTACCTCGACCCCAAGCGTCCCGGGGAGCAGGCGCTGATGAAGTTCGTCCTCCGGCCCGGCGCGCACGAACTGCTGTTCTCGCCCCAGTACATGGCGGTGGACGGAAACGCCGCGAAGCGCACGCCCCAGTCCCTCCGGAACATCCACGGAGGCATGCCGCAGGCCAAGAAGGGCGAAGGGCTGCTCGACGGCTACGTCGGGATCAAGCAGGAGAACCGGGGTGACTTCAGCGTGGCGGTGAGCAGCAAGTGGTCGAAGCTGCTGTTCCAGATATTCGTGGAGCGCATCGAGCGGGTCTGATCCGCGGACCTGCCCCGGGCACCGCTATGCGCGGCGGGAGAGCAGCAGCAGGGCACGGTCGTCGTTGACATCCTTGGCGCAGGCCTCGATCAGATGCCAGGCCGCGCCCTCGAAGCCGGTGGTGACATAGCGGTCGGCTTCGCCCGTCAGCCGGTCGATGCCCTCGGCGATGTCCCGGTCGGAGGCCTCGACCAGTCCGTCGGTGAACAGCATGAGGACGTCGCCGGGTGCGAGCGATCCCTTCACCGCGTCGAACTCGGCCCCGTCGTAGACGCCGAGCAGCGGTCCCTCGCCGGACTTCTCCTCCCACTGCCCGCTGCCCGCGTGCAGTTGGAGGGCGGGCGGGTGGCCCGCGGAGTAGATCTCGTAGTCGCCCGATTCCAGGTCCAGCACCAGATGGATCGAGGTGGCGAAGCCCTCGTCCCAGTCCTGGCGCAGCAGATAGCCGTTGGCGGCGGGCAGGAAGGCGTGCGAGGGCAGCGAGCCGAGCAGCCCGCCGAAGGCGCCGGACAGCAGCAGGGCCCGGGAGCCGGCGTCCATGCCCTTGCCGGACACATCGGTGAGGACGGCCTCCAGGGTGCGGCCCCCGTGGGTGCGGGCCGCGACGACGAAGTCGCCGGAGAACGACTGGCCGCCGGCCGGGCGCAGGGCCATCTCGCGGTGCCAGCCCTGGGGCAGCCGGGGCAGGGAGCTCTGGACCCGGATGCGTTCGCGCAGGTCGAAGAGCATGGTGCCGCCGCGCCGCCAGGGCACGCCGACCCGGGCCCGGAACTGGGCGAGGATCAGCCCGAAGAACCCGCAGGCGGCGACCACCAGCACGGTGCCCGGGGTGACCCGGGCGGGGCCGTCGAGATACGGGCCGAGGGTGAGCGCCTCCACGATCAGCGCACCGGCGGCCGTCGCGTACAGGCCCAGCAGGCTGGCCGGGCGCAGCAGGAGGCCGCCCGCCACGATGGGCAGGGCGAGGGCGGCCGGATCGATCCAGACCGGGCTGACGACGGTGGCGAAGGTGATGGCCGGAATCGTCAGCAGCAGACCGGCCAGGGCGATCCAGTCGGAGCCGTCGCCGCGGAAGTAGTCGACCCCGGATTTACGCAGGGCGATGCGGGCCCGGTGCATCTTTCTGCGCCACCGGGCCCAGAAGTCGTCTACTCCTCCGCTACGGGCCACTGCCGGGACTTTATCCACCCGGACGCGTCCGGTGCAGGGGGACCCCGGTGACAATGCGCTCGAAATGGGGTCGTCCGTGCATCGGAGCCCTGTTCCGCGTGGCATATGACACGGTTCCGGCGGGGCCCGGCCGCCGGAGGCCGCCGCCGGGCTCAGCCGCCGGACGGGCCCGGGGGCTGGCAGCGGGGGCACCAGAAGAGGTTGCGGGCGGCCAGGTCCGCGGTGCGGATCTCCGTACCGCAGATGTGGCAGGGCAGGTTCGCGCGGCGGTAGACGTAGACCTCGCCGCCGTGGTCGTCCTTGCGGGGCGGGCGGCCCATGGCCTCGGGGAGGTGTTCGGGGCGGACGGTGTCGATCCGGTTGTTGCGGACGCCCTCGCGCATCAGCTCGGCCAGGTCCGCCCAGATCGTGTCCCACTGGGCGCGGGTCAGGTCCCGGCCGGTGCGGTACGGGTCGATGCCGTGGCGGAAGAGGACCTCGGCGCGGTAGACGTTGCCGACGCCCGCGATGACCTTCTGGTCCATCAGCAGGGCGGCGATGGTGGTGCGGCTGCGGGAGATCCGCCGCCAGGCGCGCTCCCCGTCCTCGTCGCCGCGCAGCGGGTCGGGGCCCAGGCGCTCGTGTATCGCGCGCTTCTCGGGCTCGGTGATCAGGGCGCAGGTGGTGGGGCCGCGCAGATCGGCGTGGTGGGCCGCGTTGACCAGCCGGAGGCGGACGGTGTCGGTGGGCGGCGGGGGCGGGGCGGCGCCGAAGCCGAGCTTGCCGAAGAGGCCGAGGTGGATGTGGACCCAGCCGGTGTCGCCGAAGCCGAGGAAGAGGTGCTTGCCGTGGGCGTCGGTGGCGGTGAGGGTGTGCCCGTCCAGGAGGGCCGCACTGTCGGAGAACTTGCCCTGCGGGCTGCTCACCCGGACCGGGGCGCCCGCGAACCGTTCGGTGTGGTCGTCGGCGAGGCGGCGGATGGTGTGTCCCTCGGGCACGGCGGGGCTCCTGTGGAAGGGCGGGCGGTGACACGGCCGTGCCGCCGGGTCCGGGACCCGGCGGCA
Source organism: Streptomyces sp. DSM 106670 (assembly GCF_055792845.1). Taxonomy (NCBI): domain Bacteria; kingdom Bacillati; phylum Actinomycetota; class Actinomycetes; order Kitasatosporales; family Streptomycetaceae; genus Streptomyces; species Streptomyces sp. DSM 106670. Next base: position 2,488,643 of record NZ_CM147704.1, read on the forward strand.
CGGGAAGGCGTGGTGCGGGAGGGCCGGTCAGCCCTGCTGCGGGTGGTGGGCGGGGATCGGGGGGAGCTCGCCGGTGTTCTCGTACGCCGAGAGCATCTCGATGCGGCGCGTGTGGCGCTCCTCGTTCGAGTACGGCGTGGAGAGGAAGATCTCGACGAACTTCGTGGACTCCTCGACCGTGTGCATCCGGCCGCCGATCGCGACGACGTTGGCGTTGTTGTGCTCGCGGCCGAGGGCGGCGGTCTGCTCGCTCCAGGCCAGTGCGGCGCGGACGCCCTTGACCTTGTTGGCGGCGATCTGCTCGCCGTTGCCGGAGCCGCCGATCACGATGCCGAGGCTGTCCGGGTCGGCGGCCGTCTTCTCGGCGGCCCGCAGGCAGAACGGCGGGTAGTCGTCCTGGGCGTCGTAGATGTGGGGGCCGCAGTCGACGGCCTCATGGCCGTGGGCGCCGAGCCACTCGACGAGGTGGTTCTTGAGTTCGTAGCCGGCATGGTCGGATCCGAGGTACACGCGCATGGAGCGAAGTGTGGCACGAACTCGGCGGGGCAACCGTCACGGGGCGGTCGTCAGCGGTCCGGAAGGCCCGATCCGATGATTCGCAGGTCTGAGCCCGGTTTTGTGTGGCGAACGCCACTCGGGCAACGATCAGGCAAACGATCCGAATGAGGGGGTTCCCCTTCCGCCTTGTATCGGGCTTGAATGCGTGGCCTTGTCTTCGCATTCACCCCACGGGCACCACCCATGGCGGAGCAGGGCACACCCTCATGCTCGAAAACGTAAGGAATCCCCCCAATGACGTCGCAGACGACGCTGGCGAAGCCGGGCCAGGATCCCGGTGAGCCGGACCGGCCGGACTCGTCGGGCGGGCTTCAGGCCGGCCTGAAGAACCGCCACCTCTCGATGATCGCGATCGGCGGTGTGATCGGCGCCGGACTCTTCGTGGGTTCCAGCGCGGGCATCGCGGCCGCGGGCCCGGCGATTCTGCTGTCGTACGCGATGGTCGGCCTGATGGTCGTCCTCGTGATGCGGATGCTCGGCGAGATGGCCGCCGCCCGGCCCAGCTCCGGTTCCTTCTCCGCCTACGCCGACCAGGCGCTGGGCCGTTGGGCCGGTTTCTCCATCGGCTGGCTCTACTGGTTCTTCTGGGTCGTGGTGCTCGCCGTCGAGGCCACGGCCGGCGCGAAGATCCTGGAGAGCTGGATCCCGGGTGTCCCGCAGTGGGCCTGGGCACTGATCGTGATGGTCGTGCTGACCGCCACCAACCTGGTGTCGGTGGGCAGTTACGGCGAGTTCGAGTTCTGGTTCGCCGGGATCAAGGTCGTGGCGATCGGCGCGTTCGTGGTCGTCGGCTTCCTCGCGGTCTTCGGGCTGCTGCCCGGTTCGGACAACCCCGGGTCGGGTCTGGCCCATCTGACGGACACCGGCGGGTTCTTCCCCGAAGGGCCGGGCGCGATCCTGACCGGTGTGCTGATGGTCGTCTTCTCGTTCATGGGCAGCGAGATCGTGACGCTGGCCGCCGGTGAGTCGTCGGACCCGCAGCGGGCCGTCTCGAAGGCCACCAACAGCGTGATCTGGCGTATCGCCGTCTTCTACCTCGGCTCGATCTTCGTGGTGCTGACCCTGCTGCCGTGGAACGACCCGTCGATCCTGGAGAAGGGCAGCTATGTCGCCGCCCTCGACTCGATCGGGATCCCGCAGGCCGGCAACGTCATGGACTTCATCGTGCTGACGGCCGTGCTGTCCTGCCTCAACTCCGGCCTGTACACGGCCTCCCGGATGGCGTTCTCGCTCGGCGAGCGGGGTGACGCGCCGAAGTCCTTCGCCAAGGTCAACCGGCGCGGTGTGCCGCAGGCGGCGATCCTGTCCTCGGTCGTCTTCGGCTTCGTGGCGGTGTTCTTCAACTACCAGTGGCCCGACACGGTGTTCCAGTTCCTGCTGAACTCCTCCGGCGCGGTCGCGCTCTTCGTGTGGCTGGTCATCTGTTTCACCCAGCTGCGGATGCGCGGGATCATCCTGCGCGAGACCCCCGGCAAGCTGGTCGTCCGGATGTGGCTCTTCCCCTATCTCACCTGGGCGACGATCGCGATGATCTCCTTCGTCCTGGTCTACATGCTGACCGACGACGCCGCGCGCGAGCAGGTCGTGCTGTCGTTGCTGGTCGCGGCGCTGGTGGTGGGCATCTCGCTGTTCCGGGAGATGCGCGGCCGCAAGGCGGTCACCAAGTGATCCATACCTGACGGAGGCTGTCAGGTATCCCGGGGAGGCTCTTCTTCGCACCGCCCACCACGCGAGCGAAGGAGAGCCTCCCCTCTTGGTTTCCGAGTCCGCAGGCGCATCCGCAGGCGGGGACGCGGCGGAGCGCGCGCGGCTGGTGGCCCCGCTGCGGGCGATCGGGCCCGTCCTGGCGGACTCGCTGCGGGAGATGCCGTACGCGGAGAGCCCCACGATCCACCACCACCCGCCGTTCCCGCACGCGTACCCCGGGGAGGGGTTGATGCTCGGGGAGGTGTCCGGGGTGCTGGGGCCACGGCACGGGTGCTGGGGCGGGCGCTGCACTTCTCCTTCGGCGGCGGGGACCGTACGGCCGGTTTCCATGAGCCGGAAACGGCGAAGAGGCTCGCCGGTCTGGTCTCCCAGTACGATCCGGCGGGCCTCTTCGGAGGGCCTTACGAGGGCTGAGGGCTGGTCAGCCGCGCCGGCCCAGCAGCTTCCAGGTGGTCGGCAGGACGCCCATGGCCAGCGCCGCCTTGAGGGCGTCGCCGATCAGGAACGGGGTCAGGCCGGCCGCGACGGCGGCGCTCAGCGACATCCCGGTGGACAGCGCGAGGTAGGGCACGCCGATGGCGTAGATGATCGCGGAGCCGAGCACCATCGTGCCGGCGGTGCGCAGCACCGAGCGGTCGCCGCCGCGGCGGGCGAGGGCGCCGACGACGGTGGCGGCCAGCAGCATGCCGAAGACGTAGCCGAGCGACGGCATGCTCCAGCCCGAGCTGGCCTCGGCGAACCACGGCATGCCGGCCATGCCGACGAGCGCGTACAGCGCGAGCGAGAGGAAGCCGCGGCGGGCGCCCAGCGCGGTGCCGATGAGGAGCGCGGCGAAGGTCTGGCCGGTGACCGGGACCGGGGAGCCGGGGACCGGGACGGCGATCTGGGCCGCGATGCCGGTCAGGGCGGCGCCGCTGAGGACGAGGGCCGCGTCCACGGCGTAACGGTGCCGGGCTGCGGGCAGCAGGTCGGCGAGGACCGCTCCGGAGCGGACGGGGGCGGCAGCAGTGCTCATCGGGACTCCGCGGGTGAGGGCAGGTGGGCCGGGCGGCCCCCGGCGGTCGGGGTGGGGTCGGGCTCCGCCGACGTTAGCCCACGAGTGAACGCTCGATCACCATCAGCCGCCCACAAAGCGGTGGTTGAAGGGTTGGTGGAATTCACACAAAGACTGCGGCGCAATCGCGTTCCCGCGTGACGCTCGTCACGGAGGTGGGGCGGGTGGGGTCCGTTTTGGCGGGAGAGGGACAGCGGCCGCAGACTGTAGGTTCCCCATAAATGATCCGAGAGTGAACCGCACCCATGCACGAGGCTCCCCCCACCCCTGCCGCGCCCCCCGCGCCGCCCGCCGAGCCGCTGGCGCACGGGCTCAAGCAGCGCCATCTGACGATGCTGGGGCTCGGCGGGGTGATCGGGGCCGGGCTGTTCGTCGGTTCGGGCGCCGGGATCGCGGTGGCGGGGCCCGCGATCGTCGTCTCGTATCTGATCGCGGGGGCGCTCGCGATGCTGGTGATGCGGATGCTGGGCGAGATGTCGTCCGCGATGCCCGCCTCCGGTTCGTTCTCCGTGCACGCCGAGCGGGCGCTCGGGCGGTGGGCGGGGTTCAGCGTCGGCTGGCTGTACTGGTTCCTGCTGGTGGTGGTGCTCGCCGTGGAGGCGACGGCGGCCGCTCAGATCGCCCATGGCTGGGTGCCGGGTGTCGAACCGTGGGCGTGGGTGCTGCTGTTCATGGTGGTCTTCACCGCGGCGAACCTGACGGCGGTGAAGAACTTCGGCGAGTTCGAGTTCTGGTTCGCCTCCTTGAAGGTCGGCGCGATCGTCGTCTTCCTGGTGCTCGGCGGGTTGGCGGTCTTCGGCCTGCTCCCGGACACGGACCCGGTGGGGATGACCAACCTGACCGGGCAAGGGGGCTTCCTGCCGAACGGCTGGAGCGGGGTCGTCTCCGGTGTGCTGACCGTGGTGTTCGCCTTCGGCGGCCTGGAGGTCGTCACCATCGCCGCCGCCGAGACGGACGACCCGGCGCGCGCGGTGGGGCGGGCGGTGCGCAGCGCGGTGGTGCGCATCCTCTTCTTCTACGTCGGCTCGATGCTGGTGATCGTGACCGTGCTGCCGTGGACCGCGCAGCAGGCCGGGCTGAGCCCGTATGTGAAGGTGCTGGACGCGATCGGGGTGCCGTCGGCCGGGCAGATCATGAACATCGTGGTGTTCGTGGCGCTGCTCTCCGCGCTCAACGCCAATCTGTACGGCTCCTCCCGCATGATCTTCTCGCTGGCGGAGCGCGGGGAGGCCCCGCGCGGACTGCTGAAGGTGTCGTCCCCCGGAGCCGGGGCGAAGGGCGGTGTGCCGCGACGGGCGGTGCTGGCGTCGGTGGCGTTCGGCTTCGTCTCCGTCCTGCTCAATCTGCTGTGGCCGGACACCGTGTTCCTCTACCTGCTCAACTCGGTCGGCGCGGTGCTGCTGTTCGTGTGGGCGCTGATCGCCGCCTCCCAACTGCGGCTGCGCGCCCGGCTGGAGCGGGAGGCCCCCGAGGCGCTCACGCTGCGGATGTGGTGGTTCCCGTATCTGACGTGGGTGACGCTGGCCGGGCTGCTCGGGGTGCTGCTGCTGATGCTGACCGACGAGGCGGCGCGGCCGCAGGTGCTGTGGTCGGCCGGGGCGACGGCGCTGGTGCTGCTGGTGGCGGTGGGGCGTCAGCGACGGGAGCGGCAGGAGCGGCGGAACGAGTCGTCGGGGAGGGCGAACGCCACCGTCCGGTAGGCGGGTGTGCACCTTGTGTGAGCCTGGTGACCGTATAGCGGACACCCATTCCGTGTGAGCGGTACGGATGCTCAGACTGTGGGCTCGTCCCCTTGTCTCAGCTACCGAACAGAGCTCGTCCATGCCTCGGACCTCCGCGTCTCCCCCCACCGCAGACTCCGCGGCCCCCGCAGGGCCCTCGGCGGACTCCGCGCTCACCCACGGCCTCAAGCAGCGCCACCTCTCGATGATCGCCCTCGGCGGGGTGATCGGCGCCGGTCTCTTCGTCGGCTCGGGCGCCGGGATCGCCGCCGCCGGACCCTCGATCATCGTCGCGTACGCCATCTCCGGGCTGCTCGTCATGATGGTGATGCGGATGCTCGGCGAGATGTCGGCCGCCAATCCGGCGTCCGGCTCCTTCTCCGTGCACGCCGAGCGGGCGATCGGCCCGTGGGCCGGGTTCACCGCGGGCTGGTCCTTCTGGTTCCTGCTCTGCGTGGCCGTGGGCCTGGAGGGCATCGGGGCCGCGCAGATCGTCAGCGGCTGGCTGCCGGGGACACCGGAGTGGGCCTGGGTCGCGCTGTTCATGGTGATCTTCCTGGGCACCAACCTGGCCGCCGTGAAGAACTTCGGTGAGTTCGAGTTCTGGTTCGCCGCGCTCAAGGTCATCGCGATCACGCTGTTCCTGGTGCTCGGCCTGCTGGCGATCCTCGGCGTGCTGCCGGACACGGACTCGCCCGGCCTCACCAACCTCACGGGCGACGGAGGCTTCCTGCCCAAGGGCACGGACGGCTTCATCATCGGACTCCTCGCCTCCGTCTTCGCGTACGGCGGTCTGGAGACCGTCACCATCGCGGCGGCCGAGTCCGAGAACCCGGTGCAGGGCGTCGCGAAGGCGGTCCGTACGGCGATGTGGCGCATCGCGGTCTTCTACATCGGCTCGATGGCGGTCATCGTCACGCTGGTGCCCTGGGACGACCCGAAGGTCGCCGAGGTCGGCCCCTTCTACGCCATGCTCGACCACCTGGGCATCGGCAGCGCCGCGCAGATCATGAACGTGGTCATCCTCATCGCGCTGCTCTCCGCGATGAACGCCAACATCTACGGCGCGTCCCGCATGGCCCGGTCGCTGGTCGCCCGGGGCCAGGGCCCGGCCGTGCTCGGCCGGATCTCGTCCGGGGTGCCGCGCAACGCCGTGCTGTTCTCCTCGGTGTTCGGGTTCCTGTGCGTGCTGCTCAGCTACTGGCGGCCGGACGACGTCTTCCCCTGGCTGCTGAACATGATCGGCGCGGTGATCCTGGTGGTGTGGATCTTCATCGCCGCCTCCCAGCTGATCCTGCGCGGCCGCACGGAGCGCGAGGCTCCGGAGAAGCTGGTCGTGCGGATGTGGTTCTTCCCCGTCGGCACGATCGTCGCCCTGGCGGCCATGGTGGGCATCTTCCTGCTGATGCTGCGCCAGCCGGACACCCGTGACCAGCTGCTGGCCACCGGAGCGCTGACGCTGGTGCTGATCGGTATCGGCCTCGTACGGCAGCGGCGGCGGGGCGGCGACGCCGGTACGGCCGAGATCCCGGCCCAGCGGAAGTAGCTCCCGCTCGGCCGTTCGGCAGCGGTTCCCGCACGGCCTCTACGAACGCCGGGCTCCTCCTCGTACGATCGGGGCGGAGCCCGGCGTTTCGGCATCCGGCGTTCCGGTGTGGGGTTCCGGCGCCGCGTGCACCCGTGGCCAACAGGACATCGCAGGGCCGGGCACCGTACGCCGGGCCGTCATCCGCCCTCGCTTCCGTGGTGGCTCCCACCCACACGAGGAGCCGTCATGTCCGTTGCCCCCAGGCGCCGTTCGATCCTCCTGGCCACCGCCGCCGTCACCGCGGCGGCCACCGCCCCGGCCGTTGCCGCCTCCTCCACCGCCGCCGCCGAGCGTCGCCCGCAGCGGCCCACCTGGCCCCTGGTCATCGGGCATCGCGGGGCGGCGGGCTGGCGGCCCGAGCACACCGCCGACGCGTACACCTATGCCGTACGGGCCGGGGCCGACTGGATCGAGCCGGACCTCGTACCGACGAAGGACCATGTGCTGGTCGTGCGGCACGAGAACGAGATCGGCGGGACGACGGACGTGGCCGGCCGCCCGGAGTTCGCGGACCGCCGCACCACGAAGACGGTCGACGGCAAGGCGGTGACCGGCTGGTTCACCGAGGACTTCACGCTGCGCGAGCTGCGGACGCTGCGCACGGTGGAGCGGCTTCCGCTGGTCCGCGACCGCAACACGGTCTTCGACGGGCGGGGCCGGGTGATGACGTTCCAAGAGGTCGTGGACCTGGCCCGGCGGCTGTCGCGGGAGTCGGGCCGGCGGATCGCGGTGTTCCCGGAGACGAAGCACCCGACGTACTTCCGCTCGATCGGGCTGCCGCTGGAGGAGGAGCTGATCCGGGTGATCCGCCGCAACCGGCTGACCGCCCGGGACTGCGTCGTCCAGTCCTTCGAGCCCGCGAGCCTGCGCCGGGTGGCCGCCGCGCGCCTCGGGCTCCCGCTGTGGCAGGCGCTGGGCACCAGCGGCGGCCCGTACGGGCACGAGCTCACCTACCGGGACATGATGACCCCGGCCGGGCTCCGCGAGATCGCCTCGTACGCGGAGTGGATCGGCCCGGACAAGTCCTCGGTCGTCCCGCCGAACACCCTGCTGGCGGACGCCCACGCGGCGGGCCTGAAGGTCGGCGCGTACACCTTCCGGGCGGAGAACCAGTACCTCCCGGCCGCGTACCGCCGGGGCACCGACGCCAACGCCTTCGGTGACGCGTTCGCGGAGTACGCCTTCCACTACGGGCAGGGCGTGGACGCGGTGGTGACGGACTTCCCGGACATCGCGGTGCAGGCCAGGGACGATCTGCGGGGGTAGCGGGGGTGGCCCGTCGCCGGGCAGGGTCTGGCCGCGGGCGCAGCAGGGGTGGCCCGTCGCCGGTCGGGGCCCGGCCGACGTCGCCGGCGCCACCCCCGGTCGGGGGCTAGCCGACGTCCCCCGTACCGCCCTCGGCCGGTGCCGAGCCGGGCCGTTCCCCGCCGGGCCGGACGGGACCGGCCGCCGCGCGGATGCTCTCCCGCGCGGCCTCCGCGACCGCGCGGGGCGTGATGCCGAACTCCTCGTACAGGCGCTCGTAGGCGGCGGACGCGCCGAAGTGCTCCAGGCTCACCATGCGGCCCGCGTCGCCCACCACGTCCCGCCAGCCCTGGGCGACGGCCGCCTCGACGCTCACCCGGGCCCGGACGGCGGGCGGCAGGACCTCGTCCTGGTAGGCGTACGGCTGCTCGGCGAACCACTCGCGGCAGGGCAGCGAGACCACCCGCGCGTCGACCCCGTCGGCGGCCAGCAACTCCCGCGCCTCCAGGGCGATATGGACCTCGGAGCCGGTGCCGACGAGGATGACGTCGGGCGTCCCGCCGCGACTGTCGGCGAGCACGTAGCCGCCCCGGGCGGCCCCTTCGGCGGAGGCGTACGCGCCGTCGCCCTCGCCGCGTTCCAGGACGGGCAGCGGCTGCCGGGTCAGGGCGAGGCCGGCGGGCCGGTCGTGGTGTTCCAGGACGGTGCGCCAGCAGACGGAGGTCTCGTTCGCGTCGGCGGGCCGTACGACGTCGAGGCCGGGAATCGCGCGGAGTGCGGCCAGTTGCTCGACGGGCTGGTGGGTGGGGCCGTCCTCGCCGAGACCGATGGAGTCATGGGTCCAGACGTAGGCGACCGGCAGCTTCATCAGAGCGGCGAGGCGGACGGCCGGGCGCATGTAGTCGCTGAAGATCAGGAACGTACCGCCGTAGGGCCGGGTGAGGCTCTGGAGCGCGATGCCGTTGAGGATCGCGCCCATGGCGTGCTCGCGGATGCCGAAGTGGAGCGTGCGGCCGTAGGGGTCGCCGGGGAACTCGCCGGTCTGCTTGCGCTCCGGTACGAAGGACGGCTCGCCCTCCATGGTGGTGTTGTTGCTCCCCGCGAGGTCGGCGGAGCCGCCCCACAGTTCGGGCAGCACGGGGGCCAGCGCGGTGAGCACATCGCCGGAGGCCTTGCGGGTGGCGATGCCCTTGGGGTCGGCGTCGAAGACGGGCAGGCTGTCGGTCCAGCCCTCCGGAAGCCGCTGTTCCCGCAGCCGGTCGAGGAGTGCGGCGCGCTCGGGGTGGGCGGCGCGCCACACCTGGTAGCGGGGCTCCCAGGCGCGGTGGGCCGCGGCCCCGCGCTCGACGACCGCGCGGGCGTGCTCCAGTACGTCGTCCTCGACGGTGAAGTCGGCGTCCGGGTCGAAGCCGAGCAGCTTCTTGGTGGCGGCGACCTCGTCGTCGCCGAGCGCGGAGCCGTGGGCCTTGCCGGTGTTCTGCTTGGTGGGCGCGGGCCAGCCGATGATCGTGCGCAGGACGATCAGGGAGGGCCGGCCGTGCTCGCTCTTCGCGGCCTCGACGGCGGCGAGCAGGGCATCGACGTCCTCGACGTAGTCGCCGGTCCGGGTGAAGTCGACCGTCTGGACGTGCCAGTCGTACGCGGCGTAGCGGGCGGCGACGTCCTCGCTGAAGGAGATGTCGGTGTCGTCCTCGATGGAGATGTGGTTGGAGTCGTAGAAGACGATCAGGTTCCCGAGCTCCTGATGTCCCGCCAGCGAACTGGCCTCGGACGTCACGCCCTCCATCAGGTCGCCGTCGGAGGCGACGACGTACACATGGTGGTCGAAGGGGCTGGTGCCGGCGGGCGCGTCGGGGTCGAGGAGGCCGCGTTCGCGGCGGCCCGCCATGGCCATGCCGACGGCGGAGGCGAGCCCCTGCCCGAGCGGCCCGGTGGTGATCTCGACGCCCCGGGTGTGGCGGTACTCGGGGTGGCCGGGGGTGGTGGAGCCCCAGGTGCGCAGCGCCTTCAGATCGTCCAGCTCCATCCCGTACCCGCTCAGATAGAGCTGGATGTAGAGGGTGAGGCTGGAGTGGCCGCAGGAGAGCACGAAGCGGTCCCGGCCGAGCCACCGGTCGTCGGCCGGGTCGTGCCGCATCACCTGCTGGAACAGCAGATACGCCAGCGGGGCCAGGCTCATCGCGGTGCCCGGGTGGCCGTGGCCCGCCTTCTGCACGGCGTCGGCCGCCAGCGCCCGCACGGTGTCGACGGCGCGGACGTCGAGCGGCCCCCAGCCGGCCGCGTCCGCGAGGGGCGGGGCGAGTCGCGGATCGCGGCCACGGGCATCGCGACCGCCTTCGGCATCGTTCGGGCCGGTCGGGCCGTTCGGCGCTTCGGTGGGTGCCATCGAGTCCTCCTGATCGGTGGGGCCGTCGAAGGAGCAAATCACTTCTTCGGGACAAAACGGAGGAGGAGTGGCCTCTCAGGTCCTAGGCCGAAGGGCTGATCACTTCGGAACGCTCCTGCTGTTAGCCTGCTTCTGCACATAGATTGCAATAACAACTGGACGGCATTCCCAGCAGTCGGAGGGCTCGCATCATGGCCACGTACACGCTCCCGGAACTCCCGTACGACTACGCGGCGCTCGAACCGGTCATCAATCCGCAGATCATCGAGCTGCACCACGACAAGCACCACGCCGCATACGTCAAGGGCGCGAACGACACCCTGGAGCAGCTGGAAGAGGCCCGCGACAAGGAGGCCTGGGGCGCGATCAACGGCCTTCAGAAGAACCTCGCGTTCCACCTCTCCGGCCACATCCTGCACTCGATCTACTGGCACAACATGACCGGCGACGGCGGCGGCGAGCCCCTCGCGGCGGACGGCGTGGGCGACCTCGCCGACGCGATCACCGAGTCCTTCGGCTCCTACGCGGGCTTCAAGTCCCAGCTGACGAAGGCCGCCGCCACCACCCAGGGTTCCGGCTGGGGCGTGCTCGCGTACGAGCCCGTGAGCGGCAAGCTGATCGTCGAGCAGGTCTACGACCACCAGGGCAACGTCGGCCAGGGCTCGGTCCCGATCCTGGTCTTCGACGCCTGGGAGCACGCCTTCTACCTTCAGTACAAGAACCAGAAGGTGGACTTCATCGAGGCGATGTGGCAGGTCGTCAACTGGCAGGACGTGGCGAAGCGTTACGCCGCGGCCAAGGAGCGCGCGGACGTACTGCTGCTCGCCCCCTGACCCGACTGCGACGTGACGTCGGCGCACCACAGACGTCCTGCCTCGTGATCGTCTTCTCAACCTTCACCACGGCAGGCGGATGAAAGAAGAGCCCCCGCGAGGACGTGACTCGCGGGGGCTCTTCCATGGCGACTGTTTAGCTGTTTAGCTCATGTGCTAAACATGCACACATGGAATCACGCGCTCTTCCGGCCGACGAAGAGGCGAGCGCCTTCCGCGCGCTCGCCGACCCCACCCGCCGTCAGATCCTGGAGGATCTGCGGGACGGCGAGCTGGCCGCCGGGGAGATCGCGAGCCGGTTCTCGATCAGCGCCCCGTCCATCTCGCGCCATCTGGGCGTCCTCAAGGGCGCCGGGCTCGTCACCGAGCGCCGGGACGCCAACCGCATCCTCTACTCGCTCGCCGAGGAACGGCTCGCCCTGTGCGTGGGCCGCTTCCTCAGCACGGTCTGCCCCGAGCAGATCGTGCTCCGCAACACCAAGTGGCGCTCCGCGCCGGAAGGCGACGCCTCATGATCAGGTCCCGGCTCTCCAGCGTCATCGAACGCCGCCTCCTGGTGAACTACCGGGTCGACCCGTACATCGCGGCGGCCCTGCTGCCCGCGCCGCTGCGCCCCCAACTGGTGCGCGGCCAGGCGGTGGCCGGCATCTGCCTGCTCCGGATCGGCGGCGTCCGCCCTGGCTGGGCCCCGGCCGCGACCGGGCTGACCAGCGAGAACGCGGCGCACCGGATCTCCGTCGAGTGGGACGGGCCGGACGGCGTCGAGCGGGGCGTCTACATCCCGCGCCGCGACACCGCCTCCCGCCTCAACGCCTTCGCGGGCGGCCGGATCTACCCGGGCGAGCACGGCCGCGCGGACTTCACGGTGCGGGAGGAGGCCGACGCCGTACGGGTGGCCTTCGCGACCCGGGACGGCGAGGTGGAGGTCGACGCGACCGTGGAGCCGGCCGCGGAACTGCACGGCAGCGGGCTGTTCGCGGACCTGGCGGAGGCGTCGGAGTTCTTCCGCCTCGGCAGCCGGGGCCTCTCCCCCAACGCCGCGGGCACGCACCTGGACGTCCTCGAACTGTCCACGGACGCCTGGAAGGTGACGGCGGGCCGGCCCCGTACCGTACGCTCCTCGTTCTTCGAGGACCTGGACCGTTTCCCGCCGGGCAGCGCGGTGCTGGACAGCGCGCTGGTGATGCGGGGCGTGGCGGCGGACTGGTCGCAGGGGGAGCCGTTCCGGCTGGGGTGCGGGGCGGGGCCGGGGCCTGCGTCTGGATCGGGACCTGCGGCTGCGGCTGCGTAGGGCGGTCAGGGGGCCGAGGGCCGGGGTGGAAAATACCGGCGGACCGGCGGACGCGGGTGCCACGATGGCGTCATGAGTTCTGCCCCCTCCCCCGCGCCCGTCCCTGCGGACCCGACCGTCCTGCACCCGATGCCCGGCCAGCCGCGCGTGGTGCAGCTGAAGCCGCTGGTCACCTCGCCGCTGGTGGAGGTCGGCGACTACTCGTACTACGACGACCCCGAGCACGCCACGGAGTTCGAGACCCGGAACGTGCTCTACCACTACGGCCCGGAGCGCCTGGTGATCGGGAAGTTCTGCGCGCTGGGCACCGGGGTGCGGTTCATCATGAACGGCTCCAACCACCGGATGGACGGCCCGTCCACCTTCCCGTTCCCGACCCTCGGCGGCTCCTGGGCCGACCACTTCGACCTGCTCACGGGCCTCCCCAACCGGGGCGACACCGTGATCGGCAACGACGTCTGGATCGGCTACGAGGCGGTGATCATGCCGGGCGTCCGCATCGGGCACGGCGCGATCGTCAGCTCGCGGTCGGTGGTCGTCTCGGACATCCCGGACTACGGCATCGTCGGCGGCAACCCGGCGCGCCTGATCCGTACCCGGTACGAGGAGGCGGACATCGCGCGCCTGCTGGCGGTGGCCTGGTGGGACTGGCCGGCGGAGCACCTGACGCGCCACATCCGTACGGTGATGTCGGGCACGGTGGCGGAGCTGGAGGCGGCGGCGCCGGAGGTGTGACACGGCGCGCCGCTGTCTAGGCTGACAGGCGTGCCGAACGAGCTCAGCCACGAGGGCGACACCTTCATCAACTTCCGGAACTACAGGTTCCAGGATGCGAGGTCGGCCGCCTTCCGATGGGTCGACGTCAAGCGGCTGCGTTTCGCGGCGGAACCGGCCGGCGATACGGAGCTGCTCGCCGCGCTCATCGGGCATGAGCAGTTCCGGGACGACTACGCCGGCGGCGGAGTGCTGCCGGACGGGCTCCGGCACGGCCCGTACTGGGTGGAGGCGGTGACCCCCGACGCGTACGGAGCCGTCGGCCGGGAGGAGAGCGACCTCATCCTGCGGGAGTGGGCGAACCAGTTCGAGGACGTGCCCGGCGATCTGGCGACGGATCTGCGGCGGGAGGTGTACGACCGGCTGGCCGCCGCCGAACGCATCTACTACCTGAGCGAGCTCGACGGTGAGGCGGTGCACGACTGGGGCGGTGTGCACAGCGACTTCCACGAGTTCGTGCTCATCGACCGGTCGGCGGGGCGGTTGACCCTGCTCGTCGCGGCCGACGACTGAAGCGGCGTCCGGTCACGGCCGCGGGCGGGCCCGGTCCCGCCGGTGGTACGACCAGGTCACCGCCGCCAGCAGCGGGCCCCACAGCAGAAGAGGGGCGTAGGCGGCGACGAAGAGGACTTCACCGGCCGAGATGCCGGGGTCCGGGCTGGGGGCGGTCAGCAGCCCGCCGAAGAAGAAGACCCACCACAGAACGGTGACCGTGAGGGCGCCCAGCGAGGCGGCGAGCACCGCGAGCCCGCCGTTGACCGGACGCCCTCCGACCAGCGGAATCCAGCGCGGCGCCACGTCGCCCCAGGGCCGCACCAGTCCGAGCGTGAGGTACGAGGCGGCCTCGGCGACCGCACCGATCAGCAGCACGTACGCCAGGCCGATCAGCACGGAGTCGTCCGGGAACGCGGCGAGGAACTCCGCACGCTCCATCACCCCGACCGGCACCCCGAGCACGAGCGCGACGCGCCACAGCCCGGACGGGACGGTCGACCAGGCCGCGACCTGGGCGGCGCGGACCGCCCAGCGCGGGGCGGGCGGCAGCGGCGGGCGGACCGGGACCGGTGGAACCGGTGGCCGCACCGGTGGCGGGCGGCGGGGTTCCGGGCTGGGTTCGGGCGGGGCGGGGTCCGTCGTCGTCATGCCCCGAATCTCGCGTACCGCCCGGCCCGGCACGTCCTGCCGCGTGATGATCCGCCTCCGCCGCCCGGGGGAAGCACGGCGGGCGGGCCCGCGCGATCGCCCGCTCCATCAGGATCCGGCCCAGCCCGCCGCCCCGCCGGTCCGCACAAATCCGGACGGCCTCGATCAGGGCCCTCTCCGCGCCGCCCTGGCCGAGCCCGGGGATGTACGTGGCCTGCAGGCACCCGACAACCGTCCCGCCACCGCGCTCGTCGGCGTCCTCGACGAGAACCAGCATCTCGTTGCGCGGGTCCGCGTCGATCGCCGCGAAGGCGTGCTCGTACGCCTGAGTGACCGTGACGTCCGCCGGGTCCACCACCCGCTCCTCATCGGCGAGCAGAGCGAGCACCGCGGGCAGGTCGGCACGGGTCGCGGGTCGCAGGATGAGGACGAGGGAGGGCTCGGCAGGCATGCCGCCGACCCCAACCGGCCCGCACATGAAGCCGGTCATGCCCCGGAAAACGCGTTCTTCCGCCTGATCAGTACGGCGTACGCTCGCTGACCGGTGAAGCCGCGTGTCCGGCGTGGCGGAAGGGCTCGGTGTGGGCGGCTACGCGTTCCGGCCCTGTCGCGGCGGCGAAGACCACGGTGCGATGGCCGCCGTGCGGCTGGGCTGTGCGGGTCGGGACCGGGTCGACGCCCGCTCCGTCGTGGAAGGAGTCCCGACCGCGGCCGAGATCGCCGCATCGTGCGCCGCGTCGGACGACCCGTCCGAAAACCAGGTCCTGGTGGAGTACGACGGTGGCGTCGTCGGCTACGTGACGGTCAGGTGGTGGGAGGAGCGGGACGGGACGTGGCTGTACCTGCACCGTGGCCACCTGCTGCCCCAACACCGCGGCCGGGGCGTCGGTTCGACCATGCTCGCCTGGGCGGAGGACCGCATCCGCCGGCTCGTACGGCAGCACGGAACGGCGGGGACGGCCGTGCTTGGTGCGAACGCCACGGCCTGCGAACACGACGCGACCGCACTGCTCCTCGCATCCGGCTACCGGCGCGTCTTCAGCCTGGTGGAGCTGGAGCTGACCGATCTCCGGACGCTCCCCGACAGCAGGCCGTTGCCTCCCGGCATACGCGTGGGCGCCGTCGATCGAAGCAGCTATCGGGCGGCCTGGAAGGCGGTCGTCGATTCGTACGCGGATGCCGCCTTCACCGGGACGTGGACGTACGAGAGCTTCCTCGCCACGGCCGACCCGACCTGCTGGCGGGCCGCTTGGGTCGGGGAGCACCTGGGCGGCGTGGCCCTGTGCTCGATCCGCCGGCAGGACCCCACGGCGGGCGAGGTGGAGGAGTTGAGTGTCCGGGCGGAGTCGAGGCGTCTTGGCCTCGGGCGGGCTCTGCTGCTGGACGGGTTGCGCTGTCTCCGTGAACACGGCGCGGAGACAGCCCGGTTGTACACCGGGACCGCGAATCCGCACCGCTCCTACGATCTCTACGAGAGCGTGGGGTTCCGACGTCGGAACGAGTACGTCCGCTACCGGAAGCCGATCGGCGGCTGACGGGGACGCCCGGGGCGGCGTGCCGGGAGTTGCACCTTCCGCAGCGGTATGTGGTCCGGTGGTCTCCTGCCCCGCCCCACCGAGAAAGGCCCTTCTCATGCATGTGTCCTTCGTCCCGCCGCGCCGGGTCAAGATCGGTGACGCAGCGGCATTCGTCGGCACCACACCGCGGGCGATCCGTCACTACCACGAGATCGGCCTGCTCCCCGAGCCCGAGCGAGGCAGCGACGACCGCCGCCGCTACGGGTACGAGGACATGATCCGGCTCCTGTGGATCCGCAGGACGGCCGACGCCGGGATCGCCCTGGACGACATCCGTGACGCCTTCGCCGCCCCGGCTTCCACCGGTGCCGACAGCGACGACGGCATCGCGGGCATCCTGGAACGGCTGGAGGAAGCCCTCGTCGCCCAGGAAGCGGAACTGCGACGCCAGCGAACCGCCGTGCGGCGCATGCGCACGGAAGGCAGCAGGGCGGGCCTGCTATCCGACTTCGTCACCGGCCGCCTCAAGAGCCTGCCCGAGGGCTCGTTGCGCCGGGCGGACCTGGACAGCCTGCTGGTCACCGAGCGGATCTTCGGCCCGCTCGGCGCGGCCGTGCAGGCCTCCCGCTTCATCGCCCTGGCCACCCACCCGGATCTGCGGGAGGAGTCCGACCGCGTCGATGCCGCCGAGGAAGCACTCGACGACACGGTCGCCGTCGACGACCCCCGCGTGGCCCAGGTGGCCGCCGAACGGCACGCCTTCGAAGAGGCGCTGGACGCCGTCATCGAGGACTCCGGCCTGGCGGAGGACGACGACGCGCTCTTCGACGCCTGGGACGCGCTGCACCCCGCTGCCGCCGATGAGGACGAACCCGAGGCCGGCCAGGGCTCCGGCGGGCGGCACGCGTCCATGAGCGCATACGAAGCCATCGGCAGGATGCCCTACGACTTCTCCCCGGCCCGCCTGCGCTGCATGGAACTGGCCGCAGAACTCGCCGCCCACGAGCCACCGGCCTCCTGAACCACGGACCGGGTCCGCTCGCACGGACCGGCCCGAGCCGTCAGCCGCCGAAGGTGCCGGCCTTCACGCCGTCGATGAACGCAGCCCAGTGCGCGGGGCCGAAGAACTGAAGCCCGGCAGCCGGGTCCTTGCTGTCACGGACAGCACGGCCGCCATCGGCGGTGTGGGCGACCTCGACACACTCCTGTTGTCCACCTTGTGAGGCGCTGGACTTCTTGAACTCCGTGACGACCCGCGGGTGTTTCACCGTTGTCTCCTTCACTGAGGTTTCGCTGGGCCGATCAGCCGCCGAAGGTGCCCGCCTTCACGCCGTCGATGAACGCGGCCCAGTGCGCGGGGCCGAAGAACTGAAGCCCGGCAGCCGGGTCCTTGCTGTCACGGACAGCACGGCCGCCATCGGCGGTGTGGGCGACCTCGACACACTCGGTCCCCTGCCCTCCCGAGGAGTACGACGACTTCTCGAAGGAAGACACGATGCCCTGTCTGCTCACGGTTCCTCGTTCCCGGCGGTGATGCTGCTCGCGACTTTCTCGATGAAGGCCATGCTCTCGGTTCGTGTGAGCGCAGCCGACCTGAGTGTGTCAAACGCATGGATGTAACTGGCCATGACGTCCCGCTCTTCGAGGATGATGCAGTTGGCGACCGCATCGACAACGATCACTTCGGGCGATGTCTCCTTGGCGTACGAGAGTCCGACGAACGCGGGCGACACCCGTGCGGCAGCCCATTCGGTGTGCGGCAGCACCTGAATCGTCATGTTGGGCTGCTTGGCCATCCTGTTGAGGTGCGCGAGCTGGGCCCGGTGAACAGCGGGCGACGGCATCGGGCTGGTGATCGCCGGCTCCCAGATCACGGCAGCGAACCGTGCGCCTGTCTCCTCGAAGACGCGACGCCTCTCCTGCCTGACCTTGACAACCATGTCGGCCGCATCTTCGCTGATCACATCCGGGCTGGCGTCGGTCAACGCCCGTGTGTACTCGGGGGTCTGCAGTAGGCCCGGGATGAGAACCGGCTGCCAGGTACGGATGTACGTGGCGTCGGACTCCAGGGACAGAAAGTCGCCCAGAATCTCCCGCACGGGCTGCCCGGCATCGAAATCCATCCACCAGCCACGCTTGTTGCTGTCCCGTGCCAGCTTCTCCAGTAGCTGACGTTCGGCAACGTCCTCCACCTCGTACAGATCAAGCAGCACTCGCACATCACCGACGCGTGCGCTCACCGTGCCCGACTCGATTCGGCTGATCTTCGCCGTGGAACATGCCACCGCCTCGGCTGCGTGTTCCTGGTCAAGACCCACGTTCAGCCGCAGCCGCTTGAGTGCTGCGCCCAGCCTCCGGCTACGCACTGTGGGCTTCCCACCTGCGGGCATAGATTCCCCTCTCCCTCCAGCCAGTCTGCCTGGCAACTGTTCGCTCTCGCTAGCGAGTTGCCACGGACGAGTGAATGCAAGCTTGCATCACAGAATCACTTACTTTGCGTCTGACCGCACACCTAGCGTGGATTACGTCACACCGAGTGCTGACTCCAGCACGCCAGGTGATCTTGGTTCCGCCTGCCCACGACCTTGGGGGACGTATGTCCGGGCGCACAGACAGCAAGAGGTTCCGAGTCCGCAGGGACTCCGTGTCCGCCGCTCGGCGGTACGTCACAACAGTCCTGCTCGACTGGAAGCTCGGCGAACTCGTCGACGACGCGGCGCTGATCACCAGCGAGTTGGCCACCAACGTCATCAGCCACGCCAAAGGCACCGGCGACTACTTCGAGTTGGGGTTACGTCGTCGGAACGGCGTGCTGATCCTGGAAGTCGCCGACTCCTACCAGTGGCTTATGCCGGAGCTGCGCAAGCCCACCGACGACGAGACGTCCGGCCGAGGCCTCCTCATCGTCGACGCGCTCGCCGAGCGGTGGGGCGTACGGCCGCGCCACCCCGGAAAGACCGTCTGGGCCCACCTGCCCATCCGGACCCGGCTGCCATGAAGGCACCCCTGCGCCGTCGGCCGGCACCAAGCCCGCCCTCACCCTTCGCCGAACGGGTCCGCATCGAGGCCGACCCCGCCTACCGCGCCCGGTACTACCCAGGGTTGGACGCGGCGATCGCGCAGCGGGGCCGTTGGCGGTCGGCCGAAGTGGATGCGCTGGTACGGCGGCTGAGGTCGCCGCCCTGACGAACCGGGTGACAGACGCCAGCCCGCCGGAGAGCACCAACCATCACCAGCACACGGAGGTAAGCACTGAGCACCTGCACGCCCGCACCCTGGGGCACAGGCCGGATGGGACCGTACGAGGACACCGTCGCCGTCCCGCGGTTCACCCCCGTACTCGACCCCGGGACGCAGATCGCCGTGATCCTCGACGAGAGCGGCCGCACGGTCGAAATGGGCGGCCACGGCACCAGTACCAGCGGGCTGACGCCGACCCACACCACGCCGGGCGACGGTGCGGCACCGGGTGGCGCGACCGACTCCGACAGCACCGAGTCCTACGACCAGGACCAGTCCGGCTGATGGACGACCGACGCGGGTCGGTGCTGGTGCTGACCAACGTCCACGACGTGACCACGGACGTCGTGCTGCGTGTCCTCGCCGCGCGGCGCGTGCCCGTGGTGCGCTTGGACCCCGGTACCGACCTGCGCGCAGGGGCCTCACTGTCCGCCACGTACGGCACGGGTGTTCAACAGGGCGTCCTGCGCACGCCCAGCCGGGATCTCGATCTCACCCGGGTGCGGTCGGTCTGGGTCCGCAGGCCGTCGCCGTACGAGGGGCCCCGCGGGCTGGACGAGCACGACCGCCGGTTCGCCGCCGAGCAGTCCTTCTGGGGAACCGGGGGCGTCCTCGCGTCTCTTCCAGACGCGCACTACGTCAACCACCCCTGGAAGAACCGTGCGGCCGAATACAAACCCGCTCAGCTCGCGGCGGCGCAGCGGTCCGGGTTCCTCGTGCCCGACACGCTGATCACTCATGTCGCGCAGGAAGCAAGGGAGTTCATCTCCCAGCACCGCGGCGGAGTCGTCTACAAGCCCGTGTGGAACACGTCCTACCGCGTCGACGGCCGACCCCGGAGTGTATGGGTGCGCGCTGTACGTGAGCGGGAGATCACCGATGCGGTGGCGGTCTGCCCTCACCTCTTCCAGGCCCGGGTGCACAAGGCGTTCGACGTGCGGGTGACCGCTGTCGGCCCGTGGTTGTCCGGGGTGCGGATCGACAGCCCGGATCTGGACTGGCGGCGACGGCAGGGCCTCATGCGGTGTGCACCCGTGGATGTGCCCGACGCGGTGAGGAGGTCCGTCAACGCCTACCTCGCCCACTTCCGTCTGGTGTACGGAGCGTTCGACTTCGCCGTAACCCGTGACGGGAACTGGTACTTCCTCGAATGCAACCCCAACGGGCAGTGGGCATGGCAGCCGCCCGACGTCACCGACGGCATCGCCCACGCCCTCGCCGACCAGCTGGAGAAAGGATCCGAAGGATGACCGCTTCCGCTCACCTGCGTACCGCCCTCGCGAACGCACTCGCCGAGGACGGGACGCTCACCGACCCCGGATGGCGCGATGCCGCCGAGGCGGTTCCCCGCGAGCTGTTCCTGGGCTCCTACTTCACAGAGGTCGCCAACAGCGCCCCTACCGCTTTCCGGCCTGTTCACCAGGGCGAGGACGGGTGGCTGGAGGGCGTCTACACCGACCGGACGCTCATCACCCAGCTCGACGGCCGCGTCCGGCCCGGTGATGTGACGGACGGCAGCGTCACGGGCGATCCGACCTCGTCGTCGACCCTGCCGTCCCTGGTGCTCCGCATGTGGCAGCAGCTCGAAGTGGAAGCCGGGCAGAGGGTGTTGGAGGTCGGCACCGGAACCGGCTACTCGACCGCTCTCGGTGCGCATCGTCTCGGCGACGAGCGGCTGACCAGTATCGAGTACGACCCGGTGGTCGGCCGAGCCGCGGCTGCCGCCCTCACGTCGGCCGGGTACGCGCCGCGCCTGGTCATCGGGGACGGCCTGCGGGGAGACCCGGACGCGGGCCCGAGCGCGTACGACCGTCTGATCGCCACGTGCTCGGTCCGGTACATCCCCATGGCCTGGCTGCACCAGGTGAAGCCGGGCGGGAAGATCCTGGTCACCCTCTCCGGCTGGAGCTACGCGTCCGGCCTTGCGCTCCTCACCGTGACCGGCCCCGGGACCACGACGGGGCGGCTCCTGCCCGGGTACACCAGCTTCATGCTCGCGCGCCCGCACGACCGGCCGCCTCGCCCGGCTCTGCCCCTGCTGCCCGGGGCGGAACGGCCGAGCCGGATCGACCCGGCGGTGGTCGGTACGTGGACCGGTGGCTGGGTCGCCCAGCTCGCCGCGCCTGCGGCGGAACGGATGGGTGTGGGGCCGGAGCAGATTCTCTGGGACGTCTCCACCGGTTCGCAGGCGCGGACGGCACCCGGGCCCGATGGCGGGTGGACGGTCGTCCAGCGTGGTCCGGTACGCCTGTGGGACCGGGTCGAGACCGCGATCCGGCTCTGGCAGGGAGCGGGCGAGCCACACCAGGAGGGCTTCGGCATCACGGTCACGGCCGACCGGCAGCGGGTGTGGATCGGCTCCGATGACGGTACGGGGTGGGATCTGCCGGTCTGAGATCCGCCGGTGCGAAACCGGGGCCCGCCCACGGCACCCCGAGGATGAGAACGAAAGCGAACGGAAGAGACCTGCCCCGTGCTCCAATGCACCGCCGTCACCGACGTACCGTTCTTCGAAGCGCTCCTCGCGCTCGCCGACATGGAGGGCGGCCCTCGACACCCGCCCGATGTTCTGGGCCAGGACGACTTTCTGCTCTGCGAGTTGGGCGAGCACGACGAAGCCGCTGAGCATGCCGCCCATCTCTGGGCCGCCGATGTCCCCGATGGCGACGACCGGGACCTGTGGTTCCTCTGGACCGGGGCCGGCGCCCACCGCGTCTACCGGTTCGGCACTCTTCCCCTGTGCCCCGCTCTCCTCCGCGACCTGGCCACCCGCACCGTCACCCCGTGCGCGTACTTCGACCACCACCCCGGGCCGCACTCCTTCTCCGTGACCGACCCGCTCGGCGACCTCATCAGCCAGCACGTCCACAGTGAGGTAAGGCGGCTCACAGCCGAGGAGGACAACTCGTGATGCCGCCGGTCGGCGGCCGTGGGCGTTGTCATACCCACCTGCGACCATGATCGGCATGAGCGAGTCAACTGAGCCTGAAGAGAATGAAGTTGCGGCAGTTCTGACCACGCCGGAGGAGTGGCGGGTCTTTCTGGAGCGATACGGCGAGCTGTACGCGGTCGTTCGCGGTGACGGTGAAGAGCTGGCCGATCTGGACGACGATCAGATCGAGGTCCTGGAGCGAGGGGGGCGGGTCGGGCTGTGGCTGGGTGAGGCTCCGGCTCGGGAGGAAGCGCTGGTGGCGGCCGAGGAGCGTCTCGGGGTGCGGTTCCCGCCGAGCCTGCGGGGATTCTTCCTGGCGAGCAACGGGTGGACGCGCCTTGATGGCTGGGTGGACGAGGTGTATTCGTGCGACCGCGTCGTGTGGATGCGGGACAGCGAGGACGGCGGGCGCGTGGTCGACGTCTACGACTCGATACCCGACAACGAGGACATCGTGGAGCTCTTCCGCCGGTCCATCGAGATCGCCCACGGAGAGGACTTCTGGCTGCTCGATCCGACCGACGTCGGACCGGACGGGGAGTGGGCCGCGTACGCGTTCCCGCCGAAGTACGGCGTCCCGGAGGAGTACCCCGACTTCTCCGCGTTGTTCCACGACGGGTACGAGGACATGCGGGAGGACATGGACTGAGCCGGTACGTCGGGCTTCACGCCCGCATCAGGAGTGATGCGAGGACGACGGATGCTCCGTGGAGCCCGGCAGCCGGGACCAGAAGTGGTCGACGATGTTCTCGACGTAGCGGCGGCCGTCCTCGCCCGACGCGGTGGTGCCGCCCGCCCGGCTCAAGGTGGCCGTCATGAGGGCCTGGTAGTCCTGTTGCATGGCGGCCAACGGGGCCTTCAGGTCGCGGCGGTCCATGGAGATGAGCTTGGCGATGGCGCGGATGTGCGCCTGCCAGCGGGTGGAGACCGCCTCGTGGAGGAGGCGGGCCAGCTCCTCCTCCAGCCTGGTGATGGCGATGAAGTCACGTGGGGGCAGGGCGAGAACCTCGCCCAGCCGGACGGACTGCCGTTTGTCGCCGTCCCACAGACCGGCTTCCTCCATGGCGAGGTACGCGCCGTGGGAGAGGCCGGTGGCGCGGGCGACCTCCTCGGCCGAGATGCCGCGCGCGATGCGGTGTTCGAGCAGGGTGCGCGGTCGCCCCATGAGCTCACTGGGCTGACACCACAACGCGGCTGCGAGAGCGGTGAGTTCGGTCGCGTCCGGCACATGGGTCCCGCGTTCCCACGCGATCACGTGCTCGGGGCTGACATGGGTGGTGCCGAAGGACGCGCGCATGCCGTAGGCGACATGACCGGGCGCCATCCCTAGTTTCTCGCGCAAGGCGCGGGCTGCCCGCGCATTGAAGGGGAGTGGTGGGTGCACATACGGAGCGTAGGGGAGCTGTCACCGACACTTCCATGCCCACTGTCGGCTGCCTGCCGGTTTGACGGAAAAGGTCGCCACCGATTCCGTAGGAAGCCACAGGGCCGAAAAGGTACCAACTGCGCGCTCTACGCGGGTAGTTGCGCTCCTGCCGCTGCCGCGTATGATCCGCTCGCAAGGTGCCGCGATGTGCGTTCGCACAGTGCCTGCCGTTCTTGTCGGGCAGCACCGGCGCCATCTCTTCCCTTCATCATTCGCAGGTCCAGGAGATTCAGCCATGCACTCCAGCACGACCAGCCCGCCGCCCGACGCCAAGCCCGCCGGATCAGAGGGCGCCGTCGACCGGTTCTTCCGCATAAGCGAACGCGGTTCGACCTACATCAGGGAGATACGCGGCGGATTCGCCACGTTCTTCACGATGGCATACATCCTCGTGCTCAACCCGATCATCCTCGGCGGGGCCGAGGACAAGTACGGCGAGCAGCTGGACAACGTGCAGTTGGTCACCGCCACCGCCCTGGTCGCCGCGGTGATGACGCTCATCATGGGTGTGGGCGGCAATCTGCCGCTGGCCCTGGCCGCGGGTCTGGGCATCAACGCCGTCGTCGCTTTCCAGATCGCTCCGTTGATGAGCTGGGAAGACGCGATGGGGCTCATCGTGCTCGAAGGCCTGTTGATCTGCGTACTGGTGATGACCGGGCTGCGCGAGGCGATCATGCACGCCATCCCGCAACCCCTCAAGCAGGCGATCAGCGTCGGCATCGGTCTGTTCATCGCCTTCATCGGCTTCGTGGACGCCGGCTTCGTCACCCGTATCCCCGACGCCGCGAACTCCACCGTGCCCGTCCAGCTCGGCACCGGCACGCTCACCGGCTGGCCGATGCTCGTCTTCTGCCTCGGTGTGCTCCTGACGATCGTCCTGATGACCCGGAAGGTGAAGGGCGCGATCCTGATCAGCATCGTGCTGATGACCGCCGTCGCCATCGTCATCAACGAGATCGCCGACATCAAGGCCTGGGGCCTGACCTCGCCGTCGATTCCCAGCAGCCCCGTCGCCGCGCCCGACTTCGGGCTGCTGTGGCACTTCGATCTGTTCGGCTCGTTCGGTCAGGTCAGCGTTCTGACCGTCGTCCTGCTCATCTTCACCCTCATCCTGTCCGACTTCTTCGACACGATGGGCACCGTCGTGGGCGTCACGGCGGAGGCCGGCCTCCTCGACGAGCGGGGCCAGGTGCCCGGTCTCGGCCGCGTCCTGCTCATCGACGGCGCCGCCGCCGTCGCCGGTGGCGCCATGTCCTCGTCGTCGGCCACCACCTACATCGAGTCCGCCGCGGGTGTCGGTGAGGGAGCCCGTACCGGCTTCGCCAACATGATCACCGGCGGGCTGTTCGCCCTCGCCCTCTTCCTCACGCCCGTCCTGACGATCGTGCCGATGCAGGCGGCGGCGCCGGCCCTCGTCGTGGTCGGGTTCCTGATGATGACCCAGGTCAAGCACATCGACTGGGACCGCTACGAGGTCGCCATCCCGGCCTTCCTCACCATCGTCGTCATGCCGTTCACCTACTCCATCACCAACGGCATCGGCGCCGGGTTCGTCGCCTATGTGGTCATCAAGGCGTGCCTGGGCAAGGCCCGCGAGGTCCACTGGCTGCTGTGGGGCACCGCGGTGCTCTTCCTCGTCTACTTCCTCATCGACCCGCTGGAGCAGGTGCTCGGCATCAAGTAGGGCGATTCCGGGGAGCGGTGGGCCCCAGGGTCCACCGCTCCCCGTTTCAGTGGCTGCCCGCGTCGGCGAGGCAGAACTCGTTGCCCTCCGGGTCCTTGAGGACGGTCCAGGACATCCCCTGCATCGACTGCTCGCCGACCACGGTCGCGCCCAGCTTCGCCAGCCGCTCCACGTCCGCCGGGCGGTCGGGCGAGGTGAAGTCGACATGCACCCGGTTCTTGCCGGGCTTGGGCTCGGGCACCCGCTGGAAGCCGAGCACCAGCGGGGTGGCCGCGAGGACGACGAACGCGTCGTAGTCCTGGACCTCTTCGACGCCGAGCGCCTCGGCCCACCAGGCGGCCAGGGCCTGCGGGTCGGCGCAGTCGATCGTGATCATCTCCGGTGAGATTCGCATGCTCCCCACCGTACGAGCCACCACTGACAACGCCCGGGAACCCGGCCCGCCGGGGTCCCGGGCGCCCTCGGACCGGCGCGGCCTCCAGCCCGTGGGGTTGCCCGCGTCAGTCGAAGATCGGGCCCTGGGTGCGCGTCCGCTTGATCTCGTAGAAGCCCGGGATCGAGGCGACCAGCAGCGTGCCGTCCCACAGCTTCGCCGCCTCCTCGCCCTTGGGCGCGGGGGTGACGACCGGGCCGAAGAAGGCGACCTGCTCGCCGTCCGCGCCGGGGACCGCGATGACCGGGGTGCCGACCTCCTGGCCGACCTTGTCGATGCCCTCCTTGTGGGAGGCGCGCAGCTCGGTGTCGTACGTGTCCTTGTCGGCGTACTCCACGAGGTCCTCGGGCAGGCCCACGTCCTTCAGCGCGGCGGCCACGGCCTCGCGGGTGGGGCCCTCGCCGTTGTTGTGGAAGCGGGTGCCGAGCGCGGTGTAGAGGGGGCCGACGACCTCGTCGCCGTGCAGCTGCCGGGCGGCGACGACGACCCGGACCGGGCCCCAGGCCTTGTTCTCCAGGAGGTCGCGGTACTCCTCCGGCAGTTCGTCCAGCTTGTCCTCGTTCAGGACGGCGAGGCTCATCACGTGCCAGCGGACCTCGACGTCGCGGACCTTCTCCACTTCCAGCATCCAGCGCGAGGTCATCCACGCCCAGGGGCAGAGCGGGTCGAACCAGAAGTCGACCGGGGTCTTGCCGTTGGCCGGGGTGTTCTCGGACATGTCTCTCCTCAGAGGGCTGTTCCACAGAAGGGCGTGTGCCACCTTCGGGCGAGAACGTCTCAGGAGGGCCTCTCATTCCCTGCCTGCGGTCGCCGCGAGACGCATGCAAGGATCAATAGGTTCGAACACGACACATGACGCGCGTCACGAAGGAGTGCCCGTGCCCGGTGAAAACCTGTCCCGCGACGAGGCCCAGCAGAGGGCCGAGCTGCTGACCGTCGACGGTTACGAGGTCGACCTCGACCTGCGGTCCGCCGTCGGCGAGCCCGAGGGGGCCGACGGGGGCGACGGGGACGGCCGTCCGCGGACGTTCCGTTCGCTCACCACGATCCGGTTCCGCTCCGCCCGGGCCGGCGCATCGACCTTCGCCGACCTGGTGGCGCCGGGTGTGGACGCGGTGACCCTGAACGGGAAGCCCCTCGACCCGGCCGTCGTGTTCGACGGCACGCGGGTGGCGCTGGACGGGCTCGTCGAGGGCGAGAACGTGCTCGTGGTCGACGCCCGCTGCGCGTACAGCCGGACCGGCGAGGGCATGCACCGCTTCGTCGACCCGGAGGACGGCGAGGTCTATCTCTACACGCAGTACGAGCCGGCCGACGCCCGCCGCGTCTTCGCCAATTTCGAACAGCCCGACCTGAAGGCCCCCTACCGCTTCCGGGTGACCGCGCCGGCGGACTGGCGGGTCTGGTCCAACGGGGCCGAGGAGTCGCACGAGGGCGGGGTGTGGACCTTCGCCGAGACCAAGCCGATCTCCACGTACATCACCGCCGTCGTCGCCGGTCCGTACCACTACGTGAGCGATCACTACACCCGTACGTTCGACGACGGCTCCACCCTGGAGATCCCGCTCGGCGCGATGTGCCGCAAGGGGCTCGCCCGGCACTTCGACGCGGACGACGTCTTCCTGATCACCAAGCAGGGCCTGGACTTCTTCCACGACAACTTCGACTTCCCCTACCCCTTCGGGAAGTACGACCAGGCGTTCGTGCCCGAGTACAACCTCGGGGCCATGGAGAACCCGGGCATGGTCACCTTCCGCGAGGAGTACATCTACCGCGGCAAGGTCACCACGGCGGCCTACGAGCGGCGTGCCAACGTCATCCTGCACGAGATGGCGCACATGTGGTTCGGCGACCTCGTCACCATGGAGTGGTGGGACGACCTGTGGCTGAAGGAGTCCTTCGCGGACTTCATGGGCGCCTTCTCGATGGTCGAGGCGACCCGCTTCACCAACGGCTGGATCACCTTCGCCAACAACCGCAAGTCCTGGGCCTACCGCGCCGACCAGCTGCCCTCCACGCACCCCATCACGGCCGACATCCGTGACCTGGAGGACGCCAAGCTGAACTTCGACGGGATCACGTACGCCAAGGGCGCCTCGGTCCTGAAGCAGCTCGTGGCGTACGTGGGGCGCGACGCGTTCCTCGAAGGCGCCCGGCGCTACTTCAAGCAGCACGCCTACGGGAACACCCGGCTCGGGGACCTGCTGTCGGTGCTCGCCGAGACCTCCGGTCGGGACATGACCGCCTGGTCGCACTCCTGGCTCCAGACGGCGGGCGTCAATGTGCTCACCCCGGTGCCCACGTACGACGCCGCGGGCACGCTCACCGAGCTGGCCGTCGTCCAGGAGGCCGCAGCCTCGCACCCGGAGCTGCGCCCGCACCGTGTCGCGGTCGGGCTGTACCGGCGTACGCCGGAGGGCGAGCTGACGCGTTACGCGCGCGCCGAGGTGGACGTGGCCGGCGAGCGGACCGTGGTGGACGCGCTGGCCGGGTCCGAGCGGCCCGATCTGATCCTGGTCAACGACGACGACCTCACCTACTGCAAGGTCCGCTTCGACGAGCGGTCGCTGGCCACGCTCCGCGACCACCTGGGCGAGATCACGGACCCGCTGGCCCGCGCCCTGTGCTGGTCGGCGCTGTGGAACCTGACCCGGGACGCGCTGCTGCCGGCCCGCGACTTCGCCGCGCTGGTGCTGGCGTTCGCCGGGCGGGAGAGCGACATCGGCGTGCTCCAGATGCTGCACGCCTGGACGGAGTCGGCGCTGGTCAACTACGCGGCCCCCGACTGGCGCGAGGAGGGCGGCCGGGCGCTGGCCGAGGGTGCGCTGCGGGAGCTGCGGACCGCCGAGCCGGGCAGCCAGCACCAGCTGACCTGGGCCCGCTTCTTCGCGGCGGTCGCCTCGTCCGACGAGGACTTCCAGCTGCTCGGCGGGCTGCTGGACGGCACGGCCCGGGTGGACGGTCTCGACGTGGACCAGGAGCTGCGCTGGTCCTTCCTCTCCCCGCTGGCCTCGCACGGGGTGGCGAACGAGGCGGCGATCGACGCCGAACTGGCCCGCGACGACACGGCGACCGGCAAGCGCCATCACGTACGGTGCCTCGCCTCGCGGCCGTCCGAAGCGGTCAAGGCGCAGGCGTGGGCGGCGGTCGTGGAGTCGGACAAGCTGTCCAACGCGCTGGTCGGGGCGACGATCACCGGCTTCGGGCAGCCCTCCCAGCGGGAGCTGCTCGCGCCGTACGCGTCCCGCTACTTCGAGGTGATCGAGCGGATCTGGGCGGAGCGGTCCATCCAGATCGGCATGAACGTGGTGCGCGGGATGTTCCCCGGGCTCCAGGACAGCCCCGAGACCCTCGCGGCGACCGACGCCTGGCTGACCGAGCACGAGGACGCGGCCCCGGCGCTGCGGCGGCTGGTGCTGGAGGCCCGCGACGATCTCGCGCGGGCGCTGCGCGGCCAGGAGTGCGACCGGTCCGCGGCGGCGTGAGCGGGAGGGAATGAGGGGGCGCTCGGGCGGGGCGTGCGTGCGGCGCGAAAGCGGCGCTCGTACACCCGCCCGAGACGCCCCGCCCCCGATTCCCGGCGCGACGGCCCTTTTCGGTTGTCGAACGTCCGTACTTTAGGACGGCGTTGTCCGGGAATGTCGACGGGCGTGTAACAGGGGTTAGGGCACCCTCCCCGGGCGGGAAACCCCGGGACATGACCCAGAAGAACACCCCGCTCTCCCCCGGCCTCTCCGCTCTCGCCCCGCTCTCCCGGCTCCCCCTCCACCCCGGGGACGTCACGCAGCGTGTCCTGTCCGCCGCGCAGTTGAGGGCGCGGGGCGTGTCCGCCGCGCAGACGTCCGCGCAGTGTCTGCCCGGCGGCCCCTGGCAGCATCTGCTGCCGGGGGTCTATCTGCTGCACCCGGGTCCGCCCACCGGGCAGGAGCGGCTGCACGGAGCGCTGTTGTACGCGGGTCGTCCGCCGGTCTCCGCGCGGCGCGCGCCGGCGGAACCTTCGGACGCGGGATACGGCGAGGCGATGGTCACCGGGATCGCGGCGCTCGCGCTGTACGGCTTCGCCACCGTCGGGGACCTGGGGGCGCTGCACCGGATCGATGTGCTGGTCCCCCGCACCCGGCGGCTGCGGTCCACCCGGTTCGTGGAGGTGCTGCGGACCGCCTCGATGCCGAGCGCGGCGCGGGTGGGCGAGGTGCCCGTCGCCCCGGTGGAGCGGGCCCTGGCGGACGCGGTGGCGGGCACGGACGACGCGGCGGACGTCCGGCGGCTGCTGACCGAGGCGGTGCGCGGCGGGCACTGCGAACCGGCTGCCGTGGTACGGGAGTTGAGCGAGGCGAAGCTGCTGGGGCGGCCCGCCGTGGTGGGCGCGGTCGACGCGCTGCTGGCCGAGGGGCGGACGGTGGCGGAGGCGCGGCTGTACACGATGGTGCGCGAGCACGGGCTGCCGGAGCCGGTGTGGAACGTGGAGCTGCGACAGCCGGGCGGGCCGGGGCTCGGCGGGGTGGACGCCTACTGGCCCGACCAGGCGGTGGCGGTGGAGCTGGACACCCGGGCGCCCCGGTACGGCGTGCCCGGCCGGAGGGGCCGGACCGAGGAGGACCCGCAGTGGTCCGCGTACGCCGCGAAGCGCGAGCATCTGGAGCGGCTCGGGATCACGGTCGTCCACCTCACGCCGAGGAAGCTGCGCGAGGCGGTGGACCAGCAGGCGACGGTCGTACGGACGGCGCTGATGGCGGCGGCCGACCGGGAGCCGGCCGCGTATGTGATGGTGCTGCCGCGCTGAGCGGGCGGGACGTGCGGGCGACGGGCGGGACGTGCGGGCGACGGGCGGGACGACGGACGCCGTGCACGCGGGCCCTCGACGGCCTCTGGTCCGGACCACCACCCCGCACCGGGCGTCACCCGCGTACCGTTTGGCCACTTTCCTCCCTCGTGGCATATCGCGCCCCATGGCGGATCTATGCCATGTCCCTGACTCGTCTCCGTCAACTCTCCACAAACCCCTGTCATTTACGACAGGCTGAGCGGTCATCCGGTACCGAATTCCGGACTCTCTCTTTCAATTACAGGGATGCTGATGACCAAGGAATCCCCCAGCTCCATACCCGGGGCGAGACGCGCGGCTCGTATCGCGGCCGCTGCCGGTCTGGCGGCGGCACTCGCCGCCTCCGGCGCCGCACCGGCCTTCGCCGTCGACGACCCGGCTCCGGCACCCGTCAAACCGGCCGCCACCAGCGACCGGGGCGACAAGCTCGGCAAGGCCGACGCCGATCTCCTGGCGAAGGCCGAGGCCAAGGGCGAGAAGAACATCACCATGATGGTCGCCACCACCCCCGGGGCGACCGAGCAGGTCAGCAAGCAGTTGGATGCCGTCGAGGGCTCCGTGCTCGGCCAGACCTACGACAAGCTCGGCTACGTCCGGGCGACGGTCCCGACGAAGCGCGCCGAGTCCACCATCAAGGCGGCCTCGAAGCTCTCCTCCGTCCTCGGCATCGATCTCAAGCAGGAGATCAAGCTGGACGACCCGACGCCCAAGGGCGACCGGGCCGCCGGAGCGAAGCAGCTGAAGGCCACGGGCAGTTACGCGGCGCCGAACAAGAAGACCCCGGCGAAGAACCCGTACAACCCGTCCTTCGAGACGGGCGCGGTCGACTTCGTCGCGAAGCACCCGAAGGCCGACGGCCGTGGGATCACGATCGGCATCCTGGACTCCGGCGTCGACCTCGGCCACCCGGCCCTGAAGAAGACCACCACCGGCGAGCGCAAGGTCGTCGACTGGGTGACCGCCACCGACCCGGTGAGCGACGGCGACGGCACCTGGCTGCGGATGACCGAGTCCGTCAGCGGCCCGACGTTCACGTCCGGCGGGAAGACCTACTCGGCCCCGGCGGGCAGCTACAAGTTCGCCACCTTCGCCGAGGCGGCCACCACCGGTGGCGAGATGGCGGGCGACCTCAACCGCGACGGTGACACCACCGACGTCTGGGGCGTGCTGTACGACCCGGTCACCGGCACCACGCGGGTCGACCTGAACAACAACGCGGACTTCTCCGACGACAAGGTCCTCAAGCCGTACAAGGAGAAGTTCCAGGTCTCCTACTTCGGTGAGGACGACCCGCGGACCCAGATCTCCGAGCGGATCCCGTTCGTCGTCGAGACCCGCAAGGGTGTCGTCTACAACGCGGCGGGCGCCAAGGCCGACTACGTCAACATCGGTGTCATCGAGGGCGCGCACGGCACGCACGTCGCGGGCATCACCGCGGCCAACGGCCTGTTCGGCGGCGAGATGAACGGCGCCGCCCCCGGCGCCAAGATCGTCTCCTCGCGTGCCTGCACCTGGTCCGGCGGCTGCACCAACATCGCGCTGACCGAGGGCATGATCGACCTCGTCGTCAACCGCGGCGTCGACATCGTCAACATGTCGATCGGCGGCCTGCCGCCGCTGAACGACGGCAACAACGCGCGCGCCGAGCTGTACAAGCGGCTCATCGACATCTACGGCGTGCAGCTGGTCATCTCGGCCGGCAACAGCGGCCCGGGGCTCAACACCATCGGCGACCCGTCCGTCGCCGACCACGTGATCTCGGTGGGCGCGTCGATCTCCAAGGAGACGTGGGCGGCCAACTACGGCTCCAACGTCACCAAGAAGTACGACATGCTGCCCTTCTCCTCGCGCGGTCCGCGTGAGGACGGCGGCTTCACGCCGGTCATCTCGGCTCCGGGTGCGTCCATCAACACCACCCAGACCTGGGCGCCGGGCGGTCCGGTCAAGGAGGCGGGTTACGACCTGCCGGCCGGCTACTCCATGCTCCAGGGCACCTCGATGTCCTCCCCGCAGGTGGCGGGCGCCGCGGCGCTGCTGCTGTCCGCCGCGAAGCAGAAGGACATCGAGCTTCCCCCGGCCGACCTGCGCACCGCGCTGACCAGCACCGCGAGCCACATCAAGGATGTGCCCGCGCATGTCCAGGGCTCCGGTCTGATCGACATCGTCGGCGCCTGGAAGCAGATCGCCAAGCAGGGCAAGCCCGCGCACGAGTTCTCGGTGAAGGCCCCGGTCGACACCGCGATCGACTTCGCGCTCAAGGACCCGGGCTTCGGCACCGGCCTCTACGACCGCGAGGGCGGCCTGAAGGTCGGCGAGACCAAGGTCTACGACGTCGTCGTCACCCGCACCACCGGCCCGGACCGCAATGTCCAGCACCGGCTGACGTGGAAGAACAACGACGGCACCTTCGAGCTCAGCAGCCCCGAGTACGTCTCGCTGCCGCTCGACACGCCGGTCAAGCTCAAGGTCAAGGCCAAGGCGAAGACCGCCGGGGTGCACAGCGCGATCCTGCAGCTCGACGACAAGAAGACCTCCGGCGTCGACCACCAGATCATGACCACGGTCGTCATCGCCCACGAGCTCCAGCAGCCCGGTTACGCCTTCAAGTCGTCCGGCTCGGTGCAGCGCAACGGCACCACGTCGTACTTCGTCAACGTGCCGGAGGGCGCGAAGAACCTCGAGGTCGCCATCAGCGCTCTGCGCTCGGGCAGCCAGACCCGGTTCATCGCCCTGCACCCGTACGGGACGCCGGTCGACCCGACCACGACGACGTTCTGCTACCCGAACTACGAGAACCCGGCCAACACCTGCCGCCCGGACGTGCGTTCCTACCAGAACCCGCAGCCCGGCGTCTGGGAGATCGAGGTCGAGGCGCGTCGTACGTCGCCGCTCCTGGACAACCCGTTCAAGCTGGACGTCTCGCTGCTCGGCGTCTCCTTCGACCCGGCGGTGCAGACCATCGCCGAGGCGAAGGTCGGCACTCCGGCCCCGGTGAACTGGACGGTCACCAACGGCGCCGCCGCCCTCCAGGGCAAGCTCCAGGGCGGCTCGCTGGGCTCGGCCAAGGTGGACAAGCCGTCGATCTCCACGGGTCAGACCCGTGAGACCACGGTCACCATCGGCGCGGGTGTCGAGAAGCTCGACATCGCCGTCGGAGGCACCTCGGACGCCAACGCGGACATCGACCTGTACGTCTTCCGGGGCGCCACGCAGGTCGCCAGCTCGACCACCTCCGGTTCGGACGAGTCGGTCAGCCTGGTCAAGCCCGCCGCGGGCACGTACACGGTCGTCATCGACGGCTACTCGGTCCCGGCCGGGACCACCACGTACGACTACCGCGACGTGTTCTACGCACCCTCGCTCGGCACGATCAAGGTCGACGCCACCAAGGCCGTGAACCTGGCCAACGGCGCCTCGGCCCAGGTCGGCGCCGAGGTCGTGGTCGCCGGAGCGGCTCCCGAGGGCCGTCAGTTCTTCGGCGAGGTCCAGGTGGTCAACGCGCGCGGCACCGCCGCGGGCACCGGCAGCGTCGTGATCGAGAAGGTCACGCCGTAACGGATTCCACCGGCAGGACGGCGGGGCGGGCGCTCTCACGAGCACCCGCCCCGCTGTGCGTGTTCCTCGTCACAGGCCGCGTACGCCGCCGCAGATGTTTCCCCACGCGGGCACGGACATCGCAGAATCTGCGGTCCTCGCACGAAGAGTCCGCAGGTCGGACAATGGATTGGACAAGGCGGGCCGGGACATACGCATCATGGAGCGGCATACGGACCGCACAGACGCACAGGTGTACAGAACAGAGGAGTCCTCGTGAAGGTCGGAATCGTCGGCGCCACCGGTCAGGTCGGCACAGTCATGCTCAGGATCCTGGCCGACCGCAACTTCCCGGTCGACGAGCTGCGGCTGTTCGCCTCCGCCCGGTCCGCGGGCTCCACGATCGACTTCAAGGGCTCCGCGGTCACCGTCGAGGACGCCTCCACGGCCGACTACACCGGCCTGGACATCGTGCTGTTCTCCGCCGGCGGCGCGACCTCGAAGGCGCTGGCCGAGAAGGTCGCCGGGCAGGGCGCCGTGGTGATCGACAACTCCTCCGCCTGGCGCAAGGACCCCGAGGTCCCGCTCGTCGTCTCCGAGGTCAACCCGCACGCGGCGAAGGTCCGCCCCAAGGGCATCATCGCCAACCCGAACTGCACGACGATGGCCGCGATGCCCGTGCTGCGCCCGCTGCACGACGAGGCCGGTCTCGAAGCGCTGACCGTCGCCACCTACCAGGCCGTCTCCGGCTCCGGGCTCGCCGGGGTCTCCGAGCTGCACGGCCAGGCGGCCAAGGTCGTCGCCGACGCCGAGAAGCTGGTCCACGACGGCGAGGCCGTGGACTTCCCCGAGCCGGCCGTCTACAAGCGTCCGATCGCCTTCAACGTGCTGCCGCTGGCGGGCTCGATCGTGGACGACGGCTCGTTCGAGACGGACGAGGAGCAGAAGCTCCGCAACGAGTCCCGCAAGATCCTGGAGATCCCGGAGCTGAAGGTCTCCGGCACCTGCGTCCGGGTCCCGGTCTTCTCCGGCCACTCGCTCCAGATCAACGCCCGCTTCGCCCGCCCGATCGGCGTCGAGCGCGCCTATGAGCTGCTGAAGGACGCCGAGGGCGTCGAGCTGTCCGAGATCCCGACCCCGCTCCAGGCGGCCGGCAAGGACGCGTCGTACGTCGGCCGCATCCGGGTCGACGAGACGGTGGACAACGGCCTCGCGCTGTTCGTCTCCAACGACAACCTCCGCAAGGGCGCGGCGCTGAACGCCGTGCAGATCGCGGAGCTGGTGGCGGCCGAGCTGAAGGGCTGACCAGCCGCGTCACGCGTACGCGTACGGGAAGGGGCGGCCACCGGAGTGCACCGGTGGCCGCCCTTTCGCGTACGTCCTCAGCCCCTGCGCACCTCGAAGTGGAAGCACCCGTACTCCACGGCCCGTACGTGCGCCAGCACCACCTCCGGGTCCGCGAACGCCTCGTCCAGGGCCGCGTCGAAGCCCTTCCCCGGCTCGGCCGGGAGCTCCAGCAGCCGGCCGCCGACGATATGGCCGCGGGCGTCGTAGCGGCGGACCGTGCGCAGCGCGCCCGCCCGTGCGAAGGGGTATCCGGCGCGCTGTGGGTCCGGGCCCGCGCACGCCTCAGCGTGGATGAAGACCGGCCCCTGCTCGTCGTACGCCCCCGGGCTCGCCCCGGTCGTGGCGGCCCAGCGGCGCAGCGGGGCGTAGGAGACGAGGGCGATGCGCTCCCCCGGCTCGCCGCCGCGCAGACAGCAGCGCAGGGGCTCACCGCCCTCGGTCGCGGTGTACGGGCGGCAGGGCCGGCCCGCGTCGTCGGTGGCGCGGAGTTCGGCGAGCGCGGTGGGGCCGATGGGGCGTGGCTGGTGTCCGGTCATGGTGCGAGCGTGCCGCGCCGCGTCGTCCGCGTCCGGCGGAAAACGGACATCGCGCTGGGAGCACGGTACGTGGAAGGATGGCCGGAAACGCCGCTTATCAAGTCGCACACCTAGGAGATGACCGCGTGCCTGGCACGAATCTGACCCGCGAAGAGGCACAGGAGCGGGCGCGCCTGCTGACCGTGGACGCGTACGAGATCGATCTCGACCTCTCCGGAGCGCAGGAGGGCGGCACCTACCGGTCCGTGACCACCGTGCGCTTCGACTGCGCGGAGGCGGGTGCGGAGTCCTTCATCGACCTGGTCGCCCCGGCCGTCCACGACGTGGTGCTGAACGGCAAGGACCTGGACGTGGCCGCCGTGTTCCGCGACGCGCGGATCGCCCTGCCGCATCTGCGCGAGGGCGCCAACGAGCTGAAGGTCGTCGCCGACTGCTCGTACACCAACACCGGTGAGGGCCTGCACCGGTTCGTCGACCCGGTCGACGAGCAGGCCTATCTGTACACGCAGTTCGAGGTCCCGGACGCCCGCCGCGTCTTCGCCTCGTTCGAGCAGCCGGACCTGAAGGCGACGTTCCGGTTCACCGTGAAGGCCCCCTCCGGCTGGACGGTCATCTCGAACGCGCCGACGCCGGAGCCGAAGGACGACGTCTGGGCCTTCGAGCCGACGCCGCGCATCTCCACGTACATCACGGCGCTCATCGTCGGCCCGTACCACTCGGTGCACAGCTCCTACGAGAAGGACGGCCAGTCCGTCCCGCTCGGCATCTACTGCCGCCCCTCGCTGGCGGAGTACCTGGACGCGGACGAGATCTTCGCCGTCACCCGGCAGGGCTTCGAGTGGTTCCAGGAGAAGTTCGACTACGCGTACCCGTTCGCCAAGTACGACCAGCTCTTCGTCCCGGAGTTCAACGCGGGCGCGATGGAGAACGCGGGCGCGGTCACCATCCGCGACCAGTACGTCTTCCGCTCCAAGGTGACGGACGCGGCGTACGAGGTGCGGGCCGAGACGATCCTGCACGAGCTGGCCCACATGTGGTTCGGCGACCTCGTGACGATGGAGTGGTGGAACGACCTCTGGCTGAACGAGTCGTTCGCCACCTACACCTCGATCGCCTGCCAGGCGGACGCGGCGGGCTCGAAGTGGCCGCACTCCTGGACCACGTTCGCCAACTCCATGAAGACCTGGGCGTACCGGCAGGACCAGCTGCCCTCCACGCACCCGATCATGGCGGACATCAGCGACCTGGACGACGTCCTCGTCAACTTCGACGGGATCACGTACGCCAAGGGCGCCTCGGTGCTGAAGCAGCTGGTGGCGTACGTCGGCAAGGACGCGTTCTTCCAGGGCGTGCAGGCGTACTTCAAGGCGCACGCCTTCGGCAACACCCGTCTGTCCGACCTGCTGGGCGCGCTGGAGAAGACCTCGGGCCGCGATCTGAAGACCTGGTCGAAGGCGTGGCTGGAGACGGCGGGCATCAACATCCTCCGCCCGGAGATCGAGACCGACGCGAACGGCGTCGTCACCTCGTTCACCGTGCTCCAGGAGGCCCCCGCGCTGCCCGCCGGCGCGAAGGGCGAGCCGACGCTGCGCCCGCACCGCATCGCCATCGGCGCCTACGACCTCGACGCGGACGGCAAGCTGGTCCGCACCGACCGGATCGAGCTGGACGTCGACGGCGAGCGCACCGACGTTCCCGCCCTGGTGGGCAAGGCCCGTCCGGCGGTCGTCCTGCTCAACGACGACGACCTGTCGTACGCCAAGGTCCGCCTCGACGCCGAGTCGCTGCGGGTCGTCACCGAGCACCTGGGCGACTTCACCGAGTCGCTGCCGCGCGCCCTGAGCTGGGCCTCGGCCTGGGACATGACGCGCGACGGCGAGCTGGCGACCCGCGACTACCTCTCGCTGGTGCTCTCGGGCATCGGCAAGGAGTCGGACATCGGCGTCGTCCAGTCGCTGCACCGCCAGGTGAAGCTGGCGCTGGACCTGTACGCCGCGCCGGAGACCCGCGAGGGCGCGCTCAACCAGTGGACCGACGCGACGCTGGCGCACCTGCGCACGGCGGAGCCGGGCAGCGACCACCAGCTGGCCTGGGCCCGCGCCTTCGCGGCCACGGCCCGCAACCCGCAGCAGCTGGATCTGCTCCAGTCGCTGCTGGACGGCACGGAGGCGATCGAGGGCCTGACCGTCGACACCGAGCTGCGGTGGGCGTTCGTGCAGCGGCTGGCGGCGGCCGGCCTCCTGGACGAGGAGGAGATCGCCGCCGAGTACGAGCGCGACAGGACCGCGGCGGGCGAGCGCCACGCGGCCTCCGCGCGGGCGGCCCAGCCGTCCGAGGAGGCCAAGGCCCGGGCGTGGGCCTCGGTCGTGGACTCCGGCGAGCTGCCGAACTCGCTCCAGGAAGCGGTCATCAGCGGCTTCGTCCAGACGGACCAGCGTGAGCTGCTGGCCCCGTACACGGAGAAGTACTTCGCCTCGGTGAAGGGCGTCTCCGACTCGCGCAGCCACGAGATGGCCCAGCAGATCATCGTGGGCCTCTACCCGTCCCTCCAGGTCTCGCAGGAGACCCTGGACGCCACGGACGCCTGGCTGGCCTCGGCCGAGCCGAGCGCGGCCCTGCGCCGGCTGATGTCG
Source organism: Streptomyces sp. DSM 106670 (assembly GCF_055792845.1). Classification (NCBI taxonomy): domain Bacteria; kingdom Bacillati; phylum Actinomycetota; class Actinomycetes; order Kitasatosporales; family Streptomycetaceae; genus Streptomyces; species Streptomyces sp. DSM 106670. The sequence goes on from NZ_CM147704.1 coordinate 2,527,050, forward strand.
GAGTCGCGGTCCGGTGTGGAGCGCGCCCTGAAGGCCCAGGCGGCGGACGCGGCGGCGGCCACCGCGTAGCGGCGGCCTACGGCCCCGGGGGCGTCCTCTTCGCTGCGGCGGAGGGGGCGCCCTTCGCGTTGTCGGGCGGGCCGGCCCGTGCCCGCCGTTCGGTACTCGCGCATTCGCCGTACGTCCGCGCGCGCCGTGATCTCCCGTGGCCTACGGTCCGAAGGGTCGTCGCATGATGCTTCGGACGCAGGCCACGGGAGGGTCCCATGCCCGGCTTCGCCGCCGTGCCGGTCGCGCTGGCCCTGTGCGCGGGGCTGATGGCGGGCCCCGCCGCGCCGGTGACCGACCGCCCGGACTGCCGGGCCGGTCCGGCGGGCTGCTACGACCTCTACACGTACGGGTACAGCCTGGGGCTGCATCCGTTCACCGGGCCGGACGCCGTACGGCGGCAGCTGACCGACCACTTCTGGCTGTTCCCGGTCAGCGGCGGCTGTGCGGGGCGGATCCGGGCGGGGGCGCGCTGCGAGCTGCTGGGCGGCAATCCGGTCGAGGTGGAGTACATCGGGAACGACTTCTTCCAGATCAACACGCTGCCGGGGCACCAGCTGGGCCGGGGCATGCACATCCGCTTCGCGTTCTCCCGGACCCTCGGCTTCCACACGATGACGGTCCGGGCCTGGCAGGACCGGCCCACCGACTGCACGGGCGAGGTCTTCTGCAACGGGGTGAACCGGGTGTTCGCGTGGGGGACCTGGCGGGTGCTGGCCAAGACGCTGTACGTCACCGCGTACGCCGCCTGAGCCGGGCGGTTCCGCTGGAGACCGCCCGGCGGGCGGGCGCAGGAGCGCAGCCGTCCGCCGGGCGGAGCATGGGGTGCCGAGGTGGCGCGGTTACGGGGTTACGCGCCCGACTCCTCGTAGCGGCGGGTCAGTTCGGCGGTGCCGGACTCCGTGAGGGTGCCGTGCAGCCGCATCCGGGCCACACCGCCGTCGGGGAAGGCGTCGAGGCGGACGTGGGTGACGACGGCCTGGGCGCGCAGCACGAAGCGGTGCGGGGTGTCGGGCTGGAGGCGGGTGCGCGGGATGATCTCGAACCATTCGCCGGTGTCGCCGTTGCGGCCCTGGAGGGCGATCCAGCCGGCGGAGTTGCCCTTGAGGTAGGCGGTGTCGATCTCGATCGCGCGGACCGCGCCCTGGGCGGGAAGGCGGAAGCGGACCCAGTCGTTGGTGTCGCGGACCCGGCGGCGGCGGTTCTCCCAGCCGTCGTCCATCTTGCGGGAGGTGCCCGGCAGGATGATCTGGGTGGGCGAGGAGTAGAAGCGGTCGGAGGCGTCCTCGTACGTACCGCCGTTGAGGACCGAGATCAGGTCGATCGTGCCGAGCGCGGCGAGCCAGGCCGGGTCGGGGACGACCTCGCCGTGCACGCGGAGGCGGGCGATGCCGCCGTCGGGGTGCTGGCAGAGGCGCAGGTGGGTGTAGCGGCGGCCGCCGGTGATCTCGAAGGCGTTGGCGGCGTGGCCGCGCACGGGGGTGGGCGGAAGGATCTCCTCCCACTTCACGTCGTCGGCGAGCAGGTCCTCGGGGCTCGGGGCGCCTTCGACGGCGGTGGCCTGCACCGATACGCGCTGCGGGTAGTTGCCGCGGAAGTGGGCGGTGTCCACGACCAGGCCGCGGACGATGCCGGGCGCGCCGAGGCGGACGATGGCCCAGTCGTGGTCCTCGGGGGCCGGGAAGGGGTGGTCGGCGTCCGCGCCGCGGCGGCGGCGGGTCTCCCAGCCGTCCATGATCTTGCCCTTGTGCCCGAAGTGCTCGGGGTCGAAGACGGCGCGCTCACGGATCAGCAGGTTCTCGCGCTCGGCGAAGAACTCGTCGTTGGCGGCGATCACGCCCGCGCCGAGGCGGCGGTCGGCGAGGTCGACCAGCTCGGTGAAGGGGAGGTCCCCGGCTTCGCGGTAGTCGGCGTACGGGTCGCCGCCGCCGTAGGGCGCGGCGTCATTGGCGTGGGGGTCGGTGTCGGTGTCCTGGAATGTGGTCTCGCTCGCGTCGAAGGTCATGGCTCCTACCTTCGCGCCACCGGACCCATCAGGTCCATCGAAAGTTTTCTCAGATATCGTTCAGCTCAGCTGAACGATGCCGCGATGTCCTTCAGCGCCGCGAGCACTCGGGCCACCGCCGGGCCGCTCTCCGCCCCGTGCCGGACCGCCGCCACCACATGGCGGCGCGGCCGGTCCGCCTCCAGCACCCGCATCACCACGCCCTCGCGGCGCTCCCGGGCGGCCATCCGCGGCACCAGCGCCACGCCCATGCCCGCCTCGACCAGGGCGAGGATCGCGGTCCAGCCTGCGGCGCTGTGGGCCTGCTCGGGAACGAAGCCGGCCGCCTCGCAGGCGGCGGTGGTGATCTCGGACCAGGGTCCGGAGCCGCCGAAGATCCAGCGGTCGGCGGCCAGGTCCGCGAGGCGCAGGGCGGGCGCGGCGGCCAGCGGGTGATCGGCGGGGAGCGCCACGTCCAGCGGGTCGGCGAGCAGCGGGAAGAGGCTGAAGCGGGGGTCGCGGGCGGTGGGCGCGTGGGCGGCCAGCGACAGGGCCAGGTCCACCTCGCCCGCGGTGAGCAGTTCGTACGCCTGGGCGGCCTCGGCCTCCCGTACGCGTACGTCGGGCCCCGGGCGGTCCTCGGCGCGCAGCAGCCGGACGGCGGGGACGACGAGGGCGGGCACGGCGGTGGAGAACGCGGCGACCCTGACCTCGCCGGCCTCGCCGCGCAGATAGCCGGTCAGTTCCGCCTCCGCCCGCTCCAGCTGGGCGAAGACCGCCTCGGCGTGACGCAGGACGAGGTGGGCGGCGTCCGTGAGGCGGACCCGGCGGCCCTGGGCCTCCAGGAGGTCCACCCCGAGCTGCTTGGCCAGGTTGGTGAGCTGCTGGGAGACCGCGGAGGGGGTCATCAGGAGCGCCTCGGCGGTCGCCGTGACCGTGCCCCGGTCGCGCAGGGTGCGCAGGATGCGGAGCTTCTTGACGTCCCACTCGGTCATGGGCGCAACCTACCGGCCCGGCGCGGGCCCCGCGCACGTCCGGGCCCGGACATACGGATGCGCCGCGCGGTAGCTCGTACCGGCGGCGCACCCGTCACGCATGTCGTACGGGGGTGGGTCAGACCTGCTTCTTGGACTTGTCCAGGACCATGACCAGGCCCGTGATCACCACGAACAGGGCGATGGGCGCGACCACGTAGAGACCGATGGTCTCGATCGCGCTCAGGCGCGGAGCCGGGTCGTCACCGTCGTCGGGCGTGAGCGCGAGCGCCGGGGCCGACATGAGCAGCATCATCAGCGTCGTCCCGGCCGCAACGACGCCGGCGCGCATAGCGTTCTTCTTGTCCACGGTGCCAACGTAGCGAACGCCTAAGGACGGCGCTCGCCCGGGGGTGCCGTATGAGGCTTTCGGGGCCTGAGGACCTCCATCAGCGCGTGCAGCCGGGGCGAGGCGGTGATCTCCTCCAGGGTGACCGGATGGCCCTCGGCGTCGGCGATCGGGAGCCGCCAGTTGGGGTACTGGTCCCAGGTGCCCGGAAGATTCTGCGGGCGGCGGTCGCCGACGGTGTCGGGGAGCCAGACGCCGGTCATCCGGGCGGGGGTGCGGAGCAGGAAGCGGTGGACGGCCCGGACGGCGGCCTCCTCGTCGCCGTCGCCCTCGGGGAGCATCCGCAGCCGGGCGAGGAGGGCCAGCCACTCGGCGGTGTCGGTGGCATCCTCGGTCAGCTCCTCCTCCAGCGAGCGGGTGAGCAGGCCGAGGCGATGGCGCAGCGTCACATGATCGCCGGTCAGCCGGGCGGCGGTGGAGGGCAGATCGTGGGTGGTGGCGGTGGCCAGGCAGTCCCGGCGCCACTTCTCCGGGGCGAGCGGGCGGCCGCCGCCCGCCCAGTCGCGCTCGAACCAGAGCACCGAGGTGCCGAGCACACCGCGCCGCGCCAGCGCCTCGCGGACGCCGGGCTCGACGGTGCCGAGGTCCTCGCCGACGACAGCGGCCCCGGCCCGGTGGGCCTCCAGGGCGAGGACGGCGAGCATCGCCTCGGCGTCGTACGTGACGTACGTGCCGTCGGTGGGCGGGCGGCCCTCGGGCACCCACCAGAGCCGGAACAGGCCCATGACGTGGTCGATGCGCAGGGCTCCGGCCCGGGCCAGCAGCCCGCGGAGCAGGCCGCGGTAGGCGGCGTAACCGGTGGCGGCGAGGACGTCGGGGCGCCAGGGCGGCAGGCCCCAGTCCTGGCCGCGCGCGTTGAAGGCGTCGGGGGGCGCGCCGACGGACATGCTGGGGGCGAAGGCGTCCTGCTGGGCCCAGGTGTCGGCGCCTGCCGGATGCACGCCGACGGCGAGGTCGTGGACGATCCCGATACTCATCCCGGCGTCCTCGGCGGACCGCTGGGCGGCGGCGAGCTGGGTGGCGGTCAGCCAGGCGAGGCGGCAGTGGAAGTCGACCCGGTCCAGCAGCTCGGACCGGGCGCGGGCGGTTCCCGGGGAGCGGGGGTCGCGCAGGGCCTCGGGCCAGGTGTGCCAGTCGGGGCCGTGCACCTCGGCGAGCGCGCACCACAGGGCGTGGTCCTCCAGCGCCTGGCCCTGCTCGGCCAGGAAGTCGCAGTAGGCGGCACGGCGGCCGGGCGTGAGGGGCACCTCGACGACCAGCTCCAGGGCCTGGCGCTTCAGCTCCCAGACGGCGTCCCGGTCGATCAGCGCGCCCTTGTTCAGCACGGCCTCGCTGAGGGCGGCGGCGTCCTGCCGGAGGTCGTCGAGGGTGGCCCGGTCGCGGACGTGGCCGTATTCGGGGATCGACTCGACGTGCAGATGGACCGGGTCGGGGAAGCGGCGCGAGGAGGGGCGGTACGGGGACGGGTCGGTGGGGCGTCCCGGAACGGCCGCGTGCAAGGGGTTGACCTGGACGAACCCGGAGCCGAGGGTGCGTCCGGCCCAGTCGGCGAGGTCGGCCAGGTCGCCGAGGTCGCCCATGCCCCAGGAGCGGGCGGAGAGCAGGGAGTAGAGCTGGACCAGGAAGCCGTGCGACCGCTCGGGCGGCTGCGGGACGCGGGCCGGGGCGGCGATGAGGGTGGCCGTGGCCCGACGGTGGTCCGGCGTACGGACGTGGATGCGGTGGACACCGTGGGGCGGCGGAATCCACCAGGCGGGCGCGGCGGCGGGGGCGGTGGAAGCGGAAGCGCCGCCTCCCGGAGGTGTCACGGGCGGCGGCGTCACCGGGGCGGCGGGGGCCGCCGCCCGGGACCGCATGCTCAGCGGGGCGGGCGGGCGGCCCGAGAGGTGTCCCGGGGCCTCGGCCGGCTCCGGCTCGACCGTGACGGTCGAGCCGGGGGGCAGCCCGGCCAGGGCGGGCGGCAGGGGCTCGCCGGCCCAGACCACCACGGTCGGCGGCAGCAGGCGCGAGCGGGACTCCGCGGCGACGAGGCACTTCCGTACGTCCGCCGGAGTGCCGGCGTCGACGCCCAGCGCGGCGAGCACGGCGATGACCGTGTCGTCGGGGACGGACACCGTGACATCCGGCGACGGGGAGTAGGAGGTGGCGACACCGTGCAGTGCGGCGAGCCGGGACAAGCCCATTCAGACTCCTGGGAACTCCAAGCCCCCTGCGGTGCCGGGTGCGGTCGGCTCGCTGGTCAGAGGGGCGACGGCAGCGAGCGGAGGCTCGCTCGTGAGAGGGGTGGCATCGGCGAGCGGAGGCTCGCTGGTCAGTGGCGCGGAATCGGCGAACGAGGATTCACCGAGCAGGAGGGAGACATCGGCGAGCGGCGGACCGCTGATCAGGTGGGCGACATCGGCACGGGGAAGTTCGCTGGTCAGCGGGGCGGATTCGGGCTGGGCGGGGACCTGTTTGGAAAGGGCGGAGAGCAGAAGCTGCGCGGCAGCGGGCATGGTGGCCTCCTGGCCATGGAGAACAGGACACAGCAGGCCTACCCAGGCCTCGCCCCGGCAGACGTGGACGTGATGCAGGCGTTATGACAACGAGCCCAACGTGCTCTGGGTCACATTCCGTTCCCCCGACTGCCAGCTATGGACCGTTTTCAGCCACTCCCGTCCGCCACACCAGCCCCACCGGGCCCGAAGGTGCCGCTATTCCCGGCAAATACGGCACAACGGCCACGCGCATTGACACCCTCGCGCGCGGGTGGTGGGCTCGGACCCCGCCGGGGTCCACCGGCTGCGGGCCGAGGGGGTCGACACGGCGTTCCCGTGCCGGCAGTGGGTACGTACGGAAGGGAAGTGCGACGTGCGGATCGGGCGCAGAAGGCAGGCGACGGCCGTGGCCGCCGCCGTGATCGGCGGGCTCATCGGATCCGTCTCCGTCGCTCCGGCCGCGACGGCCGCCCCCGCCGATCCCGGCCGCCCCGTGGCCGGCGAGGCCGACCGCGCCGACAGCGCGCGCCCGCCGTCCGTCTGGCCCCGGCCGCAGAGCATGAAGACCACCGGGCCCGCCGTGGAGCTGGGCTCCGAGGCCACCCTCGTCGCCGCGCCGGGCTCCGACCCGTACGCCGTCGAGCAGACCCGCTCGCTGCTGCGCGCGGCGGGTGTCACGACGCTGCACGAGAGCCTGCCCGGCGGCGGCCCCGTGGTCCGCCTCGGCGGCACGGGGGCCGGTGAGGCGCTGCGGGCGCTGCGCGCTCCCGACCGGGCCGATCTGCCGTCGGGCGGCTACCGGATCGCGGTCGGCCGGGTCGCCGGACGCGCCACCGTCGCGCTGGACGGGCTCGGCGGCGACGGCCTCTTCCACGCCGTCCAGACCCTGCGGCAACTGGTCACCGGCGGCTCGGTGGCCGGCGTGACCGTACGGGACTGGCCGGGAACCGCCGTACGCGGCATGGCCGAAGGCTTCTACGGACAGCCGTGGACCCGTGAGGAGCGGCTCGACCAGATCTCCTTCATGGGCCGCACCAAACAGAACCGCTATCTCTACGCGGCGGGCGACGACCCCTTCCGGCTGGCGCGCTGGCGCGAGCCGTACCCGGCCGACAAGCGGGCCGACTTCCGGGCGCTGGCCGAGCGGGCGCGCGCCGAGCACGTCACGCTCGGCTGGGCGCTCTCGCCCGGTCAGGCGATGTGCATGGCATCGGACCAGGACGTCAGGGCGCTGACCAAAAAGGTCGACGCGATGTGGGCGCTGGGCGTCCGGGTCTTCCAGTTGCAGTTCCAGGACGTCAGCTACAGCGAGTGGCACTGCGACCTGGACGCGGAGACCTTCGGCAGCGGCCCGAAGGCGGCGGCCCGCGCCCAGGCCCGGGTCGCGGGCGCCCTCGCCCGGCATCTGGAGGAGCGGCACCCGGACGCGGCCCCGCTGTCCGTGCTGCCGACGGAGTTCTACCAGGACGGGTCCACGGACTACCGCACCGCGCTGGCGGCCGAGCTGGACGACCGGGTGCAGGTCGCCTGGACCGGTGTCGGGGTGGTGCCGAAGAAGATCACCGGCGGTGAACTGGCCGGGGCCCGCGCCGCGTTCCGCCATCCGCTGGTGACGATGGACAACTACCCGGTCAACGACTACGCCCAGGACCGCATCTTCCTCGGCCCGTACACCGGCCGGGACCCGGCGGTGGCGAGCGGTTCGGCCGCGCTGCTGGCCAATGCGATGGAGCAGCCGTCCGCCTCCCGGATCCCGCTGTTCACCGCCGCCGACTTCGCCTGGAACCCGAAGGGGTACGACCCCGCCGCGTCCTGGCGGGCGGCGGTCGACGATCTGGCGGGCGGGGACGCGGGGGCCCGGGACGCGCTGCTGGCGCTGGCCGGGAACAGCGCGGGCTCGGTGCTCGGCGCGGAGGAGTCCGCCTACCTCCAGCCCCTGTTCGACGCCTTCTGGAACTCCCGCGCCGACGCCTCACGCCGCGACCGGGCGGCGGCCGAGCTGCGCGCGGCGTTCTCCGTGATGCGGCAGGCCCCCGAGCGGCTGAAGACCCCCGCGGAGGGCCGGCTGACCGACGAGGTGCGGCCCTGGACCGAGCAGCTGGCCCGCTACGGCCGGGCCGGTGAGCTGGTGGTGGACCTGCTCCAGGCCCAGGCCGCCGGGGACGGCGCCGCCGCCTGGCGCACCGAGCTGGCCCTGGAGCCGCTGCGCGAGGAGATCAGGGCGAGCCGGGCCACGGTCGGCAAGGGCGTGCTGGATCCGTTCCTGGACAAGGCGGCGAAGGTGGCCGCCGGGTGGAACGGCACCGACCGCGCCTCGGGCCGGGTCACGAAGGACGCCCACAGCTATACGGTCCGGCTGGACCGGACCCGCCCGGTGGAGGCCGTCACGGCGCTCGCCGAGCCCGGGACCGCCCTCGGCGACGCGGTCGTGGAGGCCCATGTGCCCGGCGAGGGCTGGCACGCCCTGGGGCGGCTCTCGCCGAGCGGCTGGACCCAGACGGCCGCGAAGGGGCTGCGGGCGGACGCCGTACGGGTCACCGTGCCGGAGGCCGCCCGGAGCGCCCCGCCCTCGTATCTGAGCCCCACCCTGCCCCCGGCCCCCGCCCTCGTGACGTCCACCCCGCAGGTGCGCGCCCTGGTGCCGTGGTTCGGCGACGAGCCCGCCGCCACGCTGGACCTGGCGCACGGCGAGACGGACGCGGAGATCGGCGGCGAGCCCCAGCGGGTCGCGGCGCGGCTGGCCGGGCGGCGTCCGGTCGAGGTGAAGGGCAAGCTCACCGCGAAGGCCCCGGAGGGCATCGAGGTGCGGGTCCCGAAGCAGACGACCGTGCCGCGCGGATCGCGTACGGAGGTGCCCGTGGACATCACCGTCCCGAAGGACACCCCGGCGGGCGAGTACGAGGTGCCGCTGACCTTCGGCGGCCAGGAGTCGACGCTGACCGTGCGGGCTTTCCCGCGTACCGGCGGCCCGGATCTGGCGCGTACGGCGACGGCCTCCTCGTCCGGCGACGAGACCCCGGACTTCCCGGCCGCGGCGGCCTCCGACGGCGATCCGGAGACCCGGTGGTCCTCGCCGGTGGAGGACGGGGCCTGGTGGCAGACCGAGCTGCCGAAGCCGGTGCGGCTGGGCCAGGTGGTGCTGAGCTGGCAGGACGCGTACGCCTCCCGCTACCGCATACAGGTCTCCGCCGACGGCCGCACCTGGCGCACCGCCGCGACCGTGGCGGAGGGCCGGGGCGGGCGCGAGTCGGTCCGGATGGACGAGAAGGACGCCCGGTTCATCCGGGTGCAGGGCGAGAGCCGGGGGACGCAGTACGGCTACTCGCTCTGGTCGGTGGAGGCGTACGCGGTCGCGGACGACTGAGCCGTGACGCGGGCCCGGGAACGACGAAGGCCCGGTGACAGCGGGTCCTAGGCGGACACGCCGTCGATCCGGGCCATCACGTCGTCCGCGCCGAACGGTTGCAAGTACGGCAGCCAGCGCGGGTCGCGGTGTCCGGTCCCGATGATCCGCCAGGCCAGGCCGGTCGGCGGGGCGGGCTGATGGCGCAGCCGCCAGCCGAGCTCGGGCAGATGGCGGTCGGCCTTGACGTGGTTGCAGCGGCGGCAGGCCGCCACCACGTTGTCCCAGGCGTGCTGCCCGCCCCGGCTGCGCGGGATGACGTGGTCGACGCTGGTCGCAGCGGCCCCGCAGTACATGCAGCGCCCGCCGTCCCGGGCGAACAGCGCCCGCCTCGTCAGGGGAACGGGCCCCCGGTAGGGGACCCGGACGAAGCGCTTGAGCCGGACCACGCTGGGAGCGGGCACGGCACGGGTGGCACTGTGCAGGAAGGAGCCGGACTCCTCCAGGCAGATGGCCTTGTTTTCCAGGACGAGGACGAGCGCGCGGCGGAGCGGTACGACGCCGAGCGGCTCGTACGACGCGTTGAGAACCAGGACGTGCGGCACGGTGGATGCCTCCTTGTACGCCGGCGGCGCGTGGCTCGCGCCGGGACGATCCGATCTCAGTCTCTCCTCATGCCTGGTCAAAGCGCCACCACGTACGGGTAACGGGCCGGGAGGATTTTTCTCACCCCGGGCCCCGCGCTCCGTTCCGCGGCGCCGGACAGCAGCCTCACCAGGGCGGCCTCCCGCGCTGTGCGATCGGCCACAGCGGAGGTGTTCCCGGTGAGACCTGTCTCTCCTCGCTCCTCGGCAACGATCCACTCCCCCGGCTTCGTTACTGTTGTCGACCAGCCGTCGTCCCCGTGGAGGTCCCTCTCGTGTCCCTGTCCGCCCTCTTGGCCGCAGCCCCGTCTCCCGAGCCGGGCGGCTCGCTGGACGAAGCCGCCGAACACGCCGGGAACGCCGCGGGCTGGGTCGAGGAGAACTGGTCCACCTGGCTCAGCACCGGGTTGCGGATCCTGCTGATCGTGGCGGTTGCGATCACGCTGCGTTATCTGATCCGGCGCGCCCTGACCAACCTCATAGAGCGGATGAACCGCAGCGCCCAGGCGGTGGAGGGCACCGCGCTGGGCGGGCTGCTGGTGAACGCCGAGCGCAGACGCCAGCGCTCGGAGGCGATCGGCTCGGTGCTGCGCTCGGTGGCCTCGTTCGTGATCATGGGCACGGCCGCCCTGATGGTCCTGGGCGCCTTCAAGATCAACCTGGCGCCCCTGCTCGCCTCGGCCGGTGTCGCGGGTGTGGCGCTCGGTTTCGGCGCCCGCAACCTGGTCACGGACTTCCTCTCCGGCGTCTTCATGATCCTGGAGGACCAGTACGGGGTCGGGGACACCATCGACGCGGGGGTGGCCTCCGGCGAGGTCATCGAGGTGGGGCTGCGCGTCACCAAGCTGCGCGGCGACAACGGCGAGATCTGGTACGTCCGCAACGGCGAGGTGAAGCGGATCGGCAACCTCAGCCAGGGCTGGTCCACGGCCGGGGTCGACGTCACCGTGCGCCCCACGGAGAACCTGGAGCACGTCCGCGAGGCGATCACCACCGCCGCGGAGACCCTGACGAAGGAAGAGCCCTGGTCGGAGCGGCTGTGGGGCCCGGTGGAGGTGCTCGGCCTGGACGCGGTCCTGCTGGACTCCATGACGGTGCGGGTCACCGCGAAGACGATGCCGGGCAAGTCGGTGGGCGTGGAGCGCGAGCTGCGCTGGCGCATCAAGCAGGCGCTGGACGACGCGGGCATCCGCATGATCGGCGCGATCCCGCTCCAGACGGAGAGCGAGTCCTCGGCGGACCCGGCGGCGGGCGTGGCCGCACCGTCGGCGTACGCCTCGGCGACCTCCCCGCAGTCGCTGGCGGCGACCCCGATTCCGCCGCCCGCCAATCTGAACAAGTAGGCCCCTTCGCCTTTCCGATTTCCGACGCCCCCGGCCGCCCCCTGGATCCCAGGACGGCGGCCGGGGGCGTCGTCGTGTCGGGTGTCGTGTCAGGTAACGCTTTGATTGCCGGACAGGGGGCACCCATTGACGCCCCGGTGACCTGCGCCCTACCGTCCTCTCAACCGAATAGGAAACTTTCCTAACAGAGTCACGGACGTGAGTTCCTGACAGAGGGCGGTGCATCCACGATGGCGGGAACCACTCCCGGCCCACCCGGCACACCGGGCACCCCGCGGGTGCTGCGGGCCATGAACGACCGGGCCGCCCTCGATCTGCTGCTGGAGCACGGGCCACTCTCCCGGACCCGGATCGGGAAGCTGACCGGGCTCTCCAAGCCCACCGCGTCCCAGCTGCTGGCCCGGCTGGAGGCGGCCGGGCTCGTCGTCGCCACCGGGACCAGTGAGGGGCGGCCCGGGCCCAACGCGCAGCTCTACACCGTGAACGCGCGGGCCGCCCATGTCGCCGGGCTCGATGTGAACGCGCAGCGCATCGTCGCCGCCGTCGCGGACGTGACCGGGCGGACCGTCGGGCGGTTCGAACTGGCGACCCCGGGCCGGCGCGCCGACAGTGTGGTGCGGCAGGTCGCCGACGCGCTGGACGGAGCGGTGAAGGACGCCGGGCTGACCCGCGCCGACGTCCACCGGATCGTCATCGGCACCCCGGGCGCCTTCGACCCGGGGACCGGGCGGCTGCGGTACGCCTCGCATCTGCCCGGCTGGCACTCCCCCACCCTGCTGGACGAGCTGGCCGCGTTCCTGCCGATGCCGGTGGAGTACGAGAACGACGTCAACCTCGTCGCCGTGGCCGAGCAGCGCCTCGGCGCGGCCCGCGGCCACGAGGACTTCGTGCTGCTGTGGAACGAGGAGGGCCTCGGCGCCGCCCTCGTCATCAACGGCCGGCTGCACCGCGGCTTCACCGGCGGCGCGGGCGAGGTCGGCTTCCTGCCGGTGCCGGGCACCCCCCTCGTCCGCCAGGTCGTCAGGGCCAACAGCGGCGGCTTCCAGGAGCTGGCGGGCGCCCAGGCGGTGCCCCGGCTCGCGAAGGCGCTGGGCATCGACACCCCGCAGCAGCCGTACGCGAAGGTCGCCGCCGAACTGCTGACCCGGGCGGCCGACGCGTACGAGCAGGACGAGGCGCTCACCGAGCTGCTGCGCCAGTACGCCCAGCGGCTCGCCACCGGGCTCGCCTCCGTCACCGCCGTCCTGGACCCCGGGCTGATCGTGCTCTCCGGCGAAGCGGTCGCGGCGGGCGGCGAGATCCTGCGCTCCCTGATCCAGTCCGAGCTGGCCGAGCTCGCCGCCTCCCGGCCCCGGCTGGTGGTCGGCGAGATCGACCGTGAACCCGTTCTGCGCGGCGCCCTGGAGAGGGCGCTCGCCGATACCCGCGACGAAGTGTTCGACACCTCGCGCTGAACCGCCCCTTCCCGCATTCCCCGCCGTCTGCCTCTTCCCCGCCCCTGGGAGTTTTGTCATGCGCACAAGCCGTCTCACCACCACCGCTGTCGCCGTCGCCGCGATATCGGTGCTCGCCACCGCGTGTACCGGCCAGTCCGAGGCCGGCGCCTCCGACGACCCGAACGCGAAGACCACGATCAACTTCTGGCACGGCTGGAGCTCGCCCGCCGAGGTGAAGGCGGTCCAGGACAACATCGACCGGTTCGAGAAGGCCCACCCGAACATCACGGTGAAGGTCTCCGGCAACATCAACGACGACAAGCTCAACCAGTCGCTGCGCGCGGGCGGTTCGAACGGGCCCGACGTGGTCTCCTCCTTCACCACCGCCAATGTCGGCAAGTTCTGTTCGTCCGGCGCCTTCGCCGACCTGAAGCCGTTCATCGAGAAGTCGAAGCTGGACCTGGAGAAGACCTTCCCGAAGGTCCTCCTGGACTACACCCAGTTCGAGGGCAAGCGCTGCGCCCTGCCGCTGCTCACCGACGCCTACGGCCTCTACTACAACAAGGACGCCTTCAAGAAGGCCGGGATCACCGCGCCGCCCAAGACGATGTCGGAACTGGCGAGTGTGGCCAAGAAGCTGACGGTGGAGAAGGGCGACAGCTACGAGCAGCTCGGCTTCATGCCGACCTTCCACGGCTACGAGACCGTCGCCGACCACTACCTGTCCTCCTGGGACCACACGTACTTCGACGAGAACGGCAAGTCCAACATCGCCAAGGACCCGGCGTTCGCGGAGATGTTCACGTACCAGAAGAAGCTCGTCGAGCAGCTCGGCGGCTACGCCAAGCTGGAGAAGTACCGCGGCACCTTCGGTGACGAGTGGGGCGCCAAGCACCCCTTCCACACCGGTCAGGTCGCCATGCAGCTGGACGGCGAGTGGCGGCTCGGCATGGCCGAGGACGCGGGCGCCGGCTTCGAGATCGGTGTCGCGCCGATGCCCGTCGCCGACGACGAGGCCGACAGCTACGGCAAGGGCTTCCTCTCCGGCACCATCGTGGGCATCGCCCCGGCCAGCAAGAAGCAGAACGCCGCCTGGGAGCTGGTCAAGTTCATGACCAGCGACACGAAGGCGGTCGTCGACTTCGCCAACGGCATCCGCAATGTGCCCTCCACCTTCGAGGCGCTGAAGTCGCCCGACCTGAAGTTCGACCCGCGGTTCAAGACCTTCCTGGACATCGCCCAGCACCCGAAGTCCAACACCCCCGACGGGGCCGTCAACGGATCGACGTACCAGCAGACGATCCAGGACTTCGGCTACCAGTACGAGAAGGGCGCGGTGAAGGACCTCCAGGCCGGTCTGGAGAAGACCGCGCGGCAGATCGACACCGACATCGCCAAGGCCAAGTAGCCCCCGATGACGACGCACACGCTCCGCTCGAAGCGCCGCAGGTCGGCGCTGCGCACGGCGGCCTTCATGTCGCCGTGGCTGATCGGGTTCTCGGTCTTCTTCGCCTACCCGATGGTCTCGACCGTCTACTTCTCCTTCACGCAGTACGACGGTTTCGGGGCGCCGGTCTTCAACGGGCTGACCAACTGGACGTATGTCTTCAGCGACTACCCGATGTTCTGGCCGTCGCTGCGGAACACGCTGTGGCTGGTGCTCGTGATGGTCACCTGCCGGGTCGTCTTCGGCCTCGGCATCGGCATGCTGATCACGAAGATCAAGACGGGTACCGGACTCTTCCGGACCCTGTTCTATCTGCCCTATCTGGCCCCGCCGGTCGCCGCGACGCTCGCCTTCGTCTTTCTGCTCAACCCCGGTACCGGGCCGGTCAACGCGATTCTCGGGGAGTTCGGGCTGCCGACGCCGGGCTGGTTCAACGACGCCACCTGGTCCAAGCCGGCGCTCACCATGCTCGCGGTGTGGGGCATCGGGGACCTGATGGTCATCTTCATGGCCTCGCTGCTGGACGTGCCGGCCGAGCAGTACGAGGCGGCCGAGCTGGACGGCGCGTCCGCCTGGCAGAAGTTCCGCTTCGTGACCCTGCCGAACATCTCGCCGATCGTGCTGTTCGCCGTGGTGACGGGCGTCATCCAGGCGATGCAGTACTACACCCAGCCGCTCGTCGCCGGAAAGGTCGCCTCCGGGATCATCGGCGGCTCCGGCCAGTCCTTCGAACCCGGCTATCCCGACAAGTCGACACTGACCCTTCCGCAGCTCGTCTACAACCTGGGCTTCCAGCGCTTCGACTACGGCGCCGCCTGTGTCGTCGCCCTCGTCCTGTTCGCCCTGGCCATGGCCTTCACGGCGCTGCTGATGCGGGGCCGCAACAACCTGATCTCGGCCGGTGACTGAGCCATGACCCATCTTCTCGACCCTGTCCGCAAAGCCGCTGCCGCCTCCCCCGAGCGCCCCTCGCGGACGCCCGCGGCCCGCACCGCCCGCCGCAAGGCGCTGCTGCACTGGATCGCCGTGCACTCGCTCGGGATCGCCGCCGCGCTCTTCTTCGTGCTGCCGTTCGTCTTCGTGGTGCTGACCTCGCTGATGAGCGACCAGCAGGCGCTGACCCGCGACCTCACCCCGAACACCTGGGAGTGGGGCAACTACGAGCGGGTCTTCAACACCCCGGGCTTTCTGACCTGGTGGCGCAACACCCTGCTGTACGCGGGCGTCGGCACCGTCCTCACCGTGGTGTCGTCGGTCCCGGTGGCGTACGCGCTGGCGAAGTTCCGCTTCCGGGGCCGCAAACTGTCGCTGATGCTCGTCATCTCGATGATGATGCTGCCGCCGCAGGTCGTCATCATCCCGATGTACCTGTTCTGGGCCAAGCAGATGGACCTGTCCGGCACCCTGTGGCCGCTGATCATCCCGATGGCCTTCGGCGACGCGTTCTCGATCTTCCTGCTGCGGCAGTTCCTGCTGACCATTCCGAACGAGTACCTGGACGCCGCCAAGGTCGACGGCTGCGGTGAGTTCCGCACGCTGATGAAGGTCGTCCTGCCGATGGCCAGGCCGGGCATCGCGGCCATCGCCCTCTTCCAGTTCTTCGCCGCCTGGAACGACTACTTCGGACCGCAGATCTACGCCTCCGAGAACCCGGCCGCCTGGACGCTCAGTTACGGCCTCGAATCCTTCAAGGGCGCACACCACACCGACTGGAACCTGACCATGGCCGCGACCGTTCTGGTCATGGCCCCCGTGATAGCCGTCTTCTTCTTTGCCCAGAAGGCATTCGTCGAGGGCGTCACACTGACCGGAGTAAAGGGCTGACATGAAGCTCGCAGTAGTGGGTGGCGGGTCCACCTACACCCCTGAACTGATCGACGGATTCGCCCGGCTGCGGGACACGCTGCCGATCGAGGAGCTGGTGCTCGTCGATCCGGCGGCCGACCGCCTGGAGCTGGTCGGAGGTCTCGCCCGGCGGATCTTCGCCAAGCAGGACCACGCCGGGAGGATCACGACCACCAGCGACCTCGACGCGGGCGTCGCCGACGCCGACGCGGTCCTGCTCCAGCTGCGGGTCGGCGGACAGGCCGCGCGCGACCAGGACGAGACCTGGCCGCTGGAGTGCGGCTGCGTCGGCCAGGAGACCACCGGCGCCGGCGGCCTGGCCAAGGCGCTGCGCACCGTGCCGGTCGTCCTGGACATCGCCGAGCGGGTCCGCCGCACCAACCCGGACGCCTGGATCATCGACTTCACCAACCCGGTCGGCATCGTCACCCGCGCCCTCCTCCAGGCCGGGCACAAGGCCGTCGGCCTGTGCAACGTGGCGATCGGCTTCCAGCGGAAGTTCGCCCGGCTGCTGGAGGTGGAGCCGGGCCAGGTGCACCTCGACCACGTCGGGCTCAACCATCTGAGCTGGGAGCTGGGGGTGCGCTTCGGCGGCCCGGACGGCGAGAACGTCCTGCCCAAGCTGCTCGCCGAGCACGGCGACACCATCGCCGACGACCTCCGCATGGACCGGCGGATCGTGGACCGGCTCGGCGTCGTGCCCTCCTACTACCTGCGCTACTTCTACGCCCACGACGAGGTGGTCAGGGAGCTCGGCACCAAGCCGTCCCGGGCCGCCGAGGTCGCGGCGATGGAGAAGGAACTCCTCGCGATGTACGGCGACCCGGCGCTGGACGAGAAGCCGGAACTGCTCGCCAAGCGCGGCGGCGCGTTCTACTCCGAGGCGGCCGTGGACCTGGCGGCATCGCTGCTGGGCAACGGCGGTTCCCCGGTCCAGGTGGTCAACACGTACAACAACGGGACGCTGCCGTTCCTCCCCGACGACGCGGTGATCGAGGTCCAGGCCCGGGTCGGGCACGACGGTGCGACGCCGCTGGCCGTCCCGGCGCTGGACCCGCTGTACGCCGGTCTGATCGCCAACGTGACGGCGTACGAGGACCTCGCCCTGGAGGCCGCGCTGCGCGGTGGCCGGGACCGGGTCTTCAAGGCGCTGCTGGCCCACCCGCTGATCGGCCAGTTCGAGTACGCCGAGGGCCTCACCGACCGGCTGATCGCGCACAACCGGGAGCACCTGGCGTGGGCGTGAACGTGTCGGTCGTCGCCATCGACGCGGGCAACAGCAAGACCGACGTGGCGCTGATCGGCGAGGACGGCACGGTGCTGGCCACGGCGCGCGGCGGCGGCTTCCAGCCGCCCGTGGTCGGGGTGGAGGCCGCGATCGACGTGCTGGCCGGCGTCCTGGAGCGGGCGGTCGCGGAGCTGCCGGCTCCGCCCGTCCTCTCCGGTCATGTCTCCGCGTGTCTGGCCAACGCCGATCTGCCGGTCGAGGAGGCCGAGTTGGCCGCCGCGCTGGAGGTCCGGGGATGGGGCTCCTCGGTGGAGGTGCGCAATGACACCTTCGCGATACTGCGCGCCGGGGTGGACGAGCCCCGGGGCGTCGCGGTGGTGTGCGGGGCCGGGATCAACTGCGTGGGCATGACCCCGGACGGGCGGACCGCCCGCTTCCCCGCGATCGGGAGGATATCCGGTGACTGGGGCGGCGGTTCGGGGCTCGCGGAGGAGGCGCTGTGGTTCGCCGCGCGCGCCGAGGACGGGCGCGGTGAGCCGTCCGAGCTGGCCCGTACGCTGCCGGCCCACTTCGGGCTCGACTCGATGTACGGGCTGATCGAGGCGCTGCACCGGGGCGGGATCCCGCTGGAGCGGCGGCACGAGCTGACGCCGGTGCTGTTCGCCACGGCGGCGGGCGGCGACCCGGTGGCCGGCGCGCTGGTGGAGCGGCTGGCCGAGGAGGTGGTGGCGATGGCCTCGGTCGCGCTGAACCGGCTCGGTCTGCTGGAGGAGGAGGTTCCGGTGCTGCTGGGCGGCAGTGTGCTGGCCGCGCGCCATCCGCAGCTGAACGACCGGATCGCCGGACTCCTCGCCGCCCGCGCCCCGAAGGCCGAGGTGCGCGTCGTGTCCGAGCCGCCGGTGCTGGGCGCGGCGCTGCTGGGCCTGGACCGTACGGGCGCGGGGCCGAAGGCCCGTCGGAGGCTGCGCGCGCAGTACGCCTGAGGACCTTCGCGGTTCGCCGTGAGGCAGGGAGCGTCCCCCGCGCGATACGCGTGGGGGACGCTTCTCGTTCGTTCCTCGTACGGGTGAACGCCTGGCGCACGAGGTGCGCGAGGGAACCGATCGGGCTTCTGGAACGTGTACCTGATGGGAAGTCCGTTCACTCAAGCCGTTCGCTCAAGTCCGTTCGCTTATGGGGATGTATACGGGCACGTTGCACCGCTTGCCTTGATCGGCCGCGTCCGTCCTGATCGAATGCGGTGACCGGTGAGGGGAACCGCCGTCAGTGACCGAGGGGGAGGTCGAGTGACACACCCGCCGAGCGGCGGCACGCAGACGTCGCGTACGCCGGACCCGGTGTCCGCGCCCGTCGGCGTGCCCGCACAGCGCCGCACCACCTGGGCCGCGCAGACCGGGCGGCTGCGCGCCGTGGCGACGACCGAGCCCGGCCGGCTCCAGATCATCGGTGCCTTCCTGGCCCTGCTGGTCGTGGCGTTCGGCGCGGTGACGACGCTGGAGATCTCCTCGCGCGCCTCCTCGGCCGACGACGTGGTCAGCCGGAGCCAGCCGCTGAGCGCCGACGCGGCGGACATCTACCGCTTCCTGGCGGACGCGGACACGACGGCGGCCAGTGGGTTCCTCGCGGGCGCGCAGGAGCCCGAGGCCGTGCACGAGCAGTATCGCAAGGACATCGAGGAGGCGGCCCGGCTGCTGGTGAAGGCGTCGGGCAGCACCGACTCCGACAGCACCTCCAGCCGTGAGATAGCCACCCTCAACAAGCTGCTCCCGGTCTACACGGGCCTGATCGAGCGCGCCCGCGCCAACAACCGGCAGGGGCTGCCGCTGGGCGGCGCCTACCTCCGGTACGCGAACCAGAAGATGACCGGTGAGATGCTGCCGGCCGCCGAGCGGCTGTACGCGGCGGAGTCGGGCCGGCTGGAGACGGACTCGGCCGACGCCCGGCAGTGGCCGCTCCTCTCGCTCGGCGCGGGGATCGTGGTCCTCGGCGCCCTGGCGTGGATGCAGCGGCGCACCTACCGCCGGACGAACCGGGTGCTGAACCACGGGCTGTTGGCGGCGACGGCCGCCGCCTCGGTGGTGGTGCTCTGGCTGGCGGTGGGGCATGCGGTGGCCCGTGCGGAGCTGCGGTCGGCGATGGTGCACGGTCAAGCGTCCCTGGATGTGCTCAACGACGCCCGGATCAGCTCCCTGAAGGCGCGCGCCAACGAAAACCTCACCCTGGTGGCGCGCGGCGCGGTGCTGACCCCCGACGGCTCCGCCGACCAGTACGAGGCGGACTACACCACGGGGATGAAGGCGTTGAAGGGCCAGTTGGAGAAGGCCGGGGAGCTGGCGGACGACGAGCGCGGGAGCGCACCGGTGGCCGACGCGGCCGAGGGCGTGGCCGAGTGGCAGGTCCGCCACCGCGAGGCCCGGGCCACGGACGACCACGGCGACTACGACGGCGCCCTGGAGCAGATCATCGGGACCGACAAGTCCACCGGGCAGTCCTTCCAGCAGGTGGACGCCGCGCTGGAGAAGGCGCTCGCCCATGAGCAGAGCGAGTTCACCTCGGCGGCGAAGGACGGGCGCGGGGCCCTGCGCGGTCTGCCGACCGGGGCCGCGGCGCTGGCGGTCCTGGGGGCGGCCGCCGTGATCGTCGGGGTCAACCGCAGGCTCTCGGAGTACCGGTGAGAGGGGCAGCGATGAGCAGGTCGAAGGACCGGCCCGGGCGCGGCGGCCTGCGCGGCTGGGGCGGTGTGACGGGAATGGCGGCGGCCTGCGCGGTCACCGCGGCGCTCACCCTGCTGCCGCTGGCCCACCACGGCGACGGGGCGGCCGGGGGCGGCGCCTCGGGCGGCGGGGCGGTGACGGCCGTCCAGACGCGGGCCGAGGAGTGCACCGAGCCGGAGGCGAGCCTGCCCGCTTCGGGCGACGACGGGCCGAACATCGACACGATCAAGCAGCGCGGCAAGCTGATCGCGGGCGTCGACCAGAACAGCTTCCGCTGGGGCTACCGCAATCCGGAGAGCCGTGAGCTCGAAGGGTTCGACATCGACCTGGTGCGGGCCATCGCCAAGGACATCCTGGGCGACCCGAACGCGGTGATCTTCCGTGCGATCCCCACCAACCAGCGCATCGCCGCGCTGGAGAACGACCGGGTCGACGTCGTCGTGCGGACGATGACGATCAACTGCAAGCGGCTGGAGCAGGTCTCCTTCTCCACCGCCTACTTCCAGGCCGGGCAGCAGGTGCTCGCCCCGAAGGATTCGGCGATCACCGGCTACGACTCCTCGCTGAAGGGCAAGCGGGTCTGCTCGGCCGAGGGCTCCACGGCGTACGAGGCGCTGGAGAAGAAGTCCTTCGGGGCGCTCTACAAGGACGACTACGACGGCACCGAGCGCGACCCGGACCTGCTGACCGTGCCCAACCAGCTGGACTGCCTGGTGCGGCTCCAGCTCGGCGAGGTCGACGCGGTCGTCACGGACAACGCCCTGGCGGCCGGTCAGGCGGCGCAGGACCCGGCGGTGGAGCTCAAGGGGAAGGCCCCGTTCACCACGGAGTACTACGGCGTCGCGACGAAGAAGGGCGCGAACGACCTGGTGGCCCGGGTGAACAAGGTCCTCGTGGACTATCGCGCCGGCGGCGCGAACAGCCCCTGGATGACGTCCTACCAGGAGTGGCTGGCGGCCGGGCTGCCCGGCATCAAGGGGCCGCCCGCGCCCAAGTACCGCACCGACTGACCCCGGCGCACGGCAGTACGCACCGGTCGCGGTGGGCCGGAGCAGACCGAAGCAACCGATCCCGCCGGGCCCACCGGCCCGGCGGGGAGAGCGGAGAGGTGATCGATGGGCGTCGCGGGATCCTTCCCCAGCTTCGCGGGGAGGCCGCCCGGCCCGGTCATGGACCGGGAGGAGGCGGACCGTGCGCTGGCCCGGCTCGGTGCGGAGCACGAGGCCATCGAGACCTCGCTCCTCGCGCTCCAGGACCATGCCGGCCGCCGGCTCCTGGAGGGCGCCGAGCTGACCGGCCTCACCCGGGAGCGCTGGGCCACGACCGAGCAGTCGATCACCCTGCTGTGGGGGTATTTCGACGCGTACGCGGGGGCGCTGTCCGAGGCCCGGGAGATCCGGGCGCGGCGCCGCCATCCGAACCGCGAGGACCTCGTGGCCCTGACCGATCTGCTGCGCGGCGAGGCGGTCACCGTCGCCAACCCGAGTGCCGTGCCGCCGCCTTCGGTCGCGGGCCCGGCCAGGCTCTCCGAGCGGTTCTCGCTCCAGGAGCTGGTGGCCCGGATGAACGAGCTGTACGCCCGGTCCCTGGACATGGTCGTCGCCTCCGACTCCGTCTGGTCGGCGCTGCCCGCCCGGATCGATCTGCTCGCGGCCGAGCTGCACCGGACGCGTTCGCTGGCGCACTCCGTGGGGGTACGGCCCGGTGAGCATCCGGCCGGGGACGATCTGGCGGAGATCACCGAGGAGCTGACCACGCTGCGGGTGCAGGTGATCTCCGACCCGCTGGCGTTCTGGCTGCCGGGTCCGGGCAGTGCCGCGCCCGGCGGCGGCCGCCCGGACACCTCGCGCTACGACCGGGCCGCCCGCGCCCTGGAGGACGTACGGCGGGAGATCGAGGCGGTGCTCGCGGTCCGGCAGGACGCGGAGGCGCGGCTGGTGCGGCTGCGGGACGTGCTCTCGCGGGCCGACCGCACCCTGACGGAGGCCCGGGCGGCGCGTGGCGAGGTGCTGGCGAAGATCGCCGCCTCCGAGGTGCCCGCGGTCAGCGGTCCGCCGACCGCCCTCCAGGAGCGGCTGGCGGCCGCGTCCGACCACCGCAGGCACGCCCAGTGGCACCGGCTCTCGCCGCTGCTGGAGGCGCTGGAGCAGGAGGCCGAGGACGAACTGCTGCGTGCCCGTGAGTCGCTGACCTCGGTGACGGCCCCGCTGGCGGTCCGCGCGGAGCTGCGCGGCCGGCTCGACGCGTACAAGGCGAAGGTGGCCCGGCACGGCCTGGCGGAGGATCCGGTGCTGATCGAGCGGTACGACGCGGCGCGCCGGATGCTGTGGAGCGCGCCGTGCGATCTGCGCGTCGCCGAGCAGGCCGTGCTGCGCTACCAGCACGCGGTCGCTGACATGCTGACGCCGCGCCGGCCCGACGGACCGCAGGACCGGCCGGGCGCGGGCACGGGCGAACAGCAGGGGGAGACACGATGAGTACGCAGTGCCAGCGCCCCGCGTGCGAGGGGAACTACGAGGACATGGGCGGCGGTGAGCTGTACTGCGACACCTGCGGTCTGGCGCCGGTCGTCTCGCCGACGGGCATGGTCTCCTCACCGCCCACCGGGATCGCCGGGGGCGGCCGGGCGAGCAGCCGGGACAGCTCGTCCCAGCGCTCGGGCTCCCGCGCCTCCGCCCGGTCCTCGTCCCGTTCGTCGACCTCGCGCCGTTCGGTCTCGGGCCGGCTGTCGCGCTCGCTGTCCGGGGCGTCCGGCTCCCGTTCGGTGTCGGTGCGTTCCTCGGGCTCCACCTCGGCGACCTCGGCCCGGGGCCGGCTCGGCGTCGGCCTGGTGGAGGTCCCGGACGTGCCGCGGCCCGACCCGCGCACGGCGGTGATGGAGAACCCGGAGGTGCCGGAGCGCAAGCGGTTCTGCTCGCGTTCGGACTGCGGGGCGCCGGTGGGCCGTTCGCGCGGTGAGCGGGAGGGCCGCACCGAGGGGTTCTGCACCAAGTGCGGTCACCCGTACTCCTTCGTGCCGAAGCTGACCGGCGGCGACATCGTGCACGGCCAGTACGAGGTCGTGGGCTGTCTGGCGCACGGCGGGCTCGGCTGGGTGTATCTCGCGGTGGACCGGGCGGTCTCCGACCGCTGGGTGGTCCTCAAGGGCCTGCTGGACACCGGCGACCAGGACGCGATGGCCGCCGCGATCTCCGAGCGCCGCTTCCTCGCCGAGATCGAGCACTCCAACATCGTGCGGATCTACAACTTCGTCGAGCACCTGGACCAGCGGACCGGATCGCTCGACGGCTACATCGTGATGGAGTACGTCGGCGGCAAGGCGCTCAAGGAGATCGCCAACGAGCGCCGCACCCCGGCCGGGAAGCGCGACCCGCTGCCGGTCGAGCAGGCCTGCGCGTACGGGATCGAGGCGCTGGAGGCGCTCGGTCATCTGCACAGCCGCAACCTCCTCTACTGCGACTTCAAGGTCGACAACGCGATCCAGACCGAGGACCAGCTCAAGCTGATCGACATGGGCGCGGTGCGCCGGATGGACGACGACGAGTCGGCGATCTACGGCACGGTGGGCTACCAGGCCCCCGAGGTCGCGGAGGTCGGTCCGTCGGTCGCCTCCGATCTGTACACGGTGGCCCGGACGCTGGCGGTCCTCACCTTCGACTTCCAGGGGTACACGAACGTCTTCGTGGACTCGCTGCCGGACCCGGACAACATCGAGGTGTTCCGCACCTACGAGTCGTTCTACCGGCTGCTGGTGCGGGCCACCGACCCGGACCCGGCCCGGCGGTTCGCCTCCGCCGCGGAGATGGCCGAGCAGCTGACGGGGGTGCTGCGGGAGGTCGTGGCGCTCCAGACGGGCCGGCCGCGCCCGGCCCTGTCGACGCTGTTCGGCGCGGAACTGCGCGTGATCGACACGGAGTTGTTCGCCCGGCAGACGGACGACGTCTCGCGGCTCGGCGGCCGGGACACCGGCTCCGGGCGGGGCGGGCTGTTCGGCCGCCGCAAGGGCCGCGGCCGCCCGTCGTCCGGTGTTCCGGGCCAGGGCGGCACCTGGCAGCCCCACGGCGGTACGGCACCGGCCGCGCCGGGGGCCGTGGCGTCCGCGGTGGCCGGGGCGCTTCCGGTGGGCGCTCAGCCGCCCGGTCCGGCAGGCGGTCAGCCGCCCGGTCCGGCGGGGGCCGCTCCGCTGGCGGCGCCGCCGACCCATGTCCGGGGCTCCGCGCAGGGCGGCGCGCCGCTCGCGTACGCTCCCCCGGCGCAGGTTCCGGTTCCGGCGCCCCGGGCGGCGGAGCAGGCGCAGGACGGCCTGTATGTCGCGACCGCCCCGTACGGCCCCTTCGGGGCGACCGCCGGGGGTGTCCGGCTCGCCCTGTTCGACACCCGGGCGACCTCGCTGGCGCTGCCGGTCCCCCGGGTCGACGCGCTGGACCCGAACGCCGGTTTCCTCGCCGGGCTGATGGCCTCCGCCCCGGCCGAGCTGATCACCGCGCTGCACTCGGTGCCGGCCCCCTCGCTGGAGACCCGGCTGCGGGAGCTGCGGGCCCGGCTGGAGATGCGGGAGCTGGATTCGGCCGCGCGTGCGCTGACCACCCTGGAGGGTGAACACGCGGATGACTGGCGGGTCGTCTGGTATCGGGGCGTCACCTCGCTGGTGACCGGCGACCACGAGACCGCCGCGCTCTCCTTCGACGCGGTCTACGACGCGTTCCCCGGGGAGATGGCGCCCAAGCTGGCGCTCGGGATCTGTGCGGAGGTGCTGGGTCAGCTGGACAACGCCGCCGAGTACTACCGCCTGGTGTGGGCGACCGATCCGGGTTTCGTCAGCGCCGCGTTCGGCCTGGCCCGGGTGCAGATCGCCGCCGGGGAGCGGGCCGCGGCGGTGAGCACCCTGGAGTCGGTGCCGGAGGCCTCGATCCACTACACGGCGGCCAGGGTCGCCGCCGTCCGGGCACGGCTGCGCGAGCGTTCGCACCGGGAGCCGCTGCTGGTCGATCTGACGGCCGCCGGGATCCAGGTGGCGGCGCTGGCCGCCTTCGGTCTGGACCCGGTGCGCCACGAGCAGTTGTCGACCGAGGTACTGGGCAAGGCACTGGACTGGGTACTCTCCGGTAGTCCCGGTGTCCCGGGGCTGGGCGGACCGGCCGCCGGTTCGCCGGACGCGCGCAAGCTGCTCGGCGCCGAACTGAACGAGCGGGGACTGCGGTTCGGGCTGGAGCGCTCGTACCGGATGCTCGCCCGGCTCGCGCAGCGGGGCGACGAGAGGATCGAACTGGTGGAGCGGGCCAACCGTTTCCGCCCCCGGACGTGGGTGTGAAGATGTCTCAGAGCCACCAGCAGCCCGCCCTGTCGAAGTGCCCGGGCTGCGCTGAGCCGCCGGCCGCGGGCGACCTGTTCTGCGGGGCGTGCGGCTACGACCTCTCGGCCGTTCCGGCGCGCCCCGACGACCGGCCCACGATGGCGATCACCGTGCCTCCGGCCGCTCCGGCCGCCGGGGCGGTGCAGTGGCCCGCCGCCGCGGAGACCGACAGTTCGGATGTGCCCGTGCCCGTGCACCATCCGGCGGACCTGCCGGGGACGGACTCGGGCGGCAGGCCGCTGGCGGAGCCGGAGCACGGTCAGCCGGTGGCGGAGCAGGGCGTCGATTCCGAGCCGGGCGCGGCGGCCCAGCCCGGGCAGGTGGACGGGCAGGGTCCGGTGGGTGAACAGGCCGCCGGGTCCGTTCCGGTGCGCCACGACGACCGGGCGGTTCCGGGCGACGCGGCGGATTCCTGTGACTTCGCGCTGGCCGCGCCCGATCCCCGTACGGCGGAGCACACCACCGCGGCCGCCGCCGCTCCGGCCCCCGGGGCGAAGGTCTGTGTGGCCTGCCGCTCCGGCCGGGTGGACCCCGACGGCTACTGCGAGAACTGCGGGCACGCCCAGCCCCGTGAGCGCGACCACATGGAGCAGGAGCTCGACGCGGTGGCCGCCGTCAGCGACCGGGGCCTGCGCCACCACCGCAACGAGGACTCCTTCGCGGTGTCCTCGACCGCGCTGCCCGACGGTTCGCCCGCCGTCGTCGCGATCGTCTGCGACGGCGTCTCCTCGGCGAGCCGGCCCGACGAGGCCTCCGCTGCCGCCGCGAGCGCCGCCAACGAGGCGCTGCTGGAGTCCCTGCCGCGCGGTACGCATCCGCAGCAGGCGATGCACGAGGCGATCGTCGCCGCGTCCGAGGCGGTCAACGCCCTGGCGCAGGAGCCCGCCGGGGCGATGGAGCACGACGCGCACCGCCATCAGAACGCCCCGGCCTGCACCCTGGTCGGCGCGATCGCGGCGGGCGAGCTGCTGATCGTCGGCTGGGTCGGCGACAGCCGGGTCTACTGGGTGCCGGAGGACCGCACCCGGCCGACCGCCCGGCTCACCGAGGACGACTCCTGGGCCGCGCAGATGGTGGCGGCCGGCCTGATGAACGAGGCGGAGGCGTACGCGGACGAACGCGCCCACGCCATCACCGGCTGGCTCGGCGCCGACGCGTACGAACTGGAGCCGCACACCGCCGCGTTCAAGCCGGACCGGCCCGGCCTGGTGGTCGTCTGCACGGACGGTCTGTGGAACTACGCGGAATCCGCCGAGGAGATGGCCGCCGCCGTGCCGGCCGACGCCCGGGAACGACCGCTGCACGCCGCCCAGGTGCTCGTCGGACACGCGCTCGACGGCGGGGGCCACGACAACGTAACAGTGGCACTTCTGCCGTTCGCCGTACGGCCCCAAGGGGCAGGATCGGCCTGCGAAACCGCTTAACCCTCAAGGAGCCGACCAGATGGCCAACTTCTCCAAGTCGAACGTGCCGCAGTTCTCCGTCGAGGTGTACCAGAACGAGTTCCTGCCCGAGGGCGGCCGTGAGGTCAACGCGATCGTCACCGTCACCTCGACCGGTGGCGGCACCACCGGCGGGATACCGCTGGCGGGTGCGGCGCCCTCGCCCGCGTACGGGCCGGGGCAGGCCCCCGACGCGGCCGTGGTGCTGATGGTCGACTGTTCCGGCTCGATGGACTATCCGCCGACGAAGATGCGCAACGCCCGCGACGCGACGGCCGCGGCCATCGACACGCTGCGCGAGGGCACCCGGTTCGCGGTGGTCGCGGGGACGCATGTGGCCAAGGACGTCTATCCGGGCAACGGGCGGCTGGCGGTCGCCGACGCGCAGACGAAGGCCCAGGCCAAGGACGCCCTGCGGAAGCTGAGCGCGGGCGGGGGCACCGCGATCGGCACCTGGCTGCGGCTGGCCGACCGGCTGCTGAACTCCGCGGACGTGTCCATCCGGCACGGCATCCTGCTGACCGACGGCCGCAACGAGCACGAGTCGCCCGAGGATCTGCGCGCGGCCCTGGACTCCTGCGCGGGCCGGTTCACCTGCGACGCCCGCGGGGTGGGCACCGACTGGGAGGTGAAGGAGGTCACCGGCATCGCCGCCGCCCTCCTCGGCACGGCCGACATCGTCGCCGACCCGGCGGGCCTGGCCGCGGACTTCACGCGGATGATGGAGAACGCCATGGGCAAGGAGATCGCGGACGTGGCGCTGCGGCTCTGGACGCCGGTGGGGGTGGAGATCCGGTTCGTGAAGCAGGTCGCGCCCACCGTCGCGGACCTGACCGGGCGGCGCACCGAGGCGGGGCCCCGGGCCGGGGACTATCCGACCGGTTCCTGGGGCGACGAGTCCCGCGACTACCACGTGTGCGTCCAGGTGCCGGAGGCCGGGATCGGCCAGGAGATGCTGGCCGCCCGGGTCTCGCTGATCCTGCCCGACCCTTCGGGCGCGGGCGCCCCGCAGACCTTGTCGCAGGGGCTCGTCCGGGCCGTGTGGACGGACGACATGGTGGCCTCGACCTCGATCAACCCGCAGGTCGCGCACTACACAGGTCAGGCGGAACTGGCACAAGTCATCCAGCAGGGGCTGGACGCACGCAAGTCGGGCGACTTCGACGGCGCGACGGCGAAGCTGGGCCGTGCGGTGCAGCTGGCGTCGGCGTCCGGGAACCAGGACACCGCGAAGCTGCTTTCGAAGGTGGTCGACGTCGTCGATGCCGCGACAGGTACTGTGCGACTGAAGGCGAAGGTCGCGGAAGCGGACGAGATGACCCTCGAAACGCGCTCCACCAAGACCGTTCGCGTCAAGAAGTAACAGCACACGATCACCACTCGATCACCTCGCGGACATGCGCCGCGATCGACAGCATGCGGCCTCCGCGGCCGGAAGAGGAGAGGGGGAAGCGCCGACATGCCGACCTGCCCGAACGGACACCAGTCGGGTTCCGAGGACTGGTGCGAGGTCTGCGGACACCGCATGGCCACCGGCGGTGCGCCCGCGGGCGCCGTGCCCCCGCCTCCGCCGCCGCCCGCACCCGGTTACGGCTACCCGCAGCAGGGTTCCGAGGGCGGCGGGCCCACCATGCAGGCGGAGCTCTGCCCGCAGTGCCGTACGCCGCGTGAGGCGATGGCTCCGTTCTGCGAGGAGTGCCGCTGGAACTTCCTCACCAACACGGCGACCTCGTACACCCCGCTGGCCCCGCAGCACGGCACGCCCAGCGGCCCTCCGCCCGGTCTCAACCTGCCGCCCGGATTCCAGGCGCAGAGCCCCGGCGGCCAGGGCGGTCCGCCCGGTGCGCCGCAGCCGCGCGACCCGTTCGACTACCAGGGCTCGCGCCCCTCGCAGATGAACCGCCCCGCCGAGCCGCTCGCTCCCGAGCAGAACGGTCCGCACGGAAACGGCGGCCCGGGTGGTCAGGGCGGTCAGAGCGGCAACGGCGGTCAGGGCGGGCCTCCGCCGTCGTTCCAGCAGCAGGGCCCTCCGCCGCCGCCCTCGTTCCAGCAGCAGGGCCACCAGCCGCCCGCTCAGCAGCAGGCCGCGCCCTCGACGCGCTCGCCGTTCGAGCCGCAGCAGGCCTCGCCCTTCGCGCCTCCGCAGCAGCAGTCGGCGCCGCCCGCGCCGCCGCAGCCGTCGGGGCACACCGGCGGCGGGGACGACTGGATGCTGCCGCCGCCTTCGCAGGCCCAGCCGCCGCAGCCACCCCAGCAGTTCCAGCAGTCCCCGAGCCCCCACCAGGGCCAGCAGGGGCAGCAGGGCCACGGCCAGGACCCGGGGCAGGGTTACGACCAGGGCCGGCAGCAGCACGGGCAGGACCAGGGCTACGACCAGGGTCAGCAGCACGGTGGGGTGCCCGGCCAGGGCCGGCCCCAGCAGTCCGCCTCCTGGACCGCCGTGATCGCCCCGGACCGCGCGTACTTCCTCGCGATGATGCAGCGCAGCGGCCCCGAGGCGACCGGGCTGAACCTGCCCGCGTACTCCCCGGAGCAGCGGCTTCCGCTCACCGGGAGCCAGGTCACCATCGGGCGCCGCCGGCACAGCACCGGCGAGTCCCCCGACGTCGATCTGTCGGTGCCCCCGGAGGACCCGGGCGTCTCGCACCAGCACGCGGTGCTGGTCCAGCAGCCCGACGGCGGCTGGGCGGTCGTCGACCAGAACTCCACCAACGGCACCACTCTGAACGGCGCCGAGGACCCGATCCAGCCCTACGTCCCCGTGCCGCTGCAGGACGGCGACCAGGTGCACGTCGGGGCATGGACGACGATCACGGTCCGCCGGGACTGAGCACCCACCGCCGCGGGCACCGTCCCGTACGCCTGGCCGCTCGCCGCCTCACCCGGTGGCGAGCGGCCAGGTGTACGGGCCCTGCGGGTCGTCGAGCCAGGCCCACTGCCGCCCCTGGCCGACCGTGATGCCGTACCTCTCCCGCTGCGGGCGGCCCTCGCGCTCCCAGAGGGAGAGGGCCTCGTGCGGATCGAGGGTGCCCGCGGTCAGGGTCAGGAGAAAGCGGAAGAGATCGTCCCCGGCCACCCGGCGCGGCAGTCCGCCGAGATACGGAAGCCCGCCGGGCAGCGGGAGCGCCCCGCGCAGGGGCACGAAGTACGCCGGGGTGTGCAGGAAGTGCCCCTCGGCGCGCGGTCCGTGCGCCGTCGCACGGACCTGGAGCGAGACCAGACCGGTGGCGAGCGGCGCGAGGATCAGCGCCCCCGGACGGCACTGTTCCGGCCAGCTCTGCGGTACGGACGGCAGCGTGCAGGTCGCGATGATCCGGTCGTACGGGGCGCGCC
The DNA here is from genome assembly GCF_055792845.1 of Streptomyces sp. DSM 106670. Lineage (NCBI taxonomy): Bacteria > Bacillati > Actinomycetota > Actinomycetes > Kitasatosporales > Streptomycetaceae > Streptomyces > Streptomyces sp. DSM 106670. The sequence goes on from NZ_CM147704.1 coordinate 2,557,070, forward strand.
GCGGGCAGCCCCGGGCCCCGTCGCCGGTGATCACCGTCGGGTGGTATCCGGCCGCCGCGAGGTGGGCGCGGGCCGCATCCGTGATCTCCGGGTCCAGATCGACGCTGGTCACGGCGGCGTCGCCGAGCCGGTGGGCGAGCAGCGCCGCGTTGTAGCCGGGGCCGGTGCCGATCTCCAGGACCGTGTCCCCGTCCCGTACGTCCAGGGCGTCGAGCATCAGGGCCATCAGGGACGGCTGACTGGAGGACGAGACGAGTTCGCCGTCCTTGAGCCGGGTGGCCAGCGCCCCGTCCGCGTACACGCCGCGCAGCCAGCGGGAGCGCCGGCCGGGGTCGGGGTCCTCGCCCCAGAGGCGTTCGTAGCCGCCGATTCCGTACACGTAGTAGAACGGCACGAACAGATGGCGGGGCACCTCGGCGAAGGCCGTACGCCAGGCGGGGTCGGCGAATCCGCCCCGGGCGGCGATCTCCCGCACCAGGGCCTCGCGCGCCGCGTCGGCCTCGGCGTCGCGAACGGGTTTCTCTCCCCTCACTCCCATCTCTCCACTGTCCTGCGCCGGAGCCGCGCGGGCGAGCGGCGGACCGGGGGTTCCCGGCCCTTGGTCCTAGGACCCCTGTCCTCGGCCGGTGCGTCTGCGACCATGGACGGGTGACTGAGATTCCGCGCGACACGCTTCAGGAGCAGACCTTCTACGAGCAGGTCGGCGGCGAGGCGACCTTCCGGCGCCTGGTCCACCGCTTCTACGAGGGCGTGGCGGGCGACGAGCTGCTGCGGCCGATGTATCCGGAGGAGGATCTGGGCCCGGCCGAGGAGCGGTTCGCGCTGTTCCTGATGCAGTACTGGGGCGGCCCGCGCACCTACAGCGACCACCGGGGGCACCCGCGGCTGCGGATGCGGCACGCGCCGTTCCGGGTGGACCGGGCGGCGCACGACGCCTGGCTCGGCCATATGCGGGTCGCGCTGGACGAGCTGGGGCTCGCGCCCGAGCACGAGCGGCAGTTGTGGGACTACCTGACGTACGCCGCCGCCTCGATGGTGAACACCGCGGACTGATCGGTTCCGGACCCCTTCGCGACGCGTTCCGGACTGCGGCACAACGCGTTCCGGACCGCTTCGCGACGATCCGTGACCGGACAACTCCGGAATTCGGCGTTCCAACCCCGCATAACGATCACGATCGCATCAAGGTGCGGGTGCAAGCGGTTACCAGAACCTGTTGCCTCTGAAAGCATCACCGGTACGCCGGGGGGCGTGCGCATGCGGTGTTTCCGGGGCTGGGGGATCAGGTGACGGGTTTCGTCCTTCTGCGGGTGAGGGCTCATCGCCTTCTGCTCTCCGCGGCGGTGCTCGCCGTCCTGCTGACCACATCCGTGCTGGCCGCGCTCACCGCGTTCTCCGGATCGGTGGGCGACGCGGCCCTGCGCCACACGCTCACCCACGGATCGGCCGCGTCCGCCGCCCTCGTCGTCTCCGCGTCGGTGGACCACGAGAAGCGCGCGGAGGCCGACGACGCCGTCCGCAAGGCCTCCCGTGACGCGTTCGACGGGCTGCCCGTGACCGTGGGGAAGCTGGAGAGCTCGGGGTCGTACGCGCTGCCGCGGAGCCTCCAGGACCCGGCCGCCCGGCGCGGCGAGCCGGACCTCACCCACTTCGCCGCCCTCGACCGGGGCCGGGTGCGGATCACCGAGGGCAAGGCGCCCGCGGCCCCCGACGGCGCCGGACCCGTCCAGGTCGCGCTGCCCGTCGTCGCCGCCGAGGCCCTGAAGCTGAAGCCGGGCGCCCGGATCACCGTCACCGACCGGCTGCGCGACAAGAAGCAGCGGGTCCTGGTCACCGGCGTCTACGACGCCGCCGACCGGTCCGACCCGTACTGGCAGCTGGATCCGCTCGGCGGGCGCGGGGTGCGCAAGCTGGCGTTCACGACGTACGGTCCGCTGCTCACCGATCCCTCGGTGCTCGCCTCCGGGGCGCTCGGCAAGGGCGAGACCTCCTGGCTGGCGGCCGCCGACTTCGCCACGCTGACCACCGGCTCCCTGGAGGGGCTGCGGAACGCGTCGGCACAGGCCCCGAAGGCGCTGACGGCCGCACCGGTGTTCGCGTCCGGTGTCACCGCGCGCACCTCGCTGCCCACCGTGCTCGACCAGCTCGACCGGGCGCTGCTGGTCTCCCGTTCCACGCTGATGATCGTCGCGGTGCAGCTGGTGCTGCTCGCCGCGTACGCGCTGCTGCTGGTGGCCCGGCTGCTGAACAGCGAGCGCGACGGGGAGCGTGAACTGCTGCGGGCCCGGGGCGGTTCGCGGGGCCGGATCACCTCGTTCGCCGCGATCGAGGCGCTGTTGCTCGCGGTGCCCGCCGCGGTGGTCGCTCCGCTGCTCGCGGGGCCGCTGACCGGGCTGCTGGCCGAGCGCAGCGCCCTGTCCCGGATCGGGCTGAAGGTCGGGGAGGCGTCGGCCGGGACCGTGTGGCTGGTCTCGGCGGCCGTGGCGCTGGCCTGTGCGCTGGCGGTGGTGGCCCCGTCGCTGACGGCCGGGGCGAGCGGCCGCAGGTCCCGGGCCGCCGCGCTGCCCGGTCCGGTGCGGGCGGGCGCGGACCTCGGGCTGCTGCTCATCGCGGCGGTGGCGTACTGGCAGCTGGACCGGCAGTCCGGCAGCGGGGCGCTCACCGGCGACCGGACGGGCAGCCTCGGCATCGACCCCCTGCTGGTCACCGCCCCCGCGCTGGCGCTGCTCGCCGGAACGGTCCTCACACTGCGCCTGCTGCCGCCCGCGGCGAAGCTCGCCGAACGGCGTGCGGCCAAGGGCCGGGGGCTGCCCGCGGCCCTGGCGGGCTGGCAGTTCAGCCGCCGCCCGCTGCGCGGGGCCGGTCCGGTGCTGCTGCTGGTCCTGTCGGTCGCGATGGGCATGCTGGCGATCGGGCAGAGCGCCTCCTGGAACCGCTCGCAGTCCGACCAGGCCGACTTCGGCTCCGGCGCCTCGGTCCGGCTGGTGGGCGGGCACGGCGGCGGTGCGGCGACGGCCGGCGCCTACAGCACCCTGGACGGGGTGCGGCAGGCGGCGCCCGCCTACCGGGCGGACGTGGAGGTCTCCGGCGGGCGGATGGCCGAGGTGCTCGCCCTGGACACGGCCCACGCGGACGAGCGGATGCTGATGCGCTCCGACCTCACCGACAAGAGCCTGCGCCGGGTGTTCGAGACCATCGCCCCGGAGCGGGCCGCGCGCCCCGGGCTCGTACTCCCGAAGGACAGCACCCGGCTGAAGCTGGACGTGCGGATCGCCACGGTGCCGTCGAAGGGCTCCGGGGCCGTCCCGGACACCGGCACGGCGCCACCGGTCGTCACCGTGCTCCTGGAGGACCGCTACGGCCTCCCCTACCGGGCCCTGGCCGGTCCCGTGCCCCTGAACGGCCGCCCGGTCGCCGTGTCCGTACCGGTGTCGGCGGCGGGCGGTCTGGCCGTGACCGGCATCGAGGTGGACGGCGAGGCGCCGTACGGCCACGCGCAGCAGCGCCGGGTCTCGGTGAGCGACGTCCGGGTGGTGACCGGCTCCGGCGCCGAACGCCCGGTGGCGGCGTCGGGGTCGCTGCGCTGGGACGCGGCCATGACGCTCACCGAGTTCGGTGAGGGCCGGCCGGGCAAGGAGCCGGTCCGCAACGGCACGTCGGGCCTGCCGGACTTCACCTACGACACCGGTACCAACAGCGAGGACACCTGGGAGCTGACCAGCGGCCTCCTGCGGATCACCGCCGCCCGGCCGAAGGCCACGGCGGTCAAGGCGGTCGCCACGGACGCCTATCTGAAGAGCACCAACGCGAAGCTGGGCGACGAGATCGACGTCACCCTGGCCGGGAACACCGTCCGGGTGACCCTGGCGGAGTCGGTGCGCCGGCTGCCGACCACCGAGGCCGCCGAGCTGTCCGGGACCGCCGACCCGGCGACGCGCGGCGGCGCGCTGCTGCTGGACCTCAAGGCCGTCACCGAGGTGCTGGCCCACCGGCCGACCGCCACGATCGAGGCGAGCGAATGGTGGCTGAGCACCGCCCCGGGCGACGCCGCGAAGGCGGCCGCCGCCCTGCGCGCGCTGCCGGACACCGACCCGGCCCAGGTGCTGGTCCGCGCGGAGGCCGCCCAGCAGCTGGTGGACGATCCGCTGGGGGCGGGACCGCAGGCGGCGCTGCCGGCCGTCGCGGTGGTCGCCGCCGCGCTGGCGGCGGTCGGCTTCGCGGTCAGCGCCTCCGGGTCCCGGCGCGAACGGTCCGCCGAACTCGGTGTGTTGCGGGCGCTCGGTGCTCCGCGCCGCCAGCTGGCCCGCATGATCGCCGCCGAACAGGGGGTGCTGATCGCCCTCGCGCTGCTGATCGGGCTCGGCATCGGCACGGTGCTGACCCGGGCCGTCGTTCCGCTGATCGTGCTGACCGGGCAGGCGGACCGGCCCGTTCCGCCGGTGCTGGTCGAGCTGCCCGCCGGGCAGGTCGCGGCGCTGCTGGCCGGGGTCGCCGCCCTGCCGCTCGTGATCGTCGCGACGATGGCGCTGCGCCGCGGGGACCCGGCGGTCACGCTGCGCCACCAGGGGGACCACTGATATGAGCAACGACAAGCGGGCGGCCTCCGCCCCGTGGATCCGTACCCGGCTGCGCACCGCGCCCGGTGCGGCGACGGCCCTCGCGGTGCTGGTGCTGGTGACGGCGTTCCTCGCCGCGGCGTTCCCGCGGGCGGTGGACGCGTACGAGACGAAGGGGCTGCGCCACGACATCGCGACGGCGGACGCGGGCCGCAGCACCGTGGAGATCGCCCGCCCGCAGCCCGGTCTCGAACTGCCGCAGGAACAGCGGGAGGCCGAGACGCGGAGCCCCGAGCTGACGCGGGTCGGCGAGGCGCTGCTGAAGGCCCTGCCCGCACCCCTGCGCGCCGACGCCTCGTCGGTCGCGTACGGCGTGCGCACCACGAAGCCGTCCGTCGCGACGGAGCCCTGGCTGCCGAAGCCCGACGCGGTGCCGCCGAAGCTCACGTATGTGGCGCAGTCGGGGCTGAAGGACCACGCGACGCTGGCCTCCGGCGCCTGGCCGACGGCGTCGGGCGGGGTGACCGCGGACTCCCGTGCGGTGCAGGGCGCGGTCACCGAGGAGACGGCGGCGGAGCTGAAGGTGAAGGTCGGCGCGACCATCACGCTGCCCACCGCGGCCCAGGAGCCCATCACGGTGACGATCACCGGCATCGTGGCTCCGCGTGACCCGAAGGGCAGCTACTGGTCGGCCGATCCGCTGCTGCGCAGCCCGTCGCTGGTCCCGGACCCCGGCAGCTCCTTCCCGGTGAACTTCTGGACCGGCACGGTCCTGCTGGCGGAGGACACCGGTCCGGTGCTCCTGAGCACGGCCGCCGAGCCCGTTGTCTTCTGGCGGATCCCGCCCGACCCGACGGGGCTGACCGGCCCCGACGGCTCCCGGCTGACGTCCGTCATCGCCTCGCTGGAGAGCGGCCCCGGGCTGCTGGAGGTGCGGAGGATCGCCGGGGGCACCGCGGTGGTCGGCACCGGACTCGGCACGGTCGTGGAGGCCAACGCGCGGATGCGCGACGCGATCAGCCCCGTGATCGCGGTCGCCGCCCTCGGCATCGGCTCCGTGGCCGCCGTCGTCCTGCTGATGACCGGCGCCCTGATCGCCGCCCGCCGCCGTAACGAACTGGCGCTGATGCGCTCGCGCGGCGGTTCGCTGCGCGGCATCGGCGGCCGGCTGCTCGCGGAGACCGCGGTGACCGTGCTGCCCGCGAGCGCGCTCGGGCTGCTCCTTGCGGTGCTGCTCGTGGGCGAGGGCCGGTGGTGGCCGGGAGCGCTGGCCGCGGCCGGCGTCGGCCTCCTGGTCTGTGTCGCCCTGCCCGTACGGACGACGCTCCAGCACATCCGGCCCACGCTGCACGGCGCCCGCGAGGACATGGTGAGCGCCCGGCCGTCGCGCCGCCGGACCGTGGCCGAACTGACGCTGCTCGTCCTGGCGGTGGGCGCGGTGACGGCGCTGCGGCGTCGCGGTACGTCGACCGGGGGCGGTACCGATCTGCTGGTCAGCGCCGCGCCCGTGCTGGTCGCGCTGATCGCGGCGCTGGTGCTGGTACGGCTCTACCCGCTGCCCCTGCGGCTCGCCACCCGGCCGATGGCCCGGCTGCGCGGCGCGATCGGCTTCCTCTCGCTGGCCCGCGCCGGCCGGTCGTCGGCCGGCGGGGCGCTGCCGCTGCTGGCGCTGCTGCTGGCGCTGGCCACGGCTGCGTTCGGCGGTTCGGTGATCGCGGGCATCGGCGACGCACGGGACGACGCGGCGCTGGCGTCCGTCGGCGCGGACGCCCGGGTCAGCGGCATGGGCGACCGGGTGACGCTGCCGGACGAGCTGGTCCGCACGGTGAGCGGGCTGGACGGCGTGCGGGACGCGGCGCCGGTACGGGTCGAGTACAGCGTGGCGATGCCGGAGGCGGCGGCCGGTGACGACACCGGTACGCGTACGGCTGCTGGTACGGGCACGGCCGGCGACGACGCGGCGGACGCGGGCGACGCGGCGACCGCGGCCCTGGTGGGCGTCGAGCCCGCCTCGTACGCCCGGCTGGCCCGTACCCACGGGCTGCCCGCCTTCCCGGCCGCCCGGCTGCGGGCCACCGGTCCCTCGGCCCCGCTGCCCGAGGGCACGGAGGCCGGCCCGGAGCGGATCCTTCCGGCCATCGCCTCTCCGGCGGTGGCGGCCCGTCTGGGCAAGGAGCCGCGCGCGGTCCGGACGCTGTCCGGGGACTTCCAGGTCCAGGTCGTGGGGACCACCGCGCAGGTCGCCGCGGTCTCCTCCACCGACTTCCTGATCGTGAACGCCGCTTCGCTGGAGCAGAAGGCGCCCACCACCCTGCTCCTGGCCGGCACACCGGACCCCGGAAAGCTGCGCGCGGCCGTCGACGCGAACGGCAAGAAGTTCGTCGTACAGCTGCGTTCCGAGGAGCGCGCGCGGTACGTGAACACCCCGATGCAGGCCGGGGCCGAGCGCATCTACCTCGCGGCGGTCGCGGCGGGCGCCGGATACGCGCTGCTGGCCGTCCTGCTGTCGCTGCTCCAGACCGCGCCGGAGCGCAAGACGCTGCTGGCACGGCTGCGCACGATGGGGCTCACCACCGCACAGGGCAGGCGGCTGCTGGCCTTCGAGGCGACGCCGCAGGCGCTGCTGGCGGCGGGCGGCGGGCTGTTCACCGGCTGGGCGACCATCGCCCTGCTCTCCCCCGGCGTCGATCTGGTCCCGCTGGCGCTCGCCGGCGTCGCCGGGTCGGACACCGGCCCCGTCGCGCTGCGCACCGACCTCTGGTCGCTGGGGCTGCCGGCCGCGGGGGTCGTGGCGCTCGCGGCGGCGGTCGCGGGCGTGCAGGCGTGGTGGGCGAGCCGCCGCGGATCGATCACCGAACTCAGGGCAGGAGACTCCCGATGACCTCGTCCACCGAGACGGCAGACACGGCCCGCACGGCCGGAACGACGCTGGCGGAGCTGGAGCAGCGCGCCGCGGCCCGCCGGGACCGCCCTTCCTACGGGCACGACGCGCTGATCGCCTGCGACCGGGTGGTGCGGATCTTCACCACGGACGGGGTGGAGGTGCAGGCGCTCCAGGGGCTCGATCTGCTGGTCACCGAGGGCGAGTTGATGGCCCTGGTGGGGGCGTCGGGCAGCGGCAAGTCGACGCTGATGAACATCCTGGCGGGCCTGGACGTGCCGACGGCCGGCTCGGCGAAGGTCGCGGGCTGCGATCTGCTGTCGATGGGCCCGAAGGAACGGCTGCGCTACCGCCGGGACGTGGTCGGGTTCGTCTGGCAGCAGACCGCCCGCAATCTGCTCCCGTATCTCTCCGCGATCCAGAACATCACCCTGCCCATGCAGTTGCGCGGCGGTGGGAGCAAGCGCGAACGGGCCGCCCGTGCCGAGTCGTTGCTCACCATGCTGGACATCGCGGACTGCCGCGACCGGCGGCCCCAGCAGCTGTCCGGCGGGCAGCAGCAGCGGGTGGCCATCGCGGTGGCGCTGGCCAACAACCCGTCCGTGCTGCTCGCGGACGAGCCGACCGGTGAGCTGGACTCGGCCACCGGGGAGCAGGTCTTCGCCGCGTTCCGGCGCGCCAACGAGGAGCTGGGCACCTCGATCGTGATCGTCACCCATGACCAGGCGGTCGCGAACGAGGTGCGGCGTACGGTCGCCATCCGCGACGGCCGTACGTCCTCCGAGGTGCTGCGCCGCACGGAGGTGGACGCGGCGACGGGCCAGGAGTCGCAGGTGGCCCGGGAGTACGCGATGCTCGACCGGGCGGGGCGACTCCAGCTGCCCGCGGACTACACGCGGACGCTGGGCATGGAACACCGGGTGCTGCTGGAGCTGGAGCAGGACCACATCGGCGTCTGGCCGGACGCGCACGGGGCTCCGGAGAAGCCGGAGGGGTCTTCGGACCCGCAGGAGAAGCAGGAGAAGTAAGCCGGTCGGGCGGTTCAGCGGTCCGGCGGTTCAGCCGGGCTCGACCGACAGGCCGAGCCCGCCGAGCCCGCCGGCCGGGTCGCGGCGCAGCGCGATCGAGCCGAAGGGCGTCCGCAGCCGCAGCCAGCCGCCCGCGGAGAGCAGCGAGACGGGGAAGTCCGGGTCGGGGCGCAGGAAGCCGAGGGACTGTGCGGCGTGCACGGCGCGCAGGGGCAGGTCCGTGGCGCCGACCGGCCGGGACCAGATCTCGCGGCCGATCCGGTCGCGTTCGGCGCGGGTGCGCAGCTCCTCGGGCAGCGCGTCGTCCCGCGTACGGAATTCGGCGACGGCCGTGTCGAGGGCGGCGCGCAGAGCGTCGGGCCGGGGCAGCCCGGCCTGTTCCCGCCAGGGCCCGCGGGGCGGCAGGACACCGGTCCAGGGCGGCCCGGTGACCGGGGCGGGCAGTGCACCGCCCCGCTGTCCGGAGCCCTCTCCGGAGACGTCGAGTGACTCCAGCAGCTCCCCGGCCGACACCGTGACGTCGAGCGTCTCGGGGCGGTCCAGGCGGGCGGTGCGGATGGCGAGGACCTCGAAGGAGGGCGGGCGGCCGAACACGGCCAGTGCGTCGCCGCCGCCCGCCTGCAACCGGACCGCGGCGGCCCGGTCGTAGTGGAGCAGCCGACCGAGGAAGGCGGCGAGATCCGCCGCCTCCCTCGCGTCGGCGAACTGCAGCGACTGCACGGGCACGGTCATGCCGCGGCGGGCTCCTCTGCGAGGTACTGCTGGAGGAAGAGCTTCTCCTCGGCGGAGATCCGCCGGGGCCGCTCCGCCGCCAGGTCGTACGGCACGACGACGGTCGAGGCGCGTACGTACACCTGGTCGGCGTCCTTGATCTCATAGGCGATCGTCAGGGACGCGGCGCCTATCTTCGTGACCCACGACTCGACGGTCACCGGCTCGTGCCGGTGGACCAACGGCCGTACGTAGTCGATCTCGTGCCGGGCCACGACGGACCCGCCGGAGAACGACGGCGAACCGTCCCCGGGCGCCAGCCGGAACATGAAGTCGATGCGCGCCTCCTCCAGGTAGCGGAGGAAGACCACGTTGTTGACGTGGCCGAAGGCATCCATGTCCGACCAGCGCAGGGGGCAGCTGTAGAGGTGACGAGCCAAGACGATCAGCCTCGCGTGAGCTTCTTGTACGTGGCACGGTGCGGGCGGGCCGCGTCCGCGCCGAGACGCTCGACCTTGTTCTTCTCGTACGACTCGAAGTTGCCCTCGAACCAGTACCACTTGGAGTCACCCTCGTAGGCGAGGATGTGCGTGGCGACGCGGTCCAGGAACCAGCGGTCGTGGGAGATGACCACGGCCGCACCGGGGAACTCCAGCAGCGCGTTCTCCAGCGAGGAGAGCGTCTCGACGTCGAGGTCGTTGGTGGGCTCGTCGAGGAGCAGCAGGTTGCCGCCCTCCTTGAGCGTCAGCGCCAGGTTGAGGCGGTTGCGCTCACCACCGGACAGGACACCGGCCGGCTTCTGCTGGTCCGGGCCCTTGAAGCCGAACGCGGAGACGTAGGCGCGGGACGGCATCTCGACCTGGCCGACGTTGATGTAGTCCAGCTCGTCCGAGACGACGGCCCAGAGGGTCTTCTTCGGGTCGATGTTGGCGCGGGACTGGTCGACGTAGGAGATCTTGACCGTGTCGCCGATCTTGACCGAACCGCTGTCCGGCGTCTCCAGGCCCTGGATCATCTTGAACAGCGTGGTCTTGCCCGCGCCGTTCGGACCGATGACGCCGACGATGCCGTTACGGGGCAGCGTGAACGACAGGTCGTCGATGAGGACCTTGTCGCCGAAGGCCTTCGAGAGGTGCTCGACCTCGACGACGATGGAACCGAGCCGCGGGCCCGGCGGAATCTGGATCTCCTCGAAGTCCAGCTTCCGCATCTTGTCGGCCTCGGCCGCCATCTCCTCGTACCGGGCGAGACGGGCCTTGGACTTGGTCTGGCGCCCCTTGGCGTTCGACCGCACCCACTCCAGCTCTTCCTTGAGACGCTTCTGGCGCTTCTCGTCCTTGCGGCCCTCGACCTTGAGGCGGGCGGCCTTCTTGTCGAGGTAGGTGGAGTAGTTGCCCTCGTAGGGGATCGCGCGGCCGCGGTCGAGCTCCAGGATCCACTCGGCGACGTTGTTCAGGAAGTACCGGTCGTGGGTGACGGCGACGACGGCACCCGCATACTTCGAGAGGTGCTGCTCCAGCCAGTTCACCGACTCGGCGTCCAGGTGGTTGGTGGGCTCGTCGAGGAGGAGCAGGTCCGGGGCCTCGATGAGGAGCTTGCAGAGCGCCACGCGGCGCTTCTCGCCACCGGAGAGGTTGGTGACCGGCCAGTCGCCGGGCGGGCAGCCCAGGGCGTCCATGGCCTGCTCCAGCTGGGCGTCCAGGTCCCACGCGTTGGCGTGGTCCAGGTCCTCCTGGAGCTTGCCCATCTCCTCCATCAGCGCGTCGGAGTAGTCGGTCGCCATGAGCTCGGCGACCTCGTTGAAGCGCTTGAGCTTGCCCATGATCTCGGCGGCGCCGTCCTGGACGTTCTCCAGAACGGTCTTCTCCTCGTCCAGCTTCGGCTCCTGCATGAGGATGCCGACGGTGAACCCGGGCGAGATGAACGCGTCGCCGTTGGACGGCTGCTCCAGGCCCGCCATGATCTTCAGCACCGTGGACTTACCGGCGCCGTTGGGGCCCACGACACCGATCTTCGCGCCGGGCAGGAAGTTCAGATTGACGTCATCGAGAATCACCTTGTCGCCGTGCGCTTTGCGCGTCTTGCGCATGGTGTAGATGTACTCAGCCAAGAGAAACCGTCCGGCAGCAATAGAGGTGTGGGCAGATACACCCATCTTGCCTGACACCCGCCCCCGGACGGAAACCCGTCCACCCACCGACACCGGAGCACCGGTCACCTCATGCGCGTGGGCGCTCACTCACCGTCGGCGCCCGGCTGCTTGCGGCGGAGGAGGAAGACCGCGCCGCCGCCCACGACGAGCAGTCCGATGGCGACCGCGGCGAGCATCGGGGTGGCGCTGGAACCGCCGGTCGCGGCGAGATCGCCCTCCAGCCCCGAGGTGGTGGAGCCGGTGGTGGCCGGGACGGACTGCTGGGCGCTCTGCGTGCCGACGTCGTTGCCCGCGCCGCCCGCCTCCTGACTCTCCTTCTCCAGCACGCTGCCGCTGGTGGCGCAGTCGAGCACCCCGGTGAAGGTCCTGGCGAACCCGGCGGGCCCGGTGATGGTGAAGTCGTACGCCTGGTCCTCGGCGACCGGGACGGTGACCGTGCGGGTGGCCCCGGCGGCGACGGTGTGCTCGGTGCCGGCCAGCTCGAAGGTGAACGGCTCGTCGCCCCGGTTGGCGGCCGTGACGTCCACACCGCCCGCGGCGCAGTTCTTCCGGGCGGTCAGTGCGGGTGCGGCGCCGGTCTCGGCCCAGGTGGCGCTCGCCCGGGCGGAGACCGTGGATTCGCTGGAGCCGGCCAGGATCTGGGTCTGGGTGCGGCCGGCCCCGGCGAAGGCCCGGCCGACCGGCACGGAGGTGGTGGCCTGGACCGCCAGGGAGGCGGTGCCGTCGGCGGTGTCCTTCGGTACGGCGAAGTAGAGCCGGTCCCCGTCCGCGGCGGCGGTGACGGGGGCGCCCTTCTCGTCCGTGACCGCGATGCCGCTGGCCGCCGCGTCCACCGGGGGCGACACCGAGACCTGGTCCGCGTCGGTGCGTACGGTCACGGGGCCGAGCCGCTCACCGGCCCGCCCGGCGACGGCGGCCGGTTCCAGGGTGAGCGAGGCCCGCGGCTCCTTCGTGTCGCGGGCGCTGCGCTGCAGCCAGTCGGCGAGCTTCTCCGCCTGCTTGTCCGATGCGGTGACATCGGCGTTGTCCGAGTAGCGCCAGATGGCGACCTGGGTTCCGGCGGCGGCGGTCCGCTCGGTCAGCGGTCCGGTGCCGGCCGCGTCGGCGAGCGCGGCCAGGTCGTCGACCCGGGGGTAGGAGTGCTGGAGGATCCAGCGGATCTTCCCCGCGTTGCGGTTGCCGCCGAGCGAGGTCTCGGCCCAGGGGGTCTCCAGATACTTCGCCTGGTCCTGGGTGGGGTTGTGGAGGTCGATGCAGTAGGTCTTGAGCTTGCCGCCGCCGTCGACGGTCATCTCGAACAGCCCGGCGGGCAGTTCCTGGGTCCGGTCGGGCGCCCCGTTCTTCCCCGCGATGCGGAGCACGGCGCTGTCGAAGGTCTTCAGCCCGTCGAGCACCGCGGCCGCGCCGCCGTGGTGCCGGCCCGGGTCGTCGGCGGCCGCGGGTCCGGCGCCGACGAGTGCGGCAGCCGCGACGAGACCGGAGAGCAGCAGCGCGGCGACCGGGCGGAGGATCCCGCGGCCCGGAGGCGCCCCTGTCGTGCCGGACGACGCAGCGGACGCTGAAGACGCAGAAAACACAGAATTCCCCTCCGGGCGAGGCCCTCGCGCGTGGTGCGCGTGTGGGGAATGCCTCGCCAGCAGACCCAAGTGACCCATGAGCACTGGGAATCCTAAAGAACGGGCGAAGAGCAGTCCCCCGTACTGCCCTTGTACAACCATTCCGAATCGGAATCGTTATCGCGGGATGCCGTCGGCCATGGCGCCGATCAGCCTTTTCAGGACACTGCCGCCATTGCGCCTCCGTGTTCCGGCTGTTTCGGCGACGTCTCCGCGTCGCCGTCCGTGACCCGTCCCGGACGCTCCGTCAGAACGGGTTCGGTTCTGGCCGCCCGGCGGAAGGCGGCCGTTCCCCGGCTCAGGTCGTGGCCGACGGCGACGGCCTCGACATCGACGAACGTCCGTCGCTGACCGGCCTGTTCCTCCTCGCGGACCTTCAACCGGCCGTGCACGACCAAGGGTTCCCCGACCGAAACGGAACCGGCCAGATTCGTGGCGAGCGTGCGCCAGGACCAGACGGTGTAGAAGCTGGTGCGGCCGTCGGCCCAGAGCTGTTTCTCGCGGTCCCAGCGGCGCGGAGTGACGGCGAAACGGAATCGCGCCATTCCGCCGGTGGCCGTCTCCCGGAACTCCACCGCCGTGGCGGCGTTTCCCACCAGGGTCACCAAGGTCTCGTTCATTTTCCCGCCCCCGTTTTCCTTGTCGCACCGCTTCGTACGGAGTCGGGCGACTCCGTACCGTGTGCGATCTCCATGGTGGACGCCGGGCGGGAATCGCGTCGGGGCCTGTGGACTACCGGCCGGTTGTGGAAAACTTCGTCACCGTCACATACCGCTCGCGCACTTCCCGGTAGCGCACCAGCTCGGCCGCGACGGGGTCCAGGACCCTGGCCCGGCCGCACCCGGCCGCCGCCTCGCGCAGCCGCCGCTCCGCGTCCTGCCCGTACCGTCGGGCCGGCCCCCGGATGGCCGCGGCGCAGGACCACTCCACCAGCGGGCCGCCGACGACCCCGGCGAGCATGATGAGCGCGGGCGTGACGAGACCCGGCTCCAGGACGCCGATGATCTGGCCGACCAGCCATAGGCCGCCGAAGATCTGGAGCAGCGTCATCGACACCTGGGCCAGCACCGCGGCGGGCCACCACTTCGGCCGGGGCGGCTTGGCCGGGCGGCCACCGGGCGGGGAGCCGGGCGGGGTGCCGGCGACGGCGTCCCGGCCCGTCTCCGTTCCGCCGCCCCGCTTGGCCGGGGCGGGGGCCCCGGCCTTGACCGCCAGTTCGTCCAGCGCCTCGGGCAGTCCCTGCGCCCCGGTGAACGCGGCCTCGCGCACCGCCTGCGCCCAGGGGCCCGGCAGCCCGTCGGCGGCGTCGTCCGCGACGATCCGTACCGCCTGCTCGACCCGCTGCCGGGCCGTCAGTTCCTCCTCGGGCGGGGTGAGCGCCTGGCCCATCCGGTCCAGGCTGCCGGGCAGGCCCCGGTTCTCGTACCAGCGCCAGAGCCGCAGCCACGGTGTGCCGCAGGCCCGGCTCGCGTTGCGGCGCCACTCGCGTTCGGCGGCCTGCCCGGCGGCCGCCGCGCCGACGGCCTCGGCCAGCCGGTCGGTGAACTCCTCGCGGGCCCGCTCGCCGAGGCCGGGCCTCCCCTCGGCCACGTACACCGGGCGCAGCCGCGCCGCCGCCGCGTCGATGTCGGCGGAGAGCCGGCGGGTGGCGGCCGTGCGGTCCTGGACGAAGCGGCCGACCATCTCGCGGAGTTCGGGCACCCCGTCGCCGGTGAGCGCGGACAGGGACATGACGGTGGCGCCGGGTTCGCCGTGCTCGCCGAGCGCGATGCCGTCCTCGTCGAGGAGGCGGCGCAGATCGTCGAGGACCAGGTCGGCGGCCTCGCCGGGCAGCCGGTCGGTCTGGTTGAGGACGACGAAGGTGACCTCCGCGTGTCCGGCGAGCGGGCGCAGATAGCGCTCGTGGAGGGCGGCGTCGGCGTACTTCTCCGGATCGACGACCCAGATCACCGCGTCGACCAGGGCCAGGACCCGGTCCACCTGGTCGCGGTGTTCGGTGGCGGCCGAGTCGTGGTCGGGCAGGTCGACCAGGACGAGCCCCTGGAGCGCCTCGTCGAAGGCGGCAGGCCCGGGGTGGGGCCTGCGCCGCAGCCGGCCGGGGACGGCGAGCCGGTCCAGCAGTCCGGCGGCCCCGTCGGTCCAGCTGCACGCGATGGGCTGGGAGGTGGTGGGCCGGCGCAGCCCGGTGTCGGAGATCGGGGCCCCGGCGAGCGCGTTGAACAGGGTCGACTTGCCGCTGCCGGTGGCTCCCGCGATGGCGATGACCGTGTGCCGCGAGGAGAGCCGCTGGCGGGCGGCGGCCTCGTCCAGCACCCGGCCCGCCTCGGCGAGGGTGTCCCGGTCGAGCCGGGCGCGGGAGAGTCCGACGAGTTCGCGCAGGGCGTCGAGCCGGGTGGGCAGCGGCCCGTCGGCGGGGGCGTACGCCTCGACCTGCGGCTGGTCCTCGTCCTGGTCGGGCGTACGCGGTGCGGACTCCCCGGCCTCGCGGGCCTCGGCCGCCGCAGCGCGCCGGGCGATGAGCCCGTCGTCCCAGCGCCCGTCCTTGCGCCCGGCCACGGCCCCGTCCGAAGTCCCCGTCCCCACGCCCGTACCTTCCCCGTCGCCTTTCCCCTCCCCCTTCCCCTTGACGTTCCCCGGGCCCTGGTCCTCGTCCGTGACGGCAGTCATCGCTGCCACCTCTCCTTCTGCAGTACGGAAAGCGCGGCGATCAGTTCGGCCTGGGGTTCGGGGGCGACGTCGAGGGCGTCGAGCGGGGCGAGGCGGCGGTCGCGTTCGCCGCCGAGTACCTGGTCGAGATAGCTGGTCAGCAGCTCACCGCCCTTGTCGCGCAGGCGCAGCGCGCCCTGGGCGCCGATGCGTTCGGCGAGCTGCTCCCCCGCCGTACGGGCGCGCCGTCCGCCGAGGAGGGCGGCGGCGAGCAGTGCGGCGATGCTCTCGGGGGCGGGCGCCACGCTGCGGTCGAGCTGGCGCACCTCCTCCTCGGCCAGTTCCTCCAGGACCCGCCGCCACCGGCGTACGGCGACGGCGATCCGCCCTTCGACGTCCTCGGCGGGCCCCCAGCCCCCGGCCTCCCGCCCGGCCTCCTCGAACCGGAACAGGGCGCCGGCGGGCTCGCGGCGCCACTGGGTGCGGATCTGTTCGTCGGCGGCGGAGACCGAGCACTGGAGCAGGGCCACCAGGCTGTCGACGAGGGCTTCGAGGAGTTCCTCGGGCGAGCTGTAGAGCGGGTAGCCGCGCCACCGGGTCCGCGCGTCCCCGGAGAGCACCGCCCCGCTCTTGAGGCGGCGCCGGATCCGGGCGGCCTCCTTGCCGTAGGCGTCCTCGACCACTCCGGTCAGCCGTACGGAGGCGGCGTACTGGGCGGCGACGGCGGAGGCCAGTCCGGGCATCCGTACGTTGAGCGACTCGATGACGCCGGAGGCGGTGCGCCCCACCGCCTGCTGCCGGGCGGCGGGGTCCTGGGCCCGGTGGGCGAGCCAGGCGCGCAGCGGGGCGACCGCGGTGGTGGGGAGCAGTCCGCTGCCGCCGCCCGCGGATTCGGGGAGTTCGGGGATGGTGAACCGGGGCACGTCCCCGAGTCCGGCCCGGGTGAGCAGGGCCGCGTACTGCCGGGACACCTCGGCGATCACCTGGTGGGGCACCCGGTCGAGGACGGTGACGAGGGCCGCGTCGTACTCCTTCGCGGTACGCAGCAGATGCCAGGGCACCGCGTCGGCGTAGCGCGAGGCGGTGGTGACCATCACCCAGACGTCGGCGGCGCAGATGAGTTCGGCGGCGAGGACGCGGTTGCGGACGACGAGCGAGTCGATGTCGGGGGCGTCCAGCAGCGCGAGCCCGCGGGGCAGGCTCACCGCGGTCTCCACCCGCAGCGCGGTCTCCTCGTCCGCTCCCCGTGCGGCGAGGTCGTCGAGCCCGTCCGGGTCGGGCGCCTGCCCCGGCGGCAGCCAGATCCGGGTCAGCTGCGGCAGCACCCGCACCCCGGCGAACCAGTGGTGATCGTCCGGGTGGCAGACCAGCACCGGGGTCCGCGTGGTGGGCCGCAGCACCCCGGCCTGGCTGACCCGGCACCCCACCAGCGAGTTGACCAGGGTGGACTTCCCGGCCCCGGTGGATCCGCCGATCACGGCGAGCAGCGGGGCCTCGGGGTCCTTGAGGCGTGGCAGGAGGTAGTCGTCGAGCTGGGCAAGGAGTTCGACCCTGGTCTGCCGGGCGCGTTCGGCCCCCGGCAGGGGCAGTGGAAGACGCACGGCGGCGACACGGTCGCGCAGGGCGGAAAGTGCGTCGATGAGCTGAGGCCGTACGTCCATGGTCACCACATGCGAAGAATGCCCAATTTTGAAGCCTTTTTGAAGCGTATAGCCCCCTCTGCGCGGCGGTTCCACCCTCTGGACAGAGTCAGGACAGAGGGGACGAGTGGGGCAGGGGCATAACGAGTGCACAACACCCGGCGCGCGGAAAGCGAAAACCGATGCAGGAATCGCACCCACCTGCGATTATCGGTTCGCTTCACCGAACCTCCACATCGTGCCACGCAGGTGAAGCAACCGGGTCCAGGGGATCGGAGCCCTATCCTTGTCCCGGCACGGCCACGGAACCACCGATCAGGACTCCCGGCCCCCGTAGCTCAGTGGATAGAGCAGGCGCCTTCTAAGCGCTTGGCCGCAGGTTCGAGTCCTGCCGGGGGCGCACGACCGCACGACCGTGAGGCCCTCCGCACAGGAGGGCCTTTCCGTCGCTCGGGGGACGTTAGCGAGCACGGCGTCATGGCGGCGTAAGCGACGGACGGCGGCGACCGGGGGCCGGAGAGACCGCGAGACTGCGCGACCCGCCACCATCTCTCGCATAACCAGGGAAAATGCTCATTCCGGTTGAGGAGTGGGCACGTGCCGGATCATTCTTACGGGCATGACCCTGCGCTCCCCCTCCCCTGACGTGTCCGGCCTGCGCGATTACGCCTTCGACTGGGCGCTGGTGGACGTGGAGACGTCCGGGCTCGTTCCCCGACGGGACCGTGTGCTGTCGATCGCGGTGATGACCATCGGACCGGACGGAGAGCAGACCGGGGAATTCTCGACACTGCTGAACCCGGGGTGCGACCCGGGTCCGGCGCATGTGCACGGACTGACCGCCGAGCGGCTCCTGGGGGCGCCGACGTTCGAGCAGGTGGCAGCGCGCATCGGAGCTCTCCTGCAGGACCGGGTCCTGGTGGCCCACAACGCCCAGTTCGACTACGACTTCCTGGCGCACGAGTTCGCGCGGGCCCGCCTGTACCTGCCGGTGTCCCAGCGGCTGTGCACCCTCGCCCTGAACCGGCAGGTGGACCCGCCCGCGAATGACATGAAACTGGGCACGCTGGCCGCCCACTACGGCGTCCCGCAGACGCGGGCCCACGACGCGGTGGACGACACACGGGTGCTGGCCGGGATCCTGCGAGCGTCGTTGGCCGAGGCCGCGCGGCTCGATCTGCCTCTTCCTCTGGTCCCCTGTCCGCCTCGGCAGAACTCCCGGTTCACACCGCAGCCGCCGAAGACCCCCTGCGCGTACCGCAATCCGGGGCGGCCGGCAGCGGGTGGACCACTCGTGCAGGGCATGAAGATCGCCATCACCGGGGAGACGGCCACCTCACGCGCCGAGCTTGTGGCGCGGTCGGTCGCCGCGGGACTGAACGTCATGAACTCGGTGAGCCGCCACACCAGCGTGCTGGTCACCAACGAGGCGCGTTCAGGGTCCGCGAAGGCCCGGCGGGCCGCCGCCGAGGGCGTGACGGTGATCGACGAGCACTCCTTCCTGAAGCTGCTCGACGACGTACGTCCTGGGACGCCGCACCGGACAGCGGCACCGGAAGGCACCGCCCGGGCTTCGGGGGCGGCCGTCGCCGCACCTCCGACGGCCGCCCCCGCGCCTTCCGCTCCCAGCGCTCCCGCCCTACCCGGAACGGCCCTCCCGTCTCCACGCGGGCCGGCACCGGAGGCCGTCCCCGCAGACCGCCCTCTGACCGGACGACGGGTTCTCGTACTCGGCGGCGCACATCCCGACGCGGCCGCCGCGCGTGCGCGGGTCGTCGAGCTGGGCGGTTCCGCCGCCGTCAATCTCTCGCGCAGCGTCACCGATACCGTCCTCCTGCCGGGAGGAGAGGCCGATCGCCGGATACGGCGGATCACGGAGCTGAGGCTTCCCGTGCACGACGAACACTGGCTGACCGCGCCGACGACCGGCCCCGCCCAGCCCCCGGTACCGGATCATCCGCGAACCACTCTCGTCCTACCGCGTGGCGGTGTGGTGGATCTGCCCACGCAGCAGGAGACCTCGGCACCGTTGTGGCACATCACCGCGGCCTGGGCCCCGCAGGCCGCGTGCGAGATCGACGTCGTCGCCTTCGTGCTCGACGAGGACGGACAGGTCACCTTCGACGAGGACTTCGTCTTCTACGGCGCCCCGGAGAACCCCTCGGGCACCGTGCGGCTGCTCACCGACGGCCCAGCCGAACAGACGATCTCCGTGGACCTCGCCGCGCTGCCGCCCTCCTCCCGCAAGGTCGCCGTCGCCGCCGCCATCGACGGGGAGACGACGTTCGGGGACGTCGGCGCGGTCCAGGTCACCGCGGTCCCCGGCACCGGTGCAGCGCCGCTGGCCAGGGCCACCCTCGACGCCGCCACCACGGAACGCACGCTGCTCCTGGCCGAGTTCTACCGCCGTGGGCCGGTCTGGCGCTTCCGTGCGATCGGCCAGGGGTACGACCACGGGCTCGCCGGCCTGGCACGCGGCTACGGCGTCGACATCACCGACTGAGCAGGCGGACTGCAGGGACAGGCTCCCCTGACAGACGGCAGGGGCAAGCCCCCGTCCCGTCCCGCTGCACGCTCACCGAACCAGGACCAGCCCGCAGCTGTAGGCCCGCCCGTGCCCGAGCCCCGTCGTCAAGGCCCCCACGAACGTCTGCGGATCCGTCACCGTCAGCCTGCCCCTGATCTCCGCACGGACCAGGCGGAGGCCCTTGTGCGGGGCGGGGCTGGAAATGCGGGGCAGCATACGGACGGCCAGCTGGTCGGCCGGGGCGTCGGCGCCCAGGCGGGTCAGGCCGTCCGAAGCGACGGGAGGTTCACCGGGCGGCTGAAGGCGCCGGACGAACCAGGCCTTCACGTGGTCGGGGCGGGTGTGGGCGACCCGTTGGCCGCGGGTCTTCTCCGGGGAGCCCGGTGCGGGTGGGCGGCTGTACACGGGGTTGACGACCGTACGGAAGTCGACCGTGTCGCCCACGGAGTAGGTCCGGTCGATGGTCAGCGTCTCCGGTTCCTCGGCGAGGGCCGCCCTCGGGACGCGGCCCCAGTCTCCGGGGACCTGGGACTGCACGACGAGCGAGAGCCGGGCCTCGCGGAGATTCAGCGTCCAGGTCGACAGGACGCCCATCTGTGCGCGGGCATCGCGGCTGCCGTCGTCGACCCAGCCCTGGAAGCCGCTCATCACCGTCCGATGCATGTCCTGGGCGTCGATCAGCGACTTGGCGGCGTAAGGGTGCCGGGCGTCCAGGGTGAGGAGAGTCTGCGTGGCGACGAACCGTGCGGCCGTGGCGCGGGGCTGCTGCACGGAATGCTGTTTCGCGGGTTGCTGCTTCACAGAATGATGTCCCAGTCCCTGGCGTGCGGATCGATGGTGACGCGGGCCTCTGTCTCCCAGCGCGCGGCATGCTTCGGGCCCATGGCGTGGAAGCTCACCGGCTGGTCCATGACCGGGCCGACGCCGGGCACCGGGCGCTCGCTCTCGATCCAGGCCCATGGCCTGCCGTCCCGGGTGCGCGCAGAGCCGTCGGAGGGCGAGGGCAGCAGCGCCACGGAAGCGAAGGCCTCGGCAAGCGTGCAGGCCATGACGCCGAGGGCCAGCTGACCGGACGGTGGACAGGACTTGCGCCCGAGCCAGAGCAGCCGCTTCGGGTGCTCCAGCGCGTGGGCGATCCGCTCCAGCACCTCCCGCTCGGTGTGCTGAAGGCCCACGAGGAAGGCGGCGTCGGCGAGATACCAGCGCTCGGTGATCATCGAGGTCCTGCGTACCTCGGCGGAGACGAGCGTTCCGGAGAGCGGATCGGCGGAGATCCTCTTCGGGGCTCCGTACCAGTCCCCGACCTCGTGGTGGCCGAAGGTGTCCCCGGTCTCCGCCTCCACCGACGCAGCGGCCGCGGCGGCGCGCCGGTGGTCGGTGACCAGGTCCCGGGGACGCAGTGGATAGCGGCCGGCGCCGACCGTGTGGAAGTCCCGCACCGGTGTGCCGGGGTGGTCGGCCCGTACGCCGAAGAGCAGAGGAGCCAGCTCGGCGAGCGGATCCTGTTCGGGTGTGTCCGGTGGAGGCTCGCGCGGCAGGCCGAGCGCGGCAGCGCACATCCCGATCACCCCCGATTTGGTGGGCCTGCTGTGCGTGTCGCGCTGCCAGAAGCGGCTGGCGACGCCCCAGGACTGCAGCGGGGCGGCGAGCCGGATGAGCAGCACGTGGTTCACGGTGTCAGCTCCCCGATCTCC
Source organism: Streptomyces sp. DSM 106670 (assembly GCF_055792845.1). Lineage (NCBI taxonomy): Bacteria > Bacillati > Actinomycetota > Actinomycetes > Kitasatosporales > Streptomycetaceae > Streptomyces > Streptomyces sp. DSM 106670. The sequence continues at coordinate 2,578,521 of NZ_CM147704.1, forward strand.
GTCACGGATGCCACATCGCTCCTGCCCGCCGTCTCGAACTCCTTGACCACGGAATCGATCTGTGGGTCGTAGGTCAGGACGCGCACGCCCGTCAGGTCGGGGCGGCGCTCGCTGACGAAGGCGTGGTGGGCGAGCAGTCTGCGCACCGCCGCGGGCCCGGCCGGCCCTTCCCCGCCCGCGCTCGTCGGGCTCTCGTCAACGGGACGCTGGAAGGCGGCGGCGTAGTTGTAGGGGCGTGCGCCCTCGAAGGCGAGGACCAGGGCGGGCAGCGAGCCGGTGGAGGCCGTGGAGTTCTTCTTCGCCTCGGGGAAGGCTTCCACGAAGGCGTTGACGAACTCCTTCTCGGCCTCGACCGCCGTTTCCGCCGCCTCGGCCTCGGCCATTCCAGCCGCCCGGAGATTGGTGGTCAACTGGGCTCGGTCGAGGACGGCGTGGCGGTAGAAGGTGCCGGAAATCAGCGACTGGTAGCCGGTCATCCCGGCCCCGGAATCGTCCGCCGAGTCGAGGAAGTCCAGGGCGTTGCGCTTGCGGTGCAGCTTGGCGTCGTCCGCGGCCGCGTAGAAGTCGTCGACCTGCTCGGCCTCCTGGACGGTGAAGGCGTGACTGCTCTGCACGGCGCCGTCCACGTTCGGCGAGTCCGCGATCTCGGCCAGGAAGCGCCCGTAGAGCGCGATGTCGATGGCGTCGCGCGGGGCGATGGCGAAGAGCACGGCGTCACGGTGCTGCTTGGGGAGGGGCGGCAACGTGGCCTCGGCGGCGGCTCCCGCGTCCTCCTCCGCAGCCGCTTCGGAACCCTGACGCGCCGTCGCCGTCCGGCCGCCCCTGCGGGTGGACTTCTTCCTGATCTCCTCCTGTGCGAGGAGATACGCGTCCCGCCAGTCGCCCAGCTCGTCCGCGTGCTCCTGGATGTGGGCGGCGATCCTGGTCCCGGTGTCCGCCGGGGCGAAGAGCAGCACCTTGGTCAGGTTGGCCACGGTCTTCTTGGCGGGGTCGCCGAATTTCAGGCCGACGGCCTCGATGACCGCGCGAGCGGTGGCGACGGCGGTGTCGCCGTCCCACCCGTGGTCCTTCTCCAGGGACCGTGCCGTGATGAGCGCCCACTCACGGGTACGAAGTCCCGTGCTGCGCCCCGCCAGGGCGCCGATACCGGCGTTGGCCCGGTCCCGGGCGTGCACCCGTTCGGCCCGGCGGCGCGCCTGGCTGGTGATCATGTGACGTTCCACGCCGCCGTAGACCAGGCTTTTCGGGGATCCGTTCTCGTCCCGGACGGGGAGCACGGCGACCAGTGTCTCCAGGACGTGCAGGGAGAGGAACTGGCTTCGGGGGGCCTTGGTCACGTACTCGTGTCCTTCCGCGTCGACTGATCATTGGTTCCGCCGCCTGCCGTGGTCACGCCTCGGTCGGCCTTGGCGCTGCGACTTCGCGTGGGCGGCTCGTGGAAGTCCACGGTCCACAGGTAGGGAATCCGCGCCTTGCGGTCGTGCCACCGGGTCAGATCGACGGTGAGCCGGCTCCAGGACGGCGGCGGCTGTTCACAGGCGCGCAGGCGGGTGATCGTGTGCTGGAGATGGCGCCACGGGAGGCGACGGCTCGCGACGACGCGCGACAGCAGCCGCTGCGCTCCGGGGTTGTCCGGTCCACGACCGGACCCGTCACCGATCCTTCGGGCGGCGGCGCCGAGGCTGCCCCTTCCGCGCAGGGGGACTGCCGCGCCCTGGTGGTAGACGCCGAAGAGGAACGCGACCTTCTCGTAGACCTCCCGGTGTTCTTCCGGGGCGTACCACCCGGCACGGATGTGGGAGTCGGTCGGCTTGGTGCGGCGCAACTCGGCGAGCTTCCCGTACTCACGGTTGCGTACGAGGCTCATGAGCCAGGCGGTGAGCTGATCACCACCGTGTCCGTCCACGGCGGACAGAAAACGTTCCGTCATCTCGGCCTCTCCTCCCGGAGCTCGGCGGGAGCCTTCGCATCGGTCATGTCCGCTTGGAAACGTCGCTCGGCACGGGCGCGGGCGAGCATGCCCTTCCGGTCCTGTTGCTGCGCGTCGAGCCGATTCCTGAGGAACTCCTCCGCATGCGTGCGGAGCTCCCCGGCGTAGTCACGCAGGGCGAGGGGAACATCCCCACCCCGGGCCGTCTGATCGAGCAGACGCATGAACGGCTCCTTCGCCGCGGGCCAGAACTCCCGCCGGGCGTCGAACCGGGCCATCTGAGCCTTGCGGTCGGTAGGTTTCGGATTCGGGTAGGCCACCTTCCAGGCGGCGTAGGCGGCCCGCTCCAGGGCCCGGGCCACGTACTCGGCGATCTCCGAGCCGTGTCGGGACGCCTCGCACAGGGCCTCACCCTGACTCGGGGCGTAAGGGAAGTGCCCCTCCGTCCAGGCGGCGGCGACGGTCTTGTTGGCGATGATGCCGACGGCCCAGAGCACACACGGCGGTCCGCCTCCTTCGTACGGAAACGTGATCCGTCTCAGCCGTCCGAACAGGCCCGTCGTCTCTCTGGTCGCGGCGGTGTAGAGCGCGTGGGCCTCGCGCCACAGAGCGCGGGTGGGGGACGGCCAGAGCGGCTTGCGGTGGCCGTTCAGCATCGTGCCGAGGATGGCGTCGTCAAGGTCGCGCTCGGGATCGAGAGCGAGAAGTTCACCGGCCCCGATCAACACCTCTTTGACATATACCGGCTGGCCCTTGGGCCCCGGAACCGGCTCCAGGAGCACGGAGCGGCCGAGGTAGCTGTGCAGGTCGGCAGGGCCGGACGTGGGGCGGGCCGGCGGCTTCGTCCTGAACTTCCGACGCTCGAACGTCCCTGTGGTCCACGACCGGTTGAAGTGCCCCGCTTCTCCGCCCGGTGCGGGGTAGAGGTTCAGGCGCAGCGTGTCCGCGAGGGTGCGGCCCTGGACCACGACCCGGATCCGGCCCTGGAGCCGGCCCGCGGCGAGATTGGTCAGCTTCGGGCCCAGCCTCCCGCCGGAGATCCGGGCCCGGCCGGACAGCCCGTAGTGGTGCTGGGTCAGCAGGGCCCTGAACGCGGCGGCGGCCGGAAGCGGCTCGGGATGTTCGAGGTGATGATGGTCGAGGAATTGAACATAGTCCCCCACCCTCTCGATGATGAGCTGGGCCGGCCCCGTCGCGTCTTCGTCGAACTGTGGACGCAACTGGCTGTTCTGCCCCAGGGGCCGTTCCGGATGGAACAGGTCCCAGTCGTCGGCGGATTCCCGGACGAGCCACTTCTCCACCGCGTCGAGGCTGTGCTCCTGGGCCACCCAGGAGGCCCACTCCTGGTCGGAGGACGGAAAGGTCTCGGAGGCGAAGCACAACGCGAGCAGGAATTCGAGGAGGGCGATCCCTTCGCCCGGGGTGGCGCACGAAATGCTGCTCAGCCTGTCTGCCCAACGGAAGACCTCCACCAAGGGAAGGTCGACGGGCTGGCCATCAACAGAGACGACGGGAACACACGGCTCATACCGAGGGTCCCAGGAAGGACGCCGATCACCTGCGGCAGGCACTACAGACAAGGCTCAGCTACCACTTTCACCAGTGGTCACACACGGTCACACCAGATGACGGTAGCAGCGTGCCGCTTAGAATGCGGGCAGTTCGAAGAACTGCCCGCATCCTCAATGGTGTCCACGAGAAGCAGAGTTCACCCCCGCGCACGCGGGGACCCAGCCGAGACACGAGCACTCGCGACGGGCCATTCCTGCGACAGCAGGACAAACAGCTCCCAGCGAAGGCCGCGCGCCTTCAAACGCTAGGCTGATCAACGGTTCAGCGAGTTGTACAGTGCTGTCTCAACGAATCATGTGGCCACTTCCGCCTAGAAGTGGCCACATGATTCATCCGGTCAGGAACTCCGCTTGAGCCCGTTGTGGCGGGCCAGTCGAATGCCCCTTCCGGTGTGGCGTCCTCGGCGGGTTTAGACCGCCGAGGCCGACCACCCGGCCATACCGCTGACGAGTTCCACGACCAGGGGCGCCACGACGGCAACCAGCACCGCATGCACCAGCTGACGCCTCCACGGAGGCACGTAGCCCGCCCCTCTGTGACGCACTGTCAGTCGCGAGCCACACTCTCCGCACATACGGGGCTTCGGTCTCATCAAATGCACAGGCTCCTGTCTCAGCATTTCCATGGGGAGAGGCACTCCCTCCCTCTCGGCACACCTTCCCTCAGGCACCCTGACCTGCTAAGACCCGACACGCCACCATCCGGGTGACACGCGGGCCGAGAAGATGACGCCCAACGGGTCCAACTCTCGTCACACGCGAGTTGGACCGAACTCGCGTAGGCGTGTAGCGCGAAAGCCTCGGCCTCTCACCTGGGCGGGTGCCGCCTCATCAGGATGGTGAGCGTGGCACGCGCGTCACGACGGCGGTCCGGGGCGGGGGCCAACACCGATGTGAGTGCAACGGTGGCGAGGACCGTCGTGTAGACCATGGCTCCAGCGGCGGCGAAGGTCGCCGCGTCGAGGAGGGTAGGGAGTACGGACACGGGTCGTCCTTCCAACAGGTGCCCGGGGTTTCCGACTGCCGGGCTGTGGTGCCACTCTGACGTCCCGAAGGGCAATGCACGAGCGGGGTATGTCGTGATCTTTTAACCGCAGGTCAGGAACCCTACGAAGGAAGAACATGGCGATCGAAAAGGCTTCACGCGGGGACTTCGGTTGCATGCTGACGGAGTTGCTGGCGCACGTCGGCCGGAAGGAAGAAATCAGCCTCTCGGTGTACGCAGACGTGGCGGGCGTGAGCCCGGATACGATCAAGCGCTGGTGTGCTGGGAAGACCGCCCCGCATCGCGATCACACCCCGGGCTTCCAGCGGCTGGTGGTACATCTGCGCCAGAGAGCCGGCGAGCCTGCGGAGTTCAGCGACGAGTGGCGTCAGGCGCTCCTAGCCGCGCAGTGGGAGGGGGATGACCACCGCGGCACCTTGAACGGTCGCGGAGGTAGGCGCCAGGTAATGGCGGCCTACGGGGCCGAGGCCTACGCCGGCAGCGGATGCCGGGACCGTAAGGCCGAACTCAGGCTGATGGAGAAGTTCGTCGACACGAGCGATGAGGAGCGTTCGTACCTCTGGTGGCAGGGGCCTCCACGCGCGGGTGTCTCCGTTCTGCTGACCCGTTTCGTCATGAAGCCACCCGAGAACACGGATGTCGTCGCCTACTTCGTCTCAACGGCTACGGGCTGGAACCGGCGGGAGCACTTTGTGGGCACGATGGTGCGGCAGCTAATGGCACTGATGGAGAGGAGGGTGCCGCGCGCGCCGGAGAAGATCTCCCCCACCGCGCTCCAGATGTATTTTCGCCAGGCGGCTTCCCACTCAGCCAAGAGGAACCGCAGGCTGCTCATCGTGGTCGATGGGCTCGACCGGGACATCGCCTGGCACGGCGGAGCTTCGGATAGTGAGCCGTCAACCAGTGGCAGCATTGCCGCGCTCCTCCCCCATGTACAGGAACGCGCGGCTACAAAGGCCAAACAGCCCAGCAGGAAGGCCTCACCTCGCGTCATCGTGTCGAGCCGCCCCGTCATGGAGCCGCCCTCTGACGTGCCGGCCGACCACCCCCTCCGCCGGGCCGAGACAGTACGTACTCTCCACCCTTCACCTCATGTAACGGATGCTGCATCGGTCGCCCGAACCGAGCTACAGCCGCTCCTCTCATCCGAGTTGGGTCGAACAGTCGCAGGCCTGCTCGCCGTGGCGGGTACAGGTATGCGTGCGCAGGACCTGTCAGAGCTGGCGAACGTAGGGCGCCCCGAGGTCGAGCGGTTGCTGGCCGACGAGGGGAGCCGCTGTCTCGTTGCGGACAATCTGCACCCGGGTAGCTACGCCCTGGCAGGCGACGAGTGGGCACGGGTCACCCGACAGGAGAGCGGGGACGAGGCCCTCGATCGCTGGGCCGAGCTGCTGCACGCCTGGGCCGATTCCTGGCAGGCCCGTGGCTGGCCCGCGCAAACGCCTCCCTACCTCCTGTCGCACTACCTCCGTCTGTTAAAGGCGACCGATCGCTTCGAGCGGTTTGCACTCGATCCGCGCCGGCAGCTGCGGCTCGCGGAGGAAGGACTGCTGGATGAAGCACTGACACAGCTGGACCGGGTGCTAAGGAAGACCGGAGACCTCGGTGCAACTGCACGGGCCGCATTCGCCCGCAGCCTGCTCGCCGGACGAGCGCGGCTCGTACCCAAGGACTTTCCCCGGCTGTTCGCACTTGCCGGAGACGTCGCCCGAGCTAAAGAGCTGGCCCTGTCACCGCCCCAGAGCTCGGCCAAAGCCACACGACTGGTCTACGTGGCGGAGGTCCTCCTCCGGAACCGGAAGTCGAAGAGCGGGGAGACCGCACAGCAGGAGGCTCTGGCCATCGCCCGTGAGGCTGTCGAGTGGGCGGGGCAAGCTACAGCAGACAAGTCGTCGGGCACGGAGACGGTTGAACTTCTGGGGGCGCTGACGTCCGCCGGAATCATCCTCCACGCCTGTGCCCCAGCAGAGTTCGGCAGATCCATACTGCGGTCTGTCGCCGCTTGTGAGGCTGCGGGCTGGACAGACCGAGTGCGCGCTGCAGAAGCCCTGTCTGACAGGGACGACGTCGGCTGGCTCGTCTCCGTGGTGCAGCACGCGGAGGCGCTCAGCAGTCAAGGGCCTGATGAACAGGCCGAAGCACTACAGATCTGGGGTGAACTGTCCGCAAGGGTTCCTGACGGTGACAAGCGCATCCGGTCACTCGTCGCGAATGCCCACAACGTGAACGAGAAGTTGGTACCCAACGGTGCCGCCGCGATCCGATACAGCATCGAGTCGTTCTGCGATGCCCTCGATCCCACATCCAACCCCATACATATCGACCTGCTCGCGCTCGGCGCAAATGCACTGGCACCGAAACAGGGTTCTAGGGCGAAGGAGTTGGCTCTGCGCGCGAAGGAGGCGCTGATCCACGTCGTGGAGAACCCCGAGACTCTCTCGCCTGCGAATCGGGCCCACCTCAACCTCGAACTGTCCACCACGCTCGCACGTGTTCTGAAAGCCCTGCATGACGCTGGGCAGGTGGATAACGCGGCGCTCCTTCTGGGCAAGATCCCGGAGGGCTTGCGCTGGGACGTGCTGGGGGACGACGTCCGGGAGCAGGCTCGCATCTTGAGGGAACAGGCCATCAAATCCCCGAAGGCCGAACATACCAAGGCCTCCACAGATGACGAGTTCAAGGCCATCGAAGAAGTGTTGAGGTCTCACCACGTCCGTGGCCGCCATCTCCTCGCAGAGGCCTTCGCCCGGTGGGGAGGACACAGCTCCGCATCCGGGCCCCGGGGCTGGCAGCTCCCCCTGGCCCAGGCCCTCGCCACCGCCGGGCATGCGCGGGAGGCGGTGCGGCTCGCAGGGCTCTCGCCGGACCCGGGCGAGCGGGCGGGGGCCCTGGCCGTCGTGGCTGCGGGGTGTGCAGCGGGTGGGCGTGGTGCCGAAGCGTTGCGGTACGCGGAGGAGGCCGCGCGGGCTGCCGTGGACCTGGCCGACCCGGCCGTGCGCGGTCTCGTCGCCCAGGCCTTCGCTCATGCCGGTGCGTCCGAGTCCGCGTTGAGCTGGGCCGCTGGTGGCGGACCTTCGGGGAGGGAGCGCGAGCAGGTCGAGCGGTCGCAGGCCGCGGTGGCCGTGGGGCTCGCCCCGTACGACCCCGAAACCGCCGCGCGGATCGTCGGGCAGCAGCTCCTGGAGGTGAGGCGGGCGGCTCTCGTGCCGGGTGGGGAGCGGCATCTCCCCCGGAGCATGGGGCTCATGCTCGCCCTCCCCGATCCCCGGCGGCCCGGCAACGCCTTGTGCACGGCGCTCCAGGAACTGTGCGCCGGGCCGGCCGGGAACATCCAGGGCCGGGACATGCACGCGGTCCTGTTCCATGCGCTGCTCGATGTGAGCGGGTGCCGTTCCGGGGTGGTGCCGCTCGGGGGCAGGTTCGGCCGCTGGGAGCGGTACATGGGCTCCACCCCGTTGCCCGAGGGCGTGCTTCCGGTTGCCGAATGGGCCGTCCTTCATGCCGTCCGGGGCGATGTCCGAGCGGCGCGGGACACGGCCGGGCGGGCCCGGACACCGGAGCGGAGGGTGGCTGCCCTGGCCGCTGTGGCGACCTACCTGGCAGGCGTTCCCGTGATCGTTCCGGCCGCGGACGGCTGGGCGCCGCAGGACACCTCCGTACTGCGTTTCCTCGCACTCGCCGACGCCCTCGGCAACGAGGCCACCCGCGACGAGCACGAGGCCCGCCGCCTCGTACGCGAGGTACTGGCGGGCGAGCACTGGCGGTACGCCTTGCCGCTCCTTCCCCGGTTGGCGCCGGAGGCCCTGCCCCGGCTGGCGGAGGTCGCCTTCGTGCACGGAGGGAACGCATGAGGGGAGTGGTCCCTCAGGCGTCCCGCCGCCGCAGCAGCACCAGTGCGCCGAGCGCGAGCGCCGTCGTGCAGGCGGCGACCAGGAGCAGGGAGGGCCAGGGGCCCAGGCTGCCCACCGTGTCGGCGGCGGCGTCCGAGGTCTGGGTGAGCTTTTCCAGGGCGGCCGTCGGGGAGAGGCCGGCGATCCAGCGTTCGGCGTCGCCGAAGAGCGGGCCGAACAGGGACGGCAGGAGCAGCAGGCCGATCACCGTGGTGACCGCGCCCGCCGAGTGCCGTACGAGGGTGCCGACGGCGAGGCCCAGTACGGCCGCCACCGCGAAGGACGCGGCGATCCCGAACAGGGCGGGCAGCGGCTCGCCCTGGGCGTACCGGCCGTCGGGGAGCATGGCGTCGCCGACGAGGTAGGCGGCCGTGCAGGAGGCCAGGGCGAGGACGTACATCACGCCCGCCACCAGGGCGGCCTTGGCGGCGAGGACCGCGGTGCGGCTGGGCACGGCGGCGAACGTCGTCCGGATGGTGCCGCTGCTGTACTCCCCCGTCACCACCAGCGCGCCCACCACCGCCGCCAGCATCTGGGCGACGACGGAGAGGGTGAGGCTGCCGCCGAGGACCGTGTCGTCGGACTGGAGGCTTCCGGTCGTGGCGACGAACACCGCGCCCAGAACCGGCAGTACGGCGGTCGCCACCGTCGTCCACACCGTGGAGCGCACGCTGCGGAACTTGATCCACTCATAGGCCAGGGCCTGGGATCCGGGAGCGGGTGTCGGCATCGTCATCGGACTGTCTCCTTCCGGCCGGCCGCAGCGGTCCGGTCCTCGGCCCTGTACTCCACCGAGGACTGCGAGAGCGCCGTGTAGACCTCCTCCAGGGAGGAGTGGGCGGGGGTGAGTTCATGGACGGCGACGCCGTGGTCGCGGGCCAGGTCGCCGATGGTGGCCGTGTCCGGTCCTTCGACCCGCCAGCCGCCCGTGGCGTCCAGGCGGACCCGTGCCCCCGCCGTTTCCAGCAGCGCCCGGAGCCTCTCCGGTTCGGGGGACCGTACGAGCGTGTGGGCGCGGGAGTTGGTCTCGATGAAGTCGCGCATCGTCGTGTCCGCGATGAGCCGGCCCTGCCCGATCACGACGATGTGGTCGGCCGTCAGTTCCATCTCGCTCATGAGGTGGCTGGAGAGGAAGACCGTGCGGCCCTCCGCCGCCAGGGACCGCATCAGTCCCCGGATCCAGCGGATGCCCTCGGTGTCGAGGCCGTTGACCGGTTCGTCGAGGATCAGCACCTCCGGGTCCCCGATCAGCGCCGCCGCGATGCCGAGCCGCTGGGCCATGCCGAGCGAGAAGCCCTTGGTGCGCCTGCGGGCCGTCGCTGCGGGCAGGCCCACCAGGTCCAGCACCTCCTCGACGCGGCGGCGCGGGATGCCGTTGCTCGCGGCGAGTCCGGCCAGGTGGTGGTAGGCGGAGCGGCCGCCGTGGACGCCCTTGGCGTCGAGCAGCGAGCCGACCGCGCGCAGCGGTACGGGCAGGTCCACGTAGGCCTTTCCGCCCACGGTGACGCGCCCCGCGCTCGCGGAGTCCAGGCCGAGGATCAGGCGCATGGTGGTCGACTTCCCGGCGCCGTTCGGGCCGAGGAAGCCGGTCACCCGGCCGGGCCGGACGGTGAACGACAGCCGGTCGACGGCGGTCCGCCCGCCGTAGCGTTTGGTGAGTTCCGTTGCTTCGATCATGCGGCCGACGCTACGAGCGGGCCCCGGGTCGCGAATCCTCCGGCGGGAGCCGGGGGCTACTCCGGCGGGAGTAGCCGCCTCCCCGTTCAGCGCTCGCCCGGTCTCACCAGGCCCGTTTCGTACGCGATGACCACCAGCTGGGCCCGGTCGCGGGCGCCCAGCTTCGTCATGGTCCGGCTCACATGGGTCTTCGCGGTCAGCGGGCTCATGATCAGCTCCTTGCCGATCTCCTCGTTGGACAGCCCGGCGGCGACGAGCGCCATCACCTCGCGTTCCCGGCCGGTGAGGACGGCGAGCCGTTCGGCGCCCGCCGCCTCGGGGGCCTTCAGCCGGGCGAACTCCTCGATCACCTGGCGGGTGACGGCGGGGGCGAGCAGACTCCGGCCCGCCGCGACCGTACGGATGGCAGCGCGCAGGTCGTCCGGCTCGATGTCCTTGAGGAGGAAGCCCGCGGCGCCGTGGCGGAGGGCCTCGAAGACGTACGAGTCGACCTGGTACGTGGTGAGCATGACCACGCGGACCCGGTCGAGGGTGCGGTCGGCGGCGATCAGGCGGGTGGCCTCCAGGCCGTCGACCCCGGGCATCCGGATGTCCATCAGCACGACGTCCGGGCGGGTCGTGCGGACCGCCTCGACGGCGCGGGCCCCGTCGGCGGCCTCCGCGACGACGACCAGGTCGTCGGTGAGGTCGAGCAGGGCGCGGAATCCGGCCCGTACGACGGTCTGGTCGTCGGCGAGGACCACACGGACGGGCCTGCTCCCGCCCTCCGGCGCAGGTCGTGTCATGGCGTCGCTCCCTCGGCCGGCAGCACGGCGTGGACGCGGAATCCGCCGCCCGGCACCGGACCGTACGTGACGCCGCCGCCCACCGCGACCGCCCGCTCCCGCATACCGATCAGACCGAAGCCCCGGTCGGCGGGCGGGGCGGCGGGCGGCGGCACGGGCGGGCCGTCGTCCACCACCTCCACGGTCAGCCGGCCGGCGGCACGGGTCACCGACACCGCAGCGTGCCGCGCCGCCGAGTGCTTCACCACGTTGGTCAGCGCCTCCTGCACGATCCGGTACGCCGTGGCCTCGACGACCGCCGGGAAGGCGGCGTCCCCCGTGTCCCGGCGCAGACTGACCCGTACCCCGCCCGCCTCGACCCCCGCCACCAGCTCGTCCAGCTGGTCGAGGCGGGGCGCCGGGGCCGTGGACTCCGCCTCGCGCAGGACGGAGAGCGTGGCGCGCAGTTCCCGTACGGCTTCCTTGCCGGAGGCGCGCACCTGGGTCATCGCCCGCCGTGACACCTCCGGCGCGGCGTCCAGCGCGTCGAGGGCCACCCCGGCCTGCACGGTCATCGCGCTCACCGTGTGCGCGAGGATGTCGTGGATCTCCCGGGCCACCCGCACCCGCTCCTGGCGGACCCGGCGGGCGGCCTCCCGTTCCCGGTCCTCCTCGGCCCGGGCGGCGCGCGCCGCGTACTCCGCGAGCAGCTCCCGGCGGGTCCGCACCACCTCGCCCAGGAGCAGCGGAACGAGCGGCCAGACCATCTCCAGGACCGGCAGCCCCTGCGGGTTCACCACGTCCCGGCCGACCTTCAGCGCCACCGCGCCCGAGACCGTCGCGGCGATCACCCCGGTCCACAGCGTGCGCCGGCGGTCGCCCAGCACCGCGACCGTGTACAGCGCCACGATCACCGGGAGGTTCAGCAGTTCGCCGATGTGCCCGTGCAGCGCCCACCCGGCACACGCCGCCCCGGTCACACAGACCACCGGAACGGGCCAACGGCGGCGGCAGGCGAGCGCCGCCAGCGAGACCGCCAGGAGGGTCCAGGTCAGCGCGTCCGCCTGGCGGTAGCCGGGTTCGTTGACGGCCGCGTCGGCGGTGGTGAACGCCCCCACCACCGCCACCACCAGCAGATCCGCGACGATCGGCGGCAGGGCGCGCGCACGGGCGGCCAGGCGGTCGAAGGTCATCACCCCCTCACGGTAGGAGGCGGGAGGTCCGGCCGCATACGCCGGCGGGAGTAGCCACGGGAGTGGCGTCGGGCGGCTCCGGCGGCCCCGCACCTCGGGCAGGGTTTCGGGCAGGAGTTCGGGCATATCCGGACGGGAGTTCGAGTCCGGTGAAACCTTCCGCCCGACGGGACGTTCGGCGGGGCCCGGCAGCGGGCAAATCGATCAGGGGGCCCGAAGGCGGAATCCCCACCACAGGCGCTCCCGACCGCCCCGACATCCGGCGGGAGTACGCGGCTTTGCGCCGCCGTCCGTCCACCGGTCCCGCCGCCCCCACACCGAAGCGCCCGCGTGACCTACGCACCATCAGGGAAAGGAGCGCCGCGATGGCGACGCCGCTGTCCGCCGACAAGCTGCTCAAAGCCCTCCGCGACGAAGGCCTCCACGTCGTCGAACACCGGAGCTGGCGTACCAACAACCGGAACCACAAGGGTCCCTGGGGTCCCACACACGGGGTGATGATCCATCACACCGTCACCTCGGGCACCGCGTCCTCCGTCGAGCTCTGCTACAACGGCCACTCCGCCCTGCCCGGTCCGCTCTGCCACGGGGTCATCGCCAAGGACGGCACCGTCCACCTCGTGGGGAACGGGCGGGCCAACCACGCCGGACTCGGCGACGACGACGTGCTGCGCGCCGTCATCGCGGAGAAGGCGCTGCCCCCGGACAACGAGGCCAACACCGACGGCAACCGGCACTTCTACGGCTTCGAGTGCATCAACCTCGGTGACGGCAAGGACCCCTGGCCGGCGGCCCAGCTGCTGGCGATCGAGCGGGCCGCCGCGGCCGTCTGCCGGGCGCACGGCTGGTCGCAGCGGTCGGTGATCGGCCACCTGGAGTGGCAGCCGGGCAAGGTCGATCCGCGCGGGTTCACCATGAACTCGATGCGCACCCGGATCGGCAAGCGCCTCGGCGGCGCCCCGGACGGGCCCTCCAAGCCGCCGCCGAAGCCGACGTACGAACCGTTCCCCGGAGCCGCGTTCTTCAAGGTCGGCCGCAACAGCGCGATCGTCACGGCGATGGGCAAGCGGCTGGTGGCCGAGGGGTGCGGACGGTACACGGTGGGTCCGGGTCCCGCCTGGTCCGAGGCCGACCGGAAGTCGTACGCCGCATGGCAGCGCAAGCTGGGCTACTCGGGCTCCGACGCGGACGGCATTCCCGGGAAGAGCAGTTGGGACCGGCTCAAGGTGCCCAACGTGTGACGGGTGAGGAGCGTGTGGCTGGTGAGGTACGTGTGACGGGTACGGGCGGTGGGCCCGGCTAGCCCGGTGTACCGGCGTCGCCCGGCTCTCCTCCCCGCGGGGAGGAGAGCCGGGCGCAGGTCAGCGGTTGAAGCCGCTGCCCAACTGCGCCTTCGTGGCGACCGTGCCGAGCGTCCCGTGGCCGAAGCTGAACGAGCCCTTGGCCACGAGGCCCGAGGCGGTGGCCGGGAACACCCACAGGGAGCCCTCGCCCGCGTTCTCGCCGGGGGCGCCCACGGCCAGTTCGGTGCGGCCGTCGCCGTTCAGGTCGCGCAGGATCGCCGCGCCGCCGAAGCGGTCGCCCTTCTCCACGGCCCCGACGACGTCCGGCGTGCCGTGGTTGAAGCCGTAACTGCCGGTGCCCGTGGGGCCGGTGGCGGTTCCGGGGAGGATGACGAGGCCGCCCGCCGCATCGACCGTGCCCAGCGCCTCGCCGGGCACGCCCACCGCGATCTCGCCGTAGCCGTCGCCGTCGGTGTCCCCGATGGCGACGGACGAACCGAAGCCGTCGCCGTGCTCGGCCGCGCCGGGAACGCCGGGTGAGTCCTGGTTGAGGACGGTGGCCTCGGTGCCCCGCGGTCCGGTCGCGCTGCCCGGTACGTACGTCAGCATGCCGCCCTTGGACAGCGGCAGGTCGAGGTCGCTGTCGTAGCCCCCGACGCCGCGTCCGACGGCGAGGTCGGCGTACCGGTCGTTGTTCACATGGCCGACGGCGATGTGCTCGCCGCCCTCCAGCCGGTAGCCGTCCGCGCCCCTGACCACGGTGAGCTCGGCGCCGAGGCCGTCCGGACCGCCGAGGCCGATCTCGATGCGCCGATCGTCGTACTCGTCACCGCTGTTGGAGACGGCAGCGAGATCGTCGCGGCCGTCGCCGTTCAGGTCGCCCGCCGCCAGGTCGAGATAGCGGTGGTCGTAGCGGTTCGGGACCTCGGTGGTCCGGGCGGCGGCGCCGTCGCGGGTGAAGGGTCCGCTCAGCGCGTACAGATCGGCGTAGCCGGCCCCGGCGATGTCCGGGGCGCCGTCGCCGTCGAAGTCACCGACGGCGAGCTGTCGGCCCATGCCCTCGTACTCCTTCCCGGCCAGCAGGGTCGCCCCGCCCGCCGGTCCGTTGGGCCCGCCCCACAGGACGGTGATGCCGCCCGCGCCCACGGCCGGGCCGATCTTCTCGCCCGGGGAGCCGACGACCAGGTCCGCGTAGCCGTCCCGGTCGAGGTCGGCGGAGGCGACGGAGCCGCCGAAGGTGTCACCGGCTTCCGGGGTGCCGGGCACGCCCGCCGATGCCTGGGTGAACACCCGCTTCGCGGAGTTCTTGATTCCGTTGCGGGATCCGTAGGCCACGCCGACGTATCCGGCGCCCTTGAACCCCTTCACGGTCGCGCCGGGCGCGGCGAACGCCAGGTCCGGATAGCCGTCGCCGTTGAAGTCGGCGCGCGGGCCGTGGGGGTCGGGGGCCGGGGCGGGGGCCGCGTGGGCGGTGGCGGGCAGGGCGACGATGGCGGTGGCCAGGGTGAGGGCCAGGACCACACCGGTGCCGAGTGCTCGGGATGTCACGGGGACTCCTTCTGCTGGGGTGGGTTCGAGTGGCCGCTCGTACTTCTTGAGACCGGCGTACCGGGCGAAGGGTTGTGCCTCGTACGGCAGTTCACCCTCTAGGGTCCGCTCATGACTGCGAAGGACGATGCGATGACGGCTGAGGTGCGAACCGAGGTGCGAACGGTGCGGGCCGGAGAGCTGGACCGGTACGCCGACGGGATCCGCGAGGTGTACGCGCGGGCGTTCGCCGCCCCGCCCTGGAACGAGGATCCGGCGACGGCCGGCGCCTATGCGGAGCGGCTCGCGCGGGACGCGCTGCGGCCCGGGTTCACCGCGGCGGTGGCGACGGCCGGGGGTACGGTGACCAGTTTCGCCACGGCCTGGATCACCCCGGGCGTCTTTCCGGCCGACCGCAGCTACGGGCAGGTCGCCGAGGCGCTCGGGCCTGTCGTCAAACTGCCGTCGTCGCCCGAAGGGCGGCCGGGCGGCGCATGGTGCGTGCGATCGCAAGGCGCCGGAATGGTCTCGTAGCGGAGCTACTTGGCCATTTCGGCAACGCCGCGAGCGTGCGTGCCAGGCGTCGCCCGGCAGACGGCAGTTTGACGACAGGCCCGAGGGCCCGATCGCACGCGGGCGTGGCTGTGCGGCGCGCTGGAGGTGGACGAACTGGCGGTTGCACCCGAGGCCCACGGCTCGGGGCTCGGCGCGGCACTCCTGCACGCGGTGACCGAGGCCGCCCCGGACGGCCGTTGCTGGCTGCTGACCTCCGTACGGGCCGAGGCGGCGCTGCGCCTGTACGAGCGGACCGGCTGGCGGCGGATCGGCGCCCCCGTGCCCGGCGCGGCCGCCCTCGTCGTGCTGCTCGGCCCCCGCCACCCGCAACGGGCCGAGGCGGACGGGCGGGCGGCCGGCTGACTCCTACAGCGCGACCGCCAGCAGGACGCACGCCACCAGGTTGAACGCGGTGCGCACCTGGTGGAAGGTGTTCCAGCGGGACTCGAAGGCCGCGCGGGCCGCGCTGTCGTCGCCGCCCTCGGAGGCGGCGAGGGCGCTGTTGAGCGGGATGTTGCCGGCGATGGTCACCAGGTGGCTGATGACCACGCAGATCAGCGCTCCCAGGACGGCCGGCCCCGTGGTCTCGTCGTGCTCGCCGAGGCCGGTGAAGAACGCGGCGGCGGGAAGCGCGACGGCCCCGACG
Source organism: Streptomyces sp. DSM 106670 (assembly GCF_055792845.1). Taxonomy (NCBI): domain Bacteria; kingdom Bacillati; phylum Actinomycetota; class Actinomycetes; order Kitasatosporales; family Streptomycetaceae; genus Streptomyces; species Streptomyces sp. DSM 106670. Next base: position 2,594,563 of record NZ_CM147704.1, read on the forward strand.
AACAGGACGAGGAAGACGGGCCCGGGAACCTGCCCGTTGAAGCGGCGCATGGCCGCGGTGAACTGTTCGTCCGTCAGCTCGGCCAGACCGGGCATGACCGCGATCAGGAAGGTCAGCAGGAAGCCCGCGTAGAGGCCGTTGACGATCGCCGAGAGCACCAGGAACAGGGAGGTCATGGCGGACATCATGACCTGCGAGGGTGGCCCCGCACCGGCCTTTTCCCGCATGAATGTACGAGCCGGGGCGCGCGGGGTGAGCCGGGCGCGGCGCACCGGGCGCAGGGCAGGGGGCGCCCGGCCCGGCCAGGTGCCCGCTGCCCTGCCCCGCCCCGCCCCGCCCTTCGCCTCAGCCGATCTCGCCCTCGCTCGATTCCGGTCGGTCGTCCGTGCCTGCGCCGCCCTCCAGCCGGTCGGCCTGTCCGATGGCCGTGGCCAGCTTCCTGACGGCGCTGTCCTCGGTCGTCTCGGCCAGTGCGGACGCCCGGGAGGCGAGTTCACCGAGGCCGGGCGCGCCGGGCAGGTCGCCGTGGCGCAGGTGGTCGGCGAAGTAGGCGGCCACGGCCGCCACTTGCAGCCGGTCGTGCTCGCCGCTCCACAGCGGGCCGTCGATCGCCCCGGTCGTGACGGTTCCGGTCTTCTCCTGGGCCTTGCGGGTCTTGGGGTCGAGCCAGCGTACGGTGGCCTTGGCCACGGTGCCGGACGCGCCCTCGCGCAGCCGTACGGCGTACAGAGCGGTCACCGTGTGGCCGGGGCCGACCTCGCCGCCGTCGACGCTGTCGTCGCGGAAGTCCTCGTCGGCGACCTTGCGGTTCTCGTAGCCGATCAGCCGGAACTGCTGCACGGTCTTCCGGTCGAACGCCACCTGGGCCTTGGCGTCGCGGGCCTGGATTTCGAGGTGGGCGGGCAGCTGGTCGACGAAGACCTTGCGGGCCTGCTCCTCGTCACCGACGTAGGTGGTGTTCCCGTCGCCCTTGTTCGTGAGCGTTTCCATGAACGCGTCGCCGTAGTCGCTGCCGACACCGACGCCGAAGAGGGTGATGCCGTACTCGCGGCGGGCGGAGTCGATCTTCTTCAGGATGGACTCGGCCTCGGTGTCACCGGTGTTGGCGAGGGCGTCGGAGAGGAGCACCACCCGGTTGGTGGCGCCCTCGCGGTGGCCGTCGACGGACTTCTCGTAGCCGAGGGTGATGCCCGCCTCGACGTTGGTGGACTGCGCCGGCCGCATCTCCTCCACCGCGTCCTTGATCCGGTTCCGGTTGCCCTTCACCCGGGTCATCGGCAGCCGGGTCTCGGCCTCGTCGCTGAAGGTGACCAGGGCGATGGAGTCGTCGTCGCGCAGTTCGTCGGTGAGGATGTTCAGCGACTTCCTGACCAGGTCGAGACGGCCGGTCTCGGCCATGGACCCCGAGATGTCGACGACGAACGTGAGCGCGGCGGGCGGCCGTTCGGCGGTGGACGGGGCGGCCTCGGTGGCCAGCCCGACCCGTAGCAGCGACCAGTCGGAGGCTCCGGTTCCGCCGCCCTTCGCGCTCTTCCCGTCCTTCCCGGTGTCGATGCGCGCACCGTCGACGTTCACCGAGAAGCCGGGGCCCTTCGGCCGTTCGTACCCCTGGCGGAAACTGTTGACGAACTCCTCGGGGCGTACGTCCTCGGCGTTGGGCAGACTGCCGTCGCCGAGGGTGCGGCGTGCGTAGCCGTAACTGGCGGTGTCCACGTCCAGGGCGAAGGTGGAGAGATAGTCGGGCGCCTTGACGTCCGGCGCGGCGGAGGCCCCGTTCTCCCCGGACTGCCGGCCCTTCTCGGGCGCCGCCGCGTCCGGCGCGGGCTGCCCGCCGCCGGTCGATCCCTGCCCGTCGCGCTTGCCCGAGGTCAGATCCCGGGTGGTCCCCGAGCCGCCGTCGCTCGCGCTGCATGCGGTGATCAGCAGGGCGCCGGCCAGGAGCAGTGCCATGCCTCCGGCCCGGCGCCCCGCCCGGCCCCCCGCACGCTCTTCGTTTCGTCGGCTGATCCGATACATACGTAACCCCCCACGTCGTCACGGTGTCCTCGACACCTGTGAATGTGACGTACGGGACCGCCGACCGGAGTCGACGAAAGCGTTGCGGAACCATCTCGATGCGGCAACAGGGGGCCGTCCGCGGACGGAAACCCGCGGAACATCAGGTTCAGGACACGATGTCCTTACGACTGAACCCCCGGAAGGCCAGCGCGAACAGAATCAGGGCATAGGTCACTGATACGGCCGCGCCCTTGATCATGCCGCCCCACTCCAGTTGCGGCTGGAGCGCGTCGGCCCAGGCGAACTGCCAGTGCGCGGGCAGGAAGTCGCGCCAGGAGCCGAGTGCGGTGACCGCGTCGAGCACATTGCCGACGATGGTGAGGCCCACCGCGCCGCCGACCGCGCCGAGCGGGGCGTCCGTCTTCGTGGACAGCCAGAACGCCAGGCCCGCGGTGACCAGTTGGGAGACGAAGATGAACGCCACGACGATCGCGAGGCGCGGCACCGTGTCCCCGGCGGCCAGCGCTCCCCCGGTGGGCAGTTTCAGCGGCCCCCAGCCGTAGGCCGCCGTGCCCGCCGCCAGCGCGACGAGCGGCAGCAGCACCATCGCGGCCAGGCTGAAGCCGAGCGCGACGACGAGCTTGGACCACAGCAGCCGGACGCGTGGCACGGGTGCGGCCAGCAGATAGCGCAGCGAGGACCAGCTCGCCTCGGAGGCGACGGTGTCCCCGCAGAACAGGGCCACCGGCACGACCAGCAGGAATCCGGCCGAGACGAACAGCGAGGTGGCGGCGAAGTTCGCGGCGGACTCGGTCGCCACGTCCATCAGGTTGATCCGGCTGCCGCCGCCCCGGCCCCCGCCGCCGTCCTCGCCGTCCGGCGTGCCGCCGATCGCGAAGGCGATGATCAGGATGAAGGGGAGGGCGGCGAGCACCCCGCCCATGAGCAGGGTGCGGCGGCGGCGCAACTGCCGCATGGCCTCGACGCGGAGGGGAAGCGTGCGCCCGGCGCGGTAGCCCGCGGCCTCCGGGTGCTCGGTCTCCACCCGGACCGCGGGCGGCTGGACGGGGGCGCTCATGCTGCTCCTCCGGAGATCAGGGTGAGGAAGGCGTCCTCCAGGCGGCGGTGCGGGCCGACGCCGGTGACCGGGACGTCGAGCCGGACGAGGTCGGCGACGAGCCGCGAGGTGGTGGCCCCGTCGAGGCGGACGAGGAGCCCGCGCCCGTCGTCGGTGCGGACGGCGGAGCCGATGCCGGGCAGCGCGGCGACCTTCTCCGCCAGCGGCTCGGACACCTCCTCGGCCGTGGTCACCAGGATCATGTCGCCGGATCCGGTGATCTCGGCGACGGGTCCGGCCTGCACGAGCCGGCCCCGGTCCATGACGACCAGATGGGTGCAGGACTGCTCGACCTCCGAGAGGAGGTGGCTGGAGACGATGACGGTCCGGCCCCCGGCCGCGTACCGGATCATCACGTCCCGCATCTCGCGGATCTGCGGCGGGTCCAGCCCGTTGGTCGGCTCGTCCAGGATCAGCAGATCCGGCATGCCGAGCATGGCCTGCGCGATGGCGAGCCGCTGCCGCATGCCCTGGGAGTACGTCCGCACCGCACGGGCCAGCGCGTCGCCGAGCCCGGCGATCTCCAGGGCCTCGTCGATGTGGGAGTCCTCGGCGGGCCGGCCGGTGGCCTGCCAGTACAGATCGAGGTTGGCGCGCCCGGAGAGATGCGGCAGGAAGCCCGCGCCCTCGACGAAGGCGCCCACGCGGGAGAGGACCGGGGCACCGGGGCGGATGGCCTGCCCGAAGACGCGGATCTCGCCCTCGTCGGGGGTGATGAGCCCCATGAGCATGCGCAGGGTGGTCGTCTTGCCCGCGCCGTTGGGCCCGAGGAGCCCGAGAACCTGGCCCTTCTCGACGCGGAAGGACAGCTCGCGCACGGCGTAGCGGTCCACGGACTTCGCGTACTTCTTCGAGAGCCCGGTGATCTGGAGCGGTACGTCGGTGAGTTCGGGGTCCGGGGCGGGCGTCGCGGTCCGCCGCCGGGCGGTGAGCAGGAGTGCGGCCGCGATGACGAGGGCGGCGGCCGGGAGGCCCCAGGTCCACCAGGGGAGGGTGGCCGCGGCGGTCTTCACGGCGGGTGCGGTGGGGATGGTCAGCGGTCCGTCGAGGGTGACGCTGTACGTGGCGGGCTCGGCCGGGGAGGCGTAACCGAGGTCCGTCGCGGAGAACACGAGGCGCAGCCGGTGTCCGGCGTCGAACTCGTGGTCCACGGCGGGCAGCGCCAGCTCGATCGGCTTGCCCTGCCGGTCGGGGGTGATCCGGTAGGGGGCGACGAGCTGGTGGGGCAGCACCTGCTGCCTGCCGTCCGGCGACACGTCGTACACCTTGCCGAAGAGCACCGCGTCCCGGTCGCCGTCAGCCTTTACGTTCACCGTGACGGTGGGCGTGCCGGTGACGCGTACGGGGGTGTCCAGCGGGGCGGACTCGAAGCGGCCGAACTGTCCGGGGAAGTCGAGCGAGAGCCCGACGCCGAGGGAGGAGAGCTGGGCGAGTCCGCCGCCGACGCCGGGCACGGCGGAGATGGCGGGCGGCGCGGCCCCGGCCGGGTTGCGGAAGGTCTTGGTCCCGCCGCCGAGCGCGATGTCCCGGCCGCCGCTGCGCAGCCCCGGGTAGGTGTCGCTGCTCGCCCCGCGCAGGAGGGCGGCGCCGTCGGTGGAGTCGACGCCGCCGGTCCGGCTGACGCGGAAGGCGGGCCCGGTTCCGGTGCCGGTGTCCTCCTTGAGATACCGGTCGAACCAGGAGCCGACCCGCCCCTCCACCCGGCTCGTCTCGCTGTCGCCGCCGTCGTGCCCGCCCGAGATCCAGTCGACGGACACGGGTGCGCCGTTGGCGCTGATGGCCTTCTGCATGGCGTCGGCCTGGCCGAGCGGGAACAGGGAGTCGGACTGCCCCTGGAGGAGCAGCGAGGGCACCTTGATGCGGTCGGCGACGGCGGACGGCGACCGTTCGGTGAGGAGCTTCACGGCCTCGGCGTCGGGCTTGCCGCTGACGGCGACCCGTTCGTACATCTCGCAGAGCCGCTTCTCGAACTTCTCGCAGCCGCCGCCGGTGGTGATGAAGATGCCGGCCCAGAGCTTCTTGAAGACCCCGTCGGGGAAGAGGGCGTCGGCGAGGTTCCAGTAGGTGATCACGGGCGCGATGGCGTCGACCCGTTCGTCGTGCCCGGCGGCGAGCAGGGAGACGGCCCCGCCGTAGGAGGCGCCGGTGAGACCGACCCGGGGGTCGCCGTTGCCGTCCAGCTCCACCTCGGGCCGTGTCGCCAGCCAGTCGATGAGCCGGGAGACGTCCTTGACCTCGTGGTCCGGGTCGTTGAGGGAGATCTTCCCGCCGGACTTCCCGAATCCGCGCGCCGACCAGGTCAGCACGGCGTATCCGTCGGCGGCCAGCTTCTCGGCCTGGGCCCGGACGTCGTTCTTGCTGCCGCCGAAGCCGTGCCCGATGAGCACGGCGGGCCGCTTACCGGAACCCTTGGCGTGGAAGTACGAGGTGTCGATCGGCACCCCGTCCATGCGCAGGATCCGGTCCTCGCGCTGCACGGCGGGCGGGCCGTCGTCGGCGACGGCGGACCAGGTGCCGCCGCCCACGAGCACGGCGAGCGCGGCGCCGACCGCGGCCCACCGGCCAGGTGTACGGGGCAGCAGACGCCGCCATCGAGCAGTAGGGGTCTCCATCCCTCGACCCTAAACGGAGGACGCAAGCCGGTTGAGTGCCGCCAGGGGGAGGTGAACGGCCTCCCTGAGAGGTACGCTCCGCCCCCGCCGTACTCCGGACGCGGTACGGAACGCGTACGGAAACCCTTACCCCGGGAGGCCATTGTGGACATTCGCCGCGCCACGACCGTCACGGAGCTCCTGGCCGCCGGCCACCTCTTCGACGCACCACCCCGCGAGCTCTGGGCCACCCGTTTCCTCGCCGCGGACGGTCACGTGATGCTGATCGCGTACGTGGACGGCGTCCCGGCGGGCTTCGTCTCGGGCATCGAGATGCTGCACCCGGACAAGGGCACGGAGATGTGCCTGTACGAACTCGGCGTCGACGAACCGTTCCGCCGCCGGGGCATCGGCAGGGCCCTGACGCTGGCGCTCGTGGACCTCGCCCGGGAGCGGGGGTGCTACGACGTGTGGGTCGGGGTGGAACATGACAACGCGGCGGCCCTGGCGACGTACGGGGCGGCGGGGGCGCGGGACGACGGCGGGTTCCGGGGGCTGGTGTGGGAGTTCGGGGGCGGTGCGTCGCGGTAGGCGGGGCGCCACCCGGCGGAACTATTTTCGGGAACCACGCGAGAAGATCGCATAGAGAAGGAATCCCACCGGCAGGTGAACTTTCAGCGTCACCCCCGGAGAGAGAATCACCGATAACTCGATCAGGTCGAACATTTTCGGACCTCCTTCGCTGAATTCACCGATGAGCGCACCGCCTTTCCGGCCTTGCCGACCGGCAGTCGCCGCTCCCTTCATGAGAGCGCGGGAGGCCGTGCGGCACAGGGCCCACGAGGGGGGCACACACATCGCGGACCCTGCTCACGGAGGTCTCTCGCCGGTACGCTGCGAAAGAAGGAGGAGGCGGCATGGCGGACACGCGAATACCGGAGCGTCAGAGGAATTCACTGCTCGAAGAGATCGTGGCCACATCGGGCATGAGCCACAAAAGACTTGCTCACCGGGTGAACGAACTCGGAGCCCGCGAAGGGCAGGCGGGCCGGTACACCCACACGTCCGTGGCCAACTGGTGCCGCCGCGGAATGATCCCGAAGGGACCCACCCCGCGACTCATCTGCGCTTCCTTATCGGAGGCCCTGGGCAGACCGGTGTCTCTCGCGGAGATCGGGATGCAGGGCGCGGAGCGCGATCCGAGTCTGCTGGGTCTGGAGTTCGCCCGGCGTCAGGACGACGCCGTGACCGAAGCAGCAGCCTATTGGAGCGCAGTGAACCGCCGTCAGTTCCTCACCCGTCAGACCTTCGCCGTCTCGGCTTTCGCCACTCCGTTCAGCCGCTGGCTCATCGACCCGGCGGAACCGACCCGGGCGCGCGAGACCGGCCCCCTGGTCGACCGGGCTCACATCGCGGAGCTCAGGGAGGCCGCCGACCATGCGCGCCAGTGGGACTCGCGCTTCGGCGGGGCGAACCGGAAGTCGGCGTCCCTCACGGAATACCTGTACGGGCGGGTCGCGCCGCTGCTGCACGGCAGCTATTCGGAGTCCGTGGGGCGGGACCTGTTCCGGGTCACGGCGGAGATGGCGCGGCTGGCGGGCTGGACGGCGTTCGACGCGGGCCGGCACGGCATCGCCCAGCGCCATTTCATCCAGGCGCTGCGGCTGGCCCGGGCCGGCGGCGACGCCGACCTGGGCTCGTACGTCCTCGCCACCATGGCGATGCAGTCGCTGATGCGCGGTTTCACGTCCGAGGCCATCGACATGGCGCAGGGCGCGTACCGGCGCGGGCAGACCCTCGATCCCCGCGTGGCGGGCTTCGCGAAGCTGATCGAGGCGCGGTCGCACGCCCGCGCGGGCGACGAGCGGTCGACGAGCGCGTGCATCGCGCAGTCGGAACGGCTGGCCGAACGCGGCACGGACGGTGAGGGGCCGGCCTGGATCGGGTTCTTCACCCAGCACCGCATCATCACGGACGCCGCCGAGGCCTTCCGCGATCTCGGCAACCACCGGGCGACGTTCGCGTGGAACGCCGCCGGCCCCATGCCGTCGGACGCCTTCGCCCGCTCCCGGAGCGTACGGCTCTCGGTGCTGGCCTCCGCGCACGCCCAGAACGGCGACCTCGCCCAGAGCCTGCACCTCGGACGTGAGTCCCTGAACCTCTTCACCCGGCTGGGAAGCCTGCGGGGAATGGAGTATCTGCGCGTCTACGGACGGTCGTTGGAACCGTGGCGCAGAGACCCGCAGGTGGTCACGTACCTCGCCGACGTACGCAGGGCGACACGCTCGCTGGCGGAGGTGGCCTGAGGCGGTTCAGGAGCCGACGGGTACCGGCCGGGGCGCGGCGAGGCCGAGCGGGGTCTCCACCGGCAGCAGGGCGGCGGCCCGGTCCCGCTCACCCGCCCGGACCGCGGCGTGCACCTCGCGGGCGAGCGGGGTGACGTCGCGTACGGACACGGTCCACTCGTCCGCGTACCGCCGGGCGGCCTCGCCGCTGAGGCCGAGCTGGAGGGAGCGGTACGGGAGCGGGTTCAGGTCGAGGTCGCGTTCGGGGTCCCACTGGACCCGGGCGGGGGCGGTGCGCAGGCTCCGCTTCCAGGACGCCCGGTCGGGGTGCACCTCGCGTACGTAGTGGGAGAGTTCGGCGTGCGCGAGGGCCCATTCCAGACCGCTCCGGTCAATCTCGACGGCGAGGACGACCTCCTGGCCCTCCTTCGTGCCCCATCCGCAGCGGTACATCATCCACAGGAAGCTGGGCTTGATCCAGGTCATCCGGTCGCGCTTCCAGGCCTCGGGGAACCGCCCGTCGCGGGCGGCGGGCAGCCCGATGGCGGGGCGGTACGCCTGGTAGACGGTGACCGTGGTGGCGGTGTGGAGCGCGCGGATCTCGTAACGGGGCGGGTGGGGCGGGGTGTTCATGGGCCCCAGGATGCGGGACGCGGGCGCGCCCGGGCATCCGGTTTTCGCCGGATGCCCGGGCGCGGCCGGGGGGTGCGTCGGTCAGTGGTTGCGCGGGAAGCCCAGGTCGACGCCTGCCGGGGCGTCGGCCGGGTCGGGCCAGCGGGTGGTGACGACCTTGCCGCGAGTGTAGAAGTGCACGCCGTCGTTGCCGTAGATGTGGTGGTCGCCGAAGAGCGAGTCCTTCCAGCCGCCGAAGGAGTGGTAGCCCACCGGGACCGGGATCGGGACGTTGACGCCGACCATGCCGGCCTCGACCTCCAGCTGGAAGCGGCGGGCCGCGCCGCCGTCGCGGGTGAAGATCGCGGTGCCGTTGCCGAACGGCGAGGCGTTCATGAGGGCGACGCCGTCCTCGTACGTGTCGACGCGGAGCACGCACAGCACCGGGCCGAAGATCTCGTCCTTGTACGCGTCGGAGTCGGTGGAGACCTTGTCCAGGAGGGACAGGCCGATCCAGTGGCCGTCCTCGAAGCCCTCGACCGTGTGGCCCGTGCCGTCGAGGACGACCTCCGCTCCCTGGGCGGCGGCGCCCGTGACGTAGGAGGCGACCTTGTCGCGGTGGGCGGCGGTGATCAGGGGGCCCATCTCGGAGGCCGGGTCGTTGCCGGGACCGATCGTGATCTTCTCGGCGCGCTCGCGGATCTTGGCGACCAGCTCGTCGCCGATCGCGCCGACCGCGACGACGGCGGAGATCGCCATGCAGCGCTCACCGGCGGAGCCGTACGCCGCCGAGACCGCCGCGTCGGCCGCCGCGTCGAGGTCGGCGTCCGGGAGGACGAGCATGTGGTTCTTCGCGCCGCCGAGCGCCTGGACCCGCTTGCCGTTGGCGGAGGCGGTGGCGTGGATGTAGCGGGCGATGGGGGTGGAGCCGACGAAGGAGACGGCGGCCACGTCGGGGTGGTTCAGGAGGCCGTCCACCGCGATCTTGTCGCCGTGCAGGACGTTGAGGACGCCGTCCGGAAGGCCCGCTTCCGACGCCAGTTCGGCCAGCAGGTTGGCGGCCGAGGGGTCCTTCTCGCTGGGCTTCAGCACGAACGTGTTGCCGCAGGCGATGGCCAGCGGGAACATCCACATCGGCACCATGGCCGGGAAGTTGAACGGGGTGATGCCCGCGACGACGCCGAGCGACTGGCGGATCGAGGAGACGTCGACCCGGTTGGACACCTGGGTGGACAGCTCGCCCTTGAGCTGGGTGGTGATCCCGCAGGCCAGCTCGACGATCTCCAGACCGCGGGCGACCTCGCCCAGCGCGTCCGAGTGCACCTTGCCGTGCTCGGCGGTGATCAGCGCGGCGATGTCGTCGCGGTGGGCGTCCAGCAGCGCGCGGTAGCGGAAGAGGACCGCGGTGCGCTGGGCGAGCGAGGAGGTGCCCCACGTCGCGTACGCGGCCTTCGCCGCCGCCACGGCCGCGTCGACCTCCTCGACGGAGGCGAGCGCCACCTGTGTGGTGACCGCGCCGGTGGCCGGGTCGGTGACCGGACCGTACTGCCCCGACGTGCCCTCCACTGTCTTGCCGCCGATCCAGTGGTTGACGGTCTTCGTCATGACGTACTCCTTCAGGCTTCAGGCAGGCGTGGGGGCCGGTCTCACAGGTGGCGGCGTCGGGCGGCGACCTGCCGGTCGTACTCCTCCCGGGCCTTGAGCGCCGCCGGTCGGCTCGCGGTTTCGGCTACCGGAACATCCCACCACGCCTGTGCCGGAGGCGGGCCCGACACTGTGTCGGGCGTTTCGGTCTCGACGTAGACACAAGTGGGGCCCTCCGCGTCGCGCGCCTCGGAGAGGGCTTTGCGCAGGTCGTCGACGGTGGTGGCGCGCAGGACCCGCAGGCCGAGGGAGGCCGCGTTGGCGGCCAGGTCGACGGGGAGCGGCGGGCCGGTGAAGCCGCCGTCGGCGTCCCGGTGGCGGTAGGCCGTGCCGAAGCGCTCGGCGCCGACCGCTTCGGACAGGCCGCCGATGGAGGCGTACCCGTGGTTCTGCAGGATCAGCAGTTTGAGCGGCAGGTTCTCCTGGACGGCGGTGACGATCTCGGTGGGGTTCATCAGATACGTGCCGTCGCCGACGAGTGCCCAGACGGGGCGGCCCGCACGTCCCTGGCTTCCGGTCGCGAGCAGGACGCCGATCGCGGCCGGGATCTCGTAGCCCATGCAGGAGTAGCCGTACTCGACGTGGTACTGGTCGCGGGAGCGGGCGCGCCAGAGTTTGTGCAGGTCGCCGGGGAGGGAGCCGGCGGCGTTGATGAGGATGTCGTCCTCGGTGACCAGGGTGTCCAGGAGGCCGAGGACCTGGGTCTGGGTGGGGCGCGCGGCGGGGGCTGGGGTGGCGAAGGATGCCTCGACCCGTTCCTCCCACGCCTCCTTCGCGCTGGTGTACTCCGTCTCGTACGCCGGGTCGACCCGGTAGCCGCGTCCGGCGAGCGCCGCCGTCAGCGCCTCCAGGCCCGCGCGGGCGTCGGCGACCAGGGGGAGGGCGCCGAGTTTGTGGGCGTCGAAGCCGGTGATGTTGAGGTGGAGGAAGCGGACCGCCGGATCGGCGAAGAGCGTGCCGGACGCGGTGGTGAAGTCGGAGAAGCGGGTGCCGATACCGATCACCAGGTCGGCGGTGCGGGCCAGTTCGTCGGCGGTGGCGGTGCCGGTGTGGCCGATGCCGCCGACGTCGGCCGGGTGGTCGTGGCGGAGCGCGCCCTTGCCGGCCTGGGTGGAGGCGACCGGGATGCGGGTCGCGGCGGTGAACGCGGCGAGCGTCTCCTCGGCGGCGCTGTGCCGGACCCCGCCACCCGCGACGATCAGGGGGCGGCGGGCGGAGCGGATCGCCCGTACCGCCGCTTCCAGCTCGTACGTGTCGGGGGCGGGCCTGCGGATGTGCCAGTCGCGCTCGGCGAAGAACTCCTCCGGCCAGTCGTACGCCTCCGCCTGTACGTCCTGCGGCAGCGCGAGCGTGACGGCCCCGGTCTCGGCCGGGTCGGCGAGGACGCGCATCGCCTGGAGGGCGGCCGGAATCAGCGCCTCCGGCCGGGTGATCCGGTCGAAGTAGCGCGAGACCGGGCGCAGACAGTCGTTGACGGACACGTCACCCGCGTACGGCACTTCGAGCTGTTGCAGTACGGGGTCGGCGGGCCGGGTCGCGAAGGTGTCGCCGGGCAGGAGGAGGACGGGCAGGCGGTTGATCGTGGCGAGCGCGGCCCCGGTGACGAGGTTGGTGGCTCCCGGGCCGATGGACGTGGTCACCGCGTGCGCCGAGAGCCGCCCGGACTGCCGGGCGTACCCCACGGCCGCGTGCACCATGGCCTGTTCGTTGCGGCCCTGGAGGTAGGGCATGCGGTGCCCGGTGCCGTTGCCGGTGCCGTTGCCGGGGGTGGTTCCGCCGGGGCTGCCTGGGCCGCCGCCCGCCGCCGCTTCCACGAGCGCCTGGCCGATGCCCGCGACATTGCCGTGGCCGAAGATGCCCCAGGTGGCGCTGATGAGCCGCTGCCGGCGGCCGTCGCGCTCGGTGTACTGCCGGGCCAGGAAGGCCACCAGCGCCTGAGCGGTGGTCAGCCGCCGGGTGGGACAGTGGGGGGTCGCGGTACTCGTCGGGCTCGCGGGACTCGTCGGGCTCAAGGCGTTACCTCCGGGCCGGGCGACGGATGCGCCGTGTACAGCGGGAGTCTGGCGTCGATCGGCTCGCCTGGCCAGGTGTCGCGGATCCAGCGGTGGTCGGGATGGTCGCGGATCAGCCAGGCGCGCTCCTCCCCCGGCCCGGCCATCACGTTCAGGTAGTACAGCGTCCGGCCGGGCGGGGCGATGGACGGGCCGTGCCAGCCGTCGGGGATGAGGACGGCGTCACCGCCGCGCACCTCGGCGAGGACGTCCGTACCGCCGTCGCGCGACGGGGAGACGCGGTGGTAGCCGAGACCGCCGTCCTGCACCTCGAAGTAGTAGATCTCCTCCAGTTCGCACTCCTCGCCCGGCACGTCCTCGTCGTGTTTGTGGGGCGGGTAGGAGGACCAGTTGCCGCCGGGGGTGAGGACCTCCACGGCGATCAGCCGGTCGCAGTCGAAGGTGTCGGCGGCGGCGAAGTTGTTCACCTGCCGCGAGCAGGTCCCGGAGCCGCGCAGCTCGACGGGTACCTCCGGCGCGGGGCCGTAGCGAGCGGGGAGTCGTCGCTCGCACTTCGCTCCTGCCAGGGCGAAGCGGCCTCCTGCGCCGGAGGAGATCTGTGCGTGGGCGTCGCGCGGTACGTAGGCGAAGTCGGACACCCCGCTGAACACGCTTTCCCGGCCCAGCAGTTCAAAGGTCCGACCTGCTGTATGCACCGTACAGCCACCGGCCAACGGCAGGACGATCCATTCACTACCGCCGGTGACGAGCGTGTGAACACCGCCCGGCTCCAGCTCCAGCACCCGCAGGGACGAACGGTCCCAGCCGGCCCGAGCGGGATCGATGTCGAGGGCGTACGCCCCGCGCGCGGCGCTGCCCGCCGGGAGGTGGAACGCGGGCTGCCGCCCTCGGCCAGGAGCGGGATGATGCGTCGTCATGCCCCCTCCCTACCCGTCCGGAGCAGCCCTACGGCGGTGTCGACGGCGCCGGCCACGTCCCCGTCGACCGGGTAGAGCAGCGAGCGCCCCACGACCAGCCCGCGCACGGTGGGCAGCCGCAGCGCGTCGCGCCACTTCCCGTACGCGGCGTCCTGGTCCTCGCCGACCTCGCCGCCGAGCAGGACGGCGGGCAGCGTGGAGGCCTCCATCGCCCGGCCCATGGCGTCGGGGTCGTCGGTGACGGGGACCTTGAGCCAGGTGTACGCGGAGGTCCCGGCGAGGCCCGACGCGATGGCGATGGAGGTCGCCACGGCGGCGGCGCCGAGGTCGTTGCGGAGGCGGCCGTCGACGCGGCGGCAGAGGAACGGCTCGACGAAGACGGGCAGCCGGTGCGCGGCCATCGCGTCGATGGTCCGGGCGGCGGTGTGCAGGGTGTCCAGCGAACCGGGGTCGTCGTGGTCGATGCGGAGCAGCAGCTTCCCGGCGTCGAACCCGTGGCGGACCAGGTCGTCGGGGCGGTACCCGGTGAACCGGTCGTCGAGCTCGAACGCGGCGCCGGCCAGCCCGCCGCGGTTCATCGAGCCCATCACGATCTTGTCCTCCAGGGCTCCGAGCAGGAGGAGATCGTCCAGGACGTCGGCGGAGGCGAGCACTCCGTCGACGCCGGGGCGGGAGAGGGCGAGGCAGAGCCGCTCCAGCAGTTCGAAGCGGTTGGCCATGGCGAGCGACCGGTCCCCGACGGCGAGCGCGCCGCGCGCGGGATGGTCGGCCGCGATGATCATCAACCGGTCGCCGGTGGTACGGATCAGCCGCCGCCGCTTCCGTCGCGCGGCGGCCTCGGCCACGGCTTCGGGCCGCTCGGCGCGCAGCCGGACCAGCTCGGAGAGCGAGGGCGCGAGCGGCGTCATGAGCCGGCTCCGGTCCGGGGGGCCGCGGGGGCGCTGGGGGTGGTCGGGGTGCCGGTGGCGGTCGGGGTGCCGGGGTCCGCGGTGACGGCGCCGGCCTCGATGGCTTGCTCGACCTCGTCCGGGAACGGCATCGCGGACGAGCAGGCGAGCCGGGAGGCGACGATCGCGCCGGCCGCGTTCGCGTACCGCACGAGGCGGTCCAGCGGCCACCCGGCGAGCAGCCCATGGCAGAGCGCGCCGCCGAACGCGTCCCCCGCGCCGAGGCCGTTGACCACCTCCACCGGCAGCGGCGGGCAATCGGCGGTGGCGCCGTCACGGTGGACGGCGAGCACGCCCTTCGGCCCCTGCTTGACGACGGCGAGCTCCACCCCGGCCGCGAGCAACGCGCGGGCCGCCGCGTACGGTTCGCGTTCGCCGGTCGCGATGCGGCACTCGTCGACGTTGCCGACGGCGACCGTGGCACGGGCCAGCGCCTCGCGGTACCGCGCGGGCGCCTCGGTGCTGTCGTCGCCCCCGTCCCAGAACATCGGCCGCCAGTCGAGGTCGAAGACGGTCGCCGTCGCCGTACGCGACGCATCCGCCGGGCCGGTGCCGCGCGCGTCGAGGGCGGCCAGCGTGGCGGACCGGCTCGGCTCGGCGCTGAGTCCGGTGCCCGTCATCCAGAAGATCCTGGCCGAGCGCACCGCGTCCAGATCGAGGTCCGGCGCGTGGATCTCCAGGTCAGGGGCCTTGGGCTGCCGGTAGAAGTAGAGCGGGAAGTCGTCCGGCGGGAAGATCTCGCAGAAGGTGACCGGGGTCGGATACTCCGCCACGGCCGTCGCCCAGCGGGCGTCCACGCCGAACCGTGCCAGTTCCTGGTGGAGATACGTGCCGAAGGCGTCCTGCCCGGTCCGGGTGATCACGGCCGTACGCCGCCCCAGCCGGGCCGCCGCCACCGCGACGTTCGTCGGGGAGCCGCCGAGGAACTTGCCGAACGTCTCGACCCGGGCGAGCGGGACCCCGACCTCCAGCGGGTAGAGGTCCACCCCGATCCGCCCCATGGTGATCACGTCGTACGGCTCAGGCATACGCATCCCTTCGGACCGCCGGTTCGCCCCGCCGGTGGCCGGCTGGTCCCAGGTCTAGTCCCCTCCCGGGAACCCTGTCAATATTTTGTCCGGACATTCGGACGAACCCTTGACACTCTTCCGCACCCGCCACGAGGCTGGGCGTTATGACCCCCTCCGTCCGCTCCTCGGCCCGCATCCGTATCGGCTCGGCTCCCGACTCCTGGGGGGTGTGGTTCCCCGACGACCCGAAGCAGGTGCCCTGGCAACGCTTCCTCGACGAGGTGGCCGAGGCCGGGTACGCGTGGATCGAGCTCGGCCCGTACGGCTATCTGCCCACCGACCCCGCCAGGCTGGCCGACGAGACCCGCAGCCGGGGGCTCACGGTCTCCGCCGGCACCGTTTTCACCGGATTGCACCACGGACCGGACGTCTGGGACCGGACCTGGGCGCATGTCGCGGACATCGCCGCACTGACCCGGGCCATGGGCGCCGAACACCTGGTCGTCATCCCCTCCTTCTGGCGCGACGACAAGACGGGCGAGGTGCTGGAGGACCGCACGCTCACGCCCGCCCAGTGGCGGGACCTGACGGCCCAGACGGAGCGGCTGGGCCGGGAGGTCCGGGAGCGGTTCGGGCTGCGGATCGTCGTCCATCCGCACGCCGACACCCACATCGACACCGAGGAGAACGTCAGCCGCTTCCTCGACGCCACCGATCCGGACCTGGTCTCGCTCTGCCTGGACACCGGGCACTACGCCTACTGCGGCGGCGACAGCGTCAAGCTCATCGAGACGTACGGGGAACGCATCGGCTACCTCCATCTCAAGCAGGTCGATCCGGAGATCCTGGCGGCGGTGGTGGCGGAGGAGGTGCCGTTCGGCCCGGCGGTGGCCCGGGGCGTGATGTGCGAGCCGCCCGGCGGAGTCCCCGCCCTGGAACCGGTCCTGGACGCGGCCCGCGCCCTGGACGTCGACCTGTTCGCGATCGTGGAGCAGGACATGTATCCGTGCCCGCCGGACAAGCCGTTCCCCATCGCGCGCCGCACCCGCGAGTTCCTCCGCTCCTGCGGCGGAACCCGCTCGCCCGGCCCGGCATCCTGAGGCCTCCGCCCCGAGACCTCCGATGCCCCGAAGGCCCCCGAGGCCCCCGAGGCCCCCGGGTCAGATTCCCGTGCGCCCGTCGACGCGTTCACGGATCAGGTCGGCGTGGCCGCAGTGCCGGGCGTACTCGCCGATCATGTGCGTGTAGATCCAGCGCAGCGTGACCTGCCCGCCCATGAACGGGCTGGTGTCGTCGAGCGCCCGGGCCGCGCAGTTCTGCCGGGCCGTCGCCACCTCGGCCTCCCACCGCGCGAGCGCCTGCTCGTGGGTGGAGTCCTCGGCGAGCTCCCAGCCGCCCGCGTGGCCCGGAGTCCCGCCGCCGGCCGGAGGGGCGAAGAGCGGTGGGACGTCCTCCTGGGCGAGCACCCGGCGGAACCAGTTCCGCTCGACCTCCGCCAGGTGCTGCAGCAGTCCGAGCAGGGTGATCGGCGAGGGCGCGGCGGCCTCCTCACGCAGGCCCTTCTCGGGCAGGTCGGCGCACTTCTGGGCGAGGGTGGCGCGGTAGAAGTCCAGCCAGCTCTCCAGAGAGGTGCGTTCGTCGGCGAGTGGAGGGGGCATCGGGCGTTCGGAAGTGCTCATGGTCCTCATCGTGGCACCCGGGTCCGACAGTGGCCGCGATCCGCAACACCGGCCCCGGTTCATCCTTTCTGCCACAGCAGTAACCGTTTCGGTACACATATCTCTGTTACGCGGGTTTTCTGTCACAGCCGGGCGACAGCCCCACCCGGCCTGCCGCCCAAGGTCGTTCAACCGAGCACAGGCTGAGTGATCGTCGGCTTGAGAAGTGCAGAGAGGTGTCACCGATGACGGACAGAACGCTCTGGTCCTACAAGGACATTGCCGCGCACATCCAGGTCCAGCCGGACACCGTCCGCTCCTATCGCAAGCACGGGCTCCTTCCGCCGCCCGACCAGGTGAAGAACGGGAAACCGTATTGGTACGGCGACACCGTCCGCGCCTGGGTCGCCTCCCGGCCCCGCAACAGGGGCCGTTGACTCCCGGCGTGGGCACCCCGGCGTCCCGGCGGCTCCAGGCCCCCGCTCCCCGCTACCCCTGGCCGGCGGCCCTGCGAAAGAGGGCCGTCCAGAGGAACGGCTCCCCGAAGAGCGGGGATTCGGGCGCCTCGTCGTTCATCCGGCGCAGTTCCCTCTCCTCCACCTCCGTCAGGCCGGAGAAGACGTGGCGCAGCTCGTCGTCCGTGTAAGCGAGCCCGCCGTGCAGCCCACCCGTCAGATAGAGCTCGGCGTCCGGCAGTTCCGAACCCATCCCGCCCTCCCCGGCGGCGAAGCAGGTGAGCGCGAAGTGACCGCCGGGCGCGAGGCAGCGCTCCAGGAGGGCGAGGTAGCTGATCCGGCGGTGGGGCGGCAGGTGGTGGAAGCAGCCGGAGTCGTAGATCAGGTCGTACGGTCCGGCCAGGGGCGCCCCCGTCGCCGTCAGGGCGAACGCGTCACCGAGGTGGAACCGGATGGAGCCGGCCCCCGCCTTCTCGGCCCGCTCCCGGGCCCAGGCCAGCGCCGCCGGGGAGAGGTCGACCGCGTCGACATCGAAGCCGAGCGACGCCAGGTGCAGCGCGTTGCGGCCGGGCCCACAGCCGAGTTCGAGCACACGGCCCGGGGTGATCAGCCCTTGGCGGACATACGCGTCGAGGTTCTCGTCGGGCTTGTCCGCGAAGAACGGCACCGGCTTCGACCGGTCCGCGTAGAACTCGTCCCACCAGGACGCGCCGCCGGCCGTCCACCGGTCCGCCTCCGGGGCGAACAGGCCGTCCATCAAAGCCAATACGTCGTCTGTCGTACGAACGTTCCGGTCCATCCGGGCCCCCTTTTCCGTTACGGAAATTTTAGGCTCGATGAGCATGAAAGCCCAGGTCAACGGCGCTTTGCCGATGCCGCCGACGGCCCTTTGGCGCCTTCCGGGGCGGGCGGGGAGCCCGGCCCCCGCCCGCCATCCGTTCGGTGCCAGGCTGGCCCGTCAGGCGGCACCCCGAGGCCATTTCCGGCTTCCCCGAGGGCTGTTTCCGAACAGGCTTCCGTCGCCGGTCTCAGCGTCTCGCCGGTTCGGCGATCTCCGCGCCCGCGCCCGATATCCCCTCGGCCTCCGCCGTGGGCCCGGCGCCCCCGGGGCCGCCCCTGTCGCCCGGAGCCTCCGGAGCGGCGGGACCCGCCGGGGTCGAATCCCCTTCGCTCAGGCCGAACCTGCGGTGGAAGGCCCGCAGAGGCGCGGGGGCCCACCAGGTGGAGCGGCCCATCAGCTTCATCACCGCCGGGACCAGCAGGCTGCGCACCACCATGGCGTCCATCAGGACGGCGAGGGCGATACCGAGCCCCAGCATCTTGGTGTTGGTGACCCGCGAGGTGCCGATGGCCACCATCACGACGGCGAGGATCACGGCGGCCGCGGTGATCAGCCCGCCGGTGTGGCGGAGTCCGAAGGTGACGGAGTGCTCGTGGTCGCCGGTGCGGTCGTACTCCTCCTTGATCCGGGATATCAGGAAGACCCCGTAGTCCATGGAGAGCCCGAAGGCCACGCAGAACATCAGGACGGGCAGCGTCGTCTCGATGTCGCCCGTGCTGGTGAAGGCGAGCAGTCCGGAGAGGTTTCCGTCCTGGAAGACCCAGACCACGGCTCCGAACATCGCGGTCAGGCTGAGGGCGTTGAGCACCACCGCCTGGAGCGGGATGAGCACGCTGCCGGTGAGCAGGAAGACCAGGAGCAGGGTCACGACCACGATGATCGCCAGCGCCCAGGGCAGCCGGTCGGCTATGGCGTCCTTGGAGTCGACGAGGACCGCCGCCGTGCCCGTCACCGAGGTGTCGAGGGAGGAGGCGGAGGGCACCGCCCTCAGGTCCCGTACGAGCTGCTGGGTCTCCTCGCCGACGGCTTCGCCCTCGGGCAGCACGCTGTAGTAGGCGACGGAGTCCGCGGTGACCGGGCCGTCGACCCGCAGGACGCCGGGCAGTTGCTCGATGCGGCTCTTCAGGTCCGCGTACTCGGCGGGGGAACCCTGTCCCTCGGCCAGCACCTCCAGGCCGCCGCCGGGGCTGCCGGGGAATCCGTCGCGGATGTGTTCCTGGACGACCCGGGACTCCGCGCCGGCCGGCAGCTGACGGTCGTCCGCCGTGCCGAACTTGACGCCCAGGAAGGGCAGTCCGAGCAGCAGGAGCCCGACGGTGGTGACGACGGCGAAGACGGGCGCCCTGCGCATCACCAGCGCCGCCAGCTTCGCCCAGCCCCGGCCGGGCGAAGCGCCCGCTCCCGTGCCCGCGCTGTCGCCTTCGGGCGAGGTGTCCTTCTTGCGGCGGCGCAGCAGCCGGCGCAGGTCCAGCGAGTTGATCCGGTGGCCGAGCAGGACCAGCGCCGCGGGCAGCAGGATCAGCGCGGCAGCGGCGGCCAGCAGGACCACGGCGATCCCGGCGTAGGCGAAGGACCGCAGGAAGTACTGCGGGAAGACCAGCATGGCCGACAGCGACACGGCCACGGTCAGCGCGGAGAACAGCACCGTACGCCCGGCGGTCCGCAGGGTCGTGCCCACCGCCGTCCGGGGGTCCGCCCCACCTGCCAGCTCCTCGCGGAAGCGGCGGACGATGAACAGGGCGTAGTCGATGGCGAGTCCGAGGCCGAGGGCCGTCGTGAGGTTCATGGCGAAGACCGAGACGTCGGTGAACTCCGTCAGGCCCCGCAACACGGCGTTGGTGCCGAGGATGGCGACGATGCCGACGCCGAGCGGCAGCATCGCGGCCACGGCGCTGCCGAAGACCATGACCAGCAGGACGAGCGTCACCGGCAGGGCGATCAGCTCGGCCCGCAGCAGGTCCTCCTGGATGATCGTCTGCATCTCGTGCTGCACGGCGACGGGCCCGCCGATGGAGACCGTCACCGGCCCCCGCTCCCCCGCGAAGGCCGGGGCTATCCGGTCGAGGGTCTCACCGGCGGTCTTCTCGTCGCCCCCGATCCGGGCGGCGATGATCGCCTCGTGGCCGTCCTCGGAGCGCAGCGCGGGCGATTGCGTCCCCCAGTAGGACCCGATGCCCGAGATCCCCTCCTCGGCCTCCAGCCGCTCGACGAGGCGGGCGGCCTCGGCGGCCACCGCCGGGTCGTCGACGGTCGCGGAGCCGCTGTCCACCAGCAGGAGCAGATTGGGCTGGGAGGCGGGGAACTCCCGCGCCAGCGCCTCGGTCGCATAGGTCGACTCGGCGTCGGGGGCCTGCCAGCCGCCGCTGCCCATCCGGTCCGCCACCCCGCTCCCGGCGAACACGGCGAGTGCGGTGATCACCAGCGCGGCCAGCAGCGCGAGCCGCGGCCGGGCGGTGACGAACCGGGTCCAGCCGCCGACCGAAGGCGGCGCGGAACGGTTGACTTCGGACATGGTGCGGTGTCCCCTTCACCGAGACCCGGGCAGCACAAGGCAGCATGGGTCGGTCGTTGCCACTTACCCTGGCAAACACGAGTAGTCGCTCGCGTTCCACTAGAATGCGAGCGACCACTCGTGTTTGTCAACCGCATCATGAGAGCCGGGGATTGACCGTGTCGGAGGCCAAAGCCACCAAGGGCGCCGCAGCGGACGGAGCGGACGGCGGACCCACCGCCCGTACGGCCGACGGAGCGCCGGGCCCCGCCCGCCCACGCCGCCGCCAGGCCCGCGGCGAGGCCCGTATCGCCCAGCTGCTCCGGGCCGCCGCCAACGTCTTCTGCACCAGCGGCTACACCGCGTCCAGCACCAACGCCATCGCCCGCGAGGCCGGGGTGTCGCCGGGCACGCTCTACCAGTTCTTCCCGAACAAGGAGGCCATCGCCGTCGAGCTCGGCGACCAGCTGCTCAACCGCTGGCGGGACACCTACGGCGCCGCCTTCTCGCAGAGCCATATCGAGCTGCCGCTCGACCGCATGCTGGACGCCATCCTCGACCCGCTGATCGCCTTCAACTGCGAGAACCCGGCCTTCTCCGTCCTGATGCACGGCTCGGAGATCCCCGGCCGGATCACCGAGGAGCACGACACGCTGCACGCCACGATGCTGACGCGGGTCGAATCGGCGCTCGCCTGCTACCTCCCGGACGCGCCCGCCGAGCAGGTCCACCGGATCGCCGACATGGCCTTCATCATCTTCAAGGCCGGGCTGGACCTGGTCATGGCCCACGAGGGCGAGGAGCGCGAGGCCTACATCCAGGAGCTGAAGACGGTCATGTTCCGCTATCTGGACCCCCTGGTCGGCGACGCCGTACTGCAGCGGACCCCGGACGCGCCGTAGACCGTCACCGGCCGCCGCCGCGAACCGCCACCGGCCGACACACGGCACCGCCGGAGCGCATTCATACCCCCTAGGGGTATAGTGTGGAGGAGACGGGGCGCCCCGGAGGCCTCTGCGGCCCCATCCGCCCCGCCGTGCCGCCGAAACGTGTTCGCGAAGAGGAGAACGTCATGACCGCCGAGACCGAGACCGCCCAGTCCACCGGCTCCTGCTGCTCGCCCGCCGGTTCCTGCCACGACGGCGCGGCCGACGTGCGGATCGAGGGGACCGACGCGGTCACCGCCGTGTACGAGGTCAAGGGCATGACCTGCGGCCACTGCGAGGGCGCCGTGTCGGAGGAGATCTCCGCACTCGCGGGCGTGACCTCGGTCGCGGCCGTCGCCGCCACCGGCCTGGTCACCGTCAGCTCCAAGGCCCCGCTGACCGAGGACGCCGTCCGTGCCGCCGTGGACGAGGCCGGGTACGAGCTCCTCGGCCCGGCCGCCTGAGGGCCGGCCCGCAGCAGCACCCCGTTCGTCGTCGGGCCGGCCTCACCAGCCGATACTGGTGGGGTACGGCCCGACCCGCGTTTCCCTGGAGTTCGGACATGGCCAGCACAGCAGCAGCCGACCACCCGGCCGCCGACGCCTCCGAGGCCGAGCTCATGATCGGCGGGATGACCTGCGCCTCGTGTGCGGCCCGCGTCGAGAAGAAGCTCAACCGGATGGACGGCGTCACCGCCACGGTGAACTACGCGACCGAGAAGGCCCGCGTCACCTTCGAGGAGGGGCTGGAGCTGGGCGACCTCGTCGCCACGGTCGAGAAAACCGGCTACACGGCCCGCCCCGTGACCCGACCGGAACGGAAGGCACCGGCAGCGGAAGCCACACCGGCACCGAACGCGGAAGCAGAAGCAGAGACGAAACCGGAACCCGAACCGGAAGCCGAACCGGAAGCGGAAGCAGCCCAGGACGGCGTCGCGGAACCGGACGCCTCCACCGACTCGCTCCGGCAGCGTCTCGTCGTCTCCGCCGTGCTCGCCGTTCCCGTCGTCCTGCTCGCCATGATCCCGGCCTTCCAGTTCGACTACTGGCAGTGGCTGAGCCTCACCCTCGCCGCGCCCGTCGTCGTCTGGGGCGGCCTGCCCTTCCACCGCGCTGCCTGGACCAACGCGAAGCACGGCGCGGCCACGATGGACACCCTGGTCTCGCTCGGCACGCTCGCCGCGTTCGGCTGGTCGCTGTGGGCCCTGTTCCTCGGCGACGCGGGTATGCCCGGCATGCGCCACGGCTTCGACCTCACCGTCTCGCGCGCCGACGCCACCTCGACGATCTACCTGGAGGTGGCGGCCGGGGTCATCACGTTCATCCTGCTGGGCCGCTACCTGGAAGCCCGCGCGAAGCGGAAGTCCGGCGCGGCGCTGCGGGCGCTGATGCATCTGGGCGCCAAGGACGTCGCCGTACTCAGGGCGGGCAGGGAGGTGCGCGTCCCGGCGGGCGAGCTCGTCGTCGGCGATCGCTTCGTCGTGCGTCCCGGGGAGAAGATCGCGACGGACGGAACCGTCGTCGAGGGCTCCTCCGCCGTGGACGCCTCGATGCTCACCGGCGAATCCGTACCCGTCGAGGTCTCGGCCGGCGACACCGTCACCGGAGCCACCCTCAACGCCGGCGGACGCCTCGTCGTCGAAGCCACCCGCGTCGGCACCGACACCCAACTCGCCCGCATGGCCCGCCTCGTCGAAGACGCCCAGAACGGCAAAGCCTCCGCACAACGCCTCGCCGACCGCATCTCCGCCGTCTTCGTCCCCATCGTCATCGCCCTCGCCCTCGCCACCCTCGGCTTCTGGCTCGGCAACGACGCCGGACTCACCGCAGCCTTCACCGCGGCCGTCGCCGTCCTCATCATCGCCTGCCCCTGCGCCCTCGGCCTCGCCACCCCCACCGCCCTCATGGTCGGCACCGGCCGCGGCGCCCAACTCGGCATCCTCATCAAGGGCCCCGAAGTCCTGGAGACCACCCGCCGCGCCGACACCATCGTCCTCGACAAAACCGGCACCGTCACCACCGGCCGCATGACCCTCCAGACCACCCACACCGCCCCCGGAACCGACGAGAAGGAAGTCCTGCGCCTCGCCGGAGCCCTCGAACACGCCTCCGAACACCCCATCGCCCAAGCCATCGCCACCGCCGCCACCGACACCACCGGGCCCCTCCCGACCCCCGAGGACTTCGCCAACATCCCCGGACTCGGCGTCCGGGGCACCGTCGAGGGCCACGCCGTCCTCGTCGGACGGCCCCGCCTCCTCACCGATGCGGCGATCCCGCTCCCGGCCGAGCTGTCGGAGGCCCTGGCGGAGGCCGGGGAGCACGGCCGTACGGCGGTCGTCGTGGCCTGGGACGGCGAGGCGCGAGGTGTGTTCGGGGTGGCGGACGCGGTCAAGGACAGCAGCGCGGAGGCCGTCGCCGAGCTGCGCGCCCTGGGCCTCAGGCCCGTCCTGCTGACCGGCGACAACCGGGCCGTGGCGGAGGCCGTGGCGCGCGAGGTGGGCATCGACGAGGTCCATGCGGAGGTGCTTCCGGAGGACAAGGTGAACGTCGTGAAGAGCCTTCAGGCGGAGGGCCGGGTCGTCGCCATGGTCGGCGACGGGGTGAACGACGCCGCCGCGCTGGCCACGGCAGATCTGGGGCTGGCGATGGGCACCGGGACGGATGCGGCGATCGAGGCGAGCGACCTCACGCTGGTTCGTGGAGATCTCAAGGTGACGGCTGACGCAATCCGCCTCTCCAGGCGTACGCTGGCCACCATCAGGGGCAACCTCTTCTGGGCCTTCGGGTACAACGTTGCGGCCTTGCCCCTGGCTGCAAGTGGCCTGCTCAACCCAATGATCGCGGGAGCCGCCATGGCGTTTTCGTCCGTGTTCGTCGTCACGAACAGCCTACGGTTGCGTGCCTTCACGTAACTTCCACAAAGAGATTTAGATCACACCGAATTCAGGGTAACCATCCGGTGGGTTCGTGAGTCTTAGAGTGCGATGCCAAGGATGTCTTGGGGGACGTCCGATGGAGTGTCTTGGGGGACGCTCCTGTGGCAAGCGTTTGGCCGGGGCACGTGCACCGGGGAGCTTTGAGCGGCCCTCCCGTGCGTACGTACCCCGGCGGATCGCAGCACAACAAGGGAACACAACAGAACACGGGAGCCTCGGCTCCCTGCCAGACGCCCGGCCGGATCCCGTGGGGGGAATCCGCTCCGGGATATGGGAAGCGCCCTGACCGTCGACCCGTGGGGGGATCGGCGGCGGGGCGTTTCTCGCTCTCCCGGCCCTTCCACCCCTCCCCGCCACGCCTTCCCTGCTCCCCACTCCCCCTCCAGGACGCCGAATCGCCCCGGACACCGCGCTCTGTGCGAAGCGCGGTACGCGGGGCGAAGGCAGTCGGCCGAAGAGGCCGGGCACTACGGGCGGTACGGGTTCCGGCGGTGCGGAACCCTGCGGTACGAGGTCCGGATCAGCGGCCTCGACACGAGGTCCGGGTCAGCGGCCCTCGACCGGGACGAAGTCGCGCAGGACCTCGCCGGTGTAGATCTGGCGCGGGCGGCCGATGCGGGAACCCGGCTCCTTGATCATCTCGTGCCACTGGGCGATCCAGCCGGGAAGCCGGCCGAGCGCGAAGAGCACGGTGAACATCTCGGTCGGGAAGCCCATGGCCCGGTAGATCAGACCGGTGTAGAAGTCCACGTTGGGGTAGAGGTTGCGCGAGACGAAGTAGTCGTCGGAGAGCGCGTGCTCCTCCAGCTTGAGCGCGATGTCGAGCAGCTCGTCGGACTTGCCGAGCGCGGACAGCACGTCGTGGGCGGCAGCCTTGATGATCTTGGCGCGCGGGTCGAAGGACTTGTACACCCGGTGGCCGAAGCCCATCAGGCGGACGCCGTCCTCCTTGTTCTTCACCTTGCGGATGAAGGAGTCGACGTCGCCGCCGTTGGCCTGGATGCCTTCCAGCATCTCCAGCACCGACTGGTTGGCGCCACCGTGCAGGGGGCCCCACAGCGCCGAGATACCGGCGGAGATCGAGGCGAACATGTTCGCCTGCGAGGAGCCGACCAGACGCACGGTGGAGGTCGAACAGTTCTGCTCGTGGTCCGCGTGCAGGATGAGCAGCTTGTCCAGCGCCGAGACGACGACCGGGTCCAGCTCGTACTCCTGGGCGGGGACCGAGAAGGTCATGCGCAGGAAGTTCTCGACGTACCCGAGGTCGTTGCGCGGGTAGACGAAGGGGTGGCCGATCGACTTCTTGTAGGCGTACGCCGCGATCGTCGGCAGCTTCGCCAGCAGGCGGATCGTCGACAGGTGACGCTGCTGCTCGTCGAACGGGTTGTGGCTGTCCTGGTAGAACGTGGACAGCGCGCTGACGACCGAGGACAGCATGGCCATCGGGTGGGCGTCGCGCGGGAAGCCGTCGAAGAACCGCTTGACGTCCTCGTGCAGCAGCGTGTGCTGGGTGATCTCGTTCTTGAAGGTCGCCAGCTGGTCGACCTGCGGAAGGTCGCCGTTGATCAGCGTGTACGCGACCTCGAGGAACGACGAGCGCTCGGCGAGCTGCTCGATCGGGTATCCGCGGTAGCGCAGAATGCCCTGCTCACCGTCGAGGTACGTGATGGCGGATTTATAGGCGGCGGTGTTGCCGTATCCGCTGTCCAGCGTCACCAGGCCGGTATTGGCCCGGAGCTTCCCGATGTCGAAGCCCTTGTCGCCGACGGTGCTGTCGATCACCGGGTAGGTGTACTCGTCATCGCCGTACCGCAGTACTACAGCGTTGTTGGTGTGCTCGCTCACGTCATCCCTCACCGACGTAGTGCCTCTTCTTCGAGGTGCCCTGACTGTCTTCCACCCTCCCCCATTCGGCTCAGGAGAGTGCACTCGGGGTCGTCCATTGGACCTACTGACGGCACTGAGTGCCGCCAACTTACTCATCCTGCCCCCTTGACTGCGGTTCCGGAAGACCTCCGTGATGTTTCCCACCGATTTGATCGATCATTTTTGTGCAGGGGTCACGAGAAGTCTTCTCCCGAGCCGCCCCGGAGCCGGAAATCCAGTGCCGTACAGCGTCTGCCTGCGGAAACCGTGCGGACCGCCTGGCCGATCGCCTTACGGGACCCGACCAGCACGACGAGCTTCCTGGCCCGCGTCACGGCGGTGTAGAGCAGATTCCGCTGGAGCATCATCCAGGCGCTGGTGGTGACCGGGATGACGACGGCCGGATACTCGCTGCCCTGGGAGCGGTGGATGGTCATGGCGTACGCGTGGGCCAACTCGTCCAGCTCGTCGAAGTCGTAGCCGATCTCCTCGTCCTCGTCGGTGCGGACGGTGAGCTTCTGTTCGTCCACGTCGAGGCCGGTGACGACGCCGACCGTGCCGTTGAAGACGCCGTTCTCGCCCTTGTCGTAGTTGTTGCGGATCTGGGTGACCTTGTCGCCGACCCGGAAGACCCGGCCGCCGAACCGCTTCTCGGGGAGGTCGGGGCGGGCCGGGGTGACGGCCTGCTGGAGCAGCCCGTTGAGATGGCCCGCACCGGCCGGGCCCCGGTGCATCGGGGCGAGCACCTGCACGTCACGGCGTGGATCGAGGCCGAACTTGGCCGGAATGCGGCGGGCCGCGACATCGACGGCGAGCTTGCCCGCGTCCTCCGTCTCGTCCTCCACGAAGAGGAAGAAGTCGCTCAGCCCCTCGGTGAGCGGCGGCTGTCCGGCGTTGATGCGGTGGGCGTTGGTGACCACGCCGGACTGCTGGGCCTGACGGAAGATCCGGGTGAGCCGGACGGCCGGGACCGGACCGCCCTCCGCGAGCAGATCGCTCAGCACCTCCCCCGCGCCGACCGAGGGCAGCTGGTCGACGTCACCCACGAGCAGGAGGTGGGCACCGGGTGCCACCGCCTTCACGAGCTTGTTGGCGAGCAGCAGATCGAGCATCGACGCCTCGTCCACGACGACCAGATCGGCGTCCAGCGGCCGGTCCCGGTCGTAGGCCGCGTCCCCGCCCGGCTTCAGCTCCAGCAGCCGGTGCACGGTGGAGGCCTCGGCCCCGGTCAGCTCGGCGAGGCGCTTGGCGGCGCGCCCGGTGGGGGCGGCGAGCACCACCTTGGCCTTCTTCGCACGGGCCAGCTCGACGATGGACCGGACGGTGAACGACTTCCCGCAGCCGGGCCCGCCGGTCAGGACGGCCACCTTCCGGCTGAGCGCGAGGCGTACGGCCTCCTCCTGCTCGGGCGCGAGCGAGGCCCCCGTACGCGTGGCGAGCCAGGCCAGGGCCTTGTCCCAGTCCACGTCCTGGAAGGCCGGCATCCGGTCATCGCCGGTGTTCAGCAGCCGTCTGAGCTGCCCGGCGAGGGAGAGCTCGGCGCGGTGGAAGGGGACGAGGTAGACGGCCGTGATCGGTTCGCCGCCCTCCGGGGACGGCACCTTCTCCCGTACGACGCCCTCCGGATCGGCGGCCAGCTCGGCCAGGCACTCGATGACCAGACCGGTGTCGACCTGGAGCAGCTTCACGCCGTCCGCGATGAGCCGTTCCTCGGGCAGGAAACAGTGCCCCTGGTCGGAGGACTGGGACAGGGCGTGCTGGAGTCCGGCCTTGACCCGCTCGGGGCTGTCGTGCGGAATGCCGACCGCCTGGGCGATCCTGTCGGCGGTGAGGAAGCCGATGCCCCAGACGTCGGCGGCCAGCCGGTAGGGCTGGTTCTTCACGACGGAGATCGAGGCGTCCTCGTACTTCTTGTAGATGCGGACGGCGATGGAGGTGGAGACGCCGACGCCCTGGAGGAAGACCATGACCTCCTTGATCGCCTTCTGTTCCTCCCAGGCCGCCGCGATCATCTTCGTGCGTTTGGGGCCGAGGCCGGGGACCTCGACGAGCCGCTTCGGTTCCTGCTCGATGATGTCGAGGGTGTCGACTCCGAAGTGGGTGGTGATCCGGTCGGCCATCACCGGCCCGATGCCCTTGATCAGCCCGGAGCCGAGATAGCGGCGGATGCCCTGGATGGTGGCGGGCAGCACGGTGGTGTAGTTCTCCACGGTGAACTGCTTGCCGTACTGGGAGTGCGAGCCCCAACGGCCCTCCATCCGCAGCGACTCGCCGACCTGCGCGCCGAGCAGCGCACCGACCACGGTGAGGAGATCCCCGGCTCCGCGCCCGGTGTCGACGCGGGCGACCGTGTACCCGTTCTCCTCGTTGGCGTAGGTGATCCGCTCCAGGACACCTTCGAGGACGGCCATGTTGGACATGACCCGACGCTACCGGGTGCCGCTGACAGCGCGGTTCGCGGCAGAGTGCCGGGAGGAGGGATCAGGGGGCGGGGGGCGTCGGGCCGCCGTTCTCGTACTCGTTCGCCAACAGCGCGTCCATGGTGGAGCGCAGGGTGCCGAGGAACTGCTCGAACCGCTGGATCTCCTGCGGTGAGTACGCCGCCATCGCCTCGGCCATCAGCTCGCTGTACGGGCCGAAGAACGCCATGGCGCGCGGCCGGATGCCGGGGCTGCTGCGCAGGGTCACCACCCGGCGGTCGGTGCTTTCGCGGGTACGGACGATGTGGCCCGCCTGTTCCAGCCGCTTGAGGAGGATGGCGGTCGCGCCGGAGGAGAGCGAGACGCGCTCGCTGAGCCGGGCCGGCGAGAGGGGCGCGCCCTGGTCCTCCGCGTAGAGGATCTCGACGAGGGCGGCGGCGTCGGTGGAGTGCAGCCCGAGCCAGGCGGCGAAGCGGCGGGTGAACTCGGTGTAGTTGGCCCCGAAGGCGCGCAGGCCGTCCATCACGTGGTCGACCCGCACGGCCTCGCGGTCGGCCCCGCCCGGCCTGTCCGCTCCTCCCGGCCTGTCTGCTCCGCCCGGACCGTCAGCCCCGCCCGGCCCGTCGGCCGTGCCGTGCCCGTCGGCCCCGCGCCCGTTCGTCATCGGCACTGCCCACTCTCGCTTCCGCTTCCGCCCCGCTTCCGGTTTGACAACCTACCTCGCACTATTTACCTTTGTCGCAAAGATAGATTCCTTTACGGCAAAGCAATCATCGGGAGTCGAAGCATCGTGACCGAACCCGCAGAAGCCTCGCCCACAGCACGTCAGTGGCTGGGCCTCGTCGCCGTGGCGCTCGGCGTGGCCCTGATCGTCGTCGATCTGACGATCGTCAACGTGATCCTCGCGCCGATCATCGAGGACCTCTCCATCGGTTCGTCGCAGGCCCAGTGGATCCAGGAGTCGTACGCGATCACGTTCGCGGCGCTCCTGCTGGTCACCGGACGCCTCAGCGACCTCTACGGCGCACGCCGGATCTTCCTGCTGGGCCTCGCCGCGTTCGGCGCGACGAGCCTGCTGGCGGCGCTGGCCCCGAGCGGCGGCCTGCTGATCCTCGCCCGGTTCGTCCAGGGCGTCGGCGGGGCCATGATGCTGCCCACCTCGCTGGCCCTGCTGAACGCCACGTTCACCGGGCGGGCGCGCGGCCACGCGTTCGCCGTGTGGGGCTCGACCATCGGAGCGGCGGCGGCCGTGGGCCCACTGCTGGGCGGATGACTCGCCGACATCTCCTGGCGCTGGGCCTTCGGCATCAACATCCCGCTGGTCGCGATCATCGTGGCGGGGGTGCTCCGGTATCTGGACGTGTCGCCCCGCACCCGGGGCCGTATCGACGGCGTCGGCGCGGCGCTGTCGGCGGTGGGCCTGGGACTCCTCGCGTTCGTCCTGATCGAGGGGCGCACGTACGGCTGGCTGATGACGACGAAGCCGCTGGGGATCGGGGGCTTCTCCTGGTCCGGCGGGCTCTCGCCGGTGTTCGTCGCGCTGCTCCTGTCCGTACTGGCGCTGGGTGTGTTCTGGCGCAGGCAGGCCGTGCTGAGCCGGGCGGGCGGCGAGCCGCTGATGGACGTGCGGCTGTTCTCCATCCGCTCGTTCCGCAACGGCAACTTCGTGACGCTGATGGTCGGTCTCGGCGAGTTCGGCATCATCGCGGTGCTGCCGCTCTGGCTGCAATTCGCCCTCGGCTACAGCGCGTTCGAGGCGGGTCTCGCCCTCGTCGCCCTGGCCGTCGGCAGTTTCGCCGCCTCCGGGGCGAGCTTCCCGATGGCCGCGACCGTGTCCGCGCTCGCACAGGTCCGGATCGGTCTGGTGCTGGAGGCCGCCGGGCTGACGATGCTGGCCCTGATCGCGTCGACGGACAGCGCCTGGTGGCTGATCGCGCTCGCGCTGTTCGTGTACGGGATTGGCGTCGGCTTCGCCACGGCGCAGGTCACCAACATCGTCCTCGTGGACGTACCGGAACGGAGCGGAGGTCAGGCGTCGGGCATCCAGAGCGCGGCCCGCGAGCTGGGGTCGGCCCTCGGTATCGCCCTCCTGACCACGCTCTTCTTCAGCACCCTGGCCGCCGGAATGACCGACCGGCTCACCCGGGACGGCGTCGCGACGGACGAAGCGGAACGGCTCGGCGGGGTGGTGACGGACAGCGCCGGATCGGTGATCGAGACCCTCGCCGCGGAGCCGCGTACGGCATCGGCGGCGGAGGCGGCCCGCGAGGCGATGGCGGCCGGCGTCCAGGTCTCCGGGTACGTCTGCGCCGGGCTGCTGCTCCTGGCCCTGGCGGCGACGCTGTTCATGGCGCCGAAGGCGCGTACGGAAACCGGGGCGCGTACGCGAGCGGGGGCGACGGCGCCTGCGGACGCGGGGCCGGGAGTTCGCGGGGAGGACCGGGACGAGCGGACTCCGGCTCGGCCGCCGAAGTGACCGAGGCCCGCGCGCGCTACTCCCGTGGGGCCGGGCCGGCCAGTCCGGTCTCCCAGGACCAGGCGGCTATGCCCACCCGGTTACGGGCCTTCACCTTCGCCTGGACGTTGGCGATGTGGGTCTTGGCGGTGCCCGCCGTGATGAAGAGCCTCTCGCCGATCTCGGCGTTGGTGAGGCCCTCGGCGACCAGCCGGGCGATCTCCTGCTCCCGGGCGGTGAGAGGCGACGGAGCCGCGGACGGCGCCGGGGCGGGGGCGGCGGCGGCCGGGGCGAGGCTCCGGAGCAGCCGGACCGTGATCTGGGGGCTGATGAGCATGTCCCCCGCCATCGCCGCCCTGACCCCCTCGATCAGCAGCCCCGGGCCCGAGCGCTTGAGCAGGAAGCCGCAGGCGCCGTCGTGCAGTGCCGTACGTACGTAGTCGTCGTGGTCGAAGGTGGTGACGACGAGGACACGCATCGGGTCGGGCACGCCGGGGCCCGCGAGGCGGCGGGTCAGTTCGAGGCCGTCCAGGCCCGGCATCCGGATGTCGGCGAGGACCAGGTCGGGACGGAGGGTGCGGGCGAGGCCGACGGCGGTGAGGCCGTCCGCCGCCTCGCCGACCACGGTCATGTCGGGCTGCGAGCCGAGAATGAGGCGGAACCCGCTGCGGACGTCCTCCTGGTCGTCGGCGATCAGGATGCGGGTCGGGCCGAGGGGCCTCGTCATGGGGTCTTCTCTTTCGGGAGCGCGCCGGGCAGGTCCTTCGGGAGCGCGACGCTCAGGTCTTTCGGGAGCGCGACGGGCAGGACGGCGGTGAGCCGCCAGCCGCCGTCGCCGTGGGGACCCGCCGAGAGGGTTCCGCCGAGGGCCCGGGCGTGCTCGGTGAGAGCGGGGAGGCCGAGGCCGCCCCGGGAGACGCGCCGGGCCGAAGGCCCTCCCGTGCCACGGTCGTTGGTGACCCGGATCTCCACCGTGGTGGCCGTAGGGGTGAACACGACGGTGGCGCGTGAGGCGCCGGGGGCGTGCCGGCGGATGTTGGTCAAGGCCTCGACGACGATGCGGTACGCGGCGGAGCCCGCCTCCCGGGAGAGCCGCTCCGCGACCGGTCGGGGCAGGTCGAGAGATGCCTCGGTGGCTCCTGCCGCGGTGAAGTTCTCGACGAGGAACGGAAGTTGGGACACATCGGGGAGCGGTTCGGTGGCGGGCACCTCCGGGCCGTGCAGCATTCGCACCGTCCGGTCCATCGCGGCCAGGGCGCTCAGGCCCGCCTTTTCGATGCGTTCCAGGGCGAGCACCGCGTGGGAGGGGTCGGTGGCGGCGACGAAGCGGGCCGCCTGGGCCTGGACGACGATCCCGCTGATGTCGTGGGCGACGAAGTCGTGCAGGTCGCGGGAGAGTTGAAGGCGCTGGGCGCTGCGGGCCTCGGCCACCGCACGCCGACGACGCAGTTCCTGGCGGCGGGGGTAGGCGCCGGCCGCCACCGCACCGACCACGGGAAGAAGCCAGAAGGCGCCGATCCCGATGGATTCCAGAAAGGACTCACCGGTGACCAGCGGCAGCGGCCAGAGGGTCACCGCGAGGGCGGCCACCGGGAGGGCCGAAGCGAGTTCACGCAGAGGCGACCAGCGGGTGACCACGGCCACGAGGAGCAGCAGGAGTGCGGCCTCCACCAGCTTCCAGCCGGAGCCGGCCTGCGGGAGGGCGAAGCTGGTGATCAGGGAGAGGACCGCAGACACCGCGGTCGGGCGGGCGAGGCGGGCGAGCCGCTGACGCGCTGCGGTACGGCGGCAGGCGACGGCCCACCCGAGTGTGCCCGCCGCCACGAGCGACGGCAGGGCGCCGAGCACCATGCCAGCCGGGCCGGTCGATTCCCCCATAGCGACCAGCGTACGGGGGCGGGATGCGGCCGGGCTCTCCGCCGAACGGCACAGAACGGCCGGTCGGAGACGCGAACGTGTGCCGATCGGCAGATGGGATCGCGGGCCGAGGCGGGGCGAACTCCCGGCTCACGGAGCGTCGTCGGCCGGCAGGAGCGCGTCGAGCCGCGCGCCACGGCTCTCCGCGACGCGCACGATCTGGTGCAGCGACTCGGCGAGCCGGCCGGCGAGGAAGCGGACCTGCGGCGCGGTGGATGCGTCGTCGGCCAGCAGGTCGGTGGCGTGGCCGAGCAGTTCGTCCGCCATGTCGAGCTGGATGCTCTCGACCTCGTCGGCCTTCCGCGACACATAGCCGGTGCCGTCCCCCACGACGTAACAGGGCTTGCCGCCCGTGCCGGTCCAGGGCAGGAGCCGCATCGTGGAGGCTTCGGCGTGGGGGGTGTGCTTCATGGGGGCCTGCTTTCGGGAGTGCGGCGGCGTACGGGCTTCGCTTCTTTCCGTAGCGAACCCATCACAGAGTGAGGTCATGAGTCGCTACGCTGCCAGGGGGTCGGGCATGACAGCGCGCTGGTCAGGGCGAGGAGTTGGAGCACCATGGGAACGAAGCGAAGGCCGCGTACGCCTCGGGAGAAGTACGGCGAGGAACTGAAGCTGCGGCGCATCGCGGCAGGGCTGACGCAGGAGGCACTGAGCGAGATGGTCGTCTGCTCGCCGACCCTCATCAGCCACTACGAGGCCGGACGGCGGCTGCCGAGCCCGGAGGATGCGCAGCGGATCGACCGGGCGCTGGGCACGGACGGATTCTTCGCGCGGTGGCTGGAGGATCTGGACCCGGCCTTTGTCCATTACTTCAGGGCCGTCGCCGAGTTGGAGCAGGAAGTCACGGAGATCCGTCACTACGGCGGTCTGCTCATCCCGGGACTGCTCCAGACAAAGGCGTATTCGCGGGCCGTGTTCGAAGCCTTCCGTCCGAACTACCTCGTGGAAGAGCTTGACGAGCTTGTTGTCAGCCGCACCAAACGAGCCCTGCTGCTCGACGAACCTTCGACGCCGGAGACGTGGATCCTGCTGGACGAAGGCGCACTCCGGCGTGAGGTCGGCGGCCCTCAGGTCATGGCCGAGCAACTGCATAAGGTGGCGGACATGGCCGACTCCGGCCGCGTACGCCTGCATGTGCTGCCTCTCTCGTGCGGAGCGCACGCCCTCCTGGAGGGCATGGTCTATTTGCTGTCCTTCGCGGACGCGGCCCCGCTGGCCTATCTCGAGGGCCTCCACAACGGACGCCTGCTGGATGATCCGGCGCTGGTTGCGGCCTGCCACACCTCCTACACTCTCGCTCTGAGTGACGCGGCCTCGCGGCGGAAGTCGGTGGCACTCGTCAGAAGCATCGCGGAGGAGCACGAACATGCACACCACCGAGCCCACCAACGCTGACGGCACGCCCTTCACCGGATGGCGCAAGTCCAGCTACAGCGGTGGGGCCAACGGCGACTGCCTTGAGGTCGCCGACGGCCACGCGACCGTCCCCGTACGCGACAGCAAGTCCCCCGCCGGCCCCGCCGTCCTCTTCTCCGCGGACGGCTGGTCGGCCTTCGTCGCCGCCGTCAAGCACGGTGCGTTCCCGGCCTGACGGGATCGTCGTCATGAAACAACGGGGGCCCAGGAGACGGCGAACGCGCGGCGCACGCATCGGCCTCGCTGCCGCCCTGTCCGTCGCGGCGCTGCTCGGCGCGACCTCGTGCAGCTCGGGTGAGCAGTCCGGGTCGCCCTCGGCGAGCCCCAGCGCGACCAAGTCGGCCCCGGCCCCGACGCCGGACACCACCGATGCCGACGCCGCGAGGACACTCCTGGAGGGGACCTTCGTCAACATGAAGTCCCTCGGCGGCGGTTCCGGTGGGCTGCGACCGCAGTTCGGCGACACACACCCCGCCGCTCCGGACAACGTGCTGAGCGTGACGTTCGCGTTCGCCTGCACGGGAGGCGGCGAGGTGGCGCTGACGTTCACCGTCGCGGACGAGGACGTGCCGTCGGCCAAGGGGACGCAGGTGTGCGACGGCTCTGTATTCCAGCAGAGCATCGAGTTGCCCGAGCCGGGCTCGGTCGGCTTCACGGGTGTCGTCACCGGCACCGAGGACGGCGGTTACGCCTACGCCTACTACCCCGAGAAGGAACAGCTCCCCTAGCCCATGCTCGCCGCGACCTCGCTCCGAAGCTGCGGCAGCTTGTCGTGGAAGATGCCCGGGCAGAGGGTGTCGCCGAAGTCCTTGTGTCCGTACAGGCGGCTCGGCGCGATGGCGTACTGCCCGCAGACGTACGCGCAGAGCGCCACCAGGACGTCCCACTGGGCCTGCGGCGGCTGTGCGCCGTCGTGGTACGCGCCCTCGTTGGCGATGCCGATGGCCTGGTCGTTCTGGCCGGAGGTGTGCGCGGCGAGGACGAAGTCGCTGCCGGTCCGCAGCGTACTGAGGCTGCGGTGGCGGCCTTCGGTGATCCAGCCGCCCCGGCTGACGAGGAAGTGGTAGCCGGTGTCGGTCCACCCGTTCTGGTCCATGTGCAGGTCCTGGACCCAGTGGGCGTGACGGTGGGCCTGGGCGCGGGAGACGTCGGTGGTGTTGTCGCTGACCGTGTGGTGCACGATGATCTTCGTCGGACGCTTCCCGGCCAACTCGATCGACCCCTGTGGCGCGCGGGCCTGCCACTGCGCCGTGCCGTCGATGTCCGGTTCCACGGCGTCGAAGGCGTCGCGGGCGTGGGCCGTGCCCGGTAAGGCGGCTGCGGCCAGGCCGCCGGCACCGGCGAGGAGGACGTGGCGACGGGACGGTTGTGGAAGGTTCACGGCGGGCTCCTGGTGTGAAGGGTGGGCGCACGGTGGGGGGAGGTGGCCGGGTGAGCCGCCTGCGGTCTCACCCGGCCACCCGTCCGAACGGGGAGGCTACGGCGTGTTGTTGGCCAGGGCCTGGAGCCGCGCGAGGCTGCCGTTGAACTTGTTGCGGTCCACGTCGCCGGAGACTCCGCCGACCCGGCCGGTGGCCGAGTACTGCCAGATCGTCCAGGTGGGGAAGCCTGCGGGGATCGTCGGGTTGGCGGTGCCCCAATGGGCCACCCAGAGCGGGGACTTGGCGGACATGCCGGTCCAGCTTCCGGTGCAGGTGTTCCACCAGCTGGCCGTCGTGTAGATGACGACGTCCCGGGTGGTGCGCGCCTTGTACGTGGTGTAGAAGTCGTTGATCCAAGTGCGCATCTGGGTCGTGGAGAGGCCGTAGCACGTGGCTCCGTACGGGTTGTGCTCGATGTCCAGCACGCCGGGAAGGGTCTTGCCGTCCTTGGACCAGCCGCCGCCGTTGCTCGCGAAGTAGCCCGCCTGGGTCGCCCCGTTGGAGATGTCGGGGCGGGCGAAGTGGTACGCGCCCCGGATCAGACCGGCGTTGTAGGAGCCGGTGTAGTTGGCGCTGAAGCTGCTGTCCTTGAAGGACGTGCCCTCGGTGGCCTTCATGTAGGCGAAGTCGATGCCCGCGGCCTTCACCGAACCCCAGTTGATCGACCCCTGCCAGTGCGAGACGTCGATGCCCTGGATGCCGCTGGTGTCCATCGGCGTCACGCCACCCTGCGCGGCCGAGGACGCGAGGCCCTGCTCGATACGGGTGCCGGCGCCCATCCACGCCTGTCCGGACCGGACCGGCTCATCGGGTGAGGGCGGCGCGGCGACGGCCGTGCCCGTGCTGGTCAGGATCAGCGCCGCGGCGCTGCCGAGAGCTCCGGCCAGCAGAGCCCCTCGGGATCTCTTGAGTCGGCGGGACGGAGAACGGTACGCGAGCATGGCCACCTCCGGGCACGTTGACGAGGACGGGATGCGCACGGCATGGCACCCGAGTGGCATCCGATAATCGGATGCCATGCACATGTCACGAGTAAGGCACGGGCACAGAAAGGCGTAAAGGGCCCTTTTGGTCTACACCTGTGCCGTCGCCCCCGACCTGCGAGAACGTGCCGGAGCCGCGAGAACTTTCATTTCTGAAGGTCTGAAAGCCGCTCGCGACGGTCCGGCACCCGTCCTCTCCTTCCGCTCAGCCGGCGGCGGGGTTGAACGGCACCCCCTCCGGAAGCGCCTTCGTCAGATGTCCGGTGAAACGATCGTCCCGGATGCCGATCGTCGCCTTGCCGAAGTCGGCGGCGAGCAGCTTGTCGCGCAGGCCGTCCGGGTAGCCGTTCCAGCCGACCAGCGGTGCGTAGTGCCAGGTGCCGAGGTGGTTCTCCGGAGGCTCGTCCTTGGCGGTGGCCTTGCGGAAGCAGTGGGTGCTCGCGCCGTCCTTGTGATAGACGATCTTGGGGTGCGAGCCGTCGAAGGGGACGTCGGCCGCCTTGTGCACCGTGAAGTTCCCGTGCGCCGAAGTCGCCACGTACTCGGCCTTGTTGTCGTGCACCCAGACCACGATGTGCTCCCAGTCGTGGCGATGGCCACCGAAGAGGCCGCCGGGAGCCACCTGGTCCTTCTCGAAGTAGTACGTGTAGAGGACGGCGCACCAGCCGTTGTCGCACTTCGAGCGGGAGTAGGCGTTGCTGCTGTCCAGGTCGGACCGGTCACGGCAGTCCCCGTACACCGCGCCGCCGAGCTTGAGGCCGGGGGCGATGGTGCCGTCGGGGCCGATGGCCGAGGTGGCGTAGCAGCCGTCCTTGTCGTAGTCGATGGCCGGTTGGAAGGCCCGCTCCAGGTCGTCCGCGTTGCCGGGGAGGGGCGGGGGCGGCGCGGCGTGGGCCATGGTCGCGGAGGCCAGGACCAGGGTGGCCGCGGACAGGGTGACGGTCAGGCCGCGGCGCAGGGCGCGTCCGCGCCGGGTCGGCCGTACTGCGGGCATGGGACTCCTTGAGGAGGGAGGAGGTGGGGCGGGCGGGCGGGCAAAGACGGTGGAGGACACGCGGTCACGCTTGGCCTCCACCGGTTTCACGTCACGGCGTCGCGGTCGGGCGTGGACTCAGCTGTCCTGCGCGGCGTTCATCAGGTCGAGCGCACTGTGCTGGCAGCCGTTGCCGGTGCGGGTGAGGGGACCGGCCCAGTGGGCGCCGTACTGGTCGAGGCTGTTGCGGTTCTTCTCGTGCGCGGTGTCGGCCTGCCGGTCGAGATAGGCGCTGTACGGGCGGTCGGGGAGCGCCTTGTTGAGGATGCCGAGGCCCCTGGCGTAAGCGCCCTTGAAGGAGTCGCCGTCCGTGGTGCAGTCGGAGTCCGGCTCGTACGGCTCGTGGAGCGTTCCGCCGGGGTTGAGGTAGGCGGAGGACGTGGAGGCGTCGGCCAGGGTGCGGGCACTGTCCAGGAGTGACGCGTCGCCGGTGGCGCGGTTGAGTTCGGCGAGGGCGGCCAGGATCACGCCCTGGTTGTACGTCCAGGTCGTGTCGCCGTTGTTGGAGCAGGTGCCGTCGGAGTTCTCGCTCAGGCCGTCGTTGATCGTGTCACCGGAGTTGATCATGCCGCTGCCCTTGAACCAGTTCCACCCGTCCTCGGCGCGCTGGAGATAGGTGGTGTCCCCGGCGATACGGTTGTGGAGCGCGGCGCTGAGCTGGATGTACAGCTCGTTGGTGATCGCGTTCTTGTAGGGCTTGTCGGTCGCCCACTGCACCCCGCCGCCGCACGTGCCGGTCCAGTAGGCGGCCATGTGGTCGGCGTCCTTGCGCGCCGTGTCCAGGTAACGCTGCTCGCCGGTCAGGTCGTACGCCGCCACCCAGGCCAGACCCCACCAACCCGTGTCGTCCAGGTAGGAGTTGGTGAAGTCGCCGCCCTCGGCGCCGATGAGCTTCTCGTAGGTGTTGGAGATCGCGTACGTGTAGCTGGGCATGTGGCTGATCCGGATGTTGTCGATCAGCGAGGTGAGCGCGGTGGCCGAGGTCCACCAGCCGGCGAACTTCCCCGAGCCCCGGTCGTAGTTCATCATCAGGGCTGTCGCCGCGGCCGTGCTCCGGCTTCCGGCGTTCCAGTCGACGCGGGCCCAGCCGGTGCAGGCGATCTCCGATCGGTCGCCGGCCTTTCCGCAGGCGCGGAGCGCGCCGATGCCGCCGGTGTTCCAGTCGTCCACGTTGTACATCTGGGAGCGCCAGCCGGTACGGCCGGAGGGTACGGAGGTGGCACCGAGCTTGCTGCCGGAGGCCCAGGTGCGGCCGCCGTCGAAGGAGCGGTCGAGCCAGGTCTCGTCGCCCGCCGCTCCGTCGTCGATGGAGGCCCAGCCCATGACATCGTTGTCGGAGAGATGAAGGGCGATGGAACGGCCATGGAGGGTCGCGCTGACCGGGACGCGGTCACCGGCGGCGGAGGCGGGGTCGCGGGCGTCGCAGTGCTTGTTGCAGACCTCGGCGGCCGCCCCGGACGCCGGGACCGCCGCGGACGCGGGGCTCGCCGCGACCGGGAGGGCTCCCAGCGCGAGGACGGCAGCCAAGGAGGCCAGCAGGGCCGGCCCGAAGGATCTGAGAGGGGTTCTGGGGAGCATCGGGCTTCCTCCGATGAGTCCTGCGAGGCGGCGGGCGGAGACCGCCCGCCGCCCGCGGGAGAGGTGGGGGGCTCGCTGCCAGAGAACCGGCGTACCCACCTGCCCGTCAAGATCGCACCTGCCGGTCGAAAAGGACATCAGCAGGTCAACACCGCTCGCGCCACCACGATTTGGGACCGAGATTGGGCCCACGGACCCAGCCGGCGGAGCCCGGCCGGACACCTCTCCCCTCGACACTAGCGATAACTGTTCAAATTTGACTAGAGTGCGTCGCATGACCGAGACGACGATCCCTCTGCTGCCCTGCCGGACCTCGCTGATCGAGACCGCCGTCGACTTCTACACCGCCCTGGGCTTCGAGACGACGTACTTGCAGAAGAGCCCGTACGCGTACGCCGTCGTCGAGCGGGGAGCGGTCGAACTCCAGCTGTACGGCATGAAGGACTACGACCCGGCGTCCTCCCACTCCGGGTGCTACGTCCTCACCGACGATGTGGACGGCCTGCATACGGCGTTCCGGGCGGGGCTCAAGGCGGCCTACGGACGCGTCCCGACGCGGGGGCTGCCACGCATCGGTCCGCTGAAGGACATGTCGTACGGGGTGCGGCAGTTCCTGATGACCGACCCGACCGGCAACACGATCCGGATCGGCCAAGCGATCAGCGAGGACCCGAGCCACCGGCCCGCCCCGAAGGAGACGTTCGCCCGCGCGCTGCACATGGCGGACCTCTTCGCGGACTCCAAGCAGGATCTGCCGGGCGCGGCGAAGATCATCGACCGGGTGCTGGGGCTGACGGACGAGCATCCGACCCCGGTGCAGCGCCTGCGGCTGCTCGTCCTGCGCGGGGACATCGCCCAGCGGATGGGCGAGGTGGAACGGGCGGCGGCGCTGCTGGAGGAAGCGGCGGCGGTCCGACTCGACGCGGATCAGCAGACCCTGGCGGGCGACGCGCTGGCCAGGCTGGCGGAGCTTCGGGGCTGAGACGGGGAGAGGGAGAGAGGGAGAGAGGGAAAGGAGAGGGGGAAAGGGAGGACGGGCCGGGCGTCGGCTAATTCGGTGGCCGGTCCCGCTGACCCCTTGTTACGGTGCTCGCTCCTCGACCGTGGACCCGACCGCGGGTGACCTCTGGGCGTGAGCCCTGGAAAGCAGTTGATGTATGCCCCGGACAGTGACTCCGAGCCTCCCTCGTCGCGCCTGTGACGCCGGGGTGACCGGGCCTGACCGTCCGCGGCCGCCGTACGCGGCCGACTGCTGACACCTCACGGCCGGCTGCCGTTCCGCAGCCGTCCGGCCCCGCTCCCCGCACGCCCCTGACGCGAGGGGTGCTCGGTACTTCCCTGCTGCTTCGTTCCTCATCCTCGGCAAGGAGTATCCGGGTGTCTCACGACAACCCCCAGCACCGCTCAGGCATGTCCTCCTCATCCTCGATGTCCTCCCTGGACACCTTCACCTGCGTCCGCTGCGGTCTGACCGTCGCCGCGTACGCGCCCGACGGCAGCCGGCGCAATCACTGCCCCAGCTG
The DNA here is from genome assembly GCF_055792845.1 of Streptomyces sp. DSM 106670. Lineage (NCBI taxonomy): Bacteria > Bacillati > Actinomycetota > Actinomycetes > Kitasatosporales > Streptomycetaceae > Streptomyces > Streptomyces sp. DSM 106670. The sequence goes on from NZ_CM147704.1 coordinate 2,635,617, forward strand.
CCTGCACTCGCAGCACCTCGTCGACCATGTCGAGGGCGGCCGCTCCGACTGCGAGGGCCGGATGACCCCGATCTCCATCGCGGTGCTGCGCACCGGCGACTGGATGGTCGTCCACCGGTGCACCCGGTGCGACGAGCTGACCTCGAACCCGGTCTGCGGGGACGACAACCAGCTGATCCTGATGCGGATGGCCGTACGTCCGCTGGCCCAGCCGCCCTTCCCGCTCGAAGCCTTCGGTGACCTGTGAACCGGGCGACCGGGGGGCTCCGATGACGCGCCGCAAGCCCCGGCGGGCTTCGGGACGCCGTCCGCAGCGGGCCAAGGACGTGCTGCACGGGCCAGCCGGGGCGCGCGGCGACGCGTTCCGGTGCGTCGGCTGCCGGCTCGACGTACCGCTGGCGGCGCCGGGCACCGCCCACCGTAATCACTGCCCGTCCTGCCTGGTCAGCCTGCATGTGGACGGCCGGGTTCCGGGTGACCGGGCGGCAGGGTGCCGTGGCCGGATGGTGGCCCTGAGCCTGTCGGTGCGGCAGGACGGGGAGTGGATGCTCATCCACCACTGCCTCACGTGCGGGCGGCTCAGCGCCAACCGCATCGCGGGCGACGACAACGCGCTGGCGCTCGTCCGGCTGGCGCTGCGACCGCTCGCGGACGCGGAGATCCCCGTGCGGGCGATGCTCGCGCTGTGATCCCGAGGGCCGTCCGGCACCCGCCGGGCGGCCCTCGGTCGGCCCTGCCTCTCAGGTCACCCCGGGTCCTCGCCCGTCAGGCCGTCGACCGATTCCCGGATCAGGTCGGCGTGGCCGACATGGCGGGCGTACTCCTCGACGAGGTCCAGGAGGATACGGCGGAGGTTCGGGCGTTCGCCGTTGCGGGTGACGTACGCGCCGAGCTGGTCCAGGCCGCCGCCGGTGCTGAGCGCCTCCTCGACGACGGCCCGGGAGCGGGCCGCCGACTCCCGCCACAGCGTGCGCAGTTGCTCGGGGGTGTCCTGGGCGGCGGTGCGATAGGCCCAGTCGGGGTCCTTGTCCCAGTCGACCGCGTCCCAGGGCGCGCCGACCGGGGTGTCGAGCCAGAGGCGGGCGAAGTGGCTGTCCTCGACGTGTGCCAGATGCTTGAGCAGGCCGCCCAGGGTGACGGAGGACGCCCCGACCGTGGCTTGCAGCCCGGCCGCGTCCAGGCCCGAGGTCTTCCAAGCCAGGGTGGCCCGCTGGCGTTCCAGCGCGCCGAGGACGGCTGCCGCCTCCGTACCGGCTAGGGGAGGTTCGGGCCATTCCTGCGCTGCATCGCTCTGGGTCATGGCGGCAGATCCTAATCAACGGCGGGAAAGCGGAATGGGGCCCGGCCTCGCGGCCGGACCCCCCTCGCTTTCCCCTCCCGTCGGGCCTTCCCGTTCCCCCCGGACCCCTCCCCGGAAGTCCCGACGCCATGTGTGACACGGGAGGGTACGCAAAGGTTGCAGCCCTTTACGATCTCTTTACCTTCGGCGGTGTGCGCGCCTCTCAGCAGGCATGTTGCACATAGCGGTCCACCACTTCCGCCAGCGCTTCCGTGCCGTCGCGGGCCCACAGCGCCTCGTTGAAGATCTCCACCTCGATCGGCCCGTCGAACCCGGCGTCCTCCACCCAGCGGCGGAACGCGTGGAAGTCCACGCTCCCGTCGCCCAGTTGTCCCCGGCCCAGCAGGACGCCCGCCGGGAGCGGGGTGATCCAGTCGGCCAGCTGGAAGGAGTGGATACGGCCGCCCGCACCCGCGCGGGCGATCTGGGCGGGCGCCCGGTCGTCCCACCAGAGGTGGTAGGTGTCGACGACCACCCCGACCTGCTCGGCCGGGAAGCGCTCCGCGAGGTCCAGGGCCTGGGCGAGGGTGGAGACCACGCAGCGGTCGGAGGCGTACATCGGGTGGAGCGGTTCGATCGCCAGGCGTACGCCGCGTGCCGCCGCGTACGGGGCCAGTTCCGCCAGCGCCTCGGCCACCCGCTCGCGGGCCCCGTGGAGGTCGCGGCTGCCGGGCGGGAGGCCGCCGGAGACCAGGACCAGGGTGTCGGTGGACAGGCCGGCCGCCTCGTCGATCGCCGCCCGGTTGTCGTCCAGGGCACGGGCGCGTTCGGCCGGGTCGAGGGCGGTGAAGAAGCCGCCCCGGCAGAGGCTGGTGACCTCGATCCCGGCATCGGCGAGCAGCCGTGCCGTGCGCTCGACGCCGTACTCCTGCACCGGGGCCCGCCACAGGCCCACCTTGTCGATGCCCGCCTTGACGCAGCCCTCGGTCAGCTCGGGCAACGACCACTGCTTGAGCGTTTCCTGATTGATGCTCAGACGCGACAGGCCGCCGCCGTCGTCGTTCGTCATCGTGCGCCTCCGTGGACCGCCAGCAGGGCTCGCATACGGTGTTCCGCCAGATCCGGGTCGGGGAACAGGCCCAGCCGGTCGGCCAGTTCGTACGCCTTCGCCAGATGCGGCAGCGAGCGGGCCGACTGGAGGCCGCCCACCATCGTGAAGTGGTCCTGGTGGCCTGCCAGCCAGGCGAGGAAGACCACACCCGTCTTGTAGAAGCGGGTGGGGCGCTGGAAGAGGTGGCGGGAGAGTTCGACGGTGGGGTCGAGGAGGGCCCGGAAGCCGTCCACGTCACCCGTGTCCAGGACCCGTACCGCGTGTGCCGCCAAGGGGCCCAGCGGGTCGAAGATGCCCAACAGAGCGTGGCTGAAGCCGCGTTCGTCGCCCGCGATCAGCTCCGGGTAGTTGAAGTCGTCGCCCGTGTAGCAGCGCACCCCGCCCGGGAGGCGGCGGCGGACGTCGATCTCGCGGGCCGCGTCCAGGAGGGAGATCTTGATGCCGTCGACCTTGTCCGGGTGCTCGGCGATCACCTTCAGGAAGGTGTCCGTGGCCGCGTCCAGGTCCGAACTGCCCCAGTAGCCCTCCAGGGCCGGGTCGAACATCGGGCCCAGCCAGTGCAGGATCACCGGTTCGGACGCCTGGCGCAGGAGGTGGGCGTAGGTGGCGAGGTAGTCCTCCGGGCCGCTCGCCGCCCGGGCCAGCGCGCGGGAGGCCATGAGGATCGGCTGGGCGCCGTGCTCCTCGGCCAGGGCCAGTTGTTCCTCGTACGCGGCCCTGACCTCGGCCAGGGTGGGCGCGGCGCCGTCGTCGGGCAGCTGGTCGGTGCCGACGCCGCAGGCGATCCGGCCGCCCACCGCCTTCGCCTCGGCGGCCGAGCGGCGGATCAGCTCGGCCGCGCCCGCCCAGTCCAGGCCCATCCCGCGCTGCGCGGTGTCCATGGCCTCCGCGACGCCCAGGCCGTGCGCCCACAGGTGGCGGCGGAAGGCGAGCGTGGACTCCCAGTCGACGGCCGCCGGGTCGCCGGGGGCGATGTCGGCGTACGGGTCGGCGACCACATGAGCGGCCGAGAAGACCGTACGGGAGGCGGGGGCCGCCGCGCCCGGCGCGAGGTCGAGCGGGGTGGTGCGGGGCGTGTAGGGGCCCTGTGGGAGGTGGATGGTCGTCATGGCAGCGGCCTCCGACCGCGCGGCGCTCCGGTCGCGCGGGTCACAGGGTCAGCTCCGGGACGTCGAAGCGGCGGCCCTCGGCGGACGACTTCAGGCCCAGCTCGGCCAGTTGGACGCCCCGGGCGCCGGCCAGCAGGTCCCAGGTGTACGGGCTGCCCAGGGCCACATGGCGCAGGAACAGCTCCCACTGCGCCTTGAAGCCGTTGTCGAACTCCTGGTTGTCCGGGATCTCCTGCCACTGGTCGCGGAACGACTCGGTGACCGGGAGGTCCGGGTTCCAGACCGGCTTCGGGGTCGCCGAGCGGTGCTGGACACGGCAGTTGCGCAGGCCGGCCACGGCGGAGCCGTGCGTGCCGTCGACCTGGAACTCCACCAGCTCGTCGCGGTTGACCCGGACCGTCCAGGAGGAGTTGATCTGCGCGACCGCCCCGCCCGCCAGCTGGAAGATGCCGTACGCGGCGTCGTCGGCGGTCGCCTCGTACGGCTTGCCCTGCTCGTCCCAGCGCTGCGGAACATGCGTGTGCACCTGGGCCGTTACGGAGGTGACCTGGCCGAACAGCTCGTGGAGCACGTACTCCCAGTGCGGGAACATGTCGACGACGATGCCGCCGCCGTCCTCCGCGCGGTAGTTCCACGAGGGGCGCTGGGCCTCCTGCCAGTCGCCTTCGAAGACCCAGTAGCCGAACTCCCCGCGCACGGACAGGATCTCGCCGAAGAAGCCGCCGTCGATCAGGCGCTTGAGCTTGCGCAGGCCCGGCAGGAAGATCTTGTCCTGGACGACGCCGTGCTTGATGCCCGTGTCGCGCGCGAGCCGGGCCAGGTCGAGGGCGCCCTCGACGTCCGTGGCGGTCGGCTTCTCGGTGTAGACGTGCTTGCCCGCCGCGATGGCCTTCTTGATCGCCTCCACCCGGGCCGAGGTGACCTGGGCGTCGAAGTAGATCTCGACCGTGTCGTCCGCGAGCACCGCGTCCAGGTCGGTCGACCACTCGGTCAGGCCGTGGAGCCCGGCGATTTCCTCCAGGGCGTGGGCGCGGCGGCCGACGAGTACGGGCTCGGGCCACAGGACCTCGCCGTTGCCGAGATCCAGACCCCCCTGTTCGCGGATCGCGAGGATCGAGCGCACCAGGTGCTGTCGGTATCCCATGCGTCCCGTGACGCCGTTCATGGCGATGCGCACTGTCCTGCGTGTCACGAAGGTCCCTCCATACAGCCGTAGCAAGCGCTTTCTATCGGAGATGACGCTAGCCTGCCGACAGCGGCCGGACAAGAGGGGGCCGCACGTGACCTCACGGAGGACAGCGATGACAGTCACCCTGGCGGATGTGGCGGCCCGCGCCCGGGTGTCCCCGGCCACCGTCTCCCGCGTGCTGAACGGCAACTACCCGGTGGCGGCCTCGACCCGGGAGCGGGTCCTGCGCGCGGTGGACGACCTGGACTATGTGCTCAACGGGCCCGCCAGTTCGCTCGCGGCCGCCACATCGGACCTGGTCGGCATCCTGGTCAACGACATCGCCGACCCGTTCTTCGGGATCATGGCGGGGGCGGCCCAGACGCAGATCGGCGGGCCCGGCGACGGTTCCGGACGGGCGGGCGGCGAGAAGCTGGCCGTCATCTGCAACACCGGCGGCTCCCCGGAGCGCGAACTCACCTATCTCACGCTCCTCCAGCGCCAGCGCGCCGCCGCCGTCGTCCTCACCGGCGGCGCGGTCGAGAACCCGGCACACCAGGCCGCGATGTCGGCGAAGCTGGCGAAGCTCGCGGACGCGGGCACCCGGATCGTCTTCTGCGGGCGGCCCCCGCTGCCCGAGGGCGACGCGCTCGTCGCGGCGCTCGCGTTCGACAACCGGGGCGGCGGACGCCGGCTCACCGAGCACCTGATCTCGCTCGGCCACCGCAGGATCGGTTACGTCGCCGGGCCCCCGGAACGGACCACCACCCGGCACCGCCTGGAGGGCCACCGCGAGGCACTGCGCGCGGCGGGGCTGGACGCGGCTCCGGACGGCGGGCCGGACATCGGGCCCGACAGCGCGACGACCGGCTCCGGGGATCAGGACCGGCTCACCGTGCACGGCCCCTACGACCGGCGCTCGGGCTACGAGGCCACCCTCGAACTCCTGCGCAGGGCACCGGATGTGACCGCGATCGTGGCCGCCAACGACACCGTGGCGCTGGGCGCGTGCGCGGCCGTACGGGACCAGGGGATGCGCATCCCCCAGGACATCTCGGTCGCGGGCTTCGACGACCTGCCGTTCTCGGTGGACGCCGTACCGGCCCTCACGACGGTCCGGCTGCCGCTCTTCGAGGCGGGCGCGCGGGCGGGACGGCTCGCGATGGGCAAGGAGAACCCGCCGCCGGGCGGCATCGCGACGATCGCGGCGGAGCTGATGATCCGGGGGTCGACGGCCGCGCCCCGGGGGTGAGGCTCGGCCGCCGCTTCCTGGAGTGAGCCGGTGCCGCCGCTCCCTGGGGTGAGCCGGTCGGTGTGCGACAGCGCTCCGTCCCCTCTCGTCTCGTCTCGTCTCGTCTCGTCTCGTCTACGGTCGGATTCATGACCAGTGACGACGTAATCGCGCCCGAGGCCATCCGCGCGGCGTGGGACTCCTACCGGGTCCTGGAGAAGCGGACGCCGGACGGGGAGCGCCAGGAAGCACGGCGGCGGGTCCAGGCCGCGGTGGACGCCCACGGGCGCGCGGAGGTGGCCCGGGGGACGGTGTTCCTGGTGGGCGTGCTGACCGGGCTCCTGATCGCCGAACAGTCCGGCGGCGAGGACCGTCTTGATCCGCTCGGCGATCTGATCCCCGCCGTGATCCGCAGACTGCCCGCGTTCGAGTCGGCCGACCCGGCTCAGGTTCCGATGGCCACCGGCGTCCTCATGGCCGCCGCGATGGGCATGGACACCGTGGAGTGGCGCGACCGGTTCGGGCGGATTCCGCCGGAGGAGGCCCTGGTGCACGGCTTCGTGCTGTGGCTGCTCGCCGACCTCTTCGACTCCCTGGTCGGACAGCCCGGCGGCATCGATCGCACGATGCGGGAGACCTTCGACTCCATGGCCGCCGGGCGGTGACCCTGCCGGCGGCCGATTCGCCCTGAATCACCGCCCGTTGGCACGCCGTGCGGGCCGGGACGCGAAAGATGGGGGCGACTCCCCCATGCGCCCGGCCCGCTCCCCCAGCACGATGGATCCGGGCGGCCCGACCGGGACCGGGCCCAGGAGCGGGGAGGTGCGGAGCGGTGGCGGAGAAGGATCTGATCGACAGAGGTACGAGTCGTCGCCTCGCCCCCGCTGCTGCCGCCGCCGCTGTCGCGTACGACGACGACCCGGCCGGGTCCGCCGCATCCGTCTCCCCCTCCCCCGACCCGTTCGAGGGCGCGGCCGGAGAGCCGTGGTGGCTTCCCGGTGTCGTCGGCGGCAGGCCCTCCGGCGAACCCCGCTGGGCGGTCTTCGCCCGGCAGGCCGTCGCGTCGGCGCCGCACGACGTGGTGGTCGCCGACCACGCGTACCCCGGGCTCAGCGGTTTCGGGCCGGTCCTCGCGCCGTTCGTCGAGGCGGCGGCGGAGCGGCTGCGCAGCACGCTCGCGGAGGAGGCGCCAGCGGAGGAGGACGGTCCCGCGGTGGACGGCCTCGTGGTGGACGGTCCCGTCGTGGACAGCCCTCCGGTGGACGGTTCCTCGCTCGTACTCGCCGACTTCCGGCGGCAGTTGACGCGCCGGCTCTCCCGGATCGCGGCACGCACCCTCGTGACGGAGCTGCACGAGGCCCGGCGGCTGGGCCGGTTGAGCGGCGAGGGAACCGAGGAGCGCTTCCGGGACTTCGTCCGGCTGACCGCCCGTCGCGACGGTCTCGCCGGGCTCGTCACCGGCTACCCCGTCCTGGCCCGTCTCCTCGCCACGGCCTGCCTGAACGCGGGCGACGCGTTCGCGGAGATGGCCGTACGGCTCGCCGCCGACCGGCACCTGTTCGCCCCGGCCGGGGTGCTCGGCCACCGGGCCGGCTCGCCTGACGGGGCGCTCGGCGGGAGCGCGGGGCCCGGGGTGCTCACCGGCGTCGAGGCCGGGGCGGGCGACAGCCATCGCGGGGGGCGGTCGGTGATGCTGCTGCGGTTCGCCGACGGCACCCGGCTGGTCTACAAGCCGCGCCCGCTCGCGGCGCACCGGCACTTCAACTCCCTGGTCGAGTGGTTCGGTTCGCTGCCGGGCGCCCCCGAGCTGCGGGTGCTGCGCGTCCTGGACCGGGGCGAGTACGGCTGGGCCGAGTTCGTCGAGGAGCGGCCCTGCGACTCGGTGGCGGAGACCCGGCGGTTCTACCGGCGGCAGGGTGCGCTGCTGGCCCTGCTGCACGCGCTGGACGGTACGGATCTGCACCACGAGAACCTGATCGCCTGTGGCCCGCATCCGGTCCTGGTCGATGTGGAGACCCTGTTCCACCCGCCGCTGGGGCCCGCCCGGTCCGCCGATCCGGCTGCCAGGGCCCTGCACGACTCCGTCCACCGGGTGGGCCTGCTGCCGCAGTTGCTCGTCGGGGACACCTCCGCGCTCGACATGTCCGCCATCGGCGGCGGCCGGGCCGCCTCGTCGCCGATCGAGACCGCCGACTGGGCGGGGCCCGGAACCGACCGGATGCGGCTGGTGCGGCGGGCGGGCCGGTTCACCGAGTCCGCCAACCGGCCCCGGCTGGGCGGCGTGGCGGCCGACCCCTCCGCGTACACCGACGTCCTCTGCGACGGATTCCGCGCCGGGTACAACGCGATCAGCGAGCACCGGAACGAACTCCTGGGCGAGGGCGGGCTGTTGTGGCTCTTCGCCGCCGACGAGGTACGGGTCGTGCCGCGCCCGACCTGGACGTACACGACGCTGCTGGACGAGTCGACCCACCCCGATCTGATGCGGGACGCCGCCGAACGGCATCAGGTGCTGTCGCTGCTGCGCACCCCGCTCCTGGGCGTGCCCGCGCTGCCCGGGGTGGAGGACGAGGAGATCGCGGAGCTGTGGTGCGGTGATGTGCCGGTGTTCTGCACCCGGCCGGGCGGCACGGAGCTCTGGAGCGGCACCGGGCGTACGGTCGCGGGTCCGGCCCCCGACCCGTCCTCGCACGACACCGCGGCGGCCCGGCCCCGCCCTGCCGCGGCCCCGCGCGATCCCGCCCTCCTCAGCGGGCTGGCGCGTGTCGAGGCGAAGGTGCGCGCGATGGACACCGTGGACCGGCAGGACCAGGAACGGATCATCCGGGCGGCCATGGTGAGCACCTCGCCCGAGCCGCCGCACCGGGCGGTTCCGGGCGGCCGGGCCCGGAGCGCGGCGACCGCGCCGGAGCCCGAGCAACTGCTGTCCGCCGCGCGGTCGGTGGGCGACCAGCTGGTCTCCCTCGCCTACCGGCACGAGGGCCGCACCAACTGGATCGGGCTCGAACTGCTCGGCGAGCGCTACTGGCGGCTCACACCGATGGCGGCGGACCTCGCGGGCGGCTACACCGGCCCCGCGCTCTTCCTCGCCCAGCTGGCCGCGCTCACCGGCGCCGCCCGGTACGCGGAGGCGGCCCGTGAGGCGCTCGCCCCGGTCCCGGGGCTGCTGGACGCGCTGCACGGGCGGGCCGACGAGCTCGGGCCCCTGGGCTCCGGCGCCTTCGCGGGCCTCGGCGGCATCGCGTACGCGCTGACCGAGGTGGGCACGCTGCTGGGCGACCGGGAGATCCTGGAGCTGGCAGGTCCGGCCGTCCGGCTGAGCTGTGCGGCGAGCATGGCCGAGGACGGGTACGGGGTGCGCGGCGGGGTGGCGGGCGGGCTGGTCTCGCTGCTCGCGGTGTACCGCGCCACCGGCCGCCCGGAGGCCTGGCGCGGTGCCGAGCGCTGCGCCGAGCGGATCGCCGCCGCCCCGCTCCCCGACTCCGCGGGCTTCGCCGACGGGGCGGCGGGGATCGGCTGGGCGCTGCTGCGGTTCGCCGGGGCCGGGGGCGACGTACGGCACCGGAGCGCCGGTCTGCGGGCGCTGCGCCGGGCGACGGCCCTCGCGGAAGCCGGGGAGGCCGGTCGGGACGTTGCCGGCTCCACCGCCGTCGCGGCTTCCGCCACAGCGGTCGGCGAAGCCACCGCCCCGGCGGAAGCCGCGACGGCGAGGCCCACGGATACGACCGCCGGGCCCGCCTGGTGCGACGGGGCGGCCGGGATCGCGCTGGCGGTCGCGGACAGCCACGACGCGCTGGCGGACCCGGAGCTGGCCGGCTGGCTGGCGGCGCGCTCCGGCGAGCTGGCGGACATCGGTCCGCTCGCCGACGACAGCCTGTGCCACGGCGAGTCGGGGCTGCTCGAACTCCTCGGCCACCGGGCGCTGCCCGCCGCACGGCCCGCGTGGGTACGCCGGGCCGGGACGCTGCTGGCCGCCGCGGACCGCGCGGGACCGCAGTGCGGTACGCCCGGCCGGGTGCCGCACCCGGGGCTGCTCACCGGGCTCTCCGGGATCGGGCACGGGCTGCTCCGGGCCGGGTTCCCCGACCGGATCGGCTCCGCCCTGCTCCTGCGCCCCTCCCGGGCGCCCTGACCCACCCCCGACCACCGTTCCCGATGACCACGCACCGTTGCTGTTTTCCACACCACCCACCAGAGGATGAGGCAGAGATGAAGCAGTTCCGCGAATCGGCCCTGCAGGCGTCCGGCGACATCGCGCACGAGGGCTCGCACGAACACCCGGCCGGGCAGATCTCCTTGGGTTCCACCGGAGGCCTCGGTGCGCGCAGCAGACTCCTCAGCGCCTCGGAGGGCGAGAGCGGCTACAGCCACGACCTCCCCTGGACCACCATGACGGCCCCGTGGTGACCGGATCCTGCCAACTCTGCACCCTATGAATCGAGTTGTCCTACAGCCGTGGAAGTTGTCGCTCCAGTAATCTTCGGCCATGCGAGCCACTTCGCCGGTCATCGTCGGGCGTGACGAGCAGATCGGACTGCTGAGCAGCGCCCTGGACGCCGTACAACGGCGTTCGGGGCGCGCGCTGTTCTTCGTCGGGGAAGCCGGTATCGGGAAGTCCCGGCTGGTGGGCGAATGCGCCTACCGGGCCTACGGATCGGGCATGCCGGTGCTGCGCGGCCGGGCCACCTCGACCGGGCTCGTCGTCCCGTTCCGCCCGCTCGCGGAGGCGCTGGCCTCGCGGTTCCGGGCGGCGGGCACCCCGACCGATCCGGAGCTCGCGCCCTACCATCCGGCGCTGGCCCGGCTGGTCCCGGAGTGGCGCAAGGGCGGGTCGCCGGGCTATCCGGAGACGGTCGTCGAGCTGGCCGAGGCGCTGCTGCGGCTGCTGTCCGTGCTGGGCAGGGAGACGGGCTGCGCGATCCTGCTGGAGGATCTGCACGACTGCGACACGGAGACCGTCGCGGTCGTCGAGTACATCATCGACAACCTCGCCGATCTGCCGGTCCTGTTCCTGGGCACCCTGCGCCCTGAGCCGGGTGCCGCGCTGGACCTCGTACGCTCCGCCGAGCGCCGCCACACCGCCGGCGTGCGGGAGCTGGGCCCGCTGCACGACGCCCAGGTGCGGGCGCTGACCGGTGCGTGTCTGGAGGCGCGGCCCCAGGAGATACCCGAGGCGGTGCACCGGCGGCTGGCCGAACGCGCCGCGGGCAACCCGTACTTGCTGGAAGTGCTGCTGGCGGACCTGCTGGACACCGGCCGGCTCCGGCGCACGGACGACGGCTGGGTGGCGGCTGAGCAGCCGGACGCCTCGGTCCCCTCGGACATCGTCCGCAGCTGGGCGCGCAGGCTGGAGCGGCTGGACGAACCGGTGCGGGACCTCTTACTGGCGTCGGCCACGCTGGGCAGCCAGTTCTCGGTGACCGTGCTCCAGACCGTCACCGGTTTCGAGGACCGGGCCCTGTTCACCCATCTGCGGTCCGCGGTGGAGGCCGGTGTCATCGCCCCGGACGGCGCGGCCCCCGACCGCTACACCTTCCGGCACTCGCTCACCGCCGAGGCCCTGATCTCCTCGCTGGCCCCGGCCGAACGCGCCTCGCTGGCCCGCCGTGCCGCCGATGCCATCGAGCACTCCGGGGAGCCGCTGGACGAGGACGGGCGGCAGCTCGTGGCGTCGTTGCAGCTGGCCGCGGGCAACCGGACGGGGGCGGCCCGCCAGTTCGCGGAGGCGGGCAGACGGATGCTCGCTTCGGGGGCGCACGGCTCCGCCGTGGTGCTGCTGGAGCGGGCGCATCCGCTGGCCGCCGAGGGCGACCGGGCCGCCGTCGCCGAGTCGTTGGCGGTCGCCCGTGCCGAGGGCGGCGATCTGGACGGCGCGCTGGCGCTGGCGGACGCGCTGCCGCCGGTTCCGGCGCGTTCCGAGGCCGCCGCCCGGCGCGGACAGACCCATGTCGAACTCGCCTGGGCGGCGGTCATGGCGGAGCGCACCGCCGACGCGGCGCTCCAGGTGGAGGCGGCCCGGGCCCTGCTCGGCGCGTCGCCGCCGCCCGGCCGCCGGGCCGCGCTCGCGGTGGTCGACGGGTATCTGGCGCTGCTTCCCGGCCATGAGCCCGGGCCCGGGCAGAAGCCCGCGGACCCGGCGGAGGCCGAGCAGGCCGTGCGGGAGGCGGCGGAGACCGCCGAGGCCGAAGGGCTGCCCGTGGTGGCCTGCCAGGCCTGGCAGTTGCTGGCGCTGCTGCGGCGCGAGGAGGGCTTCGACGCCGCGGACGCCGCGCTGGAGCGGATGCTGTCGATCTCCACCGAACACGCCCTGCCGGTCTGGCGGGTGGAGGCGCTGGTGCGGCTCGGCGCCAACGCGTTCATGCGCACCGGGGACGCCTCCCGGCTGCTCTCCGCGCGGGCGGCCGCCACCGAACTGGGCGCGCTGCTGCTGACCCGTACGGTCGACGGGCTGCTCGCCATGAACGCGGTGCTGTGCGCCCGGTGGGAGGAGGCGCAGGAGATCGTCGACCGCTCGGCGGAGGCCAGCGCCCGGGTCGGCGATCTGTCGGCCCACCGCTATCTGCTGCTGGCCGGGGCGACGATGGCCGCGCACCGGGGGCGGCGGCGGGAGATGGACCGGGCGCTGGCCGCGTTCCGGCGGGCCGGAGGCGAGCAGTCGCTGCTGGTGCCGCTCCGGTCGGGGCTGTGCCGGGCGTTCGGGGCGCTGCTGGAGGAGGACCGGGAGCGGGCGGCGGCCGGTCTGGACGAGGCGCTGGCCTGGGAGTTGGACCATCCGAGCTACTACTACCTGAGCGGGCGGTACGGGCTGCGCCCGCTGCTGCGGGTCCTGGCGGGCGAGGCGGACCGGGCGGAGCTGGAGGAGGCGCGGGCCGCTCCGGGCGGCTGCCTCGCCTGGAACCGGCAGTTCCTGGACCTGGCCGACGCGGTGCTGCTGGGGCGGGCGGGTGACCCGGCCGGGGCCGCCCGGCTGATGGCGTCCTTCGGGGTGCGCTCCACCCCCTTCCCGGTCGCCCACCACCTGGGGCTGCGGCTGGTCGCGGACGCGGCCCGCGCGGACGGGTGGGGCGAGCCGGTGGCGTGGCTGCGGACCGCCGAGGAGTACTTCTACGGGGCCGGGGTGCAGCCGGTCGCGTCCGCGTGCCGGGCGGCGCTGCGGCAGGCCGGGGCGAGTGTGGGCCAGCACCGGGGCGGCTGGGACCGGATCCCGTCGCCGCTGCGGACCAGCGGGGTGACGCCGCGCGAGTACGAGGTGTTCGTGCTGCTGCCGGAGCGGCCCGGGAACCAGCAGATCGCCCGGCGGCTGTCCATCTCGCCGCGCACGGTGGAGAAACACATGGCCAGCCTGCTCAGCAAGACGGGGCGCGCGGACCGGGCGGCGCTGTGCGAGTTCGCGGCCGAGTGCGCCGGCGAGGCGGTCTGAGACCTCGCATCAGGGGCGGGCGGAACCTTTGCACCCGGGCCATGGGGGCCGACGCGGGCAACATGGGGGCGTCAGGCGGTTTCGGTCGGGTGCGCGGCCGGAAAATGCGGGCGGGGCCCCGATGTGCGGGGGCCGGACCGGCAGCAGGATCGGGGCGTGCGTACGGCCCACTCCGCCGCCCGTCCCCGTTTCCGGAGGCCCGCTGATGACCCGACCTCCCGTCCGTACCGGTTCCGCAGGTGCGGTGTACTTCTCGCTGCTCGGCCCGCTCACGGCCCGGCTGGACGGCCGCGAGCTGCCGCTCGGCCCGCGAAAACAGCGCCTGGTCCTCGCCACCCTGCTGGCCCGCCCCAACACCCCCGTACCGGTTGATGTGTTGACCGACGCGGTGTGGCCGGACGACCCGCCCCGCACCGCCCGGAAGAACCTCCAGGTGTACGTCAGCGCCGCCCGCGCCCTCCTGGGCCCGGCCGGGGACGGGGGCCGGGACCGGGTGGTGCACGGCTGCGGGGGCTATCTGCTGCGGATCGCCGAGGGCGAGCTGGACACCCTGCGCTTCGGGTCGCTGGCCCGGGCGGGGCGGGCGGAGGCCGGACGGGGCGATCTGCGGTCCGCCGCCCGGCTGTTGCGGGAGGCGCTGGACCTGTGGGAGGGGCCGCCGCTGAACGATCTGCGGGACTCCGCCGGGGTGGCCGAGGAGGCGGACCGGCTGGAGGCCCGCTGTCTGACGGTCTACGAGGACTGGGCGGAGGCGGAGATCGAGCTGGGCCGGGCGGCCGTCGCGGTGGACGGGCTGCGGGACCTGGTCGAGCGCCATCCGCTGCGGGAGCGGCTGCGGGCCGCCTGGATGAACTCGCTGCACCAGTCCGGCCGGCAGGCCGAGGCGCTGGCGGTGTACGACGACTACCGGCAGCTGATGGCACGGGAGTTGGGCCTGGAGCCGAGCCCGGCGATGGCGGCGCTGTACCGCTCGATGCTCGGCCGGGGGCGCGAGGCCCGGCGGCCCGCCGCCGCCCGGGAGGCGTTGAGCGCGGTGGCGCTGCCCGCCTGTACCGGGGCCTTCACCGGTCGCCGCGACGAACTCCGCGATCTGCTCGATGTGTTGGGCGGCGAGGAGCGCGTGGTGGTCGTCTCGGGCCCGGCCGGGGCGGGGAAGTCGGCGCTGGCGGTCCGGGCGGCCCATCTGCTCGGCGACCGGTTCCCCGACGGCCGCGTCCATGTGCGGGTGCGCCGGGAGGACGGTACGGCGCGCGGCCGGGAGGAGATCCTGGCGGAACTGGGGCGGCTGTGCGGGGTGCCGGAGGGGAACGCCGCCCCCGAGGACGCCTGGCAGGAGTGGCTGGCCCGGCACCGGGCGCTGGTCGTCCTGGACGACGTGCCGGACGAGGCGTCCGTACGGGGGCTGCTGCCCCGGTCGGGCGCCTGCTCCGTACTGGTCACCGCCCGGGGGCAGTTGGCCGGGCTCGCCCCGGTGCACCGGATCGCGCTGCCCGTGCTGGCGGACAGCGAGGCCCTGGAGCTGCTGGGCAAGCTGATCGGGATCGGGCGGCTGCGGACCGACCCGGCGGCGGCGTTGCGGATCGTCCGGGCCTGCGGGGCGCTGCCGCTCGCGGTGGAGGTGAGCGGGATGCGGCTGGCGGTGCTGCGGCATCTCCCGCTGGCGGAGTACGCGGCCCGGCTGGAGGATCCGTCGGCCGCGCTGGACGAACTGGTCGCCGGGGACGTCTCCGTACGGCACCGGGTCGCGTCCGGCTGGCAGGATCTGGCGGACGGCGACCGGTGGGTGCTGGGGCGGCTGGCCGGGCTCGCCGAGGCCGGGGGCTTCACCCTGGACCGGGCCACGGCGGCGCTGGGCTGCGGGGAGCGCGCGGCGATCCGGGCCGTCGAGTCGCTGATCGACGCCGGTGCGGTGACCTCGCCCGCCGGAGAGGTCACCGCACACGCCGCGCTGTACGAGGTGCCGCGGCTGCTCGGCCTGTACGCCCGCGAGCGGGGGGCGTCGGGGCGGGGCGGTGGCCTGCCTGCCGACGCCCGCGTGCCCTCCCCCGGCGGCTTACCCGCCCACACCGGCATGCCGGTGGCGGCCGGTCCGCTCAGCCCAGGGTGAGCAGCTTCAGCAGATCGTGCGGGCGGTCGTCGGCGGGGGTTCCGTAGCCGGACCCCTCGGTCTCCGCCCCGTCCGCCCCGTCCGCCCCGTCCGCCCCGTCCGCCCCGTCCGCCCCGGCCAGGAAGTGCAGGGCCAGCAGCAGCCCGGCCGCCCCGGTGGCCAGGTCGGCGGAGCAGCGTCGTAGGCCCGCCCCGGGCACCAGCAGCCGGTCGCCGTCGGCGATCAGGTGCCAGGACAGGTTGCGTACGGAGGCGAGCACCCCCGATCCGGCCGGGCCCCGCTCCAACTGGCGGGCGGTGGCGACGAGTCCGGCCCGGCCGGTGAAGAGCCCCGGCTCCCGGACGAACTCGTTGGTGCAGCCCTTGTGCACCCCGGGCAGCAGTGCGGCGAGCGCGGGCGCCTCGTGCCGGGCCAGGTAGGCGTGGGCGACCAGGGCGAAGCCGCCGCTGCCCTGGTCTAGGTAGAGCAGGTGGCGGCGGCCGTCCTTGACCTGGACGGTGCCGTCGGGCATCGCGACGCAGTGGCCGGAGTCGCGGTACAGGGCGGTGCGGGCGGCGCGCAGCAGCCACTCCTCGCCGGTGAGCGCGTGGAGTTCGAGGTGCAGCAGGGCGACGCCGCTCAGTCCGCGCAGCAGCCCGGCGGAGGGCGGGGCGGTGAGGCCGCCGCCCGCCCCGCCCTCGCCCCGGACCAGGCAGTCCAGATCCCAGGCGGTGCGCAGGGCCGTCTCCAGCAGCTCCGGGTCCGGGGCCGGGCCTGACGCCGGAGCACCGTCCACCGAGCCCGTACCCAGGGCCGACGTACCGGCCGTGGCCAGCCGGAGCGCGGCCAGGGCCGTGCCCGCGCGGCCGGTCAGCAGGTCGGCGCAGGCGGAGGGGTGTGCGGCGGCGGCCCGGGCGAACAGCTCCCGCGCCTCGTCCGGGCGGCCGAGCCGGGCCAACACCGCCGCCGTGCCCGGCAGTCCGTCGAACAGGCCGCCGGGCGACGCCGGGTCGCGATGACGGGCGGCGTCCACGAGCCAGTCCGTCCAGGCGTCCGGGACCGGGGCCCCGACGCGGTGGAGGGCGTACAGGACGCCGGCGGCCCCGTGCGCCAGGTCGCTGCCGCCGGTGGCGAAGGACTTCGGGTCGCCGGGGAAGAGCCGGTCGCCGCGCTCGGGCGTCGCGCCCGCGTGGATTCCGGCGAGCAGCCGGGTGCGCAGGCCCGCCCAGTCGGGGGCGGGGCCGTCGAGGAGGGCGGCGATCTCGCGCTCCCGGTCGTCCGCCACGGTCCGCAGGACGGCGGGGCGGCGCGGGCCCGCGTCGGACGCCAGGCCGTACCTCCGGCGGGCCCAGCGTTCCAGGGTCAGGGCCTTGGCCCGGTCGTGCCCGGCCAGCTCCATGAGCGGCATCAGCATGCTGAGCCAGGTCGCCCAGAGGGCGTAGCCGTCGGCCTCGGCGCCGGGGGTGCCGACGGGCGCCTGGAGGCCCGGCGCGCCCGCCAGCGGGGTGTCCTGGTCGTCGAGACCGACGGCGTACTCGAAGTCGATGAGGGCCACACGGCCGTCGGGGCGGACGATGATGTTGTTGGGGTGCAGATCGCCGAAACGCAGGCCCCGGGCGTGAACAGCGGCCAGGGCGCTGGTGAGTTGTCCGGTGATCGAGTCCACCCATGCGGTGTACGGGGCGAGTTCGGCGGCGGTGCCCGCCCCGCGCACGAGGGCGAAGCGGGCGACGATCTCCTCCAGGAGGGTGTTCCCCTCGATGTGCTCCTCGATGAGGAAGTGGTGTTCCCACACGGTCGTCACCCCGTGCACCTTCGGTACGCAGTCCAGTCCGGCCAGCGCGGTCAGGGCCCGGTGCTCACGGTGCAGCCGGGTCACCGCGTCGTCGCCCGCCCCGTCGAGCCCGCAGTGCGGCCGGGCCTCGCGGAGCACCACCTGCCGGCCGGTGTCCCGGTGCCGGGCGAGGTAGATGCCACCGGCGTTGGAGAACTGGAGGGCCTTGGTGACGGTGTACGGGAACGCGGCGTCCCCGGCGGCGGCGCGGGCGGCCAGATGCGGGCGCAGCGCCCCGGGCACGGTGACCCACGGCGGCACCCGGAACACCACGCCGCGCTCGTCGGGCACCAGGTGGCCCGACGGATGGCGCAGGGCGGGCACCCGTTCGCCGTTCGCGTCCCGGCACCAGCGGGCGGTGAACGCCCCGTACCGCACGTGCACCGGGGTGTCGCCGATCCGGAGGTCGCTGAGGATGTACGGGCCGCTCCGGCCCGCGAGGACCCGGGTCAGCTCGTCGAGCAGCCGCAGGAAGACGGCCTCGTCCGGCGGGTAGAGCGTGAGGAACTTCCCTGCGCCGGAGCGGGACATGTACTTGCCGGACATCAGCAGCAGCGCCTGCTCGCTGCGGAGGAACTTGAACGGCACCCCGTGGGCGAGGCAGACCCGGGTGGTGTCGCGCAGCGTCGCCTCCGCCTCCTCCGGGACCGTGGAGACATGGATCTTCCAGCCCTGCGCGGCCGGTTCACCGCGCTCCGGCACCATCGAGGTCCACAGGCCGCCCGGGGTCCGGCACCAGCCGTCGGGGGGCGGGGCGGAGTCCAGCGGGTAGCGGGTCCCCTCGTCCCGCAGCCGGGCCGGGGTGTCGTAGTACGTACGGTCGGCGAGGCAGTAGAGCTGGGTCTGCTGCGGTCCGGGCACGGCGTTTCTCCTCAGAGTGCGCCGGGACGACCGGCGGTGTCGTGGGCGGGTCGGGGCTCTTCCGCCGGGCGGGCGGGTTCCGGGGCCGCCCCGGCGCGTACGGAGGGGGCGAACGTCACCACGGCCGCCGAGACGGCCAGCACGCACCCGGTCACCCCGAAGGCGGCGCTGCTGCCCAGGGCGGTCAGCAGCGCGCCGCCCGCCAGCGGCCCGAACGGCTGGACCACCGAGGACAGGAAGGAGGCCGCGCTCTGCACCCGGCCGAGCCGGTCCTCCGGGGTGACGATCAGCAGGGTGGAGAGGAAGCCGATGCTGGCGACCGTCGACAGGCCCATGCAGAGCGCGCACAGCAGGCCGGCCAGCAGCGGACTGCTGAGCCAGGCCAGCGCGGCGGCCGTCGCGACGCAGCTCCAGCAGGTGATGACGATGAGCGTCCGGACATGGCGGTCGGGCGCCAGCCGGGGCGCGAGCAGGGCGCCGACGAGGGCGCCCGCCGAGACGCAGGTGATGACGAACCCGCCGCCGAGGCCGGAGCGCCCGCCCTCGGAGAAGACGGCGAGCGCGGTGAAGGTGAGGGCGCCGAACGCGAAGTTCATGCCGAGGCCGAAGACGAGCAGCACCGTACGCAGATAGGGCAGCTGCCACAGGAAGGTGAGCCCGGCGGTGAGCTCCTGGCGGCTGAACACCGAACCGGCCTTGGTCCTGGCCTCCGAGCGGGTCCGCACGAGGGCCACGCAGACCGTCGAGAGGAACAGTCCGACGAACTGGGCGATGAACGGCAGGGCCTGGTGCACGCCGAACAGCGCACCGCCGACGAGCGGGCCGACCAGCCGGACCGTGGAGGTGCGCGCCTGGAGCCGGGCGGTCGCCGTGCCCATCTGGTCCGGCGGCACGACCGCGCGCATCAGACCGAAGGCGGCGGGGGCGTAGACGCTGTTCAGTACGGCGCCCGCGGTCGCGACGAGCAGGACGAGCACCATGGGGGCGTGCCCGTTCCACACGGCGAGGGTCAGGGCGGTCACGGCCGCCAGGCTCCCCACGTCGCACAGCCGCATCAGCCGGCGGCGTTCGACCCGGTCGGCCATCACCCCGCCGGGCAGCATCGTGATCAGCACGGCGCAGATGGACACGGTGCCCACCGCGCCGGCCTGCACAGCGGATCCGGTCTCCCGGAGGATCAGCAGGGGCAGCGCGAGGGCGCCCATCTGGCTGCCCAGAACGGCGAAGAGGCCGCTCATCCAGAGCAGCCGGAAATCCCGGTTGGAGCGGAGCGGCGTGGCCATCGGGGGCTCCCGGAGGTCGTCGGACAGGGCACAGCAGGACATGGTCAGGACATGGGTGAGGTGGCGGGGCAGGGGGCACGAAGCGCGGCGGGGCGGCTCCGGTGTTCGCGGAGCCGCCCCGTACCGCCTGTCCCCGCCTGTCCGCCGGCCGGGCGCCGCGGCGGCGAGGCGTCGGCCTCGGCCCGCCGCGGCGCACGGCCCGGTGTGCTCGGCGCCCTGGTCGGCGCCGCGCTGCGCCTGCGGTCAGCGCTGCGATTCGACGACGCTCAGCACGCTGATGCAGTTGCCGTCGGTCGTGTCGCCGCCCTGCACGGACGTCTCCTGGAGGTCCAGCACGGAGTGCGCCTCGACCTCGGGGGTCTCGTTGGTCTCGTCGCCGGCCGGCTTGGTGTTCTCGGACATGGTCGTCTCCATCCACTCGTCACTTGGTCACTGCGGAACGACCGGAAACCCCGGGCCGCGGAAGGGCCTTGGGCGTCCGGTGTGCGGGGTCAGTTCTCGACGACGCTCAGCACGCTGATGCAGTTGCCGGGGGGCGCGATGATGTCGCGGTCGCCGTGGACGGCGGTCTCCTGGAGGTCCAGGACGGAGTGCGCCTCGACCTCGGGGGTCTCGTTGGCGTCGTCGGCGGCGGGCTTCGTGTTCTCGGACATGGTGGTCTCCATCCACTCGTCACTGCGGGACCCGGGGCCCGTGGGGAACGCCCCTCGGTGTCCGGTGCGGCGGGCCGGTGCCTGCCGTTGCCGAGAAAGTTAGGAAGCCGGGCCTGGTCATCGCTTCGGCGGCGGTATGGCGGCGGTATCGGGCCAGTTCGGGCCCGTCCGGAGCGGGCCGGGCCCGCCTCCGGAGCCTCCGGCGACGGTCCGGGGATCCGTCCCGACCTGGGCCCATACCGCCTTCGAAGCGATTCCGGACCGTCCGCGAACCGGTTCCGCACAGCCTGGGTACGCGCCCGACGCGCACCGGCCCCGAAGGAGGCGGCCCACCATGGAACTCGCCGAACTCGTCGCACGGCGGCCCTTCCCGGCCGCCGGTCTGCTCATCGGCCTCACCCGGCGCTGCCCGCTGCGCTGCGCACACTGCTCGACCGGGTCGGACCTGTTCACCCGACAGGAGCCGGACGGCGGTCAACTGGAGCGCTTCGTCGGCTCGTTCACCGAGGAGAACCGGCCCGACGTCGTCATGCTCACCGGCGGGGAGCCGCTGCTGCTGCCCGCGCTCGCCGAGCGGCTGAGCACGCTGGCCCGCCGCGCCGGATCCCGTACCGCGCTGCTCAGCGGCATGTTCTTCGCCCGGAGCGGCAACGGCCGGAGCGGGAGCACCGGGCGGCGGCGCAGTGGGCGCTACGGCGGTCGGCGGGGCGCGGCGATTCCTCCCGCGATCCTGCGCGCGATCCGCTCAGCCGACCATTTCTCGGCCTCCCTCGACGTCCACCACGAACGCGAGGTCCCGCGCGCCGACGTGTTCCGCGCCCTGCACCGGATCCGGGAGGAGGGCGTGGCCGTGAGCCTGCACCTCACCGGGACCGGCGCGGCCGACCCGTATCTCGCCGGCCTCACCCGGGCGGTGGAGGAGGAGTTCGGCGGACAGGTTCCGTGCCTGGTCAACGAGGTGCGGCCGTTCGGCCGGGCCGCCTCCTGGGCCCGGCCCGCCCGCAGTGGCCCGGACCCGGCGGCGGCGTCGCCGTGCTCGATGGCCGCCTGGCCGGTGGTCGCCTTCGACGGCCGCGTGCTGGCCTGCTGCAACCAGGACACCGTCGACCGGCGGCCCGTCCCGGCCCATCTGGACCTCGGGCACATCGGCGCCGACGACTGGGCGACCGTACGCCGCCGGGCGCTGGAGTCCCCGGTGCTGCGGATGCTCCGCACGGTCGGGCCCACGCATCTGGCCGCCCGGTACGGCTCCGGTCCCCCGGCGGGCTCCTACTGCGAGGGCTGCCGGGCGCTGGGCGACGACGAGGCGGCGGTGGCCGGGGCCCGGGCGGTGGCGGGCGGGGCGGCCGGGGCGCTGCTGGACCTGACGGCGGCGGTACGCGGCTCCCGCGAGGGCGCGCAGGGCGTCGTGCGCCGCCACGGCTGCGCGGCGTACGCCCCGCTGGTCGTCGCGGGCGGACCGGCCCTGCCGGAGACCGGCGCGGAGGACGTCCGATGAGCGCGCCCGCCCACACCTCCGCGGGCGCACCGCCCGGGCGTGCCGGGGCCTCCGCGCGCCTGCGGGTCAAACTCCTGCTGCTGGAGCCGGAGTTCCGGGACGCGACGCACCATATGTGGCGCGCCGAAGGGCTGTTGCCGCGCTACCGGACGTATCTGTGCACCATGCACGCCGTCATCCGCGCCTCCGTCCCGCTGATGGAGCTGGCCCTGCGCCGGGCCCGCCGACTGCAGGCTTCCGGCGACCCGTCGGCGGCGCCGCTCGCCGCGTATCTGGAGGAGCACATCCGGGAGGAGGAGGGCCACGACGACTGGCTGCTGGAGGACCTGCGTGCGGCGGGCGGCACGCCCGAGGACGCGCTCGGCCCGCTGCCCTCGCCGCTGATCGCCTCGCTCGTCGGGTCCCAGTACTACTGGATCGAGCACCATCACCCGGTCGCCCTGCTCGGCTACATCGCCGTACTGGAGGGCTACGCGCCCGCCCCCGGCCTCACCGGCCGGATCGCCCGGCTGACCGGGCTGCCCGCCGCCGCGCTGCGGACCGTACGGGAGCACTCGGTGCTCGACACGGAGCACTTGGACGAGCTGTACGCGCTGCTGGACCGGCTGCCGCTCGGCCGGGAGCGGGAAGCGGCCGTGGCGGTCAGCGCGCTGCACTCCCTCGACGCGCTCACCCGGCTGTTCGTCCGGCTCGGGCGCTCCGCACCGGCGCCGTCGCTGCGGGGAGCCGGACCTGTCCCACCGATGGGAGTCACACCATGACCGGACCACCCGAGAACGGCGAACGGCCCGTGCTGCCCGACGCGTTGTACGAAGCGGGCTTCCCCGTGGACCTCCTCACCGAGGAGCAGCGCGAGGTACTGAGCGGGCTGACGCCGGAGGAACTGGCGCTGCTGCTCGATGTGAAGAGCCGGCTGGACGCCGTCGGTCCCGAGGTACAGGCGCACGGCGAGATCGCCGGCGGCGCGCTGTTCTGACCGGCGACCGATCAGCGGTACGGGCCCGTAGCCGGCGAGCGCCGGAAGCGGGCCCGTACCCGCCCGACATCCCGGAGAGAAGGACCCGCCATGAACTGCCTCTCGTGCCGGCAGGATCTGCCGCCGACGGCCCGCTTCTGTTCCTCCTGCGGAACGCCGTGCGCGACCGCCGCGGACACCGCCGGTACCCCGGCTGCCGCCGCGACCGCTTCCGCCGTCGTCCCGGCCGGTGACGAACGCAAGCCGGTGACCGTGCTGTTCTGCGATCTCGTCGGGTCCACCGCGCTGTCCGGGGTGCTCGATCCGGAGACGCTGCGCACGGTGACGCTGCGGTACTTCGAGGCGATGAGCGCGGAGATCGTGGCGCGGGGCGGCACTCCGGAGAAGTTCATCGGGGACGCGGTGATGGCGGTGTTCGGCGTGCCGGTGGTCCGTGACGACGACGCCCGCCGGGCGCTGGCGGCGGCGCTCGGGATGCGCCGGGCGCTGGCCCGGCTGAACGAGGAGCTGACCGCCACCCTCGGCATCGAGCTGGCCACCCGGATCGGCGTCAACACCGGTCAGGTAGTGGCGGGTTCGGACGCGACCGCCCGGCAGGCCCTGGTCTCCGGGGAGACCGTCAACATCGCCGCCCGGCTGGAGCAGAACGCGGGCCGTGGCGAGATCCTGATCGGCCCGGGGACGCTGCTCGCCGCCGGTCCGACGGTGCGCGCCGAGCCCACCGGGCCGCTGCGGCTGAAGGGCAAGCGGGACAGCGTGGAGGCCTACCGGCTGCTCGCGCTGGGCGCGGACGACCCCGAGCTGCTGCGCCGCTTCGACGTCCCCTTCGTCGGCCGCGACGCCGAGCGGCACGCACTGGACGCCGCCCTGGAACGGGCCGTGACCAGCGGCGGGGCCGGGCTGCTGCGGGTCACCGGGGAGGCGGGCATCGGCAAGACCCGGCTGGTACGGGAGTGGCTGGCGGAGCGGTCGGCGTCCGGCGCGCTGGTGTACGGGGCGGGGCGGTGCCGCAGTTACGGGGACCACGGCACCCTCGCCGCGCTGGCCGACGCGGTCCGTTCGCTGGTCGGCCCCCCGATGAGTCCACCGGCGGGTCCCGCGGAGGCCGACGGGGCGCGGGGCGGAGCCGACGGGCTGGCGGTCGACGACGCGATGGCCCTGCTATCCGGGGGCCTGCTGCGCGACGGCACGCCGAACGCGCCCTTCGAGGACATGTGCGCGGCCCTGACGGCGGTCCTGGAGCGGGCCGCCCGTATCCGCCCGGTCGTGCTGGTGCTGGACGACTGGCACGCGGCGGCCCCGCTGCTGGTCCGCACGGTGCACCGGCTGACGGACGGTTCCGGGTGCGCGGGCGTGCTGGTGCTCTGCGCCGGACGGCCGGACGGGCCGGACGAGGACGGCGAACCCCCGGCCGGTGCGGGGCACCTCCAGCTCACCGGCCTCCCCCACGAGGAGGCGGCCCGGCTCGCCGCCGGTCTCGCCGGTCCGGACGGCGGTCCCGCCCCGGTGGACGACCGGGTCCTGGCACGGGCCGGGGGCAATCCGCTCTACCTGGAACAGCTCCTGGTCGGCGACCGCGAGGACCCGGCGACCGCTTCCCGCCCCGGCGGCGGCCCGGCCCCCGACGAGGATCTGCCGCCCACGCTCCAGGCCCTCCTCGGCGCCCGCATCGGGGCCCTGGCCCGGGCGGAGCGCGGGGTGGTGGACCTGGCCGCCGTGATCGGCCGGGAGTTCACCGCACCGGAACTGGTCCGGCTGGAGCTCTCCGTACAGGCCGGGGAGGGCCACGGCCCCGGTCCGCTCGCGGGCGCGGCCGCCCCGGAGCACCGGCGGCGCGTCGACGAGGCGCTGGCGGTGCTGGGCCGCCGCCGGCTGGTGGAGTCGGGGCCGCCGGGCGGCCGGGAGGAGGCGGCGTACCGGTTCAGCAGCGGGCTGGTCCATGAGGTCGCGTACGCCTCGCTGTCCAAGCGGGCCAAGGCGGACCGCCATGCCTGGGCGGCGGAGCTGCCCAGCGTGCTGCGCGCCGGCGACGGTGCGGTGGGCGGCCATCTGGAGCGCGCCTACCGCTACCGCGCCGAGCTGGGCCTGCTGGACGACGCGGCCCGGCGGCTGCGCGACCGGGCCGCCGCCGCGCTGGGCCGGGCCGGGGCGCAGGCCGCCGCACGGTCCGATCTGCACTGGGCGCACGGGCTGCTGGAACGCGCGGTGGACCTGTGCCCCGGCGACCCGGCGTCGGCGCGGCGGCTCGGCGAGGTCCGCCTCGCGCTGGGCCGCACCGGCGAAGGGGCCGAACTGCTGCGCCGGGTACGGGACTCGGGGGCCGACGCGGTGGAGGCCGCGCATGCCCGGCTCGCGCTCGCGGTGCTGGATCCGGGGGCCGGACCGGGCCCCGCCGCCGTGGCCCGTACCGTACTGCCGGTCTTCGAGGCGGCCGGGGACTCGACCGGCCGGGCCCGCGCGCATCTGCGGCTTGCCCAGCAGTTCCAGCGGTCCGGGCGGCACGAGGAGGCGGAGCGGGACCAGGCGCGGGCCCTGGAGCACGCCGTGCTGGCCGGTGCGGAGCCGGAACGGGCCGGGGCGCTCGGCGCGATCGGCATCTCGCTGTGGCGCGGGCCGGTTCCGGTGCCCGCCGCGGTGGTCCGCTGCCGGACGCTGCTGGCGGCGCACGGTGCGGGCCGGCCCACGGTCCGGGTCACGCTCAACTGCCCGCTGGCGGTGCTGTACGCGCTCCAGGGCCGGACCGAGGAGGCGCAGGGCTGCCTGGCCGAGGCGGAACGGCTGGCCGGGAAGCTGGGGTTCGCGGAGGCGGAGGTCTTCCTGCCGGTGTTCCGGGCGACGGTGGAGGCGCTGTCCGGCCGGAGCGCCGCCGCGCTGGAGCTGCTGGGCCGGGCGGACGCGGCGGCCCGGCGCACGGGGGCGGCCGGGATGCGGACGGCGGTGGCGCTGGACGCGGCCCGCCTGGAGCTGGACGAGGGCCGCGAGGACCTGGCCGCCGCCCGGCTGGCGGGCGTCGGCGACACCTCGGGGCTGAGCCGTGCGGACGCGGTGGATCTGGCGGGGCTGCGGGCCCGGCTGGCGGCCCGGTCCGCACCCGAGGAGGCGGCCGGGCACGCGGACCGGGCGGTCCGGGCCTCGCTGCTCACCGATTCACCGCTGGTGCAGGCGACGGCGGAGCTGGACCGGGCGCACACGTTCGCCGCCCTGGGCCGGTGGCCGGAGGCCGGCGCATCGGCCCGGTCGGCCGGGGCGCACTTCACGGGCAAGGGGCATCTGCCGGGGGTGCGCCGGGTCTCCGGGTTCCTCGCGCACCCGCCCCGGGCCATGGCCACGACGAGGGAGAGGAGCTGACCGATGACGACCACGGAACCGGGACGGACACGGACGGGTACGGGGGCGGGGGCGACCCGGTCGGCCCCGGGAGGAACGCGCACCGGGCCCGGGCAGGGGCTGACCTGGAGTCTGCGCGGGCGCGGCCCCGACGACGTACCGGTGCTCGCGGACGCCGGACCGCCGCTCGGCCGCCCCGCCGGGCCCGCCACCGGACGCGGCGTACGCGTGTGCGTGGTGGATTCGGGGGTGGAGCGGGACCATCCGCTGATCGGCCCGCTGGCCGGTTCCTGGGTGGTCGTCAAGGACGGGGAGAGCGGGGAGATCGCGGTCGAGCCGACGACCACCGGGGACACCTGCGGGCACGGCACCGCGTGCGCGGGCATCGTCCGCAGGACCGCCCCGGAGTGCGAGATCCACAGTGTGCGGGTGCTCGGGGAGCGGTTCTCCGGCACCGGCGACGTCCTGATGGCCGGGCTGCGCTGGGCGGTGGAGCAGCGCTTCGACGTGGTCAACCTCAGTCTGTCGACGACCCGTACCCGGTTCGCGCAGGAGCTGCACAGCCTGGCCGACAGCGCCTACTTCGCCCGTACGGTGATCGTCGCCTCGGCCCACAACACCCCGGTGGAGAGCTTCCCCTGGCGGTTCGCTTCGGTGATCTCGGTGGGCAGCCACCAGGAGGACGATCCCGAACTGCATCTGTACAACCCGGATCCCCCGGTGGAGTTCTTCGGCCCGGGCCAGAACGTGACCGTGCCGTGGCTGGGCGGCCGGACGATCCGCACCACGGGGAACAGCTTCGCCACGCCGTACGTCGCCGGGCTCTGCGCCCGCGTCCTGTCCGCGCATCCGCGGATGACGGCCTTCCAGCTCAAGAACGCCCTCTATCTGTCCGCGGCCAATGTGCGCCACGCACCGCGTCCTTCTTCCACCCCGGCAGGAGATACCCGTGATGACTCCGAGAACTGATTCCGCCGCCCCCTTCTCCGCCGCCGCCACCGCCACGGTCGCCGACGCGCCGCGCAGCGAGTTGCTCCAGTCGGTCGTCGACGTGGCCCGCGCCATCTTCGGGGCCGAGGCCAGTTCGGTCTTCCTGCTCGACGAGGAGGCGGACGAGCTGGTCTTCCAGGCCGTGTCCGGGCAGGGCGAGGAGTTCCTCGTGGGCCGCCGGTTCCCGGCCGGGCGCGGGATCGCCGGGTGGGTGGCGACCTCCGGCGAGCCGATGGTGGTGGACGATCTGAGCGCCGATCCGTCCTTCGACCGTTCGCTGGCGGAGTCGACCGCGTATGTGCCGAACGCCCTGATGGCGGCCCCGCTCATCAGCGACGCCCGGATCCTCGGCGTACTGGAGGTGCTGGATCCGTCCCCGCAGGCCCGGTCGGGCGTCCGGGAGCTGGATCTGCTCGCGATGTTCGCCCGGCAGGCCGCCGCCGCCCTGCGGGTGCTCACGCCGGAGCGGGTGCGCGAGGCCGAGCAGCGCGCGGTGTCCGCCGGGGGCGCGCTGGAGGGTGCGCGGCGCGAGGACGCGCTGAAGTTGCTGGGTAGCCTGGAGCGACTGCTGCGGGGGGTCGGCTGAGGCAGCCGGTGCCACCGGTGTCCGGGAGTAGCCACCGGCCCGGCGGGCAGGAGCGGGGCGTCGGCACCAAGGGAAGGACACGCACGATGAAGCTCGCTTTCTCCACGCTCGGAGTGCCCGGTACGCCGGTCGCCGAGGTCGTCCGGCTCGCCGCCGACCACGGCTACCAGGGGGTGGAGCTGCGCGTCCATCCGGAGGAGCCGGTGCACCTGGGGCTCTCGTCGCTGGAACGGGCCGATGTGGTCGAGGCGTTCAAGGCCGGCGGGGTGGAGATCCTGGCGCTCGCCGGTTATGTGAAGGCGGCAGCCGAGGGCGACGACGAGGCGGTCCTCGCGGAACTGGCCGAGCTGGTGAAGCTCGCCCGGGACCTGGGCGCGTCCTACGTCCGGGTGTTCCCCGGCGGCGGCGACCAGGAGCAGGCGGAGGCCGACGCGACGGCCGCCCGGCGGCTGGGGGCCGCCGCTCCGGCCGCCGCCGACATGGGCGTGAGCATCCTGCTGGAGACCCATGACTCGCACCGGGCGGGCCTCGAC
This sequence comes from Streptomyces sp. DSM 106670, assembly GCF_055792845.1. Classification (NCBI taxonomy): domain Bacteria; kingdom Bacillati; phylum Actinomycetota; class Actinomycetes; order Kitasatosporales; family Streptomycetaceae; genus Streptomyces; species Streptomyces sp. DSM 106670. The sequence continues at coordinate 2,663,562 of NZ_CM147704.1, forward strand.
GTCGCCCGGGTCGTCGCCACGGTGGGGCATCCCCGGGTCGGCGCGATCTGGGATGTGCTGCACACCTGGCTCGCCGGTGAGGAGCCGGCCGCGAGCCGTGCGGTGCTGGCCCCGCACCTCGGCTACGTACAGGTGAAGGACGTCGCGTCGGCGCAGGACCTCACTCCGCTCGCACTGGGGGCGGGGGCGCTGCCGCTGGCGGAGTGCCTGGACGGGCTGGATCCGGAGACGTGGGTGTGCTGGGAGTACGAGAAGCGCTGGCACCCGGGGGCGGCGGAGCTGCCGGGTCTGCTGGGCGCGGGGCGTGAGCATCTGCTGCGGCTCGGCGCACCGAAGCAGTAGCGGATCCGGCGGGGGGCCCGACGCCCGAGGTCAGCGCCACCCCGCCCACCAGCAGCGCCGCCGCGCACCAGCGCAGCGGGCTCACCTCCTCGCCGAGCACCAGCGCCGCCGAGGACATCCCGAAGACCGGGACGAGCAGGGTGAAGGGCGCCACGGACGAGGCGGGGTACTGCCGGAGCAGGAAGCCCCAGGCTCCGAAGCCGAACACCGTGCTGACCCAGGCGACGAACAGGATGATGCCCGCCCCGCTCCAGTCGAGCGCGGCCAGCGCCTCCGCGTCCCGGTCCGGGCCCTCGAAGAGGAGGGACAGGCCCAGCAGCGGCAGCACCGGGACGGCCGAGACCCAGACCATGAAGGTCAGCGCGTCCTTGGGGGCGGCCCGGCGGGTGAGCACGTTGGACACGCCCCAGCAGGCCGCGGCGCCGACCACGAGGACGAACGCGAGGACCGGGCCGCCCGCGCCCTCGTCCACGGCGGCCACCCCGATGCCCGCGAGTGCGACGGCCATGCCCGCCAGCCGGACCCGGCCGGGCCGTTCGGAGAGGGCGAGGGCGGCGAACAGGGCGGTGAAGACGGCCTGGGCCTGGAGGACCAGGGAGGAGAGCCCGGCGGGCATCCCCTGGTCCATGCCGATGAACAGCAGCCCGAACTTCCCGACCCCCAGGACCAGTCCGACGCCCACGACCCACTTCCAGGCCACCGACGGCCGACCCAGGAGGAAGATCGCGGGCACGGCGGCGACGAGGAAGCGCAGCGCGGAGAAGAGGAGCGGCGGGAAGTGGTCGAGCCCCAGCTCGATCACGACGAAGTTCACGCCCCAGAGTGCCGCGACGAGCACGGCCAGGGCGATATGGCGTGGACGCATGGGGCGAGCATTCAGCAGGATGACCGTGTAGCACCAGCACCGATTCCTTCATGATGGAATTCAGAGCTGCTGAAGAATGCCCCCCGAAAGACGCCCCGAAGGATGAGGTCACCGTGCTCGATCTGGCCCGGCTGCGCGCCCTGCACGCGGTCTCCGTCCACGGCTCCGTCGCGGGCGCGGCGGCCGCCCTCGGCTACACCCCGTCCGCGATCTCCCAGCAGATCACCAAGCTGGAGCGGGAGACCCGGACGACGTTGCTGGAGCGGCGGGGGCGCGGGGTGGCGCTGACCGAGGAGGCGTTGCGGCTGGCCGGCACGGCCCAGCGGCTGCTGGCCATCATGGAGCAGGCGGAGACGGAGCTGGAGGAGCGCCGGGGGCTGCCGACGGGGCGGCTGACGATCGCCGCGTTCGCCTCGGCCGCGCGGGGGCTGCTGCCGGGGGTGCTGGCCGGGCTGGACCGGGACCACCCGGCGCTGGACGTCCGGCTGGACGAGGTGGATCCGCATCTGTCGGTGGACCTGGCCGCGAAGGGGGTCGTCGATCTGGCCGTGGCGCACGACTGGGACATCGCCCCGCTGCCCGCCCCGGAGGGCCTGGCCCAGGCCGTGATCGGGCTCGACCGGTGCGATCTGCTGGTGCCCCGGGGGCATGCGCTGGCCGGGCGGGACGGGGTGCGGCGCGAGGAGCTGGCGCGCGAGCGGTGGATCTGCCAGCCGCCGGGGACGGTGTGCCACGACTGGCTGGTGCGGACGCTGCGCACGGCGGGGCACGAGCCCGACATCCGGCACCGGGCGGAGGAGAACCACACCCAACTCGCCCTGGTGGCCGCCGGTCTGGGCATCGCGATGATGCCCCGGCTGGGCCGGGGGCCGCTCCCGGACGGGGTGGTGGCGGTGCGTCTGGACCCGGTGCCGGAGCGTCGGCTGTACGCCCTGTGGCGTACGGAGGCGGCGCGGCGGCCGGCGATCACGGCCGCGGTGGACGCGCTGCGGGCCCATGGTGCGGCGGCCGGGCTGGTGTGAGGCGAGTCCGACCCGGCCGCCGACTCTTCTGGCGGTACGTCACTCGCGGTCCCGGCCCGGCCCCTTGACCGGAAGTTACTTTCCCTATAAGCGTACTTCCTTGGAAGTTTCTTTCACCCCGGGAAGGAGCTCACGTGCCCCACCGCACCTCAAGACGCACCCTCCTCACCGCCACCGCGGCCGCCACCGCCGCGGCCGCCACCGGCGTCCTCGCCGCCCCCACCGCCGCCTCCGCGCACTCCGCGGACGGCTTCACCGACCACCGGCTGCGGCGGATCATCGCCGGGATGAGCCTGGAGGAGAAGGTCGGCCAGCTCTTCGTGATGCGGGTCTACGGGCACTCCGCCACCGAGCCCGACCAGGCCGACATCGACGCGAACCTCAAGGAGATCGGGGTTCGTACCGCCGCCGAGCTGATCTCCACGTACCACGTCGGCGGCGTCATCTACTTCACCTGGGCGCACAACACCCGCGACCCGCACCAGATCGCCGACCTCTCCAACGGCCTCCAGCGCGCCGCGCTCGCCGAGCGCCACCGGGTGCCGCTGCTCGTCTCCACCGACCAGGAGCACGGCATCGTCTGCCGGGTCGGCGAACCCGCCACCCTGCTGCCGGGCGCGATGGCGCTCGGCGCGGGCGGCTCGCGCTCCGACACCCGGCGGGCCGCCTGGATCGCGGGCGCCGAACTGGCCGCGCTCGGCATCAACCAGAACTACGCGCCGGACGCCGACGTCAACGTCAACCCGGCCAACCCGGTCATCGGCGTACGCTCCTTCGGCTCCGACCCCGACGCGGTGGCCGGCCTGGTCGCCGCGCAGGTGAAGGGCTACCAGGGCGCGGGCATCGCCTCGACCGCCAAGCACTTCCCCGGTCACGGCGACACGAACACCGACAGCCACACCGGGCTGCCCGTCATCAACCACACCCGCGCCCAGTGGGAGGAGCTGGACGCCCCGCCGTTCCGCGCCGCGATCCGGGCCCGGATCGACTCGATCATGACCGCGCACATCGTGGTCCCCGCACTCGACCCGTCCGAGGACCCGGCCACGCTCTCCCGGCCGATCCTCACCGGCATCCTCCGCGAGGAGCTGGGCTACGACGGGGTGGTGGTCACCGACTCGCTCGGCATGGAGGGGGTGCGCACGAAGTACGGCGACGACCGGGTTCCGGTCCTCGCCCTGCTGGCGGGCGTGGACCAGCTGCTCAACCCGCCGAACCTCTCCGTCGCCTGGAACGCCGTGCTGGAGGCCGTCCGCGGCGGCGAGATCAGCGAGGCGAGGATCGACGAATCGATCCTGCGGATCCTGCGGCTGAAGAACGGACTCGGTCTGTTCCGGGACCCGTTCGTCAGTCACCGGGGCGTCGAGCGCACGGTGGGCAGCCGCGCCCACCGGGCCGCCGCCGACCGGATCGCCGAGCGCACGACGACCCTGCTCGCCGACCCGGGCACGCTGCTGCCGCTCTCCCGCCGCACCCACCGCAAGCTGCTGGTGGTGGGCGCCGATCCGGCCTCGCCGTCCGGGACGACGGGCCCGCCGACCGGCACCCTGGCCCACGCCTTCGGCGAACTGGGCTTCACCGCCCGGGCGTTGTCCACCGGTACGGCTCCGGACCAGGCGAAGATCGCCGAAGCGGTCGCCGCCGCCGAGGGCAAGGACGCGGTGGTCGTGGCGACGTACAACGTCACCGCGAACAGCTCACAGCGCACCCTCGTCACGGCCCTCGTGGCGACCGGCGTCCCGGTGATCACCGTCGCCGTCCGCAACCCGTACGACGTCGCCCACCTCACCGGCACCGGAGTCGCGGCGAGCCTCGCCGCGTACTCCTGGACCGATGTCGAACTACGCGCCGCCGCCCGGGTGATCGCTGGCCGCGCCGACCCGGAGGGAACCCTCCCGGTTCCGGTGCAGCGCGCGGACGACCCGACGCAGGTGCTGTACCCGGTGGGCCACGGACTGACGTACTAGCCCTACGGCGACCGGACGGCACCGGCATCCGGCCGCAGACGCAAAGCGCCCCGCGCACCTGGCGTGGCCCCGCTCCGGCGGGCCGCGCCGGGTGTACGTCTTTACGGACGTATCGGGGGTTTCTTCATGGATGAGCACGCTTCCCCGGGGGCCCGGCGCCGGCCGCCCGCCCCGCTGCCGGTCCTGGGCGCGGTCCTGACGGTCGCCGTCGCCGTGGCCGCGCTCCTGCTGACCGCCTGCCGGATCCCGGACGACGGGACGGTCACCGACGACCGGGGGCCCGTACCCGCACAGCCCGGCCCGTCGCCGTACGGCGTGGTCTTCCTCGGGCCCGGCGACTGCAGTTCGCGGGGGCCGGAGATCCGGGAGGTGTCCTGCCGCAGCGAGAAGGCGGCGGCCACCGTCCTGGCCCGGCACCTCGGCACCCCGGACTCGGGCCCGCCCTGCCCCGGCCCCACCGACTTCGTCCTGCACGTCTCCGAGACGGGCACCGGGGCCCGTTCCCGGCTCACCACCGGCTATGCCTGCATGCGGAATCTGGAGCCCCCGCATCCGGGCGACCCGGGGCAGGGCGGCGGCCCGCTGACCGTGGTCGGGGACTGCGTCACGGCGTCGCGCGCGGGCCAGGTCACGGAGACCGCCTGCGAGGACGCGGGCGGACGCGCCCCGCGCTACCGGGTGGAGTCGGCGGTGCAGCGGCGGGCGCAGTGCCCCGGCACCACGGATCTGTTCGTCGCGCTGGGCGGGGACAGGCCGGTGGGCTGCGCCCGCCGGTCACCGGGAAGGTGACCGGCGGACCCAGCTGACCGCTACGGGCGCAGGGTGGCCTCGTCGCGCTCGATCTCACCGTTGCGCTGGTCCAGCTTCGTGTCGAACTTCGCCAGCGGCTTCGCCTTCGACGGGTCCGCCTCGACGGCCGCCGGGGCGACACCCGCCCAGCGCAGGATGTCGGCGGTGGCCTTCGCCTTCTGCGCCTCGGGGAGACCGGAGACCTTCGAGCCGTGGTTGCCGCCGGGGACGGTGTAGACGGCGCTGTCCTTCGCGCCGCGCCCGAGGCGGAACGGCTCCGCGCTCCACGGGTCGTTCTCGCCGTTGACGTACATCATCCGCCGGGCGTTGTGCTTGACCCAGCTGTCGATGTCCCGCATCGCGCCCCGGTCGAACTTCATCGGGATGGAGCGGGGCACGAAGTTGCGCGGGGGCTGGTAGCCGTAGCGGCTCAGGTTGCCGAGCCAGGGCTGCTTGATGTCCGGCGACCCGAGCTGGGTGCCCGCCTGGTAGTAGTACGGGGTGTACGTCTCCAGACCCTGGTCGGCGTAGGCGGAGAAGCCGGAGATGGCGTCGACGGAGTTCCAGATGTCGTCGTCGGTGGCCTTCTTGGCGTCGGCCGGCAGGTCCACGCAGTCGGCGACCAGGCTGTACTGCCAGAACGCCCACGTGTAGTCCATGACCGTGGCCTCGTAGGCGCGGTCGAGCGAACCGATGGTGTTGAACGTCCAGCCGTTGGCGGCGGCCTGCTCCTTGTACTTCTTCTCCAGCGGGGCCCGGCGGATCAGCGCCTCGCGCTGCACACCGGCCAGCTTGTCGCGGCACTCCTTGGTGCCGACGTTGCGGAAGAACCGGTCGTACGCCGAGTCCTCCTTGTTGTCGACGTCGTTGGGCGCGACGTAGGCGACGACGCCGTCCATGTCCTTCGGGTAGAAGCGCTCGAAGTACGTGGCGGTCATGCCGCCCTTGGACCCGCCGGTGGCCAGCCACTTCTTGTCGTAGATCTTCTTCAGCGCCGTGAACACCCGGTGCTGGTCGCTGGCGGCCTGCCAGATGTCCAGCTTGGACCAGTCGGCCGGGGCCGGCCGGGACGGGGTGAAGAAGCGGTACTCCAGCGAGACCTGGTTGCCGTCGACGATCTGCGCCGGCTCACTGCGGCTGGGGTTGGTCGAGACGTTGTAGCCGCTGGTGAAGAAGACCGTCGGGCGGGAGACGTCCTTGTGCAGCAGGGTGATGCGCTGCTGGAACGTGCCCTTGGACGGGCGCCGGTGGTCGACCGGCTGGGTGTAGTTGAGGACGAAGTAGCGGTAGCCCGCGTACGGCTTCTCCTCGATCAGACTCATGCCCGGGATGGCCAGGATGCGGTCCTTGATGTCCTCGTTGCTCGCTTCGCCGCCGACGGCGCCGCTGCTCCGCTTCGCGGCCGGCTCCGCGGCGGTGGCCGCACCGGCCGAGGCCCCCGTGGCTCCGACCGTACCTATGAGCACGGCGAGCGAGAGAACCCCTGTGAGTGACTTGCGCATGCACTCTCCCCTTGATTCACAACAGTCGCCGTGAACTTATCGGGGCAACACACGCCACGCCAGACCCGGTTGTCCGTGTCAGCACAGGATGTCAGCAGAGGATCCATCCGGTGGAGACCGATTTCTTGCCGATCCCGCCGGTGGCCCGGACGCAGCGGTTCAGCGCGTTGACCGTGACCGGCCCGGCCATCTTCGTGTACGAGCCCTTGTCGGAGACGGTGCGTCCGCCGCGCGGCTGGAGCGTGACGCTCATCGTCCGCCGTTTGCCGGGCTTCTTCGCGACGGTCACCGCGCAGACGTGGGCGCGGCTCTTGTAGACGCGCAGCTCTCCCGTGGAGAACCCGACCGTCTTCGCCGGACGGCCGGTGCAGGCGGAGGCGGCCTGTGCGGTGCCGGGGGCGCCGAGGAGGGGGACGAGTCCGAGCAGCAGGGGCAGGACGAGGAGGCGGACCGGCATCGACCGCTTCCTCGCTGCCGCCGGTCGCACGGCCGCCGGTTTCGCGGCCGTCGGTCTCGCCGGTCCCGCAGCTATGTCGAACACATTCGCCCCCACCTGACGTCTGTACGCACCTGTGCGTTCCTGACTACGACGCAGCGGACGGGTGGGAGGTTGCACGGCGGGCTCAGACGCCCGCCGGCTCGTCCTCCCCTATGCCCTCGCCGATGAAGGTGCGCCACAGCCGGGCGTACCGCCCGTCCCGGGCGAGCAGTTCGTCGTGGGTGCCGTCCTCGACGACGCGCCCGTGGTCCATGACCACGACGCGGTCGGCGCGGGCGGCGGTGGTCAGCCGGTGGGCCACCACCAGCGTGGTGCGGCGGCCGGTGAGCCGGTCGGTGGCCTGGTTGACCAGGGCCTCGGTGGCGAGGTCCAGGGCGGCGGTGGCCTCGTCCAGGAGCAGCACGTCCGGGTCGACGAGCTCGGCGCGGGCCAGCGCGATGAGCTGGCGCTGTCCGGCGGAGAGGTTGCGGCCGCGCTCGGCGACCTCGTGGAGGTAGCCGTCCTCCAGCGTGGCGATCATCTCGTGCGCGCCGACCGCGCGGGCGGCGGCCTCCACCTTGGCGTCGGTGGCGTCGGGCAGCCCGTAGGCGATGGCGTCGCGGACCGTGCCGGCGAAGAGGTACGCCTCCTGCGGGACGACGCCGAGGCGGTGCCGGTAGGCGGTCATGTCGAGGCGGCGGAGGTCGGTGCCGTCGGCGGTGACCCGGCCGCTGGTCGGGTCGTAGTACCGGGCGACGAGCTTGACCAGAGTCGACTTCCCGGCCCCGGTCTCCCCGACGAACGCCACCGTCTGGCCGGCCGGGATCCGCAGGTCGACGCCGGTGAGGGCCTCCTCGTCGGAGCCGTACGCGAAGGAGACGTCCTCGAACGCGATCTCGCCGCGCAGCGAGAGCACGTCGAGCGGTTCGTCCGGGTCGGCGGTGGAGGTGGGCTCGCGCAGCAATTCCTGGATGCGGCCGAGCGAGACGGTGGCCTGCTGGTAGCCGTCGAAGACCTGGGAGAGCTGCTGGACGGGGGCGAAGAACAGGTCGATGTAGAGGAGGTAGGCGACCAGCGCGCCGACGGTCAGCGTGCCGTTGTCGATCCGGCCCGCGCCGACGATCATCACGGCGGCGGCGGCGACGGAGGCCAGCAGCTGGACGAACGGGAAGTAGACGGAGATCAGCCACTGGCCGCGTACCCGGGCCTGGCGGTAGTGGTCGCTGCGCTCGGCGTAGCGGGCGGACCCGTCGTGCTCGCGGCCGAAGGCCTGCACGATCCGGAGGCCGGAGACGGACTCCTGGAGGTCGGCGTTGACGGCGCTGATGCGGGTCCGGGCCAGTTCGTACGCCTTGACGCTGCTGCGCCGGAAGAAGAAGGTGCCGACGATCAGCACGGGCAGGGTGGCGAAGACGACCAGGGCGAGCTGGATGTCCAGGACGAGCAGCGCGACCATGATGCCGAAGAAGGTGACCACGGAGACGAACGCGGTGACGAGGCCGGTCTGCAGGAACGTGGAGAGCGCGTCCACGTCCGTCGTCATCCGGGTCATGATCCGGCCGGTCAGCTCGCGCTCGTAGTAGTCGAGGCCGAGGCGCTGGAGCTGGGCGAAGATCTTCAGCCGGAGCGCGTAGAGGATGCGTTCGCCGGTCCGGCCGGTCATCCGGGTCTCGCCGATCTGGGCGGCCCACTGGACGAGCACGACGACCAGCGCGATCGCGGAGGCCGCCCACACCGCGCCGATCGAGATCCGGCTGACGCCCTCGTCGATGCCGTGCCGGATCAGGACCGGCAGCAGCAGGCCCATGCCGGCGTCGACGGCGACCAGCCCGAGGCTGATGAGCAGGGCCGCCCCGAAACCGCGCAGCAGCCGGCGCAGCCCGTAGGACTCCTCCGGGCGCACGGCGGCGGCCTCGTCGACCTCGGGGGTGTCGGTGGCGGGCGGCAGCGCCTCGACCTGGGCGAGCAGTTCGGGCGTGGCGGGCATACCGGCGACGGTGGTGTCCCGCTCCTCCTCCTTGCGGATCCACAGCTCGGGGGTGATGCCGCGTTCCGCGTCGAACTCGGCGTCCAGCTCCTCCTGGAGGGCGCGGTCGTCCGCCAGGTCCGTCCCGGTGCGCAGCGGCCGGTGGCCGGGCGAGGTGCCGCCCAGCTCGTCGGGGTCGGTGAGGAGACGGCGGTAGAGCGCGGAGGTGCGCTCCAGCTCCTGGTGGGTGCCGATCGCGGCGAGCTTCCCGCCGTCCAGGACGGCGATGCGGTCGGCGAGCTGGAGGGTGGAACGCCGGTGGGCGATGAGCAGGGTGGTGCGGCCCGCCATCACCTGTTTCAGCGCCTCGTGGATCTCGTGCTCGACGCGGGCGTCGACGGCGGAGGTGGCGTCGTCGAGGAGGAGGAGCCGGGGGTCGGTGAGGATGGCGCGGGCGAGGGCGACGCGCTGGCGCTGGCCGCCGGAGAGGGTGAGCCCGTGCTCGCCGACGGTGGTGTCGTACCCGTCGGGCAGGTCGGAGATGAACCCGTGGGCCTGGGCGGCGCGGGCGGCCGCCTCGATCTGCTCCTGGGTGGCGTCGGGGAAGCCGTAGGCGATGTTAGCGCGGACGGTGTCGGAGAACAGGAAGCTGTCCTCGGGGACGAGTCCGATGGCGGCGCGCAGGGAGGCCTGGGTCAGCTCGCGGACGTCGTGGCCGCCGATGAGGACGGCCCCGTGGGAGACGTCGTAGAAGCGGGGCAGCAGGAGCGAGACGGTGGACTTGCCGCTGCCGGAAGCGCCGACGACAGCGACGGTCTCGCCGGGTTCGACGGTGAGCGAGAACCCGTCCAGGACGGGACGCTCCTCGTCGTACCCGAACGTGACGTCGTCGAACTCGATCCCGGCCGGGGCGTCGGCGGGCAGCTCCTTCGTACCGTCCCGCATGGACGGCTCGGTGTCGATCAGCTCCAGGACGCGTTCGACACCGGCGCGGGCCTGCTGGCCGACGGTGAGGACCATGGCGAGCATCCGGACCGGGCCGACGAGCTGGGCGAGGTAGGTGGAGAAGGCGACGAACGTGCCGAGCGTGATCTCGCCCCGGGTGGCCAGCCAGCCGCCGAGGGCGAGCATGGCGACCTGGCCGAGGGCGGGCACGGCCTGGAGGGCGGGGGTGTAGCGGGAGTTCAGCCGGATGGTGCGCAGCCGCCCGGCGAACAGCCGCCGCCCGACCTCGCGGAGCTTGCCGGTCTCCTGGTCCTCCTGCCCGAACCCCTTGACGACCCGGACCCCGGAGACGGCCCCGTCGACGACTCCGGCGACGGCGGCGGCCTGGCTCTGGGCGTACCAGGTGGCGGGGAAGAGGCGGGTACGGGAGCGGCGGGCGATGAACCAGAGGGCGGGGGCGACGGCGAGCGCGACGAGGGTCAGGGGCAGCGAGAGCCACGCCATGATTCCCAGGGAGATGAGGAAGAGCAGGACGTTCCCGATGGTCATCGGGAGCATGAACAGCAGCCCCTGGATCAGCTGGAGGTCACTGGTGGCCCGGCCGACGACCTGCCCGGTGGACAGCTCGTCCTGACGCTTCCCGTCGAGCCGGGTGATGGTGGCATACATGTCCGTACGCAGATCGTGCTGGACGTCGAGGGCGAGCCGGCCGCCGTAGTAGCGGCGGATGTAGGTGGCGATGTAGACGAGGACGGCCGCGCCGATGAGCAGGCCGGTCCAGACCGCGAGGGAGCGGGTGTGGTCGGTGACCACGTCGTCGATGATCACCTTGGTGATGAGCGGCACGAGGGCCATGACGGCCATGCCGGCGAGCGACGAGCCGAGAGCGAGCACGACGTTGCGCCGGTACCGCCACGCGTACCCGGTCAGCCGCCGGCCCCACCCCTGTTGCTCTGCGCCCGTCACGCGTTGCCTCCCCGTCCCGTTCGATCCGTCCCGTTCGATCTTCCGGAGGCACCAACACGGCCGGGAGCGGATTTCATCCCTCCGCAACAATCGGGGCGGCGAACCGGGCCGAAGGGCGGGGGCGGGTGGGGCCGGGGTCCTAGGACCGGTTCACGGCCCCGGCCCGGCGGGTAGTAACCCGCGGCGAACCGGCGGCTCCCCGGCCGGAGGACATCTCGAAGACCATCCCGCAGGCCATCCCGCGCGGGGCATCTCGAAGGCCATCCCGCAGGCCATCTCGCAAGGCATCTCGAAGGGGCAGGAAGCATGGCGATCGACCGGCTCACCGAGGCCTACCGTTGTGGACAGCTCTACGCGGCGCTCGCCGCACTGGAGCGTCTCGGCGGGGGCGCGCACCATCCCCTGGACGACCCTGCGGAGCGTCGGCAGGTGTCCACCGAACCGCGCAAGCACCTCGCCCCGCACCTGTGGAAGGCGACCCGGTCCCTGGTCGACGCCACCGGCCAGGGCCGGGGGAAGCCCGCCGCGGTGATCTTCCGGCAGCTGCCGGACCTGCTGCCGCTCCGCCGGGAGCTGCCCGGGGAGATCCGGGACCCGGCGGAGCGGGCGCGGTTCCAGGAGGGCGTCACGGCGCAGGAGGCCGCGATCGGCAAGGCGCTCGCGGAGCTGTGAGCGGGCGGGCGGTCCCACCGGCCCGCCCACCCCGCCCCCACGTGCGCCCGGCCTACAGGTGCGTCGGCTCGAACATCCGCAGCAGCGCCGGAAGCACGACGACCGAAGGCCCCGGGGCCGCCAGCGCCTTGCCCAGGTCGGTGGCGAGCGACTCCGGTGTCGTACGGACGGCCGGTACGCCGAAGGACTCGGCGAGCGCGACGAAGTCCGGGCGGGACAGCTCGGTGGCGGTGGCCTCGCCGAAGGCCCCCGTCATGTACTCGCGCAGGATGCCGTAACCACCGTCGTCGACGATCAGCCAGGTCAGCGGCAGGTCGTACTGACGCGCGGTGGCCAGCTCCGCGATGGAGTACATCGCACCGCCGTCGCCGGAGACCGCGAGCACGGGCTTCGTCGTGTCGGCGGCGGCCGCGCCGACGGCCGCCGGGAAGGCGTAGCCGAGGCCGCCCGCGCCCTGGGCGGAGTGCATGGTGTTGGGGCGCCGGGCGTCGAAGGCGGACCAGGCCCAGTACGCCAGGATCGTCATGTCCCAGAAGCTGGGCGCCGCGTCGGGCAGCGCCTCGCGGACGGCGGCGAGGACCTGCTGCTCCAGGGTGAGTTCCTGGGCCTCGATCCGGACCCGTACCTTCTCCAGCACCGTACGTACGCGCTCGGCGGCGCCCGCGTCCTCGCGCCGCTCGACGGCCTCCAGGAGGTCGGCCAGCGCCTCGCGGGCGTCGGAGTGGATGCCGAGGGCGGGGTGGTTGGACTCCAGCTTCCCGGCGTCCGCCTCGATCTGGATCACCCGGCCGCGCGGGCGGAAGGTGTGGTAGTTCGAGGAGAGTTCACCGAGCCCGGAGCCGACGACGAGCAGGACGTCCGCGTCCTCCAGGAAGTCGGTGGTGTGCCGGTCCTCCAGCCAGGAGCGCAGCGACAGCGGGTGCTCCCAGGGGAACGCGCCCTTGCCGCCGAAGGTGGTGACGACCGGCGCGTCGATCTTCTCGGCCAGCGCGAGGAGCTTGCCGGAGGCGTCGGAACGTACGACTCCGCCGCCCGCGATGATCACGGGCCGCTCGGCGTTCGACAGCAGATGCGCGGCGGCGATCGTCAGCTCGGGGCGCGGGTAGAGCTCGCGCGGGGTGGCGTCCATGGCGCTGACGACCGGCAGCGTGGTCTCGGCCAGCAGCACGTCCTGCGGGATCTCCACCCAGACCGGCCCGTGCGGGGCGGTCAGCGCGGACTCCCAGGCGGCGGCGATCGCGGACGGGATCTGGGACGCGGTCCGCACGGTGTGCACGGACTTCACGATGTCGCGGACGGAGGCCTGCTGGTCGCGCAGCTCGTGGAGATAGCCGTGCCGCCCGCCGCCGAGACCGGCCGTGGGGATCTGGCTGGAGATGGCGAGGACGGGCGCGGAGGCGGCGGCCGCCTCCTGGAGCGCGGCGAGCGAGGTGAGCGCACCGGGCCCGGTCGAGAGCAGGAGCGGGGCGACCTCCCCCGTGATCCGGCCGTACGCGTCGGCGGCGAAGCCCGCGTTGTTCTCGACGCGGAGTCCGACGTACGAGAGGGAGGAGCGGCGCAGCGCGTCGAACATGCCGAGCGCGTGCTGGCCGGGCAGCCCGAAGACGGTGGTCGCGCCGAGGCCCTGGAGGGACTCGACGACGAGGTCGCCGCCGTTGCGGCCGGCCGGCGGGTTCAGTACGGCGGCGGCCTGGGCGGCGGTGAGCTGCGGCCGGTCGTCGTGGTCGTGGCTCACTTGGCGTCCTCGGCTTCCTTTGCTCCCTTTGCGTCCTTTGCGTCCTTCTGTGCGGCGATCTGCCGGGACATGATCGTCGTCAGCTCGTACGCGGCGTGGGAGGCGGCCACGGAGGTGATCTCGGCGTGGTCGTACGCGGGGGCGACCTCGACCAGGTCGGCGGAGACGAGGTGGCAGGAGGAGAGCCCGCGCAGGATCTCCAGCAGCTCGCGGGAGGTGAGGCCGCCGGCCTCGGGGGTGCCGGTGCCGGGGGCGTGCGCGGGATCGAGCACGTCGATGTCGATGGAGATGTAGAGCGGCCGGTCCCCGATGCGCTGGCGCAGCTGGTCGGCGATCTCGTCGACGCCGCGCCGCATGACGTCGGCGGAGGTGACGATGCCGAAGCCCATCTTCTCGTCGTCGGTCAGGTCCTGCTTGCCGTAGAGCGGGCCGCGGGTGCCGACGTGGGAGAGGGCGGAGGTGTCGAGGATGCCCTCCTCGACGGCCCGGCGGAACGGGGTGCCGTGGGTGTACTCGGCGCCGAAGTAGGTGTCCCAGGTGTCCAGGTGCGCGTCGAAGTGGAGCAGGGCGACGGGCCCGTGCTTCTTGGCGACGGAGCGCAGGAGGGGCAGGGCGATGGTGTGGTCGCCGCCGAGGGTCATCAGGCGTGCGCCGGTGCCCAGGAGGTCGTCGGCCGCGCCCTCGATGGTCTCGACGGCCTCGTTGATGTTGAACGGGTTCGCCGCGATGTCGCCGGCGTCGGCGACCTGGGCGAGGGCGAACGGGGAGGCGTCCTGGGCCGGGTTGTACGGACGCAGCAGCCGGGACGCCTCACGGATGGCGTTGCCGCCGAAGCGGGCGCCGGGCCGGTAGGAGACCCCGGTGTCGAAGGGCACGCCGACGACGGCGACATCGGTCCGGCCGACCTCGTCGAGCCGGGGCAGCCGGGCGAACGTCGCGGGCCCGGCGTACCGCGGGACGCGGGAGGAGTCGATGGGGCCGCGCGGCGAATCGGTGCTGCTCATGGGGGGTGTGCCTTTCCTTCGGTTTCTTACGCTGTCAAGTGTGCGGGCTCCGGCGGACAAACCCAGCCCGTCCGGCGATTGAGGACGTCCACCCCAGCCCGCCCGGCGATTGAGGGCATCTGTGAGGGCGACCGAACTCAGCCCGTCCGGCGATCGAGGACATCGGTGGGCTCGGCCGGATCCGGCGCAAGGGTTCCGTCCTCAAACGCCGGACGGGCTGGATGGCCCGCCAACCGCTCACGCCACGCGTCCAGCACGGCCGCATCCGTAGGCGGCGTGGCCAGCGACACGACCACGTACACGGCCAGCGACGCCAGCAGCCCGTAGTAGATCGGCTGATTGGCGAGGATCCCGTAGTGCCACATCAGCCCGACCACCGCGACACCCCCCACGCACACCGCCGACAGCGCCCCGGCCGCCGTGCCGCGCCGCCACAGCAGCCCGCCGATGATCGGCACGAGCAGTCCGCCGACCAGCAGGTTGTACGCGACGGTCAGCGCTTCGACCACGTCGTTCAGCGCGATGGCGATCAGGATGACCGCGACGCCCATGATCAGGATGAACGCCCGGTTCCCCTTGACCTCGTCGTGCGGCTCGTCGCCGTCCCCGCCCCGGCCGACGGCCCCGCGCAACCGGGACCAGATGTCGTTGTTGGCGACGGTGGCGCAGGCGATCAGCGCGCCCGAGGACGTCGACATCACGGCGGCCAGCGCCGCGGCGAGCACCAGCCCGCGCACGCCCACCGGCAGCTCGTCCTTGACGATCGTCGCGAAGGCCGCGTCCGCACTGGCCAGGTTCGGGTACATCACCTTGGCGGCGGTGCCGATGACGGCCCCGGCGATGGCGTAGACGAGACAGTACGTACCGGCGACCGTCCCGCCCCAGCGCGCCGTCGTGTCACTGCGCGCGGTGAAGACGCGCTGCCAGATGTCCTGCCCGATGAGCATGCCGAAGGTGTAGATCAGCACGTACGTGAAAATCGTCTCGCCGCCGATGCCGAGCGGGTCGAAGTACTCGGTGGGCAGCTGGGCCTTCATCTCGCTGAAGCCGCCCGCCTTGACGACGGCGATGGGCAGCAGGAGCAGCAGCACCCCGATGGTCTTGACGACGAACTGGACCATGTCGGTGAGCGTGATCGACCACATGCCGCCGAGCGTCGAGTACGCGACGACGATCGCTCCGCCGAGGACGATCGCGACGGTGCGGTTCACGTCGAAGAGGACGTCGAAGATGGTGGCGTACGCGATGGTCGAGGTGACCGCGAGCATCAGGGTGTACGCCCACATCACAACGCCGGAGATGATCCCGGCCCGGCCGCCGTAGCGCAGGTCGAGCATTTCGGAGACGGTGTAGACCTTCAGCCGGGCGATGCGCGCCGAGAAGAAGACGGAGAGCGCGAGGAGCCCGAGGCCGATGGTGAAGACCATCCACGCGCCGGAGAGACCGTACTGGTAGCCGAGCCCGACACCGCCGATGGTGGACGCGCCGCCGAGGACGATCGCGGCCATGGTGCCGGAGTACATGCCCGGTCCGAGGCGGCGGCCCGCGACCAGGAACTCGCTCTTGGACTTGGCGCGGCGCATGCCCCACCAGCCCATGGCGAGCATGCCGGCCAGGTAGACGACGATCACGGCGTAGTCGACAGCCATGGGCTTCCCTCCGTCTCGCGCAAACAGATGTACGTGCGAGGAAGACGGTAGGTGGCCGAAAGCCGACGCTGAAGTGTACGTTTCCTCCATTCCCGACGCACGGAATGGACGAACCATCCATGCCAACCCCGCCCCCACCCCCGGCCTCACCGTCACCGCCCGGCCCGCCGACCCCGCCCATCCCGCTGGCGGAACTCCTGTCCAGGGAGGAGCTGGGCCTGCGCCGGATCGCGGGCCCGGCCGACGCCGATCTGCTCTGGGTGCACACCTCGGAGATGGCGGACCCGTATCCGTACCTCCTCGGCGGCGAGCTGCTGCTGAGTGCCGGGGTGCTGCTGACGGACCCGGACCACTACGTCGGCCGGCTGGTGGAGGCGGGGGCGGCGGCGCTGGGCTTCGGGGTGCGCCCGGTGCACGAGACGGTGCCGGCCGCGCTGATCGAGGCGTGCGACCGGTACGGCCTGCCGCTGCTGGAGGTGCCGCCCGAGACCCCGTTCACCACGATCGCGCGGGCGGTGTGGCGGCTGATGGCCGAGGCACGCCACCGCGAGCTGCGCCGGGTGACCCGCGCCCAGCAGGCCCTGGCGACGGCTGCGGCCCGCCCCGACCCCGTACCGGCGGTGCTCCACCAGCTCGCGGCGCAGCTCGGCGGCCGGGCGGCCCTGCTGACGGCGCGGGGCGAGGAGCTCCACGCAGCGGGCCGCGCCCCGGCCGGGGAGACCCCCACGACGGGCCGCCGACCGACCGAGGGGACCCCCACGGCAGGCCGCCGATCGACCGAGGAAACCCCCACCGCGGGCCGCCGACCGACCGAGGGGGCCCTCACGGCGGGCCGCCACCCCGCACCACGGGCGTCGGCGGCGCTGACCCGGCTGGCCCGGGTGGTGGCCCGCGAACGCCCCGGCGCCCCCACCTCGGCCACCGACACCCACGGCGACACGCACCTGGCCGCGTACGCGCTGGGCGGCGCCGAAGGCCTGGTCCTGGCGCTCGCGACCCGGCGACGGGAGCCCGGCGACCACACGGTGGCGGGCATCGCGGTGGTCCTCCTCTCGCTCCTGGCCGCCCCGCACCAGGGCGCGGACGCGGCGGGCCGTTCGGCGGCCCTGGTCCGCATGCTCCTGGGCGCCTCCCCCGCCGAGGTGGCCCCGCTCCTCGGCGCCACCGGCCCGTGGACGGTGATCCACGCCCGCCGCACGAACGGCGCCCCGGCGGACGCCCTGACCGCCGGGGCCCTGGGCGCGTCACTGGGCACGGCCCTGGTCGACGCGGGACGCGGGGACGGCGAGCCGGTACGGGTACTGCTGCCGAGCACCCCCGGAATGCATCCGGTCCCACCCCCCGCCAAGCCTGATACGCATGCACGCACCGCCACCGCCACGGCTACCGCGACCACCCCCGCCCCTGCCCCCGCCCCCGAACCGGCCCGGGTCACCCCGCAGCCCGGCTGGACGCTCGGCGCATCCGCCCCCACCCCCGTCACCGCTCTCGACGCCGCCGACCACCTGGCCGCCCGCGCCCTGGCCCACGCACAGGCGACCCGGGCCCCACTGACGACGGACGCCCCCGCGAGCGGCCTCGCCGCCCTGGTCCCGCCCGAACAGGCGGCCGCCCACGCCCGCGCCCTCCTCGCCCCGCTCACCGCACCGCTGGCCGACACCCTGCGCTGCTGGCTCTCGCTCCACGGCAACTGGGACCGTACGGCGGTGGCCCTGGCCGTCCACCGCAACACCGTGCGCCAACGCATCGGGCGGTGCGGTGAGTTGCTGGGCATGGACCTGGACGACATGGACGTACGGACGGAGCTGTGGTTCGCCCTGCGACAGGGGGCAACGTGACGGTCCGCCTGGAGGAGCACATTGCCGGATGACCGGGGCCGGGGACGGAGGCGAGGGCGGACCCGGAAACGCGAGAACAACGACTGAATGCCCCCGGGGCCGAGCGTTGAGCACCGCGCATCAATGCAGTTGCCGACAGGCTCCCCACAACCGATTCTGAACTCCGGACAATTCAGGAGGCCAGGATGGGGCTCATGCTGTTCCCCGGAGACGACGATGTGACCAGCCCGGACATCTCCTGGTCCTACACCGGCTTCAACATGTTCAGGGAATGGCTGGCAAAGGCCGAGGGGTTCGCCCTTTCCGAGATGCAGGGATTCGACGGAGACCGCCCGTGGAGCAGCGTCACCACAACGCTGGCACCGCTGCTCGACCATCCGGATGACGGTGGTCCGGACCTCACGCCCGCTCAATGCTCGGACATGCTGCCCCGGTTGGAGGCAATCATCGACGAGCGGCGGCACGACGCCGGCGATCCGGTTCTCGACCGACGTATCGACGACACCCGCCAATTGGTCGCCGTCATGAAGTTCTGTCTGGCCAAGGACGTCGCGATCATCTTCGGCTGATAAAGCGCTCACCACCCGCCGTCTACGCTTCACCGTCATGGGCATATGCATTGACGTGCTGATCGTCGACTGGGACCACCTCATGTCGGTACCGGAGGATCAGCACCACGCAGTGCTGTACGAGGCATCCGACTCGGTGGACGAGGAGTGGTGGGACGCCGGGCCCGACCAGCCGCCGTCCGTCGAGCCCCAGTGGTTCTGGCCCGCTCCCCCGGCCATCGGCTGGTTCGGGAAGTTCGACTTCGGGGCTGTCGGCTCCTCGTACAAGGATCACTTCTGGGCCGGTGAGCGGTGGGAGGAGATCCGGGCGTTCGTCGAGCCGGGGCTGCGGTCGGGCGTGGACCGGTTCATCGATCCTCTGTTCTGGGGCGGGCTTGCGTACATGCCCGATCAGCAGGGAATCCGGGAGGCGTCGGCGCTCGTGGCGATGGATGAGGCCCCTGCGTACGCCGACCATCTGTTGTGGTGCCGGCCGTCCGCCGTCTCCTCGCTCAAGGTTCTCCGGGATTCCGTCGGTCCTGAACTGGGCCTGCTGCGCGGCCCGTTCGAGCAGCACTCCCGTGCCGACTTCGGGCGGATCAATGACTTCGACACCTTCGTCGGGCTGATTCGAGGGTGGGGTGACGTCATCGGGCAGGCCGAGCTGCGTGGTTGGGGTGTCGTCGGGTTGCGCTGTTGAGGGCGGGCGTGGGGGAACGAGGTCCGGGGTGAGCGGGTGGATGGGGCGTGGGCGGGCGCCCTGGTCGGTTGTCGTGGCGGTCTGGGTGATCGCGGCGGTGCTGATCCTTGTGGGTGGCGTCGCGCATGTCGTGGATCTCGTGCGCCATGGGCTGTGGGCCTATGCGTGGGCCCCGGGCTGGCTCAACCTCTACTGGTCGTCGCTCGCCGTCCTCGATCCGCTTGCCGCCGTGCTTCTGCTGCGCGGCAAGCGGATCGGCTTCGACCTCGCCTGCGGGGTCATGGTGACGGACCCGGCTGCCAACCTGTACGCCGTTCACGGGCTCCGTGGCAGCGGGTTTCTTGCCGAGCCCGGGCTCCAACGGGTCGCTTGTTTCGCCCTGTTCGTGTTCGCGGCCGGGCCGTTCGTTCGTCGGTGGCTCGCCTGAGCGGCTGCCCTTGAAGAGCCAGACGCCGCCCGCGTCCTTGGCCTTGCCCACGTCCTCACCCGGCAGGCCCACGACGACCTCGCCGTAGCCGTCGCCGTCGCCGTCGCCTGCCTGATGTGCGGCGGAGGCGGGTCCTGTCGGCCCCGCCTTCCTGGGAAAACCATCCGTACGGTGAATGGTTGCCCGACGGCACCACCACAGGCACAGGCACGGGCACAGGTACGGACCTCGCGCCGATGCCCCAACCAGTGGGCGGTCAGGCGGACATGCCCTGGCCCGCGGGGGCCAGGAGTGGTTCGAGTGTGGCGGCCCACTCCGGGTACAGCTCGGTCTTCTTCCTGTGCAACTCCATGATCCTGGCGTCCAGTTCCGGGTCCATGTCGTCCGAGGCGTCCGGCCCGATCGCGATTCTCGCCAGGTGCGGCAGGATCTCGTCGTCGCCCGCCAGATGGACCGGGTCGTGCATGTACCGCTCCAGGGCGTCCAGATCCTCGATCGCTACGCAGTAGGCGTGGGTGAAGTCCGCGCCGGGGCCGATCAGGCTCTGGCCCACGGTCGCGAAGGAGACGGATTCCACCGAGGCCGTACGTCGCATCAGGCCGAGCACACGGGCCTTCTGCTCCTCCGTCGTCCCGTCCTTGAAGGTGAACCGCAGCATGTGGACGAGCATCGTTCGCTCTCTCTCATTGAACTCATGCGTTCAGAAAAGCTTCCCGACTGGTAGCCACCAACACCTAGACTGAACGCATGAGTTCAGTCGAGTCAAGGGGTTCCCGGGCAGCCGCCCCGCGCCGACGGGCCGACAAGCGCCAGGCGATCCTGGACGCCGCGTTCCTCGTCTTCGCCCGGCGCGGGTACGCGCAGGCGTGCGTCCAGGAGGTCGCGGAGGAGGCCGGGGTCGCCAAGCCGACCGTCTACAACCACCTCGACGACAAGGAAACGCTCTTCCGGTACGCCGTCGAAGCCTCCGCCGACATCCTGCTGGCCGAACTCCTCGCCACGATCGACGACTTGCGCGACCGCGCGGCCGAACAGGATCCGCGCGCGGCCCTGACGGACCTGGCCGTCGGCCTGGCCCGTATCTGCTGCGGCGAACGCGCCGTCGCCCTGCGCCGACTGACCTACGCGGAGTCGCCGCATTTCGCCGATCTGGCCGACGCCGTCCAGGAACGCACCGCCCGTCGCCCCCTCGCCGCGCTGGCCGACCGCCTGGCCCGGCTCGCGCTCTCCGGCCGGCTGCGCCCGTGCGATCCGGAACAGGCCGCCGGCCACTTCTTCGCCCTGCTCACGGGCCCGCTGGAACTCCTGTCCCGGCTGGGCGCACGCCCCGTACCGGCGGCCGACCTGCGGTCCACCGCCGAAGGGGCCGTGGACGTCTTCCTGCGTGCGTACGGAGACGCCCCGGGCGGGTGAGACCGCGCCCGGGACACCGCAGGCCCCGGCTCCGCCGCCTCCCGTTCCGCGCTCCTCTTCTCCGTTCCGCCCCTCCGTTCCGCCCCTCCGTTCCACCTCTCCGCTCCGCCTTGCGCGCGGGGCCGACCCGACCGCCTCCTTGTTGCGTTATTGGCAAGTCCATATGCGTCTTGCGCAATCCAGTCGTACGCTCGACGGCATGGCTCACGACGCGCACCCCACGGCCCCCGCCCACCGTCACACCCACAGCGACGGCCACGGCCACACCCACGGACATGGCCACAGCCACGCACACGGTTCCGATGCGACGCCGAACGGCCTGCCCGAGATCCTCGACCTCGACGCCGCCCTCTTCGCGCCGCATCTGACCGCGCTCACCGGGCGTATCGCCTGTCTGGCCGGTGACGACGTCCGGCACATCGTCGACCTCGGCTCGGGCACCGGGACCGGCACCTTCGCCCTGCTGGAGCAGTTCCCGACCGCCCGCGTGACCGCCGTCGACAGCTCGCCCGCCATGCTGGAGCGGCTCACCTCGGCGGCCCGGGACCGGGGGCTGGGCGACCGTGTGCGCACGCTGGAGGCCGACGCCGGTGCGGGGCTGCCCGGGGTCGTCGACGCCGACCTCGTCTGGGCGTCGGCCTCCCTGCACCACCTGGACGACCCCGCGACCGCCCTCGCCGGCATCCGCGCCGCGCTGCGCCCCGGAGGGCTGCTTGCCGTCGCCGAGGTGGACGGGATGCCGAAGTTCCTGCCCGAGGACGGCCCGTGGGGTGAGCTGGAGGCCCGTTGCCGCGAGGCCCTCGACGGTCTGCATGCCGAGCGGATGCCGCACCGCGGGGCCGACTGGGGCTCCCTGCTGGCGGCCGCCGGCCTCCCCGTCGAGCAGGAGCGCGCCGAACGGTGGGAGCTGCGCGCCCCGCTGCCCGAGGGGGCGGGACGGTACGCCTTCCTCGTCTTCGAGCGGATCCGCGGCACCCTCGACGGGCGCGTCGGCGCCGAGGATCTGGCCGCGCTCGACCGGCTCGTCGGCGGCGGGCCCGAGGACGTACGCCACCGCGACGACCTCGTCGTACGGTCCACGCGCGAGACGTGGATGGCCCGCCGCCCCGCCTGAGAACCGTCCACGTCGTTCGCGTGCGTCAGCGTGTGGCCGACCTCGCGGCCCGCTCGATCTTCGCGCGGTGGGCCGCGCGGGCTTCCTCGTCGATCGGCCGCTCCTGTTCGGCGCGCAGCCCGGTCCGGCCGTCTATGCCCTCGCGCAGGATGTCGGCCTGCCCGGTGTGCCGGATGGTCTCGCCGAGGACATGGACCAGGACGGCGAACAGGTTCGTGTGGGTATAGGGCTCCGGCCACCACGGCACATGGCCGGGGGCGTCGAGGGGAAGCTTGTCGATCGTCGCGTCCGAGTGTTCCCACGTACGCCGGTAGAACGCGACGATCTCTTCGCGGGTCTCGTCCTCCGCCGCCCATTGGTCGCTGCCGTCGGAGTCCTGCCACCGGCACAGCGGTTCCGGGGAAGGCCGGTCGAAGACCTCGCCGAAGTACCTGGCCTCGACGGTGGCCACATGTTTGACCAGGCCGAGGAGGTTGGTCCCGGTCGCCGTCAGCGGTCGGCGGGCGTCGTAATCGGACAGGCCGTCGAGTTTCCAGAGCAGCGCCTGGCGGTCCCGCCGCAGTCTCCCGTGCAGGTTGTCCTTCGCGAAGTCATCGATCATGCGGCGTGAGCCTTTCTGTTGAGCGGTTCGGTGAGCGGGTGAGCGGTTCGGTGAGCGGTTCAGTGAGAGGCAGGGGAAGGGGCCGGGGAAGGGGCCGGGGAAGGGGCCGGGGAAGAGGCAGGTGAGGGGGCCGGAGACGTGCGCGGGTGCCAGGTGAGAATCCAGCCGGCGGTGAGCACCACCACGCCGCCCGCCAGGGCGATGGCCCCGCCTGTTCCCGTGCCTGCCGCGGCCGCCGTGCCCAGGCAGACCGGTCCGACGCCCTGGAGCGTCATGCTGCCGGAGCCGAGCAGGCCGAAGGCCTGGCCTTGGCCGTCCTGCGGCAGGGCGTCCAGGAACGGGCGTTGCAGGCCGAGACCGTAGGCGTATCCGAGGCCGCTGATCAGCAGCAGGCAGGCCGAGACGCCCACCCCGGGCTCGGCGGCGAAGCCGATCAGGGGCAGCCCCGCCAGCGCGGCCAACGGGACCACCAGTCGCTCCCGGGTGCGTGGCCGCAGGAACCGGCCCACCAGCAGATCGCCGACCAGCATGCCGACCGGAAGACAGCCCATCAGCACCGCGTACCGGCCTGGCGCGAAGCGGCGTTCCCCCGCGTAGGCGACGATGAGGCCTTCCGCGCCCGCCACGAGCGCGACGGGCAGCCACTGGGCCAGCATCAGTCGTCGCACCGTACGGTCACGCAGCAGCAGGCCCGCACCCTGCAGGCTTGCCCGGACGGCCCCGCCGTCGGCCGCCCCTCCATCGACCTCTCCATCAGCCCCGCTGTCGCCACCGGTGCCGCCCCGGGTGCTGCCCCCGGTGCTGCCGGGTGTGCCGCCCAGCGCCGCCGGCTGCAGCCGGGGCAGCCGGATACGGATGGCGAGCGCGCAGCCGAAGTAGAGGACGGCGCTGACCGCGAGTGCCCGGCGCGGGCCGAGTGCCGCGACGGCCGCGCCGCCCAGCGCCAGGCCGGACAACTGCGCGCCCGCACTGGCGATGTTGCTCAGCGAACGGCCCAGTACGTAGGCGTCGCCCTTCAGCGAAAGCGCGACCAGCCGGCTCGACGCGCCGTGAAACACCGGTGTGGCGAGAGAGACCAGCGCCACGACACCGAGGCTCGCCGCGACCGGCATGCGCACCACCGCGAGCAGCAGGGCGGTGGCGCACGTCAGGGCGTAGCCGCCGGTGATGAGCGCACGGGGCGGCAGTCGGTCGGCCAGTGAGCCCAGCAACAGCGAGCCGAACAACTGCGGGATGAAGCCGATACCGAAGGCCACCGCACTCAGCAGGGCGGAGCCGGTGGACGAGAAGACCAGAACCGAGAACGTGGTGATCCGCAGCGCGTCCGCGGTGATCGCGACGGTGCGGGTCGAGAACAGCAGCCGGAAGCGCGGTTCGGCCAGCACCTCGCGGTACGTGGCTCGGTGGTCGCCCTGCGCGGGCCCGGCGGTCGGAGTCATGACGCGCAGCCTCGCCGTGCGCCCGCACCACTCACCAATGATTCGTCGCTGGACGAATCCGAGCAGGCGTCCCGCAGTAGCATGGCCGCGTGCTGCGCTTCGAAGTCTCCGTCGAGGACCTGCTGCGCAGCCGTTTCGCCCTGTCGCCCGCGTTGGACCTCTGCTTGCTGCTGCGCTCGCTCGTCGGGCAGGATCCGCCGCTGCCGCGGGCGTGGGCGGCCCGGCTCCGGCCGGCCTTCGAACGGCTTCGCCGTGAGACCGAACTGAACGCCGTCCTCGCCCTGCACACCGAGCGCGGGCGCGGACCGAACTTCGTCGCCCCGCCCCCGCGCGGCCTCAACCAGACCTGGGCGGACGACTTGGCCGTGATCCGGGCCACACCGCTGGAAGCGGCCCGCCATGAGATCGCCGTCAACGCGACCGGCCCGTCCGCCCGTGATCCCCGCGTACGCGCGGTGCTGGACGCGCCGGACGCCGTCTCCCGGATCGCCGAGGCGATGGACCGGGCGTGGCACGAGCTGCTCGCCGCGGACTGGCCGCAACTGCGCGCGATCTGTGAGCGCGATGTCGTGCACCGGGTGGGGGTGATCGGCGAACACGGCTGGGCCGCGACCATCGAGAGCCTGCACCCGGGCGTCACCTGGCGCGCCGGCGGTATCGAGATCGGCTTCCTCCGGGGCGGAACGGTCCGCCTCGCCGGAGACGGACTCCTGGTGATCCCTTCGACCATCGTCGGGCACATCGCCGCCCACATGGACGACCCCTGGCCCAGGACCTTGGTCTACCGGGCCCGCGGCACCGCCGCCCTGTGGGGCGAACAGGAGACCGTCCCCCGGCCGGACGCGCTGACCGCCCTGGTCGGCCGGGCCCGGGCCCGGCTGCTGCTGGCGCTGGACGCCCCGGCCAGCACGAGCCACCTCGCCCGGAGCCTCGCCATGGCACCCGGCGCGGTGGGAGACCATCTCGCCATCCTGCGAGAGGCGGGGCTGCTCGTCCGCGCCCGGTCCGGACGGTCGGTGCTCTACCGGCGCACCCCGCTCGGCGAGGCACTGGTCGCCGGTTCGGGCTGAGAGCCGAGGGCTCAGGGCTGAGAGCTGCGAGCTGACGGCTCAGGGCTGAGAGCACGCTGTTCGGCGTGCCGCCGACACCTGACCGACCGCCCGGACAACCCCTAACTGGTCACCGCGACAACCGTCCCCGCCGAGATCGCCGCCACCGTCCGCATCACCGCGGCGTTCACCGCCTCCGCGCCCCAGCTGCTCTGCTCCAGCTCCTTCGCCCGCTTGTAGACCTTGCCGGACCACGGGATGGAGCGGTGCAGGGTCGGCAGCGTGCCGCTCGCGGAGAGCAGTCCCGTCAGCGCCGCCGTACGGTCGTCGGGTTCCGCGCCGTCGATCAGAACGGCCCGGACCTTCTCCACCAGGGCCTTCTTGTACCCGGTGTCCGCGACCGTCGTCGACGTCGTACGGAACAGGCCCAGCGTCTTCTTGGTCTCCTGGCGCAGCATGCCCCGCTCCACGAGCCGGTCGAGCACCGTCTCCCGCTTCCCTACCCCCGTACCGATCTCGATCAGCAGGGTCTGCACGCCGCGCACCCGCTCACCGACCTTCGCCTGAGCGGCCCGGAGCAGCGGATCCGACGGCGTACGGCTGCTGACGGCGTGGACCTTCACGCCGTTCAGTCCCTGGTCGTTCTCGTCGGCCGCGATGTGACCGCCGAGGCCCAGCTCCACGAGGACCGCGCCGCCCAGCGTGTAGTACAGCGTGCCCTCCCCCGCGATGGCCCCGGACTTGTCGTCCATCATCAGCAGCGTCAGGTCTTCGACGATGAGCAGGTCGTTCTCGTTCTTCTTCTGCATGGCCTCTGTCCAACCGTCGGCGTCCGGTGCGCGGGTCTCCGCCCAGCCTGCCCCGCGCGGGCGGAGGAGAGCGGTGCGCCCTGTCACCACTGTTCATGACAGACGTCATGTCCGGGCGTACAGCAGGGCCGCCCGGTCTCACGGAAGCGCCGCTAGCATCCGGAGGGAAACCCGAACGGATGAGGAGCGACGCGTGCGATTCGCCCTGGAAGCACTGTTCGCCGACGTGCCCGCCGAGCAGGTCGCCGAAGCCCGCGCCTTCTACCGGTCGAGAGTCGCAGGCCGTGGGCCCGCCACCTTCGAGGAGCTGCAAGGGGCGCGGGCGAAGAAGCCCGCACCCCGGGCCGTCGTTCCCCCGGCCGTCGAAGAGACGGTCGAGGCCGCCGGAGTACGCGTCCCGGTCCGGATCTTCCTGCCTGCCGACGGTCCGCCCCAGGGCGTCTACCTGGGCATCCACGGCGGCGGCTTCTACATGGGCACCGCCGCCCAGGGCGACGAACGCCACCGCGCGCTCGCGGACGCCCTCCGGATCGCCGTCATCGGCGTCGACTACCGGCTCGCGCCCGAGCACCCCTGGCCCGCCGCCCCCGACGACTGCGAAGCGGTGGCGCTCTGGCTGGTCGAGGAGGCCGAGGCCCGCTTCGGGACGTCACGGCTCGCGATCGGCGGAAGCTCGGCGGGAGCGACCCTCGCCCTGGCGACCCTGCTCCGGCTGCGGGACCGGGGCATCGCCGACCGGTTCACCGGGGCCGCGCTCCGCTTCGGCACCTGGGACCTGAGCGCGCGGACCCCGAGCGGCCGCCTCATCGCGGACGAGTACTTCATCCAGGCGTACGTCGGCCACGTGCCGGAACGCGACCGCACCCTTCCCGACATCTCGCCCCTCTACGCCAACCTGAGCGGCCTCCCTCCGGCGCTGCTGGTCGTCGGCGGCGACGACATCCTGCTGGAGGACAACCTGACCATGGCCGGGCGACTGTCGGCGGCCGGTAACGACGTCGAGCTCCGCGTCTACCCCGCGGCGCCCCACGGCTTCACCGGCCACCCCACCGCCCTGGCCGCCACCGCGATCGACGGCGTCAACTCCTGGCTGCGCGACCGGATCAGCGGTCGCCCCTGACCCTGGCGTGCAGATGCATGTCGTGCCGGCCGTCGTCGTGCACGGCCGCGCTGCGCTTGGCGCCCTCCAGCCGGTAGCCGGCCTTGGTCGCGACCCTGCACGAGGCGGCGTTACGCGTCGAGTGGTCCAACTCCAGTCGGTAGAAGCCGATGTCGTCCAGGGCCCACGCACTGAGCGCCGCGAGCGCCCGGGATGCCACCCCCGCTCCACGGGCGGCCGGGAGCACGGGTTGCGGGGCGTCGGAGAGGCGGCCGGATGCCATGGCGGGAGGCGTCGACAACGTACGGATCATGGCTCATGGTCACCCGGCGGCGAGCCCTCGCGTCAAGGCCGTTCGCTCGCGCTCTCTACGCTCGGGAACATGAACAGCTTCTACGGCGGTGACGGCCGCTACCTGGAGATGACCAACGGCGGCACCGCCGTGTTCGTGGACGTACTGATGCTCTCGGTGTCCACGCTGGCCCGCGAGCCCTGGGACTTCCGCTTCGCCGCCCTGCTGACGCTCCAGGACCAGAGCATGATGGGGCGCGGGGTCGTCGGCTTCGACCTGGCGGACCTCGACTGGGGTGACACACCGCAGGAGCGGGCCGCGGCGAAGGACTTCGTACTGCGCGTCCTCGATCTGGCGCTCACCCGCCACCGGTGGGAGGAGCTGACGTACGAGCCGCCCCGGGCCGAGGGCTATCTGCGTACGTACCGGGCGATGGTGGAGGCGTTCGACCCTGCGACCGCGAACGCCGGTGCGGATGTCCTGCCCGGGCCGCACAGCGCCGCCATGGCCTCGTGCGTACGTCACCGGGTGCTGGACGGGCTGCCGTTCTGGGATGTGTGCGTGTTCTGCTCGGCCGGAGTCTGAGGGCCCGTGCACCGGGCCCTCTGCCGCCTCTGCCGCCTCTGCCGCCTTACGGTCGCAGCCGGACCATCCCCGGGCCCGAAGGATGATCGGGCTCGAAGGCATCCGGAATCCCCAGCCTCAGGCCACGGCTCCGGGCGACCCGGTGCACGTCCCGCAGCGAGTGCGCCAGCGCGGCGGCGACATGGCGGAGCTGGACGCCCGTGGACCCGTCGTCCGCGACCATGTCGTCGGCGTGGTCGAGGAGTTCGTACGCCATGCCGAGCTGCATCGCCTCGACCTTGTCGGCCTCACGCGAGACCTTGCCTTCGCCGTTGCCGACGACGTAACACGGCCTGCCGGTCGCTCCGGTCCAGGGGAGCAGGCGGACGGTGTCCAGCGGTTGTTCCTTCATGAGGGCGTCAACTCCGTGAGCAGTGGGGGTGAATTCTTCGCTGCGTAGCGATCCACTCACAGAGTGCGAGCGGCGCGGCTAGGCTCGCCAGAGGGTTTGTGGTGACACCGCGTTCGTCGCACGGGAGTTGGCTGTGAGTAATACCTATGGCACATGGTTGAAGGCGCAGCGCGAAGCGGCCGGCCTGACCCAGCAGCAGCTCGCGGACCTGGCGCTGATGACGCGGTCGCACATCTCGCACATCGAGGCCGGGCGTCGCATGCCGAGCGAGGAGGATGCCCGGCGGTTGGACAAGGCGCTGGGCACGGGAAATGTGCTGACCACTTTCCGGCCCCAGCCAGACGACCGTTCCGTCGCGGAACGGTTCAAGGCGGCGCGGAAACTTGAGGAACTGGCGACGTTCATCCGTGAGTTCGCCATCGCCTATTTCCCTGGAATCCTCCAGACGCGTCGGTACGCGGATGCGGTACTGGGCGCAGCCTTTCCGCCGTACAGCGACGAGGAACGTGACAAGGCTGTTGTCTCACGACTGGAGCGGGCCAAGATCCTGGAGCGTCCCACGTCCCCCGTAGTCTGGGCGCTGCTGGACGAATCCATCCTCCGACGCATGGCGGGGAGTGCGGACATCATGGCGGAACAGATCATGCACGTGGTGCAACTGGTCGAGCGGGGCCGGATCCGCGCGCATGTGATGCCCTTGAACGGCCCCATCACCAACCTGCACCAAAGCATGGTGACGCTGATGCACTTCGAGGACCAGCCACCGGTGGCGTACTCCGAAGGCACGCAGGTGGCCAAGGTGCACGATGCACCGCACTTGGTCGAGCGGATCGAGGCCACCTACGCTCTGGCCATGAGCGACGCGCTGTCCCTCTCCGAGTCGCTGAACGTGCTCAGGGCAGCCGCAAGGGAGTACGGACACCGTGACTGAGCGCACCAACCCGCTTGCCTGCTGGCGGAAGTCTTCGTACAGCGGCCCTGACAAAGACAGCTGCCTGGAGGTCCAGGACCACCACCCCACCGCCGTCCCCGTCCGCGACTCCAAGGTCCCCGGCGGGCCCGCCCTGCTCATCCCCGCCGCCGGGTGGACCTCCTTTGTGGACGCGGTCAAGCGCGGGGCCTTCTCCGCCTGACCCGGGAGTCGGGCGGAGAAGGCCCGGGCCTCACTCCCCCACGTACTCCGCCAAGTGCTCGCCCGTCAGGGTCGAGCGGGCCGCGACCAGGTCGGCCGGGGTGCCCTCGAAGACGATCTTGCCGCCGTCGTGGCCCGCGCCGGGGCCGAGGTCGATGATCCAGTCGGCGTGGGCCATGACCGCCTGGTGGTGCTCGATGACGATCACCGATTTTCCGGAGTCGACCAGGCGGTCCAGCAGGCCGAGGAGCTGTTCCACGTCCGCCAGGTGCAGGCCGGTGGTCGGCTCGTCGAGGACGTAGACGCCGCCCTTGTCGCCCATGTGCGTGGCCAGCTTCAGGCGCTGGCGTTCGCCGCCGGACAGGGTGGTGAGCGGCTGGCCGAGGCTGAGGTAGCCGAGGCCGACGTCCGCGAGGCGGTCGAGGATCTTGTGGGCCGCCGGGAGGGCCGCCTCACCGGAGCCGAAGAACTCCTCGGCCTCCGTGACCGACATCGCGAGGACCTCGCTGATGTCGCGGCCGCCGAGGTGGTAGTCGAGCACCGAGGGCTGGAACCGCTTGCCCTCGCAGTCCTCGCAGGGGCTGGAGACGCTGGCCATCATGCCGAGGTCGGTGAAGATGACGCCCGCGCCGTTGCAGGTGGGGCAGGCGCCCTCGGAGTTGGCGCTGAACAGGGCGGGCTTCACGCCGTTGGCCTTGGCGAAGGCCTTGCGGATCGGCTCCAGGAGGCCGGTGTACGTGGCCGGGTTGCTGCGGCGGGAACCCTTGATGGGGCTCTGGTCGACCGAGATGACGTTCTCGCCCGCCGGGATGGAGCCGTGGACGAGCGAGCTCTTTCCGGAGCCGGCGACACCGGTGATGACAGTGAGGACGCCGAGCGGGATGTCGACGTCGACGTTCTGGAGGTTGTGCGAGGTCGCGCCGCGGATCTCCAGCGCGCCGGTGGACTCGCGGACCTCGTCCTTGAGGGCTGCCCGGTCGTCGAGGTGGCGGCCGGTGACGGTGTCGGAGGCGCGGAGGCCGTCCAGGGTGCCTTCGAAGCAGACGGTGCCGCCCGCCGTACCGGCCCCGGGGCCGAGGTCGACCACGTGGTCGGCGATGGCGATGGCTTCGGGCTTGTGCTCGACGACCAGGACCGTGTTGCCCTTGTCGCGCAGGCGCAGCAGGAGGTCGTTCATGCGCTGGATGTCGTGCGGGTGGAGGCCGATGGTGGGCTCGTCGAAGACGTAGGTGACGTCGGTGAGCGATGAGCCGAGGTGGCGGATCATCTTGACGCGCTGGGCCTCGCCGCCGGAGAGGGTGCCGGAGGGGCGGTCCAGGGCGAGGTAGCCGAGGCCGATCTCCACGAAGGAGTCCAGGGTCTGCTGGAGGGCTTCGAGGAGCGGGGCGACCGAGGGTTCGTCCAGGCCGCGGACCCATTCCGCGAGGTCCCGGATCTCCATCGCGCAGGCGTCGGCGATGGAGATCTTCTTGATCTTCGAGGAGCGGGCGCCCTCGGTGAGCCGGGTGCCCTCGCACTCGGGGCAGGTGGCGAAGGTGACCGCGCGGTCGACGAACTCCCGGATGTGGGGCTGCATCGCCTCGCGGTCCTTGGACAGGAACGACTTCTGGATCTTGGGGATCAGTCCTTCGAAGGTGAGGGTGGAGCCCTCGACCTTCACCTTGGTCGGCTCCTTGTAGAGGAAGTCCTGCATCTCCCGTTTGGTGAACTTGGCGATCGGCTTGTTCGGGTCGAGGAAGCCGGACTCGGCGTAGATCCGGACGGTCCACCAGCTGTCCGACTTCCAGCCGGGGATGGTGAACGCGCCCTCGGCGATCGACTTGGAGTCGTCGTAGAGCTGGGTGAGGTCGATGTCGGAGACCGTGCCCCGGCCCTCGCAGCGCGGACACATGCCGCCGGTGCGGCTGAAGGTCGCCTTGACCGCCTTCTTGTTGCCGCGCTCGACGGTGATCGCGCCGCTGGCGGTGACCGAGGGGACGTTGAACGCGAACGCGCCGGGCGGGCCGATGTGCGGCGTGCCGAGCCGGCTGAAGAGGATGCGGAGCATGGCGTTGGCGTCGGTGGCGGTGCCGACGGTGGAGCGCGGGTCGCTGCCCATGCGCTGCTGATCGACGATGATCGCGGTCGTCAGGCCGTCGAGCACGTCGACGTCGGGGCGTGCCTGGGTGGGCATGAAGCCCTGGACGAAGGCGGGGTAGGTCTCGTTGATCAGCCGCTGGGACTCGGCGGCGATGGTGCTGAAGACCAGCGAGCTCTTGCCCGAGCCGGAGACTCCGGTGAACACCGTCAGCCGGCGCTTCGGCAGCTCGATGCTGACGTCCTTCAGGTTGTTCTCCCGCGCACCGTGCACGCGGATCAGGTCGTGGCTGTCGGCAGCGTGCGGCGCGGGCGGCTGCTGGGTCTTCGTTCGCGGAGCCATGCTCGTCGTCTCTCCATAACTGGCCGTTGCTGGTGCGCGGAGCCTGCGGTCCGTGCGTGGGGGCCGGGGCCCGTCGTTGCCGGGCTCCGGCCCCTGGGGGCGGGGGCGGGTGCTACTTCTTGGCCTGGGTGATGCGCAGCATGTTGCCGGAGGGGTCGCGGAAGGCGCAGTCGCGGACGCCGTACGGCTGGTCGATCGGCTCCTGGAGCACCTCGCCGCCCGCCGCGCGGACCTTCTCGAAGGCCGCGTCGACATCGTCCGAGGAGAGGATGACGCCGCGCAGCATGCCCTTGGCGAGCAGCTCGGCCATGGTCTGGCGGTCGGCGGCCGGGGCGTTCGGGTCGGCGAGCGGGGGCTCCAGGACGATCTCCACGTCCGGCTGGGCGGGAGACCCGACGGTCACCCAGCGCATGCCTTCGAATCCGACATCGTTGCGTACCTCCATTCCCAGGGCGTCGCGGTAGAAGGCGAGCGCCTTGTCGTGGTCGTCGACGGCGATGAAGCACTGCGAGAGCTTGATGTCCATGGATTTCACGCTACGGGCGGGGCCTCCGATCCGCTTCTCCATTCCTGACCGGTCGCGTGAGCATCTTGGCGACGCAGGCGGGGATGGTCTCGCCGGCGTCGTGGGGGCGGGCCCGGTAGGCGCTCGGGGTCTCGCCGACCAGCTCCGTGAAGCGGGAGCTGAAGGAGCCCAGCGACGTACAGCCGACGGCGAAGCAGACGTCGGTGACCGACAGGTCGCCCCGGCGCAGCAGGGCCTTGGCCCGCTCGATGCGGCGGGTCATGAGATAGCTGTACGGGGTCTCGCCGAAGGCGGCGCGGAAGCTGCGGGAGAAGTGGCCGGGGGACATCAGCGCGTCGCGGGCCAGTGCGGGGACGTCGAGCGGCTCGGCGTACTCGCGGTCCATGCGGTCGCGGGCCCGGCGCAGCCGGACCAGGTCCTCCAGCCTCACTCCCTCACCTTCCTCCCCGCACCTTCCTCCCGCACCCTCCTACGGCCGCCGAAGCCCGGCCGCCCGTCGCCCGAGGCCCGGCCCGCCGTCCGGAAACGGGTCGCCGAACCGCTCACCACTCGCGCTCGGCGATCAGCTTCTCCGGGTCCGCGTCCTCGAAGCCGTACGCCGTCGCGATGGTCCAGAAGGCCTCGCCTATCTCCTCGCGGGCGACCGTCTCGATCTCGCTGTCCGCCGCCTCGAACTCCGCCTCCAGGTCGTTGAAGGCCTCGGTCGCCACCGCGGTCAGCGCGTACAGCGCGGTGAGGTCGGCGGGCCGCTCGGCCTCGATCCGCTCGCACAGGGCGTGCAGGATCGCCGTGCCCTTGTCCAGGACGTGGTCCGGGAAATAGTCGTCCTCGTACAGCAGGGCCAGGAAGGTGTGGCCCGCCAGCTGCTCGTTGGTGATCGTCATGGTGCTCCCCCGATGCGGTCCGTCGCCGTCTGCATCCGATAGTCCCCCACACCACTGACAATCGCCCCGGGTGCCGAGCATCACCCTGGACAGCGACTGCAACCGGCGGGTAACTTCGAAGGAAGTCTGAGCAAGCGCTTAGCCATGTTCCGCGACTTTCCGCGCATTTCCGCGAATCGACTGCCGACCTAGGAGGCATCCCGTGCGCCGTACGGTATTCAACGAGGACCACGAGGCGTTCCGGGAGACCATCCGCGCCTTCATCGCGGCCGAGGTCGTGCCGGTCTACGACGAGTGGTTCGCCGCGGGCCAGGCGCCGCGCGACTTCTACCTCAAGCTGGGCGAGCTGGGCATCTTCGGCATCGAGGTGGACGAGGAGTACGGCGGCGCGGGCATCGACTCGCACAAGTACGAGGCCGTGATCTACGAGGAGACCGCCCGTGCGGGCGTCTCCTTCGGCGGCTCCGGCGTGCACACGCTGCTCGGCCTCCCGTACATCAAGATGCTGGCCACCGGCGAGCAGAAGAAGCGCTGGCTGCCGAAGTTCGCGAGCGGCGAGGAGATGTGGGCCCTCGCGATGACCGAGCCGGGCACCGGCTCCGACGTCGCGGGCATGAAGACCACCGCCAAGCTCTCCGAGGACGGCACGCACTACATCCTCAACGGCTCCAAGACCTTCATCACCGGTGGCGTCCACGCCGACCGCGTGATCGTCTGTGCCCGCACCGCCGCCCCGCGCGAGGACGACCGCCGCTTCGGCATCTCCCTCTTCGCCGTCGACACCAAGTCCGAGGGCTACTCCGTCGGCCGCAAGCTCGACAAGCTGGGCCTGCGCGTCTCCGACACCGCCGAGCTGGCGTTCGTCGACGTCAAGGTCCCGGTCGAGGACCTGATGGGCGAGGAGAACAAGGGCTTCGGCTACCTCGGCACCAACCTGGCCTCCGAGCGCTGGGGCATCGCCTTCGGCGCGTACGCCCAGGCCGCGGCCGCCGTCCGGTTCGCCAAGGAGTACGTGCAGGACCGCACGGTCTTCGGCAAGACCGTCGCCTCCTTCCAGAACACCAAGTTCGAGCTGGCCGCCTGCCAGGCCGAGGTGGACGCGGCCCAGGCCGTCGCCGACCGCGCGCTGGAGGCCCTGGACGCCGGTGAGCTGACGGCGGCGGAGGCCGCGTCCGCGAAGCTGTTCTGCACCGAGGTCGCGCACCGCGTCATCGACCGCTGCCTCCAGCTGCACGGCGGCTACGGCTTCATGAACGAGTACCCGATCGCCCGCCTGTACGCGGACAACCGGGTCAACCGCATCTACGGCGGCACCAGCGAGGTCATGAAGTCGATCATCGCCAAGTCCATGGGCCTGTAAGGGACTACCTTCCTTCCATGAACGAGAGTCCCGATCCCCTGCTCGATCTGCTCCACCTGCTCGACCTGGAGCAGATCGAGCGGGACATCTTCCGGGGCGAGAGCCGCAGCGCGCTCGTGCCCCGGGTGTTCGGCGGCCAGGTCGCGGCCCAGGCGCTCGTCGCCGCGGGCCGCACCGTCCCCGCCGACCGGGGAGCCCACTCCCTGCACTCGTACTTCCTGCGGGCGGGCGACCCGGGCGCGCCCATCGTCTACACCGTCGACCGGATCCGCGACGGGCGGTCCTTCACCACCCGCCGGGTCGTCGCCGTCCAGCACGGGCAGCCGATCTTCCACCTCTCCGCGTCCTTCCAGACGCACGAGGAGGGCATGGAGCACCAGGCCCCCATGCCCGCCGCCCCGGACCCGGAGACCCTGCCGACGGCTGCCGAGATGCTGCCCCGGTACGCGGACCGCTTCAGCGATCCCGGCGTCGTGGACCGGCTGATCGAGGCGCGGCAGGCGGTGGACCTGCGGTACGTGGACGAGCCGCCGTTCGCCACGGTGGGCGAGGCGCGCGAACCCCGTTCCCAGGTGTGGTTCCGGACGAACGGCAAGCTCGCCGACGACCCGCTGCTGCACGTCTGCCTGGCCACGTACGTCTCCGACATGACCCTGCTCGACTCGGTACTGCTCGCCCACGGGCGGGGCGGCTGGACGGTCGGGGACGTGGTCGGCGCAAGCCTGGACCACGCGATGTGGTTCCACCGGCCGTTCCGGGCGGACGAGTGGCTGCTGTACGACCAGGAGTCGCCGTCGGCCTCCGGTGGCCGGGGACTGGGCCAGGCCCGTATCTACACCGCCGACGGACGCCTGGCGATCACGGTCATCCAGGAAGGCGTGGTCCGTATCCCGCGAGGATGATGCGCATCCCGCGAGGATGAACGGCCCCCGAAGCCGCGATTCCGACATACTCCCCACCATGAGTGACGCGAAAGCCGACAAAGCGGCCGACGGCGGGGAGTCCACCTTCACCGTGATCGTGGCGGCCGCCGCCAACCTCGGTATCGCCGTGGCGAAGGCCGTCGCCGGGCTGATCAGCGGCTCCAGCGCGATGCTCTCCGAGGCGGCGCACTCGGTCGCCGACACCGTCACCGAGGTCATGCTCCTCACCGCGCTCAAGCGGAGCGAGAAACCGGCCGACGAGGACCACCCCCTCGGTTACGGCCCCGAGCGCTACATCTGGGCGATGCTCGCCTCCATCGCCACCTTCGTCGGCGGGGCCGTCTTCTCGATCTACGACGGGGTGCACACGCTGGTCGCGGGCGAGGAGCTGGGCGATCCGCTCGTCTCCTACATCGTCCTCGGCGTCGCCTTCCTACTGGAGGGCTACTCGCTGCGCACCGGGGTCAAACAGGTGCGGCGCGAGGCGTCACGGCTGCGGGTGCCGGACACGTACTACCTGCGGCACACACCGGACACGGCGGTGAAGGCCGTGGTGATGGAGGACTCGGCGGCCCTGATCGGCCTGCTGCTGGCGGCGGGCGGTCTGCTCGGCGGGCAGCTCTCCGGCTCGGGCGTCTGGGACGGCGTCGCGTCCTGTCTGATCGGGGTGCTGCTGGTGTACGTGGCGTGGGTGCTGGGCCGCGCCAACGCGCAGCTGCTCATCGGGCGGCCGCTGCCCCGGGCGATGCGGGCGGGGGTGCGCGAGGAGCTGCTGTCGGTGCCGCACATCGTGGACGTACTGGAACTGACCACGCTGATCCAGGGGCCGGCCGAGATCCTGATCGCCGCGAAGATCGACTTCCGGGACATGGCCACCGCCGCGGAGGTCGAGTGGGCCTGCGAGGAGGCGGAGGCGCAGCTGCGCGAGCGGTTCCCGTCGGTCCGACGGGTGTATCTGGACCCGACGCCGGGAAGGGCTCAGAGGCTGCGGCGCGGCGGTTCCTGAGCGACACCGGTCGCGGCGGGCCGGAGCCCGGCCGCTCCTGAGGCCCACGGCGCCTACGCGGCCGGCTCCTCGGCGACCGGCTCCGCGGGCTCCTCCTCCAGCAGCCCCGCCGCGTGCAGCAGGTAGTCCGTCATCGGGTCGTAGAAGCGCGGGTCGGTGACATGGTCGTCCAGCGGGACCGTGACCTGGAGGGATCCCTCCGACTCGCCGAGGAAGAGGGCCGGGTCGTTGCAGTCCGCGTAACCGATCGCGTCCAGCCCGCGCTGCCCCGCGCAGCCCGCCCAGCCGTGGTCGGCGACGACCAGGTCGGGCAGCGGGCGGCCCAGGTGGGCCATGGCGTCCAGGATGGCGGCCATCGGGGCCGGGGAGTGGGTGTGCCAGAGGGTCGCGCCGCGTTCCAGCATCGCGACGTCGGCGAACTGGACGACCAGCCCCTCGTCCGCGATCAGCCCGGACGGGATGCGGACGATCTCGCAACCCGCGCGGCGCAGCGCGTCCGCCGTCTGCCGGTGCACGTCCAGCAGGCCGCCCGGGTGCCCGGTGGCGAACAGGACCCGCTCGCGGCCGTCGGCGGCCTTGCGCAGCCGGGCCGCCATCCGCTCCAGGGCGTCGACCGTCAGCTCGGGGTCGATGGTGTCCTGGCCCTGCCGGTGCGCCGGGTCGTCGTTGACGCCGCAGCGCTCGGCCATCACGGCGAGCACGTCCTGCTCGTCGGTCCAGCGGTCGCCGAGCTCCAGGCCCAGCCAGTAGTGGCGGTCACCGTTGGCGAGCTTGCGGTAGTGGGAGAGGTTGTTGTCGCGTGGCGTGGCGACGTCCCCCGCGATACGCGTACGGACGAGGTGGTCGACGAGGGCGGCGCGGCTGGGTATCGGCATGGACCCATTGTGCCGTCCGGTGTGCGGGGCGTGCCCGGTGTCTTGACCGTCGGACGGTCCGGGGCCCGGCGGGCGTGCGGTCGGCGGCCGGTCCGCGCCGGCTCCGGCTTCCGGCCCCGGCGGGCGGTCCGCGCCCGGTCCGTGCCCGGCCCGTGTCCGGCCCGGCAAGTCTTCCGGGACTGTTCACCCTCGCGTGACCTGCCTCTTCCCCCGCCGGACGGGCGTCGGGCTCGAATGGAATCACCCAGAGGTCTGGACCAATTAAGTCACGCCAATCCGGTGTCTCATTCCGTCCGCCGCAGCCCTCTCGGTAAGTGGTCTATACCTTTGACAGTAAGGTGGGCCACCGGGAACAGGCACAGAAAAACGGGTACATACACAGCCGTGGGGGGCTTTATGACCGTGCATCACCTTCCGCAACCTCCGTCCGACGACGAGCTCTACTGGTACTTCGGGCCGCAGCACCGGTGGGTGCTGGTGAGCAGTTCGCTGGCCTTCGTGTTCACGGCGGCGACGATGTTCGCCTTCGCGTTACGGACCCCCGCGCTGTGGGCGTTCCTCGCGGTCCTCGGGTTGAACGTGGTGGCCCTGCTGCTGTCCTCCGTCAACAGCCTGCGGCAGCGCCGGCTGACCCGGGCCTCGCACGAGGTGCTCGTCCGCGCCTGGCGGCCCGCCGCGCTGCCGACTGTCGACCTCTACCTGCCGACCTGCGGCGAACCCCTCCCCGTCCTCGCCAACGCCTACCGCGCGGTCGCCGCCCTCGACTGGCCCGACGCGCTCACCGTCTGGGTGCTGGACGACGCCGACCGGGCCGAGGTGGCGGCCCTGGCGGCCGAGCACGGCTACCGGTACGTCGTCCGCCCCGACCGGGGACACCTGAAGAAGGCCGGGAACCTCAACCACGCCCTCACCCTGTCCGACGCCGAGTTCATCGCGATCCTGGACGCGGACTTCGCGCCCCGGCCGGACTTCCTGCGCCATCTGGTCCCGTATCTCGCGGACCCCGCCGTCAGCATCGTGCAGAGCCCGCAGTGCTTCGACACCGACGCGGGCATGGACTGGATCCAGCGCGCCGCCGGGGCCGCGCAGGAGTGGTTCTTCCGCTGGATCCAGCCCTCGCGGGACGCCAGCGACGCCGCGATCTGCTGCGGCAGCAACGCCGTCTACCGGCGCGAGGCGATCGACCTGGCGGGTGGCTTCGCGCGGCTCGACCACAGCGAGGACCTGTACACCGGACTCGCCCTGCACGAACGCGGGTTCCGCACCCAGTACGTCCCGGTCCTGGTCGCCAAGGGCACCTCGCCCGACACCGTCACCTCGTTCGTCAACCAGCAGTACCGGTGGGCGATGGGCAACCTGCACCTCCTCGGCACGCCGGTCCTCAAGCGGATGAACGCGCCCTGGCGGATGCGGCTCTGCTTCTACGAAGGCGTCGTCGGCTACCTGACCACGGCCGTGAACACCTTCGCCGCTCCGCTGCCGCCGCTGGTGATGATGTTCCGGTACCCGGACCACGTCCGGCCCTGGCACGTCCTGCCGCTGCTCGCGCCGCTGTGGCTGTGGCATGTGCTGCTGCCCCGGATCAGCCGGACCCGGTGGCGGGTGGAGGTGATCCGCGCGAACGTCCTCACCAGCGTGGCCGCCGCCACCGCCTTCTGGCACACCCTGCGCGGCCGCAGCGCCGCCTGGGTGCCCACGGGGGCGCAGGGCAAGGAGCGTCGCGGCGGCGGGAGTTCGGGGTCGATGGCCCGCCGGGTGGTGGGCGTCTCGCTGGTCTGGCTGGTCCTGTCCAACGGGGCGGCCGCCGGTGGCCTCGCGCTGGCCGTGGCCCGTAACGGCTGGGAGCCCAACTGGGGCCTCGGCCTCTATCTCCTGGTCCAGTTGCAGATCAACATGCCGCTGATCCGGGACCTGTCGGCCGAGCTGCGCCCGCCCGCGCCGACCGGGAAGCCCCTCGCCGAAGCCGGGCCCCGGTCCGGGTCCAGGTCCAGGTCCGGGTCCAGGTTCGCGTCCGGGTTCGCGTCCGGGCCCCGGGCCTGGTTCACGCCCGGGTCGCGGCCGTCCCCCCGTACGGGCATGCTGCCGCGCCGCTGGCCCGAGGCGCTCGCCGCCTCCGCCGTCCTCCTGCTCACCGGTCTGATCGCCTCCGGGTGGGTCAACCCGATGCTCCCGTGGCTGAGTTGAGCCGTCCCGAAAGGCGCCACCCGATGCCCCTCCTCATCGCCCGCGGCCCACGCCGTAAGCGATCCGCCCTCCCGAGCTCAGCCCGCCCGGCCCGCCCGGCCCGCTCGGGCGGCGAGTCCGGGCCCAGTCCGCACCGATCCACGTTCCGGCCCGACATCGAAGGGCTGCGTGCGGTCGCCGTCCTGGCCGTGCTCGCCTTCCACGCCCAGATACCGGGGGCGGCGGGCGGCTTCGTCGGCGTGGACGTCTTCTTCGTCATCTCCGGCTATCTGATCACCGGGCTGCTGGTCCGGGAGGCGATCACCACCGGCCGGATCCGGCTCGGCGACTTCTTCTCCCGCCGCGCCCGCCGGCTGCTGCCCTCCGCCGCCGTCGTCCTCGCGGCGGTCGCGGTCGCCGGGGCGTGGCTGACCGTACCGCTGCTCCGCGCCGACCTGGAGCACGACGTCCTCGCCGCCGCGCTGTCCGTCGCCAACTGGCGGTTCGTCTCCCAGCAGACCGACTACCTCGCCGCCGGGCACGACCAGAGTCCGCTGCTGCACTTCTGGTCGCTCGCCGTCGAGGAGCAGTTCTATCTGTTCTGGGCCCCGCTGCTGGCGGTGATCGTGCTGGTCGCCGCACGTGCGGTGCGCCGGGGCCGGGCCGTGCGCGCGGTCGTGGCGCTCGTCACCGCCGCCGTGGCCGTCGCCTCGTTCGCGCTGTCCCTGCACTGGACGCGGGACTCCGTCTCGCTCGCGTACCTCGGAACGCCTTCGCGGGTCTGGCAGTTCGCCGTCGGCGCGCTGCTGGCGCTGCTGCCCTGGCATCTGCTGCGCGGGCCGCGTCCGCTGCGGCTGGTGTGCGGATGGGCGGGGGCCGCGGCGATCCTCTGGTGCGTCGTGGCGTACGACGCGTCGACCCCGTACCCCGGTCACGCGGCGCTCGTCCCGACCCTGGGTGCGGCCGCCGTCATCCTCGCCGCGATCCCGGGCCGGGGCGAGCGTGACGCCCAAGGGGCCCACGGTGTCGGGCGGTTGCTGGCGGGGCGGGCGCCTCGGGCCGTCGGGCGGCTCTCCTACACCCTGTATCTGTGGCACTGGCCGGTGCTCGTCCTCGCCGAGGCGCGGCTCGGTTCGCTCGGCTGGCCCGCGAAGACGGCGCTGACGCTGGCCGCCGTGCTGCCCGCCCTCGCCACGATGCGCTGGGTGGAACAACCGCTGCGCCGCAGCCGTACGGTCTCCGAACTCCCGCGCCGGGGACTGGCGGTGGGGATCTCGGCCATCGTCCTGCCGGTCGTGCTCGCGCTCGTCGTCGGCACCACGACCCTCCAGCTGATGGGCCCGGCCACCCCGGTCGACGTCAAGGGTCTCCCGCCGGGCGCGGCCGCCGGGCCCTCGCTGCTCGCCCGCGCCGACGGCTCCCCGCTCGCGGACGGTCCTCCGGTGCCGGGCCCGGCCCAGGCCCGCAAGGACTTCCCGCCGGACGGGGCCTGCCAGGTCGCCCCGGCGGTGACGCGCAGCCCGGAGTGCCTGTTCGGGGCGGTGGACAGCCCGGACCGCATCGTGCTGCTCGGCGACTCGCACGCCGGCCAGTGGTTCTCCCCGCTGCTCTCGATGGCCTCCCGGCGTGGCTGGGCGCTCCAGGAACTGGTGAAGCAGGGCTGCCCGCTACCGGAACTGACGGTGGAAAGCCCTCAGTTGGGGCGTGCCTACCGGGAGTGCGACAGCTGGCGGGCGGACGCGCTGGACCGGCTGCGTACGGGGCCGAGGCCCCGGCTCATCGTGATCGCCTCGCTCAACCGGTACACCGCCGACGAGAAGGCCCTGACCGCCGCCTGGGAGAGGACGCTGGAGCCGCTGCGGGCAACCGGCGCGCCGATCGTGTACATCGAGGACACCCCCGTACCGGGCACGGACATCCCGGCGTGCGTCTCCGGCGCTCCGGACGACGCCGCCGGCTGCGCGTTCGGCCGGGCCGAGGCGCTTCCGGCCGACCCGCTGGCGCGGCGGATCGCGGCGGGCGCGGTGCCGGGTGTGCGGTCCGTCGGCGTGAACCCGGTGCTGTGCCCGGGCGACGGCCCGACCTGCCCCGCGGTACGGGACCGGATCCTGCTCTACCGCGACGACGCCCATCTGACGAACGTGGCGGCGATCGTGCTGGCCCCCCGGCTGGAGCGCCTGCTGACGGAGTCCGGCGCACTGACCCCGGACGATGCCACCGACCCCGCACCCGAGCCCGTCGCGCCCGCGCCGCCCGCCGCGTCCGGGAAGGACGGCTGGGCCGAGCTGCTGCGGGACGACTTCGACGGACCGAAGGGCAGCCGCCCCTCACCCGCGAACTGGCAGTACGACCTGGGAACGTGCTACCCCGGCTGCCCGGCGCCGCAGTGGGGCACCAGTGAGATCGAGACCATGACCGACTCGACCGACAATGTGCGCCTGGACGGCCGGGGCGCACTGGAGATCGTGCCCACCCGGAAGGCCGGGCAGTGGAGTTCGGGCCGGATCACGACCGTACGTTCGGACTTCGCGCCGCCGCCCGGCGGAGTGCTGCGGATCGAGGCGTCCATCGCCCTGCCGGACGTGACCGGGCCGGAGGCGGCGGGCTACTGGCCCGCGTTCTGGACCCTGGGCGGCTCGTTGCGCGACGGGTACACCGGATGGCCGGGCGTGGGCGAGCTGGACGTGATGGAGTCGGTCAACGGCCGGGACAGCGTGTTCGGTTCGCTGCACTGCGGGGTCCTGGACGGCGGCCCGTGCGAGGAGCCGGTGGGGCTGACATCGGGTCCGCGGGCCTGCGCGGACTGCCGTACGGCGTTCCACATGTACGCCGTCGAGGTCGACCTCTCCCCCGGCGCGGAGGAGGTCCGCTGGTACCGGGACGACCGGGTGTACCACCGGGTGCGGGCCGACGCGATGGACACGGCGACCTGGAAGCGGGCGGTGGACCACGGGGTGTTCCTGATCCTGAACGTGGCGATCGGCGGCAAGCTGCCGGAGGCGGACGGCGCGACGGCGGGCCCCGCGACCGAGCCCGGCCACCCGATGCGCGTCGACCACGTCAC
Source organism: Streptomyces sp. DSM 106670 (assembly GCF_055792845.1). Taxonomy (NCBI): domain Bacteria; kingdom Bacillati; phylum Actinomycetota; class Actinomycetes; order Kitasatosporales; family Streptomycetaceae; genus Streptomyces; species Streptomyces sp. DSM 106670. The sequence continues at coordinate 2,706,121 of NZ_CM147704.1, forward strand.
CGTCTCGGTCAGGCAGTCGGGTTCGGCCCCGGGCTCGGGCTGAGGCCCTCGACGGCGAGGGTGAAGAGGCGGCCGGCCTGGACCGACGGTTCGGCGTGGTGCTCGGTGGCCAGGGCGATCCCGACGACGAGGGTGATCAGGTCGTGGAAGGTGACGCCCGGCCTGACCACGCCGTCGCGCAGGGCGCGGTGGAGCAGCGGGGTGGCCGCGTCCTCCAGCACCGCGCCGCAGGAGTGCGGCGCGTCGGCGTCGGCCGGTACGTCGGTGGGCGGCTCGTAGGTCAGGGCGTCCGCGAGACCGCGGGCGGAGACGGCGTACGCGACGAAGTCGCGCAGCCATTCCAGCAGGGCGGCCCGGCTGTCGTCGGCCCCGCCCAGCTGGTCCGCGCGGGCGCAGAGGGCCTGGATGCGTTCCTGGAAGACGGCTTCGAGCAGGGCCTGCCGGGTGGGGAAGTGGCGGCGCACGGTGGCGGAGCCGACGCCCGCGGAACGGGCGACCTGTTCGAGGGAGGCCGCCGCACCGTGCCGAGCGACCTCCGCCTCGGCCACGGCCAGGATGCGGCTGTAGTTGCGGCGGGCGTCCGAGCGCTGACCGGTCACATGCTCTCCTTGCTAAGTGGTGGGCCTCGCCATATCGTAGCGAGGGAGAAACGGCGGGCCCCGCCGTTTTCTGTTTCGCGGCCCTGCCGCCGATTTCCGACGGTCCCGCCGCCGCTTCCCGAGGAGACACCGCCATGGCATCACCGGCATCACGTACCGCCCCCGTCCTGGTCACCGGCGCCACCGGACGCCAGGGCGGGGCCACCGCCCGGGCCCTGCTGGCCGCCGGTGTGCCGGTCCGCGCCCTGGTGCGCGACCCGCTGGCGCGGCGCGCGAAGGACGTCGAGGCGCTGGGCGCCGAGCTGGTGACCGGCGACCTGACCGTCCGGTCCTCGCTGGACGCCGCGTGCGCGGACGTCCGTGCCGTGTTCGCGGTGCAGATGCCGCCGATGAGCGAGAGCGGCGTCGACTTCGCCGGGGAGCTGGCGCAGGCGACGAACCTCATCGAGGCGGCGCGGGCCGCGGGCGTGCCGCAGTTCGTCCAGTCCTCGACCAGCGGGGTGGGCCGGCACACGGAGACCCCGGGGTGGGCGGAGGGCCGCTGGGCGGCGATGGAGCCGTACTTCGACACCAAGCAGGCGATCCTGGAGGCGGTGCGCGGGGCCGGCTTCGCCCGCTGGTTCGTGGTCAAGCCCGCGTTCTTCATGGAGAACCTGCCCCAGCTGGCGCCCCACGGGCCCGAAGGCGGTCTGGCGACGGTCGTCCGGCCGGACACGACCCTGGCGCTGGTGGCGGCCGAGGACATCGGCGCGGCCGTCGCCCACGCCGTACAGGAGCCCGACCGCTTCCACGCGGTGGAGCTGGAACTCGCGGGCGACCGGCTCACGATGGAGCAGGTGGCCGGGGTGCTGTCCGCCGCCTGGGGCGTACCGGTGGAGGCTCCGTCGATGGACCTCGACGAGGCGCTCGCGGCGGGCATGCCGGCGTGGGGCGCCGGTCACCTGTGGAGCAACGCCATCACGCAGCCGGCCCACCCCGAACACGCCGTGGAGCTGGGCATTCCGGTGACCTCGTTCGCCGCCTGGGCGCAGCGGAACCTGACGGCGGCGACGGCCTGAGAGCGCACAGAACGGCCCTGCCCGGCGGCCTGAGAGCGCCCCGGAGCCCCTGCCCTACGACACCACGGCGTCCTACGACACCACGGCGCTCTACGACACCACGGTGAGGACCGTCACCACGGACACCGCGGAGATCGCCGCCTGAAGGTTGCGGATCGCCTCGCGCACGCTCACGCCCGCCCAGTGGCCCTCGGCGATCTCGGCCATGCGCGGGGCGACCTGCTTCTTCGGCAGGCCGGGGAACGTCTGCGGGTGCATGCCCGTGGCGTGCACCAGGGCGACGAGCGCGGTGGTGCGGGCGTCCGGCTCGGCGCCGTGCAGCACCACGGCGGACAGCCGGGCGCGCAGCTCGCGTTCGACGGTTCCGTCCGCCTCCGGGTAGCGGCGCACCGGGAAGACGCCGAGGGCCCGGTACTTCTCCTCGGTCACCAGGCCGCGGGCGCAGAGGCTCGCCACGACGTCTTGCGAACCCTTGGCGTGTTCCCGGGTCAGCCAGTCGGTCACCTTGCGGCTGCTGGAGGCCCCGTGGACCCAGCGCACCAGCCGGTCGAGCCGGCCGTCCAGCAGGGCGTCGCCGGTCGGGGTGGGGTCGAAGACCTCGACGCGGCCGCCCCTCACCGTGACGCGCCCCGCCATGACCAGCTCCAGGAGCATGCCGGCCGCCACGCCCCAGCGGGCGGCGGTCTCCCCCTTCGCCGCGCCGGTCTCGTCGTCCAGCGACAGCAGCATGATCTCTTCGCCCAGTGAGACGGTCATGGTGCGGCTCCCCGATTTCGTAGCGTTGTGACCGGTCGTAGCGTGTTGACCGGAGAGACGTACGTACCCCGTCCGGGGTTGCCCGGAACCCGGTGCGGCCCGGGAGAGGAAGCCGCTGCTCAGGAGGGCTCCGCCGCGGCGAAGGCGCCCCGGGCCAGCCGGTGCAGCAGCGCGGCGGTCGCCGCCCGGCCGGGCAGGGCGTCGGGGCGGGCCAGGTGCGGGGTGGAGTTCAGCAGACCGAAGACGGCGTGCACGGTGACGCGGGCCCGGTTCTCGGCCAGCGCCGGATACAAGGCGCGGACGACGCCGACCCAGACCTCGACGTACTCGCGCTGGAGCCGGCGCACCCGCTTGCGGTCCGTGTCGCGCAGCCGGTCCAGCTCCCGGTCGTGGAGGGTGATCAGGGGGCGGTCGTCGAGGGCGAAGTCGATGTGGCCCTCGATGAGCGCGTCCAGGAGGGCCTCCGGGGAGCCGTCGCCCCGGGCCTCGTCCTCCGCCACCCGCAGCCGTCCGCCCTCGAGGAGGCGTTCGCTGATGCCCACCAGCAGCTCGGCGAGCATCGCGTCCTTGCCGGGGAAGTGGCGGTAGAGGCCGGGGCCGCTGATCCCGACGGCGGCGCCTATCTCGTCGACGCCGACACCGTGGAAGCCGCGCTCGGCGAAGAGGCGGGCGGCCTCCCGGAGGATCTGCTCGCGGCGGGTGGGAGCCGCGACGCGGGCGGCGGCATGGGTGCTCATGAGGATTCATTCTAGACAGGGTCGTTAGCGCTCGTTAACCTGAGGGGAACGCGTTAACGCTCATTAACAGCACGTCGCAACAGCACGTCAACGCTTTTCACTACTGCGGTACGGGCAAGGGGGCTCGACACGATGCAGCAGGCACCGGTCCTGGCGAGCGCGGCCGATCCCGCCTCGGAGGCCTGGCAGGCCAACGAGGCGGCTCATCGCGCGCTCTCCGACGAGCTGGCGGCACGGCTCGCCACGGCGCGGCTGGGCGGGGGTGAGAAGGCGCGGGCCCGCCACGAGGCGCGCGGCAAGCTGCTCCCCCGGGACCGGGTGGACACCCTTCTCGACCCGGGCTCGCCGTTCCTTGAGCTGGCCCCGCTGGCGGCGAACGGGATGTACGGGGACCAGGCGCCCGCCGCGGGCGTCATCGCGGGCATCGGGCGGGTCTCGGGCCGCGAGTGCGTGATCGTCGCCAATGACGCGACCGTCAAGGGCGGCACGTACTACCCGATGACCGTGAAGAAGCACCTGCGCGCGCAGGAAGTGGCGCTGGAGAATCGTCTCCCCTGCCTCTATCTGGTCGACTCGGGCGGCGCGTTCCTGCCGATGCAGGACGAGGTCTTCCCCGACCGGGACCACTTCGGGCGGATCTTCTACAACCAGGCCCGGATGTCGGGGGCGGGCATCCCGCAGATCGCGGCGGTGCTGGGCTCCTGCACGGCGGGCGGGGCGTACGTCCCGGCGATGAGCGACGAGGCCGTCATCGTCCGCAACCAGGGCACGATCTTCCTCGGCGGCCCGCCGCTGGTGAAGGCCGCCACCGGTGAGGTGGTCACGGCGGAGGAGCTGGGCGGCGGCGAGGTCCACTCCCGTACGTCGGGGGTCACCGACCATCTCGCGGAGGACGACGCGCACGCGCTGCGGATCGTCCGCAACATCGTCGCGACCCTCCCGGACCGGGCCCCGCTGCCCTGGTCGGTCGAGCCGGCCGAGGAGCCGAAGGTCGACCCGGCGGGGCTGTACGGGGCGGTCCCGGTGGACTCCCGCACCCCCTACGACGTACGCGAAGTGATCGCGCGCGTGGTGGACGGCTCCCGCTTCCAGGAGTTCAAGGCGGAGTACGGCCAGACCCTGATCACCGGCTTCGCCCGGATCCACGGCCACCCGGTCGGGATCGTCGCGAACAACGGCATCCTGTTCTCCGAGTCCGCCCAGAAGGGCGCGCACTTCATCGAGCTGTGCGACCAGCGCGGCATCCCGCTCGTCTTCCTCCAGAACATCTCCGGCTTCATGGTCGGCCGGGACTACGAGGCGGGCGGCATCGCCAAGCACGGCGCGAAGATGGTCACGGCGGTGGCCTGCACCCGGGTGCCGAAGCTGACGGTCGTGGTCGGCGGTTCGTACGGCGCGGGCAACTACTCCATGTGCGGCCGGGCCTACAGCCCCCGCTTCCTGTGGATGTGGCCGAACGCCAAGATCTCGGTGATGGGCGGCGAGCAGGCGGCCTCCGTCCTGGCCACCGTCAAGCGCGACCAGCTGGGCGACGACTGGAGCGCCGAGGACGAGGAGACGTTCAAGGCCCCGATCCGCGCCCAGTACGAGACCCAGGGCAACGCGTACTACGCCAGCGCCCGGCTCTGGGACGACGGCGTGATCGACCCCGTGGACACCCGCCAGGTGCTGGGCCTCGCCCTCACGGCCTGCGCCAATGCCCCGCTGCCCCAGAAGGACCCGGCCGGTCCCGGCTTCGGCGTCTTCCGGATGTGAGGAACAGATGACGATGTTCGACACCGTTCTGGTCGCCAACCGCGGCGAGATCGCGGTCCGGGTGATCCGGACACTGCGGGAGCAGGGGGTGCGCTCGGTCGCGGTCTTCAGCGACGCGGACGCGGACGCCCGGCATGTCCGGGAGGCGGACACGGCGGTACGGATCGGCCCGCCGGCCGCGTCGGAGAGCTATCTGAACGTGGCGGCGCTGCTGGAGGCGGCCCGCCGCACGGGCGCGCAGGCGGTCCACCCCGGGTACGGATTCCTGGCGGAGAACGCCGAGTTCGCCGCCGCCTGTACGGACGCGGGGCTGGTCTTCATCGGCCCGCCCGCCTCGGCGATCTCGCTCATGGGCGACAAGATCCGGGCCAAGGAGACGGTCGCGGCGTACGGGGTCCCGGTGGTCCCCGGCTCCTCCGGCAGCGGCCTGACCGACGCCCAACTGGAGGAAGCGGCACGGGAGATCGGCACCCCGGTCCTGCTGAAGCCCTCGGCGGGCGGCGGCGGCAAGGGCATGCGCCTGGTCCGCGACGCGGCGGTGCTGGCGGAGGAGATCGCGGCGGCGCGACGGGAGGCCCGTGCCTCCTTCGGCGACGACACGCTCCTGGTGGAGCGGTGGATCGACCGCCCGCGCCACATCGAGATCCAGGTGCTGGCCGACGCCCACGGCAACGTGATCCATCTGGGCGAGCGCGAGTGCTCGCTCCAGCGCCGCCACCAGAAGATCATCGAGGAGGCCCCGAGCGTCCTGCTGGACGCGGAGACCCGGGCGGCGATGGGCGAGGCGGCGGTCCAGGCGGCGCGCAGCTGCGGCTATGTCGGCGCGGGGACGGTGGAGTTCATCGTCCCGGGCAACGACCCGGCCTCGTACTACTTCATGGAGATGAACACCCGCCTCCAGGTCGAGCACCCGGTGACCGAGCTGATCACCGGCCTGGACCTGGTGGAGTGGCAGCTGCGGGTGGCGTCGGGCGAGCGACTCCCGTACGCACAGCAGGACATCACCCTCACCGGCTGGGCGATCGAGGCGAGGGTCTGCGCCGAGGACCCCGCCCGGGGCTTCCTGCCCTCCGGCGGTACGGTGCTGGCGCTGCGCGAACCGCAGGGCGGCGGGGTGCGGACGGACTCGGGGCTCAGCGAGGGCGTGCCGGTGGGCAGCCTGTACGACCCGATGCTGTCGAAGGTCATCGCGTACGGCCCCGACCGCGCGACGGCCCTCCGCAAGCTGCGGGCGGCCCTCGCGGACACGGTGATCCTGGGCGTCCCGACCAACGCGGGCTTCCTGCGCCGCCTGCTGGCCCACCCGGACGTGGTCTCCGGCGACCTGGACACGGGGTTGGTGGAGCGCGAGGCGGAGGGCCTGGTGCCGGACGGGGTGCCGGACGAGGTGTACGCGGCGGGAGCGGCGGTCCGCCTCGACGCCCTGGCCCCCCGGCCGGACGCGGGCGGCTGGACGGACCCGTTCTCGGTGCCGAGCGGATGGCGTACGGGGGGTGTGCGGGCGCCGCTGGCGTTCCCGCTGCGGGTGCCGGGCGCGGACCCGGTGACGTACGGGGCGCCGTCAGGAGCTGTGGTCGGTCCCGACCGGGTGACGGTCGAACAGGACGGCACGGTCGTCCACTTCCACCGCTCGGGCGACTGGCTCGGCCGGGACGGCGATACCTGGCACGTCCAGGACCACGACCCGGTGGAGGCGTCCCTGAGCGGGGCGGGCCGGGGCGGGGCGGACACGCTGGCGGCCCCGATGCCGGGCACGGTCACGGTGGTGAAGGTGGCCGTCGGGGACGAGGTCGAGGCGGGCCAGAGCCTGCTCGTGGTGGAGGCGATGAAGATGGAACACGTGATCGCGGCCCCGCACGCGGGGACGGTCACCGAGCTGGACGTCACGGCGGGCGCGACGGTGGCGATGGACCAGATCCTGGCGGTCGTGGTCCCGGTCGCCGACGGGGAGGACGCATGAGCACGCGGGGACTCCCCATGAAGGTCCCGGCCCCGGGTCTTCCCGCCCGGGTCCGTATCCACGAAGTGGGCGCACGTGACGGCCTCCAGAACGAGAAGGAGACCGTGCCGACGCCGGTGAAGGCGGAGTTCATCCGCCGCCTGGCGGTGGCGGGCCTGACCACCATCGAGGCGACGAGCTTCGTGCACCCGAAGTGGGTGCCCCAACTGGCGGACGCGGAGCAGCTGTTCCCCCTCCTCGGCGACATCGCCGACGTGGGTGACGTATCGCTCCCCGTCCTGGTCCCGAACGAACGCGGACTGGACCGGGCGCTGGCGCTCGGGGCCCGGTCGATCGCGGTGTTCGGCTCGGCGACGGAGACGTTCGCGGCCCGCAATCTGAACCGTACGGTCGACGAGTCGCTGGCGATGTTCGAGCCGGTGGTGGCGCGCGCGAAGGCGGACAAGGTCCAGGTGCGCGGATACCTCTCGATGTGCTTCGGCGACCCGTGGGAGGGCGCGGTGCCGGTCGCCCAGGTGGTGAAGGCCGCCAAGGCGCTGATGGACCTGGGCTGCGACGAGCTGTCGCTGGGCGACACGATCGGGGTGGCGACGCCGGGCCACGTGACGGCGCTGCTGTCAGCGCTGAACGAGTCCGGAGTCCCGACCCCGTCGATCGGCGTCCACTTCCACGACACGTACGGCCAGGCGCTGTCGAACACCCTGGCGGCGCTCCAGCACGGGGTGACCACGGTCGACGCCTCGGCGGGCGGCCTGGGCGGCTGCCCGTACGCGAAGAGCGCCACGGGAAACCTCGCCACCGAGGACCTGGTCTGGATGCTCGAAGGACTGGGCATCGAGACGGGCGTCGACCTGGCCGAACTGACCGCCACCAGCGTCTGGCTGGCTGAACACCTGGGCCGGCCGAGCCCATCCCGCACGGTCCGCGCCCTGACCCCTCCCCCTTCTTCCGCCTCCCACCAGGAGTGAGCAACCCATGCCTTTGGACCACCGGCTGACCGCCGAGCACGAGGAACTGCGCCGCACGGTCGAGGCGTTCGCGCACGACGTGGTCGCGCCGAAGATCGGCGACTTCTACGAGCGCCATGAATTCCCGTACGAGATCGTGCGCGAGATGGGCCGGATGGGCCTGTTCGGGCTGCCGTTCCCGGAGGAGTACGGCGGCATGGGCGGCGACTACCTGGCGCTCGGGATCGCCCTGGAGGAGCTGGCCCGGGTCGACTCCTCGGTGGCGATCACCCTGGAGGCCGGGGTCTCGCTGGGCGCGATGCCGCTGCACCTCTTCGGCACGGAGGAGCAGAAGCGCCAGTGGCTGCCGAAGCTGTGCGCGGGCGAGGCGCTGGGCGCGTTCGGCCTGACCGAGCCGGACGGCGGCTCGGACGCGGGCGGCACGCGCACGACGGCGGTGCTGGACGAGGCGACGAACGAGTGGGTGATCAACGGCTCGAAGTGCTTCATCACCAACTCCGGCACGGACATCACGGAGTTGGTGACGGTCACCGCCGTGACGGGCCGCAAGAAGGACGGCCGCCCGCTGATCTCCGCGATCATCGTCCCGTCCGGCACCCCCGGCTTCACGGTCGCGGCCCCGTACTCCAAGGTCGGCTGGAACGCCTCGGACACCCGCGAGCTGTCCTTCACGGACGTCCGCGTCCCGGCGGCGAACCTGCTGGGCGAACAGGGCCGGGGCTACGCGCAGTTCCTGCGGATCCTGGACGAGGGCCGGATCGCCATCTCGGCCCTGGCCACGGGGCTGGCGCAGGGCTGTGTGGACGAGTCGGTGAAGTACGCGGCGGAGCGCCACGCCTTCGGCAAGCCGATCGGCGCGAACCAGGCGATCCAGTTCAAGATCGCCGACATGGAGATGCGCGCCCACATGGCCCGCGTGGGCTGGCGCGACGCGGCCTCGCGCCTGGTGGCGGGCGAACCGTTCAAGAAGGAGGCGGCCATCGCGAAGCTGTACTCCTCGACGGTCGCGGTGGACAACGCCCGCGAGGCGACGCAGATCCACGGCGGCTACGGCTTCATGAACGAGTACCCGGTGGCGCGGATGTGGCGCGACTCGAAGATCCTGGAGATCGGCGAGGGCACGAGTGAGGTCCAGCGGATGCTGATCGCCCGGGAGTTGGGACTCTCGGGCTGAGCTGCTCGACGCTTTGATCGCCGCCGCCCCGGCCGCCGTGGATGTGCTCACGGCGGCCGGGGCCGCCGCACCCACCCCCGCGGAGCCCGAGGGCAAGACTGCCCGGGCAGCCGACCCGTGCTGCCCTTTCGGGACTTCCGTGGATGCGTCCCGGTGATGTAGTCAGGAGAGAAGCCCGGATCCGACTGCACAGAAAGGCTCTTGATGCGCGCTCAGGACTCGGACAGGACTCCCGGAGCGCCCAAGGGCCGCCGTACGGGTGCAGGCTCCGCCGGGCAGCAGGGAGGTGCGCCCGGGGCCTCGCTCGCGGCCCTGCAGCGCAGACTCGGCAACGCCGCCGTCAGCCGGCTGGTCGAGGAGGCGCGGCACCAGCACGACGCGGACTGCGGCCATCAGCAGGACTCCGCGCCCGTACAGCGCTCCGCCGTCCACGACGTCCTGCGCGGCTCGGGGCAGCCCATGGCGGCGCCGCTGCGGCAGGAGATGGAGGCGCGCCTCGGTGCGGACTTCTCCGAAGTACGTCTGCACACCGGCACGACCGCCCAACGCTCCGCCGGCGAGATCGGCGCCCGCGCCTACACCTCGGGCAGCAACATCGTCATCGGCGACGGCGGCACCGACAAACGCACCCTGGCCCATGAACTCACCCACGTCATCCAGCAGCGCCAGGGGCCGGTGGCCGGGACCACCCGGGGTGACGGGCTGCGCGTCAGCGACCCTTCCGACCGGTTCGAGCGGGAGGCGGAGGCGACGGCGAACCGCGTGATGTCCGCGCCCGTCCCATCCGCCGGGCTGGCCGCGGAGCCGGCCCCCGGTCCGCAGGCGGCGACGGCCGGAGACGGGGCGGTCCAACGCGCCCTGGTGGCGGAGGACATCGACCGGTGGAGGGAGCGGCTGGGGCTGGCGAGCGCGCCCATGGTGGTCGAGGTGCCCGCGGGCATGTCCGCGGCGACTCCGTTCTCCGAGTATCCGGCGGAGAGCCGCGTGAACCTCACCCCCGAGGCCTTGGCCTTGAATGTGAATACGGTGACCGGCATGGCCGGCGACGACGCCGTGCAGATCGTTTCCTCGGCCGGCGGGGGCGCCTACATGGAAGAGCATCGGATCCTTCTGGTCAACCATGAGGTGACGGGTGACTACACGAAAAATCAGACGATCATGCACGAGCTCGGCCACCAGAAGCAGCAGGAGGGGGGCATCGACATCAACCAGCAGAGAAACAGCAAGGCGCTGGTCGAGTACCACAACATCATCGTCAACGAGAATGTCCTGACCCACGCGGAGGACGACCAGGCGAAGCCCCGCTTCTTCTATTCGGGACGCGGCGACTCCTCACTCTCCACGGAGACGAGGGCGAACATGACGGCGGCCGGCTGGGCCCCCATCCCCAAGATCTGGGACCTCATGCAGCAGCATGTGGCTGCAGTGGCCAACGACAACGAGCAAAGGCTGTTGCTGGAGATCACGGCTGCACTCGACAGTGAAGAGACCGCTGCCCGTTATGCCGAGAAGACGGGGAACAAGTTCTCCAAGAGCTACAAGGACGCGATCAAAGCGAACCTCGCGGGGCTCTACTTCACCGGGAAGTTCGCGGCGCCCGCGGCGACGTGACCCGTACGGGTGGTGCCTGCGAGGGACGACCGGGGCTTCATGATCGAGCAGCCCTCGCACACAGCGCAAAGAGTAGGCAACGACCTGCACTTCTGCAGCGATCGGACGACAAGATTCAGCGGTCCGACACCTGTACTGCCTGGAGCAGAAAATGATCAAAAGGATCGTCGGGGCGCTGCTGCCCGTCGTCAGCCTGGGGCTACTGTCCTTCGCCCCGTTCCTCTATCTCATGCTCACCCGTAAAAGCGCCCGCAGCCGTGGACTGTTCGCCACATTCACCGCCGCTACCGTCGTCGAGGTCGTCCTCATCGCGGTCGTTGGAAACGACACCAAGGAAAGCACCGCCGACTTCCTCGTCGGCGTCTACATCGTGGTCCTGGCCGTCGTCGCCGCGGTCCTTGCCTTCGTCGAGCTGCGCGCCGAAGGCAAGGAGACAGCGGCCGTTCCCGGCCGCGCCTACCTCTGATCGGACAGCTCTCACCCGCGTCGAGGGAAAGCACAGACGTCACGATGAGCCAAAAAGGGGTGCGGCTGTCCGCGTCGGACGACCGCACCCCTTTCCGGGCGGGACCCTACTGGCGGCCCGGCACCGCCACCCCGTCCTCCGTCACGTACTTCACGCCCGCGTCGTTCTTCGTGATCGTGAACGCGTCCAGGGTCTCCCCCACCTCCTTGTCCGTCGTCGACTTGTCGTCCCACTTGGCGCCGATGACCGCCTCGTACCGGATCGTGTTCTTCGTGACCGTGATGCCCTGGAACGTCGACGTGTGGGCCGCGCGGGCCACCTGGGTCGCGCCGTTGCGGGTCCAGACGTTGTCGTCGGCCGGGGACAGTTCGTAGTACTTGGGGCCGGCCATGGCGACCGCGTAGACCGGGCCCGTCGTCACGCCCGGTGTGTCCGTCGCGTCCGCGTTCACGTAGCCGCGGGCGTACACGTGGTCGTGGCCCATCAGGACCAGGTCGATGTCGTTGCGCTGGAAGACCGGCAGCCAGGCGTCGCGGATCGGCTTCTCGTCGCGGCCCACCGCCGCCGAGAAGACCGGCTGGTGGAAGGTGGCCACCGACCACTTGTTGGGGTTGTTCGCCAGGATGTGGTCCAGCCAGCGGGCCTGGAGGTCCAGCCACAGCTTCTGCGGGTCCGGGCAGTCGACCGAGCAGGACGGGAGGTCCGGCGGGGTCATCAGCTCGCGGGCGTCGTGCGTGCTCGCGTTGAGGGTGATGAAGCGGACGTTCTGGTAGTCCGTGTAGTACGCCGTCTCCACGATCGACTTCGCCATGTGGGCCTCGTATGCGGCCCGTTGGCGTTCTGCCGGGGTCTCGTCCTTGGCCGGTACGGCGGTGGGGCCGTTCGCCGGGTACGCGAACGTGGACTTCCACGTCTTCAGGAACAGGTCCGCGTTGTACTCGTGGTTGCCCGGCGCCGCGATCACGTTGGTCGTCTGGCTGTGGCCGTTCATCGCGCCGAACCACTCGTCCCACAGGCCGTCGTTGCCGCCCGAGTCCACCAGGTCGCCCGCGTTGACGCTGCCGATCGCCTTCGGGAAGCGTTTGTACGCCTGGTCGACGACCGGGGCCCACTTCGCCTTCAGATCGTTCTGGGCGTCGCCGAAGTAGAGGAACGTGAACTCCTCGCCCGGCTTGCCTGCGGAGGTGAAGGTGTAGCGGTCGCTCAGCTTGTCACCCGTGCCCACCCGGTACTCGTACGGCGTGCCCGGCTTCAGGCCCGCCATCACCGCCGAGTGCGTCCGGGTCGGGACTCCGCTGCTCAGCAGCTCCTCGTTCGTCGTCGCCTTCGCCTTGCGCCAGGCCGCGTTGGAGCCCTTCTCGCGGTACTGCGCCTCGCCGCTCGTCGTGCCGCTGCCCGTCCGCCACGTCACCGCCTGGGAGGTGGAGGGGGTTTCCGTCGGGGTGAGGACGATGCGCTCCGGGGTCACGCCCGGCGCTTCCAGGTCCGGGTTGGTCGTCAGGGCCACGTCGAAGATGTGCATGATGCCGCGGTCCGTGCCCTGCGGCAGGGTCACCGCACGTACCCGCTTCTTGCCGTCCAGCACCTGCGGGACCGTGCCGAAGACCACCGTGCGCGTCGTGTCCGACGTGCCGTTCACCTTGTTGCGGCCCTCCGTGGCCACCAACGGGACGTTGCCGTAGAGGTAGTTGGTTCCGGGCGTCCAGTCCGTGAACTGCACCGCCACGTTCTGCGTCGAGCCGTCCTCGTACTCCACCGTCGCCAGGCCCTGCGAGGGGCCGTTCGTCGCCAGGCCGAGGAAGGAGATGCCCGTCGCCTTGACGCCCTTGCCGTTCCGGCCCGCGAGGTCCACGCGCTGGCCGTGCGGGATCCAGTTGTCCGGCTCGGCCTGCCGCGCCTTCGGCCAGGTGAAGGTGACCCCGGTGTCGCCCAGCGGCAGCTTCGCACCCGGTGCCGCGCCCGCCGCCGCCAGCTTCTCGCGGGAGAGGGAGTTGTCGCTGAGGTCGAGCGAGCCCAGCTTGCCCTGGCCGTCGGGGGTCGAGCCGATGTTGTTGCGGGTGTCCGAGCCCTCCGTGTACGAGGGCGGCACGTCGGCCGCTCCCGTGCCCCAGGTCTTCGGGGTCTCCCCCATCGTGAAGGTCAGTACGCCGCCCGACCGCGCGAAGTCCTCGTTCAGCCAGGACTTGGTGGTGGACTTTCCGTTGACCTTCAGGCCGGTCACATACGGCTTGTCGGCCGCCGCGCCCGCCGCCTTGATCGTGATCCGGCGGTCGCTGTCCGCGCTGTCGATCGTGACCTTGTCGAACATCGGCGAGCTGAGCACCAGGTTCGCCGTGCCGTACACCGCCGGGTTCATCCCGAGGTTGGCCCACACGTACCAGGAGCTGAGCGAGCCCAGGTCGTCGTTGCCCGGCAGACCCGACGGCGTCGTGCCGTACATCTCGTCCGTCGCCCGGCGCAGCACCTCCGACGTCCGGTGCGGCTGCCGCAGCCAGTTGTAGACGTACGGCATCGAGAAGCTCGGCTGGTTGGAGAGGTACGCGCCCGTGGTGTTGTAGACGCCCGCGTCCAGGGCCTTGGTGTGCTCGTCGAGGTCACGGGTGACGGCCTCGACGCCGCCGCGCTTCTCGATCAGCGTGCCGATGTTCTGCGGGACCATCCAGCCGTACTGGTAGCCGGTCGCCTGCTCGAACTGGTTGCCGCGCTCACCGAGGTTGAAGCCCCGGTCGAAGCCGTTGCGGCCACGCGGGCGGATCCGCTGCGTCTCCGGGTCCAGGAGGTTCTGCCAGTTCTGTGCCCTGGTCATGAACTGCTCGTGGGTCGCCTTCTCACCCAGGCGGTCAGCCAGTTGGGCGATCGCGAAGTCGTCGATGGCGTATTCGAGGGTCTTCGACGTCGCCGAGTCGCCCTTGCCGTTGTCGATGAAACCGGCGCTGAAGTACTGCTGCGCGTGCGCCCGCTTCGTCGTGTCGGCGGGCAGCTGCTGCGTCTTCCGCATCGACGCCAGCGCCGCCTTGCGGTCGTAGTCGACACTGCCGAACGCGTCGATCGACGACAGCACCACCTGGAGCGAGTCGCCGCTCATCTTCTGCTGCGACTGGTTCAGATGCGGCCAGTTGGGCCACGCGCCCGTCTGCTTCACCAGGTCCACCAAGGACTGGTTGATGTCCGAGCCGACCTTCGGGAAGAGCAGCGCGATCAGCTGCGCCTGCCCCCGGTACATGTCCCAGCCCGCATAGGTGACGTAGTGGTGCCGGCCGGCCGCCACCTTGCGGACCTTGCCGTCGTGGCCCGGGTACTGGCCGTTCACGTCGTCGGAGATGTTCGGGTGGAGGAGGGAGTGGTAGAGCGCCGTGTAGAACTTCACCCGCTCCGACTTCGTCCCGCCGGTGGCCCCGACCGTGCCCAGCGTGTCCTTCCAGACCTTCGCCGTCGCCTTCCGCACCTGGTCGAAGGTCCGGCCGCCGGTCTCCTCCTCGGCGTTGCGGGCCGCGTTCGCCACGCTGACGTAGCTCAGCCCGGTCCGCGCGGTGACCGTCGCGCCCTTCGGGAAGACGAGGTACGCGCCCGAGCCGTGCTTGGCCTCACCGCCGCGCGCGCTCGCCGCGCCCGGGGTGACCTCGCCGCCCTGCCAGGTGCCGTACGAGGTGAACGCGCGGTCGAACGTCGAGGAGAAGTAGGCCCGGTAGCGGCCGCCCTCGTCGCACACCGACGCCGTCTCGACCCAGCCGCTGACCGTACGGCCCTCGACCTTGACCTCGCTGTCGAAGACCCGGTTGTTGGAGCCGGCGACGTCCAGGATGAGGGTGGAGGAGTCCTTGCGGGCCGGGAATTCGTACCGGTTGACGGCGGTACGCGTCGTCGCCGTCAGCTCCGTCTCCACGCCGTTGCCGAGACCGACCGTGTAGTGGCCGGGGGCCGCCGTCTCGTCGCGGTGGTCGAAGTCCAGGTAGTACGGGTCGATCTTCGCGCCGGGGCTGGTCGGCAGCGCGCCGTCGTCGAGCGTGCCCGTGTACGGCAGGACCGGGAAGTCGAAGGCGCTGAACCGGCCCTCGCAGCCGGTGCCGGACAGCCGCGTCATCCCGAAGCCGCGGATCTTGTCGGCGCTGTACTCGTAGCCGCCCTTCTGGTCGCCGTCCGACGAGCGGTACGTGGTCGGGCTCGACTGGACCATGCCGAACGGGGTCGTCGCGCCCGGCCAGGTGTTGCCGTACGCGCTGTTGCCCTTGTTCTGCTTCGGGTCCAGCTCCGTGCCGATGAACGGGTCGACGGCGTCGTACGGGCTGATGGCCGAGGCGCGCGGGGCGACGTCCGCGGCGGTGACGGTGGCCGTGGCGGGGGCCAGGCCCGCGACGAGCGCGCCCGACGTCAGCGCGGCCACGGCGACGGCGCGCAGCCGCCCCCGTCTCGGCCGGGGCGGCGGGTGGGCGGCGGCGGTGGGTTCCCGCATGAGCGGTCCTCTCGGGGGCGACGGAAGCAGGCAGAAGCGTGCGCTCCGGGGCGGGAGGCGGACAGCGATGACAAGCGATGACAACGTTGTCCAACTCCCGTTCGGGCGCGTGCACCACAGTGCTCGGCACAGTTTTCCCGGAGTGGGCCGCCAGGGGAAGACCTGACCAACAGGCCGTTTCCCGCGATCACTCGCGCCGCGCGCCCCGGAGGCCTCGGCTCCGTCCGGCCCGGAGGCCTCAGCGCCAGGCGTGGCGGATCTTCAGCCGCCCGTATCCCATCGCCCCCGAGAAGCGGATGCGCGGCGCGTCGGGGCGGCTCGGCTGCCTGGGCTTGTAGCGCAGGTCCTTCCACCCGGTGGTCAGGCCCTCGACCTCGACGATCGCGTCCCGCGGCACCGTGACGCTCGCGTTGCCGGTGCCGAGGCTCAGCTCGATGTCGATGACCGGGTGTTCGAGGATCGCCCGGGACAGGTCCAGGCGCACCCGCCCGAAGGCGGACTCGACCTTGAGGACCCTGGGCACCCGCCAGGCCCCGCGCCGCTTGATCCGCCCACCGGCGGCGGCGATCGTCGACGTGGTGCCCGGGTCCTCCGCCGGGAGCGGATCCAGGGCCGCGGCAAGCTCGCCGTGGGTCGTGGCGGCGAGCACCTGGCCCAGGCGACCGTCCATCTCCTCGTGCGAGATGCGTTCCTCGGCGTACGCCTCCCGCACGCGCCGCACCGCGCTCTCGCGGTCGTCCTCGCCCACGCGCGTCGAGTCGCTTCGCTGAGGTGTGGTCACCGCTTCACCCTAATGCGGCGGCGGCCGGACGGACATGGCGCTGCCGTGCGGTCTCAGGAGACCGACGCCGCCCCGGCCTCCTGACGGCTGTCGTAGTCGGCACGCGCCTTCGCGATCTCCTGCTGGTGGCTCTCGGTCCAGTCGACGAGCGACCTGATCGTCGTGTGCAGGGTCGCGCCCAGCTCCGTCAGCTCGTACTCCACGCGCGGCGGGACGACGGGGTAGACCGTGCGCCGCACCAGACCGTCGCGTTCGAGCTGGCGCAGGGTCACCGTCAGCATGCGCTGACTGATGCCTTCGATGAGCCGGCGCAGTTCGGAGAAGCGCAGGGTGCGGCGTTCCAGGTGGGCGATGGCGAGGAGCGACCACTTGTCCGCGACGCGGTCGAGGATCTGCCGTACCTCGCAGCCCTCGCGGACGTCCCACTGGCTGATGTCGTAGTCCGGACCGGCGGCGGTATCCGCGCAGTGACTCGGTGACTTCGAAGTGCCTTCTTCCATACCGCCCCACGGTGCCGCAAGCTTCGAGTGGTTACAAGAGGGAACCGACCGGCAATCCGGTAACTCATCTCTGTTTCGCGCTGCTTGAGGCCATGGCGCGCGCATCCCGTTCCGTACGACCGCCGTTGGCGGCTGTTCGGCGTGCCCGCTTCGCCGTGGCCTCCTCGCCGTGGCCGCTTCGCCGCGCCCGCTTCACCACGCCCGTTCCGTTCGCGTACAAGGAGAAGTCCCGTGTCCTCATCACCGTCCCTTCCGAGACCGCGCAGTGACCGCATGACCGGGCGTGCCTGGGGTGTGCTGCTCGTCCTGTGCGGCGCGATCTTCCTCGAAGGCATCGATGTGGCCATGCTCAATGTGGCCCTGCCCGCGATCCGCGAGGACCTGGACCTGTCCACCGGCACGCTCCAGTGGGTGATGAGCGCGTACGTCCTGGGCTACGGCGGCTTCATGCTGCTGGGCGGACGGGCGGCCGATCTGTTCGGCCGCCGGCGGATGTTCGTCCTCTGGCTCGTGGTGTTCCTGCTCTTCTCCGGGCTGGGCGGGCTGGCCACCGAGGGCTGGATGCTGATCGCCGCCCGCTTCGTCACCGGGGTCGCCGCGGCCTTCATGACCCCGGCCGGTCTGTCGATCATCACCACCGGCTTCCCCGAGGGGCCGCAGCGCAACAAGGCCCTGCTCGTCTACGCGGGCACCGCAGCGGGCGGCTTCTCCATCGGTCTGGTCGTCGGCGGGCTGCTCTCCGCCGTCGACTGGCGCTGGGTGTTCTTCGCGCCGGTCATCCTCTCCTTCGGCATCCTGCTCGCCGCCCTCGCCCTGATCCCCGCCTCGCCCCGCCCGGACCGCACCGGCAAGGGCGTCGACCTGGCCGGCGCGGTCACCGTCACCGCCGGAATCCTGCTCCTCGTCTTCGGTGTCGAGCGGGCCTCGCACGCCTCGGCCGGCTGGACCGTCGGCACGATCGGCGCGGCCCTGCTGCTCTTCCTCGCGTTCGTCCTGATCGAGCGCGCCTCGTCCTCGCCGCTGGTGCGCCTGGGCATCTTCCGCAGCGGGGCGCTGGTCCGCGCGAACGTGTCGGGGCTGCTGTTCGCCGCGGGGTTCTTCGGCTTCCAGTTCATCGCCGTGCTCTACCTCCAGGAGCTGCGCGGCTGGTCGTCCCTGCGGACCAGCTTCGCGCTGATCGTCATCGGTGTGGACGCGGTCCTCTCGCCGCTGCTCACCCCGAAGCTGGTGGCCCGGTTCGGCAACGCCCGGGTCATCTTCGGCGGGCTGCTCGTCGCCTCGCTGTCGTACGCGCTGTTCCTGCCGATCGCCGCCGACTGGACGTACGCGGCGATGTTCCCGGGCCTGCTCCTTCTGGGGGTCGCCTTCTCGCTGGTCTACGGGCCGCTCACCATCACGGCCACCGACGGCATCGCCGAGGAGGAGCAGGGTGTGGCGGGCGGACTGCTCTACACCTCCTTCCAGTTCGGGGCCGCGCTGGGGCTGTCCGCGGTGGCCGCCGTCAATATCGCGGCCACGGACGGGAGTTCGCCCGCCGCCCTTCTCGACGGTTACCGGGCGGCCCTGGTCGTCCCGCTGGCCGCCGCCCTGATCGCCGCCGCCGTCAGCGCGTTCGGGCTGCGCACCCGGCGGGCGACGACTCCGGGCAGCACCCCGGCCGACGTCGGCGGGGTCGAGCGGCCCGCCGGGGTCGGGGCCTGAACGCGCGGAGGCAGGAGCTGAACGCGGGGGCGCGGGGGTACGGCCGGGGTCGCCCGGGCGTACCCCCGCCGCTGTGTGCCGCCGTGTGCCGCCGCCTATTCGGTCGACACCCCTCCCCCGGGTCCGGCAGAGTCCCGTCATGGACCACAAGGAGATCACCACCCTCCGGCACTGGCCGCTCTACGGGCTTCGCCTCCGTACCCCGCGCCTCGAACTGCGCCTGCCCGGACTCGAACTCCTCGACGAGCTGGCCTCGGTGGCGGCCGACGGGGTGCACGATCCGGACCGTATGCCGTTCACCGTGGCGTGGACCGACGGTTCGCCCGAGGCCGTGGGGCGGGCGGTGTTCCAGCATCTGCTGGGGACCGTGGCGGGCTGGTCCGTGGACGACTGGACGCTCAGTCTGGCGGTGCTGCACGAGGGGAAGGTCGTCGGGCGGCAGGATCTGATGGCGCGCGACTTCGGGGTGCGGCGGCAGGCGGAGACCGGGTCATGGCTCGGACTCCCGTACCAGGGCCGGGGGTTGGGTACGGAGATGCGTGCCGCCGCCCTTCACCTCGCGTTCGCCGGGCTCGGCGCGCAGTACGCCGTCTCGGCCGCCATGACCGACAATCCGCGTTCGCTCGGGGTCTCGCGACGGCTCGGGTATGCGGACGACGGCCTGGAGACGGACGTCGTGCGCGGGGCTCCCGTCACGCTGCGGCGGTTGAGGCTGGACCGGGCCCGGTGGGAGGCGCACCGGAGTGTGGACGTGACGATGGAGGGGCTCGACGGCTGCCGGGCGGAGTTCGGGGCCTGAGGAAGGCGTGTCGGCGACCACCCCCGTTATCAAGCAAGGTTAGGCTAACCTTCCTTTGGATCGCCCCAGCCGGAAGCCGGGCCCGTCCGCCCGCCGCTCCGGCCCGTCCGGAGGAGCCCCCGTTGACGTCGACGACCGCCACCACTCCCGAAGTCGCCCCGTTCCGGCTCTTCGACCTGACCGTTCTGCGGACCAGGCGACTGGGCCCCTCCATCCTCCGGATCACCCTCGGCGGCCCGGGAATCGAGGGCTTCAGCGGCGGGGGCCGCGATCAGAGCCTGTCGGTCCTGCTGCCCCGCCCGGGGCAGAACGAGGCCGTGGTCCCAGCGGGCGGGAGCGGGACCTGGCACGAGAAATGGCGGGCGCTGCCCGAGGGCGAGCGGGCGGTGATGCGTACGTACGCCGTACGGGCCCAGCGGCTGCGGGCCGACGGTTCGACCGAGGTGGATCTCGACTTCGTGCTGCACGGTGACGGCGGGCCCGCCTCCCGCTGGGCGCGGGCGGCCGCACCCGGCGACCGGCTCAAGGTACTGGGGCCCGCGATGGCGGACAACACCGCTGTACGTTTCCGTCCGCCGGCCGACACCGACTGGGTGCTGATCCGGGCCGACGAGACCGCTCTGCCCGCCGCGGCCGCCGCGCTGGAGTGGCTGCCCGCGGGGTTGCCGGCCCGGGTCTGGCTGGAGATTCCGTGTACCGAGGACCGGCAGGCGCTGAACACCGCGGCGAAGGCCCGGATCAGCTGGCTGGTCCGGAGCGAAGGGGCCGTCCGCGGCGTGGAGGCCGTGCGCGCCGCCGAGCTGCCCCGGGGCACTCCGTACGCGTGGATCGCGGGCGAGGCGTCCGGGGTGCGGGCGCTGCACCACCATCTGGTGCGGGAGCGGGGCTTCGACCAGGAGCGGGTGACGTGCACGGAGTACTGGCGGCGCGGGCTCAGCGAGGAGCAGTCGCGGGAGGCGGCGGCCCTGGCGAGGACCGTCGGGAGCGGGGCCACGGATCGCCCGGAAGAGGAACACGAGGGTCAAGTAGCGGGATAGGGGCAGCAAAGCGGACAAGCCGCCCACCCTCAGGGGGTGCGGGGAATGATCGATTCCGAGTTAGGTTAGGCTCACCTTACTTCGGCATCGCGCCCTCGTCCCCCCTTCCTGCCCGGAGGGCCGCGATGAAGTTCCCCTCACCCGGGAGGACCCTTTTATGCGTGCGCACCTGCTCAACAACACGACTGCGGAGCACTATCGGAGCACCGTCTCCGCAGGAGTGGAACGGGTAGCGGCCACTCTCGCCGCCACC
The DNA here is from genome assembly GCF_055792845.1 of Streptomyces sp. DSM 106670. Taxonomy (NCBI): domain Bacteria; kingdom Bacillati; phylum Actinomycetota; class Actinomycetes; order Kitasatosporales; family Streptomycetaceae; genus Streptomyces; species Streptomyces sp. DSM 106670. The sequence goes on from NZ_CM147704.1 coordinate 2,726,726, forward strand.
GATCGCCCCTTCAGCGGGGTCGGTGTCGACGAGCTCTCCCCCGTCGTCGACGCGATCGACCTCGACCGGCCGCTGGGCGATGCCGCCGCCGCCCTGGACGAGCTCGGCGAGGTCTACCTCCGCGACGCCGTCTACTTCCACCACCCCCGCTACCTGGGGCACCTCAACTGCCCCGTCGTCATACCCGCCGTGCTCGGCGAGGCCGTGCTCTCCGCGATCAACTCCTCCCTGGACACCTGGGACCAGAGCGCGGGCGGCACCCTCATCGAGCGCCGGCTGATCGACTGGACCACCGAGCGGATCGGGCTCGGCCCGGCCGCCGACGGGATCTTCACCAGCGGCGGCACCCAGTCCAACCTCCAGGCCCTGCTGCTGGCGCGGGAGGAGGCGAAGATCCGGCCGGAGCACTTCACCCGGCTGCGGATCTTCACCTCCGAGTGCAGCCACTTCAGCGTGCAGAAGTCCGCCAAACTCCTCGGCCTCGGCCCGGACGCGGTCGTCTCCGTACCCGTGGACCGCGACAAGCGCATGCAGACCGTGGCCCTCGCCCGCGCGCTGGAACAGTGCGTCGCCGAAGGAGCCGTGCCGATGGCCGTCGTCGCCACCGCCGGCACCACGGACTTCGGCTCCATCGACCCGCTGCCCGAGATCGCCGCGCTCTGCGAGCAGTTCGCCGTCTGGATGCATGTGGACGCCGCGTACGGCTGCGGACTGCTCGCCTCCCGTGAGCGCGGCGGCCTCCTCGAAGGCATCGCGCACGCCGACTCGGTCACCGTGGACTACCACAAGTCCTTCTTCCAGCCCGTCAGTTCCTCGGCCGTGCTGGTCCGCGACCGGGCCACCCTGCGCCACGCCACGTACCACGCGGAGTATCTGAACCCGCGCCGGATGGCCGAGGAGCGGATACCCAACCAGGTCGACAAGTCCCTCCAGACGACCCGCCGGTTCGACGCGCTGAAGCTGTGGATGACGCTGCGCGTCATGGGCGCGGACGGGATCGGCGAGCTGTTCGACGAGGTCTGCGACCTGGCCGCCGAGGGCTGGCAGCTGCTCGCCGCCGATCCGCGCTTCGACGTGGTCGTCGAGCCGCAGCTCTCCACGCTCGTCTTCCGCTACATCCCGTCCGGTGTCACCTCCCCGGGCGACATCGACCGCGCCAACCTCTACGCCCGCAAGGCGCTGTTCGCCTCCGGCGAGGCGATCGTCGCGGGCACCAAGGTGGGCGAGCGCCAGTACCTGAAGTTCACCCTGCTCAACCCCGAAACGACCGTGCACGACATCGCCGCGGTCCTCGACCTGATCTCCGGCCACGCCGAGAAGTACCTGGGAGACTCCCTTGACCGCGCTTCCTGAACCCCACGACTTCATCGGGATCGGGCTCGGCCCGTTCAACCTCGGCCTCGCCTGTCTGACCGAGCCGATCGACGAACTGAACGGTGTCTTCCTGGAGTCCAAGCCGGACTTCGAGTGGCACGCCGGAATGTTCCTCGAAGGGGCCCATCTCCAGACGCCGTTCATGTCGGACCTGGTCACCATGGCCGACCCGACCTCGCCGTACTCCTTCCTCAACTACCTGAAAGAGCGCGGCAGGCTCTACTCCTTCTACATCCGGGAGAACTTCTACCCGCTGCGCACCGAGTACAACGACTACTGCCGGTGGGCCGCCGGGAAACTGAGCAGCATCCGGTTCGACGAGACCGTCGAGACGGTGACGTACGACGAGGGCTCCGGGCTCTACACGGTGACCACCGTCTCCGGTGAGGCGTTCCGGTCCCGGCATCTGGTCCTCGGCACCGGAACTCCGCCGCACATCCCGGACGCCTGCCAGGGGCTCGGCGGCGACTTCCTGCACAACTCCCGCTATCTGGGCGGGAAGGCCGAGCTCCAGAAGAAGAAGTCGATCACCCTGGTCGGCAGCGGGCAGAGCGCGGCGGAGATCTACTACGACCTGCTCTCCGAGATCGACACCTACGGCTACCGGCTCAACTGGGTCACCCGTTCCCCGCGGTTCTTCCCGCTGGAGTACACCAAGCTGACGCTGGAGATGACCTCCCCGGAGTACATCGACTACTTCCACGCGCTGCCCGAGGAGACCCGCTACCGGCTGGAGACCGGGCAGAAGGGGCTGTTCAAGGGCATCGACGGGGAGCTGATCGACGCGATCTTCGACCTGCTCTACCAGAAGAACCTGCCGGGCCCCGTGCCGACCAGGCTGCTCACCAACTCCGCGCTCGTCAGCGCCCGTTACGACGAGGAGGGCGGTGCGTACAGCCTCGGTCTGCGCCAGGAGGAGCAGGGCAAGGACTACGAGCTGACCACCGAGGGCCTGATCCTCGCCACCGGCTACCGCTACGAGGCGCCCGCCTTCCTCGCGCCGATCGCCGGCCGGCTGCGCCACGACAGCCGGGGCCGCTTCGACGTGGCCCGCAACTACAGCATCGACACCACCGGGCGCGGGGTCTTCCTCCAGAACGCCTCGGTGCACACGCACTCGATCACCTCGCCCGACCTCGGCATGGGCGCCTACCGCAACGCGTACATCATCGGCGAACTGCTCGGCCGCGCGTACTACCCGGTCGAGAAGTCCATCGCCTTCCAGGAGTTCGCCGTATGAACCGCCCCGACAAACACGCTTCCGGCACCATCGGCACGTTCACCGTCCGGCCGCTGGACCCCGCCGCCGACGCCGCGCTGGTGCACGGTTGGGTGACCCACCCCAAGGCCGCGTTCTGGCTGATGGGCAACGCCGAACTCCCGGACGTGGAGCGGGAGTACCGCGACATCGCGGCCCACCCGCACCACGACGCGTTCATCGGGCTGTACGACGGCGAGCCCGCCTTTCTGATCGAGCGCTACGACCCCACCGAGGTCGAGCTGAAAGGGCTGTACGAGGCGGAGCCCGGCGATGTCGGGATGCACTTCCTCGTCGCCCCCACCGACACCCCGGTGCACGGCTTCACCCGGGCCGTGATCACCGCCGTGATGGATTTCCTGTTCGCCGACCCGTCGGTGCGCCGGGTCGTCGTCGAGCCCGACGTGACCAACAGCGCCGTCCAGGCCCTCAACAAGGCCGTCGGCTTCGAGGTGCTCCGGGAGATCGCCAAACCGGAGAAGGACGCACTGCTCAGCGCCTGCACCCGTGAGCAGTTCGAAGCAGCAACCGGAGGTAACGACCGATGACGACCGCCCTCACCGACAGCGTCGCCCACCTCTCCCCGGGGCGCTGGGCCACCGCAAACCGACTGCTGGTACGTAAAGCACTGGCGGAATTCAGCCATGAGCGGCTGCTGGCGCCCACCCCGATCGGCGACGACCGTTACACCGTCCGTAGCGACGACGCCTCCACCGAGTACCGTTTCACCGCGCGCCTCTTCGCCCTGGACCACTGGCAGGTCGAGGCCGAGACCATCACCCGGCACCGGCACGGCTCCGAACTCCCGCTGGACACGCTGGAGTTCTTCATAGAGATGCGGCACACCCTCGGGATCTCCGAGGAGATCCTGCCGGTCTATCTGGAGGAGGTCTCCTCCACCCTGGCCGGAACCGCCTACAAACTCACCAAGGAACCGGCCACCTCCCGCCAGCTCGTCGCCGCCGGCTTCCAGGCCATCGAGACCGGGATGACCGAGGGCCACCCGTGCTTCGTCGCCAACAACGGGCGGCTCGGCTTCGGCGTGGACGAGTACCGGGCGTACGCGCCCGAGACCGCCGCGGAGATCCGGCTGGTCTGGCTGGCCGCCCGCCGGGAGCGGGCCACCTTCACCGCGGGCGCCGGTCTCGACTACGACACGCTGATCACGGACGAGCTGAGCGAGGCGACCCGGAAGCGGTTCGACGGCGCCCTGCGCGGGCTCGGCCTCGACCCGGAGGACTACTTCCTGCTGCCGGTCCACCCCTGGCAGTGGTGGAACAAGCTCGCGGTCACCTTCGCCGGAGAGCTGGCCGAACGGCATCTGGTGGTGCTCGGCGAGGGCGAGGACGGCTACCTCGCCCAGCAGTCGATCCGGACGTTCTTCAACGCGGACCACCCCGAGAAGCACTACGTGAAAACGGCGCTGTCCGTGCTCAACATGGGCTTCATGCGCGGGCTCTCGGCCGCGTACATGGAGGCGACCCCGGCGATCAACGACTGGCTGGCCGGCCTCGTCGAGCGCGACGACCTGCTGCGCGGGGCCCGGTTCTCGATCATCCGGGAGCGCGCCGCGATCGGCTACCACCACCGGTCCTACGAGGCGGCCACCGCCAAGGGCTCCCCGTACCGGAAAATGCTCGCCGCCCTGTGGCGCGAGAGCCCGGTGCCGGGCCTCCAGCCGGGCGAGCGGGTCGCGACGATGGCCTCCCTGCTCCACACCGACCACGAGGGCGGCTCGGTGGCCGGGGCGCTGATCGCCGAGTCGGGGCTGGACCCGCAGGCGTGGCTGCGGCACTACCTGGACGCCTATCTGGTGCCGGTGCTGCACAGCTTCTACGCCTACGACCTGGTCTACATGCCGCACGGCGAGAACGTGATCCTGGTCGTGGAGGACGGCGTCGTCACCCGGACGATCTTCAAGGACATCGCCGAGGAGATCGCGGTGATGGACCCGGACGCGGTGCTGCCGCCGCAGGTCGAGCGGATCCGGGCCGAGGTTCCCGAGGACATGAAGCTGCTGTCGGTCTTCACCGACGTCTTCGACTGCTTCTTCCGTTTCCTGGGCGCGGGGCTGGCCACCGAGGGCGTCCTGGACGAGGACACCTTCTGGCGGACGGTCGCCGCGTGCGTACGCGACTACCAGGAGTCGGTGCCGTATCTCGCGGACAAGTTCAAGCAGTACGACCTGTTCGAGGCCGAGTTCGCGCTCTCCTGCCTCAACCGCCTCCAGCTGCGCGACAACCAGCAGATGGTCGATCTCAACGACCCTGCCGGTGCGCTGCAGTTGGTGGGGCGCCTGAAGAACCCGATCGCCGGGTTCTGAGCCCCGGCCGCCCGGTCGTGGCGGCCCTTGTACCGGTGAGCGCCCGGGGACGGTCCCCCGGGCGCTCACCCTCGTCTCCTGACTCCGTCGGCGGCGCGGCGGGCTGGCAGAATCGCGGCCATGGCGGAAATCATCCAGCGGGACGGAACGTGGACGTTCGACGGCGACACCGTGCGCATCGTGCCGGGCGGAAAGGCGCACCCGGTCCGGCAGGCGCTGGGTGAGACGGCCGTACCCCTGGAGGCGGTGGCGGGCATCTCCTTCGAGCCGGACCGCAAGGGCGGGCGGCTGCGGCTGCGGCTGCGCGGCGGCGCCTGCCCGGTGCTGCGGGCCGCCGACGGCCGGCTCAAGGACGGCGCCGACCCGTACGCCCTGACCGTGGAGAAGGACCGCACGGGGGTCGCGGAGTACTTCGTCGACGAGGTCCGCAACGCGCTGCTGATCGAGCAGGTGCCGGACGGCCCCGTGGACCGTTTCCTGCTGCCCGGCCCCGCCCTGCCGGTCTCCGGCGGGGGCGGCGACGGCACGGCCTCCTTCGACGGCGAGACCGTCCGGCTGACCTGGAACTGGAAGGCCGAGGAGTCCAAGACCTCGGCCGGTCCGACGTCCTTCCCGCTGTCGCGGATCGCGGGCGTGCGCTGGCTGCCCGCGATCGGGCTGGAGAACGGCTATCTGCGCTTCGAGCCGGCGGAGGGCCCCTCCGCCGCGCCGCCGAAGTACGACACGTACTCCCTGGACCTGTGGGGGATGTCGAAGAAGGAGTACACCGCGGTGGTGGTCGCGGCGGCGGTGCTGATGCGGCTGCCCGGGGCCCGTGCGGTGCCGGCCGCCCCGGAGGCGCCCCCGGCCCTGACCAAGGCGGCCGGGCCCGCCGCCCCGCCCGCGGGCGACCACGACGCGCTGCTGCGGCGGCTGCGGGAGCTGGGCGAGCTGCACCGGGCCGGGGTCCTCACCGACGAGGAGTTCAGCACCGCGAAGCAGGCCGTTCTGCGCAGCATGTGAGCCGATCCGGGGGCTTTTAGCGACTCCCCTGCCCGATATCGGGCAGATTTCTTGCGTAACCGCGCCCCGGCACGCAATATCGACGGGTGCTGGAACGCCGCTCGTCGCACGACGACCTCATCGACCACCTCGTACGCTCCACCGCGCTCCAGCGCGGTGAGGCGGCCCGGGTGATCCTCGACGTGCTGGCGTACTTCGACGAGAGCACCGACGACTTCGTCCGCCGCCGCCACCGCGAACTGCAGTCCGGCGGCCTGGTCAACACGGAGATCTTCGAGCGGATCGCGGCCGAGCTGCCGCACCGCGCCGTGGCGCCGCCGGAGCTCTCGCTCCGCCAGCTGCGCCGCATCGTCTACGGCTGAGCGGGCCGGGCGCCCGTGCGCGGGGCGCCACAACGCATGCAGATACGTGTACGTCGATGGAGGGGCAGAGAATCCATGTGCGGGATCGTCGGATACATCGGGAAGCGTGACGTCGCTCCGCTGCTGCTGGAAGGGCTGCAGCGGCTGGAGTACCGGGGCTACGACTCCGCGGGCATCGTCATCACGAACAAGGCCGCGGCGGGCAAGCCGGGCACGCTGAAGATGGTCAAGGCCAAGGGCCGGGTCCGCGAGCTGGAGGCCAAGGTCCCCAAGCGGTTCGCCGGCACCACCGGCATCGCGCACACCCGCTGGGCCACCCACGGCGCCCCGAGCGACGAGAACGCCCACCCGCACCTGGACGCGGAGAACAAGGTCGCCGTCGTCCACAACGGGATCATCGACAACGCCTCCGAGCTGCGCGCCAAGCTCGTCGCCGACGGCATCGTCTTCCTCTCGGAGACCGACACCGAGGTGCTGACCCACCTGATCGCCCGCGCCCAGGCCGAGACCCTGGAGGAGAAGGTCCGCGAGGCGCTGCGCCACGTCGAGGGCACCTACGGCATCGCCGTGCTGCACGCCGACTTCAACGACCGCATCGTGGTGGCCCGCAACGGCTCCCCGGTCGTCCTCGGCATCGGCGAGAAGGAGATGTTCGTCGCCTCCGACGTCGCCGCCCTGGTCGCCCACACCCGCCAGGTCGTCACGCTCGACGACGGCGAGATGGCCACCCTGAAGGCCGACGACTTCCGTACGTACACCACGGAGGGCTCAACCACGACGGCCACGCCGACCACCGTGGAGTGGGAGGCCGAGTCGTACGACATGGGCGGCCACGACACGTACATGCACAAGGAGATCTCCGAGCAGGCCGACGCCGTGGACCGGGTGCTGCGCGGCCGGATCGACGACCGGTTCTCCACCGTGCACCTGGGCGGCCTCAACCTGGACGCGCGGGAGGCGCGCGGGGTGCGCCGGATCAAGATCCTCGGCTGCGGCACCTCGTACCACGCGGGCCAGATCGGCGCCCAGCTGATCGAGGAGCTGGCCCGGATCCCCGCCGACGCCGAGCCGGCCTCCGAGTTCCGCTACCGCAACCCGGTCGTGGACCCCGACACCCTGTACGTCGCGGTCTCCCAGTCGGGCGAGACGTACGACGTGCTGGCCGCCGTCCAGGAGCTGAAGCGCAAGGGCGCCCGGGTCCTCGGCGTGGTCAACGTGGTCGGCTCCGCGATCGCCCGGGAGGCCGACGGCGGTACGTACGTCCACGCGGGCCCGGAGGTCTGTGTGGTCTCCACCAAGTGCTTCACCAACACCGTGGTCGCCTTCGCACTGCTCGCGCTGCACCTGGGCCGGATCCGTGACCTGTCGGTCGCGGACGGCAAGCGGATCATCGACGGACTGCGCCGGCTGCCGGAGCAGATCAGCGAGATCCTGGCGGGCGAGGACGAGATCAAGCGGCTGGCGGCGGAGTACGCGGACGCCAAGTCGATGATGTTCATCGGCCGGGTGCGCGGCTATCCGGTGGCCCGTGAGGCCTCGCTGAAGCTGAAGGAGGTCTCGTACATCCACGCCGAGGCCTACCCCGCCTCCGAGCTGAAGCACGGCCCGCTCGCGCTGATCGAGCCCGCGATGCCGACCGTGGCGATCGTGCCGGACGACGATCTGCTGGAGAAGAACCGCGCCGCGATGGAGGAGATCAAGGCCCGCAGCGGCCGCATCCTCGCCGTCGCCCACCAGGTGCAGGAGAAGGCCGACCACACCATCGTCGTGCCGAAGAACGAGAACGAGCTGGACCCGATCCTCATGGGCATCCCGCTCCAGCTGTTCGCGTACCACACGGCCCTCGCGATGGGCCGCGACATCGACAAGCCGCGCAACCTGGCGAAGTCCGTGACGGTCGAGTAGACGGCTCCGCACGGACGTTGGGCCCCGTACCGTCACGAAGACGGTGCGGGGCCCAACGCGTGCCGTTCCAGGGCTTCCTGGCGGCCACTCAGGTCGGCTCAGGTCGCTCGGGTCTCGTGCGGGCCGTGCGGGTCGCTCAGGGGATGACGATGACGGGGCGTTGCGCGCGGCGGGCGAGGCGGCCGGCCACCGATCCGAAGATCCGGCCGACGATGCCGTGCGTGGAGCCCACGACGATGGCGTCGGCGGCGTACTCCCGGCCGACCTCCTCCAGCTCGTGGCAGATGTCGCCGCCGCGCTCGACCAGCACCCAGGGCACCTCGGAGAGATAGTCCGCGCAGGCCAGTTCCAGGCCGAGGACCTCGGTGCGGTGATCGGGGACGTCGACGAAGACGGGGGGCTCGCAGCCCGCCCAGACCGTGGTCGGCAGCCGGTTGGCGACATGGACGATGATCAGGCCGGAGCCGGAGCGTCCGGCCATGCCGATGGCGTAGGCGAGAGCCCGCTCGCTCGACATGGAGCCGTCGAAACCGACCACGACTCCGTGCCGGAAGGCGGGATCGCACGCATGGCGTGCTTCTTCGACCGTCCGCGGCTCCGACCCGGGGTCGGCTACCGGCTTGCGGTCTTTGGGTTCAGGGATTTCGTGACCGGCCATCGGTGTCTCGGCGAAGAGAGTCCTCGTGAGGAGGGAACGGTTTCGAGAGGTGCATCAGCAGGTGGTGAAGCTCTGTCCGGGAATCATCTTCCCAACCCCATACCCCCAAGGGTACGGCGTCATACCTCCACCGCCCAGACCCCCGCAAAAGCGTGCGCGACGCTGGAGGGAGCATGCCCGAGGCTGTCCGGGATGGCAATGCCGGATGTGTCGTACACGGGCCTCGGAGGCGTGGAACACCGTCGGCCGTCCTGTTTTTCACGACGCCCTCCGGCCCCCCGTCGTACCGCCCTCCGGCACCCGCACCCGGTCCCCGTTGGCCACACCGCCGCCGGCCCATCACCCCGAGGAGTGACTCCGCTCCGCCCTCGGCCCCGACCGCACCGCGACAACCCGCCGCACCCTTCCCCCGGCAGCCCGAACCCGCCATGGTTCACCGCGATCAGGGAGCGCACCGGCGCGGCTGCCACAGGCCGGTTGTGCGCCCGGCGTGACCGGATACAGCACACACAACCGATAGTTTTCAGCCAACTTCACCTGAGGCCCGAACCCTTCGCCGTATGGCCGGACACCCCACCGCCCACCAGGCAGGAACGGACCGCGCGGTACGCTTTCACCCGACGCGGACGGGCCACGTTGTCGAAGGGCACTTCCCTGTGCGCTTCGCAGGTGAAACGCTTCGTGATCGAACGCTTCACGCCACGTTTCCTTATCGACATTGAGCTGGTGGGGGAAGGTGTCACGGCGGGACCACGCGACGCAGTAGATTCGATCTTGGAAATCGGAGACTGGGGACACGTGCGACACCGAGGGGAAACGTGCAGGAGCGACAGGCCCGTAAGGACCAGGGAGACGCGAACACCGAGGGGGGCTTAGCGTCTCATGAGCCAGGACTCCGCCGCCGCGACGGAGGCCGCACGCAAGCTGACCGGGCGGCGACGCCGGGAAGTCGTTGCCGTGCTGCTGTTCAGCGGCGGCCCTATCTTCGAGAGCTCCATCCCGCTCTCCGTTTTCGGAATCGACCGGCAGGACGCGGGAGTTCCCCGCTACCGCCTGCTGGTCTGCGGTGGCGAGGAAGGACCGTTGCGCACGACCGGTGGGCTCGAACTCACCGCGCCGTACGGCCTGGAGGCGATCAGCAGAGCAGGCACCGTGGTGGTGCCCGCCTGGCGGTCGATCACCTCGCCGCCGCCCGCCGAGGCACTGGACGCGCTGCGGCGCGCCCACGAGGAGGGCGCCCGCATCGTCGGTCTGTGCACGGGAGCCTTCGTGCTCGCGGCCGCCGGCCTGCTGGACGGCCGGCCGGCCACCACGCACTGGATGTACGCACCGACGCTGGCCAAGCGCTATCCGTCGGTGCACGTCGATCCGCGCGAGCTGTTCGTGGACGACGGCGATGTACTCACCTCCGCCGGAACGGCGGCGGGTATCGATCTCTGCCTCCATATAGTCCGCACCGACCACGGCACGGAAGCCGCCGGGGCACTCGCCCGCCGGCTCGTCGTGCCGCCGCGGCGCAGTGGCGGGCAGGAGCGCTACCTGGACAGGTCTTTACCGGAGGAGATCGGGTCCGACCCGCTCGCCGAGGTCGTGGCCTGGGCGCTGGAGCATCTGCACGAGCAGTTCGACGTGGAGACGCTCGCGGCGCGCGCCTACATGAGCAGGCGGACCTTCGACCGCAGGTTCCGCTCGCTCACCGGCAGCGCACCGCTCCAGTGGCTGATCACCCAGCGGGTGCTTCAGGCACAGAGGCTGCTGGAGACCTCCGACTACTCGGTCGACGAGGTCGCCGGCCGCTGCGGCTTCCGCTCACCGGTCGCGCTGCGCGGGCACTTCCGCCGCCAGCTCGGCTCCTCCCCCGCCGCGTACCGGGCCGCCTACCGGGCCCGTCGTCCGCAGGGGGTGGCGGAGAGCGCCGCGACGGTGGTCGAGACGATGGTGCCCAGCCAGGGGCCGCCGTCCGGACGCCGGGGCACGCCCGTGTCCTCCGCACCCGTCGCCGTGGCGGCGTCGGTGGGGCCCGGGGAGCACTCCCTGCCGGGTCCTGACGCGTACGTTCCCGGTCGCCCGGCCCTGCCGGGACAGCGGAGTGCCCCGTAGGGTGGGGCTCATGAACGACCGCATGGTGTGGATCGACTGCGAGATGACCGGGCTCTCGTTGGCGGACGACGCACTCATCGAGGTGGCCGCCCTGGTCACCGACTCGGAGCTGAACGTGCTCGGCGAAGGGGTGGACATCGTGATCCGCCCGCCGGACGCGGCCCTGGAGACCATGCCCGAGGTGGTGCGGCAGATGCACACCGCCTCGGGCCTGCTCGACGAGCTGGCCGGGGGCACCACCCTGGCGGACGCCGAGGAGCGGGTCCTGGCCTACGTCCGTGAGCATGTGAAGGAGCCCGGCAAGGCCCCGCTCTGCGGAAACTCGGTCGGTACCGACCGCGGGTTCCTGGCGCGGGACATGCGGGATCTGGAGAGCTACCTCCACTACCGGATCGTGGATGTGTCCTCCGTCAAGGAGCTGGCCCGGCGCTGGTATCCCCGGGCGTATTTCAACAGCCCGGACAAGAACGGCAACCACCGGGCGCTGGCGGACATCCGTGACTCCATCACGGAGCTCCGCTACTACCGGGAGGCGGTCTTCGTGCCGCAGCCCGGCCCGGACTCCGAGCGCGCCAAGGAGATCGCGGCGCGTCTGGCGGCTCCGGCCGCACCGTAGGAACCCGCTGGTCACGGGCGCGGACGCGCCCGTGGACCGGCCCCGGGAAACAGGGGCGCGAGCACCCTCCCGGACCCTGTACACTTTTTCTCGGCCGGTCGGAAACGACCGGGCGACATGGTGGGTATAGCTCAGCTGGCAGAGCACCTGGTTGTGGTCCAGGATGTCGCGGGTTCAAGTCCCGTTACTCACCCTGAAGGAAGGGCCCCGGTCTTCGGACCGGGGCCCTTCCGCGTACGCGCTCAGACGGTCAGTCGCTCGGACGGTCGAACGGTTCGGACGGTCAGGTCAGAACGTGACGTCGGAGCAGGCGTAGAAGGCGTTGCCGGTGTCCGCGATGGTCCAGACGCCGAGGATCAGGTGCTTGCCCGACTTCTGCGGCAGTGCGCCGGCGTGCGTGACGGTGGAGCCGGGCTGACGGCCGCCGAAGGGCACGGTCAGGAAGGGCTGCGGTTCCAGGTCCGCCCGGGTGAGGGGCTTCGCCGGGTCGTAGCCGTCCTTGGTGACGTAGTACCGGAAGTCGGTCGTGGCGTGCCGGGCGGTGATCCGCCAGCGGAAGGTGTGGCTCGCCCCGGCGCTCACCCGGGAGGCGGGCCAGGCTCCGCCGCGCGGGTCGTCCAGCTCGGCGAACCGCTGGTTGCCCCCGGCGCAGATCAGACCGTCGCGGGGACCGGCGGCCGGGAAGCCCTTGGGGCCCTCCACGCTCGGCGGCTCCCACTGGATCTGCCCGCAGTCGCGGACGGTGCCGTCACCGCAGAGCTGCTGCCTGCTGACGGGCGAGTCGGTGTACCCGTGGCTCTGTGCGCTGCCGGAGGTGGCCAGCAGGGAGACCCCGGCGATGCCGAGGCCGAGGAGTAAGGACGTGATCTTTCTGCGCATGTGGTGCTCCTGTGTGAGGGGTGGAGCGTGCGGACAGATGGACCGGTGGCCGGACCGGCGACGGCTCGTCGCGCTTGGTCTAGACCAAGACTGAGGCTAGGGCCGGAATCATGGTCATGTCCATACCAATGAAGACGGCGGCGAAGGGCCCCGAACGGCCGCCGTCCGGCCGTCCGGGGCCCCGGGTCAGACCGCCGGCGCCTCCACATGGGCGACGACCTGGGCGTGGAAGCGGTCCACGGCCTCGTCGACACTGCGGATGAAGCCGGTCTCGGCGCTGCCCCGGCCGTTGCCCATGCCCTTGAACAAGGAGAGCCGGAAGCCGGTGATCCGCGCCCCGTCCTTCGGGAGGAGGTCGGCGGGCTCCGGGCGCAGCCGCTCCAGGGTGCCGCGGGGGCCGGGGCCCTGGCCGTCGACGAGCGTCTCGATGTGCAGGTCGGCGGGGGCCTCGGCGAGCCGCCGGACCAGCCGCTTCGCCCGGGTGAGGGGGTAGCCCGTCTCCTCGGCGGGGACCTCGATGGACGTACGGAGCTTGGCGGTACGCAGATCGGCGGTGATGGCCAGGACGCCGGGCGTGCCCTCGATGCGGATCTCGGCGTTCAGCCTGCCCTGCTCGCAGAGGTGGTCGGCCAGCTCGGCACGGCGGGCGCCCGGGTCGGAGCCGCGCCGGGCGCGCTGGACCGGCAGGACCTTCTGCCCCAGCTCACCGCCCAGCCGCAGACACACCTGCCGGACCAGCCGCTCCCAGTTCTCGATGACCTCCAGGGCCCGGGCATCGCCCTGGCACAGGGTCTCGTCGTCGATGCCCCGGCGCACGGGCACCCAGGCCGCGCCCATGTTCTGGAAGCCGTGGCAGCCGGAGTTCTCGTGCTGGAGGTACAGCAGCAGCTCCTGGAGCAGCCAGGCGTGCGCGGCGTTGCCGACCCCCTCGTGGCGGATCAGCATCTGCGCCTGGTGCACGACCTCCGCCCAGGACAGATGCCAGAGCGCCACCTTGTGCTTGCGCCGCCGGTCGATCCGCACGTCGACGAGCGGGCTGCCTTCGAGTGCGACGTCGTTGGACAGGGTGATCACGGCCTCGTAGCCGCGCCGGGCGGCGATGTCCATGTACGCCTGCACCTGGTCGGGCTTGAGCGCGTTCCCGTTGGTCTTGGTCTCGACGAGCGCGGTCCACAGCTTGCCCGCCCGCTCGACCCGGACCACCCCGTCCGGGCGGCGCGGCGACTCCCCGTGCGGCAGGGTCACTTCGGTGTACGTCTCCATCCGGCCCGCCGGTGCGCCGAATCCGGCGGTGAGACGGCGGCCGAACTCCGGCACCTGGGCCATCACGGACAGCACGACGGAGGTGGCCCGCGTCTCGCGCTCACGGTCGCTCTTGAGCGCCGACACGGGGAACAGCCGGGCGGACCGCCACGACTCGTTGTCGGCGAGGCTCTTCTTGGCCGTACGGGGAAGGGTGACCTTCTTCTTCGCCGTACGCGGGCGGCGAGCGGGCTTCGGTACGGGGGCGGGGTCGGCGGGCCCCGGCACGGCGGGAGCCTGCGGTGCGGCCGGGGCCGCGGCCGGGGTCGTCGCCCTGATGCCCCGGCTCTGGGCGGGAACCACCACGGACGGCTCCGGCGCGTCCGGTCCGGTGACGGCGGGCGGCTCCGGCGCGGACGCTTCCGCTTCCGGCCCCGCTTCCGCCTCCGGCCCCGCTCCCGGCGGCTCCTCCGCCGCGTCGTCGTCGATGTCGACGCCGTAATCGGTGGCCAGTCCGGCGAGCCCCGAGGCGTAGCCCTGGCCGACGGCGCGGAACTTCCACTCCCCCGAGCGCCGGTACAGCTCGCCGAAGATCACCGCACTGACCTCGTCGGCCCCCTCCACGGCGAACCGGACCAGGCCGTCGCCCGCGCTGTCCGCGAGGGTGAGGCGGAGGTCGTCCAGTTCACCGAAGCGGGAGCCGGCGTAGCGGCTGGCGGCGACGACCACCTTCTCGATCTCCTGCGGAACGGCGTCCAGATCGAAGCTGATCCGGTCCTCGCTGCCGTCCGCCGTGGGCGTCTTGCCGAGCAGCTGAACGCTTCCGTTGCCGGCCACGGGGTTGTTGTAGAAGCAGAAGTCGACGTCGCTGCGGACCTTGCCGTCGCCGTCGAGCAGAAGTACCGAGACATCGGCGTCGCCCTCGCCCGTGGCGCTGCTCCACCCCAGGCTGACCACCACGGAGCCGACGTCCTCGCTCAGCGTCGCGAGACCGACGTTGGCGCCCTTGACCATCTCGTGCACGAGGCCCCCCAGATGCACAGCCGCCCGGAACGCACTCCGGCAGCCCGCTGCGTGACGTGTGTGGTGCGTCACACATTCGCCGTACTCCGCGAACATTAGCCGCCGGAGCCCGAGAGCGTGAAGAACTTGTGAAATCCGGAGGTCAAGCCACCGTAAAGACGGTCAGGGAGGACAGTCCCGGAGGGCGGTCACGAGGATTCGCGGACCACCAGTTCTGTGGGCAGCACCACCGAAGGGCGCTCGTCGCCCGGCGCGCGGCCCGCGATCTCGTCCAGCAGGAGCTGGGTCATACGGCGGCCCATCTCCTCGATGGGCTGGCGGACGCTGGTGAGGGGCGGGTGCATATGGCGGGCGACCACCGAGTCGTCGAAGCCGATCAGCGCCACGTCCTCGGGGATACGGCGGTCCGCCTCGCGCAGGACCTGGCGGGCCCCGGCGGCCATCACGTCGGAGGCGACGAAGACCGCGTCCAGATCGGGGCGGCGGGCCAGGAGGTCGCGCATCGCCCGCGCGCCACCCTCCTCGGTGAAGTCGGCGGGGGCGATGAGGCGTTCGTCGGGGGCCAGGCCGGCGGCGGAGAGGGCCGCGCGGTAGCCGTCCAGGCGGCGCTGGGCGCCGTAGACCTCTAGGCGGCCGGTGATCGTGGCGACCTGGCGGCGGCCCCGGGAGACCAGGTGTTCGACGGCGGCGCGCGCGCCCTCGAAGTTGTCCGAGTCGACCGAGGGCAGCGTCTCGGCCGCGTGCCGGGCGCCGCTGATCACACAGGGCATGCCCAGCTGTTCCAGGAGCTCCGGCAGCGGGTCGTCGGCGTGCACGGCGACCAGGAGGACCCCGTCGACGCGGTGGGCGGTGAGGTACTGGGCGAGGCGGCGGCGCTCGCGGTCGTTGCCGACGAGGGTGAGGAGCAACTGCATCTCGGTGTCGGCGAGGGCCGCGCCGACGCCGCGCACGATCGCGGAGAAGTACGGCTCGGCGAAGAAGCGGGTCTCCGGCTCGGGCACCACCAGCGCGATGGCGTCGGTGCGGTTGCCCGCCAGGGCGCGGGCGGCGCGGTTGGGGACGTATCCCAGCTCGGCCACGGCCGCCTCGACCGCCTCCCGGGTCGCGTCGCTGACCCGGGGCGAGCCGTTGATGACCCGCGAGGCGGTGCCCCGGCCGACCCCGGCCCGGGCCGCCACCTCTTCGAGCGTGGGCCGCCCGCCGCTCCGTACTCGCGCTGCCGCCATGGCTGCCTCCCCGTTCCCGGTCAATTTCTCACAGCCGTAACGTCAATCCAAGTCCTGGATCGATCACCTCGACGAGCGTACGGACAGTGTATTGGGAGCGCTCCCAAGCAGGGGGAAAAATATGCCGCGGGCCGGTCGGAAGCGGTCGGCCCGCGGCTGGGTCACGAGGTCAGGCGTCCGGAGCGGCCGCCGGGGGCAGTGCGTGGCGGGCGATCACGTCGCCGTACCAGTGGGCGCTGGACTTCGGCGTACGGAGCTGGGTCGCGTAGTCGACGTACACCGCGCCGAACCGCTTCGCATAGCCGTAGCCCCACTCGAAGTTGTCCATCAGGGACCAGAGGAAGTAGCCCCGTACGTCGGCGCCGTCGGCCGCCGCCCGGCGCACCGCCTCCAGATGGCCGTGCAGATAGGCGATCCGCTCGGGGTCGTGGACCCGGCCGTCCGCGTCCGGGGCGTCGTCGAAGGCCGCGCCGTTCTCGGTGACCATCAGCGGCAGGTCCGGGTGTTCGCGCGAGACGTCCATGAGGAGGTCGTACAGGCCCTCCGGCTTGACCGACCAGTTCATCGCGGTGACCGGGCGGCCCTCGGCGAGGTGGAAGGCGACGTGCTCCGAGCCGGGCCACGGGGAGTGCGCGCTGCTGCCGTGGCCGTCGTTGCGGGTGTCGCCGGCGCCGTCGGCGGGCGTGGAGACGATGGTGGGCGTGTAGTAGTTGACGCCCAGCACGTCGATCGGGTGGGCGATCGCGGCCAGGTCGCCCTCCTGGATCAACTCGGGCCAGTTCACGATGCGTTCGGTGTCGGCCAGCAGGTCCTCCGGGTACGCGCCCTTCAACATCGGGCCGGTGAAGATCCGGTTGCCGACCGCGTCGATCCGGCGCGCCGCGTCCGCGTCCGCCTCGCTGTCGGTCAGCGGGCGCACCTGGTGGAGGTTGAGGGTGACCGAGGTCTGCGCGGCAGCGGGGAGGTTCGCGCGCAGCGCCTCGGCCGCCCGGCCGTGGGCGAGGTTGAGGTGGTGGGCGGCCCGCAGCGCGGCGGCCGGTTCGGTGCGGCCGGGGGCGTGGACCCCGGAGCCGTACCCGAGGAAGGCCGAGCACCAGGGCTCGTTCAGCGTGGTCCACATCGAGACCCGGTCGCCGAGTGCGCGGGCCATGATGGCCGCGTAGTCCGCGAACCGTTCGGCCGTCGCGCGCTCGGGCCAGCCGCCCGCGTCCTCCAACTCCTGGGGCAGGTCCCAGTGGTAGAGCGTGGCGACGGGCTTGATGCCGGCCGCCAGCAGCTCGTCGACGAGCGAGCGGTAGAAGTCGAGGCCGCGTTCCACGGCGGGGCCGCGGCCGGTGGGCTGGACCCGGGACCAGGAGACGGAGAAGCGGTACGCCTGGAGGCCGAGGCGCTTCATCAGGGCGACGTCGTCGCGGTAGCGGTGGAAGTGGTCGGCGGCCACGTCCCCGGTGTCGCCGTTCAGGACCTTGCCGGGCGTGTGGCTGAAGGTGTCCCAGATGGAGGGGGTGCGGCCCCGCTCGGTGGCCGCGCCCTCCACCTGGTACGCGGCGGTGGCCGCGCCCCAGAGGAAGCCGGTCGGGAAGGGGGCCGTGGCGGCGGACGCCTGCTGCGGGACCGTGTCGGGTCGGACGGCTGTCATGCGGGAGCGCTCCCTGAGAGGTGAGGGGTGAAGGAAGAAGGGGGAAGCAGGGGGCGGGTCGGCCCTTGACGGTGGGTCAGCCCTTGACCGCGCCGGACATGATCCCGCCGACGATCTTCTTGCCGAAGACCACGAACACCACCAGCAGCGGCAGCGTGCTGATCAGCGCGCCCGCCATCACGATGGACTGGTCGGGGGTGTACGAGGCGCTGAGCTGGCCGAGGGCCACCTGAAGGGTCGGGTTCTGCTGGTTGAGGGCGAGGTAGGGCCAGAAGAAGTCGTTCCACGCCTGGACGAAGGTCAGCATCCCGAGCACCATCATCGCGGGGCGCGCCACCGGCAGCACCACGCTCACCACGATGCGGAAGTTGTTCGCGCCGTCGATCTTGGCCGCCTCGATCAGCTCGTACGGCAGCGCCTCGATCAGGTACTGACGCATGAAGAACACGCCGAACGCGCTGACCAGCGTCGGGAAGATCACCGATTCGAGCTGCCCGCCCCAGCCGAGGCCGGACATCATCATGAAGAGCGGCACGACGCTGAGCTGCGGCGGGATGGTGAGGGTGGCGATGACGGCGGTCATCAGCCAACCGCGGCCCCGGAAGCGCATCTTGGCGAAGGCGTAGCCGGCGAGCGTGCAGAAGAAGAGCGTCGCGAGGGTGATCGAGGACGAGACGATGACGCTGTTGAGGATCGCCTTGCCGAGGTTGGCCTGTTCCCAGGCGGTCTGGACGTTCTCGATCAGCTTGCCGCCCGGGAGGAACGGCGGGGTGGAGGCGAGGACTTCGTCCTGGGTGCGGGAGGCCGCGACGAGGGTCCAGTAGAGCGGCAGGAGCGAGCCGAAGCCGACGACGGCGAGCGCGACGTACGCGAACGGGCCGCCCTTCAGCTGCTGTCCCGCGCCCATCCGGAAGCGGCTCGGGCGCTTCGGGGCGCGGTTCTCCGGGGCCGGTGCGAGCTTCACGGGGGCGGGGTGCGTGGGGCTGGTCATGGTCATGGATGCGCTCC
This sequence comes from Streptomyces sp. DSM 106670, assembly GCF_055792845.1. Taxonomy (NCBI): domain Bacteria; kingdom Bacillati; phylum Actinomycetota; class Actinomycetes; order Kitasatosporales; family Streptomycetaceae; genus Streptomyces; species Streptomyces sp. DSM 106670. The sequence continues at coordinate 2,745,341 of NZ_CM147704.1, forward strand.
CGGTCAGACCGCGGACTTGCGGACGAATCGGCCGATGAACCAGTTGGCCGCGGCGATGATCAGCAGGAGGGCGAGCATCGCCCAGGCGACGGCGGCGGCCGGTCCGAGATGTCCGAGATTCCAGCCGTAGTTGTAAAGGTAGATGCTGAGCGTCTCGTACTGGTTCTCGTTGCCGCCGGTGGCGCCCAGCGCGCCGCCCTCCAGCAGCAGCGGTTCGCCGAACAGCTGCATGGAGCCGATGGTGGAGATGACGATGGTGAACAGGATCGTCGGCCGCAGCGAGGGAATGGTGACCTTGCGGAACTGCTGCCAGCGTGACGCGCCGTCCAACGAGGCCGCTTCGTAGAGGTCGTTGGGGACCGCCTGCATCGCCGCCAGGTAGATCAGCGCGTTGTAGCCGGTCCAGCGCCAGATCACGATGATCGAGATGGCGAGCTTCGACGTCCAGTGCCCGTTGGCCCAGTTGACCGGATCGAAGCCGACGAGGCCGAGCGTCCAGTTGAGCAGTCCGCCGTCCGCCCGGAAGACCAGCGCGAAGACGAGAGCGGCGGAGGCGACCGAGGTCGCGTACGGGGTGAGGATGATCGTGCGCCAGAACGTGCTGGCGCGCAGGCGGTAGTTGAGGAGATGGGCGAGGCCGAGCGCCATCAGGAGCTGCGGGACGGTGGAGATGACGCCGATCAGGAAGGTGTTGCTGACCGAGGTCCAGAACTCGGGGTCGTGCAGGATCTTGTCGAAGTTCTCCCAGCCCACCCACTCCATCGAGTCCAGACCGGTCATCGAGACCCGGTGCAGGGCGATCCAGCCGGTGTAGAGGAGCGGGTAGAGCCCGAAGGCGCCGAAGACGAGGAAGAACGGCGCGATGTACGCGTACGGGGACGCCTTGTCGTCGAACCGCCACAGCCGGCTGCGCCACAACTGCCGCCGCTCGCTGGGCGGTTCCTTCTTCGGTTCACGGGGCGCTTGCGCGTACGCATCCCGGGTGGAGGTCGAGGTTGCCACGGGCGGGGAGTCCTTCCCTGGGTGCGCCGACGGACGGCCGGGGCGGCTGAAGAGGCGGCTGGAGGGGGCGACGGGAGGTGGGCGGGCGGCCGGGGCGGGCGGGTGCCGCCCGCCCCGGCGCTGCGACCGGCTGGGTCCGGTCGGGTGTCAGGTCAGCCGATGGCCTTGTCGATCGTCCGCACGGCCGCGTCCCAGGCCTTGTCCGGGCTGGTGCCGCGCTGCTCCATGTTGTTGATCTGGGTGGAGATGGAGTCCTTGATCACGCCGTCCTTCGGGCCGAGGACGGCCTCGGGGATGGACTTCGCGCCGTCGGCGTAGATCTGGCCGATGGGGGCGTTGTTGAAGTACGGCAGGGTCGCGTTCTTCACGTCGGGCAGCTCGTAGGCGCCCTGGTTGGACGGGAAGACGCCGATCGCCTTGAAGACGGCGGCCTGCTGCTCGGGGGCGGTCAGCCACGCGACGAGCTTGGAGGCCTCGGCGACGTTCTTCCCGGACTTGGGAACGGCGAGGAAGGAGCCGCCCCAGTTGGCGGAGGTGTTGCCGGGGGCGCTGGTGATGTCCCACTTGCCCTTGTTGGCGTCACCGGCGTACGTGGAGATCTGGCCGGCCATCCAGGCGGGGCAGACGACGGTGGCGACGGTGCTCTTGCGCAGGGCCGCCTGCCACTGGTCCTCGAACTGGGCCAGGCCCTGCGTCAGCTTCTTGTCCGCGGCCTCGGCGGCGAGGTCCCAGCCCTTCTTGACGCTGGCGCTCGTGTCGTAGATCGGCTTGCCGCTCGCGTCGTAGTACTGCTCGGGGCTGGAGCTGACGACGGCGTTGAACATGGCGCTCGCGGAGTCCATGAAGTACGTGCCGGCGGGGGCCTTCTTCTTGTACTGCTCGCCGAGCGCGAGGAAGTCCTCCCAGCCGCCCTCGGTCAGCTTCGCGACCTCGGCACGGTCGGTGGGCAGCCCGGCCTTCTCGAACAGCTCACGGTTGTAACAGAGCGACATGGGGCCGATGTCGGTGCCCGCGCCGATGACGGAGCCGTTGGGGGCGGTGGCCTGCTTCGCCTTCCACGACACCCACTCGTCCACACCGATCGTCTTGGAGAGGTCGGCGAAGGAGTCCGCCTTGGTGTCGACGATCTCCTTGATCCGGCCGACCTCGATGCCCTGGACGTCGGCGAGGCCGCTGCCGGAGTTCAGCTGCTGGAGGAGCTTGGGGTAGTAGTTCTTCTCCTCGGCGGTGGTGTCCTCCTTGACCGTGATCTTCGGGTTCAGCTCGTGGTACTTCTCGAAGAGCCCGGCCTCCTTGTACCCGAACTGCCCGAAGTCGGCGACGGTCAGGGTGATGTTCCCGTCCGCGTCGGCTCCCTTGTCCGAGTCGGACGAGCCGCCGCATCCGGTGAGCAGGAGGGCTGTGACCGTGAGGCCGGTGGTGGCCACGAGGGCGGTTCTGTGGCGTCGACCGGCAACGCTGCGGGTGATGCGCATTCCACTGCTCCTTGTTCCGGGGGATCCGGCAATGGCGCATGGGAGCGCTCCCATGCATCGTTGCCGGAAGGTTGCTGCCTCAAGGGGGTGGGTGTCAAGAGTTGAAGACGATTCCGTTGCCGAGGGATGTCCGGCGCGTCACGGAGGGGTCGTTGGGCCGTCCTCCCGTCGGAAGGTGAACGGGGGCCGGGCCGGGTCCAATGCGGCGCCGGGGCACCCCACCCCTGTTAATTTCTCCCTTATGCACCTTTTGATCATCCCGGTCGCCGACACCAGCCCCGGTGAGTGAGGCGGGATGGGCGTCCTGCGTGACCATCCCGAACTGGCCCTCTTCTTCTGCCTCGCGGCCGGCTACCTCGTCGGCAAACTCCGCGTCGGCCCGATCACGCTCGGGGGCATCTGTGGCACCCTGATCGTGTCGCTGCTGCTCGGCACCCGGCACATCAGCGTCGACGACGACGTCAAGACGGTCTTCTTCGCGCTGTTCATCTTCTCGCTCGGCTACCTGGCCGGGCCGCAGTTCTTCGCCAACCTCAACCGCAAGAGCCTGCGCTTCTTCACGCTCTGCCTGATCGAACTGGTCTGCGTCCTCGGCATCGCCTACGGGCTCGCCAAGGCCTTCGACCTGGACGTGGGCACGGCGGCCGGAATCCTCGCCGGGGCGGCGACCGAATCCGCCGTCGTGGGAACGGCGACCGAGGCGATCGGCAAGCTCGACGACCTGACCTCCGAGCAGATCAGCCAGTACCAGGGGCATGTGGCCACCGCGTACACGGTCTGCTACCTGTTCGGCCTGATCACCATCGTGCTCTTCACCAGCCAGATCATGCCGATGCTGCTGCGCATCAACCTCGCCGACGCCTCGCGCGAGCTGTGGGAGAAGATGCGCGGCGGACAGGGCGGTCTGGAGTCCGACGAGCGCGAGGCGCTGCCCGGCATGGTCGGCCGCACCTATCTGGTGACGCTGGCGGACGGCCGGACCGTCGGTGATCTGGAGAGCGCCCTGGGCGGCCGGATCACCGTCGAGGGCGTCAAACGCGGCAGCAAGCTGCTCACCCCCACCCCCGGTCTGGAGCTGACGCTCAGCGACCTGATCCAGGTGGTCGGACTGCGGTCGGCCATCATCGAGGCGGGCCGGGAGATCGGCCCGGAGACGCCCGCCGTGCCGGGGCTCGACACCCCGCTGGCCACCGGCCAGGTCGCCGTCACCGAGAAGGAGACGATCGGCGCGAGCATCGACCGGCTGGTCAGGCGTCATCCGGAGTTCCGCGAGGACGGCGTCTACGTCACCGACGTCCTGCGCAACGACCAGCATCTGCCCGCCAGCGGCGAAACGGTCCTCGCCCGGGGCGATGTGCTCACCCTGGTCGGCGCCCGGGGCGGGCTGAACCGGCTCGTCTCGAAGCTCGGCGCGGTCGTGAAGAACGACGCCACCGACTTCATCTACCTCGGCTTCGGCATCGTGGCGGGCTCGCTGCTCGGCCAGATCGTCGTCAGGTTCGGGGACATCCCGATGTCGCTGGGCACCGGCGGCGGCTGTCTGATCTCCGGCCTGGTCTTCGGCTGGTTCCGCTCCCGCAGCCAGACCTTCGGGGCGTTCCCGCCGCAGGCCGCGAGCACGCTCAAGGACATGGGCCTGGCCGTCTTCATCGCCTGCACCGGACTGGCCGCCGGACCGCAGGCCTGGCCGCTGCTGAAGGAGTACGGGGCGCTGCTGCCGTTCGCGGGCATCGCCATGGTGCTGGTCCCGGCGACCGTCTCGCTGGTCGTCGGGCGCAAGCTGCTGAACATCGAGAAGCCGCTGCTGATCGGCGCCATCGCCGGTCAGCAGTGCTCGACCCCGGCGATCACCTCCATCACCCAGGTGGCCCAGAGCTCCGTCCCGCTCCTCGGCTACACCATCACGTACACGCTCTCCAACTTCCTGCTGCCGCTGACCGGGCCCATCCTCGTCGGCGTGCTGGGGGCCTGACGTGCCCGCCCCTCGCGCCCACCGCCCCGTAACGGAACGGACACCACCATGGACACCGACACCACCGCAGAAGCCGCTCCGCACCGGGCCGGCCTCAGCCGCGAGGAGATCCGGTCGTACGCCCGGCTCTCGCCCTTCGAGCTGAAGGACACGTTCATCCGGATCGCGACGGACGCGCAGAGCGGCCGTCCCGGCCAGAAGGGGAAGACGACCCGCGCCATGCTCAACGCGGGCCGCGGCAACCCGAACTGGGTCGCCACCGGCCCCCGCGAGGCGTACCACGCGCTCGGCTACTTCGCGCTGTCGGAGTCGCGGCGGGTGTGGACGGCCGACAACCTGGGCGGTATGCCGGAGGAGTCGGGGTGCGCGGAGCGCTTCGAGCGCTTCGTCCGTACGCATCCGGAGCTGCCGGGCATCGAGCTGCTGAAGGCGAGCGTGGACCTGGCGGTGAAGCGGTTCGGCTTCGACCGGGACGCCTTCGTGCACGAGCTGGCGGACTCCTCGATCGGCGACAACTACCCGGTGCCGGACCGGATCCTGCGCCACACCGAGCAGATCGTGCGCGGCTACGTCGCGGACGAGATGTTCGACCACCGGCCGCCGGAGGGGCAGACGCTGAGTCTGTTCGCGACCGAGGGCGGCACGGCGGCGATGTGTTACGTCTTCGACTCGCTGATGAAGAACGGGATCCTGGAGAAGGGCGACCGGATCGCCTTGATGGTGCCGGTGTTCACCCCGTACCTGGAGATCCCGGAGCTGGACACGTACGACTTCGACGTGGTGCGCGTGGAGGCGAGCCTGTTCACGGAGACCGGGGTGCGGCAGTGGCGCTACCCGGAGGAGGAGATCGCCAAGCTGGCGGACCCGTCGGTGAAGCTGGTCTGCTGCGTGAACCCGAGCAACCCGCCCTCGCTGGCGCTCTCCTCACGGGTCTCCGAGCAGATCGTGTCCATCGTCGGCGAGCGGAACCCGAACCTGATCATCGTGACCGACGATGTGTACGGAACGTTCGTGGAGGGCTTCCGTTCGCTCGCCGCCGACCTGCCGCGCAACACGGTCCTCGTCTACTCCTACTCCAAGCACTACGGGGCGACCGGCTGGCGGCTCGGGGTGATCGCGCTGCACGACGACAACGTGATCGACGCGATGCTGGCGGAGCAGGACCAGGAGCAGAAGGACCGGCTCAACAAGCGTTACGGCTCACTGTCGTTGGAGCCGGAGAAGATGCGGTTCATCGACCGGATGGTGGCGGACTCGCGGCAGGTGGCGCTGAACCACACGGCGGGTCTGTCGCTTCCGCAGCAGACGATGATGACGCTGTTCTCGCTCTTCGACATGCTGGACGAGGGGCAGGCGTACAAGCACCGGATCCGGGCGATCGTCCGGCAGCGGCTCGAACTCCTGCTGGAGGGCGTGCACATGAAGGTCTCGGAGGATCCGAAGCGGGCCGCGTACTACATCGAGCTGGATCTGCTGGCCGAGGCGGAGCGGGTGCACGGAAAGCCGTTCGCCGACTTCCTGGAGAAGAACTACGAGCCGGTCGACCCGCTGTTCCGGCTGGCCGAGCAGACCTCGGTGGTGCTGCTCAACGGCGGCGGTTTCGACGGTCCGGAGTGGTCGGTGCGGGTGTCGCTGGCCAACCTGGACGACCTGGACTATCTGAAGATCGGCCACCATCTGCGGGCGATCTTCGACGAGTACGCGCAGGAGTGGCGGGCGGGTGATTCCCGCCCGCCCGGCGCTTGAGGGCACCTTTCGGGCGCGGGTGCCGGGCGTGGGGACGCGCCCCGGCCGGAGGTGGGGTGGGGTCCGGCCGGGGCGCGCGGTGGGGGGCTCGATGGTTTCGGGGGTGTGTGAGCTACTGGTAGGCCGCGAACGCCTTCGTGAAGGCCAGCGGCTCCTGGTCGATCGAGCTGCAGGTCGCGTCGGCCGCCGGCTTGGGGCCGCCGGGGCAGGCCTTGTCCCGGGTGCCGGACCACATCGCGAGGCGGCCGATGCCCTTCTGTCCGGCGAACTTCACCAGCTGGTCCGCGTCCTCGACGGTGAAGATCTCGGTGACGACGTCGTTGACGCCGATCATCGGGGTGACCGCGACGGTCTGCCACGCGGCGGCGTCCGAGAGGCCGAGGACGCCCTTGATCTGGGCCTGGGTGGCGGTGGCCGCCTGGATCGCGTACTCACCCATGTCGTCGCTGTAGGCGGGCCCGTAGTCCATCGCCATGATGTTGACCCCGTCGACGCGGACGCCGTTCTTCTTGGCGTCCGCCAGCAGGTCCACGCCCGGCTGGGTCAGGCCCTCGGGCATCACGGGCAGCGTGAAGGCGACGTCGAGGTCCGGGTGCTTCTTCTGGAGCTGGGCGATCGCCTGGGAGCGGCGGGTGTTGGCGGCCGTGTCGGGCAGGGCGGCGCCCTCGATGTCGAAGTCGACCTTGGTGAGGCCGTAGGCGTCGACGACCTTGCCGTACGCGGCGGCGAGTTCGTCGGCGGAGGAGCAGTTGAGAGCCAGTTCGGCGCCGGCCGCGCCGCCGAAGGAGACCCGGACGTCACCGCCCTTGTCCCGCAACGCGCCGATCTGGTTGGCCACTTGGTCGTCGCCGAGGCCGGTGACACCGCCCCAGAGCGGGGCGCAGCCGCCGCCGGAGGTGATGAAGGCGAGGTGGAACTCCTTCACACCGGTCTTCGTCGCGGTGTCCAGGAGGTCGTAGGCGGGATAGAGGGACGTGTCGATGTACGGGGCGAACCGGGCGCCGGTTTCCCCACCGCCACCGGGGCGGCCGGTGGCGGTGGGGGTCGGCGTGGGGGGGCTGGTGGGGGCGGTGGCGGAGGGGGTGGCCGTCGGCGTGGGGGCCGTGGTCGGGGTGTCCGTGGGGCGGCCGCTGGGGGTGGGGGTCGCGCCGCCGTCCACGGAGCAGGCGGCGTCGTTGATCAGGCAGCCGGCCGGGTCGCCCGCGGTGCCGGTGGCGGAGGTGACGAAGCCGACGGTGACGGACTTGCCGGGGGCGAGTTCCTTGTCCCAGCTCGCGGGCTTCACGGTGACGTGGTCGCCCTTCACCGTGTGCTCGCCGTTCCAGAGCGAGCCGATGCTCGTGCCCGCCGGGAGGTCGAACTCCAGCGTCCAGTCAGTGAGGGGCTTGTCGGTCTCGTTGGTGACGACGTACTGGCCGGTGTAGCCGCCGTTCCAGTCGCTGGTACGGGTGTAGGCGGCGCCGATCGCGGCGGCCTGCGCCGTGCCGGTCAGCGCGAAGACCGTGCCGCCGATGACGGCGGCGGCCACGATCGCGCCGATCGCCCGGGTGCGGGTGGTCGTCGTGCGACGGTGCGTACGGGAAGCCATCAACGTGCCCTGCCTGCCTCTGTGTTCTGCGGATCCGCCCGGGGTTGCCGTCCGGGGATTTCGAGAGCACGCTAGCGGCAGCGGAACGGGCAAAGAGGGCGTTACGGGCGCGAGTTGATGTTCTTAGGGCGCGCTTAAGGAACGCATGGGCGCGGGTTAATGCTGGGGGCGGCGGCGGGTCAGTGCTGGGGGCCGGTGACCGTGCGGGGCTCGCCGCCGCGCTCGCCGCCGCGCTGACGGCCGAGTCGGCGGCCGACCCGGCGGCCGTGTCCGCGGCGGCCGCGCTCGGGGCGGCTGCCGTGCAGGCCGATCCAGATCCGGACCTCCGTGCCGCCGAGGACGGACCGGCCGATGCGCAGGTCGCCGCCGGTGGACTCGGCGACCCGGCGCACGATGTCCAGGCCGAGGCCGGTGGAGCCGACGGACCCGCCCGCCCCGTCGCGCCCGCTGGCGCCCCGGGCGAGGGCCGCCTTCGGGTCGTCGATCCCCGGGCCCGCGTCGGAGACGAGCACGATGACCGCGTCGCCGCTGTGGTGGACGTCGACGGCGAAGGCGGTGCCCTCCGGGGTGTGGCGGAAGACGTTGCCAAGCAACGCGTCGAGTGCGGCGGCCAGTTCGGGCCGGGCCACCGGGATCCGTACCGTACGGTCGACTCCCGCGAGCCGCACCTCGCGGCCCTCGTCCTCCGCGAGCGCCGACCAGAAGCCCATGCGTTCGCGGATCACCTCGGAGGCGTCGCAGCCCGCGCCCGTCTGCACTCCCTGGGTCTGCGGGCGCTGCTCGCGGGCGGTCCGGATGATCGTGTCGACCTCGTGCTCCAGCTGCTGGACCGCCGCCCGGGTCTGCTCGGCCGCCGGGCCCTCGCCGAGCGAGGCGGCGTTCAGCCTGAGGACGGTGAGCGGGGTGCGCAGCCGGTGCGAGAGGTCGGCGGCCAGCTCCCGCTCGTTGGCCAGGAGCTGGACGACCTGGTCGGCCATGGAGTTGAACGCGACGGCCGCGGACCGCAGTTCGGTGGGCCCTTCCTCCGGCACCCGGGTGCCGAGGCGCCCCTCCCCCAGGTCCTGGGCGGCGCCCGCGAGGCGCTGGGCGGGCTGCACCATCCGTACGCCGAGCCGGTCGGCGACCGCGACCGAGCCGACGATCAGCGCGACGCCGACGCCCGCCAGCATCAGCCAGGCGGTGGCGACCCCGTTGGAGACCTCGCCCTCCGCGACGAACACCTCGACGACGGCGATGTCCCCGGTGCTCAGCGCGGTCGGCTGGAGGAGCGCGAACCCGCCGGTGACCTCGGTGATGGAGGCGCGCCCGGCCTTGCGCACGGTCTCCACGTCCTTGGGGGTGGCGCGCCGGGTGCCGATGTCCAGGGGCCCGTCCTCGGCGGGGACATGGACGGCGAGGCGGCCCCGGTCGCCCGGTTCGGTGGACAGGACGGCCCGGGTCAGCTCCTCGCGGTCGGTGGTGATGGAGAGGGCCGGGGCGATCGTCGCGGCCTGGCGTTCGGCGTCGGAGAAGGCCCGGTCGCTGGCCATCTCGCGGATGACGAGTCCGAGCGGTACGGCGAAGGCGATGACGACCATCGCGGTGACCGCCAGGCAGACCTTGACCAGGGCCCATCTCATGCGGGCGGCTCCGCGGCCGGGGCATCGGGGTGCGGGGCGTCGGCGGGCGGCTGGAGCTTCACGCCGACGCCGCGCAGGGTGTGCAGATAGCGCGGGCGGGCGGCGGTCTCGCCGAGTTTGCGGCGTAGCCAGGAGAGATGGACGTCGATGGTCTGGTCGTCGCCGTAGGACTGCTGCCAGACCTCGGCCAGCAGCTCCTTGCGGGCGACGACCACGCCGGGCCGCCCGGCCAGGAAGGTGAGCAGGTCGAATTCGCGCCGGGTCAGGTCGAGTTCGGCCCCGTCCAGCTCGGCGCTGCGGCGCAGCGGGTCGATGGAGAGCCCGCCGACGCGGATGACCCGGGGCGGCGGCGCCTCGGCTCCGGTGGCGCGCGAGCGGCGCAGCACGGCGGCCATCCGGGCGGAGAGGTGCTCGACGGAGAACGGCTTCGTCAGATAGTCGTCGGCGCCGTCGTTGAGCAGCCGGACGATCTCGCTCTCGTCGTCCCGGGCGGTGGCGATGATCACGGGCACATCGGTGATGGACCGCAGCATCTTCAGCGCCTCGGCGCCGTCCAGGTCGGGCAGCCCGAGGTCGAGGATGACCACGTCGAAGCGGAAGTGCGCGACCTCGCGCAGCGCTTCGAGCGCGGTGCCCACGCTCCGTACCGTGTGGGAGGCCTCACTGAGGTGCCGGATGAGGGCGGAACGTACGAACTGGTCGTCCTCGACCACGAGCACACTTGCCATGGGCGGCACCGTACGCCATGCCGGCGGGCCCGGTCCCGGCCCCGCCGGAAACCTCCGCAAAGGCCGGAGAAGGGCGATTGTCCGTGGCTCCCGGGCGGGAGCGGGGGCGCGCCGGGTGGTGCAGGATGTGCCCGATGCAACGAGGACTCGTACACGCGCTGGCGTGGTCGCTCGCCACCGGCGCGGCGGTCACGCTCTCGTGGTGGGGTGTGCACACGGTCATGACGGGGACGGCGTACGACCCGCCCCGGGCGGTGCCGATCTCGGTCGGCGCGGGGCCGCCGCAGCGCATCGGGCAGTCCACCGAGCCGCCGCTCGTCTCCTCGACGCACCGGGCGTCGCCCTCGCCCTCCCCCTCCCCGCGCACCGGCGGCACGAGCCCGTCGCCGTCGGCTCCGCGCCCTTCCCGTACGCCTTCGGCCACCCCGGCGAAGCCGCCCGCGCCGACGAGTTCGGGCAAGGTGAAGAGCTATCGCACCGACGGCGGCCGGGTGGTGTTCGAGCTGGGCGCCGACTCGGCGAAGCTCGTCTCGGCGACGCCGGAGCCGGGCTGGTCGATGCAGGTGTGGACGAACGACGCCTGGATCCGGGTGGACTTCGGCGACGGGGGCGGGAAGGACGGCACGACGTACTCGGTGTTCTGCACCTGGAACGGGACGCCGCCGACGGTGCAGATCGTCGAACCGTAGGCCTTGGCGGCCTGATCAGGGGTTCTCGAAGACCGACGGGGGCGGTGCCGGGGACGGCTTGGCCGCCGTGTCGGTGACGACGGCCGCGCCGCCGGTGAAGTCGGTGAGCGCACGGCCGTGTTCGACCCGGCCGGGGTGCGGGTCGCTCGCCACCCGCCGGGTGAACTCCGCGACCGGGAGCGGCAGGGCCGAGGCGAGCAGGACCGCGTTGCCGAACCGGCGGCCCCGCCACACCACCGGGTCGGCGGCGAGCGCCAGTTCGGGGAAGACGGCGGCGGCGGTGGCCACCTGACCGCGCAGATGGGCGAGCGGGGGTCCGTCGGCGAGGTTGGCCGCGTACCGCCCCTCGGGCTTGAGGACCCGGCGGACCTCGGTGAGGAATTCCGCCGAGGTGAGGTGGGCGGGGGTACGGGCCCCGCCGAACACGTCCGCGATGACCAGGTCCGCCCAGCCGTCCGGGAATCTGCCGAGCCCTTCGCGGGCGTCGGCCGCCCGGACCCGGACGCGGGCCTGGGGGTCGAGCGGGAGGTGATCGCGGACGAACTGCACGAGGGGCGCGTCGAGCTCGACGATCTGCTGGGTGGAGCGGGGGCGGGTCGCGGCGGTGTACCGGGCGAGGGTGAACGCGCCGCCGCCCAGGTGCAGCACGTGCAGCGGCTGGAGCGCGGGGGCGGCGAGGTCGATGACGTGGCCGAGGCGGCGCTGGTAGGCGAAGGAGAGGTACGTGGGGTCGTCGAGGTCCACGCGGGACTGCGGGGCGCGGTCGATCAGGAGCGTCCAGCCGTGCGGGCGTTCCCGGTCGGGTATCAGCTCGGCGAGCCCGCCGCCGACCTGCCGCGAGACCGGCTCCCGCTCGCCCCGCCGCTCCTGCGTCCGGTCACCTGTGCCCGTGCCCCTGCCCTTGTTCCGGCCCGTGGCTCTGTCCGTGCCCGCGGCTTTGTTCCTGCCCCGGGCCGGCGCTCCTCGACGTGCCACGTTCGCTGATCCTTGCTGGTGGGGGCCCGGGTCGCCGGCCACGGCGGAGGTGTTCCGCCCGTCCGGCCATTATGGGCTCAGCGGCAGTTGTCGGCCGCCTCGATCAGCCGGGCGGCCTGGTCGAGGGCGGCGCGGAGCACGGCCGGATCGGTGACCGGGGCGTCGTCGGCGGGCGGGAGCAGCCAGCCGGAGCCGGCGCCGGTGGCGGGCGGCTCGGCGGGGATGCGCAGCCCGCGCCCGTCGGTCCGCGTACAGGCGCTGCCCGGTACGTCCCAGGCGTCGGCGGTGCCCGGCGGCACGAGGAAGCCGAGGGTGTCGCAGGCGCCGTCGTGCAGGACCGGGCCGACGGCCTCCTGGTCCCGTCCCCGGCGGAGGATGTCGACGGCTTCCAGCCCCTGGCGCGCCGGGACCGTGACGAGGTCGCAGGACTGGTCCCCCGGTGCGGAGGCGGCCGGGGCCGCGGGGGCGAGGGGGTTCCTCGGACCGGTCCGGGCCGTCGGGGCCGTCGGGGGCATCGGTTGCGTCGCGGTCGTCCGTGAGCCGGTCTCCCTGCCGAGGTGCAACAAGGGAACCCCTCCTCTCATCGCCGAACGGAGCCACACTCCGTCTCCACATGGACCAACGCCGCGGGTGCGTCAAGGGCTACGGGCGCACACCGCCGCAAAGGGTGGCAGTTCATGGCGGATCGGAGGCGGAATGCCCCTTTCGCAACGAAACGCTGTGTGTGCGTCTCGTCACAGCAGGTACGTTCTTGCTCCGCCGGGACACCGGGAACCACGGATCCCGGCCGCACCAGAGAGGGGCCGGCCATGGTGTCGACAGCGGCAGTTCCCAACCTCGCCTTCCGTCAGCTGCGCGGACAGCGCTCCGCCGGGGAGTTCGCGGCGGCCGTCCGCAGAGCGGCACGGGAGATCGGGGAGCAGGTCGCGTGCGACGCCCGGTACATCGGGCGCGTGGAGTCCGGGGAGATCCGCTGCCCCAACTACGCCTACGAACGTGTCTTCCTGCACATGTTCCCCGGGGCGACCCTGGCCGACCTGGGGTTCTCGGCCCGCGAGAGCGTACGGGGGCGGGGGGCGCGGGTGGTGTCCGAGCCGCGGCCCGCGCCGGTGGCCGGCCCGGTCCTCCCCCACCGCGACACCGAACCCGACCCCGGACCCGAACCCGACGACATCACCGTCCCCGTCCCCGTCCCCCTTACCGAGGAGAGCGACGTGCTGCGTCGCGTGTTCATGATGAGCGGCACCGCCACGGTGGCGGCCGCTTCCCTGGGTCTCGGCGAGGCGCCCGCCTCCGCCGCCCGGGTCTCTCTGCCCGCGCAGCGCCGGGTCGGCGAGGCGGAGGTGAGCGCCGTCGAGAAGGCCGTACGGCAGATCCGGCTGCTGGACGACCGGCACGGCGCGGACGGGCTCTACCGGCGGGCCGCGCAGCCGCTGCGTGCGGCGTACGAGCTGCTGGACGCGGGGACCACCGCGCGGCGCGCCACCTCGGACCGGCTGCACGCCGGGGCCGGTGAGCTGGCGATCTCGGTGGGCTGGCTGGCCCATGACTCGGGCCGCTTCGACGACGCCCGCTCGCACTACGCGGAGGCGCTGGCCACGGCGCGGCTGGCGGGGGACGCGGGTCTTGAGGCGCACGCGTTCTGCAACACGTCGTTCCTGGCCCGGGACGCGGGGCGGCCCCGGGAGGCGGTACGGGCGGCGGAGGCCGGACAGCGGGCCGCCCGCGGGCTGGGGTCGCCCCGGCTGCTGGCGCTGCTCGCGCTGCGGGAGGCGGGGGGCCGGGCGGGGCTCGGTGACCGTACGGGGTGCGACCGGGCGATCGGGCGGGCCCGGGCGGCGTTCGAGCGGGGGCCTGCGGCGGGTGATCCGGAGTGGATGAGCTTCTTCCGGGAGGCGGAGCTGGAGCTGCTGGAGGCGCAGTGCTGGTCGGCGCTGGGCGACTGGTCCCGGGCGGCGCGGCACGGGCGGCGGGCGGTGGTGCTCCAGGACGCGCACTTCACCCGGAACCTGGCGCTGTACCGGGCCCAGCTCACGGGTGACCTGGCCCGGGCGGGGCGGGCGGACGAGGCGGCGGCCACGGGGCACCAGGTGCTGGATCTGCTGACCCGGGTGCGGTCCTCGCGGATCCGGGGGATGTTGGCGGGGGCGGCGCGCGTGCTGGAGTCCCGGGCGGGGGCGGGCCCGGTGGCCACATTCCTGACCCGCCACGAGGACTCGGCCACCACCCCTTCCAGCCCGTCCGGCGTTTGAGGACGGAACCCTTCAGCACGTTCCCGGGTGCGCACAACCAGCCCGTCCGGCGTTTGAGGACGGAACCGTTGAGCGCGTTCTCGGGTGCCGATCAGGGGCTCCCGCGCCCTGGGTCCGTGAAGAGCCGCCCACCTGGCCGGAGGGTTCCGTCCTCAATCGCCGGACGGGCTTGAGTGGCCCAAGGGTTCCGTCAAGGGGACGCCCGCCCGAGCAGGGGGTTCCGTCCTCAATCGCCGGACGGGCTTGACAGGCGCTACCGCTCCAGGTGGCCCGTGTCGTTCCAGCGTTCCACGGCCGGCAGGCCGTACGCCCAGCCCAGGACCGACAGCGACGTCGGCTCCAGGCGGACGCGGGCGCCGAAGGACAGGTCCTCGCCCAGCCACCGCGCCCCCAGCGCCCGCAGAATGTGGCCGTGGGCGAAGACCAGGACGTCCCGGTCCGCCGACCGCGCCCAGTCGACGATCTCGTCCGCACGGGCGGTGACGTCGGCCACGGACTCCCCGTCCGGCACCCCGTCCCGCCAGATCAGCCAGTCCGGCCGGTCCGCCTTGATCTGGGCCGGGGTCAGCCCCTCGTACGCCCCGTAGTCCCACTCCATCAGCGCGTCCCACGGCTCGGCCCGCTTCCCGAACCCGGCCAGTTCGCAGGTCTCGGCGGCCCGGACGAGCGGGCTGGTGCGGACCTCGACGCCGGGCAGCCCCGCCCAGGGCTCCCGGTGCAGCCGTTCGCCGAGCAGTGCGGCGCCCTCGCGCCCGGTGTCCAGGAGCGGGATGTCCGTCCTGCCGGTGTGGTTGCCCCGGACCGACCACTGGGTCTGGCCGTGCCGGGCGAGCAGGATGCGCGGTGCCATGACGGCTCTCCCTGAAACGCTGAATCGCTGGTGATGGGCCTTCCATCATCCCGTACCGGGCGGAAGGGCAACCTCCGGGGCCGTGCGGGCGTCCCTCCCTGAGCAGCTGCCCGCCGACCGCTTCCGACCACGGCGGGGACCACTGCGTACGGGATGTCCGGAAGGGGACACCCCGGGGGAAGCGGCGGCACGGTGCCGCCGTACGGTTGAACGCCCGCCGTCGGCCGCATGAACATGGGGAGAGCTACCGGATGCCGCACGCCACCGCGCCGCCCGTGACCGGTCATCGGCCCCGCTGGTGGACGGAGCTGCCACTGATCGCGGTGGTGTACGCGCTGTACTCGGTGGGCCGGCTCCTGGTGCGCGGCGATGTGTCGACCGCGGTCGACCACGGCCTGGCGATCCTGCGGCTGGAACAGGCGCTGTACCTCAACGCCGAGCACCCGCTGAATCGTCTTTTCACCAGCACCCCGTCGCTCGGGATACCCGCCGACTTCGCGTACGCGTCCCTGCACTACCTGGTCACCCCCGGCGTCCTCATATGGATGTTCCGGCGCAGATCGTCGGCGTACCGGGCGGCCCGGGTCTGGCTGATGAACTCCACGCTGCTGGGTCTGGTCGGCTTCACGCTGATGCCGACCTGTCCGCCCCGGCTGCTGGACGCGAGCCACGGCTTCGTCGACACGATGGCGCAGTACAGCGCGTACGGCTGGTGGGGCGCGGGGGCGAGCGCCCCGCGCGGGCTGAGCGGGATGACCAACCAGTACGCGGCGATGCCCAGCCTGCACGTCGGATGGTCCCTGTGGTGCGGGATCCTGCTGTGGCGGCACGGCCGCCATCCGCTCGTCCGGGCGGCGGGCATCGCCTATCCGCTGATCACCACGATCGTCGTGATGGGCACCGCCAACCACTACTTCCTGGACGCCGTCGCGGGCGCCGCCGTGATGGGGGTCGGAGCCCTGCTGGTCCGGCCCGTCGTCCGGCTGGCGGACCGGGTCAAGGTCTGGGCCGGAGCCCGGGTCGGCGGCCCGCTCGCGGCGCTGTTCGACGACCGGTCCGCGAGCGGCCGGAGCGCCGTTCCCGCGGACGTTCCCGAGGCCGTTCCGGCGACCGTGCCCCCGAATGTCAGTGCCGGGTGCAAGACTTCCCCGGGTGAGCGAATCCCCGGCCAGCGGACCACCTCCGCAGATCCCCCCGGCACGGCAGTCGGCGGCCCGGCAGACAGAGACGCCGCCGGCGCGGCCGCGAGCGACGACGCTCCGGCAGCGGCTCGCTGAGCTGCGCGGCCCGTCCGTCGCACCGCATCCGCTCGACGCCAGAGCCCTCGCCGCGCTGGCCGCCAACCCCGGCTGCAAGCGGCGGGCCCTGCTCGACGGCGCCGGGGTGGACAAGGGCGTGCTGGCCACCGCGCTCGGCTCCCCGCCCCCTTCGGGCAGTCCCAGTTCGCCTTCATGCGGGGCAACGCGTTCGAGGCGAAGGTCAAGGCCGACGGCGGGGCCGAGCTGCTGCGCCTGCTGTACGAACGGCTCGGCGGGGGCGCCCCGGCCCCGGCCGGTGACGTCGCCACACCCGATCTGAGCGCCGCCGGTCCCGAGGGCCGGGCCGCGCGCACCGCGCTGGCCCTGCGGGAGGCCACGGCGGCGGGCGGCTGGGCGCTGCTGGACCATCCGATGCTGGCCCTGGAGGTGGCGGGCTCCCCCGCCTATCTGGAGCCCGACGCGGTGGTGGTGCACCCCGACGGCCGGTGGACGGTCGTCGAGATCAAGTCGTTTCCGATGATCGACGCCTCCGCCGACGCCTCGAAGGTCGGCGCCGCCGCCCGCCAGGCCGCGGTGTACGTGCTGGCGCTGGAGCGGGTCGCGGCGGTCACGGAGGGTGCCGAGGTCGGGCACCGGGTGCTGCTGGTCTGCCCCAAGGACTTCTCGAACCTGCCGACCGCCTCCGTCGTGGACGTACGCAAGCAGCGTGCCGTGACCCGCCGGCAGCTGACCCGGCTGACGCGCGTCGAGGACATCGCGGCGGCGCTGCCGGAGGGCACGACGTTCGACCCGGCGTGCCCGCCCGAGGAGCTGGACGCCGCCGTGGCCGCGGTGCCCCCGGCGTACGCCCCGGAGTGCCTGGCCGCCTGCGAGCTGGCCTTCCACTGCCGGGCGAAGTCCCGGGCCGAGGGCGCGGTGGAGGCGCTGGGCCGCAGTGTCCGCGGTGAGCTGGGCGGGCTGACCACGGTGGCCGGGGTGCTGGCGGCCGCCGCGGGCAAGGAGGGCGATCCCGCCGATCCGACGGTCGCCGCGCTGCGCCGGGCCGCCGCCCTGCGCGCCGAGGCCCTGGAGAGCGCCGCCGTCCTGCGGGCCGGGGCCCGGGAGGCCGCCTCGGTCGCGGGCGCCGGAGCGCCGGAGGGTATGGAAGGTGCGGCCGCATGTCGCTGATCACCACCCTGGCCCGGCTGGAGGCCGTCGACACCGGCCGCGCCCAGCCGCTCGCGACCGTACGCCACCGCCATCTCACCGACCGGCCGCTGGTGCTGGTGCCGCTGACCACCGCCGGTGAGGCCGGGGCCCCGCTCGGGGCGCTGGTCGGCACGGACCGGGAGGCGCCCCGGCTGCTGGCCGTCGCCCAGCCGCGCGACCGGGACCTGCGGTTCGCGTTCCTGGCCGAGCTGGCGGAGGCGGTGCTGCCGCACATCGAGGCGTACGCGGACGTCGTCGAGCCCGCCGAGCGCAACGAGACCGATCCGGCGACCGGCAAGAAGACCAAGGTCGAGGTCGAGCTGTGCACGGATGCCGCGCAGCTGATCGTGCCGAGCCGGGCGGGCGTCGAGTTCGTCCGGCTGCTGGGCCGGTCCATGCGGTTCCGCCGTACCGCCGAGGACGATCCGGACACCCCGTATCCGGCCCCGGCCCGGGTGCCGCTGCTCGGCCGCTGGCTGACGCACTACGGGGAGCGGGCCCGGGTGCCCGGTTCCTCGCTGCTGCCCGCCGCCACGGATCTGCTGAACCGGCACTGGGCGACCGGGCAGAGCAGCCTGGAGGACCAGCACCTGGGCGCGCTGCTGGCCTGGATCGACCCGCCGGCCGGTTCCTCGGGGGCCGAGGCGGCGCTCCGGGCGGAGCTGGCCCGGGACGGCGAGGGCCAGCTGCTGTGCCCGCCGGCCGGTCCGGCCACCGATCCGGACTTCGACAACCGTCTCCTCGCCCCGGCGATCGAGCGGTACGACCGGGCGCGTACGGCGTTGGCGTCCGCCGAGGACGGTCTCGCGGCGGATGCCCGCCTCGGTGAGCTGAGCGACGCCGAGCGGGCGATCCGTTCCCTGCTGGCGAAGGTGATGCTGCCGACCTGGGACGCGGTGTGGCGGAGCCTCGATCTGCTGCGGGAGCTGCCGGAGGGGTCCCGGGCCGAGGACCGCTGGACCCGGGACCGCTGGTCGTTCACCGCACATCGTGACCGGGTGCGCTCGGGCGAGCCGCCGCAGCCGCGCCGCGACGACGCGGTGACGGCGGCCCAGAAGCTGGCCTCCCGGGAGACCGCCCAGGCGCAGCTGGAGGCGCAGGAGGCGCTGGACGATCCGCTGGTGCTGGCGGGACGGCGGCTGGCGGGCGAGGCGTTCCTCGCCACGGTGACCGAGGTGGAGATGGCGTACACCGAGTCCAAGCGGCCCTCCCCGCGCCCGCTGGTCACCGTCCGCACGGACGAGCGTCCGCATCTGGGCGAGCGGACGAAGGTCTACCGCTCGCTGGACGGCAAGCCGCAGACGGCGGAGTTCGTGCGGTACGAGGACACCTCCCCCGCCGACGGGGACGCCTCCCCGGTGGCCGAGGACGGCGAGATCCTGCTGGTGCTGCGGATCCTGGACCGGATGGGCCGGGGCAAGGAGCCCGCACCCGGTTCGGTGCCGGAGCCCGGGGAGCGGATCGCCTGGACCCTGTTCGAGCACGACCAGCGCGGCGGCCCGAAGCTGCCGGACCCGGAGGAGACGCCGTGGACCCACGGCGGCCCGCCGGGCGCGGACGCCACGACGCGCGCGGAACACCCCGACCCCGTGACCCCGGAGGACCTGCTGTGATCCCGACCGCCGTCGCCACCGCCACGGAGGGACCGCTGTGACGACCGGCCACCCGGGAGGACCCGCTGTGCGTGCCGTCTTCGACCCGGGCGCGGAGGCGGCGCGCGCGACCGGCGCGATCCTCGACGACACCCTGCGCGGCTCCTCCCGGGGCGTCGTCGTGGACTCGCCGCCCGGCGCGGGCAAGTCGACGCTGGTGGTCCGGGCGGCCCTGGAGCTGGCCGCCGCCGGGCATCCGCTGATGGTGATCGCGCAGACCAACGCCCAGGTCGACGACCTGGTGGTGCGGCTCGCGGAGAAGGACCCGGAGCTGCCGGTGGGGCGGCTGCACAGCAGCGACTCCGACCCGTACGACAAGGTGCTGGACGGGCTGGCCAACGTGACGAAGTCCGCGAAGGCGGCGGATCTGGCCGGACTCGACGTGGTGATCTCGACGGCCGCCAAGTGGGCGCACGTGAAGAACGTGGAGCCGTGGGGGCACGCGATCGTCGACGAGGCGTACCAGATGCGCTCGGACGCCCTGCTGGCCGTGGCCGGGCTGTTCGAGCGGGCGCTGTTCGTCGGCGATCCGGGCCAGCTGGACCCGTTCTCGATCGTCGGCGCCGACCAGTGGGCGGGGCTGAGCTACGACCCGTCGGCGAGCGCGGTGTCCACGCTGCTCGCGCACAATCCGGAGCTGCCGCAGCACCGGCTGCCGGTGTCGTGGCGGCTCCCGGCGTCGGCGGCCCCGCTGGTGTCGGACGCGTTCTACCCGTACACCCCGTTCCGCAGCGGTACGGACCACGGGGACCGGAAGCTCTCCTTCGGGGTGGCGTCGGACGGTTCGGGGCCCGACCGGGTGCTGGACGTGGCGGCGGAGTCCGGGTGGGGGCTGCTGGAGCTGCCGGCCCGGCACACCCCGCGCACCGACCCCGAGGCGGTACGGGCGGTGGCGCTGGTGGTCCGGCGGCTGCTGGACCGGGGCGGCGTCGCCACCAGCGAGCGGGCGGAGGATCCGGTGCCGGTGACGGCGGACCGGGTGGCGGTCGGCACGGCCCACCGGGACCAGGCGGCGGCGGTGCGGGCGGCCCTCGCGGAGCTGGGCGTCACCGGGGTCGCGGTGGACACGGCGAACCGGCTGCAGGGCCGCGAGTTCGACGTCACGGTGGTGCTGCACCCGCTGTCGGGGCGGCCCGACGCCACGGCCTTCCATCTGGAGACGGGCCGGCTGTGCGTGCTGGCCTCGCGGCACCGGCACGCCTGTGTCGTGGTGTGCCGGGAGGGGGTCGCGGATCTGCTGGACGAGCATCCGTCCACCGAGCCGGTCCAGCTGGGCGTCACGGTGAAGTTCCCCGACGGCTGGGAGGCGAACCACGCGGTGCTGGCCCACCTCACGGAGCGGCGGGTGCGGTGGCGGCCCTGAGCGGGCTCCGCTCCCCCGCGCCCCCGACGCACGCCCCGGCCCCCTTGCGCGGGGTTGGACAATGGAGGGTGGCCGTCCGGGTCTTCCGGTCATCAGGTCGCCCGAGGGAGGAACACCACATGACACAGTCCGAGCGGAACGAACGGCAGCGGCTGCGCCCCGCGCCGCTGCTCTTCGAGCCGTCTCAGGCCACGGCGGATCCGGAGCACTTCTTCGACCTGGAGTCGATGGAGGACCCCCGCGAGCTGCTGGCCCGTGCGACCGAGCTGACGCAGGCCTTCCGGGCGGCGACGGACCGGTCGGTGGAGTTCCAGGCGCTGGCGGCGGCCCAGCTCGCCGACCCGCGCCGGTTCGACCGGCTGACGGCGGCGGATGTCGCGGAGCGCGCGGAGTGGACCGAGGACTACGCGAAGAAGATGATCGAGTTCGGCCGCACCCTGCTGGACGCTCCCAGAGCCTGACGCCCGGAGCCCGGCGCCCGAAGCCCTGCCGCCCGGAGCCTGACCCACGGGGCGTTCCTTCCGGGCAGGCGCCGGTCCATGGGGCCGATGTGACGTGTGGGGCGGGCGGGGCAGGTGCTGTTCCGGCAGGCCGGGGGTCAGGTCCCGTGGCATATTCCGGCGCGCAAGATACCCCTCCCCCTCCGGCCCTGTCCCGGTTTCCCGCAACTCTCGGAATCCTTTCCGTCACTCCCGGTAGACCTTTCTCCATGAGCGCATGGCTGAAAGACGAAACGACCCTGCAGGCCGGTGCCGCCCCGCACCACGGCGTCGACATCTTCGCCCTGCTGCGGGACCAGTCCGGCCCCCAGGCCGCCCAGGTCACGGCGGCCGGCGCCGCCTGGCTGGCGGGGGCCGCCCCCTACCCGCGCAGCACGCTCTCCCAGTGGGAGGAGCGCCCCACGGCGCCCGGGGTGCTCCCGTGCGGCTCCGCCTTCGACGTCGTGAACGTGCCGGCGCTGTTCGGGCGGCGGATGCTGGAGCGGCTCTGGGCCGAGGGCCCCGGCTCCGGTCCGGTCGCCACGCACCGGGGCCGGATGCTGCTGTTCGCCGCCCCCGGGACGGCCCAGCGGCTGCCCTCGCTGCTCGCCTGGGAGGAGTGGGGGTCCGGTGGTCCGGCGGGCTCCGGCGAGCGGCGCGGGGAGGTGCCGCCGCTGCTCTGTCACGGCACCGGTGACGCCGTGACCGTACCGCCGCTGACCTGCGCGTCGTCCGACGGCGGGCCCCGCTGGGTGGTCGCCCCCGACACCCGTAACCCCTGGCTGCCGGGCCCCGATGTGCTGCTCTGGGCCTGTGTGCGGGTGAGCCGGTCCGCGGCCTCCCGGAGTACCGCACCGGCGATTTTTCCTCGGGCGGATCAGGATGCTAATGTCTACGACGTCAGCAGGCGCCGTTAGCTCAGTTGGTTAGAGCAGCTGACTCTTAATCAGCGGGTCCGGGGTTCGAGTCCCTGACGGCGCACAGACGGAAGAAGCCCCTCGCGGAAGCGGGGGGCTTCTTCGTGTTCCGGCACCGGGCGGTGCGGTCAGACGCCGGTGGTGATCCGGACGGTCCAGGAGCCGGACGGGGTGCGGTCGGCGACCTCGACGCGGGTGCCGGCGCCCGGCACGGTGAAGGTCTCCCCGACCCCGAGCGGGGCGTCGGCCAGCGGCGGGTAGACGGAGCGGTCCCAGCAGGCCCCGGTGTTCGGATGGGTGTCGACCACCTCGACGGGTCCGCCGCCGGAGGCCGTACCGCTGCGGACGCGGTAGATCAGGATGCCCTCGGCGCAGGTGCCCCGGTCGTTGCCGGTGGCGCTGCGGGCCTCGATGGCCAGGGCGCTGTCGCTGCCGGTACGGACGACGGCGAGCCGGGTGCCGATCGACCCGCCGGGCACCGGGGCGGCGGCGACCGGTTCCAGGGTGAGGTCGGCCGAGCCCTGGACGCAGACGACCTGGCGGCCGCCGAGCCAGCCGAGCTTCCACTTGTGCCAGCCGAACAGGTCCGGGGCGAGGCCGAACTGGCTGCCCATGACGTCCCAGTCGCCGACGTGGGTGTCCCAGTCGCCCTTGCCGTCGGTGGGCCGGTGGTAGAGGTCGGCGAGGTCGAAGACGTGCCCGGTCTCGTGGGCGAGGACGTTGCGGTCGGGCGGGTGCTGCTCGAAGACCGTGACCACGCGCCGGATGTCGCTGCCGTCGGCGCGCAGCGGCCGCTCGAAGTTGACGACCTTGGTGGCGTCGGAGTCGACTCCGGGGGCGTCCGGGTCGGCCACCAGGTAGACGACGTCGTACCGGGAGAAGTCCACGTCCGCGTCGGCCGCGTCGATGGCGTCGCGCAGATAGGCGGTGCGCCGCTCGGCGTCCCAGTCGCGCTCTATGCCGTACCAGGTGGAGTCGCGCGGCATCGGTGTCCAGGTCCGCTGCGGGTGGGCGCGCAGGGTGAACCGGCCGTAGCTGGCGCGCTCGAAGAAGCGGGTGGTGGCGGGAAAGTGGTCGGCGGTGAGCGTCTCGGGGGTGAGCGTGGGCTCGGAGTCCGGGAAGGACAGGAAGATCATGACCGCGTCGAGCCCCCGGTCGGGGCGCGGGTAGGACCCGTTCCAGGTGTTCAGGCCGAGCGAGTGGTGCGCCGCCGTCCGGGGCAGGGCGCAGGGAGCGGCGTCCCCCGTGGCGGCCGCGGCGGGGCCCGCGACGAGGGACATGGCGGCTAGCGCCAGCAGCGAGGTGGCGGCGGCGGCCAGACTGCGCAGGGGCGGCCGTTCCGCTCGCTCCGGTCCGCGACGGGACGGCACATCGACCTCCGGGTGGGGAAACGCGGTCCTTCCCGTCCACCCTGTGCCGCTTCACCACGGCACGCCCTGTTGTGCTGCCCCACACGGGTCAGCGGTCAAAATCACCACCCACACCTTCACGGAACGTCACCATCGGTCAGGTCAGCCATCCGATACAACAGATCCGCGCAGAACTGATCAGGACCGGGCAAAGCGGAACGCCTGCTACCAGCCATGCACGGACCCGCGCGATGGCCCGGACCGGTCGGCGAGCTGGAACGGCCCACGCGGCACCCTCTATGCTTCACCACGCTTTCCCGCGTGGAACGGGTCCCTTCACGGAACCGCCACCCGGTGGCCTGTCCGACCCCACCAGTTCACGACGACCTTCACAGCGGGAGCGAGCGGTGAGCGGAACCTCCGAAGGGCCGAGCGCCCCGGCAGGCACGGCCTCCGGCGCGCCCTCCGCGCCGGTCACGGAGCGTCATGCGACGGCGGCCCCGCCCCCGGCGGCCCTGTCCCCGGCGGACCCCCCGCAGACGGCGACGGAGCCGCACCCGGACCCGTCCCCGGCCGGTGACGGCCCCACCGCCGCCGAGCTGCGCGACTACCGGGCCGCCTTCAACGCCGCCACGCTCCCCATGGGCGTCGTCGACGGCCGGGGCCACGTCGTACGCGCCAACGAGGCGCTCGGCGGGCTCCTGGGCGCCCCGGCGGCGGTCCTCGCCGGGCGGCAGGCGTGCGAACTGCTCGACCTCGCCTCCGACGACCGCACCTGGCACGCCTACCGCGAGGTCCTGCTGGGCCGCCGGTCCCGGTTCCGCTGCACCCGCCGCCTCAAGCACCCCGACGGGCGCTCGCTGTGGGCCGAGATCACCGTCGTACCGATGACCGGGGCGTCGGCGGCGGAGTCCGCCCGGGTGCTGCTGACGGTCGCGGACGTCAGCGACCGGCGCGAGCTCCAGGAGCGGCTGCGCCACCTCCAGATGCACGACCCGGTGACCCGGCTGCCCAACCGGACGCTGTTCTTCGAGCGGCTCGCCTCGGCCCTGGAGACCCCGCCGTACCAGGACGACTCGATGCCGCCCCGGCAGCACGGCCGGATCGGGCTCTGCTACCTGGACCTGGACGGCTTCAAGGCGATCAACGACACCCTGGGCCACCGGACCGGCGACCGGCTGCTGGCCGCCGTCGCCGCCCGGCTCACCGACTGCGCCGAGAACGACGCCTCCCGCAATCCCGGCGGCAGCCGGCTGGTGGCGCGCCTGGGCGGCGACGAGTTCGCCATCCTGGTCGAGGACTCGGCCGGTACGCGGGAGCTCACCGACCTGGCCCGCTCGGTCCTCGCCGCGCTCCAGCAGCCGTTCGACCTGGCCGGGCAGCGGCTCTCGGTCTCCGCGTCGATCGGCGTGGTCGAGCGGACCGCGGCGGGCACCTCGCCCACCGGTCTGATGCAGGCCGCCGACACCACGCTGTACTGGGCGAAGGCGGACGGCAAGGCCCGCTGGACCGTGTTCGACCCGGAGCGCAACGCCCACCGCATGACCCGGCAGTCCCTCTCCTCCACGCTCCGGCCCGCCGTGGAGCGCGGCGAGTTCACGCTGGAGTACCAGCCGCTGGTCGGGATGGCGGACGGGGTGCTGCGCGGGGTCGAGGCGCTGGTGCGCTGGAACCATCCGCAGTTCGGCGTGCTGCCGCCGAATCGGTTCGTCCAGATCGCCGAGGAGGACGGCTCGATCGTCCAGCTCGGCCGCTGGGTGCTGCGCACCGCGTGCCGGCAGGCGCGGCGCTGGCAGCTGGACCACCCGGACGAGCCGCCGCTGTTCATCAGCGTCAATGTCGCCGTACGGCAGGTCTGGGACTCCGACCTGGTCGCCGATGTGGCCCAGATCCTGACGGAGACGGAGCTCGCCCCCGGGCTGCTCCAGCTGGAGCTGACCGAGTCGGCGGTGATGGGCTCGGGCGGCCGTCCGCTGCGGGCGCTCCAGGCGCTGAGCGACATGGGCGTACGGATCGCCATCGACGACTTCGGGACGGGGTACAGCAACCTCGCCTACCTCAGCCGGCTGCCCGTCTCCGTGCTGAAGCTGGACGGGGCGTTCGTGAAGGGCTTCCGGTACGAGGACGGTACGCATCCGAGCCCGGCCGACGAGACGATCGTGGAGGCCATGGTGCAGCTGGCGCACCGCCTGGGCCTGACCGTCACCGCGGAGTGCGTGGAGACGGCCGGGCAGGCGGAGCGGCTGCGGCGGATCGGCTGCGACACCGGGCAGGGCTGGCTGTACTCACGGGCCGTGGCGCCGGAGCAGATCGCCGGTCTGATCGGGTCCCGGCCGCTGGAGGGCTGACGCCCCCGGACGCCCGGGACCCGTGGGAGGACGGGCCTACGAGGCGGCGGGCAGGCCGTACGCGTCCGCGATCAGGTCGTAGCTGCGCAGCCGGGCGTCGCCGCCGTGGGCGTTGGCGGTGATCATCAGCTCGTCGGCGCCGGTCCGCTTGGCCAGGTCGTCGAGGCCGCTACGGACCTCATCGGCGGTGCCGTGGACGACATTGGAGAGCCAGCCGTCGACGAACTCCCGCTCCATCGGGGAGAAGTCGTACGCCTCCGCCTCCTCCGGGCTCGGGATCAGCCCGGGCCGGCCGGTGCGCAGCCGGACCATGGACAGCGCGCCCGTCAGCACCTGGCGGCGGGCCTCGCGCTCGTCGTCGGCGGCCAGCGCCGAGACCCCGATCAGGGCGTACGGGGCGTCCAGCACGGCGGAGGGCCGGAAGGACTCGCGGTACAGGTCGAGCGCGGGGATGGTGTTCTGCGCCGAGAAGTGGTGCGCGAAGGCGAACGGCAGCCCGAGCGTGCCGGCCAGCCGCGCGCTGAAGCCGGAGGAGCCCAGCAGCCAGACCGGCGGCCGGTGCGCGGACTGCACGCCACCGGCGGCGGTCGCCTGGACCGGGCCGGGCACGGCGTGGATCCGGCCGTACGGGTGCCCGTCCGGGAAGTCGTCGTCCAGGAAGCGGATCAGCTCCATGAGCTGCTGCGGGAAGTCGTCGGCCCCTTCGTTGAGCCGGTCGCTGCGGCGCAGGGCCGCCGCCGTCGCGCCGTCCGTACCGGGGGCCCGGCCGAGGCCGAGGTCGACCCGGCCCGGGGCCATCGCCTCCAGGGTGCCGAACTGCTCGGCGATCACCAGCGGCGCGTGGTTGGGCAGCATCACGCCGCCGGAGCCGAGGCGGATGCGCTCGGTGTGGGCGGCGATGTGCGCGAGGATCACGGCCGGGGAGGACGAGGCGACCCCGGGCATGGAGTGGTGCTCGGCGACCCAGAAGCGGTGGAAGCCGCGGCTCTCGGTGAGCTTCGCGATGTCCACGCTGGTGCGCAGGGCCTGGGTCGCGGTGCGGCCCTGCCCCACGGTGACCAGGTCGAGGACGGACAGCGGAACGGCGGCCGTTCCGGCTGCGACGCCCCGGATCCCGTCACCGTCACTCGCGCCGCCCCTCGCGTCGTCGCGGGTCTCGTCGCCTCGGATCTCGTCCACGTGTCGGCCTCTCCCGGTGCTGCTGTCGTACGTCTGCGTATCGGAGAGAGACAACAGGAGGGCGACTCCGTTTTATTCCCGACGGGTCCGGTGCGCGCGGCCCCGGCACGGCCGCGGCGGTACTACTCCCGTACCTCGATGCCCTTCGGCTCCAACTGCCGCAGCACCGGCTCCCGGGTGGCGAACAGGGTGCCGAGCGTGGGCGCCCAGGTGCGGCGGTCGGTGAGGCGCAGCCCCTCCCACACCGTGACCTGGTTCGCCGTGAGGACGGGCTTGCCGAGCAGCTCCTCCAGCTCGGGGACGTACGCGGCGGTGTGCAGCGAGGTGTCCGGGATCAGCACCACCTCGGCGTCCGGGTGGTCCGCCTCGCGCACCAGCCGCTTCACCTCGTCCGGGCCCCAGGACCCGGCCTCCGCCGAGGAGCCCGCCCCGCCGGACGCGGCGGCCACCACCTCGACGCCCGCCGACGCCAGGAACTCGGCGAAGAGCCCGGTGACGTCCTCCGGGTAGGGCGCGGCGACGGCGACCCGGCCCGCGCCGAGCTCCCGTACCGCGTGGCCGAAGCCGATGGAGGTGCTGGACGCGGGCAGGCCCGCCGCCCGGGCGAGTGTGGCGATCTGCTCGTGGGCGCCTTCCCAGCCCAGCCCGAAGCTGCCGCCGCTGGAGGCCCAGAGCAGCGCCTCGGCCCCGGCGAGGCGCAGTTCCTCCACGCCTTCGGCGATCCGCTCGGCCGCGCCCTGCTCGCGCAGCGCGTCGGGACGGTAGGCGTCCTCGCCGGTCTCGGTGGAGAACAGGGGCAGCCTGATGTCGGTGTCGAGCAGGATCTCGATCCGTGGGAAGTCGTCCTCGGCGGCGTGGCCCGGGTAGAGAAGTCCTACGGTCGTCATGTCCACCCTTCCTGTGCGTCGACGGCTCGCCGCGCGGCGGGCGGCCCCGGCACGGGCGTGGCGGCCCTGCGAACGCTCCGGCGGCCGTGACCGCGCGACCGGTCACTCTTGCCCCGACTTGTTCCCAGTATTCCCCCGCGCGGGCGCCGGGGCGCGCGGCCGGGCCTCGTTGACGCGGGGGTGGCCTGCTGCGAGCGTGGCGATCGTTCACATCCGTATCCACGTCCACCGCGGAGGGCCGACCGCCGATGCCGGATCCCGTCCTGCTCGTCCTCGACGCCGAACCGTCCCCGCGGCTCGGCCGGCTGACCGGCAGGGTGGACGTACGGTACGCGGACGCCGCCTCGCTCGCCGAGCGGCTGCCGGCCGCCGATGTGCTGCTGGTGTGGGACGTCGCGTCGGACGCCGTACGGGAGGCCTGGCCGGGGCCCGGGCGGCGGCCGCGCTGGGTGCACACGGCGAGCGCGGGCGTGGACCGGCTGCTCTGCCCGGAGCTGGTCGCCTCCGACACCGTGCTCACCCACGCGCGGGGGATCTTCGAGCGGCCGGTCGCCGAGTACGTGACCGGTCTGGTGCTGGCGTTCGCCAAGGATCTGCCCGCCACCCTCGCCCGCCAGCGGGAGCGGCGCTGGCACCACCGGGACGGGCAGCAGGTGGCCGGTTCACGGGCGGTGGTCGTCGGCGCGGGCCCCGTCGGCCGCGAGATCACCCGGCTGCTGCACGGCCTGGGCGTCACGGTGGCGCTGGTGGGGCGGACCGCCCGGCGCACCATCCACGGCGTGGCGGACCTGGACCGGCTGGCGGCGCGGGCGGACTGGGTGATCGCGGCGGTCCCGCTGACGGAGTCGACGCGCG
Organism: Streptomyces sp. DSM 106670; assembly: GCF_055792845.1. NCBI lineage: Bacteria > Bacillati > Actinomycetota > Actinomycetes > Kitasatosporales > Streptomycetaceae > Streptomyces > Streptomyces sp. DSM 106670. The sequence continues at coordinate 2,773,713 of NZ_CM147704.1, forward strand.
GGATGTTCGACAGGCGCTTCTTCGGACTGCTCCAGCCATCGGCGCGGTTCATCAACGTGGGACGCGGGGCGAGCGTGGTGCAGACCGATCTGGTGGACGCGCTGAACCGCCGCTGGTTCGCGGGGGCGGCGCTCGATGTGTTCGAGGACGAACCGCTGGGCCCGGAGAGCCCGTTGTGGGACGCACCGGGGCTGCTGGTCTCACCGCATCTGAGCGGGGACACGGTGGGGTGGCGCGACCGGCTGAGCGAGCAGTTCGTCGCGCTGTACGAACGCCGGTCGCGGGGCGAGCCGTTGCCGAACGTGGTCGACAAGGAACGCGGTTACGTCCCCTCCGCCGACCTCCTCGCTCCCGGCAGGCTCGACGACCTCAACGGGTGAGCGGCGCGGCGCGGCGGACGAACGCCTCGATGGCCTCCCTGTCCTCGAGTGACTGACGTGAGGTCATGAATTCTCCGCGCCGGGGGAACACGCCCCGCGCACCGCCGGTCGCCCTCCGCCCTCCTTCGGGCACGGGAAGGTCACCTTCCGGCCACTGTTGGGTTACATGCCCCGGCTTCCTGCATAGACGTACGGGATCGGGCAGGCGCTCACCCTGTCCGGACTGTTCGACCTCCAGGAGATTGCGAACCATGGCTGAATTCCCGAACCTGTCCCGCCGGGGTTTCCTCAACGGATCGGCGGCCGTGGGCGGCCTCCTCGTCGTTCCCGGCCTCCTCACCGCGTGCAGCAAGACCGACTCCGGCTCCGCGACCGGCGAGGGCGCCCTGGACAAGCTCCGCAAGCAGGGCTTCGTACGGGTGGCGTACGCCAACGAGGCGCCGTACGGCTATCTGGAGGGCAAGGAGCTCAAGGGCGAGGCCCCGACGCTGCACCGCGAGATCTTCAAGGCGCTCGGGGTGGACGAGCTGAAGCCGACGCTCTCCGAGTGGGACGGGCTGATCCCCGGGCTCCAGGCCGGTAAGTACGACGTGGTCAGCGCGGGCATGGCCATCACCCCGGAGCGCTGCGGCAACGCGATCTTCTCCGAGCCGGAGTTCATCTCGCCGACCGCGCTGATGGTGAAGAAGGGCAACCCGAAGAAGGTCACCGACCTGGCCTCCGCGAAGGAGGCGGGGATCACCGTCGGTGTGATGTCCGGTGCGGTGGAGGGCAGTTACGCCAAGGGCGCGGGCATCGCCGAAGGCAAGATCAAGACGCTCCAGAAGCCGCAGGACGGGGCCGACGCCGTCAAGGGCGGCCGGATCGACGCCTTCCTGCTCACCGGCATCTCGCTGCGCTGGCTGGCGAAGACCAACCCGGACACCGAGGTCACCGAGGCGTTCGTGCCGGAGATCGACGGCAACGCGCAGTTCTCGCCGGGCGGCGCGGTGTTCCGCAAGGGCAACGAGGATCTGCGGGACTCCTTCAACCGCGAGCTGAAGAAGATCGTCTCCGACCGCTCGCGCTATGTGCAGCTGCTGGAGCCGTACGGGTTCGGCGAGACGGAGATCCCGCCCGCCGATCTGAAGACGGCGGATCTGTGCAAGGGCTGACGGGGCGGGCGGGCACGCATGAGTGACTTCTTCTCCCTCCTCGTCGAGGAGTTCCCGAGAGTCCGGTCGGGTCTGTGGGTGACGCTCCAGGCCACGGTCCTGGGCGCGCTGCTGGCCGGGGTGCTGGCCTTCGCGCTCGGGCTGATGGCGGGCAGCCGGCTGCTCCTGGCGCGCGGGTTCTCCCGGGTGGTCGTGGAGTTCTTCCGGGGCACCTCGCTCTACATCCAGCTGTTCTGGCTCTACTACGCGATGCCGCTGGTCACCGGCTACGAACTGACCCCGGTCATCTGCGGGGTGGTCGCGTTCGGCCTCAACTTCGGTGCGTACGGCGCCGAGGTGGTGCGGGGCGCCGTCAACTCCGTACCGCGCGGGCAGTACGAGGCGTCGATCGCGCTCAACCTGAGCCCGTCCAGGCGGCTGTGGAAGGTGATCCTGCCGCAGGCCTGGGTGCAGATGATCCCGAGCTTCACCAATCTGCTGATCCAGCTGCTGAAGGCGACCCCGCTGCTGTGGCTGATCTCCGCCGCCGATCTGATGACGGTGATCCAGCAGCTGCGCGACCGTACCGGTGAGACGCTGACCGCCTATCTGACCCTGCTGGCCGCCTACTTCGTCCTGGCGTACGCGCTGACGATGCTGATGAATCTGCTGGAGCGAAGCGCCAAGCGGCGGCTCGGCCTGGACACCGGCGCGAAGAGCCTGTTCAAGAGCCGCAGCGCGTCCACCGCCGCCGTGGGAGGTACCCGATGAACGACGGCTTCGACTGGGGCGCCGTCGGCGAGTCCCTGCCGCTCCTGCTGGAGGGGTTCCGGATCACCCTGCTCGCCACCGTGCTCGGCACCCTGGTGGCGGCCGTGCTGGGGCTGGCCGTCGCGGTGGCCGGGCGGGCGCCCAGCAGATTCGTGACGGTGCCGGTGCGCCTCGTCATGGAGTTCGTCCGCTCCACCCCGCTGCTGGTCCAACTGGTGGGCGCGGCCGCCCTGTTCAACACGGTGGAGCCGCTGTACATCGGCATCACCGTGCTGGGCGTCCACTACGCCGCGTACACCTCCGAGGTCTACCGGGCCGGGATCGACGGGGTGCCGAAGGGGCAGTGGGAGGCGTGCCGCGCGCTGTCGCTGTCGCCCCGGCGCACCTGGCAGGCCGTGATCCTGCCGCAGGCGGTGCGCAATGTGCTGCCCGCGCTCGGGAACTACGCGATCTCGATGTTCAAGGAGACGCCGTTCCTCGCCGTGATCACGGTGCAGGAGATGGTCTTCGAGGCCCGGTACTACGGGGCCGAACACTTCGCGTACACCGAGGTGTTCACCCTCGCGGGCCTGATCTTCCTGGTCGCGAGCTACCCCACGTCGCTGTTGATGAGAAAGCTGGAGAAGCGCCTTGGCCACTGAACCCCTCCCCCTGAAGAAGACGGAGTCGCCGGGGCCGGCCGCAGCTCCCGAGGACGCCGTCCCGGCCGCGGCCCGCACGGGCGAGCCGCTGGTGCGGTTCGACAAGGTGGTGAAGCGCTACGGCGACCATGTGGTCCTGGACGAGCTGGACTTCACCGTGGACCGCGGCGAGCACGTCACCCTGATCGGGCCCAGCGGTTCGGGCAAGACCACGATCCTGCGGCTGCTGATGACGCTGGAGAAGGTCAGCGGCGGGGTGATCTGGGTCGACGGCTCACCGCTGACCCACGTCCGCACCCCGGACGGTTCGCTGAAGCCCGCGGGCGAGAAGCAGCTGCGCGAGTCCCGGAAGAAGATCGGGATGGTCTTCCAGCAGTTCAACCTCTTCCCGAACATGAAGGTGATCGAGAACATCACCGAGGCCCCGGTCAGCGTGCTCGGCAGGAGCCGCGAGGAGGCGGAGACCCGGGCCCGGGAGCTGCTGGACCTGGTCGGGCTCTCGGCGAAGGTCGACGCCCACCCCTCCCAGCTCTCCGGCGGCCAGCAGCAGCGGGTCGCCATCGCCCGCGCGCTCGCCATGGAGCCGGAGATCCTGCTGCTGGACGAGGTGACATCGGCGCTCGACCCGGAGCTGGTGGCGGGCGTGCTGGAGCTGCTGGAGGACATCGCCCGGAACACCGACATCACCATGCTCTGCGTGACCCACGAGATGAGTTTCGCCCGGGACGTCTCGGAGAAGGTGCTGATGTTCGACGCGGGGCGGGTCGTGGAGTCCGGATCCCCGGAAAAAATCTTCTCCGATCCGTCGCACGAACGTACGCGCGAGTTCCTCAACGCGGTCCTGTGACCTCGCGGTTGAGCCACCGCCCATGACGGTGGCATATGCCGGACGGGTGCGCCCCAGATGACAGCTCCGGGGCGCGCCTACTGACTCGTCAACTGCCGCCCCGTACCGGCGGTTCGGCGGCTATCGTGGGGCGAAAGCTTGCGGTCACAACCTGGTAGGGGGACACCGTGGCGTTGAAGCCCGAGCCGACCGCGCCGTTCCACTCGGTGCAGTACGCCCTGCGCGTGCTCGAAACGGTCTCCAAGCACGGCGACGGCGTGACCGATGCCCAGATCTCCCGCGAGACGGGGCTGCCCACCGGCCACCTCTCCTCCCTGCTCCTCACCCTGCGCCGCGAGGGCTATGTGGAGCAGGTCAGCGACGGCGCGTACGTCATCGGCGCCTCGCTGCTGCTGCTCGGCTCCGGGGCGTCCCGCCGCCAGGCCCTGGAGGACCGCCTCCAGCTCACCCTCGCCGAGCTGCGCGACTCCGTCGGCGCGGCGGTCTACCTCAGCCGGTACGTCGACGGCGAGGTCAGCGTGACCCAGGTCGCGGACGGCCCGCTCACCCCGGCGGTCAACGAGTGGGTGGACTTCCGCTCCTCCGCGCACGCCAGCGCGGTCGGCAAATGTCTGCTGGCCCAGCTGGACCACGACGGGCGGCGCGACCACATCTCCCGGCACCGGACGGCCCGGCTCACCTCGCGGACGATCACCAACGAGAAGATCCTCTTCTCCCAGCTGGACGCCCAGTCCGCCACGGTCCCGGTGCTGGACCTCCAGGAGTACGCGGTGGGCACCGTCTGCGCGGCCGTGCCGCTGACGGCCGGCTCCTCCGCGGGCTGCCTCGCCCTGTCGCTGCCGATCGAGGACGCGCACCGGCTGAAGTCGGCGGCCGAGACACTGAGCCGCCGGGCGGCTCCGGTGCTGCTGTCGCTCGCGCTGTAGGGCCTCACCCGCCGGGGCGGCCGGTGTCCGAGGTCCCGGGTAGCGTCACCGCCATGCGGAAACCGACCCCCACCCTGGACCTGCTCGCGGAGTTCGACGCGGGCGTCGACGACTACTACGCCCCCGGCTTCGAGCTGATCGAGTTCGGGCACGACGACGGTGGCTACCCCCAGCTCTCCGACCGTATCCGGCCCTTCGCCCAGGCCACCGGCTCCGGCTCGACCTATGCGTTCTGGCTGCTCGACGACCGCGCCGACCTCGCCGCCCTGCCGGTGCTCTTCCTCGGCGACGAGGGCGGCGTCCACGTCGTGGCGCGCGATCTGCCCGAGCTGCTGCGCGTCCTCGCCTCCGGCTGGGAGCCGATGGGCGGCTGGGACCACCTGGACTACTTCGACGAGCGCGAGGCGGAGGGCGGGGAGCAGGACGGGGACGACGGGGACGGGTACGACCCCTGCCCGGAGAACCCCGCGTTCCGGACCTGGCTGCGCGAGCGCTTCGGCCTGGCGGCCGCCGAGGATCCGAACGAGATCGTCCGGGCGGCGGGCGAGGAGCTGCGGGAGCCGTTCGCCGCCTGGATCGGGCCGCTGATCCCGGACGCGGTGGGCGGGGCCTAGGCGGGCCTCCGGGAGGTCCCGGACGGAGGGTGTCATCAGCACCCCTGCGGACCGGGTATTATTTTCGAGTCAGCAGGCGCCGTTAGCTCAGTTGGTTAGAGCAGCTGACTCTTAATCAGCGGGTCCGGGGTTCGAGTCCCTGACGGCGCACGACACGGGGTGGCGGTCTTCTTCACGAAGGCCGCCACTTCGCTTTTCCCACTGGCACCGGCTACCCCGCTCACACCGCCCTGCCGTGCTCCTCGTACCGCTCCAGCAGGGCCGCGATCCCCTCGGCGTCCAGCGGTACGTAGGCCCCGTCGCCGTCCCGGTCCCACCAGACCGGGTCCGGGCAGCGGAAGCCCGCCCGGCGCAGCGCCACCCGGTGGATCTTGTTCGTCGCGGTGACCGGCATCCGGTCGAGGATCCGGACGAAGCGCGGGGCCATCTTCGTCCCCAGGTCCGGCTGGGCGCGCAGGAACGCGGCGAAGGCGGCCGGATCGAAGGCCGCGCCCGCCCGGAGCGTCAGGGCGGCCATCACCTGGTCGCCGGTGACCGGGTCCGGGACGGCGTAGACGGCGGCGGCCGCCGCCTCCTCCCAGCGGGCCAGGATGTGCTCGATCGTCGCGGCGGCCAGGTTCTCGCTGTCGACGCGGAGCCGGTCGTCGGTGCGGCCGGCGAAGTAGAGGAAGCCGTCGGCGTCCCGGTAGAAGAGGTCGCCGGTCCAGTACCAGCCGCGCCGGGCCCGCTCCGCGTCCGCCGCCGGGTTGCGCCAGTAGCCCTCGAAGGGCGTCGGGCCCCGGTTGACCAGCTCGCCGATCGCCTCGTCGCCGTTGAGCAGCCGCCCGCCCGGGCCGAAGCGGGCCGGGGCCCGCTCCGCACCGCTCTCCGGGTCGACGACGGCGAGATCGTCGCCCGGGGCGGCCCGGCCGATCGCACCCGCCGGGGTGCCGGGGGTGTGCTGGATCGCCGCGCCGCCCTCGGAGGAGCCGTACCCCTCCACCAGCCGGACCCCGAACCGCTCCCGGAAGCGGGCCGCGTCCACCGCGCCCGCCTCGGTGCCGAAGCCCAGGCGCAGCGGGTGGTCCCGGTCGTCGGGGCGCTCGGGGGTGGCCAGCAGATACTGCACGGCCCGCCCCACGTAGGTGAAGTACGTCGCCCCGTAGGCGCGTACGTCGTCGAGGAAGGCGGAGGCGGAGAAGCGGGGGCGCAGCGCTATGGCGGCTCCGGCGGCCAGTGCGGGTGCCCAGTCGGCGAGGACCGCGTTGCCGTGGAACATCGGCATGCAGATGTAGTGGGTGTCGGAGGGCCGTACGCCGAAATGCCCGGCGAGGGAGGCGCCCGCCCCGGCGAGCCGGCCCTGGGTGCAGATCGCGGCCTTGGGCGCGCCGGTGGAGCCGGAGGTGAAGTAGAGGAGCATACGGCTGTCGGGGCCGACCGGGGCGAGCACGGCGTCGCCGGGGCGTGCGCCCGCGTACGGGGCGAGCAGGGCGGCGTACGCCTCGGTGCCGGTGACCACCACCCGTACGCCCGGCAGCTCCAGATCCGCGAGGAGCGGCAGATGGGCGCGCTCGGTGATCAGGACCGGGGCTTCGGTGTGCAGGATGTCGCGGGCCAGCTCGGGGCCGCGCCGGGTCGGGTTGATGCCCGCGACGGCGGCCCCGGCCAGGGCCGCCGCGCTGAGCCACAGCGGGAACTCAGGGGTGTTGTCGAGCAGTACGCCGAGGTGCGGTTCGCCGCCGCGCGGCAGCAGATCCGCGAGGAGCGCCGCCCGTGCGGCGGCGCCCTCGACCACCTGGTGATGACTGAGCACGGTGGGGCCGTGCTTCAGGGCGGGCCGGTGGTCACCCCATTGACGTCGTACGAGCTCCGCGACGGTGCCGGTACTCCTCATGGCGCCGCACGATAACTGATGAAGCGTCAGAACTTAACGTCGGAGCAGGCGTAGAACGCGTTGGTGGTGTCCGCGACGTTCCACACGGCGAGGATGATGTGCTTGCCGCTCTTCTGGGTGGGGATCGTGCCCTGGTGGGTCAGCGTGGCCGGCGGCTGCTGGTTCCCGTAGGGCACGGTCATGAAGGGCTGCGATTCGAGCGCGGCCCGGGTGAGCGGCTTGGTGGAGTCCCAGCCGTCCTTGGTGATGTAGTAGCGGAAGTCGCTGGTGGAGTGGCGGGCGGTGAACTGCCAGCGGAAGTTGTAGCCCTGTCCGCCGGTGACCTGGGTGGCGGGCCAGTTGCCGCCGCGCGGGTCGTCGAGCTGGGCGAACTGTCCGTTGCCGCCGGAGCAGATCTTGCCGTCCGCCGGTCCTGCCGCCGGGAAGCCCTTGGGCCCCTCGACGCTCTGCGGCTCCCACTGGATGTTGCCGCAGCCGGTCACCGTGCCGTTGGCACAGAGCTTCTGACGGCTGATCGGGGAGTCCGTGTAGCCGTGGCTGCTGGCGCTGGTGGTCGCGAGCACCGAGACGCCCGCTATCGCCAGACCGATCACGGCCGCGCTTGCCTTTTTCCGCATGGGCTGTCGCTCCTCTAGAACGTGGGGGAGGTTCCATGAGCATTGCTCGACTGCTGCGCGCTTGGTGCGTGTGCATGGTGCCTGTGCGACACCTGTGTGGTGCCTGTGCATGCGGTGCTGCGGTCTAGACCAAGTCTTAGATTATTGACGCGGCGTGAACATGTCCAGACCAATGAGCGTCATATTCCGACGGCCCGCCGAACCCGCTCCGAACCTCCCCCGGGCGCTCAGGCCCCGTCTCCTCCCCCGCTGCGACCGGTGTAGAAGGCAACGGTCAAGTCCTTGACGAGTGCCTTGCGTTCGTAGTCGTCGAGCTCGACGATGCCGCGGCTGGTGAGCCGGTTGACGGTGTCGTCGACCGCGTCCACCACGGAGGTGAGCACGCTGTCGCGGTGCTTGGAGTCGATCGCGGCGATCCGCCGCCGCTGCATCGCCGCCGCGACCTCGGGGGCGTACTCGATGCCGGTCGGCTGCGCGGAGTACACCTCCACGCCCACGGGTTCGCAGTCCGCCTTCAGCATCCGGGTCAGCGCGTCGCCGACCGCCTCCGCGTCGCGCAGGCTCGGGGCGTCCTCGTGGAACGCGTCGGCCGGCAGCTGCGAGAGGACCCGGGCCATGGCGGCCTCGACCTGGGCGCTCAGATACGCCTCGTGGTCCTCGATGCCGAGGACGGCCCGGACGGTGTCCTTGATCCGCCACACCACGAGGACGACCACGCGCAGTGCGGTGCCGTTCGCGTCGACGGCGGGCAGCGGTTCGCTGCGCCAGTGCCGCAGCCGTACGTCGACGCGGCGGCGCAGCAGCAGGGGCGAGACCCAGACGAGGCCGGTGCGGCGGACGCTGCCCCGGTAGTCGCCGAACAGCGTCAGCACCCACGCGTACCCGACCCGGCCGCGGCCGAGGCCGCCGAGCGCGAGGAGCACCACGGTGGCGAGGAGGGCGAGCAGGGCCCAGGCGCCGACGCCGATGCCGAGGTCGGGGCGGGGGGTGAGGCCGACGGCGTTCTGCCAGGCGGCGGGCAGTGCGCCGCGCCACCACAGGACGGCCAGTCCGCCGGCGATTCCGGCCGCGCCGGTGAGGAGGGCGGCGTAGCCGGGCAGGGCGGGTCCGGGCCGTTCGGCGAGCCGGGGGTCGGCGACCGGGGCGGGCCGGGTCGACGGCTGCACCCGGGTCTGCGGCGAACGCGGCACCGGGGGCCGCCGGGTGGCGGGCGCGCGGTCGCCTCCGGCGGGGCGACGGACGACGGCCGCGGGCAGGGCCGCCGCTTCGGCCGGCTCCTGGTCGTCACGGAAGAGGAGGTGTACGGGGATGGAGGCGGTGGTCTCGTTGGCGATGACGGAGTGGCGGCGGGCGGGGTACGGAGGGGTCGCCGCGGTCGTGGTGGCCGGCGCCCCGGTCCTGCTCCCGGCCCCTGCCCCGGTCCCGGTCCCGGAAGCCGATGCCGATGCCGATGCCGATGCGGGCACGGGTGCCGTCCCGGACGCGGGTACGGGGACGGACACCGGCACGGAGAAGGTGGCGGAGGCGGCCCGGTCGCCGGGGGCCAGGTCCAGGACGAGGTCCAGCTCGGTGTCGGGTCCGGAGTCGTCCACGGGGCCCTTCGCGGGGGCGGCCTGGCTCTCCCGTTCGGCGGAGGCCTTCTTGGCCGGCCCCTTTCCGGCCCCCGGCTCGGCCCCGTAGGAGGGATGCGGGGTCCACTCCGCCGAGGGTTCCGTCCTCAAACGCCGGACGGGCTTGAGATGGAGGTTCCCGTCCAGCGGGGCGGGGCGCGCGGGGGCGGAGGCCGAGGCCGGCCGGTCAGGGGCGGGACGCGCGGGGGCCGGGCGGTCCGGGGTGCGGCCCTCCGGGGTGGATCCGCCGGTCGGCCGGCCCGGGCGACGGTCAGGGGTGCGGCCCTCCGGGGTGGAGCCGTCGGTCGGGCGGTCCGGGGCCGGGCCGAGGTGCAGGCTCACGTTCGGGGGCTCCGGGGTGACGGTCCTGGGTGGTACGGGCGGGGTCTTGCCGGCGCGCGGCGGAGGCCCGGGCTCGGCGTCCGCCGCGGGTGCGGACTCGGCGCGCGGCGAAGGCGGAAGCTGACCATCCGACGCGGGCGCGAGCCCACCGTCCGGCGCGGGCCGACGCTGACCATCAGATGCGGGCGCAAGCCCACCGCCCGGCGCGCCCGGAGGCTCACGGTCCGGCGCGGCCCGAAGCCCACCGCCCGGCGCAGGCCGAAGCTGACCATCCGGTGCGGGCACGAGCCCATCGCCCGGCGCAGCCCGAAGCGCACCATCCGACGCGCCCAGAAGCCCACCGCCCGGCGCGGGCGCGAGCCCACCGCCCGACGCAGGCGGAAGCGCACCGTCCGACCCGGGCCTGCGCTCACCGCCCGGCGCAGCCGCTCGCTCGTCCTCCGGCTGCGTCGGGCTCGTCACTGCCGGCCCGAACAGCGGGGGCGGGCTTCCCTTGCCCGGTGGGGCGAAGAGCGACGGGGGGAGGTGGTCGTCCAGGGGGTGGGGGGTGGGGGTGGTCCGGGGGGTCTGGTCGTTGTTGGGGGTCACCGGTTCCCGATTCCTTTCCGTCACGTCCGTCACGCGAAGAGCCGGCGCCAGGTCTCCGGCCCCGGGTAACCATCGGCCGCACCGCCGCGCCAGCCCTGGGCCCGCTGGAACGCCTCGACGTTGCGGCGGTCCGCCTCGGTCCAGAGCGGGCCGGGGCCCGACACGTAGTGCTTGCCGTATCCCTTCTTCACCAACTGTTTGCCGAGCCGGTCGACATGGCTGTTGGACTGACCCGGCTTGAAATAGCCGCGTCCGGGGAACGCGACGGCCGTATTCGGGCTGCCGCCCGCGCCGGCGGCCGGAATGTTCCGTCCGGCGCCGGTGGTCAGCAGGCGCCAGGTGTCCGGGCCGGGGATGCCGTCCGCCTCCTTGCCCTTCCAGCCCTGCGCCTGCTGGAACGCCTGGGTCGCCCGCTGGTCCGCCGTTCCCCACACGGGCCCGGGGCCGACCGCGTAGAACCGCTTGCCGCCCCGCTGGACCAGCATCTGGCCGAGCTGGGTGACGTACTTGTTGTTGGCGCCGGGGCCGAACTGCTTGGCTCCGGGGAAAGCGGTGGAGGAGCCGGAGCCTGGCGAACCGCCGGTGACTCCTTTGTACCGGTAGGCCACGTATCGGGATGAGTTGTTCCAGTACGCCATGGGTGTCGACTGCTTACGCGTCTGCGGGCGCGCCTGCTCGTAGGCCACGTAATGGGTGCGCGTGTAGTCGGTCCAGCCGCCGAAGATCGTGACGTGCGAGCCCTTGGACGGGTCGGCCGGGTTGTGGAAGAGGAGGATGTCGCCGGGCTGGAGGTCGGCGCGGTCGATCCTGGTCCCGTAGGTGGCGAGGCTGCCCGTCCACTCGTTGGTGCCGAGGTTCCAGGCCATCGACACATAGCCGGAGCAGTCCTGGCGGTAGCCGTCCGACCAGTACTTCTCCATGCTGTACGGGACCTTCGCCGACACCCACCGCTTGGCCCGGTTGATGATGTCGGCCCGGGTCGTCTTCGGCGCGGCCGCCCCGGCGGACGGCGGGCCCGAGGCGCCGCTGCCCTTCAGCGGGCCCTTCTCGCCCTGCGGAGTGGCCGGCTCCGGGTCGGCGCCCCCGTCGGCGTGCGGGGTTTCCGGGGCGTGGCCGCCGGCGGCCGCCGCACCCGCCGCCCCGCAGGAGAGGACCACCCCGGCGGCCGTCGCCAGCACCAGGGCCCGCCGCGCGCCGTGCGCGGCGGGGTGTCCGCCGCGCCGCACCGGCAGCGCCCTCGCGGCGGTGCGCCGCCGCACGGCGCACCCCGCGCATCCGCAGTCGATGGCGGGTTCGTACTCCTCGAAGACCGGCACAGTCATGCGATTCCCCTCCGCACTCGTCATTCGTCAAGATCTTTGGGCGCAGCCGCAACGGGCGTCAGTGTTTCAACTCTCCCGACATATCGCATTTTGACGGAACAAAGGAAAAAAACGACTATCTGACGGGGCGTGGCGGCCGGTAAATGGTTCGGAGCACTCCCGAAGGTCCGGTAGAGTTCTCCAGGTCAGCAGGCGCCGTTAGCTCAGTTGGTTAGAGCAGCTGACTCTTAATCAGCGGGTCCGGGGTTCGAGTCCCTGACGGCGCACGCACAGTCGAAGCCCCCTCACGTTCAGTGAGGGGGCTTTGATCATTCCCCGTCCGATATCCGGTGACACCCGGTGGCGCCCCGCGACCGCACACGAACAACCACGCGTCGAACTGCACTCCGTCACGAGGCAGTGACGGAGGGGCTCGCGAGCGCCGATCTCCACTTCGTCACACCCCCTCCACAACTGGGGCCCAAATCGTGCGTATGACCGGTAAACAGTCTGTTTCACCCTTGCGATCCCGTTCCGTGTCGGACAATCTGTCTGGGGGCCCGACGGGCGCCAAGGGGGCTGCTGATCCGTACAGTTGGCACAGCAGAGCGTGACGTTCCGGTTGTTCGTACCGCGGGGTGGGGGTCCCGCTCGGTGACGGACGCCGAGGGGGCATCATGCAACCGGAAGGCCGCCGAACCATGTCTGTGGGGACGGTGGCTTGCCACCGTGTGCGTACCCGGTGAAGAACGGGGGCCACCGCGCACGCACGAGAGACCGAACAGTCACGCACCAGCATGCGTGCGGGGGGATGTACCCATGACGTCGACGCCGCCAGGCGACCGGCAGGAGAACGACGCTTCCCGGACGACGCAGCTCCGGATACCGGCGCAGCTGCGGGCCGGTGCGGCGAGGCGGCGTGCCAAGAAAGAGCTGCCGCGCTACGACTACGAGCACTACAGCCGGCTGGCCGGGCCGCTGACGCAGCCCCCCGCGGGCAAGCCGTACAAGGTCCAGTACCGCTCGCTCATATCGCAGGAGCCGCACCGCGTGCGCGCGGCGCTCCTGCTCGGCGCGGCTCCGCTCGTCTCGCTCGGTCTCTTCGCCTGGCTGATGCAGCCCGGCCACTGGACGGACCGCGACCCGAACCTCGACAACGACCTCCTGCTGGTCCTCGACATCGTCATGCTGGTCTCGATCGGTCTGATCGAGCTGTTCCGCACGATGAATGTCCTGTCGAACGCGCATGCCACCCTGGTCGCCCGCGACCCGGTCCCGGTGATCCCGGAGTCCGGCACCCGGGTCGCCTTCCTCACCTCCTTCGTTCCCGGCAAGGAACCGCTGGAGATGGTGACGAAGACGCTGGAGGCGGCCGTGAAGATCCGCCACCGCGGTCTGATGCACGTCTGGCTGCTGGACGAGGGCGACGACCCGGCGGTCAAGGAGGTCTGCGCCCGGCTCGGTGTGCACCACTTCTCCCGCAAGGGCGTGGCGCACTGGAACCAGGCCAAGGGTCCGCACCGCGCCAAGACCAAGCACGGCAACTACAACGCCTGGCTGGACGCGCACGGCGGCGACTACGACTTCTTCGCCTCGGTCGACACCGACCACATCCCGATGGCGAACTACCTGGAGCGGATGCTCGGCTACTTCCGCGACCCGGACGTCGGCTTCGTCATCGGCCCGCAGGTCTACGGCAACTACGACACCTTCGTCACCAAGGCCGCCGAGTCGCAGCAGTTCCTCTTCCACGCGCTGATCCAGCGCGCGGGCAACCGCTACGGCGCGCCCATGTTCGTCGGCACCAGCAACGCGGTCCGGATCTCGGCGCTGAAGCAGATCGGCGGTCTGTACGACTCGATCACCGAGGACATGGCCACCGGCTTCGAGATCCACCGCCACCGCAACCCGGCCACGGGCCGGAAGTGGCGCTCGGTCTACACCCCGGACGTGCTGGCCGTCGGCGAGGGCCCGACCGCGTGGACGGACTTCTTCACCCAGCAGCTGCGCTGGTCGCGAGGCACCTACGAGACGATCATCGGGCAGTTCTGGAAGGGCTTCGGAACCATGCCGCCCGGCAAGCTCTTCAACTACACGATGATGATCATCTTCTATCCGATGTCGGCGCTGAACTGGATCCTCGCGGCGCTCAGCTGCGCGCTCTTCCTCGGCATGGGCGCCTCCGGTGTCCAGATCGACCCGACGATCTGGATGATGCTGTACGGCAACGCCTCCGCGCTCCAGATCGGCCTGTACATCTGGAACCGCCGCCACAACGTCTCGCCGCACGAGCCCGAGGGCTCCGGCGGGCTGGCCGGCATGGTGATGTCCGCGCTCTCCGCGCCGATCTACGCCCGCTCGCTGATGGACGCGGTGCTGCGCCGCAAGAGCTCGTTCGTGGTGACCCCGAAGGGCGACTCGTCCAGCCCGGACACCCTGTTCGGCACCTTCCGGATCCATCTGTTCTTCATCGTCGTCTTCGGCGCCTCGATGATCTCCTCCTTCTTCCTGGGCCACAGCCACCCCGCGATGGTCACCTGGGCCACGCTGGCGCTGCTGATCACCGCCGCGCCGATCATCGGCTGGCGGTACACGATGCGCGCCGAGAAGAAGAAACGCCGGTCGGGCGGAGGATCGCACCGCAGCGGCGGACCGGCCCCGGAGCCGAGGCCCCAGCCGCTGCCCGGAGCACCCGGAAACGACCAGACCATGCAGATCTCCCTGGGGGGACGTAAGAAATGAAGTACCGTCCGAGCCGCCGTACCCGCCGCCTGGCGATCAGTACGGCGGTGGTTCTCGCGCTCGCGGGGGCGAACGGGCCGTGGCTGTACCGCTTCAGCACCGAGCGCTATCACGAGTACAAGATCAACCAGCCGGACTACAAGGCGGCCAACGGGCACTGGGACTTCCTGGACGTCCCCTCCGAGCACCGGATCAACACGATCCACGCGGCGCTGCTGCACACCGGCAAGGTGCTGCTCGTCGCGGGCTCCGGGAACAACCAGAAGAACTTCGACGCGAAGAGCTTCCGCTCGGTGCTGTGGGACCCGAAGACCAATGTCTTCAAGGACATCCCCACCCCCAAGGACATGTTCTGCGCCGGGCACACCCAGCTGCCCGACGGCAAGCTCCTCATAGCCGGCGGCACCAAGCGGTACGAGAAGCTCCAGGGCGACGTCACCAAGGCCGGCGGCCTGATGATCGTCCACAACGAGAACCCGGACAAGCCGATCACCCTGCCCGCGGGCACCCGGTTCACCGGCAAGGAGAACGGCAAGACGTTCGTCTCCAAGGACCCGGTCCTGGTCGAGAAGGCCACCAAGGTCTTCGACAAGCAGACCGGCGCGTTCCTGCGCAACGACCCCGGGCTCGGCCGGATCTACGTCGAGGCGCAGCAGACCGGCAAGAAGTACGAGACCGGCACCGAGGACAACTACCGGGTGGCGGGCCTGTCCGGCTCGGACACCCGCAATGTGTACGGCATCGCGCAGAAGCTGGCCCTGGACAAGAAGGACTTCCAGGGGATCAAGGAGGCCTTCGAGTTCGACCCGGTCGCGGAGAAGTACATACCCGTCGACCCGATGAACGAGGCCCGCTGGTACCCGACGCTGACGACGCTGGAGGACGGCAAGGTCCTCGCCCTGTCGGGTCTGGACGAGATCGGGCAGATCGTCCCCGGCAAGGACGAGATCTACGACCCGGCGACCAAGGAGTGGGAGTACACCGGCATCGAGCGGAAGTTCCCCACCTACCCGGCGGTCTTCCTGCTGAATGACGGCAAGCTCTTCTACTCCGGCTCCAACGCCGGATACGGTCCGGCGGACGTGGGCCGCGACCCGGGCGTCTGGGATCTGTCGACGAACAAGTTCAAGAAGATCCCCGGGCTCAGCGACCCGGACCAGATGGAGACCTCGGCGACGGTACGGCTGCCCCCGGCCCAGGACGAGAAGTTCATGGTGATCGGCGGCGGCGGGGTCGGCGAGTCCGAGAAGGCCAGCGAGAAGTCGCGGCTGGTCGACCTCCGGAAGAAGAACCCGGAGTTCACCGACGGCGCGTCCCTCTCCGAGGGCACCCGCTACCCCAGCGCCTCGCTGCTGCCCGACGACTCGCTGCTGGTCACCGGCGGCTCCAGCGACTACCGCGGGCGCGGCGGCTCGGACGTGCTCCAGGCCCGGCTGTACGACGCGAAGAGCGACACGTACAAGAAGGTCGCGGATCCGGCGGTCGGCCGGAACTACCACTCGGGTTCGGTGCTGCTGCCGGACGGCCGGGTGATGATCTTCGGTTCGGACTCGCTCTTCTCCGACAAGGCCAACACCCGGCCCGGCGTCTTCGAGCAGCGCATCGAGATCTACACCCCGCCCTACCTCTACCGGGACTCCCGGCCGGAGCTGACGGCCGGGCCGAAGAAGATCGAGCGCGGCTCCACGGGTCTTTTCACCACGCAGCACGCCTCGAAGATCACCTCGGCGAAGCTGATGCGCCCCTCGGCGGTCACGCATGTCACCGACACCGACCAGCGCACCGTGGCGCTGGACATGAAGAAGTCGAAGGACGGGATCACCGTCACCGTGCCGGAGAACCGGGCGCTGGTGCCGGCCGGTTGGTACATGCTCTTCGTCACCGACGACCAGGGCACCCCGTCCGAGGGCATGTGGGTGGAGGTGCCCGAGTAGGGGCCGTACGCGGCGGAGGCCGCACACCGGGAGATCGGGCTCCCGGTGTGCGGCCTCCGGCCGTTGCCGCTACTTGGTGGCGCCGGCCAGGCCCAGGGCGTACTCCGGCCACCAGTCGCCGGCCTTCGGGCCGCCCTTGCAGTCGCCGTCGGACTCGCCGGGGCGCTTGATCCACAGATAGGCGTCGACCAGCTCGTCGCCGGTCCGGGTGGTCGGGGCCTCGCCCAGCGCGCGGCCTGGCGGATTGCACCAGCTCTCGGCGGGGTCGCCGCCGGTGTAGGGGCCGTTGCCGTTGCGGCTGGTGTCGATGACGAAGGGCTTGTTGCCGATCTTCTCCGACAGCTTCTTGCCGAACTCCGTGGAGACGGCCGTCGTCTGGAAGTTGGAGACATTGAGCGAGAAGCCGTCCGCCTCGGCGATCCCGGCCCGCTGGAGCGGCTGGAACAGCGCGTCGGGCGACTGCCAGCCGGCGTTGCCCGCGTCCAGATAGACCTTGGTGGCGGGCTGCTGCTTCAGCCGCTGGATCGCGCCCTTGAGGAGGTCGTAGCGCTCCTCGTGGAACTCCTGCGGTGTGCAGCCGTCGACCAGGTGCAGCAGGGCGTCCGGCTCCAGGATCACGGTGGCGCTGCGGTCCCCGATGCCCTTGGCCACGCCGTCCAGCCAGCCGCGGTAGGAGTCGCCGTCGGAGGCGCCGCCCTTGGAGAACTGGCCGCAGTCGCGGTGCGGGATGTTGTAGAGGACCAGCAGGGCGTCCCGGTCGGCCGCGGCGGCCGCCTCGGTGATGCCCCGCACCTGGGACTCCGGGTTGTCCGGGGTGATCCACTCGCCGACCGGCTGCTGCGCTATCTTCCGGATCAGCGCGGCGTTCTTCGCGTCGCCGTCCTCGGTGTACGCGGCGACCTGACGGGCCGCGTTGCCGTCGGGGTTGACCCAGTACGGATCCTTGTCCTTGGGCTGCTGCTCGACGGTCGGCGCGCTCTTCTTCCCGCCGCCGTCCCCGTCACCGGAGCATCCCGCCAGCAGCAGGGCCGCCCCCAGCGCCGCCGCCGTACCGGTCGTCCGCAGGCCCGCCGCGCGCCTGCGCGTCCGGGACCGGCCGGTGTAACTGCCGTACATCCACTCCCCCTTGGGTGCACTGCCTGCACTGTCGCTCACTGGTTGCACCGATGTGCTGCCGGTCCGATCCATCCTGGCACAGCGGCCGGGCGCCCACGCTCCCACCCGTACAACGGTCGCACCGGGGCACCGGTTCCGGACATCCCGTTCGAAAGCCGGTCATCCGTCCGGCGGGGCCCCTACAGTGGCGAGGGATCGGGCTTCCCACCGCACCGACCTCCCGTACCGCGCCGGGCGACTCCCGCGGCCGGGCGCACGCGGTCGAGGACCGGCCCGGCCGGCACGCCCCGTGAGAGGCGGCCGGCCGGGCCGGGTTGAACGGGGCGCTTCAGCCGCGTCCCCCGTGGGCCACGGCCTGTACGCGCTCCCCCGCGTCTCCGGCGTCTCGGGCGTCTCCGGCCTTCGCGTCCTTCGCGCCGGTGAGGTACGCGGAGACGACCACGTTCGCCGTGTAGGAGCGGGTCCTGTGGTCGTACGTCCCGCCGCAGGTGATCAGCCGCAGCTCGGCCCGGCCGTCCTGACGGGGCCCGTACGCCTTCTGCGCGTCGAAGCGTTCGCGGGTGACGACCTGGACGTCGTCCACGGTGAACTCCGCGACACTGCCGTCGGTCCGGGTGACCTCGATCCGGGCGCCCGGCTTCACCGCGCTGAGACCGTAGAAGACCGCCGGCTTGGTGTCGGTGTCGACATGGCCGACGAACAGGGCCGCGCCCTTCGCCCCGGGCTGGATGCCGTCGCCGTACCAGCCGGCGGTCTTCGGCATGCCGTACGGGGGCGGGTCGATGGCCCCGTCGCGGTCGAGGCCGCGGGCGATGACGGGGGCCGTGATCCCGACGGAGGGGACCTCGACGCGTTCGGGGGCGGCGCCGGCGACCGGGTCGTGGGCCGGGGGCAGCTCGGCCCCGAAGGGGCGGCCGACCGCGGCCACGTCGCCGGTGGTGGGCCCCGACAGGCCGCCGAGCCCGCCGCCCGCCTCCTTGCCCCAGAGCCACAGGCCGAGCAGCAGCACGGCCCAGGTCACTCCGGTGAGCAGTCGCCCGTTGCCTGCCGGGCGGTCCTGGGCGCTCATGTCAGCTGCCGGCCGGGTCGCGGCGCCGGCGCGAGCTGCGCAGGGCGACGGCGACGGCCGCGACGGCGGCGAGCACCAGGCCGATCACCGCGTGCCGGGTGCCGGGCCCCTCGGCCTCGGTGGACCGTTCGGCGAGGGTGGCGGTGCCTCCACCGCCCGCCTTGACGGGTGCGGCGGGCGAGGGACGGTTGTGGTGGACGACGGTGAGGGTGCCGGTCGCCTTGCCGTCGCTGTCCTCGCACGTCACCCAGACGTCGTAGGAGCGGGGTTCGGCGTCGGACCGGATCCGGGCCTCCGCGAAGAGGCCTTTGTCGTCGGCCGGGCGGAAGTGGGCGACCGAGGTGAAGGCGTCGGAGTTGCCCTTGGCCCGGCGGCCCTTGCCGCAGACGTCGACCCACAGTTCCACCTGCCCGCCCGGGGCGGTCGTGGACGGGGTGACCGAGACGGTGCCGGTGCGCCGGTCGTCGTCGCCGGCCGGGGCGGCCGGGGATGCCAGCGCGGCGGGCGCGGGCACGGCTATGAGTGCGGCCGCCGCTGCGGCACAGAAAGTGATGGGCATGGAACGCATCGTGAACCTCCTACGGGAAGGTTCACGCCTGCGACGGCGGCCCGCATCCGCAGTCCTCCATTCGAGCGACTGCGGACGCGGTCCGCGCAGGTCAGTCGCGGTTCCCCGCGGTGGGCTGGTCGGCCTGGTCCGGCAGCTCGACGAGGCTGACCAGGTCGGCGATGGACTCGACGACGTGGGACGGGCCGAACGGGTAGCGGTCGATGTCGGCGACGGTGGTGAGCCCGGTGAGCACCAGGAAGGTCTGCATGCCCGCTTCCAGGCCGGCCAGGACGTCGGTGTCCATCCGGTCGCCGATCATGGCGCTGGTCTCGGAGTGCGCGCCGATGGCGTTGAGCCCGGTCCGCATCATCAGGGGGTTCGGCTTGCCCGCGAAGTACGGGTCCTTGCCGGTGGCCTTGGTGATGAGGGCGGCGACCGAGCCGGTGGCGGGCAGCGGGCCCTCGGCGGACGGGCCGGTCTCGTCGGGGTTGGTGCAGATGAAGCGGGCGCCCGCGTTGATCAGCCGGATCGCCTTGGTGAGCGCCTCGAAGCTGTACGTACGGGTCTCGCCGAGCACCACGTAGTCCGGGTCGTGGTCGGTGAGGACGTACCCGATGTCGTGCAGGGCGGTGGTGAGACCGGCCTCGCCGATGACGTACGCGGTGCCGCCGGGGCGCTGGTCGTCCAGGAACTGGGCGGTGGCGAGCGCGGAGGTCCAGATGTTCTCCACGGGCACGTCCAGGCCCATGCGCTTGAGCCGGGCGTGCAGGTCGCGCGCGGTGTAGATGGAGTTGTTGGTGAGGACGAGGAAGGGCAGCCCGGAATCCCGCAGCCGCTTGATGAAGGCATCGGCGCCGGGGATGGGCGTGCCCTCGTGGATGAGGACGCCGTCCATGTCGGTGAGCCAGGAAGTGATGGGCTTGCGGTCTGCCATGTGTCGGGACTCCTGCCGTACGCACTGCGTGCTGGGGGTGCCCGGACCGCGCCGTCCCGGCACCCCCAGCATAATTAGGAGGCCGTGATCGTGACCCCGTCGATCACCCAGTACCAGTTGTTGCTGCCGGTGTAGTGGAACCGGAAGCTCACGTTGGCGGCCCCGGGCGGGACGTCCAGGGTCAGCGCCTGGGGCTGTGAGATCACATCGGCCGTGTAGCGCTTCACCTCGACGGGTGTTCCGCCGTTCCAGGAGGCGAGGATCCGGGCGCTCTGGCTGCCCTCCTGGCGGTACAGGGTGGTGAAGCCGAGGGTCACGGTGGACCTGCCGCCGACCGCGTACGCCGGAGTGACGAGCGTGGAGTCGTACGGTCCCGAGGACGCCTTGTCGTCCCACTCGTCGGAGTCGGCGACCGCGAAGATCCCGCGCGAGCGGACGTTCAGCTCACGGGACTGGTCGCGCTGGCTGCGGCTCCAGAACTCGTCGGTGGCGAAGGTCCAGCCGCGCCACTCGGTGACGCCTCCGGTGCCCATCGCGGAGTTCACGACGGACCAGCCGCTGGGCGCGGTGTGGGTCCAGCCGAGGACGCCCGCCGGGATCCCGGTCTCGTCGACGCGGGCGGACAGGGCCGGGTGGAGGGTCTCGAAGGGGTCGGTGGAGCGCTCCTGGATCGGCTTGCCGTCCAGGCCCCAGGCGGGGTCGGGGGCGATGCCGAGCTGCTTGAAGACGGTGGCGGCGACGTCCACGAGGCGGGTGTCGGCGGGGCGGGCGCCGGCCTCGATGCCGGGGCCCTGGGCGAGGACGAAGGTGCGCCGCTCCTCGATGGCGCTGCCGCCGTGGCCGCCGGAGTCGGTGTGGCCGTGGTCGGTGGTGACGATGACGGTCCAGCGTTCGGTGGCGTACGAGGGCCGGGCCCGGATCGCGGTCAGGAGGCGGCCGAGGTAGCCGTCCTGGACGTCGATGGCCTGGCGGTAGGCGGTGCTGGCGGCGCCGGAGTTGTGGCCGACGATGTCGGTCTGGCCGAAGTAGACGAAGAGCACGTCCGGGTTCTGGTTCCGGAGGATCGACTCGGTCTCGGCGGCGATGGTGGCGTCGTGGCCGGTGTAGCCGTCGCGGTCGCCGTCGAGGACGAGCTTGGCGTCGGCGCCCGGGGTGACGGTGCCCTGGGCGTCCAGGGGCTTCCAGTCGACGGCGGCGTAGGTGGAGAGCTGGGGGCGGACCTGGGCGAGGCGGGCGAGGAAGCCGGGGTACTTCGCGTAGTTCTTCCCGGCGAAGGAGTTCTCCTTGACGCCGTGCTTGTCGGGCCAGACGCCGGTGGAGATCGTCGACCAGCCGGGTCCTGAGGAGGTGGCGGCCATGGGGTTGGCGTACAGCAGCGAGGTGCCGTACGTGCCGTCGGCCATCATCGCCTTGAGGTGCGGGGCGTTCGCGGCGGCGATGACGTCGTGGCGCAGCCCGTCCATGCCGACGACGAGCACCTTGTCCTTGCTGGTGCCGTTGGGGAGGGTGGGCGCGGCGTACGCGGCGGGGGCGGTGACGAGCGGGCCGACGGCGGCGGCGGTGGCCGCGACGGCGGTGGTGGCGAGCACGGAGCGGCGGGACAGAGACCGGGTCACGTGATCCTCCAGGGAGGGGGCGGGTCGGGCGGGGGCGGGACGTGAACTTCCGTCTGGACCGGACCCGTTACCTTGACGAGATAACCGGGCCGGGTCCAGACCTTCGCAGGAATCCGTTGCCGGAAGATGGCCGGTCAGCTTCCGGTGGCCGACTTCCAGGCGTCGATGTACGAGTCCAGGTTGGTCCCGATGTCCGACCAGTCGGGCTCGAAGATCTCCACGCTCTCCATCAGCCCGGCCAGTTCGACGGCGTTGGCGTCGGTGGCCTTGACGTCCTTGCGGGCGGCGAAGCCGCCGCCGACCGCGCTGACGTCGCGCTGGGCCTGCTCGGAGAGCATGAAGTCGAGCAGCTTCTTGCCGTTCTCGCTGTGCGGGGCCTTCGCGACGAGCCCGGCGGCGTACGGCAGAGCGAAGCTGGTGGGCTTTCCGTCGCCCTTGGCCGGGAACCAGATGCCGAGGTTCGGC
The DNA here is from genome assembly GCF_055792845.1 of Streptomyces sp. DSM 106670. Taxonomy (NCBI): domain Bacteria; kingdom Bacillati; phylum Actinomycetota; class Actinomycetes; order Kitasatosporales; family Streptomycetaceae; genus Streptomyces; species Streptomyces sp. DSM 106670. The sequence goes on from NZ_CM147704.1 coordinate 2,795,782, forward strand.
ATGTCCTTGGACTGGGCGAAGTTCATCTGCACGTCCCCGTTGGCGACGAGGAGTTCGCCCTTGTCGACCTTGGGGGCGAGCTTGCCGGTGGAGGCGGACGGGCCGACGTTGTTGGTCTGGAGCTTCTTCAAGTAGGCCATGGCCGGCTCCTTTCCGCCGAAGTCGTGCATCGCCTTGATGAGGACGGCGGTGCCGTCGCCCGCGACGCCGGGGGTGGAGTACTGGACCTTCTCCATGTACGCGGGGTCGAGCAGGTCCTCCCAGGTGCGCGGCGGGTTCTTCAGCTCCTTGGTGTTGTGGACGAAGCCGAAGTAGTTGTTGACGACGGAGGTCCACGTGCCGTCGGCCGCCCGGTCGGCGCCGTCGACCTGCTCGGCGCCCTTCGGCTCGTACGCGGTCAACAGGCCCTTGGCGTCGGCCTGCTGGATGAAGGGCGGCAGGGTGACGAGGACGTCGGCCTGGGTGTTGGACTTCTCGCGGGCGGCGCGCTGCACCATCTCGCCGGAGCCGCCCTCGACGTACTTCACGGTGATGCCGGTCTTCTTCTCGAAGTCCTTGAAGACCTTGTCGTACCAGCCGTCGCCGCTCTCGCCCTTGAGGCCGTCGGCGCTGTAGACGGTGACGGACTTCTCGTCGGACGCGGCGGAGGAGCCGCCGCAGGCGGTGAGGGTGACGGCGGTGAGGGCGGCCAGGGGCAGGGCGAGGGTACGGGCGGGGGTGCGCATGGGTTTCTCCAGAAGACGGGAGGTGGTGGTGGCGGGGTTTCAGCGGTAGGAGGCGCGGGTCCGGATGCGGGAGACGGCGGCCAGGACGAGGAGCGTCGTCGTCATCAGGACCACGGCGAGGGCGGCGCCGGTGAAGAGCGAGCCCCGGTCGGTGGCGGCGAAGATCTGCACCGGCAGCGGGGTCCAGTCCGGCGGGTAGAGCATCATCGTGGCGCTCAACTCCCCCATGGACAGCGCGAAGCAGAGCCCGACGGCCGAGGTGAGCGAGGGCAGCAGGAGCGGCAGCCTCACCCGCCACAGCACCCGTGCGGGGCTCGCGCCGAGGCCGGCGGCGGCCTGTTCGTACATCGGGTCCAGGCGGCGCACGGCGGCGGCGACCGACTGGTAGGCGAAGGCCGTGACGAGCACGGTGTGAGCGAGGATCACGATCCACCGCGTCCCGTTGAGCAGGACCGGCGGTCGGCTGTAGGCCACCAGCACCGCGAGGCCGACGACCACCGAGGGCACGGCGACCGGCAGGATGAACAGGGCGTCCAGGAGCCGCTTTCCGCGCGTACGGAGAGAGGCGGCGGCGAGCGCGGCCCAGCCGCCGAGGGTGAGGGCCAGCACGCTCGCGGCGAGCGCGGTGGCGAGGCTGGTGGTCAGCGCCTGGAGCGCGTCGCCGCTGGTGGCGGCGGCGTAGCGCTCGACGGTGGGCCCGGAGGGGAAGGCCCCGGACCAGTTGGTGGCGAGGGACGCGGCGAGGATGACGAGCAGCGGCACCGCGAACAGCGGGACGAAGAGGAGCAGGAAGACGGTCCAGGTGGCCCACTTCCCGGCGCGGCTATGCACCAGCACGACGGCTCACCACCCGGTAGAGGCCGTAAAGGCCCACGGAGATCGCGATGTTGACGACGGCGACGACGCAGGCGGCCGGGTAGTCCGACTCCAGGATCGCCTTGCTGTAGACGAGCATCGGCAGCGTCGTGACGCCCTTCGCCCCGGTGAACAGGACGATCCCGAACTCGTTGAGGCACATCACCAGGACGAGGCTGCCGCCCGCCGCGAGTGCCGGAAGCGCCTCGGGCAGGATCACCTGCCGGATGATCCGCACGGGTCCGGCGCCGAGCGATGAGGCCACTTCCAGCTGCCCGGTGTCGAGTTGGGAGAAGGCGGCGAGCAGCGGGCGCATCACGAACGGCGTGAAGTAGGTGATCTCGGCGAGCAGGACGCCCCACGGGGTGGTCAGGAAGTGGAAGGGCCCGTCGGCCGCGCCGGTGACGTCGGTCCAGAGCCCGTTGGCCATCCCGACCGAGCCGTAGATGAACAGCAGGGCGAGCGTGATGAGGAAGGATGGGAAGGAGAGGAATACGTCCACGAACCGGGCGACCGCCTTCCCGCCGGGGAACGGGACGAACGCGATGACCAGTGCGAGGACGAACCCGAGGACCAGACAGCCCACGGTCGAGCCGACGGCGAGCCACACGGTGGTGGTGAGCGCGTCGCGGAAGACGGCGGAGGCGAAGACGTCGGCATACGGGTCGAGCGAGACGCCGCCCTCGTCGGGGGTGAAGGACTGCTGGACGACGAGGGCCAGCGGGTAGAGGAACGCGAGCGCGAGGACGGCGACGGGCGGCAGCGCCCAGACCCAGGCGGGGACGGTACGGGAGCGGCCGGGGCCGGAGCCGGGTGCTGCGGGGGCCGGTCGGCCGAGGGTACGGGGCACGGCGGCGGTGGCTGCGGTGCCGGTGGCGGCGGCGGTCATGGGCCGACCCCCGCCCGGTCTCCCGCCCCTGCCCGGTCTCCCGCCCCCGCCGGGAGCAGCACCGCGTCCTCGGCGGCGAAGTGCAGGGTGACGGGGTCGCCGATGGCCGGGGGCTCGCGCAGTTCGCGGAGGTCGGCCATGACGCGGTGGCCGTCGACGTCGGCGTGGACGCGGTGGGTGGAGCCGCGCCACTGGACCTCGGTGACGGTGCCGGTGAGCGCGTTGGGCCCGTCGCCGATGCCGACCAGGTGCGGCCGGACGCAGAGGGTGGCGGTGGCGCCGGGTGCGGCGGTGCCGGTGTCGGTGGCAACGGCGAGGGGGCGGCCGCCGAACGCGACGGCTCCTGCACCGGCGACCGTGACCGGGAGCAGGTTGGCGTTGCCGACGAACGAGGCGGTGAACTCCGTACGGGGGCGGCGGTAGAGCTCCTGCGGGGTGCCGCAGTCCTGGAGCCGGGCGCGGTCCATGACGGCGATCCGGTCGGCGAGGGTGAGCGCCTCGACCTGGTCGTGGGTGACGTACAGGATGGAGACGTCCGGCAACTCGCGGTGCAGCCTGGCCAGTTCGGCGAGCATGCCGGAGCGGAGCCGGGCGTCGAGGGCGGAGAGCGGTTCGTCCAGGAGCAGGACGCCGGGGCGGATGGCGAGCGCGCGGGCGATGGCGACGCGCTGCTGCTGGCCGCCGGAGAGTTCGCGCGGGTGGCGCTCGGCGTACGCGGCCATGCCGACGAGTTCGAGGGCCTCGGTGACCCGGCCGGGGATCTCGGCCTTCGGGGTGCGGTGGGCCTTGAGCCCGAAGGCCACGTTGTCCTTGACCATGAGGTGCGGGAAGAGGGCGTAACTCTGGACGACCATGCCGATGCCGCGCCGGTGCGGGGGCAGGGCGGTGACGTCCCGGCCGCCGAGGAACACCCGCCCGGCGGCGGGCCGGACGAACCCGGCGACGGCGCGCAGGGCGGTGGTCTTGCCGGATCCGGAGGGGCCGAGGAGGGCCATCACCTCGCCGGGTTCGACGGTGAGGTCGAGCCGGTCGAGGACGACGTTCCCGCCGTAGGCGACGGTGACGCCGTCGAAGCGGATGCCGCTGGGGGCGGCGGGGTCGGTGGTGGAGGCGACGGGGGCCGGGGCGGGCGCGCTCATGCCTCGGCCCGTGCGATGAGGTCGGGCAGTTCGGCGACGGACCCGAGGACGTGGGTCGCGCCGTGCCGGGTCAGCAGGTCCTGGTCGTGGGCGCCGGTGAGGACCCCGGCGACGATCCCGGCGCCGGAGCGTACACCGCCGAGCATGTCGTACGAGGTGTCGCCGGCCACCACGGTCCGGCGGACGTCGGCCACGGCTCCGGTGCGCAGGAAGGCGGCCAGCACCATGTCCGGGAAGGGCCGGCCCCGGCCGCCCGCGTCGGCGGGGCAGAGGGTGAGCGGGACGAGGTTCTGCCAGCCGAGGGCGGTGAGGATGGCGTCCTGGGTGGTGCGGGCGAAGCCGGTGGTCAGGACGACGGTGCGGCCCTCGGCGGTGAGCCGCTCGACGGCCTCGCGGGCGCCGGGGAGCGGGGCGATGCGGCCGCCGTCGACGAGTTCGCCGTACGCCTCCTCGAAGGCGGTGTTGGCGCGCTGGGCCGTCTCCTCCTCGCCGAACAGGTGGCGGAAGACGGAGATCTTGGATTCGCCCATGGTGGCGCGTACGTACGCGAGTTGACGGGCGTGCTCGTCGGATTCCGGGCGTACGCCGAGGCGTTGGGCGGCGGCGGAGAAGGCCTGCTCGACGAGGCCGCCGTCGGCGACGGTGGTGCCGGCCATGTCGAGGACGACGAGGTTGTAGGGGTCGCGCGTGATGTCGGTCGGGGAAGTCGTATCGGTCGGGGAAGTCATGTGGTTCACCAGCCCAGTTGGTCGGCGGTCGTTTCGGCGATGGCGGGCGAGCACGTCATGCCGCGCCCGCCGGGTCCGGTGACGAGCCAGACCCCGTCGCGCACCTGCTGCCGGTGGACGACGCGTGCGGTGTCGGTGCACTGGGCGTAGACGCCCGCCCAGCGGTGGCGGATACGAGGCAGCGGGCGGCCGAGGAAGGCCTCGACGACCCGGGTGAGGTGCTCGTAGGGCTCCTCGACGGTGTCGAAGGCGAAGGGGTGCTCGTACTCATGGGTGTCGCCGATGGTCAGCCCGCCGTCGCGGCGCTGGACCATGAGGAGTTGCATGCGGTGCTCGGCGGCGACCGGGTCCTGGGGCTGTCCGGCGTTGAGGGCGTCGAGGGCCTCGCCCCGGTAGGCGGGGTAGTAGCGGAAGCTGTCGGCGTCGGCGACGGAGGTGGTGAGCGGCTCGCCGAGCGGGTCGGTCTGCATCATCTGGAGGCGGACGCGGCGCACCGGCAGTCCGGGCCCGGCGAGTTCACGGACGAGTCCGCCGAGCCAGGCGCCGGTCGCGAGGATCACGGCGTCACCGGTGTGGACGTCTCCGTGGTCGTCGCGCACCGAGGCGGTCCCGACGACCTCCCGCACCTCGCGGCCGCCGAGGTAGGTGTACCGCCCGGAGGCCAGCAGCTCTTCCTTCAGGGCGCGTTGGGCGGTGCGGGGTTCGACCGCCGCGTCCCGCTCGCACCACAGGGCGGCGGTGAACGCGCCGCGCAGGGCCGGGTTGAGGGCCCGGGCCTCGTCGGCGGTGAGCAGCTTGTAGCCGCGCGCCGCCGCGTCGGGCCGGGCGACGGCCGCCTCGGCGACGGCGACCTCGTGCGCGGTGCGCAGCGGGGTCAGCGAACCGCAGGCCCGGAAGCCGAGCCCGGGCACCCGCTCTCCGATGGACTCCCACAACTCACGTGCGCGCAGGGCGGTTTCCAGCTCCTCGCCACCGGCCCGCCCGCTGATCCATATCTGTCCGAAATTGCGGAGCGATGCCCCGCGCGCCTCGCTCTCGCGCTCGATCTGTACGACCTCGTGGCCGCGGCTGACTGCGTGCCAGGCGTGCATGGTTCCCACCACGCCGGCTCCTACGACGATGACTCTCACGACGGCCACGCTCCTCGGGACGGGTGTCCCGGACACGTCCGGTCGCCGACGGGACGGTGAACGACCCCGCAAGTTTGGACCAGACCCGTTATGTTTACGTTACCAACGGCGTGACTCGGTGAGCTCCGGCACGGGCTCTCTCAGCCCCGCTCCTCGCCCAGTCCCGCCCCGCCCTCAGTCCCGCCCTTCACCCCGCAGATGGGCGGAGAAGGAGAAGCGGTCGCCCCGGAACAGCGTCCGCACGCGCTCCAGCGGCCGGCCGTCGGTGTCCCGGGAGAGCCGGTGGATCAGGAGCATCGGCAGGGCGGGCGGGGTCCCGATGAGCAGGGCCTCGCGGGGAGTCGCGAGCACGGTCTCGATCCGCTCGTCGGCGTCGCCGAAGGCGATCCCGAGGCGGTCGCGGAGGTAGGCGTAGAAGGAGGAGTCCGGGTCGAACCGCGTGTCCAGGTCCGGGACGCGGGCGACGCCGACGTACGTGCTCTCCAGGCCGACGCGTTCGTCGTCGGCGAGCAGCACCCGCTCCAGGTGCCAGACCGGCTCGCCCCGCTCCACGCCGACCTCGGCGGCCAGCGCGTCCGGGCAGGGGAAGCGCTCCAGGCCGATGAGGTGGCGGCCGGGCCGCCTGCCCTGGCGGCGGACGCCTTCGGTGTAGCTGGCCAGCGAGAGCGGCTGCTCCAGCTTGGGTCCGGCGACGACGGTGCCGCGCCCCTGCCGCCGCAGCCGCCCTTCCAGGAGGAGTTCGCGCAGGGCCTGGCGGACGGTCTCGCGCGAGACCTCGTGCCGCTGGGCGAGCTCCCGCTCGGTGGGCAGGAGCCCGCCCTCGCCCAACTCGTCCAGCAGTACCGCGATACGGGCCTTGACCGCGTAGTACTTCGGAATACGGCCGTGCTCGGGGATGCCGGAGCGGATCGGTGCGCCAGGTGCCTGGTCGTTCGGGTAGTCCACCGCCCGATGGTGGCAGACGCGGGTGAACGGACCGGTGCGGGGCCGCGGCCCCGCACCGTCAGGCGTCGCGGCGCACCCGGCGGGCGTGCCGCAGCAGGCCGGCCCCGGCCAGCAGGAGCACCCCGGCGGCGGCCCCGGCCCAGGCGATCGACGCCGGTCCGGTGCGGGCGAGTTCGGGGAGCGGGCGGCCGAGTCCGTCGCGGGGCGGCAGCCCGGGGCTCTCCTCGCCGCCGCCTTCTTCGCCCGCGCCGGAGTCGCGGTCCGGTGACGGGTCCCGGCCCGTACCGGGGTCCGTACGCGAACCGTCGGGATCGCCCGGCCGCTCCGTACGGGTGCCGGCGCCCGGCCCGGAGCGCTCCGGGTCGGGACGCTCGGACCGGGAACCCTCCGGCCGGGGCCGCTCGGTCCGGGGGTGCTCGGTCCGGGGGCCGTCCGGTTCGCGGATGCCGCCCGTGGCGCCGTCGACGATCACGAAGGGGTACTTCTCCGACTCCCCCACCCATTCGCCGTCCTCGCGCCCGCCGCCCTTGGCCCTGTCCTGGTGGCGGCGCTGGACGACGGCGGCGTGCGCGGTGACCGGACCGGGGGCGGTGTCGGAGGTGAAGGCCATGCGGACGCGTACGGAGACGGTCTCTCCGGCGGGCACGGTGAACCCGAGGAACGGATCGCTCTGCTCATCCTCCCCGCCCGCCTCGCCGAAGACGCCGATCTGCTCGTCGCGGTCGGTGCTCTCCCAGGTGACCCGGTGCTCCGTTCCCGGGCTGCCGGGCTCGGAGAACTCCAGCTGGATCTGGTCCGGCGTCAGCCTGCGGTCGCGGTCGGCGAGCACCAGGACCGGATGCAGGGCCCGGCAGGACGTGTCGGTGGTGTTGGTGAGGTCGAGGAACCAGGTGCCGTAGCCGCCACCGGAGGCGTACCGGTCGGGGGCGTCCTGGATCCGGGTCTCGATCGGGAAGTCCTTGGCCTTCGGGTCACCGCACACGGGCTGCTCGTCGGCGGATAAGGAAGCGGCGGCGGGCGCGGCCGACAGGGCGGCGGCCTGCGGGCCGCCCAGGAGCGCGGCGGGGACCGTGATCCCGGCGGCCAGCCCGAGGGCGGCGAGCGCACGGGCGTCACGCAGCCGTGCGCAGGAGGTGGGAAGCATGAGGGGTCACCCTTCACTGCTCGCGGACGACCGGGGCGGGGGCCGCCGGTGGTGGCCTCCGACGCCATCACGCGCGCGCGTGATCAGAGTGTCGACATGCCGACTTGATTCATACGATCACCCGACTGCACCCCGGTTCGGTCAGGCGGCCGACCGCACCCCGCATCGGTCAGGCGGGCGGGCCTCAGGCCGGACCGGTCATCCCCGCTCCCCCACCCGCCCGAACACCGGCGCGAGCACCAGCTGCGCCGCGCCCTCCGCGACCGGCCGGTCACCGCCCCCGGCGACCGTGACGGTCACCCCCGCGCCCGCCCCGCCCCGGGCGGCCCGCTCCTCGATCACGGCCCGGACGCCCCGTACGTACGCGTCCTCGTCGGCGGCCACCGTCCGGCCGCCCAGGACCACCCGGTCGATGTCGAGCAGACCGACCAGGTTCGCCGCGCCCGTGCCCAGCGCCCGGGCCGCCTCCGCCCGGTCGCCGCGCGCCTCGGCGGCCAGGCACAGCGCCTCGATGCAGCCGCGTCCGCCGCAGCCGCAGAGCGGGCCGTCCAGCTGGAGGGTCTGGTGGCCGAACTCGCCCGCGCCCGTCCTCGCCCCCCGGTGCACCTCGCCGCCGAGGACCAGGCCGGCGCCGAGCCCCGTACCGAGGTGGAGGTAGGCGAAGTCGCCACCGCCCGCCCCGCCGAGAGCGAGGGCGAGGGCGGCTGCGTTGGTGTCCTTGTCCAGGACCACCGGCAGCCCGGTCCGCTCGGCCAGGGCGGCGCGCAGCGGGTAGCCGTTCCACTGCGGGAAGCCGGTGACCCGGTGCAGGACTCCGTCCCGGTGGTCCAGCGGGCCGGGCACGGCGACGCCGAGGCCCAGCACCGGCTTGTGCGGTTCGGCCGCGCACAGGTCCCGTACGGCGTCGGCCGCGTCCGCGAGCACCCGGTCCGCCGGAGCGCCGAGGTCCAGGGGTGCGCGGGTGACCGCGACCGGCCGGCCCGCGAGGTCGACCAGGACGGCGGTGAGTCCGTCGCGGTCCAGGTGCAGCCCGACGGCGAACTGCGCGTCGGGCACGAGCCGCAGCACCGTGCGCGGCTTGCCGCCGGTGGAGGGGCGCAGGCCCGCGCCGACGGCCAGACCGTCCTCCCGCAGCCGGGCGGTGATCTTGCTGACGGCCTGCGGGGTGAGGCCGGTGCCCTCGGCGAGCTCCAGCCTGCTGATGCCCTCCGCCCCGGCCGCCCGCAGCAGGTCCAGCACCAGCGCGGCGTTGTGGTGGCGCAGGGCCGGCAGGTTGACCCCGGCCTGGGTCCTCGTCCGGCTCCCGTTCACGGCTCACTCCTCTTCACCGGTCCCATTGTGCCGGTCGCTTGCACTTTGGCAACAGCGTTGCTTAAGTGGAATGCATGACCCCCAACGCCCCCGACGCCTCCACCGCCACCGGCGCCTCCGGCATCTCCGGCACCACCGGCGCGCCTCTCCGCGTCGCCCTCGTCGGCTACGGCCTGGCCGGCTCCGTCTTCCACGCCCCGCTGATCTCGGCGGCCGACGGCCTGGTCCTCGACACGGTCGTCACGTCGAACGAGGAGCGCCGGGCCGAGGCCCGTGCCGCGTTCGGCGACGTCCGCTTCGCCGCCTCGCCGGACGAGCTGTGGGAGCGCGCCGACGAGCTGGACCTCGTCGTGATCGCCACCCCGAACAAGACGCACGTCCCGCTGGCGACGGCCGCGCTGAAGGCCGGGCTGCCGGTGGTCGTGGACAAGCCGGCCGCCGGGACCGCCGCCGAGGCGCGCGAGCTGGCCGCGCTGGCCGAGGAGCGCGGGCTGCTGCTCTCGGTCTTCCAGAACCGCCGCTGGGACAGCGACTTCCGCACGCTGGCCGCGCTGATCGCCGACGGCGAGCTGGGCGAGGTGCAGCGCTTCGAGTCCCGGTTCGAGCGCTGGCGGCCGCAGCCGAAGGGCGGCTGGCGCGAGTCGGGCGACCCGGAGGAGATCGGCGGTCTGCTGTACGACCTGGGCAGCCATGTCGTCGACCAGGCGCTGACGCTGTTCGGCCCGGCGGTCCAGGTGTACGCCGAGTCCGACGTACGGCGTCCCGGCGCGGCGGCGGACGACGACACGTTCATCGCGATCACCCATGTCAACGGGGTCCGCTCGCACCTGTACGTCAGCGCCACCACGGCCCAGCTCGGCCCGCGCTTCCGGGTGCTCGGCTCGACGGCGGGCTATGTGAAGTACGGCCTGGACCCGCAGGAGGCGGCCCTGCGCGAGGGGCTGCGCCCGGTGGCCGGTGCACCGTGGGGCGAGGAGGGTGAGGAGTTGTGGGGCCGTATCGGTTCCGGCGAGTCCCCGCTGACCGGCGGCGGCACCCCGGTCCGTACGCTGCCCGGCGACTACCCCGCGTACTACGCCGCCGTCGCCGCCGCGGTCCGCGGCACCGGCGACAACCCGGTCACCGCGCTCCAGGCGGCCGCCGCGCTGGACGTGCTGGAGGCCGCCCGCCGCTCGGCCCGCGAGGGCGTCTCGGTCACCCTTCTCCCGCACCACGACGAAGAGGAGCCGCACGCATGAGCACCACCTCCCCCACGATCTCCGAGCTGATCGCCCAGGAGCGCCGGCTCACGCTGCCGCACTTCTCCTACGACGACGCGTTCGCGCTCGGCAGCCTGCTGGTCGCGCTGGCCCGGGAGCGGCACGCACCGGTCGCGATCGACATCCGGCGCGGTGCGCAGCAGCTGTTCCACGCGGCGCTGCCGGGTTCGAGCGCGGACAACGACGCGTGGATCGACCGTAAGCGCAAGGTCGTCGAGCGGTACGGCGAGAGCTCGTATCTGGTCGGCACCCGGTTCCGGTCGAAGGGCACCACGTTCGAGGAGTCCTCGCGCCTGGACCCGGACACGTACGCGGCGCACGGCGGTTCGTTCCCGATCGCGGTGGAGGGCGCGGGCGTGATCGGCACGGTCACGGTGTCCGGGCTGCCGCAGGCCGAGGACCACGCGATGGTGGTCGAGGCGCTGGAGCAGTTCGCGGCGACGCAGGCGGCGTAGGGGCCGTACGCGAAGGGGCGCCGTCACCCGCATACGGCGACGGCGCCCCTCCTCTCGGCTTACGCACCCTTCTTTCGGCTTCGGCTGCTCCCCCTAGGCGTCCTTCAGCTCCTGCCGCTGCCGGCCGAGCCCCGCCACCTCCAGCTCCACCACATCGCCCGCCCTGAGGTACGGCTTCGGCTCGGGCTGCCCCATCGCCACCCCGGCCGGCGTACCGGTGTTGATCACGTCGCCCGGGTAGAGCGTCATGAAGTGGCTGAGGTAGCGGACGACCTCGCCGACCGGGAAGATCTGCTCGGCCGTGGTGCCGTTCTGCTTCAGCTCGCCGTTGACCCAGAGCCGCAGCGGCAGGGCCTGCGGGTCGGGCACCTCGTCGGCGGTGACCAGCCAGGGGCCCAGCGGGTTGAACGTCTCGCAGTTCTTGCCCTTGTCCCAGGTGCCGCCGCGCTCGATCTGGAACTCGCGCTCGGAGACGTCGTGCGCGGTGGCGTACCCGGCGACGTGCGCGAGGCCCTCCTCGGCCGACTCCAGATAGCGGGCGGTGCGCCCGATGACGACGGCGAGCTCGACCTCCCAGTCGGTCTTCCGGCTGCCGCGCGGCACCAGGACCGTGTCGTCGGGCCCGACGACGGTGTCGGGGGCCTTGAAGAACAGGATGGGTTCCGCCGGGATCTCCGCACCCGTCTCGGCGGCGTGGTCGTGGTAGTTCAGCCCGATGCACACGATCTTGCCGATGCGGCCCAGCGGCGGGCCGATCCGCAGCCCGGTCGCGTCCAGGGCGGGCAGCACACCGGGCGCCTCGGCGGCCGCCCGTACCCGGGCGAGCGCGGAGGCGTCGGCGAGCAGCCCGCCGTCGATGTCGGGAACGATCCCCGACAGATCACGCAGAGTCCCGTCGCGGTCGAGAAGTGCGGGACGCTCGGCGCCCGCCGTACCGACTCGAAGCAGCTTCAACGGTCCAACTCCTCTTGGTCGAGGTGGGGCCCTCCGGCGGGGTGCGGGCCGACGGAGGACTTGGCTGATCGTCCAAGAGATGCGGTCACTCCGCAAGACCTCGTTCACACACTGGACCGGCGCACCGGACGGCCCGACTACGCCGCCGTGGCCATGGCGCCGCCGCCGACCGGCATGTCGCGGTAGAGCCAGGCCCGCTCGACGGCGGTCCAGGTGGTCGTGGTGACGACGTACAGGGCGGCGGCCAGCGGCACGACGGCCACGGTGATCAGGGTGAAGAAGGACAGCAGCGGCATCAGCTTCGTCATCGCGCCCATACCGGGCACGGCCTGTCCGTCCGGGCCCGCGGCGGGCGTCATCGGGTTGGCGGCCATCTGCCGCTTGGTGCGTCCGTAGTTGAACGTGGCAACGGCGGCGACGATCACGAAGAGACCCAGGTAGACCAGCCCCTGCCCGCCGAACATCCCGCCGTGCGCGAGCGCGTCGTGCCAGCGCCCGCCGAGCGGTGCGCCGAGCAGGTCGTGGCTGAGCAGCGCGTTGGGCTCGCCGCCGATCGAGCTGCTGGAGAACAGGTGGTAGAGCAGGAAGAACGCGGGCATCTGGAGCAGGCTCGGCAGGCAGCCGGAGAGCGGCGACACCTTCTCGGCGGCGTGCAGCTCCATGATCGCCTTCTGCATCCGCTCAGGATTCTTGCCGTGCTTCCTGCGGAGTTCGGCGATCTGCGGCTGGAGCCGGCTGCGGGCCTTCTGCCCGCGTGCGGCGGCCCGCGACAGGGGGTGGACGGCGAGCCGGACGAGCGCGGTGAACAGGATGATCGCGGCGGCGGTGGACGCGGTCTGGAAGAGCGGTTCGAGCAGATCGGCGAGGGAGCCGACCAGGTTCGCGAAAGCGGACATGAAGGCGGACATGGGTGAGCCCTCCGGGGGTCTCGTCGTGCCGGGGGGTACCTGTGCGGCAGGCGGACAGGTACGGGGTGATCACTCGGCAGGACGACCGGCGCGGGCGCGCACCGCACGTACGACACGCACGAAAGGACACGTACGAAAGGCGGTGCGGAGGTGCGCTACGCGGCGGCCGTCAGGAGGGCGTGCCCGGGTGCTCGGGGCCTGGTGCGGCCCCGGGCGTCGGGGTCGCGTTGCGGAAGGAACGCGGTGCGCTGCTCCCGGTCCCTGATGGCCGTACGGACCCGGGTGCGGGGCACCGGGGGCGCGCAGCGGGCGCTGATGACGGAGCAGGCGAGGAGCGCGGAGCCGGCGGCCGCGGTGGCGGCGAGCGCGACGGCGGCGGAGAGGCTGCCGCCCTCGGCGAGGAGGACCTCGGTGAGGAAGAGGACGAGGAGTCCGGCGGGCCGGAGCAGCCGGGCGAAGGCGCGGCGCAGGGCGTTGGCGTCCCGCACGATGCGCACCTCCTGACCCTCGTAAGGCTCGTTTCCGCCGTACGAGAATGCGTACGGCACTCCATTCGTTATACACGATGATCGGTTTCACACCGGGTCGGCGGCGTACTCGTCCCGGTCGTCGGCCAGCACCTCGGCGTCGGGCCGCGGGTCCGCGTCCCGGCGGCCGGCGAAGGTGACGGCGAGCGCGACGGCCAGATTGGCGGCGAGGGCGACGAGCCCGGCGTTCACACCCCACACCGGATCGTTCCCGCTGAAGACGAGGACACAGACCACCGCGACGCCCACGATCAGCCCGCTGAACGCACCCCGGAAGGTGAGCCGCCGCCAGACCAGGGCGAGCAGCACCATCGGCAGCAGCTGCGCCATCCCCTCGTACGAGATGAGGGAGAGGCGTACGAGCGTGTTGGGCGCGGTGTACGTGAGGAGCAGCGCGAGCGAACCCGCGACGACCACGACGACCTGCGCGGCGGACTTCTGCCGGTCGGCGTGGGCCAGGCGCGGCAGCAGCGACAGCACGCTGCGCCCCCACATCGTCCCGATGACCAGCATGAAGACGGCCATGGGCACGATGGAGGAGAGCGCCGCGGCGACTCCGACGACGCCGACCGCCCAGGCGGGCAGCGCGTCGACGACCAGCTTGAACAGGGCGAGGTTCGACTCCGCGCCGGCCAGCCCCGGCACCACGAACAGGGCGGCGAGACCGAGCAGCATCGGGACGAAGAGCAGGACGTTGTAGGCGGGCAGGTACATGGCGTTGCGGCGCAGCGCGTCGGCGTTCCGGGCACCGAGGTAACCGGCGACGGTGGTCGGAAAAATGACGACGGTCAGCGAGTTCAGGAACGTGGTGCTGATGAACCACACCTCCCCGAGCCCGCTCCCGCCACCTCCGCCTTCGCCGCCCCCGTGTCCGGGAAGGGTCAGCCAGTCGCTCTTCTCCGTGACGAGCCGGTCGAGGAAGGGCCCGTACCCGTCGAAGTAGTGCAGCGGCACGTAAAGGGCAAGAAATCCGAGCGTGGCGATGACCAGGACGTCCTTCAGCACGGACACCCAGGCGCTGCCGCGCAGCCCGCTGACCACGACGAAGCCGGTGGTGACGGCGAAGGCGACGAAGTAGGCCCAGTTCAGGCTGACGGCCCCGTAGGAGATGACGGAGAGCACCACGCCCATGCCGGTGATCTGGAGCTGGATGTACGGCAGCAGGAAGACGGTGGCCAGCACCGCGACCACCGCGCCGAGCCAGGGCCGGCCGAAGCGGTGGGCGACCATGTCGGTGATCCCGACGAGGCCGTGCCGGCGGGCGTAACTCCAGAGCATGGGCCCGACGACGTACCCGATCGCGTAACCGCAGGACATGTACGCGACGACGTACAGAACGGGCGCCCCGTAGTTGTAGCCCCAGCCCGCGGCCCCCAGATAGCTGAAGCTGGTGTAGCCCTCGCCCGCCATCAGCACCCAGATGAAGACGGGCCCCAGGCTCCGCCCGCCCACGGACCACTCGTCGAGCCCGCCGCCTCCGCCGCGCCCGCGCAGGGCGAGGAGGCCGAGGGCGACGGTGGCGACCATGAAGACGGCGAAGACGGAGGTGGCGACGGCGGCGTTCACGCGCCACCACCTCGCCGCCGGTCCCGAAGGTCCCCTCTTCTGAGGTCCTCCCTCCTGGTGAGCCACACAGCGACGGGCGTCAGAAGGGTCGCCCCGAGGAGCCACACGAAGAGGAAGGGCACGCCGAACAGGAGCGGGGTCACGCGGTTCACGAGGGGCAGCGCACCGAGATACAGGACATAGGGGACGAGCAGCCACAACAGATGGGGACGCCGTCTGATCACTCCAAGCACCCAGGGACCCTACGCCCGTCGCCCGCTCTTCCTCACCGCGGGCGCATCGCAGTGAGCTTCCCCCAGACGACGAGCCGGTAGCGGGAGCTGAACTCGGGGGTGCAGGTGGTCAGGGTGAGGTAGTACCCGGGCTCGCTGTAGCCGACGGAGGTGGTGATGTTGCTGCGCGGCACGGGCGCGATGACCCCGCTGTCGGACGGGGCGGTCCGGGCGAGGCGTTTGCCGACGGTGTACGTGTAGACGGCGTCGCGGGTCTCGACGGTGATCCGGTCGCCGCTGCGCAGCCGGTCGATGCGCCGGAAGGGCTCGCCATGGGTGTTGCGGTGCCCGGCGAGCGCGAAGTTCCCGGCCTGCCCGGCCTGCGCGGTGCGCGCGTAGTGCCCGACGTACCCCCGGTCGAGCACCCCGCCCTTGCTGGTCCCCTCGGCGACGGGAGCGGTGAGCCCGATCCGGGGGATACGCAGCACGGCGTACGCCTGGTCCCAGCGGGCGGCCGGGGCGGGCGCGGCCTCGGCCCCACGACCGGAGGCCAAAGGACGGGGCCCCGCGTCGAGCGCGCCCTCACCGCCACCAGGGTCGGGCGCGGGGGCGGGTTCGGGTTCGGGTTCGGGGGCAGGCTCGCCCCACTCCCGCTGCAGGCTCTGGACGGTGCGCCCGGCGTCGGCGCGGGCCTCGCGGTTGGTCCACCAGAGCTGATGGGCGACGAGGAGGAGCAGCAGAACACCGAGGGTCACGACGACTTCGGCGGACACCCAGAGCCCCCGGCCAAGAAGGTACGACCCTCCACGGCCACGACCACGACCACGACCACGACCACCCAACAACACCCCACGCCCACGCCCACGCCGCCGCCCGGCACCCCGCCCACGCATCGACGCCCTCCTCCCACACGGTAAGGACACGGAACGCACGCCGCCCACGCGCGCACCGCAGGCCTCGGGGCACACGGCCACGCACGCACCGCTGATGCCTCGGGGCGCACGGTCGCGCACCGCTGACGGCTCGGGGCGCACAGTAGGGGCAAACCTCACAACTCTCCAGACTTCTCCCCCTTCTCATCCCCCGACCTCTCCTCCCCGCCGTCGCCGTCCGGCAGTACCGTGTGGTCCATGCGCCCCGACACGCCTGCCGACCACACCACCGAAGCCGAGCGTCTGCTCCGCACCGCGGCGCAGTACCCCGAGGACCACGAACCGCTGATCCTCCAGGCCGCGGCCCACCTGGAACTCGCGGGCGACCGCGCCCGCGCGAGCACGCTCTACGACGACCTGCTCGCCGCCCCCGAGTCCACCGTCGACAACCCGCACCTGATCAAGGCCCTCAAAGCGGCCAACCTCTGGGAGTACGGGCACGAGGCCGAGGCCCGGGCGATCATCGACGGCATCCGCACAGCGGGCCCGCTGGACGCGGCGCCGTGGCAGGTGGCCGCGGAGACGCTGGAGGCGCACGACGAGCTGGAGTCGGCGCACGACTTCTTCTCGACCGCGCTGACCCTGCTGCTGGCCCCCGGCGAGGAGGTCCCGTACGCGACGCAGTCCCTGCTGACCGGCCGCCACCGGGTGCGCAGGCTGATGGGCCTGGACCACGACGCGTGGGACGAGCTGGCCGGCGCGCTGCACACGGCCGCGGTGCCGCTGGACGAGCTGCACGACCCGAAGCGCCTGTGGTCGCTGGGCTCCTCGGACCCGGTCGAGCTGAAGGCCGAGATCGCCCGCCTGCGCGCGGAGCTGGGCACCTACCGCACGGCTCTGTCCCGCCCGTTCCCGGTCGCGGTCCTGCACTGGCCCGAGCAGGAACTCCGCGAACTGCTCACGATCTACCCGGAGTTGACCGAGGAGTACGTGGACCGCGCCACCCACCTGAACCGCCTGGAGGCCTCCCTGCGCGACCTCCACGCGACGGGCACCCCGAACCTGGGCATCGTGACGGGCACGGTCCCTTCGTACGAGGCGTTCGCCGCCTCGGAAGCCGCCTCCCCGTCCGACCCGGGCCTCCTCCCCCAGTACGCCACCACCCTCGCCGCCCGAGGCCGCGCCATCCCCTGGCCCCCGTCCCGCACGGCCGCCTGCTGGTGCGGGTCGGGGGAGGCCTACGGGGTGTGCCACGGGGTCTGAGCCTCTGGTGTTACGTCCCTTAGTAGGGGCCGCCGCCCACAGCGTCTCGGGCGGCGGCCCCTACTGCTCTCCTCAGCCATGGGGCCCGGCTGTCAGGCCTCCTTGATACAACTGCAGATGCAGTACGCAGCCACATGAGGGGGATTCGCTATGCCCAACGACTTTCCGGATGAAGCGCCAGTCGCTGGGCTCTATGAATCACTCATCACGCATCGGCTCGCCGAGCGGATGAAACAGCTCGACTCCGCGGGCTGGCACTCCATCGAAGCCTCAGTTGGCACAGAATCGGCACCCCATGTCCTCTCCCGCCATATCGGTGCCACAGTGCGTCGGGTGCTTCAAGGCCTTTCCCCTGCCGAGCAGGTGATTGCGGCCAATCACATCCTGAATCGCTCCATACAATCGAAGGTGCGACCGAGTGGGTCGACCTCGTGACTGATGGGCCGCGACAGCTGTTGGCCGTCGCCGAGCAGGAGGCGCCTGGCGTCTACGCCATACGCCCAGCAACCCCGCTGTCCGAGACGGCACTCATCACCAACTCGCCCGAGGACCCCAGTCTCGGCTTCGAGCTGCGATCCGAGCTGGCCACCGCCGACCGAGTCGACCTCCTCTGCGCATTCGTGAAGTGGCATGGACTCCGCGTCTTGGAGAAGTCCTTGTCATCGGCGCACGAGCGCGGTATCCCCATCCGTGTACTCACGACGACGTACATCGGCGCTACCGAGCGCCGCGCTCTGGACCGGCTGGTACGAGACTTCGGCGCCGAGGTGAAGGTCAACTACGAGCTTCGCTCGACCCGTCTTCACGCCAAGGCGTGGCTCTTCCGCCGTGACAGTGGTTTCGACACGGCGTACGTCGGCAGCTCGAACCTCTCCAAGGCCGCCCTCCTCGATGGGCTCGAATGGAACGTCCGTCTCTCCTCCGTTGCGACACCCTCGGTGATCCGCAAGTTCGAGGCGACCTTCGACGCCTACTGGAGTGAGCCCGCATTCGAGTCGTACGACCCTGACGGAGACGCCCTGCGGCTGGACGATGCCCTGTCCCGCGCTGGCGGCAGCGGCCGCCCCGGGTTTACGAGCATCACCCTTTCCGGCCTGGAGGTACGCCCGTACCCGCACCAGCGGGACATGCTCGAACGCCTCGAAGTCGAGCGCATGGTGCATGACCGACACCGCAATCTTCTCGTCGCAGCAACGGGTACCGGGAAGACCGTCATGGCAGCCCTGGACTACAAACGTCTGCGTCAGACTCTCGGCCGTGACCCACGCCTACTCTTCGTGGCGCACCGCAAGGAGATTCTGGAGCAGTCCTTGCGCGTTTACCAGAACGTTCTCATCGATGCGAACTTCGGTGAGTTGTTGTTCAGTGGCGAGATTCCCAGCCGATGGACCCACGTGTTCGCCAGCGTCCAGTCGCTCACGACGCAGGCTCTGGACCGTATCGCCCCGGATCACTTCGACGTCATCGTGATCGACGAGTTCCATCACGGCACGTCGCCCACTTACCGAAAGATCATGGACCATTTCCAACCCCGGGAGCTCTTGGGGCTGACGGCGACTCCAGAACGCATGGATGGCTTGAACATCCAGGACGAGTTCTTCGACGGTCGAATCGCGGCGGAGATGCGACTCTGGGAGGCGCTGGAGAACGAGCTCCTCAGCCCGTTCCACTATTTCGGCATCACCGACAACACGGACATGAGCGCTGTCACATGGAAGCGTGGAGCCTACGACTCGACAGCGCTGAGCAACCTGTTCACGGGCAACGACGCACGGGCTCGGCTCGTGGTGCAAGCGGTGAAGGACAAGGTCACCGACCCTGATTCGATGCGTGCCCTTGGATTCTGCGTGTCGGTCGCGCACGCGCACTTCATGGCCGACTTCTTCCGACGGGCAGGCCTCCATGCAGTGGCCCTGTCTGGTGAGACTCCAGCACTCGACCGCAAGGCAGCACTTGATGACCTGCGCTCGGGAGCACTTCAAGTCATCTTCTCCGTGGACCTGTTCAACGAGGGACTCGACATCCCCGACGTCGACACCTTGCTCCTGCTGCGCCCCACCTCCAGCGCCACGGTCTTCCTCCAGCAGTTGGGCCGGGGATTGCGTCGCACCGAGGACAAGGCAGTCCTCACCGTCTTGGACTTCATCGGCCAGCACCGCAAGGAGTTCCGGTTCGAAGAACAGTTCCGCGCGCTGACGAACCTGACGCGTAACCGCCTCCTCGACAGCATCGAGCAGGACTTCCCCCAACTTCCTTCGGGCTGCCAGATCATCCTTGAGACGAAGGCCAAGGATCTGATCATTGACAACATCCGCACGCAGATCGCGGTCAATGTCACGCAGTTGGCCCGCGAGGTCGCGTCCTACGCGAAACCACGCCTTGCGGACTTCCTCAAGGAGAGTGGCCGAGAGCTCAAGGAGCTCTACCGAGGCAACGGCAACTCATGGACCGGTCTCTTGCGTCGAGCGAAGCTCCTGGACACGGTCGGCCCTGAAGGCGAGTCGCCACTCCTCAAGCGGGTCTCGGCGTTCCTGCATGTCGATGACCCGCTGCGCGTTGCGGCATACAGCAAGTTGCTGGCCGATGACGCTCCTACCTACGACGAGCTCAGCGAGCAGGAACAGGGGTACGCCCGCATGTTCTTCTTCTCGCTCTGGCCGCTGGGTGGAGACTTCCCCAGCTACCAAGCTGGGCTGGACTCACTGCGCCCTCAGCTGGCGTTCCGGGACGAGTTGCGTCAGGTGCTCGCTCATGTCCTGCAGCAGGCCGACCACGTTCCCGTGCCGCTCCTCGGGGCGCATGCTGCCATCCCGCTGACCATCCACGCTTCGTATAGCCGCGAGGAGATCCTCCCCGCACTGGGCCAGGCTGCCGTAGACGGCTTCAAGCCCGGCCACTTTCGCGAGGGCGTGAAGTGGTGCGAGGGCATCCAAACTGACGCACTGTTCGTCACCCTGGAAAAAGACGAGAAGGATTTCTCACCCGAGACTCGATACAAGGACTACGCCCTCAGCGACTCCTTGTTCCACTGGGAGTCGCAGAACCAGACGTCGGAGAGTTCCCCTACTGGAATTCGCTATCAGACACACCGAGAGAAAGGCACCCGCGTCCTCCTCTTCGTGCGCCGCTACAAGAAGACGGATATCGGCGGGCCCCAGCCCTGGATGCTCTTGGGACCCGCCGAGTATGTTAAGCACAAGGGCAGCAAACCCATGGCCATCGAGTGGAAGGTTCTCCACCAAATCCCCGCTGACGTTTTGACGTACTCCGCGATCGCCGCTGGCTAAACGATCCACAGAGTCCATTTTTCAGGTCACCGGGTGCCATCTTCATCAAGAATGTTCCAGAACCGACGATGTGCTTGTATGAAACGTTTCTGCACTCGATGGCCCTCCACCATGCGAAGCGGCACGACACGCCGCCCATCTTCGGTCGCAAAGCGATCCACCGCGCGGAAGTCATCGGTGAGGTACAGAGCACCCCGGTCAAGCTTCACATGACAATTGGGGCACAGGCAGAGGACGTTGCCGTCGACATCCGGACCACCCTCCGGACCGCCAAGGGCGTGAACGTGCGCCCCTTCTGCATAATTCATCCCGCTCGAATTTACCCTGAGTGGAGTTCGACAAACCTGACAGATATAGCCGTGCAGACGCTTCACACGTTTGGTTACGGCGGATTTTCGGACGATGCGCTCCACGGACATTGAGCGCCTGCGAACGGTCTCATCATCCGCCTCCTCATCACCACCAGCACCATGGGGTCCGGCCTGGAGGAGGTCACGGATCTGCTGCTCGAAAGACGTAAGGTCTTGCCACTCATCGCCTAGTCGACGCAACCTGAAACGGCAGATTTTAAAGCCTGAACTACCCGCCTCTTCCCAATCCTCGACTACCTTATACAACCCATCGTACCGATATCCACTCAATGGCGAATAAGCACGCTCACCAGCACTCCCCCGAATAACTCGGACGAAATTCCCCTGCACTCGACTTCGCCGAAGACTTGAGTTCCCCTTGTTCTCCCAGGTCTGATCAGAGGTTTGCTTCGTGGAGTTCCTCGACTTCCCTCCGGCACCCGTATAGATAACCTCTTTCCAGTTATCTACGTCATCTTCGTACCCCTTGTTGAGCACAATGGCGTCGGCAGCTCGCTCGCCGCCCTCATCACGCCCCCAAGAGATGCCAGCCTCGTTCTCTTTGTGCAGTTTGGCCGCTTTGACCTCTTCCCTCGACTCGTAAGCAGTACCGGGAGGAACGTCGTTCACGTGTCCGAAGACGGCTCGATAGGCAGGCATGAAGACATGCTGCCTACCTGGGAGGACATCGACGGAGTCACCATCTGCGCGTCGGGACATCTGGCTAAATTCGTTCGAACATCGGCTTGATTCGAACGTTGTGGATCTATCACCGGCACATCACGACCGCCCCTGAAACTCGCGGGCCGCCCGGAGCTTTCCGCACGGCGCGATGCGCTCGCGCATGGTCGCGGACGAAGAGCTATACGCATGCCCACGCGCTACCTCACGTGGTCATAGCCTGTCGGGCCCGAGCGATGACGTGCTGCGCCTCAGCACCGAACACGGCGGACTCAGCGAGGGATTCCCAGACCCGCCGGTACAGGGCCACCGTGTCGGAGCCGTCCAGCCAGAGTTCCGCATGCCAGTCCTCCGTGATCACCAGACGCTCACCGACGATCCAGAACGCGTTGGCAGGAGGAACACGGAGAGCGGCGTTCATCGGCACGATCCCCAGCCGGACGGTGTCCATGCCGATGACCCCCAGCAGGCGGTCCAGCTGCCCGGCCAGGACCTCAGGAGGGCACACCTTCGCCCGTAGCGCGCCCTCCCACATCAGGAGACTGAGACGCCGACCGGGCTGGTACAGCCAACGCTGGCGGTCCATGCGGGCCCGTACCGCGTCCTCGGTGTCGCGGGGTGAGTTCTGGAGCGTCGCGTAGCTCTCGAACACATGCCGGGCGTAGTCCGGGGTCTGCAGCAGACCGTTGACGGCGAAGGAGTCCCACACGTGCAGTACGCGGGCATTCGCCGTCACCTCGTTCCACGTCTCCTGCACCGGGCGGTGTCCCGACGACAGTTGCCGCCGCCACGACCGGATGTGCGACTCGAAACCCTTCAGCCGTCCGTGCAGCTCGTCGTAGGCTCCGGGGTGCCCGGTGGCATCGGCCCACGCCCGGAGGTCCTCTGCGGTAGGTGTCTGGCGGCCGTTTTCCAGCTTGCTCACTTTGCTCTGCGCCCAGCCGAGGGAGGCACTTAGAGCGGTACCAGTGAGAGGGCCGCGAGGGCTCTCCGTTCGGAGCATCCTCAGCCGTCGCCCCAGATCCTCACGAGCTTTCTGAAAGTCTGTGCTCACCGGTACGTGTCTGTTCCTTCTGCTCTTACTCGCTGTTGCTCAGCTTCGCCGCGAACTCTCTGTGCAGTACGGCGTGATGCCATGCCGCGTCACGGATGACGGAGTACCGGACGATTTCGGCCGGCTCTGTGATCAACTCGACGTCTACGAGGTGGTCGCCGTCGTCGAAACGCAGCCTTGCGGCAAGTCGGCTGTCGAACAACCAGAAATCTTCGGACGGCAGTTGGAGGCGATCGGCGTCCGCACGCCACAGGCTCCGAATGTCCTCCCCCAGGCCGATGTTCCGCTTGGCGTTGTTCAGGAGGTAGAGCTGTCCCGTGGTCGGCGGCTGATCAATGATTCGTACCCGCTCGACGCGCTTGCCTTGCGCAGTCTAGGACCGGATCAGCTCGCAGTACGGATCGCTCTCGTCCCATTCGACCCCGCCGGTCTCGACGAACTGGCGGTAGGTGTCCGTGGCTTCATCACTGGCGTAGCGTCGCCGGGTCTCCAGCCGCCAGGCCGAGTGGCTGAACATCCGGAACAGGCCCTCGAACCCGTCCAGGTCGATGATCCGGGCCTGCCGAGTCGCGTCCCTCGGCGTCCAGTCGACCAGCAGTTCACGTGGCACGACCACCGCCACCTCGCCTTTGGAGAGGTGGCGCAACTGGGCAGTGTCGGTGGGATCGGTCAACGGCGGCCCGTGAACGATGACTTCTCCGCTCTCCGTGTCCTCATGGACGGAGGGGCACCCAGTACCGCCGCTACCCGTGCCATTGAACCGTAACTGACGTGCCATAACGAGCCGCCTCTCACCTCGGAGGGTGTTCTGTCCACAGCTCCAAGGTTGTCGGCTGCTCCGCGTGAATGTCGAGGGATCACCGCGTCCCGCACGAGAATATTCGCGAATAGCGACGATAGACGTCGGCCTGGTCCCCCGATCATGAACTGCATGACCGAGCCGGCCAGATACAGCACACCGCCCGGTGAACCTTCGCGGTACCGGGAGGGCGGCCCCGTACCCGTGGCTCTGCGGGTGGGGTCGAACTGTCGACGGCTAGAGACCGTGCCAGAGCAGTCGGCGGCATGACCACGGCGTCCGACTGCAACCTGCTGCGGCGCTCTCAGGAGCACTGAGGCAGAACGCGGGCTGCCACTCTCACGCCCCCGTTCGCCACGGACCCCCGCCCGGCCGTCTCCATGGACGGTCGGCAGCCGGGCGGGTGCAGGAGCACGACGGTGCGGAGACCGTATCTCCGCGACATCAGCACCGGAAGGGACTTTCCCATGAACGGGAACCTCTATGCCCTGTCGGCCCCCGCGGCCGATGCCTTCGACGACTTCTGCGGCGGCAACGCGGGCGGCCCCCACGAGACCTGCGTGAGCCTTGCCGCGATCCCCGGCGCGGAGGCCTCCTTCGTCATCCGCGACAGCAAGCCCGAGGGCGCGGGCAAGGAGCTGCGCTTCACCGGAACCGAGCTCGACGACTTCGCCAGCGGATGGGTCAGGACCCGGGGTCTGACGCTCTAGCCTGGCTGCCTTCCTGACCACGAAGCCCATGTAGAGGGCCGGACCGGACACGCTCCGGGCCGGCCCGCCCCACTGATGAAAGGCGCAAATGACCTGGTCAGGACACTGGCACGGATACGGTCCGTGGACCGGCAGCAGGGATGCGTACGGCCGGGAGGCCCTACGCCGTCCGGGTGCGGAACTGAACTCCGAGCAGACCCGCGCGTTCGTCGCCTCGACGCTGCCGCCCCTCATGACCGGGCACTGGCTCTTGCGGCAGAACCAGACCGCCGTGGAGCGCACTTGGACGCGTGCGGTGGGTGCCGTCACGTGGCTGAAGAGCACGTACGAGGTGAATCCCCCTGCCGACAGGGACGACGGCGGCCGCGCTTACGTCACCCTCGAACACAAGATCGCGTATGCGATGGACGCTCTTCCCCGAGGGGTCGACGTCTGCTGGGTGCACTACACGAAGTCCCAGAGCCTGATCTCGTTCTCGGTGGTGTGCTGCCTCAACCACCACCATCCTGGCCTTACGTGTCCTCTCCCGCCCGCCTGACCTCCCCTTTTCGTCAAAGCCTTGCCCGGCGCCGCCCTTCGGCCTCTGTGGGCCACGTCAGATCCGTCCGCTCCTGGATCGCGGAGAGTAGCCGGAACCTGCCTGCCCCGGTCGTTCGTCCTGTGGAGCGGGACCGATCGGATGGGACGACGACATGGTGGAGCGGGCAGAACCTGGTGCGATACCGGCGGAGACGTCGGGGGTGCCCGGTGTGGGTGGCGGGCGGCGGGGGTGGGTGGTCGCCGGGGGTGCCGTCGTCGTGGCCGGGGTGTTGGCGTTCCATCGGGGTGTGCCCAACTGGCCCGGGCGGGTGGGGAGTCTGCTGGAGTCCTTTCTGCCCTGGGCCGGCGTCTTCGTGGTCGTGCTGTTGGTCGTCGCCCTGGTGCGGCGGTCCGCCGTCGCGCTCGTGGCTCTGCTGCTGCCGGTGGGTGTGTGGGTGCATCTCTTCGGGGGGCTGCTCCTGCCCTACGGGGATAGCGGCGGGCGGGAGCTTGTCGTCGTGCAGCACAACGTCAGTGATGAGAACCGCGAGCCGGCGGCGACCGCCCGGGCGCTGAGTGAAGTGGGGGCCGATCTCGTCGCGCTGGAGGAGCTGGTGGATCCGCAGTTGGCGGTGTATGAGAAGGCCCTTGCCTCGGAATATCCGCATCACGTCGTACGCGGCACCGTCGGGCTCTGGTCCAAGTACCCGCTCAGCGGCGAGCGGCTCGTCGACATCAAGCCCCCGAGCATCGAGGAGGGGTGGAGCCGTGGTGTGCGGGCCGTGGTCCGTTCTCCGTACGGGGACATCGCCGCGTACGTCGCCCATCTGCCCTCCGTCCGGGTCGGCGCGGGCGGGCTCGCGTCCCAGCGGAGGGACGAGAGCGCCGCGCTGCTGGGGCGCGCCATCGCGGACGAGAGCGTCGAGACCGTCATTCTGCTCGGGGATCTCAACGGGGCTGTGG
This sequence comes from Streptomyces sp. DSM 106670, assembly GCF_055792845.1. Taxonomy (NCBI): domain Bacteria; kingdom Bacillati; phylum Actinomycetota; class Actinomycetes; order Kitasatosporales; family Streptomycetaceae; genus Streptomyces; species Streptomyces sp. DSM 106670. The sequence continues at coordinate 2,821,027 of NZ_CM147704.1, forward strand.
AGGACCGGGGGTTGAGGCCTCTCACCTCGCGGTTGAACGTCGCCGAGCGCGGGTTCGCCCTCAGCTTTCCCGCCGCCTTTCCGGTGGCCCGGATCGATCAGGTCATGGCCCGCTCCGCCGTCGTCGGCCACATCCGGACCCTGCCCGCCACCGGCAGCGACCATCTGCCCGTCGTCGCCCGGGTTGTCCTTCCGGGCCATCGGTGACGTGGGGGACCCGCGCACCCGGCAGGCGTCAACGGGTCACAGGGCCTTGAGCCAGGCGTGGCCCGGGTGCACCCGGGCCAGTAGTTCGGCCAGGGTCTCGCGTTGCGAACGGGTCAGGTGCGGGACGGTCGCGTCGAAGTCTCTCCGGTCCTTTTCACGGGCGTGCTTGGCCTTGAACAGGAGGACCAGTTCCGGTGCCAGATACGGGATGCCGTCGTGATCGTGATGGATGATCTCGCCGTACGGGAACCGGATCCTCTCGTCTCGTCGGCAGATCCAGACGTCGCCGTCGTGCGGTTCCCTGAACACGTCGAGCAGGTAGTCGCCGGTGGCCGGATCGCGGAGCCACGTCTGGTGGACGGCGGCCAGCGCCTCGGGCGTGGCGTCCTCCCAGATCCGGCCGCTGCCCGCCGCGTCGAAGACGTACCCGGGGAAGCGACGGCGGACCTCGGGGAAGCTCGCGTACGGAATCCCGATCTCGATGTCCCCGTGCGTACGCGTCTGCCTGCCACGGAACAGGTCCAGCGCCCAGCCTGCGGCCACGTACCAGGGGGTGCCGATCCCGGCCAGCCGCTGTGCGACCTCGCTCGGGGTCCAGGAGGACGACCACCTTGCGTCGAGGGCGTCGATCTCGTCGGGTGACAGTTCGACGCCACCGCTGGGTAGTTGATCGTTCACCGCTGGAATCTACAGGAGCCCGTCAGCCGGGAAGGAGGAAGACCCTCAGGTCCTGAACACCCTCAGGTCCTGGGGAGGCGTGTTTACTGGTCGAGATGGCCGGTGTCGCCGAGGCCGACCACCTGGCGGTTGTGGAAGAAGTCGTCCTCGCGCAGGGTGGTGATGCTGCCTGCGGGCGCTCGGAAGGCGGCGTAACCGGCCGCCTCGATCGGCATCTTGATCCAGGACGCCACGACGCACGTCAGGGAGCCTCCGTGCGTCACGATGATCTGGTGTTCGCACGGGCTGTCCAGGATCTCGTCCATGGCCGCGTAGATGCGCCGCGCCCACACCGCCTTGGTCTCCGCGCCCCGCACTCCCTCGTCGTGGTCCATCCGCTCCCCGGCCGCCGGCGGAGGGACGAAGCGGCGGTCGAGCCATTCCTGTGGTCTTCCCTCCGCCTCACCGTAGGACTTCTCCCGCAGCCTGCGGTCCAGGACCGGCCGCACACCGAACAGTTCGGCCACCGCGTCGGCCGTCCGCCGGGTGCGCCGCAGATCCGAGGAGTACAGCTCCACCTCGGCCTCGTCCGGAATCCGGTCCCGCAGCGCCCGGGCGACGGCGGCCGCCGCACGGACCCCTTCGGGCGTCAGCTGCGAGTCGTGCCATCCGCCGACGACTCCCTCGACGTGATGCGTCGCCTCCGGGTGCGTGACGACGTGGAGCGTGCGCATGGATGTGTGTCCTCCCGTGCTGGATGATGTCCGGTGGTCGGCCCGGTTGCCTCTCCCGTCCACCTCAGTAGCATCACCCTCCATGATTGCTCTGGTCGTCACCATCGCCCTGGCCTTCGTCGGGTACGTCGCGGCCTACCTCAACGGGTTGCGGCTCGCCCAGCGCAGCGAGCGGCTCGCTCGGGTGAACCGGCAACTCAGCGACTTCTACGGGCCGTTGTTCGCCATCACCGAGGCCAACGGCCGCGCCTTCGACGCCTTCGCCCAGCGCAACGTCCGCCCCGACGGCCGCTCCCCCTTCGACCACGAGGATCCGCCCACCGAGGAGGAACTCGCCGAGTGGCGGCTGTGGGTGACGACCGTCTTCCTGCCGAACATCCGGACCATGCGCGATCTCGTGGTCACCCATGCCGACCTGCTGCGCGAATCCGAGATGCCGCCGATTCTGCTCAAGCTCTGTGCCCATGTGTCCGGTTACGAGATCACGGCCGCCCGATGGGCGCAGGGGCGGTTCGACCAGCACCTGTCCGTCGTGTCGTTCCCGAGCCAGGAGCTCGCCGACTACGCGCGGGAGGGGTTCACCTCGTTGAAGGTGGAGCAGAGCCGGCTGCTGGGGCGGCGGACCGCCGCCTGAGACCGTTCACGCACCCACGCGTCCATGCTTTGTACACGCTCTCATCACAATTCCGCTTCGCTTCCCGCATGCCCCTGATACGCACCCGGGCGCGCTGCGAACATCGGCTGCTCCACCGCACGTAGTCCGGCCTTGGGGGCAACACATGCAGACGAGGAAGCAGTCACGGCGGCCGGGGCGCGGCGTCCTCCGGATGCGGGTCTCGGCCGGAGCGGGCGCGCTCGCTCTGATCCTTACGGGGTGTGGGAACGAGGATGCCGCGTCGACCGGTTCGTCGCCCTCCGTGAAGCGGGCGCTGGCCCTCATGGACGACGCCGAGCAGAGCGTGGAGGCGGGCGACAGCCTGGACGTGGACGTCCTCGACAACGACTCCGTCATCCTGGAAAGCGGGGTCGGAGCGGGACTGCTCGACGCCTACGACCCGGCCGAGCTGTCCCTGGACATCGACACCGCGCCCGCCCATGGTTCCGCTTCGGTGTCCGGGACCACGGTCACGTACACCGCCAGGGAGGGGTACGCCGGTGAGGACGAGCTGACGTACCGGGTCCTCCTGAAGGGGACCGAGGTCCCCGCCGCCACCGCCGTCGTCCGCATCACCGTCACCGCGCCCGCGGGCGGTCAGCGGTAGTCGTCGGGGTGGTCCTGCATCCAGGTGTTGATGCCGTCGCGGGTGCCGACGATCTCGGAGAAGTACTTCTCCAGATGCGCCTCGGACCGGTCGTCGCCCAGCTTGTCGAACAGGACCTTCATGTCGGCGAGCGGCTTCTTGAAGTGGCCGGGGCCCTTGGTGTCCGCCCGCATCGACTCGTCCAGTTCGGTGAGTTCCCGGGTCACCCGGCCGAGGAAGTAGGCGCAGTCGCCCGCGCCCGGCGTGCAGGTCTCGTTCAGCGTCGCCTGGAGCGTCGCGAAGGCGTCGCGGACCAGTGCGGGGCCGGGCGAGGGAGCGGCAGCGGGCTCCGCTTCGCCCGCCTCCCGCTCGGCCGCGTCCGCGTTCTCGACCGCGCCCGCGTTCTCGACGGCGTCGGCGTTCTCGGCGCTCCGGGCGGCGTCCACAGCCGCCGGATCCGCCGCCGCGTTCGGGACGTCCGTGCCGGGGCCGCCACCGCTCGACGCCTGGGTGCAGGAGGCCAGCGCCGCAGCCACGACCACGGCAAGTGCGCCTGCGCGCAACCCCGTTCGCGCCGGACGCCGACCTTGGGTACGGGCAGTGTTACGGAACAGCATGAGACCCCCCTCGTGCGAAGGGTCCAGACCTTACCCCGGGCCACTGCCCGCGAGCACGGCGAGGTAGGACGCCATCTCCCCGTACACCGCGGCCGTGTTGTCCAGGTGGGCGTCGTGGCCGGCGTCCGGGACCACGACGGTCCGCGTCGCGGCGTGGCGGGCGCGCATCCGTTCCGCCTCCTCCGGCTTCATCGTGCCGTTCTCTCCCCGTACCACCAGCACCGGGCACCGCACCCGGTCCCAGGCGTCCCAGTGGTCGCGGTGCGCGTTCTCCTGGACCGTGGCCACCATCACGTCCCGGTCGACGCGGGGGTGCAGTCCGCCGGGGCCCGGTGCGAGACTCGCCGCCCAGGCCCTGCCCGCCGGGCCGCCGCCGAAGAACGCCTCGGCCGCCTCCCTGTCCGGGAACGGCACCGGCCAGGAGTCCAGCCAGCGCCCGATCTGCTCCGGCAGCCCCGGGCTCGGGCCCGCCGGTCCCGCCTCGATCAGGATCAGCGCACGGCACACCTCCGGGTGCGCCGCCGCCGTCAGCAGTGCGGTGAGGCCGCCCATCGACTGGCCGACCAGCACCGTGTCCGGGCCGGCCAGACCGAACCGGCGCGCCACGGCGAGGACATCGCGTACGTGCGCCGCCCGCGTCACGTCGCCGGGACGCCGGGTGCTCGCCCCGCTGCCCCGGGCGTCGAAGGCGATCACCCGGTGCGTGGCCGCGAACCGGGCCGCCAGCGCGTCCCACTCGCCGCAGTGTCCTGCCAGCCCGTGCAGCAGGAGCAGGGGCGGGCCATCGCCACCGTGGTCGGTGCAGAAGAGGCGTACGGGACCGGCCCCGGCCCCTTCGCGCTTGCCCTCGCCCTCGCCCTCGCCCGGGACTGTCACCGTCACCGTGGTCGCCCCCATGGCCGCTTCCATCCGGAACCCCCGCCTCCTCCGTACCGCCCTCCGGCCTCGTCGCCCCGAACGCTAGCCTCGGGCGGAGCAGCGAACCACGGAAATACCGACGGCTCGCAAGACGGCTTACAGGAAACGGCTCACAGGAAGCGATGGTGGCGGCGATGGCGAAGGTTCCGGCAGCGGCGGTGGCGGCGAGCGGGCTCGTCGGGGGTTACGGCGTCGCCCGGTGGACCAAGAAGCGACCGCTCGGCGGCGTCGCGCTCGCCGCCGCCGGATCCCTCGCCGCGTACGAGTGGAACCGCCAGGCGGGGCCGCGTGCCGCCGCCGGGCTGAGCGTCGCCTACGTCGCCGCCTTCGCCGGATCGCACCCGCTCGCCAAGAAGGTCGGCGCCTGGCCCGCCGTGTTCGCCGTCGCGGGCGGCGTGGCCGCCGCCTCCTGGGCCGTCACCCGCCGGGCCACCCACCACTGAGCCCCGCCCGTCACCCGCCGGGCCGCCCAGGGCTGAGCCCCGCCCGACATCCGACGGGCCACCCACCACTGAGCCCGCCCGTCACCCGCCGGGCCGCCCAGGGCTGAGCACTGCCCGTCACCCGCCGGGCCACCCACCGCTGAGCCCCTTGCGTCTCCGGCAGGCCGCCCACCGCTGAGCCCATCGCGTCTCCGGCGGGCGTCCGAAAGAATCCCGCGCCGCGCTGAACGCCCGCCGCCCCGCGCCCGTACTACCGGGCAACTCCCCCGCGTAAGCCGGGTGCGTACCCGTACGACAGGACGGGTACGCACCCGGAACCCCCGCCCCGGCCCCGCAAGGCCTCAGCCCCCCAGCGCGTGCGACACCGTGTAGATCGCCAGGCCCGCCAGCGCGCCGACCACCGTGCCGTTGATCCGGATGAACTGGAGGTCGCGGCCGATGTGCGCCTCGATCTTCTTCGAGGTCTGGTCCGCGTCCCAGCCCGCGACCGTCTCGCTGATCAGCGAGGTGATCTCCGCGCGGTACGTCGTCACCACGTACACCGCCGCGTCCTCCAGCCAGCCGTCCAGCTTGCCCTGGAGCCGTGCGTCGCTCGCCAGCCTGGCGCCCAGCGACATCAGCGAGGCGCGGGCGCGCAGCCGCAGTTCGCTGCGCTCGTCCTCCGCCGCCGAGAGGATCATCGTGCGGACGGAGGACCAGGCGGAGGCGATGACGTCCTGGACCTCGCCGCGGCCCAGGATCTCCGACTTCAGCCGCTCCACGCGGGCCCGGGTGTCGGCGTCGCTCTGGAGGTCGGCCGCGAAGTCGGTCAGGAACGTGTCGATGGAGCCGCGCGCCGGGTGCTCCGGCATGTCCCGCATCTCCGTGACGAACCGCAGCAGTTCCTTGTAGACCCGCTCCCCCACCCGCTTGTCCACGAACCTCGGCGTCCAGCCGGGCGCCCCGCCCTGCACCGCGTTCATCACCGAGTCGCCGTGCTCCACCAGCCAGTCGTGCGCGCGTACGCAGACGAGGTCGACGACCTTGCGGTGGCCGCCGTCCGTGACGACCTTCTCCAGCATCTTGCCGAGGCCCGGGCCGACTTCGACCGCGTCCGCGCGCCGGGTGATGGCCTCGCCGACCACCGCCTGGACGTCGGAATCCCGAAGGACCGTCAGCGCACCGCGCAGCGCCGTCGCCAGCTCGGCGGTGACCCGGTCCGCGTGGGCCGGCTCCGCGAGCCACACGCCGAGCCTCCGGCCGACCCCCAGAGCGTGAATTCGGTCACGAATGACGTCCCCGGAGAGAAAGTTCTCGCCAACGAAGGAACCGAGGGACTGTCCTAGCTGATCCTTCTTGGTGGGGATGATGGCCGTGTGCGGAATGGGCAGGCCGAGCGGGCGCCGGAAGAGCGCCGTGACGGCGAACCAGTCCGCCAGCGCGCCCACCATCCCCGCCTCGGCAGCCGCCGCAACGTAGCCCGGCCAGCCCCCCACGCCTGAGTTCTTTGCCCAGGTGGCCAGGACGTAGATGATCGCGACGAGCAGAAGGAGGCCGGTGGCCGTGAGCTTCATGCGCCGTACGCCGCGCTGTTTCTCCTCGTCGGCGGCCGTGTACGCGAACGAGGCCAGGGGGCCCGTTCCGCGCGGCGGCGCCCCGGAGCCCTCAGGGCCTCCCGTGCCCCCGGTGCCCCCGGAATCGCGCACCGCGACCGGCCCCTGCCCTGGCCCCTGCGACTGCTCCGACTCCTGCACCGCGTCCTCGCCCTGCTCCTGCTCGCCGGATCCGGTCCGTTCCATCCGCTCCACCCGTCCGCGTACGTCTCGCCCCCGTGACGTACGCATTGTCCCTACCTCCCCTACTCCCGGGCCGCACGTCGAGTTCCCGACGGCCTGTCGCATCATGGGACCAGCACGATCATCACAAGGAGAAACACCGCACATGCCCAGGCGCCAGGGGTATGCCCTGCTCATCGCCCTAGTGGCGGGCACCGCCGTGCTCGCCGCCGCCGTCGCCTTCGGTACGACGCTGCTCTCCGGTCCCCGGTCGACACCGCTCCCGCCCGCCGAGACCCAGGCGGCGGCCCGTAACCCGGTCGACCCCGCCGCCTCGGGCGGCAGCTGGGTCGCCACCTGGACCGCCGCGCCCGTCCGCGGCGAACCGGGTACCGAGGGCGGGCTCCCCGGGCGCACCATCCGTAACGTCGTGCACACCAGCATCGGCGGGAACGTCGCCCGCATCACGCTGTCGAACCTCTTCGGTACGGCCCCCCTCGTCATCGACCAGGCCACCGTCAACACCCGGCCGGTGACCTTCAAGGGCGCCGCCGCCGTCACCGTCGCCGCGGGCGGACGGGTCATCAGCGACCCGGTCGTGGTGCCCGTGGCCCCCGACTCCGACCTCCAGGTCAGCTTCCGCACCCCGCAGGCGGGCGGGCCGGTCACCTACCACCCCAACACCCACCAGACCTCGTATCTGATCGACGAACGCGGCACCTGGAGCACCACCCACTGGCGCTATCTGACCGCCGTGGACGTCCGCAGCGAGCGGGCGCTCGGCGCGGTCGTCGCCCTCGGGGACTCCCTGACCGCGGGCAGCGGCTCCACCACCGACGCCAACGCCCGCTGGCCCGACGTCCTCGCCGACCGGCTGGGCGGCCGGTACGGGGTCGCCAACGCGGGCATCGCGGGCAACCGGGTCGTGGGCGTCGGCCGCGGCACCGGGGGCCAGGCGGGCACCGACCGGCTCGACCGCGACGCGCTGTCGGTCGCCGGAGCCCGGACGCTCGTCGTGGCGCTCGGCATCAACGACGTACAGCAGTCCCCGCAGGAGGCCGACCCCCTGCGCATCGTGGACAGCCTGCGCGCCCTCGCCGACCGGGCGCACGCCCGCGGGCTCTCGGTCGTCGGCGCGACGCTGACCCCGTTCGAGGGCTTCGCCACCTGGACGCCGCAGCGCGAGGCCGTGCGCCAGGCGGTCAACGAGCAGATCCGGGCGGGCACGGTCTTCGACGCGTACGTGGACTTCGACGCGGCGGTACGCGACCCCGCCGCGCCGACCCGGATCCTCACCTCGTACGACTCCGGCGACCACCTGCACCTCAACGACGACGGCTACCGCGCGCTCGGCGACCACGTGGACCTGAAGCTCCTGGACCGGGCCGGCGCGCCCCGGTCCGACGCGCTGTGAGCCGCTGAGGAGACGTGCGAGCGGGCGGGGCGGGGCGGTCGGGCGGGCGGGCGGGCGGTCGGGCGGTCGGGCCGCCCGAGGCGGGTTCGGCGCTCAGAGTTCCTTGCGGCCGCCGCCACCGCCCGCGCCGCCGTCCGGGCCCTCAAGCCCGCGTCGGCGGCGTGCCTCCAGTTCCGCTTCCTCCGCGGCCTTCAGCCGGCGGCGCTCCGCCTTCGTCCGCTTGCGCTCCACGCCGACGCCGCCCATCAGGGCGAAGCCGGTGATCCGCACATGCGGGGAGTCGGGGGCGATCTCGCCGTCCTCATTGGGGCCCTCGCCGAAGCCGCCCATGATGCCGATGCCCCGGACCTCGACGTTCAGCTCCGGCGGCGCGGTCACATGGAGGCCGCCCATGATCGTGAAGCAGCGGATGACGACCTCGCGGTCCTCGAAGTGGGCCTCGCGCAGATCGATCTCGCCGCCGCCCCACATCGCGAACGCGGTGAACTTCCGGGCCACCGTCCAGCGGCCCTTCCGGTTGAACCCGCCCCAGAAGGCGAACGCCCCCTTCGATGTGGCGTTGCCGCCGATCCGCGCGGGCCAGTTCGCCGCAGAACCCCGCAGCGGGGCGGGCGCGGACGAGCCGACCGGGGCGACCGCCGATCCCGGTGCCGGAAGGTCCTGGACCAGCGGCTCCAACTCCCCGTGCGTACGGGCCTTGTAGGCCGTTTCGAGGCGCTGGTCGAACTCGTCCATATCCAGTCGGCCCTCGGCCACGGCCTCGCGCAGCAGTTCCGCGATCCGCTCACGCTCGGCGTCGGAGGCGCGCATTTCCGGACGTTCACTTGTCATACCGCGCAGCCTATTGAACGGACCCGTTCCCGGCACAGACCCGCAGGCCCACGACCTGCGCGCGCCGCGATCCGGAAGGCGCCCCGGAGGGCCCGGCGCTCCCTGTGCGTGCCCGTCAGGGCGCGGACTCGTACATCCTCGCGATCACGGCCTCGATGTCCGGCTCCCGCACCGACAGGTCGACCAGCGGGTACTCCGCGGCGATCCGCGCCACCAGCGGGGCCGCCGACACGGCGGCGGGGAACGCCAGCCACTGGCGCGGGCCCTCCACCTTGACCGCCCGCAGCGCCGGGGTACCGCCCGCGGCCTCCGGCGCCAGCACGATCGGGGGGAGTTCGCTCGCCAGGTCCACCACGAGCATGCGTTCGCTCTCCCCCACCTCGTGGAGGCCCGCCAGCGAACCGTCGTACATCAGCCGGCCGTGATCGATCACCATCACCCGGTTGCACAACTGCTCGATGTCGGTGAGGTCGTGAGTCGTCAGCAGGACCGTCGTCCCGCGCCCGGCGTTCAACTCCTTGAGGAACTGCCGCACTTTGGCCTTGGAGATCACGTCCAGGCCGATCGTCGGCTCGTCCAGGTACAGCACCTCCGGATCGTGCAGCAGCGCCGCCGCGATGTCGCCGCGCATCCGCTGCCCGAGCGAGAGCTGCCGTACGGGGACGTCCAACAGCTCGCCCAGATCGAGGAGTTCGACGCAGCGGTCCAGGTTCTCGCGGTAACGCCGGTCGGGAATGCGGTACATGCGGTGCATCAGCCGGTACGAGTCGCGCAGCGGCAGGTCCCACCAGAGCGTCGTCCGCTGGCCGAAGACCACACCGATGCGGTGGGCCAGCCGGGTGCGTTCGCGTGAGGGGTCGATGCCCGCGACGCGCAGCCGGCCGCCGCTCGGGGTGAGGATGCCCGTCAGCATCTTGATCGTGGTCGACTTGCCGGCCCCGTTCGGGCCGATGTAGCCGACCATCTCGCCGCGCGCGACCTGGAAGCTGATCCCGTCCACGGCCCGGACCTCGTGCCGTTCCCTGCGCACCAGGCCGGCCTTCCGGCGGACCTGGAAGACCTTCTCGACGCCGTCGAGCGTGATGAAGCCGTCGTCCGCCATGCCCGTGCTCTCCCGCGTAGTCCCGTCCGACATGGTCGGCTCCCGATTTCTCAACTGCCCGTGCTCCGGTACGCCCGCAGCCCCGCCCGCCACGCGAGGCCCGCCAGCACCCAACAGGCCACCGCCACCAGCGGCGGCAGGAACGCCACCCACCGCGGAAGGTCGACCGGGTACTCCCGGCCGAGCACGTACAGCGCGGGCAGCCAGCTGACGAAGGCCAGCGGCACCACGAACGTCACCCCGCGCACCAGGTCCTTGGCGAAGATCGTGGGCGGGTACTGGAGCAGCGTCGTCCCGCCGTACGTGAAGGAGTTCTGCACCTCCGAGGCGTCCTGCGCGACGAACTGGAACGCCGCCCCCATGACGAAGATCGCCCCGAAGATCGCCGCCCCGCTCACCACCATCATCGGCAGCATCAGCACCTTCAGCGGCGTCCACGCGATGTCCAGCGAGAGCAGCGCGTAGCCGAGCACCAGCAGCCCCTGGGTGATCCGCCCCAGCCGGCGCAGCGCGAACCGGTCCGCCGCGACCTGCGCCAGCACCGGCACCGGCCGCACCAGCAGGGTGTCGAGCGTGCCGTCGCGCACCCGGCGGCCCACCCGGTCCATCGAGCCCAGCAGCAGATCGCTCAGCCCGAACGCGGTGGCCGACACCCCGTACAGCAGGGCGATCTCCGACAGCGTGTAGCCGCCCAGCGCGTCGACGTGCGAGAACATCAGCAGGATCGTCACGAAGTCGAACGCCGTCACCGCGAGGTTGCCGAACGTCGTCATGGCGAACGAGGCCCGGTACGCCATCGTCGAGCGCACCCACATCGCCATGATCAGCCCGTACGCGCGCACGCCCTCCAGCAGCCGCGGCCGCTCCTCGAACGCGAAGCCGCCCGGTTCCGGGGTCCGTTCCCCGCCGGTCCGCACCACCACCGTGTCAGCCACCCTGCACCACCACCCTCCTGGTCGCGGCGGTCTGCAGCAGCCGGCCCGCCAGCAGCAGCACCACCGCCCAGCCGCCCTGGAACGCGTACGCCTCCACCAGGCCCCACCCCGTGTGCTTGCCGAGGAACACATCGGCCGGCACCTGGAGCAGCGAGGACCACGGCAGCGCCCGCGCCACCTCGCCGAGCAGTCCGGGGAAGAGGTTCAGCGGCAGCAGCATCCCGGAGAAGAACAGCCCGGCCAGCGACACGATCTGCAGCGCGCCCGCCCCGTCCATCAGCCAGAACGCCGCCAGCGCGACCAGATAGCGCACCGCGAAGCTCACCACCACGCCCAGGAACACCGAGAAGAGGAACGCCGGCCAGGTCCACAGCGAGCCGGGCAGCGCCAGATCGAAGGCGAGCGCCCCCAGGAACATCGGGGCGATCCCCCGGCCCAGCAGATGGAACGCCGCCCGGCCCAGGTCCCCCGCCAGCCACCACAGCTGGAGGTCGGCCGGACGGTACAGATCGACGGCGATGTCCCCCGTACGGATCCGCTCCATCAGCTCGTCCTCGAAGCCGCCGCCCATCATGGCGCAGGTCATCAGCAGGGCCTGCCCGAGCCAGACGTACGTCAGCGCCTGGGACGTGTCGTACCCGCCGAGCTGCGGACGCGCGTCCCAGAGGGCGATGTAGGTGTACGCCATGATGAAACCGAAGACCGTGTTGGTGAACACCCCCGCGGCCGTGGCCGTCCGGTACGTGGCGTAGCGCCGGAACGCACCCCCCGCCACCACCGCGTAGAGCCGCACGCCGTCCCCTCTCCCCCGCCGCCACCGGCTCCCGACACCAAAGCGCACGAGCCTAATGCACGGGTGACGGTGGCCGCGAACGTATTTCGCGCACGCGTTTCGCGCGCGTGGGGGGTGACGCCGGAGGAGGGAACGGACCGTCAAGAACTGTGGCTTTCCCGGCGAAACGGGCACTATGGGAGAACCGACCACGCCCGAGGAGCCCCACGGACATGAGCGACGAGCCACAGCACTGGGCCCCCCGCGAGCCCTCGGACGCGGCGGCCGCCCCCGGCAGCGACCGGGGCGGGCCGCCCGGAACGGACGCGCAGGGCGGGAAGGGCGGGAAGGGCGGAAAGAAGCGGCGGCCCCGGCGCACCGGCTGGCGGCGTGCCGTCCCCACCTGGCGGATGGTCCTCGGCACCGTGCTGGGCCTGGGCCTGCTCCTCGCCGGCGGCATCTTCGCCGGATACCAGCTCGTCGACATCCCGGCCGCCAACGCCTCGGCCACCGCCCAGTCCAACGTCTACCTCTACAACGACGGCAGCGTCATCGCCCGCGACGGCGACGTGAACCGGGAGAAGGTCAAGCTCTCCCAGGTCCCCATGACCGTCCAGCACGCGGTACTGGCCGCCGAGGACCGGGACTTCTACTCCGACGCCCGCGCCGTCGACGTGAAGGCGATGCTCCGGGCCGGCTGGAACACCGTGACCGGCAAGGGCAAACAGGGCGGCTCGACGATCACCCAGCAGTACGTGAAGAACTACTACCTGGGCCAGGAGCGGACCGTCCTGCGCAAGGCCAAGGAGGCCATCATCGCGGTCAAGCTCAACCGCGAGGTGACCAAGGACCAGATCTTCGAGGGCTACCTCAACACCAGCTACTTCGGGCGCAACGCGTACGGCATCCAGGCCGCCGCCCAGGCCTACTACGGCAAGAACGTCGAGGAGCTCAGCACCTCCGAGGGCGCCTACCTCGCCGCCCTCCTCAACGCCCCCAGCGCCTACGACGTCGTCGCCCACCCCGACAACAAACCCGCGGCGCAGCGCCGCTGGAACTACGTCCTGGACGGCATGGTCAAGGAGGACTGGCTCCCTGCCGCCGAACGGGCGACGACCCGGTTCCCCACCCCCGGCGAGGCCAAACCGTCCACTGGGCTCTCCGGCCAGCGCGGCTACATCGTGCAGGCCGTCGAGGACTATCTGAACCGGCGCGGCATCCTCGACGAGAAGACCCTCGCCACCGGCGGCTACCGCATCACCACCACCCTCGACAAGGCCAAGCAGGACGCCTTCGTCAAGGCCGTCGACACCAACGTGACGGCCAGGACCAGCACCGACCGCAAGGCGGATCGCAACGTCCGCGTCGGCGGGGTCTCGATCGTCCCCGGCAGCGGCGCGGTCGTCGCCCTGTACGGCGGCATCGACTACACGAAGCAGTACGTCAGCAACGCGACCCGCCGCGACTACCAGGTCGGCTCCGTCTTCAAGCCGTTCGTCCTCACCTCGGCCGTCGTCAACGACTCCACCACCCAGGACGGCCGCCCCATCACGCCCAACACCGTCTACGACGGCAGCAACAAACGCACGGTCGTCGGCCCGCAGGGCGCCACCGACTACGCCCCCGCCAACGAGGACGACGTCGACCACGGCGACATCACCGTGCGCACCGCCACCGACGAGTCCGTCAACTCCGTCTACGCGCAGATGGCCCAGGACGTCGGCCCCGGCAAGGTCCGGGACACCGCGATCGCCCTCGGCATCCCCGCCGACACCCCCGACCTCACCGCCTCGCCCTCGATCGCGCTCGGCCCCGCCAACGCCAGCGTGCTGGACATGGCCGAGGCGTACGCCACCCTCGCCGACCACGGCCGGCACGGCCCGTACGTCCTCGTCGACAAGATCACCAAGGACGGCGCCGAGGTCGAGCTGCCCGAGCGCACGACCGAGCAGGCCGTCAGCCGCGAGGCCGCCGACACCACCACCGCCGTCCTGCGCAGCGTCGTGGAGGGCGGCACCGGCACGGCGGCCCAGGCGGTGGGCCGCCCCGCCGTGGGCAAGACCGGCACGGCGGAGGAGGACCGGGCCGCCTGGTTCGCCGGATACACCCCGGACCTCGCGACCGTCGTCGCCGTGATGGGCCAGAACCCGGACACCGGCGCCCAGACCTCGCTGTACGGAGCTCTCGGCCTGCCCCGTATCAACGGCGGCGGCGCACCGGCCGAGACCTGGGCCGCCTATACGGAGGCGGCGCTGCGCTCCTCCCCGGCCCAGGAGTTCGACCTGGAGACGATGCCGGGGTCCGACGAGGAGGACGAGCCCCTGCTCGACGAGGACTCCGACGGAAGCACGGAGCCGTCCGCCGCGTCGGACCCCACCGCGCCCTCCTCCACCGCCCCTTCCGGCACCGCGCCGAGCAGCCCCACCCCCGGCACGGACACCGGCGGGACGGACGGGACAGGCGGTACGGGAGGGACCACCGGGGGCAACGCCTCCGGCGGCTCGGGAGAGACAGGGAACACCGAGGGCGGCGGCGGGGCGAGCGGCGGCACAGGCAGCACCGGCGGCACGGGCGGCTTCGTCGAAGGCGCCCGCGGCCCGGACTTCCCGGACGGCCGACCGGTGTGACCACCCGACGTGACCGCCCGACGTGACCGACCGGCCCCGCCCTCGGCGCGCCTCAGTGCCCGGACGTCGCCTTCAGGCCGACCACGGCCACCAGCAGCAGACAGACGAAGAAGATCCGGGCGGCGGTCACCGGCTCGTTCAGCACGACCATGCCCAGGATCGCCGCACCGGCCGCGCCGATACCGACCCACACGCCGTACGCCGTACCGATCGGCAGCGTCTTCGCCGCATGCGACAGCAGCACCATGCTCGCCACGATCCCGAGGCCGGTGAACACGCTCGGCCACAGCCGCGTGAACCCCTCGGTGTACTTCATCCCGATCGACCAGCCCACTTCGAGCAGACCGGCGATGATCAACAGAACCCACGCCATGACAGGCACCTCCGACGAAACCACGCGAACAGAACGGGTGCGTCGTCTTTGCCAACCCGGTACGGCGCGTCTCGTCGGGGTGGTCCCACCGTAGCAAAAAACGGGGAAAGGCCTGGTGACACCGGTCACCAGGCCCTGAACAGCCCCTGCCGCGCGGTCCCGCGGCTGCCCGGAGCCGTCCCGCGACTTTCCTACAGATACAGCCCGGTCGAATCCACCGAACCCTCGAACCGGTCGGCGGCCACCGCGTGCAGATCGCGCTCCCGCATCAGGACGTACGCCACGCCCCGCACCTCGACCTCGGCACGGTCCTCGGGGTCGTACAGCACCCGGTCGCCGGGCTCCACCGTCCGTACGTTCTGCCCGACCGCCACGACGACGGCCCAGGCGAGGCGCCGGCCCACCGCGGCCGTCGCCGGGATCAGGATGCCGCCGCCGGAACGCCGCTCGCCCTCGGCCGTGTCGTTCCGCACCAGCACCCGGTCGTGCAGCATCCGGATGGGCAGCTTGTCGTCGTGGGTGTTCTCGCTCACGCCCGCAACCTACCTGGCGTGCCCGGCGCCGTACGCCTCCGGGTTCCGCTCACGCGCGACGTTCCGCTCACGCGGGACGCTCGGCTCGCTCGGCTCACGCGCGACGGCGGCGCTTGGACACGGTGAGCAGCCCCACCACGCCGACCACCAGCAGCGCCGCGGGAATCACGCGCTCCAGCCGCGGAGAACCGTCCTCCGCGACGAACTGCGCCTTCACCTCCGACACCGAGCGGTTCACCGCGACGAAGGCACGGCCGGCCGTCCGGTCCACGGACTGGGCCGCCTTCGCCTTGGCGTCTCCGATGATCGTCTTCGGGTGTACGCGCACCCCGATCTCGTCGAGCACCACAGCGAGCTGCTCGCGCCTGCTGATGATGTCCGCCTCGATCTGCGCAGGGGTCCTGGCATCCGACACTGCGCCGCCTCCGTGGTCGTCGTCCGGTAAACCTTCGTCTGGGTCTTCGTCGACAGTCTGTCAGCTCGAACCTCCGCACACCCGGCGGCACCCCTATTACCCTCGGTCCCGTCCGACCCGTGCACCACCCGAGGAGAACCACATGAGCGAGCGACTGAAGCCCGGCGACACCGCTCCCGCCTTCACCCTTCCCGACGCCGACGGCAACGAGGTGTCGCTCGCGGACCACAAGGGCCGCAAGGTCATCGTGTACTTCTACCCGGCCGCGCTTACCCCCGGATGCACCAAGCAGGCCTGCGACTTCACGGACAACCTCGACCTTCTGGCGAACGCCGGGTACGACGTCATCGGCGTCTCGCCCGACAAGCCGGAGAAGCTCGCGAAGTTCCGCGACACGGAAAACCTCAAGGTCACCCTGGTGGGCGACCCGGCCAAGGAAACTTTGGAGGCGTACGGCGCCTTCGGCGAGAAGAAGCTCTACGGCAAAGTGGTGACGGGCGTGATCCGTTCGACCGTCGTCGTCGACGAGGACGGCAAGGTCGAGCACGCGTTCTACAACGTGAAGGCGACCGGCCACGTCGCGAAGATCGTCAGGGATCTGGGCATCTGACGCCCGCCCGGCCCGGGGTTCCGGCCCCGGGCCACCCCTCGCACGATTCCGGCGGTACCGGCGATTCCGGGCGGCGTCCGGCCGGAGAACGTGTTCAGATCATGTGAGGGAGATCGCATCGGCCCACGAAGTCGGTTTGCGACCGCCATGACTGCGCAGAAGCCTTTCCTGGATACACACTCCGAGGAAAGGACCCGGCCATGGCGGCCCCCGACCCCCACCAGGCGGCCGACCCCGCAGCGGTCAAACGCCACCCCACGCTCTTCCGGGCCATCCGGAAGCGGCGGAATCCTCGGCTGCGCCGGACGGACATCACGGTCACGGACGATGCCGCGGTCAAGCGGGCCGTGAAGGCGGCCTCGCTGGGCAACGCCATGGAGTGGTTCGACTTCGGCATCTACTCCTATCTGGCCGTCACGATCGGACATGTGTTCTTCCCGTCCGGGAACGACACCACCCAGCTCCTCTCCTCCTTCGCGACCTTCGCGGTGGCCTTCCTCGTACGGCCGCTCGGCGGGATGTTCTTCGGCCCGATGGGCGACAAGGTCGGCCGCAAGAAGGTCCTCGCGCTGACGATGATCCTGATGGCGGTCGGCACGTTCGCGATCGGCCTGATCCCGTCGCACGACACGATCGGCGTCTGGGCCGCGGTCCTGCTGATCTTCTTCCGGATGCTCCAGGGCTTCTCGACGGGCGGTGAGTACGGCGGTGCGTCCACGTTCATCGCGGAGTACGCCCCCGACAAGCGGCGCGGCTTCTTCGGCAGCTTCCTGGAGTTCGGCACGCTGGCGGGCTACGTCGGCGCGGCGGGCCTCGTCACGGCCCTGTACGCCCTGCTGAACGACGCCCAGATGGAGGCCTGGGGGTGGAGGATCCCGTTCCTCGTCGCGGGCCCGCTGGGTCTGGTCGGCCTCTACCTGCGACTGCGCCTTGACGAGACGCCGGCCTTCCAGAAGCTGGAGGGCGGCACGGCGCACGCGAGCGAGGCGGCGGACGGCGTCGAGTCCACGGCCAAGGGTGACCTGGCGAAGATCTTCCGGCAGTACTGGCCGACGCTGATCCTCTGCATCTGCCTGGTCGGCGCGTACAACATCACCGACTACATGCTGCTGTCGTACATGCCGACGTACCTCTCCGACGAGCTCGGCTACAGCGAGACGCACGGTCTGCTGATCCTGCTGGCGGTGATGGTGTTCCTGATGCTGATCATCAGCCAGGTCGGCAAGCTCTCCGACCGCTTCGGCCGCAAACCGCTGCTGATGACCGGCATGCTGGGCTTCCTCTTCCTCTCCCTCCCCGCGTTCCTCCTCATCCGGGTGGACGGCATCCTGCCGATCACGGTCGGCATGCTGCTGCTGGGCCTCTCCCTGGTCTGCATGCTCGGCACGATGTCGGCGGCGCTGCCGGCCCTGTTCCCGACGAACGTCCGCTACGGGTCCCTGTCGGTCGGCTACAACCTCTCCGCGTCGATCTTCGGCGGCACGACCCCGCTGGTGATCACGGCCCTGATCAGCTGGACCGGCTCCAACCTGATGCCCGCGTACTACGCGATGGCGGCGGCCCTGGTCGGCGTGATCGCGGTCGCCTGCATGAAGGAGACCGCCCAGCAGCCGCTGATCGGCTCCCCGCCGTCGGTCGAGACGGACGAGGAGGCGGCGGAACTGGTACAGGCACAGGCGCCCGAACCGAAGTTCTGAGGGCTGCCGCTTCGTCGCCCTTCGCCAGGTGCCCCCTCCGGATTACGGACGTGACCATCCGATAAACGGGTCGTTACTCCGTACGAGGCTGCGAACATGCGGCCGGGACCGGAGGGGGCAGAGCATGGGGCCGGCTCGCTATACCCGTGAGCTGCTTGAAGAAGCAGCGCGGATGACGACAAACGCCACCGACGCGGTGCGGTGGTGCGGAAGGACGCCTACGCCCGGCAGCCGGCGTTATCTACGTCAGAAGATGGCCGAGGCGGGCATAGACACCTCGCACTTCGCCGACACACGGATACGCCACACAGAAGAGAGACTGCGCGAACTGGTCGCCCGCTCAACGAGCGTGGCCGAAGTCGTGCGCAGGCTGGGCATCAGTCCGGTGGGCGGCAACCAGGCTCACATCGGCCGCCGCATCACCGCTCTACGGATCGACATCTCGCACTTCACGACAGCACCTCCGGGCGGACGCAGGCCCAAGGGTTCGTTGGGAAATCTCCTGACGCTCCGTACGCCGTCGGACGGCAGAGTGCCCGGCGAACGGCTCCGCAGGGAGCTCGTGCGCAAGGGGGTGGAGAACAAGTGCACCGAATGCGGCAACCACGGGGAGTGGCTGGGGCAGCCTCTCCGGCTCGAAGTGGACCACGTCAACGGCGACTGGTGGGACAACCGCCCGGAGAACCTGCGTCTCCTCTGCCCGAATTGCCACGCGGCGACCGACACCTATCGGGGCCGCAAGCGCAGGAGGACGGCGTGAGCGCCAAGTACCCGCGCGACCTGCTGGTGCGGAGGGCCGCGGAGGCGAGCAGCCTCGTCGATCTCCTGCGCCGCTTGAACGCACCCCTGGGCAGCCGGACACTCCGGTACGTACACAACCGGCTCGCACACTACGGAGTCGACACGTCCCACTTCGTGGAGGAGGAGCTCCCCGCACGGGAGCGCTGCACGTTTCCGCGCGAGCTCCTCGCCGAAGCAGCGGCCCACTCCCACAGCATCCGGGAGATGTTCACGTACATGGGTCTGCCGCCGAGCGACAGCCCGTACGGCTACCTACGCGGGAGGATGGACCGGCTCGGCATCGACACCTCCCACTTCACCAGCGGACGCAGGTACGGAACGCCTTCCACACCTCGCACCGCACTGACCGAGGCCGTCACCGCGTCCGGCAGCCTGGCTGGCGTCCTGAGGTCCTTGGGGCTGGGCAACAACGGCACCGCCCGCGCTCGCGTGAAGCGGGACATCGAAACGTACGGGCTGTCCACGGCTCACTTCACCGGACAAGGTCACCGTCACGGAACGCGCTCCCCGAACCGCAAGTCCGCGGCGGAGATACTCAAGCGCCTGGACACCGGGGCGTCCCGGACGAAGACGGCTCAGTTACGACGAGCTCTGGACGACATCGGCGTTCCCCATGCCTGCGCGAGATGCGGGACCGGAGACACCTGGCGGGGCAGGCGGCTCGTCCTGGAGATCGACCACGTCAACGGCGACCGGCTCGACAATCGCCGCGAAAACCTCCGCTACCTCTGCCCCTCATGTCACAGCCAGACGCAAACCTTCTCGAAGCCGCGCAAGCTCGCACAGTAGAGTGGTGCGCGCGGGTCCGTACCCCAGCTGGCCTAGAGGGCGCCGGTTTAGGTCCGGTGTGTCGTGGGTTCGAGTCCCACCGGGCCCACAGGTGCGGGGCGGCTGCAACCTTCGTTTCGAAGGAAGCAGCCGCCCCGCTCTGTTTGTCACCCCACCAGCTCCCGCACCACCGGCACCAGCGCCCGGAACGCCTTCCCGCGGTGGCTGATCGCGTTCTTCTCCGCCGGGGTCAGCTCCGCGCAGGTCCGGGTCTCGCCCTCCGGCTGGAGGATCGGGTCGTAGCCGAAGCCGTTAGTGCCCGACGGGGTGTGGCGCAGGGTGCCGTTCAGGCGGCCCTCGACCACGCGTTCCGTGCCGTCGGGGAGAGCCAGGGCGGCGGCGCAGGCGAAGGAGGCGCCGCGGTGTTCGTCGGCGATGTCGCCCAGCTGGGCCAGGAGCAGGTCCAGGTTGGCCCGGTCGTCACCGTGGGTGCCGGACCAGCGGGCCGAGAAGATGCCGGGGGCGCCGCCGAGGACGTCCACGCAGAGGCCGGAGTCGTCGGCGACCGCCGGGAGGCCGGTGGCGCGGGCCAGGGCGTGGGCCTTGAGGAGCGCGTTCTCGGCGAAGGTGACGCCGGTTTCCTTGACGTCGGGGATGTCGGGGTACGCGTCCGCGCCGACGAGGTCGAGGTCGAGACCCGCGTCGGCGAGGATGGCGTGGAGTTCGGTGATTTTCCCGGCGTTGCGGGTGGCGAGGATCAGGCGCTTCATGGGCCCATTGTCGCCGGGCCGGCGCCGCCGTCGGCCCGGGGCCGCTCGACCTACGGCGTGCAGACCTTGCCGATCTCCGTCGCCGCGTCCGTCACGGGGGTGATGTCGGGGGTGGCGTCGCCTGCCTCGATGGACTTGCGGACCTCCGTGACGCCCTTCTGGAGGTCGTCGACGGCCTTGGAGAGGTCGGCGTTGTCCGTGGTGTCGTCGAGCTTCTTCAGCTCGCGGTCGATCTCGTCCAGGGACTCGGAGGCCTGGGTGATGTCCTCGGAGGCGTTGGAGACGGCCTGCTGGAGGTTTCCGACGCTGGTGGCGATGGCGTCGGCGGTACGGACGCAGTCGAGCGCCTTGTCGAGGCCGGCGCAGCCCACGGCCGTGGTCAGCGTCAGCAGGGTGGCGGCGGTGGCGAGTGCGAGGCGTTGGTGGCGGCGCGAAGCCATGGTGCGGTCCCTCCCCGGGGATCGTTACGTGGACGGACGCACGGTTCGACCCGTGCGCCCGTATCCGTGACGACGCTCTGTGGTGCGTATTTGGTTGCTTCTTTACCCGGGGAGGGCGAGTCGCTACGCGTTCCGCGTGGTTGCGAGTGCGTCACGCTGGAGTGCGGCGAGGTCGACGCAGCCCGCGGTGGCGAGGTCCAGGAGGGAGCCCAGTTCCTTGCGGTCGAAGGGGGCGCCCTCGGCGGTGCCCTGGACCTCGACGAAGCGGCCGTCGCCGGTGCAGACGACGTTCATGTCGGTCTCGGCGCGGACGTCCTCCTCGTAGCAGAGGTCGAGGAGCGGGGTGCCGTCGACGATGCCGACGCTGATGGCGGCGACGGTGTCGGTGAGCGGCTTGCGGCCGGCCTTGACGATCTTCTTGCCCTGGGCCCAGGCGACGGCGTCGGCGAGGGCGACGTAGGCGCCGGTGATGGCGGCGGTACGGGTGCCGCCGTCGGCCTGGAGGACGTCGCAGTCCAGGACGATGGTGTTCTCGCCGAGGGCCTTGTAGTCGATGACGGCGCGCAGCGAACGGCCGATCAGGCGGCTGATCTCGTGGGTGCGTCCGCCGATCTTGCCGCGGACGGCTTCGCGGTCGCCGCGGGTGTTGGTGGAGCGGGGCAGCATGGAGTATTCGGCGGTGACCCAGCCTTCGCCGCTGCCCTTGCGCCAGCGCGGGACGCCTTCGGTGACGGAGGCGGTGCAGAAGACTTTGGTGTCGCCGAAGGAAATGAGGACTGAGCCCTCGGCGTGCTTGCTCCAGCCGCGTTCGATGGTGACGGGGCGGAGCTGTTCGGGCGTGCGGCCGTCGATGCGAGACATGGGCCCGACTTTATCCGCTGGCGGGGGTGGCTCCGTTCGGGTGCGGCGGGCGGCCGTCCGGGGGAACCGTCCGCGTACGGCGCAGGCCCCGCACCGGGGCGGGTGCGGGGCCTGCGCGGGTGTGGGGCCGGCGTGCGGTCAGCCGGTCACATCATGTCTTCGATGTCGGCGGCGATGGGGTCGGCGTCGGTGCCGATGACGACCTGGATCGCGGTGCCCATCTTGACGACGCCGTGCGCGCCGGCGGCCTTGAGGGCGGCTTCGTCGACCTTGCTGGGGTCGTGGACCTCGGTGCGGAGGCGGGTGATGCAGCCTTCGATCTCGTCGATGTTGTCGATACCGCCGAGCCCGGCGACGATCTTCTCAGCCTTGGTGGCCATGTCCTTCTCCCTGTTTCACGCGCAGACGGCCGCCCGCTGCGGGTCCGTTTCGTCACGGTAACGCACGGTTGGCCCAACTTCGCGGGCGGGTAACCGGACGATCCCGAAAGATGACGATCACCGGCGCCCTGCCTTCGGGACGGACCCCGGACCGTGACGCAACTGGTCTACACCAGTTTGCAACGCCCGCCAAACGTGAAGTGTTCCGGGAGGACGCCCATGAGTTCGAGCGCCGCTGCGGTACCGCAGCAAAAATGGTGGAACGGACCGGTCCAGGGCCTGCAGAAGGTCGGGCGGAGCCTCCAGCTCCCGGTGGCCGTCCTCCCCGCGGCCGGTCTGCTCGTCAGCCTCGGCAATCTGTTCAGCTCTTACCTGCACGGCGCGTTCTGGGACAAGACCTCCGCGGTCCTGCTCAACGGCGGCACCGCGATCCTCAACGGCGAGCTGGGCCTGCCGCTGCTGTTCTGCATCGGCGTGGCCATCGGCTTCGCGAAGAAGGCGGACGGCTCCACCGCGCTGGCGGCCGTCGTGGGCTTCCTGGTCTACCGGGGGGTGCTGACCGCCTTCCCCATGGACGGCACGGTGACGGACGAGCTGCCCGCCGGTGAACCGCAGAACCCCGGAGTGCTGGGCGGCATCCTCATCGGGCTGCTGACCGCCGTCGTCTGGCAGCGCTACCACCGCACCAAGCTGGTGGACTGGCTCGGCTTCTTCAACGGCCGCCGCCTGGTCCCGATCCTGATGGCGTTCCTCTGCGTCATCCTCGGCGTGCTGTTCGGACTGCTGTGGCAGCCGGTGGGCGACGGGCTGACCTGGTTCTCCAAGCAGCTGATCGACCTCGGCTCATGGGGCGCGGCGATCTTCGGTTTCGCGAACCGGCTGCTGATCCCGGTCGGTATGCACCAGTTCCTGAACACGTTCTTCTGGTTCCAGGCGGGCGAGTTCACGGGAGCCAACGGCGCGACCGTCCAGGGCGACATCACCCGCTTCTTCGCCGGGGACCCGTCGGCCGGCCAGTTCACCTCGGGCTTCTTCCCGATCATGATGTTCGGCCTGCCCGCCGCGGCCCTGGCCATCACCCACACCGCACGGCCCGAGCGCCGCAAGGAAGTGGGCGGCCTGATGTTCTCGGTGGCACTGACTTCGTTCATCACCGGGGTGACCGAGCCGATCGAGTTCTCGTTCATGTTCGTCGCACCGCTGCTATACGGCGTGCACGCGGTGCTCACCGGGGCCTCGATGGGCATCACCTGGCTGTTGGGGGTGCACGCCGGGTTCACCTTCTCGGCCGGGTTGATCGACTACGTCGTCAACTGGCATCTCGATACGAAACCCTGGCTGATCCTCCCGATCGGCGCGTGCTTCGCGGTCGTCTACTACGCGATCTTCCGCTTCGCGATCACCAAGTTCAACCTCAAGACACCGGGGCGCGAACCCGAGGAGATCGAGAAGGAGATCGAGAGGGATCTGACGAAGTAGCAGCACACCGGGGCTTCACCCCCGGACCCCGCAAGGCCCTCGGACCACCCGGTCCGGGGGCCTTCGGCATGTCACCGAACGTATCCCGTCTGCTACTGCGAATGAGATAGGGAATTGAAGGTTCCTTATCTAACCCTCACCGTGCTAAAACTGGTCTACACCACTGAGTGGTCCAGACCACGGCGCTCTGCCGCAGGGTCTGTCGAGTCGCCGCCTCCCCGCATCAACGACCTGGGCGGCACCGTGTCCCATGGAGGAAGTTGATGACCACGGCTGAGACCGCACCCGCGGCCGAGAAGAAGAAGGGCGCCGGCGTGATGGCCGTCATGCAGCGCATCGGCCGCAGCCTCATGCTGCCGGTCGCCGTGCTGCCGGCCGCCGCGCTCCTGGTCCGCCTCGGCAACGGCGACATGCTGGGCCGCGACTCGTTCCCGACCTTCATCACGAAGCTCGCCGGCTACATGGCCGCGGGCGGTGGCGCGATCCTCGACAACATGGCGCTGCTGTTCGCCGTCGGTATCGCCATCGGCTTCGCGAAGAAGTCGGACGGCTCCACCGCGCTGGCCGCCGTCACCGGCTACCTGGTCTTCCAGAAGGTGCTCGCCACCTTCACCGACAGCAACCTGCCCCAGGTCGCGAGCGTCGTCGACGGCAAGATCGTGATGAACGACGCGCCCGTCAACGCCGGTGTCCTCGGCGGTGTCGTGATGGGCATAGTCGTCGCCCTGATCTACCAGAAGTTCTACCGGACGAAGCTGCCCGACTGGGCGGGCTTCTTCAGCGGCCGCCGTCTGGTCCCGATCCTCTCCGCCTTCGCGGGTCTCGTCATCGGTATCGTCTTCGGTCTGATCTGGCCGGTCCTCGGCGCCGGTCTGCACAACTTCGGTGAGTGGCTCGTCGGCTCCGGCGCCGTCGGCGCGGGCATCTTCGGTGTCGCCAACCGTGCGCTGATCCCGGTCGGCATGCACCACCTGCTGAACTCCTTCCCGTGGTTCCAGGCGGGCGAGTACAACGGCGCCCACGGTGACATCGCGCGCTTCCTGGCCGGTGACCCCGACGCCGGGCAGTTCATGACCGGCTTCTTCCCGATCATGATGTTCGCCCTCCCGGCGGCCTGCCTCGCGATCGTCCACTGCGCCCGCCCCGAGCGCCGCAAGGTCGTCGGCGGCATGATGTTCTCCCTCGCGCTGACCTCGTTCGTCACCGGTGTGACCGAGCCGATCGAGTTCACGTTCATGTTCATCGCCCCGGTGCTGTACGCGATCCACGCGGTGCTGACCGGTGTGTCGATGGCCCTGACCTGGGCGCTCGGTATGAAGGACGGCTTCGGCTTCTCGGCCGGTCTGGTCGACTTCCTGCTGAACCTCGGCATCGCGTC
This sequence comes from Streptomyces sp. DSM 106670, assembly GCF_055792845.1. Classification (NCBI taxonomy): domain Bacteria; kingdom Bacillati; phylum Actinomycetota; class Actinomycetes; order Kitasatosporales; family Streptomycetaceae; genus Streptomyces; species Streptomyces sp. DSM 106670. Next base: position 2,845,783 of record NZ_CM147704.1, read on the forward strand.
GAAGCCGTGGCTGCTGGTCCTGGTCGGCCTCTGCTTCGCGGCGGTCTACTACGCGGTCTTCCGCTTCGCGATCATCAAGTTCAACCTCCCGACCCCGGGCCGGGAGTCGGACGAGGAGCTCGCCGAGCTGCAGAAGGCCGAGGCGAAGTAGCCTCCGCCTCACCCGTACGCACCTGCGCCGAAGCCCCCGCCACCCGAGATGTTCTCCGGGTGACGGGGGCTTCGGCGTGTCTTTCCTACGGTCGCGTCATCCCTGGCGTACGGGCACGTCCAGCCGGTAGATCTGGCGGGAGCCGCCCTCCGGGCCGGGCTCGGTGGGCTCGCCGGGCGCGAAGCCGAGCCTCTCGTAGAAGACCCGGGCCCCACTGCGCACCGCCCCCGGGTGGTCGGGCCCGAAGGTGACCACCTCGACGGTGCCGGGCCCCTGCACGTACCGGCGCATCGCCTCCGCCATCAGCAGGCGGCCCACGCCCGTGCCCCGGCAGCGTTCGGAGGTGACGAGCCAGTGCACGTGGTACGCGGGTGGCTCGGCGCCGAACAGCAGACCGCCGACCGGGCCGGGCGGGTCGGCGGGCTCCGTGGACTCGGCGAGCAGGGCCGCTCCGTCACGGATGTGGGCGTTCACCGCCCGGTGGAAGCCCGGCTCCCCGACCATCGGCCCGAACCAGTGCTCGACCTGGGACGCCAGGGTCAGGAAGCCGTCGAGATCGCCCTCCCGGGCGGGTCTGATCGTGATCATCCCGGGAGTCTCGCAGAGCGGGCCGCGGTGCGGCGGCCGGCTCTCAGATCTCGTACACCGCGCCCGGAACCGCCAGCTCCACCGGGCCCGGGTAGACCGCGCGGGCGTCGGCGGCGTTGCGGTCGGCGTCGGTCCACGGCGGGATGTGGGTGAGGACGAGCCGGCGCACTCCGGCGCGGGCGGCCGCCTCGCCGGCCTCGCGGCCGTTGAGGTGCAGGTCGGGGATGTCCTCCTTGCCGTCGACGAACGACGCCTCGCAGAGGAACAGGTCCGCGTCGGTGGCCAGGTCCTCCAGCGCGTCGCAGGTCCCCGTGTCGCCGGAGTAGGCGAGGGAGGAGCCGCCGTGCTCGACCCGGATGCCGAAGGTGTCGACCGGGTGGCAGACCTTCTCCGTACGGACCGAGAAGGGGCCGATCTCGAAGGACCCCGACTTGAGGGTGTGGAAGTCGAAGACCTCGCTCATCGCCCGGTCGGACGGGGTGTCGCCGTGGGCGGCGGTCAGGCGCTGCTCGGTGCCCTCGGGGCCGTAGACCGGGAGGGGGACGGGGCGGGCGCCGTCGTGCCGGTAGTAGCGCACGACGAAGTACGCGCACATGTCGATGCAGTGGTCGGCGTGCAGATGGCTGAGGAAGATCGCGTCGAGGTCGTAGAGACCGACGTGGCGCTGCAGCTCGCCGAGGGCGCCGTTGCCCATGTCGAGGAGCAGCCGGAAGCCGTCGGCCTCTACGAGGTAGCTCGAGCATGCCGAACCCGTGGACGGGAACGAGCCGGAGCAGCCGACGACGGTGAGCTTCATGGAGCGGGAACCTCCGAGACGTGGGAACGGGGAGGGTTCGTGCGATGCCGCCGGAGCTTCGTACGGTTCCTGCGGTTCCTGCCGGACGGGTTTTGCGGTTTGTCGAGCGTAAGGCGCGAAACTCCACGTCGCTCCTCCGCTGCCCGCCGTTGTGGGGGAACTCACCTGCTCTGTCACCGGTTCGATGGAAGCGCGCCCACGGGTACGGTCGGTGGATGGACACGTTCTGGTGGGTGGCGCTGGCCGCCGTGGTTCTGCTCGCGCTCGTCGCCGCGGTGGTGGACGGGCGGGGGCGGTCGGACCGCGGGCCCCGTTCGCGGCGGCCCCGGCAGCCGGTGGGGTCGACCCGGCCGCCGTCCCGGCCGTCGTCCCGGCCTTCGGGTCCGGATGCGCGTGGGGAGGGGCCGGCGCCGCGGGCCGGTGAGGTGTGGTGGGCCGATGTGCCGTACGAGGACGGGCCCGGGTCGAAGGACCGGCCGTGTCTGGTGATCTCGGTACGGGGGCGGGGCCGACGGCGCACGGCGCTGGTCGCCAAGATCACCAGCAAGCATCACGAGGAGCGGCCCGGGGTGATCGCGCTGCCCGCCGGGACGGTGGGGGATCAGCGGGGGCGGCAGAGCTTTCTGGAGACGGATGAGCTGCGCGAGGTCCGGCTCGCCGGGTTCCGGCGGCGGGTGGGGGCGGTGGATGCGGACCTGTGGGAGCGGGTGCGCAAGCTGGGGACGGGGTGAGGGGCGGGGCCTTTCGGGGCGCTGCCCCGGGGCCCCGCTCCTCAATCGCCGGAGGGGCTGGAAAGGTGTCCTCAAGCGCCGGACGGGCTGGGTTTGCGCGGGCGGAACTGGAGGGTGTGCGCGGACGGGCTGAGAGGTGCGCCCGGACGGGCTGAAAGCGTGCGGCCCTACGCCCAGAGCTGGCCCTGCAGCGTTTCGATCGCTGCTTCCGTCGTCTCCGCCGTGTAGACGCCCGTCGACAGGTACTTCCAGCCGCCGTCCGCCACCACGAAGACGATGTCGGCGCTCTCCCCCGCCTTGACCGCCTTGTTGCCCACGCCGATCGCCGCGTGGAGTGCGGCGCCGGTGGAGACGCCCGCGAAGATGCCCTCCTGCTGGAGGAGTTCGCGGGTGCGGGTGACCGCGTCGGCCGAGCCGACCGAGAAGCGGGTGGTGAGGACCGAGGCGTCGTAGAGCTCGGGGACGAAGCCCTCGTCGAGGTTGCGGAGGCCGTAGACCAGGTCGTCGTAGCGCGGCTCGGCGGCGACGATCTGGATGCCGGGGCGGTTCTCGCGGAGGTAGCGGCCGACGCCCATGAGGGTGCCGGTGGTGCCGAGGCCCGCGACGAAGTGCGTGATGGACGGGAGGTCGGTGAGGATCTCCGGGCCGGTGGTCGCGTAGTGGGCGCCCGCGTTGTCCGGGTTGCCGTACTGGTAGAGCATCACCCAGTCCGGGTGCTCCGCCGACAGTTCCTTCGCGACGCGTACGGCGGTGTTGGAGCCGCCCGCGGCCGGGGAGGAGATGATCTCGGCGCCCCACATGGCGAGCAGGTCGCGCCGTTCCTGCGAGGTGTTCTCCGGCATGACGCAGACGATGCGGTAGCCCTTGAGCTTGGCCGCCATGGCGAGCGAGATGCCGGTGTTGCCGCTGGTGGGCTCCAGGATGGTGCAGCCGGGGGTGAGCCGGCCGTCCTTCTCGGCCTGTTCGACCATGTGGAGCGCCGGGCGGTCCTTGATCGAGCCGGTGGGGTTGCGGTCCTCCAGCTTGGCCCAGATGCGGACGTCCTCGGACGGGGACAGCCGCGGGAGGCGGACGAGGGGAGTGTTCCCCACGGCCGCCAGCGGGGAGTCGTACCGCATCAGCGCATGCCACCGGCGACGGCCGGAAGGATCGTGACGTTGTCGCCGTCGCTGAGCTTGGTGGAGATGCCGTCGAGGAAGCGAACGTCCTCGTCGTTGAGGTAGACGTTCACGAAGCGGCGGAGCTGTTCGCCGTCGACGATGCGCTCACGGATGCCGGTGTGGCGGCTCTCCAGGTCGGCGAAGAGGTCGGCGAGGGTGTCCCCGTTGCCTTCGACGGCCTTCGCGCCGTCGGTGTAGGTGCGGAGGATGGTCGGGATGCGGACCTCGATGGCCATGGCGTGGGCTCCTGTCGAAAGCGGAGTGGTGGCGTGGGGCGCGCGTTTCTGCCCCCGCGCAGGGGGTGGTGCGTGTGGGTGGGCGCGCGGACCGCGCCTCAGGCCGGGCGGCTCACGGGCAGGCTGCGGTGGGACAGATCGCGCTCGCGAGCCTGCACAGGTCGACGTGCAGCCGCGCGACGAGCAGCGTGCCCGGCGTCTTGTTGCTCACGTCATGGGGAACCATGCGGGCATCGTATCGATTCCCTGTACGGAAACCCGAGTGCCGTCCCGCATGGTGGATGGTCGGCGACCGCTATGTGGACTTCTGCCGCACGGTGCGGTCCTGCGGGAGGTAGACCACCGTGGGTGCGCCGGTCTTCGGGTGGGTGCTGACCTCGGCGGCCACGCCGTACACCTCGCTCAGCAGCTCGGCCGTGAGGACCTCCGCCGGGGTGCCGGAGGCGACGACGCGGCCGGCCTGGAGGACGTAAACGCGGTCGCAGTAGTACGCGGCGAGGTTGAGGTCGTGCAGGGCGAGGAGGTTGGTGGTGCCCAGGTCACGGACCAGGGAGAGGATCTCCAGCTGGTAGCGGATGTCCAGGTGGTTGGTCGGTTCGTCCAGGACGACGAGCGAGGGTTGCTGGACCAGGGCGCGGGCGACCAGGGCGCGCTGGCGTTCGCCGCCGGAGAGGGAGGCGAACGTACGGGGTTCGAGTGCGGCGATGCCGACCCGGGCGAGGGCCTCGGTGACGAGGGTGGTGTCGGCGGCGGTGTCCGCCTCCCAGAACCGCTTGTGCGGGGCGCGGCCCATCGCGACGACCTGGCCGACGGTGAGCTCGAATCCGGCGTGGCCGTCCTGCGGGACGGTGGCGATGCGCTGGGCGCGGGCCTTCACCGGGAGGGTGGCGAGGTCGTCGCCGTCGAGGAGGACGCGGCCGTGGGTGGGGCGCAGGGTGCCGTAGACGCAGCGCAGGAGGGTGGTCTTGCCGCTGCCGTTGGGGCCGACGAGTCCGACGGTCTCGCCGTCGGCGGCGGTGAGGTCGACGGCGTCGACGAGATGGCGGCCCTCGCCGGTCCCGTACGAGAGGCCTTCGGTGCGCAGGGTGGTCACGGGTGGGCTCCCTCGGCGGAACGTACGTGTGTCGTCGTGCGGGCGCTCCGGACGGGGAAGGGCGTCGTGCGGCCGGTCCGGACAGGAAGAAGCCTCATGCCGGTGCTCCCTCGGGCCTGCGGCGCAGCATCCAGAGGAAGAACGGGCCGCCGGTCAGGGCCGTGAGCACGCCGACCGGGATGTCCTGCGGGGCGGCGAGCGTCCGGGCGGCCAGGTCGGCGAGGACCAGGAACACCGCTCCGCCGAGGGCGACCACGGGCAGCAGCGCGCGGTGGGCCGCTCCGACGACCATGCGGGCCATGTGCGGGACCATCAGGCCGACGAACCCGATGGCCCCGCTGTACGCGACGAGCACGCCGGTCATCAGGGAGGCGAGGACGAAGACGGCGGCCCGGAAGCGGGCGGTGTCGAGGCCGAGGACGGTGGCGCCCTCCTCCCCCACCAGGAGCAGGTCGAGCGGGCGGGCCAGGGTGAGGAGGACGGCGGTGCCGACGACCAGGGTGATCGCGGGGAGGGCGAGCATGTCCCAGCGGGCCGCGCCGAGGCCGCCGAGGGTCCAGTAGAGGACTTCCTGGAGGTGGTCGGCGCGGGCCGAGGTGACCAGGATCAGGCTGGTCAGGGCGGACAGGACGTAGGAGACGGCGACCCCGGCGAGGACGAGCCGGTTGGTGGTGAGGCCGCCTCCGCCGCGCGCCAGGGTGTAGACGAGCAGCAGCGAGAGCAGGGCTCCGGCGAAGGCGGCGGCGGGGATCGTGACGGTGGTGGCGAGGGTGGCGCCGATGCCGAGGACGATCACCAGGACCGCGCCGGTGGAGGCTCCGGAGGAGACGCCGAGGAGGAACGGGTCGGCGAGCTGGTTGCGTACGAGGGCCTGGAGGACGGTGCCGATGACGGCGAGTCCGGCGCCGACGACGATGCCGAGCAGCACCCGGGGCAGCCGCACGTCCAGGACGATCGTGCGGAACGGGCTCGCCTCCGCCCGCCCGGTCAGGATGTCGAGGACCTGGCCGGGCGGGATGCGGACGGAGCCGAGGGCGAGGGCGGCGAGCACGGCGACGGCCAGCAGCGCGGCGAGGACGCCGAGCACCAGGACGTAACCGAGCGGCCGCCGCGGTGCGGAGGCGCGGCAGCTCACGGGGTGGTGGCCGCCGGGTGGAGCTGGGCCGCGAGCTTGTCGACGGCGGCGGGGACGCGGACGCCGAGGACCGCGTCGGAGAGCGGCATGACCGCGAAGCGCTTGTTCTTGATGGCGGGGACGTCGGCGAGGGCCGGGTCGGTCAGGAGGCGCTTCTTCTTCTGTTCGACGGTGGTGGAGCCGTAGTCGTAGATCACGATGGCTTCGGGCTTGCGGGCGACGACGTTCTCCCAGGAGGCGTCGCCGAAGGCCTTGTCGAGGTCGGCGAAGACGTTGGTGCCACCGGCCCGCTCGATCAGCTCGTTGCCGATGCCCTTGCCGCCCGCGGTGAAGGCGGTCTTGTCGCCGCTGTCGTAGACGAAGACGGGGAGCGGCTTCAGGTCCGCCAGCTTCTTCGCGGTGGCGGCGTTGTCGGCCTTGGCCTGCTTGATCCAGGCCTCGGCGCGGTCGGGGACGCCGAAGGTGCGGCCGACCTCGCGGATCTCCTCGTAGAGGGTCTCCATCGGGGTGTCGGCCTCGGCGCAGCTCTCGGTGTTCAGCCGGGTCTCGATGCCGGACTTCTTCAGCGCCTCGCGGCCGCGCCCGTCGCCTGCCGCGAACGCGCTGGCGTAGCCGCCGTAGACGAAGTCGGGGTCGGCGGCGAGGACCTGCTCGTAGGAGGGGTACTCCTTGGCGAGGACCGGGACGGCGGCGTAGTCCTTCGCGTACTTCGGCAGGACCTGGTCGTCGAGGTAGGCGGTGCCGACGAGGGAGCTCTTCAGGCCCAGTTCCAGCATGATCTCGGTGACGTGCTGGTTCATGGTCACGACGCGCTTCGGCGGGGCCTGGTACGTGGTGGTGACACCGCAGTTCTTGACGGTGTACGGGAAGCCGTCGCTCGTGGACGCGGCTTCGGGCTCGGCGCTCTCCGAGGCCGAGCAGGCGGTGAGGGCGAGCGGGAGCAGCACGGCGGCGGCTATGAGCGCGGGGGTGCGCCGGGACATGGCGGGGCCTCTCCGGGGGATTTCCGCGTCCCCTGGTCGATGCGAGAAGGCGGCGGGCCAGTTCCTGGCTTCCGGGCCGCCCTCCGGCACGGAGTCGGAGTCCGTACGGGAGGGGGCCCGGTCACAGTGGCGGGACCGTGCCGGATTCGCACCGGCTTCCTGGTTCCTGCTGCCTTGTGGTCGGGTCTGGGGTGCAGTGTGCCAGACCCGTGCGGTGGGTCCGCGAGCTGCCCGGGTGCTCAGTACGCCTCGACGACCTGCACGTCTTCCTCGGTGATCTCGCCGTCCACGATGCGGTACGAGCGGAACTGGAAGGGGCCGGAGCCGTCGGTGTCGGCGGTGGAGACGAGGACGTAGTGGGCGCCGGGCTCGTTGGCGTACGTCACGTCGGTGCGGGAGGGGTAGGCCTCGGTCGCCGTGTGCGAGTGGTAGACGATCACGGGCTCCTCGTCGCGGTCGTCCATCTCGCGGTAGAGCTTGAGGAGGTCGGCCGAGTCGAACTCGTAGAACGTGGGCGAGCGGGCGGCGTTGAGCATCGGGATGAAGCGCTCGGGCCGGTCCGTCCCGGCCGGGCCCGCGACCACTCCGCACGCCTCGTCGGGGTGGTCGGCCCGGGAGTGGGCGACGATCTGGTCGTAGAGCGTCTGGGTGATGGTCAGCATGGCGCCAGGATAAGCAGGCGGGCCGCCGTGTACCGGTGGGTGGTACGCGACGGCCCGCATGCTGGACGCCGTCGGCCTTTGGGGAGGCCGGGGCGGTCCGGGAGGAAGGGGGCGGTGTGGGGCCCGCCGCCCGGGTCAGTGGGTGCCGGAGGTGGCCTTCCCGGTCTTCTCCGGGGTGCGCGCCTGGAGCACCCGGTAGGAGACGAAGAGGATGAGCGCCCACAGCGGTGCGCAGTAGAGCGAGATCCTGGCGTCCTCGTCGATCGCCATCATCACGATGACCATGCCGATGAAGGCGAGCGCGAACCAGCTGGTGTACGGCGCGCCGGGGGCCTTGAACGAGGACTGCGGCAGCATGCCCGCGTCGGCCATGCGGCGGTAGCGGATCTGGCTGATCAGGATCATGATCCAGGCCCACATGCCGGAGATGGTCGCGAAGGAGACGACGTAGTTGAACGCCTCGCCCGGCCACTGGTAGTTGATCCACACGCCGACGAGCATCAGGGCGGCGGAGAACGTGGTGCCCACCAGCGGCAGGCCGTTCTTCGTCAGCTTGGTGAAGGCCCGGGGGCCCTGGCCGTTGAGGGCGAGGTCGCGGAGCATGCGGCCGGTGGAGTACATGCCGGAGTTGCAGGAGGAGAGCGCCGCGGTGAGGACGACGAAGTTGACGATGGCGGCGCCGATGCCGAGGCCCATCTCCTCGAAGGCCTTCACGAACGGCGAGACGCCGGGCTTGAAGGTGGACCAGGGCACGACCGACAGGATCATGATGAGCGCGCCGACGTAGAAGACGGCGATGCGCCACGGCACGGTGTTGATGGCCTTGGGCAGCACGGTCTTGGGGTCCTTGGACTCCCCGGCGGTGACGCCGACGAGTTCCACGGCGAGGAAGGCGAACATGACGATCTGGAGCGTCATGAGCGTGCCGGTGATGCCGTTCGGGAAGAAGCCGCCGTCGTTCCAGAGATTGGAGACGGTCGCGGTGTCGCCGGCGTCGGAGAATCCGACGGTGAGGACGCCCGCGCAGATCAGGATCATGCCGATGATGGCGGTGACCTTGACCATGGAGAACCAGAACTCCAGCTCACCGAAGAGCTTCACGGAGATCAGGTTCGCGCCGTAGAGAATGACGGTGAACACCAGGGCGGACAGCCACTGCGGAATGTTCCACCAGTACGTCATATAGGTGGCCGCGGCGGTGACTTCGGTGATTCCGGTGACGACCCAGAAGAGCCAGTACGTCCAGCCGGTCACGAATCCGAAGAACGGGCCGATGAATTCCCGGGCGTACTCCGAGAAGGAGCCGGAGACGGGGCGGTACATGAGGAGTTCGCCCAGTGCCCGCATGATGAAGAAGATGACCAGGCCCGCGATGACGTAGGCCAGGATGAGGCTGGGCCCGGCCCGGTCGATGGCCTTGCCCGCGCCGAGGAAGAGCCCGGTGCCGATGGCTCCGCCGATGGCGATCATCTGAATCTGGCGAGCTCCCAGACCGCGCTGGTATCCCTCGCCGCCGGCTCCGGCGTCCCCGGCATTGCCGCCGGGCTGACCCTTGTCGACCTGTCCCTCGTCGACCTGCGCCGATGTCATGGTGGTGCGCCTTTCTCCACGCCGATCCGCGCCGTAAAGGCTGCGGATCAGGTCCTGATCCCCCCGGATATGGATGGAGTGCGACCGGCGTTCGGCCGGTTTGTAGCGCCCCCGGGAACAGGGGTGGCGTCCCCGGGCGGTCGTGAAGATTTATCACGGCCGTCACGGGACACCGTGGGACATTCTGTGGTGTACACCACAGGCATAAGGGAACATAAAGCCCCGACCGGAACGAATGACCCGAATGACTTGGGTGGATCGTTACTCGGATCTGAGCGTCCGTTGAGCGAACAGGAGCCGCCCACCCCGGCGGGGTGGGCGGCTCCTGTTTTCCGGAGGCTGCCTACGGCATCAAGGTCTCGACCAGGGATTCCTGGAGTGCGCCGAGCCAGAGGTAGGCCATCACCATGGGCTTGCGCGGATCGCTGTCCGGGAGGCGGTAGAGGGAGCCCTCCTCGCCCTGGTCCTCGTCGGCGACCTCCAGCCGGGTGCCGATGGTCAGGCGCAGGTCGTTGAGGGTGCCCAGCCAGCTGCGGCACTCGTCGCCGGTGAGGGTGAGGACCGCGCCGCCGTCCCCGACGGGCGAGAGCGCGTCCAGGGTGCGCACGGCGGCGACGGCGTCGTCGCGCTTGCGCGAGCGCAGGTCCATCTCGGTGAAGCGGCGGAACTCCGCGGACAGCGCGCGCAGCTCCTCCTCCGGCGTTCCGCCGTCGACGGGCCGGTCGGGGCCGTTGTAGGCGTCCGGGAAGAGCCGGGCGAGCGCCGGGTCGGAGGGCGGCTTGCTGGGGCCCTCGGCGAAGAGGGCGGCGAGCGGGTCCTCGCCCTCGGCGGGCTGGTCGCCCGGGCCGATCAGTTCGAGCAGCTGGACGACGAGGGAGCGCAGGATGGAGATCTCGACCTCGTCGAGCGCGACGGCCGCGCCGCCGCCTGGGGTGGCCTCGAAATGGCCGGCCATGGATTCTCCGATGGTGGGTCGAGCGGGGCGGGTGGGGGCGGGGCGGTGACGCTCGCAGGGGTCAGTTGCGGTCCTGGGTGAGGGTGGCCCACAGCCCGTAACCGTGCATGGCCTGGACGTCGCGCTCCATCTCCTCGCGGCTCCCGCTGGAGACGACGGCGCGGCCCTTCTGGTGCACGTCCAGCATGAGCTTGTGGGCCTTGTCCTTCGGGTAGCCGAAGTAGGCCTGGAAGACGTAGGTCACGTAGCTCATGAGGTTGACCGGGTCATTGTGGACGAGCGTCACCCACGGGACGTCTGGCTCGGGGACCGCGAAGGTCTCCTCGGCCGAATCGGGACGTTCGATCTCTAGCGGGGTAGCAACGCTCACCTGTCCCATGCTGCCACCCGGGCGGGTCCGGCGCACAAACGGACCCCACATCTCGTCACTTTGACGAATAGGGGGTAGCATCCCAGCCATGAACACAGCGGACCTCGGGCGACGGGTCGGCGTTCCGTCGACCGCGCTCTTCACCGACCAGTACGAGCTGACCATGGTGCAGGCGGCCCTCAAGGCCGGCACCGCCGACCGGCACTCGGTCTTCGAGGCGTTCACCCGCCGGCTGCCCGAGGGGCGGCGCTACGGCGTCGTCGCGGGCACCGGGCGGGTGCTGGACGCGGTGGAGAACTTCCACTTCGACGACGAGATGATCGGTTTCCTGAGGCAGCAGGAGATCGTCGACGAGCCGACCCTCGAATGGCTGGCCGGCTACCGCTTCAGCGGCGACATCTGGGGCTATCCGGAGGGCGAGGTCTACTTCCCCGGCTCCCCGATCCTGCGGGTGGAGGGTTCCTTCGCCGAGTGCGTGCTGCTGGAGACGGTGATCCTCTCCATCCTCAACCACGACTCCGCCATCGCCGCGGCCGCCTCGCGGATGTCGGCCGCCGCCGGGGGCCGCCGGCTGATCGAGATGGGCGCGCGGCGCACCCATGAGCTCTCCGCGGTGGCCTCGGCCCGCGCGGCGTACGTCGGCGGCTTCGACGCCACCTCCGACCTGGCGGCGGGCTTCCGCTACGCGATCCCGACCGTCGGCACCAGCGCCCACGCCTTCACCCTGCTGCACGACACCGAGCGCGACGCGTTCCGGGCGCAGGTGGACTCGCTGGGGCGGGGCACGACGCTGCTGGTCGACACGTACGACGTGGCCGAGGCGGTCCGGGCAGCCGTCGAGATCGCGGGGCCCGAGCTCGGCGCGGTGCGGATCGACTCCGGGGACCTGCTGCTGGTCGCGCACCGGGTGCGGCAGCAGCTGGACGAGCTGGGGGCGACGGGCACGAAGATCGTGGTGACCTCGGACCTGGACGAGTACGCCATCGCCTCGCTGGCCGCCGCACCGGTGGACGCGTACGGGGTCGGCACCCAGCTGGTCACCGGGAGCGGGCACCCCACCTGCTCGATGGTCTACAAGCTGGTGGCCCGCGCCGGCTCGGCGGAGCCGGACGCTCCGCTGGTGCCGGTGGCGAAGAAGTCGCTCGGCGCGAAGTCGTCGAAGGGCGGTCGCAAGTGGGCGGCGCGCCGGACCGACGAGCACGGCGTCGCCGAGGCCGAGGTGATCGGCACCGGCCCGGTGCCCGCGTCGGCCGGCCGGCCGCTGCTGGTGGAGCTGGTGCGCGGCGGCGAGGTGGTCGTACGGGAGCCCCTGGAGGCCGTCCGCGAGCGGCATGTGGCCGCGCGCGCGGAGCTGCCGATGTCGGCGATCCAGCTGTCGCGGGGCGAGCCGGTGATCCCGACCGAGTACGCCTGAGCACGGTTGAGCACGCCGGTGAGTACGCCGGAGAACCCCCGGGAACGGCTCGGGCGGCCCGTGGTGGGCGGCCCCGGCCGTCCGGACCGGCCGGGTCCGGAACCGGGGGTTTGGCCGACGGGCTTGATTGTGACGTTCCAGTGCCTAGGCTCGAACCCTCGGATCCACCCGGGCATCCCCATCCCGGCCGCACCGCTCCAGCTTCCGCTCCCGCCCCCATCCGCTCCCGCCCCCACCGAAGGACACCCGCCATGCACCGCGCATTGATCGTCGTGGACGTTCAGAACGACTTCTGCGAGGGCGGCAGCCTCGCGGTGGCGGGCGGTGCCGACGTCGCCGCCGCCATCACCGACCTGATCGGCGACGCCCAGCCCGCCTACCGCCACGTGGTCGCCACCCGCGACCACCACATCGACCCGGGCGGCCACTTCTCGCCGAACCCGGACTACGTCGACTCCTGGCCGGTGCACTGCGTCGCCGGTACGGAGGGCGTCGGCTTCCACCCGAACTTCGCGCCCGCCGTCGCCTCCGGAGCGATCGACACGGTGTTCGACAAGGGGGCGTATTCGGCCGCGTACAGCGGGTTCGAGGGCTCCGACGAAAACGGGACCCACCTCGCCCAGTGGCTGCGCGACCGCGAGGTCACCGAGGTCGACGTGGTCGGCATCGCCACCGACCACTGTGTGCGGGCCACCGCGCTGGACGCGGCCCGTGAGGGCTTCGTCACGCAGGTGCTGCTCGATCTGACCGCGGGCGTGTCCGGGGCGACCACCGAGCGGGCCCTGACGGAGCTGCGTACGGCGGGCGTGAAGCTCTCCGGCACTCCCGTCGTCGCGTCGTAGCCCACCCCGGCGGGTACGCCGGACCCCGCGCGCCGGGCCCTACGCGGCCGGGCGGGCCGGTCCGGCGTACCCGCCGGGGCCCAGCAGCGCCCTGATCGGGTGCCACAGCTCCTGGCACGACGACACCGGCCCGGCCGCCTGACGCCCGAGGCCGCCGGGCCGCCCGTGCGGGTCCACCGGTGGCGCGGCCCGCCAGAGCAGCCCGTCCGGATGGTGCAGCACCGCCGTGACCTCGTCCGGCGTCGGCGGCTGGTCGTTGCCGCGCAGATAGACCGCCCGCAGCCCCAGATTGCGCAGCCTGGTCAGGGCGCGCGCCCGGTTCACCGCGTGCACCAGCACCCGTACCGGGGCTCCGGGCCCGGCTTCCGTACCGCCGCAGGATCCGGTGCCGTCGGCCGGTCTGGTCAGGGTCAGGGCGACCACCACCGTGCCGTTCGGCAACCTGCAGAAACCTCCGCCTGCCATGCTCCGCGCTCCCCCGTGAGACGTCGTGTCAATAAGGATGTGAACAAGACGCACCTAAACACGATCGGCCGCCGCCCGCTAGAGGGCGACGGCCGATCATGCTTTGACCTGCGGTTTTACTTGATCAGCGACCCGAGGGGCTGACCAGGACGGTCATCGTCTGGCCGTTGAGGGGCTCGTGCACGATGGAGATGCGGGTGTTCGTGTCAGAAACCTTGACACTGCCCGTGGGGTTCTCCTTGTACCAGTAGGTGCCCTTGCGGTCGTCGAAGACCGGGTTGCCCAGCGCGGGCTTGATCTTCAGCGGGACGTCCGCGTTGTGGAGCGTGAAGCCCTTGTTCGGGTACCAGCTGAACGGCGCGTCGAACGGCTGGATCTTGTTGCGCAGGAGCGAGCCGTCCTTCCACTTGAGCGGCTTGGCGTGCGCGTCGATCGGCAGGATCAGACCCTGGCCCGGGTGGACCGAGGTGTTGTTGTCCTTCTGGGAGGTGTCCCAGAGCCAGACCAGCAGACCGGTCTGGTACGAGTAGTGCTCGACCCAGTCCGGACGGGTGGTGGAGAAGCCGAAGTTGTACGGGCCGACCTTCAGGGTCTCGTCGTACGAGACGTACTGGCGGTTCTCCGCGATGTAGTACTGCGGGTAGTCCTGGGTGAAGGACTCGCCGATCCGCGAGAAGCCCTTGGCGGTCCAGCCGTTGTCGTCGCCCTCGGCGTTGTCCGCGAAGAGCTCGGCGCCGTCGGCGGTGACGGTGATGGCGTCGGCCGCGAAGCCCTTGCCGCCCGCGCCGCCGTCCGTCTGGTAGCGGAAGCGGAGGTCGACCTTCTTGCCCGCGTAGGCGTCCAGCGGGAAGGAGAGCTTCTTGTAGTCGCCCGAGACGTCGGTCAGGGCCGGCTTGTCACTGGCGTCGCGCGGGATGGCCTTGCCGTCGGCGGTGCCGTCGAGCGCGGTCCAGCTGGTGCCGCCGTTGTCGGACACCTCGGTGTAGAGGTAGTCGTAGTCGGCCTCGATGTCGTACCAGCCCGAAAGGTCCAGCGTGGCCTTGGACTTGCCGGTCAGGTCGACCGAGCGGGTCAGGGTGTTCGACAGGTCGTCGCCCATGTCGCTCCACCACTGCTTCTCACCCTCGGCGGGCTTGACGACGGTGGTGGTGACGGCCTTCTCCGGCAGCTCGACGACGAGCGCCTGCGGGTTCTTGGTGTTGTACTCCGAGACGCCCAGCTTGTGCAGCGAGGTCTTGCCGGCCTTGGCCTTGTCGTAGTCGAGCCAGCCGAGCTGGAGCTTGTCCCACGAGGTCATGTCGCCCGGCAGGTTGCCGATCTCGCCCTTGCCGGTGCCGAGCCAGGAGCCCGCCGACATCAGGGACCAGAAGCCGACCGAGTTCTCGCCGCCGCCGGAGGTGTCGTACAGGTCCGGCAGACCGAGGTCGTGGGCGTACTCGTGGGCGAAGACGCCCAGTCCGCCGTTCTCGGGCTGAACGGTGTAGTCGCCGACCCAGATACCCGTGTCGCCGATCTGGGCGCCACCGGCCTTGTTGTTCTCGGGGCCGGTCGCACCGGCGTTGGTGCCGTACGCGTACCAGCGGTGCGCCCAGATGGCGTTCTCGCCCTCGGCGCCGCCGCCGGCCGACTCGTCCTCGCCGGCGTGGACCAGCTGGAAGTGGTCGATGTAGCCGTCGGGCTCGTTGAAGTTGCCGTCGCCGTCGAAGTCGTAGCGGTCCCACTGGTCGTACTCGGCCAGGTTCGCCTTGATCTCGGCGTCGGTGCGGCCCTTCGCCTTCTGGTCGGCAGCCCAGGCGTTCACGCCGTCGCGGACCGCGTCCCACACGTTGGCGCAGTTGGACTGGCCGCAGTAGTTGGAGCCGTAACGGGCCTCGTTGTAGGGGACCTTCACCCAGTCGGAGACCTCGCCCTCGACCGAGTAGCGGCCCGAGGAGGTCTTCTCGTAGTAGGTCTTGAGCGAGTTGACGCCCTTGCCCTCGCCGAAGTAGAGCTCCTGGAAGTGCTCCTGGTTGTAGTCGTCCTTCCAGGCCGTGCTGTTGTCCTTCTTCGGGTCCGGCTTGGCGATCTCGTTGTGCGCCGGGCCCGGGGTGCCGCCGTACTTCTTGACGGGCGGCTTGGGGCCGTCGCCGTCGGGGTCGAACATCGTGGTGTCGTCGACCTCGTCGCCGAACTCCAGCAGGATGGTGAAGATCTTGTCGGTCTTCTCCCGGCCGAGCTCCACGTACTTCTTGTCGCCGAGCTTGACGACCTTGGAGCCGCTCTTGTTCGCGACCTTCTTGTCCCCGGACAGCACCTGCTCCAGCGCGGCCTCGCGCTGGGCGGCCTGCTGCTCGCTGAAGGGGCCTTCCAGGTTGTGCTCCACATGCCCCTCGGCGGGTGCCGGGTCATGGCGGTCGACGGTGGTGACACCGGAACCTGATGAGCTGTCATGCGCCTGGGCGGTGGCGAAGGTCGACGCCGTCGCAGCGGTCGCAGCCATGGCCACGACAACGGCGGCGGTACGAAGCGCCCGTCTCTGATTGGTCACTTGATGCAGTCCTCCCCGGGCGTCCGCGCAGCGGCCAGGGGGGTATGGAGCGGGCCGCGCGCGTAAACGCGTCACAAGTGACGACATTCGATCGGAGTTATGAGAGAAAAGACAGACCTTGACTTGAACAGACCAAGTGCACTATGCGGAGCACTCATCCGGTATGCGGACGGTATGAGGAGGGCATGGGAACGGTAAAAGAACGGCGGCGGTCCGGACCAGGCGGTCCACGGTTTCCAACAGGCGCGCTCCGCTGTCCGGTTGGTGAGAGGCGTGACTCCGTGCGCCCCCTGTGCACCGGTACCGTGGGTTAGGTCACGCTTACTACCGGTCCGTGTCGGGCATCCACCGTCGTAGGGTCGTTCGGCGCCTTCATCCGTGTCGACCGCCCGCCCATCCGACGTCCCGAGGACGGAAACCGCCATGCCGCGTCCGACTGCCGCACAGTTCGCCTACGGTTCGGCCACCGTCGTCGTCACGACGCTCGCCCTGCTGCTGCTGTTCCGCACGGAGTCCGGCATCGGCGTGGCCGCCGTCGGCGCGACCGCGCTGGCCCTCGGCCTGCTGGTCGCCGTACGGCTGCCGCTCCCCCGCCACCGTACGGCGGAGGGGACCGGACAGCCGGCGAGCGCCCACGCCGCCCGGACCCACCACGCCCTGGAGAGCATCGGGGTCCGGGAGCGCGTCCCGGCGGGCCGCTCGTCCGCGCGGGTGGACGAGCACTCGCTGCGCCGCTAGCGGTCCACTAGCGGGCGGCCACCACGACCGTCTTCGCCGCCTTGTCCTGGAGCCCCTGCCGGTAGGGCTTGTCGGTGAACATCAGCACGATGTTGATGAGCCACCACAGGCACGGGCAGCACAGCAGCGCCGGGGCCCACAGCACGACGGCCCGCATCAGCGCGGCCCCGGTGTCGGGCACCCGCCCGTCGTTGAGCATCGCCACGCGCAGCTTCAGCAGCCGCTTGCCCACCGTGCGGCCGTCCTTGTGGGTGAAGTACGTGTCGTAGGCGACGTAGACCACCAGGCCGATGATCGACCACAGCAGCTGGTGCCCGCTGTACCCGCTGGCGACCGCGTCCCCGAACCCGTCGTCGCCGTCCCCGTTGACGTCGACCGCGCCGCCCCAGGGCAGCGAGATCAGATACAGCGGGATCGAGATGATGAGGAAGTCGATGAGCCGCGCCAGGATCCGCTTGCCGGGCTCGGCGAGCGGCGGCATCCCGGCCAGCGGATCGGGCGCCCCGAAACCACCGCCGCTGCCGTACGGGTCGTTCGGCGGGGGCGGAGGCGGCGGCGGGGGCGGCGCACTGCCGTACGGCTGACCCTCGGACGGCGGCGAGGGCTCCTGCGGCTTCTTGAGGAACGGATCGTCGTCCTCGGGCGGCTGGCCGGGCGTCGGCTGGTCGTTGCTCATGGGGGCAGTGCATCCCGCACCACCGGGGCCCGCAACGGCTCAGGTGCGTTCGGGGGACGCGGGGCGGCATACGAGTCTAAACGGGCATGTCGCCACGCGCCCGGCCACGCCTTGGGCAGTCGGGTGACCCGCTCAGCCGGCGACGAACGTACGGGCGGCCTTGTCGTGCCAGCACTGGCGCCAGGGGCGGTCGATCAGGCACCAGAGGACGTTGACCACGCCGATGACGAGCAGCCCCAGCACGCCGTAGACGAGCCAGCGGCGCAGGGCCGCGCCCAGGGACGGGGAGTCATGGGACTCGATGTCCCGTACGTCGAGCCCGAAGAGCTTCTTGCCCAGCGTCCGGCCCCACTTGGCCGTCGGCAGCGCCTCCAGGAGGAAGCCGAGCAGCAGGAACGCGGCGAGCAGCGCGCCCAGCAGCGCCCCGGTGGTGGAGTCCAGCAGCCAGACGGTGACGGTCTCCCCCGTCTCCTTCGCCGCGGTGATCTTCCGGTCGATGTGGTCGAGCGCCCGGGTGGTCAGCGGGACGGCCGCCGCGCCGACGACCGCGCCGAGCACGAGGTTGTCGACCAGCCGGGCGGCGAACCGCTTGCCGAGACCGGCGGGCCGGGCCGAGGCCTGGTTGCGGGCGAGTTGCTGGAAGGGGTCGTCGACCGGCGGCTTCCAGGGCACGACGGGCTGGTCCGCGCCGAGCCCCTGGTTCTGGTGCGGCAGTTGGTGCTGCTGGGGCGGCTGGGACTGCTGCTGCGGTTCGGGCTGGGCCAGTTGGTGGACCTGCTGCGCCCAGGAGGCCGAGCCGCCGCCGGGGCCGGGCGTCAGGGGCGTGTGCAGGGCCGCCGGGGGCTCGGGCGCGGGGGCCGCCGGGGACGGCGTCACGGGCGTGGCGGCGGGGGCCTGGACCGGCCCCTGCCGTACTTCTTGCGGGGCGGGCGCGGGGGCCGGGACGGGCGCGGGGGCCTGGGCCTGGGCCTGCGAGACCTGCTGCGGCAGCCCCTGTTGCGCCTGGGCCTGCTGGGCCTGCTGTACGTGCGGGGACTGGGCCTGCTGCGCCTGCTGTACGTGCTGCGCCTGGGCCCGGGCCGGGAGCGCGCGGGGCTCCGGGGCCGGGGCGATGCTGTTCTGCGGCGCGCCCACGTTCTGCGGCCCCTGCGGCGTACCGGAGTTCGGCGGTACGGCCCGGTGCGCCGAGGCGCTTCCCCGTACCGCATTCGGCTGCGGCCCCACCGCGCGGATCGTGACCGTCCCGTCGGCCGGCGGACGGGTCCCGGCCTCCTCGGCGGGCCGGCCGCCGCTCTCGCGCATCCCCGGCAGCGCGCCGCCGGTCGGGTCCTGGGCCAGCGGCGCCCTCGGGTCGGCGGGCTGCGTCGGGCGGCCGGGGCCCGTGGGCTCCTGCGCCGGTCCGCCCCACTCCACCCGGCGGTCCCGTTCGCCGCCGAAACCGCTCTGGCGTGCGGTGTCCGCCTGCCAGACCGACGCGGCGTCACCGCCGGCCGGCCGGTCCGCGGGGGCGGCACCGGGCGCGCCGGGTCCGGCCGGGGCGCCCTGGCCGGACCGGAGGCCGTCCTCCTCGTCGAAGAAGATCGGCCCGGTCTCCTCCACCGGCGCGGTCCCCGCACCGGCCGCCGGGGCGGGGGCGGTTGCGGCCGGTCCCGTCTGCCGGGGCGCGGGACGGCTCGTACCGGGGACCCAGGACGCGCCGTTCCAGTACCGGACGTAGCCGGGGATGGAGGGGTCGGGGTAGTAGCCCTCGCGGGGGCTTTCGTCACCGGGTGCCGGAGTTGGCGCGCTCATCAGCGGGTCCCGTATCTCTTCGAGGCCTCAGGCCGTCCCCGCCGGGCGGGCGGACGGCCTCAATACAAGGGTCCACATCTATCAGACAGCCGCCCGCCCCCGGGCCGGTCCACCTGTTTGGGACCACTTTCGGGACGGCCCGAAGTTTTTTTGAGAAGTCGCGTAATAGGTGGCGGGGAGGGCGCTCTCTCCTTGTGCGGGACGGTCACGGGACCGGCCCATGAGCACCGGAAGGTTGTGCATTCTCATGATGAGCATCGTGGAACGTGAGCTGGAGCTGCGCCTCGTCCTGTCCCCCGAGCGGTCCATCCCGGTACCCGCCCGGCTGACGTATCGCACCGAGGACCCGTACGCCGTGCACATCGCCTTCCACATCGGCTCCGAGTCGCCCGTGCACTGGACGTTCGCCCGGGAGCTGCTGGTGGAGGGTGTGTTCCGGCCGTGCGGGCACGGGGACGTACGGATCTGGCCGACGAAGGTCGCGGGCCGCAGCGTGATCTGCGTGGCCCTCACCTCCCCCGACGGCAACGCCCTGCTGGAGATGCCCTCGGCCGCCGTGGCCGCCTGGGTGGAGCGGACCCTGCGCATCGTGCCGCCGGGCACCGAGGGCGACCGGCTCGGCATCGACGAGGCGCTGGCGGAGCTGCTGGCCCCGCTGCCGGCCGACGACCTGTGGCTGAGCGACCCGTGGTCGGCGGACGAGTCGCCGTCCCAGGACGGTGAGGTGTGAGGGCCGCCGCGAGAGGCGGTGATCAGAAGAGCTTGCCGGGGTTGAGGAGACCGAGCGGATCGAAGGCGGCCTTGATGGAGCGCTGCAGTTCGACGCCGGTCTCGCCCAGTTCGCGGGCGAGCCACTCCTTCTTGAGGACTCCGACGCCGTGTTCGCCGGTGATGGTTCCGCCGAGCTCCAGACCGAGCGCCATGATGGCGTCGAAGGACTCGCGGGCCCGGCGGGACTCGTCGGGGTCGTGGTGGTCGAAGCAGACGACGGGGTGGGTGTTGCCGTCGCCCGCGTGGGCGCAGACGCCGATGGTGAGGTCGTACTCCTCGGCGATGGCGGCCGTGCCCGCGAGCATCGCGCCGAGCTGCGAGCGCGGTACGCAGACGTCGTCGATCATCGTGGCGGACTTGACGGTCTCCAGCGCGGTGAGCGACATCCGGCGGGCCTGGAGGAGGAGTTCGGACTCGGCCGGGTTATCGGCGGGGACCACTTCGGTGGCCCCGGCGGCGGTGCAGAGCTCTCCGACGGCGGCGAGATCGGCGAGCGGGTCCGGGGTGTCGAAGGCGCAGAGGAGGAGTGCCTCGGTGGTCTCGGGCAGGCCCATGGAGGACATCGCGTTGACGGCACGCACGGTCGTACGGTCCATCAGTTCGAGGAGTGACGGGGTGTGACCGCGCTCCATGATCCGGCACACAGCGTCACAGGCGGCGGTCGCGGAGGGGAACTCGGCGGCGAGGACGAGCTGCTGGGGAGGCTGCGGTTTGAGCGCGAGGACGGCCTTGACGACGATTCCGAGGCTGCCCTCGGAGCCGACGAAGAGCCGGGTCAGGTCGTATCCGGCGACGCCCTTGGCGGTGCGGCGGCCGGTGGTCAGGAGCCGCCCGTCGGCGAGGACGACCTCCAGGCCCAGCACGTATTCGGCGGTGACCCCGTACTTCACGCAGCACAGACCGCCGGACGCGGTGCCGATGTTGCCGCCGATGGTGCACGTCTCCCAGCTGGAGGGGTCCGGCGGGTAGTACAGACCGTGTTCGTTCACAGCGCGTGAGAGCACCGCGTTGACGACGCCCGGTTCGACGACGGCGATCCGGTCGACCGGGCTGATCTCCAGGATCCGGTCCATCTTCACCAGGGAGAGCACGATGCAGCCGTCCGAGGCGTTGGCCGCGCCGGACAGGCCGGTACGGGCGCCCTGCGGGACGACCGGGACGCGCAGCGCGGTGGCGGTGCGCATGACGTGCTGGACCTGCTCGACCGTGCGCGGGAGCACCACGACGGCCGGGGTGCCGGCCTCGCAGAAGCTCGCCATGTCGTGGGCGTAGGACGCGGTGACGTCCGGATCGGTGATCAGCGCCTCGGGAGGCAGTCCCGCGCGCAGCCGTTCGAGGAGATCGCTCATGATCCAAGCGTGACACCCGGGGCCAAAGGTGTGAACCCGTGGGCGGCAACGATCCCAAGGCGCGGTGTGCTCGTATGACTGACGCACAGTGATGGCCATGGATGTCATGCCCCAGCAGGATCCTTGTGCAAGGCCCGCCGAAGGCGCCACCGCCGTACCCCCGCCGCCTCCCACCCTGCGGACGACGTTGCGGCGGGCCGCGGTCGGCGCGGTGGCGGCCGGGGTGCTGCTGGCCGGAGCGCTGGTGGCGGTGGACGACGGGGAGGGCGACGGGCCGAAGGAGCCGGGTCCGGTCGAGCGGGCCGAGGCGGCGACGACTGCGGGCTCACCCGCCTCGCTCTCGGACCTCACCGCGCTGATCGGGGACCGGCAGAAGTGGGTGGAGTCCCACCCGAAGGACGCCCCGTCCCTGGCGACGCTCGGCACGGCGTACGTGGAGTGGGCGCGGCGTTCGGCGGACACCGCGTACTACGCCCGCGCGGAACAGGCCCTGAAGCGCTCGCTGGAGGCGCAGCCGGGCGAGCGCGGCAACGGGGAGGCGTGGGTGGGTCTCGCGGCCCTGGCCAACGCCCGGCACGACTTCCTCGCGGCGAAGCGGTGGGGCGAGACGGTACGGAAACAGCAGCCGAAGAGCTGGAGCGTGTACCCCGTCCTCATCGACGCCTACACCGGGCTCGGCGACCAGAAGGCGGCCACCGCGGCGACGGAGAAGTTCGGCGAGCTGCGCAAGGGCGTTCCGGCGCTGGCCCGCACCGCCGATCTGTACCGGGGCCAGGGCTGGCGCGAGGACGCGCTGGCCGCCGCCCGGGAGGCGGCCGACCGGGCGACGCAGCCCGCCGAGAAGGCCGAGGCGCTGCACCGGCTGGGCGAGCTGGCCTGGGAGCGGGGCGAGGCGGCGGAGGCGGTGGCGCAGTTCGACGCGGCGCTGCGCACGGACGCCGGCCACTTCCCCGCGCTGGCGGGCCGGGCCCGGGCCCTGGTGGCGCTGGACCGCACCGACGAGGCGTCGGCCGCGTACCAGAGCGCGCTGGAACAGCTTCCGCGCCCGGAGTACGCGCTGGAACTGGGCGAGCTGTACGAGTCGCTGGGGCTGGACGGTGACGCCCGCACCCAGTACACGAAGCTCCGGGAGATGGTGGCGGAGGCGAAGAGGGCCGGGGCCGACGAGTCCCTGGTGCTGGCCCGTTTCGAGGCCGACCACGGGGACCCGGAGGCGGCGGTGGAGCTGCTGCGGGCCCAGTGGCGGGGGCAGCACCGCAGTGCGGCGGTGGCGGACGCGCTGGGCTGGGCGCTGCACCGGGCGGGGAAGTCCGAGGAGGGCCTGGAGTACGCGGAGCGGGCCGTCGACACGGGCGTACGGAACGCCTCGTACGCGTACCACCTGGGCGTGATCCAGCGGGAGCTGGCGGACTACGGTCCGGCGCGCCGCAATCTGGAGCAGGCCGTGCGCACCAACCCGGCCTTCTCGCCGCTCGCCGCGCCGCTGGCCCGGGAGGCGCTGGACGCGCTGGGCGAGCCGCCGCCGGGCGGGCCGGGCGACATGCAGCCGCCTCCGCCCCCGCCGCCGGCCCCCGAGCCCAAGCCGGAGCCGAAGCGGGAGACGAAGCCGGAGGCTCCGGCCCCGGCTGCGTCGAAGCCGGCGGACGCGCCATCGAAGTCCCCGTCGCCCACCGCGTCACCCTCCTCATCGCCCTCCGCGTCGAAGAGTCCGTGAAGCGGAGGCCGTGAACGGCGAACGCCGCCGCGGTCCGGGGTACTGCCCCGGGCCGCGGCGGCGTTCTCCACCGTCCGCGAGCGGATCAGAGGTTGCCGCGCTTCTCCTGCTCGCGCTCGATCGCCTCGAACAGGGCCTTGAAGTTGCCCTTGCCGAAGCCCATGGAGCCGTGGCGCTCGATCATCTCGAAGAAGACGGTCGGCCGGTCCTGGACCGGCTTGGTGAAGATCTGCAGCAGATAGCCGTCCTCGTCGCGGTCGACGAGGATCTTCAGCTCGCGCAGGGTCTCGACCGGCACCCGGGTCTCGCCGGCCCACTCGCCGAGGGTGTCGTAGTACGAGTCGGGGGTGTCCAGGAACTGCACACCGGCGGCGCGCATCGAGCGGACCGTGGAGACGATGTCGTTGGTGGCGAGCGCGATGTGCTGGACCCCGGCGCCGCCGTAGAACTCCAGGTACTCGTCGATCTGCGACTTCTTCTTCGCGATCGCCGGCTCGTTGATCGGGAACTTGACCTTGAGCGTGCCGTCGGCGACGACCTTCGACATCAGGGCGGAGTACTCGGTGGCGATGTCGTCGCCCACGAACTCCTTCATGTTGGTGAAGCCCATGACCTGGTTGTAGAAGCCGACCCACTCGTTCATCCGGCCGAGCTCGACGTTGCCGACGCAGTGGTCGATCGCCTGGAAGGTGCGCTTGGCGGGCGGCTCGACGATCGGGTTCGCCGCGGCGAAGCCGGGGAGGTAGGGGCCCTCGTAGCCGGAGCGCTCGACCAGCGTGTGGCGGGTCTTGCCGTACGTGGCGATGGCGGCGAGGACGACGGTGCCGTGCTCGTCCTTGACCTCGTGCGGCTCGGTGATGCCGCGCGCGCCGTGCTCGACGGCGTACGCGTACGCGGCCCGGGCGTCCGGGACCTCGATCGCGAGGTCGACGACGCCGTCGCCGTGCGCGGCCACATGGTCGGAGAGGAAGGTGCCCCACTCGGTGGACGCCTTGATCACGGAGGTGAAGACGAAGCGGGCCGATCCGTTCGTGAGGACGTAACTCGCCGTCTCGCGGCTGCCGTTCTCCGGTCCGGAGTAGGCCACGAGTTTCATGCCGAAGGCGGTCGAGTAGTAGTGCGCGGCCTGCTTGGCGTTGCCCACGGCGAAGACGACCGCGTCCATTCCCTTGACCGGGAAGCGGTCGGCCTGCGCTGCGGTTTCGGGGCTGGTGTGCAGAGTCTCAGTCATGTTCGAAGGCTCTCCCCACATCGCAAGGTGCGCAATAGTTCGCGCATTCACTGGTCAATATGCCCAGCCGAACGCCATGATGGCCGGACTATCTGTACAGGCTGACCACCGGAGGCAGGACCGTGGCGATCGATCATCTGGACGGCCGGCTCATCGTGCTGCTCGCGCGTGAGCCGCGCATAGGCGTCCTCGAAGCATCCCGGCGGCTCGGGGTGGCGCGCGGGACCGTGCAGGCGCGGCTGGACCGCCTTCAGTCGAATGGCGTCATCCGGGGGTTCGGCCCCGACGTGGACCCGGCGGCGCTCGGCTATCCGGTCACCGCGTTCGCCACCCTGGAGATCAAGCAGGGCCAAGGGGCCGACGTACGGGCCCATTTGGGCGGCGTACCGGAAGTGCTGGAGCTGCACACCACCACCGGGCACGGCGACATGTTCTGCCGGCTCGTCGCCCGTTCCAACGCCGATCTTCAGCGGGTGATCGACCGGGTTGTCGGATTTGATGGCATTGTCCGGGCCTCCACGGCGATCGTCATGGAGAACCCGGTTCCGCTGCGGATCATCCCGCTGGTGGAACAGGCGGCCGAGGACACCGACCGAGCGTAGGGACCGACCGGGCGGCAGGGCCCGGGGAGGTCATCGATCCGAAGGAGCGCCGTGTGAGCTTCTGGGAGTATCTGAACACCCGCCACCAGCAGCTCCTCACGGACGCGTTCCAGCATGTCAGCGCGGTCTTCCAGTGCATGGTCATCGCCACCGTGCTGGGTGTGGTCATCGGGGTGGTGAGCTATCGCAGCGGCTGGGGCGGCTCGCTGGCGATCACCTCCACGGCGACGATCCTGACCATTCCGTCCCTCGCCGCGATCGGTCTGCTGATCCCGCTGGTCGGCCTGGGCGTCGCCCCGACCGTGATCACCCTGACCCTGTACGGGCTGCTGCCGATCGTCCGGAACTCCATCGTCGGGCTGCGGGGCGTCGATCCGTCGCTGGTGGACGCGGCGACGGGCATCGGGATGTCGCGGCTGGCGCGGCTGTGCCGGGTGGAGCTGCCGCTCGCCTGGCCGCCGATCCTGACCGGGATCCGGGTCTCCACCCAGATGCTGATGGGCATCGCCGCGATCGCCGCGTACGCCTCCGGGCCCGGCCTGGGCAACGAGATCTTCCGCGGCATCGCCTCGCTGGGCAGTGCCAACGCGATCAACCAGGTCCTCGCGGGCACGCTCGGCATCGTGGTCCTCGCCCTGCTCTTCGACGCCGCGTACGTCCTGCTGGGACGGCTGACCATCCCGAGGGGGATCCGTGCCTGAGACCGAGACCGGCGCTGTCGCCGTGGAGGAAGGGGCCGAGGCCACCTCCGGGGCCACCATCCAGCTGGAGAACCTCACCAAGAAGTACCCGGGCAACCCGAACCCGGCCGTCGACAACGTCTCCATGGAGATCAAGGCCGGCGAGACGGTCATCTTCGTCGGCCCGTCCGGCTGCGGGAAGTCCACCACCCTGAAGATGATCAACCGGCTGATCGAGCCGACCTCGGGCCGGATCCGGATCGGCGACGAGGACGTCACCGACATCGACCCGGTGAAGCTGCGCCGCAAGATCGGTTACGCGATCCAGTCCTCCGGCCTCTTCCCGCACATGACGGTCGCGGACAACATCGCGCTGGTCCCGAAGATGGTCGGCTGGTCCAAGTCCCGGGTGAAGGACCGGGTGGAGGAGATGCTCGACCTGGTGGGCCTGGACCCGCGCGAGTTCCACGGCCGCTATCCGCGCCAGCTCTCCGGCGGGCAGCAGCAGCGGGTGGGCGTGGCACGGGCGCTGGCCGCCGACCCTCCCGTCCTGCTGATGGACGAGCCGTTCGGGGCGGTCGACCCGATCACCCGGGACCACCTCCAGGACGAGCTGATCCGGCTCCAGCACGAGCTGCACAAGACGATCGTGTTCGTCACCCACGACTTCGACGAGGCGATCAAGCTGGGCGACCGGATCGCGGTGCTGCGGGAGCGCTCGCACATCGCGCAGTTCGACACCCCGGAGGCGATCCTCACCAACCCGACGGACGACTTCGTCTCCGGTTTCGTCGGCGCGGGCGCGGCCCTCAAGCGGCTGAACCTCACCCGCGTACGGGATGTGGGCATCGCGGACTTCCCGACGGTGACGGTCGAGGACCCGCTCCAGACGATCTTCAACAAGCTGCGCAACGGCCCGCACAACGAGCTGCTGATGCTGGACCGGCAGAACCGCCCGTACAAGTGGCTGCGGCGCGGCGACCTGATGCGGGCGCGCGGTTCGCTGGCGCGGGCCGGGCAGCTGGTGCACGACACGGTGACCCGGGACGCCACGCTGCACGACGCGCTGGAGGCGGTGCTCACCGACAGCGGGGGCCGGGTCGCGGTGACCGGGCGGCGCGGCGAGTTCATCGGGGTCGTCGACATGAAGACGCTGATGGACAACGTGCAGGAGCTGCTGGAGGCCGACCGGCTGACCGCGATGGAGCACCAGCACGAGCTGGAGGAGCAGCGCGTCCACCAGACGGAGCAGGAGCTGGAGGGGGGTGGCGGCGGAGTATGAGCCCCAGCCATCAGTCGGGATCCGGCAAGGGCCCGGCCACTCCCACCCGGCCGCCGGGCGAGCACGACGTCAAGGGCCACGCGTTCCACGACGAGGAGAGCGACCCCTCCCCCGCTCCGGCCGCCCCGGCCCGCCGGATCACCTGGCGGAAGCTGGTGCTCCTGCCGGCGGTGCTGGTGGTCGTCCTGGTCATCACGTACGTGTGGATCACCAACATCCACCTGGACTCGATCGCGGAGAACTCGCTGACCGGCGGCAACGTACAGCTGCGCTGGTGGCAGCACGTACGGCTGACGGCGATCTCCACGTTCTGGGTGCTGATCATCGCGATCCCGCTCGGCATCGCGCTGACCCGGCGGCGGCTGCGCAAGGCGGCCCCGGCGTTCACGGCGCTGGCCAACATCGGGCAGGCGACCCCGGCGATCGGTCTGCTGGCGCTGCTGGTGATCTGGCTGGGCATCGGGCCCCGGACGGCGATCATCGGCATCGTGATCTACGCGGTGCTGCCGGTGCTCTCCAACACGGTGGCGGGTCTGCGGGCGATCGAGCCGAACATGATCGAGGCGGCGCGCGGGATGGGGATGTCCGGGCGGGGCGTCCTGCTGAAGGTGGAGCTGCCGCTCGCGGTGCCGCTGATCCTGGCGGGGGTGCGTACGGCACTCGTCCTGAACGTCGGTACGGCGACGCTGGCCACGTTCGGCGGGGGCGGCGGGCTCGGTGACCTGATCACCTCGGGGATCCAGACGCAGCGGATGCCGGTGCTGATCATCGGCTCGGTGCTGACGGTGGTGCTGGCGCTGCTGGTGGACTGGCTGGCCTCGCTGGCCGAACTGGCGCTGACGCCGCGCGGGCTGGAGGAGCGGTGAGGACCACGACGTACGGAATCCGGGTCCTGGCGGCCGCGTCCCTGGTGCTGCTGATGGGCGGCTGCGGGCTGAAGAGCGGTTCGCCCATGGTGGACGACGTGTCGCCGGGGTCGGTCGGGCAGGGCGAGCCGCTCAAGGGCGCCACGCTGACGGTGACCTCGAAGAACTTCAGCGAGAACATCATCCTGGGCCAGATGACCGGCCTGGTGTTCAAGGCGGCCGGGGCGGAGGTCCTGGACCGGACGAACCTGCCGGGTTCGATCAGCGCCCGCGAGGCCATCATCAACGGCGACGCCGACGCGCAGTGGGACTACACCGGCACCGGCTGGATCACCTTCCTGGGCCACGCGGACCCGATCGTCGACCCGAAGAAGCAGTACGAGGCGGTACGGGACGAGGACAAGGGCAACGGGGTGATCTGGCTGCCGCCGGCCCCGCTCGACAACACGTACGCGCTGGCCATCAGCAAGAAGAACAACGCCAAGTACAAGCTCAAGACCCTCTCGGACGTGGCGGCCCTCGCGAAGAAGGACCCGGGCGCGGTGACGATCTGCGTGGAGAACGAGTTCGCCTCGCGCGACGACGGACTACCCGGCATGGAGAAGAAGTACGGGATGAAGATCCCGGCGGGCAACATCCAGAAGATGGACGCCGGAATCATCTACACCCAGGTCTCCGAGTCCAGCTCCTGCCTGCTGGGCGAGGTGTTCACCACCGACGGGCGCATCAAGGCGATGAACCTGGACGTCCTGGAGGACGACAAGAACTTCTTCCCCAACTACAACGCCTCCCCCGTCGTCCACGAGGCCACCTTCGAGAAGTACCCGGTGATCGCGGAGCTGCTGGACCCGCTCGCGAAGAAGCTGACGACCGAGGTCGCGCAGACGCTGAACGCCAAGGTGGACGTGGACGGCGAGGACCCGCACGAGGTGGCGAAGGACTGGCTGGTGGCGGAGGGGTTCATCGAGGAGGGCTGAGTTACAAAGAATCGTTGCAAAGACCTCGTTGCAAAAAAGTCTTGCAAAGGACTCTTTGCATCTCTACTGTCGAAGCATGACGGAGAACGAGAACGCCTCTCAGCGCGAGAACGCCCCTGGCCCCTACCGCCACGACGGCACCGACCGGAGGATCCACAACGTCGACGCCCGCACGCTGCGCGCGGTAGCGCACCCCCTACGGCTCCGACTACTGAACACACTGCGGGAGTTCGGCCCGGCCACCGCCTCCAAGCTCGGCGAGCGGCTGGGCGAGTCCAGCGGAGCGACCAGCTACCACCTGCGCCAGCTGGCGGAGAGCGGCATGGTCGAGGACGCCCCGGAGCTGGGCAAGGGCCGCGAGCGCTGGTGGCGGTCGGTGCACGACGGCTCGATGTTCAACGCCGCGGACTTCAAGACGCACGCCGACCCGGAGGTGCGCGGGGCCATCGACTTCGTCCTGCACGAGACGGCCACCGTCCACGCCCAGGAGCTGAACACCTGGCTGGGCACGGTGGGCGACTGGTCGGAGGAGTGGCAGCGGAGCTGGGACCTGAGCGACTTCAAGATCCGTCTCACCCCGGAACTCGCGCTGGAGCTGTCCACGAAGCTCCACGAACTGGTGGAGAGCTACCGCGACGTCGTCCCCGAGGACACCGAGGGATCGGCCGTCGTCCGCACCCATCTGCACACGTTCCCGCGCCCCTCCGAATGACCGGGCCGCACACCGTAAGTCCCCACACTCCCCGAACTCCCCACCACCCGAAGGGAAGCCCGTTATGCACGCCGACGTCCACCACCTCCTGCACGCCGCAGAGTCCGCCGAACTCCGCTCCACAGCAGCCGAGTTCCGCCTCCCCCGCACCAGCCTGCGCACCCGGGTCGGCTGGACCCTGGTCGAGGTGGGCCTGCGGCTGACGACCCAGAGCCGGGAGGCGACCACGAGCGTGAACGCGCCTCGCGCCGCCGCCTTCCATCCGGCGTAACCATCGACTCGGGGGGACAGAACCATGGGGCACCGCACCCCGCTCGCCGCCACGCTCGCGGCCAACTCCATTTCCACCGCAGGCACTTCACTGACCCTGATCGGCGTCCCCTGGTTCGTCCTGGAGACCACGGGAAGTGCGGGCCGGGCCGGCGTCGTCGCCTTCTGCGCGACCCTGCCGATCGTCGTCGCCGCACTGATCGGCGGACCGGTCATCGACCGGATCGGCCGCCGCCGGGTCGCCATCGCCTCCGACGCCGTGTGCGCCCTGGCCATCGCCGCGATCCCGCTGCTGCACTTCGCCGGCGTCCTCCACTTCTGGATGCTGTGCGCGCTGATGGCGCTGAACGGCTTCGCCCACACCCCGGGCAACACCGCGCGCTACGTCCTGATCCCGGACCTGGCCGAGCACGCCGGCACCACGCTCGCCCGGGCCGCCAGCCTCTTCGACGCGGTCTCGCGCGGCGCCCGGATGGTCGGTGCGGCGCTCGCCGGGGTCCTCATCGCCTTCGCCGGCGCGGAGTCGGTCCTGCTGCTGGACGCGGCGACGTTCGGGCTGTCCGCCCTGCTGGTCGCCGCAGGGGTACGGGGCATCCGCGCGGCCGAGCCGCGGAAGGCCGAGGCCCCGGTCTCCGTACGCGCCTACGGCACCGAACTCCGCGAGGGTTACGCCCACTTGCTGAGCAACCGGCTGCTGCTGTCGGTCGTGGTCATGGTGATGTTCATGAACGGCCTCGATCAGGGCTGGTACGCCGTACTGCTGCCCGTGCACGCCGAGGCCGAGCTGGGCGGCGCGACCGACATCGGGCTGCTCACCGCGCTGTTCGGGGCGGGCGGGCTGACAGGAGCCCTGCTGTACGGGGCGGTGGGGCACCGCTTCCCGCGCCGGGCGGTGTTCACGGCGTGCGTGATCCTGTGCGGTGCGCCGCGCTTCCTGGTCGCCGCGCTGACCGGGACGACGCTGCCGCTCGCGGTGACCATGCTGCTCGGCGGGATCGCGGGCGGCGTGCTGAACCCGATCCTGACGACGGTGATCTACGAGCGCGTACCGGACCGGCTGCGCAGCCGGGTCTCGGGTGCGCTGACGGCGGGCTGCGAGTTCGCGATGCCGCTGGGCGGGCTCGCGGCCGGGCTGCTGGTGGAGGGCGCGGGGGCGACGGGGGCGCTGCTGGTGATGGGCGGGATCTACTTCCTGGCCACGCTGAGCCCGCTGGTGTTCCCGTCCTGGCGAACGCTGGACGACGCGCCGGAGGCGGAGTCCGGGCCCGCACCAGGCACGCCGGAGGCGGAGGAGGCCAGGGAGTCCGGAGAGACCGGGAAGCCCGGGGATCCGTCCGTGCCGCCGCAGGTCAGCAGCTCGGCACCTTCCCACCCGTCTCCAGGGCCTTGAGCGAGCCGACCGCGTCCTTGAGCGTGGAGACGGGCACGATCCGCAGCCCGTCCGGCCGCTCGGCCTCCGCCTGACGGCACTCGGCCTTCGGGACGAGGAAGACGGTCGCCCCGTCGCGGTGGGCGGCCTGTGTCTTCATCGACACCCCGCCGACCGCGCCGACCTTGCCGTCCGCGCTGATCGTTCCCGTACCGGCGATGGTGCGGCCGCCGGTGAGGTCGCCGCCGGAGCCGTTGCCGTCGAGCTTGTCGATGATGCCGAGGGAGAGGAAGAGCCCGGCGCTCGGGCCGCCGATGTCGCCGAGGTCGACCTCGACCCGCATCGAACCGGGTTCGCGGTCCAGGTAGTCGAGGGCGGCGTCGACGGCGACGTTCTGCGACTCCTTCATGTCGTCGAGGTTGTGCTTCTCGATCTCCTTCTCGGAGCCGCCGGTGGGGTAGACGGAGTCGCGCGGCATGACCGCCCGGTCGGTGCGGAACCAGCCGTCGATCACCTCGCCGATACGGACGTCCGCCTTGGGCCCGGTGGCGAGGATCGTCGTCATCCGCAGCTGCCCGTCGGTGGCCCGGGTCTCGGCGCCGGTGATGGTGATCACCGGCCGCCCGTCGTCCTTGCCGAGCACGTCCGCGGTCATGCCGGGCCGCGCCAGGGTGAACGGCAGCGGCGCGAGGGCGACCGTACCGAACAGGGCGAGGACGGGCAGCGCGCAGAGGGCGAGAACGCGGGGGCGCGTGAGACGAGTGAGCACGCACCCAATCTAACCGGCGCACCCGACGGGGAACGCGCCAGGCGTACGCCGCCCGGAACGCTCCGGACCACGCACGCCCCAATACGCGTACGGGGGCCGGACCACACACCCCGCACGCGTACGGGCACCCGCCTACCGCAGCGCGTCGGCCACTTCCCGGGCGGCGTCGAGCACACGGGGCCCGACCCGTTCCGGTACGGCGTCGGCGAGCATGACGACGCCGACGCTGCCCTCCACGCCCGAGACCCCGACCAGGGGCGCGGCCGCCCCGCTGGCGCCGGCTTCGAGTTCGCCGTGGGTGAGGGTGTAGCCGGGGTGGCCGTTCTCCGTGGTCTGACGGGCGGACAGGATGGCCCGGCCCGCCGCGCCCCGGTCCAGCGGATGGCGGAAGCCGGCCCGGTAGGCGACGTGGTAGTCGGTCCAGGTGGGCTCGACGACGGCGACCGCGAGGGCGTCGCTGCCGTCGACGAGGGTGAGATGGGCGGTGGCCCCGATGTCCTCGGCCAGGGAGCGCAGCGCGGGCAGCGCGGCTTCCCGGACGAGCGGGTGCACCTGTCGGCCGAGCCGCAGCACACCCAGGCCGACCCGGGCGCGGCCGCCCAGGTCTCGGCGGACCAGGGCGTGCTGCTCCAGGGTGGCGAGCAGTCGGTAGACGACGGTCCGGTTGACACCGAGTTTGTTGGACAACTCGGTGACGGTCAGTCCGTGATCGGTGTCGGCGAGCAGTTTGAGGACGCGCAGTCCTCGGTCGAGCGTCTGGGAAGTCTCCGCTGTCACGACGCCCTCTCCTCTTCGGGGTGAGCGACGACGGTCCTGCTCCGGCGGGGTTGCGACGCCGGTCCCAGCGGCGACGCACGGAGAGGCCGCCGGCCTGGCAAGGCACCGGCTGCGCTCCGCGGCGGCGTTGCCACGGGGCGTTCATATGGCGGGGACAGTAGCGAGCCGGTCCGCTCAGCGGAAGTCCTCGTCCAGAATCCGGTCTCCGGACACGGAGCCCCGGTACGGCCCGCACATAAGGGCCGGTCAGCGGGACGGCGTCCGGTAAGCGAACATCTACGCGCGTTCACGTGTCACGACACGGTCGGGGCAACGCGTCCATGGATGTGAACCATCGTTAACAGTGTGTGAACGGCCACCGGAGAAATTTCCCGGCGCCGCCGACCGGAAACGTCGCGATGCCGCCCGCTGGTCCGCCCGGAAAAGCCGTCGGCCCGCACGGAGGAGGGAACCTCCGCACGGGCCGACAAGAACCGGAACACCACCGGGCCACCGGGCCACCGGGCCACCGGGCCACCGGGCCACCGGGCCACCGGGCCACCGGGCCACCGGGCCACCGGGCCACCGGGCCACCGGGATCATGTCATCCGGGTGGCCCACTCCTGGACCTTCGCGATACGCGTCTGGATCTGGTGGGCCGTGGCCTCCGCGCTCGGCGGGCCGCCGCAGACCCGGCGCAGCTCGTTGTGGATCACGCCGTGCGGCTTGCCGCTCTGGTGGGTGTAGGCGGAGACCATCGTGTTGAGCTGCTTGCGCAGGCTGAGCAACTGCTTGTGGGTGACGACGGGCCGGGCGTCGGCCGGCTTCTCCAGGAGGTCGGCCTCCTCGGCCGGCTTCTGGCGGCTGTGCGCGATCTGCCGGCTCTGCCGCTTCTGGAGGAGCAGCTGGACCTGGTCCGGCTCCAGGAGCCCCGGGATGCCGAGGTAGTCCTGCTCCTCCTCGGAACCGGGGTGGGCCTGCATGCCGAACTCGGCGCCGTCGTACAGCACCCGGTCGAAGACGGCGTCGGACTCCAGCGCCTCGAAGGGCAGTTGCTCCTCGGTCTCCTCGTCCTCCAGCTTCTCCGCGTCGGCGAGGAGCTTGTCCTCCTCCGAGAACGGGTTCTCCTCGTCGCTGCCCTTCTTCGGCTTGTCGAGCACGTGGTCGCGCTCGACCTCCATCTCGTTGGCGAAGTCGAGGAGCATCGGGATCGTCGGGACGAAGACGGACGCGGTCTCACCGCGCCTGCGGGAGCGCACGAAGCGGCCGACGGCCTGGGCGAAGAAGAGCGGCGTGGAGATGGTGGTCGCGTACACGCCGACGGCGAGCCGCGGCACATCGACCCCCTCGGACACCATCCTGACGGCGACCATCCAGCGCGACTCGTCCGCGCTGAACTTGTCGATCTTCTTGGAGGCGGCCTTCTCGTCGGAGAGGACGACGGTCGGCGTCTCCCCGGTGACCTTCTTGAGGATCTTGGCGTACGCGCGTGCCGAGTCCTGGTCGGTCGCGATGACGAGCCCGCCCGCGTCGGGGATGCCCTTGCGGACCTCGGTGAGCCGCTTGTCGGCGGCGGAGAGCACGTTGGGGATCCACTCACCGGTGGGCGCCAGCGCGGTGCGCCAGGCCTGCCCGATGGCGTCCTTGGTCATCGGCTCGCCGAGCCGGGCGGCGATCTCGTCACCGGCCTTGGTGCGCCAGCGCATGTTGCCGCTGTAGCTGAGGAAGATGACCGGGCGGACGACGCCGTCGGCGAGCGCGTTGCCGTAGCCGTAGGTGTAGTCGGCGGAGGAGCGGCGGATGCCGTCGTTGCCCTCCTCGTACGCGACGAACGGGATCGGGTTGGTGTCCGACCGGAACGGCGTACCGGTCAGCGCGAGCCGCCGGGTCGCCGGGTCGAACGCCTCCTGGCAGGCCTCGCCCCAGGACTTCGAGTCACCGGCGTGGTGGATCTCGTCGAGGATCACGAGCGTCTTGCGCTGCTCACAGCGGTTGCGGTGCAGCATCGGGCGGACGCCGACACCCGCGTAGGTGACGGCGACCCCGTGGTACTCCTTGCTGAGCGGACCGGCGCTGTAGTCGGGGTCGAGCTTGATCCCTATCCGGGCGGCCGCCTCCGCCCACTGCTTCTTGAGGTGCTCGGTCGGGGCGACGACGGTGATCTGCTGGACGACATGGTGGTGCAGCAGCCACGACGCGAGCGTCAGCGCGAACGTGGTCTTGCCGGCGCCGGGCGTCGCGACGGCGAGGAAGTCGCGCGGCTGCTCCTGGACGTACCTCTCCATGGCGCCCTGCTGCCAGGCTCGCAGCTTGCCGGCGGTGCCCCAGGGGGCCCGGCCGGGAAAGGCGGGTGAGAGGTGGTGGGAGGCGGTGGTAGTAGTCACGGTCTCCGGTTCGGGGCTCTCGGGTACGTGGGTCGCTGCCGGCACCGGACCGGGCCCGTACGTCCCGGCCCGCGATACGACAACCGGGCCACCTTACCGGGGGCCCGGTGGAAACCCGGTACGGACGAGCCGCGCCGAGGTCCGACGAGACGGTGCTCACATCGCGTCGACGACCAGGTCCGGCACGCCGGGGAAGATCACTTCTCCCGTGTCCCGACGACGACCCTCGTCGCCACCCACACCCCCACCAGCGCCACCCCCGCCATCGGCAGGAACACGGCAGCGAACGCGCCCGGGTGCGAGCCGGAGGCGCCCGCCTCCACCACCCCGTGCGCGGCCGCGCCCAGGGCCTTGCCGCCGAGGGCCGCGAAGGCGGCACCGCCCATGGCCAGCAGCAGCACGTTGGAGAGACCGTCGGAGATCTGGAGCGCGGCGGAGTTGGAGCCCGCCTCCTCCGGGGCCGAGAGCTTCAGCAGCAGCACGCTGGTGGAGGCGATCACCATGCCCATCCCGAAGCAGCCGAAGGCCCAGGCGACGGCGACGATCCAGACCGGGACCCCTTCGATCAGCACGGAGGGCGCGACGGCGATCGAGGCGGCGACGAGCACCATGCCGCTGACCATCAGCCGCTCGCGGTGCGCTTCCATACGCGGCCGGGACTGAACGTACGAACCGAGCGCCCAGGTCGCCCCGCCCACGGCCAGCGAGAGCCCGGCCATCGTCGGGGACAGCCCGCGCTGGGTGACCAGCATCAGCGGTACGAAGGACTCGGCGGCGATGAACGACCCGGCGGCGACCCCGCGCAGCAGGACCACCGAGGGAAGCCCGCGCCCCGCCCGTACGGTCCCGGCGGGCAGCAGCCCGCGGACGGCGGGCACCAGCAGGGCGACGCCGAGGGCGGCCGGCAGGAGGGCGAGCCAGTTCAGCTCCTGCCCCGCGTACTGGAGCAGCCCCGCCCCGGCCGAGATCCCGAGGGCCAGCCGGATCCGGCGGCGGTCGTACGGCTCGGTGGCGGCGGCCGGATCCGCGGGCCCGGAGGCGGTCCGCCGGATCGCCGGGAGGGCCAGGGCAAGCGGAATCACGATGAGAACAGGAATGCCGACGAAGACCCAGCGCCAGCCGAGGTGCTCGGTCACCGTCCCGGAGGCGAGCGGCCCGACGACGGACGGAATCACCCAGCTCGCGGCGAAGGCGGCCAGGATCGCGGGCCGGATGCGCTCGGGGTAGGCCCGCCCGATGACGACGTACAGGGCGACGATCACCAGCCCGCCGCCGAGGCCCTGGACCGCCCGCCCGGCGATGAAGATCCACATGCTGGAGGCCGCCCCGGAGAGCAGCAGACCGGCGCCGAACGCGGTGATCCCGGTGGCGAGCGGCTGGAGCGGCCCGCGCCGGTCGGCCCACTGCCCGGAGAGGACCATGGCGAAGAGGCTGGTGGTGAAGTACGCGGAGAAGGCGAACGCGTACAGCGGGATGCCGTTCAGCTCGCGGGCGGCCACCGGCATGGCCGTGCCGACCGCCGTGGCCTCGAACGCGATGAGGAACACCACGGAGACGATGCCGATGCTCAGCGCCCGGTAGGTGCGCCCGAGGACCCCTTCGACGGCCGCGAGGGGCACGTCGGACAACGGGTCCGGGGAGTGATCGTCGGTCGCGGGCGGCGTGAGGCGGGCGGCATCGGTGCCGTCGCGCGGTTCGAGGGCGGTCATGGCCTCAGCGTAAGGGGCATGGACCGGTTTGAACCCTGTCGATGTACGGTCCCGGGCTCGGCCCTTGGT
The DNA here is from genome assembly GCF_055792845.1 of Streptomyces sp. DSM 106670. Taxonomy (NCBI): domain Bacteria; kingdom Bacillati; phylum Actinomycetota; class Actinomycetes; order Kitasatosporales; family Streptomycetaceae; genus Streptomyces; species Streptomyces sp. DSM 106670. The sequence goes on from NZ_CM147704.1 coordinate 2,882,196, forward strand.
CGTAGGCCTCGGGCCCCGGGTATGAACGGCGTATGGCAGTCGCGTTGCGGGCGGGCCGGATTCCTTGAGGCGGGGGGCGGGGGCCCGTAGCGTCATGGACAGCAAAGGAACAGCGCATCCAGCGTTACTCCCGACCGTGTGCCCGAGAGGCTCAGGGGCTCGACTGCAACTCGAGTTACACCGGTTCGATTCCGGTCACGGTCTCCACACCGCGGAAGTGGCCGCCCCTTGTGTGTCGGGGGCGGCCACTTCCGCTCGTACAACGACCGGTCGGCCGGCCACTGACACTCAGCCCGTCTTCAGCGCCTTCATCACCTCGCGCATATCGGTGATCAGGTCAGCCCGGTACGCGAGCAGCTCGGGTTCCGGCTGCACATCCGGCACCTCCTCCTCGTCATCCAGGTCGAAGTTCGTCCAGGCGGTCAGGGAGAGCGTCACGACGGCACCGCCCTCCACCACCTTCAGCTGCATCACGTTGTCCTCCATGACCAGCAGATGAGCCAGGTCCCCGAGGTCCGGCACCCGCTCGACCTGCGCCACCGCAACGCCGTCGATCTCCGTCAGCGTGCTGCTCGCCTCGAATTCGGGTCGCGGGTCGGTCTCCTTGTGCAGCTCGGCCGTGACGGACGCCTGGTAGGTCGTGGTCCACTTCGCCCCGTCCTTGCCGCCCTGCGCAGCGGCGTCCGGCGGGGTGAGGATGACGGTGCACCGGATGCGGTGGAGGGCCGGATGCTCGATGCCGTCCAGTTCGGTCGCCGCCGCCTCGGGCTCCGTCGCCCCCACCACCTCGGCGAGCGCCTTCACCTCTATCGCGGCACAGGAGTCGGACTCCACGCGGTAGCCGTGCAGGTCCGGCTTCCGGTCGCCACCGATCCCGTACGCGAACACCGCCGTCGCCCACACCACGGAGGCCACCAGCGCGCCGCCCACACCCCAGAGCACCCCCGGCCCTCGCCGCCGCCCGGCCGCAGGCTCCCGATCGAACCCGCTCACCACGTCCGGGGACGAGCCCGGCCCGTCCTCCCCCACCAACTCCGGCTCGGATATCACGCCGGCACCTCCCCCTGGTCAACGGTTACGGTACCGGCCGTACCGCTCGCCACCGCGCCGTACGTCACACGGGGTCGAGTACCGGCCGGGCCTCCAGCCCTCCGTCGTTCTCGCAGCCCAGTTCCTTCGCCATGGCGAGGGCGAAGGAATGGGCGACGGTCGCGTAGGCATCCTTCAACTTCTCCGGATCACCCTCGGGGTCCTCGGGCGACCAGCGCTCCACATTGATATCGATGTGAGCCGGTTGTGATCCCGGCAACTTCTCGCTTCGGCAGGCGAATTGGACGGAGCCGGCGTCCACGGCAGTCAGAGCGCGCTCCCCCATCCGGAGCACCGTGAACTTCGAAGCAAGGTCACGCACCGGCCGGCCGTCGGTCAGCTCCCAGGTCACCTCCAGCCGATCGCTCAGGGCCGCGCCGATCGCGAACACCTGGCAGATGTCCCCGTCAGTGGTGAGGGACGAGGTGAACTCTCGGATCAATGAATTCGCCGCGTACGCGACGGTGGACTTTTCGTCCGACTGCTCGAACCGGGAAGACCTCGTGATTGTTCTCAACGATGAGGCCGCCTCGGCGGAAACAGCAGTGCCACCGCAGAGCCGTGTCCCCGCCACGGACTTGTCGTCGCCCTTCGGGACCTCGTCCCCTGTGCTGCAGCCGACAGCTCCGAAAGCCAACGCGCCGGCCACCGCTACGGCGACGAGTCCATCACGTACCGCCTTGCGACTGCTCACATCTGAATCCTTCTGCTCATCGCCCGGCACCGTTCTCAGCCGGTCTCCGAGTCATTTCCCTGCTGTTCCTCGCGGGCATTACCGGTGGAATAGCCGACCCTCATAGATTCCTTGAGGTCCTGTCCGAGATCACTTTTAATACTCACACCATGCTTACGCCTGAACTCCTCCATAGGCGACTCGGCCAGACTCTCACCGGCCCTGTACACCTTCTTCCTCTCATCCTCATTGAGTTCTTCGACCTTCTCCTTGTGCCCATCCACCGAGTTGTCGGAGACGTCACCGATCACCTGTCCGATGACTTGCTCTAGAGCGCCACTGGCAGTGTCGGTTGCCAATGGGATAAGGACGGCGGCGGTACCCACAGCTGCCGTCGCTGGCAAGAAGGCGACACCCGCCGCCACGCCGGCCACGGCCCCGAATTCGACCCAGCCCGCCCGCGCGGCCACCGCCTTCTCGTAGTCCTCGTGCGTTTTGAGGTTCGTCGCCTGGACCTGGTCCGCCCGAGATTGGTCGAGCATGCCTTGTACCTCGGACCCTGTTTGCACTGCGGCCCGCGCCCCAGCTTGATCGATCTTTCCGTCCGGGCCTACCTGCGCTTCCAGCACGCTGCGGGTGTAGACCTCCTCGGCAGCCGAGATGGTCGCGTAGGCATCCGGGTGCTGGCCAAGTGAGCTGAGGAATTCCCGGGTGATGCCGCGGCCGTTGTGATCTGCGGTGCCTACGAAATCGAGACGTCCCTTCTGCTTCTCACCGGGGGCGAAGACGCTTTCCGAGTCGTTCTTATCCAGAGCCCAGTTGATGTCGTCGATATATCCCGCACCCATGACGCCCATGCTGTCCGCCAAGCCCTCCTGGTGCTTGAGCAAGCCGGCGTCCGACCCGTACTTCTCCATGACCTTCTGCATGATCGCGGCGTTGTCGGCGTCCCGTTGCGCACGCGGATCCGGCTCGCCTGCCGGGTAGCCCAGAGTCGCCGCCTCCAGGGCATGCCCCAGCGCGTCCGGCATGTACTGGAGGGTGGGAGCCAATTTTTCCGGATCGGTGGAGTTGGAGTCCGGAAAAGACTCCCACTTCTCATTTCCGAAGAAGTCGAGGTAGTTATCGATGGCCACCTCTTTCTTCTTGTCGGGGCCCTCTTCGCTGGTCTCGACATCCATTTTGCCGAGGTCTGCCGTGGCACCTCGGTTGACCGTGCCGTCCTCGTTGTAGGACGTCGGTTCATCGGTGAAGAACTTCTTTGCCGCGTCGGGGCTGTTCCCCAGCGCCTCCAGCATGGCGGTGGCCGGGTCATAGCCGGACCCGTTCTTCCCCGAGGGGTTGAACGGGTTGTCCAGGAAGCCGTTCACCTGCTTGTTGCCGGCGAACCGGTAGGGATCCTTCTGATGCAGCTGCGCCACGTGCTCGGCGATCGGGTTGAGGAACTTCGCGTCGTAGTTCCCGTAGCGCATGATGCCGCCGAGCAGTTGATAGCCGTACGGGCCGCCGCCGTTGTCGTACTTGGACAACGGGATCTGCTGGGTGCCCATCTTGCGGAGCTCCGGGCCCCACTCCGCGGTGAACGCCCTGTCGTGCGAGGCCGTGGCCAGGCTGAGGCCCATATTCTTCTGGAGCGCCTGGACGTCCTTGAGCCGCTCCTCATCAACCTTCATGCCCTCGTGCGTATCCGTGGCGAGCTGACCGAAGAACGCGAGCGACTTCTCCGGACCGAGCTTCTCGTAGAAGCCAGTGGCGAACTCAGTCGAATTGGCGTTGTCACGCAGCAGCTCGTTGAGCGCCTGCAGCTGGGCATGTGTCAGGTCGCGCCCCTTGCGCGCGAGGTCTGCGGCGCGGGCAGCTTCTTCCTGGTCCAGGTTCTTGTACTTCGGGCTGCTGAAATCCCTGCCCTCGGTGACGTTGGCCTCAAGCGCGTTCTTGAAGGCGACGTCGGTGTCGTTGCAGTTGTCGACGATCAGGTCGATCTTCTTCTGCCAGCTGTCGATGGCTTCCTTCTGCTTGCGTAGCGCTTCGGGGTAGTCGGGATCGTGCCGCGCAGCCACGTTTTCCTCCAGCGGCCGCCGCGGCGTGACCTTGCCCTTGGCGTCCACGTGGATACCCGCCGCGCGCCCTTCGACGTCGCGGATGTTCACCAGGTCGTCCTTGGCCTTCTTGAAGGCGGTGTGCGCGTCCTCCAGAACGAGCTTCACGCCTTTGGCCTCGGCGACCGCGTCTTTGAATTCCTTGGCGGTCTTGCCGATGAACCCTTTGGTGACGCCGGCGTTCACGCCGTCCCACTCGGCCTTGTCCGCCTTGACCTTCATGCCGTCATTGGCCACCTCGGCCAGGCGCTGCAGCTTGGTGACCATCTCCGACCAGTCGTCGGCAGCCTCCTTCAGCTTGCCGAGTGGTGCGTCGATGATGTCCTCGTACTTCAACACGCCAACTCCCCCGTGACTTACTTCAGATACTCGTTGAGCTTCGACACGCTGAGCAGGTCGCCGACGATCTGAACGTCGTCATTGTGATGGGCGGCCTTGGAGTAGTCGAGGTGGTTCGAGATCTGCGCGCAGGCATCGAGGAGCGTCTTGAGGTGCGTCTGCCAACGGTCGTGAACCTTCAGCAGCCCGGATCCGCTCACGAAGTTGCCATTGGTGAGCGCGATGGCCGCGTCGAAGGTCGTGGGCCGGGCATGATCGCCGTCCTTCGACAGCCGCGTGCGCAGTTCGTACGCGTCATGCCCGATCGCGCCCAGGTCGTCATCGTTGACGGCAAGGTCAGCCTGTGACGGGCCTTTCGGAGTTCCTGGTTCGGCAGGTACGCCGTTGAGACGCATATCAACCCTCTGGGTCGATTCCGTACGAAGTCCCGCCCATTCCGCATCAAACGTCATGGATTCCCCGTGATGGTCTACTCAAGCGGCCGAGGCCTTGGACAGATTTACTGACTCAAGGCACCAACACTAGCCGCCGGAAATCACGGAGTGGCATCAAACAAGACATCTCTGCACCCTGCCGCGGAACACCGAAAAGTAGCGCACGAACGCGACTCGCTAGCCTTTTCGGGCGCCGGGCAGCTATTTCAAGCCATGAACGAGCGCGACCGTGAAACCAACGGCCTAGCGCGAAGTGTTCTCCGGCGCACCAGGCGGAGGAGATGTTGGCGGATACGGCGGCTGGAACTGCGGCTGCCCATACCCGTACGAGGGCTGATACGCCGGCGGAGCCTGTGCGGCAACGGCCTTTCGCCGACGGGAACGGAGCACCGCTGCTGTCACGCCGCCGCCGACCAGGGCTGCCGTGGCAACCCCCAGGCCAATCCAGAGAGCGCTATTGCCGCCTCCGTCCGCAGCCGCGGCAGGCACCTCGCTACGATCGGCACCGCCCCCAGCCTTGGACGGCTGCGGCGAAGGGGCCTCGGACGCCGCTGCGGCGAGATCCGGAAGCGGGTACACATCGGCGGGCCCGGGGTCCCCGGGGGTCTTGAGCGCGATACGGGGTCGAACGATTCCGTAGCCGATCCCGTCGGACCGCTTCTTACCACTGACGGGACCGCCTGCGGTGTTCAGCATGACCCGCAGAACCTGATTGTTCGTCCAGTCCGGATGCTTGGACCAGATGAGGGCAGCGGAGGCAGAGGCGAGAGCTGTTGCGTCGCTGGTGCCGTTGCCCTCACACAGACCAGTTCCACCGCCGCAGGCGTGGACCATCTCCTCGCCTGGCGCGGCCAGGTCGACCTGGGGTCCGTAGTGTGAGAAATCGGATCTTGCGAAGTCGCGGCCCACTGCGCCGACGCCGACTACTCCAGGCGTAGCCGCAGGAAACATAACCTTGTTTCCCTTGTCAGCATCATTCCCAACACCCGCGAACACAAGGGAGCCTTTACTCAAAGCATACGCGACAGAATCATCAAGATTTCGCGACCCCCGATCAACAGCCATCGAAATATTAATGACTTTCGCGCCGGAGTCCACGGCGAACCGGATAGCCTCAGGTGCCGACTTGTTGAAAATCCTCAGTGATTCCGCCTCATTGTTCGCTTTCTGACTGAGACGAATCGGCAAAATCTTTACCCCTGGGGCAAGCCCGAATGCCCCCTGACCTCCATCCCTTTCACCTGTGCCAGCGATCAGCCCGGCCATACCAGTACCGTGACCGTCAGTGTCGGTGTGCTCGTCCCCCGGAGTGCCCTCCGCCAAGTCTTTCCCCTTGAGGACACGCCCTCGCAGGTCGGGGTTGGAATCGTCGACACCGGTGTCGATCACGGCAACAGTGACTCCCTCTCCCGTACTGGAAGCCCACATCTCCTCCGCTTTCATAACGTCGAGATGCCACTGCTTGGACCTCATCGAATCCGCATGAGCAGGTGCGGGAATGCCCACCAGCAGTCCGACCAGCGAGGCGAGCACGACACGGACATGGATTCTGCGGCGACTGCCGGTAGGCATACGGTTCCCTTAGCAGGTTTTGGTCAGTCGATGACCGGCGGCACGACACGTCGCGCTCCGTGCTGCCACGTCTCTTCATCCTCGGTCAGGTAGTCAGGCCTCTCGCTGCCTTCGTCCCGGCGCGAGTCACCAGCACGTTGAGAACCAACGGCACCACGACCCATCGCACCAGTGCTGCGTGCACCTTCGCCGCCTGACGCCGCGCCTCGCACGAGGCCCGTCCCACCGGGCGTAAACGGCCGTGCACCGGACTGGCCCGGCTGCTGTGGGCGGCCGCCCACCATTCCCCCGGCTTCGCCGGCGAGCCGTCGCCCGCCGACAATGCCGCTCTGCCCGCTTCCAACTGAACCGCCCGGCGCGTGCATCATCGGTGCACGACCACCGTGAGCCCCTTCGCCGCCGACCACCAGCCCGCGCGGCAGGCCACCTACCGGCCGCCCGGTTGTCTGCGGCGCGGGTCGGCCGCCGACGATACCGTTGGCCGGCGAGGGGCGTCCGACTTGCCCGCTACCAGGACCATTTGGGCCTGGCATGGCCAGAGAAGGCCGCACGGCACTTACCGGCCGGCCTGAGCCGTTCGTCGATGGCAGCGGAACAACACCCTTGTTGAGGGTGGGCGGAACTCCACCTACAACAGGCGGAAGGACGACGTCGGGCCTTCCGCCACCAGCCTGGCCGAGTGCCGGAGCGATATTCGGGACTGTAGGTGCCTCCGGACGCGTCACTACGCTGTCGATGCCCATGTGCACCGAAGAGGTAGCCGACGGAGGCAAGCTGGCAGGACTGAAAGCCTCTGCAGAAGCAACCCTTCGCGGTGTGTTCTCGGCGGGCTGAAGCGCAGGGCCCTGCATTTCTGGATTCACCGTGTTGTTGCCGACACTCGGTGCGGTTGGATTCAGGTACCTCGCGTCTTCGACGGTCTTATTACCCTCAGGCATGACCACCTGAGGCGGAGGCGGAAACGTCGGCCGCTTCAGGTTGTCGAGCTGCGCCACCGAATGGCTGTACGTCTGGGAGAGCTTCCGCATCTCCGCCGCCGCGGCCTCCCGCTCCCCGTTCAGCTTCTTGATCAGCCCCGCCGAGTCCGGGTCGTTCCGTGCCGACTCCGCGGCCTTGAGGCTCGCCTCGGGGTCTCCTGTGGGGCGGGGGATCGCCGCCTTGGCCTGGGCGATCGCCGTGGCGGTTTCGCCCAGGCGGTTCGATGCGTCCTTGCTGAACTCGCCCAGGCGCAGCGTGGCGTTGGCCAGATCCGCACTCCACGTGCGGAACGAATCGGCTCCGTCGCCCTTCCACTTCACGATCTGCGGGCGGATCTTCAGCTCTTCGCCGATTTTCGAGATCTCTTTCGCCGCACTCGACAGACGATCGGCCACGCCCTGGACCGCCGCGCTGTTGGCCTGGTCCAGCCACGCGATCATCTGCTTGTGCGACATGCCCTCGAACGATGTCGAACCCATCTCACTCCCCCGTTCGTACCGCTGATCGCCACGCCGTCCCGACCGCCATCAGGCACCCCCGGTGTCGTCGGTCGTCGAAGGCTGAGGCGTGGGCGGCGTCTTGTCGCCGTTTCCGCTCTGCTTGTCCCCGCCCGGAACCGGGTTGTACTCGCCGGGGTAGTGCTTCTCCGCACCCGTCTTGATGGCGAGCATGCGGTCGCGGATGTCCTGGTCCATGTTGTCGTAGCCCTTGTGCGAGGCCAGGACCGCGATGCTCATGCCCTCGATGGAGTCCGAGAGGAGCTTCGACAAGGTCTCCAGCTCGCCGACGACCTTCTCGTACGAGGCGAACATGCCCTTCGCCTCCGGCCAGGACACGTCGCCGAACTGGCTGTCCTTGATGGAGATCTCGCCCAGCTTCTTCGCGTCCGCCGGGGACGCCTTCAGGTCCACGAGGATCTCGTCGATACGGTCGCGGAACTTGGTGAAGGACTCCAGCTCGGTGTAAAGCTCTGTGACCGCACTTTGCGCCGCAGCGACGGCGCCCCCAATGAATCCCCCGAAGAGCCCCCCGGAGGAGCCGGCCCCTTCGGAGCCCTCTCCCGTCGCCACAACACCCTCCCCGTTGTCCTGCTGGTACAGCTTCGAGGATCACTGTAGCCAGCATCGGTGACAGCTCGCACCCTTTGATTGCACGTGCAATGCGCATCACACCGGTCCGACGGCGGTAACGAGCCAGTCAGGGCTTGGGCGTTGCCACCGCCGCCTGGGGTCTGATGGGGAGTCGGTTCACCGGGCGGCCCGTTGCGGAGCGGACTGCCGAGGCCACTGCCGCGGGGGCCGTGACGACCGGGACCGCCGAGGCCGGTTTCGCGCCGAACGGGGCCACCACGTCGCGTTCCTCGACCAGTTTCACGATGCGGATGTCGGGGGCGTCCAGCGAGGTCGGGAGTGCGTAGCCGGTCAGGTCGGGGTGGCGGATCAGGCCTCTCGCGGTGCGGAGGTTCTCCGTGAGGGCCGCGCCGATGCCCTGGGTGATGCCCGCCTCGATGCGGATCGCCAGCTGGGCGGGGTTGAGGGCGCGGCCGATGTCCTGGGCGACCGCCATTTCGACGACCCGTACTGAGCCCAGTTCGATGTCGACGTCCACCACCGCCCGTACCGCGCAGAACGCCAGGCCGACGAACGCGTCGCCCTGGCCCGACTCGTCCAGTGGTTCCGTGGGGTGCGGGCGGCACTGCGCGGTGGCCCAGAGTTCCTTGCCGTCCAGCGCCTCCGTGACGGTGGTGGAGAGCACACCGTCGTACGAGGTGATCTTCCCGTCGGCGATCTGGAGCAGTTCCGTGGACATGCCGAACTTGTGCGCCAGCGGCTGGAGGAGTTGGGTTCGGACCATCTTCGCCGCCCGTTCCACCGCCCCGCCCGACACCCAGGTGTGGCGGCCGTGCGTCGCCGGGCCCGCCGGGGGCTGGTCGGTGTCCACCGCCGCTACGTGGACCTCCTCGACGCCCAGGGTCTCCTGGACGATCTGGCGGGCGAGGGTGGTGAAGCCCTGGCCTGTTTCGACCGCCGCGCAGATGACGGTGGCCACCCCGTCGTGGACCCGGACCGTGGCCGTGGAGACCTCGTCCGTGCCCTCGGCGCCGAGCATGTGGACCATGCCCAGGCCGTAGCCCACGCCCCGGCGCACCGCCCCCGGCTCCCCCGCGCCCTCGGGGCCGCCCGGCAGCAGCCAGTCGTCCTCGGGGGCGTCCTTCGGGAGGGCGGGGAGGGGGTAGTCGCGGACCGCGCGGAGCAGTTCGGCGACCGGGGCCGGGCAGGTCACCGTCTGTCCGGTGGGCAGGATGTCGCCCGTGGAGAGGGTGTTGCGCAGGCGCAGTTCGGCCGGGTCGATGCCCAGCTTGGCGGCCAGCTTGTCCATCTGGCCCTCGTACGCCGCGCAGACCTGCATCGCGCCCTCGCCGCGCACATGGCCCGAGGGCGGGTTGTTCGTCCGGACCGCCCAGCCCTCGATGAAGGCGTGCGGGACGACGTAGGGGCCGCAGGCGAACGCCACGGCGGCGGCCAGGGATTCGGAGGAGGCGTCGGCGTACGCGCCCGCGTCCAGGAGGATCTGGGCCTCCACCTTGACCAGCCGGCCCTCCGCGTCCGCGTGGTGGCGGTAGCGCAGGAGCGTGGGGTGGCGGTGGGTGTGGCCGAGGAAGGACTCCTCGCGGCTCGCGGCCAGCTTCACCGGGCAGCCGGTGCGCAGCGCGAGCAGGCCCAGCGGGATCTGGAATCCCGGGTCCTCGCGGTCGCCGGTCGCGCCCGGCACCCCGGTCACGACGACCTTGACCCGGTCCGGTTCCAGGCCGAAGCAGGCGGCGATCAGGTCGCGGTCGGTGTGCGGGTCGGTGGAGGCGGTGTAGATCTCGACGCCCCCGTCGGGCCTCGGCACGGCGAGGCCGGCCTCCGCGCCGATCGGGGCCGGGTCCTGGCGGCCGATGCGGTACAGGCCCTCCACCACGACCTCGCCCGTCGCCTCCGCGTCGCCGTAGCGCAGCGGGATGTGGCGGATCAGGTTGCCGTCGGGGTGCAGGGGCTCCGCCGCGAACGCCTTCTCCGGGTCCGTGACCGGCTCCAGCACCTCGTACCGTACGGCGATGGCGGCGGCGGCCAGCCGTGCGGTGTCCGGGTGGTCCGCGGCGACCGCGGCGATCGGCTCGCCGTGGTGGCGGACCAGATCGGAGGCGAACACCGGGCGGTCCACCACATGGCGGCCGTAGTTGCTGTCCCCCGGCACGTCCTCGTGCGTGACGACCGCCCGCACCCCGGGCATCTCCTCGGCCGCCGAGGTGTCGATGGACAGGATCCGCGCGTGCGGGTGCGGGGAGCGCAGCACGGCCGCCCACAGCAGGCCCTCGGCCCAGAGGTCGGCGGCGTACGGGAAGGTGCCCTCGGTCTTCGCCCGGGCGTCGGCGGCGGGGAGCGACGCCCCGAGGCCCATCCGGGGCTGCTCCTGGCCCTGGTCCGGGCCGCCGCCGGGTCCGCCGCTCAGCGCGTCGATCCTGGGCAGGCCGGTGCTGGTCGCGTTGGCCGCGTCGCCGCTCACGCCGCCTCCTTGTCGTTCGCCTGGTGCTGCTGCTGTACGGCGGGGCCGCGGGCGTGCCTCACAGCGCCTCTCCCTCGTGCGGGTGGGGCACCTGCTGCACGCCGCCGGCGCCCGGCTCGGCCTGATGCGGGATACGCGCCTCGTCCTGGAGCGCCGTGGCCGCCTCGGCGGTCGCCTCGCGGGCCGCGACGACGTCCGCGACCGCGTCGAGCACGCCCCGGTAGCCGGAACAGCGGCAGAGGTTGCCGCAGAGGGCCTGGCGGGTCTCCAGCTCGCTGGGGGCGTGGTTGCCCTCCAGCAGGTCGTGGACGGTCATCGCCATGCCGGGGATGCAGAAGCCGCACTGGACGGCTCCGCAGGCGGACAGGGCGCGCTGGACGTCGGACGGTTCGCCGTCGACGGCGAGGCCTTCGACCGTACGCACCTCGCTGCCCGCCGCCGTGGCCGCGGGGACCAGGCAGGAGGCGACCAGCCGGCCGTCGACCTGGACGTTGCAGGCGCCGCACTCGCCCTGCGAGCAGCCGTCCTTGGCCCCGGCCAGGCCGAGGCGCTCGCGGAGCACGTAGAGCAGGGACTCGCCGATCCAGGCGTCGCTGACCGGGCGGTCGACGCCGTTCACATGGAGCAGGTAGGACGCGGAGGGGTGCTCGCTCGGGGTGTCGAGGAGGACGGGGGCCGGGTCCGGGGCGGGGTCCTCGGCGGGGGTGAGGGCGGGGTCCTCGTTCGGGGGTGCCGTCGGATCCGATTCCGCTTCCGGGCCGGACACCGGATCCGGTACCGGCTCCGCTTCCGCTTCCGTTTCCGGAGTTGCTTCCGCATCGGTCGCGGGCGCCGTGGCCGCTGCCGGGTCGGGTTCCTCCGTGTCGGGCCGGGTGTCCGCGGCCGCCTGGGTCGCCGCCGGTTCGTCCGTCGCCGGTTCCGGGGCTTCCTCCGTTACGGGTACGGGGGCGGCCTCCGGTTCCGGCGTGGCCCAGGGGGCGGGGGCGCCGCCGGGCAGCGTTGCCGGGCGGGCGCTGTCCGCGTACCACTGCGGGGTGTGCGCCGAGGCCAGGAACTCGCCCGATTCGTCCGGGAGATCCCCGTCCGCCACCGGGATCGTCCACTGGCCGGTGTGGCCCGTCTGGCCCGTGTGACTGGTGTGGCTGGTGTGGTCGGTGTGGCCCGTCTGGCTGGTGTAGTCGGAGACGGCGGAGGCATCGGAGACACCTGGGGCCGCGGGCGCTTCCGGGGCGCCCTGCTGCGGAGCTGCCGGTGTCTCGCCCAGGGCCTCGGTGAAGTTCCACTGGGCCGTGGCGTGCGACGTGTCCTGGTAGGGGCCCTGGTATCCACCCTGCCCGCCCTGCTGGTTCGGGTCCGGCCAGTGGACCGCGCCGGTCTCCCGGGCGGCGGCCTCGTGTGCGGCGGCGGCCTCCTGGGCGCGCTGCTCGGCCTGTGCCTGCTGGGTCTGCGTCTGGATCACCCAGCTGCCCGTCGCCGCCGGATCCAGACCGGCGGCCGGGGTCAGCGGAACGATCATCGGCGGGACGTACCCGTGGCCGGGCGCGGCCAGCGGGATGTTCGCCAGGTCCTCCGGCGGCAGGTGGACGAACGCGGTGGCGTCGGCGTCGAAGCCGTCGCCCTGCGGGGTCGGCTCCCAGCCTCCGTAGCGCGGGTCCGGGCCCTCGGAGTGCCCCTGTCCCTGCTGCCCGTGCTGGTCGGGGAATTCCTCATTGCTCACGACAGTGCCCTCCCCAGCGCGCGTCGGGCGAGCGCGGCGACGGTGCGCCGCAGGTGCAGGACGGCCGGGGACAGCGGCGGGGCCTCTGTGCCGTCGGCCGGTGGTGCGTGGTCCGGGATGCAGGCCGCGGCGACGTACTCGCCGAAGGCCGCCAGCGCGTCGGGGGCCAGGCCCCGCTCGCCGTCCCAGTCGATCAGCGAGGCGATCCAGCGCTCCGCCTCCAGCGGGCGCAGCGGCATCGGGGCGATCGCGCCGACCGCGCAGCGCACGCCGCGCCGGGCCGGGTCCAGGACGATGGCGACCGAGGCGGTGGCGCGGCCGGGGCCGGTGCGGCCGGTGGCCTTCAGGAACACCTGCGGGGCGTGCAGCAGCGGTACGCGGACGAAGCCGATCAGCTCCGCGGGCTCCAGCAGTTCGCGGCCGGCGAGCAGGTGGGAGACGGGGATCTCACGGCGGGCGCCGCCGGGGCCGGCGATGACGAGTTCGGCCTCCAGCGCGGCCAGCACCGGCAGGGCGTCGCCGGTGGGCGCGGAGGTGACGATGTTGCCGCCGAGCGTGCCGGCGTTACGGATCTGGGGCGGGCCCGCGGCGCGGGCAGAGGCGGCGAGGGCGGGGATGAGGGCGGCGAAGTCGGGGCGGCCCATGCGGGCGTGGGTGAGTCCGGCGCCGAGCAGGGCGTGGCCGTCCTGGTAGTGCCAGCCGCGCAGCTCGCTGATCCGGCCCAGGCCGACCAGCCCCGAGGGGCGCAGGAGCCCCTTGTTGACGGCTGCCATCAGGTCCGTGCCCCCGGCAACCGGTACGGCTGCAGGCATGGCGCCGAGTGCCGCCACGGCCTCGTCCAACGAGGCCGGCAGTGTCACCGACTGCGTCGCCTGCGGTGCGTGCGTGGTCAACCCAGCTGCCCCTTCCCGGTCTCCCGGCTGTCCCGCCTGTTCCGCCGTACGGTACGTGTTCACAGCCCGGACGTGGCAACTCTGGCACATCTTCCGATCGGACCGGCGCGAGGGTCCGCGAAGGGTGGATCCGTCCCTGACCTGCGGGATGTTCCGGTTTCGCATGTCTTCGGCGCAGAGGGTGAATTGCCACTCTTCAGCGAGGCTTGTACGACTTATTCCGTTCGCGCCCTCGCACGGGAGCGGACGGAAGGGCGGCCGGCCCCGGACGCGCGTCGGCCGCAGCGGTCCCGGAGAGCTCCCCGGAGGACGGCTGCGGCCGGCGGGCCGGTGCGCGGGTCACACCACCGGAGGCTCTCCCTCCAGCGGGCGGCCGAGGATGCCGGGCCGCTGCTGGCGGGGGTACGGGCCGGCCGGCGGGCGGTAGTCGACGCCGAGGGCGTCGAGCCGGGCGTAGTGGGCGGTCATCCGGGCGTCGAAGGCGGCGAAGTCCCGGTCGGCGGGGGCGGGCAGGGCGGACCAGGCGACCTCGGCGAAGGCGGCGAGGCGCGGGAAGACCTGGTAGTCGACGCGGGCCCGGTTCTGCATGACCTCGGTCCACACGTTGGCCTGGGTGCCCAGGATGTGACGGGCCGCCTCCTCGCTCAGGCCCGGCGGTACGGGCTCGAAGCGGTAGACGTTCTCCAGGGTCCTGACGTACCCGATGGGCATCGGCTCGTCGGGGCCGCCGTCCTGACGGTGGTCCAGATACACCTGCTGCTCGGGGCACATGACCACGTCGTGCCCGGCCTCGGCGGCCGCGATGCCGCCGGCGTAACCGCGCCAGGAGGAGACCGCGGCCCCTTCGGCGAGGCCGCCTTCGAGGATCTCGTCCCAGCCGATGAGGCGGCGGCCGCGTGCGGTGAGCCAGGCGTCGAAGTGCCGGATGAACCAGGACTGGAGCCCGTCCTCGTCCTTCACGCCGAGTTCGGCGATCCGGGCCTGGGCGAGCGGGGACTCCTTCCACTGGTCCTTGGGGCACTCGTCGCCGCCCATGTGGACGAAGGGCGAGGTCTCGGCGGGGAAGAGTTCCAGCACCTCCTCCAGGACGCCCTCGAAGAAGCGCAGGGTGTTGTCAGTGGGGGCGAGTACGTTCGGATTGACGCCCCAGGTGTCCCAGACGGAGAGGGTGGTGGTGTCGATGACGTCGGTGTTGCCCAGTTCGGGGTAGGCGCTGATCGCGGCCTGCGAGTGGCCCGGGATGTCGATCTCGGGGACGACCCGGATATGCCGCTCGGCGGCGTAGGCGACGATCTCGCGGATGTCGTCCTGGGTGTAGAAGCCGCCGTAGGGGGTCTCGTCCCAGAGTTCGGAGGCGCGGTGGCCGTATTTGGTGCGTGAGCGCCAGGAGCCGACCTCGGTGAGGCGCGGGTGGCGCTTGATCTCGATGCGCCAGCCCTGGTCGTCGGTGAGGTGGAAGTGGAAGACGTTCAGCTTGTGGGCGGCCAGCAGGTCCAGGTAGCGCAGGACGTCGTCCTTGGGCAGGAAGTGCCGGGAGACGTCGAGCATCAGACCGCGCCAGCCGAAGCGGGGCTCGTCCTCGACGACGACCGGCGGGACCTGCCAGGAGCGTCCCGGGGCGAGCGGTACGCGGCGGAAGGCGTCCGGGCCGAGGAGCTGACGGAGGGTCTGCGCGCCCCGGAAGACGCCCGCCGCGCTGCCGCCCGTGAGGCGTACGGCGTCCGCTTCGACGGCCAGGCGGTAGGCCTCGGGGGCGAGCGCGGCGTCGAGGGCCAGCACGATGCCCCGGCCGCCCGTGCCCGCACCCGTGGCCGCACCCGTGTCCGTAACGGCGCTCGTGCCGCCGGCCTCCGGCAGGGGCAGTCCGGTGGCCGCGCCGAGGGTGGTGCGCAGCCAGTGGGCGACGCCCTCCGTGCCCGGTGCGGCGCTCAGCGGGGTCTCGCGGTCCAGTGCGTACGGTCCGCAGGGGGCGGCGGTCAGGGTGCGCGGGGCCGGGATCAGACCGAGCGCCGCGGGGTCCGCGGCGTCCGTCGCCGTCCTGTCCTCGGGTGTCATGACATCAGTCCTTAACCGCTCCGCCCAGTCCGGAGACGAGGCGTCGCTGTACGAGTACGAAGAAGACCAGTACGGGGATGGTCATCACCGTCGAGGCTGCCATGATCCCTCCCCAGTCGTTCTCGTCCGGTTTGAAGAAGACCAGCAGCGCCATCGGCAGCGTCGACTGGGAGGTGTCGCTGATGATGAACGACTTCGCGAACAGGAAGTCGTTCCAGGTGGTGATGAAGGAGAAGACGCTGGTCGCCACGAGGCCCGGGAAGACCAGCGGGAAGAGGATCTGCCACAGGAAGCGGGTGCGGCTGGCCCCGTCGATGTAGGCGGCCTCCTCCAGGGCTTCGGGGACGGCCTTGACGAAGCCGCGCAGCATCCAGATGGCGAACGGCAGCGAGAAGGCGAGGTGCGGCAGGATCAGCGAGCCGAGGGTGTTCAGCTGGCCGAAGTCGCGCATCAGGAAGAACAGCGGGATGGTCAGCGCCTCCACCGGCACCATCTGCGCCACCAGGAACATGATCAGCAGCGTGGTGCGGAACTTGAAGCGGAAGCGGGTCACGGCGGTGGCGGCCAGGAAGGCGACCAGCGCGGAGAGGATGACGACCGTGCCCGCCACCAGCAGGCTGTTGAGGAAGTAGCGGCCGAAGTCCTGTTGTTCGAAGACCCGGCGGAACGAGTCGAGCGAGGGGGCGAGCGTCCAGGGGCGGGCGTCGGTGGACTGGATCTCCCCGGCCGGTTTGAAGGCGGAGAGCACCATCCAGTAGAGCGGGAAGGCGACCGCGACGGCGATGAGCAGGGCGGCGGCCTCGGCCAGCAGCCTGCCGGGCCGCTTGACGCGCAGGAGCGTGCGTGCGCTCACAGTTCCTCCCCCTGGCGGCGTACGAGACGCAGATAGACGAGCGTGACGGCGAGCAGGATCACCAGCATCACGACGCCGATCGCCGATCCGAGGCTGTACTGCGAGGACGCGAACGCCTTCTGGTAGGCGTACACGTTGAGCACCAGGTTCTGGCCGGCGATGCCGCCGCCGTTGGTCATGACGTAGATCTGGGTGAAGACCTTGAAGTCCCAGATGATCGACTGGATGGTGACGACGATCAGGATGGGCTTGAGCATCGGCGCCATGATGGTGCGCCAGATCCGCCACTGGGACGCGCCGTCCAGCGAGGCGGCCTCCAGGACTTCGGTGGGGATGGCGCGGATGCCCGCGTACACGGTGACCATCACGAACGGGAACGAGCACCACAGGACTTCGAGGAGGACGAGCGCGAAGGCGCTGTAGCGGCCGTACGTCCAGGAGAAGTCGCCGAGTCCGAGCACCTTGTTGACCGGCCCGAAGTCGGGGTCGAAGAGGAAGACCCAGACGGTGGAGCCGGTGATCGCGGGGGTGGCCCAGGCGCCGAGCGCGGCCATCATCAGCGCGAGCCGGGGCAGGGCGCGGATGCGGGTGAGCAGGACGGCGAGCGCGCAGCCGACGAACAGGGTGGAGACCACGCAGGCCGCGGCGAACAGCACGGTGGCGAGGAGGACCTGCCAGAACTGGCTGTCGTTGAAGAGCGTGGCGTAGTTGCCGAACCCCTGGAAGGTGGTGGGTTCGCCGCCGCTGACCTGGGCCTGGGTGTACTCCAGGAACGAGATCAGGCCGAGCTGGTAGATCGGGTAGACCAGCAGTCCGGCGAGCAGGACGAGGGCCGGCAGGAGGTAGAGCCAGGGGGTCCAGCCGGAGTGGCCCCGGGGGGACACGGACCGGCCGCGCCGGGGCGGGCGGGCGGCCTGCGAGCCGCTGCCCGCCCCGGCGGCGCCCGCGGGCGGCGCCTTGAGCGGAGAGGTGTGCGTGGTCATCGTCAGCCGGCTTCGGTGAAGGCCGCGTCCATCTTCTTCGCCGCGTCGTCCGAGGCCTTCGCCACGTCCTTACGGCCGGAGACGATCTCCTGGAACATCGTCGGCAGGATCAGCGAGGCGTCGATCTGGCCCCAGGCGGGCGAGGCGGGGACGAACTTGGCGCCCGCGCCGAGGGTCTGGACGAACGGGGCGACGAAGGGCTCCTTCTTCGCGGCGTTGTCCAGGACGTCGGTGTAGGTGGGCAGGAAGCCCATCGCGTCGAACATCTCGGCCTGGGTCTTCTTGCCGGAGAGCGACTTCATCAGGTCGACGGCGAGGGTGCGGTGCGAACTGCTCTTGAGGACGCCGAGGTTGTTGCCGCCGGCGAAGGCGGGGGCGATGGAGTTCGGGGCGACGCCGGGCAGCGGGACGACGGCGTACTTGCCCTTGACCGCGCCCGCCTCGACGGCGGCGTGGCTGAAGTCGCCGCCGATGGCCATGGCGGCCTTGCCGGAGGCGAAGGCGGTCACGGTGGCGTTGCCGCCCATGGAGGCGCACTTGGCGGCCGGACAGTTGTCGTCGCCGAAGAGCGAGGTGTAGGCCTCGATGCCCTTGCGGGCCTTCTCGCTGTTGATGCCGGACTTGTAGGTGCCGCCGCTCTCGCCCGCGAGTTCGCCGCCGTTGGCCCAGATGAAGGGCATCGCGCCGTAGGTGTACGCGCCGCCGACCGCGAGGCCGTAGAGGTCGGGCTTCGCCTTGTGGATCTTCTTGGCGGTGGAGATCAGTTCGGCCTGGGACTTGGGGGGATCGATGCCGAGGTCCTTGAAGACGTCGGTGCGGTAGTAAAGGGCCCGGACGCCGACGAAGAAGGGCGCGCCGTAGACCTTGTCGCCGACGGTGACGGACTGCTTGGCGATCGGGTCGGTGTCCTTGGCCTCGTCCCAGGCGCCGAACTCCTCGGTGACGTCCGCGAGTCCGCCGTCCTTGACGTATCCGGCGGTGTCGCTGTTGCCGTACTCGATGAGGTCCGGGGCGCTCTTGGGGTCGTTGAACGCGGCCTTGATGCGCTGCGCGCGGGTGTCGACGGGTATGTACTCGACCTCGACCTTCGCGCCCTTGTGGGCCTTCTCGAAGTCGGCGACGGCCGCGTCGACGACCTTCTCCTTGGGCTTGTTGCCGACCTCCTGGAAGAGCCAGACACGGAGCGTGCCGCTCTTCTCGTCACCCTTCGCACTGGTGTCGGAGGTCTGCGGCGCGCAGGCGGTGGCGGTGAGGCCGGCCAGCACAAGCGCCGCAGCCGGGGCGGCAATTCGGGCAGAAAGCTTCATCCGGAACCCCTACCGGTCATGCGTTGCATCATGTGCAACGTGCGTTTCGTTCTGCACAACTGGCAGGAGAGTAGATCCGCGCCCCGGCGACGACAAGTGGTCTCGACCACTCTGTGACCAGCGGATGCAGCCCGTGCAACGCGACCGTCCGGTCACCTTCCGTGAGCGGGCATGGAGAAGGCCCCCGGGGCGCGCGGTGACGCGCGCCCCGGGGGCCTGTCGGCGAAGCGGTGGGAGCCGGACCTACTTCTTGTCCTTGCCGCCGCCCTTGCCCTTGTCCTTGTCGCCACCGGCGCCCATGGACTCGTAGATCTCCTTGCACATGGGACAGACCGGATACTTCTTGGGGTCGCGCCCCGGTACCCAGACCTTGCCGCACAGCGCGACCACGGGAGTGCCCTCCAGGGCGCTCGCCATGATCTTGTCCTTCTGGACGTAATGGGCGTAGCGCTCGTGGTCGCCGTCGCCCCTCGACACCTGCGGCGTCGGTTCGACGAGGGTCCCCGTACCTGCCCCGCGATCGGGCTCAAGAGTGCTCATAACCGCCAAGGGTACTGAAAGCCGCGGCCTTCAGCGGCCCTCAGTTGAGGGAAGGGTCGTCCGGGTACGTGGCGATCATCGCGAGCTCGCTGCGCTGACGGCGGAGCACCGCACGCCAGAGCCGCTCCGGGTGCGGGGACGAGACGTCGCCGGGCTCCGACTCGACCACGTACCACGCGCCCTCGTTCAGCTCGCCCTCCAGTTGACCGGGGCCCCAGCCCGCGTATCCGGCGAAGATCCGCAGCGAGCCGAGGGCGGGGCCGAGCAGCTCCGGCGGGGTCTCCAGGTCGACCAGGCCGATCGCCCCGTGCACCCGGCGCCAGCCGAGCGGGCCCTCGTCGCCGGGGATCACCGCCACGCCGAGCGCGGAGTCGAGCGAGACCGGGCCGCCCTGGAAGACGACGTCCGGCTCGCCGGTGAGGCCGGCCCAGGACGCGAGGATGTCACCGACGCCGACCGGGGTCGGGCGGTTGAGGACCACGCCGAGGGAGCCCTCCTCGTCGTGGTCGAGGAGCAGCACCACCGCGCGGTCGAAATTCGGGTCCGTGAGGGCGGGTGCGGCCACGAGCAGTCGCCCTGTGAGCGAGGACACCTCGGTCATGGCAGGAATGATCCCGCATCTTCGCCCTCCGCGGGGGCCGAGTGACCGTGATGCCGCCCTCAGCAGACCGAGCGCAGCTCAGGGCGCACGGAGGCACGGGGAGCGCACTGTCCGGCGGGGGTGCGGTGGGCCATCCGGACGGTAACCCTCCGCAAGATCGGATGCGCGGAGGGTGTTGTGGCGGATTCATGACGTTCGTACACCCCCCTTCGCCTTACGGAAGGGGGGTAGGAGGCCATTACCCTTTTCGTTGGCCCCCTGCCCGACCACTCCGGAACGCGAGATACATGACCGGCACAGACGATGTCCTGCTTGTCCACGGCGGCACCCCGCTGGAGGGCGAGATCCGCGTCCGAGGCGCCAAGAACCTGGTGCCGAAGGCAATGGTCGCCGCGCTGCTCGGCAGCGGGCCCAGCCGTCTCCGCAACGTTCCCGACATCCGTGACGTACGGGTCGTCCGGGGACTGCTGCAGCTGCACGGCGTCACCGTCCGCCCCGGCGACGAGCCGGGCGAACTGATCCTCGACCCCTCGCACGTCGAGTCCGCGAACGTCGCCGACATCGATGCCCACGCGGGTTCGTCGCGCATCCCGATCCTCTTCTGCGGCCCGCTGCTGCACCGCCTCGGCCACGCCTTCATCCCGGGCCTGGGCGGCTGCGACATCGGCGGCCGGCCGATCGACTTCCACTTCGAGGTGCTGCGCCAGTTCGGCGCGACCATCGAGAAGCGGGCCGACGGCCAGTATCTGGAGGCCCCGCAGCGGCTGCGCGGCACCAAGATCCGGCTGCCGTACCCCTCGGTGGGCTCCACCGAGCAGGTGCTGCTCACCGCGGTGCTCGCCGAGGGCGTCACCGAGCTGTCCAACGCGGCCGTCGAGCCGGAGATCGAGGACCTCATCTGCGTACTGCAGAAGATGGGCGCGATCATCTCCATGGACACCGACCGGACCATCCGGATCACCGGTGTCGACAAGCTCGACGGTTACACCCACCGGGCGATCCCGGACCGTCTGGAGGCGGCCTCCTGGGCGTCGGCGGCGCTGGCGACCGAGGGCAACATCTATGTGCGCGGCGCCCAGCAGCGTTCGATGATGACCTTCCTGAACACCTTCCGCCGGGTCGGCGGCGCCTTCGAGATCGACGACGAGGGCATCCGCTTCTGGCACCCGGGCGGCGCGCTCAACGCCATCGCGCTGGAGACGGACGTGCACCCCGGCTTCCAGACCGACTGGCAGCAGCCGCTGGTCGTGGCGCTGACGCAGGCCGCCGGCCTGTCGATCGTCCACGAGACGGTGTACGAGTCGCGGCTCGGCTTCACCTCGGCGCTCAACCAGATGGGTGCGCACATCCAGCTGTACCGCGAGTGCCTGGGCGGCTCCGACTGCCGCTTCGGCCAGCGCAACTTCCTGCACTCGGCGGTCGTCTCCGGACCGACCAAGCTGCAGGGCGCGGACCTGGTCATCCCGGACCTCCGGGGCGGCTTCTCGTACCTGATCGCGGCGCTGGCGGCGCAGGGCACCTCCCGGGTGCACGGCATCGACCTGATCAACCGCGGTTACGAGAACTTCATGGAGAAGCTGGAGAAGCTCGGCGCGAAGGTGGAGCTGCCGGGCGGTTCGCTCGTCTGACCCCGCACAGTGCTGCCGCACACAGCGCTGCGCACCCGGCGCCCCGGCCCTCTCACGGAGGGCCGGGGCGCCGTGCTGTTCCGGCGAAGCGGCCCGGGGTGGTGCCGGCGATCCGCTTGAAGTGCCGGGTGAGGTGGGACTGGTCGTGGAAGCCGACCGCGGTGGCCGCCTCCCCCGGGGGCACGCCCTCCAGCAGCAGGCGGCGGGCGAGGTCGACCCGGCGGGCCGTCATGTACTGGTGCGGCGCGATGGCGTAGGCCGCGCTGAAGGCCCGTACGAGATGGGTCGGGTGCGCGTGGACCAGCCGGGCGGCCTCGGCGAGCGTGACGCCCTCCCGCAGCCGCTCGTCCAGCAGCTCGCGCAGGTCCCGGGCGACGCCCGGCCCCGGCCGGGGGCGCTGCGGGGCCTCGGCGGGCCGCAGATGGCCGCGCAGCCGCTCCTCGACGAACGCCAGGCGGCTCTCCGCCTCCAGCGCGTCTCCCGGGTCGGCGAGGGCGGTGTGCAGCCGGGCGACGCGGGCGCGCAGCAGCGGGTCGGCCAGATCGGGGGTGTCGACGGCGGGGCCGATGAGGCTCGCGTCGAGCCGGCTCAGGTCCAGATAGAGCACCCGTTTGCGGAAGCCGTCCGGGGTGGCGGGCGAACCGTTGTGCGGAACGTGCGGCGGCAGCAGGCTGACGGTGCCGTCCGGGGTGCCGTGCGGATGACGGTCCAGGTCGTAGCGGACGGCGCCGTCGTCGACGATCAGGAGCGTCCACGCCTCGTGGACGTGCATGGGGTAGGCGTGCTCGGTGAAGCGGGCGTGGAAGACCTCCACGACGCCGGCGACGGAGGGTCGCCAGGCCGAGATCTCCTGCGGGCGGCTCACGCGGGTCACGCCAAGAACGTACAAGACGCTCCGGTGGGGCGGCGGTCAGTCTCGGAGCATGGGAAACACGCACGAGAACACCGGCGGCGGCGAGGCCGCGCCCGTCCGCTTCGACACGAAGATCGCGGTGCTGCTCCGCGACGACCTGGAGACCTGGCAGCGGCTGAACGTGACCGCCTTCCTGGTGAGCGGCCTGGGAACCGCGGCGCCCGAGGTGATCGGCGAGCCCTACGAGGACGCCGACGCGACCGCCTACCTGCCGATGCTGCGGCAGCCGGTGCTGGTCTTCGAGGGGGCGAAGGAGACGCTGACCGCCGCGCACACGAAGGCGCTCTCCCGGTCGCTGACGGTGGCCGTGTTCACCTCGGACCTGTTCGGTACGGGGAACGACCGGGACAACCGGGCGGCCGTACGGGCGGTGGGGCGCGACGCGCTCGATCTGGTGGGGCTCGCGGTGTACGGGCCGCGCAACGCCGTGGACAAGGTCCTCAAGGGCGCGCGCATGCATCCATGAGGTCCGGGGCCCCGGCCCGCCGGAAGGGGCTGTGCGGGGCGCATGTGCCCCTGGCATGCGCGAGGGCGGCCACTCCTGGTCGGGAGTGGCCGCCCTCTGTTGCGCCTTCGAGGGTTACTTACCCTTGGCGGCTTCCTTGAGCTTCGAGCCCGCGGAGACCTTCACGCTGTAGCCGGCGGGGATGTTGATCGGGTCGCCGGTCTGCGGGTTGCGAGCGGTGCGAGCGGCACGGTGGGTGCGCTCGAAGGTCAGGAAGCCGGGGATGGTGACCTTCTCGTCGCCCTTGGCGACGATCTCACCGACGGTCTCGGCGAGCGCGGCCAGCACGGCGTCGGCGTCCTTGCGAGTCACCTCGGCGCGGTCGGCCAGGGCGGCCACCAGCTCACTGCGGTTCATGTTGTTACTCCCGTGTTCTTCTTGCCTGTGAGGCGTGAGATCGAAGCCGATGCTGCCAGGGCCCTCTGACAGTCCCCGGACCCGGGTCTGATGTCAGACCCTCTCGCCCGATTACGCATCCTGCCCCCACCAGCGGCGGGAAAGCCAATCCGGAACCCTTCGGGGTCAATGAAAAGCGCCACGGTTTGCTCGTGGTGACGCTCCGTCGACTTGGCCGAGCGGTCCGCAGCGGATGCCGGGCCCCGCAGGGCCCACTGCCCGCCCACCCTAAAGGGGCGTTTGGGGCGCCGCGACCCGCGACGCGCCGTACGGCACGGGCGGGTGCGGCCCGGGGTACTTCGCGCGTACCCCCCGAAAGGGCCCCGAAACGGCCGTGTCAGACGGTCGTGGAGGGGGTGGTCGCGGTGGCTCCGGCGGCCTTCGCGGCGGCCCGGACGGCTCCGGCGACCGCACCGGCGACCTTGTCGTTGAAGACCGAGGGGATGATGTAGTTCGCGTTGACCTCGTCCTCGGCGACCACGTCGGCGAGGGCTCCGGCGGCGGCGAGCATCATCTCCGTGTTGACGGTGCGGGACTGAGCGTCCAGCAGACCGCGGAAGACACCCGGGAAGACCAGCACATTGTTGATCTGGTTGGGGAAGTCGGAGCGGCCGGTGGCGACGACGGCGGCGGTCTCGCGGGCGATCGCGGGGTCGACCTCGGGGTCCGGGTTCGCGAGCGCGAACACGATCGCGCCGTCGGCCATCGCGGCGACGTCGTCGCCGTTCAGGACGTTCGGGGCGGAGACGCCGATGAAGACGTCGGCGCCGACGACGGCCTGCTTGAGGGTGCCGGTGACGCCCTCGGGGTTGGTGTTGTCGGCGATCCAGCGCAGCGGCGAGTCCGGGTCGGCGGCGACCAGGTCCTCGCGTCCGGCGTGCACCACACCGTGGATGTCGGCGACGACGGCGTGCTTGACGCCCGCGGCGATGAGCAGCTTCAGGATGGCCGTACCGGCCGCTCCGGCACCGGACATGACGACCCGTACGTCCCCGATGCCCTTGCCCACCACGCGC
Source organism: Streptomyces sp. DSM 106670 (assembly GCF_055792845.1). NCBI lineage: Bacteria > Bacillati > Actinomycetota > Actinomycetes > Kitasatosporales > Streptomycetaceae > Streptomyces > Streptomyces sp. DSM 106670. Next base: position 2,906,336 of record NZ_CM147704.1, read on the forward strand.
AGCGCGTTGGTGAGGGCGGCCAGCACGACGATCGCGGTGCCGTGCTGGTCGTCGTGGAAGACGGGGATGTCGAGGGCCTCGCGCAGCCGGGCCTCGATCTCGAAGCAGCGCGGCGCGGAGATGTCCTCCAGGTTGATGCCCGCGAAGCCGGGGGCGATGGCCTTGACGATCTCGACGATGGCATCGGTGTCCTGGGTGTCCAGGCAGATCGGCCAGGCGTCGATGCCGGCGAAGCGCTTGAAGAGGGCCGCCTTGCCCTCCATGACGGGCAGCGCGGCCATCGGGCCGATGTTGCCGAGGCCGAGCACCGCGGAGCCGTCCGTCACAACTGCGACGGAGTTGCGCTTGATGGTGAGGCGGCGCGCGTCCTCGGGGTTCTCGGCGATGGCCATGCAGACCCGGGCGACGCCGGGGGTGTAGATCATCGACAGGTCGTCACGGTTGCGGATGGGGTGCTTGGACGCCATCTCGATCTTGCCGCCGAGGTGCATGAGGAACGTACGGTCGGAGACCTTGCCCAGCACGACGCCCTCGATGTCGCGCAGACCTTCGACGATCTCGTCCGCGTGCGAGGTGGAAGTGGCGGCGATGGTGACGTCGATTCGCAGCTTCTCGTGGCCGGAAGCGGTCACGTCGAGGCCGGTGACCGAGCCACCGGAGGACTCCACGGCCGTGGTGAGCTGGGAGACCGCGGTGCCGCTCGCGGGCACCTCCAGCCTGACCGTCATCGAGTACGAGACGCTGGGCGCCGTTGCCATGGCCGAGTCCTTCGCTTTCCTTAGCTTCATTGCCGCGCATCCGGAACCCTCGTTCCGGATGCGCTTCCCGATCGTCGCACCTACCGACTGGTAGCCGGTAATGACTGCCGTCTTTCGGAAAGTAGTTTCCACCATACGAGAGATCACCCGTTCGGCGGAACCCCCAACCGGCGGAAAGCGGTCGGCGGGACCCCCACAACGAGAACAGACCCGCGCCACCGGAAGGTGACGCGGGTCTGTCTTTTACGTCTAGGTGGCACCGGCCCGCCATGCTCGCCTCGCGGCAAGTGGTCGCTCGAAGCGACGAAGGTTGGGCCCGGGGGCTTGGATCGAACCGGTGCCAGTACCAAGGTAACAAAGACCCCGGAAAAGTGATTCCCGTGCGCCGGGTTGACTCGCGGAACCTGCCGCGTCAGTCCCTGAGCAGGTCCGGCACCCCGTCCTCGTCCGGCAGGTCCCGCTCCCCCGAGACCACCGTGAGCTGCTGCGTCGCGCGGGTCAGCGCCACGTACAGCACCCGCAGACCGGCCGGGGACTCGTCCGCGATCTCCGCGGGCGAGACGACCACCGTGGCGTCGTACTCCAGGCCCTTGGCCTCCAGGCTGCCCAGCGCCACCACCCGCTCCCCCAGCTCCGCGAGCCACTCGCGGGCCTGGGCGCGGCGGTTCATCGCGACGACCACGCCGACCGTGCCGTCCACCTCCGCGAGCAGCCGGGCGGCCTCCTCGCGGACCGTGGCGGCCAGCTCCCCGTCGCGCACCGGCTCGAAGCGGGGCACCACCCCGGTCGAGCGGACCGCCGCCGGGGACTCCATGCCGGGCATGGCCAGCGCCAGCACCTTCGCGGCCAGCTCCGCGATCTCCGCCGGGTTGCGGTAGTTGACGGTGAGGGTGAAGCGGCGGCGCGGCCGGGAGCCGAGCGCCTCGTCCCGGGCGGCGGCCGCCTCGTCCGGGTCGGACCAGGAGGACTGGGCCGGGTCGCCGACGACCGTCCAGGTGGCGTGCCGTCCCCGGCGGCCGACCATGCGCCACTGCATCGGGGTGAGGTCCTGCGCCTCGTCGACGATGACGTGGGCGTACTCGGTGCGCTCCGCGGCGAGCCGCTCGGCCCGCTCCCACTGGGTCTCCTCGCGCTGCGGCATCAGCTCCTCCAGACCGGTGAGCTGGTCCAGCGGATCGGCCTCGCGCTTGCGCTTGGGCCGGTTCGGGGTGCCCAGCAGCGCCTGGAGCTCGTCCAGGAGCGCCACGTCGTGGACGGAGAGCGGACCGTTGCCGTCCGCGTCCAGCCGCTTGAGGGAGCGGGCCAGGCGGCGCACCTCGCCCTGGTTGAGGATGCGCCGGGACCAGCGGGCGAGCCGCCGTTCGTCGGCCATCGCGGCCAGCACCCGGCGCGGCGTCAGCTCGGGCCACCATGCGTCGAGGAACTCCAGGAACGGGGTCTCGGTGGAGACGTCCTCGTCGAACGAGGAGCGCAGCTCCGCGGCCAGCTGGGGGTCGGTGTACCGGCCGCGCCCGGAGGACTTGCTCCACAGGGCGTCCAGCAGCAGCTTGCGGGCGCGCGGGCGCAGCAGGTTGACCGGGGCGGTGCCGCCCAGGGCGTTGTGCCGGATGCGCTGGAGCTCGTCGGCCTCCAGCTCGACCCGGGCCCCGAAGGCGACCACGCGCAGCCGGTTCGGGGGCGTCGCCGCGCCCCGCTGCCCGGGCTCCTCGCCGAAGGCGAGCTGGCCCGCCTCCTCGCGGGGCGCGGCGGGCCTGCCCTGTTCCAGGGCGCCCCGGGCGGCCTTGCGCAGCACATGGAGCATCCGGGAGGAGCCCTTGATCCGGGCCACGGCGGGTTCGTCGTAGGCGGTGGCGCCTTCGAGGCCCGCCGCGTCGTCGGAGAGCGAGCCGATCGCGCGGATCGCCACCTGGCCCTCCTCGCCGAGCGAGGGCAGCACCCCTTCGGTGTACGCGACCAGGAGCGGGGTGGGCGAGACGATCAGGATGCCGCCCGCGTACCGCCGCCGGTCCTGGTAGAGCAGATACGCCGCCCGGTGCAGGGCGACCGCGGTCTTGCCGGTGCCGGGACCGCCGGTGACCTCGGTGACGGAGGCGGCGGGGGCCCGGATGACCAGGTCCTGTTCGGCCTGGATGGAGGAGACGATGTCCCGCATGGTGTGGCTGCGGGCCTGGCCGAGCGCCGCCATCAGCGCGCCGTCCCCGATCACCGGCAGCCGCTCGCCGTCCAGATACGCCGTCAGCTCCGGGCGCATCAGGTCGTCCTCGACCCCGAGGACCTTGCGGCCCTTGGAGCGGATGACCCGGCGGCGTACGACACGGCCCGGCTCCTTCGGGGTGGAGCGGTAGAACGGGGCGGCCGCCGGAGCCCGCCAGTCGATCACCAGCGGGGCGTAGTCGGAGTCGAGCACCCCGATGCGGCCGATGTGGAGCGTCTCCGCGATGTCGGCGGTGGCGTCGTCCCGTACGGAGTCCTCGGCCGGCTCGACGGAGGTGTACGCGCCGTCCGGGCCGCGCTCCCCGTCCTTGCCGAGCAGGAGATCGATCCTGCCGAACAGGAAGTCCTCGAACTCGCTGTTCAGCCGGTTGAGGTGGATCCCCGCCCGGAACACCTGGGCGTCCCGCTCCGCGAGCGCGCCGGGCGTACCGACCTGGCCGCGCTTCACGGCGTCGTTCATAAGAAATTCCGCCTCGTGGATCTTCTCTTCGAGGCGGTGATAAACACGGTCGAGATGCTCCTGCTCGACACCGATTTCCCGGTCCCGCAGCGATTCGACAGCGGCATCCTGCGCGGCCACCGAGGCCCCCTTCTTAACGGCACTGGGCAGCCGTCAACCCTATGCGAAGGGGGGCCCGAGCGCACCTGCCGACCGCATCCCGATCGCGCGTCGTACCGGGCGGGGGCGCGGGGAAGCGCGGCGGGCGCGGTTCAGGCCCCGATCTCCACCAGCCGCTCCCCGTCGAAGGTCCGCACCTCGAAGCGGGCGATGTCCTTCCGGTCCATCGCCGCTCCGCCGTGCACATACAGCGGGGCCTTCGCCGTCGGATGCGTGGCGCCCTCGATGCCGTACCCCCACTGCGGGACGGACCAGGAGGTGACGACCTCCTCCTCACCGGTCTTGGAGACGGCGATCAGATTGCACTTCTGCGGCCCCTTGACGTTCTTCAGCTCCAGGACCGTGTGGGTGCCCCAGGCCTTCTCCTCCATGCCGACGGTCGCGCCGACCTGGGTGGTGGGGTCGGTCGCGGAGACCTTCTCCGTCATGTGCTCGAAGAAGGCGTCCTCGGCCGGGCTGGTGGGATGGGGGTCGTTCGCGGCCACCGATCCGCCGCCGCCGCGGTCGTCGCCCGCCGTGACCGCGAACGCGGCGACCGGGCCGCCGATGATCAGGGCGGCGGCCGCGGCGACCAGATAGCGGCTGCGCCGGGTACGGCGGTGCCGCTTGCGCGCGACCTCGTCCATCAGCCCGCCGAGCACCCGGGGCGCGGGCTTCTCGGGTACGTGCGGCACGGGGCGGGCGCCGGGCACGGCGGAGGGCGCCTCGGAGAGCATCGCGAGCATGGGCTCCATCGAGGCGAACTCGTCGAGATGCGCCGCGCACCGGGCACAGCCCGCGAGGTGCGCCTCGAAGGCGCTCGCCTGCGCGTCGTCGAGGATGCCGAGGACGTACGCGGCGGCCGCGTCGTGCTCGGACCCTTCGGGCTCCACGCCGAACGGACCGCCGGGGCCGGTGGGGCCGCCGGGGCCGCTCGTGCCGCCGGGGCCGGAGTGGTGCGCGGGCCCTGAGGGGTGTGCAGGACCCGCGGTATACGGGGGACGTGAGGGACCGGACGGCGTGCGGGGGCCGGGAGGCCGGGGCCCGAACGGCTGCCACTGCTGGTCGCTCATGCCGTGATCCCCCTCTCTTCGAGTGCGAGCTTCATCGAACGCAGTGCGTAGAACACCCGGGACCGCACGGTCCCGCTGGGAACGCCGAGCACTTCGGCGGCCTCGTTGACCGTACGTCCCTTGAAGTAGGTCTCGACCAATGCTTCCCGGTGCGCGGGGGTCAAATCTTCGAGCGCGTCGGAGAGCGTCATCAGCCACAGCGCCTTGTCGATCTCGTCCTCCGCGGGAATGACCTCCAGCGGCGACGGATCGACCTCGCGCGGCCGGGCCTGCCGGCTGCGGTGGTTGTCGATGACGATGCGCCGGGCGACCGTCACCAGCCAGGGTCGGACGGAGCCGGTGGCCCGGTTGAGCCGGCCGGCGTTCTTCCAGGCACGGATGAGCGTCTCCTGCACCACGTCCTCGGCCCGCTGGCGGTCGCCCGCCACGAGCCGGAGCACGTACGCGAGCAGCGGCCCGGCATGTTCGCGGTAGAGCGCCCGCATCAGCTCCTCGTCCGGTATCCCGGAGGAGGACGGGGGCGGCTCACTGCGATGTCGAGCCCTGTGCGGACGGTCATCGGCCACGGCCGCATCCTTGCGCACCCGAACCTCCCGGTCGAGACCTCTGAAACGAGCTCTTGGACCATCGATACGGGGGCGGGGGCCGGTTCATTCAACGCCGGGCGGAATTTCTTTTTCCGGGCCGTACGCGCCCGGTCTCTCGCGGCCGTGCGCGTCGGTCGTCCGCGAGGTCCTGCGCCGGTGCCGGGCGACCCGTTCGCGGTTGCCGCAGACCTCGCCGGAGCACCAGCGCCGCCGCCCGCCGCGCGAGGTGTCCAGGTAGAGCCGGTGGCAGGCCTCGCCCTGGCAGCGGCGCAGGGCCGCCCGCGCGACCGGGTCGGTGAGCAGGTCGACCGCGTCCCGGGCGACGACGGCGAGGAGCCCCGCGCAGTCGGGCGCTGAGCTCAGGGCGCGCACCAGGTCGCCGTCCGCGCCGCGCACCGCGCGCGGCCCCGGAGGCGCCCCGGAAGCCAGGGAGTTGAGCCGCTCCAGTGCGCCGTCCGCCTCGGGCCCGCCGAGCTGAGCGGCCATCAGACGGCTGACGGCGGAGCGCAGTTCATGGAAGCGGGTCACCCAGGTGTCGTCCAGGGCGGTCAGCGCGGTGCCGGGCGGGACGAGCCGGGCGTCGGTCAGCCACTGGGCCAAGTGACCGGGCCCGTCGAGCTGTTCACCGGTGCCGGGCACGCCGCCCGCACGTTCCGTGGCCACCAGATCGAGGCAGATCCGGCCCGTGTCGAACCGCCATGTCCGCGCACCTCTGCCCGCTGCCATGATCCCGCTCACCGCCTTGGGTCACCCGGTGGAACGACCCTCCCCAGAGTGCTCCTGTCGGGGCCCGGCCGGAACCCCCGCCGCCGCCCCCGTACCGTGACGGCCATGGGTTACGAGGGGGAGGTACGTATGGACCCGTACGACGGGAGCACCGTGATCGGCTCCGCGGGGTTGCGGCTGCGCCGGTGGCGCGAGGAGGATCTACCCGCGCTGCTGCGGGCGTACGAGGATCCGGCGATGCGGCGATGGCTGGACACCCAGGTCACCGGGCCGGACGGGGCGGCCGACTGGCTGGAGGCGCAGCGTGCGGGGTGGGCGTCGGGCACCCGCTTCGCCTTCGCCGTGACGGAGGGCGGGCGGGCCGGTGAGCCGCTCGGCAACATCGTGCTGAAGCGGCCGGATCCGGTGAGCGGCCTTGCGGAGGTGGGCTATTGGACGACGGCCTCGGCGCGCGGCCGGGGCGTGGCGTCACGGGCGCTGACGGCGCTCACCGACTGGGCGTTCACGCACTTCGGCGAACAGGGCCCGACCCGGCTGGAGTTGCTGCACCAGGTGGACAACGAGGCCTCGTGCCGGGTCGCGGAGAAATGCGGATACCCGTTGGCACGCGTGATCCCGGCGCTGCCGCCCGACTATCCGCTGGACGGCCATGTGCATACGCGTGAGGCTCCGGCGGCGACGCTCAGCCGGCCGGCGGATCGTCGTGCAGAAGCCGCTGGAACAGATGGTGGTCGCGCCAGCGGGCGTTGATGTGCAGATAGCCGGGTGCGGTGCCGATCCGCTCGAACCCGGCCTTGGTGAGCACCTGTTGGGACGGGGCGTTGTCGGTGACGGTGGCCGCCTCGACGCGGTGCAGGCCCAGCCGGTCGCGGGCCGCCTCGCAGACCGCGCGGACGGCGGCGGTGGCGAGGCCGCGTCCGGTGCGGCCCTCGTCGACCCAGTAGCCGAGGCGGCCGTTGCGGAAGGGGCCCCGCTCGATGCCGGAGAGCGTGAAGGCGCCCACCACCTGGTCGTCGGCGTCCGCGAGCACCCAGGGCATGGCCCGCCCGGCGTCCCGGTCGGCCAGCAGCGCGGTGAGCCGGGCGGTCTGGCCCTCGACGGTGTAGAAGGTCTCGGGGCGTACGGGTTCCCAGCGGCGCATGTACGCGCGGTTGCGGGTGAGGGCGGTGGCGAAGGAGGGCGCGTCGGTGAGTTCGGCGGGCCTGAAGGTCACGTCGGGGGCGAGGAGGTGGGTGCGGTCGGTCATCCGGTCACGCTAACCGGGACGGCCGGGCGTTCCGTACGGCCCCCGGGCCCTCAGCGCCCGTACTTCGTGTCCGCCGACGCCCCCTCAGCGCCCGTACTTCGTGTCCGCCGACGCCCCCTCAGCGCCCGTACTTCGTGTCCGCCGACGGGTCCAGCGCCAGCCGGTAGCCGCGTTTGACGACCGTCTGGATCAGCCGGGGCACGCCCAGCGCCGTGCGCAGCCGGGCCATCGCGGTCTCCACCGCGTGCTCGTCGGTGCCGCTGCCGGGCAGCGCCCGCAGCAGGTCGGCGCGGGCCACCACCCAGCCGGGGCGGCGGGCCAGCGCGTGCAGGAGGGCCATGCCCGCGGGCGGCACCGCGCGCAGCTCGTCGTCGACGAGGACGGCGTGGCCCCGGATCTCGACGCGGTGTCCGGCGACGGGCAGGATGCGGGCGGCCGCCGGAAGGTGGGCGCACATCAGCTGGACGAGGGGGCCGAGCCGGAAGCGTTCGGGCTGGAGGGTGTCGACGCCCCGGGCCTGGAGCGGCAGGGCGGTGACCGGTCCGACGCAGGCGACCAGGACGTCGTCGCGCAGCGCGCCGAGGACTTCGGGAAGCTGTCCGCGGGTCTCGGCGCGGCCGAGGAAGGAGGCGGCGGCGGGGGCGCTGGTGAAGGTGATCGCGTCCAGGCCCCGGGCGGCCGTGACGTCGAGCATCCGGTCGAGCGGGGCGAGGTCCTGCGGCGGCATCCAGCGGTAGACGGGCACGACGACGACATCGGCGCCCGCGGCCGTCAGCGACTCGACGAAGCCGGGCAGCGGTTCGCCGTGCAACTGGAGCGCGACCCGGCGTCCCGCGACGCCTTCGGCCAGGAGCCGGTCGAGGACCTCGGCCATCGATTCGGACCCGGGCGACCAGGTCTCGGTCAGCCCGGCGGCCCGGATGGCGCCCTTGACCTTGGGGCCCCGGGCGAGGAGTTCGACCCGGCCCAGCGTCTTCAGCAGGGCGTCGCCGATGCCCCAGCCGTCGGCCGCCTCGATCCAGCCGCGGAAGCCGATCGCGGTGGTGGCGACGGCGATGTCGGGGGCGTGGCCGATGAGTTCCTCGGTGGCGGCGAGGAGTTCGCTGTCGTCGGCGAGCTGCACGATCCGCAGGGCGGGGGCGTGCAGGACGGCGGCCCCGCGGCGTTTGAGGAGGGTGCCCAGCTCCTCGGCACGGCGGGCGGCGGTCACCCCGACGGTGAAGCCCGCGAGGGGGCCGTGCGCTGTGTCGTCGTCCTGCATGGCGTGTTCCCGGCTCCTGTGTCCCGCTGGTACGCGATGTGCGGAGGCCCGAGACTGCCAACGGTGCGTGACAGGCTCGGTTCCTCCGTATTTCCCGGCCGTTACGTCGTACGACTCCGGGATGTCGTCCTGCGGGCTCCCTCACACCTCCGCGTAACCGAGCTGGGCCCGTGCGGTCACGGGTGCGGGGCGGCGAAGGTATACCGCCCAGGTGAGGGTGAAACACACGCCGTAGAAGACGAGGAAGGACCAGAAGGCCGCGGTTCCGGTGCCGGAGGTCTGGAAGGACTGGCGGAAGGCGAGGTTGATGGCCAGCCCGCCGAGCGCGCCGACGGCCCCGATGAGGCCCATGGCCGCGCCGGAGAGCCGCCGTCCGTGGGCGGCGGCCGCCTCGCCGTCGAGCCCCCGGGCCAGCGCCTTGGCGTGGAAGATGCCGGGGATCATCTTGTACGTCGATCCGTTGCCGAGGCCCGTCAGGACGAACAGGGCGGTGAAGCCGGTGAGGAAGACCGGCAGCGAGGCGGTTCCCGAGGCCTGGATGACGACGCCGGTGGCGGCGGCCATCGCGGCGAAGGTGGCCAGGGTGATCCGCGCGCCGCCGTACCGGTCGGCGAGCCTGCCCCCGACGGGCCGGATCAGCGAGCCCAGCAGCGGGCCGATGAAGGTGAGCGAGGCGGCCTGGAGCGGGGTGCGGCCGAACTGGGTCTGGAGCACCAGGCCGAAGGCGAAGCTGTAGCCGATGAACGAGCCGAAGGTGCCGATGTAGAGGACCGACATCAGCCAGGTGTGCGGGTCGCGGACGGCCTCCAGCGCGGCCCCGGTGTCGTTCTTCACGGGCCGCAGGTTGTCCATGTACAGGGCGGCGCAGACGGCGGACAGCACGATCAGCGGGATGTACACACCGAGGACGATCCGGGGGTGCGAGGCGCCCAGGGTGCCGATGACGAGCAGGCCGATGAGCTGGACGACGGGGACGCCGACGTTGCCGCCGCCCGCGTTGAGGCCGAGCGCCCAGCCCTTCTTGCGCAGCGGGAAGAAGGCGTTGATGTTGGTCATCGAGGAGGCGAAGTTGCCGCCGCCGATCCCGGTGAGCGCCGCGACCGCGACGAAGGTGGCGTACGAGGTGCCCGGTTCCATCACCCAGAACGCGGCCAGCGTCGGGACGAGCAGGCTCACCGCGCTGAAGACCGTCCAGTTGCGGCCGCCGAAGCGGGCGACGGCGAAGGTGTACGGCACCCGCACCAGCGCTCCGACGAGGGTGGCGGTCGAGATGAGGAAGAACTTTCCGGCCGGGTCGACGCCGTACTCCGGTCCCATGAACAGGACCATCACCGACCACAGGGTCCAGATGGAGAATCCGATGTGCTCGGAGAGCACGGAGAACCACAGGTTGCGGCGGGCGACGCGGTCGCCCTTCTCGCGCCAGAACGTCTCGTCCTCCGGCTCCCAGGTCTCGATCCAACGGCCTGCCATCACGCGCCTCCACAAGGGGTCGGGGTGTTGTTCCCGACGCTAGGGAGCCCGCGTTTCGGCGTGGTGCCGCGAGGTGACCGGTGCGCAACCTTGCTCTCACCGGGCCGTTCCCGGCCCGGTGAGATGGACCGCTACGGCCGCCCGTCCGGCCAGAGCTGCGGCCGGCGGCGGGCGGCGAGGTCCTCGGCCCAGCCGAAGGCGAGGACGCAGAGCGCGATGAGGGCCCAGGTGATCAGCAGGACGGGCACCCAGCTCTCCAGCAGCCAGGGCACGTTCTCGCTGAGCGCGTCCACCGACCAGAGCCGGTCGTAGAGGGTGGCGGCGGTCAGGATGCAGACGTTGTGCCAGAGGTAGACGGTCACCGCTCGCGAGTTGAGCAGGGTGATCGGCCGGTCGAAGGCCCGCAGCCGCCTCGGCCACTCGGTCCAGGACGGGCTGTAGTGCAGCAGGAGCAGCACACAGCCGAAGGACCACAGGGCCTGGGCGAGCGGGATGGAGTCCAGGTCGAAGCCGCTGCGGAACCCTTCGTGGCTCGCCCACCACAGCCCCGCGCCCGCGAAGAGCGGGGCGATCGACGGTACGAGGTAGGAGGGCAGCCGTTTCAGGACGCCTTCCTGGTGGGCCATGCCGAGGACCCAGCAGGCGCCGAAGGTGGAGAAGTCGGTGATCGCGGAGTCGAGCCGGTCGGTGGTGGAGAACAGCTCCAGACGCATCACGACGGCGAGCGCGAGCGGCGCCAGCAGCGTCGGCCAGGGCAGCCTGCGCAGGCCGCGCAGGATCAGCGGCGAGAACAGCACGAACCACAGGTAGGCGCGGATGTACCAGAGCGGCCCGGCCAGCTCCTCGGGCCAGCTCTCGCCGAGGAAGCCGTCGATGCCCGCCACGTCGTAGGCGTACGGCGGATCGCTGAGCGGCAGCACCCAGTACGCCATGTGCTGCCACCACCAGCCGGGGTGGCCCTCGGCGTCCGGGCCCCAGCCCTGGGCGAGCATGCCGGTGACGCCGATCGCGCCGAGCAGCCACAGCGGGGGCAGCAGCCGACGGATCCGGCCCCGGATGACCTGGACGGCGGGCCGCTTCAGCGAGCGGGCCATCAGCGTCCCGGCCAGCGCGAACATCACGCCCATGGAGGGGAAGACGATGGGCAGCCAGGCCCAGCCGGTCAGGTGGTAGAGGACGACCCGGAAGAGGGCGAGGGCCCGCAGGAGGTCGAAGTACCGGTCGCGTCCGGGCCGCACGGACTTCGCGGGCTCCGCCGGGGCGGGCGGCGGGACCGTGGGGTGCGGGGCGGTGGCCCGGGGAAAGGGCGGGGCGGTCATACGTAGGGCCTCCGGTCCGTGCTGTCACCGCTGACGGCCGGCCCGGCGTCCTGGGCCTGCCGGGGGCGCTGGGCGGACGAGCCGCCGGGGGCCTCCACCGCGCCGGTGCGGCGGAGCTTCTGCCAGCGCAGCCGGCCGCCGGTGAGCGCGGTGATCCAGGACTGGAGCAGCACGACGTACATGAGCTGGCGGTAGAGGATCTGCTGGAGCGGCAGCGAGATCAGGTGCGTCATGCGTTCCCGGTCCAGCCGGAACGCGTACGCGGCGCAGACCGCCTGGACCACCAGAACGCCGAACCAGGCGGCGACGGTCTTGCCGGTCGGCCCGAAGACCAGCCCGTACAGCAGGAACACGTCGATCAGCGGGGCGAGCAGCGGGGCGACGACCATGAAGAGGGAGACGAAGGGCAGCCCGACCCGTCCGAAGCGGCCCGACGGCCCGCGTTCGATGACGGCCCGGCGGTGCTTCCAGATCGCCTGCATGGTGCCGTACGACCACCGGTAGCGCTGCGACCAGAGCTGCTGGACGGACTCCGGCGCCTCGGTCCAGGCGCGGGCGTTCTCCGCGTAGACCACACGCCAGCCGTCCCGGTGCAGGGCCATGGTGACGTCGGTGTCCTCGGCGAGGGTGTCCTCGCTCATGCCGCCGACCCGCTCCAGGGCCTCGCGGCGGAACGCCCCGACGGCACCGGGGATGGTGGGCATGCAGCCGAGCACGTCGTACATCCGGCGGTCCAGGTTGAAGCCCATCACGTACTCGATGTGCTGCCAGGCGCCGATGAGGGAGTCGCGGTTGCCGACCTTGGCGTTGCCCGCGACGGCCCCGACCCGGGGGTCGCCGAAGGGCTGGACCAGTTCGCGGACGGTGGCCGGTTCGAAGACGGTGTCGCCGTCCATCATCACGACGATGTCGTAACGGGCGTGCCGGATGCCGTTGTTGAGGGCGGCGGGTTTGCCCGCGTTCTGCTGGCGCACGACCCGTACGCGGGGCAGCCGCATGGCCTCGACGAGGTCGGCGGTGCCGTCGGTGGAGCCGTCGTCGATGACGATGATCTCGATCGGGTGCTCGCTCGCGACGAGGGAGCGCACGGTGGCCTCGATGCACTCCCGTTCGTTGTACGCGGGGACGAGGACGGAGACCGGGCGGGTGACGGGCGCGCCCCAGCTGAAGTTCCTGCGGCGGACCTTGCGGGCGTGCAGGAAGGAGAGCAGCAGCATCAGCCCGAAGCGGGCCAGCACCAGGACGCCGATCACGGCGAGCCCGACGACCAGGACGCCGGTGATCCGCTCGGACACGGCGACGGCGGAGACGAACGCCTTGCCCTTCCACAGCGCGAACCCGGTGACCGGGGTGTGGGCGCTGGGGGCGTCCAGGGCGGTGGTGAGCCGGGTGAAGGTGTAGCCCTGCTTCTTGAGGTCCGGCAGCAGGGTGTCGAGCGCGGCCACGGTCTGCGAGCGGTCGCCGCCGGAGTCGTGCATCAGGATGATGGCGCCCTTGCCGTCCTTCGGCGTGGCCCGCTCGACGATGGCGCGGACGCCGGGGCGCTTCCAGTCCTCGCTGTCGGTGTCGTTGACGACGGTGAGGTAGCCGCGGCTGCCGATGTACTCCGTGACCGGCCAGGACTTGTTGTCCATGGCGTACGAGAAGGAGGAGTACGGCGGCCGGAAGATCGAGGTACGGATGCCAGCCGCGCCCGCCAGCGCCAGCTGGTTCTGCGACAGCTCCCAGTCGATGCGCTCGGTGGACTGGTAGGAGAGGTCGGGGTGGTTGAAGGTGTGCAGCCCGATCTCGTGGCCCTCGGCGACCATCCGCTCGACCAGCCCGGGGTAGCGGGCGGCCATGTTGCCGGTGACGAAGAAGACGCCGTGGGCGTCGTACTCCTTCAGCTTGTCGAGCACCTTCGGCGTCCACACCGGGTCCGGCCCGTCGTCGAAGGTCAGGACGATCCGGTGGTCGGGTATGCGCAGGGTCTCGGGGTCGCCGGAGCGGGCGTCGATGACGGGCCCGCCGGAGCGGACGTCCTTCGGCACCCGGGTGTGGGAGTCGGCGTCGCGGACCCGGTGGTCGGCGAGGATCTCGCTGTGCACGTATCCGCGCAGCATCAGCATCGCGAGCAGGGCGACGAGGAACGTCGTCGGCAGGAGGTAGCGCATGGGGAGCCTGAGCCGGCTCCGGCCGCGTGGCGCCTTCCTCTTCCTGCTGACCTTGCCGTTCCTGCCCCGCGTGGCGGGGGAGTTCATTTACGGGGCGCTCTCTTCTTGCACCGGTGGTTCGGGGGTCTCGGCGGGCGGCGTCGTCGGAGCGGGCGGCTCCGTCTCGGGCGGCGGCTGCGTGGGGTCGACCGGCGGTTTGGCGGTCGAGGCGGCGGGGGCCGGTTTCGTGGCCCCGCCCGTACCGCCTCCCCCGGTGGTACGGGACGGGTCCGCCGACGTGGACGCGGAGGGGCGGTTCGCCGATCCGGCGGGCACGAGTACGGAGGTGGCCGACGGGGTCGCGCCGTCGGGGGCGCCGGACGCACCGGGCGTCGCGGAGCCGGAGGCCCCGGGTCCCGGCTCCGGGGCGTCGTCGGACGGGTCGTCGGCGGCGTCGCCGGGTGCGGGCACCTCCTCGACCTGCTCCGCCTGCGTCTCCTCCTTGGGCTCGGACAGGGGCAGCCAGGGGGCGCTGGAGTTTCCGCCGAGGACGGCGAAGACCAGCGTCACGGCGTAGGCGGCGCAGACAGCGGCCAGGATCCAGCCGAGGCGCCGGAAGGTCTTGCTGCGGCGGCCGCTCTCGTCGACGAAGACGGGGCCGTCGGAGCCGTCCGGCGGGGTGGGCTCGCCGGGCAGTTCGGCGAGTTGACGGCCCAGTCCGTCGAGCTGGATCGTCGCGTCGTTGGGCTCATGCGTATGCCCGGTTCTCTTGCCTTCGCGCCAATTGTCCACAGGTGCAGCCCATCCCCCACTCAAAGAATCGGGCACACCGAATTTGACTGGTTCTTTACTGTCGGACTGGGTCCCCACCCGTCCAAGAACCTGGCGTACATGCACCCGGACGATGAATGTAGCGCACGACATTGACGCCCAAGTGCCCCTGAACGGAGTTGATCAGGAACGGTTGCGCATCGGTGACGGATCGCCCCGAAGCGACCACCGGCCGGACGGCGGGACCGGTCGGCCATCGGCAAGTGCCAACTGGTCAGTAGGGTTTTGCGGCGCGTTGTCGCCGGGCCGGTCGGGACCGGTGCGGCGACAACGCGCCGGTATGGAAACGGAACCGGACCGGCCGGTGGGCGCGGCAACGGTCCGGGCCGCGACCGAAGGCCGACGACGCCCGGCACGAGCCGTCCCACCTGGCGCAATGACCCACCGGAATTCGGCCACGCCTCCTCGTCAGTGCGGGCGCGGGCCCGGGGAAGGTTCGGCGGCGAGCGAGCCGAGCGGTATGACGAGGGGGCTGTGCGAGACGGGATCCTCGATGACCCGGCAGGGCAGCGCGAACACGTCCTCGACGAGCTCCTCGGTGATCAGGTCGGCGGGCGGCCCCTCCGCGACGACCGCCCCGTCCTTCATCGCGATGACATGGGTGCCGTAGCGGGCGGCCTGGTTCAGGTCGTGCAGCACGGCGACGAGGGTGCGGCCCTCCCGGTTGAGCCGCCGGAACAGCTCCAGCAGCTCGATCTGGTGGGCGATGTCCAGGAAGGTCGTCGGCTCGTCGAGGAGCAGCAGCGGGGTCTCCTGGGCCAGCACCATCGCCACCCAGACCCGCTGGCGCTGCCCGCCGGACAGCTCGTCGACCGGCCGGCCGGAGAGTTCGGCGACGCTGGTCTCCGCCATCGCCCGGAGCACCGCCTCCTCGTCCTCCCGCGACCACTGCTTGATCAGCTTCTGGTGCGGATGACGGCCGCGCGCGATCAGGTCGGCGACGGTGATGCCGTCGGGGGCGAGCGAGGTCTGCGGCAACAGGCCCAGCCTGCGGGCCACTTCCTTGGACTTGTACGAGGTGATCGCCCGGCCGTCCAGGATCACCTGCCCGGTGCTGGGGCGCAGCAGTTTCGACAGGCCGCGCAGGAGCGTGGACTTGCCGCAGGCGTTCGGGCCGACGATCACGGTGAAGGAACCGTCCGGGATCTCCACGGAGAGGTCGTGCGAGATGGTGCGGCGGTCGTAGCCGATGGTGATGCCGTCGGCCCGCAGCCGGGCGGCGGAAGTGGTCTCGGCCACGGGTGCGTCGTGGAGCTGGGTCATGGCGGTGCGGTCCTTCTCGGTGGAGGGGCTCATGTGCGGCGGGCTTCGCGGACGAGCAGCCAGACGAAGTAGAGGCCGCCGATCGACACGGTCACGATGCCGACGGGCAGCTGGACGGGGGCGAACAGCCGCTGCCCCACCAGATCGGCGAGCGCCAGCAGGAACGCGCCGAGCACCGCGGACGGCCCCAGGGCCACCGAGGAGCCCCGGGTGATCCGGCGGGCGATCTGCGGGGCGACCAGCGCGATGAAGGCGATCGGCCCGGCGGCGGCGGTGACCAGGGCGATCAGCCCGACGCCGAGCACCACCAGGACCAGCCGTACCGCCTCCGTACGGGTGCCGAGGGCGGCGGCCGCGTCGTCGCCGAGCTCCAGCCGGCGCAGGGCCGGACCGCAGGCCAGGGCGGGCGGGATCAGCAGCGCGAGGAGGGCGAGGACGGGCCAGAGCTGGTCGTAGCCGAGGCTGTTGAGGGAGCCCGCGCCCCAGACCGCGGAGAGCATCACGTCCTGGATGTCCGCCCGGAGCACCAGCCAGGTGTTGAACGCCCCGAGCATGGCGGAGACCGCGATGCCGACGATGATCAGCCGGAACCCCTGGGCGGCGCCCCGGCGGTAGGCGAGCAGGAAGACCACGAACGCCGTGAGGATTCCGCCGGTCAGCGATCCGGCGGCCACCTGGTAGTAGCCGCCGCCGGTCAGCAGCATCACGACGAGCGCCCCGGTGTACGAGCCGGAGGAGAAGCCGATGATGTCGGGCGAGCCGAGCGGGTTGCGGGTGACCGACTGGAAGATCGCCCCGGAGACCGCGAGGGCCGCGCCGAGCAGCACCGCGAGCAGGGCCCGGGGCAGCCGCCATTCGACGACGACCGTACGGGTGCCCGCCGGGCCCTCGCCGTACAGCGCCCGGACGACGTCGGGCAGCGGGATCTCGTACGTACCGTAGGCCAGGGTGGCCACCAGGACGGCGAGGGTGAGCAGCAGGAACACCGCGCAGCTGACGGCGGTGCGCACATCCAGGCGCAGCGACCAGCGGGGGCCGCGGGCGACGAGGGTGGGCCGCCCGAAGTCGACCTTGTGGAGCACGGGTGCGGGGGTCGGGCTCACAGGCCGCTCACCTTCTTGCGGCGGACGAGCAGGATCAGGACGGGCGCGCCGACGAACGCGGTGACGATGCCCGCCTGGAGCTCCTGCGGGGACAGCACGACCCGGCCGAGGACATCGGCGACGATCAGCAGCAGGGGCGAGCAGATCGCGGTGTACGGGATGATCCAGCGCTGGTCGGGTCCGATGAACCAGCGGGCCACGTGCGGGACCATCAGCCCGACGAAGCCGATCGGTCCGGCGGCGGCGGTGGCGGCCCCGGCCAGCAGGGTCACCGAGAGGATCACCAGCAGCCGGGTGCGGACGATGTCCGCGCCGAGGGACCGGGCGAGGTCGTCGCCGAGGGCGACCGCGTTCAGCGGGCGCGCCACGAGCAGGGCGAGCAGCAGCCCCGCCCCGATGAAGGGCAGGACGGTGAACAGGATGTTCCAGTCCCGCCCGGCGAGCGAACCGGCGGACCAGCCGACCAGTTTCACGAAGGCGTCCGGCTTCAGCAGCGTGATCGCCGAGGAGATCCCGGCGAGGACCGCGCCGATGGCGACGCCGACCAGCGTCAGCCGGATCGGGGTGCCGCCGCCCTGCCCGGCCGAGCCGATGACGTACACGAGGGCGGTGACGAGGATCGCCCCGGCGAACGAGAGCCACAGGTAGGCGGTGATCGAGGAGAGGCCGAGGAAGCCGACCCCGATCGTCACGGCGAACCCGGCGCCCGCGTTGACCCCGAGGATCCCGGGGTCGGCCAGCGGGTTGCGGGTCAGCGCCTGGATGAGCGCGCCGGAGACCCCGAGGGCCGCCCCGGCGGTGAGCGCGAGCAGGGCGCGCGGCACCCGCAGTTCGCGCACGATGAAGGCGTGCTCGGAGCCGTCGGGCGCGGTCAGGGCGGACCAGACGTCGGGCAGCGGGACGGACTTGGCGCCGACGGCCAGGCTCGCGGCGAGGACCAGGACGAGGACGGCGAGCGCGAGGAGCAGCCCGAGGGCCCGCCCGGCGTTGGTGCGGACGAGCCCGGGGCGCGCCTCGCGCCCGGCGGCCCCGGCCCGTACCGCGACCGGGGCGGCGGCGGTGGTCGTCATAGCCCGAGCCGCTCCAGCCCCGCCTCGTACAGGTCGAGGCGGAGTTCCTCGTCCTCGGTGCGGTCCCAGACGCCGTTGAGCTCGGCCATGGTCGCGGCGTCGAGGGCCCGGTACTTCTCCAGCCACTCCTCCTGCTGGTGACGCCAGTAGCCGATGACCTTGTACCAGGCGGCGGGGTGCTTCAGTTCGTGGCGCAGATAGCGGCGGGCGCCGCGCAGTTCGCCGGACTCGCCGGCCACCCAGACATAGGTGCCGGGCGCGAGTTCGAGGCCGCGCAGGATCTCGGTGATGGCGCTGGGGCCGACGCCGTTGCCCCGGCCGGCCACCCAGCGCACGTCCAGGCGGGCGGGGCTGGTGAGTTCGATGCGGTGGGAGGCGTCGGCGATCTCGACGACGGCGACGGCGTGCGTCGCCGGGTCGAGCTGTTCCAGGAGGCGGCC
The DNA here is from genome assembly GCF_055792845.1 of Streptomyces sp. DSM 106670. NCBI lineage: Bacteria > Bacillati > Actinomycetota > Actinomycetes > Kitasatosporales > Streptomycetaceae > Streptomyces > Streptomyces sp. DSM 106670. The sequence goes on from NZ_CM147704.1 coordinate 2,924,430, forward strand.
GAGGGCGGGCAGCCCGGTGGCGTCGGTGACGAAGACCTGCCGGGCGGCCTCGCCCGGGGCCTCGTACAGGGAGCGCGGCGGGCCGAAGAGGAGCCGGTCGCCGGGGACGGCCTTGGCCGCCCAGCCGGTGGCCCGGCCGTGCCCGTGCAGCACGAAGTCGATGTCGACCTCGGCGGCCTCCGGGTCGAAGCGGCGCAGGGTGTAGGGCTGGATGTGCGGGTACTGCCCGTCGGGGTAGTGCCAGTCGCCGTCCTCGTCGACCTCGGGCAGCACCAGCTCGCCGTCCTCGGGCGGGAAGTGCAGCCGGACGTACTCGTCGCCGACCCGGGTCGAGGGGTAGTCGCGCAGGCTCTCGCTGTGGAAGGTCAGCCGGACCATGCCGGGCGACAGCGGCGTAACGCGGGCGACTTCGGCGATCACATAGGCGGCGGTCATGAGCGGGCCTTCTCACTGATCCGGGCGAGGACGCCGTCCAGGGCGTCCAGGCTCTCGGTGCCCCACTCGAAGGAGGAGACGACGGACGCGGGGATGTTGCGGAAGACCATGCCGTTCTTCACGGCGGGGAGGTTCTTCCACACGGTGTTCCCGGCGAGCGTCTCGTCGACGAAGTCCTTCGCCCCGTAGGAGTGGATGAGGATGTCGGCGTTGTCGAGCTTGCCGATCTGCTCCAGCGAGAGCCATTCGCTGACGGAGCCCTCCACGCCCTTGTGCTCACCCTCGGTGAAGGGGCGGAACTTCGCGCCGACCGCGTCCCAGGCCGGCACGTAGAAGTGCCCGGCGGGGTAGGTGCCCCAGGTCGTCTTGTCCTGGCCGTAGGCGAAGACCGCGATCTTGTTGTTCTCCAGGACGTCCGCGTACTTCGTCCTCAGCTCGTCGGCCTTCTTGTCGAAGACGTCGGCCTGCTTCTTGATCTCGGCGGACTTGCCGATGGCGGCCCCGATCATCAGGGTCCGCTCCTTCCACGCCCCGACGCCCGCCGCGTCGAGCTGGACGACGGGGGCGATGCCCTGGAGCCGCTTCAGCTCGCCCTTACGGAGGAAGCGGGTCTCGGCGAAGATCAGGTCGGGGTTCTGCTGGGCGACGGCCTCGATGTTGAGCTCGTAGTACGTCCCGATGGTGGGGGTGGCCTTGAGGGCGTCGTGGTAGCGCTGGGGGCGCAGGTCCGGGTCGTCGCTGTCGAAGCCCTCGACGACGCCGACGGGCTTCACGCCAAGGTCGACGAGGGTCGCGGGCGAGTAGAAGTCGACGGAGACGATCCGCTTCGGCTCGGCGGGGACCTCGACCTTGCCCGCGATGTCGGTGACCGTGCGGGTGGCGGAGCCCTTGCCCGCGCCCGCTCCCTTCGCGTCCGTGCCGCTCGCGGAACAGGAGCTGACGCCCAGCACGGCGACGAGGCTCGTGGCGGCCACGGCGATCAGGCGTCTGCGGGACGGCAGGGCGGCGGAGGTACGGGGGCGTGTCATCGGACTCCTTCAGGAACCCCTGTCCGGCGGCCGGGACATGGCCGGAACGGATCGGTTAGGGCAGGCTTACCTAAGGAAGTTACCTCAGTTCCCATGAGGGTATGGCGACACGCTGTTCCGGTTTCACGACACGCACGGCCGCACGGCCGGGCTCACAGACCCGGCTCGCCCACCCCGTTCACCGAGCGGAAGTACGCGGCGGGCGTATGGCCGGTGACCTGCCGGAAGAGATCGATGAACGTACTGGGGTTGGCATAGCCGAGCCGCCGCGAGACGGCCACGACCGGCTTGCCCGCGGCGATGTCGATGAGCGCGGAGCGGACACGGACGAGAATGCGCCACTGCGTCAGGCTCACCCCGGTGTCGCGCTGGAACCACCGCATCAGCGTCCGCCCGCTCAGCCCGATCATCCGGGCCCACTCCTCGGTGGTCCGGTCGTCGGCCGGATCCGCGATGATCCGCTCGGCGATCGTGAGCAGCTCCGGCGTCTTCGGCAGCGGGATGTCGAGCGAGACGGCCCGCACCGGCCGGATCAGATCCACCCCGACCCGCTGGAGCCGCAGCCGCGCCTCGGCGGACATCTCCTCGTTCTGGTTGTGCAGCAGCAGCTCCCGCAGCAGCCGGCTCATCGGGATGCCGACGACGGTCGCCCAGTCGACCGCCACCAGCTCCGGACTCAGGAAGGTGGCGTACGTGACGGCCCCCGCGCTCGCCCGGACCCGGTGCGGGGTGCCGGCCGGCAGCCAGATCCCGAGGCTCGGCGGCACCAGCCACAGCTGCCCGGCGGCCTCCACGGTGACATTGCCCGTGGTGGACCAGAGCAGTTCATGCTCCTGATGGGCGGTCGTCGCCCACTCGGTGGGCTCGGGCGTGGGGAAGGTCCCGGTCGTCAGCAGCCAGCGCTCCTCGACCTTGGGCTCGTCCGTCTCCACGGACGCGGTCCACTCGTCCCGCTCCAGGGTCGGCGCGCCCCAGAGCCGCACGGCGGAGCTCTCACGGGACGCCTGCCGCTTCGCCGTCACGCCCTTCACCAGCCCCTTCGCCGTCACGCTCGCCGTCACGGGAACACCTGTCGTCTTACCGTCATAACCTGTCACGATACCTTCTTGTGGCCAGCGCGACGCCGTTCCTAGCGTGAGGCGGTGACCGCTCCCGACCGCACCCCGCGCCCCGGCGTCCCCGCCGCTCCCCCGCCCGCCGCCCTGGTGCGCCTGGCCTTCTCCGGCTCGGGCCGGGGCGTCCGGCTGGCCGTCGCCGGGGCCGGGTTCGCCGGCCATCAGGTGGCGGAGGCGCTCGTACCGGTCCTGCTCGGCCTGGTCGTCGACCGGGCGATCGGCCGGAGCGACCCGGGCGCGCTGCTGGGCCTGCTCGGCGCGCTGGCCGCCCTGTTCGCGGTGCTGATCCTCTGCTGGCGCACCGGCTCCCGCCTCACCACCGGGGTGTACGCCTACGGGGAGCACGAGCTGCGCCTGCTGGCGACGGGCCGGGCGCTGCACCCCCGGGGCATGGCCGCCCGCCGGCCGCCCGGCGAGGTGCTGACCATCGCCACCTCCGACGCGTCCAACGTCTCCGGCGTCTCCTGGCTGATCGCCGAACAGGGCGCGGCGCTGGCGGGGCTGCTCACCGCCGCCGTCTCGCTGCTGCTGATCTCCTGGCAGCTGGCCGCCGTCGTCCTCGCGGCGACGGCCGTCCAACTGGTCGTGCTCCAGCTGCTGAGCGGTCCGCTGGACCGACGGGTGTACGCCGAACAGCGCGAGGCCGCCCGCGCCGGGGCCCTGGCCACGGACCTCACGGCCGGGGTCCGGGTCCTCAAGGGCTTCGGCGCGGAGCGGGCGGCCTCCCTGCGCTACCGGCGGGCGAGCCGGGACTCGATGGCGGCCGCGCTGCGCCGGGTCCGCTCGCTCGCCGGGCTCACGGCGCTCAACTCGGCGGTCTCCGGCGCCTTCCTGGCCGGGATCGCCCTGCTGGCGGCCTGGCACGCGCTCGAAGGGCGCCTAAGCGTCGGCGAGTTCGTCGCGGCGATCGGGCTCGCCCAGGTCGTCGCGGGACCGATGCGGACGCTCGGCTTCTTCGGCGCCTCCCTCGCCTCCAAGCGCGGCTCGGCGCGACGGCTGGCGGAACTGCTGGCCGAGCCGCACCGGGTGACACGACAGCAGCCGGTGTCCGGCGAACTCTTGCCCTCCGACGCCCTGTTCGCCCTCCGGTACGGCCGGGTCACGATCACCGCCCGGCCCGGCGAGCTGATCGGCGTCCGGGCCGCCGGAAGCGTGGCCGAGGAGCTGGCGGCCGTCGCCGCGTGCCGCCGGACGCCGGAGCCGGGGCAGTACGCCGTGCGGGCGCCCACGACCTGCACACACACGAATAAAAGCATGTGGCCCGAGCTCCCTCCGGCCCGCGACGCCGCCGCCCTCTCCCCCGACGACGTGCGCCGCATCGTCTACGCACCGCCGCACGACGCGTCCGTCTTCACCGGGACGGTCGCGGAGAACCTGTTCGCGGACGGGGTGAGCGCCCGGGCCACCGCCGCGTCCGGCCTGGACGACGTGCTCACCCACCTCACCGGCGGACTCGGCGCCCAGGTCGGCGAAGAGGGCCGCCTCCTCTCCGGCGGACAGCGCCAACGCCTGCTCCTGGCCCGGGCGTTGCACCAGCCGCAGCCGGTGCTGGTCCTGCACGAACCGACGACGTCGGTGGACAGCGTCACCGAGGACCGCATCGCACGGGCCCTGCGCGCGAGCGGCCGGACCGTCGTCCTGATCACCACCAGCCCGACCCTGCTCAGCGCCTGCCACCGGGTCCACGACCTGACGCCGAGCACGGCCACGGCACCGGAACCCGCCACGACGAAGGCCACCCGATGACCTCCCCGCTCCCCGTCGCCTCTCCCCGGGACACCGCCCGCACGACCCTGCGGCTGCTCGCCCGGCACCGCGTCCGGCTGGCCGCCACGGTCCTGGTGCTGCTCGCCGCGACGGCCTGCGCCCTCGCCGTACCGGCCCTGCTGGGCACGATGGTCGACGCCGTGGCCGACGGCCGCCCCTGGTCCGGTCTGCTGCGGCCCGCCGCGGGCATCGTCGCGGCCACGGGCGCGGGCGTCGCGCTCGGCTGGTGGGGGCAGTTGCTGCTGGCCCGGACCGCGCAGGACACCCTGGCCGGGCTGCGCGAGGACGTCTTCGCCACGGCGGTCGCCCAGCCCGCCTCCGTACTGGAGCGGGCGGGCAGCGGCGATCTGGTCTCCCGGGTCGCGGGCGACGCCGAGGCCGTCAACACGGTGATCGGGAAAGTCCTCCCGGCCACCGTGTCGGCCCTCTTCACGATCGCCCTGACACTCGTCGGCATCGGGGCGATCGACGTACGGTTCGCGCTCGCGGTGCTGGTCGCGACCCCGGTCCAGTACCTCGCGCTGCGCCGCTTCCTCGCCCGCTCCGGCCCCGTCTACCGGGCGGCCCGGCAGGCCGAGGCGGCGCGCGGCCAGTGCGTCGTCGAGAGCCTGACCGGCGCGGACACGGTGGCCGCCCTGCGCGCCCAGGACCGCCACACGGCGGCGGTGGCCGCGTCGTCCGAGCACGCCATCGGCTTCGAGCTGCGGGCGGTGCGGCTGCGCACCACGTTCTACGGGCTCCTGAACCTCGCGGAGTTCATCGGTCTCGCCGCCGTCCTGGCCACCGGCTACCACCTGGTGGGCGGGGGCGCGGTGACGCTGGGCGCGGCCACGGCCGCCGCGCTCTACTTCCACCGGCTGTTCGACCCCATCGGCGTCCTGCTCTCAGGCGTCGACGAACTCCAGGACGCGGGGGCGGGTCTGGCCCGGCTGACCGGCATCCTCTCGCTGCCCGCGCCCGCGCACCACGGGAGCGTCCCGGCACCACGGACACCGCCCGCGCCCGGCCGGATCGTCCTGGACCAGGTCTCGTACGCCTACGAGCACGGCAGCGGCCGCCGGGCGCTCGACGCGGTCTCCCTCACCGTGGAGCCGGGCGAGACCGTCGCGGTGGTGGGAGCGAGCGGGGCGGGGAAGACCACGCTCGCCAAGATCCTCGCCGGCGTCCTGCCCGCCGACTCCGGCCGGGTCCTGCTGGACGGCGTCCCGGTCGCGGACCTCCCCGTGGACACGCTGCGCCGCCGGATCGTCCTGGTCAGCCAGGAGGTGCATGTCTTCGACGGCACGGTCGCGGAGGACCTCCGCCTCTTCGCGCCCGAGGCGACCGACACCGGCATCCGCGCGGCCGCCGCCCGCCTGGGCGCGACGGAGTGGCTCGACGCGCTGCCCGAGGGGATCGGCACCCGGGTCGGGGCGGGCGGCCACGCTCTCACCGCCGCCCGCGCCCAGCACCTCGCCCTGCTCCGGCTCGCCCTCGCGGACCCGGGGGTGGCCCTGCTCGACGAGGCGACGGCGGAGGCCGGGACCGGCGAGGCGGAGCTGCTGGAGAACGCCGCGGCGGCCGCCCTCGCGGGCCGTACGGGCGTGGTGATCGCCCACCGTCTGAGCCAGGCCGCCCGTGCCGACCGGATCGTGGTCATGGACGCCGGGCGGATCGTCCAGTCCGGCACGCACACGGAACTGGCCGCCGCCGAAGGCCCGTACGCCCGGCTCTGGGAGGCGTGGAACCGCGCGCGGTGACCCGGGGGCGGCCGGTCGCCGGGCACACGAAAAAGCCTCCGCCCCGCGAGTGAACTCGCGGGGCGGAGGCTTACATGGGGTGGTGGAGATGGCGGGAATCGAACCCGCGTCCAACGGTGCGGAACCAGGGCTTCTCCGAGTGCAGTTCGCTACGCTTTTCTCGGCCCCGGAGGTCACGCGAACAAGCCTCCGACAGGCCCAGCCACTGTTTGATTTCCTTCTCGGCCCCGTGGCCGGGCCGAGAAGTTTAGATCCCTAGTTGATGCCAGGATCCGGGTCGGGATCACCCCCGGGCTGACACTCCGCAGAGTCTTCGCTTAGCTGCTAATTAGGCAGCGAGGGCGAAGGCGGAGGAATCGCGCTTGGAATTGGCGATTATTGTTTGCGACATATGGTTTACGAGATCATTGCCGCTTCCTCGACTCGCTTCCCCTGCTTCGACATCCGCTGTCGAAACCGATCATCCCCATGTTGATTTTTCAAAACGCGCACCTTCGCTGAGGTGCACGGCCCATCGTACGTGACCAACGCCGGACGATGCCAGCGTATTCCCCGCGGGGGGGTCCTCAGGCGCTGCGCTGCCGCCGGCGGGCCGCCGCGATGGCGCGGTTCGTCTCCCGCGTGTCCTGCTTCTCGCGGAGCGTCTGTCGCTTGTCGTACTCCTTCTTGCCCTTCGCCAGCGCGATCTCGACCTTGACCCGGCCGTCCTTGAAGTACAGCGCGAGCGGCACGATCGTGTGACCGCTCTCCTGCGACTTCGACTCCAGCTTGTCGATCTCGGCCCGGTGCAGCAGCAGCTTGCGCTTCCGCTTGGCCGCGTGGTTGGTCCAGGTGCCCTGGACGTACTCGGGTACGTGGATGTTGTGGAGCCACGCCTCGTGGTCGTCGATCTGCACGAAGCCGTCGACCAGGGAGGCCCGCCCCATGCGCAGGGACTTGACCTCCGTACCCATGAGGACGAGGCCGCACTCGTAGGTGTCGAGGATCGTGTAGTCGTGCCGCGCCTTCTTGTTCTGCGCGATCATCTTGCGCCCGGTGTCTTTTTCCTTCGCCATAGTGCGGTCATTTTCGCACTACGACCCACCCCCGAGGCCACTCAATACCGTTTCGGCCCGCTGCTGGGCCCGCTCCCCCACCACGAGGTCGGGGGTGATGCCCCGGCCGTCGACCGTGCGGCCGCCCGGAGTGCGGTAGTGGCCGACGGTCAGCTCGGCCACCGAACCGCCCGGAAGCTCGCTGGGCATCTGCACGGAGCCCTTGCCGAAGGTGGGCGAACCGACGGTGACCGCGCGGCCCCGGTCCTGGAGCGCGCCGGTCAGCAGCTCGGCCGCGCTCATCGTGCCGCCGTCGACCAGGACGACGACCGGCCGCTCCGTGTCACCGCCCGGATCGGCGTACAGGGCCTGTTCCTCGCCGCGCACGTCGTACGTGGCGACCAGACCGCCGTCCAGGAAGGCGGAGGCGGCGACGACGGCCTCGGCGACGAGCCCGCCGGAGTTGGCGCGCAGATCGAGCAGTATCCCGGCCCCTTCGGGAGCGTCCCGCACGGCGTCCCGGACGCCGGCCCCCGCACCCTTGGTGAACGCGGCCACCTTGATCAGGACCGCCGACGAGGGCTCGGCCCCCAGCCGCCGTACGGTGACCGGCTCGGTCGCCAGCCGGGCCCGCCGCAGGGTCTCGGTCCAGCTCCGACCCTCCCGGACCAGACCCAGCTCCACCCGGCTGCCCTCGGCCGCTCCCTTGCCGTCTCCGCGCAGTAACGCGACGATCTCCGCGACGGGGCGCTTGCCGACCGCCCGGCCGTCCAGGGTGCGCAGCAGGTCGCCGGTACGGATGCCGGCCCGGTCGGCGGGACCGCCGGGCTGGACCCGGGACACGGTGACGCCGCCGTGGGCGGTGCGCCGGGCGGAGAGCCCGACGCCGGTGTACGTACCGTCCAGCGCCTGCTCGAACTCCTCGTACTCCCGCTCGTCGTAGACCGCCCCCCAGCGGTCCCCGCTGCGGCTGACGACCTCCTCGGCGGCGTCCTTCACGGACTTCCCGTCGGCCTCGGCCTCGGCGGCGGCGTCCTCGATCTCCTCACGGTCGACCGGGGCGACGGTGGAGGAGACGGCACGGGTCTTCGGCCCGGCCCCGGGCTCGGGGTCCTGCGGCAGCGAACCGGTCGCGGCGGCGGTGGCGAGAGCGCACCCGAAGACCAATGTCAGGGCCGCCCCGCGGCGGAGACCGCGGGGCCCGAAGCGTTGAGCGGAGCCCGACATGGCGACGAGTCTAGGACAAACCCCCTGGGGCGCACGGGCGATCGCCCGTGCGCCCCAGGGGGCACATGTCACACCTTCAGGTACTTGCGCAGCGCGAAGAGAGCGGCGACGGCGGGCATCAGCAGACCGATCGCGAGCACCAGCGGAAGCTTGGTGAGGACCGCGTCCCAGCCGATGAAGTTGATCAGGTTCAGCTTCTCCTGGAGCGCGAGACCGCCGTCGATCAGGAAGTACCGGCCGCCGAGCAGCATGCCGCAGGCCAGGACGCCGCCGATCAGGCCGGCGACGGCCGCCTCCATGATGAAGGGGGCCTGGATGTAGAAGCCGGAGGCTCCCACCAGGCGCATGATGCCCGTTTCACGTCTCCGGCTGAACGCGGAGACGCGCACGGTGTTGACGATCAGGATCAGCGCGATGACGAGCATGAGGATCATCACGTAGATCGCGACGACGTTCATGCCGTTCATCAGCTCGAAGAGGTTGTCCAGGATGGACCGTTGGTCCTGGACGGACTGCACCCCGTCGCGTCCGGCGAAGGCCGTCGCGACGACCTTGTACTTCTGCGGGTCGTCCAGCTTGACCCGGAAGGACTCCTGCATCTGGTCGGGCGTGATGTTGCCCGCCATCGGGGAGTCGCCGAACTGCTCCTGGTAGTGCTTGTACGCCTCGTCGACCGTCTCGAAGTGGACCGTCTGGACGGCGTCCATCTTCTCCAGATCGGCCTTGATCTCCGCCTTCTGCTCCTTGGTGACAGCCCCCTTGGCGCACTTGGGCATGTCCTTGGCGTCGTTCTTGTTGCAGAGGAAGATCGAGACGTTGACCTTGTCGTACCAGTAGTCCTTCATCGTGCTGACCTGCTCGCGCATCAGCAGCGCACCGCCGAACAGGGCGAGCGAGAGGGCGACGGAGACCACGACCGCGAAGGTCATCGTGAGGTTGCGGCGGAGACCGACGCCGATCTCCGACAGGACGAACTGGGCGCGCATGGCGTCCTTTCAGTACTCGATGCTCGAAATGCACGAGGGGCCGGAGCCCCTCGGTCAGTGCTGGTAGCCGTAGACGCCGCGTGCCTGGTCGCGTACGAGACGGCCCTGCTCGAGCTCGATGACGCGCTTGCGCATCTGGTCGACGATGTTCTGGTCGTGGGTCGCCATGATCACGGTGGTGCCGGTCCGGTTGATCCGGTCCAGCAGCTTCATGATGCCGACCGAGGTCTGCGGGTCGAGGTTGCCGGTCGGCTCGTCCGCGATCAGCAGCATGGGGCGGTTCACGAAGGCGCGGGCGATGGCCACACGCTGCTGCTCACCACCGGAGAGCTCACCGGGCATCCGCTCCTCCTTGCCGCCGAGGCCGACGAGGTCGAGCACCTGGGGCACGGCCTTGCGGATCTCGCCGCGGGGCTTGCCGATGACCTCCTGCGCGAAGGCCACGTTCTCCGCGACCGTCTTGTTGGGCAGCAGGCGGAAGTCCTGGAAGACCGTCCCCAGCTGGCGGCGCATCTGCGGCACCTTCCAGTTGGACAGCCGCGCGAGGTCCTTGCCGAGCACATGGACCATGCCCGTGCTGGCGCGCTCCTCGCGCAGGATCAGTCGCATGAAGGTCGACTTGCCGGAGCCGGAGGACCCCACCAGGAAGACGAACTCACCCTTCTCGATGTCCAGCGAGACATCGCGCAGAGCCGGTCGGGTCTGCTTCGGGTAGGTCTTGGAGACGTTGTCGAATCGGATCACGGATGCACCACGGTCGGCCGGGAGTAGGTGAGCGTGACCATACGCGAACCGGGCTCACGCGTGCAGGCGGCGTCCGGCAATGGGCGATTTATGGCGGATCGACCGCCGGAACGAAACGGGTCGTGCCGGACCTTGTCCGGCGGGCCGCGCCGAAATCGCCGCGAGCTGGCACAGTGGTGGGGGGAACGGTTGCGTTTCCGTGAGCGTTGTGCGGAGAGAAAGCAGGCAAGCGGCTCCGCCGCGCGGGAGGAGGAATGCGCATGACCTATGACCGACTGGTGTGCGCGAACTGCGCGGCGCCCGTGAGCGAGGGCCGCTGCCGTGTCTGCCGTGCCGTACGGCAGCAGATGCTGGAGGAGCAGGGCCAGGGCCCGCTGGCCGGGATGAGCCCGGCGATGCTGATCGCCCTGATGGTGGTGCTGCTGACCGCTCTCGCGCTGCTGGCGCACCAAGCGGCCTGATCCGGCCCGCACACGCGCACGGCCCTCCGGGGCCGCCCCTCATCGCCCCGTCGGGGGCTGACAGACGTATGCGTACGGCCGCCTGAGCGGTTCGGGCGCGCAGAAGGGCCCGGGAGGCGTCGTACGCCCTCCCGGGCCCTTCGCGGTCCGCGCCGCGGACTAGGCGACCGTGCGACCGCCGCCGACGAGGCGGGGCAGGATACGGAAGCCGATGCCGCCCGCGATCATCGTCGCGGCGCCGATGACCAGGAAGGTCGTCTCGGCCGCACCGGTCTCGGCGAGCTCTTCCTTGCCCTTGCTCTGCTCGACCGGCTTGTTGCCGACACTGTCGGTGTCGGTGCCGTCGGTGCACTCGGCGCCGTCGAGGTCGACGGTGCAGGTGCCGGCGTCGTCGCCACCGGTGGTGGAACCGCCGGTGGAGCCGGCCGTGGAGCCACCGGTGGAGCCGGTGGTGCCGCCCTGGTCGCCGCCGCCGTTGTTGCCGGAGCCACCGTTGTTGCCGGAACCGCCGTTGTTGCCCGAGCCGCCGTTGTTGCCGGAGCCGCCGTCGACGCCACCATCAACGCCGCCATCGGCACCGCCGTCAGCACCGCCATCGGCACCGCCGTCAACGCCACCATCGGCACCGCCATCGACGCCACCGTCAGCACCGCCGTCAACGCCACCATCGGCACCGCCGTCAACGCCACCGTCGACACCGCCATCGACGCCACCGTCAGCACCGCCATCGACGCCACCATCGGCACCGCCGTCAACGCCACCATCGACACCGCCGTCAACGCCACCGTCGACACCGCCGTCAGCGGTACCGCCGTCGGCGCCCGCGTCGACGCCACCCGGGTCGCCACCATCGGTGGTGCCCTGGATGAGGCCACCGATGAGACCGTCATCGGTCTCGTCCTGGGTGGTGATCGATTCGTTGGAACCGTTGAGGTCCAGCGCCTGCGCCGCACCGGCAGCGGTCAGCGAGGCACCTGCGGCAATAACCGCACCAGCGGCTATCCGCGCGACGCGGACACGCGTCTTCTTCGTCATGTGTTGCTACCCCCAGTAGCCGATCTCGTCATTGGAGCAGCCATATGCGGGCCGTGGCCCTGCGGGGAATCGCTCTCGGCAAGGCCACGTCGTGTCGTGGTCACCCCGCCCGCCCCCCGGTTCACACCCGTCCCAGACATACGCATGCTGCTCTAGCACCCTGGCCAGAGTTAAGGATTACGTCAAGGCCGTTCCGTGCACTACACACCGGTATGGGGGTTCTTGACGGCTATTCGGAAGCACGACTGTGACGCATCGGGCACAGCTTCTCCTCAACGCGGAAGGGCCCGGACAGTCGCCTGTCCGGGCCCAACCTCCGTACCGCCGAGGCTACTTCTCGCGCTGCTTGCGCCAGCGGATGCCCGCTTCGACGAAGCCGTCGATCTCGCCGTTGAAGACCGCTTCGGGGTTGCCCATCTCGAACTCCGTACGCAGGTCCTTGACCATCTGGTACGGGTGCAGGACGTACGAACGCATCTGGTTGCCCCAGGAGTTGCCGCCGTCGCCCTTGAGCGCGTTCATCTTGGCCTGCTCCTCCTGGCGGCGGCGCTCGAGAAGCTTCGCCTGGAGGACGTTCATCGCGGACGCCTTGTTCTGGATCTGCGAGCGCTCGTTCTGGCAGGAGACGACGATGCCGGTGGGCAGGTGGGTCAGACGGACCGCGGAGTCCGTGGTGTTGACGCCCTGTCCGCCGGGGCCCGAGGAGCGGTACACGTCCACGCGCAGCTCGGACTCGTCGATCTCGATGTGGTCGGTCTGCTCGACGACCGGGAGCACCTCGACGCCCGCGAAGGACGTCTGGCGGCGGCCCTGGTTGTCGAAGGGCGAGATGCGGACCAGACGGTGGGTGCCCTGCTCGACGGAGAGCGTGCCGTAGGCGTACGGGACCTGCACGGCGAAGGTGGTCGACTTGATGCCGGCCTCTTCGGCGTAGGCGGTCTCGTAGACCTCGGTCTTGTAGCTGTGCTGCTCGGCCCAGCGGAGATACATGCGCTGGAGCTTCTCCGCGAAGTCCGCGGCGTCGACGCCGCCGGCCTCGGCCCGGATGGTCACCAGGGCCTCGCGCGCGTCGTACTCGCCGGAGAGGAGCGTACGGACCTCCATCTCGTCCAGCGCCTTCTTCACCGACTCCAGCTCGGACTCGGCCTCCGCCTGGGCGTCGGCGTCGCCCTCGTCAGCGGCGAGCTCGAAGAGGACTTCGAGGTCGTCGATGCGGCCGCGCAGGGTCTCGGCCTTGCGGACCTCGGCCTGGAGGTGCGAAAGCTTGCTGGTGATCTTCTGGGCCGCCTCCGGGTCGTCCCACAGGGACGGCGCCGCAGCCTGCTCCTCGAGCGCGGCGATGTCCGCCCTCAGCGCATCCAGGTCCAGGACGGCCTCGATCGACCCCATGGTCGAGGAGAGGGACTTCAGCTCTTCGGAAATATCGACGACTGCCACGGGTCCAGCGTAACGGCTGACCGGATGAAGCTTGCCCTCCCCCGGGAACCGGTCCGGAAACCCGCCCGGGGAAGGGGTGCGCTCAGGGGGTCGCCGGGGCCGAGTTCTCGCTGTCCTGGGGCGCCCCGTCCCCGTCTCCGCCGCCGGTGGCCAGCCAGCCGCCGACCGCGACGGCCGCGCAGAGGGCGAGGGCGGCGACACCGAGGGTGAGGCGGCGCTTGCGGACGGCGGCCGCCTTGTTGCGGGCGGAGCCGGGCCGGGGCCTGCCCGGGGCGCGGGGGGCGCGGGCCGTCCCGAGCGGGCCGCCCGCCAGCTCGTCCGGGGCCGGGACGCGCATGCTCGTGTGGGTGTCCCGGTTGAGTCGGGCGCGGAGCCGGGCACCAGCGGGACCGCGCCGCGGCGGCGGGGCTCCTCGGCGGCCGGGGTGTACTGCTGCTCGTCGTAGCCGGCGGGCTGCTGGTCGCTCTCCTCGGGGCCCGGCTCGTCCACCTCCAGCGGGGGTATCCCTGCCAGCAGGGGCAGCAGGTCGCGCAGCCGTACGGCGAGCTCCGAGGCGCGCAGCCGGGAGGCGGGGGCCTTGGCCAGGCACTGGACGAGGAGCTGCCAGAGCTCCTCGGGGATGCCGGGGAGCGGGACGACGGTCTCGGTGACATGGCGGCGCAGGACCGCGCCGGGGTGGCCGCCGCCGAAGGGCGTGAATCCGGCGAGCAGCTCGTAGAGCACGGTCGCGAGCGCGTAGATGTCGACGGCGGCGCGTGGCGGGAGGCCCTCGACGATCTCGGGGGCCAGGTAGTCCGGCGTACCGATGATCTTCGTGGCCTTGGTGCGGCGCGGGGTGTCGATCAGCTTGGCGACGCCGAAGTCGGTGAGCAGGGCGGGGTGGGCGCCGCCGGGGCCGAGCGGGCCCTCCATGTCGAGCAGGATGTTCTCCGGCTTGACGTCCCGGTGGACGATCTGGGCCTTGTGCGCGGCGGCCAGCCCGTCGGCGACGTCCGCGATGATCGCGACGGCGGCCTCGGGGGCGAGGCGGCGCTCGCGGTCCAGGCGGGTGCGCAGGTCGGTGCCGCGGACGAGCGTCATGACCAGGGCGAGGTCGTTGCCGTCCACGACGAGGTCCCGGACGGCGACCACGTGCGGGTGGTCGAGCCCGAGCAGGGCGGTGCGCTCCTGTACGAAGCGGCCCACGAGCTCCTGGTCGGACGCGAGGTCCTCACGGAGCAGCTTGATGGCGACCGGGCCCTCGGGCCCTTCGCCGAGCCATACCGTGCCGGCGCTGCCGCGCCCCAGGATCTGGTGGGCCGTGTACCGGCTGCCGATATTCCGTGCCAAGACTGCTCCCTCAGCGGCTGGCGGTGGACCCCCGGTCGACAAAGTTACGCGGCGTTCGGGGTGTCACGTGCCCTGGATGGCGCCGACCTTCACTTCTCCGGGCCAAATAGGCCCGGAGAAGTCGACAAAGGGACAGCATTGCGCGGCCGGGCCCTGATTACGGGTCAGGCCCCGCCCGAGCCTCCGGCGCTGTCGCCGAGCTGGGAGAACCAGTCGGTGACCTTGCCGATGGCGTCGCCGATCGCTTCCCAGTAGCCCTTGCCCTGGGCGACCCAGTCCTGGAGCGGGGTCAGCTCCCAGATGAGCCAGCCGGCGATGATCAGGAGCACCACGGTGAACAGGCAGCCCTTGAGGCAGCCGAGTCCGGGGATGCGCATCGGGTTGGCGCCGCGCTGCCTCGGCGGACGCGGCTCGCGCGGCGGGCGCGCGGCCGGCTGCTGGGGCTGCTGCGGCTGCGGGGGCGCGTACTGCTGCCGCTGGGGCTGCTGCGGCTGCTGGTAGCGCTGCGGCTGCTGTTGCTGCTGTTGATACGGGTACTGCTGCTGGAGCGGCTGCTGCCTGCGCTGTGCGGGCTGCTGCTGCCGCTGGGGCGGCTGCTGCTGCGGCGCCTGGCGCTGGGGGCGGCGGCGCAGCGGGTCCTGGCTCGGGTCGAGGTACTGGACCTGGGTCTGCTCGTTGCGGTCGCGGGCCGCCTGGAGCTGTGACTGCCAGGGGTGCGGGCCGTCCGGCTGCGGCGGCCCGTCGGGGCGCTGCGGCACGGGCGGCAGGACGGCGGTCGGGTCGGCGTGGCCGCCGGGTCCGCCCTGGCCGCCGGGTCCGGTCTGCGGGAGCACGCTGGTGGCGGCGGCCGGGTCGTAGGAGCCCGCGTTGCTCGGCAGCACCTGCGTGGGGTCGGCCGCGCCCGGGGTCTCCGGGACCGCGGCGGGCGCCGGGTCGGGGGCGAGCAGGGCGCCCACCCCGTCGGCGGCGGCGATCTGGGCGGAGTTCGCGTGGACGCCGATGCCCGCGGCGACCGTACGCAGACCGCGGGCCAGGTTCTCGGCGCTGGGCCGGCGCTCCGGGTCCTTGCTGAGGCAGCGCTCTATGACCGTCCACAGCGGGGCGGGCACGGTGGAGGGCCTGCGGGGCTCCTCGCTGAGGTGCCGGTGCAGGACTTCGAGGGCGGTGCCCCCGGCGAACGGCGGACGGCCGGTGACCAGCTCGTACAGCAGGATGCCCGCGCCGTAGATGTCGACGGCGGAGGTCTGCGGGCGGCCCTCGGCGGACTCCGGCGCGACATAGGCGGGCGTGCCGACGAACTCGTGGGTCCGGGTCAGGCCCGGGGAGTCGGCGAGGCGCGCGATGCCGAAGTCGGTGAGCATCGGGGTCATGCCGCCGTCGCGCTCGTCGAGCAGCACGTTGGCGGGCTTGAGGTCGCGGTGGACGACGCCGTCGGCGTGGCTGGCGGCGAGCGCGTCCGCGATCTGCGCGGTGAGCAGCGACGCGGCGACCGGGGTGAGCGGGCCGTTCTCGCGGAGGTAGCGGTGCAGGTCGGGGCCGTCGATCAGGTCCATCACGAGGGCGAGGAGATCGCCCTCGACGACGAGGTCACGGGTGCGCACGATGTTCGGGTGCGTGAGCCGCAGCAGGACGGAGCGCTCCCGCAGGAACCGCATCACGACATCGGCGTCGTTGGCCAGCTCCTCCTTGAGGACCTTGATGGCCACGGTCTCGCCGGGCTGACCCGCGACGGCCGCCTCGGCGCCCGCGGTCTCCCGCTGGCGGGCTCGCCAGACGGTGCCCGTGGCGCCGCGCCCGAGCGGCTCCTCGAGCAGGTACTTGCTGCCTACCGGCCGCACGTCATGCGCTCCCTGCTGATCGTGGTGCTTGCGGTCCCCCGAGAGGGTGCCCGAATGTTCCGGCCCACTGTAGTGCCGCCGAACGGGGCATGTGGGGGCTCGCGTTTCGGGGGAAGACGCGCGGGCCGGGCGGAAGGTTGCCGCACGGCCGCCCCAGGGGCGTACGAACGTTCGGACGCAGGTACGGGTTCCGGCCCGGCATCGGGCAGGTAACTGCCAGGGAAGCCCTCCGAGCGGCAGGATCCGGACGCAAGCAGGCACTTTTGCGCCCACAGCCGACCATTCAAGATCATTTAAAGGTGACCGCCGGGCGTGTTGTCAGTGGCAGGTGCGAGGATGCCTCCAGCACGGATCTGCGGGCTCGGAGTCTCGCGGTGCGTGACGACCTGTACGGACGACGTGTCCGTGCCGGGTGGGGGGAATCACAGGGCGTTTCCCCTGCCGGGCACCCCCGCGCAGAAGGGACCGCTGACGGCGATGCAGATCCGGCTGACCGTCCTCGCGCCGCGCAGCGGCCAGACCCCGGCGCGCACCTGCGACGTGCTCGTCACCGCCCCCGCCGGGACGGCGCTGGCCGCCGTCGCCTCGCAGCTGGCCGCCGCCGTGTCGGGGCCCGAGAGCTCCCAGGGCGGCGGGGCGGTCGTGCTCTTCGCCGGCCGGGAGCGGCTGGACGGACACCGCATCGCGCTGGGCGAGCCGCCCCTGGTGGACGGCGCGGTCCTCTCGCTCCAGGTGCCCGGCGACGACGAGGCGACGGACGACGCCGTTCCGGCCCAGTTGCACGTGGTGGCGGGGCCGGACGCGGGCGGGGTCCATCTGCTGCACGGCGGGCAGATCCGGATCGGCCGCTCCGCCGACGCGGACGTCCCGCTCGACGACCCGGACGTCTCCCGGCTGCACTGCGCGGTGACGGTCTCCGACGACGGCCGGGTCTCGGTCGCGGACCTCGGCTCGACGAACGGCACCTCGCTGGACGGCGTCGAGGTGCACGAACGGCCGGTCCGTCTCGTCCCCGGCGCACTGCTGCGGCTCGGCGAATCCGCCCTCCGCCTCACCGCGGGCTCCCGTCCGGCGACGCTGCCGACCGCCCCGGACGGCGAGGGGCACCTGCGGGTGACCCGCGCCGAGACGGGGCCCTCCGCCCCGGGCCACGGCACCGGTGCGCCCTTCGCCGCGCACACCCCCGACCACGGCGGCCCGGGCCCCGGCCAGGCGTACGGCGCCTCGCCCCGGACCCCCGGCCCCGGCACGTCCGCACCGGCCTCCCCGTTCTCCGCCTCCGCATCCGCCGCCCCTTCCACGTCCTTCACTTCCTCCGCTTTCTCCGCCTCCTCCGCTTCCTCCGACCCCGACGAGGGCTCCTGGCCGGAGCGCGCCGAGGCCGGACACGGCGATCGCGGACGCGACGAGGAGTTCACCGACGCCCCGGCGCCCCGGCGCGGCATAGGGGCCTGGGCGAGGCGGCTCAAGGGCGGCGCGAAGGGTGAGCAGACGGCGGGCCCGGAGACCGGGGGCGGCCGGTCCAGGCCCTCCGGCGGCCCGGACGGGTACGGCGGCACCCGCAGCCCGGACGACCCGGGCGCCGCGTCGGCGTACGGATCGTCGGCGTACGGCTCCGGCACGCATGGATCCTCGGGGCCCTCCGGAACGTACGGCTCCGGCGCCTCCGGTACGTACGGCTCCCAGGGTTTCCCGGACGGGTACGCCGACCCCTCCGGCGATCCGGCGTCGGGCGCCGGGCACCTCGCCTCGCCCGTCTCCCCCGGTTCGCCCTTCTCCGCGCTGACCTCCGCCCCCGAGGGCACCTGGCCCGACCCGGCCGCCGTGCTGCTGACCGCGCTCGGGCCCGGGCCCCGGCTCTGGGAGCGCCACCCGGAGCACCCGGAGGCGCTGGTGGTGCGGCTCGGCACGACCGACCGGGCCGAGGTGCCCGCCGTGCCGGTGACCGTGGGGCTGCGGGAGGCCGGTTCGCTGGGGCTCGCCGGTCCGCGCGCCCGGCTGGCGGGGCTGGCCCGCGCGACGGTCGCGCAGCTCGCCGCGCTGCACTCCCCGTTCGACCTGGAGATCGTCCTCATCAGCACGGACCGCGCCCGCCCGCTGGAGGAACGGCGGCGCGAGTGGTCCTGGCTGGGGTGGCTGCCGCATCTGCGTCCGACGCACGGGCAGGACTGCCGGCTGCTCCTCGCGTACGACCGTGATCAGGCGGCCGCCCGTACGGCCGAGCTGGTGCGCCGCCTCGACGAGGGCCCGCTCGGTCCCGGCTGGCCGCATCTGGACCGGGCGGCGGTGGCCGAGGCCGCCCGCGCCCACAAGGGGCCGCACACGGTGGTCGTCCTGGACGGCGACCCCGGTACGGCGATGCTCCGCGAGACCACCGCACGACTGGCCGGGGCGGGCGCGGCGGCCGGGATCCATCTGATCTGCCTGGCCGAGACCCCGGCCGCCTCCCCCACCTCCCCGGTGGCCGCGACGTACGAGGCCGCCTGCCGGGCCTCCATCGCCTTCCGCGAGTGCGGGGCGGTCGCGATGCTGAGCGGCGACGTCGCCACGGCGTTGCGGCTGCTGCGCACGGCGGGCGGGCAGGCGGCGGGGCACGGGACGGTGGCCGCGGTGGACGCGGTGTCGCCGGCCTGGGCCGAGCGGTTCGGGCGGGCGCTCGCACCGCTGCGCGAGGAGGGCTCGGCCGCGCTGGCGGGCCGCCCGACGACCGCGGCGCTGCCGCCGTCCGCCCGGCTGCTGGACGAGCTGGGCCTGGCCCGCGCCACTCCGGCCTCGCTGATGGCCCGCTGGGCGTCCACGGCGGAGGCCCAGCCCGGTGCCTCGGCGCCCAGGGCCTCGGCTGTCTCCGCGCCCCGCCCGGAGCTGGACAGCCCCAACTCCGGCCGCACCCTCAGCGCGGGCCCGCGCGTCGGCCCCCAGCGCACGGCGGCCTCCTCGGAGCGCGACTCCGGCCGCACCCCGTACCCGGCGGCGGGCACCCCCGACCCGGACCGCACCCCGTATCCCCCGCTGGACGCCCGCGACTCCGGCCGCACGCCCTACCCGCCGCTGGACGCCCGCGACACCCGTGACTCCGAGCGCACGCCCTACCTCGGCGCCCAGCGCTCCGGGCCGGGCCAGGGCGCCGGGGCCGGTGAGCAGGGCGACGCGGTCGCGGACCGGCCCACCGTGCACTCCGGCCGGCCGGTCCTCGTGCTCGGGGCGGGCCCCCGGGGCCCCCTCAGCGTCGATCTCGCCGACGAAGGGCCGCATCTGCTGATCGAGGGGCCGCCGGGCAGCGGCCGTACCGAACTGCTCCGGGCCGTCGCCGCCTCGCTCGCCGCCGCGGCCCGGCCCGACCGGCTCGGCATCCTGCTGGTCGACGGCGCCGGCGGCGAGCAGGGCGAGCGCGGCGAGGGCCTGCTTCCCTGTACGGAGCTGCCGCATGTCTTCACGCACCTCGTGGCGTGCGACCCGGTCCGGATGCGGGAGTTCGCGCAGGCCCTGGGCGGCGAGCTGAAGCGGCGCGCCGAGCTGCTCGGCGACCTGGACTTCGCCGCCTGGCACGAGCGGTACGCCCAGCAGGAGGCGCAGCAGGAGGCCGCGCCCCGCGTCGTGGGCCAGCGGCCGCCGAGCGGCGCCGAGCGGCGGGGCGATCTGGACTCCCCGGCCAGCGGCACGCTGCGGCTGCGCCCCGCCGCCGCCCGGTCCGCGGACCCGGGCCCGTCCCCGCTGCCCCGGCTCGTCGTCCTCGCCGACGACTTCGACGCCCTGGTCGCCCCGGCGCTCGGCAGCCCGGGCCGGCCCGCCGCCGGTTCGGTGGTGCGGGCGCTGGAGGCCGTCGCCCGGGACGGCGGACGGCTCGGGGTGCATCTGGTCGCCACCTCCGCGCGCCCCGACCGTACCGAGGACACCGAGCTGGCCCGCGGCGCCCGGCTGCGCATCGTGCTGGACGCCCCGGTGCTGCCGCCGTCCCCGGACGAACCGGCCCCCGGCCGGGGCCGGTTGGGGCATCCGGACGGCCGGGTGACGCCGTTCCAGGGGGGCCGGGTCACCGGCCGCATCCCGCGCACGGCGACGCTGCGCCCCACCGTGGTCCCGCTGGAGTGGGAGCGGATGGGCGATCCGCCGACCCGGCGCCCGGTCCGGGAGCTGGGCAACGGGCCGACCGACCTGGCGCTGCTCGCCAGTGCCCTGGAGCGCGCGGCCCGTTCGGTGAACGCCGAGCGGCTGCCCGCCCTGGTCCCGTTCACGGCCTGAAGCGACCACCGGCACAGGACACCGGCACTGGCACGCACCGCAGACACAGACACAGGCACGGGCGTGTACGCCTGCCGCTCCTCCCTGCCCCTGCCCGGGGCCGTGTCCGGCATGCCCTGACACGACGTCACGAGGCGATCACGATCACCATGTTGGGACCTACGGCGGTATTGCGGGGCCCGTGCGCCGGGCGTAGGACTGTGCGCACGGACGACGTGGTCCGGGCATGCGACGTGGCCGGGCGCGTAAAGAAGAGACGGGGCAGGAATGCGCACAACCTTCTCGATACGCAGGGCCGCACTCGTGTTCGCGGCGGTCGGCGCTCTGGCGCTCACCGGCTGCGGAGGCGACGGCGACGGCAAGAAGAAGTCGGGCGACGGCTCCGGCAAGGGCACGGACAGCGCGTCCACGGTCGACCTGCCGAAGCTGGACGGGGAGAACATCTCGGTCGCCGCGGTCTGGACCGGACCCGAGCAGACCAACTTCACCAAGGTGCTGGACGAGTTCGAGAAGCGTACGGGTGCGAGCGTCACGTTCGTCCCGGCGCAGGACCCGATCATCAACTTCCTGGGCACGAAGATCGCGGGCAAGCAGCCGCCGGACGTGGCGATGATCCCGCAGGTCGGCGCGATCCAGCAGGCGGCCGCGAAGAAGTGGGCCAAGCCGGTCGGACCCGAGGCGCGGGCCCAGCTCGGCCAGAACTACGCCGAGGTCTGGCAGGAGCTCGGCAAGGTGGACGGCACCCAGTACGGCGTCTACTTCAAGGCCGCCAACAAGTCGCTGATCTGGTACAACGCCGCCGCGTTCGACAACGCGGGGGCCAGTGAGCCGAAGACCTGGAAGGACTTCCTGACGACCGCGGAGACCATCTCCGCCTCCGGTGTCACCCCGGTCTCGGTGGGCGGCGCGGACGGCTGGACCCTGACCGACTGGTTCGAGAACGTCTATCTCTCCCAGGCGGGTCCGGAGAAGTACGACCAGCTGGCGAAGCACGAGATCCCGTGGACCGACCCGTCCGTGAAGGACGCGCTGACCACGCTGGCCGAGCTGTTCGGGAAACCGGAGCTGATCGCGGGCGGCGCGGACGGGGCGCTCCAGACGGAGTTCCCGGCCTCGGTCACCCAGACCTTCACCGGGGGCGACCAGCCCAAGGGTGCGATGGTCTTCGAGGGCGACTTCGTCTCGATCAACATCGCGCAGACCGAGGCGAAGATCGGTACGGACGCCAAGGTCTTCCCGTTCCCGGCGGTCGGCGCGGACTCCCCCGTGGTGACCGGCGGCGACGCGGCGGTGGCGCTGAAGGACACCAAGGGCGCGCAGGCGCTGCTGACCTGGCTGGCGTCGTCGGACGCGGCGAAGATCTGGGCCGAGGCGGGCGGGTTCATCTCCCCGAACAAGGGCCTGGACCTGAAGGCGTACCCGAACGACGTGCAGCGCACGATGGCCCAGGCGCTGATCGACGCCGGTGACGACGTCCGGTTCGACATGTCCGACCAGGCCCCGCAGTCGTTCGGCGGGACGCCCGGGAAGGGCGAGTGGAAGATCCTCCAGGACTTCCTGAAGAACCCGAAGGACATCGCGGGGACCCAGAAACAGCTGGAGTCCGAAGCGGTCAAGGCGTACAAGAGCTGACGCCGTGACGACAGCGACCGCGGGGGGCGCCGGTGCGGCGCCCCCCGCCGACGAGACGAGTCCGCGCCCGTCCCCGCCGCCGGATCCGAAGAAGCCCGGCCGGAGCGTGACCGGCACCCGCAAGGTCATCGCGGCGGCGTTCCTGCTGCCCGCGCTGGTGCTGCTGGGCGCGCTGGTCCTCTATCCGATCGGGTACTCGGTCTACCGGTCGTTCTTCGACCAGGCCGGTACGGGCTTCGCCGGGTTCGACAACTACAAGGCGCTGTTCACCGACGCCACCATCCTCACGGCGGTGAAGAACAACGCGATCTGGGTGGTCTTCGCCCCGACGGTCGCCACCGCGCTCGGGCTGATCTTCGCGGTGCTGACCGAACGGATCCGCTGGGGCACCGCGTTCAAGCTGATCGTCTTCATGCCGATGGCGATCTCGATGCTGGCGGCGGGCATCATCTTCCGGCTGGTGTACGACCAGGCTCCGGAGCGCGGGGTCGCCAACGCGGTGGCGGTGAGCGTGCACGACACGTTCAACGAGTCCGCCGGCTTCCCGAAGGCCCGCCCGCTGCCCGTGCACCCGCTGGAGAAGGGGGACGGCGGGACGTTCGTGTCCAAGGAGCCGATCCGGGCGGGTCAGCCGCTGCGGGTGCCGCTGGTCGGTGTGGCTCCGGCGAAGATGCCGGGCGACGCGAGGCCCGCCGAGGGCGCTCCGACGGCCTCCGGGGACCAGATCTCCGGAACCGCCTGGCTGGACTTCACCCGGGGCGGCGGCGGCAAGCCGAATGTCGTCGACCCGAAGGAGCTGGGGCTGAAGGGCCTGAAGGTCGAGGCGGTGAAGGACGGCGAGGTCGTCGCCACCGCCACCGCGGGAGCGGACGGGGTGTTCACCCTGCCCGCCTCGGCGGACGGGGCCCAACTGCGGCTGCCCGCCGACAACTTCCGCGAGCCGTACAACGGCGTCGACTGGCTCGGCCCGTCCCTGGTGACGCCCGGGATCATCGGCAGTTACGTGTGGATGTGGGCCGGGTTCGCGATGGTGCTGATCGCGGCGGGCCTGGCCGGTCTGCCGCGTGAGCTGCTGGAGGCGGCCCGGGTGGACGGGGCCAACGAGTGGCAGGTGTTCCGCCGGATCACGGTGCCGATGCTGGCGCCGGTGCTGGTGGTGGTCCTGGTGACGCTGATGATCAACGTACTGAAGGTGTTCGACCTGGTGTTCATCATCGCGCCGGGCTCCTCGCAGGACGACGCGAACGTGCTGGCGCTCCAGCTCTACCGGTCCTCGTTCGGCACGGACGCGGACCTCGGCATCGGCAGCGCCATCGCGGTGCTTCTGCTGCTGCTGGTGATCCCGGTGATGCTGGTCAACATCCGCCGGATCCGGAAGGAGGGACGCCGATGAGCAGCGCACCGGACGTGAACACCGCGCGCATCGGCCGCCAGAAGGCGGTCACCCGGCAGCCGGGCGCCCCCGAGGCGCCCAGGGCCACACCGTCCCTCGGCGCCCGGATCGCCGCCCGGGCCGGCGGCGGGGTGATGCGGGTCTTCCTGATCCTGGTCGCCCTGTTCTGGCTGATGCCCACGATCGGCCTGCTGCTGTCCTCGCTGCGCGGTCCGCAGGACATCGCGGCGACGGGCTGGTGGAAGATCTTCACCGCCCCGTCCGAGCTGACCTTCGACAACTACCAGCGGCTGCTGGACAATTCGACGATCACCGGATCGCTCGTCAGCACGATCATGATCACCGTGCCCTCCACGGTGCTGGTGGTGGTGATCGGCTCGCTCGCCGGATACGCCTTCGCGTGGATGGAGTTCCCGGGCCGCGACTGGTGGTTCCTGCTGGTCGTCGGACTGCTGGTGGTTCCGGTGCAGGTCGCGCTGATCCCGGTCTCCGAACTCTTCGGCACCATCGGGATCTTCGAGACGACGCTCGGGGTGGTGCTGTTCCACACGGCGTTCGGCCTGCCGTTCGCGATCTTCCTGCTGCGGAACTTCTTCGCGGAGATCCCCCGTGAGCTGCTGGAGGCCGCCCGGCTCGACGGGGCGGGCGAGATCCGGCTGTTCACCCGGGTCGTGATGCCGCTGGGCGGTCCGGCGATCGCCTCGCTCGGCATCTTCCAGTTCCTGTGGGTGTGGAACGACATGCTGGTCGCGCTGATCTTCGCGGACTCCGAGTCGCCGCCGATCACTGTGGCGCTCCAGCAGCAGGTACGCCAGTTCGGCAACAACATCGATGTGCTCGCGCCCGGCGCGTTCGTGTCGATGGTGATCCCGCTGGCGGTGTTCTTCGCCTTCCAGCGGCAGTTCGTCTCCGGCGTGATGGCGGGCGCGGTCAAGTAGCTCCCGCGGCACGGCCGTACGGCTGCACACCTGCACACACGTACGTCAACAAGGAGCGGCCCGGCTCCCCGGAACCGGGCCGCTTCGCCGTGTACGTCCCCCGAATGCCACGTCCGGCGTAACCCTGTCATTCCATCCGACGTTTGCGGGCCACCTGGTTCCCGCGAACGACCCATGGATGTGTAGTGCCCCGGTTCACTGTCATCGTGCCCGCATTCCGGGTCCAGGCGTATCTGCACGCGTGTCTGGATTCCGTGCTGAGTCAGTCCTTCAAGGACTACGAGATCATCGTGGTCGACGACTGCTCCCCCGACGCCTGCGGTCCGATCGCCGACGAGTACGCCCGCCGGGACCCCCGCGTCACCGCGCTGCACCTGCCCCGCAACATCGGCCTGGGTCCGGCCCGTAACGCCGGGATGGCCCGGGCGGGCGGCGACTACCTGGTCTTCCTCGACGGCGACGACACCCTGCTGCCGGACGCGCTCCAGACCATCGCCGACCGGATCGACGCGACCGGCGAGCCCGATGTCCTGATGTACGACTACGCCCGTACGTACTGGACGGGCCGCAGCGTCCGCAATGTCCTGGCCGCCCATCTCGACGAGGGCGGCCCGGCCCGTTTCCGGCTCACCGACCGCCCCGAGCTGCTGCAACTCCTCATGGTCGTCTGGAACAAGGCGTACCGCCGGGCGTTCGTCGAGGCCGAGGTGTTCGTCTTCCCGCCGGGCTACTACGAGGACACCCCCTGGACCTACCCGGTGCTGATGGCGGCCGATTCGATCGCCGTGCTGGACGCGGTCTGCGTCTCCTACCGGCAGCGGCGGCGCGGCAACATCCTCTCCACCACCAGCGAGAAGCACTTCGACGTCTTCGACCAGTACGACCGGGTCTTCGCGTTCATCGACTCCCGCCCCGAACTCGCCCTGTGGCGGCCGGTGATGTTCCGCCGGATGCTGGACCACTTCTCGGCGCTGTTCGCCTCCCGGGACCGGCTGCCGCCGCACAGCCGCACCGCGTTCTTCCGCCGGGCGACCGCGTCCTGCCGCCGCTATCACACCCCCGGCGCCCCGGTCCCGCGCCGGGCGCTCCTGCGGCACGGCCTGATGCATCTCGGCGCGCGCCGCACCTACCGGGCGCTGTCGGTGGCCCAGCGCCTCGGCGGCCGGCTGCGCAAGGCGGCGGACGCCGTGCGCCGCGCGGTGCGGGGCGCGGCGCTGCGGGCGCACTACCGGATCCAGCTGCGGCTGCCGCTGCGCCCCCGGGACGCGGTGTTCACCGCCCGGGGCGGCCGGGGGTACGGGGGCAGCCCGGCGGCGATCGAGGCGAAGGTCCGCGAGCTGGTCCCGGGGGTGCGGACGGCCTGGATCTGCCGGGCCGTCGACGCCCACACCGTGCCGACCGGCAGCCGGCACCTCGCGCCCGGCACCTTCGCCCACTGGACGGCGCTGGCCCGTTCCGCGTATCTGGTGAACGACGCCTCCTTCGACCGGGGGCTGGTGAAGCGGCGCGGCCAGGTGCTGCTGCAGACGCACGAGGGCACGCCGCTGCGGTCCGTGGGCACCGATCTGCTGGACCGGCCCGCCGCCGCCCGGGGCACCGACTTCGAGCAGTTGCTGCGCTCGGTCGACACCTGGGACTTCTCCCTCTCGGCGAACCCGCACTCCACCCTCGTACGGGAGCGGGCCTATCCGTCCGCGTACACGACGCTGGAGTACGGCTCGCCGCGCAACGACGTGTACCACCGCACCGGCCCGGCCGAGGTGGCGCGGCTGCGCGAGACGCTCGGCATTCCGGCGGGCAGCACGGCCCTGCTGTACGCCCCGACGCACCGCGACTACCGGCTGGTCCAGCGGCCCGCCCTGGATCTGGAGCGGCTGATCCGGGTGCTGGGCCCGCAGTTCGTGATCCTGGCCCGTGCGCCCCGTCCGCCGGGGCTCGGCGGCGTCCGCCGTGCGCCGCATCCCCGGATCATCGATGTCAGCGCGCACCGGTCGGTGGAGACGCTGGCGCTCGCCTCGGACGCCCTGATCACGGACTACGCGTCGCTGATGTTCGACTACGTGAACCTGGACCGCCCGGTGGTGCTGCACCTGGACGACATCGAGGCGTACGAGGCGGCCCGGGGCACGTACTTCGACATCACGGCGTTCCCGCCCGGCATCGTGGCCCGCAGTCAGGACGAGCTGTTCGACATCTTCGCCACGGACCACTGGCGGGGCTCCCGCTCGGCGCAGCTGCGGGCCGCGTTCCGGGCCCGGTTCTGCCCGTACGACGACGGGTACGCCGCCGAGCGGGTGGTGCGGCGGGTGTTCCTCGGGGAGACGGACGGGCTGCCGCTGCCGGTGCCGGCCGCCGCCCGCCGGACGCCCGCCGCCCTGCCCGCGCAGGACGGGGCCGGGGCAGCCGTCGGAGGCTGACCCGGGCCCGTACTCCAGGTCCCCGGGCTCTTACCCCGGGTCCCCGGGCCCGTACCCCGGGTCCGCTCAGCGTTCCAGGAACGCGAACAGCTCCTCCCAGCGGCGCAGGGTCTCCGGCTCGGAGAACCGCTGGACGCCGGACCGGGCCCGCGCGCCCATGGAGTCGCGCAGCCGGGGGTTGCCGGTGAGCCGCAGCAGCCGGTCGGCGAGGGCGGCGACGTCCCCGGCCGGGGCCAGGAGCCCGTCCTCGCCGTCCCGGACGATCTCGCGCACCCCGGGCGCGCAGTCGAAGGCGGCGCAGGGCACGCCACTGGCCATCGCCTCCAGGAGCGCGAGCGGGAAGCCCTCGCCCCGGGAGGACTGGACGAAGACGGAGGCCTCCGCGAGGGCCCGCTCGACGTCGTCGGTGCGGCCCATCCACTCCACGGACCCGTCGAGGCCGAGGGCGGTGCACTGGCCCTTCAGCGCGGCCTCGTCCTCGCCCGCCCCGTACACCCGCAGCCGCCAGTCCGGGCGGAAGGGCGCGACCAGGGCCCAGGTGTCCAGGA
The DNA here is from genome assembly GCF_055792845.1 of Streptomyces sp. DSM 106670. Taxonomy (NCBI): domain Bacteria; kingdom Bacillati; phylum Actinomycetota; class Actinomycetes; order Kitasatosporales; family Streptomycetaceae; genus Streptomyces; species Streptomyces sp. DSM 106670. Next base: position 2,951,772 of record NZ_CM147704.1, read on the forward strand.
GCAGGTCGATGCCCTTCTGGTCGCTGAGCCGGCCGATGCTGGCGACGGTCCGCTCGGTGCGCGGGGAGGGCACGGCGGGGAGGCGGGAGAGGGCGTTGGGCAGGAAGCCGACGTTGTTCATGCCGTCCCCGGCCCACTGGTCGGCGTCCTCCTCGGTGAGGACGAGCCAGTGGTCGAGGTCCTTGTAGTGGTTCTTGATCCAGCGGTAGCGGTGGCTCGCGCGGGAGTAGCCGTAGGACTCGTGGCTCATGCCGATGACCCGCAGCCCGGTGGTGTCGGCCTCCCCGACCCACTCCATCGCCCAGACCTGGGTGACGATGACGACCGCGCCGGGGCGGGCGGTCGCGAAGATCTCCGAGAGCCGGCCGACCGCCCGCTGCTTCGCGGCGACGCGGGCCGCCTCCTTGCGCCGGGCGGGGATCCGGAAGCGGTCGCGGACGCCGTGGGGCGTCCAGGGGGTCGGCGGGTGGGCGGGGTAGAGGGCGGTGACGGGGTGGGCGGGCTGTTCGGGCAGCACCATCGTGAGCTCGGAGGCGTGGATGCCGATGGCGTGCACCCGGTGGCCCTGGCCGGCCAGGAGGCGGGCGGTCTGGTGCATCCAGCCGGTGACGCCGCCGAGTTCGTCGGTGCTGTTGGAGACGATGAAGATGTCGCGGCTCATCGGCCGGCCCCCCGGTCGTGGTCGGTGGTGTGGCGGGAGCCCCGGGAGGCCCTGGAAGCTGCGGGGCCGAAGACGGCCTCGACGGTCCTGCGGGCCGCGTCGCCCCGGTCGTAGGACCCGAACCGCTCGGCGAATTCCCGGCGTTGATCGGCGTACCGGGTGTCGGACTTCTTGAGTTCCGCGAGGGCGGTGAACAGCTCGTCCTGGGTCGCGGTCACCGGCCCGGGGGCGTTCTCCCGCAGGTCGAAGTAGCTGCCGCGCTCGTCCGCGTAGGCGTCGAGGTCGGGGGCGAACAGCACGACGGGCCGGTCGAGCAGGACGAAGTCGAACATGATGGAGGAGTAGTCGGTGATCAACACATCGGTGAGGGCCAGGAGTTCGCTCACGTCGTGGTGGCGTGAGACGTCGACGACGGTGCCGGGCGGGCAGACCGGCAGCCGGGCGGACTCCAGGTAGTGGGACCGCACCAGCAGGGTGTGGGTGTCGCCGAACCGCGCCGCGAACTCCCGTACGTCCAGCAGGAGTCGGCTCCGTCGCTGCTTGCCGGGGCCGCCCCGGAACGTCGGCGCGTACAGCACGGTCTTCTTGTGATCGGCCAGCCCGAGCGCCTCGGCGAGCGGCGGGCGCGGCAGCCGTCCCTCGGTCTCGGACCGGTTCCGTTCGGCGATCAGGGCGTCGTTGCGCGGGTAGCCGGTGCGCAGGAGCCGTTCGTCGGGCAGCCGGTAGGCGCGGGCGAGGGTGTTCACGTCGTGCTCGGAGCGGACGAGGAAGTGGTCGAAGCGGTCCACGGCCCGCTGGAGCCGTTCGCGCTGCGGGGCGTTCTGGAGCCGTACGCGGGTCTCGTCGAAGCCCATCCGCTTGTACGCGGAGCCGTGCCAGGTCTGGAGGTACGTGGTGTGCCGGGGCTTGCGCAGATGCTGCGGGAAGCCCTGGTTGTCGACCCAGTACTCCGCGCGGGCCAGCGCCCACAGATAGCGCCAGGACCAGCGGCGTACGAGGCGGGCGTCGTCCGGGAAGCCGGCCGGGGCGGGGTCGTAGGACCAGGTGGCGTGCAGTTTCAGGCCCTGGCGGCGGATCTCCTCGTACAGGGCGCGCGGGCTGTCGCCGTAGCAGGTGCCCATGTGGCTCTCGAAGACGACGGAGCCCCGGCGTACGGGGAGCCGGGTGAGCCAGCTGTTGTAGGCGGGGGCCTTGAAGCCCCGGGAGCGGTAGCGGTCCAGGCGCTTGCGCAGAGCGCGGACGAGGAGCTTGGCCTTGCGGGCGGGCCGGAAGCGGGTGGCGTAGCGGATCAGCCGGTGGGTGGTGCGGGCCGGGCGGCGGCGGGCGGTCAGCCGGAGCGCGAAGTGGTCCTTGAGCGTGATGTAGGGCTCCCAGGTGTCCCCGGCGAGCCGCCCGAGCCGGGGCCGGGCGGCGAACCGGACCGCCCCGGCCACCTGGTCCTGCGGGGCGAACAGATCGCTGACGGAACGGGGCCCGTCGGGGCCCTCCGCCTGTACGGTCAGCCGCGCGTCCCACGCCGTGTCGCGGACGCCGACGGGGCGCAGCCGGCGCGAGACGTCGGCCCGTGCGCGCCAGATGATCCCGTTGCCGTCGTGCCGGACCTCCTCGACCGGGAACGCGACGGCGCGCGCCCCGCCCCGGGCCCGGAACTCCAGGGTGGCGGTGAGGGGGGTGCCGGGGGTGGGCCCGCTGTGGCCGGGCAGCACGAGGCGCCCTTCGAGCAGCAGGCGGCCGTCCTCGGCGGTGGCGCAGCGGGTGAGCCGGTTCATCAGCCGGAATTCGCCGAACGGGCGGTGCTGGTGGCCGAGTTCGGTGATGTCGAGGGGCGGGCCCGAGGTGACACGGACGCCGCCACCGCCCTTGCCGTCGCTGCCGCCGTCGCTGCCCCAGGTCACCCGCCCGTCCGCGTCCGTCGTCAGCGGCGCGCACACGGTGGCGGGCCGGCTCAGCGCGTACGCCGCCGTGAGGGCCCCTTCCGCGTCGCCCCGGGCCAGCAGGGTCACGGCGACCCGCTCCAGCGGCGGCAGATCCGGCGGCACGGGCCCGGTCAGCGCGCGGGCGGCCGCCGCGGCGACCCGGGTGCGGCGGGCGGCGGGCAGCCCGGGGAAGGAGCGGACCAGCGGCACCAGATGGTCCCGGGCGAACGCCTTCTCCCGCTCCTCGCGCAGTTCGGGCAGCCCGCGCGCGAGGAGGGTGTTGGCGACCCGGCGGTGGGCCTCGACCAGGGCGGTGAGGTCGCGGGCCCGGTCGGGGACGGCCCGGCCGGTCACGATGAGCCGCCGGACCAGGGCGATCCGGCCGACCGCGGCGGCGGCGAGCGGGCCGAACAGGATCTCGCCGTGCGCCAGGTCCTCCTCGTACCGCAGCCCGTGCCGCCGGGCGGCCTCGCGGCGCAGACAGAATCCGGTCACCAGGGCGTCCCTGACGACGAGTTCGGGGGCCTCGGTGAAGCGGGCGAGGGTGCGGGAGCGGGCGTACAGCTCGCCCTGCCAGGACGGTTCGCGCTCCTTGCCTCCCTCGTCGGCGGCCCGGCTCCAGCGGCCGGCGATCAGGTCGGCGCGGCTGGTCTCGCCCGCCTGCCAGAGGTTGCGGCAGGCGTGGAGCTGGAGCCGTTCGCCGGTGGTGAGGACCAGGACGTACCGGCCGTTCGCCGCGTCGAGGCCCGCGTTGCGCAGGGCGCCGGTGGTGCGGACGGCCGGGTCGGCGTGGACGAGGCGGATCCGTCCGGGGGCCCGGTCGGCGAGGGTGCGGGCGGCGGTGCGGACGGCCGGGTCGGCGGCGGAGGCGAGGACCACGACGGCCTCGGCCCCGCGCAGCGACTGGCCGAGCACGGACTCCACGGAGGCGCGCAGGGCGTCGGCCCCGCCCGGTCCGTCGTTGTCCCCGCCGCCGGTGATCACACAGCTGAAGTCGCTCATGCCTGCTCCCCCTTGAGCATCCGGTCGACGACCCCGGCGGCGGCGCTCCCGTCGTCGAGGTCGCAGAACGCCTCCCGGAACCGCGCGTAGGCCTCCCGGTGCCCGGCGGTGGCGGCCTCCGGGTCGCGCAGGGCGGCCACGATTCCGGCGGAGTCGGGGATCAGGGGGCCGGGGGCGCGGCGCTCGAAGTCGAAGCAGAAGCCGCGCAGGGTGTCGCGGTAGTGGGCCAGGTCGTGGGTGTGGAAGAGCATCGGGCGGCCGGTCTGCGCGAAGTCGAACATGATCGAGGAGTAGTCGGTGACCAACGCGTCGCTGATCAGCAGCAGTTCGGCGACGTCCGGGTGGCGCGAGACATCGCGTACGAAGGCGGTGTCCGGGACGCTGCCGCCGACGAGGTAGTGGCGGCGGACCAGCAGCACACAGTCCTCACCGAGGGCCGATCGCGCTTGTTCCAGGTCGAGTTGGAGATCGAGCCCGTAGCGTCCGCCCTGCCGGGGCTGGTCGTCGCGCCAGGTGGGGGCGTACAGGATCACGCGCCGCCCCTCGGGGATCGCGAGCTGTTCCCGTACGGCGGCGGCGACCTTGTCCCGGTCGGGGGCGTACAGCAGGTCGTTGCGCGGGTAGCCGCACTCCAGGACCTCGCCGGAGTAGCCGAAGGCGCGGCGCAGTACGGGGGTGGAGAAGCTGTTCGGGGAGACGAGCACGCTCCACTGGGCGGACCGGTGCTCCATGGACGCCATGTACGCGGCGTCGGCGTGCGGGGTGCCCGCGAGGTCGCGGCCGATGCGCTTGAGCGGGGTGCCGTGCCAGGTCTGGACGACGCACTGGCCGTCGGCCCGCTCGAACCACTGGGGGAGATGGGTGTTGGTGACGATCCACCGGCTGCGGGCCAGCGCCTGGTACCACTCGGCGCTGTGCAGGGCGACGGGCCGCACCCCGTCGGGCACGGCCGCCTGCTGGTCGCGGACGACCCACAGGTGCTCGATGTCCGTTTCCCTGGCAGCGAGTTCGCGGTGGATGGCACGGGGCGAGTCGGAGAACTGGCGGCCGTCGTAGCTGGAGTAGAGGACGGCGGGGCGCGTCGCGGCCGGGGCGACGGAGCGCAGCACGGCGTACCGCTCGCGCCGGACGCGCTGCCCGTACGGTCCCCGGTCGACGGCCGGGAGCGCGCTGCCTGACTCCAGGACGAGCCGGTCGTGGTGGCGGCGCTGGAGAGTGAAGTCCCTGCCGCCCGCGTGTCGTTGGCGGGGCAGGGTGCTGTGCAGGGGGGTGACCGCCCGGAGCGGCCGGTACGCCTCCGGGTCCCGCTCCCCCGGTGTGCGCAGGAAGAGGTACCAGCGCCCCTCGGCGAGCGGCAGCGCTCCGCCGGGCCCTTCGACGGCGGCGGGTGCGATGACGGCCCGGAAGCCGTCGCCCTCTCCCCGCTCCACGTCGACGACGGCTTCCTCGTGGTGGCCGCTGTGGCGCAGGACGAGTTCCCGTGCGGTGCCGGTGGGCTCGGGGAAGGTTCCTTCGAGCACCAGCTCGCCCGATTCCTCCCAGCCGGCGGAGGTGACGACGGGCTGGACGGCCCGGTCGGTGAGGACGAGGTCGCCGGAGGGGTTGGGGGCCGCGTACAGCTCGCGGCCGCCGGGCAGTGCGTAGCGCCCGTCCTGGCCGTCGGGGTGCGCGGCGACGGTCAACGGCTTGCCCTCACCGATGAGTTGCACGCCCCAGATGCCGTCCTCCCCCCGGAACACGCCGAGCGGGATGTCCGCCGCCCGGGAGCCGGGCGAGCCGCGCAGGGCGAACTCCCGGGTCTCCTTGGTGCGCCACTCGGTGAGCCGCAGGGCGACGGGCCCGGCGTCGCCGAGGACCTTCACCTCCAGGCGCACGGTGTCCTCGACCGCCGACTGCCCGGTGAGGACGGCGGGGACGCGTTCGGTGCGGAGCTCCAGCTTGTTGCCGGACAGGACGGGGACGATCCGGGTGCGCTCGTCGGTGTACGTGACGGCGGGCGGGGCCGGGGTGGAGACGAGCCGCATCGGGCCCCGGCGCGGCCGGCCCGCGCCGACGACGACGGCCTCCGGCTTCCAGGTCGTACGGTCGCCCTTGGCGGTGAGCCTGCGCGGGTCGACGACGGCCTCGAACCCGGCGCGGTCGTAGCGGTGCAGGGAGCGGCCGGACCGGGCGGTGGCCTCGTCGCCGCCGACGGGCCGCAGCCGCAACGGGATCAGCCGCTTCCCGGACCGCAGCCAGCCGAGCCGCGGGGTGCCGCCCGGGGCGTTGCGCACATAGGCGTACCCGGTCAGACGCAGCAGCCCGTCCCGCCAGACGGCCTCGGTGAGGTAGGCGTGGACGGGCAGATCGGCGGCGGTCAGGGCGGTGGTGGCGGGCGGCAGCGGGTCGCGGACGGCGGGGTGGTGGGCGCGCGGGCGGAGCAGTCCGCGTACGTGGAAGGTGTCGCGGTCCTTCTTCTCGTCGGCCAGGAGGGCGAGGAGTTCGGGCAGCCGCCGTTCGCGGATGAGCTGCCACTTGACCCTGAGGTGCAGGGGCAGTTCGGCGAGGACGCCGGGTTCGACGGTGGCGGCGAAGGCCCCGGCGTGCTCCAGGAAGGCTTCGTGGAACTCCGCGTCGCCGTCCGGCAGGGCCTCGATGAACAGCCACAGGTCGCCGGAGAGCGCGTGGGCCTCGTAGCGGCGCTTGGCCTCGGCGGCGCCGGCCGCCGCCCCGGTGGTATCCGCCCGCTCGGCGAGGAAGCGGCTGACGGTGGTGACGGCGGTGACCCGGTCGCGGATGCCCCGGGGCACGGCCCGCCGGGTGGTGATCGAGCCGTCGCGGTCGCGCCAGTGGTAGACGGGTTCTTCGACGACGTCGACCGAACGCGCCAGGAAGTGGGCGGGCAGGACGACGGCGATGTCCTCGTACAGCACGCCCGTCGGGAAGGCGAAGGCGTGCTCGTCCCAGAAGGTGCGGCGGAAGACCTTGTTGCAGGCGATGCGGTCGCCGAGCAGGATCCAGTCCCGGGTGACATGGGTGGCCGGGCGGGCCTTCTCCATCGGCTTGCGGAACATCGGGGACTGTTCGAGCTCGCCGCCCGCCCGGAGCCGGAGCACGTTGCCGGTGGCGAAGTCGGAGCCGGAGCGGTCGAGTTCGGCGAGCATCCGGGCGTACGCGCCGGGCGGCACGACGTCGTCGCTGTCGACGAACGTCAGGAACTCCGCCTCGGGGTGGGCCTCGCGGATCCCGGCGTTGCGGGCCGCGCCGAGCCCGGCGTTCTCCTGCCGGAGCAGCCGGAAGCGCGGGTCGCGGTCCACGAACTCCTCCGCGATGACCGGGCCGTTGTCCGTGGAGCCGTCGTCGACGAGGACGACCTCCAGGTCCGGCATGGCCTGTTCGGCGAGCGAGGAAAGGCAGGCACCGAGGTACTCCTCGACGTTGTAGAGGGGGACGACGACGGTGAGACGGGGTGCCATCGCGGCGCACGATCCTTCCGGGGACGGGGGCTTCGGGGGCGTGGAGGGGCCCGCCGGGGGCCATGGGGTACAACCCGCGCCGGGGGGACGGGTCACCCGAGGGGGTCCGTTCGGGTGACGCGGAGGGCGGAGTCGGGGTGCCCGGGGGCGTGCCGGGAGCGCGTTCGAGCCCCGTACCGGAAAGGGCACGGGGCTCGGCGCGGCCGCGAAGGGCTCGCGTCAGGGCTTGACGGCGATGCGGCCCTCGTCCATCCGCAGCAGGAGGAGCTGCTCACCGGTCTTGTCGAGGAACTCGTCGACCGCCTGCCGCGAGCCCTGCCAGTAGCCGTAGTCGTCGATCAGGAGGACTCCGCCGCTGACCAACCGGGAGTACAGATGCTCCAGTTCGTGCTTGGTGGAGGCGTACCAGTCGGTGTCCAGGCGCAGGATGGAGATCTGCTCGGGGGCCTGTGCGGGGACGGTGTCCTCGACCCGGCCCCGCACGTAGTGGACGCGCTCCTTCGGGTACGGGATGTTCTCGAAGCCCGCCTTGACGTCCTCCAGCGAGGCGACCGCCCAGATCGGCCGGTCCTTGCCCTGGGCGTCCAGCAGTTCCCGGGCCGGCCGGCCGTCGCGCCGCAGGTCCTCGGCGGTGGGCGGGGTCATGCCCTCGTACGTGTCGAAGAGGTACAGATCGCGTTCGGTCTCCCCGACGGAGAGCAGGGTCCGGGCGCAGGCCTGCATGGAACCGCCGCGCCAGACGCCGCACTCGACGATGTCGCCGGGGATGTTGTGCCGGGCGATGTGCCGGGTGGCGAGGATGAAGGCGTTGAGCCGCTCCGGCGAGGTCATCGAGTACGGCTTGACCGCACGGATGATGTCCTTGGCCTCGTCGTCGTAGTCCTCCGGGAACGCCGGGGCGGGCTTCCTCGCCTTGGGCTTCGCGGCCGCCGGGGGCACATGAGCGGGGGCGGGTGCGACGGCCGGAGCGGCGGCCGACGCCGCTGCGGGACCGGCGGGGGCGGTGCGGGCGGCGGGCACCGTGACGCGCCTGAGCTGATATCCGGTGAGCTGCTGAAGGACGCCGTTGACGGCGTTGCGCCAAGCCATGCCCCGGGACAGTACGCGCGATTTGTGGCTCATGTCACCTTTCGTCAACCTGCCATTGATCGGGGCGGGTCCTGTTCGAGTGAGGCGGCCGGCGCGGGCACGGCCTTCGGGCGTCCGCACTCGGCGCGGCCGTCGAGCGGCGCGGGCAGCGGGACGGAGTCGACGCCGCCGACCCGGTTCGCCCACCAGACGGCCAACTCCCGTACGGCGAACATGGTCAGGCGCGGATAGCGCTGCGGCTTGCGGAAGACGCCGACGGAGTCGCCCCAGTAGGCGGCCTTGCTGTCGATGGCCCGGTAGTCGTGCCAGATGCCCTTCCGCGGCGGGAAGTCGGTGTAGGCCTCGCGCAGTTCGAGCCGGGAGTGCGCGGCGAGCGCCCGGAAGCCGTCGGGGTAGTAGCGCCAGCAGTCCTGCGCGTCGTGGACGTGGCCGCGCGAGGGGGCGGTGATGAAGGCGTGCCCGCCCGGCTTCAGGATCCGGGCGATCTCCAGCATGGAGGCCCAGAAGAACGGGATGTGCTCGAACGCCTGCCCGGACAGCACGACATCGGCGCTGTTGGAGCGGGCGGGGATCCGGTACGGCTTCTTCATCACGGCGTCCACGTTGGGCCCGTCCTGCACATCGACGCCGAAGTAGTCGACGGGGTGCCCGGCGAGGAGCGCCCGGTGGGTGCGGGTCTGCTTGCCGGAGATACGCGACCCGAGGTCGACGACCCGGTACGCGCGGTTGCCGGAGGAAGGCCCTTCGACGGGCCCTTCGACGGGCAGATACTCCTTGATGCAGAGTTCCATCTGCTCGTAGGCGGACCGGTGCATGGACGTCTCCCAACATGGCGGGGTGAGCGAGCTGTTGGGCACAACGACCGCGCGGGTCGGAGGAATCGGCACGGGCGGCGCGTCGTGGGCCATTCGGGTGGCGGGCGCGGCCCCGGGTCACCCGGCCGGGGCGAAGAACTTCCGGACGACGCGTTCCGCCGCGTGCCCGTCGTCGTACGGGCAGAACCGCTCCCGGAACGCGGTGCGCAGCGCGGCCGACGCGGGCGAGCGCCACTCTCCCGTCCGGAACACCTCCGCCAGCTGTCCGGGGGTGGTGGTGACGGGCCCCGGGGTGTCGCCGGGCCGCCCGGAGAGCAGGTCGAAGTAGGTGCCGCGCGCGGCCCGGTAGGCGGTCCAGTCGGGGGCGTGGACGACGATCGGGCGGTCCAGGCAGGCGTAGTCGAAGAGCAGGGAGGAGTAGTCGGCGATCAACGCGTCGGCGGCGAGGCAGAGTTCTTCGACCCGGGGATGCGCGGTGACGTCGATGACGCGCCCGGTCGGCGCGCTCCCGCCGAGTGCGGCGGAGCGCCCGTAGAAGTAGTGCGCGCGGACCAACACCACGTACTCCGGGCCGAGTTCACGTGCCAGCAGCTCCGGGTCGAGGTCGGGTTCGAAGCCGGTGCGGTAGTCGCGGTGGGTCGGGGCGTGGAGCAGGGCGATCTGCCCCTCGGCGATGCCCAGCTCGGCCCGGATCTTCGCGATGTCGTCGGCGGTGGCGGTGAAGTAGACGTCGTTACGGGGGTATCCGAGGTCGATCCGTTCGTACGCGCCCGGGTAGACGCGGTCCCACACCTCGGTGCTGTGCGGGTTGGCGGAGAGGCTGAAGTCCCACTGCCGGACATGGGCGAGGATCTTGTCGAAGTCGGTCTTCCGGGCGAGGGCGGGGTAGGCGCGCTGGTCGAGCCCCATGGTCTTGAGCGGGGTGCCGTGATGGGTCTGGAGATAGCGCTGACCGGGCCGTTTGGTGAACCCGCCGGGAAAGCTGGAGTTGTTGACCAGATAGGTGGCGGTGGCGATGGCCCGCCAGTAGGGGCGCGAGCCCTCGATGACGTACGGCACACCGGCGGGCATCCGGTCGCGGTGCCGGGAGGAGACGGCCCACACGCCCCGGATGTGCGGGGCCAGTTCGCGGGCCTTGGCGTGGATCGCCGCCGGATTGCAGGCGACGCCCCGGTTCCAGTACGCCCCGTAGACGGCGAGGTCGGGGTCGAGCGGGCGGTGCAGGTCGGCGCGGTAGACGGCCCGCATGGCCTGGCGGCGGACGAACCGCTTCACGGAAGCTCGGGTGGGCATGGCAGCCGAGCCTAATCGCGGGTCCGGACGGCCGGGGGCCCGCGTTCACCCGTTCGGGTCAGCGCCGGTGACCCCGGGGGCCGCCCCCTGTTGACCAGGACATGAAGTCACCCCTCCTCAGCGTCGTCGTCCCCGTCCACAACGTCGAGGCCTATCTCGAGGACTGCCTGCGGTCGGTGGCGGAGCAGACCCTCGCGGCGATCGAGGTGGTCATGGTCGACGACGGTTCGACGGACGGCAGCGCCCGGATCGCGGCGGAGTTCGCTGCCCGGGACAGCCGCTTCCGGCTGATCCGGCAGAAGAACGCCGGGCTGAGCGCCGCCCGCAACACCGGCGTCCGCCACACCACCCCCACCGTTCCCTACCTGGCGTTCGCCGACAGCGACGACATCGTCGTGCACGACGCGTACGAGCGGATGACGGCCTCGCTGGAGTCGACCGGTTCCGATCTGGTGACCGGCAATGTGTGGCGGCTGACCGGGCAGGGACGGCAGCAGGCCTGGCAGTACCGCTGGCTGACGGGCGCCGGGGCGCGTACGCACATCACCCGGGATCCGCGTCTGCTGGCCGACCGGGTGGCGTGGAACAAGGTGTTCCGGCGCTCCTTCTGGGAAGCGCACGGCTTCACGTTCCCCGAGGGCAGGCTGTACGAGGACACCCCGGTGATGATCCCCGCGCACTATCTCGCGGGCTCGGTCGACGTCCTCGCCGAGCACGTCTACTACTGGCGGGTGCGGGAGGGTTCGATCACCCGGCGACGGACGGACGTCACGGGCGTACGGGACCGGATCGCGGCGTGCGAGCAGGTCAGCGCGTTCCTCGGCGGCCGGGACGCGGCGCAGCGGCGGGCGTATGACGCGTCCTGTCTGCGCGACGACTTCGGGTACTTCCTGGACGGCCTGCCGATGGGCGGCGAGGCGTACCGGGCGGCGTTCCTGGAGGGGGCCGGGGCGTTCGTCGACCGGGCGGGCCCCGGGGTGCTGGAGGGGCTGCCGGTGGAGCTGCGCATCAAGTGGCAGCTGGTACGGGAGCGACGCCTCGCGGACCTGCTGGAGGTCCTCGCCTTCGAACGGGCCAACGGGGCGGGCACGTTCGCCGTCGAGGGCCTTCCGGGACGACGCCGGGCGGTGTACCCCGGCGTGCACGGCGCGAGCGCCCGGCTCACGGGCCCGGACATCCCGGCGGTGGCGCGGCTGTCGGAGGCCCGCTGGGGTGCGGACGGGAAGCTGCGGCTGCGCGGGTACGCGTATCTACGCAACCTTCCCGCCGCCTCCGCCCGGCAGCGGCTCACGGTGGGGATGGTCCGGGCGGAGCGGGGCCGGCAGGTGCGGCCGGTGCCGGTGCGTTCCGTGTCCGCGCCCGAGGCGACGGTGAACTCCGGTCAGGAGCTGCACGATTACGGCCACGCGGGCTTCGAGATGACCCTCGACCCGGACCGGCTGCCCGCGACGGCGGGCGGCGGCTGGCTGGTCGGCCTGGTCCTCGCCGGGCCCGGGACGGTCCGCCGGGTGGCGGTGCGCGCCCCGGACGCGGGTGCGGACCAGCCGCTGGCGCACGACCTGGGCGACGGGCGACGGGCGGTGCTGGACTACCGGGGCGGCCGGCTCCGGCTGACCGTGTCACGGCTGCGGGCCCTGGCCGAGGGCCACCGGGCGGTCGAGGCGGAGGGATCCCCGCTGGACATCACGGGCCGGCACTTCGGCGGAAGCAGGCCCACCGCGCTGCTGCTGACCCGCGACGGGGGCGAGGAGCGGTCCTGCGGGCTGGAGTACCCGGAGGGCGGGGCGCGCGGGGGAAGCGAGGCGCACAGGGAGCTCGGGGCGCGCGGGGTCGCGTTCAGGGTGCGTGTGCCGCTCGCCGAACTCGCCGACGCCCCGCCCGCCCCGCATCACGCCCCCCGTGAGGTCGAGGCGGCGAGCGGGCCGGAGAGCGGGGCCCGGTGGCGGGTCCGGCTGCTGCTCGCCGACGGCAGCCGCGTCCCGCTGCCCGCCGCCCCGGACCTGCCGCCGCCGGCGTACGCGGACCCGGCGGGCGACCTGGTGCTGGACCTGGCGGGGCTGCCGTACGCGGACGGGGTGGAGTGCACGCCGGAGGGGGGCGTACGCATCCGGGGGGCGTACGCGGGTACGGCCGCGCCCCCGTCCACGTACGGCGGCCGCTTGGTCCTCCGCCACGAGACGCTGCACGAGACGGTCCCGGTCACGGAGTCCGTCGTGAACGCGAACGGGGCTTCGGACGAGCGTCCGGGCGGGGCCGGGGCCGGGGCCGGGAAAGGCTCCACGGGCGGGGCCGACACCGAGGGCGGGACCGGCGCGGCGGCCGCCGCCGGGGACGGCTCAACGCCTCGGCCGCCCGCCACCGCCCCGGGCCGGTTCTCCGCGCTGGTCGTCCCGCCGCTTCCGGAAGGCCGCTGGGAGCTTCGCCTGGACGGGCGCCCGGTACGCGTCCTCGGTTCCGTCGCCGCGCGGTTGCCCCGGGCCGGAGGCGTCGAGGGCGCGTTGCGCCTGGAGCGGCGGCACGGCGACCGGCTGTCCGTGGTCGCGGGGCCGGAGTCGCCGGCGGTGGGCATCGGGCGGAGCGCGTACGGAAGGCGGCTCCTGCGCGCCGCGCACCACCGCGACCGGCGCACGACCCTCCCGCTCCGCGACACCGTCCTCTACGCGGGCGGCGACTCCCCGCGCGCCGTGCACGCCGAGCTCGTGCGCCGGGGCACCGAGGCCGAACACCTGTGGGTCACCGGTACCACCCCCGGCCGCATCACCCACGTCCCGCCCGGCGCGCGTGCCGTCCCCGTGCACAGCCCCGCCTGGTACGAGGCGCTGGCCCGCTCCCGCCGGATCGTCACGGACGAGCAGCTGCCCGGGTGGTTCGAGCGGCGGCCGGGGCAGACCGTCGTCCAGACCTGGCACGGCACCCCGCTCGGCCGGTTCGGCGGCGGCCTGGCGGACACCCTCTACGCCGACCACCAGTACCTCGCCACCCTGCCGCAGCGATCGGCCCAGTGGTCGGTGCTGGTCTCCCCGAGCCGCTTCGCCACCCCGTGGCTGCGCAGGTCGCTGGCGTACGAGGGCGAGGTGCTGGAGGCCGGATCGCCCGCCAACGACGTGCTGTTCCCGCCCGTCCGGGACAAGGCCGCCGAGGAGGTGCGGCGCGGGCTCGGCATCCCGGAGGACCACCGCGTCGTGCTGTACGCGCCGACCTACCGCGACCACCTGGCCCATCCCCCGGCCGCCTCCGCCGACCGCACGGCCCCCGGCCCGTACCGCTGGGACCCGGCGCTCGACCCGTACGCCCTGGCGCGGGCGCTCGGCCCCGGCCACACGGTCCTGGTGCGCCGCCACCCCCGGGTCACCGGCGACGTCCCGGCCGGGCCCGGTGTGCTCGACGTGTCCGGGCACCCGGGGGCGGCCGGGCTGCTGCTGGTGGCCGACGTGCTGGTGACGGACTACGCGGGGCTGATGTTCGACTTCGCGCTGACGGGCCGGCCGATGCTGTTCCACACGTACGACCTGGAGCACTACCGCGACACCGTGCGCGGCTTCTGCCTGGACTTCGAGACCCGGGCGCCGGGGCCGCTGCTGGTCACGACGGACGAGGTGGCGCAGGCGCTGCGCGACACCGGGTCGCTGGCGGCCCGGCACGCCGACGCGTACGAGAGCTTCCGCCGCGACTACTGCGACCTGGACGACGGCGGCGCGGCGGCCCGGGTCGCGGACCGCCTCCTGGCGGACGCGCCGTAGGGCGAGCGGGCCGTAGGGCGGGCGGGCCGTAGGGCGGGCGGGCCTTGTGGCGGACGCGCCGCAGGACGGACACGCCGTGGGGCGGACGTCTCCATCCCTCATCCCCCGGACGAGTGGCGGCGGGGAGAACGGTCCCGCCGCACGGAACCCATGAGACGTGCCCCTTTTCTCCGCTGCCTCCCCCGCCCCCTCCTCCGACCTGCCGTCCACCGGCCTCCCGCCCGCCGCGACCGGAGGCGGCGGGGCCGACCGGGCGGTCCGGCCGCCCCTGTGGCTGCCGTCGCCGTACCTCGTGCTGGGCGGGCTGCTGTGGGCGGTGCTGTCGGCGGCGGCCTGGCAGGCTCCGCTGTGCTGCGAGGCCGGGCTCCAGGCGGCGGTCGTCGAACGGCTGCGGGTGAACCTGCTGCACCCGGCGTTCCCGATGACCGACCTGCCCGCCGTGGCGAGCGCGCACTACTCCCCGTACGCGCTGATCCAGGGGCTGGCCGCCCGCGCCGCCGGGTTCTCGGGTCCGTCCGTCGTCGCGCTGGCCGCGTCGGTGAACCTGCTGCTCCTGCTCACCGGGATCGGCCGGCTCACCCGGCTACTGACCCCGAACCGCTGGGTGCCGGTGCTCCTTCTCGTACCGCTGGCCCTGATCCACTGGGCGGACCCGGCCCGGTGGAGCGCGCCGAGCACATTCGCGGTCGCGGTCACGCTGCACCTGTGGGCGTGGACCGGCCGCGCGGCCGCCCGGATGGCCCGCCCCGGCGACCCGAGGCCCGGCCGGACGCCCCGGTGGCCGGAGGCGGCCGGGATCGGTGTGCTGCTCGGGCTGGTCCTGCTGGTCCACCCACAGACGGCGATCGGCGCGGCGATCGGGTGCCTGGCCCTGATCGCGATCCGGACGCGGACCCGGATCCGGCCGACCGTGTGGCGGTGGGCGTTCGCCGTCGTGTGCGCGGTGACGGTGGCGGCGCTGTGGCCGTACTACAACGGGCTCACCGCCGAGCGCACCCCTGCCGACGGCCGGACCACCGGGCCCCCGGCGGTCGAGGGGGTGCGGGCGGCCGGGGAGCCGTACGCCTGGGCGACCGCGTACGTGCCGCCGGGCGAGGTGGTCCTGACGGACAGCCGCCCGGCGATGTACGCGCTGGCCGGGCACGGGGCGTACGTCCTGGCCGACGCGCTGCCGGACGCGGGGCTCGCGACCACGGAGCGGCGGGAGCGGAGCCGGGCGGTGGCCGCCTATCTCGACGCCTCGACGCCGCAGGCCCGGCGGGACGGGATCACCGCCCGGTACGGGGTGCGGTGGCTGCTGCTGACCCGCTTCCAGCGGCTGCCCGAGAACGCGACGGTGCTGGCATTCAGCCCGCGCACGGGAGAGGTGCTGGCGCGGGTGCCGGCGACGGGGTAAGGATCCTCGGGCATGCTGACCGGTGAAGGCCCTCGGGCGAGCTGAGCGGTGAAGGCCTCGGGCATGCCCGACACGTGAGGGCCCTCGGGCGAGCTGAGCGGTGAGGGCCTCGGGCGTGCCTGAAAGGTGAGGACCCGCAGGCGTACAGGAGCGTTCGAGGGCCCTCAGGCGTGCTTGAGGGCGGCGACCGCCGAGGCCGCCAGATCGTCCAGGTAGCCCTTGGGCAGTTCGCCGCGGACGACGACGAGCCGCCAGTACAGCGGCCCGACGATGAGGTCGAGCGCCCGGTCCGGATCGCTCCCTTCCGGCAGCTCCCCCCGGGCCACCGCCTCCCGCACCACCACGGCGGCGACGCCCTGCTGCTGGTCCAGGAGCGCGGCCTTGATCGCCTCGGAGATCTCCGGATTGCGGGCCGCCTCGACCAGCAGGTCCGGGATGACCTGCGAGGCGACCGGGTGGCGCAGGGCGTAGGCGGCCAGTTCGAGGACGGCGCGCACATCCCCGTACAGCGATCCGGTGGCCGGGGCGGGCATCCCCTGGGCGGCGACGGCCGCGACCAGGTCGAGGACGAGCGCCAGCTTGGACTTCCAGCGGCGGTAGACGGCGGTCTTGCCGACGCCCGCGCGCCGGGCGATGCCCTCGATGGACATCCGGGCGAACCCCACCGCGGCGAGTTCCTCGAAGACGGCGGCGCGGATGGCGTCGGTCACGTCCTCACGCAGGACGGCGGCGCCTGCGGGGGCGCGGCGGCGGGTTCCCCGTTCGGTGGTCATGGCCCGCAGCATAGTCGGCCGCGACGAAACGGTTGCGTTGCGACGTACATGCGTCCTACTCTCAGCGTTACGACGATACGGTCCCGTCCCAACGAGGGCGTCCCCACGGGACCGTACCGTCCCATCCCCCTCCGCTTCCGTCGAAAGCGATCGTCCGTGGTGAGCCAGACAGCAGCTCCGCCGTCCCCGGTGAGCACCCCCGACCAGGCCGTCCCCACCTACGCACCCGGTGAGCTGGCGGCCCTGGCCGCCCGGCACGGCCTGACGGTCAGCGGTGCCCGGCCCTCGCTGCCCGCGTACATCCGGCAGCTCTGGGGGCGGCGGCACTTCATCGCCGCGTTCGCGACGGCCAAGCTGACGGCCCAGTACAGCCAGGCGAAGCTCGGCCAGATCTGGCAGATCATGACGCCGCTGCTGAACGCGACCGTCTACTACTTCATCTTCGGCGTCCTGATGGACACCAGGCGCGGGGTGGAGGACTTCGTTCCGTTCCTGGTCACCGGGGTCTTCATCTGGACCTTCACCAGCAGTTCGATCACCGCGGGCACCCGGGCGATCAGCGGCAACATCGGCCTGGTGCGGGCCCTGCACTTCCCGCGCGCCTCACTGCCGGTGGCCCTGGCGCTCCAGCAGTTGCAGCAGCTGCTGTTCTCGCTGGGCGCGCTGACCCTGATCCTGCTGGTGTTCGGCCAGTACCCGCGGCCGTCCTGGCTGCTGGCGATCCCGGCGCTGGCGCTCCAGGCGCTGTTCAACACCGGCCTGTCGATGGTCATGGCCCGGCTGACGGCCAAGACCCCCGACATCGCGCAGCTGACCCCGTTCGTGCTGCGGACCTGGATGTACTCCTCCGGCGTGATGTGGAGCCTGGACCATCTGCTGGCCGGCGACCGGGTGCCGCACGCGGTGCTGGTGCTGCTGGAGTACAACCCGGCGGCGATCTACATCAACCTCATGCGGTACGCGCTCATCGACAGCTACAGCGGGCTGCCGGCGCACGTGTGGGCGGCGGCACTGGGCTGGGCCCTGCTCTGCGGAGTCGCCGGCTTCGTGTACTTCTGGAAGGCCGAGGAGACGTACGGACGTGGCTGACACCGAGAACGTTCCCGGGGACCTGCGCGTCCCGACCGTCGTCGTCGACGACGTCCACATCACGTACACGGTCAACGGCGCCCGTACGGGCAGGGGCAGCGCCACCTCGGCGCTCAGCCGGCTCACCACCCGCCGCGCGACTCCCGGCGCCCGCAAGGTGCACGCCGTGAAGGGCGTCAGCTTCGCCGCGTACAAGGGCGAGGCGATCGGCCTGATCGGCTCCAACGGCTCGGGCAAGTCCACGCTGCTCAAGGCCGTCGCGGGCCTGCTCCCGCCGACCCGGGGCCGGGTCCACACCCAGGGCCAGCCCTCGCTGCTCGGCGTGAACGCGGCCCTGATGGGCGACCTGACCGGCGAGCGCAACGTGGTGCTGGGCGGACTCGCGATGGGCATGACGCGCGAACAGATCCGCGAACGCTACGACGGGATCGTCGACTTCTCCGGCATCAACGAGAAGGGCGACTTCATCACGCTGCCGATGCGTACGTACTCCTCGGGCATGGGCGCCCGGCTCCGCTTCTCCATCGCGGCGGCCAAGAGCCACGACGTACTCCTGATCGACGAGGCCCTGTCCACGGGCGACGCCAAGTTCCAGCGCCGCAGCAAGGACCGCATCAAGGAACTGCGCGCCGAAGCGGGCACGGTGTTCCTGGTGAGCCACAGCAACAGGTCCATCACCGACACCTGCGACCGGGCCCTGTGGCTGGAGGCGGGCACCCTGAGGATGGACGGCCCGGCCAAGGACATAGTGGCAGCGTACGAGGCGTTCACCAAATCCAGCCCGTCCGGCGCTTGAGGACGAAGCCTCCCCCCGGAGCACCCGCACCTCCCAACCAGCCAGCCCCAGCCCGCCCGGCGTTTGAGGGCATCTTTCAGCCCGTCCGGCGCTTGAGGACGGACCCCACGCCGAGGGGGCCGGCACCACCAACGGCACCGGCCCCCACAGACGTACGCCAACAGCTACGCGTGCGTACGCAACAACGTCCGCATGGTCCGCATGGCCACCGACAGATTCGCCAGATCAAACGCGTCCGACCCCTGGATCTCCTCCAGCGTCGACCGCGACCGGGCAAGAATCGCCGCGTTCTTCGCCTCCCACGCCACAAACCGCTGCTCCGGCGTGGAAGCCCCGTTCCCCACGCTCAGCACGTCCGACGTGAGCGCCGCATGCGCCGCGTACAGGTCCTCGCGAATGGACGCGCGGGCCATGGACTGCCAGCGGTCGGCCCGCGGCAGCTCGATGATCCGGTCCATCAGCTGGGTGATCCGCAGCCGGTCCGCGAGGTCGTAGTAGACCTCGGCCACCTCCAGCGGCTCCTTGCCCGTACGGTCGGCGATGGCCACGATGTCCAGCGCCGGGAAGGCGGAGGAGAACCCGGCCACCCGCACCGCCAGCTCGTCCGGCACCCCCGCGGCCGTCAGCTCGTCCAGGATCGAGTGGTACCAGTCCAGGTCCGCGCCCTTGACCAGCTTGGGCAGCTCGTTCCAGACCTGCTCGACGCCGTCCCGGAACAAATCGATGGTCTCCGCGATGGCGACGGGCTGCGGCCGGTTGCCCAGCAGCCAGCGCGAACCGCGCTCGACCAGCCGCCGCGAGTGCAGCCGGATCCGGGTCTGGACATCGGCGGCGACCTTGTTGTCGAGCGCCTCGACGGCGTCCCACACCGAGGACAGGCCGAAGATCTCGCGGGCCGTGTACTGGGCCCGCACGATCTCCTCGATCGATGCCCCGGTCTCCTCCCGCAGCCGGTGCAGGAAGGTCGAACCGGCGGTGTTGACCGTGTCGTTGACCAGCACCGTCGTGATGATCTCGCGCCGCAGCGCATGCCCGTCGACCGCCTCGGGGAACCGCTCGCGCAGCTCGCTCGGGAAGTAGGCGTGCACCAGCTTCTGCAGATGCGGGTCGTCCGGCAGCACGGTGGAGATCAGCTCGTCCGCCGTCGTGATCTTCGTGTACGCGATCAGCACGGCCAGTTCGGGCTGGCTGAGCCCCTTCTCGTTGCTCAGCAGCTCCCGGATGTGCCGGTCGGCGGGCAGGAACTCCAGCGCCCGGTCGAGCGCGCCGTCCCGCTCCAGCCGGCGCATGAAGCGCTGCTGGGCGTGGAGCAGCGAGGGCGCCTGCGCGGAGGCGTTGGAGAGCGCCACGTTCTGCGCGTAGTTGTTGCGCAGGACGAGCGCGCCGACCTCGTCGGTCATGTCGGCGAGCAGCTTGTTGCGCTGCTTGACGGTCATGTCGCCGTCCCGGACCAGACCGTTGAGCAGGATCTTGATGTTCACCTCGTGGTCGGAGGTGTCCACACCGGCGCTGTTGTCGATCGCGTCGGTGTTGATCCGGCCGCCGCTGCGGGCGAACTCGATCCGGCCGAGCTGGGTGGCGCCGAGGTTGCCGCCCTCGCCGACGACCTTGGCCCGCAGGTCCTCCCCGTTGACGCGGATCGCGTCGTTGGCCTTGTCGCCGACGTCGGCGTTCGACTCGGAGACGGCCTTGATGTACGTGCCGATGCCGCCGTTCCACACCAGGTCGACCGGGGCCTTGAGGATGGTCTGCATCAGGTCGGCGGGCGTCATCTTGCTCACCGACGCGTCGATGCCGAGCGCCTCGCGGATGTGCGCGTTGAGCGGGATCGACTTGGCGCTGCGCGGGTGGATGCCGCCGCCCGCCGAGAGCAGGCCGGTGTCGTAGTCGGCCCAGGAGCTGCGCGGCAGATCGAAGAGCCGGCGCCGCTCGGCGTACGAGGTGGCGGCGTCCGGATTCGGGTCGATGAAGATGTGCCGGTGGTCGAAGGCCGCGACCAGGCGGATGTGCTCGGAGAGCAGCATGCCGTTGCCGAACACGTCGCCGGACATGTCGCCGACGCCGACGACGGTGAAGTCCTCGGTCTGGGTGTCGTGGCCCAGCTCCCGGAAGTGCCGCTTGACGGACTCCCAGGCGCCGCGGGCGGTGATGCCCATGCCCTTGTGGTCGTAACCGGCCGAGCCGCCGGAGGCGAACGCGTCGCCGAGCCAGAAGCCGTACGCGACGGCGACCTCGTTGGCGATGTCGGAGAAGCTCGCGGTGCCCTTGTCGGCGGCGACGACGAGGTAGGTGTCGTCCTCGTCGTGCCGGACGACGTCGACGGGCGGCACGACCTCGCCGGCCACCATGTTGTCGGTGATGTCGAGCAGCGCCGAGATGAACGTGCGGTAGGCGGCGATGCCCTCGGCGAACCAGGCGTCGCGGTCCACGGACGGGTCCGGGAGCTGCTTGGCGACGAAGCCGCCCTTGGCGCCGACGGGCACGATGACGGTGTTCTTCACCATCTGCGCCTTGACCAGGCCGAGCACCTCCGTACGGAAGTCCTCGCGCCGGTCCGACCAGCGAAGACCGCCGCGGGCGACCTTGCCGAAGCGCAGGTGGACGCCCTCCACGCGCGGCGAGTAGACCCAGATCTCGAACGCCGGCCGGGGTGCGGGCAGGTCCGGGATGGCCTGCGGGTCGAACTTCATCGAGACGTAGGAGTGCGGCGTGCCGTCCTCCGCGTGCTGGAAGAAGTTGGTGCGCAGGGTGGCCTTGATGACGGTGAGGAAGGACCGCAGGATCCGGTCCTCGTCGAGCGAGGCGACCTGGTCCAGGGCCCCGTCCAGCTCCTCCAGGAGCCCGTCGGTCAGCTCGGTGCCGGCGCTCTGGCGGCCCGGCGACATCCGGGCCTCGAAGAGCGAGACGAGCAGCCGGGTGGTGTGGACGTTGTTGCGGAGCGTGGACTCCATGTAGTCCTGGCTGAAGGTGGATCCGGCCTGCCGCAGGTACTTCGCGTAGGCGCGCAGCACCATGGCCTGCCGCCAGTTCAGCCCGGCGCCGAGGACCAGCGCGTTGAAGCCGTCGTTCTCCGCCTCGCCCTTCCAGACGGCGGCGAAGGCTTCCTGGAAGCGGACGCGGGCGTCGTCGGCGAGGTAGCCGCCGTTGCCGTTGACCAGCGGCATCCGCAGCCCGAAGTCGTAGATCCAGGCGTGCGTGCGGTCCGCGCAGCGCAGCTCGTACGGCCGCTCGTCGACGACCTCGACGCCGAGCTGCTGGAGCGCCGGGAGGACGGCGGAGAGGGAGACCTGCTCGCCGGTCCGGTAGATCTTGAAGCGGCGCTCGCCGGGGCCCGCGCCGACCGGCTCGTACAGGCTGAGGGCGAAGTCCTTCTCGCCCTGCTTGAGGGTCTCCAGGTGGACCAGGTCGGCCACGGCGGCGCGCGGCGAGTGGTCGGCCTTGTAGCCCTCGGGGAACGAGTGGCCGTACTGGCGCTGCAGTTCCGCGCCGCGCTCCTCGCCCAGCTCGGCGTTGAGCGCCTCCTGGAAGCCGTCGGCCCAGGAGCGGGCGGCCTCGACGAGACGGGCCTCGATCCGGTCGGCGTCGGCGTCCGTCAGATGCGGCAGCTCGGTGCCGGCCGGGACGCGGATGACGAAGTGCAGCCGGGAGAGGATCGACTCGGTGTTCCAGGCGGTGAAGTCGACGCTGTTGCCGCCGAGCTCCTCCTTGAGGATGTCGATCAGCCGCAGGCGTACGCCGGTGGTGTAGCGGTCGCGCGGGAGGTAGACGATCGCGGAGTAGTAGCGCCCGTACTCGTCCTGACGCAGGTAGAGCCGCAGCCGGCGGCGCTCCTGGAGGTAGAGGACGGAGGTCGCGATGGAGCGGAGCTGGTCGACGGGCGTCTGGAACAGCTCGTCGCGCGGGTAGGTCTCCAGGATCTGCAGCAGGTCGCGGCCGTCGTGGCTGTTGTACGAGAAGCCCGCGCCCTCGACGACCTCGGCGACCTTGCGGCGGATGACGGGCACCCGGCGCACGGACTCGGTGTAGGCGGCGGAGGAGAAGAGCCCGAGGAAGCGCCGCTCGCCGACGACGTTGCCCTTGGCGTCGAACTTCTTGACGCCGACGTAGTCGAGGTAGCTGGGGCGGTGCACGGTGGCCCGGCTGTTGGCCTTCGTCAGGACGAGGAGCTTGTGCTCGCGGGCCTTGGCGCGGGCGTCGGCGGGCAGCCGGTCGAAGGACGGGCTGACCGGGTGGGCCTCGTCCTCGCTGTGCTGCGGGTCGGAGCGCAGGATGCCGAGCCCGGTGCCGGGTACGGCGGCCAGCGCGTCGCTGTCCTTGAGCTCGTACTCGCGGTAGCCGAGGAAGGTGAAGTGGTCGGCGGCCAGCCAGCGCAGCAGCTCGCGGGCCTCCTCGACCTCCTCGTCGGGGAGGTCGTCCAGCGGTTCGCCAGGCAGGTCGTCGGCGATCCGGAGGGCGGCGTCGCGCATCTTCCCCCAGTCCTCGACGGTCTCCCGTACGTCGGACAGGACGCGCAGCAGGTCGGCGGTGATCTGCTGGAGGTCGGCGCGGTCGGACTCGCGGTCGGTCTCGACGTGGATCCAGGACTCGACGAGCGCGTCGTGCGGCAGCTCGGCCTTCTCACCGGGCTTCGGGGTGCCGGGTCCGCCGGAGAGGACCTCGATGAGCTTGCCGGTGACGTCGCGGCGGACGGTGACCTGGGGGTGGATCACGAGATGGATGCCGCGCCCCTGCCGGGACAGCTCGTTGGTGACGGAGTCCACGAGGAAGGGCATGTCGTCGGTGACGACCTCGACGACGGAGTGGCTGCAGGTCCAGCCGTTCTCCTCGACGGTCGGGGTGTGCACCCGGACGTTCGCGGTGCCCTGGGGACGATTCTCGGCCAGCCGGTAGTGCGAGGCGGCGGCGCCGAAGACGTCGACCGGGTCACGGCCGCTGAGGTCCTCCGGAGCCGTATGCAGGTAGTAGCGCTGGAGGTAGGCGAGCACCGTGTCCTGGCCGGGACGGTCGCTCGCGTCGGCCCCGGCAGCGGCGACCCGCGCCCGGGGGGCACCTCCCGGGCCACCGACACCACCGCCCGGACCGTCTTCAGCTACCTTGGCGGCCCCTGCGAGCAGCTCGGCCTTGGCTTCGTCCAGCTTGGTCTGCATGTCCTCTGGCTCCTGTCGCGCGCCGTTGCGTGACGTAGGTGAGAAAAGCGACGTACCGCCACGACGCGGGGTTTCCGGTCTGGGTCGACGCTATGCCGCTTCGAGAGTTCCCCGGGACCACATGGGCCATTTTTGACGGCCGGTCCGGAGTCGGAAGATCGCGGATCGCCCGGGTGCTGTGGCACTCCGGGCGGCGGCCGGGGGCTTCGCTGCCCCCGAGGCGTATCGCGCTGATCACGGCACCAGGCTATCTCCCTCGCACCCCACCGCGTCATGAGCTGCTTGTGTACAAAAGAACCCCCCGAACTTTGACACCCTGGACAGTGCGCCGCGCCGCCTTGGCGAACTCCCGGAACCGGGGCAATCTGTCCTTACCGCACGGATTCAGGCCCTGGACACGCCATCGGGGCCACCGGCCCCGAGGAGCCCGCCATGCCGCAGAAGATCCTCATCGTCACCGGCGACGCCGCCGAATCGCTCGAAGTCCTCTACCCATACCAGCGGCTGCTGGAGGAGGGGTACGAGGTCGACATCGCGGCCCCCGAACGCAAGACGCTGCGCTTCGTGGTCCACGACTTCGAGCCCGGCTTCGACACGTACACGGAGAAGCCCGGCTACACCTGGCCCGCCGACCTGTCCTTCTCCGAGGTCGACCCCGGCGCCTACATCGCCCTGGTGATCCCCGGCGGCCGCGCCCCCGAGTACCTCCGCAACAACGCCGAGCTGCGGAAGATCGTCGGCGCCTTCTTCTCCGCGGACCGCCCGGTGGCCCAGATCTGCCACGGCCCCCTGATCACCGCGGCCACCGGCAACCTCAGCGGCCGCACCGTCACGGCGTACCCCGCCCTGGAACCGGACATGCAGAGCGCAGGCGCGACGTTCCAGGACACGGAGGCGGTGGTGGACGGCCCCCTGGTCTCATCAAGAGCCTGGCCGGACCACGCAGCCTGGATGAGGGAGTTCCTGAAGGTACTCCGCTCAAGCCCGTCCGGAGCCCCTTCCAGCCCGTCCGGCGCTTGAGGACATCTTCCCCCCGGAAAGCGCCGCATTTCCCCCGGGAAGCGCCGCACCTTTCAGCCCGCCCAGGCACACCTCCAAGCCCGCCCGGCGCTTGAGGGCATCCTTTCCAGCCCGTCCGGCGCTTGAGGACCGGGGCCCGGGGCAGCGCCCCGAAAACCCGCACCACCGCACCGCACCACACCCGCCCCGCGACCTACGCAGCGAACGTCTCCGCCAACGCCACAGCCTCCCCCAGACTGTCCACCACCGGCACCCCCGCCCCCTCCAGACTCCTCCGACTGTGCGACCCACCCGTGTACAGCACAGCCCGGGCCCCCACATGCGCCGCCGCCACCGCGTCATCGAGCGCATCCCCGATGACCACCGCGTTCTCCGGCGAGAACCCGTCGACACCCCCCGCCCCGGCCAGCGCGGCGAAGTGCCGCTCCATGTGGAGCGCCTTGCTCCCGCCGGACGGCCCCGTACGCCCCTCGACGCGGACGAACCGCGGCTCGATCCCGTACCCCCGCACCACCGGCACCAGCTGCTCGTGCCCGTACATGCTCAGCAGCGACTGACTGCGCCCGGCCCGCTGCCACTGGTGCAGCAGCTCCTCCACCCCGGCGGTGAGACCGCAGGCGGCCCGCTGCTCCGCGTAGTACCGGTGGAAGATGCCGTCCATCCGCTCCCACTCGTCCTCGGTGGGCAGCCGGCCCAGGAACCGCTCGTAGAACCGGGGTATGGGGATCGTGTACATCTCCCGGTACTGCTCCAGCGTGATCGGCTCCAGCTCGACCTCCGCGAACGCGGCGTTCGTCGCCTGGATGACGGCATGGGTGTCGTCGAGCAGCGTGCCGTTCCAGTCCCAGACCAGATGTGTGCGTGTCGTCCCGGAAGTCATACAGAAAAAATACCCGCCGGGTCCGACAACGCCGCCGGCCCGGCGCCGGCTCAGCACCGGCCGCCGCCGGCTCAGCCGATGAGCTGCGGAATCTCCTGGACGCCGAACCAGAGCAGCTCATGGTCCTCCGCTCCGTCCACGGTGAACTGCGCGTCGTCGTCGCCGAGGTCCGCCGCCCCCAGGGCGGCCGCCGCGGCGGCCACGTCCTTCTCCGCGTCGTCGGCGTCCACGTGCACCGCCGCCGCCTTGGCCAGCGGCAGCGCGGCGGCGATCCGCACCTCGCCGAGCGAGGCCGCGCTCAGCCCGTGATCGGGGTCGGCGGCAGCGGACCCGTCCGGTACGTCGACGGCGAGGACGACCCGGCGGCGCACCTCGTCCGGGTTCCCGGCGATCATCCGGAGCGAGGCGGCGGCGGCCCGGTTGAGCGCCGCGTACTCCAGCTCCTCGATGTCGTCGGAGACGTACCACTCGCGCAGCCCGGGCGTCACCGCGTAGGCCGTCAGCGGCCCGGGACCGACCTCGCCCGCACCGTGCGCCGCTGCGAGACCGGAGAGGGTCAGGGGGACGTACACGCGCATGGCAGGTCGCTTTCGTAGAGGGAAACGTCCTCAGGATACGTGGGAGCGTCCCCTTTCGGGTTTCGGCAACCGGGGGCGTCCGTCCACCGCCGACGGCCCGTCACCCTCGCCGTAGCCCTTGTCCCACACGGGTCGAGCCACTGATAGGTGAACCGTGCCGCACCCGTTCACCGCCGAGAGGCCCCTTGCGTCGCTGACGACCGCACCCGTAGAAGATTCCCGACACAAGTTACCGCCCGGTATATACCGGGCCCGGTCAACGGGGGCGACGATCATGAGCACGGACAGGACGAGGCCCGCAGGACGACGCGACCGGAGCGGTCCCCGGTCGGTACCTCCGCAGCGGTCCCGCAGGCTGCAGCCCCACCGGCCGCAGCGGCCCCACCAGTGGTTCGCCGAACGCCTGCTCGCGGTCCTCAGCGGCCAGCGCCCGGTGCACTGGATGCTGGGCCACACCATCGGCGAGGCCTACGACCAGCTCGCCGAGCTGGCCCCGAGCACCCCGCTGGGGGCCGTCCGGGGCAGCCGCCCCGTCCTTCGGCACTGCCGAGGGGCCCAGCCCGCCACGGGCGTGGTCGAGGCGTTCGCCAGCATCACCGCGGGCGACCGGGTCCGGGCGATGGCCTTCCGCCTGGAACAGGGCGCCGATCAGCGCTGGCGCTGCGCCGCGGTGGAGCTGGGCGGTGAGCGCCTCACCGCCGGGGCCCCGGGCCCCCGGTGACCCGTCGGACGCGGCAGGGGCCGGACACCGCGTGGTGTCCGGCCCCTGCCGGGGTACTGCCCGTGCCGCTACTTCTTGCGACGGCGACCGCCGCCGCCGCTCTTCTGGGCCTTGCGGCGCTCGGCACGCGTCATGCCGTCCGAGGAACCGGACCGCGCGCCGTCCTCGTCGCTGGCGAAGTCGCCCTCGACGACACCGCCTTCGCCATCCACCGTGGGAGCGGAGAAGTGGAGCCGGTCCGGCCGCTGCGGGGCCTCCAGGCCCTTGGCGCGGATCTGCGGGGCCGCGGCGGCGCTCTCCTTCTCCAGCGAGGTGCGCTCGGCGCCGTCCTGCACCGGAACCTCCTCGACCTGCTGCTCGACCTGGACCTCCAGGTTGAACAGGTAGCCGACGGACTCCTCCTTGATGCCCTCCATCATGGCGTTGAACATGTCGAAGCCCTCGCGCTGGTACTCGACCAGCGGGTCCTTCTGCGCCATGGCCCGCAGGCCGATGCCCTCCTGGAGGTAGTCCATCTCGTAGAGGTGCTCGCGCCACTTGCGGTCGAGCACCGAGAGGACGACGCGTCGCTCCAGCTCACGCATGATGTCGGAGCCGAGCGTGCTCTCGCGCTCCTCGTACTGCTCGTGGATGTCGTTCTTGACCGACTCGGCGATGAACTCGGCGGTGACGCCCGCCAGGTCCCCGGCCGCCTCCTCCAGCTCCTCGACGGTGACCTTCACCGGGTAGAGCTGCTTGAAGGCGCCCCACAGCCGGTCCAGGTCCCACTCCTCGGCGAAGCCCTCGGCGGTCTCCTGCCGGATGTAGTCGTCGATCGTGTCGTCCATGAAGTGCCGGATCTGGTCCTGGAGGTCCTCGCCCTCCAGAACGCGGCGGCGCTCGCCGTAGATGACCTCGCGCTGCCGGTTGAGCACCTCGTCGTACTTCAGGACGTTCTTACGCGTCTCGAAGTTCTGCTGCTCGACCTGCGACTGGGCGGAGGCGATGGCGCGGGTGACCATCTTGTTCTCGATCGGGACGTCGTCGGGGACGTTCGCCATCGACATGACGCGCTCGACCATCTGCGCCTTGAACAGACGCATCAGGTCGTCGCCCAGCGACAGGTAGAAGCGGGACTCGCCCGGGTCGCCCTGACGGCCGGAACGACCGCGCAGCTGGTTGTCGATACGGCGCGACTCATGGCGCTCGGTGCCGAGCACATAGAGCCCGCCGAGGTCCTTGACCTCTTCGAATTCCGCCTTAACGGCCTCCTCGGCCTGCTCCAGCGCGGCGGGCAGCGCGGCCGCCCACTCCTCGACGTTCTCCACCGGGTCGAGGCCGCGCTGGCGCAGCTCCGCCTCGGCGAGGTCGTCCGGGTTGCCGCCGAGCTTGATGTCGGTGCCTCGTCCGGCCATGTTCGTCGCGACGGTGACGGCGCCCTTGCGGCCCGCTTGGGCGACGATCGTCGCCTCCCGGTCGTGCTGCTTGGCGTTGAGGACCTCGTGCTGGACACCGCGCTTGGAGAGCTGCTGCGAGAGGTACTCGGACTTCTCGACCGAGGTGGTGCCGACCAGGATCGGCTGGCCCTTCTCGTGCTTCTCGGCGATGTCGTCGACGACCGCGGCGAACTTGGCGACCTCGGTGCGGTAGATCAGGTCCGACTGGTCGGCGCGGACCATCGGCCGGTTCGTCGGGATCGGCACCACGCCGAGCTTGTAGATCTGGTGGAACTCGGCGGCCTCGGTCATCGCCGTACCGGTCATGCCGGAGAGCTTGTCGTAGAGGCGGAAGAAGTTCTGCAGGGTGATCGTGGCGAGGGTCTGGTTCTCGTCCTTGATGTCCACCCCTTCCTTCGCCTCGATCGCCTGGTGCATGCCCTCGTTGTAGCGGCGGCCGGCGAGGATACGGCCGGTGTGCTCGTCGACGATCATGACTTCGCCGTCGATGACGACGTAGTCCTTGTCCTTCTTGAACAGTTCCTTGGCCTTGATGGCGTTGTTCAGATAGCCGACGAGCGGGGTGTTCACCGACTCGTAGAGGTTGTCGATGCCGAGCCAGTCCTCGACCTTGGCGACACCGGGCTCATGGATGGCCACGGTCCGCTTCTTCTCGTCGACCTCGTAGTCGCCGGTCTCCTCGATGCCCTTGAGCTGGTTGCCCGCCTCACCCTTGGTGAGACGCGTGACCAGCTTGGCGAAGTCGCCGTACCACTTGGTGGCCTGGTCGGCCGGGCCGGAGATGATCAGCGGCGTA
The DNA here is from genome assembly GCF_055792845.1 of Streptomyces sp. DSM 106670. Classification (NCBI taxonomy): domain Bacteria; kingdom Bacillati; phylum Actinomycetota; class Actinomycetes; order Kitasatosporales; family Streptomycetaceae; genus Streptomyces; species Streptomyces sp. DSM 106670. Next base: position 2,980,375 of record NZ_CM147704.1, read on the forward strand.
CGGGCCTCGTCGACGAGGATCGAGTCGACCTCGTCGACCACGGCGAAGTTGTGGCCGCGCTGGACGAGCTCGTCCTTGGACCACGCCATGTTGTCGCGGAGGTAGTCGAAGCCGAACTCGTTGTTCGTGCCGTACGTGATGTCGCAGGCGTACTGCTCGCGGCGCTGGGCCGGGGTCATGTTGGCGACGATGCAGCCGACGGACAGGCCGAGGAACTTGTGGACCCGGCCCATCAGCTCGGAGTCACGCTCGGCGAGGTAGTCGTTGACCGTGATCAGGTGGACGCCCTTGCCGGAGAGCGCGTTCAGATACGCGGGCAGGGTGCCGACGAGGGTCTTGCCCTCACCGGTCTTCATCTCGGCCACATAACCGAGGTGCAGGGCGGCTCCGCCCATCATCTGTACGTCGTAGTGGCGCTGTCCGAGGACGCGCTTCGCGGCCTCACGGACCGTGGCGAACGCCTCGGGGAGCAGGTCGTCCAGGCTCTCGCCGTCCGCGTACCGTTCCTTGTACTCGTCGGTGAGCGCCCGCAGCTCGGCGTCGGAGAGGTTGACGAAGTCCTCTTCGATGGAGCTGACCTGGTCCGCGATGCGGTGCAGTTTGCGCAGGATCTTGCCTTCGCCTGCACGCATGAGCTTGTTGAAGACGGACACTGAGGCTGGTCTCCTTGCCGGTCGGGCCTGGCACTGGTCGTGTGATGGACTCTGGCGCGGGCACGGCAGGTGGGCCCCACCGCAACGGCCATCGTAAGCGAGGACACCACCGCGTCGGGAGGGCTGCCGTCGCGTGGACCTCGCCGCACCCTTATAGGACAACGGTCCAAAGGCACGGAAGGTGCCGGGAAGCCCGAAAAGTGCTCGCATCGCGGGAGCGGGTTCACAAGAATCGGTCCATGGAACCGATCACGCTCACCACGGAACGACTGCTCCTGAGGCCCTTCGGCCCGCAGGACACGGCCGAGGTGTACGCCGCCTGCCAGGACCCGGAGATCCAGCGCTGGACGGTGATCCCTTCCCCGTACCGCCTCACCGACGCGGAACTGTTCACCACGAAGCTGTGCGCGGCGGGCTGGCAGGACGACTCCGTCTACAACTTCGCCCTGTCCCTGCGGGAGACCGGGACGCTCGTCGGGGCGCTCGGCATCGACCGCCGCAGCCGGCCGGGGACGTACGAGGTGGGCTACTGGTCCGCCAAGGAGCACCGGGGCCGTGGATACGTCACCGAGGCGGTGCTCGGCTCCGCCCGCTGGGCCTTCGCCTCGCTGGGCGCGGACCGGCTGGAGTGGCGGGCCGAGACCGGCAACCTGGCCTCGCGGGCCGTCGCCCTGCGGGCGGGGTTCCGGCTGGAGGGCGAACAGCGGTCCGGGCTGCTCAACAAGGGGGTGCGGCGCGATGCCTGGACGGCGGCCCTGCTCCCGTCCGACCTGGGGCTAGCGGGCGCCCATCCGTACGTCCCCGAGCCGCGCCCGCCCCGGTCCGGCGGAGCCCCCGACTCCGGACGGTGACCCGGGCGGCGCCCCGTGATCCACGGCCGGAATCCGGATCCGGACTGTCAGTGGCGCCGTCTAGGGTTCGACGTATGACGCCTGTGCCTCCTCCCGCAGTCGAACTCTCCGCCGACCAGGCCCGCCGTATCGCGCTGCGCGCCCAGGGCTTCCTGGGGGCCCCGGACCGCCGGGCGGGGGTGCCCGGGGTGCTGCGTCACCTCGGCGCGGTCCAGCTGGACACGATCTCGGTGCTGGCCCGCTCGCACGAGCTGATTCCGTACGCCCGGCTCGGCTCCGTGGGCCGCCGGACGGTGGAGGACGCCTACTGGTCGGGCGGCCGGACCTTCGAGTACTGGTCGCACGCCGCGTGCATCCTGCCCGTCGAGGAGTGGCCGCACTTCGCGTTCCGCCGCCGCGCCTACCGCTCCCGCCCGCACTGGGGCCACGATCTGCCCGACGGTGTGTACGACACCGTGATCAAGCAGCTGCGCGACGAGGGCCCGTTGACGGCGACCGAGCTGGGCGGAGCGAAGAACGGCGGCGAGTGGTGGGACTGGTCGGCGTCCAAGGTCGCCGTCGAGCGGGCCCTGATGTACGGCGAGGTGGTGTGCACCGAGCGGCGCGGCTGGAAGCGGATCTACGACCTGGCCGAGCGGGCCATTCCGGACGCCGTGCTGCACGACGATCTGAGCGACGCCGAGTGCCGGCGGCGGCTGGTCGCGCTGGCCGGCAAGTCCCTGGGCGTCGGCACCCGTAGCGACATCGCGGACTACCACCGGCTGAAGGGCGAGGAGTTCGACGCCGTGGTGGCGGACTCGGGGCTGGTCCCGGTCGCGGTGGAGGGCTGGGCGAAGCCGGCCTGGGCGGACCCGGAGGCCCTCGCCAAGGAGCCGCGCGGACGCCACCGTACGACGCTGTTGTCGCCGTTCGACTCGCTGATCTGGGAGCGGGCGCGCACGGAGCGGATCTTCGACTTCACGCACCGGCTGGAGGCCTATGTGCCCAAGCAGAAGCGGATCCACGGCTACTTCGCGATGCCGCTGCTGGCGGGCGGGAAGATCCAGGGCCGGGTCGACCCGGCGCGCGAGGGCACCACGCTGGTCGCCAAGCAGGCGTCGTTGGCCGGCCCGAAGGCGGTGGCCCCGATGGCCGAGGCACTGGTGGAGGCGGCGGCCTGGGTCGGCTGCACGGACATCCGGGTGGACCGGGTCGACGCCCCGGAGCTGCGCGAGCCGCTCAGGACGGAGATCGGCCACGCGCTCCGGCGTGCCTACCGCTGACCGGCCACCGGCCTTCCGCTACCTGATCTCCAGGATCTTCTCGCGCATGGCATAGACCACGGCTTCCATCCGGGAGTGCAGCTGCAGCTTCTCCAGGATATTGCGGACGTGGTTCTTCACCGTGTTCTCGGAAATGAACAACTCCTTGGCGATATCCCGGTTGTTCATGCCGGTCGCCACGAGTTTCAGCACTTCCAGCTCGCGTTCGGTGAGCCGGGGCGCCGGAACGAGCCGGCGCTCGTCGGTGCGCTGGATCATCGATTTGAACTCGGTGAGCAGCTTGGAGGCCATGGAGGGGCTGATCTGGGACTGTCCGTCGGCGACCGCGCGAATGGCCGTGGCGACCTCGTCGGTGGAGATCTCCTTGAGGAGATATCCGGTCGCGCCCGCCTTGATCGCCTCGTAGAGGTCGGCCTCCTCGTCGCTGATCGTCAGCATGATGATCTTCGCGCTGGGGGCCACCTCCTTGATGGCGGTGCAGGCCTCGATGCCGCCGCGCTTGGGCATCCGGACATCCATCAGAACGATGTCGGGCAGCAGGTCGGCGGCCTTGTCCACCGCCTCGGATCCGTCCCCGGCCTCGCCGACGACCTGGATGTCCTCCTCCTGCGCGAGGACGATCTCCAGACCCCTGCGGAAGAGCGCGTGGTCGTCGACCACGAGGACCCTGATCGGCTCCTTGCGTGAGGCGCCGTCCGCGTCCGTGCCGGCATACGCACCGGCGTCGTCGTCGGAGTCATTCGCATCGCGCACGGGCCCGAAGGTGTCCGCCATCGTTCCTCCCCCTGAGGCCACGGCCTGAAGTGTCGGTCGTTCGCCAACGGCACTTCACAGAACACCGATTGGCTCGGGCCGCCATGATTCCATGCCCGGCCCCCGGCACGGTGGCCCCGTGCCCGTGCGCGGGTGCCCCCGATGGCGTGAAAACGCCCCGGGGGCACCTCGCCGACAGTGGCTCAGCCGCCGAGCGCACCGCCCGCGCCGCCTGCTTCGTCCGCGGCGAGCGGGTCGGTCCTCAGGTGGATGACGCCGTAGTCGTAGGCGTGTCGCCGGTAGACGACGCTGGGCTCCTTCGTCTCGGAGTCGACGAACAAGTAGAAGTCGTGGCCGACCAGTTCCATCTCGTAGAGCGCCTGGTCGAGCGACATCGGTGCGGCGGTGTGGGTCTTCTCGCGCATCACGAGCGGCCCTTCGCCCTGTACTTCGAGCGAGCCGATCTTCGTGGTGGGAACGGGCGCCGTCGACTGGTCGCCGACCAGCTCACCGTCCTCGTCGAACGAAGCGACGCCGGGGACCACGTCCCCGACCTCGGCAGCAGACAGACGGCCGTTGCCACGGCGGCTGTAGCGCTTGTCGTGCTGCTTGCGCAGCCGGGCCTCCAGCTTTCCGGTGGCCAGGTCGAGCGCTGCGTAAGGGTCGCCCGCCGCCGCTTCCGCCCGGATGACCGGTCCCCGGGAGCGGAGCGTGATCTCCACCCGGTCGGAACGGTCGGCCTGACGGGGATTCGGCTCCTTGGACACCTCGACGTCGAGGCTGATCACCTTGCCGTCGAACTTCTGGATCTTGTCCAGCTTCAGCTTCTCGGCCACGTGCTTGCGGAACCGCTCGGGCACCTCGGTCTTGCGGCCCTTGACGACGATGTCCACGCAGAACTCCGTTCCCGGATCGCCCCGCTCAGTGGCGGAGCATCTCCCTTTTGCACCAGGCCCCGGAGATCACCAGGGCCTCGGACTCGGTGGCTTTCGCCTCCTCCTCCCCCGCCGGAAGGGTCGCAACCCCACCGACTTTGCGTGCTTCTCCTACCGGTGAGTTACCTGCCCGAAACCTGATGGTGCATTCATCGAGGTCCGGCATTCACCGTTCCTCACAACCGAACATAGCCTGCGCACCAGGGTCTCGGCACCCGCTACTGGCACGTACCTCCGTTCAGGGGGTATTGCCCTCTCATTACCTGCAACGATGCAGTTTCTCGGTCAGTTCCGGTTTATTTCGAAGGCGGAGGGAGAGGCTGCCACGACCGCCGCCCGGCACCCTCCGTGCACGGAGGGCTCCCGACCGGCGCCACGCGCCTCCCCGACGGCCCGTGCCGCTTCCGCCAGCGTCGATCCCGTCGTCAACAGGTCGTCGACCAGGATCACCCTGCCGTGACGGAACAGCCCGTGCCGGACCAGTCGCCCGCCCTCCGCCGTGAGCTCCAGCGCACCGGCCAGATTCGCCCGCCGCTGCCGCGCCCCGAGACCCGACTGGTCGGCGACCGCGCGCCGCTGCCGCAGCAGCGGGAGCATCCGGGCCGGCAGACCCCGGCGCCGCAGGTCCCGGGCGGCCGTGGCGGCGATCCTGCGCACCGGGTCATGGCCGCGTGCCGCGGTCGCGGAGCGCGCGGAGGGCACCGGGACCAGCAGCAGGGGGCCCGCACCGCCCGGTCGCCCCGTCCCGGCCCGTACCGAACCCGCCAGGGCCCGTCCGAGCGCCCCCGCCAGCCCGAGTACCCCTCGCTCCTTGTGGGCCAGCAGAACCGCGCGTACGGCGTTCTCGTACGGCGCGGCCGCGTACACCGCCGGGAGGCCCGGGGGCCGGGGCGAGGGCCGGACCCGGCGGGCCGGCCCACCGTGCAACGCGGCCGCGCAGGCCGGACACAGCTCGGTGCGCGGTCTGCCGCAGCCGGCGCAGACCACCGGCAGGAGCAGACCGGACAGCTCGTGCCACACGTTCCGCATGACCTCACTGTGCCGGGCCCTCACGGACCCGACCACCCCTGTGGAAAACCCCGGCCGGTCCGGGCGCGCTCCCGGATCAGCCGGGGTAGACCAACGACGTGCCCTGCTTGAGAACCGTCTGCCAGTTGTCGCCCGGCGAGAGCTTCACTATGCCGTCGCCGACGGTCTCCGCCATCAGCGGAAGCAGCTCGTCGTCGGCCGCGGCGACCGACTGGACCTGGTTCACCCCGGGCAGCGCACCCGAGGCCGACGTGGAGCCGTCCGCCTGCACATAACGCACCTGCTGGACGCCGCCCTCCTCCTTGCCGACCACCACCAGACGGCTGCGTCCGGACCAGGAGATGGCCGTGACATCCGCGAGCTGCGGTGCGGCCTGGCGCAGGTCCTCGACCGAGATCTCTGGCGTCACCGAGGATCCCCGGCGCTCGACCCGGCCGATGTTCAGCGTCGTGTGGCCGTCCTTCGTCAGCAGCAGGGCGATCCGCACCCCGTCCGCGGACATCCGCAGCTCCTCGATGCGGGCGCCGTCGAGGCCCGGCACCCGGACCTCCTGCGGCTCGCCCGCTCCGCCGGCCAGCCGCAGCAGCCGGGAACCGGCCGGATCGCGGTCGGCGACCCACAGATCGCCGCGGCCGTCCCAGCTCGGCGGCGACAGCCGGTCGGCGGCCTTCTTCGCCGCGCTGGTGACGAGCGGCTCGGCCAGCTCGCCGTCCGCCTCCAGGGAGGACACGTAGAGGTTCTGCCCGTTGGCGGAGACGGCGGCGGCCCGCTTCTCGTCCCGGGCCACCCCGACGGCGCCCATCGGAACGGCGCCCACGCCGAGCGGACCGGTCACCGGCTCGGGCGTCCCGGTGCCGTCGGTGGCGCCGGGGATCCGCTCCACCTGGCCCTTGTCGTTGATGAAGTACTGGCTGTCGGCCCCGTCGGAGCCGTGGTCGGCGGAGAAGCCCGGCGCGTCGTCGGCGTCCAGCGCGCAGAGCTTGCCCTCGCCGCCCTCCAGCTCCACCCGCTCGACCCGCGCCGAGGTCAGGTCCCGGAGCGTGAAGAGCACCTGGGCGGCCATCATCCGGCAGGCGCTCCGGCTCGCCTTGTCGGCCTTCTGGTTGAGCGGCACCTTCAGGACGTTCTGATCGTCGGGCGCCAGCGCGGTGACGCCCTTGCGCAGCGCGGTCCCGGTCGGGAACCGCGAGTCGACGACGGGCCGCAGCCAGTTCGTCGGCCCGGCGAGCAGCGTCCGGACGGTCTGGGTGGCGGTGTCCATGCGCGTGACCGGATCCGTACGGTTGCGTACGTAGACGGGGTCCGCGACGAGCGTCGACCGGCCGTTCGTACGCCCGGTGGCGAAGTAGTACTTGTTCACGGAGCGGTAGAGGCGCTTGAAGTCGGACTGCCCGAGGACCAGGCCGTCCGGCACGACGTCGATGCGCCACTCCTGCTTCCCCTCCGCCACCTTCTCCAGCACCAGGTGCAGGGTCTGGGAGTAGTCGGTGGGCGCGAGCGGCTGGTAGGAGCTCTGGGCGTCGACCGCCGCCACCTTCTCGCCGGTCAGCGTGTAGGTGGTCTCCCGGTCCCGGGTGGCCCGGTTGTCCTCGTCGTGGAGCAGGGGGCCGCTGCGGTTGGGGGCCTGGGCGAGCACCGTGGTGCCGCCGCTCGGCTGCCAGGTCCGCCGGGCGTCGGCGCTCAGATACTTCCGCGTGGTCGCGAACGCGGGATCGTCGCTGGTCATCGACTCCAGGAAGCCGTCGACGATCTCGCTGGGCGGCGCGCCCTCCCGGGGCGCCACCGCGTACACCTGCACCTGGGAGTCCCCGGGCTGCGAGGCGTCGACCGCCTTGACGTCCCCGGTCACCGGCATCGAGCCGCATCCGGCCAGCACGACGATGCCGCAGGCCAGCAGCGCGGACATCCGCACCGCCCGTCCGTGGCCGCCCGGACGGCGGTCAGTACCCACGAGTGGTGTCCTCCTGGTCGGAATTCGTTACGCCGTCGGCCGCGCGCCCACCGGGACGCTCCTGGGCCGGGCGCGTCACGACACGTGCTCCGTTGCCGGGCAGCGCGGCGGGGTGCACCGACGAGGGGGCGGCGGTGCGGACGGCGGGGCCGCGGCCGGGCACGGGCAGCGGCGAACGGTCGCCGGCCCCGGGCTGCGGCGGCACCGACATCAGCCGGTGGTCGTCCGAAGCGGCCGCCCCGGCCTCCTCACGCTCCCGGTTGTCCCGGTTGCGCCGCGAGTCCTCGGGCTCCAGCGGTATCGGCGAACCGCGCAGGGGCTCGTCCGCCGTACGCGGCAGGGTCAGCCTGAACTGGGAGCCGCCGCCCGGCTCGCCCCAGGCCTGGAGCCAGCCGCCGTGCAGCCGGGCGTCCTCCACGGCGATCGAGAGGCCGAGGCCGGTCCCGCCGGTCGTCCGGGCGCGGGCCGGGTCGGCACGCCAGAACCGGTTGAAGACCCGGGTCGCCTCGCCGGGCTTGAGCCCGACCCCGTAGTCCCGGACGGCCACGGCGACCGCGCCCTGTGCGACGCCCATCCGCACCACGACGTCCCGGCCCTCGCCGTGCTCGACGGCGTTGACGACGAGGTTGCGCAGGACGCGTTCGACGCGGCGGGCGTCGGCCTCGGCTATCACCGGCTGGTCGTCACCGATCACGAGGATCCGGCTGCCCTTGCGCTCGGCGAGCGGCTCGGCGCCGCCGATCACCCGGTGCACCACGGTCCGCAGGTCTATCGGCTCGGCCTCCAGGGCAGCGGCGCCCGCGTCGAAGCGGCTGATCTCCAGCAGATCGGCGAGCAGCGACTCGAACCGGTCGAGCTGGTCGCCCAGCAGCTCGGCGGAGCGAGCGGTGACGGGGTCGAAGTCGGCACGCGCCTCGTGGATGACGTCGGCGGCCATCCTGACCGTCGTGAGGGGGGTGCGCAGCTCGTGCGAGACGTCGGAGACGAAGCGCCGCTGCATCCGGGAGAGCTCCTCCAGCTGCTGGATCTTGAGCTGGAGGTTCTGGGCCATCTTGTTGAAGGCCTCGCCGAGCCGGGCGATGTCGTCCTCGCCGGTGACCTTCATGCGTTCCTGGAGCTTGCCGGCGGAGAGCCGCTCGGCGATGCCCGCCGCCATCCGCACCGGTGTCACGACCTGCCGCACCACGAACCAGGCGATGGCCCCGAGCAGCACGACGACGAACAGCCCGGCGGTCGCCAGGGTCGTCTTGACCAGCGTCAGGGACTTCTCCTCCTGCGTGAGCGGGAAGAGGTAGTAGAGCTCGTAGGGGTGCTGATCGATGTCGTAGAGGCGCTTGCCGACGACGAGCCCCGGCTGCGACTCCTTGCCGTACGAATACCGGATCAGGGAGTACGTCTGGAAGGCGCCCTGCCCCTTGCCCACGTCCTGGCGCAGGCGCTCGGGCACGCTGGACGCCTCGACGCTGCCCGAACCACGTGGGGCACGACTGCTCGCACCCTCGGTGACCGAGTCCGCGCTGAGCGCGACCACGTTGAAGGCGTTCTTGCCGCCACTGGCGAGCTGGTCGACGAGTTCGGTGCGCCAGGAGGTGCTGCCGGTCATGCCGTCGGTGCCGTCGCTGCCCTGCCCACCGGGGGCGAGGGGAGCGTTCGCCTTCTCCTGGGCCGCGGCGAAACCGCCGGCGGCCTGGGTCTGGGCGGCCTTGCCCTTCGCGTCGAGCAGGCCGTTGCGCACCTGTCCGATGACGACGAAGCCGAGCAGCAGCACGACCCCGATCGACATCAGCAAGGTGCCGGCGACGACGCGAAGCTGCAGGTTGCGCCGCCACAGACGGACGGCGGGCAGCAACGGACGGCGTACCCACCGCATCAGCAACCGCGGTACGGGCCCGCCGGGCGTCCGGTCCTCGAACAGCCGGCCGCCCTGCAGGAAACGGCTCATACGTGACGCCTTCCGTCCCGGGCCGGCAGCCCGCTCCGTACGGACTCCCGGCTCCCCGGGCCCCGGAGCAGCACTGCCTCCGGCCATCTCAGCTCGGTCCGGCCTTGTAGCCGACGCCTCGGACCGTCACGACGATCTCCGGCCGTTCCGGGTCCTTCTCGACCTTGGAACGCAGACGCTGGACATGCACATTCACCAGGCGGGTGTCGGCCGCGTGGCGGTACCCCCACACCTGCTCCAGCAGGACCTCACGGGTGAAGACCTGCCAGGGCTTGCGGGCGAGCGCGACCAGCAGGTCGAACTCCAGCGGAGTCAGGGCGATGGACTGCCCCTCCCGCTTCACGGAGTGGCCGGCCACGTCGATGACCAGGTCACCGATGGTCAACTGCTCCGGTGCGGGCTCTTCGGACCGCCGCAGACGTGCCCTGATCCGGGCAACCAACTCCTTAGGTTTGAACGGCTTGACGATGTAGTCGTCGGCCCCTGATTCCAGGCCGACCACGACATCGACGGTGTCGCTCTTGGCAGTGAGCATGACGATCGGCACACCGGACTCGGCCCTGATCAGCCTGCACACCTCGATGCCGTCCCTTCCGGGCAGCATGAGGTCGAGCAGCACCAGGTCCGGCTTGGCCTCACGAAATGCGGCCAGTGCCTTGTCGCCGTCCGCTACGAACGACGGCTCGAAACCTTCTCCACGCAGCACAATCCCGAGCATCTCGGCCAGTGCGGTGTCGTCGTCGACGACAAGGACGCGTCCCTTCATAATCGACATCATCCCATTCTCGTAACGGTGGCGAAGATCCAGGTGAGAGACCTCACTGACCTGTGACGATAGTCGTATGAGCCCGCTACTGTCTGCTGCCATCCGTCTACGTTGATGTCAGTCATGGATGTCAGGCTCGGTCGCACACCGGTTGTGCCTGCCTGACAGCGGACCGCAACCTTTCGCCTCATGCGAGGGCTGCGGCAGGGGGGCTGCTCTGCTGAGGGATGGTGGGCTGGCTGCTGGCCGAACGATGCATCGTCCAGTGCTGGGCGAGCCACTTGATGTGATCGGCGGTGACGGCGACCGTAAGCGGGGCGTCGTGGAGCTTGGCGTAGTCCGGGTAGGGCTTGAGGTCGTCGTGCAGGTGCAGGGTCTTGGTCTGCGGGTTGACGGCGATCAGCCCCAAGTCGAACAGGCGGTGCAGGTCGCGGCGCAGCAGCAGGCCGCCGCCCTTGTGGTGCTTGCCATTGGCTGCGTAGCTGTACAGGTGCGCCGCCTCCAGCGCCTGCACGGGGGCCGGCCCGGTGAAGGCACACATGTTGCCGAAGGTCCCCAGCAGCTGCTTGCGGAATGCGGGCTGGCCCTTGCGTACGCGGATGGTGGCGGTGCCGTGGCCCCCCTGGATGGTGTCGTGGGCGGTGTCGATCACGCGCAGCGGCAGAGGCACGGAGCCGTGAGTGAGGGCCTGCTTAAAGTCATCCCAGCGCAGTTCCCGCAGACTGTTCTGCGACTTCGGCTTCACGCACAGGGCGCGAAGTTCCGGTGCCACCAGCGTCCCGCGTGCCGGGATCCAGCCCGCCTCGTGCCGGCTGCGGTAGGTGACGACCGTCTTGTCCTTCCAGCCGGCCGTATCAGACTCGTGCTTGCACTCGCCGTTCCAGCACACGAAGCGCGGCATCTTCTTCTTGCGCTCGGCGACATCGGCCTTCCCGCACTTGAGACAGTACGGAGTCTTCTTCTCGGCCTGCCCCGTGGCGATGTCCTCGATCACCGACAGGCCCACCAGCTCGGTGGAGTCCCACAACGCGATCACGTCACCGACCTGCACGGTGGCATGGTTGGGCACCGTGTCGTCCCAGCTGTAGTGAGTGGCGGGGCTGTCGTCGTACCCCTCACCGATCCGCTTGCTACCGTCCTTCGCCAACATCAACCAAGCCGCCACGCGTCTCCTCACGCCGCCATACCAGTAGGGACCACGCCATGCTGCGCCTGCGCGAGCTGGCAGTGGAGATCAACGCTAGCGACAACCACTGACATCGAGGCGTGGGCGTCCGCTGCCCGATTGGCACCGGCGACTGCTCGGACCGTCTACCCGAGAAACCCTGCGTCTTCTTGCGCAGGAAGTGGCGCGATGACTCCCTGACGTGCAGTGAGACCGTTCAGACCTCCCCTGACCTGCGGCCGAGCCGTCGATGGCTGTCAACGTTGTTCAACGCCGAGCACCCTTCGACGGCCCCCAGACGGCCCGTGGAGTCGTCAGCGCATGGTCGAGATCAGCGCCAACAGTCCGGTCAGGGCAGCGATCAGAGCTGCCACCGCTTGGATGAGAGACGCACCCAACTCCCAGGCACGCCTGCGCACCTGAGGCTCAGTTTCTGTGCCCTGAGCGGTCCGCCAAGGCTCAGTAGTTGTGCTTGGGGTAGGCACCTTGATACCTTGAGACGTATTGCTAAGTAATACAGGATCGTGGTGGTGACGGTTCGTCGTCATGGCTACTCCTGATTAGTCTTCAGCGCTTGCGACTCCCTGCCCGGTTGTCTCGCAAGCGCTACGGGCGTTTCCTACCTAACCCGCGATCGTACACGACCGCCACCAACTCCCGCAGGCTGGCTATCTGTTCCCCTGCGGTCACGAGGCCGAGAACGGCGACTGTTCCGACCTCAACCCACCACTCGCCCCGGCTCCCATCCCGTCCGCCTTCGACCCACACACCGTGGAGCGGTCGTGGTTCAGGGCGTCAAGGTGGAGCGCGCCACTGTACGAACGACCTTGACGCCCTGGGCCGCGACTGCTCGGCTCTGCCTGGGTCGAAGGTGGTCGGGATGGGAGCCCCACAACGCTCGCCCCGCTCCGGCCAGCACTCGCGAACGGTGCCCCATCCCATCCCGGAGTCTGAGCGCCCCCGCCGGAGCATCCCTCTTGAAGCCGCGGGCTTGGTTCTCGACTCATGCCCCGGGCCTACACAGCGGGCGCGCGTCGGCGGCGGCAGCGCCGAGCGGGCCGAAGGCAGGAGCGCGGGCGCAGCCAGAGCCGGGAAGCGCGCCCGGCGGAGCGGAGCGCAGCCGGGTGCCTTGATGAGGTAGAGAAACCTGTAACAACTCCAGGCGACGTGAGTAGTCAGGTGCCCGGCTGGGGGCTAATCGCCTGGGCGATGGCGTGCATGGAGTCGGTAACCGCTTCGGCTCCTGCCTCGACGAAGAGTTGGTGCTTGCGCGGTTTGTTGGCGAAGCCGATGGCTGCACTGCCGATCGCGTGGGCGGCCTGGATGTCTGTCAGCGAGTCGCCGATCAAGGCGCACAAGGAAACGTCAACGTCCAGACGTTCAGCCGCTGCGATCAACGAGTGAGGGTTCGGCTTCATCAGCTCCGGATGCCCTTCGGGCCTTCCAACGATCGTGAGCACGTGTTCCGACAGCCCATGTCGATCAAGGAACGCCTTCACAGCCTCCGCAGAGTTGTTACTCACCACAGCCGCCCCCCTCCCAGATGCTCGAACCGCCTCCAGAGAGGCAACGGCTCCGGAAACCGGATCTCCAGCAACCCCTACAGCCTCTACCTCGGCTGCGGTGAGCGCCCTCTCGATTGCTAGTCCAGCGGCATCATCTGCTTCGTGCGTCAGTCGCAGGACCTCCAAAGGGTCATCAAGGCCGGACAGCTTCCCTTCCAGCTCTGGGTTGCCTTCGGCTGCAAGCCTGGAGAGATCCCTTGCAACCTGGTCCGCCGGCCGCCCCGCGAAGACATCGCAGATAGGACCGTCGAAGTCGAACAGCACCACCGAGGCTCCGGCGAGTGCCGCGTTCAGGTCGTCAGTGTCCATCGAGATCGAATCCCCTCGCGATGGTGTTCCACACGCTGTCGAACCACATGCCGGCCTGCTGGACCTGCTGCGTGCCGCTGGACGATTCGCCGTCGTTCACGGAGTGGTGGAAGAGAACAGTGTCCTTCCCTACCAGGTCATAAATCTCGATGGGCTCCCCCTGGGCCACGACCTTGTTGGGCTTGATCGGGTAGTACCCGAAGAACGCGTCAGCTCCGTTGATCACGTACAGCTTGAAGAACTGCGTGCCGCTGTGCACCCGGACATCGACGCTCGTGTCAGGGACTAGGCCCAGGTGACTCAGCTCCGCCATTGAGTCACGGATGCTGCGCGCATAGCCGGTCATGATCTCGTGCATGCGCAAACGGAGGCGTTCGTCGTCACCGCAGTCCTCGCGACGGACCGGGGCAGCCTGGGGAACTGCCATATCCGGAACGAGTATGCGGACCTTGATGCTGGACGGCGTCAGCCTGCCGATACGGATCTTGTCCAACGGCTCTTGCAGAGCACCGTGCAGGGTCTCACTGGAGAATCCCGCGAAGTCGATAGTGACGTCGGTGGCGGCGAACGCCTGCTCGACGTAGGGACGGAGCCCTGCCGGCCGTTCCGTTCGGTTACGGACGAAGACTCCGCTGCCCTTGCGAGAGACCACCAATCCCTCGTCTTCGAGGTCCCGCAGAGCACGCTGGATGGTCGCGCGCGCGAACCCGTAGTGCTCCGTCAACTCCTTCTGCGACGGCAGCTTTTCGCCTGGGCCGATCTTCCGTGTCCTGATCGCCGCTCCGAGGCTGCTTGCAACCTGCTCGTAGGGCGGTCGGTCGTCGTCTGGGTCGAGAGGATCGGGGACGAAAGTCATAGGGCGATGGTACGCGGAAGGTCCGACATTGGGACAGCCAGGATAGCCAGGTGTTGACATGACTAGCCATGCTGCTTACGTTAGTCATGCAGCCAAGAAGGCTAGCCAAGTCAGTCACCTCTGTCTGAGGAGCAATCTCATGCCGTCCTTCAAGATCGATGTTTCGACCGCTGTCGTGTTCGTCGCGACGCCTCCGACGCCGAAGCTCGTGAGCAAGCAGACCGGTGAGATCGCGATCGACCGGGAGACCGGCGCCCCGCTCGCGACGGTGGGCCTGCTGGTCGCGGACGAGGGCGAGGGCAACCTCTACCAGGTGACCGTGCCGAACACGGGCGTCCCGGAGAACCTGGCCCCCGGCACCCCCGTCACGGTCGTCGGCCTCAAGGCCCGGGACTGGGAGAACACCTTCAACGGCCAGACCCGGCACGGCATTTCGTTCCGCGCGGTCGCCGTGACCCCGCTGGGGGCCTGATCATGTCGGACCTGTCCACGGTGATCGAGGTTGCGGGGGCCTTATCGGCCGCCGGCGGTCTCGGTTACGCGAAGGCCCGGTCTCCTCGGGTGTTCTGGTCGCTGGTCGGTGCCCCGGTCGCCCGGGTCCGCTTCTCGGTGACGTATCGGGCGACGATGGATGTATGCGGGCTGACGGTCCAGCCGTCCCGCCTGCGGGCGTTCATGGTCCGCAACGTCGCCCGCCGGCAGGACGTCCAGCCGGTTCCCCCGCAGGTCCGCCGGGTCCGCTACTCCTCGACCGGCATGCGGGCGACGCTTCGCCTCCCGGCCGGTCTGGAGCCCGCCGACGTCTCCGCCGCCTCCGAACGGCTCCGCCACGCCTGGGGCGTCCACTCCGTCCACGTGGTCGAGGTGAAGCCTGGGTTCGTGGAACTGCGGATGACCGGGTATGACGTGCTGCGCCGGGTGAAGATGCCTCGCCGGCTCCCCCGCAACACCACCGCCGGCCCGCTCGTCGTCCCCGTCGCCCTGCGCGAGGACGGCACGGCGTTCGTCCGGGACTACAAGAAGGTCCCCCACGCCCTGACGGTCGGTGCGAACCAGTCGGGCAAGTCGATGTATCAGCGCAACCTCATCTCCGGTCTCGCCAAGCTCCCCGTCGGCTTGGTAGGGATCGACTGCAAGCGCGGGGTGGAACAGCGCGGGTACGCGCCCCGCCTCTCCGCCCTCGCGGTCACCCCGGATGAGGCGGACGGGCTGCTGGAAGCTCTCGTTGGTGAGATGGAGGAGCGCTTCGACCTCCTCAGCTCTCATGGCGTCCCGGACATGTGGGGTCTGCCGGCGAAGGTGCGCCCGGTGCCGCTGGTGGTCCTGGTGGACGAGGTCGCGGAACTCTTCCTCGTGGCCGCGAAGAAGGACGAGGAACGGCGGGACCGGATGGTGATGCGGATGATCCGGCTCGCGCAGATGGCCCGCGCAGTCGGGATCTTCCTGGAGGTCTGTGGGCAGCGCTTCGGCTCCGACCTCGGCAAGGGCGCGACCGCCCTTCGCGCTCAGCTCACCGGGCGTGTGGTGCACCGGGTCAACGACAAGCAGACCGCCGAGATGGCGCTCGGGGACATCGCCCCCGAAGCCGTCTTCGCCGCCACCACCATCCCGCCGGACCGTCCCGGCGTCGCCGTGGCCGGTGACTCCTCCGGCGGCTGGTCCCGCATCCGCACGCCCGCCATGACCCCCGCCCAAGCCGTGGCCGTCTGCCACGAGTTCGCGCACTTCACCCCGCACCTCGCCGCTCTGGCACCGTTCCGGCCGGCCGTCTCCGCCCCGGCCCCGGGCCCGTCGCTCCTCAAGCCCCGCCCGGCGACCGGCTAACTCCCTTACCAGTAAGCCAAGTTGGCGTGACTGTCTCGCGCCAGGTCCCTACCCCGCCCATGCCCGGAACCGGAAGGAACCACCGCCATGGCCACCAAACGGACCATCAAGCCCTCGAAGAACGCCCCGCCCGCGCCGGCCGTGTGCTCGCCGTGTGACGGGTCCGGGATGGTCGCCGCCACGGTCCGCGTCGGCCGCAAGCGCCGCCCGGTCGGCCAGCAGGACGGCATCTGCCTCAACTGCCTCGGCTCCGGCACCGACCCCGACGCCTGAACCCCCTCCCCGCTCCGGTGCCCGGCGGCGGCCCGATCCCCGCCCGGCACCGGCCCACCCCTGAAAGGAGGTGACCCCCGTGTCCCGCATTCGAATCGACGCCGTACTCGTCCAGGCCGTGATCGCTGGTGCTCTGTCCTTCGCGCACCTGCATGACCTGGCCGAAGCGGCAGGTCAGGACGGTTGGAAAGCCTGGGCCTACCCGGTCAGCGTCGATCTGCTGTTGGTCGCGGCCTGGCGTCGCATGCGTACGACCGCCGACAACCGCGCCGCGTGGGCCTGGTTCGTCATCGCACTGGCCGCGTCCCTCGGTGCGAACGTCGCCACTGCCGGACTCCTCGACCTGGGCGACGTTCCGGCCTGGCTGCGCATCCTCGTCGCCGGCTGGCCCGCTCTCGCCTTCCTCGGCGGCACCCTCCTCGTCCACACCCCCACCGCCGCGCCCGCCGACCCGGACCCCGTCCCGGCTGCCGCACCGCCGGTTGCCCCGGCCGCCGAACCGGTCCCGGACGTGACGGTGGTACGGGCTCCCGATCCGGCTCCGGAGCTTCCGCCGGCACCGGCCGCCGAACCTGCCCCGGTGTCTGTTCCGACTCCTGCCCCGGCGGCTGTTCCGCCGGCGCTGCTCGATCACGCCCGGAAGCTCTCCGACGCCCACCAAGCCACGACCGGTGCCCGGATCGACTCGGCCACCCTGCGCGCCCGCCTCGGCGTCCCCGCACCCCTCGCCGACGCCATCACCGCCCAACTCGCTTAACCCACACGGAGGTTCATGTCATGCCGCGTCCGAACCGCTTCACGAACGTGGTCCGCTTCGGGCCCGTTCAGGTCGGCACCTACTACGACGGCCGGGGCCGCACCAAGCACGTCGCCGCCTGCACCGCCCCCCGCTGCGACTTCTCCGCCGACTACAACGGCCGCGCCGCCGCCGAACTCGCCGCCCGCACCCACCGCTGCAACCCCTGACAGGAGGCCCAACCGTGTTCACCCCGAAGATCCCGCCCCCGGACACCGCACCCACCCCGGGAACGTCGCTGGTCCCGCCGCTCACCGGCCTCGTGCACCCGCCGGCCTGCACCTGCCACCACACCCCGAATGTCCCGGGCCCGGTTCCGGCTGCTCCGGTCGCCCGTCCGGCTGTTCGGTTCACCCCGGGCTCGCTGCTCGTCGCCGCCGCCGGGGGCACCGCCGTGGTCCTGGTCGTCGGCACGGTCCTGGTCTCGATGCTCCTGGCGACCGCGATCACCGCCGCCTCGGTCGCCGTGTGCGCCGTAGTCCTGCGCTCACTCCTCAACAACCAGAAGGGCCACTGATCCATGACCTTCCGCTTCACCAGCAACAAAGGCACATCGCTGACCGCCCGGCTGGTCACCATCGGAGAGCACTCCGGACACCCGGAACAGGTCGTCCTCATCAAAACCAGCGGCGTCAAAAGCCCCGCGCTGTACGTCCCGCTCAACCGCATCGACGAACTGCTGACCGGAATCAAAGAGGTTGCCCGCCAAGCAACCGCATAACAGCCCCCGGGGCGGCCTCAACCGCCAAGTTTCCGCCGCCCCGGGCGCCCAACCCATTCCAGATCCAACCGACCCGAAAGGGAGCTCCCATCATGCCCCAGCCCACCCGGCCCCGGGCCATTTGCGGCCACTGCGATGGCTTCCCCACCGTCACCATCACCACCGGCACCCGCACCCGCACCGGGCAGCGCAAGACCACCACCGCCCACTGCCCCGCCTGCCACGGCACCGGCCACGCCACCCCCGCCCGCGCCCACACCCGGATCGGGGCCTGAGCGCCATGGCCGATCTGACCCCCACCCCGGACCGCCCCGGCCTCCACGTCAGCAAACCGTCCCCCAACGCCCCTGCCACCGGATCGGCCGTCTGCCACTGCGGCGCTACGGCCACCGCGACCGGTGACAGCCAGGTGCGTGCCCTGGTCAAGGGCTACACCGCGAACCACGGTTCCGCGCACGGCCGGACGGGACGCTGACCATGACCACCGCTGCGACTGCGGCGGGCCTGGACCCGGCCACCCTGGGCGATCTGCTCCGGGTGGCCGGGTCTCCCGGCTTCGACCGCCTCACCGAACAACTCCGCCGCACCGGAGGCTGCTCCCAGCCCATCCACCTCACCGGAGCAACCAAAACCATCGACCGCGCGACCGGCACCCTGCTGCACCACTACTCCACGGACACCGAGCCCGGGGGACGGTTACGGATCGCCTGCGGCAACCGCCGCGCCTCCCGCTGCCCCGCCTGCGCCTGGACCTACGCAGGCGACACCTACCACCTCATCCGCGCCGGACTCACCGGCGACCCCGACAAGGGCACCCCGACGACGATCCGAGATCATCCCCGGGTCTTCGCGACGCTCACGGCCCCTTCGTTCGGCCCGGTCCACAACCGGCCCGGCAACCGCACCTGCCGCTGCGGCACCCAGCACCCCGAGGACGCCCCGGAGCTGGGCACGCCGCTCGATCCGGAGACGTACGACTATGCGGGGGCGGTGCTGTGGAACAACCACGCCTCCGACCTCTGGCGCTACTTCACGATCTACCTCCGCCGGGAAATCGCCCGCCGCGCCGGACTCACCCAGAAAGCCGCCCGCGAACAGTCCAAGGTGTCCTTCGGGAAGGTCGCGGAGTACCAGAAGCGCGGGGCCGTGCACTTCCACGCGGTGATCCGCTTCGACGGACCCGAAGGCCCCGACACCCCACCCCCGGCCTGGGCCACCCTCAACCTCCTGGACGACGCGATCCGCGCTGCCGCCGCCCGGGTTGAGGTCCGTGTGCCGGCCGTTCCGGAAGCCGGGATCACCGAGGGGTGGACGTTGCGGTGGGGCACACAGCTCGACGTGCAGCCCATCGGCGCGTTCGGCAACGGTGAAGACCTCACCGAACAGGCGGTGGCCTCGTACGTCGCGAAGTACGCCACCAAGGCGGCCGAGACGACCGGCACCGTGGACCACCGTGTAGGCAACAAGGAAGCCTTGGTGCTGCTCGACGTGCCGGAGCACCCGCGCCGGCTGATCGAGGCGTGCTTGGACCTGCATCACGCCTACCCGGAACGCAAGCTGCGCGACTGGGCCCACATGCTCGGCTTCCGGGGCCACTTCTCCACCAAGTCCCGGGCCTACTCCACCACCCTCGGGGCCCTCCGGCAGGTCCGCGCCGACTACCGCGCCGCCGAACAACGCGCCGCCCTCGGCCTCCCCGACCCGGACGACCACCCGGAGGCCACCACGCTCACGCTCGCGCACTGGGCCTACGCCGGGAACGGTCACACCCCCGGCGAGTCCTGGCTCGCCGCCAACATCCACCGCGACATCCAACACAACCGCGAAACCGCCCGCGAACACCGCGCCGAACTGCACGACCAACTCGCTCTGGAAGGAGCCGCATCATGACCACCGCCACCCCCGAGCTCCTCACCGTGCCCGAGGTCATGGCGCGGCTGAAGCTCGGACGCTCCACCGTCTACGACCTGATCCGCTCCCGCCGGCTGGTCTCGATCACCATCGGCCGGGCCCGGCGTATCCCCGCCGACGCCGTACGGGACTTCATCGTCAACGAGATCGAGGAAGCGGCCTGATGCCTTCCCAGCGCAAGCGCAACCCGAACGGGTCCGGGACGGTGACCTTGCGGTCGGACGGCCGGTATCAGGCGGCTGTGTACGTTCCCCAGCCTGACGGCACGACGAAGCGCAAGTACGCGTACGGCAAGACCTTCGACGAGTGCGACCGGAAGCGTCGAGACCTCCTCGACAGGGCAGCCGGCGGGATCCCCACGCCGACCCGGGACATGACTCTGGGGCAGTGGTTCGACTACTGGCTGGAGGTGATCGTCAAGCCGAACCTGAAGCCGAAGAGCTACGAGACGTACGAGCAGGCGGTTCGGAACCATCTTCGGCCGCGTCTGGGGTCCAAAGTCATGCTGAAGCTGGGCGTGAAGGAGCTGCGCGGGGTCGTACAGCGGCTTGCGGAGGACAAGGGGGCCAAGACCGCCCGGCAGGCTCTGCGCGTGCTCTCGGCGTCTCTGACGGCTGCGATGGTCGAGGACATCGGCCTGACGCGGAACGTGGCCAAGCTCGTGCATGTCCGGGCCCCCGTCGACAGTGGCAAGAGCTGGGACGCCGTTACCGTGCTGCGGTTCTTGGCCGCCGCTCGGCGGATGACGGTGTACTACCCGGCTTTCCTGCTCATCTGCCTGCTCGGTCTGCGCCGAGCGGAGGTGTGCGGCCTTCGCTGGGTGAACATCGACCTGGACAACCGGGTGCTCTGGGTGGAGCAGCAGCGCCAGCGTTCCAGCGCCGGCACGATCGATCTGTCGTTGAAGACAGAGACCTCGAAGGCTGCGTTGCCGCTTCCTCGGCAGTGCATCGCTCCGCTGCGGTGGACTCGGATGCGGACTGCGATGCTGCGCGAGCGCGCTCTCGCGAAGGGCCGTCCGTGGTTCGAGGACCCGGACCAGCACGTGTTCATCTCGCGGACCGGGCACCCGCTGTTGGCCTCGAACCTCTACCTGACCATGCAGCGGATCTTGAGGGTCGCCGGTCTGGGGAAGATGAACCTCAAGGGGCTGCGGAAGTCCTGCGGCACGCTCCTGGTGCACTTGAAGGCTCACCCTCGGGTCATCAAGGCCATTCTGCGGCACAGCCGGATCGCGACGACGTTGGACATCTACGCTGAGGCTCTGGACCCCGATGTGATCGAGGCCGTGAGCGCGCTCGACCGTCTGTTGCGGCAGCCGGCGCGCATCCGGTCTCTGGAGGTCGCCCGGTCGCAGATGGAGACCGACTGATGTAGCCGTTAGATGTCACGGCCCCTCGCTCTGCGCGTCGCCGCAGGTCGGGGGGCCGTTTTCGGCGTTTGAGCCGACATCATCCCATTAGCTAATCGTTACCTGCGATGACCTGGCACACAGCTCTGCCAGTCCGACCCCCGTGACCGGGGAAATAGCGCCCTCCTCGGTGACGATCGCCGTGATCAGTTCCGGCGGTGTGACGTCGAAGGCCGGGTTGTACGCCGGGGCCCCGAGGGGTGCGACGACCATCCCGCCTCCTTCACCGGCCGATACACCCTGCGGCGATGTGAGCTCCGTCACTTCTCGCCCGGAACGCTGCTCGACGATGATCGATGTGCCGTCCGGGGTCTCCAGATCCACGGTCGTCGTCGGCGCCACCACGATGAAGGGCACATGGTGGTACTTCGCGAGCACGGCCAGCGGATAGCTCCCCACCTTGTTGGCCACCGAGCCGTCCGCCGCGATGCGGTCCGCCCCGATGAGCACCGCGTCGACCTCCCCGGCCGCGAACAGCGACCCTGCCGCGTTGTCCGTGAGCAGGCTGTACGCCAGACCGTTGCGCGCCGCCTCGTACGCGGTCAGCCGGGCCCCCTGGAGCAGCGGCCGGGTCTCGTCCACCCACAGCCGACGCAGCCGCCCGTGCCGGTGCACCCGCAACGCCACGGCGAACGCCGTCCCCTCGCCCCCGGAGACCAGCGCCCCGGTGTTGCAGTGGGTCAGCAGCTGATACCCGCGGCCCGGCAGCAACTCCTCCAGCAGCGCCTCGCCGAATTCCGCCATACGCCTGCTGGCCTGGGCATCCTCCTGGTGCAGGGCCCGCGCCTCGGCCAGTGCCGCCGCGGCCGCCGCCTTGTCCCCCGCCCCCTTCCGGGCCGCTTCCCAGTAAGCCTCCGCCACCCGCCGCACCCCGTAGCCGAGGTTCACCGCGGTGGGCCGCGCTCCCTCCAGCAGACCGGCCGCCTCCGCGACGTCGTAGCCCCGCGCCGCCGCGAGCGCCACCCCGTACCCCCCGGCGATCCCGAGCAGCGGAGCCCCTCGCACCGCCAGCGTCCGGATCGCCCGCACCAGCGCGGGCACATCGGTGCACACCAGCTCGACCTCCTCGGCGGGCAGCCGCGTCTGGTCGAGAAGCACCAGCACGGGCCCTTCCGGAGGCTCGTCCCAGCGGAGTACGGAAAGGGCGGGAGGCTCACTGCCCACCGGCGATTGCGCGTCCTGATCAACCATCTGTCCAGTCTGCCCGGTGAGCCGCCCGCACATGAAGGCACGAAAGGAGATCGCGCGGGAGACAGAGCGGCCGGTCCGCCCCGGGCCGCCGCGTGGCACGATGGCTGCCAACCTGCCGCCCCGATGAGCGGTCAGGACGGTGAAGGAGCGAGAATGAACGACTCTCCGGGCTGGGCGTCGCCCGGATCTGCCCCCTCCGACGGCAAGGAGGCGGCGATTCCCCGCCCCTCCGACCCCCAGGACGGAAGCGGCGCGACGGGACAGTGGTCCCCCGAGCAGCCGCCGCCCGGGCAGTGGTCCCCACCGAGCAACCCCGGCAGCGGCCCCGGAACACGGCCGCCGGCACCCGGCTGGGGCGGCGGCCCGCAGCGGCAGGGCTGGGCAGGGCCGCCGCCGGCCGCGAAGCCCGGCGTCATCCCGCTGCGCCCCCTGAGCCTCGGCGAGATCCTCGACGGCTCGGTGTCCGCCCTGCGCGCCCACTGGCGTACCGCACTCGGCTTCAGCCTCGCGGTCTCGGTGGTCACCCAGATCGGCATCATCCTCATGCAGCGCTACCTGCTGCCGGAACCGACCTCCGTCGACCCGAACGCCACCGGCGCCGAGGCCCTCCGCCAGACCGCCGACTCGGCCCGCTCGACACTGCTCTCCCTGGGCCCGGCCTCCCTCGTCTCGATGATCGCCACGCTCTTCACCGCGTCGATCGTCACCGTGGTCATCAGCCGCTCCGTGCTGGGCCGTCCCACCACGCTCTCCGACGCCTGGGCAGAGGCCCGCCCCCGGATCCTGCCGCTGCTCGGACTGACCGTCCTGGTGGCCGTGATCATGGCCACGATCATGACCGTAGGCATCGGCCCCGGACTGCTGCTGGGCTCCGAGGCAGGAGCGGCACTCGCCTTCCTCGGCTTCGCCGCCGCCTGCGTCGTGATGCTCTGGCTGAACGTCAGCTTCGCCCTCGCCGCCCCCGCACTGATGCTGGAACGACAGAGCATCGTGGCCGCGCTGCGCAGGTCGGCGAAGCTGGTCCGCGGTGCCTGGTGGCGCACCTTCGGAATCCTCGCCCTGACCTGGCTGCTGACCTTCCTGCTGACGTTCCTCGTCTCCATCCCGTTCAGCGCCATCGCGGTGATCGCCGACGGAACCGACGTCAGCGAGTTCTTCAGCAGCAACCCGCCCTCCTTCGGCTGGCCGTTCCTGATCATCACCGGGATCGGCGAAGTGATCGTCTCGACGCTGATCTACCCCTTCGTCGCCGGTGTGATGGCCCTCCTCTACGTGGACCAGCGCATCCGCCGCGAAGCCCTGGACCTGGACCTGGCACGGGCCGCGGGCCTTCCCGGCTACGGCGCCGACACCCCCAGGAGCTGATGCCGTGTCGGGGGCGGGGGGCATCACCACAGCGGGGCGGAACATCGCAGCGGGCGACATACCCGTGGACACTCCACGTCTCCCCGCACGGGAGGCGGCCGAGAGCGAGCTGTCCAAGCCGATGTACCACGAGAACGACCCGAACTTCCTCCAGCGCGCCCTGAACCGGTTCTGGGAGTGGGTCGCCGGAGTGTTCGACGCCGCCGCGGGCGCCGCCCCCGGTGGCCCGGCCGGACTCGTCGTCCTGGTCGTCATCGTCGTCGGCCTGGCCGCCGCCCTCTGGTGGCGGCTCGGCACTCCGCAACGCTCCTCCCGGAGCGTCGACGCCCTCTTCGACAGCGACGGCCCCCGCAGCGCGGCCCAGCACCGCACCGCGGCCGAGACCCATGCCGCGGCCCTGCGCTGGACCGAAGCCGTACAGGAACGGATGCGCGCCATCGTCCGGTCCCTGGAGGAGCGCGCCCTGCTCGATCCCCGCCCCGGCCGCACCGCGGACGAGGCCGCGGCCGAAGCGGGCCGCACTCTGCCCGAGCACACCGCCCGACTGCGCGCCGCCGCCCGGAGCTTCGACGACGTGACATACGGCGGCCGCACCGCGGACCAGGCGGCATATCTGTCCCTGCGCACCCTCGACCTCGAACTCGACGAGGCCAAGCCGCTGCTGCCCGGAACCTCCCGAGGAGCCACCGGATGACCGCGGCGACCACCGCTTCCCCCACCTCGACGGCGCCCACCCCCGGCCAGGTCTGGACCCGCGCCCGAGCCGTCCTGGCCGTCGTCCTCATCCTCGTCGTCGCCGGCATCACATTCGCCGCCGTACGCTCCGGAACGAACTACGGACAGCTCGACCCCCGCTCCGCGGAGCCCAAGGGCAGCCGCGCCGTGGCCGAACTCCTCGAAGCACGCGGCATATCCGTCACCGTCGTCACCACCCTCGACGAGGCCACCGCCGCGACCGGCCCGGACACCACCCTCCTGGTCACCGGCCCCAACCTCCTGACCCGGTCGCAACAGCTCCGGCTGAACGGGGCGACCACCGCCTCCGAAGGACGCACCTTGCTGATCGCCCCGGGCCCAGGGGCCACCGCCCGGCTCGCCCCCGGCGTCCGCGCCGAGGCACACCACGCCGTCAGCGCTCTCGCCCCGTCGTGCGAGCTCCCCGCCGCCCGCAGGGCCGGCACGGCCGACCTGGGCGGCACCCGCTACACGACGCAGGACCCGGACGCCGTCACCTGCTACCCGAGCGCAGGCCTCCCCAGCCTGGTCGTCCTCCCGACCGGAACGAGCGGCGACACCGTCGTCCTCGGCTCCCCCGACTTCCTCCACAACGAGCGTCTCGACAAGCAGGGCAACGCCTCGCTCGCCCTGCAACTGCTCGGTTCCCGTCCCCATCTCGTCTGGTACCTCCCCTCTCTCACCGATCCATCCGCAACAGCCGATGACAACGCCCCCGGCGACGGAAGCGAAGAACAGTCGGAGGGCGGGGCGCGGGACGAAGCGGCCGACGAGAGCAGCTTCCTCGACCTCGTCCCCTCCGGCTGGCTGTGGGGAACGCTTCAACTCGCCCTCGCCGCAGTCCTCGCCGCCGTCTGGCGGGCCCGCCGACTCGGCCCCCTCGTGACGGAACAACTGCCGGTAGCCATCCGCGCATCCGAATCCGCCGAAGGCCGCTCCCTCCTCTACCGCAAGGCCAACGCCCGCGACCGGGCCGCCGACGCCCTCCGAGCCGCCACCCGCACACGCGTCGCCCCCCTCGTCGGCGTGCCCGCCCGCGACGCGCACACCCCCGACGTCCTCCTCACCGCCGTGTCCACCCGCGTCACCGCACCCGACCAGGACCTCAACACCCTGCTTTTCGGCACGGCTCCCGCCACCGACGCGGCCCTGGTCCTCCTCGCCGATCAACTCGACGCCCTCGAAAGAGAGGTACGCACTTCATGAGCGCCCCGACCCCCGAGCCGGCCGAGCCCACGGCGCCCACTGCGGCTCCCGCGAGGCCCACGGCACCGGATCCTTCCGACAGCGCCCGCGCGTCCTTGGAGGCTCTGCGCTCCGAGATCGCCAAGGCCGTCGTCGGCCAGGACCCCGCTGTCACCGGACTCGTCGTCGCGCTGCTCTGCCGGGGACACGTGCTCCTCGAAGGCGTGCCCGGCGTCGCCAAGACCCTGCTGGTGCGGGCCCTTGCCTCTTCGCTCGAACTGGACACGAAGCGGGTCCAGTTCACCCCTGACCTGATGCCCAGCGACGTCACCGGCTCACTGGTCTACGACGCGCGCACCGCTGAGTTCTCCTTCCAGCCCGGCCCCGTCTTCACCAACCTGCTGATCGCCGACGAGATCAACCGCACCCCTCCCAAGACCCAGTCCTCCCTCCTTGAAGCGATGGAGGAACGGCAGGTCACCGTCGACGGAACACCGCGGCCACTGCCTGACCCCTTCCTCGTCGCCGCGACCCAGAACCCCGTCGAGTACGAAGGCACCTATCCCCTCCCCGAAGCACAGCTGGACCGCTTCCTGCTCAAGCTGACGGTTCCGCTCCCCTCACGGCAGGACGAGATCGACGTCCTCACCCGCCATGCCGACGGTTTCAACCCACGCGACCTGAAGGCCGCAGGGATACGGCCGGTCGCCGGGCCAGCCGATCTGGAAGCGGCACGCGAAGCCGTCGTGAAGACGACCGTCTCCCCCGAGATCGCCGGCTATGTCGTGGATATCTGCCGTGCCACGCGCGATTCCCCCTCGCTCGCCCTCGGTGTCTCCCCCCGAGGTACCACCGCACTGCTGTCGACCGCCCGCGCCTGGGCCTGGCTGACCGGCCGCGACTATGTCATCCCGGACGATGTGAAGGCCCTGGCGCTTCCCACGCTCCGTCATCGCATCCACCTGCGGCCCGAGGCGGAAATGGAAGGAGTCACCCCGGACTCCGTCATCGCCTCAGTGCTCGCCCACGTCCCCGTACCCCGATGAGGCGGTGACCATGGCCCTCACCGGACGTACTGCTCTGTTGGCCGCTCTGGGGTCACTCCCCGTAGGCATCCTCGCTCCTAGTTGGACCGGGATGCTCGCGGTCAACGCACCGCTCTCACTGGCAATTCTGTGTGACTATGCCCTGGCAGCGCCAGTGCGCACGCTTCGATTCACTCGATCCGGTGATACATCTGTTCGACTCGGTGACGCGGCAGAAGTGCAACTGACGGTGACCAACTCGTCGCGGCGCCGGCTGCGCGCCCAGCTCCGGGACGCCTGGCCCCCCAGCAGCTGGGCCGCAGGCACCGAGCAGGGCGCTTCCCGTCACACGCTGACGATTCCCGCCGGCGAACGTCGACGCCTGGTCACGGTCCTGCGCCCGACCCGGCGCGGTGAACGGCGGGCGGAGCGCATCACGATCCGCTCGTACGGCCCGCTCGGCCTCGCCGCACGCCAGGGGCAGCATCGGGCCCCGTGGACCGTACGCGTCCTGCCTCCGTTCACCAGCCGCAAGCACCTGCCTTCCCGGCTCGCCCGCCTCCGCGAACTCGACGGCCGCACCAGCGTTCTGACGCGCGGTGAGGGAACGGAGTTCGACAGCCTGCGGGCCTACGTACCCGGCGACGACACCCGCTCCATCGACTGGCGGGCCACCGCACGCCAGTCCGCCGTAGCGGTCCGGACATGGCGACCCGAGCGTGACCGGCACATCCTGATCGTCCTCGACACCGGGCGCACGTCCGCGGGCCGGGTGGGCGACGTCCCCCGCCTGGACGCCTCGATGGACGCCACGCTCCTCCTCACAGCACTCGCCACCCGGGCGGGCGACCGCGTGAGCCTCCTCGCCTACGACCGCCAGGTACGAACCAGGGTTCAGGGCCGGACGGCCACGGGAAATGTGCTGGCCACCGTCATCGACACCCTGGCCACGCTGGAACCCGAGCTCATCGAAACGGATGCCCGCGGCCTCAGCAACGCGGCCCTCACCGACGCACCCCGCGGCTCGCTGATCGTTCTCCTCACGACGCTGGAGGCCGCTCCCATCGAGGAAGGCCTCCTCCCTGTACTGCCTCAGCTCACCCAGCGCCACACCGTGCTGCTGGCCGCAGTCTCCGACCCCAGGATCGAGGAGATGGCCAACGGCCGGGACACGGTGGACTCGGTGTACGACGCGGCAGCCGCCGGCCAGGCCCAGGCCGACCGACGCCGCACTGCCGACAGGCTCCGTCGCCACGGCGTCGTCGTCGTGGACGCCACCCCGGACAATCTCGCTCCCGCACTTGCCGACACGTACTTGGCCCTGAAGGCCGCAGGCCGCCTCTGAGAGTTCTACTGAGGCGGCCTGCCGGCTGCCTGCCGGACTCGCAGCCGATTGTGTCCGGAACGCAGAAAAGCCCCGCACCAAAAGGTGCGGGGCTTTCCCGGAAAAATTGTTCGGCGGCGTCCTACTCTCCCACAGGGTCCCCCCTGCAGTACCATCGGCGCTGAAAGGCTTAGCTTCCGGGTTCGGAATGTAACCGGGCGTTTCCCTAACGCAATGACCACCGAAACACTATGAAACTGTGAACACCGGATGTTTACACGGCCGTTCGTTATTTCAGAACTAACACAGTGGACGCGAGCAACTGAGGACAAGCCCTCGGCCTATTAGTACCAGTCAGCTCCACCCGTTACCAGGCTTCCACATCTGGCCTATCAACCCAGTCGTCTACTGGGAGCCTTAACCCCTCAAGAGGGTGGGAATACTCATCTCGAAGCAGGCTTCCCGCTTAGATGCTTTCAGCGGTTATCCTTTCCGAACGTAGCCAACCAGCCATGCCCTTGGCAGGACAACTGGCACACCAGAGGTTCGTCCGTCCCGGTCCTCTCGTACTAGGGACAGCCCTTCTCAATATTCCTACGCGCACAGCGGATAGGGACCGAACTGTCTCACGACGTTCTAAACCCAGCTCGCGTACCGCTTTAATGGGCGAACAGCCCAACCCTTGGGACCGACTCCAGCCCCAGGATGCGACGAGCCGACATCGAGGTGCCAAACCATCCCGTCGATATGGACTCTTGGGGAAGATCAGCCTGTTATCCCCGGGGTACCTTTTATCCGTTGAGCGACAGCGCTTCCACAAGCCACTGCCGGATCACTAGTCCCGACTTTCGTCCCTGCTCGACCCGTCGGTCTCACAGTCAAGCTCCCTTGTGCACTTACACTCAACACCTGATTACCAACCAGGCTGAGGGAACCTTTGGGCGCCTCCGTTACTCTTTAGGAGGCAACCGCCCCAGTTAAACTACCCATCAGACACTGTCCCTGATCCGGATCACGGACCCAGGTTAGACATCCAGCACGACCAGAGTGGTATTTCAACGACGACTCCACAACCACTGGCGTGGCCGCTTCAAAGTCTCCCACCTATCCTACACAAGCCGAACCGAACACCAATATCAAACTATAGTAAAGGTCCCGGGGTCTTTCCGTCCTGCTGCGCGAAACGAGCATCTTTACTCGTAGTGCAATTTCACCGGGCCTATGGTTGAGACAGTCGAGAAGTCGTTACGCCATTCGTGCAGGTCGGAACTTACCCGACAAGGAATTTCGCTACCTTAGGATGGTTATAGTTACCACCGCCGTTTACTGGCGCTTAAGTTCTCAGCTTCGCCAACCCGAAAGTCAGCTAACCGGTCCCCTTAACGTTCCAGCACCGGGCAGGCGTCAGTCCGTATACATCGCCTTACGGCTTCGCACGGACCTGTGTTTTTAGTAAACAGTCGCTTCTCGCTGGTCTCTGCGGCCACCCCCAGCTCAAGCAGCAAGTGCTATCACCAGTGATGGCCCCCCTTCTCCCGAAGTTACGGGGGCATTTTGCCGAGTTCCTTAACCATAGTTCACCCGAACGCCTCGGTATTCTCTACCTGACCACCTGAGTCGGTTTAGGGTACGGGCCGCCATGAAACTCGCTAGAGGCTTTTCTCGACAGCATAGGATCATCCACTTCACCACAATCGGCTCGGCATCAGGTCTCAGACTATGTGCACGACGGATTTACCTACCGTGCGTCCTACACCCTTACCCCGGGACAACCACCGCCCGGGCTGGACTACCTTCCTGCGTCACCCCATCGCTTACCTACTACAAGTCTGGTTCATCGGCTCCACCACTACCCTCAACTCCGAAGAGATCGGGCCGGCTTCACGGACTTAGCATCGCCTGATTCAGTACTGGGCGTTTCAAAGCGGGTACCGGAATATCAACCGGTTGTCCATCGACTACGCCTGTCGGCCTCGCCTTAGGTCCCGACTTACCCTGGGCAGATCAGCTTGACCCAGGAACCCTTAGTCAATCGGCGCACACGTTTCTCACGTGTGTATCGCTACTCATGCCTGCATTCTCACTCGTGAACCGTCCACAACTCGCTTCCGCGGCTGCTTCACCCGGCACACGACGCTCCCCTACCCATCCGTACTCCCGTTGGGGATATGTGTACGAATGACACGACTTCGGCGGTACGCTTGAGCCCCGCTACATTGTCGGCGCGGAATCACTTGACCAGTGAGCTATTACGCACTCTTTCAAGGGTGGCTGCTTCTAAGCCAACCTCCTGGTTGTCTCTGCGACTCCACATCCTTTCCCACTTAGCGTACGCTTAGGGGCCTTAGTCGATGCTCTGGGCTGTTTCCCTCTCGACCATGGAGCTTATCCCCCACAGTCTCACTGCCGCGCTCTCACTTACCGGCATTCGGAGTTTGGCTAAGGTCAGTAACCCGGTAGGGCCCATCGCCTATCCAGTGCTCTACCTCCGGCAAGAAACACACGACGCTGCACCTAAATGCATTTCGGGGAGAACCAGCTATCACGGAGTTTGATTGGCCTTTCACCCCTAACCACAGGTCATCCCCCAGGTTTTCAACCCTGGTGGGTTCGGTCCTCCACGAAGTCTTACCTCCGCTTCAACCTGCCCATGGCTAGATCACTCCGCTTCGGGTCTAGAGCGTGCAACTCAAACGCCCTATTCGGACTCGCTTTCGCTACGGCTTCCCCACACGGGTTAACCTCGCTACACACCGCTAACTCGCAGGCTCATTCTTCAAAAGGCACGCAGTCACGACTGACAGCACAAGTGCTGCCAGCGACGCTCCCACGGCTTGTAGGCACACGGTTTCAGGTACTATTTCACTCCGCTCCCGCGGTACTTTTCACCATTCCCTCACGGTACTATCCGCTATCGGTCACCAGGGAATATTTAGGCTTAGCGGGTGGTCCCGCCAGATTCACACGGGATTTCTCGGGCCCCGTGCTACTTGGGTGTCTCTCAAACGAGCCGTTAATGTTTCAGCTACGGGGGTCTTACCCTCTACGCCGGACCTTTCGCATGTCCTTCGCCTACATCAACGGTTTCTGACTCGTCTCACAGCCGGCAGACTATGAAAGAGAGATCCCACAACCCCGCATGCGCAACCCCTGCCGGGTATCACACGCATACGGTTTGGCCTCATCCAGTTTCGCTCGCCACTACTCCCGGAATCACGGTTGTTTTCTCTTCCTGAGGGTACTGAGATGTTTCACTTCCCCTCGTTCCCTCCACACTGCCTATGTGTTCAGCAGCGGGTGACAGCCCATGACGACTGCCGGGTTTCCCCATTCGGAAACCCCCGGATCAAAGCTTGGTTGACAGCTCCCCGGGGACTATCGTGGCCTCCCACGTCCTTCATCGGTTCCTGGTGCCAAGGCATCCACCGTGCGCCCTTAAAAACTTGGCCACAGATGCTCGCGTCCACTGTGCAGTTCTCAAACAACGACCAGCCACCCATCACCCCACCCACAACAGGCGAGTTCACTGGGACCGGATCAGAAGGACAGCCACAATCGGCCGCACCCTCAGATACCCAACAACGTGCCCGACACGATCAACCCGTTCCCGTTTTCCACGCCGAAGCAGTACTAACGAAACCGTGCTCACCGTGCCGAATAGTCAACGTTCCACCCATGAGCAACCAGCACCGAACATTCGCCGGTGTACTGGCCTCTGACCAAACCGAAGCCTGGTAAGAAGTGCTCCTTAGAAAGGAGGTGATCCAGCCGCACCTTCCGGTACGGCTACCTTGTTACGACTTCGTCCCAATCGCCAGTCCCACCTTCGACAGCTCCCTCCCACAAGGGGTTGGGCCACCGGCTTCGGGTGTTACCGACTTTCGTGACGTGACGGGCGGTGTGTACAAGGCCCGGGAACGTATTCACCGCAGCAATGCTGATCTGCGATTACTAGCAACTCCGACTTCATGGGGTCGAGTTGCAGACCCCAATCCGAACTGAGACCGGCTTTTTGAGATTCGCTCCGCCTCGCGGCATCGCAGCTCATTGTACCGGCCATTGTAGCACGTGTGCAGCCCAAGACATAAGGGGCATGATGACTTGACGTCGTCCCCACCTTCCTCCGAGTTGACCCCGGCAGTCTCCTGTGAGTCCCCATCACCCCGAAGGGCATGCTGGCAACACAGAACAAGGGTTGCGCTCGTTGCGGGACTTAACCCAACATCTCACGACACGAGCTGACGACAGCCATGCACCACCTGTATACCGACCACAAGGGGGGCACCATCTCTGATGCTTTCCGGTATATGTCAAGCCTTGGTAAGGTTCTTCGCGTTGCGTCGAATTAAGCCACATGCTCCGCTGCTTGTGCGGGCCCCCGTCAATTCCTTTGAGTTTTAGCCTTGCGGCCGTACTCCCCAGGCGGGGAACTTAATGCGTTAGCTGCGGCACCGACGACGTGGAATGTCGCCAACACCTAGTTCCCAACGTTTACGGCGTGGACTACCAGGGTATCTAATCCTGTTCGCTCCCCACGCTTTCGCTCCTCAGCGTCAGTAATGGCCCAGAGATCCGCCTTCGCCACCGGTGTTCCTCCTGATATCTGCGCATTTCACCGCTACACCAGGAATTCCGATCTCCCCTACCACACTCTAGCTAGCCCGTATCGAATGCAGACCCGGGGTTAAGCCCCGGGCTTTCACATCCGACGTGACAAGCCGCCTACGAGCTCTTTACGCCCAATAATTCCGGACAACGCTTGCGCCCTACGTATTACCGCGGCTGCTGGCACGTAGTTAGCCGGCGCTTCTTCTGCAGGTACCGTCACTTTCGCTTCTTCCCTGCTGAAAGAGGTTTACAACCCGAAGGCCGTCATCCCTCACGCGGCGTCGCTGCATCAGGCTTTCGCCCATTGTGCAATATTCCCCACTGCTGCCTCCCGTAGGAGTCTGGGCCGTGTCTCAGTCCCAGTGTGGCCGGTCGCCCTCTCAGGCCGGCTACCCGTCGTCGCCTTGGTAGGCCATTACCCCACCAACAAGCTGATAGGCCGCGGGCTCATCCTTCACCGCCGGAGCTTTTAACCCCATCCCATGCGGGACAGAGTGTTATCCGGTATTAGACCCCGTTTCCAGGGCTTGTCCCAGAGTGAAGGGCAGATTGCCCACGTGTTACTCACCCGTTCGCCACTAATCCACCCCGAAAGGCTTCATCGTTCGACTTGCATGTGTTAAGCACGCCGCCAGCGTTCGTCCTGAGCCAGGATCAAACTCTCCGTGAATGTTTACCCGTAATCGGGTGCACACATCACGAGAGCGGAACAACCGGTCGGAATAAGACCCGTTGTTCACAGCGTCCTCGCTGTGTTATTGCCTACCGCCACCCACAAGGAGCGGAACGGCAGGACTTTCAAAGGAACCACCAACCTGCCGAAGCAGGCCGGGGTATCAACATATCTGGCGTTGACTTTTGGCACGCTGTTGAGTTCTCAAGGAACGGACGCTTCCTTCGGTCCCGTTTCACCGGGGCCCTCCGGGCGCTTCCCTTCGTTCTTGCGTTTCCGACTGTATCAGACTCTTTCGTGTCCGAATTCCCGGTCGAAGCGGGGTGCTTTCGAGGTTCTTCGCTTTCGCGTTTTCCCTTTCCGGCGGTTCCAACTTTACCAGACTCTTTTTCGTTCCGTTTCCGGTCCGAATTCGATTTCCGGTGGCCTGTGGAGTGGCCTTGCCTTTCGGCGGATCCGACTTTATCAGAAATTCACGGGGCGAAACGAACGGCCCGGAGATTCGAGAAAGGAGAATCATTTGGCCCGGCGGAGTAACAAGTCCTCCTGCACGAGCGGAGTAGATACTACGCGCTCAACTCGAACCTGTCTAGTCCGAGGCAACCGTTCGAATCTACCTCCCCACATCTGCCGTGTCAACGGTTTTTGTGGGCGAGGAGGACACTAGCAGCTCAGCAGGGGTGAAAGCACATCGGTGGTCAGGCTGCGGTGGGAAGTTCGGCGCTGCGTTCGACCGCTGTGAGGTCACCCGTGTCGCCGACGCGTGCCGCGCGGCCGCCAAGGATGTAGACGTACGCGAGAAACCCCAGCTCAGCGGCGATGCCGATGGTGATCCGGGCCCAGGTCGGGAGGCCGGAGGGGGTCACGAAGCCTTCGATGAGTCCGGAGACGAACAGGACCAGGGCCAGGCCGATGGCCATGCCCAGTGCGGCGCGTCCCTGCTGGGCCAGGGCGGTACGGCGTGACAGGGGGCCCGGGTCGATCACGGTCCAGCCGAGGCGCAGTCCCGTGCCGGCGGCGACGAACACGGCGGTCAGTTCGAGCAGGCCGTGGGGAAGCACCAGGCCGAGGAAGACGTCGAGGCGGCCCGCGGAGGACATGAGGCCTATGCCGACGCCGAGGTTGAGCATGTTGAGGAAGAGGATCCAGATCACCGGTATGCAGAGGAACGCCCCCAGGACCAGGCAGAGGGCCGCGGCCTGCGCGTTGTTCGTCCATACCTGGGCCGCGAACGACGCCGCCGGATGGCTGGAGTAGTAGGTCTCGTACTCGCCGCCCGGCCGGGTCATCGCACGGAGGTCCTCCGGTGCGGCGATCGCGGCCTGCACCTCGGGGTGGGTGCCGATCCACCAGCCGAGCAGTGCCGCCAGCGCGGTCGAGAGCACCGCGGTGGGGACCCACCAGTGGCGCGAGCGGTAGACGGCGGCGGGGAATCCCGCGGTGAGGAACCGGGCCGCGTCCCGCCAGGAGGCCTTGCGGGTGCCGGTGACCGTCGACCTGGCGCGGGCCACGAGCTGGGTGAGCCGGCCGGTGAGGAGGGGGTCGGAGCTACTCGACTGGATCAGCGAAAGGTGGGTCGCGGTGCGCTGGTAGAGGACGACGAGTTCGTCCGCTTCCGCGCCCGTGAGGCGGCGCCCGCGGCGCAGGAGGTGTTCGAGGCGGTCCCACTCCGTGCGGTGGGCGGTAACGAAGACGTCGAGGTCCATGGGCGTCTGTTGCTCCAGGCAAGGGTGCGTACGGGTCCGTACTACTGCGGCGCGCTGGCGGTCAGCTTGGCAGACTGGGCCCGGCTGGGGCAGAGAAGGTCGGCGAAGGGTGGGGCCCGATGAGTGAGCTGGTGACCGGGGACGCGGTCGTTCTGGGGTTGAGGCCCGCGCGGCTGCCGAGCCGGGCGCTGGCCTCGGCGATCGATCTGGCGGTGATATTCACCGGCTTCATCCTGATATCGGTCGTGCTCGGTAT
This sequence comes from Streptomyces sp. DSM 106670, assembly GCF_055792845.1. Classification (NCBI taxonomy): domain Bacteria; kingdom Bacillati; phylum Actinomycetota; class Actinomycetes; order Kitasatosporales; family Streptomycetaceae; genus Streptomyces; species Streptomyces sp. DSM 106670. The sequence continues at coordinate 3,015,416 of NZ_CM147704.1, forward strand.
CGCTTCCGCTTCCTTGGACGAGGCGGCCGTGGCGGCGATCGGGGTCGCCTCGTTCCTGCTGATCCTGATCGGTGGGCCGGTCGCGGTGGAGACGCTGAGCCATGGCCGGTCCCTGGGGAAGCTCGCCTGCGGGCTGCGGGTGGTGCGGGACGACGGTGGGCCGATCCGGTTCCGGCACGCGCTCGTGCGAGGGGCCATGGGGCTCGTCGAGATTCTGATGACCTTCGGCGCCCTGGCCTCCATCGCGTCCTTGGTGTCGGCGCGGGGGCGGCGGATCGGTGATGTGTTCGCCGGGACGCTGGTGATCCGGGAGCGGGTCGCGGCCACGGGCCGGTCCGTCGCCGTGCCGCCTCCCCCGCCCTGGCTGGTCGGCCGGTTCGCGCAGCTGGATCTGTCGGCCGTGCCGGACGAGCTTTGGTCCTCGATACGGCAGTACCTGACGCGGATGCAGCAGCTGGATCCCGGCGTGGGGCGTTCGATCGCGGAGCGGCTGGCCGGTGAACTGGTCGCGCGGACGGGGGCGACCGCGCCGCAGGGCGTTCCCGCGGCCGCGTTTCTGGCCGCGGTGGTTCATGAGCGGCAGGCGCGGGATGCGCGGCGTGTGTTCGCCGGGCCTCGCGCGGAGGGGCCCGTGGGCTCCGTAGCGGTTGTGCCCGGTGTGCCGTCCGCGGCTGCCGGGCCGTCTCTACCTGTCGGGCCGTCCGTGCCGTCTATGCCTGCCGTGCCTGCTGCGCCTGCCGGGGGCGGTGCCGGGTCGGGCGGTGGTGCTGGTGAGCAGTGGCGTGGAGGTGCGTCCTCGGGTGGGTTCGCTCCGCCCGGCTAGGCGAGGTCCTGCCTTGGTCCGGGCGATGTCTCCAGGGCGGCCGGGTCGCCGGGGGCTCGGGGGGACGGCGGCGATTCCAGGTGCTCGAGTTCGATGCCGGGGGCCGCGAGGACCACGTCGCCGGCGATGTGGACGGTGTGCTGTTCGCCGGTGTCCAGGGCGCTGACCTGGTATTCGTCCACGATCAAGGGGCCGTTGTCAGTGGCGTGCGCTTCACTGTTCACCAGAGCCCAGGACTGGTCGACGGTCCTGGGTGCGAGCACCGGGTCCGTGAAGGTGACCACGCGGACGCGGGTCGTGGGGGAATCGGGGGTGAGGCGCAGGAGCCGGGTCATGGCGATGAGGAATGCGGGGGATGTGCCGGAGAAGGTGTGGGCGCGGACGTTGCCTTCGGTGGCGTGGCTGCCGGTCGGGTCGGTCCGGACCCAGGTGACCCCTTCGAGGGCGGCTCCTCGCACCTGCCAGCTCGCGGCATGGAGTTCGAGGCGGATGGGGCGGCCCAGCTCGTCCAGGGCGAGGTCGACGGAGCCGAGGTGGCCTCCGGAGGGGGACGTGGTCTGGGAGACGTAGCGCCAGCCGGAGGGGCCGGGGGCGCAGTGGAAGTGTTCTTCGCCGAGGGGGGTGTGGTCGTGAAGGTCGTGGAGCGAATACCTGCCGCGGGGCATGGGGTCCTTCGGGTTCCTCGGGCTGTACGGGGGCGGTAACGGGAGCAGGCCCCCGCCACGGGGGTGCGGGGGCCTGCGCTCGGATCTGCTGCTGAGGGCTTGACGCCCGTCGGTGTTCGGGAGGACGCCCTCCCGAACACCGGGGTGGATCAGTAGCGGTAGTGGTCGGGCTTGTACGGCCCCTCGACCTCGACACCGATGTACGCCGCCTGCTCGGGGCGCAGGGTGGTGAGCTTGACGCCCAGGGCGTCGAGGTGGAGGCGGGCGACCTTCTCGTCCAGGTGCTTGGGCAGCACGTACACGTCGGTCGGGTACTCCTCGGGCTTCGTGAACAGCTCGATCTGCGCCAACGTCTGGTCCGCGAAGCTGTTGGACATCACGAACGACGGGTGCCCGGTAGCGTTGCCCAGGTTCAGCAGCCGGCCCTCGGACAGCACGATGAGGACCTTGCCGTCCGGGAACGTCCAGGTGTGGACCTGGGGCTTGACCTCGTCCTTCACGATCCCGTCGATCCGGGCGAGACCGGCCATGTCGATCTCGTTGTCGAAGTGACCGATGTTCCCGACGATCGCCTGGTGCTTCATCCGGGCCATGTCCTTGGCCATGATGATGTCCTTGTTGCCCGTCGTGGTGACGAAAATGTCCGCCTGCTCCACCACATCGTCCAGCGTGGCGACCTGATAGCCGTCCATCGCCGCCTGCAGCGCGCAGATCGGGTCGATCTCCGTGATGATCACCCGGGCACCCTGACCCCGCAGCGACTCCGCGCACCCCTTGCCCACATCGCCGTAACCGAAGACCACAGCCGTCTTGCCGCCGATCAGGACATCGGTGGCACGGTTGATGCCATCGATCAGGGAGTGGCGGCAGCCGTACTTGTTGTCGAACTTCGACTTCGTCACCGCGTCATTCACATTGATCGCGGGGAAGAGGAGGGAGCCGTCGCGGTGCATCTCGTACAGCCGGTGAACGCCCGTCGTCGTCTCCTCGGTGACACCGCGGATCTCGGACGCGAGCTGGGTCCACTTCTGCGGGGACTCACCGAGCGTGCGGTTCAGCAGGGTGAGAATGTGCGCGAACTCCTCGCTGTCCGCGGTCGACGGATCCGGGGCGGCACCCGCCTTCTCGAACTCGACACCCTTGTGGACGAGGAGGGTGGCGTCACCACCATCGTCCAGGATCATGTTCGGACCGCCGGTCGGAGTGTTCGGCCAGGTCAGCGCCTGCTCCGTGCACCACCAGTACTCCTCCAGACTCTCCCCCTTCCACGCGAAGACCGGAACGCCCGCGGGGGCTTCCGGAGTGCCGTTCGGGCCGACCGCGATAGCGGCGGCGGCGTGGTCCTGGGTGGAGAAGATGTTGCAGGACGCCCAGCGGACCTCGGCGCCCAGGGCGACGAGGGTCTCGATGAGCACAGCGGTCTGCACGGTCATGTGCAGCGAACCGGTGATCCGCGCGCCCGCCAACGGCTGAGCGGCGGCGAACTCCTTGCGAATCGACATCAGACCGGGCATCTCGTGCTCGGCGAGCGTGATCTCCTTGCGCCCGAACGGGGCGAGGGAGAGGTCGGCGACCTTGAAGTCCTGGCGGTTGGTGGCCGTCGTCATAACGGGCTGCTCCTCGTGATGGGTCGAGGGTGGGCGTGTCTGGGCTGACTCTGCGGCGCGGCGGGCACACGAATGCCCGGGCGTTCGCAGTGCAGTCCGTCGGAGGCCCTCTGTCCCTCGCCCGGCTCGCTCCCGCCAGCCGGTCGACCGCCATCAGCAGCGACGTCTGTTTTCCGTATCCGAATCTACACCGAACGGCCCAGTGAGCCCCAGCCCGTTCGTGGAGAGGGGCGTGTGTGAGGGGTCACCGGGCCGATCGGGGCTGGTGCGCGGTGGGTCAGTGGCCGGAATCCTTCGGGGCCGGGTCCTCGTCGGTGCCGGCGTCCGGGGCTTCGGCCGTCCTGCCCGGGTTGGTGCCGGTCGCCGCGGCCTCCGCGTTGTAGATGTCCGGCTCCAGGTAGATGACCCGGGCGATCGGGACCGCGTCGCGGATGCGGTTCTCGGCGGCGTTGATGGCGTCGGCGACCTCGGCCGCGGTCTCGTCGTGCCGGACCGCGATCTTGGCGGCGACCAGCAGTTCCTCGGGGCCGAGGTGAAGGGTGCGCATGTGGATGATGCGGGTGACGGTGTCGCCGTCGACCACGGACGCCTTGATCTTCTCGACGTCCTCCAGGCCGGCGGACTCACCCAGCAGGAGGGACTTCGTCTCCACGGCCAGGACGATCGCGATGAGGATCAGCAGGACGCCGATGCAGAGGGTGCCGATGCCGTCCCAGACGCCGTTGCCGGTGCCGAGGGCGAGGCCGACGCCCGCGAGCGCCAGGATCAGGCCGACGAGCGCGCCGAGGTCCTCCAGGAGGACGACCGGCAGCTCCGGGGCCTTGGAGCGGCGGACGAACTCGGTCCAGGAGCGGTCGCCGCGCGTCTGGTTGGACTCCTTGATCGCCGTACGGAAGGAGAAGAGCTCGGCGATGATCGCGAAGACCAGCACCCCGACCGGCCAGTACCAGGCCTCGATCTCGTGCGGGTGCTTGATCTTCTCGTAGCCCTCGTACACCGCGAACATGCCACCGACCGAGAAGAGGACGATGGAGACGAGGAACGCGTAGATGTAGCGCTCGCGCCCGTAGCCGAAGGGGTGCTCGGGGGTGGCTTCGCGCTTCGCCTTCTTGCCGCCGAGCAGCAGCAGTCCCTGGTTGCCCGAGTCGGCGAGCGAGTGGACGCTCTCCGCGAGCATCGACGAGGAACCACTGAAGAGGAACGCTACGAATTTGGCCACGGCGATCGAGAGGTTGGCGGCGAGTGCCGCCACGATCGCCTTGGTTCCGCCTGACGCGCTCATGAGTGCGTGGTGTCCCTTCGTCGGTGCGCGGCACGTGCCGTCGCGGTGAGGCGGCACATTGTTGCAGCCGTCGGGACCGTCCGTCGGTCAGGCCGCCACGGTGGCCCGGAAGAGGGTGCCCGCTCCCGCCGCCTCGACCATCTCGCCGGCCGGAACGTAGGCGGACTCCCCCGGTCCGAGGGCGAGTTCGCCGACCGTGACCGAACCCGCCGTGCAGAGCAGGATCTGGGGGGTGGGGGCGGTCAGGCCGGTGGGGGCCGCGCCCGACGCGAGGGTGTAGCGGGACAGGGCGAACTCGTCGACAGGGGTCTCGTAGCGTTCCTCGCCGGACGGGGCGGCCTCCGGGCGCAGTACGCCGGGCTCGGTGGCCTCGAAGCGGACGATCCGCAGGAGTTCGGGGACGTCGATGTGCTTGGGGGTCAGACCGCAGCGCAGGACGTTGTCCGAGTTGGCCATGATCTCGACGCCGAGTCCGTCGAGGTAGGCGTGCGGGACGCCCGCGCCGAGGAACAGGGCTTCGCCGGGCTGGAGTTGTACGTAGTTCAGCAGCATCGCGGCGAGGACGCCGGGGTCGCCGGGGTAGTTGTGGGCGATGCGGGCGTACGGGGTGTGGGCGCCGCCGAGGCGTTCCGCGGCGGCCGCCGCCTCGGCCACGGTGTCGGCCATCTCCGCCGGGTCCGCGGTGAGGATCGCCGTGAGCACCTCGCGGAGGGCGGCCTCCTCGGGGTGGGCGCGGAGGAGGTCCACGTACGGCTTGAGGGAGTCGACTCCCAGCGCCTCCATCGCGTCCGCCGCCTCGGTGGGCCTGCGGAAGCCGCACAGTCCGTCGAAGGGGGTGAGGGCGCAGATCAGTTCGGGCTTGTGGTTCGCGTCCTTGTACGTGCGGTGCGGGGCGTCGATGGGGACGCCCCGGGCCTCCTCGTCGGCGTAACCCTCGCGGGCCTGGTCCAGGTTCGGGTGGACCTGGAGGGAGAGGGGGGCGCCGGCGGCGAGGAGCTTCAGGAGGAAGGGGAGGCGGGGGCCGAACCGGGCGACGGTGGCGGTGCCGAGCTCGCCTTCCGGGTCGGCCTCGATGGCCTCGGTGAGGGCCAGTTCCGTCTCGCCGGACGCGGTGGTACGGGTGATGCGTGAGGGCGCTCCGGGGTGGGCGCCCATCCACATCTCGGCCTGCGGTTCGCCGGTGGGCGCGATGCCGAGCAGGGCGGGAATGGCCGTGGTGGACCCCCAGGCGTAGGGGCGCACGGTGTTGGACAGGCGGTCCATGGAGTCGTCCTCGGGTGGGGCGGGCGTAAGTGTCTGCGTCACCAGGGATACCAGGGTTGTGTGAGGTCCTGGCGTCGTGGGGGTGGCCGGGGGGTGTGGGGTCGGTCGGGGCCGGGGGGGGGCGGCGCGTGGCTTGTGTGTGTGGGGGGGGAGCCGGGGGCCCGGTCGGCCGGGGGTGGGGCCTGGGCCGGGGCGAGGTCTCAGGGCTGGGGGGTCGCGGCCAGGGACAGGTAGACCGCTGCGAAGTCGGTGATCGCGAGCAGTTCGGCCAGGGTCTCCAGTTCGCTGCCCTCGTCCGGTTCCAGTTCGCTGACCGGGGTGTCGTGGCCGAGCGCCAGTTCCCGGGCCGCCGGGTAGGCGCTGAGGCCTCCCGTCGGGCGGTCCCTGAGCAGGACGACCCGGGCCCTCAGCGTCTCCCCCTCGTCGACCCTGTCGCGGAAGAAGTCGTCGGGGTCCGCGCCGGCGGCGAAGTCCCCGGCGAGGAGCGTGCCGTGCGAGGGCAGCGCCTCGGGGAGCTGTGCGGTGAGGGCGGGGCGGCCCGCCAGCTCGGACAGTACGGCGGCGAAGCGGCGGCCGACGGGGCCCGCCGCTTCGCCCTCCGTCCAGAGCAGCGGCAGGCTGTCGGCGAGCTCGGCGGCGAGCGTCTTGGCCGGGTTGCTGTACGTGGCGATGGCCGGGCCGCAGCGTTCCGCGGTGCGGTCCAGGCGGTCCGCGACCTTCTGCAGGTCCTCGGGCGGCGCGGTCACCAGACCGACCCGGTCCAGGAGCGCCAGCAGGGGCGTGAGCAGGGCCCACAGGGTGCCGGGGCCGGCGGCGGAGGTCTCCGCGTCGTACTCGCCGTGCGGGGCGGCGGCCATCGGGACGACCAGGCCGTGCACCCCGTCGACCGCCTCGCGCAGCGGGGAGCGGGTGGGGGCGACGGCGACGACGGTGCAGCCTCGGCGGTAGGCCTGCTCGGCGAGCAGGGCGAGGCCCGGTTCGGAGCCGTCGGCGGTCGCGATGAGCAGGAGGTCCACGGATCCGGCCCAGCCGGGCAGGGTCCAGCGGAGGGCGCCGGGGGCGGGGGCGACGCCGGTGGGGTGGATGCGTACGACGGGGGCGGCCGCGCCCGCGAGTGCGCCGATCAGGTCGGCGACGCCGGAGGCGGCGGTGCCGGGGCCCGCGACGAGCACGGCCCGGGGCCGGCCCTCCGGGGCCAGGCCGCCGATGCCGGCCTCGGCGGCGTGCCGGGCGGCGGTCCGGACCCGCGCGCCTGCCTCGGCGGCGCCGCGCAGCAGGTCGCGGCGGTCGGCTCGGGCCAGGGCTTCCGGGGCGTCGAGCAAGGACTCGTCGAGCATGACGGTGGGCCTCCGATCACCGGGTGGGGTGCGGGCTGCGGCTGCGGCTGCGACCGCGGATGCGGCGTGCGTACGGGCCGGGCGGCGGTGTGGCTGCCGGGGCGGGCGAGGTGCCTGGCGGGGTGGCCTCGTCCTTCGGCTGCGGTCCGATGCGGGGTCGGCTGCGGCCTGCTGCGGTCGGCGGTCGTGCGTTGCCTCGCGCCGTTGTGCCCGTACGCGGGTCGCTCGCGGTCAGGCGGGGCGGCGGGCCTCGTCGACGAGAAGGACCGGGATGCCGTCCCGGACCGGGTAGGCCAGTCCGCAGTCGTCGCCCGTGCAGACCAGTTCGGGGCTGTCGGCCGCCGAACGGTCGTCGAGCGGGGAGTGGCAGGCCGGGCAGGCCAGGATCTCCAGGAGGCCGGCTTCGAGCGCCATGGGGTGAGTCCCTTCGAGCATGCGAGTTCCGATCCGCGTGGATCAGGCGTGGTCAGCCTACCGCTGGGGTGGTGGGGGCGCGGCCTGGCCGGGGGGATGGAACGGGGGATGTGGTGGGCGGTGGGGTGGGGCCGGGGGGTGCGGTGGCGGTGCGGTGGGGTGGGCGCCTGCGGCGGGCCTCTCCCCTGCCCCGCCCCTTCCCGTAACCGGGGCTCCGCCCCGGACCCCGCTCCTCAAACGCCGGAGGGGCTGAGCATGCCCCCGGAGAGGCTGAACATGCCCCCCAGGGGCTAGAAAGGCCTCCGGATCAAGGCCAGGACCTCATCCCGTACCGCTGTCATCGTCTTCTCGTCCCTCGCCTCGACGTTCAGGCGCAGCAGCGGTTCCGTGTTCGAGGCGCGGAGGTTGAACCACCAGTCGGCGGCCGTGACCGTGAGGCCGTCCAGGTCGTCGAAGGTGATGTCGTCGCGGGTGCCGTAGGCCGTCCTGACCTCGGTCAGGCTGGCCGCCTGGTCGGCGACGGTGGAGTTGATCTCGCCGGAGCCGCTGTAGCGGTCGTACTCCGCCACCAGCTCGGAGAGCGGCTTCTGCTGGTTGCCGAGTGCGGCGAGTACGTGGAGGGCGGCGAGCATGCCCGTATCGGCGTTCCAGAAGTCGCGGAAGTAGTAGTGCGCCGAGTGCTCGCCGCCGAAGATCGCTCCGTGCCGCGCCATCTCCGTCTTGATGAAGGAGTGGCCGACCCGGGTGCGGACCGGGGTGCCGCCGTTCTCGCGGACCACCTCGGGGACGGACCAGGAGGTGATCAGGTTGTGGATGACGATGCCCTCGCCGCCGTTGCGGGCCAGCTCGCGGGCGGCCACCAGTGCGGTGATCGCGGAGGGGGAGACGCCCGCGCCCCGCTCGTCGACCACGAAGCAGCGGTCGGCGTCGCCGTCGAAGGCGAGGCCCAGGTCGGCGCCCTCGGCGAGGACGCGGGCCTGGAGGTCCACGATGTTCTTCGGGTCGAGGGGGTTGGCCTCGTGGTGGGGGAAGGTGCCGTCCAGCTCGAAGTACATCGGTACCAGGTCGAGCGGGAGGCCCTCGAAGACCGTGGGGACCGTGTGGCCGCCCATGCCGTTGCCCGCGTCCACCACGACCTTCAGGGGGCGGATCGCGGTCAGGTCGACGAGGCCGAGGAGGTGGGACGCGTAGTCGGTGAGGGTGTCGCGTTCGGTGATCGTGCCGGGGGTGGTGGCGGCCGGCCGCGGGGCGCCTTCCGACCACTGCTCGACCAGGGTCCGGATCTCGGCCAGGCCGGTGTCCTGGCCGACCGGGGCGGCGCCCGCCCGGCACATCTTGATGCCGTTGTACTGCGCCGGGTTGTGCGAGGCCGTGAACATCGCCCCGGGGAGGTCCAGGGCCCCCGACGCGTAGTACAGCTGGTCCGTCGAGCAGAGGCCGATGAGGGTGACGTCCGCGCCCCGGGCCGCAGCTCCGCGCGCGAAGGCGCCGGACAGACCCGGTGAGGTGGGGCGCATGTCGTGGCCGATCACGATCGCGTCGGCGGCCGTGACCTGGACGAACGCGGCTCCGAAGAGTTCGGCCAGCGACTCGTCCCACTGGTCGGGCACCACTCCGCGCACGTCGTACGCCTTCACGAGCTGCGACAGATCAGCAACCACGGCCGGTCCTCCTGGGGTCTTTGCGGACCGCCCAAACTACCCGGCCGGGCAGAGCCTCAAGAGACAGCCTCAGGAGTCCGGGGAGCGCAGCACCCTCAGGTGGCCCCGGCGGGCCACTTCCACCGGGTCCGCGGCGCGCGGGCCCCTGCCACCGCCGCCCGGGCCGCGGTCCTGCGGGCGGGCCGCCTCGCGGACCGCGTTGGCCAGTGCTTCGAGGTCGTCGCCGCTGGGGTGCGCCGGTGCGGAGCCGTCGGAGAGCCGCACCACTTCCCAGCCCCGTGGCGCGGTGAGCCGCTCACTGTGTTCGGCACAGAGGTCGTAACAGTGGGGCTCGGCGTAGGTGGCGAGCGGGCCGAGGACCGCAGTCGAATCGGCATAGACGTACGTCAGTGTCGCGACGGCAGGGCGGCCGCACGCGGTGCGCGAACAGCGACGTACAGGGCTCACGATGTTGGACGGTACCGCACTCTTGAGCGGGCTGCGACGACTCCCCCTCGGGTCACCCCACCGTGTCGCCCTGTGACCTGCGGCACAGCGGTGCTTCCGGCGGCTACCCTGACCTGCGCCAGGGCCGGGGCCCGTTGATCGCGCGGTGGCCGTGCCGGTCCCGGGCGGGGCTTCGTCGCGGCGGCCGGCGCCGGGTCGGCGATCGGATGACGGGCCTGAAAAGGGCTCAACCTTGGCCGAAATGTTCAACTGCGGACATCCGGAGGCCGGTCCGCCTCCCCCGGTCGGCCGCGTCGTTCACCTGATCGTCATGGTCCCCGGAGCGTTACGCTGCGTCGGTGATGGACAGCTCCGTACCTCCCCACCCGTTCGAGCCGCGGCCCCGACGCCGTGACCGTCATGGCCGCGGTATGCGTGGGCCGGTCGCGCCGCCCCAGGTGCCGCTGTCGGCCAGCCGGGGGCAGACCTTCCGGGATCTGGTCCAGGACTCGGTGGAGCGGCTGGAGAGGCGCTGGCCCCAGCTGGCCGAGGTCGACTTCGTCGTCCTCGATGTGCCCGGCACGCCGGAGGAGGTCGTTCCGCTCGGCAGCGCGATGGCCGCGGGCAAGGGGCGGCCCGCCCAGATCGTCGTCTACCGGCGGCCCGTCGAGATCCGTACCAAGAGCCGTGACGAGCGCGCCCTGCTCGTCCACGAGGTCGTCGTCGAGCAGGTGGCCGAGCTGCTGGGGCTGGCCCCCGAGTCGGTCGATCCCCGGTACGGGCAGGACTGACCTCCGCGGCCCGCCGCGGCCCCCGCCGCCGGCCGCGCCCTCAGTCGTCCAGGACCGAGAGGTCCTGGCCGGCCGACGGGACCTCGACCGTGCCGCCGTCGTCGGGGAGCGTCTGCACGGTGAACATCTGGACGCCACCCTCGGTGCGCGCGAGGGTGCGCGACGCGTGGACCGGGCCGCCCGAGGTCGTCTCGACGGTCAGCGCGTAGGCGCCCTTGAGGCCCTCCGGCGCCGTCGGGGTGACGGCGAGGGTCGTGCCGGCCTTGACGGTGTACGTCTCCACGGACGGTTCGCCGCCCCCGCTGCCCGCCGACGCGGTGACCTTCACCTTGGCCGTGGCGCCCGGCGCGGTCAGGGAGAGCGTGGAGCCCTTGGCCCGGTTGTCCGGGACGCTCGCCCGGGCGCCGACCGGTCCGGTGGCCGGGATGTAGGCGACCTCCTGCTGGTCGCCCTTGCCGCGGACCACGCGCAGCGCCGCCACGATCGGGGTCGCCCGGTCCTTCTGCACCGGGCTCAGACGCAGGGAGCCCGGTTCCTCCCGGGTGACGTCCTTGAGGTCGACGGTCGCCGTCATCGAGGACTTGATGTGCAGGGTGGCGTTGCCGGCCGGGGAGAACGTCGCGTTCTTCCCCATCAGCTGGACCTTCACATCCGCGTCGTCCTCGCCGGGAGCGAACGCCACCAGCTGTACGGAGGTGGCGTCGGCCGGGATGCCGGGCAGCACGATCGTGCCGGAGGGGTCGTCGGACGCGGTGATCCAGTCGCTGCCCACGTTGTCCTCGGCGCTCATGACGACCGCTCCGATCCGCCCCGAGCGGGTGGTGACGTGTGCGGTCAGCTGGTCGACGGCCTCGGTGGTGAGGGTGGACAGCAGGACGGCGACGCTGGAGCGGGCCGGCACGGTGATGCCGTCGCCGACCTCGGCCTTGAGCGCGCCCTTGGGGCCGTACAGCTCGATGTCGGCCACGGCGCCGGTGTCGTCGGGGTTGGTGAGGTGGATGTAGTCCTGGCGGGACTTGGCGGTGCTCGCGCCCGGGAACCAGAAGTCGGTGTCCGGGGCGGTGCAGGTGACCCCGAGGAGCCCCCGGCCGCCGCCCGCGGTGACCTCGGTGGTCTGCTGGGCGGCCCAGCCGGGGGCCAGCCGGCCGGTGGCCGTGCCGACGAGGGCCGGGGCTCCGGAGCCGTTCGCCTCGGCGACGACCGGCTTTCCGGGCTCCTTCACGGCGAGGACCGGCTTGTCGGCCTTCTCCTTCGCCTTCTTCGCGGCTTCCTCGGCCTTCTTGACCTTCTTGGGGTCGGTCTCGGCCTCCTCGTCCTCGTCGTCCGCGACCGGCAGGGCCGGCTTCAGCTCGGCGGTGCCCTTGGCTTCGCCGCCCGGGCCCGCCGGGGTGAACGCGGTGTACTGCGTCTCCGCCAGGTCGGAGTTGCTGGGCGCCGGGCAGACCAGGCTGGAGCGCTCGACCGGCAGCAGCGTGGCGGACTTCGCCGCGGTGTCGGCCGGGGCGCCGGGCGCGGTGACCGTGGCGAATCCGGTGATGGCGGCCAGGACGGCCGCGCCCGCGATCAGGGACAGGTGGGTGGACTTCACTCGGACTCGCCTCGCGATGCGTTACCGGTCTGCCACGGGGCCTGACCCGGGGCCGGAGGGTCGGTGTGTTCGCCGTTCTCGCCGTACGGGTGCTGGGGGTGCTGCTGCCCGCCGACGTACTGGCCGTACTCGTCGTACGCGCCCTGATTGTCGTACGCGGCGCTCTGGCCTTCGTACGTGCCCTGGCCGTTGTACGTGCCCTGGCCCTCGTACGCGCCCTGGCCGTTGTACGTGCCCTGGTCGTCGTACTGCTGCGCGTACGGGTCCTGGACTCCGTAGCCGCCCTGGTGGTCGGCGCTCTGATGGCCCGGCTGCTGTTGCTGGTGCTGTTGGGCGTACGGGTCCGGCTGCTGGTACGTCGCGTAGTGGTCGGCGGTCGGCTGCTGCTGCCCGTCCCACTGCGCGTACTCGTCGTACTGCTGCTGCGGGGCCGACGGGACCGCCGCGTAGCCGCCCGTGGCCTCCTGCGGGTCGTACGCCGGAGGGTTCTCGGCGTACGGGTCGGCGGACTGCTGCGCGGGGATGTACTCGCCCGGGTCGGGCAGGTGCGCGTGGTCCTCGGAGTCCCCGGCGTGCGACGGGTCGCCGGTCCCGGCCTCCTCGGCGGCGGCCGCCGCCTCCGCCTGGGCCGCGGCGCGCAGCCTGCGGGCGCGGCGCCCCTCGCCGTCGACCGGCTCGGCGGCGACGGCGAGCGCCTCCTCGGGCAGGTCGTCGTCGATCTCCCGGCGGCGGCCCGGCAGGGCCATGACCACCAGGACCACCAGGAGCGCGGCCTGGGACCAGATCCACGCGGTGTGGGTGATCGGGGCGTCGTGGGTGAGGTCCAGGCGGCCGCCGTCCGCGGGCAGTTCGAAGCCCTGGGCCCAGCCGTCGACGGTCTTGCGGGTCAGCGGCTTGCCGTCCAGCGTGGCCGTCCAGCCCGGGTCGGCGGCGTCCGCGATCCGCAGCACGCGGCCCGACTCCCCGGACGGGATCTCGGAGTGCGCCTCGACGGCGGCCGAGCCGACCGCGATGTGCTCTCCCTCGCCGGAAGCCGGGGTGATCATGACGCGGGCGACCTGGCGGTCCACCCGCCACAGGGCGCTGCCGTCGAGCTGGCTGAGGCGGCTGAGACCGGGGGTCGAGTCGAGGACCCGGCTCATCTGGCGCGGCGCTCCGTCCCGGACGAGGACGTAGCGGATCGCGAAGCCGCTGAGCTGGCCGCCCTGGTCGGCGCCGGAGCCGGCGACGAGGTTGGCGACGACCTTGTCGAGGTGGCTGTTGCCGCCGACCGCCTCGGTGAGTTCGCCGTCGCCGAGGCGCGCGCCCGAGCCGCGGACCAGGCTGTACGCCACGGAGTCGGGCGAGGTGCCGCCGAGGACGAGGGTGCGGGGCTGGTCGCGGGTAGTGCTCTCCTCCGCCACGAAGGCGGGCACCTGTACGGGGTCGCGTCGCTCCAGCGGGCCGTCCGCGCCGCCGATCATCCAGCCGGCGGCGGCCAGGACCGGGGCCAGCCCGGCGGCCAGCGCGATCAGGGCGGCGACGGGCTGACGCCAGCCGAAGCTCTGCTCGGCGACCCGGATGCGGGCGCCGTCAGCGCCCACCAGGGCGGCGGCGATCAGGGCGGTGCCGTAGACGAGGGTGGCGGGTCCGGCCCAGGTGGACCCGTTGGCGACGGCGGCGAAGAGGAAGCCGACGAGCGCGACCGCCCAGGCGGTGCGGACGGCGAACTGCCGGTCCTCGCGGAGCAGGGCGGCGAGCGCGGCCAGCACGATGCCGAGGAGCAGGATGCCGCCCGCCGCACCGGGGCCGCCGGGGCTGATGCCGAGCAGGTCGAGGCCCGAGGCATCGCCCATACCGATGTCCAGGCCCGCCTCGGTCAGGAGCGCGGACGGGTTCGTCAGGAGGCTCAGCGACCAGGGGGCGAGGACCAGCACCGGGGTGCCGACGGCGGCGACGAAGCGGAGCCCGTACGCCGTGATGTCGCCGCGCCGCAGTACGAGCACGCCGAGGCCGAGGACCACGGCGAGCGGCCAGACGATCGGGGTGAACGCCATGGTGACGGTCAGCAGCAGCGTGTACGCCCAGGTGGCGCGCCAGCTGCCGCGTTCCCCCGCCGCGCTGTCCGCGCGCAGCCCGTGGGCGGCGACGCCCGCGCGGGCGATCAGCGGAAGCAGCACGAGGAGGACGGCGGTGCCGAGGCGGCCGGTGGCCAGGGCGCCGGTCGCGGCGGGCAGGAAGGCGTACGCGACGCTCGCCCAGGCCCGCAGCAGCCGGGAGGGGAGCAGCGGGCGGGAGGCGAAGTAGGCGGTGGCGCCGGCCAGCGGGATCGAGCAGACCAGCAGCACGCTGACGGCGAGCCCGGTCGAGCCGAGGAACAGGGCCGACAGCGCGGCGAGCAGGGCGAGGTAGGGCGGGGCGGTCTGGGTGCCGCCGGTGCCCACCGTGTGCCAGGCGTCCGCGTACCGGTCCCAGAGCGCGCCGACCTCGGCCGGGGCGGGCAGCAGCGCGCCGCCCGCCAGGGCTCCGCCGCTGAGCAGGTTGCGGCAGGCGATGAGCGAGACGACCAGGAGCAGGAGGAAGAGGACGGGGCCGGGCTTGCGGCCGATGCGCTTGAGGCGGGCGAACTGGTCGACTTCGAGGAAGTCGGCGTCGTCGCCGCCGGGGCCGGATTCGACGGCTCCGTGGCGCGAGCCGCCCGCGTCGGAGTCCGTACGGCCGCCGAAGTTGCCCGCGACCTGGTCGACGGTGGCCCGGACGGTGGCGCCGGGCGGCGGGAACAGGGCGCGCAGCTCGGCCGCGTCGACGACGCCCTTTCCGCGGTTGCGGCGGGCGGCGAGGATGCGGCCGGGGCGCAGCAGGGTGCCGAGCAGGCCGGTGACCTCGTCGAGGGCCTGGCCCGGCACCTTGCCGACGAGGTAGGCGAGGGTACGCAGGAGGGTGCCGACGACGAGCCGGAGCAGGACCCAGGGCAGGGCCTTGCCGCGGGCGTTGACGAGCATCGTGTAGACCGCGCCCGCCTTGTCGACGCGGTGCGGGCTGGCGACCGAGCGCCCGGCGCAGTCGATGGGGCGGCGTTCGCGGGCGGAGGCCTCGGCGTGCCGCAGGACGGCGTCCGGGGCGACGAGGACCCGGTGGCCGGCGAGGTGGGCGCGCCAGCACAGGTCGACGTCGTCGCGCATCAGGGGGAGCCTGCGGTCGAAGCCGCCGAGCTCCTCGTAGACGTCGCGGCGGATGAGCATGCCGGCGGAGGAGACGGACAGGACGGTACGGACCTGGTCGTGCTGGCCCTGGTCCTGCTCGCGGCGGTCCAGGCCGGTCCAGCGGCGGCCGCTGTTGGCGATGGAGACGCCGACTTCGAGGAGCTGCTTGCGGTCGTACCAGCCGCGCAGCTTGGGGCCGACGATCGTGGCGTGCCGGTCGTTGTCGACGACGCGCAGCATCTCGGCGAGCGCGTCGGGCTCGGGTGCGCAGTCGTCGTGCAGCAGCCAGAGCCACTGGACCGGTTCGCCGTGCGGCAGCTCGGGAAGGTCGTAGTTCTCGTCGACCCAGGTGCGGGTCTCCGGGTCCCAGCCGCTGGGGCGCTTGAGGTAGGGCAGGTCGTCCGGGGTCAGGATCCCGGCCGTGCGGGCCGCCTCGTCGACGGCCGTGCCGAAGCTCGTACGGCGTGCGAGGTGCAGGACGCGTTCGTCACCGAGCGCCTCGGTGACCAGCCGGGCCGAGTCGTCGGCGCTGCCGGTGTCGGCGGCGACGACGTTCTGTACGGGGCGTTCCTGCCCGAGCAGCCCGGCCAGCACGTCGGGCAGCCAGCGGGCGCCGTCGTGGGAGACGAGCACGGCGGTGACGACGTGCCGGGGGAACTCTGGGGCGGCGGCGGCCGCGTTCGGCGCCGCCGAGTGGCTGTGCACGGACATCGGGGTACGGGCCCTCCGGCCGGGTCCGGGGGCGTCCCCGGGGGCTGCATCGGTGTACACGCGCACCCTGGCGGGGCGTTGGCGCGTCTCGGACGGGGCCCCACACTAACGGTACGGACAGGTGACGGAGGTCCGAGCGGGTGAAGCGGCCGGGGGCGGAGCTGCCGACGGCCCGCCGGCCGAGCCCTGGGGAAGGGGTCGGCGGACGGGCCGTCGGGGGGCTGTCGGGGTACGAGGAGTGCGGCGGCTCTGTGGCTCGCGGGTGGAGCGGCCCGGAGGAGGTTCCGGGGGCGTACGTCAGATGGCGGCCTTCTTGAGGCGTCGTCGCTCCCGCTCGGAGAGTCCGCCCCAGATGCCGAAGCGTTCGTCGTTGGAGAGGGCGTACTCAAGGCATTCCGAGCGCACCTCGCAGGCGAGGCAGACCTTCTTGGCCTCGCGGGTGGATCCGCCCTTTTCGGGAAAGAAGGACTCGGGATCGGTCTGGGCGCACAGTGCGCGCTCCTGCCAGCCGAGTTCCTCGTCCGCGTCCTCGACCAGCAGTTGCTGGAACAGCTCGGTCATGTGCGCCCCTCGTCTGTCTCTTGCGTCCCGTGTTGCAGCCGTTTGCGACTGAACGACACGAGTGAAATTACAAGTGTGTAGCTCCAGGCCAGTCAAGCGAGGATCTGCTATTGGCCCAGGGATTCACTCTGCGGAACCAAGCGTATGCGGAAAGTGTTCAAATCAGCAAAAACCTGACATATGCCACAGGCCCCACAGTCCCACGCCCTCCCATGAGAGAGACGAGCGGAGGCGCCCTTGTGTTGCGATTCGATCACTGAAGCGATCAAGATCACAGTCAGGTCACGGAGCGTCAGCCGCGTTTGGGAGCGCGGATGATGCGCCACATGTCCTTGCCCCTGGGTGCATAAACCTTTCTCCGGATCCGGCGACCGGAAGGAGTGAAACATTGCCCCCATATCGGGCATTGGGTTGACAGCGGACGGCCGAGCCGGTCTCCTTGACTTCATGCCAGCGACCACAGCCATGCACGTCGCCCACGTCCGTGGGTTCCGTAGCGCTGTCCAGGCCCGCTGTTGCTGTTCCAGCTGTCACAGCTGTTGATGCCGTAGCGCTCCAGCTCTGATCCAGCCTCTCCGGCTCTCCGGTCGAGCGGCTTTCTTCGTTTCCGCTCCTCCCCGCATTCACCGCGACTCTCCGCACGTGCACCCCCCATGCCGAGGAACCACCGCAGCCATGAACAGCGACAGCGACCTTCAGATCGCCGGCGACATCCTTGAGGTCCAGCACCTCCTGCAGCCCGCCCGCGAGCACCCCTCCACCGTCTCCGAATTCGTCGGCCTCGCGCGCTCCATCGCGGCCGACCGCGCGCAGTGGGCCGGAATCGTCCAGTACGACTCCGCCTCCCGCTGGTACCACCGTCTGCACCAGGGCCCCGGCTACGAGGTGTGGCTGCTCAGCTGGGTGCCCGGGCAGGGCAGCGGGCGTCACGACCACGGCCTCTCCGCCGGCGTACTGACCGTCCTGGAAGGCGAGTTGACCGAGCACACGGAGAACGGGACGCGGTCACTCGGCGCGGGCGCGCAGCGTGCCTTCGGCCCCGGGTACGTCCACGAAGTGGTCAACGACTCGCTCGAACCGGCCGTCAGTCTGCACATCTACTACCCGGGTCTGACCGAGATGCCGATGCACCCCACCCAAAGCGCCCCGACGGCCGTGGACGTCGTACCCGCCTGACAAACTGCTGTACATGCGCATTGTTGTTCTGGCCGGTGGTATCGGCGGTGCCCGCTTTCTGCGCGGCCTCAAGCAGGCCGCGCCCGACGCGGACATCACGGTGATCGGCAACACGGGTGATGACATCCATCTGTTCGGGCTGAAGGTCTGTCCCGACCTCGACACCGTGATGTACACCCTCGGCGGTGGCATCAACGAGGAGCAGGGCTGGGGGCGTACCGACGAGACCTTCCAGGTCAAGGAGGAGCTCGCGGCGTACGGCGTGGGGCCGGGATGGTTCGGGCTCGGCGACCGTGACTTCGCGACCCATATCGTCCGTACGCAGATGCTGGGCGCCGGCTATCCGCTGAGCGCGGTCACCGAGGCGCTCTGCGCCCGCTGGCAGCCCGGTGTGCGGCTGCTCCCCATGTCGGACGACCGGGTCGAGACGCATGTCGCCGTCGAGATGGACGGCGAGAGCAAGGCGATCCACTTCCAGGAGTACTGGGTGAAGCTGCGCGCCTCCGTCGAGGCGCAGGCGATCGTGCCGGTCGGGGCGGAGCAGGCCAAGCCGGGTCCGGGGGTGCTGGAGGCCATCGGTTCCGCCGATGTCATCGTCTTCCCGCCGTCGAACCCGGTGGTGTCCATCGGCACGATCCTCGCCGTGCCCGGGATCCGCGAGGCCATCGCCGAGGCCGGGGTGCCGGTGGTCGGCCTCTCCCCCATCGTCGGGGACGCGCCCGTGCGCGGGATGGCGGACAAGGTGCTCGCGGCCGTGGGCGTCGAGTCGACGGCCGCCGCCGTGGCCCAGCACTACGGGTCGGGGCTGCTGGACGGGTGGCTGGTGGACACGGTGGACGCGGGTGCGGTCGGCGACGTCGAGGCGGCGGGGATCCGCTGCCGGGCGGTGCCGCTGATGATGACGGACCTGGACGCGACCGCCGAGATGGCGCGGCAGGCGCTGGATCTGGCCGGGGAGGTGGGGGCGTGAGTGGTTCTTCCGGTGAGTCTTTCTCCACTACGTCTGCCGCCGCGCCTTCCTCTGATGTGACCTCGTCTGTTGTGACCTCCTCTGTTGTGAACTCCTCTGTTGTGGCTTCCTCCGTGCCTTCCTTTCGGGTGTGGGCGCTGGGTGGGATTCCCGAGGTGCGGGCCGGTGACGATCTCGCCAAGCTGATCGCCGCGGCCGAACCCGGGCTGGTCGACGGTGACGTGCTGCTCGTCACCTCGAAGATCGTCTCCAAGGCGGAGGGCCGGATCGTCGAGGCCGCCGACCGGGAGGCCGCGATCGACGCGGAGACCGTACGGGTGGTGGCCCGGCGCGGGCCGCTGCGGATCGTGGAGAACCGGCAGGGCCTGGTCATGGCCGCCGCCGGGGTCGACGCCTCGAACACCCCGGCCGGGACCGTGCTGCTGCTGCCCGAGGACCCCGACGCCTCCGCGCGGGCCGTCCGGGACGGGCTGCGGGACGCCCTCGGCGTCGATGTCGGCGTCGTCGTCACGGACACCTTCGGGCGGCCCTGGCGCAACGGGCTGACCGATGTCGCGATCGGTGCGGCCGGGGTGCGGGTGCTGGACGATCTGCGCGGCGGTACGGACGCGCACGGCAATCCGCTCAGCGCCACGGTCGTGGCCACGGCGGACGAGCTGGCCGCCGCCGGGGACCTGGTCAAGGGCAAGGCGGACGGGCTGCCGGTGGCGGTGGTCCGGGGGCTGCCGCATGTGGTCGCATCCGACGACGAACCCGGTGCCCGGGCGTTGGTGCGGAGTGCTGCCGATGACATGTTCCGGCTCGGGACGTCGGAGGCCGTGCGGGAAGCGGTGACGCTGCGGCGTACGGTGCGCGAGTTCAGCGATGAGCCGGTGGATCCGGGGGCCGTACGGCGGGCCGTCGCCGCTGCCGTCACCGCTCCCGCACCGCATCACACGACGCCGTGGCGGTTCGTGCTGCTGGAGTCCGCCGAGTCGCGGACCCGGTTGCTCGACGCGATGCGGGAGGCGTGGATCGAGGATCTGCGGCGCGACGGGAAGAGCGAGGAGTCGATCGCCAAGCGGGTGCGGCGCGGCGATGTGCTGCGCAACGCGCCGTATCTGGTGGTGCCGTGCCTGGTGATGGACGGCTCCCACACGTACGGGGACGAGCGCCGCGACACGGCGGAGCGCGAGATGTTCGTGGTCGCGGCCGGGGCGGGCGTGCAGAACTTCCTGGTGGCGCTGGCCGGTGAGCGGCTGGGGTCGGCGTGGGTGTCCTCGACGATGTTCTGCCGGCCGGTGGTGCGGGAGGTGCTGTCGCTTCCTTCGTCGTGGGATCCGTTGGGGGCGGTGGCTGTGGGGCATGCGGTGGGGGTGGCTCGGGAGCGGGTTGGTCGGGAGGCGGAGGCGTTTCTCACCGTGCGGTGAGGTGGGGTGGGGTGGGGCTCGGTGGGGGCTCGGTGGGCGGTGGGGCCGCGGTGGGGGCCGCTGCGCGGGGCCTTTTCCCCTACCCGCCCCTTCCCGAAACCGGGGCGCTGCCCCGGGCCCCCTTTGTCCTCAAGCGCCGGACGGGCTTGGGTTCGGGGCGCTGCCCCGGGCCCCGCTCCTCAAGCGCCGGAGGGGCTTAAGAAGCCCGGAGGGGCTATGGAAACCGGAGGCGTAGGGCAGTCGCCGGAGGGGCTTAAACAGGGCTACAGGCTTGCGATGTTGCCCGGGGTCATCCTTGGGGCTCTGCGGGGAGGGGTGTGGCCCGAGAGCAGGATCAGGCGTGTTGCCCGGTGGCGTTGGCCCTCGTAGGGGGTCAGCAACGTCAGCATTTCCTCGTCGTCCGCGTTGCGGTTGTCCGCCAGCGCGTGGCCCACGATGCCCGGGAGGTGCAGGTCGCCCACCGTGACCGCGTCCGCCGCTCCGTTCGAGCGCTGGAGGGTCTCCGCCGAGGTCCAGGGGCCGATGCCGGGGATCAGCTGGAGGCGGGTCTGTGCCTCGGGCAGTGGCATCGTCGCCGCCTCCTCCAGGCGGCGGGCCACCCGTACCGCTCGCAGGATCGTCGACGAGCGCTTGGCGTCGACGTTCGCCTTGTGCCATTCCCAGGACGGGATCATCGCCCAGCCGCGCGGGTCCGGCATGACGTGCAGGCCCAGGTCGGCCGTGGGGCCCGGGGCGGGGGCGCCGAAGCGGCGGACCAGGTGGCGCCAGGCGCGGTACGCCTCGTCCGTGGTGACCTTCTGTTCCAGGATCGACGGGATCAGCGACTCCATGACCAGGCCCGTACGCAGCAGGCGCAGGCCCGGGCGGCGGTGCCGGGTCACGGCCAGCAGGCGGTGCCGGGGGACGAACGCGTCCGGGTCGTCCTCCGCGCCCAGCAGCGCGGGCAGCCCGGCCAGCAGCCAGTCCGCGCCCGGGCCCCAGGCGGCCGCCGTGACCCGGTCGCCACGTGCCGTGATCCGGAGCGTGCCAGGGCCCTCGGGCGTGCGGGTGGCCCGCCAGAACGTGCCGTCCGCGGTCATCCGGAACGTGGGGTCGGCCGGGCCTCGGCGCAGCGGGCCGAGGACCAGCCGGAGGTCCAGCGGGCCGGGCGGGGCCCACTCCCTGGTCAGCGGCGGTCCGTCCGGCGAGGGCGCAGCCGCCCTGCCCGACGGAGCGGCGGCCTGGTGCGGCAGCGCTGCTCGCGCGGTGCGGGGGGCGAATCGTCCTGCCACGGGGGCCTCGGTGCTCTCGGTTCTCTCGGTGCTCTTTGTGCGTTCTCCTGAGGGTACGGGTCAGGTCCTACTGGTCCGAGGAGAAGCGGACCGAGCCGTCCGGCAGGATCGCGTCGCACCAGATCCTGACCCCGTCGCGCAGTTCGTTGTCCGCGCCCACCTGTGCCCCGTCGCCGATCACCGCGCCCGCCAGCACCGTACGGTCGCCGATCCTGGCGCCCGCTCCGACCAGCGAGTCCGTGATGACCGCGCCCGCCTCGACGACCGCGCCGGCCAGGATCGTCGAGCCCTCTATTCTCGCGCCCGCGCCGATCACCGCGTCGGCGCCGACCACCGTACCGCCGGTGAGCTTGGCGTCCGGGGCCACGGACGCCGTCGGCAGGACCAGGCGGTCGCCGCAGCGGCCCGGGACCGCCGGGGACGGGGCGCGGCCGAGGACGAGGTCGGCGGAGCCGCGGACGAAGGCCCCCGGGGTGCCGAGGTCCAGCCAGTACGTGGAGTCGACCATGCCCTGGAGGTGGGCGCCGGAGGCGAGGAGTCCGGGGAAGGTCTCGCGTTCGACGGAGACCGGGCGGCCCGCCGGAATGGTGTCGATGACCGAGCGCCGGAAGATGTACGCCCCGGCGTTGATCTGGTCGGTGACGATCTCCTCCGGCGTCTGCGGCTTCTCCAGGAACGCCGTGACCCGGCCCGTCGCGTCGGTGGGTACGAGGCCGAAGGCGCGCGGGTCCTCGACCCGGGTCAGGTGGAGCGAGACATCCGCCCCGGAGTCGGTGTGCGAGGTGACCAGGGCCCGGATGTCGAGCCCGGTCAGGATGTCGCCGTTGAAGATCAGGACCGGTTCGTCCGGCCCCGAGGCCAGCTTCGGCGCGACGTTGCGGATGGCTCCGCCGGTGCCGAGCGGCTCCTGCTCGGTGACGTACTCGATGTGCAGACCGAGCGAGGAACCGTCGCCGAAGTACGGCTCGAAGACCTCCGCCAGGTAGGACGTGGCGAGCACGATGTGCTCCACCCCGGCCGCCCTGGCCCGCGCCAGCTGGTGGGTGAGGAACGGGACCCCCGCCGCCGGGACCATCGGCTTCGGGGTGTGCACCGTGAGCGGGCGCAGCCGGGTGCCTTTGCCACCGACCAGGAGGATCGCTTCTTTTGCCTCTGTCACAGCACCGTCTCTGCTTCCTGCTGGGGCCTGGCCTGGATATGGCTGGCCAGTCTAAGCAGACCGGTCGGATATGCCCCGGTCAGCGGCCCTGCAGTTTGGCGGAGCTGGTCCGGGCCGTGCCGAGCTTCTTGTAGAGACGCGCTCCGGGACATTCGGTTGCGAAACCGTCCCGATGGCCCGAGATGACGTTCATCTTGACCTTCACGCCCGCCTTGTACTTGTTGCTGCCGCCGGAGGTGAGGGTCACTTTGCCCTTGGGGTTGGCGCCGAACAGACCCAGCTTCCAGGCGGTGAGTTTGGAGACCGCGGTCACGGCGGCGGCGGGCGGGTTGGTGGAGGAGTAGGTGCCGAGCACCGCGACCCCCATGGTGTTGGTGTTGAAGCCCAGGGTGTGGGCGCCGAGAACCGCTTTCGCGACGCCTCCGGCCCGGCCCTCGTAGATGTTTCCGCACTTGTCGACGGCGAAGTTGTAGCCGAAGTCGCGCCAGCCGCTGCTCTTGACGTGGTAGCGGTAGATGGAGCGGAGCACCGAAGGGGCCTGCTTGCAGGTGTAGTTGTTGCCGGTCGCGCTGTGGTGCACGAAGGCCGCCTTGACGGACTTGGTGTACGCGAAGTTGCGCTCGCGGAGCTTTTCGTCGGCGCCCCAGCCCTTGCGGGTGATGATCTTCGGGCGCGGACCGATGTACGGCTTCGCCCCGGCGGCGACGATCGCCGCCTCCTCCTCCGTCTCCGCCTTGGTCAGCTCGGGGATGACGGAAGCGCCGAGCGGTGCGAGGTCCGCGTTGACGGCCGACGCGGCGGCGGATTCGGCGGTGAGCGCCTCCGGCACGGCCGTCGTGGTCGTGGGCGGGGCCGGGTTGATGGCGAACGTCGCCGGGGTGGCGGACCGGCCTACGGGGGCCGCCCGGGCAGGTTCCGGAGCTGTTTCGGGGGCCGTCTCGGGGGCTGTTTCGGTGGTCTCTTCCGCTGCGGGATCCTCGCCGGGGTCGACGAGTTCGAGGCGCAGCCCCTCGGGCAGCGGTACGGCGGCGGCCCGGTGCTGCGGATCGGCCGCCTCCGGGCGTACGCGTACCTCCACGCCGTCCGAGTCGCCGACCCAGAGCGGGGCGGTCGCCCCGCGCACGGCGCCGGAGGCCCGCTCGTCGCTGCCGAGGTCGGCGGCGTGCTCGGCGTTGTGGGTCTCGACGTCCTGCCAGTCCGACCAGCTCCCGCCGCCGGTCGCGCGGGTGCGGACCTGGACCGTGCCGTGGAGCTCGGCATCGGCGTCGTCCCAGACCACGCCCACCAGGGAGAACGGGCGGGCGTCGCGCTGGGCCAGGCCCTGGCCGGCCGCCGCGCCCGCGACCCGGTCGGACGGGGCGGCGAGCGGCTCCAGGGGCAGGGACTGCGTCGAGCCCGCGAGCTCGGCCGCGCGGGTCCCGGTGGTGCGCGACGACGACAACAGCGGGGCGGTGTCGGCCGCTCGGGAGGATCCGGATTCGGCCCGTACCGACGACGGCGGGCCGGAACCCGGTGATTCGGGGGACACGGAGGGCGGCCGGGCCGAGGCGGAGAGCGGGGCCGGGGCGGACAGGGCGGGGGCGGCGAGCGGCAGAGTGAGGGCCGCCGCGCAGGTGACGCCGACTGAGGTGACCAATAGTGCACGCATACGCACGATCCTGGTCATACAGTCATGACTCCGGCTACCCGGGCATCGGCGCAGCCTTGACGTACCGTCTGCCGGGCCGTCTGCCGAACCGGTGTATGTGACACCCGTTCAGCCCGCCCCGCACAGCGCCCCCGCGTACGCTTGCGCGGATGAACTCCAGCGACCGCACCCCTGCCGACCTGCTGCGATCCGCCCTTGCCGCGGACCCGGCCCGCCCCCTGGTCACCTTCTACGACGACGCCACCGGAGAACGCGTCGAACTGTCGGTGGCCACCTTCGCCAATTGGGTGGCCAAGACCGCCAATCTGCTCCAGGGCGACCTCGCCGCGGAGCCCGGCGACCGGCTCGCCCTGCTGCTCCCCGCGCACTGGCAGTCCGCTGTCTGGCTGCTCGCCTGCTCCTCCGTCGGGGTCGTCGCCGATGTCCAGGGCGACCCGGCGGCCGCCGATCTCGTCGTGACCGGACCGGACACCCTGGAGCGGGCGCGGGCCTGCCGGGGTGAGCGGGTCGCGCTCGCCCTGCGTCCGCTGGGTGGCCGGTTCCCGCAGGCTCCGGAGGGGTTCTCGGACTACGCGGTGGAGGTGCCGAGCCAGGGCGACCGCTTCGCGCCCTTCGCCCCGGTGGACGCCGACGCTCCCGCGCTGGCCGTCGGCGGGGTGGAGCTGACGGGTGCGCAGCTCGTCGCCAAGGCTCGCGAGGACGCCGGCGCCCTCGGGCTCGTACCGGGATCCCGGCTGCTCACCGGGCGTACGTACGACACGTGGGACGGGCTGAGCGCCGGGCTCTTCGCGCCGCTGGCGGCCGGTGGGTCCGTGGTGTTGTGCCGCCATCTCGGACAGCTCGACGCGGACGGACTGGCCAAGCGGACCGAGAGCGAGCGGGTCACCGACACCGCGGTATGACAAGCGCTCCGAGGTCCACCCGTCCGGCCCACAGCGGGCCGAGTCCTCGGTGCGCAACACCGGAGCGGGTAGATGATCGGGCGGTACAGACCACTCTCCTGGCCGTGCACAACCAAGCGCGAGTTTCAGCCGTCTACTCCTGCGACCGGCGGCTCCTCGCGCCGCCGAACGTGAAGGATGGACGCAGACGTGACCGACAGTGCTGGCCCGCCGTCCGACCCGGACCACCCGGCCGGGGACAAGCCGCAGGGCAGGTCGCAGGAACAGTCCGGTCCCGAGGGCCCCACCCCCGGGACCGGAGAAGCCGAAGCCGCAGAAGCCCCTGAGGCTTCGGAGGCCCCCGAGGCCCCCGAAGCCCCCGAAAGCTCGGAGTCCTCCGCTCCGGAGAAGCCCGAGCAGGCCGAGAAGCCCGGGACCGCCGAGCAGGCCGAAAAGCCCGCGCAGGCCGAGCAGGATGACCAGGCCGAACAGACCGAACAGGCTGAACAGGCCGCAAGCTCCGCCGGCTCCGGGAAGAACGAAGCAGGCAGCGACGGCGACGGCGGCGACAGCGACACCGACGGCGTGCAGACCTGGGCCGATCAGCCCAAGGCCGGCATCGTCGCCGCGCGCAAGAGCCACTGGCTGCGCTGGACCGCCCTCGCCGCCTCGTTCCTCGTGCTGGTCGCCGCGGGGGCGGGCTGGTGGCTCTACAAGAAGCTCGACGGGAACATCACCACCGACACGAGCGCCGCCGCCGAACTCAAGGCGTACGAGAAGGAACGGCCGACGCCGGTCGTCATGGACGCCCAGAACATCCTGCTCATCGGGTCGGACAGCCGGGCCGGGGACAACCGTGAGTACGGCCGGGACGACGGCGGCAGCCAGCGCTCCGACACCACGATCCTGCTGCACCTCGCGGCGGACCGGAAGAGCGCGACGGCCGTGTCCCTCCCCCGTGACCTGATGGCGGAGATCCCCAGCTGCCGCACCGCGGACGACAAGGAGACGCGCGAGCAGTTCGCGCAGTTCAACTCGGCATTCGAACTCGGCGGCACCGCCTGCACGATCCGCACCGTCGAGAAGATGACCGGCATCCGCATCGATCACCACATGGTCGTCGACTTCAACGGCTTCAAGGACATGGTCGACGCCGTCGACGGGGTCGAGATCTGCCTCAAGGAGCCGATCAACGACAAGGACGCGCACCTGGAGCTTCCGGCCGGCCGGCAGACGCTGAACGGCGAGGAGGCGCTCGGTTACGTACGGGCGCGCAAGACCCTCGGCAACGGCAGCGACACCGAACGGATGGAGCGCCAGCAGCAGTTCCTGGGCGCGCTGGTGAACAAGATGCAGAGCAACGGCGTTCTGCTCAACCCGACCCGGCTCTACCCGGTGCTGGACGCGGCGACCAAGTCGCTGACCACCGACCCGGGGCTGGACTCGCTGCGCGACCTGTACGACCTGGTGCGCGGGATGCGCGACGTACCGACCGAGCAGGTGCAGTTCCTCACCGTGCCCCGGCAGCCGTACCGCAACAACCCGAACCGGGATGAACTCGTCGAACCGGACGCGGGCGATCTGTTCAAGCAACTCCGCGAGGACCGGCCGGTCGCCGTGGTTCCGGCCGACGAACTGGAGGAAGCGCGGAAGGGCCAGGAAAAGAAGCGGGACGGGAAGCCGGACGACGCCGGCTCGGAAAGTCCGACGCCGACACCCACCTATTCGGGTTCGAGTGCGGCGGACGACCTGTGCAAGCAGTAAAGCAATTGCCAAGACAGCGAACACAATCGACGCGTAATGGGAAGTATGCCCGGTTGTAAGGGGCGTGGAATGTGTCACGCACGTCGCTCGACGCGGAATCGGCCGGATAGTGTGACGCGATCCGGTGCTTCCGGCCGTCAGGTCGTGCACTGCTGGAGCGAAGGAACGAGCGCCTTACCGGGGGAAGGCGCCTCGCGTGGCACCGACGGAGGACGCAGGAAACCGTGGACGCGCACAGTCGTGGACGGGCGGACGATATCGACCCCGCCGACCAGTGGGTACTCAACCCGAACACCGGCAATTACGAACTGCGACTGGATCACTCCGCTGGGGAGTCGAGCAGCCCTTCGCGTACGGCCACGGCCGAGGGGACGGGCCGCCGCGGCAGCACCCGGACCGACGCGTCCCGTGAGGGTTCCGGGCGCCGGGGGGCGCGGGAGGGCGGCGCCGACGGACCGCGCCGCGAGGTGCCGGGTCAGCGCAGCCGCCGCAGCTCCCAGGGCGGCGGGCGCGGTACGGAACCGCCCGCGTCCGGCCGCCGGAAGCGCAAGCCCAAGAAGTCGCGCAAGAAGAAGGCGCTGCTGTGGACGGGCGGCGTCATGGCGTTCGTCGTGGTGGGCGCCTCGCTCGGCGTGTACGTCCTCTACCAGAAGCTCAACGGCAATATCGACACCATCGACGTGGGCGACGCCGGCAGCAAGAACGTCCTCAGCGAAGGCCCGATGAACATCCTGATCATCGGCACCGACAAGCGCACCGGCAAGGGCAACGAGGGATACGGCGACAAGGGCAGCGAGGGCCACGCCGACACCACGATCCTGTTCCACGTCTCCGAGGACCGGACCAACGCGACGGCGATGAGCATCCCTCGCGACCTGATGACCGAGATCCCCGAGTGCGAGACGAAGCAGTCGGACGGCACCACCACGACCATCCCCGGCACCCCGAACGAACGCTTCAACACCAGCCTCGGCCAGAGCGGCCGCAACCCCGGCTGCACCATGAAGACGGTCGAGAACATCACCGGCCTCAAGCCCGACCACTTCATGATGGTCGACTTCAACGCGGTGAAGGAGCTGACCACCGCGGTCGGCGGCGTCAAGGTCTGCATGGCCAAGCCGGTCGACGACCCGAAGTCCCATCTGAAGCTGCCCGCGGGCGAGTCGGAGGTGGCGGGCGAGCAGGCGCTGGCCCTGCTGCGCACCCGGCACAGCTTCGGCAACGAGAGCGACCTCGACCGGATCAAGGTGCAGCAGCAGTTCCTCGCCTCGATGATCCGCGAGATGAAGTCGAGCGACACCCTGACCAACCCGAAGAAGCTCTACACGCTGGCCGACGCGGCCACCAACGCGCTGACCGTCGACACGGGCATCGGTGACGCGAAGAAGCTGATGACGCTGGCTCAGGAGATCGGCAAGGTCGACACCAAGAACGTCACCTTCCTCACGATGCCGGTCATCGACAACCCGGTCGAGCCGAAGCCCATCACCGTGGTCGTGGACCCGGTCAAGGGTGAGCAGCTCTTCGCGATGATGCGCTCCGACACCTCGCTGACCGAGGTGAAGCAGAAGGAGAAGGCCGCCAAGGGCAAGCAGGCGGCCCTGCTCAAGGGCCCGAAGGCCGATCCCGCCGACGTACGCGTGGACGTGCTCAACGGTGGTGAGATCGCCGGTGCGGCCGGCGCGACCGTCACCTGGCTCCAGAACGAGCAGGGGGTGCTGAAGTCCACGAACAAGGCCAACGCACCCGAGAAGATCAAGAAGACGACGCTGGAGTACGCGCCCAACCAGGCCGATCAGGCCCGGGCGCTCGCCGCGATGATGGGGCTGCCCGCCACGGCCATGAAGAAGGGCACCGCCGACGCCGAAGGGCTTGAGGCGATGGTGCTCACGCTGGGGGCGGACTTCAAGGGCGCGGGCCAGCTCATCACCGGGCCGACGAAGGCTCCGGAAGGCGTCGAGCAGGCAAGCGCCGACAAGACGGTATGCGCCAAGTGACACCGGGTCACCGCGCCGCAGCGGAAATCTGAACAGCATGGGGGGTCCGGTGGGACGGAGCAGCACGCCCGGGGAGAGGACGCGATCACGCGTCCGCCGCGCCGATCAACACGGCTGGGACGAGAGCCTGTACGAGGACGACGGGCCGGGCGACGCCAGCGATGACGGGCCGGACGACGGCGGCAGGCCGGGGGGCGGCGGCCATCGGGCCACGAAGGGCCGGCGCGGCAACGGGGGCGGCGGCGCCCAGGGGCGCAGCAGCCGCCGGGCGCCCAAGAGCGGCAAGCGGCGCGTACTGCGCTGGAGCGCCTCCGTGCTCGCCGTGCTCATACTCGCCACCGGCGGCGCCGGTTACGTCTACTACGAGTACCTCAACAGCAACATCAAGAAAGAGGATCTGACCCTCGGCGACAAGCAGATGGCCGATCACAAGGCCAACGCCGCCGGGCAGACCCCGCTCAACATCCTGCTCATCGGCTCCGACGCCCGCGACTCCAAGGCCAACCAGAAGCTGGGCGGCGCGAAGGAGACCTTCGGGGCCCCGCCGCTCGCCGATGTGCAGATGCTGCTCCACCTCTCCGCTGACCGCAGCAATCTCTCCGTCATCAGCATGCCGCGCGACACCATGCTGAAGATGCCCAAGTGCACGGCCCCGGACGGCGAGGTCTACCCGGCCAGCACCGGAGACGTACAGACCAACGAGAGCCTGGGCCGCGGCGGTCCGGGGTGCACGGTGGCCACCTGGTACGAGCTGACCGGTATCCGGATCGATCACTTCATGATGATCGACTTCGCCGGTGTGGTGTCCATGGCCGACGCGATCGGCGGCGTGCCCGTCTGTGTCGACGCCAACATCCACTCCCGCAGCCGGGACGGCAAGGGCTCCGGGCTGAAGCTGGAGAAGGGCACCACGTCCATCCAGGGTGAGCAGGCCCTCCAGTGGCTGCGCACCCGGTACGGCTTCGAGGACAACACCGACCTGGGGCGGGCCAAGGCCCAGCACCAGTACATGAACTCGATGGTGCGTCAGCTGCGCAAGGGCACCAAGCTCAGCGACCCGGCGAAGCTGATGAACCTCGCCGAGGCGGCCACGAAGGCGCTGACGGTCGACAAGGGCCTCGACACGGTCAAGAAGCTCTACGACCTGGCCGAGGAGTTCAAGAAGGTTCCGACGAAGCGCATCACGATGTCGACGATGCCGAACGTGTACGGCACCGGCGTCAACAACGGCCGGGTGTACCCGAAGGCGGGCGACGCGGAGCAGCTGTTCCGGATGGTCCGCGACGACATCCCGCTGGACGGCAAGGCCTCCAAGCGGAAGAAGCCTCAGGAGGAGCCCAAGGACCCGTCCGCGCCGGTCGGCGAGATCGCCGTCTCCGTACGGAACGGGACCGCCACCGACGCGCTCGGCCCGGCTTCGGGGCGTGCGGGCGACGTGGCGGACCAGCTGAAGAACGCGGGCTTCGGGCGGACCACCGTCGACTCGGGCAATGTGACGGGGGCGGCCCGGACCGGGATCCTCTATCCGAGCGCGGATCTGGAGGGCGACGCGCAGGCGGTCGCCAAGGCGCTGGGCGTTCCGCTGTCGCAGGTGAAGAGGTCCACCGACGTCTCGGGGATCTCGCTCGCCGTGGGTGCGGACTGGCGTGAGGACGGGGCCTATCCGGTGTCCAAGGGCACGGAGAAGACCCCGGAGTCGGCGGGCGCGCTCAACGGCGAGGAAGAGGGGGCCTGCATGAAGGTCAACCCGAACTACACCTGGTGACGCCGTAGCGGCACGCACACGCGAGGAAGGGCCCCGACGCCGAGCGTCGGGGCCCTTCGTACGAAGACGGACGTCCGGCTCAGACGGTCTCGCTGCTGCCGGTCATCGCCGGGCGGCGGCTCGCGATGACCCGCTTGGCCAGCGACCGGGGGCTGGTGAGGAAGCCGAAGCCCCAGCACATGTGCATCGTCGCCAGGGCCACCGGGATCTGCGCGCGGGCCTTCAGCGAGAGGCCCTTGCCCGCGGGCAGCGATCCGGCGACGATCGCGGCCACGTAACCGCCCGGGACGACCAGCGCCCACGGGGTGACGGCCGCGCCCAGGACCAGGCCCGCCGCGATGGCGACGACGGCGGTCGGCGGGGCCAGATAGCGGAGGTTGATCGAGCCGGCGTGGTAGCGGGCGACGACGTGGCGCCAGCGGCCGTAGTCCTTGTACTGCTTGGCGAGCGCCTTCACCGTGGGGCGCGGGCGGTACTGCACCTTCAGCTCGGGCGAGAACCAGATCAGCCCGCCGGCCTCGCGGATGCGGAAGTTCAGCTCCCAGTCCTGGGCCCGGATGAACTCGACGTTGTAGCCGTCGGCCCGCTCCAGCGCCTCGCGGCGGAAGACGCCGAGGTAGACGGTCTCGGCCGGGCCCGCCTGGCCGCCGGTGTGGAAGGCCGCGTTGCCGACGCCGATCTTCGAGGTCATCGCGGCGGCGACGGCCTCCTCCCAGGCGTTCTCGCCCTCGGCGTGCATGATGCCGCCGACGTTCTGCGCGCCGGTCTCCTCCAGGAGGCGGACGGCGGTCGCGATGTAGTTCGGCGAGAGCATGCCGTGGCCGTCGACCCGTACGACGACGGGGTGGCGGGAGGCCTTGATCGCCGCGTTGAGGGCGGCGGGGGTGCGGCCGGTGGGGTTGGGCACGGTGTGGACGCGGGGGTCCTCGGCGACCAGCTCGGCGGCGATCTCGTCCGTCCGGTCGGCGGAGGGGCCGAGCGCGATCACGACCTCCATCTCACCGGGGTACTCCTGCTCCAGGATGTGCCGGACCGAGTTCCTGAGATGGCGTTCCTCGTCGAGCACCGGCATGATCACGGAGACGGCGGGGTACTGCGCGGCAGACATGTGGTCCTCGGGGGTCCTCGGGGGCGCCGGGGGTTGCGTACCCCAGGAGGCGGCTCGGTTTTCGGCCGCCACGTTACCGCGAATGGGGGACACCGGTGCGCGCCGCCGGGTCGCGGGCCGGGGCGGTGGTCGTATGGGCCTACCGTGCGATGGTCCCCTTGCACCGCAGAGGTGTCTCCCTTGCACCCCGGAGGTGTCTCCCCGTGCCCACACCGCAACGACCGCAGCGCCCGCCCCGGCCCCGCCCCGCCACTCCCCCGCGACGCCGTCCGCCCCAGGGCACCCGGCCGGTCCGCCGACGCAAGCAGGACGAGCGGCCGCGCTGGGGCATGCGGGTGGCCACCGGTCTGTCGGTGCTGGTGCTGAGCGCGGGTGGGATCGGTCACGCCGTGGTCAGCAGCCTGGAGGGCGGGATCGGGCGGGTCGATCCGTTCAAGGACATGAAGAACCGCCCGCAGGGGGGCCACGGCACGAATCTGCTGCTCGTGGGCACCGACGGGCGGGACACGATCACCAAGGCCGAGAAGAAGAAGTACAAGCTCGGCGGCGCGCCCTGCCACTGCACCGACACGATCATGCTGGTCCATCTGTCGGCCGACCGGCAGCGGGCGAGCGTGGTCAGCCTGCCCCGGGACAGTTACGCGGAGATGCCCGCCCACACCGACCGCACCACGGGCAAGCACCACGAGAGCCACCCGGTGAAGCTGAACGCCGCGTACGCGGAGGGCGGGCCCACGCTGACCGTGCGGACGGTCGAGAACATGACCGGGGTCAAGGTCGACCACTATCTGGAGGTCGACTTCACCAGCTTCATGAAGACGGTGGACGCGGTGGGCGGGGTGAAGATCTGCACGGCCCGGCCGATGAAGGACTCGTACACCGGCCTGGACCTGCCCGCGGGCACCCATGAGCTGGACGGCGGGCAGGCGCTGCAGTACGTGCGGTCGCGCCATGTGGACGTGGCCGCCGACCTGGGCCGGATGGAGCGCCAGCAGAAGTTCATGGCGGCGCTGATCAAGCAGGCGACGAGCAGCGGGGTGCTGCTGAACCCGGTGAAGTTCCAGCAGGTCTCCGCCTCGGTGCTGGGCTCGGTCCGGGCCGACGAGGGCTTCGGTACGGAGCAGATGCTGGCGCTCGGCAAGGCGATGAAGGACTTCGGCCCGGCCTCGTCGGAGTTCGCCTCCGTGCCCGTCGGCAACCCCAGCTTCCCGGTCAAGGGCATCGGCTCCACCGTGCAGTGGGACGCGAAGAAGTCGAAGAAGCTGTTCCAGGCGCTGCGCGAGGACAAGCCGCTGGCCCCGGCGAAGCCGAAGCCGGCGGCCGGCCCGAAGCAGCCTCCGGCCACGCTCGTGGACGTGGCGCCGAAGGACATCCGGGTGCAGGTCTACAACGGGACCCCGAAGGACGGTCTGGGCCGGACCGTGGACGAGGCGCTGCGGGCGACCGGGTTCACCACCGGCGAGGCGCCGCTCAACGGGGAGCTGCGGGATCTGAAGCGGACGCTCGTGGAGTACGACCCGCGCTGGGACCGCTCGGCGAAGTCTCTGGCCACCGCGCTGCCCGGGAGCGAGCTGAAGGCGGTGAAGGGCCAGGGAGCGCTGATGAAGGTGACGGTGGGCGCGGACTTCACCAAGGTGCAGCGGGTGAGGGCGGAGAGCGGGAAGACGGGCGAGTTCTCGACGGTGACGGGCGACGAGGTGGTGTGCCCGTAGGGCCGTGAGGCGGTCTCGGCTCGTAGGACGGTGAGGCAGTCTCGGCCCGTAGGACCGTGAGGCAGTCTCGCGGGCTCAGTCGTCGATGCCGTCGGCGGCGCGCTTCTCGCGCAGCTCCTTGATCGCGCGGCGGCGGGCGAGCCGGTGGGTGCGCCGGATCTGCGCCTCCTGGTAGCGCCGGTTGTCGCGCTCGGTCTCGGGGATCACCGGCGGTACGCGGCGCGGCTTGCCGTCCCCGTCGACGGCGGCGAAGACCAGATAGGCGCTGCCGACCTGCTGGGCGGGGGTCGACTCGTTCCAGCGTTCGGCCATCACGCGCACGCCGACCTCCATGGAGGAGCGGCCGGTCCAGTTGACCTGGGCCTTGACATGGACGAGGTCACCGACGCGGACCGGCTCCAGAAAGACCATCTCGTCCATCGAGGCGGTCACGGCGGGCCCGCCGGAGTGCCGGCCGGCCACCGCGCCCGCGGCGTCGTCGACCAGTTTCATGATCACGCCGCCGTGGACCGTGCCGAGGAGGTTGGTGTCGCTGCCGGTCATGATGTGGCTGAGGGTGGTCCGGGACGCGGCGGTCGGCTTGCCCGGAATCTCGCCCTCCGGGCGGTTGGCCTGATCTGTTACGCCAGTGGCCTGATCTGTCATACCGTCCACCTTATGCGGGGGCCGCGATCCCGCAGAATGCATCAGGTTCGCAACAGCCCTGGTGCGATTTCCCTTACACCCTGTAATAGCCGTGGGCCGGGACGGCACACTGTTCGGATGAACGATTGGCCCGATCGACGGACCGGCGACCGCAGCGAGCGCTACGGGCGGGGCAGTGCCAGCCCCCAGCCCGAGAGCGCGCGGGCGATGCCGCACATCCAGCGCCGCCCGGCCCAGCCGCGAAGGCCGCAGACCCCGCCGCAGAGGCCGCAGGTGCCGCCGCAGAGCCAGGGGTACGACGACCGCTACCAGGACGGCGGCTACGGCAACAGCCCCGACCCGGGGTACGACAGCGGCTACAACACGGGCCAGGTCTACGGCTCGGGCAGCGGCGGCTCCGACGGCCGGGGCGGCGGTGGCCGGCGCGGCGGCGGTGACGGAGGTTACGTCCAGGGCCGCCCGGCCCCGGACTGGCGCCGCCGGATCAAGCTCGGCGCGCTGACCCTGGTGGTCGTGGTGCTCGCGGTCTCGATCTCGACGTATTTCTGGGCCGACTCCAAGCTGAAGCGCGAGGTCGACCTCTCCAAGGTCATCGAGCGGCCGAAGTCCGGCGACGGCACGAACTACCTGATCGTCGGGTCCGACAGCCGCGAGGGCATGTCGGACGAGGAGAAGAAGCGACTGCGCACCGGCTCCGCCGAGGGCAAGCGCACCGACTCGATGATGATCCTGCACGACGGCTCCAGCGGGCCGACGCTGATCTCGCTGCCGCGCGACTCCAACGTCGAGATCCCGACCTTCAAGGGCTCGGAGTCCGGGAAGACGTTCCAGGGCACCGGCCGGCAGGTGAAGCTGAACGCGGCTTACGCCGAGGACGGGCCCGAACTCCTGGTCCGTACGGTCGAGTTCAACACCGGCCTGCACATCGACCACTACGTCGAGATCGGCTTCGGCGGCTTCGCGAAGATCGTGGACGCGATCGGCGGGGTCGAGCTGGACATCCCGAAGGCCTTCAAGGACAAGAAGTCGGGCGCCGACTTCCAGGCGGGCAAGCAGACGCTGAACGGCGAGCAGTCCCTCGCCTTCGTCCGCACCCGCTACGCGTTCGCGGGCAGCGACCTGGACCGCACGAAGAACCAGCAGAAGTTCCTGGCGGCACTGGCGAGCCAGACGGCGACCCCGTCCACGATCATCAACCCGTTCAAGCTGTACCCGACGCTGGGCGCGGGCCTGGACACGCTGATCGTGGACAAGGACATGTCGCTCTGGTCGCTGGCCAACATGTTCTTCGCGATGAAGGGCGTCACGGGCGGCGACGGTACGTCGATGAACATGCCGATCTCGGGCAGCACCGGATCCAACCTGGTCTGGGACAAGGCCAAGGTGAAGCAGTTGGTGCAGCAGCTCAACAACGACGAGAAGGTCACGGTCACCGGCAACTGAGGCCGGGACGTGGGTGTTTGACGCGGTACGGGCCGGGGCCCGCCGGGTGGTAAGCCGCCCGGCGGGCCCCGGTGCATTGCCGGCAGGTCGGCCTGCTCGCCTATGCGCCGTAGGTGACGACGCCGTGCTCGTCCATGGTCGGGTGGATCTTGGAGGGGCCGTAGTCGTCCACGTCGGAGGGGCGGGGCGTCTCCGGTCCGTCCGGCCCGATGCGCATCACCCGCTCGACGCGCACGACCTCGTACTGCCGCCCCCGCACCACGAGTTCATTGGGCCTCCGGCGCGCGGTGAACTTCTTCGCGGCCCGCGCGTGGATGGCCGCCTCCTTCTCGTCCACCTTCATCCACTCGGGCAGCTCCGGCATGTCCGGCAGATCCGGCAGCTCGGGCACGGGCCGGGTGAGGTGGTGGACGAGGGCGCGCCGGGCGCCCTGCGGGGTGGAGTACTGCCCGGTCACCATCGACCAGGACAGCTCCTTGCGCTCCACCACACGGAACGTCGTCGGCAGGAGAACGACCCCCGGGTGCGTGGTCAACGCCCGCTGGGAGTCGGCCCGTACGTCATCGGGGAAGCGGCTCGCGGTGTAGGAGAGCTGGAGCAGCCCGGCCCGGTCGATCCCCTCCGCCAGCCCGACGGCGGCCGCGTGGTCGACGACGAAGCCCTTGGTGCGGGAGGGGGCCGGCGCGTCCAGGTCCCAGCTGTCGTCGTCCGGGTCGGTGGCCCGGGGCGGCTCCAGGCGCCCGCCGCCGATCCGGGTGAACTCGTCGGCCCGCACGACGCGGTAGCGCACACCGTCCGCCGTCACCTCGTTGACCGGCTCGGTCTCCAGCCGGGTCACGGCCTCCAGCAACGACCGCCGCACGGCCCGGTCCTCGACCTCGTCCTTGGCCCTGAACCAGAGGCGTGAGTTCAGCTCGTCGCGGGTCATCTGCGGGAACCCGGTGTCCAGTTCACCCAGCAACCGCCAGCGCGGCCGGTCCCCGCGCCGCTGCTCGGCAAGCCCGAACAACGGCCCCCGCACCACGATGTTCGGATACTTGCGGACCGAGGCGAACGCATCCGCCTGGGTGACCTCGAAGACCGGGTCGTCGCGGTGGGTGACGTTGATGGTGAGATGGTCCGGAGACTTCCCCGGGTAATCGTCCATGCACTCAGTGTGCCGAAGAGGGGGCGCCGATGTCGGGGTTTTCGCGACCACGGGCTGACCGCCGCGTACGGGACGACGACGGATCGCCGGAATCCCCCTGAATCCACCCGGAATCGCTGCTCACACCGGGTCGTGGCATGTCACGACCCGGCGGGGGTCCACCGGGTCGTCGCCGACCGCGACCCGGTGGACCGCGACATCAAGTACTTAAAGAACCAAGAGAAATGACCCAACCCCACCCCACCCGATCCCGGTGGTCACCTGCGGGAGGGGCTGGTCACTCACACGGGTGAGATTCACCAACTGAGCTGGATTTTGTACGGGTTGGCAGGCATATGCTCACGCTGACCACAACCCCAGACATGAGACGGCCCCCGCCGGGACGGCAATCCCGAGCGAGGACCTGACCACCAAGGAAGCAGAACCCTTCCCGATGGATACCCAGCACGATATCGCCCTCACCCGCGCCCTGGCGGGGGTTCCCGGACCTCTTCCGTCCTCCGGCGTGATCCACGTCGTGATCCCGCACACCGGCAGGTTCACGATCGTCGGCAACCACCTCGCCCAGCACGCCGAGTTGTCGCTCACCGCGATCGGGATCGGCGTCCACATCCAGTCGCTGCCCGCCGGGTCGAAGGTCGGCATCAAGGCGCTCGCGGCCCGCTTCCCCGAGGGCGAGACGAAGATCGCCTCCGCCCTGCGCGAGCTGGAGAACCACGGCTATCTGCACCGGCCGCGCATGAGGCTGGCGAACGGCTGGGTGGTCACCCGCACGGTGTTCCGCAACCAGCCGGGTGCGGTGCCCGACCGCGTACCGGAACCCACCGCCGTACCGGAACCCGGCCGCGTACCGGAACCGACACCCGTACCGGAGCCCGTCGCCGCGCCGGTGCCCATCCCCTTACCGGAAGGTCCGCACGCCCCGGCCCGCTTACCGTCGCGGACCGCGCCCAAGCAGCCACGGCGGCCGCTCCCCCACCCCCACGCACTCTCCCCGGAACTGCGGCAGACCGCCTCCACGTTCCTCGCCGATCTGCGGCGTCACGCGGAAGAGCTGGTGCTCTCGGAAGAGGCCGTCGAGGAGCTGGTCCCCGGGGTGGCCGCCTGGCTCGAACGGGACGCGACGACCGACGCGCTCCGGCACGCACTCACGGCCGACCTCCCGAAGCCGCTGAAGCACCCGGCGAGGCTTCTCAGGCACCGCCTCACGGCCCTCCTGCCACCCCCGCTCCCCGGCATCCACGGTCTGGCGCCATCGCGCCGTACGCAGGTCACCCCGTTCCAGACCTGCGACGGCTGCGAACGGGCCTTCCGCTCCCACCACCCCGGCCACTGCCGCGACTGCCGGGCCCAGTACTGGGAGGCGGCCTAGCATGAAGGGGACGCCACCATCGCGGAGTGGACGATCTCCACCGCCTCAGGAATCACCGAGCGCGAGGCCCTACGCTGTTCCCGCCGCCAGCAACGCCGCATGCGGAAGCGCCAACAGCCCTTCCGGCGTGCGGAATTCGGCGCTGAGGTCGTCGTACGCGCGCCTGGCCGCCGCCACCCCCTCCGCGCCCCCGCTGTTGAGGACCTGCCCGATCGCGCCGATCCCCCGCTCGGCCCCCGCCCACCAGGTGTCCGGGTCGCAGCGGTGTTCCCAGGCCACCTCGGTGCACTGGGCGTCGAGGAGTCCGGCCGTGTCGAGCAGGGCCGCGAGGCCTTCGGGTGTACGGGGGAAGTCGTCCTCGGGGGCGAGGGCGGGGAGCCAGTCGGGGCGGGTCAGGCCGGCGGCTCGGGCGGCTCGGCCGATCAGGGTCTGGCCGGGGGCTCCGGGGGATCGCCAGATGGTGGCCGCCACCCGGCCGCCGGGGCGGGTGATCCGGCGGAGTTCGGCCAGGGCTTCGCGGGGGCGGCCCACGTGGTTGAGCACGAAGTTGCCGACGACCGCGTCGAACGTGTCGTCCGCGTAGGGCAGTTCGGGCAGACGGGCGATGTGCGCCGCCACGATGCCCGGTACCGCCAGGCGGGTCGCCTCCGCCATGCCCGGTTCGGCGTCGGCCGCGTACACCGTCGCTCCGCGCGCCACTGCCGCCGCGCTCACCGTCCCGCTGCCGCAGCCCACGTCCAGGACGCGGCTGCCGGGCCCGGCCTCGGCGGCGTCGAGGAGGGCCGCCGCCGGGTGGGCGCAGAGCCGGGCGTAGGTGCGGGCGTACGCTTCGGCCTTGCCGGACCAGATGCGCCGCTCGGCGTGGTCGAAGGCGGTCATGGCGGTCGCGGTCGGCACGGTCGTCACGGGTGATCTCCTCCGGGTCGGGGTCGGCGAGGTCCTCGTCGGCTCGTCAGCTCGTGCGCACCTTCCGCAGCACGGTCTCCGCCACCTCGGCGGGCGCGACGCCCGTCGTGTCGACCACCTGAGCCGCACGGCGGAGCCAGGGCAGAGCCTGCTCGTAGTCGGTCAGATGGTCCAGGCGCCACTGCTTGGCACCGGCGCTCTCGGGCTTGGTGTCGGTCTCGATGCGTTCGACGAGGGTGTCCCGGTCGGTGTGCAGGAGGAAGTGGTGCACGGGGATGCCGGCCTTCGTCAGGCCGTCGTGGATCTCCTGCCAGTACGGCTCGACCAGGACCGTCTGGGTGACCACCAGCGTGCCGCCCACATGGTCGAGCACCTGCCGTGCGGTCTCCACCACCAGGCCCCGCCAGGGCGGGAAGTCCTGGAAGTCCTTCTCCGGCACGCCCAGGACGTGCCGGAGCATCCAGCCGACCGTCTCGGTGTCGAAGAGCCGGGAATCCGGGAGGAGCGAGGTCACCTCCTTCGCGGTGGTGGTCTTGCCCGCGCCGAAGGTTCCGTTCAGCCAGATGATCATCGATCCACCCTAGGGGCAGACGGCTGCCGGAGGCCGAGCAGGGCGGTCCTACGCGACCGGGCCCTTCGGTTCGAGTTCGGTGAAGTCCTCGTGGAGGGCGTCGAGATGGCGGCCGGTCGGCGTGCCCGTCGGGTCCAGCTCCGCCAGTCGCCAGCCGGGCAGCTGTTCCTCGACCTCGGCCGGGAGCGATCCGTCCGCCGGGTCCGCCAGGGCGTTCAGCACCCCGAACGCCGTCTCCCGGGCGATCTCCCGGGCCAGTGCGCCCAGTTCCTCGGGGGTGAGCCCGGCCGCCAGGGCGCGGTCGACGGCGTCGGCGGCCGCGCCGTCCGTGCGGTAGGCGGCCACCCACCGGGGCGCCTCCGTGGCCCAGGCGTCGACGTCCTGCCACACCGTGCGCAGGAAGCGGTAGCGGGCGAGCTGCGGCAGCCCTTCCTCCGTCTCGGACTCGGCCCAGTCCCGGGCGTCGGCGGCCGCCCCCAGGGCGTCGAAGAGGGCGGTCAGCCTGTCGAGTTCGGTCATGGGGAGGGAGGCTAACCGATGAGTTTTGCAACGGCGCGCGGTCAGTACCTGCGTAACAGTGAGACATGAACAGCCC
Organism: Streptomyces sp. DSM 106670; assembly: GCF_055792845.1. NCBI lineage: Bacteria > Bacillati > Actinomycetota > Actinomycetes > Kitasatosporales > Streptomycetaceae > Streptomyces > Streptomyces sp. DSM 106670. The sequence goes on from NZ_CM147704.1 coordinate 3,055,266, forward strand.
GAGAGAAACCCTGGAGACCCCGATGCGCACCCTGATCAGCACCGCCTTCGTCTCGCTCGACGGCGTCATGGAGGCCCCGGGCGGCGAGCCCGGCTACCGGAACTCGGGGTGGACGTTCAAGGACATCGAGTTCCTGCCGGAGGCGTACGAGCTCAAGGGCCGGGAGCAGGAGGAGGCCACGGCCCTGCTGCTGGGCCGGGCCAGTTACGAGGCGTTCAGTCCGGTGTGGCCGGGCATGGAGGAGTTCACCGGGTACAAGGCGATGCCGAAGTACGTCGTCTCCACCGAGCTGGCCGACGGCGACCTGGTCGCCGACTGGGGCGAGACCACGATCCTGCGGTCGCTCGACGAGGTCGCCGCCCTCAAGGAGACCGAGGGCGGCCCGATCATCGTCCACGGCAGCACCGAGCTGAACCGGAACCTCGCGGACGCCGACCTCATCGACCGGTACCACCTGCTGGTCTTCCCGGTCCTGCTCGGCGCGGGCAAGCGGCTGTTCAGCACGACGGACAAGGACCGGCAGAAGCTGAAGCTGGTCGAGTACGAGGCGTACGCCAACGGGATCCAGAAGAACGTGTTCGACGTGATCCGCTGAACCGCCGGTCGGGTCATGTCGGGGGACACGGGCCGGGGAGCGCGACTCCGGTGACGCGCTCCCCGGCATGCGCCGGCATGAAGCAGCAACGCCCATTCGACGTGACGGTTCCGTTCGCCCAGTCAGGCTTCGAAGCATGCGAACGGCCCCCGGCAGGATCACCGGGGGCCGTCATGAGTGCTGTACGAAAAGCCGCTACGGCAGGTTGCGCGCCATGACGATGCGCTGGACCTGGTTGGTGCCCTCGTAGATCTGGGTGATCTTGGCGTCGCGCATCATGCGCTCGACCGGATAGTCCCGCGTGTAGCCGTAGCCGCCGAGCAGCTGGACGGCGTCCGTGGTGACCTCCATGGCGACGTCCGAGGCGAAGCACTTGGCCGCCGCGCCCTGGAAGGTCAGGTCCGCATCCCCGCGCTCCGACTTGGCGGCCGCCGCGTAGGTGAGCTGGCGGGCGGCCTCGATCTTCATCGCCATGTCGGCGAGCATGAACTGGATGCCCTGGAACTCCGCGATCGGCTTGCCGAACTGCTTGCGCTCCTGGACGTAGCCCTTGGCGTAGTCCAGTGCGCCCTGGGCGATGCCGAGGGCCTGGGCCGCGATGGTGATGCGGGTGTGGTCCAGGGTCTTCATCGCCGTGGCGAAGCCGGTGCCCTCCTCGCCGATCATGCGGTCGGCGGGGATCCGGACGTTGTCGAGGTAGACCTCGCGGGTCGGCGAGCCCTTGATGCCGAGCTTCTTCTCCGGGGCGCCGAAGGAGACGCCCTCGTCGGACTTCTCGACGACGAACGCGGAGATGCCCTTGGAGCGCTTGGTCGGGTCGGTGACCGCCATGACCGTGTAGTACTCGGAGACGCCCGCGTTGGTGATCCAGCGCTTCACGCCGTTGAGGACCCAGAAGTCGCCGTCGCGCACGGCCTTCGTCTTCATGCCCGCCGCGTCCGAGCCGGCGTCCGGCTCGGAGAGGGCGTACGAGAACATCGCGTCGCCCTTGGCGAGCGGGCCCAGGTACTTGGCCTTCAGCTCCTCGGAGCCCGAGAGGATCACCGGGAGCGAGCCGAGCTTGTTGACGGCCGGGATCAGGGAGGAGGAGGCGCAGACGCGGGCCACCTCCTCGATCACGATGACCGTGGCGAGCGCGTCGGCGCCGGCGCCGCCGTACTCCTCCGGGACGTGGACGGCGTGCAGGTCCGAGGCGACCAGGGCGTCCAGCGCCTCCTGCGGGAAGCGGCTCTCCTCGTCGACCGCGGCGGCGAAGGGGGCGATCTTCGACTCGGCGAGCGCGCGGATGGTCTCGCGGAGCATGTCGTGCTCCTCGGCCGGACGGTACAGGTCGAAATCGGTCGAACCCGCCAAGACGCTCACTCCCCAGATGCTAACTACCGTTAAGTAACTCAATTTTAGTGCGCCGACCGTCCGACGGCATACGTGCCGCGTACGTGAGCTTGCCGACAGGGGTGGGGCATGAGGGAGGTACCGGGCATATCGAGCGGTGAATTCCGGCCTCCGGGTCCCCGACTATGCTCGGTCCGCACGTCCGTCCGTATCTTCCAGGAGCACTCCATGGCCCTCAGGATCACTGTGATCGGCACCGGCTACCTCGGCGCCACCCATGCCGCGGCCATGGCCGAGCTGGGCTTCGAGGTCCTGGGGCTCGACATCGTGCCGGAGAAGGTCCAGCTGCTGTCCTCCGGGCGCGTGCCGATGTACGAGCCGGGTCTGGAGGACATGCTTCAGCGGCATGTCGCGGGCATCGAGGGGTCCACCGGGCGGCTGCGCTTCACCACCTCCTGGGAGGAGGTCGGCGAGTTCGGCGATGTGCACTTCGTCTGTGTGAACACTCCGCAGAAGCACGGCGAGTACGCGTGTGACATGAGCTATGTGGACAGCGCCTTCGAGTCGCTGGCCCCGCATCTGACCCGGCCCGTCCTGGTCGTCGGCAAGTCGACCGTCCCGGTGGGCTCCGCCGCCCGGCTCGCGGACCGGCTCGCCGAGCTGGCTCCGGTGGGCGCCGGCGCCGAGCTGGCCTGGAACCCGGAGTTCCTCCGCGAGGGCTTCGCCGTGAAGGACACCCTGCACCCGGACCGGATCGTGGTCGGCGTGCGCAGCGAGACCGCCGAGAAGCTGCTGCGCGAGGTGTACGCCGGGCCGGTGGCCGAGGGCTCGCCGTTCGTGGTCACCGACTTCCCGACCGCCGAGCTGGTGAAGACCTCCGCCAACTCCTTCCTGGCCACCAAGATCTCCTTCATCAACGCGATGGCCGAGGTCTGCGAGGCCGCCGACGGGGACGTCGTGAAGCTCGCCGAGGCCATCGGGCACGACGAGCGCATCGGGAAGAAGTTCCTGCGGGCCGGGATCGGCTTCGGCGGCGGTTGCCTGCCCAAGGACATCCGCGCCTTCATGGCGCGCGCCGGAGAGCTGGGCGCCGACCAGGCCCTCACCTTCCTCCGCGAGGTCGACTCCATCAACATGCGCCGCCGCGGCCACATGGTGGAGCTGGCCCGGGAGGCGGTGGGCGGCGACTCGTTCCTCGGCAAGCGGGTCGCGGTGCTGGGCGCCGCGTTCAAGCCCGACTCCGACGACGTACGCGACTCCCCCGCGCTCAACGTCGCCGGGCAGATCCACCTCCAGGGCGGCCAGGTGACCGTGTTCGACCCGAAGGGGATGGACAACGCCCGGCGGCTGTTCCCGACCCTCGGTTACGCGGACTCCGCGCTGGAGGCGGTGCGCGGCGCGGATGTGGTGCTGCATCTGACGGAGTGGCGCGAGTTCCGCGAGCTGGACCCGGCCGAGCTGGGCGAGGTGGCCGCCCGCCGGATCATCCTGGACGGGCGCAACGCCCTGGACAGTGCCGTGTGGCGCGAGGCCGGGTGGACGTACCGGGCGATGGGCCGCCCGAAGGCCTGAGAGCCGTCCCGCCGGCTTCGGCCCCGCCTCCGGCGGACAGGCTGAGCCCATGAACGACACGTGCGACCGGATCATCACCCCGCTCACCGGCGACCTCCTGCGCGGTGCGCTCGACCTGGAGCGCACCGCGCGCGGCGGCCTGCTCCCGCACCGGCTGCCCGCCGCCGCACGGGCCCGGTTCGGCGGTGACGAGGAGGTGGCCCGGGCGGAGTCCCAGCCCTCCGGTGTGCGGGTGGTGTTCCGCACCCGGGCCACCGTCGTCGAGCTGGGTCTCCTGCGCACGGTCGTCGGCTACCGGGGCGTCCCGCCCGCCCCGGACGGCGCGTACGACCTGCACATCGACGGGGAGCCGGCCGGGCGGGCCACGGCGAGCGGCGGCGATGTCGTGCTCGTCGACCTGGCGGACGGTTCGCAAAAGACGTTCCCCGGGCGGATCGGCCGCGTCCGGTTCGACGGGCTGCCCGAGCGGGAGAAGGACGTCGAAATCTGGCTGCCGTACACCGAGACCGCCGAGCTGATCGACCTGCGCACCGACGCCCCCGTCACGGCCGTGGCGCCGAGCGGGCGCCGGGTGTGGCTGCACCACGGCAGTTCGATCAGCCACGGTTCGGCGGCCGCCAGCTCGGCCACCGCCTGGCCCGCTCTGGCGTCCGCCGCGGCGGACGTGGAGCTGGTCAATCTGTCGCTGGCCGGCAACGCCCTGCTCGACCTGTTCACCGCGCGCGCCCTGCGGGACACCCCCGCCGATCTGATCAGCGTCAAGATCGGCATCAACCTCGTCAACCACGATGCGATGGGGCGGAGCGACTTCGGCCCGGCCGTGCACCGATTCCTCGACACCGTCCGCGACGGGCATCCGACCACGCCGCTGCTCGTCGTCTCCCCCGTTCTCTGCCCGGCGCAGGAGGACACCCCGGGGCCCGCCGCCCCGGACGTCTCCGACGGGCGGGTGCGGTTCACGGCGCTGGGAGACCCGGCCGACGCGGCGCGCGGCAAGCTGACGCTGCGCGTCGTACGCGAGGAGCTGGCCCGGATCGTGGCGGAGCGGGCGGCGTCGGACCCGTACCTCTTCCACATGGACGGCCTCACCCTGTACGGCGAGGCCGACCACGCCGAGCTGCCGCTGCCGGACCGGCTGCACCCGGACGCCGCCGCCCACCGCCGCATGGGCGAGCGCTTCGCGGCGTTCGCCTTCGGTCCGGGCGGGCCGTTCGCGACCACGGCGGTCTGACGACGGGCCTCAGCCGTCCAGCTCGGCGATCGTCGCGTGGGACGGGCCGCGCCCGCTCTGCTCGGCGCGGGCCACGGCCTCCGCGTCGCGCAGGACGCGTACGGAGTTCTGCCAGGTCAGCTTGGCGAGGTCGCCCTCGGACCAGTTGCGCCGCAGCAGCTCGGCGATCAGGTTCGGGTAGCCGGAGACGTCCTCCAGGCCGCGCGGGGTGAACGCCGTGCCGTCGTAGTCGCCGCCGATGCCGATGTGGTCGACGCCCGCGACCTCGCGCATGTGGTCGAGGTGGTCCGCGATGGTCGAGACGGTGGCCTCGGGGCGCGGGTGGGCCGCCTCGAAGTCCTCGTGGATGCGCATCGCGACCGGGGTGGTGTCGAGGTGGTGCAGGCCGTGCTCGCGCATGTTGCGGTCGGCGGCCAGGGTCCAGGCGACCGCCTCGGGCAGCACGAACTTCGGGACGAAGGTCGCCATCGCGACGCCGCCGTTGGCCGGGAGGGCGGCCAGCACGTCGTCGGGGATGTTGCGCGGGTGGTCGCAGACGGCGCGGGCCGAGGAGTGCGAGAAGATCACCGGCGCGGTGCTGGTGGCGAGCGCGTCGCGCATGACGCCGTCGGCGACGTGGCTGAGGTCGACCAGCATGCCGACGCGGTTCATCTCGCGGACGACCTCGTGGCCGAAGGCGGAGAGCCCGCCGAGGCGCGGCAGGTCCGTGGCGCTGTCGGCCCAGTCGATGTTGTCGTTGTGGGTGAGCGTCATGTAGCGGACGCCCAGGTCGTACAGGGCGCGCAGGGTGCCCAGCGAGTTGTTGATGGAGTGGCCGCCCTCGGCGCCCATCAGCGAGGCGATCCGGCCCTCGGCGCGGGCCTTCTCCAGGTCGTCGGCGGTGAGCGCCCGGCGCAGGTACGTCGGGTAGCGGGCGATCAGCTCGCCGACGACGTCGATCTGTTCCAGGGTGGCGCTGACGGCCGCGTCGCCGGTCAGGTCGGTGCGGACGTACACCGACCAGAACTGGCCGCCGACCCCGCCGGCCCGCAGCCGGTTCAGGTCGGTGTGGAGCAGACCGCGCTGGTCGGCGGCGATGTCCCGGGCGTCGAGGTCGTAGCCGACCTGTTCGCGCAGGGCCCAGGGCAGGTCGTTGTGGCCGTCGACGACGGGGTGGGCGGCGAGGAGCTCGCGGGCGCGCTGCACGTGGTCCATCTGCCGGCCCCTACTTTCCGAAGCCGAAGGAGTCGGAGCCCTGGACCTTGGAGCGCAGCCGCTTGCCCTTCTCGGTGGCCTGGTCGTTCAGCTCCTGCAGGAACTCCCGCATCCGCTCCTGGAGCGCGGGGTCGCCCGCGGCGAGGATCCGGGCGGCCAGCAGGCCCGCGTTGCGCGCGCCGCCGACGGAGACGGTGGCGACGGGGACTCCGGCGGGCATCTGGACGATGGAGAGCAGGCTGTCCATGCCGTCCAGGTACTTCAGCGGCACCGGGACGCCGATGACCGGCAGCGGGGTGACGGAGGCCAGCATGCCGGGCAGATGGGCGGCTCCGCCCGCGCCCGCGACGATCGCCTTGAGGCCGCGGCCCGCCGCTTCCTCGCCGTACGCGATCATCTCGCGCGGCATGCGGTGGGCGGAGACGACGTCGACCTCGTACGGGATCTCGAACTCGTCGAGCGCCTTGGCGGCGGCCTCCATGACGGGCCAGTCGGAGTCCGAGCCCATGACGATGCCGACGAGCGGGGCGGCGGGTGATCCGGTGCCGGGGGAAGTCATTCGGTGATCGTTCCTCGCAGGTAGTCGGCCGCGTGCCGGGCGCGCTCCCGCACGTCCGCCAGATCGTCGCCGTAGGTGTTGACGTGGCCGACCTTGCGGCCGGGCTTCACGTCCTTGCCGTACATGTGGATCTTGAGCTGCGGATCGCGGGCCATGCAGTGCAGATACGCCTGGTACATGTCCGGGTAGTCGCCGCCCAGGACGTTGCACATGACCGTCCAGGGGGCGCGCGGGCGCGGGTCGCCGAGCGGGAGGTCGAGGACCGCCCGTACGTGGTTGGCGAACTGCGAGGTGATCGCGCCGTCCTGGGTCCAGTGGCCGGAGTTGTGCGGGCGCATCGCCAGCTCGTTGACCAGAATGCCGGGCTTCCCGTCGGGTCCCCGGGTCTCGAACAGCTCCACCGCGAGGTGTCCGACGACGTCCAGCTCGGCGGCGATGCGCAGCGCGAGCTGCTGTGCTTCGCCGGCCAGGGCCTCGTCCAGCTCGGGGGCGGGGGCGATCACCGTGTCGCAGACGCCGTCGACCTGGATGGACTCGACGACCGGGTAGGCGACGGCCTGGCCGTGCGGCGAGCGGACGATGTTCGCCGCGAGCTCCCGTACGAAGTCGACCTTCTCCTCCGCGAGGACCGGAACGCCGGCGCGGAACGGATCGGCGGCGTCCGCCTCGGAGCGGACCACCCACACGCCCTTGCCGTCGTAGCCGCCGCGCACGGTCTTGAGGATGACGGGGAAGCCCCCGGCCTCCTCGGCGAACGCGGCGGCGTCCGCCGGGTCGCTCACGATGCGGTTACGAGGGCAGGGGGCGCCGATCTCCAGGAGCTTGGCACGCATCACCCCCTTGTCCTGGGCGTGCACCAGGGCATCGGGGCCGGGGCGCACGGGGATGCCGTCCGCCTCCAGGGCCCGCAGGTGCTCGGTGGGCACGTGCTCGTGGTCGAAGGTGATCACGTCGCAGCCCTGCGCGAAGGCGCGGAGCGTGTCCAGGTCGCGATAGTCGCCGATGACGACCTCGCTGACCACCTGGGCCGCCGAGTCCTGGGGCGTGTCACTGAGGAGCTTGAATTTCAGGCCGAGGGGGATACCCGCCTCGTGGGTCATGCGGGCGAGCTGACCGCCGCCGACCATGCCGACTACCGGGAACGTCACGTCTCCAGGGTATCCGGCGCGCCGGTGGTTCCCGGACGGCCGTACGGATGGCCGCACGCCCACCGCCCCCGCGGACTCACGGGCGTCACACGGGCGGGCTGGTTAGCATGGCGGAGTTGACGTGGTTACGTCGACACGTCATCCAGACGCCTTCCGACGGACGGGACCAGCGATCACCATGAGCGAACCGGGCGCACTGCGGACCCGGCTTGAGCTGCTGGCCCGGGAGGTCGCCAAGTTCGGCGCGGTCGGCGCTTTCGGCCTGCTGGTCAACATCGCGGTCTTCAACCTGCTGCGGCACACCACGGACCTCCAGGTGGTCCGGGCGAGCGTGCTGGCGACCTTCGTCGCGATCCTCTTCAACTACGTGGGCTTCCGCTACTGGACCTACCGGGACCGCGACAAGACCGGCCGGACCCGTGAGCTGGCGCTCTTCCTGCTGTTCAGTGCGGCGGGCGCGGTGATCGAGACGGGCGTGCTGTATCTGGCGACGTACGGCTTCGGCTGGAACACCCCGGTCCAGAGCAATGTCTTCAAGATCGTCGGCATCGGGATCGCCACCCTGTTCCGCTTCTGGTCCTACCGGACCTGGGTCTTCAAGACCCTGCCCGCCAAGGAGGCCGTGCTGAGCGCGGAACGGTTTCTGGAGCAGCGCAGGCCGACGGAGGAACGGGTAGCGCCCGATCCCGTACGGAACTGAACCGTCCCGGACGGAAGCGATCCACGGAAGCGGCCTACGGAGTCACTCGTTGTTCAGCGCACCGGGCGCTCGGGGTCCGTGCGGTCGACCGGGACCCGGCTGAGGAAGAGCGCGAAGACCGCCGGGTGCTGCTGGAGCAGCTCCAGCCGTCCGCCGTCCGCCTCCGCGAGATCGCGGGCGACGGCCAGTCCGATGCCGGTGGAGTTGCGGCCGCTGATGGTCCGCTCGAAGATCCGCGCCCCCAGTTCGGCGGGGACGCCGGGGCCCTCGTCGGTGACCTCGATGACCGCCTGATTGCCGGTGACCCGGGTGCGCAGGGCGACGGTGCCGCCGCCGTGCATCAGGGAGTTCTCGATCAGCGCCGCCAGGACCTGGGCGACCGCTCCCGGGGTGCCGACGGCCCGCAGCCCGTGCTTGCCGGAGCAGACCAGCGCCCGCCCGGCGCTGCGGTAGGCGGGGCGCCACTCCTCGATCTGCTGCTTGACGATCTCGTCGAGGTCAAAGACGACGGCGGAGCCGGTGCGCGGGTCGCGGGAGTTCGTCAGGAGCCGCTCGACGACGTCGGTGAGGCGCTCGACCTGGGTGAGGGCGATGTTCGCCTCCTCCTTCACCGTGTCGGGGTCGTCGGTGACGGAGATCTCCTCGATCCGCATGGAGAGCGCGGTCAGCGGTGTCCGCAGCTGGTGCGAGGCGTCGGCGGCCAGCCGGCGTTCGGCGGTCAGCATCCGGGCGATCCGCTCGGCGGAGGAGTCCAGGACGTCGGCGACCCGGTCCAGCTCGGGCACCCCGTACCGCTTGTGGCGCGGCCGGGGGTCCCCGGAGCCGAGGCGTTCGGCGGTCTCGGCGAGGTCGGTGAGCGGGGAGGCCAGCCGGTTGGCCTGGCGTACGGCGAGGAGCACGGCCGAGACGATCGCCAGCAGCGCCACCGCGCCGATGATCAGGAGCGTGCGCCCGACCTCGCGGGTGACGGCGGTGCGGGACTCCTCGACGGTGACCTTCTCGCCCTGCTCACCGGTCTCGGTGGCGCGCAGGACGCTGCCGGAGGGGCGTTCGCCGACGGCGATGGGCTCGCGGCCGGGGATCTCGATCAGCGCGAACCGGGCCGGGTCGATCTGCTCGGCCAGCACGCCGGAGTTGATCGTCTCCTCGCCCAGCAGCCGGCTCTCGACCACGCTGATCAGCCGCAGCGCCTCGGACTCGACGCTCTCCTGGGCGCTGGCGCTGATGGTGCGGGTCTCCACGATCACCAGCGAGACGCCGAAGACGGCGATGACGACGAGCACCACGGCGAGCGTGGAGTTGATCAGCCGACGGCGCATGTCCGCCGCCTCACGGTGCCGTCGGGGCGGTTCTCAGAGCGCATGGGAGCTTCGTACGTCAGCTCTTCTCGAAGCGGAAGCCGACGCCCCGGACGGTGGCGATGTAGCGCGGATTGGCGGCGTCGTCGCCGAGCTTCTTGCGCAGCCAGGAGATGTGCATGTCGAGGGTCTTGGTGGAGGACCACCAGGTGGTGTCCCAGACCTCGCGCATCAGCTGGTCGCGGGTGACGACCCGGCCGGCGTCCCGGACCAGGACCCGCAGCAGGTCGAACTCCTTGGCGGTGAGCTGGAGTTCCTCCTCGCCCATCCAGGCCCGGTGCGACTCGACGTCGATCCTGACGCCGTGGGTGGCGGGCTGCGGGACGGGCTCGGAGGCGCCGCGCCGCAGCAGGGCGCGGACCCGGGCGAGCAGCTCGGCGAGCCGGAACGGCTTGGTGACGTAGTCGTCGGCGCCCGCGTCGAGGCCGACGACCGTGTCGACCTCGTCGGCGCGGGCCGTCAGCACCAGGATCGGGATGGTGTGACCGCCGGCCCGGAGCCTGCGGGCGACTTCGAGACCGTCCATCCCGGGCAGCCCCAGGTCGAGAACGACCAGGTCGATGCCGCCCTGGAGTCCGGCGTCGAGCGCGGTCGGACCGTCCTGGCGGACCTCGACCTCGTAACCCTCCCGACGCAGTGCGCGGGCCAGTGGCTCCGAGATGGATGCGTCGTCCTCGGCGAGCAGTACACGGGTCATGGACTGATGGTAGTCCGGACGGAGGTCCGGAAGTGAGGCCCACGACGCCACCTGCGGGTCAGCGCCACAAAGAGGACGGAGACCTTTGAATATGGGAGTGTGGTTCCACCAGGACCTGTGATCCATGTCTCAAGTCCTTTCATATCCCGCTGTGTCGTGTCGTATGGTGTCCCGACGCCTGTTGCACTACTCAAGGACCTTTGGGCAGCCATGAGCGCCAAGGGTCCCTTTTGTGTGCGGGGCCGGTTCCCGCCGGCCCGCTCCGAGTGAATGACCTGTGAGCCGGGCCCGGAACGCGAGGACGCGTGACGGGCGTGGATCCCGACGCGGTTCTTCCCCGCTCCGCCGCCGTATCTCCGCCAGGAGTCCGGCCGCGCGGAGCACGTCCCCCTCAGGCGTGGGGATGGGGTACGCCGCGCCGGTGCCGGCTGCCCCCCACCGGGCGCGTACCGCTCACGAGGCGGCGCGTCCCGACCAGCAAGGATCGACCATGGCGTCCAGCCTGACGAAGGACTCGCCGAATTCCGGCGAGAAGACCTTCTTCGGCCACCCCCGCGGTATGGCCACCCTGTTCATGACGGAGATGTGGGAACGCTTCTCCTGGTACGGGATGCGCGCCATCCTCACCCTGTACTTGGTGGCCGCTGTGCTCGACGGCCCCCTCGAGGGCCGGGAGGCGCTCGCCGCCTCCATCTACGGTGTCTACAACGCCGTCGTCTACATGGCCGCGATGCCCGGCGGCTGGGTCGCCGACCGTCTCTGGGGCGCCCGCAAGGCCGTTCTGGTCGGCGGGATCATCATCGCGCTGGGCCACTTCACCCTGGCGCTGCCGAGCGACATCGCGTTCTTCTTCGGCCTCGCGCTGATCGCGATCGGCACGGGTCTGCTGAAGCCGAACATCTCGGCGATGGTGGGCGGCCTCTACGAGGGCCAGACCAGCGCCCGCCGCGACGCCGGTTTCACGCTCTTCTACATGGCGATCAACATCGGTGGCCTCGCCGCCCCGCTGCTGGTCGGCTACCTCGGCGAGAACGTCAACTGGCACCTCGGCTTCGGTGTCGCCGGTGTCGGTATGACCTTCGCGGTCATCCAGTACGCGCTCGGCTCCCGGCACCTCGGCGAGGTCGGCAAGCTGCCCGCCAAGCCGATCTCCCCCGAGGAGCGCCGCAGCACGCTGCGCAAGGTGGGCCTGTGGGCCGGCATCGCGGTCGCCGCGCTGCTGATCGACCTGGCGCTGGGCACGTACGACATCGAGCACATCGTCAACGTCCTGGCCGTGCTGGGCGTCGTCGTGCCGATCGTCTACTTCATCACGATCTTCCGGGACCCGGCGCTGACGGCGGAGGACCGCCCGAAGATCAAGGCGTACGTGTGGTTCTTCATCACCGCCGTGCTCTTCTGGATGATCTACGACCAGTCCGGTTCGCTGCTGACGATCTTCGCGGACAACAAGACGGACCGCTTCATCGGCGGCTGGGAGTTCCCGGCCTCCTGGCTGCAGTCGGTCAACCCGGCCATGGTCATCATCCTGGCCCCGGTCTTCGCCACGCTCTGGGTCAAGCTGGCCACGCGCAACCGTGAGCCCAGCACCCCGATGAAGTTCGCGCTGGCGATGCTCCTCATCGGTGGCTCCTTCGGCATCATGGGCCTGGCGGGCGCGGCCGCGGCCAACAGCGACACGGGCAAGGTGACCGTGTTCTGGCTGCTCGCCGTCTACCTGGCGCAGACCATGGGTGAGATGTGCCTCTCCCCGGTCGGCCTGTCGCTGTCCACGAAGCTGGCGCCGAAGATGTTCGTCGGCCAGATCATGGGTCTGTGGTTCCTGGCCACGTCGACGGGCAACGCCCTGAACGGCTGGACCACGAAGCTCAACGCTCCGCTGGGCGACGCCGCGTACTACACGCTGCAGGCGGTCGTGGCGGTCGCGGCGGGCATCGCCTTCATGGTGGCGGGCCGCAAGATCCGCGCCCTGATGGGCAATGTGAAGTAGCTCCTCGCCGAGGAACGTGAAGCAGTTCCTCGCCGACGACGAACGGCAGCGGGTCCGCACGAACTTCTCGTGCGGACCCGCTGCCGCGTTCACCGCCTCTCGGCAGCGGCTACTTCTTGGTCTCGACCTTGACGCTGCGCAGGAAGCTGCTGAACCCGCACTTCACCGAGGACTTCTCGCCGGGCTTCTTCCAGTCACCGAACAGCGTCCACGGGATGGTGTGCTCGGCGCCCCGGCCGCGTACGACGTCGCAGACGAGCACGGCGCGGTGCTTCTTGACGGCCTTCCCCTTGGCCGACTTCTTGCAGGAGGACGTCGAGACCGGGCGTCCCAGCGAGAGGCTGGGCGTGGCCTTGCAGGTGTACTTCGCACCGGCCGCGGCGGCGGGCGCGGCGGTCGCCAGTGTCAGTCCGGACGTCATCAGCAGGCCGGCGAGCACGCCCGTCGCAGCCTTCTTCCCCCAGGTCACCATCATGTTGTTCCTTTTCTCAACCGGTGCGGGGCGGGCAGGTGGTCAAGCCTGCCGGTGAGCGCCGCACTCAGACGATTCCCTTCGCTCCTGCGAAGAGATGCGTAAGGAACCTAGCCTTTTCGATCTTGTGCGATCAAGGTGGAGCGGGTGATTTGAGCTAGTTCAGAGCATGAGCGATCGGTACGGGTCCGGAGCGCGTCGGGGCATGCCGGGGCGCCGCCGGAAGGGTCTCTTCCGTACGGCGGCGCCCCGGCCCGTGCTTCCATGCCTCCGTGATCCCATGCCCCCGTGATCCCGTGATCCCGGCTCAGCGCGTGCCGCGCAGCCTCCGCCACGGGGTGAACGTGAACACCGCGCCGCCCAGCAGGATCGCCGTACCGGCGACCAGGCCGAGCGCCCGCAGCGCACCGTCGCCCTCGGCCCCGGTGGCGGCCAGCCCGCCGCCGGAGTCCGTGCCGCCGCCGGACGCCGCCGCTCCGCCGGAGTCCGCCGCGCCGCCGCTGCCGCCGGACGCGCCGCCCGGCTGGGCGGAGGTGTCCAGCTCCAGGGAGACCGCCACGTCGTCGGGCGGGGTGCAGGTGGTGGTCGTACCGGCGGCCATCACCGTGAGGACGCCGGGGCTGAGCGTGGACTTGCCGCTCGCGCCGGGCTTGTACGTACCGGTGAGGTCCGGGATCTCGATCGGGGCTCCGGTCTTGATGACCTCCTTGTTCAGCGGCCCCTCGACCTTGACCGTGCCCTGGTCCGCCCCGCCGAGCTTGACGTCCATGGACGGCTTGACCTGGCCCGCCGGGATGTCGATCGGGCTGTCCATGACGGACTTGCTGAACTGCACCGTCAGGTCGTACGCGCCGCCGTTCTTCTTGGCGTTGATCTTGACCGGCGAGGTGGCGTTCTTGTCCCCGATCGGGGTCTTGCAGGCGTAGGCGACGGACACCTCCTTGCCGGGGAAGTCGGTCTCGCCGCCGCCACCGCCGGTGCTCCCGCCGGAGTCACCGCCTCCGGAGGTGGTGCCGCCCGCGTCCGTGCCTCCGTCCGCGCCGCCCGTCGTCGTACCGCCGGTGTCCGTACCGCCGGTCGTGGTGCCGCCGGTGTCGTCGCCGCCGGTCGTACCACCGCTGTCCGTGCCGCCGCTGTCCGTACCCCCGGAGGTCGTGCCTCCGGTGGTGTCGCCGCCGCCCTCGGTGACCTTGATCGTGGCACCGGGCCGAACCTCTTCCTTCGGCGCGCACTTGGTGTCCGTGGAGATCGGCTTGGACACGTTGATGGTGTACGCGCCCGGCGTCAGCGTGATCTCTCCGGCGGCCTCCAGCTTCAGCGTGCCCTTCATGTCGGGCAGCACCATGGGGCTGTTCTTGGGTATGGGCGGGTTCTGCCGCGGGCCCTCCAGCTTCAGTTCGCCGCTCGCCGCACCGCCCAGGGTGATGGTCCCGGTCGGCTTGACCGTGTCCGCCGACAGGTCCAGCACGTCCGGGTTCTTGGACGCGGCCTCGACCGTCTTCCAGACGACCTCGATCTCGTCGCCCACCTTCGCCTCGGCCGGGGCGGTCAGCTCCACCTTCGTGGTGCCCTGCACCGCGGGCAGTCCCGAGATCGGCGGCGGAATACATTCCGTCGCGTAACTGACCTCGGCGGCCTGGGCCGGACTCGCGGCCATCAGGATGCCCGCGCCGCCGAGCATCAGCGCGACTCCGGCCGCGCTCATCCTCCGTTGCGTGCTCACGCTTGTCCCTTCGTCGTGGGTCGGGGTCGGTTCTCCAACGGTGCGGAATCCGGGGTGAACCACGGCAGCACGGCCGTGGTCTCGGTGGTGTCCGTGGCGGCGGGAGCGGTGGGTGCCGTGGCCGGCCTCCGCGTACGGTGCGCGCCGGCGGGGCGGGGCCGGACCTTGTCCACGACCGCCATGCCGATACGGAAGACGGCCGCCGGGACGACCAGGCAGAGCAGGACCCAGAAGAGCGTGACGCCCCAGGGCCGGCCGACCCCCCACGGCTGCTCGGCCAGCACCTTGTCCCCGTACCGCAGGGAGACCTGGTAGTCGCCGTGCGCGCCCGCCGACAGTTCGACCGGCAGCCTGACCTGCGCCTTGCCGCCGGGCGCGACCGTGCCGCGCCACTGGCGTTCCTCCCACTGCGGGGCGTAGACGCCGTGCGCGGTGCCGATCTCGAAGACGGGATCCTCGACGGGGGCGGACCCGAGATTGCCCACGGTGAAGACGAGTTGCCGCGCGGGCGGGGCTCCGAACCAGGTGAGCAAGGAGCTGTCGCCCTCCAGCCGGGTGGCGGCCAGCACCGCGAGCTTCCCTTCTCCGCTCTGCCGCGGCAGCTCCGCCGTGGGGTGGCCCGCCACGGTGAACACCGCGTCGGCCAGCGTCTGTTCGCCCGTCACGGTGGCGATGTGCACCACGCAGGGGCACGGCTTCGGGGGTTCGGTGACCGGCAGCTTCTTGCTGAAGGCGCCCTTCTTGTCGGTCGTGACGGCACGGCCGTCGGCGTTGGCGCAGGAGTTGGTACCGCCGATCACACCCCGCTCCGGGGTGGACTGCCCGCAGATCAGCAGCATCAGCAACGCCTCGGCGCGCCAGCCGCTGCCGCTGACGGTGATCTCGCCGCCCTTGCCCGCCTCCTTCTTGGACAGGCTGACGGTGGGGTCGCCCCCGGCCGCCCGGGCGACCGGCGCCGGCAGGACGACCAGGGCGGGCAGGAGCGCCAGGAGGGCGGCCAGGAGCAGCAGGACGGGCGGCGCGGTGCGCCGGAGGGCTCGGGGGCCGGGCTGCTGCGTCACTTTTCCGCTCCCGCCTTCACCAAGGGCCTCGTATCTGCTTCTGCTTTCGTCTCTGTTTCGGTCTCCGTGTCCGGCGGCTCCGGGGCGCCTCGCCCGGTGCGGCGTCGCCGTCGGTACGCGCCGGAGCCGAGCACGGCCAGGACGCCGAGGGCCAGCAGCCCGCCGCCGACGGCCGGAAGCACCGGCAGGTACGTCGCCGAGGCCTCCGCCTCGTCCCGGGCGCCTCCCGACGCGGTGACCCGCAGCCGTACGGTGACCGCGTCCAGGGCCGGGGGGTCGGGCCAGGGCTCGGTCAGCTCCACCCGCCGGCCGGGGGCCAGCTCCAGCGGAAGGGTCCGTTCCGGGCGGTCCAGCAGGGTGCCGAACACCCCGTCGGCGCGCACCGCCAGCCGGGGCGTCAGCGTCGCGTTGCCCCGGTTGACCAGGGCGTACCGAATGGTCCCGCCGGATATCCGGACGTCCTCGACGGTGAGTGCCGCGAGCGTCGGGCCGCCGATCCGGACCCGGACCGGTACCCGGACCTCCTCGCCCCCGTCGACCGCCACGACCTCCCCGGAGGCGTCGCCGGGCAGCGCGTCGGGCGGCACCGTGAGGGCGAGCGGCACCTCGGCGCGGGTCCGGGCCGGGACGGTGACCGTGTCCGCGGCGAACCGGATCCAGGCCCCGGCCCGGCCGTCGCCCCGTAGCCGTACGGTCAGCGGGGCACGGCCGGGGTTGGTCACCGCCAGCCGGTCCTGGAGGACCGTGCCGGGGGTGCCCTCCAGATAGACGTACGGCCTGGCGTCCCGGTCGCCGCCACCGCCGGCGGGCCGGGCGGTCCAGTCCGCCGGACCGTCGTCAGCGGCGGCGGCGACGGCTGCCGGGGGCGAGGTGAGCGCGCACAGCAGCGCGGCGAGCACCGCTGTGAGGACGAGCGGCGCCCGGCGGAGGCGCGGGGTGGATGGCGACATGGGCGGCTCCTCTGCCTTCCGGCGGCGATGGCGCTGCCGTACGCGAGCGCTCCGTACGGGCCCTCCGTACGGGCCGTGCGCCGCATACGGGCCGTGCGCCGCATACGGGCCGTGCGCCGCATACGGGCCGTACGGCCGTGATCAGCCCGCGGAGCGCTGTCCTCGCCGGGTCAGCCAGAGCACTCCGGCCGCCCCGGTCAGCAGCACGGTCCCGCCGAGCGTGCCGAGCGCCGCCGCCGAGTCCAGCGGGCCGGTGCGAGGCAGCTCGCCGCCTCCGGTGGAGCCGCCCGTGGAACCTCCGGTCGAACCTCCTGTGGAGCCGCCGCCCGACCCCTGGACGTCGAGTTCGAGGGAGGGGCCGGGGCTGTTCTTGGGCGTACAGGTGGTGGTCGTACCGAGCGCCTTGATGGTGAGGACCCCGGCGGTGAAGGTGACCTTGCCGCTCTTCTTCGGGGTGTACGTCCCCGACAGGTCACTGATCTTGATGGGGGTGTTGGCCGGAATCGCCTCGGCGTTCGCCGGGCCGGAGACCTGGACCTTCCCCTCCTCGGCGCCGCCCAGTTCGATCACGGCGCTCGGGTTCATGGCGCCCTTGCCCAGCTCGACCGGGCTGGAGGAGACGCCTTTCTGGAAGGACATCGTGAGCTTGTAGCCGTCGCCGCTCTTCACGCCCTTGATATCGATGGGCGAGACCGCCCCTTTGGGCCCGATGGGCGTCACACACTGGTAGTTGACGTCCACGACCTCGGCGTACGCGGCGGGCGCGCCCGCCACCACGATCGAGCCCGCCAGCGCAGCCGCCAGCGCGAGAGTGGTCCGCTTCTGGTTCGACACCTCGTGCTCCCCTCATGCCGGACGCCGCCGCGCGCCACGGTCCGTACGGGCGCGCATTACTGACGGCACATCAGATTTGGCGCTCAAGGTACGCCCGGGGCCTGATGGAGGGAAGACAAAGAGCGCGCCGATCCGGCGCGCTCTTTCGGGCCGGGCTTCGGCCCGACCGATCCGCCGCAGGGAGAGAGTGAACGATGGATTCTCGGGCCAGGACCCGCATTTCGGTGTACGCGATCGCCGAGGACGGCGGCCGGCTGCTGCTGGCCCGGCTGTCGGACGCCTCGCCGGTCTTCGCGCCGGGCCTGTGGCATCTGCCCGGCGGAGGGATCGACCCGGGCGAGCAGCCTGTCGAGGCGCTGGCTCGTGAGCTCCTGGAGGAGACGGGGCTGGAGCCGACCGAGGCGCACCTGCTCGACGCACGAACGTACACGGCCCGGCGGAACGGGGTGAGTTGGAGCCTCACGGCGCTGTTCTACGCCGTCTCCCTCACCGGCGGGGAGCCGAAGGTTACGGAGATCGACGGCTCCACCGAAGCGGCGGTATGGGTCCCGCTGGAGGATCTGGAGGACGGCACGGCACTGTCGCCGGCCGCTGCCGACGGCCTCGGCATGCTGGATCGGGCGAAGGCCGCCCGCACCCGCTAGGCGGGGGCCGCGAGCTCCGCCCAGACGGTCTTGCCCGGGGCGTCCGGTGTGCGCTGGACGCCCCAGTCGAGGCAGAGGCGCTGCACGATGAACATGCCGTGCCCGCCGGGCCGGCCGGCGCGGTGCGGCGTACGGGGTGCGGGCTGTCCGGCTCCCCGGTCGACGACCTCCACCCGCAGCACCTTGGCGGTGCGGCCGATCCGGAGCTCCTCGGGGCCCTCCGCGTGCAGGCAGGCGTTGGTCACCAGCTCGGAGACGACCAGCAGGACGTCCTCGGCGGCGGCCCGGCGGTCCGCGCTGGACGCCGGAAGCCAGCCCCAGTCGTGCAGCGCCTGCCGGGCGAAGTCACGGGCCGTCGGAACAATGCCGCTGGCCTGCCCGAGTGAGAGCGTGCGCCACTGCCGCTCGGCCGGGACGGGCGAGGCTGCGCCCGCTTCGTCCGGCTCGCGACCGAGGTCGCCCGGCGGATGCTGCCGGGTGGTGCTCATCAGCGCTTCACCTCACCGATTCGCCATGTCGCCATGTCGCCGTTGAACAGATAGTGATCAGTTACCGAGTGTGCCGGATACCGAGTGTGCCGGAGCCCTCGCGGGGCTCCGCCGGGGTGTCTCCTGCCCTGCCGTTTCGCAACAACACCCACTTGGGGCACACGATCGCGTGACACAGCCGACATCGGGGACGTCCGCGGCCGCGCGCTCGTGCCGGGTCAGGTGGCCAGGGCCTCTTCGAGCGTGGCGTGGACGGTGAAGACCGCCTCCGCGCCGGTGATCTCGAACACCCTCGCCACGACGGGCAGCATTCCGGCCAGATGAACCCCTCCTCCGGCCGCCTCCGCCTTGAGGCGGGCGCCGAGCAGCACGTTCAGCCCGGTGGAATCGCAGAAATCCAGGCGGGAGCAGTCCACCACCAGGCGCGACCGCCCCTGCTCGACCGCACTCTCCAGGGGCTCGCGCAGCAGATCGGCGGTGTGGTGATCGAGCTCACCCACCGGCGTCACGACCTCGCTGCGCCCCTCGGTCCGGGCCTCGACCTGAAGCCGACCCCGGTTCGCACTGCCGACCGTCCCGCGGTCCATGCCTGTCCCTCTTCGCCGTTCGTCACTGTGCGCGTCACTGCCTGTGCGGCTGTATGCGTAGCTGCCGCCGACGTGCGTAAAACAGTACGCGTTCCGCACGCCACACGGTAGTCGGAGAACTCAACAAACCGGACATATAGCAGTAATTGGCGCTTGTCACTGCTGGCCAGGACCGGGTATGGGTAGAGGGACACCCGAAACACGACCGGCTTTGGAGGCGCCGCTTCACCGCAGGAACACGTATGGGCATCGGCAGCCATATGCCGAGAACGATGGAGGAGAACCATGTCACCCCGGCTCGACGAAGCGCGTACCCACAACGCGTCGTCGGCATGTCCTCAGGGACCGACCAATTCCGACTCCCCCGCCGCGAGCGCCGTTCCCGGCCCGCGCACCAGCACCACCAGCACCACCAGTGCCTCTGGCACCACCGGCACCACCTCAGACTTCTCCGGCGCGGCCGGCGAGGGACTCGAAGGACTTCCCGAGATCCCGCCCTACGCCGAAGTGGGCGCTCTGGACGCCAGGGCCCTGTCGAAGACGCTCTTCGAGCGGCTGGAGTCCCTCGAAGAGGGCACCCACGAGTACAGCTACGTACGCAACACCCTCGTCGAGCTCAACCTCGCGCTCGTCAAGTTCGCCGCCTCCCGGTTCCGCTCCCGCAGCGAGCCGATGGAGGACATCGTCCAGGTCGGCACCATCGGCCTGATCAAGGCGATCGACCGGTTCGAGCTGAGCCGCGGGGTGGAGTTCCCCACGTTCGCGATGCCGACGATCGTCGGTGAGATCAAGCGTTTCTTCCGTGACACCAGCTGGTCCGTGCGCGTGCCGCGCCGGCTCCAGGAGCTGCGGCTCGACCTGGCGAAGGCGGGCGACGAGCTCTCCCAGCAGCTGGACCGCGCGCCCACCGTGGCGGAGCTGTCCGAGCGCCTCGGCATCACGCCGGACGAGGTCGTCGAGGGCATGTCCGCGAGCAACGCGTACACCGCGAGCTCGCTGGACGCCAAGCCCGAGGAGGACGACACCGAGGGCGCCCTCGCGGACCGCATCGGCTACGAGGACCACGGCCTCGAAGGCATCGAGTACGTCGAGTCGCTGAAGCCGCTGATCGCCGCGCTGCCCGCCCGGGACCGGATGATCCTCTCGCTCCGCTTCGTCAGCAACATGACGCAGTCGGAGATCGGCGAGGAGCTGAACATCTCGCAGATGCACGTGTCCCGGCTGCTGTCCCGGACGCTGACCAAGCTCCGTAAGGGTCTGACCCTGGAGGAATGACCCCCGGCCCGCCCACCGCCCCTCCCCGGGGCTCCACGGGCCGCCGAGCACCGCGGAAGGACCCGCCCCGGACACCGGGAGCGGGTCCTTCCGCATGTGGGCGGCCCTCGGCGCGCGTGTCCGGGCGGGCGAGGGCCGCCGGGGTCACACCACCCGCTGTCCGCTCCGCCAGACCGCGCTGACCAGCGGGACGCCCGGGCGGTAGGCGAGGTGGACGTGGCTCGGGGCGTCGAGGAGCACCAGGTCGGCGCGGGCGCCGGGGGTGATGCGGCCGATGTCGGTACGGCGCAGGGCGGCGGCCCCGCCGGCGGTGGCCGACCAGATCGCCTCGTCCGGGGTCATCCCCATGTCGCGGACGGCCAGCGCGATGCAGAACGGCACCGACGAGGTGAACGACGAGCCGGGGTTGCAGTCCGTGGAGAGCGCGACGGTGGCCCCGGCGTCGAGGAGGCGGCGGGCGTCGGGCCAGGTGGCGCGGGTGGAGAACTCCGCGCCCGGGAGCAGCGTGGCGACCGTGTCGCCCTGGCCGAGCGCGTCGACGTCCGCGTCGGTGAGGTGGGTGCAGTGGTCGGCCGACGCGGCGTCGAGCTCGACGGCGAGCTGGACACCGGGGCCGTAACTGAGCTGGTTGGCGTGGATACGGGGGTGCAGCCCCTTGGCGCGGCCCGCCGTGAGGATGGCGCGGGCCTGGTCGCCGTCGAAGGCGCCCTGCTCGCAGAACACGTCGATCCAGCGGGCGTGCGGGGCGCAGGCCTCCAGCATCGGGCCGGTGACCAGATCGACGTATCCGGCGGGGTCGTCGGCGTAGTCGGGGGACACGATGTGGGCGCCGAGGTAGGTGACCTCGTCGGTGTGGCGGCCCGCGACGCGCAGGGCGCGGGCCTCGTCCTCGACGGTGAGGCCGTAGCCGGACTTGGTCTCGAAGGTGGTGGTGCCCTGGCGCAGCGCCTCGGCGAGGTAGCGGGCGACGTTGGCGGAGAGCTCCTCGTCGGAGGCGGCCCGGGTGGCGGCGACGGTGGTGCGGATGCCGCCCGCGCGGTAGGGCTGCCCGGACATCCGGGCGTTGAACTCCTGGGTGCGGTCGCCCGCGAAGACCAGGTGGGAGTGGGAGTCGACGAAGCCCGGGATCACCGCGCGGCCCGCCGCGTCGAGGACGTTGTCAGTGGCGGGTGCTTTGCTGGATTCACCGGTCCAGACGATGCGGTCGCCGTCGATGACGACGGCCGCGTCCTGGATCAGGCCCAGGGGGGTCCCGTTGCCGAGGGAGGGGTCATTGGTGACCAGGCTGGCGATGTGGGTGACGGCGGTGGTCGTCATCTGGAGAGTGTTCTCCTTGCGTTCCGGGAGGGCCGGATCGGCGGGGTGGATCCGGCCCGTGGGGTCCGGGGTCGGTGGTGCGGGGCGGTCACGTCCGGCGCTCAGCCGTGCAGGGCGGCGATGGCTGTCGCCAGCGCCTGCGGCACGTCCTCGATCCGGGTGTGACGGCCGTCCCGGACGATGTGCCGCCCTGCCACGACCGTGTGCCGCACATCAGCGGCGGAGGCGGCGAATACGGCGGTCTCCGCTGCCAGTCGGGGCACCGGTCCGGCCGTTCTGACCGAGTCCAGGGCGATCGTCGTCAGGTCGGCGGGGGCGCCCGGTTCCAGGATGCCCGCGTCGGGGCGGCCGAGTGCGGCGTGCCCGTCGGCGGAGGCGGCGCGGAGCAGGGCGGCGGCCGTCCAGTGGCCCCGGACATGGGTACGCAGCCGCTCGTTGAGCTCCATCGCGCGCGCCTCTTCGAAGAGGTCGATCACGGCGTGGCTGTCGCTGCCCAGCGAGAGCGGCGAGCCCGCCTTCTGGAGGGCGGCGGCGGGGCCGATGCCGTCGGCCAGGTCGCGTTCGGTGGTGGGGCACATGCAGGTGCCCGTCGCCGAGGAGCCGAGCAGTTCGATGTCCGCCTCGGTCAGATGCGTGTTGTGGATGCCGGTGGTGCGCGGGCCGAGCACTCCGTGGTCGGCCAGCAGCCGGGTGGGGGTGCGGCCGTGGGCGGCCCGGCAGGCGTCGTTCTCCGCCGTCTGCTCGGAGAGGTGGACGTGCAGGGGCGCGTCGCGCTCCTCGGCCCACCGGGCCACGGTGGCCAGTTGGTCCGCCGGGACCGCGCGGACGGAGTGGACGGCCGCGCCGATCAGAGTGTGGTCGTCGCCCTTGAGGAGGGCGGCGCGCTCCGCCCAGGCCTCGGCGGTGGTGTCGGAGAAGCGCAGCTGGTGCCGGTTGGGCTTCTCGCCGAATCCGGCGGCGAGATAGGCGGTGTCCAGCAGGGTGATCCGGATGCCGGCCTCGGCGGCGGCCGCGATCAGCGCCTCGCCCATGGCGTTCGGGTTGGCGTAGGGGGTGCCGCCGGGGGCGTGGTGCAGATAGTGGAATTCGCCGACGGAGGTGATGCCGGCCAGGGCCATCTCGGCGTACGTGGCGCGGGCCAGGTCGAAGTAGGTGTCCGGGGTGAGCCGGGAGGCCGTCCGGTACATCAGCTCGCGCCAGGTCCAGAAGGTGCCCGAGCCGACCTGGACGGTGGCGCGCAGGGCCCGGTGGAAGGCGTGGGAGTGGGTGTTGGCGAGGCCGGGGAGGGTCAGGCCGCGCAGCACGGTCGCGCCGTGCGGCGGTGCCTCGACGCCGGTCCTGATCCCGGCGATGCGGCCGCCCGCGACGTCCAGGGTGACGCCCGGCTCGACGTGGGTGCCGAGCCAGGCGTGGTCCATCCAGTAGGTCGCGGTGACGGGTGCGCCCGTCGTCCGGTGTGTCAGCTGCACGCGAGACCTTCCAGTACGTCGGCGAGTGCCTCCACCCCGGCCGTGCAGTCGTCCTCGGCGGCGTGCTCGGCGGGTGAGTGCGAGATGCCGGTGGGGTTGCGTACGAAGAGCATGGCGGTGGGCACCGAGGCGGACAAAATACCCGCATCGTGGCCGGCGCCGGTGCCGAGGACGGGCACGGGCCGCCCCGTGTCGCCGGTCCCCGCGAGGATCCTGCCGAGCTCGTCGCGCAGGGCGTGCTCGAACTCCACGACGGGCGTGAACGATTCGCGGACGACGTCGAGATCGATCCCGGCCCGCTCGGCGTACTGGCGGGCGGCGCGCTCGATGCCGGTGACGACGGCGTCCAGGGTGTCCTGGTCGGCGGCGCGGGAGTCGAGCCAGCCGCGGACGAGGGAGGGGATGGCGTTGACGCCGTTGGGCTCGACCGCGATCTTGCCGAAGGTGGCGAGCGCGCCGGTCAGTTCGGCCTCGCGGCGGGCGGCGAGGACGGTCTCGGCGTACGTGAGCATCGGGTCGCGGCGGTCGACGAGGCGGGTGGTGCCCGCGTGGTTGGCCTCGCCCCGGAAGTCGAACCGCCAGCGGCCGTGCGGCCAGATGGCGGAGGCGATGCCGACGGGGTCGCCGGTCAGGTCGAGGGCGCGGCCCTGCTCGACGTGGAGTTCGACGAACGCGCCGATCCGGGCGAGCCGTTCCGGGTCGGGACCGATGGCCGCGGGGTCGTATCCGGCCTTCTCCATGGCGGCGGGCAGGGTGATGCCGTCCCCGTCGCGCAGCCGGTGGGCGTCGGCGACGGTGAGCTGTCCGGCGGCGAGCCGGGACCCGACGCAGGCGAGGCCGAAGCGGGCGCCTTCCTCGTCACCGAAGTTGGTGATGGCCAGCGGCCGGGTGAACTCCACTCCCCTGCGGTGGAGTTCGTCGAGCGCGGCGAAGGAGGAGACCACGCCGAGCGGACCGTCGAAGGCGCCGCCGTCCGGGACGGAGTCCAGGTGCGAGCCGGTGACGACGGCGTCCCCGGCCAGGGGGTCGCCGAGCCAGGCCCACTGGTTGCCGTTGCGGTCGGTCTCCTGGGTGAGCCCGCGCGCCTCGGCCTGCGCGCGGAACCAGGCCCGGCAGTCGAGGTCCGCTTCCGACCAGGCGTAACGCCGGTAGCCACCGCTGTCGGCGTGCCGTCCGACGGGAGCCAGCTGCCGCCACATCGAGAGGAAGGAGTCACCCGCGCGCCACTGCTCCCGGGCGCCGGAAGAGGTGGCGGGCTCGCCCCCGGACAGACCGGACGGCATCAGTTGCCCTCCGTCATGGGGACGCGTACGCCCTGGTCGGCGGCGACGGTCTCGGCGATGTCGTAGCCGGCGTCCACGTGGCGGATGACGCCCATGCCGGGGTCGTTCGTCAGCACGCGGCGGATCTTCTCGCCCGCGAGCTTCGTGCCGTCCGCGACGGAGACCTGTCCGGCGTGGATGGAGCGGCCCATGCCGACGCCGCCGCCGTGGTGGAGGGAGACCCAGGAGGCGCCGGAGGCGACGTTGACCATGGCGTTGAGCAGCGGCCAGTCGGCGATGGCGTCGGAGCCGTCGAGCATGGCCTCGGTCTCGCGGTACGGGGAGGCGACGGAGCCGCAGTCGAGGTGGTCGCGGCCGATGGCCAGCGGGGCGGCGAGTTCACCGCTGGCGACCATGTCGTTGAAGCGCTCGCCGGCCTTGTCGCGCTCGCCGTAGCCGAGCCAGCAGATGCGGGCGGGCAGGCCCTGGAAGTGGACGCGTTCGCCGGCCATCTTGATCCAGCGGTGCAGCGACTCGTTCTCCGGGAAGAGCTCCAGCATCGCCTTGTCGGTCTTGTGGATGTCGGAGGCCTCGCCGGAGAGCGCGGCCCAGCGGAAGGGGCCCTTGCCCTCGCAGAAGAGGGGGCGGATGTAGGCGGGGACGAAGCCGGGGAAGTCGAAGGCGCGGTCGTAGCCGGCGAGCTGGGCCTCGCCGCGGATGGAGTTGCCGTAGTCGAAGACCTCGGCGCCGGCGTCCATGAAGCCGACCATGGCCTCGACGTGGCGGGCCATCGACTCGCGGGCGCGCTGGGTGAAGTCGGCGGGCTTCTCGGCGGCGAGGGTGGCCATGTCGTCGAAGTCGACGCCGAGCGGCAGGTAGGCCAGCGGGTCGTGGGCGCTGGTCTGGTCGGTGACGATGTCGATCGGCGCGCTCTCGGCGAGCATCCGGGGCAGCAGCTCGGCGGCGTTGCCGAGGAGGCCGATGGAGAGCGGGCGGCGGGCGTCGCGGGCCTCGACGGCGAGCTGGAGGGCGTGCTCCAGGTTGTCGGCCTTCACGTCCAGGTAGCGGTGCTCGATGCGGCGCTCGATGGCGCGCGGGTCGACGTCGATACAGATGGCGACGCCGTCGTTCATGGTGACGGCGAGCGGCTGGGCGCCGCCCATGCCGCCGAGCCCGGCGGTCAGGGTGATCGTCCCGGCCAGGGTTCCGCCGAACTTCTTCGCGGCGACGGCGGCGAAGGTCTCGTAGGTGCCCTGGAGGATGCCCTGGGTGCCGATGTAGATCCAGGACCCGGCGGTCATCTGGCCGTACATGGTCAGGCCCAGCTGCTCCAGGCGGCGGAACTCCTCCCAGTTGGCCCAGTCGCCGACCAGGTTGGAGTTGGCGATGAGCACGCGCGGCGCCCACTCGTGGGTCTGCATGACGCCGACCGGCCGCCCGGACTGGACGAGCATCGTCTCGTCCTGCTTGAGCGTCTGCAGGGTGCGGACCATCGCGTCGAAGGAGCGCCAGTCGCGGGCCGCCTTGCCGGTGCCGCCGTAGACGACGAGCTTGTCGGGGTGCTCGGCGACCTCGGGGTCGAGGTTGTTCTGCAGCATCCGCAGGGCGGCTTCCTGCTGCCATCCCAGGGTGGTCAGTGCGCTGCCGCGCGGTGCCCGAACGGGGCGGGGTCCTGACATGGCGGTGCCTCCTCGCGACGGTGAAAATCTATTCACATCCTGATGCTCTGAATAGTCGTAGTCAACAGGTGCGCTCCGCGCCGCGTCGGGGAAGGCGTGTTCCCTACCACCCGGCGGCCGCCCCGGAGGCAGCGATGAGCACTCCCGACGCACCCACGACCGGCGATCCCGAGAGCCCCGGGGGCTCGCCGCCGCTCAAGCGCGCGCTCGGCCCCAAGCTGCTGATCCTCTTCGTCGTCGGCGACATCCTGGGCACCGGCATCTACGCCACCACCGGGGACGTGGCGGGCAAGGTCGGCGGCGCGCTCTGGCTGCCGTTCGCGATCGGCTTCGTCGTCGCGCTGCTGACGGCGGCCTCGTACGTGGAACTCGTGGGGAAGTACCCGAAGGCGGCCGGGGCGGCGCTCTACACCCAGAAGGCGTTCAGGATCCCGTTCCTGACCTTCGTCGTCGCCTTCATGGTGATGTGTTCGGGCCTCTCCTCGGCGAGCGCGGCGGCGCGGGCGTTCAGCGGCGACTATCTGGGCGAGTTCACCGACGCGGTGCCGCCGACCCTCATCGCGATCCTGTTCGTCCTCGCGCTGGCCGCGATCAATCTGCGCGGGGTCGCCGAGTCGGTGAAGGCGAACGTGGTCCTGACGCTGGTGGAGGTCACCGGCCTCGCGGTGATCCTCGCGATCGGCGCGTACGCCGTGCTCGGCGGCGAGGGCGAGCCCTCACGGCTGACCCAGATCGAGACCGGCGGCACCGGGTACGCCCTGATCACCGGGGTGCTCGGCGCCACCGCACTGGGCTTCTTCGCGTTCGTCGGCTTCGAGGACTCGGTGAACATGGCCGAGGAGACCAAGAATCCCGCCCGCAACTTCCCCCGCGCGATCTTCATCGGGGTGGGCATCACCGGAACCATCTACGTCCTGGTCGCCCTGGTCTCCTCGCTCCTGGTCGACTCCCGCACCCTGGCGGGCTCCAGCGGACCGCTGCTGGAGGTGGTCAAGGCCGGCGGCGTCGATTTCCCGCCGAAACTCTTCGCGCTGATCGCCCTGTTCGCCGTCACCAACTCGGCGCTGATCAACATCATGATGGCCTCGCGGCTCTGCTACGGCATGGCCAACGAGCGCATCCTGCCGCCCGCGATGGGCAAGGTGCTGGCGGGCCGGCGCACCCCCTGGGTCGGGATCGTCTTCGTCTCCGTCCTGGCGATCGGCCTGGTCTCCACCGGCGAGATCGAGGGGCTCGGCGACACCACCTCGTTCCTGCTGCTCTGCGTCTTCGCCGTGGTCAACATCGCCGTGCTGGTGCTGCGCAAGGACCGGGTGGACCACCGCCACTTCCGTACGCCCACGGCGCTTCCGGTGCTCGGCGCGCTCACCTCGCTGATCCTGGCGAGCCCGCTCGCCGACCGGGGCTCCGACGTGTACGTACGCGCCGGAATCCTGCTGCTGATCGGCATCGGGCTGTGGGCGCTCAACAAGGCGGTGATGACGGCCCGCGAGAAGTCGGCCGCCCCGGACGCCTGACGGACCGCCATCCGCCGCCCCCACCACCGTATTCCGGCCGACCCTTTACACCGTCGGACGCATGTACCAAAGGAAAATGCCAGAACCTCCACCAGCCGTGAGCACGTTGCGTAGCCTCTGCGTTACAGCCGTACGCCACGTCGGGAGGGGAGATCCGCGTGCCCGGAATCGACGAGTGCCTGCTCGAAGTCATGAGGCTGCCCGGCGCCCGGGGCGCCTCGGTGGTCGACTGGACGAGCGGTCTCGCCCTCGGCACCATCGGGGAGTCCCCCAACGGCGACCACGAGGCGACCGCCGCCGAGACGGCGGAGGTCGCCCGTATGACCGCCGAACAGCCCGCCTTCACCCACCTCACCGCGGAGGCGGAGGGCGGGCGGCCGGCGGACGCGCCGAACACCCCCGTCGAGGACGTCATCGTCACCACCCACGACGGTTACCACATGCTCCGGTTCGTCGAGACGGCTTTCGACAGCAGCGTCTTCCTCCATCTGTGGCTGGACCGCTCCGAGGGCAACCTCGCGCTCGCCCGGCTGCGGCTGGGCGAGCTGGCCGAGCGGCTGGTGCTGGCATGAGCGCGATAGCCGCCGACCCCGACGCCCCCGCCGCCGACCGGCTCACGGTGCTCTCGCCGATGCTCCGGCGGCTCGCCGACGAGCGGGCCACCGGCGCCCTGATGCGCGACCGCGGCACGCTCTACCTCGCCGACGGCCAGGTGGTCCACGCCGAGAGCCCCGCCACCCCCGGCATCGACGTCCTGCTCACCACCGGCGGAACCCTGCGGCACGAGGGCTGGTGGGACGCCGTGGCACAGGCCGGGGCGGGCCGCCGGGTCGGCCGCTATCTCGTCGACAGCGGTCATGTGCCGGGCGGCGCGCTGGAGTTGTGCCATCTGGGCGCGCTGTACGACGCCGCGTTCTTCGCCCTCGCGCCGACCGGGACGCCCGCCCGCTTCCGTTACGGGGTGGCGCACTGGATCGGTCCGGTGCGGCCCGTCCCGGTGGCCGCCGTGGAGCGCGAGACGCTGCGCAGACGGGAGTTCCTGGACCGGATCTGGCCCGATGCGGCCTGCGACGGCGCCCCGCTGCTGCGGAGTGCGGCGCATCCGTCCGACGCCCCGGTACCGGCCCGACAGCGCCGGATCCTGGAGCTGGCCGACGGAGTCCGTACGGCCTCGGACATCGCGCTGGCGCTGGGCCGTTCGGCGTTCCACATCCTGGTCGACCTGCGACGGCTGGCGGCGGCCGGCCTGGTGGAGGCGGTCCGCGCCCAGCCCCTGCCGGCCGCCTCTTCCGCCTCCGGCCGGATCACGCTCCCCGAGGTGACGGCCGACCCCGATATCGCCCTGCTGCGCCGGCTCCGAGACGCATTGGAGGCCCTGTGATACGCGCGCT
Organism: Streptomyces sp. DSM 106670; assembly: GCF_055792845.1. NCBI lineage: Bacteria > Bacillati > Actinomycetota > Actinomycetes > Kitasatosporales > Streptomycetaceae > Streptomyces > Streptomyces sp. DSM 106670. The sequence goes on from NZ_CM147704.1 coordinate 3,084,311, forward strand.
CAGACAGCGTGCCGGGAGGAGACAGCTGATGGTGCCCGAGGTCGAAGTGCGTGAAGTCCTCGACGAGCTCCAGCGGTTACGGGCCCGGGTCCCGCTGCTCTCCGGGGCGCTGGCCGCCTCCACCGACGGTCTGGTCCTGGCCCACGACACCCCGGGCGTCGAGGCGGAGGGCGTCGCCGCCCTCACCGCCGCCGCCCTCGGCGTCTCCATCCGGATGACCGACGCCACCGGCCGGGGCGGCTTCCGCGAACTGCTGGTCCGCGGCGGCGACGGCTACATCGCCACCTACGCCGCGGGCTCCTCCGCCGTCCTGACCCTGCTGGCCGAGGACCGTATCAACGTCGGTCGGCTCCATCTGGAGGGCCGCCGCGCGGGCGCCCGGATCGGCGAACTCGTCGACGCCGCGCTGGAACGCGTCGAGCGCCCCGCCGCCGCCCGCGCCGCACCCCCGCGCCCCGCCACCGCACCCGGCCGCGCCCTGCCGCAACGCCCCACGTAACGCACCTTCGCGCAGCGGTCGCCCGATTCCCCCCACCCGTACCGCCACAACCACCGGGACTCAGCCATCACGCAGAAGCCCGCGCACCAGCCCGCACGGAAACCGGCCCAGCGGCCGGCACAGAAACGGACCCGGTCACCGCGACCGGCCAGGGAAAGGAAACGAGCCTCCATGGCGAACACCGAAGCGTCACTGAAGGAAGCGATGAGCTCGATCGAGGGCGCCACGGGTGTCGCCCTCGTCGACTACACGAGCGGGATGGCCCTGGGCACGCTCGGCGGCGGCAAGGACTTCAACCTGGAGGTCGCCGCCGCGGGCAACACCGATGTGGTCCGCGCCAAGCTCCGCACCATGGAGCACCTGGGCATCAAGGACGAGATCGAGGACATCCTGATCACGCTCGGCACCCAGTACCACCTGATCCGGCTGCTCAAGACCCGTGGCAGCAACGGTCTGTTCCTCTACCTGGTGCTGGACGCGAGCCGGGCGAACCTGGCGATGGCCCGCCACCAGCTGAAGAAGATCGAGGCGGACCTGGAGGTCTGACCCCTCCGGGTCCCTCCCCGCTCCCGCTCAGGTCCTCACCGGCGGCGACGCCGCGCCCCGCCCGGCGCGGCGTCCCCCGCCTCCGGGCCCGTCGTCCGATACGCCTTCACCCGCTTGCCGGCCGGGCTCCCGTGTCCGGTCCAGTCGGTGCGCACCCAGTACAGGACGTCCTCGCGGCGCTCGCGCTGTCCGATGCGTACGGCCTTGGCCCAGAGCCCGGCCCCCGCACCGGCGAGCAGCAGCCCGCCGGCCCCCGGCAGCGCGAACGAGGACGCCACCGCGACGACGAACGCCCCCAGCAGCCACCACCTGTGCCCGCGCCGCCACAGCCGTACGGTCACGGCCCGGTCCTGGAGGAAGTCGTTCCGCCCGGCGCGCGAGGCGCTCCGGGCCAGCTCCGCGTACCGCCCGCCGCGCGCCAGGGCCACGAAGGCCGCGGTGACGATGAAGAGTGCCGCCCCGGCCAGCAGCCCGATCCGCCGCCCGGTCAGCCCCGGAACGAACGCCCCCGCCGCCGCGGCCACCAGACCCGGCCACCACAACGGGGCCGCCCCGGCCCGTACGGTCACGGCCACTCTCGCCAGCGACTGTCCTCCGCGCCCCACGTCCGTACCCCTCTCCCGCTCCCCGTCCGCCGGTCCTGGTGCCGGCCCTTCCGGGCGCGGAGATTAGCGGCCGCAGATGAAGGTGGCCTGAGAATCCGCGGCCGAGGTCACTCCACGAACAGACCGCGGGCCGCCGCCCGTACGTCGAACTCCTCCAGCCGCGCCTGGGCGTCGGGCAGTCCGTCGCACATCGCCTCCAGCAGCACCCGGCCGAGCAGCATCGGCGCGCAGACGGTGTCGAAGGAGAGCCCGGAGCCGATCGCCGCCGGGAGCAGCAGATCGCTGTGCTTGGCGACGGGCGCGAAGGCCGAGTCGGCGACCGTCACCACGGTCAGCCCCTGGTCCTGGGCGTACGCGAGCGCGTCCACGGTCTCCTTGGGGTGGCGCGGCAGCGCGAAGCACATCAGGGCGGTGGCCCCGGCCCGGCGGGCGGAGTCGATCCGATCGGGCAGCATGCTGCCGCCCTCGTCGAGCACCCGGACGTCGGGGTGCACCTTGGCGGCGAAGTAGCCGAAGCCGCGCGCCTGCGAGGAGGCGGCGCGCAGCCCCAGCACCGGCAGCGGCCGGGAGCCGGCGAGCAGCCGGCCGGCCCGCTCCACGGGCGCGGGGTCGGCGAGCACGGCACAGAGGTGCTGGAGGTTCTCGATCTCGGCGCGGACGGCCTGTTGGTACTCGTTGTACGACTCCCCCGCGTCCTCCTGCTCCGCGTCGGCGGGCGCGACCTCGCGCAGATGCCTGCGCAGCGCCGGATAGCCGTCGAAGCCGAGGGCCACCGCGAAGCGGGTGACGGAGGGCTGACTGACCCCGGCCAGTTCGGCCAGCTCCACGCTGGAGAGGAACGGCGCGTCGGCGGCCCGGCGGACCATGCAGTGCGCGATGCGCCGCTGGGTGGGTGTGAGCCGGTGGCCCTCGAAGAGCCGCTGCAACCGTGCGGCGGGGCTGCTCCCACTCATGCTGTCCCCTTGCTGGATCCGTCGCGCCACGACCGGCGCCGACCGTTCTATTCAGCCAGGAAGGTCGCTGTATGTCCATATGCAGGAGTCGGGGGGGTAGCCCCAGGAGATGCGGGGGCTAGCCCTACTGTCACGCGGGCCCGGACTCCGTACCGTCATCCGCATGGAAGCCCGTGACCCCGAGATCCAGAAGGAGCTCGCCGCCACCCTCCAGGCCCGTGGCGAGCTGGGCGCGGAGTACGAGTCCGTGCTCATCGAATCGTTCCTGGAGAAGGTCGAGCAGCGCCTCGACACCACGCTCGACCGCAGGGTCCGCCGCCAGCTCGCCGAGCAGCAGATGACCAACGCCCGGGGCGCGCGTCCGGCGCAGCCGGAGACCTTCGGGGAGCGGTACGCGCTGGGGATCGTCTCGTTGATCCTGGCCGTCCCGCTGTCCGCGATCGGCGTCGTGAACGCCGGGATCGAGGGGCTGGTGGTGGCCTGGCTCGGCATCGTGGGCGTCAACGCGTTCCAGGCGGCGCGGGGCGGGGGGCTGTTCCGCCGCCGGGAGGAGCGGGCGCGGTCCGACTGGAAGGACTGAGCCGCCGCTCACGACGGGCCCCGATCCGTCCGACGGGCCCGGAACACGACCGCGCGGCCGGACCCACGGGGGAGTCCGGCCGCGCCGATGTCTGCGGAGGTATGTCGCGGGGACCGCCGCACCCCCGGTTGCCCGGGGGGCGGGACGACGGCGGTCCCCGCGAGGGACGCGGTCCGGGTCAGGGCCGGATACCCGCGTCCGGGCGACGGTGGAGGTCCGGGAGCCGCTCCGTAGTCCGGTGTCGCCGTTCTGGGTGCCGGCGGGTTTCCCTGCCGACACCCACCAATCTGCCGGAGCCGTGTTAAGCGGGTGCTGCGCGGACGTGACGCGCTCGTACCGTTTTCGCGAAGCCCGGCCAATGAGCGCCTCCGGGGGCGCCCCCGGAGGTGACCCCCGACCGTCAGGCCTTCGCCGTGCCCGCGTCCTTGGCGAGGAACGCCAGCAGGTCCTGCCTGCTCACGACGCCCTTGGGCTTGCCCTCGACGAGCACGATCGCCGCGTCGGCCCCGTCCGTGCCGCTGAGCACGGCCATCAGGTCCTCGACCGGTTCGCCGGAGCCGACCTGCGGCAGCGGCGCCGACATGTGCTTCTCCAGCGGGTCGCTCAGCGAGGCGCGCTGGGTGAACAGCGCGTCCAGCAGCTGCCGCTCCACGACGGAGCCGATGACCTCGGCGGCCATCACGTCCGGGTGGCCGGCGCCCGGCTTCACGATCGGCATCTGGGAGACGCCGTACTCGCGGAGCACGTCGATGGCCTCGCCGACCGTCTCCTCCGGGTGCATGTGGACGAGGGAGGGCATCGGGCCCTCCTTGAAGTCCAGGACCGCGCCGACGTTGGCGGAGGTGCCGGAGTCCTCCAGGAAGCCGTAGTCGGCCATCCACTCGTCGTTGAAGATCTTGCTCAGATAGCCGCGCCCGCTGTCGGGGAGCAGCACCACGACGACGTCGTCGGGGCCGAGCCGCTTGGCGACCTCCAGGGCCCCGACGACCGCCATGCCGCAGGAGCCGCCGACGAGCAGGCCCTCCTCCTTGGCGAGCCGGCGGGTCATCTGGAAGGAGTCCTTGTCGGACACCGCGACGATCTCGTCGGTGACGTTCCGGTCGTACGCGCTCGGCCAGAAGTCCTCGCCGACGCCCTCGACCAGATACGGACGGCCGGAGCCGCCGGAGTAGACCGAGCCCTCCGGGTCGGCGCCGATGACCTGGACCGCGCCGTCGCTGATCTCCTTGAGATAGCGCCCGGTGCCGCTGATGGTGCCGCCGGTGCCGACGCCCGCGACGAAGTGTGTGATCTTCCCCTCGGTCTGCTCCCACAGTTCGGGACCGGTGGTCTCGTAGTGCGAGCGGGGGTTGTTCGGGTTGGAGTACTGGTCCGGCTTCCAGGCGCCCGGCGTCTCGGTGACCAGCCGGTCGGAGACGTTGTAGTACGAGTCCGGGTGCTCGGGGTCAACGGCGGTCGGGCAGACGACGACCTCGGCGCCGTACGCGCGCAGCACGTTGATCTTGTCCGTGGACACCTTGTCCGGGCAGACGAAGATGCACTTGTAGCCCTTCTGCTGGGCGACGATGGCGAGCCCGACGCCCGTGTTGCCACTGGTCGGCTCGACGATCGTGCCGCCGGGCTTCAGCTCCCCGCTCTGCTCGGCCGCCTCGATCATGCGCAGCGCGATGCGGTCCTTCACCGACCCGCCGGGGTTGAAGTACTCGACCTTGGCCAGGACGGTCGCCTGGATACCTGCCGTGACGTTGCGCAGCCTCACCAGCGGGGTGTTGCCGACAAGACTGATCATCGAATCGTGGAATTGCACCGTGTACTCCGGGATCTCCGAGATGGTCCGGCCCAGAGTATGCGTACGGGACGCACTGTGCGTACGGGAAGGAGTACACGGAGCCCCGAGCGGGGCAAGTAGGTACGTGTACGGCTGTACGGCGAGGAGGAGGTGGACCGGACTGTGTCGAGAGCAAGGGTGGCACGGCGGATCGCGGCGGGCGCGGCCTACGGCGGTGGCAGCATCGGGTTGATCGGTGCGGCGGCCGTGGGCGTGTTCCTGGCGGAGGTCCAGCTCGCGAAGAGGCAGGTGGGCGGCGGCACCGCTCCGGTTCCGCCGAGTGCGGACGGACGGTACGGGGTGGCGTTCGCCGGGCCGAACGATCCGATGCGGCTCGGGATGCTCGGGGATTCGACGGCCGCGGGGCAGGGGGTGCGGCGGGCCGGGCAGACCCCGGGGGCGCTGCTCGCTTCGGGTCTCGCGGCGGTGTCCGAGCGGCCGGTGGATCTGCGGAACGTGGCCCTGCCGGGGGCCCGGTCGGACGATCTGGAGCGGCAGGTGTCGCTGCTGCTCGCGGATCCGGCGCGGGTCCCGGACGTCTGCGTGATCATGATCGGGGCGAACGACGTCACCCATCGGATGCCCGCGACCCAGTCGGTGCGCTGTCTGACGACGGCGGTGCGCAGGCTGCGGACGGCCGGTGCGGAGGTGGTCGTCGGGACCTGCCCGGACCTGGGCACGATCGAGCCGGTCTACCAGCCGCTGCGCTGGCTGGCCCGGCGGGTGAGCCGGCAGCTGGCGGCGGCGCAGACGATCGGGGTGGTGGAGCAGGGCGGGCGCACGGTGTCGCTGGGCGACCTGCTGGGCCCGGAGTTCGCGGCGAACCCGCGCGAGCTGTTCGGCCCGGACAACTACCACCCCTCCGCCGAGGGCTATGCCACGGCGGCCATGGCGGTGCTGCCCACGCTGTGCGCGGTGCTGGGCCTGTGGCCGGAGACCGACCGGCTGGACGGGGCGCGGCGCGAGGACATCCTCCCGGTGGCGAAGGCGGCCTCCCAGGCGGCCCGGGAGGCCGGTACGGAGGTCACGGGGGCCCGGGCGCCCTGGGCCCTCCTCAAGCACCGCAGGCGGCGGCGTCTGCCCGCCTCCACGGAACCCACCCCGCACACCCACCCGGACGCCGCCCACGGGCACGCGTAACGGGTGGCGTCCGACGGCGGGCCGTGCTGAGCAAGCGCTTAGAAAAGAGTTCCGCATCACACGGCCTGCCGGGTGACCCCGGCGATACGTCCGGGTAACTTCCAGAGGAGTTCTGCCGTCCACACAGCCTTCCAGCCCCCTTGGAGCCGCGTGATGCCCGAAGCCGTGATCGTCTCTGCCGCCCGTTCGCCGATCGGCCGCGCCTTCAAGGGCTCCCTGAAGGACCTGCGCGCGGACGACCTGACCGCCACGATCATCCAGACCGCGCTGGCCAAGGTTCCCGAGCTGGACCCGAAGGACATCGACGACCTGATGCTGGGCTGCGGTCTGCCCGGCGGCGAGCAGGGCAACAACCTGGGCCGCATCATCGCCGTACAGATGGGGATGGACCACCTTCCCGGCTGTACGGTCACCCGCTACTGCTCCTCCTCGCTGCAGACCAGCCGGATGGCGCTGCACGCGATCAAGGCGGGCGAGGGCGACGTCTTCATCTCGGCCGGTGTCGAGATGGTGTCCCGCTTCACCAAGGGCAACTCCGACAGCCTGCCGGACACGCACAACCCGCTGTTCGCCGAGGCCGAGGCCCGCACCGCCGCCCGCGCCGAGGAGTCCGGTGCGAGCTGGCACGACCCGCGCGAGGACGGCCTCGTGCCGGACGCGTACATCGCGATGGGGCAGACGGCGGAGAACCTGGCCCGGACCAAGGGCGTCACCCGCCAGGACATGGACGAGTTCGGCGTACGGTCGCAGAACCTCGCCGAGGAAGCCCTGAAGAACGGCTTCTGGGAGCGGGAGATCACCCCGGTCACCACGCCCGACGGCACCGTGGTCGCCAAGGACGACGGCCCGCGCGCGGGCGTCACCCTGGAGGGCGTGCAGGGCCTGAAGCCGGTCTTCCGCCCCGACGGCCTGGTCACCGCGGCCAACTGCTGCCCGCTCAACGACGGCGCCGCGGCCCTCGTGATCATGTCCGACACCAAGGCGCGCGAGCTGGGCCTGACCCCGCTGGCCCGGATCGTCTCCACCGGCGTCTCCGGCCTCTCCCCCGAGATCATGGGCTACGGCCCGGTCGAGGCCAGCAAGCAGGCGCTGAAGCGGGCCGGCCTGACCATCGACGACATCGACCTCGCCGAGATCAACGAGGCGTTCGCCGCCCAGGTCATCCCCTCCTACCGGGACCTCGGCCTGCCGCTGGACAAGGTCAACGTCAACGGCGGCGCGATCGCGGTCGGCCACCCCTTCGGCATGACCGGCGCCCGCATCACCGGCACGCTGATCAACAGCCTCCAGTTCCACGACAAGCAGTGGGGCCTGGAGACGATGTGCGTGGGCGGCGGCCAGGGCATGGCGATGGTGATCGAGCGGCTGAGCTGAGCCGCAGCGGAGGGTAGGGTCGCGCGAGGTACGAGTGCGGCACCTGCCCGCAGCGAAGGCGAAGCTCAGCGCGACCACGGGCACGAGCGGCTCAGCTGAGCCCTCTCGCGTCCCGCGCGGCGGGGGTTTCGAACCCCACCGAGCTCCGACCGTGACCGAATCTCCCCCAGGATGTGATCTGCGTCCCGGGGGAGAGTCGTTTCTGCAGGTCACGGCCTTTTGGGGCTAAACATCGGACCGAAAGACCTGTCCATTTCGTGACGTAATGCACTGACAGCACGTACCGGTACAGGCCAAGCTGATGTAGGAAGTCGGGGGTATCGATTGAGACCGGGAGTATGTCAGTGAGCGCCATGTCATTTGCCCTGTTGCTGACCACCGCCGCTGCCACGGCTGTCGGCGCCGCCGCACTGCACGCCGCTCACGGGCTGCGCAAGCAGGTCGCGGCGCTGCGCACGGAGCTGGCGACGAGCCACGCTCTCGGCGCCTCGGTGCCACCTCAGAGCCGCAGTACGACCACCCCCGCCGAGGAGATACGCGCGGCCGTCGCCGAGGCTCTCGCCGAGGAGCGGGAGCGCGAGCTGGCCGAGGCGCGCGCCTTCTGGGCCGCCCAGGAGGCCCGTGACGCCGCCGACGCCCCCTCCCTGCTGGGCGGGCTGTCCGGCCTCGGCGACGACACCCCGTACTACCTGCCCCGGCAGGCCGACTTCGCCGGTCTGGAGTCGCTGGACCTGGAGGCGGCCGAGGCGATGGAGGAGCTCGTCGAGCTGAGCGAGCGGACCCTCGCGGAGCACGAGGTCGGCGAGCTGACCGATCTTCCGGCGGAGCTGCAGACGGACCTGGCGACCGGGCTTCCGGAGACCGCGGAGTTCCCCGAGGACTCCCCCGAGCTGGCCGCCGCCCGCCGCCGCCACCCCTCGCACCCGGACTTCATCCCCGTGCAGACACCGGTGGTCACCGACCACGAGCGCACCGTGAACCGGCTGGAGGAGCTGGCCGACACCGCGACCGAGCTGACCGATGTGCGGCCCGGCCCGCTGGGCACGCTCGATGTGTACGTCTTCGCCGACGGCACCACGCTCTGCATGACCCCCGGCCACCGCGAGACCGCCGAGCGGCTCGCCGACGCGCTGCGGGCGGGCCGGCAGCCGGTGCTGCTGGGCGGCTCGGGCGTCTCGGGCGCCTATGCGCTGACCTTCTCCTGCGGCGAGGACAACGTGTACATCCTCGCCGACCGGGTCATCGCCTCGTTCTGACCGCCGGGCGCGGGCCGCTCGCACGCGAACCCGCGCCGCTCACGCGAAAGCCCGCGCCGCCGCTTCCCCGACATACCGCACGGCCTCGTCCAGCTCCTGGGACGGGGCCGTTTCCAGTGCCACGGCCAGGTCCCGCCCGGCGACGGCGAGCTGGTCGCCCACGGCGAACACCCCGGCGTCCGGCAGCTCCCGCGGCTCCGCGTCCGGGTTCTCCAGGCGCTGGGCCCGTACGGCGAGTTCACGGGCGGCGGCCAGCGCCTCGGCGGCCGCACCGCGCTGGAGGCGGCTCTGCGGGGCCGAGCGCAGCCGGTCGGCGAAACGGTCCACGGCCAGGATCAGGGGCGTCGTATCGAGCACCCGACCGACCCTACGCGCCGCGCCCGCACGCTCGCACCGGAGGGCGGAGGGCGGAGAGCGGAGGGCGGACGACGGAGGACGGAGGGGGCGGAACGCGGAACGGCCCGCGGACACGAGGTCCGCGGGCCGTTCCGGTGCTACGGGTACTACGGGTGCTGCGAGTACTGCGGATGCCGCTGTGCGGCCGGTCAGTCGTCGCCGCTGAGGATCGCGACCAGGCGCAGCATCTCGATGTAGATCCACACCAGGGTCACGGTGAGGCCGAAGGCCGCCAGCCACTCCTCCTCGCGCGGAGCGCCGTACGCGATGCCGTCCTCGACCTGCTTGAAGTTCAGGGCGAGGATGCACGCGCCGATGACGATGGCCACGATGCCGAAGACCACGCCGAGCGCGCCGCTGCGGAAGCCGAGGCCGTCACCGCCGCCGAACACGGCGAACAGGAGGTTGACCATCATCAGCAGCATGAAGCCGATGGCGGCCGCCATCACGAAGCCGTAGAAGCGGCGCGTGACCCGGATCAGTCCGGTGCGGTAGGCGATCAGCACACCGGCGAAGACCGCCATGGTGCCGATCACCGCCTGCATCGCGGCGCCGGGGGCGACGTACATGCTGACGATGTTGCTGACGATGCCGAGGAAGACACCCTCGAACGCCGCGTAGGTCAGGATCAGCGCGGGCGAGGGCCGGCGCTTGAACGAGTTGACCAGCGACAGGACGAAGCCGATCAGCGCGGCGCCGATGGCCACGCCGTAGGCGGTGCCCAGGTTCGCCTGGTCGACCGGCATGATCCACCAGGCCGCCGCGGCGGCCAGGATCACGGTGCCGAGCGTCATCGCCGTACGCGTCACGACGCCGTCGATGGTCATCACATCGGAACGGGCGGGCGCCTGCGGGGCGCCGTGCGTGTCCGTCTGCGCGTAGGGGTTGGTGGCGTACGGGTTGGCGGCGGTGCCCTGCGCGTAGGGATTGGTGCCCGTCGCGGTGGCCCCGGCCTGCGGCGGCGCGTTGAAGCCCGCGTGGCCGTTGTCGCGGCTGAACCCCCGTCGCGAGAAGACCGGGTTGCTGCTCCTCATCTCACTCCTCCATGGCCACACTGCGTGGCCTTGCCACAAGAGTAATGGGTAGGCAAAAGAATCACCCTAGTGCCAGGGGAGGATCTTTCCGGCAGCCCGCGACGTGCTCCCACGGTGTTCCCACGGCGACACGCGTGGGCCGTGGATGCGTGTACCTGGCTGCGGACACCTGACTGCGGACCGTTGCGCCGGGTCACGCTCAGTGCGGCGCGTGGTGCCCGGAGCCGGACTCGAACCGGCACGCCCCCGAGGGGCAGCGAGGTTTAAGCTCGCCGTGTCTACGTTCCACCATCCGGGCGTGCCGCGCGGCTCCGCGTTTGGCTACCGACCCTATCCGGGGACGTCCCTCGATCAGCGGAACAGTGGCGCGATGTTGTCTTATTTTATTGACCGCTTGAGGGTCCGTCAGCACAACGGGCCGGGCTGACCACACGCCCGCGGCCGATCATGGGCGGTCGGCGCACCGCATGGGATTGACGGAAAGTCGCCGCACTCGTACGGCCCAACGCGCCAGGTCCGCGCCAGGCCTCGCCAGGGCATCCGCCACCCTCGGGTCCGGCGCGGCTCCGGAAGGGCCCGCCCACCGCCGCGAACGCCGCCGCGAAGGCTCCGCGGCGGCCGTCCGTACGCGCTCACACCGGGTGACCGCGGAGCGACGGCCACGACTCCGGTCAGGGTCGGTGTCATACCCGAGGAGGACGGATCCACGCCCGCGATGCGACTCAAGAGGGCCCCGGGAACGGGCATCGGGAGTGACGACCCGGCGCGATCGGGACGTAAGGATGGAGTAAGTCCCCGAGGCATGGCGTTAGCGTCCGCCTCAGCACGGCCCATCTCATCCGCATCACCGAACCAGGAGCGTCCCTGTGACCACCACCCCCACCGTTCACCGCGCCACCGCGGTGGCTGCCCGCGCCACGGAGCTGTCGAAGGTCTACGGCGAGGGCGAGACGCAGGTCGTCGCCCTGGACCGGGTGACCGTGGACTTCCCGCAGGGCGAGTTCACCGCGATCATGGGCCCCTCGGGCTCCGGCAAGTCGACGCTGATGCACTGCGTCGCCGGGCTCGACAGCTTCAGCAGCGGTTCGGTGCGCATCGGCGAGACCGAGCTGTCCACGCTCAAGGACAAGCAGCTCACCCAGTTGCGCCGGGACAAGATCGGCTTCATCTTCCAGGCGTTCAACCTGCTGCCGACGCTCACCGCGCTGGAGAACATCACCCTGCCGATGGACATCGCGGGCCGTAAGCCGGACGCCGCGTGGCTCCAGAAGGTCATCGACATGGTCGGTCTCTCGGAGCGGCTGAAGCACCGCCCGACCGAGCTCTCCGGCGGCCAGCAGCAGCGCGTCGCCGTGGCCCGCGCCCTGGCCGCGCGGCCCGAGATCATCTTCGGTGACGAGCCGACCGGAAACCTGGACTCCCGCTCCGGCGCCGAGGTCCTGGGCTTCCTGCGCAACTCGGTGCGCGAGCTGGGCCAGACCGTGGTGATGGTGACGCACGACCCGGTGGCCGCCTCCTACGCCGACCGGGTCATCTTCCTCGCGGACGGCGCGGTCGTCGACCAGATGATCCAGCCGACCGCCGACCGGGTCCTCGACCGGATGAAGGCGTTCGACGCGAAGGGCCGCACGAGCTGACGCGTGGGGCCCGAGGCCCCGCCGCGTCCCCGACCCCCTTCCGGCACCCATCACAGGACACCCAGACATGTTCCGTACCGCCCTGCGCAATGTGCTCGCGCACAAGGCCAGGCTGCTGATGACCGTGCTCGCCGTCATGCTCGGCGTAGCGTTCGTCTCCGGCACCCTGGTCTTCACCGACACCCTCGGCAACGCCTTCCGCAACCAGTCCGCCAAGAGCTACGACAACGTCGCCGTCTCCGTGGAGACGTACGCCGGCGACGACGAGAAGAACCCCGGCATCGACGAGGCCACCCTGGAGAAGATCCGGGGTCTGGACGGCGTCGCCTCCGCCACCGGCCGGGTCTCCGGCTTCGCCGGGGTCGCCGACCCGGACGGCAAGCTGATCGGCAACGGCTGGTCCAACACCGGCGCGAACTTCGCCCCCGGCAAGGACGGCAAGGACTCGCAGTACGTCTTCACCGACGGCTCGGGCCCGGCGAAGAACGGCTCGGTCGCCCTCGACAAGGACACCGCGGACAAGGGCAAGTACCGCGTCGGCGACCCGGTGCGGGTCGCCACCAACGGGCCGGTGAAGGAATACACCCTCTCCGGGATCTTCACCACCGAGGACGGCGCGGTCAACGCGGGCGGCAGCCTCGTGCTGTTCGACACCGCGACCGCCCAGCAGCTCTACCTGAAGCCCGGTGTCTTCAAGGACGCCACGGTCACCGCGGCGGGCGGCGTCTCCGACCGGAAGCTGCTGGACGAGATCACCCCTCTGCTGCCCGAGGACGCGACCGCGCAGACCGGCAAGGCGCTGGCCGAGCAGCAGGCCAAGGACATCGAGTCCGGGCTGAACGGCCTCAACACCATGCTGCTGGCCTTCGCGGGCATCGCGCTGTTCGTCGGCATCTTCCTCATCGCCAACACCTTCACCATGCTGGTCGCCCAGCGGACCCGTGAGCTGGCCCTGATGCGTGCCATCGGCGCCACCCGCCGCCAGGTGAAGCGCTCGGTGCTGCTGGAGGCCGCCTTCGTCGGCGTGCTCGCCTCCGTCATCGGCTTCGCCCTCGGTCTCGGCCTCGCCACCGGTCTGCGCTCCGCGATGGGCGTCATGGGCGGCAAGATCCCGGCCGGTCCGCTGGTCGTCTCGCCGACCGCCGTGATCTCCGCCTTCGCGGTCGGCGTCCTGATCACCGTGCTGGCCGCCTGGCTGCCCGCCCGCCGGGCCGCGAAGATCGCCCCGGTCGCCGCGATGAGCAGCGTCCACGCCACCGCCTCCGTCAAGTCCCTCGTCGTACGGAACTCGATCGGCGGTGTGATCGCCCTGCTCGGCTCGGCGGGCATCGTCGGCGGCGCGGCGAGCGGCGGCACCTCCGGCCGGCAGCTGGTCGCGGCGGGCGCGTTCTTCGCCCTGATCGGCATTATCATCCTGATCCCGCTGCTCTCCCGCCCGGTGATCGCGCTGGTCCGGCCGCTGCTGAAGAAGCTGTTCGGCGTCTCCGGGAAGCTGGCCTCGCAGAACGCGGTCCGCAACCCGCGGCGCACCGGAGCCACCGCCTCCGCGCTGGCCATCGGGCTGACCCTGGTCACCGGCATCTCGGTGCTCGGCGTCACGCTCGGCCAGGCCATCGACAAGATGACCACGGACAACATCAAGGCCGACTACATGGTCACGATGGCCAGCGGCGACTCGCTGGACGAGTCCGCGCTCACGGCCCTGTCGAAGGCCGACGGCGTCTCGGCGCTCTCCCCGCAGCAGGCGGCCTGGTTCGAGGTCGACGGCGAGCACCACTCGGCCTCGGGCGTCACCCCGGGCGATGTGGAGAAGGTCTTCTCGCTGAACACCGAGTCCGGTTCGCTGGCCTCGCTCAAGGACGGCCAGGTCGCGGTCGGCTCCAAGACCGCGAAGTCGAACGGCTGGAAGACCGGCGACACCCTCCCGGTGAAGTTCGACGACGAGAAGAAGGGCGAGCTGACGATCGGGGCGACCTACGAGGAGAACGAGTTCCTCTCGCCCTTCGTGATCCCGAAGCAGCTGGCCGACCAGCACAGCGCCTCCACCCGCCCCGAGATCCGCGAGATCTGGATCAAGACGGACGGCGGCGCGAGCCAGGCCAACGAGCAGTCCATCGTGGACGCGCTCGGCGACAACCCGGCGATGAGCGTCATGGACCGGCAGGACATCCGTGACATGTTCGGCGGCTTCATCAACACCGCCCTGAACATCATGTACGGGCTGCTCGCCATGGCCCTGCTGATCGCGGTCCTCGGGGTCGTCAACACCCTCGCGATGTCGGTGTTCGAGCGGCAGCAGGAGATCGGCATGCTCCGCGCGATCGGTCTCGACCGGGGTCGCGTCAAGCGGATGATCCGTCTGGAGGCCGTCGTCATCTCGGTCTTCGGCGCGGTGATCGGGGTCGGCCTGGGCGTCTTCCTCGGCTGGGCGATCGGCCGGACCCTGTCCGAGAGCATCCCCCACTACGCCCTGGTCATCCCGTGGGACCGGCTCGGTATCTTCCTGCTCCTGGCCGGCCTGGTGGGCGTCCTCGCCTCGCTGTGGCCCGCCCGCAGCGCCGCGAAGCTCAACATGCTGACGGCGATCAAGACGGAGTAGCCGGGGGTCCCGGGGCCGGGACGCAGGGGACGACGAGGGGCCGGTGCACCGCTGGGAAGCGGCGCACCGGCCCCTCGCCCGTTGCCGTACGGGTACGGGTCAGGCGTCCGTGTCCATGGCCGTCTCCGTGTCCGTGTCCGTGTCCGCGGCGGGCTCCGTCCAGCTGCGGGTGCGCAGCGGCAGCCGGGAGGAGCCGCTGTCCAGCGGGCGCACCGCGAGGATCTGGTTGACGCCGATCTTGTTGTGCTCGAAGGAGAGCGCGGAGGCGGCCATGTACAGCCGCCAGACCCGGGCCCGGCCCGGGGAGGTGGCGCGTACCGCCCGCTCCCAGTGGCGTTCCAGGTTGGCCACCCACTGGCGCAGGGTCAGCGCGTAGTGCTCGCGCAGCGCCTCGACGTCCCGGGCCTCGAAGCCGGCCTCCTCCAGGGTGGCCAGGGTGCGGCCGACCGGGGCCAGTTCGCCGTCCGGGAAGACGTACGCGTCGATGAAGGCGTCGATGCGGTAGGCGTCCTCGTCCTTCTCGGGGCGGCGGGCGATCTGGTGGTTCAGGAGGCGGCCGCCGGGCTTCAGGAGGGCGTAGAGGTCGTCCGCGTACTCGCGGTAGCGGACCGAGCCGACGTGCTCGGCCATGCCGATCGAGGAGATCGCGTCGTACGGTCCGTCGCGGACGTCGCGGTAGTCCTGGACCCGGATCTCGATGCGGTCGGTCAGGCCCTCATCGGCGATGCGCTTGCGGGCGTGGGCGGCCTGTTCCTGGGAGAGGGTGATGCCGGTGACGTGGGCCCCGTAGTGGCGGGCGGCGTGGATGGCCATCGAGCCCCAGCCGCAGCCGACGTCCAGGAGCCGGTCGCCGTCCTTCAGGGCGAGCTTGCGGCAGACCAGGTCGAGCTTGTCGCGCTGGGCCTCCTCCAGGGTTCCGCCGTCCTGCCAGTAGGCGCAGGAGTAGACCATGGAGGGGCCGAGCACCAGGGCGTAGAAGTCGTTGCCGACGTCGTAGTGGTGGCTGATGGCCTCCTTGTCGCGGCGTCTGGTGTGCAGCGGCCCGGTGCGGCGGCGCACCTCCTCCGCGGGCGGGGCGGGCGGCGGCCAGGGGCCCGCGAGGTCGAGCAGGCCGCGGGCGAAGGCGCGGACCTTGGGGTCGCGGACCGGGTGGACGGAGTCCTTGGCGTCGGCGCCCCGGTCCCAGAGCAGCCCGGCGATCCGGTCGAGCACCTCGTACAGATCGCCGTCGACGTCGATCTCCCCGGCCACCCAGGCGCGGGCCAGGCCCAGTTCGCCGGGCTTCCACAGGATCCGCCGCAGGGCGCGGCGGTGGCGGATCACGAGGACCGGGGCGCCGGGCGGCCCCGATTCGCTGCCGTCCCAGGCCCGGATCCGGACCGGCAGGGGTTCCGAGAGCAACTCCTCGGCAAGAGCGGTCAGCCGCGACGCGGCGTCTGCCATGGCGCACACCTCCGTGGTGTTTCCCCGACAAGCACAACAAGCACAGGCAACGGACATGCTCGTAGCCCCGTCGCGACACCCCGGTGCGGCGGCGAGGTACACCTGCGTCAACTCTCCTCGCACACTCCGTCATCCCGCTACCGGGCAACGAATCGGCAAAACACGTGTATGCGCCATCCATATGGGCGGGAACGGGCCATCACCCCGGTCGCGGTCCCGGTCCGGGCCGATCGCCGGATACGCCGAAGGGGCCGTCCGCACCACGGATGGCGGACGGCCCCTTCGGGCGTCGTACGGGGTGCTCCTCGCGGAGCGGGTCACCGAGGGGTCAGGAGGCCTTGGCCTTCTCGCCCTCGGCCTTGGCGGCGGCCGGAGCCGGGGCCGGCTTGGCGGCCTCGTAGAACTCCTCGCGCGGCGTCTCCATGGCGCCGAGCGAGACGACCTCGCGCTTGAGGAACATCGCCAGCGTCCAGTCGGCGAAGATCCGGATCTTACGGTTCCAGGTCGGCATGGCCATGCCGTGGTAGCCGCGGTGCATGTACCAGGCGAGACGGCCCTTGAGCTTGATCTTCACCTTGCCCATGACGATCATCGCGACGCCCTTGTGCAGGCCGAGACCGGCGACCGCACCCTTGTTAGCGTGGCTGTACTCCTTCTGCGGGAAGCCCCGCATACCGGAGATCACGTTGTCGCCGAGGACCTTCGCCTGACGCAGCGCGTGCTGGGCGTTGGGCGGGCACCAGGCGTTCGGGTTGCCGGCGCGGCGGCCGACCAGGTCCGGCACCTGGGCGTTGTCGCCCGCGGCCCAGATGTAGTCGGTGCCCTGCACCTGGAGCTTCTCCGAGGTGTCCACGTGACCGCGGGGGCCGAGCGGCAGGCCGAAGCGGGCCAGCGCCGGGTTCGGCTTCACACCGGCGGTCCACACGATGGTGCTGGAGTCGACCTCCAGGCCGTTCTTGAGCACCACGTGACCGTCGACGCAGGAGTCCATCGAGGTGGAGAGGTAGATCTCCACGCCGCGGCTCTCCAGGTGCTCCTTGCCGTAGGCGCCCAGCTTCGGGCCGACCTCGGGAAGGATCTTGTCGGCGGCGTCGACCAGGATGAAGCGCATGTCCTCGCGCTTCACGTTGGTGTAGTACTTCGCCGCGTCGCGGGCCATGTCCTCGACCTCGCCGATGGTCTCCGCGCCGGCGAAGCCGCCGCCCACGAAGACGAACGTCAGCGCCTTGCGGCGGACGTCCTCGTCGGTCGTGGAGTCAGCCTTGTCCAGCTGCTCCAGGACGTGGTTGCGCAGACCGATGGACTCCTCGATGCCCTTCATGCCGATGCCCTGCTCGGCGAGGCCGGGGATCGGGAAGGTGCGGGAGACCGCGCCCATCGCGATGACCAGGTAGTCGAAGGGCAGCTCGTAGGCCTCGCCGACGAGCGGCGCGACCGTGGCGACCTTGCGGTCCTGATCGATGGTCGTGACACGACCGGTGAGAACCTCAGCCTTGGGCAGCACGCGTCGCAGCGGGACGACGACATGCCGAGGCGAGATGCTGCCGGCGGCAGCTTCGGGGAGGAAGGGCTGGTACGTCATGTACGACCGCGGGTCGACGACCGTGACGGTCGCCTCTCCGTATCGCATCTTCTTCAGAATGCGACGAGCTGCGTACAGGCCTACGTACCCACCGCCTACAACGAGGATCCTGGGACGCTCCGTGGTGCTCATGCCATCGAGTATCCACCCCGCCCCAGGGGGGTGCTCGTGAGCCCCTTCACAAGGATTGACCGACCCTCTGCTACACTTCGCCGCCCACGTGACCCAGGTCATGGGTACGAAAGGGAACCACGACACCGTGGGAAACGTTGTTCACCGCTTGTGAGCTGGCCCTTGGCCCTGTGGACCGGGTGAACCACCGCTCCTCTTCATGCGGGCGCAACGCTCTCGGAACATGAGCGCGACACCTCCGCACGGCCTCCGGCGCGGCCGGTTCCGGCCCTACGGGCCCGAACCGCGACCAAGAGGGCCCAATTCCTTGTGAAGAAGTTCACGAACTTATCTGCGGCGTGTCCCCGGAGAGGTCGCCCGGGCGGCCCAGAGGGCCCGGATCGGGGCTCAACGGTGCAGGTGGCGGTGCGATTGAGCGGGCAGCCCGAGGGCTGCCCGCCCACACCGGCCGGACCGTCGCCTACGCGGCGCTCCAGGCGATGCCGTCCAGGATGTCGTGCTCGCTGACGACCACCTCGTGGGCTCCCGTCCGCTCCATCACGGCGAGCAGGACGAGCGCCCCGGCGCCGATCACGTCGACCCGGCCGGGGTGCATCACGGGGATCGCGGCGCGCTCCTCGTGGGTGGAGCGCAGCAGGTGCTCGGTGATCGCGCGGACCTGGCCGCGGGAGATCCGGGAGTGGTGGATGGCCGCGGAGTCGTACTCCGGCAGCTCCAGCGCGATCCCGGCGACCGTGGTGACGGTGCCCGCGAGGCCGACGAGGGTGCCGGCCCCGGTGAGCGGCACGGTCTGCTCGGCGAGGTCGAGGGCGGCGTCGATGTCCGCGCGGATCGCGGCGGCCCGCTCATGGCTGGGCGGGTCCATGACGGCCCCGTCCACGACGAGGTGACGTTCCGTCATCCGTACGCAGCCGATGTCCACGGACCGGGCGGCTTCCACCCGGTCCGAGCCGAGCACGAACTCGGTGGAGCCGCCGCCGATGTCGACGACCAGATACGGCTTCGCCAGATGGTCGCTGCCCGCCAGCTCCTTGGTGGCCCCGTCGAAGGAGAGCTGCGCCTCCTGGTCGCCGGTGATCACCTCGGGCTCGACGCCCAGGATGTCCCGGACCCCGGCCACGAACTCCGCGCTGTTCTCGGCGTCGCGGGAGGCGGAGGTGGCGACGAAGCGGATCCGCTCCGCGCCCAGTTCCCCGATCGCCGCCGCGTACTCCCGGCAGGCCGCGAACGTCCGCTCCAGCGCCTCGGGGGCCAGCCGGCCGGTCCGGTCGACGCCCTGGCCGAGCCGGACGATCGTCATCCGCCGGTCCAGCTCGGTGAAGGAGCCGGTGGCGGGGTCCACGTCGGCGACGAGGAGCCGGATCGAGTTCGTACCGCAGTCGACGGCGGCGACCCGGGTCACGCGTCCTGTCCTTCCGCGTCCACGGCGCACGGCGTGACGCAGGGGCCCTTGGCCCACCACTCGGGCAGCATCGCGATGGCCTCGTCGCCCAGCGGGTTGACCCCGGGCCCGGCGGCCAGCGAGTGGCCGACCAGGACGTGCAGGCACTTCACCCGGTCCGGCATGCCGCCGGCGCTCGGGAAGCCCTCCAGGACCTCGATGGCGTCGCGGCGGGTGATGTAGTCCTCGTGCGCGGCCCGGTAGGCGTCGGCCAGCTCCGGGTCGGTCTCCAGACGGGCCGTCATCTCCTTCATGACCCCGTTGGCCTCCAGCGTGCCGATCGCCGAGGCCGCCCGGGGGCAGGTCAGGTAGTACGTCGTCGGGAACGGCGTGCCGTCCTCCAGACGGGGCTGGGTCTCCACCACGTCCGGGTTGCCGCACGGGCAGCGGTGCGCGATGGCGCGCAGACCGCGCGGCGGACGGCCGAGCTGCTGCTCGAACGCGGCGATGTCCGCGTCGGTGGGCTTGGTGGACTCGGTCTGCGGAGGGGGCGTTTCCATGCCTGCCTTGGTTCTGCTCGGAAGCTCGTAGAGGTGGACGTACACAGGAACGTACGGAGGTACGTACGGGGTCGGTCGGTCAGTCGCGGTCGGCACGGTCGGCGCTGTCCACGCCGTCCCAGAGGTTCGCGTGCCACGGGCGGTCGCTCGCGCCGGGCTCGCCGCGCCGGTCCTCGGCCGCGTCCGGGTCGGCCACGGTGTAGGCGGTCTCCCCGGGCAGGACGTAGTGGAGGTGCTGGCGGGCCAGACGCATGATGTACGCGTCGTCCTGGAGCCGCGCCTTCTCGTCGCGCAGCTCCTCGGTGCGCCGCTCCGCCTGCTGCGAGAGCCGCTCCTGCTCGGCGATCTCGTCGCGCTGGGAGACGTACTGCCGCATCGGGTAGGCGAGCGCCACCACCAGGGAGCAGACCACCAGCGCCAGGAACGCGGCCCGGCCGGTGAGCCGGGAGCGGCGGGCCTGGCGGCGGTTCTGGGATCGGTACACGCGGGCCGCGGTCTGCTCGCCGAGCAGTCGCAGCCTGGTCGCGGTGGAGAACCGGTCGCGGTCCTTCCCGGCCATGTCTCCCGCCTCCCCATCACATACGTCCGTCCCCGCACACGGTACGGGACCGGGTGCGGGGACGGGCGGAGGCTACCTGCTTGCGACTTCGGGTCAGCCCTTGAAGCGCGGGAAGGCGGAGCGGCCCGCGTACACCGCGGCGTCGTCGAGGATCTCCTCGATGCGCAGCAGCTGGTTGTACTTGGCGACGCGGTCCGAGCGGGCCGGGGCGCCGGTCTTGATCTGGCCGCAGTTCACGGCGACGGCGAGGTCGGCGATGGTGACGTCCTCGGTCTCGCCGGAGCGGTGCGACATCATGCACTTGAAGCCGTTGCGCTGGGCCAGCTCGACGGCGTCCAGGGTCTCGGTCAGCGAACCGATCTGGTTGACCTTCACGAGCAGGGCGTTGGCGGAGCCCTCCTCGATGCCGCGGGCCAGACGCTCGGGGTTGGTGACGAAGAGGTCGTCGCCGACGATCTGGACCTTGGAGCCGATGCGGTCGGTGATGACCTTCCAGCCGGCCCAGTCGTCCTCGTACAGCGGGTCCTCGATGGAGACCAGCGGGTACGCGGAGACGAGCTCCTCGTAGTACTCGGTCATCTCGGCGGCCGAGCGGGACTTGCCCTCGAACTCGTAGACGCCGTCCTTGTAGAACTCGGACGCGGCGACGTCGAGCGCGAGCGCCACGTCACGGCCCGGGACGTAGCCGGCCTCCGTGATGGCCTCGACGATGAGGTCCAGGGCGGCGCGGTTGGACTCCAGGTTCGGGGCGAAGCCGCCCTCGTCGCCGAGTCCGGTGGACAGGCCCTTGGTCTTGAGGACCTTCTTCAGCGTGTGGTAGATCTCCGCGCCCCAGCGCAGGGCCTCGGAGAAGGACTCGGCGCCGATCGGCGCGATCATGAACTCCTGGATGTCCACGTTGGAGTCGGCGTGCGAGCCGCCGTTCAGGATGTTCATCATCGGAACGGGCAGCAGGTGCGCGTTCGGGCCGCCGAGGTAGCGGAAGAGCGGCAGGTCGGACGCCTCGGATGCGGCGTGCGCGACGGCCAGCGAGACGCCGAGGATGGCGTTCGCGCCGAGCGAGGCCTTGTTCTCGGTGGCGTCCAGGTCGAACATCGCCTGGTCGATGAGGCGCTGCTCGGTGGCGTCGTACCCGACGAGCTCCGGGCCGATCTGCTCGATGACGGCGAGGACGGCCTTCTCGACGCCCTTGCCCTGGTAGCGGTTGGGGTCACCGTCGCGAAGCTCTACAGCCTCGAACGCACCGGTGGAGGCGCCGGACGGAACAGCAGCACGGCCCGTGCTGCCGTCGTCGAGGCCAACCTCGACCTCGACCGTGGGGTTGCCCCGGGAGTCGAGGATTTCCCTGGCTACGACGACGTCGATGGACGGCACGAGGCATCTCCTTCTGGGATCTGACACTGGTTGTGCAGGGTCACTGTGGCCTTGCGACCCGAGCCTATCCGGCCCGGCCGCGTCGGCCAGCCGACCGCCCGTCTCCTGGGACGAAAAAGGACCCAAGGACCTGCGTAACGGGACAAAACTCTAGATATCTACTGAGCAGTAACACGTGTTGCCGACAAGAGGTGAACGCAACCGCGCTCCCCTTCGGCCCCTCGCCGACGAAGAACCCGGCCCGGCGCGCTGGGGGGATGAGCGCGCCGGGCCGGGAAGCCGTGCGAGGAGAAGTGCCGCCGGACGCTTCCCCTCCGGGGAGGAGATACGGCGTTTACTTCAGGTGGAGCTGCTGACCCGGGAAGATCAGGTCGGCGTCCTCGACGATGTCGTCGTTGAGCTTGAAGAGCTTGCTCCAGCCGCCCTTGACGCCTTCCTTCTCGGCGATCTTGCTCAGGGTGTCGCCGGCCTTGACCTTGTACTCGCCGTCACCCTTCTTGACCTTCTCGCCGGTCGGGGTGGTGACGGTCTTCTTGCTCTCGGCCTTGGGGGCCTCGCGCTGCTCGGAGCGCGTGGTGGGCTGCTCGGCCTGACGCTGGGGCTGCGCCTGCTCGGGCTTGCTCTCGGACTGGCCGGAGCCGGTGTTCACGCCCGGGTCCACACCGTCGTTGGTGAGGCCGCCGGCGCCGGCGCAGGCCCAGGCGCCCGGGCCCTGCAGGTCGAGGAGCTTCTCGGCGGTGGCGATCTGCTGGTCCTTGGAGGCCAGGTCGGCGCGCGAGGCGTACTGCGTACCACCGGCGGCGGCCCAGCTGGACTGCGAGAACTGCAGTCCGCCGTAGTAGCCGTTGCCGGTGTTGATGGACCAGTTGCCGCCCGACTCGCACTGGGCGACGGCGTCCCAGGTCTCGACGGAGGCGGCGGACGCGTTGGTCGCGCCCATCAGCGGGACGGCGACGGCGGCACCGGTGACACCCGCGAGGGTGGCGATACGGGTGGCCTTGGACGGGCGGCGGTGCTTGCCCTTGCTGTTCAGCAGCATGGAACGAATCTCCTCACCGACGCCTACGAGGTGAGCTGTCGGGTTCGGGCTGATGAGTTGCCCGGCCGTGCGTCGTGCGCACGGCTTCACCCCTAGCCGGTCCCGTACATCCCCCGGAGGGGCTGTGCGGACCCGGCGGCTTACCTGGGTCCCCCGCTCCTGCCTACGGCGCTTTACGCGTCTGTTCCCTTCGACCGACGGCAGGATTCGGCGTGACGGTCGACGGGGCCCGCGGTGCGAGCGGCTCCGACCGTAAACACAGGCAACCCCGACATTCAAAGATGGACATAGGGCACAATCGGCCCGAACTCACCGCGACCGATGGGGCATTTCCGCAGGTCGGGGGCGATACGCGCGGACTGGCCGGGCGAGACGCGCCAGTTGAAGCAAAGAGACCCATGTCTCACTTCCGCAAAAGTGGACATAGGTCTCTGAACTGCCTGATTTTCCCGGGCGTTTTCGCCCGAATTGAATCAGTTGGCGGCAGGCACCTCGGCGCCTTCCGGCGCACCCTGGTCCCCGCCCTGCTCCGCGTCCTGACCCAGGCCCAGATCCAGGCTCTGGCCGGGCAGGATCAGGTCCGGGTCGGAGCCCAGGAGGTCCTTGTTGGTCTCGTACAGACCGGTCCAGCCGCCGGGAAGTTCCTGGGCGTCGGCGATGGCCCAGAGGTTGTCGCCGGGCTGCACCGTGTACGCACCGGCGCCCGCGGCGCCGCCGTCGCGCGCGTCGCCGTCACCGCGCGAGGCGTGCCGGCCGGACCCGCGGGGGCCGTCGTCCTGGCCGCCGTCGACCTCCTCGGGCGCGGGGGTGCCGCGGTGCTTGCCGCCCTTGCCGCTCTCGCCGGTCGAGGCGTCGGGGGCGCCGGAGGGGTCCGTGGCGTCGGGAGCCTCGGAGGACGGCGGGGTGGTGGGCGTCACCGAGGAGTCGGGGGTCTCGCTCCCCTCCCCTGTACCGTCGCTCTCCTTCTCACCCTTCTTCTCACCCTTGCCGGACTTGTCGGCCTCACCGGACTTGCCGGATTCATCCGCTTCGTCGGGGGCGTCCGCTTCGTCGGTCGGGGTGCTCGTCGGATCGGGGGTCGGCGAGGTGCCCGGGTCGACGCCCGGCAGGCTGCCGTCCACCGCGAGACCGGAGATCACCGCGCAGCTGGGCCACGCCTTCGGGCCCTGGTCGTCCAGGACCTTCTCGGCGACGGAGATCTGCTGCGACCGGCTGGCGAGGTCGGCGCGGGGCGCGAACGCCGTGCCGCCGTACGCCGACCAGGTCTCCTGGGAGAACTGGAGCCCGCCGTAGTAGCCGTTGCCGAGGTCGGCGCTCCACATGCCGCCGCTCTCGCACTCCGCGACCCGGTCCCAGGTGGAGGCCTCGGCCGCGTGCGCGCCGCTCGCGCCGAGCAGCGGGATGGCGATGGCCGATCCCGTCACACCTGCGGCGACGACGATGGCGGGTGCCTGGCGAGGGCGGCGGTGTCTGCCGTTCGCGGAGCCCATGGGTATGCCTTCCGTGCGACTGACAAGCGAGTGACCCGTGCGCCGCGCGGCAGGAACAGACGCCGGCAGCGACACACAAGTGACGCGTGAGCAACGAGCGACCGACGCGTCGAACCGTGAACCTAGCGGGACTCGAACGTGTGTCACAAGTCGATGCAGCGCAGATCACGTGAAAGTCACAGAGTTGACAGCGTGTCACTTTTTTCTGAGCGGCTGCCCGGCTCGAACTCGACGGGAAGCGTGCGCAGTCCACGCATGATGAGCCCGCCGCGCCAGCGCAAATCGCCAGGTTCTCCCGCAAGTCGCAGGTCAGGGAGGCGTCTCAACAGCGTGGCCAGCGCGGTCTGCCCCTCCAGCCGGGCCAGCGGCGCACCCAGGCAGTAGTGGATGCCGTGCCCGTATCCGAGGTGCTGATTGTCACGCCGTGCAAGGTCCAGCATGTCCGGATCCGCGAACCGCTCCGGGTCGCGGTCGGCCGCCGCGAGCACCACGAGTACGGGATCCCCGGCGGCGATCTCCGCGCCGCCCAGGGTCAGCGCCTCGGTGGCGTACCGCCAGGTCGCCATCTCGACCGGCCCGTCGAACCGGAGCAGTTCCTCCAGCCCGGTCGCCAGCAGCGCGCTCTCCCCGGCGTCCAGCGAGGCTTCCAGCCGGGCCCGCTGCTCGGGGTGGCGCAGCAGCGCGTAGGTCCCGTTCCCGATCAGATTGACGGTCGTCTCGAACCCGGCGAAGAGAAGGATGAACGCCATCGCGGCCGCCTCGTTCTCCGTGAGGTGCTCGCCGTGGTCGCTGGCCCGGATCAGCCCGGAGATCAGGTCGTCGCCGGGGCTCTCCCGCTTCCGGTGGATGAGTTCGGCGAGATAGCCGCGCATCTTCTTCACCGACCTGGCGACCCCGCCACGCGGCCCGCCACCGTGCCGGATCATCATGCCCGCCCAGTCCCGGAAGTCGTCCTGGTCCTCGCGGGGGACGCCGAGCAGATCGCAGATGGCGTAGATGGGGAGCGGAAAGGCGAGGTCGTGGATGAGGTCGGCCTCCCCCTTCTCGATGAACTCGTCGATGAGCCGGTCCGTCAGCTCCTGCACACGGGGCGCGAACTCCGCGACCCGGCGCGGGGTGAACGCCTTGGACACGAGCCGGCGCAGCCGGGTGTGGTCCGGCGGATCGATATTGAGCAGATGCGTCATCAGCTCCGCCTTGCGCTCCCCCGGGATCCCCGTCTTCCCCTTGGCGTGCGGCGACTCGGCGTGATGGGCCGGATTCTTGGAGAGCCGCGCATCGGCGAGCGCCTGCTTGGCATCCCCGTACCGCGTCACGAGCCAGGCCTCGACCCCGCTGGGCAACGCGGTGCGGTGCACGGGGCGGTGCTCGCGGAGCCAGGCGTAGGCGGGGTAGGGGTCGGTGGCGAACTCCCAGGTGAAGAGTTCGGGGGCGGGGGCGGGGGCCGCCGGGGCGGCCTCGTCCGGGGTGGCGTGGGGGCAGGCTGAGGGCTCGGGGGTGCTGGGGGCGGGGCTGTCGTTCACGCCTTGACGTTATCGGGAGCGCCGGAGGCGGGGGTGTCGGGCCGGTGGGCGGCGGTCCGGGCCTTCTTGAGGTCGGCCAGTGCGCTGTCGGCCTTGTGATGGCCGACCTCCTGGGCCTTGCGGAGCCATTCCTCGGCCTCGTCGTGCCGGTTCTCCCACATCAGAGAGCACCCCATGCGATAGGCCCCGTCGTAGTCGCCCAACTCGTGGGCACGGGCGAACCACTCCCTGGCCGCCTCCCGCTTGCCCTGTTTGTTCAGAATGATGCCGAAGTTGTGCGCCGCCGTGGCATTGCCGTCCTCGGCGGACTGCCGGTAACAAGCGACTGCCTCCTCCATGGCTCCACGGTTCTCGAGCAACAGGCCCAGATCGTTCGCAGCTGACAGATCGCCCGACTCCACGGCGATCCGGTACCACTTCTCCGCTTCCTTGTGGTGCTCCCACTCGTGGAACACCCAGCCGATCCGCGACGCGACACGGGTCCTCAGACCCTGCGCGGCCGCTGCCTGGTACCAGGTCAACGCGGTTTGGTGGTCGCCCTCCCCCCGGCGCAGATCGCCCAGCATGCATGCGGCGAACCCGTCACCGCCCTCCGCCGCCGTCCGCAGCCAGTGCTCCGACCGCCGCAACAGGGCGGTGCCGAGCAGGCTCTGCGCATCGACGTCCCCGCTCTCCGCCGCCTTCTCCAGGTACGGGGCCGCCGCCGCCATGTCCTCCCGGTGGAACAGCAAGCTCCCCAGCCGCCCCGCCGCCTCCGTGCTGCCCGCGTCCGCCGCCCGGCGGAACCAGGCCTCGGCGACCTCCTCGTCCCCGTACTCCTCCTCGATGCGGCCGAGGGTCAGCAGCGCCTGCGGGTTCGTCTCCGCCTCCGGCCCGAGGACGGCACGGGCGCGTATGAGGACATCGTCCACATGGTCGACCGTGTCGACGGCGAGCCGCCACAGCTCCGGCGGAACGGGGCCGAACCCGGGCATCCCGTCCCGGGCGTCCTCGACCAGGGAGCCGTACGCCCGCCAGGTGCCGGCCTCCGTGCCGGGGACGAGCATGCCCGTGGTGCCGTGACGCACTCCGGCCGCCCAGGCCAGGGCCCGGTCGAGATCCTCGGGCGAGACGTCCGGGGCCGCACCTTCGTAGAACCCGCTCGCCGTGCGCAGCACATCGGCCCCGACCACCTCCTCGACCCCGCAGCGCGCCAGGTCGATCGCGGCGAGCACGAGGCGGTGGCCGAGCGGGTGCGCGTTCGCGCGGCGGGCCCTCCGCCACTCGCCCAGGAGTTCCGGTCCGACAGCGAGGTACGCGGGGGTGCTGTGCCGGGCGCAATGCGCGTACGCACCCGACAGGCGGAGGTCGTGGGGTGCTGCGGCGGCCAGCCGTTCCACCTCGGCCGGGGACCATTCCGCGCCGAGTTCGACGGGGTCCACGCCGCTCAGGAGACGGGTGTGCGCGGGGCTGCCGAAGCGGTGGGTGTCGTACGCCTCGTCGCTCATGGTGGCGAGCACCGGGACGCGCAGACGGGCGAGCTCGACGAGGAGGGCAACGGTCAGCCCGTGCTCGCCGAGGTGGCCGTCCAGATCATCGAGCCAGAGCACGCACTCCGCGTCGCCCCGGGCCCGCAGCACGGCGGTCAGCCCGCGCAGATCCGTGCCGGGAGCCGGGTGGATGATCCTCGTCGTGCCGGGGAGGTTGGTGAACAGGGCCGCCCAGAGCGTCCTGGTCTTGCCGGACAGCGGCTCGCCGGTCACCAGCACCAGCCCGCCCTCCCGGGCCGCTGCCAGGACCTGGGCGTCCAGGGCGGGGACACAGTCCCGCACCACGTAGCGCGGCAGGGGCCGTTCGTCCGCGATACGGCGCGGGCGGCGCACGCCGAGGGCGATCGCGTTGGCCCGGTCCAGCTGCGGCCAGTCGGCGACCCTGGGGAGACCGGAGTGCGGGGTCTGCCCGTAATAGGTGTGTACGCCGCCGGGGATGCTCCCGGCCTGGACGACCGGTTCGTTGAAAGTGCCGCCCGAAACGGTGTTGGCGTTCGTGGCGGTGTCGGGCGCGTGCTGCGGTACCGGAGCCGTGCGGGCCCGCTCGTCCTCGGCGAAGGCTTCAGCGATCACCTTCAGCTCCCCGTACACGACGGCGTCGCGGAGCCGGACCAGGCGCAGAACCTCGAACATGTCCTGCGCCGCCAGCGGCCACGCGCCGGATTTCCCCTGGAATCTGGTGAACACCTGGTTCAGCTGCGGTACCAGCGAGGGAACGACACTTCGGCTCGCGGTGTCGCTCAGCAGCGCGTTCAGGTCGGGAGATCCCTCGGCGATGCCCCGGCCCAAGGCCTCGGCCAGCGACCCCAGTTCAGCGTCCATGCCTGTCCCCCACCCCTCGTACGACCTCTGGTGTCACCGTACTAACCCGCACCGCCCTCCGCCGCCACGATC
Source organism: Streptomyces sp. DSM 106670 (assembly GCF_055792845.1). Taxonomy (NCBI): domain Bacteria; kingdom Bacillati; phylum Actinomycetota; class Actinomycetes; order Kitasatosporales; family Streptomycetaceae; genus Streptomyces; species Streptomyces sp. DSM 106670. The sequence continues at coordinate 3,112,264 of NZ_CM147704.1, forward strand.
GCGTCCCTGTACGCCCGGGCCGCCGCGCGCAGGGCGGCCTCCGGGTCGGTGCCGTTCGCCTCGGCGGCGACGGCGAGGGCGAGCAGTTCGTAGCCGATGGGGTCGACGGTGGCGTCGGCCGTCGGGAGGGGGACGTCCAGGCCCGCCGTGCGGACCCGGCTCGCCAGCTTCGCGGCGAGGGCCAGGCCCGGCTGGCCGAGGGGGACGCCCTCGGTGACCGAGGTGCGCTGCTTCTCGATCGCCTTGGTGCGCAGCCAGTGCGCGTGCACGTCCTCGGGGGTCTCCGCCGTCTCGTCGCCGAAGACGTGCGGGTGGCGGTGGATCAGCTTCTCGACGAGGCCGCCCGCCACGTCGTCGATGGCGAAGGGCTCCTCGGGGTCCTCCTCCGCGATGCGGGCGTGGAAGACGACCTGGAGGAGTACGTCGCCCAGTTCCTCGCGCAGTTCGGTCCGGTCGCCGTCCTCGATCGCCTCGACCAGTTCGTACGCCTCCTCGATGGCGTACTTGGCGAGGCCCCGGTGCGTCTTCTGCGAGGTCCAGGGGCACTCGCGGCGGATCCGGTCCATGACCTGGACCAGGTCGAGGAGGCGGGCGCCGGGGAGGTCGTACGAGCCGGGGAGCAGTTCCAGGTCCGGCATGGCCACCCGGCCCGAGCCGCCGAGGCGGGCCAGGCCGTCGGTGAGGGGGGCGTTGCCCTCGCCGCCGGTCAGGACGACCACCGTCCGGCCGCCCGCGCAGTCCGCGACCAGTTCGTCCGCGGAGGGCGCGGCGTGTTCGACGTGTACGCCCGCCTCGCGGAGGTAGGGCAGTTGCGGCTGGTCCGGATCCGCGGTGAGGACGCGGTCGGCGGCGTGCAGGGTCTGCCAGGCCGGCCAGGACAGCAGGCCGGGCGCGACCCGGTGGCTGGCGGTGAGCAGGACGATGCGTCCGGGGTCGGCGGGGGTCTCGACGGAGGTGTCGGGGGCTTCGGCGTTCACCCTGCGAACCTACCTCCGGAAGCGATCCTGCCTCCGGCCCCGGCCCCGGCCCCAGCCCCGCCGGGGGCGGTCAGGCGTCCGCCGGCTGCTCGGGGGCGAACTCGGTGCGCTGGGTGATCCAGGGCGCGCTGTAGTTCCCGAGCTGCATCTTCTGGTCGTCCCAGGTGCCGAAGCGCGGGTTGACGTCGATGTCGAGCGCCTTCGACGCCTTGGTGAGGGCCTCGCCGACCGCCTGCTGACCGGCGGGGGTGCCGAGGTCCGCGCCGAGCGCCCGGGCGAGCTTCGGGAGCTGGACCTCCTGGCGCATGTCGGCGTCGATCTGGTCCGGGGCGACCCAGCGCTGCTGGAGCATCATCGCCTCGAACTGCTCCTCGCCGCCCTGCTGGGCGAGGCTGGCCTGCCGCATCTCCTGGATCTCCTTGCGGGTGACCGTGACCCCCGCGTCATCGGCGGCCCGGTCGAGGATCCGGCCGAAGATCAGCCCGTGCAGCTTGGCGCGGTTGAGCTGGCCCGACTTGTTCACCAGCTGGGCGGCCTGCGGGGAGCTCTCCTGGGCGGTGCGGACGTCCGCCGCGCTGGCCTGGACCGCCGAGACCTCGATCCGTTCGCCGCCCACGACGGCCGCGGCGCCGGGGTGGGCCTGGTTGCCGCAGGCCGAAAGGAGCGGCGCCGCGACGAGCGTTGCGGCGAGGACGGCGAGCGCGGTGCGACGACGGCGGTGCAAAGGAGCCTCCCGGGGAGAGTTTGTGCATGGGTGCACAAAGCCTTGCGGTGATCGATGTTAGGCAGTGGATGTGGTGCGTGCCACTGATTCGACCAACGATTCCGGAGGAGTTGGGGATGTGGTCAGCCGCCGCGGACGTCCCGCTGGTGGCTGAGCAGGCGGCGCAGGTCCATCGGCAGCGGGTGGTGCGGCCCGTAGCTGCGCTCGGCGTCGTACAGCAGGGCCTGGAGCTGGGCCCGGCCCGCTGTGTGGTCGCCGACCGCCAGGAGCAGCTGTCCGATGCGGTGCCGGATGTCGAGTGCGCGGCCGGGGTCGGAGGTGACCGCCCCGTAGGCGTTCTCGTAGAACGGGAGGACCGCGCGGTACTCGCCCAGCGCGGCCCCGGCCTCGCCGAGCTGTTCGAGGCACTGGGCCACGTCGTAGCGGAACTGGAGGGCCTGGGCGTCGCCCGGTCCCGCCTCGGCGGCGCGGTCCCCGGCGAGGCGGCGCAGTTCGGGCAGGGCGCGGCGGTACTGCCCGTCGTCCATCAGCGTCGCGGCGTACTGCTTGCGCAGGATGCGGACGACCGGTGAGTGCTCGCCGTGCTCGGCGGCGGCGGCCGGGAGGGTGGCGCCGAGGACGTCGACGGCCTGGGTGATCCGGCCCTCGCCGAGCAGCTTCTTGACCTCGTCCACGGCCCGCGCGACATCCGGCCGGGCGGGCGGCGGGGTGGCGTGGGGCGGGGTGCTCGGCGGTACGGGGGTGGCCCGGGCGGGCGACGCGAGGACGGCCGGGGGCGGGGTGAAGGACGGCGGGGCGGCGAGCGTGGGCGGCGGCGCGGCGAAGGTGGCCGGGGCGGGCACGGAGGCGGGGGTCGCGGCCCGGTCCGGCCAGGGCGCGTGCGGGCGCAGGAACGGGCGGGTCGGGTCGAGCGGCCCGGCGGGCGTCCCGTGCTTGGGCAGCAGCGGGGCCAGCTCCTCGTACACCTCCTGTGCGGAGGCCGGCCGGTCGCCCGGGTCCTTGGCGAGCAGCCGCAGCACGAGGGCCTCCAGCGGCACGGGAACCTCGGGGCGGGCCTGCCGGACCGGGAGCGGGGGCTCGTAGAGGTGGCGGTGCAGCACGCCGAGCGCGGTGGACCCGGCGAACGGAACGTCTCCGCTGAGGAGTTCGTGCAGGACGACCCCGAGGGCGTACAGGTCGGTGCGCGGGCCGACCGCGCCGCCCATCGCCTGCTCGGGGGCCATGTAGGCCGGGGAGCCGATGGGTGAACCGGTGTGCGTGAGGCGGGTGGTGTCCGTGTCGAGGACGGAGGCGACGCCGAGGTCGAGGACGGTGACGGTGCCGTCGGGCCGGACCATGACGTTGCGGGGCTTGAGGTCGCGGTGGACGATCGGCACCGCGTGCACCGCGCTGAGGACGGCGCAGAGCTGGGCGGCGACCGCGACGGCCCACGGCCAGGGGTACGGGGCCCGCTCGGTCAGGTGGTCGGCGAGGTCGGCGCCCTCGACGTACTGCATGACGAGGTAGAGGTCGTCGTTGTCGCTGCCCGCGTCGTGCACGGTGACCAGGCCGGGGTGGTCGACCTGCGCGGTGACCCGGCACTCGCGGACGAACCGGCGGCGCAGTTCGTCGGCCGCGTCGCTGCCGGTGGGACCGGCGACCCGGTCGGGGCGGAGCAGCTTCACGGCGACGCGGCGGTCCAGTCGGCGGTCGTACGCCGTCCACACCTGGCCCATGCCGCCCTGGCCGAGGATGGACGCCAGTTCGTACCGGTCGGCGATGATCCGCCCGCTCACCGGCCCTCGCCCTCCCTGTGCTCCTTGTGCTCCTTGTTCTCCTTGCGGAGGTAGTCGCTCAGTTCGTCCAGCTCGGCGCGGACCTGGTCGAGGCGCTGGGGCGCGGGCGTGGGCGTGAGCGGCGGGGTCTGCACGGTGTAGGGGTTGGGCTGGTGCTGCGGCTGCGGCTGGACGTGGTGCTGCTGCTGGTACGGAAGGGGCGTGGGGTGCACGGGCGCGGTGGCCGCGTACGGGGACGCGGGCGACGGCGGGGAGCCGAGGGAGCTGTAGTGGCGTATCTCCGCGTACAGGTAATAGGTGATGACCCCGGCCAGCACGCCGACGAGCCAGAGGAACAGGACCACCGCCGCCGCGTCCGACATGTCGTCGGGGTCGTCCGGGGTGGCCATGATGAAGACGAACAGCCCGCCGTTGAGGAGCGCCACGACCACCAGCAGGATCCAGTCGCGCGGCCTGCGGGTGACGATCGCGAGCCGCAGCATCGCCGCCCAGCCCAGCAGGCCGCAGCTCAGCACGGTCACCACCACGAGGATCACGCGCACGGCGGTGAGCGTCGCCTGGGAGGGCCGGGGTGTCGTCGGCTGCTGCGGCGTGAGGCCGTAGCCGTGCATGTGCTGCTCCTGGGGCGCGGATGGCGGACGTGTGGGGTGAGCGTATACACCTCCGCCGACCGGCCGTCCCGGTTGTGCCCATCGTTGTGCCCAACCGTTGTGTCCGGCCGTTGTGCCCGGCTGTTGTGCCCGGCTGTTGTGCGTCAGTTCACCGGGGGCCGGACCGGGCCGGGGCGCGTCCGCCGAACTCCACCTCGGCCGCCCGCAGTACGCGCACCCGGCGGCCCGGGAAGCGGAGGTTGCGGTAGATCTCGTTGTGGTGCGCGACGGACGCCTCCGGTGCGGCGTACGGACCGGAGTCCGGCCGGACCGAGGTGGTGTGCCCGTCCGCGACGAGGACCACGTCGTACCCCCGGCTCAGCGCCTGCCGGGCGGTGGACTCGACGCAGATCTCGGTGGCGAACCCGGTGACGACGACCTCGGTGATCCCCCGGGCCCGCAGGATCGCGTCCAGTTCCGTGTCCAGGAAGCTGTCCGGGGCGGCCTTGGGCACGACGGACTCGCCGGAGGCGGGGGCCAGTTCGGGCACAATCCGCCATCCGTCGGTGCCGGGTTCCAGCTCCTCGTCCCGCTGCTGCGCGAACACCACCGGGGCGCCGGCCGCCCGCGCCCGCGCCTGGAGACCGGCGATGGCCGCGACGGTGCCGGACGCCCGGTGGGCGATCGCGACGAGGGCCTGCTGCATGTCGACGACGAGCAGCGCGGAGGCCGCCCTCCCGCCCGGGTGCTCCCTCTCGCCCGGGTTCGCCGTCACAGCCGGTGCCGCACCCAGACGTTGGGCTCGACGTAGACCGCGTACCCGTGGGCGAGCGCGCAGTGCACCGGGACGAGCGCCCCCGGCACCTCCACCGGACCGTCCGTGTCGAACGGCAGCCCGGTCCACTCCCGCCACTGCGCGAGCGAACCGCTCACGGTCATGGACACGGTGGCGACCGAGTCCACCGTGCCGCCCGCCCGGACGTGGACCCGCAGCCACGGGTCCTCGGGCAGCCCGTCCTCGGGGCGGGTCAGCCGGACGTACTCCTCCATCGGCAGGCCGGGCCGCAGATGCTTGCCGCTCGGCCGCACCGGGGCGACGACCTCCCGGAGACCGTGCCTCGCCGCGTTGTCGCGCATCGCGGCGAGCATCCGGCCCGATATCCCCTTGCCCTGATGGCCGGTGGCCACCGTGATCTCGATCGCGCCGACCGTGTCGGGCGTGCGCCCGCGCCGCAGGTCCGCGAACGCCCAGAGCAGCATCCGGTCCCAGCCGCCGACGGGCAGTTCCCCGCGCCCGGGGGCGTCCAGCACGAAGGGCACGCTGTAGGCGCGGGCCACCACGACGCCCTCGGGGTCGGTCGCGACCAGCACGTACTGGGGGAACTCGACCGCGATCCGGGCGAAGTTCGCCCAGCCGACGATGTCCTCCAGCACGAACTCCGGCCAGGTGTCCGGCATCCGGTCCAGGGCGGCGGCCAGCTCCGGGCGCTCGGCGAGGGTGGTGATGTTCAGCTCCATGGGCGCGACCCTAGGCGGCCCGCACCGCTCCGACCAGCGAATATCGCCGGACGACCATCGTGCGCCCCGGGGCCGCCGCCCACCCCGGTGGGCCGCCGGCCCCGGCAGGCAACCGCCGCGCGCTACCGTCCCGCCCCATGACGACGACACCACCGCCCGACTCCACCGATTCCCCCAACTCCCCCTCTCCCTCCACCTCCCCCGCCTCCTCCGATTCCCCCGGCCCCGTCCTGATCCGTCCCTGCCTTCCGACGGACCTCGACATCCTGGAGCGGCACATGCCCTCGCCCGGCCGGACCCGGCGGCACGCGGACCGGTTCGACCGGCAGGAGCAGGGGCTCACCACCTTTCTGACCGCCTGGATCGACGACGTACCCGTCGGAACGGCACAGATCCTGTGGCAGGGCTGCGCGGCCCCCGAGGTGCAGGCCCGCTTCCCCGGCTGCCCCGAGCTGAACGGGCTCGGGATCTGGCCACCGGACCTGCGCTCCCGGGGCATCGGCACGGCGCTGATCCGGGCCGCGGAGCAGCGGGTCCGCGACGCGGGCCACGACCTGATCGGCCTCGGCGTGGACGACGACAACCACCGGGCGGCCGCGCTCTATCTGCGGATCGGCTACCGGGAGACCGGCTGCCGCTATCTGGACCGGTACGCGTACCTCGACGCCGACGGGGTCCGGCAGGAGGTCGCGGATCCGGCCCGCTTCCTGGTCAGAAGCCTGGGCGAGGCCTCGACCGGACCGGAGTGATCCGGCCGGAACCAGCCGGAACCGGCCGGAACCATGAAGTGTGCATGCCGCGTCCCCACCCGTGACTTCGTCCCCGTGCACCACCCGTCGAGGAGCAGAACCATGACCCAGCCCGGTACGACACCGACCCGCCCCCGGAGAGCCGCCGGGTGCCTGCAGAGCATCGTGGTGCTCGCGGTGATCCTCGGCCTGGGCTACGGGGCGTCCAAGATCTTCGGTGACGACTCGTCGAAGTCGAAGTCCTCCTCGTCCTCCTCATCCGCCTCGGACGGCAAGGGCGGCTCCTGGGAGATCGGCGACTGCGGCGGTCCGGACCCGGAGAACAAGCCGGACGGCTACCGGGCCTACGACTGCGACGAGTCGGGAGCGACGTTCAAGGCGCTGGAGCTCAAGCCCGCGAGCTTCATGCCCGACTCGATCCAGTGCCCGGCCGGCACGGACCTGATCATCCAGGTCTCCCGGGTCTTCGGCTCCGGCGACGGCAAGAAGGGCGGCGGCATCCCGACCCACACGGTCTGCGGCCGCAACCTGTCCGACGACCACCCGGGCGACGCGGGCGCAGGCGGCGGTCAGCTCGTCGAGGGTGACTGCATCTCGGCGACCGCCAAGGAGATCACCTGCGCCTCGGCCGGGGCGGCGGACTTCAAGGTCCTCGGACTCGTCAAGGACAAGAAGGAGTGCCCGGCGGCGACCACCGAGCCCATGCAGCTGATGATGGCGATCGGCCGCCCGTACGACGTCATCTGCGGCGGCAAGGTCTAAAGACCCCGCTCCTTCTCCCCGGTGCGGCGGTGACGGCGGCGGCCGCTCAGCCGCCGCACTGGGCGAGCATGGCCTGCTTGTCGGCCGCCGTGACGGGGAGTTCGTACTTCAGCGAGACCTGGGCGAACCGCACCGCGTAGGAGCAGCGGATCGGCTTGTACGGCGGCAGCCAGGAGGCGGGGCCGGAGTCCCGCTTGGCGTTGTTGGCCGGGCCGTCCACCGGGATGAGGTTGAGCGGGTCGTTGGCGATCTGCTCGCGCTTCGCCTCGTTCCAGCGGGCCGCGCCCATCTGCCAGTCGTAGGACAGCGGCATCACATGGTCGATCTGCACCTTGGTCGCCTGCTGCTTGCGCCAGTCGATGCTCTCGCCGGTGTAGGGGTCCTGGAGCGTCATCGCCATGACGATGCAGTCGGAGCCCGACTTGTGCTCGATGTCCTTGCCGTCGCGGGCGAGCAGGTCGTTGCGGGTGTCGCAGCCGTTGCGGGCGAGCGGAATGCCGTCGATGCCGTCCTTCCAGGCGTAGCCGAACTTCTTCCGCTCGTAACCGGTCTTCGGGCCGCGCCCCTTGGTGGCCACCTTCTCGATGATCTTCCGGGCGGCGGCCCGGTCCGCCTCGGTGGTGAGGGGGGCCAGGCCCGGCTTCGTACCGTCCGGGTTGTCCAGCGGGCTCACGCCGAAGCCCTCGGCGGACTGCGCGCCGCCGTTGGCCCCGCCGTTCGTGCCACCGCCGTCGGCCGCGAGGTCGTCGGGGCTGCAGCCGCCCGCCAGGGCGATCACGACGAGGGCGCCGATGGCGGGCAGGGCCGCGCGGTGCGTACGGGGAGCTATCACGGGGAGCCGTCCTGACAGTGAGGAAACCGGACGCCGAGAATCCTATGGGCGGCCGGCCACGCCGCGTCGACCCCCGGTGACCGAACCGAACGGCGAAACATCGGGAGACACCGTGAGGCGCCAGGAGGCATCGGGAGATGTCGCGAGATGTCGGGGGGAGAGAGACCTAGAACACGTCGCGCAGGGTCTCCAGGAGGCGGGCGATGTTCGCCTCGTCACGGCGGTAGTAGGTCCACTTGCCCCGCCGCGTAGCGACCACCAACCCTGCCTGCCGCAGGATCGCGAGGTACTGCGAGGTGGTCGACTGCCCCAGCCCCGCACGCTGCTGGATGTCGGTCACGCAGACGCCGATCTCGACATCGCCGGGCGCCTGGCCCGGGAAGCTCATCGGCTCCTTCAGCCACTCCAGCATCTGCCGGCGGGCCGGGTTGGACAGGGCCCGGAACACAGCCAGCAACTCCGTCTCCGAGAACACGATGTGATCGTAACGCAATAACATATTGGTAATTCGCGATATGACGATCTATCCTTGCCGCATGTCGACTTCGATGCGCGTGATGGAACTCGTCCACTTCGGCGACGCGGACACCGCGTTCGCCGCCCGAGAACTGCCGAGACCCGCTCCCGGCCCCGGCCAGGTGCTGGTGCGTGTGCATGCCACATCCGTGAACCCTTTGGATCTGCAGACCCGGCGCGGCGACTACCGCGACGAGGTCGCGCTGCCCGCGGTGATCGGCAACGACGTGTCCGGCGTGGTGGTCGAGACCGGCCCCGGGGCGGACGACTTCCGGCCGGGCGACGAGGTCTGGTATCTGGCGCCGGTGTTCGCCGGGCAGGGGACGTACGCCGAGTACCACGTGGTCGACCAGGCCCTGGTCGCCCGCAAGCCCGAGGGGCTGTCGCATGTGGAGGCCGCCGGTCTCGCGCTCGTGGGCGTGACGGTGTGGGAGGCGCTGGTCGAGCGGGCCGGGGTGCAGGCCGGGGAACGGGTCCTGGTGCACGGCGGAGCGGGCGGGGTCGGCTCGGCCGCCATCCAGGTCGCCCACGCGCTGGGGGCCGAGGTGGTGACCACCGCGCGGGCGAAGGACCACGAGTTCGTCACCGGGCTGGGAGCCGACACCGTGATCGACTTCTCGGCCGGGGACTACGCACCGCAGGTCCAGGAGCTGGGCAGGGTGAACGTCGTCCTGGACACGGTGGGCCGGGACACCCTCAGCCGGAGCCCGGAGGTCCTCGCCGACCGAGGCCGCGTGGTGTCCATCGTGGACATCCCCGAGCCGCAGAACCTGCTCGCCGCGTGGGGCGTGAACGCGACCTACCACTTCCTCTTCGTCAGCCCCGGCCGGGCCAAGCTCGACGCGCTGAGCCGGCTGGTCGAGCGGGGCCAGCTTCGGCCGGTGATCGGCGAGGTGCTGCCGCTGGCCGAGATCGCGGACGCGCACACGCTGCTGGAGGGCGGCTCCGTCGGCGAGGGCCGCCGGCGCCCCCGCGGCAAGATCGCCATCGCCGTGCAGCCCGAGAGCGAATGAGCCACGCCTGAGCCCCCGGCCCCGACCCTCCGGGGGCTCACCTTTCCACCGCGGATCACACCTTCCCGATGCCGAGGGTGTTCTCGGACGGCAGCAGCCCCGAGCCGATGACCTCCAGCCAGGGCTCCCCCAGCAGCCCCGCCAGCCGCTCGCGCCCCGGCTCCCCCAGCGCCCGCCACGGCGCGGCGGCCTCCTCGTCGGTGCGCAGCTCCACCTTCGCGCGCAGTTCGCGCCCCGCGTCCGTGGCCGTGCCGTCCGCCGCCAGCAGCCCGCGCTCCCGGAGCCGCCGCCGGGCCGCGCCCCACTCCGCCGCGCTCCACCCCCGGCTCGCGAACACCTCGGGGGCCGCCGCGCCGACCGCCGCGAAGGAGACCAGCGACTCGACCGGGTCGAGACCCGCCTCGGCCAGGGCGGCGATGTGCCCGTCGCCCCGGTGTTCGCGCAGGACCGTCGCCGCGTGCCAGAGCGCCAGGTGCGGGGCGTCGGGCCAGGGCAGGGCGGAGTTGGCGGCCCCGAGGCCGCTGAGCGCTCCCGGGTGCTTGGCGACTCCGAGGTCGCCCGGGACGCCAGGGCCCGCCGCCTCCGCCGCACGGCGGGCCAGCGCGGCGGCCTCCGCGAACTCCGGCCCCTCCACCCGGTCCCCGAACAGCGCCCGGTAGGCCCGGTCGACCGCCCGCTGCCGGGCCGCGAGCACGGCGTCCGGGTCGGCGGTCGCCCAGCCGTCCGGAACGTATCCGTCCACCATCACCGGGGCGAAGCTGTGGAACGTTCGCACCACCTCCGCCGCCCCCACCGCTCCCAGCGGAGCCGCGCGCCAGGCGAAGTAGCTCGACCAGCGCTCCTCGGTGTCGTACCCGAGCGCGGCGGCCTCCTCGAAGGCTTCGGGGGCGTAGTACAGAACGGCGTGCAGGGGCTCCAGGAGGTGCCACATCTGCCGTACGCGGGCCGCTTCTCCGGTCATGATCTCCGCCTCTCCCGGGCTTCCCGGACGGGAATCGCACATCTAGTCAATGACTAGATCGGATCTCCAGCATGCGCGCCCCGCCTGAACTTGTCAATGACTAGATGCCAGGTAGGGTTCCCCCATGAGCAGCGAGCGCGAACGCACCTACCACCACGGCGACCTGCGGCGCGCCGTCCTGACCGCCGCCCTCGACGTCATCGCGACCGAGGGCCCCACCGGCCTGAGCCTGCGCGACCTGGCCCGCCGGGCCGGCGTCTCGCACGCCGCGCCCGCGCACCACTTCAAGGACCGCACGGGCCTGCTGACCGCCGTGGCCGCCGAGGGGTACGCCCTGTTCGCCGACGCGCTGACCGGGGCGCCGGACCTCCGGGAACGGGGCGTGGCGTACGTACGGTTCGCGGCGACGCACCCCGCGCACTTCCAGGTGATGTTCCAGCCGGACCTGTACCGGACCGACGACCCGGACCTGCTCGCCGCCCGCGCCAGGGCGACCGACGCGCTGCGCGCGGGCGTGGCGGACATCCCGCCGGACGGCCGGGGCGAGGACGACCGGCTCGCCGGGGTGGCCGCGTGGTCACTGGCGCACGGCTTCGCGACGCTGCTGCTCAGCGGCAATCTGGCGGAGGCACTGGAGGGCCGGGACCCGGAGGAGGCGTTCCGGGCCCTGACCGGCCTGATCTTCACGCCGGAAGAGCGACGCGACGGCTGAGGCGGCCGTCCCCGGACTCCCCTCGTGGGCGGTTCCCGAGTGACGAACGAGGTTCCGCGGCCTAGTCGTCCGCGAACCAGGAACGTCCCTGGGCCCAGCTGGCCACCCACCCCGCGAAACCGGGCGTGCCCGGCATCAGGGGAGTGCCCGGGCGGGTGCCGAAGGGTATCGCTCCGTACTCGTCGATGAGCCAGATGTGACCGCGTTGCGGGCCCGTAGTGATCAGGTGCCAGTACATACCGCAGCCGTCCGTGCCCAGCAGCAAGGAGCCGTGGTCGTAAACGGCGTCCACCCGTGCCTGGAACTCCTGGTCCGGCACCTCTTCCTCGCCCTCGTCCTCGGCTTCTTCGCCCTCCCACAGCCATACCTCCGTGAGCGGAAAAGGCTCGGCGAGCAGGCGCTCGGCGCGGCCCGCGCCCCAGTCCGATGGCGTCTGCGCAAGGGGCAGCAGACCGTAGTGGGGCGGACCCGCGCGCAGGCCGTCGCTGATCTCCGCCACGAACGAGCGGTACGGCTCCGGGAGCACGACGCCGTGCTCCGCCTCGAAGGACCGCACCGCCTCCCAGCCGGCCGGCGGCACCGCATCGGGACGGGTCGCGAAGATCTCGCGCAGAGCGGCCGATTCGGCCGGGTCACAGGCTTCCGTGTTCATGCAGGTCATCATGCGGGGTCGAAGAGAGACGGCGTGCAGTGCCGACGACCGGAACGCCTCGGGCCCCGCCGGGTGAGCAAACCCGGCGGGGCCCGATCGTTCGCGAGACTCCGGGGCGCTACGACCCCAGGATCGTCGTCAGGAACTCGCCCGTCCATGCCAGCAGTTCGCGGCCGATGACCGGCTTGCCGCCGATCTTGCCCGTCGTCGGGCGCGGGACCAGGATCTGGTGGGCGGCCGGCTTGATGACCGTCTTGGGGTGCAGGCGCTTCAGGCGCAGTTCCTGGGACTCGCGCAGCTCCACCGGGGCGAAGCGGATGTTGGAGCCCTGGAGGACGATCTCGCCGACTCCGCAGGCGCGGGCCAGCATGCGGAGGCCGGCGACCAGGAGGAGGTTCTCGACCGGTTCGGGCAACGGGCCGTAGCGGTCGGTCAACTCCTCGCGGACCGCGCGGATGTCGTCCTCCGAGGAGGCCGAGGCGATCGCGCGGTACGCCTGGAGGCGCAGGCGCTCGCCGGGGGCGTAGTCGTGCGGGACGTGCGCGTCGACCGGGAGCTCGATCTTGACCTCCAGCGGCGGCTCCTCCTCCACGCCGCCCTCCATCTGGGCCCGGTAGTCGGCTACGGCCTCGCCGACCATGCGGACGTACAGGTCGAAGCCGACGCCCGCGATGTGGCCGGACTGCTCGCCGCCCAGCAGATTGCCCGCGCCGCGGATCTCCAGGTCCTTCATCGCCACGTACATGCCCGCGCCCATCTCCGTGTGCTGGGCGATCGTCGCCAGGCGCTCGTGAGCCGTCTCCGTCAGGGGCTTCTCGGGGGGATACAAGAAGTAGGCGTAGCCCCGGTCTCGGCCTCGGCCCACCCGGCCGCGCAGCTGGTGGAGTTGGGAGAGACCGAAGTTGTCGCCGCGCTCCACGATCAGGGTATTGGCGTTGGAGATGTCGATGCCGGACTCGACGATCGTCGTGGAGACCAGGACGTCGAACTTCTTCTCCCAGAAGTCCACCACCACCTGTTCCAGCGCCGCTTCGGACATCTGGCCGTGTGCTGTCGCGATCCGCGCCTCCGGGACGATCTCGCGCAGGCGGGCGGCCGCCCGGTCGATGGACTCGACCCGGTTGTGGATGTAGAAGACCTGGCCCTCGCGCAGCAGTTCACGGCGGATCGCCGCGCCGATCTGCTTCTCCTCGTACGGGCCGACGAAGGTCAGCACCGGGTGGCGCTCCTCCGGCGGGGTGGTGATCGTGGACATCTCGCGGATGCCGGTGACCGCCATTTCGAGCGTACGGGGAATGGGCGTCGCGGACATCGTGAGGACGTCCACGTTGGCGCGGAGCTTCTTCAGCTGCTCCTTGTGCTCGACGCCGAACCGCTGCTCCTCGTCCACGATGACCAGGCCGAGGTCCTTGAACTTCGTCTCGGAGGAGAACAGGCGGTGGGTGCCGATGACCAGGTCGACCGAGCCGTCCTTGAGGCCTTCGAGCGTTGCTTTGGATTCTGTCTCCGACTGGAAGCGGCTCAGCGCCCTTACGTTGACCGGGAATTGGGAGTAGCGCTCGGTGAACGTGCCGTAGTGCTGCTGGACCAGGAGGGTCGTCGGGACGAGGACCGCCACCTGCTTGCCGTCCTGCACCGCCTTGAACGCCGCACGGACCGCGATCTCCGTCTTGCCGTAGCCCACGTCGCCGCAGATCAGCCGGTCCATCGGGACCGTCTTCTCCATGTCCTCCTTGACCTCGGCGATCGTGGACAGCTGGTCGGGCGTCTCCGCGTACGGGAACGCGTCCTCCAGCTCCCGCTGCCAGGGGGTGTCCGCGCCGAAGGCGTGGCCGGGGGCCGCCATCCGGGCCGAGTACAGCTTGATCAGGTCGGCGGCGATCTCCTTGACCGCCTTCTTCGCGCGCTGCTTCGTCTTCGTCCAGTCCGCGCCGCCGAGCCGGTGCAGCGTCGGGGCCTCGCCACCGACGTACTTGGTGACCTGCTCCAGCTGGTCGGTCGGGATGTAGAGGCGGTCGCCGGGCTGGCCGCGCTTGGCCGGGGCGTACTCGACGAGCAGATACTCGCGGGTCGCGCCCTGAACCGTGCGCTGCACCATCTCCACGTACCGGCCCACACCGTGCTGCTCGTGGACGATGTAGTCGCCGACCTCCAGCGTCAGCGGGTCGATCGTCTTCCGGCGGCGGGCCGGCATCCGGCCCAGGTCCTTGGTGGCGGTGCGCTGGCCGGTCAGGTCCGTCTCGGTGAGCACCGCCAGCTTCAGCGCCGGGTCGACGAAGCCCTGCTCGATCGCCCCGCAGGAGACGTGGACCAGGGACGGGGCGATCTCGGTGAGGTCGGCGTCGAGGCGGGCCGCGATGCCCTCGCCGCTCAGCACCTCGACCGTACGGGAGGCGAGGCCCTGGCCCTCCGTCACGTACACCGTGCGCCAGCCGTCGGCCAGCCAGCCCTTGGTGTCGGCGAGCGCGCGGGCCGTGTCGCCCCGGTACGCCTCCGGGGCGTGCATGGAGAGCTGGAGGGTGTCGTCGTCGTGGTCGGCGGCCTCGGCCGCGAACGGCGAGATCGACCACCACATCATGTCCAGCTCACGGGCCCGGTCCCGGACGTCCGCGATGCCCCACAGCGAGGCCGCGCCCACGTCGATCGGGGCCTCGCCGCCGCCCGCGCTCGCCGCCCACGACGCCTGCAGGAACTCCTGGCTGGTGGCGACCAGGTCGGCGGCCCGGGTGCGGACCCGCTCCGGGTCGCAGACGATCGCCATCGCGTCCTTCGGCAGCACGTCGAGCAGCAGCTCCATGTCGTCGACCAGCACCGGGGCCAGCGACTCCATGCCCTCGACCGCGATGCCCTCGGCGATCTTGCCGAGCAGTTCGCCCAGCTCCGGGTGTTCCTCGGCGAGCGCGGCGGCCCGCTCGCGGACCTGGTCGGTCAGCAGCAGTTCGCGGCAGGGCGGGGCCCACAGCCCGTGCGCCGCGACCTCCAGCGACCGCTGGTCGGCGATCTTGAAGTAGCGGATCTCCTCGACCTCGTCGCCCCAGAACTCCACCCGAAGGGGGTGCTCCTCGGTCGGCGGGAAGACGTCCAGGATGCCACCGCGTACGGCGAACTCGCCGCGCTTCTCGACCAGTTCCACCCGGGAGTACGCGGCGGCCGCCAGCGCGTCCACCACCTCGCCCAGGTCCGCGCTCTGCCCGCCGGCCAGCGCCACGGGCTCCAGCTCGCCGAGCCCCTTGACCTGCGGCTGGAGCACGGAGCGGATCGGCGCGACGACGACGGACACCGGGCCGGTCTCCGGGTCGTCCGCGCGCGGATGCGCCAGGCGGCGCAGCACGGCGAGGCGGCGGCCCACGGTGTCCGAGCGGGGCGAGAGCCGCTCGTGCGGCAGGGTCTCCCAGGACGGGAACTCCGCGACCGTGTCCGGCGGCAGCAGCGTGCGCAGGGCGGCGGCCAGATCCTCGGCCTCCCGGCCCGTGGCGGTGACGGCCAGCACGGTCCGGCCGGTCTGCCGGGCCAGCGCGGCCACCGCGAACGGCCGCGCACCGGGCGGGCCCACCAGGTCGACATGCGCCCGGTGCCCGTCCCCGGCGGCCTTCACCGCCTCGGCGAGCGCCGGGTCCGTAACGACGACATCCAGCAGACCGTGCAGACTCATGAAGTTTCCGTCCGGGATCAGATCAGGGGCAACGCGAAGGGCCCGACACGTGGGACGCGCCGGGGGTTCCAGGTTACGACCCGGGGGTGACAGTCGCGCCCGCAACCGGCAGCCGGGCGGCCGTCGCCCGGATCCGCGGACCGGCCGCCCGGGTCGTGCCCGCTTCGCCGCCCGTGCCACGGGCCGCCCCGCCGCCCGTCGTGCCCACCCCGCCGCTCGTCGACGGTCGCGCACCGTTCATCTCCGTATCGCACACAGTTGTGCCGGGGATCCTCACAGGAGTGATCCCAGCGTCTAGTCTTTGCCCGACCCTTGCACAACAGGTGTTCCGAGAACGTCATACAGGCAGTACCGAGCACGGGCGGAGCGAGCAGCGGCCGGGACGGGCGGCGCGGGGCGATCCCCCTCGGTGCACGGTCCCACGGCATCAGGCATCGGGGGCGTACGTGGGCGAGAACGAGATGTCTGTCTTCGGGGTCCCGGAGGCCGAGGAAGAGATCTACCGGCACTTCCTGCGCAACCCCGGCACCCGCGCCGACGACCTCCACCTCCTGCTGCACTCGCGGCCCCAGGACGCCCGCGCCCGGATCGCCCGGCTCCAGGAGCTGGGGCTGCTGCACACCGAGGACGCGGAGCTGCGGATCTTCCCGGCGGACCCCGAGGTGGCGCTCGCCCGGCTGGTGGACGTACGGCTGGCCGCACTCCACCAGGAGCTGCAGCGCGTCACCCGGTCGCGGCACGTCATTGATGGTCTACGCGCGGAGCAGGGGGCCCGTACGCCCCCTCCGCAGGGCATCGAGCAGTTGGAGGGGCTGACCCAGATCCGTAACCGGATCGACGACCTCGCCTTCTTCGCCCGCGACGAGATCCTGTCCGTGGAGCCGTACACCCGGCTGTCGGCGGAGAACATCGCCCGCTCCCGTCCGCTGGACCTGCGCTGTCTGCGGCGCGGGGTGCGGATCCGCAACGTCGTCTCCAGCGTGGCGCTCCAGGACCCGCCGACCGCCGCCTATCTGCGGGAGCTGGCCGAGCACGGGGCGGCGATCCGGGTGACGGCGGACACCACGGAGCGGCTGCTCGTCTACGACCGCCGGGCGGCGCTCGTCCCGCTGGACCCGCGCGACACCTCGCGCGGCGCGCTCCTCGCCCACCGCAGCGGCCTGGTCTCCAACATCATCTCCCTGTTCGAACGGATCTGGGACCAGGCGGACGACCTGTCCCGGGCGGCCGACGGCACCGGGAGCGGTGAGGACGCGGACGCGCCCCGGCCCTCCGGCATCGAGCGGCGGGTGCTGGTGTCGATGTGCACGGTGGGCAAGGACGAGGCGGGCGCGCGGGAGCTGGGGGTGTCGGTGCGGACCTATCGGCGGCACGTCGCCGATCTGATGCAGACGCTCGGCGCGGCCAGCCGGGCGCAGGCCGCGCTGCTGGCCCGTGAGCGCGGCTGGATCTGACCGTCGGGACGGCCCCGGAGCCCCGTGGGTTCTGACCTCCGGGGCGGCCCCGGAGCCCCGTGGGTTCTGACCCGCCGGGTGGCCCCTGGGCCCCGTGGGTTCTGGCCTCCGGGGCGGCCTCTGCGCCCCGTGGGTTACGCCTACAGCTCCTCGGTCCAGCCGCGCAGGGCCGTGTCCGCCAGGACGCAGGACACCGCCCGCCGCACCGCCGACGCGTCCGTCGCCCCGGCCAGCTCGACCCGCAGGACCACCCGGTCCTGGTCCACCTCGGGGTGGCAGGACCAGTGGCCGGGGAGGAGGCCCAGCAGCCTGACGACGGTGGTCCAGCCGGTCGGGGCCGCCCGGTCGCGGCGTACGAGGACGACATCGGCGATCCCGGACCGCCCGGCCGTCATGACGCCGCCTCCCTGGCCCCGGCGGGCCCCGGGTCCAGCACCTGCCGGGCCGCCGCCGCCAGCGCCTCGATACCGACGGGCAGGGCGGCCCGGACGTCGGGGGCGAAGCCGGGGGCGTGGTTGGGCGGTACGGGTGCGCCTCCGGCGCGGGCGGTCCGCCAGGGTCCGGCCCCGGTGGTCCCGAGCATCCAGTACGCGACCGGGACCGCGCCCGCCGCTTCCGAACCGGCCGAACCGGCCGCGCCCGCCGAACCTCCCGGCCCGCCCGACGCGAAGTGCGGGACGTCCTCGGTGGCCGCCGAACCGGCGAGGTCCAGCACCCGGCCGGGCCCGAGCAGCGCCTCGTGGGCCCGGCGCACCCGAGCGGTCAGCGCCGGGTCGGGGCGCAGGACGGGCGAGCGGGCGGTGACGGTGAACTCGGGGGTGCGCGGGGCTCCGGACGCGGCGGCCTCGGCCCGGACGACGCGTTCGGCGGCGGCCGCCAGCCGGTCGAGCGCTTCCTCGGTGAACGCCCGGATGGTGAGCGAGAGTTCGGCGTGGTCCGGGGTGATGTTGCCGCGCTCGCCGGCCCGCACCGAGCCGACGGTGAGCACGGCCTGTTCGGCGGGCGCGGTCGCCTCGGCCGCCACCGTGCGCAGCCGCAGCACGGTGGCGGCGGCCATCAGGACCGGGTCGAGGTTGAGGTGCGGGGTCGCCGCGTGACCGCCCCGGCCGTGCAGGACCGCCTCGACGGCGACGCTCCCGGCCATCAGGGGCGGCCCGCCCGCCGGCGCGTGGGCGAGGGCCCCGGCGGGCAGCGGGGCGGCGTGCTGGGCGAGCACCGCGTCGGGCACGCCGAACCGCTCGTACAGCCGCCCCTCCGTCAGCATGGACCGGGCCCCGCGCAGCGTCTCCTCCTCCGGCTGGCCGACGACGAGGACCGTGCCCCGCCAGGTGTCCCGGGTGGCGGCGAGGTGCGCCACCACCCCGGCGACCGCCGCGATGTGCAGGTCGTGGCCGCAGGCGTGCATGACGCCGGGGGTGGTACTGGCGTACGGCAGTCCGGTGGCCTCGGTGACGGGCAGCGCGTCCAGCTCGGTGCGCAGCAGCACGGTGGGTCCCGGTCCGTTGCGCAGCACCCCGACGAGTCCGTGGCCGCCGCCCACGGAACGGGTGACCGTACAGCCGTGTCCGGCCAGCCGGGCGGCAAGGCGGTCGGCGGTGCGGTGTTCGTGGCCGGAGAGTTCGGGGTGGGCGTGCAGGTCGAGGTAGAGCTCGACGGCGGCCCGGAGCAGCGGGCGCGGCAGGGTCCCGCCTCCCGGCGGCCGGCCCCCCGGAGCCCTCCCGTCCCCCCGCACCGCCTCTCTCGCCGCCTCCGCTCCCGTCGCGTGCCCGTCGTCGTCCGCGTCCTTCGCCGTTCCCGCCGCTGTGACCACCGCGCACCTCATCTCTGCTCAACGAGCCTGCTCCGTACGGCTGTCACGTGCCGCGCCGTCGCCCTGTCAGCGGGTGCCAGCGATGTGACAGCGAAAACGCGGCCGATGTGACAGCGGCCACCCCTCCAATGGGTCCAGCACCCGGGCACCGGATCGGAACAGCCGGCCGGCCCCCCACGAGACCAGGGAGATCACCATGGCCCCCAAGACCGAACTCGCCACCCTCGCCGACGAGATCCTGGAGCTGGAGTCGGAGACCTTCGAGATCTCGGACTACTCCGACGCCTCGGAGGTCGTCCTCGCCGGTTCCACGTCGTGCTCCTCGACGTCGACCTGCTCCAGCACCACCAGCACCACCTCCTGCAGCGCCTGACAGCGCCGCTCGGCCGCACGTACGGCAGCCCCCTCCCGTGAGCCGGAAGGGGCCGCCGCACGTGCCGCACCCCTCGAACGGGTCCAGCACCCGGGCACCGGGCCGGAACAGCCGGCCCGACTCCCACGAGACCAGGGAGATCACCATGGCCCCCAAGACCGAACTCGCCACCCTCGCCGACGAGATCCTGGAGCTGGAGTCGGAGACCTTCGAGATCTCGGACTACTCCGACGCCTCGGAGGTCGTCCTCGCCGGTTCCACGTCGTGCTCCTCGACGTCGACCTGCTCCGCCACCACCAGCACCACCTCCTGCAGCGCCTGACGACGCCGCTCGGCCGCACGTACACCGGCCCCCTCCGTCGGTCGGAGGGGGCTGTCGCACGTGCGGCGCGGGCCCGGTCACGGGAACGGGTGCGGGACGGCCTTGATCTCCGCCTCCGGCAGCTCGTCGGCGCGCCGGCCCGCCGCCCGCAGCGCGGTCCGCAGCCGGGGCATGGTCAGCGCCCGCTGTCTGCTCCAGCCGAAGTCCAGCGGCAGCAGTCCGGGGACGATCGTGGAGACCGTGTGCAGGCCCATCCGGTGCTGCTCGGGGGTCGTCTGGTCGACGGCGATGACGTCGTACCCGGCCCCCGTCAGCCGGTCGCGCAGCAGCCGCAGATCGTCCAGCAGGTCGCCGGTGCGCGGGCGCAGCGGCTGCCAGTCGGCGAACGTCTCGTCCAGCGGGAGGACGGCGGCCGGTTCCAGGTACTCGGCGGCGTGCCGCACCATGGACGGCAGTCCGTAGAGCTGGGCGTGGTCCTTGAGGTGCAGGACCTTGGTGAAGTCCCGTTCCATCGCCTCCAGTTCGGCCCGGCGCTCGGTGACCTGGTAGGGCAGGTGCGGGATGTAGGTGAGGACTTCGGACAGGGCCGCCTCGACCGTGTCCGCCGGGTCGAAGCCGGCCGCCGCGCTGAAGGAGAGCGTGCCGTTGCCGCCGTCCCGGCGCACCGCGAGGGCGGTGACGACGGGGACCGCCAGGTCCATCCGCGTATCGAAGGCGTGCACGTCGTAGCCGTGCAGGGCGGCCCGGTCGAGCATCGAGCGGACGGCGGGGGTCGTCGCGGAGGCGAGGTCGATCGCGGTGAGGCGGGCACGGCCGTACCAGGCGAGGAGGAAGGCGTCCCGCTCGACGAGTTCGAGGAGCCCGAAGAGGATCGCCTCCTCCGGACTCCCCCCGGTGGCACAGCCGTTGGAGCACTCGAAGACGAAGTTGTCGGCGTCGACGCCCGCGCTGTAGTGGGCGAGCCGGGCCGGGACCAGGACCGGGGCGTCGTCGCGCAGCGAGTGGGCCCACACCCAGGGGATCGCCCGGTCCGGGTCGAAGGGGCTGACCAGGGGGTCGGTGGCGTACGTCTCCGGGGCGTAGAAGCCGCAGTCGGCGGGGTTCAGGGCCTGGCCGGAGAGGTTCGCGTAGCTGTCGACGACCGGGGTCGTGCCGCGTCGGCGGTGGGTGCCCGCGTACCGCTCCAGGCCCTCCAGGTGGGCGAGGGTGCGGCTGGTGGCGTACCGGTTGGCCTGGCCGCTCCAGGTGACGTCGTTGAGGCCCGCGTAGCCGCGTACGAAGTGGGTTCCGGCGACCGGGGCGGTGGTGGTGGAGGTCGGGTTGATCCAGATGTCCGAACCGAGCGTGCCGCAGACCGGGTTGGCGAGGGCGGCGGTCGGCAGCGGGTAGGAGTCCAGGGTGCGGAGCCGGTAGCCGTCGGGGTCCGGTTTGGGGGTGGGGCCCAGCTCCATGCGGGCGGCCTCCGCCGTGTCCGGGACCTCCTGCACACAGGCGGGGCAGAGCGGTTCGGGCAGCAGCGGGAAGGTGGCCGTGGCGAGGGTGACCAGGTCGACGCGGGTGACCTGGGGCAGCGCCCGGTCGGCGGGGCCGGCGTCGGTACCGGCGGTCCCTCCCCGGGCGACCGCCCCGTAGGTGGCCCAGACCGCGTCCACCGCGTACTCCGTGAGCACCGGCCAGTGCACGGCCCCGCGCGGCTCGTGCCCCAGCTCCAGGGCCTCGCGCTCGGACCGGCTGCGCAGCCGCTGCCAGCGCATCGCGAGGCACTGGCCGCAGGCGGTGGCGTCGGGCCCGCCGCCCCAGGGGCCGATGAGCACGGCCCGGGAGGTCAGCTGCACATTGGCGGCCGGCCGGGTGTCGGCGTACGGGTCCGGGTGGCCGAAGCCGAGGACGTCGGCGGCCCCGAGCGGGACGACGTAGGGCGCGGGAAGCGGTCCGTTCCCGAGCGTACGGGTGTGGCGGGCGGTCAGCGCGGACTGGAGGCGGGTGCGCGCCGCGTCCAGGGGGGTGGATGCGGTGGCCGTCGTCGTCATGACTTGTCGCTCCAGCGGAAGGTCTTCAGCGCCACCGCGCCGAGGACGAGGGCGAATCCGGCGAGGACGGCGCAGGCGACGCCGATGTCGCCCAGGGTGCCGCCGCCGGTCAGCGCGCCGGAGACCCCGTCGTTGAGATAGCGCAGCGGCAGGACGCGGGAGAGGCTCTGCATCCAGCCGGGCATGGCGTCCAGCGGGAAGAACGAGCCGGACAGGAACGCCATGGGAATCATCAGGCAGTTGGCGACGGCGGCGACCGCCTCGGGGGTCTTCGCGTAGCTGCCGACGATGACGCCGAGCGCGAGGAACGCGGTGATCCCGAGGACCAGCACCGGCAGGGCGAGCGGCCAGCGGCCGTCCAGCTGGAGCCCGAAGGAGGGCAGTAGGGCCACGGCCACGAAGAGG
The DNA here is from genome assembly GCF_055792845.1 of Streptomyces sp. DSM 106670. Taxonomy (NCBI): domain Bacteria; kingdom Bacillati; phylum Actinomycetota; class Actinomycetes; order Kitasatosporales; family Streptomycetaceae; genus Streptomyces; species Streptomyces sp. DSM 106670. Next base: position 3,134,091 of record NZ_CM147704.1, read on the forward strand.
ACCGCCTGGACGGCTCCGATGCCGAGCGCCAGGACGTATCGGGAGGCGAGGACGGCGGAGACGGGTGTGGGCGTCATCCGGATCAGCCGGAGGATGTCGTCGCGCCGCCACTGCATCAGGACGAAGCCGACGCCGAAGACGGCGGCGTTGCCGACGCCCCAGGACAGCACGCCGGGCGCGATGTAGTTGATGTAGGGCTTGCCGCTCTCCTCGACGGTCTGGCCGTGGAAGATCAGCCCGAAGACGACCAGGAAGATCAGCGGGAAGGCGAAGGTGAAGAAGAGGGTGGTGCGGTCGCGGGTGTAGGCCCGGTATCCGGCCTGGCTCAGCGCGGTGTAGGCGCTCATCGGGTGTCTCCGTATCGCTGGATCACTGCACGGGGGGGGTGGGAGGGCGGATCGGCCTGGACTACGGCTGCGGGGCCCCGGTGCCGGTGCTCGTACCGGCTCCGGCCCCGGCTCCGGCTCCGGCCCCTGCCTCCGTGCCGGTCAGCTCCAGGTACACGTCCTCCAGGCTGGCCGTCCTGGTCTGTACGCCCTGGAGTCCGGCGACGGCGTCGACGGCGGCCAGGACCTTGCCCGCGGCGAGGGTCTCCAGCACGATCGAGCCGCCCTCCTCGGTCACCCGGTCCACGTCCGGGATGGCGCGGGCCTGTTCGGGGGTGAGGCGGTCGGCCGGGACGAGGAGGCGGGTGGTCGGGCTGGAGGCGGCGATCAGCCGGCCGGGGCTGTCCAGCGCGGCGACCCGGCCCGCGACCATGATGGCGACCCGGTCGCAGAGCGCCTCGGCCTCGTCCAGGTGGTGCGTGGTGTAGACGATGGTGCGGCCCTGGCCCTTGAGGTCGCGCAGGACCTGCCAGAGCGAGCGGCGGGCCTGCGGGTCGAGGGCGGCGGTCGGCTCGTCCAGGAAGATCAGCTCGGGTTCGTGGACCAGGGCGGAGGCGATGGCGAGCCGCTGCCGCTGGCCGCCGGAGAGGTCGTCGACCCGGGTGTTCCCCTGTTCGGTGAGGCCGACGGAGGCGAGCGCCCGTTCGGCGGCGGCCGCGTCGCACCGGTAGAGGGCCGCCATGGTGGCCAGGTGTTCGCGGGCGGTCAGCCGGACGAAGAACGACGAGGTCTGGGTCTGCACGCCGAGCCGGGGCAGCAGGGCGGTGTTGCGCGGCCAGGGGCTCTCCCCCAGGACCGTCACCGTCCCGGAGTCGGCGCGCCGCTGGCCCTCCATGATCTCGACGAGCGTGGTCTTGCCCGCCCCGTTGGGCCCGAGCAGCCCGAAGAACTCCCCGCGTGCGACGGTCAGCGAGACCCCGTCGACGGCCCGGGTCGCGCCGTACGTCTTGTGGACGTCGGCGAGGGCGACGGCGGGCCCGGCGGACGGTCCCGCCGGGGGGTCGTGGGGGGTGCGGGGGGCGGTGGACGTCATGGGTCTCTCCTTGGGATGGAACACCGGGCGCGGATGGAACACCGGGCCTGGGCGCGGGACTTCAGGTCGTCAGCAAATGATGGGCGGCCGCGACGACCGCCGCGACGACCAGGGCGAGAACGAGCACCGTGACCGACACATAGGCGGGGTAGGCGATCCGGGCGCGGCGCGGGTAGGCGGCCGCTTCCGGGGCGCGGCGCAGGGCGAGCCGCAGATAGGCGCCGGCCGAGGCGGCGAGGCCGGTGGCCCCGGCGAGCTGGCCCGCGATCCGGTAGCCGTCCAGCGGTGGCAGCGGTACGAGCATGGCGAACGCCTGGACGCTGCCGAGGAGCAGCAGCGCGGCGAACGCCTCGTGGGTGGCGCTGTCCAGCGGCGCGAACAGCAACAGCGCGCAGAACGGGAGCAGGAAGAGCAGGTTCATCACCGCACCGGCGGCGGCCGTGGCGATGCGGTGCCGGCGGCTGCCGAAGTAGAGGTAGTCGTCGACCGTGCAGTACATGATGACGGCGGGCAGCCGCCACCGCAGCCCGATCTCGGCGACCCGCCCGCCGTAGTGCCGGGCCACCACCCCGTGCGCCAGCTCGTGGAGGGCGGTGCTCACCCAGAGCAGCACCGCCGTACCGGTCAGCAGCACCGGGTTCCCGAACAACTCCCTTACGGCGAGCAGCAGTTCTTCGGACCGGGCGACGACCACCGCCTCCATGGCGAGGATCAGCACCAGCAGCGGCACCATCGCCCAGGGCGCGAGCAGAAAGCCGACGGCCCGGTGCAGCCGGGCGGTGGTGGCGTCGGCGTCGGCCACCAGCGGGAGGGTGCCGCGCAGGAGGGTCCGCTTCTCCGGTACGGGGGCGGGGGCTCGGGCGCTCTTCGGCGCGGGGGCTCCGGCCAGCAGGCCCTTCGTCCCGAGCAGGGCCAGGAGCTGCTGCCAGTGGGCGTCCGCCAGCCGTCGCCCGTACTCCCCCGCGTACGCCTCACCGATCTCCGCGAGGCTCCGCGCGCCGTCCATGCGGGCGATGAGGAAGTGCTCCTTGGCCCCGACCTTGAAGGAGTTGCCGGTCTCGGCGTCCTTGATCAGGTGGACGGTCGCGGCCCCGTCCAGCAGCGCGTCGCTGAGCAGGACGCGGGGCCGCAGCTCGGGGCGGTAGGCGGCGAGCGAGCCGGGGGCGGCCCCGGATGCGCTCATGCGGACTCCTTGAGGACCCGGCCCAGGACGTGGCTGAGGTAGGCCTCGTCGCGGATGGTGACGTGCAGCCGGTTGTTGGTCATATGCATGTACGGGGACAGCAGCAGCGGCAGCGCCACGGCCGGGTCGGTGACCCGCTCGTCCCGCTCGCCGTCCCAGGACCGGAAGACCAGGTCGCCGTCCTCGGCCAGTTTCCTCGCGCGGTCGCGGAGTTCGGCGCAGTGCTCGGCCCAGCCGGCCAGCGAACCGGGCAGCGAGCGGGCGCTTCCGGGCGGGGCGGTGGCGGCCCGGACCCGGGCGAACCGGTCCCGCAGCCCGTCCGCCGTGCGGGCGTAGTTGCGGTCGTACTCGTCGGTGCCGATGAAGCCGGTGCCGGGAAAGGCGCGGTGCCAGAACTCGTAGTAGCTGTCCAGGTAGGCGGTCAGCTCGTCCCGGCCGGGCAGGAAGGTCGAGGACATCACCATCATCAACTGGGCGGCGGTGCCCAGCAGGACGGTGCGCAGATGGAGGTTCTTGGTGGCCAGCGCGTCGATCACCAGGTCGCTGGAGTGCCGGAAGTGCCACTCGGCCAGCTCGATCCCGGCCGGCCCGCCGTATTTCCCGAACTCCGGCTCGTAGGGCTCGCGGTGGCGGGAGTTGTTGGGGCGCAGGTTCATCCGGCCCCGGTCGTCCGTGTAGTGGCCGCGCTCGCTGCCGGGAAACTCGATCTCGAAGAGGGTGTTGTAGAAGTCGTTGAGGAACCCGGAGTCGACCTCGTACAGCGCGGGCCGCTCGGCGAGGAACGCGTCCACGGCCTCTTCGGTGCGGCGGGCCACCTCCGGTTCGGCGGCGGGCGAGGACGGCTTCAGGCGCAGCCGTACGTGGGGTCCCTCCAGCCAGTAGTTGATGAAGAAGTACCCGGCGAGCAGCCCGTCCGCCTCCAGCTCCGCGACCAGCGGGCGGACGCAGTTCAGGAGGAAGGGGCGGGGGTTGGCGGCGTAGAAGACGTGGGTGGCCTGCCAGGCTCCGGCCGTTCCGGTCATGAGCGGTGTCATACGGTCCTCCTGCGGACGGGTACGGCCGTCTCCACGGCCAGTTCGGCGACATGGCGGCCGTGGCCGGAGACGGTGGACAGCGCGTCCTCGTCCGGCAGCATCTCCCGGAACACCACGCTGGCCTCGGGGGACTTGACGAGCGCCTCGAAGGCGGACAGGGACAGCGGGCTGTCGAAGTCGAGGTACTGCGGTTTGGCCCCGGTCGCGCCCCGGGCCCCGGTGTCCGACACGTTCGCGAAGACCCGGTCGGGCAGACCGTGGGTGCGCCGGAAGGCGTGCCAGTCCAGGAACCAGCCGTCCTCCGGTGTGCCGGGGCGGTGCAGCGGCAGGACGGTGGCCGGGGCGCTCCAGCTGCGCCGGCTCAGGACGAGCGAGCCGTGCCGCACCCGGGGCCGCCCGGTGACCCCGCCGCGCGGCTCGCCCTCGGGGACGCCCGCCCACACGTTGAGCGGGGCCATCGAGGTCGGTGAGAGGAGGAGCAGGGTGCGGGGCAGTTCGGGCAGGGCGAGCGGGACCAGGTAGCCGAGGTAGACGGGGATCACCTCGCGGTCCAGGCGGGCGGAGCGCAGGACGAGCCGGTCGGTCTCCGGGTCGTGCACGAGATAGAGGTCGTCCAGCGCGATACGGAACTCCGGCTCCAGCGTGCCGCGTTCGCCCGGGCAGACGATCTCGTACGGGGTGAGCCGGCCGTGCAGGTTGAGGTTGCTGGTGACCGGGCCGCCGGTGACCTCGGCGAGGACCGCGCCTTCGGGCACGAGGGTCTCGGTGTCCGCGAGGAGCTGTTCGTCGAGGCCGTCGAAGAGCTGGGTGAACCGGGTGAACGAGAACGACACCCCGCCGTAGGACCGGTTGAGGACGACGAGCGGGTCGCCGGGCCGGTCGGCGATCTGCACGTGATGGCTCATCGGCGCGAACGCCGGTGCGATGCCGTCCAGTTCACCGGCTATCGCGTCCAGGAAGCTCTCGTCGAGCCGCACTTCGGCCGCGCCCGGTTCCGCCGCCTCCGCCGTCCGCCACAGCGCGGCCATCCGGTCGGTGAAGGTGCGGCGGGCGGTGTCCAGGGCGCGCAGCTTCTCCAGGCCGAGCCAGTTGACCTCGGGGACGTAGGCGCCGTCGGCGTCGTACGGGGTGCGGCCGGCGGAGAACGTCATGTACTGGTCGAAGAAGTCCTCGTGGAAGTCGTGGACCAGCTTCAGCAGGTCGTCGCAGCGCCCGCCGTGGCCGTACCGGGCGAGGAAGAAGCCCTGGAAGGTGATGCGCTGCGGGAGGGTGAGGTCGAAGGCGGGCAGCACTCGCTCCACCGCCGCCAGCGGTCCGGCGGCCAGGCACTGCCAGGCGTCGGGATCCAGCATCACGCCGGAGCCCGCCGCCTGCGGGAGGCCGGAGGAAGCCGGGGAGCCCGAGGAGCGCGGAAGGCCAGGAGAGCCCGCCGCCGCGTCCTCGTACAGCAGCGTCTGCGGGACCTTCGCCCGCTCCGCCCCCAGCTCCTCCTCCTGGACCGCCCGCAGCCCGGCCCGTACGGACTCCAGCAGGGCCCGCCGCTCGTCCGGGCCCGCCCCGGCGAACCGGTCGGCCCGGGCGGCGGGCTCCTCCAGCCGGTCCGCGAGCCGGTCGGCCCAGGGGCGGTCCAGGCCGCGCAGCGCATCCTGGAAGGCGCGGAGCGGGTCGATGTCATGGACCTCGGTGCGCAGGCACGGCACCTGGACCATGCCGACGTCCAGGAGCGCCCCGAGATACTGCTCGCACTCCTCGCGCGCCGCGCCCCGGTCCTGCTCCAGCCAGGCCGCCAGCTCGCCGTAGCGGAGGGTGCCGCGTTCCTCGAAGAGGCCGAGCAGCCGTTCCAGGGTGCCGCTGCGGCGCAGGAAGAACAGCCGGTCCTTCACCGCGTCGAAGGTGACGGCCGCATCCTCGTCGCCCGTGGTGACCCAGCGCCGGACGTAGCGGACCCGGTCGTCGTCGCGCCCCCAGCCGGAGGCGAGGGCGAGCGGCAGATCGGCGCGGCGGACCGGGTCGGCGATCACCGCGTCGGCGAGCCGGCCCAGCGCCACGACGTTGAGCCGGACCTGCGTCCGCCACTCCTCGCCGACCCGCACGCGCAGCCCGTCGGAGCCGCCGAACACACCGGGGGCGACGCCGGTGAAGGTGGAGAAGGGGCTGGTCTTGCAGGCGGTCCGGTAGACGTAGGAGAGCAGCGAACGCTCGATCTTGCGCTGTTTGCGGTCCGGCCGCGCCCCGGCGTCGCCGGCCGTCTTCCGCCGGTAGCCGTCGAGTTGGGCGTCCAGGGTCGGCGAGGCGAGCAACAGGCCCTTGCGCAGCCGCTCGTGACCGGCGATCCGGGCCAGTTCGGTGCGGCTGCGGCCGGCCTCGGCGGCCAGCAGCCCGGCCCCGGCGCTCCGCCGCTCGTCCAGGGCCCGGCGGCCGGTCAGCCAGTCGGCGAGGGCCCCGGCGGCGGCCGGGTCGAGGGCGCGGACCCGGGCGAGGGCGGCGTCGGCGGCCACCGGGTCCGGCAGCCGGTTGTTGAAGACGTCGCGGCGCAGTTTGAGCAGGGCGCGGCGCAGCGGTTCGTCGTCGCTGCCGCCGATCAGCCCGTGCAGCTGGTCCGCGGCCTTCTCGGCCAGCAGCGCCAACTGCTCCGTGGTGTCGAGGACTTCGTCGGCCCAGCGGCGGCTGTCGGGGCAGCGCAGGGCCTGGACGTCCTCGACCGGAAGTCCGGCGACGCGCAGCATGAACGCGGGCCGCCCATCGAGGGAGTTCGCCAGGTCCGCGGCGTTCGGGGTGTTCGCTGTGTCGGTCATCGTCGTCCCCCGCTCAGGCGATCTCGTAGCGGAAGTCGGCCGGGGCGGGGCGTTCGTTGCCGATCATCATGATCAGCAGGGGCGCCTCGTCCGTCCCTTCGAGCCCCAGCTCCTCGATGTAGGAGATGTTGTCGAAGCCGAGGGCGACTCCGCAGCCGAGGTCCACGGCCGCCGCGGCGGTGTAGACGGACTGGGCGACGGCCCCGATGGTGGCGTTGACCAGCCGGTAGCCCCGGTCTCCGACCGCGTCGAGGACGGCGGTGGTGCGGACGGTGGGCACCAGCACGGCTCCGGTCTGTTCCAGGTTGTAGTTGGCGAGGAAGTAGTTCTTCTGGAGGAACTCCCCCGGCCTGCCCTCCTTCACCCGCCGCAGGCTCCGTGCCTCGGGGTCGTAGGCGTACGAGCCGGGCTCGATGCCCTCGACATGGCCGACGAACGCGTACAGCTTCGCCAGCCGTACGTCACCGGTGTCGCCGCCGAGCCGCGATCCGGCGGCCGCCGCCGCCAGGCAGGCGGCCAGCTGGTCGGCGGTGACCGGCTTCCGGGCGTCGAACCGGCCGAAGCTGGAGCGGCGGGCGCGCAGGGCGGTGCGGACGTCGGCGTCCAGCGGCCGGGCGGCCGGCAGCGTGACCTCCGGCAGCCGCTCGTCGGCGGGGTGCGCGGCGGCCGGGGCCAGGGCGCCGGGGGCGGGCCGGGCGGTGGCGTCGGCGGAGGTGGCGGCCTGCATGCGGAGCAGCGCGTCGAAGGTGAGGACGGTACGGGAACGCTCGACGTCCTTGTGCCGGACGGAGACAGGGGCGGCGGGGGCCGGCGAGCGGCCCGAACTCGCGTCAGCACCAGCCCACTTGAGCGGCACGACGGCGAAGATGCCCTCCTCCCGCGGGTCGACCCCGAGCAGCTCCGCGATCCGTTCCTCGTCGAACCAGAGGGCCGGCTCGACGGCCAGCCCCCGGGCGGCCGCCCACATCCGCCAGGTCTGGACGCAGGCCCCGAGGTCCATGGAGACGGCGTGGAAGGAGAAGCTGTTGTACTTGAAGGAGTTCTGCCAGTACTTGATGCCCAGCACCAGGTACTGATCGGTCTCCGGCCCCGGTGCGCCTTCGCCCAGCGCGTCGCGGACCCGGCCGGAGACATCGCCCGTGAGCAGCCGCCGCATGGAGTGGTGCCGGGTGGAGTAGTAGTGCACGCCCGGCGGTACGGGTCCGCTCGGCCCGGACACCCAGTGGATGCTGACCGGGTACAGCCCGCCGCCGGAGGCGGAGCCGCGCGACCAGTTGGCCAGCGGGTAGAACGGCAGCGCGTTCAGGTCCGTGTTGGCCTGGACGCCGAGGCGGCGGCCGGTCAGCCCGTACGAGTCACGGAGCATGCCGGAGAGCGTGCCGAGGTCGAACTCCCCCTGGCCCGGGCTGCCTTCGGGGAACAGGCCCCGGTCGAGCGTCGCCCCGGGCGGGTAGGGGGCGTCCGGCAGCGGGAAGCCGTCCGTGCCCGGGTGGAACTTGGCCTTGCGGGGGCCGTCCTGCCAGTTCGGCACATAGTCCACGGGGTCCATCGGGACCCGGCCGCGGTGCATGATCGCGGCGGCGTATTCATGGGCGTATCCCATGGCGAGCTCCTTGGTCACGGCAAGAGGGAGCGGGAGGAGGAAGGGCGCGGCGGGCGCGGGCCGGGGGCGGGCAGGGGCGGGGTCACGGGAAGGGGTGCGGGGCCGGGTTGAGGTCGGCGTCGGTGAGGTCCGCCGCCCGCAGGCCCGCCTCGCGCAGGGCGGTGCGCAGCCGGGGCATGCGCAGGGCGCGCTGGCGGGTCCAGCCGAAGTCGATCGGCAGCAGTCCGGGCACGATCACGCTCACCGTGGTCAGGCCCAGGTCGCGCTGTTCCGGCATGGTCTGGTCGACGACGACCATGTCGAACCCGGCGGCGGAGACGGCGTCCACGCAGCGCGTGAGGTCCTCGCGGAGATCGTCGGAGACCGGAAGCACGGGCCGCGCGCCGGGCCCGTCCCCGTACAGCTCGTCGAAGGAGCGGAGGGGCGGGCGGACGCTTCCCGGGGCGCCGAGCAGGAAGTCGGCGTGGTCGCCCATCTCCGGGATCCCGTACGCCAGCGGGTGGTCGTGCAGCGCCTCGACCTTCGCGAAGTCGTACGTCATCGCGCGCAGCCGCTCCTCGTCGCGCTCGGTGCGGCCCTGGAGGTTGACGGCGTCGGTGGCGATCTCGCAGAGCGCCCCGGCGAGCGCCGCCTCCGGGTCGAGTCCGGCCCCCGCGCCGAAGCACATCCGGCCGGGTCCGCCGTCGGGGCGGACGGCGACGCCGGTGACGACGGGGATCGGGAAGGTGATCCGGGTGTCGAAGAACCGCGCCTCGTAGCCGTACATCTCCAGCCGGTCCACCATCTGCCGGGTGGCGGAACGGCGGCTGGTGCGCGGGTCGATCTCGGGCAGGGCGGCCCGCCCGTACCAGGAGAGCAGGAACGCGTCCCGCTCGACGACCTCCATCAGGCCGAAGAAGACGGCCTCCTCCAACGCACCGCCGCTGGCACAGCCGTTGGAGCTCTCCTGGACGAACCGGTTCTCCAGGCCCGGCGCGTGGTAGTACGTGAGCACCTCGGGGACCAGGACGGTGTGTCCGTCGCGCAGCGACCAGCCGCGCACCCAGGGGATCTCGCGGTCCGGGGTGAAGGGCGGGACGCGGGGGTTGGCGCGGTGGAAGTCGTCGGAGTAGAGGCCGCAGACGCGCGGGTCCACGACGGCCCGCCCCTCGGCGCGCAGGGCGTGCAGACTGGCCCGCACCTGGGCGCGTTTGGCGCGGGACCGCATGCCCGCGTACCGCTCCAGGCCCTCCAGGACCCCGATACGAAGGCTCTCGGCGAAGGTGTCGGCGTGCCCGCCCCAGAACGTCTCGCGCAGATACGGCCCCGAGCGCATGGAGAAGCAGCCGATGGTGGCGGAGGTGGACGTGGAGGAGACGTCCTGGACGACGGAGGGCCCGAGCGACCCGCAGACGGGGTTGGCGTACGGCGCGACGGGCAGCTCGTACGCCCCGATGTCCCGGACCCGGAAGCCGTCGGGCCGCAGCTTGGGCGCGGGCCGCAGGGTGAGGGCGGCCGAGGCGTCGCTGTCGGGCTCGGGCCGCCCGCAGCCGGGGCACTCCGGGTCGGGGACGAGCGGGTAGTGGCGGACGGCCAGGGTCTGGAGGTCGACGAGGTGGACGGCGGGGAAGGCTCCGGTGTCCGGTCCGCCGCCGGCCGCGCGGGCGGCGACGACACCGGCGAGGGCTTCGGCCGCGAAGGGGGTGACGTACGGGGACGGGCCCGCCGCCCGGGTTCCGGAGCCGAGCTCCAGCGCCTCGCGCAGCGCGACGGACCGCACGCCCTGCCAGCGCCGCTCCAGGCAGCGGGCGCAGGGGCGTTGCTCGGCTCCGGGCGGCGCGGGGAACGGGCCGACGACGGCGTGCCGCCCGTAGTAGCGCACGGGGACGGCGCGGGCGGGGTCCGCCACGGCCTCGTCGCCCGCGACGGCACCGGGGCCCGCCGCCGTTTCGTCGTCCGCGACGGCACCGGCGGGGTCCGCCGCCCCGTCGCCCGCGAACGCGTCGCGTACGCCGAGGGGTTGGACGTCCACCGGGGTGACGCCGGTCGCCTCCCCGCCGTGCCGGGCGAGCCCGTCGCGCAGGAGCGCCGCGAGCAGCCGGGTGGACTCGGCCAGGACGGGTGCGGAGTGTGTACGGGAGGGAGCGGGGGCCGCCGGGGTGACCGGGGCGTCCGGCAGGGTCTCAACGGCCATCGGGACCAGCCTCGCCGTCCACCGTGAGCAGCACCCGGGCCGTGGCGATCGGGCCGGACTCCAGGTCCGCCGGGGTCGTCGGCGCGTACAGGGCGTCGCGGCCCGCGGACCGCAGCGCCTCCAGCACCGCGTCGAACGTGGTCTCCGCCGCGTCCGCCGCCACCGACTCCCCGCCCACCGCGATCGCCCCGGGGGCCAGATCGGTCACCAGCGGGTCGCCCAGGTCGACGCTCGCCCCCGGGTCCTCGGCGGCGAGCTGCACCTGGCCGAGCAGGTCGCGCAGGGCGGACGCGGCAGCCGTACGCCGGGACAGCCCGGCCCCGACCGCCCAACGGGCCCCGGCCGCAGGGCCGTTCGCCTCGCGGGCCAGCACCACGTGTGCCGAGGTGCGGTCCGCCTCGCCCAGGTCCAGGAGGTCCACGGCGATGTCCAGGTTGGCGGCGGACTTCAGCAGGAACACCAGCTCCGGGTCGTCACCGCCGACCGCCAGCGGGCTCACCCGGCCCGTGCCCCGTACCGCGCGGAGCAGGGCGTCGTGGGCGAGCGCGGACAGCAGCCCCCGGCCCGCCGCCTCCGCCGCGCTGCCGCCCGCCCCCGCGCCCGCCGTGGTCGCCAGGTGCGCCCGGTCGTGGTTGTGCGGCCCGAACGGGCGCAGGGCGGCGGCCGGTACGCGTACCGGGTCCTTGCCGATCAGCGAGGTGGCGACCGCCCAGACGGCGGGCACGGCCCCGGTGCCGCCGCCGGTCGTCAGGGCGTCGGGCCCGAACGTCCGCAGCGCCCGCGCACCGTCCTCCGCCGCCGGGGCCAGCGGGACCACGTGCTCCACATACGCCTCGGCCGCCGCGTACAGGGCCCGGGTCCGCGCCCCGGCCAGATGGTGCACGTCGAACGCGGCGATCCGGCGGCGCTCGCCGCCCCCGAGCGCCACCTCGACCCGGCTGAGCTTCAGCGGGGTCTGGGTCAGTTCCTCGTCATCGTACCGGCGGAAGATCCCGGTGTACGGGCGGACCAGTGCCGTGCTGATCCGGTTGAGCTCCTCGACCAGGCCCTCCGCGTCGCGGGCGGTCTCCACGGTCGCGGTGACGGGCAGCGCGAGCGGGCCGGGCAGGGCCGCGGGGCCGTCGGCGGGGAGTGCGGCGCAGCGGACGCACCGGGGGTGGGGCCGGACCGGTTCGGCCATCACGTCCAGCGATTCCAGGTCCTGGACGAGGACCTGGCCGGCCGTCTCGGCGGGCAGTGCGCCGGTGGTCAGGCGGAAGATCTCGTAGCCGACGAGGTTGCCGGCCATCGCGGCGACCGGCCCGGACAGGGTGGCCCCGGCGGCCGGTACGGCCCCGGCCGCCTCGCTCCACAGCCCGGCCGCCGACTCCGCGTCGACGTTGCCGCCCAGCCGCAGCAGGGCGCAGGACCAGCAGCCGGTGGAGCCCGCGGTGGAGAGCGGGCCGACGATCAGGCGGCGGCCGAACAGCCAGGCGGGGATGAGGGTCACGCCCTCGGGCACCCCGGCGGCCAGCAGCCGGTGGGTGCGCGCTCCGGCGTCCGCGCCGGTGACCACGACGACGTCGTAGCCGTCCAGGGCGGCCCAGCCCGCGTCCGTCCCGGCGGTGAGCGTCCCGACGCGCGCCCCGTTGGCGGCGGCCTCGGCGGTGACGTCGTCGAAGGCCGCGACGGTGCCGATGCGCGCGCAGCCGTTGCGCACCAGGCTCAGCGCGCACCAGCGGGCCGTCTCGTCGTCGCCGAGGACGGCGACGCGGGTGGCGCGGTAGCGGGCGAAGCGGGCGGGGGCGTCGTCGGTGTAGTGGTCGACGTAGGCGATCTGCGCGGCGAACCGCTCGGCGGTCTCCTGGTCGAGGGCGTCCTCCGCCGCCTCGGCCTCGGGGATGTCGCGGGCGAAGCCGCGCGCGTACAGCGTCTTGACCAGTTCGGCGGCCATCGCCCGCTGCGCGGGCCCGAATCCGGCGCACAGGTCGGCCAGCCGGTGGTGCCCGGTGAGGTGCGGGACGACGAGGGAGGCGAAGCGGTAGGCGGTGCGGCCGGTGAGGTGGAAGCCGCCGTCGGCGTTGTGGAACAGCACCCCGCCGGGGGTCTCGGTGAACAGCACGTCGCGGCGGATGCGCGGCCGGGTGCCGGCGAGCGCGTCGAACGCGGTCGTCGCGGGCGTTGCGGGCGCCGATGGGGGCGTGGCGGGTGCGGCGGGCGTGGCAGGGGCTGTGGGGGCGGCGCTCTCGGCCATGGGGTCACACCTTCTCTGTGCGGCGGTCGCGGATCCGGGCGGTTCTTCGTACGTGGGCGCGGAGCAGGTCGTGGATGCGGTACGGGCCCGGCGGGCCGTCCTCCAGCAGTCCGGCGTCGGCGAGTTGCTCCCGTACGGCTTCGGGAACGGGGCCCTCGTCCTCGGGGCCCCGGTCGGCGAGCAGCTCCGGCGGGCCCTGGGCGAGATGGGCGAAGGCCTCCGACAGCCGGGGGTCGAGGCGGTCGAGCGCCCGGTCGAAGAGGCCGGTGACCGAGTGGTCCGGGGAGTCGGTCAGGGTGAGCCGGGCGAGCGGGTCGTCGCCCAGCCAGTCGACGGCGTCGGCGAGCCGCAGCCCCGGCCGGGTCAGCAGCCGGGCGGTGAGGATGCGCAGGGCGGCGGGGAAGTGGCCGCACAGGGCGGCGAGTCGACGGGCGGCGCGGGGCTCGGCCTCCACCCGCTCGGCGCCCAGGGTGGCCAGCAGCAGGGCGTACGACTCGGCGTCGGTGAAGGCGGTCAGCCGCTGCACCCAGCCGCCGTGGGTGGCGATGAGCCCGCCGAGCCCCATCCGGCTGGTGACCACGACGGCGGGCTCCGGCCCGTCGGCGGAGACCGGCGGGAGCAGCGGGCGCACCTGGTCGGCGTCGACCACGTCGTCCAGGATCAGCAGGACCCGCCCTTCGCCCGACTCCCGCAGCGCGAGCGCCACGTCGGCGGCCACCTCGTCGGCCGTGCGGGGTTCGCCGTCCGCGCGGGTCATCCGGACGAGCAACTGCCCGGCGGGGAAGGCGTCCCGGACGAGCCGGGCGACATGCTGGGCGAGCGCCGACTTGCCGATGCCGGGTGCGCCGGACACCAGGACGGTGAGCGGCCGGTGGTCCTCGGGGCCGGCGGCCGCGGGTGCGGTGAGGCGGGCGGCCAGGGCGGCGGTCTCGGCGGTCCGCCCGGTGAAGTGCGGCACGGCCGGCACGGGCCCGACGCCGGATGCGGCGGCCGGGGCGAGCGCCGCGCCACCGGCCGGGGCGATTGCGGACGCGCCGCCGGCCGGGACGGCGGCCGCCGGGGTCGTGACCGGAACGGCCATGGACGCGGTCGGGGCCACGGCGGGGGCGGCGGCCGGGAGCGGGACGGTCTCGCCCCGGATGACGCGGGAGGCCCCGGGCCCGGCGGAGCCCAGGTCCTCGCCGCGCAGGATGGACAGTTCGAGGCGGCGCAGCGAGGGCGAGGGGTCCACGCCCAGCTCCTCCAGCAGGAAGCCCTTGACCCTGCGGTACTCGGCGAGGGCCTGGGACTGGCGTCCGGTGCGGTAGAGGGCCTCGATGAGCTGTTCGTGGAAGCGTTCGTGCCCGGGATATACGCGCGTAGCGGTCCACAGGTCGACGAGCGCCTCACCGCAGCGCCCGAGCCCCAGCAGCAGGTCGCAGACCCGCTCGACCGCGCGCAGCCGCTCCTCCGCGAGCCGGGGCACCTCGTCGCGGTGCAGGACCTCGGACCGTACGTTGGCGAGCAGCGCGCCCTGCCAGAGCGCGAGGGCGTCCCTGAGCGCGTGGAGCTCCGCCTCCGGGTCCCGGTCCAGACCGGCGGCCCGGCGCACCTGGTCGCGGAAGCCGAGGAGGTCCAGGGTGGGCGGTGCGGCGGTGATCCGGTAGCCGCCGGGCACGGCTTCGATGGCGGTGCCGGTGACCCCGTGCTTGGCGAACAGCCGGCGCAGCCGCAGAACGCAGGTCTGGAGGGCGGCCCGGGCGGTGGCGGGCTGCTCCTCGCCCCACACCGCGCGCTGCAAGTACTCGGCGGAGACCGTGGAGTTGGCGTTCAGGAGGAGGGCGGCGAGCAGGTTCGCGGGCTTGGAGGGCTGGAGGACGACGGTGTCGGGTCCGTCCGCGAGGGCCAGCGGCCCCAGCAGCTGGAACCGCATCACGCTCGGCACCTCTAGTCCCAGCCGTTGACCAGCTTGCACACCCGAACGGGCGGGGAATCCGGGGGAAGTTGGCCGATGACGTCCGCCAACTCCGTACAGATCACGCGGGTGATGTCGTCGGCGGCGGGCGGGTGGCCGGTGGGCGTGGTGGCCGATGCGGTGCCGGTGGAGAGGGTGAGGGCGGCGAGGGCGATCCCGGTGACGAGGGCGGCGGCTCTGGCCGGGCGGCGCTGCTTCTGCGCGAGCGAAGACCTGGACACGTGTTCCCCTTCGACGGTGGCGTCGGAGCCGGGGGTTCCTCCCGGCACGGACGACGATGCCAGCGCGGAACGCGCCACGAGAGAGGCGGCGGTGTCAGCTTGCTGCACGGGGTCCCGCGGCCGTGTGCAGCAAGTTGACACGGTTCGCCGTGACCGTCCGGCCGGAGCGGGGAACGGGGGGCGAGGAAAGAGCCGTCGGCACCGGGGCCGGGGAACGGGTCGGCCCCGGGACGTTTGGAGGAACGTCCCGGGGCCTGCCGGTCATCCTACGGTGACGCCCGCAGGGTCATCGCCGTCGGGCCACGGTGACGCCCGAGGGGCTGCCGTCACCGGGCGGGACGGGGGTCATCCGTCCGTCGCGATGGCGTTGAGGACGTTCATCCGGCCCGCCCGGAAGGCCGGGACGAGAGCGGCGAACAGTCCGACGAGGGCGGAGCAGGCGAAGACCGTGAGGATCGTCGGCCACGGGATCTCCAGGACCTCCAGGCCCTCCAGCGCCAGCAGCTTCTGCGCCGCCGTGCCCCAGCCCATCCCGAGTCCGAGTCCGAGCAGCGCCCCGAAGAGGGCGATGACCACGGACTCCAGCCGGATCATGCGGCGCAGCTGGCGGCGGGAGAGCCCGATGGCGCGCATCAGGCCGATCTCGCGGGTCCGCTCGACCACGGACAGGGCGAGGGTGTTCACCACACCGAGCACCGCGACGATGATCGCCAGGGCGAGCAGACCGTAGACGATGTTCAGCAGCTGGCCGATCTGGTTCTTCAGGTCTTCCTTGAAGTCGGCCTGGTTCTGCACCTTGTAGACCGGGTATTCGGCCATCGCGCTCTTGAGGGCCGCGTACGCCTCCTTCTCCTTGCCCTCCTCCGCCTTGCCGAACATCGCCACGTTCTGCGGCATCTTGTCGGCGGGGACGTAGGAGGCCGCGGTGGTGAGGTTGGTGTACATCGCGCCGCGGTCGATGTTGGTGTCGTCGGAGGTGACGGCGGCGACCTTCAGCTTCGCCGTCCCACCCGCCTTGAACGCGACGGTGAGGGTGTCGCCGACCTTGACCCCGTGCTTCTCGGCGTAGTCCTCGCCGACGGACATGGCGTCCTTGCCGTACGCCTTCGAGAGGTCGCCGGAGAGCGCGGTGCGGCGGACGTCCTGCTGGTACGTCGGGTCGGCGGCGGTGATGCCGTCGTCCTCCGTCGTGCCGTTCGGGGCGGTGATCCTCGCCTTGACGAAGGTGTAGTCCGTCATGTGCTCCAGGCCCGGCACGGCGTTCAGCGCTTCGGCGGCCTGCGGCACGATCGGCCGCCCGGCGCCGCTGTCCTGGACGATGAAGTCCGCGCCGACCGACTTGTCGAGCTCCTCGGTGGCCGAGGCGACCATGGAGGACCCGACGACGGACAGGCAGGCCACCAGGGCGAGCCCGATCATCAGGGCGGCGCCGGTGGCTCCCGTACGCCGGGGGTTGCGCAGGGCGTTGCGCTCGGCCAGCCGGCCGACCGGGCCGAAGAGCCGCAGGACGACGACGCTCAGCCCGCGCACCACCACACCGGCCAGCAGCGGGCCGATCACGATGAAGCCGATGAGGGTCAGCAGCACGCCGAGGGCGAGGAACATCGAGCCCTCGGTGGCCTTGTCGGCCTGGGTGGTCGCCCACAGGGCGGTGCCGCCCGCCGCGGTCAGGAAGAGGCCGATACCGGCCCTGACCCAGCCGGACCGGCCGTCGGCAGGGGTCCCGGCGTCGCGCAGGGCGGCCATCGGGGAGACCTTGCCGGCCCGGCGGGCCGGGATGTACGCGGCGAGGACGGTGACGATGACGCCGAGCGCCAGGCCGAGCGCCGGGGTCGTCCAGGCGACGGTGAGGTCCCTGGTGGACAGCTCCATGCCGACGGCGCCCATCAGCTTCATCAGCCCGACGGCGAGGCCGACACCGGCCGCGACGCCGAGGACGGAGCCGACGATGCCGAGGAGGACGGCCTCCACCAGCACGGACCGGTTGACCTGCTTGCGGCTGGAGCCGATGGCCCGCATCAGGCCGATCTCGCGGGTCCGCTGGGCGACCAGCATCGAGAAGGTGTTGACGATGAGGAAGATGCCGACGAGGAAGGCGATTCCGGCGAAGCCGAGCATCGCGTACTTCATGACGTCCAGGAAGGCGCCCATCTCGTTCTTGTTGGCGTCGGCGGCCTCCTGCTGGGTCTGGAGCTTGTACGCGGTGGTGTCGCCGAGGGCGGCGGCCACGTTCTTCTTGAGCTGGGCGTCGCTGACGCCGCTCCCGGCCGTCACCAGGATCTGGTTGAAGACGTCGGGGGCGCCCAGCAGGTGCTTCTGCGCGGTGGCGGTGTCGAGGTAGACGACGGCCGCGCCCGGGTTGGTGACGGTGAAGGACGCGATGCCGCTGATCTTCGCCCGGAGGTCACCGGTGGCGGCGATGGTGCGCAGCTCGTCGCCGATCGCGAGCTTGTGCTTCTTCGCGGTGTCGGCGTCGACCATCACCTCGGTGGGACCGCGGGGCGCGTGCCCGGAGGTGATCTCCATCGAACGCAGGTCGTTCTCGGTCCAGTTGCTCGCGATGGTGGGGGCGCCGGTGTCGGAGCCCATGTTCTTGTTGTCGCGGTCGACGACGGTGACCGCCATGGAGAAGGCGGAGCCCTCGGCCCGCTCCACCCCGTCGGCCTTCTCGACCTGCTGGATCACGGAGGCGGGCAGCGAGACGGGCTTGCCGTTGTCGGGCTGCTCGCCGTCGTCGGCCGCGCTCTTCGGGCTGACGGTGACGTCGGGCGAGGAGATGGTGAAGAGCTTGTCGAACGTGGTGTTCATCGTGTCGGTGAAGACGAGCGTGCCGCAGACGAACGCCACGGACAGCAGCACCGCCACGGCGGAGAGAGCCATCCGGCCCTTGTGCGCGAGGAAGTTGCGCAGTGAGGTCTTCCAGATGGTCATGACGTCCGCCCACGGGCGTCGAAGTGCTTCATGCGGTCGAGGACCTGCTCGGCGGTCGGGTTCTGCATCTCGTCGACGATGGAGCCGTCGGCGAGATACAGCACCCGGTCCGCGTAGGAGGCGGCGACGGGGTCGTGGGTGACCATCACGATGGTCTGGCCCAGCTCGTCGACCGACTTGCGGAGGAAGGACAGGACTTCGGCCCCGGCCCGGGAGTCCAGGTTGCCGGTGGGCTCGTCGCCGAAGATGATCTCCGGCCGGGCGGCGAGCGCCCGGGCGACGGCGACGCGCTGCTGCTGACCGCCGGAGAGCTGGGTCGGGCGGTGCTTGAGGCGCTCGGCGAGGCCGACGGTCTCCACGACCTGCTGGAGCCAGGCGGCGTCGGGCCTGCGGCCCGCGATGTCCATCGGCAGCGTGATGTTCTCGATCGCGTTGAGCGTCGGAAGCAGGTTGAACGCCTGGAAGATGAACCCGATCCGGTCGCGCCGGAGTTGGGTGAGCTTCTTGTCCTTCAGCTGGGTGATCTCGGTCTCGTCGAGGAAGATCTCGCCCGACGTCACCGTGTCGAGCCCGGCCAGGCAGTGCATCAGGGTCGACTTGCCGGAGCCGGACGGGCCCATGATCGCCGTGAACTGCCCGCGGGCGATGTCCACGTCGACATGGTCGAGCGCGACGACCCGGGTCTCTCCGGTGCCGTACGCCTTCACGACCTGCCGCGCTCGCGCCGCGACGGCCGTACGCCCTCCAGTGCCCCCGTGCCTGGGAATGGTCACAGCCGTTGTCACGGTATTTCTCCTATGTCGGTCGATGGCTGGGCGTCGTCGGCTACGTTCCGAGTCTGGGTTCCGGACGGTGTCCGGCGCGATGGTGCTCAGCGCAGTCTTCGGGTGGGGTTTTCCCCACCCGCCCCCCTGCGGTGGGCCGTAGCGGCGACGTAAGAAGAGGTTAAGGAAATGCCCCCTGCCGCCACGTCCTCCGCCGGGAGGAACGGGCCCTGGCCCCTTTGCGGGGGCGCCCCCTAGGGGTCTCGTCCGCCGGGCGGAGGCGAGGTCAGGGGCACGGTTCGGCCCGGCGGGGCGGCGGGCGGCGCGGCGGCCGGAAGGGTCGGCGAACCGGAGCCGAGAGGTCCGCCGGAGACCCCTTCCGCACCCTGCCGTTCCGCCGCCCCCGCCCGGCGCCGTTCCGGTGGACCCTCCCCTTCCGGGGCTCCCGGATGAGACAGTGCCCCGGGAGATACGTGCATAGGGAAGGAAACCCGGTGAGCGGCACGGACGGCGGCGGAAAAAGCGGCACAGGCGATACGGGGGCGCAGGCGGGTGACAGCGCGGGCCCCGCCCCGGGCGGCCGGAGCGCCGCGCCGCCCGCCCTCACCACGCCCCGCGGCCGCCGCCCCGTCGTGGCGGCGCTCATGCTCGGCATGGCGCTGGCCGCCATCGACGGCACCATCGTGTCCACCGCCGTCCCGCAGATCGTCGGCGACCTCGGCGGCTTCACCGTCTTCTCCTGGCTCTTCTCCGGCTATCTGCTGGCCGTCACCGTCACCCTCCCCCTGTACGGGAAGCTCTCCGACACCTTCGGCCGCAAGCCGGTCCTGATCGCCGGGATCATCCTGTTCCTGGTCGGCTCGGTCCTCTGCGCGGCCGCCTGGAACATGGCGGCGCTCATCGCCTTCCGGATCGTCCAGGGCCTGGGCGGCGGCGCGCTCCAGGGCACCGTCCAGACCATCGCGGCCGACCTCTACCCGCTGAAGGAACGCCCGCGCATCCAGGCGAAGTTGTCCACGGTGTGGGCCACCTCGGCGGTGGCCGGACCGGTGGTGGGCGGGCTGCTCGCCGGATACGCGGACTGGCGGTGGATCTTCCTGATCAACCTCCCGGTCGGCGCGGTCGCCCTCTGGCTGGTCGTCCGCCACCTCCACGAACCGGCCCGCCCCCGCCCCGCCGCCCGGCCCAAGGTCGACTGGGCGGGCGCGCTGGCCGTCTTCGCGACCGGCGCCCTGCTGCTCACGGCGCTCGTGCAGGGCGGCGTCGCCTGGCCCTGGCTGTCGGCGCCCTCGCTCGGCCTGTTCGGGATCAGCGCGGTGCTGGCGGCGCTGACCGTCGTCATCGAGCGGCGGGCGGCGGAGCCGATCATCCCGGGCTGGGTGTGGCGGCGGCGCACCATCGCCTCGGTCAACCTGGCGCTCGGCGCGATGGGCCTGCTGATGGTCGCGCCGACCGTCTTCCTGCCCACGTACGCCCAGTCGGTGCTGGGCCTCGGCCCGATAGCCGCCGGGTTCGTGCTCTCGGTGATGACGCTGAGCTGGCCCGTATCGGCGGCCCTGTCCGACCGGGTCTACAACCGCATCGGCTTCCGGCTCACCGCGATCATCGGCATGAGCTGCGCCCTGCTGATCCTGCTGGCCTTCCCGCTCCTCCCCTATCCCGGCGCGCCCTGGCACCCCGCCCTGCTGATGCTGCTGCTCGGCGCGGCCCTCGGTCTGTTCCAGCTGCCGCTGATCGTGGGCGTGCAGTCGACGGTCGGCTGGGCGGAGCGCGGTACGACGACAGCCTCCGTCCTCTTCTGCCGCCAGGTCGGCCAGAGCATCGGCGCGGCGGTCTTCGGGGCCGTCGCCAACGGCGTCCTGGCCGCCCGCCTCCTGGACGCCCCGGTGACCGGCCTCCCCGACGACCTGGACGCGGTGTCGCGCGCCCTGGAGGACCCGGGCGCCCTCTCGGCGGCGGCGACGGACTATCTGCGCCGGGCGGTCGACGCGGCGGTGGACCACGTCTACATCGGGGCCGCCGGAGCCACGGCCCTGGCCCTGCTCGCCCTGATCACCCTCGCCCCGCGCCGCTTCCCGGTCATCACCGAGACCCCGGGTGACGCCGACGACCCGGAGCGGAGATCATTGACCGCTACGTGAACCCGCCGGACCCGAGGACGACGATGACACCGCTGCCTTTCGGCGACGACCGGGCCGACAGGCCCGCCGAGACCGCCAAACCCGGCCAGCTCGACCGGGAGGCGGTGGACCGCTTCTGCGGGATCTGGGCCGACACCGGCTACAACGACCCGGCGGACGAGCACTACGTCCTCTTCGACGGCTACACCCTCGACGAGGACCCCGAAGCCCGCGCCGAACTCCTGAGGCTGGTCGGAATCCTCGGGCTGGAGCACGTCGACAACCCTCCGGGCGCGGCGGCCGGCGAGGTGTGGGTCCGTACGGACCCCCGCATCGACGCCGAACTCGGGAACTGGGCATAGCCTGGGCACATCGTCAGCCGATCGCTCGGGCCGCAAGCACCGGAGAACACCTCATGAGGATCCACGTGACCAGCGTCTTCGTCCACGACCAGGACGAGGCCCTGCGCTTCTACACGGACGTGCTGGGCTTCGAGAAGAAGCACGACGTACCGCTCGGCGGCGAGAACCGCTGGCTGACCGTGGTCTCGCCGGACGACCCCGACGGCACCGAGCTTCTGCTGGAACCCGACAAGCACCCCGCCGTGAAGCCGTACACGACGGCCCTGTTCGCCGACGGCATCCCGGTCGCCTCCTTCCGCGTGGACGACGTCCACGCGGAGTTCGACCGGCTCGGCAAGCTCGGCGTCCGCTTCACCCAGGAGCCGCTGGACATGGGCCCCGTCGCCACCGCCGTCCTGGACGACACCTGCGGCAACCTGATCCAGATCATGCACAGCTCCTGATCCATCGGTATATCGGGTCGCGTGAGCCGGCCGACCGCTGGCACGCTGCCGCCATGGACCACGCGGAAGCACTCCTCATCGGAGGACGGGCCGGTGTCGGCAAGACGACGGTGGGGTGGGAGGTTTCGGCGCTCCTGCGCTCCGAGGCGGTCGCCCACACGGTCATCGACGGCGACTTCATGGGGCAGGTTCATCCGGCTCCGGAGGACGACCCCCGCCGCACGAAGATCACCGAGAGCAATCTGACCGCCGTGTGGGCGAACTTCGCCCGGCTCGGCCACCGACGCCTGATCTACACGAACACCATGAGCGTGCTGCCGGAGACGACGGGCATGTTCGAGCGCGCCATGGGGTCCGGGGTGGGGCTCGTCCGCGTCCTGCTCACCGCCTCCGACGCCACCGCCCGCGAGCGGCTGACAGGACGGGAACTCGGCTCGGAGCTGGAGCACGAGCTGCGGGCGAGCCTCCGCAAGGCACGGCTCCTGGACCAGCGGGCCCATGCGAACACCGTGCGCGTGGCGACGGACGGACGGCTCGTCACGGACATCGCGCGCGAGGTGGTCGCCGCCACCGGCTGGACCGGGCCCCGGCCCGCCGGCGGTCCGTGATCACGCCTGTTCCCGGACCGCGTCGGCGGGCGGGCCGGCCGCCACCGCCGCCGCCGCTCTACGTCGACTCCGCTTCAACATCGGTTCCGCTTCGAGGTCTTCCTGTTTACTGGTGTCATCACCCCTTTACCGGCCCCATTCCGGATCAATAGGCGGCACCCGGCACATGCGAATGACCCGACGAGGATTTTCGGATTGACTGAAAAAGATTCCTCCACTCGGGTCATTCCGCTCCACAGTCGGCACCGCCGACCGACGACGAGCAGCATGAAAGCGCCTGTCAGCACGGGATTCCGCTTCCCGATTACCACAACATCACTGGCCCACCGCCGCTTCTCGACAAAATCACTCTGCCTACGGACTATGCCGCTCACCGGATCATCCGGTGCATCAGGATGTCTACGATGAGGTCGCTCCTTGCCGGGAAACGGTCGGTTCCGCTTTCCCCCGAATCACCAAGGTGATCTGCACCTTCTCGGAGCGGCCGCACACCTTCTGCTCGGTAGAACTGAGGGACCGCATCCATGGCAAAACCCGTACCAGCCAGTCAGCGGCGGCAGTCGAACGCACCGAGGCCGGCGATAGCACCGCTTGTGACCGTGTTGTCGGTGAGCGCCGTCGCCGGAGCCGTAGCAGTGCTGCTGGCCCCTTCGGCGGCGCGCGGCTGGGCTGCGGTGGTGGTGACCGTCGCCTGGGTGGTTCTGGCCCTCGCGCTCGCCGCCGCCCACCAGGTCACGCGGCGGACGCTGCGCACGGCCGCGACGCAGACGGCCGAGGCCGAGCGGCTCAAGGCCTCGCTGACCGCCCTCGAAACGGACACGGCGCACACCGCGGACGTCGCACTGCCCGCGCTGATCAGACTGGTACGCGGCGGCTGGAAGGCGGCCGACGCCCTCGGTCAGGTTCCGCTGCCGCGCAGCCCGCGGCAGCGGAAGCTGCTGCACGTCCTCGCGACCACGGTCGAGGAGCAGGAGCGGCAGACCGCCGCGCTGCGGACCGAGAGCACCCGATTCCGCGCGGAGGCCGAGGCGTTGGCCGCGCAGCTCCGCGAGGAGCTGCACACCCTGACCACCGAGGTCGAGCGCTTCGGCCGCGAGACGCTGCCGACCGTCACCACCAAGCTCCGTGAGGGCGAGTCCGGCGCCGGCGTGCGGGCCGAGGTGCAGCTGCCCGAACAGCCGGTCCTGCGCGGGCCGTTCGAGGACGTGATCCGGGAGCTCGCGCTCAGCGAGCGCCGCGCTCTCGCGGCCACGACCGCGTCGGCCAAGGCGCTCAGCCGCGTCCAGGCGAAATCCGTCAGCATGCTGGCTGACCTGCGCGGCATGCAGGAACGTCACAGCGAAGAGGTGTTCGGCGATCTGCTGAAACTGGACCACAGCACCTCGCAGCTCGGCCTGATGACGGACCGGCTGGCGCTGCTGATGGGCGGGCGGCCAAGCCGCGCCTGGAACAAGCCGATCGTCATGGAGAGCATCCTGCGCGGCGCGGTCGGCCGGATCGCCGCCTACCAGCGCGTGCGGCTGCACTGCTCCTCCAGCGTCTCCATCTCCGGCTTCGCCGCCGAAGGCGTCATGCACCTGCTCGCCGAACTGATGGACAACGCCGCCAACTTCTCGCCGCCCATCGACGAGGTGCACGTCTACGTCGAGGAGCGCGGCACCGGCATCGTTGTCACCATCGAGGACAGCGGTCTGAAGATGGCGGACGCGGCGATGCGGCGGGCGGCGGACTCCGTCGCCGGGCGGATGACCGACCTGGCGACCCTCCAGGGCACGCGCCTGGGCCTCGCGGTCGTGGGGCGGCTCGCTCTCAAGCACCGGATCAGCGTCAACTACCGGCCGTCCTCGCGCGGCGGCACCGGTGTGGTCGTCCTGCTGCCGAGGCATCTGATCGCGCAGGAACCCCGCGAGAACCAGCAGGCGCTGGGCCACCACGCGGCCGCCACGCCCGCAGCGGCGACATCAGCTCCTGCCCCCGCCACGACCGCCACCGCCCCGGCACCGGCTCCCGCGCCCGTGTCGCCGTCCGTGGCGCCGCCCGTGCCGGGAGCCGTGCCCGAGACCGGTCCGGAACCCGTCGCGCCCGCCGCGCACGCCGCCGTACCGCCGTCACCGGCCCCGCTGCCCGCGCCATCGCCCACGCCCGTCACGGCGGAGGAGCACTTCGTGGTCCGGCCGCGGCGCGAGCCCGAGTCCGAGCGCGGTGCCGCCCGGCCGGCGGCGACCGGCTCCACCCCCGGCGGCCTGCCCGTACGCACACCCGGCCGCACCATGGCGGAGGCGGACCGGGAGCGCGGCCGTCATCGCGGCGCGCCCGCCTCTCCGGCGGTGCCGCGCGGTGACACTCCACGGACCTCGCCGCCCCGCAGCGCGGGCGACCAGTTCGGCGCCTTCCACCGCGGCCGGAAGTCCCCGGGCGCGTCCGGAGGGCCGGACAGCCCGACCGCACCGCCGCCCTCCGCTCCGTAACCCGGAACGCACCTCCGTACGGTGTCCGGCCCACCGGACGCGATCCGCTCGCCAGCTCGCTCGAACATCCGAGATTGGAGGTACGGGCCCTCGGCCGGTCCCCCCGGCGCCACGGTCCCGTCACTCATCATGCAGACCACAGACAACAGCCTCACCTGGCTCCTGCAGAGGCTGCTGGAGCAGACCCCGGGAACGCGGCACGCCCTGGCCCTGTCGCGCGACGGGCTCAAGCTCTGCTGGACCGAGCACCTCACCCTCGACCAGGCCGATCAACTGGCGGCGATCTGCTCGGGCATGCAGGCGCTCGCGCAGGGCGCGTCCATCGAGTTCGGTGACGGATCCGGCGGCGTACGGCACTCGATGACGGAGTTCCACGGCGGCCTGCTCTTCATCGTCGAGGCCGGTGAGGGCGCGCACCTCGCCGTCGTCGCCACCGAGGACGCCGACCCCACCGTGGTGGGCCACCAGATGACGCAGATGGTCGAGCAGATCGGCGAACACCTGCGCGCCGCACCACGCGGCGAGGCGCGAGGGAGCGGGTCATGACCCTGCGCCCCGTCGACACCGGCGACCCCGACCGGCTCTACACGGTCACCGGTGGACGCAGCCGCTCCGCGGACTCCTTCGACCTGGTGACCCTCGTGGTCAGCGAGTCCCGGCCGACCGCCGGAATGCAGTCGGAGCACGCGCGGATCCTCGAACTGTGCCGCCACCCGACCGCCGTCGTCGAGATCGCCGCCGAACTCTCGCTGCCCGTCACCGTGGTGCGCATCCTGCTCGACGACCTGCACGCCATGGGCCGCATCACCGCCCGCCATCCGCGTACGGCCGCATCGCCCAGCGCGCTCCCCGACTCCGAACTGCTGAAGGAGGTGCTCCATGGGCTCCGTAAGCTCTGAGCTGCCGGGCGAGCGCACACCGCTGGCCGACGCCGCGGAAACCGGCCTGAAGATAGTCGTCGTCGGAGGATTCGGCGTCGGCAAGACCACGCTCGTCCGCTCGGTGAGCGAGATCCGGCCGCTGAACACCGAAGAGGTCATGACCCAGGCGGGCGTCGGCGTCGACGAGACGGACGGCGTAGACGCCAAGACGACCACCACGGTCGCCTTCGACTTCGGCCGCATCAGCCTCAACGAGCGCATCGTGCTGTATCTGTTCGGCGCTCCGGGCCAGGAGCGCTTCTGGTTCCTGTGGGACCGGCTGTTCTCCGGCACGCTCGGCGCGGTGGTCCTCGTGGACACCCGGCGGATGGACGACTCGTGGTACGCGATCGACCGGCTGGAACACCACGGCACCCCGTTCGTGGTGGCGGTCAACCGCTTCGACGACGACCACGCCCACTCGCTCGACGAGATCCGCAAGGCCCTGGCGCTGCCCGAGCACATCCCGATGATCGACTGCGACGCCCGGGTGCGGCGGTCCAGCAAGAACGTACTGATCACGCTCGTCGACCATCTGCGCACGATGGCCATCGCCCGGGAGACGACACCATGAGCACGTCCAGCCCTTCCTTCGATACCGGTGCCAACACCGGCTGCCCGGTCGCCCCCGGTGCGGTGCGGCTCTCCGGCGCCTCCTACCAGCAGACGCCCACGGAGCTCTACCGCTCGCTGCGGCGGGAGCACGGCGCGGTGGCGCCGGTCCTGCTCGACGGCGACGTTCCGGCCTGGCTGGTGCTCGGCTACGCCGAACTGTCCTACGTCACCACCCACGACGAGCTGTTCGCCCGGGACTCGCGTCGCTGGAACCAGTGGGACAGCATCCCGCCGGACTGGCCTCTGCTGCCGTACGTCGGCTACCAGCCGTCGGTGCTGTTCACCGAGGGCGACGAGCACCGGCGCCGGGCCGGGGTCATCACCGAAGCGCTGGAAGGCATCGACCAGTTCGAGCTGGCCCGCGACTGCCGGCGCATCGCCGACCAGCTCATCGCGGAGTTCGCCGGAAGCGGCCGCGCCGAGCTGATGAGCGACTACGTCCACGCGCTGCCGATGCGGGCCGTGGTCCAGATGTGCGGCATGCCGGTCTCGGGCGCGGACACCCAGCAGCTGGTGGACGATCTGCGGATCTCGCTCGACGCCGGTGAGGGCGACGACCCGGTGGCGGCGTACGGACGCGTCGGCGAGCGGCTGCGCCAGCTGGTCAAGGACAAGCGGGCGGACCCCGGGCCCGATGTCACCTCGCGGATGGTGACGCACCCGGCGGGCCTCGCGGACGAGGAGATCGTCCAGGACCTGATCTCGGTGATCGCCGCGGCCCAGCAGCCCACCGCGAACTGGATCTGCAACACGCTGCGGCTGCTGCTGACCGACGAACGCTTCGCGGTGAACGTCTCCGGCGGCCGGCTCAGCGTCGGCGAGGCGCTCAACGAGGTGCTGTGGCTGGACACTCCGACGCAGAACTTCATCGGCCGCTGGGCCGTACGGGACACCCAGCTCGGCGGGCGGCACATCCGGGCGGGCGACTGCCTGGTCCTGGGGCTCGCCGCGGCCAACACCGACCCGGAGATCTGGCCGGAGTCGTACGTCGGCGCGGAGAACTCCGCCCATCTGTCGTTCAGCGGCGGCGAACACCGCTGCCCCTACCCCGCCCCGCTGCTGGCCGATGTGATGGCCCGTACGGCGGTGGAGACGCTGCTGGAACAGCTGCCGGACCTGATGCTGGCGGTGGAGCCGGCGGAGCTCGCCTGGCGGCCGTCGATCTGGATGCGCGGACTGTCGGCGCTGCCGGTGCAGTTCAGCCCGATGGCGCAGTAGCAGTAGCGGCAGCCTTAGAGGCAGCGGCAAACGTGGTGTGGGCGGCCGGAGTTCACGTCTCCGGCCGCCCACGATCGACGGTTCCGGTCAGCCGGACACCGGTGTGAAGCGGACCGGCAGGCTCTGCGGGCCCCGGGTGAAGACACCGTGCTCGACCGGTTCGAAGCCGTCGGCCGGCCGCAGATCCGGCATGGCGTCCAGCAACTGGTCCACGCCGACCTCGACTTCGGCCTTGGCCAGCAGAGCGCCGACGCAGAAGTGCCGGCCGAGCGCGAAGGCCAGGTGGTCGGCCGCCGCCGAGAAGGCGTTCGTGGCGGTCAGGTCATCACGGAAGATGTCGAAGACATCGGGGTTCCCGTAGCGGTCCTCGTCACGGTTGGCGGCGCCGATCAGGCAGGTCACGGTGGCGCCCGCCGGTATGGTGCCGCCGCTCACCTCCACCTCCGTCGCCGACTGGCGCATGATCATGTGCACCGGCGGCGTGTAGCGCAGCGTCTCGGCGAAGGCGCGGTCTATCAGGCTCCGGTCGGCGCGGACCGCCGCCAACTGCTCCGGGTGGGCGAGGAGGTTGGCGAAGATGCCGGCGATGGCCTTGTCGGTGGTCTCGCCGCCGGCCGCCAGCAGCAGACTGCAGAACGCCTTGACGTCCTCGTCGCTCATCCGGACCCCGTCGACCTCCGCCGTGCACAGCGCCGACAGCAGGTCGTCGCCGGGCGCCTCGCGCCGCTTCCGGATGATCGGCAGCATGTACTCGGCGAACTCGACGCGGGTACGTTCACCCGCCCGCGCCACGTCCTGATCGCCGGAGAGATTACCGAGAAAAGCGATGACGGCCGTATACCAGCCGTGAAATCGCCCATGGTCGGATTTGTCGAGACCGAGCATGTCCGCAATGACGTTCACGGGAAAGCGGGTGGCGTAGTCGGCGACCAGGTCGACGGAGCCGGAGTCGCGGAACCCGTCGATCAATTCGCGCGAATTGCGCTCGATGACCGGTAAGAACTTGTCCCGCAGGTCGCTGCCCCGGAAGGCGGGCGCGACCAGCGCCCGGCGGACGGCGTGTTCACGCCCGCTGAGCTGGAGTATCGTCCGCCCGTGCACGGGCTCGATCTGCCAGTCGTAGTTCTCGGTGGTGAATTCACCGGCTTTGTCCTTGAAGACGCGCTCGACGTCCTCGTAACGCGAGATGACGTAACTCCGGGTGGCCTCGTGCCACAGGAGCGGCGTGTCATGACGCATGAGGCGATATGCCTCGTACGGGTCTCTCTCGAACTCGGGTGACAGAATGTCCGGCGCTGGGACCGACATGAACACTCCCTTGGGCTGCGAACGAGAACGGATAACTGGCCAGACCAATCAGCTCTCGCGAACAGGTATTCGTCAAGGGTTGCCGTCCGTTGCACACCGGACCGGCGGAAGAGCGCTCAGCTCTCGTCGTCCGGCCCCGCCGCCACCCGTCCGGTCAGCGCCGCCAGCGAGCTGCGTACGTGCGCCATGTGCGCCTGGACCTCTTCACGGCCCTCCTCGTGCTCGCGCAGGATCCGCTCCGTCTCCCGGACCACCCGCTCCTCCCGGACCCGGGCCTCCGACAGGATCTCCGCCGCCCGCGCCTCCGCGTCCTCCTGGCCGTGCCGGGCCGCCTCCTGTGCGGCGGCGAGGTCGCGGCCCGCCTCCGCGAGCAGCGCCTCGACCCGCTCGGTCAGCTCGGTGTGCCGGGCCTCCGACTCCGCCTCGGCCGAAGCGATTTCGGCCTCCGCCGCCTGGTGCCGCTCCGCGTGCTCCTGGTCCTGGTGGGCCAGCACGCTCGCCGTACGGCTCCGGGTCTGCGCCATCGCCGCCTCGGCGGCCCCGCGCACCTGCTCGGCCTCCTCACGGGCCGCGGCGAGGATGCCCTCCGCCTCCCGGACCGCCGCGGCGACCCGTTCCTCCGCCGCCGCCACGGCAGCCGCGCGCACCGCGTCCGCCGCCTCCCGCGCCGCCTCCCCTGCCGCCCGGCCTCCGGCGTCGGCCGCGTCCGCCAGTTCCTGGCCCGCCGCCTCCGCGTCCGCCCGCAGCGACGCGGCCTGCTCCCGCGCCAGCCCGAGAATCCGCTGGGCCCGCTCCCCCAGCTCCGCGTAGTCCGGCTCGGGCAGCGCCGCCGCGGTCTCCGCCAGCCGGGCCGCCTCGCCCGCCAGCTCCTCCGCCAGCGCCGTCAGCCGCGAGACCTCCCCGAGCGCGCTGTCCCGCTCGGCGGTCCGGGCGGCCACCGCCCGGTCCACCTGCTCCGGACGGTAGCCACGCCCCCGCACGCCGACGACGTCGAACGACGCGGACACCGGTCCAGCACTCATAGCCTGAAGCCCCTCTACGACATACGGACACACGGACGCACGGACGCACGGATGCACGCGGGCCGCCCCGCGATACGTCAAGGATGCGGCAATTGGTGCCGGAAGTCGGAATCGATCAGCGGCATTCAGGCCGGAAGCGACCGGCATCACAGATCCGGGCGAACCGGTGGTCATCGGCCCGTGCTCATCGGCCGGGCGGCCGGGCACACGACGAGGCGCCCGGCCCCTCTCCGGGTCCGGGCGCCTCGTACACGCTCGCCGTTCAGTACCGCGTACGGCACCGCTCACGGCACCGCGTACGGCTCAGATCAGGCCGTCCCACATCTGCTCCAGCAGCACCGACCACCAGCTCTCCGGCGACGCCAGCGCCGCCGGGTCGAGCGCCACCAGCTGTGCCTGGAAGTCGACGGTCCAGCGGCCCGCCTGCTCCGGGTTCAGCCCGAACCTCAGCCGCCACATCCGGCCCAGCAGCGCCATCGACCGCACGAACTCCGGCAGCCCGGTGTTCACGAACTGCGGCGGCACCGACTGCCCGCCGGGCCCCGCCTCCACCGGAACGGCCACAATGTTCGCCGTCCCGTACTGGACGCAGAGCGCCTTGCCGAAGTCCGTGCCCATCACCAGGTACGCCCCCGCGTCCGGCGCGGCCTGCACCTGACGCTGCGCCGCCAGCTCGCCCAGCGTCGGCACCACCGGCTGCCCCGGCTGCGCCCAGAAGAACGGCCCGAAATCGGCGGGCAGCCCCGCCCAGACCAGCGTCTGCGCGACGATCTCGGGCACCCCCTGACGGGACACCGCCCGCTGGTCGAACCGCAGGATGCCCTGCGGACCGAACGCCTGCACCAGCTCCTCGGCCACCGCCTCCGGCGGCAGCGCGGGCGCGGGCGGCAGCTGCGGCAGCGGCGCCCGCACCGGCGCGGGCCGCGCCGGTCCGTCCGCGACCTGGTGCAGCTCGCCCTGGTGCGTCAGCAGATGCTGCATGCCCTGCTGCCGGCTGGCGTGATCCGTGCCGTACGGGGCGACGCTGGTGATCCGCACCTGCGGCCAGGTCTCCCGGATCATCCGGGCGCAGTAGCCGCCCGGCAGCTCGCAGGACTCCAGCTCGGTGTGCAGCTCGATGACCTGCTGCGGCGGCACGTTCATCGCCCGCAGCTCGTGCAGCATCTGCCACTCGGGGTGCGGGGTGCCCGGCGCCGAGCGGCGGATCAGCTGCTGCTCGCTGCCGTCCGGAGCCCGGTACCGCAGCACGGCCTGGTAGCCGGGGCCCACGGTCGGCTGACCGGTGGGCTGCTGCGGATAGCCGTACGCCGGGGGCGGCGGGGTGTGCGGACCGGGCGGGCCCGGCGGCTGCGGTACGGGACCGGGGGCGCCGACGGGCGAGGCGCCCGGGGCACCGGGCGGGCCGGGAGGACCGGGCGGACCGACCTGGCCCGGACTCGCGAACATCGTCTCCGCGTGGTGCACCCCGCCACCCGGAGGCGGCGTGGCACCGGGCGGCGGACCCGGCGGGCCGGGCGGCCGCGGAGCACCGGGAGCACCGGGCGGACCGGGAGGCTGCGGGGCGCCGGGTGCGCCGGGCGGACCCGGCGGCCTGGGCGTACCCGGGCCCGGCAGACCCGCGCCGATGCTGCTTCCGTCGGCGAGCATCGTCGCGGCGTGGTGCACCCCGCCACCCGGCGGCGGCGTGGCGCCCGGCGGCGGACCGGGCGGCCCGGGCGGCGGAGTGGAGCCCGGGGGCGGCGTCGCGCCGGGAGCACCGGGCGGACCGGGCGGACCCGGAGGCGCGGGCGGTCCGGGCGGGCCGAGCTGGGAGACGAGCTGCGTCGGGACGTACCCGCCCGCCGGGGCCCCGGGCGCCCCCGGGCCCGAAGGCGGCGGCGTGGCACCCGGCGGCATACCGGGAATCCCGGGCGCACCGGGCGGCGGCGGGGTCGACGGACCGCCGCCACGCGCTCCGCGCGGCGGCACCACGGCCTTGCTGGTGGCCGCGTCGGCGATGTCACCGGCCCCGTCCGACGCACCCTGCTCCGGCCGGAGCGCCGGCGCCACCTGCGTACGCGGCAGCTGGCTGCCTCCGGACATCAGCGCGGTGGGCGCCTCCGCCGGGACGACCGGCGGCGGGGCCTCCTCGTCGTCCGTCCCGGACAGCGGCGGCGCGAACACCGTCGCGGGCAGCGGGACGGCCGCGTCGTCGGAGTCGGAGTTGGTGTCCGTACCCGCCCAGGGGGTCGCCCCGGCGGGCACACCGTCGGAGGCCGTGGGCTCGTAGGCGTCGCCACCACCGGCGGCGGGCCACGACGCGGCGGAGCCCCCGGCGGAAGAGGGGGAAGGAGGAGAGGAGGGCGGCGGTGTCGCGGACGTGGCGACCGGACCGGGAACAGGGGTCTCGCCCGATGCCGCCGAGGACGGCGACGGGGACGGCTCGCCCGCCCGCGCACCCGGGTTCGCGCCCGAGTCCGCATGCGACACCGACTCCGACTCCGAATCCGGCCCCGAATCCCGCCGCTCCGCGCGGTGATCCGGAATCCCCAGCTTGTCAGCCGCCTCCTGGAGCCACTCCGGCGGAGTCAGCAGGAACGACGTCTGGTTCAGATCCACCCGCTGCGGCGGCTCCGGAGCGGGCGTCGGCGCACCGGCCGGTGCGCCGTACTCCTCCTCGTACCGCCGGATCACCTCGCCCACCGGCAGCCCCGGCCACAACGTGGCCTCGCCGCTGTCCCGGGCGATCACCAGCCGCTGACGGCCGCCGTCCGAGACCGGGCCCTCGGGCCGGTCCTCGGCCCACACCACGAAACCCAGCTCGAACTCACGGACCCGCACCTCACGGTGCTGATACGCGGGCACGTCACCGTTGACCCACTCGTCCGCCCGCTCCTGCGCCTGCGCGAAAGTCACCACCGCGCTCACCCCTCCACCGGGACGGCGCGCGCGAAGCCGCCGTCCACCATCAGGTTCGCCACGGTCTCCAGCTCCGGCGGATTGCCCGCCAGCCGCTGCAGGAAGGCGTCGAAGTCCGTACCGCAGGGCAGCAACAGCCGCTCCACACGCTCCTGGACACTCCAGCCGTCCTGGTCCCGGGCATCGTCGTACGGGCAGAACCACACCGAACCGACGTCCTGGCCGCGCACCTTCACCGCCAGAATCCCGCCCTGGACGAACGCGACGCCCAGATAGTCCTTGGTGAAGTGGTCCCGCAGGCACTTGTTCACGTACACCAGGTCGTTCATCGCGGCCTCGTCACGCACCGTGAAGAACGGCTGGTCCACCAGCAGCCCCAGCTCCGCGTCCAACGCCGCGCCCACCGGGGCCGAACCGCCGGCCGCCTTGAGGAAGGAACGGTACGCACCGGGCAGCCGGTAGCCGAGGTCCTCCTCGACGCCCTGCACCTGCTGTTCGCTCACCGCGACCGCGCCCTTGCGCAGCCGGAAGTGCGCCGGACGGGTCTCCTGCAACGGGCGGGTGCCCCGCCGGTTCTGGTCCACGTCCGTACCCGCCAGGCCGCCGTGATGACGCAGCAGCGCCTTCACCTCGACCGGCACCAGCTCCATCCGCCGGCCGCCCGGCACGTGGTGCCAGGTCCAGCCGTGCGGGGTCGCCACCGCGGGAATCGTGTCCCACAGGTCGTGACCGCTCGCCGCCATCGCCGCGTTCGCCGACACGTAGTCGGTCAGGCGCAGCTCGTCGATGCCGAAGCCCGGAGGCGGATCGGCGATCTCCGCGGCGGCGCGCGCGTACGGCGAAAGAACCGGGTGGCCGCTCCCGTCCATCCGCACCCCTGCGGGGTGGCGGGCCGCCCGGACCGGGTCCGGGAAGTTCACGACCTGCCCGGCATAGGCGGCGTTCGGTGGCGCGGCTTGCTGCCCGAGCCGACCTGTCGTCATGGCTGATGCCCCCTGCTGCGTCCGGTGTTCCGCACAGCCTAAGCGGTGGGGCAACAGGGGGTCCCGTCCCGCCGGTTCCGTCACGAACGGTCACATTCGCGTGACGGTGAGGCGACGGTCTCGCACCTTCGGGCGACACGCAGACACGTTTCCCCGCCCCAGCTTCCCCACCACCTGGCACATTTGGCAGGCTGTCCCCGCAACTCGGGGGATTGCAGGGAGGGACGTCAACACGATGCATTCGACACAAACCGTCACATCAGGGGATCCGCGACTCACCTGGAGCAGCACCGAGACCAGCCGTACGCCACGACTGATCCACCGCCGCGACGGGATCCTTCCCGCGGTGGCCGCCGCCCTGTCCGTACGCGGCGAGACGCTCACCTGCACCGCGGGCAAGGGGGACCAGCCGCCGGTGCTCCACCCGCTCGTCCAGGACTTCCTCGACACCCTCACCAGCGGCCAGCGCGAACGCTTCACCGGGCGCTGCCCCGAAGCGATACTCCTCTCCCGTCAGCTCACCGCCGCCGAGAGCGGGCGCTCCAAACGCGCCCAGCGAAAACCCCTGACCAACGGGGAAGCGCGCCGTGCGCTCAAACACTCACGGCTCACCGCCCGCCGTATCCGCGAGGACGGCGATCCGCTCCACGGCAGCTACGCACCACCCTGCCGATCCTGTTCGGCACTCCTGTCCCACTTCGGCGTACGCCCCGTCGACCTCACCTCCACCGGCGCCGCGACCACCGCCGAGAAGGGCTGACCGCCCACCGATGCACGACCGTCAGCAGCACACCTCCACCACCCGCTTCCCCGTCGCCGTCGACGCCGCCCTGCGCGAGGCGGGCTGGCAGCCCGGGCGCTGGGACATCCGCCAGGCGGAGGAATGGGCCGACGCGCTGCGCTCCCACGCCTCTCCGGCCGGCCACCGGCACGCGGTCTTTCCGGCGGCGGTGGAGGCCTGGGCGGAGTTCGGCGGCCTCCACATCACGGCGTCCGCGCCGGGCCGGCAGATCGCGCCGGCCTCGGTACGGATCGACCCGCTGAGCGGGCTGCACCTGGCCCGGACGCTGGGCGACCTCGGCCGCGCCCTGGAGACGGAGGTCAGCCCGCTGGGGGCGGAGGGGGAGGAGCAGGCGGTCCTGGCGATCGATACGGAGGGCCGGGTGTACAGCATCGACCACACGGGGGACTGGTTCCTGGGCCAGGACATCGACGAGGCCCTGGCCACACTGGTAACGGGCACGCAACCGTCCCGCCTGTCTTCGCCCTGAGCCACGTGCTTCCAGCCCGTCCGGCGCGTGAGGGCGGAACCGGCCACCACTCAGCCCGTCCGGCGTTTGAGGACGGAACCGTCGCTCGGGACGAACGGGCACCATCGCTTGCCGGCCGGGCAAAGGGTGCCGCTACCCCACCACCAGGCTTCCGTCCTCAAACGCCGGACGGGCTGGGAGGGGCGGCCTCACGCTCCGGACAGGCCGGGGTGGGTGGCGGGGAGCACCGCTGAGACCCGGAAGCCCCCCGCGTCCGTAGGACCGGACACGAACACACCCCCCAGCCCCTGCACCCGCTCCCGCATCCCCACCAACCCGTTCCCCCCACTCGGCAGCCCCGCATCCGCCGCCGCCGAGTCCGAGGGCCCGTTCTCCACCTGCATCGCGACCTCGGCGTCCCGGTGCGCCAGCCGCACCCACGTCTTCGCGCCCGCCGCATGCTTGTGCACGTTCGTCAGCGCCTCCTGCACCACCCGGAACGCGGTCTGCTCGACCTCCGGCGGATACGGCCGCACCTCACCGTCCACCGACATCTCGACGGTCATCCCCGCCTGCCGCGACTGCGCGACCAGCGCCTCCAGCTCGTCCAGCCGGGGCCCGTCCTCCGAGGCGGCGGCAGCGGCGGCCGCGGCCACCTGCTTCACCGACGCCAGCGGAACCGCACCCGCCGCGGCCGGCGCGGTCAGCGCGTCCCCGGTCCGCAGCACCCCGAGCATCTCGCGCAGCTCCGTGAGCGCCTGCCGGCCCATGTCGCCGACCAGCGCCGCGTTGCGCACCGCCTTCGCCGGGTCCTTCGGCGCGACGGCCTGGAGCGCCGCGGCGTGGACCACCATCAGGCTCACCCGGTGGGCGACCACGTCGTGCATCTCCCGGGCGATCCGGGTCCGCTCCTCCGTACGCGCCCACTCGGCTCGCTCCTCGGCCCGGTCCGCGAGCAGCGACAGCTCCCGCTCCAGCGAATCGGCCCGCTCCCGCAGGCTCTCCATCAGGCGGCGTCTGGCCCCTATGTAGAGGCCGAACAGCACGGACGGGGCCGTGAGCCCCACCGCCATGAAGACGGACATCAGCGGGACGTACCAGTCCCCCGGCCCGAAGTCGGCCTGTTCGGCGACGCTCTGGCGCAGCCGTACGTAGGTGACGATGAACGTCCCCACCAGCGCCATCCCGGCCAGGACGACGGTGATCCGGCGCGGCACCTCGGACGCGGCCAGGGTGTAGAGGCCCACGAGGGCCATCAGGAAGCCCATCTCGGCGGGCGTCATGGCGATCGTCACGAGCACCACGGCGATCGGCCACCGCCGGCGTACCAGCAGCACCGAACCGGCAAGAAGCCCGAACACCACGCCCACCGGCACCGGAATCCCGGTGTTCCGGGCGAACTCCACCCCCTCCAGGCCACACTCCAGCGCCGAAACCAGCGCCAGTCCCACGTCCAGGGCGACACTGCGTCGCCGCTCCCACCACCAGTAGCCGCGGGTGGTCGATCCCGCCGCTTCCCGGTCTGCCCCCGTTGCGGTCATGGCATCCAGCCTACGGGCGGACGCATCTCATTTTCGGGTGACCGGCAACAGCACGTTCCGCATTCGAACAAGCACGAAACGCATGCCGATCGCCTGAAATGGCGAATCGACCACGCTTTCGACCCGGACGTTCGGATTCCGGACAACGATCCGCGTATGACGGAGACCACAGGCAAGTACGCCGACTTCGAGGGCTTACGCGAGCGGGCGGTGGCGCTGCGGAGGGAGGGGCTCAGCCGCCGCCGGATCCGCGACCTGCTCCACGTCGACAACAACGACATCCTCAACCGGCTCCTGCAAGGCGAGCCCGCACCGGAGTGGACGAAGCGCCCGAACGCCAAGGACGATCTGCGCGCGAAGGCCCGCGAGCTTCGGCTCCAGGGCATGACCTACGACCGGATCCAGGTGGAGCTGGGCTGCTCGAAGAGTTCGATCTCGCTGTGGGTACGGGACCTGCCGAAGCCGGAGCGCAGCCGTAGCACCATCGAACAGGCTCGCCTCGCGGGGCGCATGCGCTGGGACCATGAACTGGCGGTCCGAGACACCGAACGGCAGCGGACGAAATCTGCCGCGCGGAAGGAGACCGCGACCATGTCGGACCGTGAGCTCTTCTTTGCCGGAATCGCCCTGTACTGGGCGGAGGGCAGTAAGGACAAGACCTACGACCGGCGTGAGAACGTCACTTTCATCAACAGCGATCCGGATGTCATAGCCGTCTATCTGGCCTGGCTGGATCTGCTGGACGTATCCCGCGACCGCCTCGCCTACCGGGTGATGATCCACGAAACTGCCGACGTCCCAGCCGCCGAGAGCTACTGGGCCGACCTCGTCGGCATCGACGTTTCCGCTCTCCGCAAGACGACGCTCAAGAAGCACAACCCGAAGACGGTCCGGAAGAACGTGGGCGATTCGTACCGAGGGTGCTTGGTCATCCGCGTCGCCAAGGGTGCGACCCTCTACCGCCGCATCGAAGGGTGGTGGTCGGGGATCGCGGCAGGTGCCACCTCTCGGCTCATGAGCGGTGATCGACCCGGTAGGGTTGAGGCGTGATCCGCCGTGGGGTAGCGGCATCCCGCAGGCCTTTGGAGCCTTGAGACGCTGGTTCGAATCCAGCCGGCGGAGCTCACGCATCGGGCCCCGACCACACCGGTCGGGGCCCGCCCCCGTTTCCACCGGAAACACCCCCGGTATCCTGCGGATGACCACCACCCGAAGCCGAAGGGCACATCCGTGAGCGCAACCAGCCCGGCAGCCGTCGTCGTCCTCGCAGCGGGTGAGGGCACCCGCATGAAGTCGAAGACTCCCAAGGTTCTGCACGAGATCTCCGGGCGCTCGCTCGTCGGACATGTCGTCGCCGCCGCCCGTGAGCTGGACCCCCAGCACCTCGTCGTGGTCGTCGGACATGCCAGTGAGCAGGTCACCGCGCATCTGAACGCCGGCGACGCCCCCGTGCGCACCGCCTTCCAGGCCGAGCAGAACGGCACCGGGCACGCCGTCCGCATGGGGCTCGAAGAGCTCGGTGGGGCCGTTGACGGGACCGTGATCGTCGTCTGCGGCGACACCCCGCTGCTGTCCGGCGAGACGCTCGGCGCGCTCGCCGCCACCCACACCGCCGACGCCAACGCGGTCACCGTGCTCACCGCCGAGGTTCCGGACTCCACCGGTTACGGGCGCATCGTGCGCGACCCCGCCACCGGCGCGGTCACCGAGATCGTCGAGCACAAGGACGCCACCGACGAGCAGCGGGCCATCTCGGAGATCAACTCCGGGGTGTTCGCGTTCGACGGGCGGCTGCTGGGCGACGCCCTGGGCAAGGTGCGTACCGACAACAGCCAGGGCGAGGAGTACCTCACCGATGTGCTCTCCATCCTGCGCGAGGCCGGGCACCGGGTCGGGGCGTCCGTGGCGGGCGACCACCGCGAGATCCTCGGCATCAACAACCGGCTCCAGCTGGCCGAGGCGCGCCGGCTGCTGAACGAGCGGCTGCTGGAGCGGGCGATGCTCGCCGGTGTGACGATCGTCGACCCGGCGTCCACGCTGATCGACGCGACCGTGACGTACGAGCGGGACGCGGTCGTGCATCCGGGGACCCAGCTGCTGGGGACGACGCATCTCGCGGAGGACTCCGAGGTGGGGCCGAACTCGCGGATCGAGGACACCCTCGTCGGCGCCGGCGCCCGGATCGACAACACCGTGACGCTCTCGGCCGAGGTCGGGCCCGGGGCGTCCGTGGGGCCGTACGCCTACCTGCGGCCGGGCACCCGGCTGGGCACGAAGGCCAAGGCCGGTACGTACGTGGAGATGAAGAACGCCACGATCGGGGAAGGGACCAA
The DNA here is from genome assembly GCF_055792845.1 of Streptomyces sp. DSM 106670. Lineage (NCBI taxonomy): Bacteria > Bacillati > Actinomycetota > Actinomycetes > Kitasatosporales > Streptomycetaceae > Streptomyces > Streptomyces sp. DSM 106670. The sequence continues at coordinate 3,172,490 of NZ_CM147704.1, forward strand.
GGTCCCGCACCTCAGCTACGTCGGTGACGCGACCATCGGCGATCACACCAACATCGGTGCGGCGAGCGTCTTCGTGAACTACGACGGCGTCGCCAAGCACCACACGACGATCGGCTCCCACTGCCGTACCGGCTCCGACAATATGTTTGTGGCGCCTGTCACGGTCGGGGACGGGGTCTACACCGCCGCCGGGTCGGTCATCACGAAGGACGTGCCCGCCGGTTCGCTGGCCGTGGCGCGGGGCCAGCAGCGGAATATCGAGGGTTGGGTGGCCCGGAAGCGTCCGGGCAGCGCCGCCGCTCAGGCCGCTCAGGCATCCGCGCAGGAGACCGACGGCCAAAGCTGACCGGAAACAGGTGCGCCGGTGACGGCGTACCGTGATAGATGCTCACCCCATTTCGGCTGGCTCGTTGCACATCGGGACCTATGCGTGCAGCGCCAGATACACGTCTGAGGAGACTGTGCTGTGACCGGGATCAAGACGACCGGCGAGAAGAAACTGATGCTCTTCTCCGGCCGCGCCCACCCCGAGCTGGCCGAGGAGGTCGCCCATCAGCTGGGAGTCGGACTCGTGCCGACGAAGGCCTTCGATTTCGCCAACGGTGAGATCTATGTGCGGTTCCAGGAGTCGGCACGTGGCGCGGACTGCTTCCTGATCCAGAGCCACACGGCTCCGATCAACAAGTGGATCATGGAGCAGCTCATCATGCTGGACGCGCTGAAGCGCGCCTCGGCCCGCTCCATCACGGTGATCGTGCCGTTCTACGGCTACGCCCGCCAGGACAAGAAGCACCGCGGCCGTGAGCCGATCTCGGCCCGTCTGGTGGCGGACCTGATGAAGACGGCGGGCGCGGACCGGATCCTCACCGTCGATCTGCACACGGACCAGATCCAGGGCTTCTTCGACGGCCCGGTGGACCACCTGTTCGCGCTGCCGATCCTGGCGGACTACGTGGGCGCGAAGGTCGACCGTTCCAAGCTGACGATCGTGTCGCCGGACGCGGGCCGCGTGCGGGTCGCCGACCGCTGGTGCGACCGGCTGGACGCGCCGCTGGCGATCGTGCACAAGCGCCGTGACAAGGACGTGCCGAACCAGGTCTCCGTGCACGAGGTCGTCGGCAACGTCGAGGGCCGCGTCTGTGTGCTGGTCGACGACATGATCGACACCGGTGGCACGATCTGCGCCGCCGCCGACGCCCTGTTCGCGCACGGTGCGGAGGACGTCATCGTGACGGCGACGCACGGGGTGCTGTCGGGTCCGGCGGCGGACCGGCTGAAGAACTCGAAGGTGAGCGAGTTCGTCTTCACGGACACGCTGCCGACCCCGGGTGAGCTGGAGCTGGACAAGATCACGGTGCTGTCGATCGCGCCGACGATCGCGCGTGCGGTGCGTGAGGTGTTCGAGGACGGTTCGGTGACGAGCCTCTTCGAGGAGCAGGGCTGACAGCAGTGACGATCATCCTCTGGTGATCCACTTTGGGGTGCGGCCTCCCCGCCGGGTAGACTCAGCGAGTTGCTCGGCGAGGGAGGCCGTACCCATGTGTACGGCGGTCCGTTATCGACGCGCTCTTCGTAGCAGGTCTGTCGTGGGCCGGGTGACCGTTCGAGTTCCGTCACCCCCGACGGCTCTCCGTACCTGACGAGGAGTGCACCATGGCCGAGATCAAGCTCGCCACCGAGGTCCGTACCGAGTTCGGCAAGGGCGCCGCCCGCCGCGTCCGTCGCGCCAACCGCGTTCCCGCGGTCGTCTACGGCCACGGCGCCGAGCCGGTCCACGTCACCCTGCCGGGCCACGAGCTGCTGCTCGCGCTGCGTACGGCCAACGTGCTGATCGGTCTGGAGATCGACGGCAAGGACGCGCTGGTCATCCCGAAGGCCGTGCAGCGTCACCCCCTCCGGAGCACCATCGAGCACGTCGACCTGCTGACCGTGAAGCGCGGCGAGAAGGTCAACGTCGAGATCGCGGTGCACGCCGAGGGCGACCTGGCGCCGGGCGCCAACCTGCTGGAGTTCGTCCAGAACACGCTGCTGGTCGAGGCCGAGGCCACCCACATCCCCGAGTCCGTGACGGTCTCCGTCGCGGGCCTGGACGCCGGTGACTCCATCCAGGCCAAGGACATCGCGCTGCCGAAGGGCTCCGTGCTCGCCGGTGACGAGGACGCCATCGTGATCCAGGTCGTCGCCGCGCAGGCCGAGGAGCCGGCCGCGGACGAGGCCGGCGAGGGCGAGTCCGCCGAGGCCTGAGCCTCGCGCTCCACCCGCACCACTTCTGTTCCACCTGCTTGACTGACGGGGTGGTGGCTCCCTTCCGGGGGCCGCCGCCCCGTTTGCCTGTGCCGTAAGCCGTAGCCGTAACCGAGGAGACCGAGCGCTGATGTCCGACGCCACCGACCCCTGGCTCATCGTGGGCCTGGGCAATCCGGGTCCCGACTACGCGGCGAACCGGCACAACGTCGGGTTCATGGTCGCCGATCTGCTGGCGACCCGGATCGGCGGGAAGTTCAAGCGGGCGCAGAAGGCGCAGGCGCAGGTTCTGGAGGGGCGGATCGGTCCGCCGGGTCCGGCGAGCCGGCGGGTGATCCTGGTGAAGCCGATGTCGTACATGAATCTGTCGGGCGGGCCGGTGACGGCGCTGCGGGACTTCTACAAGGTGCCGACGGACCATGTCGTGGCGGTGCACGACGAGTTGGACGTGGACTACGGGGCGCTGCGGCTGAAGCTGGGCGGCGGGGACAACGGGCACAACGGACTGAAGTCGATGACGAAGGCGATGGGTCCGGACTATCACCGGGTGCGGTTCGGGATCGGGCGGCCGCCGGGGCGGATGCAGGTCGCGGATTTCGTGCTGAAGGACTTCTCGTCGACGGAGCGCAAGGAACTGGAGTTCCTGGTGGACCGGTCGGCGGACGCGGTGGAGTGTCTGCTGGCGGAGGGTCTGGAGCGGGCGCAGAGCGCGTACAACTCCTGAGGGCGGTGCCCGGTTCGTCGTACTCCTCCGCCGCGTACAACTCCTGACATTCCTGGTGCTGGTGGGGCGTTTTTCGGCCATAGGTTGACCGGGGGTGCGGGTCTGGCCAAGGATCGGCCCCCATGAAGCGGAGCTCTTCCCAGCGTGCGGCGGTCGCGGGCCGTCGGGCGGCCATGGGGCTGGTGGTCCTGGTGCTGCTGGTCGCGGGTGCGTGGTCGTCGTGGGACACCGCGCACCACATCGTTCTGGCCAAGGGCCGTGACCACGGGACCGTGACGGTGACGGGGTGCGGCGAGGACACGTGCACCGGGTCGTACGAGCCGGACTCGGTGTCGCGGGAGCGTCCGCGGGTGACGCTGGACGCGTCCGTCGCGGCGCGGAAGGGGGATCGTTTCCCCGTGGTGGTGAAGCCCGGTACCGATGCGGTGGTCCGCACGGGGCTGCCGGGCTTTCTGCATGCCTGGGTGCCGTTGGGCGGGGCGCTGGTGCTGGCCGCGTTCGTGATCGGCGGCGGGCTGCGGCTGACGCGTACGGCGTGGGGTGTGGGAACGGCGGGGGCGGCCCTGCTGGTGGCGACGTTCGTCGCGCTGTAGCAGGGCCGCCCCGAGGTGTTCCGTACGGTCGGCCGGTGTTGACGGTCAGCCGGTGTTGCGCAGGCCCGCCGCGACTCCGTTGACGGTGAGCAGCAGGGCGCGGGAGAGCAGCGGGTCGGGCTCCTCGCCGCGTTCGGCGGCCTGGCGCTGGCGGGCCAGCAGCGAGACCTGGAGGTAGGAGATCGGGTCCAGGTAGGCGTCGCGGATGGCGAAGGTCTGCTGGAGCACCGGGCTGGTGCCGAGCAGTTCGGTGGATCCGGTGACCTTGAGGACTTCGCTCACCGTGAGCGCGTGCTCGGCCTCGATGGCGTCGAAGACGTGCTTCAGCTCGTCGGGGACGAGCGTGTCGACGTAGTGCCGGGCGATGCGCAGATCGGTCTTGGCGAGCGTCATCTCCACGTTGGAGAGGAAGTTCCGGAAGAAGTGCCAGTGCTCGTGCATCTCTTCGAGGACGGTGTCGAGTCCGGCTTCGCGCAGGGCCTTGAGGCCGGAGCCGACGCCGTACCAGCCGGGCACGATCTGGCGGGACTGGGTCCAGCCGAAGACCCACGGGATGGCGCGCAGGCCGTCGAGCGAGACGCCGGAGCCGGGGCGGCGGGAGGGCCGCGAGCCCAGGTGCAGGTCGGCGAGCTGGTCCACCGGGGTGGAGGCGAGGAAGTACGCGGGCAGGTCCGGGTCCTCGACGAGCTTGCGGTAGGCGCCGTGGGCCGCGTCGGAGACGGTGTCCATGGCCGCGTCCCAGCGGGCGAGGGCCTCGTCGGACTGGCGGGGTGCGGTGTGCAGGGCGGAGGCCTGGAGGGTGGCCGCGACGGTCAGTTCCAGGTTCTCGCGGGCGAGGGCGGGGATGAGGTACTTGTCGGAGATGACCTCGCCCTGCTCGGTCACCTTGATCTCGCCCTCCAGCGTGCCCCAGGGCTGGGCGAGGATCGCGTCGTGCGAGGGGCCGCCGCCGCGGCCGACGGTGCCGCCGCGGCCGTGGAAGAGGCGCAGGCGTACGCCGTAGCGGTGGGCGACGTCGCGGAGCCGGCGCTGGGCGCGGTGGATCTCCCACTGGGAGGTGGTGATGCCGCCGAACTTGGAGGAGTCGCTGTAGCCGAGCATGACCTCCTGGACGTCGCCGCGCAGCGAGACGAGGCGGCGGTAGGAGGGGTCGGCGAGCATCGCGTCGAGGATGACGTCGGCGGCCTTGAGCTCGTCGGTGGTCTCCAGGAGCGGCACGATGCCGATCTTGGCCCAGCCGGCGTGCAGGTCGATGAGTCCGGCCTCGCGGGCGAGGACGGCGGCGGCGAAGACGTCGTCGGCGCCCTGGCACATCGAGATGATGTAGGACTCGATGACCTCGGGGCCGAAGCGTTCGAAGGCCTGCTTGATGGTGTGGAAGACGCCGAGGGTCTTCTCGCCTGCCGCGTCGAGCGGGGCCGGGGTGGGGGCCAGCGGGCGGCGCGAGCGCAGTTCCTTGGCGAGGAGCTTCTGCCGGTAGTCGCGGGGCATGTCGGCGTAGCGCCAGGACTCCTCGCCGAGCCGGTCGAAGAGCTGGCCGAGGGCGTGGTGGTGGGCGTCGGCGTGTTCGCGTACGTCCATGGTGGCGAGCTGGAGGCCGAAGGCGGCCAGGGTGCGGATGGTGCGGTCCATCCGGCCGTCGGCGAAGAGGCCGCCGCGGTGCTCGCGCAGGGAGGTCTGGATGAGCTCCAGGTCGGCGAGGAGCTCGGCGGTGCCGAGGTAGTCGCAGCCGGGGCGGTGGGGGGTGCCTTCGGCGAGGCGCTCGCGGGTGTTGACGAGCTTCTGCCGGATACAGGTGGCCTTGAGGCGGTAGGGCTCCTCGGCGTTCAGCCGCTTGTAGCGGGGGCTGATGCCGGGGAGGCGTTCCAGGTCGGCCTGGAGGGAGGTGAGGAGTTCCTCGGTGGCTCCGGCGTAGCGGATGGAGTTGGAGAGGAGGCCGCGGAGGTGGTCGATCATCTCCAGGGCGTCGGTGATGCCGTGCTCGTGCTGGAGGATCAGGACGTCCCAGGTGACGGCGGGCGTCACGTTGGGGTTGCCGTCGCGGTCGCCGCCGATCCAGGTGCCGAAGGTGAGGGGGCGGGTGCCGGCGGGGAGTTCGACGCCGACGCGGTCCAGTTCGGCGGCGAGGTCTTCCAGGACGTCGCCGACGGCGTTGGCGTGCAGCTCGTCGAGGTAGTAGATGGCGTTGCGGGCCTCGTCGGCGGGCTCCGGGCGGACGACGCGGAGCTCGTCGGTCTGCCAGATGAGGTCGATGTTCTCGGCGAGCCGGAGGTCCAGGCGACGGCGGTCGGCCTCGATGGCCGGGGTCTCCAGGAGGGCCGCGATGCGGCGCAGCTTGTTGAGGACGGAGCGGCGGGCGGCCTCGGTGGGGTGCGCGGTGAAGACGGGGCGGACGTTGAGGTTCTTGACCGTCTCGCGCAGGTGCTCGGGGTCGGCGTCCTTGAGCCGGTCGGCGGTGCGGGCCAGCAGGCCGCCCTCGGCCGAGCGGCGGTCGCGCATCTCGTGGGCGCGGTGGACCTGCTCGGTGACGTTGGCGAGGTGGAAGTAGGTGGAGAAGGCGCGCACGAGCTGGGCGGCGGTCTCCAGGTCCGTGTCGCCGAGGAGCTCGGCGGCGGCCTCGCCGTCGGTGCGGGTCAGGGCGCGGACCCGCTCGACGAGGTCGAGGAGCTCCTGGCCCTCCTGGCGTACGAGGGTCTCGCCGAGGAGGTCGCCGAGGCGGCGGATGTCGGCGCGCAGCGCGGGGCTGGCGGCAGGGGTCTGGTCGGCACTGCTCACAGTGTGCGGCTCCTTGCAGTGAATGAGGAGGTGCGTTCGCTTCGCCGTCCCCATGTGTCCGGTGGTGGGGGCGGGTGGCGGGGTCCGGGGCCCTGCGGCTGGCAGCGGTGCTGTCGCCACGCCCCGACGAGCGGGTGCGGACCGCGCTGTCCGACGCTCCCAGGATAGGTGTCGTCGCAGGCGGCGTGTCCGTGGCCCCGGCGGGGGTCGCGGTCGCCGCCCGGGAGACACCCGGGCGGTTGTCCCCTACCCCGGGGGCGGGCGGGTTACCGCGTGGGACGGGTTGGAGCGGCCTCTCGTGTTGTGGGGCCCGTCACTGCCATACTTACCAAGCCGTAGGTTACGGAACCGTAGCCACGGCCGTCCTGGTACCGCTCCCCTCACCCTCCGAGGTACTCCCCCATGCCGAGCACTCCCCATGCTCCCCAGGTGATCGACGAGACCGAGCCGCCCGGGGCGGCCGATGCCTCGCTGCCTCCCGCCACGCTGGGCGGCGACAAGAAGCGGTCGATCGAGCAGTTCGCGCTGCTGGCGTTCATCGTGGTGCCGTTCGTGGCGCTGGTCGCGGCGGTGCCGCTGGCGTGGGGGTGGGGGGTGAGCTGGCTGGATGTGGGTCTGCTGGTGGCGATGTACTTCATCGGCTGCCACGGGATCACGATCGGCTTCCACCGGTACTTCACGCACGGTTCGTTCAAGGCGAAGCGGCCGCTGCGGATCGCGCTGGCCGTGATGGGTTCGCTGGCGGTGGAGGGGCCCCTGGTGCGGTGGGTGGCCGATCACCGCAAGCACCACCGGTTCTCGGACGCGGAGGGCGACCCGCATTCGCCGTGGCGGTTCGGCGAGACGCTGCCGGCCCTGATGAAGGGGCTGTGGTGGGCGCACATCGCATGGATGTTCGACGAGGAGCAGACGCCGCAGCAGAAGTACGCCCCCGATCTGATCAAGGACCCGGCGATCCGGGCGATCTCGCGCCACTTCCTGACCTTCACGATCGTCTCGCTGGCGATTCCGCCGCTGGTCGGCGGTCTGGTGACGATGTCGTGGTGGGGTGCGGCGACGGCGTTCTTCTGGGGTTCGCTGGTGCGGGTGGCGCTGTTGCACCATGTGACCTGGTCGATCAACTCGATCTGTCACGCGGTGGGCAAGCGGCCCTTCAAGTCCCGTGACCGGTCGGGGAACGTGTGGTGGCTGGCGGTGCTGTCGTGCGGCGAGTCGTGGCACAACCTGCACCACGCGGACCCGACGAGCGCGCGGCACGGGGTGATGCGGGGGCAGATCGATTCCAGCGCCCGGCTGATCCGCTGGTTCGAGAAGCTGGGCTGGGCCACGGACGTACGGTGGCCGGATGCCGCGCGTATCGACTCCCGGCGCACGTCCGTACCGGCCGACGCGGCATGATTGACGACGTGGCGACCGACTCCAGTACGAGCAGCGAGAAGAGCAGTCCTTCCCCCTCCCGGCGGGCCCGGCGGGTCCGGATGACGGGCAAGGAGCGCCGTGAGCAGCTGCTGGACATCGGGCGCGCCCTGTTCGCCGACAAGGGCTTCGAGGGCACGTCGGTGGAGGAGATCGCGGCGCGCGCCGGGGTGTCCAAGCCGGTGGTGTACGAGCACTTCGGCGGCAAGGAGGGCCTGTACGCGGTGGTGGTCGACCGCGAGATGCGCCAGCTGCTGGACATGGTGACGGGGGCGCTCACGGCGGGCCATCCGCGTGAGCTGCTGGAGCAGGCGGCGTTCGCGCTGCTGGACTACATCGAGTCGTACACGGACGGTTTCCGGATCCTGGTGCGGGATTCGCCGGTGGCGCAGTCGACGGGCACGTTCGCCTCGCTGATCAGCGATATCGCCACGCAGGTGGAGGACATTCTGGGCCTGGAGTTCAAGGCCCGGGGCTTCGATCCGAAGCTGGCCCCGCTGTACGCGCAGGCGCTGGTGGGCATGGTGGCGCTGACGGGCCAGTGGTGGCTGGACGTCCGCAAGCCGAAGAAGGCGGAGGTCGCCGCCCATCTGGTGAATCTGTGCTGGCACGGGCTGGAGAACCTGGAGTCGAAGCCGCGGCTGATAGGGCACCGGAAGAGCTGAGCAGCTGCCGGAGGCCCGCCGGACCGGACCGACGGGCCCGGCCGGCAGGCCTCCGGGCCGGTCATGCGTCCGGGCCGGTCATGCGTCCGGCTCCAGGAACTCCAGCCGGTTGCCGGCCGGGTCGTGGGCGTAGAAGCGGCGGTGGCCGGGCAGGTGGTCGTCCCAGGTGACGTCGGCGCCGTGGGACTCCAGGCGGGCCGCGTACGCCACGATTCCGTTCACCCGCAGGCCCGGGTGGGCCTTCTTCGCGGGGCGGAAGTCCTCCTCGACGCCCAGGTGGAGCTGGACCGGTCCGGCGGCGAACCAGCAGCCGCCGCGGGCGGCGAGCACCGGGGGTTTCGGGATCTCGGTCATGCCCAGGGCCTCGGTGTAGAAGGCGCGCAGGGCGTCCTCGGAGCCGGGCGGGGCGGCGAGCTGTACGTGGTCGACGGCGGCGAGGCCCACGGCGGCGGTCATCATTTCTCCTTGCGGGCGACGGCGAAGATGCGGCGGAACGGGAAGACCGTGCCGTACGGGCCCGGCGGATAGGCCTCGCGGAGCAGGTCGCGGTAGTCGGCGAGGAACGCGTCGCGGGCGGCCGGGTCGTCGGCGAGGGCGGTGAGGACGGGGCGCAGGGCGGTGCCCTTGACCCAGTCGAGGACCGCGTCGTCGCCGTGCAGGGTCTGGAGGTAGGTGGTCTCCCAGACGTCGGCCGTGCAGCCCAGGTCGCGGAGGCGGGTGAGGTAGTCGGCGGGGTCCAGGACGGATGCGGTGCGGTCGCCGACGCCGTGGAGGCGGGGGCGCCAGCGGTCGGATTCGCGGAGGCGGGCCAGGAGGGTGTGGCTGGGGGCGGTGAAGTTGCCGGGGACCTGGAAGGCGAGGGTGCCGCCGGGGGCGAGGGCGTCCAGCCAGCGGGGGAAGTGGTCGGCGTGGCCGGGGATCCACTGGAGCGCGGAGGTGGAGACGATCAGGCCGTACGTCTCGGTGGGCTGCCAGGTCGCGGCGTCGGCCTCGGCGAAGTCGAGCAGGGGCGGCCGGGCGTGGGCGGCGGCTTCGGCGAGCATCTCGCGCGAGGTGTCGTAGCCGGTGATCCGGGCTTCCGGCCAGCGGTCCGCGAGGAGCGTGGTGACGTTGCCCGCGCCGCAGCCGAGGTCGGCGATGCGGGGTGCGGGGTGGCCGGGGAGGTCGCCGATGCGGGCCAGGAGGTCCTGGAAGGGGCGGGTGCGATGGTCCGCGTGGCGCAGGTACTGCCGCGGATCCCAGGTGGGTTCGGGAGTGGGCGTCATGGGCATCAGGATCACGCCGAGACTATCTTGATGTCAAGACACTTGAATTCAAGAGACTTCATGTCGAGGGACCCTCTACACTGATCGACATGGAGGACGAGGTCGACCGTTTGGTCGCTGCATGGCGCCGGGAGCGCCCCGACCTCGACGTGGAACCACTCGAGGTGCTCAGTCGCGTCTCCCGTCTGGCTCGCCACCTCGACCGGGCCCGCCGCACAGCCTTCGCCGAGCACCACCTGGAGCCGTGGGAGTTCGACGTCCTGACGTCGCTGCGCCGGGCCGGCGCCCCGTACCAGCTCTCCCCCGGGCAGCTCCTCACCCAGACCCTGGTCACCTCGGGCACGATGACCAACCGCATCGACCGGCTGACCAAGAAGAACCTCGTCGAGCGGCTGCCCGACCCGAGCGACCGGCGCGGCGTCCTCGTCCGGCTCACCGCCGAGGGCCGTGACAAGGCCGATCAGTCGCTGGCCGGACTGCTCGCCCAGGAGCGGGCCATCCTCGGCGAGCTCTCCCGCCACCAGCGCGCCGAACTGGCCGGACTACTGCGCCAGTTGACCGCCCCGTTCGACAACATCCCCACCTAGCGGGCGCATCGCCGGCTCGGCCGGGCCGACCCCTGCCCGGCGGGCCAGCGCCACCGCCGCGAGCGTCGAGTGCACGCCGAGCTTGCCCAGCACGTTCTGCATATGGGTGCGCACCGTGTGCGGGGACAGGAACAGCCGCTCGGCCACCGCCTTGCGGCCCAGCCCCGCCACCATGCAGCGCAGCACCTCGCGCTCGCGGGGCGTCAGCGACTCCACCAGCCGCTCGCTGTCGGTGCGGTGCTTGCGGGCGGTGGTCAGCTCCCGCAGTACGCCGGTGAGCAGGGCGGGCGGCAGATGCGTCTCGTCGCGCAGCACGCCCCGGATCACCGACAGCAGCCGTTGCAGCGAGCAGTCCTTGGCCACCCAGCCCGAGGCCCCCGCCTGGAGCGCCCGCGCGGCGGCCCGCGGGTCGTCCTTCTCGGCCAGCACCACCGACCGTACGGCGGGCCGGTTCGAGCGGACCCCGGCGACCAGCGCGATGCCGTCGACGGCGGGCGCCTCCGCCTGCCGGGGCCCCGGCACGGCGGGCGCGTCCCCGGCGGCCTGGGCGCCCAGCTCGGCGTCCACCAGCAGCACGTCGTAACCGCGCCCCTCGGCGGCCGCGCGCTCCAGGGCGCGCAGCGCGGCCGGGCCGCTGCCCGCGGCGGAGACGTCGACGTCCGGTTCGGCCGCGAGGGCGGCCGCGAGCGACTCGGCGAAGATGCGGTGGTCGTCGACCACCAGAACCCGGATACGCGCCACAGAACCCCCATCTGTGGGGGCGGACAGCTGCGGGTACGGCGTCCGGGGCTCCACTGCGGCCTGCCACGCCCGACGACCGCCGTCGTCGAACCGCCTGCCGCCCTGCCCCGGACGCCGTACCCGGCTCTCTCGCTCCCCTGAATCGGCACCGGCCCCCACCGGTGCTGAGCATCAGCGTACGGGCGGGGGCCACAGGGGGAAGGCGATTCGGCGAACTGGTCGCCTCAGGTGTCCGGCTCGCGACTCCGCCTTCCGGTCTCTGACGGGTCGTAGGGTTGCTTCATGTTCCGTCTTGAGACAGAAGTGGACAGAGAACGTCGCATTCTGCTGAGCGGGCGTCTGCACCAGGACAACGTCGCGGCCTCGGCCGGTCTGCGGGCCCTGCTCGCCACCTCCGCCGAGCACGAAGTCCCGCTGGAGGTCTGGGCGTTGGACGAGCACGGGGCGGTGGCCGGCGGGCTGACCGGGCGGACCTGGGCGTACTGGCTGCATGTGGATCTGCTCTGGGTGGACGCCCCGCACCGGGGCCTCGGCCTCGGCGCGCGCCTGCTCGCCGAGGCCGAACGGACCGCCCGCACCGAGCGCGCCTGCACCCGCTCGCGGCTGGAGACCTGGGACTTCCAGGCCCCCGGCTTCTACCGCGGGCAGGGGTACGAGGAGATCGGCCGGGTCGAGGACTACCCGCCGGGCGTCACCGAGTTCATCCTGGTCAAGGAGTTGTGAGCCCGGACCTTCGGGGCGGACCCGGAAGGCTCAGCGCAGCCGGCGCGCCCCGGCCGACGGTACGGCGTCGAAGATGCCCGGGGCCGCGTGTCCGGCCGCCGCGAACGCCTCGCTGACCGCCTTGGCCACGGTGTCGGCCGCCGATGCCTCCACCAGGACGACCGCCGAGCCGCCGAAGCCGCCGCCGGTCATCCGCGCGCCGAGCGCCCCGGCCGCGTTCGCCGCCTCGACCACCAGGTCCAACTCGGGGCAGGAGACCCGCAGATCGTCGCGGAGCGAGATGTGACCCTCGTTCAGGACGGGGCCGGCCGCCCGGACGTCGCCCGCGTCGAGCAGGGCGATGACCTGCTCGACCCGGCGGTTGTCGCCGACGACATGGCGTACGTAACGGATCACGGACTCGTCCGCCCCGGCGTCGGCTAGCGTGGTGAGCGCCGCGTCGAGACCGGCGTACGGCAGATCGCGGAGCATCGGTATGCCGAGCAGCCGGGCGCCCTCCTCGCAGCCGGCCCGGCGCTCCGCGTACGCGCCGTCGCCGAGCGCGTGCTTGACCCGGGTGTCGACGACCAGCAGCGTCAGGCCCTGGGCGGCCAGGTCGAAGGGGACCTGGCGCAGCGAGAGGTCGCGGGTGTCCAGGTGGAGGGCGTGGCCCTCGGTGCAGCAGGCCGAGGCCATCTGGTCCATGATCCCGCAGGGCACGCCGACGAAGTCGTTCTCGGCGCGGCGGCCGATCACGGCGAGTTCGGCCGGGCTCAGGCCGAGTTCGAAGAGGTCGTTCAGGGCGAGCGCGGTGACGACTTCCAGGGCGGCGGACGAGGAGAGTCCGGCGCCCGTGGGCACGGTGGAGGTCAGGGCGATGTCCGCCCCGGTGACCGGGTGCCCGGCCTCGCGCAGCGCCCAGGCGACGCCCGCCGGGTAGGCGGCCCAGCCGTGGCCGGAGTGCGGTGCGAGTTCGTCGACGCGGAGTGAGACGACCCCGCCGGGGACGTCGGTGGAGTAGAGGCGCAGCACGCCGTCGTCGCGGCGGGAGACGGCGGCGACGGCGGTGTGCGGGAGGGCGAGCGGCATGACGAAGCCGTCGTTGAAGTCGGTGTACTCACCGATGAGGTTCACCCGTCCGGGTGCCGCCCAGATGCCGTCGGGCTCGGCCCCGTACAGCTCGGCGAAGGTGGCGGCGGGGTCGGCCCCGGCCGGCTCGGCGTGCTGGGTCATGAGGTGGTCGTTTCCTCTCGGCGGGCGAACTGCCAGGCGTCGGCGATGATTCCGGCGAGGTCGGCGCGGGACGGCTGCCAGCCGAGGCGCTCGGTCGCGGTGGCGGCGGAGGCGACGAGGACGGCCGGGTCGCCGCCGCGGCGGGGGGCGGCGGTCTCGGGGACGGGGTGGCCGGTGACCTTGCGGACGGTTTCGATGACCTCGCGGACCGAGAAGCCGTTGCCGTTGCCGAGGTTGCAGATCAGGTGCTCGCCGGGGGCGGCGGCGGTCAGGGCCAGCAGGTGGGCCTCGGCGAGGTCGGCGACATGGATGTAGTCGCGGACGCAGGTGCCGTCCGGGGTGGGGTAGTCGTCGCCGTAGACGTTGATCGACTCGCGCTTCCCCAGGGCGACTTGGAGGACCAGCGGGATGAGGTGGGACTCGGGGTCGTGGCGCTCGCCGCAACTGCCGTACGCCCCGGCCACATTGAAGTAGCGCAGCGAGACGGCGGCCAGGCCGTGGGCGGTGGCCTCGCCGCTGATCATGTGGTCGACGGCGAGCTTGGACGCGCCGTAGGGGCTGGTGGGGGCGGTGGGGTCGGCCTCGGTGATGGGGCTGGAGACCGGTTCGCCGTAGGTGGCGGCGGTGGAGGAGAAGACGAGGGTGCGGACGCCGTGTTCGCGCATGGCGGCGAGCAGGGCGGTGGTGCCGCCGACGTTGTTGACCCAGTACTTCTCGGGGTTCACCACGGACTCGCCGACCTGGGAGAAGGCGGCGAAGTGCAGGACGCCGTCGTAGGAGGGGTCGAGGTGGCGGGCGGCGTCCTGGATGCGGCCCTCGACGAAGGCGGCGCCGGCCGGGACGCCCTCGCGGAAGCCGGTGGAGAGGTCGTCCAGGACGGTCACCGTGTGCCCGGCCTCCAGCAGGTGCTGGGCGACGACGCTGCCGACGTATCCGGCACCGCCGGTGACCAGGTACTTCTTCGGGTTGCTCACGTTCTGGGGGCTGCTCACTCGCTCGCTACCTCTCGCAGTCGCTCGGCCGCGGCCTCCGGCGGCACGTCGTTGATGAACACGCTCATGCCGGACTCGGATCCCGCGAGGAACTTCAGCTTGCCGGAGGTCCGGCGAATGGTGAAAAGCTCCAGGTGCAGGGCGAAGTCCTCCCGTCCGGGAACCCCGAACGGCGCCTGGTGCCAGGCGGAGATGTACGGGGTCGGCGGCTCGCCGGGTCCGAAGATCCGGTCGAAGCGCCTCAAGAGTTCCAGATAGACCTGTGGGAACTCTGTCCGTGCGCCCTCGTCCAGTTCCCGCAGGTCGGGGACGCGGCGGCGGGGGTGGAGGTGGACCTCGTAGGGCCAGTGCGCCGCGTAGGGGACGTAGGCGATCCAGTGGTCGGTGGCGAGGACGACGCGGGTGCCGTCCTTCTCCTCGCGGGCGACCACGTCGTCGAAGAGGTTGGAGCCGGTCTCCTCGCGGTGGCGGGCGGCCGAGCGGAGCATCAGCTCGGTGCGCGGGGTGACGAAGGGGTAGCCGTAGATCTGGCCGTGCGGGTGGCCGAGGGTGACGCCGATCTCGGCGCCGCGGTTCTCGAAGCAGAAGACCTGGGTGACCTGGTCGAGTGCGGCGAGCGCGGCGGTGCGGTCGGTCCAGGCGGCGAGGACGAGGGCGGCCTGCTCCTCGGTGAGGTCGGCGAAGGACGCGTCGTGGTCGGAGGTGAAGCAGACGACCTCGCAGCGGCCGGAGTCGCCGGCCAGGGAGGGGAAGCGGTTCTCGAAGACCGCGACGTCGTAGTGGTCGTCGGGGATCTCGCTCTGCCGTCCGTCCCGGGTGGGGCAGAGCGGGCAGGCGTCGGCCGGCGGGTGGTAGGTGCGGGCCTGGCGGTGCGAGGCGATGGCGACCGCGTCGCCGAGCAGCGGATCGCGGCGGATCTCGGACGAGGTGGAGACGGGGTCCAAGGGGCGGTGGTCGACGGCGTCGCGGACGGTGTCGTCCGCGGAGTCGTAATAGATCAGCTCACGGCCGTCGGCGAGGGTCGTAACCGTTTTCTTCACCAGGGTCCTCCACCAGATCCTCCCAACATAATCGCACATAAGAAATCACAAGCAAACACACGCGTCAATGCCACAGCGCGCGGACGACTGTGACCGACCCCATGGACCGCATACCCGGACATTCACCCGCACTCGATCACGATCGAACAAAGAACCCCAACGAGAGTGTTCATTTCTCGAACATGGAGGCGTAAGTTCCGTCGGGTTCAGTTCGCGCAACGAAGCGAGTACCCCCCATGCAGACACTGGCCGAAGGGCTTCGGCTCCCCACGAACGGGCTCGACTACGCCATCCTGGCGATCTACTTCGTCGTCGTACTCGGCATCGGCTTCGCGGCCCGTGCCAGCGTGAAGACGAGCCTCGACTTCTTCCTCTCCGGACGGTCGCTGCCCGCCTGGGTGACCGGGCTCGCCTTCGTCGCGGCGAACCTCGGCGCCACCGAGATCCTCGGCATGGCGGCCACCGGCGCGCAGTACGGCGTCGCGGTGGTGCACTGGTACTGGATCGGCGCGATCCCGGCCATGGTCTTCCTCGGCCTCGTGATGATGCCGTTCTACTACCGCTCCAAGGTGCGCTCCGTGCCGGAGTTCCTGCTCCAGCGGTTCGACAGGTCGGCGCATCTGCTGAGCTCCGTGCTCTTCGCCTTCGCGGCGATCCTCATCGCGGGCGTCAACCTCTACGCGCTGTCGATCGTCGTCGAGGCGCTGCTCGGCTGGCCGCAGTGGGTCGCGATCGTCGTCGCGGGCCTGTTCGTGCTCGTCTACATCACGATCGGCGGGCTCTCCTCGGCGATCTACAACGAGGTGCTCCAGTTCTTCGTCATCCTCGCCGCGCTCATCCCCCTCACCGTCCTCGGCCTGAAGCGCGTCGGCGGCTGGGACGCCATGAGCGACTCGCTGACCAAGCAGCACGGCGGGGACTTCATGACCGCCTGGGGCGGCACCGGCATCGGTGACGCCAACCCGCTGGGCGCCAACTGGCTGACGATCATCCTCGGCCTCGGCTTCGTGCTGTCCTTCGGCTACTGGACGACCAACTTCGCCGAGGTGCAGCGCGCGCTGTCCGCGAAGAACCTCTCCGCCGCCAAGCGCACCCCGCTGATCGCCGCCTTCCCGAAGATCTTCATCGTCTTCGCGGTGATGATCCCGGGCCTGGTCGCCGCCGTGATCGTGCCCAAGATCGGCACCCCGGGCTCCGACCTCACCTACAACGACGCGATACCCCTGCTGATGCAGGAGCTGCTGCCCAACGGGGTGCTCGGCATCGCGGTGACCGGTCTGCTCGCCGCCTTCATGGCGGGCATGGCGGCCAACGTGTCCTCGTTCAACACGGTGTTCACCACCGACATCTGGCAGCGGTACGTGGTGAAGGACAAGCCGGACACGTACTACCTGAAGTTCGGACGGCTGATCACGGCGATCGGTGTGCTGGCCTCGATCGGCACGGCGTTCATCGCCGCCAGCTTCTCGAACATCATGAGCTACCTCCAGACGCTGTTCTCGTTCTTCAACGTCCCGATGTTCGTCGTGTTCATCATCGGCATGTTCTGGAAGCGCGCCTCGATGAAGTCCGGTGTCTGGGGCCTGGTCGCGGGCACCGCCGCCGCGATGATCAACTACTTCTGGATCTACAAGGGCGGGATCATCGACATCCCGTCCGACCAGGGCGCCAACTTCGTCTCCGCGATCGTCGGATTCGTCGCCGGAGCCGTCGTCATGGTCGCCGTCACCCTCTTCACCGCACCGAAGCCCGACGCCGAACTGGCCGGTCTGGTGTACGGGACCGAGTCGCCGGACCCCGACGAGGCGCTCGACGAGGCCGACAGCGCCTGGTACCGCAAGCCCGCGCTGCTCGGCTGGGGCGCGGTCGTCCTCGCCGCCGCGTGCTACATCCCCTACTCGTTCTGATCGGAGGAACTCACCATGTCCGACCTGCACAAGGAAGTCTCCGAGCTGGAGCGCAAGTCCGCGACCGCGGCCCGTCTCTTCGACATCCGGCGGATCATCGGCGGCCTGTTCGTGGTCTACGGAGTGATCGTCACCATCGCCGGCATCAGCCCGTCCGACGCCGACCTGAAGAAGGCCGAGGGCGTCCACATCAACCTGTGGACGGGCCTGGCCATGCTGGCGCTCGGCCTGTTCTTCCTGGCCTGGATGAAGCTGCGCCCGGCCGAGGCCCCGGCGGCCCCGGAACCGGACGCCCCGGCCGACCGGGAGCCCGACGCGGGCTGACCCGCCGCCCGCCGCGCCGCCCGCAGGGGCCGTCCGTCACCCGCTCCGCCCGGGGACGTACGGCCCCTGCGGCGTGGAACCCTTGTCGCCACCGTGCCCCGCGGCCCGCTCCAGCAGTCCCGTACGGGCGGCGAGTGCGGCGGCCTCCAGGCGGGAGCCGACGCCGAGCTTCATCAGGACCCGCTGGACATGGGTGCGGGCGGTGCTCGGGGCGATGTCCATGCCGGCCGCGATCAGCCGGGTGTCCTCGCCCTCGGCGACCCGCACCAGCACCTCCGCCTCGCGCGGGGTGAGCATCCGCAGCAGCCGCCGGCCCTCGTCGTCGGGCTGGGCCGCCGGGTTGAGCAGCTCCGCGAAGGCCCCCCGCAGCAGCTGCGGGGCGATGGCGCACTCCCCCGCCCGCGCCTTGAGCATGGCCCGCTCGACGCCCTCGATGCGCTCGTCGTGCCGGACGTACCCCGCGGCCCCGGCGGCGAACGCCGCGGCGATCCCGCGCGGGCTGGGCACCGGTCCGAGGACCACCACCGCCACCTGCGGGCGCTCCTGGCCGATGCGCACGATCGGGTCGAAGACCCCCGGGGCGGCGGGCGAGGCCGTACCGAACAGGCAGACTTCCGGGGCCCTGCTGACCACCAGTTCCGCGGTCCCGGAGGTCGGCGCGGCCGCCGCGAGCACCCGGTGCCCGCGCAGTTTCAGCGCCGAGGCGAGTGCCTCGGCGAGCAGTCGGTGATCGTCGACCACCATGAGCCGCACGCCCATCGACCAAGCCTCCCAGCCCCGTTCACCCCGGCCCCCCGGCCGCCTGACCCGGCAAGTTACACGCTTGTTCGACCTCGCGCCGCCCTTACGTGGGAGAAGCCCCCCAGAATGCCGAATTCTGCGCCATTCGGGGCTCGTTGACCGTTGCTCGGTGATCGGTTCACCGGCGGAAAACGATCGGCCCTGCCGGTCGGTGATCGACCGGCAGGGCCTGGCGAACGGATCGCGCCGCTCGGGGGGGGTGAGCGGTGGTCAGTCGGTGCGGTACCCGACGACCAGGTAGAGCTTGTCGTCGGCGTCGACGACGCTGCGCTTGCTGACCAGGCGCTTCGACTTGAAGAAGTGCCCGTTGGAGTACAGGAGTTCGGAGTGGTCGTTGGAGAACCGCCGCTCCGCCTCACGGACCGCCTCGTCGCTCGGGTTCTCCATCAGCAGGGTCTGCTTGAAGGTCTCGCCGTCGATGGAGACGATCTGGCCGCCCTTGTCGTAGGGGGGCTCCTTGTACGCGATGATGCTGGTGCCGTCCATCCGCAGCGGGACCAGGCTGTAGCGGTCGCCCGCGTCGGCCCGGGCGCCGAGGAGCTTCCCGGTGGTCAGGTCGAAGGCGACGATCTCGTTGGTGTCGCCGTACTCGCTGGTGCCGTCGTGGTTCTCGGTCGGCAGGTAGAGCCGGTTGTTGCCGACGGCCAGGTTCTGGCAGCGCTCGACCTCGGTGGAGCCGCAACGGGCCGCGTACTGCTCGGCGTCGGCGGCGATGCGCACGATCAGCTTGCCGGTCGCCGCGTCGATCGAGAAGAAGTCGGAGATGCCGCTGCCGTCGCCGGCGGTGTCGCCGACATCGGCCGCGACCACCAGCGGCTTGGTGGAGACGATGCTCGCGTAGTCGACGCCCGCGGGCATCTGGAACGAGGACAGCGGTGCGCCGGTCGTCGGGTTCAGCGCCTGCACGGTGAGCTGCGGGCTGTCGGACGTACCGCACTTGCGGACCACGGCGAGGGCCTCGCCGCCGCCGTAGCCGCGGTCGTAGCAGCCGTCCGAGCCGACCTTCGGCTTCCACAGCTCGGCGCCGGTCTCCAGCTTGAAGGCCGCGCCGCCCGAGGTGCCGCCCGCGGCGACGGTGGACCCGCTGAGCGTGACCTCGTCGAAGCGGACCTGCTGGTCACCGCCGGTGGCGGAGGTGACGCCCTTGCTCCACAGGAGCTTGCCGGCGGCCATGTCGACCACGCCGACCTGGTTGCACGACGGGTACTTGTTCTCCTTGGTCGCCTTCGTCTCCTCGAAGACGATCGCGGTCTTGTAGTCCTTGCTCATGTGCCGGGAGGCGGAGCAGACCTCGCCGGGCAGCGGGACGGACCAGAGCTTGGTGCCCTTGTCGAGGTCGTAGGCGACGATCTCGGCGACGCCGGACTTCACGTACGCCTTGTCGGTGATCCAGGAGCCCATCACCGTGGTGATGTCGGTGACCTGCGGCTCCGGGAGCTGGAGGGCGACCTTGGACTTGGTGTTGGCGGGCGGCTTCTCGTCGCCGCCGGCCAGACCGCCGTCCTCGCCGCCCTTGGCCTCGCCGCCGGTGGAGCCGGACGAGGAGGCCTCGTTCTTGCCGCCCTTGTCGTCGTCGCCGGTGGCGGCGTAGATGACCCCGGCGCCGATGATCAGCACCACGGCGACGGCCGCGGCGACGATGATCTGCATCTGGGTGGAGAACTTCTTGCCGCCGCCGGGCTGCTGCGGGGCCCCGTACTGCGGCTGCATGGGCTGGGTCGGATAGCCGTACGCCTGCTGCGGCATCCCGGGCTGTCCGGGCTGTCCGGCGGGCCCCTGCGGGTAGCCGTACCCCGGCTGCGGGGCCTGGGGGTAGCCGTAGCCGTTGGGCTGCGGCGCGGGCGGGGTGGGGTAGTTGCCCGGCGCCGCGGGCGGCGGGGTGCCGTAGCCCCCGGCGGGCGCGTCCGGCTGCTGCGGAGGCTGCTGCGGCTGCTTGCCGAAGGGGTCCGCGGGCGGCGGGGTCGGCTGGCCGAACCCACCGGGCGGCGGGTCCTGCGGCGCGCCGAAGCCACCGGAGGGCGGACCGGCGGGCGGCGCTGGGGGCGTGTTCGG
This sequence comes from Streptomyces sp. DSM 106670, assembly GCF_055792845.1. NCBI lineage: Bacteria > Bacillati > Actinomycetota > Actinomycetes > Kitasatosporales > Streptomycetaceae > Streptomyces > Streptomyces sp. DSM 106670. The sequence continues at coordinate 3,192,551 of NZ_CM147704.1, forward strand.
CTGGCCCGGGGGCGTGTTCGGCGGCTCGTTGGGCGGCTGCTGCGGTGGCTGGGGCGGCTGACTCATGGCGTGCGTACCTCGGGGGACGAGTGGGTGTGGGGGCGCGTGGGGCGGGGAAGGGCCGACCGGATGCCGGGAGCGGTCGTTCGGATCGTGCCGGGCTCTCGGGCCGTCACTTCTCGAACACCAGCATCGTCGACTGCTCCAGCTCTTCCTTGTCGTTGCTCGCGCTCACGCGGTTGCTGAAGATGAAGGAGCGGCCGCCCTGGTAGGCGACCTTGGCCGAGAAGAAGCCGTTCTCGATCCGGCCGGCCGCCTCCGGGTGCTGGAGCAGCGTCTTGGTGGTGCCGCCGGTCGGCGGGAGGGTCACGATGGCGCCGGCCGCGTCGTACTTCGGCCGCATGTAGAGCACCAGGTCACCGCCCTCCATGCCCAGCGGCTTCAGCACGCGCTCGGCCGGGGCGGGCGCCTCCCACTTGGGCTTTCCGGTGTTCAGGTCGAAGGCGATGACCTTGTTCGTCCGGGCGGTCCCGCTGCTGTCGTCCTCGGTCGCGATGTAGAAGGTGTTGGCGTCGGCGGCGACCCCGCTGCACCCTTCGAGCTTCTGGCCGAAGATGGCGAAGCTGTTGCCGCAGTCGTGGGTGAGCTTGTCGCCCTTGGCGGGCGCGAGCTGGGAGCGGAGCTTGCCGTTCTCGGTGAGGGCGGCGATGGCGTACTGCTTCTTCTCCTCGTGCTCCAGCCGCACGACGAGCGGGGTGACCGAGTAGACCTTGCTGATCTCCCAGCCGCGCGGCGGCTGGTAGGTCCACTTGGGCTTGCCGGTGGTCGGGTCCAGCTCCTGGACCTGGTGCTGCGGGTTCTTGACGTCGTCGGTGCGGCAGCTGGCCGCGGCGATGAGCTTCGGGCCGCCGGCGAAGGCGAAGGGCTTGCAGTTGCCGTCGGGGTTGCCGAACAGCTCCTTGCCGTCGCTGACGCGGTAGGCGTTGGAGTTGCTGGTGCGCCCCACGGTGACGGTGTCCCCGCTGATCGCCAGACCGATGTCCGACAGGAAGTCCCAGGTGCCGTTCTTCTTGATCTCCTTCTTCCAGCCGGGCTTGCCAGTGTTGAGGTCGATCATCTGGAGGACGGAGCAGTTGGCCTTGTCGGTGGTGCCGTCCTTCACCCCGATGACGATCTTGCCGTCGGCGGTGGGGGCGTTGGGCGCGGCGCACACGTCGGCGGGGAGCGGCACGGTCCACTTCTGCTTGCCGTCGGCGACCGAGTAGCCGGAGACGCCGCGGTACATGGCCTTGGCCACCACATCGCCGGCGAACCACGGGCCGTACACGGACGCGCCGCTGCGGGGCAGGTCGACGTCGTTCTTCTGGAGCCAGGCGACCTTCGCCTCGCCCGGCTTGCGCCCGGCGTTGAGGTCGTCGTTGCCCTCGCGGCCGTCGCCGCTGCCGTCGCCCTCGTCGACCGTGGGCGACTCGCTGGGGGGCTTGGGGTCGTTGCTGGTGTTGGCCAGCGGCTTCTTCGGGTCCTCGTCGCCGCTGTCGCTCACGAGGAACCAGGTGCCCGTACCGGCGACCAGGACCACGGCGACCGCCGCCGCGACGATGACGGCGGTCTTGTTCTTGAGGAACCCGCCGCCGCCGGAACCCGGTCCGCCGGGGCCGGGGGCGCCGGGGTACTGCTGCTGCGGGTAGCCGTAACCGGGCTGGGTCGGCTGACCGTACGGTCCGGGAGCCTGCTGACCGTACGGGCCCGGGGCCTGCTGACCGTAGGGGCCGGGCTGCTGGGCGTACGGGCCGGTGGGCTGACCGGGCTGCTGACCGTACGGACCGGGGGCCTGGCCGGGCTGCTGCGGGTAGCCGTAACCGGCCCCCGCCGGGGGCTGCGGGTAGCCGTACGCCGGGGTGCCCGGCGGGGGCGTCTGCGGCGGGCCGGCCGGGGGCGCGGGCGGCTGGGCGGGGGGCGGGCCCTGGGGCGGCTGACCGGGCGGCGTCTGCGGCGGCTTCGCCAGGTTCGGCTGGCCCTGGGGCGGCTGAGGAGCTCCGTTCGGCGGCTCCTGCGGAGCCCCGAAGCCTCCCTGCGGCGGTTGCTGGCTGGGCGGCTGGCTCATCAGCACGTCCCCCTTCGTGCGGTCCGGTGCCCGATCCGGTCTCCCCCGCGATTCCGAGAGGGGTCAATTCCCCTCGGAAAGGAGCGAATCGGGCATGGCTTCCGCGGTGTTACGACAGTCGGGCGGGGCTTCTTTGTACCACCCGTCCGCCACCCGGCACCGGATCGGTCCCGCCCCTGTTCCCAAGGGAGAACCGCCTTGTGATGCCGTCGTTACGCCGAGGCCGGAGGTGATGGTCAGTCACCGAAGGTGATGATCGTCCGCACGTCCATCTCCTCCTCGTCGGAGTCTCCGCCGACGCGGCCGATGGCGATCAGCGAGCGTCCGTCGGCATAGCGGATCGTGGGATCGAAGACGTGCTCGGTCTTCGCGGCCGACGTCGGATGGCGAAGGACCGTCTGCAGGGCGCCGCCCTGCGGTCCGAGCGCCATGATGCCGCCGCCGGTCGTGGCCTTCGAGTCCGGCGCGGCGAGGTACAGCAGCACCTTGCCGTTCTCGACCCGCATCGGCTTCAGCGTCTGCCCGGGCGGCGCCGGCACCTTCCACTTGATCTTGCCGGTCTTCATGTCGAAGGCGACGACGGAGTTGGTGAACGCGCCGTTCACATGCGTGGGCTTCGTGGCGAGGTAGAACGTGTCGCCGCCGGCGGTCGCACCGAGGCAGTCGTCGAGGTTCTCGTCCCGCTCGCCGCACTCCATCTCGAACTCCTCCTTGCCGGGATCGGGCTGGGCGAGGAGGGTGCCGTCGTTGCTCAGGAGCGCGATGGCCCAGTTCTGCTTCGGCTCGTCCTGCCGCAGCGAGACGACCGGCGGGTCGAGGGAGTAGAACTTGTCGATCCGCCAGCCCTTCTTGACCTTGTACGTCCACACGGTCTTCCCGGTGGCCGGGTCGATGCGCCGCACTTCCTCGTCGTACGTATCACTCGGCGCCTTGAGGCAGTCGACCGCGGCGAGCGCGACGTCGCCGCTGGCGAATCCGTACGGCTGGCAGGTGCCCGGCAGCCGGTCCCACAGATGCTTGCCGTCGCTGATCCGGTAGGCGTCGGTGCGGGTCGTCCGGCCGGCCGTCACGACGTCCCCGTTGATGGCCATGACGACGTGCGACAGCCCGTCCGACATCGAGGAACGGTCGAGCGTGGCGGTCCAGCCCGCCTTGCCGGTGACCAGGTCGATCATCTGGAGCTTCTCGCAGTCCGCGCCTTCCTCGGTGCTTTCCCTGAGGGCGATGACGATCTTGCCGTCCGGGCTCGGCTGGGACGGGGCGGCGCAGACGTCGGCCGGCAGGCGCAGGCTCCACTTCTGCGAGCCGTCGTCGAGGGAGTAGCCGGACGCCGTGCGGTACATGGCCTTGGCCACGATGCCGCCCGTGGTCCACGGGCCGCGCACGGGGACGCCGCCCGACGGCACGTCCACGTCGTTCTTCAGGATCCAGCGGACCTTGGCCTCGCCCTCCTTGAGTTCCTTGTTGAACTCCGCGGCGCCCGGGGCGGGCGTCGGCTTCGGGCTCGGATCGGTGCCGGGCTTCGTCGGGGCGGTGCTCTCCTTCGCGACGGCCTTCTTGTCGTCGGCGTCGCCATCGCCGCCCACCGCGAACCAGACGCCCGTCCCGATGACGAGAACCCCGGCGAGCACGGCGGCGACGAGACCGGCGACCCGGCCCCGCGAACGCCCGCCGCCGCCTCCGGGCCCGCCGGAGGGCTGCTGCTGGGGCTGCCCGTAGGGCACGGTGGGCGGCTGGGGCTGGGCTTGCGGGTAGCCGTACGGCCCGGCGGGCTGCTGCGGCTGCGGGTAGCCGTACGGCGTGGTCGGCGGCTGACCGTACGGGCCGGGCTGCGGCCCCTGCGGGTGCGGGGGCGGCACGGGGGCTCCGTACGGGCCGGGCTGCTGCGGCGGGGACTGCGGCTGAGGCGGCACGGGGGCTCCGTACGCGCCGGGCTGCGGTTCGTACGGAGCGCCGAAGCCCTCCGGCTCTCCCGGCCTGCCCTGCTGCGGCGGCGGCTGCGACATCGGTGTTGGTCCCCCTCGAACGTACGGTCCCTGCCGCCCCGTTCTACCACCCGCCCCACCGGCCCCACGGGTCCGGTCAGGCGTCCTCGGCCAGTTCCAGCCAGCGCATTTCCAACTCGTCCCGCTCGGTGACCAGTTCACGCAGTTCGGCGTCGAGCTTGGCGACCTTCTCGAAGTCGGTCGCGTGCTCGGCGATCTGCTTGTGCAGCGTGGTCTCGCGGGTGGAGAGCTTGTCGAGCTGCCGCTCGACCTTCTGGAGCTCCTTCTTCGCGGCGCGTGCCTCCTGCGCGGAGACGGCCGGGGCGGCGGCGGGAGCGGCGGCTCCGGACGGACGGGGGGCGGCGGAGGGGGTGGACTCCTCCTCCATCCGCTGTCGGCGCTCCAGGTATTCGTCGATCCCGCGCGGCAGCATGCGCAGGGCGCGGTCGCCGAGGAGCGCCATGACCTTGTCCGTGGTCCGCTCGATGAAGAACCGGTCGTGGGAGATCACGATCATCGACCCGGGCCAGCCGTCGAGGAGGTCCTCCAGCTGGGTCAGGGTCTCGATGTCGAGGTCGTTGGTGGGCTCGTCGAGGAAGAGGACGTTGGGCTCGTCCATCAGCAGCCGCAGGATCTGGAGCCGGCGGCGCTCACCGCCGGAGAGGTCGCCGACGGGCGTCCACTGCTTCTCCTTGGTGAAGCCGAACTGCTCGCAGAGCTGGCCCGCCGTCATCTCGCGGCCCTTGCCGAGGTCGACCCGGTCGCGCACCTGCTGGACCGCCTCCAGCACCCGGAGGTTCGGGTTCAGCTCGGAGACCTCCTGGGAGAGGTAGGCGAGCTTGACGGTCTTGCCGACGACGACCTTCCCGGCCGCGGGCTGCTCGTCGCCCTGCGTACGGGCGGCCTCGGCGAGGGCGCGCAGCAGCGAGGTCTTGCCCGCGCCGTTGACGCCGACCAGGCCGACGCGGTCGCCGGGGCCGAGCTGCCAGGTGAGGTGGGTGAGCAGGGTCTTGGGCCCGGCCTGGACGGTCACGTCCTCCAGGTCGAACACGGTCTTGCCGAGGCGGGCGTTGGCGAACTTCATCAGCTCGCTGGTGTCGCGCGGCGGCGGCACGTCGGCGATGAGCTCGTTGGCGGCCTCGATGCGGTAGCGCGGCTTGGAGGTACGGGCCGGGGCGCCGCGGCGCAGCCAGGCCAGCTCCTTGCGCATCAGGTTCTGCCGCTTGGACTCCTCGGTGGCGGCGATGCGTTCCCGTTCGGCGCGGGCGAACACGTAGTCGCTGTAGCCGCCCTCGTACTCGTGGACGGTGCCGCGCTGGACGTCCCACATGCGAGTGCAGACCTGGTCGAGGAACCACCGGTCGTGGGTGACGCAGACGAGGGCGGAGCGCCGGGTCCGCAGATGGCCGGCCAGCCAGGAGATGCCCTCGACGTCGAGGTGGTTGGTGGGCTCGTCGAGGACGATCAGGTCCTGCTCGTCGATGAGGAGCTTGGCCAGGGCGATACGGCGGCGCTCGCCACCGGAGAGCGGGGCGATGACGGTGTCGAGCCCGTGCTCGAAGCCGGGGAGGGCCAGACCGCCGAAGAGCCCGGTGAGCACGTCACGGATCTTGGCGCTGCCCGCCCACTCGTGGTCGGCGAGATCGCCGATGACCTCCTGGCGGATGGTCTTCGCCGGGTCCAGCGAGTCGTGCTGGGTGAGGACGCCGAGCCGCAGCCCGCCGTTGTGGGTGACGCGCCCGGTGTCCGCCTCCTCCAGCTTGGCGAGCATCCGGATGAGGGTGGTCTTGCCGTCGCCGTTGCGGCCCACGACACCGATCCGGTCGCCCTCGGACACCCCGAGGGACACACCGTCGAGCAGGGCACGGGTGCCGTACACCTTGCTGACCTGCTCGACATTGACCAGATTGACGGCCATTTCACTCCTGCCGGGTGGGTTGATGCGACCTTTCCAGGGTACGGCGCGGCGGCGGGGCACCGGTCCCGCGGCCTCTCCGCCCGGCCCGGGGGGGGGTCGCATACCCTCGTCCACGACTGTTGACGGCAGAGGTGAATCGGGGGCGTACGGGTGGTAGTCGTCGCGGCGGTACTGCGGTGGATCCTTCTCACGGCGGCCCTGGGCATCCTGACCGCGTTCCTGGTCACCGCCGTCCGGGCCCGCCGCGCGGGCACGGGCTTCGGCGAGCTGGCCGACGTGCTGGAGGACCGGTGGTTCGCCATGAACCGGGTGTTCCTCGCCGTGCTGGCGGGTCTTGCCGGGTCCTGGGCCGCGGAGTGGGCGGGCGGCACCCGCGCGCCGATCACCGAGTCCGTGCCCGTCCTCGCCCCGCTGGGCATCGTCGCCGCGTTCGTCGTCTGCCGGGCCGCCGGTCCGTTCCGGGTGAAGCCGCTCGTGCTGGTCGCCGCTCCGCTGCTGCTGGGCGGAGTGATGACGGGCTGGTGAGCGCCCGGGGGCCTCGTGGGTCAGCCCCTCTCCGTGACGGCTCCGGGACGTGCGGTAGCGTGCGCCGACTGATCATGAGGCCTGGGGGGTCGGAGTGGCGGCATCGGCGTGGGAACGGTTCATCGGTCACCGGGTGCTGCCGAAAGCGGCCGTGGTGGTGCTCGCCGCGGCGCTGGTGGCCGGGTTCCTGCTCGTACGGTCCGAGCGGCGCGACGACCGTAACGCCGAGGTCCTGGAAACGGCCTGCGGGGGTGCCCTGCCGCGCGCGACGACGCGGGATCTGCTGCCCGGGGACGAGACCTGGGAGCTGTACGGCGACCTGGACCTGACCGGGCCGTCCGGGCACGGTCCGCGCACCCTGCTGCGGTGTTCGGTGGGGTGGGACGCGTTCTGGGGAAGCACGTCCGGGAGTCTGGAGCTCGCGGCGGTACCGGTGCTGGACGTTCCGCTGTCCGGCGTGCGGCTCGAGGACATCCTCTCCGCACGGACCGCGAAGGAGCCCGACCGGGCCACCGCGTACCGGACCGCCACCACCCAGGTCACCGCCGACTGCCCGGCCGGCCTGCCGGGTTACCCGCGCCCGGTGACCCGCTTCCGGGCCCATGCCTCGTCCTGGTCCGACGATCCGGAGCACGTCCGCACGGCGGGGGAGCTGAGCGAGGCGGTGGCGGCCGTCGCCAACCACGTACGGGATCGGGGTGGTTGCGGGGGTCCGGCGGTGGAGCCATCGGACGTACGGCCGCTGCCGAGGTCCCAGGGGGACGGGTCCGAGGAGTCCGACGGGGCCCCGCCCGCCTGCCGTTGGTTCCGGCCGGGGCTGCTCGACGCGAAGGAACCGGGCCGCGACGAGCCGGACGGCCGGGGCGTCACGGGCGAGGACGTGGACGCCTGCTCCCAGAGGGTGCCGCGGGCGAAACCGGCGAACCGGCTGGACCATTTCGCCCAGGTGGCTTCGGTGAGCTGGCGGGGCGCGCTGCTGCCCGAGGCGCGCACGGCGTACGGGTCCGAGCTGGCCGCCCTGTCCCGGGCCCCGGAACCGGTGAGCGGCGAGCAGTCGTACACGCTGGCCGTCTGGGCCGAGTCCTCGTGCTCGGGGGCCCGGACGCTGAGCCGGGTGGGGGTGACGACGGCCGCGGCTTCTCTCGCCGCGTCCCGGGCCGACCGGATTCTCGACGCGTATCTGACCTCGTCCGGCTGCCGTGCGGTGAAAGTTCTCGGAAAGGTGTGGAAGTGAGCGACGTCCGTTTCTGGCGCAGGCGACGGGTGCGCCGCACGGCGGCCTGGACCGTGACCGCGGCGGTGCTGGCGGGAGGGCTCTTCTGGGTCTCCGGCGGCTACGACTCCTGGCGCGACGACCGGGCCCTGGATTCGGCCTGCGACGGCGATCTGGCGGCCGGTGCGGTGCGGGAGCTGTTCGACGGCATCTCCCTGACCTCGTCGGGCCGTTGGAGCGACCGGCGGCGCTGTACGGTCAGCGCGTCCGACGACGATTCGGACATCGGCCTGGCGCTGTGGGTCGGGCAGACGGAACGCATGATGAATCTGGAGAACTCCGGCGGCTTCGACGCGCCTCTGGGGCACGGCTGGACCGGCTCCTTCCGGTACGACCCGGACGGCGAGGACCCGGACGAGGCGGCGGCCGTCCTGCTGCTGAGCTGCGGCAAGGAGTCCGGTCACGGGCGGGTGATGACGGTGGACGCCAACCTCGGCCTGGGCGCATTCGACGATCCGGTGGCCCGGGAACGGCTCGTGGCCGTCCTCACGGAGACGGCGACGGCGTACACGCGGCGCACCGGGTGTGCGGCACCGGCCGGCGAGCGGGTGAAGGACGTCGGCGTCTCGACGAACCGCAGGGACTACAAACCCGTCGCGTCGGCCACGGGAAGCTGCGCGGGCGTGCTGGACGAGAAGACCGCCGCCCGGTGGGGCGTAAGCACGGTGCAGGAGATCACGGCGGACCCGGCGCCTCTGGAGGAGTGCGTCCTGGGCGGTCTGCGCGGTGCGTTCCTGTACGGCTTCACCGCGTCCTACGGGCCGTCCGCCCGGTTCGCCCGCATGCGGCTGGACGAACAACAGGACAGCGCCGCCGCCGCCCGCAGGGGCCCGGACGCGCTGAGCGGCTCCTACGCGCTGGGCGCCCGGTGCCCCGGAGCGGGCGGGTCGGCCCTGTTCGAGGTGGACACCCTCCGCGACGAGGGCAACCCGAAGCTCGCGGCGCCGGTCGTGGACCACCGGGGGCTGCGGGCGGCGCTCCAGCGCTTCGCCGAGCGCTCGGCGAAGAAGCACGGCTGCGAGGCGCCGGGGGCGGTGTAGGGGGGGAACTGCGGCTGGCCGGGTTCCTTGCCACCGCCTCCAGTGCTCGTACATCATCCTGTACACACGAGACGACATGCGGAGAACATAGGGGGCGATCATGCGCACGATGACCTACACGGAGTCCCGCGCGAAGTACGCCGAGACGCTGAGCGCAGTCGTGGACGACCGTGAAGAGGTCGTGGTCACGCGTGCTGGACACGAGCCCGTGGTGATGGTGGCACTCGACGAGTACGAGTCCCTCAAGGAGACCGCGTACCAGCTCCGGAGCCCGGAGAACATCCGCCGCCTGCTGACCTCAATCGATCGGTTGGAAAGCCGGCCCCTCTGAAGCACGGCTTCCACGGGTACTGGTCCCGCCGCATCACCGACGAGCACCGGCTCATCTGCAAGGTGGTCGGCGACGAGGTCCGCATCGCCGCCTGCCGCTACCACTACGGCAACTGACCCCTACCGCACCCCCGCTCCCCGCCCCGCCCGCTCCACCAGCAGCCAGCCGCCCAGGGTCATCGCCACGGCGGCCGGGGCGCTGACCGGGATCGCGATCAGCAGGGCCGTGCGGCCGTCCAGCAGGCCGTTGAAGCCGACCATGGACAGGCCCAGCACGCCGAGCAGGCAGAGCGTCGCGCCGAGTGCCGCGAGGGGGCCGTGGCCCTGGGCGGGCAGGGCGGGGGCCGGGCGTTCGAAGGTGCGGAAGGCCGCCACGAGTCCGGCGGTGAGGGCCGCCGCGAGGGCGATCCGCAGCGGGACCTGGGCCCACCAGGCGGCCGACGCGGGCTCGGGCAGCGGGACGTCGAGGGTGAGCATGGCCCCGTACACGCCGAACATCGCCGTGAGGTGCCAGAGGAACGCGGTCATCGCCACCCCGTTGGCCGCCACCACCGTGCGCCAGACGCGGGGGCGCTCCAGCAGGCGGGCGGCCGGGGCGCGGAGGAATTCGACCGCGCCGACGAGCCAGAGGCCGTGGGCCAGCAGGGCGAGGGTGGGCGGGGCCATGTTGCTGACCTTCTCGCCGGGCATCCCGACCATGGACAGCGGGTACGGCCCGAACGCCACCAGCGCGCAGGCGGTGACCAGGCCGCCGGCGGCGAGCAGGGCGGGGCGGCGCAGGCGGAGGTGGCCGTCGGCGCGCAGGAAGCCGAGCTGGTGGACCGCCAGCCAGACGAACGCGAAGTTCAGGAACTCGACGTACGGCACTCCGGCGGCGAACCGGAGGACGTCCACGGCGGCGGCCGCGCCCGCCAGGGCGGCGAACGCCCCCCAGCCGTACCGCTCGTGCAGCTTCAGCAGCGGCGGGGTGAACGCGACCATCGCCAGGTAGATCCCGATGAACCACAGCGGCTGGGTCACCATGCGCAGGGTGACGCCGGTCAGCCCGCCGCCCCCGCCGAGGAGTTGGACCAGCAGCGCGGCCACGCCCCACACCAGGACGAAGACCATGGTCGGCCGCAGCAGCCGCTGGAGCCGGGCGCGCAGGAAGGCCGAGTAGACGGAGACCGGGGAGGCGCCCGCCGTGGCCTCGGGGCGCTTGCGGAGCAGGGAGCGGTAGGACAGCGCGTGGGAGAAGCCGCCGACGAAGAAGAACGCCGGCATGACCTGGAGCAGCCAGGTCAGCGGCTGGAGCGCGGGGACGACGGCGAGCAGATTGCCGACCCCGTCCGGGGTGACGGCGGCCATCAGCCAGTGGCCGAGCACGACCGCGGCGAGCGAGGCGACCCGCAGGAGGTCGACGTAACGGTCCCGGGTGACGGGGGTGGCTCCGGCCAGTTCACGAACACTTGATCCCATGGACTCAACGTCGCGCGAGCCGGGTGGGGCGCGGCAGGGTGCGCGTACTCAATTCGGCGTCTGAGTAGCCGAGTCGGCGAACCGGCCGGCTCAGAAAGCGCCAGGAAGCAGCGTGAAGAGTCAGGAAGGGCCGAAATGATACTGAAGCGGCTTACCGAGTCGTAGATCTGGACAGGGCGGTCGTTGACGAGTAAAACAAGCACAAAATCTGCTCTTCGGCAGGCACACCGGCGGCCCCTCGGCGATCTGCCGCGACGCCCGCCGTTCCCGAGAACCGGAGTACCGACACCGTGCGGTTTTCTCGCCACTTCGCCCCTGTCGTCCTGCTCGGCGTGCTCGCCCTGACAGGGTGCGAGGACAGCACCCCGACCGACGACAGCGCCCCGGCGGCCCCGTCCGCCGCCACGCCGACCGCTTCGGCCACGCCCTCCCCCTCCCCCACGCCCACCGCGACCGTCGCGCCCGATCCGGTCGTACCGGCGCTGCACAGCCGGACCTACGAGGAGGCGCGGGCGGAGTTCACCCGCCAGGACATATCCACCGCCCGTCTGAAGGCCGCCGCCCAGCACAAGGACGTCACCCTCCCGCAGAACCACGACGGCTGGTACATCTGCGACACCAGCCCCGGGCGCGGCACCCGGCTCACCGCCGACGCCACGGTCACCGTCCGGCTCGCGAAGGACTTCAGCGACTGCACGACCAGCTTCCACGGCTATCTGCACCAGAAGAACGACCCGGCCTACGTCCCGCCCAGAACGGCCGCCCCGAAGCCGAAGCCCACTCCCACGCGCGCTCCCGCCCCGGCTCCCACGAAGGCCCCGACGAAGCCGGCCGGCGGCTCGACGATCACCTGCCCCGACGGCAAGCCGGGCTTCGCCTGCACGTCCAACGGCCACCCCGTCGTCGACGGCCAGTTCTGTGCGAAGGCCGACCGGGGCCGCACGCTCATGGCCACCAACCGGACGATGGTCACCTGCTCCTACGACCCCAGCATCACGCCGTACCGCTGGCAGTGACTCACGGGGCCGCCGTGGCCCCCGGCGCCGGCGACACCGCCACGCGCGCCTCGCGGCACGTTCCGGAGGCCATCAGCGCGTCGGCCACCTTGCGGGCCGCCGCCTCGTCCTCCACCAGGAACGCCGTCGTCGGCCCGGACCCGGAGACCAGCGCGGCCAGGGCCCCCGCCTCCGTGCCCGCGGCCAGGGTGTCGGCGAGGGAGGGGCGCAGGGAGAGCGCGGCGGGCTGGAGGTCGTTGCTCAGGGCGCCCGCGAGTGCGCCGGAGTCGCCGGAGCGCAGGGCGGCCAGCAGGGCGGGCGACGCGGTGGGTTCGGGGACGTCCGTCTCCGCCGTGAGGCGGTCGAACTCGCCGTAGACGGCGGGCGTGGAGAGGCCGCCGTCCGCCACAGCGAAGACCCAGTGGAAGGTCCCGCCGACCTCGATCGGGGTCAGGTTCTCGCCGCGTCCGGTGCCGAGCGCCGCCCCGCCGACCAGGCTGAACGGCACATCGCTGCCCAGCTCGGCGCAGATGGCCAACAGCTCGTCCCGGCTCGCGCCCGTTCCCCACAGGGCGTCGCAGGCGACCAGGGCGGCCGCCCCGTCGGCGCTGCCGCCCGCCATGCCGCCCGCGACCGGGATGTCCTTGGCGATGTGGAGGTGGACGGCGGGGTCGATGCCGTACCGCCCGGCCAGCGCGAGGGCGGCGCGGGCGGCGAGGTTGGAGGTGTCCAGCGGGACCTGGGCGGCGTCCGGGCCCGAGCAGGTGATGCGCAGCTCGTCAGCGGGGGTCGCGGTGACCTCGTCGTACAGACCGACGGCGAGGAAGACGTTGGCCAGGTCGTGGAAGCCGTCGGGGCGGGCGGCGCCCACGGCGAGCTGGACGTTGACCTTGGCGGGGACGCGGACGGTGACGCCCGTACGGACAGCACTCACAGGGACGACACCTCCGGCTTGTTCTCCGCGATGGCCGCGAACTCCTCCACCGTCAGCGCCTCCCCGCGCGCCTGCGGCGAGATCCCGGCGGCGACGAGCGCGGCCTCGGCGGCGGGTGCGGAGCCGGCCCAGCCGGACAGGGCGGCGCGCAGCGTCTTGCGGCGCTGGGCGAAGGCCGCGTCCACGACCGCGAAGACCTCGGCGCGGCTCGCGGTGGTGGCGATGGGCTCGGTGCGCCGGACGAGCGAGACGAGGCCGGAGTCGACGTTCGGGGCGGGCCAGAAGACGGTGCGGCCGATGGACCCGGCGCGCTTGACGTCCGCGTACCAGTTGGCCTTCACCGACGGCACGCCGTAGACCTTGTTGCCCGGCCGGGCGGCGAGCCGGTCGGCGACCTCGGCCTGGACCATGACGAGGGTCCGCTCGATGCTGGGGAACCGCTCCAGCATGGTGAGCAGAACGGGCACGGCCACGTTGTACGGGAGGTTCGCGACGAGCGCGGTGGGCGCAGGGCCGGGCAGCTCGGTGACCAGCATCGCGTCGGAGTGGACCAGGGCGAAGCGGTCGGCGCGCTCCGGCATCCGGGCGTTCACCGTGGCCGGCAGGGCAGCGGCGAGCACGTCGTCGATCTCGACCGCGATCACCCGGTCCGCCGCCTCCAGCAGCGCCAGGGTCAGCGAGCCGAGCCCGGGCCCGACCTCGACGACCACGTCGTCCGGGCGGACCTCGGCCGTGCGCACGATCCGGCGGACGGTGTTGGCGTCGATGACGAAGTTCTGACCGCGCTGCTTGGTGGGGCGTACCCCCAGCTTGGCGGCCAGGTCGCGGATGTCTGCGGGGCCCAGGAGGGCGTCGGGCTCTGTGCTGCTCACCCGGTAAGCCTACGGCCGCAGTGCGGCCACGGACTCGCCCCCCGCTGCACGTACAGCTTCTTCGCCCGGTACGTCTGCTCGGCGGCGGGTGCGTCCTGGGGCCGGCCGCTGCCGCCGAGCGACTGCCAGGTCCCGGTGTCGAACTGGTACAGCCCGCCGTACGTGCCGCTCGGGTCGACCGCCCCGGGCCGCCCGCCGGACTCGCAGGCGGCGAGCGCGGACCAGTTCAGCCCGTCCGCCCCGGCGACGGAGTCGGGCCGCTGCCGGGTGCCGGTGCGCACGACGCGGCTCACCGGCCGGTGGACCAGTTCCTCGGCGGCCCTGCGCGGCTTCTGCCGGACGCCGTTGACGGTCCGTACCGCGTACGTGACCCGGCGTACGCCGTTGCGGCCCGCCCGCTCGACGACCTCGGTGCCCCGGAACAGGGCGGGATCCTCGCTGCGCTCGACGGCGTACGGGACGGTCTCCTCGCGCACCTCGTGGGTGTCGGTGATCCGCATCACGGAGATCGTCTGGCCGTCGCGCGGGAAGTGCCCGGGGTCGACGGAGGTGGTGTCGTGGCCGTGCAGGGTGATGCCCGCCTGGGCGAGGGCCTCGCGGACGGTGGCGGCGTTGGTGCGCAGGGTGCGTTCCTGGCCGTCGGCCATGAAGGTCACGGTGCGTTCGGTGCGGACGGTGAGGGTCAGGCCGGTGCGGGCGATCCGTGCGGAGCGGGCGGCGGAGAGGTGCGCCCCCTCGGCGCGGATCCCGAGCTCGCGCAGCGCCCCCGCCACGGTGTCGGCGGTCGTCCAGACCTGGCGGCGGACGCCGTCGAGGGTGAGGGTGACGGGCCGCCCGTAGCGGACGACGACCTCGTCGCCGTGGTCGAGGGCGGCGCCGAGGGCCGGGGCGACGACGTCGTGCGCGCCGACGGTGACGCCCTCCTCCGCCAGGAGCTCGGTGACGTCGTCGGCGAAGGTGTGCAGGGTCCGGGGCGCCCCGTCGACCTCCAGCCGGACCGCCTTGTCCTGGGCGACGAACGCGGTGGTGCCGCCGGCCAGGAACGCGACGACGAGGGCCTTCGGCACGAGGCGTTTCAGGTGCTCGGGGCCGGCGACGAGCCTCCGGCTCCGCTTGGCGGCCCGTCGGGCGTCGGCCCGGGTGGGGCCCTGCCGGGGCACCGCGGGCGGCGGCCCGGCGAGCGGGGTGTCGACGACCGTCGGGGCGTGGGCGGGGGCGTGGGCGGGGCCCGCCATCCCCACCCCGTCGGCCAGGGTCAGCTGCTCGTGGAACGCGTCGACGCGCCTGTGCCGCGCGGTACTCACGCCGCTGTCCTGCGAAATGCTCACGCCGCTCCCGAAGATCAGCCCACTGCCGGGGATCCGCTCACTGCCACCCCGTCGTGCGCGGGGACGATAGCGGAGCTCCGGTGACTCTCCAAAGCGACACGGCTACGCACAGTGTCCGACCAGGGTCGGAAACAGTGCCCGCCCGGGGTCAGAAGTCGAACGCCCGCGCGGTGTTGTCGTAGATCGCGGCGGCCAGCACGTCCTCATCCAGCCCCTTCACCTCGGCCATGGCGCGGAGCGTGACCGGAATGAGGTACGGCGCGTTGGGCCGTCCGCGGTAGGGGGCGGGGGTGAGGAAAGGGGCGTCCGTCTCGACGAGGACCAGCTCGGTGGGGGCGACGGCCAGCGCGTCCCGCAGCGGCTGGGCGTTCTTGAAGGTCACGTTGCCCGCGAAGGACATGAAGTACCCGGCCCGCGCGCAGATCCGGGCCATCTCGGCGTCGCCGGAGTAGCAGTGGAACACGGTCCGCTCGGGTGCGCCCGCGTCCGCCAGCACCCGCAGCACGTCCGCGTGCGCGTCCCGGTCGTGGATGACCAGGGCCTTGCCGTGCCGCTTGGCGATCTCGATGTGGGCCCGGAAGGACTCCTCCTGGGCCGCGACGCCCTCGGGGCCCGTACGGAAGAAGTCCAGGCCCGTCTCGCCGACCCCGCGCACCTGGTCGAGGGCGGCCAGCGCGTCGATCTCCGCCAGCGCCTCGTCCAGCGCCGCCTTGCCGCCGGGCTCCCGCGCCCCCTGCCGCGCGGTGCCGTCGGCGCCCTCGACATCCCCGTGGACGATGCGCGGGGCCTCGTTGGGGTGCAGGGCCACCGAGGCGTGGACGGCGGGGTGGGCGGCGGCGGTGTCGGCGGCCCAGCGGGAGCCGGCCACGTCGCAGCCCACCTGGACGACGGTCGTCACGTTCACCGCGGCGGCCCGGGCGAGGGCCTCCTCGACGGTGGCGTCCTGCATGTCCAGGTGGGTGTGGGAGTCGGCGACCGGCACCCGCAGGGGCTCGGGCAGCGGCGGGGCTTCGGTACGGCTCATGCCGACGACTCTACGAGGGCCCCGCGCCCGTACGGCGTCGGCCTCCGGCGCACCGGAGGAGGTTCACCCGCGCCGGAACGGGTGCCCTCCGCATGGGAAGGGGTGTCGCCCCGCACGGGAAGGGGTGTCGCCCGCGCCGGAAGGGGTGTTCACCTGCGCTGGAAGGGGTGGAGCAGGTCGGACAGCCGCCAGTGGCGGTCCGGGTCGGCGGCGGTCGACACCGTACGGTCCTTCGCGACGGTCTCCGCGGTGTGCGGCATCTGCTGCTTCCGCAGCAGTTCCTGGACGCCGGCGACCCGCCCGGCCCGCATGATGCGCACCACGTGTCCACCACAGTTGGTGCAGGTCGGCGTGGAGAGCGGGGACGGCACGCGCTCACCGTCCGCCGTGTAGACGACGAACGCGTGGCCGTGGACGTCGACGTGGTGCTCTATCTCGTAGGACTGCTCCCAGCCGTACCCGCACTTCATGCAGGCGAAGGCATATGCCTCGTGGACAGTGGTCGCTGCGATCTCGCTCATGCCTGTTCCTCCTGGCCGCCGGTCAAGCGCTCCGGGGACGGGCGGCCCGCACGAGGGGTTCGAACAGGTGGCCCGTCCCTTCCAGTGGACACCTGCACCCGGACGGACGCACCAGCTCAGAGGCATTGTTGATGCGTTCTTGGCCTCCTTTTGCCGCCCTTTGCCGCCGCATGGCGCAGGACAGGCCCACGGCAGGACAGCGCGTGACCGCCGGGCCACCGAGCGCCCCCGAGCGCGCCCGGCGCCGATCGTGAACGCGCCCGCGCACCACCCCCACCCGCACCCTCCCTCTCCCCCGAATTCCCGGGCTTTCACCCCGTCCGCGCCCCATGAATTCATCATTCAATTGAATACGTGATTTTCCCGGATGCCCGTCCCCGATTTGCGACGCCCGCATTCCTCCTTTTCACTCATTACGTCCACCCCATTTCCCACAGGACGGGGAACAACCCATGTTCACCACGGACACCACTGCCACCGACATCGAGCTCGACCTCGACGCCGCTCTCAACCCCGGCGAGGTCGAAGGTCTGTACCGCGACTCCCGCGAGTGCGCCTACCTCGCGCTTCTCGCAGGCGGCGGCGCCCTGCTGCTCTCGCCTCCGACCCCCCGCCCGAAGAAGGGCTGAACGTCGGAACATGGACCAGACACATGCGTCGTCCCCGCTAGCGGGTGCCGTGCATGACCTGGCAACAGAGGTGGTCCTCGCTCTTCGGAGCGGGGACCACCTCGCCACGGTGTGCGGCGCGGCGGGAATCGACGAGGAGAATCGGACCGGAATCGCCGCGGCACGGGTCATCGGGGCCGACCTGCTGCTGCCCAGTGTTCTTTACGGACGTCATCCGCATCCGGGTGATATCGCCGTACTCGACCGGGCGGTGCGGGAATTCCCGCCCAAGCCCGACGCCCCGGCGGCCACGGCCTGGAGCCACTGGCACATGATCTCCACGCTCCAGCGGATGGCGCCGCCTCCGGCCGGAGCGGCCGCTTCCGCCGCGCCCCGCACCGCCCCCGGAACGACGTACGCGGAGCCCGATGCCTCCTGGCTGGAGGAGGCCCCCTGGCAGGCGTTCACCCACCAGCTCTCGGTGCTCGCGCCGCTCGCCGTCCCGGCCGCCCCCTCGGCCGTGCAGCGGGCCGCGGCGAACCGGGCCGTCGACCTGGCCCGCGGCTTCGTCCGTGCGGTCCGGCGGCGCGACTGGCTCCAGGCGGCGGGCGCGGGCCGCTGGCTCGCGGCGATCGGCGGCGAACCGGCGACGCTGGGCCTGGAGCGCGGCCTCGACTTCGTCGAGCTGATGGGCGGCCACGACCCCCGGGTCACCCTGCACATCCGGGCCGCCCGGCTGATGGCCGAGGCGAGGGCACGGTGACGACGACCGCCACCCAGGACCGCCCGGGGCCGGAAAGCCGCCCGGAACAGGGCTCGACCCCGGGCGCCGCGCTCGCCGTCCTCCCCCACGTCCTGCGCGGGGCCCTCGCCTGGACCGACGCGCACCGGAGCGACTTCGCGCTCCCCGGCGACGTCCTGGAACCCCACACCCAGGTCAACGCCACGCTCAAACCGCTCGGCGAGCTGGCCCAGCTCGGCTCCACGATCCGCCGCACCACCGCCCCCGGCACCCCGGAACACGAGCTGGCCGGCGACCTCGTCGCCTACGCCTGGGACCAGGTGGCGGCGGGCGAACTCCTCCTGGAGCTGCTGCGCGCCGAGCCGTTCGCCGCGTACCCGTACGAGATCTACGCCGCCTTCGCCGGGTACGGGCTGCGCCACGAGGGGTTCGAGGCGCTGGCCCGCCCGCTGACCGCGACCCGCGCCTGGGCCCACACCGAGCAGCACGCCAACCGGCAGCTGGGCCTGGTCAACTCGGAGCGGCGGGTCGGCGTGGTGACCCACACCGACGCGGGCGCGGTCCTGTCCCGGACCTGGCTGGGCGGACTGTCGGAGCCGTGGATGTTCGAGGGCCCGTCCGGCTACGCGCTGACCCACACCGTCTTCCACCTCACGGACTGGGGCCGGATGCCGGACCGGGTGCCCCGGAAGATCGACGGCTATCTGCGGACCTGGCTGCCCGCCTGGGCGGACGGCTGTCTGGAGAGCGGCCAGTGGGACCTGACGGGCGAACTGCTGGCGGTGGCGGCCTCGCTGCCGGGCCCGGCGCCGGAACCGCTGCTGGACGCGGTGTGGCCGGTGCTCGCCGACGTACAGCACCCGACCGGCTGTGTCCCGGAGACCGGCCCGCCGGCGCAGGACACGACCGCGCCGGACCCGTACCCCTTCATCGACTGCTACCACTCCACGCTCGTCACGGCCTTCGCCGCGGCCCTGTCCCTGAGGTCGCTGCGGTCGCCGGGGCAGACGGCCGGGTCCGCGCCCGGCCGGGAAAGGCGCACCGCATGAGCAGCGGCATCCAGCAGATCCACGACGTCGGGGCGAAGGCCCTGGGCTGGCTGTACGAACACCGGGAGGGGTTCCGGCTGGAGGCCGACCCGTCGCCGGAGGCGGGGATGCTGGACCGGTTCAAGCCGCTGGGCGAGCTGGCGCTGATCGGGAAGGTCATCTTCCGCGAGGGCGTGGCCGGCTCGCAGCAGTCCTCGCTCGCCCACAAGCTGCTGGACCACGCCTGGCACGAGCTGCTGGACTCCGGTGGCCGGCTGCTGGAGGGCCAGCGGCGCGAACCGCTCTCGCCGGTGCCGCTGGAGGTCTACGTACCGTTCCGGGAGCTGGGCTACCGGCAGCCGGACCTGGAGTCCGCGATCCGCCTCAACCACCGGCTGGCCAGCTGGGCGGCGCTGGAGGTGCTGCCGGTGCGACGGCTCGGGCTGAGCGCGATCGAGCGGCGGTTCGGGGTGGAGCCGAGCCTTCCGGAGACGGCGGCGCTGGCGCACACCTGGCTGGCGCGGCGGCCCGAGCCGTGGACGGTCGAGGGCCATATCGGCTACGACATCACGCACACGGTGTTCCACCTCACCGACTGGGGCGAGAAGCCGGCCGGGCTGCCGGCCGACATCGCGGAGTATCTGGCCCTCTGGCTGCCGGTCTGGCTGGACGACTGGCTGGACCTGAAGCGCTGGGACCTGCTGGGCGAACTGCTGGTCGTGGACGCCTGTCTGCCGGAACCGACGCTGGACCCGGCGGCCTGGCAGGGCTTCGCGCAGGCCCAGCAGCCGGACGGGGCGATGCCGGTGGTGGGCGGGATGCCGGAGGGCGACGAGGAGTCGGTGTTCGACCTCGTCTACCACCCGACGCTGGTCGCCGCGTTCGCCTCGGCGCTCGCGATGTCCCGCGCCCTGTCCGGCCTCTCCGCCGCCCCGGCCCCGGCATGACCGAGGTGACGGCGGCCCCCGCGACCGCCCCCGGCTCCCCGGCCACCGCCCGCCTCCTGGCCGAGGCGGCGCGGGCCGTCGACGCGCCGGACCTGGTGCTCGCGGTCAGCCGGAACGGGGTGCGCACCGTCCACACCGGCGGGAGCGCGGAGCCGGGCCCGGTCGCCCGCGAGCATCTGGCGTACGAGCTGGGCTCGGCGTCGAAGCCGTACGCGGGGCTGCTGCTGGCCCGGCTGGTGGCGCAGGGCCGGGTGCGGTACGAGGACCGGGCGGCGGACCTGCTGGCCCCGGGCTTCCCGGTGCACCCGGCGGTGCGCCGGATCACCCTGCGCCATCTGCTCACCCACACCTCGGGGCTGCCGGGCCTGCCCGCCGACTTCTACCCGCAGGCGGTGCCCCGCTGGTCGACCGACCCGTACGGCGGCTACCCGGCCGACCGGGTGGTCCGGGCCTTCCTCCGGGCCCGCCCGCGCCACCGCCCCGGCACCCGCTGGCACTACTCGAACTTCGCGGTCTCCGTCCTCGGCCACACCCTGGCGGCGGCCACGGGCACGCCGTGGGAGGTCCTGCTGCACCAGCAGGTGCTGGCCCCGCTCGGCCTGGAAGCGACCCGGGTGCGCCCGGGCCCGGAGACCACGGAGGCGGTGGGCCACCGACGCGACGGCACACCGGTGCCCACGCTGGACACCGGCGGCTTCACGGCGGCGGGCGCGGTCCGGGCGACACCGCTGGACCTGCTGACGTTCCTGGAGGCGCATGTGGGCCTGGGTACGCATACGGGCGGGCCCGGGCCGGGGGACCCCGCGCTGGCCGGGCCGCTGGCGGAGGTCCGGCGCCCGGTGCTGCGACGCGGCTGGCGGCACGCGCACACCCATACGCTCACGTGGTTCCACCACCCGTCGCCGTACGGCCCGGTCCTCTTCCACGCCGGGGCGACGCTCGGCCAGCAGGCGTTCCTGGGCTTCCGCCCGGACACGGGTCTGGCGGTGGCGGCGACGGCGACGCGGCGGGTGCACCGGGGCGACACGTTCGTGGCGACGGCGTACGGACTCCTGACGGAAACACCGTAGGACCGGGCAGTACGGCTCGTCGCCCACGGCTTCGGCTATGAAGCTTCGGCTACGGCTTCGGCGGGGCCTTCTCCGCGTTCTTGGCGGCCACCACCGCGTCGAACACCTCCCGCTTCGGCAGCCCGGCATCGGCGGCGACGGCGGCGATGGCCTCCTTGCGCCGCTCCCCCGCCTCCTCGCGCACCCGAACGCGCCGCACCAGCTCCTCGGCGTCGAGGTCCCCGGGGCCGGCATCCGCCGCCCCCTCCACCACGACGGTGATCTCGCCGCGCACCCCGTCGGCGGCCCACACGGCGAGCTCGCCGAGCGGACCGCGCTTGACCTCCTCGTACGTCTTGGTCAGCTCGCGGCACACGGCGGCGCGGCGCTCGGCGCCGAAGACTTCGGCCATGGCGGCGAGGGTGTCGTCGAGCCGGTGCGGGGCCTCGAAGAAGACCATGGTGCGCCGCTCGTCCCCGACCTCGCGGAGCTTGGAGAGCCGTTCACCGGCCTTGCGCGGCAGAAACCCCTCGAAGCAGAAACGGTCGACGGGCAGCCCGGAGAGGGCAAGGGCGGTGAGCACGGCGCTGGGCCCCGGCACGGCGGTGACGCGAATGTCCTTCTCCACAGCGGCGGCGACGAGCCGATAGCCGGGGTCGGAGACGGAGGGCATCCCGGCATCGGTGACAAGAAGCACCCGGGCGCCACCGCTCAGCGCCTCGACCAGCTCGGGTGTCCGGGCGGACTCGTTCCCCTCGAAGTAGGAGACGACACGCCCCGAGGTGTGGATGCCGAGCGCCTGGGTGAGCCGGCGCAGCCGCCGGGTGTCCTCGGCGGCGACGACGTCGGCCCGCTCCAGTTCGGCGGCGAGGCGCGGCGGGGCGTCCGCCACGTCACCGATGGGGGTTCCTGCGAGCACGAGCGTTCCAGTCGTTCCAGTCACATCAGCCATCCTCGCAGCACGGGCAGCGCCCTTCGCACAGATGCGTTCCCTACGATGGCGCGGTGACGAGTACCGCATCCGAGACCCAGCGGGGCCAAGACGCCGGGGACCCGCTCGGCGAACAGCCGACCTCCTGGCAACGGCGGCTGCGCCGCTTCGGCCATGTTCCGCGCCCGGAGACCTCTCTCCGCGACCGGCTGGACCCGCCGTACACCCGGCCGGGACGGCAGATGTGGTCGGTGCTCGCGATCCCGCCGCACGTGGCGGACCGCCTGGTGCGCTGGTCCGGCTGGGGCGGCCCGCTCCTGGTCACCCTGGTCGCTGGCCTGCTGCGCTTCTGGAAGCTGGACCAGCCGCACGCGGTGATATTCGACGAGACGTACTACGCGAAGGACGCGTGGGCGCTGGTCAACCAAGGGTACGAGGGGTCCTGGCCCAAGGACGTCGACAAACAGATCCTCAACGACCCCTCCTCCGTCCCCATCCCCACCGACCCGGGCTATGTGGTGCACCCGCCGGTCGGCAAGTGGATCATCGGCTTCGGTGAGCAGCTGTTCGGCTTCACGCCGTTCGGCTGGCGGTTCATGGTGGCGGTGCTGGGCACGCTCTCCGTCCTGCTCCTGTGCCGGATCGGCCGACGCCTGTTCCGCTCGACGTTCCTGGGCTGTCTGGCGGGCCTGCTGCTCGCGGTGGACGGCCTGCACTTCGTGATGAGCCGGACCGCGCTGCTGGACCTGATCGTCATGTTCTTCGTGCTGGCCGCGTTCGGCTGCCTGGTGGTGGACCGCGATCACGCCCGGCGCAGACTCTCCGACGCGCTGCCGATGGACGAGGAGGGGGTGCTGCGCCCGGACGCCCGGATCGCGGAGACCCTGCGCCTGGGGTGGCGGCCGTGGCGGCTGGCGGCGGGCGTGATGCTGGGCCTGGCCTTCGCCACGAAGTGGAACGGCCTCTACGTCCTGGCGGCGTTCGGCCTGATGACGGTGTTGTGGGACGTAGGGGCGCGGCGTACGGCAGGGGCTGTCCACCCGTACCAGGCGGTGCTGCGCCGCGACCTGATCCCCGCGTTCTTCTCCACGGTGCCGGTGGCGATCGTCACGTACGTCGTGTCCTGGACCGGCTGGATCGTCACGGACAAGGGCTACTACCGCAACTGGGCGGCCACCGAGGGCAAGAACTCCTCCTGGAACTGGCTGCCGGACTGGCTGCGCAGCCTGTGGCACTACGAGAACCAGGTGTACGACTTCCACGTCGGCCTGACCTCGGGCCACACCTACGAGTCGAACCCCTGGAGCTGGCTGGTCCTCGGCCGCCCCGTCTCGTACTTCTACGAGGAGCAGACGGGCTGCAAGGAGTCGTCGACGGGCAAGTGCGCCGCCGAGGTCCTGGCCATCGGCACCCCGCTGCTGTGGTGGCTGGCGTGCTTCGCCCTCGCGTACGTGGTGTGGCGCTGGTTCTTCCGCCGCGACTGGCGGGCGGGCGCGATCGCCTGCGGTGTGGTCGCGGGCTGGCTGCCCTGGTTCTTCTACCAGGAGCGCACGATCTTCCTCTTCTACGCGGTGGTGTTCGTCCCGTTCCTCTGCCTGGCCGTGACGATGATGCTGGGCGCGATCGTGGGCCCGGCGACGGACACGGGCACCCGCGCCGAACTGGGCCTCACCTCCCACGACCCCACCGGCGAACGCCGCCGCACACTGGGCGCCATCGCGGTGGGCGTGCTGGTGCTCCTGATCATCTGGAACTTCATCTACTTCTGGCCGCTGTACACGGGGACGTCGATCCCGGAGGACCTGTGGCGGGACCGGATGTGGCTGGATACGTGGGTCTAGCTGGGGAAACGGCGGGCCCGGCACCTGGTGGTGCCGGGCCCGCCACTCCGACCACGGTCACCGGTCCCGGATCAGAGTCGCCGTTGCCGCGCCAGAACGATCGCGGCCACCACCGGCAGCGTCAGGAAGAGCAGCGCGCCCCCGCCCGACATCCACGCCAGTAGGGCCGCACCGCCGCCTCCGACATCGGCTTCACGGGCGACCACCTGTGGGTCGTCCGCCTCGTACCGCACGGTCAGGGAGGCGCCGACGGGCTCCTTGCCGCCTCCGCTGCCCACCGGAAGATCCGCCACCACGGTCCGCCCGGCGGCCTCGAACTTCACCTCGCACTGGCCCGCCATACAGCTGCCGCTGGTCTGCAAGGTCGCCTGAGCCCGCTCGCCGCCCTGGAGGGAGCGCAGGTGCTCAGCTGCCGGAAACATCACCGACGCCGACAGCGCGCCGAGCAGCAACCCGAGGGACAGCGACAGGAGGAGGGCCACGCGAGGCCCCAGGGTGCTCGCGCCACCGCCGGCCGCGACCACGTTCGCCGCGGGGCGCGCCGCCGTCGCGCCCCGGTTCTCTTCGCCGTCCACCTGGCTCGCCCCCCTGTCCGTCGGCGCCGAGCCGACGTTCCGCCCACTCGATTCCGATTCCTCGTGTCCGAGCAGGTTAGGCGGGTCGCCGAGGTGCTTTCAGGGGGTGATGTCGGCACAGCGGACCGGGCCCGGCTGCCTGCTGTCGGCAACCACGGCCCCCTCGCGTAGGTTGAGCGCCGTCGCAGTCGAACGGGAGGAACGAGGAACACGGTGAAGGCGTACGACCTGGGGTTCGGCGAGTCCGCGGAGGCGTTGTCGGTCCGGCCCGGCAGGAGCGTCGAGATCGATCTGCCCGGGGCCCGCGTCGCCGGGTGGTGCGGCGGTCGGGCGCCCGGTATCGGGACGGCCTCCTGGCCCCGCAGTCCTGTCACCGGGCTGCCGATGATCCATGTCATCACCCTCGAACTGCCGGAGGACTACCGGCGCAAGGGCGCGGACCTGGTGGCCGTCTCCCTCTTCCAGGCCGACGACCACGTCGCCGAAGACATCGATGGCGTCGAGGAGCTGCTGGCGGGCTCCGAGCCCACCCCGGAGCAGGCCGCCGATCCGTTCCTCGCCGAGGTGATCGCGGCGGCGGCAGCACGCCACCCGCTCCAGCAGGACCTGGAGGACCTCATCGGCGGCGCGCACGCCCTCATCCGGCTCACCGCCGAGGAGTTCGCCGCCCCACGCATCGATCCGCCGGCCGACATCCGGCCGGACGGGCTCGGCGACCCGTACCGCCGCGGCCAGAACGCCTGGGACGACAGCGCCCCCGAGACCACGGTGTGGATCGGCGAGCGCACCGGCGACCCGAACACCGGCATCGCCCCGGCGGAGGACGGCGAGGGCGGCTATGTCGAGGCCTGGTCCTCGGACGACGAGGAGCTCGAAGCGTTCTGGTCGTCCGTCGACGGCATCTCGCACCTCGGCGGAACGGTGATGCCCTGCCAGGGGCTGCCGGAGGGGCTGACGCCGTACGTCCTGGAACTGGAGGACGGCGTCGGCGGGGTCAACTTCGGCGGCGGCAACGCGCAGATCGACCTGGAGTCGGGCGTCTTCGACTGGGCGCAGTAGCCCGAGGGGCCCCGCTACCGCGCCGACGGTGATCCGGCTCAGTCGCCCCCGCAACCGCCGCAGCTCGACCCGCAGCCGCCACCGCAACTGCTGTAGTGGCTATTGCTCTTGCCGCTGCTGCTCGACCGGCCCGACGACGACCGCGGCGGGTTCTTGCGGCGCTCCTCCGCCTCGCGTCTCGCCCGCTCGTCCGCCGCCCGCCGGCGCTCCGCCTCTTCCCGGGCCTCGCGGAGCCGTTCGCGCCGGCGGGTGGCGCCGTCCACCGGTTTCCAGACGCCCAGCCCGTGGTGGCGGTCCGGCCGGAGGGGGACCGTGGTCACGGCCGCGTACATCCGTCCCGTCTCCTGGTGGAGGTCGTAGGTGGCGCAGGCGTATTCGATGACGACCTCGTCGCCCTCCGCGAGGGTTCCGTACAGCACCGCTTCGAACGGCTCGTCCCTCGGGTCGATGTCGTAGTGCCCGTTCCCCTCCGCGTACACCGAGCCGCTGCCCAGCAGCCGCGTCCGGGTGCGGGTGTCGCGGCCCCGGGGAACGTACGAGATCAGCGGGGGCGCCGAGGGCGTGCGGGCGTCCGCGCACACCCAGTGGCGTCCGTCCGCCCCGGTGCGTACGCCCACGATCAGGGCCGGCTGGTCGTCCTCGTGGAGCCGCCGCGCAGCCCGGTACGCGAGCTGGCCCCAGCCGCAGAAGGCCGTACCGGCCGGCAGAAGCACCAGGCAGACGCGCTGCTGCCCGATGGCGTCGTACGCCACTCCGCCCGAGGTCAGGTCCTCGACCAGGCCGTCGGTCAGGATGGCGAGGCCGAGCAGGCAGAGCGCCAGCCCGAGGTAGACCTGCGCGTGGCCGCGGTGACCGTCCGATTCCGGGACGCCGCCGGGCAACGGGAAGCGGCGTTCCCCGGCCGCGGCGAGGGCCTGCGCCCGCTGCCGTCGGCGGGCCCGCAGCCGCAGGCCGCCGCCGGTGACCGCGATGGCGCAGACGGCGAGGACGACCAGATACCCGGCGGTCGCCTGGCGGTCGGTGTCGTCGGTCCGGGCCGCCAGCAGGGCCGCCTCCACCGCGACGAACAGCGCCGCCGGAAAGACGGCGACCGGAACGTACCGGTACCAGAGCGGGAGGGCGGTCAGCAGGACCACGCCCGGATACCTCAGCCAGTCCGTGCCGCCCTCGATCCCGTCGCGCCAGGCCCCGGACGCGGACGAGAGCCCGAAGAGAAGGACGTACGAAGTCACCACCAGGGCGGCCAGGATCCAGCCGCCCGGAACCGGGGCGAGGACCATCGGCACCCCCGCCGTGCGCCACCGTTCGGCGTCGGCCACGGTCCAGGCGGCGATGGAATCTCCGGTCATGGACCGCGTGGTGCTGCCGTCCCCGCCCACGGACCAGACCGGAACGCCACCTTCGGGCAGGGTCCCGGGCGGCAGGTACTTGACGTGGTCCACCGCCCGCGGCCGATCACGGTGCACTCCCCATGTGAACATCCCGTACGCCCCCCGACGTCCGCTCCCCCGTGCGTTCCCGGCCAGTCTTCCCGCAACGGCCCCGGCCCACACAGGCCACACCGGAGAGCGCTTTCCGGCCAAGCATTCCGGTCCGGTAACAACGCCCTCACCATCCGCCACAGCCCTTTAGGCTTCCTCACAGTTGCCCCTTGAACGTGTTCAAGGGGCTCTCCTGGGGAGGGGGACTGCGAAATGCGCAGTGGAGCGAAGGTCGCCGTGATCGGCGGAGCGTTCGTCCTGGTGGCCGGCGGGATCGGCTACGGGGCGTACAGCATGCTCGGGGACACGGACGGCGGCGGGGGCGGTACGCAGAGCGCGTCCGAGTCGTCGAAGGTGAAGACGGGGCCGCCGAGCGCGGAGGAGATAGCCGAGACGTCGAAGGGCTTCTTCGACGCATGGGCGGCCGGGGACGCATCGGCGGCGGCGCTCCTCACCAACAACGAGTCGGGCGCGGAGCCGGTGCTCGCCTCGTACGGCGAGGACGCCCACATCGGCAAGGTGAAGATCACCCCGGGCCCGGCGACCGGCACGAAGGTGCCGTACACGGTCAAGGCGACCATCTCGTACGAGGGGAAGTCGAAGCCTCTGTCGTACGCGTCGGAGCTGACGGTCGTACGCGGCCTGACGACGGGCAAGGCGCTCGTCGACTGGGAACCGACCGTCGTACACCCGCAGTTGACGGAGGGCGCGACGCTGAAGACGGGCGAGTCCTCGACCCCGGCGATCGAGGCCGTCGACCGCAACGGGACGGTGCTGACCAAGGAGAAGTACCCCTCGCTCGGGCCGATCCTGGACACGCTGCGCAAGAAGTACGGTGAGACATCGGGCGGTTCGGCCGGCATCGAGACCTGGATCGAGCCCGCCGACGAGTCCCAGCCGGACGTCAACCTGGTGACGCTCACCAAGGGCAAGCCCGGCAAGGTGCAGACGACCCTGGACGCGGGCGCGCAGGCAGCGGCCGAGCGGGCGGTGAAGAAGTTCGCGCAGGCGTCGGTGGTCGCGGTGAAGCCGTCCACGGGGGCGATCCGCGCGGTGGCCAACAACCCGGTGACCGAGTTCAACGTGGCACTGCAGGGCAAGCAGGCGCCCGGCTCGACGCTGAAGATCATGACGGCGGCGATGCTGCTGGAGAAGGGCCTCGTCACCGCGAACGGGGCCGCCGAATGCCCGCCGGATGTCAGGTACTACACCCGTACGATCGAGAACCTGGGCCGCTTCTCGCTGCCGGATGGCTCCACCTTCACCCAGAGCTTCGCCAAGTCCTGCAACACCGCCTTCATCAAGCTGATCGATGATGTCGACGACGACTCGGCGCTAGCCAAGGAGGCTCGGGAGGTCTTCGGGATCGGCCTGGACTGGAAGACTGGTGTAGTGACGTCCGACGGCAGCGTGCCAGAGGAGGTCCAAGGCGAGGCGGCAGCCCAGTACATCGGGCAGGGCACCGTCCAGATGAACGTCCTCAACATGGCGTCCATCACCGCGACCGCCCGCACCGGCACCTTCCGCCAGCCGATCATCGTCCCGCAGTCCCTGGACGACCGGGAGTTGGCGACGGCCTCGCGCTCGCTGTCCTCTTCCGTCGTCCAGCAGCTGAACACGATGATGCGCGCCACGGCGGCCTGGGGCACCGGCGCGAAGGCCATGGGCTCGGTCGGCGGCGACAAGGGCGCGAAGACCGGTTCGGCGGAGGTCGACGGACAGGACACCTCCAACAGCTGGTTCACCGGCTTCAGCAACGACCTCGCGGCAGCGGCGGTCGTCCAGACCGGCGGCCACGGCGGCGACGCGGCGGGCCCGGTCGTGGCGGAGGTGCTGCAGGCGGGCGGCTGAGCTGAGCCCGGAGCCGGTACGCGCGGGCGCCGGGGCCCGGGACGGGTCCGGGTTTCGCGGCTCGCGGCTCGCGGCTCGCGGCTCGCGGCTCGCGGCTCGCGGCTCGCGGTTCACGTTTGACGAGTCACGTTCGACGACGGAGGAGTGACGTATGGGGCGGCGGCCGAGGCCGGGTTCCTTCTGGCGTCGGGCAGCGGCCGTCCTCGGCGTGCTGATGGTGGGCGTGGGGGCCGTCGTCGTCCTCCGCTCCTGGCCGACCGGCGACGTGGACCCCTTCGGCGCCCTGGTCGGCGTGGTGGGGGCGGTCATCGGCGTCGCCGGACTGCTCCTGCCCTTCTGGGAGCACCGGCAGAGCCGCCGGGAGGGCGCGGTCCGGGCCCTGGTCCGCGCGGTCGAGAGGCACGAGGACCAGCAGTACCGCAACATCCTGGGCCCGGGCAGCGCCTTCCTGCCGGTGCGCTTCCGCTTCTCGGCGGCCCCGGACGGCAGCCCCGGCGCCGCGGGCTCCGAGGAGTGGCGGACCGTCGTCGACCGCTACCTCGGGCTGCCCGGACCCGTGCGGCGGCTCGCGGTGACCGGCGGCCCCGGTACGGGCAAGTCCCTGCTGGCCAGGGAGCTGACGCGGGCGCTGGCCGGCCGCCATGACGAGGAGGCGGGCGACGGGGTGCCGGTGCTGCTCTCCCTCTCCTCGTGGGGCGGGCCACCGGACCGGGAGGATCCGCGGAGCGAGGGCTTCCATCTGGCGTTCCGCCGCTGGGCCGTCCAGCAGACCGCCCAGACGTACGGGCAGCCCTCCGCCCAGGTCGAGGAGGCGCTGACCGACAAGGCGGTCCTCGTCCTCGACGGTCTGGACGAGCTGGATCCCGCAGGGGCGGAAGTACGTCCCCGGGCAGCCGCGTTGCTCCGCTATCTCGCGGTGAACCGGGACTGCTTCCGCCATGTGGTCGTCACCTGCCGCAGCGACGTCTACGAGCAGTTCGAGGGTCCGGCCCCGCTGGCCGGGGCGGGCCGCGCCGAACTGCTGCCGGTCCCGCCGGACATGGCGCTCGACTACCTCAAGAGCCGCAGCGAGTGGTCCCACAGCGGCCTCACCGAGCGCTGGGACGGGGTGCTGGACGAGATGCGGGTCTCGCCCGGGGGGCCGCTGGCGCGTGCCCTGAGCACCCCGTGGCGACTCACCATGACCGCGAACGCGTTCCATGTGCGGGGCGAGGGCGGAGTGGGATGGCTCAGGGATCCCTCGGAGCTGGTGGCGCGGTGGGGGCGCGACGTCCTCTGGGAGCGCTACCGGGCTGAGTCCGACGAGTTCGCCGCCGAACACGGCCTGCCCGGGCGGCTGTGGAGCCTGTTCTCGCCGGAGGAACGGCTGCGGAGTGCGGAGGATTCCCCGGCCGCGGACGCCATGAGCAGCGAGGCCGAGGAGTACCTGCTGTCGCTCTTCGTCCCTTCCGTCGTGGCGGAGCATCCGCGCGACCCCGACCGCTACCCGGCCGAACGGGTCTCCGCGTGGCTCACCCTGCTGTCGACGCACCGAGGCGTGGACAGGTTCGCGGGGCCCCGGTATCTGAGCCTGATCGCCGACCTCCGGGCGGATCTGACCCCGCACCAGTTGTGGCCGCTGGGCGGCCGTCGTCTCGTGCGGACCCTGCACGGTTCGCTGTACACCCTCTTCGCACTGCTGGTGGCGGGGCTGGCCGCCGTCGCCCTGCGCGACCCGTGGGACGCGCTCTTCTGCTATCCCGTGGTCATCGCTGCGGGCTTCACGGCGCTCACGGCGTGGTCCGACCGGGCGGACATCGACCCGGTGAGCCGCTTCCGCATGGTGGGAAGGGCGGGCGGGCTGCTCGACCTGTACGCAAGGACCGTGGGGATGCCGCTGCTCGGTGTCTACTTCGGTGGCATGTTCGGGTTCGCCGTCTCGGTGAGCCTCACCCGGGCCCCGCTGCCCGACGTCCCCACGACCGTGTGGGTGGCGACGGCCGCCGGAGCGCTCCTGGGGATCCCGCTGTTGCAGAACCGGTCGACCGAGACCTACACCACCGTCAGGGGCTCACTGCCCGGACAACGCCACAAGATCTTCCTGGTCTGCGCCGCGCTGCGTGGCCGCCTTCCGTTGCGGCTGGGCCGCTTCCTGGACTGGGCGCACGAGGGAGGTCTGCTGCGGGTGGACGGCCACGCCTACCGCTTCCGGCACGACGAGTTCGAGCAGTACCTGTGGCGCTCCCACTGGCGGCCGGAGATCCTCCCCCCGTGCCTGGCCGCCGCGGACGCCGCCCTCCGGACCGGGGAGTCGACGGCGGACCGGCCGACCCGGGCGGGGCGGCGGATGCTGGAGCAGCTGGACACGCTCGACCGGCACCGCGTGGATCTGTACGCCACCTGCATGATGAGCGTCGGCATAGCGGGCGCGAAGGCCGAAACGGCGCTGCGCGCGTGGGCGGACCACTTGTCCACCGGCGCCGTGGACCCGGAGGCGGAAGCCGTTCTACGGGACCGGGCCGGTCAGGCGGTACGCCGCTTCCACGAGGCGGCGGCGCGCACGGGGTGATCCGCCCCCGGTTCGCCCCCACCGGATCGGGGAAGACGCCGTCACACTGCCGCGCCCCGCAGGATGCGGGTGATCACCAGCTCCGGATCGTCGGTCGGCAGGGCGTGGCCCGTACCGGGCACGATCTCCGCCTCGGCGGTGGGCATGAGGGCCCGCACCCGCTCGGCGACCTCGCGTGCGTCGTGCAGGGTGCTCCGCTCCCCCAGCAGGAAGAGCGCGGGGACCCGCACCCGGCGCAACTCCTCGTCGGAGAAGACCCGCGCCGGTGGAAGGGCGCGCCGGAAGCCGACGGAGGCCCGGCCCAGTTCCATCAGCTCGGTCTCCAGGATGGCGCTGTTGCCGACCCGGCGGGCGAGCCAGGGCCTCAGCGCGCGGGGCGCCATGCCCGCCAGACCGCCGGCGACGAGCCAGGCGTAGAAGCGGCGGCCGGGGTCCTCGAATCCGGCGGGTTCCACGAGGGTGAGGGCGGCCGTGCGGCCCGGGTGGTGCATCTGATGGCCGAGCGCCAGCCAGCCGCCGTAGGAGCAGCCGACCACATGGGCGGCGGTGGCCTCCAGGCCGGTGAGTACCTCCTCCAGCCAGCGGGCGCCGTCCTCGGCGCCGGTCAGGGGCGCGCTCTGGACACTGGCGCCCGGCTCGCCGACCGTGTCGACGGCGATCACCGTACGACGGCGGGCGATCGGCTCGATGTACCGGTGCCACATCAGGGAGTTGCCGTTGGCGCCCGACAGCAGGACGACCGGGTCGGAGCAGGGCGGTCCGGCACGGTGGACGCGGGTGGTGCCGAAGGACGTCGGCAGGTCGAGGGGGTCTCCGGCGCCCGGCCAGAGCCGGCCGAGCAGGCGTCCGTAGACGGCGTGGAAACGCTCGCGGCTCTTGTCGTTCCTGAACTCGCCTATGCTCATGGTACAGACGTATCACACCTTGGTACACGTGTACCACTAGCGGGAGGTCGGACCATCGCCGCGCGCGTCGATCACGAGGAACGCAGAAAACAGATCGCGGAGGCTCTGCTGCGTATCGCCGCCGCCGAGGGACTTCAGTCGGTGAGCATGCGGGCGGTCGCCGCCGAGGCGGGCGTCTCCCTCCGGCTGGTGCAGTACTACTTCACGACCAAGCAGGCCCTGGTGCTGGACGCCCTCGCCCGGCTCGGCACCCGGTTCCAGGCCCGTATGGACCGATGGGTCCGCGCCGCGGGCTCTCCGCCGCAGCCACGCTCCACGGTCACGGCCATCCTCTCCAGCATCCTGCCGACCGACGAGGAGAGCCGTCAGATCAGCCGGATCTACGCCGCCTACTACGCGCTCGTCCTCGGTGACAGCTCGCTGGAGGAGCACGCCATCCCCCAACCCGCCCTGCTGGAGGGCTTCCTCGCCGAACAGCTCCGCCTGGCGCAGGAGGCCGGCGCGGTGGGCCCCGGGAAGGATCCCGCCATGGTGGCCGCCGGACTGCTGGCCATGGTCAACGGCCTCGGCGCGAGCGTGCTGGGCGGCCAGCGCACCGGTGCGGCGGCTTCCGACGTCCTGCACCACCACCTGGACGAGCTGTTCGGCCCCGCCCCACAGGCCCGCCCGCGTCCCGCCGCGACGTAGGACCGGCGGAACACCACCTACTCCCCGGCCGCCGCCCACTCCCCCCGCCCCGCCAGGTCCAGCACCAGGGCGGCGATGTTCCACGCGTCGTCGTCGCCCCGGTGGTGGCGGCCCTCCAGCGGGAGGCCGGCCACCGTCAGCGCCTGGGCCATGCCGGGGCGGCGGCGCAGCCCGTACGCGGCGGTGAAGGCGATCTTGGCGTTCGTGTGCCGCTGCCCGAAGGGGTACTCCGTACCCGTCGCCCGGCACTGGCGGGTGAACTGGTTACGGTCGTAGTCGCCCCAACTGGCCCAGGGCAGCAGCCCCGTACGGTGCTCGGCGGCCAGCACCCGGCAGGCCTCGGCGAACGGCAGGCCGCCGTCCACCTCCGCCTGCGTCAGCCCGGTCAGCTCCGTGCAGAACGGGCTGACCTTCGAACGCGCGGGCCGGACCAACAGCCGGTGCTTGGCGAGCCGTTCGCCCGCGCGCAGGTCGACGACGGTGAGACCGATCTCGATGATCTCGCTCACCTGGCCGGGCGGCGGCTGGGCCTCCCAGCAGGTCGCCTCGACATCGACGACGTTCAGCAGATGTTCGCCCTGCTCCCCCATGTCCATCACGTCCATGGGGCGAGCGTAGAAGCGCCGCCGCCCCGGGTCACCCGGGTTTCACGACCTCTCGCGGCCTCTCACGGCCTCTCAGAGGTCGTCCACGTCGACGAGGCCGTCCTGGACGGCCCGGGCCACCAGGCTCGCCTTGGTCCGGGCGGGGCGGCCGACGTTCGCGTACTTGATCCGCACCCGGTCCAGGTAGGAGTTGACCGTCCGTACGGAGATGCCGAGGCGCTGCGCGACCAGCTCCTTCGACTCCGACTGGAACCACTCGATGAGCACGTTCTCCTCGCGCGAGGAGAGCTGCGGGCGGTCCGCGCGGGCGTTCGTGCCCAGCGCGCCGGCCAGCGCGGGCGGCATGTAGGGCCGCTCGTCGGCCGCCGCCAGGGTCGCCTCGACCAGGTGCTCCTGGCCCTCGCTCTTGGTCAGGAAGGTCGCGGCTCCGAGGTCCAGGCAGGTGAGCGCGGTCTTCTCGTCGTCCCGCATCGAGTAGACGACCACCTGCCGCCCGGCGTCGACGAGTCTGCGGAGGCTGCTGAAGGCGGGGACGGTCTCGCCCAGTTGCAGATCCAGGACGATCACATCGGCCGTACTGCCCGGGGCGGTCCAGGCCTCCCGTACGGAGGCTCCCGCCGCGACCACGGTGATGGGCCGTGGTGAAGCGCTGTACCACATCTCCACGCCCGAGAGGATGGCCGGATGGTCGTCGATGACGACCACGCTGACCGGTGCGTCGTTACTCATGGCAGGACAACTCCCGATGACACCGATCTACTCCAACTCGCTTCTGCCCACACGCTTTCACCGCGTCTGGTTCTTACCACGGACACGTGCGGGTCCGCGGCGCGGCTCTGCGACGGGACGGCCGCCGCCTCGGTGCGGTCGTCCGCGCAGTCGACGCCGACGACGCTCACGCGGACGGCGCCGGGGGTCCATACGACCGTCACGCGCGCGGCGGAGCGGGTACGGCCCAGAGTCACCGCCACCGGGTCGATCAGCTCCCTGCGTACCTCCACGGGCACCTCGCCCGGCCTGCCGCGCACGGCCAGGTTCACCTTCACGCCCTGGTGTTCGGCCACCTCGACGCAGGCCCGCAACTCGTTCAGCAGCGGGTCGGCGACGGCATCGCCCTCGGCGAACAGGCGGCGCATACGGGCGCCCTCCACGCCGCACCGCAGCCTGACCTCCTCGTCGTGCGGGCTCAGTACACCGTGGCCGAGGCCCACCAGCAACGGCACCGTCGTCGCCGTCAGCGCGCGGTAGCGCTCCTTGTGGTCGCTCTGCAGGTGCTCGTGGATACGTTCCCGGGTGCGCAGTTCCTCCTCCCGCGCGGCCGCCGACCCCGCCGCCGGCGCGGTGTCGCGGAGCAGATGCGTCATCAGGACGCCGATGGCGAGCTGGAGGCCGCAGCTGCCAATCGTGGCGAGCCCCAGAACGGCCGCCTCGGCGGCGGCCGGCGCCCCGTGCCAGACCACGGCCGCCGCGTTGATCCCTATGTGCGCCCCGAGGAATGCCGCGTACACCCTGACCCTCAGGTCCGCCAGCAGGAACAACGCATGCCAGCCGACCACTCCGAACGCCCAGTCCGCCGGACCCGTCGAGTGACCCGGAGGAAGCGTGTACGCGCTCACCGCCGAGACCGCCAGCACCGCACCCAGGCACCAGCCGCGCACCCCCGGCGGGATCCGCCTGCCGCGCAGCAGACAGGCGCCGCCGGTCACCGCGACGGCGACGAGGCCGAGGAAGGCGGCCGTCTGCGCCCACGCGGGGTCGTACACGTCCTGGTGGGCCAGGAGCCGGCGCAGCGAGATGGTGAACTGCCACACCAGGCAGATCAGCAGGGCGACCAGCTGGGCCCCGTAGAGGAGCTGTCCGCGGATGAAGCGGACCGCCGCCGTGTGCTGTGCCGGGGTACGGGGCGGGCACGGTACGTCCGCGGCTCGCCCCTCGTCCCCCGTGCGTGGCTCCCGGTCCCGGTCCCGGTCGGGCCAGCGCCACCGCACGCGGGTTCCGGCGCCCGGACGCGAGGCGATGGAGGCGGTGCCTTCGACCGCGCGCATCCTGCCGATGATGGAGCCGGAGATGCCCCGGCGATGCATCGGGACGGAGTCAAGGTCGAAGCCCCGTCCCGCGTCCGACAGTTCGACAACGACGACGCCGTCGCTCTCCCCTCTCCACGCTCTGAGTTCCGCCTCCCGCACCCCGGAGTGGCGTGACACATTGGTGACGGCTTCCCGGACGCCGTTGAATATCGCGAGACCCGGGCCGGAGGGAATCGCGAGCGGCCCTTCGATGTGCGTCGTGAGCCGCACCCTGGCCTGCCCCTCCCCCTCGGGCACACAGCTCAGAAGCGCCGCGAGGTCGACGCTCCCCGTCTCGAACCCGGGCATGGCGGACAGCGCCTCCAGGTCCTGCCGGGCACGTGGGGGAAGCCACGACCAGTCCCGGCTGTCGCCCTGGGAGACCATCAGCAGGGTCGCGCTGGCCGTGTCGTGCAAGGTCGCCAGGTACTCGCGCTCGGTCGCCCGCCGCGCCGCGGCGACGTCGGCCTCCCGGCGCAGGGCGGCCCTCACCGCGGCCGACCGGTCGGCCGCCCTGGCCCGCGCCCGGACGATGAGGTAGCCCGCCCTCGACAGGCCCACCTGGATCAGCATCCGCACCAGGGGCACCACGTCGGGACCGTGCGCGGGCGAGGAGAGAAGGTCACCCAGCACACAGGCGACGCCCCCCACCACCGCCAGCGCGGCCCCGGCCACCGGACGCGTCGCCCACTCGAACTGGAACGCGATGACGCTGATGCCGACGGCCACCTCCACCATCGCGTTCGCGCCCTCACCGCCGAGAACGGGCTGTGCGAGCCCCAACAGCGCGACCACCGCCGCGTCCAGCGTCCAGAGCAGGGCGAGCGGAAGCGGACGGCGCAGCGCCCGAAGACGTACACCGCAGGCGAGGACAGCCGGTGCCAGCAGCGCCAGCGCCCGGGGCACATCCGACGCGTCCGCCCAGACCAGGCCCAGCGCACCGCACAGAAGGACCACGGCGGACCTGAGCCACACCCCGTACCGCTCGACGGTCCGGTTCACCAGGCGCTCGCTGTTTCCCACGTGACCCCCACGCCGCATGAGGGCGAGGTTAGTTGACCGGCGAACGAGCGGCACCGGATGTGGGGCGAACGACCGGCACACCCCGCGACCGGGCCGGGCTAGCGTGCCCGACACGAGCCACACGAGCCACACGCGGAGACGCGACAACGGGGAAACGGGGAACATTCCATGCAGAGAACTCAGAGGCGGTTCACGCTGCTTCTCGCCGCGGCGCTGTCAGCCGTCCTCACCATGCTCGCCGTCGCACCGGCCGGCGCGGCGGGCAAGCCGTCCCGGTCGGACAGCGCGAGCACCCGGGTCATCTTCGTCCACGGGCACTCCCCCGTCGGCAAGCACGACTGCACCAAGACGTTCAAGGACGCCCGCAAGCACTTCACGAACAAGAAGTGGAAGGGGAACCTGCTCACCTTCGGCTACTACACGAAGAACAAGAAGTGCTCGGCCAATGTCAGCGGTGACCGCAATACGCCCATCAAGGACGTGGCCAAGAAGTTCGCGAACTACGTCTCCAAGAACTACACGAAGAAGGGCATCAAGGTCGACGTCGTAGCCCACTCCATGGGCGGTCTCGTCGTCCGCGCCGCCCTGCACTACACCCACAAGGGCGCCAAGGGCTTCCCGGACAAGCTCTACATCGAGGACGTCGTCACGCTGGGCACCCCGCACGCCGGAATCACCAAGAGCAGGGTGACGCTCTGCGGAAAGGCCAAGCAGTGCTTGGACATGAAGCCGGGTAGCGCCTTCCTCAAGGCGCTCGGGAGCAAGATGCCGAGCACCACCAAGAAGGGCAACATGAGCACCGACTGGACCACGGTCTCCTCGTACAACGACGGAACCGTCTCCGAGTCCTCCGGCATCGCGGGCACCGCGAACCACGAAGTCCAGTACAAGGCCGGAATCAATCACGGCCAACTCATCACCAAGACCACCGGTTCGTACAACGGCAGGATCAAGTACTCCACGAAGTGGACCAAGTTCCACAAGCGCGTCTCGCCCGTGGAACAGGCACGCCTGGCGGTCTACTGGCACGCGACGACCTGATATCCGCATATCCGCTGAGCCGCAGAACAAAGAAAGGTGCGGTCGCCCCGGCAAGGGCGGCCGCACCTTTCACGTGGCGAACGCGGTTCATGCGGTGCACACGCATGGTCACCCAGGTTTCGCCGCCCCGCCCCCGGAGCGCGCGACGGCGGTGTCCTCCGGCAACAACTCGGCGCGTGGCACGCCCGGTTCGGGCAAGGTCCGGAAGAACAGCCAGCTCAGCAGCGGCATCAGTGCCAGAGGCGCCAGGGCGGTCCGCAGGGACGTGGCGTCGGCGAGGCCGCCGATCGCGGGGCTGGCCAGGCCGCCGATGCTGACGGTCAGGCCGAGGGTGATCCCGCTGGCGGTGCCGACCCGGGAGGGCAAGTAGTCCTGGCCGAGCGTCACTTGGAGTGAGAAGGGTACGTACAGGCCCGCCGAGGTCAGCGCCACGAACAGGTAGAAGGCCGGTCCCGGCACCCACACCACGCCCGCGACGGCCACGGCCGAGATCAGGTACGACCAGCGCGCGACCACCACCCGGTCCCACCGGGCGGCCAGGGATCCGCCGAGCACCGAGCCGACCGTACTGCCCAGGTAGAGCACGGTCAGGGCCGCGGTGCCCACGGCCGTACCGCCGCCCAGGCGCTGACGGGCGTACAGCGCGATGAAGGTGCTCAGGCCGATGAACGCGATCGACCGGAAGACCACGGCCAGGGACAGCTTCACGAAGGAGGCGACGTCGTCGCTCCCGGCCGCCGGTGTCGTACCGGAGCCTTCGGTGGCCTGCCGCTGTTGCAGGACGCGCACCACCGGCAGGCACAGCGCGGCTCCGGCGAGGGCCGGCAGCACGAGCAGGGGCGTCCACCGCAGCCCGCCGGCGGTCATCGCGGCGGCGACCATGAGCGGGGCCAGGGCGAAGCCGACCGTGCCGCCCATGGAGAACCAGCCCATCGCCCGGTGGCTGCCCCGGGCAGCGATACGGGCGACACGGGCGGATTCGGGGTGGTAGGCGGCCACCCCGATCCCCGACAGCGCCACGAACGCGAGCGTGAGCGGGTAGGAACCGCTCAGCCCGCTCAGCGCGATGCCGACCCCGCCGAGCAGGGTGCTGACCGGCAGCAGCCACGGCATGGCCCACCGGTCGGTGAGCACCCCGAACACCGGCTGCGCCACCGAGGACAGCAGCGAGGCGGCCAGCACGATGCCCGAGGCGACCGCGAGCGAGTAGGCACGCTCGGCGATGAAGAACGGCACCAGGGCCGCGACGCAGCCTTGGTAGACGTCGACGCAGGCATGGCCCACGGACAGCAGAACGATCGGCGTGTTCCTTCGCATCCCGCCATGGTCCGGCCGGGGCGCTCTGTCGCGCTTTCGATAATCTGCCAGATGATGCCGAACATCCGCCACGCCGCCGGTCAAGCGGCCGCCGGTCAATCCACCACCGGTCAAGCGGCCGCCCGCCCGGCCACCACCGGTGGAGCTTCCGTGCACCCGGCCACCACCGGTGGAGCTTCCGTCCGTCACGACCCCGTGGCCCCGACCCGCACACGTCGGCTGGCCCCCGGCGGCTCGATCGACGCCCACCGGCACGACGACCACCAGATCGTCTACGCGGGCCGCGGCGTCCTGACCGTCACGACCGACACGGGATCCTGGGTCGCCCCGGGCACTCGCGCGATCTGGGTCCCCGCCGGCGTCGTGCACGCGCACCGGGCGTACGGCGAGCTCGACCTGCACCTGGTCGGGCTGCCCGTCAGCGAGAACCCGCTCGGCCTCGACGCACCGACCGTCCTCGCCGTCAGCCCGCTGCTGCGCGAACTGCTCATCGCCTACACCCGCGCCGAGGACGACGGCGAAAGCCCCGAGCGGGCCCGGCTGCGCGCGGTACTCCTCGACCGACTGCGCACGTCGGACGCGCAGCAGCCGCTGCACCTGCCCACGCCCACCGCGCCGCAGCTCCGCGACCTGTGCGCCGTCCTGCAGGCCGACCCCGGCGACGGCCGTACGCTCGCCGAACTCGGCCGCCAGATCGGGGCCGGCGACCGGACCCTGTCCCGGCTGTTCCGCAGCGACCTCGGCATGACGTTCCCGCAGTGGCGCACCCAGCTCCGCCTCCACCACGCCCTGATCCTGCTGACCGAACGGACGCCGGTGACCGCGGTGGCGCATCAGTGCGGCTGGTCGTCGACGAGCGCGTTCATCGAGGTCTTCCGCCGCGCCTTCGGCCACACGCCGGGCTCGCACCCGGCAGGGTGAGCCCACCACCCGGAACCCGCTCGCATGCATACTGCACCGACCGCTAGCGTGCAGCCATGAGCACACCCGAACCCGCAGAAACCGCTCCCGCAGCCCCCGCCGCCCCTGCCTCCCACGCCCACCCCCGGTTCGCCGAGGCGCTGGCCGAACTGGGCCTCCAGGTCGAGGTGCGCCGCTTCCCCGACGCGACCAGGACCGCCGTCGAGGCCGCGGCGGCGGTCGGCTGCGAGCTGAGCGAGATCGTCAAGTCGCTGGTCTTCACGGCGGACGGCGTACCGGTACTGGTCCTGATGGACGGGTCGTCCCGGGTGGACGTCGAGCTGGTACGCCGCGAACTCGGCGCGCAGAAGGTCAAGCGGGCGGACGCGGACCTGGTCCGGGAGACGACGGGTTACGCGATCGGAGGCGTACCCCCGTTCGGCCACGCGACCAGGACCCGTGTCCTGGCCGACCGACGCCTCCTCGACCACGCCGTGGTGTGGGCGGCCGCGGGCACCCCGCACACGGTGTTCCCGCTCGACCCGAAAACGCTGATCGCCCACGCGGGCGCGACGGTCGCGGATGTGCGCGAGCCCGCCAAGTGACCCCGCTGGTCGCCCTCGCGGTGCTCATAGCCGCGATCACGCACGCCAGTTGGAACGCCATCGCCCACGCGATCAAGGATCAGCTGCTCTCCTTCACGCTGATCTCCGGCGGCGGACTGCTGATCGGTGCGGCGATGGCGCTGTTCGCCCCGTTCCCGGCGGCGGCCGCCTGGCCGTACCTCCTGGTGTCGGCCGCGCTGCATGTGGCGTACATGATGCTGCTGATGCGCTCGTTCACGCTGGGCGACTTCGGCCAGATGTACCCGATCGCCCGGGGCACAGCCCCGCTGGTGGTGACGGTCCTGGCGGCGGTGTTCGTCGGCGAGCGCCCGGACGGCTGGGCGACGGCGGGCGTGGCGGTGGCCTCGGCCGGACTGGTCGGGCTGGCACTGTGGGGCATCCGGGGCTCCGGCAAACGCCCGCACTGGCCGGCGATCATGGCAGCCCTCGGCACGGGCCTGGCCATCGCGGGCTACACGACGGTGGACGGCGTCGGCGTCCGCGCCTCCGGCACCCCGCTGGGTTACGTCGCATGGCTGATGGTGCTGGAGGGCCTGGCGATCCCGGCGTACGCGTACTACCGCCGACGCGCCGAACTGCTGCCGCAGCTGCGGCCGTTCGCGGCACGCGGCCTGCTCGGCGCGGCCCTCTCGGTGGTCGCGTACGGGCTGGTGCTCTGGGCTCAGACGCGAGCCCCGCTGGCCCCGATCGCGGCACTCCGCGAGTCGTCGATCATCGTGGGCGCGGCGATCGGCACGCTGTTCTTCAAGGAGCGCTTCGGGGCTCCGAGGATCGCGGCGGCGGGGCTGATGGTGGTGGGCATCGGGCTGATGCTGCACACGAGTTGAGGGTGCGCTCAGCGGCCTTCGACGCCATCGACCGCGTACGGCAGGAAGGCCGCCCACGCAGCGGGCGCGAGGGCGAGGCGGGGCCCCCGGACGTTCTTGGAGTCGCGCACGTGGACGGCGTCGGGGGAACTCGCGACCTCGACGCACTCGTTGCTGTTGCTGCTGTCGCTGTAACTGCTCCTGAACCAGCGCAGTTCGGAGGCATCCCGGGCAGAGCGCTTCTGGATCACGTCGCTCCCGAAGAAGTCAGTGTGCTGCGGCGTACGCGACGAAGCCCGCCCACGCGGCAGGGGTGACGGCGAGGCGGGGGCCTTGGACGTTCTTGGAGTCGCGTACGTGGACGGCGTCCGGCGCGGCCGCGACCTCGACGCACTCGCTGCCGTTACTGCTGTCGCTGTAACTGCTCTTGAACCAGCGCAGCCCGGCTGCGTCCTCAGCAAGCGGCTTGCCCATCATGTCTCTCCCAGCACGTGCTCGATGAAGGCCGTCGATTCCCGAGGGGTGAGGGCCTGGGCCCGGATCATGCCACACCGCAAATCAAGGATTCGGACCTGCTTCGGATCCGAGACCGGCCGCCCGCCGAACGCCCCCTCGGACCGCCCGACCGCCGTGCCGTCCTTGAACTTCAGCACCTGGATCTCCCCATCGATTCCCGCGTGCTCCTCCAGGCCCATCGGCATCACCTGCACCGTGACGTTACGCAACTCACTTACCGCCAGCAGGTGTTCGAGCTGCCGACGCAACACCATCCTGCCTCCGAGCGGACGCCGGAGCACCACCTCTTCCAGGACGAATCCGAGCGTCGGGGCGGGCGACCGCTCGAAGATGGCCTGCCGAGCCATACGCGCGGCTACGCCACGCTCGATCTCCTCCTGCGGGTAGGAGGGCTGGCGCATCGAGAACAGCGCTCGCGCGTACTCGGCCGTCTGCAACAGGCCGTGGACACTGCTGTTGCCGTACGCCAGCACCTCCACCGCCGCGGCCTCCAGCTTCGCCAGCTCCCGGATCTTCTTCGGATACCGCACCTCCGCGATATCGGCCTTCATCGCCGCGAGCTTGCCACCCGCCCCCACCGCCACGTCCACGCCGTCCAGGAACTCCGGGCGCGGGATGCGCCGCCCGCCCTCGACCTTGTAGATGAGGTCCTCGCCGTACCCCATCACGGAGCCCAGCTCGGCCGCCCGCAGGCCCGCCGCCTCGCGCCATGCCCTGATCTGGCGACCCACGGCAGCGACCACCGCCGCCCCCGACTCGTCGTCCGGGTCGACATCCCAGCCGGGCTCGTCCGCCCCGCCGCCCCCGTGTCCCGTACCGTCGCCAACCACGCTCATGCGAGCCCCACTTCCGACGTGCGTGCCGTTCTCGTCCCAACCGCTTCCGTTCCCCGCACGTCACTGCCGACAGCCCGGACAACACCGGACAAGCCCCGGACAGCGTCCGTACGCAAGGGCTCTTCCTCTGGGCACGGTACGCACGCGCGGCCACGCTGAGTGACATGAACCAAGAAGTCATCCGCACCCAACACACGCCCACCGAACGCGCGTTCACCGTCCTGCTGTCCCCCACCCGTCGAGGGGCCCGGCTCGCCCGGTTGCTCACCGCAGCCCATCTCGGCGCGTGGGGTCTCCCGTCGGAGGCAGAGGCGGCGGCGCACATCGTCGCCGAGCTGGCGGCCAACGCCACCGTCCACGGCCGCGTGAAGGGCCGGGACTTCCAACTCACCCTCACTGTCAGCGCAAACAGGCTGCGGATCGAAGTCACGGACACCCGCGGTGACAGCCTCCCGCCCGGCCCCGGAGCTGTGAAGCCGCCCGAGGACGACACGGAGTCCGGGCGTGGTCTGCTCATCGTCGAGGCGTTGGCCGACCACTGGGGCGTGACGCCCGGCCCCGTTCCCCGCAAGACGGTGTGGGCGGAAATCGAGCTCGTACGGTAGCCGCCGTCACCGCGTCGCGCTCCGCCGTGATCCGGTGCGGTCCTCGTAGACCCCACCGGATCTCGCGCCGGCGCGACCCACTGCGGCGCGACATCAACTACTAAAGAACCAAGAGAAAGAACCCCACCCGACCCCACCCCCGGTGGCCACCTGACGGACCCCAGAGGCTCTCGGAGCTACGTCACTCACATGGGTGACAAATCCCAACTCGGCTCGCTTTTGGCCCGGTTGCCGGGCATATGCTCACGCCAGACCGCATCACACACTTCGGCCCCCGGCCGGGACTGCAATCCCGATCGAGGGCCTAGCCACCAAGGAAGTCGGACCTTCCCGATGGATACCCAGCAGAATACTGCCCTCACCCGCGCCCTGGCGGAGGTTCCCGGACCTCTTCCCACCTCCGGCGTGATCCACATCGCGATCCCACACACCGACCGCTTCACCGTCGTCGGCAACCACCTCGCCCAGCACCCCGACCTCAGCTGCACCGCCGTCGGCATCGCCGTACGCATCCAGTCGCTCCCCCAGGGCACCGAAGTCAGCATCAAGGCGCTCGCCGCCCGCTGCAAGGAAGGCCAGAAGCGCATCGCCGCCGCCCTGCGCGAACTCGAAGCCCACGGCTACCTGCAACGCTTCCGCGACCGGCTGCCCGGCAAGAAGGTCATCACCCGCACCGTCTTCTGCAACCAGCCCGCCGCGCTGGTGCACCCCCGTCGCCCGGCGGCGGAGTTACGTCCCCGGCTCGCCGCGCCGGTACCCGTACGCGTACCGGCGGCCGCTCCCGCACAAGCCCCCGCGCCGGAGGCGGCCGCCGTGACCCCGCCCGTACCGCTGCCGTCGCCCGTGCCGGAGACGGCACCCGCGCCCATGCCCATGTCCGTACCGCCCTCGCCTGCCCCGCTCTTCGTGCCGCGTGTACCGCCCCCGACCGCACCCAAGGCGTCTCGCCGGCCCCTCCCCCGGCCCAGCGAACTCACCCCGGAGCACGAACGCGCGGCCACCGCGCTCCTCAGCGATCTGCACCGCCACGCACCCCGGTTCACCCTGTCCGAGGACGACGTCCACCGGCTGGTTCCCGGAGTGGCGGCCTGGCTCGAACGCGCAGCCCGTCCGGACACCATCCGCCGTGCCCTCACCGACGACCCGCCCCACCCCCTCAAGCACCCGGCCAAGCTGCTCGCCCACCGGCTCACGGCGCTGCTCCCGCCCGCGCCACCCGGCATCGACGACCTCGCGGCGCTGGCTCGCCCCCGCGTCACCGTCACGCCCTTCCAGACCTGCGACGACTGCGACCGGGCCTTCCGCTCCCCCACCCCCGGCCACTGCCGCGACTGCCGCGAAGTCCGTGCAGAACACGAAGAACACGCAGAACACGCACAGGCCGCCGCCGCCTGACCGGCCGCGCGCCGAG
This sequence comes from Streptomyces sp. DSM 106670, assembly GCF_055792845.1. Classification (NCBI taxonomy): domain Bacteria; kingdom Bacillati; phylum Actinomycetota; class Actinomycetes; order Kitasatosporales; family Streptomycetaceae; genus Streptomyces; species Streptomyces sp. DSM 106670. The sequence continues at coordinate 3,236,862 of NZ_CM147704.1, forward strand.
GTCACCGATGGTTGCCCAGTGCCTCCGCCATCACCACGGCGGACGGGGCGAGCCGGGTCTCGCCGTCCTCGATGTCCCAGAGGGCGTTCTGCAGCAGCCGCCCCAGCGTCCAGCCGGCGGCCCGGGCGCGGTCCAGGCCGAGGGCTTCGGTGAGCAGGTCGAACCGGCGTCGCACCACGCGCAGCGGCTCGCCCTGCGCGACGACGACGTCGTCCCACCGGCTGTCCAGGGCGGGCCACAGGTCGAACCCCGGGTCGCCGGCGAGCGGTTCGGGGTCGATGGCGAGCCACGGCTCACGCTGCGCGGCAAGAACGTTGTCGTAGTGGAGATCCCAGTGCAGCAACCGGTCTCCGGGGTCGTCGGCCAGTTCGGCGACGGCCGACGCCCAGCCCCGCAGGAGGTGCCGGTCGGCCGGGTCGGTCAGCTGAGCGATCGCCTGCGGGGCCTGCTCCAGCATCGCTGCGGCCACGTCGCCGAGGCCGCGCAGTCCCTGCGGCGCGGGGACCGCGACCAGCCGCGCGTGCAGTCCGGCGAGGATGCCCATCGCCGCGTCGTCATCGTCGACGGAGGCCAGGGTGCGGGATCCGTCGAGCCGTTCCAGAAGCATGCTGCTGCTCGCGGGGTCGTGATCGAGCAGCCGGACCGTTCCGTCGCCGTTCCAGGTACGGAGCCCGATCAGCGCGGCGGCGGTCTCCTCCCTGGGCATCTGGAGTTTGAGAACCGCGCGCGTGCCGTCGTGGCGCAGTACCGGCACCACCAAGGAGGCCTGGCCGGACCGGACCGCACCGTCCCGCCGCAGCTGCCAGCGTCCCAGTATGTCCGTGGCCAGGGAGGGCAGTTCGGCGATCCAGGCTCTCCCTTCCTCGCCGAAGCCCGTGGCGTACGACGCCATCAGGCGCTGCGGGACCTCGTCGGCGGCCAACGCGTCGGGAACGTTCACCGGTTCAGCTCCCGGTCCTAGTGGTCGGCCGTCGCGTCCCAGTCGCGGCGGAGGAGGCCGAAGACCCAGGAGTCGGAGACGTCGCCGTTGACGACGCAGTCCTCGCGGAGCGTGCCTTCGCGGACGAAGCCGAGCTTCTCCAGGACCCGGGCGGACCCCACGTTGCGGGTGTCGGTCTCGGCCTGTACGCGGTTCAGGTCCAGAGTGTCGTACGCCCACCGCAGGACGGCGTGCGCGGTCTCCGTGGCGTAGCCGTTGCCCCATGCGGTGGCGTCGAGGACGTAGCAGAGGGACGCGCTGCGGAAGTCAGGGTTCCAACTGAACAGGCCGCACCAGCCGATGAACGAGCCGTCGGAGACGCGGTCGACGGCCATCCGCGCTCCCGAGCCTTCCTCCTCGATCCTCCGGCAGGTCGCGAGGAAGCGCTGGGCGCGGGCCGGTTCGGTCCATGGCGGGGAGTCCCAGTAGCGCAGTACGTGGGCGTTGCTCTGCAGGGCGTAGAGCGGTTCGGCGTCGGCGTCGGTGAACGGCCGCAGCCGCAGGCGCGCGGTGTGCAGTTCGGGCGTGGGCAGCGTCATGCGGAGCATCCTGCCGAGTGACGCCCGACCCTGCCATCCATTTGTCCGGCGGTGTCGGGCATCACGGACGGCCACCCCAGCTTCAGCTGGGTCTCCGCGCCGCGACTACCATCCCGGCCCATGACCACCACGACCGACGCCCGGACCGGCGAAGACGCGTACGAGGTCGACACCGACCCGGACCGCATCGACCTCGATCGCGTACACCACTGGCTCTCCACCGACGCCTTCTGGGCGCTCGGCCGCAGCCGGGACCTCGTCGAGCGGTCCCTGCGCGGATCGCTCAACTTCGGTGTGTACGACGGCGGGGGGACGCAGGTCGCCTACGCCCGGGTCGTCACGGACCTTGCCACCTTCGCCTGGCTCTGCGACGTCTACGTGGACCCCGCGCACCGCGGCCGGGGCCTCGGCGTACTCCTGGCGACCGCCGTGCGCGACCACCTCGCCCCGTACGAACTCAAGCGGATCCTCCTCGCCACGCTCGACGCCCACGAGTTGTACGCGAAGGTCGGGTTCGTCCCGGTGTCCGACCCGAAGATGCTGATGATCCTGAGCCCGACGACCTGACCGGCCCTTACTCCGTGACACCACGCCCGGCGGCGGAAGCCGCCCCGGCGACCGTCCACAGGGCCGTGCCCCACAGGCTGAGAGCGGAGACGAGGCCCACGGTCAGGCGAACCGTGCTGTCCGGGCCGTCCGCCAGCCATACGGCCAGGCCCGCCGATCCGGCCGCGACCAGCAGTGCCGCGGGCACCCGGAGCCGGGGCTGCTCGAACACCGCGGCGAGCGGGAGGAAGTGCGCCCCGACGACCAGCGCGACCAGCGGGGGAATCAGCACCGGCGCCCCGGCGCGCGAGCACACCACCGCGATGGCGACGATCAGCAGCCACTGGAGACCGTTGATCCGGTTGAACCACCGTCGCCGGTCGGCGGGGAACGGCCCTCCGGCCGAAGCGGGAAGGAAACGGCGCGCGGCGAGCATCAGCCCCACCGTGACCGCACAGCCGGCCACCACCTCGACCAGCCGGACCGTGCCGCCGAACGCGCTCGTGGCCAGCAGCCACCAGCCGAGTCCGAACAACGCGAGGAATCCCACCCCTGACTTGAACATGAGCGGGAGCCTAGGTGAGGAACCGGCCATTCCCCCGGGCGTTCGCGCGCTTGTGCCGTCGGTCTACCTTGTCGGGGTGTCGTCCCTCACTGTCACCGCCTCTTCGCACTCATCGGCGTCCGCCGCCGTCGTCTACGCGGCGCTCCTGCACGCGGAGTCCTGGCCGCTGTGGTCCGCCTACGCCGACGTCGAGTGGGACGTGCCTGCGGGAATCGACCGACCGGCCCGCGTGGGCGACCGGCGCACCATCCGTTCCCTCACCGGACGGGTGTACTGCCACGAGCGCGTCGTGGAGATGGTTCCCGACCAGCGGTTCGGCTACGAACAGGCCTCGGGGCTGTTCACCTCTCATCGCGGGTCCGTGGACCTGGCCCGAGACCCGCGCGGCGGCACCGACATCACCTGGTCGGCGACCTACCGGCGCACCCTCCCCCGCCTGCAGACGCTCAGGAGTCGGCGTCTGCAGGTCTGGGTCGACGATCTCGCGTCCTACGCCGACTCGATCGTGAGCCGTAACTCGTAGGTCCTCCGGGCTCACCGGACGAGTTGACGTCCTACCGCAGCTCCGCCACCACCTCCCCGTCCTCCTCCACCCCCGTCGGCCGGAAGCCGAGCGCGGTGTACAGGTGGGCGGCGGCCTCGTTCTCCGGGGCGTACGAGAGGCGTACGGCGGTGCTGTCCTCGCGGGCGGAGAGCCAGGCCGCCAGGGTGCGTACGGCGGCGCCGCCGATGCCCGTGCCCTGGTGGGCGGCGTCGATCAGCATGCCGCCGATCCAGTACGAGCCGTCCTCCTCGTCCCGGGCCCACATGATGTGGCCGGTCACCCGGTCGCCGGCCAGGACCGCCAGCGAGGTCCAGGCGTCCTCCCGGCTGCTCAGTACCAGGTAGCGGGCGGCCAGGGCCGGGACCCAGTCGCGCTGGTCGTCGCGGGGCGCGCTGTCGGCGACCGCCCGCCAGTTGTCCGCGTCCACCTCGTGGAGGGTGACGGGGCGGCCGGTCCTGTCGGTGTGTCCGTGGTCGATCATCCGCGCAGGGTAGGTCGCCCCCGCGGTACGCGGCCACGGAATTACGGCTGCGCCATCGCCTGCCGGAAGCCGGTGTTCACCGCGAGGATCCCGCCGTCCACGCGCAGCGTCGTCCCGGTGATCCAGGCCGCGTCGGTGGAGGCGAGGAAGGCGACGGCGGACGCGATGTCCTCGGGGGTGCCGACCCGGCCGAGCGGGTAGAGGGCCGCCGCCCGGGCCAACTCCGCGTCGCGGCCCGCCCAGGCGTCGGTGCGGATCGTGCCGGGGGCGACCAGGTTGACGCGTACACCGCGCGGTCCCGCGTGGCCCGCGAGCGTACGGGTCAGGCTGGCCAGGCCCGCCTTGGCGGCGCTGTACGCGTGGCCGCCGAAGTCCTGTTCGCCGTTGACCGAGCCGATGGTGACGATCGCGCCCCGGCCCGAGGCCACCAGGTGCGGCAGCGCGGCGCGGGCGCAGCGGAACGGGCCGGAGAGGGTGATGTCCAGGTCGCGTTCCCAGGTCGCGTCCGACTCGTCCTCGAAGAGCGGCTCGTCCTGGCCCGCCGCGTACGCGTTGTTGACCAGGACGTCCAGGCCGCCGAAGGTCTCCACCGCGTACGCCACCGCCGCCTCGACCGCCGCCCGGTCGGCCACGTCGCAGACGAGGGACGCGGCGCTGCCGCCCGCCTCGCGGATCGCCGCCGCCGTGTGGGCGGCGCGCTTGGCGTCCAGGTCGGTGACGAGGACGGAGGCCCCTTCCGCCGCCAGGCGACGGGCCGTTGCCGCGCCTATGCCCTGGCCGGCGGCGGTGATCAGAACGCTGTAGCCGTCGAACCGGGCTGATGTCCGCTCGTGTCTCATAGCGCCGACCGTACTGCCCTGACCAGTGCCTGGGCACGGGGGTCGGCGGTGACTCCCTTCTGGAGGCCGTTGGTCACATAGCCGAGCGCGATGCCCGATTCCGGGTCGGCGAAGCCGAGGGAGCCGCCGCGTCCCGGGTGGCCGAAGGAGCCGGGGCCCAGCAGCGGAGAGGCCGGGCCGTGCAGCATGTAGCCGAGGCCGAACCGGGTGTTGACGACCAGGACGCGGTCCGGGCCCGCCGACTCCTCGGTGCGGGCCAGGGTGAGCGTCGCGGGGGCGAACAGCCGGCGGTGGCCGTCGACCGGGCCGATCATCGCGGCGTAGCAGCGGGCCAGGCCCCGGGCGGTCGCGATGCCGCCCGACGCGGGGAGTTCGGCCGCGCGGTAGGCGGGGTCGTTCTCGTCGGGGAACGGGTCGATCGCGGCGAAGGCCCGGCGGGTGAGCGACTCCGGGTCGTTGTACGCCTCGACGACGGAGCGTTTGGGGCGTACGCGCAGGGCGCCCGACGCCCCGGCCGCGGCCGGGGGTTCCACGGGGCCGATGCGTCCGATGCGGTGGGCCTCGTCGGCGGGGAGCCCGAACCAGAAGTCGAGGCCGAGCGGGCGGGCGATCTCCTCGGCGATCCAGCGGCCGATGGTACGGCCGGTGGCGCGGCGGACCAGTTCGCCGATCAGCCAGCTGTAGGTCTGGGCGTGGTAGCCGTGGTCGGTGCCGGGCTCCCACTGCGGGCGCTGGGCGGCGACGGCGGCGGGCCCGGAGACCCCGTCGGCGGCCTGGGCGGGGGTGAGGGCGGTGTCCAGGGCGGGCACCCCGGCCCGGTGGGCGAGGAGGTCGCGGACGAGGACGCGTTCCTTGCCGTTCGTCTTGAACTCCGGCCAGTAGGTGGAGACCGGGGCGTCCAGGTCGACCTGTCCGCGCTGGTGGAGGAGGAGCGGGACGGCGGCGGCGATGCCCTTGCCGGCCGAGCGGACGATCTGGACGGTGTCGACGGCCCACGGTTCGGTGCCGTCGACGTCCCTCGTACCGGCCCACAGGTCGACGACCTTGCGCCCGTGGCGGTAGACGGCGACGGCCGCGCCGCGTTCCCCGCGCTGCTCGAAGTTGCGGACGAACGCGTCCGCGACCGGTTCGAATCCGGGCGCCACCGTGCCCCGTACGTCCACGGCGCCGGCCAGGGCCCCGGACGCGTTCACGGCCCCGGCCCTGGACGCGTTCACGGCCTCCGCCTCGTCCGTGCCCGCTCCCGCTCTCGCCTCCGTGGCCGGTTCCGGTTCCGCTTCCGCGCCCGTCGTGCTCACTCCCGCGCTCCCGCTCATCCCTCCATGGTGCACGTCCCGGCGGGGTGTTCGCGGAGCGGGTCGCCGTGACCACCGCACTGTCACGATCTGTTTACGGCGATGGAACGGTGACCGAACGCGGGTCGAAGCCGAACGGCAGCTCCAGCCGGTGGGAGCGCATCAGCTCCTCGTCGCAGAGGAGGTTCTGCGTACGGTCGTCGGCGGCGATGACGCCCTCGCTGAGGATGACGGCGCGCGGGCAGAGCTCCAGGGCGTACGGCAGGTCGTGGGTGACCATCAGCACGGTGACGTCCAAGGAGCGCAGGATGTCGGCCAGTTCGCGGCGGGAGGCCGGGTCCAGGTTGGACGAGGGTTCGTCCAGGACGAGGATCTCCGGCTCCATGGCGAGGACGGTGGCGACGGCGACGCGGCGGCGCTGCCCGAAGGAGAGGTGGTGCGGCGGCCGGTCGGCGAACTCCGCCATGCCGACCTGCTTCAGCGCGTGCAGCACCCGCTCCTCCAGCTCCGGGCCGCGCAGCCCGGCGGAGGCCGGCCCGAAGGCGACGTCCTCGCGGACGGTGGGCATGAACAGCTGGTCGTCGGGGTCCTGGAAGACGATGCCGACCCGGCGGCGGATCTCGGCGAGATTCCGTTTGGCGACCGGGAGTCCGGCGACGCGCACCGTGCCCGAGCCGGCGTCGAGGATGCCGTTGAGGTGCAGGACGAGGGTGGTCTTGCCCGCTCCGTTGGGGCCGAGGAGCGCGACGCGTTCGCCGCGTCCGACGGTCAGGTTCACCCCGAAGAGGGCCTGGTGGCCGTCGGGGTAGGCGTAGGCGAGGCCGCTGACTTCGAGCGACGGGGCGGTCGGCGGGGTGTCCGGCGAGGCGTCTTCCAGGGCAGGGGTCACAGGGTCCATCCCAGCAGACAGATCGCGAGCGCGAGTACGGGGAGCGTCGCCGCGTACGCCCATTGGGTCCGGTCCGCCGTCACCTCGTCGATCACCGGCATCGTGCCCGTGTATCCCCGGCTCACCATGGCGAGGTGGACGCGTTCGCCGCGTTCGTAGGACCGGATGAACAGGGCGCCCGCCGAGGCCGCGAGCACCCGCCACTGCCGTACGCCGCGCGCCTCGAAGCCCCGGGAGCGGCGGGCGATCGCCATGCGCCGCATCTCGTCGGTGACGACGTCCCCGTACCGGATCATGAACGAGGCGATCTGGACGAGCAGCGGCGGCAGTTTGAGGCGCTGGAGGCCGAGCAGGACGGCGCGCAGTTCGGTGGTGGAGGCCAGGAGCACCGAGGCGGCGACGCCGAGGGTGGCCTTGGCCAGCACGTTCCAGGCGCCCCAGAGGCCGGGGACGCTGACGGTGAGGCCGAGCACGGTCGTCTGCTCGCCCGGCACCACGAACGGCATGAGCAGGGCGAACGCGACGAACGGCACCTCGACGACGAGCCGCTTCAGCAGGAAGCCGGCGGGTATGCGGGCCACGGCGGCGACGGCGGCGAGCAGCGCCGCGTACAGCCCGAAGGCCCACATCGCCTCGCGCGGGGTCGAGACGACCACGAGCACGAAGCAGAAGACGGCCGCGAGTTTGCAGTGCGGCGGCAGGTCGTGGACCGGCGAGTGTCCCTGCCGGTAGAGCTTGTGGGCGTGGCCCGCACCCATGTCAGACGTTCTCGTGGTCGCGGTCGTGGGGCGCTGTGCCGGGCTCTTCCCTGCGGCGGCGCACCACCCAGAACACCCCGGTGCCGACGACGACGGTCGCGCTGACGCCGATCACCCCGGCGAGGCCGCCGGAGAGCCGGGCGTCGGCGATGTCGCCGACGCCGTAGTCGGCGAGCGGGGAGTCGGCCGCGCCGTGCTCCTCGGCCTTCTCGTCGATGCCCTGGTCGGCGGCGACCTTCTCCAGGCCGTCCGGGTTGGCGGAGGCGTAGAAGGAGACGACCCCGGCGAGCAGGAAGGCCGAGACGAGGCCGGTGATCCAGAACCCGCGGTTGGAGCGGGCTGCGGCGGGCTCGGGCTCGCGGGTGGCGGCCGGGGCGTCGACCAGTTCGCCGTCGATCCGGAGCTTGAGGGGGGCGGCGAGTCCGCTGACGCCGTGCACGAGGTCGGGGCGCACGGCCAGGACCGCGCCCACGGTCAGCGCGGTGATGACCGCCTCGCCGATGCCGATCAGGACGTGTACGCCGACCATGGCGGTGAAGACCTTGCCGATCGGGATGTCGGTGGTGCCGCCGATCCAGTAGAGGAGCGTGAAGGCGGCGGCCGCGGCCGGTACGGAGACCAGGGCGGCGACGAAGGCGGAGGCGGTGGCCGACCGCCGGGTGCGCGGGAGCACCCCGGTCAGCAGCCGGAACAGGCCGTACGCGACGACGACGGTGACGACGCCCATGACGGTGATGTTGACGCCGAGGGCGGTGAGGCCGCCGTCGGCGAAGAAGATGCCCTGCATCAGCAGCACCACCGCGACGCAGAGCACCCCGGTGTAGGGCCCGACGAGGATCGCGGCCAGCGCCCCTCCCATGAGGTGCCCGCTGGTACCGGCCGCGACGGGGAAGTTCAGCATCTGTACGGCGAAGATGAAGGCGGCGACGAGCCCGGCGAGCGGGGCGGTGCGCTCGTCCAGTTCGCGGCGCGCGCCGCGCAGGCTGACGGCCACCGCGCCGGCGGCCACCACCCCGGCGGCCACGGAGACAGGTGCATCGATGAATCCATCGGGTACATGCATGGGAGGCTCCGCTTCCTGCGGGGTCCACGCGGTCGCCGCGCCCGTGCGGACGCGGTCCTGCGGGGCGGGGTCATGAACCCATCAATAATAGTGCCCTCCTGCGAACCATGCGCAAGAGCAGCAGTCCAGCATCTGGGCCGCGTGTGCCCCTGGGGCTCACCCGCTGTCACGTGAGCACACGCTCACCGTGCCGCTTCCGTGAAATATGGGACATTAGAGGGCAGAGCTATACATATAGGAGGAGCCGGCCTATGTCCCCTGTCGTCGAAGTACATGCTCGGGCCCGGCTCATCACCGATGGCCCTCTGACCCGTCCGGTCCCCGTGGATCTGCGCTACGACCCGGCCGACGAACGGCGAACCGTCCACATCGGGCTGCCCGACGGCGTCGACTGGGCGTTCGGCCTCGACCTCCTGGAACGCGGCCTGCGCACCCCGATCGAGCGCGGCGCCGTCCGCGTCTGGCCGTGCGGCCGTACGCAGCTGATCGTGGAGCTGCACTCGACCGATGGCGTCGAGGTGTTCCAGTTCGAGATCCGGACGCTGATGCGCTTCCTCGCCCGCGCCCGCGCGCAGGCGTCGGCCGCGCCGAAGGACGGCGGCCGGGAGCCGCAGCCGCCGTCACGTACGACCACAACCACCACCACCCGCCCGGAGCGAGGCGCGCAGCCGGCCCGCGGCTGAGCCCTCGGGCCCCCGAGAAACACGGAAAGCCCCCGTGCCGTCTCGGCACGGGGGCTTTCGCTGTGCCCCGGTCCCCGTCCCCACAGGTAACCGGCGCTTCCGGGGCCGCGCTCCGCTCAGACGCGGCTCCCGGAGCCGGGGTGCTCAGGAGCGCGGACGGCTCAGGAGCTCGAAGGGCTCGCAGGTCTCACGAACCTCGCAGGCCTCACGGCGATCGGGTCAGACGCGGACGAGCTCGCGCTCACCCTCGCCGCCGCCGTCACCGGACCCCTGACCGGAGCCGGGCTCGTCGGTCAGCTGCTTCTGCAGCTTCTCGCCCTCCACGTCCACGTTGGGCAGCGCCCGGTCCAGCCAGCCCGGCAGCCACCAGGCCTTCCTGCCCAGCAGAGCCAGGACGGCGGGCACGATCGCCATGCGCACCACGAAGGCGTCGAAGAAGACGGCGATGGCGAGCGAGAAGCCGATCATCTTGATCATCTGCTCGCTGGAGCCGATGAAGCCGGAGAAGACCGCCATCATGATCACGGCCGCCGCCGTGACGACGCGCGCCCCGTGCTTGAAGCCGGTCACGATGGCCTGGCCCGGGCTCTCGCCGTGGACGTACGCCTCACGCATCCGGGTGACGAGGAAGACCTCGTAGTCCATCGCCAGACCGAAGACCACACCGACCATGAAGATCGGCATCATGCTCATGATCGGACCGGTCTGCTCGACGCCGAAGAGCGAGCCGAGCCAGCCCCACTGGAAGACCGCGACGACCGCGCCGAGCGCCGCGACCACCGAGAGCAGGAAGCCCAGGGCCGCCTTCAGCGGGACGAGGATCGAGCGGAAGACCAGCATCAGCAGCAGGAACGCGAGGCCGACGACGAGCGCCAGGTAGGGCAGCAGCGCGTCGTTCATCTTCTGCGAGAAGTCGATGTTCATCGCGGTGGCGCCGGTGACCAGGACCTCGGCCCCGGTGTCGGCCTTGATGTCCTGGCCCGCGTCACGGATGTCGTGGACGACCTCCTCCGTGGCGTGGGAGGACGGCCGGTCCTTCGGGATGACCGTGATCGTCGCGGTGTCACCGGCCTTGTTGAAGACGGGCGGGATGACGGCGCTGACGCCGAGCGCCTCGATCTCCTCGGCGACCCGGTCGGCGGCGGCCTTCCCGTCGGAGCTGTTCTTCGTGTCGACGACGGTCAGCAGCGGACCGTTGAACCCGGGGCCGAAGCCGTCCGAGAGCATGTCGTACGCCTGGCGCTGCGTGGTCGACTTCGGCTGGGCGCCGTCGTCGGGCAGGCCCATCTCCAGCGAGGCGGCCGGTACGGCGATGATGCCGAGGCCGAGGACGCCGACGAGCATCACCCAGACCGGCTTGCGCAGCACGAACCGCGCCCAGCGGGTACCCATGTTCGGCTTGGCCTCGGGGCTCTTCTCCGCCTCGGCGGCCTTGCGCGCCTTGCGTCCCATGATCCGCTTGCCCGCGAAGCCGAGGGCGGCCGGGACGAGGGTGAGCGCGATGAGGACGGCGATGGCGACCGTACCGGCGGCGGCGAGGCCCATCTTCGTCAGCATCGGGATGTTGACGACGGCGAGGCCGGCCAGCGCGATGACCACGGTCAGGCCCGCGAAGACGACCGCGGATCCGGCGGTGCCCACGGCCCGTCCGGCGGCCTCCTCGCGCTCCCGGCCCTCCGCCAGCTCGGCGCGGTAGCGGGAGACGATGAAGAGGGCGTAGTCGATGCCGACCGCGAGGCCGATCATCATGGCGAGGATCGAGGTGGTGGAGCCCAGGTCCATCACGCTGGCCAGCGCGGTGATCGTGGAGACCCCGATCCCGACCCCGACGAGGGCGGTCACCAGCGGCAGACCCGCCGCGATCAGCGAACCGAAGGTGATGACGAGGACGACGGCGGCGATGGCGACGCCGATGATCTCGGCGGTCCCGGTGTGCGGCATGACCTGGAGGGCGTCGCCGCCGATCTCCACCTTCATGCCGCTGCTCTGCGCCTCCTTGCCCACGTCCTCCAGGGAGTCCCGGGTCGCGTCGGTCAGCTCCATGGAGTTGACCTTGTAGGAGACCGAGATGTACGCCGTCGAACCGTCCTGGCTCACGGCCTGCTGCTGGAACGGGTCGGCGACCGCGGCGATCTGGTCCGAGCCGGACTGCAGCTCCTTGACGATGCCGCTGATCTCGCGCTTGTTCCCGGCGTCGGTCACCTTCTCGCCCTCGGGCGCCTGGAAGACGACCCGGGCGGTCGCGCCGTCGGCGCTGCCGCCGGGGTTGCGCTCTTCCAGGAGGTCGAAGGCGCGCTGCGCCTCCGTACCGGGGATCGAGAAGGAACTGGAGGTGGCGGTGGACGCGGTGGCCGCACCGAATCCGGCGACCGCCAGCAACGCCACCCAGATCAGGGCGACGAAGCCGCGGCGGCGGAAGGTGAGCCGTCCGAGCTTGTAGAGGAAAGTGGCCACGGGGGCGTACTCCCGGTCAGGTCGTATGAGTGGAAATCGGGCGTGAGGAACCAGCCCGACGACGAGAGCGGCGTGTCAGGTGGAGCGTCGGGGAGAGGGCCGTGCGGGTGGGTCGGGGACGTCAGACACCGAGGGCGGGGAGAACCACGGAGTCCACGTAATCCATGAGGAACGCCTGGTCGACCGGGCGGTCCTCGATCAGTTGCCGGGCGGCCAGCGCGCCGACCACCATGTGCGGGATGTATTTCAGCGCCGGATTGTCCGAACGCAGCTCACCCCGGTCCACCGCCCGTTGCAGCATCTGGTCGAACCCGGTCATCTCCGGTTCGATCAGCAGCTCGCGCAGGGCCTGGAGCAGCTCGGGGTACTCATGGACGGCATGGCTCAGACCCCGCATCAGCGCGGCGTCCTTCTCCATCTGGCAGTCGTCGGTCCGGCTCAGCACGGCCTGGAAGTCGCCGCGCAGCGAGCCGGTGTCGATGTCCGACAGGTCACCCGGCTTGTTGTGCCGGAGCGCCCTCGCGACCAGCTCGGGCTTGGAGCCCCACTGGCGGTAGAGGGTGGCCTTGCTGGACCGGGTGCGGGCGGCGATGGCGTCCATGGTCAGGGCGTCGTAGCCGACCTCGCGGAGCAGGTCGAGAACGGCCTCGTAGAGCTCGCCCTCACGCTCGGGGGTCAGCCTGGTGCGTGCCATGTGCCGACCTCCTTCGCTTCACCTGTCCGGTGTCCCGCTCGTGCTCATGCAGTCCCGCTCGGCATCGAACGAAACTGTTTCGTACACCTGAACCGTACCCCCATCGCCCAGCGAAACGAAATCGTTTCGCTTGTGTCGTGCACCACAAGTTGCCCCGGGCTCCGCGCACCGAAAACATTGGGGGGTGAGTGACGACGTCGCGTATCTCCGTTTCCCGCACCTCCACCAGGACTTGCTGTGCTTCGCGGCCGAGGACGACCTCTGGGTCGCACCCCTCGCCCCCGCCGGGCACCGCCCGGGACGGGCCTGGCGGGTGACCGTCGACCGGACCCGGGTCAGCCATCCGCGCTTCTCGCCCGACGGCGCCTCCATCGCCTACACGACCTGGCGCACGCTGGACCCCGAGATCCACCTCGCCCCGGTGGACGGCGGGCCGGCCCGCCGGCTCACCCACTGGGGCTCGACGGACGCCCGGGTCTGCGGCTGGAGCCCCGATCCGGGCGAGGCCTGCCAGATCCTCGCCGTGTCCTCGCACAACCAGCCGTTCTCCTACTTCTCCTGGGCCTACAGCGTCCCCACCGACGGCAGCCCCGGCGGCCGGCTCCCCTGGGGCCCGGTCTCCGACATCGCGGTCGCCGACATCGACGGCGAGCGCCGCACCCTGCTCCTCACCGGCACACCCCCGCACGAACCGGCCGCCTGGAAGCGCTACCGGGGCGGGGCCATGGGCCGCCTGTGGCTGCACGGCGAACGCCTGCTCCCGGACATCGACGGCCACCTCGCCAACCCGATGTTCGTCGGCCGCCGCATCGCGTTCCTCTCCGACCACGAGGGTGTCGGCAACCTCTACTCCTGCCTGATGGACGGCACCGACCTGCGCCGCCACACCGACCACGACGCCTTCTACGCCCGTAACGCCTCCAGCGACGGCCACCGGGTGATCTACCAGTGCGCCGGCGACCTCTGGCTGGTCGAGGACCTGGAGGCGCCCGACGCCACCCCGCGCAAGCTGGAGGTACGCCTCGGAGGCCCGCGCACCGGCCGGCGCGTCCACCAGGTGCCCGCCGCCAGCAACGTCGACTCGCTCTCCGTCGACGAGACGGGCCGGGCCAGCGCCGTCACCGTACGCGGCAGCCTCTACTGGCTCACCCACCGCGACGGCCCCGCCCGCACCATCGCCGACACCCCGGGCGTACGGGTGCGGCTGCCGGAGATGCTCGGCAGCGGCGGACAGGTCGCGTACGTCACCGACGCGGACGGGCCGGACGCGGTCGAGATCGCCTATCTGCCGCGCGCCAGCGGCGACCGGCCGCCGCGCAGGCTGGCCACCGGGCAGCTGGGCCGGGTGCAGGAGATGATCTCCGACCCGGAGGGCGAACGCCTCGCCATCGCGTCGAACGACGGCCGCCTGCTGCTCCTGGACACGGCGGAGCCCGAGGCGGAGCCCGCAGAGCCCTCGGAAGCCGTGGAGAAGGCCCCCAGCGGCTCGACCCGCGCCGACCTCCACTCGGCCACGGGCGCGGCGACCCCGGACAGCGCCGCACCGGTCGACGAGCACCCGGGTCTCACCGAGCTGATCCGCTCCGTCAACGGCCCGGTCCGCGATCTCGCCTTCTCCCCCGACGGCGACTGGCTGACCTGGTCGCACCCGGGCGTCGGCCGCTCGCTGCGGCAGATCAAACTGGCCCGGATCTCCGGCCCCGGCGCCCCGGTGATCGTCGATGTCACCAACGGCCGCTTCGAGGACGAGAACCCGGTCTTCACGGAGGACGGCCGCTACCTCGCCTTCCTCTCCTGGCGAGGCTTCGACCCGGTGTACGACGTCCACACCGGCGACCTGTCCTTCCCGCTCGGCTGCCGCCCGTATCTGGTCCCGCTCTCCTCGGCGACGCCCTCGCCCTTCGCGCTCTCGCCGGACGGGCGCCCGGCGGCGGGCGGCCTGGACCCGATAGACGTTCCGGAAGCAGGAGGTACGGGCGAGGGCTCCACGGTCATGGTGGAGTTCGAGGGCCTGGAGAGCCGGGTGACGCCGTTCCCGGTCTCCGCCTCCAAGTACTCGGCGCTCGCCCCCGTGAGCGGCGGCGGCCTGGTCTGGCTGCGCTGGCCGATCTCGGGCGCGCTGGGCGAGACCTTCGCGAACCCGGCCGACATGTCGGGGCGGCCGACCCTGGAGCACTTCAACATCGCGAAGGCCCGGAAGGCCGAACTGGTCGACCACCTGGACTGGTTCGCGGTCAGCGGCGACTGCTCACGCCTGGTCGTGATGGACGACGGCGAACTCCGCGCCGTACCGGCCACGGAACCGGGCGACACCGACTCCACGGTCTATCTGGACCTGCGCCGCATCCTGCACGAGGTCGACCCGGGGGCGGAGTGGCGGCAGGCGTACGGCGAGGCGGGCCGGATCATCCGCTCCTACTTCTGGGAGCCGGACATGTGCGGCATCGACTGGGACGGCGTCCTGGACCAGTACCGCCCGCTCGTCCAACGGGTCGCCTCGCCCGACGAGTTCGCGGATCTGCTGCGTGAGGTGCTGGGCGAGCTGGGCACCTCGCACGCGTACGTCTCCCCCGCCCGCCGCAACGAGGGCCCGCCGCACTACCAGCGCGCGATCGGCCTGCTCGGCGCCAACCTGGTCTGCCGGGACGGCGCCTGGGTGCTCCAGCGCATCCTGCCCGGCGACTCCTCGGACTCCAAGGCCCGCTCCCCGCTGGCCGGTACGGGCATCCGCGAGGGCGCGGTCCTGACCCACGTCGACGGCCGCCCGGTGGACCCGGTGACGGGCCCGTACCCCTTGCTGACGGCGGCAGGCGGCACCACCGTCGAGCTGACCTTCTCCCCGGCGGGCGGCGGCCCCTCCCGCCGGGTGGCGATCATGCCGCTGGTCGACGAACGCCCGCTCCGCTACCAGGACTGGGTGGCCAAACGCCGTGACGTCGTACGGGAGTTGAGCGGCGGCAAGTGCGGCTACCTGCACATCCCGGACATGGGAGGCTCCGGCTGGGCCCAGTTCAACCGCGACCTGCGCCTGGAGGTCTCCCGCCCGGCCCTGATCGTGGACGTCCGGGGCAACGCGGGCGGCCACATCAGCGAACTGGTCGTGGAGAAGCTCACCCGCAAGATCCTCGGCTGGGACCTCACCCGCAACGCCCAGGCGGTGAGCTACGCCTCCAACGCACCGCGCGGCCCGGTCGTCGCCCTGGCCGACGAGGCGACGTCCTCCGACGGCGACATGATCACCGCCGCGTTCCGCCTGCTGAAACTGGGCCCGGTGGTGGGCCAGCGCACCTGGGGCGGCGTGGTCGGCATGACCGGCCGCCACCGGCTGGGCGACGGCACGGTGATCACGGTCCCGATGAACGCGGCCTGGTTCGACACCTACGGCTGGTCGGTGGAGAACCACGGCGTCGAACCGGACGTGGAGGCCCTGCGCACCCCCCTGGACTGGGCGGAGGGCCGCTACGCGGTCCTGGACGACGCGGTCCGCCTGGCCCTGGACCTCCTGGCCGCCCACCCGGCGGCGACCCCACCGTCGTACGACACGGCCCCGAACCTGAGGAGGCCACCGCTGCCACCGCGGAACGCTTGAGGGCGGCGCCGGCGATCTCCAGCCCGCCCGGCGATTGAGGGCATCCTCCAGCCCGTCCGGCGCTTGAGGACAAAGAAGGAGGCGCCCCCGGTCGCCCGGGTGCGCCTCCTGACGTAACGCGTACGCACGCGCGAACCGCAGCGCGTACGCGTCACACCTCAACGACCGTCAACGGTCAAAACGCTCGCGCGCCTGGTCCGCCGCGTCCTGGGCACGGTCCTTCATGCCCGAGGAGGAGTCCGACTTCTGGTCGCGGGCCTGCTGGCCGCGCTCCTTGGCCTGGTCCTTGCCCTGGCCGGCCTTCTGCTTGGCCTGGTCGGCGAGCTCCTGCGCCTTGTCCTTGAACTGGTCTGCGATACCCATGCTGTTCACTCCTGTGGGATGCGTGGGGTACGTGGGGGATGGCCCCCTGCGGGGCCGTGCCCAGCGTTACACGACCCGACATCTCACGCATTTCGGACCGCTACCCACCGTCACCCACGGTCCGCGCGCTCCGCTCGTGCGTCCTGGTCCGCCGCTCCCCCGGCGCCCACCAAGCCCTTGGAGACCGTGTGGAGGCGCGGCTCGAAGCGCCGCATCTCGCGCTGTCCGCCGACCGCGATGACGGAGGGCAGATAGCCGCGGACCGACTGCATGCCGCGCAGCCACCACTGGGCGTACACGTGGGGGGAGCGCCGCGCGATGCCGTCGACGATGCGGTCGACGGCCGGGCCGAGCGGGTACGTGCGGTTCATCGGCCACGGCAGCCGCTGGCGCAGCTCGCGCATCACGTCGTCCTGGTCCGCGCCGCGCACCATGTCG
This sequence comes from Streptomyces sp. DSM 106670, assembly GCF_055792845.1. Classification (NCBI taxonomy): domain Bacteria; kingdom Bacillati; phylum Actinomycetota; class Actinomycetes; order Kitasatosporales; family Streptomycetaceae; genus Streptomyces; species Streptomyces sp. DSM 106670. Next base: position 3,253,581 of record NZ_CM147704.1, read on the forward strand.
GTGTCGGTCCAGGAGAGATAGCCGACGCCGACCTTGACGCCCTTGTAGCCGACCTCGGCGCGCAGGCTGTGCGCGAAGGCCTCGACGCCCGACTTGGACGCGCAGTACGCGGTCATCATCGGGGCCGGGGTGATCGCGGCCAGCGACGCTATCTGGAGGAAGTAGCCGCGGCTCTCCATCAGCACCGGCAGGAAGGCCCGGCCGGTGACCGCGCCGCCGATGAGGTTGACCTCGATGACCCGCCGCCAGGCGTCCGGGTCGGAGTCGACGAACGGGCCGCCCGAGGCGACGCCCGCGTTGGCGACGACCACGTCGACCTTGCCGAAGCGTTCCTTCACCTCGTGTGCCACCTGGGACATCGCCGCGTGGTCGGTGACGTCGGCGAACCAGTGGTCGCTCTCGCCGTGCAGCCGCTCGGAGACCTGCTTCAGCTCGTCCGCCTCCAGCCCGACCAGGGCGAGCGTCGCTCCGCGCGCGGAGAGCTTGCGGGCCAGCAGCTCGCCCACGCCCCGGGCCGCGCCGGTGACGACGACGACCTGGCCCTCCAGATTCCGCCTGCTGCTCATGCGACATCCTCCCTCTCCGCCGTAGCGGCCGTGCCCGTGGCGGCCGCCCCCGTGGCGACGTACCGGGTGACCAGCTCCCTGATCTTCGCCGTGACGGCCTCCGGGGCCTCCACCGGCGTCATGTGCCCCATGCCGGCCAGCTCGGTCAGGCCGAGGCCGACCGGCAGCGCGGCGGCGATGGTCCGGGCGTGGACCGGCGGGGTCAGCCGGTCGTCCGTGCCGGCGATCACCGCGGTCGGCACCCGCAGCTCGCGTACGCCCGTCGCGAGGTCCAGTTCGGCGAGCACATGGCCCCACTCCACCCGCGCGCGGCGCGGGCAGGCGTGCACGATGCGGGCGCAGGCGTCGACCCGGTCCGGAGCCGAACCCCGGCCCATCGTCGCGTACTTGAGGATCTTCTTCGAGACCGGGGTGACCGGGCCGAGCGGCGCCTTCGCGCCCAGTACGGCGGTGGTGAGCCGGGTGCGCAGCGCGCCCGCGCGCAGCGGCAGGACGCGCGCCTCGGCGGTCAGCCGCGTACTGCCGGTGGAACAGAGCAGAACGGCGGCGGCGTGCTCGCGCAGCCCGGGGCGGGCGGCGGCGGCCATCAGCGTCATCCCGCCCATGGAGTGCCCGGCGAGCACCGCCTTGCGGCCCGGGGCGAGCGTCCCGGCGAGGACCGCTTCGAGGTCGTCGGCCAGCGCGTTCGTGCTGTAGCCGCCGGGGCCCGGTTCGGGGGTGAGCCCGTGGCCGCGCTGGTCGTAGGCGATGACCCGGTGGTCGGCGGCCAGTTCGCGTATCTGGGCGTCCCAGAAGCGGGTGTTGCAGGTCCAGCCGTGGGCGAGGACGACGGCGGGCGCGTCCTCGGGGCCGTGCAGTTCGACGTGTATCCGCGAGCCGTCGGCCGACCGTACGGTCAACTCGGCGGCGGGCACCGGAGGTACGGCGTCGCGGTGCAGGAGGCGGCTCATCGCGTGGCCTCCTCGGCGACGGGACCGGATTCCGGCGCGGCGGCGGTCACGGCCTCACGGTCGGTGCGGCCGGGCTGTTCGGGTACGCGCCCGGATCCGGCGGCCCGCTGTGCTCCGCCCGCCGTGCCGGCCCGGATGACGTCGTACTCCGCGAGGTCCACCGAACGCGTCTGCCGCCGGAACTCACCCGTCGTGCCCGGCCAGACCGTGGTGTTGCGGCCCGACTCGTCCAGGTACCAGCTGGTGCAGCCGCCGGTGTTCCACACCGTGCGCTTCATCCGCTGCTGGACCTTGTCGTTCCACGCGGTGACGGAGGCGGACCGGGCGCCGAGCGCGGCGCGGCCGCCGAGGACGTTCAACTGCCGCAGATAGTCGGCCATGTAGTTCAGCTGGGACTCGATCATCAGGATCATCGAGGAGTTCCCGAGGCCCGTGTTGGGGCCGATGATCGTCATCCAGTTGGGGAACCCGGCGGCGGTCGCGCCGCGCAGCGAGTTCATCCCGTCCTTCCAGGACTCGGCGAGCGTGATGCCCTCCTCGCCGACGACCCGCTCCGCGATCGGCATGTCCGTCACATGGAAGCCGGTGCCGAAGATGATCGCGTCGACCTCCGCCTCGGTGCCGTCGGCGGCGACCACCGTGTTGCCGCGTATCTCGCTGAGACCGGAGGCGACCACGTCCACATTGGGCTGGGCGAGCGCCGGGTAGTACGTGCTGGAGAGCAGGATCCGCTTGCAGCCGATGCGGTAGTCCGGGGTCAGCTTGGCCCGCAGGTCCGGGTCCTTGATCGCCCGCGCCATGTTGGACTTGGCTATCTTCTCCACCAGGCCCAGCTGGTCGGGGTGCTTGGTGAAGGCGCTGACCTGCAACTCCCTTATGCCCCACAGCAGTCCGCGGCGCGCGGTGCCGGTGACGGGGACCGCCCGGTGGAGGGCGCGCTCGGCCTTGCTGATGGTGCGGTCCATCCGCGGCATGACCCAGGGCGGGGTGCGCTGGAAGAGCGTGAGCTTCGCGGTCCTCGGCTGTATCGCCGGGACGATCTGGATGGCGGAGGCGCCGGTTCCGACCATCGCGACGCGCTTGCCGGCCAGGTCGTAGTCGTGGTCCCAGCGCGCGGAGTGGAAGACCTTGCCGGGGAAGGAGTCGAGCCCGGGTATGTCCGGCATCTTGGGGTCGGAGAGCGGCCCGGTGGCGGAGATGACGACATCCGCGTGGAGCACCGACCCGTTGGCGGACTCGATCACCCAGTACAGGTTCTCCTTGTCCCAGCTCATCAGCTTCACCTCGTGGTTCAGCCGAATGTGCGGGCGGATCCCGAAGGTGTCGGCGACGCGCTCCAGGTAGGCGCGGATGTGCTCCTGCCCGGAGAAGGTGCGCGGCCAGTCGGGGTTGGGGGCGAAGGAGAAGGAGTAGAGGTGGGACGGTACGTCGCAGGCGCAGCCGGGATAGCTGTTGTCGCGCCAGGTGCCGCCCACCGAGTCGGCCCGCTCCAGGACGACGAAATCGGTGATGCCTTCGCGGCGCAGCCGGACGGCGGCCCCCAGGCCCCCGAATCCGGTTCCGATCACCGCCACACGTACGTGTTCCTGCTGGGCCATGCTGCCGCCTCCCGCGGTACGTCACACGACTCTGCCAGCAATCACTGGCATTGTTCGGAGAGTAGAGCAGGACCGTACTGATGGGTAGGGGGCGGACCGAGGAAAGTTACCGGCGGTACAACATAGGGTGCCTCTGTGGCTGAAGGACGCGAGCACCGCGAATACCGTATGGAGGAGCTGGCCAAGGAGGCCGGCATCACCGTGCGGACCCTGCGTTTCTACCGGGAGCGCGGGCTGATCCCACCGCCTCGCCGCGAGGGCCGCATCGCCTGGTACGACGACCACCACCTGGCCCGGCTGCGGACCATCGCGGGCCTGCTGGAGCGCGGCCACACCCTCAACGGCATCGCCGACCTGGCCGCCACCTTCGAGAGCGGCCGCGATGTCGCCGAGGTGCTGGGCCTGGGCGAGCCGACCGAGGAGACCCCGGTCCGCCTGACCCCGGAACAGCTCGCGGACTACTTCGAGGGCGAGGTCACGCCGGAGAACCTCGCCACCGCGCTGGACCTGGGCTATCTCGCCACCGACGGGGACGAGATCGTGCACATCAGCCGCCGCCTCCTGGAGGTGTCGGCCGAGCTCGTACGGGAAGGGGTGCCGCTGTCCACGGTGCTCTCCTCGGGCCGCCGCGTCCGCGAGCACGCGGACGCGCTCGCCGAAATCTTCGTACGCGTACTGCATGCCCACGCCGCCGAGACCGAACCGGCCCAACTGCGGCCGCTGGCCCGCGCGGTGGTGGACGCGGAGCTGTCGATGGCCCTGGACCGGAGGCTGCGCCGCGAGGACGGCACACAGCCTCCGAAGGCGTAACGGCCCCCGTACCGCAGGGCCACCGCCCGTACCGCAGGGCCGGGGCGAGAGGCCCTACCGCTCGTAGACGACCGTCACCGGCGCATGGTCGCTCCAGCGCTCGCCGTGCGTGGCGGCCCGCTCGACCCAGGCCTTCACCGCGCGCCCGGCCAGCCCCGGGGTCGCCATCTGGTAGTCGATCCGCCAGCCGCTGTCGTTGTCGAAGGCCCGCCCCCGGTACGACCACCAGCTGTACGGCCCCTCGACGTCCGGGTGCAGCCGGCGCACGACGTCGACGTACGCCGCCTCCTCCAGGACGCGGGTCAGCCAGGCACGCTCCTCGGGGAGGAAGCCGGAGCTCTTGCGGTTGGCCTTCCAGTTCTTCAGGTCGGCCTCCTGGTGGGCGATGTTCCAGTCACCGCAGACCACGACCTCACGGCCGTCCGCCGCCGCCCGGCTCTTCAGACCCTGGAGGTAGGGCAGGAAGGCCGCCATGAAGCGCTCCTTCTCGTCCTGGCGCTCGGTGCCGACCTCGCCGGAGGGCAGATACAGGCTCGCGACGGTGACGCCGGGGAGGTCGATCTCCACATACCGGCCGCTCGTGTCGAACTCCTCGGCGCCGGGCACCCCGAAGCCGCCGAAGCCGATCTGGACCCGCTCGGGGGCCTGCCGCGAGTAGAGCGAGACGCCGGCGCGGCCCTTGGCGGCGGCGGGCGCGTGGACGGTGTGCCACCCTTCGGGGGTGCCCACCCCTTCGGGCAGCTGGACGAGCTCGGCCCGCACTTCCTGGAGGCAGATCACATCGGCGTCGGTCTCCGCCAGCCACTCGACGAAGCCCTTCTTGGCGGCGGCGCGGAGCCCATTAACATTCACGGAGGTCACTGTGAGCATCCCGAAACAGTACCCACTCCACCCCTACGCATAGATGTACGATACATAGCATGCTTATTCATACGCGGCCTTTCGACCACCCCGACGCCGTCAAACTCAACGACCAGGTGCAACTCGAATACGCCGAGCGCTACGGCGACGAGGGCGATGTCACACCGCTCGACCCGTCGATGTTCGTACCGCCGCACGGTCTGTATCTGCTCGCCTACGACGAGCAGGAGCGCCCGGTGGCGACCGGCGGCTGGCGGACCCAGAACCGCAACGCCGACGGCTACGAGGACGGCGACGCCGAGATCAAGCGGATGTTCGTGATCCCCGAGGGCCGTGGCCGGGGCCTGGCCCGGCGGATGCTGGCCGCCCTGGAGGAGGACGCCCGGGCCGCGGGCCGGACCAGGATGGTCCTGGAGACCGGCGACCAGCAGCCCGAGGCCGTCGCGCTGTACACCTCGTGCGGCTACACCGTCTGCGAAGTGAAGTTCGGCCACTACCGGGAGTACGACAGCAGCATCTGCATGGCCAAGCCGCTCCGGCAGCCCGGAGCGTGATCCTTCGCCCCGGGGACACCGGCCTCCGGGGCGGGGGACGGCACACCCGCGCGACCCTCGGTCAGCGCACCCGTGCGACCCCCACGTAGAACCCACTGCGCTCCTGGGCGGGCGCGGGCTGCTCCTGGTACCACTCGGCGGCGGGCACCAGACCCGGCGCGACCAGCTCCAGCCCCTCGAAGAACGGCTCGACCTCCGCGCGGGTCCGCATCCGCAGGGCGATGGCCCCCTTCCGGTACGCCTTCTCCGTCTCCTCCCGCAGCTCCGGGTGCTGGTCGGCCGTGCCGTGCGACAGCACGAGGAAGCTGCCCGGGGCCAGCGCGCCGACGAGCGTCCGCGTGATGCCGTACGGATCCTCCTCGTCCCGCAGGAAGTGCATCAGCGCGATCAGCGACAGGGCGATCGGCCGGTCGAAGTCCAGCACCTTCCTCGCCTGTCCGAGGATCGCCTCCGGCTCGCGCACATCCGCGTGCAGATAGTCCGTCGCCCCCTCGGGGCTGCTGACCAGCAGCGCCTCCGCGTGCCGCAGGACGATGGGGTCGTTGTCCGCGTAGACGATCCGGGCCGTCGGAGTGATCCGCTGGACGATCTGGTGGAGATTGGGGGCGGTCGGTATCCCGGTGCCCACGTCCAGGAACTGGTCCACCCCCTGCCGCGCCAGCCAGGCGGCGGACCGGTGCATGAAGGCCCGGTTCCGCGCGGCGTTGGCCCTCGCCTCGGCGGGCAGCTTCTCCCCGACCTCCTGGTCGACCGCGTAGTTGTCCTTGCCGCCGAGCAGCCAGTCGTAGACCCTCGCGGGATGGGGCTTGCTCGTGTCGATCGGGTCGCGCTGCGGGGCGGACGTCACAGAACCCACTCCTCCGTACGGAACGGGGGCCGGGACCTCCGCCGGCACCCCGGAAAGCGTACGCCGCCCTACGGTCAAGTAACCACCCGGGCAGGTCGGTTGATCACGCACCCCCGCCCAGCACCAGGAGGACGTGCTCGTTCTCCCCGTGCTTCACCGTGCCGGTCGCCACGAAACCGCACTTCTCCAGCAGGCGCACCGATCCGGTGTTCCCGACGGCGGGGTCCGCGTACAACGGGCGGACCGTCTCCCGCTCCAGGAACGCGGTCAGCGCCTCGGTGCCGATGCCCCGGCCCCAGTACGGACGGCCGAACCAATAGCCGATGAAGCGCCGGTCCTCCTCCCACCAGGCCACGATGTTCCCCGCAGGCTCGCCGTCCACGACGACCGTCTGCACGAGGTTCGCGGGGTCGCCCAGCACCCGCGTCCTCCAGTGCGCCATGAACGCGTCCCGCTCCCGGGGAGGGAACCGCGATCTGCGGACCGCCTCCGGGTCGTGCTCGTACGCGAGAAACGCCTCCAGGTCCGCCTCCACGACGTCCCTGAGCCGCACACCGTTCGTCCTGTCCGACCTGTTTCCCATGCTGTTCCCCATGCCGACCGAGTCTGGCACCCGCCACTGACAACCGGCCCCCGGCCGCTCACCTCGGAGTGGCCAGCACCTGGGTCCAGTAGGGGCCGCGCGGGGAGTCGGCGATGCCCACACCCACGTGGACGAAGTCGCAGTTGAAGATGTCGTCGTCGCGGCCGGGGCTGTTGCGCCACTCCTCGACCACCGCCGCCGGATCGCTCATCCCGGTCGCGATGGTCTCGCCCACGGCCGACCAGTCGTAGCCCGTGGCGCCGACCCGGTCGCCCGCGCCCTGCCCCGAGGAGTCGGTGTGGCCGAAGTAGTTCTGTGCGGCCATGTCCTCGGAGTGCCGCTGGGCGACCTCGGTCAGCCGGGGGTCGGTCTCCAGCTCCGGGCAGCCGTTCGCGGCGCGCAGGGTGTTGACCCGGGTGACCACACCGGTGTCCGGGCCGGGACGCGGCTTGCTGGGCGCGGGCGACGCGGAGGGCGAGGGGGTGGCGGCCGGCGGCCGGGAGGCGGCGACGGTCCGGCTCGGCGACGGCGAAGGCGTGGGCGGGACCGTGGAGGGCGAGGGCGGCGGCTCGGCGGGGGCGTCCGCGGGCGGCGGGGGCGCGGGGCTGTGGGTGACGCCGCCGCCCCGGGCTTCGGGCGGGGCGGGGGCGGAGGGCCAGATCAGTACGGCGAGGGCGGTCACGGCGGCCGCCCCGGCTATCAGCCCCGCCGCCTTGCCGACCGAGAACGCGGCGGACGCGGAAGGGGCGGTCGCGGAGGGGGCGGCGGCCGACGAGGTCATGGCGGACGCGGTGGCCGGCGCGGCGGACGAGGCCGATGCCGAGGCCGAGGAGGCGAAGGCCGCCGCCGACTGCCCGCTGTCGTAGAGCGGCACCACGAGGGCGAGCCCGGAGAGCAGTCCCTCCGGCGGAACCAGCCCCGCACTGCCGTCGGAGCAGGAGGCGCAGCCGCGTACATGGCGGGCGATCCGCTTGCGCCACAGCGGCGTCGGCGTACCGTCCCAGTCGCCCAGCAGGTCCTCCAGGGCCGGGCAGCGGGGGTCGGCGGCCAGGGCCCGGACGACCGCGCGGCCGACGTCGAGCTGGTTCTTCACCCGCTGGACGCGTACGGCGGCGTGCTGCGGGGAAAGGCCGAGCGCCTCGGCGAGCTCGGACCGGGTGAGGTCACCGGTCGTCTCCAGCCACCACAGCGACAGCACATCGCGTTCGGCGTCGTCCAGCCAGCGGGTCGCCTCGGCCGTCTCGCGCCGCTGCCCGGAGAGTTCGAGGCGCAGGATCGTCAGGTCGACGAAGTCGGCGGCGGGGTCAGCGGGGTCGTTGGTCTCCTCCAGCGGGGCGGGACGGTGGCCGAGACCGGACCATCGGGTGCGGACCTGGTTCATGGCGATGGCGACGAGCCAGGAGCGGAAGCGGGCGGGATCGCGCAGCGAGGGCAGTCCGGACAGCGCCCGGAGCATGGTCTCCTGCACGACGTCGTCCACGTCCGGATGGCCGTTGAGGGCGCGCCCGACGACGTTGTAGACCAGGGGGAGGTACTGGGCGGCCAGCCGTTCCCCGGCGGCCCGGTCGCCGTTCCTCGCCGCGATGACCAGAGCGGTGCTGTCCACGCCGTTCACGCCCTTCGTTCGGTTCGCCGCCGGATGTGGGACAGGTCACCCCTGAGGGATTTGTTATCCGCCACCCGTCCGGTGGTCCACCAGTATGCGGGGGCCTGTCGGCCGTCCCGCCGAGAGAGTGCCGGAAACGGGAGGGACATGTCGAGCAGAACGGACACCGACGAGACGCGCGCAGCCGAAGCGCGGGTCACCGATACGTGCCTCACCGACCCACGCCCCACCGAGGCGCATGTCACCGCGGCGCGGACGGGCGAGGCCATCACCACCTCGGCCCTGCACGCGGCGGCGACCGGCGCCGACACCTTCCCCGGCGTCCTGCGGGAGGCGCTGAACCGCCGCGGGCTGTCCCTGGAGCGGGTGAGCGAGCGGCTCAGGGTGCGCGGCATCACCATCAGCCAGGCGACCCTCAGCAGCTGGCAGCGCGGCCGCAGCCAGCCCGAACGGGCCCGTTCCCTGCGGGCGGTGGACGTGCTGGAGGAGATCCTGGAGCTGCCCGCCGGAGCCCTGCGCTCGCTGCTCGGACCGCGCCGCCCGCGCGGCCGGACCACCCCGCCCGACGCGGAGGGGGCGGCGCTGCAGATCCTCGGCGAGGACTCGGTGGTGGAGAAGGCGCTCGGCGCGCGCTTCCGCCACTTCAACCAGGAGACCAGCTCGCTGATGGTCCACGACATCGTCCGGGTCGGCGAGACCGGGACGCTGAGCGGGATCTCCACCACGAACGTGCTGCGGGCCAGCCGGGCGGGGGCGGACCGGGCGATCTTCGTGCTCAGCTTCGACGACGAGGCGGCCGAGCCCGTCGACATCAGGGTCACCTGCGGACGTCTCGTCGAGGCCACGTATCTGAAAGGGCTCAAATCCCTGGTGCTGGAGATCCACTTCGGCCGGGAACTGGCCAAGCTGGATACGACGGTGGTGAGTTACGCGGTCGATGTGAGCCCGTCCGACACTCCGGCCACCCACTACGAGCGCTGGTCGCGGACGAACCTTCACGAATACCTCCAGCAGGTCTTCTTCCATCCGGCCGCCCTGCCGACGGACTGCCACCGCTACGTCCGGGAGAAGGTCGGCGACCCGCCGCGCGGCCGGCGGCGTATCCCGCTGAGCGACGCGCACAACGTCCATGTGCTCACCTCCCGGTGCAAGCCCGGTGTCCACGGAGTGGCGTGGGACTACGGAAGCGGAACGGGCGGAACGGAAGCAAGTGGAACGGAACCAAGTGGAACGGGAGACCGCCCAGGATGAGTGGACGGTCTCCCGCGTCTGGGGGGTGGCCTTTTCTGCCGGTCTGTTCCCGCGGTGGGACTACTTGGTGTTGAGCGTCAGCCCGTAGTACGCGAGGGCGTCGTCGAGCGGCTGGAAGTAGGACGAGCCGGGCGAGTTGACCTGGCCGTTGCAGCGCTGGTTGCTGGGACCGCCGGACGTCATGCCCTGGGCCTGGTCACCGGAGATGTACGCGCCTCCGCTGTCCCCTCCCTGGGTGCAGACGCTGGAGCTGGCCAGGCCGGTCACGACGGTGTCCGGGCCGCCGTTCTGGTCGGTGTAGGTGACGCTGACGTTGTACGAGCCGACCTTGCCGCAGGTCCACTGGGTGGTCTGGCCGGACTTGCAGAGCGCCGCGCCGGAGGGGGCCCGCTTGCTGCCCTTGACCGGGACGGTGCCGGCCCTGCCGTACGTGGTGACGTCGAGGCCGATCGAGTTGCCGGAGTCGACGGCGGCGATGCCCATGTCCACGCTGCGGGTGCCCAGCGCGAAGCGGGTGTGGGTGCCCTTGGCGAACCGGGTGCCGTTGTAGGCCAGTTCGGGCAGGTCCTCGATGCAGTGCCCGGCGGTGACGAGCACCTGGTTGCCGTTACGGTCCTTGGCGCCGTAGCCGACGGAGCAGAGGTAGCCGTTGAAGGTCATCCTGCTGCCGGGCGGAACGACGGCCTGGGTCTCCAGCTTCTCCTGCCCCTTGACCACGCGTACGGCGTCGCCGTTGCTCTTCGCGGCCTTGAGGAAGCTGCGGGTGGCGGCGTCGGAGTCACCGTTGACCTCGACGGTCACGGTGTCCGAGGCGAGGTCGACGGACCACGCGGACACCCCGGCCGGGGCGCTCTTGAGCGCCTTGGCGTCGAGCTCGGCCTTGATGCGGTCGAGCATGCTCTCACCGCGCTCGGGAACCCGGGCCTTGAGGCCCGCGGCGCGGACCTCGTCGGCCGCCTCCGCGTCGGCGGCGTTGACGACCAGCGAACCGTCGGCGGTGAAGAAGGCCCCGAGCGTGTCGACCCGGTCCTTCCGCAGCTCCGCGAACCGGTCCTGCTGCTGGGCCTCGCGGTCCAGCCGCTGCACTGCGGCCTTCTCGCTGACGCCCAGGGTGGTGGCGAGCGCCTTGACCATCTCCGGCTGGTACGCCGGGGCCGAGGGAGCCGAGGAATCCGACGTCGAACCGGCGTAGGCCCCTGTGGCGACTCCGGCCGACAGAAGGGCGCCGATCGAGGCGGCCACGATGTATCTGCGCGCGTTCTTCTTCCTGCTGTGCTTCACGCGATTCCTTCCGCTACGCAGGCGAGCGTCCAGACAATGGGGGGGTGGCCACACCGCGCCTGGGGAAGCGCGATGTGTTCCATGGACACTGCCCGGCGGCGATGACATGTTCCTGTCGCCGCGCCTCGAACTCTGGCGCAGCCGGAACTGCCGCGACAAGAAGTGGCGGTGGGGCTCTTTTCTACAGAACTGGCCGAGAACTGTAGAGAGATCGGCGAAAAGCGCTGGTGCGGACCTTTGCGCCGGGTCGTACGCCCGCTCCGGAGTCCGCCCCCAGCACCATTCCCCAGCAGTAGAGTTGCCTTCCGAATGAGGGGGGACACCGGCGTGAACAGAGGCCGAAGAGCCGTACTGATGTGGACGGGCCTGGCGGTCGCCGTGCTCGCGGGAGTGCTGTCCTTCCTCAGCTGGGACCGGGCCGACCAGGTGGCCGGAGTGATCTCCGCCGTGGTGGGCGTGGCCGCCCTGGGAGTCGGCGTGTATGGGGCGCTCGGCCCGGCCCGGGGCCCTGACGTGCAGGTCTCGGGCACGGGAAGGGCGGTGTCCCGCGGCGGCGGCGAGGCCAACACCGGCTTCGTCGCTCCGGCTTCCCCCACCGCGCCCGGCTCGGTGTCCGTCAGCGACACCGGCGACGCGGAGGCCGACGGGGGCAGCGCGAACACCGGATTCCGGCAGGGGTAGGCGGAGCTGTGACCGGCGGCAGGATCGGGGCGAAGGGAACGGGCGACGCCTCGGCACAAGGGGGCGCCGCTCTCTCTAACACCGGGGTCATCAACGGCCCGGTGACCCTTTCCTCTCCCCCGCGACAGCCCGCGGTGTCGGGCTATCTGCTCCAGGTCGAGAGGGTGGCCGCGGCCGACTTCCGGGGACGTGAGGTCGAGCTTTCGAAACTGGCGTCCTTCAGCACGGAGGCGCGTACGGACGACATATCCGAAAGGAACTACTGGCGCTGGCTGGCCCCCGCCTGGGCCGGAAAGTCCGCCCTGCTGGCAGAGTTCGTCCTGAATCCGCCGCCCGGAATCGACGTCGTCGCGTTCTTCATCACCTCCCGTATGGCGGGCCAGAACGACGCCGCCGCCTTCTGCGAGGTCGTCCAGCGGCAGCTGTACGCCCTGTTGCGGGAGGAGGAGCCGCTGAGCACGCCGGCCACGCGGGACGAACAGCTGCGGCTCGCCCTGGACCGTGCGGCGGAGCGCTGCGCGGCGGAGGGCCGACGGCTCGTCCTGGTGGTGGACGGGCTGGACGAGGACCACGGCGTCACCGCCGGTCCTGGCTGCCACAGCATCGCCGCGCTGCTGCCCCGTACGCCCCCGCACGGCATGCGGATCATCGTGGCGGGACGCCCGCACCCGCCGGTTCCGGACGACGTGCCCGGCGACCATCCGCTGCGGACCACGGAGATCAACCACTGGCTGGCGCACTCCCCGTACGCCCAGGCGGTCCGCTGGGACGCGGAGCAGAATCTGCTGCGCCTGCTCGACGGCGGCGGACTCGGGCGTGAGCTGGTCGGTCTGACGGTGGCGGCGGGCGGTGGTCTCAGCGCGAGCGACATCGCCGAACTGACCGGCAGCCGCCCCCGCCTCGTGGAGCGCGAACTGTCGGCGGTGACCGGCCGCAGCTTCCGCCGCCGCTCCGTGCACTGGGCGTCCCACGGCCCCGAGGTCTACCTCCTGGCCCATGAGGAGATCCAGCGGAGCGCGGCGGATCTCATCACCGACGCGGAGCTGGCGGACTGCCGCACACGTCTGCACCGATGGGCCCAGACGTACCGGAGCGGGGGCTGGCCCGCCACGACGCCCGAGTATCTGCTGCGCGGTTACGCCCAGCTCCTGCGCGAACTGGGCGACACGAGGCGGCTGGTGGAGCTGGTCTGCGACCCCGCCCGGCACGAGCGGCTGTGGCAGGTCACCGGGGCCGACCTCGAAGCACTCGGCGAACTGTCGGCCTCCTTGGACCAGTTGCTGTCGGACGGCAGACGGAACGGGGACGTGGACGTCTCCGCCGCGCTGCGCCTGGCCGCCGCCCGCGACGGGCTGCACGAACGGACCCGTGCTCTGCCGCCCGACCTCATCGGCCTGTGGGCCCGGCTCGGGCACACCGGGCGGGCCGTCAGCATGGCGAAGTCGCTGCGGAATCCGTACGACCGGATGAGCGCCCTGGCCTCCGTCGCCACCCACCTCGCCGCCACCGGTCACCGGGAGCAGGCAGAAGCGCTGGCGGAGGACGCGGACAGCCGCGAACACCGGGACCGCGTCCTGGGCGCGGTCGCGAACGGGCTGGCGGAGGCGGGCGAGTACACGGAGGCGCTGCGGACGGCCTCACACGTGGAGACGACAGAGCGACTGGCGGAGGCTCTCGTCGCGACCGTCAAGGCCGTGACCGAGGCGGGCGCATGGCACCGGGCGGGCGGGAAGGACGCCGTCACCCGGCATGCCGTCGAAGCGGCACGGGCTGTCGCGGCCACGCCCAACACCGTCACGCAGGGCGAGCTGTTCGCCGACCTGGCCTGCTCGTTCTCGCTGCTCGGAAACGACCGGCGAGCAGCGGAAGCCACCGAACGCGCCGTGTGCGCCAGTGCGGGCGAAAGGCCATACCGGCAGTTCCAGAACCTCAGCCACATCGCCGTACGGCTGACGAAGGCGCCCCTTCTCGCGGCGACGGCAGCCGAGTTCGCGCGCAGGTCGGCGGAGCTGGCGGGAACGATCGACGATCCACCGGGCGTCAGCTGGCTCTTCCCTCAGGTGGCCGCGGGCCTGGCGGCGACAGGGCAGCAGGAGCGCGCCGCGGCGATGATCGACCGGTTCGTTCCGGACCCGTTCGACCATGACGACGGGCTGTACGCCATCGCCCTCACGACGGCCGAAACCGGTGACCCGGACACCGCGCTGACGTTGGTCGACCGGCTGATCGAGCCGATGCACCGGTCCAGTGTGCTCACCGCCATCGGTAGGGCTCTGGCGAAGTCCGCCGGTCCGGCGCGGACAGCACAACTGGCCCAGCGCGGTCTTGAGGCGATCGACGAAGTGCCGGACCCCGGCCAGCGGGTACGGCTCCTGACCGGTACGGCCGAACTGCTGCTTCGGTCGGGCCACGGGGAACGCGCCGGAACCCTGGTGGAGACGGCGACGGACCTGGCCCGGGACAGCCGCACCCCTCGCGGCACTCTGACCGCACAGATCGCGGTCGTCCGGGCGTTGGCCTCGGTGGGCGCCGATGACCAGGCCCACCGGCTGCTCCGCCGGGCCGCGGCCTCGGTTTCGGCCGCGGCCGAGACGGGCTCGGACGACTGCACCAGCATCCTGTCTCTGGCGGAGGTCGCCAGGGGTCTGCACAGCACAGGGCGCGACGAGCAGAAGAAAGCCCTGCTCTCCGCCATGCTCAAGGCCGCCCGGCAGGATCCGGACGGCGAGCAGTACTCCGACTCCATGCGGAACATCGCCGAGGCGTTCGGGGAGACGGGCAGCCCGGACCGGGCCCGGGAGGTGGCTCTTGAGCTGCTGGACAGGGCGGAGACCCTGGACAGCCCGTACGAGCAGAGCTGGCACCGGTACAACGCCGCAGGGGCCTTTGTCGCGGCCGGGGACTTCGACAGGGCCCTGGCTCTGACGAGTGCGTTGCCGGAGGACGAGGGGGACGGGGACTTCCTGTCCACCGTCGCGGAGAAGCTGGTGGAGACCGGCGATCTGGACCGGCCCCAGCTCATCGCCGACGCGATCACGGGCACGTTCGCGGGTGAACGCAGCCTCGGCCACATCGCCGCGGGCGCGGCATCCGCCGGCGACCTCCCCCGTGCCGTCGCCCTCCTCGACGAGATCTCCACCCCCGCCCTGCGCGAAAGGAGCACGGTCGCCGTCGTCCGGGCCGCGGCCCGCTCCGGCGCGACGGAGGAAGCCCGGGCCCTTGCCGACGCCCTCACCGGGCCGGACCACCGCAGCCAGGCCCTCGGGGCGATCGCGGGCTCGCTCGGCCCCACCCCGCCGGCCCGCCTTCTCCTCGTCGAAGCACTGGCCCTGGGCCCCTGGGACCAGTTGGTCGAGGCCGTCGCCGGGGTGGCCCCGGAGCATCTGCCCCTGCTGGCGGACCTGTCCCGGAACGAGGACTAGGCGCGCTCCGCGAGGTGGGCGCGGTCGAGAAGCCTGCGCACGCATCTGTACGCCGAGCCGTTACCCCCAGTAAGTTACCTCGCGGTAAGGGCAGTTCCGCCTTGCCCGCCAGACCGTGCCGCCTCATTCACTCAGATTCGGATCCCGGGGGAATCATGAACCGGAGCACCGCCGGCCTGCTGGCCGTCGCCGTCGTCACCGCTCTCACCGTCGGCGCGGCGCCGACGGCCTCGGCCGCACCCGCCGCGGCCACACCCACCGCGGCCGCGCCCGCCGCAGCCGCGCGACAGACCGACGGCAAGGCGGCGTCCGACCCGTTCTACCGTTACGACGGCAGCGAGCCGCTGTCCTCGTACGCGCCGGGCGACGTACTGAAGAAGCGCACGCTGGACTATCACGTCCTCGGCATCCCGACGCCGGTCAAGGCCGTCCAGCTGCTCTACCGCACGACCGACGCCCAGGGCCGGCCGTCGGCCAACGTGACCACGGTGGTCCGCAGTCACCGCGGCGACGGCAGCAAGGCCGTCTCGTACCAGTCGTTCTACGACTCCCTCGACCCCGAGGACGGACCCTCCCGGGCCATCGCCGGAAAGGTCACCCTCGGCGGAATCATCGCCAACGTCGAATCCGTCGTCATGGCACCGCTGTTGCTCAAGGGCTACGACCTCGTCATCCCCGACACCGAGGGCCAGACCGCCGAGTTCGCGGCCGGTCCCGCGTACGGGACGAACACGCTCGACTCGATCCGGGCGAGCACCCGGGCCGAGGCAACGGGTCTGCACGCCGGGACCAGGTTCGGCCTGCTCGGCTACTCCGGCGGGGCCATCGCCACCAACTGGGCGGCGGCCCTGGCCCCCGAGTACGCCCCCGAGGTGAACCGGCAGCTGGTCGGCTTCGCCGAGGCCGGGCTGCTCGTCGCGCCGGCGCACAACCTGAAGTACATAGACGGCTCCCTGGTGTGGACCGGCGTACTGCCGATGGCGGTCATCGGCGTGTCCCGTGCCTACGGCATCGACATCGAGCGCTATCTGAGCCCGAGGGGCATCGCGGTCTTCGACGAGCTCGAACACGGCTCGATCGTCGACGCGCTGGGCCGCTACCCGGGGCTGACCTGGAAGGACCTGGCGAAGCCGGAGTACAAGGACCCCAACTCCATTCCCGCCTTCGTCGACGCGGTCAACAAGGTCAACCTCGGCGAGGCGGCCACCCCGACCGTCCCCGGTTTCATCGGGCAGGGAAACGCAGGCGTGCTGGAGGGAACGTTCAACCGGCCCCCGGGCATCGGCACGGGCGACGGTGTGATGGTCGCCGGTGATGTGCGGGCGCTGGCCAACCAGTACTGCGCCACCGGCAACACCTCGATCCGGTACGAGCAGTACAACCTGCTCAGCCATGTCGGCGCCATGCCGTACTGGACCCCGCGCGCGGTGTCCTGGCTCGACGACCGGTTCGCGGGCAAGGCCGCCCCCACCAGCTGTGGCCGCATACCCGCGGGCAACTCGCTGGAGCCCGAGAAGCCGACCGTCACGAACGCCCCGGCTACGACAGCACCTTCGTCAAGGCCGTGAGCGCCGACCCGAGTTCCTCCTCGGTGATGGTCAGCGGAGGCGCCAGCCGTACCGTCGAGCCGTGGGTGTCCTTGACCAGCACCCCTTCGGCGAGGAGCCGCTCGCTGATCTCCCTGCCCGTGCCGATCGCGGGGTCGATGTCCACGCCCGCCCACAGCCCGCGGGCCCGGTAGCCCGTGACGCCCGCGCCGACGAGGGCGGCCAGACCGCGGTCCAGTACCTCGCCCAGCTCGGCGGCCCGCCGTTGGAACTCGCCGGTGGCCAGCAGGTCGAGGACCGCCGAACCGATCGCCGCCGACAGCGGGTTGCCGCCGAACGTCGAGCCGTGTTCCCCGGGCCCGAGTACG
The DNA here is from genome assembly GCF_055792845.1 of Streptomyces sp. DSM 106670. Lineage (NCBI taxonomy): Bacteria > Bacillati > Actinomycetota > Actinomycetes > Kitasatosporales > Streptomycetaceae > Streptomyces > Streptomyces sp. DSM 106670. Next base: position 3,270,506 of record NZ_CM147704.1, read on the forward strand.
GAGAGCACCTCACGGCGGGCGACCACGGCGGAGACCGGGACGATGCCACCGCCCAGCGCCTTGCCCAGGAGCAGCATGTCCGGGACCACGCCCTCATGGTCGACCGCCAGCGTGCGGCCCGTGCGCCCCAGGCCCGACTGGATCTCGTCGGCGATGAACAGGCACCCCGCGCGCCGGGTCAGTTCACGGACCCCGGTGAGGTAGCCGTCGTCGGGGATGACGACCCCGGCCTCGCCCTGGACGGGCTCGATCAGCACGGCCGCCGTCGTCTCGTCCACGGCGGATTCCAGGGCGGCGAGGTCGTTGTACGGGACGACCCGGAAGCCCGGGGTGAAGGGCCCGAAGCCGGCGCGGGCCGTCTCGTCCGTCGAGAAGCTCACGATCGTCGTCGTCCGGCCGTGGAAGTTGCCGTCGGCGACGACGATCGTCGCCCGGTCCGGTGCGACGCCCTTGACCTCGTACGCCCACTTGCGGGCGACCTTGACCGCGCTCTCCACGGCCTCGGCGCCGGTGTTCATCGGCAGCACCATGTCGAGGCCGGTCAGCGCGGTCAGGCGCTCGGCGAAACCCGCCAGCCGGTCGTGGTGGAAGGCGCGTGAGGTGAGGGTGAGTTCGTCGAGCTGGCGGTGCGCGGCCTTGATGAGGGCGGGGTGGCGGTGGCCGAAGTTGAGAGCGGAGTAGCCCGCCAGCAGGTCGAGGTAGCGACGGCCCTCGACGTCCTCGACCCAGCAGCCCTCCGCGCGGGCGACGACCACGGGCAGCGGGTGGTAGTTGTGGGCGAGCACCGGGGCCTCGGCCCGGATCAGCTGCTCCGACGAGCGCGTCTCGGAGGCGGCGGAGGAAGCGGAGGAAGGGGTGACGGTGTCGGTCATCAGCGGATCTCCTGGGTGCAGCACTTGATGCCCCCGCCGGCCTTGCGGAACTCCGAAAGGTCGACGGGAACGGGGACGTAGCCACGGTGGGCGAGCTCGTCGATCAGGCCGTGGGCCTGCGGTGCGACGAAGACGTGACGGCCGTCGGAGAGCGAGTTGAGGCCGAACGCCAGGGCGTCCTCCTCCGTGGCGATCACCGCGTCCGGGTAGAGGCGCCGCAGGACCTCGCGGCTGCCCGCGGAGAACGCCGCCGGGTAGTAGGCGATGTTCCCCGCGCCCGTCCCGCCGCCCCCGTCCGGCTCCCCGCCGAGGTGGAACAGAGCCGTGTCCAGGTGGTAGAAGCGCGGATCCACCAGGTCGAGGCCGATCACGGGCCTGCCGAAGAACTCCTGCACCTCGCGGTGCGCGGAGCTGTGCGTACGGAAGCCCGTACCCGCCAGTACGTACCGTCCGGCCGGGACGAGGTCCCCCTCGCCCTCGCAGACCGACCGGGAGGGGTGTACCTCGTACCCGGCTTCCTTGAACCACTGCGCGTACGCCGCCGCCTCCGGCTGCCGTTCGGGCGCGTGGAAGGACGAGCCGAAGACCTTGCCGTCCATGACGAGAGCCGCGTTCGCCGCGAACACCATGTCGGGCAGACCGGCGACCGGGGCGATCGTCTCGACGGTGTGGCCATGGCCCCGGTAGGCCTCGACCAGGGTCAGCCACTGGTCACGGGCGAGCGGGAGATCGACCGGGGTGCCGGTGTCCATCCACGGGTTGATGGCGTAGCGCACCTCGAAATGGCGGGGCTCGCACATCAGATAGCGCCTGAGGTGCGGGCCTTGGTCCAGCGGGCCACGTTCTGCGGGCACGGTTCTCCTCCGCCTTCTCCGGTGACGATGGGGATGCCCTCACCGTAGAAAGCGGCCTGCACGCCCGACAAGAACGAAGAGCTGCACGTATACGCAGTAATGCTGCGCAGATGTGTCGCTCAGAGCAGGTTCAGTGCGTCGCCTTCGTCGCCCGGGCCCTCCCCGGCGCCCGGCGCGGGCTCGCTGGCTCCCGCCTCCGGGCTGTCCGGCAGCAGGTGGGACAGCACCATGTAGCTGATCGTCTTGCGGATGAAGGGCTCGCTGCGGATCCGCTCCAGCACCTCCTCGAAGTGCTCCACATCGGTGGCCCTGATGTGGAGCAGGGCGTCGGCGGCCCCGGTCACCGTCATGGCCGCCGCGATCTCCGGGTACTTGCGCGCCACCTCCGCCAGGCGTCTGGGCGGTGCCGCGCCGTCGCAGTACACCTCGATGTACGCCTCGGTGCGCCAGCCGAGCGAGGCCGGACGGACGGTCGCCCGGAACCCCGTGATCACCCCGGTGGCGCGCAGCCGGTCGACCCGGCGCTTGACGGCGGTGGCCGACAGCCCGATGGCCGTGCCGATCTCGGCGAAGCTCGCCCGGGCGTTCGCGATCAGGGTCGCGACGATCTTCCGGTCGAGCTCGTCGAACGGCGTGGGCTTCGTGGCCATGGCGGGTGACCTTCTCCTCGTGCCGCCCCGGGAAGGGGCCGCCTTCCTCCCCATCCTGCCGGGGAGCCCCGGCCGGTCGGCGTGGTGGCCCGGATCCGCCGCCATTGGGCCGACAAATGACGGCACTCCTGCCTGGTTGACGCGCGTTGACAAGGAGCACCACACTCGATCAGGTCCATGACAATTAGCCATCCGGCCGACCGACGACAGGGGATTTCCCGTGCTGCCGAGACCGCATGTGTCCGCGTACCTGAGAACCGCCGTCACCACCCTCGCCGCCACCGCCCTCGCCGTCACCGGACTGCTCGCCGCCGCACCCGCCGCTCCGGCGGACTCCTCGGCCGGCGCAGGGCACCCGTCCGCCGGGGTGACCGTGAAGATGCCGGCCGCCGTCGCCGACCGTCTCGGCGCCGAACGCCGGGCGCTGTTGGACGCCGTCTCCGCGGACGTCCTCTCGCGGTCCCACGACGCCAGGGAACTCGCCACGAGCGCCGCCGTCGGCGAACTCGCCGCGGAGGGCCGCAAGGTGGTCGTCGACGTCCGCGACGTCTCGGGCGACTGGGCCCGCGGCGTCGCCTACGTCGAGGCGTCGCGCGCACGGCACGGTGCGCCGGAGGGCTGGCTCTACATCGCCCACCGCGAGGACGGGCGGTGGGTCCCGGGCCTTGAGGGCGACCCCGAGTTCGCCGACCACGTGGCCCGCTCCCCGCTGGTCGGCACGGCGGAGCGGCGGACGATGACGGCCTACGCCGCGGGCAAGGCGACCCCGGACGCGCAGGCCTCGCCGACCGGGGCCCTGGCCAACACCAACGGGCTGCTGCTGCCCTGGATGCCCGACTACTACATGACGCTGACCGGCGGCCCCCACGCGCATGACGGTGCGACCGGCTACTGGAGCTCCCTCGACTTCGCCGGCGGCAACGCCAGTGGTCTGGTGCGCTCGTCACGTGAGGGTACGGCCACCTCGATGTGCGGCGCGGGCGGCGGCTGGACCCGGGTGATCCACCCCGGCGGCTTCTCCACGGACTACTACCACCTGCACAACACGACCTACTACAACGGGACGTCGATCGCGCGCAGCGCCCTGCTCGGCAGCATCGGCACCGACACCTGCGCCGGCGGTTCCGCGACCGGAGCCCACGTGCACTGGGCCCTGCGTACGTACGACGCCAGCTACAACGGCCAGTACACCTGGCTGAACGGCCGCACGATCGGCGGCTGGGCGTGGTGGAACGGATCCCAGCAGTACTCCGGCTGCGGCACCCGTCTCGGCGTCACGGCCTGCCCCGGTACGGCGATCTACAACCGCACCGGCTGACGCCCGGGGTACCGCTCGCGGGTGACGGACCGGTGGGCGGGACGTCACGGGCCCGGCGGCAGCGCCTGCTCCGTCCAGATGGTCTTGCCGGAGCGTGTGTACCGGCTCCCCCACCGGTCGGTGAGCTGTGCGATCAGGAACAGGCCGCGGCCGCCTTCCTCGGTGGCACGGGCCCGGCGCATCCTCGGCTGGGTGTTGCTGACGTCGGAGACCTCGCAGATCAGGGAGGCCGCGCGGATCAGGCGCAGACCGATGGTCCCGCCCGCGTAGCGGATGGCGTTGGTGACCAGTTCGCTGGCCACCAGCTCCGTGGTGAAGGCGAGGTCGTCCAGGCCCCACAGCGACAGCTGGCCGAGCACGTGCGCGCGTGCCTCGGACACCACCGACGGGTCCGCCGCGAGGGTCCAGGAAGCGTGGTCCCTCGCGCGCACCCCGCGGGCCTCCGCCAGGAGCAGCGTCACGTCGTCCGCCAGCGGGCGGGGCACCAGTTCCCCGACCACCTCGGGACCGATCTCCTCCAGGGACCGGCCGGATACGAGCGCCGCCGAGAGCGCGTGCCGGAGGGCGCTCATGCCCTCGTCGGGATCGGCATGGCCGCGCGTGATGAGGCCGTCCGTGCAGAGCGCGAGGACGCTGCCGTCCGCCGCCTCGAACGCGACGGGCTCGAACGGCAGGCCACCGACCCCGAGCGGCGGACCGGGGCTGAGGTCGATGTGCGCGGCGTTGCCGTCCGGATCCATCAGGGCGGGCGGAGGGTGTCCCGCGCTGGCCGCCAGGCACTGCCGGGTGACGGGGTCGTACGTCATGTACAGGCAGGTCGCACCGAACGACCCGAAGGCGGCCTCGGCGTCCGCGGTGTCGATCGCGAGCTCGGACACGAGGTCGTCGAGGTGCGTCAGCAGTTCGTCGGGTTCGAGGTCGAGGTCCGCCAGGGTCCGCACGGCGGTCCTCAGGCGCGCCATCGTCGCCGTGGCCCCCAGGCCGTGCCCCACCACGTCGCCGACGACCAGCGCGACCCGGGCGGAGGACAGGGGAATGACGTCGAACCAGTCGCCGCTGGCCCCCGTCGCCGTGTCCGTCGGAAGGTAGACGCTCGCCGTGTGCACCGTGGCCGTGTCGGTCGTCGGGGACGGCAGCAGGCTGCGCTGCAGCCCGACCGCGGCGTTCCGCTCGCGGGTGTAGCGGCGTGCGTTGTCCACGACGAGGGCGGCTCGCGAGGCGATCTCCGCCAGCAGGTCGAGGTCGTCGGCGGTGAAGGGCGGCCGGTCGCGGCCGCGGCCGACCCGGATGCGGCCGAGGAGCGATCCCCGTGCTCGCAGCCACGTACTCATCCCGTGTGCCCGGCCGAGCACGTCGGCCGGCTCGGCGCCCTCCTCCGACCGGTCCGACCACATGCGGTCGGACAGCGTCCCGCCGGTGTTCACATCGAATACCGCGCCGGTCGCGAACCCGTCGGGCACGGCGCCGGCCGTCGCCGTGCGGCGCAGCAGGTGGTCGCCGTGGTGCTCGGGAGCGGGTTCGTCGTGGGTGAAGACCGCCTCGGCCACATCGACGACCGCCACGTCGGCGAGCGCGGGGACGAGTGCGTCCGCCAGGTCACGGGCGCTCTCCTCGGCGGAGAGGTTCGTGCTGAGCACCGTCGTCGCGCGGTGCAGGAGGTCGAGCCGGAAGCGTGAGAGGTTCTGGTCCGTCACATCGACGAACAGCCCCGTGCCGCCGATGACATGCCCGTTCGCCCCCTGGAGGCGGAACGCCGAGAGGGACATGATCCTTCCCGCCCCCGGTTCGACCCGCGTGTGGACCGTGACGTCGAACCCGATCAGGGGGATTCCCGTCGTCAGGACGTTCCGCAGGCGGGCGTCGATCACCCGGGCGTCCGCCTCCTGGAGGAAGTCGCCCAGCCGGGCCCCGTACAGCTCGTCCGGCACACCCAGGTAGGGCAGAAGGTGGGTGTTCGTCCGTACCAGCCGCAGCTCGTTGTCGAACACCGCGAGGCCGATGCGGTCCTGGAGGAACAGCTCCCGCAGGAAGGCGTGGCCCTGGCGCCACTGTGCGACCAGGACGTGCGGAGCGGCGAGCACAAGGAACTCCCGCGCCCGGCCGTCCGGCCCTTCGCCGGTCAGGGGCAGCACGCGGAACTCCACCTCGCCCCCGAGGGACGGGGCCAGCACCGCCCGCCCCTGCCACACCGGCCCGTCGCGCTGTTCCAGGACCGCCGGCCAGCTCCCGGGCACCGCGAGGAGGTCCTGGAGCCGCCCGCCGTGCAGCTCCGCCGCCGACCGCCCGAGGAGGGACTCCGCGGCCGGCGTGCACCGCAGGATCGTGCCTCTCGCGTCCACCACGAGCCCCGCCGAGTGCCCCACGTCGAGGGGGTCGTCGCTCCCGGGTGCCATCGGACTCCCCACTCCGTTCGATCCCTGGGCGGCCAGGACCGCCGTCCACTCCCACTCTGCTCGTGTCTCCGCCGCCCGGCACGCCGTACTCCCCCGAACGGCCAAGGCCCGGAACGAAACGGCGCACGGCACCCGGCAGGCGTTCCGGCACCTCGCGCACCGCGGCGGCCACTTCCTCGGGTTCCAGCGGTTACGCCGAGGCGAAGGGTTCGGCGTTGTCACCTTCGTCGGCGCATCGCGACCTCACGCCGTACGGCTCTTCGGCCGTATGGCATTTTCTTGTGTACGACGCATGCAGTACCGCAGCCGGATCATTCACCGACGCCCCTCGATCCCCGCAAGGACGGCCGAGATTGATACCTGGACCAGACCTGCCCGAAGGCGCGCGCCGGGTTCCTTACGAGTCCCCGGGCCTGCCGGATCATCGAAGTCCGCTGCGGTTCCTGTGGTGGCTGACGACACGTCAGTACAGGCGGGTACTGCTCGGCACCCTGTGGGGCAGTACGTGGATGTGTGCGCTCATGCTTCCGCCGTACCTGTTGTCGAAGACGATCGACGAGGGACTCAAGGCGCGGGACACCAGGATGCTGCTCCTGTGGATCGGAGCCGTGGTCGTCACCGGGGCCGGGGCAGCGATCCTCGGCGTCCTGCGGCACCGCACCATGACGCACATCCGTGTGGACGCGGCCTACCGGACGGTCCAGGTCGTCACACGCCACGTCACCCGGCTGGGGTCGGCGCTGCCCCGGCAGGTGTCCGCGGGTGAGCTCACCCACCTCCAGGTCGGCGACATCAGCAGGATCGCCCAGACACTGACCATCACCGGACCCGGCGTAGGCGCGGTCATCGCGTATGCCGCGACTGCCGTCCTGCTGGTCCGGATCTCGGCCGTCATCGCCGTGGTGGTCCTTCTCGGCGTACCGGCCCTGGCTCTGACCGTCGGCCCTCTGCTGGGAAAGCTGCACGGCGCCGAAAGCCGCTACCGGGAGGACCAGGGCGCTCTGACCTCTCTCGCCGGCGACATGGTGGCCGGCCTGAGCGTCCTCAACGGGATCGGCGGCAAGCCCCTGTTCGCCGGGCGGTACCGGGAACGCTCCCAGGTCCTGGTCCCCCTCGGATACCGCGTCGCTGCCATCACCAGCTGGGTCCAGGCACTCACCGCGTGCCTGCCCATGGTCTTCCTTGCCGTGGTGACATGGATCAGCGCGCGGATGGCGGCCGGCGGAGCCATCACCGTAGGTGAGCTGGTGGCGGTCTACGGATATGTCGCCGCTCTGCTGGTACCCGTCTCATCCTTGATCGAAGGGGCGGATGACCTGCCGCGCGGGCTCGTCTCCGCACGGAGGGTGGTCGACATCCTGGCGCTCGCGCCGGCCCCCGAGGAGCACCGGACCCGGCTCGACCCCCCGGCCGCTCCCGGCCCGCTGCACGACCCCGTATCCGGCCTGGTGGTGGCCCCGGGGAAAATGACGGCTCTGGTCGGCGCCCGTCCCGACGAGCCGCGCGCCGTGGTGGACCGGCTGGCCGGCTACACGGACTCCGAGGCCTCCTGGGGGGACCTCAAGCTGTCCGGCTGGGACCGCACGGCTCTCAGGCGGCACATTCTGCTCGCGGACAACGATGCCTATATGTTCCCGGGCCCCCTGCGTTCCGTCGTCTCCGGCAGCACCGGCCGCTGCGACGAGGACATCCGGCGGGCGCTGCACGCCGCCGCAGCGGAGGACATCATCGACGCACTCCCCGACGGGCTCGACACCCGCCTGGAGAATCAGGCCCGCAACGTCTCGGGGGGACAGCGCCAGCGGTTGCAGCTGACGCGGGCCCTGCTCGCGGATCCGGAGGTGCTCCTGCTCGTGGAACCGACGTCGGCACTGGACGCGCACACGGAGGCAACCGTTGCCGCCCGGGTGGCGGCGCACCGGCACGGGCGGACCACCCTCGTCGTCAGCACATCGCCGCTCGTGCTCGGCCAGGCCGACGAAGTCGTCCACCTCGTGAACGGAAAGGTGCGGGCGACCGGTACGCACGGAGAGCTCCTCGCCGACCGGCCGGGATACGCGGCACTGGTGTTCCGCGGCAGCACCGAGACCCCCGGCGAAGCCGCCGTGGCACAGCCCGTGGAAGGACAGTCGCGATGAGCAGGTCCGACAAGACGCCCCGTCTGCCGATCGCCGATGCCAGGACGGTACGCCGGGCCTGCCGGAAGCTGTTGAGGGACGACTCGGGCGCCGTCTGCGCGATGCTGCTGCTGACATGCCTCGCCGCGCTTGCCGGCGCGGCCGGTCCCTGGCTCCTCGGCCGCATCGTGACCAGGGTCGAGTCCGGTGACCTGTCCGTCTCCGCGGTCGACGGACTGGCCGCGGCGGTCCTGGGCTTCTCGGCGGCCCGACTGGTGTTGACGCGCTGTGCGCGCGGTCTCTCCCATCGCTTCGGCGAGCGCGCGCTCGCCAGGCTCCGCGAGGAGGTCGTCGACCGCACCCTCTCCCTGCCGGGGCGTGTCGCGGACGAGGTGGGCAGCGGCGATCTGGTCACCCGTACGACCCTGGACGTCTCGACCGTCGCAGCCACGCTGCGCAATGCGGCTCCGGACATGTTCATCTCCGGCATCCAGGTCGTGTTCGTCTTCGCCGCGGTCTTCCTCCTCGACCCGCTGCTCGGCCTCTGCTCGGTCGTGGGACTGCCCCTCGTGTGGGGCGTGAGCCGCTGGTACCTCGCGCGCTCCCGCGACGCCTACCTCGGCGAGGGAGCGGCCGCCGGCGATGTCTCCGAGATCCTCGACTCCACCGCGCACGGCGCCCGCACCGTCGAGGCCTACGGGCTGCGCGAACTGCAGAACAGCACCCTCGACAAGGCCATCGACACCACCTACCGCGCCGGCATGCGCACCCTCTCCCTCCGGATGGTGCTGTTCCCGGTCACCGAGTTCGCGCACACGCTGCCCATGGCGCTCATCCTGCTCGTGGGCGGGTTCGGCTACCTCAACGGCACGATCTCCCTGGGAGTCGTGGTGGCGGGCAGCCTGTACATGTGGCAACTGGTCGACCCGCTCAACCAGATGCTCATCTGGGTCGAACAACTGCAGCGCAGCGGCGCCTCGTTCGCCCGCATCAAGGGTGTCGGGCTGGTGTCGCACACAGCGGACGCTCCGGTGCCGGCCCCTGTGGACGACCTCATCGAGGTCAAGGGCGTGGGGTATTCCTACGTCCCCGGGCACGAGATCCTCAAGGACGTGGAGCTGTCGGTCCGTCCCGGCGAACGGCTGGCGGTGGTCGGCCGGTCGGGAGCCGGCAAGTCCACGCTCGGCAAGTTGCTGTCCGGTGTGGACGTCCCCGACACCGGCCACATCCTGGTCGGCGGCGTGCCCGTCGCCGACCAGGCCGCGGCGGGCGAACTGGGCAACCGCATCGTCCTCATCACGCAACAGCACCACGTGTTCATGGGCACCCTTCGCGACAACGTGACCATGGCCGCGCCCGAAGCCGACGACGAGGCCGTCCTCGCGGCCCTGAGGTCGGTGGAAGCGGACTGGGTGGCCGAACTGCCGCAGGGCCTGGACACCCCGCTGGGCTCAGGCGGAGTCGAACTGGAGGCTGCCCGGGCACAGCAGCTCACCCTGGCCAGGGTGCTTCTGGCGGACCCGCACACCCTGATCCTGGACGAGGCCACGTCACTGCTCGACCCGACGACGGCCCGGCAGGCGGAGCGGGCAGTGGCCGCCGTCCGGTCGGACCGCACCGTCATCACCATCGCCCACCGGCTGCAGACCGCACACGACGCCGACCGCATCGCCGTCATGGAGTCCGGCCGCATCGTCGAGCTGGGCACCCACGACGAGTTGGTCGGCGCGGGCGGACCGTACTCGGATCTGTGGCGGTCGTGGAACGGCGAAAGCTGAGCCTTCGGCACGACGTACGCCCTGGGAACCCGCTCCCCGGAAACGCCGAGATCCCGCCCGATCAATCAGATCGGACGGGATCTCGTGACGATTCTCGAGAGCTACTCGAGAACTGTCGGTTGTGGACCTGTGGGGATTTGAACCCCAGACCCCCTCGATGCGAACGAGGTGCGCTACCAGACTGCGCCACAGGCCCTTGCGACGTGTGAAACTCTAGCACCCTCACGGGGGTGCTTGGAAATCCGTTCCTCCGCTGGTCAGCGGTGTCGGGTTTCCCGGAGCACCCGGCGCCCCGCCACCTCACTCATTGGCCGCGCGCGGCCGGTCCTCGTCGTCGTACTGGTCGAAGAGCGGGGTCCGGCCACGGTCGCGGTTGCGGCGGGACTGGTTGGTGCGCTGGCGCGGGGCCGGGTCGACCGCGGGGGCCGTCGGGTGCGACGTTCCGGTCTGGGTGGGCTCGGCGGTGCTGGAGCGGGCCGCGCTCCAGGTCTCCGGGTCGCCGACCTCCACGCCGCCCGTGGCCCGGGGGGCGACGGGCGCGGTGACATAGGTGGGCAGCGGTACGGGAACGGGCTCCCAGCTGTCGCCCTGGACGCGGCCGCGCTCGCGCTGCTGGTCCACCCACTCCGCGTGGTCCGTCTGCTCGACGAGGGCGCGCCGGCCGGCCTCCTGGGGGGAGACCGTGGGGGTGGGCTCAGGCTCCGCGTGGTGCGCTTCGGAGTCGTCGTCCGGCTCCGCGGGCGCGGGGATCGCGGGCTGGTTCCGACGCGGGCGGTTCTCGCGCAGGCGCTGGGCCGCGTCCTCGGCCCGGCGGCGGTCCATCGTGAAGGCGAACCGTCGGCGCTCCTGGGCGCGCAGATGCACGATGTACGTGCTCAGCAGCACGGCCGGTACCGCCGGGGCCCACAGGAAGCCGAGGCCGCCGACCGCCGCGACGACCGCGCCCGCGGTGAAGGCCAGGAAGAGGACGACGGTGGTGCGCCTGCGCCGGGCCAGGACCTGGGAGCGCTGGGCGCGCCGGGCCCGCTCGGCGTCGGCCGCGCCGGAGCGGGGTCGCCGCTGGGCGGGGGGCGCGTGTTCCGCGGGGCGCTCACCGGACCGGCGTTCGTTCGGCTGACGGTCCGACGGCTGATGTCCCGCCCGACGGTCGTGCGCCGAACGGTCATGCGCCGGGCGGTCGGAGGCCTGGTGGTCCGGAGCGCGCTCGGGCGCGTGCGCCGGGTCGCTCAATCTGGCTTCCGTGTGCGCCGGAGGCGCGGCAAAGGCCCGGACGTCCACGGATTCCATACGGTCCGTTTCCCGGTCCGGGTCGACGTCGGGCGCCGCCTCCTCGGCGGTGCGCTCCCGCAGCTCCTTGGCGTACCGGCGCTCCATCGCCGCCCGTCCGGACAGCAGCCGGATGGCGGTGCTGAAGCGTTCCGTCGGACGGGCTTCGTTGAGCTCGTCCTGCCTGCGGAGCCACATCGGCACCAAGTAGGCGGCCCAGGCCCCGACGATGACTGCGTAGATGAGGCCGCTGCTGCTCACGCTCACACCGTAGAGGGGTTTGCGCGCGAGGATCCGCCAATTGGCCCGGTGTGTCGCACGATCCGGCTGATATCACGGACTTTTTTTGTGATTGTTCAGATCAACAGCCACCGAAAGCCCGACCCAATGCGGTCATCCGGCGGTCATCCCGCGATCAAATTCGAACATCTATTTTATTTATTCGGTCGGTCCGGGGCTTCTCGGTGTCGTCGGGCGCGACCGGCGCCAGCGCCGGAGCATCCCCTCGGGCACTTCCTCGGCGGTGAGGGCGAAGATCAGATGGTCGCGCCAGGCCCCGTCGATGTGGAGATAGCGCGGGCGTACGCCCTCCGAACGGAATCCGAGTTTCTCCACCACTCTGCGGCTGGGCCCGTTCTCCGGGCGAATGCAGACCTCGATGCGATGCAGGCCCACGGTGCGGAAGCAGTGGTCCATGGCGAGTGCCACGGCCGTCGGCATGACCCCGCGCCCGGCGACGCTCCGGTCGACCCAGTAACCGATATGACCGGAGCACATCGAGCCCCAGGTGATCCCCGCGACCGTGAGCTGGCCGACCAGCCGGCCCTCGTACTCGATGGCGAACGGCAGCATCCGCCCGGCGTTCGCCTCGGCGCGCAGATGACGGACCATCTGCCGGTACGTGGGGCGCTGCGCCATCGGGCCGCCGGGGGCGGGTGGCGGGACGGTCGCCTCCCAGGGGCGCAGCCAGTCGCGGTTGCGCCGGTTGACCTCGCGCCAGACCCGCTGGTCGCGCATCTTTATCGGGCGCAGGACGATCTCGCCGTCGGTCAGCGTCACCGGCCAGGTCGCGATGTTCAGCTCGGGCTCCCCGGTCGGGGGTGATCGCCGCCGCGGAGCTGGTCGACGGCGTGCACCAGAAGCCTGCCGAGGACGGTGAGCCCGTCCTTCACCCCGCCGGTGGAGCCGGGAAGGTTGACGATCAGGGTGCGGGCGGCGACGCCCGCGAGGCCCCGGGAGAGGGCGGCGGTCGGGACCTTGGCGAGGCCCTCGGCCCGGATCGCCTCCGGGATGCCGGGGATCTCGTGGTCGAGGACGCGGCGGGTGGCCTCGGGGGTGGCGTCGGTGGGCGAGATGCCCGTACCGCCGGTGGTGACGATCACGTCGTAACCGGCGGCGACGCCCGCGCGCAGGGCCGCCTCGACCGGGTCGCCGTCGGGGACGACCTGCGGTCCTTCGACCGTGAAGCCGAGGCCGGTCAGCGCGTCGGCGATCAGGGGGCCGCCCTTGTCCGCGTACACCCCGGCGGAGGCCCGGTTGGAGGCGGTGACGACGAGCGCGCGGTACGGGGTGTGCGGCGCGGCTCCGGAGGCCCCGGACTCGGACCCGGCTGCCCGCGCGTGCCCCTCGTGGCCGGAGGCTCCATGCCCGGGCGGCTGTCGGTGGTCGTGGCCGGAGGACCCGCGCTCGGGTACCCGCCCCTCGTGGCCGGAGGCGGCCGGCTCGGGCGGCGTCACGCGTCCGGTCCCGACGGTCCCTCCGGCGCGGTGCGCCGGTAGTCGCCGGACTTGCCGCCCGACTTCGCCTCGACCCGTACGTCGGTGATGACCGCGCTCTTGTCGACCGCCTTGATCATGTCGACGACGGTCAGCGCCGCCACCGACACCGCCGTCAGGGCCTCCATCTCGACGCCCGTGCGGTCCGTCGTCTTCACGGTGGCCGTGATCTCCACCGCGTCGTCGGCCACGCTCAGATCGACCTTCACACCGGAGACGGCCAGCGGATGGCAGAGCGGGATCAGGTCCGGGGTGCGCTTGGCCCCCATGATCCCGGCGATCCGGGCGGTGGCGAGGGCGTCGCCCTTGGGGACGCCCTCGCCGCGCAGCAGCTCGATCACGCGCGGCGCGACGAGCACCCGGCCGGACGCGCGGGCGACGCGGGTGGTGACGTCCTTCGCCGACACGTCGACCATGCGGGCCGCGCCCGCCTCGTCGATGTGCGTCAGCCTGTTCTGCGTACTCAACTCACTCCGCCTAGCGGTAGGGGCACCGATGGGCCTCGGGCCCGGAGGGGGTCCCCCGGAAGGCACGGCGGCAGATACCGTACCGCCACCGGGCGGCGGTCAGCGGAGCAGGATCACGTCCGTCTCCGTGCCGGGTTCGACCGAGGTGACGTCCTCGGGCACCACGATCAGTGCGTCGGCCTGGGCCAGCGCCGCGATCAGATGCGATCCGGAACCGCCGACCGGAGTGACTGTGCCCGCCTCCGCGTCGTAACGGCCGCGCAGGAACTGGCGGCGGCCTTCCGGCGAGGTGAGCGCCTTGTCGGCGCGCAGCTCGGCGCGGGCCGTGGGGCGGTGCACATCGGTGAGGCCCATCAGGGCGCGAATGGCGGGGCGGACGAACAACTCGAAGGAGACGTAGCTGGAGACCGGGTTGCCCGGCAGGGCCAGCAGCGGGGTGTGGTCCGGGCCGATCGAGCCGAAGCCCTGCGGCTTGCCCGGCTGCATGGCGAGCTTGCGGAACTCGATCCCGCTGCCCGGCTCGTCCTCGTCGCCGACGGAGGACAGCGCCTCCTTGACGACGTCGTACGCGCCGACGCTGACGCCGCCCGTGGTGACGACGATGTCCGCGCGGATCAGCTGGTCCTCGATCGTGGCGCGCAGCGTCTCGGCGTCGTCGGCGACCGCGCCGACCCGGTAGGCGATGGCTCCGGCGTCCCGGGCGGCGGCCGTCAGCGCGAAGCTGTTGGAGTCGTAGATCTGGCCGCCCGTCAGCGTCTCGCCGGGCTGGATCAGTTCGCTGCCGGTGGACAGGACGACGACGCGGGGGCGGGGCCGTACGACCACGGTGGAGCAGCCGATCGCCGCGAGCAGCCCGATCTGCGGCGGGCCGACGACCGAGCCGGCGGCCAGCGCCAGATCGCCCGGCTTGACGTCGCTGCCGCGCTCGCGCACATGGGCGCCGGCGACGACGGGCCGGTGCACCCTGACCTCACCGGTGGCGCCCTCCGGCGCGTCGGCGTGGGCGCGCATCCCCTCGGCCGGGCCCTCGCCCGTACCGCCGTCCGTCCATTCGACCGGGACGACGGCCTCCGCACCGGCGGGCAGCGGGGCGCCCGTCATGATGCGGGCGGCCTGTCCCGGTCCCACGACCTGGTCGTCGGCGAGCCCCGCGCTGCCCGCGGCGACGTCGCCGATGACGGTGAGAACCGCGGGGAACTCCTCGCTGGCGCCCTCGACATCGGCGATCCGGACCGCGTAACCGTCCATGGAGCTGTTGTCGAACGGCGGCAGGGCCACCTCCACGACGACGTCCTTGACGAGCACACAGCCCTGGGCGTCCGGCAGCTGCAGCTCGATGGGCTCCAGCGGCCGCACCGCGGCGAGGATGTCGTCCAGGTGTTCGTCGACCGACCAGATCGTGCTGCTCACGGGGTTACATCTCCTCAGCGACGTACTTGCGCAGCCAGGTCCGGAAGTCCGGCCCCAGGTCTTCACGTTCGCACGCCAGTCTGACAATGGCACGCAGATAGTCGCTGCGGTCGCCGGTGTCATAGCGGCGGCCCTTGAAGACGACGCCGTGCACGGGGCCGCCGATCTTCTCGTCGGCCGCGAGGAGCTGGAGTGCGTCGGTGAGCTGGATCTCGCCGCCGCGGCCCGGCTCGGTGTGTCGCAGTATGTCGAAGACCGCGGGGTCCAGGACGTACCGGCCGATGATGGCGAGGTTGCTGGGGGCGTCGGCCGGGTCCGGCTTCTCGACCAGGTCGGTGATGCGGACCACGTCGCTGTCGACGGTGGCGTCCGCGGCGGCGCAGCCGTAGAGGTGGACCTGCGAGGGGTCGACCTCCATCAGCGCGATGACGCTGCCGCCCTCACGCTCCT
The DNA here is from genome assembly GCF_055792845.1 of Streptomyces sp. DSM 106670. Taxonomy (NCBI): domain Bacteria; kingdom Bacillati; phylum Actinomycetota; class Actinomycetes; order Kitasatosporales; family Streptomycetaceae; genus Streptomyces; species Streptomyces sp. DSM 106670. The sequence goes on from NZ_CM147704.1 coordinate 3,285,856, forward strand.
GGACCTCGACCATCCGGGCCAGCAGCGCGTCGCGCGGGTCGATCAGGTCGTCGCCGAGCAGCACCGCGAAGGGCTGGTCGCCCACGTGCGGGGCAGCGCACAGCACGGCGTGTCCGAGGCCGCGGGGGTCGCCCTGGCGGACGTAGTGCATGGTGGCGAGGTCGCTGGACTCCTGGACCTTGGCGAGGCGTTCGGCGTCGCCCTTGCGGGTGAGCGCGGACTCCAGCTCGTAGTTGCGGTCGAAGTGGTCCTCCAGGGGACGCTTGTTGCGACCGGTGATCATCAGTACGTCGGAGAGTCCCGCGGCCACGGCCTCCTCGACGACATACTGAATGGCCGGCTTGTCGACGACAGGCAGCATCTCTTTCGGAGTGGCCTTCGTGGCGGGCAGGAACCGGGTGCCGAGACCTGCTGCCGGGATGACGGCCTTGCTGATCCTGGAGGGCGACTGAGTCATGTGCCGACCTTAACGGCTGCACACGGCCGGAAGCTGATATTCCGGTTAACTTCGTCCTTAAATATGCCCATACGAGAATCGTGCGAGTCTCTCTTGAACACCGACAAGTCCGGCAAGCCGTCCGCGAAGAGCTCACTACGGCGCGAACTGCTCGCCGCACGGGCCCTTCTGACGAAGGAGGACGCGGTCCGGGCCGCCGCGGTTCTCGCCGCCGCCGCCCTGGGTCTCCCCGAACTGGCTGACGCCCGTACGGTCGCCGCGTATGTCTCCGTGGGTCGCGAGCCGGGCACCCGTGCGCTTCTGGAAGCGCTGCGCGGGCGCGGCGTGCGGGTGCTGCTGCCGGTGCTCCTGCCCGACAACGACCTGGACTGGGCGGCCTACGAGGGCCCGGAGCACCTGCTGCCGGCCGGACGGGGGCTCCTGGAGCCGGACGGCCCGCGCCTGGGCCCCGACGCCGTCCTGGACGCCGACACCGTGCTGCTGCCCGGCCTGGCGGTGGACGGGGCCGGGATGCGGCTGGGGCGGGGCGGCGGCAGTTACGACCGGGTGCTGGCCCGGCTGACGGCCGCCGGGGCGCACCCGGCGCTCGTCGTGCTCCTGTACGACGACGAGGTGGTCGCGCGGGTCCCTTCGGAGCCGCACGACCACCCCGTGGACGCCGTGGTCACACCGGCCGGAGCGCGGCGCTTCGTGAACCCTTCGTAGGGCCTACGGTTTCAGCGTCAGCGTGTCGACGGTGGCAGCGTCGACCGCCTCCGTCCCGAAGGACCAGTCGAGCAGTTCCCCGTCGACCCACTTCTCGGTCTGGTCGGTGTAGTGCGCGTTGAACGCGTGCCCGGAGGCCCCGCTGAGGTTGATCCAGCGGGACTTGTCCCAGTCCCCCACGTTGACGACCATCCGCATCGACGGCACCCAGACGACCTCGTAGCCGCTCGCCGCGTTCCAGCCGGTGGCGTTGACCGCCGCTTCGCCGCCGCCGAGGTTCCAGGGGCCGCGGTTGAGGGCCCGCTGGAGCAGGCCGGGGCCTTCGGTGCCGAGCGTCTGGTTCTTCAGCGTCAGGCGGTGCAGCCGGCCCCAGCTCCAGGTGGAGATGTTCTTGCCGAGCTTCGCCGTCAGCTCCCAGCGCGCGTCCTCCATCGCCCGGGCGAAGAGGTCGTCCCGGCTCTCCAGGGCGTCCTCGCGGCCCCGGGCGGGGGCCTTCCACCACTCGTTGTCCGGGTCGTCCATGATGTCGCGGACCACCTGGAACCAGCGGTCGCCGCCGTCCGGCTGCGCGGTGTCGCCGTCGCGCTGGCCGCACTCGCGGACGAGCCTCTTCTGCTGGTCCACCGGGCCGCTGTTCTTGGCCGGCGGCACATTGAGGCAGTCGCCCTTGACCCGCATCTCCTTGGGAAGCTTGTTGCCGAAGGCGAGCTTCAGGATGTTGCGCCAGACGCCGTTGAAGTACGCGGCGGCGGCCGAGTCGGGCTCCTGGGTGTAGTCCCAGCCCTCCAGCAGCTTCTGGGCCTCGCGGACGCTCGGGTCGGAGATGTTGATCTTCTTCAGCTCGGGCACCAGCAGCGCGGCGATCTCGCTGAAGTTGTCCATCTGCATCTTCTGCATGTCATCGGTCGACACCTTCTCGCCGCCCTTGATCTTCTGGGCGAGGAGGTCGTTGATCCGCTGGCTGCGGGCGCCGTAGCCCCAGTCCTTGGTCAGGAGGTGGGGGTACTTCTTCTCGTCGATGACGGCCTGGTTGGCGGTGACGATGTAGCCGCGGTCCGGGTTGTACTCGTAGGGCAGCTCGTCGAAGGGGATGTAGCCCTTCCACGCGTACTTCGGGTCCCAGCCCGGGGCCGGGACCGTGCCGTCGTAGCCCTCGGAGCGGACCGGGATCTTGCCGGGCGCCTGGTAGCCGATGTTGCCCTCGGTGTCGGCGTAGATGAGGTTCTGCGAGGGGACCTCGAAGTACTCGGCGGCCTTCCGGAAGGTGGCGAAGTCCTTGGCCCGGTTGAGCGCGAAGACCGCGTCCATGGACTTGCCGGGCTCCAGCGCGGTCCACTTCAGCGCCACCGCGTAGCCGTCGGCCCGGTCGGGTGCGGCATTGCTGACGGGCGCCTTCTGGCCGACCTTGTCCAGCTCCTTGCTGCGGTCGGAGACCAAGGGGCCGTTGTTCGTCTCGCGGACGGTGATCGTCCGGTCCCTGCCGCCGGCGACCTTGATGGTCTCCTCGCGGGTCTTGAACGGCTTGGTCCCGCCGTCGTACAGATAGCCGTCGCCGGAGACCTTCTCCAGGAAGAGGTCGGTGACGTCGGCGCCCAGGTTGGTCAGGCCCCAGGCGATGTCCTGGTTGTGGCCGATGATCACACCGGGCATGCCGGAGAACGTGTAGCCCGCCGTGTCGTACTGGCAGGTCTTGGACAGCTCACGGCAGTGCAGCCCCATCTGGTACCAGAGGGAGGGCAGCATCGGCGCGAGGTGCGGGTCGTTCGCGAGCAGCGCCTTGCCGGACGTCGTGTGCTTGCCGTCGACGACCCAGGAGTTCGAGCCGATGCCGTTGCCGTTGGGGCCGAGCAGCGCCGGGATCTCGTCGAGGGTGTCCGAGAGGGCGGAGAGCTGGGTGTTCAGGCCCTCGGTGGCGCCCTCGGGGGTCGTGGAGCCGACGTTGTCCGACGGGGTCGCCTCGGGGTCGAACTTGCCCGTGACCGGGGAGATCGCGCCCTGCTCGACGATCGGCCTGTTCTTCTTGTACGGGTAGCCGGGGTACAGGTCCTCGATCTGGTCCTTGTCGAGGCGGCTGGTCAGCAGCGAGCGGTCGATCTCGTCCTGCATGTTGCCGCGCAGGTCCCAGGCCATCGCCTTGAGCCAGGCCACCGAGTCGACCGGGGTCCACTCGCCGGGCTTGTAGTCGTTGGTGAAGCCCAGCGCCGCGTACTCGACCGAGATGTCCCGGCCTTCCTTGCCCTTCAGATACGCGTTGACGCCCTCCGCGTACGACTGGAGGTTCTTCTTGGTGCTCTCGTCGAGAACCTCGTCGTACTCCTTCTGCGCCACCTGCCGCCAGCCGAGCGTCCGCAGGAAGGAATCGGTCTCCACCTGGCCGGAACCGAACATCTCGGAGAGCCGGCCGGACGTCATGTGCCGCCGGACGTCCATCTCCCAGAAGCGGTCCTGGGCCTGGACGAAGCCCTGGGCGCGGAAGAGGTCGGCGTCGGAGTCCGCGTAGATCTGCGGAATCCCGTAGGAGTCACGTTTGACCTCGACGTCGCCGCTGAGGCCGTCGAGTGTCATCGAACCGGTGGTCTGCGGGTACGAGGCCCGCACGGTGGACACGGACCAGTACGCCCCGTACCCGACACCCGCGACGAGCGCCAGCACCAGGACGAGCACGATCAGGCGGGCGCGTCGCCCCTTCTTCCTGCCGGGCTTCTTCGCGTCGGAAGGGCCGGAAGAGGCGGTTGTGTTGGCGGGCATCGCTGTCCTTCGAGGGGCAGGGTGGTCCTGGGAGTGCAGGAGCAACCATAGGCGCAGCGGAGAAGCCACTCGGACGCGGTATAGGGATGCATCCATTTGCGTCTTCCTCGTACGAACACTCGAAGCCGTCAAGGAATCGTTAACGATTAGGTAAGGTAACGAAGTAACTGGCTGCCGGAGGACGATCCGGCAGGCGCACGCAGGGAAGGAACGGACCCTGACTGTCCACGCGCTCAACGAACTCCTGCTCGTCTGCTCGCTCGTCCTGCTCGTCGCCGTGGCGGCGGTACGGATCTCCTCGCGCAGCGGGCTCCCCAGCCTGCTCCTGTATCTCGGCATCGGGATCGCCCTGGGCCAGGACGGCATCTTCGACGTCAAGTTCGACAACGCCGAGCTGACACAGGTGATCGGCTACGCCGCCCTGGTCGTCATCCTGGCCGAGGGCGGGCTCGGAGCGAAGTGGAAAGAGGTCCGCCCCGTCCTGCCCGCCGCCGCGGTGGTCTCGACCGTCGGCGTCGCCATCAGCGTGGGCATCACCGCATCGGCCGCGCACTATCTCGTCGGCCTCGACTGGCGCCAGGCCCTGATCATCGGCGCGGTCGTCTCCTCCACGGATGCCGCGGCCGTCTTCTCCGTCCTGCGCAGAGTGCCCCTGCCGCCCCGGATCACCGGTGTCCTGGAGGCCGAGTCCGGCTTCAACGACGCTCCGGTCGTCATCCTGGTCGTCGCGTTCTCCGCGGTCGGCCCGGTCGAGCACTGGTACGTCCTGGTCGGCGAGATCGCCCTGGAGCTGGCCATCGGCGCCGCGATCGGCATCACGGTGGGCTGGCTGGGCTCCCTGGGACTGCGGCACGTGGCGCTGCCCGCCTCCGGCCTCTACCCGATCGCCGTGATGGCCATCGCCGTCTCCGCGTACGCCGCGGGCGCCATGGCCCACGGCAGCGGGTTCCTCGCCGTCTACCTGGCCGCGATGATCCTCGGCAACTCCAAGCTGCCGCACTGGCCCGCCACCCGCGGTTTCGCCGACGGACTCGGCTGGCTGGCCCAGATCGGCATGTTCGTACTGCTCGGCCTGCTGGTCACCCCGCACGACCTGGTCGACGACTTCTGGCCCGCCGTCGTCGTGGGCCTGGTGCTGACCATGGTGGCGCGCCCCCTGTCGGTCTTCCTGAGCCTCGCGCCGTTCCGGATGCCGGCCCGCGAGAAGGTCCTCATGTCCTGGGCCGGGCTGCGCGGGGCGGTGCCCATCATCCTGGCGACCATTCCGATGGTGTCCGGGGTGGAGGGCAGTACGAGAATCTTCAACATCGTCTTCGTCCTGGTCATCGTCTACACCCTGATCCAGGGCCCGACGCTGCCCTGGGTCGCGGGCAAGCTGAAGATCGCCGACGATCCGGCCGAGGCGGACGACCTGGGCATCGAGTCGGCCCCGCTGGAACGACTGCGCGGCCATCTGCTGTCGGTCGCCATCCCCGCGAAGTCGAAGATGCACGGCGTGGAGGTCGGCGAGCTCCGGCTCCCGGCCGGTGCCGCGGTCACCCTGGTGGTCCGGGAGAACAAGAGCTTCGTGCCGTCCCCGGCGACGGTGCTGCGGCGCGGGGACGAGCTGCTGGTGGTGGCCACCGATCCGGTGCGCGACCGGGCGGAGGAACGCCTGCGGGCGGTCGCCGAGGGCGGCAAGCTGGCCGGCTGGCTGGGCACGGGCGGATCACCCGCTTCCGGCGCGCCCGGCACAACGGGCCCCCAGGGCGGATCCGCCATTCCACAGGCGATGAAGCTGGCCAAGAAGCTCGGCGGGGCCGGCGCGGGCGCCAATGCCGGTGCCAATGCCGGTGCCAATGCCGGTGCCAACGGAAGCGGAAGCGGCGCGAAGACCCGCCCCTGAGAAGGCGTCGCAGATCACAGGCCGAAACGGAAGCCCTGTGCGCAGATCACAGGCGCACAGGGTCTTCCACCTGTATCATGAAGGCAAACCTGATCGACCAACTCTGTCTGAAGCAGAGCTGGCGCGACCGTATGGCGGTCGTGGTGTCTCTTCGCCCGGCGTTTCTTCGCCGCTTGCAGCGAGTCGCCCGGCATCTACCGCAGTTCCGCGCGAAGAGGACAGCTCTCGGCCGCTTCCGTCCGGCCCGCCCCACAAGGGCGCCGGGAAGCAGGGCTACCAGGCGGCAGAAAGGCAAGGACCGTGGCAACCACGGTCTCCGACCGCCCCGGATACGGGCAACTGCTGCGCACCCCCGGTGCGTGGACCTTCCTCCTCCCGGGCTTCGCCGCACGGCAGCCCTTCGCGATGCTGACCATCGGCATCGTCCTCCTCGTGCAGCACACGACCGGCTCCTACGGCAGCGCGGGCGCCGTCGCGGCGGTCTCCGGCGTCTCCATGGCGCTGTTCGCCCCGCAGAGCGGCAAGCTCGCCGACCGCTTCGGCCAGCGTTCCGTCCTGCTGCCCGGGGTTCTCCTCCACGCCGTCTCGGTGAGCGCCCTGACCGTCCTGGCGCTGGCCGACGCGCCCCTGTGGGCGCTGTTCGCCGCCGCCGTGCCGACCGGTGCCTCGATCCCGCAGATCGGCCCCATGGTGCGGGCCCGCTGGGCGGCCCTGCTGGGGGCGACCCCCGACCGGCCCGCCTCCCCGCTGATGTCCACCGCCGCCGCGTTCGAGTCGGTGACGGACGAGTTCACGTTCGTCCTGGGCCCGGTGATCGCGACCGCGCTGTGCACCGGCGTGCACCCGGCGGCCGGCCTGATCACGGAAGCCGCCCTGACGCTGGTCGGCGGCCTGCTCTTCGCCGCGCAGCGCGCCACCCAGCCCGCCCCCCGCAACGCGGCCACCGCGGCCGAACCGCACGCCTCGGCGCTCTCCGTACCGGGCGTGCGCGTCCTGGCCATAACCTTCCTGGGCATCGGCGCGGTCTTCGGCGGCATGCAGGTTTCGCTGACCGCGTTCTCGGAGGAGATCGGCCACCCCGGCGTGAACGGGGTCCTCTACGGCATCTTCGCCGCGGGAAACATGCTGGCCGGCATCGCCTGCGGCGCCATCGCCTGGAAGAGCAGCCCGCGCCGCCGGCTGATCGTCGGGTACGTGGCGCTGACCCTGACCGCGTCCGGCCTGTGGGCCGTCCACTCGGTTCCGCTGCTGGCCGGGCTCGGCCTGCTGGTCGGCCTCTGCATCGCCCCGGCGCTGATCAGCGGCTACACCCTGGTCGAGTCGCTGGTGCCCGCCACCGCCCGTACCGAGGCCTTCACCTGGCTGACGGGCGCGGTGGCGCTCGGACAGGCCGCGGCCGTGACCGTGGCGGGGCAACTCGCCGACGCCCACGGCGCGAGCACCGGATTCCTGGTGCCCCTGGCCGGGACCGCGCTGGCTCTGGTGACCCTGCTGGCCCTGCGCTCACGGCTGACCCCCCGGTCCTCGGGACGCACCGTGGCACGTGGGATCGGTCACCGCGAGCCGGTCACGGTGGACTGATTCAACGGAATACGTCAGTATGGAGCGTCGTTAGCACTCATTGAGTGAGAGTGCCAGGAGGAGCAAGTGCCGACCTATCAGTACCAGTGCACCGAGTGCGGCGAGGGCCTCGAGGCGGTGCAGAAGTTCACCGATGATGCCCTGACCGTGTGCCCGAGCTGCGACGGACGCCTCAAGAAGGTGTTCTCCGCGGTCGGCATCGTCTTCAAGGGTTCCGGTTTCTACCGGAACGACAGCCGTGGCTCCTCGTCGAGCAGCACGCCGGCGTCGACGACCTCGAAGTCGTCCGACTCCGCGTCGTCCTCGTCGTCGGGTTCGGACACGAAGGCGAGCGCATCGGCGTCGTCCTCTTCGTCCGGCTCCTCCTCGTCGTCGGCCTCCGCGCCGGCCTCGTCGAGCGGTACGTCGGCCGCCTGAGCCCGCGTACGCCCCATCCGCTTTTCCCCGGACCCCGCCGAGACCACTCGGCGGGGTCCGGGCGTACGCCGCGGGAAACGCTCCTCCGGATACGGTGACCGCATGGCGAACGCACATACGGAAACGGGCTCCGGTACGGGTACCGAGGGTTCCGCGGAGATCGGTGTCATCGGCGGCTCGGGCTTCTACTCCTTCCTGGAGGACGTCACCGAGGTCTCCGTGGACACCCCTTACGGAAAGCCGAGCGATTCGGTCTTCCTCGGCGAGCTCGGCGGCCGGCGGGTAGCCTTCCTGCCCCGCCACGGACGCGGCCACCACCTGCCGCCGCACCGCATCAACTACCGGGCCAACCTGTGGGCGCTGCGCTCCGTCGGGGTCCGGCAGGTGCTCGGGCCGTGCGCGGTGGGCGGGCTGCGGCCGGAGTTCGGGCCGGGCACCCTGCTCGTCCCCGACCAGCTGGTGGACCGCACCAAGACCCGCGTACAGACCTATTACGACGGTGAGCCCCGGGCCGACGGGACCGTACCGAACGTCGTCCACCTGGGCTTCGCCGACCCGTACTGCCCCGAGGGCCGGAAGGCCGCGCTGGCGGCGGCCCGCGGACGCGACTGGGAGCCGGTGGACGGCGGCACCCTGGTGGTCGTCGAGGGGCCCCGCTTCTCGACCCGCGCGGAATCGCGCTGGCACGCGGCGATGGGCTGGTCGGTCGTGGGCATGACCGGGCACCCCGAGGCGGTCCTGGCCCGGGAGCTGGGGCTCTGCTACACCACGATGACCCTGGTGACCGACCTGGACGCGGGGGCCGAGGCGGGCGAGGGCGTCTCGCACGAGGAAGTGCTCCAGGTGTTCGCGGCCAATGTGGACCGGCTGCGCTCGGTGCTGTTCGACGCGGTGGCCGGGCTGCCGGAGAACGAGAGCCGCAACTGCACCTGCGCCCACGCGCTGGACGGGATCGACACGGGGATCGCGCTGCCGTAGCCGGCGGCAGGGCGGGACTCACCGGGTCACCGGGTCACCGGATCAGGTGACGGAGTTGTCCACAGTGCGGGGACCGTCCACAGGCCGCAGCGGGATCTGCTCGGACCGTGGAAAGTGAGGGGAGTTCGGCCGGTCGAACCGGTCCGGACTCCCCTTTCCCGTGCGCTCGTCCGCCCTGATCCCAGGTGGTGCCATGTCCACGTCCTCGCCCTTGCCCTCGCCTTTGTCCTCCTCCTCGTCCCTGCCCACCTCCGCTTTCCCCGCGCCGGTGCCCGTGCCCAGCGGGGTGGGGCCGTTCGGGCCCCTGCGGGTGCGGGGCGGTGGCGCGCACCGGCTGCGGCGGATGCTGCGCCGCCAACGACGTGCGGCGGCTGCCGGGCTCGCGCTGGCGGGCGCGGCGCTGGCCACCACGGGCCTGAGCAGCGCCGACGGAAGGGCCGCCGCCACGCCGGACGCTCCGCCAGGAGCCGGCCGGTCGTCGGTGCGGCTGGTCTCCGCGCCGGTCCGGATCGCGGATCCGGAGACCGTACGGCTGCTACGGCCGGGAGACCGGGTCGATGTGATCGCGGTCGGCGATGCGGGCAGCGACGACGCACGCGTGGTGGCACGAGGGGCGCGCGTGGCGAAGGTGCCGCATGCGGCCGCCGGACCGGGCGGCCATGCGGCGGGCGGTGGCGGTGAAGCGGGGTCCGGGGCGCTGGTGGTGTTGTCCGTGGAGCGGTCGACGGCCACGACGCTGCTCGGCGCGGGCGCTTCGGGGCGGCTGGCCGTGGCGGTGTCCGATGCGAACTGACGCCCTCTCAAGTCACCCGTGGGAATTAGCGGATTGGACAGTGTCGCCTTCACCCGCCTTAGGTGGCGGAGCAGTTTGCTCCCCCGACCGCACACGCGAAAGAAGGCTCACCTGTGAGCGAGAAGAAGGTCAGTCTGCTGGAGGGCTTCAAGGCCTTCCTGACGCGCGGCAATGTGATCGACCTCGCGGTGGCTGTCGTCATCGGCGCAGCGTTCACGAACATCGTGAACGCGGTCGTCAAGGGCGTCATCAACCCCCTGGTCGGTGCGTTCGGCACCCAGGACCTGGACAACTACAGCTCGTGCCTCCAGGGCCCGTGCACGACGGATCCGAAGACCGGGGAGATGGACGGGATCGAGATCCTGTGGGGCTCGGTGCTCAGCGCCGCCCTCAGCTTCCTGATCACCGCTGCTGTCGTGTACTTCCTGATGGTGCTGCCGATGGCCAAGTATCTGGCCCGGCGGGCGGCGATGCAGGCCGCCAAGGAGGGCGTGCAGGAGACGATGGAGGTCAGCGAGCTGGAGGTGCTGAAGGAGATCCGCGACGCGCTCGTCGCGCAGCGCACCGGTGGCGCGCCCGGCCGACTCGGGCCGGACTCGGGCGAGGGCCCCGGCGGGACCGGTGGGGGTGCCACGGGCCCGGTCGAGGACCGGTAGCCCTCCGGGCGACCGCTCAGATGTGGTGGGGCGGCTTCTCGTCCAGGAAGCGCGCGAGGTCCGCGGCGCTGCCACCGGTGAGAGGCCGCTCGCCCCACCCCTGGTCCGTATCGTCCGCGGACTGCCGGTCCAGCGGATCGTCGAAGATCAGAACCGGCTTGGGCTTCGGTTCCTGCTGCGGCTGCTCCTGCGGCTGCTGCTGCTTCGCATCACGCGGTCGGGGGGCGGGGGCGGCACTCATGTCTCCAGGGTACGGCGGCTCACCGCGAGGTGTGAGCCGCCGCGGAGCCGGGCGGCGGGCGTCAGCGGTCCTTCGGATCGAGCAGCCACAGGCCGAGCACGACCAGGAACGACAGACCGAGGAAGCCGGCCCCCCACCAGGCCGTGCCGGTGTTGCCCTCCATCCACTCGTCGATCAGGATCGTCAGCCCCCAGAGCTGGCCGATGACGACGGTCATGGCCAGGGCGAGGCGGGCGGTCAGTTTCGAGGAGCGCTCGGGGTCCTGGTCGGTGCCCGCACCGGGGCCCGGGCCGGTGTGCCGGACGCGGGGGTCCCCGTATCCGCTGGTGGGGCGGATCTGCGGATAGCGCTCGTGGACGGGCCGGTTCAGCTCGGGGTCCGCGCTGCCCGGGTGGTAGGTGGGGTAGTGGCTGCCCGGGGGCGGCAGCGGCAGCTCGGGGTGCGGGGTGTCGCTCATGCCCGCCCGCCCGGGTTGTTGACATCGGTGGACACCGCGCCGGTCGCCCGGCCGGGGCCTGCGGCCCGGGGCGGGGATTCGGCTCCGCCGCCGATGTCGGGGCAGCCGATACGGGTGGCGAGGTCGGGGCGCTCGCCGCCGAGCTGGCGGCAGAGGCCTTCCTCGACGCTCTCGCCGGAGCGGGTGGTGCCCACGGCCCAGATGCTTCCGTCGTCCTGCTCGATGACCACGACCTTCGGCAGCCCTCGGGGCGGCGGCCCGGCGGTGACCTCGCCGGACCGGGCGTCGAAGACTCCCTCGTGGCACGGGCAGTACAGCTCGCCCTCGCTGCCCCGGTCCTTGCGCCAGAGCACGGCGCAGGCGAGGTGGGTGCAGACGGCGGAGTAGCCGACGAGGGTGCCGTCGTCGAGGCGGACGGCGACGGCCCGGTCCTCCTCGCCCGGGTAGCGGAAGGCGATGGACTCACCGGGCGGCAGTTGCCCGGCGACGCGCTTCGGCTCGGGGGCCTTGCCCTCCTCGCCGTCGCCGTGCCGGTGCAGGATGCCGGCCGCGACGCCGATGCCGCCGACGGCGAGACCGCCGGAGACGGTGGTGACGATCCGGAGGTAGTCCCGCCGGGTGGTGAGGGAGTCGGCGGCGATCCGGTCCTGGAGCGCCTCGCGCGGGTCTCCCCCGGCGGGATGCTCGTCGGCCGGCTGCTGGTCGGTGACGCTCATCGGCCGACGTCCTTCCCATTGATCTCGACGACGGGAAGACCGCCGGGGACCGGCCACTGGACCCGTTCGGCGGGGACGACCATGGCCACGCCGGTGCGGACCTCGGTCTCGCCGAAGACGAAGGTGTCGGCGACCTGGACACCGGGGCGCTCCGCCTGGAGTTCCTCGACGGTTCCGTAGAAGAGCGCTCCGGTCGGGCAGACGGTGGCGCACATGGGGGCGAGGCCGTAGGCGGTGCGGTCGTAGCAGAGGTTGCACTTCATCTGGAGCTTCGCCTGGAGGTCGATCTTCGGTACGCCGAAGGGGCAGGCGTTGACGCAGTTGGAGCAGCCGATGCAGCGGGTGGTGTCGGCCTGCTGCACCACACCGTCGGCGGTCACCAGGATCGCGTCGGCGGGGCAGACCTCGGCGCACGGGGCGACCGGGTCCTCGCAGTGCATACAGACGGTCGGGAGGGAGGCGACGGACTGGCCCTCGTCGGTGTAGTCGAGGTGGATCATCGATTTGCCGCGGTGCGAGTCGCATTCGCGGCAGGCGGAGACACAGGCCTGGCAGCCGATGCAGCGCCCCGGGTCGATGAAGATCGTTCTGCCCATCATGGGGGGGATCAGCTCCTCTCCGAGGTGCCACGGCCCTGCGGGGCCGTGGGAGGCAGCGGGTCGGTACGGGAGACCTGGGTCTCCGGGTAGGCGACATGGCCGGGGGCGACCGGCGGGGCGGGGACCTCGTCGATCCGCTCGGCGTGCTCGATGCGGCAGGCGCACACCTTGTACTCGGGGATCTTGGAGCGGGGGTCGAGGGCGTCGATGGTGAGGGCGTTGGCCGCGGTGGGGACGGGCCAGTGGTACGGCACGAACACGGTGTCGGGGCGGATCGCCTCGGTGACCAGGGCGGGGAAGACCTCGCTGCCGCGCCGGGTGACGACGCGGACGGGTTCGCCGTTGCGGAAGCCGTGCGAGGGGTGGATCTCGGCCCAGGGGCGCGGGGTCTGTTCGACGAGGGCGCCGAGCCTGCGGGTCTGGTTGCCGGAGAGGAAGTGGGCGACGGTGCGGCCGGTGGTGAGCGACATGGGGTGCTCGTCGTCGTACGGGTCCATCGGCGGGTGCCATTCGACGACCTGGAGGTGGATCTTGCCGTCGGGGTGGTAGGTCTTTCCGTCCTCGAAGAGCCGGGGGGTGCCGGGGTGGTCGGTGGTGGGGCAGGGCCAGGCGATGCCGCCGGTCTCCTCCAGCCGTTCGTAGGTGATGCCGTAGTAGTCGTTGACGGTTCCGGCGGAGGCGATGCGCAGCTCGTCGAAGACCGACCGGGAGTCGGGGAAGTCGAACTTGTCGCCGGCGCCGAGCCGGCGGGCGAGCTCGCAGATCGCCCAGGTGTCGGTGCGGACGCCGGGGGGCGGGTCCTGGGCCTTGTTGTGCTTGACCACGCGGGCTTCCGCGTTGGCCATCACTCCTTCGTCCTCGGCCCAGGTGGTGACGGGGAAGACGACGTGGGCGTTGGCAGCGGTCTCGGAGAGGAAGAAGTCGAATTGCGCGTGGAACTCGGTGGTGTCGTACCCCTCCTTGACCACCCGGTAGTTGGGCAGGGAGACGAAGGGGTTGTTGCAGATGCCGATCAGGCCGCGGATCTCGCGGCGCTGCATCTGCCAGACCATTTCCATCATGGAGGTGCCGGCGAGCGGGAGTTCGGACTCCTCGATGCCCCAGATCTCGCAGATCTGGCGGCGGTGCTCCTCGTTCATGATGGAGCGTCCGCCGGGCAGGAGGTCGGACTTCTGGCCGTGTTCGCGGCCGCCCTGCCCGTTGCCCTGGCCGGTGATGGTGCCGTAGCCGGCGCCGGGTCTGCCGATGTGGCCGGTGGCGGTGCAGAGGTTGATCACGGAGAGGCAGTTCTCGACGCCCTGCGAGTGGTGTTCGATGCCCCGGGCGTGCCAGGCCATGGCCTTAGGCGCGCGGGCGAAGGCCCGGGCGACCTGGACGATCTGCTCGGCGGGGATGCCGCAGATCGCGGCGGCGCGGGAGGGCGGGTATTCGGCGGCCTTGGCCTTGACCTCCTCCCAGCCGGTGGCGTGGGCGGCGAGGTAGCCCTCGTCGGTGAGCCCTTCCTCGATGACGACGTGCAGGACGGAGGTGAAGAAGGCGGAGTCGGTGCCGGGCTTGAGGGCGACGTGGATGTCGGCGGTCCGGGCGATGGCGGTCTCGCGCGGGTCGACGACGATGAGGCTCGCCCCGCGGTCCCGGGCTCCCCAGACGTACTGGGTCATCACGGGGAAGCACTCGCCGACGTTGGAGCCGGCGATGAGCAGACAGTCGGTGAGGAGGATGTCGGAGAAGGGGTTGCCGGCCCGGTCGATGCCGAAGGCCAGCTTGTTGGCGCCCGCGGCGCTGACCATGCAGAGGCGGCCGTTGTAGTCGACGTGCCGGGTCTTGAGGGCGACCCGGGCGAACTTGCCCACCAGATAGGTCTTCTCGGAGAACAGACTGGCCCCGCCGAGGAGCCCGAAGGCGTCGTTGCCGTGCGTCTGCTGGATGCGCCTGATCTCGGAGACCGTGAAGTCGAGCGCCTCGTCCCAGGAGACCTCGCGGAACTCCTCGTCGCGGGAGCGGCGCATCAGCGGGGCGGTCAGCCGGTCGGGGTGGTTGACCTGCTGATAGGCGTTGATGCCCTTGGGGCAGAGCCGCATCCGGTTGATGTCGTGGTTGCGGGGTTCGACGCCGAAGACCTTGCCGCCGCGGTCCACGCGCAGATACATCCCGCACTGGACGCCGCAGAAGCAGCAGTGGGTCGGCACGAGCGTCTCGCCGTTCTGGTCGGCGTGCCACTGGTCGGCCGGGATGCCGCCGGCGTCCCGGAAGGCGCGGGTGCCGGGCGGGGCGAGGGAGGGATCCAGGGGGATGAAGGTGCGGCGGTCGGCAGCAGCTCGCGGATCCGCGGTCACTTGAAGCCCTTCTTCACATGGGAGAGGTAGGCGCTGCCGCGCAGCACCCGCTTGCAGCGCGGGCAGTACTCGGCCCAGGCGTCGAAGTCGAGCCGGAGGTCGCGCATGGTGCCGCGGAGGTTCTCCACGTAGGGCCCGGTGTCGATGGGTTCCTCGCAGCGGCGGCAGGCGAACACCTCGTCGTCCTTGCGGCCGGTGTACTTGAACAGCTGCATGCCGACCGCGGCCGGGCGCTGGACGATGTGGAAGAACTTGCCGAACGGGATGTAGATGAGGGTGAAGACCACCGACACCATGTGCAGGATCGCCAGGAACTGGTAGCCGCCACCGTGCAGGAAGACCGAGGAGAAGGTGAGCAGCAGGCCCGTCACTGAGATGACGATGAGCGCGATCAACGGCACCAGGTCGTAGGCGAAGCGCTGGCCGGTGATGGCGCCGCGGTCCTTCATCCGGCGCCACAGGAAGTACGAGGCACCGGGGATGACGAGGACGGCGGCGATGTCCAGGCCGTGGAACATCAGCCAGCCGAGGAGGTTGAGGGAGTCGAAGCCGAGGATCTTGAAGCCCCAGATCCGCATCTCGTAGCCGGGGCCCGAGCCGCTGCCGGAGGTGAAGGTGAACCAGCCCCAGGTGAGCGGGAAGGTGATCAGGGCGGCGAGGATGCAGCCCCAGAAGATCAGCTGGTGGGCGGCCCAGCGGGCGCGGGAGCGGGCGCCGAGGAACTTCTGGAAGCCGAGATAGGTGGCGATCATCTTCGGCAGGGCGGTGGGCGCCCGGCGGAAGTTGTCCAGCGAGAAGAAGCTGCGCCAGCCCTGTTTGAAGAGGCGTCGGGCGCCGGGGGCGGAGATCCAGACGGTGTACCGGTAGGCGACGCCGAAGGCGAGGAAGACCGTGGCCACGGCGTAGGGGAGGAGGGCCGAGTCGAAGTTGCGGAGCATCCGGCTGCCGAGCACGATCGCGAGGATCAGCAGGGCGGAGACCGCCGCTCCGACGAGCGTGGCGCGGGTGGTGACGGACCGGGGGCCGGTCGCGGCGGGGGGCGTGGCCGCAGCGCCGTCGGGGGCGTGGGGCTCGGCTGCTGCGGTGGCTTCTGAGGGCTCGGTCACCCGGCCACCGTAGGACCGTTTGGGTCGATTGAACCCGTTTTAGGGGGTGGGAGGGTGAGCGGGTCGCCCGGACAGTCGCAAGGGTCGCCTTGCCCGGTCCGGGTCCGGGCGCCCTGCTCGCGCGGGGCCTTGCGCACCGCTCCCGGCCCGCCGGTACGTTCGAGGCGCATCGGCCCGCGCTCCCCCGCGGGCCCCGATCCCGACCGGAGGAGCCGCACATGACCCGCGAGGACAGGACCCCCGCCCTCCCGCCCCTGCTGGACGCGCTGACCGATGTGGCCGGGATCCGCGTCGGCCATGCCGAGGTCGCCGGAGCGGGGGCGTTGAGCGGTACGACCGTCGTCCTGGCTCCCGAGGGCGGGGCCGTGGCCGCCGTGGACGTACGGGGCGGCGGGCCGGGTACGCGGGAGACGGACGCGCTGGATCCGCGGAATCTGGTGCAGCGGGTCGACGCCGTCGTCCTCACGGGCGGCAGCGCGTATGGACTGGACGCCGCGTCCGGGGTGATGGCCTGGCTGGAGCAGCGGGGCCGGGGCGTCCGGGTCGGCGCGGGCCCCACGCAGGTGGTCCCGGTCGTTCCGGCCGCCGCCCTCTTCGACCTCGGCCGGGGCGGCGACTGGCGGGCCCGGCCCGACGCGTCGACCGGCCGCGCGGCGGTGGAGGCCGCGGCCGCCTCGGGGCCCGGGGATCCGGTCGCCGAGGGCGGCGTGGGCGCGGGTACCGGCGCGGTGGCCGGGCAGTTGAAGGGCGGCATCGGTACGGCGAGCACCCGCCTCGCCTCCGGGGTCACGGTGGCCGCCCTCGTCGCGGTGAACGCGGCGGGCTCGGTGGTCGACCCCCGGACCGGAGTGCTGTTCGGGGAGTACGGGGCCGGGGAGCCGCCGACGCATCCTCCGGCCGAGGTCCACGCGGCGGCGGAGCGGCGTCTGGCGCGGGAGCGGGAAGCGGCGGAGGAGGCCGGGGGCGGGGTTCCGCCGTTCAACACGACGATCGCGGTCGTCGCCACGGACGCGGACCTGACCCGGGCGCAGGCCCAGAAGCTGGCGGGCACCGCGCACGACGGCCTGGCACGCGCGGTGCGCCCGGTGCATCTGCTGACCGACGGGGACACCGTGTTCACCCTCGCCACCGGGCGGGTGCCGGTGCCGTCGGGCGATCCGGTCGCCGTCAACGAGATCCTGGCGGCGGGCGCCGACGTTCTGGCGCGGGCCGTCGTGAAGGCGGTGCGCGCGGCCCGGAGCACCGAGGCGCCGGGCGGCAGGCTCCTCTCGTACACGGAGCTGTACGGCGGCCGAACCTGACGAGAACGGCAGGATCCGAGGGGGCGCGCGGCGTGAGCGAGGGGCGCGCGGGCGGCCGACTCGCCCTCTGCGCCCGGGAGTTCACCCCAAGCGCCCGAAATGCACCACGAACACGCGGGGAACTTTCTGCGTGCGCCCTACGTTTTTACCAACCCCGGTCACGATGTCGGACCCAGGGACTACGTTAAGCACGCATCAAGTAACACGCGGCGACGGCCTGGAGACACCACCTTGAGCGATCCGTACGAGACAACCGAGCACCACCTCGACCGACTCCTGCGACGCGCCCTCAACTCCTTCGACCTCCCCGACAGTACGGTCGACCGGCTCGGCACCGCGCTCGCCCACAGCAGTTCGCTGTACTCGTCGCACCACAGTGCCGTGCTGCACCGCGAGACCTACCGCCACACGTATCTCCTCGCCGACGGCTCCGCCCTGACGCTGTGGGAGCTGGTGCACAGCGGAGGGCGCGATGTGCGGGCCCCGCGCCGGCACGAGCTGTACGACGAGGAGGGCGACGCCCGTATCGCCGCGTCCCGGCTGGCCGGAAGCCTCTCCGACTCCCCGGTCTTCGGCGACGAGGGGATGCAGGAGGCGCAGGGCGATCTGGAGATGCTGACGGTCCTGATGTCCGCCCCGCCGGCCCCGCTCCCCCGGACGTACGCGCCGGACAACTCCGCGGACCACGCCCGCCGGGTGCTGCGCCGCGCAGAGAACGCCGACCGGCCGGGCGAGCAGAAGGCACGACTGCTCCGGTCCGCCTTCGCCCACCACATCACCCAGATCTTCGGGCGGCAGTGCCACGTCGACGGCCGGACGGCCGGATTCACGCTCTACGAGCACGCGTTCCTGCTGCTGGACGGCAGCGAGACGAGCCTGTGGGAGGTCGAGCACACGGCGACGCCCGACGGCCGCCACATGTGCGAGGTGTACGAGGACGAGCACACCGCCCGTACGGCGATGGAGAGCCGCACCCGGATCTGCTGAACGGGCCTCTCGCCCCGGATCTGCTGAACGGGCCTCTCGCCCGGATCCGCCGCGCGCAGCGGTCAGTTCGGGTCGCCCTCCACGTGCGCGCGGGGGCGGGCGGGCAGGGCGAACATCACCAGGAAGATCACCGAGAGCACCCCGGCCACCCACCACAGCGACTGCTGGAAGGCGTCGACGAACGCCGGGCCGACCGCCTCCGGCGCAAGCCGGTCGCCGATCGCGCCGAAGAAGACGACGGACACCAGGCCGAGGCCGAGCGCCGTCCCCATCTGCTGCACGGTGTTGATCAGCCCGGACGCCGAACCGGCGTGCTCCTTGGGCACGTCGGAGAGCACCGCGTCGGTCAGCGGAGCCACGATCAGACCCATCCCCGCGCCCATGACCACCAGCGGGACGGCCATCTGCCAGGACGTGATGGCCATGCCGTAGTGCTCGCTCTCCCAGAGGTAGATCAGCAGCCCGGCGATCATGAGAAGCGCGCCGGACTGAAGAACCTTGCGGCCGAAGCGGGGCACCAGCTTCTGTACGGAGATCCCGGCGGCCACCGAGACGGCGACGGAGAACGGGATGCCCGTCGTACCGGCGCGCAGCACGCTCCAGCCGAGCCCCATCTGCATGTACATGGTCCACACCAGGAAGAAGATGCCGAGGCCGACGCCGAAGGTCAGCTGCACGGCGATGCCCGCGGCGAAGCTCTTGACCCGGAACAGCGACATCTCGATCAGCGGCGAGCCGTTGGTCAGCGTCTTCTGCCGCTGGTTCAGGGCCAGCGCCCCGAAGACGAACAGACTGCCCACCATCGACAGATGGCCCCAGAGCGGCCAGCCCAGCTCATGTCCCCGGGTGAGCGGGTAGATGAGCATCAGCATCGCCAGGGTGATCAGGGCGACGCCGAGAAGGTCGAGGCGGACCGCCTTGGGGGCCTTGGACTCGGTGATGAACTTCGCGCCGAGGAGCAGACCGGCGATGCCGACGGGCAGATTGATCAGGAAGATCGGCCGCCAGCCGAGCCCGAAGAGGTCCCACTCGGTGAGCAGCGCGCCCAGCAGCGGGCCGGAGACCGCGCCGAGCCCGACGATCGCGCCGAACAGTCCGAAGACCTTGCCGCGCTCGTGGGCCGGGAAGGTGGCGTGCACGATCGAGAGGACCTGCGGCACCATCAGGGCCGCCGTGGCGCCCTGGAGGATGCGGGCGGCGACCAGTATCTCGGGGCTGCCCGCGAGACCGCAGAGGGCGGAGGCGAGCGTGAATCCGCCGATGCCGATGAGGAAGAGCCGCTTGCGCCCGTAGATGTCGCCGAGCCGGCCGCCCGTGATCAGCCCGGCCGCGAACGCGAGCGCGTAACCGGCGGTGATCCACTGGATCGCGGAGACCGACGCCTCGGTCTCGCGCTGGATGCTGGGGATCGCGATGTTGACGATCGTGACGTCGACCAGGTCCATGAAGGCCGCGGTCATCACGATGGCGAGCGCGAACCAGCGACGCCGGTCGACCGGGGCGGACCCGGGTGCGACCGGTGTCTTCACCGGTGCCGGCGGCACGGGCGGGGTGGACGGGGTGGTCGGTGCGAGGTGCGACGCCGTGGGAGGCGGGGGTGCGGAAGAAGGCATGGGAAGAACCTAGGCGGCCATTAGGTCAGACCATGACCTGATGGTCCGGCACCCTGAAGCCATGTCCGACACCCCCGCACGACTGCTGAAACTGCTGTCGCTCCTCCAGACCCCGCGCGAGTGGCCGGGCGGTGAGCTGGCCGAGCGGCTCGACGTCAGCCCGCGCACGATCCGCCGCGATGTCGACCGGCTGCGCGACCTGGGCTACCCGGTCGAGGCCTCGCGCGGCTCGGTGGGCGGCTACCGCCTGGTGGCGGGCGCCGCCATGCCGCCCCTGCTGCTGGACGACGAGGAGGCGGTGGCCATCGCGGTGGGGCTGCGGGCCGGGGCCGGGCACGCGATCGAGGGCGTCGACGAGGCCTCCGTACGGGCGTTGGCGAAGCTGGAGCAGGTGCTTCCCTCGCGGCTGCGGCACCGGGTCTCCGCGCTCCAGAACGCCACCGTGCCGCTGACCCGGGGCGACGGCTCGACCATCGACCCGCGGACCCTGACGACGCTGGCTTCGGCGGCCACCGGGCGGGAGCGGCTGAGGTTCGCGTACCGCAGCGGCGACGGCACCCGGACGAAGCGGCAGGTCGAGCCGTACCGGCTGGTGAGCACCGGGCAGCGCTGGTACCTGGTGGCGTACGACCTGGACCGGGAGGACTGGCGTACGTTCCGGGTGGACCGGGTCGGTGAGCCGTACGCGACCGGGGCCCGGTTCGTCCCGAGACCGCTGCCCGTGGAGGGCGCGGCGAGTGATGCGGGGAGCGGGGACGCGGCGAGGTTCCTCGCCCGGTCGATGCGGCGGATGAAGCCGGAGCTGTGCCTCGATGTGTGGTTCGGCGGGCCGGCGGAGTTCGTGGCGGCGCGGCTGCCCGCGCATCTCGGGGCGCCGGAGCCGGACGGGGAGAGCGGCTGCCGGCTGCGGACCTCGTGCACCGATTCGCTGGAGTGGGTGGCGCTGCGGCTGGCGTTGGTGGACTGCGAGTTCTCCGTGAAGGGGCCGCCGGAGCTGGTGGCGTACCTGGAGGGTCTCGGCGCCCGGCTGACCCGCGCCGCCCGGCCCGGGGACCGGCACCGGCCTTCCGGCCCGGAACAAGGGCCGGAACAGGAACCGGAGCAGTGCCAGGAACAGGGCCCGGAACAGGGATGAGCCCCGACGCCGGGGGGGGTGGGCGCCGGGGCTCAGCTCGGGGACCGGCGAAAAACCGGTCGGGTGACCGGAATGACCCGGTCGGTCAGCCGGTGCGAACCGGCTTGATGGGGAGATTACGGGTTATTGGCTCACGCCGCAGCGTCAAAGCCCGTGTCGTGAGCCATTCGCTTCAATTCGAGCAGTGCGTGCTTCTCTATCTGGCGGATCCGCTCCCGGGTGAGGCCGTGCTGCTTGCCCACTTCGGTCAGGGTCCGCTCACGCCCGTCCTCGATGCCGTACCGCATCTTGATGATCGAGGCGGTCCGGTTGTCGAGCTTGCCGATCAGGTCCTCCAGCTCCTCGCTGCGGAGCAGGGTCATCACCGACTGCTCGGGCGAGACGGCGGAGGTGTCCTCCAGCAGGTCGCCGAACTGGGTGTCGCCGTCGTCGTCGACGGACATGTTCAGACTGACCGGGTCGCGGGCCCAGTCCAGGACGTTGCCCACGCGCTCGGCGTTGGAGTCGAGCTCGGCGGCGATCTCCGCGTGCTCCGGGTCGCGCCCGTGCTCACGGTTGAACTCGCGCTGCACCCTACGGATCCGGCCGAGCTCCTCCACCAGGTGGACGGGGAGCCGGATCGTGCGCGACTGGTCGGCGATCGAGCGGGTGATGGCCTGCCGGATCCACCACGTCGCGTACGTGGAGAACTTGAAGCCCTTGGCGTAGTCGAACTTCTCGACCGCGCGGACCAGGCCCGCGTTGCCCTCCTGGATCAGGTCGAGCAGAGGGAGCCCCGCGCGCGGGTAGCGGCGGGCCACGGCGACGACGAGCCGGAGGTTGGAACGGATGAATATGTCCTTGGCGCGCTCGCCCTCGGCGACCAGCGCCTCCAGCTCCTCACGCTTCGCGTCACCGGCGGCACTCTCCACCTCGCCGTCGAGGATCTGCTGGGCGTAGACGCCCGCCTCGATGGTCTGGGAGAGGTCGACTTCCTTGGCGGCGTCGAGCAGCGGTGTGCGGGCGATCTCGTCCAGGTACATGCCGACCAGGTCGCGGTCGGCGATTTCCCCGCCCCCGGCGCGAACACTGCTTGCCCTGCCGGTCCCACCGGTGGTGGTGGACGTACGACGGGCGACGGCACGGGTTGCCATGCGTGCTCCCTTGCTGAGTAGGTCGCGACACCTTTTCGGGTGCCCTGCATCCGATGGAAACAACGACTGGAATCCGGACAGAATTCCCATGCTGCACATTCATTTTCGTGATCATGCAGTACCCTGTCCGCCGCCGACCGGCGGATGCAGCTTCCGGCTATCGCCGGACGCGCAGGTCAGAGCCGGTTCCGGGGACGGTGGGGCCGCTTTCCGGCTCTCCGGCCGGATACCCGGAATCAGTGCGCCCATGAGACCGCGCTCACCTTCACGCCCGCCTCTCCCCCGACCGGCCGGCCCGGGTCCGGACCCGGGTCCAGGAGGGCCGCGCTCCCGCCGTGAAAGACGTGCCGGTCGCCGTTCGGGTTGCTCAGGACGTCCGCGATGTGCCGGGCGGGCCCGGTCCTAGGACCTCCGACCGATCCGGCCGACCACCGCGGCCGGTCGGCTTGGGACCGCGGTCCCGGACCGACCGGGACCGCAGCCCGATCCGCCCCGACCGGAGCACGCCTAGCGTGATCGACACGAGCTGCACGAGCTGCACGGACTGCGCGAGCTGCACTGACTTGCACTGACTCCACGAGCCGCACTGACACCACGGGAGCGTGATCGGCATGGACGACACCACGGGCACCCTCGACGAGGCACTGGAGCGCATCCACGTCTCGGGGCCGGAGCGCGACGGCTGGCTCAGCAATCACGCGCCGATGGCCGTGGAGGCCCTGGTGCGGCACGGCCAGGCGTCGGCCGTGCACCGCTGGCTGGACCGTTACGGCCCGAAGCTGGAGGAGATGCCGGTCACCGGCGCCCCGGTGACCGCCCGGAACTGGCACGAGGCGCTGGGCGACCCGCGCCGCGTCGCCGACTGGACGGCGTACTTCGAGCGGGAGACGGCCCGGGCACCCTGGCGTGACGTGCTCGCCGCGTGGTGGCCCCGGCTGCTGCCGGGCATCGCGGCGGGCGCCACCCATCCGGTGATCCGGGTGGGCCACTCCGTACGGACCCTGCTCACCGGCGAGGAGACCGCCCCGCGCGTCCGGGAGCTGGCCCACGCGCTCGGCTACTGGGCCGCCCGGCACCAGCCGCTGCCCGCTCTGACACCGCTCGGCCCGGCCCCGAGCGCGGCCGCGGCGCTGGACCTGGTGCCGCTGGTGCCCGACCGGAGCGGCGGCATCCGGGAACGGTTCACGCAGTTGACCGGGTTCCCGGAGTGGCCGGCTCGTCCGGGCCGGGGGCCCGCCGCTCATCCGGGCCGGGGTCCCGCCACCCCGGAGCCCGCCGGTCCGGAGCCCGCCTCCGCCGAGGCGGCCCGGTCCGCGTTGCGTGAGCTGGTCCGGGCCTCGACGCACCGGTACGCGACCCACGCGCACGGCGAGCCGATCATGCTGGTCCACGCGGCGACCGCGCCCAACGCGGTCCTGCGCACCCTGCCCGCCCTGCCTCGCGAGCTGTGGGCGCCGAGCCTGCGGGCCGCCTGGGCGGCGAGCGCGGCGGTCACCGCCGCCTACGCGCCCCGGGAGGCGGCCCCCGTACCGGCGTCGGCCGGGGCCGCTCCGGACGCCGGGGAGCTGTTCGCCCGGGCCGCGGCGCACGGCGACGACCACACCATCAAGTTCACCGACACGGCGCTGGACGTGGGCGACGCGCTCGCGTTCTCCGCCGCCCGGCGCGCGATCGAGCTGAACCCGCCGGTGTTCTAGGACGGCGAGGGCGGCGAGGACGGCAAGGACCCCGGACCCCGTACCCCTCAGCCCTCTCAGCCGAACTGCACCGAGCGCTTCGCCAGCCCCATCCAGAACCCGTCGATGACGCTCCGCCCCCGGTCCAGCTCGTCCTCGGCCGCGCCCAGCGTCACGAACAGCGGTGCGAAGTGCTCGGTGCGCGGGTGGGCCAGCTTCCCGGCCGGGGACGTGTGCTCGAAGTCGAGCAGCGCGTCGATGTCCTGGGCCCGCAGCGCACGGTCGCCCCAGTCGTCGAACTCCGCCGACCAGCCGGGCACCCCGCCGCCCTGGTGCCGCAGGGCGGCCAGGTTGTGGGTGAAGAAGCCGCTGCCGACGATCAGCACGCCCTCGTCGCGCAGAGGGGCGAGTTTGCGCCCGATCTCCATCAGCTTCTGCGGGTCGAGCGTCGGCATGGAGATCTGGAGTACGGGGATGTCGGCGTCCGGGAACATCTCCACCAGCGGTACGTACGCCCCGTGGTCCAGGCCGCGGTCCGGGATGTCCTGGACCGGCGTACCGGCGCCGCGCAGCAGCTTGCGGACGCTGTCGGCGAGCTGCGGCGCGCCGGGGGCCCCGTACCGCACCGCGTAATAGTGCTCGGGGAAGCCCCAGAAGTCGTACACGAGCGGCACCGGCTCGGTGGCGCCCAGCGCGAGCGGCGCCTCCTCCCAGTGGGCGGAGACCATCAGGATCGCCCGCGGGCGGGGCAGCCCCGCGGACCAGGCGGCGAGTTCGCCGGGCCAGACGGGATCGTCGGCCAGCGGCGGTGCGCCGTGCGAGAGGTAGAGAGCGGGCATCCGCTCCGCGGTGGCTGTCATGGCACTCCCCATCCACTGGACGCGGAACCCGGGGCACCGGGCACCGCGTTGGATGCACAGGGCACTGGTTCCGGTCACGAACTCGTCCGAGCAGGAGTTTCCCGAGGTCATCCGGGGGATCGTTGTTCAGGGGTCCTGCGGAATCCTTGCGGATCCACGCGGGATCCCTTTTCGGGAGCCTCCTCGGCAGGATTCTTGAAGCTTCAAGTTCCTACCTCCGGAGACCTTAGCCCTATCTAGTTAAACTTTCAAGAAAAGGTCGTACAGTGGAGTACATGACCACGGCACCCACCGGCGCGCCGCGCTGGCTCACCGACGAGGAGCAGCTCGCCTGGCGCGCTTATCGGCATGCCACCACGCTGCTGGAGGATCACCTCGACCGCCAGTTGCAGCGCGATGCCGGCATGCCGCACATCTATTACGGACTGCTCGTCCAGCTCTCCCAGGCCCCGCGCCGCCGGATGCGGATGACGGAGCTGGCCCGGGACGCGAAGATCACCCGTTCCCGGCTCTCGCACGCCATCGCCCGGCTGGAGAAGAACGGCTGGGTGCGCCGCGAGGACTGCCCCTCCGACAAGCGCGGCCAGAACGCGGTGCTCACCGACGACGGCTACGAGATGCTCCGCCGTTCGGCGCCGGGCCATGTCGAAGCCGTACGGCAGGCGATGTTCGACCGGCTCACACCCGAGCAGGTGAGCAGCCTCGGGGAGATCATGCGGGTGCTCGCGACCGGCCTGGAGCCGGAGGGCGCGGACGCGGACCTGCCCTGGCTCCGCTGAGCGATCGCTGAGCGGAACCAGGGCAGGAAGCCAGGGCAGAAAGCCCGGACAGGAACCAGGGCGGGGAGCCCGGGCGGGGAGGGGAGCGGCGGTCGCCGTCAGTGGGCGACGACCGGGATCTTGAACTCCTCCTCGGCGCCCGCGCCGGACGCACCGTCCGCCCCGCCGCCCGTCCCCGTTCCGGGGCGGCCGGTGTTGATGAGCGTCATCGCGATGGCGGCCGCGGCGACGAGGATGCCGACCGCCCACCAGATCGCGGCGGCGAAACCGCTGACCATGGCCTGGAGCTCCAGGAGCTGCGGGTCCGTGGCGCGGGCCGCGTGGTCGGCAACGTACGCGGTGGTGGCGCTCGCGGCGATGGTGTTCAGCAGAGCGGTGCCGATGGCGCCGCCGACCTGCTGCGAGGTGTTGACCATCGCGGAGGCCACGCCCGCGTCACGCGGCTCGATGCCGTGCGTGGCCAGGGACATCGCCGGCATGAACGCCGTACCCATACCGAGGCCGAGCAGCAGCATCCCGGGCAGGATGACGGCCGCGTAGCCGGTGTTCAGGTCCAGCTGGGTCAGCAGCAGCATGCCGACCGCGGCGACCAGGAATCCGGGGCCCATCAGCAGCCGCGGCGGGACCCGGGTCATCAGCCGGGTGCCGATCTGGGTGGAGCCGGTGATCATGCCCACGATCATCGGCATGAACGCGAAGCCGGTCTTGACCGGGGAGTAGCCCTTCACGACCTGGAGGTAGTAGGTCAGGAAGAGGAACAGCCCGAACATCGCGATGATGGCGAGACCCAGCGAGAGGTAGACCCCGCCGCGGTTGCGCTCGGTGAGGACGCGCAGCGGCAGCAGCGGCGACTTCACGCGCGCCTCGGTGACCACGAAGGCCAGCAGCAGCACGGCGGCGGCGATGAACATGGAGACGGTCAGCGCGTCCGACCAGCCGGCCGACTCGGCGCGGGTGAAGCCGTACACGAGGGCGACCAGGCCGAGCGTGGAGAGCACGACGCCGGGGATGTCCAGCGGTGCGCGGTTGCGGGCGCCGGAGGGCTCACGGATGACGAAGTACGCGCCCGCGGCGGCGACGATGGCGAACGGGATGTTGACGAAGAACGTCCAGCGCCAGTTCAGGTACTCGGTGAGGAAGCCGCCGAGGATCAGCCCGACCGCGCCACCGCCACCGGCGATGGCTCCGTAGATGCCGAAGGCCTTGGCCCGCTCCTTGGCGTCGGTGAACATCACGGCGAGCAGGGACAGGGCGGCCGGGGCGAGCAGGGCGCCGAAGACACCCTGGAGGGCCCGGGAGCCGAACATCATCGCCTCGTTCTGGGCCGCGCCGCCGAGCGCGGAGGCCAGGGCGAAGCCGATCAGACCGACGACGAAGGTGCGCTTACGGCCCCAGAGGTCGGCGATCCGGCCGCCGAAGAGGAGCAGCCCGCCGAAGGCGAGGGCGTATGCGGTGATGACCCACTGCTTGTTGCCGTCGGAGATGCCGAGGTCGGTCTGGGCGGAGGGCAGCGCGATGTTCACGATGGTCGCGTCGAGGACGACCATCAGCTGGGCGAGCGCGATGAAGGCGAGGGCTTTCCAACGGCTCGGATCGGGAAGGGCGGCGTCTGCCGCTCGGGACAGACCGGCTGTTTTTGGCATGGGTGTAGCCACCTAAGGACGTGCGAGGGCGCCGAGGCGTCGCGAAGTGGGCGTCGGCGGTACGTACCGGTGTACGCGCGACGGATGAAGTGGGATGTGACGGAGGGGAACGACTACGTGTACGGGGGCGGTGACATGCCGCCCGGAAGGCTCAGGTCGGTGCGGGCGTCAGGGGCGCCGCAGGTCCTCCAAGGTCGCCGCCGATCCGGGCAGCTCCGAGCGGGCCGGGGTCTCCAGGCCGTCCAGGAACAGCTGCAGGTGGCGGTGGGTGAACCGGTCGATTCCCTGGCAGGCGATGCCGGGGAGCGGCCGGGTGAGCTGGGAGAGGGCGACGAGTACGTCACCGACGGCGATGTCGGTACGCAGCCGCCCCGCGGACATGGCGCGCGCCACGAGCCCTTCGACGGCCTCTTCGAGGCGCCGGCGCTCGGCGAGCAGTTCGGGGTGGTCCTTGTCGAAGACGCCGGAGAGCATCGGGCACAGCGCGCCGATGCGTTCGTCGGCGGCCGCGTGCACGAAGCGGCTGAGCGCGGCGAACGGGTCGGACTCCGCGGCGACGGCCTCCTCGGCCTTCTGGGTGGTGCGGGAGGTGACCGCGAGGACGACCTCATGGGTGAGGGCGGCCCGGTCGGGGAAGTTCCGGTAGAGCGTGGCGTTACCGACGCCCGCCCGGCGGGCGACGTCGTCCAGCGCCACGTCCGGGCCGAACTCGACGAACAGCTCGCGTGCGGCCGCGACGATCCGCTCGCGGTTGCGCAGCGCGTCGGCCCGCGGGCGGACCGTGCGGCACTGTGCGGCCGGTGCGGCGTTCTCGGCGACGGTCTCCACGACGATGCCGTTCCTTCCCTCTGTGTAGCCGGTCGGCCCCTGCCCGTAACCGGGGACCGTTTCCCCGTTTAGCGGGGACACGTATGCAAACGGGGAGAGGATCCCCGCTTATTTCCCGCCCCACTGTGACCTGAGTCACATCGCCTCGACGGGAAAACCCACCGATCGGCGCACCCAGCGAGCGGCCCCGGACCACCCGGCACAGGCTGATCGCCAGAGCGCAGTCAGGGGTCGGCCGACTGCCGCGGACCCCGAAGGCGCCTCTATGCAGCAGCCCCGCCACCGGATACGCAGACACCGCCGCCCGGTCGCCCTGGCCGGAGCGACCGCGCTGGTCATAGCGGCCATGGCCTCGGCCAGCACCACCCTGCCGACCACCGGCCGCGCCTCGGCGGGCCCGGCGGCCACCGCCCAGGACTCCGCGCTCGCCCCGTGCCGGATCTCCGCCACCATGGGCGTACAGATGTCCGAGGGCCTGCCCACCCCGCCCGGCTACGCCCGGTCGACCGGCGAGGTCAGGGCGCTCAACCTGATGATCGACTTCCCGGACGCGGAGGGCACGGAACCCGCGGCGGACCGGTACGCGGAATTCTTCCCGCAGACCTCCGACTGGTTCAGGACCAGCTCCTACGGCCGGCTCGTCTACCGGCCCGAGGCCCCCGTCAAGGACTGGCTGCGGATGCCGATGGCGTTCACGGAGTACGGGATAGAGCGCGGATCACCGTTCGAACCGGGCTACCGCCAGCTGGTGAAGGACATCGTGGCGGCCGCCGACCCCCGGGTCGACTTCTCGGAGTACGACCTGGTCAACATCCTGGTCAGCCCGAACGCCGGCCCCTCCGCGCTGGACACCGTGCTCTCGGTGACCTTCTCCGGCAACGACGAGGCCCCGGAGGCCGACGGCGTACCGCTCGCCAACACCTCGTTCGTCTACAGCCGCCAGGACGACGGTTCGGGGTCGTACGCCGAGACCGGCTACCGCGTCCTGCCGCACGAGAACGGCCATGTCTTCGGGCTCCCCGACCTCTACACGATGGAGGGCGGCGGTTCCGTCGGGCACTGGGACATCATGTCCGAGGACTGGGGGGCCAACAACGACTTCCTGGCCTGGCACAAGTGGAAGCTCGGCTGGCTCGACAACGAGCAGATCAGCTGCGCCTCGCAGTCCGGCGTCAGCGAGCACACGCTCGGCCCGCTGGCCACCGAGGGCGGCACCAAGCTCGCCTTCGTCCCGCTGAGCGCCCAGTCCGGCTACGCCGTGGAGGTCCGTACGGCCGGGGGCAACGACGAGGCGGTCTGCCGGCCCGGGGTGCTGATCTACAAGGTCAGCTCGGACGTGGACACCGGCCAGGGACCGGTCTCCGTCGCCGACGCCACGGAGGACAGCGGCGGCTGCACCCGGCGCCCCAACGTGCACGCGGAACTGTCGGACGCCCCGTTCCGCCCCGGCCAGACGTTCACCGACCGGGCCAACGGCGTACGGATATCCGTGCTGGACGAGGACGACGACGGGAACTACCGGGTACGGGTCACGCGCCCGTGAGGGGCGCGGCCGCCTCCAGCAGGGCCCGGAGCCGGTGCTTGAGGAGCTTCCCGGTGGCGTTGCGCGGGAGCGGCTCCTCGGTGAGGAGCACCCGCGCGGGCACCTTGAAGGCGGCGAGCCTCCCGCCGACGTGCTCGCGCAGGGCCCCGGCGGTGACCACGGCCCCGGCGCGCGGCCGGACCACGGCCGCCACCTCCTCCCCCAGCACCGGGTGCGGGATGCCGAGGACGGCGGCGTCGGCCACGTCGGGGTGGTCGTGCAGGACGCCCTCGACCTCGACGCAGTACACGTTCTCGCCGCCCCGGATCACCACGTCCTTGATCCGGTCGACGATGGAGACCCGCCCCTCGCGGCGCACGGCGAGGTCCCCCGTACGGAACCAGCCGCCATCGCCGAAGGCCTCCTCGGTCGCCTCTCGGTCCCGCCAGTAGCCGCGGAACAGCGACTGCCCGCGCAGCCACAGCTCCCCCGTCTCCCCGTCGGGCAGCTCATCGCCCGAGGGCCCGGCGATCCGCACCTCCGTGACCGGGGTGGGCCGTCCCGCGCCGCCGGGCTCCGCGCGGTACTCGTCGCCGAAGTGCGCGAGGACCCCGCCGCTGGTCTCGGTGAGGCCGTAACCGTTGCGGGGCTCGACGCGGGTCCCGTAGCGGGCGGTGAGACGGGCGACCAGGGCGGGCGGCGGCGCGGCTCCCCCGGTGCTGAACAGGCCGAGGCCCCCCAGAGCGTCTCCGTCGCCCGCCCGCTCCGCGGCCTCCAGCAGCTGGAGCCCGGTGGCGGGGACGCCGGAGAAGTGCGTGACGCGGTGCGTACGGATCAGCCGCAGCGCCTCGTCCGCGTCCCACTTGTGCATCAGGACGAGGGCGCCGCCGGCCGCCATCGCGGCGTAGAAGCCGGTGAACGCGGCAACATGGAAGAACGGGAACGTCATCAGCGAGACCGGCGCGGGCCCCTGCCCCGGGATGACGCCGCGCGCCCGTGCGGAGGCCGCCGCGTGGTAGCGGGGGTTGAGCGCGGCCCCGGCCTGGGCGAGCTGGGTGGCCACCGCACCCTTGGGACGGCCGGTGGTGCCGGAGGTGTAGAGGATCGTGGCGTCGTCCTCGGGCCGGGGCTCCACGTCGGGCGGCGCGGCCAGCGGATCGGCCGCGGGGAACTCCTCGTACCGCTCGACGCGTAGGCCCTCCACCGTCCGCCCCGCACCGTGGAAGAGGACGACGTACGCCCCGGTCCGCCGGGCCCAGCCGGCGACCCGCCCCAGCCGCTCCCCGTCCACGAGGAGCACCCCGGGCTCACAGTCGTCGAGGGCGTGGCCGAACTCCTCCTCGGTCCACCAGGCGTTGAGCGGTACGGCGACGAGACCGGCCAACTGGGCGGCCCAGAAGGCGATCTGCCACTCGGGATGGTTCCGCATCGCGATCACGGCCCGGTCGCCGGAGCGCAGCCCGTACCGCTCTCGCAGGCGTACGGCGAGGGCGGAGGCGGCCGCGAAGAACTCCCCGTAGCTGTACGTCCGTTCCCCCGCGATCAGGAACGGCGCGTCCCCGTAGGCCCAGGTGGTCTCGACGAACTCCCGCAGCGTACGGGGCCCGTCGGCGTACTCCGGCGTCCCCCGCTCACCGATGACCACGGCGAAGGGCGCGCCGGGCGCGGTGAGGGCGGCCTCGATACGCGCGGCACGCCGGGCGAGCTCAGCAGCCTCGGCTGCTCCGGGGTCCGGGGACGGGACGGTGTGCGGCACGGACGGCCTCTCTCGCGCTGACGCTGATGCTGATACCGGTGCTGATGCTGACACCGGTGCTTGCTGGCACTGCTGCTTGCTGACACGCGAGACGCTATGCGGGCGGAGGCGAAGCGCCAAGGGCGCGACCACCCGGCCCTACCCACCTCGCCGCCCACACCGCTTACGCCGCCTGGGCACCAGGACGCTTGAAGACCTGACGGCCGTGCCAGAGGACGAACTCCGGATCAACCGGGGGCTGCCCGGGCCGGGGCGCCGCGACCGGCTGCCCGTGGAGGGCGTCGACGGCACGCCCGGCCGGGCCACGCGCCACATAGAGGGGAGACACCTGTATCCGCAGGTCGGGCAGGAGCCCCAAGGCGCCCAGGTCGAAGAGCGTGTGATGCAGGGAGCACAGCGACAGCCCGTTGGCGACCTCATCCGGGCCGTCCTGACTGTGCCACCGCACATGCGCCGCCTCCAGGCCCACGGGATTACGGCCGAGCGCCCCGTCGAAGCCGCAGAACGCGCAGGCGTACGCGTAGGCCATCAGGACTTCCTCGGCGAACCCGGACCTCCGCCGCCGCGCCCTGCCCCGCCCCGGCAGCTGCGCCGCCTCGTCGAGAAGGTCCGGGTCGAGACCGACGGCGTCCCGGACCAGCGGCTCCAGCGCAGGCGTGAAGTGCTGTTCGAGCAGGAGCCGGGCGGCCGCCGCGAAGGTGCCCGGCTCGGCCAGCAGCAACTCGACCTCGGGCCGGAACCGCCCGTGGGCACCCCGGCCGCGCAGCAGACTCCCCCGTTCGGCCACCTCGGTGCCCAACGGCAGCCCGTCCCGGTCCCGCAGATCCCACAGAGACCGCTCCAGGTGCACGAACGGCATCGCGGCCCGCTCTCGCGCCCGCGTCCGGCTCGTCACGGCCGGCCCGAAGTCATTGATCAGCCGGCTGACGGGCTCCTCGGCCTCGCCGTACGTCACCGCCGAACTGCCGCTCCCGGCGAATCTCCCCAGCAGCCAGAGCACGAGCAACGGCTTGTGCGGAGCCCGCCGCCCGCCCACCCGGGCCCTCTTCAGCGCCGACAGCAAGGCCAGCAGCTCTTCTCGCGTCACCGAACCAGCCGTTCCACCGAGCAACCCCCAGGACCCCGGCAGCAAACCCCACCCACGACCGACCGCACAAGCCGGACGCCGGCCCCCACCCCGCCTCGGGCGACTCCCCGGGTACCCCTCGCGCGAGTCCCGGGGCACACGATCACCGACCCGCAGAACCGCTGCCGCCCCAACCGCTACACTGGCGGCGGTAGCCCGGCCTGCACGGCGGGGCCACCGTCGCATCCCCGCCTTCGTAGCTCAGGGGATAGAGCACCGCTCTCCTAAAGCGGGTGTCGCAGGTTCGAATCCTGCCGGGGGCACGCATATCACCCAGCTGACCTGGTACTTCTCCTCCAGGAAAGCGCTCGGGCCGGCGGCTTCACTCGACGGAGTGGAGTCGGCCGCCCGCGAGGGAATGTCGGGCCCACCCTGCTTCGGTTCCGCGTCGGCCTGCCGAACGATGAGCGCATGTCACTGCACTGTCTGCGTTCGCTGACCCGCCGCGCGGTTCCCGCGCTACTGGTCGTCCAAGTCGCCCTTCTCCCTCTCCCGTCCGCCTCCGCCGCCGCCGAGCACGGGGCGCCCCCCTGCCGGTCGTCCGACACCTGTGGTTCGGTCATCGTCGCCCCGGTCTCCCAGGCGGCTCCGGACGAGGGCGACTGCACCAGCCCGGAGCCGGTCGTGTGCCTGATCCGGGCCGAGGCCCCACAGGAGCGCGAGGTCGCCCGGGACCAGCGGATGCGGTATCACGAGCTTCTTGAGGACATGGAGCGGACGGAGTGCGCGATGCGCACCGAAGGGCGCTCGGAGGAGGACATCGCCCGCACCCTGGTGCAGATGCGCAACGACGCCAAGGACGTCGTCCGGGCCGGTATGACCCCGGAGCAGGTCGCGGAGCTGGAGGCGCGCAACCAGAAGAAGTACGGCAACCCGCTCGGCCCGACGGCGGATCAGCTCTATCTGAAGTACGGCTCCTGGGAGAAGGTCACCGAAGCCGCCACACGTTCGAGCGCGGCCGTGGACCGCGAACTCGGTCTGGAATTCCGTCCCTGCCCGTGCGACGTGCTCCGGGCCGCCTGACGCGACCCGCACCGCCCGTGGTCGTACAGGGGGGAGTGCCGCTGCGGCCCGCCCCCACCTTCGCCGAGGTGGGGGCGGGCCGCAGCGGTGTGTCAGCCGTTCGGGGCGCTGTCCACCTGGAAGTTCATCTTGACGGTGCCGTTGACGACCGAGGTCGCGGTGACCGTCACGCCGTACTGCTTGCCGTCCGCGGCCAGTTGGCAGCGGATGGTGGCGTTCACCCGGGCCGGGAGGTCCTGGGGGCAGGAGAAGGCGTCGGGCGCCTGGCCCGTCTGGGCCGTCAGGGCGGCCTTGCCCTGACGGGCGACCTCCGCCTTGTCCACCGTCTGCGTCCCGCCGCCACCGGCGCTCGGGGTGCCGGAGGGCTGCTCGGAGGGGTCCGGTGCCGCGGAGCCGCCCGCGCCAGGGGCGTCGTCGACCTTGAAGTCCATCTTGACCTTGTCGTCGTCGACCGACGTCGCGGTGGCCGTCATCCCCTGCTTCTGGCCGCCCACGGTCACCTCGCAGCGCGTGGTCTCGCCCGCCTTGGCCTTGAGGTCGTTCTCGCAGGTGACGTCGTCGATCTCGCGGCCGATCTTCTTGCTCAGGGCCGCCGACGCCTGCTTCGCGACCTCTTCCTTGCTCACCGCCTTGGGGCTGCCCACACTGACCGAGCAGCCCGCGACCAGCAGCGCCGCCAGCACTCCCACCGCCGCTCGCGCCACGATCCGGCTCCGTGCCGACTGCTGCATCGCATTCCCCCGAGATATGTTCATGTCAAGCGTTGGGGCGGCCAACGTATCAGTCGGTTCCGGCCTCCCCGGCATCGGCTCGGTCCGCCGTCGACAGGCGCTCCTCCGCTTCCGGAAACGCGCAGTTCAGGGAGGCGCGGAGGGCATTTGCGGCAAGGGCATGGGCGTGCCGTTGGTTGCCGACTAGAGTCGTCTCACTACTGGTGGTTATGGGGGCCAGGGGCCTGGTGCGCGCACTCCGGTTTCCTGGCGGGGAGGGCCTGTAGAGCATGAGTCGTCGCTCCAATGGGTTGGTCGGTGTCTGGGCCGAAGCGCAGCGCCAACAGCAACGTCAACGTGAGGCGCAAGCCAGGTACCAACTGGATCAGGAGAGGCAGCAGCGCGCCTACCAGCGTGAGATGGCGCGCGGCTACCGCGAGCAGAAGGCCGCCTACCGGGAGCAGCGCGAGGCGGAGGCCCGACGGCGCACACGGGAACTCGACGCGCGGGTCGAATCGCTGCAGGGGTTGCTGGCGACGGGGTGCAGGGCCCCGGCGTTCCGGGCCGACACTTTGACGCGGGCGGAGCGGATCGAGGCCTTCGCTCCGGGGCAGCTTGCGCACCCGATCCGGATGCCGGACCCCAACCAGTATCAGGCGCAGGGCGGTTGGACCGCCGCGCAGCGGGCTCACGCCCAGGCCGAGGCCCGGGCGAGGTTCGAGCGCGACTGGCAGGCCGCACAGGCCGCGGAAGCGCAGCGTCAGCACCAGCTGG
This sequence comes from Streptomyces sp. DSM 106670, assembly GCF_055792845.1. Taxonomy (NCBI): domain Bacteria; kingdom Bacillati; phylum Actinomycetota; class Actinomycetes; order Kitasatosporales; family Streptomycetaceae; genus Streptomyces; species Streptomyces sp. DSM 106670. Next base: position 3,320,397 of record NZ_CM147704.1, read on the forward strand.
CCGCCTATCAGCAGCAGTACCAACAGTGGGCCGACCAGCAGTTGGGTGAGATCCGGCGCCACAACGCCGGAGTCGAGGAGATGAAGGCGGGGCTGCGCAACGGAGACCCGGAGGCCACGGTGGAGTACTTCTCCGCTGCCCTCTACGCCTCCACCGGCTGGCCGGAGGAGCTGCCCCGCCAGGTGTCCGCGGCGTACGACCGCAGCGCACGCCAGTTGGTCATCAACTGGGAGCTGCCCCGGTACGACGTCGTTCCGGAGGCGAAGTCGGTCCGCTACATGATCAATGCCGACCAGGAGAAGGAGTCGCCCCGGCCGGTCACACAGCGCCGCGCCCTGTACCGGGATGTGCTCGCCCAGTGCCTCCTGCTGGTTCTGCGCGATCTCTTCGCAGCCGACGAGTTCGGTGCGCTGGAATCGGTCGCGTTGAACGGGTTCGTGGACGATCACGATCCGACGACCGGCAGACCCGCGTCCATGTTCCTCGGCACGGTGATGGCCCCACGCTCGGCCTTCACCGAACTGCATCTGGAACAGGTGAACGCCGTCACGTGCCTGGTGGACGGACTGCGGGCACAGCTGTCATCGCGCCCTGACCAGTACGCGGCCGTGCGACCCGGCCGGCTGCCCGAGGACGTCGGCAACGGTGTCGTCACCCACGGAGGCGACGAAGAGCCGGATCTGTACGAGATGGACCCCATCGCCTTCGAGGCGCTGGTCGCCGACCTGTTCCGGGCCATGGGCATGCAGGCCGTGACCACCCAGCGCTCGAACGACGGCGGCGTGGACGTCGATGCGCTGGACCCGGCCCCGATCCGCGGGGGCAAGATCGTCGTCCAGGTCAAGCGCTACCGCAACACCGTGCCGCCGACCGCCGTCCGCGACCTGTACGGCACCGTCCAGGACGCCGGTGCCAACAAGGGCGTCCTGGTGACGACTTCCTCGTTCGGGCCCGGCTCGCACACCTTCGCCAACGGCAAGCCCCTGGAGCTGGTGGCGGGCTCCGAACTGGTCGATCTGCTGCACCGCCACGGACTGCGCGGCCGACTGGGCAGCGGTGAGCGTCCTGTACCCGCTCAGCGAACCGCGCCGGACAGCGAGACCGCCGCCGACGACCACAACGTGTTGGGCATGTACTGGTCGGGCGACGTCGCCCTGGACGTGTGCGCGCTGGTCTGCCACGGCAGCCGGGTTCTGGACGACGACCACTTCGTCTTCTACAACAACCCCCGGACACCGGACGGTACGGTCCGCGCGCTCGTCCCGGTCGCGCCGGACAAAGCCGCCATCCAGGTCTCCTTCGATGCCCTGCCCCCGCGCGCCGATCGCCTCGTCGTCATCGCCGCGATCGATCCTGTCGCCAACCCCGCGGCCGACCTGTCCAGGTTCACCGACGCCGGCATCCGGCTGCTGGACGCCGAGGGAACCTCACTCGGCCGGTTGGACGTATCCGACGGTCGATCCGGTGAAACCGCCCTCGTGCTCGGGTCGTTCCGTCGCCGAGCGAACGGGGACTGGGATTTCGTCACGGGAGGCAAGGGGTACGAAGGCGGCCTGGAGGAGCTGGTCCAGGAATACGGCATAGACGTGGACTAGGCCCTGGCGCTGCCCTACGCCCGCTGCGCGGCCTCGTCCACGATCTCCTCGATGACATGCGCCGCGATCCGCGCCATCACCGGATGCGAATCCCGGTAGTGCGCGAGCTCCATCAGGGCGATCGACAGTGCCCAGCCCCGCCCCCGCGTCCAGGTCGCGTCGTCGGCCGCCACCGCCGTACGGAATGTCTCCCTGGCCCCGGCCGTCAGCAGGTACCAGGCCGCGATCAGGTCGACGGCGGGGTCGGCCAGGCCGGTGCAGCCGAAGTCGATGACCGCGGTGAGGCGGCCGTCCGCGACCAGGACGTTGCCCGGCTGGAGGTCCCCGTGCACCCAGACGGGGTCGGCGGTGAAGGGCGGGGCGGCCAGGGACGCGTTCCAGGCGGCGGTGGTGTTCTCCCGGTCCACGACCCCGTCCAGGGCCGCCAGCGCCTCGCGGGTCGCCCGGTCGCGGGAGGCCAGGGGCTCGGCGCGGTAGGCGGGCGGGGCGTCCGTCGGGTCGATCCGGCGCAGCGCCAGCACGAACTCCGCCAGGTCCGCCGCGAGCAGCTCGGAGGCCGAAGAGCCGTCGCCGGGGCCCGGGTTCGTGCCCTCCAGCCAGGTGCAGACCGACCAGGGCCGGGGGAACGCCTCGCCCGGAACGCCCTGGGCCAGCGGGAGCGGTACGGGGAAGGGCAGGCGTGGGGCCAGCCTCGGCAGCCAGCGGTGCTCCGTCGCCACATCCGCCGCGCTGCCTTCGGTACGGGGCAGCCGTACGGACTTGTCGGCGCCCAGGCGGTAGATCGCGTTCGCGGTCCCGCTCGCCTCGACCGCCTCCACGGGCAGATCCGCCCACCGCGGGAACTGGGCGGCGATCAGGCCGCGTACGAGCGGCGGTTCAATGATCATGCGGCGATCGAACCAGGCGCGCCCGGCCCGCACAACGTGCACCGCCCCGCCGGTAATTCGGTGGGGCGCGGCGCACCCCGTACGGGAGGATCAGCGGCCATGACCCGCCCCCCGCGCACCCTCGTCCTTCCGCCCCGACTCACCGCCTCCGCACGGACGTTACGCACCACCGCGCTGCGGCGCGGGCTGCGGATCGTGGAGGCCACGGCCTCCGCCGTTTCGGAATCGAAGGGGGAACTCGGAGGCCGTGCCGTGCATCTGCACGCCGGGCCCTCCTTCGCCGACGTCGTGGCCCCCACGCTCGACATCGCCCTCCTGGAGGCTCCCGCCGACTGGCTCGCCCGGCTCCCCCGGGCGCTCACCCGGCGGGACGTCCGGGCGATGCCCATCGGCGACGCGTACCGGCTGCGCCGTCCCGCCTTCGTCAAGTCGCCGAACGACAAGAGCATTTCGGCGCTCGTGTACGCGGACGGGTCCCGGCTGCCCGGTCCCGATGCCGTGGACCCGGCGACCGTGGTGCTGGTGAGCGACGTGATGACGTTCGCCGTCGAGTACCGGCTCCATCTGCTCGACGGGGCCGTCCACACGGCCGGGCAGTACGCCGAGGCCGGCCGGCTCCGGCTCGGGCCGCCGGACCGTGACGCGCTCGCCTTCGGGCGGGAGGTCATCGCGGCCGCCGGGGCGGGCCTGCCCTCCGCGATCGTCGTCGACGTCGGCCGGGACGACGAGGGCCGCTGGGCGGTGATCGAGGCCAACGCCGCCTGGGCCAGCGGATGTTACGAGGCGGACCCCGGCCGCGCCCTCGACACCGTCCTCCGCGCCGCCGGGCCCGCCGCCGAACTTTCGCCGCACGACCGTGCCTTCGTACGGTGAGGGGGCCACGGGCCCGTCGCCGCACGGCCCTTCGTCCTCGCGCGGTGAAGGCCCCGTCGCCGCACGGCCTTCGCCCTCGCGCGGTGAAGGCCCCGTCGCCGCACTGTGGCAGGCCGTCGCTCAGTGGCAGGTCGCCCGCATCTGCGCCGCCGCGTGGTGCGCGCCGACCCGGCCCGTGTCGCCCCAGTCCCGGCCCCGGTCGATGAGCTGCACCGCGAAGACCTCGCCCTTGACCGGGTAGCTGCGCACCGGGACCGCGGTCCCCCGGTGTTCCGTCTGGCGTACGGCGAAGCCGGTGTACGCGGAGTCCGCGTCGTCCGGGTCCGAGAGCACCCGGTAGACCGTCGGGTCTCCGGCGGCGTCGCGCGGGCGGCCGCTGTCGGGGACGAAGACGGTCAGCGCGCACTCGCTGAACCCCCGGCCCAGCCGCCAGGCCCAGACCACCGTGGAGCCCCGGTCCTCCGTCGGGCTGCCCGACATCGGGACCGCGCTGAACCGGCCGTCGCACCCGCCGCCGTCGAAGCCGCCGTTCTCGACCGTGTACCAGGCCGCGTCCCCGCTCTCGAAACGGCCGCGCTCCGTGTACGTACCCGCCGAGCAGCCGGGGCCGGCCCACTGCGTGAAGCGGTCCCCGTCCGCCGGGGGCTCCGACGAGGTCCCCGATGGAGCCGGGGCGTCCGCGCCTGTGCCCGGGGCCGGGCCCGGTCCCGGGGCGATCCTCGTGGGGGCACCGCCGCCGACCCGGTCGGGCAGCGCGCCCGCCCGGCCCGCCGCGTCCGTCCGGCTGCCGCCGCCCCCGCCGACCAGCAGCGAGGCGACGGTGACCAGGCCTCCGGCGGCCACCACGACGCCCGCCGCGAGCAGGGCCTTGCGTCGGCGCGGCAGTGTGGAGAGCCGGCCCGTCAGCGTCTCGCGCACGACCCAGGAACCGTCCATGCCGACCGCGCGGGACTTCCCCGTCCCGCAGCCGGGGCAGACCATTCCGGGCAGCGGGCCTCGCCGCCCGCCGCCGCAGTGTTGGCACCTCATGGCAGGACACCTTGCCAGGGCGCCGCCCGCAGAGGGAGTGTCCGTACCCGATGGCCCGTACACGGGACGTACGGACCGGCGTGAGCAACGCCCTTTCCGTACCGGCCCGTTCGCCTTCGAAAAGCGGAATGCGGGGTACGGAGTACGGGAGTGCGGAGTGCGGGAGTGCGGAGTGCGGAGAAGTCAGCTCAGCTCTTCGGGGCAGGGCGTGCCCGGCTGGAGCTGGTACGGGGCCGCCAGCCGGTACACACCCGGTCGCGGCGCGAGCAGTTCGGTCCACTCGTCGCCGTACGGGCCCTCCTCGACCTTGTTCAGACAGCCGTGGGTGTTGATGTACGTCTTCGGCGCGGTCTCGTCCACCGCCGACCGCTCCTTGGACTCCTCGGTCTCCAGCGGGCGCTCCACGCTCTTGCCGTCCTCGTCGACGAGGGCCAGCCACCGCGTGTACGGGATCCGGATCAGCACCCGGCCCGCCGACTTCACGGTGATCGTCAGCTCGTCGGCGCCCGCGCGCTCCACCGTCGCCGGCGGGTCGGCCAGCGGCACCGGGTCCAGCACCCGGAAGAGCTTCCAGTTCGCGTCGCCCCAGATCTGGCGCAGATACGGCTGCCCCTGCTCGACCAGCTCCGCCTCCTGGACCGCCCCGTTGTCCGGCCGGTCCTTGGGCAGCACCACGTAGTGCACGGCCCAGCGGTCCAGCCACTCCCGGTAGTTCACCGGGTCCAGCGTGTCGTCGTAGAAGAGCGGGTTGCGCTTCATGTCCGCCTGGCGGTTCCAGCCGCGCGCCAGGTTGACGTACGGGGCGAGCGCCGATGACTCGCGGTGACTGCTCGCGGGCACCACCTCGACCCGGCCGCGCTCCGCCTCCACCTGCTGGAGCTGGTTGACCAGCGGGGCCAGTTCGCGGTTCCAGGACGCGGCGGGCGCGGTCCGGACGATGTCATCGACGCCCTTGAAGCCGATCCAGAAGTTCAGGCCCACGAAGGCCAGGACCAGCGCGTACCAGCGGCGGCTGCGCGGCGCCGTGTACGGCAGGGCGGCGAGCAGCGCCACCCCGGCGAACAGCATCGCCATGCGCGTGATGTTCGACCCGATCTGCGAGTCGATGACGTACGTGAGGAGCGTGCCGAGTCCGTAGACGGCGGCGGCGGTGCGGACCGTGCTCCAGTCGCGCGGTACGAGGAGGAAGACCAGCACCGAGAAGATGAACGGCAGCGACAGCGTCCCGAGCGACATCGGCTGCGTACCCGAGAACGGGAAGAGCCAGGCCGACAGACCGACCACGGCGACCGGGGCGAGGCCGATCGCGTACGCGCCGGGGCGTCGTTTGTGGAGGAACAGCGCCGCCGCGACGACGCCCAGGAAGAGTCCGGCGACCGGGCTGGACGCGGTCGCGAGGGCGGCGAGCGGGGCGGCGACGGCTGCCTTGGCCCACCGCTTGTACCGCCACCGGTAGGGCCAGCAGAACACCGCGGCCACCGCGCCGACGGCGAACATCATGCCGAGCCCGAACGTCACCCGGCCCGACAGCGCGTTGCACAGGAACGCGAAGACCCCGGCGAGCGAGCAGGCCAGCGGATTGCGGACGGCCGGCACCCGGACCAGGATCAGCGCGGTCAGCGCGGAGGAGACCGTACCGACGATCATCATCGTCGTACGGACGCCGAGCAGCGACATCAGATAGGGCGAGACCACGCTGTACGAGACGGGGTGCATGCCCCCGTACCAGGCGAGGTTGTACGCGGTGCCGGGGTGCCGGCCCACGAACTCGGCCCAGGCGTCCTGCGCGGCGATGTCACCGCCGGTGTTGGCGAAGAAGAAGAACCAGAGGAGATGGAGGACGGCGGCGGCCGCCGTCGCGACGGTGACCGGGTGGCGCAGCAGCCGGCGGGCCCGGACCTGCGGTGTCCCGGCCTCGGTGGATCCCGCGGCCGGTCCCTCGGCGGGAGATTCCGGGAGGCGGGGGGACGGCACGCGGACGTGCAGGGCGCCGCCCTCGGCACCCGTGGTCCCGTCCGCCTCGCGGCCGGGTTTCGGCTCCGCGGTGGTCACTACGGCTCTCCCCGTCTCCGCCGGCCCCGTACCTCCTCTTGGACGCGTCCCGGCGTCCTTGAGTTGTCCGGGGACGCTAACACGTACCTCCGACACGTTTCTCTGTCATAACTGTCGTAGGACGGGGAGGGGCGGGCGACGTCGCCCGCCCCTCCCACCTGGTGTCTCGACCCGGTGTCTGGACCCGGTGTCTCGAACCGGTGTCTCAGCCGATCCTGGTCAGCTTGTCGCCGAAGGCCGGCTGGGCCAGGTCGGCCTGCAGCACCACCGGCGCCGTGACCTTCCCGGTGCCGGTGCCCACGGTCACCGAACCGACCTCGCTCCCGGCCTTCGCCTCGCGGTCGATGCCCTTGCCGTTGTCCGTCACCTTGAGCTCGACCTCCAGGCCGGACCAGCCGACCGCCTTGAGGTTCTTGGTGGCGACCACCGGGGTCTGCCCGCCGAATCCGTTGTCCACGTACCCGACGACATCGCCCTTCTTCACCACCGTCGCCGAGGTGGCGGCCTCCTGCGCGTCCTTGATCAGCTTCAGGCTGTTCTGGAGCGACAGCTCCAGGCTGTCGTAGACCCGGCCGGTACCCGCCTGCTGGCCCATGACCGCGCCGTAGATCCACAGCACCTTGCCGTCGACCTTGGTGTTCGCGGACCAGAGCAGGTTGCCGCCCGCCGGGGTGGAGGAGCCGGTCTTGATACCGCTCACGCCCGGCTGCAGCAGCAGGTTGTTGTTGTTGTAGATCTTGCCGTCGATGCCCTCGATCTCGACCTCGGGCATGTCCACGATCTCCCGGAAGACCTCGTTGCGCATGACCGCCTGCGCCAGCTTCAGCTGGTCGGTGGCCGTGGAGACGGTGGTCTTCTCCAGGCCGCTCGGGTCGGTGTACGTCGAACCGGTCATGCCGAGGTCCTTGGCCGCCTCGTTCATCTTCTCGATGAACGCGTCCTCGGAACCCGCGTCCCAGCGGGCGAGCAGCCGCGCCGCGTTGTTCCCCGAGGGGATCATCAGCAGCTGGAGCATCTGCCGCTGGGTGAGCTCCTGCCCCTTGGACAGCGGGGCCGTCGACTCGTCGGGGCGCTTGGACTCGTCCTCCGCCTTCTGGTCGACGGTGATCTTCTCGCCCTCCTCGTCACCCTTGAGGGGGTGCCCCTGGAGGATCACGTAGGCGGTCATGACTTTCGCGACGCTCGCGATCGGGGCGGGCTTCTGCGCACCCTCGGAACCGAGCGAGCCGACGCCGTCCACCATCACGGCCGACTGCCCCTGGCCCGGCCAGGTCAGCTTCGTCGCCCCGCCCTCGAAGATGTACGTCGGCTTCGCCGTGAGCTCCAGCGAGGGCTCCGGCAGCGGGCGCATCACCTGCACGATCGCAAAGACGATCAAGAGAAGGAGCACCAGCGGGGTCCAGATCTTGACCCGTCGCACCGCGGTCCGGACCGGGGTCTCCGGGGGCGGCGGGGTGTTCGTCAGCTCGGCGAGCAGGTCGAGCGGCGGCCTCGGCGGCAGCGGCTGCTGCCGGGTCCGCTCGGCCGCCGCCCAGGAGGGGGCGGCGGCGGGCGCCGGAGCGGCCGGAGCGGCGGTCTCCGGGGTGCGCGCGGACGCGTCGGGCCGGGCGTCGGACCCGGTGCCGGCCCCGGTGCCGGGTCCGGCCTCGGGCTCGGGCTTGCGGGGTGCCAGGGCCGGTCGTACGTCGTCGGAGCGCAGCGGCACGAACGTGCTCGTGCGCTCGGCGTCGCTCTCGGGCGTGCTCCCGGACTTGTCGTCGGGCTTGCTCTCCGGCTTGCTCTCCGGCTCGCTCTCGCGGGGCGGGAGCTTCAGCGCGGTCGTCGCCTGGTCGACGCGCTCGGCCGGCTTGACCGCCTTGAAGATGGCCGTGGGCTGATCGATTCCTCGCAGGTCGGAGGCGTCGGCGGCGGCCGGCTCGGGCTTCGCCTCGTCGTCCGACTCGGTGTCGGCGGCGGCGTCGGCGTCGGTCTCCGCGTCGGGGCCGGGCTTCGCCTTGCCGTCCGGCTCGCCCTCCGGCTCCGGCTTCGACTCCGGCTCCGGCTTCGCGTCCGCCTCGGGCTCGGGTTCGGGCTTGGATTCCGCCTCGGGCTCGGCCTTCGTCTCGGCCTCGGGCTTCGGTTCCGCCGTCGCGGAGGGCGCGCTCTTGCCGTCGGCCTCGGACTCGGCCCCGGGCTTCTCGTCGGAGTCCGCGGCGTCCTCGGCGTCCGCCGCCGGCTTGTCTTCGGCCGCGGCATCGACCCAGGCGGCCACCGCGGCCCGCAGACGGCCGTCCCCGGCGTCGGCGTCCGGGTCGGCCTCCGCGTCGGTGTCGTCCGCCGCCCCCTTCGCCGATTCGTCGGCAGGCGCCTCCGCGCCAGGCTTCTCCTCGTCGGACACCCGCACGTCGGACGCCTCCGCGGCCGTGTCCGGGCTCGTACGGCTCTCAGCGGCTCCCGCACCCTCCGCGGGCGCGGTGGCCTCCTCAGGGGCCTCAGAGGCCGCCACAGCCGCGCTCTCCGGCTCGGCCTCGGGCTCGCGCCGGGCGGCGTCCTCCGGAAGCCGGGGACGGAACACCGCGGTCGCCGTGTCGGACGTGGGCCGCGCGTCAGCACCCGAGCCGGCACCCGTGCCCGAACCCGAGTCCGCATCCGCGCCCGAATCCGCACCCTTGTCCGCTGCGTCCGCGTTCGCGTCGGCGCCGGGGTCACGGAACACGGCGAAGCGCGGGTCGCGTTCCTCCGCAGCCGTCCCCGACGACTTCCGCTGCTCCGTTTTGTCGGGGGACTCGCCCGCCACCGATGCCTCCTCATGCGCTGCGGGGCCACCCCGCGCTGTCCGAACCATCTACCAGTGTCCTGTGTGAACCCCTGGCCGAGCTGCTAGACGAGAACGACATAGCTACTGGTTCCCGTACAAAGCAGTCAGGCGCTCTCGACAGATGAATGTGAGAGGGGTCACCCTGTCAGACATCCACGCGGGGAGGCATGGATGGGCAGGAGCCGCAGAACAATCCCGGAGGAGCTTCTGTTGCTCGCTCTGGACCCGACCACGGGTACCACAGCGCAGCCGCAGTCGCTCGACCTCGGCCTGGCCGGGGCACAGCTAGTGGAGCTGGCTCTGGCAGGACGGATAGCCCCTGACGGGGATCGTATCGCCGTGGTGATGCCACGGCCGACAGGAGATCCGACTCTGGACTCCGCACTGGAACTGCTGCGCCGTCGTGGCAGTCCGGTCCGGGCGGTCCACTGGATCGGCGGACCCCGGCTGGGGCTGCGCCAGATCTATCTCGCTCATCTGGAGCGGTGCGGCATGGTTCATGCCGTGGCGGGCCAGATGTGCGGAGTGCTGCCGACGACTCGCTACCAAGCGACGGAGACGGCGATCAGCCGGGACATCAGGAACCGGCTGGACAGTGCGATCCGCACCGGCGTACCGCCGGACCCGCGGACCGCGGCGCTCGCCGCACTGGCCCACGCGGTCGGACTCGGCAAGCACCTGTACCCCGGGAACGAGGGGCGTTCTTCGCGCTCCCGGCTCCGGGATCTGATCAGGCACGACCCGATGGGCGGTCTCGTGGCGCACGCCGTGATGGACGTCCAGAACGGAGTGGCGGTCCAGCCACGCCGTACGCAGCAGGCAGCGGGCGTTCCGTTGCAGCCGCAAGCACAGGCCCGCCGAGGCAGCATGGCGCACACCGCCGCGAGCTGACCGCACGGACCTGGGAACAGCACACAACAGCACACCGCCGTACCGTCGTCAGTCATCACAGGACCCGGTCCGGGAGCCGCACCACGCACGGGGCAGCCGGTAGTCACCATCACCGGCTGCCCCGTGCGCTTGCGCGCCGTCCCGCGCACCGGTGCGCACGCCCCCCGTGGCCTGCGTGTGGCCGTTTCCCAGCGCGGCCGGGGCAAGGGGTGGCAATCTGCTGAGCAGTAGATACGCACAGCTACATAGCCGGAGGTGCCGTTTCCGTGCCGTCCAACGTCAATCCCACTGTCAGGCGACGCAGGTTGGGCCAGGAATTGCGCCGCCTGCGCGAACTCAAAGGCATGACGGCCGAGGAAGTGGCGGAGCGGCTGCTGGTCTCGCAGTCGAAGATCAGCCGCCTGGAGAACGGCCGCCGCTCCATCAGCCAGCGCGATGTGCGCGACCTCTGCGGGGTGTACGAGGTCGAGGACCACCGCATCGTCGACTCGCTCATGCAGATGGCGAAGGACTCCCGCCAGCAGGGCTGGTGGCACGCCTTCGGCGACATCCCGTACAGCGTCTACATCGGTCTGGAGACCGACGCGGAGTCGCTGCGGGTGTACGAGCCCCAGATGATCCCGGGCCTGCTCCAGACCCGGGCGTACGCCGAGGCCCTGATCAGCGGCGCGCTTCCCGAGGCGCCGCCGTCGGACATCGAGAAGCGCGTGAACGTACGGTCGCGGCGGCAGGACCGGGTGAACGCCCCGGACAATCCGCTGCGGCTGTGGGCGGTGATCGACGAGTCGGCGCTGCGCCGGGTGGTCGGCGACAAGCAGGTGATGATCGACCAGCTGGAACACCTCGTCGAGCAGTCGCATCTGCCGCACGTCACCGTGCAGGTGCTGCCGTTCGAGATGGGCGCGCACCCGGGGATCAACGGGCAGTACGCGATCCTGGAGTTCCCGGACGCCGCGGACTCCAGCGTCGTCTACATCGAGGGCGTCACGAGCGATCTCTATCTGGAGAAGGCGAACGACGTGCAGCGCTACAGCGTGATGTACGAGCATCTGCGGGCGCAGGCGCTGAACGTGGAGCAGACCCGGGAGTTCATCAGCAAGATCGCCAAGTCGTACACGAGCTGAGACGTCGCCGTCGTATACGAGCCAATCCGGGAGCGGTTGCGAGTGATTGGGCGGCGGAATGGTACACCGCCGCCCACTCTCCTCGTCAGGCATACCAGGGAAAGACCATCCGGTCGAGTGAACGGCCATCTCATGGACGGGGCTTGGCGAGTAGCGTCGATCACGCCAATCGGAATCAGGTTGGTGCGACTCACCCAACTCTCTGAACCGGAGTGAACATGGCAATTCTTCAGGGTGCTACGGACCAGTGGACGAAGTCGTCGTACTCCGGGGGCAACGGCGCGTGCGTCGAGGTCAAGTCCCCGGTCGCGCTGTCCATCGCCGTACGTGACTCGAAGGCCCCCGAGGGCCCCTCGCTGACCTTCGTCCCCGGTGCGTGGAACGCCTTCGTGCGCGATGTCGCCACCGGCGCTGTCGACGCCTGATCACGCATCACCGCAGCACAACAGCGCAGAGCAGCACCACTGCACCACTGCACAACCGCACCACTGCACCACTGCACCACTGCACCACTGCACCACCTGATGGAGCCCTCTCGACCGGTTCGCCGTCCTGGCCGAGGGGGCTCGGCACGATCCGGCACCGCGCGCCGGCGTCACCGCAGCCGGTCGACGTACAGATCCGTCCCCGGCACCGTCGGCACGAACGGGGCGACCAGCTCGACCCGCCCGAGCCCGGCCTCCGAGACCGCCGTGTCCAGACCGGTGAAGCGCTCCTCCCAGCAGGTCCGCGGGTCCTCCTGGAGGAACCACAGCAGCGTCAGCCGGCTGTCGACCCCCTCGACCTGTTTCACGTACGTCATCCGGTCGCCGGGCAGCGGCGTCGGCCGGAACACCGTGACCATGGCCGCGGGCGACCCCTTCAGCCGCTTCGGGAGATGGCGCGATCGCAGCCATTCCAGCAGCTCCGCCCGCTGTTCGGGCCCCTCGGCGTCGACGACCTGGAGGACGAGGCCCGCGTACGGGTGGTCGAGCGCGTGGAAGTCCCGGGGGCCGGCGGCCCCGTCGCGGTAGACGGTCGCCTCGTGGTCCTGGAAGGCCGTGAAGACATGGGTGCGGTCCTGGTAGACCCGGCCGTCCCGGTTCAGCCGCTTGTTGATGGCGACGGTCCACTTCATGTGGTCGTCGTAGCGCCCCTCGGTCACCCAGTACGTCGACAGGTAGCAGCCCGCGGAGACCGGCCGGGCCACCGCCGACTCCTCCGGATACCTCAGCTCCTGGAGGTCCTTGGTGGCCACCCAGCGCCGCCCGGCGAACATCCACGGCATCGCCGTCGCACCCGCGTAGTAGTGGTCGTCCTCGTACCAGCGGTTGTAGGCGTACTCATGGCCCGGATGCGGTTCGACCATGGTGATCAGGGCATGCCCCGGCCGCACCCCGTACGGCCCGGTCGCCGCCAGCTCGGCGTACCTCTCGCCGTACCCCTCGCCGCGTGTCCCGTCGTCTCCCACCGGGTCTCCCTTCCTCTTCCGTTCCTCTTCCATCGGCTCGCGCGTCTCCCTACTCTGACGGTCCGTCAGATGAACTGCCAGGGCCGGGAGGCGCCGATGTTGCTCGCGGGGAAGACCGTCATCGTGTCCGGCGTCGGGCCAGGGCTCGGGCACCGGGTCGCGGAGACCGTGGTGCGCGACGGCGGGCGCGCGGTGCTCGGCGCGCGCACGGCGGCGAACCTGGCCAAGTCGGCGGCGGAGATCGATCCGGAGGGTCGGCACACGGCCCACCTGCCGACCGACATCACGGACGAGGCGCAGTGCGAGGCGCTGGCCGCGCTGGCGGTGGAGCGGTTCGGCGGCATCGACGCGGTGGTCCATGTGGCCGCCTGGGACAGCTACTTCGGCGGGCTCCAGGACGCGGACTTCGCCACCTGGCAGTCGGTCATCGACGTGAACCTGCTCGGTACGCTGCGGATGACCCGGGCCTGCCTGCCCGCGCTCAAGGAGCGGGGCGGCTCGGTGGTGGTGATCGGCACGCAGTCCGCGGTGGCCGCCCCGTCCCAGGTGTGGCAGGCGGCGTACGCGGCGTCCAAGGGGGCGCTCACCTCGGCGATGTACTCGCTCGCCCGGGAACTGGGTCCGGACCGGATCCGGGTCAACACGGTGCTGCCGGGCTGGATGTGGGGGCCGCCGGTGCAGGCGTACGTCCAGTTCGCCGCGCACTCCGAAGGCGTACCGGAGTCCGAGGTGCTGGCCCGGCTCACCGAGCGGATGGCTCTGCCGGAGCTGGCCACGGACGGGGATGTGGCGGAGGCCGTCGCCTTCCTCGCCTCCGACCGGGCCCGGGCGATCACCGGCCAGTCGCTGCTGGTCAACGCGGGCGAACTGATGCGCTGACGCGTTCGCGCACGAGCCACTCCCCCTCTCGAACTTGTGGACTTCTCGGTCTCTCGGCCGCACGGGACCCGCATCCCGTGCGGCCTTCGCGCGTCGCCGCACGCTCCCTGACTTCTGCGAACTTCTCTTCTGCACAGCCTGACGAAGTGCCCGCCCATCGTGTGGCCGCCGTCACGTTCGCGACAACGCCCCACAAGGTCAAGAACAAGTAAAATCGTTCGTCTTGCTGATTGGTGTTCACATCCATGACCGCAGACAGTCTTGACCGTGGCCCCCCACAGGGGGTTCAATCCCCGAAGTCCCCGCTCCCGCAAGGGGACGCCGCTGAACGGCCGTACCGACGAAGTGCGTTCCCGTTCACAAGGCGGACCCCTGGAGGGGGACATGAACAGTCTCGACTGGACTGTGCTCATCGGCTACTTCGGCGTGATGGTCGCGATCGGACTCTGGTCGCACAAGCGCGTGGACAACGTCAGCGACTTCTTCACGGCCGGCGGCAAGATGCCGTGGTGGCTGTCGGGCATCTCGCACCACATGTCCGGCTACAGCGCGGTGATGTTCACCGGTTACGCCGGTATCGCGTACCAGTACGGGGTCACGTCCTTCGTGACCTGGTCGCTGCCGATCGCCATCGGCATCTTCATCGGCGCGAAGCTCTTCGCGCCCCGGCTGAACCGGCTGCGCTCGCGGCTCCATGTCGCCTCGCCGCTGGAGTACCTCAAGAACCGCTACAACATCCAGACCCAGCAGGCGCTCGCCTGGTCCGGGCTGCTGCTGAAGATCGTGGACGTCGGCGCCAAGTGGGCGGCCATCGCCACCCTGTTGTCGGTGTTCACCGGCCTCTCCATCACCCAGGGCATCCTGATCACCGGCGTCGTCACCGGGATCTACTGCACGGTCGGCGGGCTGTGGGCGGACGCCCTCACCGAACTGGGCCAGTTCATCATCCAGTTGTTCGCCGGTCTGGCGATGCTGCTCGCCGTGATGAGCAAGCTCGACGGCTTCTCCACCCTGTGGACGGTCTGGGACAAGCTTCCCGACGGGCACGCGGACCCGACCGCCGGGCCGTACACGGTGACGTTCCTGATGGCGTTCCTGTTCATCAAGACCTTCGAGTACAACGGCGGCATGTGGAACCAGGCCCAGCGGTACATGGCGACCGACTCGGCCGCCTCCGCGACCCGTTCCGCGCGGCTCTCGGCCCTGCTCTGGCTCGTCTGGCCGGTCGTGCTGTTCTTCCCGATGTGGTGCGCCCCGCTGCTGGTCGACGCGCAGAAGCCGGACGCCTCCGACAGCTACGCCCTGATGACCGAACAGCTGCTGCCGCACGGGCTGTTGGGCCTGGTCATCGTCGGCTTCTTCTCGCACACGATGGCCATGTGCTCCTCGGACGCCAACGCCATCGCGGCCGTCTTCACCCGCGACATCGCGCCGACCCTCTCCAAGGCGGCGCGCGGCTGGAGCGAGCGGGCCGGGCTGATCGCGGCCCGCTGGACCACGGTCGCCTTCCTGGCCCTGTCGATGGCCATCGCCACGCAGATCAACTCGCCCACGTTCAAGGACATCATCACCGTCGTGATCAAGTGGGTCGCCGGGCTGATGGGCCCGATCGCGATCCCGTTCATGCTGGGTCTGCTGCGCCCGTTCCGGAAGTCCGGGCCGACGGCGGCGCTGGTCAGCTGGGCTGCGGGCCTGATCGCCTTCTGGCTGGTCAACTACCCGATCGACTGGGCCGTCGAGGGCGGCGTGCCGCTCCAGTACCAGGTGTCCGTACCGCTGGCCGTCTCGCTCGTGCTCTACATCCTGATCGGCTTCGTGAAGCCGGAGGACACCCCGGAGCGCGACGCGATCCTGACGAAGATCAACGAAGGCGACGGCGACGACACCGGGGACGACGGCGGTGACGGTACGGCGACGGCCGCCACGATCCCCGCCCAGGACGGAGGCCCGACCCCCGCGCCTCAGCCGCGCGGGTAGCCGGCGGACCGCGCCTCAGCCGCGCGGGTAGCGGGCCAGCCAGCCCGGGGCGACGGCCGAGGGGCTGTGCAGGGCGGGGCCCTGGGTCATCTCCATCGCGAAGTCGTCGGCCAGTTCGAGGAGCGTGGACCGCCCCTCCAGCTCCGCGAGCCAGGCCGGCGGCAGCGCGGTCTCGCCGTGCAGCGCCCCGAGCAGCGCCCCGCAGACCGACCCGGTGGCGCGGGAGGGGCCGCTGTGGTTGACCGCGAGCCGCAGCCCGTGCCGGATGTCCTCGCTGACCAGCGCGCAGTACACGGCGACGGCGAGGACCTCCTCGGCGGCGTCGCTCGCGCCCAGCGCCTCGATCAGCGCCGGGCCCGGGATGCCCTGCCGCACGGAGCCCAGCGCCTGCCGCAGCGCCTCGGTCACCGGCTCGTGGCCGGGGCGCTCCGTGAGCAGGGCCAGCGTGTGCTGCACGGCGCCGTCCAGGCTCTCGCCGCGGGCGAGCCCGTGCACCAGTACGGCGAAGGCTCCGGCGGCCAGCTGGGCGGCGGGGTGGCCGTGGGACTGGGCCGCGCACTCGACGGCGAGTTGCAGCACGAGCCCGGGCTCCCAGCCCACCAGGAGCCCGAACGGCGCGGACCGGGTGAGCGCGCCGGCGTCCCGGGCGGTGGGGTTCTTCGGCCGGTCCAGGGTGCCCATGACGGTGTCGCCGAAGCCGCCGAGGCATTCCCGGGCAGGGTCGCGGCGGGCGTAGAGCCACTCCTCGGCGGCCAGCCAGCCGTTGTCCTCGCGCCGTTCGTCGGGCCCCCAGTGGTGCTGGGTGGCGGCCCAGCGCAGATGGGCCCGGTGCACGTCGGTGGGCGGGTGCCAGGCTCCGGTGTCGCGGCGGACCTGGGCGCGGATGAGTCCGTCGACGGTGAACAGGGTGAGCTGGGTGAGGGCGGTGACGGCGCCGCGTCTGCCGTGCGCGGGAACGTAGTCGGTGACGCCTTCGACCCCGTGGGCGGCGCGGATCTCCTCCAGCACGAGCTCGCTGACCCCGGCCCCGAGCGCGTCCCCGACGGCTCCGCCGAGCAGGGCCCCGCGGACCCGGCTGCGGAAGTCCTGCTGCTCGGCCCGGCCCCAGACCGCCGTGGTCCCTGTGCTCACCCCGCCCCCTCCCGTCGCCGCTCTCCCGGCACCACGTGCTCGCCTCTGCGGGCCGCTGCGGGCGACCGCGCAAGCACTGTAATCGAACGGGAACGGGCGGTAGAGGGCGCGACCGGGGTACGTACGGGTATGTCGACGGACGTCCCGCAGGTCGTTTTTGGGCGGTGGGGCGGACGGCCTCTAGGGCTGCTCCCCGCCCCGGGGCCCCTCGGCCATGATCCTGCGCACGTCCGCACGCGTGATGGGGCCGCCCAGATCGTGCGTCTCCTCGTCGGTGACGAAGGGGCGGCCCCCGGCCCCGTCTCCACGTCCCGGGCGTACCGGGGCCGCCGTCGCGGCCAGCACCGCGTCGGCCAGCTCCGCCACCGTACGTCCGCCGCCGGTGTCGACCCGGTCCAGGCCGAGGGCCTCGACGGCGTCCACCAGCAGCGCCTGGTAGCGACCGGTACGGGCCAGGAACCGGTCCATGAGCAGCCGCTCCCCCTCCGAGGCCTGCTCGTAGCACCCCGCCGCCCGCACCCGGTCGCGTACGACCGTGTCGTCGGCGGTCAGCCACACAGCGGCCGTACGGGGCGCCGTCAGCCGGGCGACGCGCTCGGGCCACAGCGCCGAGCCCTCCAGGACCAGGCCCGGCGCCCCGTCCTCCGCGCGGTCGGTGATCAGCTCCTCGATACGCGGCCAGAGCCGTTCGTAGTGGGCGAGCACGGAGGCGATGAGCTCGTCGGTGGTCAACGTCCCGTAGTGCTCGGCGACATGCGGCGGTACCTCCTGCTCCGGGGTCCGCCAGGGCCGTCCCGGGTGCCGGGCCAGACCGTCCGTGGAGCGGTGCTCGAACCCGAGCCGCTCCGCCACCGCCTCGGCGACGGTCGACTTCCCGGTGTTCGAGGTCCCGCCGATCAGCACCACCCGCACATCACGCATACCCGCGAACCTACTGCCCCGTCCGGGCCCCCAGCCGCTCCCGCTGCGCCCGGGCCCACGCGTACCCCGGGTCCAGCTCCAGCGCCCGGTCCAGGTCCGCGCGTGCCTCCGGGATCCGGCCCAGGGCCTCCTGCGCGAGGGCCCTGCTGCCGTGCGCCCAGGCGTAGTCGGGGTCCAGGGCCAGCGCCCGGCCGTAGCAGGCGACGGCCTCCTCGTGGCGGCCCGTCGCCCGGTACACCTCGCCCCGCTCCCCCTCCGTCCCGGCGAGACCGGGGGTCAGCTCCTCGGCCCGGTCCAGATCGGCGAGGGCGCCCACCGGGTCGCCGAGCGCGGTGCGGACCCGGGCCCGCCGGACCAGCGCCCAGGTGTACTCCGGCCACAGCGCTATCGCCCGGTCGAAGTCGTCGAGCGCCTCCTCGTGCCGGCCCAGCACATGGCGGACCAGACCCCGGCTGCCGAGCGGCACCGCGTCGGCCGGGTCCATCGCGTGCGCCCGGTCCAGTACGGTCAGGGCCTCCTCCGGCCGCCCCATCCGCCGGTACGTCTCACCCCGCTCCCGCACCGCCCAGGCCCAGGCGGGCGCGATCTCCTCGGCCCGGTCCAGGTCGGCGAGGGCCTCCTCGTACCGGCCGAGCGACCGCAGGATCACCGCCCGTCCCTGGTGGGCGCGTTCGCTGCGCGGGTCCACGGCGATGGCCCGACCGTGGTCGGAGAGCGCGGCGTCCAGCTCCCCGGCCCGGAAGCGATCCCAGGCCCGCGCCACCAGAGCGGCCGCCCGGTCCCGGTCGGTCAGCTCGGCCCGGGTCAGCAGGAGTCCGAGCGCGGCGGTGGGGCGGGGCCCGTGGTCCGTCACGGCGGCGAGCAGGTCCCGGCCCCACTCCCGCAGTACGGCGTCGTCGGCGTCCTCGCCCGCCTCCACGAGGGTCCGGGCCCAGTACCGGGCCCGGGACGGCCGCTGGTCGCAGAGCGCTATCCCGGCGCGCAGGGCCTCGGGCAGCGCGGCGCGCGGGCGGGCGCAGAGCCGGTGGTAGAGCACGTCCAGGGCCGCCCGGCGCCACGGCTGCGAGGCCCAGAGGCGTTCCGGGTCGAGGCCCTCGGCCGCCGCGTCCCGCCGGACGGCGAAGGCCTCGGCCAGCCGGTCGTGCGCCGCCTTCCACCGCCGTGGCGATCCGGTGCGCTGGAGGCGGAGCATCGGGGCCCGGACGACGGCGTGGTAGCGGGAGCGTCCGCTGTACGGCTCGGCGACGAAGGGCAGTTCGTGCAGCCAGTCGTAGAGCCCGGGCACGGCGTGCGACCCGTGCGGTACGGCCACGGCCACCAGGTCCTCGTCGAACCGGCGGGGCAGCGCGCAGGCGAGCGCGGCCGCCCGGCGGACCGAGTCGCTCTCGCCCGCCAGGAAGCGTTCGACGGCGGTGGCGTTCGCCTCTCCGGCCGCCCCGGGGTTGGCGGCGAGCGTCGACACCAGGACCGGCAGCCCGCCGGAGAGCCGCAGCACCTCCCGCACCACGGGCTCCGCCACCACCCCGCGTCCGTACAGGAGTTGGCGCGACTCCTCCTCCGTGAACGGCCCGAGCGGTACGTCGGCGACCAGCCTGCCCCGGTCGCCCCAGTGCACGGGGTCGAGGCGGCGCTGACCGGCCAGGGTCAGGACGAGGTTGGCGGGCAGTTCGCCGTACCGCCCGGGGGTCAGCAGGTCCGCCAGCCACCGGTCCAGCTGGGGCGCGGTGCGCTCGTAGGTGTCCAGGAACAGGACGACCCAGGGCACCGCGTCCGCGACCCGGTCGATCTCGGCGACGAACACCGGCGTGAGGACCCGTACCGGCTCGGCCAGCAGGCGGGCCTCCTCCTGCTGCCGGGCCCGCCCGCCGAACACCGCCCGCAGCCCGCCCGCGCCCCGGGCCAGCACCGCCGGGTCGATGCCCCCGGCCAGCGCCCCGACGACCGGTATCGCCCCGGCCGCGATCAGCCCGGCCTGCGCGGCGGCGAGCGCCCCGGGCGAAGGGCCGCCGGCCGAGCTCTCGTTGTCCGCCGCGAGCCGCCCGGCCATGTCGTGGAGAGCCCGCCGGTAGGTGTCGAGCAGCCGGTCCAGCGCCTTGAGCGGATACCCCTGCTCGGCGAACTGCGCGGCGATGGCGGCGAGTACGTCGGGCACGGAGTCGGCGCTCTCGTCGACCGACGCGGTCAACGCCCCGAACTCCCCTGCCAACTCACGCCATTCCCGTACGAGCGAGGTCTTGCCGACCCCGGCGTTGCCCCGCACATGGAAGACGAACCGGTGCCGGGGGTCTTCGGGCGGCAGCGCGAAGTTGGCGCGGAACAGGCCGAGTTCGGCCTCCCGCCCGACGAAGGCGGCACGGCGCTGCCCTTCGACGATCTGCTGGAGGGAGAGGCGGCGGGGGCTGGACGGAGGCATGGGCCCAGTCTGTCAGCGGTCCCCGGGATCCGGCAGCCGCCGCCCCGGCCGGACCGGGGCGGCGGCCTCGTGCCTACTCAACCTCCCCTGAGTACCGGCGCTCATGATCACGCGCGGGCCGCTGCCTAGCGTGGCCTGCATGGACACGGAAGAAGCGACCACCGCGGCAGAGACGTCAACCCCCGCGAGCGCACGGGGGTTCTACGGCTGCGTGATCGCCCTGATCGCCTTCTTCACGCTGATCGCGCTGGGAGCGCATGCCTTCACGGAGTTCGAGAAGGGCCTCGACGGCGACGGGCAGCTGGAACGGTCCGGCCGCTCGGGCAGCGCGTACCAACCGTTCGGTCCCGGTACGACGGCACGGTACGAGGACGGGCTGTGGGTCACCGTCAGCTTCCCCGAGCGGCAGGACGACGGCACCTACAGCCTCACCGTGACCTTCAAGAACGGCACCGACGAGGAACTGCTCCTCGGCGAGGAGTCGCTCTCCGACACGCTCGAAGTCGAGCCCGACGAGTCCGGCCAGGACTACGCCGCCGGCAGCTACGTGGACTGGCTGAACTGGGACGAGTCCGCCTCCGCCCTCGCGCCGCCCCTCCCCGAGGACGAGGAACGCACCGTCCCGGTCCGGTTGAAGCCGGACCGGAAAGGTGTCCCGGTCACGGTGGAGGTCACCCCTCCGCACCCCGGCCACCGGGAGACGGCCCGCTACCAGCTCACCCTGGGGTGACCTCCGGAGTGCCGCCCGCGACCGGCCGGGGTCAGTCGCCGGCCCGCTCCACCGGGATCCACACCTCCGCGTCCGCGTGCGTACCGTCCTCGGACACCCGGGTGCGCGAGAGCGACGGGCCCGGCCGGCTCCGGTACGGGTTCGACGGGAACCACTGCGTGTACACGTCCCGCCAGAGGTACTGGACCGCCAGCGGAAACTCGCCCGAGGACTCGAACACCGCCCACAGGCCCGGCCCGATGTCCAGGACCTCCGAGGCGCCGGGCACCTCCGTTTCGCTCACCAGCCCGTGGAAGTAGTCGAGTTCGGTGCCTTCCGCGTCCTCGGCGGAATGGTTGCTGACGGCGGCCACGACACCGTCGGGCTCCCCGGTCGCATGCTCCTCCCAGCGGCCCAGCGTCTCCTTGCCGATGCTCTTGACGAACTCCACGATGGCCGGGTTCATCCCCTCGTAGACCAGCGGGATCCGTGTCCCCCTGCCCACGAGCCGGAACCTGTCCTTCTCCACCACCCGGTACCGCATGCTGCTGCTCCCTTCGACGATCAGACGGAAGGACATCCGGGGCTGGGAGTGCAGCGCCGCACCCGTCCGCCGCGCCTCGCCGGGGCCGACCCCGTGCACGGCGCGGAAGGCACGCGCGAACGCCTCGCCCGAGCTGTACCCGTACCGCACCGCCACATCGAGCAGCGTTCGCTCCCCGGCGAGCACTTCGGCCCCGGCGAGCGTCAGCCGCCGTCGGCGGATGTACTCGGAGAGCGGGATGCCCGCCAGCGCGGAGAACATCCGCCGGAAGTGGTACTCCGACGTCATGGCGATACGGGCCAGCTCGGCCGCTTCGACGGGCTCATCGAGATGGTCCTCGATGTGCTCCATGGCCTGATTCAGCCGCTCCAGCACTCCTGGCCGCCCTTCCTTCTTCCTTTGCGATCTCCACGTTAGGAACGGCCCACTGTGCCGGACCCGACATCCTGTGCCCGGTGCGGTCGGGTCGGGTCGGGTCGCCGGCCCGACCGGAGGCTGCTCAGCCGTGCCCGGCCCGCAGGCTCGCCACCGTGCTGAGCAGCAGTACGCCGAGGAAGGCGAGGAGCGGCGCGGTCCAGGCGCCGGTCGCGGTGTGCAGGACGGACGCGGCGGCCGGGCCGGTGGCGGCGATCAGGTAGCCGCCCGTCTGGGCCGCCGTGGACAGCGCGGCGACGTGGTCCTGGTCCCGGCCCCGCTTCACGTACAGGACTCCGGCGACCGCCTGCCCGCCGCCGAGGCCCGCCCCGAGGAGGAGCGCCCAGAGGGCGGGGAACGCGGCGGGGGCGGCGAGGAGACCGGCGTAACCGAGGCCGCAGACGAGGAGGACGGCGATCAGGTGGGGGCGCTGGTCGGTGCGGGCGGCGGCCAGGACCGGGGTGAGGAAGCCGCCGGCCGCGATGCCGAGGATGAACAGGGACTGCATGGTCCCGGCGGTCGCCTCGGCCACCCCGGCGTCGACGAGGATCGCGGGGAGCCAGGCGAGGGTGGTGTAGAAGAGCAGCGTCTGGAGGCCGAAGTAGCCGATCAGGCTCCAGGCGAGGCCCTTCCCGCGGCCGCCGAGGACGCGCACCCGGGCCCGTACCGGATCCGGTCGCACTCCCCGTCCCGCGTACCGCAGTTGAGGTGCGATGCCCACCGCCGCGAGCGCGGCCGGAACGACCGCCAGGGCCATGGCCGTACGCCAGGAGTGGCCGGACGCCTGCCAGACGGGCACCATCAGCGCGGCGACGACGGCGGATCCGGCGCCCATCGACAGGGCGTAGACGCCCATCATGACGCCGGTCCGGCGCGGGGCGAACCGGCTGCGCACGAACACCGGGACCAGCACGTTCACGACGGCGGTGGCGATGCTGACCAGCACGGTTCCGGCGAAGAGGCCGGGCAGGCCGGTCACCCGGACGACCGCGCCCGCGAGCAGCAGGACGCTCGCCCAGAACAGGCCGCGCTCCTCGCCGAGCCGACGCCGTACGGTCACGGCGAGCGGGGCGAAGAGGCCCATGCAGAGCGGGGGCAGCAGGCCGAGGACCGTCAGCGCCCCGGTCCCGAAGCCGGCGACCGGGGCGAGCGGCCCGAGCTGCCCGAACGCCACCCGGGTGTTGAGGGCGACCAGGACGAAGCCGGTGACCAGGAGGACGGCCGAGGCCCTTGCCGGGGCGGACGGTCCGGTGCCGGGGGCGGTGGCGGCATTGGTCGCGAGGAGAGAGGGAAGGGAGGGGAGCGGTGGGGGCTGGGTCGGCATGAGGCCTGGGCCTTCCGGTGGGTGCTGCGACGACCCGGCCCAGCCTTCACGCTCAAGTAGGCTTGAGCGCAAGCGCCGGATCGCGGCTCCGGAGGTGCCTGTGCGGGATCTGTACTCGATCAGCGAGGTCGCGGAGGCCTTCGGGCTGACGGTGGCGACCCTGCGCTTCTACGAGGAGCGCGGCCTCGTCCGGCACAGCGAGCGCCGGGGCCGTGTCCGGTACTACCGCCGCGCCGACCTGGCCCGGCTGGCGTACGCGCAGCTCTGGCACGAGGACGGCCTGCTCACGCTCGCGGAGACGAGCGCCATCGTGGACAGCGACCGGCTGGGCGACCGGCTGGCCCTGATCGCCGGCCAGCGGGACGCGCTGCGCGAGCGGATCGGGAGGCTGGAGCGGGCCGTGGGGGTGCTCACCCACATGCTCGACTGCCGGACGGACCGGGCGCTGGAGTGCCCGATGACCGGCACGTACATCCGGGGGCGGGTCGACGCGGCGCTGGACGGGACGCCGGAGCCGACGGGGTTCTGGCCGGAGGGGTTCGCGGGGGCCGCAGGGGACTGTGCGCCCGCGCCCGCCTCCGCGCGCCCTGCCCGCACTGCCCGCCCCGCCAGCCCCGCCAGCCCCGCCAGCCCCGCCAGCCATGCCGACCCTGCTCGCCCCGCCAGCTCCGCCCGCTCCGTCGGCGACGAGCAGCTGCTCGCCCTCACCCGGGACCTCGTGTCGGCCACCGCGAAGGTCCGGGAGCGGGCGTGCGGGACGATCGGCGACCTGGCGCGGTCCTTCGACCGGCGCGAGGTCCGGACGCTGGCCTCGCTCCTCTCCTCGGCCGCCGTTCTGGAGCAGGACGCGGACTGTCTGGAGTCCGAGCTGAACGCGCTGGGCGAACTCGCGACGACCGGCCTGTTCGAGGTCGGGGACATCGCCGCTCTGCGCCGGCTGCCGCGCGCGTCCGTGCGGCCGGCCGACGCAGAGCACCTGGACCGCCTGACGGCGGAGTATCTCTGACCGGCGGTCGGGAACCCTCAGGCCCAGGGGTCGAAGGGGATTCCGGCGGGCTTGGAGTTGTTGAGGAGGTTGCGGAAGCGGTCGTCCTTGTCGGTGACCTTGATGGTCGCGGACCCGAAGTCGGCGTTCATGAGCTTGTCGCGCAACTCCGTGCTGGGGAAGCCGTTCCAGTCGACGACCGGCGGGTAGCGCCAGTCGCCGTAGTGGTTCTCCGGCGGCTCGTCGTTGCCGTTGGCGAGGCGGAAGAAGTGCGTGCTCGGACCGTCCTTGTGGTACACGGCCTTGGGGTGCGAGCCGTCGAACCGCACCTGCGAGCGCGGGTAGGTCTTGACCGTGCTGTGCTGCGTGGTCGAGACGTAATCGACCTGGTTGGAGCCCTGGTTGACCCAGGAGATCACATGCTCGAAGTCGTGCCGGTGGCCGCCGAGTCCGCTGCCGTGGACGGCCTGGTCCTTCTCGAAGTAGCTCGCGTAGACGATGCCGCACCAGCCGTTGTTGCACTTCGAGCGGGCGTACGTCTGGGAGTTGTCCAGGTCCCACTGGTCCCGGCAGCTGCCGTTGATCGCGCCGCTCGTCTTCAGACCGGGCGCGAGGGTGCCGTCCGGGCCGATGGCGGGGGTGGCGTAGCAGCCGTCGCCGTCGTAGTCGTAGGCGGGCGAGAAGGTCTGCTCGTAACCGCCCGCGTTCTGCGGCAGGTTGCCCGGCGGATCGGCATGGGCGGCGGAGCCGGTGCCCAGGACGAGGAGACCGGCGGCGGCGAGGACGGCGGCGGTACGGGCGGGTGTTGATATCAGCTGCTTTCGCACAGGTGGCTCTCCTGGCTCGTCGGCACGGGACGGTGGGGTGGCGTCGCGCATGAGTTGCCCGGAGCATGACAGAACGAAACGGGGTTCTTCCCGAAGGCCTTGCCCTGGAGCGCACTCGAAGTCCTACAGTGCGGCGGGTCCGGCCCCGGCCCACCCGCATCCACCAGGGAGCTCGACCATGCATTACCGCACACTCGGCGGCACCGGCATCGAGGTCAGTGCGTACTGTCTCGGCACGATGATGTTCGGCTCGGTCGGCAACCCCGACCACGACGACTCCGTACGCGTCATTCACGCCGCCCTCGACGCGGGCATCAACTTCGTGGACACCGCGGACATGTACTCCGCCGGTGAGTCCGAGACGATCGTCGGCAAGGCGCTGAAGGGGCGGCGCGACGATGTCGTCCTCGCCACCAAGGTCCACTTTCCGATGGGCGAAGGCCCCAACCGCGGCGGCAACTCCCGGCGTTGGATCGTCCAGGAGGTCGAGGAGAGCCTGCGCCGCCTCGGCACCGACCGGATCGACCTCTACCAGGTCCACCGCCCCGACCACACCACGGACATCGAGGAGACCCTCTCCGCGCTGAGCGACCTCGTGCGCGCGGGCAAGATCCGCGCCTTCGGCTGCTCGACGTTCCCGGCCGAGGAGATCGTGGAGTCGCAGGTGGTCGCCGAGCGGCGCGGCCTCGGCCGGTTCCGGACCGAGCAGCCGCCGTACTCGATCCTCGCCCGGGGCATCGAGCGGGCCGTCCTGCCCGTCTGCCGGCGCTACGGCATGGGCGTGCTGACCTGGAGCCCGCTCGCCTCCGGCTTCCTGACCGGCAGGTACCGCAAGGGCGGGACCATCGACCTGACCACCGGGCGGGCGGCGCTGCAACCGCACCGGTTCGACCCCGAGGCGCCGCTGACCGCCGCCAAGCTGGAGGTCGTCGAGCAGCTCGTCGCCGTGGCCGACAGCATCGGGGCCACCCTGCCCGAGCTGGCGGTCGCCTTCCCGCCGGCCCACCCGGCGGTCACCTCGGTGATCATCGGCCCGCGCACGATGGAGCAGTTGGAGGGGCTGCTGAAGGGGGCCTCGCTCACGCTGGACGACGAGACGCTCGACCGGATCGACGCGATCGTCGCACCCGGCACCGATGTCTATCCGCCGGACGGCGTGTGGACCCCGCCCTCAATGACCGATGTCGCCCAGCGCAGGCGGCCGGTGGGCGAGCGCGCGGCGGCCTAGGCCGGGCCCTGCGGGGCGACCACCGGCGCCCCTGGCCGCTCCGGCTTCCCCGGGTTCCCCAGCTCCTCCAGCTCCTCCGGCTTCCCCCGCTCCTCCAACTCCTTCAGCTACTCCGGCTTCTGGGCCAGGAAGCCGGCGACCGGCCGGTTCGCGCCCGCCTCGGGTTCCTGCAACGTCCGCCCCGTGACGACGAACCCCGCCCGCTCCAGCAGCTCCGCGATCCGGTCCGCGGGCAGCCGGTAGCTGTCGAACGCGGCGGGTTCGCCGCCCCCGTAGCCGTACGTCCGGCGCTGGTGCCCGGTGTCGCCCACCCGGGTGACAAGCAACAGGTGCCCGCCGGGCGCCAGCGCCCGGTGGAACTCGGCGTACGCGCCGGGCAGCGACTCCGGCGGCAGATGGTGCGTGGAGTAGAACGCCAGCACGCCGCCGAGTTCACCGTCGTCCGCCTCCAGCGCGGACATCGAGCCGACGTCGAAACGCAGCTCCGGATGGGCCGCGCGGGCCAGCCCGACCATCCCCGGTGACAGATCGACCCCGAAGGCGGAGACGCCGAGCCGGGTCAGATACGCGGTGACCTTGCCCGGTCCGCAGCCCACATCGGCCGTCGGCCCGAGGTCCGCCGACCTGACGAGCTCGGCGAACGCGGCCAGCACGGCGCGCGACAACGGGTCCAGCTGGGCCGGGTCCTTGACGGACCGGGCGTAGTCGGCGGCGACGGCGTCGTACGACTGCCGGATCGCGTCCAGGTGCGGAGGTTCCATCACGCCGCAACGTTATGACGCCCGGGGCGAGAAGAGGTGTGCGGGTCGGGGGAACAGCCCCGCCCCGCACACCTCTCCCCCCTCCCTCAGCTGGGCAGCACCGGCAGCAGTTCCGGCAGATGGCCGTCCGAGGCCGTGGCCGCCGCGACCCGTTCGGCCGGGACCTCCCCGTACAGCGTCGTACGCGGGCGGGACGGGCGGCCCGCCAGGTCGGCGATGGCCTTCAGGTCCTGGATCGAGCGGTACGAGCCGTAACTCGACCCGGCCATCCGGGAGATGGTCTCCTCCATCAGCGTGCCGCCCAGGTCGTTCGCGCCCGAGCGGAGCATCTCCGCCGCGCCCTCCGTGCCCAACTTCACCCAGCTGGTCTGGATGTTGGTGATGTGCGGGTGCAGGAGCAGCCGCGCCATCGCCGTCACCGCCCGGTTGTCGCGGTCGGTCGGGCCCGGGCGGGCGATGCCGGCGAGGTAGACCGGGGCGTTGGTGTGGATGAAGGGGAGGGTGACGAACTCCGTCAACCCGCCCGTCTCCTGCTGGAGTCGGGACAGCGTACGGAAGTGGCCGAGCCAGTGGCGGGGCTGGTCGACATGGCCGTACATCATCGTCGAGGACGAGCGCAGGCCCACCTCGTGCGCCGTTCTGATGACCTCCAGCCAGGTGGCGGTGGGCAGTTTGCCCTTGGTGAGGACCCAGCGGACCTCGTCGTCCAGGATCTCCGCCGCCGTACCGGGGATCGAGTCGAGCCCGGCCTCCTTGGCGGCGGTCAGCCAGTCGCGGATCGACATGCCGGTGCGGGTCGCACCGTTGACGACCTCCATGGGCGAGAAGGCGTGCACATGCATGCCGGGGACGCGCTCCTTCACCGCCCGCGCGATGTCGAAGTACGCGGTGCCCGGCAGGTCCGGGTGGATGCCGCCCTGCATGCAGACCTCGACCGCGCCGACGTCCCACGCCTGCGCCGCCCGGTCCGCGACCTGGTCCAGCGAGAGGGTGTACGCGTCGGCGTCGGTGCGGCGCTGGGCGAAGGCGCAGAAGCGGCAGCCGGTGTAGCAGACGTTGGTGAAGTTGATGTTCCGCGTGACGATGTACGTGACGTCGTCGCCGACCACGTCCCGGCGCAGCGCGTCCGCGATCCGGCACAGCTCGTCCAGCGCCGGGCCGTCCGCGTGGAGCAGGGCGAGGGCCTGGTCGTCGGTGAGCTTCGTCGGGTCGTCGGCGGCCTGGCTCAGCGCCTGGCGTACGTCGGCGTCGATACGGGACGGGACCATGCCCGGGGCCGCCGCCTCGCGGAGCGCCTCCCAGTCCCCGTACACCTCGTCGAAGTCGTTCCGGCGGTCGCCGGTGCGGCCCTCGGTGTCGATCGTGGCGTGCAGGTCGGTGCGGCCGGAGGAGGTGAACCCCTCGTCGGGCTCCTGCCAGGGCAGGCCGACGGGCAGCGCGTCCTCGCGGGCGAGACCGGTCTCCGGGTCGGCGAGCGCGCGGACGTGCGGGAGCAGTCGGGGGTCGAGCCAGGGCTCGCCGCGCAGGATGAACTCGGGGTAGATGGTGAGGCGTTCGCGGAGCCGGAAGCCCGACTCGGCGGTCTTCGCGGCCAGTTCGTCGATGTGCGGCCAGGGGCGTTCGGGGTTGACGTGGTCGGGGGTGAGCGGCGAGACCCCGCCCCAGTCGTCGATGCCCGCGCCGATGAGGAGCGCGTACTCGGCGTCCACCAGATTCGGCGGGGCCTGGATCCGGGCGGAGGGGCCGAGAATGTGCCGGGCCACGGCGATCGCGGCGGCCAGCTCCTCCAGCTCCGCGTCGGGCATCCCGCGCATCGCCGTGTCCGGCTTGGCGCGGAAGTTCTGCACGATGACTTCCTGGATGCCGTGGTAGGCGCGGGCCGTCTTGCGCAGCTCGAAGAGGGAGTCGGCGCGCTCCTCGTACGACTCGCCGATACCGATCAGGATGCCGGTGGTGAAGGGGACGTTGGAGCGCCCCGCGTCCTCCAGGACCCGCAGCCGGACGGCCGGTTCCTTGTCCGGGGAGCCGTGGTGCGGGCCGCCCGGCTCGGACCACAGCCGGGTCGCCGTCGTCTCCAGCATCATCCCCATGGAGGGCGCGACGGGCTTCAGCCGCTGGAGGTCAGTCCAGGTCATCACGCCCGGGTTGAGGTGGGGCAGCAGACCCGTCTCCTCCAGGACCCGGATCGCCATCGCCCGTACGTACGCGAGGGTGTCGTCGTACCCCTCCGCCTCCAGCCACTCCCGCGCCTCCGGCCAGCGGTCCTCGGGGCGGTCGCCGAGGGTGAACAGCGCTTCCTTGCAGCCCATCGCCGCACCCTCGCGAGCGATCTTCAGCACCTCGTCGGGCGAGAGGAACATGCCGTGGCCGGCCCGGCGGAGCTTGCCGGGGACGGTCACGAACGTGCAGTAGTGGCACCGGTCGCGGCAGAGGCGGGTGAGCGGAATGAAGACCTTGCGGGAGTACGTGATCACGCCCGGCCGGCCCGCCGCCTCCAGGCCCGCGTCGCGGACGCGGGCGGCGGAAGCGGCCAGATCCGTCAGATCGTCGCCGCGCGCCTGGAGCAGGACGGCGGCCTCGGTGACATCGAGGGCGACACCGTCACGGGCACGTTTGAGCGCGCGCCGCATGGCGTTGGAGGTGGGACGTCCGCTCTGAGGATCAGGATCGGTCATGAACCGAGCATACGAGCGAGGCGCGTGCGCCGGACCAGGGCCTGGGTACGGGATGCGCAGGCCGCGGGGTGTATCCGATCACTCGTCGGTCACCCGGTGGTCACCCGTGCGGGCCGACTCACCCGGATGAGACCCCGCCGACGGTGTCCTCCCGCTTAGTGTCGGGACGGTGATGGAAACGATCGTCCTCGACATCGGCGAAACCCTCGTACGCGACGACCGGCACTGGGCGTCCTGGGCCGACTGGCTCGGCGTACCACCGCACACGCTCGGTGCGCTGGTGGGCGCGGCCGTCGCCCAGGGCCGCGAGGCCACGGACGCGCTGCGGATCCTGCGGCCCGACATGGACGTCGAGGAGGCGTACCGGGCCCGGGCTGCCGCCGGGCGCGGTGAGCACCTCGACGAGTCGGACCTCTACCAGGACGTGCGGCCCGCGCTGGCCGAACTGCGGGCCGCGGGTATCCGGGTGGTGGTGGCGGGCAACGGCACGGTCCGGGCCGGGGAGCTGCTGCGGGCCCTGGACCTGCCCGCCGACCTGGTGGTCACCTCGGACGAGTGGGGCGTACGGAAGCCGGACCCGGAGTTCTTCGCACGGGTGGCCGAGGTGGCGGGCGCGGCCCCGGAGGCGACGCTGTACGTGGGCGACCACCCGGCCGACGACCTGTTCCCGGCCGCGGCGGCGGGGCTGCGGACGGCGCATCTGCGGCGGGGGCCTTACGGGCACTGGTGGGCGGAGCATCCGGACGTGGTGGAGACGGCGGACTTCCGCATCGACGCGTTGACGGAGTTGGCGGGGCTGACGGCCCCGGCCCCGACGCCCGCCGCGGCGGAGGCGACGGGGGTGCGGCGGGGGGCGTTGCGGTCGGTGCGATAGACCGGGGTGGGCATTCTCAGCCCGTCCGGCGCTTGAGGACGGAACCGTGCAGGCGGACCCAGGTCCCCCGCCGTCGCACGGGCCCACATTTTCAGCCCGTCCGGCGCTTGAGGACGGAACCGTGCAGATGGACCTGGGTGCCGCCGACGGGGCCTTGTGCCCCAGGACCCTGCCGCCGCACCGTCCACCCGCACAAGGGTTCCGTCCTCAGTAGCCGTTGCACCGACCACCACCCCCGGCTCGACGGTCACCCCAGCGCAATCACCGGCCAGCACCTCGCCGACCGTCTCCCGAGCGATCCGCAACCGCTCACACACGGCCTCCGCCTCAAGCAACTCGGCCTGCAGAGACTCCACCCGCTACCGAGCGACCCGCTCACGCTCCTCCAGCAACCCCATCACCGACGGCATCCCAGCACCCCCACCGAAAAGACGACACCACACCCCCTCCCTCCCGCCGACGCCCCCGACCTACACCTGACCAGCAGAAAACCAACCACCATGCTCGGAAAGACAACAGCTACTCAAACGCCGGACGGGCTGGGTGGGGGCAGGGGTTCCGTCCTCAAACGCCGGACGGGCTGGAGTGCGCCGGACCGGCTGGGTGGGGCGGGTGCGGAGGCTACGGCTCCTCAGGCCCTGAGAGATTCGGCGGCCAGCTCTGCAGGACCGCGCCGACGATCCGTTCGAGGTCGGCGGGCTCGGCACCGCCGGCAGCCTGGATCGCGACGCCGTTGCCGATCGTCATGAGGTACCGGGTCAGCAGGTCCGGGGAGGTCCCCGCGGCCAGGTCGCCCTCGTCCACCGCACGCCGGAAGCGCTCGCTCAACAGGGCGCTCGTCTCGTCGCGCCACGCCGCCAGCAGTTCACGGATCGTCTGGCCGCTCTCGCCCCCGATCAACGAGGCCCGCAAACTGAGGCACCCCGTCGGGTAGCCCGGCAGGGTGCTGCTCCGGACCGCGCCCCGGAGGAAGACCGTGGCCACCTGGTGGGCAGTCGGTTCGGCCACCGCATCAGCACCGTACGAGGCCGGGCCATCGGCATAGCGCGCCAGAGCCTTGCGGAACAGCTCCTCCTTGTTGCCGAAGGCCGCGTACATGCTGGTGCGGCTGATCCCCATGGCCTCGGTGAGGTCGGGCAGGCTCGTGCCCTCGTAGCCGTTCTGCCAGAAGACCCGCATCGCGTTCTCGAGGGCCTCGTCGGCGTCGAAGCCCCTGGGCCGTCCGACCGGCGCGGGCGCGCTCCGTTGGGTGTCCATGCCACCGAGTATAGCGATTCGGTACCGACCGGTCCTAAAGTGCTACGGTAATTCTGCACCGATCGGTTGGTACGGAATTTTCGGCTGGTCGAGGCCTGTTAGGACGACACCTTCCCGCAGTGAGAAAGAGAGAGCGCGACATGAGTGAGCTGACCGGAAAGACCGCCCTGATCACCGGCTCCACCACCGGCATCGGCCGCGCGACGGCCCGGTCCCTGGCCGCGCGAGGTGCGAGCGTGGTGGTGACCGGCCGCAACGCCGAGCGCGGCGCCGAGGTGGTCGCCCGGATCGAGGCCGACGGCGGCACGGCCCGGTTCATCGCGGCCGACCTGACCGACCCGGAGGACGTGGCCCGGCTGGTCCGGGAAGCCGGCGACGTGGACATCCTG
Organism: Streptomyces sp. DSM 106670; assembly: GCF_055792845.1. Taxonomy (NCBI): domain Bacteria; kingdom Bacillati; phylum Actinomycetota; class Actinomycetes; order Kitasatosporales; family Streptomycetaceae; genus Streptomyces; species Streptomyces sp. DSM 106670. The sequence goes on from NZ_CM147704.1 coordinate 3,352,403, forward strand.
GTGAACAACGCCGCCGGGGCCAGTTTCGGTCTCAGCGCCGACATCACCACCGAGCAGTACGACGCCATGCTCGACGGCAACGTACGGGCGGTCTACGCGCTGACCGCCGCCCTGGCTCCGAAGATGGCCGAGCGGGGCGGCGGCAGCGTGATCAACGTGAGCAGCGGGGCGGCCGTGATGGGGGACGTGTACAACGCTGTCTACGCCGCCACCAAGGGGGCGGTGAACGCCCTGACCCGTTCCTGGGCCGCCGAGTACGGTCCGTCCGGGGTGCGCGTCAACGCGGTCGCGCCCGGCCCGGTCCGCACGAGCGCTCCGGCCGAGTACCTCGACCTGTACGTCCCGCTGATCCCGCTGCGCCGTGTCGCCGTGCCGGAGGATGTCAGCGAGGTGATCGCCTTCCTCGCCGGTCCCGGTGGCTCGTACGTGAACGGGGCCGTCATCCCGGTGGACGGTGGCCTCACCTCGGTCGAGCCCCCGAAGTCCCCGGCGGCCGCCGCCTGACAAGGCGCCATTCCAGCCCGTCCGGCGCTTGAGGACGGAACCGTGCAGATGGACCTGGGTGCCGCCGACGGGGCCTCGTGCCCCAGGACCCTGCCGCCGCACCGCCCACCCGCACAAGGGTTCCGTCCTCAAACGCCGGACGGGCCGGAGTGGTCGCCCTGGAAGAGGGCCTCTTCTCGGCGTGCCAGTAGCGTCATCAGGACCGCCGCCCCCGCGCACACCGCCCCCACCACCCACACCGCCACGTACCCGCCCTCGCTCGGCTCCCCCGTGGCGGACCCGGTGAACGCGCCCAGGACCGAGGCGAAGACGCCGCCCGCCACCGCACCGCCCAGGGTCTTCACGTTGTTGTAGAGCGCGGCAGCGATCCCCGTGCGCGCGGGCTCCGTGGCCTCCACGATCACCGTCGGCATGGCCCCCAGCGCCAGCCCGATGCCGAGGCCCAGGAAGGCCGAGCCCACCGCCATCTGCCCCACCGAGCCGTGCAGCACCGCGAATTGGAGGAAGCTCAGCGCCACCAGGCCGAACGCGCCCATCAATGTGGGGCGGTAGCCGATCCGGCGGGCGACGGCGGCCGTGCCCAGGGAGCCGATGACGCTGCCGACCGACGCGGGCAGCAGAACCAGGGAGATCGCGAGCGCGCCGTGCCCGAACCCGTACCCCGTCACGTCCGGATCCGCCGCGTAGAACGTGGAGTTGGGGGCCTGGCTGCCGAAGAAGAAGACGCCGAACAGGAACGCGGCCGCGTAGAACGGGGCCGTACGGCGGTCGGCCAGCGCCCGGACGTCGACCAGCGGTTCCGCGCTGCGCAGTTCGACCGCCACCCACACCGCCAGCAGCACCGCCCCGAGCAGGACCGGGCCCAGCACCCGCGCCGCGAGCCAGGAGCCGCCCTCCGCGCCGCCGACCCCGCCGAGCAGGGAGAGCATCGCGGCGCTGAGCAGCGTCACGCCCGCCCAGTCGACCCGGCCGCCGGTGCGGCCCGCCGACTCCGGTACGGCGACGAAGGAGACCGGCACGCAGACCACCGCGAGCACCGCCGGGACCAGGAGCGTCAGGCGCAGATCGCCGAACGCGGAGTCGACGAGGCCCATGACCACACCCCCGGCCATCGCTCCCAGCGTCAGCGCCCCGACCAGGCGGGCGATCGCCCGGCGCGCGTCGGCGACCGGGAGCCGGTCCCGCACGAGGGCGATCTCCAGCGGCAGCAGAGCGGCGATCGGACCCTGGAGCAGCCGGCCCAGGAGCAGGATCTCGTAACCGGGGGCGAGGGCGACCACCACCGTGCCGGCCGCGATCAGCGCCAGCGCGATCCTGAGCATTCGGCGGTGCCCGTACAGGTCGCCGAGCCGGCCGAACAGCGGTACGCACACGGCGGCGGCCAACAGCTGTACGGAGACCACCCAGTTGAGGTCGGCGGAGCCGATGCCCAGATGGTCGGCGAGGTCCGGCAGCAGCGGGGCCAGGCCCACCTGGAGGAAGCCGCTCATCACCTCGAAGAAGATCAGCAGGCCGACGACGGCGGTGACGGAACGGGGCGCGGCGGGCGGCAGGGCGGCGGCCGGCCCGGGGGCGGTGGCGGTCATGGGCGGGCGGGCTCCTCGTCGGTCAGCGGAGAGGGGAGAGCAGCGGCCGAAGCGGCTGCGGCCAGGCGGCGCAGGGCCAGGCCCGCGAGCAGGGCCGCAGCGTGGGGCAGCGCGCCGTCGTCGTACACCGCCTGCGGCGAGTGGTTCATCGGTGCGGCGGCCGGGTCGGTGCCGGGCGGGCAGGCGCCGAGCCCGACGAACGCGCCGGGCACCTCGCGCAGCACGAAGGAGAAGTCCTCGGACCCGGCCATCGGCTTCGGGGCCTCGAAAGCGTGGTCGGCGCCGAGGATGTCGCGGGCGGTGGCGAGGGCGAAGGCGGCCTCGTCGGTGTGGTTGACGGTCGGCGGGTACTGCTCGACGTAGTCGATCTCCGCGCGTACGCCGTGGGCGGCGGCCACCCCGTGCACGGTCCGTTCGAAGGCGGCGCGGACGGTGGCGTGGGAGGTGTCGGAGAAGGTGCGGACCGTCGCGTCGAAGTGCGCGGTGGCGGGGATGACGTTGGCGGCCGTACCCGCGTGGAGCCGGCCCACGGTGACGACGGCCGGGTCGAAGATGTCGATCTCGCGGGTGACGAGGGTCTGGAGCGCGGTGACCATGCCGCACATCGCGGGCACCGGGTCGGTCGCGGAGTGCGGGGACGAACCGTGCCCGCCCCGGCCGTGCACGGTGACGTGGACCGCGTCGGAGGCGGCGAGCATCGGTCCCGGGCGGGTGGCGGCGAAGCCGGTCGGGGCCCCGGTGGAGACGACGTGCAGGGCGTACGCGGCGACGACCCGCTCCCCCGCCGCGTCGAGGACCCCCTCGTCGATCATGATCTTCGCGCCGCCCTGGCCCTCCTCGCCGGGCTGGAACATGAACACCACGTCCCCGGCCAGCTCCTCGCGCCGGGCGGCCAGCAGCCGGGCGGCGCCGACGAGGCCGGTGGTGTGGAGGTCGTGGCCGCAGGCGTGCATGCGGCCGTCGAGGACGGAGGCGTACGGGAGTCCGGTCTCCTCCTGGACCGGCAGCGCGTCCATGTCGCCGCGCAGCAGGACGGCGGGGCCGCGGCGGCCGCCGCGCAGCACGGCGGTGACGGAGCTCAGGCCCGTACCGAGGGTGGTCTCCAGGCCGAGGCCCTCCAGGGCGGCGAGGACCTTGGCCTGCGTACGGGGGAGGTCGAGGCCGAGTTCCGGCTCGCGGTGCAGGGCGTGGCGCAGGGCGGTGAGGGCGGGGGCGAGGGCGTGGGCGTCGTGCAGCAAGGACATGGGCGTATGGTGCGGAGCACCCCCCTCACCTCATGATCGTCCGCAGGGAAGGTGCACGGATGGCACACTCGGCGCAGAAATCCGCCACCGTCGCGCCCGACGCCGCCGCGTCCGGCGGCCCGGAGCCCGTTCTCGACGAGCTGGACTACCTCCTCATCACCGCGCTCCAGACCTCGCCCCGCGCCGAGTGGCAGCAGATCGGGAAGGTCCTCGGGGTCGACGCCTCGACCGCCGCCCGCCGCTGGAACCGGCTCACCGAGGCCGGGCACGCGTGGCTGAGCTGCTACACGGTGGCGGTGGGGCCCGCCGTGCCGATCGTCGCGTTCATCGAGGTGGACTGCGCGGCGGGCGCCCTGCACGACGTGGCGGTCGAGATCGCGGACGACCCGCACCTGATCACCGTCGACCACGTCACCGGCTCGCGGGACCTGATCCTCACGGCGGCCTTCCCCGACCAGGCCGCTCTCGCCCGGTACGTCGGCTTCCGGCTCGACACGCTGCCCGGGGTCGCCGCCACCCGCTCCCAGATCGCGACCGCCGTCCACGCGGAGGGCAGCCGGTGGCGGCTCGACCGGCTGGACCCGGACGGCCGGTCCGAGCTGACCCGGGGCCGCCCGCACCCGGCGCCCCGGCGCGGTCTGCCGTCCCCGGACGAGCTGGACACCCGGCTGTGCATGCTGCTCGCCGAGGACTGCCGCCAGCCGGCCGCGCGCCTCGCGGAACGTACGGGGGTGAGCGCGAGCACGGTCCGGCGGCGGCTGGAGCGCATGCACCGCGAGGACGCCCTCGTCTACCGCTGCGAGGTCGCCCGCTACCTCTCCGGCTGGCCGGTCTCCGTCACGATGTGGGGGATCGCCCCGCCCGGGGAGACCGCCAGGATCGCCTCGCAGCTGATCGGCCTGCGCGAGATGCGGCTGTGCGCCTCGCTGTCCGGCCCGTACAACCTGCTGCTGACGGTCTGGCTGCGCTCGGCGGAGGACATCGCCACGTTCGAGGCCCGGCTCGGCGCCCGGTTCCCCGAACTCGCCATCGCCGACCGGGCGGTGACGCTGTGGCCGCTGAAGCTGGCGGGCCAGATCCTGGATCCGAAGGGACGCCATCTGCGGGGCGTGCCGGTGCGGTTCTGGGAGGACCCGGTGGCGGAGCGGGCGGAGGGGGACCTGCTGGAGCGGCTGCGGTCGGGGCCGGGCGCCCCTTCCAGCCGGCTGCGCGGCCCTTCCAGCCCGTCCGGCGCTTGAGGACGGAACCGTCCAGGTGGCCCTGGGCCAAATGACGGGGTGCCGAGCTCCAGGGCCCTGTGAGCTTCACGCCCTCCGGTGCAAGGGTTCCGTCCTCAAACCCCGGACAGGCTTTATGGGCCCCCGCCCGTACGTCAGTCCGCGGCTCCTCTCCGCAGCGACAGGGCGAACGCGTAGCTGGTGACGGGCAGGACGACGATCGGCGGGGCGGGCAGCAGGAGCAGCGCGAGCCCGAGGGCGGCCAGGGAGGCCACCAGGGACACCCGGCCGAAGGCGGTCCGCCGCCGGACGAGGTCGGGGGCCTGGCGGACGGCGGCGAGCATCAGCAGACCGCAGGCGATGACGAAGAGAGCCATGGCGATGCTCATGCCGTGGGTGACGTCGAGGGTGGTGCGCTCCAGGCCGAGCAGGGTGAAGGTGGACTCCCGCATCGCCGCGTCGGCCGTACGTTGCTCGGGGGTCGGGGTGGCCGAGGCCGTTGCGGCGACGAAGGCGAGGTGACCGGCCCCGAGGACGACGAATCCGTACGCGCCGATCCTGAAGGGCCGTACGGGGTCCGCTCCGGTGGAAGTCCGGGCGGGGATCGCGGTGTTCATCGCTGCTGCTCCTCCTCGATGTCGACGGACTGGCGTGGGGCCTGGGCCGAACCGAGCGCCGGGTCCGGGCCCGGCGGGGGCTGCCAGCCGAGGAGCGTGTCCAGCCCTCGTGTCGTGACCACCGACGGTGTGACCCGTACGGCGAAGTTGCGGACGGAGACCGCCAGGGGATGGGAGAGCCGGGCGAGGCCCCCCATGCGCCGGGAAAGGCGGCTGATCCGCGTCGTTCGCCCGTGCCGGGCCGCCGTGTAGGCGGCGAGCGCGGCCGGTACGCCGGTGTCGCCCGCGAGGAGGTGCGCCAGGACGACCGCGTCCTCGATGGCCTGGCAGCCGCCCTGGCCCAGGTTGGGTGTCATCGCATGGGCGGCGTCGCCGAGCAGGGCCACCCGGCCGGAGTGGAACCGGGGCAGGGGCACCACGAGTTCGTGGAAGTCGTGGTGGAGGACGGTCACGGGGTCGGGCTCGCGCCGGTCCAGCCGGTCCAGCAGTGCCGGGATCGGATCGTGCCAGGCGCCGAAGCGCCGGATCAGCTCCGCACGGTGGTCGGCCGGCCGCGTACCGGGGCCGGTGACAGCGGTCGCGTACACATAGACCCGGCCGTCGGCGAGGGGGACGATCCCGAACCGCTCCCCCCTCCCCCAGGTCTCGGCGGCCGGGAGCGCGGGCAGGCCGGCGCCGGACAGCACCGCCCGCCAGCCGGTCTCACCGGCGTAGCGCGGACCGGGGTGCCGGGGGAAGAGCTGTCCCCGGAGCGCGCTGCGCAGTCCGTCGGCCGCCACGACGGCATCGGCCCGCAGCTCCCCCACCGACGTCCGCACCACCACCGCACCCTCGGCGGCCTCGTCCACCCCGCCCACCGAGACGCCGAGGCGCAGCGCGCCGGGCGGCAGGGCGGCGGCGAGGGTGTCGATCAGGAAGCCGCGGTGCACGGCACGGGCGGGAAGCCCGTAGCGGGAGGCCGTGGCGCCGGTCCGGCTCAGCCACGCACCGTCGGGGGTACGGAGTCCGAGCACACCGGCCAGGGGCTCGCCCGCCGACACCGCGGGCCCCAGGCCGATCGACTCCAGGGCACGCAGGGCGTTGGGGGCGAGCACGATGCCCGCCCCGATCCCCGTGAGGGCCGAGGTCCGTTCACACACGGTCACCCGCCATCCGCGACGGCTCAGCGCCACCGCGGCGGTCAGGCCGCCGATCCCGCCTCCGGCCACGACAGCATGACGAACACCCACAAGGATCGCCTCCCCACGCGCACCCTCTACACCTGTAGAGGATCATGGCTCGCACTCTACACCTATAGAGTGCGGACCATGCCTGCTCCCCTCCCCGACCGCCGGGACCTGATCGCCGACACCGCCATCGCCACGGTGGCCGCCGCAGGTCTGCGCGGCCTGACCCACCGCGCGGTCGACACGGCGGCGGGGCTGCCCGCCGGCAGTACGTCGTACTACTTCCGCACGCGATCCGCCCTGATCAGCGCCTGCTACCTCCGCCTGGCCACGCTGACGGTCACCGACGTGGACCGCTGGGAGGAGCGGCACGGCACCCCGGACCCGGACTCCGCCGCCGAGGCCCTGGCCGCGCTGCTGCACCACTGGCTGACCAAGGGACGGGACCGCCAACTGGCCCGCTTCGAGCTGAGCCTGGAGGCGACCCGCCGCCCGGAACTCCGCGCCGACCTGGAGACCGCCGGCCGCGCCGCACGCGCCAGGGCCGCCGCCCTGCTGGCGTCGCTCGGCGCCGCCGATCCGGAACAGGCGGCGGACCTGCTCGTGGCCTGGACCGACGGCCTGCTGTACGACCGCATCGCCGGCGCCCCGGCCGCGAGCCGCCCGGCGCCGGACCCGGCCGAACTGACCCTGGCCGTACGGCGGATGCTCACCGCTTTGCTCGCCCCCTGAGGGCACGAGAACGCGCGCGGCCCTTCAGCCCGTCCGGCGTCGCGCGCGGCCCTTCAGCCGGTCCGGCGTTTGAGGACGGAACCGTCCAGGTGGGCCTGGGTGACATGACGGGGTGCCGAGCCCCAGGTCCCTGTGAGCTTCACGCCCTCCGAGGCAAGGGTTCCGTCCTCAAACGCCGGACGGGCTGGGTGGGGGCAAGGGTTCCGTCCTCAAACGCCGGACGGGCTGGGGTGGCCCCCGGAAGGGCTGGGATGGCCCCTAGTCGCCCAGCACCGCCTGCATCACGCTCTTCGCGATCGGCGCGCCCAGGCGGCCGCCCGAGATGTCGGAGCGGGAGATGTCCATGTCCGTCGGGTCGATGAACACCGCGACCGCGACCGAACGGCCGTCGTCCTTCTTGCCGTAGCTGACGAACCAGCCGTACGGCACCTCGTCGCGGACGTCCACACCGCGCTGGGCGGTGCCCGTCTTGCCGCCGACCGTGACACCGTCGATCAGGGCGCGCTGGGCGCTGCCCTCCTTCGCGGTGTGCTCCATCATCTCCTGGACCTTCTTCGCCGTCTCGGGCGAGACGGCCTGGCTCATCTCCATCGGCTCGTTCTTCTCCAGCGTGGAGAGGTCCGGGCCGCGCAGCTCGTCGACGATGTAGGGCTGCATCAGCTTGCCGTCGTTGGCCAGGGCCGCCGTGACCATCGCCATCTGCATCGGGGTGCTGGTGAGGCTGCCCTGGCCCATGCCGGTGAGGGCCGTGCCGGGCTTGTCGAGCTTCGGCGGGTAGAGACTCTTCGTGGCGAGCAGGTCGCCGAACTCCTCCGCGTACACGTCCTCGTTGAAGCCGAACTTCTCCGCCGTCTCCCGCATCCGGTCCTCGCCCAGTTCGGCGGCCGCGTCGAGGAAGACGTTGTTGCACGAGTACTGCATGGCGGTCTTCATCGACGCCTTGTTGCAGACCGCGTCACCCGCCTCGCTGCCGATCTTGTTCGTGGAGAGCGGCAGCGGGTAGGGCGAGACCGCGTCCGTCCGGGCGTCCACATCGGTGACCACGCCGTGCTCCAGCGCCGCCGCGGCCGTGAGGATCTTGAAGGTGGAGCCGGGCGGGTAGGTCTCGCGCAGCGGGCGGTTGGCCAGCGGCTTGCCCTTCTCCTTCTCCAGCGCGGTGAAGCGGTCGCTCTCCTTGAACGAGATCCCGGCGAAGACCTCCGGGTTGTACGAGGGCGTCGAGACCAGGGCCAGCACCTTGCCGGTGCTCGGATCCAGGGCGACGACCGCGCCCCGGGCGCCCAGGTCGGTCAGCCCCTTGTAGCCGGCCTTCTGCGCCTTGGCGTCGATCGTGGTGATGACGTCGCCGCCGCGCCGGGGCTGACCGGTCAGGACGTCCTTGGCGTGCCGGAAGGCGAAGCGGTCGTCCTGGCCGCTGAGGATGCTGTCGTAGGTCCGCTCCAGCAGCGAGGTGCCGCGGGCCTGGGAGGCGTAACCGGTGACGGGCGCGTACATCGGGCCGTCCTTGGAGGTCCGGCGGAACGCGTAGTCCTTGCTGTCGGTCTCCTTCGACCCGGTGATCGCCTTGCCGCCGACGATGATGTCGCCGCGCGGGGTGGCGAAACGCTCGAACCGCACGCGGGCGTTCTTCTCGTGCTGGGCCAGTTCCTGGCGGTCGACGTGCTGGAGCCAGTTCGCCCGCAGCAGCAGGGCCAGCACCAGCAGCCCGCAGAAGATGGCTATGTGCCGCAACGGCCTGTTCATTCCACTCCCCACCCGGGCGGGCCTCCGGCCCGCGTATGCGATCCCCGGTGAGTAAGGATGCCTTGTACGCGGGCACGGTTGCACCGGCGGCCCCGGGCCGCCCTTTCTCACAGATACGCCGCGCAGGGGTCAGAGGTACGCGGCGTACGCGTCCAGCGTCCGCAGGACCTCCGGTTCGTCCGCCGGGGGCAGCTGGAGCACCACCTCCTCGATGCCCAGATCCGCGTAGTGGCCGAGCTTCCCCGGGCTGGGCAGGACCGCGTACGGCACCACCTGGAGGTCCTTCGGGTCGCGCCCGGCCTCCTCCCAGGCCGCCCGCAGCTTCGGCAGCGACTCCGTGAGGCCCCCGCCGCCGATCGGCAGCCAGCCGTCCGCGTACTCCGCGATGTGCGCGAACAGCTTCGGGCCCGCCCCGCCGCCGATCAGGGTGCGCGGGCCGTTGACCGGGCCCCGGGGCCGCTGGGCCGGCTTGGGGTGCGCCTCGCTCGGCTGCACCGACCCGAACGCACCCTCGTAACCGGTCGGCTCGTCCGCCCACAGGGCCCGCATCAGAGCCATCCGGTCCCGCCCCAGGTCCCGGCGCGTCGCCCACTCCACCCCGTGGTCGGCCGCCTCCTCGACGTTCCAGCCGTAGCCGATGCCGAGCGTGAACCGGCCGCCCGAGAGGTGGTCCAGGGTGGCCGCCTGCTTGGCCAGGTCGATCGGGTCGTGCTGGGCGACCAGCGTGATGCCGGTACCCAGCGTCAGGCGCTCGGTGACGGCGGCGGCCTGGCCGAGGGCGACGAACGGGTCCAGCGTGCGGCCGTACTCGCGGGGCAGGTCACCGCCCATCGGGTACGGCGTGCGGCGGCTCACCGGGATGTGCGTGTGCTCGGGCAGATACAGCCCGCCGAACCCCCGCTGCTCCAGCTCGCGGGCGAGCCTGACCGGGGTCACCGTCTCGTCGGTGAGGAAGATCGTGGTGGAAATCCGCATCGAAGCCACCTCCGTGGTCGTCGTCGTTCCGTACGCCGGTACGCCGTCTTGTTACGTCGTCCTTCTGTACGTCGTCCGTGCGAAGCGCCAACGTAAGCCGTATGTCGGCAGAATCCGAGACCGTGACGGCCATGAACCCCGTCACGAACACCGCCATGAACACCGGCATGAAGCGGCGCGGCCTCCTCGCGGCGACCGCCGCCACCGGCCTAACGTTGGCCACCGTGAGCTTCGCCCGAGCCGAGGACCGCCCCGGGTCCGGCCCCGACGGTCCCCACCGCACCCGGACCGTGCGCGGAACGCTGCCCGTCGGGGCTCCCGACTATGTGTACCTGCCCGTCGAAGTGCCGGACGGGGTGGCCGAGTTCGCCGTCTCGTACACCTACGACAAGCCGCCCGTGCCGCCCGGCGTCCAGGGCAACGCCCTCGACATCGGCCTCTTCGACGAACGCGGTACGGAGCTCGGCGGGCGCGGCTTCCGCGGCTGGTCGGGCGGGGCCCGCTCCTCGTTCTCCGTCCGGTCCGACTCCGCGACCCCCGGCTACCTCCCCGGCCCCGTACGCCCCGGCGTCTGGCACATCGCCCTGGCCCCCTACACCGTCGCCCCCGAGGGCCTCCCGTACGAGGTGACCGTCACCCTCCGCTTCGGCCGGACGGCCGCCACCCCCGCACCCGTCCATCCGCCCGAGCGGGCCAAGGGGCGCGGCCGGGCCTGGTACCGGGGCGACTGCCATCTCCACTCCACGCACTCCGACGGGCGGCGCACCCCGGCCGAGGTCGCCGCCGCCGCGCGGGCCGCCGGGCTCGACTTCATCAACAGCAGCGAGCACAACACCACCTCCGCGCACGCCGCATGGGAGGGGCTGTGGGGCGACGACCTGCTGATCCTGACCGGCGAGGAGATCACCACCCGCAACGGGCACGTGCTGGCCGTCGGCACCGATCCGGGCGTCTTCGTCGACTGGCGCTACCGGGCCCGCGACGACCGCTTCGGCCGGTACGCGCGCCAGGTGCGCCGGGCCGGCGGGCTCGTCGTGCCCGCCCATCCGCACGCCACCTGCATCGGCTGCAACTGGAAGTTCGGCCTCGCGGACGCGGACGCGGTCGAGGTGTGGAACGGGCCCTGGACCCCGGACGACGAGATCGCCCTCGCGGAGTGGGACAACACGCTGGTGGCCGCCGTACGGAACCCGGGCGACGTCCGCGACGGGCCGGGGCGCTGGCTTCCCGCCCTGGGCAACAGCGACGCGCACCGCGAGCCCGACCGCGTGGGCCATCCGCAGACCGTCGTCCTGGCCGACACGCTGTCGCGGCAGGACATCCTCGCCGGCATCCGGGCCGGACGCTCCTACCTCTCCGAGTCCGCCGCCCTCTCCCTCTCCTTCGGCGCGACGGACGGGCGCGGCCGGCACGCGGGCATCGGCGGCCGGCTGCGGGCGGCGGCGGACGCCCCGGTGACCGTGCGGCTGGAGGTGACGGGGGCGTCCGCCGACTGCACGGTGCGCCTGGTCACCGATCAGGGGCCGCTGCTGACCACCCCGCTGCCCGCGTCCGGCGCGGGCGTGGTGGAGTGGCGTACGACTCCCGCCCACGCCGCGTACGTACGCGCCGAGGTCCGGCACGCTCCGGCCGTGCCGGGGCTGCCGGGCGCGTTCGCGGCCCTCACCAACCCGGTCTTCCTCGACGCGGAGGCCGGTACGGAAGGCTGAGAAGGGGGAAGGGACGGAGCACGCGTAGCGGGTGCCGGACGGAGAGGAACTGCGATGGGACCGGGGCTGGGGTACTTCCTGCTGCCGGCGGGCGGCGCGCTGAGCCTGACCGGGGTCTTCACCGGCAACGGCACGCTGATCAGCCTGAGCTGGATCATGTGGGTGCTCGGGATCCTGCTGGTCCTGCGGAACCGTTCCCGCCGTCCGGCCGATCCGCGCGAGCTCGCGGCGGCGGCCGCGGCCGGGGACGCCCGGGCGGTACGGGGGCTGCGCACGCTCGCCCTGACCGCACGGGCGGAGGGGCGGCCCGACACGGCCGAGCGGCTGCTGCGGCAGGCGGCGAAGGCCGGCGACGTGGAGTCGATGTGGGAGCTGGGCCGCCTGGTCGAGCAGCGCGAGGGCCTGGCGGCGGCGGAGCCGTGGTTCCGGAAGGCGGCGGAGGGCGGGCACGCCGTGGCCAAGCGGCTGTTCCGGCCGGGCGGCGCACTGCACCCGGACGGGGCGGACCCCACACCGTAGGAACACCGTGGGGCCACGGCCGGCCCCGCCCCGCCGCTGCGTGCTGTGCAGCGCAGTGCTGCGCTGTGCACTGCTCCGTTACGCCAGTCCCAGCGCCGCCCTCGTCAGGAACGCGAGCCGGGCCGTCTTCTCCGGCTTCACGATCTCCGGACCCAGCTCAAAGCCGATCCGGACCATCCGGGCGAGGGCCTTCTCGTTGCGGGCGTCGGGCTCGACGACGACCCGCAGATGGGCCGGTTCGCTGAAGACGAAGCCGATGAACGCGGTGAGGAGCGCGTCCGTGTACCCCTTCACCGCGCCCTCGCCCTCGGCGGGCGCGATCAGCAGGTGGATGCCGACATCGCCGGGCTGTACGTCGTAGCACTCGCCGACCGGGTCGGCGTCCGGCTCGTACGTCTGGAAGAGCGCGGCCGGAACCCCGTCGCGCAGGGCGAGGTAGGCGTGGTGGGTGGGGAGCGAGTCGACGAACTCGTAGATCTCCCGCACCTGTTCGCGGGTGTGGTCGCCCATGCCCCAGAAGCGGGCCCGCTCCTCGGTGACCCAGCCGTGCAGCAGACCGGCATCGGCCGCCGGGGCGACCGGGACCAGCCGGACCGTTCCGAAGCCCTCGACCTTCTGTTCGTGAACGGCGGCACGGAGGGCGGGGGCGACGGGTTCGTCAGTGGTCACGGCGGGGTTCTCCTCGGGATGGTGCGTCGTGCGGTGCAGCAGGTTCCAGTCGGTGACCACCGGGGCGAACGCGCCCCGGGCCCACAGGGGCGTCTGGTCGCGGTGGTGGGCGGATCCGGGGACTCCGGACGCGCCGAACGGGACCACCCAGCGGCTGTCCTCGCGGCGGGCCAGGTCCCAGACGTAACGGGCGGCCGGGCCCCGGGCGAACAGGTCGGTGACGCCCGGGACGCTGGAGGTGGACAGCACACAGTCGTGGTCGCCCGCGAGCCCCGGCCGGATCCCGTCCGCGCCGGAGCCGCCGGGCCCGTCGGGCGTGCGGTCCGGCAGCGCCTGCCAGGGCGACAGCCGGTGCAGCTCGCCCCACGGGCCCGGCGGCGTCTCATCGGCCGCCGCCGCGACCGCCTCGGCCGAGGCCGCGACCAGCGCCAACCGGTCCTCGTACGGCAGGAATCCGGCCGAGAGCAGGCTCTCCAGGGCGTAGCCGATCCGGGGCACGGCGGCGAGCCAGGGGCGGAAGAGCGCCGGGTACGCGGTCGAGCGCCAGGGGTCGTCCGCGCCCGTGACGCCCTTCAGGGCCGGGTGGCCGGCCAGCCGGTGGACGACGTCGGTGCGCAGGCGGGCGTAGAGGGTCGCGTCGGTGCTGTCGGCGTCCATGTGGCGGTCCCAGCGCAGCAGCCGGTCCCGGAGGCGGTCGGCGGCCGGTCCGAGGTCGGGGGCCCAGGCCAGCAGGGAGAGCAGCGGGCGGGAGGAGGCGAGGCGGGTGTCGGTGTGGACGTCGGCCTGGGCGTCCGGGGTCCAGTCGGTGTCCGCGCCGAGCAACTCCCGTATCCGGCGGGCCCGGTGCGGGGGCGCGAACTCGACGCCGAGCGGGGCGGCGAGGCCGCGCTCGTTGGCCATGACGGCGATCCCGTCGGAGCCGTCCACGTCGGTACGGGGCAGGGGGACGGCCTCGCCCTCGCGCCAGACGTACGCGGGGTCCTCGGCCGGGACGACCCGCAGCCGGTTGACGTAGGGGCGCACCGGGACGTGTCCGGCGACCCGGTGCAGGGTGCCGCCGGCGGTGTCGGCGGCCAGGACCACGTTGACGGGCTCGGCCCAGCGGTCGAGGGCGGTGTCGAGGTCGGCGACCGTACGGGCCCGGAGCAGCGCGGGCAGCACGTCGAAGCCGAGCTCGCCGGTGACGCGGGGCGGATAGCGGAGGCTGATGAAGGTGTCACCGGCGGGCTCACCGGGCTCGGGGCAAGCGCTGTCGGCGGGCTCCCCGGCCCGAGGGCTGGCACCTTCCGCAGGCTCACCGGACCGGGGGTGGGCACCTTCCGCGGGCTCACCGTCCTGGGAACGGGCGCCGTCGGCGGGCTCCCCGCTCCCGGAACGGGTGCCGTCGGCAGGCCCCCCGGCCCCGGGATCGCTTCCGATGATCACCGGCCCCCGGTCCGTCTCGATCACCTCGACCGGCTCCGGGTCCGCGCCCGCCACCTCGATCGTCTCGGTGTGGGCGTGGGCGCGGTACCAGCCGTCCGGGCCGAGCGCCTCGACCCCGCCGTCCGGGGTGCGGCGCAGCTGCTCCCGGTAGAGGTCCTGGTAGTCGGCCATGGCGTTGGTGATCGCCCAGGCGACATGGCCGGTGTGCCCGAAGTGGGCGATGCCGGGGATGCCCGGGACCGCGAGGCCGACGACGTCGAACTCGGGGCAGGCGAGGCGGATCTGCTGGTAGACGCCGGGGTCCTCGATGAAGCGGTGCGGGTCGCCCGCGACGATCGGGGCTCCGGTGGCGGTGCGGGCGCCGGTGAGCAGCCAGCCGTTGCTGCCGGCGGTGCCGGGGCCGTCGGTGGCGAAGAGGGTCGTACGGTCCTCGCCGAGCCGGCGGGCGACCTCCTCGCGCCAGAGTTTGGTCGGGAACCCCGCGAACAGGATGTGCGTGGAGAGCCAGACGCCGAGCGGGGTCCAGGGCTCCCAGCGGCCGGGGGCCAGGCCCACCGCGGCGAACTCGGGTGCGTGGGAGGCCCCTTCGGCGAGGCCTTCGTTGACGCCGTCGACGTACGCCCGGACCCAGGCGGCGGTCTCCGGCGCGAGGCGGTCGTAACAGCGGCGGGCGGTGTCGGCGATCCGGGCCCGCCGGACGAACCGGTCCCAGTCGACGGCTTCCGCACCGAGGTGGGACGCGGAGGTGCCGAGCACCCGGTGCCGCTCGGTCTCCAGTTGCCAGGCCCGGTCGAGGGCGGTGACATGCCCCTGGGCGCGGGCCAGCGCGAGGGCGTCGGCGGCCCGCAGGTGTGGGATCCCCCAGTCGTCGCGGAACACCTCGAAGGCGTCACCCGCCCCCCGGCCAGGTCTCTCACCGGCCCGCGCACCCAGCCCCTCACCGGGTCCCCCGCTGGATCTCTCGCCGGATCTCTCACCGGGTATCCCGCTGGATCTCTCGCCCGGTCTCTCGCTGTCGACGTCGGAGGTCATCGCCTGCCCATCCCCACTTCCGGTGCTTTTCAGCCACTCCCCAGCCCCCGAAATTTAGGTTAGCCTAACCAAAGTGACCCTTTGGGCAGTGGGCCGGGGCACCGGGGCGAGGCAGGAGACACCGTGGGGCATGGCTGGGAAGGCGTCGTTCTCAAACTGTTCCGGGGGCGCGATTTCACGTTCACGGTGACCGGCGTGGAGCAGGTGACGGACCGCTTCCGCCGGGTGCACGTGACCGACGGCGGGCTGCTCGCCGCGACCGGCGGGGCCCATCCGACGATGTGGGTGCGGCTGTGGTTCGAGAAGGACGGCAAACCGCATCAGCGCGCCTACACCCTGGTCGACCCGGACCCCGAGGCCGGCACCTTCAGCCTGGAGTTCGCCCTGCACGAAGGGGCCGCGTGCACCTGGGCGCGGGAGGCGAAGGCCGGCGACACGATCGACGCGACGCTCCAGGGCACCGGCTTCACGCTGCCCGACCCGGCGCCCTCGCGGCTCTTCGTGATCGGTGACGCGGCGGCGCTGCCCGCGATCAACTCCCTGCTGGACGCGATCCCGTCGACCCCGGCGACGATCTGGTTCGAGACCGCGCACGAGGAGGACCGGAAACTGCCGTTCCGCCTCGACGAGGCCCACCACACCCTGCACCACGTGGAGCGCCGCGAGGCGGGCGGACAGCTCGTCACCGAGGTGAAGGCGGCCCTGCCGGCACTGCTGGGCGACGACCACTCCGACGCGTACGTCTGGGTCGCCTGCGACACCTCGACCACCCGGACCCTGTCGGCGTACCTCCGCAAAGAGCTGGGCCTGCCCAAGGACCGCGTGAACGCGCTGGGCTACTGGCGGCCGTAGCGCCTGACGGCACCACCCACGAAGGGCCCCGGCACCCGCCGGGGCCCTTACGCGTCCCCGGACCGCGCCGACCTGCGCAGCAACACCCCGCCGATCCCCACCAGGCTCGGGAACCCACTCTTCGGCATGGCCACCGTGCCCACGACACCGACGGCGGCCAGGGCGACACCGGCCACGCGCTGGGCCGGGATGTCGTCGTGCTCCTCCGCCGACCGCAGCAGCCGGCCGCCCAGCCAGAGGGTGGGGGCGGCGGCCATGAACCAGAAGGCGGCGGCGCGATCACCCCGGTCGGGCACGGAGCCAACGACGGGCCCGCGGCCGATGTCGGCGAACACATCGCGGTAGATCACCGCACCGATGGCGCCATGGGCGACACCGACCACCTGGAGCAGGCGTCCCGCAGAAGTACGCGTCATGGCCTCAGCGTACGAGTTCCCGCACGGCCCGACGCGGCTTCCGCCGAGCCCCGGCCCACGCCCCCTGACGCAGAATTCCCTCCGCGAGTTCCGTGACATTAACCTCCGCATACGATTCATTCCTGCCCCGGCCGGAAAAGGATGGCGAACGGAATCCCGGAAAAGCGGAAACTCATCGCCCGATCGGCGAACCGGCAACGCCTTTGACCTTCCGTCACCCCTCCACGCCGCAGGCGAATGTCGTTCACATGGAAAGCAAATTGGGGGCAAAACGGAATTACGGACCTCTCCTCGGGAGGATCCGGGGCCCCGGGCCATGGTGGCGCACTCGTCGGAGTCGGTGCGAGACTCGACGGACCGGGCCTGCGCACCATTCGCCCGCCCGTCTCCGTGAACGTTCGTGGCAACGGCCCGGAATTCCCGTCGGAACAACAGGAGCAAGTCAATGAGAGAAGCGAATCGATGACCGGAATCGGACTCGCGGGTATGCCCATGCCGGAGTGGAAGATCCGAACGGGCACGGGCAAGGAGTACATCTTCGACAGCCTGGAAGAGGCCGCCGAAGCGCTCCCGGGCTACGGAGAAGGGGCCACGGTCTGGCGACGGGACGTCTACCGGGCCACGCCCTTCGTGACCGGAACCCAGCGCCCGTGGAGGCAGGTCGCGGTGCCGGGGCGGACGGAGCCCGGGGAGACGCCGGAGGAAGCGGGCTAGGGCCTGTCGTCGAACTGCCGGCAGGCCCTGGCAGCCGACGGCCTCAGTCCTGAACCACCAACGCCGGGGTCTCCTTCGTCAGGACCTCGCCCCGGAAGAACGCCGGGCTGCGGCGTTCCATCGCGATCATCAGGACCACGCCGAGGAGCAGCAGGCCCACCCCGATGACGAACACCGAGCCGACGCCGAACACCGAGGAGCCGGAGCCGTACGCCGGGTCCCACATGTCGTAGAGGGTCTTGGCGAAGACGGCGGCGAGCAGGATGCCGCCGACGACCGGGAAGAGGCCCTTGAAGACCAGGTCGCGGGCGGAGCGGGTCAGTTCGGCGCGGAAGTACCAGGCGCAGGCGAAGGCGGTCAGCGCGTAGTAGAAGCAGATCATGAGGCCGAGCGCGTAGATGGTGTCGACCAGGACGTGCTCGCTGACCAGGGTCATCACGGTGTAGAAGACGCCGGTGCCGATGCCGGCCGTGATCGTGGCCCGGCCGGGCGTCTTGAAGCGGGGGTGGACCTTGGCGTACGAGGCAGGCATCGCCTCGTACGCGGACATCGCGAGCACCGTGCGGGCGACCGGGATGAACGTGGTCTGGAGGCTGGCGGCGGCCGAGGCGAGGACCGCGAGGAAGAGCAGGACGCCGAGGCCGGGGCCCATCACCGGTCCGGCGAGGGCGGCGAAGACGTTGTCGGAGGTGTCCGGGTTGGCGAGGCCGAGCCCGGAGGTGCCGGAACCGACGGCCATCTGGGCGGCGATGCCGGTGGCGAGGTAGGAGCCGACCAGGACGACCATCGCGATGAGGGCCGCGCGGCCGGGGGTCTTCTCGCTGCCGGTGGTCTCCTCGTTGGCGGTCAGACAGGCGTCCCAGCCCCAGAACATGAAGATGGAGAGGGAGAGTCCGGCGGTGAAGGCGGCGAAGGACTGGACGGCGAAGGGGTTCAGCCAGGACCAGGAGAAGTCGAGCGAGGACGCGAAGTCCGGGCCGCCGCTGCCCGCCTTGCTCAGGGCCATCGTCACGAACAGGGCGAGGACGACCAACTGGAGTCCGACCAGGGCGTACTGGATGCCCTTGGTGGCGGTCATGCCCCGGTAGCTGATCGCGGTGGCGACGGCGATGAGGGCGAGGCAGGTGATGATGTGGACGGGCTTGCTGTCGTCCAGGGCGGCGACCGAAGCGCTGCCGGTGATCTCGCCCGCCAGCAGCCAGAAGTACGAGGTGGCGACGCCCGCCAGGTTGGACAGCACGATGATCGTCGCGATGACGAGGCCCCAGCCGCACATCCAGCCGACGCGCGGGCCGAAAGCCTTCACCGTCCAGGTGAAGGAGGTGCCGCAGTCGGGCATCGCCTTGTTCAGCTCGCGGTAGGCGAAGGCCACGAGCAGCATCGGCAGGAACCCGGCCAGGAAGACGGCGGGCATCTGTACGCCGACCTCGCCGGCGGTGGAGCCGAGGGTGGAGGTCAGGCAGTAGACGGGGGCGACGGTGGAGACGCCGATGACGGCACTGCCCATGAGTCCGACGGAGTTCCCGCCGAGCCCCTTGCTCCGTACACCGCCGTCACCGCCGTCACCGCCGTCGGCCGGGGCGCTTCCCCGTACCGTGTCTCCGGCCCGTGGCCGCGCGTCCAGCTGAGTCATGAGAAGGACGCTATGCGCTGCGATATCCATATCCGGAGGATGAGACTCCCGTGTCTCACCCTTGGATATGCCAGCCATTCCTCCATGAACGCTGCATCAATTCAAGGTCACGCTGACGTGAAACCTTGCAATGCATGCCACTCGACCGAGCGCGACGACGTACGGTAATCGCAGCACTGTCCGTTTTGCGTAGGTTCAAAATTTTCCCGTGGCGCTCGGGCCACGGCCTCGCGGCGTCTCAGCCGGGCCAGACGATCGCCTGCGTCTCGCTGTAGGCGTGCAGCGCGTACGAGCCCACGTCCCGCCCCACCCCGCTCTTCTTGAACCCGCCGAACGGGGCCTCCATGTTCCGCCCGACCGTGTTGACGCCGACCCCGCCCGCCCGCAGCCGGCGGGCGATCCGGAAGGCGCGGGCCACATCGCCGGACCACACGTAGTCGATGAGGCCGTAGTCGCTGTCGTCGGCCAGCGCGACGGCCTCCTCCTCGTCGTTGAACGGGACGACCACGACGACCGGGCCGAAGATCTCCTCGCGCACGACCCGCATGTCCCGCGTGCAGTCGGCCAGGAGGGTCGGGGCCACATAGAAGCCCCGGTCGGGACGGGCGGGGCGGACGCCGCCGGTGACGACCCGTGCGCCCTCCTTCCGGCCCAGTTCCACATACGCCTCGACGCGGTCCCGGTGGGCGGCGGAGATGACGGGGCCGACGACCGTGGCCCGGTCGGCGGGGTCCCCGACGGTGAGTGCGTTCGCGTACGCGGCGAGCGCGGCGATCAGCTCGTCCTGGCGGGACCGATGGACCAGGACGCGGGTCGGAGCCGTACAGATCTGTCCGCTGTAGAAGGAGAAGGTCGTGCCGATGCCCGCGACCGCGGAGTCCAGATCCGCGTCTTCGAGGACGATCGCCGCCCCCTTGCCGCCCAGCTCCATCAGCTGCCGCTTCATGCCGCGCCCGCACACCTCCGCGATGCGCTGCCCGACCGCGGTGGAGCCGGTGAAGCTGACCATGTCGACGTCCGGCGAGTCGACGGCGGCCTCACCGGACGGTGCGCCCGACCCGGTGACCACGTTCACCACGCCCGGCGGAGCGCCCGCCTCCGCGAGGGCGGCGGCCATCCGGTAGACGGAGAGCGGGTCCTGCGGGGCGGGCTTCACCACGACCGTGTTGCCCATCGCCAGCGCGGGCGCGACCTTGCCCGCCGGGTTGGCCCAGGGGTTGTTGTACGAGGTGATGCAGGTGACCACGCCGACCGGCCGGCGGACGGCCAGCGCCCCGAAGACCCCGGCCCGCCCCATCGGCCCGGCCTCGTTGATCTGCGGCGCGACGGCCTCCTCGACCGGCTCCAGCGCGCCCTTCGCGTACCGCCGGAAGCGGGCGATGCCCACCCCCACCTGCATTCCCCGGGCGGTGGAGGCGGTGGCTCCGCTCTCCCGCCGGGCGATCTCGGCGTGGGCGAGGAAGTCGCGCTGGATGATGTCCGCCGTACGGTCCAGGATCGCGGCGCGCTCCTCGGGCCGGGTCCGCGACCAGGCCGGGAAGGCCGCTCTCGCCGCCGCCGCGGCCTCGTACACCTGGGCCCGGCTCGCCTCGGGGGCGAGGCCGACGACCTCCTCGGTGGCGGGGTCGATGACCTCGTAGTGCCCGTCGGCGGGTTCGGTCCACTCGCCGCCGATGAACAGCTTCGCGGGTCGGTCGGGGCTCACGCCGTACTCACCGTCCGGGTGTCACGGCCCGAGCGCAGCACCGTCCCCGGCACCGCCCCCGTCACCTTGTCGTCGCGCAGGGTCTCGACGCCGTTGACGCGTACGGAGACGATCCCGATGGCCTTGGAGTCCAGGCGCGGGCTGTCTGCGGGCAGGTCGTGGACGAGCGTGGCGGGTCCGGCGTCGATCCGCCCGGGGTCGAAGAGGACGAGGTCGGCGTGGAAGCCCTCCTCGATCCGGCCGCGTTCGCGCAGCCCGAAGAGCCGGGCGGGGTCGTCGGTGAGCATCTTGACGGCGGCGGTGAGCGGGACGAGTTTCCGCCCGCGCAGACAGTCGCCGAGGAAGCGGGTGGTGTACGGGGCCCCGCACATCCGGTCCAGGTGCGCGCCCGCGTCGGAGCCGCCGAGCATGACGTCCTCGTGTTCCCAGGTGCGCTGCCGCAGCGCCCAGGAGTCCGGGTCGTTGTCGGTGGGCATCGGCCACAGCACCGTACGCAGGTCGTCGGCGGCGCAGATCTCGACCAGGCAGTGGAAGGCGTCCTGGCCGCGTTCGGCCGCGATGTCGTCGACGACCCGCCCGCTGAGCCCTTCGTTGGCGGCGCTGTAGGTGTCCCCGATGACGTACCGGCCGAAGTTGGCGAGCCGCCGGAAGACGCCGGCCTCCTTGCTGTCGGCGCGGCGCAGCATCTCGGCGCGGGTGGCGGGGTCCCGGAGCCGTTCGATCCGCTCGGGGACGGGCAGGGCCAGGATCTCGCCCCAGCCGGGGATGAGGTTGAGGGCGCAGAAGGTGCCGAGCGACATGTTCATGGGGGTGAGGATCGGCATCGTGAGGGCGACGATCCGGCCCCCGGCCGCGCGGGCGCGTTCGCTCGGTATCAGCTGGCGCGGTACGCGTTCGGGGACGGCGGCGTCGATGGTGAGGACGTTCCAGTTGAGCGGGCGTCCGGCGGCGGCCGTCATGTCGACGAAGAGGTCGATCTCCTCGTCGGAGAACTGGTCCAGGCACCCGGCGACGATCGCCTCCAGCTGTGTCCCCTCGTGCTCGCCGACCGCCCGGGAGAGGGCGAGCAGCTCCTCGGGGAGGGCGTGCCGGGAGGCGACGGGCTCGCCGTCGCCGTCGGAGTGGGTGGCGGACTGGGTGGTGGAGAGCCCCCAGGCGCCCGCGTCCATGGCGTCGTGGAAGAGGGCGAGCATGGCGTCCATCTGCGCGGGGGTCGGCTGCCCGCCGACCGCGTCCGCGCCCATCACGTGCCGGCGCAGGGCGCAGTGCCCGACCATGAACCCGGCGTTGACGGCGATGCGCCCGTCCAGGGCGTCGAGATACTCGCGGAAGGTGGACCAGGTCCAGTCGACGCCCTCCTCCAGGGCTTTGAGGGCCATGCCCTCCACCCGCGACATCATCCGCCGGGTGTAGTCGGCGTCCTCGGGCCGGTCGGGGTGGAGCGGGGCGAGGGTGAACCCGCAGTTGCCGCCCGCGACGGTGGTGACGCCGTGGTTCATGGAGGGGGTGGCGTAGGGGTCCCAGAACAGCTGGGCGTCGTAGTGGGTGTGCGGGTCGACGAACCCGGGGGCGAGGACGAGCCCGTCGGCGTCCTCGCGGGTGACGGCCTCTTCGGTGATCGTCCCCGGCTCGGCGATGACGGCGATACGGCCGTCGCGGATGCCGACGTCGGCGGTGTACGCGGGTCCGCCGGTGCCGTCCACGACGGTCGCGCGGCGGATGAGGTGGTCGAGCATGACGGTTCCCTTCTGGGGGTTCCTTCTTCGGCTCGGTCGGGACAGCCGGGGTACGCACGCTTGGGCCGCGGTACGTACCCCGGCTCATCGGGGCGACGGTCCGGGAAGACGCCGCCCGGTCCACCGGTGGGGACTCCGCCCCCCACACCCCCGCTCCTCAATCGCCGGAGGGGCTTGACCACTCAGCCCCTCCGGCGATTGAGGAGCGGGGTCCGGGGCAGCGCCCCGAAATCAGTTGGCGGCGGCCCGGAACCGCGAGGTCCGGTGCACGGGATCCGTATCGATCTGCGGAATCACGTGCTCCCCGATCAACCGGATCGTGTTCATCGTGTCCTCGGGACTGATCCCGATCGGCAGCCCGAAGCTCAGCTGATCCGCCCCCGCCCGATCCCACCGCCGGCACTGCTTCAGCACCTCGTCCGGGTCACCGCAGATCATCAGCTCCTCCGCGATGAGCAGTTCGACGATCTCCTCGGTGTACTCCGGCAGCAGCTGCGGCCACTCCGGAATCCCCTCCGGCCGCGGAAACGTGTCGTGGTAGCGGAACAGCAGCGACTGCAGATAGTTCAGCCCGCCGCCCACCGCGATCTCCACCGCCTTGGCATGCGTCTCGGCGCAGATCGCCGTGGACGTCACCATCACGTTGTCGTTGACGAACGCCCCCACCGGCTCCGCGTCCTTGACCGCGTTCTTGTAGGACTCGACGACCCACTCCATGTCGGAGACCTTCTGCACGCTGAAGCCCAGCACGCCGAGCCCCTTCCTGCCCGCCATGGCGTACGAGGACGGCGACCCGGCCGCGTACCACATGGCCGGGTGCGCACCCCCGTACGGCTTCGGCAGGATCTTGCGCGGCGGGAGCGACCAGTGCTTGCCCTGGAAGCCCACGTACTCGTCCTGGAGCCACATCTTGGGGAACTCGGCGATCGTCTCCTCCCACAGCTCCTTCGTGTGGTTCATGTCGGTGATGCCCGGCATGAACCCGAGGATCTCGTGGCTGCCCGCCCCGCGCCCGGTGCCGAACTCGAAGCGCCCTTCGGAGAGATGGTCGAGCATCGCGACCTTCTCGGCGACCTTCACCGGGTGGTTGACCGGCGCGAGCGGGTTGAAGATGCCGGAGCCGAGGTGGATGCGCTCGGTGGCGTGCGCGAGATAGCCGAGGTAGACGTCGTTGGCGGAGAGGTGCGAGTACTCCTCCAGGAAGTGGTGCTCGGAGGCCCAGGCGTACTTGAAGCCGGACTTGTCCGCCTGGATGACGTACTCGGTCTCCTCGATCAGCGCCTTGTGCTCTGCCTCGGGGTCCACCTTGGCACGCGCGGCGGGCACGTACCCCTGAACAAAGAGCCCGAATTCCACGGAGGTTCACCGTCCTCAAGTTTTCCCGACGACTTATCTGACGATCCGTCAGATAGCGATGCGACCGACTGTTCCACCACGGCCAGACCCCGTCAATACCTGACACCCAGTCAGGCGGGCTGCTTCAGAAGGGGCTGACCCCCGCCAGCCACCCCCCGTCCACGACGAACGGCTGCCCGGTGATGTACGAGGAGTCCTGCGAGGTCAGGAACAGCACCAGCGCGGCGACCTCCTCGGGGCGGCCGATCCGCCCCATCGGCACGAGCTTGCGGTAGTACGCGTCCAGCGCGGCGCTCGACGTCGTCAGGTCGGCGTCCGGGTCCAGCAGGGCCGGGTTGCTCATCGCGGTGTCGACGGCCCCCGGACAGACGGCGTTGACCCGGATCCCCTTCGCCGCCAGCTCCATGGCGGCGACCTTGGTGAGCCCCAGGACCGCGTGCTTGGTCGCGGCGTACGCGCCGACCAGCGGCATGCCGGTCAGTCCGGTGTACGAGGACGTGTTGACGATCGTCCCGCCGCCCGCGGCCTCGATCTCCGGCGCGGCGGCCCGGATCCCGAGGAACGCGCCCGTCATATTGACCCGCACCACCTGCTCGAACTCCGCCAGTGGGGTGTTGACCAGCTCGTTGAAGCGCAGGATGCCCGCGTTGTTGACCAGCCCGTCGATCTTCCCGAAAGCGTCCTTGGTCACGGCGACGGCGGCGGCCCAGTCCTCCTCGCTCCCGACGTCCAGCCGTACGAACCGGGCGACGTCCGCCCCCTGCTCCTCCCTCAACTCCTTCGCCAGCGCCTCGCCTTGCTCGACCAGCACATCCGCGACGACGACCCGCGCACCCTCGGCCGCGAAGAGCCGCGCCTCCTGCTCGCCCTGCCCGCGCGCCGCCCCGGTGACGACGACGACCCGCCCGTCCAGCTTGCCCATGAGGCTCTCCCCTACCTGTCGAGATGAGGGGCCACGTCCGCACCGAACGCCGCCATCTGATCGGTCAGTTCGTCCACGCTCCGGCTCCGGAAGCGGACCTGGATCTGGTGCACGCCGATCGCCGCGTACTCCCGCAACGACTCGGCCAGCTCCTCCGGCTTCCCTTTGAGCGTCCGCCGCCCCACGGACCACGCCGGCTCGCCCACGTACAGCGGCTCGGCGATCGCACCGATGACGATCGGCGCACCGACCCCCGCCTCCTCCCGCAGGGCGTGCACCCGGGCGATCTGCGCGGGCAGCCGGTCCCGGGGATCGCCCTGCGGCAGCCACCCGTCGCCGCGTACGGCCGCCCGGCGCACGGCGGCGGGCGAGGAGCCGCCCACCCAGACCGGCACCCGTTCCTGGGCGGGCCGGGGCAGCTGCCCGAGCCCGCTGAACGAGAACCGCTCCCCCGCGAACTCCGGGTACTCCTCGGGCCCGAGCGCGGCCCGCAGCGCGTCGATGCTCTCGTCGAGGACGCCCCCGCGCCCGTCGAAGTCCGCCCCGACCGCCTCGAACTCCTCCCGTACGTGCCCGGCCCCGACCCCGAGGATCAGCCGGCCGCCGCTGAGGTGGTCGAGGGTGGCGTACTGCTTGGCGGTGACGAGCGGATGGCGCAGCCCGACCACGGCGACATGGCTCATCAGCAGCACGCGCTCGGTGACCCCGGCGAGGAAGGAGAGCGTGGCGACGGGGTCGTACCAGACGGTGCTCATGCCCTCCGCCAGCCGTCGCGGGATGGCGACATGGTCGCAGCCGGCGATGTAGGCGAAGCCGCCCCGATCGGCGGCGCGGGCTATGCGGACGAGATCGGCGGGGGTCGCCGCCGCCTCCCAGGGTTCCGCGTAGATGACGCTCTGCGACTGGACCGGCAGCTGCATCCCGTACGACAGCGGCCCGTTGGGCAGTATCGGCACGGCGGCCTCCTTCCCCTCCGGCCCGGAACGGTCCCGCCCCGGGCGACGGCCGCCATCGTCGTACCTGACGGGTCATCAGACAAGGGGCGGGGCGCACCCATGAGGACGCCGAGCCGGCACCACCGCATCATCGACCTCACCGGCCAAGCGCCCCCGACACCCCCTTTCACCAGGTGTTTTCGCGATCGCCAAGGCGGCGCGCGGCGCGAGAACACAAAGGCCGCACACCCCTTGCCCGAGCCGTGAACCCCCCTCTATGTTCGCCGAACAGGAACAGGGAAAGCGCTTTCTAGATGGCCGCGGAGAACCTCCCGGGGAAGGGATCGAGAGGGCGGGCACGGGAGCGCATTGCTTGACATGCACCTGACATCGAAGGCATCACGGATCACCCGAGAACACAGGGAGACGAACATGAGGCAACCCGTCACACGACGGCTGCAGGCGGCACTGGCCACCCTGGCCCTCGCCGCCGCCGCGGCCGGCGGCATCGTCCTGACGGCGCCCGAGGCGTCGGCCGCGGCCGGCAGCGCCACGGGCTACGCCACCCAGAACGGCGGAACCACCGGCGGCGCCGGCGGACAGACGGTGCGGGCCACCACCGGCACCGCGATCCACGCGGCCCTGTGCGGCCGCGCCGCCGCCGGTACGCCGATCGTCATCGAGGTCGAAGGCACCATCAACCACGGCAACACCAGCAAGGTGTCCGGCAGCAGCTGCAACACGGCCGACGGCGTGATCGAGCTGAAGCAGATCAGCAACGTCACGATCGTGGGCGTCGGCGGCGGCGCCGTCTTCGACCAGATCGGCATCCACATACGCGAGTCCAGCAACATCATCATCCAGAACGTGACCGTCAAGAACGTCAAGAAGTCGGGGTCCCCCACCTCCAACGGCGGTGACGCCATCGGCATGGAGTCCGGCGTCCGCAACGTCTGGGTCGATCACACGACCCTGGAGGCGTCGGGCGGCGAGTCCGAGGGATACGACGGCCTCTTCGACATGAAGGCCGACACCCGGTACGTGACCCTCTCCTACAGCATCCTGCGCAACTCGGGCCGCGGCGGTCTGGTGGGCTCCAGCGAGAGCGACGTCTCCAACGGGTTCGTCACGTACCACCACAACCTGTACGAGAACATCGACTCCCGCGCACCCCTGCTGCGGGGCGGCGTCGGCCACATGTTCAACAACCACTACGTGCGGCTCAACTCGTCCGGGATCAACTCCCGGGCCGGCGCCCGCGCCAAGGTGGAGAACAACTACTTCGAGGACTCCAAGGACGTCCTGGGCACCTTCTACACCGACGCCGCCGGCTACTGGCAGGCCGACGGCAACACGCTGGACAACGTGACCTGGTCGAGCCCCGGCAAGGACAACAACCCGGCCGGGCCCGACATGAGGTCCACCACCACCGTCAGCATCCCGTACGCCTACTCCCCCGACGCGGCCGGCTGTGTGCCGGACGTCGTGAGCCGTACGGCGGGCGCCGGCAAGGGCCTGAAGGTCTCGGACGGCAACTGCACCGCCCAGCCGCCGACCGAGCCCACACCCGGCCCCACCGACCCGACCCCCGGCCCCACCGACCCGACTCCGGGGCCCACCGACCCCACGCCGCCGGGCGGGGCCAACCTCAGCATCGGCGCCGGATCCGACGGATCGAGCAAGGCCTCCGGGACCAGCTTCGGCCATCTGCGGGACGGTGACCTCACCACCTACTGGTCGCCCGCCGGTTCGACCGGTCACGCCTCGATCAAGTGGGACTCCGCCACCGCCGTGTCCTCGGTCGTCATTCGGGAGGCGGCGGGATCCGCGGGCTCCATCCGGGCCTGGCGGCTCCTCGACGCCGACGCCGGAACCGTCCTGGCCTCCGGCGACGGAGCGGGGACCATCTCCTTCCCGCGCACCACCCTGCGCAAGATCACCTTCGAGATCGTCAGCTCGACCGGCTCCCCGAGGATCGCCGAGTACGAGACCTACGCCGGCTGACGGGTGCCGTCGCCCGGCGACCGGCCGTGCGACGCCCCACTCCGGCACCCCGTTCCCCGCGCACCGGCAAAGGCCCGCGCCCCCCGCTCGACGGGGGGTGCGGGCCCTGCTCGGTGCCGGGCGCACGGCGGCGGCGCGACGGATCATCCGAGCGGCCGCCAGTCGCCCAGCCAGCGGGCCGCTGTGTGGGCACGGGCCTCGGACGCGCTGAGCTGGGGCCGGTTCGCCGGGACGGTGATCCGGGCGCCGGGACCGGTGTTGCGGTGTTCCGCGAAGCGTTGTTCCTGCCACGGGTGGCCGGCGGACATGGTGGCGTACGGCGCGGACGCGTCGATGCCCGCGCCGAGACGGCTCTCGCGGACGGTGAGCATCGGGCGCGCGGTGGGGTCGGATGACGGCACCCAGGGACGCGCCAGCTTGTAGAACCCGTCGGGGGCCGTGCTGCTCACGCGGGAGCGCAGGACCAGAAAGCCGTGCGGGCCGGCCCCGGCGGTGCTGGGCGCGAAGACGAAGCCGTGGGGCGCGGCTGCCAGGTCGGGGCGGACGAGGCCGCGGAAGTGGCAGCGGTCGTAGACGGCGGAGGCCCGGCCGAAGACGAAGTCCACGTCGCCCTCCACGTAGCAGTCGCGGTAGTACTGCCGGGCGAACACGGCGAGGGAGGGCGAGTCGGCGTACAGCGTGTCCTGGTGGCCCAGGAACCGGCAGCCGTGGAACGCCGACCGGTCGCCCTGGACCTTGACCGCCACCGCCTGGGTGCCGGTGTACTCGGGGTTGTCGGAGCGCAGCCAGTCGTTGGCGAAGGTCAGATCGCGGGCGGTGAAGCCCTCCGCCCCGATCGTGACGGAGGCCGATCCGCTGGTGCCCAGCGTTCCGGTGCCGTCCGGCCGGGGCGTGCCCGCCGCGTTGCCGTACACCAGGACCGTGTCGCGAGCGTCGGAGCTGGCGCCGATCAGCGTGAGGTCGCGGTGGGCGGCGCCGACGACGACCGTGGCCCGGTGGACGCCGGCGGCGATCACGATGGTGCGGCCGGTTCCGGTGGCCGCGTCCACGGCGGACTGGACATCGGTGTGGTCGCCCCGGCCGTGCGCGTCGACGTACAGCGTGCGGGGGTCGTGGCGACGGGCCGGTGAGCCGTAGCGGCCGAAGGGGCGGGGGCCGGCGGCGGACCGGGCGAGGGCGGCCGGTGCGCCGAGGGCGAGCGTGGCGCCCGTGCCGGCGATCAGGGACAGGGCGGTGCGTCGGGTGGGCATGGCGGTACTCCTCCGGACGAACGGTGACGGGTAGCGGGCAATCGGTGTCCGGCCGCGGGTGAACCGCGAAGGGCCGGAGCCGCGAAGGGCCGGAGCCGCGAAGGGCCGGAGCGGCGCTCTCCGGGGTGATGGAAAGCATGCGGTGCCGCTCCGGCCGGTTCATCGGGGCTGCGCGCCGGTCAGCGGAGGCCGGACACCCTGCCCGCCCCGGCCTTGAGGCCGACCAGCACGGGGACGGCCCAGGGGTGGTGGACCGTCGTGCGCAGTTCGGGGGTCCAGCCCGCGCCCTCGGCGAGCTGCTCGCCGGGAACTCCCGCGTTGTGCACGGCGATCAGATCGGTCCTGCGTCCGTTGACGTAGTTGTTCTCCGCCGTGAGCGGGGCCTCCGACCACTTCTTCAGGACGGTGGCCCGGTCCACGTCGCCGGCGAGCGTGAACGCGTTGTGCTCGGCGACCAGGCGGGACTCGGCGCCGATGCCGTAGGAGTAGCCGTAGGAGCTTCCGCGCGTGGCGACGAAGTGGTTGTTGTACGAGTCGACCTGGCCGAAGCGGACGCGCGGAGCACGTTCCTTGACGTCCTTGAACAGGTTGTGGTGGAGCGTCACGCGGAGCTTGCCGCGGTCGGTCGCGCCGGCGCCGTCGCTGTTGCCGATGAGCATCGTCTTGTCGTGGTCCTTGAGGACGTTCCACGACACGGTGACCAGGTCGGCACCGCGCACGATGTCGAAGAGGCCGTCGTGCTGCTGGTACAACTGGCCGAAGTAACGCGGCTGTTCGGAGTCCGGCCGGTCGCCGTCGCTGAAGGTGTTGTGGTCGACCCAGACATTCCGGGAGCCGTACACGACGAGGTTGTCGTACTCCGAGTTCCAGGCGCCCTCACTGCCGTCCGTGGGGTCCCACTGGGGGAAGCAGTCGTAGGTGTCCTCGAACGAGATGTTGCGGACGATGACGTTGGAGACGTCCCGGACCTGGAGACTGGCGCCGATGATCTCGGGGTTCGCCCCGACCCCGATCAGGGTGGTGTTGGACGGGACCCGGACGTTCACGGCGGCCTGCTGGAGCTTCGCCGAGGCCACGCGGGCGTCCTCCAGCGGGCCCTCGGGAACCCGGTCGCTGCCCCACACAGCCGGGTCGTAGGCGGCGAGGTACTTCTCCAGGGTGTAGCCGTCGGTCTCGTACTGCTCGCAGCCGATCGGGGTGCCGTCGGCGTCGGAGTTGCCGTGGATGGTGCCGGCGACTCTGACGATCTTGGGCGCGTCGCCCGCCTCCTCGAAGGCGGCGACCAGCTCGGCCCGGTCGGTCACCGTGTAGACGTGCTCGGGTGCGGCGTCCGAGCCCCCCGTGGTGGAGCCTTCCGCGGCGGCCCAGCCGTCCCCGGCGGGCAGTACGGCGCGCTCGATCCCCGTGCCGTGCGGGCCCGGCCGGGGGGCGGCCTGGGCGGGGACGCTCAGCGCGAGGGCCAGCGAGGCGCAGCCCAGGGTGACGGCGACGGCCCGGGTGTGACGCGTGCGTGCGGGCATGGCGAAACCTTCTCTGTAGTCGGAGGAAACGGAGAAAAGGGGAGAGGAACACGAGGTGCTGCCTCTCTCGAAGGGCGCGCTCGCGTACCTGGGAGGGGAGGAGGGGAGAGCGGCGGCCGGGGCGCGCGGCCCGGCCGCCGCCGGTCCGTCATCGGGGCCGGAGGGGCGGGGCTCAGCCGTTGCCCAGCTCCTTCCACTCCTTGTTGGCGGCGTTCAGCTCCTCGGCCATCTTGTCCAGGAACTGCTTCGCCGTGGTCTTGCCAAGGAGCACCTTCTGGAACTCCGGCTCGTTGTCCGCCTTGCTGATGTTGTTCCAGTCGGGCAGGTAGTACGGCAGGTCGACGACCTTGGTGGAGCCGTCCGTCAGCGCCTTCGCGGCCAGCGCGGTCGACTCGGTCTTGTTGATCCACGGGTCCTTCGCCGCTTCGGCGTTGGCCGGGATGGCGCCCGCCGACTCGTTCCACTTGCTGTTGGACGCGTGGGAGGCGGCGAACTCGATGAACTTCCAGGCCGCGGTCTTGTTGTCGCTCGACCGGAAGAGGCCGAGTCCGTCGACGGGGTTGGAGACCTGCACGCGGGTGCCGCTGTCCCCGATGGGGGCCGGGATGCCGGCGAACTTGCCGTCGCCCAGGGCCTTCGCGTGGTCCTGGTAGGAGCCGAGGTTGTGGCTCAGCATGCCGATGGTGCCGGTGTCCCACTGGGCGACCATCTTGGTGAAGTCGTTGTTGACGTCGGCGGCGGGCGTGGTCCGCTTGAAGAGGCCCGCGTACTTCTCCAGCGCGGCGACGTTCCTGGGGTCGTTGAGCGTCGTTTCGTCGCCGTCCCAGAACTCCGTGATGCCGGACTGGCCGTAGACGGCGTCCAGCGCCTGGGCGATGGAGCCGGCGCCGCCGCGGATGGTGTAGCCGAACTTGTTGTTCCCGGCGTCGGTGAGCTTCTCGGCCGCGGTGTAGAAGTTGGCCCAGGTGTCGGGGGCCTTCAGCCCGGCCTGCTCGAACAGGTCGGTGCGGTACCAGAGCACGCCGTTGTTGGCGGAGGTCGGTACGGAGTAGATGTCGTCGCCCCGGCCGGCGGCCGCTCTGACGCTCTCGACCATGGAGTCGACGAGCTTGCCCTCCAGGGCGGATCCCTTCAGCCGCTTGTTGACCGGCTCGAGGGCTTCCTGCGAGACCATGTTGGCGAGGTAGGCGGTGCCGACCCCGCCCACGTCGGGCAGTCCGCCGCCGGCGATCGCGGTGTCGTACTTGGACTGGACGTCGGCGATGGGGATCGGGACGTACTTCACCTTGATGTCCGGGTGCTGCTTCTCGAAGTCCTTGATGATCTCGGTCCAAATGGCGGTGCGGGGCCCGCCGTTGTTGTCCCAGAAGGTGATCTCGCCCTTGCCGCTCCCCTCCGTGCCGGCTCCGCTGCCGTCGTCACCGCACGCGGCGGCCGTCAGCGCCAGCGCTGCTACGAGGGAGACGGCGGACGCGGTACGCCCCCGCCGGGTCTTCGAGATGGTCATGGTCGGCTCTTCCCTGTCGGATGTGTCGGGGTGGTTCTGCACGTCTGCGCTTCTGCGGGGGGTCAGTGGGTGGCGCGGAAGGTGGTGAACAGCGCCGTGCCGGCGGGGCCCGTCCCGGCCGGAGCGGTGGCGAAGAGGCCGAGGAGAGCGGCGACCCAGCGCCACGGGGTGGCGGCGAAGACCTGCCCCGAGGGCCGGAAGCCGTCTCCCGTGTCGGCGGAGAAGCGGCAGCGGGCCCCGGCCGTGACCTCGATACGCAACCGGGCCCGCCCGCCGGGCGAGGCGCGGGCCCCGGCCGCGTCGCGTTCGCTCTCCGCGGCGCCCTCGGCGTACCGGTGCACGAGCCGGGGCGTCCCGTCCGCCCCGGCCTCCAGACCGATCCAGCAGAAGGCGTCCCCGAGCACGGCCAGGCCCGCCTTGGCGCCCGGCTCGTCGCTGTGCAGTTCGAGGTCCACCTCGACGGTGAACTCCTCGGCGGGCAGGCGCTGGACCAGGACGTTGGGCAGCAGCCGCAGGTCGTGCGCGTCCGGCGTGCGGAGGCAGGCGAGCCGCAGCCCGTCGGCGGGGCATCCGGAGTGCCCGGAGTGCTGGGGCTTCTCGGTCCACGCGTCGGGGCGGGGGTTGGCCGTCCACTGCCACTGCTTGCCGTGGGCGCCGCCGGGGAAGTCGTCGTCCACGGCGGGCGCTGCCACGGGCTGTTCTGGGGCGGCCGGTTTACGGTGCGTGGGGACGGGTTCGCCCGCGTCGCCGATGACGGGCCAGCCCTCCGCGTCCCAGTGCATGGGCTGGAGGTGGACGACCCGCCCGTACGCGCCGCGCGCCTGGAAGTGCAGGAACCAGTCCTCGCCCGCGGCGGTCCGCACCCAGCCGCCCTGGTGCGGGCCGTTGACGTCGGTGCGCCCCTGGGACAGCACGACGCGTTCCTCGTACGGGCCGGAGAAGTCCCGCGACCGGAACGCGCCCTGCCAGCCGGTCTCCACCCCGCCCGCCGGGGCGAAGATCCAGAAGTACCCGTCGTGGCGGTGGAGTTTGGGGCCTTCCAGGGTGAACCAGCCGGGTATCCGGTCGGCGTCGATCAGGGTCCGGCCCTCGTCGAGGAGTGCGCGTCCGTCGGCGCTCATACGGTGCCCGGTGAGCCGGTTCTTGATCCCTGAGCGGGACTTGGCCCAGGCGTGGACGAGGTAGGCCTCGCCGGTCTCCTCGTCCCACAGGGGGCAGGCGTCGATGTACCCGCGGCCGGGCTTGAGCAGGTGCGGGGCGCTCCACGGTCCCTCGATGTGCTCGGCGTTGATCTGCTGGACGCCGTGGTCGGGGTCGCCCCAGAAGATCCAGAACCGGCCGGCGTGGTGGCGCAGGGAGGGCGCCCACACCCCGGCGTCGTGGCGCGGCCGGGCGAAGTCGGCGGCGGGCTCGACACGGTCCAGGGCGTGCCCGACGAGCGTCCAGTTGACCAGGTCGCGGGAGTGCAGGAGCGGCAGCCCCGGGGCCCGGCCGAAGCTGGACGCGGTGAGGTAGTGGTCCGCACCGACGCGGACGACGTCCGGGTCGGACCAGTCGGCGTTCAGCACGGGGTTGCGGTACGTGCCGTTCCCGAGGTCGGCGGTCCAGGGCCGGTTCACGAGGTCACCGCCCGTCGGACGTACCCGGCGGCGGCCTCACGGTCCAGCCGGCCGTCCGCGACGACGGTGACGATGCGGCGTACGACGGTGGCCCCGGCGGGCACGGGCAGCCGTTCGTCCGCCGCGAGGGAGGAGCCGACGCCCGGGTACTCCGTCGTCCGCACGAACCACGGATCGCGCCGGGTCTCCTCGCTCGCCCCGGCGAGGACGAGGGTCCAGCCGTCCCCGGCGAGGGCGAGCCAGTCGGCGGCCCGGCCGTGCACCGCCGCCTCGCCCGCACGGTCGGCGGTGAACACGTCCGGCGGCGCGGCCTCCTTGGGGGCACGCCAGAAGAAGCCGCCGTAACCGGCGCCGTGGCGGCCGTTGGTCGCGGGGCTGCCGACGGAGAGGTCGTCGGCCGAGCGGTTGGTGAGCGCGAAGGAGAGGTCCAACGCCCAGGCGGTGGCGGAGAGTTCGAGCGCCTTCACCGTGCGGTGCTCCCGCAGCAGTTCGACGCCGTCCGCCTCCCAGACGAGCGACTGCGTGAAGCCGCCGGGCCCGTGCCGCTCCAGGCCGAGACTGCGCTGGACGCCGTGGTTGTCGAGCGCGGTGGGCCCTTGCCCCCGGACGTAGGTGCGCCCGCCCCAGAAGTTGCGGCCGGACACGTCGGGCACGGCGATGGAGACGCCCAGGTGGTGCAGGTGGTCGGCGGGGCGCTCCTGGGTGACGGTGCGGCCGGCGAGCGTGCTGACGGGGTGCAGGCGGGGGCGGCCGTCCGCCGCGGAACCGTAACCGTAGTGGGCGACCGTGCGCCCGGCGCAGTCGAGGAGTACGGGCGGGGCGGGCTGTACGGGCTCCGCAGGCGGGGTCGCGGACGAGGCCGTCGCGGACGAGGCCGTGGCGGGTCGGTTCATGAGGCCGCCACCTCGCTGCTGCGCGCCCAGGCGGCGCCCATCTCCGAGAAGAGAGCGAGGGATTCGGCCCCGGCGGCGACCAGGCCGTCGATGCCGTGGACCGTACGCCGTGCGCCTCCGCCGGAGGCGTCGTACCGGGTCTCCCAGGCGTCGGCGGGCAGGGCGACGGGCTCGGGGGCCGTGCGTACGGCCTCGACGACCCGCATGAACGCTCCCGTGCGCTCCGGCGGCACCAGGAGCGGTGTGCCCCGCTCCAGATGGTCGACCAGGTTCTCCAGGAGGTCGGTCCGGCCGTGGACGCTCTCCTCGGGTCCGTGGCCGGCGCGTTGGACCAGGACGCGGTCCTGCTTGTACCAGAAGGTGATCCGGCCCCGGTCGCCGTGGACGATCACATAGGGCTCCCCCGCCCGTTCCGCGCAGAGGGTGGCGGCGACGGTGACGGGCAGGCCGCCGGTGGTGGTGATCCGGACGCAGCTGGTGTCGTCCGCCTCGATGTCATGGGCCCGGAACAGCTCGGTCTCGACGGACAGGACGTCCTCGGCCGTGCCCCGGTCCGCGAGTTCGAGCGCGGTGGCCACGGCGTGCGCCAGCGGATTGGTGAGCACACCGTCGACCACGTCGGTGGAGCCGATCCTGCGCCGCCCGGACCAGGGCGCCCGGCGGAAGTAGGCGTCGTCGCGGACCCAGGCCCCGGCGGCGCCGATACCCGTGAGCGTTCCGATCGCCCCGGTGCGGACCAGGTCCTGGATCGCGGGCACGGCGTGCGAACCGAACGACTGGAAGCCCACCTGGCAGGCGGTGCCCGCCCGCCGTACGCCGTCGGCCATCCGGGCGTACGCGGCCCAGCTCGCGGCGGGCGGCTTCTCCAGCAGGAGGTGGACGCCCCGGGACGCGGCGGTCAGGGCCAGGTCGGTGTGGGTCGGGATGGGCGTGCAGACGATGGCGGCCCGGGCTCCGGTGGAGTCGAGGAGCGCCCCGAAGTCGGCGGACTGCTCGGGCCGGTCGCCGCCCTGGAGGCCGAAGGCCGCCAGTTCCTCGGTGGTCAGCGGCTCCAGCTCGCAGATCCCGGCCAGCCGTACCCGGCCCTGGTGCTGGAGCCGGCGGAGGTTGGCCAGATGCCAGCGGCCGTGGCCCCGGGCGCCGGCCAGCACGACGGGGAGCGGCGCGGCGGCGGGGGCGAGGGCGGCCGCGGGGGCTGGTGCGGGGGCGGTGAGGCGGGTGAGGTCGGTCATCCCTTCACCGCGCCCGCGCTGAAGCCCGTGACGAGCCACTTCTGGATGAACGCGAAGACGATCACGACGGGTACGGCGGCGATGACCCCGCCCGCCGCGAGTGCGCCGAGGTCGACACTGTCCGCCCCGATCAGGGTGTTGAGGCCGACCGGGATCGTCTGCTTGTCCTGTTCGCTGAGGAACATCAGCGCGAACAGGAAGTGGTTCCAGCTGTGGACGAAGGCGAAGGAGCCGACGGCGATCAGTCCGGGGCGCAGCAGCGGCAGGACGACCGCGCGGAAGGCGGTGAAGCGCGAACACCCGTCGACCCAGGCGGCCTCCTCCAGGGAGACGGGGACGTTCTTGATGAACCCGCTGATCAGGATGATCGACAGCGGGAGCTGGAAGACGGTCTCCGCGATGACGACGCTCCACAGGGAGTTGATCATCTGGAGGTTCCGGAAGATCTCGAAGAGCGGTACGAGCATCAGGGCGCCGGGGATGAACTGCGAGCAGAGCAGCGCCAGCATGAACGCGCCCTTGATCCTGAAGTCGAACCGGGCCAGGGCGTACCCGCCGGCCAGGGCGACCAGGGTGGTGGCGATCAGGGTGGCGACGCCGACGATCATGCTGTTCTGGAAGAAGACGGCGAAGCTGCGCTCGTTCCAGACCTTGGAGAAGTGCTCCCCGGTCATCGGCCAGGGCACCAGCGCGGTGGAGCCGGCGGGCCGCAGGGCGAACAGCAGCATCCAGTAGAACGGGATGAGCGTGAACAGCAGGTAGAGGCCGAGCGGCAGGTAGATCTGCCAGCGCGGTACGTCGTCGAAGGCGCGCTCACGTCCGGTGCGGCGGCGCGCGGGCGGCGGCGGGCCGCCGGGGCGGACGGGCGGCCGGACGGCGCCGTTCTTCTCGGTGAGTACGGCGGTCACTTGGTGTCGCCTCCGAACTTGCTCAGGCGCAGATAGACGATCGAGCAGAAGAGGAGGATCACGAAGGCGACGGTGGTGAGCGCGGAGGCGTAGCCGAAGTCGTGGCCCTCGATGCCGGTGTTGGCGACGTAGAGCGGCAGCGTGGTGGTCTCGCCGGCCGGTCCGCCGCCGGTGAGGGTGTAGAGGAGGTCGACGTTGTTGAACTCCCAGACCCCGCGCAGCAGGGTGGCGAGGACGATCGCGTCGCGCAGGTGCGGCAGGGTGATGTGGAAGAACTGCCGGAGCCTGCCCGCGCCGTCGACCGACGCCGCCTCGTACAGCTCCTAGGAGACGGACTGGAGGTCGGCGAGGATGAGGATGGCGAAGAAGGGCACGCCTCGCCAGAGTTCGGTGACCGTGGCCGCCCAGAAGACGGTTCCGGTGTCCGAGAGCACCGAGGTGCCGTACTCCCCGATCCCGGCGTCCGCGAGGTAACGGCTGAAGCCCGTCGAGGAGTTGTAGAGCAGGATCCAGATGGTGCTGGTCAGCACACCGGAGACGGCCCAGGGCGAGAAGACCATGGCCCGGGAGATGCCCCGGCCGATGAAGGTCTGGTTGACGATCAGGGCCAGCGCGAGGCCGAGCACGAGCTGCAGGGAGACCTGGGTGAAGACCCACTGGGCGCTGAAGCCGAGCGTCGACCAGAACTGGTCGTCCTCGGTGAAGATCCGCCGGAAGTTGTCGAGTCCGGCGAAGCCGTTCCGCCACGGTTTGGTGACGTTGTAGTCCTGCAGGCTGTAGTAGAAGACGCTGATCACCGGGTAGGCGATGAAGCCGAGCATCAGCAGGCCCGCGGGCGCGATCAGCAGATACGGCAGGCGGCGGGGTGTCGCCGTGCGGCGCCGGGGCGCCTTGGGCGGCGGGGTGGCCACGGCGGCGGGTTGGGCCATGACACGTCTCCGATCTCTGGTACGCGCTCGATGCGCTGGATGTGCGGACCTGCTGTCGCGATGCATGTGCGGAGTGGCTGCCGCCACCGGGCAGCAAGCGCTTTCTCCTGGCCGCTGGGCGGCCCGGGCGCCCCGGCGCGCGGAGCCCTCGTCGCCCGGTTCACCCCACGTACGGGTCGGGCACTTCTCCTTGCCGGGCCAGGAACGCGAAGTCGCATCCGGTGTCGGCCTGGGTGATCTGGTCCTGGTACAGCGCCCCGTAACCGCGCCCGTAGCGGGCGGGCGGCGGGCTCCAGGCGGCACGGCGGCGTTCCAGCTCGTCGTCGTCGACGCCGAGGTGGAGCAGGCGGGCCTCGACGTCCAGGGTGACGAGGTCCCCGGTGCGGACCAGGGCGAGCGGGCCGCCGACGAACGACTCGGGCGCGATGTGCAGGACGCACGCCCCGTAACTGGTGCCGCTCATCCGGGCGTCGGAGATCCGCACCATGTCCCGTACGCCCTGCTTCAGCAGGTAGTCGGGGATCGGCAGCATGCCGTACTCGGGCATGCCGGGTCCGCCCTTGGG
This sequence comes from Streptomyces sp. DSM 106670, assembly GCF_055792845.1. Classification (NCBI taxonomy): domain Bacteria; kingdom Bacillati; phylum Actinomycetota; class Actinomycetes; order Kitasatosporales; family Streptomycetaceae; genus Streptomyces; species Streptomyces sp. DSM 106670. The sequence goes on from NZ_CM147704.1 coordinate 3,390,237, forward strand.
TCCGGCGTTGCGCAGCACCAGGACATGGTCCGAAGTGAGCGCCAGGGACGGGTCGTTGATCGTGCGCTGCATCTCCCGGTAGTCGTCGAAGACGACGGCGGGCCCGGTGTGACGCAGCAGACGCGGCTCGGCGGCGATGTGCTTGATGACCGCGCCGTCGGGGCAGAGGTTGCCGCGCAGGACCGCCACCCCGCCCTCCTCGGCGAGGGGTTCGGCGCGCTCGCGGATGACGGCGCTGTTGTGGACGGCCGCACCGTCGAGCTGCTCGCGCAGGGTGGCGTGCGCGACGGTGGGCCGGTCCAGGTGCAGGACGTCGGCGATCCTGCTCAGGAAGCCGGGCAGTCCGCCCGCGAAGTGGAAGTCCTCCATCAAGTACCGCCCGCCGGGGCGGAGATCGGCGAGGACGGGCACCGTACGCGCGATCCGGTCGAAGTCGTCCAGGGTGAGCTTCACACCGGACCGGCCCGCCATGGCGATCAGGTGGATCACGGCGTTGGTGGAGCCGCCGAGCGCGAGGACGGTGGCGACGGCGTCCTCGTAGGCGTCGGGGGTGAGGATCTGCGACAACGTGGTCCGCTGCCGTACGAGTTCGACGATCCGCAGACCGGATGCGGCGGCCATCCGGTCGTGCCCGGAGTCGACGGCCGGGATGGAGGAGGCGCCGGGCAGGGTGACGCCCAGCGCCTCGGCGGCGGCCGTCAGCGTGGAGGCGGTGCCCATCGTCATGCAGTGACCGGCGGAGCGGGCGAGGCCGTTCTCCAGCTCCCCCATCTCGCAGTCGCCGATCAGCCCGGCACGCCGCTCGTCCCAGTACTTCCACATGTCCGTGCCGGAGCCGAGGACCTCGTTGCGCCAGTGGCCCGGCAGCATCGGCCCGGCCGGCACGAAGACGGCCGGCAGGTCCACGGAGGCCGCGCCCATCAGCAGCGCGGGCGTCGACTTGTCGCAGCCGCCCAGCAGTACGGCCCCGTCGACGGGGTACGAGCGGAGCAGTTCCTCTGTCTCCATGGCGAGCAGGTTGCGGTAGAGCATGGGGGTCGGCTTCTGAAAGGTCTCCGAGAGGGTGGAGACCGGGAACTCCAGCGGGAACCCGCCCGCCTGCCACACGCCCCGCTTCACCGCCTGCGCGCGTTCCCGCAGGTGGGAGTGGCAGGGGTTGATGTCGGACCAGGTGTTGAGGACGGCGATGACCGGCTTGCCGAGGTGTTCCTCGGGGAGGTAGCCGAGCTGACGGGTGCGGGCCCGGTGGCTGAAGGAGCGCAGCCCGTCGGTGCCGTACCACTGGTGGCTGCGCAGCTCCTCGGGCGCGACGGGGGCCGCTTCCCGTCCGTCCGCCGCCGCGACCGCTCTCCGGTGACCCGTCTCCGTGACCGCTCTCCGGTGATCCGTCTCCATGGCCGCTCTCCGGTGATCCGTCACAGCGCCCACGCGGCTATCTGCTCGGCGACCTCGGCGCGTCGCTCCTCGGGCAGGACCCGGCTCGGCGCGCGTACCTCGCGGCGGCAGAGGCCGAGCACGGACAGGGCCTCCTTGATGACCGTGACGTTGTTGGCGGACTGCTCCTCGGCGCGGAGCTCCTCGAAGCGGCGGATGCGCTCCCACACCTTCATGGCCGCCACGTAGTCCCCGGCGCGCAGCGCTTCCAGCATGTCGAGGGAGACGGCCGGGGCGACGTTGACGAGGCCGGAGGTGAAGCCGGTGGCGCCGGTGGCGAAGTAGGAGGGGGCGTACAGCTCGGCGAGGCCGGCGACCCAGACGAACCGCTCCAGTCCGGCGTCGCGGGCGAAGGCCCCGAAGCGCGCGGCGTCGGGCACCGCGTACTTCACGCCGATGACGTTGGGGCAGCTGTCGGCGAGCGCGGCGAGCCGGTCGCCGTCGAGCAGCGGGTTGCGGATGTACGGGACGACGCCGAGCTCCGGTACGGCCTCGGCGATGGCCCGGTGGTAGTCGACCCAGCCCTCCTGGGCGACGTAGGGGTGCACCGGCTGGTGGACCATCACCATCGCCGCGCCGGCCTCGGCGGCGTGCTCGGCGGCGGCGACGGCGGCCGGTACGTCGTGGCCGACGCCCACCAGGACGGTGGCGCGTCCGGCGGCCTCCTCGACGGTCAACTCGGTGACCAGGCGCCGCTCGTCGGGGGTGAGCGCGTAGAACTCCCCGGTGTTGCCGTTCGGGGTGACGATGCGGACACCGCCGTCGAGCAGCCTGCGCATCAGGGCGCGGTGGTTCGCGACGTCGATGCTGCCGTCCTCGGCGAACGGGGTCACCGGGATCGCCACGACGTCTGCGAGGGCCGCCTTCAGCGGAGAGAAGTCCATGCGGACCGGCCTTTCGTCGGATTGCTGGTGGTGGTGCGGTTCCAGCAGACGGTTCACGCGGCACCGCCCCCGTCCTCGTCGTCGGGGAAGGCGCGGCGTACGAACGATGCGATGTGATGGTGCAGAGCCCCGGCGGCGGCCTCCGCGTCGTCGGCGAGGGCGAGCCGCAGGATCTCCCGGTGCTCGGCCGCCTCGCGCTCCCAGGAGGGGACGGCCGACCAGGCCACCGTGGAGACGAGGGCCGCCTGGTCGCGGACCTCGTCGAGCATCCGGGCGAGCAGGGGGTTGCCGCAGGGCAGGTACAGGGCGCGGTGGAAATCTCGGTTGGCCAGCGACCTGTCGGCCTTGTCGAGCGCCGAGTCGGCCCGTTCCAGGGCTTCTTGGGCCGCTTCCAGCGAGGCCTTGCGGTTGACGGACCGGCGCAGCGCCTCCGGTTCCAGCAGGAGGCGTACGTCGTACACCTCCCGGGCCATGGTCGCGTCGACGAGCCGCACGGTGACGCCCTTGTACTGGCTCATGACCACGAGTCCGGTGCCCGCGAGGGTCTTGAGCGCTTCGCGGACCGGGGTCTTGGACACTCCGAACTGAGCGGCGAGTTCCGTCTCCACCAGCGCCTGTCCCGGTCTCAGCTGCGCGGTGAGGATGGCGTGCTTGATGGCCTCCAGCACGTACTGGGTCCGGGACGGGATCGGGGCAGGGGCGAAGGTCATGGGTGACGGGCTCTCACATCTCGCGTATCGCGTCTCATATATGACGTACGAAGTACGACGCGATGAAGCTAGAGCGGCCCGGAACGCTTCGTCAACGCTTCGGACAGAACAACTTTCGGGACGGACAGGCCACTTGACGTAACCTCACGGACTTCTTAGCTTGTCCACGTATGCGAACGCGGTCCACGGCCTTGAAGGCCGGAGGCGTCCCGCCGCCGTGGGTGCGTCCCGCCGCCCTGGGTGCGTCCCGCCGCCCTGGGTGCGTCCCGCCGCCCTGGGGTGCCTCCTACCACCGTGCGTGCGCCCCGCCGCCGTGGGGCGTCCCGCCGCCCGGGGTGCCACGACGCCCGCCCGCCCACCCGGTGCCGCGCCGGACCGCACCGCACCGCATCGCCCCCGAGGAGACCCCGTATGCCCGCTCCCCGTACCGTCCTGCTCACCGGCGCCGCGGGCGGCCTCGGCACCCTGATGCGGGGGCTGTTGCCCGCGTACGGCTACGACCTGCGCCTCCTCGACCTGGTCCCGGTGGACGGCGCGCCCGAGGCGATCACCGCCGACCTGAACGACCGGAAGGCGCTGCGCGAAGCCGTACGCGGAGTGGACGCGATCATCCACCTGGCCGGCATCTCCTTGGAATCCACGTTCGACAAGATCCTCCGCGCCAACATCGAAGGCACGTACAACCTCTACGAGGCCGCCCGCGAGGAGGGCGTCCGCCGCATCGTGGCCGCCTCGTCCAACCACGCCGTCGGGTACACGCCGCGCCCGCTCGCCGGGGACCCGCCGATCCCGTCCGACGCCCCGCACCGCCCCGACACCTTCTACGGCCTGTCGAAGTGCTTCGGCGAGGACCTGGCCCAGCTCTACTGGGACAGGCACGGCGTCGAGACCGTCTCGGTACGGATCGGGAGCTGCTTCCCGGAGCCCACCTCGGTGCGCATGCTGTCCCTGTGGATGAGCCCCGCCGACGGAGCCCGCCTCTTCCACGCCGCACTCACCGCCGAGGACGTCGGCCACACCGTCGTCCACGGCTCCTCCGCCAACACCCGCCTGTGGTGGGACCTGACCTCGGCCCGGGCCCTGGGCTACGCACCGCAGGACGACTCGGAACCGTACGCCGCGAAACTCATCGCCGAACAGGGCGAGCCGGACCCGGCCGACCCGGCGCAGACCCGGCTCGGCGGCCACTTCGTCACGGATCCGCCGATCTGGCCGCACTGATCCGGCCGCACCGAGGGGCGCTCCGGCGGCGAGCACCGATGAGTTTCGGGCCCGGGGCGGGTCATGAGTGGTGGGACGCGTCGAGCGACCGGGGCGTCCCGCCGCCAGGCCCTCCCGGGCGCACGAGCACCGACCGGACAAGGAACCGCCATGAATGCCCCCACCAGCAAAAACACCACCACCACCGGCACCGGCGACAGCGGCACCATCACCGGCCTGGGGGTCGTCCTGGGCAGCACGGACCGCGACGCCCTAATCGCCTGGTACCGCGCCGCGCTGGAGCCGCTCGGCGCCCGCTGGGCGGAGCATCTCCTGATCGTCGGCCCCGGCGCGATCATCGGATTCGACGAGCGGGACGACGTGGCGGACAAGGCCGCCGAACCGGGCCGGCACCTGATCAACATCACCGTGCGCGACATCCGGGCGGCCGAGCGCCACCTCGACTCCCGCGGGGTGACGTGGGTGCGCCCGGTCGAGGACGTCGGGGAGGGCTGGTTCTTCTCCACGATCGTGGACCCGGTGGGCAACTACCTCCAGATCCTCCAGGGCCCGGAAACGCCCTGACACCCCCTGGACACCTCGGACGCCCCCTAGCCTGTCAAGCACATCCGAACCAGGGGGAGTTCAGAAACCATGCCATCGACGACGTTCCGTATCGGCGGAGACCTGACCGTGGGGCGACTGGGCTTCGGCGCGATGCACCTGCCCACCGAGAGGCCCGAGGACCGGCCGTCGGCCATCGCCGTGGCCCGCCGGGCGGTCGAGCTGGGCATCACGCTGATCGACACGGCCCACATGTACGGGAACGGGGCCAACGAGGAGGTCCTGGCCGAGGCGCTCCACCCGTACCCGAAGGATCTCCTGATCACCACGAAGGTCGGGGTGCTCCGCTCCGCCGAGACGGGCGAGTGGGCCCTGAACGGCCGCCCCGAGTCCCTGCGCGCCGAGGTGGACCACGCCCTGCGCCGCCTCCGCGTCGACCGCCTGGAACTGCTCCAGCTCCACCGCATCGACCCGGAGACCCCGCTCGCCGACCAGCTCGGCGCCCTGCGGGATCTGCGCGACGAGGGCAAGGTGGCCCGGATCGGCCTCTCCGAGGTGACGACCGCCGAACTGGCCGAGGCCCGGGAGATCGTGGACATCGCGAGCGTCCAGAACCGCTACAACCTGACCGACCGCGAACACGAGCCGGTCCTCGCGGCGTGCGAGGCGGCGGACATCGCGTTCCTGCCCTGGCGCACGGTCGCCTGGGGCAAGGCGGGCGACTGTGCGGAGGTGGCAGCCATCGCCGCCGAGCTGGACGCCACCCCCACCCAGGTCTGCCTGGCCTGGCTCCTGGCCCACTCCCCGGTCATGCTCCCGATCCCGGGCACGTCCGGCGTCGCCCACCTGGAGGAGAACGTGGCGGCGGGGGACATCGTGCTCACGCCGGAGCTGCGGGCGCGGCTGGACGGGATCGCGGGGGCGGCGTAACCGAGGGGCGGCCCACCCCGGATGGCATCACGGCCGGGGGTGCGGCAGGGAGCCCGAACTCGCCGACGCGGCCGTCACATCCCGTACGACCCCGTCCGGATCGGCGGCGGCCTCCTCGGCGAACTCCGAAAAGTCCACGTTGGCGAGCTGGAGGTTCCCGTGGACCATGTGCACGGCGTCCGGCACGACACGCACCTCGCGGGGCGGCGGTGAGTCGATGAGCTCCTGGTAGTACATCGGGTCGAGGTCCTCGTCATCATCAGCGCCGAGGTCGAGAGCGAGCAGCGGACGCAAGGGCGAGCGCATGGTGACACCGTCGGCGAGGAACACCACGCTCAGCTCCTCGTCCCGCGCCGCAGCGGCAAGAGCCTCGTCACCGGTGACCCCGTCCCACCGCCGGTCCTCAACGAGATGCACCGCCGCCTCCCACTCCCGCTCCCCATCGACGGCACGCGCCAGCGCGACGACGATCTCGCCCCACGCCGCGTCATCGGTGTAGTCGGTCCGGATGACGAGCGGCGCCCACTCGTCGGCCCGAACGATCTCCGGCAACGCTTTCCCCATCAGCTCCCCGGCCTCCCGGTCGACCCCGTTCCCACCGTGCGGACCTTCTCACGTCCTACTGACACGACCAGCGGGCTCGAGAAATGCGTGATCTCCGCCGGCCCGGAGCCACTGGACTTCGCGACCCGGAATGCCACCTTGAGAGGGCCGCGGTGTCCCCGAAGAGATCGCACCGTGCTCTGCGAGGCTCCGGACCGTGGTGAACTCCCCGAGCCGAGATGAGCCGGAGCGGGCGGCCGACCTTGGTCCGTGGAAGCCTCGCTCGTCACCGCCTCGCGGCACCTGACGAGGGACAAAGCAGTAGCTTTCGTCCGGTCCGCCTGACACGATCCGCGTGTGACCACGCTGTTCCTGATGGTCGGCCTGCCCGGGGCCGGAAAGACCACACGCGCCCGGCAACTCGCCGAGGAGCACGGCGCGCTGCGCCTGACGCCCGACGAGTGGATGCTTCCTCTGTTCGGTGCGGCCGAGTCGGACGGCAAGCGTGACGTGCTGGAGGGCCGCATGCTCTGGCTCGCCCTGGAGGCGGTCAGGCTGGGAACCGACGTCGTGGTGGACTACGGCTGCTGGTCACGGAACGAACGGTCCGCGATCCGCTGGCTGGCGGAGGCGGAGGGCGCGCGTTTCCGCATGATCTACCTGCCGGTCGACGCCGAAACCCAGCGTGCCCGGCTCACCCGTCGCGAGGCGACCGCCGTCGGGGACACGCTGCCGATTTCCGAGGCCGACATCCTGAATGCACGGGCGCAGTTCGAAGAGCCCGACACTGCTGAACGGGAAGGCCGCATGTCCGTCGACGGCCCACCCGCCGAGTGGAGCAACTGGCGGAAGTGGGCTGCGGACCGGTGGCCGTCGTTCGCCTGACCGTAGCCGTAGCCGGCGAGGGCCCCGGCCGTTCCCTGACAGCTTCAGGAACGCGACAGAAAGCGAGTGATCTCCGCCGCCACGGCTTCGGGGACGACCGACGGCGCGAAGTGCATCTGGCCGGGGAAGGTCGTGCAGGTGACGTGGGGCAGCGCGTTCGCGAGCCGGTCGAGCGTTTCCGGCATCGGCTGCCAGGTGTCGGCGCCGCGCATCAGCAGCGTCGGGACGGTGACGGTGGACCAGCGCTCCACATCCGCCGGGTCGGCGGCCAGCGATTCGAGGTCACGGTGCCAGCCGAGCGCGTCGTCGGGTTCATCGTCGGCGGGCTCACCCGCATCCATGAGGTCCAGCAGCGCGGCCGGGACGCGGGCCACCTTCTCCGCCAGCAGCCGATCGGCCCGCCGCCGGTCGCCGGTCGCGGTCAGCGCCGCGAACTCCTCCAGCACGGGTGTCAGCTCCTCGCCCGCCGCATACAACGGCGGCTCCCACAGCACCAGCGAGCGAACCGGCAGCCCGGCCGCCACGGCATGCAGGGCGACGGTGGCCCCGTAGGACATGCCGACCAGATCCACGGGACGGCCGATCTCGGCGATCAGCACCTCAAGGTCGCCCACCTCGTCGGCAAAGCGCTTCGGCGATCGGCCCGGCCCGCTCGGGGCGTACCCGCGGCGGGCGGGCATCCACAGCTCGAACCGGGCGGAGAGGTGTTCGGCCACCGGCTGCCAGGAATGCAGTCCACCACCGGAGCCGTGGACCAGGACGACCGGCGGCCCCGATCCGAGCTGTCGGTAGCTGATGGCGGTTCCGTCGAAGGACTCCAACGACGCTGTGGCCCCAAGGGAATCTGGCAAGTTGATCTCGCACGGCATGCCAAGACCGTTGCACGGCCCGTCCCGGCTGATCCACCGATTTTCCGCGGCTGAAGCAGCCACCCTCAACCGGGCTCCGAGCAGGACCACCGCGCCGAGAGTAATGGTCAAGAGCTGTGGATCGGTGGGCGGAGCGAGGGCGAGGTGCCCTCGTGCTGTCGTGGTTCCATCGATGGTTCGGTGAGTGCCGAACCGTCCGGCCGGTAGCGTGCCGAGTCCTGTGCGGGAGATGCCCGCGCTGGTAGACGCCGGAGGCGACCCGATGTCGGAGACAGATCTGAAGCGGCAGCTCGCCGAGCGATTCCGCGAAGTCAACGGCGCCCACCCGATGACCGATACCGATGACGCATACGTCAGCGCGCAGTTCGTTTCCCTGGAGGAACTGTGCGCAATGCATGGCCGCGATGCCGATGCGGTCCGCCGGCTGATGCTGGGGCAGCATCTGCCGCTTCCGGGATATCTGCGCTCCGACGGTGCCGAGATGGTGCCGGCCGACCTGTTCGCTCTCGCCGACGAAGCTGGCGGCGTAGAGCTGCTCGAAGCGTGGTTCACCGCTCACTGGGCCGACCCGATCACCGGGAAGGCGGAGTGGAATGCGTATCTCAGCGGACAGTACGTGTGCCTGCACTCGGTGACCCCGGCCGCCATTCAGCGCAAGGAGTACCTGACGACCGCGATCAGCGCCGCAGCGAACGAGCCGGATGCCGGTTCAGCACGGTGGTCCGGGCGGCTGCACGCACTGGTCGACGAACTCGACACGCTGGAAACGGCGTTCACGGCCTACGACCGTCTTCGGTTCGACGGACCCATGTCCCGGGACACCTGCATCGACGCCCCGCGCGCCCGCTTCCCGCGCCCGTGACCCGGATCCATGGGTGGCGTTCTGCGGATCGGTTGCGATCGGCCATGCCGCGCGGCTTCGGGACGGCGGTTCACAGCCGGACGGTGGCGAACGTGGACTCGATCGGGTTGGCCGTCCGCAGATGGATCCAGTGTCGGGCGGGGAAAAGATGGAAGGCCAGTAGCTCAGCCTCGTCGTCGGTGATCTTCTTGACGGCCTTGGGGAACTTCGCGCCGTAGAGCTGGGTGAACGTCTCGACCGCCGCCTTGGCGTGGTCGCGGTCCGCGGCGTTGTAGATGTCCTGGATGGCCTTCTTCGCGCCGGGCTGCGCGGACTTCGGCAGGGAGTCGAGGACGTTTGCGGTTTTATGAACCCAGCATCCGCCGTGCGCCTTCCCGGACCATCTCATCAAGCAGCGAACCGCTGCTTGGCGTGGTGCTGTCCTCGTTGACTACCGTAAGCGCGGGCGCGCCTTCCCGATCGACGCGGCGACTTCGGCCCTGGTCGATGACCTATCGATCGATCCATCGGGAAGGTACGCCTCCTTCCGTCAGGGCTGATCCACAGGCATTGAGCGTTACTCCCGCGCCGACACGCTCCCGCATCTTCTCCAGCCACTCTTTCCTGAGGGTCGAGCACGGTGACACGAACACCGTTGCCGTCGCCATCACGCAAAAGAGCCAGATCCAACTGCCCGGCCTTCACCAAGTGACGTTTAGAGGGAGCCGTCCTGCACGGCCGCGACGAAGGCCTGCCACTGCTCCGGGCCGAAGGTGTGCGCGCCGAGGGCGCGGTCCTTGCTGTCGCCGACGGCAAGGAGGCCGTCGGGCGTCCGCTGGGTCTCGACGCAAGTACCCCCGTTGTCACCGCTGTACGAGGACTTCACCCAGGCACTGTCGGGAAGACCGTATCGCGCCATCTGCTGCGTCCACCTCTACGCTCTGTTCATGAACTCTCGCTTCACTGCCGAGACTAGTTCCATGGACTGCCGTGACGCGAGTGCCGCCGCCCTCAGTTCGTCGAAGGCCAACTGATAGCGCCCTACGGGCTGATCTTCCTCCAGATACAAGGCGCCATCGAGATAGTCCAAGTTGACGACGTCGAGATCCATCGGATCGGGATAGCTGTAGATGTTGAAGGCCCCGTCAGCGCCCGCGTGCCAGCCCTGGGAGAACGGCACCACCTGGATGGTGAGCCTCGGCGGATTGTTCACCTCCAGGATCTTGTCGAGCTGAGCAGCCATGACCGCCGGTCCACCAACCTCCCGGCGGAGCACCGCTTCGTCGAGAAGGCAGACGTACTGCGGAGGGTTGTCCCGCGTGAAAATCTCCTGCCGAGCCTTGCGGACTTCGATGTACGAGTCGCGCTCCTCCTCGGTCACGCCCTTGTCGACGGACCGGATCACCTCCGTGGCGTACTCGACCGTCTGAAGCAGTCCCGGCACGAGCATCGGCTGGAACGTAAGGATCCGCGCAGCGTCGGACTCCATCGAAAGACGCTCCTGGAAACCGGCGGGGAGTATGTCGCTGTACTGCGCCCACCAGCCCTTACGCCTCCCCTCCCGTGCCAGCGTGGTCAGCGCCGTCCGCAGCCGCTCGTCCGATACTCCGTACAGCGCGAGCAGTGCCTCGATCTCCAGCTTGCTGACACCCTGGCGGCCGTTCTCCTGACGGGAGATCTTGGGCTTGTCGCCGCCGATGCGCTCGGCAGCCTCCTCCATCTTGACCCCGGCCTTCTCACGGAGCCGCTTCAGCTCGGCACCGAGTCGTCGGCGTCGCACCGTTGGGCGTGGATGGCTTGGCATGTGGTTGTCCCTCCCCTGACGCGGGTGACTCAGTGCTACCCGGCGATGACCACTCTTTGCAACTCCCTTTATATGCACAAGCGTTCACCCACACAGGCGAATCTACAATTTTGCAACTGAACGGGTTGCGAATCACACCGCTGGCGGTCCACTCTATTGCTCACCACGCAAGGCACCACCTCGATCACCCAGGGTTGCCGCGTGGGCCGGATCGCCTTCCCTCACGCCGGAGGAAACCCATGGGCCCCACCATCGAGTTAGACCCGCCCGACTACCACCAGGAACTCGTCGCCCGCCCCGAGACCCTCGCGATCATGCGCCGCATCGTCAGTGCCCACCTCGACCTCTGGGACCTGCGCGAGCTGAGCGACGCCGCCACGCTCTGCGCCCACGAGCGGCTCACCAACGTCATGCGGCACACCGGGTCACCCCTCTGCACCATCACGTTGCGCCGCAGGCCCGACGGCGTACGCGTCACCGTCAGCGACTCCGACACCGCGCCGCCCGAACGGCGCGAACCGGACTGGAGCGAGGAGAGCGGGCGCGGGGTCCTCCTGATCGCCGCGCTCGCGGCGCAGTGCGGGACGGTGATGCGGCAGGACGGCAAGGACGTCTGGGCCGACATCCGCGCCGCGACACCGGCGTACGCCACGTGAACAGGCCGCTGCCACGCACCTATTGGTGTCATACGGACACCGACCACACATCAGCCGCCGGGCCTCGACCGTGACGCCCGGCACAGGGCCCGAGCTTGGCTCGACGACCGTCAGACCGCCGAGGCCGCCGTCCGCAGCCTGCGTCGCGGCCAGGGGTACGCGTACGAGCTGCGCACCCCCGACGGGACCTGGCGCTGGACCGCGTACCCGGTCTCCACCCTCCCTCTGTTACCGACCGACCCGCCGCTCAGGAGCCACGAATGAACGACACGCCTACGCACATGCCCGCTCCCCCATCACCCTCCTCGGAGCTGCGCGCCGCGCTCAGCGAGGCCGGGCTGAGCGCGGGCGTCACGGATACGGAATCGGAGACGGAGAACCCCGTACGGATCACTCCTCTCAGCCCCACCGACGCCCGCCAACTGGCCCGCCTCATCCGCACCGGAACCAAGCGCACGCTGAAGGCGGCCCGCGCGCTGCGGGAGATCTGCGAGGGGTACCGGATCGACCTCCCCGGCCTCCGGGTCAAGCAAGGCCGCATCACCCTCGGCCCCATCCGGATCGACGACGCGGCACGGCTGGCCCGGCTGCTCGGTGCGGTGCCGCAGATCACCGAACAGCCAGGTACGGACGCCAACGCCGGCACCGTGAGAGCCATGCTGATCCAGGCCTTCCCGCAGGCCACCGGCGGCGGCGTCCTCTCCGTATCCGTACGGGAGAACACCCCGGACCTCCTGGACCTGGGCTCGATCGACGCCAGGACCGCTCGACGCCTGATCCGCGCCCTTCAGTTCTGAACAGCCCTACTCATGCACGGCACTTGGGCGTGGTCGGTACAACTGAGCGTTTATGTAGGCGGCTTCCACCGTTTCGAAGGAATCATCGCTCCGTCGTTCCACTGTTGATTCAAAACCGTCCGACCCTCGTACGCAGTCATGGCGGGCCGAGCTTCGAGGTGCTCCATTGCGGGTGGGAGTCGGCGGTTGACGCGAACTTAGCCGGGGTCACCAGGGGCCTGGGCTGTGTGCACGACCCCATCATCGTCTTCACGCTGGTACCCGCGACCATGTTGACGCAGTGGTCAGCGGGGACAGTCGGGTTACGCAGGTGGCCCTGGTCGTACGAGAAGTGCTGCGCAGCCGCACCCGGACCGGCGTCATCCTCCTGGTCGAACGCCCACCCGCGCAGGTTGTCCGGCGTCTTCGCACCGGACCCCCCGATGGCGGTCCCGTCGGTCAACCACAGCGTCGTCTCGCCCAGGCCGGACCTGTGCTTAACGATCCCTTTCACCGCAATTGCAACGGAATCGCTATATATTCTGGGTTTATGTGTGCTGAAATCAGCCCTTTCCGGATCCAGATCCCGCAGACCGACCTCGACGATCTACAAGACCGCCTGGCACGCACCCGATCGCCGTACCCGGTGCCCGGCGCCGAATCGGAGTGGGATCACGGCATCCCGTCGGACCACCTCCACGAACTGGCCGACCACTGGAGAAACGGATTCGACTGGCGGACCCATGAGGCCAGGCTGAACACCTATCCGCAGTTTCTGACCGAGATCGACGGGCAGACCATCCATTTCCTGCATCTGCGCTCGCCGGAGCCGGACGCCACGCCGCTGTTGCTGAACCACAGCTACCCGACCTCCTTCGTCGAGTTCCTGGAAGCGAGCGGGCCGCTGACCGATCCGCGCGCTCATGGCGGGGACCCCGCCGACGCGTTCCACGTGGTCATTCCTTCGCTGCCTGGCTTCGCCTTCTCCAGCCCCCTTTCGGCGCGCGGCTGGAACCTGGAGCGCACCGCCCTGGCCTTTGGCGAGCTGATGACCCGCCTGGGTTACGAGCGTTTCGGCGTCGAAGGGGGCGACCTAGGGGCCGGCGTGACCGGGCGGGTGGTCACCCTGATGCCCGACCGGGTCATCGGTGCGCACACCCACGGCGACCGGCTCCAGCTCGGCATGGCCGGCGAGGACCTCCCCGTGCCGGACGGCCTGAGCCCGGACGAGCAGGCCGGGCTCGAAGCGGCGCAGCGCAGCTGGTCGCAGATGAAGGGCTACAAGGTGCTGCACATGACCGCGCCCAACGCTCTCTCGGCGGGCCTGGCCGACTCTCCGATCCTGCAGTTGGCGTGGATCGCCGAGAAGTTCGTGCAGTGGGCCAATCCAGCCACTCCGATCAGCCGCGAGAACGTGCTGATCACCGCCAGTCTGTACTGGTTCACCCGGACCGGCCCGGCGGCGGGCGACTTCTACTGGGAGCTGGCCCACGCCGACGACCCGAGCTGGGGCAGCCCTTCCGGGGTGCCCATGGCCTCCTCGCTGTTCTACAGCAACCCGCTGGTCCGCAAGGTCCTCGGCCCGCACGACGAAACCACCTTCTTCCGCGAGCACGCCGAGGGCGGTCACTTTCCCGCCTTCGAGGTTCCCGGCCTGTTCGTCGACGACATCCGCGCCTTCTTCCGCACCCTCCGCACCTAACGGGGCGCCAAGCCGCATCCGGCATGGCCACGATCCACCCGAAGGCCGGTGACCGGCAGCGCCGCTCCACGCCGGTTCGAGCATCGAGTCGCACGGACTACGCCGACGCCGCCCGACGAACGGATCGATCCACTTCGGGTCATCTACGGAAACCACCCCGCCGCTGGCGGAGCAACGCCTCAGCAGCCGTCACCAGTTACCGGACACCCTCTAGCCGACGGTGAGGTGTCCACTCGCCAACATGTCGCGGATGTACGCCGGCCAGTCCGCGTCCAGCTTGCGCTCGAACGCCTCGTGCACCGCTTGGCGTTCCTCGCCTGTCAGCACCTCGCTGTGTCCGTCGGTGTAAGTCACCCGGAAGCGCTCGGCCGTGTTGATCAGATGGTGGTACGCCCGGCGGTTGACCGTCATGTACAACCCCAGAAAGGGGGGTCGCGTCAGTTGTGCGAGCGCGTGCTCCCAGTCGACGCCGAGCGCGCTCCAGCTGCTGTCCTTCTCCCACTCCAGCCACCGCGTGACGTCGGTGAACCAGATCACGCGCTGGTCCGGATGCTCGCTCGCGTACACGCCGACGAACCCGAGAAGATCGGCCACGTCCGGGGGGAGACGGTCCCGCTGTCCGGCCGGGACGGTCGGGGGCGCGATCACGTGGGCCGCCTCCGCCATGTCGGCGTTCGGGTCCGTCGCCGGCCACGGCAGCGCGTACATCAACCAGTAGCGCGGGTGAGTCAAAAAGCGCTCTATTTCGGTGTCCAACTCCGCTGCCCCCTTTGGTGATTCGGAGACCCTACCCGATCGCCGACCGAGGCCGCCGCCGATCCTGCGGGAGCATCCGGGCACCGGACCGGACCTGGCCGGTACGTCGCGGAGCGCCACGCGAGTGCCGCCACCGGCAAAGCCCTGCTGGATCCCCGCGCCGCCGGACGGCCTTTTGCGCTTGCCGTCAGTGGCCTTTACGGCGCTCCGCGTCGAAGCGATACAGCACCCGCACCAGACGCCACACCCCGGCCGCCGCACCCACCAGGGCTCCCCCCATCCGTACACCTCTGGGCGCTGAACCGGAAAGGTCGAAGACGAGAGTGAGGGCCAGAGCTCCGGCGAAGACCGCCGCGGCGAGGACGACAGCAGTCACCAGAGCAAAGACGATCTCCACCGTCAGCGCGTCCTTTTCCCACCGCGACTCACGCCCCATATCCATGCCGGAAGTCTCGCAGCACGGTCGAGCCCCTCCCCGGTCATTGACAGGTCCCGCCCCCGGCGGGATTCTGCGAGAGCGCTCTTCTATCGATGTAAATCGTTGCCGTTGTCACCGCCATCAGCGCCGTCACCATCGAGCCCCCACTCAGGAGCGAGCCTCATGAGCGACCCCACGCGCAAGCCCCTGCACAAACCCAGGAGACCCTTCCGCCGCTCGTCCGGTCTCGGCGCGCTCGCGCTGGCCGGCGCGCTCGCCGCGACGCTCTTCCTGGCGCCGCCCGACACCGCCCAGGGTGCGCCGCCCGCCCGTGAGGCGGCGGCTCCGCAGGGGCAGACCAGCCTCCGCGCGGCCGACCCCAGCGTGTTGCGGGTGGGCAGTACGTACGTCGGCGTCCAGTCGACCGGCGGCGGCATCGTCGTACGGCAGGCGTCGTCCACGGACGGTCTTGCCACCGCGCCCGCCCGGCAGGTCTGGGCCGACAGCCGGGGACGCGGGGAGGTCTGGGCCCCCGAGATCGTGATGGACGGCGGGCGCTACTACATCTACTTCACCGCCGGTGTCGGGGCCGCCCACCGCATGTTCGTCATCAGCTCGGCCTCGCCGGACAGCGGGTACGGGGCCGAGACCCAACTCGCGCTGCCCGACGACAAATGGGCCATCGACGGCACCCTGTTCACCTTCGAGGGGCAGCGCTGGTTCGTCTGGTCCGGCTGGGCGGGCGACACCAACGTCGAGCAGAATCTCTACATCGCCCGGATGAGCAGCCCGACCCAGCCCACCGGCGCGCGGTACGTCATCTCGCAGCCGCGCGAGAGCTGGGAGCGGGTGGTCGGCAACCCGTTCATCAACGAGAGCCCCGAGGCCATCAAGGACCCGAACGGACAACTGCACATCACGTACTCCGCCAACGGCAGTTGGAGCGAGCAGTACTGCCTGGCAGACCTGCGGCTGCGCAAGGGCGGCGATCCCACGTACGTATGGGACTGGTACAAGTCGAACGGCTGCCTGTTCGGCTCCAACCGGTCGACGATGATGGCGGGTTGGGACCCGACGCTGTACGTGAACGGGCCCGGCCACCACACCTTCGTCCTGCTCCACGGCGACATCGACACCAGCCCGCCCGCCGGTCCGAAGTTCCCGTCGATGTACCACGCGGTCGCGAAGGGCACCCCGTACTCCTGGGCCAACCGCCACTGGTACACCGGCACGTTCGCCTGGTGGGGCAACACGACGTACTCGCGCGCCAACGTTCCGGGGCCGAACACGGACACGGGGTGGAGCCTGAAGTTCTTCGAGTGAGCCGTACGGCCGTCGGCGACGGCGACGGCGACGGCGACGGAGCCGTGAGTTCGCCGAAAGGTCAGTGACCGGCGACGGGCCTGGGTCGCTGCAGGATCCACCGGTGCACGGGCGGGGTGATGCCGGCACCCACGATGAATCCGATCATTACGCTCTCGCTCGCGTTCGCGATCGCCCCGACAAGCGCGCACAGAACCATGCCGACCACCACCAGGCCCGCGACCTTCGCGGGCGAGGCCTGCTGGTTCAGCCATTTCACGGTCGAGAGGGTGGTGAGATACGCGGTGGATCCGAACGCGGCCAACGCCAGAACGGTCAGAGCATCCATTCCGCAACCTCAGCTTCCTGTGGTGCTCCCCCATGGGCAGAGCATTGTGGTCGATTGAGCGGAATGAACACTAACGATCTTGATGGGATGATCCAATTCATTTGAGCAATTCCTGAGGGAGCTGCTCACGGCTCCCGAGGTCTCGACCGCCACGCGCGTGTGTTTACCGGAACGCGCCGACGCGTGCGCGGCAGGTAGGGGCGCCCCGCTCCGGACTCCGACAGAGGCGTCAGCTTTCGGCCTCGCCCCACTCCTCGACGGCCACCTCGTCGCCGACCGACAGCTTGCCCGGCCGCACCACGGAGAACTTCGCGCCGAACACCACCCCGCCTGCCGAGAAGCGCCGGTAGCCCGCGAGGGTGCGCAGCGGCTCCGGGCCGCCCCGGGCCCCGGCCTCCTGGTCGACCAGGGTGACCGCGCAGCGCACGGCGAGCTTGGTGTAGCCGAACTCGGCCGCGCCGATGGTCATGCGGCGGATCCGGTCCTCGGCGTGGGGCTCCGTCGCCCAGTCCTCCCCGTGCTCTCCGTCCTCACCGTGGGCTCCCTCGGGGTGGCTGTCGACGACGATGTTCGGGCGGAAGCGGTCCATGGCCAGGGGCGGGGCGTCGCGCTCGGCCATCCGCGCGTTCAGGAGGGCGAGGGAGGAGCGCGACAGCAGGTGGACGGCGCTGCTGTCGGCGTAGCCGGAGGTGCCGGGGGTCAGGCCGTCGGTCTTCCGGTCGTGCTCCGGCGGTACGCGGACCAGACGGCTCGGGGTGCCGAGGAGTTCCGTGAACCAGGCGGCGGCGTCCTCGCCCTGGTCGATGCCCTGGTACGTCGCGCCGAACAGGTCCACGTCGCGCCGGGGCGCGGAGGTCGTGACGTCGAGGTGCAGCACGCCGTGGCCGCTGTCCGGCTCCACCGATGCGAGCGTGAGCCTGCTGCCGTCGGCGGAGGCGGTGGGCCGGACGAGGGCGAGGCGGGGGTCGCGGCGCTGGGTGCGGTAGACCCCGTCGACGCTGACGACCATGAAACTGCGGTCGTACGCGAGCCCCGCCGGCGTGAGGTGCGTACTGTCCACGGACGTTCCCGCGCAGCCCTTGACGGGATAGGTGATCAGATCGACGACCGTGGCCATGAGGCCTCTCCTTCGCGACGCCCTGCCCGCGGATCTGCTGCCGTCGGGCCCTTACGGCCAGGGTGCCAGGCGGCGCGGACGGTGATCGACGGGTTTTGCGCCAGACCACGGAGGTGTCACTGAGCCACGCCGCGCTCTGCCCTGCTCCCGCGGAGCACGGGGGCAGGGCGGAGTCGCCCGTCAGCAGTCCGGGATGACCGTCCCGTTGTTGTCGCGGGCCTCGTCGTTGCCCCAGCGGGAGAGGTAGTACGCGGAGACATACGCGTTGCGGCCGTTCTTGCCCGCGTACACGACG
Organism: Streptomyces sp. DSM 106670; assembly: GCF_055792845.1. NCBI lineage: Bacteria > Bacillati > Actinomycetota > Actinomycetes > Kitasatosporales > Streptomycetaceae > Streptomyces > Streptomyces sp. DSM 106670. The sequence continues at coordinate 3,408,272 of NZ_CM147704.1, forward strand.
TCGAGGTCGGTGCGCAGCCACCAGTGGTTGAACTGGCTCGCCGTGCCGACCCGCGCTCCCCACACCTTGCAGTACACGTAGTTGGTACCGGCGTTCAGGACGCCCTGCGCGTCGGCGGTGTTGGCCGCGGCGTAGCCGGTGGCGTTGGCGAAGGTGTCGACCCAGTACTTGCCGCCTCCACCGCCACCACAACCGTTGTCGCTGGTCAGGTACTTGCTGTAGTACGAGCCGGGATACGGGGCGAGGGACTGGCCGTTGATCACGATGGCCTGGCCGACGCCGTTGTAGAGCTGCTCGTAGTGGATGTGCGCGCCGGAGCTGTTGCCGGTGGAGCCGGTGGTGCCGATCTGCTGGCCCTGAGCGACCTGGGCCCCGTCGGCGACGGAGAACGCGGCGAGGTGGAAGTAGTACGTCTTCCAGCCACCGCCGTGCTCGACGGCGATGTAGTTGCCCGCGCCGCTCGGCTGGGAGTAGCGGTACGCGGTCCCGGCGGCCGAGGCGAGGACCGGGGAGCCGGCCGTGCCCCCGCCGTCGGTGCGGACGAAGTCGAGAGCCTGTCTGACCTCGGCGGAGTGATGGCTGTAGGTCCACTGCTGGCCGCAGGCGTAGGGCGCCTTGAAGTTCGGGGCGGCCGCCGCGGGGGACGCGGTGGCGGTGACGGTGAGCAGGCCTCCGAGGAGGGCGAGGAGCGCCAGAAGGGCGGTACGGGGCGAGCGCATGGTGAGAAGTCCTTCGGGTCGACAACCGGGCCGTGGCATGCGAGGCGCGAAGTGCCGCGGAATCTACGCGAGTTGATTCCGCACCAGCGTGCCGCATCCTCGGCGGAGCCGACAGAGTGCCGACGGCTTCCGCCGCCTGGTCCCCGCCGATGCGGGGGGCACGGCCAGGCCGTTTTTCAACATCTGGCCTACCGCTGGACCAACCCCACAGCAGCGGGGATCAATGCTTCAGCAAAAGGCCCGGACCGGTGAAGGGGCCACCCCTGCTGACGCAGGGAACGCGTCATCCTCAGTGGTGACGCGGACGTCGACAGCGGACCATCCCGCAGGGCGGGGAAACCGCCCAACGCCGCCACCCGCAGTTTTCGAAGCGGGACCAACCCCGCGCTCGCGGGGCGTTCGAGCCCCAACGCCAGTTTCGCTTGGACCTCGGGGCCAACCCCGCACGAGCGGGGAACACTACAGATCAGGCAGGTCAGCCATTTTCCACACCGGGTCATCCCTGCACGCGCAAGGCAGACCGCCGGCTCCGAGACATCACCCCGAGCCCACGACCACGGCCCGTGGGAGGGCGGCGAGCCTCACTTCACCCTAGCCGCCGCCCCGCCCCTCACCCCCTCCGGTACAACCCCTCGATCTCCCCCGAGAAGTCCCGCGCGATAGCGTCCCGTTTCAGCTTCAGCGACGGCGTCAAGTGGCCCTTCTCCTCCGTGAAGTCCACCGGCAGGACCGTGAACTTGCGGATCGACTCCGCGCGGGACACCAGGCGGTTCGCCTCGTCCACCGCCTTCTGGAGCGAGGTGCGCAGGTCCTCGTCGTGGATCAGGTCGCGCATCGGGATGTCCTGCTTCTTTGTCATCTGGCGCCAGTGCTGGAGGCCGTCCGGCTCCAGGGTGATCAGGGCGGTGATGAACGAGCGGTTGTCGCCGACGACCATGCACTGGCTGACCAGGGGGTGGGCGCGCAGCCAGTCCTCCAGGGGGGCCGGGGTGACGTTCTTGCCGCCCGACGTGATGATGATGTCCTTCTTGCGGCCCGTGATCGTCAGGTAGCCGTCCTCGTCCAGCGCGCCCAGGTCGCCCGTCGGGAACCAGTCGTCCGCCAGCAGCGCCGGGGTCACCTCCGCGCGTTCGCCGTCCCAGTAGCCCCGGAAGACCTGGCCGCCCTTCAGCAGCACCTCCCCGTCGTCCGCGATGCGCACCGAGGTTCCGGGCAGGGGCCAACCCACCGTGCCCAGGCGGGGTTTGAGGGGTGGGGTCACCGTGTGGGCGGCCGTCGTCTCGGTGAGGCCGTAGCCCTCGAAGATGCCGATGCCCGCGCCCTCGTAGAACGCGGCGAGCCGGCGGCCCAGCGGGGAGCCGCCGCAGATCACGTACCGCACCTTGCCGCCCAGCGCCGCCCGGATACGGCGGTAGACCAGGGGATCGTAGAGAGCTCGGGCCGCCCGCAGGCCCAGGCCGGGGCCCGGGCCCGTGCCGTGTTCGGCGGCCTCCACCGCCTGGCCGTAGCGCTGGGCGATCCGCGCCGCGCGGTCGAACGACGAGGCGCGGCCCATCTTCTCCGCCGTCGCCCGGCCCGTGTTGTAGACCTTCTCCAGGACGTACGGGATAGCCAGGAGGAAGGTGGGGCGGAAGCCCGCCAGGTCGGCCAGGAGGTCTTCCGTCTGGATGGAGGGGGCGTGGCCGAGGCGGACCCTCGCCCGCATGCAGCCGATCGCCACCATCCGGCCGAAGACATGGGAGAGGGGCAGGAAGAGGAGCGTCGAAGCCGGGTCCTTGGATACCGACTTGAAGACCGGGTGGAGGAGTTCGATCGCGTTGTCCACCTCGGCGAAGAAGTTGCCGTGGGTGAGGACACAGCCCTTCGGACGGCCCGTCGTGCCCGAGGTGTAGATGAGCGTGGCGGGGGTGTCCGGTTCCAACGTTGCGCGGCGCGCCGACACCGCCTCGTCCGGGATGTCCTTCCCCAGCGACTTGAGGTGGCCGATCGCCCCCGTGTCGAACTGCCACAGATGCGCCAGGTCGCCCAGCTGCTTGCGCTCCTGGCTGATCAGGCGGCCCTGCTCCTTCGTCTCCACCGCGCACGCCACCGCACCCGAGTTCTGGAGGATCCAGCGGGCCTGGAAGGCCGAGGAGGTGGGGTAGATGGGGACCGTCACCAGGCCGGCCGCCCAGGACGCGAAGTCCAGCAGCGTCCACTCGTACGTCGTCCGGGCCATGATCGCGACCCGGTCCCCCGCCCGCAGCCCCTCCGCCATCAGGCCCTTCGCGACCGCCACCACCTCGGCGGCGAACTCGGCGGCGCTCACGTCCTGCCACGTGCCCTCGGCGTCCTTGCGGCTGAGGACCAGGTCCCCCGGCGCCTCCCGGGCGTTGTCGAACGGGATCTCGGCCAGCGAGCCGCGCTCCACGGGCGGCGCGAACTTCGGTACGGAGACCTCCTGGACCCTGCCGTCCGGGCCGCGCTTCTTCGTCGGTTCGATCAGGACGGGCCCAGGGGGCGTGGAGGCGGAAGGTGGCGTTGACACGTGCGGCTCCTCGGTTCGGGGGTCGGGCGGGTCGGTTCGCCGGGTCGTCCGTCCGGCAGGGGGAAGGGAAGAAGGGAACAGCGGAGAAGGAAGGAACTATCCGGTCACGCGCGCTCCAGGATCGCCGTCACCCCCTGGCCGCCCGCCGCGCAGATCGAGATCAGGCCCCGGCCCGGGCCCTCCCGCTCCGCCAGCAGCTTCGCCAGGGTCGCCACGATCCGGGCTCCCGTCGCGGCGAACGGGTGGCCGGTGGCCAGGGAGGACCCGGCCACGTTCAGCCGGGTGCGGTCCACCGGGGCCAGGCCCTGCTTCTCCCAGGCGGCGAGGGTCGCCAGCACCTGGGAGGCGAACGCCTCGTGGATCTCGTACAGGTCGAAGTCCTCGATGCCCAGCCCGGCCCGCTCCAGCAGGCGCGGCACCGCGTACGCCGGGGCCATGAGGAGGCCGTCGTCGCCGTCCACGTAGTCGACCGCGCCCGTCTCGTAGAGGGAGAGGTAGGCGAGTGGTTCCAGGTCCCGGTCCCGCGCCCACTCCTCGCTCGCCAGCAGGACCGTGGCCGCCCCGTCCGTCAGCGGCGTCGAATTGCCCGCCGTCATGGTGGGGTTGGGGTCGGCCGTGCCGAACACCGGCTTCAGGCGGGCCAGTTTCTCGGCCGTCGAGTCCGGGCGCAGGTTCTGGTCGCGGTCCAGGCCGCGGTACGGGACCACCAGGTCGTCCAGGAAGCCCCGTTCGTAGGCCGCCGCCAGGCGCTGGTGGCTCGTGGCGGCCAGCTGGTCCTGGTCCTCGCGGGTGACCGCCCAGCGGCGGGCGGTGACGGCGGCGTGGTCGCCCATCGACAGGCCGGTGCGGGGTTCGGCGTTGCGCGGGATGTCCGGGACGAGGTGGCGGGGGCGTACGGCGGAGAGGGCCTTGAGGCGGGCGCCCGTCGTCTTCGCGCGGCGGGCGGCGAGCAGGATGCGGCGCAGGTCGTCGTTGACGCCGAGCGGGGCGTCGCTGGTGGTGTCGGAGCCGCCCGCGATCGCCGAGTCGGCGGACCCGAGCGCGATCTGGTTCGCGGCGGCGATGACCGCCTGGAGGCCGGTGCCGCAGGCCTGTTGGATGTCGTACGCGGGGGTGCGCGGGTCGAGCGCGGAGCCGAGGACGGTCTCGCGGGCCAGGTTGAAGTCCCGGCTGTGCTTGAGGACCGCGCCCGCGACGAACGCCCCGACCCGGTCACCGGCCAGACCGTACCGCTCCACCAGGCCGCCCAGCGCGGCCGTCAGCAGGTCCTGGTTGGATGCGGTCGCGTACGGGCCGTCGGAGCGGGCGAACGGGGTGCGGCTGCCGCCGATGACCGCCACGCGGCGCGGCTGCGGCGGCGCGAGCGGAACGAACGGGTCCTGGCGCGTCATCGTGACCATCTCGTCTCGGTCGGTCCGGGATTGTGCATCTCGACCAGCTCCTGACTCTTGAGTAACCTTACTCAAGAGTAAATCTACGACCGAGCAGGGAGTCAGGACAATGGCCGATCGCTATCTGCACCTCACCGGCACAGCACCCGGCCGCTTCCTCACCCGCAGGCTCGGCCTGCCGCAGCCCGCCCCGCTGCGCCGCTGGACCCTGGAGACACCGGGCCTGGACGGGCCGCTGCTGCATCTGACCGCCGGGGCCTCGGCGATCACGGACGGGCTGGCGAAGGTGCTGGCGGCGACCGGGCTGACCGTCGAGGCGCAGGCGTCGCGGCCCGCCGGGATCGTGCTGGACGCCACCGGGGTCGCCTCCGCCCAGGGCCTCGCCGAGGTGCACGCGGCCCTCCATCCTGTTGTACGGTCGCTCGCTCCCGGTGGCCGGATCGTCGTTCTCGGCACGCCCCCGTCCTCCGAGGACCACCATCAGGCCGCTGCCCAGCAGGCGTTGGAGGGTTTCGTCCGGTCGCTGGGCAAGGAGATCGGGCGCGGCTCCACCGCACAGCTCGTGCGGATCCCGGCCGACACCGAACCGGCGGCCGCCGAGTCCACCCTCCGCTTCCTCCTCTCCCCCCGGTCCGCCTATGTCAGCGGCCAGGTGATCGAGCTGACGGCCGCCGCCCCGGACCCCGTCGCCGACCGGGACGCCCCGCTCGCCGGGCGCACCGCCCTGGTCACCGGAGCGGCCCGGGGCATCGGCGCGTCCGTCGCCTCGGTGCTGGCCCGTGACGGGGCGCGGGTCATCGTGCTGGACGTCCCGCAGGCCCAGGACGATCTCGTGCGCACCGCCGACCGGCTCGGGGCCACCGCGCTGCCGCTGGACATCACCGCACCCGACGCCGCGGCCCGCATCGCCGCCGCCGCACCGGACGGGCTCGACGTCCTCGTCCACAACGCGGGCATCACCCGCGACCGCCGCCTCGCCAACATGCCGGCCGACCGCTGGGCCCAGGTCATCGACGTCAACCTCGACAGCGTGCTCCGCACCACCGACGAGCTGCTCACCTCGGGCACGCTGAACCGGGGCGGCCGGATCGTCGCCACCGCCTCCATCGCGGGCATCGCGGGCAACAACGGCCAGACCAACTACGCGGCCAGCAAGGCCGGTGTCATCGGCCTCGTCCGCTCGCTCGGCCCGCGCGCCGCCGCCGAGCACGGTGTCACGGTCAACGCGGTGGCCCCCGGGTTCATCGAGACGAAGATGACCGCCGCCGTGCCGTTCTTCATCCGTGAGGCGGGCCGCCGGATGAACTCCCTTTCCCAGGGCGGACTTCCGGCCGATGTCGCCGAGGCCGTCGCCTGGTTCGCGCAGCCCGACTCCACCGCCGTCAACGGCCAGGTGCTGCGCGTCTGCGGCCAGAGCCTGCTGGGGGCGTGAGCCCGATGACCTCACTCAGCGCCTCGCTCGTGCGCGGGGCCGTCACGTCACCGTTCAAGCGCGCCGGGCAGCCGGACGCCACCCTGCCCCCGGGCCGTCTCACCCGCCCGGGCTCGCCCGTCGCGCCCGGGCCCCTCGCCGCGTACGCCCGGATCTGCGGGTTCGCGGAGTCCGGCCCGCTGCCGGTCACGTACCCGCACGTCCTGGCCTTCCCGCTCACCATGCGGCTGATGACCGGGCGCGCCTTCCCGCTGCCGGTGCTCGGGCTCGTCCACACCTGGATCGAGATCACCCCGCACCGGGCCGTGCGCATCGATGAACCCCTTGAACTGACCGTTTATGCAAGCGAGTTGACCTCGCATCGGCGAGGAACCGAGGTCACCATGGCGACCGAGGCGCGGGTGGACGGGGAGCTGGTGTGGGAGTCCCGCAGCGGCTATCTGTCCCGGCACCGGCAGCCGGCCGGCGACACCCCGCCCCCATCGCACGCACCCCCGGCCGCCGAGGAGCTGCCCGCCGTCACCGAGTGGCGGCTGCCCGGCGATCTCGGGCGGCGGTACGGGGCCGTCTCCGGCGACCGCAACCCGATCCATCTGCACCCGCTGACCGCCCGGCTGTTCGGCTTCCCCCGGGCCATCGCCCACGGCATGTGGACGGTCGCCCGCTGCCTCGCCGAGGCGGGAGAGGCCGCCGAACTCCGTTCCGTACGGGCCGAGTTCAAGGCCCCTGTACTGCTGCCCGCGACCGTGACGTACGCCGCCGACCCCGCCGGGAACGCCTTCGCCCTGCGGGGTGTTGGGGGGCGCGTGCACCTCGTGGGGGCGGTGACCCGTCCGGGCCAGGTTGACACACCTTAGGGCTTGCCCAGGCCCGTACGGGTGAGGGAGCGGTCGTGGGCCCGGCTCAGGAACAGCAGGGCGCAGACCGCGCCGATCAGGGCGCAGAACATGTCCCACTGGGTGTCCCACATGTCTCCCTGGGTTCCCAGGAACGCGTCCGCGGCCTCGCCGCCGGTGACGGCCGCCAGCCATTCCAGCATCTCGAAGACGGCGCTGAAGGCCAGGCAGGCGCAGACGGTGAGCACCGGGAGCCAGCGGCTGCCGCGCAGCGGTGAGGTGCGAACGAGCAGTTCGCGTACCAGGATCGCCGGGACGAAGCCCTGCATGAGATGGCCGAAGCGGTCGTAGGGGTTGCGCTCCCAGCCGAGCACGTCGCGCACCCAGTCTCCGACGGGCACCTCCGCGTACGTGTAGTGGCCGCCCACGATGAGCACCAGGGCGTGGGCCGCCAGCAGCCCGCAGAGCAGGCCGCTCAGCGGGAAGCGGTTACGGAGCAGGATGATCAGCGGCAGGCCCGCCATCACCCACACCGTCTCCAGCAGCCAGGTGGTGGGGTCGGCGGCGCCGAACCTCGACACGACGAGCGCCGCGGTCACCGCGACGGCGAGTGCGGCCGGCAGCCGACGGCTCGGCGACAGTCTCATGTCGAGCGACGGGGCGGGGTTCGGGGTGGTGGCGGCCATCGCCTGCTCCTAGGAGGTCGGTGCGGGCCCCCAGTCTCGGGCTCGCGGGCCGACGCCTCCTTGAGTACACGTACTCAACCAGCCTCTGATGACATGCCTATGACGTCGGGGGCGTCCAGGGCTTGGCGTGCATCAGGTTCTCCAGGCCCGCCCAGGCGAAGTTCATCAGGGTCGCCGCGGCCTCCTTCGCCGAGACGTCCGGGGTGTCGTTCGCCCAGCCCGCCAGCGACTCCGCGGCTCCCACCAGGGCCTGGGCGAGGCCCGCCACATCGCGGTCCGCGAGGGCGGGATCGCTGTGGGCCTCGCGGGCGGCGGCTCCGATCAGGCCCGTCACGAACGCGACGATCTCGTCCCGCATGGAGCCGACCTCGCTGACGAACGGCTCCCCGTGCGAACGCGCCTGGCGGTGCAGGACCGACCAGCCGTCCGGGTTCTCGGCGGTGTGGAGGAAGAACGCCCTTAGCCCCGACCACAGTTGGCGGTCGGCAGGAAGGCCAGGCTCGACCCCGGCGCGTACCGCCTCCAGCAGGGCCGCCGCCTCCCGGCGGATACAGGCGGAGAACAGCTCTTCCTTGGAATTCAGGTACAGGTAGACCAACGGCTTGGAGACGCCCGCCAGCTCCGCGATCTCGTCCATCGAGGCCGCCCGGTAGCCGCGCTGCCCGAAGGTCCGCACCGCGGCGTCCATCATCTGCTTCTCGCGCACCGCGCGCGGCATCCGCTTGCTCTTCACTGCACCCACGTCCGGCTTCCTCCCCGCCCCCACTGCCCTGCTCCCCGCCCACACTACGGCGGCGGGCGGCCCGGCGTCGTGCCGGAAGCCGATCAGCCGGGCGGTACGGCGGGCCGCGCGCACAGCAGCAGCGGGCCTCCGGCGACGGCCGCGTACAGGCTCCCGGCGCGCCCCGCGAGCCCCGTGCAGACGCCCGGGTGGCCGGTGACCGGGGAAGGGCCCGGCACACCGCTGTCCGTGAAGGCGGCGGGGCCGTCCGCCGGGCCCGCCGGGAGACGGGTACGCAGCCGGCCGTCGGCGGTGACCGCCCAGAGCCTGCTGTTCAGCGTGGTCAGCGCGACCGCCCCGCCCGCGTCCCCCAGCACCTGCCACGGCTCGTCGAGCGCGAGCGCGGAGAGATGGTGGAGCCTGTCGTCGTGCGGGGTCACGGCGAAGATCCCCGCGTCACAGAGGGCCAGCGCGGTCGTGCCGGCCGGCACCGTCCCGGCCTCCACCCACTCCCGCGCCCCCGGCACCGGCCCCGGCACCGGGGCGCGGCGCAGCAGCCGGCCGTCCTCCGTCGCCGCGTACAGCTCCAGCGGCAGCCCGCCGGACGCCTCGCGCGCCGAGGCCAGCGCCCGCACCCCGGGAGCGTGCCCGGCCGGCCGCCACGGCAGGTTCTGCCCGGACGGCTCCCGGCACAGCAGCCGGCCCCGGCCGTCGACGCCGAACAGGGTGTTCGCGCAGACGGCCAGCGCATGCACGTCGTCCGGGTCTCCGGCCGCCTCCCAGCCGTCGCCGGGGGCCGCCCCGCCGAGCCGGTCCAGGACGTTGCGGGTGATGCGGTCCGCGACCGGGTCGTCCGCCAGGACGCTGCCCCAGTTGATCGTGCCCGCGTTGAACACCGTGCCCGCGCCGAGCCGGAAGACGCCCATCGTCGCCGCGCCGCCCTGCCCGTACTCCCGCCAGTGCCGCAGATCCGCGGTGGCGAGGACGACGAACGAGCCCGGTGTCCCGTCCACGCCCGTCGCCCGCGGCACCTCGCCGGTCCACTCCAGGTCGCAGGCGTCCGTCTCGTAGCCGAGCGCGCCGCGCGCGAAGGGTTCGCCGTCCGCCAGCCCCGTACCGGCGAAGGCCCAGTGCCCGGCGAACCGGGCCGTGTAGGCGTCCTTGCGCATCACCGCCATGCCCTCGCCCCACGCTCCCGCGCCCCGGCGGAAGCTGAGGCCCGTCATCGTGTTCTCCGGGCGGTCCACGGGCGAGCTGGACCACTCGACGGTGGTCCGGCGCGGGTCGGTCGCCGTCATCGGGTCGGTGAGCGCGTCCCGGTGGCAGACCATGGTGCGGCCGTCGTCCTCCAGCCGCATCTGCCACCAGGCGGTGTTGGCGGCGAAGAAGGCCACGTTGCCGCCGCGCCGCGCGAACGCCTCGACGCTGTCGCGCATCTCCATCGACCAGTACTCGTCATGGCCGTTGACGACCAGCAGGCGGTAGTGGGAGAGGAGTTCGTCGCCGCCGTGCAGGTCCAGGCCGGAACAGAAGTCCACCGGCCGGCCGGCCGTCGGCAGCCAGCGCAGCAGCCCTTCCTCCCAGCGCTCGGGCGGTGGCCCGCCGCCGGGCGAGGCGAAGGAGACCCGGGCGGCGCGGTGGGGCTGCTCGGAGTAGTAGAGGCCCCGGTGCGGCTGCCCGGCGTGGGTGTACGCCCGCCAGGTGGCGAACGGGACCGTGACGAGGATCCGGGAGGCCGTGCCGGGGCGGGCCGCCCGGACGACGAACCACACCTCGTGCTCGGCCTCGTCGGTCGTCGGCCGGTCCTCGCCCGGTACGTCGAAGACGGCGCGGCAGAGCGAACTGGGCCACTCCGGCGGGACGTCCAGAGTCCAGCCGGGGCCGGTCGCCGCAGCCGTGAGGAGCAGTTCCTCGCTCACCCCGTCGAAGACGCGGACCCGGACGTCCGTCGACCGGTCCGCCCCCGTCAAGTGGAAGGCGAGCCGGCCGCCCTGGACGCAGGAGGTCCGGTCGGCCCAGGCCCGCAACGGTTCGCCGGTGGTCATGGCCGGTCCCCCTCCGCCGTCTCCAGCAGCGCGCGGAGCTCCGCGACAAGCGGCGGGCCGCCCGCCGCGCTCGTGACGATCAGCTCCTCCATCGCGTACAGGTGCGCGCGGATCGCCTCCGGCGGCAGATACGCGGTGTCGGCGGTCAGCGAGACCGCCAGCGCGTCGCCCTCCTCGGTGATGTGCAGGCAGTAGCGGCACGCCACCCGGTCCTGGGTGGCGGGGAAACCGAAGGCGGTCCGCCGCCGGGCCTCCGTCAGCTCCTCCGCCAGCTCCCGCGCGGTCGGCCGGGGGCCTTCGGACACGGGCCGTTCGACCAGCCGCATGTCGTTGAAGCAGCAGTACGGGTGCACCTCGCTCCCGTACTCCGCGTGCAGCCGCTCGCCGAGCGCGTCCCACTCCACCGGGTCGTACACGGCGGCCCGGTAGGCACGCAGGGCCGCACGGTGGGCGGCGGGAAGGAGGTCCGTGAACCGGGCCGCCCCGGTCTCTTCCCCGGCCCCCTCCCCGTCGCCCTTCCCGTCTCCGTCCCCGTCGTCGTGCTTCCCTTCGGACCCCGCCAGGTCGAGGACGAACAGGCCGTCCTGCGACAGCGTGGAGACCAGGTCGCGCAGGGCCCCGGCGGTGCGGTTGCCGACGATCGGCATCACGGCCGCCGTACGGTGCCCCTCCCCGGCGGCCACCAGCGCGGCCGACGCGGTGAGCAGCACGGTGGAGCCGCTGACCCCGTGCGCGGCGGCGACCGCGCCGACCGCGCGGGCCAGGGCGGGCGACACGATCCGCCCGGTCCAGAAGCGCGGGCTGCGGGGTTCCGCGCACGGCTCGGGGAACATCGTCGGCGGCGCGGCCCGAAAGCCCGCCTCCCAGTGCGCCAGGGCCGCCGCGCCACGCCGCCGCCCGCGCTCGGCGTGCTGGTCGCGGGCCAGGTCCAGCGGGGTGGTGGCGGGCGGCCGCCCGGCCGAGCCGCGCCGGACCAGCAGCCGCAGATCGCGTACGAGGACCTCGGCGGCGTGCCCGTCGGCGGCGAGGTGGCACAGCACCAGCACGGCATGGGTGACCCGGTCGCCGACGGTGACCAGGGCGGCGCGCAGCGGCCATTCGGCCGGGTAGTCGAAGCGGGTGGCGGACAGCCCGTCGAGGAGCGCCTCCGCCTCGGCCGCCGCCTCCGGCAGCCCGGTGGCCGGGGCGATCGTCACGGGCAGCGACCCGGTGGCCGCGAGGCACTGCGCCGGTTCGCCGTCCGCCGCCGCCGGTACGAGCCGGGTCCGCAACGCCTCGTGCCGCTCGATGAGCCGGGCCAGCGCGTCCAGCGTCGCGGCGACCGTGGCGGGGCGGCCCCGGTCGGCCAGCGGCAGGACGCGGCCGATGTTGAAGTAGTGGTCGTTCGGCGCGGTGCGGCGGATCGCGTGCCAGATGGCCCGCTGGCCCCAGGTGAGCGGGGCCGTCCCGGACCGCTCACCACGGAAGCTCACCTCGGTGGGGATGGTCTCTCCGGCAGAGCCGGCAGAGCCGGCAAAGGCGGGGGCGCCGGTGGGGGGCGCGGTGGCGGTGCGGGTGCCGGTGGGGGTTGCTTCCAGCGCGGTCTCAGCCATGGTCGCCGCCGCCCGGTTCCACGCCCAGCCCGGCCAGATGGCCGACCAGGCCGTCGAGGTCGTCCAGGAAGCGGAACGGCCCGTCGAGGTCGAGGAAGATCCCGAACTCCTCCTCCACCGCATCGATCAGCCGGAGAAGCGCCAGCGACGTCACCCCGAGAGCGGTCAACGAGACGCCCTCGGCGAGCAGTTCGGCCTCGGTCACCTCGCCGTCGGTGGCGCGGGACACCAGCGCGGCGACCCGCGCCCGCAGCGCGGCCCCGGCGGCGGCCGGGGCCGTCACCGGCCCTGCTCGGTGAGACGGCGGCGCAGGCCGAGCGGGCGGATGTCCGTCCAGACCCGGTCGACATGGGCCATGCACTCCTCCTCGGACCCGGAGAAGCCCTCCGCCCGCCAGCCGGCCGGCGGATCGGTCCTGGCGGGCCACAGCGCGTGCTGCTCCTCGTCGTTGACGACCACCTGGTACGCGGTTGCGTCACTCATCGCTGCTCTCCTCCTGCTGCTGGAGCTCGCTCACCACGGCCGAGACCTCGGCGAGCGTCGGGGTGTCGAAGAAGACGTCGAGGGGCACCTCGACGCCGAGCCGCTTGCGGATCCGGGCGGCGATGGCGGTGATCGTCAGCGAGTGGCCGCCGAGGTCGAAGAGGTCCTCGTCCGGGCCGATGTCGTCGAGCCGCAGCACCTCCTGCCAGATGTCGCGCACCACGGCGGCGGCTCCGGCCGGCGGTGCACCGGCCGCCTCGGCAGCGACGGTCTCAGCCGTCTCGGCGGTCCCGGCGGTCTCCGGCCGGGTCCTCGGGGCCTGCGGCAGCCGGGCCCGGTCCACCTTGCCGTTCGGGGTGAGCGGCAGCGCGGACAGCGGGACCCAGGTGGCGGGGACCATCGCGGCGGGGAGCGTACGGGCGAGGTGGGCGCGCAGTCCGTCGGCGGCCGGGGCCTCCTGCCCGGCTCCGACGACGTACGCCACCAGCCGGTCCTGGCCCGCCTCCCCGGCCTCCCCGGTCCCCTCGGCGTCGTCCACCCGGTCCAGGACCACGACCGCCTGGGACACCGAGGGGTGTTCGGCCAGCCGGGCCTCGATCTCGCCCAGTTCGATGCGGTGGCCGCGCAGTTTGATCTGCGTGTCGACGCGCCCGGCGAACTCCAGCCGCCCGTCCGGCAGTCGGCGCACCAGGTCACCCGTGCGGTACATCCGCGAGCCCGGCGGCCCCCATGGATCCGGCACGAAGCGCTGGGCGGTCAGCCCGGGGCGGCCCCGGTAGCCGTGGGCCAAGCCCGCGCCGCCGAGGTGCAGTTCGCCGGGGATGTCGTCCGGTACGGGCCGGCCGCGCGCGTCGAGGACGTACGCCCGGGTGGCGGCCAGCGGCCGTCCGATCGTGACCGGGTCGCCGGGGCCGAGCTCGGCCAGGGTGGACCAGACGGTGGTCTCGGTCGGCCCGTAGACATTGATCAACCTGCCGACGGATCGGCCCAGTTCGGCCGCCAGCGGCTCCGGCAGCGCCTCGCCTCCCGCCAGGCCGACGAGACCCGGGCGGTGCAGACCGGCGGCCAGCATCAGCCGCCAGCTGCTCGGCGTGGCCTGGACATGGGTGACGTCATGGGCCTCGATCAGCTTCAGCAGCGCCGCGCCGTCGCGCTGCCGCTCCTCCGGGACGAGGACGACGCGGGCTCCGGCGGTCAGCGGCAGCAGCAGTTCCACGGTGGAGATGTCGAAGGACAGCGAGGTCAGCCCCAGCCAGCGGTCCTGCGGCCCCGCCGCCAGCCGGTCGGCCAGCGCGCCCAGGAGGTTGGCGAGCGCACTGTGCGGCACCTCGACGCCCTTGGGCCGGCCGGTGGAGCCGGAGGTGTAGAGGACATACGCGGGATCCCCGGCGGCCGGAGCGGTGGCCCGGTCGCGCGGCGGTACGGGAGCCCCCCGGCCCTCCGGGGACGCCTCGCGCCCCGGGCACACCCCGTGCTCCGGGGACAGCACCGGGAGGCCGTCGGGCAGTCCGTCCGGCGCGGGTCCTTCGACGACCAGTGCGGCCAGGCGCGCGTCCGCGCGGACGAAGGCGAGCCGGTCGGCCGGATAGCCGGGATCCAGCGGTACGTAGGCCGCGCCCGCCGCCAACGTACCGAGCACGGCGGTCAGTTCGCCCGCCGATCGTGCCACCTGGACGCCCACGAGATCACCGGGCCCGATGCCCTCGGCGGCCAGCCGGTCCGCGAAAGCCTCTGCGGCCGCGTGGAGTTCAGCGTAGGAGAGCTCTGTTCCGTCCGGCGTGACCACGGCCACGGCGGACGGGGTCGCCGCCGCCCGTTCCGTGAACATCGCCCACACCGTGGCGTCCGCCGAGCGGGCCGGGGGCGTGCCGTTGCCCGCGTACAGCGCCCGGTCCAGCTCGTCGCCCGCCAGCAACGGCAGGTCGGCGAGTCGGGTGTCCGGCGCGGTGAGCACCGCTTCGAGCAGGGTGCGGAAGTGCCCGACGATCCGGGCGGGCGCGCCGGGCGCGAAGGCGTCGGTGCGGTACTGCAACGAGCCGTCCACCCCGTCCGGCCCCTCCACGAGCTGGAGGTGCGCCAGATTGCGGACGGAGTGCGTGAAGCCGATCCAGTCCACGGCGACGTCCGGTGCTTCTCTCACCTCCCGGCCGGTGCGGCGGCGGTAGCTGACCGAGAGCGGGGTGAGCGCGGTGCGCGGGGTGAGGCCGCCTCGCACGGCACGGCCGAGCGGGACCGTGCGGTGGTCGTAGAGGGCCCGCAGCTCGGCGCGGACGTCCCGGACGAAGTCGGCGAACGGCCGGTCCGGGCCGGGCCGGCTGAAGAGCGGCAGCTCGTTGACGTACAGGCCGACGTGGTCGGGACTTCCCGGGCGTCTGGTGGAGAGTTCCAGCGCGGTGACGGGTGCTCGGTCGCCGTAGCGGAACAGCAGCGTGTGCCAGAGCGCCAGGAGCAGTTCGAAGCGGGTGACGCCGAGCGACCGCGCGGTGTCGGTGATCCGGGCGTGGAGCGGGCCGTCGAGCGTGAAGGGGACGGCGGAGCCCGGTGCCGGAGCGGTGGTGTCGCGTACGGAGGGCGGGAGGCCGGGGAGCACAGGCGCGGCCGGGTCGGACCAGCGGCCGGCCCAGAACTCCGCTGCTGCGGCAGCCTCTTCGGCTGTCGGCTCGGCGGGCTCGTCCGGCGGCAGGCCGGCGGTCGTCTCCGCGCCGAGGATCTCCGCGAGCAGGACGTCCTTCGACGTGCCGTCGAACACCAGGTGGTGGACCACGGCGTGCAGCACCGGGCTGTCGTCCCCGGCCGTCACGAGCGCGAACCGTACGAGCGGACCGGCGGCCAGGTCGAAGGGCCGGGCGCTCTCCTGCGCGAGGAGCGCGTCGAGTTCGTCCGGCGCGCAGGTCAGCCGGCGGAGTTCGGGTGCGCGGCCGGTGGCCGGAGCGAGCGCGGGGCCCTCCGGGTCCAGCCGCGACGCCAGTACCGGATGCCGTGCGAGCAGGCGGGCGCAGCCGGCGTCGAGCGCGGCCGGATCGGGCGGTACGGCGAACCGTGCGGTCACCGCGAGGTGATGCGCCGCGCCGGGCCGCAGCACCTGTTCGGTGACCCACATCCCGTGCTGGGCCGGGCCGAGGGCGCGTTCGGGGGAAGAGGAAGCGGAAACGGAAGGAGAGGGGGACGTCGTCGTGTTCGTCATCGCAGGGCCTCGTCGTCCAGGAGCGGGCGCAGCTCGCGCTTGAGGATCTTGCCGCCCTCGTTGCGCGGCAGGAAGGGGCGGAACAGCAGGCGGGCCGGGAGTTCGTGGGCCGCCAGCCGGTCGAGCAGGAAGGTCCGCAGCTCCGGCACGGTCAGCTCGCCGCGCGGCACGACCACGGCGGCTACGACCGCGCCCAGGACGGGGTGCGGAACACCGAACGCCGCCGCGTCCGCCACCGCCGGATGGGCGTGCAGCGCGTCCTCCACCTGGAGCGTGGAGACCTTGTACGCACCGGACTTGATGACGTCCCGCTCCCGGTCGAGCAGCTGCAGATACCCGTCCTCGTCCAGCCGCCCGAGGTCGCCCATCCGCACCCAGTGCCCCTGGAAGACCTCCGACCGGGCGGCGTCCTCACCGAGGTAGGCACGGGGTGCGGCCGGGGTGCGGAGCCGGACCTCGCCCGGTTCGCCGGGCGGCAGCGGGGTCCCGTCGGGGGCGGTGATCCGCAGGTCGCGCAGGGAGGCGGGGCGGCCCGGGGAGTCGGGGCGGTCGGGGTCGAAGAGCAGGGTGATCTGGGCGGGGGCGGCCTCGGTGGAGGTGTAGTAGTTGACGACCTGGGCGCGCGGGAAGGCGCGGGCGAGGCCGAGGGCGACGGGCCCGGGGAGGGCGGCGGCGGTCGAGCCGACGAGCCGGACGCTGTCGGTGGCGTACCGGCGGGCGGCCTCGGAGCCGAGCAGTTCGATGGCCATCGCCGGCACCAGGAACACGCTGCCGACCCCGTACTCCTCGATGAGCCGCGCGAACCGTCCCGGGGTGAACTGCGGTGCGGCCACGGCGGTGGCGGCGGAGTCGAGGGCGTTGACCAGCATCGTCTGCCCTGCGTTGGTGCCGACGGGGAAGGCGTGCAGGAAGTGGCGGGAGTGCCGGAGCGGACGGCGGCGTTCGTCGAGCGTGCAGCCGTACGCCAGATTGCCGTGGGTGGCGGTGACGCCCTTGGGCCTGCCGGTGGTGCCGGAGGTGTAGAGGATCTGGGCGAGGTCGGCGGGGTCCGGCTCCGCGAGCGGCTCGGCGAGGGGGGCGGGGCCGGGCTCGGCGAGCGGCTCGGCACCGGACCATGCGGCTTCCGCCGCCTCGATCTCCTCCGCCGTGGCCGACCACACTCCTGGCGGGAGCAGGCCGGAGGGCAGATCCGCCCCGGACGGGCGCAGTACGGCCGTGGCCCCGCTGTCCGCGAGGACGTGGGCGGCGGTCGCCGGGGACTGCCGGTCCGAGAGCGGTACGGCGACACAACCGGCGCGCAGGACACCGCAGTACGCGACGGCGTACGCGATCCAGTCGCCGCTGCCGTAGCGGAGCACGACCCGCGCCCCCGGCCCGAGGCCCCGGCTCCGCAGCCCGGCGGCGAGCGCCTCGGCCCGCTCGTGCCACGCGCCGAAGGTCAGGGTGCGAGGGCCGCAGATCAGCGCGGTGCGGCCGGGGTCGGCGGCGGCCCGGTGGCCGAGCAGGGCGGGAAGGCTGCGCGGGGCGGTGGTCATCGGACGTCCTCCAGGATGGCCTCGGCGTCCTGCGTGTCCTGTGCGGACCGTGTGTCCTCTGCGGACCGTGTGCCCTGTGCGGACTGCGTGTCCACCAGGTCCCGCGGCTCCCGCACCTCCCGCGCCTCCCGCTCCCGGCGTTCGCGCTCCTGGATGCCGACCAGGTCGTCCGGCAACGCGTCCGGGACATCGAGGTCGAAGCGGGCCAGCACCGGCAGCCGGAGGCCGATCACCACCAGGGCCAGCATGGCCGCGCCGAACAGCAGGTACATGAACCCGATCCCGCGCCCCGGCCCCGTACCGATGAGGGCTCCGACCGTCGAGGTCAGCGAACCGCCGTCCTCGAACATCGGGCCGAAGACCGACGAGCCGACCGGCGCGATGATCCCGTGCCCGATCGGCAGGGTGGACCAGGCGACCAGCGTGTTCAGCGCGAACACCCGGCCGTGGAACCGCTGCGGGACCTTGATCTGGACGATCGTCGTGTAGACGCCGTTCACCATCGACAGCGCGCAGGACATCCCGAACGCGCCGACCCCGATGATCCACAGGTCCGCCCGGACCCCGACCAGCGCACAGGCCACCGCGAGCAGCCCGGCCAGGCCCAGCATGCCGCGCATCCGGTTGCGCTTCGGGCCGCCCCAGAAGCCCATCGCGATGCCGCCGAGAATCGCGCCCGCCCCTCCGGCCACCGAGATCCGGGCCACCGCCTCCAGCGAGTCGAACGACAGCACCAAGGGCGTGACCAGCAGGAACAGTGGGGACAGGAAGATGTTCAGCGCCGCGAACCACAGGAGCATGGCCCGGAAGCCCCGGTTGCGCCAGGAGTGGGCGAAGCCGTGCTTGATCTCCGCGACCAGCGACTCCCGCCGCGTCCACGGCAGTGTCTTCGGGAACTTCACGAACGACAGCACGCCGATGGCGATGGTGTAGCTGACGACGTCGAGGATGAGGATGCCCTTCAGCCCGATTCCGGCCATCAGCGCCACCGCCGCCAGCGGAACGATGAACTGCGCGAAACCGAAGGCCATTTGCGTGATGCCGTTGGCGTGACCGAGGTACTGCTTGGGCACCAGCTGCGGTACGGAGGAGGCGTACGCGAGCCGTTGGAAGGTGAGCGCGACCGACAGCACGCCGAGCAGGACGTAAATGTGCCAGGAGGCGAGGTTGCCGCTCAGCAGGAGCGTGAGCAGCGCCGCCTGGGTGGAGCCGGCGACCACGTCGCTGGTGAGCATGACCCGGCGGCGATCGAGCCGGTCGACGACGGCTCCGGCCAGCGGTCCGACGAGGATGCCGGGCAGCATGCCGATGACGGCGTAGAGGGCGTACTTGCCCATCGAGCCGGTCTCCATGTAGATCCACACCGGCAGGGCGAACTCGGTGAGCGCGGAGCCGGTGATGGAGAGCAGCTGCCCGAAGGCGACGGCCAGGAAGCGGCCCATGCCGGGCGGCGGCCCGGCGTCGGCGACCTGCCCGGCCTGCGCGACCTCCTCGGTCTTCTCCAGCGCCCCGTTCTGGTGCGCCGTGCCGGCGGCGGCGGCCTCGGTCCGCTCCCCGCCCTTCCCGCCCTTCCCGCTCACCTCGTGGAACCACCACGACCCGTCGTCCGCCTCCTGCGGCAGCTCCCGTACGGCCTCCGGACCGGCCGCGACCGCCGCGTGCGTGCGCGTGACGATCTCGACGAGCTCCCGGGCCCGGTACTTGAGGAAGAAGTGACCGCCCTCGTCCAGGACCGCCAGCGCCGAACGCTCCGCGAGCATCTGCCATTCGCGGTAGCGCTCCTGGTGGAAGTCAGTCGCCGGATCGCGGTTGCCGATCACCGAGATCACCGGGGCCCGCAGCAGCGCCCCGCCCGCCTCGACCTCGGCCAGCACCTCGGTGAAGTACTCCTCCGCCGCGCGGGAGTCGGCGCGCATGTTGCCGATCATGAACTTCATCTGGGCTTCGTCGAGGTCGCCGACCTCGGCCCCCATGGAGCGCAGCCAGGTGAAGTAGACGCGGTCGCTGAGCAGCGGGTCCAGCGCGGAGATCCGGCTCAGCAGGCCCAGTACCCGGCCGCGCGGCCGGGCGAACGGGAACTGGGCCCCGATGTAGACGGCCTCCACCTCCCGGTCCGCCCCTTCGAGGAGCCGGGCGACGGCGACGGTCAGCGCGCTGCCGACGGCGCAGTGCCCGTACAGCGCGACCGGTCCGTCGACCCGTTCGCGTATCTCGTCGGCGATCTTCCCGGCCAGCTCGTCGAAGGCCAGGTGTTCCTCCGTGACGCCCATGTCGTGGCCCGGGATGGCCACGGACCACAGGTCGTATCCGGCGGGCAGTTCGTCGGCGACCGGCTGGTAGACGACCGCGCTGCCGCCGCCGTACGGGACACAGACGAAGGAGAGGGTGCGCTCGGCGGGCGGCGTGGGGCGGGTGAGCCGGTGGAGCAGGTGGCGCGGGCCGCGCTCGGACTCGTCCAGGTCGGCCAGGGCGGCGAGTTCACGGACCGTACGGGAGGTGAACAGGTCCATGACGCTGACCGGCCGCGCTCCGGCCTCCGGCAGGCGTCTGCGGGCGCGGGCGATGACCTGGGTGGCGAGCAGCGAGTGGCCGCCGAGGTCGAAGAAGTCGTCGTCGACGCCGACTTCGGGCAGATTCAGGATCTCGGCCCAGATCTCGGCCAGCACCTGTTGGGTGGCGGTCTCCGGCGCGGCCATCGCGCCACCGGTACGGCGGGCCTGCGGCGCGGGCAGGGCGCGGCGGTCGAGCTTGCCGTTGGGGGTGAGCGGGAGGGCGTCGAGGGTGACGAAGGCGGCCGGGACCATGTAGTCGGGGAGGGTGCGGCGCAGGGCGGTGCGCAGGAGGGCGGGGTCGAGATCGGTGTCCGCGTCCGGGCTTCCTGGGTGCTTCGGGCCGGTGTCCGCGTCCGCCGCGCGCACCACGTACGCCACCAGGCGCTTGTCGCCCGGGTTGTCCTCGCGGACGATCACGGCCGCGGCGGCGATGCCCTCCTCGGCGCGGAGCGCGGCCTCGATCTCGCCGGGTTCGATGCGCAGGCCCCGGATCTTGACCTGCTGGTCGATCCGGCCCAGGTGCTCCAGCTGGCCGTCCGCCCGCCACCGGGCCAGGTCTCCGGTGCGGTAGAGGCGGGCGCCGGGCGGGCCGAAGGGGTCGGGGACATAGCGTGCGGCGGTCAGGCCGGGTCTGCGGTGGTAGCCGACGGAGACCTGGACGCCGCCGATGTGGAGTTCGCCGGGCGTGCCGACGGGGACCGGGCGCAGGTCGGCGTCGAGGACGTACAGCCGGGTGTTGTCGACCGGTGCGCCGATCGGCACGACGGCGAGGTCGCCCGCGCACTCCCAGCTGGTCACGTCGACGGCCGCCTCGGTCGGCCCGTACAGGTTGGCGAGCGCGCAGTGCGGCAGCCGGGCGGTGAACGCGCGGGCGGTGTGCGGGGCCAGCTCCTCGCCGCTGCACACGACCCGGCGCAGGGTGGTGCAGCGCTCCACGTCGTCCTCGGCGAGGAACACGTCGAGCATCGCGGGCACGAAGTGCGCGACGGTGACGCCGTGTTCGGCGATGGTGTCGCGCAGATGCGCGGCGTCCTTGTGCCCGCCGGGCTGCGCGACGACCACCCTGGCCCCGGTGATCAGCGGCAGGAACAGCTCCCAGACCGAGACGTCGAAGCCGGTCGGCGTCTTCTGGAGGACGGCGTCGGCCGGCGTGAGGCCGTACGTACGGGCCATCCACAGCAGCCTGTTGACGATGGCCCGGTGGGTGTTGGGCACTCCCTTGGGTCGGCCGGTGGAGCCGGAGGTGTAGATCATGTACGCGAGGTCGTCGGCGGCGGGACCCACGGGGCGTACGCCGTCGCCGCCGGAGCTGTCGCCGGGGCCGTCGTCGTCGCCGTCCCACTCCGCCGGGTCGTCCAGCAGCAGGACGCGCGCCGCGCACCCTTCGGGCACCGGCACCCGGCGCTGGGTGAGAAGCACCTCCGCACCGCTGTCCGCGAGCATGAACGCCAGTCGCTCGGCGGGGTATTCGGGGTCGAGCGGGGTGTAGGCGGCACCGGTCCTGAGGACGCCGAGGAGGCCCGGGAGCAGGTCGGGCGAGCGCTCGGCGCTGACCGCCACCAGGCTTCCGGGGCCGACGCCTTCGCGGGCCAGCCGCCGCGCGATCCGCTCGGCGGCCCGGTCCAGTTCGGCGTACGTCAGCGTCTCGCCGCCGAAGCCGACGGCGACGGCGTCCGGCGTACGGGCGATCTGCTCGGCGACGAGGCCGGTCAGGGTCGCGTCGTCCGGGAGGGCGACGGCCGTGTCGTTCCACGTGTCGAGCATCCGGGTCCGCTCGACGGGATCCAGGACGTCGTGCGCGGAGACCGGCAGGCCGGGCCGGTCGGCGACGGCGTGCAGCAGGCGGCCGAGGCTGTCGGCGATCCGGGCGATGCCGGACTCGTCGAAGAGGTCGGTGTTGTAGTTGAACGCACCGCGCAGCCCGCCGGGCCACTCCATCAGGAACAGCTCCAGGTCGAACCGGGTCCCGGCGGCGCGCAGCCCGAACGGCTCGACCTCCAGGGCGAGTTCTTCCTGTGGGGCGGCAGCGGCGTAGTTCTGGATCGCCAGGACCGCCTGGAACACCGGTGAACGCGTCACGTCCCGTTCGACGTTCAGCTCGGACACCAGCTGGGCGAACGGCAGCTCCTGGTGGGCGTACGCCTCCAGGCAGGTCTCCCGGGTCCGGCCGAGGAGTTCGGCGAAGGTCGGGTCGCCGTCCAGCCGGGCCCTGAGCGCCAGGACGTTGACGAACATCCCGACGAGACCTTCGAGTTCGGGCTCCGGACGCCCGGCCACCGGCGAGCCGACGGCGAAGTCCCGCTGCCCGGAGAACCGGGACAGCACCAGCTGGAACGCGGCGAGCAGCACCATGTGGACGGTCGCGCCGTGCTGCTTGCCGAGGGCGGTGAGCCGGTCGAGGAGATCCCGGTCGATGTCGAAGCCGAACCCCGCGCCGTCGAAGGTCTGGCGCTCGGGTCGCGGCCGGGCCGTCGGCAGCTCCAGCGGCCGGACGCCGGACAGCTCGCCGGCCCAGTACGCGACTTCCTCGGCCAGTCGGCCGCCGGTCAGCCGGTCGCGCTGCCAGAGCGCGAAGTCGCCGTACTGGACGGGCAGTTCGGTGAGCGGGTCCGGTCCGCCGGTCGCGTACGCGGTGTAGCCGCGCAGCACCTCGGAGACCAGCACCTCGCTGGACCAGCCGTCGCTGACGCTGTGGTGCACGACGAGGAGGAGGACGTGGTCGTCGTCGGCGATGCGGACCAGCAGGCCGTTGATCAGCGGGCCGGTGACCAGGTCGAAGGGCAGGGCTCCGAGTTCGTCGACGAGCCGGGCCGCGTGCTCCTCGTCGTCCGCGTCGGCGGTACGCAGGCCGAACGGGGCGGGTGCGGCGATCTCCAGGACCGGGCGGCCGTCGTCGGTGGCCGGATAGCGGGAGCGCAGGGTCTCGTGGCGGGCGATCACCGCGTCGAGCGCCCGTTGCAGGGCGGGGCGGTCCAGCGGTCCGCGCAGCCGGCGGGCGACCGGGATGTTGTACGCGGCGGTGCCGGGCGCGAACTGCTCCATGAACCACAGGCGTTCCTGCGCGAAGGAGAGCGGCGGCACGGTGGATTCGGGACGCCTCGGCACGGCCTGCACGGGGCGGGCGCGGCCGCGCAGCCGCTGGGCGAGCAGGGCGCGCTTGGCGTCGGAGAGCGGGGCGGCGGGCCTGCCACCGGGTCGCGCGTCGCCGTCCCGGGTGCCGTCCGTCGGGTGTGCCTCGGTGCTGCTCATGCCGTGGTCGTTCCGTTTCTCTCCGGGCCGGACTCGGCCGCGAGCAGTTGCTCGGCGTCCTCGTCGCTCAGCGCTTCGATCTCCGCCAGCAGCAGGTCCTCCACCGCGACCGCGAACGCCTCGACGGTGCGGTGGGCGAACAGCGCCCGCAGCGGCACCGACAGACCGGCGGCCGCCCGGATCCGGGCGACGACGCGGGTGGCCAGGAGCGAGTGGCCGCCGAGGTCGAAGAAGTCGTCCAGCGCGCCGACCCGGTCCAGGCCCAGCACCTCGGTCCACACCTCGGCGACGAGCCCCTCCGCATCGGTGCGCGGGGCCACGTAACCGGGTCCGAGGTCGGGCCGCTGCTCGGGCGCGGGCAGGGCGCGGCGGTCCACCTTGCCGTTCGGGGTCAGCGGCAGGGCGTCCAGGACGACCAGGGAGTTCGGGACCAGGTGGGCGGGGAGCACGGCGGCCAGAGCGGCGCGCAGAGCCCCCGCCGTGAGCCGCTGCCCACCGCTTCCCGAGGCTTCGGGATGGCGGCCTTCGGGACGGTTGCCGCCGCTTCTCCGGTCGTCCGGACGGTCACCGCCGTCCCGTTCCGGCACCACGTATCCGACCAGCGCCTCGTCCCGTACGGTCACCACGGCCCGGCCGACTCCGTCCAGGGCCAGCAGCGCGGTCTCCACCTCGCCGGGCTCGACGCGGAAGCCGCGCACCTTGACCTGGTCGTCGATGCGGCCGAGGAACTCCAGCCGCCCGTCCGCCCGCCACCGGACCAGGTCGCCGGTGCGGTAGCGGCGGGCGCCCGGCGGGCCGTACGGATCGGGCACGAAGGCCCGCGCGGTGGCCCCGGGCCTGCCGCCGTAGCCGTACGTCACCCCCGCGCCGCCCACGAGGAGTTCGCCGGGCGCTCCGTACGGCATGAGCCGGCCCAGCGCGTCGCAGACGGTGAGCGTGGTGCCGCCGACCGGGCTGCCGATGGGCGGGCGGTGGACCGCGTCGGCGCGGCCGAGTTCGGCGGTGGCGGCGATGACGGTGGTCTCGGTGGGGCCGTAGGAGTTGACCACCCGCACGGTGTCGCCGAAGCGGGCCCGCCAGGCGGCGACCGCGCGCTGCTGCACCTGGTCCGCGCCGAGGATCAGCAGCCGCAGACCCGGCGGCCGGGCGATCGCGTCGAGGTCGTCGACGAGCTCGTGCCAGTACGGCGTGGGCAGGTCCAGGACGGTGGGTCCGCGGCCCCCTCCGGCGGCGGCGAGCCGGAGGTGGTCCGGCAGGGTGCTGTCGGATCCGGCGACGACCAGGCGGGCTCCGGCGGTGAGCGCCGGGTAGATCTCCTCGGCGTGGGTGTCGAAGCTCAGGGAGGCGAACTGGAGCACCTCGTCGTCCGCCGTGATGCCGTAGTTCTCCCGCATCCAGCCGACCCGGGCGGCCAGCGCGCGGTGCGGGACGACGACGCCCTTGGGCGTTCCGGTGGAGCCGGAGGTGTGGATGACGTACGCGGGGTCGTCCGGGCCCGCCTCCCAGCGCGCGTCGGGCACGCCGGTTCCGTCCGGGCCGTCCGGCGCGAGCACGGTGACCCGCCCGGCGAGGCCCGCACCGATGGCCCCGGCCCCGGTCCCGTCCGGGTCCGCCACGACCACGCGTACGCCGGTGTCCGCGACCATGAACTCCAGGCGGGCCGCCGGGTAGGCGGGGTCCAGCGGCAGATAGGCCGCGCCCGCCCGCCAGGCGGCCAGCATCGCGGTGACCGCCCGCGTGCCGCGCGGCAGCAGGACGCCGACGACGTCCCCGCCCCGTACGCCCGCCTCCCGCAGCCGCACCGCGAGCGCCCCGGCCGCCGCCCACAGACCCCGGTACGTCAGCTCCCCCGACCGCTTTCCCGACTGCTCGCCCGACCGCTCGCCCGGCTGCTCGCCCGACGCGTCGCGCACCGCCGTCCGGTCGCCGTACGTCTCGGCCGCGCGGCCCAGGGCGGCGGGCAGCGCCTCGGTGTCGGCCGCCGGGACCTCCGCCCCGGTGCCCAGGGCCAGCAGCTCGTCCACCTCGGACCGTGCGAGGAGCGGCAGTTCGGACACCGGCGTGTCCGGGTCGGCCAGCGCACCGCGCAGCAGCGTCTCGAAGTGCCGGGCGAACCGGGTGACCCAGGCGTCGTCGTAGAGGTCGGTGCGGTAGCCGAACACCGCGATCAGGTCGTCGCCCTCACGGCGCAGGTCGAGCATCACCTCGAACTTCCCGGCCGCGTGACCGCCGTCGACGTCGGCACACCGCAGCCCCGCGAAGTCCCGTTCGCCGCCGCCCTGTTCGTCCTGGGTGTGGACGGTCAGCAGGGTCTGGAAGAGCGGGCTGACGCCCAGGCGGCGCTCGATGCCCAGCTCGTCGATGAGCCGCTCGAACGGCACGCGGTCGTGGGTGAATCCGGCCAGCGCGGACCGGCGGACGCGCCGCAGGAGCTCGCCGAAGGACGGCGAACCGGCGAGCTCGGCGCGCAGCACGAGCGTGGTGGAGAAGTAGCCGATCAGCTCTTCGAGTTCGGGCTCGTTCCGGCCGGCCGCCGGCACCCCGACGCAGAAGTCGTCCTGCCGGGTCCAGCGGTGCAGCAGGACCTGGTAGGCGGCGAGCAGCACCATGAACGGCGTGCACCGCTTCTGCCGGGCCAGTGCGTCGACCGCCGCGCCCGCCCCGGCGATCCGCCGGGTGTGGAACGCCCCGCCGGTGACCCCGGCCCCCTCCGCCACCGTCGGCCGCAGATCGAGCACCGGCGCGCCCGCGAGCCGATCCCGCCAGTGGGCGAGCGCGGCCTCCGCTTCGGAGCCCTCGGCACCCTCGGCGAACTCGCGTTCCCTGCGCGCGTATTGGGTGTACGGGAGCAGCTCGGGCAGAGCGATGGCGCGGCCTTCGAGGTGCGCGGCGTAGCGGGTGGCCAGCTCGGCGCGCAGCAGGTTCAGCGACCAGCCGTCGGCGACGATGTGGTGGAGGACGAGGCACAGCAGATGCTCGTCCTCGTCCGTGCGCAGCAGGCTCACCCGCAGCAGCGGCCCCCGCGCGAGGTCGAAGGCGGCGTTGGTCCGCTCCGCCAGCAGCCGGGCCGCGTCCGTGGGGCGGCCGCGCAGGTCGATGCTTTCGACGGGCACGGGCGCGGGCGGCCCGACGAGCGCGGCGGGCCGGCCGTCCAGGTCCGGGAAGCGGGTGCGCAGGGCCTCGTGCCGGGCGGCGGTCCCGTCGAACGCGGCGCGCAGCGCCGGTTCGGAGAGCGCGCCGGTCAGCCGGAGCACGAGCGGGATGTTGTACGAGGCGTCGTCGGGCTCCAACTGCTGGAGGAACCAGAGGCGTTCCTGCGCCGGGCTCAACGGCAGCCTCTCGCCGCCCCCCTGGCCCGCGTCGGCACTGTCGTAAGTGTCCGCCCCGGTTTCGCCGGCCGTACCGATCATGTGCGGTGCTCCCCTGTGTGCCGACCGTTGGTGACGGCACCGCCGAGGACGGCGGGCAGCACCGGACGCAGTTGCCGACGGGTCGTCAGAAAGCAGCGCAGGGGGCGGCAGCGAAGCGTTCCGGCCTCCCCCGCGACCTCGGCCCCGGGCAACGGTCACGGTAGGAGGAGGGGGCAGCCCAAGTCAATGGTCTGGACCACGCAGGGGTGGCCGGTACCGGTCGAGCGGATGGCGACGAACCACCAGAAACAGTGCGGCAATACCTGCTTCACTGGCCGAAATCGCCCGTCCCGAACGGCACGTACGCCCCCCGGTATCGATGCCGGAATCGCGTCCGCCCTCCCCGCCGCCGGGCAGTCGCCGCCCTCCCCCGCCCGGCGGTCGCCGTCCTCCCCTGGTCCGACACCGGCTCCACCCGGCGTCCGATGCGGGCGGAGCGTGCCGCCGCCTAGCGTTGCGGGCATGACGATCTTCGCTCGCAGCAACCGACCGGCCATGGCCGCAGCGACCGCCGCGGCCCTCGCCCTGACCGCGCTGGCCGCCCTCGCCGGGACGGCCGCACCCGCCGCGGCGTCCGGCCCGCACCCGGCCTCGGCCCCGCCCGCCGCCTTAACCACCGCCTCCGCACCCGGAGATCAGGCGGCCGGGCCGGCTTCGCTGCCCCGCCCCACCGGCCCGTACGCCACCGGCCGCGACACCCTGTTCCTGACCGACCACGCGCGCCCCGACCCGTGGGTGCCGGCCGCCGGGCCGCGCCGGTTGCTGGTGTCGCTGCACTACCCGGCCCGCCCCGGCAGCGGCGGTGACCCGGTCCCGTACATGACGACGGAAGAGGCGCGGCTGATGCTCGCGCAGCGCGGTCTGGAGGACGTCGTGCCGGCCGACGTCCTCGGCGCGACCCGCGCCCATGCCCGTAACGCCGCCCGTCCCGCACCCGGGCGCTTCCCGCTGGTCCTGCTCTCGCCCGGCTTCGGCACGCCCCGGGCCACACTGACCGGGCTCGCGGAGGAGCTGGCGAGCCGGGGTTACGTCGTGGCGACGGCGGACCATCCGTACGAGTCGACCGGTACGGAGCTGCCCGACGGGCAGGTCCTGACCTGTGCCGCCTGCGACCGGGTGGCCGCGCAGCCCGACGACGCCGCGCGGCGCGCGGTGCTGGCCTCCGTCGCCACCGGGCGGGCCGCCGACTTCTCGTTCCTGCTGGACCGGCTGACCGGCCCGCACCCGGCGTGGCGGCACGCCCGGACGATCGACCCGCACCGGGTCGGCATGGCGGGCCACTCCATCGGGGGCAACGCGGCCGCCTCCACCATGGCCGCCGACCGCCGGGTGGACGCGGGCGTCAACATGGACGGCACGTTCTTCGCCCCGGTGCCCGCCGAGGGGCTGGACGGGCGGCCGTTCCTGATGCTGGGCACCGACCCCGGGCACGGACCCGGCGCGGGCGACACGTCCTGGGACGACGGCTGGGACCGGCTGAACGGCTGGAAGCGGTGGCTGACGGTGCGCGACTCCGGGCACTTCACCTTCACCGACACCCCGGAGATCGGTGAGCAGCTGGGCATCGAGGACCCGGACCCGGACGCGACGCTCTCCGCGGCCCGTTCGACCACGATCACCAGGAGCTATGTGACCGCCTTCTTCGACCGGAGCCTGCGCGGCCGGCCCGCCCGGCTGCTGAACGGCCCGACCCCGGCCAACCCCGAGGTCCTCTTCCAGAACCCCTGACGGGCAAGCACGGACGAGCACGGACGAGCACAGACGGCACGCACAACGGCACCCCCGGGCCCGTACGGAAACGTACGAGGCCCGGGGGCGCCGACCCGCGAAGTGCGGAGTGCGAAGTGCGGGGTTACGCGGTGACCGGCACCGCGCCCTTGGGCTCCGCGTCGCGCACCTCGTCCTGGTCGGTGTCGCCGAAGGCGTCGATCGGGGAGGCCGAGGCCGAGTTGTACTTGTCGTGGTCGAGGATCTTCTCGCGGGCCGCGACGATGACCGGGACGACCGCCTGACCGGCCACGTTGGTGGCGGTACGGATCATGTCCAGGATCGGGTCGATGGCCATCAGCAGGCCGACGCCCTCCAGCGGGAGGCCCAGCGTGGACAGGGTGAGGGTCAGCATGACCGTCGCGCCGGTGAGACCGGCGGTGGCCGCCGAACCGATCACCGAGACGAAGGCGATCAGAAGGTAGTCGCCGATGCCCAGCTGCACGTCGAAGATCTGCGCGATGAAGATCGCCGCCAGCGCCGGGTAGATCGCGGCGCAGCCGTCCATCTTGGTGGTCGCGCCGAACGGGACGGCGAAGGAGGTGTACTCCTTCGGAACGCCGAGGCGCTCGGTGACCTTCTGGGTGACCGGCATGGTGCCGACCGAGGAGCGGGAGACGAAGGCGAGCTGGATCGCGGGCCAGGCGCCCTTGAAGAACTGGAGCGGGCTGACCTTGGCGACGGTGGCCAGGAGCAGCGGGTAGACGCCGAACAGCACGATGGCGCAGCCGATGTAGACGTCGGCGGTGAACGTCGCGTACTTGCCGATGAGGTCCCAGCCGTAGTCGGCGATGGCGTAGCCGATGAGGCCGACGGTGCCGATCGGGGCCAGCCGGATGACCCACCACAGGGCCTTCTGGAGCAGCTCCAGGACCGACTGGCTGAGGGTGAGGATCGGCTTGGCCTTCTCGCCGAGCTTGAGCGCGGCGACACCGGCGACGGCGGCCATGAAGACGATCTGGAGCACGTTCAGCTCGGTGAACGGCGTGATCACGCTGTCCGGGACGATGCCGGTCAGGAAGTCGATCCAGCTGCCCTTGGTCTCGGAGAGCTTGCCGTCCTTCGGCGTGAGGCCGGTGCCGGAGCCCGGGTTGGTGACCAGGCCGATCGTGAGGCCGATGGCGACCGCGATCAGCGAGGTGATCATGAACCAGAGCAGGGTGCGGGTCGCCAGCCGGGCGGCGTTGTTGACCTGGCGCAGGTTGGTGATCGACACGAGGATCGCGAAGAAGACCAGCGGGGCGACGGCCAGCTTCAGCAGCTGGACGAAGAGCGAGCCGATCTCGTCGAGGGTGGTGACGAGCCAGCCGATCTCCTGGCTGCGGGCCAGCCAGCCGAGCAGCACACCGAGCACCAGACCGGCGACGATCTGGGCCCAGAACGGAACCTTGGGTATGCGGAAACCGGGGCCGGAGCCGGTGGACGGCTGCTCGGCCTCGGGGGCGGCGGACGCGGGATTCGCGGACACGGACACACTCCAGTTAAGGACGCATCGGGACGCACGGAGGCAGTCCGTACGGTCGTGCGGTGGAACGGGGACGGGGTCGCGGCGCCCGCGTCGGGGGCGGCGCCGCTGCATGATGCCGTATCAGACCTTGCGGCAACAGACCGCGGACATACAGCGGCAGAGATCGACATGCAGGCGCGCCACGAGCGGGATGCTCGCGGCATGGCGGATGCGCACAGCTGTCTTCATGTCGAATACGTTAACACTTGAACTTTGGGAACCTCAAAGCTTTTCTTTGGCTCACGGGCGGCCCTGCGGCCGGTGCACCTGGCCGGAAAACGCCGAGAACCCCGTACCGGAGCGGTTCGCTCCGGTACGGGGTCCGGCGGAAGAGAAGGAGACGCGCGGCGCGCGTGTGAGGAACCTTACTGAACGGCGTCCTCGCGGGTGCGGTTGGCGTCGAGGCGTGCCTTGGTCCGGTCGACCGTGGAGACGATCTGCTCGGACAGCTCGTCGCGCTGCCTGCGCAGCAGCACATAGCTGAGCGGGGCGGAGAGGACGAGGCCGAGGAGGATCACCCAGACCATGTTGGAGCCGCCGAGACCGGCGGGGATCAGCCCGAAGTGGACGGCCACACCGGCGACGAAGAAGCAGCCGACGAAGATCAACAGGCGCAACGCGGTGTACCGGATCATCGCGCTCGGCTTGGCAGCGGACACGGCTGGCCTCTCTTCCCCTGGACTCTCGGCATGCTTCTGCCCGTCCAGTGAAGCATGGCCCGAATTCTCTCGGTTCAGGGGGTTGCCGGGGCTCCCAGCGGAAGCAGCATGATGATGTCGTCGCGGTCGTCGCCGGGCGCGACCCGGATGGCGTCCGGAACGCGGCCGACCTCCTTGTAGCCGCAGGCGGTGTAGAAGCGGTCGGCGCCGGTGCCGCCCCGGCAGGTGAGCCGGATGGCCTCGATGCCCTCGATGGAGCGCGCGGCGTCGGCGGCGGCCGCCATGAGGTCGCGGCCGTACCCCCAGCCCTGGAGGCGGGGGTGGACCATCACGGTGTAGAGCATCAGCCAGTGCTGGAGCAGCCGGTGGTCGTTGAGGCTGAGGAAGGCGGTGGCGGCGACGGAGCCGTCCTCGTCCCGGCCGACCAGCAGCCTCACCCGGCCCCGCTCCATGGCGGCGAGGTGCTTGAGCAGGTCGGGCCGGGTCTCCTCGGGCGTGACGGGCGCGACGAAGCCGACGGCCCCGCCCGCGTTGGTGACGTCCGCCCACAGCGTGGTGATGCCGTCGCGGAGGGCGGGGGTGAACGAGGGATCCAGCTCGAATGTAAGCGCCATTAGGCAAGAGTAACTATTACCTACCGACCGGCTCAACCCTGTCCGGAACATGAGAAAGCCCCGGCCGGGGACGGCGGCCGGGGCTCACACGGGACACGGAAAGCGCGTCGGACGCGGTCAGACGCGCATCGGCTGCGGCGACTCGCGCCGGTCGGCCTCCGGCCCCGGGTACTCGCGCAGGATCTCGTACCGGGTGTTCCGCTCGACCGGCCGGAAACCGGCGTCGCGGATCAGGTCCAGCAGATCCTCGCGGCCGAGCTTGTTCGGCGTACCGAAGTCGTCCGCGTCGTGCGTGATCTTGTACTCGACGACCGAGCCGTCCATGTCGTCCGCGCCGTGCTGCAGCGCGAGCTGGGCGGTCTGCACCCCGTGCATCACCCAGAACACCTTGACGTGCGGCACGTTGTCGAAGAGCAGCCGGGAGACCGCGAAGGTCTTCAGCGCCTCGGCGCCGGTCGCCATCGTGGTGCGCGCCTGGAGCTTGTTGCGGACCTTGCCGTCCTTCATGTCCACGAAGTCGTGCTGGTAGCGCAGCGGGATGAAGACCTGGAAGCCGCCGGTCTCGTCCTGCATCTCCCGCAGCCGCAGCACGTGGTCGACGCGGTGACGGGGCTCCTCGATGTGCCCGTACAGCATCGTCGCCGGGGTCTTGAGCCCCTTCTCGTGCGCGAGGCGGTGGATGCGCGACCAGTCCTCCCAGTGGGTGCGGTGGTCGACGATGTGCTGGCGGACCTCCCAGTCGAAGATCTCCGCGCCGCCGCCGGTCAGCGATTCGAGACCGGCATCGATCAGCTCGTCGAGGATCTCGGAGGCCGAGAGGCCGGAGATCGTCTCGAAGTGGTGGATCTCCGTCGCCGTGAACGCCTTCAGCGCCACGTCCGGCAGGGCTTCCTTCAGCGCGCTGAGCGAGCGCGGGTAGTAGCGCCACGGGAGGGTCGGGTGGAGTCCGTTGACGATGTGGAGCTCGGTGAGGTTCTCGTTCTCCATCGCCTTGGCGAGCCGGACGGCCTCCTCGATGCGCATCGTGTACGCGTCCTTCTCGCCCGGCTTGCGCTGGAAGGAGCAGTACGCGCACGAGGCGGTGCACACGTTCGTCATGTTGAGGTGGCGGTTGACGTTGAAGTGCACCACGTCGCCGTTCTTGCGCGTCCGCACCTCGTGCGCAAGACCGCCCAGCCACGCCAGGTCGTCGGACTCGTAGAGGGCGACCCCGTCCTCGCGGGTCAGCCGCTCGCCGGCCCGGACCTTCTCCTCCAGCTCGCGCTTGAGTCCCGCGTCCACTAGGCCGCCTCCCATTTCTCCGTGTATCAGACTCCGACCAACCGTACGCCTACGCCTCCTCGGGAAGTTCTCCGACCCGGTTCTCCCACTTGGTGGAGAGCACGATCGTGGTACGGGTCCGCGAGACGCCCTTCGTACCGCTGAGGCGGCGGATCGTCTTCTCCAGGCCGTCCACGTCACCTACGCGCACCTTGAGCATGTACGAGTCGTCGCCCGCGATGAACCAGCAGTCCTCGATCTCCGCGAGGTCCTTCAGCCGGCGCGCCACGTCCTCGTGGTCCGCCGCGTCCGAGAGCGAGATCCCGATCAGCGCGGTCACCCCGAGGCCGAGCGACGCGGAGTCGACGGTGGCGCGGTAGCCGGTGATGACCCCGGCGGTTTCCAGCCGGTTGATGCGGTCGGTGACGCTGGGCCCGGAGAGCCCCACGAGCCGCCCCAGCTCGGCGTACGAGGCCCTGCCGTTCTCTCTGAGGGCCTGGATGAGCTGCCTGTCCACCGCGTCCATATGACTGAAACCTTCCATTGTTCAGCAGTACCGCGAGTTTACGTGTAGAATCTAAGGCACGCAGGGTCGACACCCTGCAAATCTTCTAGAACATCCAAGAAACGCTTTCGAATCTTCAGGAGTGAACTTCACCGTGTACACGATCGAGATGGCCTACGCCCGGATGCGCGAGCTGCAGGACCTGGCCAACCGCTCGCGTGCCCACCAGCCCGCCGCCGCCCACCGCGTCGACAAGACCCGCACCCCGCGCGCGCACAAGAAGCGCTGACCAGCGGCCTAACGGTCCTGCGGACCCCGGGAGCCACCGAGCTCTCCTTCCCACCGGCGGTACAAGCGGTGCGGCACACCTGCCGCGTCCAGCACCCGCCCCGCGACGAAATCCACCAGGTCCTGGATGTGCGTCGCACCCGCGTAGAACGCCGGAGAGGCGGGCAGCACGACCGCGCCCGCCTCGTCCAGGGCCACCATCTGCTTCAGCGTCTGGCCGCTCAGCGGGGTCTCGCGCACCGCGACGACGAGCGGGCGGCGCTCCTTGAGCGTCACGCTCGCGGCCCGCTGGAGCAGATCCTTCGACAGACCGAGCGCCACTCCGGCCACACAGGCCGTCGAGGCCGGCACGATCAGCATCCCCTTCGCCGGGTACGACCCGGAGGACGGCCCGGCGGCCAGATCGCCGGCCGGCCAGTGGCGTACGCGCTCCAGCTCCGCGTCGCCCACCGCGAACGCGTCCGGCTTCCCGTCGGCGCCACGATCCAGCCAACCGCGCAGATCCTCGCGCCAGTGCCCGTCCCGGAACGCGATGCCGGTCTCGTCCAGCAGGGTGAGCCGCGAGGCCCGGCTCACCACCAGGTCCACGCTCTCGCCGGCCGCCAGGAGCCCGCGCAGAACAGCGGCCGCGAACGGGGTACCCGAAGCACCGGATACCCCGACAATCCAAGGCCGCCGCTGCTGATGAGTCACTGAAGTCCTGGATTCCACACCTGCGAGCCTATCCGGCACGCCCCCGCACCCGGCACCCGGAACCGGGCAGGCGCCCCGGACGTTCTCCGGGTGACGGGCAACCCGGGGGCAGGGGCAGACCATGGGCGATTACTGGACCACCGACCGCACCGCGGACAACGGCACCACCGGCAGCGCGCGGGCCCTGACCGCCGGGCTCCTGATGGCGGGCTGGGTGGCCCTCCTGTGGATCCTCGAAGGCATCGACACGGCCTCGGGCCACGCCCTGGACACGTACGGCATCAGCCCGCGCGAGCTCTCCGAGCTGCGGGACGTGGTGCCCGCCGCGTTCCTGCACAGCGGCTGGGAGCACGTGGCATCCAACAGCGTCCCGCTGCTGGTCCTCGGCTTCATCACCGCCCTCGCGGGGCTGCGCCGGTTCGCCGCCGTCGTCGTGACGATCATCCTGGCCAGCGGTCTCGGCGTCTGGCTGACCGCCCCGGCGAACACGATCACGCTCGGCGCGTCCGGCGTGGTCTTCGGGCTGCTCGGCTATCTGCTGGTCCGCGGCTTCGTGGACCGCCGGCCCTGGGACGTCCTCATAGGCATCGGCGTCGCCGTGGTCTACGGCTCGCTGCTGTGGGGCGTCCTGCCCACCCAGTCGGGCGTCAGCTGGCAGGGGCACCTGTTCGGGCTGATCGGCGGGGTGGCGGCGGCGTTCCTCTTCCGCCGGCCGTCCACGCGCCGAGGCCCGGACAACCTGGTCACGGTCTGAACCCTGATCCGCCGAGGAGCTTACGGAGTCAGACCGCGCGACAGCAGATCCAGCAGCGCGCAGGCGAACAGCGCGATGCCGATGAAGCCGTTCACCGAGAAGAACGCCCGGTTCAGCCGGGACAGATCGTGCGGCCGCACCACCCGGTGCTCGTAGACGAACGCCACCGCGACGATCGCCATGCCGATCCAGTAGAAGACCTCGGCGTCCGTGGCCAGCCCGAACCACACCAGCAGCCCGGTCGTGACCGCGTGGCACACCCGCGCGCCCCACAGCGCGGCCGGGATCCCGAAGCGCGCCGGGAAGGAGAGCACCCCGTGGGCCCGGTCCGCCTGGACGTCCTGGCAGGCGAAGATCAGGTCGAAGCCGCCGATCCAGATGCCCACCGCGAGCCCGAGGATCACCGCGTCCCACGACCAGCTGCCGGTCACCGCGAGCCAGGCGCCGACCGGGCCGATGGCCTGCGCGAGGCCCAGGATCGCGTGCGGGAAGTTCGTGAACCGCTTGCCGTACGGGTAGACCACCATCGGCACGACGGCCAGCGGCGCGAGGGCCAGGCACAGCGGGTTGAGCAGGGCCGCCGCGCCCAGGAAGACCGCCAGCGCGACGATCGCGCCGGTCCACGCGGACCGCACCGACACCGCGCCGGTCACCAGCTCACGGCCGGCGGTGCGCGGGTTCCGGGCGTCGATCTCCCGGTCGATGATCCGGTTGGCGGCCATCGCGAAGGTCCGCAGCCCCACCATCGCCAGCGTGACGAGGAGCAGGACGCCCCAGTGGATGCTGCCGTCCAGCAGGAACATCGCGGTCAGCGCGGCGATGTACGCGAAGGGCAGCGCGAAGACCGAGTGTTCGATCATCACGAGCCGCAGGAAGGCCTTGACCTTGCTGCTGGAGGGTGCGGGGCCCTGGACGGACGCCGCTTCTGCCGCACTGCTCACAGCCCGTATTCCTTCCAGCGGCGGTCGACCTTCGCCGCCGTCTCCGGATCGGAGACGACCATCTCCGGCCAGCCCCCGTCCCGCGTGTAGCCCTCCGTGGGCAGCTTCTTCGTGGCGTCGATACCGGCCTTGCCGCCCCAGAACTGCTGGTACGAGGCGTGGTCCAGATGATCGACGGGCCCTTCGGTGACCACCAGGTCGCGGGCGTAGTCGGTGTTGCCGAGCGCCCGCCAGGCGACCTCGTGCAGATCGTGGACATCGCAGTCGGAGTCGACGACCACGATCAGCTTGGTCAGCGACATCATGTGCGCGCCCCAGATCGCGCTCATCACCTTCTGGGCGTGCTTCGGGTACTTCTTGTCGATCGAGACGATCGCGCAGTTGTGGAAGCCGCCCGACTCCGGCAGGTGGTAGTCCACGATGTCCGGCACGATGATCTTCAGCAGCGGCAGGAAGAACCGTTCCGTGGCCCGGCCCAGCGGCCCGTCCTCGGTCGGCGGGCGGCCCACCACGATGGACTGGAGCAGCGGCCGCTTCCGCATGGTGACGCAGTCGATGGTCAGTGCGGGGAACGGTTCCTGCGGGGTGTAGAAGCCGGTGTGGTCCCCGAACGGGCCCTCCGGCAGCATCTCGCCCGGCTCCAGCCAGCCCTCGATGACGACCTCCGCCTGCGCGGGCACCTGGAGCGGCACGGTCTTGCAGTCGACCATCTCGATCCGCTTGCCCTGGATGAACCCGGCGAACAGATACTCGTCGATGTCTCCGGGCAGCGGCGCGGTGGAGGCGTACGTCACGGCGGGCGGGCAGCCGAAGGCGATGGCGACGGGCAGCCGCTCACCGCGCCGCGCCGCGACCTGGTAGTGGTTGGCGCTGTCCTTGTGGATCTGCCAGTGCATCCCGATGGTGCGCTTGTCGTGGCGCTGGAGCCGGTAGAGGCCCAGGTTCCGGACGCCGTTCTCGGGGTGCTTGGTGTGGGTGAGGCCGAGGTTGAAGAACGAGCCGCCGTCCTCGGGCCAGGTGAACAGCGCGGGCAGCTTGTCCAGGTCGACGTCGTCGCCGGTCAGCACCACTTCCTGAACGGGCGCGTCGCCGGACTTCACCTTCTTCGGCGGCACGTGCACCATCGAGCCGAGCTTCCCGAAGGCCTCCCGTACGCCGACGAAGCCCTGCGGCAGCTCCGGCTTGAGGAGCCCGCCGATCTTGTCGCTGATGTCGCTGTACGACTTGAGGCCCAGGGCCTTCAGGAGCCGCCGGTCGGTACCGAAGACGTTCATGGCCAGGGGCATCGAAGACCCCTTGACGTTCTCGAACAGCAGGGCGGGGCCGCCGGCCTTGTTGACCCGGTCGACGATCTCACCGACCTCCAGGTGGGGGTCGACCTCGACCTTGACGCGCTTGAGATCACCATCGCGCTCAAGAGCCCGGAGCAGGGAGCGAAGATCGTCGTAAGCCATGCCGTCCAGTTTGTCATCCCCGCCCCCGCGGCCCCGCCGGGGCTCCCCCGTCCCGCGCCCCGGTTCCTTCATGCCGAGCCGGTACCCTGGCCGCGATACGGGGCAATCGTCCCGCCCGCCGCCACTTCCTGGGGGACGCACCATGAGAGCCCTGATGTTCATCGTGCCGCTGGCTCTGACGATCTACGCGTTCATCGACTGCCTGAACACCTCGGAAGAGGACACCAAGCACCTGCCGAAGATCGCCTGGGTCTTCATCATCCTGCTGTTCTGGATCGTCGGCCCGGTCGTCTGGCTCATCGCGGGCAAGGTCCGCCACACCACGGCCGAAGGCGCCGGGCCCTCCTCCTGGCAGCGGAACAGGCGGCAGCAGTGGGTGGCCCCGGACGACAACCCGGACTTCCTGAAGTCCCTCAAGGACGACGTGAAGCCCGAGGCGGAGGCCGAGGAGGAGCCGGGCCGTCGCGACGGCGGCACGGGCCCCGACGACAAGACCCCGCCCACGTCCTGACGGCGCACCACCGGCACACGACGAAACGGCTCCCCGGACGAGAATCCGTCCGGGGAGCCGTTTCGTGTCCTGTCGGGCTTGCTCAGACTCCCGCGTAGGAGTGCAGGCCGGAGACGAAGATGTTCACGCCGTAGTAGTTGAACAGCCAGCAGGCGAAGGCGACGAGCGCCAGGTAGGCGGCCTTGCGGCCCTTCCAGCCGGCGGTGGCGCGGGCGTGCAGATAGGCGGCGTAGGCGACCCAGGTGATGAAGGACCAGACCTCCTTGGGGTCCCAGCCCCAGTACCGGCCCCAGGCGTCGCCGGCCCAGATCGCGCCCGCGATGATCGTGAACGTCCACAGCGGGAAGACGGCCGCGTTGATCCGGTACGCGAACTTGTCGAGCGAGGATGCCGAGGGCAGCCGCTCCAGGACGGAGGAGGCGAACTTCCCGGGCGTGCCGCCGGACGCGAGCTTGTTCTCGTAGCTGTCGCGGAAGAGGTAGAGGACCGTGCCGACCGCGCCGAGGTAGAAGACGGCGCCGCAGATGATCGCGGTCGAGACGTGGATCCACAGCCAGTACGAGTGCAGCGCGGGCACCAGCTGGTCGCTGTCGGTGTAGAGCGTCGTGACCGCGATGCCGAGGTCCAGCAGGACCGTGGTGACCAGCGGGAGCCCGATCCATCGGACGTTCTTCTTCAGCGCGAGCAGCACCAGGTAGGAGCCGACCGCCACCGTGGAGAAGGTGATGGAGAACTCGTACATGTTGGCCCAGGGGGCGCGCTGCACGGACAGGGCGCGGGTGACGACCCCGCCCGCCTCGACGAGGAACGCCACCACGGTCAGCGAGACCGCGATCCGGCCCCACAGGTCGCCCTTGAACGTGCCGCCGGCCGCGCCCGGGCCGTCGGGCACATCACGCGTGCCGGCGGCGGAGCGGGTGACGACCTCGGGCCGCTCCAGTACGGCGGTGCCGCCGGCCTGGGTCTTCACCACCGGGGCGGTGGCGGAGGCGGCCGTTCCGGAGGCGGACAGCGCGGCGGCCGTACGGCCGACCTTGCTGCGGCTGCCGAGGACCCACTCCGCGATGTGCGCGAAGAAGGCCAGGGTGTAGACGGCCATCGACGAATAGATCAGCACATTGCTGGTGTGCGCCAGGCTCTCGTTGGTTGCGGCGGCGAGATTCACTTCTCAGCCCCTTCGGCAGGTGCTTCGGCAGGGTGTACGGGCCGGCTCCCGGCCTCGTTGGTGGCATCGGGTCCGTCCGTGTCCGTGGACGTGGACGCCGCGGGTTTCTCCGGCGCGACCGGCGCGGTGGTGACGAGAGCGGCCGCGAGGTCGCCCAGTTCCTCGGGGAGCTTCGCGGACTCGCTGCGGCCCAGGCCCGCCATCTCCACGACCGTGACGCCGTCGGCGCCCCGGACCGCCCGCACCCACACCCGGCGGCGCTGGATGAACAGCGATCCGGCGAGTCCGGCGATGGCGGCGACGGCTCCGCCGAGCGCCCAGCCGGTGCCCGGCTGCTGCGAGACCTGGAAGCTGGCCCATTCCTCGACGCCGTCGAAGGAGATCGATCCGGCGCCGTCGGGCAGATCCAGCTTCTCGCCGGGCATCAGCATCTTCTTGAGCAGCTCGCCGTCCTTGTCCTTGAACTCCTTCATCTTGGACGTGTCGAGCTGGTAGACGTTCTGC
Organism: Streptomyces sp. DSM 106670; assembly: GCF_055792845.1. NCBI lineage: Bacteria > Bacillati > Actinomycetota > Actinomycetes > Kitasatosporales > Streptomycetaceae > Streptomyces > Streptomyces sp. DSM 106670. The sequence goes on from NZ_CM147704.1 coordinate 3,447,256, forward strand.
GCCAGCCCGGAGTCGACGCCGAGGGAGCCCTGGTAGGCGCTGAGCGCCAGCACGGGGAAGTCCAGGCCGGGGAACTGCGAGAACATCTGGCCCTTGCCGTGTCCGGCGAAGGTCGGCACGAAGAACGCCTTGAAGCCCAGCTGGGTCTTGACGCCCTTCTTGTCCTTGTAGCCGTCCATCACCTTGATCGCGCCGGACGAGGTGATGTTGTTGTCGATCGGCAGCAGCGGCACGGCGGTCTTCGAGACGACCTTGCCGGAGCCGTCCCGGACGGTGACGACGGGCGCGTAGCCGTGGGCGATCAGATAGACCTTGGTGCCGTCCACGACGAGCGGTTCGTTGACCTTGATGACGCCCTTGCGCTCCGCGCCCTCGGCCCCTTCGGTGTACGTCACCCGGGCCTCGAAGGTGCGCGGGGTGCCGCGCTGCGGGCCGCTCTTCTCGTACGTACCGACGAAGTCGTCCAGCACGAAGCTGAACGGGGCCAGCGAGTCGGAGTCGTAGAGCGAGCCCGACTTGAAGTCGTCGTACTGGGTGAGCGTGTTGGAGAAGCCGTCGCCCTCGACGACCAGCTTGCCGCCCTCGGACTTGAAGAGCTGCCCGGAGGCGAAGGCCAGCAGCATCACGATCAGGGCGATGTGGAAGACCAGGTTCCCGGCCTCGCGGAGGTAGCCCTTCTCGGCGGCGACCGCGCCGTCCACCTCGTGCGTACGGAAGCGGCGCTTGCGCAGCACCGCGAGGGCTGCCTCGCGGACCGCCTCGGGCTCGGCCTCCGTGCGCCACGTGGTGTACGCGGGCAGCCGGGTCAGCCGCTTCGGCGCGCCCGGCGGGCGGCTGCGGAGCTGGCCGATGAACTGGCCGGTGCGCGGGACGATGCAGCCGATGAGCGAGACGAACAGCAGGATGTAGATCGCGGAGAACCACACCGAGCTGTAGACGTCGAAGAGCTGGAGCTTCTCGTAGATCGGGGTGAGGGTGGTGTGCTGGTCCTTGAAGGCCTGCACCTTCATGTCGTCGACGCTGGTCTGCGGGATCAGCGACCCCGGGATCGCGCCGAGCGAGAGCAGGAAGAGCAGGATCAGCGCCACCCGCATCGAGGTGAGCTGCCGCCAGAACCAGCGGACCCAGCCGATCACGCCCATCGCGGGCACGGCCGCCCCGGTGTCGGGGCGCTCCTCGCGGGGTGCGGTGGAGAGCCGGTCGCCGGCCGCGCCGTGGGCGGAGCCCTGCGTCTGCTCGTCCGCGCGCTGCCGCGTCTCGGTGCTGTTCGCCTTGCTCATTGGACTCAGATCCCTACAACGAAGCCGCTGGACCAGCTCTGCATGTGCTGCATGAGCGTGGCCCACGCACCGGTCAGCAGCAGGATTCCGGTCACGATCATCATGCCGCCGCCGATCCGCATCACCCATGCGTAGTGGCGCTTGACCCAGCCGAACGCGCCGAGCGCCTTGCGGAAGGCGACGGCGGCCAGGACGAACGGGACACCGAGTCCGAGACAGTACGCGACGGTCAGTATCGCGCCACGTCCGGCGGTGGCGCTCTCGGTGGAGAGGAACAGCACCGAGGAGAGCGTCGGGCCGATGCACGGCGTCCAGCCGATCCCGAAGAGCGCGCCGAGCAGCGGCGCACCGGCCAGTCCGGCCACCGGCCGCTTGTGGAGGCGGAACTCGCGCTGCGTCACACCCGGCAGGAGCCCCATGAAGAAGACGCCCATGAGGATCATCAGGCCGCCGAGGACCTTGTTGAGCACCTCGGAGTGCGCCTGGAGCTCATTGCCGAAGTAGCCGAAGAGCGCGCCGGTGGAGGCGAACACGACGGTGAAGCCGAGGACGAAGAGCGATGCACCCGCCACCACCCGGCCGCGCCGGGCCTCGGCGAGGTCGGTGCCGCTGACCCCGGTCACGTAACTCAGATAGCCGGGGACGAGCGGCAGCACGCACGGGGAGAAGAAGGAGATGAGACCGGCCAGCAGGGCGATGGGCACGGCCAGCAGCAGGGCCCCGCTCAGGACGGTGTCGTTGTACGCGGCCAGCGTGACGGTCTCGTGGGGGGCGGCGAGCGGGATCACCGGATCACTTCTCCGCGATGATCGGGTCGATCATCTTGCGCAGCTCGTCCGCGTCGAGCGCCTGGAGCGTGCGGGCCGCGATCTTCCCGTCCCGGTCGATGACCACGGTGGACGGGATGGCCTGCGGGTTCAGGGTGCCCTTGGGGAAGCGGAGGATGAGCTTGCCGATCGGGTCGTAGAAGCTCGGGTACGCGACCCCGTAGTCCTTCTCGAAGTTGATCGCGGCGTCCCGCTGGGAGTCGCGGGTGTTTATGCCGACGAACTGGACGCCCTGCGCCTTCGTCTCCTCGGAGACCTTCGCGAAGTACTTCGCCTCCAGCCGGCAGGGGCCGCACCAGGAGCCCCAGACGTTGAGCACGACGACCTTGCCCCGGTAGTCGGCGAGGTCGAGCGACTTGCCCTCCAGGTCGTTGCCGTCGAGCTTCGGCGCGGCCACCCGGTCGCCCTTCGCGACGGTGGAGATGCCTCCGCTGCCGGTGACGAAGTTGGTGTTGCCGCCGCCCCCGGCCTTGTTGCCGCCGCCGCACGCGGACAGCGTCAGGGCACCGGCCACGGCGGTGGCGGCGAGCAGGGTGAAGCGGCGTCGGGACGCGCGGCCAAAGCTCATGTGAAAAGTTTCGCATGGCAGTTTCCAGGCCTTCCCGCGCCCCCCTCGCTGCCCGTAAAGCCCCTTGTCAAGCCTGATTAAAGAAGGAGTTCCAGCCGCCCGCGGGCGCCTGCCCGACGTCCAGCGTGCGGAGCTTGGCGAGAACGGCGGGATCCTGTGCGTCGAGCCAGTCGACGTACTGCCGGAACGAGACGAGGCGCACGTCGTCCTTGTCCGCCACCTTCTTGATCACTTCTTCCACGGCGTCCATATAGATGCCGCCGTTCCACTCCTCGAAGTGGTTGCCGATGTAGAACGGCGCACGATTCGAGTCGTAGGCGCGCTGGAAACCGGCGAGATAGGCGTCGGTCGCCTGCTTGCGCCAGCCCGGATAACGCGAGGGCATGCCCTTGGTCGAATTCTGCGACTGGTTGGCGAGGATGTTGTAGTCCATCGAGAGCACCTCGAAGGAGTGCCCCGGGAACGGCATCGCCTGCAGCGGCAGATCCCAGACGCCGCCGCGCTTCACGGGCCAGGTCTGGCGGCCGCCGGGCGAGCTGGCGTCGTAGCGCCAGCCCAGCTTGCTCGCGGTCGGCAGGAGATTGTCCTGGCCGAGCAGACAGGGGGTGCGGCCGCCGACCAGTTCCTTGCGATAGTCGAACGGGAGCGGGTCCTCGTTCTCCCAGCCGGTGTTGGTCCGCCATTCCGTGACGAAGGACACAGCCTGATTGATCTCGCTGTGCCATTGGGCCGGAGTCCAGCGCTCCACGGATCCGGAACCGCCGCAGAAATGCCCGTTGAAGTGGGTGCCGATCTCATGGCCGTCCAGCCATGCCTGGCGCACGTACTTCAGCGTGTCCTTGACGTGGTCGTCGGTGAGATAGCCGATGTCGGAGGCGCCGCGAGGGTTGTTCGGCGGACGGTAGAGAGATTTCTTCGACTCGGGCAGCAGATAGATCCCGGAGAGGAAGAACGTCATCGCCGCGTCGTGTTCCTTGGCGAGTTCGAGAAAGCGCGGGAAGAGCCCGTTGCCGACCTCGCCCGCACCGTCCCAGGAAAAGATCACGAACTGCGGCGGCTTCTGGCCGGGTTCGAGCGGGACGGGCGCCGGCGGCTGGTGGGGCTGCTTGCCGGTGTCGGCGGTCGAGCCGTCACCGATCAGCCGGACCTTGTTCTTCGGTGAGCCGTTTCCGCTTCCGTTGCCGCCGGTACCGGCGTCGCCCTTGCCGCCCTGGCCGGACCCTCCGTCGCCGGAGGAGCCCGAGGTGCCACAGCCGGCGAGTCCGATCGCGGCTGCGGCCCCGAGCCCCGCCCCGAGCAGGCCCCTTCGATTGATGTCGCGCATACCGTCCCCATCTGCGGTCGTTTTATCTCAAGCCCATACAAACTGCTGAAGGGTTAGATGGGGCGCGTAACACGTCGGTTCCGTGCATTTGGGGACTTTCTTTACGCTTTACCTTGCCGGCCGACGGCCGATCCTGGCGCTACGTCCGTACGGCGTTCGCACGCCCTTACGAGCAGCTCTGCTGAGGGACGCGCGGACGGCCCTCCGCAGTTCTGCCGTCGGCCGACGGATCGCCGGCCGACGGGTCGGATTCCCTGAAACCTCGAACTCATGCGCGGGCGTGAAGACCGTCCGCCGGCCGTTCCTGCCGGAAGGTCTCCACCAGGGCGTCGGCCAGGAGCCCCTGCCAGCAGGCGTGGTCGCGGCCGCCGTTGTGGACGGTGCGGAGGACCTGGTGTCCCTGGGCGCGCAACACCGCGACGAGGGCCTCGCCGTGCTGGGCGGCCGCGGCCCCGTCGTGCAGACCGAGGCCGAGATGGACGACGGGCCGGGCGCCCGCGCCGCCGTCCGTACGCCACACGCCGGCATGCGTACGCGGCACGTCGCCGTCCGTACGCGGCCCGAAGCCGCCCGTACGCAGCTCGCCGCCGTCCGTACGCCGCTCCTCGCCGGGCGACCATCCCGGCGACGGCGACTGGACGAGCACCCGGCCGAACCGTTCGGGCCGGGTGAGACCGGCGTACAGCGCCGCCGCCCCGCCGGACCCCTGGCCGGAGACGGCGGTACGGTCCGCGTCGGCGGTCAGCGGCCACCGGGCGCGCGCCCAGGGCAGCAGTTCGTCGGCGAGGAACGCGGCGTAGGCCTCGCGCCCGCCCAGGTCGCGCCGCCGGGTCGCGGCGTCGACGGCGTCCGGGGCGAGGACGGCGAGCGGCGGCAGGGCCCCGTCGGCGATCAGCGCGTCGAGCGCGTCCTGGAAGCCGAGCCGCCCGAACCACATGTCCCCGTCGCAGAGCACGAGCACCGGCAGCGGCCCGTCGGCGCCGGGGCCGTCCGCCCCGCCCGCACCCTCCGGCGGCAGGTACGCCCAGACCTCGCGCTCCTCCCCCAGCGCCCGGCCGTCGAGGGTGTGCCGCTCGACGGCGCCGCGCCCGATGCCGGTCCGCCGGCCGGCCCAGGGCTGGGGCGGGGCCTCCGGCAGGGCGAACACCGAGTTCTCCACGGCGCGCCAGCGGACCGGCAGGCGGCGGGGGTTGAGCGGGTCGGCCACGCCGTGCGCCATCAGCGCCACCAGCCGCCGCTGGAGCCGGACGGGGTCGGCGGGCGCGGGGCCCGGGGAGATGTCGGCCACCAGCCGGTAGGACCCGCGGTGGTCGGCGCGCAGCCGGTAGCCGAGGTACCAGATGTCGGTGCCCGGGAGGTGGTGGAGGAGCGAGTCGGCGGGCCGGTCGCGGTCGCCGATGCCGGTCGCCATCAGGAGGACCTGGCGGGTCGCGCGGTGGCCGCGCCAGAGGAAGGTGACGGCGCGATGGCCGGGGGCGTCGTCGAGCGCTTCGACGAGCGGGGTTCCGGAGCGGGCGACGTCACCCCAGAACGCCTCGGTCAGGGCGTCCCGGGCGGCGGCGTCCCGGGCGGCTTCGAGCTGGCGGGCGAGTCGGGCTATCCGGGGTCCGGTGACCGGGCGGGGGGCGGCGTCCGCCGCGCAGACGGGGTCACTCATCGGCCGGCCTCACCGGGAGGGACCGCTCCGACGGTCTCCGGTCGAGCACGTCTCCGGGGGCAGTGCGCGTCATCGTTACACCGTTTCGTCGTAGGCGTTCGCGACCACGACGAGTCCCACGGGAACCACTGCCACCACGGGTCACAGCGGAGACAGGGAAGGCGAGACGTTCGAAGCGGTCACGACGGTCGCAGGGGCGCAGCGTTCACCGCTGCCGCGGTGGTCACGACGGCCACCGCCGCCGCCCGCACGACCGGGCCCGACGGGACGTCGTCCCACCCACCTGAGGTCAACTTAGCTTAGCCTAAGCTAAGTAAAACGGAGCGTGATTTTCCATGATCCGGCCAGAATCTGACGGCCCGGCACATCGCCCTCGTACCAAGGGGACGGGACCGGCCGCCGTAGATCGGGCGACCGGTCCCGTCAGGTCCCGCATGTTCGTTCCAGCGGCCACGGCCGCTGCTGGGGCTACCGCTGCGGCTACGCGCCGAACGCCTTGGACTGCCCCGGCTTCCCCTTCACCGGCTTGGCCCCGGCCAGCAGGTGCGCGGGCACCAGGTCCCGGGCCGGCTCCGAGTAGCCGACCGAGACGATCGTGTCGCCCCGGTAGGTGAAGGTGGTCAGCGAGGCCAGCGTGCACTGCCGCTTGCGCGGGTCGTGCCAGAGGCGGCGGCGCTCCACGAAGGAGCGCAGGATCCAGATCGGCAGCTGGTGGCTGACGCAGACCGCCTCGTGCCCACGCGCCGCGTCCCGGGCGGCGTCGATCGCGCCCATCATCCGGACGACCTGATCGACGTACGGCTCGCCCCAGGACGGCTTGAACGGGTTGGTGAGGTGCTTCCAGTTGTCCGGCTTGCGCAGCGCGCCGTCGCCGACGCCGAAGGTCTTGCCCTCGAAGACGTTGGCGGCCTCGATCAGCCGGGCGTCGGTGGCCAGGTCCAGGCCGTGCGCCTTGGAGATGGGCGCGGCCGTCTCCTGGGCGCGCTCCAGCGGGGAGGCGACGACATGGGTGATGTCGCGCTTCTCCAGGTGCTCGGCGACCCGGTCGGCCATCTGCCGGCCGAGGTCGGAGAGGTGGTAGCCGGGGCGGCGGCCGTAGAGCACCCCGTCCGGGTTGTGGACCTCGCCGTGCCGGACCACGTGCACCACGGTCAGCTGCTCGTCGCGGCCGGCGCTTTCGGGGCCGGTGCTCTTCTCGCTCATGCGGTGGCCTCCGATGCGGCGCGGGCGGCGGCGGGCAGGGCGGCGGCGATGCGCTCGATCGCCCGCTCGTCGTGGGCCGTGGAGACGAACCAGGACTCGAACGCCGAGGGCGGCAGATAGACGCCCTGCTCCAGCATGGAGTGGAAGAACGCGGTGAAGCGGAAGACGTCCTGCTTCTTGGCGTCGTCGTAGTCGCGAACCGGCTGATCGGTGAAGAAGACCGAGAACATGTTGCTCGCGGCGGACACGGTGTGCGCGACGCCCTCCTTGGTGAGCGCTTCGCCCACCAGGGAGCGCAGCTCGGCGGAGACCGCGTCGATCTTCGCGTACGCCGCGTCGTCCAGCAGCCGCAGCTGGGCGAGCCCGGCGGCGGTGGCGACCGGGTTACCGGAGAGGGTGCCCGCCTGGTAGACCGGGCCGGCCGGAGCCAGGTGCGCCATCACGTCGCCGCGACCGCCGAAGGCCGCGGCGGGGAAGCCGCCGCCCATCACCTTGCCGAAGGTCATCAGGTCGGGCCGGACGCCGTCGACGCCGTACCAGCCGGCCTTCGACGTACGGAAGCCCGTCATGACCTCGTCGGAGATGTACAGGGCGCCGTTGGCGGCGCACAGCTCCTTGAGCCCGGCGTTGAAGCCGTCCGCGGGCGGGACGACGCCCATGTTGCCGGGCGAGGCCTCGGTGATCACGCAGGCGATCTCGCCCGGGTGCGCGGCGAACGCGGCGCGGACCGCGTCCAGGTCGTTGTACGGCAGCACGACGGTGTCGCCGGCCGTGGCGCCCGTGACGCCCGGGGTGTCGGGCAGCCCGAAGGTGGCCACGCCCGAACCGGCTGCGGCGAGCAGCGCGTCCACGTGCCCGTGGTAGCAGCCGGCGAACTTCACGACCTTGGCCCGGCCCGTGAAGCCGCGGGCCAGCCGGATCGCCGACATGGTCGCCTCGGTGCCGGAGGAGACCAGGCGGACCTGCTCGACGGGCTCGATCCGCGCCACGATCTCCTCGGCGAGCGCGACCTCGCCCTCACCCGGCGTACCGAAGGAGGTACCCCGGGAGACCGCCTCCTGGACGGCGGCGATGACCTCGGGGTGGGAGTGGCCGAGAATCATCGGCCCCCACGAGCACACGAGGTCGACATACTCACGGCCGTCGGCGTCGGTGAGGTACGGACCGGTGCCGGACACCATGAACCGGGGCGTACCGCCCACGGCCCGGAAGGCACGCACGGGTGAGTTCACGCCGCCGGGCGTCACGACGGACGCCCGGTCGAACAGCGACTGCGAAACTGGGGCTTCGTATGAATACGCCACTTTGGTCCTGATCTGCGATTCGGGTATCGGGAGGCCGGGCCGGAAATCAACGCTCAATCCCGGCCACCGGTGAGCAGGGAGCGCACTTCCCTCGTATCACGAAAGAGCGTCGGCACCCTCACGTCTGCGAAACTGGGGCGACATAGGGAAAGCTCACACATGCCATGGTGTCAGAGGCACGGACGGTCTTGCGGACAGGTGTTTCACCGCACGCCCGCGGGGGAGGTCACTGACACGATGATCGGGTTGCGCGGCGGGGGCTGTGTCTCCTAAGAAGTAGTCGGGTGGATGAGATATGCATCGCGGTGGCGGAGTGGGCGAAGGGACCGACGACCTGGGGCCCGAGCCTGCCCGGCGAGGGCGGCACCGGCGCAGGGCCGAGCGCGCCCAGAGCAGGGGCGCGGAGAGCACGCCGCCCCCCGGGACCAGGAGCGGGGGCGGGATGGGCGTGACGTACAAGTACTTCGGCGCCCCGGACGGCGCCACCGCCGCCCGTGTGCCCATCTCGATGCGCCCGGAGGAGCTCGGCGGTGACGAGCTGGGCATGGGCGGCATGTTCACCAAGATCAAGCCGGAGACCGTGGCCGCCATGGTCCTGACCGGAATCCAGGGCATACCCCTGCACAAGGTCCCCCCGCTGGAACTGGTCGTCCTCCACCCCGACTACGCCGTGGTCAAACTCCCGATGACCGTCGTCGACCCGCTGCGCGGCGTCGGCGAGGAGTCGGTCGGCGCGGCGGCCTTCATCTGGTCCACGGTCCCCGACCGCGGCGGCCCGCGCGACGCCTTCAACGTCTACCAGCTGCTCCACGAGTGGCAGGACTTCTCCCACCGCCTGCACGACGCGGGGCACCAGGCGTACTGCCTGGTGTGGCCCTGACCCGGGGTTTCGCTGGATTCGAGCGGGGTTTCCGGGCCTCGCCCTCGTCATGTGTCGGTAGGGGCCGTCAGGCGGCCAGGGCCAGCTTCCAGGCACCCATGTTGAAGACGCTGCGGTTGTAGGCCCGGCTCTCGTCATCGGCGAAGAGAAGGCGGACAGACTTTGGTTCGCCGCCCGGCTTGGCCCAGGTCAGGGTGACGGCAACGGGCGGGAACTCCTTCATGTGGGCCTTGAGGGCAGCCACGTGGCGGCCACCGTCCAGGCTTCGCGCTCACCGCGGGGACAGAGGCGTTGATGATGGCGCGAGACTCTTCCGGATGACGCTGTCGGCGGCACGCAGAGCTGCTGACAGCGCTCCTTGCATTCGGTCCGGGAGGGTCTCTGCCCCGAGGGCGCAAGCCCGCACCAAAGCGCGGCAGTCCTGCTCTTGCCGGTTCGTAGCGAGTTCGATGAACAGAGAGTTCGCCAAGTTCTCACGTGCCGCGTAGCCGTTCTCGGCCTCCGTCGCTCTCCGGTGCAAGTCCTCGGCGATGCGGTGCGCGGCCGGAAGATTGGGGGACCCGACCATGTCGAGGACGGTCAGGCCCAGTCGGATATCAAAGACGGTCATCCCCGGCTCGGCCCCCCGCTCAAGGTAGGCGTCTGCCAAGTCCGCCAGGTAACCGGCGACTGGTTGTCCCGCGTCGCGGCGCCACAGGGCAGTCAAGCATGCCGTGACAGTCTGCTCCCACGGCTCGCCGGGCACCGTACCGGCGAGGAGCGTCGCAGCGTGTGCCGTATCTCCCGCAGCGAGCGAGGCGAGTACCGCTACTTGGCGTCCATCGAGCATTCGCCTGCCCACGCCTCGGTGGGTCTCCATGTGCGCCAGGGCCTCGGACCAGCGCCCTTCGGCAGTAAGAGCGCGCGTGCCGTCGGCGAGGAGCACGCGCCATAGCCACGCGCGAACCTCGTGGCGGTCTTCGTCGGTCGCAGTGAGGTCCGCGGGCACGGTGACGCCCTCGAACCGAGCAGGCGCGCCTACCTCGACGGCCCCATACAGGTCGAGCAGTCGCCGACGACCCTCATCTGCGCGGCCGGCGCGGATCTGGAGGCGGGCGAGGTTGACGACGGGCTCCAGCCCCCGGATCGCGGTCATGCCGGGCAGGGGGCAGGCGTGGAGGTAGGCGGCGGCATGTTGGTGGCACATCTCGCGTGCGAGGTCCGGAAGGGCGAGATCGGAGGCGATGAGCGCAGCCTGGTTGTAGACGGAGGACGCCACCCCCTGATCGGTCTCCGCCATCGCAGTGCCGGCCAGGTCGACGAGGGCGCGCACGCGCTTCGGCAGGGGAAGGCAGGCGGGCCGGAATCGGGCGACGAGCGGAAAGCGCTGAGCTGTGGATCCGTGCGGGTCCATGGACTCCCCCAGGTGTGTGTGAAGACGGGTAAAGCCACGGTGGCCGCCGGTTGCGCGCCGGCGGCCACCGCCCACTACGCGTGGGGTGTCAACTCCAGTCGACGACGATGCGGTTCAGCGGGGTGTCAAGCGCGAAGAGGCCGGCTCGCTGCTCGATCGCGGGGGCGTCGAGAGGCTGGATCTCGAACGTGGCTTCACGGCCCCGGTACTCCAGGTCCCACACGCGGATGGCCGCAGCGACCCTTGCGGCCAGTTCATCGCTGCCGGGACCGTGGCCGATGACCCCGAACTCCCACAGCTTGCCGCCCTCGGAGGTCTTCTTCTCAGACAGACGCCGTGCGAGGTAGGTGACGGCGCCTTTGTCGACGGCTGCGGTCGAGGAGGGGTAGGGGTCCTCGGTGAGCAAAGTGCCCTTGGCGGCTTGCGGGAAGAGCATCCGGATCAGGCCGGAGGGAAGGGAGCAGGTGAGGAACAGTTCCATCCACTCCGGCGACTCCATGGCGCGGACCGTCATGCCCGTCCACTCCTCGGTGCGCGGCTCGTGCAGGACACCGTCGAGGGCCTCGGTGTCGATTGTCTGCCCGGCGGGGGCCTGGAGCCGTACGGTTCCGTCCGTGCTGAGCGGGATGACCCGGCGGTCGTCGTCGGCGATGCCCCGCCTGAGCGGCATGAAGGTGTTCATCTCGCTACCGAGGGACATCCACCGGCCATCGCGCTGCTCATAGGCGATGGAGCGGGACACCGTGCCCTTGAGCCGCTGCGGGACGAGAAGCCGGCCCCCGGGAGCAAGCTGCTGCAACCAGGCGTGCGGCACGCCGTGCGCGCCTACGGTGGCGATGATTCGGTCGTACGGCGCACCTTCCGCGTAGCCGAGGGCCCCGTCTCGGGTGACCGCCTCAACGTTGGTGATTCCGGCGGCGGAGAGATGCGCGCGGGCGCCCTCTACGAGGTCGTCGTCGACATCGAGCGTGGTGACGTGCCCGCTCTCACCGACCAGATGGGCGAGCAGACCGGCGTTGTAACCGGTGCCTGCGCCAAGTTCGAGGACGCGCTCGCCTTGCTGGGCGTCGAGCTGGTCCAGCATGAGGGCGACCACGCCCGGCTGGGAGGCACAGGAGATCGAGCTGCCGTCGGTGTCGTACTTGATGTGCACCGGCGCGTTGGCGTATGCGTCTTCGAGCGGCACATCGGGCACGAACACGTGACGGGGCACGGTCCGCAACGCGGTCTCCACGCCGGAAGTGCGGGCGCTTCCGTCAGCGCGGAGCTTGTCCACCAGGGCGTTACGGAGGCGCGCGGCCTCGGACGTCGGAGTAACGATCGTGTCGGTGTTCACCCCTTTCACGCTATCGGCGTCGGTCGTCGACTCGGTCGGCGACGCGGTGTGGTCACTCGTTCCCATGACTGCCTCTCGTGCAATGTTGGACAGAGCGCTCTGGTCGTCCCTGATGAGACCGGCGCGGTTGGCGTGGAAGATGATGTGGTGGGCTATGACGGCTCGCAGGCCGCGTGTGAGGGCGCCGCGGCAGGCCAGCGCGGCGAGCGCGACACCGGCCCGTTCGAAGGCGGTCACCCACTCCTCGTGCGCGTGGAGTGGACCACCCTGGTTGCAGAGCCTGTAGGCGTCAGCGGTCATGAGCTTCCGCATCGCCGGAACCAACTCAGCGGCTCTCTCGGAGCGCGCCGGGTCGGTGGGCGGCCGAAGAGCCGAGACCTTCGCCCATACGTCACCCTGCTCGAACCAGTCGAGTCCGGCGCCGCGCATCATGGCGCTCGCCAGCAGGACCGCAGTCTCCTTGCGCCCCAAGTGGTCCGGGCTTGGCTGGTAGGTGAGCAGGTGGCGGGAGTCGCTGTGGAACAGTCCGTGGGCCGTATCCATAGCGCCCGGACCGCCAAATGCCTCGGACTCGGGCTCGTAGACAGAGGGCAGCCATGACACGACCGCCCCGTCACCCACGAGATCGCTCAGCAGCGACTCAATGATCGGGGAGGGCTCGTCGGCGAGGTACCGCAGCGGCCAAGGCTGCTTGTTCATGAACCACCAGCCGGTGAGCTGCCCATCGGTCTCGGCTGTGATCAGGGCGGGCCCGAGGCGTTCGTCGATGGCGTGCCGGGCGCTCTCGCGGTCGATGAAGGTGATGTTGTGCTGCTGCCAGTCAGGGGGCATCGAAGTCCTTCGGTCGGTGAATCAGGCAATGAGCAGGCAGGAATCCCAGGCGGACTGGGGTGGTGCGGCGGTATCGGCAGCGAGAAGAGCCAGGGCTGTTCCGGCAGCCCCATCGAGCAGGCCGGGCCCCGATCCGGTGCCGCTGACAAGTGCCGTGGCCGCGCGTTCGAGGTCGTTGTCCACCGGGCAGATCGCGGCCAAAAGTCCCGGGATCGCAGCTCGGAGTCGACCGACGCTTGAGGGATGGGCGTCTGCGGCCGTGCGGACGGCGATGTGGGTGAGGCCGGCAAAGCCGTGGCACAGGCCGTGGTCCGTCGTGGCGCCGAGCTGGTCCGGGTCGGTGAGGGCGGCGGCGAGCGCGTTCTCCGCCGTGATCTGGCGTTCGATGTCACCGGTAGCGAGCGCGGCAAGTTGCTGAGCGCGGGCGAGGCCGGCGGTGCCGTAACACCATGACGAACGCCGGAGTTTGGACGCGGCGCAGCGACCGGTACGTAGCTCGCTCCGGGTGATCCAGTACGGCCAGGTTGCTCCTCGGCCTGTCTCCTCCTGCCAGCGGTCGAGCCACGTCAGGATGGTGTGCAGCGCTCTGAGGTGCCCGTTCGTAACGGTGCTCTTCCGGGCGGCGAGGGCCAGAAGCACGAGCACTCCGGCGATGCCGTGGGCCATGCCGGTGTTGGCATGGCCACCGGGGAATTGTTCGTCCGGTCTGCCCGAGGGCCCCGTCGCAGTCCACCAACCCGGAAGGTCCTCGCTGAATTCCCTGATCGGTTCGGTGAGGCGCACGCAGTAGTCGAGGACAGCGCGCACCGTAGGACTGTCTGGGTTCCGGCGTAGAAGGTAAGCCCCGTATCCGGTCAGGCCCCGGATGGCGTCGAACTCGGCCAGTCGCGGAAGGCATCCGGCATCGATGCGGCGATGCGCTGCGTCGAGACGGCGTCTGACGTCGATCCCGATCTGTCGGTCCATCGAGTCCAAGGCGCGCTGGTAGGAGCCAGGAAGATGGTCGGCGGCGCAGGCAAGGGCGTGGGCGAAGGCGGGCACGCCGTAGAAGGGGTGGCTGTCGGGTCCGCTCGTGAGGGATCCGTGGGACGCAGCAGCGAGCCAGTTGTGCGCATGCTGCCACGGTCCGAGGCCGTTCGCGGCCCGCTCGATGTGAAGAAGCGCGATCCCTGGCGGGCCGTAGGCGAGATGTTGCCGATGTGTCTGGAGGACGGAGGGCACCGTGCCGGGGTCGGCGAGCCTCGCAGCAACGGCATCGACCAGGCCGAGCGTCGGGAGCACGGTCACGCCGGCCTCCTGGTGGTGCGGGCAGTCCACGCCAGAGCAGCAGCGCGAGCCAGGTAGAGGCACACCTCTTCCTCGGGGAAGTTCACCGCGACGTGCCGCACGAAGTGGACGTGCAGAAGGGAGGTCAGGACGTCATCGACGGCGATGCCCTGGGTGTCCGGGCCGGGAAGGTGCAACCGGTACGCGGCGAGTGCCGCATCGCGCTCTGCCCAACCCGACACGATGGCGTCTCCGCCCTGGACCTCGCGCAGGGCGGCCCAGTCGTCGGCTGGGTTCGCGAGCCGTACGGCCTCGCTGAACTGCGGGCGGGGAACGGACGCAGGCGCCGTCGGCGAGACGTGGTCGGCCAGCCAGCGCATCGCGGCCTCGGTGCTGCCGAGGAACGCGGAGACGATGGCGACGGTGTGGGCCGCCACCAGCGTGCGTTGCGCCGGCCTCTGCGGCTCTGTGAGCTGGACCAGAACGGCGTGCGAGTCTGCCCGAAACACATCCTCGGCCGCCTCCCAGGCGGCACCGGAGCCCCAACGACCCATTTCTCGATAAGAGGTGGGATAGCGCAGGTCTGCCAGCAGGCCGGCGTTGCGCAGGCCGTCGGCCCACGCGCTCACAGTCCGCGCCGTCTGAGCGAAAGTTCTGCGGTCAGGGAGAGCGATGCGGACGCGGAGGTGCTGGTCCGGGTCACGGAAGCGGATGAACCACCACCGCGGGTTGCCCAGTCGTTCGATGAGTCCGGGGAGGTGTTGGGAAAGCAGGAGGTCCTGGCGGCGGGGATCTCCGTACAAGGCGGCAAGCAACACCGATGAAGCAGCGGGAGTCTGCAGCTGGGCCGACGAGAGGGCGCGAGCCTCAGTGGGAACAGGCAGGGGCGGCCAGGGCGGCGGCCGGGTCGCTTTGAGCGGCACCACGATCTCGTGGGCTCGCCCGCCGCACCAGCCGTTCGCTTCTGGTTCCGGGGCCTCGGTGAGCACGGCCTGGTGAGCGCGGTCGAGGTGTCGGAGCAGGAGCGTCCGATGGCCGCCTTCGTCGAGGTCGAGGAAGAGACGCCGGTCGTCTTCCACAAGGAGCACGCGGCGAGGCAATCCCCGCTGTGCCCGCCATTCGGAGAGCGCGGTGTCCCACTCAGCGCGAGGACAAGCACGGCCGGGTAATTCGGACGCCTCCAGACGCCAGCGCGCCGGGGTCAGCACCGTACGCCCGTACCGCAGGCGCGGCAGGAACGGCATCGCTGCTGCGACGCCCCAGTCAAAGGTGGTGACCTGCGCGCACTGGGCACGGGACAGTTCAGTGAGGAAGCGTGCCAACGGCGGAGTGTGCGTGTGCAGGTTCAGCGCGTTCATGCCGACGGCCTCGACGCGATGCCCCCGTTCCGGAGCGGCCAGGTACATGCGGCGGCCATCGCACCCCACGGCCAGGTCCTTCGGGGTGAGAACGGTATCTTTCGGTGCGCAGTGCTCTTGGAGGCTGATCAGGGTAGGCAGGACCTGCGGGGCGCGGGTGACATGAGCGCTCTCCGGGAGCAGCGGCGGGAAGGAGAGCTGGGCGGGCACGGTGTCGCTGTCCGCAGCCGGAAGATCGGCCAGCTCCGTGGCCAGGGCCTGACGCTCGGAGGGTGCCAGTACGTCGAGGAACCGGCCTGTCGAGACGCCGGCCCCGCGCGACACGCTCACGACCTCCAGCTGGAATCGTCCGCGCTGCAAGTCCTTCAGACTGGCGGCGTGCACTCGCACCCCTACCTCCAGATGCGGCGGCAGTCGTGGCTCGTCGGGCCCCACGTCCAGGACGTCGATCTGTTCGTCAGTGAGTACGACCTCGTCGCGGCGGTCGAGCGCAGCACCCTGCGCCAGGCGTACGAGGGCGTCATCCCGAGCGGAGACGCGGGGCCGACGCGAACCGTCAGGGCTGCCCGGGTAGCCGTCGGGGTAGCCAGTCCCGCTGTCCGCGACGACCTCCGCGAGCGGGACCATCGTGCCGATGCCGTACCGCTCGTAGAAGCGCTGGTGGTAGGCGTTCCACGCGGCTGTCCCGTACGGGCGGGTGCTCACCCGGGTCAGGATGAAGGCGGCGCGCTCGATCTCCCGAGCCACTTCCTCCGGTAGGACGAGACGCGCATCCAACCGCAGGTCAAACGCAACAGGGTGTCGACGCAGGCCGGGCACGAGGGCCCGCATCCGCGCTGCGGTGCTGTCCCGGCCGCCGCGCGTGGCGCACTCCTTCAAGCCCATTCGGACCGCGTGCAGCTCGCGTGCCGTCTCCGCTACCGACGCAAGGTTGTCGACGCCGATCGTGTCGAGTTGGTCGAGCAGATACCCGAGGGCGTCGGTCTCGGTACTCGGAGCGTGCAGGCTCGTGATGAGCACTCGTCTCCGGACCAGCTCCGCAAGCAGACGGTGCACCTTCTCCGTATCGGCCTCGGGGAACTCCGCCCAGAGCCTTTCCGCGAGAGCTCCGCAGCGAATCGGCGTCCGGGCCGCGGCGAGGACCGCACGCACCGGCTCTGTCAGAGCCAGGGATGCCTCGACCGCGCGCATCCGGTCGTCATTCGGATCGGGTTGGAACGGCACGATGAGCCGGTCCCCCCGGCTCAGCACGGTGTTGTTGACGACGACGGGCAGCTGGTCGAGGAGTTCCGGGCAGGACTCGAGCCGTTCGACCACAGCGGCGAGCCACTCCGCACCCGCGCGGCCCACAGCCACGTGAGCCTTGCCCCACTCCGCACGTGCCTGCGAGCCGAACCCCACAGTAGTCACTCCGGCGAACAGACCGAAGGGCGTGGCCCGGTGCTGGGCCCGCAGGAGGTATCGGGACATCGACAGCGCCACGCGCCGTATGTCTCGAAGGGGAGGATTCTCGGTGGTACACACAGCCCGCACCTGCCTGGCCAAAGCTGGGCTGGAGTGCGCCACGGCGCCGGCGATGTGCTGGTCCGCCCAGACTGCGCGAAGCCACGTCACGCAGGAAGAGGAGCCGTCGGAAGAGTGGTCATCCGGGTCAGGGCACGGAGGAACCGGCAGAAACGGTCGGGCCACGGCGCGCACGAGAGCGGTGGAACCGGCCCGGAACACTGTGGGTTGAGCAACCACCGATGACCTCCATGGGCGAAGGGATGGGCGGCTGGCGCCGCCGCGCGGGAGCGCGACGGCACCAGACCGAAGGTGACCTGGGGTTTCAATTCAGGCGTCAGGCGACGTTGGTGGTGCAGGCGCCGCAGGTGGAACCGCAGTTGTCGTCGGTCAGGTTGACCAGACCTGCCGGGTCGGCGATCTCCACGAGCGAGACATCCAGGTCGAAGCCGTCTGATGCACCCGGAATCTGCGGTCGTACTTCGGTACGGCTGGGCACCACGGTGCTGCGCGTCATGCTGTACTCCTCTTCATCGTTGGTTGTTGCTGAGCTGGGCTGGAATGCCCACCAGGAGCCGCCAGAAGAGCGAAACCAGACGGCTGGCCCTCGGACCAGCTCCTGGCCGCCCGGCACGAGGGGGCGCGGCCCGCACAGAAAGCGCTGGCCGGACCGCCCGCTCACGCCGGGAAGTCGTGTACGAGGGGCTGATCGAGCCGAGGCCGATCAATGCCCCATGAGGTAAGTGAGGGCCTGTGCCTTGAGACGATCAAGGCACACCTCACATGCGTAGAAGGGGGCGTGCTGCCCGTCCCACTGAACCGGGCCGAGCCAGATCACCCGCACTCCGGTCCGTTCGCAGCCGAGCCAGCAGTCACCGGTGATCCACAATGAATTCATCGAGGAACGGACCTTCCCCCAGCTGGCCGATCCGGCAGCCTGGTATCTGGCGGTGTCGGCCCAGACCTGAAACGGCGGACGGGCAGGGCCCAGAAGAAGCGAGAGCATCGCATCCGGGCCCTCACACGTCGCCCTCGGTCTGGAGTTCGGCCCAGACCTCTTTGCCACGCAGACGTCCGCCTGCACTCTGAAGGTCACAGCCCCAGCGGTCGGCCACAGCTTCGACGAGAAACAGCCCGCGACCCGATTCGTCCTCGTCGCCCGCGTGGCTCAGCTCCGGCAGACGCGACGGTTCCTCGTCCGCGATCCCGACGCGTACCCGTGTCGCAGTTGGCCGCCCGACAACGAGACGGACTTCGGGGCAGGGGGTATGCCTGGCGGCATTCGCGATCAACTCAGTGACGATCAGCTCGGCGCGGTCAGCGAGGACATCCAGGTGCCACATCCCGAGAACCCCCCGGACAAGCCTGCGTCCGGTCTCGGCCGTGGACGGCACGCACGGGAAGACCTCGCTGTACGTGGGGTGGCTGGCGAGGACCGTCTCAACTGCTTTCTTCAGAATCGGCATGGGATGGAGCCTTCGTGTCGTCTCGGCGCTCGCTCCACCCCTTGTGGCTTTCCAGGGGCGGACCGAGCCGTCAACAGCCGCTCGCGGGGAGTGACCGACACCCAGATAACTCCGTTGCCTGGAGGGCCGGTTAGGGCTTTCAGGTGCTCGTCCGACGGGCTCACCTAGGACGTTTTGACCTGCTCTTTACCTGGTGGGTAGGGAGCGCGCGGGCTACCGTGCCCGCATGGACGCGATCCGCAACACCGTCCTTGAGGCGTGGATGACCGAGCACGGATACAGCTCAAACGGCCTGGCCGACGCCGTGAACAGGGCTGTTGAACAGCTGACGGGACACGTAGGCGGGCTCGACGGGTCATCGGTCCGGGCGTGGAAAGCGGGCCGAGTCACCTGGCCAAAGTCAGCAACTCGTACCGCACTTGAGGTCGTCTCCGGATTACCCGCCGTCGCCTTAGGGTTCGTGCCACGGGGCCGGCCTTCGCCCACCCCAGCGCCATCGCAGCAGGAGGAGCCCGACATGAAGCGCCGTACCCTCGTCGGCGGCATCGCTGCTGCGGCTGCCGCAGCAGCAACCCCAGGGACCGCGTCACCGCGCCGAATCGGCATGAGCGACGTCAACCGACTGAACAAGCGCTTCGCCGAGATCATCGCCAGCGACCACCGCCACGGCGGGCAACCTGGCATCGAGGAGCGGGCCGCCGCGCTCGCCGACGAGGCGCTCAACCTCCAGAACGCAGGCAGTGCCACGCAGCGGGTTCGCAGCAGTCTCTACGCCTCCGGAGCCGCATTCCGCTCGTCTGCGATGTGGGCCGCCATCGACGGCCGGCGCTACGACGTCGCGAAGGTGCACATGCGCGAAGCCCAGGCCCTCGCCGAGATGTCGGGGGACCAAGCAATCAAGTTCCGTATCTGGAGTCACGCGGGCACCATGTACCGCCACATGGGTCGCCCCGCCGACGCATGCGCCGCCAACGATGTCGCCCGCAACCTGCACCTCACCCGTCGCGACCCGCTGTTCGCGTCCCTCGGTCTGGCCCGCCAAGGCGCCATCCACGGTACGGCCCAGAACCGGACCGATACACGTCGCGCGTTCGAGCAGGCGCAGGACGCCATGCTGCGCGCCGATCCAGCCGACCACCGGCCGGTCTGGTTGCTCGCCTTCTACGACCAGGCCGAACTGGACTCCTTGGCCCTCTCCGCGTACCTGGCACTCGGCGACCACCCGACCGCCGAATACCACGCCCACCGCTGCCTCGCCTCGCTCCGACCTCACATGGTCAGGTCCCGAGCCATCACCACGACACGTCTCGCCCACGCCCTGCTCGCCCAGGGCGCCGCCGAGGCCGCAACAGCCACCGCGATGAAGGTCCCCGCAGACGCCGCCACCCGCCACGCCCGCGTGTCTCGCATGCTCCAAGAGTTCGGGGCCGCGCTCCGCGCGACCGCCCCGCGAAGCGCCACCGTCCAGACCTGGACCGAGCACACCACCACCTGGAGGACGGCCTCATGACCACGGCACCCGCCACCGAGCTGCGCACCTTCACCACCTTGGACACCATCCGCGGCGACCTCCTCGACGTGTACGCCGAGGTACGCGCCCGGTTGCTCCACCTGCCGAACTACGCGGTGACCGCGTTCGGCGAACGCATCGACCGGCACTCCGCCGAACCAGGTTTTACGGCCGTCCTCGCGTACGCGGCCGGCCAACCGGTCGGCTACGCGTACAGCAACACCATCGAGCACGGCGACCGCTACTGGCAGCGGACCAGCCCAACGCCGGCGGAGAAGTACACCGAGCGACCGGCCGTGGCTCTGAAGGAGATCGGCGTCCGACCGGCCTGGCGGAAGACCGGCACGGCTCGCCGTATCCACGACACGCTCCTCGCCACACGCGACGAGCCCTACGTCACGCTCATGGTCAACCGAGCCGCCGGAGACGGAAAGGTCCACGCTCTCTACACGTCGTGGGGGTACGAGGACATCGGGCAGAGCCAACCATCGCCGGCCTCACCTGTGCTTACCGTCATGATCCACACCAACCGTTGACCACCACGGAGGTTGGGGGTGGCGGAGTGGGCGGCGGCAGCGGCGGGCGGCATTGTCAGTGCTCTGTGCGACCGTAATCGCACTTGAGTTATGGGACGGTCACGGCTCCATGCGTGCCCATCCCATCCGCTGGCATAGCGCCGACAGCAAAGGGGATGTCAAAACAATGCGCTTCGGCACGCTGCTCATTCGTCGTCTCACGTCGTCGAATAGTGAACGGAGGACGAGAACGGAGACACGGGTGAGGGTTCCCGATCCGCGCAGGGTGAGGGACGATTCTCCGTCCGGCGGGCCTCAAATTGGCGCAGCTGTCGATGAAGTGGAAGTCCCTCTGCCGACCGCAGGGTTCGACGAGCGGGTAGATCTGGTCTTTCGGGCTCCGAAGCGTGGGCGCGATCAGTTGCTCGCCAAGGGGTTGTGCGAGCAACAAGGTTGGGCTATCCGACCGGCCGGTGAGCAGGAAGATCCAGGACGGCCGGAGGGCCAAGCTGCATACGTCGTAGAAGTGCGACTCCCCGGCTCGCGCAGGGGCGCTGAAACCGGTGCCCGCCAGCGTCTGCTGGAGGTTGTGGGCAAGCACGTGTCCGTAACCATCGTGGGAGGGTCTCTCGTCCGTGCCCAGACGCCTGAGCCGTTGGTGACATGGCGCGTCTTTCGAGAGTCCAGCTGGCGGAGCAGGCGGGGTCTCGGCTGGTTGGCCTCGCTGCGTACCCAGTCGGGGCTCGCCGACGAGCAGCGCACCATCGGTGTTGCTCCATCCGTCGAAGAAGCGGAGGTCCGCGAGCTACTCGGGCGACAGCGGCTCGGAGGCTTCGAGTTTGATGAGTTCCGCCACGGCGTGCGCAAGAGTGTGGGGCCCAAGGCCAATGAGACGGATGAGGACGGAAATCCCTGGTGGCACGGCCGTCGAGGGGTAGCACTCCGCCTTGCACTGGCATCCCTGCTCATGTTCTACGGCTGGCTCGCGTACGACCGTTCCCTGGTCGGCCAGCTGGCCATGTTCGCGCCGCTCGCCGTCGCCGCGTGGTTCGTCGGCAACTGGTACACGAGCAACCAGCGCCGCCCCTGGCCCCTGCGCTGGGCGGCCGGGGCCTTGGTCCTCGTCGGCAGCGCAATGCCCGGGTACATGTGGCACCAGCAGAACCCTTACGGCGTCGCCGCGCAGATCAGAAGCGTTCTGCTCACGTTCGCCTGTCTGGCTCTGCTGTGGTACGTACCCCGAGGCTGCTGGTTCGCCGTTCGCCAAACCTGGATTAGCAGGCACGCCGTCGGCCTGCTTACCGTGCTCGTCCTGCCCCTGCCGTGGGTTCTGCCGTTCGTCGGCTCGTTCTTGCAGTTCCTGTACGTGGAGGACGCTTTCGGAATCCCCGCTGACTCGGCCTCCACCCCCGTCTATTGGACCGGTGCAGCTGCACTGCTCCCTACTCTCGGCTGCATAGGGCTACTCCTGCCGCCTCTGGCCCTCTACGGGTGGGCTCGCCACTTCCACTGGGCCTGGGAGAAGAGCATTGTGAGCGTCGTGTCCACTGGTGCCGCAGTCGCGCTCGTCGTCACTGGAGGAGTTGCGTTCATGAGCCGGACCTCCGATGCAGCCCACCGCGCCGCCCGTGACGTAGTGAACGCGACTGCACCGGATTCCTACTTCGGCATCCAGGGCGAGCGGATCTGTGTACAGCCGCTCAAAAGCAAGCTTTCCGTGCACAACGGACCACTCCCGACCGATCGTCCACTGCTCGCTTTCAGCACGGATGGCGATGTCCTATACCTGTGGGACCCGGCGCGCTTCCGGGAACATGGCGGACCCGATCCCGTAATGTCGGTGCGCTCGGCGGAAGTCTCGACATACGCAGTGAGCGACGGTGAGGGCCGCTGCCCCCCGAGCCGGACTTGAGGCGCAACAAGCAGAACACAAGACATCCCGGGACTGATCTCTCCTCGTCCAGATTCTGGAAGAAAATGGTCGGCAGTTTAATGCGCATGAACCGACGTGCGGACAGGAATCCGGACGAAGTAGTCACTGCACCGACGGAAAGCACACTGGTCAGACGATCGAGACGCGTGCGCGATGCGTGAGCGGACAACAGGGCGCCAGCCGGCACGGGCAGGCTCAAACGACATGCCGGATAGCGCTGGTCTGCAAGGACAGCACCGTCCGGCGCGTACGAGCACCCTCGATCAGGGATTCCGCCCACTCCTAAAGCGGGTGTCGCAGGTTCGGATCCCGGCGGAGACACAGGAAGAAGAGTCGGCTCAGGAAGGCTTTCCTCCCAGCCCTGGTCCTTCGTCGCGTTCGACACCGTGCCACCGGAGACCACGCAGTGTCCCTATCCGCTGAGTCAGCGGTCGCTGGCCCTGTGCTGGCGGACCAGCGCAACGTCAAGCTGCCCCGCTACTCTGAACTTGACGATTGACTCACAAACGTAAATACCGCGCACCCCCACGACCAGCCCCCATACGCTCATGCCATGGCAACCACCTCTGCGGAAGACCAATACCTCAGACGGACACTGGCGTTGCTGGACAGCGCCCGGCCGTACGAGAGTCTCACGCAATCGGACTCCAAGCAGTGGCAGGTCCAGCCCGGCAGCGTCCTGGCCGGGGACGACGCCAAGACCGACCCCTACCAGGTCTCCCACAGCGCCTGGAACGCGCTCGGTGTGGCCGTCGACCACCTCCACTGCTTCCGCTCGACGTTCGCGGGCGACCCGCAGGACAACTCGGTGTCAATCACCCTCCACACTCATGGGCAGTACTCGCTCCTGCGCGGCGCCTTCGAGAACAGCGCCCGCGCGGTTTGGATGCTCAGTCCCGCCCAGCGGCTCGAACGGATTCAGCGGCGGCTCTGCATCCAGGCCGGCGAGCACAAGAACGCCGACCGCATGACCGCCCTTCTCAAGCAGGAGCCCAAGCGTCCGCTGGACCTGCGGATGCAGCAGCTGACAGAGCTCGTGGTCAATGCGGGCACGGCACCGGACGACGCCAAGAAGGCCCTCAAGCCCGCACCGTACTCGGAAATCGTGCGGGAAGCAGGCGCACTGATGCCCATGGGTGCCGGCGAGGCCGAGGTCGTGTGGAGCAGCTGCAGCTCGCTGGCACACGGAGACTTCTACGGCACCCTCAGTATTCTGGAGCGCAACATCGTGGACACCCAGGGCCGCGTGCATCTCGCCCAGATCACCAGCTCTCCCAAGGTTCTGTTCTGGGTCACGGACCGGACCGTCGCGATGATGCAGCGCGGCTTCGAGCTCTTCAAAGCCCGGGCCACCTGCCACCGCTGACCGGCTCCTCTTACGCCGGGACGCCGCCGTACCCCCTCACCGGGTACCGCTCATCACACAGCCAGACGGCAGTGTCAGTGCAGAGGAGAACAATCAACTCATGGGCGACAACCGCAGATACAGAATGGCCGACGGCGTGAAACTCATCGGCCAGCAGGGCGACTCGATCCAGATGCAGGTCAGCATGCCCCCCGACGATCGGGGCTTCTTCGGCCGTCAGTGCCCTGAGTGTTCGTTGATCTTCCGCATGGACGGCCAGCAGTACAAGGCGCTGCCTGACGACCTCACCCTGTGGTGCGTCTACTGCGGCCATCACGCAGACCACTCGGAGTTCACGACCGAGCAGCAGATCGACCGAGCCCGAGAGGCCGCGAGCGACTTCGGCCACCAGCTGATCCACCATGAGCTGGAGCGGATGTTCAAGGGTCTATCCCGTGGCTCGCGACGTACCGGCCTCTCCTTCTCATTCACATCGCAGCCCTTCCACCCTCGACCGCTGCCCGGGATCGCCGAGGAGAAGCTGGTCCGCGTCCGCACGTGCTCGGGCTGCCACACCAACTACGCGATCTTCAGCGAACACCGGTACTGCCCTGTCTGTGGGCAGCTCCCGGCCACATCGGTCGCCTTCGACACGCTCCAGGCGGAGGCTGCTCGCCTGGACGCATTGGAAGCCCTTCCCTCGGAGGCGAAGGCGCTGCTCCGCGAGCAGGGGGTCTTCACACGCAACTGGGTCGACACCGTCGAGAACGTGGTGGGAGTCGTGGAAGCCCTGGCTTCGTCCCTCTTCCGAGCGGCCGTACCGAATGCGGATGCTCTCCTGAACGGCAAGGGAGCGATCTTCCAACGCCCCGACTCCATGGCCGAGCTGATCGCCAACGCCGGCTTCTCCGATGTGCGCTCCGCCCTCGGCCCGCAGACATGGCAGCGCCTCCTCGAAACCTGGGCGGCCCGGCATCTCTTCACCCACAACGACGGCATCGTGGATGAGAAGTACCTGATCCGAGTGCCCGGTTCATCTGCACGGATCGGCCAGCGCCTGGTGCTTACCGAGGACATGTGTCGCCAAGCCCTGGACGACGCGAAGACTTTGTGCGAGACACTCATCGACGTGGTGCGCTAGCCGTCCCCAGGGCGCATCCAGGGCACATGAGCTTGGGAAACAGCGTTGACCCGTGAGAACTACCGAAAGGGGTTTTCCCAGGTCAACGCACATTCCCTTGCGAAACCCCAGGTCAGCGCTTTCCCGTCACCAATCGCTCCACGAGTGGCAGGACTTCTCCCACCGCCTGCACGACGCGGGGCACCAGGCGTACTGCCTGGTGTGGCCCTGACCCCGAAGTCCACGCGTTCGGGGCGGGTCTGCGGGTCTGCGGGTCTGCCGGGATCAGAACGGATCGCTGCGGGCGGGGCGGGCGCCGACGAGCACCGACCGCTCCCATCCGGTCCCCACGATGTGCTGGACCTCGTCCACGTCCGGCCCGGTGGCGCCCGTCGGGCTGATGCCGTACCCGCACCGCCACGCGTCGACCGCCTCGGCCAGCGTCACGGAGGTGGCGGCGAGGGCACGGCGTCGCTCCGGCACCGCGTCCGCCAGCGCTCCGAGGACGGCCGGCGGGACACGTCCTTCGAGCTGCCTCACCGCGATGCCTATCGCCTCCCGCTGCCGGGAGTTCTCCAGGAGCCAACTGCCGGTGACGACGACGCAGCCGGCGGTGGGAACGACGGAGCCGCCCCGGAAACGAGCGCCGACACGGTCACCCACCTCGGCGAGCGGACCACGCCCGTGCAGCACGGCCTCGGCGGCGAGCTGGAGGGACTCGGCCTTCTCCGCGGTGCTCAGGGGCAACGGGATTCCGATGTAGACCCGGCGGTCCGCGCCGGGAACGCTTCCCCTCGACCCGAGACACCCCCACCCGGAGGAAGAGGTGACGTGCACGACCGGCGGGGCGAGCGGCCCCAGCAGGTTCGCCAGGGGCAGCCATTCCTCGGCCGGGCTCGGACCGACGATCACCAGCCGCTCCGGAGAAGCGGCGCCCTGCAGGGCCGCGTGCGCCTGCAGTTCCCGTGGCGCGATGGCCGCGCACGCCCCGGCGCGGCACTCGTCGAAGCGGGCCGGCTGAGTCCGCCGCGTGGCCAGCGCCGCCAGTTTGTGGCCGGCGACGAGCAGCGGGTTCCCGAACCATTCGGACAGTTCGACATCGATCGCACGGCACTCCCGCAGCCGGACGTCGTCGTCGATCGGTCCCGCGGCCAGTGTCCGGGGGGTGGCGGCCAGCGCCGCGATCAGCTCCTGCCCGGCCTCGGCCGGCACCGTGGCCGACACGCTCATGGTGTCCGCGTCGGTCTGGGCCCGAGCCATGACCGGCGCTGTCATGAGCGCGCGCAGCGTCGCCAGGAAGAGGTGCTCGTACAGGTGGGCCGTTCCCGGAGCATGGGTGGGGTCGAGGCCGAATCCGAGCGCGTAGGTGGCGATCACGGACGTCGTCGGCGAGCCCGGCCGATGCACCACGACGACCCTGCCGTCCTGGCCCGGCAGCCGGAAGATCTCACCATTCACGAACGATCTCCCGCAGTCGGGCGAGGGCCGCATCGGACGGTCGGCCCACCACGGCCACGGCGGGGGTGAACGGGCCGGCGGCCCCGGCGGGACGTTCCGCCCGGCACTGGAAGGGGTCGAGCGAGGGATTGACCGCCTCATGGAGTGCGGCGCCCGCCCGGAGGAAGGGCACCCGTGTGTCGGGCACCCCGGCGTCGAGGACGCGGTGCAGTTCGTCCCGCACGACGTCGAGCAGCGTGGCCACGTGGTCGGCCACGGTACTGAGCCCGATACGCAGGCAGTCGGCGCCGTGCTCCAGGACCGGCATCGTGGCCGCCGCGTAGTAGGGCACACGGTGCCGCGCGAGCGCCTGGACCAGAGTGCCGGGCGTACCGACACGTCCCAGAAGGACGGCCGCGAGCTGTACGGAATCGACCCCGCCGAACCCGTCGGGCCAGGGCAACTGCACACCCACGCCGATACGTTGCAGATCCCGGGCGCCGTAGTAGAAGCCGCCGCGCCAGGCGAGCGCGTCCGGCCGGCCCTCCGGCCGCGCCGGGGCGTCGAGGAGGTCCAGGATCTCGTGGGCATGTTCGACGATCTGCCGGTCGGTGATCGCGGCCGCAGCGGCCGCGTCGAGCCCGGTGTCGACGCAGGTCTCTCCCCAGCCGACCCGGTGCAGGGCGCGTTGGACCAGCCGGCCGCGGTCGTTCATCCGGACGGCTCGCCGCGTGACGAGCGTGCGCCGGAGCGCACCGAGATCGACGTCGCTCAGCAGCCGCTCCAGCAGGCCCCGGGAGACGTCCGGCGGCACGCCGAGCGCCGACCAGCGGTACCCCACCCGATAGGCGTCGATGCCGAAGAGAGCGGCGCAGGCGATGTCCGTCAGTCCGGCCGGCCGGGACGGTTCCGCGGCCGTGCCCAGGGGCACCCACCGCACCTCGACGGAAGGCGGCGGCGCGGCGGTCACCCGCCCCAGCGATACGAGGCTAGGGGGTGTCGTCACCGGTGCCGTCCATGCTCGCTCCGAGGTGTCGCAGCAACAGCCAGGTGGTGGCCGCCAAGTTGACCGCGCCCGCGACCAGGAGGACGTGGGCCGGATGTCCGGTGACATCCCCGACGAGCGGGATGCTGACGTAGGAGACGGTCATGAGCAGGTTCAGCGTGCCGCGGCGGAACGCGAAGATCCGCCCCATGAAGTCGTTCGGGGTCAGGGCCTGATAGACCACGGTCGCCGCCCCGGCGATCATCACGTTGCCGGCCCCGCCGAGAAGTCCGACGACCACGACGGCGGCCCAGCTCCAGGCCTGGCCGCTCAGCACCAGTGCGACCGTGGCGACGGTGGACACCGCGGCCCCTGCCCAGATGAGGAGCGGCTGCCGGTTGAACCTGCGGACGAACAGGTACGACCCGACGACCCAGCCGAGCCCGGCCAGTGTCTGGTACACGGCCGCCGCGGCGACGCCCACCGTTTCCTTGAAGACCGCCAGGGCGATGACCGTCTCCGCGCCGAGGAAGAGGAAGTACGACGCCTCGGCGACCGCCACGCGCCGCAGCCGCGGGTCGATCACGCTCCAGCGAAGGGGTTCCAGCCGAGTCTTCGGCCGGTCGGCCCCAGGCTTCTCCGCCCGGTCCCCGACCACCGCCGACGGACGCAGCGTCATCGCGATGAGCCCGGAGACGACGAACGACGAGAAGTTCACCCACAGGGCCGCTTCGATCCCGATGCCCGTCGAGAGCGCGGCGCCGATGATGGGCCCGAGGCTCATGGCGGCGCCGAAGATCACCTCGAACTTGGCGATGACCGGCCGGGCCTCCTCGGCCGAGATGCGCTCCTTCAACAGGGCCTGCACCGCCGGGATCGCGGCGCTGCCGACGGCCTTGAGCAGGGCCGACACCACGTAGACGACGGCGAGGCTCTCCGCCCGCACGCCCATCACGAGGACCACGACCAGCAGCGCGCAGAGCAACTCGCAGATGATCAGCACCCGCAGCCGGTTGAACCGGTCGACGATCCGTCCTGCCAGCGGAGCGCAGAGGACCACCGGCAGGGTGCCCACCGCGAAGGTGATGCCGGTGGCCGTGTAGGACCCGGTCACCGCCAGGACCCACAGCGGCAGTGCGAGGTTCTGGACGTAGTTCCCGAGCAGGGAGCACGCGTTCGCGAGCAGCAGGATGCGCCACCGCTGCCACGGCCCCGCCGGCCGGTCCCGCACGTCGGGCGCGGGCGCCCGGCTGTCGGTCGTCAAGGCCGGCTCCAGCCCAGGCGAGCAGCGGCGAACTGCGGTTTGGTCGTCTGCGCGGGAGCGGCCCCGAAGTGCGCCGAGAACTTCTCGGCGACTCCCGCGAGTTGGTCCAGGTCGACTCGGCTCGCCTGGTTCGTCTCCACCTCCACCACGGAGAACGTCTCCACCAGGCGTGACGCGGCGTCCCGCAGTTCGACGTCGTCGCAGCTGAGGGCGACGAGCGCCCCCTGGTCGGTGAACAGGGCTGCTTTGGTGCGGCGTTGGGAGAGATATCCGAACACGCGCAGCTCGCCCACCGAGGGCACCCTGCGCGCCACGTACTGCCCCGGCCTCCCCGCCAGCGCGCCGTCGCTGGACAGGGCCTTCATGTCGGGAACGTATTCCGACATCTCCAGCACATCGCGGCGGCCGTCGACCCAGTGGACGGTCTCCTTCGCCACCAGCCACGACGGTCCCCGGCCGGTGTTGACCAGCGCGGTCAGGGAGCAGTCGGCGGCCGACAGCGACCACGCGCCGTCGTCGAAGCACAGCGTGTGCTGAAGGATCGACGCCTGCTCGTCGAGGCGTAACCCGGAGACCTCGACCAGTTGGTCGCGCAGTCTGTCGTGCGCTCCCCTCTCGGCCGGCGAGAGGCCCGGCGACACCCACCGGTACTCGTGTTCCACCCCGACGCGCGGTATGCGCAGAATATGTTCAAGATCCATCATGATGTCGCTTTCACCAGTCGGTGGGTCGATCCCGCGTACTGCTGGTCGGTGAGGCCTCCCACGGTGAAGACATGGACACGCTGGGCCGGCACGCCGAACAGTTCGGTGCACGCCTCGCGTACGACAGCACCGGTGGAGGGCGGCGGCCGGAAGTGGCCGGACTTGGTGTTCGCCACCACCGCGTGCACCCGCGGTGCGCCGATCAGAACGATCTCGCCCGCCGTGCGTACGCGCAGCCGGTCCGGGACGAGCATCGGGTGGGCCACGGGAACGCCGTCGACCTGCGACTTCGCGCGCCCGAAGATGAGTTCGCGGAAGCTGAACCGGCGCCGCCAGACGAGGAGTCGTCCCTCGTCGTCGATCACGAACATGTGCGGCGCGCCCGTGGCGAAGTCGGCCGGAAGCTCGGCGGAGCGGACGTGCCAGGTCTCACGGCTCGCCGTCCGCGCCGCCACGGCATAGCGCTCCTGGAACACGGCGCGATCGAATTCGATGACGAGCGGATCCGCGCCCACCACACGGGTGGGGTGGTCATGACGTACCGTCAGTTCGCGTGCGTAGGCCGTACGGATGTCCTCGGCGGTACGGGCCAGTCGGTCGCGCAGACCGGGAACGGGCCCCGCGCCCAGGTGCGCGTGCCACAGCCGGATCAGCTCCTCGTACCGGAGGAAGACCACCGCCTGCGAGGACGGACCGTACTTCGCGGCTGCCCGCACGGCAGCGGCGTGCAACGCGTCGGCTTCGGCGAGATACGACGTGTCGGCGACCATTGCTCCAACCCTCCTTGGGCGGCAGAAGGGCACCCGGCCCCAGGTAGGGGCCGGGTGCCGGTGAGAGGCTACGTACGCCTGCTCGACGTGCCCGGGACCATCAGGTCCAGGTCTCGCCCGCCTGCACGGACGTCAGTGCGTCCAGGCCGTCCTCGGTCCCGT
This sequence comes from Streptomyces sp. DSM 106670, assembly GCF_055792845.1. NCBI lineage: Bacteria > Bacillati > Actinomycetota > Actinomycetes > Kitasatosporales > Streptomycetaceae > Streptomyces > Streptomyces sp. DSM 106670. Next base: position 3,477,197 of record NZ_CM147704.1, read on the forward strand.
CGAGCGACTCGATGACCTCGATGATCTCCACGACCTGCTCCATGGTGACTTCCTCCCTCGAAATATGCGATTTCATCGGAAACGGAACCGATGGGGATGGAGGCGGTGAATCCCCCGTCGCGCTCCGCCCCTCCGGTCCGTCACCGGTCAGCTTCGTCAGAGCTTGCATCGCGCTGTCATCCACCTTTCATCCACCGGTGCGGCCGATCAGACGCGCCATCTCGGCCTCGCCCGTCGCGTCGCTGTTCCGGCGGTAGACCTCCTGCGCCTTGCGGAACCACTCGACGGCGGTGGCGGCGTCACCGGACCCCATGACCGCATGCCCGATGCGGGCGAGGGTGTCCGCCTCGGCCGTACGGAACCCGGACTTCCGCATCAGCACGAGCCCTTCGTGCAGATGGGTCAGTGCCCGCGGGTAGTCGCGCTGCCGGAGGAAGAGCGCACCGATGCTGCTGAGGATCGCGGCCTCGTGGTGCCGAAGGCCGTGCTCCTGGGCGAGTTCGCGTCCGGCCCTCAGCCGCTCCAGCCCTGCCTCGATGTCGTCGAGGGCCATCAGCGCGTCCGCCGAGTTGTTGAGCGCGTGCACGACGAGCGTGATGTTCCCCGCCGTCCTGGCGAGACCGAGCGCCAACTCGTGCTCGGCCAGAGCGTCCTGGTACCGGCCCTGCAGCTCATAGGCGAACCCGAGGCCCAGACGGGAACCGGCGGCCCCGGCCGGCTCCCCCTGGCCCTCGTAGAGCTCCGTCGCCAGGAAGAGCTGCCCGATCGCGGCGTCGAGGTCGTGCGTGACCACGAGCGCACCCCCCAGCGCATGGTGCAGATGCGCACGGAGCAGCGGATCGCGGACCCTGGACGCGTTGTCCCCGCAGTGCTTCCAGGCGTCCATATCGGCACTGGAGAAGCCGGTCCGAAGGAAGTAGCTGTGCAGGTGGTAGAGCAGTTCCACGGCCCGGTCGATGTCGTGGCGGACCGCGGCGGCTATGGCCGGCGCCAGATTCTCCTTCTCCTGGTCGAAGAACGTGATCGCGTCGACGTCCTTGGCGAACTGCTCGACGAAGGACTCGGTCCGTTCCCCGCGGCCGGCGAAGGCGTCGCGATCGGGCCGCAGCACACCGTTGGCCATGGCGGCCACCGACAGATACCAGTTCAGGAGGCGGTCCAGGGCTTCGGCCGGCCGGTCCTCCCGCGCCTGTGCGGCCAGGCGTTCAGCGGCGAAGGACTGAACCAGATCATGCATGGCCAGGTGGTTCTCACCGGCCTTGGTGACCAGGTGCAGCGCGAGCAGGTTGCCGAGGCCGCGCCGCACGGCCGGCAACGGGACCGCCGCCATGGCCGCCACCGTCTCGGCCCGCATCCGGCGTCCGGGGTGCACCGCGAGCAGCCGGAACAGCCGTGCGTCGTCCTCCGACAGCGTCGCGCAGGTGTTCGCCAGAACCGATCGGACGCTGCGGGTGTCGCCGTCGATGGCGAAGCCGTCGAGGGGCACACCGTCGCGGGCGAGGCCGGCGGCCAGTTGCTCGACCGTGAGGGAACGGTCCGCCATCATCCGGGCGGCGAGGATACGCAAAGCCAGCGGCATCCCGTCGCACAGATCGAGCAGCCGGTCCAGCGCCGCCCCTCGCCCCTGCCCCTCCGGCACCCCACCCGCTGCTCCCGAGGCTCCCGAGGCTCCGGTGATGATGGAGCGGCTCTCCGCCCGGCTGAGCCCGCCGAGGGCCACCCCCTTGACCGCGACACGGGTGTGGAGAGCGGCAAGGCTGTTGCGGCTGGTCACCACCAGTTGTGAACCGCCGCCGGTCGGCACGGCGGGCAGAATGTGATCGATCGTCCCGGCGTTGTCCAGAACGATCAGCAGCTTCTTGTCCGCCACAGCCGATCGGTACAGGGCGACGCGCTTCTCCGGCGGGACGGACGTGTTCGGCGGCGAGAGGTCCAGACTTTCCAGAATGTGTTCGAGCACGCTGTCCGCCGAACTACTGCTGTCCGCACTGTGACCGCGCAGATCGAGAAAGATCTGGCCGTCCGGGAAACGGTCCCGGACCCGGTGCGCCCACTCCACGACGAGCGATGTCTTTCCCATGCCCGCCGCGCCGGCGACCACGAGAACCTGAGCTTCGCCGCAGTGCTCCGAGAGCAGCGCCAATTCGTCCCGGCGTCCGGTGAAGGACCCGTCCGGCGGAGGAATCTGGCTCGGCGCCGGCGGCGCGTTCCCGACACCGGCCGCAGGCGCGGCGACTTCGGCCCTCCCCTCCGCCGTCGGCCCGAGGAGCGTCGGATCGCTCCGCAGGATCCTTGTGTGGAGCTCCTGCAACTCGGGGCCGGGGTCGATTCCCAGCTCGTCGTTCAACCGGGCGCGAGCCTGCTGATAGGTCTGCAGGGCGGCCGCCTGCCGGCCCGTGCGGTAAAGGGCCGTCATGAAGAGTCCGGTGAGCTGCTCGCGGAAGGGGAACTCCGCGACGAGGGAGGCGAGTTCGGTCACCACGCGGCCGTGCAGACCGGTCTGCAGCTCCAGCCGCATGCACTCCTCCCAGGCAGCCGGTCGCTCTTCGTCGATGAGCAGCGCGTTCCCCTGGATCACCTGGGTGTCGATACCCGCGAAGGCGGGCCCCCGCCACAGCGCCAGCGCCTCTCGCAGCTTCCCCGCCGCCGCTGCCGGATCGCCCGCATCGCTGAGACCGGCGGCCCGGGCGACCAGACCGCGGAAGACATGCAGATCGATGCGGTCCAGGTCGATGTCGAGGGAGTATCCCGCCCGGCCGGTACGCACGACCTCGTTGGCCTCGGTCACACCGGCGCCCAGCCACGCCTGACGCAGCTGCGACGCCACGTTCTGGACCTGCCGTTCCGCCGACGCGGGCGGCACACCGTCCCAGAGCGCCTCGGTGAGCGCACCGATCGACACGAGGGTGTTCGGACTCAGCAGCAGACGTGCCAAGAACCGTGTATGGCGGGGACGGAGAGAGGGAAGCCGACGCTCGGATGCTTCTACCTCCAGATGCCCGAGCACCTGAAATCTCATTGACCCTACCTTCGGCAGATAAACTCAACGACACTTTCACGAGGAGGAATCTGCCGCGTGGTCCGGTGGCCCACGATCCCGGCTCGGCGATGCCCCCCGCACTCGCCGAAATACAAGAAACGCCTACCAGCCGCGCGCCCGCCATTCAGGGAGCGAGGGCCGCTCGACGCCGATTTCCGTATCCTTTCCGTGCCCCGGGTAGACCCATGTCGAGTCCGGCAGCCTGTCGAAGATCTTCTCCTCCACGTCCTTCAGGAGGGAGGCGAATGCATCGGGGTCGCCGAAGGTGTTTCCCAGGCCGCCGGGGAAGAGCGAGTCGCCGGTGAAAAGGTGCGGATGGCCTTCCGGGTCGTCGTACAGCAGCGCGACGCTGCCCGGAGTGTGGCCGGTCAGCCGGATCACCCGCAGTTCGAACGCGCCGCAGGTGATGATGTCGCCGTCGTGCAGAGCAACGTCCGTGGGCACCTTGATGCCCGGCACATCGGGCTCCCCGGCGTAGGTCGTGGCGCCCGTGGCGTCGACCACCGCGGCGAGGCCGTTCTCCCAGTGGTCCCAGTGCTGATGCGTGGTCACGACGGCGTCCAGCCGTCGGTCGCAGAAGTCGAGCAGCACTTCCGGCTCATTCGCCGCGTCGATCATCAACCGCTTTCCGGTCGAATGACAGTGCAACAGATAGCAGTTGTTGTCGCCGGGTCCGACCGCGACCTTGCTGATGGTCAGCGCGGAAAGCTCGCGAACCCCCGGTGCCACACCCGAGTATGCCGTCATATTCACGATCCTAGACGGCTACGGGAGAGAGCGCGGGGTGTTATGGCCTGAAGTATTCGATGGGCGGCCCGGATTCAACGCAATTCGGAGGATTGCGAAGGAGTGGCATACACCGGCCCACCGACCGGCTTCACCGGATAGCAGGACCTTTTCCCCACGCTCATCTCGATATTCCCGGATCCGACCGAAGGGCTTCGGCCGGATCCGGGAGAACTGGCCGAATGTCCCTTGTGTACGGCCGTACAGCCGGTCGAACCGTTCAGACAGGCGCTCTCACGTGCACACATTCGGTCGGATCGAGCCATGTATCACGGCGAATTTGGCCGAAGCCGGTCTTCAGCGCCACCACCTCACACGCCGATGCACAGGACACCGACCATCGAGGAGGTCCGCCGTGGGCGACGTTCTGCTGGCCCTGTCCATCCCCGTGCTCGTCTTCGGCGGCGGCATCTACGCGGCCTGCGACTGCTGGTGGCGCCGCAGGCACCCGGCGCCACCGTCCCCGTACACCCACCGGGCCGCCCGGCTGGCGGAGCAGGACATGCTGGTCCTGGCCGCGGACGTCGTCGACGACGCGTACGCCGCCCTCGGCCCCCTCTACGACGCCCCGGCCACCACCCCGTGCCCCGCCGGACCGCCCGCCGGGCTCGGCGGACCGCCCGCCAGGTTCAGCCCCCGCCCGTCCCGGCCGGACGCCAGCCCGGATCGCGCCCCGTCACCGCCAGCAGCCGCTCGAAGGCGCTAGCCCCCTCACCCACCGGGAACGGCTCGCCGAACACCTTCATCGCGCGGGCCTGCGGGGCCATCGCCGCGAGCCCCGGGCCCACCTCGTCGAGCACGCTCCGGTCCGGCTCGAAGTCCGTGCCGGTCGCCCGCGCCAGGTCCCAGGCGTGCACGGTCAGGTCGCCGAGCACCATCAGCCCCACCGTCCGGGCCGGCAGCCCCATCTGCCCGGTCGTGCCCTCCTCGGCGCCCGGCGCGTCCCACGCCGCCGCCAGCCGGTCGGTCTCCTCGGCGAACCTCGCCCGCCAGTCGCCCGTCACGAACTCCGGCTCCTGGCCGAAATCCACCTCCTCACGGGCCGCGAGCGCCTGGAAGTTCACCACCACCAGGAACAGGTGGTTCAGCAGCGCCCGTACGTCGTACTCGGCGCACGGCGTACGGTCGCCCAGCCGGCTCTCGTCGATGCCCCGGACCACGGGCAGCGCCCGGGCCGCGGCGGCTTCCAGCAGTTCACTGATCTTCTGCGTCATGCCGTCCAGCCTGCGCCGCGCCCCACCCCACGTCTTGAAGAAACACGACAGGCGGCCACCGATCGGGAGTCCTAGGATCGTGGCATGGCCGCCGGACCCCGCCGCGACACCCGGGGCATCGTCGACGCCCCGGACCTCTTCGCCCACGTACGCTTCCGCCGCCGCGAGCCCGCCGCCGCGCTGCGCCCGTACCTGGAGCACTACTGGCTGATCGACTGGGACCTCACCGAGCCGTACGCCGCCCATGTCGTCCCGCACCCGTCGGTGAACCTGGTCCTCCAGCGGTACGAGGCCGGGGCGACGCCCGAGGAGCGGTCCGGGTACGCCGAGGTCGCGGGCGTCGACCCGGGGCTCTTCACCCGGAAGCTGGCCGGGCGCGGGCGGGTCTGCGGGGTGCAGTTCCGGCCCGGCGGCTTCCGCCCGTTCGCGCCGGAGCACGACGTCTGCGACCTCACCGGGCGCCACGTTCCCGCCGCCGAGGTGCTGCGGTCGCCGCCGCCCGTCGACGCGGTCCTGGGCCCGGACGACGAGGACGCGCGGGTCGCGGCGCTGGACGCCTTCCTGCTGGGCCTGGAACCCCGCCCCGACCCCCGGGCGACGCTGGCGATGACCGCCGTCGACCGGGTGCGCACCGACCGCACGGTGCGCCGGGCCGATCGGCTCGCCCAGGACACGGGGCTCTCCGCCCGCTCCCTGCAACGGCTCTTCGCCGCGTACGTCGGCGTCGGACCCAAGTGGGTCATCCTCCGCTACCGCATCCACGAGGCGCTGGAGCGCGCCGGATCCGACCCGGCCGTCGACTGGGCCCGGCTCGCGACGGACCTCGGCTACAGCGACCAGGCCCATCTGGTGCGGGACTTCACCGCGACGGTCGGCGTCCCCCCGACCGCGTTCGCCCCGCGCTGACGGCGCGCGGTCGCGCCCCCGCACGCCCCCGGGCCCCCCGCCCGCCCCCTGCCACATGCCTGGCCGCCCGTCCCGCCCCGGTGGCATCCTGGCCGGGTGAACGGACCCGAGATCACCCTCGAAGTAGCCCCTGAGCTGCGGCTCTTCGTCCCGCACGACCGCCGTGGCGGGCCCACGCCCCTCGTCACGGACGGCTCCTCGACCCTCGGCCATGTCATCGAGTCCCTCGGCGTCCCGCTCACCGAGGCCGGAACGCTGCTGGTGAACGGCGGTCCGGTGGCCCGCTCGCATGTGCCGGGCCCCGGCGAGCACGTCGAGGTGCGTGCCGTGGAACGCCCGCAGCGGGTGCCCGGCGCGCCGCTGCGCTTCCTCCTCGACGTCCATCTCGGCACGCTGGCCCGCCGGTTGCAGCTCCTGGGCGTCGACGCGGCGTACGAGAGCGAGGACATCGGCGACCCCGCCCTGGCCACCCTCTCGGCACGGGAGCGGCGCGTCCTGCTCTCCCGGGACCGCGGGCTGCTGCGCCGCCGTGAGATCTGGGCGGGCGCGTACGTCTACAGCGACCGCCCCAAGGAGCAACTCCGCGACGTCCTCGGCCGGTTCGCTCCGGTCCTGGACCCGTGGACCCGCTGCACCGCGTGCAACGGCACCCTGGCCGGGGCCGCCAAGGACTCCGTGAGCGCACTGCTGGAGCACGGCACGCAGCAGGCGTACGACGTGTTCGCCCAGTGCACGGAGTGCGACCGGGTGTACTGGCGCGGCGCCCACCACGGCCACCTGGAGACGATCGTGTCCGAGGCGGTCCGCGAGTTCGGGGGCGCGGCGGCGTAGCGGCATGACCGCGTGACGGCGAAGGCCCGCCACACCGAAGACGCCAGAAGACACCAGAAGATGTCAAAAGGCGTCAGAAGGCGTACGGGTCACCCGTCGAGGGCGCCAGCACCGTGTGCGTGTCGTTCCCGGAGTCCGCGTCGCGCGCCCCGCCGCTCCACACCGTATCGACCCGCACGACCACCTCGGCCGGGCGGCCGGCCAGCCGCAGGTCCAGCGCGGTCCGCCGGGTCTGCCCGCCCTTGGCCAGCGCGCCCGTCTCGCACAGCACCGCCGCCCTGCCGCCCCACAGGCAGCCCGGCGGAAGCTGCTGCCGTACGGCCAGCGGCTCGGAGAACCGCAGCCGCACCGTCGAGGCGGACACATCGGCGGGCCCCCGGTTCGCGGTCCGCAGCCGGATCTCCAGCTGGTCGCTCCAGAAGGCGACGTGCCCGTGATGGGCGATGTCCGCCTCGGACACGGCGGACGCGGCGGACGCGGCCGACGAGACGGACGCGGCAGGGGCGGCGGGAGCGGCCGGGGCCACCGGCTCGGCGGCGAAGGTGACGGGGTCGGTGTCCGCCGCCACCGCCGGCCGCGGCACCGGCATCCGCACCGGCACCGCCGTCGCGGCCGGCACGGTCGTCGCCGCGGCCACGGCGACGGCGACGGACAGCGGCATCAACAGTCTTCGGCTCAGCATCAGCATGCCCGGAACATACCGATCACACCGATTAGTCCGATGAACGTACCGCCCTGACGCGCTCTCCCCCACCCGCACAGCCCACGGCCACACAGCCCACGGCCGCCCCGCGCGCCCGGGTGCCCCGCGACGCCTGCCTATCCTTTCCCGGTACCCGATCAGCTGTCCGAGGAGATCGCCATGGCCGCCACCCCCATCGCCGTCATCACCGGCGCGAGCAGCGGCATCGGCGCCGCGACCGCCCGTACGCTGGCCGCCGCCGGCTTCCGGGTCGTGCTGACCGCCCGCCGCAAGGACCGCATCGAGGCACTCGCCGCCGAGCTCACCGAGGCCGGTCTCCAGGCGACGGCCTACGCGCTGGACGTCACCGACCGGGCGGCGGTCGACGAGTTCGCCACCGCGTTCCGCTCGCTCGCCGTCCTCGTCAACAACGCGGGCGGGGCGCTCGGGGCCGACCCGGTCGCGACCGGCGACCCCGCCGACTGGCGGCAGATGTACGAGACCAACGTCATCGGCACCCTCAACGTCACCCAGGCCCTGCTGCCCGCCCTCACCGCGAGCGGCGACGGCACGATCGTGATCCTCTCCTCGACCGCGGCGCTGTCCTCGTACGAGGGCGGCGGCGGCTACGTGGCGGCCAAGCACGGCGAACACGTCCTGGCCGAGACCCTGCGCCTGGAGATCGTCGGCACCCCGGTCCGCGTCATCGAGGTGGCCCCCGGCATGGTCAGGACCGAGGAGTTCGCCACCACCCGCTTCCGCGGCGACACCGAGAAGGCCGCCAAGGTCTACGCGGGCGTCGACGCCCCGCTGACCGCCGAGGACGTGGCCGACACGATCGGCTGGGCCGTCACCCGCCCCAGCCACGTCAACATCGACCTCCTGGTGGTCCGCCCGCGCGCCCAGGCCTCCAACACGAAGGTCCACCGCACCCTGTGAGCCGGTGAGCCGGTGAGCGAAGGGGCCCGGGACCCGGCGTACCGGTCCCGGGCCCCCGTCGGCCGCGCCTCGGCCTCAGCCCACCGTGAACGTCGTCAGGACCGCCGCGTGGTCCGTGGGCCACACGTTGCCCGCCTGGTCCGGGACCGGCTTCGGGTCGCCGTCGACGAAGGACACCGACTCCTTCACCGTGAGCTTGTCGCCCGCGTAGTCGATGAAGTCGATCCGGTCCTGCGGCTCGTCGACGCCCGTGGAGCCCTCGTGCTTCGGGTAGACGGGCGACCAGGTGGTGCCGGGCACCGCCGCCGGGTCCGGGTTGGCCTCCCGGAAGGAGTCCTTCAGACCGGCGCCCTCGAAGATCTTGGTGACGGGCCAGTCGACCTGTCCGTAACCGCAGTGGCTGTCCTTGGTCGCCTCGGTCCAGTCCAGGTGCGAGGGCGTGTTGAAGTCGCCGACGAGCAGCACCGGCGTCTCGTCCGCCGCGGCGATCTTCGGCGCGAGGTCCTTGGCGATGGCCTCGGCCTGCGGGGTGCGCCCGGACTGCGCCTCCCGCAGGAAGATCTCCTCGACCGGCATCTCGTCGAAGCAGGCGTCGTACGGGCCGTACGGGTCGTAGCCGAGGTGCGCCGTCCAGAGTTCGACCTCCTGGCCGGTGGCCTCGTCGATCCGGATGCGGACGCCCGCCGCCGCCTGGCTGGTCTCCACCTCCGAGCTGAACGGGAAGCGGCTGATGATGCCCAGGTCGGCATCGGACTGCCAGTGGTCCCAGCCCAGCTCCTCCGCCAGCTCCTTCGCGGAGTGCCCGGAGGTCTCCTGGAGTCCGACCACATCGGGCCGGTGCTTCTTGATCACGGCGACCTGCTTGGCCAGACCGTCGTCGACCTTGGCCCCGCCGTGCCACAGGTTCAGGGTCATGACGCGCAGCTCGCTCGCGGCGGCCGGCCGGCCGGGCTTCGTGGCCTCGTCGGGCCGGTCCGCCGGACCGGCGACCGCCACGGCCGCGGTCGCGGCGAGGGCGACGGCCGCTCCGGTGGCGGACAGGAACACACGGCGCTTGGCACTCACTGGTTGCTCACTCCTTCACTTACACCTTCGGGGACGGGAGGACGGCGCGCTCGGCGACGAGCACGGGGTTCTCGTGCGGGGTGATCGTGCAGCGTGCTCCCGGCGTCAGCGCGGTCGCCTCCCAGCTGGGCAGGTCGGCCTTGCACTCGACGCCGGAGTCGGTGGTGAGGTGCAGCCGGGTGGTGGGCCCGAGGAAGGTCGCCACCCGTACGGTCGCGGGGGTGCCCGCCGTGTCGTCGGCGGCTCCGACCGCCAGCCCCTCGGGGCGCAGCAGTACGTCGACCTCCGCGCCGGCGGCGGGGGTCGCGCCGTGGATGGGCAGCCGCCGCCCGAACAGCTCGACGATCCCGCCGTCCCGCACGGTGCCCGGCAGCCGGTTCATGGTCCCGACGAACTCGGCGACGAAGGGCGTGGCCGGGCGGTCGTACAACTCACCGGGCGCGGCGCACTGTTCGAGCCGGCCGTCCTTCATCACGGCGACGCGGTCCGCCATGGACAGCGCCTCCTCCTGGTCATGGGTGACGAAGACGGTGGTGATGCCGAGGTCCAGCTGGATGCGCCGGATCTCCTCGCGCAGATTCAGCCGCACCTTGGCGTCGAGCGCGGACAGCGGCTCGTCCAGGAGCAGCACCTTGGGCGAGATCGCCAGCGCGCGGGCGAGCGCCACACGCTGCTGCTGGCCGCCGGACAGCTGGTGCGGATAGTGGCCCTCGCGGCCGGGCAGGCCGACCAGCTCCAGCAGCTCCCCCGCCCGCTGCTTGCGCTCCGCGGCGCCCCGGCCCCGTACCCGCAGGCCGTACGCGATGTTCTCGGCGGCCGTCATGTTCGGGAAGAGGCTGTACGACTGGAATACCATGCCGATGTCACGGCGGTGGGCCGGGACCGAGGTGACGTCCTGGCCGTCCATCAGCAGTTCGCCGCCGTCGGCGCTCTCGAACCCGGCGATGATGCGCAGCGCGGTCGTCTTGCCGCAGCCGGACGGGCCCAGCAGAGCCACCATCTCGCCCGGGGCGATGTCCAGATCGAGTCCGTCGAGAGCGACCGTGGAGCCGAACTTCCGGCGCAGTTGCTTGAGTTGCACGGGGACGGTCATGACACGGTCTTCTTTCGGTTCTCGCGGTTCTCGCGGACGGAGCCCGGGCGCGTACGACGGCGGCTGCGGCCACCGGCCAGGGTGGTGAGCAGGAGCAGCAGCCCCCAGGTGATCAGCAGGCTGAGCATCGCGGCCGCCACCGACAGCTGGGCCTCGGAGTCCTTGATCTCCACCATCCACACGGAGAACGGGCGGTAGGAGAGCACGGAGGCGACGGTGTACTCGCCGAGCACCATGGCCAGGCTGAGCACGGCCCCGCCCACCACGGCGGTCCGCAGGTTCGGCACGATCACCTGCCACAGCGTCTGCAGGCGGGACGCGCCCAGGCTGCGGGCGGCCTCGACGAGGGTGCGCAGGTCGACGGCGCGCAGCCCGGCGTCCAGCGAGCGGTACAGGAACGGCAGGGACATCACCGTGTAGACGAGCACGAGGATCAGCGGGAAATCCTCGTCCCGCAGCACCTGGAAGGTCATGTACAGGGGCGTGTCGGCCAGGTCCTGTTCCCAGGACAGCACCGTGGTGACGCCCGCGACCAGCGCGATCGGCGGCACGACCAGCGGCATCATGCAGAGGATCTCGACGATCCGGCGCAGCCTCGGCAGATAGAGCGAGATCGCGACCAGCGTCGGCACCATCAGCAGCAGCCCGCAGACGATGGTGGCCAGCCCCAGACGCACCGAGAGCATCAGGCTGGTGGTCAGCCCCTCGGTGCCGAGACCCTTGGTGTACGCGTCGAAGCTGATGCCCTCGACCTCGTTGACGCTGAACCAGACCGAGGCCCCGATCGGAACCAGGAAATACAGCGCGGCGAGCGGCAGGACGACGCCCCGCGAGGTGAACTTCATCCGAGCCATCGGGTGCTCCTGCGCTGCAGCGGTATCTGTACGGCCATCACGAGCAGCGCGATCACGACCATGTTGAGGCTCATGGCGAGGGCGAGGTTCTCCTGGCCCACCAGGACGTTGCCGTTGAGGGCGTTGGCGATCTGGATGGTGATCAGCGGCTGCGAGGAGCCGACCATCACGGCGGCGGTGGCGTGCGAGGCGAACGCCGTGCCGAACATCAGCACCGCGCCGCCGAGCAGCGACGGGGTCAGCACCGGGATGCCGACGTGCCGCCAGTACTGCCCCCGGGTCGCCCCGCAGGACGCGGCGGCCTCCTGCCACTGGGAGCGCAGCCCGTCCAGCGCGGGCAGGACGGTCACCACCATCAGCGGCACCATGAAGTAGAGGTAGGCCAGCACCAGGCCGGTGAAGCTGTAGAGGCTGAAGCCCGTCCGGTCCAGGTGGAGCAGCTGGGTCACCGTGCCGGTGGTGCCGAGCGTCGCGATGAAGGCGAAGGCGAGCGGCGCACCGGAGAAGTTGGCGAGCACCCCGCTGGCCGAGACGACGACGCCCCGCAACGCCGGGCGCGGCGAGCTGACGACGGCCTGCGCGATCAGGGTGCCGATCACGGTCGCCAACAGGGCGGTCACGAGCGAGAGTTCGACGCTGCCGGTGAGCCCGGTCGCGTACGCCCCCGACAGCGAACCGCCGACGTTCTCCGTGGAGAACCGGCCCTCGCCGCTCGCCGGGTCGACGACGGTGAACGCCCCGTACACCATGGTCCCGGCGGGCAGCCCGAAGCACACGGCGAGGAACGCGAAGAAGGGAACGACGACGGGCCACCGGTGCCGCCGCGCGCCACGGCGGCGGCCGCCGCCGTCCCGTACCGGAGGCACGGAGCCGGCGGGGGCGGCCGGGCCCGCCGCGGGCGCGGAGGCCGCCAGGACGGCGGCTCCGCTGCCCGCGGGGGAAGGTGCGGTCTGATCGGCCATGCTCAGCTGACCGCCTTGCCCCAGCCCTGCACGACCGTCTCCTTGGCCTTGGCCTCCTGGTCCACGGTCGGCTCCTTCGGCGTTCCGTGGACCTCGGGAATCTTGGCCAGGGCGGCGTTGTCGGCGGTGCCGTCCTTCTTCATCGCGTCCAGGAGCGCCGGGCGGGAGAAGCCCTTGAGCCAGATGTTCTGGCCCTCGGGGCTGTAGATGAACTCCAGCCACAGACGGGCGGCGGCCGGGTGCGGGGCGTACTTGTTGACGCCCTGGTTGTAGTAGCGCGAGTACAGCCCGTCGGAGGGCACCGCGACCTGCCAGTCGACGCCCTTGGACGCCAGCTTCTGGCCGTACCCCAGGTTGAGGTAGTCCCAGTCGATCGAGATCGGCGTCTCGCCCTGCTGGATGGTGGCGAGCGTCGACTTCGCGGGCACGAAGTTGCCCTTCTTCTTCAGCTGCTGGAAGAAGTCGAGACCGGGCTGCGCGTCGTCCAGGGAACCGCCGTTGGCCAGCGACGCGGCGACGACCGCGGCCAGCGCGGAGCTGGACTCGGTCGGGTCGCCGTTGAGCGCGACCTTGTTCCGGTACTCGGGCTTGAGCAGGTCCGCGAACGTCTCCGGGCAGTTCTTCACGGCCTTGGCGTCACAGCCGATGGAGATGAAGCCGCCGTAGTTGTTCATGAAGGAGGCGTCCGGCTGCTTCTGCGCGTCCGGGATGCCCTTCCAGCCCGCGACCTTGTACGGCGCGAGCAGACCCTGCTTCTTGGCGTCCTGCATGTACGAGGTGCCCAGGTCCAGCGCGTCGACGGCCCGGTCCTGGCCCTTGCGCTTGGCCGCGGCGTTCAGCGCGCCCTGGCTGCTGCCGCCCGGATCCTCGTTGTTGACCTCGATGGCGTACTTCTTCTCGAAGGCCGCGATCATCTCGCCGTAGTTGGCCCAGTCCGGCGCGAGGGCGTAGACGTTGAGCTTGCCCTCCTTCTCCGCCGCCGCGACGAGCTTCTCCATACCGCCGAGCGCCGCGGCCGACTCCGCCTTCGCGGCCTTGCTGTTCTTCGCACCCTCGTCGTCGGGTGCGGAGCCACAGCCGGTGGCCACCAGGGCGGTGAGGCCGGCGAGGGCCGCGGCGGTCAGGACGCGGCGGGGATGGTGTGCCTTCACGATGCGTACTCCTGGGTCTGCGGCGAGCCACCTGTATGGACAAGCCATCGTCAGTAAGCCAGGTGAAGCTAGCAGCCAAGTGAGCGGCGGGTAAAGCTTTATGGAGGTAAAAAGTGCAGGTCAGAAGCGTTATCAAGACGTAGGTTTACCTACTCCCAAACCGGTTAGACGCAGAGTTCGCACTTCGGGCCCCAGCGACCGCGGACCACCGATTGCGCGCAGTTCCAAGATGCGTCGCACCCCGTGCGGATGACATGATCGTCCCTGCTCACCCGGACCGCACCGCGCGTCCGGCGCACCCCACGGAAGCCCCAAGGAGAGACGTGACCCGACGGCACCAGCAGATCGCCGAGGAGCTGCGCCGCGCCATCGCCGAAGGCATCCACCCCGTGGGCTCCGAGCTGCCGTCCGAGTCCGAACTCGCCCTGGCCCACGGCGTGTCCCGGGGCACCCTCCGCCAGGCCTTCGGCACGCTCCAGTCGGAGGGTCTGATCGGCTCCCGGCAGGGCGCCCGCCGGACCGTCCTGTCCACCACGCCCAGCCAGAGCTTCACCGAGCTGCGCAGCTTCGCCGAGTGGGCCAGGGCGGGCGACCGCACCCCCGGCGGCCTGGTGCTCCGCTCCCGCCGCGGAAAGGCCACCGAGGCCCAGGCCGCCCTGCTCCAACTCGCCCCCGGCGAACCGGTCCTGCACATCCTGCGGGTACGCACCCTGGACGGCGAACCGGCCCTCCTGGAGCGCACGGTGTACGCCGGGTGGGCGGCGGCCGCCGTCGAACGGCTGCCGGACGACTGCGAGTCGGTCACCCGGAGCCTGTACGAGGAGGCCGGCATCGTCATGAGCAACGGCGAGCACCACCTGGACGCGGTCGCCGCGGGCACCACGGACGCCCGCGAACTCGGCGTCCGGCGCGGCTCCCCGCTGCTGCGGGTGCGCCGCACCACGACCACCTCCGAGGGCCGCCCCGTGGAGACCTCGGAGGACCGCTACCGGCCCGGCTCGGTGGTCTTCACCGTCCGCAACTCGGTACAGGCCAACCCCCTGGTCCGCACCGCCGCCGACTGACCCGCCGCGGCCCGCCCTCCGGCCGCCCGAACGTCCCCTCCCTGCCCTTCCGGCGCAGCCCACCCCAGGAACAGCGAGCCCCGTATGCCCCCGCTCCCCCGCCCCGCCGCCCTGCTGTGCGACATGGACGGCACCCTCGTCGACACCGAGCACGCCTGGCTGGACACCGTCGCCGGGTTCCTGCGGACACAGGGCTCCCCGGCCGGCACCGGCACCCTCGCCCCGTTCGCGGGCGCCCCGGTGGCCGACGCGGCGGCCCGGCTCGTACGCGACGGCCTCACCGCCCTGTCGGAGCCGGAGACGGCCGCCCGGCTCGACCAGGAGTTCACCGCGCGGGTCGCGGCCGGAGTGGCCGTCCAGCCGGGCGCCCTCCGCCTCCTGGACCGGGCGCGCGCCCTCGGCGTACCGACGGCCCTGGTCACCGCGTCCGAGCGGCACGTGGCCGACCTGGTCCTCGAAACGCTGGGCCGGCACCGCTTCGACGCCTCGGTCGCCTCGGGCGAGACCGCACGCGGAAAGCCGCACCCCGACCCGTACCTGGCCGCCGCCGCCGCGCTCGGCGTGGCTCCGCAGGACTGCCTGGCCGTCGAGGACACCCCCACGGGCGCCGCCGCCGCGCTGGCCGCGGGGTGCCGCCTGCTCGCCGTCCCGTCGGTACCCGGCATCGAACCGGGCCCGCGCACGGTCCTGGTCACCTCGCTCACGGAGGCGGACCTGACAGGCGCGGCGTAAGGAGTACGGGTCGGGCCGCGCGTGCTAGGAAAGACGGCAAAGGCCCGCCGTACCGGTCGGAAGGCCCCCCACGCAGAGGAGTGCCGCGATGAAGCTGGTGGTGCAGGAGTTCCTGACGCTCGACGGCGTCTCCCAGGGCCCGGGGGCGCCGGACGAGGACACCAGCGACGGGTTCACCCGGGGCGGCTGGTTCGTGCCGCACCTGGACGAGGCGTTCGAGGCCCTGGCCGCCGAATGGCTGGCCGAGGCGGACGCGTTCCTCTTCGGCCGCCGCACCTACGAGAACTTCGCCCGGGACTGGCCGCAGATGACCGACCACCCCTTCGCCGCCATCCTGAACGGCCTGCCGAAGTACGTGGCCTCCACCACCCTGACCGAGGCCGGGGCCACCTGGAACCCGACCACGCTCCTCTCCGGCGACGTCCCGGCCCGGGTGGCCGACCTGAAACGGCAACCCGGCCGCGACCTCCAGATCCACGGCAGCGCCCGCCTGGCCCAGTCCCTCCTGGCAGCGGGCCTGGTCGACGAACTGCGCCTGGCCATCGCCCCGGTCGTACTCGGCGAGGGCCGCCGCCTGTTCCCGGACGGCGGCGCCCCGGCCGGCCTCCACCTGACCGAACAGCGGACGACGCCGGCCGGCGTCTCCGTCCACGTCTTCACGGTGACGGGAACGCCGGACTACGCGACGTACGGGGGCGGGGCGTAGCGGGGCCTGCGGACCTGCACTCCCCACCACCGCCCTCGATCACTCGTGCGGGTGACCGGACCGGATCACCCGCCCGGCCCTCGAACCCGCTGCCTAAGCTCGGTCGCGCCAGAACACAGCGCGGCCCCCGGTCAGGATTGCCGTCCCGGCCGAGGGCCTCACCATCAGGAAGTAGGGCTTCCCGTGGCTGAGCACGACACTAACGCGCCCCCGCTCTTCGAGATCGGCGATCTCCTGCCCGGCCCACCCGCCGGTCCCGCCTTCATGGATCTCCAACACCCCGACTACGCCTACCTGTTCGGCTTCCTCCAGGCCGACGGCCACCTCGCGCAGGGCACTGGCCGCAAGGGCCGCCTGACGGTGGAGATCAGCGTCCGGGACATCGCCGTACTGCGCGAGTTCCAGCGCCTGACCCCGTACAACACCAGCATCACCGAGCGCGTGCGGGCCACGAACTTCTCCGAGGAGCATCACTCGGCCACCTGGACCCTCTGCGATCAGGAAGCCAGGGCCAGGCTCAACGGGCTCGGCCTTCCCTACGGCCGGAAATCGAGGAAGATCACCCCGCCCCGGGTGGAGTTCTCCCGTCGCGACTATCTCCGGGGCGTCATCGACGCCGACGGCTCGGTCGGACACACGGGACAGGGGCTCCCGTTCGTCTCGCTGACCACCGCGAGTGCCGCTGTCGGCGCGTATCTCTGCCGGTACGCCAAGGCGGTGACGGGGGCCGCCCGGCAGATCGGACGCAATACGCGTGACGGGATCTACAACGTGGTCTACACGAAGGAAGCGGCGGTTCAGCTGGCCGGGCATCTGTACTACCCGGGCTGCCTGTCCCTGCCACGCAAGCAGACGGCGGCCGCCTCGCTGGCTTCCTGGGAGCGCCCGGCGGACATGCCCGTCCGCCCTCCGGGACGACGCTGGAAGGCATGGGAGGACGGTGTTCTGCTGGCTCACGACGATGCCGGAACGGCGGCCGCCGAACTGGGCCGCAGCGAAGCCTCCTGCTCCGTACGCCTGTGGCGGCTGAGGACCGGGAAGGTGCGGCACCCCGAAGACGCTCCGCCCGGCGCGTAGGCATCCCGGAAGGCCGGTGAGGGGCGCGCCGCCATCGGCGGCGACGCCCCTCACTCAGCCCTTGATGCAGATGACCTGCTTGAGCTTCGCGACGACCTCGACCAGGTCCCGCTGCTGCTCCATGACCTGCTCGATCGGCTTGTACGCGGCCGGGATCTCGTCCAGGACGCCGGAGTCCTTGCGGCACTCCACACCGCGCGTCTGCTCCTCCAGATCCCGCACCGTGAAGCGGCGCTTGGCCGCGTTCCGGCTCATCCGGCGACCGGCCCCGTGCGAGGCCGAGTTGAACGCCTTCTCGTTGCCGAGACCCTTCACGATGTACGAACTGGTGCCCATCGAGCCGGGGATGATGCCGTACTCACCGGAGCCGGCGCGGATCGCTCCCTTGCGGGTGACCAGCAGGTCCGCTCCGTCGTACCGCTCCTCCGCCACGTAGTTGTGGTGGCAGGAGATCTCCTGCTCGAAGACCGGCTTCGCCTTCTTGAACTCCTTGCGGACCACGTCCTTGAAGAGCGCCATCATGATCGCGCGGTTGTACTTGGCGTACTCCTGCGCCCAGTACAGATCGTTCCGGTAACCGGCCATCTGCGGGGTGTCCGAGATGAAGACGGCCAGGTCCCGGTCGACGAGGCCCTGGTTGTGCGGAAGCTTCTGGGCGATGCCGATGTGGTGCTCGGCGAGCTCCTTGCCGATGTTGCGGGAGCCCGAGTGCAGCATCAGCCACACCGCACCATCACTGTCGAGACAGAACTCGATCATGTGGTTGCCCGAGCCAAGCGTTCCCATCTGCTTCGTGGCACGTTCCTGACGGAATTTGACCGCGTCGGCGATCCCCCCGAACCGCCCCCAGAAGTCGTCCCATCCCGACGTCGGGAACCCGTGCAGCTTCCCCGGGTCCACCACGTCGGCGTGCATGCCCCGGCCGACCGGAATCGCCTGCTCGATCTTGGAGCGCAGCCGTGACAGGTCGCCGGGAAGATCGTTCGCGGTGAGGGACGTCTTGACGGCGGACATCCCGCAGCCGATGTCCACCCCGACCGCGGCCGGGCACACCGCGCCCTGCATCGCGATCACCGACCCGACCGTCGCCCCCTTGCCGAAGTGGACGTCCGGCATGACCGCGAGGCCCTTGATCCACGGCAGTGTGGAGACGTTGCGCAGCTGCTGCATCGCCCCGTCCTCGACCGACGCGGGGTCCGCCCACATCCGGATGGGAACCTTCGCTCCCGGTACCTCTACGTACGACATAACTCCTCGATTCCCCCGAAAAGACTGAAAGCGCAAAACCGGTGCCAAGGTCGGCAAACCTGTCGGCCGACCGGCATTCACAGCGGCGCGTGCGATACACATTGTGTCCATCGGCCGCCTTCGAGCGGCAACCCGTTTTCCGTACCGAAGGGAGCCTGGGACGGTGCGACACATGGCGTACGTACCCGGCGTCGCGCTTCTCGCAGCGCTCGTCGTCGGCTGCAGCGCCGACGCCGACAGCAGCGCGAACGGCGCCGACAGCAAGGCGGGCAGCCCGACCGTCACCCCCGCTCCTCCCGGCAAGTACCTGACGCTGCCCGCCCCCTGCCGTGCCGTGCCGCGCTCCACGCTGAAGGACCTGCTGCCCGGCGCCGCGGAGCTGCCCGGGGACCAGCAGGAGAAGGTGTTCCGGGGCACGGCGGCCGTCACGTACGACACCGACCGCAAGGTCGGCTGCAGCTGGAAGTCCGACGCGCCGGACGCCACACGGAGCCTGTCCATCGACCTTGAGCGCGTCGTCTCCTACGACCCCGCGGTCAGCGACGACGACCGGGCCGACACGGTGTACGCGAAGAAGGAGAAGGCCGCCGGCCTGTCGTCCTCGACGCCTCCCGGGCCGGACGCGGAGAAGAACTCCGGAACCCCGGACGAGAAGGCCGAGAAGGACGAGAAGGGGGAGAAGGGCGAGGGCGACACGGGCAAGGGGAAGGGCACCGCCTCCTCGGGGCCCTCGTCCACCGCCTCGCCCTCCAAGACCCCCGGCGGAGGCGGCAGCGCGAGCAGCAGCGGCAGCGGCGGGCCGGAGGACGTCCTCCCCTCGCGCATCCTCGACAACCTCGGAGATGCCGCATTTCTGCACGATCTGCCCAAACGGTCAGGTTCCACCGCACAGAACCACACGGTGAGCGTGGTATTCCGCACATCGAACGTGGTCGTGACCGTCCGGTACGCCGAGCAGCCGGCCCTCGTCACCCAGGAGCCCGACGGCGCGGAACTCCAGGAGAAGGCCCAGGCACTGGCCCGGAAGCTGGCCGAGACGCTCAGCGAGTAGACCCCGTCCGACGGGTCCCCGACCGGCCGGATTCCGGCCTCCGGGGGCTCCCGGCGGCGGCACATGCCGGCCGCCGCCCGTCGTACCGTGGCTGTCCGGAAGACGTACCGACCCGCGACCGAGCCCGCCCGTACACCCGCACGAACCGAGACCTCCCGCACCGAGAGCTCCGTGCCATCCGAGTGAAGGAACCATGCACCGATCTGCCCCGCGCCTGTCCCGCATCCTCGCCTGCGCCGCCGTTCCGGTGATGCTCGTAGCCGTCGGCTGCTCGTCGGACTCCGGCTCCGACGGCAAGAAGAACGCGGGCTCCTCGTCGTCCGGCTCCCCCAGCACCAAGCCCTCGGAGCCCACCGTCGAGCCGGCGAAGTTCGCCGATCTGCCCGACCCGTGCGGCTCGATCGCCAAGAAGACGATCGAGGACCTGGTGCCCTCGGCCAAGAAGAAGAACGGCACGGCCGGCCGGTCCAACGACCTGGCGGCCCGGAGCAGCTGCTCCTGGAACGGCCTGGACGACAAGGGCGTCAAGGGCTCGCAGTACCGCTGGCTGGACGTCGGCTTCACCCGGTTCGACTCGGACCAGTCGCTGGGCAGCGGCGCCAAGCGCGCCACCGACGACTACGCGAAGCAGATCACCAAGACGAAGGCCACCGAGGGCGCCGAGAAGCTCGCCGCGGAGCCCGCCGCCGGTATCGGCGAGGAGGCCACCCTCGTCACCTACGGCCTCAGCAAGACGGACGAGGACTTCGCGTACGCCACCGTCGTGGCGCGTACGGGCAATGTCGTCGTCACCCTGACGTACAACGGCGCGGGCTACGCCGGCGCGAAGACCCCCTCCTCCGCGGACATCGTCAAGGGCGCCCAGAAGGCCGCGAAGGAAGCGGTCGCCGCGGTCGCCGACACCGCCGGGGACGCCAAGGGCACGCCGTCGAAGGGTGACGCCGAGGGCGACAAGAAGGACGACGCCAAGGACGGCGAGGACGGCAAGAAGGACACGGCCAAGGGCACGTCCACGTCGAAGCCGAAGTCGAAGTTGAAGTCGAGCTGACGCCTGCGCGCGAATACGCCGACACCCCTTCCCAGCACCGCTTTTCCGGAACCCGGCCCTCCCCCGAGGGCCGGGTTCCGCGCGTTCGGCATGCCCCGGCGGCATGTGCCTGTCACCTTCCTGCCAACCCTCCCCCGGTTCCGTTCCGGGCCCCGCGAACGCCGTTACGCTCCACGGCGAACCCCGAGGAAAGGCAAGGGAATTGCGCAATCGAATCGCACTCGCCGCAGCGCTCACGACCGGCCTGTTCGCGCTCACCGCCACCGCCGCGACCACCGCCACCGCGGCTCCGGCCGAACAGCGGGCCGCGGGATCGGGCGACGCCCGCGCGTGCGCGGACGTGAAGCTGTCCGGCGCCCTGCCCGTACCGCCGGAGGGCATGGCCGTGCGGCAGGACGTCTCCATCGGCCCCGACTGCGAGCCGGTGCTCGGCCCCGCACGGCTGGTGGCGAAGGCCGGCCCGGCCGCGAACGCGCGGACGGCCGCTGCCGCCGCCCAGGGCGACCGTCAGGTCCGCAGCTGGTCCGAGATGTACGACTGTTGCAACATCCGGATGACCGGGCTCTACACGACCTCCGACTGGAGCTCCGACGGCACGGTGGTCACCGCCTCGTCCACCGACGCGACCCAGCAGTGGAACCGTGAGCCGTGGAACGCGGGCTGGTCGCTGAAGTCCTCGGGCAAGTCCGCCGACTGCGTGGCGAATTGCGCGGTCTCCACCAACGTGGCCGACGCCTCGTTCACGTACAAGGGGATCTTCGACCCGACGGGCAACGTGTACGCGAACACGCACCGCTCCACCGTGGCCCTCAAGGCCGACGGGACCGCGTCCTGCGAGTTCGAGGTCGACCTGAAGAACACGTTCATCGGCTGGAACTGGCAGCGCGGCTGCGAGTGACCCTCCGGCGGTGGCGGCCCCCTCGCCGCCACCGCCGAAAGCCCGCACCGGACCCGGAAACAGCCCCGCAAACAGCCCCACAACTCCGCCCCGCGCAACGAAACTCGCACACATGTGCCAGGCTGTGCCATCGCCGGGCCTCTCAGGCCTGGCCGAAAATCAAGGCCGGGCGCACACGCCGGGTCCGGGCAGCAGAGGTCGGGGAGGGGATCGCGCGTGGCCGCGATGCAGCTGACACGCACGCACCGCATACTCATCGGGGTCGTCGTCGCGGGTGCGGTGGTCATCGCCGCGATCGGGTTCGCGGGTTCCTACGCCGCCGTGCGCGAGCTGGCGGAGGAGAAGGGCTTCGGGTCGTTCTCGCTGGTCTTCCCGATCGGCATCGACGCGGGCATCTGCGTCCTGCTGGCGCTGGACCTCCTGCTCACCTGGATGCGGATCCCGTTCCCGATGCTGCGCCAGACGGCGTGGCTGCTGACGGCGGCGACGATCGCGTTCAACGGCGCGGCCTCCTGGCCCGACCCGCTGGGCACCGCGATGCACGCGGTGATCCCGGTGCTGTTCGTCGTCTCCGTCGAGGCCGCCCGGCACGCGGTGGGCCGGATCGCGGACATCACGGCGGACAAGCACATGGAGGGCGTCCGCCTCACCCGCTGGCTGCTCTCGCCGATCCCGACGTTCAAGCTGTGGCGGCGGATGAAGCTGTGGGAGCTGCGCAGTTACGAGCAGGTCATCAAGCTCGAACAGGACCGGCTGATCTACCAGGCCCGCCTCCAGGCCCGTTTCGGCCGCAGCTGGCGGCGCAAGGCCCCGGTCGAGTCGATGATGCCGCTGCGGCTGGCGAAGTACGGCGTACCGCTCTCCGAGACCGGTCCGGCCGGGCTGGCCGCCGCCGGGATCGAACCGGCCCTGCTGCCGCCGGTGCCCGTCGAGGCCGACCGCCCGAAGGCCGAGCTGGCGTACGGGCCCCGGCAGGGGTACGAGGGACACCAGGAGCACCAGGGGCACGGGCCTCAGCAGGGCCAGGGGCTGGACCAGGAACCGGCCCATTCCCACCCCCAGCAGCAACAGCCCCACCCCGGCTCGCTCCAGCAGCAGGTTCCGCCGGGCCCGCCCACCCACGACAGCCCCTGGTTCGCCGCCCAGAAGCTGCCGGACAACGTCCACGAGAGCGCGTACGACCCGCAGTACGTCGAGGGGCTCGAACCCACCCCGGTCCAGATCCCCGCGGGCCCCGGCCGCACCCGTCCGCTGGGTGACGTCGGCACCATCGGCGCGGTCCCGCACCCCCGCCACGAGGAGCCGTCGCCCGAGCTGCCGGAGGTTCCGGCCCCCGAGGAGGCCCCGCAGGTGGAGGAGTGGCCGATGGAGGACACCGACTTCGCCCGGGAGGCGTACGAGGTGTTCAGCGACTACACCGACGAGCAGGGGCAGCACCCGTCCCTGGAGGTCCTGGACATCCACCTGGCCGATACGCGCAACGTCCGCCACCCGCGCTCCACGCAGCTGCTCCAGCAGCTGATGCCGCAGTTCAGGGACGCGTACGCGCAGCAGGCGACCGCCGACCAGCCTGCCTGAGGCGCGGACGTACGACCTACGACGGACGGCGGAGGGCCGCCGCCCGGGAGTGATTCCCGGGCGGCGGCCCTCCGCCGTTGTCAGGGTGTTACGCGCCCAGCAGCCTGCGCACCCGGTCCGCCCCCACCGCGAGCAGCAGCGTGGGCAGCCGCGGGCCCGTGTCGCGGCTGACGAGCAGCCGGTAGAGCAGGGCGAAGAAGGACCGCTGGGCGGCCTTCAGCTCGGGCGTCGGCTTGGCGTCCGGCTCCAGGCCCGCCAGCACCTTCGGCACCCCGTAGACGAGCGTGGTGAGGCCGTCCAGCGACCAGTGCGTGTCCAGGCCCTCCAGGAGGAGGCGCAGCGACTCGCGGCCCTGGTCGTCGAGCGAGCCCAGCAGCTCCTTGTCGGGCTCGTCCCGGACGATGGTGCGGGCCTCGGCCGGGACCTGGGTGGTGATCCAGTTCTCGGCGCGGTCCAGGCGCGGGCGCGCCTCGTCCAGCGAGGTCAGCGGGTTGTCCGGGTCCAGCTCGCTGAGGATGCGCAGCGTCTGGTCCTCGGCTCCGGCGGTGATGTCGGCGACCGAGGCGAGCGTCCGGTACGGCAGCGGGTGCGGGGTGCTCGGAAGCTCCCCGGCGGCCGTGCGGACGGCCCGGGAGTGCGCGGCGGCGTCGGCGGGCAGCACCGTGCCGTCGGCGACCTTGCGGCCCAGCGAGTCCCACTCGTCGTACAGCCGCTGGATCTCCTGGTCGAAGGCGATCTTGAACGACTGGTTGGGCCTGCGGCGGGCGTAGAGCCAGCGCAGCAGCGGCGCCTCCATGATCTCCAGCGCGTCGGCCGGGGTGGGCACCCCGCCCTTGCTGGAGGACATCTTGGCCATGCCGGAGATGCCGACGAAGGCGTACATGGGCCCGATGGGCTGCACGCCGTCGAAGACCTCGCGGACGATCTGGCCGCCGACGACGAAGGAGGAGCCGGGCGAGGAGTGGTCGACGCCGCTGGGCTCGAAGATCACGCCCTCGTAGGCCCAGCGCATCGGCCAGTCGACCTTCCACACCAGCTTGCCGCGGTTGAACTCGCTGAGCCGGACCGTCTCGGCGAAGCCGCACGCCGAGCAGGTGTAGTTCAGCTCGGTGGTGTCGTCGTCGTAGGAGGTGACGACGGTGAGGTCCTTCTCGCAGTTGCCGCAGTAGGGCTTGTACGGGAAGTAGCCGGCGCTGTTGCCGCTGCCGTCGTCCTCGTCGGCGGCGCCGGAGCCCTCGGCGGCCTCCAGCTCGGCCTCGTCGACCTTCTTCTGCTGCGGCTTCTTGCCGCCGCCCTTGCCCTGGGCCGCCGGGTCCTTCTTGGTCCGGTAGCGGTCCAGGACGGCGTCGATGTCGGCGCGGTGCTTCATCGCGTGCAGGATCTGCTCGCGATAGGTCCCGGCGGTGTACTGCTCCGTCTGGCTGATGCCGTCGTACTCGACGCCCAGCTCGTCCAGGGCCGCCGTCATGGCGGCCTTGAAGTGCTCGGCCCAGTTCGGGTACGCGGAGCCGGCCGGGGCGGGCACCGAGGTCAGCGGCTTGCCGATGTGCTCGGCCCAGGTCTCGTCCACGCCCGGGACGCCGTTCGGCACCTTGCGGTAGCGGTCGTAGTCGTCCCAGGAGATCAGGTGGCGCACGGTGTGTCCGCGGCGGCGGATCTCGTCGGCGACCAGGTGCGGGGTCATGACCTCGCGGAGGTTGCCGAGGTGGATCGGGCCGGAGGGGGAGAGCCCGGAGGCGACGACGACCGGTTTGCCAGGCGCACGACGCTCCGATTCGGCGATGACATCGTCCGCGAAGCGGGAGACCCAGTCGGTCTCGGTGCTGGTCTGACTCTCGGCCACGGTCGGCACGTCCTTCTCTCGTCTGTCGTTTCCCGATGGGGTACGGACCATTCTCCCAGCTACCCCCCGCAGCGCGAAAACGGCTTTACGCCCCGTGGGATACTGGACCGATCCCTTGTACTTCTACGGAAACGGCAGCCAGACATGGCCTCGGTCCCTTCCCTCGCTTCCACGCTCCAGCAGCAGCTGGCGGACGCCCTGACGGCAGCTCTGCCGGATGCCGGCACCGCGGACCCGCTGCTGCGCCGAAGCGACCGGGCCGATTTCCAGGCCAACGGCATCCTCGCGCTCGCCAAGAAGCTCAAGGGCAACCCCCGCGAGCTGGCCGCCCAGGTCACCGCCGCCCTTCCGGCGGGTGAGCTGATCAAGGACATCGAGGTCTCCGGGCCCGGCTTCCTCAACATCACGCTCGCGGACAGGGCGATCGTCGAGACGCTGGCCGCCCGGGCCGCCGACGCCGAGGGCCGGCTCGGCGTGCCGCTGAAGGCCGAGGCCGGCACCACGGTCATCGACTACGCCCAGCCGAACGTGGCCAAGGAGATGCACGTCGGCCACCTGCGGTCGGCGGTCATCGGCGACGCCATGGTCAAGATCATGGAGTTCACCGGCGAGAACGTCGTCCGGCGGCACCACATCGGCGACTGGGGCACCCAGTTCGGCATGCTCATCCAGTATCTGATCGAGCACCCGGGCGCCCTGAAGCACGAGGGCGGCGCGAGCGACGGCGAGGCGGCGATGTCGACGCTGAACCGGGTCTACAAGGAGTCGCGGGCCCTGTTCGACTCCGACGAGGAGTTCAAGGCCCGGTCCCGGGACCGGGTGGTGGCGCTCCAGGCCGGTGACCCGGAGACGCTGGAGCTGTGGCAGGGCTTCGTCGACGAGTCGAAGATCTACTTCCACTCGGTGTTCGACAAGCTCGACATGGAGATCGTCGACGCGGACATCGTCGGCGAGTCCGGCTACAACGACATGCTGGAGGAGACCTGCCGGATCCTGGAGGAGACGGGTGTCGCCGTCCGCTCCGAGGGTGCGCTGTGCGTGTTCTTCGACGATGTGAAGGGCCCGGACGGCAACAAGGTCCCGCTCATCGTGAAGAAGACGAACGGCGGCTACGGCTACGCGGCCACCGACCTCTCCGCGATCCGCAACCGGGTCCAGGACCTCAAGGCCGACACCCTGCTGTACGTGGTGGACGCCCGGCAGTCGCTGCACTTCAAGATGGTCTTCGAGACGGCCCGGCGGGCCGGCTGGCTGGGCGACGGCGTCAAGGCCGTGCAACTGGCCTTCGGCACGGTCCTCGGCAAGGACGGCAAGCCGTTCAAGACCCGTGAGGGCGAGACGGTCCGGCTGGAGGACCTCCTCGACGAGGCGGTCGACCGGGCCACCGCGGTCGTCCGGGAGAAGGCCGGGAAGGTGGGCCTGTCCGAGGAGGAGATCGTCGAGAACGGCCGGTACGTCGGCGTCGGCGCCGTGAAGTACGCGGACCTGTCGACCTCCGCCGTACGGGACTACAAGTTCGACCTGGACCAGATGGTGTCGCTGCACGGCGACACGTCGGTCTACCTCCAGTACGCCTACGCCCGGATCCGGTCGATCCTGCGCAAGGCCGGCGACGCGGTCCCGGCCGCCCACCCGGAGCTGGAGCTGGCCCCGGCCGAGCGGGCGCTCGGTCTGCACCTGGACCAGTTCGGCGAGGTGCTCGCCGAGGTCGCGTCGGGCTACGAGCCGCACAAGCTGGCCGCGTATCTCTACCAGCTGGCCTCGCACCTGACCACGTTCTACGACCAGTGCCAGGTGCTCAGCCCGGACAACGCCCCGGAGGTCGTCGAGAACCGGCTCTTCCTGGTGGAGCTGACCGCCCGGACCCTGCACCAGGGGATGGCGCTGCTGGGCATCCGGACGCCCGAGCGGCTCTGATCCCGCACCCGGTTCGTACGTACGTCGGCCCCGGCACCTGTTCCGCAGGCGCCGGGGCCGATCGCGTACGGCAGACACCCTTAGGGTGCGGTGAGTTCCACGACGACGTCGTAGACGGCCGGGTTCGGGGTGACCGGCTGCTTCGTCTCCTCCCGCGCGGCCCGGGTCCGGGAGGCGAAGTCGGGGTCGGCGGTGGCGGCCTCCCACGCCTCCTGGCTCGCCCAGTGGGAGACGTTGACGAGCTGGAAGCGGGAGTCCGAGGAGCGGGCCCGGTGCATCCGGGAGTCGATGAAGCCGGGCTTGTCCCGCATGAGGCGGGCCCGCTGCTCCCACTTCGCGACGAACGCGTCGAGTTCATCGGCGGCTATCTCGAAGACGTTGATGAAGGTGACGGCCGAGTCCGGGGTGTCGGCGGTCAAACCGTTCTCTGTGGTCAAACCGTTCTCTGTGGTTAAGCCGTTCTCTGTGGTCATGCGGAAACCCTAGGAGGCCGTGAGCTCAGAGGAAGCGGCGGATCGGCGTCACGGCCGCTTCCCGGGCCCGCTGGAGGAGGTCGCGGCGCTTCCACCGGCCGCGCTCGATCAGCACGCTCTTCTCCCGGTCCTCCTCGAAGTGGCCGTCGAGCGTGGCGGTGAAGTCCTGGTCGAGGACGGCAAGCATGACCTCCTCGTCGTGGTCGAGGGAGCGCCGGTTGAAGTTGGTGGAGCCGATGAGCGAGGCGACCCGGTCGACGGTGAGGGACTTCGTGTGCATCATCGTCGGCTGGTACTGGTGGATCTTCACGCCGCAGGCGGTCAGCTCCTCGTAGTACCGCTGCCCGGCGAGCTGGCAGACCCGCTTGTCGGTGTGCGGGCCGGGCAGCAGGATCTCGACCTCCACCCCGCGCCGGGCGGCGGCGCAGAGGAGCCCGGTGAAGTAGGCGTCGGGGGCGAAGTAGGCGGTGGTGAGGCGGACGCGCTCCTCGGCGGACTCCAGGACGACCCGGATCAGGGTCTGCATGTCCTGCCAGCCGAAGGAGGCCGAGCCGCGCACCACCTGGACGACGGCGTCGCCGTGGTGCTCCTCCGCGATGAACCGGTCGCGCTCGTCGAAGAGTTCGTCGTGGCACTCGGCCCAGTTCTGGGCGAACGCGGCGGCCAGCCCGTCGACGGCGGGCCCGGTGACCTGGACGTGGGTGTCGCGCCACTCGTGCTCGTTGCGGGCGTCGCCGCACCATTCCTCGGCTATCCCGACGCCGCCGGTGAACGCGGTGCGCTCGTCGACGACGAGGACCTTGCGGTGGCAGCGGTGGTTCTGCTTGAGCGGCGAGAGGTAGAGGGGCTTGCGGAACCAGGTGACGGTGACCCCGGCCCGGTCCATCAGCTCCAGCTGGTCCTTCTCTATGAGCCGCGACCCGAACCCGTCGAGCATGAGCCGCACCCGGACCCCGGCCCGGGCGCGGTCGGCCAGCGCCTCGGCGAACGTGCGAGCGATGTCACCGCGCCAGTAGACGAACGTCATCAGGTCGACGGTGTGCTCCGCGCCCCGGATCGCCGCCAGCATCGCGCCGAAGATGGCGTCGCCGTTGCGGAGCGGGACGAGGGCGTTCCCCTCGGTGGCGGCGATCCCGATCAGCCGCTCCAGCCTGCGTCTGAGCCGCAGGGACCGCTCCTCGCAGGTGCGGTCCTCCGAGGAGTCCGGGGTGTCCGGGGTGTCCGGGGCCGTCGGGTCGGAGGCTTCGGCAGCAGTGGCGGACATGTCTCACCTGGTGGGTACGGGGGTGGGGCGGCCGTACACCGTCGTCGCACGGCGGCGGGGCTGCCGGGGCCCCGCAGACTGTACTCCCGGGTCCTGTCCGCGCGTACGGCTGCTATCGGTCGGCGGCGGGTACGGACCCCGGTCCCGGGGCGGCCGCCCCGGCGTCGCCCGTCTCCCCCTCGTCCAGCCGGAGCGCCCTGAGCCGGTTGCTCGCGGGGCGACGGCCGCCCCTGCCCCCGGCGGCCCGGTCCATGGCGGAGGGCACCACATTGCCGGGCAGCCGCAGCGCGTCCAGCACCTCGGCCAGGTGGCGGCTCATCTCGGCCGAGGCGGCGGCCCCGTCCCGGTCCGCCACGGCGTCGCGGAGCACCCGGTGCGAGGCCCAGCCCTCGGGCTCCGTCGTCATCACGATGGACACGAACGCCAGCATGGTCCGGTACTGGAGCGGCTCCAGGACCTCGATCAGCGTCGCGTGGCCCGACATCAGGGTCAGCACGCGCAGGAACTCGCGGTGCGCCCGGTTGGCGTCCGGCCGGGCCCGGCGTTCCAGCGCGTCGAAGCCCTGCGCCAGGGCCCGGTCCAGCGCGGCCAGCTGCTCCGCGTCGTGGAACGCGGCGGCGCGCTCGGCCGCCCACGGCTCCAGCCGGGCCCGGGCCTCCACGGTCTCGACGATCTGGTCGAGGTCCTCCGGCCCGAGGCGGGGGATGAACGCCCCCCGGTGCGCGTGCAGTTCGACCAGCCCACGGCCCGCCAGGCTGCGCAGCGCCTCGCGCACGGGCAGCCGGGAGACCCCGAGCGCCTCCGCCACGGCCTCGGTGACGATGTGCTCGCCGGGGCCCAGGCGCAGGCTAAGGATCTCCGCGTTGAGCAGGTCGAAGACGCGTTTCTCCAGCGTGGAGGCCACGCTGGGGCGGGCGGGACGGCGAGGCGGCATGGTCCTCAGTATCCGGTACGGGCCGGTGGGAGTCACCGGCGCCGCCGGGTACCGCACGGACGGCGGGCGGCCGCTCCGGCGCGCGGGGTCCGTGAGGCCCTCAGGGTCCGTGAGGCCCGCGAGGTCCGTGGGGCCCGCAAGGTCCGTGAGGCCCGCAAGGTCCGTGAGGCCCGCAAGGTCCGTGAGGCCCGCAAGGTCCGTGAGGCCCGCAAGGTCCGTGGGGCCCGCGCTCCGCCCGGCGCTCTCACCGCCGGGTCCCGCGCGGCGGCGGGAGCACCCGGACCACCTCGTCCGCGAGCCGCGCGGCCCGGGCCTCCTGGTGGGCGGCGAGCAGCACCGCCGTACCGTCGTGCGCGGTCTCGCGGAGCAGCGCCTCCACCTCGTCGCCCCACGCCTCGTCGAGGTGCGCGAAGGGTTCGTCGGCGATGAGCAGGCGCGGCCGGGGCAGCAGGGCCCGGACGAGCGCGGCGCGGCGGCGCATGCCGCCGGAGACCTCGGCGGGCCGGCGGTCGGCGGCCTCGGCGAGCCCCATCCGCGCCAGCAGCTCGGCCGACCGCGCGCGTTCCCGCGCCGAGGGGCCACGGCCGAGCGCGAAGAGCGCGTTCTCGGACAGGGTGCGCCAGGGCAGCAGCCGCGGGTCCTGGAACTGGACGGTGACCAGGCGTCCGGTGCGCAGCAGTTCGCCGCGGGTGGGCCGCAGGAGCCCGGCGGCGACGTGCAGCCCGGTCGACTTGCCCGCGCCGGACTCCCCGGTCAGGGCGACGACGCCGCCGGGCCGCAGCACGAGGGACAGTCCGGCCAGCCGGGTGCGGCCGTGCCGGCGCACCTCGATGCCTCGCATGGCGAGGACCGGCTTCTCGGGTTCGGCCACGATCTCTCCTCGATCGGCGGTCACTTGACGGGAATCGTTGAATCGGATCCAATCTAACTATGGTTAGCCTAACCTCAGCAAGAGGTCGCCTTCGCCTGCCCGTCGCCGCCTCCCGCACCCGGAGCACCACCCGGGCCCTCGGCGCTCTGGGCGCGCTGCTCACCGTCACCGTCGCGCTCGCCGGCTGCTCTGCCTCCGCCGACGCCACGGGCAAAGCCGATGCCGGCGCCACCGCCGACGCGGCCCCCGCACCCCGCCTGCGCATCGCGGCGGCGGGCAGCCTGGCGCTGTCCGTCCCGCTGACCGGTCTCGCCGAGTCCCCCGAGGTCGCCCGCCTCACCGACGGCGTCGCCACCACGCAGGTCGCCACCCCGGACGCCTTCCGGGCCCTGCTCACCTCGGGCCGCGCCGATGTGGCGACCCTGCCGACGCTGGCCGCCGCCAACCTCGCCAACCGCGGTGTCGGCGTGCGGCTGCTCGGCGTGGTCGACGCGGACCTGGTCAAGGTCATCGGCCCGGCCGGGGCGAAGGGCTGGCCCGCGCTGCGCGGGAAGACGGTCCACGTCCCGTTCAAGGGCGACGCCGCCGACGTGACGTTCCGGGACCTGGCACAGCGGGCCGGGCTCACGCCGGACGAGGACTTCACCGTCCGCTACGCCACCGGCCTCCCGGAACTGGTCGGCGCGGTCGCCTCCGGCAAAGCCCAATTCGCCGTCCTGCCCGAGCACTTCGCCACGGCGGCCCGGCAACAGGCGCCGGGCGGCGTCGAGAAGACCGCCGAGGTGCTCGACCTCCAGGACGAGTGGGAGCGCACGACCGGCGGCGCGATGCTGGCCCAGTCCGCCGTCATCGTCCGGACGGAGTTCGCCACCGCCCATCCGGACCTGGTGAAGGCCCTGCGCACGCACTTCGCCCGCACCGGCGAACGGCTCTCCTCCGGCGAGGCGACCGACGCAGAGCTGACGGCCCTGGCGAAGACCAGCCACGCGCCCGAGCCGCTGGTCTCCGCCCTGCTGCCCGCACTGGACGTCCGCTTCGTCGAACCCGGCCCGGCCCGCGCCGACATCACCGCCCTGCTGGAACGGGCGCTGGAGTCCGCTCCGCGTGCGGTCGGCGGGAAGCTGCCCGGCGACGGGTTCTACGGTGACTGACCTCGTACGGCGGCCCCCGGCACCGGCGGCGGACGACCGGCCGGACCGCCCGGCGGACCGGCCCGGCGCCTTACGGCCGCGGCGCGCCGCGGCGGCCGGGGCGACCGTGGTGCTGCTGACCGGCGCGTGGTGGTGGTCGGCCGACGGACTGCCGGCCGTCGTGCTGCCGTCGCCCGCCGACACGGTCCGCGCCATCGGGGCGCTCGCGGCGGACGGCACGCTCTTCACGGACCTGAGCACGACGCTGACCCGGGTGGTTCTCGGCACGGTGACCGGGGTGCTGCTCGGCGTGGTGATCGGCGCGCTGACCACGCTCTCGCCGGTCGTCTCCGACGCGTTCGCTCCCGTACGGGTGCTGCTGACGGGCATGCCGCCGGTCGTCGTCGTGATGATGCTGATGATCTGGCTCGGCCCCGGCACCGCGACCGTCGTGCTGACGGTCATCACGGTGGTGCTGCCGCAGACGCTGGTCGCCACGCACGACGCGGTACGGGGGGTGGATCCCGAACTCCGCGAGATGAGCCGGAGCTTCGGCGTACCGCTGGCCTGGCGCGTCCGGCACGTGATCCTTCCGGCGGCCGCTCCGCCGGTGGTCGCCGCCACCGCCGTGACGCTCTCGGGCGGACTGCGGCTCGGGCTGATGGCGGAGGTGCTGGCCGCCGACTCGGGCATCGGCGCGTCCGTCGCGACGGCCCGGGGCTATCTGGAGACGGCGACCGTCTTCGCCTGGGCGGTGGTGGCCGTCGCCTTCGCCGCGCTGATCGACCTGCTGGTCCTGCGGCCGGTCCGAAAACGCTCCTCCGCCTGGCTGACCGCCGCGACACCGCACTGAGCCCGACCGGCCACCGCCGCGGCCCACCGCCCCAGCACGGCACCGCGCACCGCCACCACCGCACCAGCCCGAACCCGCCTGTCCCGAACGGCCGTTACCCCTGACCAGGAGACGCCCATGCACCTCCCGGACACCGCGCATCCCCCCTGTCGCCCGACCGACCGCCACCTGCCCGCCGTGGCGCGGTCCGCCGGGCCCCCGGCCCGCGCCGAACCCCTGACCACCGCCGACCGCGAGACCGCGCTGCACGGCCTCCTGGTCCGCACCCGCGCCCTCCACACGGAGAGCACGGAGAGCGGGGACAGATATCCGCTCTACGCCGACCGCGGCCGCTGGACCTGGTCCCGGCGCGGCTCCTGGACCCCCGGATTCTGGTCCGGGCTGCTGGACCTCGCCACCCGTACCGGCGTGCTGCCCGCCGGCACCGCCGAAGCCGCCGCGGCCCGGCTCGCGCCCCGCCTGGTGGACGACACGGTGACCCGCGCCATGACGTTCTGGTACGGGGCGCGGACGGCGGGCACCCTGCGGACCGCCGCCGCCGAACGGCTGCTGGACTCCCGGATGGTCTCGACCCGCCTCGTCCCGGTCGGCTCGGCCTGGGGAGCCGGGGCGCGCGG
Source organism: Streptomyces sp. DSM 106670 (assembly GCF_055792845.1). Taxonomy (NCBI): domain Bacteria; kingdom Bacillati; phylum Actinomycetota; class Actinomycetes; order Kitasatosporales; family Streptomycetaceae; genus Streptomyces; species Streptomyces sp. DSM 106670. The sequence goes on from NZ_CM147704.1 coordinate 3,510,024, forward strand.
CCGGGCCACCCTGGAGGTCGACTGCTGGGCCCCGTTGATCCGGCTGCTCTGCCGGACCGGGAGCGGCGCGCTGCCGGAGGGCCGGGACACCGCGGCGGCCCTGGCCCGGCACGCGCTGAGCAGCGCCCTCACGGAACGGCCCGACGGCCGGATCGCCGTCTTCGGCCGGCTGCGGGCGGACCGGTCGGGCGCGCTCCTCCCGGACGCCCCGCCCACGCACGGCGACCGGGCGTTCGCCTGGGCCCTGCTGGGGCTGGCCGAGGCCGCCGCGCACCTCCCCCCGGCCGGGGAGACCGGCCTGCTCGCCCGGCACTGCGCCGAAGCGGCCCTGCGCATGTCCAGGCAATGGCCGGACCCGGCCGACACCGACACCGGCACCGGCCTCGGCACCAGCACCAGCACCAGCACCAGCACCAGCACCGACATCACGACCGGCCCCGGCACCCGGCCCACCGCCACCGTCACCCGGACCACCGGCCCCCACACCACCACCGGCACCGGCCCCGGCCCCGGCCCAAGCGCCCCGCCCCCCGACACCTCCGCCGACGCGATCGTCGCCGTGGCCCGGCTGAAGCTCGCCGCGCTCGGGCACCCCGGCTGCCTCGACGCGGCGGACGGCACGCTCGCCCGTCTCGTCCGGCACCACGTCACCCCCGCCACCGGGCCCACCGCCCCCGGCCTGCCCACCGGCGGGGCGGCGTTCACCGGCACCCGGTACCGCATCCGCCCCGGCCCCGGGCCCGGATCCGGCCGCGCGCGAACCGCGTCCGTGGAATCGGTCTGGGGGACCTTCTTCCTCGCGCACGCCCTGGCCGTCCGGCTGGGCGTGCTGCCCGCGGCCGAACTCTGACGCCCCGCGCCGCCCTCACCCCGCCGGCTCACGCCCCGCACGGCACCGCACACCCCGGCACCGCACACCCGGCACTCCACCGACACCGAACGCTTCCGACCACCCGGAGGATCCCTTGAGTTCCGCACCACCCCTCACCCCGCTCACCACCGGCGACGCCCTGCCCCTGGACGGACGCCTGGTCCATCTGCCGCCGTCCCCGCCCGCCGGACTGGCCACGGCGACCGACGTCGTACGGGACCACCTCACCCGGCTCGGAGCCCGGTTCGGGCCCGGCGGGCCCGCGTCCGCCGCCCCGTACGCCCCGACCGGCCCGGAAGCCCTCATCGGCCTCAGCGGACCGCATCCCGGCCAGAGCGCCGAACTGACCCTGCGCGGCTGGCCGGTGGGCGACCCGACGCCCTTCGACGAGACGGCCGCCCAGGCGGCCTGCGGGCTCATGGCGATCCACGGCCGGGCCACCGGCGGCCCTCGCCCGCTCGGCCTCGACTACCTCGGCACCGTCGCCGGGGTCGCCGCCACCCAGGCCCTCCTGGCGACCGCGCTCGCCGGTCTGCGCGGCGTCCCGGTCCACCGGGCCCACGTGAGCGTCGCCGAGGCGGCCGTGTTCTCGCTCGGCCAGTACGCGGCCGCCGCGACGGCGGAGGAGGAGCCCGAGCACGTTCCCACCCCGCCCTACCGCCGCACCGCACGGCCGCCGTTCGTCTCGGCGGACGGGGTCCGCTTCGAGGTCGAGGCGCTGGACGTCGGTCCCTGGCGCGACTTCTGGAAGGAGCTCGGGGTCCCCGCGAAGGACATCGCGACCAGCTGGCGGCACTTCGTGGGCCGGTACGCACGGGCCGCCGCCCCGCTGATCACGACGCTCGCCCAGTGCGCCGCCCGGCACCGGTACGCCACCCTGTGCCTGGTCGCCGAGCGGACCGGGATGAGCATCTGCTCGCTGCGGACACTCGCCGACCGGCGGGCCGACCACGACGTCAGGTACGACGACGACCCGTGGGAGCTGCGCGAACTCGCCCAGGACCCGCTCACCGGGGACCGGCCGCCCTACGCGGGCGGGGGCGACGGCTTCGTCCCCCGGGCGCTCCCCGGCGCACCCCGGCTCCCGCTCGCCGGGATCCGCGTCGTCGAGTCCACCCGGCGCATCCAGGGGCCGCTGGCCACCCGCCTGCTCCAGGCCCTCGGGGCGCACATCATCCGGATCGAGCCGCCGGGCGGCGATCCGCTGCGCGGGGTGCCGCCGATCGCCGGTGACATGTCGGCCCGGTTCGCCGTGCTCAACGCGGGCAAGGAGGTCCGCGAGATCGACATCCGTACGGCGGCGGGCCGCCGGGCCGTCGCGGAGACGGTGGCCGACGCGGACGTCTTCCTGCACAACTGGGCCCCGGGCAAGGCCGCCCAGCTCCGGCTGGACGACGAGGACCTGGCCCGGGTCAACCCCCGGCTCGTCTACGCCTGGGCGTCCGCCTGGGACCGCGTACCCGGCGGGTCACGCCCGCTGGGCACGGACTTCATGGTGCAGGCCTGGTCCGGCGTGGCCGACCGCGTCCGCACCCCGGAGGACACCCCGGCCCCGTCCCTGGTGACGCTGCTCGACGTGCTCGGCGGGCACATCGCGGCCGAGGGCATCCTCGCGGCGCTGCTGGCCCGCGAGTCCGGCGCGACGGCGGGGCGGCTGCGCGTCGACTCCTCGCTGCTCGGAGCCTCCCGGGTGCTGCTGCGGCCCCTGCTGCGCGGCGTGGGCAGGGGGCCCGCGGGCCCGCCCGCCACCGCCGCGACCGGCTTCGTCGCGCCGACCTCCGACGGCCTGATCGCGGTCGGCGGTACGGGCCGGAGCGCGGAACACGCCCTGGCGACCGGCACGACCGGCGTAACTGGCGCGACCGGTACGACCGGTCGGCGTCCGGCGACCGCCCCGCAGTCCGGCGACCCCGCACCCGATCTCTCCTCGGCCCCCTCCGCCACCTGGCTGAAGCGGTTCCACGAGGCGGGCGTGCCCGCCCGCGAGGTGGTCACCGACATCGCCTCGCTGCCCGAAGACCCCGCCTTCTCCGCCCTGTTCACCCACCACGGATGTGCCCTTCCCACACCCCCCTGGAGGTTCTCGTGAGCGCCGCGACCCGCTACCCCGACCACGTACCGGCCGCCCTGCGCGCCGAGTGGACCGAACGCGGTCTGTATCCGGGCGTGCCCGGTTTCGAGCTGTTCCGGCGGCAGGCCGGGCACCAGCCGGACGCCGTGGCCGTGTTCGACGAGAGCGGGGAGACGACGTACGCCGCCCTCCTCGACGCGTCCCGGCGGATCGCCGCGGGGCTCCGCCGCCTCGGCGTGGGCCCGGGCGAGACGGTCGCCTGCCAACTGCCCAACTCCTGGCAGGCGGTGGCGGTCGACCTCGCGCTGGCGGCGCTCGGCGCGGTGTCGCTGCCGTTCCCGGTCGGCCGGGGCGACCGGGACGTCCGCGCGCTGATCTCCCGCTCCGGAGCCACGACGCTGATCGTCCCCGCCCGCTACCGCGAGGTGGACCTCGTCGCGCTGGTCGCGGGCATCGCGCCCGAACTGCCCTCCCTGGAGCGGCTGGTGGTGCTGGACGAGCAGCCCGCCGCACCCGGCTCGCGGCACCTCGACGCCCCGGCCCCCGAACGGCCCGGCGTGACCGCCACCTTCGCCGCCCTCCTGGCCGAAGAGCCGCTGACCGACGCCGAGTTGCCAGAGGTTCCGGCGACCGCCATCGCCCGGCTGCTGGTCTCCTCCGGCACCGAGTCGGACCCGAAGATCGTGGCGTACTCCCACGACGCCCTGATCGGCGGCCGGGGCCGGTTCCTCGCCCGCCTCCAGGTGGACGGCCGCCCCATGCGGGCGATGTACATGATGCCGCTCGGCTCCTCCTTCGCCTCCGGGGCGACCCTGTGCGTACTGGCCCTGCTCGGCGGCTCCCTGGTCCTGCGGCGCGGCTTCGAGGCCGGGGACGCCCTGGAGGCGATCGGCCGATGTCGCCCCACCCATCTGCTCGGGGTGCCCACCATGTACCAGCACCTGGTGGGGCACTCCTCGATCGACTCGACGGACACCTCGTCCGTGGAGTGCGTCATCACCGGCGGCGCGCTCATCGACCCGGCGACGGCGGAACGCTGCACCCGCCTGCTGGGCCGCACGATGGTCAGCCTCTACGGCTCGGCGGACGGCGTGAACTGCCATACCGCCGTGGACGATCCGCCGCACATAGCCCAGCTGTCGGTCGGCCGCCCCGACCCGGACGTGTGCGCGATCCGGATCCTGGACGAGAGCGGCGCGGAGTGCCCGCAGGGGGCCGTGGGCGAGGTGACCGCGCTCGGCCCGATGTCCCCGCACTGCTACGTCAACGCCCCCGAGCTCAACGAGCGTTACCGGCTGCCCGGCGGCTGGGTCAGGACGGGCGACCGGGGCTGGATCGACGAGGACGGACGGCTCTGCCTGGCGGGCCGGGCCAAGGACGTCATCATCCGGGGCGGCGGCAACATCAGCCCCGCCGAGCTGGAGACCGTGTCCACCGGCCACCCCGGCGTCCTGGGCATCGCCTGCGTGCCCGTCCCGGACGGTGAGCTGGGCCAGCGGGTCTGCGCCTGCCTGGTCCCCGACCGGGCCGACGCGCCGACCCTCGCCTCCCTCGTCACGTTCCTCCGCGAGGAGGGCATGGAGCCCCGCAAACTCCCCGAGTACCTGCTCGTCCTGGACCGCCTCCCGCTGGGCGCGGCGGGCAAGGTCGACAAGAAGGCGCTGGCCGCCCTGGCCGAGGAGCAGTTCGCGGAGCTGTCCCGCACCGGCCGCCGCAACGGGGTGGTCCCCGGCTGCGAACGCGACCTGCGCGGCACCGCCGCCGCCCTGCCCCGCCCGCGCCGTACGGGGACGGGCCGGGCCGATCCGACGGCTCTGGCCCACGCCGTACGGGAATTCGTCGAGCAGGAGATCCTGCCCGCCGAGCACCTCCTGCGGGCCGACACCCACGGAAAGACGGTGCGCGCCCTGCGCGAACGGGCCCGGGACGCCGGGCTGTGGGGCCTCGGTTTCCCGCGTGACCTCGGCGGGGCCGGTCTCTCGCTGGCCGGATATCTGCTGATCGCCGAGCAGGAGGGGCGCTCCGAGTTCGGCCCGCCGGTCCTGGGCGGCGACGCCATCGTCGACGTACGGATGCTGCACACCCACGCCAAGGGCCGGCTGCGCGAGCGGTATCTCGAACCGCTCGTCCGGGGCGACCTGCTGGCCAGCTTCGGGATGACGGAGCCGGGCTCGGCGGGCTCCCATCCCCGGGCGCTGCGTACCGCCGCCGTCGCCGACGGGCCCGACTGGGTGCTGAACGGCCGCAAGTGGTTCGTGTCCAACGCGGGCCGCTCCGACGTCACCCTCGTCGTCGCCCGCACCACCACGGGCGGCGAAGGAGCCACAGGCGGTGAAGGAGCCACGGGCGGTGAGGGCGCACCGCCCTCCTTCTCGGTCTTCCTGGTCCCCACCGAGGCCCCCGGCTTCGTCCGCGTCCGGCCGCTCCCGGTGCTCGGGCAGCACGCCGGCCAGTGGGAGATCGCCTTCGAGGACCTGCGGCTGCCGGGCCACCACCTGCTGGGCGAACCGGGCGCGGGCATGGAGGTCGCGTCCGAACGCCTCGGCATCGGGCGCACGCTGCGATCCATGCACTGGCTCGGCACCGCACAGCGCGCGTTCGACCTGATGTGCCGCAGGCTGCGCGAACGGGAGGTGCACGGCGGCCTGCTGGGCGACCAGCAGCTGATGCGGGAGCACGCGTTCACCGCCTACAGCTCGATCACCGCCGCCCGCGAACTGGTCCTGGGCGCGGCCCACGCCCTCGACCGGGGCGGCGACGCCCGGGTCGCCGTCTCGGCGGCCAAGGTGACCGCGTCCCGGGTGGCCGTGGACGTGGTCGACCGGGCGGTCCAGGTGTTCGGCGCGGAGGGGCTCGGCGACGACCAGCCGCTGTCCGCGATGGCCCGGCGGCTGCGGGCCACCCGGATCCTCGACGGCCCCGACGAGGTGCACATCACCAGCGCGGCGGGCCGGCTGCTGCGGACGTACGCGACATCGGCCACGTTCGACTTCTCCCGCCCCCCGGCGACCGCGGCCGCCGCACCGCTGTCCGCCCGGACGGCCACCTCCACCGCCGATCCGGCCGATTCGGCCGCTCCGGCCGCTCCGGCCGCTCCGGCCGCTCCCCTGACCGAAGCAGGTATCGCATGACCACCACCACCGCACCACCCCCGTCCGCACCGGCCGGCGGTCCGCGACCGCCGCTCACCCACGAGGAGGCCGTCGCCGCCGCCCGTGCGCTCGCCCCGCGCCTGCGCGACCACGCGCCGGAGGCCGACCGGCTGCGCACCCTGCCGGAAGCCGCCGTACGGCTCCTCGACGAGGCCCGCCTCTTCGACGTCCTGACACCGCGCGTCTGGGGCGGCAGCGGGCTCGGCTTCGACACCGCGCTCCTGGTCACCGAGGAGCTGTCGCGCGGCTGCGCCTCGGCGGGCTGGGTCCGCGCGGTGATGGGCGGCAACACCTGGGCCGTCGCGCAGATGTCCGTCCAGGCCCGCCAGGAGGTCTTCTCCGCGCCCTCCACCCGTATCGCCCTGCAACTGCGGCTCGACGGGCCGCCCGCCGAACGGGTCGCGGACGGCTATCTGTTGCCTCCGGTGCGGGGCCGGTTCTGCTCCGGCGTCGACCACGCCGAGTGGATCTTCGCCGGGGTGAGCGCCCCGCGTACGGCCGGAGCCGAGCCGGAACCGCACGTCGTGCTCCTGCCGCAGCGCCGGACCGAGGCCGTCGACGACTGGCACACGGCAGGGCTGCGCGGCACGGGCAGCCGTTCCTTCACGACGCCCGAACTCCTCGTCCCGGAACACCGCGTGCTGCCCCTGAGCGCCCTCGACCCGCTCAACGCCTCGCCCCACGGCCGCCCGGATACCGCCCCGTACCGGATGGCGTTCACCGCCGTCGGCACGGTGGCCCTGGCGGGCGTCCTGCTCGGCACGGCGCGGGCGGCCCTGGACACCTACGCGGAGCGCGGCGGGACCGGCGGACCGGCGCTCGACGTGCCCGCGCTCACCGCAGCCGTCGACGCCGCACGCGCCCTGCTCCTGGCCGATCTGACGGCCCTCGCCAATTCGTCCACCCCCGGCGGCAGTCCGGAGGAGCGGGCCCGCACCCGCCGGGACATCGCCTTCGCCGGTACGCGCTGCCGCCAGGTCGTCAACGCGGTGTACGAGGCGTCCGGTTCGGGCGCGATCTACGACACCGCGCCCGTCCAGCGCATCTGGCGGGACGCCAACGCCGCCGCCCAGCACCCCACGTTCGACCTCCGCCGCTGGGGCCCGCCCCACACGGCGGCCCTGTCCGCCGCCGCCTCCACCACCTCCACCACTCCCCGGGAGACCTCCGCATGAGCAGCACCACCGCCCCCGCCGCATCGCCGCTCGACACGATGGCGGACATCGTCACGCCGTACGCCGTCCGCATCGCCGCGACCCTCCGCGTCGCGGACCGCATAGCCGACGGCCACACCACCCCCGACGACCTCGCCCGCGCCACCGGCCTGCGGGTCCGCCCGCTGTGCGCCCTGCTCGACTACCTCGCCTGCCGGGGCGTCTTCACCCGTACGGAGAACGGGAGTTACGCGCTCAACGCCGAGGCGGAGCGGCTGCGCGACGGCCACCCCGAAGGGCTGCGCTTCCGCCTCGACCTGAACGAGATCGCCTCCCACGTGGAAACCGCCCACCTGTCCTACCTCGCCTTCGCCCGCGAGGGCGCCGACGCCGGGTCGGCCTACGCCGCCCACTACGGCGACACGCTGTGGGCGGCCCTGGAGAAGGACCCGCACCTCGCCGCCTCCTGGGACCTGTTCATGAGCCGCGTCACCCACGCGGCCACCGATCAGGTCGTCGAGCAGGTCGACTGGTCCGGTTTCCGGCACCTCGTCGACGTCGGCGGCGGCAGCGCCACCCTCAGCACGGCGCTGCTCGCCGCACACCCCCACCTCTCGGCGACCGTCGTCGAGGTGGCCCCCGCCTCGGAGGCCGCCCGGAAGGCGCTGGCCGAGGCCGGTCTCAGCGCGCCACGGGCCGTGGTCGAGGAGCAGAGCTTCTTCGACGCGCTCCCCACGGCAGGCGACGTGTACCTCCTCTGCCAGGTCCTGCACGACTGGGACGACGCCCAGGCCGTACGCATCCTGAGCCGCTGCGCCGAGGCGGCCGGACCGGGCGGCCGCGTCCGGCTCATCGAGCGGCTTCCGCACCTGGACGCGACGGGCCGGGAGGCGACCTGGATGGATCTGCGGATGCTGATGCTGTTCGGCGGGGGCGAGCGGACGGCGGAGCAGTACCGCGAGCTGATCGGCCGGGCGGGCATGTCGCTGCACGGCACGGCCACGGTCGGGTCGGGAGCGATCGGCGGGGACATGGTGCTCTTCGAGTGCACGGTGAACGCCCCGGCGACCACGGCCTGACCCGAGCCCCCTTTCCCCACCGTCCTTCACCCACCCCTCAGACCGGGGAGCGCGCCCGTTGCCACGGACTGCGGCCGCGCTCTCCCTGACGGAGCCGCCCGCCGCCACGGAAGGCGGGCGCTCCGCCCCGGGGGCCGCCGCCACCATCCCGCGCGGCCGGCCCCGCCGTCCCGGGGGCCGGCCGTTGCCACGGACTGCGGCCGGCCCCCCAACCACGCGCTGCGAGGCCCTTCATGCCCCATCCCCCGCCCCCGACCACCACCAAGACCGAGACCACGGCCGTCGCGGAAGGCCCGGCCGCCGCCGACCTCCTGCGCCGCACCCTGCGCGGCCACGCGGCGGGCGTCACCGTGATCACCGTGCCGGGACCGGCGGGCTTCACGGCCTCGTCGTTCACCTCGGTGTCGCTGGAACCCGCACTGGTCTCGTTCTACCTCGACGCCCGGACCTCCGCCGCGCCCGCCGTCCTGCGCGCCGGCCACTTCGCGGTCCACCTCCTCGGCACCCCGCACACCGACCTGGCCCGCACATTCGCCCGCTGGACCCCCGACCGGTTCGACGCCCCGGGCTGGACCCGCCACCGCCTGGGCCCCCCGCTGTTCCCCTCGGCGGCCGGCTGGCTGGTGGCCCGGGTCGAACTGCGGCAGCGCATCGGGGACCACTGGCTGATCGTGGGCGAACTGGCGGACGCGGCCCCGCCCGACCCCTCGGCGTCCACCCCGCTGGTCCACTGCAACGGCTCCTTCGCCGGAGCCACCCCGATCCCCCCGGAGTGAGGGGCCTTCCGCCAGGAGCACCTCACATCAAGGCTGACCGGCGGGCTCCCAGCCGTAACCGGGACCGCCGTACACATACTCCGGCCGCCCCTTCATCCCGCTCAGCCGGAACGGCTTCCCGTGGTCGTCGATCCGTAGCGTCCCCTCGTTCCCGCCGCTGCTCCACTCCAGCTCCAGGAACCAGGTGACGTCGTAATTCACGGCCTCCATATCGAGGTTGAAGACCTCCACGTCCTCGGACGTCACCTTGTACGGGAAGTCCACGGCCGGCACCTCGACGTCCCCCTGCGTCCCCGGCACCGGCCGGAGGGTGGGGTGCCCGGCGTCGAGGTGGGCCGCGAAGGTCTGCGGCGTGATCCCGCTGCCGCAGCCGTTGCCCATCTTGTACGCCGACCAGGGCAGCGGAGCGTTACGGGAGAGCACGCGGACGTTCATGCCCTTCAGGACGACCGCCTCGCGCGAGGTGCCCTGCACGGTGAGCTGGAGCAGCGCGTTCCCCGCCTCGACCCCGCCGTACGACTCCGCCCAGCCGCGCCGGTCCTGCGGTGCGGGCGGCGGATCGAGCTTGTCGGGGCCCTGGTTGACCAGATAGTGCTGACCGCAGGGTTCTTCCCAGTTGTACGAGCTGATGGTGACGGTCGGCGGAGCCCCGAGGCCCGTACCGCCGCCGCCCCCGCTCTGGGACTGACCGGGCCCGGAGCCGCCACCCGCCGGGGGCTTTCCGGACGGCGGCCCGGACGCGGACCCGGATGCGCTCGCCGAAGAACCCGACGGGCTCGGGCTCGCGGAGGGCCGGGGCGTACCGGAGGCGGAGCCGTCCGGGGCCGCCGCGAGGTCCCCGCCCGCGTCCTCCACCCGGTCCGCGACGCTCCCGCCGCCCTCCTTCCCCGACCCGACGAGATCCACGGCGACGACGGTGCCGGGCACGAGGAGCGCGGCGACCCCGGCGGCGGCGATGAGCACCCGCGTACGCCGGGAGAGCCGGGACCACCGGGAGCCGGGGCCCGGCCGGTCGCCACCGCCGACACGGCCTGACGTGACGGACAGCTCGGGTTCCCCGGATACCGGGGGCGGCTCACTCGCCTCTCCCCCACCGGGAACGGCGTCAGGCACGACAACAGGTTCGGCGGCCCCCGCCGGAGGCCGTCGCCGGGCCGCGTCCGCCACGATCCACCGCCGGTGCACCTCCACCAGCTCGTCGCCGCTCGCCCCGCACAGCCGCGCGAACCGCTCGATCGGCGCGTACTCGTTCGGCACGGCGTCCCCGTTGCAGTACCGATGGAGGGTCGACGTACTGACGTGCAGTCTCCCGGCCAGAACCCCGTAGCTACGCCCCGAACGGTCCTTCAGTTCCTTCAGCAGGGCCGCGAAATGCTCGGCCTCAGGCGTCGCCACGACGGCGTTCCCCTTCCTCGTGCGTCCCGGAACGGCGTTCCAGGGACGCGGAATTCCCGCAGGTCACCGTACGCGTAGACGTTCCAGCATCCCCAATGGTTCTGCGGGCGTTGCGGCCGGAATCCGCCACCCCGCAAGCTCGGACCAGACCACAGCAGCACCGCTGATCAACCGAGTACGGGGAGTACCACCGACATGCGCATCAACCGCATCCGCACCACCGCCGTCGCCGTCACCGCCCTCGCGGCCGCCCTCTCGCTCACCGCCTGCGGCGGCGAGGACAAGGCCATGGGCACCAAGCCGGCCGGCGCCGCCGAGACGGCGGCCCCCGCGGCGTCGAGCACCGACGGCGGGGCACAGCAGGACACGCCGGAGGCCGGCGCACCCGAGACGCAGACCGTGCCCGCCGGGGGCAAGCACGCCGGGGGCAACGGCAAGAAGCCGGAGACCGTGCCGAACGCGGAGGCGGCGGCCTCGATCCCGACGTGCACGCCCAAGAACTCCACGGTCAAGGTCTCCAAGGTGAGCCGCCCGATCAACCACCTGCTGCTCACGGTGACCAACACCGGCTCCAAGGACTGCGCCGCATACCACGCGCCGTTCCTCCGCTTCGACGACGCGCAGGCCGTCTACCCGATCCTCGACGACAGCAAGCCGCAGGCCGTCGTCGTGCTCTCTCCGGGCGAGAAGGCGTACGCGGGCATCGGCCTGCTCGGGCAGCCCGGCGAGGGCGAGCCGGTCAGGAGCGACAACCTCGGCGTGATCATGGTCGACAAGAACAACAAGTCCAAGGGCGAGGCCACGCTGAAGCTCCCGGCGGAGACCTACACGGACAGCCTGGGCTTCGTCACCTACTGGCAGTCGGACATGGAGACCGCACTGACGTTCTGAGCCGACGGAGCAGCCCGGGCCAGGGCCTGACGTGCCGTAACCATGCGCGACCCGTACAGATTTGTTGTACGGGTCGCCCATGCGTGAAGTGGCTTCCGGGGTGGGAGTGGGAACCGTATGCACCCCAGAAAGCGACAGCGTAAGAACGCGTCGACGATGAAGCTCGTGGGCAAGCTCCTGGCCCGGTTCCGCACCGAGGCGGGCATGACCCAGGTCGAACTGGCCCTGGCCGCGGGCGTACAGGAGGACACGATCGCCTCCATCGAGCAGGGCAGGCGCTCGCTCGTGCCGGACCTGGCGGAGACGATCGACGATCTGCTGGACACCAAGGGCGCGTTGTCGGCGGCGGTCGACAACATGCCGGAATACGACCTGATTCCGCTGTGGGCCGAGCACTACCTCAACATGGAACACGAGGCGCTGGCGCTGTCCTGGTACGACAACCAAGTCATCCCGGGCCTGCTCCAGACGAAGGCGTACGCGGAGGCGGTGTTCAGCAACAAGATCCCGGTCTACAGCCCGGAGGAGATCGAGACACAGACGGCGACGCGACTGCAACGCCAGCAGATCCTGGACCGGAAGAAGCCGCCGACGATCAGCATGGTGATCTGGGAGCCGGTGCTGATGATGAAGCTGACGTCGGACGAGGACCACCAGGAACAACTGCGCCACCTCTACGCGATGGCGCAACTCCCGGGCGTCTGCCTCCAAGTACTCCCGCTGGACAGCAGGGCCCACGCAGGCCTCAACGGCCCCTTCATTCTCCTCGAAACACCGGACCACCAACACGCCGCATACTCCGAAACCCAGCGTGGCAGCCACCTGATCTCGGACCGGAACGAGATCAGCATCCTCGCCCAGAAATATGCGATGCTGCGAGCCCAGGCGCTCACCCCTTTCGAGACCCTGCGCCTGCTGGCCCGTTTACTGGGAGAGACATGAGCACCGCACTGAACTGGTTCAAGTCGAGCTACAGCGGCGACGAAGGCGGCGCGTGCCTCGAAGTCGCCTACGACTGGCGGAAGTCGAGCTACAGCGCCAGCGAAGGCGGGGCCTGCGTCGAGATCGCCGCGCACCCCGCCGCCGTCCACGTCCGTGACTCCAAGGACATCGAGGGCCCGACCTTCACCGTCGCACCCACCGCCTGGTCGGCGTTCGCCGCCTACGCGGCCACCGCCTGACCCCTCGTCACCGTAAGCCTCACGCCCGGACCGTCTCGTAACGGAGCAGGACGACTCCGTTCCCGAAGGTCCGGGTCTCCAGCAGCCGGAGCATCTGTCGCTCCTCCGTGTCCCGGAAGAAGGGGTGGCCCCGGCCGAGGATGACGGGGTGGATGTAGACCCGGTACTCGTCGATCAGATCGGCCTGCCGGAACGACTCCAGCAGATCCGCCCCGCCGACCACCAGATCCCCCGAGGCGGCGTCCCGCAGGCCGCGCACCTGCTCGGGGTCGAGCTCGTGCAGCAGGGTCGCGTTCGGCCCCACGCTCTCCAGCGTCCGCGAGAAGACGAACTTCGGCATGTCCCGCCAGATCCCCGCGAATTCGGCCATCGGGCCCTCGTTCTCCGGGTCCTGATCGGCGGTCGGCCAGAACTCCTCCATCAGCTCGTAGGTGACGCGCCCCTCCACGAAGCCGCCCACCAGCCGCAGGTAGTCGTTGAAGTGCTGGTGCACCTCCTCGTCGACCGTGTGCCAGTCGATGTCCTGGTCGGGCCCTTCGAAGAAGCCGTCGAGGGAGAGCGAGATGGACGTGACGATCCTGTTCACGGGGACTCCTGGGGGCTCGTTGGGGGGCGCGTCAGGTGGCTCGCGGGGTGGCTTCTTCCTGCCGTCGCACCATCTCGGCGATCCAGGCGGGCGCGTACGGGGACGTGCAGTTCGGCGGGGTCGGGTAGTCCTTGAGGACTTCCAGACGCTCGCCGACGGCGATCGCGCGGGCGCGGTGTTCGGGGTGCTGGATGCCGATCTGGGCCAGGCAGTGGTTCATCGCCCACTGGAGCCGGTCCGGGGCGTCCTTCATCTCCGCCTCGACGGTGTCCAGCAGCCCGGCGAGGTCCAGCCCTTCGGGCTTCTTCGCCACCCGCTCGGTGGTCAGCGCCCACCCGGCGCTCGCGACCACGGGGTCGGGGTCCTCGGTCCAGGCGAGGCGCAGTTCCTCGGCGTGCGGGCTCTTCTTCACGACGTAGTTGACCAGCCAGTCGTGCACCTTGGGGGCGCGCGCCTCACGCAGCATGGCGTCCAGCTCGTCGCGCTCGAAGGCCTTGGGGCGGCAGATCAGGAGCGCCAGCAGCCGGGCCGCCGTGTCGTCGGTGGCCCAGAGGTCGCGGGCGAGGTCCTGCTGCGTCTTGAGCCGCTTGGCCAGCGCGCGCAGCTTGCCGAGGTTCACGCCGTGGTCGTCGCCGTGCCGCTCGTTGACCGCGCGCATCTTCGGGTCCTCCAGCCCGGCCAGCTCCTCCATGACCTGCGCCGCGGTGGTCCCGGTCATCGCGGTCTCCTTCCCGTGGCTGTGGTCGTGGTCGTGGCCGTGGCCGTGGCCGCGTCGCACGGCAGTTTTCAGCCTATGACCGACGGAGGCAGCCCGCTCCCGCTCGGCACCCGGTCGGCACCCGCCGTCCGTACCCGTTGTCAGTGCCCCGGCCTAGAGTCACCTCCATGGCGACGCTCCCGAATCCTCTGCCCTCCCTGGCCTCCTCCGGCCTGGACCTCCCGCCAGGCTCCCTGGTGGACGCCACGCTGGACGGCCCCTGGCACGAGCCGCTGCTCTGGTACGCGGACGGCCCGGCGGACCAGCGCGGCTGGTCGGCCCTGCGGACGTCCGGGCGGCGGCTCGGGCTGCTGCCGGTGCTGGTCACCGGCGGCTCGCGCGACCAGTGGCCCGAGGACTGGGACCTCTGCCCGGACGGCACCTCGTATCCCGGCGACCACGACGCCGACGAGGTCCTCGCGGGCTACTGGACGGACTACGCGGACGACGAGATCGGCGACGGCCCGGCGGCCGACGGGACCGGCGGGACCGGCGAGGCGAGCGGGAAGGACGGGGAAGACAGCGGGGAGGACAACGGGGAGGACGGTGAACAGTCCGGCGGTGCCGGCTCCTGGCCCGGCCTCGCGCCCGTCCCCGCCCGGGAGGCACCCGAGGACCCGGACGCGGTGGCCGCAGGGCTCGTGGGCGTGATCACCGCCAACGCGGACGAGTGGCTCGGCGGAGCCCGCATCGCCCTCGTCCCGGCCCGCCGCAGCGCCGACATACCGGCGGCGATCGGCTGGTCGGGCCCGATGAACCACGAGAACGACGTGGCCCGGCTCTGCGCGGTGCTCCGCTCCTGGGAGGACCGCTACGACGCCCGGGTCGTGGCGCTCGGCTTCGACACGATGATCGTCTCCGTGGGCCGCCCGCCCGCCACGATCGAGGAGGCCCGCGCCCTGGCCGCCGAGCACTACGCGTTCTGCCCGGACAACATCGACCAGTCTCCGCCATATGACCTCGACGTCTACGCGGAGAAGACCATTCTCAACCAGGAAGCGTGGTCGTTCTGGTGGGACTGAACACGGACCTCAGCAGGATCAAGGCCTGGTGGCGCACGCTCGGCGGAGACCGCTTCGCCGTCCTGCCTCCGCCCACCCGCGGCCGCTACACCCAGTCGGACGGCCACGAGGACGCGGCCGAGATGTTCGCGACCCAAGGCATCGCCACCGACACCTCCTTCGCCTACTGGCACTGGCAGTCCCATGACGCCTTCGCCCGCTCCGGCGAACTGACCGGCGTGCTCTACCTGCACTGGGGCGGTGACCACGCCACGGTCGCCGCCGGTCTCGGGGAGGGCCCGCCCGGCTACCGGATCGTCGACAACGGTCCGCAGGGGGCCTTCCAGCTGGACAAGGTCACGGCGACGGACGCCGACGGGCTGCCCGACCCCGAGGACACCGCGGGCGTACGCCAGTTCCTCGCCCGCGTCGAAGCGCCCCGCAGCCGGAAGACCCGCGAGCGGGAGTACGACCCGCTGACCGCCGCCGAGGAACGCTGGCTCCACGAGCGACTGGCGGGCCCCGTGGACCTGGCCGCCGCCGACCGCTTCGCCGCCCCGCTGGAACACCGGCGGGCACTGACCCCGGACGAGGCGGCACGGCTGCTGTCCGCCTGGCGGGAGACGTACGCCGGACGGCTCACGGCCTGGCGCGGCTGGCGTTCCGTGCTCCCCGCGCTGCTGCGCCAGGAGCACCCGGAGGCCTGGGAGGTGGCCGCCGAGCTGGGCCCGGACGCGGCGTACGACCTGGCCGCGCACCCGTCCCCGCGCTCACTGGAGCTGCTCCGTGCGTGGGCGCTGACCGGTGACGAAGGTGCCGTACGCGGCTGGTTCCGCGCCCACCACGCCCTGCGCGAACCGGACCCGGTGCGCGCCGCCGCCGCGCTCTCCGAGGAGCTCACGGCCCACACCGCGCCCGAGACCGCGCAGACGAGCCTCCTCCACGCGCTGCGGGAAGCCGTCACGGACGAACACAGCACCCCCCGCCCGCCCACCTCCGACGCTTTCTTCCCGCTCCTCCTCGCCACCACCGTCCGGTTCGCCACGGACGACCGGCTGCCGCGCCCGCTGCGGGTCGCCGCCGCGAAGGCCGCCGCCGACACGACCGGCCGGGTGCGCGAGGCGGCCGGCCGCCTCACCGACGCCGCCGAGGCGGCCGATGCGCTGGCCGCCGTGGAGCGGTACGAGTCCGTCCGCGACGACCTCCTCGCCGGCACCGGCCCCGACCTCACCGGCTACGAGGGCGGCCTCGGCGACCTCTACCACCGCTACCGCACCCTCACCCCGTCCGACGTCCGGTGGCTCCGCGACCGGCTCGCCGACCCGTCCACCGAAGTCCAGGGCATCGCGTTCTGCCTGGAGTTGCTGTACACCCACGGCGAGGCGACCGAAACGGAACTGCTCGCCCTCCTCCCCCGCTGGAAGAAGGAGCTGACCAAGCAGTACCGCACCACGTACACCGAGTGGCGCCACCCGCTGGTCACCCTGACCTGCCTCGCCCAGGACCTGGGCCACCCGGCCGCCGAAGCGCTGGCGGCCTGGTGGGCGAAGCCCAAGCCGCTCTGGAAGGGCCCGGTCCGGCTGCTCACCCACCTCGGCGCGCCCGACGAGGCGAAGGCCGCCGAGCTGTGGGAGTTCATCGTCTCCGGCGGACACGACACCGGGCATCTGATGACCTGGGTGCTGCTCCGCGCCCGTCTCGACGGCGTCCACCCGCTGCATGTCGCGGAGCAGCTGATCGCCGAGCCGGGTGTCCGCGCGCGTGCCCTGGAGCGCGTTCTGATCGGCGTCGCCGACCCCGCCCAGCCGCTGTGGCACTACAAGATCGACCCGCGCAGCCACAGCTGGTGGCACCGCGCCCAGGAGGTGGCCGACCACCCCGCACTCTCCGCCGAGGCCCGCGCGATCGGGCTGAAGGCGGCCCGCGAGCACTACGTCACGCGCCACCCGGACCAGGTGCGCCCGGCTCTCACGGAAGGCGAGGTGAACGCGGCACGCGCCTGGCTGGCGGCCCGCGCCGACCGGACCGCCGCCGGCTGAGCCCTCGTACTCATGCGGGCGGCGGCCCCACGCGGTTCACTCGGGAACATGAGCGACGACAGGCCCGGGACCGCCCCCGCACCCTCCCCCGACGAGACGCCCGACCCCCACGCCTGGATCGCCCCGCTGATCTCCTCGGTGATCACCGTGCCGCTGGGGCTGCTCGCCCTGCTCTACGGGGCGCTCTCGCCCATGGAGTGCGACTCCTGCAACGGCGAGGTGGCCGAGCGCTTCCACGACAGCTGGATGGTCGGCTGGACCGTCCTGTGGATCGGCCTGCTCATCGCCCTGGCCGTGCTGATCGCGAGCTGGGCCGTACCGCACCAACTCCGCTTCGCCGCCCGCCGCGTGGGCCTGGCACTCGCCGCACCCGCCACCGTGGGGGTCACTTTCGTAGCATTCATGGCACTGGTCGACTGGCCCTGACAGAAAGTGTCCACCCCCATGAACGACACGAACGTCCCGACCACGACGGAAGCTGCCTCCGCGACGGAAGCGGCGGAAGTCGCCGAACGCCTGATAGCCGAGTTCCGCGCGCTGCCGCCGGGCAGCGACCGCAAGCGCGAGATCATCACCGAGCTGGACGCCAACGCCCAGGCGCTGCCGTTCCTCGTCTCGGTCGTCGCGGACCCGGGCGAATACGACCTCGCCCGCGTCGAGAGCGCCACCGTCCTGCGCCTGTGGCCCCCGGCCGACCCCGTCCTGCGCCACGAAGCGGGCCGCGCCCTGCTCACCGCCCTGCGCGACCCGGAGGAGGACCTGGTCCGCCAGTACGCGGCGATGTCGCTGGCGCCCTACACCGACGACCCGATCGTCGCCACGGTCCTCGACACCACCGCACGGGCCGACGAGGACCCGCTCGTCCGGGACAGCGCCCGCTTCTCCATCAAGGAGGCCCACCGGCTCCAGGAGACCGGAGCGGGTGGGCCGTGATCACGCGGGGTCTCAGCCCCTGTCGTGTCCGAACCACTGGGCGACCTCGGTCGCCCAGTAGGTGAGGATCATCTGCGCCCCGGCCCGCCGGATCCCGGTCAGGCTCTCCAGGATCGCCTTGTCGCGGTCGATCCAGCCCTTCTCGGCGGCGGCCTCGATCATCGCGTACTCACCGCTGATCTGGTACGCCGCGACCGGCACGTCCACGGACTCCGCGACCTTGGCGAGGATGTCCAGATACGGTCCGGCGGGCTTCACCATCACCATGTCCGCGCCCTCCGCCAGGTCCAGCGCCAGCTCCCGCAGCGACTCGCGGGCGTTGGCCGGGTCCTGCTGGTAGGTCTTGCGGTCGCCGGTGAGCGAGGAGCCGACGGCCTCGCGGAAGGGGCCGTAGAAGGCGGAGGAGTACTTCACGGTGTAGGCGAGGATCGACACGTCCTCGTGGCCGGTCTGGTCCAGGGCGTCCCGGATCACGCCGACCTGACCGTCCATCATCCCGCTGGGGCCCACCACATGGGCCCCGGCGTCCGCCTGGACCTGGGCCATCTCCGCGTACCGCTCCAGCGTCGCGTCGTTGTCCACCCGGCCGTCCGCCGTCAGGACACCGCAGTGGCCGTGGTCGGTGAACTCGTCCAGGCACAGGTCCGACATCACGACGAGGTCGTCGCCGACCTCCTCGCGGACCGCGCGCAGGGCGACCTGGAGGATGCCGTCCGGGTCGGTGCCCACCGTGCCCCGGGCGTCCTTCTTCGCGTCCTCCGGCACCCCGAACAGCATGATCCCCGAGACCCCGGCCGAGACCGCCTCGACGGCCGCCTTCCGCAGGGTGTCCAGGGTGTGCTGGTGCACGCCGGGCATGGCCGAGATGGCGACCGGGGCGTCGATGCCCTCGCGGACGAACGCGGGGAGGATCAGGTTCGCGGGGTCGAGCCGTGTCTCGGCGACCATCCGCCGCATCGCCGGGGTCGTCCGCAGCCGCCGGGGGCGGGAGCCGGGGAAGTTTCCGTACGCAGTCATCCTTCGACGATAGACCCGTACGCCGCAGGGTCTTACCGACACCTGCGCCGGGAAAGGCGGCGGGCCCGGCCGCCGAGGCGACCGGGCCCACTCACCCTCGTAACTGCTACGTCGTCGTCCGACGCCGGCGCGCGCCCGGGCGCCGCTCGCTCGGCCGGGTCACCGGGTCGCCGGCCTCCTTCGCCGCGTCCCGGCGCTGCGCGCCGAAGGCGGCGAGCGCCTCGGCGAGCTTGTGCACCGACGGCTCCGGAGACAGCACGTCCACCCGCAGACCGTGCTCCTCGGCGGTCTTCGCGGTGGCCGGGCCGATACACGCGATCACGGTCACGTTGTGCGGCTTGCCCGCGATGCCGACCAGGTTCCGGACGGTCGAGGACGAGGTGAACAGGACCGCGTCGAAGCCGCCGCCCTTGATCGCCTCGCGGGTGTCGGCCGGCGGCGGCGAGGCGCGGACCGTGCGGTACGCGGTGACGTCGTCGACCTCCCAGCCCAGCTCGATCAGCCCGGCCACCAGGGTCTCGGTGGCGATGTCGGCGCGCGGCAGGAACACCCGGTCGATCGGGTCGAAGACCGGGTCGTAGGGCGGCCAGTCCTCCAGCAGCCCGGCGGCGGACTGCTCGCCGGAGGGCACCAGATCCGGCTTGACGCCGAAGTCGATCAGCGCGGCGGCGGTCTGCTCGCCGACCGCGGCGACCTTGATCCCGGCGAAGGCCCGGGCGTCGAGCCCGTACTCCTCGAACTTCTCCCGGACCGCCTTGACGGCGTTCACGCTGGTGAAGGCGATCCACTCGTAGCGTCCGGTGACCAGGCCCTTGACCGCGCGCTCCATCTGCTGGGGCGTACGCGGCGGTTCGACGGCGATCGTCGGGACCTCGTGCGGCACCGCGCCGTAGGAACGCAGCTGGTCGGAGAGCGACGCGGCCTGCTCCTTCGTGCGCGGGACGAGCACCCTCCAGCCGAACAGCGGCTTGGACTCGAACCACGCGAGCTGGTCGCGCTGGGCGGCGGAGCTGCGCTCTCCGACCACGGCTATGACCGGCCGGTGGCCCTCGGGCGAGGGCAGCACCTTGGCCTGCTTGAGGGTCTGGGCGATCGTCCCGAGGGTCGCCGTCCAGGTGCGCTGGCGGGTGGTGGTGCCCGCGATCGTCACGGTGAGCGGGGTGTCGGGCTTGCGGCCCGCCGAGACCAGCTCACCGGCGGCGGCCGCGACCGCGTCCAGCGTGGTGGAGACGACGGCGGTCGCGTCGCTCGCGCCGACCTCGCCCCAGCACCGGTCGGAGGCCGTACGGGCGTCGACGAAGCGGACGTCCGCGCCCTGCGCGTCACGCAGCGGCACCCCGGCGTACGCGGGCACGCCGACGGCGTTCGCGATGCCCGGGACGACCTCGAAGGGCACCCCGGCGGCGGCGCAGGCGAGCATTTCCGCCCCCGCGTCCCCGTCCAGGCCCGGGTCGCCCGCGACAGCACGGACCACCCGCCTGCCGCCCTTCGCGGCCTCCATGACAAGATTGGCCGCATCCCTGAGAACGGGTACACCGGCGGCTGTTGACGAGACGTCAACAACCGTCAGCTCAGGCGTGCTCACGCCTGCTCGCGCATGGCTGCGAACGACGTCGAGCACCTCGGGCTCGGCGACAAGGACGTCCGCGCTCGCGAGCGCCTCGACGGCGCGCAGGGTCAGCAGTCCCGGGTCGCCGGGACCGGCGCCGAGGAAGGTGACCTGGCCTTGGGCGGACAGGGCAGGAAAGTCGGATGCGGCGGGGCCGGTGGGGCTCAAAGTGCTCGCTCCCCCATAAGACCGGCCGCACCCTTGGCGAGCATCTCGGCCGCGAGTTCGCGACCGAGGGCCGCCGCGTCGTCGTGCGACGTGGGGACGGGACCGGTGGTGGACAGCTGTACGAGCGAGGAACCGTCGGTGGTACCGACGACTCCGCGCAGGCGCAGTTCGTTGACAACCTGTCCGTCGACCAAGAGGTCGGCCAGCGCACCCACAGGTGCGGAGCAGCCGGCCTCCAGGGCGGCGAGCAGGGCACGCTCGGCGGTCACGGCGACCCGGGTGTACGGGTCGTCGAGCTCGGCGAGCGCGGCGGCGAGGTCCGCGCTGGACGCGGCGCACTCGATCGCCAGTGCTCCCTGGCCGGGAGCGGGCAGGACGGTGTCGACCGGCAGGAAGTCGGTCACCTCACCGCTCCGGCCGAGACGGCTGAGCCCGGCGGCGGCGAGAACCACCGCGTCGAGCTCCCCGTCACGCACGAACCCGATCCGCGTGTCGACGTTGCCCCGGATGGGGACGGTCTCGATCCGCAGGCCGTGGGAACGGGCGTACGCGTTGAGCTGCGCCATGCGGCGCGGCGAACCGGTGCCGATGCGGGCGCCGTCGGGCAGCTGCTCGAAGGTCAGCCCGTCCCGGGCGACCAGCGCGTCGCGCGGGTCCTCGCGCTGCGGCACGGCCGCCAGCACGAGGTCGTCGGGCTGGCTGGTCGGCAGGTCCTTGAGCGAGTGGACGGCGAAGTCCACCTCGCCGCGTGCCAGCGCCTCGCGCAGGGCCGCGACGAACACGCCGGTGCCGCCGATCTGCGCCAGGTGTTCGCGGGAGGTGTCGCCGTACGTGGTGATCTCGACGAGCTCGACGGCGCGCCCGGTCACCTCGCGAACCGCCTCTGCGACGAGTCCGGACTGGGCCATGGCGAGCTTGGAGCGCCGGGTGCCCAGCCGGAGCGGCGCGGCGCCTCGCGCGTCCGGCGATGAGTTGTCGGTCATGACCGCCCTCTATTCGGGTCGTTCAGGTCGGCCCGGGAGACGGCGGCCACCGTCTGCGGGTCGAGGTCGAAGAGTTCGCGCAGCGCGTCCGCGTACCCGGCGCCGCCGGGCTCGCTGGCGAGCTGCTTGACCCGCACGGTGGGCGCGTGCAGGAGTTTGTCGACGACGCGGCGCACGGTCTGGGTGATCTCGGCGCGCTGTTTCTCGTCCAGGTCGGGAAGGCGGCCGTCCAGCCGGGCGATCTCGCCGGCGACCACGTCGGCGGCCATGGTGCGCAGGGCGACCACGGTCGGGGCGACGTGCGCGGCGCGCTGGGCGGCGCCGAAGGCGGCCACCTCGTCGGACACGATGGTGCGGACCCGGTCCACATCGGCGGCCATCGGGGCGTCGGCGGACGCCTCCGCGAGCGACTCGATGTCGACGAGGCGCACACCGTCGATGCGGTGGGCCGCGCCGTCGATGTCGCGCGGCATGGCGAGGTCGAGCAGGGCGAGCCGGACCGGTCCGGTGGACTGGGCGGGCACGGTGACCCGGCGCAGCGCGGTCGCCGGACCGGCGTGCGCGGCGGAGGTGGCGGAACCGTTCTCCACCCAGGCGGCGTGCTGGTCGACGTCGGCCGGGGCCGGGGTGACGGTGGCCGCGGGCTTCTCGGGCGCGGCGTCCAGGGTCACGCCCAGGGCGTCGGCGAGGGCGTCGGCGGTGAGCACGAGGCCGGTGGAACCGGTGCAGGAGACGACGATGTCGGCACGTGTCAGTTCGTCGCCGACCGCGGACATCTCGACCGCGTGCGCGCGCACCTCCGTGTCGTCGCCCTGCTGGAGGATCTCCACCAGGCGGTCCGCGCGGGAGCGGGTCCGGTTGGCGACGACGACCTCGGCGCAGCCGGTGCGGGCGAGGGTCGCGGCGGCCAGCGAGGACATCGATCCGGCGCCGATGACCAGGGCGCGCTTGCCGCGGGCCCAGCACTCGGGGTCGGCGCCGGCGGCGAGCTGCTGGAGCCCGAAGGTGACGAGCGACTGCCCGGCCCGGTCGATGCCGGTCTCGCTGTGGGCGCGCTTGCCGACCCGCAGGGCCTGCTGGAAGAGGTCGTTCAGCAGCCGTCCGGCGGTGTGCAGCTCCTGGCCGCGCGCGAGCGCGTCCTTGATCTGGCCGAGGATCTGGCCCTCGCCGACGACCATCGAGTCCAGCCCGCAGGCCACCGAGAAGAGGTGGTGGACGGCCCGGTCCTCGTAGTGCACATAGAGATACGGAGTGAGCTCCTCCAGACCGACGCCGCTGTGCTGGGCGAGCAGGGTGGAGAGCTCGGCGACGCCCGCGTGGAACTTGTCCACGTCGGCGTACAGCTCGATGCGGTTGCAGGTGGCCAGCACGGCGGCCTCGGTCGCGGGTTCCGCGGCGAGGGTGTCCTGGAGCAGCTTGGCCTGGGTCTCGGCAGCGAGCGAGGCCCGTTCCAGCACGGAGACGGGGGCGCTGCGGTGGCTCAGTCCGACGACGAGGAGGCTCATGCGGGCATCACGGCGGGCATGTCCCCGTCGGGTCCCTTCCGGCTGGCGGGCGTGGCACGCATCGGGGGCGCGCCCTCGTCCTCGGCGGCGGAGTCCTCGCCGGCCTTGCGCTGCTCGTGGAACGCGAGGATCTGGAGCTCGATGGAGAGGTCGACCTTGCGTACGTCGACGCCCTCGGGCACCGACAGCACGGTCGGCGCGAAGTTCAGGATGGAGGTCACACCGGCGGCGACGAGCCGGTCGCAGACCTGCTGGGCCGCGCCGGGCGGGGTGGTGATCACGCCGATGGACACACCGTTGTCGCTGATGATCCGGTCCAGGTCGTCCGTGTGCTGGACGGCGATCCCGGCCACCGGCGTACCGGCCATGGCGGGGTCCGCGTCGATCAGCGCCGCGACCCGGAAGCCGCGGGAGGCGAAGCCGCCGTAGTTGGCGAGGGCCGCGCCGAGGTTACCGATACCGACGATCGCGACCGGCCAGTCCTGGGTGAGCCCGAGCTCACGCGAGATCTGGTAGACGAGATACTCGACGTCGTATCCGACACCGCGGGTGCCGTAGGACCCCAGGTAGCTGAAGTCCTTGCGCAGCTTCGCCGAGTTGACGCCGGCCGCCGTGGCCAGCTCCTCGGAGGAGACCGTGGGGACCGATCGCTCGGAGAGCGCGGTCAGGGCGCGCAGATACAACGGAAGTCGGGCGACGGTGGCCTCGGGAATTCCTCGGCTACGGGTCGCCGGTCGGTGTGTTCGGCCAGTTGCCACGGTGCTCCTGCGGGATGAGCGGGGCTGCAGGCGGCCGTATGTCCCAAGACCGCCCCGTCGAATGCAGGCTATGTCTTTGTGAACGCGTGCACAAAGATGGTGTCCGTTTTGTCTGGTCAAAGTGACCGGGGTCACGCACATTTCCCGCGCGATCCCGGAACCGGGGACCGCATCGGCCCGTTGCAGCCTCGAAGGGGGCAAAGCGGTACACACTCCTCACAGCCAAGCCCCCGAGGCCACTCAAAACGCCCGCAATGTTAACCGGGTTTCGCGTCCGCACCCAGCGCCTTGCGCAGCCTCGCCGGGTCCACACGCCAGAACGTGTGCTGTTCGTCATCGATCAGCACCACCGGAATCTGCTCCCAGTACTCCTTGTACAGCTCCTCGTCCTCGGTGATGTCCTTCTCCACCCACGACGCACCGGTCTCCGCGCAGACCGCGCTCACCACCGCCCGCGCGTCCTCGCACAGATGACATCCGGGCTTCCCGACCAGCGTGACCACCCGCTCGGCGGGCTTCTTCTTCGTACGGCGCAGCAGAGGGCTCATGCCTTCATTCTGCGCCTGCCGACCACCGCCCCGGGCCGCCCGGAATCGCCCGATTCACCATTCCGACCCGAAGCGTTCACGCCCCCGCATCGCGGCAGGTCGGGCAGGTACGGACGGACTGGCTATGCTCACCGCATGGCCGCTCTTGGATGGCTCACACCCCGTAGGCGTTCCGCTACCGCACGGAGCGTCCTGGCAGGCGAGGCCGCCGCCGAGGCCGCACGCAAGACCTCGGCCGCCGACGACGACTCCGCCCTCCTGACCGGAACCTCCGAAGAAGCTCCCGAGGAGCCCGCGTTCCCCGTCGCCGGGGACGACCGCGCCGCCGCCTTCTTCGACCTCGACAACACCGTGATGCAGGGCGCCGCGATCTTCCACTTCGGCCGCGGCCTCTACAAGCGGAAGTTCTTCGAACGCCGCGAACTCACCCGGTTCGCCTGGCAGCAGGCCTGGTTCCGGCTGGCCGGCGTCGAGGACCCCGAACACATGCAGGACGCCCGCGACAGCGCCCTGTCCATCGTCAAGGGCCACCGCGTCTCCGAGCTGATGTCCATCGGCGAGGAGATCTACGACGAGTACATGGCCGACCGCATCTGGCCCGGCACCCGCGCCCTGGCCCAGGCCCACCTGGACGCCGGACAGAAGGTCTGGCTGGTCACCGCCGCACCCGTGGAGACCGCCACCATCATCGCCCGCCGCCTCGGCCTGACCGGCGCGCTCGGCACCGTCGCCGAATCGGTCGACGGCGTCTACACCGGCCGGCTGGTCGGCGAACCCCTGCACGGCCCCGCCAAGGCCGAGGCCGTCCGCGCCCTGGCCGCCGCAGAAGGGCTGGACCTGGACCGCTGCGCCGCCTACAGCGACTCGCACAACGACATCCCGATGCTCTCGCTGGTCGGCCACCCGTACGCGATCAACCCGGACACCAAGCTCCGCAAGTACGCCCGCGCCCGCGACTGGCGGCTGCGCGACTACCGCACCGGCCGCAAGGCGGCCAAGGTCGGCATCCCGGCCGCCGCCGGGGTCGGCGCGCTCGCGGGCGGCACGGCCGCCGCCGTCGCCCTGCACCGCCGCCGCCGCTGACCCGCCCCCGTCTTCCGTACGCCCCACACCCCGCGCACTCCGCGCCCCGTGCCCGCCCGTCCGGTCACGGGGCGCAGCCACGCCCGGGCCCGGGCGCCCGATCGTGAGCCGCTCCGGCACTCCGGCCGACGCCCGCTCCGGCCTGCCGGATCGCCGTCGCGCGGCCACAACCCGTCGCCCCCGCAGACAGATCACGAAGTAATCCGATCAATAAACGGTCACCAAGTGCTACTTGATACGTCACTTAGCGATAACAGAAGCGACGGAACCGGTGATTTAGACAACTGGGTGTAGCGCTGCCTGCACGAAGCGTTATTCTCCTCAGACGCATCACGGAGACCGTCACTCGCTACCACGGGTGATGTTTTTCGAACTGCTCGTGATGGAAGCTCTGCCTCTGGGAGTCCCGTGTACCCACACGTCGGGGTTGACGCCTCGGGCCTGGCTACGCTGCGTGCATCGGTCATTGACCGCTTGCGCGGCTTCGTCCCCACCGCGTACGCCGTCCCCGCTTTTGCCACCCCTGCACCTGCCGGCCCTTGCTACGCCCTGGCCGAACGCAGTGCGGCGGTCGGAAGACGCGGCACCCGCGCCGCCTCGACCACCTCGACCGTCCGCCGTCCCACCGCCGACAGCGACAGCGCGCGCATGATGGATCTCGTCGAGCGCGCACAGGCCGGTGAGGCGGACGCCTTCGGCCGCCTGTACGACCAGTACAGCGACACCGTGTACCGGTACATCTACTACCGCGTGGGCGGCAAGGCGACCGCGGAGGACCTCACCAGTGAGACCTTCCTCCGCGCGCTGCGCCGTATCTCCACGTTCACCTGGCAGGGCCGCGACTTCGGCGCCTGGCTGGTCACCATCGCTCGCAATCTGGTCGCAGACCACTTCAAATCCAGTCGCTTCCGACTGGAAGTGACCACCGGCGAAATGCTCGACGCCAACGAGGTGGCGCGCAGCCCCGAGGACTCCGTCCTGGAGTCCCTCTCCAACGCCGCCCTGCTCCAGGCCGTGCGGCGGCTCAACCCCCAGCAGCAGGAGTGCGTCACCCTGCGGTTCCTCCAAGGCCTCTCGGTCGCCGAGACCGCCCGGGTGATGGGCAAGAACGAGGGCGCGATCAAGACCCTCCAGTACCGAGCCGTACGGACGCTCGCCCGGCTCCTGCCGGACGACGCCCGCTGACCGGACCGCTGCGTGACCGTCCCGTCACGCACTGGTCCGATCATCTTTCGTGCGTAACCCAAGTGCCGCGCGCCTCGTTGTGCCGGTTGCAGGCCCCCTGTCGTCACCCCCTGTCCGTCTCCGCTCACTCCATCGAGTGGAAACGCTCAAGGTGTGCAACTTCCGGACCGCCAGGGGAGTCGACCGTCATGACGAGAGGAGGTGCCGCCAGTGATCGCAAACGTTTCGGCACACCGGCGGGCGAACGCCTTCGCCCAGGCCCTGGAGGAGCAGACCCCCCAGGGTGCGGCGGCCGTACAGCCCGCGGAGCCGGCCGACCAGGCCGACCGCGGACCGCTGTTGGCCCTGGCGAACGGCCTCGGTGAGCTACCGAAGCCGCAGTTGGACCCCGAGGTCAAAGTGGTGCAGCGAGCGCAGCTCGTCGCGGCCATGGAGGCCATGTTCGCCGAGGGCGGCGCGTCCACGGGCCCTACGGTGCCCGTGCAACGGGGCAAGGGGGCCCACCGGGCCTCACCACTGCGGAAATTGCGCCCCCGCTCCCGCTGGGCGAAGGGTCTCACTGCCGGCGGGCTCACCGTCGGCGTGGCCGCGGGAGCCTTCGGCGGAGTGGCCGCCGCCAGCTCCGACGCCCTCCCCGGTGATTCGCTGTACGGGCTGAAGCGCGGGATGGAGGACATCAGCCTCGGCATGGCCAAGGGCGACGCCGACCGCGGCGAGGTCTATCTCGACCAGGCCTCCACCCGGCTCAGCGAGGCCCGCAGACTCATGGAGCGCGGCCGCTCCGGCGCACTCGACCACGAATCCCTCGGCGCCGTCAGACGCGCGCTCAACGGCATGTCCCACGACGCCTCCGAGGGCCACCGCCTGCTCCGCGCCGCCTATCAGCGCGACGGAGCGATCGGCCCCATCCAGACCCTGGACACCTTCTCCCGCTCGCACCGCGACACCTGGAGCAGCCTCCGCGACCGGCTGCCCGTCCAGCTCACCGACGTCCGCGACGAGGTCAGCTCGGTCTTCGACGCCATAGAGGAAGAGGTCGCACCGCTCCAGTCGCTCCTGCCCCGCCCCCCGGGCGAGGACAAGAACACCGGACGCGCCGACACCACCACCCCGGACACCGGTTCGCCCCGGACCGACGCCCCCGCATCCCCGGCCGCCCCCGAGCAGCCCGGAGACCGCACCGACGACAACAGCACCACCCCCAAGCCCTCCGGCTCCCCGGGCTCCGCCGACACCACCCCGGACGACGGGCTGCTCGGCGGCGGCACGGACGGTCTGCTGGACGACCTCCCGACGGACGGCCTCACCAAGCCCTCCCCCGAGAGCAAGCCCAGCGCACCGGCCGCCCCGGACGTCACCCTGCCCCCGCTCCTCCCCGGGCTCCTCCCGGGCCTCGGCATCGACGGCGAGAACCTCAGGCCGTAGCTCGGCAGCACACGGGTAAGGGGCCGGTACGCGATGGTGTACCGGCCCCTTACCCGTGCAACTGATCGAAGCGGGCCGGGCGAACGGTCGGATCAGAAGAAGACCGACCGCCGCTGCACCAGCAGCTTGTACAGCGTGTGCTGGATCTGCTCGCGCACCTGGTCCGTCAGGTTGAACATCAGCATCGGGTCCTCCGCCGCCTCCGGCGGATACCCGTCCGTCGGAATCGGCTCACCGAACTGGATCGTCCACTTCGTCGGCAGCGGCAGCGCGCCCAGCGGACCCAGCCACGGGAACGTCGGCGTGATCGGGAAGTACGGGAAGCCCAGCAGCCGGGCCAGCGTCTTCGCGTTGCCGATCATCGGGTAGATCTCCTCCGCGCCCACGATCGAGCACGGCACGATCGGCGCACCCGCGCGCAGCGCCGTCGACACGAACCCGCCCCGGCCGAAGCGCTGAAGCTTGTAGCGCTCGCCGAACGGCTTGCCGATGCCCTTGAAGCCCTCCGGCATCACCCCGACGATCTCGCCCATCTCCAGCAGCCGCTGTGCGTCCTCCGCACAGGCCAGCGTGTGACCGGCCTTGCGCGCCAGCTCGTTGACGACCGGGAGATGGAAGACCAGATCGGCGGCGAGCAGCCGCAGATGCCGCTCGGCCGGATGGTTGTCGTGCACCGCGACCTGGAGCATCAGCCCGTCCAGCGGCAGCGTCCCGGAGTGGTTGGCCACGATGAGCGCCCCGCCGTCCGACGGGATGTTCTCGATGCCCTTCACCTCGACCCGGAAATACTTGTCGGCCAGCGGGCGCAGCGCCGACATCAGGACCTGGTCGGTGAGCTCCTTGTCGTACCCGAACTCGTCGACGTCGTAGTCACCGGTGACCCGCCGCCGCAGGAACGCGAGCCCGCCCGCGATCCGCCGCTCCCAGCCGCCGCCCGCGGAACCCTCCGCGTCCACCGCATCGCCGCTGGGCTCCCGCACCACCTGCTCCGCCGCCACGGGCGGCTCGGGCATCTGCGCCCCCGGCAGGGCGCTCACCGGAGCCGCCGAGCCGTCACCGCGACCGCCGCCGGGGCCGCCCGCCCCGGTCCGGCGCCGCGCCGGACGCGATGTGCCACCGGACCGCGAACGGTCGTCGTCGAACGGAATGACCTTGGCGTCCGCCATCGTCGGTGCGCTCCTCTACCTGGCGCCGTGAGTCGTCTGTACCGCACCGGACCCGCGCTCCCGCGGCCCGGCGCCTCCCGGAAGCGGCAGCGCCGCCAGCCGGTCCACCACCCCGCCCACCGTCGCCGGCGGCAGCAGCCCCGGCCCCCGGCTCCGCGCGAACTCCGCGAACGTCTCCGCCGTGGTGAACTTCGGCCGGAAACCGAGGGTCTCGCGCATCTGCACGGTCGAGACCACCCTGCCATGGGTGAGCAGCCGGATCTGTTCCGGCGAGAAGTCGGTCATGCCGATCGTACGGAGCGCCGAGCCGACCCAGGTGACGGCGGGCAGCAGCACCGGCACGGTCGGCCTGCCCAGCCGCCGCGAGCACTGCGACAGCAGCAGCACCCCGTCACCGGCGATGTTGAACGTGCCGCTGTTCAGCGTCCCGCGCCGGGGCTCGTTCGCCGCGATCCCCAGGACGTCGATCACATCGTCCTCGTGCACGAACTGGAGCCGGGGGTCGTAGCCGAAGACGGTCGGCAGGACGGGCAGCGACAGATAGTCGGCGAGCGGCGAGTCCGGGTGCGGCCCCAGGATGTTGGCGAACCGCAGCACGCACACCGCCACGTCCGGCCGGCGGCGGGCGAAGCCCCGTACGTACCCCTCGACCTCCACCGCGTCCTTCGCGAAGCCGCCGCTGGGCAGCGACTTGGGCGGGGTGGTCTCGGTGAACACGGCGGGGTCGCGGGGCGCCGACCCGTACACGCTCGTACTGGACTTCACCACGAGCCGTCGTACCGTCGGCGACTTCTGGCAGGCGCCGAGCAGCTGCATGGTGCCGATGACGTTGGTCTCCTTGATCGCCGTCCGGCCGCCGGCGCCGAGCGCCTTGCCGGAGACGTCCAGATGGACCACCGTGTCGACGGCGTACTCGGCCAGGATCCGCGCTATGGCCGACTGCCGGATGTCGGCGCGGACGAACTCCGCGTCGCCCAGCTGATGCGCGGGCGCGACCGCGTCGACGGCGATCACCCGGTCCACCCCGGGCTCGCGCTGCACGCGCCGGACGAAGCGGCCTCCCAGCTGCCGGGCCACTCCGGTGACGAGCACGACCTTTCCCAAGACCCGGCTCCCCTGCTTCCCGCGGTAACTTCCCTGGCCGTCACCGTAGCGGGTGGACGCCGCCCTGTGATGACCCCAGGCCCCGAAACGCACCGCAGCCCTCCCGCCGGTAGGGCGGAAGGGCTGCGGATCTCACGAACTGCGTTCGCTTACTTCTTGTTGCGACGCTGAACGCGCGTGCGCTTGAGCAGCTTGCGGTGCTTCTTCTTGGCCATCCGCTTGCGCCGCTTCTTGATAACAGAGCCCACGACTACCCTCGCTTACTTCATCTTCACTGGTGCGGGGCGTCTGGGCCCACACGACCTACGTCGGCCTAGCCTACCCGCCACCGTCCGAGGGACGTAATCCGCAGGCAACCCCAGGCTGATCCCAGGCTGACGTCAGGCTGATTCCACCCCCACGAAGGACTCGCGGAGATACGCGTGAACCGCTTGCTCCGGCACCCGGAAGGACCTGCCCACCCGGATCGCCGGCAGATGACCGCTGTGCACCAAGCGGTACACGGTCATCTTCGACACTCGCATGACCGAGGCGACTTCCGCCACGGTCAGAAACTTGACCTCGTTGAGAGGCCTCTCGCTGCCAGCAGCCATGACCCACCTGTACCTTCCGCACCGGACGCGCACCGGCTTCCCCTCCGGTGACTCTTCGTCGTTGTGCGCTCACTCACCAGATTAGGGGCGGGTGGTGCGAGTGGGGAAGAGGAGGGGCGGCCGGCGGCCTACTGTGACAGACGGGCCCGATTGAGCACATAGCGCGTCAACGGCCGGTAAAACGGGGCCCGTACGCCGTCGTCGAGCGGAACCACGACGGACACCCGGCCCTCCGCCTCCCCCACGAACAGCGCCGGATCGTCCGTGTCCGCCGGCCCGATCGCCTCGATCCCCAGCTGACCTGCGCCGCAGACCCAGCCGTGATCCCCGATCACCAGCTCGGGCAGCACCCCGAGCCGCTCCGCCGCGTCCTGGAGCGCGAGCCGCACCGGAAGCGGCGAATGCGTGTGCGCGCCGGTCTCACCACCCGTGGGCCGCCCCCCTGGTTCGCGCACCAGCGCGACACCCCGTACGTAGTCGAGGTTGTACGTACGTACGCCAAACCGGGTCGTTATGTCGACACATCTCCCCTGCGCGGGGGTGAGAACAGGACAGCCCGCCGCCGACAGAGCGTCTGCCAGCCCGGCGTAGAAACCGAGCAGCCGGTGCGGATGACCGGTCCCCAGCAGCACCGGAGCCCGCCGCTCGGCCACCAGCGCCAACCGCTCGGCGAACGCGTCCAGCGCGGCCACCGTCCGGTCCGGGTCGATCGCGTCGGGCCCGCTCACATGCGCGGGATCCGCCGAGACCCCGCACCGGTCCGCCATCAGCCGCAGCAGCTCGCCCTCACCCCAGGCCCGCTCGGGCGCGAGCCCCAGCATCACCCGCGGATCCCGGGCGGCGAACAGCCGGTAGCTGCGCAGACTGTTCTCGCGCGGCGTGGCCACGGGCCCGGCCAGCCGGGCCGCCAGCAGATGGGCGCGTAACGCCCCGGTGCTCAACACCCCTGGGATGCTGCCGTATCGCGGAGCCCCGGCGGACCGGATTCCCGTTACGCCCCACCGTTGGCGTAACGCACGGCACAATGCCCGCGCACGCCCCGGCCGCACCTCAGGTCAGCAGCCCCCGCAGCGGGAACGCCGCCCGCCGGGACGCCAGCACCGCCTGGTCCAGCCGGTCGGCCGGATCGTAACCGTCCTCCCACGCCTTCCAGGACGGCGTACGCCCGTCGGTCATCCGGCCCGGCCCCAACTGCCGCGTACGGGCGTAGACGAGATCCCGCCAGGACGGCGGCACCACCGACTCCGGGTCGACGGGCGCGTGCGCCGCGATCCCGACGAGATGCGTCCACGACCGGGGCACCACGTCCACCACCGCGTATCCGCCGCCGCCGAGCGCCACCCAGCGCCCGTCGGCGTGGTCGTGCGCCAGCCGGTGACAGGACTCCATGACCGCCCGCTGCGCGTCCAGCGACACCGCGAGATGGGCGAGCGGGTCCTCGAAGTGGGTGTCGGCCCCGTGCTGGGTGACGAGCACCTGGGGCCGGAAGTCGGCCAGCAGCTCGGGCACCACCGCGTGGAACGCCCGCAGCCACCCCTCGTCCCCGGTCCCGGCCGGCAGCGCCACGTTCACCGCGGCCCCTTCGCCCGCCCCGGCCCCGGTCTCCTCCGGCCACCCGGTCTGCGGGAACAGCGTCCGCGGATGCTCGTGCAACGAGATCGTCAGCACGCGCGGGTCCTCCCAGAACGCGGCCTGCACCCCGTCGCCGTGGTGCACGTCCACATCGACGTACGCGACCCGCTCCGCGCCCAGCTCCAGCAGCCGGGCGATGGCGAGCGCCGGATCGTTGTAGACGCAGAACCCGGCGGCCGAACCGGGCATGGCGTGATGCAGCCCCCCGGTGAAGTTCACCGCGTGCTCGCTCTCGCCCCGCCACACGGCTTCGGCGGCGCCCACCGACAGCCCGGCGATCAGCGCGGACGCCTCGTGCATCCCGGCGAACGCCGGATCGTCCACGGTCCCGAGCCCGTAGTTCTGGTCGGCGGCCCGCGGATTCAGCGAGGCGGCCCGCACCGCCGCCACATAGTCCTCGCGGTGCACGAGCCGCAGGGTGGAGTCCCCGGCGGACTTCGCCGACCGCAGATCCACCGCCCCGTCGAGCCCGAACGCCCGCACGAGCCCCATCGTCAGGTCCAGCCGGACCGGATCCATGGGGTGGGTGTCCCCGAAGTCGTATCCCGTAACTGCGTCATCCCACATCAGCTGTGCGCGCCCGCTCATGCCCGCCACCGTATCGGGCGGGGTCCGGCCCGAACGCGCGGGCATACACGAGCGTCACCAGCACCAGACCCATCGGTACGAGCATGGCTCCCCGATAGCTCCACGCATCGCCCAGAGCGCCCACGAGCGGCGAACCGATCAGGAACCCCACATAGTTGAAGATATTCAGCCGGGCCACGGCCGCGTCGCTGTTCTCCGGGAACATCCGCCCGGCCGCCGCGAAGGTCTGCGGCACGATCACGCACAGCCCGAACCCGAGCATCGTGAACCCGAGCATCCCCACCCAGGCCCCCGGCGCCAGCGCCACCACCGCGAACCCGCCGGCCGCCAGCAGACTCCCGCCCCGCACCACGGCGACCGCCCCGAACCGCCGCACCCCGAGGTCCCCGACGGCCCGCCCCAGCAGGGTCGTCACCATGTAGACGTTGTACGGAACGGTCGCGAGCTGCTCGGAGCTGCCCAGCACGTCCTGGAGGTACTTGGCACTCCAGTTGGAGACGGTCGAGTCCCCGATGTACGCGAAGGTCATGACGAGGCACAACGGCAACAGCAGCTTGAACGACAGCCCCCCGCCAGCACCTCCACCACCGGAGCGCGCTTCCTCCTCCGGCGCCTTCCCCTCCGTGTACCACCGGCTCCCGGCCAGCGCGGCAGGCAACAGCACCACCACGACGGGCAGATAGGACACGAACAACGAGAGGTCCCACCGCGCCCCGACCCACGCCAGCGACGCCCCCGCGATCCCGCCGAGGCTGTACGCGGCGTGGAACCCGAGCATGATGCTGCGCCCGTACGCCCGTTGGAGGCTGACGCCCAGCATGTTCATGGAGGCGTCCAGCGCCCCGACGGCCAGCCCGAAAACGCCGAGCGCGACGGCGACGTGCCACATCTCCCGCCCGGCGCCCACCCCGAGCAGGGCGAGCAGGACGAGGGGCTGGGCCCACCGCAGGACGACACCGGGCCGCACCCGCGCAACCACCTTCTCGGTGGCCACACTGCCGGCCCCCGCCAGGATCGGGACAGCGGCGAGGAAGACGGGCAGCAGCCCGTCGGATATCCCGTACTGGTCCTGAATGGCGGGGATACGCGTCACCAGAAGGGCGAAGGCCACCCCTTGGACGCCGAAGCTCAACCCCAGGGAGGCCCTGCCGTACCGCAAGCCCGCTTCTGTCATGGCCGCGAGCGTAGAGCCAGGCGCTACCCGTGGGTAGACGGATCAGCCGAGCAGTTTCAGGCCAGCAGCTCGGGAAGCTGCGCCATGTCCGAGAAGTGCCCGGTCACTCCGGTGAGCCGGTCGGCGGGCATCATCGACGTGAACCCGTACACGTCCATCCCGGCCGCCCGCGCCGCCTCGACCCCGAGCGGACTGTCCTCGATGACGACGCACCGCTCCGGCGCGACGCCCATCCGCTCGGCGGCGTACAGAAACAGATCCGGCGCCGGCTTGCCCCGCCCGACATCCTCCGAGCTGAAGATCCACTCTTCCTCGAACCACTGGTCGATCCCCGTCTTGCGGTGTCCGACCCGGATCCGCTCGTGGCCCCCGGAGGAGGCGACGCAGTAGTCCACCCCGTCCGCGACGAGCTTCCCGAGCAGTTCCTCGGCCCCGTCCACCGCCACCAGCTCCTGCTGGAAAGCGGCGAACGTACGGGCGTTGAGCGTGGAGTCGAAGTCCTCGGGCAGCTTCTGCCCGGTCCTCTCCTCGACGAGATCGTGCACACGGTGCACGGCGGACCCCATGTAGTCGCGGAGCGACTCGTCGTACGTGGTGGGGTGACCGAGTTCGGTCAGGTAGCCGGAGAGGACGGTGTTGGCGAGCGGCTCACTGTCGACGAGCACACCATCGTTGTCGAAGATGACCAGTTCGTAGCGCATGGTTCGACCCTAGACGTTCAGAACGCAGAAAAGCCCCGTGCCACAAGGCACGGGGCTTTCCCGGAAAAATTGTTCGGCGGCGTCCTACTCTCCCACAGGGTCCCCCCTGCAGTACCATCGGCGCTGAAAGGCTTAGCTTCCGGGTTCGGAATGTAACCGGGCGTTTCCCTAACGCAATGACCACCGAAACACTATGAAATTAACCAACACCGGACATAAACACGGCTGTTCGTTATTTCAGAACTAACACAGTGGACGCGAGCAACTGAGGACAAGCCCTCGGCCTATTAGTACCAGTCAGCTCCACCCGTTACCGGGCTTCCACATCTGGCCTATCAACCCAGTCGTCTACTGGGAGCCTTAACCCCTCAAGAGGGTGGGAATACTCATCTCGAAGCAGGCTTCCCGCTTAGATGCTTTCAGCGGTTATCCTTTCCGAACGTAGCCAACCAGCCATGCCCTTGGCAGGACAACTGGCACACCAGAGGTTCGTCCGTCCCGGTCCTCTCGTACTAGGGACAGCCCTTCTCAATATTCCTACGCGCACAGCGGATAGGGACCGAACTGTCTCACGACGTTCTAAACCCAGCTCGCGTACCGCTTTAATGGGCGAACAGCCCAACCCTTGGGACCGACTCCAGCCCCAGGATGCGACGAGCCGACATCGAGGTGCCAAACCATCCCGTCGATATGGACTCTTGGGGAAGATCAGCCTGTTATCCCCGGGGTACCTTTTATCCGTTGAGCGACAGCGCTTCCACAAGCCACTGCCGGATCACTAGTCCCGACTTTCGTCCCTGCTCGACCCGTCGGTCTCACAGTCAAGCTCCCTTGTGCACTTACACTCAACACCTGATTACCAACCAGGCTGAGGGAACCTTTGGGCGCCTCCGTTACTCTTTAGGAGGCAACCGCCCCAGTTAAACTACCCATCAGACACTGTCCCTGATCCGGATCACGGACCCAGGTTAGACATCCAGCACGACCAGAGTGGTATTTCAACGACGACTCCACAACCACTGGCGTGGCCGCTTCAAAGTCTCCCACCTATCCTACACAAGCCGAACCGAACACCAATATCAAACTATAGTAAAGGTCCCGGGGTCTTTCCGTCCTGCTGCGCGAAACGAGCATCTTTACTCGTAGTGCAATTTCACCGGGCCTATGGTTGAGACAGTCGAGAAGTCGTTACGCCATTCGTGCAGGTCGGAACTTACCCGACAAGGAATTTCGCTACCTTAGGATGGTTATAGTTACCACCGCCGTTTACTGGCGCTTAAGTTCTCAGCTTCGCCAACCCGAAAGTCAGCTAACCGGTCCCCTTAACGTTCCAGCACCGGGCAGGCGTCAGTCCGTATACATCGCCTTACGGCTTCGCACGGACCTGTGTTTTTAGTAAACAGTCGCTTCTCGCTGGTCTCTGCGGCCACCCCCAGCTCAAGCAGCAAGTGCTATCACCAGTGATGGCCCCCCTTCTCCCGAAGTTACGGGGGCATTTTGCCGAGTTCCTTAACCATAGTTCACCCGAACGCCTCGGTATTCTCTACCTGACCACCTGAGTCGGTTTAGGGTACGGGCCGCCATGAAACTCGCTAGAGGCTTTTCTCGACAGCATAGGATCATCCACTTCACCACAATCGGCTCGGCATCAGGTCTCAGACTATGTGCACGACGGATTTACCTACCGTGCGTCCTACACCCTTACCCCGGGACAACCACCGCCCGGGCTGGACTACCTTCCTGCGTCACCCCATCGCTTACCTACTACAAGTCTGGTTCATCGGCTCCACCACTACCCTCAACTCCGAAGAGATCGGGCCGGCTTCACGGACTTAGCATCGCCTGATTCAGTACTGGGCGTTTCAAAGCGGGTACCGGAATATCAACCGGTTGTCCATCGACTACGCCTGTCGGCCTCGCCTTAGGTCCCGACTTACCCTGGGCAGATCAGCTTGACCCAGGAACCCTTAGTCAATCGGCGCACACGTTTCTCACGTGTGTATCGCTACTCATGCCTGCATTCTCACTCGTGAACCGTCCACAACTCGCTTCCGCGGCTGCTTCACCCGGCACACGACGCTCCCCTACCCATCCGTACTCCCGTTGGGGATATGTGTACGAATGACACGACTTCGGCGGTACGCTTGAGCCCCGCTACATTGTCGGCGCGGAATCACTTGACCAGTGAGCTATTACGCACTCTTTCAAGGGTGGCTGCTTCTAAGCCAACCTCCTGGTTGTCTCTGCGACTCCACATCCTTTCCCACTTAGCGTACGCTTAGGGGCCTTAGTCGATGCTCTGGGCTGTTTCCCTCTCGACCATGGAGCTTATCCCCCACAGTCTCACTGCCGCGCTCTCACTTACCGGCATTCGGAGTTTGGCTAA
This sequence comes from Streptomyces sp. DSM 106670, assembly GCF_055792845.1. Classification (NCBI taxonomy): domain Bacteria; kingdom Bacillati; phylum Actinomycetota; class Actinomycetes; order Kitasatosporales; family Streptomycetaceae; genus Streptomyces; species Streptomyces sp. DSM 106670. Next base: position 3,547,535 of record NZ_CM147704.1, read on the forward strand.
GGTCAGTAACCCGGTAGGGCCCATCGCCTATCCAGTGCTCTACCTCCGGCAAGAAACACACGACGCTGCACCTAAATGCATTTCGGGGAGAACCAGCTATCACGGAGTTTGATTGGCCTTTCACCCCTAACCACAGGTCATCCCCCAGGTTTTCAACCCTGGTGGGTTCGGTCCTCCACGAAGTCTTACCTCCGCTTCAACCTGCCCATGGCTAGATCACTCCGCTTCGGGTCTAGAGCGTGCAACTCAAACGCCCTATTCGGACTCGCTTTCGCTACGGCTTCCCCACACGGGTTAACCTCGCTACACACCGCTAACTCGCAGGCTCATTCTTCAAAAGGCACGCAGTCACGACTGACAGCACAAGTGCTGCCAGCGACGCTCCCACGGCTTGTAGGCACACGGTTTCAGGTACTATTTCACTCCGCTCCCGCGGTACTTTTCACCATTCCCTCACGGTACTATCCGCTATCGGTCACCAGGGAATATTTAGGCTTAGCGGGTGGTCCCGCCAGATTCACACGGGATTTCTCGGGCCCCGTGCTACTTGGGTGTCTCTCAAACGAGCCGTTAATGTTTCAGCTACGGGGGTCTTACCCTCTACGCCGGACCTTTCGCATGTCCTTCGCCTACATCAACGGTTTCTGACTCGTCTCACAGCCGGCAGACTATGAAAGAGAGATCCCACAACCCCGCATGCGCAACCCCTGCCGGGTATCACACGCATACGGTTTGGCCTCATCCAGTTTCGCTCGCCACTACTCCCGGAATCACGGTTGTTTTCTCTTCCTGAGGGTACTGAGATGTTTCACTTCCCCTCGTTCCCTCCACACTGCCTATGTGTTCAGCAGCGGGTGACAGCCCATGACGACTGCCGGGTTTCCCCATTCGGAAACCCCCGGATCAAAGCTTGGTTGACAGCTCCCCGGGGACTATCGTGGCCTCCCACGTCCTTCATCGGTTCCTGGTGCCAAGGCATCCACCGTGCGCCCTTAAAAACTTGGCCACAGATGCTCGCGTCCACTGTGCAGTTCTCAAACAACGACCAGCCACCCATCACCCCACCCACAACAGGCGAGTTCACTGGGACCGGATCAGAAGGACAGCCACAATCGGCCGCACCCTCAGATACCCAACAACGTGCCCGACACGATCAACCCGTTCCCGTTTTCCACGCCGAAGCAGTACTAACGAAACCGTGCTCACCGTGCCGAATAGTCAACGTTCCACCCATGAGCAACCAGCACCGAACATTCGCCGGTGTACTGGCCTCTGACCAAACCGAAGCCTGGTAAGAAGTGCTCCTTAGAAAGGAGGTGATCCAGCCGCACCTTCCGGTACGGCTACCTTGTTACGACTTCGTCCCAATCGCCAGTCCCACCTTCGACAGCTCCCTCCCACAAGGGGTTGGGCCACCGGCTTCGGGTGTTACCGACTTTCGTGACGTGACGGGCGGTGTGTACAAGGCCCGGGAACGTATTCACCGCAGCAATGCTGATCTGCGATTACTAGCAACTCCGACTTCATGGGGTCGAGTTGCAGACCCCAATCCGAACTGAGACCGGCTTTTTGAGATTCGCTCCGCCTCGCGGCATCGCAGCTCATTGTACCGGCCATTGTAGCACGTGTGCAGCCCAAGACATAAGGGGCATGATGACTTGACGTCGTCCCCACCTTCCTCCGAGTTGACCCCGGCAGTCTCCTGTGAGTCCCCATCACCCCGAAGGGCATGCTGGCAACACAGAACAAGGGTTGCGCTCGTTGCGGGACTTAACCCAACATCTCACGACACGAGCTGACGACAGCCATGCACCACCTGTATACCGACCACAAGGGGGGCACCATCTCTGATGCTTTCCGGTATATGTCAAGCCTTGGTAAGGTTCTTCGCGTTGCGTCGAATTAAGCCACATGCTCCGCTGCTTGTGCGGGCCCCCGTCAATTCCTTTGAGTTTTAGCCTTGCGGCCGTACTCCCCAGGCGGGGAACTTAATGCGTTAGCTGCGGCACCGACGACGTGGAATGTCGCCAACACCTAGTTCCCAACGTTTACGGCGTGGACTACCAGGGTATCTAATCCTGTTCGCTCCCCACGCTTTCGCTCCTCAGCGTCAGTAATGGCCCAGAGATCCGCCTTCGCCACCGGTGTTCCTCCTGATATCTGCGCATTTCACCGCTACACCAGGAATTCCGATCTCCCCTACCACACTCTAGCTAGCCCGTATCGAATGCAGACCCGGGGTTAAGCCCCGGGCTTTCACATCCGACGTGACAAGCCGCCTACGAGCTCTTTACGCCCAATAATTCCGGACAACGCTTGCGCCCTACGTATTACCGCGGCTGCTGGCACGTAGTTAGCCGGCGCTTCTTCTGCAGGTACCGTCACTTTCGCTTCTTCCCTGCTGAAAGAGGTTTACAACCCGAAGGCCGTCATCCCTCACGCGGCGTCGCTGCATCAGGCTTTCGCCCATTGTGCAATATTCCCCACTGCTGCCTCCCGTAGGAGTCTGGGCCGTGTCTCAGTCCCAGTGTGGCCGGTCGCCCTCTCAGGCCGGCTACCCGTCGTCGCCTTGGTAGGCCATTACCCCACCAACAAGCTGATAGGCCGCGGGCTCATCCTTCACCGCCGGAGCTTTTAACCCCATCCCATGCGGGACAGAGTGTTATCCGGTATTAGACCCCGTTTCCAGGGCTTGTCCCAGAGTGAAGGGCAGATTGCCCACGTGTTACTCACCCGTTCGCCACTAATCCACCCCGAAAGGCTTCATCGTTCGACTTGCATGTGTTAAGCACGCCGCCAGCGTTCGTCCTGAGCCAGGATCAAACTCTCCGTGAATGTTTACCCGTAATCGGGTGCACACATCACGAGAGCGGAACAACCGGTCGGAATAAGACCCGTTGTTCACAGCGTCCTCGCTGTGTTATTGCCTACCGCCACCCACAAGGAGCGGAACGGCAGGACTTTCAAAGGAACCACCAACCTGCCGAAGCAGGCCGGGGTATCAACATATCTGGCGTTGACTTTTGGCACGCTGTTGAGTTCTCAAGGAACGGACGCTTCCTTCGGTCCCGTTTCACCGGGGCCCTCCGGGCGCTTCCCTTCGTTCTTGCGTTTCCGACTCTATCAGACTCTTTCGTGTCCGATTCCCGGTCGAAGCGGGGTGCTTTCGAGGTTCTTCGCTTTCGCGTTTTCCCTTTCCGGCGAGTCCGACTCTATCAGATCCTTTCGGGCCTGATTCCCAGTCAGCGGGGCTTGTCTTCCCGGCTGTTGGGCCGTTCCGACGAGTGAGACTTTAGCGGAATCCTGCCCCCCGACGCTAATCGGGGTGCGTTCCTTCGAACGCGGATTCCTCATTTCGCGAGAGCGCACGAAAAAGCATGCGACACGAGGTCGCGTGTTCTGTCGTGGTTACTGCGGAATGGCTGTCCGGGGACCGACCGGGGTCGGCGCTCACGTCGGACAACTCGGAGCACACTACGGATCTGCCGGGGGCGTGTCAACCCCCGGCGGGAGCCGTGGGTCAGCCGTTGCCGGAGGCCAGTGCGCGGCTGCGGTCGCGGGCCGCTTCCAGGGCGGCGATGAGGGCCGCGCGTACTCCGTGGTTCTCCAGTTCGCGGATGGCGCTGATGGTCGTGCCGGCCGGGCTGGTGACGGCCTCGCGGAGCTTGACCGGGTGTTCGCCGCTGTCGCGGAGCATGACGGCGGCGCCGATCGCGGCCTGGACGATGAGGTCGTGGGCCTGGGCCCGGGGCAGGCCGAGCAGGATGCCCGCGTCGGTCATGGCCTCGACCAGGAAGTAGAAGTAGGCGGGGCCGGAGCCGGAGAGGGCGGTCGCCGCGTCCTGCTGGGACTCCGGTACGCGCAGGGTCTTGCCGACGCCGCCGAAGATCTCCTCGGCGGCGGCGAGGTGCGTACCGGTGGCGTGGCTGCCGGCCGAGATGACGGACATGCCCTCGTCGACGAGGACCGGGGTGTTGGGCATGACCCGCACGACCGGGGTGTCCGGGGTGAGCCGGTCCTCGATGAACGCGGTGGTGATGCCGGCCGCGGCGCTGATGACCAGACGGTCGGCGGTGACGTGCGGTGCGAGTTCGTCCAGGAGCTTGCCCATGTCCTGCGGCTTGACCGCGAGGATGAGGATGTCGGCGTTCTTGGCCGCCTCCGCGTTGGTGACGGACTCGACCCCGTACCGCGTGTGCAGTTCCTGGGCCCGGTCGCTGCGGCGGGTGGTCACCAGGAGGTCGGCCGGTCGCCAGCCCGCCCGGATCATCCCGCTGAGCAGGGCCTCGCCGATCTTGCCGGTGCCGAGGACTGCGACTGTCTGGGTCATGCGTTCACCCTCCGGGCGGTGCTGGGCTGTGCTCTTCCCGTCATCCTCGCATCGGGGTTCTCACGGCGTACGGCGGCGGAGGGTGATCGCGCCGAGGCAGAGGACCAGCAGGGCGCTTCCCGCGACGATCGCGATGTCGCGGACGAAGTCGCCGGTGATGTCGGTGTGGTGGAGGACCTGGTTCATGCCGTCGACGGCGTACGACATGGGCAGGACGTTCGAGATCGCCTCCAGGACGGGGTGCATCGCCTCGCGCGGGGTGAACAGGCCGCACAGCAGGAGCTGGGGGAAGATCACCGCCGGCATGAACTGGACCGCCTGGAACTCGGACGCGGCGAACGCGGAGACGAACAGGCCGAGCGCGGTGCCGAGCAGGGCGTCGAGCAGCGCGACCAGGAGCAGCAGCCAGGGTGAGCCGATGACGTCCAGGCCCAGCAGCCAGATGGAGGCGGCCGTCGCGAGCGCCGACTGGACGACCGCGGCGGCGCCGAAGGCCAGGGCGTAGCCGGCGATCAGGTCGCCCTTGCCGAGCGGGAGGGCGAGGAGGCGTTCCAGGGTGCCCGATGTGCGTTCGCGCAGGGTGGCGATCGAGGTCACCAGGAACATCGTGATCAGCGGGAAGATCCCGAGGAGCGAGGCCCCGATGGAGTCGAAGGTGTCGGGGCTGCCGTCGAAGACGTAACGGAGCAGGGTGATCAGCAGGACCGGGACGATCACCAGGAGCGCGATCGTGCGGGGGTCGTGGACCAGCTGGCGCAGGACGCGGCCCGCGGTGGCGGTCGTACGGGACGGGGTGAGCGGGCGGGCCGGGGCGGCTTCGCCCGTGGGGCGGGCCGGGGCGGTGGGAGCGGTGGCCGTCATCGGGACGCCTCCTCGGTGATGGGCGCGGCTTCGTCGACCAGGCGGAGGAACGCCTCCTCGACCGTGGCCGTGCCGGTGCTGCGGCGCAGGGCGTCGGGGGTGTCCTCGGCGAGGATGCGGCCGTCCCGCATCAGGAGGAGGCGGTGGCAGCGTTCGGCCTCGTCCATGACGTGGGAGGAGATGAGGAGGGCGGTGCCCCGGTCGGCGGCCAGGCGGTGGAAGAGGTCCCAGAGGTCGCGGCGGAGTACGGGGTCGAGCCCGACGGTCGGTTCGTCCAGGACCAGCAGGTCCGGGGTGCCGAGGAGGGCGACGGCCAGCGAGACGCGGCTGCGCTGGCCGCCGGAGAGCGCGCCCGCGAGGGCGTCGGCGTGGGTGGTCAGGTCGACGTCGCCGATGGCGCGGGTGACGGCGTCTCTTCGGGCGTCCCGGTGGGCGCGGCCGGGGTGCAGGACGGCGGCGAAGTAGTCGAGGTTCTGCCGGACGGTGAGGTCGGTGTAGACGGAGGGCGCCTGGGTGACGTAGCCGATGCGGGGGCGCAGGGCCGGGTCGCCCGCGGGGTGGCCCAGGACGTCGAGGGTGCCGGTGACCTTGTCCTGGGTGCCGACCACCGCCCGCATGAGGGTGGTCTTGCCGCAGCCGGAGGGGCCGAGGAGGCCGGTGATGCTGCCGGGGCGGACGGTGAAGTCGAGGGCGCGCAGGACGGTGCGGGCGCCTCGGACGACGGTGAGGGCGTGGGCCTTGATCGCCGGGGGTGGTGGCGGGTCCGGCGTCGGGTCCGGGGGGCCTTGGGGGGTGGTCGGCGCCGCCCCTCGCTCGTAATTCATCATGCGATGAATTCTTCGCCCGATGCCGCCGTTCGTCAAGAGGTGAGAAGAGGCGAAGAGGTGAGAAGAGGCGAAGAGGGCGGGCACACGACTGAGCCCGCCGACGGTGTCGGCGGGCTCGGAGTGCTGTGTGGAGCGAGGTGTCCGTGGGGCGGGCGGGTGCTCAGGTGCGCTTGGAGCGCTTGCGGCCGGATGTCTTGCGGGCCGCCGGGTTGCCGGTACGGGTCGAGCGCCGCTTCTCGAACTGGGTGCGGGCCTTCTCGTACTCGGTACGGCGCAGCTTCTCGCCCGGGGCCTCGGTGAGCGAGCGGACGAAGTAGGCGAGCAGCGAGCCGATGAACCCGATCGACTTCAGGCCGCGCAGGGCGTCCTCACGGGCCGGGTCCTTCGGGCGGGCGCCGAAGCCCTCCCAGGTCTTGCGGAACGCGATGGCACTGCAGATGGAGAACATCGCGATCACCAGTATCCCAACGAGGCTCCCGACCTCCGCGATCTCCAGCCCCTGGTAGGCGAAGCGCAGGATGAAGCAGGCGGCCACGGCGGCGGCCAGCGAGCCGACGGCGACGCCGGCGCGGCGGAGCCCGTAACCGCCGTCGTGGTCGACCCACGTCGTGCCGAAGAAACGGATCGGCTCGGGCTGCGGGCCCGGAGCCGTGGGGGCGCCGCCGGAGGGGGTTCCTCCGGCGGGCGGGGTGCCGGGGGCTGCGCTGTTCTCGCTCACGGGGTCGATTATCCGCCATGCCCCGTCGCCCCCGGCCCCGCTGCGCCGGGACCGGTCAGTCGCAGCGCGGTGCGATGTAGCCGTCGCGGCCGGTGTAGACGTACGCGTCCGAGACGAACTGGCCGTTGGCGATGTTGTCCCAGAGGTTCGACGTGCCGTACGGGCCGGTGACCCGCTCCCCCGGCTTCTGGCAGTAGATCGGGATCTTCTGTCCGTACGGCAGGGTCCGGACGATGCGGTAGCTGGTGCCCGGTCCGGTGCGGACGTTGACCCGGTAGCCCGGGGCGATCGGGTAGCGGGTGCCGCTCGCGGTGGTCTCCACCTCCGGCGCGGCCGCCGCCCCCTCCGCCGTGTCCTGGATGGGCACCGCGGTGGGTTCTGCGGTGTGCTCCGCGGTGTGCTCTTCAACGCCCATGTGGGCCTCCCCCGTTGAGAAACGCGTACGCCGTGCGCGTACGACGCGCAGGCTAGCAAGCCCCGTGCCTCTCGCACGCACCATCGACTAGGCTCCGTGCGTCGCATGCGCACGAACACACGGGGGTGGGCGATGCCGCCGCTGCGAGAGCCCGGAGCGCATCCGGAAGCGGAGTTTCCGCAGTACGCCGGCACCTACCGTCTTGAGGCCTGTCTCGGCTCGGGCGGCATGGGGGTCGTGCATCTGGCGCGCTCGGCCTCGGGGATGCAGCTCGCGGTGAAGGTGGTGCATGCGCCGTACGCGGCGGATCCCGAGTTCAGGGCGCGGTTCCGGCAGGAGGTGGCGGCCGCGCGGCGGGTCAGCGGGGCGTTCACCGCGCCGGTCGTCGACGCCGATCCGGAGGCCGGGCGGCCCTGGATGGCCACCCTCTACATCCCCGGGCCCACGCTCGCCGAGCAGGTGAAGCGGAACGGCCCGATGGCCCCCGCCGAGCTGCGCAGGCTGACCGCCGGTCTGGCCGAGGCGCTGCGGGACATCCATCGGGCGGGCGTGATCCACCGCGATCTGAAGCCGAGCAACGTCCTGCTGACCGACGGCGGCCCCAAGGTCATCGACTTCGGGATCTCCCGGCCGTACGACAGCGATCTGCGCACCGAGACGGGCAAGCTGATCGGCTCGCCGCCCTACATGGCTCCCGAGCAGTTCCAGCGGCCGCGCGAGGTCGGGCCGCCGGTCGACGTGTTCGCGCTGGGCGCCGTGATCGTCCACGCGGCGACGGGCCGGGGGCCGTTCGACTCGGACAGCCCGTACATCGTGGCGTACCAGGTGGTGCACGACCAGCCGGACCTCGGCGGGGTGCCGGAGGATCTCGCGCCGCTGGTCGCCCGGTGCCTGGCGAAGGACCCGGCCGACCGGCCGACGCCGGGCGAGGTGATGGAGGCGCTGCTGCCCCCGTCGTACGAGGCGGCCGCGTTCGTACCGGCGCAGCGGCGGCGGGCGGTGGTCGCGGCGGCGGTGCCGGCGGCGGAGCGGGACGGTTCGGAGGAGGACACGCATGTGCGCGCCGCGCCCGCGGTCCGGCGCCGGTGGCTGCCGCGCTCCCGGCTGGTCGTGGCGGCGGCGCTGCTTCTGCTGGTGGCGGGGGCGGGCGCGGGGGCGTACGCCGTGTGGGGCGGGGGCGAGGCGGGCGCGGGGCGCGCTGCGCCGGGGCGCGTCGGTGCCGAGGGCGGCGAGGGCGCCGGGGATGCCGGGGTCTTCGCTCCTTGGCGTACGGAGTTGCGGACGGCCGGGAGCGCCACGCCCGTCTGCTCCACCGCCGGGCCGGGTGGCGCGCTGTACTGCTCGGTGGCCGGGACCGGCACGGCCAGGATCGATCCGGCGGACGGGCGCGTGGTGTGGTCGGCCCGCTCGTCCTCGTCCGGGTCCGCCCACGCTCCGATCGTCTCGGGCGGGGTCGTGCTGGCCACCGGGCCGGACGGGAAGCTGCGCGCGTACGACCCGGTGAAGGGCACCGCCGTCCGGGACACCGCGCTGTCCGCGAGCCCCGGTGGCACGTTCCCGGCGGGCGACACGCTGCTGGCCGTGGCGGACGACGGCACGGTGACGGCGCTGGACGGTGCGAGCGGGGCGGTTCGCTGGAAGGGGCCGCTGGCGCGGCACACGCGGCCCGACTTCGCCCTGTACGACGCTGCGTCCGGGCTCGCCTACGCCTTCGAGAACGCGCCCTCCGGCACGTCGACCCTGGTCACCGCGGTGGACGTGGTGAGCGGCCGGGTGTCCTGGCAGCGGCGGCTGGACGGGGTGCTGACGCCGGTCGGCACGGCCGGCGCCGGGGAGCTGGTGCTGACGGCGATGGACGAGAACTCGGACACCGCCGAGCTGGTGCGGTACGCCCCCGGGAGCGGTGCGTCCGCCCGGGTCACGCTGCCGTTCACGCTGGACGGACCGCAGGTGGTGATGGCCGGGGACGTCGCGTATCTGCTGGCGCGGGGCGGGTCGCTGCTGGCCGTCGACACGGGGGCGGGCGGCGGGGCGGAGGCGGAGCTGTGGCGGCTGGAGACGGGGGTCGGGCGGGCTTCCGCGCCGGTGCTCGGGGAAGGCGGGCACCTGTACTTCTCGGCCGCGGACGGGCGGCTGCTGGCCGTCGACACGGGGCGGGGTGCGTTGGTGGGGCAGACCCGGGCGCGGCTGAGCGGCGGGAAGCTGGCGTACGCGTCCGACCTGCCCGCCCCGGTGGCGGCGGGGCGGACGGTCGTGGGGTCGGCGCCGGACGGGTCGGTGTTCGCGGTGGACGGGGCGGATCCGGGGGGTTGGTGAGGACCGGTCCACCCCCGGGGCTCCGCCCCGGACCCCGCTCCTCAATCGCCGGAGGGGCTGAAAAAGGGTCGCCCGGAGCCGCTGGGTGAGTCGGCGGAGGGGCTGAAAATAGGTCGCCCGGAGCCGCTCGCTGGGTGAGTCGGCGTCAGCCGAGCTTCGAGACGTCCCTGACCGCGCCGCGGTCCGCGCTCGTCGCCATCGCCGCGTAGGCGCGCAGCGCCGCCGACACCTTGCGGTCGCGGTTCTTCGGCGCGTACACGCCGTTCAGCGCCGCCCGGCGGGTGGCCAGTTCGGCGTCGTCGACGAGCAGTTCGATGGAGCGGTTCGGGATGTCGATCCGGATCCGGTCGCCGTCCTCGACGAGCGCGATGGTGCCGCCGGAGGCCGCCTCGGGCGAGGCGTGGCCGATGGAGAGGCCCGACGTACCGCCGGAGAAGCGGCCGTCGGTGACCAGCGCGCAGACCTTGCCCAGGCCCCGGCCCTTGAGGAACGAGGTGGGGTAGAGCATCTCCTGCATGCCGGGGCCGCCGCGCGGGCCCTCGTAACGGATGACGACGACGTCGCCCGGCTCGATCTCCTTGCGGAGGATCTTGTCGACGGCCTCGTCCTGCGACTCGCAGACGACGGCCGGGCCCTCGAAGGTCCAGATCGACTCGTCGACGCCGGCCGTCTTCACGACGCAGCCGTCCACGGCGAGGTTGCCCTTGAGGACGGCGAGGCCGCCGTCCTTGGAGTACGCGTGCTCGACGTCGCGGATGCAGCCGCCCGCCGCGTCCAGGTCGAGGGTGTCCCACCGCTCGGACTGCGAGAAGGCGGTCGCGGAGCGGACGCAGCCGGGGGCGGCGTGCCACAGCTCGACGGCCTCGGGGGACGGGGAGCCGCCGCGCACGTCCCAGTTCTTCAGCCACTCGGCGAGGGTGTCGGAGTGCACCGAGTGCACGTCCTCGTTGAGCAGGCCGCCGCGGTGGAGTTCGCCGAGGAGGGCGGGGATGCCGCCGGCGCGGTGGACGTCCTCCATGTAGTACGTACCGCCGGGGGCGACGTTGGGGGCGACCTTGGAGAGGCACGGGACCCGGCGCGAGACCTCGTTGATGTCGTCGAGGTTGTACGCCAGCTGCGCCTCCTCGGCGGCGGCCAGCAGGTGCAGGATCGTGTTGGTCGAGCCGCCCATGGCGATGTCCAGCGCCATCGCGTTGTCGAACGCGGCGCGGGTGCCGATGGAGCGCGGCAGGACCGTCTCGTCGTCCTGCTCGTAGTAGCGCCTGGTGATGTCGACGATCGTGCGGCCGGCGTCCTCGTACAGCGCCTTGCGGGCGGTGTGGGTGGCGAGGACGGAGCCGTTGCCGGGGAGGGAGAGGCCGAGGACCTCGGTCAGGCAGTTCATCGAGTTGGCGGTGAACATGCCGGAACAGCTGCCGCAGGTGGGGCAGGCGTTCTCCTCGATACGGAGGATGTCCTCGTCGGAGACGGACTCGTCGACCGCGTCGCTGATCGCGTTGACCAGGTCGAGTTTGCGGACCGTGCCGTCGACGAGGGTGGCTTTGCCGGCCTCCATCGGGCCGCCGGAGACGAAGACGGTCGGGATGTTGAGGCGCATGGCGGCCATCAGCATGCCCGGGGTGATCTTGTCGCAGTTGGAGATGCAGATCAGCGCGTCCGCGCAGTGCGCCTCGACCATGTACTCCACGGAGTCGGCGATCAGGTCGCGGGAGGGCAGGCTGTAGAGCATGCCGCCGTGGCCCATCGCGATGCCGTCGTCCACGGCGATCGTGTTGAACTCGCGCGGGACCGCGCCCGCCGCCAGGATCGCATCGGAGACGATCCGGCCGACCGGGGCGAGGTGGGTGTGGCCGGGGACGAACTCGGTGAACGAGTTGGCGACGGCGATGATCGGCTTGCCGATGTCCGCGCTCGCTACGCCCGACGCGCGCATAAGGGCGCGCGCGCCCGCCATGTTGCGTCCGTGGGTGACCGTGCGGGACCTCAGCTGGGGCATCGTCGCTCGCTCCTTCGGCAGGGGGACTGCCTCCGACAGTGAAAGAAAAGACTGCCTTCGAGCGTACGCCCCGGATCCAAGATCTGGACAGGCTGTCCGGAATACGGGACGTGGTGGTCGGTGGGTGGTCAGCCCTCCGCCCGGCTTCAGCCCTCGCCCAAGTATCGCTGGAGCGTGGGGGCGACCATCGCGACGATGTTCTCCGGGTCGGCGGAGGCGAGCGGCTCGGCGCGGACCACGTACCGCAGCATCGCGATGCCGAGCATGTGCGAGGCGGCCAGCTCGGCGCGGAAGGTCGGGTCCGGTACGTCCAGCTCGGCCGCGATCCGCTCCAGCAGCCGCCGCAGCACGAAGTCGCGCAGGACGTTCGCCGCCGCCTCGTGGGTGACCGCGGAACGCAGGATCGCCAGGAGGGGCGTACGGGTGCCGGGGTCCTCCCACACGGAGAGGAAGAAGCGCGCCAGCCGCTCCCCCAGGTGCTCCGGCGGGCCGCCGAGCACGGTGGGGATGACCAGGGCGGGTTCGAAGGTGACCTCGATGGCGGCGGCGAAGACCTCGTCCTTCGTACCGAAGTAGTGGTGGACGAGGGCCGCGTCGACCCCGGCGGCCTTGGCGATGCCCCGGATCGACGTCTTGTCGTAGCCGCGCTCGGCGAACTCCGTACGGGCCGCCTCCAGGATGCGCGTACGGGCGTCGGGGCCTTCGGACGCGGCCCGGCGGGAGGGGCGGCCCCGGCGGCGCGGGGCGGGTGCGTCCTCGGTCACGGGCGGCGGATCCCGGAGGTCGGGTCGGCCGCGGCGGTCGTGGCGGCCGGGTCGTCGGCGCCGGCGGTCGCGGAGGCCAGGTGGAGGCGGGTGAAGGCCAGCGCCTCCGCGAGATCGGCCTCGCGTTCGGCGGAGGACATCGCGCGACGGGTGTTGACCTCGATGACGACATGGCCGTCGAAGCCCGTACGGGCGAGGCGCTCCAGCAGTTCCGCGCACGGCTGGTCGCCCCGGCCGGGCACCAGGTGCTCGTCCTTGGCCGAGCCCTTGCCGTCGGCGAGGTGGACGTGGGCCAGCCGGTCGCCCATCCGGTCCACCATGGCGAGCGCCTCGGTGCGGGCGGTCGCGGTGTGCGAGAGGTCGACCGTGAAGTGCCGGTAGTCGTCGTTGGTGACGTCCCAGTCGGGGGCGTACGCGAGCATCTCGCGGTCCCGGTAGCGCCAGGGGTACATGTTCTCGACGGCGAACCGGACGTCCGTCTCGCCGGCCATCCGCCAGATCCCGGTCACGAAGTCACGGGCGTAGTTGCGCTGCCACCGGAACGGCGGATGCACCACGACGGTGGACGCCCCGAGCTTCTCGGCGGCGGCCTTCGCCCGCTGGAGCTTGACCCACGGGTCGGTGGACCAGACCCGCTGGGTGATCAGGAGGCAGGGGGCGTGCACCGCGAGTATCGGCACCTGGTGGTAGTCGGAGAGCCGGCGCAGGGCCTCGATGTCCTGGCTGACGGGGTCGGTCCAGACCATGACCTCGACGCCGTCGTACCCCAGGCGCGCGGCGATCTCGAAGGCCGTCGCGGTGGACTCGGGGTAGACCGAGGCCGTTGACAGGGCGACCTTCGCATCGGGGATGCGCACCACTGGTTCTGCCACCTGGACAGCGTACGGGCACCGGTGCGCCGCGCCGAGGGCTCCTGGCGGAAAGTGATCAGGGCCATGGGATCCGGAGGTGTGTCACCCGGGCAGCGCGGCCCGTTCCGCCGGGAGGTGGTCCAGGCGGCGCAGGATGACGCCCTCGCGCAGCGCCCACGGACAGATCTCCAGCTCCTCGACGCCGAACAGGTCCATCGCACCCTCGGCCACCAGCGCCCCGGCGAGCAGCTGGGCCGCCCGGCCCTCGGAGACTCCGGGGAGCCGGCCGCGCTCCTCGACGGTCATCGCCGCCAGTTTGGGCACCCAGTCCTCCAGCGCCTTGCGGCTCAGCGAGCGCTGGACGTACAGGCCCTCGGTGGAACGGGCGGCCCCGGCGATCCTGGCGAGCTGCTTGAAGGTCTTGGAGGTGGCGACGACGTGGTCGGGCCGGCCGGCCCGGGCGAACTCGCCGACCGTCCGCGCGATGCTGGCCCGTACATGCCGGCGCAACGCCCTGACCTGCTCGGGGCCAGCCGGGTCGTCCGGCAGCCAGGCGCCGGTGAGGCGGCCCGCGCCGAGCGGGAGGGAGACGGCGGTGTCGGGCTCCTCGTCGATGCCGAAGGCGATCTCCAGGGAGCCGCCGCCGATGTCCAGGACCAGCAGCTTGCCCGCCGACCAGCCGAACCAGCGGCGGGCGGCCAGGAAGGTCAGCCGGGCCTCCTCCTCACCGCTGAGTACGGCGAGGTCGACGCCGGTCTCCAGCCGTACGCGCTCCAGCACCACGTCCGCGTTGGTCGCCTCGCGCACCGCGGAGGTGGCGAAGGCGAGGACGTCCTCGCACCCCTTGTCCTCGGCCGCCTGGACCGCGTCGGCGATCGTCGCCACGAGCCGGTCCACGCCGAGCGGGCCGATCGCGCCGGTCTCGTCGAGGAGTTCGGCGAGCCGGAGCTCGGCCTTGTGCGAGTGCGCGGGCAGCGGGCGGGCGCCGGGGTGGGCGTCGACCACCAGCAGATGAACCGTGTTCGATCCCACGTCGAGGACTCCGAGTCTCATACGGGAACGCTACTGCGCCATGGGACTTACGCTGTCCGCGTGCCAAAGACGAAAAAGGCTAAGCAGGACAAAGCCACGAAGAAGCCGAAGTCGAACAAGCAGGCGTCACAGCCGGAGGCGAGCGGACCGGACCCGTCCGACGAGAAGGGCCTCGACTTCGCGCGGGCCTGGGTGGAGTTTCCCGACCCGGCGGACGACGAGCAGATCTTCCGCTGCGATCTGACCTGGCTGACCTCCCGGTGGACCTGCATCTTCGGCAGCGGCTGCCAGGGCATCCAGGCGGGCCGCGCGGACGACGGCTGCTGCACGCTGGGCGCGCACTTCTCCGACGAGGACGACGAGAAACGCGTCGCCGAGAACGTGGCGCGGCTCACGCCCGAGCTGTGGCAGTTCCACGACGTCGGTACGGAGACGGGCTGGGTCGGCGTCGACGAGGACGGCGAACGCCAGACGCGCCGCTGGGAGGGCTCCTGCATCTTCCAGAACCGGCCGGGGTTCGCCGCCGGGGCGGGCTGCTCGCTGCACATCTTGGCGCTGCGGGAGGGCAAGGAGCCCCTGGAGACCAAGCCGGACGTGTGCTGGCAACTGCCGGTGCGCAGGACGTACGACTGGATCGACCGGCCCGACGACACCCGGGTGCTCCAGGTGACGATCGGGGAGTACGACCGCCGGGGCTGGGGTCCGGGCGGCCACGATCTGCACTGGTGGTGCACCTCGGCCACCTCGGCGCACGGGGCCGGTGAACCGGTGTACGTGTCCTACCGCCCGGAGTTGATCGAGCTGATGGGCAAGGAGGGGTACGACCGGCTGGTCGAGCTGTGCGAGGAGCGGCTGTCCTCGCTGCTGCCGATGGCCCCGCACCCGGCGGACCCGCTTCCGGCGCCGAAGAAGAAGCGCTGAGGCGTACGTCCGGCGGCGGGGCGTGAGGGCCCCGCCGCGCTCCGTCAGCCCGTGGGGCCCGGGTCCGACGGGCCGGGGTCGGTCGGGGCCGGGTCCGTGGGGCCCGGGTCCGTCGGGTCGGTGGGGTCCGGGGTCGGTTCGGGCGGGTCCGTGGGGTCCGGCGGGTCGGTCGGGTCCGGCGGGTCCGTGGGGTCGGTCGGGCCGGGGTCGGTGGGCCCGGGATCGGTGGGGTCGGGGCCCGGATCGGTCGGGCCCGGGTCGGTGGGACCGGGGTCCGTGGTGCCCGGGTCCGTCGGGCGGGGCGAGTCCGTGCCGGGGCGCGTGGGGCGCGGGCCGCCCGTCGTCGGGGAGGTGACGCCCTTGCCCTCGATGAGCACGGCGGAGCCCGAGGGGGTCAGCGCGATCCGGGCCCGCCACGGCCCGCCCGGCTGCGCGTCCCGGATCACCGAGACCGCGATCGTGGTGGACTGCCCGGGCGCGAGCGTGCCGGACGTACGGCTGAGCCGCAGCCACGGGGCGTCGGTCGCCGCCGACCAGCTGACCGGTTCCCGGCCGGGGTTGGTCAGCGTGATCGTGGTGACGGCCCCGGAGGTCCGGGCCGTCACCGCCAGCCGGGCGTCGCCCTGCTGTGCGCCGCCGGTGCTGACGACCTCGGCGGTGACGTCCGGGACGCGGGCGCCGAAGCGGTCGCCGGGGCTGCCGTGGCCGGTGTTCTCGTACGGGTCGCCGCTCATCCCGCCGGCGCCGTCCACCTCCGTGGCGGTGACCGAGGTGCCGTCGTGGCCCTCGCCGGTCTGCGGCGCGCCCCGGTACGCGGCCCACAGGGCGATGACGGGGGCGGCGACCACCGTCGCGACGACCGTGGTGGTCACGACCCGGGCGCGCAGCCGGTCGCGGCGGGCGGCCTGGTCCTTGGGGTCGAGCGGGAATCCGGTCCGGTCGAAGCGCGGGCCCGCGGCGCGGGAGCGCTGGGCCTGGGCCATCGCGACGTACACGGAGGGGCGGGGGGCCTCCACGAGGGGCAGGGCGGCGACCGGGGCCAGGGCCGCGCCGGGCCAGGGGCCCGCGGCGTCGGCCCGCTCGGCGGCGCGGCGGCAGCGGGGGCAGTCGTCGACGTGCCGGACGAGCTCGCGGCGCAGGGCGGCGGAGAGCAGCACCTGGTGGTCGCCGGTGAGCCGGGCGACGGTGGGGCAGTTGCCCGCCTCGACGACGGCGAGGGCGGCGCGGGTGCGTTCCACCTCGCAGGCCGCGGCGGCCAGCAGCTCTCGGGCGGTGGCGGGCTCAAGACCGAGGACGGCGGCGACGGCGCGCGGGGTGAGCCGGTGGCGTACAGCCAGTTCGAGCGCTTCGCGCTGCTCCGGGGTGGTGCCCGCGGCCTCGGGCCAGGCGAGCGTGGCGAGCTCCCGGCGGCGGGCTTCGGCGGCCGGTGACTCGGCGGGGGCGGGGGTGGCGGCGTCCTCGGGGGTGGCGGGGGTCCGCGCGGAGGTGGCGGGCGGGGCGTGCTCCGGCGTGCGCCGGGCGGAACGCGCCCCCTTCCCGGTCCCGGGTGCCGTGGGCGTACCGGTCTCGGAGGCCTTGGCCGTACGGGGCGGCTTGACCGTTCCGGAGGGCTGGCGGTGGGCCTGGCGGCCGCGCTTGCGCTCGGTGAGGGTGCGCAGACAGGTCCACCGGGCCAGCGCGTACAGCCAGGATTTACGTTCCTCCTCGGCCGTGGGGCCCCGGGCGTCCTGCCGGTCCGCGATCGACAGGACGGCGCCGAGCGCCTCGGTGGCCGCGTCGTGGTCGCAGAGCACGGAGAGGCAGTAGGTGAACAGTCCGTCGAGATACGGCTCGTAACGTGCGGGCGGTCGCTGTGCCGGAGCGTGGGGGGCTCGGCGGTGCGCCCGGTGTGCGCCGGTGGTGTGCGTGGGGGTCTCCAGCCTGCTGCTCGTCACCCGGCGACCGTAGGCAAAGGAGCGCATGCCTCAAGTGCCCCTTGAGCACATTTAATCCTTACGGGTGAATGTATCCCTCGAAAGAGTCGTGAAAGAGGACAGAGATCATGGATTCGGGAGGGAGCGCCCAGGAGCACTCGGGAGTGCTTCCGTGCGCCCTGCGTGCGGACGGACAGCGCGCACCGACGACCGTGGCTCCGACCGTGCGGGCGGCGTTGTCGTACCCCACCTATACGGTGACGCCATGGCTGCCCGTACGAAATCCGCGAAGGACCGGCCGTCCTACCGCTGCACGGAATGCGGCTGGACCACCGCCAAATGGCTCGGCCGTTGCCCGGAGTGCCAGGCGTGGGGGACGGTCGAGGAGTTCGGCGGCGCGCCCGCCGTGCGCACCACCGCGGCGGGCCGGGTCTCCACGGCGGCCCTGCCGATCGGCCAGGTCGACAGCCGGCAGGCCACCGCCCGCTCGACCGGCGTCGGTGAGCTGGACCGGGTGCTCGGCGGCGGGCTCGTGCCGGGCGCGGTCGTGCTGCTGGCGGGCGAGCCGGGCGTCGGCAAGTCGACGCTGCTGCTGGACGTGGCGGCCAAGGCGGCGAGCGAGGACCACCGCACGCTCTATGTGACCGCCGAGGAGTCCGCGAGCCAGGTCCGGATGCGGGCCGACCGGATCAAGGCGATCAACGACCACCTCTACCTCGCGGCGGAGACCGATCTCTCCGCGGTGCTCGGCCATCTGGACGCGGTGAAGCCCTCGCTGCTCGTCCTGGACTCGGTGCAGACGGTCGCCTCGCCCGAGATCGACGGCGCGCCCGGCGGGATGGCCCAGGTCCGGGAGGTCGCCGGGGCGCTGATCCGGGCGTCCAAGGAGCGCGGGATGGCCACGCTGCTGGTCGGCCACGTCACGAAGGACGGCGCGATCGCCGGGCCCCGGCTGCTGGAGCACCTGGTCGACGTGGTGCTCTCCTTCGAGGGCGACCGGCACGCCCGGCTGCGGCTGGTGCGCGGCGTCAAGAATCGTTACGGGGCGACCGACGAGGTCGGCTGCTTCGAGCTGCACGACGAGGGCATCACCGGTCTCGCCGACCCCTCGGGCCTCTTCCTGACCCGCCGCGACGTGGCGGTGCCGGGCACCTGCCTCACCGTGACCCTGGAGGGCAAGCGGCCGCTGGTAGCCGAGGTGCAGGCGCTCACCGTCGACTCGCAGATCCCCTCGCCCCGGCGCACCACCTCCGGTCTGGAGACCTCCCGGGTGTCGATGATGCTCGCCGTGCTGGAGCAGCGCGGCCGGATCAGCGCGCTCGGCAAGCGGGACATCTACAGCGCGACGGTGGGCGGTGTGAAGCTCACCGAGCCCGCCGCCGACCTGGCGATCGCGCTCGCGCTGGCCAGTGCCGCCAGCGACACCCCGCTCCCGAAGAACCTGGTCGCGATCGGTGAGGTGGGGCTCGCGGGCGAGGTCAGGAGGGTCACCGGGGTCCAGCGGAGACTGGCCGAGGCCCACCGTCTGGGCTTCACCCACGCGCTCGTTCCGACCGATCCGGGGAAGGTCCCGGCCGGTATGAAGGTCACGGAAGTCGCCGACATGGGCGATGCTCTGCGGGTCCTCCCGCGCCGGTCTCGTCAAGAGGCGCCGCAGCCTCGTCAGGAAGACAACGCGCGCCGGTAGACTTTGCCCTGGTCTCGCCCGCCCGTGGACACGGCATGGGGGACGCAAGGGCACCGCAAACCTGTGACCGGAGGAGTGCAGTGGCAGCCAACGACCGGGCGACGACGCCCGGAAAGTCCGGCCAAGGCACCGGTAACGAGGCGCTGATGCGCGCCTCGTTGAGCGCGGTCGCGCCCGGAATGGCCCTGCGGGACGGCCTGGAGCGCATTCTCCGCGGCAATACCGGTGGCCTGATCGTGCTGGGCATGGACAAGACCGTCGAGTCGATGTGTACCGGCGGATTCGTGCTGGACGTGGAGTTCACGGCGACGCGCCTGCGCGAGCTGTGCAAGCTCGACGGGGCGCTGATCCTGGACAAGGACATGACCAAGATCCTGCGGGCCGGGGTGCAGCTGGTCCCGGACGCCTCGATCCACACGGAGGAGACGGGCACCCGTCACCGTACGGCGGACCGGGTCTCCAAGGCGTGCGGCTTCCCCGTCGTCTCGGTCTCCCAGTCGATGCGGCTGATCGCGCTGTACGTGGACGGGGAACGGCGGGTCCTGGAGGAGTCCTCCGCGATCCTGTCCCGGGCCAACCAGGCGCTCGCCACGCTGGAGCGGTACAAGCTCCGCCTCGACGAGGTGGCGGGCACGCTGTCCGCGCTGGAGATCGAGGACCTGGTCACCGTCCGGGACGTGACGGCGGTGGCGCAGCGGCTTGAGATGGTGCGGCGGATCGCGACGGAGATCGCGGAGTACGTGGTCGAGCTCGGCACCGACGGGCGGCTCCTCTCGCTCCAGCTGGACGAGCTGATCGCGGGGGTGGAGCCGGAGCGGGAGCTGGTGGTCCGGGATTACGTCCCCGAGCCGACGGCGAAACGGTCGCGCACGGTGGCCGAGGCGCTGACCGAGCTGGACTCCCTGAGCCACACGGAGCTGCTGGAGCTGCCGGTGGTGGCGCGGGCACTGGGCTACAGCGGCTCGCCGGAGACGCTGGACTCCGCGGTGTCGCCGCGGGGATTCCGGCTGCTGGCGAAGGTGCCGCGGCTGCCGGGGGCGATCATCGAGCGGCTGGTGGAGCATTTCGGTGGCCTCCAGAAGCTGCTGGCGGCCAGCGTGGACGATCTCCAGACGGTGGACGGGGTGGGCGAGGCCCGGGCCCGGAGTGTCCGCGAGGGGCTGTCGCGGCTGGCGGAGTCGTCGATCCTGGAACGCTACGTCTGACCCTTCAAGCCCGTCCGGCGTTTGAGGACGGAACCCCGGGCCACGGCAGAGCTTGCCCATACGGGCTGGCCCGAACCCGTAGGCGCTTCGCTCGTCCACGTCGACGGTTCCGTCCTCAAACGCCGGACGGGCTGGGGTGGGCGGCGGGCGGGCTGGGTAGCGGGTCAGTCCTTGGCGAGGACGAAGGAGGCTCGTTGGACCGGCTCGCCGGGGGCCTTCGCCTCCAGGAGGTACGTTCCCGGCCCCGCCTTCCCCGCCGGCGGCGTCGCACACCCGGGCGCCGACAACGTACGGTTCCAGTCCACCGTGTGGATCACCGTCGCCCCCGCCGGCACCTTCAGGAACAGCGGACCGGCCGCGGCGGGACAGTCCTTCGAGGACCAGATCGGGTCGTCGTCCTCGCCCCCCGCCTCGGTGACCGTGAGCACCGCGTTCTTCGGCCCGAAGTCGGCCTTGCACGTGGTCGACGAGGTGTTCTTCGCGATCAGTTCGAACTTCGGCCGGTCGTCGGGCCCGTAACTGACCTTCGTCCGCAGGCTCAACTGCACCGCGGCCGGCTTGCAGTCGGGGAGCGAGGAGCCGGCCGGAACCTGCTGGCCCGCCGTGCCGCCGCCGCCCGAACCGGCCGTACCCGTACCCGACGAGCCGCCTGCACCCGTATCCGTACCGCCGGTTGACGAGCCGTCGGACGAACCGCCGTCGCCCGAGCCGCCCGAACCGCCCGAGGACTCACCCGGACCGCCGGAGCCGTCCTCATCGCCCGACTCGTCGCGCCCGCCCGGCTGTTGGCTGATCGCGGGGCCGGAGCTCGAAGGACCGGGGTCGATCGACTTGGCCGGGCCGGAGCCGCCGGACTTGCCGTCGTCCCGGCTGCCCCCGCCGCCGCCTCCGGACGTCACCGCCCAGGCGATCAGCACGGCGAGCAGCGCAACCAGAAGTCCCGCTACCGCCCTTCGTCGCCAGTAGATGCTGGAGGGAAGCGGACCGACCGGATTGCGCATAGATCCCACGGTCCGAACTCTACGAGAGTTCTGGGCCGTCTCCGGCCCCACCCGCCGCTCCGGTCACAAGTTTTGCCGATCATCATCACGGGAACCGGCCCACGAGACGGTCACAGGGGACAGAACGGGTGGCGTTGCCACCTCCTGGACCGCCGCACAGGGCGACACCCCCGCGCCCGTGACGCCCACCCCGTCTTCCGTGCCAGGATCGTCAGTGCCATGACTGCCATGACTTCCACTTCACCCCAGACGCCCCCCGCCGCCGCCTCCCTCCACACCCCCGTCATCGGGTGGTTCGAGCAGCATGCCCGCGATCTGCCCTGGCGCCGCCCCGAAGCGGGCGCCTGGGGCGTGATGGTCAGCGAGTTCATGCTGCAGCAGACCCCGGTGAGCCGGGTCCTCCCGGTGTACGAACAGTGGCTCGCCCGCTGGCCCCGCCCCGCCGACCTGGCCGCCGAGGCGCCCGGGGAGGCGGTCCGCGCCTGGGGCCGGCTCGGCTACCCGCGCCGTGCGCTGCGCCTGCACGGGGCCGCGCAGGCGATAACGGAACGGCACGGCGGCGATGTGCCGAGCGAGCACGCCCAGCTGCTGGCGCTGCCCGGGATCGGCGAGTACACGGCGGCGGCCGTGGCCTCGTTCGCGTACGGGCAACGGCACGCGGTGCTCGACACGAACGTCCGCCGGGTGTTCGCCCGCGCCGCGTCCGGCGTCCAGTACCCGCCGAACGCGACCACGGCCGCCGAGCGCAAGCTCGCGCGGGCGCTGCTGCCCGAGGAGGACGAGCGGGCGGCGCGCTGGGCGGCGGCCACGATGGAGCTGGGCGCGCTCGTGTGCACCGCGCGCAACGAGGACTGCGACCGCTGCCCGATCGCCTCGCGGTGTGCCTGGCGGCTGGCCGGGAAGCCCGCGCACCAGGGGCCGCCGCGCAAGGGCCAGACGTACGCCGGTACCGACCGCCAGGTGCGCGGGCGGCTGCTGGCGGTGTTGCGGGACGCGCTGAACCCGGTGCCGCAGGCCGCGCTGGACGCGGTGTGGCAGGAGCCGGTGCAGCGCGCCCGGGCGCTGGACGGGCTGGTGGCGGACGGGCTCGTC
Source organism: Streptomyces sp. DSM 106670 (assembly GCF_055792845.1). Lineage (NCBI taxonomy): Bacteria > Bacillati > Actinomycetota > Actinomycetes > Kitasatosporales > Streptomycetaceae > Streptomyces > Streptomyces sp. DSM 106670. The sequence goes on from NZ_CM147704.1 coordinate 3,569,464, forward strand.
GAGCCGCTGGCCGACGGCCGGTACCGGCTGCCGCTGACCTGACCCGACCTGACCTGACCGACGTTCCCGGGGCCCGCCCCACCCCGCTGTTACACAACCGATGGGCAGCCGTGCACCGGCCTACGGCTGCTCCGCACATCGCCGTGACAACGCCTCCGTAGCGTCTCCGACAGCAGTGACCACGGGGAAACATCGGGGACGGAGGCGGTTGTCATGGCGCAGGGCGAGGTGCTCGCGTTCGAGGACTACGTACGCACACGGCAGGAGGCGCTGCTGCGCAGCGCGCGCCGTCTGGTTCCCGACCCCGTGGACGCCCAGGACCTGCTGCAGACCGCCCTGGTCCGCACCTACGGCCGCTGGGACGGCATCGCCGACAAGTCGCTGGCCGACGCCTATCTGCGCCGCGTCATGATCAACACCCGTACGGAGTGGTGGCGGGCGCGCAAACTCGAAGAGGTGCCGACCGAGCAGCTGCCCGACGCGAGCGTCGAGGACGGCAGCGAGCAGCGCGCCGACCGCGCCCTCCTGATGGACATTCTGGGCATTCTGGCTCCCAAGCAGCGCAGCGTCGTCGTGCTGCGACACTGGGAGCAGATGAGCACGGAGGAGACGGCCGCGGCGCTCGGCATGTCGGCCGGTACGGTCAAGAGCACGCTGCACCGGGCGCTGGCGCGACTGCGCCAGGAGCTGGAGAGCCGCGAGCTGGACAGCCGCGAGGCGGTCGCCCGGGAGACCGGGAGCCACCGGAGCGCGGCGCCGGTCGCCTCCGCCCGTGTCCCCGCCCAGCGGTCGCCGGTCACGTCGGTGCGGGGGGCGAGGGCACACACATCGGCGCAGCGGAACGGGCGTCACGACGAGCGGGGGATGGAGCGGTGCGCGGCCTGAGCGGCAGCAGCAGCGGCGGGGACGGATTCGGGCACGGCTTCGGGGGCGGTTCCCCGGCAGGCCCCGGCGGCCCGGACGACGGCGACAACCCGGGCAGACCGGGCCGGAGCCGGGGCTTCCGGGCCGGTATGGCGGCGAGTGGCACGGCCTTGGCCGGACTCGCCGCCTTCGGGCTGTTCTGCGTCGGCTGCTCCACGGGCGGCACCGGCACCCGGGACGAGGGCCCCGCCGGCAGTCAGCCGGTCGCCCAGATCACTCCGCAGGCCAGCCCTTCCGGCACGACCCCACCCGTCCGGCGGGTCGACGCCGTACGGCTCCTCCAGGGCGACCCCAAGGTGGGCGAGCAGGTCCGGGAGGGGCTCAGGCCCTGCGCGGGCAAGGCCTATCCGGTCGACACCTCCTACGGGTCGCTGACCGGCGGCCCGTCCGCCGACGTGGTCGTCAACGTGATGAGCTGCGCCGACTCGGTGAGCGTCGGGACGTACGTCTACCGGGCGGACGACGAGGGCTCGTACAAGAACGTCTTCTCGGCCGAGGTCCCCGCCGTCTACGGCACGATCGACCGGGGCGACCTGGTGGTGACGACCCAGGTCTACGGGTCGAAGGATCCGCTGTCGTCCCCCTCCGGCTCGGAGGTGGTCACCTACCGTTGGGCGAGCGACCGCTTCACCGAGCACGACCGGGTCCACAACGACTTCAGCCGTGCCGTCGAGGGCGCGGACGGTGATCTGCCCGTGCAGTCGGAGCCGGTGGATCCGGTGGAACCGGAACCGGTTCCCTCGGACGGACCGGTGAAGCCGGACAGGAACTGACACACGGCGGCACCGACCCCGGGCAGGAACGAAGCCGCGCCGGGGGAACCGGGCAGGAACGGAAAGCGAGAAGCAGCCCCATGGCCGAGACCCACGTCCTCTTCGTCGAGGACGACGACGTCATCCGCGAGGCCACCCAGCTCGCCCTGGAGCGGGTCGGCTTCACGGTCACCGCGATGCCCGACGGGCTCTCCGGTCTGGAGGCGTTCCGCGCCGACCGGCCGGACATCGCCCTGCTCGACGTCATGGTGCCGGGACTGGACGGGGTGAGCCTGTGCCGCCGCATCCGGGACGAGTCGACCGTACCGGTGATCATGCTCTCCGCCCGGGCCGACTCGATCGACGTGGTGCTCGGCCTGGAGGCCGGGGCCGACGACTACGTCACCAAGCCCTTCGACGGCGCGGTCCTGGTCGCCCGCATCCGGGCGGTGCTGCGCCGCTTCGGCCACGCGGCCGGACCGGACGGCCCGGGCCAGGGCGGTACGGAGGAGGGCGCCGAGGCGCTCGGCGGGGTGCTGGTCTTCGGCGATCTGGAGGTCGACACCGACGGTATGGAGGTGCGGCGCGCCGGTGAGCAGGTGGCGCTGACGCCCACCGAGATGCGGCTGCTGCTGGAGTTCTCGTCGGCGCCGGGCACCGTGCTGTCCCGCGACAAGCTCCTGGAGCGGGTCTGGGACTACGGCTGGGGCGGTGACACCCGGGTCGTGGACGTCCACGTCCAGCGGCTGCGCACCAAGATCGGCCAGGACCGGATCGACACGGTCCGCGGCTTCGGCTACAAGCTGCGCGGCTGAGGCGCAGATGAAGCGACTGGCCCTGCGGACCGGTGTCCGCTGGAAGATCAGCATCGCCATCGCGGCGGTCGGCGCGCTCATCGCGGTGGCGCTGAGCCTCGTGGTGCACAACGCGGCCCGCGTCTCGATGATCGAGAACGCCCGCGAGGTGCAGCTGGAGCGGCTGCTGGGCGCCCAGCGCTTCTACGAGGCGACGAGCATGCAGCGGGGCGGGCCGAAGTTCGGGGCGAAGCTGAACGACCCGTCGATCCCGCGGAGCCTGCGCGACGAGGTCCGCAAGAACCGCCGGGCCACCCATGTGACGCAGGGTTCCGACGGGGTTCCCGAGGTCTGGGCGGCGGTGCCGCTGGCCAACGGCGACGTGCTTTCGCTGCACACCCGGTTCGCGGACCGCTCCGCCACGATCATGGACGACCTGGACCGGGCCCTGATCATCGGCTCGGTCTCGGTGGTCTTCGGCGGCTGCGCGCTCGGGGTGCTCATCGGCGGCCAGCTCTCCCGGCGGCTGCGCAAGGCGGCGGCCGCGGCGGGCCGGGTCGCCCAGGGGCAGACGGACGTACGGGTCAGGGAGGCGGTCGGCGGCGTCGTGCGCGACGAGACCGACGAGCTGGCGCGGGCGGTCGACGCGCTGACCGACGCGCTGAACGAGCGGATCGAGGCGGAGCGCCGGGTCACCGCGGACATCGCCCATGAGCTGCGTACCCCGGTGACCGGGCTGCTCACGGCGGCCGAGCTGCTGCCGCCGGGCCGCCCCACCGAGCTGGTACGGGACCGGGCCCAGGCGATGCGCACGCTGGTCGAGGACGTACTGGAGGTGGCCCGCCTGGACAGTGCGTCGGAGCGGGCGGAGCTCCAGGAGCTGCCGCTCGGCGAGTTCGTCAGCCGCCGGATCGGGCTGCTGAACCCCGATGTGACCGTACGGGTGATCCATGAGTCGTGGGTCTCCACCGATCCGCGCCGGCTGGAGCGCATCCTCGGCAATCTGCTCGGGAACGCCGCCAAGCACGGCTCCACCCCGGTGGAGGTCACGGTCGAGGGCCGGGTGGTACGGGTCCGCGATCACGGTCCGGGGTTCCCTGAGGAGCTGCTGCGGGACGGGCCGAGCCGGTTCCGTACGGGCTCCATGGACCGGGCCGGGCACGGGCACGGGCTCGGGCTGACGATCGCGGCGGGCCAGGCGCGGGTGCTGGGGGCCCGGCTGACCTTCCGCAACGCGGCTCCCTCGGGTGCGGCGGAGGGCACGGGCGGGGCGATCGCGGTGCTGTGGCTGCCGGAGCACGCGCCGACGGTGACGGGGAGCTTCCCGGTGCTGCGGATGGCGGACCAGCGGCAGCCGTCGGACTGAGCGGCGCCGTGCCCCCGCGGCGGAACGCCGACGGCGACCCCGAGGAGTGAGCCGTGAGGCTGTCCTCGACGTCGCCGTCGGACGGGTGACCCGGGCGCACGCCCCGGGTACCGGGGTGTAACGGGTCCACTGACACTTTTCGGTTGTGCTGCGCGGCCGGCCGGTCGCCGGCTGACGCCGGGCGGGGCCGCGCGGTTACGCCGGCCGGATCAGATGGAGACGTGCACCGAGCGGAGGAACGCGGCCGGGTTCAGCGCCGAGCCGTAGTTCGGGGTGGTGCGGATCTCGAAGTGCAGGTGCGGGCCGCTGGAGTTTCCGGTGTTGCCGGACAGGGCGATCTTCTGGCCCGTCTTCACGTGCTGGCCGATCTTCACGTTGACCTTCGACAGGTGCGCGTACTGCGAGTACTTGCCGTTGGAGTGCTTGATCACGACGGCGTTGCCGTACGCGGGGCCGTCGCCGGCGCCGTTCGGGCCGGCCTTCACGACGGTGCCGGTGTGGGCGGCCGTGACCGTGGTGCCGATCGGCACGGCGAAGTCCTGGCCGGAGTGCTTGGCGGCCCAGCGGGCGCCACCGGTGCCGTAGCTGGCGGTCAGCGTGTACTTCTTGACCGGGGTCTTCCAGGAGGCGGCGTTCTTCTTCGCGGCCTTCTTCTTGTCCTCGGCCTTCTTCTTCGCGTCGGAGGCCTTCTTCGCGGCCGCCTTCTTGGCCGCGTCGGCGGCCTTGCCCTGCGCGGTCGCCTGGGCGGCGACGGAGTTGGCGGTGGTGTTCGCGGCAAGGGGAGCCGCAGCGGCCTCGGTGCCGCTGGAGGCGAACGCCGTTCCGGCACCCAGCACCACGGACGCCCCCAGGCCGGCGGCCAGGACGGCGCCACGGACGCGGAAGGCGGACGGGCGGATGGTGTGCTGGTTCGTTGCGCGCTTCATACGAGGAAGTCCTCCGAAGGTGAGTGGACCCGGCGTGCTGTCCGGGCTTGCTCCACCTTGGTAACCCGCACCCCCGCCGGGGCTCAAACCCCCCATCTACGAAGAAAAGCCGTAGAGGGGGCCGGGGGAATTCGCCGCGGTTGTCCCCTTACGGGGAGGCGGCGCGGGCCACGAAATCCTTCGCGCGAAAGACGTTTAACGCCTGTTCCGTGGGCTCTTTTCCGGACATGGCACCGCGAAACGGTCGTATCGCCCAAAACCTCGAAAGGGCCTGCCGACGCCGGGCCGAAGGTCCCGCGGCGGATCATGGCGCCTTCTACGGCCCCGGGTAGTAGGCCTGTTTCGGGCTGTGCGCCTTGTCACCGCCGGTGGGACCTAAGTCCTTCCGATTCGGGACCTTCGGCCCGCTACTTCACTACGCTGACGGGAAAGCGGCACCGCACCCCGGGGGACCCCATGACGGCCGAGAACACCCACGCGCTGGACGGCATCGAGCTCGCCGATGCCGTCGCGTCCATCCGCAACCAGCTCATCGACGCGGCGACCCGGGCCACGGACCACCCCGTCTCCTTCGCGGTCGGCGACATCCAGATGGAGTTCACCCTCGAACTGCGCCGGGAGGCCAGGGCGGGCGGCAAGGTGAAGGCCTGGGTGGTCGAGGCGGGCGCGGACGCCGCCCGCACCACGGGCCGCACGCACAAGGTGGCCTTCACCCTGACCCCGCGCAACGCGGCGACGGGCGAGGCGTGGGAGATCGGGACGGAGGACGACGGGTCGACGGCGGGGTTCGGTGACGGGGCCTCCCGTACATGAGCCTGCCCGTCGTCCACCCCGCCGACCGTACGGTGGTCGTCTCCGCGATCCAGCAGGGCAGTGGCGTCCTGCTCACCGACCGGCTGGTCCTGACCTGCGCCCATGTGGTCAAGTCCGGATCCGTCCTGATCGCCCACCCGGGCGTCTCCGACCGTGTACGGGCGACCGTCGCCTGGATCGACTACCGCCTGGACGTGGCCCTGCTGGAGGCCGTCGAGCCGGTGCGGCCGGTCCCGCCCGTACGGCTCGGCGTGGTCGACACCCGCCAGGCCATACCCGACTGCGAGATCACCGGCTTCCCGCGCGTCCAGCGCTACGGCCGCGACCAGCGCCTGGAGGCCGACCAGTACACGGCGACGGTCCTGCCCCTGGCGGGCCGGGTCCGCGACCTGCTGGTCTGCGATCTCGACGGCCCGCCCGCGGCCCGCCCGGACGACGAGCCGGCCGCCCTGTCCGGGCTCTCCGGCGGCCCGGTCTTCATGGGGGACGTGCTGCTGGGCGTCGCCCGGCAGGTGCCGCAGCAGCGCGACGGCCGCCGGGTCGAGTGCGTCCCGCTCGCCCCGGTCCTGGCGGCGAACCCCTTCCGCCTCGTCTGCCGGCGGGCCGGGGTCGACCTGCGCGAGGAACGCGTCCACGGCAGCTTCCCGCGCGACCTGCGGTACGAGGCGGAGTACGCGCAGGCGCTCGGCGTCGCCTACCGCCGAACCAAGATCTTCGGCCTGGACGAGCTGAGCCGCCACGACCGGGAATGGGACCTGGACACCGCCTACCTCAGCCTGGAGGCCCAGGCCCAGGACCGGGCCGCCCCGGGCCCGCCCCTCCCCCGGCGCATCGACGACCTCCTCGCCGACCGCCCCCGGGTGCTGCTCCGGGGCGACGCAGGCGCGGGCAAGACGACGCTGCTGTGGTGGCTGGCCGCCCATGCCTCGGCCCGCACCCTGAGCGACGCGCTGGCCCCGCTGAACGGCCTGATCCCCTTCATGGTGCCGCTGCGCACCCTGAGGGCTCGTGGGGGTACGTTCCCGGGCCCGGCCGAACTGTCGGGTGCGGCGGGACTGGTGGTCGACACGGCCCCGGAGGGCTGGGCGGGCCGGGTCCTGGAGTCGGGCCGGGCGTTGCTGCTGGTGGACGGCCTGGACGAGGTGCCGCCGGAGGAACGCGAGCAGGCGCACACCTGGCTCTCGCAGCTGCTGGCCCGCTATCCGGAGACCCGGTGCGTCGTGACCGTACGGCCGCTCGCCGTCGAGACGGACTGGCTGCGCTCCGAGGACTTCGCGGAGTTACGCCTCCTGCCGATGCGGAACGAGGACATCCAGGCGTTCGTGGCCTCCTGGCACCGGGCGGCCCGGCTGTCGGAGGAGGACGACGCCGAGCGGCTGGACGAGCTGGCACGCGATCTGTCCCGCCAGTTCGACCAGAACGACACGCTCCGTGACCTGGCCCGTACGCCGCTGCTCTGCGCGGTGATCTGCGCCCTGCACCGCCGCCGTGACGGCTTCCTCCCGGAGACCCGCTGGAAGCTGTACCGCTCGGCTCTGGAGATGCTGCTGGGCCACCGCGACCACCGCCGCCGGATCGGGGACCCCGAGGGCGTCGAGCTGGATGTCGAGGAACACACGCAGCTGCTCCAGCGCATCGCGGTGTGGCTGGTCCGCGAGGGGCAGTCGGAGTTCACCCGGGACCAGGCACTGCGCCAGATCGGCCGCGCCCTGGCGGGGATGGAACGGGTCAGGGCCCAGGGGCCGCCCGAGCAGATCCTCACCCATCTCCTCAACCGCAGCGGACTGCTCCAGGAGCACGGGGACGACACCTACCAGTTCATCCACCGGACCTTCCAGGACTACCTGGCCGCGAAGGAGTTCGTCGAGGACGAGCACCTGGGCGAACTGCTGCGGCACGTGGACGAGGAGGCCTGGGAGGACGTGATCCTGCTGGCGGCCGGTCACTGCGGACGACGCGAACTGGCCGTGCTCGTAGGCGGGTTGCTGGACGTGGGGCTGCGGCACGAGGAGGGCACGCTCGACCGCATGGGCGTCCACCTGATGGCTGCCCTGTGTGCGCAGCACGCGGCGTGGCTGGAGCGGACCGTACAGGACCGGGTCCGGCAGTCCGTGGCCGCGCTGTTCCCGCCGACGGACGAGATCCGGGCCGGCCTCCTGGCCTGGATGGGGGAAGCCGCGCTGGAGTTCCTGCCGGAGGCCGGAAGCCTGCCCCGCGACGCGCCGTCGGTGCGCTTCACGGTCAAGCTGCTGGGCCTGATCGGCGGCCGGGCCGCCGTCCCGCACGCCCGCGCGTGGGCCCGGGAGTATCCGGAACTGGGCCTGGAGTTCGCCGCCCACTGGGACAGCTTCCCGCTGGAGGCGTACGTGTCCGAGGTGCTGGAGTCCTGTTCGCTCGCGGGGGGCTTCGTGGCGGTCTCCCGCAGGCACATCAGGTATCTGCCGCGCCTGACGGACATCGACCAGCTCGTGCTACGGGACAGCCTGTCGGAGGCGGAATTGGTGACGGCCGTGGCGGGACACCGGCTCACCGGGCTCGCGTTCGCCGACAACGACCTGCTCACCGGCCTCGGCAGGCTGGCTTCCGCCGTGCCGGACCTGGATTTCCTTCATTTCACGAGATGCTCCGCCATCGAGGACTTCGCGCCTCTCGCGGACCTCCCCGGGCTGGAGAGCTTCAGCCTCCGCCTCTGCGGGACGGCCCGGCTCGACGAACTGCCGGCCCTTCCCCGCGTCCTCTTCCTGGGTCTGGAAGAGGACCGCCCGGTGACGCTGCGCGGGCTGGCGTCCTGGAAGCAGCTCACCTCGCTCGCCGTCTCCCGGCTCGCCTCGTTCGCCGATGCCGCCGCGGAGCTGCGGGACCACGGGGGCATCCTGGTGCTCAGGCTCGCCGACCCCCCGTCGGCGGCCGACTGTGCGGCCCTGGCCCCGCTCCCCTCGGTCGAACGCCTCGTGCTCGACACCCATGGGGACACGGAGGATCTGCTGCTCCTGCAGCGGCTTTTCCCTTCGCTCCGGACGCTTGAGCTGAAATCCGGAGCCGGGTGCCCGGCGGGCGGCCTCGAAGCGCTGCACCGCAACTGGCCGGAGCTTGAGGTCACCGTGACCGCCGACGGAAAAGGGGCTGCCCCGGACCGGCCGTGAAGCCGATTCCGGGGCAGCCCCTCAGTGGTGCGCTACGTGCGCGTCACGCGTCCTTCGTGAGGTTCGGGCCGGCGCCGCCTGCCGCCTGCTCGATCGGGGGGACGTCGGGCAGAGCCGACTTCTCCTCGCCCCGGAAGGTGAACGTCTTGTCGTCACCCTCGCCCTCGGTGCCCACGACCACGATGTGACCGGGACGCAGCTCACCGAAGAGGATCTTCTCGGAGAGGATGTCCTCGATCTGCCGCTGGATCGTCCGGCGCAGCGGCCGGGCGCCCATCACGGGGTCGTAGCCCTTCTTGGCGAGGAGCGTCTTGGCCTCGGCGCTGAGCTCGATGCCCATGTCGCGGTCCTTGAGACGCTCGTCGACCTTGGCGAGCATGAGGTCGACGATCTGGATGATGTCTTCCTCGGTCAGCTGGTGGAAGACCACCGTGTCGTCGACACGGTTGAGGAATTCCGGCCGGAAGTGCTGCTTGAGCTCTTCGTTGACCTTGACCTTCATGCGCTCGTAGTTCGTCTTGACGTCGCCCTGGGCGGCGAAGCCCAGGTTGAAGCCCTTCGAGATGTCCCGGGTCCCGAGGTTGGTCGTCATGATGATGACCGTGTTCTTGAAGTCCACGACCCGACCCTGGGAGTCGGTCAGGCGACCGTCCTCCAGAATCTGGAGCAGGGAATTGAAGATATCGGGGTGGGCCTTCTCGACCTCGTCGAAGAGGACGACGGAGAACGGCTTGCGGCGCACCTTCTCGGTGAGCTGGCCGCCCTCCTCGTAGCCCACGTAACCGGGGGGCGAACCGAAGAGGCGGGAAACCGTGTGCTTCTCGCTGAACTCCGACATGTCGAGGGAGATCAGCGCGTCCTCGTCGCCGAAGAGGAATTCGGCGAGCGTCTTGGAGAGCTCGGTCTTACCGACACCGGACGGGCCGGCGAAGATGAACGAGCCACCCGGGCGCTTCGGGTCCTTCAGGCCGGCTCGCGTACGGCGGATCGCCTGCGAAAGGGCCTTGATGGCGTCCTTCTGCCCGATGACGCGCTTGTGGAGCTCGTCCTCCATGCGCAGCAGACGGGAGGACTCCTCCTCCGTCAGCTTGAAGACCGGGATTCCGGTGGCCGTGGCCAGGACTTCGGCGATGAGCTCGCCGTCGACCTCGGCGACGACGTCCATGTCGCCGGCCTTCCATTCCTTCTCCCGCTTGGCCTTCGCCGCCAGCAGCTGCTTCTCCTTGTCGCGGAGCGAGGCTGCCTTCTCGAAGTCCTGGGAGTCGATGGCCGACTCCTTGTCCCGGCGGACACCGGCGATCTTCTCGTCGAACTCGCGGAGGTCCGGCGGCGCGGTCATCCGGCGGATGCGCATCCGGGAACCGGCCTCGTCGATCAGGTCGATCGCCTTGTCCGGCAGGAAGCGGTCCGAGATGTACCGGTCGGCCAGGGTCGCGGCCTGGACGAGGGCCTCGTCCGTGATGGAGACCCGGTGGTGGGCCTCGTAACGGTCGCGCAGCCCCTTGAGGATCTCGATGGTGTGCGGCAGCGACGGCTCCGCGACCTGGATGGGCTGGAAGCGGCGCTCAAGAGCGGCGTCCTTCTCCAGGTGCTTGCGGTACTCGTCGAGCGTGGTGGCGCCGATGGTCTGGAGCTCACCGCGCGCCAGCATGGGCTTCAGGATCGAAGCCGCGTCGATGGCGCCTTCCGCGGCACCCGCACCGACCAGCGTGTGGAGCTCGTCGATGAACAGGATGATGTCGCCGCGGGTGCGGATCTCCTTGAGGACCTTCTTCAGGCGCTCCTCGAAGTCACCCCGGTACCGCGAACCGGCGACCAGGGCGCCGAGGTCCAGGGTGTAGAGGTGCTTGTCCTTGAGGGTCTCGGGCACCTCGCCCTTGACGATCGCCTGGGCCAGGCCCTCGACGACCGCCGTCTTGCCGACGCCGGGCTCGCCGATGAGGACCGGGTTGTTCTTGGTCCGGCGGGACAGCACCTGCATGACCCGCTCGATCTCCTTCTCGCGCCCGATGACCGGGTCGAGCTTGGATTCACGAGCGGCCTGGGTGAGATTCCGGCCGAACTGGTCGAGCACCAGGGACGTGGAGGGCGTGCCCTCGGCGGGACCGCCTGCGGTGGCCGCCTCCTTGCCGCCCGAGTACCCGGAAAGCAGCTGGATGACCTGCTGCCGGACCCGGTTCAGGTCGGCGCCCAGCTTCACGAGGACCTGGGCCGCGACGCCCTCGCCCTCGCGGATCAGGCCGAGCAGGATGTGCTCGGTGCCGATGTAGTTGTGGCCCAGCTGAAGGGCCTCGCGGAGCGACAGCTCCAGGACCTTCTTGGCTCGCGGGGTGAAGGGGATGTGCCCGGAAGGAGCCTGCTGCCCCTGCCCGATGATCTCCTCCACCTGCTGGCGGACCGCCTCGAGCGAAATCCCGAGGCTCTCCAGGGCCTTAGCGGCGACACCCTCACCCTCGTGGATCAGGCCCAGGAGGATGTGCTCGGTGCCGATGTAGTTGTGGTTGAGCATCCGGGCTTCTTCCTGAGCCAGGACGACAACCCGCCGCGCGCGGTCGGTGAACCTCTCGAACATCGTTAATCGCTCCTCAGAGCGGTCGGTCAGTGAGGGGTCGGTCCCCTCCCAGTCCTTCCGCATGCTAGTCCCGCAGGACGGGACAGCTCATTCCAACTGCCGACATCCGTCCGGATCACCCCGCGCCGGGCGGGGATTCTTACTGCCGAACAGCTGACAACTGCTCCAACCCGATGGTGCGAGACGATGTTCCCGCAGGCCAGGCAGATACCCCTTTCGCCAGTACGCCGATGGCGAACGTGAGACGCCTCGGCCAGCGTGTCGCCCCTTCCCACTAGGAAAGTCTTACCCGCAATCACTGACAGTCCATGCGGCGCGCCCCGGTTCCCTCCGCTACGGGCGAACATCCTTGCGCTGCTGAATGCTCTCGCGCGCCCCCGCGGGCGGTACACAGGGTGATGCGGCGCGGACCATGCGTAACTCCGGAGGCGGTTCGGCGGTTCATCGGACATGACCCCCACCGTCCCGCAGCCCCGATCGTCACCCGATGCCGCTCCGGGTTCCGCCGACGCCGCTCTCGCCCGGCGGTACGCGCGGGAGCTGGGCTGGGCGACCGAGGGGCGCGCTCCGCTGCGGCTGCTCACCGGGGTGCGCTTCGATGTGCTGGAGCTGCCCGCCGAGGCCGGTCACGCCGTGCTGCGGCGCGGGGTGCGCACCGGTCCCGTGCTGCTGTCCGGTGCGCGGATGGGGCTGCTGGTCGCCGCGGGCGGCGCCGATGAGCTGCCGGGGCTGCTCGACTGGCTGGAGTGGGGTCCGGTCCCGCTGGACCTGACCGCCGTGGGTGCGGGGGGCCGCGTCGCGGCCCCGCCCCTCCCTGGTTCCCCCGGGGACTCGCCGGGGGCCGCGCTCTGGCTGCGGCCCCCAGAGCCGAGGCATGCGCCCGAGCCGGGGCTGCCGGCCCTCACGGGCTTCGGGAGCAGCGGTGGGGATGCCCCCGATCTCGTACGCCTGGTGGACGCCGCGGCCACGGAATGCCATCGGGTCCGGTTGTCGCACGCCCGTTCCGGGGTGCTGACAAGGGGTGGAGCGGATCAGCCGTTGGCCTTCTCGTAAGCCTCACGGATCTCGGCGGGAACGCGGCCGCGGTCATTCACATTGTGGCCGTTCTCCCGGGCCCACCGGCGGATTTCCGCGGTGTCCTTGTTACCGCCGGACACGGCGCGGCCCTTGCCACGGCCCGTGGCGGCACGGCCACCGGTGCGACGTCCACCCTTGGTGTAGGGCTCGAGAAGGCCGCGAAGCTTGTCCGCGTTGGCCGTGGTGAGGTCGATCTCGTACGTCTTGCCGTCAAGAGCGAACGTGACGGTCTCGTCGGCCTCGACGCCGTCGAGGTCATCGACAAGAAGGACCTGAACCTTCTGTGCCACGGGATATCCTTTCATCGAAAATGGAGTACGCGGAAAGGAAACCGCTTTTCCCCCGAAAACACAAACCCCCGGGAGAGGTTCAGCAGCCCGAGAAGACGGGAAACGTGCGCGATTCGGACATAGGGTTGCAGGTCCTTCTGCAGATCACAGGTGCAGAAGCATCCGGCTGTTGCCCAAGGTGTTCGGCTTCACTCGTTCGAGACCGAGGAACTCCGCGACACCCTCGTCGTAGGAACGCAGCAGCTCACTGTAGACATCGGTGTCTACGGGCGTCTCTCCGATCTCGACGAACCCGTGCTTCGCGAAGAAGTCCACTTCGAAGGTGAGACAGAAAACCCTGCGGACACCGAGCCATCGCGCGGTCTGCAAGAGCTTGTCCAGTACGTGATGCCCCACCCCCGCACCCTTGATGCGGGGGTCGACGGCAAGGGTCCGCACTTCTGCCAGGTCTTCCCACATGACATGAAGTGCGCCGCAGCCGATGACCGTCGCGTCCTCGTCGCGTTCCGCGACCCAGAACTCCTGGATGTCCTCGTAAAGGGTGACGGTCGCTTTGTCGAGCAGGATGCCTCCGGACACGTACCCGTCGAGGAGTCGTCGCACCGAACCGACATCACTCGTCCTGGCCCGTCGGACGGTGATGGCGGGCTTATTTACCGACGGGTCGGTATGGAGTTCGGTTTCCGGATCGCTTTGCGGCTGCTCTGAGGACATGCCCCGACGCTATCGCCCGCTCTCCGGCGTCGCGTCATCGGCCGGGGCGTCATCTCCGGCGGCGTCGGCGGTCGGTTCCGCGGGGTTGCCCGGGGCACTTTCGGCGGGGTTGGGGGAAACCATCCGAACGGCATCCTGGAGCGCTTCGCGCTGCTCGGCGGACATCATGCCGAAGAACGCGACAAGTGCGGCGGCGGGGTTGTCACTGAGCGACCAGGCTTCGTTCATCAGTGCGGCCGAGTAGGCGGCCCGGGTGGAGACGGCCGTATATCGATAGGCCCGGCCGTCGACTTCCCTGCGCACCCAGCCCTTCTGATGGAGATTGTCCATTACCGTCATCACGGTCGTGTAGGCGATGGACCGTTCCTGCTGAAGGTCCTCAAGGACTTCCCGCACCGTGACCGGTCGGTTCCATTGCCAGACGCGCGTCATCACGGCGTCTTCGAGGTCTCCCAATTGGCGGGGCACCAGATCATTTTAGTGCTAGATGTCCTGAATGTTCTGGTATTTACACAGCAAAAGAGCGCACGGCTCGGACGAGTCGTGCGCTCCGGGTGCGTGCGCCGGGAAGGCGCGGGGCGGACGGGCCGCTTCCGCGGTCAGACATTCTCCGGACGAGCGGTCTGCTTTGCGGATTCCGCGCGGGCGAACGTCGCGTCCACCGCGGCGTCCTCCTTGGCCTTGTTCGGGCCACCCTGACTCTTGACGATGATCACGATCAGGGAGATGAAGAAGACGGCCATCACCACGGGCGGCACGAGCGCGGATACATAGTCCATGCCGTCCAGAGTAGCGAGCGCCGAACGGCCCGACGCGGCGACCTCCCGGTGGAGGCTGCCGCGTCGGACACCGCCGGAGCGTCAGCCGGCCGCCCGCTCCTCGGACGGGGGCGGTGCGGGCCTGCGGCGCGGCGGGAAGACCTCGGAGGGCTTGGGCATCGGGCGGTCTCCGGGCTTCCGCGGGCTGTCCGGAGCGGCCGGGGTCCTGGGCCGGTCCGGTTCCCGGTCGGCGGCGCGGCCGCCGGGCAGGGCGAGCAGCCGGCTGCGGGGGCCGGGGGCCGCGAGCCCGGCGGAGCGGCCGGCGAGCCGGGCGCGTACGGAACGCTCGGCGAGCACCTGACAGCGCTCCAGGAGGGTCGCCGCGAGCGGCCTCCCGCGCAGGGCGCGCAGCGCGGCCAGATCGTCCGGGCGGGGGTCGTAGCCGGCCGCCAGGGCGTCCTGGAGCAGCTCCAGATAGCCGGTGACGGAGCCGGGGAGGGCGTTGCGGTAGCGGGCGAGGTCGGCGAGGAGGAACGCTCGCAGCCGACCCGCCTCGCCGACCGCCTCGTCCACGGAGCCGGCGAGCCGCAGGCAGTCCTGGACGTCCTCGTCGGACAGGGGCATGGGGTGGAGGGCGATGGCGAGGGCACGTCGGAGCACCCGCAGCTCGTCCGCGCTGAACGCCATGCCGCCTCGTGAACCGTAGGGCGTGGGCATAGCGCGACAATACGTGCTAAATGGACAAAATCCGTTTAACTGGTCGCTGGTGGCGCGGCGCGCCGGAGCCGTTCCCCGGCCCACCGTCCCGGCCGTTCCCGCAGGTACGCCGGGCCCCGCGGCGCGCCCGCTACGAGCGGGACACGTTCCGCTCGTAGACCAGGCGCAGCCCGATGAGCGTCAGCCACGGCTCGTGCTCGTCGATGACGGAGGACTCCCCCAACACCATCGGAGCAAGGCCGCCCGTCGCGATGACCGTGACGTCGTCCGGGTCGGCGGCCAGTTCCTTCTTCATCCGGGCCACCACCCCGTCGACCTGGCCGGCGAAACCGTAGATGATGCCGGACTGCATGGCCTCGACGGTGTTCTTGCCGATCACGCTGCGCGGCCGGGCCAGCTCGATCTTGCGGAGCTGGGCGCCCCGGACGCCGAGCGCCTCCACCGAGATCTCGATGCCGGGGGCGATCACCCCGCCCGCGTACTCGCCGCGCGGGGAGACCGCGTCGAAGGTGGTGGCGGTGCCGAAGTCGACGACGATCGCCGGGCCCCCGTACAGCTCGACGGCGGCGACCGCGTTGATGATGCGGTCCGCGCCGACCTCCTTGGGGTTGTCCATCAGGATCGGCACGCCCGTCTTGACGCCCGGCTCCACCAGGACGGCGGGGACGTCGCCGTAGTAGCGCCGGGTGACCTCGCGCAGCTCGTGCAGGACCGAGGGGACGGTGGCGCAGATCGCGATGCCCTCGATGCCGTCGCCCAGCTCCATGCCGAGCAGCGGGTGCATGCCCATCAGGCCCTGGAGCAGGACGGCCAGCTCGTCCGCGGTGCGGCGGGCGTCGGTGGAGATCCGCCAGTGCTCGACGATCTCCTCGCCGTCGAAGAGGCCGAGGACCGTGTGCGTGTTGCCGACGTCGATGGTGAGCAGCATCAGGCGTCGGCCCCGTCCCCGGCGGAGGGGGACGCGTCCGCGTCACGGAAGTCCAGGCCGATGTCGAGGATCGGCGAGGAGTGGGTGAGCGCCCCGACCGCGAGATAGTCGACGCCCGCATCCGCGTAGGCGCGGGCCGAGTCGAGGGTGAGGCGGCCCGAGGACTCCAGGATCGCCCGGCCGTCGACCAGGGCGACCGCCTCGGCGGTCTCGGCCGGGGTGAAGTTGTCCAGCAGGATCAGGTCGACGCCCGCGTCCAGCACCTCGCGGACCTGGTCCATCGTGTCGACCTCGACCTCGATGGGCAGCTCGGGGAACTCGGCGCGGACCCGCTTGAACGCCTCCGCGACGCCGCCCGCGGCGATCACGTGGTTGTCCTTGACCAGGGCCGCGTCGGAGAGCGACATCCGGTGGTTGACGCCGCCGCCGCAGCGCACCGCGTACTTCTCCAGGGCGCGCAGGCCCGCCGTCGTCTTGCGGGTGTCGCGGACCTTGGCCTTGGAGCCCTCCAGCACGTCCGCCCAGGCGCGGGTGGCGGTCGCGATGCCCGAGAGGCGGCAGAGCAGGTTGAGCGCGCTGCGCTCGCCGGTCAGCAGGTCGCGGGTGCGGGTGGTGACGGTCAGCAGCTTCTGGCCGGGGACGATCCGGTCGCCGTCCTCGACGTGCCGCTCGACCTCGAACGCCTCGGTGCAGACGATCGACAGGACCGCCTCGGCGACCCGGAGCCCGGCGACCACACCGGCCTCGCGGGCGGTGAAGTCACCGGTGATCACGGCGTCCTCGGGCACGGTCGCCACGGTCGTGACGTCCACCCCGCCGTCGAGGTCCTCCTCGATCGCCACATGGGCGACGTCCTCGACCTGGACGGGGTCCAGTCCTGCCTGGGCCAGCAGCAGGGCGAGCGCCGGGTCCAGGCCGCACTCCAGGGCCTCGGGGTCGAAGCCCTCGTCACCGCCGCAGCCGCAGCCGTCGCCGCAGCCGCCTCCCGTCGGTGCGGAGGATGCGGGCGCGCCGACGCTGATCAGCGGTACGTCCACGGGTGTGGGGCGCGGATTCTCTTCGGGCGTGCTCACGGTGTCGGCTCCTCGGGGGCGTGGCGGGTGGTGCGGGTGGGGCTGGTGCTGCTCCGCGGGTGCGGCGGAGCGGCTGCTTCCAGCAGTCTGCTCAATCCGACGGGCGTACGGGCGGGAATGCGGCGGTCTCCGTGCGGTGGACGACCGGGGTGCGGTCCGGTGCGATCCGGACGACCAGGTGGCGGCGGCCGTGGGCGTCGTCGCGGTCGGGCCGGTCCTCGCGCCAGTGGCAGCCGCGGGTCTCCTCGCGTTCCCGGGCGGCGGCGACCAGGACCCGGGAGACCAGGAGCAGATTGGTGACCTCCCAGGCGTCGACCCCGGGCACGACGGCCTTGGCCCCGTCCGCGTCGGCGGCGGCCTCCCGGTGCAGGGCCTCCAGCTCATCGGCGGCGGCGGCCAGGCTGTCGGCGGAGCGCAGCACTCCGGCGCCCCGGGTCATCGTGCGCTGGATCGCCGTACGGGCCTCGGGGGCCAGCAGCGGCACGGGGGCGTCCGTGTCACCGGGGGCTTCGGCCGGTTCGGTGCGGGGCGGGCGGGCCTCGGCGATGTCGGCGGCGATGCGCTCGGCGAAGACCAGGCCCTCCAGGAGGGAGTTGGACGCGAGGCGGTTGGCCCCGTGCACCCCGGTGCAGGCGACCTCGCCGCAGGCGTACAGCCCGGGGACGGTGGTGCGGCCGCGCAGGTCGGTGCGGACGCCGCCGGAGGCGTAGTGCGCGGCCGGGGCGACCGGGATCGGCTCGGTCACCGGGTCGATGCCGTGGGCCCGGCAGGCGGCCAGGATGGTGGGGAAGCGCTGCTCCCACATCCGCGCCCCGAAGTGCCGGGCGTCCAGATACATGTGCTCGGCGCCCTTCTCGTGCATCCGGCGCGTGATGCCCTTGGCGACGATGTCGCGCGGGGCCAGCTCGGCCAGCTCGTGCTGTCCGACCATGAACCGGACGCCGTCGGCGTCGACGAGATGCGCGCCCTCGCCCCGTACGGCTTCGGAGACCAGCGGCTGCTGGCCCTCGGAGTCCGCGCCGAGGAACAGGACGGTCGGGTGGAACTGGACGAACTCCAGGTCGGAGACCTCCGCCCCGGCCCGCAGCGCCAGCGCCACGCCGTCGCCGGTGGAGACGGAGGGGTTGGTGGTGGCGGAGAAGACCTGGCCCATGCCGCCGGTGGCGAGGACCACCGAGGGGGCCCGGACCGCGCCGACGCCGTCGTGCTGGCCCTCGCCCATGACGTGCAGCGAGACGCCCGCCGTACGGCCTTCGGCGTCCGTGAGCAGGTCCAGGACCAGGGCGTTCTCGATGGTGTGCAGGGCGGCCTCGCGGACCGCGCCGACCAGGGCGCGGGAGATCTCCGCGCCGGTCGCGTCACCGCCCGCGTGGGCGATGCGGCGGCGGTGGTGGCCGCCCTCGCGGGTCAGCGCGATGTCGCCGCTGTCGGTGGTGTCGAAGTGCGCGCCGGTGGTGATCAGCCGGCGTACGGCGTCGGGGCCCTCGGTGACCAGGGTGCGCACGGCCTCCTCGTCGCAGAGGCCCGCGCCCGCGACGAGGGTGTCGTCGAGGTGCTGCTCGGGGGTGTCGCCCTCGCCGAGGGCCGCGGCGATGCCGCCCTGGGCCCAGCGGGTGGAGCCGTCGTCGAGGCGGGCCTTGGTGACGACGACGGTGTCCAGACCGGCGGCGGCGCAGCGCAGGGCGGCGGTGAGTCCGGCGACGCCGGAGCCGACCACCACGACGTCCGCGTCGATGGCCCAGCCGGGGGCGGGGGCGGTCAGCCGTATTCCGGTCACGTGAGGGCTCCGAAGGTGAGGGGGATGTTGTCGATGAGGCGGGTGTTCCCGACCCGGGCCGCGACGACGAGGATCGCCTCCCCGCTCTCGCGGTCGTCCGGGATCTCGGTGAAGTCCGCCGGGTCCACCAGGGCCAGGTAGTCCAGGGCCAGCGGCAGCCTGCCCCGGGCGGCGGCCTCCTCCAGCACGGTCCGGGCGGCGGCGCGGACGGCGGCGGGCGCCCCGTTGGGCCGGGCCAGCGCCACGGCCTGGGCGTCGGCGGCGGCCCGGGCCTCGCCCAGCTTGTTGAGCCCGGCGGCCCGGTCGCCGCCGGGCGCGGTGGCCCGGGCCCGCTCGTGCAGGGCCTGCTGGGCGGCGAGCCGGTCGCGGGCCGCGAACAGCGCGCGGGACAGGGCGAGCGCGGTGTGCCGCTCCTCGGCGGAGAGGAAGCGGTTACGGCTGGAGAGCGCCAGGCCGTCGGGGTCGCGGACGGTGGGGACGCCGGTGATCCGGACGCCGAAATTCAGGTCGCGGACCATCCGGCGGATCAGGGCGAGCTGCTGAGCGTCCTTCTGCCCGTAGAACGCCTCGTCGGGGCGGGTGAGGTGGAGGAGCTTGGCGACGACGGTGAGCATCCCGTCGAAGTGCCCCGGGCGGGCCGCGCCTTCTAGGCGCTCGCCCATGGGGCCGGCGGTGATCCGGACCTGGGGCTCGCCGCCGGGGTAGACCTCGTCGACCCCGGGGGCGAAGACCGCGTCGGCCCCCGCCGCCGCGGCGATCTCCAGGTCGGCGTCCAGGGTGCGCGGATAGCGGTCCAGGTCGGCGGCCTCGCCGAACTGCAGCGGGTTCACGAAGACGGTGACCACGACCTGGCCGTCCGGGCCCGCCGCTTCACGGGCGGCGCGGATCAGGGCGGCGTGGCCGTCGTGGAGCGCGCCCATCGTCATGACGACGGCCCGCTCGGCCCCGGCGGGGCGGGGCAGCGCGTCGAGCTCGGCGGCGGTGCGCAGGAGGGCGGTCCGCATCGTGCGCGTCATCGGGTCTCCCCCGCTCCCGTACAGCTGGTGATCGCCCGGCCGGTGATGGTCCCGCTGGTGGTCGGCGTCATCGGGTCTCCCCCGGTCCGGGGCCGCCGGGGCGGCGCTCCTGGTCGGCCAGGACGACGAGGAGGTCCTCGGCCAGCTCGGCCTTGAGCAGGCCGTGGGCGAGCGCGCGATCGGCCGTGGCGCGGGCCATCGCGACATATCCGGCCACCGCCTGCGGAGCATGGGCACGCAGCTCACCGATGTGGGCGGCGACCGTGCCCGCGTCCCCCCGGGCCACCGGGCCGGTCAGCGCGGCGTCGCCGGAGCGCAGGGCGTTGTCCAGAGCCGCGCCGAGCAGCGGGCCGAGCATCCGGTCGGGCGCGGTGACCCCGGCCTTGGTCAGCAGCTCCATCGACTGGGCGACCAACGTGACCAGGTGGTTCGCGCCGAGCGCGAGGGCCGCGTGGTAGAGCGGGCGGGACTCCTCGGCGATCCACTCGGGCTCGCCGCCCATCTCGATGACGAGCGCCTCGGCGGCCAGCCGCAGTTCCTCGGGGGCGGTGACGCCGAAGGAGCAGCCCGCGAGCCGCTGGACGTCGACGGCGGTGCCGGTGAACGTCATCGCGGGGTGCAGCGCGAGCGGCAGCGCCCCGGCCCGCAGCGCGGGGTCCAGCACCTTCGCCCCGTACCGCCCGGAGGTGTGGACGAGCAGCTGTCCCGGCCGTACGGCACCGGTCTCGACGAGGCCCTCGACCAGCGTGGGCAGCACATCGTCGGGGACGGTCAGCAGCACCAGCTCGGCGCGGGCCAGCACCTCGGCCGGCTCCACCAGCGGCACGTCGGGGAGCAGCTCGGCGGCGCGGTGCCGGGAGGCGTCGGAGACTCCGGACACGGCGACCGGGCGGTGCCCGGCTAGCTGGAGCGCCGCGGCGAGGGCGGGTCCGACCCGGCCCGCGCCGACGACGCCGACCGTGAGCCGGGCGGGGCGGTCCCTCGCGTCGAGGGGTTCCTTCGAAACTGATGCGTTCACGCGGCGATGGCCTTCCGTTCCAGTCCGCGGGGGGTACCGGACGATTTCTCTGCATGCTACGCCAGCGTTTCGGGGAAGCCCCGCCCCTGCCCACAGCCTGTGGATAACTTTCCGGGCGGGACGGAATACCGCGGGCGCGCTGTCGGAGGTCCGGGTGATGATCGTCCCATGGCGACGATGGATGAGCAGGAGCAGCGGCGGCGCAGGCTGACCGCGTGGCGGGGGTCGCGGCGGGTGCTGGCCCGGGTGGGTGCGGACGGCACGCTGGGCGAGCGGCTGGCGGCGCTCGCGGCCGGCGCCGCGTCCGTACACGATCCGGAGGACTGTACCGATGTGTACGGCGGCGGGGTCGTCGCCGATCTGGAGCGGCGGGTGGCCGGGCTGCTCGGGATGGAGGCGGCCGCGTTCTTCCCGACCGGGACGATGGCCCAGCAGGTCGCGCTGCGGTGCTGGGCGGGGCGTACGGGGAACGCGACGGTGGCGCTGCATCCGCTGTCCCATCCGGAGCTGCACGAGGGCGGGGCGCTGGGGGTGGTGAGCGGGCTGCGCACGGTGCATCCGACGTCCGAGCCGAGGCTGCCGGACGCGGAGGAGATCCGGGAGTTCCCCGAGCCGTTCGGCACGCTGATGCTGGAGCTGCCGCTGCGGGACGCCGGGTTCGTCCTGCCGTCCTGGGAGGAGCTGACGGCGGTGGTGGAGGCGGCCCGGGAGCGGGACGCGGTGGTCCACTTCGACGGGGCGCGGCTGTGGGAGTGCGGTCCGCACTTCGGGCGGGAGCTGTCGGAGATCGCGGCGCTGGCGGACAGCGTGTACGTGTCGTTCTACAAGTCGCTGGACGGGCTGTCCGGGGCGGTGCTGGCGGGGCCTTCGACGCTGGTGGAGGAGGCGCGGGTGTGGCGTCACCGGTACGGGGGTCAGCTCTTCCAGCAGTACCCGGCGGCGCTGTCCGCGCTGATCGGGCTGGAGCGGGAGCTGCCTCGGCTGCCGTCGTACGTGGCGCACGCGAAGGTGGTGGCCGGGGCGCTGGCGGAGGGGTTCGCGGCGTCGGGGGTGCCGTGGTTCCGGGTGCGTCCGGAGCCGCCGCACACGCATCAGTTCCAGGTCTGGCTGCCGTACGGGGCCGAGGTGCTGGACGAGGCGTCGGTGCGGCAGGCCGAGGAGACCGGGGTGACGCTGTTCCGGCGGTGGTTCGCGGGGGCGCCCGGGTCGGGGCTGCCGCCCGGGGTCTCGGTCACGGAGGTGACGGTGGCCGGGGCGGGGCTGGAGTGGTCGGCGGAGGATGTGCGGGGGGCGGTGGCGGGGTTCGTGGGGTACCTGGGGCAGGGGGCCTTGCCCTAGGGGCGGCCCCCGGGCCCGGAGGACCTTGTCCGGTGCCGGCCCTCCGGCGTCAGGGTTCCGTCCTCAAACGCCGGACGGGCTGGAGGTGGTGCCGGGGCCTGTCCAGTGACCGGACCCCCGGCCCAGGGTTCCGTCCTCAAACGCCGGACGGGCTGGAGGTGGTGCCGGACGGGCTGGAGGTGGTGCCGGGCGGGCTTGATGGGGTGCCGGAGGTGGTGGGGCGGAGGCGCCGGTACAGGTTGCGCAGGGCCGTGACGTCGTGGCGGCCCGGGGCGGGGGTGCGGGCCGGGACAGGCGGGCCGCGCGGTAGGTGTCGAGCAGGTGCTGCTGGAGAGCGGTCATGCGGACAGCCTGCGCAGGTCACGGCGGTGCCGCGCGCGGATTGACGGCCCCCGTCAAATGGCACGACGCCCCGTGCGCGTACCCCCACTATGGAGGGGTGAGCGTGCACATAGACATCGCGGGACTGCCCGCCGACCGCGTCGTTTTCGCGACCTCCCCGCTGGCCGAACTCGGCCTCGCCCTGCACGCGCTCTCCGAGCCCGGCCACCACCCGGGGCTGCACGGCTGGGCCACCGCGACCGCGGCGGGCCTGGAGGCCGACCTCGCGGACCGGATGCTGGAGGCGGAGTTCCTCTGGCGGAACACCTTCTCCGATGTGTTCATGCCGTTCTCCGGACTCCGGGGCGGCGACGGCAGGACCGGGGCGACGCTCGCCGAGGACCTGGATCTGCTGGACCGGATGGACGACGAGCGGTTCGTCGCCGCGGCCCTGGAGTTCACCTGCGCCACCCATTACGGGGCCGGGGCGCCGTCGCCGCTGAGCGACGCGGCGATGCGGGCCCGCGCCCTGGAGCTGGCGGCGGCGCGCGGTCCGCAGCAGGTGGAGTTCACCCGGCGGCTGCTGGCCGACCCCGTCTCCGTACGCGGCTGGATCCGGCGGCTCTTCGAGGACTGCGACCAGGCGTTCTTCGCCGACACCTGGCGCCGGGCCTCCGTGCAGCTGGTCGCCGACGCCCGCCACAAGACGGAGCTGCTGCGGCGCAAGGGGCTGGCCGAAGCGGTCGGCGCGGTGTCCGCCGCCGTGACGCTGGACGAGGACGCGGGCCGGATCAGCATCGACAAGCTGTCCGAGGGCCGGACCACCGCCGTCGACCCGGGCGTCGGCCCCGGCCTGACGTTCGTCCCGACCAGCTTCGGCTGGCCGCATCTGATGGTGCTGCACGCCCCGGGCTGGCGGCCGGTGATCCACTACCCGGTCCACCTGCCCGACCTGCCGTCGCCCGCCACCGTGGAACAGCTCCAGCGCCGGATGGAGGCCCTGGCCCACCCGATGCGGATGCGGCTCTGCCGCAATCTGGCCCGCTCCCCGTACACCACCGGTGAGCTGGCCGAATCCAACGGCATCACCTCCCCGGAGGTCTCCCGCCACCTCTCGGTGCTCAAGAAGGCGGGCCTGGTCACGACGCGCCGCCGGGGCCGTTACGTCCTCCACCAGCTGGACCTGACGCTCGTGGCCCGGCTCGGCAGCGACTTCCTGGAGGGCGTCCTGCGCTGAGCCCGCCCGCGGTCGGCGGCGAACGCCTCAGTCGAAGCGGATGTGCCGCACGCCCGTCCAGGTCCGCCGCAGCCGGTGCCGCAGCCGGCCGTCCGTGTCCGGCACGGGTGTCAGGCCCGCGGCCCCGGCCACCAGGTCCGCCACCTGGGGAACCGTCACCCGGTCCGTACGGATGTGAAGGGCGAACTCCGGGCGCGCGAGCCGCTCCAGGCAGTCGTCCAGCCGGCTCACGGCGAAGCTCTCCCGCTTCAGCCCGCGTACGAGACCGCGTTCGCGCAGCCGCCGCAGAACGGTGGCGCGCTCCGCGAGCAGGGCGCTGTGGTGGACGGTGTGGCCGTCCTCGCGCAGCCGTCCGACGATCTCGGCGAAATACCCCGGGTCGACCAGTGTCATCGGCACGATCACCGGCCCCGGGTGCCGCTCCAGGGCGAGGCCGAGCACCTCACGGACCCCGGAGCGCCAGGACGCCAGATCCTGGAAGTCGCCGCGCAGCCGGGGCGGCAGCGTCCGGTGCAGCCCGAAGCCGATGTGCTCGGGGTCGCAGACCACACTGCCGGGGAGCCGCCGGTGCAGCTCGTACGCCGTCTGCGTCTTGCCGCCGCCGAACGGCCCGTTGATCCACAGCAGCGTGCCCACGGCCGGTCCTCCCACCTCGGCCTCGCCCCTCAGCCCGCGCCGCCGCCGGCCCGGACCAGGCCGGTCTCGTAGGCGAGGACGACGACCTGGACCCGGTCGCGGAGGTTCAGCTTGGTGAGGATGCGGCCGACGTGCGTCTTGACCGTCGCCTCGGAGAGCACCAGCCGGGCCGCGATCTCGCCGTTCGACAGGCCCTGGGCGACCAGGAGCATGACTTCCCGTTCGCGCTCGGTGAGCTTGCCGATGTGCTTGTTCTTCGGCTCCTTGTCGCTGCTGGGCAGCATCGGCGAGAAGCGGTCGAGCAGCCGGCGCGTGGTGGACGGGGCGACGACCGCGTCGCCGCTGTGCACCGAGCGGATCGCGGCGAGCAGTTCGGCGGGCGGTACGTCCTTGAGCATGAAGCCGCTGGCCCCGGCCTTCAGCCCGGAGAAGGCGTACTCGTCGAGGTCGAAGGTGGTCAGGATGAGCACCTTCGGCGGGTCCTGCTGCGCGCAGATACGGCGGGTCGCCTCGACGCCGTCCAGCCGGGGCATACGGACGTCCATCAGGACCACGTCGACGGCGGTCGACCGCAGCAGCTCGATCGCCTCGGCCCCGTCCCCGGCCTCGGCCACGACTTCCATGTCGGGTTGGGCGGCGAGCACCATCCGGAAGCCGGTCCGCAGCAGCACCTGGTCGTCGACGAGCATCACGCGGATGGCCATGGTCATGGGAACGTGTCCTGTCCTGAGGTCGGTCGGTCAATCGGTCGGTCGGTCGTGGTGGCCCTGGGGGGTGTCTTGTGGCTTCGGCGGCCGTGGAGGGCCGGACCCGGCCCGGTCAGCCCGGGGGCTTGAGCGGCAGCAGCGCGCTGATCCGGAAGCCGCCGCCGGGCCGGGGACCCGCGTCCAGGGTGCCTCCGACCATGCCGACCCGCTCCCGCATCCCGATCATCCCGTGCCCGGCGCCGTCCGCGCCGCCGTCCTCGTACAGTTCGTGCGCCGCGCCCCGGCCGTCGTCCTCGATCAGCAGCCCGAGGCCGTCGTCGAAGTAGACCAGCCGGACACTGGCCCCGGCGTCGGGCCCGCCGTGCTTGCGGGTGTTCGTCAGGGCTTCCTGCACGACGCGGTACGCGGTCAGCTCCACGCCGCTGGGCAGCGGGCGGGGGGTGCCCTCGACCTTGAAGTCGACCTCCAGACCGGTCTGCCGCACCTGCGCGACCAGGTCCTCGATCTGCTCGACGTCGGGCTGGGGAACGTACTCGCCGCTCTCCGGGGCATCGCCGGTGCGCAGCACCCCGAGCAGCCGGCGCATCTCGGCGAGCGCCTGGCGGCCGGTGCTGGAGATGGTCTCCAGGGCCTGCTTGGCCTGGTCGGGGGCGGCGTCCATGACGTAGGCGGCGCCGTCGGCCTGGACGACCATCACGGACACGTTGTGCGCGACGACGTCGTGCAGTTCGCGGGCGATCCGGGCCCGCTCGGCGGCGACCGCGACCTTGGACTGCGCCTCGCGTTCCCGCTCCAGGCGGGCGGCACGCTCCTCCAGCTGGTCGAAGTAGGCGCGCCGGGTCCGCAGCGAGTCCCCGAGCACCCAGGCCAGCACGAACGGCACGGTCATGATGATCGTCACGAAGATCATCTGCGCCCAGGAGCCCCCGGGCTCGGCCTCCCACCGCAGCTGGGACAGGGCCCCCGCGCTCAGGCTGCAGATCAGGGCGAGCCGGGACGCCCAGCGCTCGCCGACCGTGGCCACGGTGTACGTGATCACCAGCATCGCGAAGTTCCCGATGCCCGGCCGTACGTTGAACACCAGCTGCACGACGCCCACCAGGACGGCGAGCAGCAGCATCTTCTCCGGGGCCCTGCGGCGCAGCGCCACGACCGTGGAGAGCCCCAGCACCACCGGAACGGCGACGATCTCCTCGCGCCCCGCGTCGTACATGCCCGACGCCATCGACACGCCGGAGAGCCCGAGGAGGAAGACGGCCCAGAAGACGTCGACGCCCGTCGGGTGTCTGCGGATGAAATCGTAGAGGCGCTGCACGTAACCCAGCGTAGGGACAGGGGATCGGTGCCCGGGTCAACCGGAGGGTCGATCCGGGTACGGGGACCGTACTCCCCAAGGTGGAGACTTGCCCATGTGACGGACGAGTGGCGTGGGTGGCAGGAGGCGGCTCAGGCCGCCCTGTACGGACATGAGGGCTTCTATCGCAGCCCGCTGCGGAGCCCGGAGGGGCCCGCCGGCCACTTCCGTACGTCGGTCCACGCCTCGCCCCTTTTCGCGGCGGCGGTGGCCCGGCTGCTGACCGGAATCGCACGGGAACTGGCGACCGGCACGGTCGCGCTGGTCGACGTCGGGGCGGGGCGCGGCGAGCTGTTGACCGGAGTGCTGGCCGCGCTGCCGGAAGGGCTGGAGGTGACCCCGTACGCCGTCGAGGTCGCCGCCCGGCCGCCGGGCCTGGACCCCCGGATCGAGTGGTGCGCGGAGCCGCCCTCCGGAACCATCGGGCTGCTGTTCGCCAACGAGTGGCTGGACAACGTTCCGGCGGCGGTGGCGGAGGCGGACGCGGCCGGCGTCCCCCGGTACGTCCAGGTGCGCGCCTCGGACGGCGCGGAGCGGCTCGGCCCCGCGGTGACCGGGGCGGACGCGGCGTGGCTGGAGCGCTGGTGGCCGCTGTCCGCGCCGGGCGAGCGGGCGGAGATCGGGCGCTCCCGGGACGAGGCGTGGGCGGCCGCGGCCGGTTCGCTGGCCGCCGGGCTCGCGGTGGCGGTGGACTACGCGCACGTACGGGACGCCCGGCCGCCCTTCGGGACGCTGACCGGCTTCCGGGACGGGCGCGAGACGCGTCCGGTGCCGGACGGCTCCTGCGATCTGACGGCCCATGTGGCGCTGGACGCCTGCGCGGCGGCGGTGTCCTCGGCCGTACCGCACGCGAGCACCGAACTGACCGACCAGCGGGCGGTGCTGCGCCGCCTGGGCGTCGAGGGCGACCGGCCGCCGCTGAGCCTGGCCGCCACCGATCCGGCGGGCTATGTACGGGCGCTGTCGGCGGCGGGCGAGGCGGCGGAGCTGACCGCCCGCGGCGGCCTCGGCGACTTCGGCTGGCTGCTGCACCGGGTGGGGCTGCCGGAACCCGGGTGACCGCCCTCGTACGGCGGGCGCGGGGAACGGTCCACGGCCGCAGGGAATACTGTCCCGCATGACGGAGACGACGATCGGCATCGGCGGAGCGGCGGAGAGCACCGACATGGTGCTGAACATCGGTCCCCAGCACCCCTCGACGCACGGCGTCCTCCGGCTGCGGATCGTGCTGGACGGCGAGCGCGTCCAGCACGCGGAGCCGGTCATCGGCTATATGCACCGGGGCGCGGAGAAGCTCTTCGAGGCGCGCGACTACCGGCAGATCGTCATGCTCGCCAACCGCCACGACTGGCTCTCCGCGTTCTCCAACGAGCTGGGCGTCGTGATGGCCGTCGAGCGGATGCTCGGCATGGAGGTCCCCGAGCGCGCCGTGTGGACGCGGACGCTGCTCGCCGAGCTGAACCGGGTCCTCAACCACCTGATGTTCCTCGGCTCCTACCCGCTCGAACTCGGCGGCATCACCCCGGTCTTCCACGCCTTCCGGGAGCGCGAGGAGCTCCAGGCGGTGATGGAGGAGGTCTCCGGCGGGCGGATGCACTACATGTTCAACCGGGTGGGGGGCCTGAAGGAGGACCTTCCGGCGGGCTGGGCCGGCCGGGTCCGGGCCGCCGTCGCCTCCGTCCGCTCCCGCATGGACGTGTACGAGAACCTCGTCCTCGGCAACGAGATCTTCCGGGGCCGTACGCGCGACGTGGGCGTGCTGTCCGCCGCGGCGGTGCACGCGTACGGGGTGTCGGGGCCGATCGCCCGCGCCTCGGGCGTCGACTTCGATCTGCGGCGCGACGAGCCGTATCTCGCGTACGGGGAGCTCCAGGACACCCTGAAGGTCGTCACCCGGGCCGAGGGCGACTGCCTGGCCCGCTTCGAGTGCCTGCTGGAGCAGACCCTCAACGCCCTGGACCTGGCCGACGCCTGTCTGGACCGGATGGCCCACCTGGCGCCCGGGCCGATCAACCAGCGGCTGCCCAAGGTGCTCAAGGCCCCGGAGGGCCACACCTACGCCTGGACGGAGAACCCGCTCGGCGTCAACGGCTACTACCTGGTGTCCAAGGGCGAGAAGACGCCCTACCGGCTGAAGCTGCGCTCCGCCTCGTTCAACAACATCCAGGCGCTCACCGAGCTGTTGCCGGGCACCCTGGTCGCCGACATGGTGGCGATCCTGGGCTCGCTGTTCTTCGTCGTCGGGGACATCGACAAGTAGCGGGGGTTCCGCGTCAGGACACCGCGCCGCGCAGCTGCGCCACGTCGATCTGCTCGGTCTCGTCGTGCGCGGTGAGGTCGATGACCTTGCCGACGGCCTGGTTCGGCACCGTTCCCGTGCGGTGGGCGGCGAGCGCCTCCTCGCCGACGACGTCCGCGAGGTCCTCGTTCTGCACGGACTCGATCGCGGCGTTCGCCTTCTGGGCGTTCTGGGTGCCGAAGAAGTCGAAGTTGCCCTGGGGGACCGGCTGGCGGCGCGCGGCGTACGGGACGACGGCCGAGGCGGCCGCGATCGCGCGCGGCACCCGCACCGGCGCGATGGGGGCCGGGGTCTTCGCACTCGGAAGAGCGGCGGCTTCGGTGGCCGGGGTCTCCGCACGCGGAAGGGCTTCGGTGGCCGGGGCGGGCTGGGTGGTCGCGGGGCGGCGGTGCTGGTGGTCCGAGTGCGCGCCCGCCCCGGTGGCCGCCGCGTGCTTCCCCTGCGGGCCCTCCGCCTCCGTGTTCCGGTTCCGGTTCCGGTCCCCGACGGCCAGCTGCCGCTGCCGGACCGCCTCCACCGTCCGACGGGTCTCCTGGAGCGCCGCGTTGCGCGTGAGGTTCTTCAGGGCCTCGTCCGCGCGGCGGTAGGACTCGGGGGTCGGCGTGGACCGCGCGGGCAGCAGCTCCTTGGGGGCCGCGGCCTCGATGGCGAGCTGCCTGCGGCCCTCCAGCGCGCTGGCCCGCTCGGTCTCGGCGTTGGCGTAACGGCGCAGCAGTCCGGCGTGCTCGCCGCGCAGCCCCGCGAGCTCCACGCGCTTGCGGCGGAGCTTGGTCTCCAGACGGGTGCGCAGCTCGCGCGACTCCTCCAGATCCTGCTCCAGCTCGGCTATCCGCTCCTCGGCCCGCCATTCGTCACTGGCGCGGGCCCGGGTCAGCTCGGCGACCCGCAGCCCCGCCGCCCGGTCCCAGCTGCGCATCAGATACGCGCCGGTCACGGCGGCGGCCGCCACGGCGGCCACCAGGCCGCGCAGGACCAGGGGTTCGGCCAGCAGCCAGGCGCCTGCGGCACCGGCGACCGACACTCCCGCCACCACGGAAGGCGGCAGGATTCTGTGGAGGGGCGGCGAATGGCGGTGGCGTCCACGTGGCATGGCCTGAAATTTACCGTGTGTGCGCGCCACTTGGGGGGCCGCCCGGCAATCTGTTCCCCGCCGGTTACCTCGCGGCCCCCCGGAAGCCCTCTCCGCGGCCCTTTGCCTATTGATCGAGAACTACTTCTTGATCAGATCCTTCGACTCCAGATACTCCTTGGCCACATCCGCCGGCTTGGCCCGCTCGGCGTCGACCTTCCGGTTCAGCTCGGCGAGATCCTCCGTGGTGAGCGCCGCGGTGAGCTTGCCCAGCGCGTCGGCGATCTCCGGCGCGCCCGCGTCCTTGGCATTCAGCACGGGAAGGACGTTGTCCGCGTTCTGGAGCTTCTTGTCGTCCTCCAGGAACACCAGCCCGTCCAGCACCGCGTCCGTGGTGGTCGTCAGGACCAGCTGGACCTTGCCGTCACGAACGGCCTGCTTGGACTGCGGGGTGCCGACGCCCTTGGGGTCGATCCCGGTGACGTCGATGCCGTACGTCTTCTTCAGACCGGGTGCGCAGAACGGCCGCACCTCGCACTCGTCGCCCGCCGCGATCTTGACCTTGATCTTCGACTTCCCCAGATCGGAAAGCGTCTTCAGGCTGTTCTTCTCGGCGAATTCCTTCGAGACCGCGAAGGCGTTCTGATCGACGGCCTTCCCGGCGGGGAGAACCGTGAGACCCAGCGGCTCGGCGAGCTGCTTCAGCGCGGAGACCGTCGTCTCGACGTCCCCGGAGGCCACCGGCTTCGCCTGGGCCTCATCGGCCCCGTTGACCTTGGCGTTGAGGAATTCGGCGATCGTGGCCGCGTACTCCGGTACGACGTCGATCTCGCCCTTCTCCAGCGAGGGCTCGTACAGCTCACGGTTCTTCACCGTGGTGATCGAGGTGCTGTATCCGGCGTCGCCCAGGATCTGTGCGTACAGCTCGGCGAGCACCTTGGACTCGGTGAACGAGGCCGAGCCGACGACCAGGGAGCCCTTCTTCCCGTCACCAGCCGAGGAGCCCGAGCCGCCCTTCTCCTTCTCCAGGCTGTCGCCGCCGCAGGCCGCGAGCGACCCGGCCAGCGCCACCATGCCGATGACCGCTCCGGCTATCCGCGAGGTCCTGCTCATAAGTGTTGTTCTCCGTCCGAACAGAAGAAAAGTGACCAGAAGAAAAGTGACCAGAAGAAAGGTGATCGGAAACGAGGCGCTGCGGGACGCTCACGCGGGCCTGCGGCGGCGCAGCGGGGACAGCGCCCGGTCCAGCGCCACCAGCACGCCCTCCACCAGCAGAGCGAGACCGGCGACCAGGACGGCGCCCGCGAAGACCTGGGCGGTGTCGTAGGTGTTGAACCCGGCGGTGATGATCCGGCCCAGACCGCCGAGGCCGACCATCGCGGCGATCGACGCGGTGGCCACGACCTGGACCGCGGCGGACCGCAGCCCGGTCATGATCATCGGGTAGGCGAGCGGCAGCTCGACCCGGAAGAAGAGCTGCCCGCCCGACATCCCCATGCCGCGCGCGGCCTCCACCACCGCCCGGTCCACCTCCCGCATGCCGACATAGGCGTTGGTCAGCAGCGGCGGCACCGCGAACAGCACCAGCGCGATGATCGTGGGCCAGTAGCCGGAGTTACGCAGGGGCGTGACCATGAAGAGAGCCAGCACCGCGAAGACCGGCACGGCCCGCCCCACGTTGGAGATGTTGACCGCGAGCGCCCCGCCCTTGCCTATGTGCCCCAGATACAGGGCGAGCGGCAGGGCGATCGCGCAGGCCACCCCGAGGGCGACCCCGCTGACGTACAGATGCTCGCCGAGCCGGTGCGCGGCCCCGCCGTCCCCCGACCAGTTGGCCCCGGTGGTCAGCCAGGTCCAGGCGTCGCCGATGACTCCCACGGGTCAGCCCACCTCCACCTTCGCCGGGGCGGACGCGGACGCCTCCGCCTTCACCGGGCCGGACGGCGGGACGACCGCCCCGGATATCCGGGTCCAGGGCGTCAGCAGCCGCTGGAGGCCGAGCAGCAGCAGGTCCGCCGCCACCGCGAGCAGCACGCACAGCACCGAGGCGGTGAGCACCTGGGCCTTGAAGAAGCTGGGCAGCGCGTCCTCGATCAGATTGCCGAGGCCGCCCTTGCCGACGAGCGAGCCGACCGTGGTCAGCGCGACCGTCGACACGGTGGCTATCCGCAGCCCCGCCATCACCGCGGGCAGCGCCAGCGGAAGCTCCACCTCCCACAGCAGCCGCGCCGGGCCGTACCCCATACCGCGGGCGGCTTCCCTGGCCTCCTGCGGCACCGCTTCGAGCCCCGCCAGGATGTTGCGCACGAGGATGGTCAGCGAATAGAGCACCAGACCCGTGACGACGAGCGCGGCCGACAGCCCGAACAGGGGCAGCAGCAGCGAGAACATCGCCAGCGAGGGCACGGTGTAGAGCACGGTCGTCAGCCCGAGCACCGGTCCGGCGAACCGCCGGCCCCGGCGGGCGAGCAGCGCCAGCGGAAAGGCGACCGCGAGCCCGATCAGCACCGAGACCACCGTGATCCCGATGTGCTGCACGGTCGCATCGGTCAACTCCTGGCTGCGGGAGCGGAGATACTCCCCGCAGATCCAGTCGTTCGTCACCAGGCAACTCTGCTCGGCCATCCGCCCCTCACCTCCTGCTTTCCTCCCGCCGGAGCGGATCGCCCCGGATCGAACCGATGACTGGCGAGCCTATCCTCGACCACTGACAATCGCGGAGGCTGTCGCATTCCGGCAACATGCCCTTCACAGAACGCCCTCCACAATGGGGAACCATGATCCGTTTCGAGCACGTCACCAAGCGGTACGCCGACGGCACCACCGCCGTCGACGACCTTTCCTTCGAGGTCGCCGAGGGTGAACTGGTCACGCTCGTCGGACCTTCCGGTTGTGGCAAGACGACCACCATGAAGATGGTGAACCGGCTGATCGAACCGACCGAGGGCGGGATATTCCTCGACGGGGACGACATATCCACCATCGACCCCGTCCAACTGCGCCGCCGCATCGGCTATGTGATCCAGCAGGTGGGCCTCTTCCCGCACAAGACCGTGCTGGAGAACACCGCGACCGTTCCCCATCTGCTCGGCTGGAAGCGCGGAAAGGGACGCGAACGCGCCGCCGAACTCCTCGATCTCGTCGGACTCGATCCATCCGTTTATGGCGACCGCTATCCGGAACAGCTTTCCGGCGGCCAGCGTCAACGCGTGGGCGTGGCCCGCGCATTGGCCGCCGATCCGCCCGTTCTCCTGATGGACGAGCCTTTCGGCGCGGTCGATCCGGTCGTCCGCGAACGGCTCCAGAACGAATTCCTGAAACTCCAGGCCCAGGTCCGCAAGACCGTGCTGTTCGTCACCCACGACATCGAGGAGGCCGTCCGCCTCGGCGACCGGATCGCCGTCTACGGGCAGGGCCGCATCGAGCAGTTCGACTCCCCCGCCACCGTGCTCGGCGCCCCCGCGACCCCGTACGTGGCCGACTTCGTCGGCGCGGACCGCGGGCTCAAGCGGCTCTCGGTGACGCCCATCGAGGAGAGCGACCTCGACCAGCCGCCGGTCGTCCACCTCGACGACCCGCTGGCCACCGCCACCGAACGGCTCAGGTCCCAGGGCGCGCGCTGGGCGGTCGTCCTGGACGGCCGGGACAACCTCCACGGCTGGATCCCCGCCGACGCGACCGCCGACGCCACGGCCAAGGGCACCGTCCGCGAACACGCCCGCCGCATGGAGGCCTGGCTTCCGCTCGGCGCGCCCCTCAAGCAGGCCTTCGCCACCATGCTCCAGCACGACGCGGGCTGGATCGCGGTCATCGACAAGGAGAGCGAGGGCCGCTTCCTCGGCGTACTGACCCCCGCCCGGCTGCACGAGGCCCTGCGCCGCTCGATCGACGCGGACGCCCAGGACGTACCGCGCGCCGAGGTCGCCGTGGAGACGGTCGCGACGATCGCTCCGACCGGCTGAGCGACGGCTCTCGGCGCTCGGCTCCCGGCGTTCGGCTCTCGCCGGGCGGGCGCCCCGCTCGCCGACGCGGGCGTTCACCTCTCGCCGACGCGGACGCTCAGTTCTCGCTGAGGCGGGCGCTCAGCCACTCCAGGGCCGGCGGGATCTCCCGCCGCCAGGTCGTGAAGTTGTGCCCGCCGCTGTCCAGCACGATGGACGACACCTTCGCGGGCGCCTTCACCTTCTCGATGAACCTCATCGTTTCGCCGAGGTTGTCCTCGCCCTTCCGCGACGTCGTCACCAGGAACGAACCGCCGGACGGCGGCCGGTTCTCCAGGGTCCACATCAGGTCGGCGCGGTCGCGCAGCTCGCCCTGGCCGTGGAACAGATCGCCCGTCGTCGGGTCCTCGGCGGCCTTGTAGTACGCGGAGAGCCCGGCGCTCGCCGCGTACCGGTCCGGGTGGTGCATCCCGATCTTCAACGCGCAGTAGCCGCCGGTCGAGTTGCCGATGATGCCCCAGTTACGGGCCTTCTTCCCGACCCGGTAGGACCCGGCGATGGCCTCGGGAAGGTCCTTCGCGAAGAACGTCTCGGTCTGCGGGCCCTTCGGAATGTCCACGCACTCGGTGTCCCGGGGCGGCGCGACCGTCGGCCGCAGCATCACCAGGATCATCGGCTGCGCCTTGCCCGCCTTCACCCGCTCGTGCGCGGTCTGCGGATAGCGCAGCCCCTTCAGCAGGTTCTCCGCCGTGCCCGGATAGCCGGTGAGGACCACGACCGCCGGGAACTTCCGCGTGGCGTAGGCCGCCTGGAAGTACTCCGGCGGCAGATAGACGTACGCCGGTGACTCGATGCCCGAGGTCCGCCCCGAGACGACCACCTTGTCGATCCGCCCGCCGACCGCCGGCACCCGGCCGCCCGGCACATCCGGGTGCTGGGTGTCGATCCGCGTCATGTGCCGCGAACCGGGCCCGTCCCCCGCATGGTCGGAGACCACGCCGAGCTCCTGCTGGCGGCCGAAGAGGTCGGCCCAGGAACCGTAGAAGAGGAAGGCGTTGTTGGCCGCCAGACCCACCGCCGCGAACAGCGTCAGCTGGGTCGCCAGGAGCAGCCCGATCCGGCCCGACACCGCGGCGGCGCCGGGCCGGGCCAGGCGCGGCCAGAACCGGACCGTGGCGGCGAAGAGCGCGACGGCCAGCACCGCCACGACGGCGAGGACTGCTGTGCTGGTGAGACCCATGAGTGAGCTTTCTCTGCGATTCCGTACAAGTGACGCGGTGCGAGGAACGGGAGGGGACAGGGAGAAGGACGGGGAGGGGCGGGAAGGTACAGGAGAGGGAAATTTCCGGAATGTGGGTGAACCCTCGCTCCGCAACCCACGTCCTAGAGGGCGCACATCGTCCGTGGGGCTCCGGCCGGCGGACTCAACGAATCTCTCGCGAAGCCACGGGAAACGATGTCTGTCACGCTAGATGGGGATAATTCGGTGTCGGTTCCGCAGCGCGTCCGCCGGTTGTTCCGCGGGCCGCGCCCCGAGTCCGTACCGGCTCTCGTCGGTACCGCCTGCACCGTCGTCGGGCTGATCGACGTCGCCGCCGGGGTCTTCCCCCGCTTCCGGCACAGCAGGATGCACACCCTCGCCGAAGTGCTCCCCGGGGCGCTCGGCCCGTTCGCCGCCGCGCTCTCGCTGAGCGCCGGTGTGCTCCTGCTGCTCCTCGCGCACGGGCTGAAGCGGCACAAGCGGCGGGCCTGGCGGGCGGCGGTGGCGCTGCTGCCCGCGGGGGCCGTGGCGCAGTTCGCGTACCGCCACTCGATCATCGGCGTGCTCGTCTCGCTGACGCTCTGCGCTCTGCTGGTGCGCCACCGGGACCAGTTCCGGGCGCTGCCCGATCCGCGCAGCCGCTGGCGCGCGCTCGCCAACTTCGTCCTCCTGGGCGCCGGTTCGCTGGGGCTCGGGCTGATCATCGTCAGCGTCCACCCCGGCCGGGTCGTCGGCGACCCGTCCATCGCCGACCGCCTCCAGCACGTGCTGTACGGCCTGTTCGGCGTCGAGGGGCCCGTCGACTACGCGGGGCGGACCAGCTGGACGGTGGCGTACTCACTGGGCGCGCTCGGCCTGCTGACCGCCGTCACCACCATCTACCTCGCCTTCCGCCCCGAGCACCCGGCCGCCCGCCTCACCGAGGACGACGAGAGCCGGCTGCGGGCCCTGCTGGAGCAGCACGGCGGCCGGGACTCGCTCGGCCACTTCGCGCTCCGCCGCGACAAGGGCGTCGTCTTCTCCCCCAGCGGCAAGGCGGCCGTCTGCTACCGCGTCGTCTCCGGGGTGATGCTGGCCGGCGGCGACCCCATCGGCGACGTGGAGGCCTGGCCGGGCGCGATCGAGCGCTTCATGGACGAGGCGCAGGCCCACTCCTGGACGCCCGCCGTGATGGGCTGCAGCGAGACCGGCGGCCAGGTCTGGACCCGCGAGACCGGGCTCACCGCCCTGGAACTGGGCGACGAGGCGGTGGTCGACGTGGCGGATTTCTCCCTCGCCGGGCGCGCCATGCGTAACGTGCGCCAGATGGTCAAGCGCATCGAACGCAATGGCTACGAGACCCGGGTCCGGCGGGCACGCGACATCGGCGACACCGAGCTGGACCGGATCCGCCGGGCCGCCGCCGACTGGCGCGGCACCGACACCGAGCGCGGCTTCTCCATGGCGCTCGGCCGGATCGGCGACCCGGCCGACGGCGACTGCGTGATCGCCACCGCCCATCTGCCCGGCTCCGGTACGGAGGACTCCCCGCACGGCGACCTGAAGGCCGTCCTCCACTTCGTCCCCTGGGGGCACGACGGAATGTCCCTGGAGCTGATGCGCCGCGACCGCTCGGCCGACCCCGGCATGAACGAGCTGCTGATCGTCGCCTCGCTCCAAGCCGCCGAGAAGCTCGGCGTCGCCCGGGTCTCGCTGAACTTCGCGATGTTCCGCTCCGCGCTGGCCCGCGGCGAGCGGCTCGGCGCGGGACCGGTGCTGCGCTGCTGGCGGGGGCTGCTGATCTTCCTCTCGCGCTGGTTCCAGATCGAGTCGCTGTACAAGTTCAACGCCAAGTTCAAGCCGCGCTGGGAGCCCCGCTTCGTGGTCTTCCGCACCAGCCGCGACCTGCCCCGCATCGGGATCGCCGCGATGCAGGCCGAGGGCTTCGTGAACTTCTCGCTGCCCCGCCCGTTCCGCCCCCGCAGACGCCGCCCGTGCGGCCACAAGCGGCACACGGCCCCGGAGCAGCACGAGGTGAGCGCGGTATGAGCCGGGCGGACACGCCCTAGTCTGGTCGTATGAGTACGTCACGCGCGCGGGGCACGGTCCGAGGACTGCCGGAGTGGGACCGCTGTGCGGTCATGGGCGTCGTCAACGTGACGCCCGACTCCTTCTCCGACGGCGGCCGCTGGTTCGACACCACGGCCGCGGTCAAACACGGTCTGCACCTGGTCTCCGAGGGCGCGGACCTGGTCGACGTGGGCGGTGAGTCGACCCGCCCCGGCGCCAGCCGGGTGGACGAGGCCGAGGAGCTGCGCCGGGTCGTCCCGGTCGTGCAGGGGCTGGCCTCCGAGGGCGTCACCGTCTCCGTGGACACCATGCGCGCCCGCGTCGCCGAGCAGGCCGTCGCCGCCGGGGCCGTCCTGGTCAACGACGTCAGCGGCGGCCTCGCCGACCCGGACATGATCCCGGCCGTCGCCGCCGCCGAGGTCCCGTTCGTCGTGATGCACTGGCGCGGCTTCAGCGAGTCGATGAACAGCCGCGCGGTGTACGGGGACGTCGTCGCCGAGGTCCTCGACGAGCTGCGGCAGCGGATGGACGCGGTGATCGCGGGCGGGGTCGCCCCGGAGCGCGTCGTGATCGACCCGGGCCTCGGCTTCGCGAAGGACGCCGCCCACGATCTGTCGCTCGTCGCGCACCTGGCCGAGCTGCACACCCTGGGCCGCCCGCTGCTGGTGGCCGCCTCCCGCAAACGTTTCCTCGGCCATGTCCTGGCCGGTACGGGCTCGGCCCCGCCGCCCGCCCGCGAACGCGACGCGGCGACCGCGGCCGTCTCCGCACTGTCCGCGCAGGCCGGCGCCTGGGCCGTACGGGTCCACGAGGTACGGGCCACCGCCGACGCCGTCCGCGTCGCCCGCGCGGTCGAGGGAGCCGCGTGAACGAGGAACACGCACAGGCCGCCGCCGACATCGCGGAGGTCGAGGCGGCCAACACCGGCTTCTACGAGGCGCTGGAACGCGGCGACTACGAGGACCTCTCCGACCGCTGGCTGCCGGGCGAGGCCCTCACCGTCTCCTGCGTCCACCCCGGCTGGCCGGTGCTCACGGGCCGGGGCGAGGTGCTGCGCAGCTACGCCCTGATCATGGCGAACACCGAGTACATCCAGTTCTTCCTCACCGACGTCAACGTCTCGATGACCGGCGACATGGCCCTGGTCACCTGCACCGAGAACATCCTCAGCGGCGGCCCCGCCGAGGACGGCAACGCGCTCGGCCCGCTCGTGGGCCAGCTGGTCGTCGCCACGAACGTGTTCCGGCGCACCGCCGACGGCTGGAAGCTCTGGTCCCACCACGGGTCGCCCGTCCTGACGGAATCCGACGAGGACGACGACGAGGAAACGCCCTCCTGAGGAGGAAACACCCTCCCGAGTGGGTACGGGACCGATAGGGATTGGAACGCCGAACGCCGGGTATGGGCGGCTATCAGCCAGGTGAGGTGCTGTCCATGGCCCCCACGGGCGAGCACTGTCGGTGCTCGCAGGTAGATTCGAAAGAAGGCACCTCGCCGCCCGCACGCGGCCGGGTGCCTCTCGACCAACGACAGCAGGAGTGATTCGCGTGGATCGTGTCGCGCTGCGCGGCCTCAAGGCCCGTGGGCACCACGGTGTCTTCCCCCGGGAGCGGGAAGAGGGCCAGACCTTCATCGTCGACCTGGTGCTCGGCCTCGACACCCGCCCCGCGGC
Organism: Streptomyces sp. DSM 106670; assembly: GCF_055792845.1. Taxonomy (NCBI): domain Bacteria; kingdom Bacillati; phylum Actinomycetota; class Actinomycetes; order Kitasatosporales; family Streptomycetaceae; genus Streptomyces; species Streptomyces sp. DSM 106670. The sequence continues at coordinate 3,608,006 of NZ_CM147704.1, forward strand.
AGCCACCGACGACCTGGCCCGCACCGTGCACTACGGCGTGGTGGCCGAGGAGGTCGTCGACGTGGTGACGGGCGAGCCGGTCGATCTGATCGAGACGCTCGCCGAGCGCATCGCCCAGCAGTGCCTGAAGCACGAAGGCGTCCAGGAGGTCGAGGTGGTGGTGCACAAGCCGGACGCGCCGATCACCGTCCCCTTCGACGACGTGACCATCACCATCACCCGGAGCCGAGCATGACTGCATTTTCCACCGAAGGGCAGAGCGACCCGACCGTACAGCCGGTCCCGACCGCCGTCGTCCGGCAGGTGGACGCGGCGGACGTCACGCTCTCCAACCCCAAGATGGCCGTGATCGCCCTCGGCTCCAACCTGGGCAACCGCCTGGAGACCCTCCAGGGGGCCGTCGACGCCCTGGAGGACACCCCGGGCCTGCGGGTCAAGGCCGTCTCCCCGGTGTACGAGACGGAGCCCTGGGGCGTCGAGGCGGACTCCCAGCCCTCCTACTTCAACGCGGTCATCCTCGTGAAGACGACCCTGCCGCCCGCCTCGCTGCTGGAACGCGGCCAGGCCGTCGAGGAGGCCTTCGACCGGGTCCGCGAGGAGCGCTGGGGCCCGCGCACCATCGACGTCGACATCGTGTCGTACGCCGACGTCCTCTCCGACGACCCGGTGCTCACGCTCCCCCACCCGCGCGCCCACGAGCGGGCCTTCGTGCTCGCCCCCTGGCACGACATGGACCCCGAGGCCCAGCTGCCCGGCGCCGGGCCGGTGTCCCAGCTGCTCGCGGCGGTCGGCCGCGACAGCGTGCTGCCCCGCGCCGACCTGGAACTGCGCCTGCCGGAGTAATCGTTAGGCTCGACGGACGGTGGTCCGGCGCACGGCCGGACCGGGCACAGGCGGCGCGAAGGGCGGCTCACTCGGTGAAGCAACTACGGCTCGGGGTACTGGCGGGCCTCTTCGCCGCCGCCGGTGTCCTCTCCTGGGGCGGAGCCCGCCTCTGGGACTCCTTCGGCACCCTGCCGAGCGTCCCGCTGGCCGCGTCGATCGTGCTCGCCGTGATCGCGGTGATCCTCCTCGCGACCGCCCTCTCCACCCGCACCCGCCTCCGCGCCCAACGCGAACGCCGCCCCGGCGCCAAGGGCGTGGAGCCCCTGTTCGCGGCCCGCGCGGTCGTCTTCGGCCAGGCGAGCGCCCTGGTGGCCGCCCTGGTCGCCGGTATGTACGGCGGCACGGGCGTCTTCCTCCTGAGCTACCTCGACATCCCGCCCCGCCGCGACCAGGCGATCTACGCGGGCGCGGCGGTGATCGCCGCCATCGGCGTCATCGCGGCCGCCCTCTTCCTGGAACGCGTCTGCCGCCTCCCGGAGAACGGCAACGACCACGACGGCACGGGCACGGCGGCGGCGTAACGCGGGAGACGGGCCGGCCGGTCACGCCGCCGCGCGGACCAGATGCCCGCTGACCAGGAACGTGGGATGCGGTCGGAGCCGGTATCCGTACAGGGTGAACGGCTTGCCGGGCGCGGGGCGGGGTCGCACGGACTCGACGGTCACCCAGCCGGCTTCCACGGGATCGGCGTCGTGATGCTCCGGCCGGAACGTGCCGCGGGCCGCCCAGCGGTCCACGACGATCAGGTGCGACGCGAGGCCCTTCCTCGCGGGGGTGAACCGTGCGCCGATGATCTCGGCGAGGTCGACGAGGAACGGCACGTTGGCGCTGACCAGGGTCCGGCCGGCCCAGTGCCTGGCACGGCACCCGTCACCGTCCGCGTACCCGTCGAGGAAACCGTCGAAGACCTCGCGGTCCCGCAGCACGACCCGGGGAAACGCCTGCCTCATGTGGTGCGCGTCGCCGCCGGCGTACTGGCGCAGGGCATCGGCGAGGTAGGAGGACACCACCCGGACCCGGAAGCCCGGGACGTCCCGACCCAGGTACCCGGAGGGCCGCACGACGGGCTGAAGCCGTGCTTCCAGACCCGTCGCCTCTGTGAGACACCTCGCGTAGCGGGTGGCGAACGCCTCGTCGTTCACGACGAGCGAGACGTAGTTCTTGCCCACCGTGCCGTCCGCGCAGGTGGCCCCCACGAAATAGCCGAACGCGTATCCCATGCGGAACGTGAGCCGTTCGCGGCAGAGCTTACGCGCGTGAGTCCACGCGACGGTTCTGCCTGTCGCGTCCTCGGCACGGGTCCAGCCGTCCGGCGTGGCCAGCAGAAAGTCCCCGGAGACCGTGAAAGCCGCATGGCTCGTGACGACCTCCACAGCCGCTCTCGCCTTGCCGGCCGTGACGTCCGTGACCGTCGTCTGTGCCGCGCGGGGCCCGTCCAGCGTCCACAGCCTGGTGCCGACGGCGATCTCCCGCGCCTGCAGACGCCCTCCCACCGCGTTCACGGTCTGCTTGCTCGGTAAGCCATCGATCATGCGGCGCTCCTCGGCCTGTTCACCATCACAGGCCGAGGAGCGTATCGGGCACCACCGACAAAGCGGTCTAGCGCGCCAATATGAGGCTCATCGCCTCGGCGCGGGTCGAAGCATCGCGCAGCTGTCCGCGTACGGCCGACGTCGTGGTCTTCGCCCCGGGCTTGCGGATGCCCCGTACCGACATGCACATGTGCTCGGCCTCGATCACCACGATCGCGCCCCGCGCCTCCAGGATCCGCATGAGCGAGTCCGCCACCTGTGTGGTGAGACGTTCCTGTACCTGGGGCCTGCGGGCGAAGACGTCCACCAAGCGAGCCAGCTTCGACAGACCGGTGATCTTCCCCGTGTCGGCCGGGATGTACCCGACGTGTGCGACACCGTGGAAGGGCAGGAGGTGGTGTTCGCAGAGCGACATGATCTCGATGTCCTTCACCAGGACCATCTCGTCGTGCCCGAGGTCGAAGGTCGTGGTGAGCACGTCCTCGGGCTCCTGGCGCAGACCGGCCAGAATCTCCTTGTACGCCCGCGCCACCCGCCCCGGCGTCTCCCGCAGGCCCTCGCGGTCCGGGTCCTCTCCGACGGCGATCAGCAGTTCGCGTACGGCCGCCTCGGCCCGCTTCTCGTCGAATTCGCCGATCGAACCCTGGCCGTCCAGCGTCACCGGGTCGGTCATCTGTGCCTCGTTCCTCTGTGCTGTCCGATGCGCGGATTGCGCTCGGACCTCGCAGGCATACGGAAAAGCCGCGCCCCCACAGGCTAAAACCTGGGGGGCGCGGCATCCATTCCGGGACCGGGTCGGCCCCCGTGACGGGGGTCTCACCGGAGTCGGTCCGGGGCTAGCTCTCGGGACGGTCCTCGGGGATCGCCTCGGTGGACGGGGCGATGTCCTTCGTCAGGTCCGTCGGGGCGATCTCCGGCGGGGTGGCCGAGCCGTTGGCGACCGAGGCGCCGTTGGTGAGGGCCAGCTCCTTGGGAGAGAGGACCGGGGGCCGCGTCGACGGGGTGCGTCGGGCGGATCCCGTCCATGCCGGGCGGGCGGGGCGCTTCACGATCGGGGCGAAGATCTCCGCGATCTCGTCCTTGCCCAGCGTCTCCTTCTCCAGGAGTTCGAGCACCAGGGTGTCGAGGATGTCGCGGTTCTCGACGAGGATCTCCCACGCGTCGTTGTGGGCGGTCTCGATGAGCTTCTTGACCTCCTCGTCGACCAGTGCCGCGACCTCTTCCGAGTAGTCGCGCTGGTGGCCCATCTCGCGGCCCAGGAAGGGCTCCGAGTTGTCGCCGCCGAACTTGATCGCGCCGAGGCGCTCCGTCATGCCGTACTGCGTGACCATCGCGCGGGCCGTTGCCGTGGCCTTCTCGATGTCGTTCGCCGCGCCGGTGGTCGGGTCGTGGAAGACCAGCTCCTCGGCCGCACGCCCGCCCAGCATGTACGCCAGCTGGTCGAGCATCTCGTTGCGGGTCGTGGAGTACTTGTCCTCCTCCGGGAGCACCATCGTGTAACCGAGGGCGCGGCCGCGGGAGAGGATCGTGATCTTGTGGACCGGGTCCGACTGGGGGGAGGCCGCCGCGACCAGGGCGTGTCCGCCCTCGTGGTACGCGGTGATCTTCTTTTCCTTCTCGGACATGATCCGGGTCCGCTTCTGCGGGCCCGCCACGACACGGTCGATCGCCTCGTCGAGGCTCTCGTTGTCGATGAGCTTCTTGTTGCTGCGCGCCGTCAGGAGCGCGGCCTCGTTCAGCACGTTCGACAGGTCGGCACCGGTGAAGCCGGGCGTGCGCCGGGCGACGGCGCCGAGGTCGACGCCCTCCGCTACGGGCTTGCCCTTCTGGTGCACCTTGAGGATCTCCAGGCGGCCCTGCATGTCCGGGCGGTCGACCGCGATCTGCCGGTCGAAACGTCCCGGGCGCAGCAGCGCCGGGTCGAGGATGTCCGGGCGGTTCGTGGCGGCGATCAGGATGACGCCGCCCTTCACGTCGAATCCGTCCATCTCGACGAGCAGCTGGTTGAGGGTCTGCTCGCGCTCGTCGTGACCGCCGCCCATGCCGGCGCCGCGGTGGCGGCCGACGGCGTCGATCTCGTCGACGAAGACGATCGCCGGGGCGTTCGCCTTGGCCTGCTCGAAGAGGTCGCGCACTCGGGAGGCGCCGACGCCGACGAACATCTCGACGAAGTCGGAACCGGAGATCGAGTAGAACGGCACGCCCGCTTCGCCGGCGACGGCGCGTGCGAGCAGCGTCTTGCCCGTACCGGGCGGCCCGTAGAGCAGGACGCCCTTGGGGATCTTGGCGCCGACGGCCTGGAACTTCGCCGGCTCCTGGAGGAACTCCTTGATCTCGTGGAGCTCTTCGACCGCCTCGTCGGACCCCGCCACATCGGCGAAGGTCGTCTTGGGGGTGTCCTTGGTGATCAGCTTGGCCTTGGACTTGCCGAACTGCATGACCTTGGAACCGCCGCCCTGCATCTGATTCATCAGAAACAGGAAGACGACCACGATGAGGACGAAGGGCAGCAGCGAGAGGAGGATCGAGACGAACGGGGACTGCTTCGACGGCGAGATGGTGTAACCCTTCTCGATGTCACCCGCCTCGAACTTCGTCTGCAGCGTGTCGGCGAGCTCGACACCCTGGTTGCCGATGTAGCTCGCCTGGAACTTGCTGCCGGACTCGCCTTCGAGCTTCTGACCCTTCTTCAGCTCGATCTTGACCATTTGTTCGTCACCGGTGGTCAGCTTGGCCTGCTCCACCTGGTCCTTGCTGATCGCCTGGATCACCTTGCCGGTGTCCACCGTCTTGTGGCCGCCCGACGAGCCGACGACCTGCATCAACACGACCACGGCGAGGACGGCCAGCACGATCCACATGACCGGCCCACGGAAGTATCGCTTCACGTCCATCCATACGGAGCGAAGACGCCCCGTCCCTCCTGCCCGTAGGTAAATGCTGCTGTTTGAAAAGACTGTTCTTCGGACGGTACCCCAGCATCGTCACCCGCGACTGCCGGGTACGGCGGAGAAACCTGCTTTCGAAGCTCCAACGGCCCGAGGGCAGTGAGGGTTCCCCGGCGGGTCTGCCGGGGTCAGCCGCCGTAGACGTGCGGGGCGAGCGTGCCGACGAAGGGCAGGTTGCGGTACTTCTCCGCGTAGTCCAGCCCGTAGCCGACGACGAACTCGTTGGGGATGTCGAAACCGATCCACTTCACATCGATCGCGACCTTTGCGGCATCCGGCTTGCGCAGCAGGGTGCAGACCTCCAGCGAGGCCGGCTCCCGGGAGCCCAGGTTGGACAGCAGCCAGGACAGCGTCAGACCGGAGTCGATGATGTCCTCGACGATCAGGACGTGCTTGCCCTTGATGTCGGTGTCGAGGTCCTTGAGGATCCGGACGACGCCGGAGGACTGGGTGCCCGCTCCGTACGAGGAGACGGCCATCCAGTCCATCGTGACGGGGGTGGACAGCGCGCGCGCCAGGTCCGCCATGACCATCACCGCGCCCTTGAGCACGCCGACGATGAGCAGGTCCTTGCCCGCGTACTCCGCGTCGATCTTCGCGGCCAGCTCGACGAGCTTCGCGTCGATCTCTTCCTTGGTGAGGAGCACCGACTGAAGGTCGGTACCCATGTCCTTCTCGTTCACCCACGTCTCTTTCTCTGCCTGCCGGCCCGGGAAGGCGCCCCGGGCCGGGCCGGCTGTTCGCCTGCACTTCAGCCGCTTGCGCGTCAGCTCTGCCGAATGACCAGTCTGCCACCCTGCCGCATCGCTTCGACGCGGCCGGGCAGGTTGATGGCGCGCTGGCCGCGCCAGCCGGTGATCAGGCGGTCGACTTCTTCGAGGTGCCGGGCGAAGAGCGATCCGGCGGGCGCCCCGGCCTCGATCAGTGCGCGGCGCAGCACCCGGCGGCGTACGGCGGGGGGCAGGACGTAGAGCTTGGCGCACTCCAGCCGGCCGGTGTCGTCGCGTACGGAGAGCTCGGCCTCGGCGGCCCAGGTGTCCAGGGCGTCGGCGTCGTCGCGGGAGAGCTGGGCGGTGCGGGCGAGGGCTTCGACGACGCCTTTGCCGAGCGCCTTCTCCAGGGCGGGCAGGCCTTCGTGGCGGAGCCGGGAGCGGGTGTAGGCGGGGTCGATGTTGTGCGGGTCGTCCCAGACGGGCAGCGACTGGACCAGGCAGGCCTTGCGGGCGGTCTGCCGGTCGAGCTGGAGGAAGGGGCGGCGGTAGCGGCCGGCCGGTCCGGAGGCGGCGGCCATGCCGGAGAGCGAGCGGATGCCGGAGCCGCGGGCGAGGCCGAGGAGGACGGTCTCGGCCTGGTCGTCGCGGGTGTGGCCGAGCAGGACGGCGGCGGCGCCGTGGCGTTCGGCGGCGGCGTCCAGCGCGGCGTAGCGGGCGTCGCGGGCGGCGGCCTCGGGGCCGCCCTCGCGTCCGACGTGCACGGCGACGGCCTCGACGGGGTCGAGGTCCATGGCGGTGAGCCGGGTGACGACTTCGGCGGCGCGGAGATCGGATCCCGGCTGGAGGTTGTGGTCGACGGTGATGCCGCCGGCCCGGACGTCGAGTTTGCGGGCCTCGAACGCGAGGGCGGAGGCGAGCGCCATGGAGTCGGCGCCGCCGGAGCAGGCGACGAGGACGAGCGGGGTGTCGGGCCGTTCGGGGAGGGCGGTGCGGGGGGCGCCCGCGGTGCCGGCCTCGGCGTAGTGGGAGCGGGCGGCGTGCGCGGGGCGCCTGGCCGCTTCGGCGGGCCGTTCGTGGTCGGCGTGCCGGTGGAATTCGGTGAGTACGTCGTGGAGTACGCGGCGGACCGCCAGGCGTATCGCCGCGACCGCAGGATGGGGACCCATGTCCGGTGCCCTTCGTGGAGTTCGGGAGGAGCGTCGAGCGCCGGAACGCGTGAGTCCCGTCACTCAGAGTGCGTCGATGGTGACAGAGGCAAGCTGTTCATCGAGCATTGCACGCCTTCCCATGCCCCTATGGTCCCTCGGATGGGTGATTGGAGGGCCAATTTGGGTCCGCGGACCGCCTGATGGTCAGGATTCGGCCTTACGGTGCACCCGCGCGACCCAGTCGGCGGGCTTGGCGATCTCGGCCTTGGTCGGCAGGGTGTTCGGTGAGGTCCAGACGCGGTTGAAGCCGTCCATGCCGACCTCTTCGACGACCGATCGTACGAACTTCTCGCCGTCCTTGTACTGCCGGAGCTTGGCGTCCAGGCCGAGGAGTTTGCGCAGGGCCTGGTCGAGGCGGCCGGCGCCCTGGGCGCGGCGCTGCTGAAACTTCTCGCGGATCTCGGAGACGGAGCCGACGACGTCGGGGCCCACGCCGTCCATCACGTAGTCCGCGTGGCCCTCCAGGAGGGACATGACGGCGGTGAGGCGGCCGAGCACCTCGCGCTGGGCGGGGGTCTGGACGATGTCGACGAGGCTGCGGCTGTCGCTCTCGCCCTGTTCGCCCTCGGGGCGGCCGCCGGAGAGCGACTGGGCGGCTTCGCGGAGGCGTTCCACGAAGGTCATCGGGTCGACGTCGGTCTCGTCGAGGAACGTCTGGATCTCGCCCTGGAGGTGGTCGCGGAGCCAGGGCACGCCGGTGAACTGGGTGCGGTGGGTCTCCTCGTGGAGGGCGACCCAGAGCCGGAAGTCGTGCGGGTCGACGTCCAGCTCGCGTTCGACGTGGACGATGTTCGGGGCGACGAGGAGCAGTCGGCCGCCGCCGTTCGCGGAGGCGGGCAGGTCTCTGGTGGCGGGGGCGAAGGTCTCGTACTGGCCGAGCACCCGGGAGGCGAGGAACGAGAGCAGCATGCCCAGCTCGACGCCGGTGACCTTGCCGCCGACCGCGCCGAGGACGGCGCCGCCGGGTCCGCCGGAGCGGCGGCTCTCCATCTTGGTGAGCAGGGGGCGCAGCAGTTCGCGGAAGCCGGCGACGTTGGCCCTGATCCAGCCGGGGCGGTCGACGACGAGGACGGGGGTGTCCTCGGGTTCGGTGCCCTCGGGGATCATCCGGGTGAAGAGCCGGACGTGTTCCTCCGAGGCCTTGGCGTGCCGCCGGAGCTCCGCGACGACGGCGCGGGCCTCCTCGCGGCTGATGTCGGGCCCGGGCCGCACGAGCCGGGTCGCGGTCGCCACCGCGAGATTCCAGTCGACCATCTCGGCACCACCGATGCTCGTCATGCGTCAACCGTACGTGAGCCTGTCGCCCCTTGGTGGGGTCTTGCAGGGCTCTTCGGGTACGGCTGCCCCCTAGCCGCCCATTCCGGCGAGGGCGGTGGCCAGGGCGTCGAGGGCGGGTTCGGCCTCGGTCGCGTGGAGGCTGCCGGAGGCGAGGAAGGCGAAGGCGAGCAGCCGGCCCTGTCGGTCGACGACGGTTCCGGCGAGGGCGTTGACGCGGTTGAGGGTGCCGGTCTTGGCGCGGATCAGGCCGGTGCCTCCGGCGTCCTTCTCGTAGCGGCCGTCGAGGGTGCCGCTGAAGCCGGCGATCGGGAGGCCGGTGAGGACGGGGCGCAGTCCGGGGCGGTCGGGGTCGGCGGCGCGGGTGAGGAGGGCGGTGAGGAGGGCGGGGGTGGCCCGGTCCTTGCGGTCCAGGCCGCTGCCGTCGGCGAAGTGGGCGCCGGCCACCGGGATCTTGAGCTTCTTGAGTTCGTTGGTGACGGCGCGGCGGGCCCCGGCGAACGAGGCGCTCTCGCCCTTGGCGATGGCGGTCTGCCGGGCGAGGGCCTCGGCGATGTCGTTGTCGCTGTTGGTGAGGGTGCGCTCGACGAGGGCGGAGAGCGGGGCGGAGCGGTGGGTGGCGACGGTGCGGGCCTTGTCGCCGGCGCGGGCCTCGCGGGGCTCGCCGGTGACCTTCACGCCGGCCTTCTCCAGCTGTGCGGCGAAGGCGCGGGCGGCGTCGCCGGCGGGGTCATCGCTGCGGTCGGCGATGCCGCGGTCGGTGTCGTCGAGGCGGCCCTCGTTGACCATCAGCGCGGTGACGGGCGCGATGTTCTCGTTGGGGCTGATCGGGTGGAGCACGGGGCCGGTGTAGCGGGAGGTGTCGTACGCGAGCCGTACGGAGTCCTTGCCGTCCTCGCGGAGCGCCTCGGCGGCCTTCCCTGCCATCGTGCGCAGGGCCGTCCCGCTGAGCGTGGGGTCGCCGCCGCCGACGAGGGTGAGGGTGCGGGCGTCGGGGGAGAGCGCGGCGGTGGTGGCGATGCGGTGGTCGGGGCCCAGGACGGAGAGCGCTGCGGTGGCGGTGGCGATCTTGATGGTGGAGGCCGGTGTCATCGGCGTGGTGGCGCCGCGTCCGTACAGCTCCTTGCCGGTGGCGGTGTCGATGACGGACGCGGCGACCTCGGTGCCCAGTTCGGGCGCGCCGATGAGCGGGGCGAGGGCGTCGCGGAGCCCGGCGGGGTCCTGGGGGGCGTCGTGGGTGGTGGTGCCGAGGGCCGGGAGGACGGCCGGGGCGCTGGGGGCCGGGCGGGGGCCGTCGGGCGTCGGGCGGCCGTGATGTGCGCCACCTGTTCGGTCCGCGGTGACGGCCAGTGCCCGCTCGGCCTTACGCTGACCGTTGTCCCAGGGGCCGGCGGCGAGGACGGCGCCGGTGGCGACGACCAGGCCGAGCGTGGCGGAGCCTGCGATGACCTGCCAGGTGTACGACCCGTTGCGTCTGTTCTTCAGGACCTTCAGCCTGCCCCACGGGTCCGACGGGCGCATCGACGGTCTTTCCACCGGCTCGGCCACCGTTGACCAGCCCCTTTCGCGAGCACTCTTCTGCGTGGGGGACACTTAATCACCAGTCGTATGTGTTGATCATGGAGGAGCCACCCGTGGAGTTCGACGTCACCATCGAGATCCCGAAGGGTTCGCGGAACAAGTACGAGGTGGACCACGAGACCGGTCGGATCCGCCTGGACCGTCGACTCTTCACCTCGACCAGCTACCCGGCCGACTACGGCTTCGTCGAGAACACCCTCGGCGAGGACGGCGACCCGCTGGACGCGCTGGTCATTCTGGACGAGCCGACCTTCCCGGGTTGCCTCATCAAGTGCCGCGCCATCGGTATGTTCCGGATGACCGACGAGGCGGGCGGCGACGACAAGCTGCTCTGCGTCCCGGCGTCCGACCCGCGGGTGGAGCACCTGCGCGACATCCACCACGTGTCGGAGTTCGACCGCCTGGAGATCCAGCACTTCTTCGAGGTCTACAAGGACCTGGAGCCGGGCAAGTCCGTCGAGGGCGCCGACTGGGTCGGCCGTACCGAGGCGGAGGCCGAGATCGAGGCCTCGTACAAGCGTCTTGAGGCCCAGGGCGGCAAGCACTGACGTCCCCCTTCCGGTTCCGTTTGTGAGCCGGACGGCCGTCTTCGAACGGGCGGTACACCTTCGCGGGTGTGCCGCCCGTTTCGCTGTCCGCGCTTCCGCGCGTGCGGGGCCCATGCCGGTGGCCATACTGGGCACACGTGCGGCGGGGCGACCCCCAGTGACGTGCAGTCGAGCAGGAACGAGGTCGAGTGGTGGCGGAATCGGGCGGTCCTGAGGACCAGAAGCCCCAGTCCGACGAGGCGCGGAGCGCTTTCGCTCCGCCCGCGGGGACGATGCATCCGGTGCCGCCGCCCGAGGAGGACCATCCGACGTCGGAGTTCGCCATCCCGACCGGGGTGCAGCAGGAGCCGGGCGGTCCGGCCGCGTCGGGCGGCGGTTCCGGGGGCGGTTCGAACTCCGACACGCTGAGTTCCGCTTTCACGCCGCCGAGCACGTACAACGCCCAGCAGGCGCCGCCCGCGTTCACCCCGGCGCAGGGCATTCCGATGGTCAAGCTGACCAAGGAGGCGCCCTGGCAGGACCGGATGCGCACGATGCTGCGGATGCCGGTGACCGAGCGTCCGGCCACGGAGGCGATCCAGCGCACCGACGACGAGACGGGCCCCGCGGTGCCGCGCGTGCTCGACCTGACGCTGCGTATCGGGGAGCTGCTGCTGGCGGGCGGCGAGGGCGCCGAGGACGTCGAGGCGGCGATGTTCGCGGTGACCCGGTCCTACGGTCTCGACCGCAGCGAGCCGACCGTCACGTTCACGCTGCTGTCCATCTCGCACCAGCCGTCGCTGGTCGACGACCCGGTGACGGCGAGCCGTACGGTACGCCGCCGGGGCACCGACTACACCCGGCTGGCGGCCGTGTTCCGGCTGGTCGACGACATCACGAACACGGACGCCGAGGTGTCGCTGGAGGAGGCCTACCGGCGGCTCGCGGAGATCCGCCGTAACCGCCACCCCTACCCGGGCTGGGTGCTGACGGCGGCCGCCGGGCTGCTGGCCGGTTCGGCTTCGGTGCTGGTGGGCGGCGGGTTCCTGGTGTTCGTCGTGGCGGCGGCGGGTGCGATGCTCGGCGACCGGCTCGCGTGGCTGTGCGCCGGGCGCGGGCTGCCGGAGTTCTACCAGTTCACGGTGGCCGCGATGCCGCCCGCCGCGATGGGGGTGGCGCTGACGCTGACGCATTCGACGGACATCCGCCCGTCCGCGGTGATCACCGGTGGGCTGTTCGCGCTGCTGCCGGGGCGGGCGCTGGTGGCGGGGGTGCAGGACGGGCTGACCGGCTACTACATCACCGCCTCCGCCCGGCTGCTGGAGGTCATGTATTTCTTCATCGGGATCGTCGCGGGCGTGCTGATCGTCCTGTACCTGGGGCTCCAGCTGGGGGCGCAGCTCAACCCCGAGGCCCGGTTCACGCCGTACAACGAGCCGGTGGTCCAGATCCTGGCGTCGATGGCGCTGAGCCTGGCCTTCGCCGTGCTGCTCCAGCAGGAGCGGTCGACCGTGCTGGCGGTCACCCTGAACGGCGGCGTGGCCTGGATCATCTTCGGGGCGATGGCCCGGACCGGGAACATCTCGCCGGTCGCGGCGACGGCGGTGGCGGCCGGGCTGGTCGGCCTGTTCGGCCAGCTGTTCTCGCGCTACCGGTTCCACTCCTCGCTGCCGTACATCACGGCGGCGATCGGGCCGCTGCTGCCCGGTTCGGCGACGTACTTCGGTCTGCTGGGCGTGGCGCAGAACGAGCTGGACACCGGGCTGGCCTCGCTGTCGACGGCGGTCGCGACGGCGCTGGCCATCGCGATCGGGGTGAACCTGGGGAGCGAGATCTCCCGGCTGTTCATGGGGGTGCCGGGCGCGGTCGGCGGGGCGAGCCGGCGGGCGGCGAAGCGGACCCGGGGGTTCTGAGCCCGCGGGTTTCGTGGCCGTACGTATGCCGTGCGTACGCCGGTACGCAGTACGAGCGCCGTACGCACGCCGGTACGCGGGGTCAGCGCTTGGCGTGACGGCCGCGCTGGCCGGAGGAGGGGCCGTTGCCGCCCGCCGGGGGGCGGCCGGAGCCGTCGCCGTCCGGCGCCTCGGCGGCGGCCGCCTTCTTGTTCTGGCTGCGGGCCCGCAGCACCTCGATCACGATCGGCACCACGGAGATGAGCACGATCAGGATGAGGATCATCTCGATGTGCTCGTGCACGAAGTCGATCTTGCCGAGCAGCGCTCCGAGCACGGTGACGCCGACGCCCCAGAGGATCGCGCCGACGACGTTGTACGTGATGAAGGAGCGGTAGTTCATCCGGCTGACGCCCGCGATGATCGGCGTGAAGGTGCGCACGATGGGCACGAAGCGCGCCAGGACCAGGGACTTCGGGCCGTGCTTCTCGAAGAACTCGTGGGCCTTCTCGACGTTCTCCTGCTTGAAGAGGCGGGAGTCGGGGCGTCTGAAGAGGGCGGGGCCGACCTTGCGGCCGAAGAGGTAGCCCACCTGGTCACCGACGATCGCGGCGACGGCGATCAGCGTGCAGACCAGCCACAGCGGGTACTTCAGCTGCCCCGTGGTCACCAGCAGACCCGTGGTGAACAGCAGCGAGTCGCCGGGCAGGAAGAACCCGATCAGGAGGCCGGACTCGGCGAAGACGATGAGAAGGAGGCCGGGGAGCCCGAACGTGTTGAGCAGATAGTCCGGGTCCAGCCAGCTCGGTCCGAGCGCAAGCGTATTCAAGGGTCCGGGCTCCAGGATGATGTGTGCGATGGCGGCTCTGTGGCTGCCCCAAGCTATCAACGCCCGATGGACGTCCGTGGTTCCAGTGGCGCACAGCGGGAATGCGCATCCCGGGAAGCGGCCCGAAGCTGATCACAGGAGGTGCCACAAACATGGGCATTGAGGAATTCGGTGGCGGCCAGGCGGCCCAGGCGGACGTGCTGGTCGTCACCACGAACGACGTACCCGGCTACCAGGTGACCCAGGTCATCGGCGAGGTCTTCGGGCTGACCGTACGGTCGCGCCATCTCGGCAGCCAGATCGGCGCCGGGCTGAAGTCGATGATCGGCGGCGAGCTGAAGGGGCTGACGAAGACCCTGGTCGAGACCCGCAACCAGGCGATGGAGCGGCTGGTGGAGCAGGCGCGGGCGCGGGGCGCGAACGCGGTCCTGATGATGCGCTTCGACGTCACCGAGGCGGCGGACGTCGGCACGGAGGTCTGTGCGTACGGGACGGCGGCGGTGATCAGCAAGGTGTGAGGCGGGCACGGGCCCGGGCGGGTGCGGCTGCCGCGTGCGTGTGACGCGGGGCCACCGGGCCGCCATTGAAGGGTTTTGCCCGTTTCATCGCCCTAGGGTGGGCCGGTGGCCCCCGAATCCCCCGCTCCCCCGCCGGCTCCCCCGCACCCTCCGGCCGCCCCGGCCCGGCGGCTGCTGCCGCTCGTGCTGCCCGCGATCGTCGTCGGCGTCGTCTGCGCGCTGATCCTGCTCGGCGTGAGCCTGCTGGCGGAACAGCTCCAGGACGTGCTCTGGGAGACCCTGCCCGACACGCTCGGGGTGGGGCGGTTCTCCTCGCTGTGGATGGTCGTGATGCTCACCGCGACCGGCCTCGCGGTGGGGCTCGTCCTGCGGTCCGTGCCCGGTCACGGCGGCCCGGACCCGGCCACCACCGGGCTGGTCGACGCCCCGATGCGGCCCGGCATCGTGCCCGGGCTGCTCCTGGTGACGGTCCTGGCGCTGGCGGGCGGGGTGAGCCTCGGGCCGGAGAACCCGATCACCGCGGCCAACATCGCGCTGGCCTTCTGGCTCGGCCGGCGGTTCGCGCCCGGCGCTCCGGGCGAGCTGTGGGTGGCGCTGGCGGCGGCCGGGACGATCGGGGCGCTCTTCGGCACGCCGATCGCCGCCGCGCTGATCCTCTCCGAGGCGCTGGCCTCGCAGCCGGGCCCCGGGGCGTTCTGGGACCGGCTGTTCGCCCCGCTCGCGGCGGGCACGGCGGGGGCGCTGACCATGTCGCTGATCGCCCACCCCAGCTTCGACCTGTCGCTCCCGGCGTACGACGGACCGCACTGGGGCGATCTGCTCTCCGCCCTGCTGATCGCCTCGGCGGGCGCGCTCCTCGGGCTGCTCGCGGTGTACGCGTTCCCGGTGGCGCACCGGGTCTTCACGGCGCTGCGGCATCCGGTGCTCGCCCTGACCGCGGGCGGTCTGGTGCTGGGGCTGCTCGGCGCGCTGGGCGGCCATCTCACCCTCTTCAAGGGGCTCGACGAGGTGAAGGAGATCGCCGGGGACCCGGACGGCTGGTCGGCCGCGGAGTTCGCGGGGATGGCGGTGGTGAAGACGGCCGCGCTCGTGATCGCGGCCACCTGCGGCTTCCGGGGCGGCCGGATCTTCCCGGCGGTCTTCGTCGGGGTGTCGCTCGGGCTCTGCGCCCACGCGCTCGTCGACGCGGTCCCGGCGTCGCTCGCGGTGTCCTGCGCGGTGCTGGGCGTCCTGCTCGCCGTCACCCGGCAGGGCTGGGTGAGCCTGTTCACCGCGGCGGTGCTGGTCAGCGACGCGTCCGTGCTGCCGCTGCTGTGCGCGGCCACCCTGCCCGCCTGGCTGCTGGTCACCGGGCGGGCCCAGATGCAGCTGGACGGCGACGGGAAGTCGCTGCGCTAGGCGAGCGGCGTACCCGGTCACGGGGGCGGTCACGGAGAAGGACCCGTCCGACGCGCCGGAAGCGGCGAACCTCCGTATCGTCTGGTTCGTGCGCTGTGCGAGCTTTGCTCGCTGATGCCTCGATACGGTTCCGTATCCGCTGCTCCGACGGAGGTCCCCCGCATGCCCACGCCCGTCAACGTCGCCGTCGTCTACTACTCCTCCACCGGCACCATCGCCACGATCGCGAAGGCGATGGCCGAGGACGCGGAGCGGGCCGGGGCTCAGGTGCGGCTGCGCCGGGCCGCGGAGCTCGCCCCGCAGGCGGCCATCGACTCCAACCCCGCGTGGGCCGAGAACGTGACGAAGACCGCCGACATCCCCGAGGTCACGCCGGACGACATGGTCTGGGCGGACGCGGTGATCTTCGGTACGCCGACCCGGTTCGGGAACATCACCGCCCAGCTGAAGCAGTTCATCGACACGCTCGGCGGGCTGTGGCAGTCGGGGCAGCTCTCCGACAAGGTCTACAGCGGCTTCACCTCCACGGCCACCGCCCACGGCGGCCAGGAGTCCACGCTGCTCGCGCTGTACAACACGATCCACCACTTCGGCGGCATCCTCGTCACCCCCGGGTACACCGACCCCACGAAGTTCGTCGACGGCAACCCGTACGGCACCTCGCACATCGCCGGGCAGGGCGACCTCCCGGTCGGCGAGCAGACGCTCACCGCCGTCCGCGTGCAGGCCGAGCGGGTCGTGAAGTTCACCCGGGCGATCAAGGCGGGCCTGGCGGCGGAGAGCTGACCCCGTACCCGGATCGCTCCGGCCGAGAGAAGGGCTTCCCCCATGCCGCTCCACCGCGGTGCCCACCCGGAACAGGACGAACCCTCCGAGGAGCGGCGCAGGCTCGCCCTGAACCCGTTCTTCGGCGAGGCCGACCCGACGGCCGCGATGAACACCGCGCCGCCCCGGCACCGGCTGCCGGACGGGCCGTTGCCGCCGCTGACGGCGTACCGGCTGGTCCACGACGAGCTGATGCTCGACGGCAACTCCCGGCTCAACCTGGCCACGTTCGTCACCACCTGGATGGAGCCGCAGGCCGGCGTCCTGATGGGCGAGTGCCGGGACAAGAACATGATCGACAAGGACGAGTACCCGCGCACCGCCGAGCTGGAGCGGCGCTGTGTGGCGATGCTCGCCGACCTGTGGAACGCGCCCGATCCGGTGTCCACCGTGGGGTGTTCGACCACCGGGTCGAGCGAGGCGTGCATGCTGGCGGGGCTCGCCCTGAAGCGGCGGTGGGCGAAGCGGAACGCGGACCGCTATCCGGCGACGGCACGGCCCAATCTGGTGATGGGCGTCAATGTGCAGGTCTGCTGGGAGAAGTTCTGCACCTTCTGGGAGGTGGAGGCCCGGCAGGTCCCGATGGAGGGCGGCCGCTTCCATCTCGACCCGCAGGCCGCCGCCGAACTCTGCGACGAGAACACCATCGGGGTCGTCGGCATCCTCGGCTCCACCTTCGACGGGTCCTACGAACCGATCGCCGATCTGTGCGCGGCCCTGGACGCCCTCCAGGAGCGCACCGGACTCGACATCCCGGTCCATGTGGACGGGGCGTCCGGCGCGATGGTGGCGCCCTTCCTCGACCCGGACCTGGTGTGGGACTTCCGGCTGCCGAGGGTGTCGTCGATCAACACCTCGGGCCACAAGTACGGCCTGGTCTACCCGGGCGTCGGCTGGGCGCTGTGGCGTACGGCGGACGAGCTGCCGGAGGAGCTGGTCTTCCGGGTGAACTACCTGGGCGGCGACATGCCGACGTTCGCGCTGAACTTCTCCCGGCCCGGGGCGCAGGTGGTCGCGCAGTACTACACGTTCCTGCGCCTCGGGCACGACGGCTACCGGGCGGTCCAGCAGGCCTCCCGGGACGTGGCCCGCGGACTGGCCCGCTCGATCGAGGAGTTGGGCGACTTCCGGCTGCTCACCCGGGGCGACGAGCTGCCGGTGTTCGCCTTCACGACCACCGCCGACGTGCACGCGTACGACGTGTTCGACGTGTCGCGCCGGCTGCGCGAGCACGGCTGGCTGGTGCCCGCGTACACCTTCCCCGCCAACCGGCAGGATCTGTCGGTGCTGCGGGTGGTGTGCCGCAACGGGTTCTCCTCCGACCTGGCCGAGCTGCTGATCGAGGACCTGAAGCTGCTGCTGCCCGAACTGCGGGCGCAGAAGCATCCGTTGAGCCATGACCGGAAGGCCGCTACGGCCTTCCACCACTAGGGGAAGGGTCCGCTAACGGCTCAGCCGCGCGAACTTCCGTACCGCCAGCGGGAAGAACACCGCGATGATGGCCACCGGCCAGAGGACCGCGAGCAGTTGGGCGTGTTCGGCGGCCCAGGATCCGGTGGCGCCGCCCGGGTTGCCGAACAGCTCCCGTACGGCGGTGGCCGTCGCCGACATCGGGTTCCACTCGACCACCGCGCCCAGCCACCCCGGCATCGACTCCGGGGTGGCGAACACGTTGGAGAGGAAGCCGACCGGCCAGACCAGGATCTGGACCGCCGTGACCATCTCCGGCCGCCCGGCCACCATGGCCAGCTGGATGCCGACCCAGAGCATCGCGAACCGCAGCAGGAGCAGCAGCCCCACCGCGCCCAGCGCGGCGGCCGCCCCGTTGTGCCAGCGCCAGCCGACCGCGTACCCGGTCCCGGTCATCACCGCGAGCGCGACCGCCGACTGGAGCATGTCCGCGGCGCTGCGGCCGACCAGAACGGCCCCCGGGACCATCGGCATCGAGCGGAAGCGGTCGATGACGCCCTTGCCGAGGTCCTGGGTGACCGCGAGCATCGTGCCCTCCAGGCCGAAGGCCATGGTCAGCGCGAGCATCCCGGGGACCAGGTACTCGGTGGGGTCGCCCGCCACGCCCCGGCCGCCGCCGACCAGATACGTGAACATCAGGAGCAGCATCACCGGGAAGACCAGGCCCACGAGCACCTCGACGGGCTGCCGGGCCCAGTGCGCCAGTTCGCGGCGGGTCATCGTCCAGGAGTCGGTCAGCGCCCAGCCGAGCCGGGAGGACGCCCCGCCGCCGTCCGGTCCGGGAACCGCCGTCGTCGTCGCCGCGCTCATGCCGCCACCCCGGCCTTCTCCGTACGCCGCTCCTCGGCGGGCCGCCCGGTCAGCGACAGGAACACCTCGTCCAGGGTCGGGCGGCGCACCGCGATGTCCTCCGCCTCGATACCCGCCTCCTCCAGTACCCGCACCGTCCGGGTCAGGGCCGCCATCCGGTCCGGGGCGGGCGCGCCGATCCGCCGCCGGTCGGCGTCGACCGCCAGGTCCGTGCCGCCGAGCAGCGCGGCCGCCTCCACCAGCCGGGAGGCGTCGCGCAGCACGATGTCGATCCGGTCGCCGCCGACGAGGGCCTTCAGCTCGTCGGGGGTGCCCTCGGCGACCGCCCGGCCGTCGTCGATCAGCGAGATCCGGTCGGCCAACTGGTCCGCCTCGTCCAGATATTGCGTGGTCAGCAGCACCGTGGTGCCGCCGCCGACCAGGGACCGCACCGCGTCCCACACCTCGGTCCGGCCGCGCGGGTCGAGGCCGGTCGTCGGCTCGTCCAGGAACAGCACGTCCGGATCGGTGATCAGCGACGCGGCCAGGTCCAGCCGTCTGCGCATGCCGCCGCTGTACTGCTTCACGGCCTTGCGCCCGGTGTCCGCGAGGCCGAACCGCTCCAGCAGTTCGTCCGCCCGGCTGCCCGCCCGGCGTGCGCCCAGGTGGTACAGCCGCCCGAACATCTCCAGGTTCTGCCGCCCGCCGAGCTGTTCGTCCACCGCCGCGTGCTGCCCGAGCAGCCCGATCCTGCGCCGCACCTCGCCCGCCCGCTCGCGGACGTCGAGGCCGGCCACGGTCACCCGGCCCGCGTCGTGACGCAGCAGCGTCGACATGATCCGTACGGCGGTGGTCTTGCCCGCGCCGTTGGGGCCGAGCACTCCGTGCACGGTGCCGCTGCCGACGGCCAGGTCCAGTCCGTCCAGAGCGCGCTTCTCCCCGTACCGCTTGTGCACACCGTCCATGACGATCGCGTCGGTCACGTTCCCCGCCACCCTTCCGGGCCTTCGCCCCGCTCGTAGTCAAACTTGACTAGTGGCTCGAAGGTAAACCCCGGTCCCACATTAGTCAAACTTGATCAGTCGTGGTCCCCGGGATCGGGAACACCGGTGGCGTACGGGTTCTCCTCGCCCTCGGCGAGCACGCCGACGAACGGGTCGCCCTCGCCCGCGAAGGTGTACGCGCCGCCCTCGATACGGGCGATCAGGCCCCGGGTCCACTCCGCGCCGGTGTCGGCCGAGTGCACCCACAGATTCATGATCTCGCCGATGTGGCCGAGGGATTCGAGGCCCTCCTCGGGCGTGTAGTACTCGGTGACCGAGTCCCGCCAGCCCTTCATGGCCTCGATCCGCTCCTCGAGCAGCGCGACCGCCTCCGCGCGGGGCAGGTCCACGATGAACCCGATCGCCGCCGAGAGGACGTCCATGTCCTGGTCGTAGGAGCGGATGGCGTCACGCAGCAGGGTGCGGTACTCCGCCAGCCCCGCCTCCGTGACCTCGTACTCCGTGCGCGGCGGGCCGCCGGCCGTGGAGGGCGCCGTCTCGTGCGCGAGGAGCAGCCCCTGCTTCGCCATCTGCTTCAGGGCGTGGTAGATCGACCCGGGCTTGGCGTTGGACCACTCGTGCGCGCCCCAGTACTCCAGGTCGTTGCGGACCTGATAGCCGTGTGCGCGGCCGTGCATACGCACGGCGCCGAGGACCAGCAGCCGGATCGCGGACATGACACCCATCTTTCCTATTCAACTTTGACTAGGGTAGCCCGCCGGACTTGCGCACGGCGGGCCGGTGTGCCCCGGCACGCAGCGCCTGGGCCAGCAGCGCCGCGACGAGGCAGCCGGCCGCCAGCGCCGCCCACACCACGTCGTAACCGCCGAACGCGTCCCGTGCGGTGGCGCCGAGGAAGGCCGAGGCGCCCGCGCCCAGTTGGTGGGCCGCGTTGGTCCAGCCGAAGACGACCGGGCCGTCCGCCCCGTACACCCGGCGGGCCAGCTCGATGACGGGCGGCACGGTCGCGACGTCGACGAGGCCGTAGACCGCCACGAACAGGAGCATCGGGGCCGTGACCGAGGAGGTGAACACCAGCGGCAGCGCGAGGAGCGTGAGCGCGCGGACGGCGAAGCAGACGGTCAGCAGGCGGCGCGGGTCGCAGCGATCGGTCAGCCAGCCGGCCAGGAGCGCGCCGAGGGCGGAGAAGACCCCGACGAGCGACAGCAGCGAGGCCGCCGCCGTGGCCCGCATGCCGTGATCGTGCGCGGCGGGCGCCCAGTTGGACCACATGATGCCGTTGGTGGACGCCCCGCAGAGCGCGAACATCCCGGCCAGCAGCCAGAACGGGCCGGTGCGGGCGGCCCGCGCGAGAACCTTCACGGTGCGCATCGCCGCTCCGGGCGCCGGAGCCGTACGGGGCACGAACTCCGGTGCCCCGTACGGCTTTACGCCCGCATCGGCCGGGTGGTCGCGCAGCAGCAGGAACACCGCGGCGGCGACCGCCAGGGCCACCAGCGCCAGCGTCACCACCGGCGGCCGCCAGCCGAAGCGGTCGACGGACCAGGCCAGCAGCGGCAGGAAGAGCAACTGGCCCAGATGGCTGGCGGAGCCGAGCGCACCGGTCACCAGACCGCGCCTCCGGTCGAACCAGCGGGCGGTGACCCCGGCGGCGAAGGTCATGGTCAGACAGCCGCTGCCGAGGCCGATCAGCACGCCCCAGTACGCGACCAGCTGCCACGGCCGCGTCATCGCCCCGGTGAGCAGCGCCCCCGCCGCGACCAGCAGCAGCGCGCCCACGACGACCCGGCGGGCCCCGATCCGGTCCATCAGCGCCGCCGCGAACGGGGCGGTGAGGCCGAAGAGCACCATGTTCACCGAGGCGGCGAGCGCGATCTGCCCGCGCTCCCAGGCGTACTCCTCGTGCAGGGGTGTCACCAGCAGGCCCGGCACGGTGGTGAACGCCCCGGCCGTGACGATGGCGGCGCCGGCGACGGCGGCCATCAGCCAGGCGCGGTGGGCACGGGCGGGCCGGACGGATGTCGAAGAGGCCATACGGGCAGCCTGGCGAGCGGGGGCCGCCGCCACGAGTGTCCTGATGGACCAGGTGCGCAAGGATATGGCCATGACGGTTTTCACCCACCCCGGGCGGCACCGGGTCGCCGTGCTCGCCCGCGAGGTCCTGCTCCCCATCGAGCTGGGCATCGTGCACCAGCTCTTCGGCCAAGCCCGGTGCGGGGCGTCGGCGGACGGCGAGCCGCTGTACGAGGTCGCCACCTGCGCCCCGAGCCCCGGGGACGTCCGCACGGACGGCGACTTCACCGTGGCCGTCCCGCACGGGCCCGAGGCGCTGGCCGAGGCCGACACGGTGATCGTCCTGTCGTCGTACGAGGACTACGTCCAGGAGGAGCCGGTCCTCCCGGCCCCGCTGGCGGAGGCCTTCGCGCTGATCCGGCCCGGCGCGCGGGTGGCCTCGATCTGCACCGGCGCGTTCGTGCTGGCCTCGGCCGGGCTGCTCGACGGGCACACGGCGACCACCCACTGGCGGTACACGGAGCTCTTCGCCCGGCTCTTCCCGCGGGTGACCCTGGACCCGGACGTGCTCTACACCGACGGCGGGCCCGTACTGACCTCGGCGGGCTGCGCCTCCGGGATCGATCTGTGCCTGCACATGATCCGGTGCGACCATGGGACGGCCGTCGCGAACGACGTGGCCCGGCGCACGGTCGTGCCGCCCCACCGTGAGGGCGGCCAGGCGCAGTTCATCCGGCGGCCGGTGCCCGAGCGGTCGGCTCCGGGGACCTCGGCGGCCCGCGACTGGGCGCTGCGACGGCTCCAGGACCCGATCACCCTGGGGCAGTTGGCGGCCCGGGAGTCGATGAGCGTACGGCATTTCACCCGGCGGTTCCGGGAGGAGGCGGGCCTGCCGCCGATGGCCTGGCTGACCCGGCAACGTATCGAACTGGCCCGGGAGTTGCTGGAGGAGTCGGACCTGCCCGTCGAGCAGGTGGCCGCCCGCACCGGACTCGGCACGGCGGCCAATCTGCGCCTTCACTTCCACGCGGCGCTGGGCGTCTCGCCGAGCGCCTACCGCACCACGTTCCGGGGGCCGGCCCACCGGCCGTGACGGAGGGTCAGTACGGGAAGACCGAGCGGCCGTGCTGGATCGACATCCAGCGCTGCGTGGTGAACGCCTCCACCGCCGCCTCGCCGTTCAGCCGCCCCAGCCCGGACGCCTTCTCCCCGCCGAACGCGACCAGCGGGTCGTCCTGGACGGTGGAGTCGTTGACGTGGAACATCCCGCTGTCGATCCGCCGCGCGAACCGCACCCCGCGCTCCGCGTCCCCGGTGTGGACGGCGCCGCTCAGTCCGTAGGGGCCGTCGTTGACGATGCGTACGGCCTCCTCCTCGCCGTCGCACGTCACCAGCAGGGCCACCGGGCCGAGGATCTCCTGCCGAAGCAGCGGGGAGTCCTCCGCGAGGCCGGTGAGGACGGTCGGGGCCACGACGTTGCCGACGGTCCGGCCGCGCACGAGAGCCGTCGCGCCGTCCGCGACCGCCCGGTCCACCAGGGCGTCCAGCGCATCGGCCTGGAAGGCGTTGATGACGGGCCCGACGGTGGTCTCCGGATCCCTCGGGTCGCCGGCCTTGAGGGCGGCCACCCGGGCGGTGAACTTCTCGGTGAACTCCGCCGCCACCGCCCGGTCCACCAGGATGCGCGTGGCGGCCAGGCAGGTCTGCCCCTGATAGACGAAGCGGCTGAAGAGAGCCGCCCGGACCGCGTGGTCGATGTCCGCGTCCGCGAGCACCACCAGGGCGCTGTTGCCGCCCAGTTCGAGGACGGTCCGCTTGAAGGCCCCGGCGGCGGTGGCGGCGATGTGGCGGCCGACCCGTTCGGAGCCGCTGAACGAGATCACCTTGGGCACGGGGTGCTCGATGAACGCGTCGCCGATCTCGGCGCTGTCGGTGATGACGACGTTGAGCAGCCCGGCCGGCAGCCCCGCGTCCTCGAATATCTTCGCTATCAGTCCGCCGCCGACGATGGGCGCGTTCTGGTGGGGTTTGACGACGACCGCGTTGCCGAGCGCCAGGGCGGGTGCGACGGACTTCATCGTCACCAGGAACGGGAAGTTGAAGGCGCTGATGACGCCCACGACGCCGACGGGCAGCCGGTAGAGCCGGTTCTCCCGGCCGTCGCCCACGGCGGGCAGCAGCCTCCCCGTGGGCCGCAGCGCCTGACGGACCGCCTCGCGCAGGAACTCCGCCGCCGCGTGCACCTCGTGCGCCGCCCGCGACCGGATGCCGCCCAGTTCGTCGATGATCGCCTCGGCGATCTCCTCGGCGCGCTCTTCGGTGATCCGGAGCGCGCGTTCGATGACGGCGCGCCGCTCGTACGGGTTGACGGCGGCCCATTCCCGCTGCGCCCGCTCGGCGGCCCGGTAGGCGCGGTCGACCTCCAGCGCGGTGGCCACGGTGACGGCGGCGAGTTTCTCACCGTTGTAGGGATTGAAATCGATGATGTCCCACGAGCCGCTGCCGTTCAGCCACTCGCCGTCGATGTACTGGTGGGCCAGTTCATGGAAGAAGGACATGCAATCCCTTACTGCAGGCGTTCGCACACTCCTGATGCGACGTCATCGTACTGAGAATTTACGTCAGTTGGAGGAGCCCGCGCAGAAGATCCCGGCTCTCTTCCGGTGCGGGGCTCTCCTGGGCCAGGTCCGCCATGGCCTTTTCGTAGTGCGCGACTTCCTCGGGCTTGTCCAGATAGAGCGCGCTCGTCAGCTGCTCCAAATAGACAATGTCCGACAGATCGGATTCCGGGAATCGCAGCATCGTGAATGAGCCGCTCTCGCCCGCATGACCGCCGTGGCTGAAGGGCATGACCTGAAGCGTGATGTTCGGCTGCTCCGACATATCGATCAGATGCCGCAATTGGGCACGCATGACCTCGCGTTCGCCGTACGGACGGCGCAGCGCCGCTTCGTCGAGCACGGCGTGGAACGTCGGGGCGCGCTCCGAGACGAGGGCCTTCTGGCGCTCCAGCCGCAGGGCCACGCGGCGGTCGATCTCGGCGGGCGAGGCGCCGCGCATGCCGCGCGCGACGACGGCGTGGGCGTACGCCTCGGTCTGCAACAGGCCGTGCACGAACTGGACTTCGTAGGTACGGATGAGGGAGGCCGCACCCTCCAGACCGATGTACGTCTGGAACCAGCCGGGCAGTACATCGCCGTAACTGTGCCACCAGCCCGCCACATTGGCCTCGCGCGCCAGGCCGAGAAGGGAGTCCCGCTCCGCCTCGTCCGCGACTCCGTAGAGCGTGAGCAGGTCCTCGACGTCCCTGGCCTTGAAGCTCACCCGTCCCAACTCCATGCGGCTGATCTTCGATTCGGAGGCCCGGATCGAGTAGCCGGCCGCCTCACGGGTGATTCCGCGCGACTCCCGCAGTCTCCTGAGCTGTGAGCCCAGGAGGATGCGCCGCACCACCGATCCACTCGACTCGCCTGCGGACACTGGTCCGACCCTCCCCATCGTGTACCTGGCACCCGGAGCCCCCCGGAACCCCGAGTGCCGGATTCTGCCACCAAAACGCTTCAGCCCGTACTCATTCGATTACGGAAATGGGAAGACGTCCAGAAAGCTCCGAAACTGACCCCGGGAAGAAATACCCCAGAACCACCACGGTATCGGGCAGGTCCGGCGCGTGCACGTGCATCTGCCCTTGCATCTGCCCTGCGCATTCGGAACCATGGTCCTCGCGCACCTGCGTGCTCGTGTTGTGCCGCTGTACCCCCCGCAGTACCGCTACAGGCAGTGCCGCTACAGCCGCGAATCCCGGGAGTGCCTCGTATGGGGACGAATGGATCGACGATGCTCGAGCCGTTACGGCAGGGGCTTCCCCCCACCGACCCCTCAGGGGTTGCCGGATCGGCGTCCTGCGCTCTGCCCGCACGCTACGAAGCGGTCGGCGGCGCACGGAAGTTCACCCGGGCCACGCTGGAGCGATGGGAGCTGGGCGACCGTTTCGACGATGTCGCCCTGGTGGTGTCCGAACTCGTCACCAACGCCCTGCGCCACGCGCTGCCCGACGATCCGCCGCGGGAATTCCAGGACCCGCCGGTGCGCCTGCATCTGATGCGCTGGACCTCACGGCTGGTGTGCGCGGTGCGCGATCCCAGCCGGGAGAGCCCGGTGGCCGGCGAGGCGGCGGATTCCGCCGAATCCGGCCGCGGCCTGTTCCTGGTGGAATGCGTCAGCGACAGCTGGGGCTGGCACCCCTCCCCCGTACCGCTCGGAGAACTGCCTTCGGGACCGCTGTACGGCAAGGTGGTCTGGGCCCTTTTCCGGCTTCCGGAAAACACGAAGTCGGGTTCGTAGGAACCCCGGTCCGGCCCGTCACGGGCCGGGCCCGGCGTCAGGCGCCGGTGGCGAGGTGGTCGAACTCGCCGTCCTTGACGCCCAGCAGCAGCGCCTCGATCTCCGCGGGCGTATAGACGAGAGCGGGCCCGTCGGGGTGACGAGAGTTCCGCATCGCCACATCCCCTCCGGGCAGCCGGGCGAACTCCACGCAGGATCCCTGGGAGTTGCTGTGCCTGCTCTTCTGCCAGACGACTCCGCGAAGCTCTGTGGCCGCCATGCCGTTGTACACGTGGTGCACAGGACGCTCCCCGAGTTGCAAGGTGCAAGTGTCAACTAGCTCGGATCATAGCTCTGTTCATATGCCAATGCATGAGCAGATGCACGTGCACGCGGGGTGTTCCTTTGATTACAGGCTTTACGCCCCCGGGGGCATCCTCCCGGAAGAGAGACGAACGGCACGCCTATTTCGCTCCCGCTTACCGGAGTTGATCCTCGCGGACCTTGGTAACGTGGCGCGGTCTTTCGACCGGAAATACAGCAAGGGGGAACTCCACGTGACCAGCTCTCTACGCACCGGCGCCGTCGTGGTCGCCGCTCTGGCCGCATCGCTGGCGCTGACCGCGTGCGGCAGCGACGACGACGCGGGCAAGGATTCCGGCGCGGACTCCGCGGCGAGCGCGACGCCCGGCGGCGGTGACGACAACTCCGGGGAGTCCGGGGGCGGCACGGACGCCGCGGCGCTGGAGGGCACCTGGGTGGGGCTCACGGACGGCAAGAACGTCACCGTGTCCGTCGCCGCCCGCAAGGTCGCCCTCGTCGCCGACCAGTCCGTGTGCCAGGGCGATGTGAAGGACATGGGCGGCGAGCCGATGCTGGCGCTGACGTGCACCGGCGGCTCCACCGACCGCACGATGGGCGCGATCGACTCCGTCGACGGCTCGAAGCTGGTCGTCTCGTGGGACGGCGGCACCAAGGACACCCTCACCAAGGCCGAACCGGGCAAGCTGCCGAGCGGGATGCCCTCGCTGCCCGACCTCCCGGACCTGCCCGAGGTGCCCGCCCCGTAAGGACCGTGGCCGCCGGGCCGCCGGGCCGCCGGGCCGTCGCGCTCTCAGCTCTCAGCGAGCGTGCTGCTGACCCGCGTGGAGCCGCCCCGCTCGTCCAGGGCACGGGTGAACTCCTCCAGCGCGTCCAGCAGCAGCGCCGCGCCCCGGCGCACCACCGGGTCGCCCACCGGCGTCGTGCCGTCCTCCGTCGGTGTGGGCATGTCCCAGTGGGCCACCGCGTCCACCACCGGCTGCCAGTCGGGCAGCCGCCGCTCCCGTACCGCCTTGGCGCCCTTCTCGGTGGCCCGGCGCAACGCCTCGGCCAACTGGGCGGCGCCGGGCACCGGGTCGGCCGACCGGGCCGGCAGATGGGCCTCCAGAACCATCGCGGACCGGCCCAGCTGGGCCAGCGCGTGCTGGGCGTCGGTGGCGGCGGCCCGGGAGATGCCCCGGTGGCGTACGGGTTCGTGCTGGGCGGTCGCCAGCGCCTCCTGCCACGCCACACGGGCCTCGCGGGTGGCGATCAGGGCGTCCCGGACGTCCTCGTTGTCGCGGTCGGCGGGGTCCGCGTACCGGTCGACGACGGTGGCCGCGTACCGCCCGTCCGCCACCAGCCACTCGGCCAGCCGGTTGCGCAGCCGCGGGGTCTCCCAGGCCGGGTAGACGGCGTACGAGATCATCGCGAGGAGTCCGCCGACGAGCGTCAGCACGATGCGTTCGGTGACGGTCTGGGACCAGTCGTCGCCGGCCATGCCGAGCAGGAAGACGACGTACGCGGCGACGCAGACCTGGCCGACCGCGTAGCCGGTGCGCATCAGCAGATACATCAGCCCCGCGCAGATCACCGCGAGGAGCGCGGAGAGCCGGGCGTCGGGATGGGCGGTCTGCACGACGGCGGTGGCAAGACCGACGCCGACCAGGGTGCCGCCGAAGCGGCCCGCGGAACGGGCGTACGTCTGCGAGAACTCGGGGCGCATCACCATGACGGCGGTCATCGGCGCCCAGTAGCCGTGGCCGAGCGGCACGGCCTCGCCCACGAAGTACCCGGAGACGGCCACCACCGCGACCCGGATGGCGTGCCGCATGATCGGCGAGCCGTGGTGCAGCTCGCGGCGCATCGAGGCCAGCACCACCGGGATCAGCTTCAGCAGGGTCGGCCGGTGCCGGGTGTCCGGGGCCAGGTCCGTGGGGATCCCGCTGTCGGTGCCGGTGCCCTCCGCGATCTCCAGGACGTCGTCGAGCAGGGCAGAGAGCCGGTCGGCGGCGCGGCGGGCGGGGCCGACGAGGATCACGTCGTTGTCGGGGGTCTTCAGGACGCCCAGGTCGGTGGCGGAGAGATGGACGGGCTCGCCGTGCCGGACGGCCCGCGCGGCGGCGTCCAGCACCGATCCGGCCGCGCCCAGCAGTTCGTTCACCCAGAGCCGTTCCAGACCGTCGCCGGGCACCCCCATCGCCGGGTCCGCGAGCGAGGCGAGCACCGGGCGCAGCCGCTCGGCGACGCCCCGCGCCCCGTGCAGTTCGGCGGGGCGGCGGCGGGCCTGGCGCGGGGTGACGGCCGCGGCGCTGCGGGCGGTCATCAGGGGCAGCGGGTCGAAGGGGGCGACCGGGTCGTGGCGCAGCCGCCGGGCGTAGTCGGCCTCGGCGGCGAGCGCGTCGGCGAGCGCGTCGCGCTGCGCGCCCCATCTGCGGACCGGGAAGAGGACGATGAGCGCCGCCTGTACGAAGCCGCCGACGGCGATCATCCCGGCGTGGGCGGCGGCGTCCACGACCGAGGTGGGCAGGGTGATCGTCACCAGCATGATCGCGACGTTGGACGAGGCGATGATGCCGCCCGTGGGCCCCGCCGCCCAGGCGAGCCCGGCGAGGAAGGTCCAGACGCCGAGCAGGATGAGGAAGAGGACGACGTGCGCGCCGCTGACGTAGCCGACGAACGTCGAGACGGCGAGGCTGGCGCCGGAGACCAGGGCGAGGACCGGGCGCGGGCGCCAGCTGCGCTGGAAGGTGGCGATGGCCGCCTGGAACGCGCCGAACGCGGAGCTCGCCGCGATCTCCGGCCCGAACAGCAGGAGGCTCGTGCCGATGACGAGGGCGAGGCCGGCCGCACCGCGGAAGGCGACGAGGGGTTCCAGCCTCTGCCGCTCGATCTCCAGCCCCGAGCGGGCGGTCTCCTTCAGCGCCCGGAGCCAGCTCATGGGCCGAGCCTAACCGGGCAATCCAGGGCAAGCCCGACTTATGACGTGATTTCGCGGTCGGGTCGGTGCGACGCACCGCCCATGCGGGCCCGGTCGGCGGCCTCGGTGCCGTGCGTCCAGCCGTCCAGGTCGCTCACGCCCCGCACCCGGGTGGTCGTGGTCCTCGGGAACATCCGCTCGGCGGTGTCGGTGACCGCGACGTCCCGGGCGGCGAGGACGGGAAGCAGCCCGGCGCCCCGGTCCGTACCGGAGTCGGCCGCCGCCACGACCCGCTCGGCGCCGTCGGCGAGCCGGCGGCCGAGCCGCTGCGCGTACCCCATCAGGAACGCCTGCCGGAAGGTCTTGGTCCGCTTGCGCCCGCCGGCCCGCTGTCCGGCCTCCGCCCGGGTCATCGCGGCCGTCCCCTGGACGAGCAGCGAGGTGAACAGCAGCTCCACGGCCTCCAGGTCCGCCTCGAAGCCGACGACCGTGGTGAAGCCGAGGTCCTCGTTCCACACGGCCTGGCAGCGGTTCGCGGAGGCGACGGCGTCCAGCAGGATCGCCTTGGCGCTCTCGTACGGGGGCTCCACCCCGATCCGGCAGGCGCCCGGGGTCTCGCGGCTGTGCGTCCGGGCGGCGAGCAGGGCCTCGTCGATGCTGTGCCGGGCCATCAGCTCCTGCGCCTTGGTGGTCAGCGCCTCGGCCTCCTCCGGGAAGCCGGTCGCCTCGGCCTTCGCCAGCAGCGCCCGGATCCGGGTGAGCATGCGGGGCTCGTCGGCGGCGGGCGGCCGGTGCAGGTCGTCGGCGACCGTGCCGGGCGGCGGTCCCACCGGCTCGATGGCGGGCAGCCGCAGCAGCAGCCGGTACAGCTCCAGCAGATCGGCGGCGTAGGAGAACCGGTCGGGGCGGTTGCGGAGCGCGGGCGGCGGGAGCTCGCCGAGCTGCTGCCGCCACCGGGGCGGCAGCTCCGCGTACCGGGCGGTCTCGGCGGCGATCAGGGCCGCGGCCAGCGCCGCCCGCCGCTCGTCCAGCTCCCGGCGCACCCACCGGATCAGGTCGGCCGGCTGCCAGCCCCGGTCCCAGGCCCGGCGTACGAACTCCTCGCCGCGCCGGTGCGCCGCGTCGTCGGCGTCCGGGGCGGCGGCGAGCAGGGACGCGCCGGTGTCCAGGGCGGCGTCGCCCTCCGCGTAGAGGGCCGCCGCGCACGCCCGGTCGATCACCGATTCCATCCGGCCAAGGGTAGGCGCACCGGTCGGCCGCCCCTTACGGCAGCAGCACCAGCTTGCCCCGCACATGGCCGCCCTCGCTCAGGGCGTGGGCGCTCGCGGCGTCGGCGAGCGGGAAGACCTGGGCGATCTCCACCCGCAGCTCACCGGCGGCCGCCAGCCGGGCGCTCTCCGCGAGGCGTTCGGCCGAGGGCTCTCCACCGGCGGAGAAGGCGACGCCCAGCTCGGCGGCGTCCCCGTCGGCGATGGTGACGATCCGGTCCGTGGTGCCGCCGCGCAGCTCGACGGAGGCGGGCAGCGCGCCGCGCCCCGACGCGTCGAACACCGCGTCCACCCCCTCCGGGGCCAGCTCCCGCACCCGCTCGACCAGCCCGTCCCCGTACGCCACCGGGACCGCGCCCAGCACCCGCAGATAGTCGTGGTTGGCCGGGGAGGCGGTGCCGATGACGGTCGCGCCGCGGGCCGTCGCGAGCTGTACGGCGGCGGAGCCGACGCCGCCGCCCGCCCCGTGCAGGAGCAGCGTCTCGCCCTCGGCCAGCGCCAGTTCGTCCAGGACCCGGGACGCGGTGTCGGTCGCGACGGGCAGCGCCGCGGCCTGCTCCCAGGACAGCCCCTCGGGCTTGCGGGCGAGGGCGGCGGCATCGGCCAGCGCCTCGGTGGCGTAGGAGCCGGTGGCGCTCCAGCCGAGGACCTCGTCACCGGGGGCGAACGCGGTGACGCCCTCCCCCGCCTCCTGGACCACCCCGGCGAACTCCGCGCCGGGCGTGGCGGGCAGCGGGGTGGGGAAGGCGCCCTCCATCCAGCCGTTGCGGATCTTGTGGTCGAGCGGGTTCACCCCGGCCGCCCGCACGGCGACCCGGACCTGGCCGGGGCCGGGGCGCGGCCGGTCGAGCCGGGCCAGATGCAGGACGTCGGGGCCGCCGAACTCCTCGTACACGATCGCTTCCATGGGGTGATCCTCGTGGCTGCGGAGCCGGGCGGCCAGTCGGCGGCCCGCTTCCGGGGCACTGTCAGTGGCGGGTGCCAGACTCGCATCCATGACCGAACGGTGGGCGGTGGCGGCCGCGGACGGGGGCGGGGCGCTGCTCGCGCCGCTGGGTCGGGACGGCACGCCCGCCGGTCCGGTCGTCGCCGAGCCCGATCTCGTCGAGGCGGTCCGCTCCCGCCCCGATGTGGTCCGCTGGGTGTGGCGGTCGACCGCCGCGATCTACCCCCGGCTGCTGGCCGCCGGGGTCCGGGTCGAGCGGTGTTACGACATCGAGTGCGCCGAGCTGCTGCTGCTCGGGTACGCCGGGCGGCTGGGCGAGCCCCGGTCGGCGGCCGCCGCGCTGGCCCGGCTGGACAACGGGCCGGTGCCGCCGGATCCGCCCGCCCGGTCCGCCGAACCGGGCGCGCAGTCCTCCCTCTTCGAGCCGTCGTCGGGGACCGGGGTGCCCTTCGAGGGACTGCTGCGGGTCTACGCGGACCAGGTGCGCCGCCATGACGCGGCGGAGCACCCGGACCGGATGCGGCTGCTGACCGCGTCGGAGTCGGCGGGGATGCTGGTGGCCGCCGAGATGCACCGGGCGGGGCTGCCCTGGCGCGCCGACGTCCACCGGGAGCTGCTGAACGGACTGCTGGGCGAGCGGTACGCGGGCGGCGGCGAGCCCCGCAGACTCGCCGAGCTTGCGGACGAGGTGTCGGCGGCGTTCGGCAGACGGGTCCGCCCTGATCTGCCGGCCGATGTGGTGAAGGCGTTCGCGCAGGCCGGGATCCCGGTGAAGTCGACCCGGCGGTGGGAGCTGGAAGGGCTGGACCATCCGGCGGTCGAGCCGCTGATCGCGTACAAGAAGCTCTACCGGATCTGGACGGCGCACGGCTGGTCCTGGCTCCAGGACTGGGTGCGCGAGGGCCGCTTCCGCCCGGAGTACCAGCCGGGCGGCACGGTCAGCGGCCGCTGGACGACCAACGGCGGCGGGGCCCTGCAGATCCCCAAGGTGATACGGCAGGCCGTCGTCGCCGACGAGGGGTGGCGGCTCGTCGTCGCGGACGCCGACCAGATGGAGCCCCGGGTGCTGGCGGCGATCTCCCGCGACCGGGGCCTGATGGAGGTGGCCGGTCATGACGGCGACCTCTACAAGGCCCTGTCCGACCGGGCGTTCTCCGGCGACCGCGAGCACGCCAAGCTGGCGCTGCTCGGTGCGATCTACGGCCAGACCTCCGGCGACGGCCTGAAGAACCTGGCCGCCCTGCGCCGCCGCTTCCCGCTCGCCGTCGCCTATGTCGACGACGCGGCGCGGGCGGGCGAGGAGGGGCGGGTGGTGCGGACCTGGCTGGGCCGGACCAGCCCGCCGGTGGCGCTGGCCGGCCAGGACGAGGAGGCGGGCATCCCCCAGGAGGATCCGGAGGGCGCCGGTGACGCCGGGGGCCCGGCCGGGTCCGGGGGCGGCACGGCGCGGGCCCGGGGCCGCTTCACCCGTAACTTCGTGGTGCAGGGCAGTGCGGCCGACTGGGCGCTGCTGCTCCTGGCCGCCCTGCGCCGGACGCTCTTCGAGCAGGGGCTGCGGGCGCAGTTGGTGTTCTTCCAGCACGACGAGGTGATCGTGCACTGCCCGGCCGAGGAGACCGCGGCCGTCGCCGAGGCGATCCGCGCGGCGGGCGAGCTGGCCGGGCGGACCGCCTTCGGGGAGACGCCGGTGCGCTTTCCCTTCACCACGGCGGTGGTGGAGCGCTACTCGGACGCCAAGTGACACCCGGTGGTGCGGCTTCTCTGGCCGCCGCGCCACGGGCCCGCGGCTACCGCTGCTGGAGCTTCGGCCATTCCGGGCTGAGCACCAGGGCGATGAGCTGGTCCATGGTGAGCGCGGGCTCCGGACGGGTGGCGGGGCTCGACTGCTCGCCGGAGTTGAAGGCCGAGACGACGACGCGCATGCCGTCGGGGCGCATGGAGTCGGCCGTCCACATGACGGCCCCCGCGCCGCCCTTCTCACCGGGCGTCTTCGAGGTGGCGAGCAGGGTGCCGTCGGGCCGGGTGGTCGCGTCGCGGTACAGATCGTCGGCGACGTCCCGCATGTCCTGCTGCACATTGATCTGCACGAGGGAACGGCCCTTGCCGTCGTCGACGACGACCGAGGCGAACTCGCCGCCGCTGTCCGTCTCGTCGCTCACGGTCAGCCCCTCGGGGAGCAGGGCGCGGAAGGTCGGCATCAGCAGCGTGTAGTCGAGCGGCGGCGCCGGGATCCCGGCGTCGTGCGTCCCGCGCGAGGCCGGGTCCGGCGAGGGCTCGCCGGTGCGCGAACCGCCCGTGACGGCGGAGGTGGCCGCCGGTGCGTCCGAGGGCGAGGGGTCGGCCGTCGCGGCGTCGGTGGGCGCGGCCGTCGGCGTGGGTTCGGCGGCGTCCGTAGGGGCGGCCGTGGGGGTGGCCGTAGGCGCGATCGGGCCGCTGCTCGCGACGTTCGCCCCGTCGCCGGAAGCGCGCAGCTGCCCGGTGGCGAAGGTGACCCCGCCGCCGATGAGGGCGAGGGTCAGCACGCTTCCGGCCACGGCGGCGACCCGGCGGCGGCGCACGGTGCGCCGGCCCTTTTCCAGCGCGCCGTCCACCAGGGCGGCACGGCCGGACAGCTCGAAGGTCTCTCCGGCACGGCGGAGCTCCGTACCGAGGCCGTCCTCGAACGGCAGCTCGTCTTCGCTGGGCATGGGGAACCACCACTTCTCGTTCGGGTCTACTCGACAGTTGACGGCCCGTCGGGGCCGGTAGGGCGGGCGGCGAAGGCCGCCGGAAGGTCAGCGGGCGGCGAACTCCGCGATGCTGCCGCCCAGGTGCTCCCGAAGCCGCCCGAGCGCCCGCACACAGCGGGTCCGTACGGCAGCGGGGCTGACCTGGAGGGCGGCGGCGGTCTCCTCGATGCTCCGGTCCTCCCAGTACCGCAGCACCACGACCGCGCGGTCCTTGGGCGCCAGTTGGGAGAGAGCCCGGAGCAGCGTCATCCGCAGCGCCGGGTCGTCGGGGTCCACCCGAGCGCCGTCGGGCAGTTCGGCCAGCGGGCGTTCGCTCGCGGAGCGCCGTCGCCGGTGGGTCAGAAAGGTCCGCACGAGCACGGTCTGCGCGTACGCCGCCGGGTTGTCGATCCGGCGGGCCCGGCCCCACAGCACGTACATCCGGCTCAGCGTCTCCTGCACCAGATCCTCGGCGAGATGCACATCGCCACTGGTCAACAGGCAGGCCGAGCGGAACAGATGGCCGGCCCGGCCGGCCGCGAACACCCGGTACTCCTCGGTGCGCGACGTCCTCATACCCTCCCCCGTCCATCCATCCGTTCCGCCCTTCCACCTGTATGACGCGACGGGGCCGGGCAAATGTTTCGGACGGTCCGGGAAGACTTTCCGGCACGGAAAAGCGCCCCGTTCACGCGCCGGACGGCGTGAACGGGGCGCGGGCGGTGGTGCGCGCTCGCTGTTCCTCGTCTACCCGCGTTCCCACAACGCGGGGACGTTCGGCGGCTCCCAGCCCGAGATGGCCTGGTGTGCCTGCAGACAGCGGTAGGCGACCCCGCCGTAGGTCACGCGGTCGCCCGCGCGGTAGGAGGTGCCGGAGACCCAGCTGGTCCCCGGCTCGGTGGGCGGATCGGTGGGCGGATCGGTCGGGCCGGGCGTCTGGGCGACGTCCAGGACGAAGTCGAAGGTGCCCTGGCGCCCGTTCCCGACGCTGCGGACGTTCATCAGCAGCTCCGGGTCGAACAGGGCGTCGGTGTTGTTGCGCGGCTCGTCCGGGAAGTACAGCTGGGTGGTGAGGATGCGGCCGCCGGGCGCCTGCGCCTTCACATGGATGTGGCGCGTCCGGCCCGGGTAGAGGCCCGGCACGATCGTGGTGAGGCTGAACGACCCGTCCGTTCCGGTGAACTGGTGACCGCGAAAGGCGAACTGGGCCATGTCGTACGCCCCGTTGGTGTCCGCCTGCCAGAAGTCGAGCAGCGCCCCGGAGATGGGCCGGCAGGCCCGGCCGAAGACATAGCCGCTCACGGTGAGCGGGATGCCGGGGGTGCCCGGGGTCACCAGGCTGGTGCGGCGCGGCGAGTTGGGCTTGAAATACGGCCCCTCCATCTGCGGTGGCGTCGTGTCGTCGCCGTCGTCGCACTCCGGGGTCGGGGCCAGCGGCCCGGTCCCGGTGGAGGCGGCGTCCCGGGCGAGGGCGACGCCTCCTCCGGCGAGCAGGGGCGCGGCGCTCGCGACGAGCGCGGCCTTCAGGAGACCTTTGCGGCTGATCCGCCGCCGGTCGCCCGACGCCTCGTCGGACGCGCTCGGGTCGTGGGGGGTCGCGTTGTCCATTTGTGGGGTCATGACGGTTTCCTCGGAGTCCTCGGTGGGCCTCGGCGCGGGGAGGCGGGAGGCGGAGGTTCAGGAGGTTCGGTGACGCGGGACGGTCGGTGGCCGGCCCGGGTACGGGTGCCGGTGAGCGACACCCGTACGGGCGGCCGGGGCGGCGGCGGTCAGATCCGCTGCCAGAGCGCCGGAACGGCCGCGGGGGTCCAGCCGGGCTGGGCCGTGTGCGCCTGGAGGCAGCGGTAGGTCGCTCCGCCGTACGTCACCGTGGCTCCGGCGGCGTACGCGGTGCCGGCCGCCCAGGTGCCGCCCGGCGGGTCGGTGGGCGGGTCGGTCGGCGGCGTGGTGGGCGGGTCGGTGGGCGTACCGCTGGTGACCAGGGTCAGCCCGTACGCCTGGAGCAGCGGGTTGAGCGGCTGGAAGTACGTCGTACCGCCGGACGAGCAGTTGCCCGAGCCGCCGGAGGTGACACCCTGCGCCTGGTTGCCGGAGATGTACGAGCCGCCGGAGTCGCCCGGCTCCGCGCAGACGCTGGTGCGGGTCACGCCGGAGATGGTGCCCTCCGGGTAGGTGACGCTGGTGTTGAGCTGCTGGATGGTGCCGCAGTGCCAGCCCGTGGTGGAGCCGGAGCGGCAGACCGAGGCGCCGACGACGGACGCGGTGGAGCCGGCGACGGTGACGTCGCCCCGCCCGTAGCCGTTGACCAGCGGACGCGGCGTCCAGTTGGCGTTGGTGGCGACCCAGGCGTAGTCGCGGCCGGGGAAGGTGGAGCCCTGGAAGGTGCCCTGGGCCTGCTGGTTGAAGCCGTTGGTGGTGGTGCCGACCCGTCCGCAGTGGCCCGCCGTGGCGAAGCCGTTCTGGGTGCCGCGCTTCACCGGGAAGCCGATGGAACAGCGGCCGGAGCCGTTCATGTAGTACGCGTCGCCACCCCGCAGGTCCGCGAGGGCGCGCGGCTGTTCGGCGGACCGGGCGACGGTGACCAGGGCGCTGTCGACCCCGGCGGTCCTGAGGAACGCCGCTCCGGCCGCGGTGCTCGCGGCGTTCACGACGACCCGGTTGGCCTCGACGTCGACGTACCAGACGGGCACGTCCTTCGGCGCCTTGCGCAGCGCGGCCCGGTCGAGGGCCTCCTTGACGCCTTCGAGCCGGTCCAGGCTGTGGCCGACGACCTCGGCCTTCGCCCCGGCCTCGGTGATCCGGGCGGTCTGGGAGGCGTCGGTGGTGGCGACGGTCAGGGCCGCCTTCGCACCGCTGACCCGGGCTCCGGCGTAGCTGGCGCCGAGGGACTTCTCCAGCCCGGCGGCGACGGCGGCGGCGCGGTACTCGTTGGCTATCCGGCCGCGCGCGTCGTCCGCGTCCAGGCCGAGGTCGCGCTCCATGGCGGACAGCAGTCCGGGCGACAGGCTGTCGGCGGAGACCGGCGGGGCGGTGGTGCCCGCGGGGTCGGCGGACGCCACGCCGGTCAGCCCGGCGAGGGCGAGCGCGCCCACGGCCACCGTGGCGGTGCCGGCGACGAGGGCGCGTCTGCGGAGCGTGGTTCTCTCCACGTAACTCTCCTTGGTTCAGGGGGTGTCCGGGTCCGGCGGGGGTTGGTACGGACCAGGGAATTGCCGAAACCGTAGCGGCGGTGACACCCGGCGCAGGAGATCCCGTTCACCCCCTCCCTCCGCGTTATGGGGCGAAGCCGGAAGCCGTCTCCCTTTCGGCGGGGCGCCCGGGTAGGTTCGCCCTCATGCACACAGGGCAACTTCTGGGCTCGGGACGCACCGCCGACGTGTACGCACTCGACGGCTCCTGGGTCCTTCGCCGTTACCGGGACCGCACCGACACCACGGAGGAGCTGGCCGTGATGTCGTACGTGGGCGCCTTCGGGTTTCCCGTACCGCGCATCGGCCCGCCCGCCGAGGGCGCCCGCCCCACGGATCTGGTGCTGCAGCGGCTGACCGGCCCGACCCTGGCCGAGGCCCTGCTGGCGGGGCGGGTGGGGGCGGCCGAGGCGGGTGCGCTGCTCGCCCGGCTGCTGCGTGACCTGCACGCCATACCGCCCCGGGTCTCGGCGAACCCGGAGGACTGTGTGCTCCACCTGGACCTGCATCCGGAGAACGTGGTGCTGACGGCGGGGGGCGCGGTGGTGATCGACTGGTCCACCGCGGCGGAGGGCCCGCCCGGCCTCGACCGTGCGATGTCGGCGCTGACCCTGGCCCGGATCGCGCTCGACCCGTCGCTCCCGGCCGGGGCGGACGTACGGCCGCTGCTGGCGGCGCTCCTGGCGGAACTCTCCGACGACGGCGGCACGTCGGCCACCGACCTGGCCCTGGCCTGCACCCGCCAGCACCAGAACCCACACCTGACCGAAGCCGAACGCGACCGCCTGGACCGAGCGGTGGACCTGGTGACCGGCTGCACCCCGTAATTTCAGGCCGCTAGGCAGCTCCAAGCCGCTCCGGGGTGGTTTTCAAGCCCCTCCGGCGATTGAGGAGCGGGGGTCCGGGGGCGGAGCCCCCGAAGGCCCGCGCTCAGCGCCGCCCGCGCCGAGCGTCCCGCACCCGCCGCAACCGATTCACCGTGACCGGATCCTCCCGCAGCGCCCGCTCGTCCTCGATCAACGCGTTGAGGAGCTGGAAGTACCGCACCGGCGACATCCCCAGCTCCTCCCGGATCGCCCGCTCCTTCGCCCCGGGCCCCGCCCAGGACCGCCGCTCCAGGGCCAACAGCGCCCGCTCCCGTACGGACAGCCCGGCCGCACCGGGCACGGGCACGGGCACGGGCACGGCGGAGGATTCCCCGGCCGGAGAATCCACGGCCGGGGAATCGGACTGCTCGGAGTCGGGGGCGGGGTCAGGGCCAGGAGCAGGGCCGGAAGCGGTCATATCAACCAACCTAATGCCCACCCCCGACACCGGCCGCCGGACCGCTACTCGGCGGCCTCGGCCCGCGTCGCCTCGGCGGCTATCTCCCCGAGGATGCTCTCGGGGTTGCTGCCCGGAGCGACCGCGCCGCCGATCTTCTTCTTGATCGCGTCGCTGACGGTGGCCCAGGACGTCTTGCCGAACGGGGGCAGCGTCGAGTTGGGCAGCGCGGCCAGGAACTCGTGCAGCTTCTTGTGCTTCTTGTCGGTCTCCATCGCGGCGGAGGCGCTGCCGGTCACCGGGAGCAGGTCGTACTCCTCGGCGAACTCCAGCACGTTCTCGTCGGAGTAGGCGTAGTCGAGGAACTTGCCGATCTCCTGGCGGTGGCCGTTCTGCTTGAAGCCCATCATCCAGTCGGCGACGCCCATGGAGCCCTTGGTCGGCCCGTCGGAGCCGGGCAGCGGCACCATGCCGACCTTGACGCCCTTGGCCTCGGCCTCGTCCATCAGGGTGGGGTGGCCGTTGAGCATGCCGACCTTGCCCGCGGTGAACGCCTCGAACGCCTTAGCCCGGTCCAGCTTGCCGGGCTCGACCGGCCCGGTGAGGCCCTTGCCGACGAGGTTGTCCCGCAGCCAGCGGAACGTGGCGACGTTCTCGGCCGAGTCGATGTCGTAGGAGCCGACGTCGTCGGTGTAGCCGCCGTTGCCGCTGAGCAGCCACATCAGGGTCTCGGCCTGGGCCTCCTCCTGGCCTAGCGGCAGTGCGAAGGGGTAGTCGACGCCCTTCGCCTTGAGCGCGGTGGCGTCGCTCCGGATGTCGTCCCAGGTCTCGGGGGCGTCCAGGCCGGCCTGGTCGAAGAGCTTCTGGTTGTAGAAGAGCAGCCGGGTGCTGGCGACGAAGGGCAGGCCGTAGAGCGTGCCGTTGACCTTGCCCGCGTCGGTGAGCGACGGGAGGAAGTTCGCCGCGGTGCGGATGGCGAGCGTCTCGTCGGCGGTGTAGAGCTTGCCCGCCTTGGCGTAGTCCGCGTACGCGCCGATCTGGGCGATGTCCGGGGCGTTGCCCTCCTTGACCATCTCGGCGACCTCGCGGTCGACGTCCTTCCACGACAGGACGGTGACATCGACCTTGATGCCGGGGTGCTCCTTCTCGAAGCCCGACGCGACCCCGCTCCAGTACTTCTCGGAGCTGTTCTCCGGCCCGGTGCCGTAGTCCGCGGCGACCAGCTTGAGCGTGACGTCGCCCGAGCCGGTGTCACCGCCGCAGCCCGACAACGTTGCCGTCATTCCCAGCGCGGCCACCACCGCGGTCAGACCCAAAAAGCGCCGCTGCACAGCCTCGCCCATCCTCATTGTTTTTCAGCCATCGCACGGACGGTGCGTCGGCGTCGCCGGCGGCCCCCTGTCCGGCCGCGGCACTGCCCCCAGTCCGACACCGTCCGGACGAACTGCGATTTTCCCCCATTGCCGAACCAGCGGTCTACACCACCGGAGTATCGCTTCGGCAACGTATATCGGCCCCGGAGGCCACAACTGGCTTGCAGGTACTGGCAGTCGGGACCCCCGCCCCGTATCTTGGTCCAGACCTTTGGTCCGGATTCCCCCCGATCCGCGTTGCCCATTAGTCGCTTTACGGCACAAAAGGGTCCACCTTCACGCGTTCATCATTTTGTATGCGTCCGCAACAAACCGCGCTAGTGGACTAGACCTTTTGGGGGTCGGCGGGCGAAACTGTCTTCCGTGAGACATGTCATCGCCCTCGATGTGGGCGGCACCGGAATGAAGGCCGCACTGGTCGGGACCGACGGCACCCTCCTCCACGAGGCGCGGCGGGCCACCGGCCGGGAGCGCGGCGCCGACGCGGTCGTCGAGTCGATCCTCGCGTTCGCGGCGGAGCTGCGCGCCCACGGCGAGGAGCACCTCGGCGAGAGCGCCGTCGCCGCCGGGGTCGCCGTGCCCGGCATCGTCGACGCCGAGAAGGGCATCGCGGTGTACGCCGCGAACCTGGGCTGGCGCGACGTACCGCTGCGCGCCCTGCTCTCCGAGCGGCTGGGCGCCATCCCGGTCGCCCTCGGCCACGACGTCCGCACCGGCGGGCTCGCCGAGGGCCGGATCGGGGCCGGGCACGGCGCGGACCGCTTCTTCTTCGTCCCACTGGGCACCGGCATCGCCGGGGCCATCGGCATCGCGGGCGTCATCGAGGCGGGCGCCCACGGGTACGCGGGCGAGATCGGCCACATCGTGGTCCGCCCGGACGGCCCCGACTGCGGCTGCGGCCAGCGCGGCTGTCTGGAGACGCTGGCCTCCGCCGCCGCGGTGACCCGGGCCTGGGCCGCCGCCTCCGGCGACCCCGGTGCGGACGCCGCGGACTGCGCGAAGGCCGTCGAGTCCGGCGACCCGGCGGCGATCCGGGTCTGGCAGGACGCGATCGACGCGCTCGCCGCCGGCCTCGTCACCGCGCTCACCCTCCTCGACCCCGGCACGCTCATCATCGGTGGCGGTCTCGCCGAAGCCGGGGAAACCTTGTTCACACCACTGCGTGCGGCCGTCGAGGAACGGATCACGTTCCAGAAGCTGCCCCACATCGTCCCGGCGGCCCTCGGGGACACCGCCGGATGCCTGGGCGCGGGGCTGCTCGCCTGGGATCTACTCTCCACGGAGGTTTCCGCCTGATGGCCGGACGCGCAGCAGACAGCACCGTTCTCGCCGGCGCCCGGGTGGTGCTCCCCACCGGCACCGTCGAGGACGGCCGGGTGACCGTCGAGGGCACCCGGATCGCCGGTACCGCACCGGAGGGCGCCCGGACCATCGACCTCGGCGGCCACTGGGTGGTCCCCGGCTTCGTGGACATGCACAACCACGGCGGCGGTGGGGCGTCCTTCACCTCCGGCACCGTGGACGAGGTCCTC
Source organism: Streptomyces sp. DSM 106670 (assembly GCF_055792845.1). Classification (NCBI taxonomy): domain Bacteria; kingdom Bacillati; phylum Actinomycetota; class Actinomycetes; order Kitasatosporales; family Streptomycetaceae; genus Streptomyces; species Streptomyces sp. DSM 106670. The sequence goes on from NZ_CM147704.1 coordinate 3,649,234, forward strand.
ACCGGCATCCGTACGCACCGCGAGCACGGCACCACCACGATGGTCGCCTCCACCGTCACCGGCGAGATGGACTTCCTCGCCCGGCGCGCGGGCGTGCTGTCCGAGCTGGTCGAGCAGGGCGACCTGGCCGGGATCCACTTCGAGGGCCCCTTCATCTCGCCGTGCCGCAAGGGCGCCCACAGCGAGGAGCTGCTGCGCGACCCGGACCCGGCCGAGGTGCGCAAGCTGCTGGACGCCGCGCGCGGCACCGCCCGGATGTTCACCCTCGCCACCGAACTGCCCGGCGGCATCGACTCGGTGCGGCTGCTCGCCGAGCACGGGGTCATCGCCGCGATCGGCCACACGGATGCGACGTACGAGCAGACTGTCGAGGCCATCGACGCGGGCGCGACCGTCGCCACGCATCTGTTCAACGCGATGCCGCCGCTCGCCCACCGCGAGCCCGGCCCGATCGCCGCGCTGCTGGAGGACGACCGGATCACCGTCGAGCTGATCAACGACGGCACGCATCTGCACCCGGCCGTCCTGGAGCTGGCCTACCGCCACAAGGGCGCGGGCCGGGTCGCGCTGATCACCGACGCGATGGACGCGGCCGGATTCGGCGACGGCGAGTACCAGCTCGGCCCGCTCGCGGTCGAGGTCACCGACGGGGTGGCCCGGCTGGTGGAGGGCGGCTCGATCGCCGGCTCGACGCTCACCCTGGACACCGCGTTCCGCCGGGCCGTCACCCTCGACGAGATCCCCGTCGAGGACGTCGTCCGGTCCATCTCCGCCAACCCGGCCCGGCTGCTCGGCGTCTACGACCGGGTCGGCTCGCTGGACCCGGGCAAGGACGCCGACCTGGTCGTCCTCGACGAGGACTTCGTCCTCAAGGGCGTCATGCGCCGGGGCGAGTGGATCATCGAGCCGAAGACGGCCTGAGGCCGGCCGCCGGACCGCACGAAGCACGCACCGCACGAGGCACGTAACGCACGAGGCACGTAACGAAGAGATGGCGGTCGGCCCGCGGGACTGGGCCGACCGCCACCGCTTTGACATGATCATCGGAATCGCGCGCCACAAGCCGGGCGCACGCACCGCTGGGGCCGACACCGCTGGAGCCCCGCACCGAGGGAGGGGCCGGCAGAGATGATCCTGACCGTCACTCTGAACACAGCGCTCGACGTGACGTACACCGTCGACGCGCTCGTCCCGCACGGCAGCCACCGCGTCGGCGAGGTCACCGAACGCCCCGGCGGCAAGGGCCTCAACGTCGCCCGGGTGCTCGGGGCGCTGGGCCACGACACCGTCGTCACCGGCTTCGTCGGCGGAGCGACCGGAACCGTCCTGCGCGACCTCCTCGCCCCGCTCCCGCCGCGCGACGCCCTCGTCGAGGTCGCCGGGAACACCCGCCGCACCCTGGCGGTCACCGACCGCTCGACCGGCGACACCACCCAGCTCAACGAGCCAGGACCGCAGGTGAGCCCCGCCGAATGGGCCGCCTTCCTGCGGACGTACGAGGAGCTGGTCGCCGGGGCCGAAGCGGTCGCGCTCTGCGGCTCCCTGCCGCCCGGCATCCATGTCGGGGCCTACGCCGAACTGGTCCGGATCGCCCGCGCCGCCGCCGTGCCCGTGCTCCTGGACACCAGCGGCGAACCGCTGCGCCGGGGCATCGCCGCCCGTCCCGACCTGGTCAAGCCGAACGCGGAGGAGCTGGCCCGGCTGACCGGCTCCCGCGAACCGCTGCGCGCGGCGGGCGACGCCCGCCGTCGCGGGGCGCACGCCGTGGTCGCCTCGCTCGGCCCGGAGGGCGTCCTCGCCGTCACCCCGGACGGCGTCTGGCGGGCCGCCCCGCCCGCCCCCGTGCGCGGCAACCCGACCGGCGCGGGCGACTCGGCGGTGGCCGGGCTGCTCTCCGCCCTGGCCGAGGGGCTCGACTGGCCGGAGCGGCTGGCCCGGGCGGTGGCGCTGTCGACGGCGACGGTGCTGGCGCCGACGGCGGGCGAGTTCGACGCGGCGGCCTACGCGGAGCTGCTGCCGCGCGTCACGGTGGAGCCGCACGTACCGGCCCCCTGAGCGCCCGGACACACCGACGCCCTGACCACCTGGCGGCGATCAGGGCGTCCGTACGAGCGGTGCCGGTCAGCCGTTCTTCTTGATGTGGCCGGCCTTCAGCTCCAGCTGGTCGAGGTTGGCGTCGCACTCGTCGCCTTCCTCGCAGGACAGCTTGAGGGTGTTGGCGCCCTTGTCGAGCTGGACGTACGCGTAGGTGTTCGTCCAGCCCTTCTCCAGGTCGCCCTCTTCGGCGTTCGCGAAGTTCTTCATGTTGATGGAGCGCGGCTCCTGCGCGTTGACCGTCAGGGTCGTCTTCGCGTCCTTGCCGGGCACGCCGTAGGTCACGTACAGGGTGTACGCGCCGGCCTCGGGAACCTCGACCGTCCAGGTGGCCGAGCGGCCGACCTCGTTGAGGTTGATGTAGTTGCCGTTCGCGCCCTTGGCGCCCTTGACCGTGGAGTCCAGGGCCGCCGTGCCGCCCAGCGTCAGCGTCGCCGCGTCCTGCTTCGGCAGCTCGACCGGCTTGGGGGTCTCCTTCGGCTTCTCCGGCTTCTTGGACTCCTCGACCTGGCCCGCCGAGCCCTGCGAGGAGGACGCCTCGTCCTTCTTGTCGTCCTTGTCGCCGTCGTCGCCCGTGAGCAGGGCGGCGCCGATGCCGATGAGGACGACCGCGACCACGGCGACCGCCGCGATCAGGAGCGCCTTCGTGTTCGGACCGCCGCGGCCCGGGCCGCCGCCGTGACCGCCCTGCGCCGGGGGCTGTCCGTGGGACGCCCCGCCGGGGTAGGTCTCGGGGGCCGCGTACTGCGGGTTCGGCCGGTTGTACTGCTGCGCGGGCTGGCCGTAGCTCTGCTGGGGCGGGTAGCCGTAGCCGCCCTGCTGCTGCGGCACCTGCTGCTGGCCGTACTGGCGCTCACCGACGGCACGCACCTGGTTGTAGGACGTTCTGGGCACGCCCGGCTGGGCGGCCGGACCCGGGTAGCCGTAGCCGCCCTGGCCGGGCGCCTGGGCGCCTGCCGCCTGTCCGTCCGCGTACAGATAGCCGAACGGATCGTCGTCCTCGGGCTTGCTCGCGCCGTTGTTTCCGGCCGTCATCCCTGGGTCACTCCTCACCATGTCGCCAGCCGTCGCCGACCGGCCGAGCCTACCTCGAACGGAGCAGGCCCCGAATTGCGCTCACCGACCCGGACGGCCGCCGGGGAACGGGTACGGGGTAGGGGGAGAAACGGGTCGTGAACGTCATCCGGCCCTGCGGTGAACCTTCGACCGGGACCGCTTTTCCACGTACATCCGCTGGTCGGCGGAGCGCAGGACCTCTTCCACGGTCATGCCGCACTCGGCCCAGCCGATGCCGAAACTCGCTCCGACCCGGACCGCCCGGCCGTCGACCCTTATGGGCGGAATGATGGCATTTCTCAGGCGAACGGCCAGGTCAGCGGCGTCCGCCGCCCCGAGGCCGTCGGCGAGGACGACGAATTCGTCACCTCCGAGCCGGGCGACGGTGTCGCCGTCCCGCACACAGGTGCTCAGCCGCCGGGCGACCTCGATCAGCACGGCGTCGCCCGTGTGGTGCCCGAAGCGGTCGTTGATGGACTTGAAGCCGTCGAGGTCGCAGAAGAGGACCGCGAGCCCCTTGGTCCCGTCGTCGTGCGCCGGATCCGGGGCCGCCGTGTGCACGTGGTGGTCGAAGGGCCCGCCGCCGGGGACCGCCTCGCCCTCGTAGCCGTCGGCCTGGTAGCCGTGGGTCAGGGACGACTCGACGTCTCCGTACGCCGCGTCCAGCGCCTCGATCGCGGTCGCGGCCGGGGAGGAGTGCGGCCGCTCGCAGATCCGGGCGGAGAGCCGCGACTTCAGCTCGGCGCTGTTGGGCAGCCCGGTCAGCGCGTCGTGCGAGGCGCGGTGGGCGAGGTTCAGCTCGTGGCGCTTGCGCTCCTCGATGTCCTCGACATGGGTGAGCAGGAAGCGCGGCCCGTCGGCGGTGTCCGCGACGACGGAGTTGCGCAGCGAGACCCAGAGATAGGTGCCGTCCCGGCGGCTGAGGCGCAGTTCGGCCCGGCCGCCCTCGGCGGAGGTGCGCAGCAGGGTGCCGATGTCCTCGGGGTGGACCAGGTCGGCGAAGGAGTAGCGGCGCATCACGGAGGCCGGGCGGCCCAGCAGCCGGCACAGCGCGTCGTTGGTGCGCAGCAGCCTGCCCTGCTGGTCGCCGCCCATCTCGGCGATGGCCATGCCGCTGGGCGCGTACTCGAAGGCCTGCCGGAAGGACTCCTCGCTGGCCCGCAGCGCCTGCTGCTCCCGCTCCAGGCGGACCAGGGCGCGCTGCATATTGGCCCGCAGGCGGGCGTTGCTGATCGCGATGGCGGCCTGGGAGGCGTACATCTGGAGCGCCTCGCGCCCCCATGCGCCGGGGCGGCGCCCGTTGCGCGGCCGGTCGACGGATATGACCCCGAGGAGGTCCCGGCCGCCCGCGGAGGCGTACATCGGGGCGTAGAGCCGGTCCAGCGGGTGCCACTCGTCCTCGAACCGGGGCTCGGGCCCCTCGGTGTGCCACTGCGGTACGTCGTCGTCGAGGAGGACCCAGCCCTCGGTGTGCGGGATGAACCGCAGCTGGTCCCAGGCCTCGCCCATGGAGAGCCGGCGCTCCCAGGAGTCGCGGGAGCCGACGCGGCCGGTGATCAGGGCCTCGGCGGCGGCGTTGCCCGCGAAGGCGGCGATGACGAGGTCGCCGTCCGGCCGGACCAGGTTGACGCAGCCCAGCTCGTAGCCGAGGCCCGAGACGATCCCGTCGGCCACGGTCTGGAGCGTGTCGGCCAGACTCCGCGCCGTGTTGAGATCGGCGACGGCCTGATGCAGCTGCCGCATGGTCGCCAGGCGGACGTACGGCTCCGACTCGGCCTCCATCGCTCGCACCCCCGGGACCTCGACAGCAACTCCAGGTTTCATATCGACGTACTTGTTGCAGTGTCACGGCCACTGAATCACAGTGAGCTGTGCACCCGGTACACAGGGTCAGCAGAAAATGGACTCTGTGACTCAAGTCACAACAGATGATCATGGTACGCCGGTGACTCCCGGCGACGGCGGTCGTTCCGGGGCGTACGACCGGTCCTAGGACCGGCCTGGTCCCCTGGCCCGATGCGACCGCCCGGCACCCGCGGTTAGCGTCGGGGTGTGCTCCACACCAAGCCCCCCGCCCCGCGCCCCGAGCCCATCCCCCATGCTGAGGGGGTGAGCAACGACGAGTTCCGCGCCGCACTCGCGCGGCTGGCCGCCGGGGTGGTGCTGATCACCGCCCAGGAACCGCCCCTCGACGAGGACGGCCACGGCGAGGACGTGGGCATGACGGCGACCGCCTTCATGTCCGTCTCCCTGGAACCGCCCCTGGTGATGGTGAGCCTGCGCAACGGCTCCCGGATGGACGACCTGCTGGACGAGCAGCCGGTGTGGGCGGTCTCCGTGCTGGCCGCGAGCCAGCGGCACATCGCGGGCCGGTTCGCCATGAAGGGCCGGATCAGCGACCGGCTGCTGTTCGAGGACGTCCCGTACGTACGGGGCGAGGTGACGCACGCACCGCTGATCGGCGGGGCGCTGGCGACGCTGGAGTGCCGCACCGAGCAGCGCGTGGTGGCCGGGGACCACACCCTGGTGATCGGCCGGGTGCTCACGGCGAACCTGCCGAGCGCGGAGGGCGAACCGCTGACGTACTTCAAGGGGCGCTACCGCCAGCTGGGCTGACGGCGGTTCCGGTGACGCGCACCGGCCGCCCGGCCGGGTCCGCGGCCCGACGCCTACCAGTCGCGGCCCGAGCGCCCGCGCTTGGTGTCGCCGCGCTGCTTCTTCTCGCGCAGCCTGCGTTCGTTGATCCCGCGCGGGATCTTCCGCTTGATCCGGGGCTTGGGCGGCGGCGCCGTGGCCTCGGCGAGCAGGGCGGCGAGCCGCACGGCGGCCGTCTCGCGGTTGCGCCACTGGGAGCGGTGCTCGGAGGCCCGTACGGAGACCACCCCGCCCACCAGCCTGCCCGCGAGCCGCTCCAGCGCCCGCGCCTTCCACACCTCGGGCAGCGCGTCGGTCGCCGCCAGGTCGAAGCGCAGCTCCACCTGGGAGTCGCTGGTGTTGACGTGCTGGCCGCCGGGCCCGGAGGACCGCGAGAAACGCCACATGAGCTCGGCCTCCGGAAGGGAGACCGAGCCGCGGATGACATAGGGCCCGGACATGACACCCATGGTCCCTTCCCCACGCCCCGTTCGTCACCTTCTTTTGGGACAGCCGTACGAGCCGGCGCACCCGGAGGCCGGAAGTTCGGCAAAGAAAGTAAAGCGATGAGGAACCTCGTGGTCTGCTGCTTGCGTTATGACGGGTGACGGTAGCTTTCGTGATGGCACGAAGCCCGCACACGACGAGGAAAGGGACTTCCCATGGCAGTAAGCCTGTCCAAGGGCGGCAACGTCTCGCTCACCAAGGAGGCACCGGGCCTTACCGCCGTCACGGTCGGCCTCGGCTGGGACGTCCGCACCACCACCGGCACCGACTTCGACCTCGACGCCTCGGCGATCGCGGTCAACCCGGGCGGAAAGGTCGTCTCGGACGGCCACTTCGTCTTCTTCAACAACAAGTCGACGCCGGACCAGACCATCGTGCACACCGGTGACAACGTCACGGGTGAGGGCGAGGGCGACGACGAGCAGATCAACGTCAACCTGGCGGGTCTGCCGGCCGACGTGGACAAGATCGTCTTCCCGGTCTCCATCTACGACGCCGAGACCCGCAGCCAGAACTTCGGCCAGGTCCGCAACGCGTTCATCCGCATCCTCAACCAGGCCGGCGGCGCCGAGATCGCCCGCTACGACCTCAGCGAGGACGCCGCCACCGAGACCGCCATGGTCTTCGGCGAGCTCTACCGCAACGGCGCCGAGTGGAAGTTCCGCGCGGTCGGCCAGGGGTACGCCTCCGGCCTGCGCGGCATCGCCCAGGACTTCGGCGTCAACCTCTGACCCGTCGCCCCGAGCGCACATCAGCTTCACCGGAGCCCCCGGCCACGATCGTGGCCGGGGGCTCCGGCCTGTGTGAACCACCGTCAGACCCGGCCGCTCCGCACCGCCCCCGCACCGAGAAAACCCGCCACTTCACCGAATACCGGACAGCACAGCACTCCATTCGTACAAGAACTGGTCAAAAAAATGTGAGGCAATTGTCGGCACACCGTCAACTTCGCACATTTGATGGCACGCTCTCCGCTCGTAGTCCCCCCACAGGACGACCAACGGAGAACACACATGAACCTCCACACGACCCCCCACAACTCCCGTACCCGGGGCACCCGTCGGCTCGCAGCACTCGCGGCGGTCGCCGCGATGGTGGTCGCCGGTGTCCAGGCCGGATCCGCCGTCGCCACACCCGGCGACGACGACGCCCGTACCACCGCGAAGACGCCCTCCACGGCCGCCGCCCTCGGTGTGAACCCCTCGGCGCAGCGCGCCACGGCCATCAAGTCGGCGCAGGCGGACGCCTCTTCGGCGGCCAAGGCGCTGAAGCTCGGCGGCCAGGAGAAGCTGATCGTCCGCGACGTCATCAAGGACGCCTCGGGCACGGTCCACACCCGCTACGAGCGCACCTACGACGGCCTGCCCGTCCTCGGCGGCGACCTCGTCACCCACACCGCCGCCGACGGCGCGCTCAAGAGCGTGGACAAGGCGACGAAGGCGAAGATAGCCGTGGCGTCGACGACGCCGAAGCTGAAGGCCGCGGCGAGCGCCCGCAAGGTGATCTACGCGGGCGGCGGATCGCCCGTCCTCGCCTGGGAGACCGTCAAGACGGGTGTGCAGAAGGACGGCACGCCCAGCCGCGTCCACACCATCACCGACGCCACGACCGGCAAGAAGCTGCACAGCTACGAGGCGATCGAGACCGGCACCGGCAACAGCCAGTACAGCGGCGAGGTCGAGCTCACCACCACCGAGGCCGGCTCCGGCTTCGAGCTGACCGACGGCGAGCGCGGCGGCCACAAGACGTACGACCTGAACCAGGGCTCCTCCGGCACCGGCGACCTCGTCACGGACGACGACGACACCTGGGGCGACGGCACCGGCGAGGACCGGCAGACCGCCGCCGTCGACGCCCACTACGGCGCGGCGAAGACCTGGGACTTCTACAAGACGGCGCTCGGCCGCGACGGCATCGCGGGCGACGGCAAGGCCGCCTACTCCCGGGTCCACTACGGCGAGTCCTACGTCAACGCCTTCTGGGACGACAGCTGCTTCTGCATGACGTACGGCGACGGCGAGGGCAACAAGAACGCGCTCACCTCGATCGACGTCGCGGCCCACGAGATGACCCACGGGCTCACCTCCGCCACCGCCAACCTGGACTACGCGGGCGAGTCCGGCGGCCTCAACGAGGCGACCAGCGACATCCTCGGCGCCTCGGTGGAGTTCTACGCCGACAACGCGTCGGACGCCGGCGACTACCTCATCGGCGAGAAGATCGACATCAACGGCGACGGCAGCCCGCTGCGCTACATGGACCAGCCGAGCAAGGACGGCAGCTCGGCGGACTACTGGGACGAGAACCTCGGCGACATCGACGTCCACTACTCCTCCGGCGTCGCCAACCACTTCTTCTACCTGCTCGCCGAGGGCAGCGGAAAGAAGACGATCAACGGCGTCGACTACGACTCCCCGACCTCCGACGGCTCGACCCTGACGGGCATCGGCCGCGAGAAGGCCTACCAGATCTGGTACAAGGCCCTCTCCGTCTACATGACCTCCACCACCGACTACGCGGGCGCGCGCGTCGCGACCGAGAAGGCGGCGACCGACCTGTTCGGCGCGGACAGCGAGGAGCTGAAGGCGGTCTCGGCCACCTGGACCGGGGTCAACGTCAAGTAACCCCAGCCGTACGGAACACGGAAGCCGGTCAGCCCTTCACGGGCGGCCGGCTTCCGCCGTACAGCCAGGCGTCCCACAGCCCGCCGAGGTCCCGCCCGGTCTCCTCCTCGACGTACGCGATGAAGTCGTCGGTGGCGGCGTTGCCGTGCCGGTACTTCTTCGTCCACCCCCTGACCAGGGCGAAGAACTCCACATCGTCGTCCACGGCGAGCCGGATCCGGTGCACGACCATCGCCCCGCGCCCGTAGACCGGCGGCTCGGACAGCTCGGCGGCGGTCGGCGGATCGGCGGGCGGGAAGGCCCAGTTCGCGTCGTCCTCGTACGCCTCCCGGAAGCTCTCCTCGACCGGTACGTCCTCGTGGTCGGCGGCCCAGAGCCACTCCGCGTACGTCGCGAAGCCCTCGTTCAACCACATGTCTTGCCAGGTCTTCGGGGTGACGGAGTTCCCGAACCACTGGTGGGCCAGCTCGTGGACGAGGAGGCCGGTGTCGGGCGGGCCGGGGTAGACGGGCCGGTTCTGGGTCTCCAGGGCGTACGAGGAGTCGCCCGTCCGCTCGACGATCGCCCCGGCCGAGAAGAAGGGGTACGGGCCGAACTTCCCGGCCGCCCACTTCAGTACGGCCGGCATCCGCGCCAGCACCTCCTCGCTCGCGGCGGCCGACTCCGGGTCCACGGCGGTGAACAGCCGGATGCCGCCGGGGGTCACCGACTCCTCGGTGTCGAACCGCCCGACGGCGACGGTCGCCAGATAGCTCGCCATCGGCTCGGCGGTCCGCCAGCGGTAGGCGGTGCGGCCGTTCGCCGTACGCCGGGACACCAGCTCGCCGTTGGAGATCGCGGCGAGCCCCTCGGGCACGGTGATCCCGATGTCGTACGTGGCCTTGTCGCTCGGGTGGTGGTTGCCGGGGAACCAGGCCATGGACCCGGTCGGCTCGCCGAGGGCGACCGCGCCGTCCGCCGTCGGCAGCCAGCCCTCCTTCGACCCGTCCGGGTCGGTGACGGTCCGCGGGGAGCCGGAGTAGCGCACGACGGCGGTGAACGTGCGCCCCTTGCGCAGCCGGCCCTCGGCCCCGGGCGCCGGACGCAGTGTCAGCTCCTTGCCCGCCCGGTTCACGGCCGCCCTGCGGCCATCGACGGTGGCACTCTCGACGTCGAGCCCGACCAGGTCGAGGTGGAAAGCGCTCAGGTCCTGGGTGGCGCGGGCGGTGATCGTGGCCGTGCCGCGCAGCCGGCCGGCGGCCGGGTCGACGTCGAGCTCCAGGCCGTAGTGGGTGACGTCGTAGCCGCCGTTGCCGAGCCCGGGGAAGTACGGATCGCGCAGCCCGACCGCGCCCGGGGTCCCCTCGACCCCGCCCGAACAGCCCCCGCCGAGCAGGGCGAGGGCGAGGAGCACGGGGACGTGGGCGGTGCGGCGACGGACCGGGCGGGGGCGATTCACCCGGTCGATCGTAGGGCCTGTCGTGCCGTGGCCCGGGACCGTGGCCCGGGCCGTTCACCGGGGCCGGGGCGGAAGGAGCCGCCCGCCTCGGGGGAAGAACGGGCGGCTCCAGCTCAGAGGACGGCGATACCGAGCGGCCGGTTGCCCGCGGTCAGCCGAACCGGCTCACTCTCCTCGTCGTCCAGGTCGACGACCGTGATGCCGTTCCAGTACCCGTCGCGGGTGAAACCGCCGGTGACGTACGCCGTGCGGCCGTCCTCGGACACCGCCACGTCCTCGTGCGGCCCGTCCAGCGGAACGACCCGTTCCCAGCCGTCGGGGGTACGGACGGTGAGCGAGGGGTCCTCGTCGTCCGGGCCGATCGGACCGGTGCCGACCACGAGGAGGGTGCCGTCGGGGGCGAGGGCCGCGCCGTGCTGGTGGGTGTCGGCGGTCATCCGCTCGATCGTCACCTTCCCGGTGCGCGGATCGAGCACGGCCAGCCGCTCCCCCTCGAAGGGCAGCAGCAGCTTGCCGTCGGCGGGGCGTACGACGGCGTAGTGCGGCTTCAGCCAGGAGCCGAGCCCGCCCTCGGTGCCGTACGGAGCGACTTCCATGCGCCGGGTCTCCAGCGAACGGGCGTCCACCGCCGTCACGTCGAAGGAGTCGTGATCGGTGGCGTACACCTCCCGGCCGTCCGGCGACACGTCGACGTCGAAGGGGCGCATGCCGACCGGCGCGGTACCGGTGACCTCGCGGGTCGCGGTGTCGATGACCTCGACCGTGCCGTCGCGGCCGGGCACGTTGACCCCGACGTAGACGTGCTTCCCGTCCGGGGCCAGGGCGATGCCCATGCCGCCGCCCCGGTACTCGCCGGTGGTGACCGGGCCGGACTCCGTCGCGTACGGGACGAGCGCGAGCCGGGTCCGCTGCCGCGTGTCGACGACCGCGACACCTTCGGCGGTGGCGACCCAGGCCCGCCCGTCCTCGCCGACGACGAGGCCGTAGGGCGCGGTGCCGACCTTCACCGAGGCGATGGGGGCCCCGCCCCGGCCGGAACCGTCCCGGCCCGGGTCGACGAAGGTCACGGTGTCGCTGCCGGAGTCGGCGACGAGGAGCGTGCCTTCGGGGGTGCGGCCGGTGGGGGCGCGCGAGGGGTCGGGGGCCGCGACGGCGCCGGACGCGGCGGAGGCGTCCGGGGCGCCCGTTGCCGGTGCCGCCTCCGTCGTACCGGACGCGCACCCGGCGAGCAGGGCGGCGGCGAGAAGGCCGAGGGTGAGGCGGCGGGCGCGGGATGCGGGGGTGGGCCGGTGCGCGCGGGGGGCGGGGGTCCGGGAGGCGGCGCGGGGGGCGCGGGGGCTGCGCGCGCGCAGGGTCTCGCGGGCTTCGGGGGCCCCGGAGGCGGCGCGGGCGTCAGGGGCCCCGGAAGCAGCGCGGGAGCCGGTCATGAGGCGGTCCGCAGCAGGGCGGCGAGCTCGGCGAAGCCGCGTCGTTCGGCGTGGGCGAGCGGGGTGACCCCGTCGCCGTCCGGCAGGTCCCGGGTCGCCCCGGCCGCGAGCAGCAGCTCCACGACCTGCTGGTGCGCGAGCCCGCCCTCGCCGAGGATCACCGCCTCCAGCAGGGCGGTCCAGCCGAGCCGGTTGACGTGGTCGACGTCGATGTCGGTGACCCGCAGCACCTCCCGTACGTACGCGACATGGCCGCGCTCGCTCGCCGGGATGAGGGAGACGCCGCCGAACCGGTTGCGCAGGGTCAGGTCCGGGCCGGCCGGCAGCAGCACGTGCAGCATCGCGACGCTGCCGGTGACGCCGGTGGCCAGCCACGGGCTGTCCTCGCGCAGATCCTGGGCGTTCGGGTCGGCCCCGGCGGCCACGAGCAGCCGGGCCGCCTCGACGTGGTCGCCGTGGACGGCGAGGAGCAGCGGCGTACGCAACTCCTCGTCGCGGACGTCGACCCGGGCGCCGCCCTCGATCGCGGTGCGCACACCTTCGGTGTCGCCGGTGCGCGCGGCGGTGAGCAGGTCGTGATCGAGGGCGTTCATGGGTACTCCGTTCCCGTCGGTCGTGCGGAGGTGACTACCGGGCGAGGGCGGCGACGCCCGCCTGGGCGAACTTCTCGTCGAGGTCGCCGCTGGGCGCGCCGGCCACCCCGATGCCCGCCACCGGGGCGCCCTTGACCTGGACCGGGGCGCCGCCCGCGAGGAACAGGGTGCCGGGGATGTCCTTCAGGTTCGGGGCCTGCTCCAGGCGCTTGGTCAGCTCGGAGGTGGTGGCGTTCCAGGAGACGGCGGTGTACGCCTTCTTCACCGCGGACTCGGGGGACTGCGGGCCCGCGCCGTCGCCGCGCAGGGTGACGATGGTGTTGCCGTTACGGTCGACGACCGCGACGGAGACCCGCTGGTTCTCCTTCTTCGCCGCGTCCAGCGTGGCCTGCGCGGCCTTGGTGGCGGCGGCGACGGTCAGGTGCGTCGTCTGCTGGAGGTTGCGGTTGCTCGTGTCGGCCTTGACCGCGGCAGCCGGGGCGGCCGCCGGGGAGGAGGCGCTCGCGGACATCGCGCCGAAGGTGCCGGCCCCGAGGGCGGCGACGACGACGGCGCCGGTGACGACACGGGTGCGCAGCGACAGCTTCTTCATGGTGGCTCCTTGGTATCCGGGGGCGGCCCGGGGGTTCGGGGTGCGAGGCGGTCCGGAGGTGTCCGGGCGTTTCGCTCTGGTATCGATCCTCCCGGCGGATCCGGCCCCGTACGGTCGACGTACCGGCTGCAAGCGGCGCGCGGGTCGGTCGACGCCCCCATCAGCCGATCGGTTGATGCGGGGGTGACCGGATCGGGTCACCATGGAGAGGTTTACGCAGGTCAGCAACGGAACGCGAGGTACGGGGTGGAGCACCGCAGCGGTTCGCCGGAGGCGACCGAGGGCTCCGGTGCCGGGGCCGGGAGTTCCAGGATCTCCAGGCCCGAGGCCGAGGGCTCCGGGATCTCCGGGCCCAAGGCCGAGAGCTCCGGGATCTCCAGGTCCGAGGCCGAGAGCTCTGGGCTCGCCGGAATCTCCGGGATCTCCGGGTCCGACCCCGACGCCCGCTGGCTCGCGCTCCTCATGCACGCCGCGTTCTTCCTGCTGCTGGGCGCCTCGCTGACCCGGTTCCTGATGCGGCACCCCGGCGAGGCCCGCACCCCGTGGATCATCGCCCTGTCGATCACCCTGGCGGTGCTGTACCTCCTCGGCCCCGTCCTCGGCTCGCGCCCCACCCCGCGCCGGCTCACCTGGCTCGGCGTGCTCGTCCTCGTCTGGATGGTGCTGGTCGTGCTCGCGCCGAGCTTCGCGTGGTGCGCGGTGCCGCTCTTCTACACCGGGCTGCGCATCCTGCCGCCGCGCGCGGCCCTCGCACTGGTGGCCCTGCTCACCGCGTTCGTGGTGGCCGCGCAACTGCGCCTGGCCACCGGCTTCGACCCGAACCTGGTGCTGGCCCCGCCCGCCGTGGCGGCCGTGGCGACCGCCGTCTTCGTCCATATGCAACGTCAGGCGGTACGCCAGCGGGAACTGGCCGCACGCCAGCGCGAGCTGATCGACGACCTGCTCCGCACCCGGCGCGAACTGGCCGCCACCGAGCGGCGCGAAGGCACGCTCGCCGAGCGCCAGCGGCTCTCCATGGAGATCCACGACACCCTGGCGCAGGGCCTGTCCAGCCAGCAGATGCTGCTCCAGGCGGCCGACCGCACCTGGAGCGCCGACCCGGACGCCGCCCGCCGCCATGTCCGTACGGCCACCGGCATCGCGGAACGCAACCTCGCCGAGGCCCGCCGCTTCGTCCACGACCTGGCCCCGGCCGACCTGGCGGAGGGCGGCGGCCTGGAGGCGGCCCTGCACGCGCTGGCGGCCCGCGAGAGCGCCCAGGCGGCGGGCGCGCTCACCGTCCACTGCCATGTGGAGGGCACCCCGCACGCCCCGCTGCCGGACCGGGTGCAGTCCGCCCTGCTGCGCATCGCCCAGGGGGCCCTGGCCAATGTGCGGGAGCACTCCGGGGCGACGGCCGCCGGGCTGACCCTGACCCACCTCGGCGACCGGGTGGTCCTGGACGTCGGCGACAACGGCCACGGCTTCACCGTGGAGCCCGGCGGCCCCCGCCCGACGGCCGGCGTCCGGGGCCACGGCCTCCCCGCGATCCGGGCCCGCGTGCACCAGCTCGGCGGAACGCTCACCATCGAGTCGGCGCCGGGCGAGGGCACGGTGCTCTCCGCCGAGGTCCCGCTCCCCACCACCCCGGAGGAACCCGCATGACCGGCCAGTCCCCGCAGACGCCCCCCGTACGGATCCTCCTCTGCGACGACCACGTGGTCGTCCGCGCCGGGCTGCTCGCCCTCCTCGGCAGCGAACCGGACATCGAGGTCGTCGGCGAGGCCGGCAGCGGCGAGGAGGCCGTGGTGCTCGCCGCCCGCCTCACCCCGGACGTCGTCCTCATGGACCTGCAGCTGGGCGAGGGCATCGACGGCGTCGAGGCGACCCGCCGCATCGCGGCCGACGGCACGGTCCACGTCCTGGTGCTGACCACGTACGACACCGACGCCGACATCACCCGGGCCATCGAGGCGGGTGCCACCGGCTACCTGCTGAAGGCGGAACGCCCGGAGGAACTCTTCGCCGCCATCCGCTCGGCCGCCCAGGGCCGCACCACACTCTCGGCCCCGGTCGCCAGCCGGGTCATGGCCCGCATGCGCAGCCCCCGCCCCACCCTCACCGACCGCGAACGCGACATCCTGGCCCAGCTCTCCCAGGGCCTCGGCAACCGCGACATCGCCCGCGCCCTGTTCATCAGCGAGGCCACGGTCAAGACCCACCTGGGCCGCATCTACGACAAGCTCGGCGTCGACACCCGCGCGGGCGCGGTATCGGTGGCGAAGGAGCAGCGCCTGCTGCCGTGAGAGGGCCAGGGCCCGGGCCGGCCGACAAGGTCATCGGGCCTGGCATGACACCATCGATCCGTGCTCGACATCGGCTACTCCCTCTCCCGTCGCTTCCCCGATCCCCCGCAGACCGACTACCGCCGCGCGGACGTCCGGGCGCTGCGGCACGATCTGTTCTCCGGCGACGTCTACCTCGCGGACACCAAGGCGGACCGTGAGGTGTCCACAGCCTGGGGATGGGTGCCGGTGCTCGACTTCGCGTGGGCGTTGTGCGACATCGTCGAGCAGATCGACCAGGACCCGCGCGGCAACCGCTCGCACCGGCGGCAGTACGCGGAGCTGGACTTCACCGAGTCCTCGGACGTCATGATCTTCGAGCGGCGCTTCGGCTGGGTCGACGTCGAGGCGGACTGGATGCCAGGCGACGAGCCGCCGCTCACCTTCAGTCACTCCCTCCTGCGCCGCGAGGCCCGCGACTTCCTGCACGATCTGATCGCCGACCTGGCCGACATGCACGACGGCCTGGCCGACAACCCCGTGATCTGGGACCTCCAGGCCCGCTTCCCCCGTATGTGAGGCCCCGTACCCTCCGTCACGGCTCCACGCGCACCCCGATCTGCGCCGCGAACGCCGGGGCCAGCTCCATCAGCTGTGACGGGCTGATCACCGCGCCCGCCAGCCGGTCCACGCCCCGGGCGATGTCCAGCTCGGCCACCGCGCGCAGGTCCACCGACTCCATCCGGGCGCTGCTGAAGTCCGCCCGCTTCAGCACGCAGTCCCGGAATTCGACCCGGACCAGATGCGCGTCCCCGAAGTCCGGTTCGGAGAGCACGCAGCCCTCGAAGACGACGTCCTTCAGCCGGGCCTTGCGCAGATTCAGGTAGTCGATCTTGCCGCCGCGCACCACCACCCGCTCCAGCACCGCACCGTGCAGCTGCACCCCGCCCAGCCGCGCGTCCACCACCTCCACATCCCGCAGCGACGCCTCCGCGAGGTCCGTGCCCACGCCCCGTACGCCCGTCAGCACCGCGTCGATGAAGCGGGCCCGCGCCAGCTCCGTACGGTCCAGGGCGCAGTTGTCCAGGGCGCAGTCCATGAACCGCGCACCGCGCCCCGACGCGTCCGCCAGGTCCACCCCGTCGAACCGCAGCCCGTCGTAGTCGCCGTCCGGCTCCAGGCCCTCGCCGTCGTACGGAACGAGCGGCGGCAGCCGCACCTCCGGACGCCGCGCCGCCGCGACGGTCTCCTTCTTGCCCCTGGCCGGCCTGGCCGCCCCTGCCGTCCTGCCCGCACTCGTTGCCATGACCCCATCGTGACGCACCCCACTGACAACGCCCCCGCGCCCCGTGTCACGCGCCGCCGCCCCCGATCCGTCGCATCATCAAAGAAGCGAAGGAGTTCCAGCCATGGAGCAGATCCACGTCATCGGCGGCGGCCTCGCCGGGCTCACCGCCGCGATCACCGCGGCCGAATCCGGCGCCCGGGTCACCCTGCACGAGGGTCACCGGACCCTCGGCGGCCGGGCCAGGACCACGGACGGCCCCCACCGCGCCAACGAGGGCCCGCACGCCCTGTACCGGCGCGGGCCCCACTGGACCTGGCTGGCCCGGCGCGATCTGCTCGGGCCGGTCGTCTCCGTACCGCCCCTCGAAGGCCTCCGGTTCCGCTTCCGCCGCGACGGGGCCGCCCGCCGGGTCCCGCCCGCCGCCCTGCTGCGGCTCGCCCGGCGCAGCGCCCGCACCGCACCCGTGGACGCCGACTTCCGGAGCTGGGCCACCGGACAGATCGGCGAGGAGGGCGCCCGGGCCGCCGCGAACTTCGCCGCCGCCGCCCTCTTCCACCACGACCCCGGCGCGCTCTCCGCCCGGTTCGTCCAGGAGCGCTTCCGCCGCCTCGCCTCGCTCCCGCCCGAGGCCCGCTACCCGGCCGGCGGCTGGGCGCGGCTCGTCGAGCGGATGGCCGCCCACGCCCGGGGCCTCGGAGTGGCCGTCGAGACGGGCGCCCGGGTCGACACCCGGAGGCTCGGCGAGCTGGCCCGTACCGGGCCGGTGGTCGTCGCCACCTCCCTCGACTCCGCCCGCGCCCTCCTCGCCGACGCCTCCCTCACCTGGGAGAGCGGCCGCACCGTCCTGGTGGACCTGGCCCTGCGGACCCGGCGCGGTGACGCGTTCGTCGTGTCGGACCTGGACGCGCCCGGCTGGCTGGAACGGTTCACCGCCCAGGACCCGGGCCTCGCCCCGGCCGGCGAGCAGCTGCTCCAGGGCCAGTTCCCGATCGGCCCCGACGCGCGCCGGGCGGAGGGGGCCGCCCGCGCCGAGGACCTCCTCGACCTCGGCTTCCCCGGCTGGCGGGAGCGCACCACCTGGCGCGTCGAGGCGCTCGCCGACGGCCGCACCGGGGCCGTCGACCGCCCCGGCACCACCTGGCGGGACCGGCCGTCCGTGGTCCGGGGCGACGGCGTCTTCCTGGCGGGCGACCAGGTCGCCGCCCCCGGGCTCCTCAGCGAGGTCTCCTTCACCAGCGGCCTCGAAGCCGCGATGCTCGCCGTGAAGGCGGCCGGACGGCGCTCCGGATCCGGGGTTGACCTCAACCGGACCTGAGGTCCGAGGCTGGGAGCAGCAGCCCCGCCCCGCCACCCGGGGGCCGGGGCACCGCCCGCCCCGACGTTTCCAGGGAGCCTTCATGCACGCCGTACGCCTCCACGCCTTCGGCCCCGCCGAGAACCTCGTGCACGAGAAGACCGAGGACCCCGTCCCCGGCCCCGGCCAGGTCCGTATCGCCGTGGCCGCGGCCGGCGTACACCTCCTGGACACGACCCTGCGGGAAGGGGGGACCGGCCCCTACCCGGCGCCCCTCGACCTCCCGACCATCCCCGGCCGTGAGGTCGCCGGCACCGTCGAGTCGGTGGGCGAGGGCGTGGACGCCGGCCTGCTCGGCAAGCGCGTCGTCGCCCACATCGGCATGGCGCCGGGCGGGTACGCCGAACTCACCGTCACCGAGGCCGACCGGCTGCACGAGATTCCCGAAGGGCTCGGCGCCGCCGAGGCCGTCGCCATGATCGGTACCGGCCGCACCACGCTCGGCATCCTCGCGTTCACCCCGCTCACCCCTCGGTCCGTGGTCGTCGTGACCGCGGCGGCGGGCGGCATCGGCACGCTCGTCGTCCAGTACGCGAAGAACGCCGGCGCCACCGTGATCGCGCTGGCCGGCGGCCCGGCGAAGGTGGCACGGGCCGAGGCCGAGGGCGCCGACCTCGCGCTCGACTACACCCGCCCCGACTGGCCGCGCCACGCCCGCGACTTCCTCGACGCGGCGGGCCTGCGCGCCACCGTCGTCTACGACTCCGTCGGCGGAACCACCGCCCGCGCCGCCGTCGACCTCCTCGGGCCCGGCGGACAGCACGTCGTCTACGGCTGGTCAGGTCAGGGGACCGACGGGGGCCCGCTCACCTTCACCGACGAGGAACTGGCCGAACGCTCCATCACCTCCGGGTCCGTCCTCGGGCCGCGGATGATCGAGCGGGGCGGCGGTCTGCGCGCCCTGGAGACCCGCGCCCTCGCCGAGGCGGCGGCCGGCCGGCTGCGGCCCGCCGTGCAGCGCTTCCCGCTGGCCGAGGCCGCCGCCGCCCACCGGGCGCTGGAGACCCGGGGCACGATGGGCAAGGTGGTCCTGGAGCCGTAACGGCCCTAGTGGGTGCCGCCGCCCCCGAGGCTCGCCAACGCCCCGTCCGTCAGCCGGTACACCGTCCACTCGTCCTGCGGCCGGGCGCCCAGCGACTCGTAGAACGCGATGGACGGGGCGTTCCAGTCGAGCACCGACCACTCCAGCCGCTCGTACCCGCGCTCCACACAGATCCGTGCCAGCTCCGTCAGCAGCGCCTTGCCGTGGCCGCCGCCGCGCCGCTCGGGGCGGACGTACAGGTCCTCCAGGTAGATGCCGTGCACACCGCGCCAGGTGGAGAAGTTGAGGAACCACAGGGCGAACCCGATGACCTCGGCGCTGCCGTCGTCGGCCGTCGCCACATGCGCGTACGCGGCGGGCCGGTCGCCGAACAGGGCCTCGGCCAACTGCGCCTCGGAGGCGACGACCTCGTCGAGGGCCTTCTCGTACGCGGCGAGTTCACGCACGAGGGCGTGCAGGACGGGAATGTCGTCGGGGGTGGCGATACGAATCATGGGCGCAGCGTAGACAGCCCGCCGCCCCGCTCACCGCCCCAGCAACCGCCGCGCGATCTCCGCATGGTCCGGGGCGAGCCGGACCTTTCCCTCCTCGGCCCCCCACAGCCCGTTCTGGAGCACCCGCCCCAGCGTCCAGGCCCGCGCCCGCTCCCGGTCCAGGCCCAGCGCCTCCGTCAACGCGTCGAACCGCCACACCACCTCCTCGGCGTCGAAGAGGTTGTCCAGCGCCGGGAACAGCTCGAATCCCGGGTCGCCCGCCAGCGGCTTCGGGTCGAGCGCCACCCACTCCCCCGCCCGCCCCGCGTCCGCGCGCCCGGCCAGGATGTTGTCGTAGTGCAGGTCCCAGTGCAGCAGCCGGTCCCCCGGCTCGCCCGCGACCTCCCGTACCGCCGCCGCGCAGTCCGCGAGCAGCCGCCGGTCCGCCGCGTCGGCCAGCCGGCCCACCCGCTCCGGCGCCTCCGAGAGCATCCGCTCCACCACGTCGCCCAACGTGCGCAGCCCCTCCGGCGCGGGCACCACCACCAGCTGGGCCAGCACCGCGCCGAGCGCCGTCACCGCGCCCCGCACATCGGCCTCGCCGGACAACGGCCGCCGCTCGTCGAGCCGTTCCAGCAGCAGCGCACCGCTCTCCGGGTCATGGTCGAGCAGTTCCACCGCCCCGGCGCCCGCGACGCCCCACGCCCGCAGCGCGACCGGTTCGCCCGCCGTCTCCTCGTCCACCGCCTGGAGCTTCAGCGCGGCGGGCCGCCCGTCCGACTCCCGCACCACCGGCAGGACCAGCGCGCACATCCCGTACATCGACGGGCCGTCCGGCCGCAGCCCCCACCGCTGAAGGCACCGCTCGGCGAGGTCCGGCAGCGCGGCGACGAACGCCCGCCCGGCGGCTCCGTTGAAGGCGGACTGGGTGGCGGCCAACTCGTCCGGGATCTCGATCACTCCACCGATCCTAGGGAGACGGGGGCGACGCGGCCGCGAAAGTGCGGGGAGACGGAACGGCCCCGCGCGCAGTAACGTCCCGCCACACGTACGCTCGGCATCGCACCGGACCGGGCAGGGACACCAGGGGCATCATGAGCACCGTCAGTACCGTCGTCGGCGGCATATCGTTCTGGTACGCGCAGGAGGGCACCCCCGCCCCGCGCGAACCCCTCCCCGGCGACACGAGCGTCGACGTCTGCATCGTCGGCGGCGGCTACACCGGCCTCTGGACGGCGTACTACCTGAAGAAGGCCGTCCCCTTCCTCAACATCACCGTCCTGGAAGCCAAGTTCTGCGGTTACGGGGCCTCCGGCCGTAACGGCGGCTGGCTGTACAACGGGATCGCGGGCCGCGACCGGTACGCCAGGCTGCACGGCCACGAGGCCGCCGTACGGCTCCAGAAGGCGATGAACGAGACGGTCGGCGAGGTCGTCCGGGCCGCCGCCGAGGAGAAGATCGACGCCGACATCCACCAGGGCGGCGTCCTGGAGGTGGCCCACGCCCCCGCCCAGCTCGCCCGCCTCAAGGACTTCCACAGCGTCGAGATCGCCTTCGGGGAGACCGACCGGGTCCTGCGCGGCGCCCGCGAGACCGCCGAGCGCGTCCATGTCACCGGGGCCGTCGGCTCCAGCTGGACCCCGCACGGGGCCCGGCTGCACCCGGCCAAGCTGGTCAAGGGCCTCGCGGACGCGGTGGAGGCGCTCGGCGTCACCATCCACGAGTCGACGCCGGTCACCGAGATCAAGCCCAAGCACGCCGTCACCCCGTACGGCACGGTCCGCGCCCCGTACGTCCTGCGCTGCACCGAGGGCTTCACCGCGAGCCTCAAGGGCCAGAAGCGCACCTGGCTCCCGATGAACTCCTCCATGATCGTCACCGAGCCGCTGCCCGCCCGGGTCTGGGACACCATCGGCTGGGAGGGCCGCGAGACCCTCGGCGACATGGCCCACGCCTACTTCTACGCCCAGCGCACCGCGGACGACCGCATCGCGCTCGGCGGCCGCGGCTACCCGTACCGCTTCGGCTCGGCCACCGACGACGACGGCCGCACCCGGCCCGCGACCGTGGCCGCCCTGCGCGACCTGCTGGTCCGGCTCTTCCCCACCACGGCGGGCGTCCCCATCGACCACGCCTGGTCCGGCGTCCTCGGCGTCCCGCGCGACTGGTGCGCCACGGTCACCCTGGACCGCTCCACGGGCCTGGGATACGCGGGCGGTTACGTCGGCTCCGGCGTCGCGACCGCCAACCTCGCCGCCCGCACCCTGCGCGACCTGATCCAGCAGGACTCCGGCCAGGCGGGCCCCACGGATCTCACCGCCCTGCCCTGGGTGAACCACAAGGTCCGCCGCTGGGAGCCGGAGCCCTTCCGCTGGCTCGGCGTCCACGGCATGTACGCGGCCTACCGCGCCGCCGACCGCCGCGAGACCACCTCGCCGCGCCCCGGCACCGACCGCATCGCGAAGATCGCGGACCGCATCGCGGGCCGCCACTGACCTGATGGAAGGCGTCTAGGACTCCTCCTCCGCCACCAGCACGCCCACCTTGTCGATCCGGTGCTCGGGGTTGCCGAGGTCGTCCCGCCAGAAGTTCCCGGCCGCGTCGTCCTCAGGCGTCGCGCAGGTGGAGAGCGTGATCATCGCCCGGGTCGGCTCCTCGCCCGGCTTCCCCGGCACCTCGGCCCGCTGCTCGGCGAGCGAGCGCTCGCTGCGGAAGGAGGTCTGCCGGGTGGCGGTGATCTCGTACGTGTAGCGGGTGCCGTCCTCCGTCACGTACACAGAATCGCCCTTCTCCGCCTCCGGCAGGTCGCGCAGCACCCCTCCGGCGCTCAACCGGTGGGCGGTGACGAGGTAGTTGCCGACGTCCCCGGGCCCGACGCCGCCCCGCTCCCCGTACGGGCTGGCCGCCACGCCCCGGTCCTGGATCCGGCTGCCGGGGCGGTCGTCGGTGGTCCCCTCGTACGGCACCACGTCCAGGTCGTCGACGCCGATGGCGGGGATGTCGAGGACGGCGACCTCGGTACGCGGGTCGGCGCGGTCGGCCGGGGCGGCCGGGGCGAAGCCGGTCGTCAGCAGCACGGCGGCACCGGCGCAGGCCGCAGCCGGGAGGAACGTACGGGTACGGAGTCGACGGCGTCGCATGAGCATCCCCATCCCGGATCGGGGCCCGCACTTCCAGTAGACCAGGACACCGCCCCGGGCGCCCGGGATCAGTCGCGGGGCCAGGGCCGTCCGTCGAGGCGTTCGATGGAGAGGTTCAGCCGGCCGAGGGAGGAGGCGAGCTGTTCGGCCTCCTCCTGCGTCCAGTCCGCGAGGACCTTCGCGAGGCCCGCCACGTTCCTGGTCCGGTCGCTGTCGAGGCGGCGTTCGCCCTCCTCGGTGATGGCGAACTTGCGGGCGATCCCGCCGTCGGGATCCGGGATGCGCTCGACGACCCCGGCCCGCAGCATCGCGGCGGTCTGCCGGTTGAGTGTGGAGGCGTCCAGCCGGAAGGCGTCGCCGAGCTGGCCGATGGACATGGGCCCCTCGACCTGGATCCGGCTGAGCAGGATGTAGGCGGAGCGGTCGAGCTGCCAGTCCACGCGCGGGGTGACCATGTGCATGTACCGGCCGAGCAGCATGGTCTCGCGCTCGATCCGGTCGATGGGCTTGTCCACGCGCTCTTCCTTCGTTGACCAGGACTATCACGATAGATGTGCATTATGCATCTGTTATGCATGATGCACATTCCATGTATCTTGCATAGTCGAACACCGTAGGCACATCCGCCGCCCCGCCCGGAAGGGCAAGGACCGCCCGGAAGGGCAAGAGGGAGCAGTACCCGTGGAGAGTTCACCCCCCGCAGCCCGCCCGGGAGGCGTGGTCGGCATCCTGGCCTTCGCCGGCATCGTGGCGGCGCTCACCCAGACCCTGGTGGTGCCGCTGATCGCGGAGCTGCCGAAGCTGTTCGACACCTCCGCGTCGAACGCCTCCTGGGTCATCACCGCCACCCTGCTGGCCGCCGCCGTGGCCACGCCCGTCGCCGGCCGGCTCGGCGACATGTACGGCAAGCGGCGCATGCTGCTGCTCTCGCTCCTCCCGCTGGTCCTCGGCTCGGTGGTCTGCGCCCTGTCCTCGTCGGTGGTCCCGATGATCGCCGGGCGCGGACTCCAGGGCCTGGGCATGGGCGTCGTCCCGCTCGGCATCAGCCTGCTGCGTGATGTCGTACCGGCCGAGAAGCTCGGCCCGTCCATCGCGATCATGAGCGCCTCGATGGGCGTCGGCGGCGCGCTGGGCCTGCCGTTCGCCGCCGCCATCGCGGAGAACACCAGCTGGCGGGTGCTGTTCTGGGTGGTCGCCGTGCTGGCCCTCGCGGTCGGCGCGCTGATCCTGGCCCTGGTCCCCGGGGACCGCCCGGCCACCCGGTCCGGAGGCTTCGACCTGCTCGGGGCCGTCGGCCTCGGCGCCGCCCTGATCTGCCTGCTGCTCGCCGTCTCCAAGGGCGCCGACTGGGGCTGGGGCAGCGCGACGACGCTCACGCTCTTCGCCGCCGTACTGGTGCTGCTGCCCGCCTGGGGCTGGTGGGAACTGCGCCTGAGCGACCCGCTGGTCGACCTGCGCGTCACCGCACGCCCCCAGGTCCTGATGACGAACACCGCCTCGATCCTGGTCGGCTTCGCGATGTACGCCCAGTCCCTCGTCGTGCCCCAGCTGCTCCAGCTGCCCGAGGCCACCGGCTACGGCCTGGGGCAGTCGATGCTCGCGATGGGCCTCTGGATGGCTCCGGCGGGCCTGATGATGATGGCGATGTCCCCGGTCGGCGCGAAGCTGTCCGCCGCCAAGGGCCCGAAGGTCACCCTGGCCGTCGGCAGCCTGCTCATCGCGGCCGGCTACGGCCTGTCCGTACCGCTGATCGGCGCGGACTCCCCGTGGAGCCTGCTGGTCGTCACTCTCGTCTGCAACTCCGGCGTCGGCTTCGCGTACGGGGCGATGCCCGCGCTCATCATGGGCGCGGTGCCGCAGTCCGAGACCGCGTCGGCGAACAGCTTCAACGCCCTGATGCGCTCGATCGGCACGTCTTTCGCGGCGGCGGTCATCGGCGTGGTCCTGGCCCGGATGACCACGGACTTCGGCGGCTTCCCGCTGCCCTCCCAGGACGGTTTCCGCGTCGCGATGCTGATCGGCTGCGGAGTCGGCCTCGCCGCCGCGGTCGTCGCCGCCCTCATCCCCGTACGCCCGGCGACCGCGCTCCTTCCGCCCGCCGCCGCGACCGGACCGGCGGGGACGCGGGAAGCGTCGGAGGTTTCGCCGACCAAGGCCTGAGCGGTACGCGTGCGAGTACGGGGACGGATACGGGCTGCGGCCCGGGGTCTGAGGTCCGGGGTCCGGGGTCCGGCGGGGTGAACCGCCGGGCCCGGGGCCCCGGACCCCGGGCGCCGGGCCCCGGACCGTGTTTCGTGCGTACGGCGCCGATACGGGCGTACGTCAGCGGCCCAGCCGCAGCAGCCGCCCCGACCTCGCCGTGGCGACCAGCTCCTCGACGGTGGCGAGCTTCACCCGGGGCCGCCCGTCGCGCCGCCCCCGGTCCCGTTCGGCACGGTCGATCGCGGCCAGGCCCCGGGCGTCCACGACCCGGCGGTTGCGCTGCCGGGCGAGGCGCCGGAAGGCCTTGGCGTCGCCCGTCGGGGCGGGCAGCGTCCCGGCGACCGCGTCGGCCAGGAGCGTGCCGACCGTCTCGGCCGCGCAGGTGCGGTTGGCGCCGATCCCGCCGGAGGGCCCCCGCTTGATCCAGCCGACCACATAGCTGCCGGGCAGCCCGGCGACCCGGCCGCCCTCGTGCGGGACGGTGCCCGAGGCCTCGTCGAACGGCAGCCCGGGAACCGGCAGCCCCCGGTAGCCGATGGCCCGCAGCAACAGCCCGGCACGCAGGTCCGCCGTACCGCCGCCACCGTCACTGCCGTCCGTGACGCGTACGGAGCGCACGCCGCCTCCCTCGCCGAGGATCTCCACGACCTCGGAGTGGAAGCGGAGCACGATCCGGCGCTCGCCGTCCGTGGGGGACGCGGCGTCCGTCGGGACCCGGGGCAGCCCCCGCAGCACCCCGGCCCGGTCGCCCGCCCCGGCCGCGTCGATCTCCGCCCCCGTACGCGGATCGTGGTCGTCCACGACCAGCTCCACGCCCGGCAGATGCTTCAGCGCGAGGAGTTCGGAACGGGTGTACGCGGCGTCCTCGGGACCCCGCCGCCCCAGCACCACCACCTCCCGGACCCGGCTCGCCCGCAGGGCCTCCAGTGCGTGGGCCGCGATGTCGGTTCCCGCGAGCACCTCCGGGTCGGCGACCAGGATCCGGGCGACGTCCAGGGCGACATTGCCGTTGCCCACCACGACGACCCGCTCGGCCGACAGATCGACGCCCTGCGCGACGGCCTCCGGATGGGCGTTGTACCAGGCCACGAACGAGGTCGCGGAGACACACCCCGGACTGTCCTCGCCCGGCACCCCGAGCCGCTTGTCCGTGGACGCGCCGACCGCGTAGATCACCGCGTCGTGATGGGCTGACAGCTCCTCGGCGGTGACGTCCCGGCCCACCTCGATGCCCAGGTGCATGCGGACCCGGGGGTGGGAGTGGAACCGCGAGAAGGTGTCGCCGACCTTCTTGGTCGCGGGGTGGTCGGGGGCCACCCCGTACCGGACGAGCCCGCCGGCCACCGGCAGCCGGTCGATCAGGGTGACCTCGGCGGCGGTGTGCAGCAGCAGATCCTGCGCCGCGTACATCCCGGCGGGACCGGTACCGACGACGGCCACCCGCAGCGGCCCGAAGTCGGACGGCAGACTGCGCTCGAAGACCGGCTCGCCCCAGACATGGAAGTTCGGCCCGTCGACCTCGTCCCCGGCGGCAGGCCGCTCCCCGCCCTCGTAATAGGCGGCGTTGATGTCCGCGTACTCCCGCTGCCCGGCGGACAGCGCGTCCACCGGGAAGATCGCGTCCACCGGGCAGGCGTCCGCGCAGGCGCCGCAGTCGATGCACGCCCGGGGGTCGATGTGGAGCATCTCCGTGGAGCCGAAGGCACGTTCCTCCGGCGTCGGGTGGATGCAGTTGACCGGGCACACGGCCACACAGGTGGCGTCGTTGCAGCAGGTCTGGGTGATCGCGTAGGTCATGGCCCCGGCTCAGATCAGGTTCGCGCGCTTGTAGAACGCGAGGGCGGGCTTGGTGAGCAGCCGGGCGGAGGCCAGGAAGTCCATCAGCCCCGAACAGCTCGACCGCATCATCGACTTGTGGTGTGCGTTGCTCTTCGCGGCGGCCAGCGCCCGGCGCTTGTCGAGCCCGGCCTTCCGGTAGACCTCCGGGTTCACCATGCTGGTCACGATGAAGTACGAGGCGACGGCGACGACGAACGCGTTGATCTGCCGCCGCGCCCACCCCGCGCCCTCCAGCCGCTTGAGGGTCTCGTCCCGGGCGAACTTCATGTGCCGGGACTCCTCCACCACATGGATGTTGTTGATGGTGCGGACGAACGGCACGACCCGCTCGTCGCGCATCCAGTCCCGCTGCATCACGTCGAGGACTTCCTCGGCCACCAGGATCGCCGCGTACGCCGCCTCGCCGAACGCCAGCGTCTTGAAGGCGCGGCCCAGTTCCATCACCGCGCGCCGCGGCCGGTAGTGGGGTGCGCCGAGCTTCTGCGCGCCGCGCGCGAACATGATCGAGTGGCGGCACTCCTCGGCTATCTCGGTGAGCGCCCACTGGAACTCCGCGCCCGCCGGGTTCTTCATGTAGATGTCGCGCAGCACCATCTGCTGGAGGATCATCTCGAACCAGATCCCGGTGCTGGCGACCGAGGCCGCCTCCTGCCGGGTGAGCTCCTTGCGCTGAGCCTCGGTCAACTCGGCCCAGTACGCGGTGCCGTAGAGGCTGCTCCACTCCGGGCTCGCGCCGTGGAACTCCTTGTCCAGCGGCGTCTCCCAGTCCACCTCGGTGGCCGGGTCGTACGCCAGTTGCGCGGCCGAGTCGAGCAGCCGACGCGCGACGTCGTCGCCCTCGGGACTTTCCTGGACCTTCGACGGAACGGTGCTGCCGGCCATGCTGCGGCTCCTTGGGTCGAGTGCGGTGATCCTTGATCGTGGTGATGTGCGTACGTCGACAGCCGTGCTGTTACGGGCCGTACGGAGCCGGCGGCGACGGCCCGCACCGCCACCCGAGCACTCCACCCGCTTGTTAGACGCAAGGTATAACAAGGATCCCGGGCCGCCTACCCCTCGGTAGAAATCGGCCCGGACCCTCACCGCAGCCCCACACTCCCCGTCGGCTACCGCGGGTCCTGGCCGAACTTCGAGGTCGCCCAGACGTAGCCGAGCACCACCAGCCCGAGGCTCCACGCCACGGCGAGCCAGCCGTTGTGGCCGATCTCGCTGCCGAGCAGCAGGCCGCGCAAAGTTTCGATGGCGGGCGTGAACGGCTGGTACTCCGCGATCGGCCGGAACCAGCCCGGCATCGTCCCCACCGGGATGAAGGCGCTGGACAGCAGCGGCAGCAGGATCATCGGCAGGGCGTTGTTACTGGCGGCCTCCGCGTTCGGACTGATCAGCCCCATGCCGACGGCGATCCAGGTGAGGGCGGTGGCGAAGAGCACCAGCAGCCCGAAGGCCGCCAGCCACTCCACGACCGTGGCGTCCGCCGACCGGAAGCCGATGGCCACGGCGACGGCCCCCACCAGGACCACGCTCAGCACGCTCTGCAGCACACTGCCGACGACATGGCCGACGAGCACGGAGCCGCGGTGGATCGCCAGGGTGCGGAAGCGGGCGATGATGCCCTCGGTCATGTCGTTGGAGACGGAGACGGCCGTCCCGACCACCGTGGAGCCGACGGTCATCAGCAGCAGCCCCGGCACGATGTAGGCGATGTAGGCGGCACGGTCGGCGCCCCCGCCGCCGATGCCCGCGCTCATCACATCGCCGAAGACATAGACGAAAAGCAGCAGGAGCATGACAGGTGTGAGCAGCAGGTTCAGGGTGAGGGAGGGGTAGCGCCGGGCGTGCAGGAGGTTGCGGCGCAGCATGGTGGTGGAGTCACGGGCGGCGAGGGCGAGCGAGCTCATCGGACAGCCTCCTTCGGCTGGTCGGTACGGGCGGACGCGCCGGAGCCGGAGCCGGTCAGCGCGAAGAACACGTCGTCGAGGTCGGGGGTGTGGACGGTCAGCTCGTCGGCCTCGACCCCGGCCGAGTCCAACCAGTCCAGGACGGACCGCAGTTCACGCGGGCTGCCGTCGCTGGGAAGCCGCAGCGCCAGCGCCTGGTCGTCGCGCGCGGCCTCGCGCAGGGCCGAGGCGGCGGACCGGTAGGCGCCCGGATCGGTGAAACGGAGCCGGACGTGCCCGCCGGGGACGATCCGCTTCAGCTCCTCGGCCGTGCCCTCGGCGGCGATCCGCCCGTCGTTCAGCACGGCGATACGGTCGGCCAACTCGTCGGCCTCGTCCAGGTACTGGGTGGTGAGGAAGACGGTGACACCACCGGCGACCAGCTCGCGGATGATCCCCCACATGGTGTGGCGGGACCGCGGGTCCAGACCCGTGGTCGGCTCGTCGAGGAAGATGATCCGCGGCGAGCCGACCAGCGTCATGGCGATGTCGAGGCGGCGCTTCATACCGCCCGAGTAGCCCGCGGCCGGCTTCTTCGCCGCCTCCACCAGGTCGAAGCGCTCCAGCAGTTCGGCGGCGACCCGCCGCCCCTCGCGCCGGGACAGATGGTGCAGGTCCGCCATCAGCAGCATGTTCTCCTCGCCGGTGATCAGCCCGTCGACGGCGGAGAACTGCCCGGTGACGCCGATCGCGGCCCGTACGGCCTGCGGATCGGCGGCCACATCGTGTCCGCCGACCCGCAGTTCGCCGGCGTCGGCGGTGATGAGCGTGGACAGGATCTTGACGGCGGTGGTCTTGCCCGCGCCGTTCGGGCCGAGCAGGGAGAAGACGGTGCCCTCGGGCACCGACAGGTCGATGCCGTCGAGCACGAGCTTGTCGCCGTAGGACTTGCGCAGCCCGGTGGCGGAGATCGCCTGCGTCGCGGCCCGGCCGGCCGACGGCACGGAGGTCCGGATGACAGTCATGCTGATTCCCTTTCGCGAGCGGTGGGTCGGGCGTGGACGGGGTCGGGGCGTGGACGGGGCCTGGGCCGGGGCGTGAGCGGGATCAGGCGCGGGAGGGCTCAGGCGCGGCGGACGATGATGTCGCCGGCCCCGCTCCGGGCGTGCACCTCGACGGTCTCGTCGGAGTCCCCGGGACCGGCGGCGGCGCCGAGCGCGTTGCGTACGGTGCCGAACTTGGGGTTCAGGTCGAGCCAGGCGGCGGTGCCCTCGTGGATGCCCACTTCGAGGTCGCCGACGGAGGTGCGCAGAGCGATGCGGCCACGGGTCACATCGCCGACCCGGATGCGGCCGTTGGAGGAGGTCGCGTCGACCCCGGCACGGGCGACGCCGATCTCGATCCGCCCGTTGGCGGACTTGGCGACGACATCGCCGTGCGCGACGCCCACGGAGATGTCGCCGTTGGCCGCGTTGACCTTCAGCTCACCGCCGACCTCGTCGACCCCGGTCGTACCGTTGCTGTTCTTGACGACCGCCGCCCCGGCGACCGCGCCGACCTCGATCCGGCCGGACCCGACGACTTCGGCGTCCCCGGCGGAACGGTCCAGCCGGATGTCCCCGTGATCGGTCCTGAGCTCGGCGCGGGCCGCCCGATCCACCTGGAGGTCGCCGAGCGAGGTCGTGAGCTGCACCTCCCCGAGCGGGCCTTCGCAGAAGAAGCCGCCCAGGGCGGAGGTGCCGCGCACATCGGACCCGGCGGGCAGTTCGACGGTGACCACGACGGTGCCCGGCTTCCCGAACAGGGACCGCTTCTTCGGGGTCCTGACGGTGAGCCGACCGCCCGAGCAGGAGACCTGGGTCTGCTGCACGGCGCGTACGTCGTCCTCGTCGGACCCGTTGCCCGGCAGCACCTCGACGACGGTGTCGGTGCGCTTGCCGGCGGTGATACGGGCGGTACCGGCGTCCAGCTCGATGACGGCGGAGATCGGCTCAGGAGTATCGAAAGAAGGCATGACGGTCCCGTCCTCTTGGCCCAGTGGCCCGGTAAGTGATGAGTGATCAGCGCGTGGTGCTCAGCGATGAGTGACGTCGGCCGGATCGGCGATCGGCCGGTGAAGTGGTCCGAGGCGGGCCCCGGTGCCGGGGCGGGCGGTGCCGGACCGTCCCTAACGGACCCAGCCGGTGAAACCGCCGCGACCGCCGACGTCCTTGCCACGCCCCGGTGCGCCCGCGCGCCCGCCGCCGTCCAGGGAGACGGAGACGGCCCGTACGAGCCAGGCGTTGACCGACAGGCCCTCCGCGGCCGCGGCGCTCTCGGCTCGCCCCTTGAGGTGGGCCGGGAGGCGGAGGTTGATCCGCACCATGGTGCCGTCGTCGGCGTCCGCCGCCGACGGCACGGCCGGAGCCGCGACCGTCTCCTGCGCCTCCCGCACCGGCTCGGGCGCGGGCGGCGGCGTCACCACGAACTCGGGATCGAGACCGCGCAGCCGCACATCGACCGAACCGGGCGCCAGCTCCCGGGTGACCTCGCCCATGGCAGCGGAGAGCACATTGAGCAGGGTCAGCCGGGCGGCGGACTCCAGAGGGGCGCTGAGCCGCTCGGCCAGGGCCCGGGCTTCGTCGCCGCCGGCCTCCGCGGAGACGGCGAGTTCCCGCCGGAGATGGTCGACGTAGGGGGTGAGATCCATGACGCCATAGTGGCACACAATTGGCACCACGTCGAGCCATGCAGGCGCACCACCCGCGAACAAGCCCCTGACCTGCACATCCCCGAAGAGAACCACACCAGCAGAACCAGAAGAAGGGGAACCATCCCCACCGATAGCGCCACGATGGCACCACATGGCACCACACGACATCACCTGACGCACCACACGGCACCGCACGGCACCGCACAACACCACACGGCACCTCAGGCGACACGCACGCCGCACCGGCACCGGAGCCCTTTGCTCCGTACGACAACCTCGCCTACGCTCCCCCGTGTTGGACCGGGGGAGGGTGGCCCTCATGGCTTGATGAGGGGACAAGTCCATGTACAGCGTCATCGTCGTGCCTCCGGCATGCGCGCACCCGGACGGCCAGATCAGGATCGCCTCCGGAGAAAGCCTGGCCTTCGGCCGACGCGAGACACCCGGCGGCCTGACCATCGCCCACGAAGGCGTCCACCGGATCGCCGGGGAGATCTCCGCACAGCGCGACTTCTGGCTCCTGACCAACCGCAGCGCCGGTCAGACCTACGTGGTGGAGAACCCGGAAGGCGCGGGCGAGCACATCAAGGTCGCCCCCGGCCGGGTGGCCGCACCCGTGGCGTTCGAGTTCTCCCGCGTCGTCCTGCCCGCGGCGGGCGACCTGCTGACCTTCGACGTATGGGCACCACGCCAGATCTTCGCCGGCACCGAGACCCGCGAACTCCCGGGCTCCGCGACCGCACCCGCCTTCACCCTCGACCGGACCAAGCGCTACTTCGCCGTCCTGGCCGCCCTGTGCGAGCCCCGCCTGCGCGGCGAACCGCACGCCCCGACCCCCGCCGTCGACCAGCTCGTACAGCGACTGCGCCCCGCATGGCCGACGGTCAACCGCTCCTCCGTCTACTGGAACATCGACTACCTGGCCCTGAAACTGCGGGTCCGGCCGGGCCCGGAAGCCGCCGAACCCGGCCGGCGCGCCAACGGCAAGAAGGACACGCTGGCGTCCCTCGCCCTGCGGTTCGACCTGGTGCGCGAGGACGACCTCGTCGTACTGGCCGCGCCCGCGCACGAGGGCTGCGGATGACCACCGCCCGGCACACCGTCACCGTCCCGCACGGCTATCGCGTCGGGGCGTGGGAAGTCCACGGGCCCCTCGCGTCCGGTGCGTTCACCACGGTGTACGGGGCACACCGCGGCCGGGGCCTGCCCCGTACCGCCGCCCTGAAGTTCTGGCCCACCGACGCCCGCACCCCTCACCGGCCGGACCGACTCCGCGACCTGGTCGAGCGGGAGATCGCACTGCTCGGCCGGCTGCGGTCACCGCGGCTGATCCGGATGTACGACACCCTCGTCGTCGACGACCCCCGGCACCCGGAACTCGACGGCGCCACCGTCCTGGTCCTGGAACGGGCCGACTCCTGCCTGGCCACCGCCCCGACACCGGCCGACCCCGGCCCGGTGCTGCTCCAGATCTGCGAAGGCCTGGCCCAGCTCCACGCGGCGGGCTGGGTGCACGGGGACCTCAAACCGGCCAACGTCCTCCTGATGCCGGACGGTTCCGTCCGGCTGGCCGACTTCAACACGGCCGCCGAACTGGAGGGACCCCACGCCTACGCGCCCCCCTTCACCAGCCGCGACTACACCCCGCCCGAACAGCTGTGGCCGGAGATGGACGAACGGGGCGCGCGCGTACGGCCGTCGGTCGACGTCTGGGCCTTCGGCGTCCTGGCCCACACCATCCTGACCGGCGCTTTCCCGTTCCCGGGCAGCACGACGGGGGCCCGCTGCGACGCGGCGGCACGCTACGCGCACACCACCCAACCGCTCCGCCTGCCGGCCGCGCTGCCGCACCCCTGGCGGGAGATCGTCCGCGACTGCCTGGCCCGCACCCCCGCCGACCGCCCCGACACCCGCACCCTGCTGCACCGCGTACAGCACGTCACCCACCACCGGACGGCCCCACGCCCCACACGATGACGTGCGCTTTTTCGCTCAGCCTCAACAGTGTGGCCGGGCCCAGGCCGCCCGGGCGACAGTGGGAACGGCGGAGCCCAGGCATCACACCCCGCGCTCCCCGGCGATTCCGGCCGCCACCGTTCTTCGCCCCCGCCACAACGGACCGGGGGCACCACCCGAAGAACGGTGGCCGCCCCGGCTCAGCCCGACGCGTCGGCGGACTCCTCGCCCGCCCGGGCCTGGGCGGCGCGCAGAACGGACGCACCGGTGGGAGTGAGCGTATGCAGAACAGCGGGCCCGTTGCGGGTGGTCGTGATGAGCCCCGCGTCACGCAGCACGGTGGCATGCCGACTGGCGGCGGACGCCGAAACCCCGGCCGCACGGGCGATCTCCCCCGTGGTGGCACCACCGGCCGCCACCCGCAGGGCGACCGCCCGGGCCCGCCCGAGCAGATTGGCCAGCGACCGCTCGGGGTCCTCGGCCCGCAGGGGGCGGGCCGCGGGCTCGTGCAGCAACGAGTACCAGAGCACCGGCGGCAGCCCCGGATCGGCGAACGCGACGGGCTCGCCCCAGTTGAAATACGACGGTACGAGAGTGAGCCCACGCCCGTTCAGATACAGGTCCCGGTCCTGCGTCTGCCGCGGATACGCGACCTCCAGCACCGGCGGACACCACCGCAGCATGGGCCCGAGCCCGGCGAGCATGCCCTCCACCCCACCCTGCAGCAGCCCCCGGCCCCGCACCGCCCGCTCGGCCTCGATCCGGGCCTGGATGCGCTCCTGCTGGGGCACGACGACGGCACCGTAATACGCACGCAGAATCCCCACGAACTCCTGGCGCACATCATGCTCCGCCAGCCGCCCGGCCCACCCGGGCGCCCCGATGAGCCGGTCGAGCATGCCGACCTCCTCCTCGACCCGCCGCGCCGGCGTGGCCAGCAGCGCCTCCAGCCCCGCTTCCAGACCCTCCACCCCGGTGGCCGGCGTAAGAAAGTCCGGGTAATACGCGGCCCGGGGATACATGGGCAGCAGCACACCCCGCAGAGCCCGCTCCAACCCCTTCTCCCGCAGCTCCCGCCGCGCCGTCCGGTACCACCCGGCATACGCCCAGCGCCCCCGGCTGGACTGCAGCCGGTGCATGCTCGCGGCGACCTCGAACAGGGGATCGGGAGCGGGGGCCAGTCGGGTCCTGGCCAGATCCGCGTCTCCGAAATGGATGCGGAGCATGTGGTTCCCCCCATGGAGTCGGCTCAGTGCGAGCCTGGGGCATCACGATAAGGACCCACTGAACAAGGACTGAACGGCCATGCGCCGCGCACAGCGGAGAAGCCCGGGTCGGAGAACATCCGACCCGGGCTTCACGGTGAGCCCCCTGTCGGATTCGAACCGACGACCTACGCATTACAAGTGCGTTGCTCTGGCCAGCTGAGCTAAGGAGGCGTGCCGGAGCAGTCTAACCAACCCCGCGCCCCGCCCGTCCGCGTTTTCCGTGTGCCCCGGACTACTGACAGATCGGAAAACGCCAGGTAGCGTCACGGCAGGTTCGCGTCTGTGGACCAGACCACTCCCTACTCGGATCGTCCGGCACGTTCCTGCCGGTTGAGGAGAAGATTCAGCATGGCCAGTGTCACGTTCGACAAGGCGTCCCGCGTCTACCCCGGCTCCACGAAGCCGGCCGTGGACCAGCTCGAGATCGACATCGCGGACGGTGAGTTCCTCGTCCTCGTCGGTCCCTCCGGTTGTGGCAAGTCGACCTCCCTGCGCATGCTCGCGGGTCTTGAGGACGTCAACGGCGGCGCGATCCGTATCGGTGACCGCGACGTCACGCACCTGCCGCCGAAGGACCGGGACATCGCCATGGTGTTCCAGAACTACGCGCTCTACCCGCACATGTCCGTCGCGGACAACATGGGCTTCGCGCTGAAGATCGCCGGTGTGAACAAGACCGAGATCCGGGCGAAGGTCGAAGAGGCCGCCAAGATGCTGGACCTCACCGACTACCTGGACCGCAAGCCGAAGGCGCTCTCCGGTGGTCAGCGTCAGCGTGTGGCGATGGGCCGGGCCATCGTGCGTGAGCCGCAGGTCTTCCTCATGGACGAGCCGCTGTCGAACCTCGACGCCAAGCTCCGTGTCTCCACCCGTACGCAGATCGCCTCGCTGCAGCGCCGCCTCGGCATCACCACCGTGTACGTCACCCACGACCAGGTCGAGGCCCTCACCATGGGCGACCGGGTCGCGGTCCTGAAGGACGGGCTGCTCCAGCAGGTCGACTCGCCGCGCAACATGTACGACCGCCCGGCGAACCTCTTCGTCGCCGGCTTCATCGGCTCCCCCGCGATGAACCTCGTCGAGGTCCCGATCACCGACGGCGGCGTGAAGTTCGGCAACAGCGTGGTGCCGGTGTCGCGTGAGGCGCTGAGCGCCGCCGCGGACCGCGGTGACACCACCGTCACGGTCGGCATCCGCCCCGAGCACTTCGACATCGTCGAGCACGGTGGCGCCGCCGCGAAGTCGCTGACCAAGGACACCTCGGACGAGCCGGCCGGTCTCGCCGTCTCCGTCAACGTCGTCGAGGAGCTCGGCGCCGACGGCTTCGTCTACGGCTCCACGCAGGTCGGCGGCGAGCACAAGGACCTGGTCGTCCGCGTCGGCGGCCGTGCCGTCCCGGAGAAGGGCACCGAGCTGCACGTCGTGCCGCGCCCGGACGAGCTGCACGTCTTCGCGACCTCCACCGGCGAGCGGCTCACCAACTGACCCGCCTCCTGTCGTACGCGCGGCCCCGCACCCCGGCATCGCCCGGCGGTGCGGGGCCGTTTGCGTGGTCCGGGCGGGTTTGGGTTTCGGTGTCGGGTGGTGTCAAATACCCCGGCACACAGGGCATTTCACCCCGGTTCGTCAACCTCGTATTCGAAAGGGCGCGTCGAACCATCCCCCGAGAGGGTGACGAAATGTCGTCAAGTCATCACTGGCCGCTACGCTCGCTGCGTGACCCACACCGCGCGCCGCATCGGCCGATCCCTCGCTCTCGTCCTGCCCGTCGTCATGGTTCTGTCCGGGACCCTCGCGGTCACCAGCGTCCAGTGGGCGGACTCGGACAGCGACTCCCAGCTGCTGGCCGCCTCCTCGGAGACCGTGTCCAAGCCCGCGAAGCCGCACGCCCCGCAGGACGTCCTGCGCGAGAAGCTGCTCGTGGAGCTCCAGGAGAAGGACCCGGGCACCGCGCTCACGGGCCTCCAGCGCGCCGTCGAGCAGCGTCCGTCCCTCGCCCGCCACTGCATGTCGATCGCGAAGGCGCTCGGCAAGGCGGCCGTCGAGCAGTACGGCCCGACCCGGGCGCACCGCTTCTCCCGGCCCGTCTGCGACACCTCGTTCGCCTCCGGCGTCGCGCAGTTCAGCTGAGCCGAGGCTGAGCCCCGGAGGCTGAGCCCGGGAGGCGGTCGCGCGCAGCGCCGCCTCCTGCCGGCGGGCACCGCATATCGTGCCTGCCATGCATACGTATCCGACGCAGGCCGTGATC
This sequence comes from Streptomyces sp. DSM 106670, assembly GCF_055792845.1. Classification (NCBI taxonomy): domain Bacteria; kingdom Bacillati; phylum Actinomycetota; class Actinomycetes; order Kitasatosporales; family Streptomycetaceae; genus Streptomyces; species Streptomyces sp. DSM 106670. The sequence goes on from NZ_CM147704.1 coordinate 3,685,842, forward strand.
CTTGCCGGTGGCCAGGGGTCGCGGCTGCGGCCGTACACCGACGACCGCCCCAAGCCGATGGTCGAGATCCCCGGAACCGGGACTCCGATCATCGGCCATCAGCTGTCCTGGCTGGCCGCCGAGGGAGTCACCGACGCCGTGGTCTCCTGCGGGCATCTCGCCGAGGTGCTCCAGGAGTGGCTGGAGGCGGCCGTGCTGCCGCTCCGGGTCACCACCGTCGTGGAGACCGAGCCGCTGGGGCGCGGCGGCGGGCTGAAGTACGCGGCCGGGCGGCTGCCCGATCCGGAGCAGCCCTGGTACGCGACCAACGGCGACATCTGGACGCGCTTCTCCCTGCGTGAGATGGCCGCCTTCCACGCGGAGCGCGACGCCACCGCCACCCTTGCCCTCGCCCGGCCCCGGATCCCGTGGGGTGCGGTGGAGACGGACGCGTTCGGGCACATCACCGACTTCATCGAGTCGCCGCCGTCGCCGTATCTGATCAACGCCGGCGTGTACGTGTTCTCGCCCGCGTTCACGAAGCTGCTGCCGGACCGGGGCGACCACGAGCGGACCACCTTCCCGCGGCTCGCCCGTGAGCGTCGGCTCGCCGGGTATCCGTTGCCGAACGGGGCGTACTGGCGGGCCATCGACACCGCCAAGGACCTCACCGAGGCGGCCCGCGAGCTCGGCTCGCACAGCGCCTGACAGCTCCCCGCACCGTACGCACACGCCTTCCCGGCTTCCCGTACGCACGCATGCGGCCTCCCGTGCGCACGCCATGCGAAGGGCGGCTCCCGCCCGGTTCTTCTTGCCGGGTGGGAGCCGCCCTTGTCGCTGTGTCGGTGTCGCTGCCGGTGCCGGTGCTGCTGTCGGTGCCGCGTCGGTGCCGCTGTCGTACGGTCAGCCGAGCAGGCCGCCGATGGGGTTCCGGCCGCCGCCGCCCGAGGTCGAGCCCTCGCCGCCGGAGGAGGTCGAGCCGCCGGTGGGGGCCGGTTCGCCGCCGCCGCCGGAGGAGTCGTCGCCGCCGGTAGAGCCGGAGGAGGTGGGTCCGGCGCTGGTGGCGGCCGGGGGCTGCTGCGGGGTGGACTGCTGCGGGGGTTCCTGGCCGGTGCCCTGGGTCTCGCTGGGCTGGGTGCCCGAACCGGTGCTCTGGCCGCCGGAGTCGCGGGTCGCGCCCGGGGTGACCTGGCCGGTGGCGGGGGTGGTGGCCGTGCCGGAGCTGCTGGGCTCCGGGCGGCGCTCCTGCTCCGGCGTACGGGAGGCCTGGCGTTCGCCGGTGGACTCCTGGGGCAGCGGCATGCCGGGGAGGCGGTTGGTGGGGTTGTCGTTGCGGCCGGGGACGGTGACGACCTCGGTGGAGCGGACCGCGCCGCCGAGGATGGAGCCGATGAGCAGGGTGAGGCCGACGACGACCGTGGCGACGACGGTGCCCCGGCGCAGGACCCGGCGGCGCAGGTCCCAGATCTCCGAGCGCGGGCCGAGCTTGCGCCAGGCTTCGCCGGCCAGCCGGCCGTCCACGGAGTAGACCGGTGCGCCCGCGATGATCAGCGGGCTCCAGGCGGCGAGCAGGATGATGTCGGGGGCGTCGTAGACGGCGACGGTGCGCCAGCTGACCGTGACCAGCAGCGCGGCGGAGAGCAGCGCGCCGAACGCGGCGGCGACCCGCTGCCAGAGGCCGAGGACGGTGAGCACGCCGACGACGACCTGGAGGAAGGCGACAGTCAGTCCGGCGCCGACCGGGTGGGAGAGCGCGAAGTCGCGCAGCGGCTCGGCCAGCGCCCACGGGTGCAGGGAGGTCAGCCACTTGACCATCGAGCCGCGCTCGCCGCCGTCGAAGTAGACGGGGTCGCACAGCTTGCCCATGCCGGCGTAGATGGAGATGAAGCCGAGGAGCACCCGCATGGGGAGCAGCACGACGCCCAGGTTCATCCGGTGGCCGGGGTAGTAGGCGTGCCGGACGGGGTCGCCCGTGCCCCGTCGGGAGCGGGAGTCCTCGGCGTCGTCGTAGTCGTCGTCGATGCCGTCGATGCCGTCGGGGCGGCCGGGGCCGTCGACCGGGTCGTCGTACGCGCCGACGGCCTGCCGCATGGGCGGCAGCAGCGGTCCGGTGCGTCCCGGCCCGTGGGGGGCGGTCATCACGGGGTTGGGCTGTGTCTCCTCCAGGAGCGGGATGACCTGCGTCGCGCCCGCTTCCTGCCCGTGCCCGTCCGCGGAGGCCCCGCCGAGGCCGCCGAGTCCGGCGTCGAGGTGTCCTGCGGTGGAGTTGCGCACGGCCTGGAGGAGGCCCGTCGCGCCGGGGTCGCCGGGAGCGGACTTCCCGCTCCAGACGACGGGTGCCCGCCTGCGGCCTCCGCCGGCGCCGCTCATGGCGGGGATGCGGGCCGTGTCCGCGGGGGCACCGCGCAGCCGTGTGCGCTGGCCCGGGGCGAGCTGCACCCGGAAGCTGGCGTGGTTGACGATGACCTGCGCGGGGTCGCTGTCCACCTTGGTCATGCTCAGGGCGGGTTGCTCGTCGAACCGAGGCGTTCTGGTGTCCACACTCATCTAACCGAGTGATGTGTGTTTAGGACACTGCCTCGACCGCACCGGATGTGTCCGAGACCCGTCAAGATCAGGCCAAACTCGGGCATCCTGGATGGATGTTCGGCGTTCGCCCGTCAACTCGCCCGGCGGACGGGCCCGTCGACGGGCGAACGCCTCCCGGCTCAGGACCGGCGGCGCGCCACCTCGTACAGCACGATGCCCGCCGCGACACCGGCGTTGAGCGACTCCGCGCCGCCCGGCATCGAGATCCGCACCCGGTAGTCGCAGGTCTCGCCGACGAGGCGGCCGAGGCCCTTGCCCTCGCTGCCGATGACGATGACGACCGGACCGGCCAGCTCCTCCAGGTCCTCCACCGTGTGCTCGCCGTCGGCGGCCAGGCCGACGACCGTGAGGCCCGCCTTCTGGTAGCCCTCCAGCGCGCGGGTGAGGTTGGTGACCCGGGAGACGGGCGTGCGGGCCGCCGTGCCGGCCGAGGACTTCCACGCTCCGGCGGTCATGCCGGCCGCGCGGCGCTCGGGGACGACGACGCCGTGGCCGCCGAACGCGGAGACCGAGCGGACGATCGCGCCGAGGTTGCGCGGGTCGGTCACCCCGTCGAGGGCGACGATCAGCGGGTCCTCGTGGTTGTCGTCGGCGGCGGCGAGCAGGTCGTCCGGGTGCGCGTACTCGTACGGCGGGACCTGGAGGACGAGGCCCTGGTGGTTCAGGCCGTTCGTCATCCGGTCCAGCTCGGGGCGCGGGGCCTCCATCAGGTTGATGGTGCCGCGGTCGCCGGCGAGCTTGAGCACGTCGCGGACGCGCTCGTCGTTGTCGATGTACTGCTGGACGTACAGCGTCACGGCGGGGACGCCGTCGCGCAGGGCCTCGTAGACCGGGTTGCGGCCGACGACCATCTCCGAGGTGCCCTTCACACCGCCGCGCCGGGGCGCGGGGCGGCGCGCCGCGGCCTGCTTGGCCTGGGCGTTGGCGACCCGGTTCTTCTTGTGTCCCTTACGGGCGGACGCGGGCGGGGTCGGGCCCTTGCCCTCCAGGCCACGGCGTCGCTTGCCACCGCTGCCGACCTGCGCGCCCTTCTTGTTGGACGTGCGGCGGTTCCTGCGCTGGCTGTTCCCGGCCATGATCTACCTGTTTCGTTGCTTTCAGACGTACGTACGTATAAGGAAAGTGTGCCGCCCGGCTCGCCGGGCGGCACCATCTCACTGCTCGGAGCGGGTGCTCAGCGCGGTCCCAGCGTCCACCGGGGGCCGGTGGGGCTGTCCTCGATGACGAGGCCGGACTGGTTGAGCTGATCGCGGATGGCGTCGGCGGCGGCCCAGTCCTTGCGCGTACGGGCCGACTGCCGCTGGTCGAGGACGAGGCGGACGAGGGTGTCGACGACGCCGTGCAGATCCTCGCCCCGGTCGCCCTCGCCCGCCCAGTGCGGGTCGAGCGGGTCCAGGCCGAGGACGCCGAGCATGGCCCGGACCTCGGCGAGGCGGGCCGCGGCCGCTTCCTTGTCGTCGGCGGCGAGCGCGCTGTTGCCCTGGCGGACGGTGGTGTGGATGATCGCCAGCGCCTGCGGTACGCCGAGGTCCTCGTCCATCGCCTCGGCGAAGGCGGGCGGCACCTCGGCGGCGGGGGCGACGACCTCCCCGACCTTCTCGGTGACGCGCTGGACGAAGCCCTCGATCCGGGCGAACGCGGACTCGGCCTCGCGCAGGGCCTCCTCGCTGTACTCGATCATCGACCGGTAGTGCGGGGTGCCGAGGTAGTAGCGCAGGACGATCGGGCGCCAGTGCTTGACCATCTCGCTGACGAGGACGGAGTTGCCCAGCGACTTCGACATCTTCTCGCCGGACATGGTGACCCAGCCGTTGTGCACCCAGTACGTGGCGAACTCGTCGCCGTACGCCTTGGCCTGGGCGATCTCGTTCTCGTGGTGCGGGAAGATCAGGTCGATGCCGCCGCCGTGGATGTCGAAGGCGGAGCCCAGGTACTTGTGGGCCATCGCGGAGCACTCCAGGTGCCAGCCGGGCCGGCCGCGGCCCCACGGCGTCTCCCAGCTGGGCTCGCCCGGTTTCGCGGCTTTCCACATGGCGAAGTCGCGCTGGTCGCGCTTGCCGGTCTCGCCCTCGCCGGAGGGCTGGCGCAGATCGTCCAGCTCCTGGTTGGAGAGCTCCAGATAGCTGGGGAGCGAGCGCACGTCGAAGTAGACGTTGCCGTCGGCCTCGTAGGCGTGACCGCGCTCGATCAGGCCGGCCATCATCTCGATCATCTCGGGGATGTGGCCGGTGGCGCGGGGCTCGTAGGTGGGCGGCAGGCAGCCGAGCACGTCGTAGCCGTCGTTGAACGCGCGCTCGTTCTCGTAGCCGATCGACCACCAGGGGCGGCCCTGTTCGGCGGACTTCGCGATGATCTTGTCGTCGATGTCGGTGACGTTCCGGATGAACGTGACGTCGTAGCCGCGGTAGGTGAACCAGCGGCGCATGATGTCGAAGTTCAGGCCCGAGCGGATGTGGCCGATATGCGGTGCTGCCTGGACGGTAGCGCCACAGAGGTAGATCGAGACACAGCCCGCTGTGAGCGGGACGAAGTCACGGATCTGCCGGGCGCTGGTGTCGTGCAGGCGAATAGTCACGCCTCAAGGGTAGTAGGCCCGCACCAGTGCCCCGCGACCCTTGGGGATCGCGGGGACAACTTTCTGATACCGGGATGGTCCGAAGCGCCCCGGAGAGCGTTTTCCGGCGTGCGTTTCGGCCGCGCGGCGCCCTCCGGGTCCGGACCGGCCCTCAGATGCTGCCGACGATCTTGCGCGCGGAGATGCGGACGACCACGCGGGGGTCGTCGGCGCCGGAGTTCGGGTTGAACTCGGCGTACGGCTTGCCGGTGTACTTCACCGAGAGCTCGTCGATCAGTTCCTGCCCGCCGTCCGTCGTCAGCGTCGCCTCGCCGCGGATCTCGGCGTAGCTGTACGGGGCGTCGAAGGGCTGCACGACCACGGTCACGCGGGGGTCGCGGCGGAGGTTCTTCTCCTTGCGGCGGCCGACGGTGGTGGAGATCAGGACGTCGTCACCGTCGCGTTTGACCCAGACCGGGGAGACCTGGGGGCTGCCGTCGGGCTGGATGGTGGCGATGTTGACGAACACGGGGGTGTCGAGCAGGTTCTTGAGCTCGGTGGAGAGAGCGGCGGTCATGGCGTACGTCCTCCTGAGTGCCTGCGGGCAATGGGTCCATCGCTTCTACCCCGTAACCGCGCGCGTTCCCTGTTCCTTCCCGCCGTGTCCCGCCGGAAGGGTGAATGCCAGGAGCGCCCCGGCGAGCGGGACCGCCGCGAGCGCCGCCCACCGCACCGGCGCGGGCGCCTCCAGCAGGGCGCCGGTCGCGGCGCTGCCGGCGAGGACGGCGACCCCGGAGACGGAGGACAGCGCCCCGGTGGCCAGCCCCAGGTGCCGGTCCTCGACCAGGTCGGGCACCAGGCCCCGGGCGGCGGGGACCAGCAGCATCTGGCCCAGGGTGAGCAGGACGACGAGCGCGGCGCCGGGCAGCAGACCGCCGGGGCCCGCAGGCGTCAGCGGTACGGCGGCGAAGCCGGCGGCCACGACCGCGAGGCCGGTGACGAGCGCGGTGCGCGGGGCGATCCGGCGGGCGGAGCAGCGGGTCAGCGGCATCTGGGCGACGACGACCAGCAGCGAGGACAGCGCGAAGAGCCAGCCGAGCGCGGCCTGGGAACCGGTGGCGCGCTCCACCTCGACGGGCAGCGAGAGATAGAGCTGGTTGTAGGCGACGAGGTAGGTGGAGTACGCGAGGCAGAGCAGCAGGAAGGGGCGGTTGGCGAAGACCGCGCGCCGGGACGACCGCGCCGGTTGAGCCGTACGGGTGACGACGTGCGGTGCCGGTGCCGGTGCCGGTTCCTGCACCCGCTCCCGCTCCCGTACGGGGGTGGTGTGCGGCATCAGGCGGGCGTGCCCGGTCAGTACGGCGACGAAGACGAGGGCTCCGGCGAGGCAGGCGGCCCGGAAGCCGCCGCCCAGGAGCAGGAGCAGCGAGCCGAGCAGCGGCCCGAGGAACGCTCCGGCCTGCCCGGCGGCGGAGAACAGGGCGAGGACGTGGGCGCGCGGGGCGCCGGTGTCGCGTTCGTGCCGGACGGCCTCGCGGGCGGCCTCGGACTCGACGGCCGGGGAGAACAGGGCGGCGGCGAAGCCGATGAGGAGGACGGCCCCGACGACGGTGGCCGTGGATCCGGCGACGGCGAGCCAGCCGAACCCGGCGATCCGCAGGGCGCAGCCCGTCAGCACGACGGGGCGCGGGCCGTACCGGTCGGTGAGCGCGCCGCCGACGACGAACAGGCCCTGCTGGCTGAAGGTGCGCAGCCCGAGGACGAGTCCGACGAGCCAGCCCGCCATGCCGAGGCCGCTGCCGAGGTGGGTGGCCAGATAGGGCAGGACGGCGTAGAAGCCGATGTTGAAGGCGAACTGGGTGGCGGTGAGGAGCCGGAGGTAGGGGGTGGGCGCGCTCGCGAGGCGGGGCCGGAAGCGGCGGCGTTCGGCGGGCGGGTCGGCGAGTGCGGGCGGGGATCCGGGCGTCGGCTCCGGCGCGGGCGCGGACCCAGGCGCGGGCGCGGACCCCGGCGCGGGCCGGTTCACTTCAGGCCCGCCGGGGTGCGCCCGCGCACAGCTGCCGAGGTGAGGACGGCCAGGGCGCCGAGGACGGCGAGCGCGGCGGCGGGGGCGAGGACGGCCCACGGGGCGCGTTCCGCGTACGGCATGTTCTCCGACAGCATCCGGCCCCACTCCGGCGCGGGCGCCTGCGTGCCGAGGCCGAGGAAGCCGAGGGAGGCCAGGGCGAGCGCGACGGCCGGGATGCGGAGGAGGGCGTGGCGGGCGACCGGCGGCAGGACGCCGGGCAGGACGTGGCGGCGCAGCAGATGGGCCCGGTCCGCGCCGAGCGCGACGGCGGCGGCGAGGTGCGGGGCCGCCTTCTCCTGGGCGTACAGCGCGGCGGTGTGCGCGGCGAGCGGGGCCCAGGCGACGGCGGCCACGGCGGCGGCCGCGCCCCAGGGGCCCGGTCCGGCGATGCCCGCGACGACGAGTCCGGCGAGGACGGCGGGGAGCGCGTTCGCGGTCTCGGTGAGCGCCCCGGCGCGCAACGCCCCGAGGAGCAGCCCGAGCACGAGGGTGACGGCTCCGACCGCCACGGCGGCGAGCGCGGTGCGGGCCGCGCCGTGGCCGAGGCGGGCGAGGACGTCACGGCCGAGGTTGTCGGTGCCGAAGGGGTGCGCGGCGGAGGGGCCGGCGAGGCGGGCGGCGGTGTCGACGTGGAGCGGGTCGCGCAGGAGGCCCGCGACGGTCACGGCGATGAGGAGGGCGCCGAGGACGAGGGCGGCGACGGTGACCGCGCGGCGGCCGGGCAGCCGGGGCGCGACGAGGGCGGGCAGCGCGCGGTCGGTGAGCGCGGGGCCGAGGAGGACGCGGACGGCTAGGCGGGAGAGCAGGCCCGCGGCGACCCCGAGGAGCAGCAGGACGAGGACGGCCGCCTGGAGGACGGGCAGGTCCTGGGCGAGGGCGGCGGCCAGTGCCGTACCGCCGAGGCCGGGGATCGCGTACAGCGTCTCGACGGCGACCGCCCCGCCGGTCAGCCCGACCGCGACCAGGCCGAGCTGGGGCAGCAGGCCCGGCAGCGTACGGCGCAGGGCGTGCCGGGCGACGATCCGGCCCGGCATGCCGCTCGCGGCGGCGGCCTTCGCCCAGGGTTCGGCGAACGCGCCGGGCAGGGCGTCGTCCAGCAGCCGGCCGAGCAGCGCCCCCGCCGGTACGCCCATGGCGAGTGCGGGCAGGACGAGCTGGTCGGGGGCGCCCCAGCCGAGCGCCGGGAACCACCCGAGGTGTACGGCGAACACGGTGGCCAGGACGGCGGCGAGCAGGAACTCCGGCAGCGCGGCGAGCACCGCGGCGCCCGCTCCGGCGCGTACCCGGACGATCCGGCGCGCGGCCCCGCGCCGGAGGGTGGCCGTGCTCAGCGCGAGGGCGAGGAGCACGGCGACGGCGAGCGAGACGCCCATCAGGGTGAGGGAGTTGCCGAGCGCGGCGGTCACATCGGGTCCGACGGGCTGCCCGGAGACCCAGGACTCCCCCAGGTCGCCCCGGAACAGTCCGCCGAGCCAGTCGCCGAGTACGTGGAGCGGGCCGCCGTCGAGCCCGGTCTCGGCGCGGATCGCGGCGAGGGTCTCGGGCGTCGGGGCCCGGTCGGCGTAGCGGGCGTGCAGGATCGTGCGGGCCGGGTCGGTCCGGGTCAGCCAGGGCAGCAGCCCGATCACCGCGACGACGGCGAGGAGCGTGCCGAGCCGTCCGGCGAGGTACTTCACGCGGTCACCCGATGCGGGTGTCGGCGGTGATGAGGGTGCGTTCCATCGGGTCGAGGGCGACGCCCTGGACGCGGGCTTCGTCGTAGCCCTGGACGAAGCGTTCGTGGACGAGCGGGACGAGGGCGTCGGAGCCGAGGATCGCGGCCTCGGCGGTCATCTCGGCCCGGTGGCGGGCGTCGGTGTCGGCGAGGGCGGCGGCCTGGTCCACGGCGGTGTCGACGGGCTTCGCGCAGAGCTGGGTGATGTTGAAGCTGCCGTCGCAGGTGAAGTCGGAGGCGAGGTAGGAGACCGGGTCGGCGGTGTCCAGGAGGGTGTTGCGGGCCTGGATGAACGCGTCGTACTTCCCGGCCAGCGCGTCGGCCTCCATCTGCGCGTAGTCGCGGACGACCTGCTTGACGGTGAAGCCGCTCTTCTCCAGCTGCTGCTGGACGACGGTGGCGACCTCGGGCAGTTCGGGCCGGTTGGTGTAGGTGGCGAGCACGATCTCCGGCGTCTTCCGCACCTCGGCCGGGGTGGCGGCCTCCGCCCGGCCGGTGGGGGCGGTGCGCAGGTCGGCGGCCCACGGAACGCCGGGGCCGAGCAGCCCCTGGGCGGTGTCGGCGCGCCCTTCGTAGACGCCGTCGACCAGGGCCTTCGGGTCGATGGCCGCGCGGGCGGCGGCGCGCATCGCCGGGTCGGCGAAGACCCCGCGCTCGGTGTTGAGGGAGAGGCCGTTGGTGCGGGCGGAGGGGAACTCGTGGACCAGGCCGTCGCCGAGCAGCGAGGCCTGCGAGATCGGTACGTACTCGGCGACGTCCACGTCCTTGGTCCGCAGCGCGTTGGCGCGGGCGGTGCCGTCGGCGACGAACTTCACGTCGATGCCGGGGGCCTTCGCCCTGGCGCCCCAGTAGGCGTCGTTGCGCTCCAGGGTGGCGCTGACCGCGCCGTTGACCTTGGCGAGGGTGAAGGGGCCGGTGGCGTGCCCGGCGGGGTCGACCTTGGCGCCGCTCTTTCCGTACGCGGCGGCGGACAGGACGCTCAGCGACGGGTTGGCGAGCCGCTGGGGCAGCAGCGGGTCGGCGTCCTTCGTCGTGATCCGTACGGTGTCCGCGCCCTCGGCGGTGGGCGTGAGCGTGGTGTCGGAGAGCACCCGGGGCTTCGGGGAGGCCTGCTGCGCGGCGGCCAGCGAGCGGACCACGGCGGCGGCGTCGAGCTTCGTGCCGTCCTGGAAGACGGTGTCCGGCCGGACCGTGAACAGCCAGGCACGGTCGCCGTCGCGCTTCCAGGAGGTGGCGAGCGCGGGCTTGGCCTCCCCGTCGCGGTCGAGCCGGGTGAGCCCCTCGACGACGGCGAGCCGGCTCAGGGTGACGGCGTCGTCGCCGTACGGGGACATGGCCTGGGCGGGCGGGAAGGCCAGGGCCACCTTCAGCCGCTGGTCGCCGCCGGAGCCGCCCGACCCTCCGGAGGAGGTGCAGGCGGTGACGGCGGTGGCGAGGAGCGCGGTCGCGGCGAGCGGCAGCGCGGCGCGGCGGAGGCGGCGGGGCGTGAGCATGGGAGCGACCTTATATGAAAACGATTGTCATCTAATGGGCGGGGTTGCCTGTTGGACCCAGGACCGGCATCGGCAGCTCGAAGTGGACGATCCCCTGCCCGCCCCCGGGCAGCGTCCGCTCGTCGCACACCTCACGGGCCAGCGAACGCCAGAAGGGCTCGGCGCCCGGCACGGCGGGGTCGGTGTGCAGGTACAGGGCCGTGTAACCGCCCGCCCGCACCGCGAACTCCCCCAGCTCGCGCACCAGTCGCCGGGCCAGCCCGTGCCTGCGGTGCTCGGGGCGCACATAGATCCGGCAGAGCTGCGCGGTGGAGCCGGAGGGGAAGCGGTCGGCGACCCACTGCGGATTGGGCGGCGCCTGCGGCCCCCGGTCGCGCACGGCCCCGGTGGCGACGATCTCGCCGCGGTGCTCGACGACGAGCAGGGTGCAGCGCTCCGGGCGGAGGTAGGCGGCCTCGGGGTCGATGATGTCGGCGTGCCAGCGGGGTACGTAGCCGGATCTCAGGTCGCGGTAGACGGTGTCGAGCATCACGGCCCGCGCCCCGCCGAGGTCGTCGGCGGTGGCGGTGCGCAGGACGTATCCGGCGTCCTCGTGACCGCTGTCGGCCACGGCCCGGCCGGTCGCCGCCCCCGTCATCACCGTGGTCGCGCTGGTCACCGGTACCACTCCCGCCTCATGGGACACATCGCTTGCGTCTTCAGCGTACGTGCAAGTGATGTGCAGCAGGCGGCCCGGGAGGCTCCCGCGGGTCAGCCGGTCCGGTAGACCAGGGCGGTCGCGATACCGGCGATGCCCTCGCCGCGGCCGGTGAAGCCGAGCCCGTCGGAGGTGGCGGCGGAGAGCGAGACCGGGGCGGCCACGGCGGCGGACAGCACCTTCTGGGCCTCCTCGCGGCGCTTGCCGATCTTCGGGCGGAGGCCGACGACCTGGACGGCGACGTTCCCGATCTCGAAGCCGCCGGCGCGGACGATCCGGGCGGCCTCGGTGAGCAGCGTGATGCCCGCGGCCCCGGACCACTCGGGGCGGCCGGTGCCGAAGTGCTGCCCGAGGTCGCCGAGGCCGGCGGCGGAGAAGAGCGCGTTGCAGGCGGCGTGCGCGACGACGTCGGCGTCCGAGTGGCCGGCCAGCCCGGGGCCCTCGCCCTCCCACTTCAGGCCCGCGCACCACAGCTCGCGGCCCTCTTCGAAGGCGTGGATGTCGGTGCCGATGCCGACGAGCGGGATGACGGGGGCGGGCCCCGTCGCAGAGGTGTCAGAAACCATCGTTGGCCCTCCTGCGGGCGAGTACCGCTTCGGCCAGCACCAGGTCGAGCGGCCGGGTCACCTTGAACGCCTCCTCGTGGCCGGGGACGACGACCACCGGCTGCCCGAGGCGTTCCACCATGCCCGCGTCGTCCGTGGCGCCCTCGCCGTCGACCGCGACCTCGGCGTGCGCCCGCACCAGCGTGTCCCGGTCGAAGCCCTGCGGCGTCTGCACCGCGCGCAGCCTGGCCCGTACGGGAGTGGCGATCACCGGCTCCGGCTCCCCCGGCGTCCCGGCGGGCTCGACCTCCTTGACCGTGTCCGCGAGGGGCAGCGCGGGAACGACGGCGGGCGCTCCGTCCCGTACGGCGGCGGCCACCGCGTCGACCGTGTCGACCGGCACCAGCGGGCGGGCGGCGTCGTGGACCAGGACGACGGAGACGTCCTCGGGCAGCGCGTCGAGGCCCAGGCTCACGGACTCCTGGCGGGTCTCACCGCCCGGCACCACCAGATAGTCGGTGCGCTCGGGCAGCGCGTGCTCGTCCAGGAGGTGCTTCACCTCCGGCGCGCCGTCCGGCGGGGCGACGACCACGACGAGGGAGACGGCACGGGACGCGGCCATGGCGCGAATGGCGTGAATCAGCATGGGCGTCCCACCGAGCGTCCGGAGGGCCTTGGGCGCGCCGGGTCCGAGCCGCACACCCCGCCCGGCGGCGGGAATCACCGCGGCGGTACGAGGAGGACGCGGCGGGTCGGCCGGGGGTGTCGTCGATGGCATCGGTTGCACTCCGAAGGTCCGAAGGATCGGCAGGTTTGTTTCCACGACCGACATGGGTAGGGGCCCAGCGAGCCGGGCGTGACGCCCTGACTCGCACCGGGCCCCTTCCGTGACACCCGGGCGAGGACAGGTCGCATCGGGCGCTCACGCACCACCGGGGGCCGTCACGCACCGACGGTCTCCGCATACGCGGATCGCGCCGCGGGCACGGGGGATCACCGGCAGTCGGGCACCGGATACACCGGATGTGGGTCCGAACATGCCGCAGCGCCCGACGACACAGCGTGAAAACGGCTGGTCAGCGGGCACCGCGGCACATTCATACGACCGGTGTGATCCGGTGTCAGGACGCGAGGACCTCGTCGAGCAGAGCCTCGGCCTTGTCCTCGTTCGTGTTCTCCGCGAGAGCGAGCTCGCTCACCAGGATCTGGCGGGCCTTGGCGAGCATGCGCTTCTCTCCGGCGGAGAGACCGCGCTCGCGCTCCCGACGCCACAGGTCACGCACTACTTCGGCGACCTTGATGACATCGCCGGAGGCGAGCTTTTCGAGATTTGCCTTGTAACGCCGGGACCAGTTCGTCGGCTCTTCGGCATACGGTGCGCGCAGCACCTCGAAGACCCGGTCCAGCCCGTCCTGCCCGACTACGTCGCGCACACCCACGAACTCCGCATTGTCCGCCGGCACACGAACCGTCAAGTCGCCCTGGGCGACCTTGAGCACCAAGTAGGTCTTGTCCACGCCTTTGATCTGGCGAGTTTCGATAGCCTCGATCAGCGCGGCCCCGTGATGGGGATAGACCACGGTGTCGCCAACCTTGAACGTCATGTGACAGGTACCCCTTCCGTGGCTATCCAGAGTAACACGAGAACTGCATCTCCTGAATGGCGTTTTCGCAGGTCAGGGCATATCTCGGGGCTTGACAACAGCAACACGAACGTGCTGCGGAAGGTATCCGGAAGACGGTATTCGCAGGTCGGAGCCACTGTGCGGCCGGGGCGAAACACCCACGTCACACACCCCGGAAGCCCTACAGAAGAGGCCGAAAGTCCCGTTTTGTCGGTTTGGAGATGGCGATCATTCCGTACTCCGTTCGGTGACCGCTCACCTGTACGGGCGTAACTGCCGGGCCGCAATGAAATTGATCAAGCCACATGTCGCGCGGCACCTTTCCGCCCCGAAGCGGGGAATGGAGAAGAAGCGACGACACGGCCGGAAGAATTGATCACGCGGATTATGTGAACGGCACATGACCTACCGGCCGGTAGAACACCACTGCGGTGGCCCGGCCCCGCCCTTGATCGCCGATCGGACCCACCCCCGGCCGACGAGACGCCTCCTAGAGGCGGGTCGGGTGCGGGGCGGGCGGGGCGGCTCGGTAGCCTAAGGCCGCTGACACACCCTTAGGGCGGCTTTACCCCACCGCCCGACGCCCGACGTCCGAAGCCCGCAGTCCGATCGTTCAAGGAGTTGCCGCCGCCGTGAGCCGCAGCCTTCGACACGGCGCCCTCGCCGCCACCGCCACCGTGTTCTCGATCGTCTCCCTGTCCGCCTGCGCGGCGGGGAACAACGCCGAGACGCTCAAGATCAGGCCGGACAACCCGGCCACCTCGGTCGGCAGCATCAAGGTCCAGAACGTGAACGTGATCACGCAGCCCGACGGTGGCGCCGACGGCCCCGCCGTCGTCGCGGCGACGCTGTTCAACGACGGCACCGAGCGCGAGGTGCTGGAGGCGATCACGCTGCCCGGCAGCAACGTCGAGGTGAAGCTCCAGGCCGCCAAGGGCAAGGGCCCCATCGTGGTCCCGGCCGGCGGCCAGGTCATCATCGGCGGCAAGGGCAACGCCGCCGCCGTGATCGAGAACAGCGGCGAGGCCGCGCGCAACGGCGACGTCCAGCAGGTCGTCTTCAAGCTCAGCCGGACCGGCGACGTCGGCCTCGGCGCCAGCGTCTTCCCGGCCGAGGGCTTCTTCAAGGACTTCGGCCCCAGCCCGAAGGCGGAGGCCCCCGCGCCGAAGCCGAGCCCGACGCCCTCGGGCGAGGCGACCGGCAACGGCGAGACCCCCGCCGCGACCGAGGGCGCGACGGGCGGTACGCCGGCGGACGGCGCGGCCACCGAGGGCGCGCAGGGCGGCACGGGCACACAGGGCGAGGCGGCCGCGCAGGGCACGGGCGACGTGCCCGCGGCCAACTGACACGGCGGCTCCGCCCCGTAACGCGGACTGCGGACCGCAGACCGCGCGGCAGCCGCACGCAGCACGCACGCCGAAGGGGCGCTTCCCGGCCGGGAAGCGCCCCTTCGGCGTGTACGGGCCCCGCGGTTTACGGCTCGAACTTGTAGCCCAGGCCGCGCACGGTGACGAGGTAGCGCGGCGCGCCCGGGTCGGGCTCGATCTTGGCGCGCAGACGCTTCACGTGGACGTCGAGGGTCTTGGTGTCGCCGACGTAGTCCGCGCCCCAGACCCGGTCGATGAGCTGCATCCGGGTGAGCACCCGGCCCGCGTTGCGCAGGAGCATCTCCAGCAGGTCGAACTCCTTGAGCGGGAGGTCGACCTTGCCGCCGGAGACGGTGACCACGTGCCGGTCCACGTCCATCCGGACCGGGCCCGCCTCCAGGGCCGCCGGGGTGACCTCCTCCGGCTCGCCGCGGCGGCGCAGGACGGCCCGGATGCGGGCGACGAGCTCACGGGAGGAGAAGGGCTTGGTGACGTAGTCGTCGGCTCCTATTTCCAGCCCGACGACCTTGTCGATCTCGCTGTCCTTGGCGGTGACCATGATCACCGGCACGTTGGAGCGACTGCGGAGCTGGCGGCACACCTCGGTGCCGGGCAGGCCGGGCAGCATCAGGTCGAGCAGGACCAGGTCGGCGCCGTTGCGCTCGAACTCGTCCAGCCCGTCGGGGCCGGTCGCCGCGATGGCGACCTCGAAACCTTCCTTGCGCAGCATGTAGGACAGGGCGTCGCTGAAGGATTCCTCATCCTCGACGACAAGCACTCGGGTCACGGAAGAGCCTCCGGGGCAGGGAAGGGGTCAAAGGTGTCGGTCTCGTACGGCCCCTCGTCGTCGCCGTTGACGATAAGCGGTCCGCCGGTGGTGCGCTCCCTCGTGACGCCCGATTCGGGCAGCCGGAGGGTGAAGGTGGAGCCCTGTCCCTCGGAGCTCCAGACGGTGACCTCCCCGCCGTGCGAGGCGGCCACGTGTTTGACGATGGCGAGGCCGAGACCGGTGCCACCGGTGGCCCGGGAGCGGGCCGGATCGACGCGGTAGAACCGCTCGAAGACCCGTTCGCGGTCCTTCTCGGAGATGCCGATCCCCTGGTCGGTGACGGCTATCTCGATGAGGTCCCCGCCGGGCGACGCCATCCGGCGTGCGGCGATGCCGACCCGGGTGTGGGCGGGGCTGTAGTTGACGGCGTTCTCGACGAGGTTGCCGAGCGCGCCGACGAGCTGGCCGCGGTTGCCCCAGACCGTGAGGCCCTCGGCTCCCGCGGAGGCCATGGTGATCTGCTTGGAGCCGGCCTGCTGGCGGCAGCGGTCGATCGCCTCGGCGACCAGCGTCTCCACCTTGACCGGCTCGGCGTCCTCCAGCGGGTCGTCGTTCTGCACCCGGGAGAGGTCGATGAGCTCCTGGACGAGGTTGGTCAGCCGGGTCGCCTCGATCTGCATCCGCCCGGCGAACCGCTCCACCGCCTCCGGGTCGTCGGAGGCGTCCATCACCGCCTCGGAGAGCAGCGAGAGCGCTCCGGTCGGCGTCTTGAGCTCATGGCTGACGTTGGCGACGAAGTCGCGCCGTACCGCTTCTATCCGGCGGGCCTCGGTGAGGTCCTCCACGAGCAGCAGTACCAGCCGCGAGCCCAGCGGGGCGACCCGGGCGGAGACGGCGAGGGTGTCGCCCCGGCCCGTGCCGCGCCGGGGCAGATCCAGCTCGACCTGTCGTATCTCCCCGTCCCGCCGGGTGTCCCGCGCCATGTTGAGCATGGGCTCGACGGCCAGCCGGCCGCCTCTGACCAGGCCCAGGGCGTACGCCGCCGAGCTGGCCTTGACCACGCCGTCGCTCTCGTCGAGGACGACGGCGGAGGAGCTGAGCACGGAGAGGACGGTGTCCACTCCGGGGGGAAGAGCCGCGTTGCTGTCCGGCCGCAGTGACGTACGCGTGGGCCGTTTCAGGTCGCGCTCGCTCCAGCGGAACGCCAGCATGGCGATCACACCGGTCAGGAGACCGGCAATCGCGGCAGCTGCGGCGACCGCCGCGTTCACGTCCATGCTTCAAGGTTATGCGGGTGCGACGACTCCCTCCCAGCCGTCCGAGTGCCATCTCGAACACTCGTCGCCCAGAGTTCACCGAGGGGTAGGAGCCGGTTCACTTAGGGGGGCGGATCCGGACGCGTTGTGCCCCCACCGTGTAACCGTGGGGGTCGGTCCGAGACCCCGGCCTCAGTTTGGAACTGGAGAGGGACTTCCATGCGCGACGCTTACCACGAGGAACTCGATTCGATCGGAGAAGGCCTGGTCGAGATGGCCCGGCTGGTCGGCTCGGCGATCGGGCGGGCGACCACGTCCATGCTCGACGCCGACCTGACGCTGGCGGAGAACGTGATCGCCGGCGACCAGAAGGTCGACGACCTCCAGCACGACCTGGAGGCCCGCGCCATCGCGCTCCTGGCCCGCCAGCAGCCGGTGGCGACCGACCTGCGCATCGTGGTGACCTCGCTGCGGATGAGCGCCGACCTGGAGCGCTCGGGCGACCTCGCCCAGCACGTGGCGAAGCTGGCCCGGCTGCGCTTCCCGCAGTCGGCGGTCCCGCACGACCTGCACGCCACCATCCTGGAGATGGGCCAGCTCGCCCAGCGCCTGATGGCCAAGGCGGCCGAGGTCATCATCACCAAGGACGTCGATCTGGCGCTCCAGCTGGAGCAGGACGACGACGAGATGGACCTGCTGCACCGCACCCTGTTCCAGCACCTGATGGACGACCGCTGGAAGCACGGCATCGAGACGGCCGTCGACGTGACGCTGCTGGGCCGCTACTACGAGCGCTTCGCCGACCACGCGGTGTCGGTCGCCAAGCGCGTGGTCTACCTGGTGACGGGCGAGCACGCGGACGAGATCCAGGCGGCGGCCCCGGTCGAGGGCGCGTAGCGGCCGCTCCGGTACGGCGGGGGGTGCGGCGGCCGCTCCGGTACGGCGGCGGGGCTGCGCGTCGTCGTACCGGTGCTCCACCGGCGCACGCGAGTCGCACATATGTTCCTGCGCGTGTGCGCCGTTGATGCGCCTGCCGGGCTGGGCATGCAATGGGGCGGGGGCGGTGCACCATGCCGACGGCCGCCCCAGCCGTACGCCCCCGAGGAGGGACCATGGCCGATTCCCCCATGACCGACCCCCAGCAGGAGACCCCGACCGAAGTGGTGCACCGAGGCGTGCTCGGCGCCTGCGGCTGCGGCTCGGGCTGCGGGTGCGGCTGCCAGTCCGGCGCCCCGTGCCAGTGCGGCGGCTGCTCCGGCTGAGCCGCGCCGCGCGGTACGCGTACGAAACGGACGGCGCCCGCCCGGATCACCCTCCGGGCGGGCGCCGTCCGCGTACGGGTTCCGAAGCCCGGGCGGGCAGCCGTACGCGTACGGGTTCCGGACCCGGGCGGGCAGCCGCCGTACGCGTACCGCTCAGCAGGCCCGCTCCACCGCCTCGGCCGGCCGGGGCGCGGGCTCCGGCAGGGCTTCCACCGCGACCTGTTCCTCGCGCGGCAGGTTGCGCATCAGCAGCCAGTAGCCGAGGCCGGCGACGGTGCCGATCACGGCGCAGAGGGCCCAGAGCCAGGACGCGCCGTAGTGGTCGATCACGAAGCCGGACATCAGCGGCGCGACGAGCGCGGCCACCGACCAGGACATGGTGTACATGCCCTGGTAGCGGCCCCGGCCCCGGGCGGGCGACAGCTGTACGACCAGGCCCGTCTGGGTGGGCGCGTTCACGATCTCGGCCAGCGTCCAGACGCACACCGTCAGGGCGTACGCGCCGACCGACCCGGCGAAGGCGGTGAGCCCGTAGCCGTACCCGGCGAGCAGCGAGGAGAGGATCAGCAGCCGGCGCGGGTCGCGGTGCTGGATGAAGCGGGTGACGGGGATCTGGAGGACCACGATCAGCACGCCGTTGACGGCGATGGCGGTGCCGAAGTCGGAGCTGGACAGACCGTCCGTGCCCATCGCCACCGGCAGCGCCACGTACCCCTGCTGGAAGATCAGCGCCACCAGGAACGACAGTCCCACGACGCCCATGAAGCGCCCGTCGCGCAGGACCGTGGTCAGCCGGACCTCGTCCTCGGGCCGCTTGCCGTCGGCGGTCTTCGCGCGTGCTTCCGCGGGCCGTGACTCCGGCACCTTCAGGAAGACGAGGACGGCGCAGACGAGGGTCATCAGGGCCTCGCCGAGGAAGCCGGCGAGGTAGCTGTACTCGGCGATGAACCCGGCGGCGGTGGCGGAGATCGCGAAGCCGAGGTTGATGGCCCAGTAGTTGAGCGAGAAGGCCCGGATCCGGTCCTTCGGGGGCACGATGTCCGCCATCATCGCCTGCACGGCGGGGCGTGAGGCGTTGCTCGCCATGCCGACGAGGAACGCCACGGCGGCGATGGCGAACGGGTGCTGCATGAAGCCGAGCACCGCCACCGACACGGCGGTGGACGTCTGGGCGATCAGCATGGTGGGCCGCCGCCCGAGCCGGTCGGTCATCACGCCCGCGCCGAGCGAGGAGATGACCCCGCCGAGCCCGTGGAGGGCGGCGACGAGCCCGGCGTACGAGGCGGAGTAGCCCCGGTCCAGGGTCAGATACAGGGCCATGAAGGTGGCGACGAACGCGCCGAGACGGTTGACCAGGGTGCTGGTCCACAGCCACCAGAACTCGCGGGGCATCCCCGAGACGGTCTCGCGGGCAGCTGTTCGCAGACCTGCGACGGACATAAGGGTTCCCCCCACGGGACGTACGGAACTAGGCCTCGGGTAATACCCCCGACGACGATGGAGACATTACGAAGCCCGGCTCCCCGACCGCCACCGGATTGACGCCCGCCGTCAATCCGCCCGCCGTCGATCCACCGGCCGGCGGACCCGTCCGACCCGCCCCTGTCCGCGTTCCGGGCGGGCGCGCGGAGGCCGCACGGGTTCGATTACGCTCGGACTCATGGCCGACGCACCGTACAAGCTGATCCTCCTCCGCCACGGCGAGAGCGAATGGAACGCGAAGAACCTGTTCACCGGCTGGGTGGACGTCAACCTCACCGAAAAGGGCGAGAAGGAAGCAGTCCGCGGCGGTGAGCTGCTCAAGGACGCCGGTCTGCTCCCCGACGTCCTGCACACCTCCCTCCAGCGCCGCGCGATCCGCACCGCGCAGCTGGCCCTGGAGTCCGCGGAGCGCCTCTGGATCCCGGTCCGCCGCTCCTGGCGCCTGAACGAGCGCCACTACGGCGCGCTCCAGGGCAAGGACAAGGCGCAGACGCTCGCCGAGTTCGGCGAGGAGCAGTTCATGCTGTGGCGCCGCTCGTACGACACCCCGCCGCCGCCGCTGGCCCGCGACGACGAGTACAGCCAGTTCGACGACCCGCGCTACGCGACCCTCCCCCCGGAGCTGCGCCCGGACACGGAGTGCCTGAAGGACGTCGTCGTCCGCATGCTCCCGTACTGGTTCGACAGCATCGTCCCGGACCTCCTCACGGGCCGCACGGTCCTGGTCGCCGCCCACGGCAACAGCCTCCGCGGCCTGGTGAAGCACCTGGACGGCATCTCGGACGAGGACATCTCGGGCCTCAACATCCCGACCGGCATCCCGCTCTCGTACGAGCTGGACGCCGACTTCAAGCCGCTGAAGCCGGGCGGCACGTACCTCGACCCGGACGCGGCGAAGGCGGCCATCGAGGCTGTGAAGAACCAGGGCAAGAAGAAGTAGAGAACGCGATCGGGCCCCTCACCTGCGTTGTTCGGGCAGGTGAGGGGCCTTCGCGTTGCCCGGGCCGCCTACGGTCCGGGTGGGTGCGGGTCGCCGGGTGCGGCGGGCCGATTACCTCGGAGGTAATTGATGCCCTCCGTGGGGGCCGCCTACCTTCGGCACGGTTCGGCGGCCCCGTGGAGGAGCCGCTTCCGTACCCGGGCGGCTCCCCGGTGCACGAGAGGAAGACGACCATGGCATCGACGCAGTACGACGGTGTCGCCTCAGACGCGAGGGCGACGGGATCCGACGGTTTCGCGAGGCTGGCGCTCAAGCTGGACGCGGTGGCCACCGGCCTCAACGGCATCGCGTACCTGGCGCTCGCCACGGTCCTCGACTCCTTCTTCGGCGTCACGACGGCCGTCCAGTACCCGGTCGGGGCGTTCCTGCTGCTCTACTCGGTGGGCGTACTGGTCGTCGGGACGCGGACGGAGATCGACCGCACGGGACTGACGGCGGTCATCGTGGCGAACCTGCTGTGGGTTGCGCTCAGCCTGGTGGTAGTGGTCTCCGGTGTGCTGTCCCCGACCGGCGTCGGTGCGGTCTGGATCGTGCTGCAGAGCCTGACCGTCGGCGGCTTCGCAGCCCTCCAGTACGTCGGGCTCAAGCGGATGTGAGCTCGTCCGGGCCGGGGCGGGGGACCTCAGGACACCGGCTTGCGCCATACGGAGATGTGTTTGCCGGAGTCATCGGTGAACGGTGATCCGTCCCAGTCCGCGACGCGGCGTTCCAGGTCCAGGCCCGCGATGCGGGCCATCAGGTCGAGCTCCGCCGGCCAGGCGTACCGGTGGCGGGAGTTGCCCCGGCGGTAGCGGCCGTCCTCGCCGTCGCGGGTGAAGTGGTGCGAGACCAGGATCTGCTCGACCAGGTCGAAGGTGTCGAAGCCGAGATGCCGGTCGGACACGTCGAACGGCACCGCCGTCTGACCGGGCGGCAGGAAACGCAGCGGTGGCATGACCAGCTCGATGACGAACCGGCCGCCGGGTGCGAGATGGCGGGCCGCGTTGCGGAAGCACTCGACCTGCTCGTCCTGGGTGAGCAGGTTCGAGATGGTGTTGTAGACGAGGTAGACCAGGGTGAATTCGCCGGGGACGACGGTGGTGGCCATGTCGCCGATGACCACCGGGAGGGTGTCCTCGTCGGCCTTGCGGCGGAGCACCGCCGCCATCGGCTCGGAGAGTTCGATGCCCGTCACCGGTACGCCGCGTTGCCGCAGCGGCACGCCCACGCGGCCGGTGCCGATGGCGAACTCCAGGGCCCGGCCGTCGCCGGCGAGTTCGGCGAGGAAGTCGAGGGTGGGGTCGAGGACGGCGGACGAGGAGTTCTCGGCCTCCTCGGCGTCGTAGCGGTCGGCGGTCTCTCGGGTCCACAGTTCGCTGCTGGTCACGGGCGACCACTCTGCCGGGCGGCGGGGACGTCTGTCGACGCAATTCCCGGGGGCCGTGGGGGACAATGGGCGCCGCTGGACAGCAGGATGAAGGAGCGGGGTGGGCAGTGACAGAGAAGCGGTCGTATCTGGACACACCGGGCTACCTGGCGTTCCTGACCGTCGTGGCGTCCTGGGCCGCGGCGAGCTCCGGAAGCCCGATCTACGTACGGGTGTTGGCCGGTATCTCCGCGGCCTTCACCGCGGTGCATCTTGCCGTCCTCCTGGTCAGGCGGCGGCGCGACCGCCGTACGGTCGCCGACGGCAGCTGATACGCCACGGCGGACGGCGGCGCGGGCGCGTTGTCAGTGCCCCCTGCCACGATGGTCACCATGACCGTCCACCTGCTCTCCGCCATCGAACAGGCCCTTCGCGACAGTTGGAGCGCCGAGACCTGCACCCCGGAGTACCGCGACCGCTGGACTCCGGACAATCCGGCGCGCGATCAGTGCGGGGTCACCGCCATGGTGCTCAACGATCTGCTCGGCGGGGAGCTGGTCCGGGGCGAGGTGCGTGTCGGCGGGGTGCGGACCGACTTCCACTGGTGGAACCGGCTGGGTCTGGGCGTCGAAGTCGATCTGACCCGGGAGCAGTTCGGGCCCGAGGAGGTCGTCGTGGGCGGTGAGGTCATAGCCCGGCCGCCGGGCGAGCTGCCGCGGCTCCAGGAGGAGTACGCGCTCCTGCGCGACCGGGTCGCGGCGAAGCTCGGGCGGAGCTGAGCGGGAAGTGCCGCGTCCCACCTGATCCGTGGCCGATCCGTGCCCGCCCGGGTCGGCCGAAATGCCCCTCGCACGCACTACGGTGGGCCCGAACCGTCCGTCTGCTTCCAGGGCAAGGAGATCGAGGAGAGCGATCATGGGTGAGTCTCTGAAGACCTTCGTCGGCGGAACCGAGGTCGACGTGCCCAACAGCATCCCGGACATCCGGGCCGCACTGCCCGAGGAGAGACGCGAGGAGTTCGATCTCGCGATCAACGAGGCCGGGGTACACGAGATCCAGGCCGTCATGCGGCACTGGATGCTGGAGGCCGTGCCCGATCCCGAGGCCGAGAAGATCCTGGACCGGCTCGCGCAGGACGAGGCCGAGAGGCGGAGCGTCGCTTGAGCTTCCGCATCTCCTACGCACCGCCCGCCGACGACACCCTGGCCAAGATGCGCGGCGGCGAGTCCTTCCGGGACGAGATGGCCCGCACCCTCGGCGAGGAGCCGTACGGCCACGCCTCGACCGCCGTCAAGAGCGAACGGGACCGGCGCGAGGCGACCGTCTCCGGGGCCATCGTCCTCTACTACGTCTCCCGGTCCGTGCTGACCGTCACCGTCGTCCGGCTCGTGCCCCTGCCCTGAGCGAGCAGCGCGGGGCAGCTCAGGGCCGCTCGGGGCAGGGGCATCACGTCCGTCGTCAGGCGAGCTTCTTGTCCTGCGCCGCCACGACCTCCACCGGCACCTCGAACTTCACGCCGCCGCCCGCCGCCGCCAGGTTGAAGGCGAAGAACGTCGCCACGGAGCCCTCCTTGCGCAGCGCCACCAGCTTGAACGGGGCCTGGTCGCCGCCGTCGTCGGAGGTGACCGTCCAGGCCGCGGACTCGTCGCCGCCGGTGACCTTCTCCTCGGTGACCGAGGCGAACTTCGTCGTCGTGCCGGCGACCGTGGCGGTGAAGCCGCCCGCGCAGTCCGCCGCGGCCTTCTTCAGCGCGGCGAAGGCGTCCGGGCCCGCCGTCCCCTCGTACGAGTTCAGCGCGACGAACGTGGACGTCAGGTTGAAGGCGTCCTTGAACGCCTCCTCCGCCCCGCCGTCCTTCAGGTCCTCCAGCGACTTCTTGCCGTCGGTCTTCTTCGGCTCGTCGATCACCTTGCGCTTGGTGGTGGCCACCGAACCCTTCTGCGCCACGCCGTACATGGCGTGGGCGACCGGCAGGCACTCCTTCTTGTCGACGGTCACGCCGTCGGCCGGAACCTCGTCGTCCGGACCTGCCTCGGTGACCTTGCGGCCCTCCACATCGCCCTGGGCGAGCGTGGCCTTCTCCAGCTCGGCGGCGGTGAGCGCCTTGGCCGGGGTCTTCGGGGCCGAGCTGCCGCCGCCCGCGGTGCCCTTGTCGTCCTTCCCGCCCTTGGCGTCGGCGTCCGACGAGCCGCCGCCGCAGGCGGTGACCAGCAGGGCGAGAGCGGCCGCGGAGGCGGCGAGGGCGGTACGGCGTACGGCAGTGGCGCGCATGGTTCTTCTCTCCGGTTCGGGGAACGACGCCCCTCCCCCGCGCGGCACTTCGACGCCGTCTGGGACGGGCCGTCGCAGTGATCCACACTTTACGATCGAACCTGTGAGCGATGAGCGGTCCGGCGACCCCCTCCCGCGATCGTGATTCTGCTGTGATCATCCTGTGAACGCACTGTGGGGAACCGCTGTACAACCCTCCGGTCCGCCCTCGGTGAGACCTTCCGGCGCAAGCCCGCCGTCGCAGTCCGAAAGGGCGTCATCCGCGTGTCCGACCAGGCCTCCGTCACCCCTATCGCCCGCGTTCTCGACGCCCTCGGGGTCCGCGAACGCGATATCGCCTCGCGCGTCGCCCTCACCGGTGGCACGTACAACACCGTCACCCGCGTCACGCTCGCCGACGGCCGTGACTGGGTGGTGAAGACGCCTCCGCCGCACGCCGCCGGCCTGCGGTACGAACGCGATCTCCTCGTCAACGAGGTCGCGTTCTACACCGCCGCCGCTCAGGCAGGCGGACCCGCGATCCCCCGTGTCGTCCGCAGCGAAACCGATCCGGCCTCGCCGACCGGCCCGTATCTGGTCATGACCGCCCGCCCGGGCCGCCCCTGGCACGAGGCCGGCATCACGGAGGAGTCCGGCGACGCGGCTCGGCTGCGCGCCGAACTCGGTGAGATCGTCGGCCGGTTGCATGCGGTGACCGCCGCTGTCGAGCGCGGTCCCGGACCCGGATTCGGAACCGGATTCCGACCCGGATTCGGCTATCCCGCCCAGCCGTTCGGGCCGCTCGCCCCCACCTGGCGTACCGCATTCACCGCGATGACCGAGGCCGTGCTCGCCGACGCCGAGACCTTCCGGGCCCGGCTGCCGTACTCCGTCGGCCACATCCGTACGGTGCTGGCGGGCGCGGCCCCCGTCCTGGACGAGGTCGTCCGGCCCGCCCTGGTGCACTTCGACCTCTGGCCGGGAAACCTGCTGGTCACCGGAGAGCCCGGCGCGCGCACCATCGGCGGGATCGTCGACGGCGAGCGGATGTTCTGGGGCGACCCGGTGGCCGACTTCGTCTCGCTCGCGCTCTTCGGGGACATCGAGCGGGACCGGGACTTCCTCGACGGTTACGCGCGATCCGGCGGGGCGGAGGTGGAGTTCACGGACGCGCTGCGGACCCGGCTCGCCCTGTACCGGAGCTACCTCTACCTCATCATGCTCGTCGAGACCGTGCCCCGCGAGGTCGGGGCCGAAGCCGCCTACGAGACCTGGGAGTTGGTCGCTCCTCACCTCGTCGAGTCCCTGGACGCGGCCGACCGGTAGAACCTCAGCGCAGGCGCACGGCTCGCTGGGCCTCGTACAGGTTGACCGGGCGGACCGCCTCCGGGCTCCCGTACGCCTCCAGGCGGGTGTGCAGGTCGCCGGTAAAGTCGGGGACGTCGATCTGGCCGAACTCCCGTACCTCGTTGATGCCCACGGTCGCGCTGTACGGGGCGAGGCCGTCGATCCTCATCAGCCCGGCCCGTTCGTTGGTGACCCGGATGTTCCAGTGCGTGAAGCGCGCCCCGAAGAGCGGGCCCGCGCTCGCGTCGCCGCCGTGGACGCCGTTGTTGTTCACCGTGATGTCGGTGCGCACGTTGGCGAACGGCATCCCCCGGTGCGAGTCGAACGTGCCCATCTCCATCCGGCCGCGCGACCAGACGTTGTGGCTGGACAGGCCCTCGACGTTGATGCCGTGGAGCTGGGTGCCGGAGGGCGCGGGGGTGGTGCGGGCCGCGACGGTGAAGTCCTCGATCAGATTGTCGTGCGAGCCCTCGCGGCAGTAGTACGGGTGGTGCGCACCGCGCCCCTCCACTTTCGTACGGCGCAGGGTGCAGGCGGACGCGCCGATCAGGCCGAAGCCGTTGTCGACGTGCCGGACGGTGACGTCGTCGGCCCAGCAGTCGTACGCGCACTGGAACGCCAGGCCGTTGTACCCCTGGTCCAGCAGATGCGGGGCCTGCGGCTTCTCGGCCGCCTCCAGGGTGAGGCCCTCGACGCCGGACCCGGTGAGCGGAGTGACGAGGGTCGTCAGCCGGGGTTCCCACTCGGGGCGCACATCGAGCGGAAGCGGGCGTTCCAGGGTGATCCGGCGGCCCTGTACGGCGGTGACGCGGACCGGCCATTCATAGGGCACGTACGAGGTCAGCTTGGTCTTGTCGGCCCAGACGTACGCCCGCGCGCCCTCGCCGTCGCCCGCCATGTGCTGGAGCAGCGTGTGTCCGGGGTCGTCGGCGAGGCGGAGCAGGACGAGTTGTCCGGGCCGCAGATTCCGGGCGTCGGCGGCGGGGACGGTGATCGTGCGGTCGCCCCGGCGGGCGGGGGCCGGGGTGGCGAGGGTGCGCCAGGCGTCGCGGCGGTTGCCGGTCCAGCCCTCGAAGGGCCAGTCCCGGGCGCGGATCGCGTCGGTCAGCGAGGCCCAACGGTCCTTCGGGCAGAGCCAGATCAGCCCGCCCGCCCAGGACCAGCTGGACTTGTCGCCGCCGTAACGGCTGCCGTACGCGCCGATCAGCTCGGTGAGGCTGCGGGTCGCGTACAGCGTCGTCGCACCGCTGCCGGCGCCGCGCACCACGACGTCGCTGTGGCCGATGCGGATGATGTCGTCGATGCGGTACGTCCCCGCCGGGACGGTCACCGTGCCGCCGCCGCGCTCTCCGGCGGCGGCGATGGCGCGGTTGATCGCGGGCGCGGCGTCGGCCGATCCGTCGGGGCGGGCCCCGTAGTCACGTACGACGTCGATGACGGGGCCACGGGGGTGCTCGCCTGCGGAGCGGCGGCGCGGAAGAGGGGACCCGGCGCGGTAGCCCGCGCGGCCGACGAAGGGGATCTGGGGGTGGGCGAAGGGGGCGGCGGTGAACTCCCGCCAGAGGGCGGCCTCACGGACCGGGGCGTGGGAGGCCAGTGGCGCTCGGGCCGGCCGGGCTTCCGACGCCCGGGCCGCCGATGCCCTGACCGCCGAGCCCCGGCCCGCCGATGCCCGGGCCGTCCCCGTGGCGGCGGCTGCTCCGGTCGCGGTTCCGGTGACGACGGCCGCCGCGACGGCCACGGCGCTGCCGAGGACCGCGCGTCTGCCGACGACGCCCCGGCCGCCGCTCTCCCGCACCTGCCCACTCTCCCGATGCGTCGCCATACCCGAGCCGCCTTTCATGTATGTGAATGACGTTCATGTGTGCGTTGGCGGCGAGCATGGCACGACTCGGCGGCACGGGGAAAGACCCCTGCGCCGCCGAGAGGAAGTTGAAGGAAAGCTGAAGGAAAGCCGGAGGGAATCCGGGAGGAAGCCGGGAGAGAGACGTGGCGGCGAGCGTCAGTTGTCGGCCGCGCGCCGGGTCAGGTGGCTGAACGCGTCCAGGTTCCGGGTGGACTCGCCGCGCGACACCCGCCACGCGTACTCCTTGCGGATCGAGCTCGCGAAACCGAGCTCCAGGAGGGTGTTGAACGCCCCGTCGGCCGCTTCGAGCACCACGCCGAACAGCCGGTCCAGCTCCTCGGCGGTGACCACCGACAGCGGCAGCTTGCCGACCAGATAGACGTCGCCGAGCGAGTCGATCGCGTAACTCACGCCGAACAGGCGGAGGTTGCGCTCCAGCAGCCAGCGGTGCACCTCGGCGTCGTTCTCGTCGGGGTGCCGGACGACGAACGCGTTGAGGGAGAGCGAGTGCTTGCCGACGATCAGCGAACACGTCGTCGACAGCTTGCGGGTGCCGGGCAGCGTCACGACGTAGTTGCCGGGCCCCGGGCTCTCCCATACGAGCCCGGCGTCGTTCAGCGTCGCCTCGATGACCTGGGCCGCTGCTGTCTCGTCGGGTACGTCAGCCATGCAGCGAGCGTACGACAGCCCGGTGCGGGCGGCAGGAGCGGCCTCAGCCGTGGTGCGCCGTGGCCCGGCGGCGGTGGTCGGCGAGCGCGGCGGTGTACACGTCGGCGGTCGCCGAAGCGGCCGTGTCCCAGCCGAAGGACTGGGCGTGCGCCGCGGCGGCCGCCCCCATCCGCTCGACCAGCTCCGGCGCGTCCGCGAACCGCCCGAGCGCGCGGGCGTACGCCTCCGGCTCGTGCCCCTGCACCAGGAAGCCGCCGGCCCCGTCGCGCACGGCCACCGGCAGCCCGCCCACGGCCGCCGCGACCACCGGCGTACCGGTGGCCTGGGCCTCTATGGCGACCAGGCCGAAGGACTCGCTGTACGACGGCATGACCAGCACCGACGCGGCCCGGAACCAGTCGGCGAGCCGGTCCTGGCCCACCGGCGGACAGAACCGGACGACGTCGGCGATACCGAGGCGCGAGGCCAGCTTCTGCAGGCCCTCCGGCTTGGCGAGCCCACTGCCGCTCGGGCCGCCGACCACCGGCACGACGATGCGGGACCGCAGCGACGGATCCCGCTCCAGGAGCACGGCCACCGCGCGCAGCAGCACGTCGGGGGCCTTCAGCGGCTGGATGCGGCCCGCGAAGAGCGGGATCAGCGCGTCCTGCGGCAGACCGAGCCGGGCCCGTGCGGCGGCGCGGCCGTCGGCGGGGCAGAAGCGGTCCAGGTTGACGCCGGGGTGCACGACGGCGACGGCCGAGGGGTCGGCGTCGTAGAAGCGGACGAGTTCGTCGGCCTCCTCGGCGGTGTTGGCGATCAGCCGGTCGGAGGCGTTCACGATCTGGGTCTCGCCGATGACGCGGGCGGCCGGCTCCGGGGTGTCGCCGTCGGCGAGCGCGGCGTTCTTGACCTTGGCCATGGTGTGCATGGCGTGCACGAGCGGAACGCCCCAGCGCTGGGCGGCGAGCCAGCCGACCTGGCCGGAGAGCCAGTAGTGGGAGTGCACGAGGTCGTAGTAGCCGGGGCGCTGACCGGCCCAGGCCTGCATCACGCCGTGCGTGAACGCGCAGAGCTGGGCGGGCAGGTCCTCCTTGGCCAGCCCCTCGTACGGACCGGCGTCGACGTGCCGGACCAGGACGCCGGGGGCCAGCTCGACCTCGGGAGGCAGGGAGCCGGTGGTCGCCCGGGTGAAGATCTCGACCTCGATGTTGATCGCGGCGAGCCGCTTGGCCAGTTCGACGATGTAGACGTTCATCCCGCCCGCGTCGCCCGTGCCGGGCTGGTGGAGCGGGGACGTG
The DNA here is from genome assembly GCF_055792845.1 of Streptomyces sp. DSM 106670. Lineage (NCBI taxonomy): Bacteria > Bacillati > Actinomycetota > Actinomycetes > Kitasatosporales > Streptomycetaceae > Streptomyces > Streptomyces sp. DSM 106670. The sequence goes on from NZ_CM147704.1 coordinate 3,714,979, forward strand.
TGCACGGAGAGCATCGCGATGCGGCGCGGCTTGCGGGAGACCCCGGAGAAGCCTCCGGGGAACCTGAGGCGCGCGGCCGTCCGGGTGGAGCCGAGCCGGGAGACGTACTGGCTCACCTCGTCGGTCCTCCTCGTTCGGGGCATGCCGTGGAGAGGGCACGCTGACCCTCCGAAGGGCGAGAACAGCGGAATCCCACCTTTCATTTCCGGCTTTGCCAAATCATTACGTTGTCGCGCGGCGCGTCATCCGGTAAGAGCCGGGCCGCCGGACCTCTTCGCGTACGGACCGGACCGCCGCCCCGGACCCCGTACCGCCCCCGTCGCATACGCTCGACCCATGCGCCAGCGCCCCATCGGCACCGCCACCCGCGGGACCACCAACCCGAACCGGCTGCGCCGCATGGACCGCTGGATCGCCGACGCGCACGGCCCCGCCCTGCGCCGCGCCGGGACGCCCGTGGCCGTCGATCTCGGGTACGGGGCGGCCCCCTGGACCGCCGTCGAGCTGCTGGACCGGCTGCGCACCGCCGAGCCGCGCACCGTGGTGGCGGGCATCGAGATCGACCCGGAGCGGGTCGCGGCGGCGAAACCGTACGAGCGCGAGGGCCTCACCTTCGTGCACGGCGGCTTCGAGGTCCCGCTGGAGGTGCGGCCCCTGCTCATCCGGGCGGCGAACGTGCTGCGCCAGTACGACGAGGACCGGGTCGCCGAGGTCTGGGCGCGGCTGTGTTCCCGCCTCGCCCCGGACGGACTCCTGGTCGAGGGCACCTGCGACGAGATCGGGCGGCGGCACGTCTGGGTGGCCCTGGGGCCCGAGGGTCCGCGCACGGTCACCTTCGCGACCCGGCTCGGCTCGCTGGAGCGCCCCTCCGACCTCGCGGAACGGCTGCCGAAGGCGCTGATCCACCGCAATGTGCCGGGCGAGCCGGTCCACGCGTTCCTGCGGGACTTCGACCGGGCCTGGGCGGCGGCCTCCCCGTACGCCTCGCTCGGCGCACGGCAGCGCTGGATCGCGGCCGTGCGGGCGGTGGCGGCCGACTGGCCGGTGACGGACGGGGTACGGCGGTGGCGCCAGGGCGAGATCACCGTGGAGTGGGACGCCCTGCGGCCCGACAGCCACTGAACACCTGCCCGGAAGGGCAGAGTTCGCCCGCTCCGGGAACATCGAGGAACATCCTGGACCGTCCGGGAACGTCACGGGGTCATCATTCGTCCCAGTGAGGGGGACCTCGCGGGACGTCGTGCGAGCCGGGGCTGACGGCGAAGTGGCCCCGCACGGGCGATATGTGACGCGTCAGGTGCCGTCGGCCTCTGTTGCTTTGGAGGGCGGCATGGCACGATCGCGACGTCGCCCAGAAGTTACTGACGGTAAGTCAGGTACGTGCCCGGAGGGGGAGCCCGTGAACCGACGCCACTGCGCCACTGCCGCCATCACGCTGGTCTGTGCGCTGGCCCTGCTGACGTCCACGGGCCAGGCGATGGCCGCCCCCGTCCCGGACCCCTCGCCCTCCCCTTCCGCCTCCTCCCCCGCCGGCTCGACGCCCCGCTACTCCAACGCGGAGCTCGAAAAGGTCCGCGAGCAGATCGAGACGCTGTACCGGAAGGCGGGCGCGGCGACGGACGCGTACAACCTCGCCGAGGAGCAGACGAAGAAGCAGTCCGGCGAGATCGTGAAGCTGGCCAAGGCGATCGTCGACGGCCAGGCGCGGATCGCCGCGCTGAAGGACCGGGCCGGCGCCCAGGCCCGCGAGCAGTACCGCAACGGCGGTCTGCCGCCCGGCGCGCAGCTGGCCCTGAGCAACGACCCGAAGCTCTTCCTGGACGGGATCAACAAGGTCCGCCAGAGCCAGCAGGCCTCCAAGTCGCTCCTGAGCGACCTGAACCAGACGCAGCAGGACCTGGAGACGTACACCCAGGACGCCAGCATCAACTGGGAGAAGCTGGAAGCGAACCGGGTCAAGCAGGCCAAGGCCAAGAAGAAGATCAACGCCCAGATCAAGGCGGCGGAGAAGCTCGAATCGCAGCTGGAGAAGAAGGAGCGCGAGCGGCTGCGTCAGCTGGAGCAGGACGCGGCGAACCAGGCGCAGACCGCCTGGCTCTCCTCCGGCGCGATCAAGGACGTCAGCGGCGAGGCGAGCGAGGCCGGGGCGGCGGCGGTGGCTTTCGCGACGTCCCAGATCGGCAAGCCGTACGTCTGGGGAGCGGAGGGGCCGGGCTCGTACGACTGCTCCGGTCTGACCTCCCAGGCCTGGCTGGCGGCGAAGCGGCCGATCCCGCGCACCTCGCAGGAGCAGTGGCGGCTGCTGCCGCGCATCGACATCCAGGACATGCGCCCCGGCGACCTGATCATCTACCACGCCGACGCCAGCCATGTCGGGATGTACGTCGGCGACGGCGCGATCGTCCACGCCCCGCGCCCCGGCCGCAACGTCACGCTGGCGGGCGCGGGCTCGATGAAGATCCTCGGCGTGGTCCGCCCGGACAAGTAGGAGCACCGGCAGGAGTTCCGGAGGCGCGGGGCCGCGTGAGCCGAGGCCGCGTGAACCGGGGCCACGTGAGCCGGGGCCATGTGCGTCGAGGCCATGTGGGCGGCGCCATGTGAGCGGGGCCACGCCGCCGTTCGCGGGCGCGTGATGTTTGTCATGGGCGCTTCCCCGCCCGTACGGCGCCCCAGCGCGCCGGATCCGTGTCGGGACGCGGCTTATGACGGCGCATATGACAGGGGCCGGTCCCCGTGCGCCATTCCGTTCCCCCACCGCGGACCGCTATCGTCCCCGACTGGCGGATCGTCGATCGTCGACCCGCCGCGCCCTCGGGGGGAGGGAAGGAAACTCGAACCGATGCCCGTACCCGTACCGCAGCAGCGATCCGTTCCCGCTGCGGAGACCTCGCACGGCGACCTCACCCTGCTGGTGATCGAGGACGACCCGGCGGGCACCACCATCACCGTCCCCGAGCTCTCGGCAGCCGCCGGCACCCGGGTCCGTATCCGTACCGCCCGCAACCTCACCGAGGCCGCCCGGCTGCTCACCGACGACGTCGACTGCATCCTGCTGGACCTCGCGCTGCCGCTCACGGGCTCCGACGGCGGCCCCGGCACCGCTCCGGCGGCCGGCGCGACCGGCCCCGGCCCCGTGTCCGAGCGGGCCGACGAGCTGGCGGCCCTCACCCACGTACTCCGCATCGCCCCGCTGCACGCGGTCCTCGCGCTGACCGCCGAGGACGACACGGAGCTGGCGGCCGAGGCGGTACGCGTCGGAGCGCAGGACTACCTCTTCCGGGGCGAGCTGGACGCGCGCGTCCTGAGCCGCGCCATCCGGTACGCCGTGGAGCGCAAGCGCGCCGACATCGCCCAGCACCAGCTGACCGAGTCCCGGCTGCGCGCCCAGGAGAACGCCCGCCTGGAACGCGGCCTGCTGCCCACCCCGCTGCTGGACGGCTCCGACCTGAGCTTCGCCGCCCGCTACCGCCCCGGCCGCAGCCGCGCCCTGCTCGGCGGCGACTTCTACGACGTCGTCCGCACCCCGGACGGCACGGTGCACGCGATGATCGGCGATGTCTGCGGTCACGGCCCGGACGAGGCGGCGCTCGGCGTCGAGCTGCGGATCGCCTGGCGGGCGCTGACCCTGGCCGGGCTGTGCGGGGACGAACTGCTCTCCACGCTCCAGCAGGTGCTGGAGCACGAACGGCAGAGCGAGGAGATCTTCGCGACGCTCTGCACCGTCGACATCGCGCCCGACGGGCGGCGCGCCGGACTCTGCCTGGCCGGCCACCCCGCCCCGCTGCTCGCCCGCCACGGCCGGCCGGCCCGGCTGCTCCCGTACGAGGACGGCGGCCCGGCGCTGGGGCTGCTGCCGCGGGCCCGCTGGCCGCGCCGGCAGGTGGAGCTGGGCGGCGCGTGGAGCCTGATGATGTACACCGACGGGCTCATCGAGGGCCGCGTGGGGACCGGCGGCAGCGAGCGGCTCGGCCAGGACGGCATGGTCGCGATGGTCAACGGCCGGCTGGAGCAGGGCCTGGCGGGCGAGGAGCTGCTGGAGGCGGCTGTCGCCGAGGTGCGGGAGCTGAACGGCGGCGAGCTGACCGACGATGTGGCGGTCCTGCTGCTGGGCCGCGATCCGGAGCGGATACGACGATGGGGCGGCAGCGCACCGCGCTCCCACCCCGCGTCATCCGTGGCCGGACGCCCCCTGGGCGTTCAGCGCCCGCCGTTGTAGGGACCGTACGGGCCGTCGCTGCTGGAGCCGCCCCTGCGGCCACCGCCGCCACCACCCGAGACCTCCTTGAGCGCGGGGCGCACGTCGACCATGAACACGATCGACGCGACGACGCCCGCGAGCTGCAGGAAGAGCATCGGGATGAGCAGGTTCACCGCTACGGCGATGCCGAGGATGATCAGCCAGAAGGACTTCTTCTTCTTGTCGGCGGCACGGTAGGCGTCCTCACGGGCGGTCGCCGCGAAGACGAACGCGACCACGGCCAGCACCAGCATCGCCAGATAGAGCAGCTGGAGAATCGTGCCGAATCCTGAGAGCAACATGCTGTGTACCGCCTAGTGAGTGGATGAGCGCCCTGCGGCCGAGAGGGCCAAGGTACCGGGACAACGAACCGGCCACCCGTAAAGGTGCCCGCCCCGCGTCCCGGTCACGCGTACCGCGTCGGGCAAGGACCCGTGAGGGTCACTTGCCGTCGGCCGGCGGGGTCTTCCTGGCCGCGGGCTTGCGCGGCGCGGGCGTCTTCTTGGCGGGCGCGGCCTTGGCCTCGGCGGACTTCACCGGGGCGGCGGGCGCGGCCTTCGTCGCGGCGGGCTTGACCGGAGCGACGGGCGCGGCCTTCGTGGCGGCGGGCGCGGCCTTCGTGGCGACGGGCGCGGCCTTCGTGGCGGCCGCGGGCTTGTCGGCGGGCGCGGCCTTGGGGCTCGCCTTCGGCTGGCTCTTCGCCTGGCTCTTCGCCTGGCTCTTCGGCTCGGCCTCGACGACGGCGGCGATCTCGACGATCTCCTCCGCGGTCTCCCCGCGCCAGGTCCGCACGGTCTGCTCGCCGTGCTCGGCGACCTTCTCGTACGTCTCCCGGGCCTTGATCGCGTACTCGGCGGCCACGCCCACACTGCGCAGCGCCAGGTCCTGAGCGCTCTCGCCCAGCTTCTTCAGGTCGGCGGCGTCGAACGAGCCGAACACCTCGGTGACCTTCGCCTGCACGGTGGCCTGGGCCTCCTTGGCCTGCGTGGTCACCTTCTCCTGCACGGCCTTGGGGTCGGTGTTGCGCACGGCGTCGATCCGCTCGGGCGCCTCGGCCCGCAGCTGCTCGATCAGCGCCGGGACCTTGCGCGCCTGCTGCACGGCCAGGTCGGCCGTACCGGCGGCGAAGTAGAGGGGCGTGGGGTCGGTGAGGGTCTTGCGCAGGTCATCGGTGATGGCCATGACTGTGGTCCTCCCGGATCATCAGGTCCAGCTGCTAGCTGTGAGGGTCTTGGTCTTTGGTGACGTCCGTACCGGCGTCGTCGCCGTTACGGGTCCCGGCATCGCCGTCCGCGTCGCTGTCGGTGTCCGCTTTCACACCATCGGCGGAGTCGGCGTCCGCGTCGGGCCCGGGCGCGAATCCGTTCTCGCGGCGGAAGGAGTCGTAGATCTGCAGCAGCACGTTCTTCTGCCGCTCGTTGATCGACGGATCGGCCAGAATGACCGCCCGCGTCTCCAGCTCCTCCCGCTCCCGCTCGTCGAGGATCCCCGCACGGACGTACAGGGTCTCGGCCGAGATCCGCAGCGCCTTGGCGACCTGCTGGAGCACGTCCGCGCTGGGCTTGCGCAGACCTCGCTCGATCTGGCTGAGATACGGGTTCGACACCCCGGTGGCATCGGCGAGCTGCCGCAGCGAGAGCTGCGCTGCACGGCGCTGCTCCCGCAGGTACTCACCGAGATTGCCGACGTTGAGTGATGCCATGACTCGATAGTGCAACACCCTTGCTAACTTTTGCAAGCACGTGCTTGCAAAAGTGTCGCGCGCCACGGTCGCCCTCTCGGTTGACCGAGCTCGGGCAGCGACGGCGCCCTCCGCGCGGCGGGTCGGGTCAGGGGTGCGCCGGCCGGCGTCGGGCGCCCGGCCCCAGTCGGGCGGTGACGTCCTCGGGGCCGAGGGCCGTGTGCTCCGCGGAACACTGGACGGCGACGCGGACCGGGGAGCCGCAGTCGGTGTGGCGTACGTCCAGGACGGGCCCTTCGGGGCCGAGGGCGTGCGCTTCGCCCCACTGGCTCAGCGCCATCAGAACGGGCCACAGGTCCCAGCCCTTGCGGGTCAGGCGGTACTCGTTGCGGGAGCGGCTGCCCGGCTCCCGGTAGGGGACGGTCTTCATGACGCCGGCCGCGATCAGCTTCCGGAGGCGGTCGCTGAGAACGGCTTCCGAGAGGCCGATATGGCGGTGGAAGTCGTCGAACCGGCGGACCCCGTTGACGGCGTCACGCAGGATCAACAAGGTCCATTTCTCCCCGACCACGTCGAGCGTGCGCTGGACCGGGCAGTTCTCCGTGCTCGCCTCAAGCCACTCCATCCCGCCATCGTAGGGCCCTGGCTTCGCCATTGACAGTCAGGTGGGGCCACAGCTAGCTTCACTTGCAAAAGCCAGAGGGAGGCGCTGGACCGTGGGGCGAACACGTACGTACAGCTGGGACGATCCCGCGATCCCGGCACAGGCCGCCGGATCCATGACCGGCCTCGCCTTCCTGCGAGAGGTGCAAGCCGGGCGGGTCGCCGCGGCGCCCATCGGCCACACCCTCGACTTCACCCTGGACGAGGTGGAGTCGGGCAGGGCGGTCTTCTCCCTGACCCCGGGCGAGGAGCACTACAACCCGATCGGCAGCATGCACGGGGGCGTGTTCGCCACCCTCCTCGACTCGGCGACGGGCTGCGCCGTCCAGTCCACGCTGCCCCGGGGGATGGCGTACACCTCACTCGATCTGACCGTGAAGTTCCTGCGGCCGGTCACCGTGGACACGGGCAGGGTGCGCGCCATCGGCACGGTGATCAACGGCGGCCGCCGGACCGCCCTCGCCGAGGCGCGGCTGGTCGACGCGGCGGACCGGCTGCTCGCCCACGCCACCAGCAGCTGCATGCTCTTCCCGGTGCCGGGCTGACCCGGTAGGCCGTGAGACATCGCCCGGAAGGTTGGGAAGATCCGGAAGGTTCGGAAGGCTCCCTGGTCCGCGCCGCGGGTGCGGACGGCATCCTCGTACGTTCCGGTCGCGCACCCCTTTGCCGCGTCGACGGACCGGGGACGTGGCGGCGTACCGGGTCATAGCCCCTGCTGCCTCGCCGACGGAGGTCGGCGCGGCGGCGGGAGGCAGTAGGGCGGCCGGTCAGCCAGCCGTCACGGCCCTGTGCGCGGCGGTGAGGATCTCCTCGGAGATCGGGGAGCCCGCAGTGGCCCGGGACAGGACGAGCGCACCGAACAGGGTGCAGAGGCGGGCGATGCCGTCCTGGTCGTCGGTGGCGAGGAAACCGGCGAAGTCGGCCACCCCCTCGGTGTAGACGCGACGGGCCTCCTGCCCCCCGCCTTCGCGCGCGATATCGGTGGCGAGCGCGGCAACCGGGCAGCCGTCCGCCGGGTCGTCGCGGTGCCCGACGGAGAGATAGGCGTCGATCAGGGCCCGCTGGGCGGCTTCGCGCTGCCCGTCGTAGCTTTCGAGACCGGCCGTACGGCGCTGGGCGAGTTCGGTGAAGGCGTGGGCGACGGCCTCGTCGACGAGCGCCTCCTTGGAGGCGAACTGCTTGTAGAAGGCGCCGTGGGTCAGCCCGGCCGCCTTCATCAGGTCGGCGACGCTCACCTGCGTGCCCTGCTCCCGGAACAGCCGCGAGGCGTTCTCCACCACCCTGCGGCGGTTCTCCTCCGCCTGCGCCTGCGATACGCGGCCCATGGCCACCTCCTCCGTGAACCCCATTTGGATGTCGACTGGCATCTATCGTAAACCGGTGTTTAGATTGGTTGCGTAATCTAATTCGTGCGGGTGGCCTGCGGCGCCCGCCAGCACCGGAAGCAGAGGCGGACATGGAGCTCAAGAACACGGTCGCGGTCGTCACCGGCGCCAATCGGGGGTTCGGGCGGCATCTGGCAGCCCAGCTCGTCGAGCGGGGCGCCAAGGTCTACGCGGCGGCCCGCCGCCCGGAGACGGTCGACCTGCCGGGCGTGACCCCGCTGCGGCTCGACGTCACGGACCAGGAGTCGATCCAGGAGGCCGCCCGCATCGCATCGGACGCGACACTCCTGATCAACAACGCGGGCGTATCCACCGGCGCGACGCTGGTCGGAGGCGACCTGGGCGAGGTGCGCCGGGAGATGGAGACCAACTTCTTCGGCCCGCTTCTCACGACCCGGGCCTTCGCCCCCGTCATCGAGGGCAACGGCGGCGGCGGCGTCCTCAACGTCCTGTCCGCCCTGTCCTGGTTCCACCCGGCAGGGCTCGGCTCCTACGCCGCCACCAAGGCCGCCGCCTGGGCACTGAGCGACGCGACCCGGGAGGAACTGGCCCCCCGCGGCATCGCCGTCTCCGCGCTGCACGTCGGCTACATGGACACCGACATGGCCGCGGCCGTACCCGCCGACCAGAAGGCCGACCCCGTCGAGGTCGCGGCTCACGCCCTGCGCGCCATCGAGGAGGGCCTGCCCGAGGTCCTCGCCGACGAGACCAGCCGGCTCGTCAAGGCGTCGCTGTCCGGCACACCGGCAGCGGCCTGAGCCGCACCCGCCACCCTGTCCGGCACACCGGCAGCGGCCCGAGCCACACCTCACCTCCCTGCCCGGCACACCGGCAGAAGGCTGAGCCGCACCCGCCTTCCGGCCCATCGCTCACGTCAAAGGACCAGGTCATCGCGGCGGAGGAACCAGATCTCATACGCAAGGTGATCCCCGCGGGCACTGGCCCCGCCGCGGGTCCCGGCATCGACAGGGTCACGGCGACCACCATCCGGTACACGCTGAAAGCCACCCTGACCCGCCGGGACCCGAAGCAGTTCCTCTTCTTCACCGGCACCGAGGGCGGTGAAGAACATTCACCGCTGGGGCCTCCAGACCCCGGCAGACCTGTCGCGCATTCGGACCGGGCCTCGCCCCGACCGGTCGGGTTCAGCGAGGCGCGAGGAGGCAGAACTCGTTGCCTTCCGGGTCGGCCAGGATCGTCCAGGAGATCGCGGACGCGTCGAAATCGGGGTCGGTGGCGCCCAGCGCGCGCAGTCGGGCCGCTTCCGCGGCCAGGTCGTCACCGGGGTAGGGGCGGACGTCGAGGTGGACGCGGTTCCACCCGCTCTTGGTGTCGGGGGTACGGACGAACTCCAGGTAGGGCCCGACGTCCTTGGCGGAGCGCAGGGTCGCGAGGTCGTCGGTGACCGCGTGCAGCGTCCAGTCCATCGCCTCGCCCCAGAACCGGGCCATCTCCCGCGGGTCGGCGCAGTCCACCACCACCGCGGCGATCGGCCCGGTGTCCCGGTAGACCGGGCGGGGCTCCAGAACGCAGAACTCGTTGCCCTCCGGGTCCGCCATGACCGTCCAGGGGACGTCGCCCTGCCCCACATCGGCGAGCGTCGCGCCGAGTCCCTTCAGACGCTCGACCAGCTCCGCCTGATGGGCCGCCGATGTGGTGGCCAGATCGAGGTGCACACGGTTCTTGGCCGTCTTGGGTTCCGGGCGGGCGATGAGGTCGATGCAGACGGCCGTCGGGTCGGGGTAGGTGAAGCCCACGGGTTCGAGGTTGGTCACGCCGGGGCCCTCGCTGTCGACACCCCAGCCCAGCACCTCCGCCCAGAACCTGCCGAGCGCGGAGTCGTCATGGGCCTTCATGTTGATCTGCACGAGTCGCGTTGCCATGGCGCAGATCCTAGAAGCCGCGCCGGCTGCTCGGGCCGATGGGGACCGGCGGTCGCGGTCGCGGTGGCGGTCAGCCCTCCCTGACCCGAGAACCTCGTCTCCCGGGCCTTGCCTTCGAAGATCATTCCGTTGGAGCCTGGGAAGCATGCCTACTCTTCCGACCTTCGTCCTCGTCCACGGAGCTTTCGCGAACTCGTTCTCCTTCGCGCCGCTCCAAGCCGAACTCGGCCTGCTCGGGCATCGTTCGGTCGCCGTCGACCTTCCGGGGCACGGGTTCGGGGCCACGTACCCCGCCGCCTACCAGACACCCCAGGATCTCGGTGCGCTGGCCGCGGAACCGGGGGCCATCAAGGGCGTCACCCTCGCGGACAACGTGGCGCACGTGATCGAGGTCCTGGAACGGGCCAGGCGGAACGGGCCCACCGTCCTCGTCGCCCACAGCCGGGGCGGCGTCACGGCCACCGCCGTCGCCAACGCCCGGCCGGACCTGATCGACCGGATCGTCTACGTCTCCGCCTGGTGCCCCGTCGATCTGGACGTGAACGACTACTACGCCCAGCCGGAGATGGCCGATGTCGACGCGGGAGCCCTGGCCCTCGCGCTCGTCGGGAATCCGGCCGAACTCGGGCTGCTGCGGGTCAACTTCCGTACGGCCGACCCGGCGGCGCTCGACGCGTTCAAGCACGCGTTCGCCGCCGACCTCACCGATGACGAGTTCCGGACCTTCCTCAACACCTTCCAGCCCGACGAGAACCTCGACGTCGGTACGTCGGCCGACCGGGCGCAGGCCGCGACCTGGGGCCGGGTGCCCCGGACCTATGTGCGCCTGGCCGCCGACACCAGCCTTCCGCCCGCCGTTCAGGACCGCATGATCCGCGAGGCCGACGCGCTCACGCCCGACAACCTCTTCGACGTCCGGACCCTCGAAGGCAGCCATCTGCGCTGGCTGGTCCACCCGAAGCCGGCCGCCGAGCTGCTCGCCGGACTCGCCGCGCTCTGACGCCCGTTCGGGGCGGCCGGCAGCCGTCAGAGGTGGAGGCCCGCCACCTCTGACGCCGACAGCGTGAGCCCCGCCGCCCCGGCGGAGTCGCGGACGGAGGCCGGCCGGCGGGCGCCCGGGATCGGGACCACGACCGGTGACTGGGCCAACTGCCAGGCCAGACAGACCTGTTGCGGGCTGACGCCCCGCGTACGGGCCAGGGCGTGGAACGGCGTGTCCGGTGCCGGTCCGGCCGCGTCCGGGTCGTCGACCGCGCTGCGCGAGATGCCGCCGAGCGGGCTCCACGGCAGGAACGCCAGGCCGAGTTCGGTGCACAGGCGGAGTGTGTCCCGGGTCGACAGGTGGGCCGGCGAGAAGCGGTTCTGCACCGAGACCAGGCGCGGGCCGAGGATCTCGTACGCCGTACGGATCTGCTCCCCGTCCACATTGGAGAGGCCGGCCGCCCGGATCGTACCGGCGTCCGCCAGCTCCCGCAGCGCGCCGACCGACTCGGCGAACGGAACGGCCGGGTCGGGCTTGTGCAGTTGGTAGAGCCCGATGGCCTCCACCCTGAGCCGGACCGCCGAGGCCTCGGCCGCGCGGCGCAGACGGCGCGGGTCGCCGTCCACCGTCCACGATCCGTCGCCGGGCCGGCCCCGGCCGCCCTTGGTCGCCACCAGCACCCCGTCCGCGCCGCTGCCGTACGCGGCCAGCGCCCGGGCGATCAGCCGTTCGTTATGGCCGAGTTCACCGGCGTACCACTGGTAGCAGTCGGCCGTGTCGATCAGCCGTACGCCGGCGTCGAGTGCGGCGTGGATCGTGGCGACCGCCTGCTCCTCGCTCGGGCGGCCCTCGACGGAGAGCGGCATCGCGCCGAGGCCGATGGACCCCACCGCTGTACCGCCGATCATGCGGGCGGCGGGAGGTGGAGAAGGCGGTGCAGTCGGAGGGGGCGGAGAAGGGGTTGATGAGGTCTTCATCGCGCCGTCGCCTCCTTGATCACGTACGGCAGCCAGTCGGCGACCGCCGAGAAGCCGAAGCCCAGGCGGGCCGCCCGGCCGGTGTCCATCGCATAGCAGCGGTCGAAGGAGAACGGCGAGAGGTCCGCGTCAGGACCGCCGGTCAGTCTCGGCTCCGCACCGGTCGCGCTGCCGATCGCCGCGCACAACTCCCGTACGTCCAAGGCCCCCTGGGACGCCGCGTTGACGGGTCCGGTGAACTCCGCTGCCGCCGCCCACGCCAGGAAGCGGGCGCTCTCCGGCTCGTGGACGAAGGACGCGGGCTGCGGCTCGGGGTGGACCACCACCGGCCGGCCCTGCTCGATCCGCCCGACGTAGTGCGCGAGCCGGCCGGTGAAGTCGTCGCCGCCGAGGACGTGTGCCGTCCGGACCGTGGCGACGTCGAACGGCCCCTCCTGTACGAGCAGCGCCTCCGCCTGGCGCTTGCCCTCGCCGTAGTGGTCCTCCAGGAACTGCGCGTCCGCCCACGGGAGTTCCAGGTCGTACGACCCGGCCGCCGGATCGACCGCCCCCTCCGGGAGGGGCGGTCCGCCCGGCCGGCCGAGCTCGGCGTAGACCTCGACCGTCGAGGTCAGCACATAGCGCCGGGTGCGTCCGGCGAAGACCCGGGCGGCGACGGCCGCCTGGACCGGTGTGTAGCAGACCTGGTCGATCACGACGTCGAAGCGCCGGCCGCCGAGCGCCGAGGTCAGCGCGGCGTCGTCGTCGCGGTCGGCGAGCAGATGGGTCACACCGGGCGGCGCGGGCGCCGACCCCCGGTTCACGACGGTCACCGCCGCCCCGGAGTCCCGCAGTTCCCCGATCAGCCGGCGCCCGAAGTGGCGGCTTCCTCCGATCACGCACACGTCCATGCCGCGCGCCCCTTCCCGTACGTCGTCGTGCGTTGCCCCGCTTCTTCGGCGTTCAGTCTGCTCAGCTCCGGTCAACGGCGGTAGTGTCGATCGAGGCACCACGTCATTAGGAGAACTGTTGATCGATGTTCAGCGGCTGGCCGTCCTGCGCGAGGTCGCCCGGCACGGCAGCTTCAACCGCGCGGCTCTCGCACTGCACTGCACGCCCTCGGCCGTCTCGCAGCAGATCGCCGCCCTGGAGCGCGGCCTCGGCGCCCCCGCCGTCGAACGTTCCACCCGGGGCGTCACCTTGACGGACGCGGGCCGCCTGCTGGTGGAGGCGGCCGACTCGATCGCCGCCGAACTCTCCGACACCCAGCGGCGCATCGACCGGCTGGCCGCCGAGCGGATCGCCCTCACCGTCGCCACGTTCGCCAGCGGCGGCCGCCGACTGCTGCCCTCGGCGCTCTCCGGATTCGTCGCCGACCACCCGGAGGTGGAGCTGACGATCCTGGAGGCGGAACCGGAGGAGAGCCTGCCCGGCGTCCGCGAGGGGCGCGCCGATCTCGCCCTCGCCTACCACTTCGACGGCCCGCCGCCCGCCCGGCCCGGCGACCGTTCCGGCCTGGACTGGACGCCCATCGGCGTGGACCCGCTGCGGGTCGTCCTGCCGCGCGACCACCCCGCCGCAGCGCGCTGCCTGGACCGTCCGGATCCGCCGCATCTGGCCGAACTCGCCGACCAGCGCTGGATCCTGGGCTGCCGCAAGTCGGCCGCCCAGCTCGCCGGCCACGCCGAACTGGCCGGCGTCGAGCTGCGGATCTCGTGCACGGCGACCGATTACGGCTTCGCGCAGTCGCTCGTCCGCGCCGGCGTCGGCATCGCGCTGATTCCCGAGATCGGCCTGACCCGGGACCCCGAGCTGATCGATTTTCCGCTGGCCGGGCCGAGCCCGCGCCGCCATCTGGGCCTGGCCCTCGCCCGCCGTCGCCGTGGCCCCGGCGCCCGCCTCGCCGAGGAGCTGGCGTCCCGGATCCTCGACGGGCCGCCGGGAGACCGCTAACCGTCCTTTTCCGGATGATCCACCACGGATCGAATGAGTACGCTGGATGCCATGACCGCCATGACGCCCACCCGTACCGCCCCCGACCTCTCCTTCCTCCTCGACCACACCAGCCACGTCCTGCGGACCCGGATGTCGGCGGCGCTGGGCGAGATCGGCCTGACCGCCCGCATGCACTGCGTCCTCGTCCACGCCCTGGAGGAGGAGCGCACCCAGATCCAGCTCGCCGAGATCGGCGACATGGACAAGACCACGATGGTCGTCACGGTCGACGCCCTGGAGAGTGCCGGACTCGCTGAGCGCCGGCCCTCCAGCCGGGACCGGCGCGCCCGGATCATCGCGGTCACCGAGAAGGGCGCCACCCTCGCGCAGCAGAGCCAGGCCATCGTCGACCGGGTCCACGACGAGGCCCTGGCGACCCTGGACACGGGCGACCGCACCGCCCTGCTCAAGGCGCTGAACGCGCTGGCCGCCGGGCATCTGGCCAATCCGGTGGAGAGCCCCCGTGCGGTACGCCGCGCACGCCAGACCGCGAAGTAGGAAGTAGAGGGAGCGGAGAAGGAAACGGAGAAGGAAGCGGAGAAGGGAACCGGACGGGGCGGGGGCGGGGGATCAGGAAGCCGGGCGGACCGTAAGAGATAGTCCGCAACAAAACCATCTGCTACGGTCACTCCTGTCGTCACCTCCATCGACAGGAGCGGACCCATGTCTGCCGACGCCCTGCCCTCCTCCACGCACCGCCCGCCGCAGCCGCCACAGCCGACACCCACACCCCGGAGCCGGGCGCTCGCCCTCGGCGTGATCGCCACGGGGATGCTGATGATCGTGCTCGACGGTTCGATCGTGACCGTCGCGATGCCCGCCATCCAGGACGACCTGGGGTTCACGCCCGCCGGGCTCAGCTGGGTGGTGAACGCCTACCTGATCGCCTTCGGCAGCCTGCTCCTGCTGGCCGGCCGGCTCGGCGACCTGATCGGCCGGCGGCCGATGTTCCTGGCCGGGACCGTGCTGTTCACCGCCGCCTCGCTGGTCGCGGGGGCCGCCGCCTCGCCCGCCGTACTGATCGCCGCCCGCTTCGCGCAGGGCCTCGGGAGCGCGATGAGCGCGGCGGTGGCCCTCGGCATCCTGGTCACGCTGTTCACCGAACCCGCCGAACGCGGCCGCGCCATCGCCGTGTTCTCCTTCACCGGCGCGGCCGGAGCCTCCATCGGCCAGGTCCTCGGCGGCGTCCTCACCGACGCCCTGAACTGGCACTGGATCTTCTTCATCAATCTGCCGATCGGCCTCGCCGTCCTCCTCGTCGCCCGGCGCGTCCTGCCCGCCGACCGGGGCCTCGGCCTCGCCGCCGGGGCCGACGCACTCGGGGCCCTGCTCGTCACCGCCGGTCTGATGCTCGGCATCTACACCGTGGTCGAGGTGGAGTCGTACGGGTGGCTCTCGGCGCACACGCTGGGCCGCGGCGGCCTCGCCCTCGTCCTGCTCGCCGCCTTCGCCGTACGGCAGGCCACCGCACGCACCCCGCTGATGCCCCTGCGGATCCTGCGCTCGCGCAAGGTGTCCGGCGCCAACCTCGTCCAGATGCTGATGGTGGCCGCGCTCTTCGCGTTCCAGGTCGTCATGGCGCTCTACCTGCAGAAGGTCCTCGGTTACGGGGCCGCCGCCACCGGCCTCGCCATGCTGCCGGCCGCCGTGGTCATCGGAGCCGTCTCGCTGGGCCTTTCGGCCCGGCTCGCCGCCCGGTTCGGCGAGCGGACCGTCCTGCTGACCGGGATCGGGCTGCTGATCACCGCCCTCGGGCTGCTCGCCAGGCTGCCGGTGCGCGCGGACTACGTCACCGATCTGCTGCCCGTGATGCTCCTCGCGGCCGGGTTCGGGCTCGCGCTCCCGGCGCTGACCTCGCTCGGCATGTCGGGCGCGGGCGACGACGACGCCGGGCTCGCCTCGGGCCTCTTCAACACGACCCAGCAGATCGGCATGGCCCTCGGCGTGGCCGTCCTGTCCACCCTGGCCGCCGGCCGGACCGAGGCGCTCGGCGCCGCCGGACTCTCCTCGGCCGAGGCCCTGACCGGGGGCTACCGGCTGGCGTTCACCGTCGGTGCGGGGCTCCTCGCGGCGGCCTTCGCCGTCGCGGCCCTGATGCTCCGTCCGGGGCGCACCGGCGGAGCATCCGAGGGACCGACGCCGACCATCGGGACGGATGTTGGGCCCCGGCGTGGGCCCGTGGGCCCCTGACAGGACGGCCGGCCGACCCTACCGTCTATGCGGGTAGATCCTCGCACCCCCGCTCGTGCCCCGTTCGCCCCACGCGCCCTGCCGCCGCCGCCCGACCGCTTCGAGGGAGACCTGATGTGCCGATCCTGCGCAACCGCCGCCGCACCGGCCGATACGTCCGTGGACGCTTCCCTGGACGCTTCCGTGGACGCTGAGGCTCCGGTCCCCGGGGTGTCCCGGCGGGGGCTGCTGGCCGGCCTGGGCCTGGGCGCGCTCGCCGTGAACCTGAGCCTGTCGGCCGGAGCGTCCACGGCGGTGGCGGCGGAAGCGGAAGCGGCGGCCTCGGCCGCGGCGGAAGCAGCGGCAGCGGCGGCCGCGAAGAACGGGGCGTGGGCCAATCCCGCCCTGGGCCGGTTCCCGTCCGGCGGCCACTACGGCGCACCCAGAGGCGGCGCGTCCCACGCCGGCCAGGACGTCAGCAACTCCACGGGCACCGCCGTCCACGCGGCCGCCGCCGGCACGGTCGTCCGCCGGTCGTGGGGCGGGGGCCTGCCCGGCCGGACCGGTAACGCCCTGGTGATCGCGCACGGCGGCAACCAGTACACGTACTACGGGCACCTCAACGCCTACCGGGTCGCCCTCAACGCCACGGTCAGCGCCGGACAGCGGATCGCCGACATGGGGGCGACCGGCAATGTGACCGGGCCGCACCTCCACTTCGAGACGCACACCGGAAGCCTCGGCAGCACGGTGAACCCGGTCGGCTTCCTGGCCGCCCGGGGTGTGGACCTGTCCGGCGGCTGGTCGAGGATCGACCCCGGCGCGAGCGGCGCGACGGTCGTCGTGATCCAGCGCCTGATGACCCGGCGCGGCCACGCGCTGGTCGCCGACGGGCAGTACGGTTCCGTGTCGGTCGCCGCCGTCAAGCGGTTCCAGAGCTCCAAGGGCCTGGTGGCCGACGGCCAGGTCGGCCCGGCCACCTGGCCCGTGCTCGTGTACACGCTGCGGCAGGGCAGCAGCGGCGACCACGTCCGGGCCCTGCAGACCGCGCTGAACAAGCGCAGCGCCGGGCTGACCGTCGACGGCGGGTTCGGTTCCGTCACCACGAGCGCCGTCCGCGCCTACCAGAGCGCCAACCGCCTGGTGGCCGACGGCGAGGCGGGCCCGGTGACCTGGCGGGCGCTGACCGGCTGACCCGCCGCCGAGTGTGGGGCACACGGTGACGCGTGCTGTCCCGCGGGCCGCCCGGCAGGGCGGTCGTGGTCGGCCATGAACGGTCCGGCGGCCGGTTATGGTCGACCACACAGACCACTGCACCAACACACGCCACCGCGCCACCACTTCACCGACTCACTTCCCCACCACCTCACTTCCCCACCGCGCCATCGCGCCACCGCTTCACCGCGCCACCGCGCCGAAGGCCACGCAGGAGAACCGGCATGAGCACGCGACCCGCCCCCGCCTCCGTACCCGCTCCGGCCTCCGCGCCGGACGCCGTCGCCCCCGCCTTCGACGCCGTGCTCTGCGACCTCGACAACGTCGTCCGCTTCTACGACACCGCCCCGCTCGCCGCCCTGGAACGGGCCGCCGGACTGCCGGAGGGCGCGACGACCGAGGTCGCCTACGCGCCCGAGGTCGATCTCCCGCTGCTCCTGGGCCGGATCACCCCGGCCGCCTGGGTGGAGGCCATCGCCGCGGGGCTCACGGAGCGGGTGGGCGCGGACCGGGCCCGCGAACTGGGCCGGGCCCTCGCGGACGCGCCCTTCCGGGCCGACGAGGAGGTGGTGGCGCTGCTGCGGCGGGCCAGGACCCACGTCCCGCTGGTGCTCGTCACCAACGCCACCCTTCAACTGGACGACGACCTGGCCCTGTTGGGCCTGACCGACCTGGCCGACGCGGTCGTGAGCAGCGCGGTGGAACAGGTGGCCAAGCCCGACCCGGCCATCTACCGCATCGCGGCCGGGCGGGCGGGCGTGCCGGCGGCGCGGTGTCTGTTCGTGGACGACCGGCGGGAGAACGTCGACGCGGCCGTCGCCCTCGGCATGACCGGCGTCCTCTACCGCGAACCGGCCGACCTGCGCACCGCGTTGGGGCCGTACGCGGAGCGGGCTCCGCACCCCCGCCCGGAGCGGTGACCCCGCGGACCGGGAGCGGTGACCCCGTGGACCGCGAGCCGGAAGTGCTGTCCGGCGGGATGGCCAACGCCGGAGCCGTCCTCCGCCGCGGTGACGCCGTCGAACGTCCCGCCCCACCGCACGTGGCCGTCCTGCACGCCCACCTCCGGGCGCTGCGCGGGCAGGGTTTCGACGGTGTGCCCGTGCCCCTGGGACTCTCCGCCTCCGGTCTCCGCGAGCGGCTCTCGTACCTGCCCGGCGAGGTCGCCGTCGCCCCGTACCCGGCCTGGACCTGGACGGACGAGGCCCTGCGCTCCGTGGGGGCGCTGCTCCGGCGGATGCACGACGCGGCGGCGGCCGTACCGTTCGACCGCGCTGCGGGCTGGCCCGCCGACCTGGCCGACCCGCAGGGGGCGACGGTTCCCGGCGCGGTGATCTGCCACAACGACGGGTGCCTGGAGAACGTGGTGTTCCGGGGCGGTGGCGCGGCCGCCCTCATCGACTTCGACCTGGCCGCGCCGGGCCGCCCGGTGTGGGACGTGGCCATGGCGGCGCGTTACTGGGCGCCGATGCGGGGGCGTGCCGGTCTCGACCCGGCGCACCGGCTGCGGGTGCTGGCCGGCGGCTACGGGCTGGGGCGCGCGGACCGGGCCGCCCTGCCCAAGGTGATCGAGCAGGCCACCGCCGTGTGCCGGGCGTTCGTCGAGTCGCGGGTGGCGCGGGGGGACGCGGCGTACGTGGCGGCGTACGAGGAGAGCGGCCGGGCGGCGTGGGACCGGCACCAGAGCCGGCTGGCGGACCGTCGCCACGAGCTGACCGCCGCCCTGCTCGCCGACTGACCAGCGCCCTGGCGCGGCCACGCGACCTCAACCCCGCAGCGCTCAGCCGCGCGGCTCGGCCGAACGGCCCTCGACCCCGCAGCCCCTCAGCCCCTCGACCCCGTAGCCCCTCAGCCCCTCAGCCGCGCGGCCTCGACTCCAGGCCCGTCCGCAGCTGGACGAACGCGTCCTCGGCCGCCTGCACCGCGCCCGCGTAGACCCGGTCCGCGCTCTCCCCCGCGTCGATCCGCCGCCAGTTGTCCAGGGCCAGGATGCGCAGGACGGCGACGATCTGCCCGGCCGCGAGCCGTTCGGACACCCCGCCGCCCAGCGCCCGGGCGAGCGCCGCCTCGGAGCGGCCCTGGTAGGCGTACATCCGGGCCACCAGCGACGGCGTCCCGTACAACAGGCGGAGGAACGCCAGCACTTCGGGTACGTCGCACAGGCCGGTCACCGGGTCGCGCCGGTCGAGGCCGTCGAGAAAGTGCCGGCGCAGGGCGTCCAGCGGGCTGTCGCCGGAGGGGCGTCCGGCGACCACCCGGGCGGGCTCGTCCTCGTGGTCGGCGAACCGGTGCAGCACCAGGTCCTCCTTGGCGGGGAAGTACCGGAACAGCGTCGGCTTGGAGATGTCCGCCGCGGCCGCCACCTCCGCCACGGACACCTTGTCGAAGCCGCGCTCCAGGAACATCGCGATGGCGGCGTCGGAAACCGCCTGGTACGTCAGCTGCTTCTTGCGCTCCCGCAGACCGAGCGGCGCGGAGGGCCGCTGCCGCACGTGGCCGGACCCGCGGGCGGACCCGCTTCCGGGCGTGTTCCCGGGTCCGCCTCCGGGCTGGTTCCCCGGTCCGTCCACGGGTTCGTTCCCGGCGTTCTCTCCGCTCATGACCATGAAGCGTACGCCCTTGATCTCAAGCGGACTTGACGTCGCCGCCCGGGGCCCGGGAGCTCTCGGCCGTCCTGCGGACCAGCGCCTCCACCCCGTCCAGCAGGCGTTCCATGCCGAAGGTGAACTCGTAGTCCGCCTCGTCCGGCTCGCTCATCACCCCGGTCTCCAGCTGCCGGGTGATCCCGGGGTGCCGCTCGGGGTCGACGAGCCGTTTGAGGGTGCGCTCGTAGGAGGCCATCAGCTCCTCGGGCGTGATCCCGCGCGTGGCGACGGCGGCCGCCAGGTCGCTCATCATCAGTGCCTCGCTGCGGACGAAGTTGGAGATCAGCAGGATCACCGAGGTCTTGTCGCCCTCGGCGAGACCGGTGCCTCCCAGCGCCTGGAGCCCCTGCTCCCACCACGCGATCGAGTTCGGCGTCGCGGGCGGGCCGCCGATGGGGATCCGCAGCGCCCAGAGGTTCGCGCGGTAGCGGTCGCGCTGCGCCGACGCCCATTCGGTGAGCGCCGCCCGCCAGCCCGCGCCGGCCTCCAGGGCGGTCAGGGGCTCCGGCGGGCCGACGGCCGCCTCCTGCATCAGGACGTACAGCTCGTCCTTGGCGGAGACGTACCGGTACAGGGACATCGTGGACGCGCCGAGCTCCTGGGCGACCCGGCCCATCGACACGGCCCCGAGCCCGTCGGCCGCCGCGACGCCCACCGCCGCGGCCACGATCCGCTCCAGGCTCAGACCGGGCTTCGGGCCCTTGGCCGGGCGGTCCCGCAGCCCCCAGGCCGCCTCCAGGCTGGCCGGCAGGTCGCCGCCGTCCGAGCCGCTCTTCTCCGTCACCGCATCCCCTTCGCCCGGCGTCCCGCGCCCCCGTACGCCTTGACCCCATCCTAGGGATGCGTAATGCTTACGCAATAACGCGTATGCCATACGCAGAAGAATGCGGAAGAGGTCCCGACATGACCGACCCGATCAGCACCACCGAAGCCCCCACCATCGAAGCCCCCACCATCGAGGCGTACGGCCTCACCAAGTCCTACGGAAAGCCCGCCGTCCGGGTCCTCGACGGCATCGACCTCCAGGTCGGGCGCGGCACCGTCTTCGCCCTGCTCGGGCCGAACGGGGCCGGCAAGACCACCACCGTCCGGATCCTCGCGACGCTGACCGAGGCCGACTCCGGCACCGCCCGTGTCGCGGGGTACGACGTCGTCGCCGACCGGAGCGCGGTGCGCCGCTCCATCAGCCTCACCGGCCAGTTCGCCGCCGTGGACGAGACCCAGACCGGCGAGGAGAACCTGCGGATGATGGCCCGGCTCACCGGGCAGTCCCGGACAGCCGCCCGGCGCCGGGCGGCGGAGCTGCTGGAGCGCTTCGACCTCACCGCGGCGGCCCGCCGCCCCGTCCGTACGTACTCCGGAGGCATGCGCCGCCGCCTCGACCTGGCCGCCGGGCTGGTGGGCTCACCGGAGCCCGGGGTCTTCTTCCTGGACGAGCCGACCACCGGCCTCGACCCGCGCAGCCGCCAGGAGCTCTGGGAGGTCGTCCGGGGGCTGGCCGCGCGCGGGGCGACCGTCCTGCTCACCACCCAGTACCTGGAGGAGGCCGACCGCCTCGCCGACCGGATCGCCCTGCTGAACCGGGGCCGGATCGCCGCCGAGGGCACCGCCGCCGAGCTCAAGTCCCGGGTCGGCGGACACCGCCTCGATCTGGTCCTCACCAGCCGCGAGGCCTATCTCCACCTGGCCGCCCGGGCCGTCCACCACTCCCCCGAGACCCTCACGCTCGGCCTCCCCACCGACGGCTCGGCGGCCCAGGTGCGCGCCCTGCTCGACGAGATCGACCCGACCGGCAGCGCGATCGAGAGCTTCGGCCTGCACAGCGCGACCCTCGACGACGTCTTCCTGACCCTGACCTCGAACACGCCCACGACCCCGAACGCGCCCTCGAACGCGCCCACGACCCCGGAGGCATCCAGCCGTGTCTGACACCGCCGTTCAGCAGAGAGGCCCCGCCCGGCACCCGGACGCGGCCGTGCCGGAGCCCGGCCGCGGGCCCGGCCCGCTCACCCACACCGTCGTCATGGCCGCCCGCGCCCTGCGCATCAGCAGCCGCAACATCGACGCGCTGATCACGTCCCTGGCCCTGCCGATCATGCTGATGCTGATCTTCGTCTACTTCTTCGGCGGCGCGATCGACACCGGCACGGACTACGACTCGTACGTCATGTACGTCGTCCCGGGCGTCCTGCTCCTGTCCGCCGGGTTCGGCGCCGCGACCACCGCCACCGCCGTCAGCGAGGACATGAAGGGCGGCATCATCGACCGCTTCCGCTCCCTGGACGTGGGCGGTACGCCGGTGCTCGCCGGGCATGTGGCGGCCAGCACCGTCCGCAATCTCTGCGCCACCACCCTGGTCTTCGGCGTCGCGCTGCTGATCGGCTTCCGCCCGGCCGCCACCTGGAGCGGCTGGCTCCTGGTGGCCGTCGTGCTGGTGGCCTACATCGTGGCCCTGTCCTGGATCTCGGCGGCGATCGGCCTGCTGGCCCGGACCCCGGAGGCGGCGAGCGGCTTCACGTTCTTCATGTCGTTCCTGCCCTACCCGAGCAGCGCGTTCGTCCCGACCGAGAACATGCCGGACTGGCTGCACGGCTTCGCCGACCACCAGCCGATCACCCCGGCCATCGAGTCGCTGCGCGGGCTGCTGCACGGCCAGGACGTGGGCAGCACCCCCTGGATCGCGCTCGCCTGGGCGGCCGGAATGCTCGTCGTGGCGATCAGCGCGTCCGGGACGCTGTTCCGGATCCGGACGCGCTGACCCGCCGAACGGATCAGCACACGCCGAACAGCTCAGCACACGTCCGAACGGCTCAGCACCCGCCGAACGGATCAGCACACGCCGAACAGCTCAGAACACATCCGGGCACCACGGCCGCCGGCCCGCACGGAACACCGCGTCCGCCGTCGTCGCCGCACCCGCCCGCAGCTCCTCGGCCCGGCCCAGGTCCACCAGCCGCCGCACGGACTCGTCGCCCAGATACAGCGTGGACAACTCCCCCACCCCCAGGGCCAGATCGGCGCTCCGGGTGGTCGGGGTGCAGCGCGCGCCGGAGGGCGAGGCGTCCAGCAGGAAGCGGCCGCCCGCCAGGCCCGCCTCGTCCCGCACCTCCAGGACGAGCGACGCCTCGGTGCCGTAGGTCCGGGCCTCCAGGGCACGCGGCACGTCCAGCATCCGCAGCCACAGCCAGTCCGTGGTGGTGACGATCCGGGCCGCGCGCGGGTCGGGGAGCAGCAGCGGGAGCAGGTCGTCGGGTGCGCGGTAGCCCGAGCGGACGGTGGTGATCCAGTCGACCGAGCAGAGGTAGTGCCACAGGGCCCGCTCCGCCGCCGGGTTCGCCGCGATCAGGTCCCGTACGGAGGCGGTGTTCAGCGGCTGCTTGGAGTCGCCCCACTTGTCGTCCACGCCGTACACCAGCAGGCCGTCGACCGTGCCGTCGGCGGCGCGGTGCACCACGTAGAACGGCTCGGTCCAGGTCTCGTGCGCCGCGCGGGGCGCGACGCCCGTACGGGTCCGCCACCACCGCTCGCCACGGCCGACGACGCCGGGCTGCCGGGCCGCCAGCGCCGCGTGCACCTCGGGGCCGGTCTTGCGGATCTCCGCGCCGTCGACCATCTCGACCCGGCCGCCGCCCGCCGGCTGCCCGGAGCGGCGCGGGTCGAGCCCGGCGCGGGGCACGGAGACCTCCCACTCGGCGGCCCAGGCGGCGGGGCCGAAGCCGTACCGCCCGTAGATCGGGTACTCCGCGGCGATCAGCGAGGCGACCGCCTCGCCGCGCTCCTTGGCCGCCGCCAGGTCCGTCGCCATCATCCGGCTGAGCAGCCCGCGCCGGCGGTGCGTGGACGTCACCGTCACCCCGGTGATCGCGTCGGCCGTCACGGTGGCCCCGCCGACCACGGTCAACTGCTGGGCGAAGGAGCGGAACGTCGCCACACAGCGGCCGGCGTCGAAAACGCCCTGCATCCGGGAGAGGTCCGTATCGCCGAACCGGTCGGCGACCAGCTCCTCGCCCGGTTTCTCGGCGGCGGGGGTCAGAAAGCCGGTGCCCACCGCCTTCATCCAGTCGGCGATCTCGGAAGGGGTGACGGGGCGGACATCGAGGCTCATCGTCCCACGCTAGGCAGGCGCGCCTCAGAATGTCGCGCGAATTTCCCCGACCTCCGCCGCCCCGCCGAGCAGCGGCGAACGCCCGATCCGGGCGACCACCGGGGCGTCCACGTCCAGCAGTTCCAGGGCCCGGGCCAGCACCGGGCCGAGCGCCCGGGTGGCGCCGTCGTCGATCTTGAAGGCGAGGGCCCGGCCGTCGGCCAGGGCCACCGCCTGGACCGCCTCGGCGCCCATCTTGGAGAGCGTCCCCGGCACCTCGCTCATCAGCCAGGTGTCCGGCCGCCGGGTGCCCGCGACGTACTCCGGGTGGGCGCGCATCGCGTCCGCGACCCGGCGTTCTGCGCTGCCGGGCTCCGCCAGCACGAAGGACCGGAAGGCGCGGGCCAGGCCGGTCAGCCCGATCGCCATCAGCGGGGCCCCGCAGCCGTCCGTGCCGACCGCCGCGACGGGCTCGCCCGCCGCCTCGGCGACGACCTGGCCCACGAGCTGCTGGAGCGGGTGGGCGGGGTCGAGGTAGGTCGCGGTGTCCCAGCCGTTGCGGACGCAGACGGCGAGCATGGCCGCGTGCTTGCCGGAGCAGTTCATCGTGATCCGCTCGCGTACGTGGCCGCCCGCGAGGTAGGCCTCCGCCTCCACCGGGTCCAGCGGCAGGTCCGGCGGGGTCTGCAGGTCGGCGGTGGTCAGCCCGTGCTCGGCGAGCATCTTCCGTACGAGGTCGAGGTGGAAGGGCTCCCCGGAGTGGCTCGCGGCGGCCAGTGCGAGCCGTTCGCCCGACAGGTCGAGACCGGCCCGCAGGATCGCGGCGGCCTGCATCGGCTTGTTGGAGGACCGGGGGAAGACCGGCGCCGTCGGATCGCCGATCGCCCGCTCCACGCTTCCGTCGGCGGCCAGCAGGACCAGCGACCCCCGGTGGTGGCCCTCCGTGAACCCGGAGCGCACGACCTCGGCCAGGACGGGCGGGGCGGGGGCCGGGGCGGTGGATATGGCGGACGGGGCGTCGGTCGACGTCATGGTGGCCTTCCGGGGACGGGGGTGCGGGACCCGCGCCCGGAAGGATCGCTTCAGGCGAGCAGGTCGTC
Source organism: Streptomyces sp. DSM 106670 (assembly GCF_055792845.1). NCBI lineage: Bacteria > Bacillati > Actinomycetota > Actinomycetes > Kitasatosporales > Streptomycetaceae > Streptomyces > Streptomyces sp. DSM 106670. Next base: position 3,739,974 of record NZ_CM147704.1, read on the forward strand.
TACTTGTGCTTCACCGTCACGGTACCTGCGGGCGATCTCCGCGCTGCAATCGTCGGCGGTGCGCTGGAGCTCGTGACGGCGGCGCGAGACCTGCTGTTCGTAGCGGACGAGCCGCCCCATCGCCGTGTGCAGTTCCTCGTCCGTCCGGGCGTCCAGATCGGACAGCTCGACCTCGGCGAGGGTCTCGGCGGCCAGCCGCCGGAACTCGTCGCCGCGCGGCGTCGTCAGCGTGACGTGCCGGGCGGAGGAGCGGTGCCGGGACGGGGTGTCGGCCAGGATCTCCGAGAGCCGGCTCACCACCGCCGCGTCCTCCACCGGCGCCTCCGGGTCCCGGCGGCGGGCCAGTTCGGCGCGCAGGATGTCGATCCGCCCCTGCACGAGCCGGCGTACGTAGCCGATGTCGGCCTCGTCGCGCTGGGCGTCCCGGCGCAGCGTCCGCAGCTCCGGCAGCCGCAGCCCGCCGAAGCCCGCGTCGCCGCCGAAGCCCGCGTCGCCGCCGGAGCCGCCGGACTGCTCGGGCACGGTGGCCGGCCCGGACACGGGCGCCTGGGCGGTCGGCGGCAGCGGCACGGGGTCCTGCCCCGGCAGACTGCGCTGTACGGGTGACCGCAGGGTGCTGGTGCGGTGACGTGCGCCCGGTACGGCACCGGGAGATTGTCCGGTTCCATATGTACTCATGCTGTTCCGTCCCCTCGACCGGTGCGTCGGCACACCGACATCGTGCATCGTGCCACCCCGCACGGTGGGGATGCAGGTGCTCTGTACCCGTTCAGCCCAAGATAGGTTGGTCTGTATGCGTGCAGTGGTACAGAGAGTGGACGGCGCGAGCGTCTCCGTCGCCGGTGCGGCGGACGACCCCTCGGCCCGGGGAATCGTCGGGGAGATCGTCGGCGAGGGCCTGTGTGTGCTGGTCGGGGTGACCCATGACGACACCCCCGAGAAGGCGGCGCAGCTGGCCCGCAAGCTCTGGTCGGTGCGCATCCTGGAGGGCGAGAAGTCCTGTTCCGATGTGCATGCGCCCCTCCTGGTGATTTCTCAGTTCACTCTCTACGGGGACGCCCGCAAGGGCCGCCGGCCCACCTGGAACGCCGCCGCGCCGGGCGAGGTCGCCGAGCCGCTGGTGGACGAGGTGGTGGCGCAGCTGCGGGCGCTGGGGGCGCAGGTGGAGACGGGCCGGTTCGGAGCGGACATGCGGGTCTCGCTCACGAACCACGGCCCGTTCACGGTGATCATCGAGGTGTAGCCGTACGCCGCGAGGCGCGGAGCGGTTACGGCTCGACGACCGTCTCCTGGGCGGCCGCCGTGTCCCCGGCGATCAGCTCCGCGTCGACGGCCACGTTCCGCTTGACCAGGGCCAGGGCGATCGGGCCCAGCTCGTGGTGGCGGGCCGAGGTGGTGATGAAGCCGAGCTGGCGGCCCTCCTGGCCGTCGGCGGCCAGCCGCACCGGCGTCCCGTGTCCGGGCAGGTGCACCTCGCTGCCGTCCAGGTGCAGGAAGACCAGCCGGCGCGGCGGCTTCCCCAGGTTGTGGACGCGGGCCACGGTCTCCTGGCCCCGGTAGCAGCCCTTCTGGAGGTGGACGGCGGTGCCGATCCAGCCCAGCTCGTGCGGAATGGTCCGGTGGTCGGTCTCGAAGCCGACGCGCGGCCGGTGCCCCTCGACGCGCAGCGCCTCGTACGCCAGGATCCCGGCGGCGGGGCCGTGGGCGGCGGCGTACGCCTCCAGCTCCGCGCGGGGCAGGAACAGGTCGCGGCCCTGCGGGGTCTCCCGTACGGCCACCGATTCCGGGACCTCCGCGATGGAGCCGGCCGGGAGGTGGACGACCGCGAGGTCGGCGGTGCGGTCGGCGACCTCGACCCGGTAGAAGAACTTCATCGACTCCAGGTAGGCGATCAGGTCGGCCTGGGTGTCGGGTTCGACGTGCATCCACACCGTCGTACCGTCGTCCACCAGATACATCGCGTGCTCGATGTGCCCGTTGGCGGAGAGGATGAGCGCTTCGGTCGCCTGGTGCGGGGCGAGGTCGCTGACGTGCTGGGTGAGCAGCAGGTGCAGCCAGCTCAGCCGGTCGTCGCCGGTGACGGTGACGACGCCCCGGTGGGAGAGGTCGACGAAGCCGTTGCCGTCGGCGAGGGCGCGTTGCTCGCGGAACAGGTCGCCGTAGTGCGCGGCGACACCTTCGTCGCGGCCTTCGGCGGGGACGGCGCCGGGCAGGGACAGCAGGGGGCTCTTCATGCGCCCAGCCTACGACTTGGCGGAGGCTTCCTCCGCTGCCTTCTTGGCGGCCGTGCACGAGGCGCAGCGGCCGAAGATCGCGAAGTGCTTCATATCGGTCTCGAAGCCGAAGTCGCCGCGGAGCTTCTCGGTGAAGTCGGCGACGACGGAGAGGTCCGCCTCGATGACGTCCTGGCAGTCCCGGCAGACCAGGTGGATGTGGTGGTGGCGGTCGGCCAGGTGGTACGTGGGGGCGCCGTGCCCCAGATGGGCGTGGCTGACGAGCCCGAGCTCCTCCAGGAGCTCCAGGGTCCGGTACACCGTGGAGATGTTCACGCCGGACGCGGTCCTGCGCACCTCGCACAGGATGTCGTCCGGCGTCGCGTGCTCCAGGGCGTCGACCGCCTCCAGGACGAGCTGACGCTGGGGCGTCAGCCGGTAGCCGCGCTGCCGAAGATCGGTCTTCCAGTCGGTGCTCACCACACGCCCAGTCTAGGCGTGCGGTCAAACACCCGCGGTGGCTCTGCTCGCTCTGCTCGCTCTACTTGAAGAACGCGATGCCGTCGTCCGGCATGTCCTCAAGATTCCGGGCCATCTCGGCGACCTCTTCGGGGGTGACGACCTTCTTCAGGTGCGCCGACATGTACGGGCGCAGCTCGACCTCGGGCGTCGCCTTCTCGCCGACCCACATCAGGTCGCTCTTGACGTACCCGTAGAGCCGCTTGCCACCGCTGTACGGGCCGGAGGCCGCCGTACGGGCCACCGCGTCGGTGACCAGGTCGATCTGCGGCTTCTGGTCGGCCAGCTCGCCGTACCAGATCTCGATGACGCCCTGGTCGCGGGCCATGACGACCTCGACCTTGCGGTCCTTGTCAATGCGCCAGTAGCCGGTCTCCGTCTCCAGCGGCCGGACCTGCTTGCCCTCTTCGTCCAGGACCCAGGTGCGGGAGACGTACTCCAGGAAGTCACGGCCGTCGTGGCTGAAGGTGACTTCCTGGCCGAAGTTGCACTTCTCGGCGCCGGGGAAGTCGGACACACCCGCGCCCGCCCAGTTGCCGAGGAGGAAGGCCAGCGGGACGAGGTCCGGGTGGAGGTCGGACGGAATCTCGATCATGAGCGGCTCAGACGATCTGTGAGGGTACGAGGGGTGGGCGGGAAACCGTGGGACGGCGAGGGTCAGCGCTGGCCCTGGTACAGCTTCTTCACGGTGATCGCGGCGAAGGCGGTGACGCCGACGCAGACCAGGATCAGCAGGGCGGTGAAGAATGCCTCAAGCACAGGGAGCTCCTCGTGACGAGCGGGTGGCGGCGGTGACAGGGCCGGGCCCCCAGCCTAATGGGTGGGGGCCCGGCCTTCTCGTTCAGGTGTCGGCCGCGGGGGCACGGCACGGGTCTCAGCCGAGCAGCTGATTCTGCAGGATCAGCGTCTGCTGGAAGGGGATGCGGCCCGTCTCCCGCTTTCCGGCGCGCTCGTGCACGACGAGGGCGACCGTGTCGCCCGCCTGGGTGTACGCCTGCCGGACGTGCTCGGCGCCGAAGGGCGCCTGCTCGGCGAAGACGTACGAGGAGAGGTTCTCGACGTTGTTGGCCGAGCTCCAGGTGCCGTCGATCTCGGTGGTGTCCGTACGCGCCAGCGGCGTACCGGCCGAAGCGCCCACGTGCAGATCGTCGAGCAGCCGGCTCGCGAACGCCGTGGAGTTGAACCGCACCAGATAGATCCGGGACGTGGTGCCGTCCGGCATGGTCCAGCCGCGGGCCGCTATGTGGCGCGGCGCGGCGTCCTGGAGGAGCTGGGCCACCGACGTGCGGTCCTGCCGCCGGTAGGCGTCGAGGAACGTCTCCGTGGAGATCCAGCCGCCGGTCAGCTTCTTGTCCGGCACCGCTCCGGCGGGGGCAGGCAGCAGCAGGTCGCGCAGGTCGGCGTGGTGGATCTCGGCCGGGTTGCCGGCCGCGAACGGCCGGGGCGAACCGGCCGGGAGCGCGGGCAGCGACAGCTTCGGGTAGTCCCAGCGGCCGTCGCCCTCGGTGGCGAGCCCGGGTACGTCGGTCCGCTCCAGGGAGGCGATCCCGAAGGCCGTACCGGTGCCGAGCACCCCGAACGCCAGCGTGGCGGCCGTCCACCGCGCGACGGCCCGCAGCACCCGCCGGGGCGGCTTCGGCGACGCGTCGGGCACCAGGGGCGGAACCTCGGGCATCGCCGGGATCACGGCCGGTGCGGGCGCCTCCGCTGCCTCAGGAGTCACCGCCGTCTCAGGAGTCACCGTCGTCTCGGGGGTCACCGTCTGGTCGCTCATATGTACTCCCCCGGGGAGGTGATGTGGTCGAGCTGGTCCTTCACCAGGTCCCGGACGGCGGACGGGCTGAACGGCTTGCTGCCGTTGGCCTCGACGCTCACCGAGACCTCACCGTCGTAGGCGATGCAGCTGACGCCGTCGAGGGTGTTCTTGTCGCCCTTCGGCAGCCGGTAGCAGGCCACCTTCTTGTGGCCTTCGATCGACGGGCCCTTGCGGAAGTCGCCGAAGGAGTCCAGCAGCTTCTTGCGGTCCAGGTACGTCTGGCGCACGGCCCGCTTGTCCCGCATCTTCACGATCTGGACGTTCACGACGAGGTCGTTCTCGGCCGAGGTGTACGAGCGCTGCGCCACGCCCTGGATACGGAGCCGCTCGACCAGCTTGTTCAGCTCGCGGCGGTCCTTGCCGGCCAGCCCGCGCCCCATCTCCTTCATCGCGGCGGTGGCCTTCGCGCCGCTCGTCTCGCTGTCGTTGCCGATCTCGCCGATGTCCGGGCCGAGCCGGTACCCCTTCGGGACCGGCAGCAGGAGCCTGGTCAGCTCGGTGTCGTGGCGGCCCCGGGACGGGTCGCCCGCCGGGTCCTTGCCGGTGGGCGCGTGGTCGTCGTCCCAGACGGCCGTGGTGACCTTGCGGTCGGCGGTGTCCACGGTGGCGTCGGTGTACGCGGCCGCCCCGCCGATCGCCGCGAGCACCAGGCCGACCGGCAGCGCGGTCAGCAGCACCCGGCGCACCCGGCCGGCGGGGGCGGGAGCGGTGTCGGGGGCAGGAAGGGCGGCGGGGACGGCGGGGTCGGGGGCAGGGTTCGTCTCGTCGTTCACAGCCGCTCCAGCTGTCGCTCGGCCAGCGTCCGGATGACCTTCTTGCTGATCGGGACGGTGTCGAAGATGTTGATGTCGAGCGCGATGTCACCGCGCACGGCCAGGGCCCTGGCCCGGTAGGAGGGGAGGTAGCCCGCCTCGCGCTGGACCGGGTAGAGGAAGTAGCGGCCCTCACGGCTGCCCTTGATCGGGTCCCCCACGTTGTCCGCGCCGAGCGTGTCCGCGGGCATGTACATCATCTGTTCGCTGAAGTGGTCCGCCGCGCCGAGCATGTCTCCGGACCGGAACTGGATCAGCTCGACCGTGGTCTCCCGGTACTTCCCCTGCATCCACGAGGCCGAGGCCACCCGGCGCAGATCCGCCGCGGCCAGCGTCTCGAACATGTAGTGCGGGTCGTCGTAGTAGTCCTGTACGTACTCGTCGATCGGCTCCCAGCCGTCGTCGAGCCCCAGCCCGTCGGTGAAGGCCTTCTTCGCACCCTTGGGCCGGTCGACGAGCAGCTTGCGCAGGTCGCCGTCCGTCCTGACCCGCCGGTCCTGGGCCGCGGGCAGCGGGGCCCGATCGGCGGCCGCCGGCTTCGCCGGATAGCCGATACCGGGCTGCGACAGGGCGGTCAGCGGCGTCGGCTCCCGCTCCGCCTGGACGCCGTAGCCCACGGCGACCCCGGCGGAGATCCCGAGCAGCGCCGCCGCCGCGATGATCAGCGTCGTACGGCCGCGCGGCCGGCGTCGTACGGGCACCTCGGCCGGGACGGCCGGAGCCGGGACGGCCGGGGCCGGCGGCTCGGCCTGCGCGGGCGGGGCCGGCACGGGTGCGGGCCCTTCCGGCGCGGCAGGAATGGTGTCGTTCGGTTCCAAAAGGGTCCCCCCAAAAGACCTGAAGCGCGGGTTTCCCTTACCTGCGCGCACAAGTGACCCCCAGGTCAGCGAGGAGGTTGCCTTCCCGACGATTACAGTTCGGCATATGCCGAAGAAGCTTGTGATCAAGGTGACCGCCGGGCCCGAGGCCGCCGAGCGCTGCTCGCAGGCCTTCACCGTGGCGGCCGTGGGTGTCGCCAGCGGTGTCGAGGTCTCGCTCTGGCTGACCGGGGAGTCCTCGTGGTTCGCGCTGCCGGGCCGGGCCGCGGAGTTCGAACTGCCGCACGCCGCCCCGCTGCCCGACCTGCTGGAATCGATCCTGGCGGGCGGCCGGATCACCCTGTGCACCCAGTGCGCGGCCCGGCGCGACATCACGGAGCAGGACGTGCTGGAGGGCGTACGCATCGCGGGCGCGCAGGTCTTCGTGCAGGAGGCCATGGCCGACGACACCCAGGCGCTCGTCTACTGACGGCTCAGCGGCGTTTCTTGCCGTCCAGCTCGTCCCACCACTCGTCGGACTTCGGGTCCCCGGAGGGGTCGTCCCACCAACGGTCCTCCGGGCCCCGCCGGTTGGCGACCATCGCGGCGACCGGCGGGATCACCATGGCGACCACGCACATGCCGATGGCGACCGGCATGGACCACAGGCGCACCACGGCCCAGGCAGACACGAAGAGCGCGATGCATCCGCCCATCATGAGGAAGTAGTTCCGCCTGCGTCGGGCGTACATGCTTCCAGCGTAGGACTCCGCGCGCCGGACGGCACGAAGGGCCGCACCCCGCGTCAGGTGGCGTCCAACCCCCTGGGGTGCGGCCCTTCGGCCGTTCTGGGTGCCGTGGAAAACGGCGTACCGCGGATCCCGCGAAGGATCAGACGGCGATGGCGACCTCGGAGAGACCGCCGGTCTGCGCGACGACCGTGCGGTCGGCGCTGCCGCCCGGAACCAGGGCGCGGAGCGTCCAGGTGCCCTCGGCCGCGTAGAACCGGAACTGTCCGGTCGCCGAGGTCGGGACCTCGGCGGTGAACTCACCCGTCGAGTCCAGCAGCCGCACGTAACCGGTGACGGGCTCGCCGTCGCGGGTCACGCTGCCCTGGATGGTGGTCTCACCGGGCTTGATCGTCGAAGCGTCGGGGCCACCGGCCTGTGCTCCACACATGGTTCTGTCCTTCTGGTCGGGTCGTGCGGGTCGGTCGGGTTACTTGGCGGGGCCGAGCTCGATCGGCACGCCGACGAGGGAGCCGTACTCGGTCCAGGAACCGTCGTAGTTCTTGACGTTCTCGACACCGAGAAGCTCGTGCAGGACGAACCAGGTGAGCGCGGAACGCTCACCGATGCGGCAGAGGGCGATGGTGTCCTTCGCCAGGTCGACCTGCTCGTCCTCGTAGAGCGCCTTCAGCTCGTCGTCCGACTTGAAGGTGCCGTCGTCGTTGGCGTTCTTCGACCACGGGATGTTGCGCGAGCTGGGCACGTGGCCGGGGCGCTGCGACTGCTCCTGCGGGAGGTGGGCCGGGGCGAGCAGCTTGCCGCTGAACTCGTCGGGCGACCGCACGTCCACGATGTTCTTGTTGCCGATGGCCTTGACGACGTCGTCGCGGTAGGCGCGGATCGACTCGTCCTGCGGCTTGGCCGTGTACTGGGTGGCCGGGCGGGTGGGAACGACGTCGGTCAGGTCGCGGGAGTCCAGCTCCCACTTCTTGCGGCCGCCGTCGAGGAGCTTGACGTTCTCGTGGCCGTACAGCTTGAAGTACCAGTACGCGTAGGAGGCGAACCAGTTGTTGTTGCCGCCGTAGAGGACGACCAGCGTGTCGTTGCCGATGCCCTTCTCGCTGAGCAGCTTCTCGAAGCCTGCCTGGTCGACGAAGTCACGGCGGACCGGGTCCTGGAGGTCCTTGGTCCAGTCGATCCGGATCGCGTTCTTGATGTGGTTCTTCTCGTACGCCGAGGTGTCCTCGTCCACCTCGACGATGGCGACCTGCGGGTCGTCGATGTGGGCCTCGACCCAGTCGGCGTCTACCAGGACGTCGCTGCGGCTCATGTTGTTCTCCTCCGGGGCAGTCTGCGGCGGGGTGGTGCGAAATGCGGAGTGTGCGAGGTGCGGGTGTACGCGCGGAGGCACGGAACGCGGCGCGTACGGGGCACGGCGTCGGCCCTGACTACGGTCGAAGGGCCGGGGAGAAGCGGGACGGGTGCGAACGCCCCGCTCAGAAGGTGCGACAGAGCATGGCGGCGACGCGGCACAGGTCTACTGCCCGCCGCTTCGTGAGATCCGCCTGTCGCTTCATGGGTCCGATCGTAGGGAGGTACGGACGGAGATGTCACCGTCGTGTCGCATGATGAGACACGATCATCCGTGATGTGAGACGGAGAAAGGGTCGGCGGACCCTCCGCCCCGCGCCGGGTCCCTCCGAGCCTTCCCCGCATCTGCGGACCGGACGCGGGCGTCTCACCATGCGGATCGGCCGGTCGGACGGTCAGCCGATCGGCCGGTCAGCCGGACAGCCGGTCAGCCGGTCAGCCGGTCAGGGCGACGTCCGAGCCGGTCACCGAGATCTCCAGGCCCTTCTCCGTCACCTTGACCTGGTGCAGCTCCAGGCCCTTCGGCAGCCCGTCGACGTCACCCTCGAAGTCGGTCTTCTTGCGGATCAGTTCCTCGACGCCGGGAAGCCCTTCGCCCGGCACCTTGTCCGCGCGCACCTTGATCGTGTGACCGTCGACGCGGGTCACGGTGGACAGCACGCTGCGCGAGATCGGGCGGCCCAGGACCTCGACCGTGCCGGTGACCTTCGCCTTGCCGTTGCCGCCGTACTCCACGACGACGCCATCGCTGGCCGCCGCCGTCAGATCCTCGTAACTGACGAGTGCGGTGCCGGTGGCACGGGCGGCCGTGGCGCTCCGGTAGCCGGACCCGAGCTTCACGTCGTGCAGCTCGGCCCGGACCTCGCTGACCCGCATCGCACGGCCGGCCGCGCTGGTCTCCATGCCGGTGAGGCTGACGTCGACCCGGTCGAGCTGCGAACCGGCGAGCTGGGTGAGGAAGGGGAAACCCTTGATCGAGATCTCCGTCGTGGCGGGGCCGCCCCCGCTGATCGTGACCCGGTCCTCCGCCTCGGACTCGGCGAACCAGACGGCGGCGCGGTCGACGGCGACGAAGAGGCCGCCGAGCACCACCACCAGGACCAGCAGTATTCGCAGTGCGCGCATGTGTCGTTTCCCCACCCTGTGCCGATCGGTCCCCCTGGCGCCCGTGAGCCTACTGCCGCAGGAACAGGAGCGGGCGCCCTGGATGATCGACGAGCGACGGCCCCTCATCGGTTCCCGAGGGGCCGTCAGGGGAGAGCGCGTCAGAGGACGGCGCGGCCGACCAGATAGACGGCCGGGGCCGCCACGGTCAGCGGCAGCGCCACCCCGGCGGTCATGTGCACGAACCGGGACGGGTAGTCGTAGCTCGCCACCCGCAGTCCGATGAGCGCGGCCCCGCCCGCCGCGAGGCCGAGCAGCGCGCCCTTCGCGCCGAAGTCCGTCAGCGCGCCGACCGCGATGCCCGCGCCCGCACCCGCGAGCAGGGCCACTGCGACGGAGGCCGCGCCGGGCAGCGGGAGGGCCCGGGCGAGCGTGGCCGCCGCGACGGCCACCCCGCCGACCGCCACCGCGTCCGGGAGCGCCGCGAGATGTCCGCCGGCGAGCACCGCGAGGGACGCGGAGACGACGGTGGCCATCAGCCCGTACATCCGCTCGTCGGCCCCCGCGTGGCTGCGGAGCTGGAGCACCACGGTGAGCAGCACCCAGACGCCCAGGGTGCCCAGCAGCGCGGCGGGACCGTGCTCCCGGCCCGCCGCGAGCAGGGCGACATCGGCGACGAGCCCGCCGGCGAAGGCGAGCGCGATGCCCTGGCGGGCCGGCCACATGCCGTTGAGCCGGAACCATCCGGCGGCCGTCACCGCCTGGAGGAGCACCACCGGGACGAGCAGGGCGTACGTCCCGATCGCCGCGCCGCCCGCGAGCAGCAGGCCCAGTACGGCGGTGAGCGCCGCGGGCTGCATCCCCGGCGCGATGATCGGCGAGCGGCCCTCGGCGCGGGCCCGCTGGGCGTCGGTGATCCGGGCGTTGCCCAGCGTCGTGGGCGCGCTGTAGCCCGTGTCACCGGGCCCCGGCTGCCCGGCCGCGGGCTCCGGTGCGGAGGGCGGGGCGGGCGCTGCGGCCGGTGCGACGGGTGGGGCGGGCGTGGCCGGGACCTCGGGCGGCAACGGGAAGGAGCCCGAGGCGGCCTGGGGCGGCAGATAGGCGGTGTCGGCCGCCGAGGCCGAGGGCCGGTAGGGCTGCTGGTGCTGCTGCTGCCCCTGATGCTGGTGCCCGTGGTGCTGGGGCTCCTGGTGCCGCGGTTCCTGGTACCGGGGTTCCTGATACTGCTGCTGGTACGGAGCGTGCGGCTGCGGCTGCGGCATCCCGTACGCGCCGGGCTGCTGCTGTCCGTACGGATCCGGCTGCGGCGCCCCGTACGCCTCCGGCTGCCCGTAACCCTGGCCCTGCGCCTGGCTCTGCCCCTGCTCCCGGTGCGGGTCGTCCGGGCGGATCGTCGGCTGGTACTGCGTGTCCCAGGTCGGCGCCTGCCAGGTCTGCGTCGCGCCCTGGTCGAAGGCGGCCGGATCCTGCGGCGCGGCGGGCCCGCCCGCCGTCCCGTCGGGCCAGTGCGGCGACGACGGCTGCGGCTGCTGCCGCTCGGGGTCGTACGGAGACGGGTACGGGTACTGCTGATCGCTGCTGCTCATGGCCTGCGGTTCACCCTCCTGCGAACGGCGGGAGCACCTCGACCGTGCCGCCCTCGGCAAGGCGTACGGTCTCATGCCCGCGGCTCCCGACGGGGTTCCCGTCGATGAGGAACGAGCACCGCCGCAGCACCTGGCTCAGCTCGCCGGGATGCCGTCTGCGCACCGCGTCGAGCGCCTCGGCGAGGGTCGCCGCCGCGTACGGTTCCTCCGCGGTGCCCGCGGCGGCCTTCGCCGCAGCCCAGTAGCGGATCGTCCCCGCTGCCATGGCGCCACTCCTTCGGTCGGTTCGTCGGACGCCTCGTGCGTCAGCTCTCCATGATGGGTCACGCGGGCAGTGCGGCCGTCGCCCAGTCGGCGATACGGGCCAGGAGGGCGTCGTCCGCCGCGTTCTCCGCGTGGCCCATCCCCCGCTCCAGCCACAGCTCCGCACCGCCGGGCCCGGCGGCCTCCGCCAGCATCCTCGGGTGGTCCAGCGGGAAGTACGGGTCGCGGTCGCCGTGCACCAGGAGCAGCGGGGCCGGGGCGATGAGCGGGACCGCGGCGACCGGGGAGAGCGGGACGGGGTTCCACTCCTCGGTGGCGATGCGGGTACGGAATCCGTAGCGGCCGACGAGGCGGCCCGTGGGGCGGGTGACCACCCAGTGCAGCCGGCGCATCGGGGCCGTCCCCCGGTAGTACCAGCGGGCGGGAGCACTCACGGAGACCACCACGTCCGAGTGCGCCCCCGTGCGCCGCGTGCGCCCCTCGCGCTCCGGTACGCGAACGGGCGTATCCGCGTCCAAAGAATCGTCCAGGGAATCTCCCGTGGATTCCGCCGTATACAAAGCCCCGTGCCGGAGCACCACGGAGCCGCCCATCGAGAACCCGACCGTAACGATCCGGGTGTGCCCGAGCTCCCGCGCCCAGGCCACCGCGGCGGCCAGATCCAGCACCTCGCGGTCGCCCACGGTGGAGCGTCCGCCGGACCGCCCGTGGCCCCGGAACGAGAACGTGATCACGGCCGCACGCTGGGCGAACGCCCGCGCGGCCCGTCGTACGGCGGGGCGGTCCGCCGAGCCGGTGAAGCCGTGCGCGACGACGATCGCGGGGGTCGTCGCGGGGTCCGCCGCGGCGGTCGCGGCCACCCCCTCGCGCGCCGCCGCGGAACCCGCCGTACACGGTTCGTACACCGCCTCGACCCGTACGCCGTCATCGGTCAGCAAGGTGGCGCAACGGGGCGGAGGCGTGAGCAAGGGAACAGAAGAACTCAGGAATCGACCCTCGGACACGGAACTCATGTGGGCTATTCTGCTGCGAAGAGGATCCGGGCAATGCAGCCCCCGGGTCCTTTTGTGCTTTACCGGCGTTGTTACGACGACGTTTCCACAAGCTCAGCGGTCCCAGGGCGCGGGACCGCACCGTGAAACCCGCATGACGCGGGACGCAGGACGTACGAAGCAGTGCCGCATACTCCCCCGGGTCCGACCCGGGAGTGCCCCTCTCGCAGGGAACGAGGAGGACCGACGTAATGGGCGAGCGAACCGTGCAACACGATCGACCGAACCAGGCAGGTGGGCGGCGATGAGTTCACTGCTGCTTCTCACGAACGCACTCCAGCCGTCGACGGAGGTGCTCCCCGCCCTCGGTCTTCTGCTCCACAGCGTGCGGGTGGCCCCCGCCGAGGGCCCGGCCCTCGTGGACACCCCGGGCGCCGACGTGATCCTCGTCGACGGGCGCCGCGACCTCCCGCAGGTCCGCTCGCTCTGTCAGCTGCTGCGGTCCACCGGACCCGGCTGTCCGCTGATCCTCGTCGTCACCGAGGGCGGTCTCGCGGCCGTCACCGCCGACTGGGGCGTGGACGACGTCCTGCTGGACACGGCGGGACCGGCGGAGGTCGAGGCCCGGCTGCGGCTGGCCATGGGCCGCCAGCAGATCACCTCCGACGACTCCCCGATGGAGATCCGCAACGGCGATCTCTCCGTCGACGAGGCGACGTACAGCGCGAAACTCAAGGGCCGGGTCCTGGACCTGACCTTCAAGGAATTCGAACTGCTGAAATACCTCGCCCAGCACCCGGGCCGGGTGTTCACCCGCGCCCAGCTCCTCCAGGAGGTCTGGGGCTACGACTACTTCGGCGGTACGCGGACGGTCGACGTCCATGTACGGCGGCTCCGCGCCAAGCTCGGCCCCGAGCACGAGTCGCTGATCGGCACCGTGCGCAACGTCGGCTACCGCTTCGTCACGCCGGAGAAGGTCGAGCGTGCGGCGGAGGAGGCGAAGGAGCGCGCGGGCGGGCGGCCGAAGGCCGACGGACCCGTCGCCCGTTCGGAGCAGTCCTCTTCGGCCACGGCGGAGGAAGAAGCCCCGGTAGAGGCTGCCAAGAGGTAGTTCCATCCGCGTAGACTGCGGCGCGTGGCCAAGGTGACGCGGGACGATGTGGCGAGACTGGCGGGGACGTCGACCGCGGTCGTCAGCTACGTCATCAACAACGGACCCCGGCCGGTCGCCCCGGCCACGCGCGAGCGGGTGCTCGCCGCGATCAAGGAGCTGGGTTACCGCCCCGACCGGGTCGCCCAGGCCATGGCCTCGCGCCGCACGGACCTCATAGGCATGATCGTTCCGGACGCCCGGCAGCCGTTCTTCGCGGAGATGGCGCACGCGGTCGAACAGGCCGCGGCCGAGCGCGGCAAGATGGTGCTCGTCGGCAATTCCGACTACCGCGACGAGCGCGAGGTCCACTATCTGCGGGCCTTCCTCGGGATGCGGGTCTCCGGTCTGATCCTGGTCAGCCAGGGCCCCAGCGAGCGCGCCGCCGCCGAGATCGAGGCCTGGGACGCCCGGGTCGTCCTGCTGCACGAGCGCCCCGAGGCGATCGACGACGTCGCCGTCGTCACCGACGACGTGGGCGGCGCCCAGCTCGCCACCCGGCATCTGCTGGAGCACGGCAACGCGTACGTGGCCTGCCTCGGCGGCACGGAGGAGACCCCGTCGGTCGGCGACCCGGTCGCCGACCACGTCGAGGGCTGGCGCCGGGCGATGCACGAGTCGGGCCGCTCCACGGAGGGCCGGCTCTTCCAGGCCCCGTACAACCGTTACGACGCCTATCAGGTGGCCCTCGGGCTGCTGGCGGGACCGGACCGGCCGCCGGCGATCTTCTGCGCCACCGACGACCAGGCCATCGGCGTGCTGCGGGCCGCCCGTGAGCTGCGTATCGACGTGCCGGGCGAGCTGGCGGTGGCCGGGTTCGACGACGTGAAGGAAGCGGGCCTCACCGATCCGCCGCTGACCACGGTCTACTCCGACCGGCCGGCGATGGCGCGGGCGGCGGTGGACCTGGTGCTGGACGACTCGCTCCGGGTCTCCGGATCGCGGCGCGAGCGGCTGAAGCAGTTCCCCTCCGCGCTGGTGGTCCGGCGCTCGTGCGGCTGCGGAGAGCCCTCCGCGTCCGCCTGAGCCGCCTCCCCCTTCCGGCTTCCCGCTGCGGCCTTTACAGCGGGCATACGCGGTTCTTCCGGGCTTCTCAGGACGTACTCAGGCCCTTCTCATGTTCGCTGGCCAGCCTGGTGCACATGACGGAGAACCTTCGCCCGAGCGGCGCGCACTCGACGGACCAGGACCCGACCGCGTACCCGTACGCCTCCTCCTACGGCACGGCGCAGGACAGCACGGCGCAGGACGGCACGGCGTACAGCGACACGGCGTACAGCGGCACGGCGCAGGACGGCACGGCGTACGCCGGAGCCGCGGGCGGTTACCCGCCGCCGCCCCCGTACGCCCCCACCAACCGGCGCCGGGCCAAGCGGCCGGTCGCGCTGCTGGCGGCGGTGGCGATCGCGGCGGGCGTGATCGGCGGCGGCACCGCCACCCTGATCGGCCAGCTGAACGGCCAGAACTCCGCCGCCACCGGCTCCGGCGGCGCGGTCAACGGCACCACCGTCTCGCAGAGCAGCAAGGGCACCGTCGCGGGCGTCGCGGAGGCGGTCTCGCCCGCGATCGTGGAGATCGGCGCGACCTCCTCGGCGGGCAAGTCCACCGGATCGGGCGTGGTGATCACCGAGGACGGCGAGATCGTCACCAACAACCACGTCATCTCGGGCGCGCAGCAGATCCAGGTCACCCTCTCCACCGGCAAGACGTACACCGCCGACGTCGTGGGCACCGACCCCGACAAGGACCTCGCGCTCATCAAGCTCCAGGGCGCGAGCGGGCTGAAGACGGCCACGCTCGGCGACTCCTCGCAGGTCAAGGTGGGCGACGAGGTCGTGGCGATCGGTTCGCCGGAGGGGCTGACCGGCACCGTCACCAGCGGCATCGTTTCCGCGCTCGACCGGGACGTCACCGTCGCCAAGGACGACTCCGGCAGCTCCGGGCAGGACCAGGACCAGGGCCGGCAGGGCGGCGGCCAGCAGTGGCCGTTCGAGTTCGGTGGTCAGCAGTTCAACGGCGACACGGGCGAGGAGACGACCACGTACAAGGCGCTCCAGACCGACGCCTCGCTCAACCCCGGCAACTCCGGCGGTGCGCTGATCAACATGGACGGGGAGATCATCGGCATCAACTCCGCGATGTACGCGCCCAGTTCCTCGGCCTCGGGCAGCGGTTCCTCGGCGGGCAGCGTGGGCCTCGGCTTCGCGATCCCGGTGAACAC
The DNA here is from genome assembly GCF_055792845.1 of Streptomyces sp. DSM 106670. Taxonomy (NCBI): domain Bacteria; kingdom Bacillati; phylum Actinomycetota; class Actinomycetes; order Kitasatosporales; family Streptomycetaceae; genus Streptomyces; species Streptomyces sp. DSM 106670. Next base: position 3,755,547 of record NZ_CM147704.1, read on the forward strand.
GCTCAAGGCCGACCTGGACACCCTGCGCGCCGGGAACAACTCCTGACCGTGCGAGGCTGAGACCGCCCGCGCAGGGCGACGGACCAGGTCGACACGAGAAGAGGACGAGACAGCGATGAGCCCCGCCGAAGACGATCCCCAGCGCATCCTGATCGTCGACGACGAACCGGCCGTGCGCGAGGCGCTGCAGCGCAGCCTCGCCTTCGAGGGATACGGGACGCGGGTCGCGGTCGACGGGTACGACGCCCTGGCGATGACCGAGGCCTACGCCCCCGACCTCATCGTCCTGGACATCCAGATGCCCCGGATGGACGGCCTCACCGCCGCCCGCCGCATCCGGGCCACCGGCTCCACCACGCCCATCCTCATGCTCACCGCCCGCGACACCGTCGGCGACCGGGTCACCGGCCTCGACGCGGGCGCGGACGACTATCTGGTCAAGCCGTTCGAGCTGGACGAGCTGTTCGCCCGGATCCGGGCCCTGCTGCGCCGCAGCTCGTACGCGGCGTCGGCGGCGGGCGCGGACGCCCCGGACGACGACGTCCTCTCCTTCGCCGATCTGCGCATGGACCTGGCCACCCGCGAGGTCACCCGGGGCGAGCGCCGGGTGGAGCTGACCCGTACCGAGTTCACGCTCCTGGAGATGTTCCTGTCCCACCCGCGCCAGGTGCTGACCCGGGAGCAGATCCTCAAGGCCGTCTGGGGCTTCGACTTCGAGCCGAGCTCCAACTCCCTGGACGTGTACGTGATGTACCTGCGCCGCAAGACGGAGGCGGGCGGCGAGCCGCGCCTCGTCCACACCGTGCGCGGGGTGGGCTACGCACTGCGTACGGGCGGGAGCGGGGAGGCGTGAGCAGTCCGGCGCCCACGACGGGCGGGCGGGAGCGGGGCGGCAGGGGCCCGGTGCGCCGCCTCCGGTCGCTGCCGCTGCGTTCCCGGCTCGCGATGCTGGTGGCCACGGCGGTGGCGGTGGCGGTGGCCGCGGTGGCCGCCGCCTGCTGGCTGACCACCCGGGACCGGCTGACCGAGCAGCTCGACACGACTCTGTCGCAGGTGAAGCCGAACGAGAACGCGATCCGGCTGCTGACGACGTCCTGCACGAGCGGGCTGCCCGACGACTTCCAGGTCGTGACCGGGCCGTACACGATCCAGCTGGTGCCGGCCGTGGGGCAGAAGCCGTGCTCGGTGCCCGGCAAGTCCGCCATCCCGGTCGAGTCCGCCGACCGGGCGGTCGCCGCCGGGCTGCGCGAGGACGCGACGCACACCACGAAGGCCGAGGACGGCACGGAGATGCGGGTCCACACCTCGCCCGCCGGTCCGGACCGCCCCGGCCTCGCGGTCTCCGTGGCCGTTCCGATGAAGCAGGTCACCGATCCGCTGAACCAGCTGGCCTGGGTGCTGCTCATCGTCTCCGGCATCGGCGTCATCGGCGCGGGCGCGGCCGGGCTGTGGGTCGCGCGCGCCGGGCTGCGCCCGGTCGACGAACTCACCGAGGCCGTCGAGCACGTGGCCCGCACCGAGGACCTGACCGTCCGCATCCCGGTGGACGGCGAGGACGAGATCGCCCGGCTGTCGAACTCCTTCAACTCGATGACGGCCCAGCTCGCCTCCTCCCGCGACCGCCAGGCCCAGCTGATCGCGGACGCGGGCCATGAGCTGCGCACCCCGCTGACCTCGCTGCGGACGAACGTGGAGCTGCTGGCCCGCAGCGACGAGACGGGCCGGGTGATCCCGCCGGAGGACCGCAAGGCGCTGATGGCCTCGGTGAAGGCCCAGATGACGGAGCTGGCCGCGCTGATCGGCGACCTCCAGGAGCTGGCCCGCCCCGACGCGGCCGAGCCCGGCCCGCTCCAGGTGGTGGCCCTGCACGAGATCACCCGTACCGCCCTGCGACGCGCCCGCCTCCGCGGCCCCGAGCTGACGATCACCGACGACCTGGCCCCCTGGTACGTCCGCGCGGAACCGGCCGCCCTGGAGCGGGCGATCGTCAACGTCCTGGACAACGCGGTGAAGTTCAGCCCGCCCGGCGCCACCATCGACGTGCGGCTGCACCGGGGCGAGCTGACCGTACGGGACCGGGGCCCCGGCATCCCCGCCGAGGAACTCCCGCACGTCTTCGAACGCTTCTGGCGCTCCCCGTCCGCCCGCCAGCTCCCCGGCTCCGGTCTGGGCCTGTCCATCGTGGCCCGTACGGTGCACCAGGCGGGCGGCGGGATCGCGCTGCGCCCGGCCCCGGACGGCGGCCCCGGGACCGTGGCGGCGCTGACGCTGCCGGGGGCGCCGACGCCGCCGCCGGGGATGTGAGGACGACCGGGCTCAGCCCGTCGGGTTGTGCCGGATCAGCGACTCCACCAGACCGGACCGCTGGTTCGGGTAGTCCAGCGGCACGATGCCCAGCCCCGTCCACCCGGCGGTCTCGGAGCGCTCCAGGAAGGAGTGCACCTGCGGGTTGAGCCGGTCGGCGTTCCAGCGGGGCGGCATCAGGGCGGCGGTGGAGACGTAGTTCATGTAGAACTTGCCGGGCTGCTGGGCCGCCTTGCGGAACTGGGCCTCGATCTTCGGGTACTTGGCGAACGGCTCCGCCATGTAGTCGTCCTGGATGTCGAAGAGCGCCGGGTCCGCGTACCGCACCCCGGGCAGCCCGCCGTTGTCCGCGAGCAGCACCACCTTGCCCCGGGCCCCGCCGAGGTCGGGAAGGGTGGAGTCGAGGCGGAACAGGGACCGCCAGCCCCGTACGTCCAGGTAGTCGTCGAAGACGGCCCGGAACGCGGCGTCGCTCTCGGAGGAGTACTCCTGCTTGACCCGCATCAGCACGGTCTCGGTCGGCCGCGCGGCCAGGAAGTTCCGGCAGAAGACCAGGACATCGCCGAACATCATGTTCTGGAACGAGGCCCCGTGATGGATCGCGAACGAGCCGTCGGTGATCCGGCACCGTACGTCGAGGAAGCGGATGCCGCTCTCCAGCTGCTGCCCGATCGTGGTGTTCTGGCACTCCGTCCAGGGGCCGCCGAACCGGGCCCCCGAGTCGTGCGTGCCCGGGATCGTGAGCCGCTGGAGCGCGGTGGAGTCGGGCAGGGCGGCCATCCAGTCCTGGGTGCCCCGGACCGCCCGGGCGCCCTCGCGGGTGGCGGCGACGGCGGGTGCGGCGCCGACGACGGCGGTGGCGGAGACGGCGAGCGCCCCGGCCAGGAATCCCCTGCGGGTGGGCAGGGAGCCTCTACGAGCGGAAATGGACGGGGAGTTGGGCGTGCGCGCGGGATGGGACATGCTGGGCGCCTCCAAGGGCCGTGGGGGGCTGGGCCCTTGGATTCTGTCGGGCACACGTCACCTCCGGAAGAGGGCACACGCCTGACATGTCTCAGGCCGCGTGCTGGAAGGCCGCGTAGGTCAGATAGCCCGTGTCGCCGCCCTGGAAGTACGTGGCCTCGTCCGCCGGCGCGATCGGCGCACCGGTACGCAGCCGCTCGACCAGGTCCGGGTTGGACAGGTAGGCCCGGCCGAAGCTGATCAGCTCCGCCCCCAGACCCAGCCAGCGGTCGGCGTCGGCGCGCTCCACCTGCTTCGCGCTCAACGGCAGCGACGGGTTCATGATCAGCGTGCCGGGCCAGGCGCGGCGCAGGGCGACCAGCACCTCCTCGTCGGCGGTGCCCTCCAGGTGCACGTACGCCGGCTCCAGCCGCGCCAGCTCGGCCAGCAGCAGGGCGTACAACTCCGGGACCTCCCGCTCCTCGACGCCCCAGAACGTGCCGCCTGGGGAGAGCCGGATGCCGGTCCTGGCCGCACCCACCGCGTCCACGGTCGCCGCCACCGCCTCCACGGCGAACCGCACCCGGTTGGCGAGCGACCCGCCGTACCGGTCGGTGCGGAGGTTGGCGTTGGAGGAGAGGAACTGGGAGATCAGATAGCCGTTCGCGCCGTGGATCTCGACGCCGTCGAACCCGGCGTCGACGGCCCGGCGGGCGGCCGCCGCGTACGACTCGGCGTGCTCGGGCACCTCGGCGGTCTCCAGGGCGCGGGGCATCGGCGCGGGCTGCGGTCCGCTCGGCGTGAACACATCGCCGACCGCCGCGACGGCGGAGGGTCCGACCGGCCGCAGCCCGGTGGTGTCCGGGTGCGAGACCCGGCCGCCGTGCATGATCTGGGCGAAGATCCGGCCGCCGTTCGCGTGCACGGCGGCGGTCACCGGCCGCCAGGAGGCGACCTGCTCATCGGTGTACAGGCCGGGCGTGCCGGGGTTGGACTGCCCGACCAGGCTGGGCTGCACGCCCTCGCTCACGATGAGCCCGGCGGTGGCCCGCTGCGCGTAGTACGTGGCCATCGAGGGCGTCGCCAGCCCGCCGGAGGCCGCCCGGACGCGGGTCATCGGCGCCATCACGACCCGGTTGGGCAGCACCAGGTCACCGAGGCGGTGGCTGTCGAAAAGGCTCTGGTTCATGGCGCGAGACTCCTGACTGGACTGAGCAGCTGTGCCGCTCCCGTGACGCCCGTTCTCCGGGCCCAGCGCTACGCTAAAACCTGACATCAATGTGAGGGGCAAGGCGTGAGGGGCACAGCATGCGCATCGGAGAGCTCGCGGCCGCGACGGGGGTCAGCGTCCGGTCCCTGCGGTACTACGAGGAGCAGCGGCTCCTGACCAGCACCCGCAGCCCGAGCGGCCAGCGGCACTACACGGACGCCGAGGTCGACCGGGTCCACTTCATCCAGCGTCTCTACGCCGCCGGCCTCTCCAGCCGCACCGTCAAGGAGCTGCTGCCCTGCGTGGACGCCCCCAGCGAGGAGTCCTCCGACGCGGCGATGGAGCGGATGGAGCAGGAGCGCGAGCGGCTCTCCGCCCATATCGACGACCTGCTCTACACCCGGGACGCCCTGGACACCCTGATGGCCACCAACCGCGCGCACCGCCGCACCCTCGACCGCCCCGCCGGAAGTGGCCGGGACGGAAACGAAGCGAGTCTTCTTTCTTAACGGAAAACCGCGGAAGAATATATTCATCGCGACCGTCGTCGGAATTCCCGAGCTGCCACATAAAGCTTTTGCCGGAGATCGCGAACTGCCCTTACTCTGGGGCCACTTCACGGATTCCACACGCTCTCTCCGCATTCCCGACCCGAGAATGCGAAATACAGAACGTGGAGCCCGGAATCCGCCGCGACGAAACGCGAGGAATACCTGTGCGACGCATGACCTCCACCCTCCTTTCCCTGGCCGCCGTGCTGACCGCCTCCGCCCTGGCCGCACCGGCGGCCGGCGCCGCCCCGCGGAACGACCGGCCGGCCCCGGCGTCCGGTGTACCGGCAGGCTGGGAGAGAGTGGGCGCGGACGACCTGGCCCACCTCGACGGCGCCATCGGCAGCGGGGCCCGGGCGGACGAGACCACGAACCTGGCCCTCAAGTCGGTGCGCAACGGAAAGTTCGCCGCCACCGAGATCAATTACGCCGCGCCGAACACCGGTGTGCTGCGCGCCCGTTCGCCCTACCCCACCGGCGCATGGGAGGGCTTCGCGTTCGAGTGGGACGAGGCCACCCAGACGTTCGCCCTGAAGTCCCTCGCGAACAACCGCTACGTGGCGGTCGAGAAGAACTTCACCGGCAACGCGCAGAACGCACTGCGGGCCCGCTCGACGACGGCGGGCGGCTGGGAGCGGTTCGAGCTCTACCAGAACGAGGAACTGAACCTGTACGCGCTCCGGTCCACCCTGAACAACCTCTTCGTGGCGATGGAGAACAGCTACACGGGCCCGCTCCAGTACACACTGCGCGCCCGCTCCGCCGAAGTCACCGGCTCCTGGGAGCAGTTCGACCTGTACAGCATCGACGGCTGACCGCGCCCCGGCCTCCTCCGGCACCGGACGGAGGCCGGGCCCGCCGTCTGCGCCGGGCGGCCGTCACCGAGGACGGCCACGGCCACGGCCTCAGCCGGTCGCCGCGAGCACGGAGAGCCCCGGCCCGTCCAGCTCCCCGACGGCCACCCGCCGCCCGGACACCGCGAGCAGCAGGGACAGCGCGGGCCCGGTCACCTCCGGGCCCGCCCCGATCGACAGGCCGGCGTCCGTGGCCGACAGCCGTACGCGGGCCGTCAGTTCCTTCGCTCCGCCGAAGGACTCCGGGGTACGCGCCTGCAACCGCAGCGCCCGGACCACGGCTTCCCGCGGATAGGAGTGGACCAGGCCCACGGCGCGGCGGATGTCCTCACCGTGCACGACCTCCTCGACCAGCCGGGTGTCGAGCGGGGCGGGAGGCCCGGTCCGCCGCGTCGCCACGCGGCGCAGCCGCTCCAGCGTCTCCTGCGGCGTGGCCCCGCGCTCGCGCTCCACACCGCGCGCGTTCAGGCGGTCGAAGTCGAACCGCACCCGTACGAGGCCGGCCACGAAGCCGATACGTGTCGTCCGGGCGGTGTCCACCAGATGGGCGGCCACATCGTGCACCGTCCACCCCGCACAGAGCGACGGTGTGTCCCATCGCCCGGAATCCAGCCGCGCGAGGTCGTCGGCCAGTGCGGCCCGCTCGGCGTGCACCATCCGCCAGACCCCGCGCTTCACATCACCCTTCGCATCGCCTTTCACGGCTGCCTCCACTCGACCGGTGACCACGTCCACCGGATGAGACCCCGGACGCCACCGAAACTCATCGCACCCCCGGTCACCGGACATGGATCAGGAAAGGTGATCTTGTCCACCTGTGTCATGACTTCGTAACAGGGTTCCCGGAGCACAACTCCACCGCGTCACGGCCTGTCCGACAGGGTGTGACCCACGCCACGTGGACGGGTGGGGATCCGGGCGCCCGACCAGGCGTCGCGCAGTGACCGACCGAGAAACCGGGGAACGACATGACCAACATCCGACGTGCGTCAGCCATCGGCGCCGCTGTCACCGCCACCGCCTGCGCCGCGGTCGCCCTCGCACCGGCCGCCGTCGCGGCGGAGCCGAAGGCCGCCGCGGCCGCGAAGTACAACGGCGCCTGTGGCGGCGGCTACTCCGTGGTGAACTCCGCGCCGATCGGCGCGCAGGGCACGGTTTTCCTCACCTACAACTCCGCCACCGGCAAGAACTGCGTGGTGACCGTCCGCACCAAGCCCGGAAAGGCCGTGCACATGACGGCCTCGCTCGGCTTCGCCTCGCCCACCACGACGGTCACGGACACGGGGTACTACACCACGTACGCGGGACCGGTCTACCTCGACGCACGCGGCCTGTGCGTGACGTGGCGTGGTGAGATCGCCGGCGAGGTGGCCGGCAAGAACGGCACCAACTGCGGGTCCCTGGCCGCCGGCCGGCACTGACCCGCACCGTTCCGGAAGCGGCCCGCTGTGTGGTGTGCGCACACCACACAGCGGGCCCCGGACCGCCCGCCCGGTCCCCTGTTCCGGGCGGGCAGCCGAAACGCATCGGCATCGGCATCGGCATCGGCATCGGCATCGGTCCCGGCCTCGGCATCGACCTCAGGCGGTCATCAGCGAGATCCCGAGCATCCGCGCCCCCGTCTCCGTACGCGGCCGGTGTGCGCTGCCCGGCGCGAACACGACGTACGCCCCCGGACCGTGGCGTTCGCCGCCGTCGATGACCTCACCGCTCAGCACGAAGTACCGCTCCTCCGTGCGGTGTTCGTCGACCTCGGGCCACTCCGTGCCCGCCGCGAAGTCGATCAGCCAGCCCCGGGCGTACGCCGTGCCCGGCAGCCTGCGGCGCCAGATCCCGGGGGCCACCTCGTGCGCCTCGACGTCGTCGACCTGGACGACGGTCTTCAGAGGGTCCGCAGCACCGGTCCGTGCCGTCGCTGTGTCGGTTCGCGTCGTCGCCGTGTCTGTTCGCGTGTCCTCGCTCATGTCTCCACCGTGACGCGGGCCGATCACCCGGGGCGAGTGTCCGGGATGACATCCTCGGGTACTTTCCTGCCATGCCCGTATCCGGAGCCCCGCACCATGTGGTGGCGCTGCTCAACGAGCCGCAGTCGCCCTTCGAACTCGCCTGTGCCGCCGAGGTCTTCGGGGCCGACCGCCCGGATCTGCCCACGCACTACACCTTCGAGGTCTGCGCCCGGCGGCCCGGCCCGCTGCGCACCACCGTCGGGCACGCGCTGCTCGTCGAGAGCGGCCTCGACGCCCTGCGGAGGGCGGACACCGTGATCGTGCCGGGCTGGCAGCCGCCCGGCGGGCCGGTGCCGGACGAGGTCCTGGAGGCCCTGCGGGCGGCGCACCGGCGCGGGGCGCGCGTCGTGTCGATCTGCACGGGCGCTTTCGTCCTCGCCCGGGCCGGGCTGCTGGCGGGCCGCCGCGCGACCACGCATTGGCGGCGGAGCGAGCTGCTGGCCGAGGCCTTCCCCGAGGTGACCGTCGTCGGGGACGTGCTCTACGTCGACCACGGTGATGTGGCGACCAGCGCGGGCAGCGGTGCGGGCATCGACCTCTGCCTCCATCTCGTACGGTCCGACCTGGGCGCCTTCTACGCCGCGCAGGTGGCCCGGAGCATGGTGCTGCCGCCGCACCGGGACGGCAGCCAGCTCCAGTACGCGGCCCCGCCCGCCCCCGCGAGCACGGACGACTCCCTGGCCCCGGTGCTGGAGTGGGCGCTGACCCGGCTGGCGACGGACCTCTCCGTCGACCGGCTGGCCGCGCACGCCGGCCTCTCCCCGCGCACCTTCGCCCGCCGGTTCGTCCGCCAGGTCGGCGTCAGCCCCGGGCAGTGGCTGCTCCAGCAACGCATCGACGCGGCCAGGTCGCTGCTGGAGCGGACCGATCTGCCCGTCGAGACGGTCGCCGTCCGGGCCGGGCTGTCCTCGGCGGTCAACCTGCGGCGACGGTTCCGTACCGCCCTCGGGACGACGCCGGGCGCGTACCGCCGCCTCTTCGGCGAAGCAGCAACAGCAAAGGGCCGGAGCGACCACTGAGCGAACGGCCGCCGTGGGAACGGCCGTTGCGGGCCCCGCCCCCTCACCGCTCAGATGGCCGCAGGGGACCGGAACCGTCGCCGGTACTCCGTGGGCGTCGTGTTCAGCCGCCGCCGGAACGCCCGTACCAGGGTGTCCGTCGTGCCGAACCCGCAGACGGACGCGATGCGTTCGAGGGTGGCGTCGGAGGACTCCAGCTCGTTGCGGGCCTTCTCGACCCGTACGGACTCGATGTAGGCGTGCGGGGTCATGCCCAGCTCGGTCTTGAAGATCCGGGTCAGGTGGCGGTCGCTGACATGGGCGTACGCGGCCAGGTCCACGACGGTGAGCTGAAGGCCGATGTTGCGCAGGATGTGGTGGCGGAGGTCCTCGATGCGCCGCGTCGTGGAGATCTGCTCCAGCGGAACGCTGAACTGGCTCTGCCCGCTCTGCCGCTTGAGATACATCACGAGCTGCCGGGCGACGCGCAGCGCGATCGCCTCGCCGAGGTCGTCGGCGATCAGGGCCAGCGACAGGTCGAGGCAGGCGCTGATCCCGGCCCCGGTCCAGACGTCGCCCTCGCGGATGAAGATCGGGTCGGCGTCGACCTCGATCTCCGGGTGATCGGCGGCGAGTTGCCGCGCGGTCGACCAGTGGGTGGTGGCGCGCTTCCCGTCGAGCAGTCCGGCGGCGGCCAGCAGATGCGCCCCGACGCACACGGAGGTGACCCGCCGGGTCCGTGCGGCGAGTTCCTTCACCCGTTCCACCAGCTCGGGGTCGACGAGCGCGTGCACCCGCCGCTCGCTGTCGACCTCCACCGAGCCGGGCACGATGAGGGTGTCGATGCTCCGCCCGGCGGCCTGCCCGAAGGTGAGGTCGGGGAGGATGCGGACCCCGGCGCCGGTGGTGACGGGCTCCAAGGAGGCGGCGGCCAGCACGACTTCGTACCCGGCCGCGTCGTCGGTCTCGCGCCGGGCGAGCGAGAACACCTCCGGCGGTCCGGTGACGTCGAGCAGGTCGACGCCCTCGAAGAGAACGATGACGACGAGCCGCGCGACCGGGCCCGTTCGTCCGTCGGTGTCCATGGACGAGCCTCCTGACGTGACACCGACAGCCCGCACGCATGTCGGTATCTGCATGTTAGACGTCATTGTGGACATCAGCACCGGGCCCTAGCGTCTAAGACAGCTCGCCACCCCAGCCGAGCTCACCCTCACCCCGACGCACGACCCCCCGAGGCGGTACACCCATGTCCCGAACCACCCTGCGCGAACTCAACGGCTTCGACGCGGCCCCGGCCACGCTGACCGGCTCGACGCTGATCCTGATCGACCTCCAGAACACCTACACCAGGGGCGTGATGGAACTCGACGGCTGGCAGGCCTCGTTGGACGCCGCCGCGCAGCTGCTGGAGCGGGCCCGCGAGGCGGGGACGAAGGTCGTCCACGTCATCAACGACGGCGGCGAGGGAACTCCGTACGACATCCGCGCCGAGATCGGACGGATCCACCCGGCCGTCGCCCCGGCCGACGGAGAGACCGTCGTGGTCAAGCAGGTCCCGAACGCCTTCCACGGCACGGACCTCGGCGAGCACGTTCCCGAGGGCCAGGACGTGATCATCGCGGGCTGGATGACCCACATGTGCGTGGCGTTCACCGCGCAGGGCGCGTTCCTGCGCGGCAACCGGCCCACCGTCGTCGCCGACGCCTGCGCGACCCGGTCACTGCCGGTCGCCGGGACCGACCTCGACGCCTGCCAGGTGCACTACAGCGCCCTGGCCACCATCGGCGACCTGTACGGGGTCGTCGTCGCATCCCACAAGGAGATCGCCCGATGAAGCTGCTCCGTACCGCCACCGCGATCGGCGTCGCCGCCGTCCTCGCCACCACCGCCACCGCGTGCGGCGGGAGTTCCGAGGCCGCGACCGGCAAGGACGACGCGCCGAGCGCGCCGGCCTCGTCGAGCCCGCCCGCGAAGAACACCGCGCGGAACGTCGCCGAGGACACGACGACCCTGCGGGAGCTCAACAAGCTCGACGAGACCCCCGCCACGCTCGCCGACGCGACGCTGATCCTCGTCGACTACCAGAACACCTACACCGAAGGCGTGATGGAACTGGACGGCTGGAAGCCCGCCGTGGAGAACACCGCGGCCCTCCTCAAGCGCGCCCGCGCGGCGAAGACGCCGGTCATCCACATCGTCGACAAGGGCTACGACCTCTCGTCGGAGGCCGGACAGATCATCCCGGCGCTGAAGCCGGCCAAGGGCGAACCGGTCGTCGAGAAGAGCGTTCCGAACGGCTTCCACGACACGAACCTCGCCGAGGAGGTGAAGAAGGCCGGGCGCGAGAACGTCATCATCGCCGGGTTCATGACCAACATGTGCACGCTGTTCACCACGCAGGGCGCGTTCCTCAACGGCAACCACCCGACCGTCGTCGCCGACGCCTCCGCGACCCGTCCGCTGCCGCTGAACGGCAACCCGAACGGCATCCCTTCCGAGCAGCTGCACGCCTCGGCGCTCGCCACGGTCCAGGACCTCTACGGGGTCGTGGTCCCGACGCAGAAGTCCCTGAAGTAGCAGACCACTTCAGGCACGCCCGCCCCTCCGGTGGTGGCCGCAGGAAGCGCGCTCAACAGCACCCTGCGCCACCACCCCCGTACCCCCACAGCCCCCCCCACTCCCCCAACGGAAGTGAACCCCATGAGCACTTTCCCCCCAGCCCACCAGCCCCACCCACTCCCCCCACTCCGCCAGAGATCGCACCACCATCCCCAACGGAGAAGACGAAGATGGCTACCCGCAGAGGTTTCATAACCGGCGCTTCCGGCATCGGCACCGCGGCCCTCCTGGGCTACGCGGCGACCCCGCAGGCAGCGGCGGCGACCGCCGACGGCACGGCGGGCGCGGCGAAGGTCTCGCCGCAGCAGGCGAAGGACTCGCTCCGCGCCGTCAACGCCGGCATGCGCACCAACTACGCCGTACTCAAAGCAGAACTGATCAAGCACCTCTCGCCGGTGATCGTCGTGCAGAACGACGCCAAGGGCGGCCGGTTCACCCTGGTGACGGAGAACGGCCAGGAGAGCGCCAACCCCGTCTCGGAGACGTTCGAGCTGGCGAAGTCCATCGCCCACGTACCGCTGGGGATCTTCTCGGTGATCGCCTCCTACCTGGCGGACCACATCCCCAACCTCCCGAACGCCGACCGCATCGACCCGCACGACCTGCTGATGGTGGCGTTCGACGACGACACCTCCACCGCGTGGATCCCGCCCCTCCAGGCGTACGCCGCCACGCTCACGACCGCCCGCCGGAACCTTCCCGACGCCGGGCTTCCGGCCGCGCTGACGACGTCGTGCGGCAACATCCTGGACGCCGCGCTCCGGTTCATCGATACCTCGGTGACGACGCAGTCGTTCGACATGAAGTCCTTCGAGGACTTCTCCGGCAACGTCTACCCCGACATCCGCACCAACATGGAGCACGCGGCGCAGGCCCAGATCAAGGGCGTGCAGGACCAGATGAAGGCCTGGCGCACGAAGGTCGGCGAGACCGGCTGGGCCGACCTGTACTGCGTGGTGATCTCGCAGTGGACGACGAGCGTGCTGAACCAGAACACGATCATCATCAAGGACTGCATGAACCCGGCGAAGGTCGCCACGCACCTGATCGACCTGCCCGGCCTGGAGAACCCGGTCGACCCGGTGTTCACCGCCCTCGACAACCTCGCCCGGATCGTGCAGGACAACGTGGCGGCGGAGCTGGTGTTCCCCAAGGACACGAAGGTCGCGGACGCCCTGAAGGGCAAGGAGGACCTGCTCTCCGACGAGATCCTCATCCAGCTCGGCACCGGCCGCGGGGTGACGAAGTCCGCACCGACGTACAACATGGCGGCGGGCGCGGTGTGCCCGGTCAAGAAGTGACCGCGGCCGGCTAGACCGCGCACCCTTCTCCCGGAGCGGGCGGCCGCCCGCTCCGGGAGAGGGAGCCCCTCAGTAGGGTTTCCGGGGTGACCCAGGACAACAACAGCAGCAACACCAGTAGCAGCGACGACACCAGCGGCACCGCGGCCGACGCCCATCTGCCCGCGCTGACCGCCGGCCGGGCCGACCGCCTGCGCCGTCTGGTGGCCGACGACCTGAGCGCACGGGACGGAGCCCGCCCCCAGGTGGACGGAGCGACGGCCGTACGCGAACGCTCCACGCACGACCTCACCGTGCTGGCGCAACGCTGCGGGGCGGCGGCCCCGGAGGACTGGCCCGCTCTGATAGCCCAGCACTTCACCACCCTCGACGCCGTGGCGCAGGGCGGCGAGAGCGCGGAGGAACTGCTGCGCCGGACCGTCCTGCGCCTGCTGCCCACCGAAGCGCTGCCGGCCGGCGACGGGGCCGGCCACCGCTATGCCTGGCCGGCCGCCGACGGCCTGGTGACGGCGCTCGCCCTGGACGCCCCCGACTCCGTACGGATGCTGACCGACGCGGACGTCGAACGCGTGGGCCTCGACGCGCTGAAGGCGGCGGGCCGGGCGAACCTGCTGGCCGAGCCGGTGGAGCACGAGGAGATCCGTACGCTGTCGGGCGCGCTCCTGCACTCGGTGTACGGCGACTCCCACTTCGTGGCGAGCAAGGCACTCGTCCTGGGCGACCTGGCCCGCACCCTGACGGGCCACGACCTGCCGGAGGCCGGGGCGCTCGTCGTCGTACCGACCCGGCATCTGCTGGCGTTCCACCCGATCGTCGACGCCACGGTGGTGGACGCGGTCAACGACCTGGGGATGTACGCGATGGGCGCGTACGAGGACGGGCCCGGCCCGATCAACCCGCTGCTGTACTGGTGGAATCGGGACAACCTGGTCTGCCTCACCGCCTTCGACGAGCAGACCCGCGCGATGCAGGTCGTGCCGCCGCCGGAGCTGATGGACCTGATGCGGAGCCTGCACGCGAAGGGCCGGCCCGAGCAGGAGCAACCCACCGCCTCGGACACCGCCCCGGACACCACCGCGAGCACCGCCCCCGACATCACCCAACTGGAGGCGTCCGCAGCCACGTTGACATCCAGCCTCCCCCAGGACCCGGCCGCACTCCCCGAGGCCTTCCGGGCGGCGACGGCGCACGCGCTCGCCCGCTGCGCCGAGGACCCGGACAGCGGGAAACTGGAGACCTGGGAGGCCTGGGTCACCGCGATGCAGCTGGGCGACGCCCTGTTCGCCACCACGCTGTCGGACGAGGGCACGGCGGAGTACCGCATCGGCGACCGCACGGTCACCCTGCCCGCCACCGGCCCGTCCCCGCAGGCGAACGGCCGCGCCTGGCTGGACGCCTTCTGGTTCGCCCTCGTCTGCCGCGAGCGGGACCGCCTGTCCCGGCTCGCGCGGGTCCCGCTGGAGGACCTGCACCGCGCCGATCCGTCGCAGGACGCCTATCTGTTCCACTGGATCGACACGCTCCAGACCTACTGGCGCGGCGCGTCCCTGGACGACATCGCCCAGAAGCTCATCGCGACGATGGAGACCTCCGACCCCAAGGTCGCGACCGGCACCGACCCGGCGCTGCTGAACCAGATCGACTACCAGCCGGCCGCCCTCTTCCACCGTCTCATCACCGGTAACCACGAGGCGTTCGCCCAGACCCTCACCGAGGCCGTGGCCCACCACGACCACTACTGGACCGGCTCGCCGGACCCCCGCAGCCACGTGGCCCTCGGCCCGCTCGCCCTGGCCTGCCTCGCCCACGACGGCGACTTCCCGGTGGACACGGCACTGCCGCGCCTGCCGAAGCACCTGATCAGCCGGGAGTGGTGCGGGGAGTTCCCGACCTGACGGGCGGGCGGAGCGCGCGCCGCATCAGCCCTTCCCACCGCCGTAGCCCCTCCACCGCAGGACGCTCACGGCCCGATCGAAGGCCGAGTCCTTCTTCTCCTTGAACTCCTCCTCGGTGAAGACCGGTTCGGTGTGGTGCGGCGGAATGCCGGTGCCGTCGAAGGTGCGGCCCGAGCGGGTCAGGAACTCCTCGTTCGGCAGGAAGGCCGCCATGCCGTTGGGCAGTTCGCGCACCAGGGCGTCCGAGAAGACGCCCTGGGTGGGCTGCCCGATCCGGACCGTCCTGCCGGGCCGGTCCATGAGGGCCTGGGTGAAGGTCTCGCCCGCGCTGAACGTCGAACCGCCGGTCAGCACGGCGACCGGGCCGGTGTGACGGGGGCCCTGGGCGGGGTTGACGTACACGGGTTGGGGGCGCGTGTGCTTCGTGGGGTCGGCCGGGTCGTTGCGGGCCCGCTTGGCGTAGGCGACGTACGGGGTGTCGGTGAGGCGCTCGGCGATGTGGATGCCCAGGGCGTCGGAGCCGCCGCCGTTGATCCGCAGGTCGATGATCAGGCCGTTCAGGCGGCGGGGGCGCTCCTTGCCGAGGGCCGTGTCCAACGCCTGGTCGAGCTGGGCCAGTTGGGCGGCGTACGACGTGTCCTCGCCCGCATACCCACCGAAGCCGGAGATCCGCAGATAGCCCTGACCGCCGGGGAGGTCGGCGTACGTGATCCTTCCGGCGGCGAAGTCCTGGAGGTTCCGGGCGTTCCTGAGGTCGCGCTCCACGATGAACTTCTTTGCCTTGGTGTCCAGTTCGCCGGTGGGCACGGCCGTGCCGGGCCGGACCCGGGCGAAGACGCGGTCGCCGTTCTGGACGGCGACGTGGCCGTCGTGGAGCGGCTCGACCATCTCGCTGAAGACGGTGAACAGTTCGTCCCGGGTCGTCCCGGCGTGGACCTCGGGCCGGTAGCGGTCGCGTACGGCGTGCCAGTCGATGCCCTTGGCGGCGAAGAAGGGGTAGTTCTCCTCGAAGGACTGCCAGAAGACGTCGAAGGCGGCGAGCGGGCCCTCGGGGGCCGGGCGCGTGCAGGCGTCGGGCAGCTTCGCGATCCGGCTCAGCTTCCGGTCGCCGACCGAACCGTCCGCCCGCATGGACGCGCGGTCGCGGCCTCCTTGGGCGCGCACGGTGATGACCGTGCCGTCGGGCAGGGTGTAGGCGCCGAGGCCGGTACGACGTGCGGAGTCGCCCTCGATACAGCTGACAGCGGTGGTCTGGTACTCCTGGAGTCGGCCGTCGCGGATGGAGACCACGGTGCCGTAACCGTCCATCCGCCAGATTCCGTCGACGGCCGGCCGGTGGGGGCTTGCGGTAGCGGTGTCCGTGGCCGGAACGACTCCGCCGGCGAGGGCGGCCAGGGCGACGGCGGTGGCCGTGACAATGCGCACGATCCTGCCTTCTCTGTGGGCGACTTGCTCGGATCACCTCACGGTCCCCGACGCGACGCCCTCCGCCCATCCGGCTGCCCTGACGATCAAGGGTGGGGCCAGCACCAACACCTCGCCCTGCCTCACCTCACCTCACCTCACGAGCCGGCCCCGAACCCGTACCCCGCGAGCAGACTCCGTACGTCCGCCAGTGAGTCCACGCACAGCCCCGCCCGCGCCCGGGCAAGCGCGTCGCCCGTGTGTGTCGTCGTCAGGCCGACGGCGAAGCAGCCCGCGGCCACCGCCGCCCGGACGCCCGCGGGCGCGTCCTCCACGACCAGGCACTCCGACGGGACGACACCGAGCCGGGACGCGGCCAGGGCGAAGCAGTCCGGTGCGGGTTTCGCGTGCTGTACGTCGCTGCCGTAGACCTGTACGGCGGGGAGAGCCAGGCCCGTCGCGGCGAACCTGGCCGCCACGAAGTCCCGGTTGCCGGAGGTCACGATGGCCCACGGGCTTCCGGACAGCGACTCCAGGAGGTCGGGCGCTCCCTCGACCGGCTGGATGCTGCCCGTCTCCCGCTCCAACAGCCGGTCGAGCACCTGCCGTTCGGCTGCCGGGTCCAGCTGGGCGGCCACGTCCCTGACCGTGTCCTCGGGACGCCGCCCGAACGTCAGCTCCCACACCTTCTCCGGGTCCAGCCCCCGCGCCGCCGACCACGCGTCCCAGACCCTGCGGTGCGCGCCCGCCGAGTCCAGCAGGACCCCGTCCACATCGAAGAGCACCGCGGAGATCTTCATGCTGCCTGCTTTCCGGCGCGAGCCACGAGCACCGGCTGGAAGAATCCGGTCTCCTGCGGCATCCGCCACTCGGGGTCGACGAACCCGGCCTCGACGGCGAGCCCGGACAGCCGGTCCCGGCCGAGCGCCCAGTACGTCGTACGGCGCACCTGGACGCGCCATTCCCCTCCGGCCGGCAGGAGTTGGAAGTGCTCCAGGTCGTAGTGCTCGCCGTCCTCGTGCCAGTGCCAGAGCTGAAAGGTGACGATTCGATCGTCGTCGGCGGTGCGACCGGGGTCCGTGTGGACCTGTGGTGGCGTCGAAGCCGGGCGGTCGCGCAGCAGCTCGTCGTAGGGGCGTGTGCTGACCAGCAGCAGGCCGTCGGGACGCAGGACGCGGCGCATCTCGGCGAGAGCGGCGTGCACGTCCTCCTCGGTCAGCAGGTGGGGCAGCGAGTTGTCCGCGCAGACGACCGCGTCGAACCGACCGTCGTGGAACGGGAGGCGGCGCATGTCGGCAGCGGCCGCGCGCAGGCTCAGGTTCCGGCGGGCGGCCTCACGCGCGGCGCGGGCGGCGGCGCGCGGGCTCAGGTCGGTCCCGGTGACCCGGTGTCCGTGCAACGCCAGGCCGACGGCCTGCGTGCCGATGCCGCAGGAGCAGTCGAGCACCGCCGCGCGGTCCTGGCCGATCAGGGCGTCCAGTGCTTCGCCCTGCCGGCGCGTGCTCGCGTCCCAGTCCGCGTAGATCAGGTGGTAGTCGTCGGCCAGTTCGTCGTAGAAGTGCGCCACCGAGGTCACTGACATGGCCCGACCCTAACGAGCGACGGGCGCACGCCCGACGGCGGTACGCCTACGAAGGCGTGGTCCCCGCCCAGCGCTGCTGCTCCCGCACCCGCCGCCTCATGCGTGCGCCGGGGATCGCGAGGGCCAGCAGGACCGGGACCCCGGCGGCGATGCCGACCCAGAGGACGAGTGCGAGATAGCCGTACGCCGCGTTGCGCGTGTCCTGGTCCGCCCGGATGAGGAAGACGATGCTCACCACGAGCGCCACCGCCATGAGGGCCCCCTGGACGATCGCGGCCCAGGTGAGGATGGTCGCCCGGCGCCGGTAGCCGGGGGTGATCTCCGGGTCCCGTGGCTGCACGAACCCCCAAGGCACACCGGGTGCGCCGGGTGCACCGGGCGTATGGGGCCGGTGCGGGGGTGGTGGCGGCTGCTGGTCGGACATGGGCCCAGTTCTACTGTGCGCCGCCCCGAAACACCACCCTCACCGCGAACGAGGCGGCGGCGAGGGGGCGGCGACGAGACGGCGCGCCGTCACTTCTTCAGGGCGTCCCAGTGGTGCGAGCCGAAGCTGCGCACCAGCGAGACCAGCGCCGCCCCGAGCCGCCAGTCCAGGCCCGGTGCGTGCAGATGCAGTTTGTCGCCGCCGGACCGGAACTCCAGCGGCATCTCGCCGCCCGCCCGCCACCTGATGCGCCGGGGAGCGCGCGCGGCGCCGCCCTCGCCGGGGGTGCTGTCGAAGATGGAGACGATGAGGAGCAGCACCATCACGGGCAGGCAGAGCCACCACACGAACCACCACAGGATCCGGCCCTTGTACCCCACCGCGTCGGCCCCGCCGGCCGGGGTCACCGTCCATCGGGTGCGCAGGCCCCTCCCCCGGAACGTCTTCTCGCGCACGATCGTGCCGATGAGCTCCCCGTGCACGCCCAGCACCTGAAACGTCGAGACACCGCCGGTGGCCGACAGCGTCACCACCGTCGCCACCCGGTCCCGGCGGTGCGCGTCGGTCCACAGGGCGAAGGTACGGGCGCCGCTCTTGCGGGCCGCGAGGTAGGCGGGAATGCCGCCGGGCGGCAGTTCGCGCTCCACGTACCCGATGACCTCGGGCAGTCCCGATGCGTCGAGGAGATAGACGAGGTTCTGGACCGAGTCCGACGTGTGGTCCGGGAGCTTTCGCCGGATGCCGCCCATGGTGATGACCTTGCTCATCCGGCCTGCTCCTCGGGACTGGGATGCGGTACGTCCGACGGTCGGCGCCGACCGGCTGCCGACGGCTGCCTACTTTAAGCGTCAACAAGGGCCGGTAAGAAGCATGGCCAGGATGCGAGAAGGGGCGGCGGGCCCGCAGGCCCACCGCCCCGACTTCACCTCGTACGACGGCTACTGGATGACCGTGATCCGGTCCGTCGCCGGCGGGTCCAGCGGGGCGGCGGCCGTCGAGTGGGCCGCCAGGTAGGCGTTGAACAGGTCCAGGTCGGACGCGCCGACCAGCTTGTTCGTGCCCTCGCCGAGGGCCGCGAAGCCGTCACCGCCGCCCGCGAGGAACTCGTTCATCGCGACCCGGTAGGTGCGCGCCGGGTCGATCGCCTCGCCGTTCAGCTCGATGGTGTCGGCGACCACGCGGTCCGCGCCGCTCTTCGTCAGGTCGAGCGTGTAGGTGAGGCCCTTGGAGACCTGGAGGATCTTCGGGCTGGCCTCGTTGCCGCCGCTGACCTGCTGCTGGAGGGCGGTGACCAGCTGGGCGCCGGTCAGGTCGACGACGTTCATCATGTTGGTGAACGGCTGCACGGTGAACGCCTCGCCGTACGTGACGACCCCGTCGCCCTCACTGCCGGACGCCTTGTGGACGAGGTCCGCGCGGATGCCGCCCGGGTTCATGAACGCGACTTCCGCGCCGCCCTTGTCGGCCGGGGCGAGCCCTTCGAGCTGGGCGTCGGCGATGACGTTGCCGAGCGGCTTCTCCGGGGCCGTGGAGCCGCGGCCGTTGATGTCGGCGCTGATCCAGCCCTGCGGCTTGTTGGCGATCGGGGCGGCGAGCTTGTTCCAGCGGTCGATCAGGCGCGTCATGTCGGCGGCCTTGGGCTGGTCCCGGGTCACGACGTGGTTCGCGGACTTCACCGACGTACGGACGATGTCGTTGGTGCGACGGTCGTAGGTGAGCGTGGTGTCCGTGTACAGCTTGCCGAACGACGAGGCCGAGGTGACCATGCGCGGCTTGCCGGACGGGTCCGGGACGGTGCACACGTACGCCTGGTGGGTGTGGCCCGTGACCAGGGCGTCCACCTTCGGCGTGATGCCCTTGGCGATGTCGACGATCGGGCCGGAGATGCCGTCGCCCGCGCCGGGGCTGTCGCAGTCGTAGTTGTACGAGGTGGAGGCCGGGGCCCCGCCCTCGTGGATCAGGGCCACGATGGACTTGACGCCCTTGCGGTCCAGTTCCTTGGCGTACTTGTTGATCGTCTCGACCTCGTCGTGGAACTTGAGGCCCTTGACGCCGTTCGCGGTGACGATGTCCGGCGTGCCCTCCAGGGTCACCCCGATGAAGCCGATCTTGACGCCGTTCTTCTTCCAGACCGTGTACGGCTTCAGCAGCGGCTTGCCGGTCTTCTCCTTGGTCACGTTGGCCGCGAGGTAGGGGAAGTCCGCGCCCTTGAACTTCTTGCCCTTCTCGTAGCAGCCCTCGACCGGGTGACAGCCGCCGTTCTGGAGGCGGGCCAGCTCGGTCGCGCCCTCGTCGAACTCGTGGTTGCCGACCGCCGTGACGTCCAGGTCGAGCTTGTTCAGCGCCTCGATCGTCGGCTCGTCGTGGAAGAGGCCCGACAGCAGCGGGCTCGCGCCGACCATGTCGCCGCCGGCCGCGGTGACGGAGTACGGGTTGCCCTTGCGCGCGGTGCGCAGCGAGGTCGCCAGGTACTCGACGCCACCGGCCGGGATCGCCTCGACCGTGCCGTCCGCGTGCGTCTTGTTGACCGTACCGGCGGAACCGGCCGGCGGCTCCAGGTTGCCGTGCAGGTCGTTGAACGACAGCAACTGCACGTCGACGGTACGGGGCTTGTGGCCGTGCCCATGGCCGTGCCCGTGGCCCCGGTCATGGGCGCCGGCCGGCATCGCGGCGACGAGCGCGCCCACGGTGGCCAGACCGGCTGCGGCGGCGAGCACCCGCCGTGTCGCACGGTTCTTCTGCGGAGTCGCTGACATCGGTCCCCTTGTGAGTCAGAGCTGTCGGTGCTGTCGGTGATTCTGCGGTGTCGGTGGTTCTGTGGTGCCACGACTGGAATGCTGCGTGCCGCAGCCTAGAGTCAACGCGCGTAGCGCAACAGGTGTTCGGGGTTACGGACTGGTTGCCATCCGGCCAAATGGCCTGTCGAAGACACCCGTGCCGCCTACCTGGGACGCATGCCCCCGCCCCTCCTCCCGCTCGCCGTACGCTCGGAGGCATGACGACTGACGCACCCCTCCCCGCTCCCGGACGCGAGATTCAGGCCCTCGACGCACTCGACTCCGCGCAGGCCGACACCGTCCTCGCCCTGCTCGCCGACGCCGCCCGGTCCGACGGCCGGCAGGCGGTGTCCGAGCAGGGCAGACTCCGGATCCGGGGCGGACACCGCGACGGCGTACGGCACTTCCTCCTCACCGTCGACGGAACGCTCGCCGGCTACGCCCAGTTGGAGGACACCGACCCGGTCGAGGCCCCGGCCGCCGAGCTGGTCGTCCACCCCGACCGGCGCGGCAGCGGGCACGGCCGGGCACTCGGCGCGGCCCTCCTCGCCGCGACCGGCAAGCGGCTGCGGGTCTGGGCGCACGGCGGCAGCTCCGCGGCCCGCCACCTGGCCCAGGTCCTCGGCCTCTCCCTCTTCCGCGAGCTGCGCCAGCTGCGGCGGAGCCTGATCCCGCTCGACCTCGCGGAGCCGGTGCTGCCCGAGGGCGTCACCGTACGGACCTTCGAGCCGGGCCGTGACGACGCCGCCTGGCTCGCCGTGAACCGCGCCGCCTTCGCTCACCACCCCGAGCAGGGGTCGCTGACCCAGCAGGACCTGGACGACCGCAAGGCGGAGCCCTGGTTCGACCCGAAGGGCTTCTTCCTGGCCGAGCAGGACGGGGAGATCGTCGGCTTCCACTGGACGAAGGTGCACGCCGAGGAGCAGCTCGGTGAGGTGTACGTCGTCGGGGTGCTGCCCGAGTCCCAGGGCGGCGGCCTCGGCAAGGCGCTGACCTCGATCGGCCTGCACCATCTGGCGGCCCAGGCGCTGCCCACCGCGATGCTCTACGTGGACGCGGACAACACGGCGGCCGTGACGGTGTACGAGCGGATCGGCTTCACCACGCACGAGGTGGATCTGATGTACCGCACCGAGTCCTGAGACCGCCGGGCGTCCGCGGTTCGACCGGCTGTCCGCCGGTCGCTACAGCTTCCGGAGTTCGGGCACCGCAGAAGTACCGCACCCGGCTACAGAGAAAATCTATCGTGGCGACGGTAGACATCCGGTGCCCGGTGGGGTTAGCGTTTTCCTCGTAGCCGGAAGACAAGAGGGCACGGCAGACACGAACTGCCGCGCATGCAGGTCAGAGCAGTACAGAGCAGTGAGCGGAACGGCAGTGGAGCGAGGGAGCCGGAAACGGTGGGTTCCCCCACTGACTGCCGGGCCGGGCGGCCCCAGGGGCCGCGTGCAACACCGCAGTACCCGCAGTACCGAAACACTGAACCGCACGAGGTAAGGAGCAGACGCCATCAGGATCGCCTGAGCGAGGAAGTATCCGCTCGGGTACCGCAGGCCCCGGAACGGAAGGTGGTCCCCGGTCAAGCATCCACGATCCCCGCTTCCCCGCCCTACCGGGCGGACCGGCGGAACAGATGAGCCGGCACAGTCGGCCGGCAGATGGTGTTGAAAGCTCGGGGCCCGGGCGCCGCAAGGCGCTCGGGCCCCCCGACGTGTCCCCGAAAGAAGAGGTGCTATGCCCCCTAGCAGTACCCGCCCCACCAACAAGCTCGACGATGACGACTATCCCGCCTACACCATGGGCCGGGCGGCCGAGATGCTCGGCACCTCCCCCGCCTTCCTCCGCGCGCTCGGCGAGAACCGCCTGATCACCCCGCTGCGCTCCGACGGAGGCCACCGCCGTTACTCCCGCTACCAGCTGCGCATCGCCGCCCGCGCCCGAGAACTGGTCGACCAGGGCACGAAGATCGAGGATGCCTGCCGCATCGTCATCCTCGAGGACCAGCTGGAAGAGGCACAGCGCATCAACGAGGAGCTGCGCGCCGAGCGCGCGACGACCTCACCGAACACCTGACCGACCTGATCGCACCACCCGAACGCCCCGTGGGGCGGCGTCGCTTGACGCCGCCCCACTTTTGCACCACCCTTTCACTACTCAATTAGTGAAAGGGTGGTGCAGCGCATGACGGCCGAGTCCGCAGCTGTCGAGTTCCGCATCGACCGGCGCAGCGGCGTCGCCACCTACCTCCAGATCGTCCAGCAGACGAAGCAGGCGCTGCGCCTGGGCGTTCTCGAACCGGGCGACCGGCTGCCGACCGCCCGCGAGGTCGTGGAGGCCACCGCGATCAACCCGAACACGGTCCTCAAGGCGTACCGGGAGCTGGAGCGCGAAGGTCTCGTCGAGGCCCGCCGCGGGCTCGGCACCTTCGTCCGCCGGACGCTGGGCGGCGCGTCCGAGGCATCCGCCGCCGACGCGCCGCTGCGCACCGAACTCGCCGACTGGGCCCGCCGGGCCCGGGCGGCCGGGCTGGAGAAGGACGACGTCAGCGCGCTCTTCACGGCCGTACTGGACAGCACGTACAAGGGGGACGAGGAACGATGACCGGCGTCGCGATCGAGGCACACGGCCTCGGAAGGACCTACGGGCGCAGGGGTGGCGGCCATCGCGCCCTGCACGACTGCTCGTTCCGGCTGCCCGCGGGACGCGTCTGCGCCCTGGTCGGGCCCAACGGCGCGGGCAAGTCGACCCTGCTGAACCTGGCGGCCGGTCTTGACCGGCCCAGCGCCGGGTCGCTCACCGTTCTCGGCTCCACCGCCCCCGGCGACGTACGCGACCGCATCGCCTTCGTCTCCCAGGACAAGCCGCTGTACCCGCAGCTCACCGTCGCCGACACGCTGTGGGCCGGGGCCGAGCTGAACCCCGGGCGCTGGGACCGCGCCACCGCCGGCCGGATCGCCGGACCGCTGGAGCGCGGGGCCCGCGTCCGTACCCTCTCCGGCGGGCAGCGCACCCGGCTCGCGCTGGCCCTCGCGCTCGGCAAGCGGCCCGAACTGATGCTGCTGGACGAGCCGATGGCCGACCTCGACCCCCTCGCCCGGCACGAGCTGATGGGCGTCCTGATGGCCGAGACCGCCGAGCACGGCACCACCATCGTGATGTCCTCGCACATCCTCACCGAGCTGGAGGGCGCCTGCGACTACCTCCTGCTCGTCGACGGCGGGCGCATCCGGCTCGGCGGCGAGGCCGAGGACATCGTCTCCGCCCACGCCCTGCTCACCGGCCGGGCCCAGGACCTTTCCCCGCACACCGTCGTCGAATCCCGTACGACGGGGCGTCAACTCACCGCGCTCGTCAGAAAGGAGGGCCCCGTGGACACCGCCGCCTGGGCCGTCACCCAGCCCTCCCTGGAGGAGCTGCTGCTCGCCCACCTCCGCGCCCCGGACGCCCCACCGCTGCTGACGCCGAGCGCGTCGGCGGCCGGGACGCGTGCGGAGGCGGTGTCCGCATGAGCACGCTCACCCGCCCGAAGACCGACGCCGTCACCACGGCCCCGGTCACCCTGCGCGGGTCCGCCCGCGTCCTGCTCCGCATGCACCGCAAGGCCCTCTGGGCGGCGGGCGCGCTGCTGGTCCTCGGCATCGGCATCGTCGTCGCGCTCCGCGTCTGGATGGCCTCCGCGAAGGAGCTGTGCGCCGACGGCGACATCACCCCGTGCGGCGGCCCCGTCTACCAGCCCAGCTACGCCCGTACGTCCTCCGAGCTCTTCCTGTCCGACGGCGGCACGGTGCTGCTTCTGCTGGCCGGGCTCATCGGCGTCTTCGTCGCGGGCCCGCTGATCGCCCGCGAACTGGAGAGCGGCACCTTCCGCCTGGCCTGGGCGCAGTCGGTCTCCCCCGCCCACTGGCTCGCCGCCCGGCTGGCCGTGCCCGCCGCGCTGGCGGTCATCGGCCTGACGGTCCTGATCGCCGTCTACCGCTGGGGGCTCTGGGCGCTCCGCGGCTACCCGTACTCCCATCTGACCCCCTGGTACGCGCCCGGCATCTTCCCCGGCACCGGCCCCGCCCTCCTCGGCTTCGCGCTGCTGGCGGTGGCGGTGGGCGCGCTGTGCGCGGTGCTCGTCCGCCGCACCGTGCTGTCCATGTCCGTCGCCGCCGTCGTCCTCGCAATGGTGGGCCTCGGCCTGGGCAAGCGCCGTTACGAGCTGTGGCCGCACGTCCTCCGTCAGGGCGAGGGCCCTCTGTCGCTCCGGTACGGCGACTGGCATCTGGATTCCGGCATGCTCACGGCGTCGGGCCGGAAGCTGTACTGGCGGGACTGCTTCGGCACCGACATGGCGGGGAGCGCCGAGGCCTGTATGCGCGCCCGGGGCGGGGTCCTCCACTTCACCGAGGTCCACCCCGCCTCCCACTACTGGCCCCTCCAGCTCGTCGAGACCGGCATCCTCCTCGCCCTCGCCGCCCTCGCCGTGTTCGCCGCCTTCCGGGTCCTGCGCCGCCTGCACGGCTGAGCGGCCGACTCCGGCTCAAGCCGTCGTCCGGGCCCCACGAGGGGTGGGCCCGGACGACGAACACGTACGCGCGCCCCCAGGGTGACCCGGGCGCGACGGCCACGCACAGTGACCGCGAGGCCCACCCGCAGGCACACCGCTTCCTGTACGTCATGTCGCCGTTACCGGCCATTCAGACGCCCTTGCGACCCTCACGGAATGCAGCCAGCTGTGCCCGCCCCCCGCCGCAACGGGAGAGCCCGGGGGAACGCCTCCACAGGCTCTCCGGGCTCCCCGGGTTCCCCCGCCGGCTCCCCCCGTCGTGACCCGGGGTTTCCCGGGCCTTCCGCGATCTTTCCCGGCTCCGACGCGCCCGCGGAGCCCTCCACGCGGAACAATGGGCCCATGAGCCAGCAGCCCAGCTCCGAGGTCCCGGTCCAGCCCGCCGCCCAGCCGTCCGTCGGCTCGCTCGCCGCGCACCGGCCGCACGCCACCTCCGCCTCGCGCGGGGTCGGCTTCTCCACCGCGGCCGATCTGGATCCCGACCTCGACGCCGACGCGGACGCCTACGAGCCCGACCGGGACGGCGACGAGCTGCCCCAGGGCCGCTTCCTGGACCGCGAACGCAGCTGGCTCGCGTTCAACGAACGCGTGCTGGAACTGGCCGAGGACCCGGCCACACCCGTCCTGGAGCGGGCCAACTTCCTCGCCATCTTCGCCTCGAACCTCGACGAGTTCTTCATGGTCCGGGTGGCCGGTCTCAAGCGCCGTATCGCCACCGGCGTCGCCACCCGCTCCGCCTCCGGCCTCCAGCCCCGCGAGGTCCTCGACCTCATCTGGACCCGCTCGCGCGAGCTCATGGCCCGGCACGCCGCCTGCTTCCAGCAGGACATCGCCCCGGACCTGTCCGACGAGGGCATCCAGCTGATCCGCTGGCCGGACCTGACCGAGAAGGAGCAGGCCCGCCTGTTCACCTTCTTCCGGCAGCGCGTCTTCCCGGTCCTGACCCCGCTGGCCGTCGACCCCGCGCACCCCTTCCCGTACATCTCCGGGCTCTCGCTCAACCTCGCCGTCGTCGTCCGCAACCCGGTCAGCGGCCACCGCCACTTCGCCCGGGTCAAGGTCCCTCCGCTGCTGACCCGCTTCCTGGAGGCCTCGCCCCAGCGGTACGTGCCCATCGAGGACGTCATCGCGGCCCACCTGGAGGAGCTGTTCCCGGGCATGGAGGTGCTGGCGCACCACATGTTCCGGGTCACCAGGAACGAGGACCTGGAGGTCGAGGAGGACGACGCGGAGAACCTGCTCCAGGCGCTGGAGAAGGAGCTCATGCGCCGCCGGTTCGGTCCGCCGGTCCGGCTGGAGGTCGAGGAGTCCATCGACCCGTACGTCCTGGACCTGCTGGTCCGCGAGCTGAAGGTGTCCGACGCGGAGGTCTACCCGCTGCCCGGCCCGCTCGACCTGACCGGTCTCTTCGCCATCGCCTCGCTGGACCGGCCGGAGCTGAAGTTCCCGAAGTTCATCGCGGGCACCCACCGGGACCTGGCCGAGGTGGAGTCCGCCTCCGCGCCCGACATCTTCGCCGCCCTGCGCGAACGCGACGTGCTGCTCCACCACCCGTACGACTCGTTCTCCACCTCCGTCCAGGCGTTCCTGGAGCAGGCGGCGGGCGACCCGGACGTGCTGGCCATCAAGCAGACGCTGTACCGCACCTCCGGCGACTCCCCGATAGTGGACGCCCTGATCGACGCGGCCGAGTCCGGCAAGCAGGTCCTCGTCCTCGTCGAGATCAAGGCCCGCTTCGACGAGCAGGCCAACATCAAGTGGGCCCGCAAGCTGGAGGAGGCGGGCTGCCATGTGGTGTACGGCCTCGTCGGGCTGAAGACCCACTGCAAGCTCTCCCTCGTCGTCCGCCAGGAGGGCGACACCCTGCGCCGCTACTCCCACGTCGGCACCGGCAACTACCACCCCAAGACGGCCCGGCTGTACGAGGACCTCGGCCTGCTCACGGCGGACCCGCAGGTCGGGGCGGACCTCTCCGACCTGTTCAACCGGCTCTCCGGCTACTCCCGCCGCGAGACCTACCGCCGCCTCCTGGTCGCCCCGAAGTCCCTGCGCGACGGGCTGATCGCCCGGATCAACAAGGAGATCGCCCACCACCGCGCGGGCCGCCCCGCCTACGTCCGGTTCAAGGTCAACTCGATGGTCGACGAAGCGATCATCGACGCCTGCTACCGGGCCGCCCAGGCGGGCGTCCCCGTCGACATCTGGGTGCGCGGGATCTGCGCGATCCGCCCCGGGGTCGCCGGGCTCTCCGAGAACATCCGGGTCCGCTCCATACTCGGCCGCTTCCTCGAACACTCCCGGGTCTTCTCCTTCGGCAACGGCGGCGAGCCCGAGGTGTGGTTCGGCAGCGCCGACATGATGCACCGCAACCTCGACCGCCGGATCGAAGCCCTGGTCCGGGTCACCGACCCCGCCCACCGCGCCGCACTCAGCCGACTCCTGGAGACCGGTATGGCCGACACCACCTCCTCCTGGCACCTGGGCCCCGACGGGAACTGGACCCGGCACGCCACGGACGCGGACGGCCAGCCGCTGCGGCACGTCCAGGAAATGCTCATCGACGCCCGGAGGCGCAGGCGTGCGACGCCCTGACCAGCAGACGACGACCCGGCCGACCACGGGTCCCGCCCCGTCCCCCGGCACGAGCGCGGACACTCCGGCCGGCGATGCCACGGGACCGGAAAGCCTCCCCGCCGGAACCGGGCCCGCCGCATCCCGCGCCGCCGAAGGCCGCCCCGACGGGGACCTGACCACGGAGGCGGTCCTCGCGCCCTACCTCCGCGCGCAGGCCGCGGACTTCCTGCGCAGCCTGCGCCTGCACCACGAGCACAGCGCCCCAGCGGAATCCGGCGGCCAGGACGCCGCGGCCGCCACCCGCGCCCTGCGCCGCGCGGCCCGCCGGATCAGCGGCTCCCTGCACACCTTCCGGGCCGCGCTCGACCCGCTCTGGGCCGACCAGCTCCGCACCGAGCTGACCTGGCTCTCCGGCATCCTCGCCCGCGAACACGCCTACGCGAACCGCCTCACCCGGCTCGTCGAGGCCCTCCACCAGCTCTCCGGCCCGGCCCTCCCCGCCGCCCGGGGGGCCAGGGCCGCCGGGGAGGGCGCGGCCTCCGACGCCCAGGGCCGCGCCGCCCTCGGGGTCGGCGCCGCACGGGCCGGGGCGCTGCTGGAACGCCGCCTCACCCTCGCCCGGACCCGGTCGCACTCCGCGGCCCTCCAGGCGCTCGGCTCCTCCCGCTTCCACGCGGTCGCCGACGCCGTCGCGCTCCTGGCCTCCGACGTCCCGCTGGCCCCCGGCCCGGCGGGCCTGACCGCCGAGGCCCTCCTGGAGCCCGCCGAACGCGCCGAGCAACGCCTCCTCGCCGCGGTGGCCGCCCTCCCGCCCGAGGACTCCGAGCCGTACAACGAGGCGCAGGACGCGGCGTGGCACCAGGCCCGGCTGCTGCTGCGGCTGCACCGGTACGCCCACGAGGTCGTCCTCGGCGCCGCCGACCCGGCCCTGGCCTCCCCGGTCCACGCCCTCGACCTGCACCGGGACGCCGTGGAGGCGGCCGGGGCGGCGGCCGCGGCCGCCCGCACCCCCCGGATCGCCCCGGCCACGGCGTACGCGCTGGGCGTGCTCCACGCGGACCAGCGCCACGAGGTGGAGGCGGCGCGGGCGGTGTTCCGGGAGAGCTGGCCGTACGCCACGGTCCTGAGCGCCCCATGAGCGGGAAGCCCCTGGGCGGCGGGCCCGCGAAGCACCGCACCGGCACCGGCCCGGTTCTGGCGGCGGGCTGCGTGCTGTGGCGGCGCGCCCCGGGCGGGGACGGGGAAGCGGGCGGGGTGGAGGTCTGTCTGGTCCACCGGCCCCGCTACGACGACTGGTCCTTCCCGAAGGGCAAGCTGAAGCGCGGCGAGGACCCGCTGGCCGCCGCCGTACGGGAGGTGCTGGAGGAGACCGGCCACCACTGCGCCCCCGGGGACCGGCTGCCGACCTCCCGCTACCCGGTGGACGGCCGGCCGAAGGAGGTCGCCTACTGGGCGGCCGAGGCGACGGGCGGCTCGTTCACCGCCAACGACGAGGTGGACCGCATCCTCTGGCTGGCCCCCGACGCCGCCCGCGTACGCCTCACCCAGCCCCGCGACGTCCAGCAGCTGACCGCGCTCCTGGACGTCCTGTCCGCGTCCTGATCCGTGCCTCCGGCCGGGCGCGCACCCGCCTGCCGGACACGGTTCACCTGCCGTTCACCCTCCCCCGTAGGCGGCTTCACCTGTTCTGCCTAATTTCGGACGTACAAGGTGCGCGGCGGCAAGCCACAGCACCCCTCCTCATCGCACGCCGTCGTAGAACGAACTGACCACGGCGGCTCCTGGAAGGAACACCCGAAAGTGAAGCTTCAGCGCAAGAACCGGCTTCGTGCCACCGCGCTCGGTGCCCTCGCCGTCTCCGGCGCCCTGGTCCTCACGGCGTGCGGTTCGGACGACAACACGGGCGGCGGCACCGCCGGCGCCGGCGAGAAGACGACCGCGGCGTCGGACGTCGACTGCGGCAAGGCCAAGGGCCAGCTGCGCGCCTCCGGCTCCAGCGCTCAGAAGAACGCCATGGACCTCTGGGTCAAGAACTACATGGCCGCCTGCTCCGGTGTGGAGATCAACTACAACTCCTCCTCCTCCGGCGAGGGCATCGTCGCCTTCAACCAGGGCACCGTCGGCTTCGCCGGTTCCGACTCGGCGCTGAAGCCCGAAGAGGTCGCCGACTCCAAGAAGATGTGCAAGACCGGCCAGGGCATCAACCTCCCGATGGTCGGCGGCCCGGTCGCGATCGGCTTCAAGCTGGAGGGTGTCGACAAGCTCACGCTGGACGCCCCGACCCTCGCCAAGATCTTCGACACGAAGATCAAGAAGTGGAACGACCCGGCGATCGCCAAGCTGAACGACGGCGTCGACCTCCCGGACAAGGCGATCCAGCCCTTCCACCGCTCCGAGGACTCCGGCACCACGCAGAACCTCGGCAAGTACCTCTCCGCCGCGGCTCCGGAGGACTGGAAGTACGAGGCCGAGAAGAAGTGGCCGGCCCCCGGTGGCCAGGCCGCCTCCGGCTCCTCCGGCGTCGCCTCCCAGGTCAAGGCCGTCGACGGTTCGATCGGCTACTTCGAGCTCTCCTACGCCAAGTCCCAGCAGATCCCCACGGTGGACATCAACACCGGCGGCTCCGCCCCGGTCCAGGCCACCTCGGAGAACGCCTCCAAGGCCATCGCCGCCGCCAAGATCAAGGGCACCGGCAAGGACCTGGCGCTCGACCTCGACTACACCACCAAGGCCGAGGGCGCCTACCCGCTGGTCCTGGTCACGTACGAGGTCGTCTGCGACAGCGGCAACAAGCCCGAGACGCTCGACACGGTCAAGTCCTTCCTCTCCTACGCCGCCTCCGACGACGGCCAGAAGATCCTGACCGACGCCGGCTACGCCCCGATCCCGGCCGAGATCAACTCCAAGGTCCGCGAGACCATCGGCTCCCTCTCGTAACACCCACGGGGCGGCCGGGTCCACCCGGACCCGGCCGCCCCACCGGCGTAACCCGCCCCTCTCTCCATCCGGTGCACCGCCGCCAGGGGAGCGCACCGCTCCCCCACACAGACCGGAAAGACCATGGCTTCCACCACACCGATAGACACGCCACCGGCGCCGCCGGTCCCGCGGCCCGGCTCCCGGCCCACCGGGCGCCTGGGCGACAAGATCTTCCTGGGCCTCTCCCGCGGCTCGGGCATCCTGCTGCTCGTGATCATGGCGTCGATCGCCGTGTTCCTCAGCTACCGCTCCGTCATCGCCATCTCGAAGGACGAGGGCAACTTCCTCACCACCTTCGACTGGAACCCGGCCGGTGACCCGCCGGTCTTCGGCATCGCGGTCCTGCTCTTCGGCACCGTCGTCAGCTCGATCATCGCGATGATCATCGCGGTTCCGATCGCTGTCGGCATCGCCCTGTTCATCTCGCACTACGCGCCGCGCAAGCTGGCCGCCCCCATCGCGTACGTGGTGGACCTGCTGGCCGCCGTACCGAGCATCGTCTACGGCATCTGGGGCGCCCTCGTCCTGGTGCCGTATCTGGAGGGCCTGAACCTCTGGCTCGACCAGTTCTTCGGATGGACGTACATCTTCGAGAAGACCGAGGTCGGCGTCGCCCGCTCGCTCTTCACCGTCGGCATCCTGCTCGCGATCATGATCCTGCCGATCGTGACCAGCGTCAGCCGCGAGGTCTTCCTCCAGGTCCCGAAGATGAACGAGGAAGCGGCGCTCGCGCTGGGCGCCACCCGCTGGGAGGTCATCCGCCTCTCGGTGCTGCCCTTCGGCCGCTCCGGCATCATCTCCGCCTCGATGCTCGGCCTCGGCCGCGCGCTCGGCGAGACGATGGCCGTCGCCACGGTCCTCTCCCCGAACTTCCTCATCTCGCTGCACCTGCTCAACCCGGGCGGCGGGACGTTCGCCCAGAACATCGCGGCCAAGTTCGGCGAGGCCGACGCGTTCGGGCGGGACGCCCTGATCGCCTCCGGCCTCGTCCTCTTCGTCCTCACCCTGCTGGTCAACGGCGCGGCCCGGCTCATCATCGCCCGCCGCAAGGAGTACTCGGGGGCCAACGCATGAGCCACGCACCCACCGGCGTCATCGAGCGCCCGACGCCCTCGTCGCCCACCCCGAAGAGCAGCCTCGGCAGCCGCTCCCTGCCCCGCCTCGCGCCGCTCGGCTTCGCCGCCGTCTCGATCGCGCTCGGCATCGGCATCCCGCTGGCCGCCGGCTGGCACAGCCGCATCCAGTGGGGCCTGCTCTCCGCCCTGTTCTTCCTGATCATCTCGTACGTCGCCACGACGGTCGTCGAGAACCAGCGGCAGGCCAGGGACCGCCTCGCCACCAGCGTGATGTGGGTCTGCTTCCTGATCGCCGTCGTCCCGCTGGCCTCCCTGCTGTGGACGACGATCGTCCGCGGCTCCGAGCGGCTGGACGGCTACTTCCTCACCCACTCGATGGCCGGAGTGCTCGGCTCCGAGGCCACCGGCGGCGTCTACCACGCGCTGATCGGCACCCTGGAGCAGGTCGGCATCGCCACGGTGGTCTCCGCCCCGATCGGTCTGCTGACCGCCGTGTACCTCGTCGAGTACGGCAAGGGCTCGCTGGCCAAGGCCGTCACGTTCTTCGTCGACGTGATGACCGGCATCCCGTCCATCGTGGCCGGTCTCTTCATCCTGTCGATCATGCTGATCGCGGAGCTGGAGCCGTCCGGTCTGATGGGCGCGCTGGCCCTGACCATCCTGATGGTCCCCGTGGTGGTCCGCTCCACCGAGGAGATGCTCAAGCTCGTGCCCAACGAGCTCCGCGAGGCCTCCCTCGCCCTCGGCATCCCGAAGTGGCGCACGATCCTGAAGGTGGTCCTGCCCACCGCGATCGGCGGCATCACCACCGGCGTCATGCTCGCCATCGCCCGGATCGCCGGTGAGACCGCGCCGATCATCCTGCTGGTCTTCGGCAGCCAGCTGATCAACACGAACCCCTTCGAAGGCGCCCAGTCCTCGCTGCCCTTCTACATCTACGAGCAGTACAAGATCGGCGAGGCCGCCTCGTACGACCGCGCCTGGGCGGCAGCCCTGGTACTGATCGCCTTCGTCATGATCCTCAACCTCGTGGCCCGCGGCATCGCCCGCTGGAAGGCCCCGAAGACCGGTCGCTGACGCGGCCATCAGCGACCTCCCGAAAGAAGCAGTGATTTCCATGGCCAAGCGCATCGACATCAGCGGCCTCACCGCCTACTACGGCAGCCACAAGGCCATCGAGGACATCTCGATGACCGTGGAGCCCCGCTCCGTGACCGCCTTCATCGGCCCGTCCGGCTGCGGCAAGTCCACCTTCCTGCGCACCCTGAACCGGATGCACGAGGTCACCCCCGGCGGCCGCGTCGAGGGCAAGGTGCTGCTGGACGACGAGAACCTCTACGCCTCCAACGTCGACCCGGTCACCGTGCGCCGCACGGTCGGCATGGTCTTCCAGCGCCCCAACCCCTTCCCCACCATGTCGATCTTCGACAACGTGGCGGCGGGCCTGCGGCTCAACGGCAGCTACCGCAAGAGCGAGCTGAACGACGTCGTGGAGAAGTCCCTGCGCGGCGCGAACCTCTGGAACGAGGTCAAGGACCGGCTGAACAAGCCCGGCTCCGGCCTCTCCGGCGGACAGCAGCAGCGCCTGTGCATCGCCCGCGCCATCGCGGTCGAGCCGGACGTGCTGCTGATGGACGAGCCGTGCTCGGCGCTGGACCCGATCTCGACCCTCGCCATCGAGGACCTGATCGGCGAGCTGAAGGAGCGCTTCACGATCGTCATCGTGACGCACAACATGCAGCAGGCGGCCCGCGTCTCGGACCGCACCGCGTTCTTCAACCTCGCGGCGGTCGGCAAGCCCGGCCGGCTCATCGAGATAGACGAGACGGAGCGGATCTTCTCCAACCCGTCGGTCCAGGCCACGGAGGACTACATCTCCGGCCGCTTCGGCTGAGCCGCCCGGCTCCACGCCCCCGATACGGCCTTGCGGTGCTGCATGGCGGTGCCACCACAAGGCGAAAGGGTCCGCCCCCGTTCTCGTACCGAGAACGGGGGCGGACCCACACGTGTAACCAACCGACCGGGCTTCCGCTCGGCCCGGGCTCAGCCGAAGAGCAGCAGAACCGCTCCGTAGCTCAGCGCGGCGACCAGCGCCGCGGCCGGCATGGTGATGAACCAGCCCAGGATGATGTTCTTCGCGACGCCCCAGCGCACCGCGTTCACCCGCTTGGTGGCGCCGACGCCCATGATCGCGGAGGTGATGACATGCGTCGTCGAGATCGGGGCGTGGAACAGGAACGCCGACCCGAACATGATCGAGGCGCCGGTCGTCTCCGCCGCGAAGCCCTGCGGCGGGTCCAGCTCGATGATCTTGCGGCCGAGGGTCCGCATGATGCGCCAGCCACCCGCGTACGTACCCAGCGAGAGCATCACGGCACAGGCGATCTTGACCCAGACCGGGATCTCGTCGTTGGGGCCCTCGACATCGGCGATGACCAGGGCCATCACCACGATGCCCATCGTCTTCTGCGCGTCCTGGAGGCCGTGGCCGAGCGCCATGCCCGCCGCCGAGACCGTCTGCGCGATCCGGAAGCCGCGCTTGGCCTTGTGCGGGTTGGCGTTCCGGAACATCCACATGATGCCGACCATCACCAGATAGCCGACGATCAGGCCGACGAACGGCGAGAGGAACATCGGGATGACGATCTTCTCCAGCACGCCGGACCAGATGACGTCCGTCCCGCCGGCCAGCGCCGCCCCGACCATGCCGCCGAACAGGGCGTGCGAGGACG
Source organism: Streptomyces sp. DSM 106670 (assembly GCF_055792845.1). NCBI lineage: Bacteria > Bacillati > Actinomycetota > Actinomycetes > Kitasatosporales > Streptomycetaceae > Streptomyces > Streptomyces sp. DSM 106670. The sequence goes on from NZ_CM147704.1 coordinate 3,790,327, forward strand.
AGGACGGGAGGCCGTAGTACCAGGTGATGAGGTTCCAGATGATCGCGCCGACCAGCGCCGCGAACAGGATCCCCATCCCCTTCTGCCCCACGGGGGTGGCGATGAGGCCTTCGCTGACGGTCTTGGCGACCCCCTGGCCCAGGAAGGCGCCGGCGAGGTTCATCACCGCCGCCATCGCCAGAGCCGCACGCGGGGTCAGCGCCCGGGTGGAGACCGAGGTGGCGATGGCGTTCGCCGAGTCGTGGAAGCCGTTCGTATACGTGAAGCCGAGCGCGACGCCGATGGTCACGATCAGCGCAAAGGTGTCCACGAGGTTCAGGACTCCTTGACCGCGATGGTCTCCACGGTGTTCGCGACGTGCTCGAACGCGTCAGCCGCCTCTTCCAGCACATCCACGATCTGCTTGAGCTTGAGCACCTCCATGGCGTCGTACTTGCCGTTGAAGAGGTGGGCCAGCAGCTTGCGGTGGATCTGGTCGGCCTGGTTCTCCAGACGGTTGACCTCGATCCAGTACTCGGTGAGGTTGTCCATGGTCCGCAGCCCCGGCATGGCCTCGGCGGTCAGTTCCGCCGCCCGGGCCAGCACCTCGATCTGCTGCTCGACGCCCTTGGGGAGCTCCTGGACCTGGTAGAGGACGACCAGGTCGACGGCCTCCTCCATGAAGTCCATGATGTCGTCGAGCGAGGACGCCAGGTTGTAGATGTCCTCGCGGTCGAACGGCGTGATGAAGGAGGAGTTCAGCTGGTGGAAGATCGCGTGGGTGGCATCGTCCCCCGCGTGCTCCGCTGCCCGCATACGCTCCGCGATCTCGACTCGGGAGGCAGAATCCGCCCCGAGCAGTTCCATCAGGAGTTTCGAGCCCGTGACAATGTTGTCCGCAGACGCGGAGAACATGTCGTAGAAGCTCGTCTCCCTGGGGGTCAGACGAAAGCGCACGTGGGGTCCTCGGGATGCTTTGGATTCGGTCAGGCTGATGCTAGGCGCATCATCCGGCCACGGCTAACCGGCGTTCTTCAGTGTCGCCCATCGGACAAGGCGATCAGCACGGACCCCCGGTCACGTTTCGGCAGGATTCGTTACGATATACCCGGCAGGGGTATAAGAACCGCACAGTGCGGCGTTGCACAGGGCACATCACCGGGCACATCGAGGACAGCGGGAGGACGCGGATGACCACGACCGGGACCACAGGAGCGGAATCGGCGGGCGTGGCGGCCCCCGGCACGGAGGCGGCGGCCCCGGTGGAGATCGTCACCGACCACGACCGCGGCATCCACGGTTACCACCACCAGAAGGACGAGCACCTCAAACGGCTGCGCCGGATCGAGGGCCAGATCCGCGGCCTCCAGCGCATGGTGGACGAGGACGTCTACTGCATCGACATACTCACCCAGGTGTCGGCGTCCACCAAGGCGCTGCAGTCCTTCGCCCTCCAGCTGCTGGAGGAGCACCTGCGCCACTGCGTCGCCGACGCGGCCGTCAAGGGCGGCGAGGAGATCGACGCGAAGGTCGAGGAGGCCACGAAGGCCATCGCCCGCCTGCTCCGTACCTGAGGGCGCGGCCCCGTGGGCGGCGGCGGTACGGGCGGGCGCACGGGTTTCACCCCCGGCGAGCGGCCTGTCGGGGGACCGTCGCCCAGGACTCCGCGCCCCGGACGTCGAGCACTTCGTCGATACGGTCGGGGCTGAGGCGTTCCTCACCCGCGGCCGATGCGGCGATCATCAGCTCGCCGCAGAGCTCGATCTCGGCGAGAGCCACAGAGTCCTGTGCGTTCGGAGCACTGAGCGTCACCACCTGCGTCACCTCTCTCCGCCGTCTCCCGGCCGTCGCCGGCCTCCGGCACACCGACTCCCCAGCCTAGGGAGCGCGACACCTGCCGCGCATGGCACGGACGGACCATTTGAGCCCCCTCCCAACCGGCCCCACCGCCCGGCCCGTCCCGGCGGGCGCCCCTTACCCGGGGGTCACGGCCGGCCGCCGCCCCGGCACCCTCAGCCCTGCCGGATCTCGCCGGTGTAGATGGCGTCCTCGTCCGGCAGCGTCACCGTGACCGGCAGCCCGAACCCGTACAGCAGCAGCGTCGAGACCACCGACACCTCCGGGGCCCGGGAGTCGGCGGAGAAGGTGAACCGGTGCCGGACCTTCCGCAGCCGCCCCTCCTCGTCGAGGTAGGCGTCGAACGGCACGGCGTCCTTGCTGAACCCTTTCGCCGCCGCGCTCAGCGCCCCGCGCGACTGCGGTGACGCGGCCCGGGCCGCCCGGCCGAGGTCCGCGACCCCCCGGTAGTGATGCACCGTCACCCCGGCCAGCTCGGACGTGCCCGCGTACGTCACGTCGTCGGCCCCGCGCAGCAGTTCGGCGGCGGCCATCGGGTCGGTGACCCCGCCGGTGAGGAGGTTGCCGTCCTTCAGCGTGGTCGTGTCGATCCTGACCCATTTGTCGTCGGGCACCCCGGCGCCGCGGTTCTTCATGTACAGCGCCCCGGGGGCCAGCAGCTCGGTGATCGGCCGGTGGTCGTCCGCGCCCGCCGCGTCCTTGCCCGCCGCGTCCTGGGGCAGCACCACCTTGAGCCGCCCCATCTGCGTACGGAAGTCGTACGTGCCCTGCCCCCGGATCGTCACCCGTGTCCCGCCGGCCGCCGTCTCCATCGACGTACGGGTCTCCGCGCCGCCCGCCTCGACCAGGACGTCCGCCGCCTGTCCGAGCGCGTCGAGCGGGCGGCCGGCGGCCACGGAGCGCTGCCCGGAACCGTCGCCGGAGCCGCTGTCCGCCTCCCCGCCCACGCACCCGGCGGTGACCGCGATCACCCCGGCCACGGCGAGGGCGCGGGCAGCGCGGGCCCCGCCTCCGTCCCTGTACTGCTGCACCACCATCGCCTGCCAACCCCCAACGACTACCGCCCGGCCGAGCCCTCACCCGCCTCGCATAACGACCGCCGCCGCCCCCCGTCACGCCACCGGGGCGCCGCGGCCAGTACCGTGGACGGGTGCATGAGGATCCCCCCGCCGCGGCCCGCACCACCGCCGCCCCGCGCACCCCCGTCCGGACCTCCCCCGCCCTCCCGGAACCGATGCCGGAGGCTCCCCCTCCCGGCCCGCCGGCCGGGCACAGCGCCACGACGATCGAACGCGGCTCGTTCTGCCTGGCCCGCTGCACCTGCGGCTGGTGGGGACCGGCCCGCAGATCCCGGGACCGGGCCCGTACCGACGCCGCCGAGCACCTCGCCACCCCCTGACCCACGCCCGCCCCCTGTACAGCAAGAACCCCCGGGCGCCGGAAGCACCTGGGGGTTCGCGCTGTACAGGGGGCGGGCGGTCCGGGTGGCCCGGAAGTCCGGGGGCGTCAGGCGGCGAGGTCCTTCTCGCCCGGGTCGCCCCGCCCGGTGCCGGGCCGCGGCTCGGGAATGCCCCGCGCCCCGCCCTGCTCGTCCGCGGCCACGACGTCCGCGTTCTTCGACCGGACGAACCAGCCGACGCGCGGTGAGCGGGCGATCGCCGCCATCAGCGGGGTCAGCAGCGCCATGGCGAGCGGGGCCAGCAGCAGGGCGACGGCCGTGCCGAGGGCGAACCCGCCGATCACATCGGTCGGATAGTGGACGCCCATGTAGACCCGGCTGAACCCGGCGAAGAGCGCGAGGCCGATCGCGACGAAGCCGAACTTCCGGTTCGCCACGAAGATGCCGACGGCGATGCCCATCGCCAGCGTGGAGTGGTCGCTGACGAACGAGAAGTCCGTCTTGCCGTGGATCAGGACCTCAAGGCCGTCGTGGTCGTTGAACGGACGCGGCCGCTCCACGAAGCCCCGGATCGGGACGTTGATGAGGATCGCGATGGCGGCGGCGAGCGGCGCCCAGACGATGGCGGCGGCAGCCGTCACCGAGTCCTCGGCCGTCCCGCGCTTGCGCATGCTCCACCAGCACCACAGTCCCACCAGGACCAGGCCGAACATGATCCCGTACTCGCCGACGAACTCCATGACCCGGTCGAACCAGGTCGGAGCGGCCTTCGCGAGCCCGTTGATGTCGTAGAGCAGACTGACGTCCGGGTTCGACCCGTCGAGTTCGAGTCCAGCCATCTGCTGCGGCCCCTTGCCTTGTCTGCTTCATCTGCCGCGACGCGCGTCCTTGCCCGCCGCCCTGGTCGAACCCCCGTGTCGGTGCGATCCGTTTCCGTACTGCACCGCACCGCATCGCATCGCCGTGCCGCGTACCGCCTCACTGCGGTACTGCCTCACCGCGGTACTGCCTTCTGCGACGCGTGGTCAGTGCGCATGCCGTTCCCGTACCCCGTCCAGGGAACGGCCCGGCCGTCGTGTGCGTTCCGCTCTCCACCGAATGATCACCATGACGTTATCGAAGAGTGATGGGTCGTCGCAGCTCAGGGCCCAGGCTTCACGGAGAGTTCCGACCGCGGCCGACTGCCCGTCAGCACCCGCCACCGCTCCGGAAGCCCCGCGCGGGAGACATCCGTCACCCCGTGGGCAGATCCGTCGGCAGGGCCGCGGCGCCGTCCTTGGTGACCCGTGTCGCACCGAAGTAGTCCGGCGTATCGATCTTGTCGAACCGGATGACCGCCCCGGTGAACGGCGCATTGATCATATAGCCGCCGCCGACGTACAACCCGACGTGCCGGATCGCGCGCGAGTTGGTCAGGTCGTCGGAGAAGAACACCAGATCCCCCGGGAGCAGCTCGTCCCGCGAGGGATGCGGCCCCGCGTTGTACTGGTCGTTGGCAACGCGCGGCAGCTCGATGCCCACCGTCCGGTACGCGGCCTGGGTCAGCCCGGAACAGTCGAACCGCCCCTGCTGCTCGGGCGTACCGTTGCCGCCCCACAGATACGGCGTGCCGAGCTTCTTCTGGGCGAAGTAGATGGCCCCGGCGGCCTGCTGGGAGGGCGCGACCCGGCCGACCGGCCGGGCGAAGCTCTTCTCCAGCGAGCGGATGATCTTGACGTAGTTCTGCGTCTCTTTATAGGGCGGCACACCGCCGTACTTGATGACGGCGTAGGCGCCGGCGTTGTACGCGGCGAGCATGTTGCTCGTCGGATCGCCCGGGACCTTCTTCACATACCCGGCGAGCTCGCAGTCGTACGAGGCGGCCGAGGGGATCGCGTCGGCGGGGTCCCACACGTCCCGCTTGCCGTCGCCGTTGCCGTCGATGCCGTGCGTGGCCCAGGTGCCGGGGATGAACTGGGCGATGCCCTGCGCGGCGGCAGGGCTCTGCGCGCTCGGGTTCCAGCCGCTCTCCTGGTACAACTGCGCGGCCAGCAGAGCCGGGTTGATGGCGGGACAGAGGTTGCCCCACTTCTGCACCAGCGGCTGGAAGCGCGCCGGGACCGCCCCCTTGGCCAGCGCGACGGCACCGCCGCCCCCCGGCCCGGCGAGCCCGGCGGCGGCCGAGTACGTACCGACGACGAGCAGGGCCAGGAAACACATGACCATGCCGACGCCGATGCCACCGAACACCCAGAATTTCCGCACCCCTCAACCATCCCCCATCGGGGCGCGCTTCAGAGGTGTTTTCGACGGTGTGTACGAGTCATCCGCGGCACACCACCGGCGCACCCGAAGCACACGGGGGCGCCGACGGCTCACCACTCACAGCCCTGACGCGGCCTCAGCCGTCCTGACCGCCCTTCCCCGACCAGAAGTCGGAGCGGACGTTGGGCCGGGGCAGCGGATAGACGTCCTTGTACGCGGGCCCGTTCGGCTCGGCGGTCGGGTCGGCGACCTTCGACTCCTTCACGCACGGGCTGTCGGCCTCGAAGAAGGCCTGCCCCTTCCCGCGGAACGAGACGCTGACACCGAAACCCTTCTTCGTGACCGCGTAGACCGCCGGGAACTTCTCGTCCTTGTTGACCGCCTTGATCCGGTAGTCGTTCTTCCGCCAGAACGTCTCCGCCCGGTCCAGGAAGGTCTGCCGGCGGTCGGCGGAGACGACGGTCATGACGACCCGCCGACGGGTCACCCCGCAGGACCGGGTGGTGGTCGGCCCGTGGGCCCACTGCACATCGGGGTCGATGCCCTTCAGGACGGCGTCCAGCATCGCGTCGGACCGCTCGGCGGCCTCCTGCATATCCATCCGGCTCTCCTTCCCGCTCTCTTCCCCGCTGCCGCCCGTCCCGCTCTCGCTGCCGCACCCGGACACCGCGACCCCCACGGCCAGGACCACCGCGACGAGGGGCAGGGCCCGCTTCGCTCGCCTCACTTCGGTTCCTCCATCTTGAGCCGGTCGGCGTTGCCCGACACGATCAGGGCGATGCTGTCCGCGGACACGGCGTCGCGTTCCGGACTGAAGTAGTTCGAGTGCGAGTCCAGGCTGATGCCGCTGCCGCTGACGAGCGGAGGACCGTCGGCCACCGGGAAGCGCCGGGCCCCGAACGCCTTGCTCGCCGGATCCTTCCCGAACCACAGGTCGTCGTCACCCGGATCGGCCAGATCACCGGCGAGATACGCCCCGCCCGGCCCTCCCAGGGCCAGCCCGATCCCGCCCACCACGACCTGGGTCTTGGAGGGCAGCTTGGTCACCGGGTCATTGGCGGCGGCCCCCACGAAGACATGCTCGCTGCCGACGCCGAGGTCCACGGCGTGGTCGACGCCGACCCCCGGACTGCCGACCAGGATGATGTCGTCGACCCCGGGAATCCCGCCGGGCTTGGCCGCCGCGGCGCCCACGGTGCGGGAACCGTAGGAGTGCCCGATGGCCGTGAGGTGCGGATCCTTGTTCTGGTTGGTGACGGAGATGCCGTCCATGAAGCCGCGGTAGGCCTCCCCGCCCTTCTCGGCGCGCCCCGTGCCCATGACGGCGAAGTAGCCCGCCACCCCGTCCTTGTCCGGCAGCTGCGGCGCGTCGTACCCGAGCCAGACGATGGACGCCGTGGACTCGTCGTACCCCTGCGCCCCGATCGCGGTGTCCCGGGCCCGCCCGAGGTCGTTCTTGGCGAACTCCTCGTCGAGCGAGGTGTTGAGCCCCGGCACGTAGGCCGACACATGCTGGGACGCGTCCGGATTCCCGAAGGAGACGATGGCCCTCCCGTTGCCCTCGTCCCCGATCCCGATGAGATACATGGGCGGCTTCCCGTTCTCGTTCAACTGCCGCTCGATCTCCCGCAGTCCGGCCAGCTGGTCGCGGGCCTTGTCGGTGTCGACCCCCTCCAGCTTGTCGATCAGCGCCGGAAGATTACGGCGGTTGGCGGCGTCGCGCGCGAGGACCGGGATGCCGTCGAGGTTGCCGATCCGCTCCGGGACCAGCTCGATGTACCGCTCCCGCTCCTCCGGCGAGAGCCCGTCCCACCAGGCCTTGCGCTCGGCGGGCGAGGCGTTCTGCGGGATCCGCTCGCTCAGGTGCGCGCGCTCGGCGTCCCGCACCTCGGCGTCGACCCGCGTCCCGGACCCGGGTATCGCCAGCCCGGCGCCGGCACCGCCGACGGCCTTGTTCCAGTCCCAGGCCGCACCGATGTAGTCGCCCCGCGCCCACTTCTCCCCCGCGCCACGGGTGTCGCGCCCCCACTGGTCGACGATGCGCCGCCCACTGTCGCCCGGCCGCAGAACGGCGTCGACGACCCCTTGGACGTCACCCCCCAGCCCGTCCCCGAGAAACCCACCGAGGAACCCGCCGCCGTTGGGCCCCGCGGGTCTACCCGCGTTGACCGGCACGATGACGTCGCCCGGGGGGAAGGTGTCGCCGCCTTGGGGGGACGGGGATGAGGTGTTGCCCTGGGGGCGGGTGGTGTCGCCGGGGGCGCCGTCGGAGCCGCCGCTTCCGGAGGTACTGCCGGTGGACCCGGACGTACCGCCGGTGGACCCGGTGGTACCGGTGGTCGCGGCCCCTCCGGTGTCACCGCTGGTACCGGTGTCACCGCTGGTACCGGTGCTGCCGGTACCACCGGTGAGGCTGGACTCACCGCCACCGTCTCCGACACCAGAGGCATCACCGCCACCACTACCGCCGGCGCTACCGCTCCCACTACTACCGCCACTACCGCTGCCGTCGGCGCTCCCGCCACCGGCCACGAGGTCATGCCCCGGCGCCGGGCACGAACTGCCGGTCAGTTCGCAGATCGCGCTACGGATCTCCGCGGTGAGCTGCCTGCCGGTTCCGGTGGCCATCAGCCCGCCGACGAGAGCGACCACCACCAGGACGAGGCCCAGGTACTCCAACGCGGTCTGCCCGCCGTCGCGGCGCAGCTTCATCATCCGGGCGAAGCTGAACAGCCGTTGCTCGGCCCGCTGCTCCAGCTCACTCCGGAACCATCGGCGGCTCTCCGGCCGGCACAGCAGCACGATGACGGCCCCCGGTATCACCAGGCGCGCGACACCTTGGACCCCGGACCCGCCGCTCAGCTCGGCGAGGGCGCCGAGGACGATCCAGGCCTGCACGGCGAGGAGCCCGTACCAGACCCGGACACCGCCATGACGGACGTACAGCGACAGCACGAAGGCGCCGACACCGGGTAACGACGCGTAGAGCAGCAGCCCGAGGAGGTACCCGTCGACGGCGTCCACCGAGGACGCCGTCGAGAGAGCCCGGATCGCGCCCACCAGGGTGGCGACGAAGAGAACGTGAAGGAGGATCAGGACCGCCTGCAACGGCCGGGGCATCAACCTCCCGCCCGAGCCCGCCACGGCAGCGCTTACATCGACGCCGACAGGAACCGCGCTTCTTCGTATGCCGGACAAGAGCAGTCCCCTACCTCGTGAGTGGGCGGAACGGGCGACAGGTCAGTCACTCCGCGTATGCGACCACACGGGCAGGGGACACGACATGGGCCCCAGGACCCAATGGCGGGCTCAAAATCCTTACGAGCCCACCGAGTTGAGCCACCTTGACCCGATCACGACCTGCTGGCCGCCGCCGCACCGGGGGGCTCCGCCGACCAGAAGTCGGAGTGGATGTTGGGGCGGGGGATGAACTCCATGCCTTCGTACAGGGGTGCCGTCGCCTTGCTGGTGGAGTCCGCCACTTCGGACTCACGAACACATGGCGTATCGACCTGGAAGAACGCTTGCCCCTTGCCGCCAATGCGAAGACTGACGCGGAACCCGTCGGCGGTGCGTGCATAGATAGCGGGGAACTCCACACTGTTGTTCACCGTGGTCATGCGATACCCACTCTTACGCCAGAACCGGTCGACGACACCGAGGAAGTTCCCCCTTCGCTCGGCAGAGATTTCGGTCATGACGACACGCCTTCGCGTCACATCGCACATTCCGACCGAAGTGAATCCGTGAGTCCATCGCAGCTCTGGGCGAATCTCCTGAAGCACCGCGTCAAGAATCTCGTCAGATCGCACAGCCGCAGCTTGCATATCCATAGCATCACCCTTCCCGGAGGCACACCCGGTCGATGCCAGGCCGAGGAGTGCCGCTGAAATCAGAGCCCGCGCAAGCAGCGTCACCGCGCTTGCTCCGGTTTGATCATGTGTCCGCGCCCTGCGGTGACCAAAGCGATACTGCCGGCGGAGGAGGAGTCCAGCTCCGGATCGAAGTACTGTGAGTGCGCATCGATGGAAAGACCCCCTGGGCCGACCAATGGCGGCCCTGCGTCCGCGCCAAAGCGTCGCCCGCCGAACTCTTCGCTCGCCGGGTCTCTTCCGAACCACAACCCGTCGTCGCCTCTGTTCGCCAAATCCACAGCCAGCGAACCTGCCGGTCCGAGCGCATGCCCAAGCCCGGAGATCACTCCGTGCCCCTTCGACGGGAGCTTGGTGACCACGTCGTTCTCAGCTGCCCCCACGTAGACGTGGTCGCTCCCCACCCGCAGGTCCTTCGCGTGATCCACACCCAGGCCCGGACTACCGACCAGGACAATGTCCGTCACGCCGGGGATGCCGTCGCCCTGTTGGGTTGCCGCTCCGACGGTTCGGGACCCATAGGAGTGCCCAATAGCCGTCAGGTGAGGATCATCGTGATCATTCGAGGCCACCATTCCTGCCATGAAGCCGTTAAACGCACGACCACCGGTCTCCGCCCGCGCGGTTCCGGCAACAGCCAAACTACTCAAGCCGTCCGGGCTCTGCGGCGCGTCATATCCCAGCCAGGTGATCACCGCACTCGCGTGGTCGATTTCCCGCGCTGCGGCAGCCGTGTCACGCGCCCGCTTCAGATCCCCCTGCGCAAACTCCTCATCCAACGACGTATTCAGCCCCGGCACATAAGCCGCCACATTCCGCGAGGTATCCGGATTCCCGTAAGAAACGATCGCCCGGCCGTTCCCCTGATCGCCGATCCCGAGCAAATACATCGGCGGCTCCCCCGGCTTCGGCACCGCCCGCAGCTGCCGGTCGATCTCCCGCAACGCCGCAAGCTTCGTCGCCGATTCGTCGTCGTCCCGCCCCTCCAGCTTCCCCATCAACAGCTGAAGGTTGTCCCGGTTCGCCGCGTCCCGGACCAGGGCAGGAATCCCGTCCAGGTTTCCGATCCGGTCCGGGTACACCGCGAGGTACTCCTCGCGCTGTTCGTCCGTCAGACCGGCCCACCACTCCTTGCGCTCGGCGGGACTCGCGTCGTGCGGGATCGCGTCCTTCAGGTAGTTCTGCGCCGCCTGCCGCACCGCCGCCGCATCGGCCGCGGCGTCCGTCCACGTCGCGGCCGGAACGGCCAACCCCTCATGCGCCTTCAGCGACCGCAGGATCCTGGCGTACCGCCAGTCCGCATCGGCCGCCGTCCGCACCGCCCGCGCCACGCGGTCCGCGATGTCCTGGGCCTTGCCCGCGTTCGGGTTGGGCGCGACGAGCCCCGAGGGGGTGACCATGCCCGGGTTCGGAACCCCGGACGCCGTCCCGCCCGCCAGCGGCTTCCCGTCGACCAGGCCCTCGCCCGCCGCCGGATACGTCACCGAACCGTCCGCGTGCACCGTGAACTTCAGCGCCTCCGCATCGTCCAGCGCCCCCTGCAACACCCGCTGCTGGGCCTTGATCTCATGGGCCAGGCTGTTCAGCGCGGTCCGCAGCAGCCCGCACTCGGTATAGATGTACTGGAAGTTCACCCCCAGCCGGCGCAGCCGCCCCTCGGCCGCCCCCACCGCCTCCCCCTTCTGCGTATCGCGCAGCCCGGGCAGCATCCGGCCCTCGATACGGTCCCGGGCCGCGTCGGCACGGTTGCTCACCCGGCCCCAGCCGTCCGCGGCCTCCTCCAGCTCGGCGCACTTCACGTCACGTAACGCGGACCAGGTCAGCGCGGAACCCGCCCCGCCGCTCCGTCCGCTCACCGGGCGCCGCCACCGCTCTGCGCCTTCACCCTGTCGAAGTCGTTTCTCACCCCCTCGTTCGTCCGTGTCTGCGCCTGGACGACTCCTCGCAGACTCCCGGCGAGGCTCCCGCACTCGCGGCGCGCCGCCTCGATCCGGCGCTCCCACGAGGCCCGCACGGTGCTCAGCTCGGCCACGGCGGACAGCGCTCCGGCCCCGGCGATCAAGCCTTGGTGCGCCGCCGCCAGTTCGCTCTTCACCGGGCCGAGGTGCGTGACCAGCTGGTCGGCCCCACCGGCGGCCCGCTGCCACGGACCGCCGCTGTGCAGGAGATCCCCGTCTCCGGCCGCCCCCACCGAAGCCGCAGATCCGACCGGCGCCCCCAGCCGCTCCCAGCCGTCGTTCGGCTGCCCGACCACGGTTACTCCGCCCACACCGCTCACCCCGTTCACACCGTTCTCCTGATCGTGGAGCGGCACTGTGCCAAATCCGCGGTGCGCGACATGCCGCCCGTCAACGCGCAGGCGCCCCGGCTCCGTACCCACCCGGCCCCGTGATTCCCGGCCGGGCGAAGCGGGGCCGCCGATCCCGCGGAGCCCTGCGGTTCACCCGAACGAAGGGGAGCCGAGCGTGAGGACAGAGAACAGACAAGGCACAGCCCCTCAGCCACAGGTACACCACTGCCGTGCGCTCCTCCGCCGCGCGGCGGAGGCCCGGCCCCCGGCCTCGTACCGCAGAACAGCGCACGCCGGATCAGAAGCTGACGCCACGCCACACCCCCCGGACCACGATGGAACGTATGACGCGATCCCGACAGGAACGCCCCACCGACGGCACCGACCACACCACCCCCACCCCTCCCCCGCCCGCACCCCCCTGGGCGGTCCGCTGTGCGCAGCTGATCACGCTGATCGTGCTGCCGACCGGACTGTGGCGGCTGGCGATGGTCTTCGGGTTCCCGTCCGGGTACACCGCGGCGGGCTTCGTACCGTTCGACACCCCGGGCGCCAAGCTGTGGATGCTGACGCTGAGCGTCGTCTGCGAGCTGCTCGCCCTGCTGTCCCTCGGCCTGGTGCGGCCGTGGGGCGAAACGGTGCCCCGCTGGATACCTCTTGTCGGCGGCCGTCCCGTCCGCCCCCTGGCCGCCGTCGTACCGGCCGCCGCCGGGGCCCTCGCGCTGACGGCGATCTGGGCCGCCATGCCGCTGTGGTGGACGTACCCCCACACGGACATGACCCCCACCGGCCGGCTCCTGGTCGGTGTCATCTACCAGCCGCTCGTCCTCTGGGGTCCGCTCCTCGGGGCCGTCACCGTCTCCTACTACCGCCGCACCAGGCCGGCCTGACGAAACATCGAACATGGTGCCGACCGGCGCACCGACGGCTCTCGAACGGCGCATACGAACACGCCGTGCCCCGCGAACGCTGCGACCGCATCAGAACCCATGGCCACCGTCGTTGCTCCTGGTCACACCCCGTGATACACAGAGTAACCAGGCATATGCATGGGGAGCCAGGACGAGCCGCAGGTCAGGGCGGCCGCCCCGGTCAAACGTGCGAGATCCGGGTAAAGAGACCCGGGAAGGCGTCGTGCGAGCGCGGTTTCATCAGCGAAGATAGAAGGCGACCCGTGCCGCACGGCACGGGCAGCGAACTACCCAACAGGGGCGGTGACTTACATGATCCTGGCAGCAGAGAAGGGCGACATCACCACCATCATCGGCGGAATCGCTCCGGACTGGGGGCCGTTCGGGACGCTGGGCAACGAGGCGCGCATCATGATCGAGGTGGTGATGGCCATCGCCATCCTGCTCTGCCTCGGCATCGCGATCTGGGGCGCGGCGAAGCAGCGCATCGGAGCGACGGCACTGCGCGACACGTTCAGCGCCGAGCAGGGCAAGGGCCTGATCGTGGCGGGGCTGACCGGAGTCTTCATCATCGGCTCCTTGGGCACCCTGTTCACCATCGTGTACGGAATGGCCGTCTGACCCACCGCCGGCCACACCCGTCCGGGCCGTCCCAGCCCGCTCCCCACCATCCGCCCGTCGTGCCCACCGGCTGAGGTTGCGTTTCCCTGATGTCGAGTCACCACACCGCGCTCAAGCGGCAACCAGCACAGCTACCGTCGTCCTGCGCGGATCTGCACACGACCGAGGGAGCGAACGCGGCATGAGTCCCGGTGACGAGCACGATTACCGCGGCAAGGACCAGGGGAGCCGCTCGGACGACCCGTACAGCACCCTCGGCGGCACCCGTCAGACCCGTACCCGTCTCCCCGACGGCGACCCGGGCCACCCCCACGCGCGCCGCCCCGTCCGCAACTCCCGCTCGCTCGTGACGATCACCGCCGTCGTGGTCCTCCTCGTCGCCGCCATCGCCATCGCGAACCGCGGCGGCGGCAGCGACGACGCCGCGTCCCCGGGCGCCAAGAGCCGTGGAACCGCGGGCAGCACCCCCACGGCACCCACCGGCACCAAGCCCGTCCAGGGCAAGAACGGCACGATCGCCTCCGGCTTCGCCCACGACGAGCAGGGGGCGCAGAGCGCGGCGGCGAACTACGCGGTAGCGCTGGGGTCGGCGGAGATGTTCACGAAGGAAAGCCGCGACCGGATCCTCGACACCGTCTACTCGCCTGCCGCGGCGGACAAGATCAGAGCGCCCCAGGACCAGGCCTACTCGACCGAGTTCCTCGCACACCTCGGTCTCGACCCCGAGGGCAACGCCCCGGAGGGCAGCACCTTCATCTCTCGGACCGTTCCCGTGGGCACGAAGGTCCTGGCGTTCGAAGGCGACACCGCAAAGGTAGCTGTCTGGTACACGGGTCTCGTCGGCATGTCCGGACAGGACTCCACCAAGCCGGTGAGCACCACCTGGAAGACGTGGACGGCTCAGTTGTCGTGGTCGGGCGGTGACTGGAAAGTGACCGCCGCATCCGAGAGCGACGGCCCGGCGCCCGTCCCCGGCGATGTCGCCGCTTCCAAGTCCGACGTGATCAGCAAGGCCGTCGAGGAGTACGGAGGCTTCACTTATGCCAGGTAGCCCCAAGTACCGCTTCCGTTCGGTGGTCACCGCGCTGATCGGACTGCACGCAGCCGCTCTGGCGTTCGCCGGACGCGCGGCCGCCGAACCGACCCCGACTCCTACCCCGACGCCGTCACCGAGCAGCAACGAGGACTGCAGCCTTCTGTTCGGTGAGGTGAAGAAGTACTGCGAGGAGGGCGACGGCGCCGGGGCGTCCGACGGCGTGCCGGGTTCTCCCGACGCTTCGGAATCCCTCGACCCCCTCTCCTCCCTGGCCCGAGGCTGCGCCGACGCCGCCTCCTGGATCGTCGGCAAGCTCAGCGAGGCCGTCGAGTCCACGGCCAACGTCGACTTCACCAACCCCAAGTTCCTCCAGCAGTACGCCGTCATCTTCGCGGCCTCCACCGTCCTCACCCTGGTCCTCTGGCTCCTCGCCGTGGCCAAGCGCGCCATCCGCGGCGTCCCCCTCACCACCGCGATCTCCGAGGCCGTCGGCTTCCTCTGGCTCACCGTCCTCGCCTCGGCCTTCACCCCGCTGATCCTCTACACGATCGTCTCCGCCACCGACGGCGTCACCGAGGTCATCTCCTCCGCCACCGGCGGCCAGACCGACGTCTTCTTCGGCTCGTTCGCCGAGGCCCTCAAGAAGGGCGAGGACATCGGCGGCGGACCGATCATGCTGATCGTCGTCTCGCTCGTCTCGATCCTCGCCGCCGGCATCCTGTGGCTGGAGCTCGTGATCCGCGCCGCCCTGCTCTACGTCGGCGCGCTCCTCGGCATCGTCGTCTACGCCGGCCTCGTCGACAAGAACATGTGGGGCCACGTCCGCCGCTGGGCCGGCATCATGATCGCGGTGATCATGGTCAAGCCGGTCATCGTCATCGTCCTCGGCCTCGCCGGAGCACTCTCCGCGGGCGACGGCCCCGACGCCTTCTCCGCCGTCGTCTCCGGCCTCTCCATCATCCTGCTCGCCATCTTCGCCTCCGCCATGATCTACCGCTTCGTCCCCGGCTTCGGCGACGAGATCCAGGGCGCCCGCACCAACCGCAAGCAGGCCACCGACGGCGCCCAGGCCGCCGCCCTGATCAGCTCCCCGGCCGCCCTCGTCTCCCAGGGCATCAAGACCCACAGCGGCCGCAACGACCAGAACAGCGGCGGAGGCGGAGGCGCCCGCCCCGCCAACCCGGCCAGCGGCGGCGTCGCCGCCCACAGCTCCCGTACCTCCGGCGGAGGCGGAGGCGGCGGATCCGTCCCCTCCGCCGCACCCTCCCCCCGCAGCGGGTCCGCACCCACCTCCGGGACCCCCCACAGCGGCCGCTCCCCCCGAGGCGGAGGCGGCTTCGGCACCACAGGTAACTCGAGCACAGGAGGTGGCGGGCGTTGACGACCCAGTCCCACACGATGGCGCCCCGCCGCACGTATCTCATCGGCCGCGCCCGGCCGAACGCGATCGTCGGCAAGAACCGCGAGACCGGCGAGATCGCCCTGATCATCGTCGGCGCGTTCCTCGGCATGATGAGCGGACTCCTCGTCCCGGTCCTCTCCCTGCGCATCGTCTGCCTCGTGGGCTTCCCCATGCTGGCCCTCGCCATCGTGTACGTCCCGTACAAGGGCCGGACCTTCTACAAGTGGTTCGAGATCAACCGCAGCTTCAAGCGCTCCCTGCGCCGCGGCACCGCCTACCGCTCCGGCGCCATGGAAGCGGGCGTCAGCGCCGACGGCCGTGAGGTCGAGATCGGCCCGCCCCCCGGCATCGGCCGGATCAGCTGGCTCGCCGCCCCCTTCGGCCCCGACGAGATCGCCGTACTCCTCCACGCCGACCGGCGCACCGTCACCGCCGCCATCGAGATCGAGGGCCCCGGCGTCGGCCTCCGCGACAGCGAGGACCAGGAAGCGCTCGTCGACCGCTTCGGCACCCTCCTCAAGCACGTGGCCAACGGCGACGGCTTCGTCACCCGCCTCCAGATGCTCGCCCGTACCCTCCCCGCCGACCCCGACGCCCACGCCAAGGACGTCGCCCAGCGCGGCGACAAGACGGCCCCCGGCTGGCTCCAGGACTCCTACGACCAGCTCCAGTCCATGGTCTCCACCTCCAGCGAGCAGCACCGCGCCTACCTCGTCGCCTGCATGCACTACAGCCGCGAACTGGCCGCCGAGGCCAACGCCATGGCCCGCGCCGCCCGCCCCCACGGCGGCCGCAAGCTCGACCGCGACGCCGGCCTCGCCGTCGTCATGGCCCGCGAGCTCACCGACATCTGCGCCCGCCTCGCCGAGGCCGACATCCGCGTCCGCCAGCCGCTCGGCCAGAGCCGCCTGGCCTCCCTCGTGCACTCCATGTACGACCCCGACCACCCCATCGACCACATCCAGGCCATGACCAAGCGCAACGCCTGGCCCGCCGAACTGGACGCCGTCGAGCCCACGTTCCTCCAGGCCAAGACCCGCGAGTCCACCACCCGCGCCCCCTGGTGCCACGCCACCGCCTGGGTGAAGGAATGGCCGATGACCCCCGTCGGCGTCAACTTCCTCGCCCCGCTCCTCGTCCACACCCCCGACGTCATCCGTACGGTCGCCGTCTGCATGGACCTCGAACCCACCGAGGTCGCCATCGAACGCATGCTGACCGAGAAGACCAACGACGACGCCGAGGCCAGCCGCCAGGCCAAGATGAACCGCACGGTCGACCCCCGCGACATCGCCGCCCACGGCCGGCTCGACCAGCGGGGTGAAGATCTCGCCAGCGGCGCGGCCGGAGTGAACCTGGTGGGGTACATCACGGTGTCGTCCCGTTCACCCGAGGCACTCGCCCGCGACAAGCGCACGATCCGCGCCTCGGCCGGCAAGTCGTACCTCAAGCTGGAATGGTGCGACCGCGAGCACCACCGGGCCTTCGTGAACACGCTCCCGTTCGCCACCGGCATCCGCCGCTGACACCGGCACCACCCGCAAGATCAACACAGCCACCCGCGACAAGAGAGGGCACCCACGCCATGCGAGACCCCCTGTCCGCATTGTCGGATGCCTTCACCTCCTTCCTCTTCGGCAAGGTGGAGACCACCCGCCTCCCCGTCCGTACGTCCACGGGCCAGGCCCAGGCCGTCTACCTCCCCACCGCCGCCCCCGGCCTCGGCGACAGCGGCGTGATCATCGGCCGCGAGGTCTACAGCGGCAAGGGCTACATCTACGACCCCTTCCAGCTGTACGGACAACAGCTCCCCGCCCCCCACTGGCTCGTCCTCGGCGAGTCCGGCAACGGCAAGTCCGCGCTGGAGAAGACGTACGTCCTGCGCCAGCTCCGCTTCCGCGACCGTCAGGTCGTCGTCTTGGACGCCCAGGGCGAGGACGGCGTCGGCGAATGGAACCTCATCGCCCAGGAGCTGGGCATAACCCCCATCCGCCTGGACCCCACCGCAGCGCTCAACGGCGGCATCCGCCTCAACCCCCTCGACCCCTCCATCACCACCACCGGCCAGCTCGCCCTGCTCCGGACGATCATCGAAGTCGCCATGGGCCACGGCCTCGACGAACGTTCCGGCTTCGCGCTCAAGGTCGCCCACGCCTACGTCACCGCGACCATCACCGACCGCCAGCCGGTCCTGATGGACATCGTGGAGCAACTGCGCCACCCGGAGCCCGAGTCCGCCGAGGCGATGAACGTCGACATAGACGATGTACGGGCCTGGGGCCTGGACGTCGCCCTCGTCCTGGACCGGCTCGTCGACGGTGACCTGCGCGGCATGTTCGACGGCCCGACCACCGTCGGCATCGACCTCGACGCACCCCTCATCGTCTTCGACCTCTCGCACATCGACCGCAACTCGATCGCGATGCCGATCCTCATGGCCATCGTGGGCGTCTGGCTGGAACACACCTGGATCAGGCCCGACCGCAAGAAGCGCATCTTCCTGGTCGAGGAGGCGTGGCACATCATCAACTCGCCCTTCGTCGCCCAGCTCTTCCAGCGCCTGCTGAAGTTCGGACGCCGCCTCGGCCTCTCCTTCGTCGCCGTCGTCCACCACCTCAGCGACGTGGTGGACGGAGCCGCGGCGAAGGAAGCGGCGGCCATCCTCAAGATGGCCTCCACCCGCACGATCTACGCCCAGAAGTCGGACGAGGCCAGAGCGACCGGCCGGGTCATCGGCCTGCCCCGCTGGGCCGTCGAGATCATCCCGACCCTCACCCCCGGCATCGCCGTCTGGGACGTCAACGGCAACGTCCAGGTCGTCAAACACCTGATCACCGAGGCCGAACGCCCCCTGGTCTTCACCGACCGCGCCATGACCGAGGGCTCGACGGACGACCTGCTCCCCGAGGACATCCGCGCCGCCGAACTGGAGGCGGAGCAACGGGCGGCCCGGATCGAGAACCAGCAACGGATCAACGAGTCGTCAGAGTCAACGGTGGCATGACATGGCACGCCGACCACCGCGGGGCCGGGACAACGGCCGCGCGCATCACGACGGTTACGACGGCCGACCCCAGGGCAGCGGCGGCATCCCGGACGGCCTGCTGATCGGCCTCCTGGCCCTCTTCCTCGCGGCCACCCTGGTCGCCTGGACGGCCACCGGCCTGGCCGGGCTCTTCTCCCACGGGGCCTGGCCGGACGGCGTGACATTCACCCGCTCCCCGCTCGCCCTGCGCGAACTGGCCACCGCCCCTCAGGACCTCCCCGCCGCCTGGCCGCAGACACCTCCGGCCCAGCTCTCCGGATACGGGCTGTTCTGGGGCCTGTTCATCGGCGGACTGATGGTGCTGGTGGTCCTCACGGTGTTCACGCTCGGAGTCGTGGCCCGTGGCCGGGCGGTACGGGAACGGCGCCGCGAGGAACGGTCGTTCACGCCACACAAGCCGACACCGCCCCCAGCACAAACAAAAGCCCCACAGGCACCGGCGCAAGCACCAGCACCGGCGACACCCGCAGCGACACCAGCACCACCACCAGCAACACCCCACCCCCCAGCCGCAACCCCGCCCGCGACCGAAGACACCCGCCCTCTCCCCGGAACAGGCGCGGCTCTCCTCCCCTCCCCCCGCACCCCTCTCCTCGTCTACGCCCCCGCCTCCGACCGGCGCCCCACCGTCGTCCAGGCGATCCACGACGCCGAAGGCCCCGCACTCGTCGTCACCTCGGACCCCACCGTCTGGGCCGAGACGAAGGACGCACGCGGCAAGCTCGGCCCGGTCCTCGTCTACGACCCGGGCCACCTCTGCGACACCCCGGCCCGCCTCCACTGGTCGCCCACCGCGGGCTGCGAGCTCCCCGACGTCGCCGCCGCACGCGCGGCCGCCCTGCTCGCCCCGGTACGCCCGCAGGCCCGGATCGACGCGGCGGTGGCCGACACGGCGCAGACGCTCCTTCAGTGCTGGCTGCACGCCGCCGCGGTGGACGGCCGCCCCTTCCGCCAGGTCCTGCGCTGGGCCTCCGGAGCCGGCGCCCACGAACCGGTACGCCTCCTCCGTACGCACCCCAAGGCCGCGTCCGGACTCGCCGGGCTGCTGGAGTCCGCGCTCACGGCCTATCCGGAACGGCGGGAAGTGGCCCAGGAACTGACGGTACGGGCGTTCGCCGCACTGTCCACGGTGCACATCCGCGAGGCCTGCACGGCGAACCGAGCGGATTCCCTCGCGCTGGAATCTTTTGCGGACGAAGGGGGAACGCTCTACCTGGTGGGCGAACCCATCGAGGATCCCCGTGCCCGCCCCGGCGCGATGCCCCTCCTCACCGCGCTCGCCGCAGACGTGGTCGAGCACGGCCGCCGCATGGCCGCACGGTCATCCGCCGGTCGGCTCGACCCACCAATGACGCTCGTCCTCGACGACGTCGCGGCCGTGGCCCCGCTGCCCCAGCTCCCGGAACTCCTGGCGACCGGCCAGACCCGGGGCATGCCCGCCCTGGTACTGCTCCGCTCCCGGGAACAGGGCCGCGCCCGCTGGCAGGAAGCCCTGCACGCCCCGGCCCCGGGCATCGGCTAGGCAAGCCCCACAGGCCCCGCCCCGAGCCCCGGCCGGGCAACACCCCCAGCACACCGCACCGAAACTCCCGCCAAGCCCCCGCCGCGCCTCCCCTTACGCCTCCCGCCCCAGGACGTACTCCAGCTCCTGCTCGCCCCGCCCGCCCGGGGCCGGAATCCGCTGCCCGGAGGGGACGAATCCGAACCGCCGGTAGAAGGCGGCGGCCCGAGGGTTCTTCTCGTGCACATGGAGGCGCACCCGCTCCATCCGGGGCGCGGACAGCGACCAGGCCCACGCGACGGCCTCGCGGAACAGCGCGTCCGTCACCCCGGTCCCCCGCACCTCGGGGCGGACGAACACACCGACCAGGTGCGCCTGATCCACCGCCGAAGCCTCCCCGAACCGCGTATCGTCCTCCGGGCTCTCGACGAGCACGGTCACCGTGCCCACCCACACCCCGTCCGGCGACTCCGCGACGAACTGCCGGACCCGGCCGCCCCCGTCCTCGGCCGCGGCGGCAGCGCGCTCCCGCCAGAAGACGTCCGGCCGTGCCACCGCCTCCTCGTACGACTCCAGGAACGCCACCGGCGCCGCCGGGTCCTTGAGAGCATCCAGCCGCAGCTGCCTGACCTGCGGCCATTCATCGGCCCGCACCGCACGCATCACATAGTCCATGCCCCGATCCTCACCCCCGCCCGCTCCACACTCAACCGACTAAGCCCACCGGCACCCCACCGGGACCCCCGTCGTACCCCGGTACTACGCCCCGGCCCACGTCCCACCCCCGGTCGGACGACCGCGCCCCGCCCGCTCCGTAGCGTCGACCGCATGATCACGGCACACGGACTCACCAAACGGTACGGCGACAGAACCGTCGTCCAGGACCTCGACTTCACCGTCCGCCCCGGCACGGTCACCGGCTTCCTCGGCCCCAACGGAGCCGGAAAGTCCACGACGATGCGCATGCTGCTCGGCCTCGACGCCCCGACCCGCGGCCGCTCCACCGTCAACGGCCGCTCCTACGCCACCCACCCCGCGCCCCTCACCCAGGTCGGCGCCCTGCTGGAGGCCCGCTCCGTCCACCCGGGCCGGTCCGCCCTCGACCACCTCATCGCCCTCGCCCACACCCACGGCATCCCGCGCCGCCGCGTCGAGGAGGTCATCGACCTCGCCGGGCTGACCGGCGCCGCCCGCCGAAGGGTCAAGGGCTTCTCGCTCGGCATGGGCCAACGACTCGGCATCGCCGCCGCACTCCTCGGCGACCCCGCGACCGTCATCCTGGACGAACCGGTCAACGGCCTGGACCCCGAAGGCGTCCTGTGGATCCGCACCCTCCTCACCTCCCTCGCCGCCGAAGGCCGTACGGTCCTCGTCTCCTCCCACCTGATGAGCGAGATGGCCCTCACCGCCGACCACCTGATCGTCATCGGCCGCGGCAAGCTCCTCGCCGACACCACCGTGGCCGAGCTGATCCGCTCGGCGGGCGGCCAGTCCGTCAAGGTCGTCACCCCACAGCCGGAGGAACTGAGCGCACACCTGGCGGCCCCGGACGTGACCATCACCGCCACCCCCGCCTCCACCACCGGCCCCCCGGCCCAGGAACTCCGCATCCGAGGCGCGGACGCCACACACATCGGGAGCATCGCCGCCACACACGCGATCACGCTGCACGAACTGACACCGCAGACCGTGTCGTTGGAGCAGGCGTTCATGGACCTCACCCAGGAATCGGTGGACCACCGCGCGCACCACCACCGCATCGGAGCAGCGGCATGACCACAACCCACCCCACACCACCACGGCCCTCGCCCTCGCCCTCGCCGTACCGCATCACCCCCACCCACGTCCTGCGCTCGGAATGGCACAAGCTCCGTTCCCTGCGCTCCACCTGGATCACCGTCATCTCGGCGGTCGTCATGGTCCTGGGCGTCGGGCTGATCATGGGCGGGACGTACACCTCCGGCGGCGGGGACTCCGACATCGACACGGTCGTCCTGACGCTGTACGGCAGCATGCTCGGCCAGCTGTGCCTGATCGTCCTGGGCATCCTGATGACCGCGGGCGAATACGCGACGGGCATGATCCGCTCCTCGCTCACCGCCGTACCCGCCCGGCTCCCCGTCCTGTGGGCCAAGGCCGCGGTGTTCGCCGCCACCGTCTTCACGGTCATGTTCGCGACGGCCCTGGTCACGTTCGCGGCGGCCCAGGCTTTCCTCCACGACACCGACCAGGCCGCCTCGTTCACCGACCCGGGCATCCTGCGCGCCCTGGCGGGCAACGCCGGCGCCCTCACCCTGATGGGCCTGATCGCGCTCGGCCTCGGCGCACTGCTGCGCTCCGTGCCCGGGGCGATCGGCGCGGTCATCGGCGGCGTCATGATCCTGCCGGAGGTCCTCGGGATGCTCCCGTACGACGCCGTCGAGCGCGCCATCATGTACTTTCCCACCCAGGCCACCGGCGCCCTGGGCTCGGCCACCCCCATCCCGGGCACCATCTCCCCGGGCCCCGCCCTGCTCGCCCTGTCGCTGTGGGCGGGCACGACGCTGGCAGCGGCAGCACTGGCGCTCAAGCGCCGCGACGTCTGACACCCGAGGAGAGGCGACCAGGTGACGTACCACCCCCGAGGCCCCGGCGGTACGACGACCGCTCCGCTCACCCGGATCATCCGCGACTCCCTGGACCGTCTCCGCGCCTTCGACCGACACCGGCCACGGGTCTGGGACGCCGCGGTGACCGCGTTCTGGGTCGTGGCGGCGGTGCTCGACTACACCTCCGGCGGCTGGCGGACCGTCGCGCACGACGACGTGACGGCCCCCGAGTTCCTGGTGCTCCTGATGAGCCTCGGCTTCTCGCTGCCCCTGCTGTGGCGCCGCACGCACCCGCTGGCCGTACTCCTCCTGATGGCACCGGTGTCGGTCGTCAACATCTGGACGGGGGCCGTGGTGCAGGCCGCCCTCCTCCAGCTGATCCCGGTCTTCCAGATCGTGCTGCGCTCGTCCCTCCGTACGGTCGGGGCGGCGGCCCTGCTGTTCGTCGTCCCGGTCCTGGCCGGCGGCATCCGCATCCCCGCCGGCTGGGGTCAGGAGGTGGTCTCGTACGTCTGGGGCCTGGTGTTCGTGGTGCTTCTGGGCATCGCGGTACGCACCCGGCGCGAGTACACGGAGGCCCTGGTCGAGCGCGCTCACCGGCTGGAACACGAACGCGACCAGCAGGCCCGGCTCGCCGCCGCCGCCGAACGCACCCGCATCGCACGGGAGATGCACGACATCATCGGCCACAACCTCTCCGTCATCACGGGCCTCGCGGACGGTGGCGCGTACGCGGCCCGGAAGAACCCGGAACGCGCGGGCCAGGCGCTGGAAGCCATCGGCACCACCAGCAGACAGGCCCTCTCCGAACTCCGCCGCCTCCTGGGCGTCCTGCGCGACGACCACCCCGACGCCGACCGCACCCCCCAGCCCACACTCGACGAACTGGCCCCCCTCATCGACCGCGTACGCCGGGCAGGCCTGACCGTCCACCTGGAACTGAACGGCGCCCCCCTGCGGGCGGCCCTCACCCCGGGCCGCCAACTCACCGTGTACCGCGTGGTCCAGGAAGCCCTGACCAACACCCTCAAACACGCCACCGGCCCCACGTCCGCGACGGTCACACTCACCTGCTCGCGCACACACCTGGACGCCCACATCACCGATACGGGCACCGGAACCGGCCCCGGCACGACAGCGGGCACGACAGCGGGCACGACCGCAGACGCGGCGGAAGCCCCCCTGCCGGCCCAGGGCATCATGGGCATCATGGGCATGCGGGAACGCGCCGCACTGTACGACGGCACCCTCGAAGCGGGCCCGCTGCCGGACCACGGCGGATGGCAGATACGGCTCCGACTTCCCCTGGAGGACACACACCCGTGACGACCGTAGTCATCGCGGACGACCAGCCGATGCAGCGCTTCGGCTTCCGCATGCTGCTGGAGAGCCAGGACGACATGACGGTCGTCGGCGAGGCGGGCAACGGCACCGAGGCCGTCAACCTGGTCGCCCGCCACCACCCGGACGTCGTGCTGATGGACATCCGGATGCCGGGCCTGGACGGCATCGAGGCGACCCGGCGCATCATCGCCTCGGGTGCCGGCACCCGCATCCTGATCGTCACGACCTTCGACCTCGACGCGTACGCCTACGACGGTCTGCGCGCCGGGGCCAGCGGCTTCCTGGTCAAGGACGCCCTGCCCGAGGAACTCCTCGCCGGCATACGTGCGGTGGCCGCCGGCGACGCGGTGGTCGCCCCGACCCTGACGCGCCGTCTCCTCGACGCGTACGTCCACCACCTCCCGGCCGTACCCGGCGCACCGACCGCGTCGGACCCACGCATCACCGCACTGACGGAACGGGAACGGGAAATCCTCACCCTCATCGGCCAGGGCTGGTCCAACACGGAAATCGCCACCCGCCTCCACCTCGCCGAGTCCACGGTGAAGACGCACGTGACCCGCATCCTCGCCAAAACAGGCGCAAGGGACCGCGTCCAGGCAGTGATCCTCGCCTACGACACCCGCCTGGTCACCCCCATGTGACAGTGCGTAAGGGCCCCGGAACGCAGAAAAGCCCCGCACCAAAAGGTGCGGGGCTTTCCCGGAAAAATTGTTCGGCGGCGTCCTACTCTCCCACAGGGTCCCCCCTGCAGTACCATCGGCGCTGAAAGGCTTAGCTTCCGGGTTCGGAATGTAACCGGGCGTTTCCCTAACGCAATGACCACCGAAACACTATGAAACTGTGAACACCGGACATAAACACGGCCGTTCGTTATTTCAGAACTAACACAGTGGACGCGAGCAACTGAGGACAAGCCCTCGGCCTATTAGTACCAGTCAGCTCCACCCGTTACCGGGCTTCCACATCTGGCCTATCAACCCAGTCGTCTACTGGGAGCCTTAACCCCTCAAGAGGGTGGGAATACTCATCTCGAAGCAGGCTTCCCGCTTAGATGCTTTCAGCGGTTATCCTTTCCGAACGTAGCCAACCAGCCATGCCCTTGGCAGGACAACTGGCACACCAGAGGTTCGTCCGTCCCGGTCCTCTCGTACTAGGGACAGCCCTTCTCAATATTCCTACGCGCACAGCGGATAGGGACCGAACTGTCTCACGACGTTCTAAACCCAGCTCGCGTACCGCTTTAATGGGCGAACAGCCCAACCCTTGGGACCGACTCCAGCCCCAGGATGCGACGAGCCGACATCGAGGTGCCAAACCATCCCGTCGATATGGACTCTTGGGGAAGATCAGCCTGTTATCCCCGGGGTACCTTTTATCCGTTGAGCGACAGCGCTTCCACAAGCCACTGCCGGATCACTAGTCCCGACTTTCGTCCCTGCTCGACCCGTCGGTCTCACAGTCAAGCTCCCTTGTGCACTTACACTCAACACCTGATTACCAACCAGGCTGAGGGAACCTTTGGGCGCCTCCGTTACTCTTTAGGAGGCAACCGCCCCAGTTAAACTACCCATCAGACACTGTCCCTGATCCGGATCACGGACCCAGGTTAGACATCCAGCACGACCAGAGTGGTATTTCAACGACGACTCCACAACCACTGGCGTGGCCGCTTCAAAGTCTCCCACCTATCCTACACAAGCCGAACCGAACACCAATATCAAACTATAGTAAAGGTCCCGGGGTCTTTCCGTCCTGCTGCGCGAAACGAGCATCTTTACTCGTAGTGCAATTTCACCGGGCCTATGGTTGAGACAGTCGAGAAGTCGTTACGCCATTCGTGCAGGTCGGAACTTACCCGACAAGGAATTTCGCTACCTTAGGATGGTTATAGTTACCACCGCCGTTTACTGGCGCTTAAGTTCTCAGCTTCGCCAACCCGAAAGTCAGCTAACCGGTCCCCTTAACGTTCCAGCACCGGGCAGGCGTCAGTCCGTATACATCGCCTTACGGCTTCGCACGGACCTGTGTTTTTAGTAAACAGTCGCTTCTCGCTGGTCTCTGCGGCCACCCCCAGCTCACCGAGTAAATCGGATCACCAGTGATGGCCCCCCTTCTCCCGAAGTTACGGGGGCATTTTGCCGAGTTCCTTAACCATAGTTCACCCGAACGCCTCGGTATTCTCTACCTGACCACCTGAGTCGGTTTAGGGTACGGGCCGCCATGAAACTCGCTAGAGGCTTTTCTCGACAGCATAGGATCATCCACTTCACCACAATCGGCTCGGCATCAGGTCTCACCCTTAACGTGTGACGGATTTACCTACCACACGGGCTACACCCTTACCCCGGGACAACCACCGCCCGGGCTGGACTACCTTCCTGCGTCACCCCATCGCTTACCTACTACAAGTCTGGTTCATCGGCTCCACCACTACCCTCAACTCCGAAGAGATCGGGCCGGCTTCACGGACTTAGCATCGCCTGATTCAGTACTGGGCGTTTCAAAGCGGGTACCGGAATATCAACCGGTTGTCCATCGACTACGCCTGTCGGCCTCGCCTTAGGTCCCGACTTACCCTGGGCAGATCAGCTTGACCCAGGAACCCTTAGTCAATCGGCGCACACGTTTCTCACGTGTGTATCGCTACTCATGCCTGCATTCTCACTCGTGAACCGTCCACAACTCGCTTCCGCGGCTGCTTCACCCGGCACACGACGCTCCCCTACCCATCCACACAGGCGTTGGCCCTATATGTGTGAATGACACGACTTCGGCGGTACGCTTGAGCCCCGCTACATTGTCGGCGCGGAATCACTTGACCAGTGAGCTATTACGCACTCTTTCAAGGGTGGCTGCTTCTAAGCCAACCTCCTGGTTGTCTCTGCGACTCCACATCCTTTCCCACTTAGCGTACGCTTAGGGGCCTTAGTCGATGCTCTGGGCTGTTTCCCTCTCGACCATGGAGCTTATCCCCCACAGTCTCACTGCCGCGCTCTCACTTACCGGCATTCGGAGTTTGGCTAAGGTCAGTAACCCGGTAGGGCCCATCGCCTATCCAGTGCTCTACCTCCGGCAAGAAACACACGACGCTGCACCTAAATGCATTTCGGGGAGAACCAGCTATCACGGAGTTTGATTGGCCTTTCACCCCTAACCACAGGTCATCCCCCAGGTTTTCAACCCTGGTGGGTTCGGTCCTCCACGAAGTCTTACCTCCGCTTCAACCTGCCCATGGCTAGATCACTCCGCTTCGGGTCTAGAGCGTGCAACTCAAACGCCCTATTCGGACTCGCTTTCGCTACGGCTTCCCCACACGGGTTAACCTCGCTACACACCGCTAACTCGCAGGCTCATTCTTCAAAAGGCACGCAGTCACGACTGACAGCACAAGTGCTGCCAGCGACGCTCCCACGGCTTGTAGGCACACGGTTTCAGGTACTATTTCACTCCGCTCCCGCGGTACTTTTCACCATTCCCTCACGGTACTATCCGCTATCGGTCACCAGGGAATATTTAGGCTTAGCGGGTGGTCCCGCCAGATTCACACGGGATTTCTCGGGCCCCGTGCTACTTGGGTGTCTCTCAAACGAGCCGTTAATGTTTCAGCTACGGGGGTCTTACCCTCTACGCCGGACCTTTCGCATGTCCTTCGCCTACATCAACGGTTTCTGACTCGTCTCACAGCCGGCAGACTATAAAAGAGAGATCCCACAACCCCGCATGCGCAACCCCTGCCGGGTATCACACGCATACGGTTTGGCCTCATCCAGTTTCGCTCGCCACTACTCCCGGAATCACGGTTGTTTTCTCTTCCTGAGGGTACTGAGATGTTTCACTTCCCCTCGTTCCCTCCACACTGCCTATGTGTTCAGCAGCGGGTGACAGCCCATGACGACTGCCGGGTTTCCCCATTCGGAAACCCCCGGATCAAAGCTTGGTTGACAGCTCCCCGGGGACTATCGTGGCCTCCCACGTCCTTCATCGGTTCCTGGTGCCAAGGCATCCACCGTGCGCCCTTAAAAACTTGGCCACAGATGCTCGCGTCCACTGTGCAGTTCTCAAACAACGACCAGCCACCCATCACCCCACCCACAACAGGCGAGTTCACTGGGACCGGATCAGAAGGACAGCCATTTCGGCCGCACCCTCAGACACCCAACAACGTGCCCGACACGATCAACCCGTTCCCGTTTTCCACGCCGAAGCAGTACTAACGAAACCGTGCTCACCGTGCCGAATAGTCAACGTTCCACCCATGAGCTGACCACCGTCGAACATTTGCCGACGTAGTGGCTCTGGATTCCTTACGGAATCTAGATGCTCCTTAGAAAGGAGGTGATCCAGCCGCACCTTCCGGTACGGCTACCTTGTTACGACTTCGTCCCAATCGCCAGTCCCACCTTCGACAGCTCCCTCCCACAAGGGGTTGGGCCACCGGCTTCGGGTGTTACCGACTTTCGTGACGTGACGGGCGGTGTGTACAAGGCCCGGGAACGTATTCACCGCAGCAATGCTGATCTGCGATTACTAGCAACTCCGACTTCATGGGGTCGAGTTGCAGACCCCAATCCGAACTGAGACCGGCTTTTTGAGATTCGCTCCGCCTCGCGGCATCGCAGCTCATTGTACCGGCCATTGTAGCACGTGTGCAGCCCAAGACATAAGGGGCATGATGACTTGACGTCGTCCCCACCTTCCTCCGAGTTGACCCCGGCAGTCTCCTGTGAGTCCCCATCACCCCGAAGGGCATGCTGGCAACACAGAACAAGGGTTGCGCTCGTTGCGGGACTTAACCCAACATCTCACGACACGAGCTGACGACAGCCATGCACCACCTGTATACCGACCACAAGGGGGGCACCATCTCTGATGCTTTCCGGTATATGTCAAGCCTTGGTAAGGTTCTTCGCGTTGCGTCGAATTAAGCCACATGCTCCGCTGCTTGTGCGGGCCCCCGTCAATTCCTTTGAGTTTTAGCCTTGCGGCCGTACTCCCCAGGCGGGGAACTTAATGCGTTAGCTGCGGCACCGACGACGTGGAATGTCGCCAACACCTAGTTCCCAACGTTTACGGCGTGGACTACCAGGGTATCTAATCCTGTTCGCTCCCCACGCTTTCGCTCCTCAGCGTCAGTAATGGCCCAGAGATCCGCCTTCGCCACCGGTGTTCCTCCTGATATCTGCGCATTTCACCGCTACACCAGGAATTCCGATCTCCCCTACCACACTCTAGCTAGCCCGTATCGAATGCAGACCCGGGGTTAAGCCCCGGGCTTTCACATCCGACGTGACAAGCCGCCTACGAGCTCTTTACGCCCAATAATTCCGGACAACGCTTGCGCCCTACGTATTACCGCGGCTGCTGGCACGTAGTTAGCCGGCGCTTCTTCTGCAGGTACCGTCACTTTCGCTTCTTCCCTGCTGAAAGAGGTTTACAACCCGAAGGCCGTCATCCCTCACGCGGCGTCGCTGCATCAGGCTTTCGCCCATTGTGCAATATTCCCCACTGCTGCCTCCCGTAGGAGTCTGGGCCGTGTCTCAGTCCCAGTGTGGCCGGTCGCCCTCTCAGGCCGGCTACCCGTCGTCGCCTTGGTAGGCCATTACCCCACCAACAAGCTGATAGGCCGCGGGCTCATCCTTCACCGCCGGAGCTTTTAACCCCATCCCATGCGGGACAGAGTGTTATCCGGTATTAGACCCCGTTTCCAGGGCTTGTCCCAGAGTGAAGGGCAGATTGCCCACGTGTTACTCACCCGTTCGCCACTAATCCACCCCGAAAGGCTTCATCGTTCGACTTGCATGTGTTAAGCACGCCGCCAGCGTTCGTCCTGAGCCAGGATCAAACTCTCCGTGAATGTTTACCCGTAATCGGGTGCACACATCACGAGAGCGGAACAACCGGTCGGAATAAGACCCGTTGTTCACAGCGTCCTCGCTGTGCTATTGCCTACCGCCACCCACAAGGAGCGGAACGGCAGGACTTTCAAAGGAACCACCAACCTGCCGAAGCAGGCCGGGGTATCAACATATCTGGCGTTGACTTTTGGCACGCTGTTGAGTTCTCAAGGAACGGACGCTTCCTTCGGTCCCGTTTCACCGGGGCCCTCCGGGCGCTTCCCTTCGTTCTTGCGTTTCCGACTCTATCAGACTCTTTCGTGTCCGATTCCCGGTCGAAGCGGGGTGCTTTCGAGGTTCTTCGCTTTCGCGTTTTCCCTTTCCGGCGAGTCCGACTCTATCAGATCCTTTCGGGCCTGATTCCCAGTCAGCGGGGCTTGTCTTCCCGGCTGTTGGGCCGTTCCGACGCTCAAACTCTAGCGGATTCTCCCGGCGGCTCATAATCGGGCCTTCGTCATGAATTCCGGCATGCCGAAATCATCCCGAGTGGGAGATCGTGCTGAAGTTTGGTTGCCGCGTTCGCGGCGGGATCGGCTGCCGCGGAACCGTTCCGGCTCCGTGACAACTCGGAGAACTTTACGGATCCACCAGGGGTGTGTCAACCCACCCCCGGTGGCCTCCTCGGGGCCTCCGGCGCGGCCGTCAGTCCAGGTCGGTGAGGCGGCCGCCGGCGTCCGGCTGGGCGTGTTCCACCCGGCGCAGGAGGCGGACCAGCAGTTCGCCGAGGACGCCGCGTTCGTCGCCGGACAGGTCCTGGAGGAGGTCCTCCTCGAAGTCGCTCGCCATGCGCATCGCCTCGAGCCACTTCGTACGGCCCTCGTCGGTCAGCTCGACGATGACGCGGACCCGGTTGTTCTCGTCGCGGTCCCGGGTGACCAGGCCCTCGCCGGCCATCCGGTCGATGCGGTGGGTCATGGCGGCCGGGGTGAGACCGAGGCGCTTCGCCAGTTCGCCGGGGCCCAGCCGGTAGGGGGCGCCCGCCAGGACCAGGGTCTTGAGGACCTCCCACTCGGCGTTGCTGATGCCGAGGGCGGCGACCTGCCTCCCGTACGCGACGTTCATCCGGCGGTTCAGGCGGCCCAGTGCGGAGACCACCTGTTCGACCTGCGGGTCGAGGTCGCGGAACTCGCGCTGGTAGGCGGCGATCTGTTCGTCGAGGCTCGGCTCGCTGGGGCCGGGCTCCTCGGTGCTCTCAGACATGGCGGGCAGTATGACACGCCCCCACCACCCTTGAAGTCCTTCAGGCTGTAGTTTTCACCTTCTAAGTTTAGTGCTAAAGTCTTCGAGTCTGATTTCTTCGAAACCTTGAGGTAGGTGAGTGTGACCAGGGAGATGGGCGCAGCGCTGCGACGGATCCAGCTGGGCAGCGCGCTGAGCGCGTTCGGGCTCGGGTTCACCGTTCCGTATCTGTACGTCTACGTGGCGCAGGTACGGGATCTGGGCGCCGGGACGGCGGGGGTCGTCCTGGCGGTCTTCGCGATGGCGGCGCTGGCCGTTCTGCCGTTCACCGGGCGGGCCATCGACCGGCGGGGCCCGTTGCCCGTGCTGGTGGTGGCCTCCGCTCTGGCCTCCGTGGGCGCCGCCGCCCTGGGGTTCGCGAGCAGCGTTCCGGCCGCCGTGCTGGCCGCCGCGGTCCTCGGTGCGGGGACCGCCGTCATGCAGCCGGCCCTCGCCACGATGCTCGTGTGGTGCTCCAGCACCGCGACCCGTACGCGCGCCTTCGCCATGCAGTTCTTCCTGCAGAACCTGGGGCTCGGCCTCGGCGGGCTCGTCGGCGGGCAGCTGGTGGACGTGGACCGTCCGGCGAGCTTCACGATGCTCTTCCTGATCGAGGCCGCGATGTTCGTGGTGCTCGGTGTCGTCGTGACCACCGTGCGCATGCCGCGTACGGCTTCGCTCGGCGGCGCCAGGCCGGCGGACGGGTCCGCCGCGAAGGGCGGCGGGCTGCGGGCGCTGCTGTCGCACCGGGCCATGGTGCAGCTGTGCGTGCTGGGGTTCGTGCTGTTCTTCGCCTGCTACGGGCAGTTCGAGTCCGGGCTCGCCGCGTACGGCACGGAGGCCGCCGGGATCGAGCCCTCCACCCTCGGCTTCGCGCTGGCCGCCAACACCGCGGTCATCGTCGTGGCGCAGTTCGTCGTGCTGCGGCTCGTGGAGCGCCGGCGGCGCAGCCGGGTCATCGCCGCGGTCGGCCTGATCTGGGCCTTCGCCTGGATCGTGGCGGGCTACGCCGGGCTCGGGCACGGCAGCCAGACCATGGCGACGGCCGCGTTCATCTCGACGTACGCGCTGTTCGGGCTGGGGGAGGCGATGCTGTCGCCGACCGTCGCCCCGCTGGTCGCCGATCTGGCGCCGGAGTCGATGGTCGGGCAGTACAACTCGGCGTTCGCCCTGTGCAAGCAGCTCGCGCTCGCGGTCGGTCCGGCCGTCGGCGGGCCGATGGGGGCGTCGCTGCACGGCCCGTACATCGTGACGTTCGTGCTGTTCTCGCTGGGCATCACGGTGCTCGCGCTGCGGCTGGGCCGTCGGCTCACCCCCGTACAGGATCAGCCGTCGCTGGCCGGCGTCCCCTCGCGGGTGGTGGCGGTGTCACTGCCCGAGGGGCCGGACGGCGCGGTGCCCGCCGGGAACACCGCACCCGCACCCGCCTCGGCTTCCGCCGGTCACTGACCGGACCCGACGAAGAACGTTCGCCCTGCCGCTCTGTTTCACCGCGGCAGGGCGAACTCGCACCAGACCGCCTTTCCGCCGCCCGGTGTGCGCCGGCTGCCCCATGAGGTGGCGATCGAGGCGATGATCGAGATGCCGCGTCCCGCCTCGTCCGCCGGTTCGGCCTGGCGGCGGCGCGGCAGGTGGTCGTCGCCGTCGGTGACCTCGATGATCAGCCGGCGGTCCGTACGGCGCAGCCCCAGGCGCATCGGCGGGGTGCCGTGCTGGAGGGAGTTCGCGACGAGCTCGCTGGTGGCGAGGACGCCCAGGTCGCGGAGTTCGACCGGGAAGCGCCAGGAGGTCAGGACCCCGGTGGCGAAGGCGCGGGCGCGCGGGGCGGCCTCGATGCCGCCGAGGAGATCGAGCGCGGCGTTGTGGAACAGCTCCGCGTTCGGTCCCGTACGGGCGGGGTGCTGGACCACCAGGACCGCCACGTCGTCGTCGTGCTCGGCGGTCACGCCCAGGGAGCGGATCAGCCGGTCGCACACCACCTGCGGTGATCCCTTGGCGCCGGAGAGGGCGCGGGCCAGGGAGGCGACGCCCTCGTCGATGTCCTCGCTGCGCCGTTCGACCAGGCCGTCCGTATAGAGGACCGCGGTGGAGCCGGGCGGCAGCGCGATGGTGCCCGAGGTGTGGACCCAGCCGCCGGTGCCGAGCGGGGGCCCGGTGGGGTCGGCGGCGCGGTGGACCGTGCCGTCCTCGTCGCAGACGAGGATCGGGAGGTGTCCGGCGGAGGCGTAGACGAGCTGCCCCTCGTTGGGATCATGGACGGCGTAGACGCAGGTGGCGATCTGGCTGGCGTCGATCTCGGCGGCGAGGATGTCCAGCAGCTGGATCACCTCGTGCGGCGGGAGGTCGAGCCGGGCGTAGGCGCGGACGGCGGTGCGGAGCTGGCCCATCACGGCGGCGGCCCGGACGCCGCGGCCCATCACATCGCCGATGACCAGGGCGGTGCGGCCCGCGCCGAGGGTGATGACGTCGTACCAGTCGCCGCCGACCGCGGCGTCGGTTCCGCCGGGCTGGTAGGTGGCGGCGATGCGGAGGTCGTCGGGCTGTTCCAGCTCCTGCGGGAGGAGGGAGCGCTGGAGGGTGACGGCCGTTTCGCGGTGGCGGCGCTCGCTGGTGCGCAGGCGTTCGGCGGCTTCGGCGTGGTCGGTGACGTCTGCCGCGTAGACGAGGACGCCGCCCTCCTTCTTGGCGTCCGCCTTGGCATCGCCCTTGTCGGGCCCCTTGTTCTCCTTGTCCTCCTTGTCCCCCTTCTCCTCCGCGCTGTCCCAGGCGGCGACCGGGGTGCAGGTCACGGTGTACGAGCCGCCCTCGGCGGTCCTGCGGGACTTGACCGTGCGCGCGGTGCCGCTGCGCAGGACCTGGTCGAGCAGGGGGAGCACGCTGAGCTGGGCGAGCTCGGGCAGGGCCTCGGCCGCGGGGACGCCGGACGGGCGGGGGCCGAACGCGGCCTCGTACGCGTCGTTGACGTAGGCGACGCGGTGGTCCGCGCCGTGCAGCAGCGCGACGGGGGCGGGGAGCCGGCCGAGGATCTCGCGGGCGGAGAGGTCGTCGAGGGCGGGCCCGGGCAGGGCCTCCGCCGGGGCGGGGCCGGAAGGCGCCGGGGAGGCGTCGTCCGGCTGGGCGGGCGAGCCCTCCGGCCGGGCGTACTCGGCTCGGGCCGCCGGCACGGCGCTGCGGTCGTCCCGCGCGGCGGCTCGGCGCTGCGTTCCGGGAAGGCGGGCGCTCCAACGCGTGAAGTTCACGGTATTTCTGGCCTCGTGTGTCGGTCTGGTCCGCTCGGGCGGGCTGCTTCTTCTGCCGTTTCTTCGGGCATGGTCGGGGCTCCGGGGGCCGTACCCCCGGGAAGGCGCAGCCGGGCCTCGTCGTGCTGGTGGTGCGTCGCCGCAGGTCACTGTCGGTCACTGCCCGCCGGGTCACTCTGTGCAGGCGTGGGCCCACCTATGGTCACACGTCCAGTGTGACCGACCGTACTGACAGTCGCCGCCCTGGCCGCCCGTCAGCTGTCCGCCGGATGTCCGTCAGCTGTCCGTCCGGCGGTCGTCCGGCGGTTCTTCCGGGCCCTTCGGGCGGGCGGGGCCGGGGATCCCCGGGGTGCCGGAGCCGCCTCCCGCCGCGAGTTCGAACTCGGCGCGGGGGTGTTCCAGCGAACCGAGCGAGACGATCTCGCGTTTGAAGAGTCCGGACAGGGTCCATTCGGCAAGGACGCGCGCCTTCCGGTTGAACGTCGGCACCCGGCTGAGGTGGTACGTACGGTGCATCAGCCAGGCGGGGTAGCCCTTGAGCTTGCGACCGTAGACGTGGGCGACGCCTTTGTGCAGCCCCAGGGAGGCGACCGATCCGGCGTACGCGTGCCGGTACTCCTTGAGCGGGCGGCCGTCGACCGTGGCGAGGACGTTGTCGGCGAGGACCTTCGCCTGGCGCACCGCGTGCTGGGCGTTGGGGGCGGTCTCGCGGCCCGGTTCGGAGGCGGTCAGATCGGGTACGGCGGCGGCGTCGCCGGCGGCCCAGGCGTGCGGGACACCCTCGACGCCGAGGGTGGCGGTACAGCGGAGCCGGCCGCGTTCGGTGAGGGGCAGGTCGGTGGCGGCCAGCAGCGGGGCCGGTTTGACGCCCGCGGTCCAGACGAGGGTGCGGGTGGGGAAGCGGGAGCCGTCGCTGAGGACGGCGACGCGGTCCTCGCAGGTGTCGAGGCGGGTGTCGAGGCGTACGTCGATGTTCCGGCCGCGCAGCTCGCCGATGGCGTACGTGCCCATGGCCTCGCCGACCTCGGGGAGGATGCGCCCGGAGGCCTCGACCAAGATCCATTTCAGGTCGGCCGGCTTGATGTTGTGGTAGTACCGCGCCGTGTAGCGGGCCATGTCCTCCAGTTCGGCCAGCGCCTCCACGCCCGCGTAGCCTCCGCCGACGAAGACGAAGGTGAGGGCGGCGTCGCGGATCGCCGGATCGCGGGTGGCGGAGGCGATGTCCATCTGTTCGATGACGTGGTTGCGCAGCCCGATGGCCTCCTCGACGGTCTTGAATCCGATGCCGAACTCGGCGAGGCCGGGGACCGGCAGGGTGCGCGACACGGATCCGGGGGCGATGACGATCTCGTCGTAGCCGATCTCCAGGGCTCCGGTGCCGTCCTCGCCGGTGGCGAGGGTGGTGACGGTCGCGGTCCGTTTGGTGTGGTCGACGCGCTGCGCCTCGCCGATGACGATCGTGCAGTCCTTGAGGACGCGGCGCAGCGGCACGACGACATGGCGGGGCGAGATCGAGCCGGCGGCCGCTTCGGGGAGGAAGGGCTGGTACGTCATGTACGGCTCGGGCGTGACGACCACGATCTCGGCGTCGCCGCTCCTCAGTCTCTGCTTCAACTTCCGTTGGAGACGCAGCGCTGTGTACATCCCGACGTAGCCGCCGCCGACGACGAGAATGCGCACACCTGGCCGGGTGCCGGGGGTCGTCCCCCGGGAATCTGGAGCCATCACCACCCCATGACGCAACGGAGTCAGTGGTTTGTCCACAGGCCCGGCAAATTGTGTGACCGGCGGATCCTCAACGGCACTCGGGGCCCGCGGGTGGCGGAAAATGACAGCAGTGCAGGTCAGGCACTACGAACGGGGTAAGCGGAAGGGCGATGTTCCGGCGTCGGTCGGATCTTGGTCCGATCGAGGGGCGCCCCATGCGGAACTACCCCCTTCTGAATTGACGCGGGCTCAACTATGTTCGTAACCCGTCGGGGTGTCGGGTGCGGATTTCGTTGTGCTCCGCTCCCCGTCTGAAACGGCGGGAAGTCTCCGGGGGGAGACGTCATAACCGGGGGAAGTTATGCATATTCAGGATACGCATGGCCAGGCTGCGCTCTCGCGCGCGTCCGAGGACCACGGGCGCCTCGGCTCCGTGGGTGCGCTCGGCGTCATGAGCTCGGCGGACGCCGTTCGCTCGGCGGCCGCGGTGAGTGCCGCGGCGCTGAATTCGGCCGGTGCCGGACAGGCCCCGAACGGGGCGACGACGGCGGGAACGGCGACGACGGGAGCCGCGGGCGCGCCGCGCTCGGCTCCGCTGCGCGTGGACGCGCAGCGCAATCTGGAGCACGTGCTGCGCGCGGCGCGCGAGGTGTTCGGAGAGCTGGGTTACGGCGCTCCGATGGAGGATGTGGCACGTCGTGCCCGCGTCGGCGTGGGCACCGTCTACCGACGGTTCCCGAGCAAGGACGTGCTGGTACGGCGGATAGCCGAGGAGGAGACCTCCCGGCTGACCGAGCAGGCGCGTACGGCGCTGGGGCAGGAGGAGAAGCCCTGGTCGGCGCTCTCCCGCTTCCTGCGGACGTCCGTGGCGTCGGGTGCGGGCAGGCTGCTGCCGCCGCAGGTGCTGCGGGTCGGGGTCGACGGGGAGGAGCCGGGCGCACCGGCGGCTTCCGGGGCGGCTTCGGCGTCGGGCGCGGTGGACGAGACGCGGGTTCCGCAGCAGCGGCAGGGAGTGGGCCAGGACGACTTCCGCGTCGTCGGCCAGCGCTCCGGCGGCGGCGACGGGCTCGACGGCCTCGGTGAGGACTCGGGCGCGGTCGAGCTGCTGGAGGTCGTGGGGCAACTGGTGGACCGGGCGCGGGACTCCGGTGAGCTGCGCCGGGATGTGACGGTGGCCGATGTGCTGCTGGTCATCGCGACGGCGGCTCCTTCGCTGCCGGACGCCGCTCAGCAGGCCGCGGCTTCGGCCCGGTTGCTGGACATCCTGCTGGAGGGGCTGCGGTCGCGGCCCGCGTGACGCGGCCGTCCGTCCGTGTCCGACCGTCCGCGTCCGTCTGCCCGGGTCCGTCCGTCTGTCGACGGGCGGGCGCGGGCGGGCGGTGACCGGGTGCCGGGAGACGGGAGACGAATCGACGGGGTCTCATTCCCCGAAAGAAGGTTCTCTAGTACTCATATTCGAGAAAACGCCCCGGATGAGTGGTTGGCGGGACTGAGATGCCAACGCGATTGAGCCATGTGGCAGTCTTGGCCGGTATTCGGGTCCAAGGGTGTATACGGGGGCTTCCGCGATGAGCGGTAACGAGCAGCAGGAAGAGCCGCTCGGCGAGATCGCTGCGGCCGACAGGGACACCAAGGCGGACGGGCTGTCCGCCGGGCAGGTGCCGACCCAGGCCGTACGCGGCTCGTCGGACGGTGAGGCCGAGGGCGGCACCGTCCTGCCCGGCCCGTGGCCCGCCGTCGCCGAGGAGGACGCCTCCGGCGGTGTCGGCGCGCCGGCGGTTCCGCAGCAGCGCGCGGGCCGCAGCGGGGCCCCCGAGGCCGGCCTCTCCGACGCCCGGCTGATCGAGGACATGCGGGCGGGCGACGACCAGGCCTACGAGGAGCTGTTCCGGCGGCACTCGGCCGCCGTGCTCCGTTACGCCCGCAGCTGCTGCCGGGACGCGCACACCGCCGACGACCTGACGGCCGAGGTGTTCGCGCGCACGCTCCAGGCCGTACGGGGCGGAAAGGGGCCGACGGAAGCGGTCCGGGCCTATCTGATGACCGCCGTCCGCCATGTCGCCGCCGCCTGGACCAAGAGCGCCAGGCGTGAGCATCTGGTCGACGACTTCGCGGTGTTCGCCGCCCAGGCCTCCCGCTCGTCCGAGGTCTCCGACGACGACACCCTCGAACTCGGCGCCGACGTCCTGGCGATGCACGAGGCCGAGCAGACGATGGCGATGCAGGCGTTCCGGAGCCTCCCGGAGCGCTGGCAGGCGGTCCTGTGGCACACCACGGTGGAGGAGGAGTCGCCGAGCGAGATCGCCCCGCTCTTCGGCCTCACCGCCAACGCCACCGCCGTCCTGGCCAGCCGCGCCCGCGAAGGGCTCAAGCAGGCGTATCTCCAGGCCCATGTCAGCCAGGCGCTGACCACCGGCGGGGACTGCGCGCAGTACGCCGACCGGCTCGGCGCCCACGCCCGGGGCGGACTGCGGACCCGGGCCGAACGGGGGCTGCGCAAGCACCTCGACGAATGCGCCAAGTGCCGGGTGGCCGCGGGCGAGCTGGACCATGTGAACGCCGGGATCCCGGCGCTGCTGCCCGTCGCGGTCATCGGCTGGTTCGCCGCCGGGTATTCGCTCAAGGCCGCGGGCATCGTGGCCGGCGGCGCGGCCGGGGCCGCCGGAGCGGGAGCCGCCGCGGCGGCCACCGGGTCCGGTTCCACCGGTGGCGCCGCCGGAGGCGCCGCTGCCTCCGAGGGGCTCGGCGCACCCGCCAAGGCCGGGATCGCCGCCGCCGTGGCGGTGGCCGCCGCGGCCGGTCTGGTGTGGGCGCTCGTCGGCGACGACCAGCCGAAGCCGGAGCCCAAGCCGGTCGCGAAGCCGCCGGCCGTGGCGCCCGCGGTGCCGACGCCGGAGCCTCCGCCGTCCCCGAAGCCGGCTCCGAAGCCGCCGGCCGCCCCCGCACCGCCCGCTCCCCCGGTGCCGTCCCCGTCCGAGCCGGCCCCGAAGCCCACGCCGACGCCGAGCCCCACGCCCTCCCCGGAGCCGCCGCCGAAGCCCGCGCCCCCGGCGCCGAGCCCGCCGCCGTCCCCGAAGCCGACGCCCAAGCCGCCGAAGCCCACACCGCCGCCGCCCGCCCCGGAGGTGTACCAGGTCAGCGAGCTGGCGTACTCCGTGTTCGGCGACCACACCGAGCCGGAAGTGGCGATGGGCCAGAGCAGTTGGATCTGGCAGCGGTCGAACGTGTCGATCGCCTCCACCCGTTACGCGCACGGGGTGACCGTGCACGCCCGCTCCTCGGTGACCATCGAGCTGAACCGGCCGTGCACCCGCTACGAGGCCATGGTCGGGGTGGACGATCTGACGCCGCTGCTCGGCGCGGTGCGCTTCTCGGTGTTCAACGGGAACGGCGCGCGGCTCTGGCGCTCCCCGGTGATGAAGAGCGGCGAGCCCGCCGTCCCGGTGAGCGTGAACATCGCCGGGCAGTCCTCGATCCGCCTCGTGGTGGAGCCGGAGACCCCGATGGGCGGCGTGGCCCTGGCGGACTGGGCGAATTCCCGGATCAGCTGCGCCTGAGGCGCCCGGCGGCGGTCTCTTCCGGTCAGGGTTGGAGCGTGCGCCGGGCGGGGATCACGCCGCCCGCGACCGCGCGCTGGCGCGGGGCGGCCGTGCCCGTCCAGCAGGTGCCGCGGCGGGTCACCAGGCGGCGCAGCCACAGTTCGGTGGAGGCCAGGTCCGCCAGGCCGTCCAGCGGCAGCGGCTCGCCCTCGGACGCGGCGCGCAGGGCCTTGCGGACCACCCGGGCCTCGACCAGTCCCGCGTCGGCCAGCAGCGGGGCGTCGAACAGGGCCATCAGCTCGGGCAGCGCGGTGCGCAGACCGGTCCGGGTGACGGCGGTGGAGGTGGCCTGGGAGGGCGCGCCCCAACCGGGCGGCAGATCGTGGATGCCCGCCCCGCCGAGCACCCGGCGCAGGATCGCGGCCCGTGCGCCGGGCTGGACGCGCAGCGACTCGGGCAGCGCGCGGGCCGCCCTGACCACCTGGTTGTCGAGGAACGGGGCGTGCAGGCGCTGGCTGCGGATCTCCGCGGCCTGCTCCAGGATCCGGTGGTCGGCGGCCCCCCGGGCGAGCGCGGCGCGGGCCCGGGCCTCCCCCGGACGCTGTACCGAGGTGGGCCGGATCGCCGCCTCCTGGAGGCGAACCGATACTTCGGCCAGCGCCTCCCCCGTCAGCCAGCGCGCCGCGGGCCCCGGGCGCGACCAGGCGAGGGCGGCGAGCGAGGCGTCGGCGGGGGTGGCGAGGTCGGGGGCGTAGCGGTTGGCGTCGGGGAGGAGCCCGGCGGCGGACTCCAGACCGGTGCGGTAGGACGTACGGGCCAGGCGGCGGGCGGCGCGGTAGACCGTCAGCGGGACGAACAGCGAGTGCGCCGTGGGACCTTCGGCCTTGGTCAGGGCGGCGACGGGGCGCAGGAGGTGGCGTCTGCGCCGGTCCATCAGGAGGTCGGCGAGACGGGCCGGGTGCGCGTCCAGGACCTGCCGGGCCCCGGCTCCGACGAGGTGGTCGGCGCTGCCCGCGGAGAGCCGGCGGCGGTGCCGGTCGGCCAGGACGAGCGAGGGCGCCGGTTCGTCGGTCAGGGTGACGGTCTCCAACCCGGCGTACGGCAGGGCCTCTTCGCCCGCCGCGACGACCACGTGGTGCAGGCGCGGGTTGGCGGCGATGGCGCGGGCCCGCTCCAGCTCGTCCTCGTTGCCGCGGGTGGTGAGGTCGTTGAAGGTGACGGCGAGCAGCCGCTCGCCGGCGCCGGTGCCGTGGCCGAGGAGGGTGCCGGGCAGTCCGGGCAGCCCGGAGGCGAGCAGGGCGAGGGTGGCCGAGGCGCTGCCGCCGGAGAGGTCGGCGCCGATGCCCGCCACCGGTCCGCCCCGGGCCGCACGCCGGTCGGCGGGGCCCATGCCGGGGACGGGCCCCGGGTCCTGCGGCAGGTTCTCCGGCGCGTGGCGCGGGGCCGTGAGCCGGGCGCGTACGGCTTCGACGAGCGCGTCCCGTACGCCCTCCACGGCGTGCACCGGGTCGGCCTGGGGTGCGGCGACGGCGAGCGAGGCGACGGCCTCGTACCCGGTGATCTCCCGCGAGCCCTCCCGCAGGATCAGCGCGTGGCCCGGCGGGACGCGCTTCACGCCGACGTAGGGCGTGCCGTCGCCGAGCGCCTCGGGGGTCTCCGGGCAGGCGAGCAGGGCGGCGAGGTGCCCGATGTCGAGCTGGGCCTCGATGAGGTCGGCGAGCGGCAGGGCGGCGGTGGCGTAGGCGGTGCCGTTGGCCCAGGGGGTGTGGAAGACCGGCCGGGCGCCGGCCAGGTCGCCCGCGACGGTGATGCGGCGGCCGATCTGCACGACGGCGGTGTAACTGCCGGGCCAGGCGGTGAGATGGCGCATCGCACCGCCGCGCGCGGCGAGGAGTCCGACGCGCAGCTGCTCGTCGGTGGCGCCGCAGCAGCCGAGGACCGCGAGGCGTGCGGTGGGCGCCCCTTCGGGGGTCGCGACGCCGATGACGCGGATCTCGTCGGGGCGCCAGTCACCGACCGCCCACAGCGGATCCGGGTCGCCCCACAGGAGTTGGGAGCCCACGGGGTGAACCGTGCGCCCCTCTCCGCCGTTTCCGACGGCGCCGACGGTGCCGAAGCTCGCGGCGATACTGCTCCATCCCACCAACCAACGCATCGCCGCCTCCACAGGCTGTGGACAAACGGCGCACGAGATGAGCGAGAACGCCGCTGCGGGACATGCTGCCACGACAATGCCGCAGGAGAGGGTGTACGGGCGGCGCACGCCGGAAGAGCATGCGCCCCTGGCAAAGGCCCGACGCGACCTTCACCGCGACGACAGCAACGGAAGTGCGGGTTCCGGGAGTTGCGGAGGTCGGGCCGCCCGGTCTCCGCGCCGCCCCGGCCCGTCCCCGTGACAGGGGAAGGGCCGGCGCCGCCCGGAAACAGCGGCGATATCCGGCCATAGTCGGACCGTTGGTCAGACCCTCACCGGACCGTCGCTATTCGGCCATTCTCTCGAAGCGCCACCACGCGCGCATACCGTGCCGCGCCCCCCTGGCGACCCCTCCACGCACAGTCCGGGAGGTGGGCCTCACCTCCCGGACCGGTCCGCCGCCCGCGGGGAATGGAGCGGCGGTTTCCCCCAGCCCACTGAGTCCAGTGCAGCGGGCCGACCCACGCGGTACCCAGCCAAGCGTCACGGCGACGGCCGGGCCAGAGCGCACGGCCGGGCGCACGGCCACACACCGGGAGCACGCCGCACCCCGGCCCGCGCACCCGCGCCCGGACGGCCCGCACCGCCCGCACGGACAACAATCCCGCCATCCGGACGTCTGCCCCTTAACGGTAGGGATAGGGAGAACTACGCT
The DNA here is from genome assembly GCF_055792845.1 of Streptomyces sp. DSM 106670. Classification (NCBI taxonomy): domain Bacteria; kingdom Bacillati; phylum Actinomycetota; class Actinomycetes; order Kitasatosporales; family Streptomycetaceae; genus Streptomyces; species Streptomyces sp. DSM 106670. The sequence continues at coordinate 3,832,866 of NZ_CM147704.1, forward strand.
GTGTTTACTGGTGTTCTCGACAGGGGGGCATATTCCTCGGGGCTCGGCCACATGCGTGTGCAGGCGGAGTACGAGGGTTCGAACCTGGGGAGGCATCGGTACGAATGCCGCGCGCCGTCCTCGGTGACGCGGCGGCTGTCTGTGTGTCGAGGGGTGGCGCATGTCCAGGGAGCAACGCGGGCCGAACGAGAAGCTCGGCACGGTTCTCGCCCTCGCGGGAATCAGTAACGCCGGGCTCGCCCGGCGGGTCAACGACCTCGGAGCACAGCGCGGTCTGACACTTCGCTACGACAAGACCTCGGTGGCCCGGTGGGTCGCCAAGGGGATGGTGCCGCAGGGCGCGGCGCCGCATCTCATCGCGGCGGCGATCGGGGCCAAGCTCGGCCGGCCGGTCCCGCTGCACGAGATCGGCCTCGCCGACGCGGACCCGGCCCCGGAGGTCGGCCTCGCCTTCCCCCGGGACGTGGGCGAGGCGGTCCGGTCGGCGACCGAGCTGTACCGGCTGGATCTGGCCGGGCGGCGGGGCGGCGGCGGGATCTGGCAGTCCCTGGCGGGATCGTTCTCGGTGAGCGCGTACGCGACGCCCGCCTCCCGCTGGCTGATAACCCCCGCCGATCCGTCGGTGGCCCGGGACCCGACGGCGGCGCAGGCGGCGATCCTCGGGGCACGCGGCGGCGCACCCGACGGGCCGTCCGGTCCGGCGGCCCGCGGCACGCAGGGCGCACCGGACGCCCGGGGCGCACAGATCCTCCACACTCCCGGCGCGGCCGGCTCCGTCCCCGTACAGCCGGGCCCGGAGACGGCGGCGGACGCCTCGCCGCTGCGGGTCGGCCACAGCGATGTGTCGAAGCTGCGCGAGGCGGCCCAGGACGCCCGGCGGTGGGACTCCAAGTACGGCGGCGGCGACTGGCGTTCCTCCATGGTTCCCGAGTGCTTACGCGTCGACGCCGCACCTCTGCTCCTCGGCTCGTACACCGACGAGGTCGGCCGGGCCCTGTTCGGCGCGTCCGCCGAGCTGACCCGGCTGGCCGGCTGGATGGCCTTCGACACCGGCCAGCAGGAAGCCGCCCAGCGCTACTACATCCAGGCCCTGCGGCTGGCCCGCGCCGCCGCCGACGTACCGCTCGGCGGCTATGTCCTCGCCTCCATGTCCCTCCAGGCGACCTACCGCGGCTTCGCCGACGAAGGCGTCGACCTCGCCCAGGCCGCCGTCGAGCGCAACCGCGGCCTCGCCACCGCCCGCACCATGAGCTTCTTCCGTCTGGTGGAGGCCCGCGCCCATGCGAAGGCCGGCGACGCACCGGCCGCGGGGGCCGCGCTCAAGGGCGCCGAGAGCTGGCTGGAGCGGTCCCGGGCGGGCGACTCCGACCCGCCCTGGCTCGGTTTCTACGGCTACGACCGGTTCGCCGCCGACGCCGCCGAGTGCTACCGGGACCTGAAGGCCCCCCGCCAGGTGCGGCGCTTCACCGAGCAGGCGCTGTCCCGGCCGACCGAGGAGTTCGTCCGCAGCCACGGACTGCGGCTCGTCGTCTCCGCCGTCGCCGAGCTGGAGTCCGGCAATCTGGACGCGGCCTGCGCGGCGGGCACCCGGGCGGTGGAGGTCGCGGGCCGGATCTCCTCGGCCCGCACCACGGAGTACGTGCGCGATCTGCTGCACCGCCTGGAGCCGTACGGGGACGAGCCCCGCGTCGCCGAGCTGCGGGAGCGGGCCCGCCCGCTGCTGGTCACCCAGGCCTGAGAACCGGACACGGAAGCCGCCCGGCGGGCCCCCGCCGGGCGGAGTGTGCGCCACGCCCTGCCCATCTCGGGTTTGAGCCGGTTGTCAGTGGGTCAGTGCACTATCGGGGTGGGAGGTGGCGTGATGATGACGCACGCGGCGTACGACTGCGATGTGCTGGTGATCGGCGGCGGGATCGTCGGTCTGTCGACCGCGTATGCGCTCACCCGGGCGGCTCCGGGCACCCGGGTCACGGTCCTGGAGAAGGAACGCGGCCCCGCCCGCCATCAGACCGGCCGCAACAGCGGCGTGATCCACAGCGGCATCTACTACCGCCCCGGCTCCCTCAAGGCCCGGTACGCGCTGCGCGGCTCCGCCGAGCTCGCGGACTTCTGCGCCGAGCACTCCATCGCGCACGCCACCACCGGCAAGCTGATCGTCGCCACCGAGCGCTCCGAGCTGCCCCGGCTGCATGCCCTGGTGCAGCGCGGCCGCGAGCACGGACTGCCCGTGCGGGAGCTGGGCCCGGCCCAGATCGCGGAGTACGAACCGGAGGTCCGGGGCCTGGCGGCGATCCGGGTCGGCACGACGGGCGTCTGCGACTTCACCTCCGTGGCCACCCGCTTCGCGACCGAGGTCACCGCGGCGGGCGGCATCGTGCGGTACGGCGCGGAGGTCACCGCGATAGATCGGCGGCCCTGGGGCGTCGCGGTGCGCACGGCGGACGGCCTGGTCGTCCGGGCCCGGGTGCTGGTCAACTGCGCGGGGCTGCACTGCGACCGGGTGGCCCGCCTCGCCGGGGACGACCCGGGGGTGCGGATCGTGCCGTTCCGGGGCGAGTACTACGCGCTGGCCCGCCCCGAGCTGGTGCGCGGTCTGGTCTACCCGGTGCCGGACCCGGCGTTCCCCTTCCTCGGCGTCCACCTCACCCGGGGCTTCGACGGCTCCGTCCACGTCGGTCCGAACGCGGTGCCCGCCCTGGCCCGCGAGGGATACACCTGGCCACAGGTCCGCCCCGCCGAACTGCTGTCCACGCTGAGCTGGCCGGGCACCTGGCAGATCGCCCGCCGGCACTGGCGGTACGGGGCGGGCGAGGTGCACCGCTCGCTGTCCCGGTCCGCGTTCACCCGGGCCGTCCAGCGGCTGCTGCCCGCCGTCACCGAGGACGATCTGCGCCCGTCGCCCGCCGGGGTCCGGGCCCAGGCGGTGCTGAAGGACGGCACGCTGGTCGACGACTTCCTGATCCGCGAGGCCCCGCACACCGTGCATGTGCTCAACGCCCCGTCGCCGGCCGCGACGGCGTGCCTGCCCATCGGACGGGAGGTGGCGCGGCTCGCGCTGCGCCGGGCTCGGGAGACGGGGTGGAGGCCGCCCGCCGTAGAATCCGGTCATTGTGTCTGAGCAGCCCTTGAACCCCACGCCCGCCGGATCCCCCAACGCGACGCCGGCCGATACGACGCCGGCCGCCCCCGCGCGGACCGGCTCCACGGCGGCCGACGCGCACGCCGACGCGCACGCCGACGCTCTCGCCGACGCCTCCGCCGACGAAGCCGCCGCGCTGCGGGCCGCCTCCTTCGAGCGCGCGCGCCGGCTGCGCATGGAGCCCCGCTTCCCCGGCGGCCCCGCCGCCGACCCGGCCGGCTCGCACCACGAGCGCCGGATCCGCAGCTTCCAGCCGCGCCGCAGCCGGGTCACCACCGGCCAGCAGGAGTCCCTGGAGCGGCTGTGGCCGAAGTGGGGCCTGGACATCGACGGCAAGCGGGTCCTGGACCTGACCGAGCTGTTCGACGGGCTGCCCGTCGTCCTGGAGATCGGCTTCGGCATGGGCGAGGCCACCGCGCAGATGGCCGCCGACGACCCGGGCACCGGCATCCTCGCGGTCGACGTCCACACCCCCGGCCAGGGCAATCTGCTGGGCCTCGCGGACAGGGCGGGCTCGACCAACGTACGGGTGGCCAACGGCGACGCGGTCATCCTGCTGCGCGAGATGCTGGCCCCCGAGTCCCTCGACGGTCTGCGGGTCTACTTCCCCGACCCGTGGCCCAAGGCCCGCCACCACAAACGGCGGCTGATCCAGCCCGACTTCCTCGACCTCGTCGCCCCGGTCCTCAAGCCCGGCGCGATCGTCCACTGCGCGACCGACTGGGAGCCGTACGCCGAGCAGATGCTGGAGGTGCTCACCGCGCACCCCCGCTTCGCGAACACCGCGGCCGACGGCGGCTACGCCCCGCGCCCCGCGTTCCGGCCGCTCACCCGCTTCGAGGGGCAGGGCCTGGACAAGGGGCACATCGTCCACGACCTGCTGTTCGCCCGCGTCTGACACACGGCGGGGCACGACGGCGTACGGCCATGTCCTGGCCGGATGCGCCGTCGCCGGGTGTCGGTGCTCCTCGTTAGGGTCGAGAGGTGTCCGACCCTTCCGTGCGGTATCAGCAGGCGCGGCCCGCCGTCCCGGTCCTCCACGAGCAGCGGCTCGACGAGGTCCTGGGCGCCGCGCCGGAGCGTGGCCAGTGGCGTTACCGGCCGCGCCGCGTCGGCATGGTGTGGCGCAGCAAGGTGTTCCGCGCCGGCGCCGTGATCGTGGCGCTCGTGCTGTGCGGGCTGGTGATCCTGGCCCTCGTCCGCGAACAGACCGGACCGGAGGGGTTCCTCGTCGGTCTCGGCCTGGCGGTGCTGCCGGTGCCGCTCCTGATGGCCGCCTTCCGCTGGCTGGACCGGGTCGAGCCGGGCCCCTGGCGGAATCTGATCTTCTCCTTCGCCTGGGGCGCGTGCGCCGCCGCGCTCGTCGCGATCATCGCCAACTCCTTCGCGACGCGCTGGATAGCCACCGCGACGGCCGATCCGGCGGGCGCCGACACCCTGGGGGCGACGGTGATCGCCCCGGTCGTCGAGGAAAGCGCGAAGGCGGCGGCCGTGCTGCTGATCTTCCTGTTCCGCAGACGGGAGTTCGGCGGGGTGGTGGACGGGATCGTCGTCGCCGGGTTCACCGCGACGGGTTTCGCGTTCACCGAGAACATCCTCTATCTGGGCAACGCCTTCGGCGAGGACCAGCAGCTGGGCAGCTCCGGGTTCGCCTCGGTGACGGCGGGGACGTTCTTCGTACGGATCGTGATGTCGCCGTTCGCGCACCCCCTGTTCACGGTCCTCACCGGCCTCGGCTTCGGCTTCGCGGCCGTCAGCGCCCGCCGCCACCGGGTCCGCCGGATCGCCCTGCCGGTGCTGGGCCTGCTGCTGGCGATGGGGCTGCACGCCCTGTGGAACGGCTCGTCGGCCTTCGGCCCGTACGGCTTCTACGCGGTGTACGGCATCGTCATGGTCCCGGCGTTCGGCCTGGTGACCTGGCTGGCGATCTGGTCACGCCAGCGCGAGCTGCGCACCCTGGCGGCCGAGCTGCCCGCGTACGCCGCGGCCGGCTGGCTCACCCCCGCCGAGCCGACGGCGCTCTCCTCCATGCGGGCTCGGGGCATGGCCCGCGACCTGGCCCGCCACTGGCAGCAGGACCGCACCCGGGGCCGGGCGGCGGCCCGCGCGGTCGCGGAGTACGAGTCGTTCGCCACCTCCCTGGCCGGCCTGCGCCGCCGGGCCCGCCACGGCGCGGTGGGCCCGGACTTCGGCGCCCGCGAGCGGGAGCTGCTGCACCACCTCTGGCAGCGCCGCGACATCGCCGCCCCGGCCCTCACCCACGCGGCCCACCTCACACACCGCCCGAACGTCCACCACCACCGCCATCCGCCGACGCCGTACGGAAACGGGTACGGGTACGGGCAGGGACCGGGTTACAGACACGGCTACAGCGGCCCGGCCCCCCAGCCGTACGGCAGCGCACCGCCCACCACCCACCGACGCCCGTCGCAGTAGCGGTTCCGTCAGGCCGACGCCTCCGTGAGCAGCGCGACCTCCCGGTCCGTCAGCTGCAGGTCGGCGACCGCGACCAGGGCGGGGAGCTGTTCGACCGTACGGGCGGAGGCGATCGGGGCGGCGACGGTCGGCTGTGCGGCGAGCCAGGCGAGGGCGACCGTCGCGATCTCCGCGTTCCGTTCCCCGGCGACCTGGTCGAGGGCGGCCAGCACCCTGCGGCCCTGCACCGACTCCAGGTGGCCGCCCGCCTTCGCGGACCGGGCGCTCTCCACGGTCGTACCGGGGCGGTACTTGCCGGTGAGGAAGCCGGAGGCGAGCGCGTAGTACGGGACGGCGGCGAGGCCGGCGGCGGCCGCGGTGTCCTGGAGCTCGCCCTCGTAGGTGTCGCGGGAGACCAGGTTGTAGTGCGGCTGGAGCGCGACGTACCGGGCGAGGCCCTCGCGCTCGGAGAAGTCGAGGGAGGCCCGCAGCCGCGCGGGGCTGATGTTGGAGGCGGCGATGTGGCGCACCTTGCCGTCCTTCACCAGCTGGTCGAGGGCGGTGATGATCTCCTCGACCGGGACGGTCTCGTCGTCGAAGTGCGTGTAGTAGAGGTCGATGTGGTCGGTGCCGAGCCGGCGCAGCGAGGCCTCGGCCGCGCCCTTGACGGTGCCGGCGGACAGACCCCGGAAATCGGGGTGGGCGCCGGCCTTGGTGGCGACGACGACGTCGGACCGGTTGCCTCGGGAGGCGAGCCACCTGCCGATGACGGTCTCCGACTCGCCGCCCCGGTTGCCCTCGACCCAGGAGGAGTAGGCGTCGGCGGTGTCGATGAAGTTGCCGCCGGCCGCGACGTACGCGTCCAGGACCGCGAAGGACTGCTCCTCGTCCGCCGTCCAGCCGAAGACGTTGCCGCCGAGGGCGAGGGGGAAGACCTGGAGGCCGGAGGTGCCGAGAGTGCGCGCAGAAGTCATGTGAGGGTTCAACAGGCCGGGGCGGGGGCGGTATTCCGTCGCCGCGCGGACCGGAGCGTACCGGCCGGGCCGGCCGCCCCCGGACAGACCGGCAGCCCTGACGTCGGGGGGGTGTGCGTCAGGGCTGCCGGGGTTTCGGGGTGGGGTGACGACGAAGGACGTACGCCGTCAGCCGGAAGGCCCGGGTCTCAGACCGAGAGGCCCTTGCTGTTCAGCCAGGCCATCGGGTCCATCGCCGAACCGCCCGCCGTGCGGACCTCCATGTGGAGGTGCACACCGGTCACATTGCCGGTGGCGCCCATACGGCCGATGGTCTCGCCGGTGGTGACCTTCTGGCCGACCGAGACGTCGATCGAGGACTGGTGCGCGTACCAGATCTCCGTGCCGTCATCGAGCTGGAGCACCGTGCGGTAGCCGTACGAACCGGCCCAGCCGGCCGACGTGATCGTGCCGCCGTGCACGGCCTTGATCGGCGTACCGGCCGACCCGGCGAAGTCCAGACCGGTGTGCTGGCCCGAGGACCACAGGGCGCCGGACTGACCGTAGGTCGAGGTGATCGTGTACGAGGAGGTGGGCAGGGAGAAGCTGGCGGCGAGCTTCGCTAGACGCTCGGCCTCCTTCTTCTTCGCGGCCGCTTCCTCCTCGGCCTTCTTCTTCGCGGCGGCCTCGGCCTCGGCCTGGTCCTGCTGCTTCTTGGCCTCCTGCGCCGCCTTCTCGGCCGCGGCCTTCTCGGCGGCGGCCTTGGCCTCGGCGTCGGCGCTGGCCTGCTGCTGCTCGGCCTGCTGGAGGATCCGGGCGCGCAGGGCCTCGCCCGCGTCGGTGGCGCCCTCCTCGGCCTCGGCGGTGGTGAGGCCGGCGGTGGTGAGCGGCGCGGCCGCGGCGACCGGGGCGGGCTCGGCGGCGTCCGACATGAAGGACCCGACGCCGGGAAGGGACTTGGCGTCGGGGAGGTTGTCCGCGATGGAATCGGGAAGAGAGATGGAGACCGGGGCCTTGTCCTGCGCGGTGGCCATGCCACCCGCACCGACGGCCGCTATGACGCCGACCCCGAGGACGGTGGAGCTACGGGCCAGACCACGCTGCTTGGCTACGCGGTGCCTGCCGCGCACGGGCCGGATGGACTCCTCGGTGGGATTCCACTCCTCCCAGGACCGCTCCGCGTCACCGAAGGTGTCGGCACTGAAGGGTGACGGGGCCTCAGGGGCAGGCTTGTTGGACGCCACGTGGGCGCACTCCTTTCCTTCCTTCTCGCCTACCGGGTTAGCTGACGGGTTCGGAGCAGGAAGGTCTCCTACGGGCCCCTCCGTCTCTCACGAGACGCAGGCGTCCGATTCACCCCATGTAGGTGGTTCCCCGGTTCCCTTGCGGGATTCGGCGCTCGCGCGCGGTGTCGCCTCTGACGACGACTGGGACAACCGCGCTGCGTTATCGAACGTTAATAGACACCCGGGCCCGATTCCAAGCTGTTCCTGTTGATCATTAAGGGACACAGCAGGGATGTACGGGTCACAAGCGGGCGGAATCGGGCGACTTGACCGCGGCTCAGCCACACCCCTTTTTCTGACGGTGTGTCAAATGTTATGCGGAGCGGTGCCCTTCAGTTACGCACCGTGTCATCGCCCCGGCCCACGATCTTCACCGTCGTCCGGCGCACCGGCTGCCCCTCCGCCGGCCGGCCGACCGCGAGCAGCGCCATGTCGTCCGTGGTCCGCCCTCCGGTGTGCAGCCGTACGTCGTCGGTCAGCGCCGACAGCAGCTCCTCGGGGCCCGGGAAGATCCGGCCGCGCAGCCGGGCCGCCGGATCGTAGAAGACCCCGTTCGCGTCCCGGGCCTCCGACAGCCCGTCCGTGAACGCGAGGAGCGTCGCCCCGGCGGGCATCTCCCACTCGTCGGCCCGGTCCGGCCACACCCCCAGGTCCATCCCCAGCGGCAGCGCGGGCATCGAGGGCGCCAGCACCTCCAGGGCGCCGTCCGCGTGCAGGAGGATCGGCTCCGGGTGGCCGCGGTTGACGAGGCGCAGCGAGGCCGAACCGGGCGGGATCTCGGCCAGTACGGCGGTGATGAACCCCTCCATGACGTCCAGCCCGTACCGCCGCGTCCCCTCCCGGGCCAGCGCCCGCTCAAGACGCTGCGCCACGCCCTCCAGCGAGCGCTCCTGCTCGGCGGCCTCCCGGAACGCCCCGATGATCACCGCGACCGCCTCGACGGCGCCGAGCCCCTTGCCGCGTACGTCGCCGACCACCAGGCGTACGCCGTACGGGGTGTCCGCGACGGCGAACAGGTCGCCGCCCACGAACTCGTCCGCCTGCGCCGCCTCGTACCGCGCGGCCACCTGGAGCCCGCCGATCCGCTCGGCCGGCGTCGGCAGCACGGCCCGCATGGCGGTCTCCGCGATCACCCGGGCCGAGGCCAGCTGCTCGTTGCCGCGCCGCACGACGCCGTTGATGACGAGGGCCAGCGCCGCGGCGGTGAGCACGGTGATCATCTCGATGACCGGGACGACCTGGGTGGACGTCCCGTCGGAGAGCCGCATCGCGATGACGGAGATGACCGCGGCGATGCCCGTGCGGACGGTCCTGGAGCGCGAGAAGAACGGTGCGGCGATCAGCGGGGCCGCGACGAACAGCGGGACGGCGGTGAAGTTGGGCGGGGCCAGCGAGTCGAAGAGCAGCCCGCCGATGATCAGCAGGGCGGGCAGCATCCGGACGAACCGCCGGGAACCCCGGCCGCCCGGCGTCACATCGCCTCCCGGGGAGCCGAACACCGCACGGCCCACGGCGTCGATGCTCCCCGCCGTGCCGCTACGCCGTCCTTCGGCCATCCCCACCTGTGCACTCCTGCCCGGTCCACCCACGGCTGCGGACGGTACCGCGCCCCGTCCAGGCTTCCCGGAGCCGCGCCGAGCGGCGACTCCGCATCGGCCGAATAGGGGGAAGCGAACGGAGTGCCGGCCTTTCCGGGGGTCAGTCGGAGAGCCGGTGTTCCGCGTAGACCGTCAGTGCGTCCCGTACGAAGGCGGCGGTGCCGTCCCCGTAGCGATCGTAGTTCTTTCCGAAGCGCGGATCGGCGACATACATCTCACCGAGCCCGATCACGTACGCACGGCTGGGCTCCTTGGCCGAGGACAGCCAGGCGCAGTGCCGCCGGGCGATGTCCTGCGCCTCGGCCCCGTCGGCGGCGAGCCCGGCCTCCCTGGCCCGCCCCCAGTCGCGGGCGATGGCCTCGTGCTCGTCCTGGAACGCCTTCTTCTCCCGGTCCCCGAGCGAACGCCACCAGCGGTCGCCCTCCTCGTACGCGTCCCGGCCCCAGCGCTCGGTCACCTCCTGCTCGTGAGCGGTGTGGTCGAAGCCGTCGAACACCTCATCGGCCATGAGTTCCATCCCCTCCAGGGTCTTGTGGAGAGTGGTCCGCACCGAGGCGATCTGCCGCCCGATGCGCGCCTGCTCCTGTTCGAGCAGGCGCAGATGCGCCCGCAGCGCCACGGCCGTGTCCCGCTGCCCCTCCAGCACGTCCTTGATGGCGGGCAGCGAGAGCCCGAGCTCCCGCAGCAGCAGGACGCGCTGCAGCCGGACGAGGGCGTCCTGGTCGTAGTAGCGGTAGCCGTTGCTCCCGATCCGGCTCGGCGCGAGGAGACCGAGGTCCCCGTAGTGCCGGAGCGTGCGGCTCGTGGTGCCGGCCCGGCGGGCGATTTCCTGAATGGACCACTCCATGCCGGAAACGCTAGATCTTTACGCTGCGTCAAGGTCAAGCGTCCTCGGCCGGGCCCCGGAAACGACTCGGGCCCGGCACGCTGTGCGTGCCGGGCCCGGGCCTTCAGTAGCGGGGACAGGATTTGAACCTGCGACCTCTGGGTTATGAGCCCAGCGAGCTACCGAGCTGCTCCACCCCGCGTCGGTAAACCCAACTCTACGGCATCGGAGCGGCCGCTCCGACCACTTTTCCCGGGGGCCGCGTGACCCCGGTCGCATGCGCCGCCGCCGAGGCAGCCCCACCCGGACGGCGGGAAGCTCCGCCTGGACCTGCCGACCGGCCGTCAGGTCCAGGGCGTCAGGTCGGAGAAGGAGGACCGGGAACGGCAGAGGGCCTCGGCCGGCGGAAGCCGGTCGAGGCCCTTCTGACAACTCTCGGGGCGGAGGAGCCCTCCGCCCCGCGATCGGTAGGCCGTGTGGGACTCGAACCCACAACCAACGGATTAAAAGTCCGCTGCTCTGACCAATTGAGCTAACGGCCCTCGACTGATCACCCCACGAGCATAGCCCGCCCGGTCCCGGCATCCGATCCGGTATCGGTGTCGGGCCCGTCGCGGCTTCCGGAGAGCGGGCTTCCGGCTGCCCGGGACAGCAACAGGGCCCGTACGTCACCGAGTCGGTTCGGTGGCGTACGGGCCCTGCCGGTCTGTCAGGCGGACCTGCTCGGCCGGGTGTCGGCCGGGCGGGGGTCAGCCGTTGCGCTTCCAGCGCGGCTTGTCGTCGCGGCGGCCGAAGGAACCGGTGTTGGTGCCGGTGTTGGCGCCGCGGTGGTCGTCACGACGGCCGGTCGGGCGGTCGCCGCCGCCGGAGCGGAAGCCGCCGGAGGGGCGGTCGTCGCGACGGTCACGGTTGAACGGGCGGTCGCTGCCACCGGAGCGGAAGCCGCCGGAGGGGCGGTCGTCACGGCGGTCGCGGTTGAAGGACGGGCGGTCGTTGTCACGACGCTCGAACGGACGGCCACCACGGTCGTCGCGACGGTCGCCGCCACCGGAACGGAAGCCGCCGGAGGGGCGGTCGTCGCGGCGGTCGCGGTTGAAGGACGGGCGGTCGTTGTCACGACGCTCGAACGGACGGCCACCACGGTCGTCGCGACGGTCACCGCCACCGGAACGGAAGCCACCCGACGGGCGGTCGTCACGGCGCTCGCGGAACGACGGGCGGTCGTTGTCACGACGCTCGAAGGAACGGCCACCACGGTCGTCGCGACGGTCACCGCCACCGGAACGGAAGCCGCCGGAGGGGCGGTCATCGCGACGGTCGTTGCCGCGGTAGCCACCGCGGTTGTCGCGGCGCTCGTAGTTGCCCCGCTCGTCGCGACGCTGCTCGTCACGGGCGGCCGGCTGCTCGGGGACCGAGGCCGCGGCCACGAGGGCGGCCTCGGCCTCGGCGGCGACCTCGGCCACCGCGGCCTCGGGGTCGTCGCCCCGCTCGCGGGCGGCACGGGCGACCAGGCGGTCGGCCTCCTCGCGCAGCTCGACGGCGCGGCGCTGGACGCGCTCCAGCTGCTTCGTCAGGTCGGCGGCCTCGCGCTCGGCCTGCTTGGCGGCGTTGTTCGCGGAGTCGGCCTGGACCTCGGTGAGCGAACGGGCGCCGGTGATCTCGGCGACCTCCGGCTCGAAGACGCCCGCGCCCTGGACGATGTGGCGCGAGGCGTCGACGCCCGCGTCCTCCATCAGGCGGAAGATCTGGCGGCGCTGGTGCGGAAGCGCCAGCGAGACGACGACACCGGACTTGCCGGCGCGGGCGGTACGGCCCGAGCGGTGCAGGTAGTCCTTGTGGTCACCGGCCGGGTCCACGTTCAGGACCAGGTCGATGCCGTCGACGTGGATACCGCGGGCGGCGACGTCGGTCGCGACGAGCGCGTTGACGTAACCCTTCTTGAAGTCCTCCAGGACCCGCGTACGGGCGCCCTGGGTCATGCCGCCGTGCAGCGCGTCGGCCTTCACGCCCGACTCGATGAGCTGCTCGGCGATGCGGTCCGCGCCCAGCTGGGTGCGGACGAAGATGATGGTGCGGCCCTTGCGGGCGGCGATGGCGGCCGTGACCGGCGCCTTGTCCTTCGGCTTCACGACGAGGACGTGGTGCGACATGGTCGTGACGTTGCCCTGGGCGCTGTCGACCTCGTGCGTCACCGGGTTGGAGAGGTAACGCTTGACCAGCGTGCCGATCTCGTTCTCCATGGTGGCGGAGAAGAGCATCCGCTGACCGCCGGCCGGGACCTGGTCGAGCAGCTCGGTGACCTCGGGCAGGAAGCCCAGGTCCGACATCTGGTCGGCCTCGTCGAGCACGGCGACCTGGACGTCCTCCAGGGAGCAGGCGCCACGGTTGATGATGTCGCGCAGCCGGCCCGGGGTGGCGACGAGGACGTCGACACCGCGCTCCAGCGCGTAGATCTGGTTGCCCATCGACGTACCGCCGCAGACGACCTTCATCTTGAGGCCGAGCACATCGCCGTACGGCTGCAGCGCGTCCGCGACCTGCATCGCGAGCTCACGGGTCGGGGTGAGGATGACGGCGCGGGGCTTCTTCTTCTCGGTGCGTCCACCGGTCAGGGCGGCCAGGGTCGGCAGACCGAAGGAGAGCGTCTTGCCCGAGCCCGTACGGCCACGGCCGAGGATGTCCTTGCCGGCCAGGGCGTCCGGGATGGTCGCGGCCTGGATCGGGAAGGGCGTGGTCACACCGTTCTGCGCGAGCTTGCGGACGATGCCCTCGGGCAGGCCCAGGTCGCCGAAGGTGACGGTCGGCTCGGCGGGGGTCTCGGACGCCTCGGCCTCGGGAGCGTCAGCGGCCTCGGGGGCCTCGGTCTGCGTGTCCGCGTCGGCGATGAAGTCCGCGACGGACTTCTCGGCGACGGCGGGCTCCTCGACGACGGTCTTCTCGGCGGCCGGGGCGGTGGCGCCGGCGGGGGCCTCGGTCACAGCGGACTCGACGAGCTCGGCGAGCGCGGCGTTGTCGACGTTCTCGGGCATGACGGTGTGGTCAGAACTGGAAATTGACATGCGAAATGCGAAACCTTCCGGAGTCTCGGCACGCGCCCATAACTCCGTGATTCGCAATTTCGACCGCCTCAATGCGGTCCAGCCACGGCAAGGGAGAGTACGCGCCACACGGCGCTCTTCTGTGTCGGCGCCGGGCAATGGGATCAAACGATCTACCACCATACGCACTCTCACCCACATTGCGCAAACCAGCCGCCGCGAGCCCCCGGCTACACCGGCCCCACCTGCGGTGATGCCTCCGGGGTCCGCAAGGGCCCGGCACCCTCCGGTCCGCTCATCGCATGGGCCCGCAGCTGGGCGGCGGGCGAGGCCGAGGGGGGCGGCTCCGGCGGATCGGTGGGCTCCGGCTCGGGCTCCGGGTCCGGGTCGGGCGTCGGCGGGGCCGGCGGCTCCGGGGTGGTGGGCGGCGGCTCCCCCGGCCCCGGCGTCGAGGGGGTCGGCGAGGGCTGCGGGCCGCCCCGGGTGGGCACCGGAGCACCGGGCTCGGGGCGCGAGCCCTTGGGGGTGACCGACGGCACGGCACCGGAGGCGTCCGGGCTCGGGCTGCTCCCGGGGGCGCCCCGGTCCGAGTGCGGGTGGGCGTCCCCGCCGCGCCCCCCGGCCTGCTCGGATCCGGGAACCGTGTCCCCGGCCGGGTCGGCGGCGGAGCCCTTCGGACCGGCGGAGCGGGAGGGCCCGGGCCCTCCGGCGCCGTCCTCGCCGACGCTCATACAGCCGGTGGACGCGGCGATCGTCAGCGCGGTGACGGCGGCCCAGCGGACAGGGGCGGACAACTGGCGCACGAGTGGCACCTCCGGGGCGAGGGGTGGCGGAGCTGAGCGGCGAGCGCGGCGCCGGGGCCGCGCGGGGAGCACGAGCGAGCGGTACGGCGTCGTCGCACCGTGCCCAACTCCCCCGACCCCGCCGGAGACACGCCCGAAACGCCACGCGCCCGCGCGACGCCCGCCGGAGCGCCCCGCCGCCCACGGATCCGCCCCCGGTCCGGCCGGACCCTCGCCGCCACGGCCGCCGACCACACCGCCACGTGCCGCGCGACGCCCGGCCTGGCAGGCCGTCAAGCCGCCGGGGCCGCCCGGGAACGCGGCCGCGCCACAGGGAAGCTCACCCGTAGCCCAGGGCGTGCAGCCGTTCGTCGTCGATGCCGAAGTGGTGGGCGATCTCGTGGACCACGGTGATCTCGGTCTCCGCGACGACGTCCTCGTGCGACTCGCACATCCGCAGCGTCGGCCCCCGGTAGATGGTGATCCGGTCCGGCAGCACCCCGGCGTACCACTCACCGCGATCGGTGAGCGGGGTGCCCTCGTAGAGCCCGAGCAGGTCGGGATCGCCCGGGTCGGGTTCGTCCTCGACGAACACCGCCACGTTGTCCATCAGCCGCGTCAGCTCCGGCGGAATCCGGTCCAGAGCCTGGCTCACCAGCTCCTCGAACTGTTCCCGCGTCATCTCCAGCACCCCGCCATTGTCACGTACGGGGGCCGGGTGCGGGCAGATGGCGGCCGGCCCGGACTCATGACCGCGTCCGCCGCCCGGCATGGCGGAGGCCGTACCGGGGCATACGGGCCCAATGGTCCGCGTCCCGTTCCGTGCCGCAGCCGACCGCGTCCGGCACCGCCTCAGCCAGCTCGTCCGCCCGAAGCCCCGCCCCCGCACCGGCGCCGCGGCCCCCGGCGACCTGACGAGCCCCGCCCGCCGCCCGTACCTCCGCGCCCTCGGCATGCTCGCCGTGGTCGTGCTGGGGGCCTGGCTGGGACTGCTCGCCGTGGGCTCCATCCGTACTCCGGTCGGCCCCATGGACACCAACATGACCCTGCGCCCCTCCCTCACCGGCGGCAGCAAGATCAACGTGTCTCCGCTCGGGGCCCTGGAGCTGGACTCGCACACCGCGCCGCTCCGGCTGGACGTGGACGTGGACCGCCTCGACCCCGAACGCTCCCAGGCCCTGGTCGACCGGCCGGAACGGTTCTCCCACCTCCAGGACGAGGTCACCCGGGACGTCGCCGCCGGCACCCGGGAGCTGGCCGTACGCTCCTGCGTCGCCGTCGTCTCCGGCGCGACCGCGCTCGGCCTCGTCGTCTACCGCCGCCCCCGCCGCGCCCTGGCCGCCGGCGGGCTCGCCCTCACCCTGCTGGCCGCGTCCGGCGTCAGCGCCTACGCCACCTGGAACCCGAAGTCCGTCCTGGAGCCGAAATTCTCCGGGCTGCTCTCCAGCGCCCCGTCCCTGGTCGGCGACGCCCGCTCGATCGTCACCGAGTTCGACATCTACCAGCAGGAGCTGGCCCGCCTGGTCACCAACGTCACCAAGCTGTACGACGCGACCTCCACGCTCCCCGTCTACCAGCCCGACCCCGGCACCATCCGGGTCCTGCACGTCTCCGACATCCACCTCAACCCGGCCGCCTGGCACATCATCGCCTCGCTCGTCGAGCAGTACGAGATCGATGTCATCGTCGACTCCGGCGACACGATGGACCACGGTTCCGCCGCGGAGAACGGTTTCCTCGACCCGATCCGCGACCTCGGCGCGCCCTATGTGTGGGTGCGCGGCAACCACGACTCGCCCGTCACCCAGGCCTACCTGGAGAAGTTCAAGAACGTCCACGTCCTCGACGACGGCAGGGCGGTGAACGTCGGCGGGCTGCGGATCGCGGGCACCGGCGACGCCTCCTTCACCCCGGACCGGACCGCCCCGGTCGGCGGCAAGGCGGCCGCCCGGCTGGAGGGCGCGCGCCTGGCCTCCGCGCTGCGCGACCAGGAGAACGCCGGCACCCCCGTCGACATCGCCGTCGCCCATGACCCGAACACCGCCCGGGAGACCGACGGCAGGGTCCCGCTGGTGCTGTCCGGCCACCTCCACCGCCGGATCAACGAACAGCTGAAGCTCGGCACCCGGCTGAAGGTCGAGGGCTCCACGGGCGGCGGCGGGCTGCGCGCCGTGCAGAACGAGAAGCCGGAGAAGGTGCACGCCTCGGTGCTCTACATGGACCGCTCCACCCGCCGGCTCCAGGCCTGGGACGAGATCACGCTGGGCGGTCTCGGACTGACGACCGCCGAGGTCGGCCGCCATCTCCCGGAGGAGAACCTGAAGCCGGACTCCCCCACCTCACCCACCCCGTCCCCGACCTCCTCACCTGCCTCCTCGCCCTCCCCGACCCGCTCCCCGGCGCGCCCGACGCCCTCGCCGTAAACCGTTTTGGCGATAGCTCCACCCATCCCATATGCTTCTCACGTCCCCGACGCGCTGCAAAGCGAACCGGCGGGCCAATAGCCCTCATCGTCTAGTGGCCCAGGACGCCGCCCTTTCAAGGCGGTAGCACGGGTTCGAATCCCGTTGGGGGCACGTTTCACCATGTGCGAGACTTGTTTCGCACATCGCTTGGTCCTGTGGAGCAGTTTGGAGTGCTCGCCACCCTGTCAAGGTGGAGGCCGCGGGTTCAAATCCCGTCAGGACCGCTGCAGATCACTTCGGTGAGCTGCGTGGCTGGGTAGCTCAGTTGGTACGAGCGATCGCCTGAAAAGCGATAGGTCGCCGGTTCGATCCCGGCCCCAGCCACCACTCGAAGGCCCCGTCCGATGGACAGGGCCTTCGCCGTGTCACACCTTCTCGGTCTCCTCCTCCTGCTGCCCCTGCTGCCCCTTCCGCGGTACGTCGGCGTCGCGCCGGCGCCAGGCCCGTACGCCCAGGGCCGGCAGCACCACGAGCACCACCGCGACCAGCGCCACCCCGTCCGACACCCGCTCGCCGAGCCTCTGCGCCCACTGCTCCACCGCGAACGAGTCGTCGACCCCCAGCAGCCCGGGCAGCGCGGTCGTCCCGTCGTAGACGAGGAACAGCGCGCCGAGGCCGATGAAGAACAGCCCCGACAGCAGCGATGTGGTGTGCAGCTCGAACCGGCCGACCCGGACGGCCCGGCCGCGCAGCCAGGCCCGGCGGCCGAGGTCGAAGCGTTCCCAGAGCAGGGCGAGCAGGAACAGCGGTACGGCCATGCCGAGCGCGTACACCGCCAGCAGCAGCCCGCCGTAGACCGGGCTGCCGCTGACCGCCGCGACGGTCAGGACGCTGCCCAGGATCGGGCCCGCGCAGAATCCGGCCAGGCCGTAGACCGCGCCCAGCGCGTAGACGGAGAACGCGGTGGTCGGGCGGATCCGGCCGCTGAGGGCCGCGATGCGCCGGGAGGCGAAGCCGAGGCCCACGATCTGCGCGACGCCGAGCGCGATGATCAGCCAGCCCGCGCCGGTGACGAGCGCGTCGCGGTGGCCGTAGAACAGCCGCCCGGCGTACGAACCGGCCGCGCCGAGCGGCACGAGGGTGGTGGCGAGACCGGCGTAGAAGATGCCGGTGCGGGCCAGCAGGCGGGAGGCGGAGTCGATGGAGTACGCGAAGAAGGCCGGCAGCAGCAGCGCGCTGCACGGGCTGACCAGGGCGAGCAGCCCGCCGAGGAAGGCCGCGAAGTAGCCGATGTCCGCCGTCACTTGGCGGGCTCCCCGGCCTGGCCCGCGGCCCCCGTGGTCTTCGCCTGCTCGGCGGCGGCCTCGATGGCCCGGGTGAACGTCTCGTCCGGCTGGGCGCCCGCGATCGGCCGGCCGTTGATCAGGAACGACGGGGTGGACGTCGCGCCGATCCCGTACCCCTGCTCCTGGTCCTTCGCGACGGCGGCCCGGGCCGGCTCGCCGTCCAGGTCCTTCATGAACCGGCCCAGGTCCTTCACCCCGGCCTCCGCGGCGAGCGCCTTGACCCGGTCCTTGCCGAAGCCCTTCTCCTTCGCCCCCTCGGCGTAGGCGGCGCGGTGGAACTCCCAGAAGCGGTCCTGCTGCCCGGCGGCCCAGGCGGCGCGCGCGGCGTTCTCGGACTCCTCGCCGAAGATCGGGAAGTTGCGCCACTCGATGCGCAGCGTGCCGTCCTTCACGTACTTCTCGATCAGCTTCGGCTCGGTGTCCCGGGCGAACTTTCCGCAGTAGCCGCACTTGAAGTCGGCGTACTCGATCAGGACGACCGGGGCGTCCGCGCGGCCGGTGGCCAGCTTGTCGTCCGCGTCCCGGCGGGCGAGCTTCGCCAGCTCCGGGTAGACGCCCTCGTTCGGGTCGGCGGAGACCTCGGCGGCGGGGCCGGTGGCGGTGGTGTCCTTCGAGGTGTCGTCGGGGGCGGTGGCCTTGTACGAGGCGAAGCCGAGGAGACCGGCGGCGAGGACGACCGCCGCGCCGTAGACGAGGGGCTTCCTCGAAGCGGCTGTGG
The DNA here is from genome assembly GCF_055792845.1 of Streptomyces sp. DSM 106670. Taxonomy (NCBI): domain Bacteria; kingdom Bacillati; phylum Actinomycetota; class Actinomycetes; order Kitasatosporales; family Streptomycetaceae; genus Streptomyces; species Streptomyces sp. DSM 106670. Next base: position 3,851,372 of record NZ_CM147704.1, read on the forward strand.
ACGTCTTGGGCGTGGACTTCTTGGGCGTGGGCATGCGGACGCTCCGTGCTGTGTGCGGGAGGAGAAGGGGACGGGTGCGGGGCGGGGCGGGGCCCGCCTACACCCTCAGCACGGAGAGCTCGACCGGGGTCGGTGTGACGGGGACCGGGGCCCTGACCCGTATCCCCGGCGGCGGCTCGGCCGACAGCGCGCCCGTCGCGGCGGGCAGCCCCCACGGGGCGAGGCCCGGCGCGTGGTCGTACGCGGCCCGGGCCCGGGAGGGGACGGCGGGCTCGCCGTCGTGGTCCCGGAGCTTCCCGCAGCCGGGGACCGGGGTGCCCGCGTCGGCGGCTTCGGCGACCGGGGCCTGCGCGCGGGTCCGGGCCTGAGCCGGGGTCCGCACGGCGGATGCCGGGGCAGCGGTGGTCACCGGTGCGGTAGCGGAAGCCGCAGCGCCGAGGGCCCCGGGCACGGCGTCCGAGGACACCGCGCTCGCCGCCGGTCCGCACAGCAGCCCCACGACGACCGCGAGCAGCGCCGTCAGGCTCCACCACTGCGTACGGGACACGGGACCGGGCCTTTCTCGCGCGAGCGGCGGTGACGAGCGTTCGACTGCCCGAAATGGTACGTGCCGCGTGACGCAGCCCGCGCGAAATGAGGTCGCCACCGGCCGGGCCCGGGTGAGATCCTGGGATCCGTATGTCTACTTCCTTCGCCGATCTCCAGTCCCAGCTCGGACAGCTCTCGCTCCGTGACGCGAACCGGCTCGGCCGGCGTCTCGAAGGAGCGCGCCGCATCCGCAAGCCCGAGGCCCGCCAGTCCGTGCTGGACGAGATCGCGGCCGAGGCGGGCAAGGCGGCCGAACGGCTCGCGGCGCGCGCGGCCCGGCTGCCGGCCCTGTCGTACCCGGAAGAGCTGCCGGTCAGCCAGAAGAAGGACGAGATCCTGGAGGCGATACGCGACCACCAGGTCGTGATCGTCGCCGGTGAGACCGGGTCCGGGAAGACCACGCAGATCCCCAAGATCTGTATGGAGCTGGGGCGCGGCGTCCGGGGCATGATCGGGCACACCCAGCCCCGCCGGATCGCCGCCCGTACGGTCGCGGAGCGAGTCGCGGACGAGCTGAAGACGCCGCTGGGCGAGACGGTCGGCTGGAAGGTCCGCTTCACCGACCAGGTCAACCCGGAGTCGACGTATCTGAAGCTGATGACGGACGGCATCCTGCTCGCCGAGATCCAGACGGACCGCGAGCTGCTGGCGTACGACACGATCATCATCGACGAGGCCCACGAGCGGTCCCTCAACATCGACTTCCTGCTCGGCTATCTGGCCCGGCTGCTGCCGAAGCGCCCGGATCTGAAGGTCGTCATCACCTCGGCGACCATCGACCCGGAGCGGTTCGCGCGCCACTTCGGCGAGGCCCCGATCGTGGAGGTCAGCGGGCGTACGTATCCGGTCGAGGTGCGGTACCGGCCCCTGCTGGAGGATGACAGCGAGGACTCCGACCGGGACCAGATCACCGCGATCTGCGACGCCGTCGACGAGCTGGGCCACGAGGCCCCCGGCGACGTCCTGGTTTTCCTCTCCGGTGAGCGCGAGATCCGGGACACGGCGGACGCGCTGAACAAGCGGAACCTCAGACATACGGAGGTGCTCCCGCTCTACGCGCGCCTCTCGCACGCCGAGCAGCACCGCGTCTTCCAGCGCCACACCGGACGCCGTATCGTCCTCGCGACCAACGTGGCCGAAACCTCACTGACGGTCCCCGGCATCAAGTACGTGATCGACCCGGGCAACGCCCGGATCTCCCGCTACAGCCACCGCACCAAGGTCCAGCGGCTGCCGATCGAGCGGATCTCCCAGGCCAGCGCCAACCAGCGCAAGGGCCGCTGCGGCCGTACGTCGGACGGCATCTGCATCCGGCTGTACTCGGAGGACGACTTCGTCACCCGGCCGGAGTTCACCGACCCGGAGATCCTGCGGACCAACCTGGCCTCCGTCATCCTCCAGATGACCGCCGCCGGGCTCGGCGACATCGAGAAGTTCCCCTTCATCGACCCGCCGGACCACCGCAACATCCGCGACGGCATCCAGCTCCTCCAGGAGCTGGGGGCGCTCGATCAGGGCGAGAAGTCACCCCAGGAGGGGAAGAAGGGGCAGCGCCTCACCCCGCTCGGCCGCAAGCTCTCCCAGCTGCCCGTCGACCCGCGCCTGGCCCGCATGGTCATCGAGGCCGACAAGAACGGCTGTGCCCGTGAGGTCATGGTCATCGCCGCCGCGCTCTCCATCCAGGACCCGCGCGAGCGGCCCGCGGAGAAGCAGACCCAGGCCGACCAGAACCACGCCCGGTTCAAGGACGAGACGTCCGACTTCCTGGCGTATCTGAACCTCTGGGCCTATGTGCGCGAGCAGCAGAAGGAGCGCGGCTCGTCCTCGTTCCGCCGGATGTGCAAGCAGGAGTATCTGAACTTCCTGCGCATTCGCGAATGGCAGGACATCTACGCGCAGCTGCGTACGGTCGCGAAGCAGATGGGCATCACCGTCGAGGAGCCCAAGGCCGAGGCGTCGGTTCCCGAGCAGGCGGTGCACACCTCGCTGCTGGCCGGGCTGCTGTCGCACATCGGGCTGAAGGACACCGAGAAGAACGAGTACGTGGGCGCGCGCAACGCCAAGTTCGCGATCTTCCCGGGGTCGGCGCTGTTCAAGAAGCAGCCCCGGTTCGTGATGTCGGCGGAGCTGGTGGAGACCTCCCGGCTCTGGGCACGGGTCAACGCCAAGGTCGAGCCCGAGTGGATCGAGCCGCTGGCCCAGCACCTGGTGAAGCGCACCTACAGCGAGCCGCACTGGGAGAAGGACCAGGCGGCGGTGATGGCGTACGAGCGGGTCACCCTCTACGGCGTACCGATCGTCGCCCAGCGCAAGGTCAATTTCGGCCGGATCGACCAGGAGGCCTCGCGGGATCTGTTCATCCGCAACGCCCTGGTCGAGGGCGACTGGCGCACCCACCACCAGTTCTTCCACGACAACCGCAAACTCCTCGGCGAGGTCGAGGAGTTGGAGCACCGCGCCCGCCGCCGCGACATCCTCGTGGACGACGAGACGCTCTTCGACTTCTACGATCAGCGGATTCCCGAACACATCGTGTCCGGGGCGCACTTCGACTCGTGGTGGAAGAACAAGAAGCGCGAGGAGCCGGACGCGCTCGACTTCGAGCGCTCCATGCTGATCAACGAGAAGGCCGGGGCCGTCACCAAGGACGACTACCCGGACTCCTGGCGGCAGGGGAAGCTCAAGTTCAAGGTGACGTACCAGTTCGAGCCCGGCGCGGACGCGGACGGCGTGACCGTGCACGTACCGCTCCAGGTGCTCAACCAGGTGACGTCCGAGGGCTTCGACTGGCAGATCCCGGGGCTGCGCGAGGAGGTCGTCACCGAGCTGATCCGCTCGCTGCCGAAGCCGATCCGCCGGCACTACGTCCCCGCGCCGAACTACGCCGACACGTTCCTGGACCGGGCGGTCCCGCTCCAGGAGCCGCTGCCGCAGACGCTGGCGCGCGAGCTCCAGCGGATGGTCGGCGTGCCGGTCACCGCGGACGACTTCGACCTCTCCCGCGTCCCGGACCACCTCAAGATCACGTTCCGGATCGTCGACGAGCGGCGGCGCAAGGTCGCCGAGGACAAGGACCTGGAGGCGCTGAAGCTCCAGCTGCGGCCGAAGGCCCGGCAGGCGCTCTCCAAGGCGGCCGCGGCGACTGCGGGGCCGTCCGGCGAGTCCATCGAGCGCTCGGGCCTCACCGACTGGACGATCGGCACGCTGAACAAGGTCTTCGAGACCCGGCGGGCCGGGCAGCCGGTCAAGGCGTACCCCGCCCTCGTCGACCAGGGCGAGACCGTCGCCGTACGCCTCTTCGACACCGAGGCCGAGCAGCAGCAGGCGATGTGGCGCGGCACCCGGCGGCTGATCATGCTGAACATCCCGGTGAACCCGGCGAAGTTCGCCTCCGACCGGCTGAGCAATCAGCAGAAGCTGGCGCTGTCCCGTAATCCGCACGGTTCGGTGCAGGCCCTCTTCGAGGACTGCGCGACCGCCGCGGCCGACCGGCTGATCGCCGCGCACGGCGGGCCCGCGTGGGACGAGAAGGCGTTCCGGACGCTGTACGACAAGGTGCGCGCGGACCTGGTGGACCTGACCGTCCGCACGATCGACCAGGTGCAGCAGATCCTGGCCGCGTGGCAGGCCTGCGAGCGCCGGCTGAAGTCGACCAACAGCCTGGCGCTGGTGGCCAACGTCACCGACGTACGGGAACAGCTGGCCAGACTCGTACCGTCCGGTTTCGTTACGGCCACCGGGCTGCGGCGGCTGCCGGACCTGATGCGCTACCTCGTGGCGGCCGACCGGCGGCTCCAGCAGATGCCCACGGCCGTCCAGCGGGACACCACGCGGATGGAGAAGGTCCACGAGATGCAGGACGAGTACGCCTGGCTGCTCGAACAGTTCCCGCAGGGCAGGCCGGTGCCGCAGGAGGCGCTGGACGTCCGCTGGATGATCGAGGAGCTGCGGGTGAGCTACTTCGCCCACGCTCTGGGCACCGCGTTCCCCGTCTCGGACAAGCGGATCGTGAAGGCGATCGACGCGCTGGCGCCCTGACGCGGAGGCTCCGGCGGGGCCCGGAAGACGGTGACGGAGTCACCACCAGGAGTGAAGTCGACCTGGGCCTCCCACCTCCTGTACAGTCTGGTTTCGCAGCAAGCCGCAAGGCAAGCGGCGAAAACCTGGTCCTGTGGAGCAGTTTGGAGTGCTCGCCACCCTGTCAAGGTGGAGGCCGCGGGTTCAAATCCCGTCAGGACCGCAGTGGAAGAAAGCCCGGATCGTTTCGATCCGGGCTTTCTCGTGTCCTGCCCCGCGTCTTGACGGCTCCATCCGCCGCGGGTACCCCGTAGAAGCAGAGGCTGTCCCTGTTTCTCGGCGTTCCCCGGTGTTCCCCGGCGCTTGTCGGTGCTTCCCGACGCTCGTCGGCGCTCTCACGGCGGGGGACGGCCGGGCCGGGCCCACCGGGAGGTGGCTCGTATGTCCGCGTCCGCAGCACGACACGAGACCCGCGCGCTGCTGCGCGCCCATCTGGCGGCCGCTTCCGCCTATCGCCACCTCACCCGGCACTGCGCGGTCTGCCACCGCCTCCTGCGCCTCGCCATGGAGCCCGGAGCGGCCCCGGGAGCGGGAGAAGCGGCCGAGATGGCCCCGGACCGCTCCGACGCCGCCCAGGACGCCGCCGGGCGGCCGGACGGGAACGAGGACGAAAGACCCCCGACGACACGACCATCGGCCGGGTGACTCCGCGTTCCGACAGTGGCAGGCTCGGAGTTGGCAAGCGTCGGACAGTGTGACGGTAGTCACCGAAAGAGTTTTCAGACCGGGGGATTTTACGCCTCCCCTACAACTGGTGAATTTAATATGTGCAATTGCACGGGGCGGTGGACTCGCGAGGACCGTTCCGTCCGGGGCTGTCCCACCGCGTCCGGGACGCTCACCCACACTCCCGCACAGACCCGCTCACAGACCCACGAAGGCCCCCGCCGGCCCGCTGAAGCCGACCGACCGCCCGGTTCTGGCAACGGCCGCCGGCGAGACGGCAACGGCCCGGGAAGGCCCGAAGAGGCCCGTCCGGCGACGCGGAACCCGGGTGCGGAGCCCGGGCACAAAAAAAGATCGCGCTGGACCCGGCGGAGTCCAGCGCGATCGATACGACGGCACCCGTAGGACACAGGTATGACGCCCGTTGGGGCAGGCGTCCGTCGAGTGGAGCTATGGGTGGACGGCTGAGGTTGGGGGACCTGGCAGCTGCCCGATTGGTGATGCTGTGCTGCGGTGGTGCTGTACTGCTGTACTGCTGTGCTGCTGCGTGGCAGGGGTGTGTCAGGCCTCGCTGCGCTGCTGCGGAATACCCGCAAGCAGTGCGCGGACCTCTGCCTCGCGGTACCGGCGATGTCCACCGAGCGTGCGGATGGACGTGAGCTTGCCAGCCTTGGCCCAACGGGTGACCGTCTTCGGGTCCACGCGGAACATCGTGGCAACCTCAGCCGGGGTCAGCAGCGGCTCGGCATCAGGGGTGCGAGCGGTCATGAGCGGCCTCCTCGGGAGAACCGAACCTTCTCGGTTCTTTCCTCTAAATTCTGCACCTTGACCCGCGTTGCCCGAAATGGCGGACGCGGGCCGAGTCGGTTATAGGACGAACGGCTTGTCCTCGGCACTACAACTACACCATCCGTCCAGCCACGTCGGCCAAACCGATGGAATTGCCCTCCCAGGTGTTCATCAGCGACGGAAGCCGATGGACCATGCCATAGCGGACAGTCACGCCCCAGTGACGATCAGTCACAGAGCGATCAGGAGTCGTCAGACCCCCCATAGAGTGCAATGTCGAGCATTCTGCCCTTACTTGGACAGAAGGAGCCCTCCCCGGACTCCTTGTCCTATTTTGGCATGAGGGGTAGGGATAGGCGCAAGGGCCCCGTTAGTGCTGTCCATCACGCTTGAGGCAAAGGCCCGGTTCGGGACGTAGGTCCTGGGCCCAGCGGCGTACGCTTCCGCCTCACACATCACACGCGCCACACAGGACGCAGGTTCACGGCCCGTCAACTGATCGTCGAGCCCCCTCCGCCGCCCTCCGCCGAGGCGGCCGGCTTCCTCCTCCTTCCGGCTCCGAATGAAGGATGCCCCGGTTCCATCACCTTGATGCCACTGTGGGCCTTTTCACGTCAATTGGTGAACTGGAGGTCCCTGACCGCCCGCCAGCGCTCCGCGAGCCGCGCGTACGCCACCCCCGCACCCTCGCTGTCGCCGTCCCGCAGCGCGGTGAGCCCCTCCGCCACATCCGCCGCCGACCGGTCCCCGGCGAGCCGTTCCGCCGGCAGCGCGTGGACGAGGCCTCCGTAGTCCAGCTCGACCAGCGAGCGCGGATGGAACTCCTCCAGCCAGCGCCCCACGTCCACCAGGCCCTCGGTCAGCGGGCCTTCGGGAACGCTCTCGCGCAGGGTCCGCAGCGCCCGTGCCAGCCGGCGCCGGGCCTCGACCATCGGGGTGCGGTAGCGCAGGACCGGCGCGGCCCCGTCCTCGTCCGCCGCCGCGTACTCCCGCTCCTCGTCGTGGAAGAGGACGAACCAGCGCACCGGGACCTGCCACACCGTGGTCCGGATCCAGGGCCGGGCGTCCGGGTGGAGCCGCTGCCAGCGCTCGTGGTCCGCCGTCGCCTGGCCGCGCACCACCGCGGGCAGCAGGGCGTCGAGCACGTTGGCCGGAAACATGCCCCCCAGCTCCTCCAGTGCCAGCCAGCCCCGCAGCCTGGTCCGCCACGGGCAGACGCACACCACCCCGTCCAGCTCCGCCACGACCGCGTCGCCGCTCTCGTGCACGGGCACCCCGACCGGCGGCGTCGACGCCAAGTCGGCCAGCGAGCGGCGCAGTTCGTCCTGGGCCGTGGGGAGCTCCTCGCGCTGCGCGTAACGCGCCCAGTGGCTCCGCTCGGGCTCGGCGAATGCGGCGAGCGGCTCGTAGATCCGGAGGTAGGACGTGTAAGGGACGAGCACCGAAGACACCACCGACATGGAGCGCATCGTGTCATGGCTCCGCACCCCCGGAGGGTGATCCTTCGCGCAGGGGCAGATCCGCGCCGCCGGAGGACTTACGCTCTTGCCCATCGGACCGGCCGTGCCGGTCGGTCCGGGGTCCTCCCCACCCCTAGGAGGGCCTCCGCCGCTTCGTTCTTTGGGAGTCACCACAGTGACCGATGTGACTAGCGGGCACGTTGACGTACTGCAGACCCTGTTCCACTCGGATCAGGGGGGCCACGAGCAAGTCGTGATCTGCCAGGACCGTGCCAGCGGCCTCAAGGCCGTCATCGCCCTCCACTCCACCGCCCTGGGCCCGGCCCTCGGCGGCACCCGCTTCTACCCGTACGCCTCCGAGGCCGACGCCGTCGCCGACGCGCTGAACCTGTCGCGCGGGATGTCGTACAAGAACGCCCTCGCGGGCCTCGACCACGGTGGCGGCAAGGCCGTCATCATCGGCGACCCGGAGACGATCAAGAGCGAGGAACTCCTCCTCGCCTACGGCCGGTTCGTCGCCTCGCTCGGCGGCCGCTACGTCACCGCATGCGACGTCGGCACCTATGTCGCCGACATGGACGTCGTCGCCCGCGAGTGCCGCTGGACCACCGGCCGCTCCCCCGAGAACGGCGGCGCGGGCGACTCCTCGGTGCTCACCGCGTTCGGCGTCTTCCAGGGCATGCGGGCCTCGGCCCAGCACCTGTGGGGCGACCCGACGCTGCGCGGCCGCAAGGTCGGCGTGGCCGGCGTCGGCAAGGTCGGCCGCCACCTCGTCGAGCATCTGCTCTCCGACGGGGCCGAGGTCGTGATCACCGATGTCCGCGAGGAGTCGCTGCGCGCGATCACCGACCTGCACCCGGAGGTCACCGTGGCGGCGGACACCGACGCGCTGATCCGCACCGAGGGCCTGGACATCTACGCGCCGTGCGCACTCGGCGGCGCGCTGAACGACGACACCGTCCCCGTGCTCACCGCGAAGGTGGTGTGCGGCGCGGCCAACAACCAGCTCGCGCACCCGGGCGTGGAGAAGGACCTGGCCGACCGGTCGGTTCTCTACGCACCCGACTACGTGGTCAACGCCGGTGGCGTGATCCAGGTGGCCGACGAGCTGCACGGGTTCGACTTCGACCGGTGCAAGGCGAAGGCGACGAAGATCTTCGACACCACGCTGGAAATATTCGCACGTGCGAAGGCGGATGGGATTCCGCCGGCCGCGGCGGCCGACCGGCTCGCCGAACAGCGGATGGCGGAGGCGCGCTCCCGCTGACCGGGCGGCGCTCAGCGACCCGCCGGCCGACGAGACAAGACTCACGCCCGTCGGCGGGTCGTACCTCCACAAGAGGTTAAAATCGCAGTTGACCAGCGAGGACGGGGCTCCTCACTGGCCCTGTGCCGGGGACCGGAATGCGGGCGGCGTACCGTATGGCCACGGAAGCAGGTACCGTTAAAGCTCTACGGGCGCGGTCTCTCTGTCGAGAGTCCGTCCCGAAACATGAACGCGTGTCAAGACTCTGGGGCCGTCGAGCCCCGTCACCGAGGGGGTCGAGCCATGGGGCGCGGCCGGGCAAAGGCCAAGCAGACCAAGGTCGCCCGCCAGCTGAAGTACAGCAGCGGCGGGACTGACCTGTCGCGTCTGGCCAATGAGCTGGGCGCATCGCCTTCGAGTCAGCCACCGAACGCAGAGCCGTTCGAGGACGACGACGAGGAAGATGACCCGTACGCACAGTACGCGGATCGCTACAACCAGGACGATGACGAGGATCAGGACGATCAGTCCGGTCCATCGTCGCAGCGCCGCGGCGCTTGACCTCGCCTGACACATCAACCCGGTCCGGGCCTGCCCCGGGCCGGGTTCTGTGTGTCCAGAACCGGCCGTGCCCGGTGCGGCCCGGTGCCCGTTCCGTGCCCGGTGCGCCGGGCGGACCGCCCGGCGCACCACGGCGTACGGCTCAGCGTGCGTAGCTTCCGGTCAGCTCGGCGCCCGTGGTGTGGTCGCCGCGGTCGGTGATCTCACCGGCGACCCAGGAGTCGACCCCGCGGTCGGCCAGCGTGGTCAGTGCCGCGTCCACCGAGTCGGCAGGGACGATCGCGATCATGCCGACCCCCATGTTCAGCGTCTTCTCCAGCTCCAGCTGCTCGACCTGACCGGCCTTGCCGACCAGGTCGAAGACCGCGCCGGGCGTCCAGGTGGAGCGGTCCACGGTGGCGTGCAGGCCGTCCGGAACGACCCGGGCCAGGTTGTTCGCCAGGCCGCCGCCGGTGACGTGGCTGAAGCCGTGCACCTCGGTCGTCCGGGTGAGGGCCAGGCAGTCCAGGGAGTAGATCCGGGTGGGCTCCAGGAGCTCCTCGCCGAGCGTGCGGCCGAACTCCTCGACCTCGCGGTCCAGCGTCCAGCCGGCCCGGTCGAAGACCACGTGGCGGACGAGCGAGTACCCGTTGGAGTGAAGACCGGAGGACGCCATGGCGATGACCGCGTCACCCTTGCGGATACGGTCCGGGCCCAGCAGGCGGTCGGCCTCGACCACGCCCGTACCGGCTCCGGCGACGTCGAAGTCGTCCGGGCCGAGGAGACCCGGGTGCTCGGCGGTCTCGCCGCCGACCAGGGCGCAGCCGGCCAGGACACAGCCTTCGGCGATGCCCTTCACGATGGCCGCGACACGCTCGGGGTGCACCTTGCCGACGCAGATGTAGTCGGTCATGAACAGCGGCTCGGCGCCGCAGACGACGAGGTCGTCCACGACCATGCCGACGAGGTCGTGGCCGATGGTGTCGTACACGCCCATCTGACGCGCCAGGTCCACCTTGGTGCCCACACCGTCGGTGGCGGAGGCGAGGAGCGGACGCTCGTAACGCTTCAGCGCCGAGGCGTCGAAGAGACCGGCGAAGCCGCCGAGCCCGCCGAGGCCGGCGACCTCGGGGCGCTGGGTCTTCTTCACCCACTCCTTCATCAGCTCGACGGCACGGTCACCGGCTTCGATGTCGACGCCGGCCGCCGCGTAGGAAGCACCTGTTGTCTCAGACATGGCCTGGGATCTTTCGTGTGGAGATACGGGGCTGGTGGGGGATGCGGCGGCGCGTCCGGGTCACGGACGGCGCAGCGCGTCGGCCGCGGCGGTCGCCGCCGGGCCCGCCGCCAGCTCGGTCTCCAGCAGCTGCTTGCCGAGCAGCTCCGGGTCCGGGAGGTCCATGGGGTACTCACCGTCGAAGCAGGCGCGGCAGAGATTCGGCTTGTCGATCGTCGTCGCCTCGATCATCGAGTCGATCGAGATGTACGAGAGCGAGTCGGCGCCCATGGAGGTGCAGATCTCGTCGACGGTCATGCCGTTGGCGATCAGCTCGGCGCGGGTCGCGAAGTCGATCCCGAAGAAGCAGGGCCACTTCACCGGCGGCGAGGAGATCCGGATGTGGATCTCGGCCGCTCCGGCCTCGCGGAGCATCCGGACCAGGGCGCGCTGGGTGTTGCCGCGGACGATCGAGTCGTCGACGACCACCAGGCGCTTGCCCTTGATGACTTCCTTCAGCGGATTCAGCTTGAGCCGGATGCCGAGCTGGCGGATGGTCTGCGAGGGCTGGATGAAGGTCCGGCCGACGTAGGCGTTCTTCACCAGTCCGGCGCCGAACGGGATGCCGCTGGCCTCCGCGTACCCGATCGCGGCGGGGGTGCCGGATTCCGGGGTCGCTATGACGAGATCCGCCTCGACGGGGGCCTCGGCAGCCAGTTTCCGGCCCATTTCCACCCGGGAGAGGTAGACGTTCCGGCCGGCGATATCGGTGTCCGGACGGGCCAGGTAGACGTACTCGAAGACACAGCCCTTGGGCTTCGCTTCTGCGAATCGCGAGGTGCGCAGACCGTTCTCGTCGATGGCGACGAGCTCGCCCGGCTCGATCTCGCGTACGTAGCTGGCGCCGCAGATGTCGAGCGCGGCGGACTCCGAGGCGACGACCCAGCCGCGCTCCAGACGGCCGAGGACCAGCGGGCGGATGCCCTGCGGGTCACGGGCGGCGTAGAGCGTGTGCTCGTCCATGAAGACCAGCGAGAACGCGCCCTTGACGTCGGGGAGCACCTTGGCGGCGGCTTCCTCGATGGTCAGCGGCTTGTCGTCCTCGTCGCGCTGCCCGGCGAGCAGCGCGGTCACCAGGTCGGTGTCGTTGGTCGCGGCGACCTGGGTGGCGCGGCCGTCCTTGCGCGGGAGGTCGGCGACCATCTCCGCGAGCTGGGCGGTGTTGACCAGGTTCCCGTTGTGGCCGAGGGCGATCGAGCCGTGCGCGGTGGCACGGAACGTCGGCTGCGCGTTCTCCCACACCGAGGCGCCGGTGGTGGAGTAGCGGGCATGACCGACCGCGATATGGCCCTGGAGGGAACCCAGAGACGTTTCGTCGAAGACCTGCGAGACCAGTCCCATGTCCTTGAAGACCAGGATCTGGGACCCGTTGCTCACTGCGATGCCCGCGGATTCCTGTCCGCGGTGCTGCAGGGCATACAGTCCGAAATAGGTGAGCTTGGCGACCTCTTCACCCGGAGCCCAGACACCGAAGACGCCGCAAGCGTCCTGGGGGCCTTTCTCTCCGGGGAGCAGGTCGTGGTTGAGTCGTCCATCACCACGGGGCACGGCACCGAGTGTAGGCGAGATCGACCACTGGTCCGAATTGGGGACCGATGGGCAAACGCGCGGTGGAGCACGGGGAACGGGCCCGCCGGCCGCCCGGAGCGGGCGATTCGCGGGACTTCGGCCGGTGACCCTGCGTGATGGACGCGTCGGTGGGCCGGCCTTCGCCGGGGGAACGCGGGGCTCACTTTCGGGCCGAGAGGCCGGTTACCGGCCGGTAGGGATCATCGGCGGCGGACGGGCGGCCGTGGCGCTCGGTGAACGCGCCCCAGGCCCGGCCCGGCCGCCGGCCGAACGCCCGTTTCGTGGTGAGCCTCACACCGGGGAGCCGGGTTCAGCCGTGCTGGGAGCTGTTTTCGGCCCCGGGAGACGCGGCCGTGGCGCCGATCCCCTTGCCGCCCTCGGCGGTGACGGTGAGCGTGCCGCCCTTGATCGTGTACGTCGTCGAGCCCTTCAGGGCCGCGAGCACGGCGCGCTCCACCGCCATCTCCTGCTCCGGGCACATCCTGCGGGTGCCGGCCACCGGCCCGAACGTGATCGTGCCGTCCTTGACCGTCGCCTTCCCGCGGAAGGAGTTGCAGCCGGAGTGGCCCTGCACGGCGCCGTCCTCGGAGATGGTCAGATACGGCGTCCGCTCCTTCGGCAGATCCGCCGGCACGGTGGTGGCCGTCTGCCCGCTGAGCAGCGTGGTCACCGCCCACCGGGTGCCGACCAGGTCGGCGGGCTTCTCCTCGCTGAGGGCCATCGTGTCGCCTCCTTCGGTGGTGAGGGTCAGCCTGTCGCCGGAGAGCTTCGCGGTGTGCTCGCCGCCCATCGCGTCGATGGCGGCCTTCTCGAACTTCTCGACGTCCTCCTCGCACGCCATCTGCGTGGTGACGGGCTTGCCCAGGGTGATCCGGTCGCCCTTCACCCGGGCGTCCACGCTGATGTGGTTGCAGCCGAAGTGGGCCTTGGCCCGGCCCTTCGGGTCGATCTCCAGCCGGGAGCCCTCCGGGGCCTCGGTCTTCTTCCCGCCGACGGTCACGGAGTCGACGCGCCACGCCACCCCGGTGACCGGGACATCGCTCTGCACGGCGTCCCCGCCGTCGCCGGAGCCCTTGGCGGAGCCGGGACCCGACTCCGTACCGCAGGCGGCGAGGGCGAGGAGGGCCAGGACACTGACGCTGAGGGTCGTACGTTGTGTGCGCATGGCGATGTGACGGAACGGGGCCCCGATCCGGTTCCGCCGCCTCCGGTTCCGTCCGTTGCGCCGCCTCCGGTTCCGTCCGTTGCGCCGTGGGCCGGGCCGCCCGGACCTCTCAGGCCAGCAGCGGGAGCAGCGCGGCCAGGTCGGCCCGCTCGCCACTGGCGCTGACCTCGGCGTCCGCCAGGGCCCGCGCCCACTCCGTACGCCCGGTGGCGAGCCGGATCCAGGTGAGCGGTCCGGTCTCCACGACGTTGGGCGGGGTGCCCCGGGTGTGCTTGGGCCCGCCGATGCACTGGACCACCGCGAACGGCGGGACCCGCACCTCGACCGATCCGCCGGGCGCCCGGTCCGCGAGGGTGTCCGCCAGCAGCCGAGTGCAGGCGGCCAGGGCCTGCCGGTCGTACGGGATCTCCAGCCCGAGCGCCTCGTTCAGGTCGTCGGTGTGGACGATCAGCTCGACGGTCCGGGTGACCAGATAGTCGGTCAGCCGCATGGAGCCGACCAGGGTGGGCAGCAGCCGGTCGCCCGTGCCGGTGGCGGGGACGTCCGCGAGGAAGGCCGCCTCCACCTGCTCGTACAGCGCGAGGAGGTCGGGGCGGGCGGCCGCCGGGGCCGGGGCCTCGGGGTCCCTGACGAACGCCGCGACGGCCGGCGGCCACTCCAGGAGGGTGGTCGCGGGCTTGGGTCCCGGCGGCTCCGGCAGGGCCAGGTCCCGGCTGACCGAGCCGAGCCCCTGCGCGATGTGCGCGACCAGATCGCGCACCGTCCAGTCGCCGAGCCGGGTCGGCCGGGCGAGCTGGTCGGGCGTCAACGAGCGGACGGCGTCGCGGACATGGGCGTACTGGGCGAGGACCGCCGTCCGGGTCCTGAGGTGGTCGTAGGCGCGCGGGCGCTTCTTGGCCGGTGGCATGGGGCCGAGACTAACCGGCCCCACCGACATCGCCCGGTCAGGCCGGGGCGGCCTGCTCCTCGACCGTGAACGTCTCGCCGTTCGCGGGGACTCCGACGCCCCGCCAGGTGAACGGGATGCCCCGGGCCGAGTCCGGGTCCGGGCCGTCCATCAGGTGGAAGTGGAGGTGCGGTTCGGTGGTGTTGCCGGAGTTCCCCACGCGCCCGAGCCGCTGTCCGGCGCGGACCCGGTCCCCGGGCTTCACCTGGAGCGAGCCGCGCTGAAGGTGGGCGTAGACCGCGTACGTGCTGTCGCCGAGGTCGAGGATGACGTGGTTGCCGATGATCCGGTGCGCGCCGACGATGCTGCGCGCGTCCCCCTCGATCAGCATCAGATAGAGCAGCGCGGGCAGCGAGTTGCGGCTCAGGTGGTCGCGCTGGCCGTCGCTCGCGCGGACGACCGTGGCGTCGGCCACCGCGAACAGCGGGGCGCCGAACGCCGGGAAGTCGCGGTTGCGGCGGACGACCGGCCAGAACCAGCGGAACGCCGGCCGGGCGGAGGCCTCGCCCGCACCCGTCCCGGGCTCCGCCACGATGTCGATCGCGTACGTCTGTCCGTACACGTGCGTCCCATGGCTCGGCACCTTGTCCGCCGGGCTGTTCAGGGCGGACCAGCGGCCGGTCACGGGCGGGGCGACCTCGACCGGGGGCCGGCTCTCCAGGGTCTCCTTGGGGCCGGTGCGGCTCAGGACGAGGCCGATGACCACCGCCGCACCCGCGGGCACGAAGGTCAGGCCGAACGGCAGCAGCGGTTCGAAGAAGACCCCGGTGAGCACCAGCACCCCGAAGAGGAGCCAGCACATGCGGTGGAGCACCGCCAGGACTTTGCGGACGGACATGGTCGTTTCCCCCAGTTGTCTGCGGTTCTACGGCCGCGCCGCCGTCAGCACCACCAGCAGCGGCACGACCCGGGCGGGCGGCACCTCGTACTTGCCGCGCCCGGCGGCGTGCAGCCATCCCGCCCCGGTCAGCTGGCGCAGATGGTGGTAGATCTGGCCGGTGGTCCCGGCCCCGTCGAGCGCGGCCAGCTCGGCGGCCGTCCTCAGGCCGCCGAGGATCTCGCGGAGCAGGCGCAGCCGGACCGGGTGGCCCAGCGCGGCGAACGACTCGGCCGTGTCCGCCCAGTCGCCGTCGAACAGTGCCTCGGTGAAGGCGCCGTACTGCCATCCGTACTGCTCACCGGTGGGCAGCCGGACCGAGCCCGTGTAGAGCACCCCTCCGTCGGCCCCGGTCTCCCCGGCGTCGGCGAGCTGCTGTTTCAGCCCTTCCAGCGCCCAGAAGTCGCCGTCGCCCAGGCGGGGGGACTCGGGGTCCCGTCGCTCCAGCGCCGTGAGCCGCCGCTCCAGCTCGGCGACCCGCTGTTCCAGCTCCATGACACCAACCTTACGTAATTACGTAATTTCCATCAAGAGGTTCGAGAGGGTTCGGGGAAAGCCGAAACCCCTGCCCGGAGGACCCGGGCAGGGGCTTCAAAGGCGCCGGTCGGCGCGCGGCTCAGGCGAGCAGCGCGGGGATCGTCGCCTCGTGCGCCGTACGCAGCTCGCTCAGCGGGATGGAGAACTCGCCCTGGAGCTCGATCTCCTCGCCGTCCACGACACCGATCCGGGCGACGGGCAGACCGCGCGCCCCGCACATGTCGGTGAAGCGGAGCTCCTCGCTGCGCGGGATCGAGACGACCGCGCGTCCCGCCGACTCGGAGAAGAGGAACGTGAACGCGTCCAGGCCGTCCGGCACGACCAGCCGGGCGCCCTTCCCGCCGCGCAGGCAGGACTCGGTGACGGCCTGGATCAGACCGCCGTCGGACAGGTCGTGCGCGGCGTCGATCATGCCGTCGCGCGAGGCCGAGATGAGGATCTCGGCGAGCAGCTTCTCGCGGCCGAGGTCCACCTTGGGCGGCAGGCCGCCGAGGTGCTGGTGGACGACCTCGGACCAGGCCGAGCCGCCGAACTCCTCGGCCGTGTCGCCCAGCAGGTAGAGGAGCTGGCCCTCTTCCGCGAAGGCGACCGGCGTACGCCGGTTGACGTCGTCGATCACGCCGAGCACGGCCACGACCGGCGTCGGGTGGATCGCCGTCTCACCGGTCTGGTTGTAGAGCGAGACATTGCCGCCGGTGACCGGGGTGCCCAGCTCCAGGCAGCCGTCCGCGAGACCGCGGGTGGCCTCGGCGAACTGCCACATGACGTCCGGGTCCTCGGGCGAACCGAAGTTGAGGCAGTCCGAGATGGCCAGCGGCTTGGCGCCGGAGGCGGCGACGTTGCGGTACGACTCCGCCAGCGCGAGCTGCGCGCCGGTGTACGGGTCGAGCTTGGCGTACCGGCCGTTGCCGTCGGTCGCCATCGCCACGCCGAGGTTCGACTCGGCGTCGATGCGGACCATGCCCGCGTCCTCGGGCATCGCCAGGACGGTGTTGCCCTGCACGAAGCGGTCGTACTGGTCGGTGATCCACGCCTTGGAGGCCTGGTTCGGGGATGCGACCAGCTTGAGGACCTGCTCGCGCAGCTCGGCGGCGTTCGCCGGGCGGGCGAGCTTGCCCGCGTCGTCCGCCTGGAGCGCGTCCTGCCAGGACGGCCGGGCGAACGGACGGTGGTAGACCGGGCCGTCGTGGGCGACCGAGCGCGGCGGTACGTCCACGATCTGCTCGCCGTGCCAGAAGATCTCCAGCTGGGAGCCGTCGGTCACCTCACCGATGACGGTGGCGATGACGTCCCACTTCTCGCAGATCTCCAGGAAGCGGTCCACGTGCTGCGGCTCGACGATCGCGCACATGCGCTCCTGCGACTCGCTCATGAGGATTTCCTCGGGCGAGAGCGAGGAGTCACGCAGCGGCACGGTGTCCAGCTCGACGCGCATGCCGCCGGAACCTGCGGAGGCCAGCTCGCTGGTGGCGCAGGAGAGCCCGGCGCCGCCGAGGTCCTGGATGCCCGCGACGAGCTTCTCCTTGAAGATCTCCAGGGTGCACTCGATCAGGAGCTTCTCCTGGAACGGGTCGCCGACCTGGACGGCGGGGCGCTTGGCCGGGCCGGTGGACTCGAAGGTCTCGCTCGCCAGCACGGAGACGCCGCCGATGCCGTCGCCGCCGGTGCGGGCGCCGTACAGGATGACCTTGTTGCCGGGGCCCGAGGCCTGCGCGAGGTGGATGTCCTCGTGCTTCATCACGCCGATGCAGCCGGCGTTGACCAGCGGGTTGCCCTGGTAGCAGGCGTCGAAGACGACCTCGCCGCCGATGTTGGGCAGACCCAGGCAGTTGCCGTAGCCGCCGATGCCCGCGACGACGCCCGGCAGGACGCGCTTGGTGTCGGGGTGGTCGGCAGCGCCGAAGCGCAGCGGGTCGACGACCGCGATCGGGCGGGCGCCCATCGCGAGGATGTCGCGGACGATGCCGCCGATGCCGGTGGCCGCGCCCTGGTAGGGCTCGATGTACGAGGGGTGGTTGTGCGACTCGACCTTGAAGGTGACCGCGTACCCCTGGCCGACGTCGACGACGCCCGCGTTCTCGCCGATGCCGACGAGCATCGCGTCGTTCTGCGGGACCTTCTCGCCGAACTGCTTGAGGTGGACCTTGCTGCTCTTGTACGAGCAGTGCTCGGACCACATCACCGAGTACATGGCGAGCTCGGCGCCGGTGGGACGGCGGCCCAGGATCTCGCGGATCCGGGCGTACTCGTCCTCCTTGAGGCCGAGCTCCTTCCAGGGCTGCGCGGCGTCCGGGGTCTCGGCCGCGTGCTTGACCGTATCCAGGCTCATGCGTTGACCAGCTTCTTGATGATCGAGGTGAAGAACCCGAGGCCGTCGGTGCGGCCGGTGCCGATGAGCGGCTCCACGGCGTGCTCCGGGTGCGGCATCAGGCCGACGATGTTGCCCGCGGCGTTGGTGATGCCCGCGATGTCGCGGAGCGAGCCGTTGGGGTTGCCGTCCAGGTAGCGGAAGGCGACGCGGCCCTCGGCCTCCAGCTCGTCGAGCGTGTGCTCGTCGGCGGTGTACCGGCCGTCCATGTTCTTGAGCGGGACGCTGATCTCCTGGCCGGCGCTGTAGTCCGAGGTCCAGGCGGTCTCCGCGTTCTCCACCCGCAGCTTCTGGTCGCGGCAGATGAAGTGGAGGTGGTTGTTGCGCAGCATCGCGCCGGGCAGCAGGTGCGCCTCGGTCAGGATCTGGAAGCCGTTGCAGATGCCGAGGACCGGCATACCGGCCTTCGCCTGCTCGATGAGGGTTTCCATGACCGGCGAGAAGCGGGAGATGGCTCCGGCGCGGAGGTAGTCGCCGTAGGAGAAACCACCGGCCAGGACGACCGCGTCGACCTGGTGCAGGTCCTTGTCGCGGTGCCACAGGGATACGGGCTCGGCGCCCGCGATCCGGACGGCGCGCAGGGCGTCCTGATCGTCGAGGGTGCCGGGAAAAGTGACGACGCCGATACGGGTGGTCACTTCTCCTCCTCCACCTTCACGACGAAGTCCTCGATGACGGTGTTGGCGAGGAACGTCTCGGCCATCTCGTTAATACGGGCGAGGGCGGCGTCGTCCACCGGTCCCTCGACCTCCAGCTCGAAACGCTTTCCCTGACGAACGTCCGCGATTCCCTCGAAGCCGAGACGGGGCAGTGCACGCTGCACCGCCTGTCCCTGCGGGTCGAGGATCTCGGGCTTGAGCATGACGTCGACTACGACGCGTGCCACTGGCACTCCCGGTGTGGTGGTGTGGTGCGGCTGTCTCTCCGGGGGGTTCCCCAGACCCCCGCGGGTCCACTCAGCGTACCTGGCCAAAATTTCTACGCGGGTAGATATCGGGCGGCACGGACACGGTGAGCATGCGGCGCAGATCACGCCGAGATATCGGACACGACACCGCACGGAAAAGGTCTGGGAAAAACCCACCCGGATTGCACACGGATTGCACACGGACACGCGGATGTAATTGGCGGGGCTTCACAATGCGGTGTCCACCGCTGTACAAATGATTACCGGGGAAAGCAGTATTGCCCCGGGAACAACGGAACAGTCGACATCTCGTCGATCCACATCCGCCCGCCTGACAGCCGGAAGGCCGGCATCCGCGTACGCGACACGCGCCGGTGCCGTAGGAAAGGACCGATATCCGTGGCTCAGCGCGTAGTGGTGACGCTCTCCGACGACATCGACGGGGGAGCAGCGGCGGAAACGGTGACCTTCGCTCTGGACGGGAAGACGTACGAGATCGATCTCAATCCCGCCAACGCGAAGAAACTGCGGAAGACCCTGGCGCCCTACGTGGCCGCCGGCCGTAAGCAGACGAACGCCGGCAAGCACGGCAGGACGCCCACGGCCTACCACCACACCTCCCTCGCCCCGGACCCGGCGGCCGTCCGCGCCTGGGCCCGCTCGCACCGGATGGAGGTGCCGGCCCGGGGCCGCATCCCGAAGAAGGTCTACGAGGCGTTCGCGGCGGCTAGCTGAGCCGGGGCGGCGGGCGGCGGGCGGCGGGCGGCGGATCATGCGGCCGCCGCGTCCGGACGCTCCGTCAGGCGGCCCCGGGCGGCCCGCCGGACGACCTGCCGGCCGGGTCGGCGGGACCGCTCCGCGAGCTCCGCGGGGAGCCGACTTGCGCGACACCCCCGCAGGTCGGCTAGAGTCTGGAGCACGCCGAGGGGCGAGGCCGCAAAGCCGAATCCCACGCAGCGTGCGGGTGTAGTTCAGTAGTAGAACATCCCCCTTCCAGGGGGAAGGCGCAGTGTGCAATTCCTGTCACCCGCTCTGCACGACTCTTCGGACCACTCAAGTGGATCAGGTAGAGTGGTGCTCGCTCCACCGGTGAAAGCCGAGTGGCTGCACTGCGGACGTAGCTCAGTTGGTAGAGCGCAACCTTGCCAAGGTTGAGGTCGCCAGTTCGAACCTGGTCGTCCGCTCAGAGGCAAAGGCCCCGATCGTTTTCGATCGGGGCCTTTGGCGTTCTTCCGCCACCCCATGACGTTTGTCATGGACAGTGATGACAGCGCGCACTGCTCGCGGGCCGGTTCCGGCGGAAACCTTGAAGCATGACCAGCGACGACATTCTCAACGACCGACGCGACGGTGGAACGTTTCCGGTCACGGCCCCCACGGGCGCCGTGACCCCGGAGACGGTGATCGCGGTGGACGGGGTTCGCCGCAGCTACAAGGACGGCTTCGAGGCCGTCTCCGGCGTCTCCTTCTCCGTCGCCCGCGGCGAACTGTTCGCCCTGCTCGGGACGAACGGCGCGGGCAAGACCTCCACCGTGGAACTCCTCGAAGGACTGGCCCTCCCGACCTCCGGGACCATCAAGGTCCTCGGCCACGACCCGTACCGCGAACGCGCCGCCGTCCGCCCCCGTACCGGCGTCATGCTGCAGGAGGGCGGCTTCCCCTCCGACCTCACGGTCATGGAGACCGTGCGGATGTGGTCGGCGTGCACCACCGGCGCCCGCCCCGCCGCCGAGGCCCTGGCGATGGTCGGCATGACCGCACGGGCGAACGTGCGGGTCAAGCAGCTGTCCGGCGGCGAGAAGCGGCGTCTGGACCTGGCGCTGGCCCTCACCTCGCGGCCCGAGGTCCTCTTCCTGGACGAACCGACCACCGGGCTGGACGCCGAGGGGCGGCGCGACACCTGGGATCTGATCCGGGCGCTCCGTGAGTCCGGCACGACCGTCCTGCTGACCACGCACTATCTGGAGGAGGCCGAGTCCCTCGCGGACCGGCTGGCGATCATGCACCAGGGACAGATCGTGACGGCCGGGACGACCGCCGAGGTCACCGCCGCGCACCCGGCCCGGATCCGCTTCACCCTGCCCGACGGCGTACCGGCCGGGCACCTTCCCCTCTCGTTGCGGGCCGGCGCGGAGGGGCAGCGGGTGGAGATCCGTACCTCCACACTCCAGGAGTCCCTGCACGAACTGCTCGGCTGGGCACAGCAGTCGGGCGTGGAACTGCTCGGGCTCGACGCCCGCTCCGCTTCCCTGGAGGAGGCGTTCCTGCAGATCGCGAACACCCAGCTCCGCTCGCGGGCCGACGACCCGCGCAGGGCGGGGCCCCGGCACGGGTCCGCCGCCCCGCACCCGGACGGCAGCACTCCGAACGAGACGAAGAAGGTGACGGCATGACCACGCCCACCGCCCTCGCGGAGGGCCGCACGGCCCCCGGCCCGGGCCCCTCCCCCTCCGGTTGGTCCGCCTCCCTCCGGCGGCTGAACGCTCTCGCCCGCGCCGAACTGATCCTGCTGATCCGCAACCGGTCCGCGATCTTCGTGGCCCTGGTGCTGCCGATCGTGATGATCTTCTCGATCCGGGCCTCGCTCGAACAGATCGACCTCGCCGGCACCGGACTCTCCGTCGCGGGCGCCGCCCTCACCGGCGGCATCGGCATCGTGCTGGTCCAGGTCGTCTACATGAACCTCGTCACCGGCTACGTCACCCGGCGTGAGGAACTCGTCCTCAAGCGGCTGCGCACCGGCGAGGTCACCGACCGGGAGATCCTGATCTCCACGGCGCTGCCCTCCGTGGCGCTGGCGGTCATCCAGAGCGTGCTGCTCGTCGTGGCGGGCGCGATCGCCTTCGATCTGAGCGCGCCGAAGCGGCCGGAGCTGTTCCTGCTGGGACTGCTCGCGGGCTTCGTGATGATGTCGGCGCTCGCCGCCGCGACCTCCGCGGCGACCCGGACGGTCCAGACCTCGCAGATCACCACGCTGCCGCTGTTCTTCATCTCGCTCTTCGCCTCCGGGATCATCGTCCCGCTGGGCGTCTTCCCGGAGAAGCTGGCCGCCGTGTTCGAGCTGCTGCCGCTGACCGGCGTGATGACCCTCGTACGGCACGGCTGGCTCGGCGGCGTGGAGACCGGCGACCTGGTCACGGCCGCCGTGGCGGCGCTGGCCTGGACCGCCTTCGCGGTGTTTGCTGTGCGACGGTGGTTCCGCTGGGACCCGCGCGGCTGACGTGAAGGAGCTGAGGGGCGTGATCGGTCGGGTACGGGGCTGGCGGCGCGGCTGGCACGAGCGCAGCAAGCTCCAGCGCATCGACCTCTACACGCGGGTGACGCTCTACTCGGTCACCTGGTTCTTCGCGGTGTCCTGGGGCCTGCTGCCGCTCGGCGACGCTCTGGACAACGGGTCGGTGGCGGTGGCCCTCGCCGCCGCGTTCCTCGTCGCCAACATCACCCAGTCCGTGCTGAGCAACCGCAATCTCTCGGCCGCCTTCGACGACTACCGGGGGGCCGGCCCGTTCCCTCCCGGGCGGCTGCGGCTGCCCGTCGCGCTCCAGGTGGTGATGACCGGCGTACTCGTGGCGCTCGCGTCCGTGAACGGCGTCAAGGACCAGGGGCTGGTGCTGCTGGTCCTGGATCTGCCCGTGGCGTTCGCCATCCCGTACGTCCTGCTCATCCCGGTCCGGAGGTTCCTGGGTCTCAGCGCCGTCTACGCCGCGCTCGTCGTGGCCCTCCTGGCGGCCGTGGGCGTGCCGGGCGGGGCGCTGATCGGGGCGACCTCCTCCCTGGTCGTCGTCACCCTGCTGGTGCTCGTCTCGACCCGGCCGAGCGTCTGGAGCCTGTCCGTGATGTGGCAGGCGGAGGAGGCGCGGGACATGCAGGCGCGCCTCGCGGTGGCGGAGGAGCGGTTGCGGTTCGGCCGGGACATGCACGACGTGCTGGGCCGGAACCTGTCGGTGATCGCCCTGAAGAGCGAGCTGGCGGTGGAGCTGGCCCAGCGCGGGAACGCCGCGGCGGTGGACCAGATGGTCGAGGTGCAGCGGATCGCCCGGGCCTCGCAGCAGGAGGTCCGCGATGTCGTACGCGGCTACCGGGAGGCCGATCTGCCGACCGAACTCATGGGCGCGCGAGGTGTGTTGCAGGCCGCCGGGATCACCGTCACGGTCGAAGGGGCCGACGGCCCGGCGGGCATCGGGGCGCCGGCCGCCGTCCAGGCCGCGCTGGGCTGGGTGGTGCGCGAGACCGCGACGAACGTCCTGCGCCACGGCGACCCGCGCCACTGCTGGATCCGGCTCGCGCGGACGCGGGACGCGGTGGTCCTGGAGGTCGAGAACGACGGGGCCGGCGCGACGGATCCGCTCGGCGGTCCGGACGACGGCGGTGGTTCGGGCCTCGCCGGACTCCGCGAACGGCTCGGGGCGCTCGGCGGGACGCTCAGCGCCGGGGCCGCCGGGGAGGACCTCTTCCGGGTGACGGCGACGGTCCCGCTGACGGCCCCCCGCCCGGCGTCCTCCGCTGCCCCCTCCTTCTCCTCCCCCTCCACCCCCTCCTCTCCCGACACCGCTTCCGCTCCTCCGGAGGAACGATGACCACCGCGCAGCCCCTGCGGGTCCTGCTGGCCGACGACGAACACCTGATCCGGGGTGCGCTGGCCGCGCTGCTCGCCCTGGAGGAGGACCTCGTCGTGGTCGCGGAGGCGGCGAGCGGCCCCGAGGCGCTGGCGATGGCGCTGGCGCACCGGCCCGATGTCGCCGTCCTGGATCTCCAGATGCCGGGTGCGGACGGTGTGAAGGTCGCCACATCGCTGCGGACCGAACTGCCCCACTGCCGCACCATGATCGTGACCAGCCACGGCCGCCCCGGGCACCTCAAGCGGGCGCTGGCCGCCGGTGTACGGGGGTTCGTCCCGAAGACCGTCAGCGCCCGCCGGCTCGCCGAGATCATCCGTACCGTCCACGCCGGAAACCGTTACGTGGATCCGGAGTTGGCGGCCGACGCCATCTCCGCCGGGGACTCCCCGCTGACCGCCAGGGAGGCCGAGGTGCTCGAACTGGCCGCGGACGGGGCGCCGGTCGCGGAGATCGCGGAACGGGCCTCGCTGTCCCAGGGGACCGTACGCAACTACCTGTCGTCGGCCGCCACCAAGATCGGTGCGGAGAACCGGCACACGGCAGTGCGTCTCGCCCGCGAGCGGGGTTGGGTATAGTAGGCATCGCGCTTCGGCGCACTGCGGACGTAGCTCAGTTGGTAGAGCGCAACCTTGCCAAGGTTGAGGTCGCCAGTTCGAACCTGGTCGTCCGCTCCGGTAGGAGAAGGCCCCGGTCCTCGTGGACCGGGGCCTTCTGCGTATCCCCGTCGGCTACGACCAGTTGGTGCCGGTCAGCACCTCGTACGCCTCGATGTACTTGGCGCGGGTCGCGTCCACGATCTCCTGCGGCAGCGCCGGGGGCGGCTGCTCGCTCTTGCGGTCCCAGCCGGAGGCCGGCGAGGTCAGCCAGTCGCGCACGAACTGCTTGTCGAAGCTGGGCTGCGCGCGGCCGGGCTGCCAGGTGGCGGCGGGCCAGAAGCGGGAGGAGTCCGGGGTCAGCACCTCGTCGGCGATGATCAGCCGCTCGGTCCCGTCCTCGGTGGTCTCGAAGCCGAACTCGAACTTGGTGTCGGCCAGGATGATGCCGCGCTCGTGCGCGATGTCCCGGGCCCGGCGGTAGACGTCGAGCGTCGTGCGCCGCAGCTCGGCCGCCGTCTCCACACCGACGGAGCGGGCGATGTCCTCGTAACTGACGTTCTCGTCGTGCTCGCCGACGGCCGCCTTGGTGGCCGGGGTGAAGATCGGGCCGGGCAGCTCGGATCCGTTGACCAGACCCTCGGGAAGACCGATGCCGCAGACCGTACGGGTGGCGTCGTACTCGACCAGCCCGGAGCCGGTCAGATAGCCGCGGGCCACGCACTCGACCTCGACCATGCGCAGCGACGTACAGATGAGGGTGCGGCCCGCCCAGTCGGCCGGGGCGCCCGGGGGCAGCTCGGTGGAGATGACGTGGTTGGGCACCAGGTCGGCGAGCTGGTCGAACCACCAGAGCGAGAGCCGGGTGAGGACGCGGCCCTTGTCGGGGATCTCGGTGGGCAGGACCCAGTCGTACGCGGAGATACGGTCGCTGGCGACCATGACGAGGTCGCCCGCCTCGTTCCGGTACAGGTCACGCACCTTGCCGGTGTGCAGGTGGGTGAGGCCCGGAACCTCGACGGGCTCGGGCTTTTCTACAAAACCGGACACGGTGCCTCCGCGTAGATTGATCCAGGAGCGGTTCCGATTGTCCCGTACGCGGGACGCGGAGCGCGCGCCGGGCCCGGCCCCGATGCCGTCGCGCCGGTCAGTCGCGCTTGCAGATCCGGTCGAGGAGGTTGGCCGTGGCCCGCTGGATCCGGGGGTCCGTGTGGCCGGGGCGGTCCAGGGCCGGGGACCAGGCGAAGGTGCCGGAGGCGAAGACGAGTGCGCCGGAGGGGGCCTGGTAGAGCGAGGTCTCCTGGTGGCGGGTGGCTCCCTCGGAGTCCTCGTACGGGGAGTGGGCGAGCAGGATCCTGGTGTCGTGCTCGGGCAGGCTGGTGCGTGGGAAGTAGCGGTCGGCCTCACCGGCGACCAGGCCCGGGATCTCGTCGCCCTCGACCGCGCCCGTGGCGTCCCAGAGCCAGTGCTCGGCGTTGCGCACGACCAGCGGGCGGGGCTCGGGCACCCGGCCCGCGTACTGGATGCCCAGGAGCTGCTGCTCGGGCCGGTCCACTTCGCGCCACAGGGCGGACTTCCCGGGCCCCCGGCGTTTGCGGCAGGTCAGCAGCCGGTCCGCCTCGCCGGAGGCGGACGGGGCGAGGCCCACCTGCCAGTACATGGTGTTGGCGGAGAGGAAGACGAGCGAGGTGCCGGAGTCCCGGGCGCGCTCGGCGGCCCGGCGCATCGGCAGCGACCAGTACTCGTCGTGGCCGGGGAAGACCAGGCCCCGGTAGCGGCTGGGGTCGACGCGGCCCGCGTGCAGGTCGCGGGCGTCGGCGTAGGCGAGGTCGTAGCCGTACCGCTCGGCCCAGCGGATGAAGTCGTACGCGTGTCCCACGTGCAGCGGCAGGCCCGATCCGGCGTACGGGCGGTCGAAGGAGATCGTGACGGCGGCGTCCTCCTCGCCGAGCAGCCGCCCCCGCTCGTCCCACGCGTGGTAGAGGCTGGCGCCGGTGCGGCCGTCCTCCGGGTAGAGGTTGTACGCCTGCCAGGTGATGTCGGGCAGCAGGAGCAGCAGGTCGGCGGGGTGGTCGTGGCGGACGGTGAAGGGGATGTGCGAGCGGTAGCCGTCGGCGGTGGTCAGGACGGCCACATACGCGCCGACCGACCAGTAGCTCGGGATCTGGAGCCGCCAGGACATCCACCAGTGGTGGCAGGAGACGGTCCGGTCGGCGGCGAGCGGCGGGGGCTGGACGATGCCGGAGAGCCGCGGGCTCGTGGTGATCTTGGCCGCGCCGTCGCCGCCGTAATGACCGATCCGGTAGACGTCGACGGAGAACTGCTGGGGCGGGTCCACGGTGATGTGGAAGTCGATGGCCTCGCCGGGGGCCGCGGCGCCGGGCGAGACGAAGCCCTTGATCTGACGGTGCACGTCGTCGGCGGTACGGGTGCCGCCGCCGGTGGAGCGGGCGAGGTCGGCGTACCAGGGGACGACCTGGCCGGTGTCGTCGAAGTAGTTCTCACTGCCGCGCAGCCAGGGCAGCGGGCCCTGCCCGAAGGGATCGCTCACCGCGTGCGCGAGGGCACCCGACTCCCACCGGCGAATCTGCTCCGCCCCCATGTCGCGCCCCTCCCTCGGATCCCCCGGAGCCGGACGACTCCGTGGACCCTTCGGACAACTCTGGTGCGCCGAGTGTCAGCGCCGATCCCCAGCACATCACATAACGCATGCACCCCGTCACCCTTCGTCGCGAATTGACGGGAACGGAACCTTTCCTTCCGAATTCCGGACTCCGTGCTCGTGCTCCGTGCTGCGGGCGCCCCGGTACGGCTCGGGCGCTTCGGTACGGCTGCGCGGTTCACACCAGCCGGACCGGTTTGTCGGAGCGCACGCCCACCTCGGCGAGCCAGGACAGCAGCGGGTCCGGGTCGCCGTCCTCGACCAGGCTGAGGACCGGGGCCGCGAGGTCCGCCCGGCGTTCGCCGCCGACGAGCAGCGCGGGGCCGTCCAGCCAGTCCAGGCCGGGGGCCGCGCCCGCCGTGTCCACGGCCGCGCAGCAGACCATGGCGGCGACGTGGTCGGCGAGCAGCTCGGTGCCCGTACGCGGCGGCTGGAGCGGGAAGAGGGGCAGCGGTCCCGGCCCCCAGAGGTCGAGGGGGTCCTCGGCCGCGCCGGAGTCGGGGCCGGCCGGACCCGAACCGCCGTGCCCCTGACCGTCGTGCCCGGGGCCGCCGTGTCCCGGGCGCCCGGCCTCCTCGCGGGCGACCGCGGCGCCGATGCACGCCGCGAGCTCCTCGCCCGGACCGCCGGGCCCGCCGGGACCGGACAGATGCTCCATGACCCGGGCCAGGGTGGGGACGTCCGGGTCGCCGACGGCGGCCCGGGGGACGCCCAGGGTGTCCAGGACCCGGTGCAGCCGGGCCGCTTCCGTACGCCACTTCCGGTCGACGACCTCGTCGGGATACTGCTGCCAGTCCACCGGCGCCCAGTCCGGACCGCTCTCGGCGGGGCCGCCGTGGAAGAGCCGGGCGGCGAGCAGGGACGCCGCCTCGTCGGCCGCCCCGGGCTCCTCCAGCAGGTCGCACGCGGGCCGCTCGCCCAGGCGCAGGGCGAAGCCGTCGGCCAGCCGGTCCCGGCGGGAGAGCTCGGTGAGCGCGGAGACGACCCCGGCGTCCAGCCGGGAGGGCCAGCGGCCCATCCGCCAGGCGGGCAGCGCCACCCGGGTCAGCAGCCGGTCCCAGCCGGCATAGGCGAGGCCGACCTGTTCCTGGGCGGCGATGCGCAGCCCGTAGTCGACCGTCTGGGCCCGCATGGACGCGGCCGCGGCCACACAGCGCTCCATCTCGGCGGCATGGTCCCGGCAGGCCCGCAGCAGCAGCCGGGCGACCCAGCCGGCGAAGGCGAGCGGCGCCCCGCGCACCGCGCCCCGGCCGGGGGCGGCGGCATCGGCGATCGCCGCGTCCAGGCCGCGTACGAAACGGCGGGCGGCGGCTATGTCGGGGTGCGCGGACGGGCCGGTGCCCGCCACCACGGGGGCCAGGACCGCGCGGAGCTCGGCGACCCGCATCCACCACAGGAACGGCGAGCCGATGACCAGGACGGGTGCGGTGTCCCCGGCCCCGGACCCGGCCCCGGACCCGCCCTCCGCCGGGGTCCGCCGGCCCCGCCGGAGCGCGCGGTGGGTGCGGTCCTCCAGCCAGCTGTCGCAGTCCGGGGTCAGCGCTATGGCCGAGGGCGCGGGCACGTCGAGCCGGTCGGCCAGGTCCCGGACCAGGCGGTAGAGGTCGGGGGCCCCTTCCTCCGGCACGGGGACGGTCGGGCTCATGGCGGGCCGTGCCCGGGCCACGGAGACGGCGACCAGGACGGTCACCAGCAGCACGACGACCGCGACGCCGAGCACCGTCCAGCGCACGGCGTCCCAGGCCGGACCGGCCAGGTGGCCCTGCGCGCCCGCCGCGAACAGCACGACGGCGACGGCCGCGGGCAGGATCGCCACGGCCAGTGCCCTGCTGCGGATCCGCAGCAGGGAGAGCGCTCGGGCCTGTGCGGCCCGCGCACCCAGCTCCTCACCCACATCGATACCGGACACGGCCGGACGTCACCCCCTCTGCCCCTCGACGGTGTTGCTCACTCCCCCACTGTGGCACCCGTCACCGACATCGCAATGCCGGTGGGCCAAGTGCCGGAACGCTTGCGCCGCACCCTAGTTGGGGCTCCGGCGACCGTCATCCGGATGGCCCAGTCGTCACCCGATGGAATGGCTTTGGGTAAAGCTGCTGACGTGTTCGCGCCCATGGGCAAGCAGCCGGCCGGGGCGGGCGCGGACAGGGGGCAGCCCCTCACGCCTGCCGCGTACGCCGGTGGCGTACGGGGGCGGGCGGAGGGGCTGCGACGAAACCCTCGTACGTCGGCGGGTCAGCCCCGGGAGGCCTTGAGGGCGATGTCCGTACGGTGCTGGGAGCCGTCCAGGCGGATCCGGCCGAGCGCGGTGTAGGCGCGTTCCCGGGCCGCCGTGAGGTCCTTGCCGGTCGCGGTCACCGAGAGCACCCGGCCGCCCGCGCTGAGCACCGCGTCGCCCTCGGCGCGGGTCCCGGCGTGCAGGACGTACGCGTCGGGTCCATCCTGCGCCGCGACGTCCGCGAGCCCGTCGATCGGGTCGCCGGTGCGCGGGGTGTCCGGGTAGTTGTGCGAGGCGATGACCACGGTGACGGCCGCGTCGTCGCGCCAGTTCAGCGGCGGGAGGACGTCGAGGGTGCCGTTGGCGGAGGCGAGCAGGACGCCGGCGAGCGGGGTCTTCAGCCGGGCCAGCACGACCTGGGTCTCCGGGTCGCCGAAGCGGGCGTTGAACTCGATGACCCGCACACCGCGCGAGGTGATCGCGAGGCCCGCGTAGAGCAGCCCGGAGAAGGGCGTGCCCCGGCGGCGCAGCTCGTCGACGGTCGGCTGGAGGACGGTTTCGAGGACCTCGTCGACCAGCTTGGGGTCGGCCCACGGGAGCGGGGAGTAGGCGCCCATGCCGCCGGTGTTCGGGCCCTCGTCGCCGTCCAGGGCGCGCTTGAAGTCCTGGGCGGGCTGGAGCGGCAGCACGGTGGTGCCGTCGGTGATCGCGAAGAGGCTGACCTCGGGGCCGTCGAGGAACTCCTCGATGACCACGCGGTCGCAGGACAGCGCGTGGGCGCGGGCCACGGCCACGTCCTCGGTGACGACGACGCCCTTGCCCGCCGCGAGGCCGTCGTCCTTGACGACGTACGGGGCGCCGAAGGCGTCGAGGGCCTCGTCGATCTCCGCGGGGGTGGTGCAGACGTAGCTGCGGGCGGTGGGGACCCCGGCGCCTGCCATGACGTCCTTGGCGAACGCCTTGGAGCCTTCCAGCTGCGCGGCTTCACCGGACGGGCCGAAGCAGGGGATGCCGGCCGCGCGCACGGCGTCGGCGACCCCGGCGACGAGCGGCGCCTCCGGGCCGACGACCACCAGCCCGGCGCCCAGCTCGGTCGCGAGGCGCGCGACGGCGTCACCGTCGAGCGCGTCGACCGGGTGCAGTTCGGCCACCTCTGCGATGCCGGCGTTGCCGGGAGCGCAGTACAGAGCGGTGACATCGGGGTCGAGGGACAGAGAGCGGCACAGGGCGTGTTCGCGGGCGCCGCCGCCGATGACGAGGACCTTCACGGGGTGCAGCCTAGCCGCCGGGCGCGGGGAGCCCCGACGGCCGCCGGTCCGTGGACGGGCACCACGGCCTCACGGCCCATGCCGGTGATCGGGCCGCCCGCGGCCCGCCCACCGTCTCACCACCCGTCGGGGCCGGGCCGCCGCCGCCTCACGGCTCGTCGCTCCCGTCGGGGCCGGGCCGCCACGGCTCATCGCGTCGGGCCACCACGACCCGGCCACCGGCTCATGCGCCCGGCCACGGCCTCACGCGCCCAGGACCACCGCCTCACGTGGCGGCCCACCGGCTCACCGCCCGCCGGGGACCCCGACCACCACCTCACTGCTCGTTCGGGAACTCCTCGACCACGGTGGCGCCCAGCTCGCGGACGATCAGCTCGTGGCCGGAGAGGGCGGAGTCGACGAGATCCGGGTCGTCGGCCTCCGGGGTGTCGTCCTCGGGGGCGACGGATCGCGGCGGCTCCGCCCCGTACGAACTGTGGGAGGCCTCGGGGGCGGGCGCGGCCTCCCGGCCCTGCGGCGGCGCGGAGGAGGGCGGCGACTGCTGGGCGGACGGGGCGTGCCCCTGCTGCGGGGCGGAGGACTGCTGCGGCGGGGGCGCGTGCTGGGGCCGGGGCTCGTACGCGACCGGGGCCGCCGGTGCGGCCGGGGCGGGCTGGTACTGCGGGGCGGGGCGTCCGCCGCCTCCGCCGGACTGCGGGGGCGTCCCGCCGCCACCGGAGGGGTCGACGACCGCTTCGATGCGCCACTGGGCGTTGAAGCGCTCGACGAGGGCCTGCTTGAGGATCTCCTCGCTGCCGCTGCTCGCGAAGTTGTCGCGGGCGCCCGCGTTGAGGAAGCCGAGCTGGAGCGTCGTGCCGTCGAACCCGGCGACCTGGGCGTTCTGGCTGAGCAGGATCCAGGTGAAGCGGCGGCGGCTCTTGACCGCCTCCAGGATGTCGGGCCACATGTTCCGCACCTGGGCGGCGCCCTGGGCCATGCTCTGGCCGCCCTCGGGCGCGGCCGGGGCCGCGGGGGCCGCCGGGGCCTGGGCGACCGGGGCCGCGGGCGGCGGGGTGGCGGCGGGGGCCGGGCCGCTGC
Organism: Streptomyces sp. DSM 106670; assembly: GCF_055792845.1. Taxonomy (NCBI): domain Bacteria; kingdom Bacillati; phylum Actinomycetota; class Actinomycetes; order Kitasatosporales; family Streptomycetaceae; genus Streptomyces; species Streptomyces sp. DSM 106670. Next base: position 3,882,820 of record NZ_CM147704.1, read on the forward strand.
CGGGGGCGGACGCGGTGGGCCAGCCGCCGGGGCGACGGGCCTGGTCCCCGGCTCCGGCTCCTGCTCCGGCTCCTGCGGCGGCGGGCCAGGACCCGGGCCGCTGGGCGGGCTCGGGGGCGGGTGGAGCGGGGGCCTGGGCAGGGGCAGGCGGTGCGTAAGCGGCCGGAGCGGGCGTCACGGCCGGGGGCGCCTCGCCCCGTACGGCGGCACGGGCGACATCCGGACCGGCGGGGGCCACGGGGGCATGGGCCTGCGGGGCGTGCGCCTCGGGCCCCGGCACATACCCCATGGGAGCAGCGCCGGCGGGCGGAGCGGCGAACGAGGCGGCAGCGGCGGCCGAGGCCCCGCGCTCCAGCCGGTCGAGCCGGGCCTGCAGCGACCGCTCGTCGTCGTAGGCGGCGGGCAGCAGGACCCGGGCGCAGATCAGCTCCACCTGGAGGCGCGGCGAGGTGGCCCCGCGCATCTCGGTGAGCCCGTCGTTGACCAGGTCGGCGGCGCGGCTCAGCTCGGCGGCGCCGAAGACGGAGGCCTGGGCCTGCATGCGCTCGACAACATCGGCGGGGGCGTCGATGAGCCCCTTCTCCCCCGCGTCCGGCACGGCGGCGAGGATCACCAGATCACGCAGCCGCTCCAACAGGTCCGCCACGAACCTTCGCGGGTCGTTGCCGCCCTCGATGACCCGGTCCACGACCTCGAAGGCGGCGGCCCCGTCACCGGCGGCGAAGGCGTCGATGATCGAGTCGAGCAGCGAGCCGTCGGTGTACCCGAGGAGCGAGGTGGCCATGGCATACGTCACACCGTCGTCGCCCGCACCGGCCAGCAGCTGATCCATGACGGACATCGAGTCACGCACGGACCCGGCCCCGGCCCGCACGACGAGCGGCAGGACGCCGTCCTCGACGGGGCTGTTCTCCCGGCCGCACACATCGGCGAGATAGCTGCGGAGGGTCCCGGGAGGAACGAGCCGGAACGGATAGTGGTGCGTACGCGACCGGATCGTCCCGATGACCTTCTCGGGCTCGGTCGTCGCGAAGATGAACTTGAGGTGCTCCGGCGGCTCCTCGACCACCTTCAGCAGGGCGTTGAAGCCCGCCGGGGTGACCATGTGCGCCTCGTCGATGATGTAGATCTTGTAACGACTGGAGGCGGGCCCGAAGAACGCCTTCTCGCGCAGGTCACGGGCGTCGTCCACACCACCGTGCGAGGCGGCGTCGATCTCGATCACATCGATGGACCCCGGCCCGTTGCGCGCGAGGTCCCGGCAGGACTGGCACTCCCCGCAGGGCGTGGGCGTGGGCCCCTGCTCGCAGTTCAGACAGCGGGCGAGGATGCGCGCACTGGTCGTCTTTCCACAGCCGCGCGGCCCGCTGAACAGGTACGCGTGATTGACCCGGTTGTTCCGCAGGGCCTGCTGGAGCGGGTCAGTGACATGCTCCTGACCGATGACCTCGGCGAACGACTCGGGGCGGTAGCGGCGGTACAGCGCAAGGGACGACACATCTACGAGGTTATCGGGGCCGACTGACAACCGAACCCACGTCGCCCGCTCACCCGCCCGCTGAAGGCCCCCGGAAACGCAAGGGCCCCCCACGCACCCGCCAGAGCCGACCTACCCTTGCTGCCTTCCGGCCCTGGGGGAGTTCAGTCAGATAGCGCCACGTGAGGGGCTGACGCCCACCTTAGCGGATCCCCACCCCCTCCGGTCCACCCGCCCACCCCCACGGAACGACCTGCGGACCCTCTCCGGACGATCTCCGGGGAACGTGTTCGCGAGCACCCTCCAACGTCTTGTATTGTTTGCGGCGGAGGATTCGCCTAGTGGCCTAGGGCGCACGCTTGGAAAGCGTGTTGGGGGCAACCCCTCACGAGTTCGAATCTCGTATCCTCCGCCATTGCTCTCACCGGGCAATACGTCGAAGGCCCCCGCAGCTCGCTGCGGGGGCCTTCGACGTTCTTGCTCTCATCCGCAGTCTCGACGTGACTCTTCGGAACCCTCCGCTCCCCTGCCGTCAGGCTCGTTCGGAGCCCGGCTGCGCCGAGGGCGAGGGGGGCGCGGCGGAGGGCTCGGGCACCCGGGCCTCGAAGCACTCCTGCTCGCCGTCGGCCGAGGCCGGCCGGAAGCAGGCCCGGACGGTGCCGCCGACGGTGGCCTCCGTCATCCCGGTGTAGACGAAGGTCGCCGCGTCCTCCGCGTTCCCGATGCGCACGCTGTGGGTCGGGCCGTCCGCCGTGACGTCCACCTGGTCGCCGATCTCGGTCCCCCAGGTCCGTACCCAGCTCGCCCCGCACTTCTTACTGTGCCGCAGTTCGACATGGGCGCCGGTGGCGGTGCGGTGCGTGGCGAGGGTGTCGGGGCCGATGCCACAGATCAAGCGCATCGGATCCCGCCCTTCGCAGGCGGCCCCGTGGCACAGCGGAGCGAAGGAGAAGGGGACGGAGGAGGGGGACGGTTCGGCCCTGGACGCCTCGGAGTCCGGCAGCAGGAAGAGCAGCACGACGGCGACACCGCCGACGATCACGCTGTAGGCCGACGCCAGCACCACCAAGAGCCTGGAACGTCCGAGGCGTCGTCGAGGCCCTTCGGTCGTGGCGGCCTCCACGGGCTGCGGCGGCGGACCTTCTGCCGAAGAGTCCGTCGAAGAGTCTGTTGAAGAGGAGGGAGCGGGCTGGGGGGTGGCCACCGAGCGACCGCTCCAGCGTGACTCGGCGATCTCCCAGAGGGCCAGCGGCCGCCCCTGCGGTTGGTCCGCGAGACGGCACAGCTCCTGTACGGCCTGGCGTGGAGGCAGGGCCTTGCCGTTGAGGTAGCGCTCCCAGGAGGACTTGCTGTACGCCGTCCGCTCCGCCAGCGCGGCCAGGCTCAGCCCCGCACCGGCCCGCAGCTCCCGCAACGCCGCGACCAGCCGGGCGTGTTCCGGGGTCACGTCGGATCTGCCTGCCGCAGGGCATTCCAGGTCGGCGGGTCGATGACTCCGTTCACGATCAGCCCGTTCCTCTTCTGCAGGTGCTCGACCGCTCGCCGGGTCTTCGGTCCGAAAACACCGTCGATGTCCCCCGGAACGGTACCCGCCCGGCTCAGCAGACACTGGGCCTCGGCCACTTCGAGGCCCACCTGGGTGTTGGAGAGAAGCACATCCGCGGTCGGGCTCAGCCCCGCGTGCCAGCGGCCGTCGCGTCTCTCCAGGCGGCAGGTGTAGATGACCGGGACCAGAGTCGCCGACACGGTGGCCGGCGCGGTCGCGGCGGTGGCGTCGCGCTCGTGGGCGAGCTGGGTACGGGCCTCGGTGAGCCGCACGGCCAGCAGGAGGGCCGCAGAGGTGGAGAGGACGGTGACCACGGCCGCCGCGGTGAGCGCGGCGCGCAGGTGGCGCCCGTACGGCTGCCGCTTCCCGGAGACCCGCGCCGGAGGTTCGGGCAGGCTCTCGGGCGCCCGGGCGGCGGGCTGCCCTCCCTCCCCCCAGCGTTCGGTGGCGATCTCGTGAAGCGCCAGCAGGCGAACCGGATCCTCGCCGCAGACCCGGGACATCGCCGCCACGGCCTCCTGCGGTGGCAGGGACCTCCCGTTCAGGTACCTCTGCCACGACTTCGCGCTGTATCCGGTCCGTGCGGCCAGTTGCCGCGAGCTGAGTCCGCTGCGGTCCTTCAGCCCGCGCAGCCGGACGATCAGCTGACGGACGGGCGGGGGCAGTTCCGCGGGCAGTTCCTTCCAGCGGGGCACGCTTTTCCCATCACGTTCCGGACCGCAGGCGCGGCCTCCATACGTCGGTCTCATTCTGCATCAGCTGCCACGGGTGACGCAGGGAGGGAGCCCGTGCGACAGCCCGGCGGGCCTCCGCCCGGGTGCGGAACCGGCCGTCCCTCCGGTGCCGTTGATCCCGCCGCGGGGACTTGGCGGTCGGCATCTCCGCAGGCCAGAACGCGGGACGTCCCGGAACGAGGCCACTTCCGCGGCAGCTGTGGCCGACCGCCGGGCCGCGCCCGCATGCTCGGTGCGGAACCGGCCCTACCCCCACGTGTGCCGGCAAGGCGGCTCATACGCCGGCCCGACGTCTTCTCCGAAACGAAACCACGCACCAGAAGGGTTGAACCATGCAACGAGCATCCATGCCGCTCCGCACGCGGATCGGAGCGCTGGGGGCGCTGTCTCTCCTTGTCGCCGCCGGCCTGACGGCCAGCCCGGTGATGACTACACCGGCCCACGCCGCCTACGGGCCCTGCAACACCACCTCATGGCGTGACGTTCCCACGCTCGGCGGGAAGAACGACTACAAGATTCCGGCCCGTTCGGGCAATGGAATCTCCTGCTACCTGGGCTACCTCCAGGGTTCTTCCTCAGCGGTCGAGGCCCTTCAGCAGGCCATCACCATTTGCTACCCCGGCACCTGGGCCTCCGCGAGGATCCACAACTCCGGTGGTATCGACGGCGACTACGGCACCGGCACGGTCGAGGCGGTGAAGTGGCTGCAGATCAACAGGCTCAACCTCGCCGGCAGCGCGGACGGTGTCTACGGCCCCCAGACGCGGGCGAAGATGCGGTGGCCGCACTACTACGACCGCGGTGCGCTGCTGAACTCCTGCACCAACCCGTCCACGCTCTGACCCGACCGGCCGAGCCATTCCCGGTGACGTTGCCGGACGGGCCTCAGTTCTCGGAACTGCCATATGAGGCAGCCTTCATATCAGCGAGGAAACAGTGCACAAGCGACGGGTAATTTCTGCGGCCTCTCTGGCCGTCATGGGTTTCGCACTTTCGGCCTGCAACGGTGACGACGGCGAGTCGGCCGCGAAGGAGACTCCGGCCGCGTCCGCATCGGCGTCCGCTTCGGCCCCGGCCTCGTCCGAACCCAGCAGCGAGAGCCCGACCGACGACAGCGGCGACAGCGGCGACAGCGGCGACAGCGGTAACGGCGGAGAGGCCCCCGCGGGTGACGTCACCGCCCCGGGCACCAAGCTCAAGGTCGGCGACCGGGCCGTGGTGCCGTTCCGGTACACGAGCGACAAACAGGGCACCATCGCCGTCACCGTCACAGCCATCGAGAAGGGCGCCGAGTCCGACATGGCCGCCTTCGGCGACAAGGCGAAAGGCATGACGCCCTACTTCATCAAGATGAAGGTGGAGAACGTCGGCGGCACCGACCTCTCGTACGCCTCACTCAAGCTCGACGGCGTACTGGAAGGCGGCGCGGGCACCGGCGTCATCCTCATGGGCGACATCCCGGGCAAGTGCGACCGCGAAACCGCACCCCGCGACTTCACCACCAAGGGCGCCTCCTACGAAACCTGCTCGCTGGCCGCGACGAAGACCACACCCGTCACCGGCGCCGAATTCGACGAAGGCGACACCTACAGCGACAGCCCGGTCGTCTGGGCCAACTGAGGCAAGGTTCACGCCATGCGGTAGCCGGAGGGTGGCATCAGCGAGGTGCTCGCCGCGTACCGCGACGAGAGAGCGATGTTCAAAGACGGCGAGCCAACCCTGCCCGGTGGCGGCGCCGCAGTGTCGCCGCGTCCGCGCCCGCCTCGGCAGGCGGGGCAGCGCCACGATCACGCGCCGGCGGCCCCTGTTCGGGCCATACGTCGAAGGCCCCCGCAGCTCGTTGCGGGGGCCTTCGACGCGCATGGCCTGCACGGCTCTCCGGCGCTGCCCTCACCCGCCCCAAAAGATCATGTCCCCGCCCGGAAAGACCATGTCGGGCACCGGACCTCCCCGAACCCCGCGCTGACGGCCTCCGTCCCGGTCATCAGCGCCCCCGGCCCACGAGGTCCGCGACCGCGGCGGCGACGTGGTCCACCTCCTCCTCGGTGTTGTAGTAGTGCGGCGACAGGCGCAGGCACCATTCGACGTCCTTGTCCGTGAAGTCGAACTGCGCGAACTCGCGGAAGCTGAGGGCCGAGTTGATGCCGCGGGCGTCCATGGCCTCCTTGAACGGGTGCGGCTGCCAGCCCTCCACGCCGAAGGTGACCAGCGCGGCGAGGCGCGGGCCGCGGTCGAGTACGCGTACCCCGGGCAGGAGGCGGAGCCGGTCGCGGAGGCGGGCCGCAAGGGCCGGGGTGCGCTGTTCGATGGCCTCGATGCCGACCTTGCGGGCGTAGCGCGTCGCGGCTGCGCTGCCGAGCACCGTGGCGTAGGGGAACTCCCACTCCTCGAACCGGGCCGCCGTCCCGACCGGCTCGTAGTCGCCCGGCGCGGTCCAGCGGGCGCCGTGCATGTCGATGAACAGCGGTTCGTAGCCGGCGCGCAGGACGCGATCGGAGACGTACAGGAATCCGGATCCGCGGGGGCCGCGGATGAACTTGCGGCAGGTGGCGGTGAGCAGGTCGCAGCCGATCTCCTCCACGTCGATGACGAACTGGCCCACCGACTGGCAGGCGTCGACCAGGTAGAGCAGGTCCAGTTCGCGGCAGTGGCGGCCGATTTCGGCGACCGGCGAGACCAGGCCCGAGTTGGTCGGGACATGGGTGGCGGACACCAGGCGCGGGCGGAGGCTCCGCATCAGCGCGGCCATCGCCTCCACATCGACCCCGCCCTCGGGTGCGTCGGGCGCGTGGACGATGCGTACGCCGAAGCGCTTGCGCAGGGACAGGAAGGCGATCTGGTTGGAGATGAAGTCGTCGCGGGTGGTGAGGATGACGTCGTCGGCCTCGAACGGGATCGACGACAGGGCGTTGGCGTAGGCGTGGGTGGCGCTGCCCGCGAAGGCGATGTTGTCGGGCGTGGTGTTGATGAGGGCGGCGATCTCCGCGTAGAACGCACGGACTTCGCCGGCCCGGGCGGCCGACGCCTCGTAGCCGCCGATGCGTGCTTCGAGGTTCAGATGGCCGACCATCGCGTCGAGGACCGGGGCGGCCAGCAGTCCGCAGCCCGCGTTGTTGAAGTGGATGACCTGTCGACAGCCCGGGGTGTCCGACCGCAGGGCGGCCACGTCCAAGTGAAGTGCTTCCGGGGCGGGTTCGGTAGCGCTATTCTTGTTCCTCATGAATGACGGTAGCACTTCTGGGGAGTTGGCCGACAGCATCCGTACGCTGCTCTCCCGGCTTTCGCCCGGCGACCGGCTGCCGAGCAGCCGGGAGCTGATCAAGGAGTACCGCGTCGGCCCCGCGACCGTGGCGCGGGCCATCGCCGCGCTGGCCGCCGAGGGCGCGGTGGTGACCCGCCCCGGCAGCGGTACGTACGTGGCGCAGCGCACCCGGCCCCGCGACGAGGTCACTGCCGCCGACACGGCCTGGCAGACCGTCGCCCTCACCGACCGGGCCGTCGACACCCGCCTGATCGCCGAACCGCTCGGACCGCCGCCGGCCGGGACGATCGCCCTGGACGGCGGTTACGTGCACCGCTCCCTCCAGCCCACCCGGGCCCTGAGCGCGGCCCTGGCACGGGCGGCACGCCGGCCGGACGCCTGGGACCGCGCCCCGGTCGGCGGCCTGACGGCGCTGCGTACCGTGTTCGCCCGGATCGTCGGCGGCAGCGTGACAGCGGAGGACGTGCTGGTCACCGCGGGCGGGCAGAGCGCCCTGTCGATCGCGTTCCGGGCCGTCGCCGGGCCGGGCAGCCCGGTTCTGGTGGAGTCGCCCACCTATCCGCGGGCCCTGGCCGCCGCCCGCGCCGCAGGGCTGCGGCCGGTGCCGGTGCCGCTCGACGCCGACGGCGTACGGCCCGACCTGCTGGCCGACGCGTTCGCGATGACCGGCGCACGGCTGCTGTACTGCCAGCCGACGTACCAGAATCCGACCGGCACCGTGCTGGCCCCCGAACGGCGCAGCCAGATCCTCGATGTGGCGCGCGCTTCGGGCGCGTTCGTGATCGAGGACGATTTCGCGCGGCACCTGGGACACGGCGGACCGGTGCCCCCACCGCTGGTCGCCGACGACCCCGACGGCACGGTCGTCCACGTGACCTCACTCACCAAGCCCGCGGCGCCGAGCCTGCGGATCGGGGCGCTGGTGGCTCGCGGGCCGGTGATGGAGCGGATGCGGGCGGTGCGCCTGGTCGACGACTTCTTCGTCACCCGCCCGCTGCAGGAGGCCGCACTGGAGGTGCTCAGCTCGCCGTCCTGGGACCGGCACGTCCGGTCTCTCGGCGTGGCACTCCGGGAGCGGTGTGCCACGCTGGCCGCCGCGCTCGCCCGGGAAGTGCCCGGTGTGGCCTTGAACGCCGTGCCCGCGGGCGGGCTCCACCTGTGGGTCCGCCTGCCGGCCGGCGTGGACGACACCGTACTGACGAGCGCCGCGCGGCAACGCGGCGTCGCCGTGAGCGCCGGCAGCCGCTACTTCGCCACCGAGCCGACGGCGGCCCACCTGCGTATCGGGTTCGCCGCCGCCGACCACACCGAGCTGACCGAGGGTGCGCGTCGGCTGGGGGCCGCGCTCGCGGATCTCGGCCCCGGGCAGGGGTGAGACGAGGTGAGGTGAGGTGAGGCTCGGGGGAAGTGTCGGTCTCTGCGCGCCGGTTCGCATCCTCCGCCCTCGCTTCCCGTGCGGGCGGCCGCAGGCCGCGCAGCCGTCCGCCGGCCGTCCACCCCTGCCGTTCAGGAGTTCGCGGCGGACCCCGGACGCGGCGCCCAGCCGCGCAGCGTGGCGAGGATCGTCGACCGGAAGGCGCTGTCGGCCGTGCGGGCGTCGAAGGCTCCGGCGAGTTCGAGGGTCACCAGCCCGTGCAGGGACACCCAGATCGAGACGGCGATCTCCGCCGCTCCGCCGTCGAGGGCGGACTGTGCCACCGCGCGATCGATCGCCGAGACGAGCGGCGCGACCGGGTCACCGGCTCCGACCGGCCCTGACGGGTCGAAGGACTGCGCTCCGCCGAACAGCACCGCGTAGAGGTGGCTGTGCTCGCCGCCCCATCGCCGGTACGCGACGGCCAGCGCGTAGATGTCGGTGAGGGGATCCACCGAGGCCGGCACCGCGGTCAGGGTCCGGAAGAGACCGGCCACGGCTCGGTCGCGGACCGCTCCGATCAGGCCTTCCTTGCCGCCGAACAGGGAGTACACCGCCGCCGTCGACGTCTCGGCGGCCGTGGCCACGGCGCGGACGGTGACCGACTCCTGCGGGCGGGTGGCCAGCAGCTCGGTCGCGCACTCCACGAGTCGCTCCCTGACGGTCGCGTCGTTCGTCCTCGGCCTACCCACGACGCCTACTCATCACAACCACCCATCACGACCACCCATCACAAACTGCCCACGACGAGCAGCCTACCTCCTCTGATAACGTCGTTTTGAAACAGCGTTTGGAAACTTCGGAGGTTCGTCGTGCCCACGTCCGTCATACGTCTCGCCCATTCCACCGGCCGCTTACTGCAGGCCCTGGCCGCCGTCGTGACGCTGGTCGTCGTCTTTCTCGTGGCGCTCGTCCTCACGGACGGGGCGGGCTCGGGGCTCGGCGCCTGGCTGATGGCCCTCGGAGCCGGGACCGCCGTCGCCCTGTGGCGGGGCCGGCGTCGCACCCGGGCGGGGGCGGCGCGGCTCGTGCCGTTCGTACCGGTGGCCGTCGCGGCGGCGCTGACGGCGTCGGTCTGCGTCCCGACCGCGCCCACGGCCCGGCAACTCCCGCCCGACCTGCCGTTCGTGGCCACGCAGCACTGGGGCCTGGCCACCGGCAGCCGGGTCGCGGTGTACCACTACCCGCCCACGAACACCGGCCCCCGGCGCCCCGTACCGCTCGTCTATCTCCACGGCGGGCCGGTCCGCGGCATCTCGGTGCTCGACCACCGGTTCCTGCGGCTCCTGGCGGGCCGGGGCCACGACGTCTACGCCTACGAACAGGCGGGCGGCGGACGGAGCGGCCTGCTCCCCATGGGGCAGTACACGATCTCCCGATCGGTACGTGACCTCGCCGCCTTCGTCGACCGACTGGACCGGGGCCGGGTCGACGTCCTCGGGTTCTCCTCGGGCGGGGCCGTGCTCACGCGAGCCTTGGCCGACCCGCGTACCGCCGCACGCCTGAACCGGGCGGTCATCGCCGAGCCGGGACCGATGGACGGCCCCACCGCCCGTATCGCCGGGCACAAGGGCCGGCCGTCCGCACGCGGCCTCGCGCCGGCGCTGACCGGACCGCGGTCGACCCACATCCCGCGGTACGCCGTCGCGTTCGGCCTCATGCGGCTCGGGCTCCTCACCCCGGACACCGGGCTGATCGGGCAGGCCGAGGGCGCCAACGCGTTCACCGCCGCCGACCTGGGCGGCGACACCGCGGCCGGCTACTGCGCGCGCGACGCGCACCGCATCCCGGCCGAGGACACGGCGGAGAACTTCTCCTTCAACGCCGCCGCCAGCCTCCGCGTCCAGCAGACGATCAAGGACTCGCCCTCCGTCGCCCCGGGACTGCGGCGCTCCCGGACCCCGGCGATGCTGATGATCGCCGAGTGCTCCTCCCAGGTCCGCCAGTGGGCGACAGCCGTCCTCGCCGGCGCCCCCGCCGTCCGGCGCACGCAGTACATGCCCGGGGTCGGACACCACATGTGGAACGGGCTCGACGACAATGACGACCGGGCCGCCGCCGTCATCACCGCGTTCCTCCAGGACGAGCCCGCACCCCTGCCGGACCACCCGACCCGCGAGGAGATCCCCGCGTTCCTGCGCGACCACCGGTGAGGGGGCGCGAACCGGGCGGTACGTCACACCCGGCGCGCGCGGCCCAGGCGGAGGGCCGAGACCAGGAAGAAGACGCCGCCGAGGAACGCGTAACCGGCCAGGCTGGTCAGGGAGGCGCCGTCCTTGCCCGCCTGGGCGATGAACGAGGCTCCGGCGAGCGTGGAGATGCCGCCGCTGGCGATCATCGCCCACTGGCCGCCGAGTTGACGCCGGGCGGCGCCGACGACGAGCTGGACGATGCCCGCGGTGACCGCCCAGGCGCCCCAGATCCGCAGGACCGCGGGGATGCCGGAGGTGGCGGCGACGGCGAGGCCGATGCCGGTGAGGGCGCTGAGCGCGATGTTCACGTACAGGGCGCGCACCGGTCGGCCGTTCGCCCGGGCGGACCGGATGTCGACGACCGCGCAGGCCACGTCGAACAGGGGATAGATCACCAGCAGCGTGGCGGTGAGCGCACCCAGCGTGTCGGCGGTCGCGAACAGCAGGGCGGCCCACACGGCGGCGAAGGCGAAGCGCAGGAAGTACAGCTTGCGCAGGGCGGTGGGAACGCTGACGGGAGCGGTACCGACGAGGGTGTCCATGAAGGTTCCTTTCAGGAGGACCGCGTGGCTATCGGCCGGGCGGTCGGCCGGGCACCGGAGGCACTCCACTCAACGAGGGAGAACGTTCGGTCTCGCTCTCCATTCAAGGGAACGGGGTCGCCCCTGTCAAGACCGAACGTTCTCCCTCACAGTGCGGTAATCTGGCCGCATGAGTGAGGGCACGGGAAGGGCCAGTACGTCGGCGGCGCGGGCGCGGCTGCTCGACACGGCGACCAGAATCTTCTACGCGGAGGGCATCCACTCCGTCGGCGTCGACCGGATCATCGCGGAGGCGCAGGTCACCCGCGCCACGCTGTACCGCCACTTCACCGGCAAGGAAGAGCTCGTCCTCGCCTACCTCGACCAGGCCGACCGGGGCATCCGGGCGGGCATCGAGGCCGCGCGGGCGGGCGAGCCGTCGGCGGCCGACGCGGTCCGGGCGATCGGCAGGTTCATCACCGGAGGCATCCAGAGCCCCGGCTTCCGCGGCTGCGCCTTCCTCAACGCGGCGGCCGAATACCCCGACCCCGCCCACCCCATCCACCAGGCCGTCCTGGCCCACCGCCGGTGGTTCCTGGAGACCGTCACCGAACTACTGGCACAGGTCGGCGACGAGCCCGCCGAGGGAGCGGGCCGGCACCTCGTCATGCTCCGCGACGGCGCCATGGCCGCGGGCTGCCTCTCCGACCCGAAGCCGATCGCCGAGACCTTCCTCCTGGGCGTCGAGGGAATCCTGCGGGCGCGCGGGGCCTGAGGGCCACCCCAAGGCCCCGGGTCACCGGGAGCGCGGCGCCCCGGCGACGTACGGAACGAGCCGGTCCATCGCTCGCCCCCCCTGGCCGAAAAGCGTGCGATCAGCGTGCGGTTACGGCGTCCGGAAGAGCCGTCACGCTGTGGCCGCGCCGAGGATTCCGGGGGCCGCGCGGTGCTTCCGAAGGGGTTTCGGTGGGCTTCCGGGGCTCTGCGTATGACATGAGTTTTCGGACAACCCTGCGCCAGTCGGGGGACGGGAGACAACCCGAGCCACCCCGCGCCGCCTCTCACAGGCCGGACACAGCGTCGCCACAGGTGAGTTGGGGCCGTGCTGATCGTCCACGTTCCATCACGCACTCGGAAGTCCGGAAGTACGAGGAATGATGACCAGATCACAGCAGGGCCGCACACACCGCCTGACCCGTCCGTCGATCGCCATCGCCGCGGCCGTCGCCGTGACGGCGGGCGTCGTCGCCGCCGCGCCCGACGCGAAGACGGCGGAGCCGACGCCGAAGCTCGGCCTCGTCGCCGCGTCCACCTCGGTGACGCTCGACTCGTGGAAGGAGGATCCCGGCGTCTATCTGGACCTCGGGACGTATCTCACCTCCGAGAACGGCGCCTTCGAGCTCAAGGTGACCCGTAAGTCCTACAAGGACCCGGTGGTCGCGCAGCAGATTCTCCGGAACGGGAAGAAGACCACGACCAAGGCGCTTCCCGCCGGGCTGGTGAAGGACTTCTCCGGGCTGCCGGGCTTCGCGAAGATCGCGATCACCGACGCGGCGGGCAAGACCGTGCTCAGCAAGACCGAGGCCTTCTGCCCGAACAACGCCTCCGGGCGGATCCGGCCGGACGCCCCCGCCAACTCGAAGTATCCGCAGAGCTGTCCGGTGAACCCCTTCACCCTCGGCTCGGTGTGGGGCGTCGAGAACGGCTGGGCCTCCAACACCTACGCCGGGTACTACTCCGACCCGGTCCAGCTGGCCGCCGGTACCTACACCGCCAAGATCTCGGTGACGAAGAAGTACCGCGACCTGTTCGGTATCGCCAACAAGCCGCAGACCGTCAAGGTCGTGGTGCGCGAGCGCAGTTGGGAGGACGAGGGCGAGGGCGGCGGCGAGGGCCTGGCCGCCGAGCCTCGTAGCGCGGCACCGAAGTCCGGTGCCTCCGCGGCCTCCGCCTCCGGGCACGAAGGACACGGCGGGCACGGTGGGCACGCAGGGCACGGGCAGGTCGCCGACGCGCCCGCCGCGCCCTCCGCCCACGCCGGGCACGGCGCTCCCGCCCGTCCCGAGGCGCCCGCCACCCGGACGACCGGCGCCGCCCCCACGTTCAACGTCGGCCACGGCCCCTACCCGCCGGCCCCGCCCGCCCTGCCCTGGGCGCTGAAGAAGGAGTCGCTCCAGCGGCAGGCCTTCTCGGCCGCCAAGGTCGGCGACCGCGCCGGGCAGACCGACGGGTCGCGCCAGGCGCCCGGCGCGACGCCCAACGCCAAGCGGCCCACCGGCAAGGCGACCGTGCCCGACGTGCCCAAGCCGGACCTGCGCTCGCTGCCCGCGTACGGCATCACCGTCAGCGACGGTTACGAGGACGTGCCCGGCAAGGACTACCTCGCCTTCAGCGCCAACGTGTGGAACGCGGGCCCGGCCAAGCTCGTCGTGGACGGCTTCCGCTCCCCGGGCAAGGAGCTGATGGACGCGTACCAGTACTTCTACGACGCCGACGGCAAGCAGGTCGGCTACACCCCGACCGGCACCATGGAGTGGGACCCGCGCCCCGGCCACGAGCACTGGCACTTCACGGACTTCGCCAGCTACCGGCTGCTGAAGGCCGACAAGAAGGAGACCGTGCGCAGCGGCAAGGAGGCGTTCTGCCTGGCCAACACCGACGCGGTCGACTACACGGTGAAGAACGCCAACTGGCACCCGGACAACACCGATCTGTCCACCGCGTGCGGCCAGGAGAACTCGATCTCCGTCCGCGAGGTGCTCGACGTGGGCTCCGGTGACACCTACACCCAGGACCTGCCCGGCCAGTCCTTCGACATCACGGACCTGCCGAACGGCACGTACTACATCCAGGTCCTCGCCAACCCGGAGAACCGGCTCAAGGAGACCAACCACAACAACAACAGCGCCCTGCGCAAGGTCGTCCTCGGCGGCAAGAAGGGCGCCCGTACGGTGAAGGTTCCGGCCCACCACCTGGTCGACGCCAACTGACGTTCCTGTCACGAGCGTTGATCCGCGTATCGACGTACGTTCCACCGGCCCCGGGAAGGCTTTCGTCCACCTCCCCGGGGCCGGTGGCATGCGGGGAGCCAAACCCGAGTTCTCGCCAAGTCGCCCGTGCACCCGTAACCCCGGCCCCGTATCGGCGTGTCGCCACCGCCGTACCGCCGCCCCTCCACGATCTCCCCCGGTCAGGGACGCGGCCGGGAGGGGGCGCGGGCCGTGGTGTGCTGTGGAGGGTTTCCTTCCGCTATGCCCCTACGGGGAAGGGGTGTTTGGCGGGCACCGCCGCGACCAGGCAAGGCATCGGTTACCCATGCGTAGTGCATGTGTGGCGCAATTCACTCCTCTCAGGGGGTGGCTCTGGAAGCATCTACGCCAACGAGATCGGGCCATACATACCGCCGCGGGGGGAGTGGCCATGGGGCTGCTCGGCGATGAGCTGGCGTTCGGGCGGGCGCTGACCGCCCCGGAGTACGAGAGCGTCATGGCCCTGGGCCACCGCAAGGAGTACCCGGCCGACGCCCCGCTCCTGACCGAGGGCGACCGGACCGGCCATGTGGTCATCATGATCCGCGGCTGGGCGACCGTCTCCCGCACCACCGACCGGGGCGCCACCCGGCTGATACTGGGACTCCGCGGTCCGGGCGAACTGCTGGGCGAAATGGCCGCGTTGGACAATCATCCGCGCAGCGCCACCGTCCGGGCCCTCGGGACCGTCGAGGCGACCGTGATCGGCGGCGACGCGTTCCGCCGGTTCCTCGCCACCCATCCCCGGGTCAGCGGGCTGGTGATCCGGCAGCTGACCTTCCGGCTGCGCAGCGCCGACCAGGAGCGCTCCGCCCTCGCCTCGCTGACCGTCCTCCAGCGTCTGGCGAGCCGGCTCACCGAACTCTCCGGGGCCACCGCCCCGGGCCCCTACGCGCCGACCGTGCCGGGCCCCGGTCCCAGCGGCACCGTCGTCCACCTCGCCCAGGACGAACTGGCCGCCACCGTCGGGGCGACCCGGGAAGCGGTCGCCAAGGCACTGCGGCTGCTGCGCACCCAGAACATCGTGCGCACCGGCACCCGCATGGTGCAGATCCTCGACCCCGAACTCCTCGCCCTCCTCGCGGAGGGACACCGGGAGTAAAAGCTCTGCCCCGCCGTGTGTAAACGGCTACAGACGGCCTACGTCCCGGGCCGGAAGCTGTACGGGACGGCAAGCGGAGAGAGAGCGGAGCACGGGGTGGAACACGGGGTGGCGCACGAGGCGTTCGATGCCGGTGAGGCACGCTACGAGCTGGTCGTCAGCGTGGACGCCAGACGTTCCGGGCAGTACAACGACGCGGAGAAGCCGCGGATGCGGCAGCGGATCTACCGGGTCCTGGAGTCCGCGCTCGCCCAGGCCGGGGTGGTCCGGGACGCCGTCCACCTGGAGGACCGCGGGGACGGCGTGCTGATGTCGGTCCCCGGCCGGATCGCGGTGTCGCGGCTGCTCGGCCTGTGGATGGTGGAGGTCCACGAGAACCTCCGGGAGGAGAACGGCTCCCTGCTCGTGCCGCTCGGGCTGCGGGTGGCGATGCACGTCGGTCCCGTACGTCACGACAGCCGGGGCATCAGCGGGCGCGCGGTCGACCTGACGTGCCGGCTCGCCGACTCCTCCGTGGCCCGGGAGCTGCTGGACCGCGAACGGGCCGATCTGATCCTCGCCGTCTCCGACTCCCTCTACGCCGATGTGGTGCAGGCCGGGGGCAAGTTCATCGATCCCGCGCGCTTCGCCCCGGCGCGGCTCGCCCTGAAGGAGGGCGCCGTCACCGCCTGGTTCCACCTGCCGGGACGGCCCGCGCCGGACACCGGGTCGATCGGTCGCGCTGCCGTCTCCTCTGCGGAGCCCCCGCGTGGGTCCGTGGACGGCAGTGATGTGGACGGCGAGGAAGGGGGCGGCGAGGACGACGAGGACGGCGACGCGTCCGTCCGGTACACCGCGCGGGGCGACCTCTCCGTGCACCGGCACAACGTCTACCAGCAGCCCGTGCACATCGGCCGCGTCACCGACGCCGGCCGCCGGAAGGACTGAGCATGGCCGACGAAGCAGTGGCCGACGGCCCGGCCGAGCCCGCGCGTCCGCAGCCGAAGGACGACCGCTCGTCCGACGCACCGCCGCGCGGTGGGGGCCGGAAGGACGACAGGGCCAAGGACGCCCCGGGCGGCAAGGACGCACCCGGCTCCTCAGACACCCCCGACGGTCCCGACGCCCCCGATTCCGCCGACGACGAGGCCGCCGAGCGGGAGAAGGAGCGCGAGCGCGCCGCGGACCGCTTCAAGGATCTGACCCGCGATCCGCTCGCCGAGGAGGAGGGCGAGAAGGAGCCGACCGACCTCGCCGCCGCCGCGCGCGCCCGGCGGGCCGGGCAGAAGCAGTTCACCAGCGGCCGGGACGTCACCAGCTTCGACCGCTCGCGCATCGCGCACGCCCACATCGGCGACATCAACGTCTCGCTCGACTCCCGACGTTCCGGCCTCACGATGCGCGACGGCCCGGTACCCGAGGAGGAGTTGCGGCGGCTGCGGCGGGCCCACATCGAGCCGGCGGGGTACGTACGGCTGCGCCGGGCGCTGGAGTCGCGGCGGCTGCTGGTGCTCGGCGGGGCCCCCGGCACCGGCCGGACCAGCACCGCCCTGGCGCTCCTGGAGGAGGTCACCCGTAACGGCGAGGGCGCCGAGAACGGCGGCGAGCGGGTGCCTCGCCCCGCCGAGCGGGTACGTCGCGCCGCCCCGGAGGAAGGGGTGCGCAAGCTGGTCGACCAGGTGTCCGCCGGGGAGGGCGGCCACCTCCCCGGCACCGGGTATCTGCTGGAGCCCGCGCTCGACCGGCCGGGCACCCTGCCGCCCGACGAGACGGACCTGGACCAGTTGGCATCGGCGCTGGCCCAGCGGGGCTCGTACGCGGTCGTCGTGGTGAGCGTCGGCTCGGCGGCCAACCCGCTGCTGGCCGGGCGGTACGGGGCGATCTGCCCGCCCGCCCCCACCCGTGAACTGGTCGCCGTCCGGCTGCGCGAGCGGCTGGAGGAGGAACACGGCGACACGGAACGGGACGGGGGCGGAAGCGGGGGCTGGGGCACGAGCGAGGGCGGAAGCCGGGACGGAGGCGGAAGCGGGAGCGGGAGTGGGAGTGGGGACCGGAACGGAAGCGGAAGCGGGGACCGGGGCACGAGCGAGGGCGGAAGCCGGGACGGGGAAGCACGCGAGGGCCGGGACGGGGCGCTCTCCAGGCTGTTGGAGCGGGCTGCCGAGCTCCGTGAGGATCCCGAGGTCACCGAGGCCGTGGGGCTCGACGATCTGCGCCCCGCCGAGGCCGAGTTGTTCGCCTCGCTGCTGGCCGGGCATCTCCTGGGCACCGTCGACCGCGAGGAGCTGCTGTCCGGGTGCCGCGGACTCGCGGCCGTCCAGGCGTACGAGTGGTTCGCCGGGGTGGACCGGGCCCTGGCGGCCCCGCCCCCGGGCGACGGGCGGACGCCCGTGCGCTCCGGCACCGCCGCCCTGTTCCACCCGGTGGCGTTCCGGATCGCGCTCGCGGTACTCGGCGGCGCGACGCACAGCGCGGTGTCCGCCGCAGCCCACCTGCTGACCTGGGAACTGTCCGTACAGAGCGATCCGGACAGCACCCCGGCGCGCGCCCTGTTCTGCGACGACCCGGAATCCGACCTGGCGCTCTCGCGCGCCCGGCAGGTCGACGGCACCGTCGACGTGGCGGGCGCCGAGGTGAAGGGGCGGCTGGTCTACTACCGGGGCGCCGCGCTGCCCGCCGCCGTGCTGGCCGAGGTCTGGGACCGGCACTTCCCCGTCCGCCTCCCGGTCGTCCGCTGGCTGCGGCTGCTCGCCGACGACCCCCGGCCCGATGTGTCGATGCGGGCAGCGGTGGCCGCCGGAGAGCTGTCCGTACGGGACTTCGAGCACGGGTACACCGAGGTGGTCCGGCCGCTCGCCGAGGCGCCCACGCCGCGCCGCAGGGTGTTCGCCGCCGCCGCGCTGGACCAGGCCGCCGGTCACGCCTCGCACCGCAAGGCGGTGCGCAAGGTGGTCGACGACTGGTCGCGGTACGGCTCGGCCTCGCTGCGCTGGACGGCGGCGATGGCGCTCGGCTACGGGCGGTCCGCCGACTCGATGGACGACACCCTGGACACGCTGGCCCGGATCGGGATCCGCGACGACGGTGAACTGCTGGCCGTGGCCTCGCTGAACGTGGTCCGGCTGCTGCTGCTCCCGGAGTGCTCCGTCGTCCTGAAGAGGCTGGCCGACTGGACCGGGCACCGCGGCGAGGAGTACCAGGACCTCGCCCTGGTGACCATCGTCCGGCTGGCGCTGACCGATGTGGACGACGTCCTCGACGAGGACCCCGGCACCCCGCTGGCGGACCGGGGCGACTGGCCGCTGCTGCTGGCACTGGCCGCGACCCGGCCCGAACTGATCGGGCGGCTCGCCGACCTGTTCTGGACCGCGCTCAACACCGCACGGTCCCAGGGCGTGGCGCTCGACGCCCTGGAGCACATGCTGCGCTCCGCGACGCGCAAGAACGGCCGCGCGTGGACGCGGCCGGGGCTGGCCGCGCTGCTGCCCGCGCTGATCGCCGAGGAGCGCGACCAGCGGCGGCTGGACTGGCTGCTGCGCCGAATGATGAGGGATCAGGACCGTCCGCTCACCGCCGAAGCGGCACGCGCCCTGTGGCGGCTGGCCGTGACCGCGCGGCAGCGGCGGTCCGACGAGGAGGAGAGTCATGGCTGAGGAGAACGGCGTGGCCGGGAACGGCCCGGCCGAGGACGACGCTCCCGCGGCGTCGAGGCCCGCGGGCCCGTTCCTGCGGGAGTACACGCCGACGGGCTCGTTCCGGCAGGGCGGCGCCCGCACCACGTCGGTGCTGTTCTACCGGCGGGGCTACAGCGTGGCCGGCGTCTCCGGCGTCGAGCACTACGACAAGCCGCCGCTGGCCCGGCCGCACACCATCTGCGAGATCGCCGCCGGCACCTATGTCACCACCCTGCGGATGGAGTTGCCCGCCGCCGGCGGGGCGACGTTCTTCAAGGCGGAGGTGGACATCCACTGGACCGTCGAGGACCCGCACCTGGTGGCGGTGGAGGTGGTCACCGACATCGCCCAGCGGCTCACCGCGCCGACCCTGGAGCGGCTGCGGGAGATCTCCGCCCAGTACCCGGTGCACCAGGCGGAGCAGGCCAACACCGCCATCACCCGGACCTGCGTCTCCGGCCGGTGGAACGACCTCGGCGCCGACCTCGGGCTGCGGGTGCGGCTGTACGTACGGCTGCGGGTCGACGACCGGACGATCGGCCACACGGAGGCCGTCCGGGAGGAGGCGTCCGGGGCCGAGCTGAACATGATCCGCCAGCAGCGCTACCTGACGATGCTGCGCGGCGGTGAGCTGGAGCAGCTCAGCCACATGCTGGCCGCGGATCCCGAGGCGGCCAACAGCTTCCTGGAGAAGATCCGCCAGGAGGGCCGGCAGGACGAGAAGGACCGCGTCGACCGGCTCTTCGACATGGTCGCCAGCGGCCAGATCCCCTCCAGCGAGATGGACGCGCAGGCGCTCGCCTATCTCAACCGCGAACGCCTCAGCATCCAGGGCCCCGTGGGCAACCGGCTCGCCCGCAGGACCCAGCGGGAGCTGGAGCCCGCCCGCGACGAGCCGTTCACCCCCGACTGGGTGTCGGACGAGCCTCCGGTGCGACGGCCCCGGCCCGACCGGGACCAGCACCGGGATCGGGACCAGGACCGGAGCCGGGACCAGCGCCGGGACCGGGACTCCGGACCCGTGCCCGAACCGCCCGCGCCGCGCGCCCGTACCCGCGATGACGGCTGGGGCTGGGCGGAGGACGACGGATGAGCGCCGACGGCAGTACACGGACTTCCCCCGCCCCGACCGCGCCGGTGCCGGACGGGGGTCAGCACGGGCCGGACAGGGCGGGGGAACGCATCGCGGAACGGCTCCTGGTCACCGTCCGGGAGGACCTGGGCAGGGCCGACTCCAAGGCGGCGGTGCTGCTTTCGGGGGCGCTCGCCCTGCCCGCCTTCCTCATCGGACGGCACGGCTCCCCGGACTGGCAGGGCCCCGGCGACCTGGCGCTGGTCGTGGCCGGGCTGCTGTGGGTGATCGCGGTGGCCGCCCTGGTCCGCGCGCTCCTGCCGCGTACGGGCACGGTCCGCGACCAGGAAGGGGTGACGTACTTCGGGGACCTGCTGGCCCCGTTCGACTACGACGTGCTGACCGCCCGGATCAACGAGGCGGGCCGCGATCCGGTCGGCTGGCTGCTCGTCCAGGCCGTGGACGTCAGCGCCATCCTGTCCGCGAAATACCGGGCGATCCGCTGGGCGGTCGCCACGCTCGCCCCGTCGGCCGCGCTGGCTCTCGCCTGGAGCCTGGCCGCGCGCTGACCGAACCGCACGGGTGCGCCACGTCCAGAGGCGCACCACCGACGACTACGCACAGTGATCGAACACGTACACCAAGCTTCACGGCACCACGCAGACACGCAGACACGCAGACACGCAACGACAGTAAAAGGGGACGGTCGTGCGAACTGACCGAAGAAGAGGCCCGGCCGGCACCGGCCGGGCCGGGCGGGCGGCGCTGTCCGTCCTGGCCGGCGCGGCCGTGCTCATGTCTCTGACGGCACCGGCCGCCCCCGATCCGGAACCGGCCGCGGCCGCCGAGCCCGCCTTCGCCTCCGTCAACTACGCGGTGGCCGTGGACCAGTCCGCGAGCCTCGCGCCCGAGGACATCAAGGCGGAGAAGGCCGCCGCCGCCCGGATCGCGCTCGGCGACGTCTCGGCGACCTCGCACATCACCGTGTTCGGCTTCGCCGCCGCCGAGTCGGCCGACCAGCGGGCGGTGGACCCCGCCTGCCCCCGTACCCGGCTGGACGCGGCCGGGCGGGAGTCGATCGGGGGCTGTGTGGACAAGCTGCGCGGCCGCAAGAAGAGCGAGGGCACGGGGACGGACTTCCCGAGCGCGATACGCCAGGGCGTGCACGAACTGAGCTCGGGCACCGACCCGTCGGTCCCCCGGGTGCTGTTCCTGCTCACCGACGGGGAGATGGACGTCACCGGCAGCCCCCAGTACGGGGATCCGGCGCACCGCGAGGCGGAGGGCAAGCGGCAGCTGGAGCTGGAGCTGAAGAACGCCGCCGCCAAGAACGTACAGATCTGGCCGCTCGGCTTCGGTCCCGCACCGGACAAGGAGCAGCTCGACAGGATCGCCGCCGGCGGCTACCAGAAGGGCTGCGTCGACCTGCCGTCCGCCCGCCCCACCGCCCGTAAGGTCTCCGGGGCCAAGGACGTCGGGCCGGTGCTGGAGCGGATCTTCGCCGCCGCGCACTGCCTGCGCTACCAGCCGGGGCCGAGCAAGCGCCCGCCCGCCACACTGCCCATCACCATCTCGCCGCTGGCGACCGTCGGCTCCATCGTCGTCGACAAGGGCTCCCCCGAGGTGACCGTCACCTACACCGACCCGCTCGGCAACAAGGTGCCCACCACGGGGACGTTCCAGGACTCCACCTTCGAACTCGCGGGCGGCGGCAACACCGTGGAGGCGCTGAAGATCATCGACCCGGTGCCGGGCCGGTGGAAGGTCGATGTGAAGGCCCCCGAGGGCCACCGCTCGCTGCCCGTCGGCGTCAGCGTCCTGTGGCAGGGCGAGCTGCGCGGCTCCATCACGATGGACCCGCCCTCCCCGCAGGCCGGGCAGAAGGCGACCGTCACCATGCGGCTCCAGACCCGCGAGGGCTACGAGATCAAGGATCCGGCCGACTACGCCGGTCTGAAGGTCAGCAGCGAGCTCACCGGTGACGGCTTCGCGCCGCTGCCCCTGCGGCTCACCGACGACGGCAAGGGCCCCGACCCCACGAAGAGCGACGGCTCCTTCAGCGGTACGGTCACCGTCCCCGAGAGCGCCGACGGCGCCCTGAAGGTCAGTGGCACCCTCACCGCCTCCGGGCTGAGCGCCGACACCCGCAGCGAGGGCGGCCAGGTCGCCCCCGGCGCGCTGCCCGTCACCACGGCGCTCGGCCCGGTCCGCGGCGACGGTCACCCCGGGGACACCGTCACCGCGAACCTCTCCGTCACCAACACCACCGACGCCCCGCACACGCTGCGGCTCTCCCTCGCGGACGTCCGGGCCGGACTCCTCGGCGTGAGCCCCGCCGAGATCGTGGTGGAGCCCGGCGCGTCCACCACCCACGAGATCCGGCTCAGGATCGGCGACGCGAAGGCCTTCGAGGGGCGGCTCGACGACGGGCCGCTCGGCATCGGCGGCACGGTCACCGTCCAGGACGCCACCGACGACGACCGCACCCTGGTGCGCACCCCGCTCTCCGTCCAGGTCACCGCCGAACCCGGCCTGCTGGACCGCTACTGGTGGGTGCTGGTCGGCGCCGTCGCGCTGATCGTCGTCGGCGTCCTGCTGGCGCTGGCCTGGATCCGGCAGCGACGCCGCCGCCGCGACCCGTACGGGCTGATGCTCCATCTGATCTCCGAGGACGGCGACGTGCTCGGCGTCCACAAGGCCGGGCACGGCCAGAAGCAGTGGTACGCGTTCGACATCGCCGAGGCGCACAGCAACCCGCGCATCGAGCGGCGCACCCACGGCCAGTACGCCGTGCAGCGCAGCCCCGAGGGCGGTGCGGTACTGCGCAGGCGCGGTGGCGCCCGGACCCGGCTCACCGCGACCGGCCGGGTGGAACTCACCGACCGGCTGAGCCTCGCCCTCGGCGAGGACTCCGTACGCCCCACCGCCCCCGGCCGGCCCGATCCGGTGAGCACCGGCGGACACGACGACTACCTGTGACGCCCATCGACGTACCGGCCCCACCCCGGCCGGTAGCGGGAGGAACCCCATGAAGATCTTCCAGCCGATGCTCTTCGTCGGCCTGGGCGGGACCGGCGGCCTCGTCGGCGCCGAGCTGGAACGCCAGCTGCGCGTGGACCTGTGCGGCCCCGACGGCACCGCACTGCAGCACATCGGCGGCCTCGCCCCCTACCAACTGCCCGATTGCCTGCAGTTCGTGTACGCGGACTTCAGCGAGCCCGACCTCCAGCGGCTGCCCCAGTTCAACGTGGACTCCTCGCTGCGCGCGGCCTACGCCCGCACCTCGCGGGCCACCCACAACCTCCTGCCGAACTTCGACAGTTCGCCCGAGGTGACCCAGATGCTGCGGGCCAGCCTGCGCGACGAGGTCGCGGGCTGGCTGCCCCCGCGCGACGGCGAACCGCGCGTCACCCCGCTGCACAACGGCGCGGGCCAGCTCCCCACGGTCGGCCGCGCCGCGCTCTTCGCGACCCTGCGGCACTCCCTCCAGCCGGTCCTGGAACCCCTCATCCAGGCGATCGACGCCATCGCCAAGTCGGCGGGCGAGCTGAGCGAACTGGGCGGCGGCCGGGTCACCGGCTGCGACGTCTTCGTCGCGTTCTCGGTCGCGGGCGGCACCGGCGCCGGGATCTTCCTCGACTACCTCCACCTGATCAACCAGGCGTTCAAGATGCGCCGCTTCAACGGCGTGAAGATCTACCCGCTGGTCGTCATGCCGTCCTCGTTCCCCGCCGCCACCGGCGGCGGCCGCGAGGCGGAGCTCAACGCCGCCCGCTCGCTGGTCGACCTGTTCCGGCTGGTCGACGGGCAGAACGCGCCGACCGCCGGGGCGGAGATCGGCGATCTCGACCAGGAGACCGGCCTCGGCATCCGCTACCCGGGCACCACCCCGGTCCGGCTGCGCACCGGGATCCTGCCGACCGCGTTCCTCTTCAGTCCGACCGCGGGCATCCGCCAGGACGATCTGCGCCGCTCCATCGTCTCGCTGGTGATGTCGCTGATCGGCACCGAACTGGGCGACAGCCGCTCGCAGGGCCGGTCGATGGCCGGCGACGACGACTTCCAGACCTTCGCCGCCAGTTTCATCAACCGGGGTGTGCACCGCAGCGCCCTGTCCCCCACCGGTATCGGCCGCCAGGGCGTCTCCACCAGCCTGGTCGCCTCGATGACCGCGCCCATGGACCAGCTGGCCGATCTGGTGGCCGGGCGGCTGCTGCGGGTCGCGGTCACCGAACTGGTGGAACGCCCGCGCAACCCGGCGAAGGACGACGCGATGCCGCTGGTACGCCAGCTGTTCGCCGACTCCCAGCTCGAAGAGCTGTGGGAGCGCAAGCAGTTGCCCGTGGAGGACCCGCAGCCGCTGCCGCGCGGCGGCAAGGCGATCGAGGAGGCGCTCAACCACCGGATCGGGGACATGCAGCGGCTGCTGTCCGAACTCCAGGGCATCGCCGACCGCCAGGCCGCCTCGATGGCGGGCCGGTTCAGCCCGCGCCCGGCGATCGAGAAGCTGCTGCAGAGCGTCGACCCGTTCCTCGCCGAACGCCTCGTCCGGGGCGTCCCCGACAGCGAGGACGAGATCACCCGGCTCGGGTTCCTCGGCATGCTCACCGCCCGCGCCCGCTCCCCGAAGCGGCCGCCGGGCGTCACCGACCAGCCGCCCAAGACGCCCCGGATCAAGGGCCGGATCGCCGGAATGTCCCCGGCCCGCTGGGGCGACGACGACGTACGGGCGGCGCTCCAGGCGCAGGACAGCTGGTACCGCTGGCGCAGCCGGGCCGTGTGGCACGAGGCCTGGCGCGAGCAGCAGCAGCGCTGGCAGTCGCAGGCGGACACGGCGGGCACCGACCTCGGGCGGCTCGTCAACGCCTTCCGCAAGCAGGCCGACCAGGAGCGCAAGTCCGCCGAGCAGAAGGGCATGGAGCTGTACGCGGAGCGCACCGGCATCTCGTACCTGCTGCCGCCGCAGCGCAGCCTCAACCACTTCTACGAGGACGTCGTGGCCCGGCTCGTACGCCGCGAGGGGCTGCGGGAGAGCGACGACGAGGCGTCGCTGCTGCTGCGGCTCGTCGACGGGGACACCTGGCGGGACGTCCACGCGCGCAGCCATCGCAACCCCGACGGGGCGGTCGGCGCCGTCAAGGCCCGGCTGGAGGGGCGGATCACCCGGCTCTTCGCGGAGAGCGGGGCGCAGTTGGAGGAGCGGCCCCTGCTGCCCTCGATGAGCACCCTGCTGGCGGCCGCCGCCGGTGACGCCGACGCCACCGAGCAGGTCAGCAAGGAGGCGCTCGACCTGTTCAGCCGCAAGCTCGCCGGTCTGCTGCCGGTCGGCTTCACCCCGGAGGGCACCGGACCGCTGCGGGTCCTGGTCACCCATCCGCGGGTCCAGGCGGCGGAGGAGGTGCAGGAGTACCTCGCCAAGGCGCTGCGCCTGCCGTCCGACGCGAAGAACGCCGTCGAGTACCGGGGCGTGGAGAGCGACTCGATCACCGTGGTCCTCTTCCGCAGCGAGATGAGCCTCACCCAGGTGCCCGAGGCCCGCAAGGTGCTGCGCCAGTGGGCCAGGGCCAAGGACGACGAGCAGGCCCACGACGTCCTGCGCTGGCGGCAGCGCCTCGGCTTCGAGGACGACTGGATGGTCAGCAGCGAGGAGGACCGGCGCACGATCCTGCACCGCCTGCTGTGCTGCCTGTGGAACGGCCAGGTGGACGTACTGGAGGGCGATTCCTCCTCGCCCGCCCGGGTACGGCTGCGGCTCTTCCCGGAGAAGGGCGCGAGCGTCCCCGGCGTACGGCTGCGGCTCGGCGACTTCCCCGGCGGCATCTCCAGCTGGTCGGAACTGCTGCGCTCCTACGAACGCTGGACGGTCCTGGACGACGAGCGGACCGTCGAGGACTACTGCCGCAAGCTGATGAGCGCCCAGCCCCTCGGCCTCGCCCGGGCGGGCACCGACCCGCACCCGCTCTTCGTCGAACTGGTCGAACGCATCGCCCCGCGCCAGCTGGAGCTCCTGGAGGAGCGCCGGGAGCGCGACGGAGAGCGCGTGGACGGCTGGATCCGGCCGCTGTGGGAATTCTGGGCGGAGACCCTGCCCGCCGCCCTGGACACGGAGTTCGGCGACCAGCACGCGATCCAGCCCACCCTGCGCACCCTGCTGGAACACGCACGCGGCGGCACCCCGAAGCCCCGCCCCTCCCGCCCCGCCCCGGAACGCCGACGCGTCCCGGCGGACGACGAGGACTGGGGCACGACGGCCCCCGGCACCGACGAACACCCGGCCGCCGAGGAACGGCCCCGCGAGAGCAGCCTGCCCGCGCCGCGCTCGGCGCACCACTCCGTCCCGCACGAGACGTACGAGGCGTACGGGACGGAGGAGCGGTACGAGGGCGGCACGCGGCGCGCGGAGCCGAGGAACGGACGGGAGCGGTACGAGTCCCGGGAGGAGCGGTACGGGGAGCCCCGGAACGGGCGGGAGCGGTACGACTCCGGGGAGGAGCGGTACGGGGGCGGCTCCTCGCGCGGCGAGCGGGCGCGGGACGAAGGACGGCGGGACGAGCGGTTCACCGACGAACGCTTCACCGAGCCCCGGCCGTCCCGCGACGACCGGTTCGGCGACGAGCGTTTCACGGACTCCCGGCCCTCCGACGACGGCCGGTCCGACGACGACCGGTCCGGCGGCGAGCGGGCGCGGGACGAAGGGCGCCGGGATGACCGGTTCGGCGACGGTCCGGACGGGTTCGGGGGGCACGACCGGCCGCCGGTCCGCCGGCCGGCGGCGGACGGGTGGGACGCGGACGAGGACGCCGCCGGGCGCTCCGGCCGGAACGGGAGCGCACAGTGACACCTCTCGACGACACCACCGCCGTGGTCCGGCTCGACCTGCGCTCCGGGGCCGCGGCCCTGGCCACCGCGCAGGCCGTGCGCGACCGGGTGGCCGAACAGCTGGGCCGGGCCGGACTGCCGGAGCCCGACTACCCGTTGTTCCTGGTGACCGACACCCCGGCCGGTCTGACCGACCACCAGCTCCAGTACGAACTGCTCTCCGGCTACCGGGCGGTGGGCGAGACCAGGATCCTGGTGCTGCTGGTCGGCAGCTCCCCCGGTTCGTACGCCGGCGGCGAGGAGGCGTACCTCCCCGACCGCCGGCTGGTGCGGCCCACCACCCTGCGGGCCTCATCGACCGGCCTGGTGTGGGCCGGTGATCTGCGTTCCGCCCGGACCGCCCTGGACCGGCCGGAGCCGGACGACCCCGCGTCGCTGGCCGTCCTGGTGGACCTCCTGTCGGTCCCGGACGTCTTCGTCCGGGTCCTGGAGGACCTGCGGAAGCTGCCCGACTCCGTCGCCGCCCCCGGCGTCCGGCTGCTGGAGCAGGATCTGCCGGCGGAGGTCAGGGACCGGGCCTGGCGGGACGCGCTGACCCGGTTCGCGGGTGAGGACTCCGGGTCCGGCGACCCGGTCGACATCACCCCGGACGCCCGGCTGCCCGAACCGCTGCGCGCACTCGTGGCGGGACGGGACGCCCGCGGCCAGGGGCACCGGCGGCCGGACGGCCCGGTGAACCTCGCGCACCGGGCGTGCGCGGAGTCCCTGGACCGCGCGGACGAGGACCTCGTCGCGCTGCGGGCCTTCCCGGGCCTGCTGCACCCGGCCCGGCGCGAGGCCCTGGAGGCGGATCTGCACCAGGCCCGCGAGGACCTGGACGGGTTCCGCACCCTGGTGGAGCGGGCTCTCCAGGGCGGCGGCGGTGCGGCGGCGCCCACCGCGGAGGCCACCGCCCGGCTCGGCGCGCTCGGGCTGCGAGTGCCGTCGGCGGACAGCGCGGGGGAACGCGTCGGCGAGGGGCTGCGCGAACTGGCGGGCACGCTCCTCGGCGACGGGCTCGCGCTGCGTTCGGTGGCCCAGCACTTCACCGCGCTGGCCGGCCGGGTCGAGCCGGTGCCGGGCACCGCGCTGCTGCACCGGCTCGCCGACCACTCCGAGGAGTCGGTGAACCGGGGTTCCGCCACCGAGTACGCCGCACCGCCCCGCACCCCGGGCGGGGTGCTGCTCATGGCGGGCGCGGCGGGGCTGCTCGGCGGCCTGTGGCAGTGGCCCGCCGTCGCCGCGGCCCTGGTGGTGCCGGTGGTGTTCGTGCTGGTCGCGCTGGTGGGCGCGGGCCGGCTGCGCTCGGGCCGGCGCGCCGCCCGGTGGACGGCGGGCCCCCGGGTCGCCGCCGTCGCCGGTGCGGTGGCCGGGGCGGCGGTCGCGTACGCCGCCGACCCGCCGCTCTGGCTCGGCGGGGCCGGGCTGCTGGTCGGTCTCGGGCTCACCGCCGAGGCGGTCCGCAGGCTCTGGCGGGACGCGGCGGACTCCTGGGCCGCCGGGCGCGGCACGACGGCGCTGCGTACCGCGCTGGACGGGCTCGACGCCCTGCTGGCGGAGCTGGTCCGCGAGCACTGGGCGGCCGAGGAGCGGCTGTACTGCGCCGACGCCGCCCGCTCGGTGGCCGGGATGCTGCGGGCGACCGCGGCGGCCGCCGACGCCCAGGCCGCGCCGGAGCCCGTCGCCCCGGCCGGGGCGGGCGGTTCCGATCCGTACGGGGACGACGACTGGCTCTCCGCGCCCTCCGCGCTGGAGACCCTGGATTCCGGCGCCGCCGACGGGGGCGCGGACGACGGCGACTGGGCCGCCGCCTACGCCTGGGACAACAGCCCGCTCCAGAACGGCGAACGGGCCGACGACCGCACCGATGACCGGCCCACCGACCGGGACAGGGACGGGGACGGTTACGACGATCGATACGGCGATCGGTACGGGGACGGGTACGGGGAGGGCTCCGGCCCGTACGGGGCACCCGCCCCGGCCGCGTATCCCGCCGGTCCCGACGACGCCCCGTGGGCCGACGGCGGGAGCGACCGCGCACCGCGCTGGCTCGACCGGGAGATCGGCGAGGGCGGCCCGGACCTGGTCGCCACCCTCGCCGGGGACCTCCGCAACACCGCGATGGCCGCCATGGCCCCCTACTGGGGCGCCGTCGAACGCGGTCAGGCCGGGGCGCTCGCCGTCTCGCGGACCGAGGAACGGGTCCGTGAACTGCTGTCGGCCGCCCGTCACCACCTGTGGCGGTACGGGGTGCTGGCCCCGCCGCCGTACCCGGCCGACCACCGGGCCCGCACCACGGCCGCCGGGCTGCTGGGCACCGACTCGCTGCGGGTCGCCGAGCTGGTGGGGCGGGAGGCGGACCGGGGGGCCGTCGTGCAGCTGTCCTCGCCGGAACAGGGGGCGCTCCTCAGCCGTGACCCGGAGGCCGCCCGGTGGATCCGGTTCGCCCCGGCGACCCTCCAGGGCGAGGTCGAGGCGGCCTGGCGCAAGAGCGGTTCGCCGCCGGTCGAGGACGCGCTGTGGACCTCCTCCGGCCGGTACGCCGGGCTGATCCGGCTCACTCCGCTGCGGATGGGCGTGGTCGACACGGTCCTGCCCCGGCAGAGCACCGGCACCGCCCGGACGGGCACTTCCCGGACCGGCAACTCCCGGACCGGCGGCGGCGACACCGGCCGCGCCGAGACCACCGTCCACGCCGAGTTCAGGGAGGACGACCGGTGGTGAGCACCACGCCGCTGGGCCGGCCCGCGTCACCGGGGGCCCCGCGCCCCCACCTGGTCTTCACCGACCCCGCCGGGCGGCGGCGCACCGCCCCGGCCCGCTTCGGCCGGCCATCGCGCCGCGATCCGGCGCTGCCGCAGCAGATCCGCAACGGGCTGCTCGACGACCAGGGGCAGCAGTGCGTCCAGGTGTTCCTGTCGGCGGCCGACGCCGCCCACCCGGCGGCCCGGGCCCTGCTGGACACCGAGGCGGGCACCGCGCTCCACCTCGACCGGACCCTGGAGAACACCCCGTACGCCCATCTGTTCCCCACCGTCATCGGCTACGAACTGGACACCACCGAGCCGTTCCTGCTGTACGCCGCACCGCGCGGCACCGCCGCCGGGCGCACCCACGTGATGTCCGCGACCGACCAGCGGGTGTTCGCCCGGGACCTGACGCTGGCCCTGTGCCTGCTGGACGGCCAGGGCCTCGTGCCGCGCGGGATCTCCCCCGCGACCGTGCTCTGGGACGGTACGTCGGTACAGCTCTGGGGGCTTGAGGGCGTCGCCCGCGCCGGACGGCCCCGGACGCCGTGGGGACGGGCCCCGTTCGCCTCGCCCGAACAGCACCGGGGCGAGGGCCTCGTCGACTCCCGGGACGCCGTGTGGAGCGCCGCCCAGGTGCTCTACCAGCTGGTGACCGGCCACCCGGGCCCCGCCGACCGGGCCCCGGCCGACCTCGACCGGCACCGGGTGCTCGCCGGGACGCTGCCCCGCGCGTTCGCCCCCACGGCGGCCGGCCGGCCCACCCCCGGGGCGCTGTTGGAGCTGCTGGCCCCGGAGGAGGCGCGGCGGCTGAGGCCCGCGGCCGCGGGCGACGGAACCCGCCCGCACCAGGAGGCGTTCGCCCGGGCGCTGGACGCCAAACGGCGGGCGCCCGCCCCGGCCGAGGACGCTGCGGACGGGTCGTCCGACGACCGGGCGCCCGGCGAGGTGCTCTGCCCGTACTGCCTGGAGGGCATCCAACTCGACCTGAACAAGCTGTATGTGACGGACGACCAGATGCAGTACCGCGCGCTGGACCTGTCCCGGATCGGCAACCCGGTGCGGCGCGAGGACGTCATGCGGGGCGCGGTCCAGCAGTGCACGGCCGACCCGGACTTCCCCGAGCACCACATCCCGGTGCCCTACCTCACCCACGGCCGTCCGCTGACGGTCGCCATGATCGGCCAGTCCAGCACCGGCAAGAGCCATCTGCTGACCCAGATGATCGCCGAGATCACCGACGGCGGGCTGGAGCGGTACGGGGTGGGCTGGCAGTCCGTCAACCCGGAACAGCACAGCCGCTTCGTCCGCGAGCGGGTGCAGCCGCTGCGCAGCGGCAAGGTGCTCGACCACACCAGCGGGGTCGGTCTGGACGGCTTCGCCCGGTTCGTCGAATCGCTGCTGCTCACGGACGCGCGCGGACGGGTCCGCCCGGTCGCCTTCTTCGACCTCGGCGGCGAGGATCTGGTCCGCACCGACGGGGCGTTGCGCTTCCTGCTCGGCATCGACGCCCTGGTCTTCGTCGTCGACCCGGCGCTCGCGCTGCCGCTGCCCCAGCTCGACGAGGTGCGCAAGCGGTGGGGCACCGAGGTGGACCGGGACGGCGACGCGGCGTTCGGCACCGTGCTCGACCGGCTGCCGCGCACGGGCCCCTATCTGGAGACCCCGGCGGCGATGGTGCTCGGCAAGTCCGACCTGCTCCGGTTCCAGCCGCCGGTGGACCGCTGGCTGGGCGAGGGGCCGCCCGCCGCGATCGGCCCGGACCAGTTCCTGGAGGAGAGCGGGGACGTGTACGCGCTGCTGCGGCAGCACGCCGGGGCGGCCTGGCTGCGCCCCTTCGACGCGTTCCGTCGCTGCACCCTGCACATCGCCTCGGCCACCGGTGGCCAGGAGAGCCAGGGCCGCTACCCGGCGGGCACGGGCCCGCGCCGGGTGCTGGAACCCCTGGTGTCTCTGCTGGCGATGCACGGGATCATCGAGGCGCCCGGGAGCGCCGCACCATTCGGCGTGGGAAGGGAAGCGCAGTGAACGACGACGCCCTCGATCGGCGCCCGGCGAACGACCGCCTCGACCGCCTCGACCGACCCGACGGTTCCGACCGGTCCGACCATTCCGGCCGGCTCGATCAGGTGGTCTTCCGCTGGGACGGAAACCAGGGCCGCTCCAGTACGGGCATGGCGGCGGTGGCGCACTCCTGCTCCGCCGAGCGCGCGGAGGCCCTCCGCCGCGAACTGGGCCCGCTGCTCTGGGTTCCGGGCCCCGGCCCGGAACCCCGCCCGAGCAGCGTCCGCCTCCCGTCCCGGACCGGGGGAACCGTGCTCCTCCAGCGGTGGCCCACCCTCGACCGGGGCGGCCGGCCCAGCACGGCCTGCCACGCGGTTTTCGGCGACCCGGACACCCTGACGCCGCTGCGCTGCCTGGGCCTCAACGGCAACGCCTGGAGCGACCGCGCCGTCGCCAAGACCGTCTCGGGCGCGCTGCCACCGCTGGACGGGGCCGAACTGCGGGCGACGGCGACCGAACGACTGCGCGCGATGTCGGATCAACTCCCCACGGTGAAGAAGCCGTTGATGGTGGTCACCGCCGAGTGGCTGCGCGACCCCTCGCGGCGGCTCTCGCTCCTCGCCGAGGAGCACGAACTGCCCGGCTGGCCGCGCCGCAACGCCGCGCCCCTGCTCTATCTCGGGCTGCTCTCGGTGTTCGGCGACTGGTTCGGCACGGAGTGGAGCTACACGACGTACGACACGGTGGACACCCACCCGTTGCGCCTCACCTGTGTGCCGCGGTGGACGTCCCAGGCGGCGGGGGCCCGGTCCCTGGCCCGTATCCGGCTGCGGCTGCCCGCCGAGAGGGACGTCGAGATGGCCGCGGCGAAGGAGATGGTCGAGTACGTGCTCGACCGCCCCGACGCCCCTCCGGGCGTACCCCATTTGACCGGCGAACTCCTCTCCGGGGCCCGCATGTCCGGGCCGGAACGACGCGAAGCCCTGCGCCGGATGCTGAACACCCGGCACGCGCCGGCCCGTACGCCGGCCCCGGCGTACGAGGACAAGTACGAGGACAGGTACGAGGACAGGTACGAACGCGAGGACCGGGCGGCCCCCCGGGACATCGACCACCACCAGCAGGAGCGGCACCAGCAGGAACTCCTGCTCCTGCACGACGAACTGCTGGCCCACCAGGGCCCCGACACCGCCAGGTCCGCACGGCTGGCCGCCCGGCTCCAGAACCTCCGGGACTCCCAGCTGCTCCCCCTCCTCCGCTCCGAGCGGCTGCCCTGGGCCTCCCGCGAACTCGTCCTCGCTGAGCTGGGCCACTCCGACCGGCTGCGCACCCGGGACCCGGAGACCGAGCACGCGCTGTGCACCGAAGTGCTGCGGCACAACCTGTACTTCAGACCCGCCCGGCCCGAACCGGGCAGCCCGCCCACCGCCGAGATGCGCGAGCGTGCGGCCGATCTCTTCTCCTGGGCCGTCGCCCCGCTCGTACGGGACCCTCACCAGGCCCCCGATCTCCGGCCGCTGTTCAACATCTTCCTGAAGGACGGCCGCGGCAACGGCATGGAGTGGCTGCGCCGCGTCCTGGTCACGCCCCCGGGCGGCCGGGCACCGGACCTGCCCCCGGAGCTGTGGCAGCAGATCGTGACGGACCTCCTCACCCACCCGACCCCGGCACTCGCGCCCAAGCCCGTAACCACACCGGCACCGGCGCCCGCGCCTGCACAGCCCGCCGCCGCACCCGCCCCGGCGAAACCCCCGGTCCCGCTCCCGCCCTCGTACGCGGCGGCGTCGGCAGCCACGCCGCCCCTGCCACCCCCGGCGGTCCCTGCAGCCCCGGTGCCGCCACAGACGGCACAGACGGCACAGACAGCCTCGGGCGGGCACGCCCGGTCCTCGTCCGGCCTCTCCGACCTGCTCTACAAGACCTGGTTCGTGCCCACGTTCGCCGGGGTCGTCGGCGTCGGGATCCTCGGCATCCTGCTGATGATCGCCCTCAACTGACCACCGGCCGCCGGTCCACGATCCGGGCCGTGGCGTCCGCGTCCAGGTGGGCGGTGCCCTCGGCACCGGTCACCGTGACCCGGACCCGGGGGCCCGCCCCCGTACCCGCCCCCGTCCCCGGCGTCACGTCGATGCGCCAGGAGCTCGGGTCGCGTACGCCCAGGGTCGTGCGGGCCTCGCTGACCAGGGCGGGGAACAGTTCGTACGGGAGCATCCGGAGGTGCACCGTCCCGCCGGGCGGGCGGGCGGAGTCGCCGCGGATCTCCATGCGGCGTGCGTCGATGGTGATCGCGGTGACGTCCGACGTGCCCGCCCGGGCCTCCAGTTGTGTGGCCGTCTCCCGCATCCGGCCGAGGGCCAGCATCGCGGACGAGGGCCCGGAGACCGTGGTGGACACGGTGAACGTCCGGGAGGAGGACGTGGTGGACGACGGCTTCGGCGAGGCTCCCGTATCGCCGTCCCCGGACGTGAACAGCTCGGCCCGGAACAGCAGCACCACCAGCGCCGCGCCCGCCAGCAGCGCGAGGAGACCCAGCAGGCACCACGCGCCGCCCCCGTCGTCGGGGTCCTTGACCAGGGTGGATTCCGGGGCGGAGTCGATCTCCGCCTCCTCGGCCCGGCGGCTCCACTCCGGGGTCGGGCGGGTGACGATCCGCACCTCCCAGGGCTCGTCCGGGCGGTACTCCACCACCGCGATGCCGCGCGGCCGGTAGGCGGGGATGTCGACGAGGTTGATCTGCTGGCTGATCTTCACCCGGTACGCGGGCCGGCCGTCCTCCGGTTCCGGGGCCACGGTCAGCCGGAACTTCACCGGCACGTCCGCCATTTCGCCGCTGGTGGCGCGCAGGTCCTCGATCCGGGCGAGGGCGGTCCTGGTCACCGGCGGCTTCCGGCGGGCCGCCCGCCGCCGACCGCCGAGGAAGGCGAGGAGGATCAGCAGGACGAGGACGCCGCCCCCGGCGAGCAGGAGCGGCACCCGCTCCAGGATCGCGCCGACCACGAGGGCCGCGAGCGCCGCGCCGGTCACACCCGAAACGAGCAGCAGGCGGAGGACGGAACCCAGCGTCTCCGTCGCCGAACTCTCTTTCGCGGTCGGCCCGTTGATCTCATCGGCGCCCTGCTCGTCAGACGCCCGCCCCGTTGTCCCCATGACCGTGATTGTGCCGGTCGGAGACGATCCGGGGCAGGTGCCGGACGAAGAAAGGCCGTGCGGGCCGGCAGGGCGAGGAGTGTCAGTCCTCGCCCTCCAGGTTCCCCTCCGTCTCCAGGTACACCTGGCGCAGCGCGTCCAGCACCGCCGGGTCCGGCTTGGCCCACATGCCGCGCGACTCGGCCTCCAGGAGGCGTTCCGCGATGCCGTGCAGGGCCCAGGGGTTGGCCTCCTGGAGGAACTGCCGGTTCTCCGGGTCGAGTACGTACGTCTGGGTGAGCTTGTCGTACATCCAGTCGGCGACGACACCGGTCGTGGCGTCGTACCCGAAGAGATAGTCGACCGTGGCCGCCAGCTCGAACGCGCCCTTGTAGCCGTGGCGGCGCATCGCCTCGATCCACTTCGGGTTGACGACCCGGGCCCGGAAGACGCGGGACGTCTCCTCGACCAGCGTGCGCGTGCGGACGGTCTCGGGGCGGGTGGAGTCGCCGATGTACGCCTCCGGGGCCGTGCCCTTCAGCGCGCGCACGGTGGCGACCATGCCGCCGTGGTACTGGAAGTAGTCGTCGGAGTCCGCGATGTCGTGCTCGCGGGTGTCGGTGTTCTTCGCGGCGACCTCGATGCGCTTGTAGGCGCTCTCCATCTCCTCGCGGGCCGGGCGGCCGTCGAGCTCGCGGCCGTAGGCGTAACCGCCCCAGACCGTGTAGACCTCGGCGAGGTCGGCGTCGGTGCGCCAGTCGCGGGAGTCGATGAGCTGGAGGAGGCCCGCGCCGTACGTACCGGGCCGGGAGCC
Source organism: Streptomyces sp. DSM 106670 (assembly GCF_055792845.1). Taxonomy (NCBI): domain Bacteria; kingdom Bacillati; phylum Actinomycetota; class Actinomycetes; order Kitasatosporales; family Streptomycetaceae; genus Streptomyces; species Streptomyces sp. DSM 106670. The sequence continues at coordinate 3,918,371 of NZ_CM147704.1, forward strand.
GAAGATCCTGGTCGTGGCCCGGCGTTCGTCGCCGTGCTCGGCCAGGTCCGCCTGGGTGTGCGCCCGTACGTAGTTCCGCTCGGCCGGCTCGTCGAGCGAGGCGGCCAGCCGTACGGCGTCGTCGAGCAGCCCCACCGTGTGCGGGAACGCGTCACGGAAGAAGCCCGAGATGCGCAGCGTGACGTCGATACGGGGACGGCCCAACTCCTCGTACGGGATGGGCTCCAGGCCCGTCACGCGGCGTGAGGCGTCGTCCCAGACGGGCCGGATGCCGAGCAGGGCGAAGGCTTCGGCGATGTCGTCGCCCGCCGTGCGCATCGCGCTGGTGCCCCAGAGGGAGAGGCCGACCGAGGTGGGCCAGTCGCCGTTGTCGGTGCGGTAGCGGGTGAGGAGCGATTCGGCGAGCGCCTGGCCGGTCTCCCAGGCGAGCTTGGAGGGCACGGCCTTCGGGTCGACGGAGTAGAAGTTGCGGCCGGTCGGCAGCACGTTGACCAGGCCGCGCAGCGGGGAGCCAGAGGGGCCCGCCGGGACGAAGCCGCCGTTCAACGCGTGGACCGCGTGGGTGAGTTCGTCCGTGGTCGCCGCCATGCGCGGGACGACCTCGGTGGCCGCGAAGGTGAGGATGTCCGCCACGGCGTCGGGCAGGCCTGCGGCCACGGTCGCCACCGCGGCCGGGTCCCAGTCGGCGTCGTCCATCGCCTGGACCAGGGCGCGGGCCTGCTCCTCGATCTCGTCGGCGGCGGTGCGGGTGGCGGCCGACTCGTCGAGGCCCAGCGCCTCGCGCAGCCCCGGCAGCGATGCCGTACCGCCCCAGATCTGGCGGGCGCGCAGCACGGCGAGGACCAGGTTGACCCGGTCGTTCCCGGCGGGCGGGTTGCCCAGGACGTGCAGGCCGTCGCGGATCTGGACGTCCTTGATCTCGCAGAGCCAGCCGTCGAGATGCATGATGAAGTCGTCGAAGCCCTCGTCCTCCGGGCGGTCCGCCACCCCGAGGTCGTGGTCGAGCTTCGCGGCCTGGATCAGCGTCCAGATCTGCGCCCGGATCGCGGGCAGCTTCGCCGGGTCCATCGCGGCGATCTGGGCGTGCTCGTCGAGGAGTTGCTCCAGGCGCGCGATGTCGCCGTAGCTGTCGGCGCGGGCCATCGGCGGGACGAGGTGGTCGATGAGAGTGGCGTGAACGCGGCGCTTCGCCTGCGTACCCTCGCCCGGGTCGTTCACCAGGAACGGGTAGACGAGCGGCAGATCACCGAGCGCGGCGTCCGGGCCGCAGGCGGCGGACAGACCGGCGTTCTTGCCGGGCAGCCACTCCAGGTTCCCGTGCTTGCCGAGGTGGATCATCGCGTCCGCGCCGAAGCCGTTGTCGTCGGCGGAGGCGGCGATCCAGCGGTAGGCGGCCAAGTAGTGGTGCGAGGGCGGCAGATCGGGGTCGTGGTAGATCGCGATCGGGTTCTCGCCGAAGCCGCGCGGCGGCTGGATGAGGATGAGGAGGTTGCCGCGCCGCAGGGCCGCGAGGACGATGTCGCCCTCCGGGTTGGCGGAGCGGTCCACGAACATCTCGCCGGGCGCCGGGCCCCAGTGCTCCTCCACGGACTCCCGCAGTTCCTGCGGAAGCTCGGCGAACCAGCGGCGGTAGTCGGCGGCCGGAATGCGGACCGGGTTCTTCGCCAACTGCTCCTCGGTCAGCCACTCCTGGTCGTGGCCGCCCGCGTCGATCAGCGCGTAGATCAGCTCGTCGCCGTCGCCGGAGACCAGGCCCGGGATGTCCTCCTCGGGCCCGAAGTCGTACCCCTCGGCGCGCAGCCGGCGCAGCAGCGCCACCGCGCTGGCGGGCGTGTCGAGACCGACCGCGTTGCCGATCCGGGAGTGCTTGGTCGGGTAGGCGGAGAGCACGAGCGCGATGCGCTTCTCCGCGTTGGGGATGGTGCGGAGCTTCGCGTGGCGCACGGCGATGCCGGCGACCCGGGCGGCGCGCTCGGCGTCGGGGACGTACGCCGGGAGGCCGTCCTCGTCGATCTCCTTGAAGGAGAAGGGAACGGTGATCAGGCGGCCGTCGAACTCCGGCACCGCGATCTGGGTGGCCGCGTCGAGCGGGGAGACGCCCTCGTCGTTCTCCTCCCAGGCGCTGCGCGGGCTGGTCAGGCAGAGCGCCTGGAGGATCGGCACGTCGAGCTGGGTCAGCGCGCCCGCGTCCCACGACTCGTCGTCACCGCCGGCCGATGCCTCGGCCGGCTTCGTGCCGCCCGCCGCGAGGACCGTGGTCACGATGGCGCCGGCGGTGCGCAACTCGTCGATGAGGTCGCTCTCCGGCGTACGGAGGGACGCGACGTACAGCGGGAGCGGCCGGGCCCCGGCATCCTCCACCGCCGTGCACAGCGCCTCCACGAACGCGGTGTTCCCGCTCATGTGGTGGGCGCGGTAGTAGAGGACGGCGACGGTCGGCGCACCCTCGGGCAGCTCACGGGCCGGGCGCTCCAGCGGGCCCCACGCGGGGGCCGGGGCGGGCGGCTCGAAGCCGTGGCCGGTCAGCAGCACGGTGTCGGAGAGGAACCGGCCCAGCTGCTCCAGGTTGGCGGGCCCGCCGTGCGCGAGGTAGGCGTGCGCCTCGGCGGCGATGCCGATCGGGACGGTGGACGCGGCCATCAGCTGGGCGTCCGGGGCCTGCTCACCGGTCAGCACGACGACCGGCCGCCCGGTGGCCAGCACGGCGTCGAGCCCTTCCTGCCAAGCCCGTACGCCGCCGAGGAGGCGTACGACGACGAGGTCGACGCCGTCCAGCAGCTCCGGCAGTCCGTCGAGGTCGACGCGGGAGGGGTTGGCGTAGCGGTAGCTGACGGGCCCCTCGGAAGCGCGGGCGCTCAGGAGGTCGGTGTCGGACGTCGACAGGAGCAGGATCATGCTGCGTCAGGCCTTCCTCGGGGTGTCCACGCCCCGGGCGGTGTCGGAGGGGTCTCCCCGCGTCCGGCGCGAAACCGGGCGCTGCGCCCGGCTCGTGAACCGGGCGCTCGGGGAAGGGAGTTCCTGACTCGCCCGGCCGGTGGTGGCGGCCGTGCTCACAGTGGCGGGACCGCGCCGGAATCTCACCGGGCTTCCTCCCCTGTCGCCGTCTGGCGATGGCGGCCTGAACGGACCACCGCCTGCATCCTAAGCGGCGGAGGAGGGGCGGGGCAGAGGGCGGGGGTGCGGTGGTGATCACTGTTTACGGGCGGGGCAGAGGGCGGGGTGCCTGTCGGCGGGACGGGGACGGCGGGCAGGGTCCGACGGGCCGGTGCGGTTCGGCCGTCGGCCGCTGTCCCGCAGGTCAGCGGTTCGGCCGTCCCGCAGGTCACGGGTCCGGCCGTCCCGCACGTCACGGGTCCGACCGCAGGCCGCTCTGTCGCGCAGCCCAATGGTCCGACCGCTGGCCGCTGGCCCGCAGGTCAGCGGTTCGGCCGTCCTGCAGGTCACGGGTCCGGCCGCAGGCCGCTGTCCCGCAGAGCAATGGTTCGCCCGCAGGCCGCTGTCCCGCAGGTCACAGGAGCGACCCCGTCTCCCGGAGCGGCCCGGTCGGTATGCTCGCCGCCATGCCCGATTCCGCCCCCTCGCCCCTTTCCGCGGGCGGCGTCTCCCCCCGCAGCGGCGGCGACGCCTGCCCGGGAACGCTGCGGCTGCACCGGGCGGACGACGGTGCGCTGGCCCGCGTACGCATCCCCGGCGGGGTGCTGAGCGCGGACCGGGCGGACGCGCTGCTCGCGGTGGCGGACCGGTTCGGGGACGGTGAGCTGCATCTCACCTCGCGGGGCAACGTCCAGCTGCGCGGCCTCGACGCGCGGTGCGGCGGTGAGCTCGCCGGGCTGCTCACGGCCGCCGGGCTCCTGCCCTCCGCCGCGCACGAGCGGGCCCGCAACATCGTGGCCTCGCCGCTCGCCGGACTGGACGGTTCGCCCGCGCTCGGCCCCTGGCTGACCGGGCTGGACGGCCTGGTGTGCGGATCGGCCGCCGCCGCGTCGCTCTCCGGCCGCTTCCTCTTCGCCCTTGACGACGGGCGGGGTGACGCGGACGCGCTGGGCGCGGACGTGACCCTGATCGCGGAGGGCGACAGCTGCCTCCTGCGGATCGGGGCCGGGGACGAGGTGTTCCGGATACCGGCCGGGGACGGCCCGCGCGCCGCGCTCCTGGCCGCCGAGGCGTTCCTCCGCGCCGCCCGGGACTCCGGCGCCTGGCGCGTGAAGGATCTGCCCGACGACGTACGGGCGAAGCTCGTCCACGCCATCGGGTCGGCGGCGGGTGATCCCGTGCACCGCCCCCGCCCCTGTACGGCGAAGACTCCGGACCCGGGCGCCGTCACCGGACCGCACGGCAACGCGACAGCGACAGCGACAGCGACAGCGACAGCGACAGCGACAGCAGCCACGGCCACCACCACCGCCGCCACCACCACCACGACCGCGATCTGTGTCGACGTACCGCTCGGACAGCTCACCCCCGCCCAGTGGCGGCTGCTGACCGACACGGCCCGGCGGTACGGGAACGAGCTGCGGCTGACCCCGTGGCGCGGCGTCGTCGTCCCCGGCCCCTTCGACGAGGGTGGCGCGGCGGAGGCGCTGCGCGCCCTGGCGGCGGCCGGGCTGATCACCACCCCCGAGTCCCCGTGGACCGGCGTCGGCGCCTGCATCGGCCACCCCGGCTGCGCGAAGGCGCTGTCCGACGTACGGGCCGAAGCGGGGGCCGCTGTCGGACCGGTCGGGCGGCTCCCTGTGTACTGGTCCGGGTGCGAACGCCGCTGCGGCCACCCCCACGGGGAGTGGATCGACGTGGTCGTCACGCCCGGCGGACACCGGATCTCGCATGTACGGGGCGAACGCCGGGACCCCCCGGCGACGGTCCGGAACGACCCGGCGGCACTCGCGGCGACGGTGGCCGCGGCCCGCGCCTGAGCACGCCCCCTCCCCACCTCCCATAACGGCAGAAGAAAGCGACAGCACTGTGCATCAGTACGAGAAGGACGGACCGGCGATCTACCGCCAGTCCTTCGCCACCATCCGCGCGGAGGCGGATCTGGCCGGGCTGCCCGCCGATGTGAGCCAGGTCGCCGTCCGGATGATCCACGCCTGCGGCATGGTCGACCTCGTACGCGACCTCGCCTTCTCGCCGAACGCCGTGGCCGACGCCCGCGCGGCCCTGCGCTCCGGCGCGCCGATCCTCTGCGATGTGGCGATGGTGGCCAGCGGGGTCACCCGCAAGCGGCTGCCCGCGGACAACGACGTGGTGTGCACGCTCTCCGACCCGTCCGTGCCGGAGCTGGCCGCGAAGATGGGCACGACCCGCAGCGCGGCGGCCCTGGAGCTGTGGCGGGACCGGATGGAGGGGGCGGTGGTCGCGGTGGGCAACGCCCCGACCGCGCTGTTCCGGCTGCTGGAGATGATCGAGGAGGGCGCCCCGCGCCCGGCCGCCGTGATCGGCGTCCCGGTCGGCTTCGTCGGCGCGATGGAGTCCAAGGAGGCCCTGGCCGAGCACCCGTCGGGCCTGGAGCACCTGATCATCCGGGGCCGGCGCGGCGGCAGCGCGATAGCGGCGGCGGCGCTCAACGCCATCGCGAGCGAGGAGGAGTAACAGTGACTTCTCCGGTGAAGGACACCCGTACCGGCAAGCTCTACGGCGTCGGACTCGGCCCCGGCGACCCGAACCTGATGACCCTGCGGGCCGTCCGGGCGATCGGCGAGGCGGACGTCGTCGCGTACCACAGCGCCCGCCACGGCCGCTCGATCGCCCGCTCCATCGCGGCGGCGCACCTGCGGCCCGATCACATCGAGGAGGCCCTGGTCTACCCCGTCACGACGGAGACCACGGACCACCCGGGCGGCTACCGGGGCGCGCTGGAGGAGTTCTACGAGAAGGCCGCGGCCCGCCTCGCGGCGCATCTGGACGCGGGCCTGACCGTCGCGGTCCTCGCCGAGGGCGACCCGATGTTCTACGGCTCCTACATGCACATGCACAAGCGCCTGGCGGACCGGTACCCCACCGAGGTCATCCCGGGCGTCACCTCCGTCAGCGCGGCGGCGGCCCGCCTCGGCACCCCCCTGGTCGAGGGCGAGGAGATCCTCACGATCCTCCCCGGCACCCTCCCCGAGGAGGAGCTGACGGCCCGTCTCGCCGCGACCGACACGGCGGTGGTGATGAAGCTGGGGCGGACGTTCCCGGCGGTGCGCGGGGCGTTCGAGGCGTCGGGGCGGCTGGCGGAGGCCCGGTACGTGGAGCGGGCGACGATGGCCGGGGAGCGCACGGGCGAGCTGGCGGACATCGACCCGGCGTCGGTGCCGTACTTCTCGGTGGCGGTGCTGCCGAGCCGGGTCGACGCACCGCGCCCCGCGCCTTCGGGCTCCGGAGAGGTGGTCGTGGTCGGCACCGGACCGGCGGGCCCGCTGTGGCTGACGCCTCAGACCCGGGGCGCGCTGGCGGCGGCGGACGACGTGGTCGGCTACACCACCTACCTGGACCGGGTGCCGGTCCGCCCGGGCCAGGCGCGGCACGGCTCGGACAACAAGGTGGAGTCCGAGCGCGCCGAGTTCGCGCTGGACCTGGCCCGGCGGGGCCGTCGCGTCGCGGTGGTCTCCGGCGGCGATCCCGGGGTCTTCGCCATGGCGACGGCGGTGCTGGAGGTGGCCGCGCAGGAGGAGTACGCGGACATCCCCGTACAGGTCCTGCCCGGGGTCACGGCGGCCAACGCGGCGGCGGCCCGTGCGGGTGCGCCGCTGGGCCACGACTACGCCACGATCTCCCTCTCGGACCGGCTCAAGCCGTGGGAGGTCATCGCGGAACGCCTGCGCGCGGCGGCCTCGGCCGACCTGGTCCTCGCCCTCTACAACCCGGGCTCCAAGTCCCGTACGTGGCAGGTCGGCAAGGCCCGCGATCTGCTCCTGGAGCACCGCTCCCCGGACACCCCGGTCGTCCTGGCCCGGGACGTGGGCGGCCCGACGGAGTCCGTACGCACGGTGCGGCTGGCCGACGTCGACCCGGCGGAGGTGGACATGCGGACGCTGCTGATCGTGGGCTCGTCGCAGACGCGCTGGGTACGGCGGGGCGATGCCGGAGCGGACCGGTCCATCGTCTGGACGCCGCGCCGCTACCCGGAGGCGTAGAGCTCGCGCCGCTACCCGGAGGCGTGGAGCCTCCGTACGACCCACTCCACGGCCTCGTCGGGCGTACGGGCCACCGGCACCCATTCCGGCACCGGTGGCCGCCGCACCACGACGACGGGAATCCCGGCCTCACGGGCGGCGGCGAGCTTGGGGGCGGTGGCGTCCCCGCCGCTGTCCTTGGTGACGAGGACGTCGACGCGATGACGCCGGATGATCTCCCGCTCTCCTTCCAGCGTGAACGGCCCCCGGTCGAGCAGCACCTCCATCCGGGCCGGGCAGGGCGGCTCGGGTGCGTCGACGGACCGCACGAGGAACCACAGATCGTCGAGTGCGGCTCCGGCGAAGGCGGCGAGCCCCATCCGCCCGGTGGTGAGGAAGACCCGCTTCCCCAGCCCGGGCAGCAGCTCGGCCGCCCCGGCGAGCGATCCGGCGGAGTGCCAGCGATCACCGTCCTGGGCGACCCAGCCGGGCCGGCGGAGGGCCAGGAGGGGAACATGGGCCTGCGCGGCGGCCTCGGCCGCGTTCCGGCTCATGGCGGCGGCGAAGGGGTGGGTGGCATCGACGAGAGCGTCCACACCGTGCTCACGCACCCAGGCGGCGAGCCCGTCGGGGCCCCCGAAGCCACCGATCCGCACCTCGCCGGGCGGCAGCCGCGGGGCGGAGACGCGTCCGGCGAGCGAGGTGGTGACCCGGACCCCCGAATCACGGGCGACCAGGTGCTCGGCCAAGCGGCGCGCCTCGGTCGTACCCCCCAGAACAAGAACATGCACAGGCGTCATCATCGGAACGGACTCTTCTCGTGAACGCTGCTGAGGCGCGGGGCGGTCGCAGTGCCCAACTCAAGCACACCGGTCTGCGCCCCGGCTGGACGACCGGCGCCTGTGCGACGGCGGCGACGACGGCCGCGTACACGGCACTGCTGACCGGCGACTTCCCGGACCCGGTGTCCATCACGCTGCCGAAGGGCCAGACCCCGGCCTTCGCGCTGGCGGTGGAGGAGCTGGCGGCCGGGCGGGCGAGCGCCGGGGTGGTGAAGGACGCGGGCGACGACCCGGACGTGACGCACGGGGCGCTCGTGCGGTCGACCGTACGGAAGCTGCCGCCAGGCTCCGGCGTGGTGTTCCGGGCCGGCCCGGGCGTCGGTACGGTGACGCTCCCCGGCCTGCCGCTGGACGTCGGGGAGCCCGCGGTGAACCCGGTCCCGCGCCGGCTGATGCGCGAGCACGTGGAGCGGGTGGCGGCGGAGCACGGTGACGCGGGGGACGTGGAGATCACGGTCTCGGTGGACCACGGCGAGGAGATCGCCCGCTCCACGTGGAACGGCCGCCTCGGCATCCTGGGCGGCCTGTCGATCCTGGGCACGACGGGCGTGGTCGTCCCCTACTCCTGCTCGGCCTGGATCGACTCGATCCGCCGGGGCGTGGACGTGGCACGGGCGGCGGGCCTGACCCATGTGGCGGGCTGCACGGGCTCGGCGTCGGAGAAGACGGTGACCACGGAGTACGGCCTGCCGGACATAGCCCTCCTGGACATGGGCGACTTCGCGGGCGCGGTCCTGAAATACGTACGCCGCCACCCGGTCAACCGCCTCACGATCTGCGGCGGCTTCGCCAAACTCTCCAAACTCGCGGCCGGCCACCTGGACCTCCACTCGGCCCGCTCCCAGGTGAACAAGCCCTTCCTCGCCGACCTGGCCCGAACGGGCGGCGCGAACGAGGACCTGGCTTCCCGGATCGCCACCGCCAACACGGGCCTGGAGGCCCTGCGCCTGTGCGAGGCGGCGGGCGTCCCCCTCGGCGACCTGGTGGCGACCCGCGCCCGCGACGAGGCCCTGGCGGTCCTGCGCGGCGCACCGGTCGCGGTGGACGTGATCTGCATCGACCGGGCGGGGGTGGTGGTGGGACGGGGGTAGGTGCCCCGGCACGAGAACGCTCCTCAGAACTACGCTGCCCCGGCAGAGCGGATACGGATACGGATGCTGCACCAGGGGGCGACGATGAACCGACCACTGCTGTTCCTCGATGTGGACGGCCCGCTCAACCCGTATGCGGCACAGCCAGAGCGACGCCCCGCCGGCTACATCACCCTCAGGGTGCCCGTGGAGACCGGGCCCTCAGGAGACCGTGCAGGTCTTCTGACCCCACGACGCCCGCTGCGGGTCTGGCTCAACCCGGAGCACGGGCCTGCCCTGCTGCGGCTCGGCTACGAGTTGTGCTGGGCCACCACCTGGATGAGCGAGGCCAACCGGTGGATCGCCCCGGCCCTCGGCCTCCCCGAACTCCCCTTCGTGGACTTCGGTGACGCCCTGTTCCAGGAACGCCCCGACGGAGTCCACTGGAAGACGGGCCCCTTGGTCGACCACGCAGCCGGCCGCCCTTTCGCCTGGGTGGACGACGAACAGAGCGACCTGGACCGTACGTACGTCGCCACGCACCATGAGGGCCCCGGGCTTCTCCACCACGTCAACCCCCGAGTCGGCCTGCGCGAGGACGACTTCCGCACGCTTACCGACTTCGCACTCGGCCTGGACCGCCCCGAGGGCCACGGAGTCCCCGAGTCGGGCTGAATACTCCGAGAGGCGGGACGCGATCCGCCTTCGGGGCTCATGCGTTACGCAAGCCTCCGGCCGTCGTGCGCGCGCACCTGCGGTGCACCGTCCAGCAGGGCATCGGTGACCCGGACCGCGTAGACCTCGGTCATACGGCCGGTCACCTCGTCAGGGGTCAGCCACTCCACTGCCGACGCCTCGTCCGTCACTTGCTCGTGGCCGCCTTCGACGCGGCAGCGGAAGACCAGGGCGACGATCCCTCGGGCGGTGTTCTTGTAGACCCCGGTCAGCCGGTCCACCTCGACCTTGACGCCGGTCTCCTCGAAGACCTCGCGACGTACGCCGTCCTCCGGGGCCTCGGCCAGTTCGAGCACGCCCCCGGGCGGCTCCCAGGTCCCGTTGTCGGCCCGCTTGATCGTGAGTACACGGCCGTCCTCACGGACGACGACACCGGCCACGGACACGGAGTGGAGCGGCGGGGACGGGGCTTCTTGTCGAATATTGCTCATGTACATGCAACCGCCACTCAACCCCCTCAGCCCGCCCCCGCCTCCGCCTTCGACAGCGCCTCCGTGATCATGCGGGTCGCGAAGTTCTGGTCGTCCGTCATGCGGTTGATGTGTTCCGCGAGCAGGAACGCCGTCGCCTCCAGCGCGGTCAGTTCCGCTTCCGTCCAGTCGCCGTACTGCTTGCGCCACAGGGTGGGGCTCAGGCCGGTGGCGGCCGCGATGGCCAGGCCGGCCATCGTGGGGACCGTCTCGGGCCGGACGCTTCTCGGCAGCATCTTCAGGGAGGTGACGAGGGTCGGCACCACGTACTCGATGACGTCCTTCTCGTGTGCCTCGTGGGCCTCCCGGAGCCACTTCATGTACAGGTAGACGAGTGTGCACGCCCCGTCCCGCACGTCGTCCAGACCCTCCGGGCCGAGTGACGTGAGGAGTTGCTGGACCAGCTGCTCCTGTTCGGGATCGGTCCCGCTCCTGCCCGTGTGGACGGTCCTGAGCCGGGAGTCGATCAGCATGAGCGCCGCGCCCACATCGCCGGCGGGAGCGTGTCGAGGTTCGAAGGGCGACAAGGCGGAAGTCCTTTTCGGGCCGGCTGCGGTGGGCAGCGCGCGGTGTCCGAGTGCGCTTCGTACCTGTGCGCACTCGGACGACTACGCAATCGACTCTCCCCGATCCGCTGCCGCGACGCCGGGCGTTTCGCGGATCCGGGCGGCCCTCGCCGTCACTTCCGCCAGAACAGGTGATGTGTCACGCCGCTCGGGCTGGGCACCGCCTCCAGGTGGTAGCGGTCCAGCAGTTCGTCCGGCGAGTCCCACAGGCGCAGGCCCGTGTCCAGCTTCACCGGGGAGACCGCCACGTGCAGGGTGTCGATCAGGCCGGCGTCGAGGAACTCGCGGATCGTGGTGACTCCGCCGCCGAGCCGGACGTCCTTGCCGCCCGCAGCTTCCTTCGCCCGGTCCAGCACCGTCGCCGGGTCGGCGTCGACGAAGTGGAACGTGGTGTCGGAGAGCGTGATCGACGGGCGCTCGTGGTGCGTCATGACGAACACCGGGGTGTGGAACGGGGGTTCCTCGCCCCACCAGCCCTGCCACTCGTGGTTCTCCCACGGGCCGCGCTGCGGGCCGAACTTGTTGCGGCCCATGATCTCCGCGCCGATGTTGTGGGCGAAGTCCCGTGTGAAGTAGTCGTCCAGGCCGCGACTCCCGCCGGGGTCCGTGCGGTTCGGCCAGCTCGCCGTAGCGCCCGCCCAGGAGAAGAGGCGCCCGGGGTCGACGTGGCCGAACGGCCGCTCCAGCGTCTGGTTCTCACCGGCGGCGATGCCGTCACTCGACACCGTGAAGTTCTGAACTCGCAGCAGTTGAGCCATGCCGTCCTCCTGTGTTCTGGCGCTCTCCATGGGTAGACCGGGGTCGCCGCCTCAACTCATCGGTGCCGGCCGCACCCGCAGCCCTCTCCCCCACTATCGCCCCCGGCCCGCCGTACGCTGCTGAGCCGCACCGCCTCAGCGATCAACAGGGGAGCCCATGAGCGAGCAGCCGGACCGTAAGCCGTTCCTGTACGTCGTCGTCTGCGCGGCCGGGGTCGCCCGGGAGGCCGACCGGCTGTTCGCCGCCGCGCTGGACGCCGGGTGGGACGTGGGCGTCGTCGCCACCCCGCAGGGGCTCGGGTTCCTCGACGCCGCGGCCGTCGAGGCGCGGACCGGGTATCCGATCCGGTCCGCCTGGCGCTCCCCCGGCGACCCGCGGCCGTTTCCGGACCCGGACGCGATCGTCGTCGCGCCCGCCACGTTCAACACGATCAACAAGTGGGCGGCCGGAATCTCGGACACCCTCGCCCTCGGCATCCTGTGCGAGGCGTACGGGCTCGGCGTCCCCACCGCCGTCCTCCCGGCCGTGAACTCCGTTCTCGCGAAGCACCCCGCCTACGCCGAGAGCCTGCGCAAGCTGCGTGACATGGGCGTGCTCGTCGGCTCCCGTACGTCCCAGCCGCCCGTCTCCGACTCCGACGGCGACCAGGAGCCCTTTCCCTGGGAAGAGGCCCTGGAGCTGCTGCGGCCCCTCGACGGCCGGGAGTCGCCCGATAAGGTAATGGCCGAATAAAGAGATCGCCAAGTGCGCGCACGCCGCCGCACGTCTCGGGAGGAAGCCATGGGAACCCGCCGTACATCACTGCCCGGAGTGGGTGCTCAGTACGACTTCACGACCGAGACGGGACAGCACATCTCGGTCGTCGTCCACCACGACGGACGCCGGTTCATCGGGTTCTACGAACAGGACGACCCTGATTCGTGCCAACTCTCCGTCCCCCTGACGACGACCGAGGCCACCGCGCTCGCGCACCTCATCGATCCGGCGCCCATCGACGCCGTACGGACCGAGGGCATCGACCTCGTCACCGAGCACATCCCGCTCGGATCCCGTTCCCCGTACGGCGGGCGGCTGCTGGGGGAGACGCGGGCGCGGACCCGGACCGGGGCGTCCATCGTGGCGGTGCTGCGCACCCACAGCGCGCACCCGTCGCCGGAACCGGATTTTCGACTGGCCATCGGGGACACACTCGTCGCCGTCGGTACGCGTGAGGGCGTCGACGCGCTCTCCGAGATCATTGCGGAGGGCTGACCGTGCATGACACGACTGCATTGCTGGTGGAGCTGGGGGCCGTCATCCTCGGGCTGGGGCTCGTCGGGCGGTTCGCGGGCCGGATAGGGCTCTCCCCCATCCCGCTCTACCTCCTCGCCGGGCTGGCGTTCGGGCACGGTGGGCTGATCCCGCTCGACGCGAGCGAGGAGTTCACCATGGTGGGCGCCGAGATCGGCGTCATCCTGCTCCTTCTGCTGCTGGGGCTCGAATACAGCGCCTCGGAGCTGGTCACCAGTCTGAAGACGCAGTATCCGTCCGGTGCCGTGGACTTCGTCCTCAACGCGACGCCCGGCGCCGTCGCCGCCCTGGTCCTCGGCTGGGGCCCGGTCGGCGCGGTCGCGCTCGCCGGTGTCACCTGGATCTCCTCCTCCGGCGTGATCGCGAAGGTGATGACCGATCTCGGGCGGCTCGGCAACCGCGAGACCCCCGTCATCCTCGGCGTCCTCGTCATGGAGGACCTGGCGATGGCGGTGTATCTGCCGCTGCTCACCGCCATGCTCGCCGGGGTCAGCCTGGCCGGCGGCAGCCTCGCGCTCGTCATCGCGCTCGGGGCCGTCGGGCTCGTCCTCTACCTGGCGCTCCGCCACGGCCGCCTGATCAGCCGCGCGGTCTCCTCCGACAACCCGGAGATGCTGCTCCTGGTCGTCCTCGGCCTCACTGTCCTGGTCGCCGGTGTCGCCCAGCAGCTCCAGGTGTCCGCGGCCGTCGGCGCGTTCCTCGTCGGCATCGCGCTCTCCGGCGAGGTCGCCGAGGGCGCCCGCAAGCTGCTCACGCCGCTGCGGGACCTGTTCGCCGCCGTGTTCTTCGTCTTCTTCGGGCTCTCCACGAACCCGGCCGACATCCCGCCGGTGCTGCTGCCCGCGGCCCTGCTGGCCATCGTCACCGTCTTCACCAAGATCGCCACCGGCTACTACGCGGCCCGCCGCGCCGGAGTCGGCTCGCGCGGTCGCTGGCGGGCGGGCGGCACCCTCGTGGCGCGCGGCGAGTTCTCCATCGTCATCGCCGGTCTGGCCGTGGCCACCGAGCCGCGCATCGGCCCCATCGCCACCGCGTACGTCCTGATCCTCGTCATCGTCGGCCCGCTCACCGCCCGGTGGACGCAGCCCATCGCCGCGAAGATCGAGGCCCGGCGCGGCGGCGGCAAGGACTCGGGCGACGCACTGGCGAAGGAGCCCGTCCCGAAGTCCGCGCCCGAGCGCCGGCTGCCCACGCACGACGACCTCACCCCCGAACCGGCGGGCGAGAAGCACGAGTAGGCGCGTCCGGCACTGACGTCGGTGCCGAAGCTCCTTGAGCGTGGTCGAGCCCCCGGACACCCACCCGGTGTCCGGGGGCTCCGTCGTCCGCACGGCGCCGCTCAGTGCGCGATGCCGTCGATCAGTTCCCGCGCCCCCTGCCGCAACAGCGCGACCGCGACGGACGTGCCCAGGGTGGCCGGGTCCAGCGGCCCCGCCCACTCGTGCGCGTTCAGCACGGTCTTGCCGTCGGGCGTGAACACCTTCGCCCGCAGCGAGAGATCGCCGTTCCGCTCGACCTGCGCGTACCCGGCGATCGGGCTGTTGCAGTGGCCCTGCAGCACATGGAGGAACATCCGCTCGGCGGTCGTCTCGCGGTACGCCGCCGGGTCGCCGAGGCCGCTCACGAGGTCGATCACGGCGTCGTCGCCCTCGCGGCACTGGAGCGCCAGAACCCCCGCGCCGATCGGCGGGCACATCACCTCGGGCGACAGGACCTCGGTGATCACGTCCGTACGGCCGATGCGCTCCAGACCGGACACCGCAAGCAGCAGCGCGTCGGCCTCGCCGCCGGCCAGCTTCTCCAGCCGGCGGTTGGCGTTGCCGCGCATCGGTACGCAGTCGAGGTGCGGGTGCGAGGCCGCGAGCTGCGCGGAGCGGCGTACGGACGAGGTGCCGATCCGGGTGCCGGACGGCAGCTCGTCCAGGGTCAGGCCGCCCGGGTGGATCAGCGCGTCGCGGATGTCGTCGCGCCGGAGGAAGGCGGCGAAGACCGTGCCCGCGGGCAGCGGGCGGTCCGCCGGGATGTCCTTGACGCAGTGCACCGCCAGGTCCGCCTCCCCGGCGAGGAGCGCCTGGTCGACCTCCTTGGTGAACGCGCCCTTGCCCTCGACGGCGCTGAGATCGCCCATCCACTTGTCGCCGGTCGTCCGGACCGGGACGACCTCGGTACGGATACCGGGGTGGGATTCGGCCAACTCGGCGCGTACGCGCTCCACCTGGGCGAGCGCCATCGGGGAGTCACGGGACACGATGCGGATCAGATCGGCGGGCATGGCGCCCACGATAGAGGGTCGGACCCGCGTTCCACGGATCGAACCCTCCGTCACCTCCGGTTCATGCAAAGGCTGTTGAGTATCGCTCAGCCGTACGAGACGACAATCGGCCGATGCGTGTCCGAACGCCGCGGAACGGCTCGTTCCCAACGCCCTGAGCAAGCCCGGCTGTTAATCTCTACACGTTTGTAGAGATGTTCGACGCAGGGAACGTAGGGAGACGTCATGGCTCTGTGGGATCGCATCAAGGAATCCGCGTCGTCGATGCAGACGCAGTTGGAGGCGAAGAAGAACGAGCTGAAGTCGGGTTCGTTCCGGGACGCGAGCATGGCCATGTGCGCCCTGGTCGCCGCCGCCGACGGTTCCGTCGACCCGGCCGAGCGCCAGCGCGTCGCGGCGCTCATCGCGTCCAACGACGTCCTGCGGAACTTCCCCGCGGACGACCTCCAGCGGCGCTTCAACGCGTACGTCGACCAGCTCACCGCCGACTTCGCCCTCGGCAAGGTCGGCGTGGTCCAGGAGATCGCCAAGGCGAAGAAGAAGCCGGCCGAGGCCCGGGCCGTGATCCAGATCGGCATCGTCATCGGCGGCGCCGACGGAGACTTCGACGCCACCGAGCAGGCCGTCGTGCGGGAGGCGTGCTTCGCGCTCGACCTGCCGCCGCACGAGTTCGACCTGTAGAGCGCGTAACACCGGGCCGGCCGGGGCGTGTCACAGCTCCTTGGCCGGCCAGTCCAGCAGCCGGGCCCCGATGACCGCCGTCTGCAGGCTGTAGCGGTGCATCGGGTCCGAGGGGTCGGACCCGGTCAGCTGGTGGATGCGCTCCAGGCGGTACGTCAACGCCCGTACGCTCAGCGCCAGTCGGCGGGCGGTCTCGGCGGCCACACAGCCCGCGTCGAAGTAGACCGCCAGCGTGTTCAGCAGCGGTTCCGCACCGCCCCTCGCCTTCTGGAGCGGGCCCAGCTCACTGCGCACCAGATCGGCCATCGCCTGCCGGTCCCGGGTCAGCACCGGGTAGACCATCAGGTCCGAGGCGTACAGCACGGGGTCGTCCATTCCCATCCGGTCCGCCAGATCGAGGGCTTCGAGCGCCTCGTCGTACGAGTGGACCACCCCGCCCGGGCCCTTGTGCGGACGGCCCACCGCGACCCGGCCACCGTCCGTCGCCGCGTGCGCCTGCTTGGCGAAGTAGCGCAGGACGTCGGGCTGGCTGCCCGGGGCGATGCAGACGATCCGGCCGTCCTTCGTCGTCAGCAGGATCTTCCGGCCGCTGAACCGGGTCAGCAGCGCCGTCTCCACACTGCGCGGCACCGCGTCCGTCTCGGTGTACGCCTCCGGGCCCGACGCCACCGCGACCGCGTGCGCACGGGAAAGCCGCAGGCCGAAGCGGGTCGCGCGCTCCGCGAGCCGGACCAGGTCGCTGCGCCCGTAGAGCAGGTCGTCGATGAATTCCCGGCGCGCCGCCTCCTCCCGCCGTACGGTGAGCCGCTGGGCGCGCTCGAAGCCCTCGGCGAACGCGTCGACCGCCTGTTCCACCGCGGCCAGGACGGCATCCGTCACGGCGGGGGAGTTTCCGGCAGCGGCGCGCGGCCAGGCCTCACGCGTCTGTGCCAGATGCATCGTCACCAGGGCGCGCAGCTGATGCCCGGCATCCGCCGCGGCACGGCCGAGGGCCCGGCGCGCCTCCAGTTCGTTACGTGTCAGGCGGCGGCCGGTGAGGGCGACTTCGCCCAGAATATGGGCATAATTGCCCAGCATTTCCTCGGGAATCCTTGGCTCGGCCACGCACTCTCCTTCAGCCTTGCAACAGTCCTGTCATTTCCCCAACGCACACGGGGCGGTGCCGGTGCCCGGCATTAGCAAAGCGTAAAGATTGCCGGGATCCGGCAATGCGCCGGGCCGAGTCCGGATGACAGGATCAGGTCAGCAACAACACGGGGGAAGCACACGGGGGAGCACGGGGAACGGGGGAACGGGAGCCCTTCACGGGTCTCGGATCCCGGATCGTCCACGGGGGATCGCGGACGGTTCGAGGTCGGTTCGAGATCCGGCGGAAGGGCCCCACCGGGGGAAACAACCCGGCCGCTGCGGCAGGCACCGACAGTGCCGCAGCGGCCGGGGGCCCCGGCGCCCGCCGGCCGCTCGCCGCCCCCGTGCCGGCATCAAGGAAGCGCACCGCCCCAGGGCCCGTGCGCAGGACGCAGGGGGGTGGGACCGATGGACGAATTCCTGAGCGCTGCACTCGAATTCCCCGCCGTCATCTTCGGCGCCGCTCTGATCGTCGTCATCTGCTTCTGGCTGCTGGTGCTGGCCGGGGCCGCCGGCCACGACTCCTTCGACGCGGACCTCGACACCGGCCCGGCCGGTCTCGGCGGTGTTCCGGTCTCCGTCTCCGTCTCCCTGCTGGTCGTCTTCTCCTGGTTCGGCAGCCTGTCCGGCACCGTTCTGCTGCGCCACAGCGAGACCGGCACCGCCACCCGCGCCGTGCTCGCGGTCGCCGTGCTCGCCGGTTCGCTGCTCCTCGCCTGGGCGGCCGTCCGCCTCCTCGTCCACCGCTTCCGCCGGTACTTCCCGGCGGAACCTCCGCCATCGAGGCTGGACTTCGTCGGGAGCGTCTGCACGATCCGCACCGGCTCCGTCACCGCGACGTTCGGCCAGGCCGAGGTCATGTCCCACGACGGATCGACGGCCATCGTGCAGGTCCGCCGGGCCGAGCCCTTCCCGCTCCCCGAACCGGGCGCGGAGGAGGCGCCGCTCGTCCTGGGCGGCTCCGGACTCCTCTACGCGTACGACGAGGACGGCGAGTTCTTCTGGGTCTCGCCCTACGACGCGGCGCTCGACCCCGGTCCGAACACCCGACCACAGCAGTTGCCGGGCGGGTCGGACAGCTGAACCGGCCGATCCGCCGGTCCGGTTGAACCGGGTGGTCCCGGGCGCTCGCCCGGCCGCCTGTCCGGTCCGGGTGAGCCGTCCGGACGCCCCGGGTCAGCGGGTCACCGGACCGGTCGGGTCAGGTCGCCCGGGCCGGCCGAGGCTCCGGACCGTCCTGACGTACGTACCCGCCGCCCGTCCCCGTAACGGCCGGCCACCCCTACTTCGCTTGTGCCACTTCCGTACCGACAAGCCGCCAAGGACTCTTCTATGGATGCCATCTCCTTGGGCATCGGCGTGCTCATCGCCGTTGTCCTGCTCATCGTCATCGCCATCGCCTTCGTCATCACCCGGCTGTTCCGCAAGGTCGAGCAGGGCAAGGCGCTGATCATCTCCAAGACCAAGAAGGTCGACGTCACCTTCACCGGAGCCGTCGTCCTGCCCGTGCTCCACAAGGCCGAGACGATGGACATCTCGGTGAAGACGATCGAAATCCGCCGCGCCGGGCGCGAGGGTCTGATCTGCCAGGACAACATCCGCGCCGACATCCAGATCACCTTCTTCGTCCGGGTCAACAAGACCGTCGAGGACGTCATCAAGGTCGCCCAGGCCATCGGTACGGGACGGGCGAGCGACAAGGACGCCATCCAGCAGTTCTTCTCCGCGAAGTTCTCCGAGGCGCTCAAGACCGTCGGCAAGCAGCTCGACTTCGTCGATCTGTACACCAAGCGCGAGGAGTTCCGGGACCGGATCATCCAGGTCATCGGTACCGACCTGAACGGCTACCACCTCGACGACGCCGCGATCGACTTCCTTGAGCAGACGCCGATGGCACAGCTCGACGGGGCCAACATCCTGGACGCCCAGGGCATCCGGAAGATCACCGAGCTGACCGCGATCGAGCACGTGCGCACCAACGAGTTCCAGCGCACCGAGCAGAAGGAGATCACCCGGCAGGACGTCGACGCCCGCGAGACGATCCTGGAGCTGGAGCGCCGGCAGGCCGAGGCGGAGATCAAGCAGCGCCGCGAGGTCGAGACGCTGCGGGCCCGCGAGGAGGCGGCCACCGCCCGGGTGCAGGAGGAGGAGCGGCTCGGTTCGCAGAGCGCGTTCATCAAGACCGAGGAGCAGCTCGGCATCCAGCGCGAGAACCAGGCGCGGGAGATCGCCGTCGCGCAGAAGAACCGCGAGCGCGTCATCGCCGTCGAGAGCGAGCGCATCGAGAAGGACCGGATGCTGGAGGTCATCGGGCGTGAGCGCGAGACCGAGCTGAACCGGATCGCCGCCACGAAGGAGGTCGAGGCCGAGCGCCGCGAGGTCGCCGACGTCATCCGGGAGCGGATCGCGGTGGACCGCACGGTCGCCGAGCAGGAGGAGTCGATCCTCACCCTGCGCGCCGTCGAGGACGCCGAGCGGGCCCGCAGGTCGGTCATCATCGCGGCCGAGGCGGAGGCCCAGGAGAAGCTGGTCAAGGACATCAAGGCGGCCGAGGCGGCGGAGGCGGCGTCCACGCACCTGGCGGCCGAGCAGCTCACGCTCGCCGAGGCGCGGCTGAAGACCGCGGACCTCGACGCGCAGGCCAAGCTGCGGCTGGCCGAGGGCATCCAGGCCGAGACGGCCGCGCCGGGGCTCGCCGCCGTACAGGTGCGCGACGCGGAGGCGGACGTCACCGAGAAGGCCGGTCTCGCGGAGGCCGAGGCGACGGCGGCCCGGCTCAAGGCCGAGGCGGAGGGCTCGCGGCTCAAGGCGCTCGCCGCGGCGGAGGGCACGCAGGCCCAGGCGTCGGCGGACGCGGCGGTCATCGGCGAGAAGCTGAAGGCGGAGGCCGCGGGGCTCACGGAGAAGGCGGCCGCGATGGCGGCGCTGGACGAGGCGTCGCGTACACACGAGGAGTACCGCCTGCGGCTCGACGCGGAGAAGGAGATCCGGCTGGCCGGCCTGGAGGTGCAGCGGCAGGTCGCCGAGGCGCAGGCGACGGTCCTGGCGACGGGTCTGGAGAACGCCGACATCGACATCGTCGGCGGGGAGTCCGTCTTCTTCGACCGGCTCGTGTCGTCGATCTCGCTCGGCAAGGCGGTGGACGGGTTCGTGGACAACTCGCAGACCGCGCAGGCGTTGGCGGGGCCGTGGCTGGACGGTTCGTCGTCCTTCACGGACGACCTGAGCCGGGTGCTGGGGTCGGTCTCCACGGGTGATGTGCAGAACCTGACGGTGTCGGCGCTGCTGATGCGGCTGATGGGGTCGTCGGGCGCGGCGTCGGGGCAGGTGGAGCAGTTGCTGGCAGCGGCGAAGGAGCTGGGGCTCGCGGATCTGCCGGTGTCTTCGGTGGCCGGTACGAAGGTGGCTCCCGCGGCGGTGTCTCTGAACGGGGCCAAGGGGTAGGACGGCCCGCTATCAGCCCGTCCGGCGTTTGAGGACGGAACCCTCGGCCGGGGGGCCGGAAGGTCTGCGTGTGCGTCCCACGGGGGTGGGCGCACCAGGCCTGGCCCACCCGGTCGGGGGCTTCGTCCTCAAGCGCCGGACGGGCTGGAGTTCGGGCTCGCCCCCGCACGTCGGGAAGCGGGCCCGCCAGCCCAAGGGTTCCGTCCTCAAACGCCGGACGGGCTGGATTTCCGGTTCCGCGCCACACGCCAAGAACGGGCCCACCCGGGCGGGCCGAGTCTGAAGATCACGTAGGGAGCCGTACGCATGGACAGCGACATCACCGCCACCGTCACCGCGCCTCAGGGCGGGGAGGCCGATGTGGATGCCGGTGCCTACGAGGTGCTGCGGCGGCGGCTCTCCGCGCAGGCCGGGGAGCTCGTGCGGCGGGCCGAGGCGCTCAACGTCCGGCGGACCGAGGAGTTCGGGTCGACCGGGCTGCGGCTGCTGGCCACCGAGCAGGTCCGCACCGAGCGGGCCTCCGTGCCGCGTGATCTCGTCGCCGTGGGCGGCCGGCTGCTGTTCGGGTTCGAGCGGGGGCCGGGAGCCCGTGGTGAGGCCGGGGTCGAGGACGTCCTCCTCGTACGGGACGCGGACGCGGAGGACGACGCTCCCGGAGCGGAAGGCACCCTCCTCGACGACGAGGGCTTCCGGCGCGAGTTCTCCTCCCTCCACCGCTACTTCCGCGACGCCCGCCTCCTCCGGCTGCGCCGCGTCAACGGCAAGCTGCTGGCCGTCTTCCGTACCGGCGAGAACGCCGAGGACATCCGGGTGCTGCGCTGGGCGCTCGGGGCGGACGGTTCGCCGGGGGCGTTCCTGGACGCGCAGGGCGAGCGCGATCATGTCTTTCCGCCGTCGCACGACTTCGAGTGGACCGTGGCGGGACGGGACGCCCACGTTCCGGGACGGCATCCGCACATCGCCGTCGGCAAGGGCGGCGGGCTCTTCGTCGACACGCTCGGCGGCACGCTCACCGTGAAGGTCACCGACGACACCGAGTCGCCGGACGGCATCTACGAGGAGCCCGTCGACGAGCCGTTGCAGTCGCTGGCCGACGCCGACGTCGAGTACGCCGAGGTCGGGCCGCTGGTGCTGCTGCGGGTCCGCCCGTACAAGGAGACGGACTGGCGGTATCTCGTCTTCAACTCGCTGCTCTCCAGCGTCCAGCGGCTCGACTCGATCGGGCCCGCGTGCCACCGGCTGCCCGAGGACCAGGGGATCATCTTCCCCGGCGGCTACTACCTCACCACCGGCACCGCGAAGACCTTCGACACCGCCGAGGAGCTGACCGAGCCGGTCTTCGAGGGCGCGGTCCGCTCGCCCAACGGCGAGGACGTGCTCTACGTCTTCCGCTCCCGCGACGGCCTGCGCAGCCTCCTCCTGCCCTACAACCTGATCCGCCAGGAGGTCGCCACTCCGCTCACCGGGCGCGGCCACGCGCTGCTGGACGACGGCACGCTGATCCTGCTCCGCGACAACCCGGACGGTCCGGCCCGGGTGCACCCGTTGCAGCGCTGGCAGACGCCGTACGTCTCCGACACCTACGCCGCCGCCCGGCCCGCCGGGACGGGTCCGCTCGCCCGGACCGGCAACGCCGACCTGGTGCGCGGGATTTCGGACTGCCTCGCGCTCGCGCACGGCGTTCGGGACATGACGCCGACGACCGCGGTCTACGGACAGCTCGCCGCCGACTGCGCCCGCGCCCAGGACCGCTACCACTGGCTGTCCGACCCCGAACTGGGTGCGCTGGCAGAGCCGTTGGGTGAGCTGCGGGCCACCGCACAGCAGGTGCTGGCCGAGTTCACCGCCGTACAGGAGCTGACCCGGCGGGCCGCCGACGCGCTGGAGGAGACCGCCGCGCGGATCACCGCGCTGGTGCGGCGGGTGCGGGGCGAGGTGCCCGGGTCGGCGTCCGTCTGGGTCGAGCGGCTGACCGAACTGCGGCAGGCGCACGGTCACTTGGCTACGGTCGGCGAGATGCGGTACGCCGATGTCGAGCGGATCGCCGAGCTGTCGGCCCGGACCGAGGACGACATCGCCTCCGCCGCCCAGCGGGCCGTGTCCTTCCTCGCCCGCGAGGACGCGTTCGACGGGTATCACGAGGACATCGCGGGGCTGGTGGCCGACGCGGGCGCGCTGGAGACCGTCCGGGACGCCTCCGCCGTGACCGACCGGCTGTCCGCGATGACGGAGGGCCTTGCCACCGTCACAGATGTGGTCGCCGGTCTCGACATCGGCGACGCCACGGTGCGTACGTCGATCCTGGAGCGGATCGCGGAGGTGCTGGGCGGGGCGAACCGGGCCCGCGCCACGCTGGACGCGCGCCGCCGGGAGCTGCTGTCGAAGGAGGGGCGGGCCGAGTTCGCCGCCGAGTTCGCGCTGCTCGGGCAGGCCGTCACGGGCGCGCTGGCCGCCGCCGATTCGCCGGAGGCCTGCGACGACCAACTGGCGCGGCTGTTGCTCCAGTTGGAGAACCTGGAGTCGCGGTTCGCGGAGTTCGACGACTTCCTCGCCGAGCTGGCCGAGCGCCGCACCGAGGTGTACGAGGCGTTCTCGGCGCGCAAGCAGACCCTCCAGGACGAGCGGGCGCGGCGCGCGGAGCGGCTGGCCGGGTCGGCGGACCGGGTGCTGGACACGATCGCCCGGCGGGTCGCCTCGCTGGAGGATCTCGACGCCGTCCACACCTACTTCGCCTCCGACCCGATGGTCGCCAAGGTCCGTCGGACCGCCGACGAGCTGCGGGAACTGGGCGACCCGGTACGGGCCGAGGAGCTGGACGGGCGGCTGAAGGCGGCCCGGCAGGAGGCGGGCCGCGCCCTGCGCGACCGCACCGAGCTGTACGCGGACGGCGGGTCCGTGATCAAGCTGGGCCGCCACCGCTTCGCGGTGAACACCCAGCCGTTCGACCTGACGCTGGTGCCGTCCGGGGACAGCCTCGCCTTCGCGCTGACCGGGACCGACTACCGGGCCCCGGTCACCGACCCGGAGTTCGCGGCGGCCCGGCCGTACTGGGAGCAGCTGCTCCCCTCGGAGAACGCCTCCGTCTACCGGGCCGAGCATCTGGCCGCCCGGCTCCTCGACGAGCACGGGGCCGGACACCTCGCCTCGCTCGCCGACGCCGAACTGGCCGCTCTCGTACGGGAGTCGGCTGCCGAGGCGTACGACGAGGGGTACACGCGGGGCGTCCACGACGAGGACGCCACCGCGATCCTGGCCGCCCTGCTGCGGCTGCAAACGGACGCCGGGCTGCTGCGCCACGAGCCGGCCGTCCGCGCGGCGGCCCAGCTCTTCTGGGCGTACGGCTCCGAGGAAGCACAGCGCACCTCCTGGACCAGGCGCGCGGTCTCGCTGGCCCGGGCCCGCGACACCTTCGGGCTCGCCCCGGCCATCGCGGTGCTCCAGGAGGAGTGGGCGTCGGCGATCGGCTCCCCGTCGCCCACCGCACCGGCCCACGCCGTCGCCGCGTACCTCTTCGAGGAGCTGACCACCGGGCCCTCCGGGTTCGTCGTGGGCTCCCCGATCCGGGCCTTCCTGGAAGCCTTCCACCGGGCGGCGGGCCCCGACGCGTACGCGGACGACCTCGCGGCCCTCGGCGACGACCTGGCCGCGCGCCGGCAGCTCGTGGAGGGCTGGCTCGCCCCGTACGCCGAGGCCACGGGGGCGGAGCTGGGCGACGGCGATCTGGCGGAGGCCGTGGCGGTGGAGCTCTGCCCGGAGCTGGAGCGGTACGCCTGCGACGCCCCGCTCACCGAGCGGCTTGAGGGCCTCCTCGGCGATCACCCGCGCATCGCGGGCGGCGGGGTCCTCACCGTACGGATCGACGAACTCCTCGCCCGTACGGCCGAGTTCCGCAACGACACCGTGCCCGGGTTCCGCGCCTACCAGCGGCTGCGCACCTCGCTGGTGACCGCCGAGCGCGGGCGGCTGCGGCTGGACGACCACCGGCCGCGCGTGATGTCGGCGTTCGTCCGCAACCGGCTGCTCGACGAGGTGTATCTGCCGCTGATCGGCGACAGCCTGGCCAAGCAGCTCGGCACCGCCGACGCCGACCGGCGCACCGACTCGCAGGGCATGCTGCTGCTCGTCTCGCCGCCCGGCTACGGCAAGACGACGCTGATGGAGTACGTCGCGGACCGGCTCGGCATGGTCCTCGTCAAGATCAGCGGTCCGAACCTGGGCCACGACGTGACCTCCCTCGACCCGGACCAGGCCCCGAGCGCCACCGCCCGGCAGGAGATCGAGAAGATCAACTTCGCCCTGGAGGCGGGCAACAACACGCTTCTCTACCTCGACGACATCCAGCACACCTCGCCCGAACTGCTGCAGAAGTTCATCCCGTTGTGCGACGCCACCCGCCGTATCGAGGGCGTGCGGGACGGCGAGCCGCGCAGCTACGACCTGCGGGGCAAGCGGTTCGCGGTGTGCATGGCGGGCAACCCGTACACCGAGTCCGGCGAGCAGTTCCGGATCCCGGACATGCTCGCCAACCGGGCCGACGTGTGGAACCTCGGCGAGGTCCTCAGCGGCCGGGACGACGTCTTCGCGCTGAGCTTCGTGGAGAACGCGCTGACCGCCAACCCGGTCCTCGCCCCGCTGGCCGCCCGCTCCCGGGACGATCTGGCGCTGCTGGTGCGGCTGGCGGGCGGCAGCGACCCGGCCGCGCGCGCGGAGCACCTGGAACACCCGTACAGTGCAGCCGAGTTGGACCGGATCCTGGCCGTGCTGCGCCATCTGCTCACGGCCCGGGACACCGTGCTCGCGGTGAACGCGGCGTACATCGCCTCGGCCGCGCAGACGGACGCCACGCGCACCGAGCCGCCGTTCCGGCTCCAGGGCTCCTACCGCAACATGAACAAGATCGCCGAGCGGATCGTGCCCGTCATGAACGACGACGAGCTGTCCGCCGTCGTCGAGGACCACTACGCGGGCGAGGCCCAGACGCTCACCACCGGCGCCGAGGCCAACCTGCTGAAGCTGGCCGCCCTGCGTGGCACGCTCACCGCCGGACAGGCCGAGCGGTGGGCGGCGATCACCGCCTCCTACGTCCGTACGCAGGCGCTCGGCGGTCCGGACGGCGACCCGATGACCCGGGCGGTGGCCGCGCTCGGACTGCTCGCGGACCGGATCGCGGCGGTCGAGACGGCGATCCAGCGGGCGGCGGACCCCCGGCACCTGCTGGCGGGCCCCCAAGGAGGGGCCAACGGCGGGGCGGTCAACGACCGGCCCGCACCCGGCCGTCGTGCGAAGATCACCAACACTCCACACTGATCGGGACCGATCGGGAAGACCGAGCCGGAAGGATCACGGCATGCTGGGTTTCGTGCCTCCACTTCCTCAGCAGCCGGGACGGCCGCCGTCCGCCGGCCACATGATCGTCTGCGGTGACGACGCCCTGGCGCGCCGGCTCGCCGTGGAGCTGCGCTTCGTCTACGGGGAGCGGGTCACGCTGCTCCTGCCGCCGGGCCGGGACGCGAACAGCCCGGAGACGCCGCTGACCCAACGGGGGCGGGCGGCCGCCCTGTTCGGCCGGATGTCGGCGGCGATGAACCGCGCGGGCAACGGCGGCGGGACCACCGGGGGCAGCGGCGACACCAACGCCGGGGTCGAGGCCGTCCGCATCATGGAGGCCCCCGAGCCCTCCGACGACGTACTGGAGGAGGCGGGCGTCGACCGGGCCGCCGCCCTCGCGCTCGTCTACGACGACGACGAGCGCAACATCCGTGCCGCCCTGACCGCCCGCCGCCTCAACCCCCGTCTGCGGCTGGTGATCCGGCTCTACAACCGCAAGCTCGGCCAGCATCTGGAGGAGCTGCTCGACCAGGCGGCGGCGGTCGCCATGCCCGGCATCGATCCGGCGCTGCTGGACGCCTCCACCACCGTCCTGTCCGACGCCGACACCGCGGCCCCGGCCCTCGCCGCGACCGCGCTGACCGGCAGCAGCAAGATCATCCAGGCCGAGGGGCTGCTCCTGCGCGCCGCCGAGCGTCCCCCGCCCCGCTCCGGCGAGCGGGCCGACCCCGGCCTGTGCACCCTCGCCCTGCTCTCCTCCACCACCAACGACCCGGCGGGCGCGGAGGGTTCGGACAGCAGCGGCGACGAGGCCCCGCAACTGCTGCCCGACGAGAGCGCCATCGCCGCCGCGACCGGCCGGGGCACGGTGGTCCTCGAAGCGGTCAGCCGGGCCGACCCGGACCGTCCGGCCACCCGCATGGGCGGCCGGGGCGCCCCGCTCTCCCAGGTCTTCTCCCGCAGGCTGCGCTGGTCGGCCCTCGGCGTGGCGCTCGCGGCCCTCGCCCTGGTGGTCGCCTCGCTCCTCACCACCGAGGACAGCCTGATCCACTCCACCTATCTGACCCTGCTCGACCTGCTCGGCATGAACGACCCGTCGGAGGACGGCACGACGGCCCGGAAGGTCATCCAGCTGCTCTCCGGCGTCGCCGGGCTGCTCCTGCTCCCACTGCTGCTCGCCGCCGTCCTGGAGGCGTTCGGCACCCTGCGCACCGCCTCCTCGCTGCGCCGGCCGCCGCGCGGTCTGTCGGGGCACGTGGTGCTGCTGGGGCTCGGCAAGATCGGTACGCGCGTCCTCGTACGGCTCCGCGAGCTCGACATCCCCGTGGTCGTCGTCGAGGAGGACCCCGAGGCCCGGGGCATTCCGCTGGCCCGCTCGATGCATGTGCCGACCGTCATCGGCGACGTCACCCAGGAAGGCGTCCTCGAAGCGGCCAAGATCCGCCGCGCCCGCGCCCTCCTCGCGCTGACCAGCATCGACACGACGAACCTGGAAGCGGCGCTGTACGCCCGCTCGGTGAAGCCGGACCTGAGGGTGGCGCTGCGGCTGTACGACGACGAGTTCGCCACCGCCGTCTACCGCACCCTGCGCACCGCGCACCCCCAGGCCCTGACCCGCTCCCGCTCGGTCTCCCATCTGGCCGCGCCGTCCTTCGCGGTCGCCATGATGGGCCGCCAGATCCTCGGCGCGGTCCCGGTCGAGCGCAAGGTCATGCTGTTTGCGGCCCTGGAGGTGGCGGGGCACCCGCAGTTGGAGGGCCACACGGTCGAGCAGGCGTTCCGGGCGGGCGCCTGGCGGGTCCTGGCCATCGACGCCACCCCGCCCGCCGACCGCAACCCGGACCTCGCCGCGATCCCGCCGTACGACCCGGAGGGCGACGCGACGCCGCCGCCCTCCGGCCTGGTCTGGGACCTGCACCCCGGATACGTCCTGCGCGCCCAGGACCGGGTGGTCATCGCCGCCACCCGCCGCGGCCTCGCGGAGCTGCTGCGACGGCAGCGGTCGGTGGTGCCGGGGCGGTAGAGGCTGGTCCACGGGCGGGCGGTTCGCGCGACCGACTACCGGAACGCGCCCATCGCCTCCCGCACCTCGTCCAGCGTCGCCTCCGCCAGCGCGTTCGCCCGCTCGTTGCCCGCCCGGAGCACCGACCGCACGTACGGCAGGTCCTTCGCGTACTCCGCCCGCCGGGCCCGGAAGGCGGCCAGGTGGCCGTTGACCGCGTCGGTCACCGTCCGCTTGAGAGCGGCGGCTCCGCCGTCGCCGATCTCCGCGGCGACCTCGTGCGGGTCCCGCTCCAGGCAGAGGGCGGCCAGCAGCACCAGCGAGGAGACGTTGGGGCGGGCGTCGGGGTCGTAGGTGATGTGCCGGTCGGCGTCCGTGGTCGCGCCCTTGATCAGGCGGGCCGTCTCGTCGGCGGTGGCGCCGAGCGGGACGGAGTTGGCCCGGCTCTTGCTCATCTTCGTGCCGTCCGTGCCGAGCAGCAGGGGCGCGGCGGAGAGCAGGGTCTCCGGTTCCGGGAAGACATCGCCGTACCGCTCGTTGAAGCGGCGGGCGATCGTCCGGGTGACTTCCAGGTGGGGCGCCTGGTCCCGCCCGACCGGTACGAGGTTGCCCTTGCAGGACAGGATGTCGGCGGCCTGGTGGACCGGGTAGGTGAGCATCAGCCCGCTGACCGTGGACTGCCGGGAGTGCGCGATCTCGTCCTTGACCGTGGGGTTCCGGTTCAGCTCCGCGACGGAGACCAGGCTGAGGAAGGGCAGCATGAGCTGGTTGAGCGCGGGGACGGCGCTGTGGCAGAAGACGGTGGACCGGGCGGGGTCGAGACCGAGGGCCAGATAGTCCAGGACCAGCCCGTCGGTGTACTCCCCCAGCCGGTCCGCGATGTCCCGGTCGGTGATGACCTGGTAGTCGGGGATGAGGACGACGACGTCCACGCCGAGGTTCTGGAGGCGCACCCGGTTGAGCAGCGATCCGAAGTAGTGGCCGAGGTGAAGGGCGCCGGTGGGGCGGTCCCCGGTGAGGACCCGGAAGCTGCCGGGGTCCCGGGCGATACGGCGCTCCAGCTCGGCGGAGGCGGCCGGGGCGGGTGCGGTGGCGGTGGGCGCTGTGGTGGTGGCGGTGGATGCGGGGGCGGGGGCGGTGCTGGTCATGGGATCGGGTCTCTCCTCGCGTGGATGGTGCGTGGAGGACGGCCCCGCCGGTGAGCGCCGCTGCGCTTCGTCTCCGTTTCCGCGCCGTACGAGATGCCGTACAAGGTGCCGTACGAGGGCAGCGAAAAGGGCCGTCCATGTCGAACGGCCCTGGTTCCGTGCAGATGCTGTGGCCGCTCCTATGAGGAGCGCCACCAGTTTCGGCACGGGACGGAGGTCATGGCTTCACTATAGAGGGGTCCGCTTCCCGCAGGAGGCTCTTCCTGCGCGGGCCGCTTCCTGCGGGGGTCTACTTCGGCGCGTGCCCGCCCACGTAGAAGAGGAGCCAGATGAATCCGGCGAACAGGTGCGTCGCGAAGACATAGACGAAGACGCGCAGGAACACTCCGCGCGCTTTCCACTCCTCGCTGTTGCTCTTCAGCTCGCTCACCGTTCCAGAGTACGCCCGCCCGGGAAGAGCTCCCGGCCGCGCGGAATAGGACGGAGAGGGGCCCCGTTGTAGGGTGTAGTTCAACGTTCAACCAAATCGGTCAGGGCCTCCGGATCCCCGGATCCCCGGCCGGGACTCAGGAAGGCGGACGCCATGCAGTTCGGGATCTTCACCGTCGGAGACGTCACGGCCGACCCGACCACCGGCCGGACCCCCACCGAGAACGAGCGGATCAAGGCGACCCTGGCCATCGCGCAGAAGGCCGAGGAGGTCGGTCTGGACGTCTTCGCGACCGGCGAGCACCACAACCCGCCGTTCGTCCCGTCCTCCCCGACGACGACCCTCGGCTACATCGCCGCCCGCACCGAGAAGCTGATCCTGTCCACCTCCACCACGCTGATCACCACCAACGACCCGGTGAAGATCGCCGAGGACTACGCCACCCTCCAGCACCTCGCGAACGGCCGCGTCGACCTGATGATGGGCCGGGGCAACACCGGACCGGTCTACCCGTGGTTCGGCAAGGACATCCGCCAGGGCATCCCGATGGCCATCGAGAACTACGCCCTGCTGCACAAGCTGTGGCGCGAGGACGTCGTGGACTGGGAGGGCAAGTTCCGTACGCCGCTCCAGTCCTTCACCGCCACCCCGCGCCCACTGGACGGCGTCCCGCCGTTCGTCTGGCACGGCTCCATCCGCTCGCCGGAGATCGCCGAGCAGGCCGCGTACTACGGCGACGGCTTCTTCCACAACAACATCTTCTGGCCCATGGAGCACACGAAGAAGATGGTCGACCTCTACCGGCGCCGCTACGCCCACTACGGGCACGGCACCGCCGAACAGGCCATCGTCGGGCTCGGCGGCCAGGTGTTCATGCGCAAGAACTCGCAGGACGCGGTACGGGAGTTCCGCCCGTACTTCGACAACGCGCCGGTCTACGGCCACGGCCCGTCCCTGGAGGACTTCACCCGCGAGACCCCGCTGACGGTGGGCTCCCCGCAGGAGGTCATCGAGCGGACGCTGACGTTCCGGGACGCGGTCGGCGACTACCAGCGCCAGCTGTTCCTGATGGACCACGCGGGGCTCCCGCTGAAGACAGTGCTGGAGCAGCTCGACATCCTCGGCGAGGAGGTCGTGCCCGTCCTGCGCAAGGAGTTCGCCAACCTGCGGCCGGCCGGTGTGCCGGAGTCCGCACCCGTCCACCCGGCGGTCGCCGCCGCCCGAGCCTCCGGAAAGGAGAGCTGACCCCGATGTTCGCCACCACCCCGCTGCGCATCGTCGCCGTATCGGCCGGGCTCAGCCAGCCGTCCTCCACCCGGCTGCTGGCCGACCGGCTGGCCGCCGCCACCCGTGAGCGCCTTGCGGCCGACCAGGACCGAGGCGTCGAGGTTCGCGTCATCGAGCTGCGCGATCTCGCCGTGGACATCGCGAACCACCTGGTCAGCGGCTTCCCCTCGGCCGGACTGCGGGAGGCGATCGACGCGGTGACGGAGGCCGACGGGCTGATCGCGGTGACGCCCGTCTTCACCGCCTCGTACAGCGGACTGTTCAAGTCGTTCTTCGACCTGATCGACCACACCGCGCTGACCGGCAAGCCCGTCGTGATCGCCGCGACGGGCGGCACGGCCCGGCACTCGCTGGTCCTGGAGCACGCGCTGCGCCCGCTCTTCGCCTATCTGCGGGCCGTCACCGTGCCCACCTCCGTCTACGCGGCGTCGGAGGACTGGGGCTCCTCGGGCGACGAGTACACCGAGGGCCTGCCGTCCCGGATCCGGCGCGCGGGCGGCGAGCTGGCCTCCGCGGTCCTGGGCCGTACGGTCTCCGGGGCCTCGCGGACCCTGGGTCTGGACGACGGGGAGGACGCGGTCGTCCCCTTCGAGCAGCAGCTCGCGGACCTGCGGCTGGACTGAGGGCGGGCTGGCGGTACAGGGGCGGGTCATGGCCCACGGGGCGGGTCATATCGACCCGCCCCGATTGCCCTATTTGATTACAGTGAGACAGGGCGCTGTACCGAGCGCGACCGAGCACGACCGAGCTGGAGGCAGATATGGGCAGGATCGTTGTGGGCGTCGACGGCTCCGATTCCTCGATCAAGGCACTGCACTGGGCCGTGCGCCAGGCCGAGCTGACCGGCGCCACGGTCGAGGCCGTGAACAGCTGGGAGTACCCCGCCACCAGCTGGGCGTCGATGATGCCGGGCATGCCGGAGGACTTCGACCCGCAGGCCCTGGCCACCGTCTCCCTCACCGAGGCGCTGGAGGAGGCCCTCGGCGCCGAGGGCGCCGCCGCGGTCAGCAAGATCGTGGTCATCGGCAATCCCGCCCAGGCCCTGCTGGACCGCGCCCGGGGCGCCGATCTGCTCGTCGTCGGGGCCCGCGGCCACACCGGTTTCAAGGCCACCCTGCTGGGCTCGGTCAGCCTCCATGTCACCCAGCACGCGCCGTGCCCGGTGACGGTGGTCCGCGACTGACGGTCGCGGAGGCTGTTGCGCGCGCGGCCCCGGGAACCAGCTCGCGGAGAAACGAGGGGCCGTTGTCAGTGGCTGCTCCTATCGTGTGGTCATGACCCCTGCTCTCTTCGGGCGCGACCACCCCGTCGGCGTACTCCGCTCGGAGATCGCCCGGGCCACGGACAGCCACGGCGGTCTCGTGCTGGTCACCGGCGAGGCCGGGATCGGCAAGAGCACTCTGGTCACCGACGCCGCGCACGAGGCGCGGCGGCGCGGGGCGCTGGTGGTCGGCGGTTCCTGCTGGGACTCCGACAACACCCCGGGCTACTGGCCCTGGGTGCAGGTCCTGCGCGGTCTGCGCCGGTCCGCCACGGCGACGGAATGGGCGGCGGCCCAGGAGGCGTCGGACGGCCGGCTCGCCGTGCTCCTCGGCGATCCGGTCAGATTCACCACGGGCGGCTCGGACGGCCCGGGGCCCAGCACACTGTCGGTCCCGGGAGCGGCGGCCGGAGGCCCGGGCACCGGTGCGGCCCAGGGCGGCGAGCCCGGCACGGCGACGGGCACGAGCCCACCGGGCGGCGGTTCACCCGGGCACGGCGCTCCGGGCGGCGGTTCGCCGGAGGGGCCCGAGGCCTTCGGGCTCTTCGACGCGGTGACCACGGCCCTCGTCACGGTCTCCCAGAGCCGGCCGCTGGTGGTCGTCCTGGACGATCTGCACAGCTCCGACCCGGCCTCGCTGCGGCTGCTCGAATTCGCCGCCCAGCACGCCTGGTTCGAGCGGCTGCTGTTGATCGGCACCTACCGGGACGTCGAGGTGGAGGCCCCCGGGCACCCGCTCCAGCAGCTGATCCTGCCGCTGGTCTCGCGCGCCGCCGCGACGCTCACGCTGACCGGCCTCGGCCGGGACGAGGTGGGCGCGCTGATGACGGTGACGACGGGCCGTGAGCCCGCACCGCAGCTGGTCGACGAGGTCCACCGGCGCACCGGCGGCAACCCCTTCTTCGTCGAGCAGACCGCCCGGCTCTGGCACAGCGGGGCCCCGGTCTCCACCATTCCGCCCGGTGTACGGGAAGCGGTCCGGCAGCGGCTCGCCCTGCTGCCCGAGCCGGTCGTCGCCCTGCTGACCAGCGCCGCCCTGCTCGGCCGGGAGTTCCGCCGGCAGGTCCTGGCCGTGGTGCACGGTTCGCCGGTGCCCCATGTGGAGCGGCTGCTGGAGTCGGCCGTCGTCGCCCGGGTCGTCGTTCCCCGCCCGTCCGGTCAGTACGCCTTCGCCCACGACCTGCTGCGCGAGACGCTGTACGCCTCGCTGGACGACGCCGGGGCCCGCGAGGCCCATGCCTCCGTCGTACGGGCCCTGGACGCGCACGGCGGCATCGGTGACGCGGTGGGGCCCGGCGAGCTGGCCCGGCACGCCCACCTCGCGGGCGGGGCGCTGGAGCGCGACCGCCGGATCGACCTGCTGCTGGCGGCCGCCCGGGACGCCTCGGGACGCCTGGCCGACGAGGAGGCCGTCGGCCACTACCGACGCGCCCTCGCGGTGGCCTCCGGCGAGGATCCCGACCTCCGGCGGGCCGCGCTGATCGGTCTCGACCTCGCCGAGCAGCTCCGGCACGCGGGGGAGAGCGCCGAGGCGCAGCGGCTGCTGGACGGGGCGGTCGCCCGCACCCGGGAGCTGGACGACCCGGAGCTGCTGGCCCGGGTGGCGATCACCCTCTACCGCGACGGCTCCATGGGCGGCGGCCGCGACGCCTCCACGAGGGACCTCCTCGTCGGGGCGCACCGCGGACTCACCGGCAAGGAGGGCCAGGAGAGCCTCTCCGACGACCGGCTCGCCCAGGAGCTGGCCATCAACATCATGGCGCTGGCCCGGAGCGGCTCGGACGACGAGGCGCTCGCCTTCTCGCTCTGGGCGCGCCACGACTCCGTGTGGGGCCTCGGCTCGGCGGTGGAGCGGATCGAGCTGACCGACGAGATGACCGTCATCGGCCGGCGCACCCGGCACCAGGACATGGAGCTGCACGCGACGTCGATGCGCTGGGTGGCGCTGCTGGAGCTGGGCGACCCGGCCTTCGTGGACCAGTACCGTACGTTCGTCCGGCTCGCCGAACAGAGCGAGCTGCCCCGGTTCGCCCTGGCCATCGCCGTCGACACCAGTCTGATCGCCTCCCTGCAGGGCCGGTTCGCCGAGGCGACCACCGCGCTCCGGGACGACGCGCTCGACCCGGAGAACAACGACCACGCGGCCTTCGGCTTCATGGGACACCACCTGCACTGGGCGCTGCATCTGCTGCAGGGGCACTTCGCCGAGGCCGAGGAGGTTCTCAGCAAACTTCCGGCCTCCGGGTACCCCTACCCCGGGCTGCTGGAGTCGGTCACGGCGGTGGAGCAGGGCGACGCGACGCCCGCGCTGCGCCTGATCGCCGAGCAGACGGACCGCGACGGCCCCTATCCGCGGGCGTTCATGCCGCTGTGGCTCCGGCTGCTGGCCCAGACGGCCGCGGTGACGGGCGACCGGCGCCTCGTCGCCCGCGCGGAGGACGAGCTGACCCCCTACACGGGCCAGTGGATCGTCTCGCTGTACGGGTGCGACATCGGCGGCCCCGTCGACCTCTGGCTCGGGATGCTCGCCGCCGCGCGCGACGACCAGGACGCGGCGGTGGCGGCGCTCACCGAGGCCGCCGCCTCCTCGGACCGCCTCGGCGCCCGCCCCTGGGCCGTACGCGCCCGGCTCGGCCTGGCCCGCGCCCTGCTCGCCCGCGCCGGTGCGGAGTCCGCCGGTGGCAGGAGTGGCGGCGGTGCGGAAGGTGGCGGTGTCGCGGAGGGTGGCGGTGACGTGGGGCGGGCTCGGCGGCTGCTCGGTGAAGTGGCGCGGGAGGCGGGCGAGTTGGAGCTGCGTCACCTGGAGGCCGAGGCCTCGGCCCTCCGTACGGCCCCGCCCACCGCTCCTCGCACCGTCGCCGCCTCCTCCGGCTCCGCCGCTTCCGCCACGGCCGGGACCGCCGCCTCCGCTCCCGCCACCGCCGAGTTCCGGCGGAACGGGCCGGTGTGGCAGCTGCGGTGGGACGGGGTGACCGTGCATGTCCCGGACGCCAAGGGGCTGCGGGACCTGCACAGTCTGCTGGGGCTGCCCGGCGCCGACGTCCCGGCGGTCCGGCTCCTCGCGCCCGAGGGCGGGGAGCTCGTCGTCGCCGCCGGGCAGCTCGGCGGCGACCCGGTGCTCGACGAGGAGGCCAAGCGCCGCTACAAGGAACGCCTGGCCCGGCTGGACGCCGAGATAGACCGAGCCGCCGCCCGGGACGACACCCGGCAGGTCGAGACGTACGACCGGGAGCGGCAGGCCCTTCTCGACGAGCTCCGCACCGCGGCGGGGCTCGGCGGCCGGACCCGGCGGCTGGGCGACCAGACCGAGCGGGCCCGCAAGACGGTCACCGCCCGGATCCGCGACACCCTGCGCAAGCTGGAGACCCTGCACCCCGCGCTGGCGGCCCATCTGAAGGCCTCCGTGACGACCGGGACCACCTGCGCCTACCGCCCCGAACACTCCCCCGACTGGCGCCTCTGACCCGAGCCGCCCCTTCTCCCGGTCCGGCTACTCCTCCCGTTTCTGCTCTTGCTCCCTCTCCTGTTCCTCGACGACGACGTCGGCGACGGCACACGCCACGTTGTCGGGCCCGCCCGCCTCGCGGGCCAGGCCGGCCAACCGGCGTACGGCCTCCTCCGGATCGTCCGCCGCGACGACCGCCGCCCTCAGGTCCGCCTCGTCCACCACCGCCGACAGGCCGTCCGAGCAGAGCAGATAGCGGTCCCCGGCCAGCACCTCCTGCAGGCGGACGTCGGGACGGGACGCCACCGCGACCTGGGCGGACCGCGCCTCGCCGACCAGGGCCTTCAGCAGCAGTGCGCGCTGCGGGTGGGAAGCGGCCTCCTCCCGGCTCAGCGAACCTTCGTCGATCATCGACTGGACCAGGCTGTGGTCGTGCGTGATCCGGAACAGCTCACCGCCCCGCAGCAGATACGCCCGCGAGTCCCCGATGTGGACGAGCCCGAGCCGCGACCCGGTCCACAGCATCGCGGTGAGCGTGGTCCCCGAACCGTCCGGGGCCGCACAGGACGCGACCGCATCCCGGACCGCCCGCGAGGCGGAATCCGCCGTGTCCTCCAGGGCGTTCAGCAGATCCGCGGCGGACGGCGCACCGTCCCCGGAGCCCCACGCGGAGGGCTTGAGCGCCTCGATCGCCGCCGCACTCGCCTCGGCCCCGCCCTCCCCGAAACCGTCGGCGACCGCCAGCAGCCGGGGCCCGGCGAACGCCGCGTCCTGGTTCGCCGTACGCACCGCCCCGGTATCGGTCAGCGCGGCGCACCGGATCGCGAGGGACCCCGCCCCCGCACTCCCGGTGCTCCCCGTACCGCCGGTGTTCCCCGTGGTGCCTGTGCTTCCCGTAGTTTCTGTGCTTCCCGTGTTCCCCGTGGTGCCCGGTATCCGCGCCATGGCCCTGCCTTCCGCTGACAGATGGTCGACGAGGTACATCGCCAGATCGCGCCGGGCCGCCGTCTCGGCCTCCACCCGCGCCCAGTAGGCCCGGATCTCCACCGCCGCGGCGCCCGCGTCGAGCGCGACGACCCGGCCGATCCGGCTCAGCGGCATGCCGATCCTGCGCAGCCACGCCACGAGCCGGGCCTCCTCCGCCTGCGCCGGGTCGTAGTACCGGTAGCCGTTCACCGGGTCGACCAGGGCGGGCCGGAGCAGGCCCAGCTCGTCGTAGCGCCGGAGCGCCTTGGCGGAGAGCCGGGACAGCCGGGCGAACTCCCCGATCGTCACCAGCTCCCCGCTCGCGGCGCCCACCGCGCGGCCTTCGCGTTCCACCCCGTACCTCCTCGTACCGGGCGCTTCCCGCCCGGCCCCACCGATGCTGGGGCTTCCCCCGCGGGGAAGGTCAAGGATGCCTGCGCGCGTGGGTCCGCCGTCGGTCACTTCCGGTTGTAGAGCCGCATCGTCACCACGCCGAAAACCGTCATGAGCACCCCGGCCCAGCCCAGCGACCAGACGATGTCGGCGGCCGGCCAGTTGCCCGCCATCAGCTCACGCACCGCCGTGGCCAGGTGGGTGACCGGGCTGTTGTTCACGAAAGCCTGGAGCCAGCCCGGCATCGTCTTCGGGTCGACGAAGACATTGCTGAGGAAGGTCAGCGGGAAGATCACCATCATGCTGACGCCCATCACCGACTTCTCGGAGCGCAGCAGCAGACCGAACATGGTCCAGATCCAGGAGAACCCGAACGAGAACACCACCAGCAGGGCGATGCCCGCCAGCACACCGAGCACACCGCCCTCCGGCCGGAACCCGATGATCATGCCGATGGTGAGCATCACCGCCGAGGCCAGCAGATAGCGCAGGACGTCGCCGAGCAGATAGCCGACCATCGGGGCGGGCCGCCAGATCGGCAGCGTGCGGAACCGGTCGAAGACGCCCTTGGCGATGTCCGTGTTCACCGCGACACCCGTGTACATCGTGATCATCACGACGCTCATCACCATGATGCCGGGCAGCAGGAACTGGATGTACTCCTCGGTGGAGCCGGCCAGCGCCCCTCCGAAGAGATACGTGTACATCAGGACCAGCATGATCGGGAAAGCCGTCACATCGAAGAGCTGATCCGGCACGTGCTTGATCTTCAGCATGGCGCGCCAGCCGAAGGTCACCGATGCCGACAGCGCGCTGGGCCTCGGCGGGCGCTCGTGGCCCACCAGGAGCGCCGAGAGGCGTTCCCGGTCCGGCGCGGCGAGCTCGACGCCCTCCAGCTCCGTCTTGGCGGTCGCGGTGCTCATGCCGCCACTCCCTTCTTGTCCGTGAGTGCGAGGAAGACCTCGTCGAGGCTGGGCTGTCCCAGCGAGAAGTTGTCGACCGTGATGCCGGACCGGGCCAGCTCGGCCAGGGCGCGCCCGGCCTGTTCCGCCGCGCCCTGCTCGGTCCGCTGGCCGTCGACCCGGGCGGTCAGCGCCACAGGGTCCGCGTCCAGCTGGACCTCCGCGTTCAGCGCGAGCGCCAGCACCCGCTGGGCCTCGGCCCGCTGGCCGGCGTCCCGCAGCCGCAGATGGACGGTGCCGGCGCCGACGGAGGCCTTGAGCTCGCCCTTGGTCCCCTCGGCGATGACCTTGCCGTGGTCGATCACCGCGATACGGGAGGCCAGCTGGTCGGCCTCGTCCAGATACTGGGTGGTCAGCAGCACCGTGGTGCCGAGGGCGACGACCGCCCGCACGATGTCCCACACCTGGTTGCGGCTGCGGGGGTCGAGTCCGGTGGTCGGCTCGTCCAGGAACAGCACGTCCGGGGTGTTCAGGATGGACGCGGCGATGTCGATGCGCCGCCGCATGCCTCCCGAGTAGTTCTTCACCTGCCTGCCCGCCGCTTCGCTCAGCCCGAAACCGTCGAGCAGCTGGGCCGCCCGGTCGCGGGCCGCCGGCTTGGAGTGCCCGAGCAGCCGGCCGAGCAGGACGAGGTTCTCCGAGCCGGTCAGGTCCTCGTCCACCGAGGCGTACTGCCCGGTCAGGCTGACCCGGCTGCGGACCGCGTCGGCGTCCTTCACGACGTCCTTGCCGAACACCCGGGCTGTGCCTCCGTCGGGGCGCAGCAGGGTCGCGAGCATGCGGACGGCGGTGGTCTTGCCGGCGCCGTTGGGTCCGAGGACGCCGTAGACGGTGCCGGTGGGGACGGCGAGGTCGATGCCGTCCACCGCGCGGTTGTCGCCGAAGACCTTCACCAGCCCCGTGGTCTCGATGGCCAGTTCAGTGCTCATGATCCATTCCTTGTGGGTCGTCGGTGGACGTCTGCGAGCTGCGGCGGGCCCGGCGGCTCACGAGACGTACGGGCGGACGGCGCGCGCCTCGCGCAGGGCCCAGCCCCACCAGCCGAGCTGGTCGAGCATCAGGCCCACGGACCGGTCCCGGCCGCTGTCGCCGGGGTGGCCCTCCAGCGGCTGCCGGAGGAAGTCGAGCGCGACCCCGTTCCTCAGGGTCACCGTGTGCAGCTCGGTGAAGACCGAGCGCAGCTGCTCCACGGCGTACAGCCCGGCGGAACCGTGTCCGTAGCTCACGAAGGCGACCGGCTTGGCCTGCCACTCCTCGTACGCGAAGTCGATGGCCTGCTTCAGCGAGGCGGGGAACGAGCGGTTGTACTCCGGGGTGACCACGACATAGGCCTCGGCCCTGGCGATCTCCCCGGTGAACTCCGTCATCTGCTCGGTCGCCCGCCCCGGGTAGTGCACGGGGAAGTCGAAATCGGCGAGATCCAGCACGGCGAGGTCCAGCTCGCTCCGGCCCCGGGCCCGCTCCATGAACCAGCGGCCGACCGCATCGCCGATGCGGCCCTCGCGGGTGCTGCCGATGATCACCGCGACCCGCAGCGGAACACCGTCCGTCGTCATCGCCCGCTCCTCCTCCCGCGTCCCGGGGCGCTTCGCTCCCTCACCTCTTGGGCGCCAGACGCGGGGGCGCGGCCGCCAGATCGAATCTGGCGGCCGCGCACGCGGTCACGGGAGCCCGGACGCCGGACGGGCCTCAGGTCTCCCGCGTGTAGAAGAGGTAGAACGAGACGACGAGGACACCCGCCCCGACCGCCAGGCCCAGCCCGGTCGACCGCAGCACGCTGGTGTCGGTGAGACTCACCAGGAAGCCGATCGCACACGCGGTCAGCGCGCCGTACGCGGCCGCCCGCAGCTCGCGCGGCAGGGAGTGCTGGATCCGGCCCAGCGCGAAGCAGAGAGCCGCCAGGGCGATACCGGAGACGAACCCGAGCAGGACCTGCCCGCCGGTGCTGGGGCCGCCGTCGCGGCGGATGAACGCCGCGTAGAACCCGTAGATCACACCGAGCACCAGAGGCAGGGCCCAGGCGAGCTGGGTGTGGTGGCGGGTTCGCGCATGCGCGCGGGCGCCCCTTCGGCCGGGCATGGCTGCGTGTGTGGCCATCGCGGACAGCTCCTTCCGTCGCCCCCGTCGCACGCCCCCGTTCCTCCAGAGCACACCCGCCCGCGCGACCCGGCAACTCGAATGGCGTACGGCCCGGAGCGGCCCGGCCCCGTACGGGATTCCCTGGAGGAGTGCGGACCTCTCCCTCGGCGACCTCGTCGATCTCGGCAGCCTCGGCGGCCTTCTCGGCACTCCTGCTCGTCCTGCTCGCCGTCCTCGTGCCGTTCGGCGCGCTCTCCGCCTGGGTCGACCTGGAGATCGACGACACCGACCGGTACGTCGCCGCCGTCTCCCCGCTCGCCTCGGACCCGGCGGTGCGGACCACCGTCGCGGACCTGGTCACCGAGGAGGCGATGCGGCAGATCGATCTCGGCCCGCTCCAGGACACGGTCCGGGAGTTCCTGCACGAGTCCGTACGGTCCTTCACCACCACCGAGGCCTTCCAGCAGGCCTGGGACACCGCGAACCGGGCCGCGCACCAGGCGGTGGAGGCCGCCCTGGACGGCGACAGCGGGGAGGCCGTGACGATCGACCTGGCCCCGGTGATCGAGCAGGTCAAACAGGACCTGGTCCGTGACGGGGTGCCGTTCGCGGATCGGATCCCGGTCGAGCGGACGGAGATCACCGTGCTCGGCCCCGGTCAGGCCGACGACCTCAGGGACTCGTTCCGGTGGCTTCGCTCCTGCAGCATCTGGCCGGCGGTCGCGACGCTGGTCCTGCTCGTCCTGGTGGTGGGCATCGCGACCGTACGGCGTGGGCTGCGGGCCGGGCTGTGGGCCACCGCGGTCGTGGGCGCCGGGTTCGTGCTCGGCGCGGTCCTGCTCCGGGTGCTGGTCGCGGTCGGCCGCAGCCGGGTGCTGGACGAGGTGCCGGGCAGCGACCGGGACACGGCCGCCGCGGTCTTCGACGCCCTGACCGACTCGCTGCGGACCACGGTGTGGGTGGTGCTGGCGGTCGGCGCGGTGCTGCTGGTGGGGGCGGTTACGGCGCGGGTGCTCCTGCGGAACAGGACGTCCTCGGCCGACGTGCGATGAGGCGGTGACCGGGTGAGAGTGGGATCCGTGGCCGTCACCGGTCGACGACCGCCACCGGGCCACCACCGCCACCACGACCCGAAAGAGGCGTCATGGCCGACCAAGACATCTTCGAGAACATCGACGAGCTGGTCTCCGAGGAGCGCGACCTGCGCGACCGCTCCGTGGCGAAGATGGGCCTGTCCACGGACGAGAAGGCCCGGCTGCGGGCGGTGGAGGTCCAGCTCGACCAGTGCTGGGACCTGCTGCGCCGACGGCGGGCGCTCAGCGAGTACGGCGAGGACCCCTCGACGGCGAAGGTCCGACCCGCCGACGAGGTGGAGGGCTACCAGAGCTGAACCGGAACGGAACCAGAACTGACCGGGCCGGCGGATCCACGGCCCGAAGCGTGCTGGTGGTGACCGCCGTCCGGTGTTTCACGTGAAACACCGGACGGTGCGTGTCAGCTCTCCGGCGGGCGCCCCTGAAGACGTTCCATCTCCCGGCGGTCGCGCTTGGTCGGACGGCCCGCGCCCCGGTCCCGTACCGGAACCTGGATCGCGATCTCGCGCGGCGGCGGGGGCGGGCTGTTGTCGACGAAGCACTCCACGGCCACCGGCGGGCCGACCCGCTTCTTCACGATCTTCGAGACGACGACCACCCGGTCCCGCCCCGCGTGCCGGAGCCGCACCTCGTCGCCGACCCGTACGGCCTGTGCGGGCTTGGCCCGCTCGCCGCCGACCTTCACATGTCCTGCCCGGCAGGCGGCGGCCGCCTGGGCACGGGTCTTCGTCAGCCGGACCGACCAGATCCACACGTCGACCCGGACGCTTCCCTCCGCCTGCGGCGCGTCACCGGAAACCATGGGTCCGACTGTAATGCGGACCGGGCGACGGGCGGGAGCCGATAAAGCCCCCGTCCGCCGCCCGCGTCCTGCCGGGACTCACACGCCGATGTCGCGCCCGTCCTTGCGCCAGACGGCGACGACCGAGGGACGGACGATCCTGCCCGGTCCGTCGGGCCAGACGCTCGCCGGCTTCTCCACGGAGGCCCCGTCGATCTCGCCCGGGTGCTGGACCGCGACCAGGACACGGCGGTCCTGGATGACCGGGCCACAGGTCTCTGCCCCGGTCGGGACGGTCAGGAACTGCTTCAGTTCACCGCGCCGGTCACCGTGGGTCGCCACGCCGAACAGCCCGTCGTGCGAGCCGAGCGCGTTGCCGTCCGTGGAGATCCACAGGTTGCCGTGGGCGTCGAACGCCACGTTGTCCGGGCAGGAGATGGGGCTGACCCGCTCCTTGGGGAAGCCGGAGAAGTACGTCGACGGGTCCTCCGGGTCGCCCGCCACGAGGAACAGCCGCCAGGCGAAGCCGTCGCCCGCCGGGTCGTCCCAGTTCTCCGCGAGCTCCAGGATCTGCCCGTGCTTGTTGCCGTTGCGCGGGTTCGCCTCGTCCGCCGCGGCCTTGCCCTCCTTGCCACGGTCCGAGTTGTTGGTGAGCGCCACATAGACCCGGCCGGTGCGCGGCGAGGGCTCGACGTCCTCGGGGCGGTCCATCTTGGTCGCGCCGACCTTGTCACCGGCGAGCCGCGTGTAGACGTACACCTCGTCGGCGGTCATGCCCGGCACGTGCGAGGTGGTGCCGGTGGCCAGCGGGATCCAGACGCCGCTGCCGTCGAACTCCCCGTCGTTCGGCAGCTTTCCGGTGCCGTCGATCTCGGTGACCGGCGAGTCGCCCGTCAACTTGGCGACGTACAGCGTGCCCTCGTCCAGCAGCGTCAGGTTGTGCTCGCGGGCGGCCCGCGAGTTGCCCTTCTTCATCCGCCTGCTGGAGACGAACTTGTAGAGGTAGTCGAACTTCTCGTCGTCGCCCATGTAGACGACCGGGCGGCCGTCGGAGGTGAGGCGGGGCTGCGCCGCCTCGTGCTTGAACCGGCCCAGCGCGGTCCGCTTGCGCGGGGTGGAGTCCGGGTCGTACGGGTCGAGTTCGACGACCCAGCCGAAGCGGTTGGCCTCGTTGGGCTCCTTCGCCAGGTCGAACCGCCGGTCGAACCGCTCCCACTTGCGCTCGGTGGCGCCGGTGCCGATCCCGTACCGCTTGTGCATGTCGGTGTTGCCGTTGGCGAAGTACTGGTTGAAGTTCTCCTCGCCGTGCAGCGTGGTGCCCCACGGAGTGGTGCCGCCCGCACAGTTGTTGAGGGTGCCGAGCACCTTGCGGCCCGTGCGGTCGGCGGACGTCCGCAGCAGCGGGCTGCCCGCCGCGGGGCCCGTCACCCGGAACTCGCTCGTCGCGGTCAGGCGGCGGTTCAGCGGGTGCCGGTTGACCGGGCCCAGCTTTCCGGTGCGGTGCTCCTCCTGGACGACGACCACGGAGAGTCCGTGCGCCGCCCAGGCGATCTCCACCTGTTCGCGGGTCGGGTTGGCCGGATCGTAGCCGCGGAACATGAGGATCTCGTCCGTGTACTCATGGTTCGCGACCATCACCTGCCGCCCGCGCTCACCGCGCAGCGGGAGCAGGGAGAGGAAGTCGTTGTTGTAGCCGAACTGGCCCGCCTGCGCCTTCGCCGTCTGCTTGTCCGGGTTGAAGGCGGGCGCGCCGCGCAGGATCGGCTCGCCCCAGCGGATCACCACGTTCTGGGCGTACCCGTCGGGGATCGTGACCTTGTCGTCCTTGTTGGGGGCGACCGGCGAGAACCGCAGGCCGCGCGCCCCGGACGGGGCCGGTTTATGGGGGTGGCCCGGTTTGTTCCCGTGTCCGGCGAGCGCGGCGGCCTCGGCCCGCGGGGCGCTCGGGCCGGTCAGGGCGGCGGCCCCGGCGGCGGAGGCGACGGTGACCACGGCGGCGGCGCGCATCATCGAGCGGCGCGACACGGCTCCGGCGATGATGTCGCCGGCGTACTCGTTGTCGCTGGTGTTGGGCGTCTCCTTGAAGCAGGCGTCGCCGCAGCGGAAGCGGCAGGTCAGCGCGGAACGCCCACCGGGATGCGAGCTGATGAACGGCAGCAGATTGCGCACGTGGATTCCCTCCGTCTG
This sequence comes from Streptomyces sp. DSM 106670, assembly GCF_055792845.1. Taxonomy (NCBI): domain Bacteria; kingdom Bacillati; phylum Actinomycetota; class Actinomycetes; order Kitasatosporales; family Streptomycetaceae; genus Streptomyces; species Streptomyces sp. DSM 106670. Next base: position 3,962,085 of record NZ_CM147704.1, read on the forward strand.
GTGTCGTGCGTGACGGTAGGTGCGCCTCCACGCGGTCCGAGGGACTCCCGGTGAACGGCGGGTGAAGTCCGGGCCACCGCTGTGCCCTTGGGGGTCGGCGGTGGACACCGTCGTGGACTCGGTCAGGGAACGGTTTCGGCTCGGTTGACGCAGCGGTGGGCCGCACCGGCGAACGGCCGGATCCGGCCGCTAACCTTACGTATCCGTCCTGGCCAGGGATGAATTCACCCAGGTCGGACATTCCCCGCACCCAACTCATGCGAAAGGCCTCGCTCATGGGCATTCGGAGCTTGCTGCGTAAGGTGTTCGGCCGCACGGAGCAGGACGAGCCGACCACGGCCACCGTCCCGCCCCAGGCCGAGCGCACTCAGCCCAAGGAGACGGAGCCGGAGACCACTTCGGCGGCCGAGCCCGCCGCGGAGCCGAAGGCGTCGATCCCGGCGCCCGCCTCGCCCGCGTCCTCCACCCCGTCCTCCGCCGACGCACCGTCCACGGCGTCCGCTTCCGCCGCCGCCGGCTCCACCGGCTCCGGCGACTCCACGGAGCGTGACGGTTCGAAGGCCACCGACCTGGTGGCGGAGGCCTTCGACAAGGCAGCCGCCACCGCCAAGCCCTCACCGACCGTCCCCGCGCAGGCGTCAGCCCCGGAGGAGACCGCGAAGGAGAGCGCGAAGGAGACCCCGAAGGCGGAGCAGCCCGCGGAGCCGGAGCCGGTGGCCGCCGAAGAGCCGGTGACCGCCGAGAAGCCCGCGCCCGCCGAAGAGCCGGTGGCCGTCGTGGAGCCGGTCGAGGCCGAGGAGCCCGTGTCGGCTCCGGAGCCGATCACGATCGACCTCGACCTCGACGAGACCCCGGAGTCGAAGACCGAGCCGGAGCCGAAGGCCAAGCCGGAGCCGGAGACCGAGCCGAAGACCGAGCCGGTTGCGGAGGCCGCACCGGCGGTGGCGGAGGTTCCGGAGACGGCTCCCGAGGCCGCACCGGAAACCGCTCCCGACGCGCCTCAGGCCACCTCTGAGACCCCCGAGCCCTCCGACGCCTCCGCGACCTCCGAGGCCCCCGAGGCCCCCAAGGCCCCCGAAGCCTCAGCGGCACCGGCGGTCGCGGAAGAGACCCCCGCGGCCCCCACCACCCCGGAGCCGGCCGCCGCCGAAGAAGCCCCCGAGGCCTCCACCGCCCCGGCCGCCGCCATCGCCCCCGGCAAGCCCGCCACCACCCTCGCGCGGGTCAAGTCGCAGGCTCCGCAGCTCGTCGCCCCGTACAAGGCGGCGCAGGCGGCGCTCAAGGCGCACGGGCTGACCGGGCTGCGCGCCCGCGTCTACCTGGTGCTCGACCGCTCCGGTTCGATGCGGCCGTTCTACAAGGACGGCAGCGCCCAGCACCTGGGCGACCGGACGCTCGCGCTCGCCGCGCACCTGGACGAGGACGCCACCGTGCCGGTCGTGTTCTTCTCGACCGACATCGACGGCACCGGATCCATCGAGCTCTCCGGCCACGAGGGCCGCGTCGACGAGCTGCACGCGGGCCTCGGCCGGCTGGGCCGGACGCACTACCACCGCGCGGTCGAGGAGATCGTCGCGCACTACGAGAAGTCGGAGGCCACCGGTCCGGCTCTCGTGATCTTCCAGACGGACGGCCCGCCGGACGCCAAGCAGGCCGCCCGGCAGGCCCTCACGGAGGCGGCGCGGCTGCCGCTGTTCTTCCAGTTCGTCGCCTTCGGCGAGCAGGACGCGAAGGGCTTCGACTTCCTGCGGAAGCTCGACGCCCCGAACACCGGCTTCTTCCACGCCGGCCCGGCGCCCCGCGAGATCGCGGACGCCGAGCTCTACCGGGAGATCCTGGCCGGGCTGCCGGCCTGGACCGCCGCGCGCGCGGCCGGCTCCGGGGCCTGATCGACCGGAAGCCGTACGGTCACGGCGAGACCGCCGCCCTCGGGGCCCGGTCTCGCCGTGACCGTTCCGCCGTGGGCCATCGTGATCGACCGGACGATCGACAGACCGAGGCCCGACCCCGGCCCCATCCGGTCCCGGCCCTCGCCCCGCCGGAACGGCTCGAAGAACCCCGCGATATCGGCCTCGGAGACCACCGGGCCGGTGTTGCGCACCAGCAGGGCCCCCTGCCCGCTCAGCGAGACCTCCACCGAGCCGCCCGGCACGTTGTACGTGACCGCGTTGGCCAGCAGGTTCGCCACCAGCTGGGCGAGCAGCAGCCGGTTGCCGCGCACGGAACAGGCGGCCGCCGTCACCTTCACCGCCGGCCCGCCGTCCGTCCTCCGGCTCTCCGGGCCGCCGATCGTGCCCCGTACCGCCGGATGCCGGGCCGTCTCCTCCCTGACCACGTGGTCGAGGCGGACCGACTCGCGCTCGTCCGTGGCCAGGCCCCGTTCGCTGCGGGCCAGCACGAGCAGCCCCTCGATGAGCCGCTCGCTGCGCCGGTTGGTGTCCAGCAGGGTCTGCCGGGTGCGGACGAGGTCCTCGGGGGACGGGTCGTCCAGGCCGACCTGGATCGCGGCGCGCTGGGTGGCCAGCGGGGTCCGCAGCTCGTGCGAGGCGTTCGCGATGAACCTCCGCTGGCTGTCGAACGCCTTCTCCAGCCGGCCCAGCAGCGCGTCCAGGGTCTCGCCCAGCTCCTTCAGCTCGTCGTCGGGGCCGCTGGACGCGATCCGCTCGTGCAGGGTCCGTTCGCTGAGCCTGCGGGCCTTCGCGGTCATCGCGTGGACCGGCCGCAGCACCCGGCCCGCTATCCACCAGCCCACCCCGACCGCGCCCGCCGTCATCACGAGCAGCGCGGCGAACGACCAGTTCATGAGCTGCTTGCCCGCCGCGTCGCTGACATGGTCGGTGATCTCGTAGACGGTGGGCGATTCCACGGAGCTACGGCTGATGACGGGGCCGTTCACCATGTGGCCGGGCGGTGCGACGACGTATCCGGGCGGTCCGATGACGTATCCGGGCGGTCCGACGGCCGCCGAGGAGGCGATGGCCCGCGCATCGGTCTCCGTACCGGCGCGGGAGGCCAGGTTGACGGTGGCCAGCAGGGCGGTGCCGAGCACCAGGAAGACACCGCCGTACACGAGGGCGATACGGGTCCGGATCGTCGTGTGCGGCAGCTTCGAGGCGTCCACCAGCCGCCGCAGGACCGTCCGCTTCACAGGGCGTACCCGACGCCCTGCACGGTGCGGATCAGCGCGGGCTCGCCGAGTTTGGCGCGGAGCTTGCTCATACAGACGCGGACGGCCCCGGTGAACGGGTCGGCGTTGGCGTCCCAGGCCCGCTCCAGCAGCTCTTCCGCGCTGACCGTGCCGCCGTCGGCCTCCAGGAGCAACTGCAGCACGGTGAACTCCTTCGGCGAGAGGTCCAGGTCCCGGCCGTCGCGGAGCGCGGAACGCCGTACGGTGTCGAGCCGGATGCCGTGCCGTTCCAGCTGGGGCGGTACGGGCCGGGCGCTGCGCCGGCGCAGGGCGCGTACCCGGGAGACCAGCTCGGGGAACTCGAACGGTTTGCTGACGTAGTCGTCGGCTCCCAGGTCGAGCCCGGCGACCCGGTCCTCCATGGCGCCGGAGGCGGTGAGCATCAGGATCCGGGTGCGGGAGCCGGAGGCGACCAGGCGGCGGGCCACGTCGTCGCCGTGCACCCGGGGGAGGTCGCGGTCGAGCACGACGACGTCGTAGTCGTGCAGGCCGAGGTAGGCGAGGGCCGCGTCGCCGCTGTACACCGTGTCGACCGCGAAGCCGGCCCGGCGCAGTCCGGTGGCGACCAGCTCCGCGAGGATCTCCTCGTCCTCGGCGACCAGTACCCGCATGGTGTTGTCCCCTGCCTCGTGCACGCTTGTCCGCTCCCTCCCAGGATGCGACTTTCCTTCGGGAACCATTACGGGAACGGATGTTTCGCAAAGCTCTCCACCGGAGGGCCTCGCTCCGCCCGCGTGCGGGGCCACCGTTTAACGATGTGAGTGGATCTTGATCGGGCCGTTAGGATTTCGACCATGGCGGCCACTGGATCCGAGAAGCAGGGGGCGACGGCGTACTACGTCTCGACCCCCATTTACTACGTCAACGACGCTCCTCACCTGGGCCACGCCTACACGACCGTCGCAGGCGACGTGCTCACGCGCTGGCACCGCCAGCGCGGCGAGAAGGTGTGGTACCTCACCGGCACGGACGAGCACGGTCAGAAGATCATGCGCACGGCCGAGGCGAACAACGTGACTCCGCAGGCTTGGGCGGACAAGCTCGTCGAGGAGGCGTGGAAGCCCCTCTGGGAGCATCTGAACATCGCCAACGACGACTTCATCCGGACGACGGAGAAACGGCACACCGACCGTGTGCAGGAGTTCGTGCAGGACCTGTACGACAAGGGCGAGATCTACAAGGGCGGGTACGAGGGCCCGTACTGCGTGGGCTGCGAGGAGTACAAGCTCCCCGGCGATCTGATCGACGGCGAGGGCGAGTTCGCCGGTCAGAAGCTCTGCCCGATCCACAAGAAGCCGGTGGAGCTCCTCAAGGAGGAGAACTACTTCTTCAAGCTCAGTGAGTACGGCCCGAAGCTGCTGGAGTTCTACGCGGCGAACCCGGACTTCATCCAGCCCGAGTCGGCGCGCAACGAGGTCGTGAACTTCGTCGAGCAGGGCCTGCAGGACCTGTCGATCTCGCGCTCGACGTTCGACTGGGGCGTCCCGGTGCCGTGGGACGACAAGCACGTCATCTACGTCTGGATCGACGCGCTGCTCAACTACGCGACGGCCGTGGGCTACGGCGCCAACCAGGAGAAGTTCGACGGTACGTTCCCGGCGAACGTGCACCTGATCGGCAAGGACATCCTCCGCTTCCACTCGGTGATCTGGCCCGCGATGCTGATGGCGCAGGGCCTGCCGCTGCCCGGCAAGGTCGTCGCCAACGGCTGGCTGATGGTCGGCGGCGAGAAGATGTCGAAGTCCAACCTGACCGGCATCAAGCCGCAGGACCTGACCTCGCACTTCGGCGTGGACGCGTACCGCTGGTACTTCCTGCGGGCCATCGCGTACGGCAGCGACGGCTCGTTCTCCTGGGAGGACTTCACCGCCCGCTACACCTCCGAGCTGGCCAACGACTACGGCAACCTCGCCTCGCGCGTGGCGGCCATGGTCGGCAAGTACTTCGGCGGCGCGCTGCCGGAGGCCACGGCCGTCGGCGACGCCGAGCGGGCCGTGCAGGAGGGCCTGGCGAAGGCCGTGGCGACCGCCGACCGGAAGATCGGCGAGGAGCTGGACTTCCAGTCCGGCATCCTGGCGGTCTTCGACTTCGTGAAGCAGGTCAACGGCTACATCACGGAGCAGGAGCCGTGGAAGGTGGCCAAGGACACCACTCCCGAGGGCCAGGCCCGCCTGGCGACGATCCTGTACACGGCCGCCGAGTCGCTGCGCGGGGTCGCGGTGCTGCTCAACTCGGTGATGCCGGAGACCTCACAGAAGCTCTGGGAGTCCCTGGGCGCCGAGGAGTCCCTGGGCGCGCTGGCCGACCAGAGGGTCCAGGACGCGGGCGCGTGGGGCGCCCTGCCCGCGGGCGCGACGGTGACGAAGGGCGCGGTGCTGTTCCCGCGCCTGGAGGAGAAGCCGGCGTAACGCCTCCGTACGTACGCCGGGAGCCCGGGACCGTGAACAGCGGTCCCGGGCTCCTTGCGTTCCTCCCCCACTCTCCGGGTTCCCTCACCGCCCCAGCGCCTCCCCGTCCCCCATCACGATCACCGGGCTCATCGCCGGGTCCAGGGTGCGCAGGAGTTCTTCCATGAGCTCCTCCGGGATGGAGACGCAGCCCTGGGTCGGGCCGCCGTGGTCGACGTGGATCCAGATGCCGCCGCCGCGTTCGAGGCCGAGCGGGCGGGTGCGGTCCAGGGGGCTGACGCCCTCCGTGCGGTTGTAGTTGATCGCGACGACGTAGTCGAAGGAGCCCTCCAGCGGCTCTCCGAAGAAGCCCTCGCCGTCCACCGCGAACCGGGGGTGTTCGTCGTACGGGAGCAGGGCCCCCGGGTCGGGGAGCCGGCCGCCGGCGTCGGTGAGGGTGTAGACGCCCGTGGGGGATCTGAGGTCGCCCGCCACATGGTGGTCGGTCCAGCCGGCCATGCCGTTGTGCGCCGGCCAGGGCCCCGCGACCGGCTGCCAGCCCTTCGCGGGGTCCTCGCGGCTGTAGAGGACCGCGCTGGACTGGTGGGAGTCGGCCCCCTCGCCGGTCACGACGAACGCCTGCCGGGCCTCGGCGGGGATCGCCGCGTGCGTCTGCGGTCCCAGGTCGGGGATCTCGGCGGGGCTCGGGGCGGGAGTCGGGGTGGGTGAGGCCCGGAGCGCGGACGCGGCGTCGGACTGCGGGCCCGCGGCGCCCTGGCCCGGGACGCCTTCGGGGGTCTTCGCGGGTGCGCCGTCGGAGCCGCAGCCGGTGAGCAGCAGGGCCAGGGCGAGGAGCGGTGCGGCGAGCAGGGCGGGCGGGCGGCGCGGGACGGACACGGTGGCGGGGCTCCTCGGGTGGCGGCGGACGGCGCGAGGCGGCGGGGCGCGGTGCGGGAGGGGTGTCTCGGTGCCAGTCTTTGCCGGCCCCGGCCCGGCCGAATCCGATCCGGGGCCATCCGGCTGTACCGCGTAGCCCGGCTGTCATCGGCTCCCGGCCGCGTGCAACGAAACAGCCCCCGATCGGGTGATCGGGGGCTGTTTCACGTGAAACATCCGCAGAGCGGGACCGTCCGGACCGTCGGCCCTGCGCGGACTACTTCTCCGCTGCGGGCTTCTCCGACGCGCCCTTCGCGGCGACCGGCTTGCGCAGCTGGATGTTCAGCTCGCGCAGCCGGGTCTCGTCCAGCTCGGTCGGGGCGCCCATCATCAGGTCCTGGGCGTTGCCGTTGAGCGGGAAGGCGATCGTCTCGCGGATGTTCGGCTCGTCGGCGAGCAGCATCACGATGCGGTCGACGCCCGGGGCGATGCCGCCGTGCGGCGGGGCGCCGAGGCGGAACGCGCGGAGCATGCCCGCGAACTCGTGCTCGACGGTCTCGCGGTCGTACCCGGCGATCTCGAAGGCCTTGAGCATCAGCTCGGGCTCGTGGTTACGGATGGCGCCCGAGGACAGCTCGATGCCGTTGCAGACGATGTCGTACTGCCAGGCGAGGATGTCCAGCGGGTCCTTCTCCTCCAGGTCGGCCAGACCGCCCTGGGGCATCGAGAAGGGGTTGTGCGAGAAGTCGATCTTGCCGGTCTCCTCGTCCTTCTCGTACATCGGGAAGTCGACGATCCAGCAGAACCGGAAGACGCCCTCCTCGAAGTGGCCGGCGCGCTTGGCGGCCTCGACCCGGACCGCCGACATGATCTTGGAGACCTCGTCGAACTCGCCCGCGCCGAAGAAGACCGCGTGGCCCGGGACCAGCGAGAGCCGCTCGGTGAGCGTCTTGACGTCGGTCTCGGTGAGGAACTTGGCGATCGGACCGGCCAGCGTGCCGTCCTCGCCCACCCGCACCCAGGCCAGGCCCTTGGCGCCGTGCTCGACGGCGTACTCACCGAGGCCGTCGAAGAACTTCCGGGACTGGCCCGCGGTGTCCGGGACGGGCAGCGCGCGGACGTGCTTGCCGGCGAACGCCTTGAACCCGGAGTCCGCGAAGACGTCCGAGATGTCGACGAGCTCCAGCTTGGCGCGCAGGTCCGGCTTGTCGTTGCCGTACTTCAGCATCGACTCGCGGAACGGGATGCGCGGGAACGGCGAGGTGACCTCGCGGCCGTTGCCGAACTCGGTGAAGAGCTCGGTCATCAGCTTCTCGATCGGCTGGAAGACGTCCTCCTGCTCGACGAAGGACATCTCGACGTCGAGCTGGTAGAACTCGCCCGGCGAACGGTCCGCACGGGCGTCCTCGTCGCGGAAGCAGGGCGCGATCTGGAAGTAGCGGTCGAAGCCCGAGATCATCAGCAGCTGCTTGAACTGCTGCGGGGCCTGCGGCAGCGCGTAGAACTTGCCGGGGTTCAGCCGGGACGGGACGACGAAGTCACGGGCGCCCTCGGGGGAGGTCGCGGTGAGGATCGGGGTCGCCATCTCGTTGAAGCCGAGGGCCACCATCTTGGAGCGGATGGAGGCGATCACGGCCGAGCGCAGCATGATGTTGCGGTGCATGCGCTCGCGGCGCAGGTCGAGGAAGCGGTACTCCAGGCGCCGCTCCTCGTTGACGCCGTCCTCGGTGTTGATCGTGAACGGCAGCGGGCCGGCCTCGCCGAGCACCTCGACCTCGGTGACCTCGATCTCGATCTCACCGGTCGGCAGCTCCGGGTTGACGTTGTCGGCGCCGCGCGCGGACACCTTGCCGTCGATCCGGACGACGGTCTCCTTGGTGAGCTTCGCCAGGGCCTCGTTGCCGGGGGTGCCGGGGCGGGCGACGAGCTGCACCAGACCGTAGTGGTCGCGCAGATCGATGAAGAGGATGCCACCCAGGTCTCGGCGATTGTGCAGCCAGCCGCTCAGCCGGACGTCGGTGCCGACGTCAGAGGCGCGGAGCTCGCCGCAGGTGTGGGACCTGTACCGATGCATCGTCGTTCATCCAGTCTTCGCGGTTAGGTGTGGATTGAGCTTCCCCAGGCTACCGCCCGGGGCCGGGCCTCTTCATTTCCCTTTGCGCCGCCGCTTCCTCCGGCGGCCGGGGCAGGTGGCGGCTCCTCGGTGGCGTCCGCCGAGCAGACCTTCCTAAAGTGGGGCAATGCGCACCGAGGAAGTCCTGGCCGCTATCGCGACGGGCCTGTGGCGCTGGGACAACGCAGCCGGCACGGTCACGCTCGACGCGGAGGCGGCCCGGCTGCTCGGCCTGCCGCCCGAGCCCGGCAGCTATCGCGAGGCGGCGGTGCGCTCCCGTTTCCACCCGGTCGACTGGAACGAGATCTACGGGGTGGTGAACCTCGCGGTCGCCGAAGGCAGCCTCGCCGAGGCGCGACTGCGGATCGTGGACGAGCGCGGGCAGGTCCTCCGTACCGTGCGCAGCCGCTCCAAGCCGGTCTTCCCGCCGGACCGGGAGGCCGGGAACTACGTCCTCATCGGCACGCTCCAGGAGGTCGCCGAGCCGCAGCCGGGCTCCACCGACTCCGCCCACACCCCGATCACCGGGGACTGGCGGCGGTCCCGGGAGGCGTTCCTGCTGGACGCCGGGCGTGCGCTGGCCGAGGCCCGGTCCACCGCGGAGGTGCTGCGGGTCGCCGGATCGCTGTCGATGCCCGGCTTCTCCCCGGACGGCCTCGCGGTCTTCGGCTCCGTCGGGGAGCGGCTGACGATCATCGGGCACCACGGGCACGCCATGGGGGACGAGGAGCCCTTCACGGACATGCCCCTGGAGACCGACTACCCGGCCGCCGAGGTCGTCCGCACCGGCCGCGCGATCTACCTCCCCTCCCCCGAGGAGTACCGCCGCCGCTACCCGGCCACCTGGCCGCTCGCCCGGCGCTTCGGGCGGCAGTCCTGGGCGTTCCTGCCGCTGGTCTCCTCCGGCCGCACGATGGGCGCCTGGATGGCCGGGTTCCGGCATCCGGTGGGGTTCTCCCCGGACGAGCGCGCGGTGCTCTCGACGGTCGCCCGGATGCTCGCGCAGGCGCTGGCCCGCGCCGGGGTGGCCGAGACGGAACGCGAGCTGTCGCTCGGGCTCCAGCGCTCGATGATGCCGACGCTGGGCCCGGACATCCCGGGGATGACGGTGGCCGCGCGATACGTGCCGACCGGCGGCGGGCTCCAGGTGGGCGGCGACTGGTACGACATGATCCCGCTGCCCAACGGCCGGATCGCCCTGGTCATCGGCGATGTCCAGGGCCACGATGTGCGGGCCGCCGGGCTGATGGGCCAGCTCCGTATCGCCCTGCGCGCCTACGCCTCCGAGGGGCACCGCCCGGACGCGGTGCTCTCCCGGGCCTCACGCTTCCTCTCCGGGCTCACCGACGCGTACGAGAGTGTGGAGGGCGACGCGGAACCGGCGGCGCCGCGCTTCGCGACCTGCCTGTACGCGGAGGTGGACCCGGAGGCCGGGACGCTGGACATCGCCCGTGCGGGCCACCCCGACCCGGTGGTGATCAGCGCCGACGGGACCGCGGTGATCCGGCAGACGGCGGGCGGGCTGCCGCTCGGGATCGAGACGGACTCCGACTACCCCACCACCCGGGTGGTCCTGGAACCCGGCGAGACGATCATGCTGTGCACGGACGGCCTCATCGAGACCGGCGGGCACGACATGGCCACCGGCTGGACCCGGCTGCGGCCCGTCCTGGAACGGCCCGTCGAGGACCTGGAGCAGCTGGCGGACGCCCTGGTCCAGGCCGTGCACGGGCCGACCTCGCACTACACGACGGGGCCGCTCGCGGACCGGCGGGAGGACGACATCGCGGTCCTGGTGCTGCGGCGGGAGAGCGCCCCGGCGCCGGAGACGCCGCCGCGCCGCAGCGTCCTGACCATCGCGCAGGCCGAGCCCGAGCGGATCTCGGTCGGCCGGCAGCTGGTGCGTGAGCTGCTGCACGACTGGAGCGATCCGGAGCAGGTCGACTCGGCGGTCCTGATGGTCTCCGAGATGGCCACCAATGTGCTCGTCCACACGGACGGGGACGCGCTTATGGTGGCGGAGGTCTCCGGTGAGCGGGGGGAGCGGCGGCTGCGCGTCGAGGTCGCCGACGCCAGTGACGAACTGCCGCACAAGCGGCGGCCGGGGGAGATGGCGTCCAGCGGGCGGGGGCTGGTGCTGATGGAGATGCTGGCGGATGTGTGGGGGGTGGATCCTCGGGGGGAGGGGAAGTCGATCTGGTTCGAGCTGTACGAGGCTGCTGGGGCGGGGGGTTCTTGAGCGGGGGCCCCGGGGGCCGGGGTTCCGCGTGCCCGGGCTCGAACCCGTGACGGTTCCGTCCTCAAGCGCCGGACGGGCTGGATCTGCCGGTCCCGTCCCACCTGGAGCGCGGGCCCCGCCGGCGCGAGGGTTTCGTCCTCAGGCGTCGGACGGGCTGGGGTCGCCGGGGTGGTTCTTGCGTAGTTCGCCCAGGACTCCGAAGGCCGCCGCGCACAGGGGGACGGCCAGGAGCATGCCCAGCAGGCCCGCCACGCTCGCGCCCGCCGTCAGCGCGATCATGATCATGGCGGGGTGCATCTGGACCGTACGGCTCTGGATCATCGGCTGGAGCACATGGCCCTCCAGCACCTGGACCGCGAGCACCACGCCCAGGGCCCACAGCGCGATCACGAACCCCCGGTCGGCCAGCGCGACCAGCACCGCCACCGCGCCGGAGAGGAACGCCCCGAGGTAGGGGATGTACGCGCCGACGAAGACCAGCGCGCCGAGCCCCACCGCCCCCGGGACGTCCAGGATCAGCAGGCCCACCGTGATGCACACGGCGTCGATCAGGGCGATGAACGTGGTGCCGCGCATGAAGCCCTCGACGGCCTCGAACGCCCGGCGCCCCATGGCCTCCACCAGGTCGCCGGTGCCGCGCGGGGCCACCGAGTGGGCCAGGCTCACGGCCCGGTCCGAGTCGCGCAGGAAGAAGAAGGTCAGCAGCAGGGCCAGCACGCTGGTCGCCACCAGCGAACCGATCAGGCTGATGCCGCTGAGCAGCCCGCCCGCCGCGCTCGCCCCGAACTTCTCCACCAGGTTCTTCGCGTTGTCGGCCAGGTCGTCGACGTCCGTGGCCCCGGCGATGTCCAGATGGTCGACGACCCACTGGCCGGCGTCCTTCAGCGAGGCGACGATCTGGTCGCCGGAGTCGACGAGGGCGGTGACCACGATGTATCCGGCGCCGCCGACCACCGCGACGAGGGCCGCGCAGGTCAGGCCCGCGGCCAGCGAACGGTTGAGGCGAAGCGCGATGAGCCAGCGGTGCACGGGGCCGAGCAGCGCGGTGCCGAGCAGGGCCAGCAGCACCGGGGTGACCGCGGTCTTGAGGGCGACGACCAGCCAGATCGCGACGGCGGCGACGCCCACGACGAGCAGGACGACTCCGCACCAGGCGGCCGCGCGGCGGGCGCTCTCGGGCAGGAGGGGCTTGGGTGCGGGCACCCTCCCACCCGATCACGGTGCGCGACGGCCGGCCCGTCCGCCGCCCCCGTACGGGTGACGGGGCGTCACCCGGCAGGAGCGGCGGGGCGGATCACATGCCGTGGACCGCCGGGACCGTGCCCAGGCGGCCGGCCTGGAAGTCCTCGAAGGCCTGCTTCAGCTCGGCCTGACTGTTCATCACGAACGGTCCGTAGTGCGCCATCGGCTCCCGGATCGGGCGGCCGCCGAGGAGGACGACCTCCAGGTCCGGGGTGTTGCCGTCCTGCCGCTCGTCGGCGCGGACGGTCAGCGAGCCGCCTGCGCCGAACACCGCGGTCTGGCCCATCGTGATGGGGCGGCGCTCCGCGCCGACCGTGCCGCGGCCGGCCAGGACGTACGCGAGACCGTTGAAGTCCTCGCGCCAGGGCAGGGTCACCTCGGCGCCGGGCCGGACGGTGGCGTGGATCATCGTGATCGGGGTGTGGGTGATGCCGGGGCCCTCGTGGCCGTCGAGCTCACCGGCGATGACCCGGAGCAGCGCGCCGCCGTCGGGGGAGGCCAGCAGCTGGACCTCGCCGCCGCGGATGTCCTGGTAGCGCGGGTTCATCATCTTGTCGGCCTTGGGCAGGTTCACCCAGAGCTGGAGGCCGTGGAAGAGCCCGCCGGACATGACGAGCGACTCCGGCGGGGCCTCGATGTGCAGCAGGCCCGAACCGGCGGTCATCCACTGGGTGTCGCCGTTCTCGATGGTGCCGCCGCCACCGTTGGAGTCCTGGTGGATGAAGGTCCCGTCGATCAGGTACGTGACGGTCTCGAAGCCGCGGTGCGGGTGCCAGGGGGTGCCCTTCGGCTCGCCCGCGGCGTACTCCACCTCACCCATCTGGTCCATCATGATGAACGGGTCGAGGTGCCGGTAGTTGATCCCGGCGAACGCGCGGCGCACCGGGAAGCCCTCGCCCTCGAATCCGCTCGGCGCGGTCGTGACGGCGAGCACGGGGCGGGCCGCGGCATCGCCGGAAGCGGCGACCTTGGGCAGGGTCAGCGGGTTGTCGACAGTCACTGCGGGCATGGAAGCCACCTCCGGGCGAGTGTTCTGGAATCAATTTAGTTGAATGGTGAACATCCTGCAAGGCGTCGCGCATTCCCGGCCCGCGCCGGAGGCGTCCCGACAGCGAGAAGGGCCCGTGCCCACTCCTGGCACGGACCCTCGCCCGAACGATGAAACAGCAGGCCGGCGGCTTGCTGAAGCCTCGGCCCTACCCGTACATCCGGCGCATCGCGAAGTCGACCATCTGCTCGACCGCCTTGGCGTCGAAGACCATCCGGTGATCACCCTCCATGTCCAGGACGAAGCCGTAGCCCGTCGGCAGCAGGTCGATCACCTCGGCCCCGGTGATCACGAAGTACTTCGACTCCTTGCCCGCGTACCGCCGCAGCTCCTTGAGCGTGGTGAACATCGGGATCACCGGCTGCTGCGTGTTGTGCAGCGCCAGGAAACCGGGGTTGTCACCGCGCGGGCAGTAGACCTTCGAGGTGGCGAAGATCTGCTGGAAGTCCTCGGCGGAGAGGGAGCCGGTGGTGAAGGCCCGTACCGCGTCGGCCAGGGAGGGCGGCGACGGTTCCGGATACAGCGGCTGCTCCCCGTAGCCGCCGCCCATCTGGCCCATCTGACCCATCTGCTGCTGAGCACCAGGGTTCTGGTCGTAGCCGTACATGCTGCAAAGAGTAATCGGACACATCTACGGCTTGAGGGGTTGCGCCTTATTACTGACGGGTAGCATCATCGGAGAGGTCAGCTGATAGACCCACGCCTGCCTGTCGCCCGACCCGCATCACTCCCCGGGGCGCTGTGCGCCACTGCTATTGATTACGGAGCCTTCCCATGGGGCACTACAAGTCGAATCTCCGCGACATCGAGTTCAACCTCTTCGAGGTCCTCGGGCGCGACAAGGTGTACGGCACCGGTCCGTTCGCTGAGATGGACGTCGACACCGCGAAGAGCATCCTGGACGAGCTCACCCGCCTCGCGGAGAACGAGCTCGCCGACTCCTACGCCGACGCCGACCGCAACCCGCCGGTCTTCGACCCGGAGACCAAGACCGCCCCGGTCCCGGCGAGCTTCAAGAAGTCGTACCAGGCCTTCATGGACTCCGAGTACTGGCGCCTGGGCCTCCCCGAGGAGATCGGCGGCACCACCTCGCCCCGCTCCCTGATCTGGGGCTACGCGGAGCTGCTGCTCGGCGCGAACCCGGCCGTGTGGATGTACTCCTCCGGCCCGGCCTTCGCCGGCATCCTCTTCGACGAGGGCAACGAGGAGCAGAAGAAGATCGCGGAGATCGCCGTCGAGAAGCAGTGGGGCTCGACGATGGTGCTGACCGAGCCGGACGCCGGCTCCGACGTCGGCGCCGGCCGGACGAAGGCCGTGCAGCAGGACGACGGCTCCTGGCACATCGAGGGTGTGAAGCGCTTCATCACCTCGGGCGAGCACGACATGTCCGAGAACATCATCCACTACGTGCTGGCCCGCCCCGAGGGCGCCGGACCCGGCACCAAGGGCCTCTCGCTCTTCATGGTCCCGAAGTTCCACTTCGACTGGACCACCGGCGAGCTGGGCGAGCGCAACGGCGTGTACGCGACGAACGTCGAGCACAAGATGGGCCTCAAGGCGTCCAACACCTGCGAGATGACGTTCGGCGACCAGCACCCCGCCAAGGGCTGGCTGATCGGCGACAAGCACGACGGCATCCGCCAGATGTTCCGCATCATCGAGTTCGCCCGCATGATGGTCGGCACGAAGGCCATCGCCGCCCTCTCCACGGGATACCTGAACGCCCTGGAGTACGCCAAGGAGCGCGTCCAGGGTCCGGACCTGGCGAACTTCATGGACAAGACGGCGCCCAAGGTCACCATCACGCACCACCCCGACGTGCGCCGCTCGCTCATGACGCAGAAAGCGTACGCCGAGGGCATGCGCTCCCTCGTGCTGTACACCGCCTCCGTCCAGGACGCGATCCAGGAGCTGGAGGCCGCGGGCGAGGACGCCAAGGCGCTGAACGGCCTCAACGACCTGCTGCTGCCGATCGTGAAGGGCTACGGCTCCGAGAAGTCCTACGAGCAGCTCGCGCAGTCGCTCCAGACCTTCGGCGGCTCCGGCTACCTCCAGGAGTACCCGGTCGAGCAGTACATCCGGGACGCCAAGATCGACACCCTCTACGAGGGCACCACGGCGATCCAGGGCCAGGACTTCTTCTTCCGGAAGATCGTCCGCGACCAGGGCGCCTCGCTCAACACGCTCTCCGAGGAGATCAAGAAGTTCCTCGCGGGCAACCAGGGCAACGAGGAGCTGGCCCCCGCGCTGGACTCGCTCGCCAAGGCCGCCGTGGACCTGGAGGCGATCGTCGGCACGATGATCACCGACCTCACCGCGACCGGCGAGGACGTCAAGAACATCTACAAGGTGGGCCTCAACACGACCCGCCTGCTGATGGCCTCCGGCGATGTCGTCGTCGGTTACCTGCTCCTCAAGGGCGCTGCCGTGGCGGCCGAGAAGCTGCCGACCGCCGCCGCCAAGGACGTCGCCTTCTACCAGGGCAAGATCGCCGCCGCGAAGTTCTTCGCCGCGAACGTCCTGCCGGGCGTCTCGACCGAGCGCGCGCTCGCCGAGTCGATCGACAACTCGCTGATGGAGCTGGACGAGGCCGCGTTCTAGGGAGACACCCCCGGAACCTCGCCCGACCTGCTCGGACCGTCGACAGCGCCGCCGCCCGGAATCCTCCGGGCGGCGGCGCTGTCGTGCCGGATGTCCGGTCACCGGATACCGGACCGCGCGTCCTCGTTACAGTGAAGAACATGAGTTCCCCTCTCCGGTTCGACCGCGCCCACACCGATGACCTGATGTCCTTCCTGGCGGCCAGCCCGTCCCCGTACCACGCGGTGGCGAACGCCGCCGCGCTGCTGGCGGAGGCCGGCTTCCGGCAGGTCGAGGAGACCGCCGCCTGGGACGCGTCGGCCGGCGGGAAGTACGTGCTGCGCGGCGGGGCGATCGTCGCCTGGTACGTGCCGGAGGGCGCCCAGGCGCACACCCCGTTCCGGATCGCCGGGGCGCACACCGACTCCCCCAACCTCCGGGTGAAGCCGCTGCCCGACACCGGGGCGCACGGCTGGCGCCAGATCGCCGTCGAGGTCTACGGCGGCACCCTGCTGAACACCTGGCTCGACCGGGACCTGGGCCTGGCCGGGCGGATCTCGCTGCGGGACGGCACCCACCGGCTGGTCAACATCGACCGGGCGCTGCTGCGGGTGCCGCAGCTGGCCGTGCACCTGGACCGGTCGGCCAACACCGAGGGGCTCAAGCTCGACCGGCAGAAGCACATGCAGCCGATCTGGGGGCTCGGCGATGTCGAGGAGGGCGACCTGATCCGCTTCGTCGCCGAGGAGGCGGGCGTCGACGCGGAGGACGTCACCGGCTGGGACCTGATGCCGCACGCCATCGAGCCGCCCTCCTACCTGGGCCGCGACCGGGAGCTGGTGGCCGGGCCCCGGATGGACAACCTCCTCTCGGTGCACGCCGCGACCGCCGCCCTGGCCGCCGTCTCCGCACTGCCCGACGCCGACCTCCCGTACATCCCGGTGCTCGCCGCCTTCGACCACGAGGAGAACGGCTCGCAGTCCGACACCGGGGCCGACGGGCCGCTGCTCGGATCGGTGCTGGAGCGCTCGGTGTTCGCACGCGGCGGCACGTACGAGGACCGCGCCCGCGCCTTCGCCGGCACGGTCTGTCTCTCCTCCGACACCGGCCACGCCGTGCACCCCAACTACGCGGAGCGGCACGACCCGACGCACCACCCGGTCGCCAACGGCGGGCCGATCCTCAAGGTCAACGTCAACATGCGGTACGCCACCGACGGCAGCGGCCGGGCCGTGTTCGCCGCGGCCTGCGAGAAGGCGGGCGTGCCGTGGCAGAGCTTCGTGTCCAACAACGCGATGCCCTGCGGCACCACGATCGGTCCGATCACCGCGGCCCGGCACGGCATCCAGACCGTGGACATCGGCGTGGCGATCCTCTCGATGCACAGCGCGCGTGAGCTGTGCGGCGCCGACGACCCGTATCTGCTGGCGAACGCTCTGGCCTCGTTCCTCGCGGGCTGATCCGCCGCCCAACCGCCGCCGCGCACATGCTTGTTGCCGGGCCGGGTACGCGAGTCGTACACCGGCCCGGATTCACCGGGCGGTCGAGGAGGCGGAATTCATGGGACTCGGAGGATGCATTCTCCTGATCGGCGGGGGCGCGATCCTGGCGTTCGCCACGGACTGGAAGCTGGACACCGTCAACGTGGACCTGGTCGGCTGGATCATGATGCTCGTCGGCCTCGTCGGGGTCTTCGTCTACATGAGCATCGCGCGCCGCCGCCGGATGGTCGTGCCGCCCACCACCACCGTCGTCCAGGACGACGAGCAGCGCTACCGCTGACGGCCCGCGGCGGCCCGGCGAGGACCCTGCGGGGGCCCGGATATTCTGGGGCGGATCCCGCGCCCCCACCGTGGGCGCGTCCCGCCCCGAAGAGGAGCCGTCCGTGGAGTTCCGGCTGCTCGGCACGGTCGCTGTCGAAACGCTCGCCGGACCGCTGCCCCTGGGCCCCGCCAAGCGACGCAGTCTGCTCGCCGCGCTGCTGCTGTCCGCCAACACCCCGGTCCCGGTCGGCCGGCTGACGGACTCCCTCTGGGACGACACCCCGCCGTCGCAGGCCCGTGGCGTCATCCAGGGTCATGTGTCGCGGCTGCGCGCCCTGCTGGTGGGCGCGGACGCGGAGGCGTACGGGGTCGAACTGGCCACCCTCGGCGACGCGTACGTCCTGCGGGTGCCCGAGACGCTGGTGGACGCGCAGCGGTTCGAGGAACTGCTGATGCTGGCGCGCGAACAGCGCACCTGGGCGGACACCGTGCTGATGCTGAAGGAGGCCCTGTCCCTCTGGCAGGGCCCGGCCCTCGGCGGGGCGTTCGCCGGTCCGCCGCTCCGGGCCGCCGCGCACTCCCTGGAGGAGTCGCGGCTGGCGACGGTCGAGCAGCTGGCCCGTGCGTACGGAGAGCTCGGCGAGCACCACCGGGCGGCGGCCCTGCTGGCGGCGGAGACCGCGGCGCATCCGCTGCGCGAGTCGCTGGCCGCGGAGCTGATGCTGGCGCTGTACCGGGCGGGGCGGCAGTCGGAGGCGCTGGACCGTTTCCACCGTACGAGACGGCTCCTCGCCGACGAGCTGGGCATCGACCCGGGACACGAACTCGCCGACGCGTACGCGCTGATCCTGCGGGGTGAGCCGGGGGCGGGGGCGCCGGGGCCGGGCGGTCCAGGGGCCGGCGGTCCGGGGGCGGGCGGTCCAGGGCCGGGCGACGTCGCGGCCCCGGAACCTGCCCCGGCCACGGCCACTGCCACTGCCCCTGCCGGGGCGATGCCCGTGCCGCACCCGACGAACGCCGGAGAACCGCTCCCCGTCGATCTGCTCCCCCGGGCGCCCCGTGGTTTCCACGGGCGGGCCGCCGAGCTGGCCGCGCTCACCCGGGCGGCGGCGGGCGAGGCGCCCGTCTGTCTGGTCACGGGACCGGCCGGGGTCGGCAAGACCGCGCTGGCGCTCCAGTGGGCGCACCGCAGCGGCGCGCTCTTCCCGGACGGACGCCTCTTCGCCGATCTGCGCGGGTTCAGCGAGGCCGGCGAGCCCGCGCTCATCGACGTCCTGCGGGAGTTCCTGCTCGCGCTCGGCGTCGCACCGCGCCGGATACCGGAGTCCGCCCCGGCGGCCGCCGCGCTCTTCCGCTCGCTGTCCGACCGGCGCAGGCTGCTGGTCGTCCTCGACAACGCCCGCGACTCCGCCACCGTCAGGGCGCTGCTGCCGGGCGGCAGCGACTGCGTCACGCTGGTCACCAGCCGGCACCGGCTGGAGGGGCTCATCGCCTCGGACGCCGCCCGGCCCGTACCGCTCGACACGCTGGAGGCCGACGACGGCACGGCCCTGCTCGCCGGGGTGCTGGGGGAGGAGCGGGTGCTCGCCGAACCGGTGGCGGCCCGCCGGCTCGCCGAGCTCTGCGGCGGGCTGCCGCTCGCGCTGCGCGTCACCGCCGCCCGGCTGGCGGGGCGGCCGCACTGGACGCTGGCCGCGCTCGCCGACGAACTGGCCGACGAGCGCGGCCGGCTGGCCTGTCTCGACGTGGACGACACCGGCGTCGCGGCCGCGCTGCGGCTGACCGTCCAGCATCTGCCGCCCGAGGCCGCCCACCAGTTCGCACGGCTCGGGCACCATCCCGGCGGCCATCTCGACCCGTACGCGGCCGCCGCGCTGGCGGGGACGGACCCGATCGCCGCTGCGGCGGCGCTGGAGCGCCTGGCCGCCGCCCACCTCGTCGCCGAGACCGCCCCGGGCCGGTGGATCCTCCACGACCTGGTGCGCCTGTACGCCCGGGGCCTCGACCCGGCATCGGCGCACGAGGCCCTCACCGGCGTGCTCGACCACTGCATCGCCACCGCGCTGGCCGCCGCCGACACCGCGGAGCCCGGCGGCGAGCCCTGCTTCGTGCTCCCGGACGGCTACCGCAAACCCGCCGCCGTACGGGACTTCGCCGACCGTGCGGAAGCGATGGGCTGGCTGGCGTCCGAGCGCGAGAACCTGGCGCTGGCCGCCGTGGCGGCGCGGGAGGCAGGTCTGGAGGACCGGGCCTGGCGGATCATCCTGCTCCAGTGGCCGCAGGTGGTGTGGCGGGTACGGGACAACTGGGCGCCGCTGCTGGAACTGGCCCTGGAGTCGGCCCGGGCCGGGAAGGACGCGTACGCCGAGTCGAGGGTGCTCACGCTGCTGGGCTGGGTGCTGACGGAGGAGGGCCGGACCACCGAGGCCGCCGCCGTGCTGGAGCGCTCACCGGTGCTCGCCCGGGAGGCCGGCGACCCGCTGGGCGAGGCGACCGCGCTGATCAACCTGGCCGTCGTCCAGGCCGAGCTGGGCGAGCTGCCGACCGCGCTGGAGAACTGCGCCCGCGCCGTGGAGCTGTGCCGCGAGGAGGAGGACCGGCACACCGAGATGCTCGGTCTCCAGCACCTGGCCCGGATGCGGCTCACCGCGCACCGCCCGCGGGAGGCGCTGGACTGTGCGCGGGCCGCGCTCGATCTGGGACCCGAGCACGAGGAGGCGGTACGCCGGTCGCTGCTGCTGGCGGTCTGCGGCGAGGCGCGGATCGCGCTGGGCGAGGAGGAGGACGGCATCCGGCTGCTGGACCGGGCCGCGCAGGAGGCGGAGAAGGCCGGTTACGACGACGGGGCCGTGCGGGCGCTGGAGGCGCTGCTGCGGGTGTCGGCGCGGACGGAGTACCGGCGGCGGTACGACGAGGCGCTGCGGCGGCTCGCCGACCAGGGCTGATCGTCTGACCTGCGGGTTCTCGCTGCCGCCCGGGACATCAGCCGTACGTCAGCGGGACGGCAGCGATACGTGAGCGACGGCGGGCAGAGTCGTTCCTGTCAGCAGTTCGCGGGCGGCGCCTCGACCGGGCGTGCGCCTCACCGTCTCCCCGGGGGAATCTCCGTGCGTATCTTCCGCAACCGCACCACCGCTCTGGCCGCCGCGACCACGGCCGCCCTCGCTCTCACCCTCACCGCCTGCGGCGACAACGGCTCCGGCACCCGTTCGGAGGGCGCGGCCGACAGCTCCGCGACCACCGCCGCGTCGACCGCCGGGTCCGGGAAGGACGCCGGGTCCGAGGAGGCCGCCGGATCCGGGAAGGCTGCCGACGACGCGGCGGAGACCGGCGCCAAGGGTTCCACCGGCACCGCTCAGCCCGCGGGCGCGGCCAAGAGCTCCGGCGGTTCCGGAAACGCCGGCGGCACGTCCGACCAGGCCGCCGGCGCCCTCTGCACGGCGAAGGGCCTGAACATCACCGCCGAGCGTCAGGACGGCCCGCCCTACACCCACCTCACGCTCTCCGCGAAGAACACCTCCGGCGCGAGCTGCGAGATGAAGGAGTACCCGCACATCCACTTCCTGGACAACGCGCGGGGCGTCGTCCCGCCCGTCGCCAAGAGCAAGCCGCAGGCCCCGGTGATCCTGGAGCCCGGCCAGTCCGCCTATGTCGCGGTGCGCATGTCCGAGGGCGGCCGGAAGGAGAACACCGAGACCGTGAAGGAGTTCACGGTCACGCTGAAGGCCAACGGCGGCGGCATGGCGGTCGTGAAGTCCCCCGCCGCCGAGGGCCTGTCCGTCAACCCGCAGAAGTGGGCCACCGGTTACTGGACCACCGAACTGCGCAACGGCGCCGACGAGTTCTGATCCGTCAAGCGGTCACGAGGGGCTGTCCATCCCGGCGAGCACCAGCGCCAGCCGGGATTCGCCCGCCGCCGTGACCCGGACCGGCACCCCCCAGTCCTGCTGGTGCACATGGCAGGCCGGGTACTCGTTGGCCGGGTCGTCGTCGCAGGACGCCGCCATCGCGGAGACGTGGAGCACGCCCTCGGTGGCCCCGTCCGCGAGGACCAGGTCGCGCCCGAGGTCGGTGCCCGGGCCGGAGCCCTCCGCCAGCAGCTCGGGCGGGGTCGCGGAGACCAGCAGCCGGGTCGAGGGCCCGTAGCGGGTGTCCAGCTTCTGTCCGGCGGGGGCCTGGAAGACCACGTCGAGGCGGAGGGTGCCCGGGGTGATCTCGGTGGCGGCCCGCTGGGTGCGGTGCGCCCGGTCCGCGACCCGTACCGCCTCCTCGGGCAGCCGGAGGCGGGTCAGCCGGTGGCGGGCCGACTCGACGACGACCAGGTCGCCGTCGACCAGCACCGCGTCGCTGGGCTCGCGGACATCGGTGGCCAGGGTGGTGACCTCGCCGGAGTCCGGGTCGTACCGGCGCAGGGCGTGGTTGTACGTGTCGCTGACGGCGACGGACCCGTCGGGCAGCGCGGTCACGCCGAGCGGGTGCTGCAGGAGCGCCTGTTCGGCGGCCCCGTCGCGGTGGCCGAAGTCGAAGAGGCCGGTGCCCACGGCGGTGTGCACCCGCGCCTCGCGGTCGACCCAGCGCAGCGCGGAGGTCTCGGAGTCGGCGACCCAGAGCCGCTCCCCGTCGGCGGAGACGGCGAGCCCGGACGGCTGGGCGAACCAGGCCTCGGCGGCCGGTCCGTCGACCAGGCCCTCGTTGGTGGTCCCGGCGGCCACGCGTACGGTCGCGCTCTCCGGGTCGTACGTCCAGAGCTGGTGCACGCCCGCCATGGCGATCCACAGCCGGTCGCCGAACCACGCGACGTCCCAGGGCGAGGAGAGGTCCACCTCGCGTGCCGGGCCGCTGGCCGGGGTCCCCTGCCACCACTGGCGGCCGGTGCCGGCGAGGGTGCTGGTCACCCCGGTCGTGAGGTCCAGGGCGCGGATGGCGTGGTTGACGGTGTCCGCGACGGCGATGCGGCCGTCGGGGAGCACGGCGAGCCCCTGCGGTTCGCTGAACCGGGCCTCGTCCGGACCTCCGTCGGCCAGCCCGCGGTCGCCCGTGCCGAAGTGGCGGCGTACGGTCTCGCCGTCCGCGTCCAGCTCGACCAGGCGGTGGCGGGTGGTGTCGGAGACCAGGAAGCCGCCGTCGGACAGGAGCAGCGCCTTGCCGGGGAAGCGGAGGTGCGTGGCGACGGGCTCGGGCGCGACGTAGGGGCCGTCACCGCGGCGGAGCGTGCCCTTGGCGGCGTGCTCGGCCTCCAGCTCCTCGACGAGCTTCTCGATGGCGTGCGCGTGGCCCTCGCCCGCATGCTGGGCGACGACATAGCCCTCGGGGTCGATCACGACGAGCGTCGGCCAGGCTCGTACGGCGTACTGCTTCCAGGTGGCCAGCTCGGGGTCGTCGAGGACGGGGTGGTGGACCTCGTAGCGCTCGACGGCGTCGACGACGGCCTGGTGCTCGGCCTCGTGGACGAACTTCGGCGAGTGGACCCCGATGATCACCACGGTGTCGCGGTGCTTCTCCTCCAGCTCGCGCAGCTCGTCCAGGACATGTAGACAGTTCACACAGCAGAAGGTCCAGAAGTCCAGGATGACGATGCGTCCTCGCAGGTCAGCGAGGGTGTACTGCTGGTCGCCTGTATTGAGCCAGCCGCCCTTGCCGATGAGTTCGGGGGCGCGGACGCGTGCACGTGTTGCCATGTCACCAGTCAACACCGTCCTGGCCTGCGCGCATTCCGCCGGGCCCCGGGGGAACCTGTGACGCATGAGACTTCTCGTACGTGAGCGGATGTTCGCCATCGGCGACGACTACTGGATCGAGGACGACGGGGGCCGCAAGGTCTTCCTGGTCGACGGCAAGGCGATGCGGCTGCGCGACACCTTCGAGCTGAAGGACGCCGACGGCCGGGTCCTGGTCGAACTGCGGCAGAAGCTGATCAGCCTGCGCGACACGATGCTCATCGAGCGGGGCGGCGAGGAGCTGGCGAAGGTCAAGCGCAAGCGGCTGTCGCTGCTCCGCAACCACTACCGGGTCACGCTGGTGGACGGGACGGAGCTGGACGTCAGCGGCAAGATCCTGGACCGCGAGTTCGCCATCGAGTACGACGGTGAGCTGCTGGCCCAGATCTCGCGCCGCTGGCTGACCATCCGGGACACGTACGGCATCGACGTCGTCCGGGACGACGCCGACACCGCGCTGCTCATCGCCGTGGCGATGTGCGTGATCGTGCTGGCGGAGAAGGAGAAGGAGGGCTGAGCCCGTTCCCACGGGCGGGGCCACGGGCGGGGCCGCGCGCGGGAGTTCGTTGTTTCACGTGAAACAGCGCACGTCCCTCAGTCCCTCAGGAGCTGAGGCGCGGCGGCGCGAGCCCCAGCCGACGGTCCTTCAGGGCCGGGAACTGGTCCCGGGTCGTGCGCACCTTCTCCGGGTCCAGCTCGACGGTCAGGATCTCCTCGTCCGCGCCCGCCTGGGCCAGCACCTCGCCCCAGGGGTCGATGACGCTGCTGTGCCCGGCCTGCTGGACGCCCGCGTGCGTGCCCGCCGTGCCGACGGCGAGGACGTACGCCTGGTTCTCCACGGCGCGGGCCTGCGCCAGGAGCGTCCAGTGGGCGCGCCGGCGCTCGGGCCAGCCCGCCGCCACCACCAGCGTTTCGGCGCCCGCGTCGACGAGCCCCCGGAACTGCTCCGGGAAGCGCAGGTCGTAGCAGGTGGCGAGGCCCAGGGTGGTGTCCGGCAGGGCGACGGTCACCAGCTCCTCGCCCGCGCCCATCATCACCGCCTCGCCCTGGTCGAAGCCGAAGCGGTGGATCTTGCGGTAGACGGCCGTGCGCTCGCCCTCGGGCGAGAAGACCAGGCTGGTGTTGTACAGGGTGCCGTCGTCCGCGCGTTCGACGAAGGATCCGGCGTGCAGCCAGACACCGGCCTCGGCGGCGGCCTTCGCCATCACCTCGTGCGTGGGCCCCTCCAGCGGCTCGGCCTCCGCCTCGAAGGCGGTGTAGGCGAACGCGCCGACCGGCCAGAGTTCAGGGAGGACCACCAGGTCAGCGCCCCGCCGGCCGACCACCAGGGAAGCCGCTCGCGCCCTGCGGGCCTCGACGGATTCGTCCGGGTCTACTGCGATCTGGATGAGGGAGGCGCGCACACTACCACCGTCCTGGCATTCAAGCCGTCAACACGGGCCTACGATCGTCACACGAAAGCACTGCCGGGGTGCCTGCTCGCAGCGTAACTTAGCGGTCGAACCTCCCACGCAGCCCGCCGACAGCGCCGTCAGAGCCGGCCCACCCGCCGGCACTCCCTGCTCTCCAGCCCATGCACCGCAGAACCGCACGAGGGGTCCCGTGACCGTCCATCCCAGCCTCCAGCCCTACACCGACGCCGCGACCCACTCCATCGAGGCGATAGCCGAGCTGGTGAAGCCCCTCGCCGAGAGCGAGTGGAACCGCCGTACGCCCTGCCCGGGGTGGTCGGTGCGCGACATCGTGTCGCACGTCATCGGCATGGAGTGCGAGATGCTCGGCGATCCGCGGCCGATCCACACCCTGCCGCGCGACCTCTACCACGTACAGAGCGACTTCGCCCGGTACATGGAGATGCAGGTCGACGTCCGGCGGCACCACACCTCCCCGGAGATCACCGCCGAGTTGGAGTACGTCCTCATCCGCCGGGCCCGCCAGATCCGCAACGAGTCGCGCAGCCCCGAGACCAAGGTCCGCGCGCCCCTGGGCGCCGAGCAGACCCTCGAAACGGCGCAGAACCGGCGGGCCTTCGACCTCTGGGTGCACGAGCAGGATCTGCGCACCACGCTCGGCCGGCCGGGCAACCTCGACTCCCCCGGCGCCCTGATCACCCGGGACATGCTGCTGGCCGGGCTGCCGAAGGTGGTCGCCAAGAGCGCGGGCGCGCCCGCCAACTCGGCGGTCGTCTTCGACGTGCACGGCCCGGTGGAGTTCCTGCGGACGGTCCGGGTCGACGCCGAGGGCCGCGGTTCGATCGACGGCGCGCCCTCGCTGGGCCCCGCTGTGACGCTGTCGCTGGACTGGGAGACGTACGTCCGCCTCGCCTGCGGCCGGGTCCGGCACGCGGCCGTCGCCGACCGGATCAAGGTCGAGGGCGACCAGGAGCTGGCCACGGCGATCCTGGACAACTTCGCCGTGACGCCGTGACGCCATGACGCCATGAACCCGTTACCGCTTAACTTCACGGGCACGTGCCCGCGCCCCGGGGTCGAGGGCTACGCGGGCACGTGCACGGCCTCGACGCGGCTGACCACGTGGTGGTCGCGTTCCCTGAGCGCCGCCCGGCGGCGCAGTCGCAGGATCTGGGCGACGCCGAGCGCCTCCAGGACGAAGACCGAGGCGAACGCGACGCGGTAGTTGTCGCCCGTGGCGTCCAGCAGGACCCCGACGGCGAACAGGGTGGTCATCGAGGCGACGAACCCGCCCATGTTGACGATGCCCGATGCGGTGCCCTGACGTTCGGGCGGGTTGGCCGGGCGGGCGAAGTCGAAGCCGACCATCGAGGCCGGACCGCAGGCTCCGAGCACCAGGCACAGGACGACCAGCAGCCACATCGGCGTGCGGTCGGCCGGGTAGAAGATCGCGGACGCCCAGAGCAGGGCCGTCGTCGCCACCGTGCCCAGCGCGATCGGGACGCGCGCCCCGTGGTGGCGGGCGATGATCTGCCCGTACACGAGCCCGACCACCATGTTGGACAGCACCACCAGGGTGAGCAGGGTGCCCGCCGTGCCCCGGCTCAGCCCCTGCGCCTCGACCAGGAACGGCATGCCCCACAGCAGCAGGAACACCATCGCCGGGAACTGGGTGGTGAAGTGCACCCACATCCCGAGCCGGGTCCCGGGCTCCCGCCAGGCGGCGGCGATCTGCCGGCGCACGTACACGGCCCCGGCGTGCTCGGCGGGCGGCGGCTCATGGCCCTCAGGGTGGTCCTTGAGGAACAGCAGGAGCAGCACCAGCACCACCACGCCCGCCAGCGAACTGCCGACGAACGTCGTGGTCCAGCCGTAGCTGTGCAGCGCCCGCGCGATGAACAGCGTCGAGACGAGGTTGCCCGCCATCCCGAACAGCGCCGCGACCTGGCCGATCAGCGGACCGCGCCGGGCCGGGAACCAGCGGCTGCCGAGCCGCAGCACGCTGATGAACGTCATCGCGTCGCCGCAGCCGAGCAGCGCGCGGGCCGCCAGCGCCATCCCGTACGACGGGGAGAGCGCGAAGCCGAGCTGCCCGACCGTGAACAGCACGACCCCGATGGTGAGGACCTTCTTGGTGCCGAGCCGGTCGACCATCAGCCCGACGGGTATCTGCATGCCCGCGTAGACGAGGAGCTGGAGGATGGAGAACGTGGAGAGCGCGGAGGCGTTGACGTCGAACCGGTCGGCGGCGTCGAGTCCGGCGACGCCCAGGCTCGTACGGAAGATGATCGCGACGAAGTAGACGGCGACCCCGATGCCCCAGACCCAGGCGGCACGCCGGCCGCCGGGCGGGTCACCGGGCAGGGAGAGCGTGGGGGCGGCCGAACTCACCGGTCCTCACCCCGCACCAGCACCCGCACCCGGCCGACATGGCGGCGCACGACCTGCGCGGCCAGCTCGGCGTCCCCGGCCCGGATCGCGTCCAGCAGCTCGCCGTGCTCGGTGACGTTGGCCTCAATCCTGCCGGGGTGGGCCTCCATCACCGCGACGCCCATCCGCAGCTGACGGTCGCGCAGCTGGTCGTAGAGGCGCGAGAGGATCTCGTTGCCCGCGTACTTCACGATCTCGGCGTGGAAACAGCGGTCCTTGACGGCCACCGCCGCGAGATCGCCGGCCTCCGCCAACTGCCGCTGCTCCTCCAGCAGCTGCTCCAGCCGCTCGATCAGCTGCGGCGACGCGGGCACCGCCTTGCGCGCGGCGAACTCCTCGACCAGCAGCCGGGTCTCCACCACGTCCTTGATCTCCTGCGCGGAGACGGCGAGGACGAGCGCGCCCTTCTTCGGGTACAGCTTGATCAGCCCCTCGACCTCCAGCCGCAGCAGCGCCTCGCGCACGGGCGTGCGGGAGACTCCGACCGCGTCCGCCAGGCCGCCTTCGGTGAGCAGCGTGCCGCCCTCGTAACGGCGGTCCAGGACCGCTTCCTTGATGTGCGTGTAGACGCGTTCGGCGGCGGGCGGGCGCTTGAGGGAGGAGGACGTGGACCGTACGGGGGCGGAGGGCGCGGCAGGCATGCGCACAGCATAGATACAACATGCACGCATGGGGACCGGCGTCCGGATTCTGGACCTCCGGAACGCCGCGGGAGATCAGCAACAGTTCATGCTTCCCTGAATTCAGGAAGAGCTGTACTGTCATCTCATGCTGACCGTCGCTTCCGACATCGAGGTGCTCGCGCGGTTCGGCCGCGCGCTCGCCGACCCGATCCGCTGCCGCCTGCTGCTCGCGCTCCGCGAGGCCCCGGCGTACCCCTCCGACCTCGCCGAGGCCCTCGGCATCTCGCGCACCCGGCTCTCCAACCACCTGGCCTGCCTGCGCGACTGCGGTCTGGTCGTCACCGTGCCGGACGGCCGCCGGACGCGTTACGAGCTGGCCGACGAACGTCTCGGCAGCGCGCTGGGCGACCTGCGCTCCGCGGTGCTGGCCGTCGAGACCGACCGCACCTGCCCGGACGCGGAGACGAAGGGCTGCTGCTGATGACCGTGCTCTCGCTCGGCCCTTCGCCGGCCCGCCGGGACGCGCTCGCCCGCCGGATACGGCTGCTGGTCGCGGCCACCATCGCCTACAACGTCGTCGAGGCGGTGGTCGCGCTCACCGCCGGAACGATCGCCTCCTCCAGCGCCCTGGTCGGCTTCGGCCTGGACTCCGTCATCGAGGTCTCCTCCGCCGCCGCGGTCGCCTGGCAGTTCTCCGCCCGCGAGCACGCGGTGCGCGAGAGGCGGGAGCGGACCGCCCTGCGGATCATCTCCGTATCGTTCTTCGCGCTCGCCGCGTACGTCGCCGTCGACGCGGTCCGGGCGCTGGCCGGGACCGGCGAGGCCGAACCGTCCCCGCTCGGCATCGTCATCGCCGCGCTCTCGCTCGCGGTCATGCCGTTCCTGTCGGCCGCCCAACGGCGGGCCGGCCGGGAGATCGGATCCGCCTCCGCCGTCGCCGACTCGAAGCAGACCCTGCTGTGCACGTACCTCTCCGCCGTCCTGCTCGTCGGACTGGTCCTCAACGCCACGCTCGGCTGGTCCTGGGCCGACCCGGTGGCCGCCCTCGCCATCGCCGTCATCGCGGTCAAGGAGGGGCGCGACGCCTGGCGGGGCAAGGGCTGCTGCGCCCCGGCGGCGGGCTCGGACGGCTGCGGGCACTGACCGGAGGGCGCCCCGGTCAAGCCCGCGCAAAATCACCCGTTCGGTAACACATCCATTGCCCCTTCCCAGGAGTCTCACCTGCGAGCGGCACCCTTATGTGGCCGCATATCAGGGGCATTTGGAGCGTTCAGTTGAAAATCGGCATCAAGCGCATCAATCGCGTCACCGTGACGGCCACCGTGACCCTCACCGCCGGTGCGGTGCTCGCGGGCAGCGCCTTCGCCTCCACGGCGCACGCCGCCGCACCGCCGGCTCCGAAGATCGTCGCCAAGGGCGGCTTCGTGATGAACGACGGCACCGGGAAGACCCTCTTCACCAAGTCCGCGGACACCCGCAGGGCCACCGGCTCCACCACGAAGATCATGACGGCGCTGGTCGTGCTGTCCCAGAAGAACGTGAACCTGAAGACCAAGGTCACGATCCAGAAGGCCTACAGCGACTACATCGTCTCGAAGAACGCCTCGTCCGCCCGGCTGATCGTCGGCGACAAGGTCACCGTGGGCCAGCTCCTCTACGGTCTGATGCTCCCCTCCGGCTGCGACGCCGCGTACGCCCTGGCCGACAAGTTCGGCTCCGGCAAGACCCGTGCGGCCCGCGTGAAGTCGTTCATCGGCAAGATGAACTCCACGGCGAAGAGCCTCAAGCTGAAGAACACCCGCTTCGACTCGTTCGACGGCATAGGGGGTGGCAACAACTACTCGACCCCCCGTGACCTGACGAAGATCGCCAGCAAGGCGATGAAGAACTCCACGTTCCGCTCCATCGTCAAGACCAAGTCGACGAAGCAGAAGGTGACCACGAAGAGCGGTGGATACCGCTACATGTCGTGGAGCAACACCAACAAGATGCTCAGCAGCTACAGCGGCGCCATCGGCGTCAAGACCGGCTCCGGCCCGACCGCCAAGTACTGCCTGGTCTTCGCGGCGACCCGCAAGGGCAAGACGGTCATCGGCACGGTGCTCACCTCGTCCTCCGAGGCGAACCGCACCGCCGACGCGAAGAAGCTGATGGACTACGGGTTCAAGAAGTAGCCCGCACGCGTTGTACGGAGAAGGGGCCCGGCCCGCACGAGGTGTGCGGGCCGGGCCCCTTCTGCGTAAAGGCCGCCGATAAACGCGTTACGCCCAGGTGATCAGGCGCTTCGGCTGCTCCAGGATCGCCGCCACATCGGCCAGCACCTTGGAGCCCAGCTCGCCGTCGACCAGGCGGTGGTCGAACGACAGGGCCAGCGTGGTGACCTGACGCGGCTTCACCTTGCCCTTGTGGACCCACGGCTGGAGCTTGATCGCGCCGACCGCCAGGATCGCGGACTCACCGGAGTTGAGGATCGGCGTACCGGTGTCGACGCCGAAGACGCCGACGTTGGTGATGGTCACCGTGCCGCCCGCCATCGCGGCCGGGGAGGTCTTGCCGTCCCGGGCCGTGGTGACCAGCTCGCCCAGGGCCGCCGCGAGCTGCGGCAGCGTCTTGTCGTGCGCGTCCTTGATGTTCGGCACGATCAGACCGCGCGGGGTGGCCGCCGCGATGCCCAGGTTCACGTAGTGCTTCTGCACGATCTCCTGGTTGGCCTCGTCCCAGGCGGCGTTGACCTCGGGGTTCCGCTTGATCGCGACGAGGAGGGCCTTGGCGATGACGAGGAGCGGGTTGACCCGCACCCCCGCCATGTCCTTGTCCTCCTTCAGCTCGGCCACGAGCTTCATCGTGCGCGTCACGTCGACCGTGATGAACTCGGTGACGTGCGGCGCGGTGAACGCGCTGCCGACCATCGCCTGCGCGATGGCCTTGCGCACGCCCTTGACCGGGATACGGGTCTCACGGGCGGAGTCGGAGACCACCGCCGGGGCCTCGGCGACCGCCGGTGCGGGGGCCGCCGGTACGGGAGCCGGGGCAGCCGCCGGAGCAGCGGCCGGAGCCGCCGCGGCGTGGACGTCCTCGCGGGTGATGATGCCGTCCTTGCCGGTCGGCACCACCGTCGCCAGGTCGATGCCCAGGTCCTTGGCCAGCTTGCGCACCGGGGGCTTGGCGAGCGGACGGCCGCCCTGGGCCGGCACCGCCGCGGCCGGGGCGGCGGGCGCCGCGGGCGCCGCGTGCCCGTTCAGCTCGGCCTGCACAGCAGCCGCGACGGCGGCGGCCTCCGGAGCGGCCGACGCCCCCTTGCGCGGGCGGCGCTTGGTGGAGCTCTCGGCGACGCCGTAGCCCACCAGGACCGGCGTACGGCCCTTCGGCTCGGCTTCCGCCTCGGGCTCGGCGGCCGGCTCCTGGACCGGAGCGGCGGCGGCCGGGGCGGGCGCGTCGCCGCTGCCCGGGGCCACGTCGATCGCGATGATCACCTGGCCGACGTCGACGGTCGTGCCCTCGGGGAAGCGCAGCTCGTGCACCACCCCGTCGAACGGGATCGGCAGCTCGACGGCCGCCTTCGCGGTCTCGACCTCGCACACGACCTGGCCGTCGGTGACGGTGTCGCCGGGCTGGACGAACCACTTGAGGATCTCGGCCTCGGTCAGTCCTTCACCCACGTCGGGCATCTTGAACTCACGGAAGCGAGCAGACGTTTCGGTCATCGTCGTCACGAACCCTCTCCTCAGAACGCCAGCGAGCGGTCGACGGCGTCGAGCACCCGGTCCAGACCGGGCAGATACTCGTCCTCCAGCCGGGCCGGCGGGTACGGGACGTGGTAACCGCCGACCCGCAGCACGGGCGCTTCGAGGTGGTAGAAGCAGCGTTCGGTGATCCGGGCGGCGATCTCCGCGCCGGAGCCGTAGAAGACGGGCGCCTCGTGGACGACCACGACCCGGCCGGTCTTCTCGGCCGACGTCTGGATGGCGTCGAAGTCGATCGGGGACATCGAGCGCAGGTCCAGGACCTCGATCGACTTGCCCTCCTCCTGGGCGGCCGCGGCCGCCTCCAGGCAGACCTTCACCATCGGCCCGTACGCGACGAGCGTGAGGTCGCCGCCCTCGCGGACGGTGACGGCCTTGTGCAGCGGGCCGGGGATGGACTCGGTGTCGACCTCGCCCTTGTCCCAGTAACGCCGCTTGGGCTCGAAGAAGATGATCGGGTCGTCGCTCTGGACGGCCTGCTGCATCATCCAGTAGGCGTCGCTCGCGTTGGACGGCGAGACCACCTTGAGGCCCGCGACATGCGCGAAGAGCGCCTCGGGGGACTCGCTGTGGTGCTCGACCGCGCCGATGCCGCCGCCGTACGGAATGCGCACGACGACCGGCAGCTTGACCTTGCCGAGCGCGCGGGCGTGCATCTTGGCGAGCTGCGTGACGATCTGGTCGTACGCGGGGAAGACGAAGCCGTCGAACTGGATCTCGACGACCGGGCGGTAGCCGCGCAGGGCCAGGCCGATCGCCGTGCCGACGATGCCGGACTCGGCGAGCGGGGTGTCGATCACCCGGTCCTCGCCGAAGTCCTTCTGGAGTCCGTCGGTGATCCGGAAGACGCCGCCGAGCTTGCCGACGTCCTCACCCATGATGAGGACCTTCGGGTCGTTGTCGAGGGCGAGGCGGAGCGACTCGTTGAGCGCTTTCGCGATGGACATCTTTTCCACGGCCATGGCTACTTGCCCTCCTCGGCAGAGTCGGCGAACGATGCCTGGTAGGCGGCGAACTGGGCCCGCTCCTCGTCCACGAGGGAGTTGCCGTCGGCGTAGCCGTGCTCGAACAGAGCCATCGGGTCCGGGTCGGGCATCGCGCGTACCGCTTCCCGTACCCGCTTGCCGAGGGTCTCGCTCTCCTCGTCCAGCGCGGTGAAGAAGGCCTCGTCCGCGAGCTTCTCCTTCTCCAGGTACGCGCGCAGCCGCAGGATCGGGTCCTTGGCCTCCCAGGCGGCCCGCTCCTCGTCGGCCCGGTACTTCGTCGGGTCGTCGGAGGTGGTGTGGGCGCCCATGCGGTACGTGAACGCCTCGACGAGGGTCGGGCCCTCGCCGCGGCGGGCGCGCTCCAGCGCGGAGCGGGTGACGGCGAGACAGGCGAGGACGTCGTTGCCGTCGACCCGGACGCCGGGGAAGCCGTACCCCTGGGCGCGCTGGTAGAGCGGCACGCGGGTCTGGCGCTCGGTGGGCTCGGAGATGGCCCACTGGTTGTTCTGGCAGAAGAACACGACCGGGGCGTTGTAGACCGCGGAGAAGGTGAACGACTCGGCGACGTCGCCCTGGCTGGAGGCGCCGTCACCGAAGTACGCGATCACGGCGGAGTCCGCGCCGTCCTTGGCGACGCCCATGGCGTAGCCGGTGGCGTGCAGCGTCTGCGAGCCGATGACGATCGTGTACAGGTGGAAGTTGTTGCTGTTCGGGTCCCAGCCGCCGTGGTTCACCCCGCGGAACATGCCCAGCAGATTGGTCGGGTCGACGCCGCGGCACCAGGCGACGCCGTGCTCCCGGTAGGTCGGGAAGACGTAGTCGTCGTCGCGCAGGGCCCGGCCGCTGCCGATCTGGGCGGCCTCCTGGCCGAGCAGCGAGGCCCACAGGCCCAGCTCGCCCTGACGCTGGAGGGCGGTCGCCTCGGCGTCGAAGCGGCGGGTGAGCACCATGTCGCGGAACAGGCCGCGCAGTTCGTCGGCGCTCAGATCGATGCTGTAGTCCGGGTGCTCGACGCGCTCGCCCTCGGGCGTCAGCAGCTGTACGAGCTGGGGCTCGGAACTCTGCGGCTTCTTCGCGGCGCTGGTCCGCTTACTGGCGCGTCGCGGTTTACGCGCGGCGGCAGTGCTCTCCACGGTCACGTGCGTGCTCCTCCGTCGGTCCGGCCCCCGGGGTCTGCCGGGAAACCAGTGCGGCTCGCCTGAATCCGACAGCCGTGCACGGGGTGGGTGCCGGTCGGCCGGGATCAGGCGTGACAGGTGCCCCGGCGAGCGCCCTGTCATAGGCACGTTACCCAGTGCATCGCATAACTGCGAAACCCTATCTGACCTGCGATTTTGCTTGGATTTCCAAGTAAATCGAAAAAATCGCGAAGCTCTGCTGGTCAGGGCACTGGAAACAGCCTTGCAGGCCGCCGGAACAACGGCACGTTATCCCGCGGATCAGCGCCAGGGAAGAGCGGAGGGGAAGCGAGTGTGTGAGACTGCGATCGTGCGCGAAGAAGGAAAAATCACGGTATTTCTGCTCGACGATCATGAGGTCGTCCGGCGTGGCGTCCATGAGCTGCTCGCCTCCGAACCGGACATCGAGGTGGTCGGCGAGGCCGGTACGGCGGCGGACGCCCTGGTGCGGATCCCGGCGACGCGTCCCGATGTGGCGGTGCTCGACGTGCGGCTGCCGGACGGCAGCGGGGTGGAGGTGTGCCGGGAGGTCCGTTCCCAGGACGAGAACATCAAATGCCTGATGCTCACCTCGTACGCCGATGACGAGGCGCTTTTCGACGCGATCATGGCGGGCGCCTCGGGATATGTGCTGAAGGCGATCCGCGGCAATGAACTGCTGAATGCGGTACGGGACGTGGCCGCCGGAAAATCGCTGCTGGACCCGGTGGCGACCGCCCGGGTGCTGGAGCGGCTGCGCGACGGCGGCAACGGCAAAGGCGACGACAAGCTCGCCGGCCTCACCGAGCAGGAGCGCAAGATCCTGGACCTGATCGGCGAGGGGCTGACCAACCGGGTCATCGGGGAGCGTCTGCACCTCGCCGAGAAGACCATCAAGAACTATGTCTCCAGCCTGCTGTCCAAGCTGGGCATGGAGCGCCGCTCGCAGGCGGCCGCGTATGTCGCACGGCTCCAGGCCGAGCGCCGCTGAGCCCCGCGCGGGCCGTCCCGCCCCCGCGCCGGGACTTTGGTCCCGCACCACCCGGGGCAGGCGACTCTTACGCGGCCCCTACGCCCGGGGGACAGTGGAAGCCATGTCCTTCGACTCCCACGGATCCCGCCACGCACGCCGCGCGGTCGGCACGGTCGAACGGGCCGAGCCGCTCGATCTGCTCGGCCGGGTCCCGTACGGCCGCCTCGCGACCAGCATGCGGGCCCTGCCGTTCCTGGCGGTGGCCCGGCACATCGTGTGCGACGGCCGCATCCTGCTGCGGATGCACAGCGGTTTCGGCCATCACGAGGCGTGCGACGGCAGCGTCGTCGCGTACGGGGCGGACAACTACAACGACGCGGCGTCCGGCGACGGCGGCAATCTGTGGTCGGTGCAGTTCACCGGCCCCGCCGAGATCGTGCACCCCCGCCCCGAGCAGGAGGAACTGTTCGGCGCGGCGCCCGTCTCCGTCAACGGGGAGCCCTATGCGCCGGCCTATCTGCGGGTCGATCCGCACTTCGTCACGGAACACACGCTGGATTTCTGAGACTTCGGCTCCGTGACGCCTTTAGCGCACCGGCGGGCGTGACCGCAAGTCCGCAAAGCGGCCACGCAGAGTGATCTAACATCTGGTAAGTGCCGCGCTCATATGTCACTCGTCCACCTGTTCCCCCGGTCGGCGAGGTGCTGCGCCGTTACCCGGGCGTGGGCGAGCCGCTCGCCTGCGAGCCGATCACCAAAGGCCTGCTGAACCACGGGTACCGCGTCTCCACCACGAGCGGTTCCTATTTCCTCAAGCACCATCTCGACAAGAAGCACCTGGACGACCCCAGCGGGGAACGCGCCGCGATCGTGCGCCAGCACCGCGCCACCCAGCGCCTGCAGTCGCTCGGCGTGCCCGTCGTCCCGCCGCTGACCGACACCCGGGGCGACACCGTCACCGTGATCGGCGAACGGTGTTACGCCCTCCACCCCTGGGTCAACGGCCTCCACCGGGTCGGCGCCCAGCTGACCCTCGCCCAGTCGCAGCGGCTCGGAACACTCCTGGGGACCGTGCACACCGGCCTGGAACAGGTGATGGCGCCGCGCGACGGCCCGCATCCGGCGAGAGAGCCCGCCCGGCCGGCACACCGCAGCCCGGACGCCGCCGACACCTTCGCGCTGATCGACGACCTGCTGGCCGCCGCGCGCGGGCAGGGCGGCCGGGACACCCCGCGCGACGCCTTCGACGAACTCGCCGTGCACCGGCTCGTGGAGCGCCGCGCCCTGCTCGAACAGCACGCCCACCGCCGCCCGCCCACCCCGGACGGACCGGCCACGGGGTGGGTGCACGGGGACTTCCACCCGCTGAACCTGCTCTACCGGGGCGCCGATCCGGTCGCGATCGTGGACTGGGACCGGCTGGACGTACAGCCGCGCGCCGAGGAGGCGGTACGGGCGGCGGCGATCTTCTTCGTCCGGCCGGCCGGGGAGCTGGACCTCGCGAAGGTCAGGGCGTACGCCCGCGCGTACCGGCGGGCCGCCGGGGCGGGGGCGGCGGAGCTGGCGGCGGCGGTGCACCGGGTGTGGTGGGAGCGGCTCAACGACTTCTGGATACTCCGCTGGCGCTACCGCCTCGACGACCGCAGGGCCGACCCGCAGTTCCCCGCGGTGTCGGCCCTGGCGGTGTGGTGGACGCGGGAGTACGAGGCGGTGTGCGCGGCCTTCACGGAGTGAATCGGTGCATCACCGCATGAGCCCGGCGCGCGCCACTGGGGCGCACGCCGGGCTCAGAGGTGATGCGGTGCGGTGGCGCGTTACCCCGCCGTGGCACCCACAGAGGTGTCTCCGGGCGTGGTGCCCGTACCGCCGTCGTCCCCGCCCGCGCCGCCGTCGTTCCCGCCGGCGCCGCCCGGGGTGCCGGGGTCGGTGCTCGGATCGGTCGGATCGCCGGTGGGCTCGCCGCTGCTGCCCTCGTTGGTGCTGCCGTCCGACGTGCCGCCGTCCGTGTCGGTCGGCGTCGGGGACGGGCTGAACGTGGGCTCGCTCGGCGTCGGGTCCGGGGTCCACGGAGGCGGATTGGGCTGGGTCTGGCCGCCGCTGGTGGTGTCCGGATCCTCCGGCTCGTCGCTCTCCTCCTCGGACGGCTCCTCCGAGGGCTCCTCCTCGGACTGGCTGACCGAGGTGGACGGGGTGACCGGCTTCTTCTTGTCGCCGCCGTCGTCCTGGGCCGCGTTGATGGCGAACGCGACGCCCGCGCCGATCGCGATCAGGGCCAGCAGGACGAAGAGCCACATCTTGCCGCGCCCGCCGGAGCGCCGCTGCCCGCCGCCACCGTCGTACCCGCCGTCGTCCGGGTTGTACGGCGGCAGGATCGGGCCCTGCGAGGTGTCTCCGTGCATCGGGTGGCCCATGGCGCGGGTGGAGCCGGTCATCCCGTGCGGCGGGGTCTGGCCGCCCTCGTGCAGCGTGACCGGGCCGGTGTTCCAGGTGCCCGTGTGACCGCCCTGCACCTGGAGCATCTGCAGGCTGTACTGGACGAGCCCGCGCATCTCCTCGGCGCTCTGGAACCGGTCGTCCGGGTCCTTCGCCAGCGAGCGCATCACCATCCCGTCCAGCTCCGGCGGCACCACGTCCGAGACCTCGGACGGCGGCACCGGGATGTCCTGGACGTGCTGGTAGACCACCGAGAGCGGGGTCTCGCCGGTGAACGGGGGCCGCAGCGCGAGCAGCTCGTAGAGCAGGCAGCCGGTGGCGTACAGGTCGGACCGGTGGTCGACGGCCTTGCCGAGCGCCTGCTCGGGGGAGAGGTACTGCGGGGTGCCCATGACCATGCCGGTCTGGGTCATCGTCGACTGCGCGCCG
This sequence comes from Streptomyces sp. DSM 106670, assembly GCF_055792845.1. Taxonomy (NCBI): domain Bacteria; kingdom Bacillati; phylum Actinomycetota; class Actinomycetes; order Kitasatosporales; family Streptomycetaceae; genus Streptomyces; species Streptomyces sp. DSM 106670. Next base: position 3,999,423 of record NZ_CM147704.1, read on the forward strand.
TGCAGCGCGCGGGCGATGCCGAAGTCCATCACCTTGACCGCGCCGGAGTCCGTGATGATCACGTTGGCGGGCTTGATGTCACGGTGCACGATGCCGTGCTGGTGCGAGTACGCCAGGGCTTCCAGCACACCCGAGACGATGATCAGCGCCTGCTCGGGCGGCGGGGCCTCGGCGGTCAGGAGGAGGTCGCGGATGGTGCGGCCCTCGACCAGCTCCATCACGATGTACGGCACGGTCTGGCCGCCCACGACGTCCTCGCCGGAGTCGTACACGGCGACGATCGCGTGGTGGTTGAGGCCCGCGACGGACTGTGCCTCGCGGGTGAAGCGGGCCTTGGAGACCGGGTCCTCGGCCAGGTCGGAGCGGAGCAGCTTCACCGCGACCGTCCGTCCGAGCCGGACGTCCTCCGCCGCGTAGACCTCCGCCATGCCGCCCCGGCCGAGCCGGTGGGTCATCCGGTAACGTCCGTCACCGACGACGCCCCCGACGCCCCAGGAGTCGGTGCCATCCGAAACTCCGCCGCCGTTTGCTTCGGAATCGGGTGCCATCAGTCCTCGCCGTCGTATCTGTCCGCGCGTCCGCGGGTTCTCACGGTGCCTTGCTGCACTTGCTGCATTGCCACGTCACGCTACAGCCTCCGCCGGACACCCCGGTTCCGCTGCGGCAGGATCATCGGACCGCCCGGCGCGTCCTACACCTGAATTTGATGCGTTTCCTGTAACGCTTCCGAGACGCTTCTTGTGCGTAGGGTCACGGAACGGGCACCCGGCTTGACGTGTCGGACCCCTGCGGCAGACTTGGCGCGTAATCGCGTTGTACGGGAACCGCGTCGCACGCCATCACGTCAGACAGAAACTGTCAGGCAGAACATCGCGTGCCACCGCGCGCCGCCGAGGGGGATGCAAGTCATGAGCCAGGACGGCGCACAGGGCCGCTATGCGGGCGGGGCGGTCGCGGGCGGCCGCTACCAGCTGCGCGACCTGCTCGGCGAGGGCGGGATGGCCTCCGTCTACCTGGCCTACGACTCCGCCCTGGACCGCCAGGTGGCGATCAAGACCCTGCACACCGAGCTCGGCCGCGAGCAGTCCTTCCGCGAGCGCTTCCGGCGCGAGGCGCAGGCCGTCGCCAAGCTCCAGCACACCAACATCGTCTCCGTCTTCGACACCGGCGAGGACGAGCTCGGCGGTGCGCTGATGCCGTACATCGTCATGGAGTACGTGGAGGGGCAGCCGCTGGGCTCGGTGCTGGCCGCCGACATCCGCGATCACGGCGCGATGCCGGCCGACAAGGCGCTCAAGGTGACGGCGGACGTGCTCGCCGCCCTGGAGACCAGCCACGAGATGGGTCTGGTCCACCGGGACATCAAGCCCGGCAACGTGATGATGACCAAGCGCGGCGTCGTCAAGGTGATGGACTTCGGCATCGCCCGCGCCATGCAGTCCGGCGTCACCTCGATGACCCAGACCGGCATGGTCGTCGGCACCCCGCAGTACCTCTCCCCCGAGCAGGCCCTGGGCCGCGGCGTCGACGCCCGCTCCGACCTGTACTCGGTCGGCATCATGCTCTTCCAGCTGCTCACCGGCCGGATCCCGTTCGACGCGGACTCGCCGCTGGCCATCGCGTACGCGCATGTGCAGGAGGAGCCGGTCGCGCCCTCCAGCATCAACCGGGCGGTCACCCCGGCGATGGACGCCCTCGTCGCCCGCGCCCTCAAGAAGAACCCGAACGAGCGCTTCCCGAGCGCCGCCGCGATGCGCGACGAGATCGCCCGGGTGCTGAACGCCTCCGGCGGCCAGACCGGCGCCCCGGTGATCGTGGCCGGCGGCGGGCCCGCCAACAGCGGTTCCGGTGTCGGTTCGGCGGTGTTCCCGCCGGTCGACCAGAGCACCCCGGCGCCGCACAGCGTGCAGACGCCGTACCAGCCGCATCCGCAGCACCAGCAGCACCAGCAGCCCGGCCCGTACAGCCAGCCGACCCCGGCGCCCACGCCGAGCTACGGCTACCCGCAGTCCGGCCAGGTCCAGGGTTACCCGACCCCGGGCCCCCTGTCGCACCAGACCCCGCCGCCGTACTCGATCAGCCCGCAGCACGCGACGGCCGTCGGCACCACCGACCGCGGCGGCTCGAAGCGGAACATGCCGGTCATCGTCGGCTCGATCGTCGTGGCCCTGCTGGCCGTCGGCGGTCTGATCACCGCGATCGCCCTCCAGGGCAAGGACGACGAGGCGGGCACGGGCACCGAGCAGGTGGAGGGCTACCGCCCGCCGGAGCGCAACCGCACGATGAAGGACACGGAGTGCTCCGGCGCGTCCGAGGACTCCAACGACCCGAAGAAGGTCCGCGCGCCCAGCTTCATCTACAAGGACATCCTGTCGGCGAAGGCGTGCGCCGCCGCCGCCGGCTGGACGATCAAGGAGATCGAGGAGCCGGGCAACACGTACGCCGACGGCCAGGTCGTCGGCCAGTTCCCGTCCTCCGGTGCGGCGGTCGACGAGCGCGGCGCCCACTTCGAGCTGAAGGTCTCCACCGGCAAGCCCTCCTGAATCTCCGCCGGTACGTCGGACACCGCCCGGCCGGGCGGTGTCCGAAGATGATCGTTACGGGTCCACGGATCTCGCCGGATCTTCGTCGTGGACCGGTGAGCGGACCGGTAATGAGCCCCTGACTTCCGGATACCGCGTCCGGGATGCCGGATACAGGGGCGCGTGTGACGCTGATCTCATGGCTCCAGGACTTCCGGCCGCATGGCCGTCGAGGTGTGCGGTCTGTCTGCTGGCGGCGGTCGGAGCGGCGCTGGGGCCGTCGGCGGGCTCCGCCCACGGTTCATCGGCCCCCGACGGTCCGCCGTCCATGACCGCCACGGCCCCCGGGGCGTCGAGCCCCGCCGCCACCGCGTCCGCCGCCCCGTCCTCCCCCGCCTCTCCGCCGCCCGTCCTGTCGGGCTCCACGTCCCCCTCGGCGTTTCCTTCCGCCCTGCCCCTGCCGTCCGGCGTTCCGGTCCCCGGAGCGTCGGGGACCGGTCCGGTCCCGTCCTCCCCGGCGGCGACCGGACGCGACGCGCAGGCCCCCGCCGGGCCCGGGGCCGAGGAGCCGGAACCCTCTTCCTCCGCTTCCGCTTCTCCCGATGTCTCCGGGTCGACCGCCCCATTGGCCGGGCGCGAGGCCGGGGCCGGGAAGGAGCGTCCCGGGCGTTCGCTGTCGCCGCTGGAGCAGGCGCGGGCCGAGGATCCCGTCGAGGAGGACGAGCCCGAGGAGGCCGAGGAGCCGGTGGTGGACGCCGTCGACCTGCCCGTTTCCCCTCCGCCGTCCAGTGCCTTCACCGATCCGGGGCAGCGGTCCGTGCAGGCGCTGGACGCCGCGGACGTACGCCGCGTGCAGCAGGTCTCGCTCGGTTCGGGCATCGCCCTGGTCGGTCTCGGGCTCGGCTTCCTCGCGTTCCGTATGCGCCGTACGAACTGAGCGTCGCGCCCCGCGGGTTTCGCCTCCTCCCGGCGGCCGTCGAGACTTGCCAGGACGAACATACTCGGTATACATACTCAGTATGTCCATTCGCCACGGCCTGCTGGCCCTGCTGGAGCGGGGCCCGCGTTACGGGTCCCGGCTCCGCACCGAGTTCGAGTCGCGCACCGGCTCCACCTGGCCCCTGAACGTCGGCCAGGTCTACACGACGCTCAGCCGCCTGGAACGCGACGGCATGATCGTCCAGGACGGTACGGACGACGCCGGGCACGACCTCTACGCGATCACCGACGACGGCCGCGCCGAGCTGCGCACCTGGTTCGAGACGCCCGTGGACCGCACCAGTCCGCCCCGCGACGAGCTGGCCATCAAGCTCGCCATGGCCGTCGGCGCGCCGGGCGTCGACATCCGCGCCGTCATCCAGTCCCAGCGCCACCACACGCTCCAGGCGATGCAGGACTACACCCGGCTCAAGGCCCAGGCCCTGGCCGACGTCCCGGCCAACCGGGACGAGGTCGCCTGGCTGCTCGTCGTGGAGCAGCTGATCTTCCAGGCGGAGGCCGAGGCCCGCTGGCTCGACCACTGCGAGTCCCGGCTCGTCCGCCTCGCCGAGGCCGCCGCCGTCGAGCCCGCCGACGAGCCCGGTCCCGCGGCCACCCGCGGCCCGGCCCGCTCACTGGCCGGCCGCACCCGCTCCCAGCGCTGACGCCGCCGCCCACACCTGACCCAGTCCGTTCCTAGGGGGGAACCACCCGTCATGCCCTCGTCCGCCACACCTCCGCCCCCGCCGTCCTCCGGGACGCCCGGCGGCAGCCCCGTACTCGAACTGCGGGCGCTGACCCGTACCCACGGCTCCGGCATCGCCGAGGTGCACGCCCTGCGCGGAATCCACCTCTCCGTCCACCCGGGTGAACTGGTCGCCGTGATGGGCCCCTCCGGCTCCGGCAAGTCCACCCTGCTGACCCTGGCCGGCGGGCTCGACACCGCCACCAGCGGCCAGGTGGTCATCGAGGGCCAGGACATCGCCGCCCTCGGCCCCAAGGGGATGGCCGCCCTGCGCCGCCGCAGCGTCGGTTACGTCTTCCAGGACTACAACCTCATCCCCGCCCTGACCGCCGCCGAGAACATCGCGCTGCCCCGCGAACTCGACGGCGTCTCCGTGCGCAAGGCCCGCAAGGAGGCCCTCGCCGCGCTGGCCGAGATGAAGCTGACCGAGATCGCCGACCGCTTCCCCGACGAGATGTCCGGCGGCCAGCAGCAGCGCGTCGCCATCGCCCGCGCCCTCGTCGGCGACCGGCGCCTCGTGCTGGCCGACGAGCCGACCGGAGCACTCGACTCCGAGACCGGCGAATCCGTCCTCGCCCTGCTGCGCACCCGCTGCGACCAGGGCGCGGCCGGCGTCATGGTCACCCATGAGCCCCGTTACGCGGCCTGGGCCGACCGGGTCGTCTTCCTCCGCGACGGCTCGATCGTCGACCAGACGCTCACCACCAAAGCCGACTCCCTCCTCTCCGCCGGAACCGCCGAGGCCGCCACGTGAACCCCCTCCCCGGTTGGCGCGCCGCCTTCCGCATAGCCCGGCGCGACGCCGCACGGGCCAAGGGCCGCAGCGCCCTGGTCGTCGCGATGATCGCGCTGCCGGTCCTCGGTGTGACCGCCGCCGACCTCACCTACCGCAGCGCCCTGCCCACCAGGGCCGAGGAGCTGACGGCCGATCTGGGCTCGGCCGACGCCCGGTTCACGGCCACGAGCCTGGGCCCGATGAAGCTTCAGCAGATGCCCGACGGCATCAACTGGAACCCGGCCGAGGGCACCACCGACCCCACGCCCGAGGAGCAGGCGAGGCCGGTCGACGTGACCGCGACCTTCCCCGAGGGCTCGCGTCACCTCACCGAGCGGAGCGTGCCCGCGTCGGTGACCACCCGCCACGGCATCACCGACACCGAGATCACCGAACTGCGCATCGGCGACCCGATGCTGCGCGGCCGGATCGAACTCACCGACGGAAGCTTCCCCCGGGCCGCCGACGAGATCGCGGCGACCGAGAAGTTCATCGAATCGTCCGGGCTGTCCGTCGGCGACCGCATCACCGTGCGCGGCCCCGACCAGACCTACACGCTCACCGGCGCCGTCGAACTCCCCGCCGACCTGCGGGCCGACTCCCTCTACGCGCTCCCCGGCTCGGTCATCGCCCCCTGGCAGAAGACCGCCGACGGCGACAAGAGCGTCCTGCCGCCCCAGGCGACCGACCCGAAGTGGCTGGTCCAGGTCCCGTCCGGAGCGGGCGTGACCTGGCAGGACGTCCTCGCCGCCAACGAGAAGGGCGTGGTGGTCACGTCCCGCCAGGTCGTCCTGGATCCGCCGCCGGACTCCGAGGTCCCGATGGCGTCCATGATGGGCGAGTCGTTCGACACGGAGACGGCGCTGACCGCGGCCGCTCTCACGGTGACCGCCATGGCCCTCCTGGAGATCGTGCTGCTGGCCGGTCCGGCGTTCGCCGTGGGCGCCCGCCGCTCGCGCCGCCAGCTGGGCCTGGTCGGTTCGTGCGGCGGCAGCCGGGGCCAGGTCCGGGCCGTGGTGCTCGCGGGCGGCGCGGTGCTCGGCGGGGTCGGCGCGGTGGCCGGGGTCGGCGCCGGGTTCGGCCTGACCGTCCTGTTCCGCCCGCTGATCGAGGACTACACGGGCAACCGCTTCGGCGAACTGACCGTACGGCCCTGGGAGATCCTCGGCATCGCCGTGCTCGGCCTGGTCACCGGTGTCCTCGCCGCGCTCGCCCCGGCGATCGTCGCGGGCCGCCAGTCGGTCCTGGAGTCGCTCACCGGCCGGCGCGGCATCCGCCGCAGCTCCCGGGTGCTGCCCGTCATCGGTGTCGTCGCGCTCGCGGTCGGCGTCGCGATCGCGGTCTACGGCGGGATCAGCGGCAGCACCAATCTCGTCGCCGGTGGATCCGTCCTCGCCGAACTGGGCGTCCTGTGCTGCATCCCGGTGATCGTCGGCCTCCTCGGCCGGCTCGGCCGACGGCTTCCGCTGACGCCCCGGATCGCGCTGCGCGACGCGGCCCGCAACCGCGGCCGTACCGCACCCGCCGTCGCCGCCGTGATGGCGGCCGTCGCGGGCAGCATCGCCATCGCCACGTACACCAGCAGCAACGCCGCCGAGCAGGAGTACGACTTCGTGCCCAACATGACGCCGGGCACCGTCGCGCTGATGGACTCCGGCGGCGGCAGCGGCGACACCGCCGATCTGGCGGTCTCCCGGGCCGCCGTCGAGCAGAACTTCCCGGTCGGCGGCGGGCGCGCCGACATCGGGCGGGTCTGGGCCGGCAGCGACTGCATGGACTACTACGAGGAGGACGGCGCCGGCTGCGGCACCCTCGAACTCGTCAAGCCCACCGGCAAGGGCCACTCCTGCCCGCTGAAGGGCAAGGGCGCCAAGGAGCTGGCCCTGCGGATCTCGGCCGACGAGCACAAGCGGCTGATGAACTCCCCGGCCTGCATGGACGAGAACTACACGATGATCGCGTTCGGCTCCGACGAGCACAAGATCGTCGTCGGGGGCGCGGACGTGCTCTCCACGTACGTGAAGCTCGACGACCCGGAGGCGGCGAAGGCCCTGGCCGAGGGCACGCCCGTCCTGCTGAACTCGGCGTACGCGAAGAACGGCGAGGTCACCCTCAAGGCCGCGCACATCTACAACGACCGCGACAAGAAGAACCGGGCCCTGCACCCCGGCAAGGCCCGCACCACCACGGAACAGCTGAAGGTGTACGTCGCGGAGGACCGTTTCGCGGCGACGCCGGGCATCCGGATGGTCATGCCGAAGCAGACCGCGCAGCGGCTCGGCCTGCACGTCGAGGACCACGGCAGCTTCTACCCGCTCACCCGCGAGGCCACGGACGCCGAGCACCAGGCCGCCTACTCGGCGCTCCTGCGGGCCGGTGACCACGGGTACCTCATGACCTCGAACGAGCGGTACCGCACGGAGGACGACACGATCCTGCTGATCCTCGCCCTCTTCGCCGGAGTGGTGACCCTGGGCGCCGCGGCCATCACGACCGGGCTGTCCAAGGCCGACGCGGAGGCCGACCTCACCACGCTCAGCGCGGTGGGCGCGCCCCCGGGCGTACGGCGTTCGCTGTCCGGCTTCCAGTGCCTGGTCGTCGCCCTGACCGGCGTGCTCCTGGGAACGGCGGCGGGGCTCGTGCCCGCGGTCGCCCTGCGCCTGACCGATCTGCGCGCGGCGCTGGAGGACATGCGCGAGGACCCGATGGAGTCGGCGTACACGCCGATCGTGATGCCGTGGGAGACCATCGGGCTGCTGGCCCTGGTCGTCCCGGTGCTCGCCGGGCTGCTGGCCGCCGCCCTCACCAGCTCCCGGCTGACGCTGGCCCGGCGCGCGGGCTGAACGCCCCTTCCGGCGCTCCCGGCAGGGATCCGGTGCCCCCGAGGACGGTGGATCATCCGTTTTCGGGGGCACCACCGTGGGGTACGGCATGTGTGCGAGACAATGGCGGCATGGAAATGCCGAGGAATGACCGGTCGCAGGAGCACCCGCAGGTCCTTGTCGTGGGCCAGGACGGAATGGCTATCGGCGGCGGTGCCAGTGACGACGAGTCGCGCGAGGTCCCGGTGACGGAAATGGTGGAACAGCCCGCGAAGGTCATGCGCATCGGCAGCATGATCAAGCAGCTTCTGGAAGAGGTCAGGGCGGCTCCTCTCGACGAGGCGAGCCGGGTCAGGCTCAAGGAGATCCACGCCAGCTCCGTGAAGGAGCTGGAGGACGGCCTGGCGCCCGAGCTGGTCGAGGAGCTGGAGCGGCTCTCGCTGCCGTTCACCGAGGAGTCGGTGCCCTCCGAGGCCGAGCTGCGGATCGCCCAGGCACAGCTCGTGGGCTGGCTGGAGGGGCTTTTCCATGGCATCCAGACGGCGCTGTTCGCCCAGCAGATGGCGGCCCGCGCCCAGCTGGAGCAGATGCGCCGGGCCCTGCCGCCCGGCATGGGCCATGAGGACGAGGAGGGCGGCGCGGACCCGCACGGCCCGATCCGTTCCGGCCCGTATCTGTAAACCCGTATCCGCCCCCGGAGACCGAGGACCGACCGCGAGGGGCCCGGCGGCACACCGTGCGGTGTGCCGCCGGGCCCCTTCGTCGTACGTGCGGGTGTCCTGTCCGCCGAGGTCGGGCGTCGTTACGGGGGCGGGCCCTGCTACGGGTCAGGCAGCGGCCGACGGTGCGGTCAGCAGGACCTTGCCGATGTGCGCGCTGGACTCCAGCACCCGGTGCGCCTCGGCCGCGTCCGCCATCGGCAGCGCCCGGTCCACCACGGGCCGGACCACCCCGTCGGCGATCAGCGGCCACACGTGCTCGCGTACGGCGGCGACGATGGCGGCCTTCTCGTGGAGCGGGCGGCCGCGCAGCGAGGTCGCGGTGACGGCGGCCCGCTTGGTCAGCAGGGCGCCGAGATTCAGCTCACCCTTGGCCCCGCCCTGGAGTCCGATGATCGCGAGGCGGCCGTTGACGGCGAGCGCCTGGACGTTCCGGTCGAGGTACTTGGCGCCGATGAGGTCCAGGATGACGTCGGCCCCCGCTCCGGCGGTGTTCTCGCGGATCTCCTCGACGAAGTCCTGCTCGCGGTAGTTGATGAGGATGTCCGCCCCCAGCTCGGCGCACCGCGCGAGCTTCTCCGGGCTGCCCGCCGTGACCGCGACCCGGGCGCCGACCGCCTTGGCCAGCTGGATCGCCATCGTGCCGATGCCGCTGGAGCCGCCGTGGACCAGGAAGGTCTCGCCGGGGCGGAGGTGGGAAATCATGAACACGTTCGACCAGACTGTCGCGGTGACCTCGGGCAGCGCCGCGGCCTCCACCAGGTCGACGCCCTCCGGTACGGGCAGGAGCTGGCCCACCGGAACGGCGACCTTCTCCGCGTAACCGCCGCCCGCCAGCAGCGCGCACACGGCGTCGCCGACCGCCCAGCCGGTCACCCCGGGGCCGAGTGCGAGGATGCGGCCCGCGCACTCCAGGCCGGGGTAGGGGGACGCGCCGGGCGGCGGGTTGTAGAAGCCCTGCCGCTGGAGCACATCGGCGCGGTTCACGGCACTGGCGACGACCTCGACGAGGACCTCGCCGTCGCCGGGTACGGGATCGGGCACCTCGGCCCACACGAGCGCCTCGGGGCCGCCGGGTTCAGGAATCGTGATCGCATGCATGGCCGCGAGGCTACTCCGGCCGAGCGTGCGTTCAGGGGCGCGGCGGCGCCGAGTTGTACGGCACGGAGGGCGTGCTGGGGCTCTTGCGGACGATGGTGATGACCCGGTCCGTCAGCTGCAACGGGCTGGCCTGCGGGTCGTCGTAGCCGAGCAGCCGGTGCCCGCGCAGCACACTGACGACGAGGTCCTCCGTCTCCCGTACGTTCTTGCCCACCTCGGCCTTTATGACCGGCCGTTCCACCAGGTCGAGTCCGCTGCCCTGCTGGATCAGGTCCTCCATCACCGTGCCCGCGCTGGGGCTGAGGACGGAGAGGCCGAGCAGCCGGCCGGCGGCGCTGGCGCTGGTGATGACGGCGTCGGCGCCGGACTGCCGGAGGAGAGGCGCGTTCTCCTCCTCGCGCACCGCCGCCACGATCTTCGCCCCGCGGTTCAGCTGGCGCGCGGTCAGGGCCACCAGCACGGCGGTGTCGTCGCGCTGGGTGGCGATGATGACCTGACGGGCCTTCTGGAGCTCGGCGCGGAGCAGGACATCGCTGCGGGTGGCGTCGCCGAGGACACCGGTGAAGCCCTCGGCGTTGGCCGCCTCGATCACCTTGGAGGCCGGATCGACGATGACGATCTGATCCTTCGACAGGCCGGTTGCGCAGAGGGTCAGAATCGCCGAGCGGCCCTTCGTACCGAAACCGACGACGACGGTGTGGTCACGCAAGTTGGATCTCCAACGCTTCAGCCGGAAGTCCTCCCGGGTCCGTTCCGTGAGGACTTCGAGAGTGGTACCGACCAGGATGATCAGGAACATCACGCGCAGCGGTGTCACGAGCACCACATTGATCAGCCGTGCTCCGTCGCTGTACGGCGTGATGTCGCCGTACCCGGTGGTGGAGAGGGTGACCGTCGCGTAGTAGACCGCGTCGAGCAGGTCGACCTTGCCGTCGGCGTTGTCGTTGTAGCCGCTGCGGTCGAGCCAGACGATCAGCACGGTCGCGGCCAGCACGAGCAGCGCCATCAGCAGGCGTTTGCCGACCTGGCGGGCCGGGCCGTCGATGACCCGGCGGGGCAGCATCACCCGGGTCGGCACGACCAGTTCGTCGGCTCGCCTGGCCATCGCATCGTGGCCGGGAAGTTTCACGTGAAACACCCTTCCGTCCACGGCGTCGCCGGGGCCCATGGCAGATCCAGAATCTCCACCTCGGTGCCGGACCGTACCCCGCCCGGCGGCACGACGGCCAACCCGTCCGCCGCGGCGATGCCCCGCAGCATGGCGGGCCCGTTGTAGCGGAGCGGTGCGACATGGTCCCGGCCGCCCGCCCGGCCCGCGCGGTGCACCACGGGGACGAGCCGGGTGTCGTGCGGATGCCCGTGCACCTCGGCATGGACGAGGGCCCGGTACGCGTCCTGGGCGGGGCGGCCCGCGATGCCCGCGAGCAGCGGTTCAGCGAGCGTCAGCAGCCCGGATACGGCCGCGAGCGGATTGCCCGGCAGCCCGACCAGATACGGCCCCTCCGGCGGCCCCTCCGCCTGGCCCTTCATCTGTCCGGGGGCCGGCATTCGCGCCAGCAGCATGGGGTGGCCGGGGCGGACCGCGACCCCGTCCACCAGCAGTTCGGCCCCGAGGGCGTCGAGGACCGGGTGCACATGGTCGACCGGGCCGGAGGCGGTGCCGCCGGTGGTGACGATCAGGTCGGCGGTGGAGGAGGCGAGGGCATCGCGCAGCGCTCCGGCGTCGTCCCCGAGGCGGACGGGCCCGGCGACCTCGGCGCCCAGGGCCCGCAGCCAGGGGCCGAGCATGGGGCCCAGCGCGTCACGGATCAGCCCGTCGTGCGGCAGACCGGCGGCGAGCAGTTCGTCGCCGAGGACGAGGATGTCGACGCGCGGACGGGGCACGGCGGGCACCGCGTCGTACCCGGCGGCCGCGGCGAGGCCGAGCACGGCGGGGGTCACGACCGTCCCGGCGGGAACGAGCTGCTCGCCCGAACGGCACTCCTGGCCGCGGGGCCTGATGTCCTGTCCGGTGACCACGGACCGCCGCGCGTGCAGCAGCCCCTTGGCCTCGTCGGGGTGCGCGTGCTCGCTGCGGATGACCGCCGTGGTGTCGGGCGGTACGCGAGCGCCGGTGGCGATCCGTACGGCGGTGCCGTCGGGCAGCGGGGTGTCCGGGCCCCGTCCGGCGAGGAGCCCCGCCCCGGCCTCGTACGCCCAGGGCCCCGGTCCGGCGACCGCCCAGCCGTCCATGGCCGAGGTGTCGAAGGACGGCAGGTCGGTGAGCGCGCCGAGCGGCTCGGCCAGCACATGGCCCAGCGCCCGGTCGAGCGGCAGCCGGATCGTCGCGGGCGGCCCGGTCCGCCCGGCCCTGGTGGCGACCGCCCGGGCCCGGTCCCAGGACAGCGGCGGGGCCTTCGGCGTGGCCGTCTCGGCGGTCGGCGTGGGTGCTTCGGAGGAGGACCGGTCGGGACGGGGTCGCTGATCGCTTCCGGACGCCTGGGCGGCGGCACGGGAACCGGTCGAACGGCCGCCTGCACGTGGGCCGTTGTCGGACGGGGAGCCGCCGGCTCGGGAGCTGCCGGGCGGGGCGCTCCTGTCCGGGCCGTTTCCGGCCGGGGCGCTCCCGTCCGGGCCGTTGCCGGTCGGGGTGCTGCTGCCCGGGCTACCGCTCGGGCCGCTGCTCACGTCACCGGCGGAGGCGCCGGGAGCGCTGGGCGTGCCGGGGCTGCCGGAAGCGCCGGGGGTGCCGCGACCGCGGCTCGGGCGCAGGGTCGTCCCGCCGACCAGGGCGAGCGCCTGCTCGACGGCCCGCTCCTCCTCCTCGCGTGCGAGGTCGCGGCCGTCGCCGCCGTCGCCGCCGGGCTCACGGTGCGGCCCGTCGGGGCCGGTCATGGTGTCCCGGTCCCCTCGCGGCCCGCGTCGGGCTTCGCCCCGCCCGCCGCATCGCCTCCCGCGCTCGCCGCCGTCTCCGCCTCCCAGCGCAGAGCGAGGGCGGTGGCCTTGCGAGCGGCCTCCGCGACCGCCGCGGCGGCCTCGTCGGGCCCCGCGCCGGCGCTCGCCCTGGCCGCCGCGTACCCGACCAGGAAGGTCGTGAGCGGAGCAGCGGGCCGGGCGACTCCGTGCGCGGCGTCACGGGCGAGGTCGAGCAGGACACCGGTGTCGACGTCGAGGTCGATACCCAGTTCGTTCTTGACCGAGGTGATCCATTCGTCCAGCACGGCCCCATGCTCCCTGATCCGGGCTCTGGCGGCAGCGATGTCGTCCCAAGTGTCGCAGTCGAACGCGGCGTCGGGGCCCGCCTCGACCCGGGCGAGGTCCAGCTCCGCCGTCAGGAGCCGGAGCGGCAGCCCGGCGAGGCTTCCGTGCTCGGTGGCGATCAGGGCCAGCTCCCGGCGGAGCGGCTCGGCGCGATAGGCGGCCACGAGCGGCTGGTCGCGCCCGTCGGGGTCGGTGCACAGGGCCCCTTCCCGGCCGGTCTCTCCGGCGGCGGCGAGCAGGGCGTCGACCGTCCCCGGGCCGAGAAACGGAAGGTCGGCGGAGAGCACGAGCACGCGCTCCGCCGTCGTCAGCCGCAGACCCGCGCCCAGCGCCGCCAACGGGCCGCCGCCCTCGGGCACTTCCCGGGTCCAGACGACCGGCCGGGCGGTGGCCCGACGACCGCCCACCACGACGGTCCGGGCCGCGCCGGCGCAGGCCGCGAGGACCCGGTCGAGCAGCGCCCGGCCGCCCACCCGGACTCCTGGCTTGTCGGCGCCGCCGAGCCGCTTCGCGGCCCCGCCGGCAAGGACGATCACGTCATAGGCGGTCATACGTCGAGTATGGGCGGCGCCCCGGAGCGACGCCCCCGCCGGGGTGGGTGGAAGACCCGCACCCGGCGGGGGCGCGTCGGTGACGACGCCGGATGTACGGCTACAGGGTGCGCAGCAGCACCGCCGGCTGCTCCACGCAGTCCGCCACATACCGGAGGAAGCCGCCCGCCGTTCCGCCGTCGCACACCCGGTGGTCGAAGGTGAGGGACAGCTGGACGACCTGACGTACGGCCAGTTCGCCCCGGTGCACCCAGGGCTTGGGCATGATCCGGCCGACGCCGAGCATCGCCGCTTCCGGGTGGTTGATGATCGGCGTCGAACCGTCGACCCCGAACACCCCGTAGTTGTTCAGCGTGAACGTGCCCCCGGTCAGCTGGGCCGGGCTCAGCTTCCCGGTCCGCGCCAGCTCGGTCAGCCGGGCGATCTCGGCCCCGATCGACTCGGCGTTACGGGTGTGCGCGTCCCGGACGACCGGAACGACGAGGCCCCGCTCGGTCTGGGCCGCGAACCCGAGGTGCACGCCGGGCAGCCGGACGATCTCCCGGGCCGCCGTGTCCACGGTGGCGTTGAGCTCGGGGAACCGGGCCAGCGCCGCCGTGCAGATCCGCGCCAGCAGGGCCAGGACCGACACCTTGGGTCCGGCGGACGGGCCCGTGGCGGCGTTCATCGCGGCCCGGACCGCCATCAGTTCGGTGGCGTCGGCGTCGACCCAGCAGGTGGCGTCCGGGATCTCGGTCCGGCTGCGCGACAGCTTGTCGGCGACCGCTCCGCGCACCCCGCGCAGCGGGATCCGCTCGGCGTCCGAAGCGGCGGCCACGCCGTTCGGGGCCGCGACCACGGCCGCCACCGGCGTCTGGACCCGGGCCGTCGCCGCCGCGGTCTCCTCCACCGTCCGGATCGCCCGGTCGACGTCGGCGCGCAGGATCAGCCCGTCCGGACCCGAACCCGCCAGCCGCCGCAGATCGATGTCGTGCTGCCGGGCCAGTCGGCGTACCAGCGGAGAGACCACCGGCACGGGGCCCTCATGCACCGGGGCTTCGGCAACCAGAACCTCGGCCACCGGGGCCGCGACCACCGGAGCGACGGAGACCGGAGCATCGGCCACCGCCCGGTCGAGCCGGTCCGGGCGAATACGCCGACGGCGTGCCGCCGGTGCGCCGGTCCCGTACCCCACGAGCACGTTCCCCGAGCCGCCCGAGGACTCCGTGCCGGAGCCGGAGGAGGGGGAGGAGGGGAGGGAAGAGGAAGGGGAGGGGGCGGAGCCGGAAGACCCCTCCGCCGCTCCGACGGCGACCGTCAGCAGCGGTGCGCCGACGGGAAGTTCCGTGCCCTCCTCGCCGAACCGCGCGGTCACCACACCCCCGTAGGGGCAGGGCACCTCCACCATGGCCTTGGCCGTCTCGACCTCGACGACGGGCTGGTCGATGGCGACGACGTCGCCGACCTCCACCAGCCAGCGGACGATCTCCGCCTCGGTCAGTCCCTCACCGAGGTCCGGCAGCTTGAATTCCAGCACCTGGGCCATCAGCTGTCCGCCTCCCACTGCAGCCGGGCCACCGCGTCGAGCACCCGGTCCACTCCCGGCAGATGGTGCCGCTCCAGCATGGGCGGCGGATAGGGGATGTCGAACCCGGCCACCCGCAGCACCGGGGCCTCCAGATGGTGGAAGCACCGCTCGGTGATCCGGGCCGCGATCTCACCGCCGGGGCCTCCGAAGCCGGGGGATTCATGGACGACGACCGCGCGCCCGGTGCGCCGCACCGAAGCGGCCACCGTCTCGTCGTCGAACGGCACCAGCGAACGCAGGTCCACCACTTCGAGGTCCCAGCCCTCGGCGACCGCCGCTTCGGCAGCCTCCATACAGACCGGCAGCGAGGGCCCGTACGTGATCAGCGTGGCGCTGCGGCCGGAGCGGCGCACCACCGCCCTGCCGATCGGCTCGACCGCGGCGGGGGCCTCGGGCGACCAGTCGGCCTTGGACCAGTAGAGCCGCTTCGGCTCCAGGAACACCACCGGGTCGTCCGAGGCGATCGACTGCCGCAGCAGCCCGTACGCGTCCTCGACCGTGGCCGGGGTGACGACGTGCAGACCGGGGGTGGCCATGTAGTACGCCTCGGAGGAGTCGCTGTGGTGCTCGACCCCGCCGATGCCGCCGCCGTACGGCACCCGCACGGTGATGGGCAGCGGCATGGCCCCGCCGGTGCGGTTGCGCATCTTGGCGACATGGCTCATCAGCTGCTCGAACGCCGGATAGGCGAACGCGTCGAACTGCATCTCCACCACGGGCCGCAGCCCGTACATCGCCATGCCGACGGCCGCGCCGAGGATGCCCGCCTCGGCCAGCGGGGTGTCGGTGCAGCGGTCGTCGCCGAACTCCTTCGCCAGCCCGTCGGTGATCCGGAAGACCCCGCCGAGCGTGCCCACGTCCTCACCGAGCACATGGACCGTGGGGTCCTCGGCCATCGAGTCGCGCAGCGCCCGCCCGAGGGCCTGCGCCATCGTCGCCGGTTTCGCCTTCGCCGTACGTCCGCCGGCCGTCGCTGCCGCGGTGGTCATCGTCCTGCCTCCGCGCTGTGCTCGTCGTGGTCCTGCTCGGCGTCCAGCTCGGCGCGCAGAGCCTCGGCCTGCTCCCGGAGCTGGCTGGTCTGCTCGGCGTAGACATGGGTGAAGAGGTCCATCGGGGTCAGCTCCGGATCGGCGTTCATCCGGTCGCGCAGGGCGGCGGCCATGCGTTCGGCGGCCTCCTTCGCCTGCTCGATGCCCGCGTCGTCCAGCAGCCCGCGCTCCGTCAGCTCGCGCTCCAGGAGCCGTACCGGGTCGTGCGCCTTCCAGGCCTCGACCTCGCTGTCGACCCGGTAGCGGGTGGCGTCGTCGGCGTTGGTGTGGGCTTCCATGCGGTAGGTGACCGCCTCGACCAGCGTCGGGCCCTCGCCACGCCGGGCCCGGGCCACGGCCTCGCTCAGCACCTGGTGCACCGCGGCGGCGTCGTTGCCGTCGACGAGGCGGCCCGGCATTCCGTATCCGACGGCCTTGTGGGCCAGGGAGGGGGCGGCGGTCTGCTTGGCCAGCGGAACGGAGATCGCGAAGCCGTTGTTCTGGACGAAGAAGACGACCGGGGCCTTCCAGACGGCCGCGAAGTTCAGCGCCTCGTGGAAGTCGCCCTCGCTGGTGCCGCCGTCGCCGACCATGGCGAGCGCCACCACGTCGTCGCCCTTGAGCCGGGCGGCGTGCGCCAGCCCCACGGCGTGCGGGAGCTGGGTGGCGAGCGGGGTGCACAGCGGGGCGATGCGGTGCTCGCGCGGGTCGTAGCCGGTGTGCCGGTCGCCGCGCAGCAGGGTCAGCGCCTCGACCGGGTCCAGACCGCGCGCGACGGCGGCCAGCGTGTCGCGGTAGCTGGGGAAGAGCCAGTCGCGCTCCTCCAGGACCAGGGCGGCGGCGATCTCGCACGCCTCCTGGCCGGTGCTCGACGGGTAGACCGCCAGTCGGCCCTGCTTCGTCAGCGCGGTCGCCTGGGCGTTGTAGCGGCGCCCGCGGACCAGCTCGGCGTGGAGCCGCAGCAACAGCTCGGGGTCGACGTCGGCGACCGCGTCCGTACCGAGCACCCGGTAGGGCTCCGGGTCCGGGAGCAGCGGGGCGGGGTCGGTGATCGGCTTCCAGGCCGGGGGCGGCGTGGGCCGGTAGGCGGCCGCGCCGGGCAGCTCTTGGACCGTCATGAGAAGCACCTCCTGGCATCGAGGGAGATCGAGGGGTGTCGATCGGCGGTTTCGGGTCGATCGGCGGTGTCGATGGGTGTCGATGGTGTCGATCGGGAGCGAGACATCGAGGGCTGGGCGAGGCACGGGTGTGGTGTGCCTCACCTACCGATTGTTCGGTCGCGGGCGCATTTTGGCTACAGGCGCCGCCAGCCTGTGGACAAACGGTTCTCCACAGCCTGGGATGGGTACAGGTCGTCCACGACAGGGAGGCGCGGGCCGATGGCAGCTGAACAAATGGCCGACAAGGGCGAGGAGCAGGGCCAGACCCGCCCGGCCTCGCCCACCGCGACGCCGCCCGGCGCGGCACCGTCGGCCGCCGCCCCCGCCGGCCCCGCGCCGGAACCGGCCGCTGTTCCGCCCGCCCGGCCGCTGGACGCCATCGACCGCGACATCCTGCGGATCCTCCAGACGGACGGCCGCGCCTCGATACGGTCCGTGGCCGAACGGGTCCACGTCTCGCGCGCCAACGCCTACGCCCGGATCAACCGGCTCGTCGAGGACGGGGTGATCCGTGGCTTCGGCGCCCGGGTCGACCACGAGCGGGCGGGCCAGGGGGCATCCGCGTACATCACGCTCAAGATCGTGCAGAACTCCTGGCGCACCGTGCGCGAACAGCTCCAGGCGCTGCCCGGGGCCACGCACATCGCGCTGGTCAGCGGCGACTTCGACGTACTGCTGCTGGTGCACACGCCGGACAACCGGGCACTGCGCGAACTGGTCCTCACCCGGATCCAGTCCATCCCCGAGGTGCTCTCCACGCGCACCCTGCTGGTGTTCGAGGAGACGGACCTCGGCCCGCGCCCGGACCGGCCGGCCGAACTCGCCTGATCTCACCTACGGGCAGGGTGACGGGCGGCGGGCTCAGCGGCCGTTCGCCCGCATCCCCTCGAAGGCCAGCTGGACGACCGTGTCCGCGAGCTGTTCCTCGCCCGGGAAACCGCCCGGCTGCGGCCGGTACCACTCGACCAGCGAGTTCACCATGCCGAACAGCAGCCGGGTCGCCAGCCGTATGTCCACGTCCGCCCGGAGATCGCCCTCGGCGACCGCCGCCTGGAGCAGCTCGGAGACCCGCTGGTCGAACTCGCGGCGGCGCTCCAGCGCCCAGCGCTCCGTCTTCGTGTTGCCGCGCACCCGCAGCAGCAGGGTGACGTAGGGGACCTCGGCCATCAGCACGTCGACGGTCCGGCGCGTGACGTACTCGACCCGCTCGACCGCGCGCCCGCGCTGCGCCCCCGGCTCGTCGAGGATCGCGAAGAGTCCGTCGAGCGCCCGGCTCACGGCCCGGCGCAGCAGCTCCTCCTTGCCCGCCACATGGTGGTAGATGGAGGATTTCGAGATGCCCGCCGCCCGGGAGAGATGCTCCATGGACGTGCCGTCGTAGCCGCGCTCGTTGAACACACGGACGGCGACGGTGAGCAGGGTCTCCGGTGTGTACGTGTCCCGCTTGGCCGTGGTCATGTGCGCGATCCTCCCCCATGAGGGATCAGCCCCGCACAGGCGGGGACCATCGAAGTTGTCCACAGGTTTCCCGGGGCCCCTTGTCCCGACCGATCGTTCGGTTACTCTAACTCCGTCCGTACGTCCCCGCCCGGCTCGATGAGGAGTTGGTCCGCCATGGCCGCCGCGCTCACCCCCCAGCAGCTGTCCGAGACCCACCGGCCCACGCTCGACCAGGCCCTCGACGTGATCAGTACCCGCGCGTACTGGTCACCGCACCCCGAGCACCCGAAGGCGTACGGCGAGGGCGGCGCCCCGGGCAGCCTGGGAGCGGCCGAGGGCAAGGCCGCCTTCGACGCGCTGCTGAACACCCGGTTCGACCTGGGGCAGCCCGGCACCGACGGCTGGACCGGCGGCGAGGTCTCGCCGTACGGACCGGAGCTCGGCGTCGAGTATCCGCACGCCGACCTGGACGTCCTGCTGCCGGCGATGCGGGCCGGCACGGGCGCCTGGCGGGCGGCGGGACCGGAGATCCGGGCCCTGGTCTGTCTGGAGATCCTGTCGCGGATCAGCGCCCGCACCCACGAGCTGGCCCACGCGGTGATGCACACGAGCGGCCAGGCCTTCATGATGGCGTTCCAGGCGGGCGGCCCGCACGCCCAGGACCGCGGCCTGGAGGCCGTGGCGTACGCCTACCGTGAGCAGGTCCGCACCCCGGAGACCGCCGACTGGTCCAAGCCCCAGGGCAAGCGCGATCCGCTGAAGCTGCACAAGTCGTTCATCACGTCGGGTCGCGGCGTCGCGCTGGTCATCGGCTGCAACACCTTCCCCACGTGGAACGGCTATCCGGGCCTCTTCGCCTCGCTCGCCACGGGCAACCCGGTGCTGGTCAAGCCGCACCCCCGCGCCGTGCTGCCGCTGGCCCTCACGGTGTCCATCGCCCGCGAGGTGCTGAGCGAGGCGGGCTTCGACCCGAATCTGGTCGCGCTGGCCGCTGAGCGGCCCGGCGAGGGCATCGCCAAGACCCTCGCGGTCCGCCCCGAGATCCGGATCATCGACTACACCGGATCCACCGCCTTCGGCGACTGGCTGGAGGAGAACGCCCGCCAGGCCCAGGTCTACACCGAGAAGGCCGGCGTCAACACGATCGTCGTCGACTCCACCGACGACTACCGGGGCATGCTCGCCAACCTGGCGTTCTCGCTCTCGCTGTACAGCGGCCAGATGTGCACCACCCCGCAGAACCTGCTGATCCCCCGGGACGGCATCGCCACCGACGACGGCGCCAAGTCCTACGACGACGTGGTCGCCGACCTCGCGGCCGCCGTCACCGGGCTGCTCGGCGACGACGCCCGCGCGGCCGCCCTGCTCGGCGCGCTGGTCAACCCGGACGTCAGGGGCCGGGTGGAGGCGGCGGGAGAGCTCGGCGAGGTGGCACTGGCCTCGCGGACGGTCGCGAACGCCGAATTCCCCGACGCGGTCGTCCGTACGCCGGTCGTCGTGAAGCTCGACGGCACCAAGCCCGACGACGGCGCGGCGTACCTCTCGGAGTGCTTCGGGCCGGTCTCCTTCGCCGTCGCCGTCGAGTCGACGTCCGCCGCCCTGGACCTGCTCCGCCGCACGATCCGCGACAAGGGGGCGATGACGGTCGGCGCCTACACCACCTCCCCCGAGGTGGAGCGGGCGATCGAGGACGTCTGCCTGGACGAGTCGGCCCAGCTCTCGCTGAACCTGACCGGTGGGGTCTACGTCAACCAGACCGCCGCCTTCTCCGACTTCCACGGCTCCGGCGGCAACCCCGCCGCGAACGCGGCGCTGTGCGACGGGGCCTTCGTCGCCAACCGCTTCCGGGTGGTGGAGGTCCGCCGCCAGGCGTGACTAGCGGGTCTCTCGCGGGTCCGGGACGTCGGCGTAGCGCTGCACCCACGCGTGCATCGCGATGGCCGCGGCGGCGCCGGCGTTGATGGACCGGGTCGAGCCGAACTGCGCGATCGAGCACACCATCGTGGCGTGCTTCCGCGCCTCCTCGGTCAGGCCCGGGCCCTCCTGCCCGAACAGCAGGACGCACCGGCGCGGCAGCTCGGTGCGCTCCAGCGGTACGGCGCCGGGGAGGTTGTCGATCCCGATGATCGGCAGCCCCTCGGCCGCCGCCCAGGCGGTCAGGTCCGCCGTGTCGGGGTGGTGGCGCACATGCTGATAGCGGTCGGTGACCATGGCGCCGCGCCGGTTCCAGCGGCGGCGGCCCACGATGTGGATCTCCTTGGCGAGGAAGGCGTTGGCGGTCCGCACCACCGAGCCGATGTTGAAGTCGTGGCCCCAGTTCTCCACGGCCACATGGAAGTCGTGCCGCCGCAGGTCGAGATCGGCGACGATCGCCTCCCGCGTCCAGTAGCGGTAGGCGTCGCCGACGTTGCGCCGGTCGCCCTGGGCCAGCAGCTCGGGGTCGTAGCGCTCGCCCTCGGGCCAGGGCAGCGGGTGCGGCCCGACGCCGATCGTCTGACCGTAGCCGTCGTCGTACTGGAGAGGCTCCGTGGCGAGGGGCTCTGTCAGGAGAGGCTCCGCCGGGGGCTGCTGGGTTCTGCCGGTCTCACTGCTCACCCGACGAGAGTATGGCCCCCGCCGCCGCCCTGGAGCCGGGGCTCCTCCGTACCGCCGGGACCGTCCTTCGCCGGACCGGCCGCCGACCGGCCATCGGACCCGTCGTCGGCACCGGACCGCCCGGGCTTCCCCGGCATACGGGACCGGCCGGGCAGCCCGGCGAGCAGCCGGCGCCTGCCGGTCCCGGCGCGGGCGCCCAGCCATACGAGGAAGGCCGTCGGCAGGAACACCGCGTCGGCCGCGATCATCGCCATGGAGAAGAACGGCAGCCCGAGCAGCAGGGCGATCCCCGCGTGCTCGCAGATCATCGCGACCAGCAGGACGTTCTTGACCCGCCGGTTGAACAGCGTGAACGGAAAGGCGACCTGGACGATGACCGTGCCGTACGTCAGCACCATCACCATCAGCCCGCTGGCGCCCAGGATGTCCGACAGAGCGGGCCACGGGGTGAAGTAGTCGAGGTTCAGCGGGTAGTAGAGCGCTGTGCCGTCCTGCCAGCGCGAGCCCTGGATCTTGTACCAGCCGGCGGTCGCGTAGATCAGACAGACCTCGGCCATGATCACGGCGAGCGTGGCGTTGTGCGCGAGGTTGGCCAGGACGTCGAGCAGGGTGCGGGGCTCGCTCTGCGGCAGATAGCGGTTCACGGCCCACCAGGCGGCGGCGGAGAGCCAGATCACCCAGAGCAGGGTCGGCAGCCACCAGGTGCCGCCGAGCCCGCCCATCAGCGTGGCCGTCACGAGGACGGGACCGAGGAGCACCCAGAACACCGGGCCCACGATGTCCCGCAGCGGCGGCAGACCGGCCGCCGCGCGCTGCGCGTCGCGCGCCGCACGACGGGCGTCCAGCGACCAGACCTGGGCGCAGCGCGTCAGCACCAGGTAGATCGCCATGAGGTGGACGACGTTGTCGCCGCCGTCGCCCATGAAGATGCTGCGGTTCTGCACCGAGAGCACGCCGACCATGAAGAGGACGGACATGGTCCGGGTCCGCCAGCCGAGCATCAGCGCCGCCGCGGACAGCAGGGTGAGGACGTACACCGCCTCGAACCAGACCGTGCTGTCGGTCCACATGAGGACGGAGAAGGCCTCGTTGCCGTTAATCAGCTGACGGGCCAGGTCCCAGTGCCACGGGCTGTCCGGGCCGTACAGCTCATGGCGGTGCGGCAGCTCGCGCAGCAGGAAGAAGAGATAGGTGGCGGCGAAGCCGATCCGGACGACGGCGCTCTGGTACGGGCCGAGGGCCGAGGCGGTGACGCGCTGAAGGGCGCGGGCCGGTCCGCTGCCTGGCACGCCGGAGCGGGGGCCACCGGGGCGGGGGGTCGTGGGCTGCTGAGCCGCGTCCTGCGGGGTCGCGGGCGGGGGGACGGTCACCGGTTCTCCTCCACACCGTGCGCCGCTTCGCGCTGGTCGGCTTCGCGCTCGGGAAGATCGTCCGGGGTCACGGTCCACCAGGGGAGTACGCGGTGGACGGGCCGGGTGCTGATCTTCTCGTTGCTCCACGGGGGCGGGGCGATGGAGCTGGTGGCGGAGCGGAGCTGGATGCGTTCGATCGTGCCGCCGTAGTCACGCTCGCTCAGCCGCAGCATCGCGATGCGCCGCACGTAGCGCTCGGAGAGATCGCCGCGCAGGCCGTTGGGGCGGTTCTCGCTGTCGTGGGAGTTGACGTAGAAGTCCCAGCCCCGGCGGAGCTCGTTCTGGGCCACATGGCTGGGGAAGAGGCTGCCGCGTATCGCTTCGCCGTCCTCATGGGTGAGGTTCATCCACCTCGTGGTGTGGCGGCCGTCGGCCCCCACCACATCGGCCCGCACATGGACAGCGACGTTCTGCTGGAGCGGGTTGGGCGCGAAGAGCTTCCAGTTCTGCTCGAACTCCGGGTAGATCCAGCGGTCGATCGACTTCCCGTGCTGCTTGGTCAGCGTGTTGGACGGGGCGACGTGCAGGAACACCATGGCCACCTGGGTGCAGGCGAGCAGCCCGATCAGGGACAGCGCCAGGGCCGCGACCACCTGGTAGGGGAAGGAGAGTCCCGCTATGCCCCGGCCGGTCTCCGAGGGCTCCGCCACCGGTGCCGAGGGCGTCGGCGGTATGCCTTCGGGGGTGTTTCGCGCTTCCGCCGGCCGGTTCAACGCCTGCGGCCAGGCGTCCTTCCCCCCGCCCGCAGAGCTCCTGTCGTGGTCCGAATCCATCCCGCCCCGCTCACCGTCGATCACCACTCAGTTATCCACAGGGTTGACACCCTACGGGCCTCCGACTCACCATTGAAGTCAAGGAACCGAACGATCGGTCGGTAGGGAGCCCGGGATGGCGGCAGTGACTGCGGACCAGACGACGCAGAAGACGCTCGGCACGGCGGATGCGGTGGACGCGGCGGACGCGGACCGCCTCGCGGCCTTCGACGCGACGGTGGCGGCGGACGAGCGGATCGAGCCGCGGGACTGGATGCCCGACGCCTACCGCGCGACGCTGGTCCGCCAGATGGCCCAGCACGCCCACTCCGAGATCATCGGCATGCAGCCCGAGGCCAACTGGATCACCCGGGCGCCCTCGCTGCGCCGCAAGGCGATCCTCATGGCCAAGGTGCAGGACGAGGCGGGCCACGGCCTGTATCTCTACAGCGCCGCCGAGACCCTGGGCACCAGCCGCGAGGAGCTGCTCGACAAGCTGCACGCGGGCCGCCAGCGCTATTCGTCGATCTTCAACTACCCCACGCTGACCTGGGCCGACGTCGGCGCGATCGGCTGGCTGGTGGACGGGGCGGCGATCACCAACCAGGTGCCGCTCTGCCGCTGCTCCTACGGCCCGTACGCCCGCGCGATGGTCCGCATCTGCAAGGAGGAGTCCTTCCACCAGCGCCAGGGGTACGAGCTGCTGCTCGCCCTCAGCCGTGGCACCGAGGCCCAGCACGCCATGGCCCAGGACGCGGTGAACCGCTGGTGGTGGCCCTCCCTGATGATGTTCGGCCCGCCCGACGACGCCTCCTCGCACTCCGAGCAGTCCATGGCCTGGAAGATCAAGCGGCACTCCAACGACGAGCTGCGCCGGCGCTTCGTGGACATCTGCGTGCCCCAGGCCGAGGCGCTGGGCCTGGAGCTCCCGGACCCCGACATCCGGTGGAACGAGGAGCTGGGCCGGCACGACTTCGGCGCGATCGACTGGGCCGAGTTCCAGGCGGTCCTCAAGGGCAACGGCCCCTGCAACGAACAGCGCATCACCCAGCGGCGCACGGCCCACGAGGAAGGCGCCTGGGTCCGGGACGCGGCAGCCGCGTACGCCGCCAAGCACGCCCCGGCCGGAGCACCCGCCGCCTCGCGGGCACAGACACCGGCACCGGCACCGGCATCGGCATCGGCATCGGCATCGGCATCGGCACAGAACAGCGCGTCCGCGCAGCATGTGGAGGAGACGGCATGAGCAGCTCGACCGACTGGCCCCTGTGGGAGGTGTTCGTGCGCTCGCGGCGCGGACTGTCCCACACCCATGCGGGCAGCCTGCACGCGCCGGACGCCGAGATGGCCCTGCGCAACGCCCGTGACCTCTACACCCGCCGCTCGGAGGGCGTCTCGATCTGGGTGGTCCCGTCCACCGAGATCACCGCGTCCTCCCCCGACGAGAAGGACTCCTTCTTCGAGCCGGCCGCCGACAAGCCCTACCGCCACCCGACGTTCTACGAGATCCCGGACGGGGTGAAGCACCTGTGAGCGCCGCACTCGCCCTCGGCGACGACGCGCTGGTGCTCTCGCACCGGCTGGGGGAGTGGGCCGGTCACGCCCCCGTCCTGGAGGAGGAGGTGGCGCTCGCCAACATCGCCCTGGACCTGCTGGGACAGGCGCGGGTGCTGCTCTCCCTCGTCGGCGACGAGGACGAGCTCGCCTACCTCCGCGAGGAGCGCGCCTTCCGCAACCTCCAGCTGGTCGAGCAGCCGAACGGGGACTTCGCCCACACCATCGCCCGGCAGCTCTACTTCTCGGTGTACCAGCACCTGCTGTACGAGCGTCTCGCGGCCGGGGACGGCGAGTTCGGCGGCCTGGCGACCAAGGCCGTCAAGGAGGTGGCCTACCACCGTGACCACGCCGAGCAGTGGGTCCTGCGGCTCGGCGACGGCACCGAGGAGAGCCTCCGCCGGATGCAGAGCGGCCTGGACGCGCTGTGGCGGTTCACCGGCGAGATGTTCCAGCCGGTCGAAGGGCTCGACGCCCCGGACTCCGGTGTCGACTGGCAGGCCCTGCAGAGCGGTTGGCTCGACGCCGTCACCGAGGTCGTCGAGCGGGCCGGTCTGACCCTCCCCGCGGGCCCGCGGTCCGGGGGCTGGGCGGCGGGCGCGGGCCGGCAGGGTCTGCACACCGAGCCGTTCGGCCGCATGCTCGCCGAGATGCAGCATCTGCACCGCAGTCATCCGGGGGCGTCATGGTGACCGACACCCTGCTGGAGGCGGAGCTGCGCGGCCTCGCCGGTTCCGTGCCGGACCCCGAGCTCCCGGTGCTGACCCTGGCGGAGCTCGGCGTCCTGCGGGACGTGCGGGTGGACGGCCCCGGCCGGGTGACCGTGCACCTCACCCCGACCTACACCGGCTGCCCGGCGATCGAGGCGATGTCCGCCGACATCGAGCGGGTGCTGCACGACCACGGCGTGCCCGAGGTCTCCGTGGTCACGGTCCTGGCGCCGGCCTGGTCGACGGACGACATCAGCGCCGAAGGCCGTCGCAAGCTCGCCGAGTTCGGCATAGCCCCGCCGCGCGCCCACAGCGCGGACGGCGGCCCCGTGCCGCTGACGCTCTCGGTGCGCTGCCCGCACTGCGGCTCCACGGACACGGAACTGCTCAGCCGGTTCTCCTCCACGGCGTGCAAGGCCCTGCGCCGCTGCGTCGCCTGCCGCGAACCGTTCGACCACTTCAAGGAGTTGTAGATGTTCCATCCGCTCCGGGTCAGCGCGATCGAACGGATCACGGACGACGCGGTGGCCGTCACCTTCGCCGTGCCCGCCGAGCTGCGCGAGACCTTCCGCCACACCCCCGGCCAGCATCTGAACGTGCGCTTCACCGTGGACGGCCAGGAGATCCGCCGCTCCTACTCGATCTGCGCACCCGCCACCGAGCAGCCCGGCGAACCGGTGCTGCGCGTGGGCATCCGCGGGGTCGAGGGCGGGGCGTTCTCCACGTACGCCCTGAAGGAACTGGCGGTCGGGGACCAGGTGGAGGCCATGCCTCCGATGGGCCGCTTCGTCCTGAAGCCGCGCCCGGGCCTGTTCGCCGCGGTGGTCGGCGGCAGCGGCATCACCCCGGTGCTGTCGATGGCGGCCACCCTGCTCGGCCGTGAGCCGGCCGCCCGGTTCTGTCTGATCCGCAGCGACCGCACGGCGGCCTCGACGATGTTCCTCGACGAGGTGGCCGACCTCAAGGACCGCTATCCGGACCGCTTCCAGCTGGTCACCGCGCTCTCCCGGGAGGAGCAGTCGGCCGGGCTCCCCTCCGGGCGGCTCGACGCCGAACGGCTCACCGGTCTGCTGCCCGCCGTGCTCCCGGTGCCGGAGGTGGACGGCTGGTTCCTGTGCGGACCGCTCGGCCTCGTACGGGGCACGGAAAAGGCCCTGAAAGCGCTCGGCGTCGACCGTTCGCGGGTCCACCAGGAGATCTTCCACGTCGACGAAGGCCCCACCGATGTGACGGTGGTCAAGGTCGCCGCACCGTCCGACGCCCTGCTGACGGCCACCCTCCACGGCCGTTCGGGCAGCTGGCCGGTGCAGGACTCCGAATCCCTGCTGGAGACGGTGCTGCGCAGCCGTGCGGACGCTCCGTACGCCTGCAAGGGAGGGGTGTGCGGGACCTGCCGGGCCTTCCTCGTATCGGGCGAGGTCCGGATGGAGCGCAACTTCGCGCTGGAGCCGGAGGAGACCGGGGCGGGCTTCGTGCTGGCCTGCCAGTCGCATCCGCTCACCCCGGAGGTGGAGCTCGACTTCGACCGCTGAGGCGGCTAAGGCAGCTGACGCAGCCCTCGGGCCGCCGCACACTGTTCCCTTCCCGTAGAACCTGTTCTATCTTGACGACCCGTCAGGTCGTCGATGGTCAACGGGAGGCCGGGACAGTGGACTTCACCTTCACCGAGGAACAGCAGGCGGCCGTCGAGGCGGCCAGGGCCGTCTTCTCGGACGTCGCACCCGACCGCGCGCCCAGCCCCGCCCTGACCCCGAGGGCGGTGGCGGAAGACATCGACCGACAGCTCTGGCACGAGCTGGCGCGCACGGACCTGCTCGGGCTCACGCTGTCGCCGGAGCACGGGGGCGCGGGCCTGGACCCGATCGCGCTCTGCCTGGTCCTGCGGGAGTCGGCCAAGGTGCTGGCCAGGGTCCCGTTGCTGGAGAGCTGTGCGGTGGCGATGGCCATCGAACGGTACGGCGACCGCACCCTAGCGGCGGAGCTGCTGCCCCGGGCCGGGCGGGGCGAACTGATCCTGACCGTCGGCGCCAACGGGCGCAGCGGCCACGATCCGGCCGAACTCGCCGTCTCCGCACGGCCGTACGGCGAGGAGGACGGGGCCGCCGGCAGCAAGGGCGACGGGGAGACCGACGGCCCGGCCGACGGCTCCGGCTG
Organism: Streptomyces sp. DSM 106670; assembly: GCF_055792845.1. Classification (NCBI taxonomy): domain Bacteria; kingdom Bacillati; phylum Actinomycetota; class Actinomycetes; order Kitasatosporales; family Streptomycetaceae; genus Streptomyces; species Streptomyces sp. DSM 106670. The sequence goes on from NZ_CM147704.1 coordinate 4,027,248, forward strand.
GGTGCTCGACGGGGTGCAGTCCGCGGTTCCCTGGGCCCAGGTGGCCGACTGGATCGCCGTGCCCGCGCACACCGCCGGGGGCAGGACGGTCCTCGCCCTCGTGCCCCGTACCCGCGCCGGCGTCACCCTGGCGGACCAGGTCTCCACCAGCGGTGAACGACTGGCCGAGGTCCGGCTCGACGCGGTCCGTGTGGCGGCCCGCGAGCTAATCGACGCGGCGGACTGCTGGGAGTGGCTGCGGTCCCTGCTCACCACGGGAACCTGCGCGCTCGCGCTCGGGCTGGGCGAGCGGGTGCTCGCGATGACCGCCGAATACACCGGCAGGCGCGAGCAGTTCGGGTTCCCGGTCGCCACGTTCCAGGCGGTGGCGGTCCAGGCCGCCGACCGGTACATCGATCTGCGGGCGATGGAGGCGACGCTCTGGCAGGCCGCCTGGCGGATCTCCACCGACGCCGGGGGCCCGCTGCCCGCCGCGGGCGATGTCGCCGTGGCGAAGATCTGGGCATCCGACGGCGTCCGCCGCGTCGTGCAGACCGCCCAGCATCTGCACGGTGGCTTCGGCGCGGACACCGACTACCCGCTGCACCGCTTCCACGCCTGGGCGAAACAGATCGAGCTCTCCCTCGGGCCGGCCGCGGCCCATGAGGAGGCGCTGGGCGACCTGCTGGCCGCCCATCCGCTCGGCTGAACCCGCGGGGCCGCGCCGCCCTCAGAGGACGAAGGCGGGCGTCCCGTTGTCCGTGACCATCGGGCGCCCGGCGCCGTCCCAGGCCTGCATGCCGCCGTCGATGTTCACGGCGTCGATGCCCTGCTGGACCAGGTACTGGGTGACCTGGGCCGACCGGCCGCCGACCCGGCACATCACATGCACGCGCCGGCCGTCCTCGGCGGCCTCCGTCAGCTCACCGAACCGGCCCACGAAGTCGCTCATCGGGATGTGCAGCGCACCCTCGACGTGACCGGCCGCCCACTCGTCGTTCTCACGGACGTCCAGGACGAAGCCGTCCGACGGCACCGCCGCGGCGTCCACCGAGGGCAGCGGGGCGAAATTCATGGGTCATGCCTTCTCTCGTGCGATCTTGAGCTTGCCGTCCTGGGGCGCGGACCGGGACCTCGTACCGAGGGCCTCGTGTCCACGCGGCGGTCATCCGGAACGCTACTGCACCAGCTCCGCGAGCTCGGCCTCACGCCGGGACACCTCGCCGAGCAGCTGCTCCGCGATGTCCTCCAGCAACTGGTCCGGGTCGTCCGGCGCCATCCGCAGCATCGAGCCGATCGCGCCCTCCTCCAGCTCCTTGGCGAGCACCGTCAGCAGCTCCTTGCGCCGGCTGAGCCACTCCAGCCGGGCGTAGAGCTCCTCGCTCTCGCTCAGCGGCGTCAGGGGCTGCACCGGGCCGGCCTCCCACTCCGCCACGAGCTCCTTGAGCAGCTCGACGTCGCCCCGCCCGTAGGCGGCGTTCACCCGGGCGATGAACTCGTCGCGGCGCTGCCGCTCCGGCTCGTCCTGGGCGAGGTCCGGGTGCGCCTTGCGGGCCAGCTCCCGGTAGAGCCTGCGGGCCTCCTCGCTCGGCCTGACCCGCTTCGGCGGCCGGACCGGCTGTTCGGTGAGCATGGCCGCGGCCTCGGGGGACAGCCCGTCGGTGTCCATCCAGTCGTGGAACAGCTCGTCGACCCCGGGCATCGGCATGACGACGGCCCGCGCCTCGCGCGCTTTGCGCTCGTCCTCCGGATCCCCGGTCCTGGCCGCCCGCGCCTCGGCGATCAGCGCGTCCAGCTCGTCGAGGCGGGTGTACATCGGGCCGAGCTTCTGGTGGTGCAGCCGGGAGAAGTTCTCGACCTCCACCCGGAAGGTCTCCACCGCGATCTCGAACTCGATCAGCGCCTGCTCGGCGACCTGCACCGCCCTGGCCAGCCGCGCCTCGGGCCGCGGCGCGGCGTCCTCGGCGCCGGCCCGCTCCCCCGCGGCGGCGTCCGCGGCCCCGGGGTCACCCGGCGCCCCCGGGACGTCCTGCGCCTCCGGGGCGGGCCCGGGCTCGTCCGTCCGGCCGCTGTCCTGCCGGTCGTTGTCCTGCCGGTCTTCATCGTTCCGGGTGGTCGGCACCCCGGCGGCTTCGTCGCTCACCCGTCCAGCGTATGGCCACGGCCGGGCGGCCCGGCACACATGGTGGGCCCCGGCCCCTGGGCCCACCGCCTCACGGTCCCGTCACACACCGAACTCGGCGGCCAGCCTGCCCGCCTTGATCGCCCGCACCAGTTCGGCGTGATCCGCCTCCGTACGGTCGGCGTACGTCACCGCGAACGCGGCCACCGCATCGTCGAGTTCGTCGTTCTTGCCGCAGTAGCCCGCCAGCAGCCGGGGATCGGCGCTGTGCGCGTGCGCCCGGGCGAGCAGCGCACCGGTCATCCGCCCGTAGTCGTCCACCTGGTCGGCGGCGAGCGCGGCGGGGTCCACGCTGCCCTTGCGGTTACGGAACTGCCGGACCTGGAACTGCCTGCCGTCGACGTCCGCCCAGCCGAGCAGGATGTCGCTGACGACCTGCATCCGCTTCTGTCCGAGCACCACCCGGCGGCCCTCGTGCGCCACCTCCGGCACATCGAAACCGACCGCGGGCAGATAGGGCGCGAGCACCGAGGGACGCGCCTCCTTCACCTGGAGGACCAGCGGCTCGCCCCGGTGGTCGAGCAGCAGCACCACGTACGACCGGGTGCCCACGCTGCCGGTGCCGACCACCCGGAACGCCACGTCGTGGATCGCGTACCGGGCCAGCAGCGGCACCCGGTCCTCGGAGACGGTGGAGAGATATCCGGCGAGCCCGGCGGCCACCGCCGCGGCCTCGGCGTCCGGCACCCGGCGCAGCACGGGCCGGGCGTCGACGAAGCGCCGGCCGCCGTCCGGACACTCCTCGGTGGAACGGGCGGCGAAGCGGGCGCTGGTGTTGTTACGGGCCTTCTCCGAGACCCGTTCCAGGGTGCCGACCAGGTCACGCGCGTCCGTGTGCGAGACGAGTTCCTCGTCCGCGATGGCGTTCCAGGCGTCCAGGGCGGGCAGCCGGGCCAGCAGCCGCATCGTGCGCCGGTAGGCGCCGACGGCGTCGTACGCGCCCCGGCGGCAGGTGTCCTCGTCGGCGCCGGCGGCCCGGCCGGCCAGCACCAGGGAGGTGGCGAGCCGCTTGAGGTCCCATTCCCAGGGCCCGAAGACGGTCTCGTCGAAGTCGTTGAGATCGATGACCAGGCTGCCCCGGGCATCGCCGTAGAGGCCGAAGTTGGCCGCGTGCGCGTCGCCGCAGAGCTGGGCGCCGACACCGGTGACCGGGCTGCCCATCAGGTCGTGGGCCATCAGTCCGGCCGCACCCCGCAGGAAGGCGAACGGCGTCGCCGCCATCCGGCCCACCCGTATCGGCGTCAGCCCGGGCACCCGGCCCCGGTTCGACTCCTCGACCGCCCGCACCGCGTCCGGCCGGCCCTGCGGCAGGACCAGCGAGGCGTGCGAGGACCTCGGCACCCGGTCGCGGAGCGCCTTGCCCGCCGCCTTCGGTGAACTCGTGGCCCCGCGCCGGGCGAACCCGGGCACGACCGGAATGCGCGGACCCGGCTCCTCGGCACGCTGTTCAGGCATCGTCGTCCCGGTTACGCCCATGGAGCGTCGCCTCCCCCACCCTCGTACACACTCGTCGGCTGCCCGGCTGTCCGCACGGCCAGCGGCCCTGCCCAGCAGCGGCCGAGCACGACGGTACCGCCGATTCGGCAGCCGGTATCAGCAGCCGGTACCGGGGTCCGGCGCCAGATAGGTGTCCGCCCACTGCCCGAGCTCCTTGAGCGCGGGCTCCATCGCGGCGCCGGCCTCGGTGAGCCGGTACGCGACGCGCAGCGGCGGACCTTCGTCGACCTCGCGGATCACCAGCCCGGCCGCGCCGAGTTCGGTCAGCCGGTCCGAGAGCATGCGCTCGCTGATTCCGGGAATCGCCCGGCGCAGCTCGGCGAAGTGGACCGGTCGCTGCAGCAGCACCGAGACGATCGGGCCGGTCCAGCGCTTGCCGAACAACTCGAAGACGCGACTGATCCCCACATCGACCCGCCGACAGGCCTGTTCGTTGTGATCCGCCATACGCCCAGAGTACTGCGCCGCCGTGGGTGGCTTACTAAAAATAAGTAGCTATGCTATTAGTAGTTACGTACGGAATGGATCCGCTCGGACGCCCGCGAGGTCACGTCGACCCGCCCGCGCCCTCCTTCCCCTCTCTGTGGAGATCACCATGGCCACGCTTCTGCACCTCGACTCCGCCGTCTTCCCCCAGGGCTCCGCCTCCCGCGACATCACGGCGGCGTTCGTCGACGCCTGGCGCGAGCAGCACCCGGACGGCACCGTCGTCCATCGCGACCTCGCCTCCGATCCGCTGCCCCACCTGGACGCCGGCGCCACGGCCGCGGGCGCCGACGACCCGCTGCGCCGGGAGCTCGCCGACGAGCTGGCCGCGGCGGACGCCGTCCTGATCGGCGCACCGATGTACAACTTCACGATCCCGTCCACCCTCAAGGCCTGGCTCGACCAGGTGATCATCGTCGGGCACAACGCGGGACCGGACTCCCCCGTCGCCGGGACCCCGGTGACCGTCGTCGCCAGCCGGGGCGGTTCGTATGCTCCGGGCACCCCGCGCGAGAGCTTTGAATTTGTCCAGAATTACCTGGAGAAGGTGTTCGCGGGCATGTTCTCCATCGAGGTGGACTTCATCGTTCCGGAGCTGACCCTCGCCCACTCGCAGCCGTCGATGGCCGAACTGGTCCCGCTCGCCGAGGCCTCCCGCGCCAAGGCGCTCGACGACGCCCGGGAGAAGGCGAAGGCCCTCGCCACCCGCCTCGCCGCCTGAGCGGAACAGCAGAACGGCAGCACGGCAGACCCCGAAAACGCAGACAGGGCCGCGGAGCTTCTACGAGCTCCGCGGCCCTGCCGCATGATGAATCGGGCGTTTCACGTGAAACATCGCAACCCCGAGCATGATTCAGGCTCTCCCGAGCGCGGTTCAGGCAGCCCCTCCGGCCGCCACCCTCGCACCCGCGCCCGCCGACTCCTCGTCGGCCTCGTCGGCCCCCTGCCCGGCCCTCGTACCGCGACCGGCTCCACCGCCGCCCCGCGGACCGGCCTCGCCCGGCAGGGAGCCCGCGTCCTTGGCCTCCGCGGCGATCCTGGCCTCCTGCTCCTCGCGCTCGGCCTTCTCGCGCGCCTGGGCCGCCAGATCCACCCGGCCCTCCGGCTTGATGTGGGCGATGACACCGGGGTGCGCGATCGACGGCAGGATGTGGCGCCACATCTGCGCCACCTGCTCGCGCAGATCGGCGCGACCGGTGTCGGCCTCCGAGACCAGCTGGATACCGGTGAACGAGGCGACGATGATTTTGGCCGACACCATCGGGTCGATCTGCGGGAACACCTCGCCGCGTTCCTGGCCCAGCTCCAGCATCCGGGCCGTCGCGTCGATCCAGTCGCCCCACGGGTGCGGCCCGCCGAGGAAGACACCCTCGATGGAGAGCCTCGTACCGGCCCGGGCCATCGCGTTGTGGCGCAGGGCGAAGGCGAACTGCTGGCCGCCGTCCACCAGGGACTGGAGCGGCGATCCCTCCTGCTCGAACTCGACCGTGGAGGTCTGCTCGTCCATGATCGCCTGCGCGATGGCCTCCTTGGAGGCGAAGTGGAAGTACAGGGCCCCCTTGGTGACCTTGGCGCGGCGGAGAATCTCCGAGATGGCGGCACGCTCGTAGCCGTAGTCGTCGAAGACACTCGCCGCGGCGTCCACGATCGACCGCCACGTCTGGACCGCGCGAGCCTGCTTCGCCATTTCCTGCCTCCGGGACGTTCTGTGCGCTCAGCCCTTCACCGCCGAGCCGCCGTCGATCCAACCTCTGCGGCCAGCGTAAGCACGTGCGCCGTTGCATCGGCCATCGGTCTGTCCGGAAACCGCGCCCGCACCCCGGTGGATCACCGCCTGCGGACGACCGCCGCCGCCGCTTCCCACCCGCCTGTTTCCTACCCGCTTGTCCGTACCCCGGCCGTCCGGTGAAAACACGGAACAACGAAGAACCCCCGCTCCGGATCTCTCCGAAGCGGGGGTTCTCTCGAATCAACTTCAGCAGCTGCGGGCAACTGCCGTTGTGCGCGAGGGGGGATTTGAACCCCCACGTCCCTAAGGACACTGGCACCTGAAGCCAGCGCGTCTGCCGTTCCGCCACTCGCGCAAGTGGTGTTTCAGACCCTCACCTTGTGGGGCGAGCGCCTGGCGACAAACGGAAGATTAGCACGCTGGACAGGGTGGATTCACATCCGTTGTTTCGCCGGCTCGGGGAAGGGAAGCGGGAACCCCGAACCATCGCCCCCACTCCTCCAGAGTGCGTCCCGGGTGCGGGACACTGTGAGGAAGCCACCTCTACGATCCGTGTGAGGGGTGACACTCATCCACAGGCCAGACAAGGGGAACCAGCCGATTTCCCGACGCGTGGATACGATCAGTAAGCAGTACAGGGACGATGACAACGGAGGAGGTGCCCCATGGGGGTCATGAAGCGTTTCGAGCAGCGCCTCGAGGGGCTGGTCAACGGCACCTTCGCCAAGGTCTTCAAGTCCGAGGTGCAGCCCGTCGAGATCGCCGGCGCCCTCCAGCGCGAGTGCGACAACAACGCGACGATCTGGAACCGCGAGCGGACCGTCGTCCCGAACGACTTCATCGTCGAGCTCAGCACACCCGACTACGAGCGGCTCAGCCCGTACTCCGGTCAGCTGGGCGACGAGCTCTCCGGCCTGGTGCGCGACTACGCCAAGCAGCAGCGCTACACCTTCATGGGACCGATCAAGGTCCACCTGGAGAAGGCCGACGACCTCGACACCGGGCTCTACCGGGTCCGCAGCCGCACTCTGGCGTCGAGTTCGTCACAGCACGACCCGTCGGGTCCGCCCCAGCCCGCGCCCGGACGGCCCGCCGCCCCGCAGGCTCCCGGCGGCTACGGCTACCCCCCGAGCGCCGCCCCGCCGATGCCCGCGGCCCCGCCGCCCGGCGCCGGACGGCCCTCGGCCCCCACGAACGACCGGCGCCCGCCGGCCACGCCCGGCCCCGTGCCGGACGCCCGGACGCGGCGCTGGATCGAGATCAACGGCACCCGCCATCAGATTTCCCGCCCGACGTTGGTGATGGGACGATCCACCGACGCCGACGTGCGGATCGACGACCCCGGCGTATCGCGCCGGCACTGTGAGATCCGGACCGGAACGCCCTCGACGATCCAGGATCTCGGGTCTACCAACGGCATCGTGGTAGACGGGCAGCACACCACCCGCGCTACGCTCCGCGACGGCTCGCGGATCGTCGTGGGCAGCACCACCATCGTTTACCGGCAAGCCGAAGGGTGAAGCGGGGGCAATGTCAGAGCTGACCCTGACGGTCATGCGGCTAGGTTTCCTGGCTGTTCTGTGGCTGTTCGTCATCGTGGCCGTACAGGTCATCCGCAGCGACCTGTTCGGAACGCGCGTCACGCAGCGCGGCTCACGCCGCACTGCCGCCGACACGCGCCCCCAGCAGGGCCGCCAACAACAACAAGCGGCGCCGCCCCAGCAGCGCCAGCAGTCCGGCCGGCAGCGCCGCGGGGCGCCCACGAAGCTGGTCGTGTCCGAGGGCACGCTCACGGGCACCACGGTCGCGCTCCAGGGCCAGACCATCACCCTGGGCCGGGCCCACGATTCAACGATCGTGCTGGACGACGACTACGCGTCCAGCAGGCATGCCAGGATCTACCCGGACCGTGACGGCCAGTGGATCGTCGAGGATCTCGGGTCCACCAACGGCACGTATCTGGAACGGACCCGGCTCACCACCCCGACACCAGTTCCGCTGGGCGCGCCGATCCGTATCGGCAAGACCGTCATCGAGCTGCGGAAGTAGTACGACAATGAGCGAGCGGAGCGAGCGAGCCGCGGCGGTCCCGATGACGGACGCTGCCCGGTTCCCGACCGGAGGGTGGGCAGTGTGGCTCGAGACAGGCTGTACCCCGAGCCGACGGGCGAGGTGCGCATGAGTCTGTCGCTGCGCTTCGCCGCCGGGTCGCACAAGGGCATGATCCGGGAGGGCAACGAGGACTCCGGCTATGCCGGACCCCGGCTGCTCGCCATCGCCGACGGCATGGGCGGTCAGGCGGCCGGTGAGGTCGCCAGCTCCGAGGTGATCTCCACGCTCGTCCCGCTCGACGACGACGTACCGGGATCCGATCTCCTGACCTCGCTCGGCACCGCCGTGCAGCAGGCGAACGACCAGCTGCGCGTCATGGTCGAGGAGGACCCCCAGCTGGAGGGCATGGGCACCACGCTCACCGCCCTGCTCTGGACCGGCCAGCGCCTCGGCCTGGTGCACGTCGGCGACTCCCGCGCGTATCTGCTGCGCGACGGCGTCCTGACGCAGATCACCCAGGACCACACCTGGGTGCAGCGCCTCGTCGACGAGGGCCGGATCACCGAGGAAGAGGCCACCACCCACCCGCAGCGCTCCCTGCTGATGCGCGCGCTGGGCAGCGGCGACCATGTCGAGCCGGACCTCTCCATCCGCGAGGTCCGCGCCGGCGACCGCTATCTGATCTGCTCCGACGGCCTCTCCGGCGTGGTCTCGCACCAGACGATGGAGGAGACCCTCGCCAGCTACCAGGGCCCGCAGGAGACCATCCAGGAGCTGATCCAGCTCGCTCTGCGCGGCGGCGGCCCCGACAACATCACCTGCATCGTGGCCGACGTCCTGGACGTCGACAGCAACGACACCCTGGCCGGTCAGCTCAACGACACCCCGGTCGTCGTCGGCGCGGTCGCGGAGAACCAGGCCCAGCTGGGCGACGGCGGGGCCATGCAGACGCCCGCCGGCCGCGCGGCCGGCCTCGGCCGCCCCGTTCCCCCGCCCGCCGGCGGCTTCGGCCCGCCCGGCAGCGGCGACGTCGGCTACGGCGGCATGCCGGACGGCTCCTACGACGCCTATACGGACGACGACTTCGTCAAACCGCGCGGCGGTCGTAAATGGCTGAAGCGTTCCGTCTACATCGTGCTGGCGCTGGCCGTGATCGGCGGCGGTCTGTACGGCGGCTACCGCTGGACGCAGACGCAGTACTACGTCGGCGCGAAGGACGAGAACGTCGCGCTGTTCCGGGGCATCAGCCAGGACCTCGCCTGGGTCTCGCTCTCGAAGGTCGAGAAGAACCACCCCGAGATCGAGCTCAAGTACCTGCCGCCGTACCAGCGCAAGCAGGTCGAGTCGACCATCGCCGAGGGCAACATCACCGACGCCCGCAAGAAGATCGCCGAGCTCGCCGCCCAGGCCTCCGCCTGCAAGAAGGACGCGCAGCGCCGCGCGGCCGACGCCGAGAACCGGGCCCGCACGGGCGAGGGCGAGGCCGGCGGCACCGCCGGGGCCCCCGCCACCAGGACTTCCGCCACGTCCTCCGCCAAGGGGACCAAGTCGACCACCGCTCCCACTCCCGGCCCCAGCCTCTCGGAGGAAGAGAAGAAGCTGGTCCCGCAGTGCGGTAAGCAGTAAGCCGTAGGGGGCCTTCAGCACCATGAGCGTTGTCACCAACACGACCACCATCGGCGCGATCGACGCGCCGAGCCGCCGCAACACCGAGCTGGCGCTCGTCGTCTTCGCCGTCGCCATCTCGGTGTTCGCCTACGCCAACGTGGGCCTCGCGCTCAACGGCGAGCTGCCCGCGGGCATGCTCGGCTACGGGGCGGGGCTCGCGCTGCTCGGCGGGGTCGCCCACCTTGTGGTGCGCAGGTTCGCCAAGTACGCCGATCCGCTGCTCCTGCCCCTTGCCACCCTGCTCAACGGTCTGGGCCTGGCGCTGATCTGGCGTCTTGACCAGTCGGAACGACTGGCGCGGCTCCCCAGCTTCGCGCCCGCCGCCTCGAAGCAGCTGATCTTCTCGGCGATGGGCGTCGCCCTGTTCATCGGGGTGCTGCTCCTGCTGAAGGACCACCGCATCCTCCAGCGCTACACCTACATCTCCATGGTGGTGGCGCTGATTCTGCTGATCCTGCCGATGTTCTTCCCCGCGCAGTTCGGTGCGAAGATCTGGATCACCATCCCCGGTATCGGCTCGATCCAGCCCGGCGAGTTCGCGAAGATCGTCATCGCGGTCTTCTTCTCCGGCTACCTGATGGTGAAGCGCGACGCCCTCGCTCTGGCCAGCCGACGCTTCATGGGCATGTACCTGCCCCGCGGCCGGGACCTCGGCCCGATCCTGGTCATCTGGGCGATGTCGATCCTGATCCTCGTCTTCGAGACCGACCTCGGCACCTCACTCCTCTTCTTCGGCATGTTCGTCGTCATGCTCTACGTGGCGACCGAGCGCACCAGTTGGATCGTCTTCGGCCTGGCCATGTCTGCCGTGGGCGCGGTCGGCGTGGCCTCGTTCGAGCCGCATGTGCAGGACCGTGTGACCGCCTGGCTCGATCCCTTCGCGGGCTGGGGCACTCACGCCGCCAGTGAGCAGATGGCCCAGGTACTGATGTCCTTCGGCTCCGGCGGCACGCTCGGGACCGGCCTCGGCCAGGGCAACTCCGACCTCATCCTCTTCGCGGCCAACACCGACTTCATCCTCGCCACCGTGGGCGAGGAGCTGGGGCTCGCCGGAGTGATGGCGTTCCTCCTGCTGTACGGGCTGATCGTCGAGCGCGGTGTGCGCACCGCCCTGGCCGCCCGCGACCCGTTCGGCAAGCTGCTGGCCATCGGGCTCTCCGGCGCCTTCGCCATCCAGGTGTTCGTGGTCGCCGGCGGTGTCATGGGCCTCATCCCGCTCACCGGTATGACGATGCCGTTCCTGGCTGCCGGTGGTTCGTCCGTCATCGCCAACTGGGCGCTGATCGGCATCCTGATCCGCATCAGCGACACCGCACGCCGTCCTGCCCCGGCGCCCGCCCCGTCGACCGACGCCGAGATGACGCAGGTGGTCCGCCCGTGAACAAGCCCCTGCGCCGCGTCGCGATCTTCTGCGGCATTCTCATGCTCGCCCTGCTCGTCCGGGACAACTGGATCCAGTACGTCCGCGCCGACGAGCTGACCAACCGCGACGAGAACCGCCGTATCCGCATCGAGCGGTACGCCCACGAGCGCGGCGACATCATCGTGGACGGCAAGGCGGTCACCGGGTCCGTCGAGACCGACGGCAGCGACTTCAAGTACAAGCGCGTCTGGAAGGACGGGCCCCTCTGGGCCCCCGTGACCGGCTACTCCTCGCAGGCCTTCGACTCCTCGCAGCTGGAGAACCTCGAGGACGGCATCCTCACCGGCAACGACGACCAGCTGTTCTTCAACCGCACGCTCTCCATGTTCACCGGGGACAAGAAGCAGGGCGGCAACGTCGTCACCACCCTGAGCAGCGACGCCCAGAAGGCCGCCTTCAAGGGGCTCGGCGACAAGAAGGGCGCGGTCGTCGCCCTCGATCCGAAGAGCGGCGCCATCCTGGCGCTGGCGAGCACCCCCTCGTACGACCCCTCGGTCTTCGCGGGCAACTCCGACAAGGACTCCAAGGCGCGGCAGAAGCTCCTGAAGGACAAGGACAAGCCGATGCTCAACCGGGCATTGCGCGAGACCTACCCGCCGGGCTCCACGTTCAAGGTCGTCACCGCCGCGGCCGCCCTGGAGAACGGGCTCTACGACGACATCGACGCCAAGACCGAGTCCCCGCTGCCCTGGACGCTTCCGCAGTCCACCACGCCGCTCAGCAACGAGGGCAACATCCCCTGCGAGGACGCCTCGCTGCGGGAGGCGCTGCGCTGGTCGTGCAACACCGTCTTCGGCAAGATGAGCGACGACCTCGGCAACAAGAAGATGATCGAGCAGACGGACAAGTTCGGCTTCAACAAGGAAGTCTTCACGCCCGTCCGCGCCGACGCGAGCATCTACCCCGAGGACAACAGGCCGCAGAACGCGATGGCCGGCATCGGTCAGGCGTCCAACCGGACCACCCCGCTCCAGATGGCCATGGTGGCCTCCGCCATCGCCAACGACGGCAAGCTGATGGAGCCGTACATGGTCGCCCAGCGCCAGGCTCCCGACCTCGACCCCGTCTACACGCACGAGCCCAAGGAGCTCAGCCGCGCGCTCTCCGGCGAGAACGCCCAGAAGGTCCAGCAGATGATGGAGACCGTCGTCAAGGACGGCACGGGAACCAACGCGCAGATCCCCGGCGTCACAGTGGGCGGCAAGACCGGTACCGCACAGCACGGTCTGAACAACAGCGAGAAGCCGTACGCCTGGTTCATCTCGTACGCGAAGACCGACAACGGCTCACCGGTCGCCGTCGCCGTCGTGGTCGAGGACGGCAACGCCAACCGGGACGACATCTCCGGTGGCGGGCTGGCCGCCCCCATCGCGCGCGACGTGATGAAGGCAGTCATCGACGCCAAGAAGTGAGACCTGTCACGGCGGTCGCCCGTCATACCGGACATCGGATACCGGTCGGATATCGGCTGACGGGTGCGGGCTGATCACGTCACCCGTGCCCGGTAGCGTATGCGCGAACAGCGCACCGCCGCGGACCACACACGGGTGCGGTCGGGACTGACGGAGAGGGCTGGAACAGTTATGGAAGAGCCGCGTCGCCTCGGCGGCCGGTACGAGCTGGGCTCGGTGCTCGGCCGTGGTGGCATGGCCGAGGTATACCTCGCGCACGACACCCGGCTCGGCCGCACCGTAGCTGTGAAGACGCTCCGGGCCGATCTGGCCCGTGACCCGTCGTTCCAGGCCCGGTTCCGCCGTGAGGCCCAGTCGGCCGCCTCGCTCAACCACCCCGCGATCGTCGCCGTGTACGACACCGGCGAGGACTACGTCGACGGGGTCTCCATCCCGTACATCGTGATGGAGTACGTCGACGGGTCGACGCTGCGGGAACTGCTGCACTCCGGTCGCAGGCTGCTCCCCGAGCGCACGCTGGAGATGACGGTCGGCATCCTCCAGGCCCTGGAGTACTCGCACCGCGCCCAGATCGTCCACCGCGACATCAAACCGGCGAACGTCATGCTGACGCGCACCGGCCAGGTCAAGGTCATGGACTTCGGCATCGCCCGTGCCATGGGCGACTCCGGCATGACGATGACGCAGACCGCCGCGGTCATCGGCACCGCCCAGTACCTCTCCCCGGAGCAGGCCAAGGGCGAGCAGGTCGACGCGCGCTCCGACCTGTACTCCACCGGCTGCCTGCTGTACGAGCTGCTCGCCGTGCGGCCCCCGTTCGTCGGGGACTCGCCCGTCGCGGTGGCCTACCAGCACGTCCGGGAGGAGCCGCAGCCGCCGAGCAACTTCGACCCCGAGATCACGCCCGAGATGGACGCGATCGTGTTGAAGGCGCTCACCAAGGACCCGGACTACCGCTACCAGTCCGCCGACGAGATGCGGGCCGACATCGAGGCCTGCCTCGACGGCCAGCCGGTCGCGGCCACGGCGGCGATGGGCGCAGCGGGGTACGGGGGCTACGACGGCTACAACAGCGACCAGCCCACCGCCGCCCTGCGCCCGACCGATCCGAACAACGCCCAGACCTCGATGCTGCCCCCGGTCAACCCGGAGGACGGCGGCTACGGCTACGACGACCGCCAGGGCCGCCGGCGCCAGCAGAAGAAGAGCAACACCTCGACGATCCTGCTGGTCGTCGCGGGCATCCTGGTGCTCATCGGCGCGATCCTGATCGGCCGGGTGATCTTCACCCCGAGCGGCGACGACGGCAAGATCAAGGCCCCGAACCTGGTCGGCTCCACGCTCGACGGCGCGGAGAGACTCGCGGGCAATGCCGGCGTCACCGTGAAGGTCGGGTCCGAGGAACCGTGCGAGGCCCAGGAGAAGGGCGAGATCTGCTCGCAGGATCCGACGGCCGACGCGATGATGGACAAGGACGGCACCGTCACGGTCGTCGTCTCCACCGGAGCGCCGAAGACCGAGGTTCCCAACGTCCTGGAGAAGTCCGAGGACGGCGCCCGCCAGGTCCTGGAGGACAAGGGCTTCACGGTCAACGTCACCACGGAGGAGTCCGAGGCGACCGAGGGCACCGTGATCAAGCAGGACCCCAAGGGCGGCGCGAAGGCCGACGAGGGGGCCGAGATCACCATCACCGTGGCCAAGCAGGCGACCGACCCGATGCCCGACGTGCGCACCCGTCAGTACGACGCCGCCGTGGCCCAGCTCAACCAGCTCGGGTTCACCAACGTCTCGCGGACGGACGTGGACTCGGACAAGCCGGCCGGAGAGGTGGTCGAGCAGACCCCCGCGGGCCCGAGCAAGCAGGCCAAGGACGTGCAGATCGTCCTGAAGGTCTCCAAGGGCCCGGCGCAGCCGGAGCAGGTACAGATCCCCGGTGACATCGCGGGCAAGTCGTACCAGGACGCGAAGGGCCAGCTCGAAGGGCTCGGCTTCGTGGTGCAGCTCGCCCCGGGCTCGGTCGACAAGCCGGACGCCAAGGTGATCACCAGCAACCCGGGGCCGAACACCCAGGCGGACAAGGGCAGCACGGTCATGCTCGTGACCATCGAGAACGGCGGGGGCGGCCTCTTCGGAGGCCCGGGCGGCTGAGCGCCCGCGCACCCCGCGGCGTACGACGAAGGGCCCCGGTCACCATCATGGTGACCGGGGCCCTTCCCGTGTGCCCATGTGCCCGAGCGTCCGCGGGCGCTCGGCGCAGTTCGATCAGCGCAGTTCGACCGGCTGGGTACGGTCCTTGTCGACCTTCTCCGTACGCTCCAGCTCGCCCCACACGATGTACCGGTACTTCGAGGTGTAGACCGGGGTGCAGGTCGTCAGCGTGATGTAGCGGCCGGGCTTCTTGACGCCCGACTCCTCCGGGACCGGCTGGATCACGTCGACGTTGAACTTCGAGGTCTCGGGGAGCGTCTTGTAGACCTTGTAGACGTACCAGGTGTCCTTGGTCTCGAAGACGACCGGATCGCCGTTCTTCAGCTTGTGGATGTTGTGGAACTTCGCGCCGTGGCCGTCGCGGTGCGCGGCCAGCGTGAAGTTGCCCTCGTCGTCCCAGGGGAGGCCCGACTCGACGGGGTCGGTGTAGTAGCCCGCGATGCCGTTGTTGAGGGTCTTGGGGTCGGTGCCCTTCTTGACCAGCACCTCGCCGTTCTTCATGGCGGGTACGTGCAGGAAGCCGATGCCGTCCTTGGTGTCCAGGGCGCCCGGCCCGTCCGCCCACTTGCTGCGGACCGTGTCGCCCTGCTTGTCGGCCTCGCGGTCGGCGAGCACGTTGGTCCACCACAGGGAGTAGGCGACGAACAGCGCGAGCACCAGGCCCGCGGTGATCAGCAGTTCGCCGAAGACGCTGACGGCCGTCGCGACGGGGTGACGGCCGCGTCGGCGTGCCTTCGGCGGGGACGCGGACGTGTCGGTCCGCTCGTCGTGCTCGGTCCTCGCTGCCACCGCACCGTCCCTGTCGTGAGGATGTTCAGCCGAGGAGCGCGTCGGGCTTCCCCTCGCTGCGCGGCCGTTCGTCGACCATCTTGCCCCAGACGATCAGCCGGTAGGTACTCGTGAATTCCGGGGTGCAGGTGGTCAGCGTGAGGTATTTGCCCGGCCCCTCGAACCCCGAACCGACCGGGACCGGCTCGATCACGGAGATGTTGGAGGGCGAGGTCTGCGGAAGGATGCTGGCCATCTCGTACGTGTAGTACGCGTCCTGCGTCTCGACCACGATCGGGTCGCCGGGGGTGAGCTTGTTGATGTAGCGGAACGGCTCGCCGTGGGTGTTGCGGTGACCGGCCACCGCGAAGTTGCCCTGTTTGTCGGAGGGCATCGCCGTCTTGAGCTTGCCCTCGCCGTAGTGGCCGATCATTCCCCGGTCGAGGACCTTCTCCTTGTCGATGCCCTCGGCGATCGGGGCCACGACGTCCAGCTTGGGGATGTGCATGATCGCGAAGCCCTGGCCGGGCGCGAACACCCCGGGCTTCCGGTCGCCGTTGGCCCATTCGTCCTGGATCCGGTTGGTCTCCTTGCCGGCGATCTGCTCGGCCCGGATGTTGGTCCACCAGAGCTGGTAGGTGACGAACAGCAGCATCAGGACGCCCAGCGAGATGAACACCTCGCCGACCACCCGGCTGGCGACGACCGCCGGGCTGTCCTTCGCCGCCTTGGCCGCGCGCCTGGCCTCCATCCGGGACATCGGGGCGGCGGCCGGGGCGGTCCGCTCCACGGCCGGTCCCGGGCGTCTTCGTCCGCGCCCCTTGGCCGCCCGCCGTCGCTCGGCCCGTCCGCCGGAGGGCGGCGGCACGGCGGCCGGGGCAGGGGCGGATGGCAGGTCCGGGTCTTCCGCGCCGGACTCGTGCTCCCGGGCAGGCTCGTAGGCGGCGTCGGGCTCGTATGCCACGTCGGGCTCGTATGCCACGTCGGGCTCGAACGGGGCCGCGGGCTCGGCCGGGACGCGGGGGATGACTTCGGTACGCGGTTCGGCGGAGAAGCCCGGGGCCGGAGCCCGTTCCTCGGCCGGGGCCGCCGGGGGTACCGGCGCCGCCGCTGCCTCAGCTATTCGTACAGACGGCTCCTGGGGGCCGTACCAGTCGCGTTGGTACCCGGCGGGGTCGTACCACTCGTTCGGCGCTCCCTGGGGCTGCTGAGGCCCTTGGTGGGGTGCGTGGCCGGAAGCGGGGCCCGGGTCCAGGACCGGGGCAGGGCCCGGATCGGCCGGAGCCGGTCCGGCCGCCGGGATGTTGTCCGCCCGGAACCACGGTGAGCCGTGCCCGCCGGGCAGCGGATCGTTGAGCGGATCCGCGAGGCCGTCCACCGCCGCCACGAACGCGCCGTCGGCCCCGTACGCCCCCTGCGGGTGAGGGCCCTCCGGTCCGGCGTCGGGCCCGGGGCGGCCCGCGGTCACGCGGCGGCCTTGCCCACCACCGGCGCGAGCCCCGCCGACCGCGCGACGGCCCCCTGGTCCCCGCACTGCTCCAGCCAGTTGGCGAGCATCAGATGGCCGTACTCGGTGAGCACCGACTCGGGGTGGAACTGCACGCCCTCCACCGCCCGGTCACGGTGGCGCAGCCCCATGATGATGCCGTCCGCCGTGCGGGCGGTGACCTCCAGCTCCGGGGGCAGCGCGCCGGGTTCGGCGGCGAGCGAGTGGTAGCGCGTCGCGGTGAAGGGCGACGGCAGTCCGGCGAAGACGCCCTTGCCCTCGTGGGTCACGGGGGAGGTCTTGCCGTGCAGCAGTTCGGGGGCCCGGTCGACGACGCCGCCGTACGCGACCGCCATCGACTGCATGCCCAGGCAGACGCCGAAGACCGGGACGCCGGTGTCCGCGCAGTGGCGCACCATCTCGACGCAGACGCCGGCCTGCTCGGGCGTGCCGGGGCCGGGCGAGAGCAGGACGCCGTCGAAGCCGTCCTGGGCGTGCGCGGTGGTCACCTCGTCGTTGCGCAGCACCTCGCACTCGGCGCCGAGTTGGTAGAGGTACTGGACGAGGTTGAAGACAAAGCTGTCGTAGTTGTCCACGACGAGAATGCGTGCGCTCATCGGTCGGCTCCTGCTCCACCGGCGCTCGCGCCGTCGACGGTCACATCACCGAACGGAAGCAGCGGCTCCGCCCACGGGAACACGTACTGGAACAGCGCGTAGACGACCGCCAGAACCAGCACGAGCGCGATGATGCTCCGCACCCATGCGTTGCCCGGCAGATGCCGCCAGATCCAGCCGTACATGCTGACCCCTCCATTCGGTACCCGCACCAGACTAGAGGGCCGCGGCCGGGGAGTGGGTCAGCTGGGGAAAAGCTCCGGCCGGGCAGGACTCATCCGGAAAGCTCCGGCGGTCTGCCGTCGCTCACCGGCCGCGTCGCGTCCAGATGCGCCCAGGCGATCAGCCGGTGGCTGCTGCCCCATTCCGGCTCGCACGTGGTGAGCGTCAGATAGCGCCCGGCGCCCTCGAAGCCGGAGCCACGGGGCACCGGGTCGACGACGGCGGTGTCGGTGGGCACGGTCCGGTACGGCTTCTTCGCGACGCGGTACGTGAACCAGGTCGTGCCGTCGTTGACGATCACCACGTCCCCGGGACGCAGTTCCGGGAAGTCCTTGAACGGGTCGCCGTACGTCCGCCGGTGGCCGGCCACCGCGAAGTTGCCCGTGTCACCGGGGCGGGCCGTTCCGCGGTAGTGCCCGAGCCCCTTCTGCAAGGTCGTGGCCTCGGTGTTCTCCAGGACCGGCCACTCCCAGCCGGAGCCGAGGCGGGGGATGTGCAGCGTCGCGAAGGGCTTTCCGTCGCGGTACGGGGCCGGGGCCGCCGGAGCGGAGGGCTCGGCGGACGGATCGGTGGAGGGCTCGTCGGACGGCTCGGTGGTGGCGGGCGGTGGGGCCGGTGTCACCGGCTGCCGGGCCCACTGGCTCCGGAGCGAGTCGATCTCGCCCTCGGCCGCGTCGGCCGCCTTCACCCCCGTCCACAGCAGGAGATAGGCGACGAAGAGCACGATCAGGGCGCCGACGGTGATGCAGAGTTCGCTGAAGGTTCTGACGACGAGTCGCACCGACACCGGACGGCCTCCCCGGGGCTCAGCTCGGGCTCACTCCACAGGCTGTGCGTAGTGGAGATCCACTGTGCCCGAGTACCCGGGAAGAGTCACCGCCTCGTTCTCGTCGACTTTCCAGCCCAGCCCGTACGCCTTCACGTACAGCAGGTAGTTCTGGATCGCGGTGGAGTCGTTGAGGGCCCGCTTGAGCCTGCCCGGGTCGCCGACCGCGGTGACCTTGTACGGCGGGGAGTAGACGCGGCCCTGGAGGATCAGGGTGTTGCCCACGCAGCGGACCGCGCTGGTGGAGATCAGCCGCTGGTCCATCACCTGGATTCCGCGGGCCCCGCCCTGCCAGAGCGCGTTCACCACGGCCTGCAGATCCTGCTGGTGGATGACCAGGTCGTTGGGCTGGGGCTCGGGGTAGCCGGGGTTGGCGGTGGCGTCCGGGGGCGCGTCGTTGAGGGTCACGCTGACCGCGTCGCCGCTGATCTTCGTGGTGCCGGCCGCCTTCTCCAGGGCCTTCAGCCGGGCGTCCTCGGCCTTGGTGGAGCCGTCGTCGCGCTGGGCGAGCGCGTCGATGTCCGCACGCACGGCGGCGGCGGAGTCGTTCAGCTCGCCGTTCTTCTCGCTGCGCTCCCTGATCAGGTCGGAGAGCTTGAGCAGCGAGGAGTCGCTGCGCAGATTGGTGCCCTTGGCGGTGTTGGCGCTGGTGACGAAGATGAGTCCGGCCAGGGCGAAAACCGCAGCGGTGAGCCCCCGGACCGCCCACACGGAGGTGCGCCGGGCCGGGCCTTCGGGGGAGTCGGCAGAATTGCTCAACGTACCCTTATCTCATCAGGCGCCAGGGAAGCACTACGCTAACGGACGCTCGGGGGGAGCAGCATTCCCCCTGACACCCCGCCCCCGGCGCCCGCCACAGATCCCTGCGCGGTCACGCAGCGCATCGACAGGAGAGTCCCTCGTGCCGAAGTCACGTATCCGCAAGAAGGCCGACTTCACGCCGCCCCCGGCGAAGCAGGCAACGGCTATCAAGCTGACCAACCGCAGCTGGGTCGCTCCGGTGATGCTGGCCCTGTTCCTCATCGGGCTGGCCTGGATCGTGGTGTTCTACGTGACCGAAGGCGATCTGCCGGTCGACGCCCTGGGCAACTGGAACATCGTGGTCGGCTTCGGCTTCATCGCCGGCGGCTTCGCCGTGTCGACGCAGTGGAAGTGACGGACCGCTTCCCCGCCTCCGCGCAAGCCTTGCCCTGAGTTACCCACAGAGTTATCCACAGCTGGGGGAAAAGGTCAGACGATCTGTGGATAACCTCCACTCAAGTTGACGCCGGTGTGACTGCAGCCTCCCTCATCGAGGGGGGCTGCACCCCGTTGTCCGGGCGGAAAGACCCAGCTCAGCGACTACGGGAACGCATGTTCCTCTTGCCATGCACAAGATTCTGCGCACACTGTGGACAACTTCGGTCCGCCTGGGGGTGGAGGGCCCCGTTCCGCACAGGATCCGGGTCAGGTGAGCGTCATCGTCCGGGCGACGATCATCCCGACCGTCGCCAGCAGGACGAGCGCGCACGTCCCCGCCTGCACCGCCGTACGCCGCTCACGCGGGGCGTGGACCATGCCGACGGCGATGGCGACACCCGCGATCAGTCCGCCGACGTGCGCCTCCCAGGCGATACCGCCCCAGGTGAAGGTGAAGACCATGTTGATCGCCAGCAGCACCAGCACCGGACGCATGTCGTAGTTCATCCGGCGCATCAGGACGGCGGTGGCGCCGAAGAGGCCGTAGACCGCGCCGGACGCACCCAGCGAAGGCTGGTTGGGCGCGGCGATCAGATAGGTGAGGGCGCTGCCCGCGAGGCCGGACAGCAGATAGAGGGCGAGATAGCGGGAGCGGCCGAGCGCGGCCTCCAGCTGTCCGCCGAGCCACCACAGCCCCAGCATGTTGAACCCGATGTGCACCACTTCCTGGTGCAGGAACATCGAGGTCACCAGGCGGTACCACTGGCCCTCGGCGACGCCTTCGATGGATCCCGGCGGCGGGCTCGGGTCCCAGGCCCGCCCGAGCAGCGTCAGATCGTTCACCAGCTCGGGACGGATGCTGACCAGGAGGAAGACCGCGAGATTGATGCCGAGCAGGATCTTGGTGACCAGGCGCGGATCGGCGGCCACCGACCCGCCCGCCAGGGTGCGCGGCCGGGAGGCCGCCGGGTGGTGCCCGGTGCCCGAACCCTGGCGTACGCAGTCGGGGCACTGGAAGCCGACCGAGGCGCTGACCATGCACTCGGGGCAGATCGGCCGCTCGCAGCGCGTGCAGCTGATGCCGGTCCCGCGGTCGGGATGGCGGTAGCAGGTCGGCGTCGGCACACCGCTTCCCGCGGCGGCCCGGTCCCCCGGCGGCTGCTGCTCCATCGGTCCTGGCCTGCCTCTCGGTCCTCGTCACTCGGGCGGCGCGGACAGAGCCGCCCCGCTGGTCCGCTCGGTAACAAGTACGGACGGGCGGGGCGGTTGGTTCCCGCGCCCGACGCCCCGGGGGTCTCCCGCGAGGCCGGGCGGGCGGCGGTCGGTCAGCGGGTCTCGACGACCACGGACTCGATCACCACGTCCTGCAGCGGACGGTCGGTGCGCGGATTGGTCGGGGTGGCCGCGATGGCGTCGACGACCTTGCGGCCGGCCTCGCCCGCCACCTCGCCGAAGATGGTGTGCTTGCCGGTCAGCCAGGCGGTGGGGGACACGGTCAGGAAGAACTGCGAGCCGTTCGTCCCCGGGCCCGCGTTCGCCATGGCCAGCAGATACGGCTGGGTGAAGCCCAGCTCCGGGTGGAACTCGTCGGCGAACTTGTAGCCGGGACCGCCGGTGCCGTTGCCCAGCGGATCGCCGCCCTGGATCATGAAACCGCTGATGACGCGGTGGAAGACGGTGCCGTCGTACAGCCGGTCCGTGGTCTTCTCGCCGGTCTCCGGGTTGACCCACTCGCGCTGTCCGGTGGCCAGCTCGACGAAGTTCCTGACCGTCTTGGGGGCGTGGTTCGGCAGGAGCCGGATCTCGATGTCGCCCTGACTGGTCTTCAAGGTGGCGTAAAGCTGCTCGGCCACGATCTGCCTTCCTTCGTCCTTCGCCCGCCGTCGAATCCTTCGCCGACGTCCGCCGATCCTCCCACGGACCGGGAAATGTACGGCCGGATGCCGGGCGAAACGGCGCGTTCACCGCCGAACCGTGGCATTGTCGTCGGCACACTTCGCATGAACCGTTTTGACCGCAAATGACGATCATGACCCGGATGCCCGCCCCGCATGCCGGGCATGGCCACAACAGGCATGATTTCGAACTGGGCGGACAGGCGGAGTACCTACCCGCCACCAAGGAGGAGGATCTCGTGACCCGCATCGACAGCGTGCGCGCCGCAACCGACTCGGCGAAGGACAGCGCGCAGCACGCCGCGGAAGTGGTGGCGCCCTACGCCGACACGGCCAAGGAGCAGGCGGCCCACTACGCGCACGAGGCGCGCGTACGGCTCGCACCGAAGGTGACGAAGGCGGCCCAGCAGGCCCGTGTCCAGTACGCGTCCCATCTCGCACCGCGCCTCGAACAGGCCCGTTCGCATGTGCCGCCCCGGGTCGACGAGGCCGCGCACCGCGCCGCGGTCTCCACCCGTAAGGCCGCACGGAGCGCCGCCGACTACACCGCGCCCCGCGTCGAGCACGCCCGGGCGGTGGCCCTGCCCGTCGCCGAGCAGGCGTCGGCCCGCAGCGCGGCGGCCCTGGCGGCGCTGCGTACCCAGGTGACCGCCAAGGAGATCCAGAAGCTGGCCAGGAAGCACCAGCGGCGGGCCAAGGCCGGCCGGGCCGCGAAGGGCTTCCTGGTGCTGGGCGTGCTGGCGGGCGGCGCCTATGCCGCCTGGCGCTGGTGGGACAAGCAGGCCAACCCGGACTGGCTGGTCGAGCCGCCCGTCGCCACCGAGGTGGGCGACGAGCGTTCGCCGCTGAGCTCGGTCGACGGCAGCAGCCGGGCCGACCTCGACCCGGAGGTCAAGGCCAAGCAGGACGAGGCCGAGTCGGGCGGGGGGAACACCCCGGGCCTCGACGACCGGCCCTGATCCCGGCTCCCGGTACCCGGTACCCCGGAAAGAACGAACGCGGCTGCGGTGACCACTCCGGTGGTCACCGCAGCCGCGTGTGCGTCAGCCGTGTGTCCGGCCGGCCGGCCGGCTCCGCCACGACGGCGGCGCCAGGGCTTCGGCCCCCGGCGACGACCGGTGACTATCGGCTCACGGCGAAGCGCATCAGGGCCTGCTCGTCGCCCTGCTTGATCTTCCCGGTCTCGTTGATCACCTGGAGCTTCCAGCCCGCGCCCTCGCGGATCGCCTTGGCGACGGCGACGCCGTTGTCCTGGGTGAGCATGCTCGGCCAGATGTCGGCGACCTGCTGCGTGCTGCCGCCCGTCGCGTCGTACACCTTGAAGCTGATGTTGCGCGCGTTCTTGAACGCGCTGCGCTTCTTGTACGCGGCGGCGATGAAGACGATCGACGTGATGTTCGAAGGAATCTTGGCGAACTCGACGGTCACCGTCTCGTCGTCGCCGTCCCCGTGACCCGTCTGGTTGTCGCCGCTGTGCACCAGTGAGCCGTTGCCCAGCGGGTCCAGGGAGTCCAGCCCGGCCAGCCGCACCGGGTCCCCGCCCTGCAGCGCGATCGCGATCAGGTCGAGGTCCGTGCCGGCCTTCTGCTTGATCTTCCCCATCAGACCGCCGCTGCTGCCGACGGTCGGGTCCCAGGACGCCCCGATGGACAGGTGCGTCACCCCGCCCAGGTCCGCCGGGCCGTCTTCCTTCGTCAACGTGATCATGCCTGAGTCCTTCGGTGGCTCGACTGTTTACGTATGAGTGTGCCTGGTGCCCCCGGTACGCGATGCCCGGAGGCGGTCTGTCTGGAAACGACTCCTGGCGCCGAGACGTTCCATGGCCCTCCGCGACCGGGGTACCGGCGGGGGAAGCAGACGGGACCGAGCGGGGAAGCGGCCCCTGCACGCTGTTTTTCAACGCCCCGGAGGACAGACCCGGGAGGAACAGCGAAGGGAA
The DNA here is from genome assembly GCF_055792845.1 of Streptomyces sp. DSM 106670. Taxonomy (NCBI): domain Bacteria; kingdom Bacillati; phylum Actinomycetota; class Actinomycetes; order Kitasatosporales; family Streptomycetaceae; genus Streptomyces; species Streptomyces sp. DSM 106670. The sequence continues at coordinate 4,050,816 of NZ_CM147704.1, forward strand.
ACCATGGCCGCGTCATCGCTCGTCGCCCGCTCCCCATCCGCTTTCAGCGGGCTCGGTGCCGAGCTCGAAAAGCTCCGGAGCACCGGGCTCTACCGGGAGTTCACCCCCTGCTCCTACATCGCCCACGACCGCGGGCACGCCATGCACGACGGCCGCCGTATCCAGGTCTGGTGCACCAACGACTACCTGGGGATGAGCCAGCACCCCGAGGTGATGGAGGCACAGATCACCTCCACCGTCCAGCACGGCGTCGGCAACGGCGGCTCCCGCAACATCGCCGGGACCAGCGAGACGCACGCCCGGCTGGAGCGGGAGCTGGCCGAGTGGCACGGCAAGGAACGCGCGCTGGTCTTCAACAGCGGGTACGTCGCCAACTTCGAGACGCTGAGCGTTCTGCTGAAGGCGCTGCCGGACACCGTGGTCCTCTCCGACGAGCTGAACCACCGGTCGCTGATCGAGGGCATCCGCGCGACCAAGAACACCCGGCACGTGTTCGCCCACAGCGACCTGGCCGCCCTGGAGGAGCTGCTCGCCGGCTACCCCCTGGAACGGCCCAAGCTGATCGTCTTCGAGTCCGTGTACTCGATGGACGGGGACATCGCGCCCATCAGCGAGATCTGCGACCTCGCGGAGCGCTACAACGCCCTCACCTATCTGGACGAGACCCACGCCATCGGGGTCAACGGACCGACCGGGGCGGGCATCTGCGAGGAGATCGGCGACCACCGCGCGACCTTCGTGCAGGGGGTGTTCGGCAAGGCCGTGGGCACCACCGGAGGCTATGTGGCCGGGCCGGACGACGCCCTGGACTACGTACGCTCGCACGCCCCCGGATTCATCTTCACCACCACCATCCCGCGGTCCAGCCTGGACGCCACCGTGCGCAGCCTGGACATCATCGGCGGTGACACCGGCCGGCTGCTGCGGAAGACGCTGCGGGAGAACGCCGACCGCATGCGCGCCGAACTGGCCCGGCGGGACATCGACTTCATCGCGGCCCCGACCCATCTCGTGCCCATCATCGTGCCGGGCGGCGACCGGGTGAAACAGGTCTCGCGACGACTTCTCGACGAGTTCGACATCTACGTCCAGCCCGTCAACTACCCCTCCGTGCCCAAGGGAAGCGAACGCTTCCGGGTCACGGTCCAGCCCTTCAGGACCCCCGAGCAGATCGAGGGCTTCGCCGAGGCGATGCACACCTGCCTCACCACCACGTGAAACCGCTGTCCGAGGAGAGGAACACCTTCACCATGTCTACGACCACCCCTGTACAGGTCGAGCAGCTCACGCCGTTCATCGGCTCGGTGATGCTCGGCGTCACCTACGACGACCTGAAGCGCGACGAGGTGTGGCAGACCCTCGTCGACATCGTCCACCAGCGTGAGCTGGTGGTGGTGCGGGGCCTGCGCATCACCCCCGAGCAGCAGGTCGAGCTCGCGGGCCGGCTGGGCACGCCGAAGCCCTTCCTGATGGCGAAGTACCGCCACCCCGAGTTCCCGGAGATCATGATCTCCTCCAACGCCACCCGCGCCAAGAAGCCGATCGGCGTGGCCCGCGTGGGCAACTTCTGGCACCAGGACTCCACGTACCAGCAGAACCCGGCCCCGTACACGATGCTGCACGGGGTGCAGGTGCCCAGCACCAGCGGCCACACGCTGTACGCCAGCGCCTGCGACGTGTACGACCGGCTGCCCGAGGAGTGGAAGCAGCGGATCGCCGACCGCACCGCGCTGCACACCGTGAACAAGCGGCAGCGCATCGGCAGCGAGCATGTCGGCCTGTCCATCGCCGAGTTCCGGGCGCTCGTCGACCAGGAGTACCCGAAGGTCGAGCACCCGCTGGTGAAGCGCGACCCGGCCAGCGGACGCCAGTACCTCTACGGCGCCCCGGAGTACATGGACTCCGTCGTCGGGTTCGACGCCAACGAGAACGCGGAGTTCTTCGCGCTGCTGGACAGCCTCATCCAGGACCCCGAGCGGGTCTACACGCACCGCTGGACCACCGACGACCTGGTGGTCTGGAAGACGGAGACGACCTACCACGCGGCCACCGCGGTGGCGCCGGACGCCGTCCGCACCGTGCACCGGGTGAGCATCGATGCGGCCGAGCCGTGGGAGGCATAGTCGACTTCGCGGTGAGCTTCCCGTCCGCGACGGCCGACATCCACGCGATGCACCGCGCCTCGGGTGTCCCCGTCGCGGACATCGCCCGGATCACCCACACCGAGAGCTTCCCGGTGCTGGGCGACGGCGAGCCGGCCTGGGAGCTGGCGGTGCGGGCCGCCCGTACGGTGCTGGACCGTACGGCGGCCCCGCCGCACCGCGTCCGGCAGGTCCTCTACGCCGGATCCGGGGCCTGGGACCGGCCCTTCTGGTCGCCGGCCGCCAAGGTCGCCGACCGGCTGGGCATCGGCGAGGCGCACTGCTTCGAGGTGGCGAACTTCTGCAACGCCGGGGCGGCGGCCCTGTGGCTGGCCGCCCAGAACCCGGCGCTCGGGCCCGGGGAGTACGCACTCGTGCTGGTCGGCGACCGGCTCAGCACGATGGTGGACTACGCGGATCCGGCGTCCAAGGGCCTGTTCAACTTCGGTGACGCGGCCGCCGCGATCCTGCTGGCGGCCGACGGCGACGCCGCCACCTCCTTCCGGGTCCTGCACTCCGCGATGCGCACGGACCCCAGCTGGTCCGACTACTACCACGGCGAGAGCCGGAACGACCGGGTCGTCATCCGGCGCGGCCCGCACCGCTCCGGCCTGGCGGACGCCTATGTCCGCACCTTCACGGAGCTCGTCCGGCAGACCCTGAAGGAACTGGGCCGGGACATCGACGACGTCGGCCGGCTGCTGATCAACCAGGGCGACCGGAGCATGCACGAACGGCTGCTGAACGAGCTGGGCATCCCGGCCTCGCGCAGCGTCTTCAACTACCACCGGTTCGGCCACATGGGCGGGGCCGATCCCTTCATCGCCCTGCGCGACCTCAGCGACGACGGACTTCTGAGCTCCGGCGAACTGATCCTGCTGGCCACCAGCGGCATGGGTTTCAGCTGGGGGATCACCGCCCTCGAATACCAAGGATGAGAGCCGTGCGCCCATGACTACGCCCTTGAAGATTCTTGTCATCCATCAGGTTCCGTACCAGAAGATCTCGTACGACCGGGGCATCGACCACGCCGTGCACCACGTCACCTACATCGGACGCGCCACGGCGATGGAGAACCTCCCCGACACCCTGCGGTGCGAGCGCGTCGTGCTCGGCGACGACGAGGACCTGGTCGCCGGGATCACCGCGCGCACCGGCCCGGCCGACGGCTTCGACAAGGTGCTGGCCCTGTCCGAGTTCGGGATCCTCGAAGCCACCCGGGTCCGGCTCCACCTGGGGCTTCCCGGCCCCTCCGAGGAGCAGATCCGGCTGGTGCGGGACAAGGTCCTGATGAAGGAGGCCCTGCGCGGTTCCGGCATCCGGCTGCCGCGCTTCGTGGACGCGCCGCCGTCCTGCGGCCCGCTGCCGTGGCAGGGCCGGACCGTGGTCAAGCCCCGGCAGGGCGCGTCCAGCGAGAACGTGATGATCTTCGACAGCGCCCGTGAGGCCCTCGGCGCGTACCGCAGGCTGCCCGAGCCGCACGACTACCAGATCGAGGAGTACGTCGAGGGCGAGCTCCACCACGCCGACGGGCTCGTCACGGACGGCGTCCTGACCGATCTGGTGGTCAGCCGTTACGTCAACAAGCCCGCCGAGTACCTCGACGGCAGCCCGCTCGGATCGCACCAGATCCACCGCACCGAGGAGCACTGGGCGTTCACCTCCCGGGTCGTCGAGGCGCTCGGCATCACCGAGGGCTGCGTCCATCTGGAGTTCTTCACCACGGCCGACGGCGAGACGGTCTTCCTGGAGATCGCCAACCGGGTCGGCGGCGGCGGCATCGTCACCATGCACCACCGCCACACCGGGGTGCATCTGCCCACCCACGAGATCGCCCTGCGGCTGGGGCTTCCCCGGCCCGCGCCGGACGCCGCGTCCGGGCTCCACCACGGCTGGGTGGCGCTGCCCGGACACCATCTGCCGGCCGGCAGCACGGTCCGCGTCGAGATCCCCGACGAGCTGCGCGCCGATCCGTGCGTGGACCGGATCCACCTGCTCGACCCCGAACTGCCGCTCCCCGACCACGTCACCTACCAGGAATGGGAGGTTCCGGTGTTCATCGAGGCCTCGCACACCGACCCGGAGAAGCTCGGCGCCTTCCTGCGCACCTGCGCCCGGCGCATCACCCTGCACCACACCGCGCACCAGGAAACGGCCCGGGCGGAGGCGACCCTGTGAGGCACTACCCCACCGACCTGCTGCTCGCCGTCGAAGAGGCGGCGGCCCCGCTGACCGCACTGCTGCGGCGCGAGAAGCTCGACGGTCTCGTCCCCCTGCTGGACGGCGCACCGCTCGCCGAGGCGCTCGACGAACTGCTCGGCGGGCTCAGCCAGTACCCCTGGCAGCCCCTCGCCGACACCAACGACGTGTACGAACTCCGGCCCGCCGGGGCGGTCGCCCTCGACGACCACCGGCCCGGCAACACCCTGCGCGGACTGCTGTACGCCTGGGCCACCGGCAACACCGTGGTGATCCGCAGCAGCCGCCCCGCCCTGTGGCAGGAGGTGCTGGAGACCCTGCGCGGCACCGGTCTGCCGCTGCCCGAAGGACGGGTCACCGGTCCGGACGCCCCGGCCGACGCCCTGCCGGTCACCGTGCCCGACCTGGTGCCCGTGCCCGGCGACCGGCCGCTTCCGGCGTGGTGGGACGAGCAGCTGTACGCCCCGTCCCGTACCCCGGGCGAACCGGCCATCGGGATCGCGGTCCCGGCCGCCGGCGACGGCCTCCCGGCGCCCGTCAGCGCCCTCGACGCCCGCGACGACTGGACGCGGGGCCTGCTGCGCCGGGTGTATCTGCCCGGCACCACGCTGGCCGCCGTCCGCAACGCCGACCCCGAGCGCACCGGGCGGCTCGACGCCAAGCTGCGCTATCTCCTCGGCACGGCCCGCCGCGCCCCGTACTACCGCGACCTGCCCCGGGTGCGCGGCACCGCGGAGCTGGACCGGCTCCCGATGCTCACCAAGGACCTGCTCGAAGCGCACTCCCTGCCGCGCTCCGCCGACCTGTCCAGCGGCGCCCGCCCCAGCGGGGAGGTGCTGCGCAGCGGCGCCACCAGCGGCGAGCCCCGCTATGTCGTCTTCTCCCGCACCGACTGGGAGAACATGGTCCGCGAGGCGCTGCCCGTCCTGCGGGAGCTGGGCGTGCGCAACGGCGACCGGGTCGTCAACACCCTGATCGGCGGCAGCATGTACGGCGGGCTGCTGACCAGCGCGAGCGAGCTGACCCGGCTGCCGGTGGAGGCGTACTCCACCGGCCAGCAGATCACCGTCGACCTGCTGCTGAAGCTGGTCGACCACTTCGACGCCAACGTCCTGCTGGGCCAGCCCGCGCTGATCCTGCCGCTGCTGCGCGACGCGAAGAAGCAGCACCCGGGGCTGCGCATCGAGACGGTCATCTACGGCGGCACGGCGATGACCGAGTCCGACAAGAAGTGGCTCCGAACCGAGCTCGGCACCCGGAAGATCACCAGCATCCTCGCGGCCAACGACGGTGCCCAGCTCGGCTACCAGTGCGGTGAACTGGGCGGCACGCTGCACCACCTCAACGACGACTACAACCTCATCGAGGTCGTCGACGACGAGGGCCGGCCGCTGCCCGACGGCGAGAGCGGGGAACTGCTCGTCACCAGCCTGCAGAAGTTCGAGGGCCCGCTGATCCGCTACCGGATCGGGGACGTCGGACGGATCGTCGAACGGGACTGCGCCTGCGGCGTCTCGGGCCGCACCCTGGAGTATCTGGGCCGCTCCGACGGCCTGCTCCGGTTCAAGTCCTGCACGGTCCACCACCACGAGGTCCTCGCGGCCCTGGAGACCTTCCGGGTCTCGCAGCTCCAGCTCGAACTGGACACCCGGGAGCACCGGGAGACGCTGATCCTGCGCACCGAGTCGCCGGAGCCGCTGGACGCGGCCCGCGTGCGCGCCCATCTGACCAGCACGCTCCCGGCCCTGAGCGACGAGCAGCTGTACGACGACAGCCTGTCCGCCTTCGAGCTGGTCGTCGAGTGCCTGGCCGAGGGGGAGCTGCCCCGCAACCCGGTCAGCGCCAAGATCCGCCCGGTCATCGACCGCCGCGTGGCACAGCCCAGCCCCAGCCCCTCCCCCTCCCGACGACGGACGCCGCAAGGATGATGACGACCATCGCGACCACCCAGACACCGGCCCGCATCACGGAGCTCCTGGACCGGGAACTCGCCCGCGCCGGCAGCGAACTGGCCCGGATCGACCTGAACGGCGGCCGGTTCGAGCGGCTGCACACCTTCGGCGTCCCCCGCCTCTCCAGGCCCCTGCTGCTGGGGGCCGGCGAGACACGCGCGCTCGGCGAGGACCTGATGGTCCTGGTCGGCCTGCTCACCACCGCGCATCTGCGGCTCTTCGACGGCGACCCCCGGCGGCTCGCCGCGGAGCTCGGCATTCCCGAGGTCCAGGCCCGGCTGATGTGCCGCCCCCGGACCCGGCCCGCGCCGCCCTTCGGGCGCATCGACGCCTACCACGACGGCGAGTCGCTGAAGGTCCTGGAGGTGAACGCCTCCAGCGACGCGGGCGGCGCCCACTGGGTGAGCGAGATCCCGGAGGCGTTGCGGGAGTTCCCGCACTTCCGGGAGTTCGCCGGCACGCACGGCCTGCGGCACACGGACACCGTGGGCATGCTGGCCGACGCGCTGCGGGAGGTGGCCACACCGGTGACGTCCGGCCACGACCCGGTGGTGGCGGTCCTCGAAGGTCCGGGCGGGCTCGCGGAGTACGGCGACGCGTGGCGCCCGCTGACGGAGGCGCTGCGGCTGCGGGATCTCGACTGCCACCTCGGCGAGATCACCGACGTGACCTTCCGCGACGGCCGGGTACTGCTCGGGGACGTACCGGTGGACGTGGTATTCCGGGTGTTCTCGCTGGACCAGGTCACCGCGGACGCCGAGAACACGGAGAAGACCGAACGCCTCCTGGAGGCCCACGAGGACGGCCGGGTGGCCCTGTGGATCACCCCGCAGGCCGGCGACAACAAACGCTTCCTCGCCCATCTCTCCGACCCCCGGCTGCGCGGCCACCTCAGCGACGAGGAGCGGCGCGTCGTGGACCGCAGGCTGCCCTGGACCCGCGCCCTGCCCGACGAGGCGGCCCTGGACGGGGACCGGGAGCTGGCCGAGCAGCTGCGCGACGAGCGCGAGCGCCTCATCCTCAAGCCCGACACCGGCTTCGGCGGCCAGGGCATCGTCCGGGGCTGGGAGACCGACGACGACGCGTGGTGGCGGGCGCTGCGCGCGGCGGCGGCCGGAGGAGCGGTGGTGCAGCGGCGCGTCGTGCCCCGCGCCGAGCGGCTGTACGACCCCGCCACCGGGCGCACCGCGGACTGGGAGGCCTGTTGGGGGATGTTCTACCTGCCCTCCGGCTACGCGGGCGGCGGCGGCCGGCTCATACCCGTGGGCGCCCCCTCCGACATCCCTCTGGAACAGCGGCGCGTCGCCGGCCTGTTCCTCTGCCCCGACGACGCGACGGGCGCGCCGGCCGCGACCGTCGCGGGAGGTGCCACCCGATGACGTCCGACGTGCTCGACCCTTCTCCCCCCACGAAGAAGCAGCGCCACCGGCTGGGCCGCGACTACGGCTTCCAGGTGTCGGCCTACTCGGTCCAGACGCTGGGCGAAGGCGTCATCATCGCGACGCTGCCGCTGCTCGCCAGCAAGATCACTGAGGATCCCCGGCTGATCTCCTGGGTGAGCGTGGCCCATGAGCTGCCCTGGCTGCTGCTGGCCCTGCCCTGCGGCGTGCTGGTGGACCGCTTCGACCGCCGGAGGCTGATGCTCCGCACCCAGGCCGCCCAGGGCGGGCTGCTGTTCTGCTTCGCGATGCTGGCGTCCTTCGGGTTCGTCCAGCTGTGGATGGTGTATTTGCTGGCGTTCCTGCTGTGCACCGGCGACATCCTGTTCACCGGCGCCAGCCGGGCGATGATCCCCAATCTGGTGCCGCGCAGCCGGCTGGAGACCGCCAACGGGCGGATCGTGACCGCCGAGACGATCGGCAAGCAGTTCGCCGGACCGCCGCTGGGCACCGCGCTGTTCGCCTTCGCCCTGCCGCTGCCGCTGTGGTTCAACGCGATCACCTACCTGGCCTCGCTGCTGCTCCTGATGCGGATCAACGGCGCGAACGGCCGGTTCCAGCCGGAGCGCCCGGACCTGGAGGAGGGCCGGGAGCGGCCGAAGCTGCTGGCCGAGGCGACGGAGGGGCTGCGCTATGTGATGCGGCACCGGGTGCTCGGCGTGATCGTGGCGATGGCCGCCGTCTCCAACTTCGGTGCGCTGATGGCCCTGTCGATCCAGGTGCTCTTCGCCCAGCAGGTCCTGGGCGTCGGGGACATGGGGTACGGACTGCTGCTGGCCGCCATGGCGACCGGCGGGGTGGCGGGCGCGCTCGTCAGCGAGCGGATCGTCCGGTGGCTCGGGGCCCGGAAGGTGGCCGTCACCGTCTCGCTCGGCAGCTCGCTCAGCCTGATGGCGATCGGGCTGATCGGCCGTCAGCCCTGGGTGGTCGTGCTGCTGTTCTGCGTCTGGTCCGCCGGTCTCGCGGTGTGGAACGTGATGGCGGCTTCCGTCAGCCAGCGCCTCACCCCGGACGACCTGCGCGGCAGGGTCAGCGCCGGTTCGCGCATGGTCTGCTTCGGGGCGCTGCCGCTGGGGGCCTTCGTCGGCGGGTTCGTCGCCGCCGAGTTCGGCCTGGCCGCGCCCTGGATCGCCGGGGGCGCCGTCCACCTCGCCGCCACGATCCTGCTGGCCCCCGCCATCCTGCGCTGGCCGGACGAGGCCGTCGGCGCCGTACCGGAGGAGGAGGCCGGGGAGCCGGACCCGGCGGCGCACGAGGCGCCGGAGGCCGGGTCGGGGAGCGGACAGCCGTGATCCCGTGTCAGAACTCCGGACCGCTCATGGAAGCCGTACGGTCCCAGCGGCGCGGTCACCCCGACGCACCCGCGCGCGAGGGGGAGTTCAGCGTGAGCACGCTCTCCCTGGACGGCCGGCACCTCACCCTGGGCGTCACGGCACGGCGGCCCGCCGGGTACGTCCATCCGGCGCCGCTGCCCGATCCCGACCGGGCCGCCGCCGAGGAGCAGTCGCACGCCCTGCTGCGACGGGCGGGCCACCGCACGGGGCCGGTACATGTCGAGTTCGTGAACACATCCGGCGGGCCCGTGCCGGTACGGGCCGGGCCCGGGCACGGCGGCGCCAGGATCCCGTTCCTGATCGAACTCTCCCGGGGCGTCGTGCTGTCCCGGGACGGGAACGGCGGTCCGTGGCACGGCGAGCCCGCCCGGCTGCCGCCCCCGTACCGCTGTGCGGAGATCGGCTTCTTCCGGGTGCCGGCGGGCCGGCTGTGGTCCGTCGCGGGGCTCGACAGCATCAGCGTCCTGCCGTACGTGCACGCGGTGCGCTTTCCGTTCGGGACCGGTGCGGTGGTGCCGCCGGCGGCCGAGGACGGCGCCACGGCCGACACCGGACACGGCTATGTGGTGGTCACCGGCGGCTCGCAGCGGGAGACCGCCCGGCGGGTGGGCCATGTCCGGACGCTGCTCCGCACGGACGTACGCCCTGGCAGGGAGCCCGGCGCCGGGGAGGCGGGGCGGCCGCGGAGCTGACCTGACCTGACCTCCGGAGCGCCGGCCGGTCGTCATGTGACGCCGGGTGCCGAGACGGGAACGGAACGGGAACGGCGCCCGGCAGTCTTCCTCCTGCGAAGCACGACCGACACCCACAGGGGGAACAGAAAATGCGCGGTACCACCGGATTCGCAGGGCTCGTAGCACTCGCCGCGGCAGCGGTGCTCATCTGGGGCGGCGCCGCCCCGTTCGGCGCGGAGGCGACGGACACCTCGTCGGCGTCCTCGGCCCAGGCGGCCCCGGCGGCCGGTGACGACGGCAAGCTGGAGGACAACAAGGGCAACGGCTGAGCCGGCCGGCCCCCGAGTGCGCCCCCTCGTGCGCCCCTCGTACGCCCCGATCCGACTCGGGCGAGGCGTGGTTGACACAACTCCGGTGCGGATCGATCCTCACGTTGGATGGTACGTATCTGCGGGGGGCAGCACATCACCATGGGCGAAAGAGCACGCACGGGGACGCTCACGAAGCCGACTTTCCAGATCCTCGGCGCCCTGAAGGGGTGGCAGGGCGAGCATCCGCTACGGCTGGGCGGGCGGCTGCGCGAACGCACGCTGACGATGCTGCTGCTGGAGGCCAACCGCGTCATCCCGGTGCACCGGCTGGTGGACGCCGGCTGGGACGACGCGCCACCCAGCAGCGCCGCCCACCAGGTACGCAAGGCCATAGCGGAGCTGCGGCAGAACATCCCGTACGGCCCCGAGACCATCGTCACCGACGGACCCGGCTACCGGGCCTGCGTCACCCCGGAACAGGTCGACCTCGGCCGGTATCTGACCCTGCTGGGGCAGGCCCGGGAGGCGAAGGCGCGCGGCGAGTCCGCGACCACCGCCGACCGCCTCCACCAGGCCCTCGAACTCTGGCGCGGCCCCGTCCTGGCGGGCGAGGGCGGGCCGGTGATCAACGGTGCTTCGGCGGCCCTGGAGGAGCAGCATCTCGGCGCCACGGAGCAGCTGTTCGAGCTGCGGCTGGACGCCGGCAAGGACGCCGAGATCATCGGCGCGCTGCGCACCCTCGTCCAGCGGCACCCGCTGCGCGAGACCCTGCGCCGCCAGCTGATGCTGGCGCTGTACCGCACCGGTCAGCAGGCGGAGGCGCTGGAGGAGTACGGGCGGGCCCGGACGCTGCTGGCCGAGGAGTTCGGCATCGACCCCAGCGCCGAACTGTCCGGCCTGTACGAGCGCATACTGCGGCAGAGCCCCGACCTCGCCCCGCTCCGCCACCCGGCGGCCGTGCCGCCCGCGCCCGCGCCGGAGGAACCGGCGGGGACGACCGGACCGACGGGAGAGCGGGGCGCGCCGGGCACCCCGGGCCACACCGCACACACCGGCTATACGAGATCGGCGGGGCCGGCGGCCGTGGAGGCCGACGAGCCCAACACCCTGCCCTACGGCCTGCAGGACTTCTCCGGACGGGCCACCGAACTCGACTGGATCCGGGACGCCGCGGAGCGCACCCGGGGGCAGTCGGCCCATATCGTCGCCATCGACGGCATGGGCGGCAGCGGCAAGACCGCACTGGCGGCGCGCGCGGCCTGGCAGCTCGCCGAGTGGTATCCGGACGGTCAACTGTTCATCGATCTGCGGGGGTTCACCCCGGGGCAGGAGCCGCTCTCCCCGTCGGCCGCCCATGAGGCGCTGCTGGCCATGGCCGGGGTGTCGGGCACGGAGCTGCCGGCGACCGCCGCGGGCCGGGCCGCGCTCTGGCAGTCGGTCACCCGGCGGCGCAGACTCGTCGTCGTCCTCGACAACGCCGCCGACTCCGAGCAGGTCCGCTCCCTCATACCGTCCTCGCCGCACTGCCTCACCCTGATCACCAGCCGCCCCCGCCTGGTCGACCTGGACGCCGTCGAGTGGCTCTCCCTCGACGTGCTGCCCGAGCAGGACGGCATAGAGCTGATCAGACGGATCGTCGGGGCCGGGCGGGTCGACCGCGAGCCGGACGCCGTGATCGAACTCGTACGGCTGTGCGGCCGCCTTCCGCTGGCGATCCGCATCGCCGCGGGACGGCTCCGCAACCGCACCAACTGGACGGTGCGGCGGCTGGTGGAACGGCTCAACGACGACGCGCGGCGGCTGGCCGAGCTCAGCTCCGGCGGCCGGAGCGTGGCCGGGGTGCTGCGGCTGTCGTACGACTCCATGCCGCCGGAACAGCGCACGGGTCTGCGGCTGCTGAGCCTGCACCCGGGCCGGGTGATCGGGACCGAGGACGCGGCGGCGCTGCTGGGCACCGGCACCGAGGACGCCGAGCAGCTGATGGAAGCCCTCACCGACGCGCATCTGCTCCAGGAGAACCGGCCGGGCTGGTACACCCTCCACGATCTCGTCCGCAGTTTCGCGGGCGGCCTGTCCGACGAGTCCACCGCGCCGGAGGACGCCGCGGCGACCCGGCGGCTGCTCGACCACTACGTCCACACGGCGGAACGGGCCAACGCCACCCTCTTCCCGGAGCGGGTGCCGTACGGCGACTTCCTGCCTCCGGGCCGTTCGCTGCACCCCGGCTTCGGCAGCAGGGACGACGCGCTGGCCTGGCTGGACCTGCACCGCGACGACCTGCTCGCCGCGGTGGAGGTCGCCCACGCGCACGGGCTGCCGCGCCATGCGGCCACCCTGCCGCGCGAGCTGGGTTTCCACTCCGACATCAGGAACTACCCGCGCATGGCCTGCACCGCCTACCGCAGGGCGGTCGACGCCTCACGGCAGCTGGAGGACGTCGCCCTGCTGCGGCTCAACCTCACCAACCTGGCCATGCACCTGTGGCCGCTGGGGCGCTTCCGGGAGAGCGTGGCCTGCCTGGAGGAGGCCAGGGTCCTCGCGCGCGAGCTCCGCGACGAACGCGCGGAGGCGGCGTGCCTGGGCGGTCTGGGGCAGAACTACAACAGCCTCGGAGACTTCCCCGCCGCGCTCCGCCACACCGAGGAGGCGGCCCGGATGGAGGCCCGGCTCGGCCTGGTCCGGGGCCTCGCCTCGTCGCTGAACATCCTCAGCTCCGTCCGCCTGCGCACCGGCCGTTTCATCGAGGCCGCGGAGGCGGCCGAGGAGTCCATCAAGATCTTCGAGTCGACCGGAGAGACCCACAACTCCGCGCTCGGCCTCACCCACCTGGCGCTCGCCCGCACCGCACTGGGCGACCCGGCGGAGGCGGCGCACCTCCTCACGGCGGCCCAGGACCTCTGCGAGCAGGTGCACAGCCCCGCCAACACGGCGTTCGTCCTGGCCTGCTCCGCCGATGTCATGACCCTGCTCGACCGGGCGGACACGGCCCTCACCCTGATCGACCGCGCCCGCGCCCTGGTGCAACAGGCGGATGTGGCCGTACGCCAGGCGGCGGTGATGAACGCCGCGGGCCGGGTCCACCGCGCCCTGGGCGAACCGGCCGAAGCCCTCCGACACCACCGGCAGGCCCGGGACCTCTCGGCCGGCATCGGCTTCCGCTTCGAGGAGGCACTCGCCCTGGACGGCATGGCCAAGGCCCACGCACAGTCGCGGGAACCCACCGAGGCGGCCGACTGCCGGCACCGGGCGGACGCACTGTTCACGTCCATGGGCGTACCGGAGGGCTCCCGCACGCTGTTCTGAAAAGAACCCCCTGACCGCATTTCTGCAGGTCAGGGGGTTCTGTTTGCTGTGGAGCCTAGGAGATTCGAACTCCTGACATCTGCCTTGCAAAGGCAGCGCTCTACCAACTGAGCTAAGGCCCCGGGCCATGACGAACGATGGCAACGTCCAGCACATCCGCGCCAGGGCTACCGTCGCAGACCAGAGTACCGGGTGACCCCCGTAATCCTGCAAAAGGATAGGGACTCCCCGGGAACGACCACGCTCCGTAAGATGCTCGCAAGGTTCGCAGCAGCGAAGCCGCAGCGATGGGGAGACGCCATGGACGCAGCGCAACAAGAGGCGACGGCAAGAGCCAGAGAGCTTCAACGCAGTTGGTACGGGGAGCCGTTGGGGGCGCTCTTCCGAAGGCTGATCGATGATCTCGGTCTGAATCAGGCCCGGCTGGCCGCTGTTCTCGGGCTCTCCGCCCCGATGCTCTCCCAGCTGATGAGCGGCCAGCGGGCCAAGATCGGCAACCCCGCGGTGGTCCAGCGCGTCCAGGCCCTCCAGGAGCTGGCGAGCCAGGTGGCCGACGGCAGCGTCAGCGCGGGCGAGGCCACCGAGCGCATGGAGGAGATCAAGAAGTCGCAGGGCGGCTCCGTCCTGACCTCCACCGGCCAGACCACCTCCACCGGGGGCGCCCCCACCGTCCGCCGTGTGGTCCGCGAGATCCAGTCCCTGCTGCGGTCGGTCGCGGCCGCCGGCGACATCATCGATGCCGCGGACGCCCTCGCCCCGACCCACCCGGAGCTGGCAGAGTTCCTCAAGGTGTACGGAGCGGGACGCACCGCGGACGCGGTCGCGCACTACGAGGGGCACCAGAGCTAGCGAGCGGCTCCGGAGCACGACGGAACGACGACGGAGCCAGGGCACGCGCACCGCGCAGCGCCCTGGTACCGGCAGGACACGGGGGCCGGACACGGGCCGCGGCGGACGCCGCGGCACCACAGGAACGGGGAGCGGGCGCAGCACAATGGGTGAGGTCTTCGCCGGTCGGTACGAGCTGATCGATCCGATCGGACGCGGTGGGGTCGGCGCCGTCTGGCGGGCCTGGGACCACCGCCGCCGCAGGTACGTCGCGGCCAAGGTGCTCCAGCAGAGCGACGCGCACACGCTGCTGCGCTTCGTCCGCGAGCAGGCCCTGCGCATCGAGCACCCGCATGTGCTGGCACCGGCCAGCTGGGCCGCCGACGACGACAAGGTCCTGTTCACCATGGACCTGGTGAGCGGCGGATCGCTCGCCCATGTCATAGGCGACTACGGCCCGTTGCCCCCGCGCTTCGTCTGCCTGCTGCTGGACCAGCTGCTCTCCGGGCTGTCCACGGTGCACGCCGAAGGGGTGGTGCACCGCGACATCAAGCCCGCCAACATCCTGATGGAGGCGACCGGAACGGGCCGCCCGCATCTGCGCCTCTCCGACTTCGGCATCTCGATGCGCAAGGGCGAACCCCGGCTGACCGAGACCAACTACGTGGTCGGCACGCCCGGTTACTTCGCTCCCGAGCAGATGATGGGCGCCGAGCCCGACTTCCCCGCCGACCTCTTCGCGGTCGGCCTGGTCGCGCTCTACCTCCTCCAGGGCCAGAAGCCCGACTCCCAGGCGCTGGTCGAGCACTTCGCCGAGCACGGCACCCCGGGCGCCCCCAACGGCATTCCCGAGCCGCTGTGGCAGGTTCTCGCCGGGCTGCTCCAGCCCGATCCGCACGCCCGGTTCCGGACCGCGACGGGCGCGCGCAAGGCCCTGACCGCGGCGGTCGAGATGCTGCCCGAAGCCGGCCCGGACGACGAGCCGGTGGAGGTGTTCGACCAGATCGGGCCGCTGCCCGCGGGCTTCGGCCCCGACGGCCCGGTCACCGCCCCCCAGCAGCCCGCCGGCACCGTACCCGGCCCCGCGAACGGCGCCGCTCCACAGACCTCCGGCGTACAGCCCTCGGCACCGCCCCCGGTCTCCATGTCGGAGACGGGCAGCTTCCACCTCGCGCCCCCGCCCGCGGCCGCACCGCAGCAGCAACAGCCGTACGCCCAGCCGGGGTTCCAGCAGCCGCCGCCCGCCGCCCCGTTCACGACGGACGCGCCGCCCCCGTACGCCGTCGGCGCACCGCACTCCTCCCAGGCGCCGACCTCCGGCGTACCCGACCCCGCGTCCACCCGCGCCTACACCGCGCAGCAGCACCCGCCGGTACCGTCCCCACCGGTGCAGCACGCCGCGCCCCACGCCCCCGTACGGCAGACGCGTCCGGGACCGCCCCCGAAGGTGGCGGTCCCGGTGCTGGTGGTGGCGCTGATCTGCTTCGCGGTCGGCATCTGGGCCCTGACCCAGATCTGACGGGTACGGGTCCGGGCCCCCGGCCGAACGGCGGCAGCGGGTCCGGCAGCCCGAACTACCAGCCCTGCGGCGGCCGGTGCCCCCCACCGGCCGGGTGCCCGGCGGCCGGATGACCGGCCGCCGCACGACGGCGGGCCAGCAGCGTCCAGACGCCCAGCCCGAGCACCAGCACGGACCCCGTGCCGATCCCGGCCGCGGCGACCACCGTCATCGGGCCGCTCCGCGCGGCCTGGCGGGCGTTCTTCCCGTCTCGGGCCACCTCCCGGTCCTGGTCGGTGACGCCGAAGACCCCGGCGTCGCCCTCGTACGGGGACTCCTCGGCCTTGTTCTTCACCTGGACCGACAGTTCGAACGGGATGGGCTCGGTGCCGTAGGACTCCTTCAGCTTCGGGCTGAGGGAGACCGACAGGTAGTACCAGCCCGCGAAGCGCATGGCGCCGACCTGGCTCGATGCGTCGAACCGGTTGCGGTAGGCCACCGGCGGCAGGGGCCGCAGGGACGCGGACGCGGGCCCTCCGGAGTACGACAGCGTGGCGTCGGAGACGGGCCCCTGGACGGGGTTGGTCAGCGACAGGGTGAGCGCGTTGCCCACGAACTCCTTCTTGCCGCCCGCGCTGTTGGAGAGCCCGGCGGTGGCGTAGATCTGCTGGCCCCAGTCCACCGGCACCCGGTAGAAGCGGGTCTGCCCCGGCGCGACGGTGTCCTGCCAGCGGCCGTTCTCCAGGCTGGTGGCCTCGGAGTACCCGGCCCCGCCGGACCGCTTCTGCTGCTGACCGGTCAGAGGCTGCGGCGAGGCCGACGGCCAGCTGTCGGGCCCCTCGGTCGGCAGGGCGGAGCCGCTCCTCACCTGCGGCTCCTGCAGGAAGCGCAGCTCCAGGTCCCAGGCGTCGGTGTCGGCGGCCGACTTGGTCTCGCGCTCGACGAGGACGTCGTAGGGGCCGCTGTCCTGGCAGGTGCTGCTGCCTTCCTTGATGGCCCGGTGGGCGTACGCGGAGACGGGCCGGGCGTACGCGCCCGACCCGAAGTTCGCCCGCCCCGAGCTGCACTGGCTGTCGTCGGTCTCCCGGAGGCTGACGGTGATGCCGTCGCCGTAGGCGACCGGACCGCTGTCGCCGGGCACCGCGACCGCCGAGACATAGGCGGCGGAGACGTCGTCCAGGGTGACCCGGTAGTACAGCTTCTCGCCCGGCCTGATCGTGCTGCGGTACGGGACGCCCTCGTCGAGCTCGGACGCCTCGACGTTCGCCGTCGCCCCCTGCACGTTCTTCGCGTCGGGGTCGAACGCGTACGCCCCGGGGCCTGCCGCGTGCGCCTGCCCCGGCAGGACCGCCGCCGCGCACAGCGCCGCGAGTACCGCGGCCACCGCCCGCCCCCTGTTGCGCTGCCGCTGCCTCTTCACGCGCTTCCCCTCGTCGTCCTCACGCGCCGATGCCCGTCGACCGCCCGGCCGCCATGCCGGTCCATCCTGCCCCGCCCGCACCGCTGCTGTCTCCGGCCGCAGCCGGATTGCCCTTCTTGTCCGCGTTCCGGGCCCCGCCGGCGCGCTCAGGTCACTTCACTCGCGCAACGCGGACAGAAGAACCGCGCCGGCGAACGGACCCCGGACAGCACGAAGCCCCGGCCGCTCAGCGACCGGGGCCCGTAACAGACTGTGCCGTCTCACACACCCGAACCTGCGGGCACGGAGTCGGTAGCCTCCGTCCACAGATCCTGCTCGGCGCGATCCGCCTGGATCTGGCGGTACACGAGGAGCCCGCCGATGGCGGCCAGTGCGACCAGGAGAAGCTTCTTCACCGCGCTACCTCGTCTTTCCTTGGCGTAGGGGCCTTCTGCCGCCGACTATACACACCGGCCGATACCGATCGGTGACCTGCCCGGAACCCAAAAGCAGCCCCTTCCCGGCACCCCGAACGACCTCCCGGCGACCCGTTCCGACCCCTCACGAGGGGCTGTCCACTCCGGTTGCACCATACGAGTGGTGTTAATCCGAAGATCGGCGCAGAGCGGGCGTCGCTCCTCGAAATCGCGGCCCGGATCCACATGATCGGAGAAGTCAGCAACCGGACCGTCCGAAAGCGAGGGGCCATGAGCACCTTCCAGCCCAAGAACATCTGGACCGCCTTCATCACCGCCTTCTTCGCCCTCCTGGCGTCGCTGGGCCTCGCCACCGCCACGGCGAGCGCCACGAACGCCACGAACGCCGCCGCGCAGCCGAGCGCCACGACCCACGAGCACACGGGTGCCACCGCGGCAACCCCGCTCGCCCCCTCGGTCCGATGGACCCTTCCGCGTGACCGGGCCCTGCCGCCCACGATGAAGCAGCGCATCCGGGCCGAGGCCCACGGCTCCTCCCCGGCCACCCGCCACCTGTCACTCGACCCCGCCGACACCGCCCGCACCACCGGCCAGACCGGCTCCCACTCCACAGCCCCGGAAGGCGACTCCCCGGCGCCACCCCCCTGATCCCGCCGCCACCGCACTTCCGGGGCCCCTGGTCCGGTTCACACCGGCCGGGGGCCCTTTCCGTGTGCCGGACTACGGCTTCAGCGTGTGCTTGTTCGCCGTACTGCAGTTGCAGTCCTTGTGCTCCGAGGCCACGATCTTGTACACGGGGCTGATCCTCTTCGCGGTCGAGTTGCTGTCAGCCCAGGTACCCCATTTGCTGCTGCCTTCCACCTTGATCCGCACCCAGGCGTGGCCGGCGCAACTGCCACCGGACTTCGTGGTGGTCGCCTCGTGCGCCGAGACCTTGGCGACGTACTTGGTGTCCTTGGCGCAGTCGCGGTACCACGTCTTACCGGCGGCGGACGCGGGTCCGGCACTGAGCACCACCACGCTCATCGCCACGGCGGCCGCACCGACCCCGTACCTCACTCGGCTCAACTTCATGGATCTCTCCCCGTCTCCGACGCCAGGGTCCATCCCCTCGCGCCTCGTTGAGTCCGAGCATCCTTGACCTGGGCATTACCAACCAGGCTCTTCGAGTGGAGCGCAAAAGCCCAGGTCATCAGGGAGGAATCAAACGCTCCCCATGCATTCCGCGGCCGGAGACGTTCACAGGGCCACGCCCCACCACCAAAACGCCGAGAGGGCCTTCCCGCTCGGGGAAGGCCCTCTCAACATCTGCTACGCACTGTGGGGCTAACAGGATTTGAACCTGTGGCCTCATCCTTATCAGGGATGCGCTCTAACCAACTGAGCTATAGCCCCGCCGCGCTGTACTGCTCCGCGCTGACTTCAGAAGATTAGCGCACGTCGGGGCCAGTCCCAAAATCGATACCCGGCGCCCTACTCGTCCTCGGCCAGCGTGAGCTCGACGCCGCCCACGAAGCCCGCCGACAGGTTGTAGATGAAGGCGCCCAGCGTCGCCAGCGCGGTGGCCAGCACCACGTCGATCACGGCGATGACCGAGGTGAAGATGAGCACGCGCGGCAGCGACAGGAACGACTGCAGATCGAAGCCGTTGCTCTCGTTCGAGCCGGTGGCCTCGCTGATCGTGCCGCCGACGGTCTCGAAGACGCCCATCGCGTCCATGACCATCCACAGCACCGCCGACGCCACCACCGTGCAGATGCCCAGCGCGATGGACAGCAGGAAGCTGACCTTCATCACCGACCACGGGTCGGCCTTGGCCACCCGCAGACGGGCCTTGCGGGTACGCGGAGTGGTCCGCGCCCCCGTGCGCGGCTTGCGCGTCGCCTGGGCGCCGCCCACGCCCTGCGCACCGCCCAGCGTGCCGCCGCCCGGCTGTCCGGGGCGCTGGCCGCCCTGGGTGCCGCCGCCGGGCGCCTGATACGCCTGGGGCGGGTGGTACGGCCCCGACGGCCCCGGTGCGGGCTCACGCTCGCCGGGCAGCGGCCCGGTCGCGTAACCCTCGTACTGGGGCTGAGGCCCTCGTGTGTCCGTCACAGTGCCCCCTTGGGAGTCCGTGGCAGGGCCACGGGCGCCGTTCGCACCGGCTCCGGAAGCGGCCGAACCTGCGCCCGTGGCTCCACTCACGCTCTACTCCTCGTGCTCCCCGGTCGAAGGCTCCGTGCCCTCGACAGTGCCCTCTGCCACGCCCTCGGCGTGGGCCTCGGACGGTTCGCCTTCGACGTCATCGGCCCCATCGACCTCTTCCGCCTCACGACCGGCCTCGGCATTGCGCGCGATGCCGACGACGGCGTCGCGCTTGCCCAGATTGATCAGTTGGACGCCCATGGTGTCACGGCCCGTCTCCCTGACTTCATTGACTCGCGTACGAATCACACCACCGCCGAGCGTGATGGCGAGAATCTCGTCGGTCTCCTCGACCACCAGCGCACCGACGAGCGATCCGCGGTCCTCCACGATCTTGGCGGCCTTGATGCCGAGGCCGCCGCGACCCTGGACGCGGTACTCGTCGACGGCGGTCCGCTTCGCGTACCCGCCGTCGGTAGCGGTGAAGACGAACGTACCGGGCCGGACGACATTCATCGAGAGGAGTTCGTCGCCCTCGCGGAAACTCATCCCCTTCACACCCGAGGTGGCACGGCCCATCGGGCGCAGCGCGTCGTCCGTCGCGGTGAACCGGATCGACTGGGCCTTCTTGCTGATGAGCAGCAGATCGTCCTCGGCCGACACCAGCTCGGCGCCGATCAGCTCGTCGTCGCCGCCCTCCGGCATCTCGCGGAGGTTGATCGCGATGACACCGCCGGAGCGGGGCGAGTCGTAGTCCTTGAGCGCGGTCTTCTTCACCAGACCGCCCTTCGTCGCCAGGATCAGGTACGGCACGGCCTCGTAGTCGCGGATCGCCAGGATCTGGGCGATCTTCTCGTCCGGCTGGAACGCCAGCAGGTTGGCGACGTGCTGGCCGCGCGCGTCCCGGCCGGCGTCCGGGAGCTCGTACGCCTTGGCGCGGTAGACCCGGCCCTTGTTCGTGAAGAACAGCAGCCAGTGGTGCGTGGTCGAGACGAAGAAGTGGTCGACGATGTCGTCTTCCCGCAGCTTCGTGCCGCGCACGCCCTTGCCGCCGCGCTTCTGCGAGCGGTAGTCGTCCGTCTTCGTGCGCTTCACATAGCCGCTGCGGGAGATCGTGACGACGATGTCCTCCTCGGCGATCAGGTCCTCGATGGACATGTCACCGTCGAAGGGCACCAGCTGGGAACGCCGGTCGTCGCCGAACTTCTCGACGATCGCCGCCAGCTCCTCGCTCACGATGGAGCGCTGCTTGGCGGGCGAGGCCAGGATCTCGTTGTACTCGTTGATCTTCGCCTGGAGCTCGTCGTGCTCGGCGGTGATCTTCTGGTGCTCCAGCGCGGCCAGCCGGCGCAGCTGCATCTCCAGGATCGCGTTGGCCTGGAGCTCGTCGATCTCCAGCAGGCCCATCAGGCCCTCGCGCGCGATCTCCACCGTGTTGGAACGCCGGATGAGGGCGATGACCTCGTCGATGGCGTTCAGGGCCTTGAGGAGGCCGCGCAGGATGTGCGCCCGCTCCTCGGCCTTGCGCAGCCGGAACCGCGTACGCCGGACGATGACCTCGATCTGGTGCGTCACCCAGTGGCGGATGAACGCGTCGATCGACAACGTGCGCGGCACCCCGTCGACCAGGGCCAGCATGTTGGCGCCGAAGTTCGTCTGGAGGTCGGTGTGCTTGTACAGGTTGTTCAGGACGACCTTGGCGACCGCGTCCCGCTTGAGGACGACGACCAGGCGCTGCCCCGTACGCGAGGAGGTCTCGTCGCGGACGTCCGCGATGCCGCCGACCTTGCCGTCCTTGACCAGGTCGGCGATCTTCTGCGCGAGGTTGTCGGGGTTGGTCTGGAACGGCAGCTCCGTGACGACCAGGCACTGGCGGCCCTGGATCTCCTCGACCGCGACGACCGCGCGCATCGTGATGGAGCCGCGGCCGGTGCGGTACGCCTCCTCGATGCCCTTGCGGCCCACGACCAGCGCGCCGGTCGGGAAGTCGGGGCCCTTGATGCGCTCGATCAGCGCGTCCAGCAGCTCCTCGTGGGAGGCGTCGGGGTGCTCCAGATACCACTGGGCGCCCGCCGCGACCTCGCGGAGGTTGTGCGGCGGGATGTTGGTCGCCATGCCGACCGCGATCCCCGCGGAGCCGTTGACCAGCAGGTTCGGGAAGCGCGCCGGCAGGACCGTCGGCTCCTGGTTGCGGCCGTCGTAGTTGTCCTGGAAGTCGACGGTCTCCTCGTCGATGTCCCGGACCATCTCCATGGACAGCGGCATCATCTTGCACTCGGTGTACCGCATGGCGGCGGCCGGGTCGTTGCCCGGGGAACCGAAGTTGCCGTTGGAGTCCACCAGCGGCATCCGCAGCGACCACGGCTGCGCGAGGCGCACCAGGGCGTCGTAGATGGAGGAGTCGCCGTGCGGGTGGTACGTACCCATGACGTCACCGACGACGCGGGCGCACTTGTAGAACCCCTTCTCGGGGCGGTAGCCGCCGTCGTACATCGCGTACAGCACCCGGCGGTGGACGGGCTTGAGGCCGTCCCGTACGTCGGGCAGCGCACGCGAGACGATGACGGACATCGCGTAGTCGAGGTAGGAGCGCTGCATCTCCGTCTCGAGCCCGACGGGCTCGACACGCATGCCCACACCGGGGACGGTCTCTTCCTCGGGCGTCACGGGTTCAGGTGTCACAGGGGTGTTCTCGTCGGCCATTGCTGGTCAAAGTCCTTTCGAGCTGCGGCGTCGCTGGTACGGCCGACTCAGATGTCGAGGAAGCGGACGTCCTTGGCGTTGCGCTGGATGAACGAGCGCCGTGCCTCGACGTCCTCACCCATGAGCACCGAGAACAGGTCGTCGGCCTGCGCCGCGTCGTCCAGCGTGACCTGGCCGAGGACCCGGTGGTCGACGTCCATGGTCGTGACGCGCAGCTCTTCGGCGTTCATCTCGCCGAGACCCTTGAAGCGCTGGATCGAGTCTTCCTTGATCCGCTTGCCGTTCTGCTTGCCGAGCGCCACGAGCGCGTCGCGCTCCCGGTCCGAGTACGCGTACTCGAAGTCGTCCCGGCCCCACTTGATCTTGTACAGCGGCGGGCGCGAGAGGTAGACGTGCCCCGCCTCCACCAGCGGCCGCATGAAGCGGAAGAGGAAGGTCAGCAGCAGGGTGTTGATGTGCTGACCGTCGACGTCGGCGTCCGCCATCAGAATGATCTTGTGATAGCGGAGCTTCTCGATGTCGAAGTCCTCGTGGACCCCGGTGCCGAACGCCGAGATCAGCGCCTGGACCTCGGTGTTCTGGAGGATCTTGTCGATCCGGGCCTTCTCGACGTTCAGGATCTTGCCTCGGATGGGCAGGATCGCCTGGTACATCGGGTTACGGCCGGACTTCGCCGAACCACCGGCGGAGTCACCCTCGACGATGAAGATCTCGCACTTGGTGGGGTCGTTCGACTGGCAGTCGCTGAGCTTGCCCGGCAGCGAGGCGCTCTCCAGGAGCCCCTTGCGCCGCGTCAGGTCGCGCGCCTTGCGGGCCGCCACACGGGCGGTCGAGGCGGCGATGCCCTTGCGGATGATGTCGGCGGCCTCGTTGGGATTCCGGTCGAACCAGTCCGTCAGCTGCTCGTGGACGACCTTCTGCACGAAGGTCTTGGCCTCCGTGTTGCCCAGCTTGGTCTTCGTCTGGCCCTCGAACTGCGGCTCGCCCAGCTTCACCGAGATGATCGCGGTGAGGCCCTCGCGGACGTCCTCGCCGGTGAGGTTGTCGTCCTTCTCGCGGAGCAGCTTCTTGTCGCGCGCGTACCGGTTGACCAGCGAGGTCAGCGCCGCGCGGAAGCCCTCCTCGTGCGTACCGCCCTCGTGCGTGTGGATCGCGTTGGCGAAGGAGTAGACGCCTTCGGTGTACTGCGTGTTCCACTGCATGGCGATCTCGGCCGAGAGCAGACGGTCCTTGTCCTCGGCCTCGATGTCGATCACCGACTGGTGAATGACGTCGCCCTTGCGGGAGTTGAGGTACTTCACGAAATCGACGATGCCGTTTTCGTAGTGGTACGTGACCGAGCGGGCGGTCTCCTCCTCGGCGGGCTCGGCCGCGTCCGCGCTGTCCGCGCCCGCCGTGGCCTTCGCCGACTCGCGCTCGTCGGTGAGCTTGAGCGTGAGGCCCTTGTTGAGGAACGCCATCTCCTGGAAGCGGCGCGAGAGGGTCTCGAAGCTGTACTCGGTGGTCTCGAAGATGTCCCCGTCGGCCCAGAAGGTGACCGAGGTGCCGGTCTCGTCCGTGGCCTCGTGCTGGGCCAGCGGGGCGGTCGGGACACCGAGCTTGTAGTCCTGGGTCCAGCGGAAGCCGTCGGTCTTGACCTCGACGGCGACCCGGGTGGACAGGGCGTTGACGACGGAGACGCCGACGCCGTGCAGACCGCCGGAGACGGCGTAACCGCCGCCGCCGAACTTGCCGCCCGCGTGCAGGACGGTGAGCACGACCTCGACGGCCGGCTTGCCCTCGGACGGCACGATGCCGACCGGGATGCCACGTCCGTTGTCGATCACGCGCACCCCGCCGTCGGGCAGGATCGTGACGTCGATGGTGTCCGCGTGGCCGGCCATCGCCTCGTCGACCGAGTTGTCGACGACCTCCTGCACCAGGTGGTGCAGGCCGCGCTCACCGGTCGAGCCGATGTACATGCCAGGTCGCTTGCGGACCGCGTCCAGCCCTTCCAGCACGGTGATCGCGCTGGCGTCGTACGAGGCAGCGGCCTCGCCCGGCGCACCGGCTGTGGACGGAATGTTCTCGTTGGGGTTGCCGGAATCGGCCACGAAGCGCCCTTTCTGGCACAGCACAGGCCGTTCTCCGGGCAGGCGGGAGCGGCTGCGTCGTTCGGCTTGTATCGACGACTCCCGCCTCAGCGGCGGGATTACTCACCAGTCTACCGGTAGCGCCGACATGATTGGGGGTTTGCCGGTACCTGAGTCCGGCTGTGCCGCCCTGAATGAGCGGCTGACGACTCCCCATATTCAGGAAGGGGCTCCAAGAGGCCCTGACGGGCTTTGAGCGCTTCGGCCTGTCAACCTCCCGCTACGGTGAGGGACGCTCCGGCCGTACCGTCCGGTTTCCTGGGGCGCGAACCATGACGAACCCGACGCAAAGATCGCCCAGTACACGACAATTTTACGCCGAACGTGCAGCTCAGCCTTGGCGAGCGGTGATCGGTACGGAAGCGGCGGAGAAACGGGAAACCCGACCGCGGGACCCACGTCGGCCCGCCGGCGTCCGGTGGCGGCCGGGAAACGTCCGGCGGCCGGCCCGGAGCCTCAGCCGTAGGTGTCGCCCGGACCCTTGCTGCCGGGCGCCCGCAACGGCCCGTACCGGCGCTCCGGACCGCCGGGACCGACCACTTTGATCAGCCGTACGGTGCCCTGGCCCAGATCCGCGTTGAGCCGGGCCACCAACTGAGGGGCCAGCAGCCGCAACTGCGTCGCCCACGCCGTCGAGTCACAGCTCACGGTCAGCACCCGGGCGTCCGGATCGTCGTCGTACCGCAGCGGTACGCAGTGCTTCGCCAGATCGTCGCCGACGATCTGCGGCCACCGCCCCATCACTCCGCCGACCGCCGCGGGCGTCTCCCAGCCCCGCTCGGTGATCAGCCGGTTGATCGCGGAACCCAGCGCCAGCGGATCCCGGCCGTCCGACCGGGCCCCCGAGCGCAGCCCGCCGCCCCGCCGGGCCTGCTTCTTCTGCTGCGCCGCCGCGCCCCGCGCCCTGGCCTGCTCCTTCGCCGCCCGCAACGCGACCCGGGCCAGATCGACCCCGGTCACCTCGGGCGGCTTCGAACCACCGGAAGCCGACCCGGAAGCCGCTCCGGACGCTGCCGGATCCGGCAGCGCGTCCCCCGCGCCGCCCGGCCCGTCCGCGCCCTTGCCCCGGCCGGTCATACGCGCTCCACCTCGCCCGCCGTCACCGCGTACCGCGTCCCCGCCAGCACGCCCGGAACGTCCTCCGCCACCGCGGCCGTCACGAGCACCTGCTCGCCCGGGGCCACCAGCTCCGCCAGCCGCTCCCGGCGGCGGGCGTCCAGCTCGGCGAAGACGTCGTCCAGGACCAGCACCGGCTCGTTGCCCTCGGAACGCAGCAGCTCGTAACTGGCCAGCCGCAGCGCCAGCGCGTAACTCCAGGACTCGCCGTGACTCGCGTACCCCTTCGCCGGCATGCCCCGCAGCCCGAGCAGCAGATCGTCGCGGTGCGGACCGACCAGCGTCACGCCCCGCTCGATCTCCTGCTTGCGGACCCCCACCAGCGCCGCGATCAGCTGCTCGTACAGCTCATCGCGGGTGCGCTCGGGACCCACGTCCTCGCCGACCGAGCTGCGGTACTCCAGCGCCACCGGCCCGCCGCCCGGCGCGACGTCCCCGTACGCCTTGTCGGCCAGCGGCTGGAGCGTGGCGATCAGATCGAGCCGCTGCGCGAGCAGCTCGGCGCCCACCCGGGCCAGGTGCTGGTCCCAGACGTCGAGCGTGGACATGTCCATCGAGCGGCCACCGTGCCGACGGGCCATCGCTGCGGACTTCAGCAGGGTGTTGCGCTGCTTGAGCACCCGCTCGTAGTCGGAGCGGACCCCGGCCATCCGGGGCGACCGCGCGGTGATCAGCTCATCCAGGAACCGACGCCGCTCGCCCGGGTCGCCCTTGACCAGCGCCAGATCCTCCGGCGCGAACAGCACCGTCCGTACGATGCCGAGCACATCACGCGGTCTGACCTGCGAGGACCGGTTGATCCGGGCCCGGTTGGCGCGGCCCGGGTTCAGCTCCAGCTCGATCAGCTGGGAGCGCTCGCCCTGGGTCACGGCCGCGCGGATCACCGCCCGCTCGGCGCCCATCCGCACCAGCGGGGCGTCCGAGGAGACCCGGTGGCTGCCGAGGGTGGCGAGATAGCCGACGGCCTCGACGAGATTGGTCTTGCCCTGCCCGTTGGGCCCCACGAACGCGGTGACGCCCGGGTCGAGAGGGACCTCGACCCGGGCGTACGAGCGGAAGTCGGCCAGCGAGAGATGGGTGACATGCATGTGCGCCGACCTCCCGGGCCTTTCCGTTCCGCTGTGCCGTGCTGGTGCCGCTTCTCTCGGTTCCGCGGCGGGACTACTTCTTGTTCTCGACCGCGTGCCCGCCGAACTGGTTGCGCAGCGCGGCGATCATCTTCATCTGCGGCGAGTCGTCCTGGCGCGAGGCGAACCGCGCGAACAGCGACGCCGTGATCGCGGGCAGCGGCACCGCGTTGTCGATCGCGGCCTCCACCGTCCAGCGGCCCTCGCCCGAGTCGGCGGCGAAGCCCCGGAGCTTGTCCAGGTGCTCGTCGTCGTCGAGTGCGTTGACCGCGAGGTCGAGCAGCCAGGAACGGATGACCGTGCCCTCCTGCCAGGAGCGGAAGACCTCGCGCACATCGGTGACGGAGTCGACCTTCTCCAGCAGCTCCCAGCCCTCGGCGTAGGCCTGCATCATGGCGTACTCGATGCCGTTGTGGACCATCTTCGCGAAGTGGCCGGCGCCGACCTTGCCCGCGTGCACGGAACCGAAGTCGCCCTCGGGCTTCAGTGCGTCGAAGATCGGCTGGACCTTCGCCACGTTCTCCTCGGTGCCGCCGTACATCAGGGCGTAGCCGTTCTCCAGGCCCCAGACGCCACCGGAGACGCCGCAGTCGACGAAGCCGATGTCCTTGATGCCCAGCTCGACGGCGTGCTTCTCGTCGTCGGTCCAGCGCGAGTTCCCGCCGTCGACCACGACGTCGCCGGGCGAGAGCAGCGCGGCCAGCTCGTCGATCGTGGACTGGGTCGCGGCACCGGCCGGGACCATGACCCAGACGACCCGCGGGCCCTTCAGCTTGCCCACAAGCTCTTCGAGACTGTGGACATCGGCGACATCCGGGTTGCGGTCGTAACCGATGACGGTGTGGCCTGCGCGGCGGATGCGCTCGCGCATGTTGCCGCCCATCTTGCCGAGGCCGACGAGACCGAGCTCCATCAGAGATTCCTTAAGCGTCGTGGCGATAAGCGTCGGGGCAGGTGCGCCCGGGACCGAGCCTACGCCCGGCCGGGGACAGCACGGCGGGCCCGCTCCGCGCCGAGCGGGCCCGCCGGAAACTGCCGCGAATACGTCCCCCGGGCGGCCGGGGGAACCGGGCTCAGCCGGAGAGCCGCACCGGCATGATCAGGTACTTGTACGCGTCGTCCGCCTCGGCGTCGACGGCCGGGCGGCCGCTGAGCAGGGCGGGCTTGGTGGACGTGGTGAACGAGAGCTGGGCGACCGGGGAGTCGATCGCGCTCAGACCGTCCAGCAGGAACGTCGGGTTGAAGGCGATCGAGATGTCGTCGCCCTCCAGCACCGCGTCGACACGCTCCACAGCCTGTGCGTCGTCGCTGGAACCGGCTTCCAGGATGAGGACGCCCTGCTCGAAGCTGAGGCGTACGGGGGTGTTGCGCTCGGCGACCAGGGCCACACGCTTGACGGCCTCGACGAAGGGGGCCGTCTCGATCACCGCGACGGAGTTGAACTCGGTCGGGAAGAGCGTGCGGTACTTCGGCAGGTCGCCCTCGAGGAGGCGGGTGGTCGTGCGGCGGCCGGCGCCCTCGAAACCGATCAGGCCCTCGCCCGCGCCGGAGCCGGAGAGCGCCAGGGTGACCGTGTCGCCGCTGGTGAGCGCCTTGGCGGTGTCCAGGAGCGTCTTCGCGGGCACCAGGGCGACCGCCGAGGCGTCCGCGTTCTCCGGCTTCCACAGGAACTCGCGGACCGCGAAGCGGTAGCGGTCGGTGG
Organism: Streptomyces sp. DSM 106670; assembly: GCF_055792845.1. Classification (NCBI taxonomy): domain Bacteria; kingdom Bacillati; phylum Actinomycetota; class Actinomycetes; order Kitasatosporales; family Streptomycetaceae; genus Streptomyces; species Streptomyces sp. DSM 106670. Next base: position 4,079,235 of record NZ_CM147704.1, read on the forward strand.
AGGCGAGGGTGACGGTGTCGCCCTCGATCTCGATCCGCACACCGGTGAGCACCGGCAGCGTGTCGTCGCGGCCGGCGGCGATGGCGACCTGCGCGGCGGCGGAGGCGAAGACCTCACCGGGGACGGTGCCCGTGGCGGTCGGCATCTGCGGCAGCGCGGGGTACTCCTCCACAGGCAGTGTGTGGAGGGTGAAGCGGGAGGAGCCGCAGACGACCGTGGCCCGCACACCGTCGGTGGAGATCTCCACCGGGCGGTTGGGCAGGGCGCGGCAGATGTCGGCGAGCAGCCGGCCGGAGACGAGCACCGTGCCGTCCTCGTCGATCTCCGCGTCGACGGAGACCCTGGCGGAGACCTCGTAGTCGAAGCTGGAGAAGCTGAGAGCCCCGTCCTCGGCCTTCAGCAGAAGGCCCGCGAGAACGGGCGCCGGCGGACGGGCCGGGAGGCTGCGGGCCACCCAGGCCACCGCCTCCGCGAGTACATCGCGCTCCACCCGGATCTTCACCGGAACCGCCTCCTGCTGTTGCTCGCTCGCCCTGCTGGCCTTCGTCGTCTGGACCGGAGTCCGCTGCCGAGACGGCGGAGGCTCCGGGGTCCAGTCTGACGTACGGCACCGACAGCCGTTGCTGCTCGGGGTCAAGTCGGGCCAAGAGGTTCGCGGCGGTCGACGGTCGAGTTGTACACAGGCCCCACTTCGAAGCGGATTCCTGGCTAACTCTGGGTGGTAGTAGTAGTAGGCCTTGTGGATACCGTGGATAACGTCGTTTGCGCAGGTCAGCGACTGTTTTTTGTCCACCGGTCCTGTGGGTGGCGCCCGTGGACAACCGGGGCTTTCTGTGGACGGGCGGAAGTTCTGCACACCCGATGCACAGGAGGGGCCCACTTCTCCCCAGGCCTGTCCCCAGCTTTACCCACGTTCCCCACAGCCCAACCCAGCACCTTGGTGTGACGCCTTTCACTCCAGGCGGTGAGAGCGTGTGTTGCGTTGCCGAACAGTGGACAGAGGTGTGGAGAAGCAGGGAGAAGCTGGGGACAACAGAGCTCAGCCTGTGGGCCGCCGGTGGACAACATCGACGACCCCCTGTGGACGAAAAGTCTGTCCACAGGCTGTGGATCACGGTTGACCACAAATCCCCAACCATGTGACCTGGCCTGATGGAGTATCGGCAGCGAGCCCTGTGGACGCAATATGGACAACTTCCCGGTCCCCAGGCTGTGGACGGAAGATTTCCCTCACATCTGTGGAGAAGGGCCTCTGAGCAGCCCGTATTCGAACAGCACAGGTCCGGCAGGGCGTTCGCCGAGGGTTCCCGGAACCCGCTCACAGGGCCCGGGAACGCGAAAAAGCGCCCGCCCCGGACTGTGGAGGTCCGTGACAGGCGCCCGTGAGCATCGCTCCAGGAGAAGCTCAGAAGCTCAGAAGCCCAGCAAGCCCGGGAAAGCCCGGGAAGCCGGCGTCAGCCGTTCTTGATGCGGTTGGTCAGCTCGGTGACCTGGTTGTAGATGGACCGCCGCTCCGCCATCAGCGCCCGGATCTTCCGGTCCGCGTGCATCACCGTCGTATGGTCGCGGCCGCCGAACTGCGCACCGATCTTCGGCAGCGAGAGGTCGGTCAGCTCGCGGCACAGATACATGGCGATCTGGCGCGCCGTCACCAGCACCCGGCTGCGCGAGGATCCGCAGAGGTCGTCCACGGTGAGGCCGAAGTAGTCCGCGGTCGCCGCCATGATGGCCGGCGCGGTGATCTCCGGGGCCGACTCCTCACCGCCCGGGATCAGGTCCTTCAGCACGATCTCGGTCAGCCCGAGGTCCACCGGCTGCCGGTTCAGCGAGGCGAAGGCCGTCACCCGGATCAGGGCGCCCTCCAGCTCGCGGATGTTGCGCGAGATTCGCGAGGCGATGAACTCCAGGACCTCCGGCGGGGCGTTGAGCTGCTCCTGCACCGCCTTCTTGCGGAGGATCGCGATCCGGGTCTCCAGCTCGGGCGGCTGGACATCGGTGGTCAGGCCCCACTCGAAGCGGTTGCGCAGCCGGTCCTCCAGCGTCACCAGTTGCTTGGGCGGCCGGTCCGAGGAGAGCACGATCTGTTTGTTCGCGTTGTGCAGCGTATTGAAGGTGTGGAAGAACTCCTCCTGCGTCGACTCCTTGCTCGCCAGGAACTGGATGTCGTCGACCAGCAGGATGTCCACGTCGCGGTAGCGCTTGCGGAAGGTGTCGCCCTTGCCGTCGCGGATCGAGTTGATGAACTCGTTGGTGAACTCCTCCGAGCTCACGTACCGCACCCGGGTGCCCGGGTAGAGGCTCCGCGCGTAGTGCCCGATGGCGTGCAGCAGATGGGTCTTGCCGAGCCCCGACTCCCCGTAGATGAAGAGGGGGTTGTACGCCTTCGCGGGCGCCTCGGCGACGGCGACGGCCGCGGCGTGCGCGAACCGGTTGGACGCCCCGATGACGAAGGTGTCGAAGAGGTACTTCGGGTTCAGCCGGGCGTGCGGTTCGCCGGGGCCCGGCGCGGGGGCCGGCTGGGCGCCCATCGGGCCGGGGACCGAGCCGCCGGTCCGTCCGGGGCCGTGACCGCCCGGGCCGCTCTGACGGTGCTGCGGCTGCTGGTCCTGCCGGTCGGGACGCTGCTGCTCGTACCCCTGGTGCTCGGGCGGCTGCGAGCGGTAGTCGTGCTGCGGCTGCTGGGGACGCCCGGTGCCGTACGGCTCGCGCCACTGCTCGGCGGGCTGCTCCCGGTACTGCTCGCTCTCGCGGTACGGCTCGTTCTCCCGCTCCCGGTACGACTCGCTGTCGCGGTAGGGCTCGCCGGAGGGCTGCTCGCGGTCCTGGTAGCCGCCGTGCCGGGGCTGCTGCCAGGAGAGGTCCTCCTGGGTACGCGGCCAGGCGCCGGGCTCCGGGCGCTGCTGCTGGTAGTCGGGGTAGGCGGGCCGGGCCGTCGGCATCCCGTCGTCGGAGGGCCGGTGACCGTATCCGTCGTACCCGTCGTTGCGCTGGGCGTCCTCACGCGGCTGCGACGGGTAGCGGTGGCCCTGCTGGCTCTGGTGCGACTGGTGCATCGGAGGCGCCGGCGGAGCGGGCTGTTCGCCCGCCGAGTCGTCGACGGTGATGGCGATCCGGATGGGGCGGCCGCACTCGCGGGTCAGCGTCTCGCTGAGGAGCGGCGCGAGCCGGCCCTCCAGGACGTGCTTGCCCCATTCATTGGGGACGGCCAGCAGTGCGGTGTCGGCGACGAGTGCCAGCGGCTGGCAGCGCTCGATCCACTGCTTGTCCTTCGGCTCGATGCCCTGCTGGCCCTCCCCGAGGAGTTGTTCCAGCACTCGCGGCCACACTGCGGCAAGATCGGCAGGTACGTCAGCCACAAGGCACGCTCTCTCGCATGTCCCACGAATGTGTGGTTCTCGGGACGGGATGGGTCGGGTCGGGTGAGGCCCGGCAGTCGGGAAGGAAAAGAACCGGAGTTCAGCCACGGTAGTCAGGCCGACCCGCGCGGTTCAAGTTGTTGTCCACAGGCTGTGCACAATGGGGGGTCACGCGGAGCCGGTTTGACCGGATGGCGTAGCCGCGCGTACCGTGACCAGGTCGAGTTGTCGATGGCTGCTGCCGCCTGCCTCCGATGGGCAAAGATCACGATCTGTGATTGTGAAGCGGTGCACTAAGGCGTTTACGCGAGTTCCTCGTGGGCGCACGGTGACAGCCAGGCGATGTCCCGCCAAGACACGAATCATTTCTGGAGCCCCCGAGTGAGCAAGCGCACCTTCCAGCCGAACAACCGCCGTCGCGCCAAGACCCACGGCTTCCGTCTGCGCATGCGTACCCGTGCCGGCCGTGCGATTCTCGCGAACCGCCGCGGCAAGGGCCGCAGCAGCCTGTCCGCCTGATCGCTTACAGGTCCATGACGTGCTGCCTACCGAGAATCGGCTGAGGCGGCGCGAGGACTTCGCGATCGCGGTACGACGAGGACGCCGAGCCGGGCGTCCGCTACTCGTCGTCCATCTACGCAGCGGTGAAACGGACCCGCACGTGACGGGGGAGACTCTTCCCGCGCCGCGTGCGGGTTTCGTTGTCAGCAAGGCCGTGGGGGGCGCCGTCGTGCGTACCGCGGTGAAGCGGAAGCTTCGCCACCTGGTCCGCGACCGGCTGGCTCAGCTGCCCCCCGGTAGCCTTGTTGTCGTACGGGCGCTGCCCGGTGCGGGCGACGCCGACCATGCACAGCTGGCCCGAGACCTGGACGCCGCCCTGCAGCGGCTGCTGGGAGGGGGCGCGCGATGAAGTACCCGCTGCTTGCTCTCATCAAGCTGTACCAGTGGACGATCAGTCCACTCCTCGGGCCTGTCTGCCGTTATTACCCGTCGTGTTCCCACTATGGATATACGTCGATCGACAGGCACGGAGCCATCAAGGGAACAGCGCTGACAGCCTGGCGCATCCTGCGGTGCAATCCGTGGTCACCCGGCGGCGTGGATCATGTTCCGCCACGCAAGCGTCCGCGGTGGCACGAGCTGCTGCGCAATGCCCTGCGCGGCGAAAAGGGCGGGGAGTCCGCCGCTGATGTGCCGTCCGGGGGGTCGGTCTCCGAACCTCCGAGCCCGGCCGCAGAGACCTCGCCCAATGCTCAAGGAGCCTGATTAGTGGACACGATTGCCAGTCTGTTCAGCTTTATCACCACGCCTGTCTCATGGGTCATCGTTCAGTTCCACAAGGTCTATGGGGCGCTCTTCGGTGACGACTCCGGCTGGGCCTGGGGTCTGTCGATCGTGTCCCTTGTGGTGCTGATCCGGATCTGCCTGATCCCGCTCTTCGTGAAGCAGATCAAGTCGACCCGCAACATGCAGGTGCTCCAGCCGAAGATGAAGGCGATCCAGGAGCGCTACAAGAACGACAAGCAGCGTCAGTCCGAAGAGATGATGAAGCTGTACAAGGAGACGGGTACCAACCCGCTCTCCTCGTGTCTTCCCATCCTGGCGCAGTCCCCGTTCTTCTTCGCCCTGTATCACGTGCTGTCTTCCATCGCCTCGGGCAAGAAGATCGGCGCGATCAACCAGGACCTGCTGGACAGCGCGCGTCAGGCGCACATCTTCGGCGCCCCGCTGGCCGCGAAGTTCACGGACAGTGTCGAGAAGGTCACCTCGCTCGACGCGTCCCTGACGGACGTCCGGATCGTCACCGCGATCATGATCGTGCTGATGTCGGCCTCGCAGTTCTTCACCCAGCGCCAGCTGATGACGAAGAACGTCGACCTGACGGTGAAGACCCCGTACATGCAGCAGCAGAAGATGCTGATGTACATCTTCCCGGTCATCTTCGCCGTGATGGGCATCAACTTCCCCGTCGGTGTCCTCGTCTACTGGCTGACCACCAACGTCTGGACCATGGGTCAGCAGATGTACGTGATCAACCAGAACCCGACTCCGGGCAGCAAGGCGCAGGACGCCTACCTCCAGCGACTCCTCAAGAGCGTGACCTCCCACGGCGAGGTGCGCGGCCGCACCCGGCGCAAGATGGTCAAGGCGATCGTCGCCAAGGGGACGGACCGCAACGACATCGAGCGCAAGTTCGTCACCGGTCTCGGCAAGCTGGGTCTCGCGCCCCAGGAGGACGGCTCGGTGGTGAAGAGCGAGACCGCCACGGCCGATGCCGAGGGCGGCCACGCGCCCAAGCGCCAGCAGCCCAAGCGCCAGACCAAGGCGAAGCGCCAGACGACCGGTCACGCGACTGCGGGAGCCAAGGACACGGAGTCCGAGGCAGCCGGTTCCAAGACCTCGCTCGAGAAGCAGGACGCACCGCAGGACGACAAGCCGAAGTCGGCGGGCAAGCCCGCCTCCGGCTCCTCACGCCAAGCCAAGTCCGGACAGCGCAAGGGCCCGCAGCGGCCCAAGCACCCGTCCAAGAAGTAAGAAGGAGTCCATCCGTGACGGAAGGCACCACTTCCACGGCCGCCGCTGAGGCCGGCAGCGACACCCTGACCCGCCTGGAGCAGGAGGGCGAGATCGCGGCCGACTACCTTGAGGGACTGCTCGACATCGCCGACCTCGACGGCGACATCGACATGGACGTCGAGGCGGACCGGGCCGCGGTGTCGATCATCAGCGAATCGGCGCGCGACCTTCAGAAGCTCGTGGGCCGCGACGGTGAGGTCCTGGAGGCGCTCCAGGAGCTGACGCGGCTGGCCGTCCACCGGGAGACCGGCGACCGCAGCCGTCTGATGCTGGACATCGGCGGCTTCCGGGCCAAGAAGCGCGCGGTCCTCGCGGAGCTGGGTGCCAAGGCCGCGAACGAGGTCAAGAGCACGGGCGAGCCGGTGAAGCTGGACCCGATGACGCCGTTCGAGCGCAAGGTCGTGCACGACGCGATCGCCGCGGCCGGTCTCCGGAGCGAGTCGGAGGGCGAGGAGCCGCAGCGCTTCGTCGTCGTTCTCCCGGCCTGACCGGATCCTTGTACTGTCGGCCCCGTCTGTTCGCAGGCGGGGCCGATCTTTGTCAGCCTGATAGTCAGCCACCCACAGTGCGCTAGTGCGGTATGGAAGGACGGTCCCCGTGACGGAGGCAGCAGAGCTCCCCCAGGCACCTGCGGAGGCGCAGGCGGTGTTCGGAGAGCTCTTCCCGGAGGCTGTCCGGTACGCGGAGCTTCTTGCGGATGCCGGGGTCAAGCGAGGCCTGATCGGGCCGCGTGAGGTCCCCCGGCTGTGGGAGCGGCACCTGCTGAACTGCGCGGTGCTCTCCGAGGTCGTGCCCGAAGGCGTCACCGTCTGCGATGTGGGCTCGGGCGCGGGTCTGCCCGGTATCCCGCTGGCGCTGGTACGCCCCGATCTCAAGATCACCCTGCTGGAGCCGCTGCTGCGGCGGACGAACTTCCTCCAGGAGGTCGTCGATCTGCTCGGCCTGGACCATGTGACGGTCGTACGCGGCCGGGCCGAGGAAGTCCTCGGGACGCTTCAGCCCGTCCAGGTGGTGACCGCCCGTGCGGTGGCACCGCTGGACCGGCTGGCGGGCTGGGGCGTGCCCCTGCTGAAGCCGTACGGGGAGATGCTGGCGCTCAAGGGCGACACCGCCGAGGAGGAGCTCAACGGCGCCAGGGCCGCGCTCAGCAAGCTCGGTGTGCTGGAGACCGAGGTGCTCCATGTCGGCGAAGGCGTGGTCGATCCGCTCTCCACCGTGGTCCGTGTCGTGGTGGGCGAGAGCCCGGGCGGTGTGAGGTTCGCCGCAAAGAGGGCCAAGGCCGCTCGCACGGGGCGCACGCGCAGGCGTCGCTGAGGAGCGCCGAGAAACGGCGCCGCCGTCCGGTCGGGCGCTCCGGACGGTCGGCGTGCGGAGTGTCGTGGCCTGGTAGTTGCTCCGCAGGGGCATCGTGTTTCACGTGAAACGTCGCTCTCTGCTGCAGGGAATCATCGGCCGTGGTCGTGCGGCAGCCACGCCGCGCGACCGCAAGCCCGGACGGGTTGCCGAGTTGTCCACACGCACGGATTCATCCACAGAACAGCGGGCCTCGCTGGTTCACGACCCCGAAAGCATGGCAGGCTCTGTTCATTGCGAGCCTGAAGTCGAGGAGAGTGAATCCTTGCGGTCCGACGCCAACATCGCGGGACCGATGACCGACCCGGTCCCCGGTCCCCGAACCGAGTCCGTGGGTGAGGGTGTTTCACGTGAAACACCGCCGCCGATGGACGACACACCCATCGGCCGTGCCGCTCAGCTGGCGGTCGAGGCCCTCGGCCGCGCCGGCGAAGGGCTGCCCCGTCCTGACCGCACCCGCGTCATGGTGGTGGCCAACCAGAAGGGCGGGGTCGGCAAGACGACCACGACGGTCAACCTTGCCGCCTCGCTGGCCCTGCACGGTGCGCGCGTTCTGGTGGTCGACCTCGACCCGCAGGGCAACGCCTCCACGGCTCTGGGCATCGATCACCATGCCGATGTTCCCTCGATCTACGACGTCCTGGTGGAGAGCCGGCCGCTCTCCGAGGTGGTCCAGCCCGTACCGGACGTCGAGGGTCTCTTCTGTGCGCCCGCCACCATCGATCTCGCCGGTGCGGAGATCGAGCTGGTCTCGCTGGTGGCACGGGAGAGCCGACTCCAGCGGGCCATCCAGGCGTACGAGCAGCCGCTGGACTACATCCTCATCGACTGCCCGCCCTCGCTCGGCCTGCTGACGGTGAACGCGCTGGTGGCCGGTGCCGAGGTGCTGATCCCCATTCAGTGCGAGTACTACGCGCTGGAAGGCCTGGGGCAGCTTCTGCGCAACGTCGACCTGGTGCGGGGCCATCTGAACCCGGATCTGCATGTCTCGACGATCCTGTTGACGATGTACGACGGCCGGACGAGGCTCGCCTCCCAGGTCGCCGAGGAGGTCCGTACCCACTTCGGCAAGGAAGTGCTGCGGACGAGCATCCCGCGGTCGGTGCGCATCTCGGAGGCGCCGAGCTACGGGCAGACCGTGCTGACCTACGACCCGGGGTCCAGTGGTTCGCTCTCGTACCTCGAAGCCGCCCGGGAGATCGCCCTGCGGGGCGTCGGAGTGCATTACGAGGCTCAGCACGCCCACACGAGCAGTCAGAACAGCCAGCAGAACGTTTCGGAGGGCATTCAGTGAGTGAGCGTCGTAGAGGGCTGGGGCGTGGGCTCGGTGCGCTGATCCCCGCCGCTCCCCAGGAGAAGCAGGTGTCGGCGCCCGGAGGCGGCCCGGCCGCGTCCGGTGCGGGTCCGGTGCTGACGGCGGAGCGGGGGGTGGCCGCGGCGAAGGTGACCGCGCTGCCGTCCGTCCCGGTGGTGCCGGAGCCGGCGTCCGCCCCGGAGGACCGGTCCGAGCAGGAGACCGGAACGTCCGGCGCGTACTTCGCCGAGCTGCCGATCGGGGAGATCACCCCGAACCCCCGCCAGCCCCGTGAGGTCTTCGACGAGGACGCGCTGGCCGAGCTGGTCGTCTCCATCAAGGAGGTCGGCCTTCTCCAGCCGGTCGTCGTCCGGAAGGTGGGCCCGGGCAACTACGAGCTCATCATGGGTGAGCGTCGGTGGAGGGCCTGCCGTGAGGCGGGTCTGGAGCGGATTCCCACGATCGTCCGTGCCACGGACGACGAGAAGCTGCTGCTGGACGCGCTGCTGGAGAACCTTCACCGGGCTCAGCTGAACCCGCTGGAGGAGGCGGCTGCGTACGACCAGCTGCTCAAGGACTTCAAGTGCACCCATGACCAGCTGGCCGACCGGATCGGCCGCTCCCGTCCGCAGGTGACGAACACGCTGAGGCTCCTGCGGCTCTCGCCGCCGGTGCAGCGCCGGGTCGCCGCGGGTGTTCTCTCGGCCGGCCACGCGCGTGCGCTGCTGTCCGTGGACGACTCCGAGGAGCAGGACCGGCTGGCTCACCGCATCGTGGCCGAGGGGCTTTCGGTGCGTGCGGTCGAGGAGATCGTGACGCTGATGGGCTCGCGCCCCGCGAGCTCTCCGAAGTCCAAGGGACCGAGGGCCGGCGGCCGTCTGTCCCCCGCCCTGACGGACCTGGCGACGCGTCTGTCGGACCGCTTCGAGACCCGGGTGAAGGTCGACCTGGGGCAGAAGAAGGGCAAGATCGTCGTCGAGTTCGCCTCGATGGAGGATCTGGACCGGATCCTCGGCAGCCTCGCCCCGGGCGAGGGCCGGGTGCTGGAGCGTCGGCTCGCCGAGACGTCCGAGGAGGACGACGAGGGCTGAGCGGCGGGACCCGTGGAAGGGCGGGCCGTGGTTCCGGTGCTTACCGGAACACGGTCCGCCCTTTGCTCTCTCTCGGTGTCCGCATCACCTCTGGGTGGATACGATGCGTTCTGGGACGGCGCATCCACGGTGATCGACCTCAGAGGAGGGCGGAGGCCTTGCGAAGAGTGAGCCGCAGTCGGCTCGTCACGGTCGGTCTCGGCCTGGGCGCCGTCGGGGGATTCGTCGGCAGTCTGTTCCAGGAGCGGAGCGCGCTGGCAGCCGCACGTGATGCGGCGGGCGAAGGAAATGAGGGATCGCCGTCATGGGGCGTCGGCTCGTACCACTCACCCTGGACAACCTTCCGGATCTCCCCGAGCGCTGCCGCTCGTGTGTCTTCTGGGAGCTTGACCCGGTCAGTGGGGAAGCCGCGGTAAAGGCGGGCAAGCCGGAGCTGGAGAAGGAAGCCTGGCTCTCCGCGGTTCTGCTGGAATGGGGGTCCTGCGGCCGGGTGGTCTATGTGGATGACGTTCCGGTCGGCTTCGTGCTTTACGCCCCGCCCGCGTACGTCCCCCGCTCGACGGCTTTTCCGACCAGTCCGGTCTCCCCCGATGCCGTCCAGCTGATCACCGGGCTGATCGTTCCCGAGTACCAGGGGCAGGGGCTGGGCCGTGTCATGGTGCAGACGGTGGCCAAGGACGTGCTGCGCAGGGGCTTCAAGGCGATCGAGGCGTTCGGAGACGCGCGCTCCGAGCAGGCGACATGCGTACTTCCCGCGGATCATCTGCTGGCCGTCGGCTTCAAGACCGTGCGGCCGCATCCCGTGTATCCACGGCTGAGGCTGAATCTGCGGACGACGCTCTCCTGGAAGGAAGACGTGGAGATGGCGCTCGACCGGCTTCTGGGGGCGGTCCAGAAGGAACCGGTGCTGCGGCCGCTGTGAGGCCGGGGCGCTGTCGGCCGTGATGCGAAACGGGCCCACCCCCTCAAGGGGTGGGCCCGTTTCACGTGAAACATTGCGCCGGGGCGCTGCCGCGCGGTCAGGCGCTGATGAAGCCTTCGAGGTCGCGGAGGATCGCGGCCTTCGGCTTGGCGCCGACGATGGTCTTGGCGACCTCGCCGCCCTGGTACACGTTCAGGGTCGGGATGGACATCACGCCGTACTTGGCGGCGGTGGCCGGGTTCTCGTCGATGTTGAGCTTGACGATCTCGATCTGGTCGCCGTGCTCTGCCGCGATGGCCTCCAGCGAGGGGGCGATCTGGCGGCACGGGCCGCACCAGGCTGCCCAGAAGTCCACCAGAACGGGCTTGTCGCTCTTGAGGACTACGTCGTCGAAGTTGTCGTCCGTAACGTGCTTCAGGTCGCCGGCCACGGCGGCCTCCTTAGTCTTCTCGGGGTGGTGGGGTGTGGTGAGGAGGTTCAGACGGCCGGGGTCTTCTCCGGCTCGGCGGACTCGGCGTCGGCCAGGGCCGCGAGGAAGCGCTCGGCGTCCAGGGCGGCGGAGCAGCCGGTGCCCGCTGCCGTGATGGCCTGACGGTAGGTGTGGTCGACCACGTCTCCGGCGCCGAACACGCCGGCCAGGTTGGTGCGGGTCGAGGGTGCCTCGACCTTCAGGTAGCCCTCGTCGTCGAGCTCCAGCTGGCCCTTGAAGAGCTCGGTGCGCGGGTCGTGGCCGACGGCGATGAACAGTCCGGTCACGGGGAGCTCGGACGTCTCGCCGGTCTTGGTGTTGCGCAGGGTCAGACCGGAGAGCTTCTGGTCGCCCTTGACCTCGGCGACCTCGCTGTCCCAGGCGAACTTGATCTTCGGGTCGGCGAAGGCGCGGTCCTGCATGGCCTTGGAGGCACGCAGGGTGTCACGGCGGTGGACGATGGTGACCGACTTGGCGAAGCGGGAGAGGAAGGTCGCCTCCTCCATCGCGGTGTCGCCGCCGCCGATCACGGCGATGTCGTGGTCCTTGAAGAAGAAGCCGTCGCAGGTGGCGCACCAGGAGACGCCGCGTCCGGAGAGGGCGTCCTCGTTGGGCAGTCCGAGCTTGCGGTGCTGGGAGCCGGTCGTGACGATGACCGACTTGGCGCGGTGGACGGTGCCCGCAGTGTCGGTGACGGTCTTGATGTCACCGGTGAGGTCGACCGCGATCACGTCGTCGGGGATCAGCTCGGCGCCGAAGCGCTCGGCCTGGGCCCGCATGTTGTCCATGAGCTCGGGGCCCATGATGCCGTCCTGGAAACCGGGGAAGTTCTCCACGTCGGTGGTGTTCATCAGCGCACCGCCGGCCGTGACGGCGCCCTCGAAGACCAACGGGTTCAGCGAGGCGCGGGCGGTGTACAGCGCGGCGGTGTACCCGGCCGGTCCGGAGCCGATGATGATCACATTACGGACGTCGCTCACGGGTTTCTTCCTCGTTTCTGCAGACTGCCTAACTGCCTACGGGGTCGGTCAACGACTCTCACCCCACCCAACGGATCCTACGGCTGATGCATTCCCGAACGTGCCGCGGCGGCCGCGTACGGTCTTCAGGGGCGTTTGTAGGCGCGGGTGAGCAGCAGCTGCCCGGTGGACTCCGGGGCGGCGTCCACGCAGGCAGCGGCCACGAGGTAGGCCTGTACGCGCGAGGGGTCGCTCGTGTGCGGGAAGACGACGAGATAGGTGTCCGCCCCCTTGTACGTCCCCTCGTCGAGGGCGAGGGCCGGTGTGGTGCGGCCGGTGGCCTGCTGCACACATGGGGGAACAGCGACGGTGGGGGCCTTGAAGGGGCCCCTGGAGGCCTCGGCGTCGGGGGTGAGGGCCTCGCTCGTCGACTTGGTGTCCGAGCCCGGCGGCACCTTCTTCACACCGGGGCTCTCCGTGCTCGCCCCGTCGCCGAGGAGGTCCTGCACCTGGGCTTCGAGCGTGCCGTCGTCGTAGGTGCGTGCGCGACCGTCCGCGGCGCTGACTCCGCTGTCGGCCGAGGTCTTGGCGGCATCGCCGGAGGGGGCGACGGACTGGAGGAGGAAGACGCCCATCCCGATGACCGCCGCGCCGAACGCGGTGCCGAGGACCACGGCGCGCCGACGACGGCGGGCCGGGCGGCGGCCCGGTCCGGTGGCAGCCGAGGACCGGCCCGCGGGGCGGTCCGGTCCGGTGCCGCCGGCGCCCACGGAAGCGGGCCCGGGTGTCGCGGTGTCGCTTGTGGTGTCTTCGGTGGTCGTTGTTTCACGTGAAACAACGACCGGCTCGTCCACGGGAGCGGTGGAGCGGGCCTCCGCCGCGAGCGCCGCGTCGATGCGGGCGGCGATGTCGTCGGGCATCGGCTCGGGTGCGGGCATCGTTCCGAGCAGCCCGCGGATCTCCTCCAGGGAGTCCCGCACCTCCGAGCAGAGGTCGCAGCCCGCGACGTGCTGCTGGACCTCCGCCGTTCGGGAAGGGGAGAGCAGCCCCTCGGTGAGATCGGAGATCTCGGAGACCTCCGGGTGCTGAGCCGTGTCGGCCGTGGATGTCACGGGCGCCCACCTCCTCCCTTCGTAGCGGCAGGATCGCTTGCTCCTGCGTCTCTGGGGCCTGACGCAGATGGGACGGATGCTCCGGGCGTCCGGTTCCTTCCGGTGGCGTCCTTGTCCCCGTCGGGGGGCTGAGCTCCGGTTCCCGCGCGCAGATGGCGGACCAGGGGGGCCAGTCTCGCCCGGCCCCGGGCGCATCTGCTCTTCACGGTGCCGGTCGGCACCTCCAGGATGCTGGCCGCTTCCGCGACGGGGTAGCCCTGCATGTCGACGAGGACGAGGGCTGCCCGCTGCTCGGCGGGCAGCGTGGCCAGAGCTTCCTGGAGCTGGCGGTGGAGGTCCTGCCGCACGGCGGGGGCCTCGGCCGATTCGTGGGGTTCCAGGAGCTGGTCGAGGCGTTCGGCGTCGTCCACCGGGGACGTCTTGCGGGAGGCGGCCTTGCGGACCCGGTCGAGGCAGGCGTTGACGGTGATCCGGTGCAGCCAGGTGGTGACGGCGGACTGGCCGCGGAAGGTGTGGGCGGCGCGGAAGGCGGAGATCAGGGCGTCCTGCACGGCGTCGGCCGCTTCCTCCCTGTCCCCCAGGGTGCGCAGGGCCACGGCCCAGAGCCGGTCGCGGTGGCGGCGTACGAGTTCACCGAAGGCGTCGGGGTCGCCCGCCACATGCCGGGCGAGCAGCTCCGAGTCGCTCGGCGCCTCGGGTGGAACGGAATCCACCGTGCTCCCCCTCCGAACCGGATCCGATGTCATGGACGAACCGCGCCCGGTGAAGCGGTGCGACGGGGAGAAGCCTGCCGTCACGGGTGTGACGGCCGCAACCCTCGGCGTCGCGGTCGCTCGGTGGGAACGGTCCGCCCCACAGTATCGGGGCGGTGGATCAGCCGAGGACGGAGATCTCGCTGATGCCGCCCCGGTAGCCGCCCGTTCCGTCCGACGGGAGCTCCGTGACGTGGATCAGGACGTAGCGGGTGCGGACGGGCTTGTCGAGCTTCTCCTGCAGCTTCGAACCCGCCACGGTCCGTTTGACGATCGGCTGGTCGAAGTCGGCCGTCGTGGACGGGGACGAGGCGTCCGGCGACGCGGCGAGCACGGTCGTCGTCTGCCCCTTCCGGTACATGGACACGTCGACGCCGGAGACGTCCCGTACCTTGCCGAGGTCGACGATGATTCCGCTGCCCTGCTTGCGCTGGGGGAGGTTGCCGAAGTTGGCGAAGGTCTCGTACCGCGGGGTGACCCAGGCGGTGCCGGTATCGCCGTCAATGGTGTTCGGCACGTCCCGCTGCTTGATGCCGGAGCCGTCGGGCATGAACTCCGTGGCCCCCGCGATGTCCAGGGGTTCGGCGGACGGCGCGGGCTTGTCGTCCTTGTTCTTGTCGTCCTCGTTCGGCTCGGAGACGCCGGTGTCGTCGGAGCCCTTGGTCCGGTCGAGCAGCGCCTCCGCGAGCTGCCAGCTGCCGAGGCCCAGCGCGGCGATGAGGAGCGCCGAGACGGTCCACTTGAGCACGCGGCCGGTACGGCTCTGCAGGGGGGCCGGAGGGACCGGCATGACGGGCTGGGTGACCGCGGACGGATGGGAGGACGGGCGCCCGTACGTGCCCTGCTGATAGGTCGTGCGCTGGTACGCCGGAGGCGCGGTGAACGTGGGCTCCGGGGGAAGGATGCGCGGCATGGCCGCGACAGCCTTGGCCAGCTCGTCCGGGGTGGTGCAGGGCGGTTCCTGCCGGGAGGCGGTGGCGCCGTCGTTGGCGAGCGCCCGCATGGCGAGCTCGGAGAGGCCGCGGTGGACGCCGGCCCGGACCTGGTCCGGGGCGATGAGTCCCATGCCCTTGGGCAGCCCGGAGAGCCCGTGGGCGTCGCTTCCGTACGGCCAGCGGTGGGTCAGCGCGGCGTACAGCAGGGCGCCGATGGCCTCGGTGTCCGTACGGAGGGGGCGTTCGGCGGTGATGCCGCGCAGGGCGGCGTTCACGGCGAGGCCGCGGATGCGGTACTGCCCGGTGGAGCTGCGCAGGACCGCGCCGGGGGTGAGACGCAGATGGGACAGGCCTTCGCGGTGGGCGGCGGCCATCGCCTGGGAGAGCTGGCTGACGAGCTGGTAGGCGTCGTGGGCCTCCATCGGCCCGGCGGCCAGCAGAGCGGTGAGCTCGGTGGCGTCCGGCAGCCATTCGTGGACCACGTAGACGAGGTCGTTCTCCTCGACGGCGTCCAGGACCTGGACGAAGCGGGGTCGCCGAGCAGGGCCGAGGAGCGGGCGGCGGCCAGCACCGAGCGGGCCCGCGGGTGGTCGGCGGGCAGCAGATGGACGCCCACCGCCCGGCGGAGCTTCTCGTCGACCGCGCGCCAGCTGCTGAAGCCGTCCAGACGGGTGACGCACTCCTCCAGCCGGTAGCGCCCGGCGAGTTTGTGACCGCTGTGCAGGTCGGGCGATGCCGGAACGGCCTCGGAACGCTCCTGCCCACCGCCCGTGTTCTCGGTGTCCTCGGAGCTCGCGCCCTTGGTGTCCTCGGCTTGCGCCGTCCCGTCGGTCGTGGCCTCGTCCGCCTTGGCGGTCAGCGGCTCGTCGCCGCTGTTGTCGGCCACGTCGACGGCGGCCGTGCTACGTTCCGCCACCGTCGTTCCTGCCTCCCCATCCGTTGCGCGATGCCAGCCAGCTCTGCACAGTCACGCCAATTGTGCCCACACTCCAGCGCTATGCACGACACGCGGAGTGCGGAGATGGTTGTGCGGGCGGGTGCTCATTCAGCGTCCGAGCCGTCCACGGACCATGCCGACCAGGCCGTTGACCTCTTCGATGCGCATCTTCTTCGCCGCGACGAAGAAGATGCCCAGGAGGAGGATGCCGCCGCAGATCAGTGCGGCCAGCGAGCCGAGAGCGCCGGTGCCGACGAATTCCAGGATCCCGAATCCGACGGCGCCGCCGACCAGGGCGGCGGGCACCGCGGCCATGCAGAGGCGGGCGTAGGTCCGGACGATGTGCGCGCCGTCCAGGTCGCCGCCCAGCCGCTTGCTCAGCCGGCGCCAGGCGACGCCGACGCCGACCGCGTAGGCCAGCCCGTAGGAGAAGGCCATGCCGACGACGGCCCAGCGGGCGGGCAGGACGACGTAACAGAGCGCGGAGGCGGCGGCGTTGACGGCGGCCACGATGACGGTGTTGTAAAAGGGGGTCCGGGTGTCCTCGTAGGCGTAGAACCCGCGGAGCACCACGTACTGCACGGAGTACGGGATCAGACCGAGGGCGAAGGCCATGAGGATGAAGCCCATGGATCGGGCCGCCTCGGCGCCGCTGGAGGCGTACAGCAGGGTGCACATCGGCAGGCCGAGGGCGAGGAAGGTGAAGGCCACCGGCACGATGGCGACGGCCGAGTTGCGCAGCCCCTGCGAGATGTCGTCGCGGACCGCACCGGGGTCGTTGTCGTGGGCGGCGCGGGAGATGCGGGGCAGCAGCGCGGCCATGACGGAGACGGTGATGATGGCCTGCGGCATGCCCCAGATCAGCTGGGCGTTGGAGTAGGCGAGGAACCCGGTGCCGTCCTTGCCGGAGAGCTTGCCCGCCGCGGTGGCGAGCTGGGTGACGACCAGGACGCCCGCCTGGTTGGCCAGGACGAACAGCACGGTCCACTTGGCCAGCTTGACGGTCTTGCCGAGCCCGTGGCCCTTCCAGTCGAACCGGGGACGGAAGCGGAAGCCCGTCTCGCGGAGGTACGGGATCATCGCCAGTGACTGGACGACGAGGCCGAGCAGGGTGCCGATGCCGAGCAGCCGGATGCCCTCCGGCGGGATGGTGTCGACGCCCATCCGCGATTCGGCGGAGGTGCCGTAGACCCAGATGAACAGCCCGAACGTGATGATCATGACGATGTTGTTCAGGACCGGGGTCCACATCATCGCGCCGAACTTGCCGCGGGCGTTGAGGATCTGACCCATCACCACATGCACACCCATGAAGAAGATGGTGGGCAGGCAGTACCGGGCGAAGGTGACGGCCACGCTGTTGGCGGCGACGTCGTCGGCGATCGTGTTGGACATCAGCTGGATCAGCACCGGCGCCACGAGGACCGCGGCGGCGACGATCAGGCCGAGGGCGACCATCACCAGGGTCAGGAGCCGGTTGGCGAAGGCCTCGCCGCCGTCCTCGTCGTCCTTCATGGCGCGGACGAGCTGGGGGACGAAGACCGAGTTCAGGCCGCCGCCGACGGTGAGGATGTAGATCATCGTCGGCAGGGTGTACGCGATGGTGAAGCTGTCGCCGAGCATCGCGGCGCCGAGCGCGGCGGTGATCACCAGGGACCGGACGAAGCCGGTCAGCCGGGAGACGAGGGTGCCGGCGGCCATGACCGCGCTGGACTTGAGGAGCCCGGAGACCTTGCCGCCGCCGCCTTTTGCGGGCGCGGGTGCCGGGGCCGGTTCGGGCTGGGGCGGTACCGGAGGCTTGCCCGAGCCTTCCTGGTCCCGGAAGAGGTGGGCGAAGGCGTCCGGCTCCTGCCGGTCGTCCGAGGCCTGGGTGACGAGGGCGTCGACGCCGACGAACTGCGTGGTCGCCGGGCGGTCCCCGTACGGCAGGTGCCGGGAGGGCCCCGCCGGCTCGGGGGGCGGGGTCTGGGCCCAGATGCGCGGGTCGGGGGCGTACGGGGCGGCGGGCGGCTGCTGGTAGAGCGGCGCCGGCTCCTGGTAGGTGCCGGGAGGCGGCGGAGGGTGCGCGGCACGGTCGTAGAGCGCCTCGCCCACCGGGTCCTGGGCGGCCAGGTCCTGCGCTCGGTAGGGGTCGTCCTCGTAGGCGTGCTGGAGGTACGGGTCCGGCGGCACGGGGCCGTCCTGGCCCGCGCCCGGAGGAACCGGAGGCCCGCCCGGAGACGCTGCTCCGCCCGCGCCCTGCCCGCGGTCACCGTCGTACGGCGCGTTCATCGAAACCCCTACCTCATCGTCCCCGGCCGACCGGCCACGACAGACATCGCTCAACGGTCCACTTTCTCACCCGTTCCCGACGGGGCCCCGCTTTCCGGACCGGTGTCCGGAGTCGGGTCACTCGGCTGCTCGGGTTCGTCGCCGTTGCCGTTCGCCGTGTCGCTTGCCACGGCGCGCTTGCGGTGGCTGTACATCCTGATGCCCGCCAGCACCAGGAGCAGCAGTCCGCCGGCGATCACGAGCAGCACGGTGGGCGTGACCTCGGAGACCTTCACGGTGAAGGTCATCTCTTCGCCGTACTGGGTGCCGTCCTCGGTGTACAGCCGTGCGGTCACCTGGGCCCGGCCGTTGGCGCTGGTCGCCGTGTCGAACTTCACCGACTGGCTGTGCCCGCCGGCGATGCTGACCGGCAGTTCGGCCATGGATCCGTCGTCGTTGAACTTGAGCCGGATGTTGTCCGAGGTCAGCTTGAGAACGAGCCGGTCCACGCCCTGCACCAGCTTGTTCTGCACGGTGACCGGGATCGTCGCGCTGCGTCCGGAGAGGGTGACGTCGGACTTCTTGATGAGCTGCACCTCGGAGGTGAGGCTCTGCAGATAGTCGCGGACCGCGTCCCGGTACCGCTGCGCCTCCAGTGCCTGGCCGCGCCAGGATGTCGACATCGAACGGTTGACGGCGTTGCCGAAGGGCGTCACCACGCGCTCGGGCTGGGTCAGGATCGTCTCGAAGCTGTCGAGCGAGCTCTGGGTGGTGCGGATGTCCTGGAAGGCCTGTGTCGGCAGTTCCTGGGCGCGGAGCTTCTTCGGGTAGGCGGCGGCCCGGGGGACCTTGGCGGTGGCCTTCGGGTCGGGCTTCACCTCGGCGGCGGAGACGAGGTCGAGGGGCTGCGTCCAGCGGTTGCCCGACAGGCCCTCCAGGGCGCGGGCCATCGTCTGGGCCTGTGCGGCGGTGGGCATCCGCGGCGGGGCCACGACGATACTGCGCTCGTTGTCGGGCGCCTGCTCGGTCAGCGCGAGGGTCTGGGCGAGGAACCGCTGGACCGCGAGGGTGGCGGCGCCCGCCCTCGACATGTCGCCGTCGAACAGGGTCGACAGCCGGGCGTCCGCGACGACGGCGGTGGTGCCGCCGCCGATCGGCCGCGCCGAGGTCGGCGTGTAGGGAAGCCCCGCGGTCTCCCGGAAGCTGTCGCTGCGGGCGATCACGTTGTGGGCGCCCGCCGAGGTCGCCACATCGACGATGGAGGAGTCCACCGCGCCGTTCACGGGCCAGGCGAAGTCGGTGGACGGCTTCACATGGAGGATGGTCTCCACCGTGGTCGCGGCCACCGCCGAGGCGTTCTGCAGATGGCTGAGCGTTCCGGAGACGTTCTTGCCGCGGTGCGCGATGGAGGCCAGGTCCGGGTCGGCGAACGGCAGGGCGATCACCTTGCCGTCCTCCACCACCTTCTCCAGGGCGGTGAGCCACTGCTTGGCGACGTTCTGGTTCTTGCCCGGGACGGTCGTGTCACCCGACTCGACCTCGTACTTCCCGGCCATCGCCGCGACGCTCGCCAGGAGGTCCGGGTCGACGACCCAGGTGACGGGGAGCCGGCTGCCCAGGGACACCATCTGCTCCAGCCGGCCGCCGGGCGCCAGCTCCTTGGCCAGGTCGTCGTTGGCGAAGACGGGGGTCTGCTGCTCGTCCGAGCGGGTCTCCGCCGTGACATGGGGAGAAGCGATCAGCGGCCAGAGGAAGGTGAGCTTCGTCCGGCTGTCGCTCGCCTCGGGCTGCCAGGGCAGGAACGAGCGCTCGATGCCCAGCACCTGCTCGTAGGGGGCGGTGGTCGTCCGGCCGGAGACCGAGACGCCGAGCTGATAGACGCCCGGGTCGTCCAGGCCCAGCTTGTCGACGGGCACGGTGAGCGTGAAGTCCTGGCTGATCCCCTTGGCGAGCTTGGGGAACTTCACCGTGTACTTGTCCCCGACGGTGACCGGGTCGGCGCCGGGAAGGTACCCGGAGCGCTTGGCGGCGTCGTCGACCTCTCCCCGGCCGGAGAGCCGGGGGCCGACCCGCAGATCGACCTCGGCGCTGCTGATCGTCTCCTTGCCCTTGTTGGTGAGCGTTCCGGAGACGGTCAGGGTGTCGTCCTCCGTGGGAACGCTCGGGGAGAGCGTGTCCAGGGACACATCGACCGTACGGGAGCCTGTGGGGGCCTTGGCGGGCTCGGCGGCCGGGGCGGCACCGGCGGCCGGAACGGCCAGGAGACCGGCCAGCAGCGGTGCTCCCAGCACCGCGGAGGCCGTGCGCCGGAGCCACCGGCGGGCAGGGGACGGACGCGTCCCCCGGAAGTCTGCCGCCTCGGCCACGCGCCTACCCGTCCCTCTTCGTCGTCAGATGCTGTCGATCGTTCGGTCCTGCGTCCCCGCATGGTAACGAGGTGCGGCGGGCCGAAGTGCTGGGGTCCGTCGCACATGATCGCCGGTGTGCCGCAGGGTCCCCGTAAACGATGACGCCGCGGGCGGTCGGGGCACGTACCCTTTTCTGTTGTGCCGAACGCCAACGAAGAGAACGCCAGTGCCCTGAGCCAGGTGCAGCACCGCGCGGTGAGTGAGCTGCTGCGGGTGTCCCCGGTCGCCGACGACCTCGCCCGTCGATTCCAGGAGGCCGGATTCGGCCTCGCGCTGGTCGGCGGCTCGGTCCGCGACGCGCTGCTGGGCAGGCTCGGGAACGACCTGGACTTCACCACCGATGCCCGCCCCGACGATGTGCTCAAGATCGTCCGCCCCTGGGCCGACTCGGTGTGGGAGGTCGGGATCGCCTTCGGCACCGTCGGCTCCCAGAAGGACGGCTACCAGATCGAGGTCACGACCTACCGGTCGGAGGCGTACGACCGGACCTCGCGCAAGCCGGAGGTCTCCTACGGCGACTCCATCGAGGACGACCTCGTGCGCCGCGACTTCACGGTCAACGCCATGGCCGTGGCCCTGCCGCAGAAGGAGTTCGTCGATCCGTACGGCGGCCTGAAGGACCTCGCCGAGCGGGTGCTGCGCACGCCGGGCACGCCCGAGGAGTCCTTCTCCGACGACCCGCTGCGCATGCTGCGCGCGGCCCGCTTCGCCGCGCAGCTCGACTTCGAGGTCGCCCCCGAGGTCGTCACCGCCATGACGGAGATGTCCGAGCGGATCGGGATCGTCTCCGCCGAGCGGGTCCGCGACGAACTCAACAAGCTGCTGCTCTCCCAGCACCCGCGCAAGGGTCTGGGACTCCTGGTCGACACGGGGCTGGCCGAGCATGTGCTGCCCGAGCTTCCCGCGCTGCGCCTGGAGAGTGACGAGCATCACCGCCACAAGGACGTCTACGAGCACTCGCTGACCGTCCTGGAGCAGGCCATCGATCTGGAGGAGAACGGCCCCGACCTCGTACTGCGTCTCGCCGCGCTGCTCCACGACATCGGCAAGCCGAGGACCCGCCGCTTCGAGAAGGACGGCAGGGTCTCCTTCCACCATCACGAGGTGGTGGGCGCGAAGATGACGAAGAAGCGCATGACCGAGCTCAAGTACTCCAACGAGCTGGTCAAGGATGTGTCGAAGCTGGTGGAGCTGCATCTGCGCTTCCACGGGTACGGCGACGGCGAGTGGACCGACTCCGCGGTGCGCCGGTACGTGCGCGACGCGGGGCCGCTGCTGGAGCGTCTCCACAAGCTCACCCGGTCGGACTGCACGACTCGGAACAAGCGCAAGGCGAACGCGCTCTCCCGCACCTACGACGGGCTGGAGGAGCGCATCGCCCTGCTGCAGGAGCAGGAGGAGCTCGACTCGATCCGCCCCGACCTGGACGGCAACGAGATCATGCAGATCCTGGAGGTCGGCCCCGGGCCGGTGATCGGCAAGGCGTACGGCTTCCTGCTGGAGCTGCGCCTGGAGCACGGGCCCATGGAACGGGACGCCGCGGTGGCGGCGCTCAAGGAGTGGTGGGCGCGGCAGGACTGAGTCCGACGGGGTGATGTTTCACGTGAAACATCACCGGCCGGATGTGGCGAGGGGCGTTGTTTCACGTGAAACAACGCCCCTCGCCACATCCACGAGCGGCTACCGGCGGGCATCGGTGCGCCGCCAGCGGAACATCGTCACCGCCACCACCGCGTACAGCACCGCCACGACCGCCACGACGGAGACCGATCTGCCGTCCGGCGGGAGCATCAGGGCCGCCACTCCCGCGGCGCTCACGAACGCGACGTTGAAGAGCACGTCGTAGAGCGAGAAGACCCGGCCGCGGAAGGAGTCGTCGACCGAGGTCTGTACGACCGTGTCGGTCGCGATCTTCGACCCCTGGGTCACGACGCCGAGCACGAACGCGGCGATCAGCATCGGGACGGGGGCGAAGGAGAGGCCCAGGGCGGGCACCAGGACGGCCGCGGCCCCGGCGCAGCCCACGATCCACCCGTACCGGCCGAGGAGCCCCACGGCCCACGGGGTGAGGACGGCGGCGACGAAGAACCCCGCGCCGGACACCCCGACCGCCAGGCCGAGCAGGGCCAGCCCGTCGGATTCGGTGTCCGACCAGGCATAGCGGCACAGCATGAGCACCATCACGGTGAGAGCGCCGTAGCAGAAGCGGATCACGGTCATCGCGGCCAGTGCCCGGGCCGCGTGGCTGCGCTGTGCCAGATGCCGCAGCCCGGCGACGAGCCCGCGCGCGGTGACGGCCAGAGCCGCCCGCAGCCGCAGGGGGCTCCCGTCGGTGTCCGGCCCCAGCAGGGCCCGGGGCAGGCTCAGGGACGCCAGCGCGGACAGCAGGTAGAGCATCGACCCCAGCAGCACGACCGCCGCGTCGGACTCGTCGGCCACCAGTCGCACGACGAAGGCGAGTCCGCCTCCCGCGGTCGCCGCCAGGGTGCCGGCGGTCGGGGAGAGGGAGTTGGCGACGACGAGGCGTTCGGTGTCGACCACCCGGGGCAGGGCGGCGGAGAGGCCGGCCAGCACGAAACGGTTGACGGCGGTGACGCAGAGGGCCGAGGCGTAGAAGAGCCAGTCGGGCACCGAGGCGAGGATCAGGAGCGCCGTGGAGCAGGCCAGGGCTGCCCGCAGGAGGTTTCCGTAGAGGAAGACCTGACGTCGGGGCCAGCGGTCCAGCAGCACCCCCGCGAACGGGCCGATCAGGGAGTAGGGCAGCAGGAGCACGGCCATCGCGGAGGCGATGGCGGCGGCCGATGTCTGCTTCTCCGGGGAGAAGACGACATACGTGGCGAGGGCGACCTGGTAGACGCCGTCGGCGGACTGCGACAGGAGCCGCACGGTGAGCAGGCGGCGGAAGTTCCGCAGGCGCAGCAGGGTGCGCAGATCACGCGCGACAGACATGGGAGCAAGCGTCACACACGTCGGGGGTCCACGGGCGGATTGCCCGGGGACCCCCGACGTGCGGCAGGAAGAGGTGAGCGTCTCCGCTCAGCACTCCGGTGTGGCTGTCGGCCGAGAAGGCCGGTTCAGCGCTCGGTCTCGCCCTTGATGAACTTCTCGACGTTCTCGCGGGCCTCGTCGTCGAAGTACTGCACGGGCGGGCTCTTCATGAAGTAGCTCGAAGCCGAGAGGATCGGGCCGCCGATGCCGCGGTCCTTGGCGATCTTCGCGGCGCGGACGGCGTCGATGATGACACCGGCCGAGTTCGGGGAGTCCCACACCTCGAGCTTGTACTCCAGGTTCAGCGGAACGTCGCCGAACGCGCGGCCCTCGAGGCGCACGTACGCCCACTTGCGGTCGTCCAGCCAGGCCACGTAGTCCGAGGGGCCGATGTGGACGTTGTCCGCACCGAGCTCACGGTCACGGATCTGCGAGGTGACGGCCTGCGTCTTCGAGATCTTCTTGGACTCCAGGCGCTCCCGCTCGAGCATGTTCTTGAAGTCCATGTTGCCGCCGACGTTCAGCTGCATCGTGCGGTCCAGGATGACACCGCGGTCCTCGAAGAGCTTCGCCATCACGCGGTGCGTGATGGTGGCGCCCACCTGGGACTTGATGTCGTCGCCGACGATCGGGACACCGGCCTCGGTGAACTTGTCCGCCCACTCCTTGGTGCCGGCGATGAAGACCGGGAGAGCGTTGACGAACGCGACCTTGGCGTCGATGGCGCACTGCGCGTAGAACTTCGCAGCGACCTCGGAACCGACGGGCAGGTAGCAGACGAGAACGTCGACCTGCTTGTCCTTGAGGACCTGGACGATGTCGACCGGGGCGTCCGCGGACTCCTCGATCGTCTCGCGGTAGTACTTGCCGAGACCGTCGTGGGTGTGGCCGCGCTGGACGGTCACGCCCGTGTTCGGCACGTCCGCGATCTTGATGGTGTTGTTCTCGCTGGCGCCGATGGCGTCCGCGAGGTCGAGGCCGACCTTCTTCGCGTCGACGTCGAAGGCGGCGACGAACTCGACGTCGCTGACGTGGTAATCGCCGAACTGGACGTGCATCAGACCGGGCACCTTGCCGGCCGGATCGGCGTCCTTGTAGTACTCGACGCCCTGCACCAGCGAGGCGGCGCAGTTGCCCACGCCTACGATGGCTACGCGAACCGAACCCATTCCGGTTGCTCCCTGTGTAATCGGTGTTTCCGATGAAGTCGCCGCGGAGTGCGATGACTTCACTTGGCGGTGTCGTCGGACGGATCCGGCGGGGTGTTGTCCCGATGCCGGGGCAGGCCGCCCGTCTCTCCAGGTGTGTCCTGCTGAGCGGAGCCTTCGGGTGAGGATCGTCGCCGATCCCGTCCCGACCGCTCGCTCTCGATGAGCTCGTTCAGCCAGCGCACTTCGCGCTCCACGGACTCCATGCCGTGTCGCTGCAGCTCAAGCGTGTAGTCGTCGAGTCGTTCGCGGGTGCGGGCGAGAGAGGCGCGCATCTTCTCCAGGCGCTCCTCCAGCCGGCTGCGCCGGCCTTCCAGAACCCGCATCCGCACATCGCGCTCGGTCTGGCCGAAGAAGGCGAAGCGCGCTGCGAAGTGCTCGTCCTCCCAGGAGTCCGGACCGGTGTGCGACAGCAGCTCCTCGAAGTGCTCCTTACCTTCTGCCGTCAACCGGTAGACGATCTTCGCCCGGCGTCCCGTCAGTGAGGAGGAGGAAGCGGCCGCGCGTCCGGTGACCGGCGCGGTGTCCGCCGCGTCACTGGCGGGCTCCTCGATCAACCAGCCGCTGGCGACCAGCGTCTTGAGGCAGGGGTAGAGGGTTCCGTAGCTGAAAGCACGGAAGATCCCCAGCGAAGTGTTGAGGCGTTTGCGCAGCTCATAGCCGTGCATCGGCGATTCGCGGAGCAGGCCGAGAACGGCGAACTCGAGGATGCCGGAGCGTCGGCTCACCGGTGCCTCCTCCTTCTCCCGCTGCTTCTGTCGGCACGGTCCACCGGAATCACCGGCGTACTTATGCCGTGCTGATGTATCGACTCGATACATCAGCACGATAGATCGCTCCGACCTGTTCGACAAGGGTGACCTTCGTGAACGGCGTCACATCGACGATTCCCAGGGTTCGACTTGCGTTGTTTGGGGTGAAGTTCGGCCCTAGGCGGGTTTTGACCGTGCGTAGTCTGTGCGGCATGCAGACCACCGGGAACCGCGAGGCGCTCTCGCGCGTCAGTCTTCGCGGACTGCCGGATGCGCTGCGGATGAGCCTTCCGCAGTGGCTTGTCCGTAATTCGGGGGGACCGGATCTCAACTGCCGCTTCCAGGCGCTCTCGCCTGCCCGAGGAGTAGTCGTTCCATGAGCGAGCACCGTCGCAAATCGCCTCAGTCACAGGGTGGCGGGCGGGCCGCGGCCAGACGAGCCGCCCAGCAGTCGACCGGACGCCGAGCAGTCCCGTCACGCAGAGCAACTTCGGCATCACCTTCCGAATCGCCTTACGAGTCGCACGGTGGTGAGGAGCGTCAGTACGGCAGTCGCGCCGAGGCCCGCCGAGCGGCCCAGCGTGGCGGCCGACGCCGTGGCGCCGACGCCGGGGGCGCGGGCGGCGGTGGCGGCCGACGACGCGGTGGCGGCGGAGGTTCGGACGGACCGGGGGGCCGGGGGCGTGACAACGGCGGCCCCGGCAAGAAGCGCTTCATCGACTACCCACGCCACGGCAAGTACGGGTTCCGCCGCTGGGTGCCCTCGTGGAAGCTGGTGTCGGGGCTCTGTCTGGGGTTCCTCGGTGTGCTGATGGGTGTGGGGGGCGTCTCGTACGCCCTCGTGACCATGCCGAAGGAAAACGAGGCGGCAACTGCCCAGAACAACGTCTACTACTGGGCCGACGGCACGCAGATGGTGGCGACCGGTGGTGCGGTCAACCGCCAGGAGCTCAAGTACGAGCAGATCCCCGAAGCGATGCGCAACGCCGTGATCTCGGCCGAGAACAAGAGCTTCGATTCGGACCGCGGCATCGACCCGATGGGTATCGGGCGCGCGCTGTTCAACATGGCCACGGGCGGTGAGACCCAGGGCGGCTCGACCATCACCCAGCAGTACGTCAAGAACTCCCGGCTCTCCCAGGACCAGACACTCACCCGTAAGTTCAAGGAACTCTTCATCACGCTCAAGGTCGGCGGTGAGATGAAGAAGGAAGACGTGATGAAGGGCTACCTCAACGTCTCCTACTACGGACGCGGTGCCTCCGGTCTGCAGGCGGCGGCCCGCACGTACTACAACAAGGACGCCGGCGAGCTGAACGCGAGCGAGTGCGCTTTCCTGGCCACCTTGCTCAAGGGTGCGAGCTACTACGACCCGGCCGGCGCGATCGACATCGACAAGGCCAACGCGACCCCGGCGAAGAACACCAAGCGGGCCAAGGAACGCTGGGCGTGGATCCTCGACGAGCAGGTCAAGGACGGGCGCATGTCGGCGGCGGACCGCGCCAAGTACACGAAGTTCCCGGATCCGCTGCCGCCGAAGAAGGACGCCAAGCTGGGCGGTCAGACCGGCTACCTGGTGGATCTCGCCAAGAAGTACTTCCTCGCCAACAACGACCAGGGCATCGACGCCAAGCAGCTCGAACTGGGCGGCTTCGAGATCCACACCACCTTCCAGAAGAAGCGGGTGCAGGAGCTCGAAAAGGCGGTGAACAAGGTCTACAAGGCCAAGATCCGGCCCAAGGAGCGTCCCGAGACGGACACGCACGTCGAGTTCGGCGGTGCCTCCGTGGACGCGAAGACCGGCGCCATCATCGCCACGTACGGCGGTCAGGACGCCACCACGCACTTCACGAACAACGCGGACGCCACGGGTGCCCAGGTCGGTTCGACGTGGAAGCCGTTCGTGCTGGCCGCGGCCATGCAGTACGGCGTGCGCGATCCGTCCGGCGGTAAGGAACAGAGCGAATCCCAGCGCACCCAGGTCTCGCAGGAGAGCATCTACAACGGCGACAACCTGCTGCGGATCAAGGACTACACGGGCAAGATCTGGCTGAATCAGGACAACGAGGAATGGCGTCAGACCAACGACGGCGGCAAGGACTACGGTGAGATCGACCTGCGGACGGCCATGGAGCAGTCCGCCAACTCCCCGTTCGTGCAGCTCGGCATGGACGTCGGGACGGACAAGGTCAAGGATGTCGCCGTCGCCTCCGGTCTGAAGGACGACACCTTCATGGCCGACGCGACCGTTCCCTCGTTCTCCATCGGCACCTCCTCGCCCAGCGCCATCCGCATGGCGGGCTCCTACGCCACCTTCGCCACGAGCGGCCAGCAGAACGACACGTACTCGGTGACCGAGGTGAAGAAGGGGGGCGAGACCGTCTTCAAGCACCAGAAGAGGACCAAGCGCGCCTTCAGCACCGACATCGCCGACAACGTCACGGACGTGCTGAAGAACGTCGTGGAGAACGGGACGGGCACGCCCGCCCAGCTGGAGGGCCGTGAGGTCGCGGGCAAGACCGGTACGACGGACGGCAACCGGTCCGCCTGGTTCGTCGGGTACACCCCGCAGGTCTCGACCGCCATCAGCATGTTCCGGCTCGACGACGACGAGACGAACAAGGAACGTGAGTTCCTGAAGATGTTCGGCACGGGTGGCGAGGAGAAGATCCACGGAGCCTCGTTCCCGGCCTCCATCTGGCACGACTACATGTCCGAGGCGATGAAGGGCAAGAAGGCCATCGCCTTCCCGGAGCCGAAGGACCTGGGCGATGTCGTGTGGGGCGGTGGCGCGGTCAGCCCGAGCCCGACGCCCAGTCCCACGCCTTCGGAGACGGCCTCGGAGGAGCCGAGTCCGACCCCGACGCCGACCCAGACCACTCCGAGCCCGACGCCGACGCCGACCAAGTCCTGCGGATTCTTCGACCCGAACTGCCAGGAGTCCAACGGCGGGGGCCAGAACGCCGGGGCCGACGGCGGAGGCCAGAACGGCGGGGCCGACGGCGGCGGGGACAACGGCGGAGCCGACGGCGGGGGCGACAACTCCGGAGCCACCGACGGCAGTGACAACGGCGGCGCCCAGGGAGCCAACGGCAACCAGGGCGGAACCGGATCGATCTGGGGCACCTCCGGATAGCCGGACCGGTCGAGCACAGTGACGAGGGCCGTCGCACCATGTGGGTGCGACGGCCCTCGTCGCGTTCCCGGCGGTCCACGGCGTTCCGGTCGCCCCGCCGTGTCCCCGGGGCGGTCCTTGCCCCGGGCACAGCCCCGTACGGCAGGATGTGCGGCATGCCAAGCCCCAGCGCAGAAGACACGAGCGTGCACCAGGAGCGGCCCGTCGTGCGGCCCACCGATCAGGACGAGGTCGCGGCGGCCGGCAGCGAGCTGTTCGGCGGCCGGGTGGGACGCTGGGCGCGGCTCGGCGACGGTCCGCTCACGCCGGTGCGCGTCGTCGCGCTGGTCATGATCGGGATGTTCGCCCTCGGCATGGTGCAGAAGATCCCCTGTTACGAATGGGCCTGGTTCCGCGGGGCCACCTCGCAGTACACGCACGCCTGCTACTCCGACATTCCGCACCTCTTCCTGGGGCGCGGGTTCGCCGACGGCCTGGTGCCGTACTTCGACCGGCTGAGCGGCGACATGCAGTACCTGGAGTACCCCGTGCTGACCGGGGTGTTCATGCAGGTGGCGGCCTGGCTGACGCTGACGCCCGACAGCGACCCCATCCAGCAGCGCGAGCAGATGTACTGGATGGTCAACGCGGGCATGCTGATGATCTGTGCGGTCGTCATCGCCGTGTGCACCGTCCGTACGCACCGCCGCCGCCCCTGGGACGGTCTCCTGGTCGCGCTGGCCCCCGCGTTCGTCCTCACCGCGACCATCAACTGGGACCTGCTGGCCGTCGCTCTGACGGCCGCGGCGATGCTCATGTGGTCCCGGGGCCGGGTGCTCGCGTTCGGCATCCTCATCGGCCTGGCGACGGCCGCCAAGCTCTACCCCGTCCTGCTGCTCGGCCCGCTCCTGGTGCTCTGCTGGCGGGCGGGCCGGTGGCGCGAGTTCGGTACGGCCCTGCTGGGCGCGGGGTCCGCCTGGCTGGTGGTGAACCTGCCGGTGATGATCTTCGCGCCCGAAGGGTGGCGGAAGTTCTACACCTTCAGCCAGGAGCGGCCCATCGACTTCGGCTCGTTCTGGCTGATCATCACCCAGCGCACCGGCAAGCCCATCGACGTGGAGACGGTCAACACCGCGTCGGTCGTCCTGATGGTGGTGTTCTGCGCGGGCATCGCGGGCCTGGCGCTGTCCGCGGCGCGCCGGCCGCGCTTCGCCCAGCTGGCGTTCCTGGTGGTGGCCGCGTTCATCCTGACGAACAAGGTCTACTCACCGCAGTACGTGCTGTGGCTGATCCCGCTG
The DNA here is from genome assembly GCF_055792845.1 of Streptomyces sp. DSM 106670. NCBI lineage: Bacteria > Bacillati > Actinomycetota > Actinomycetes > Kitasatosporales > Streptomycetaceae > Streptomyces > Streptomyces sp. DSM 106670. The sequence goes on from NZ_CM147704.1 coordinate 4,109,011, forward strand.
GCCGTCCTGGCCCGGCCGCGCTGGCGCGACTTCCTCATCTGGCAGGCCTGCGAGGTCATGTACTTCCTCGGGATCTGGTTCTACCTCGCGTACACCAGCGGCGGGGACAAGCACCAGGGGCTGCCGCAGGAGGGCTACCAGGTCGCGATCGCCCTGCACCTGCTGGGCACGCTGTACCTGTGCGCGCTGATCGTCCGGGACATCCTCCAGCCGGAGAAGGACCCGGTGCGCAGGGACGGGTCGGACGATCCGTCGGGTGGAGTCCTCGACGGGGCTCCGGACACGTTCGTGCTGGCGCCCGAGGCCCGGCCGTCCGGGCACACGGCGCCGGCGGTCACGGGACCTCAGGTGGAGTGGGGCGCGACGCCCACCCGGGACGGCTGACGGGCCCGGCGCGGCCGCTCAGGGCCGCGCCCGGGCGGCTCAGCGGTCGACGAGCCGGTCGTACTGGGTGGTCGTGTGGCGCAGATGGGCGACCAGCTCGTCACCGACCCGGGGCTCCTGGGTGTCCGAGGGCACGAACAGGATCGACACCTGCATGTGCGGCGGCTCGGCGAACCACCGCTGCTTGCCCGCCCAGACGAACGGCGACAGATTGCGGTTGACCGTGGCCAGGCCCGCGCGGGCGACGCCCTTGGCCCGCGGCATCACGCCGTGCAGCGCCTTGGGCGCCTCCAGGCCGACCCCGTGGGACGTACCGCCGGCCACGACGACCAGCCAGCCGTCGGACGCGGTCTTCTGCTGGCGGTAGCCGAAGCGGTCGCCCTTGACGACGGGGGTGACGTCCAGGACGGCTCCCCGGTACTCGGTGGCCTCGTGGTCGCCGAGCCAGAGCCGGGTGCCGATACGGGCCCGGAAGCGGGTCTGCGGGAACTGCTGCTGGAGCCGGGCCAGCTCCTCGGCGCGCAGATGGCTGACGAACATGGTGTGCAGCGGCAGCCGGGCCGCGCGCAGCCGGTCCATCCAGCCGATGACCTCCTCGACGGCGTCGGAGCCGTCGGTGCGGTCCAGCGGCAGATGCAGGGCGAAGCCTTCGAGCCGTACGTCCTCGATCGCCGCGTGCAGCTGCCCGAGCTCCTCCTCCTTGACGCCGTGGCGCTTCATCGAGCTCATGCACTCGATGACGACCCGGGCGCCGACCAGGGCGTGCACCCCGTCGACGGAGGAGACGGACCGGATGACGCGGTCCGGCAGCGGTACGGGCTCCTCACCGCGCCGGAACGGGGTCAGGACGAGCAGGTCGCCGCTGAACCAGTCCTTGATCCGGGCCGCCTCGTAGGTCGTCCCGACGGCGAGGGTGTCGGACCCGAAGCGGATCGTCTCGTCGGCGAGGCGCTCGTGGCCGAAGCCGTAGCCGTTGCCCTTGCAGACGGGTACGAGACCGGGGAACTGGTCGATCACGGACTTCTGGTGCGCCCGCCAGCGCGCTGTGTCGACGTAGAGGGAGAGCGCCATGGCGGCCCGGAACCTTTCTGGTGGCTGCGGTGGATCAGGGAACGAACGGGGGTGTCGCGAGAGGTGGTGAAGCCGGTCAGCGGCGCGACATATAGATGTCGAGCGCCTTGTGGAGCAGCTTGTTGAGCGGGAAGTCCCACTCGCCGACGTACTCGACGGCCTCGCCGCCGGTGCCGACCTTGAACTGGATCAGGCCGAAGAGGTGGTCGGTCTCGTCCAGCGAGTCGCTGATCCCGCGCAGGTCGTAGACGGTCGCGCCCATCGCGTAGCTGTCGCGCAGCATGCGCCACTGCATCGCGTTCGACGGCCGGACCTCGCGTCCGATGTTGTCGGAGGCGCCGTAGGAGTACCAGACGTGTCCGCCGACGACGAGCATCGTGGCGGCGGAGAGGTTCACGCCGTTGTGGCGGGCGAAGTAGAGCCGCATCCGGTTGGGGTCCTCGGAGTTGAGGACGGTCCACATGCGCTGGAAGTACGAGAGCGGGCGCGGCCGGAAGTGGTCGCGCACGGCGGTGATCTCGTAGAGCCGCTGCCATTCGGCCAGGTCCTCGTAGCCGCCCTGGACGACCTCGACGCCGGCCTTGTCGGCCTTCTTGATGTTGCGGCGCCACAGCTGGTTGAAGCCCTTGAGGACGTCCTCCAGCGAGCGGTTGGCCAGCGGCACCTGGAAGACGTAGCGGGGCTGTACGTCACCGAATCCGGCGCCGCCGTCCTCGCCCTGCTGCCAGCCCATCTTCCGCAGCCGGTCCGCGACCTCGAAGGCGCGCGGCTCGATGTGCGTGGCCTCGACGTCGCGCAGGCGCTTCACGTCCGGGTCCTGGATGCCGGACTTGATGGCCGCGGAGTCCCAGCGGCGGATGACCACCGGCGGGCCCATCTTCACGGAGAAGGCGCCCTGCTGCTTGAGGTGGGCGAGCATCGGCTGGAGCCAGTCGTCCAGGTTCGGTGCGTACCAGTTGATGACCGGGCCCTCGGGGAGGTACGCCAGGTAACGCTTGATCTTGGGCAGCTGGCGGTACAGGACGAGGCCGGCGCCGACGATCTCGCCGTTCTTGTCGAACCAGCCCAGGTTCTCCGAGCGCCATTCGGTCTTCACATCAGCCCACGCCGGGACCTGGCAGTGACTGGCCGAGGGCAGGCTCTGGATGTACGCCAGATGCTGCTCTCGGCTGATGGTCCTCAGGGTCAGGCTCATGCGGGGCGCTCCTCGGCAGGTGTGTCCCCATCGGTCAGGGGCTCCGGCTCTCGCGCCGAAGCCTACTGTGACCGAGGGCCGCCCGGCCTTGCCCCGGGGGGCAGGAACGTACGACGGACCGGCGCGGGCGCCCGGGCGCCCGCGCCGGTCCGTGCTCCGGCCGGTGGTCCGGTCAGGTGATCACGCCGCCGAAGAGGCCGCCGTGGGCCATGCCGAGGAAGAAGCCGACGGCGGACGCACCGAGTCCGATGACCAGGCCGAACCGCTCGCCGGTCGTCTTGGAGACGTACATCCCGTATCCACCGGTCAGGATGCCGACCAGCCCGGCCCACGAGCTGATCAGGTGCAGGTGGTGGAACATCGCCGTCACGAAGGCGAGGGCGCCCAGCACGAGGGTCACGGCGAGCAGGGTGTCCTGGAGCGGGTGCGGCTTGCCGTCCGTCGCGAAGAGCGAGCCGGTGGCGGGGCGAATGGTCTGTGCCATGGAGTACCTCCTGGCCGGACGGATGGGCGGTGGATCCAGCGCCTCCCGCACCGCGGCGGGTGTAGCGCCTCTCACACCGCATCTGTCTCGATTGTGCCCTCTGAGCTCCTGATTTCAACCGGAAGCCGGTCTACGGGTAGTCTGTACGGTCTGCACCGGTGTCTGCCCAGGCCAGCACGGCGAGCCTCTACCCAAACCCCCACTCCGGGATCGTTCGGGAGCGGATTGTCAGTGCCGGATGTTTTCCTCGGGAACGCCGTTGCGACACGCATCACGACCCTCCTGCCACGGAACGACCGTGGCCGCTGAGTCCAAAGGAGGTGGGTTCCACATGCGTCACTACGAGGTGATGGTCATCCTCGACCCCGATCTCGAGGAGCGAGCAGTCTCCCCGCTGATCGAGAACTTCCTCTCCGTCGTCCGTGAGGGCGACGGAAAGGTGGAGAAGGTCGACACCTGGGGCCGTCGTCGGCTCGCCTACGAGATCAAGAAGAAGCCCGAGGGCATCTACTCGGTCATCGACCTGCAGGCCGAGCCTGCGGTCGTCAAGGAGCTCGACCGCCAGATGAACCTGAACGAGTCGGTCCTCCGGACCAAGGTCCTCCGTCCCGAGATCCACTGAGCATCTAGCTCAGCGGTTTTCGGGTCCGAGTAGCAGCAAGCAGCCAGAAGCAATCCCCGCCGAGAGGTTCACCCAATGGCAGGCGAGACCGTCATCACGGTCGTCGGCAATCTCGTCGACGACCCCGAGCTGCGCTTCACCCCGTCCGGTGCGGCGGTCGCGAAGTTCCGTGTCGCGTCCACTCCCCGCATCTTCGACCGGCAGACCAACGAGTGGAAGGACGGCGAAGGCCTGTTCCTCACCTGCTCGGTCTGGCGTCAGGCGGCGGAGAACGTCGCGGAGTCGCTCCAGCGAGGCATGCGCGTCGTCGTGCAGGGCCGGCTGAAGCAGCGGTCCTACGAGGACCGTGAGGGCGTCAAGCGCACGGTCTACGAGCTGGACGTCGAGGAAGTCGGCCCCAGCCTCAAGAACGCCACGGCCAAGGTCACCAAGACCACCGGTCGCGGTGGTCAGGGCGGCCAGGGTGGATACGGCGGCGGCCAGCAGGGCGGCGGCAACTGGGGCGGCGGTCCCGGTGGCGGTGGCCAGCAGGGCGGCGGCGGTGCACCCGCCGACGACCCGTGGGCGACCGGCGCGCCGGCAGGCGGCCAGGGCGGCGGGGCACAGCAGGGCGGCGGAGGCGGCTGGGGCGGAAGCTCCGGCGGTTCCGGCGGCTCCTCTGGCGGCGGCTACTCGGACGAGCCTCCCTTCTAGGGCTGCTCGTACCCCCACTTCTTGATCACACAGGAGAAACACCATGGCGAAGCCGCCTGTGCGCAAGCCTAAGAAGAAGGTCTGCGCGTTCTGCAAGGACAAGACCCAGTACGTGGACTACAAGGACACGAACATGCTGCGGAAGTTCATTTCCGACCGTGGCAAGATCCGTGCCCGCCGCGTCACCGGCAACTGCACGCAGCACCAGCGTGACGTCGCCACGGCTGTCAAGAACAGCCGTGAGATGGCGCTGCTGCCCTACACGTCCACCGCGCGATAAGGGAAGGGTGACAACAGCATGAAGATCATCCTCACCCACGAGGTCTCCGGCCTCGGCACCGCCGGCGATGTCGTCGACGTCAAGGACGGGTACGCCCGCAACTACCTGGTTCCGCGTGGCTTTGCCATCCGCTGGACCAAGGGTGGCGAGAAGGACGTGGCGCAGATCCGCCGCGCCCGCAAGATCCACGAGATCGCGACGATCGAGCAGGCCAACGAGATCAAGGCCAAGCTCGAGGGCGTGAAGGTCCGTCTGGCTGTTCGCTCCGGCGACGCCGGCCGTCTCTTCGGCTCGGTCACCCCGGCCGACGTCGCTTCGGCGATCAAGGCCGCCGGTGGTCCCGACGTCGACAAGCGTCGCGTCGAGCTCGGCTCGCCGATCAAGACGCTCGGCGGACACCAGGTGTCCGTCCGTCTGCACCCCGAGGTCGCAGCGAAGCTCGGCGTCGAGGTCGTTGCTGCCTAAGGGCAGAGCTCAGCTGAGTCAGTGAAGGGCCGCACCCAATGGGTGCGGCCCTTCGCCGTGTTCCGGGGGCCGTGGTGTTTCACGTGAAACACCACGGACGTTTCACGTGAAACGGTCGGCCTGTTTCACGTGAAACAAGCCGCCCGCGCCGTGAAGCGTACGGATCAGCGCGTGGCGCCGGTGACGATCCACCGGCCCGATCGAGTGCGCAGCCAGAGCGTGATGAGGCGGACGGCCATCATCAGCGTCATCGCCCACCAGAGCGCGGTGAGCCCGCCGCCGAGTGTGGGCACCAGGAGCGCGACGGGAGCGAAGACGGCGAGCGTCACCAGCATCGCCCAGGCGAGATAGCGTCCGTCGCCGGCTCCCATCAGGACGCCGTCCAGGACGAAGACCACTCCGGCGATCGGCTGGGAGACCGCCACCACCAGGAGTGCGGGGAGCAGGGTGTCCTTCACCGAGGGGTCGCTCGTGAAGAGCGGGATGAACAGCGGCCGGGCGAGCACGATGAGGACGCCGAGCACGATGCCGCAGCCGATGCCCCACTCGACCATGCGGCGGCAGGCCTCGCGTGCGCCCTTCTCGTCGTTCGCTCCCAGATAGCGGCCGATGATCGCCTGCCCCGCGATGGCGATGGCGTCGAGCGCGAAGGCGGTCAGACTCCAGAGGGAGAGGATGATCTGGTGCGCGGCGATGTCGACGTCACCGAGCCGGGCGGCGACGGCGGTGGCGATCATCAGTACGGCGCGCAGGGACAGGGTCCGGACCAGCAGGGGGACGCCGGCCCGTGCGCTCGCCCTGATGCCGGCCGCGTCGGGGCGCAGGGAGGCGCCGTGCCTCCGGGCTCCGCGGACCACCACGACGAGGTAGACGGCGGCCATACCGACCTGGGCGATCACCGTTCCCCACGCGGATCCGGCGATGCCGAGCCCGGCACCGTAGACGAGGGTCACATTGAGGACGGCGTTCGCCGTGAAACCGCCGATGGCGACGTACAGCGGGGTGCGGGTGTCCTGGAGGCCGCGCAGTACGCCGGTGGCGGCGAGCACGACGAGCATGGCCGGGATGCCGAGGATGGAGATCCTCAGATACGTGATGGCGTACGGGGCCGCGGTGTCGGACGCGCCGAAGACGTCGACGAGCCAGGGGGCCGTCGGTACCGCGAGGGCGACGACGGCGACTCCGAGCAGCAGGGCGAGCCAGATGCCGTCCATGCCCTGCCGGATGGCGGCGGGCAGATCGCCCGCCCCGACGCGACGGGCGACGGCCGCCGTGGTCGCGTAGGCGAGGAAGACGAAGATGCTCACGGCGGTCATCAGAAGGGCCGCGGCGATGCCGAGCCCGGCCAGTTGCGGGGTGCCGAGGTGGCCGACGACGGCGCTGTCGACCATCACGAACAGGGGCTCGGCGACGAGCGCGCCGAAGGCCGGCACGGCGAGGGCGAAGATCTCGCGGTCGTGGCGTCGGCGGCCGTTCTTCGAGGTCGCGGGGGCCTTGGTCATGGGGGTCAATCTAATCTTCCACAGGTAAGAGATGCAATCGCTTCTTGGTCCTTACTTCTGTCCGGGCGGCGCCTTCCCTCCCGCGCTGTTTGTGGTGATCTTGAAATGAGGGCGAAAGTTTTTCTCCCCCACAGTCGGTGGATGGAGAAGGTGCAGGTCAGAGTGGTTACGCCGAGGTAGCTATGAGTTTGTCCACAGTGCTGTCCCCCGGTCCGTGCACAGGTTCGGCGGGGTTCTCCACAGCATCTGGTCCGTCGTCCACATGCCCTGTGGATAACCAGATTGGCTGACGGTGCGGAGGGGCCTACCGTAGTGCGGCGCCCGCACTCCGTTCCGGCACCGGAATCCACCGAACCAGACGCGCCGGAAGTGGAGTCGGGCGACCTGTTTGTCGGTGCCGTGCCGTAAGAAAGAGTGGCACGGCTAGGTCCGCGATGCGGACGGGAGGAGGCGGCCCGGTGAGCATTCCCGAGCCTTTGGACGACCCCTGGACCGAGACCGGTCCCGGGGACCGTCTGCCTGTCTCCCGCCAGCGTCGCGGGGACCGCAAGGGGCGTGAGGACCGCCACGACCGGGGTTCGGACGAGGCCTGGGAAGGCGGTTCCCCCGGGTTCGAGCGGGTGCCGCCGCAGGATCTCGACGCCGAGCAGTCGGTCCTCGGCGGCATGCTGCTGTCCAAGGACGCCATCGCGGACGTCGTGGAGATCATCAAGGGGCACGACTTCTACCGCCCCGCCCACGAGACCGTCTACACGGCGATCCTCGACCTCTACGCCAAGGGCGAGCCGGCCGACCCGATCACCGTCGCCGCCGAGCTGGTCAAGCGCGGGGAGATCACCAAGGTCGGCGGAGCGCCGTATCTGCACACCCTGGTGCAGTCCGTCCCCACTGCGGCCAACGCCTCGTACTACGCGGAGATCGTCCACGAGCGGGCGGTGCTCCGACGGCTGGTCGAGGCAGGCACGAAGATCACGCAGATGGGATACGCGGCCGACGGGGACGTCGACGAGATCGTCAACTCCGCGCAGGCCGAGATCTACGCGGTCACCGAGCAGCGCACCAGCGAGGACTACCTCCCGCTGGGCGACATCATGGAGGGCGCGCTCGACGAGATCGAGGCCATCGGCTCGCGCAGCGGCGAGATGACCGGTGTGCCGACGGGTTTCACGGACCTCGACGCCCTGACCAACGGCATGCACCCCGGCCAGATGATCGTCATCGCGGCCCGTCCCGCCATGGGCAAGTCCACGCTGGCGCTGGACTTCGCGCGTGCCGCGTCGATCAAGAACAACCTGCCCAGCGTCATCTTCTCCCTCGAAATGGGCCGCAACGAGATCGCGATGCGTCTGCTGTCGGCCGAGGCGCGGGTGGCCCTGCACCACATGCGGTCCGGCACGATGACGGACGAGGACTGGACGCGGCTCGCGCGCCGGATGCCCGAGGTCTCCGCCGCCCCGCTCTACATCGACGACTCCCCCAACCTGTCGATGATGGAGATCCGCGCGAAGTGCCGCCGGCTCAAGCAGCGCAACGACATCAAGCTCGTGATCATCGACTATCTGCAGCTGATGCAGGCCGGTGGCTCGAAGCGGTCCGAGAGCCGCCAGCAGGAGGTCTCGGACATGTCCCGAAACCTGAAGCTGCTGGCCAAGGAGCTTGAGGTGCCGGTGATCGCGCTCTCGCAGCTGAACCGTGGCCCCGAGCAGCGCACGGACAAGAAGCCGATGGTGTCCGACCTGCGTGAGTCCGGCTCCATCGAGCAGGACGCCGACATGGTCATCCTGCTCCACCGCGAGGACGCGTACGAGAAGGAGTCACCGCGCGCGGGCGAGGCCGACATCATCGTCGGCAAGCACCGTAACGGTCCGACGGCCACCATCACCGTGGCCTTCCAGGGGCACTACTCCCGCTTCGTGGACATGGCGCAGACCTGACCGACGCAGGCGCGCGCCCGTCGCACGGGCCTGCGCCGGACGCGCCCGGAGCCGTCAGCCGTGCGGCAGGGTGCGGGCGAGGAGGGCAAGCAGCCGGTCCCAGTGGCGGCGCAGTCCGGCCGGGGCGAAGGCGTCGGTGTCGGACATGGTGAAGCCGTGGACGGTGTCCGGGTAGATCTCGGAGGTGTAGTCGATGCCCGCCGCGTCCAGGGACCGGTTGAGCTCGCCGAGCGCCTCGGGCGTGATGTCCGTGGCGGCGTGGCCGAAGTGGACCTCGGCGTTGAGGCGCCGCAGGCTGTCGGGCCCGTCGGCGGCGACGGGGGCGTGGAACGCTGCGAGGGCGGCCACCTGTCCGGGACGGGCCGCGGCGGTGCGGGTCGCCAGGAGGCCGCCGATGCAGTAGCCGGTCACCGCGACCGGTCCGGCCGCCACTTCGGGCTGATCCGTGAGGAAGCCGAGGTAGGCGTCGGCGTCCCGCAGGACGCGTTCGGTGGTGTGCGCCTCGATCAGGGGCATCAGCCGGCCGATGAGCGCGGGCCGGTCCTCTTCCCCGATGTGCTCGGGAAGGTCGACGACCGGTGTCGGCCCGTTGCGGTAGAAGAAGTTGGGGACGAGCACGTAGTACCCGTGCCCGGCCAGTTCCCGGGCCATCTCCCGCACGACGGGCCGGATACCGAAGGCGTCCGGGTACATCAGGACCCCCGGATGCCGCTCGCCGTGGTCGGGACGGGCGGCGAAGGCGTCGGCCAGGCCGTCCGCGGTGGGGATCTGCACGGTCTTGGTGGGAATGGCGGATCTTCCTTCCTGGGAGTTCGCCGGTCCGGCGTCTGTGCCGCGAACGTTTATCGGGTTAACGTTAGTGACACCAACGGTTTCGGCGCGAGCGAACGTACAGCGTCGGTCGGCCCTGCGCAAGGAGTGAGCAGACGGCATGGGCGGAGCCGAGAACGTAGGCGTTCCCGAGGACGGCACCGCCCGGACGCCCGAAAGGCTGCGTCGGCGGCCGAGCCGAATGCTGTCGCAGCTGACCGTGCGGTCGGACCGGCTGATCGGCGACGGGCTGGTTCGGGTCGACGCGCGCAAGTGGCACTACGCGGTGCTCGCCTCGCTGGAGGAGTACGGGCCGGGCAGCCAGGCCGAGTTGAGCAAGCGTTCCGGTATCCACCGGAGCGACATGGTCGGCGTGCTCAACGAGCTGGCCGAGCGCGGCCTCGTCGAGCGGGTGCCCGATCCCGAGGACCGCCGCCGCAACGTCATCACGCTCTCCGCCCTCGGCCGCCGACGCCTGAGCCTGCTGGACGAGGCCCTGGACGGTCTGGAGGGCGAACTGCTCGCGCCGCTGAGCCCGTCCGAACGCGACCAGCTCGTCCGGTTGCTCACCCGCCTGCTGGACCACCACACCGGGGCCTCCTGACCACGCGTCGAGGAGCGCTCATACTGGCGGCCATGACCAGGAGGACTCCGCCCGAGCCGGAACGCCGCGCGGTGTACGTGTCCGGGCGGCGGCTTTCCTTCCTCGACTTCGGTGGCCCGGGCCGTCCGCTGCTGGCCCTGCACGGGCACTTCGCGGACGGGCGTACGTTCACGCGGCTCGCCGGTGAACTGGGCGATGCCGGGCGGGTCGTCGCCCTCGACCAGCGGGGGCACGGCCATTCCGACCGGTCCGCCGACTACTCCCGTACCGGCTATGTCGAGGACGCCGCGGCCGTGCTGGAGCACCTGGGGATCGTCGGCGCGGTCGTGCTCGGCCACTCCCTCGGGGGCGTCAACGCCTACCAGCTGGCGGCGCGGCACCCGGGGCTGGTGGACGCGCTGGTCGTCGAGGACATCGGCGCCCAGGTCGACGACGACCTGTCCTTCGCGCTGTCCTGGCCGTACCGCGTACCGACACGCTCCGCGCTGCTGCACGGGCTCGGGCCGTCGGCGCCGTACCTCGTGGACGCCGTGCGCGAGTATCCGGACGGCTGGGGTCTCGCCTTCGACGCGCGGGACATGAACGCCTCGCAGCGGCTCCTCAACGGGGATCACTGGGACGACTGGCTGGCCGGCGACGGCCCGGCCCTGCTCGTCCGCGGCAGCCGCAGTACGGTCCTGAGCGCCGAGCACGCGAGGAGCATGGCGGCACGGCGTCCTCGTACCCGGCTCGTGGAGCTGCCGGCCGGGCACACCGTCCATGGGACCGTCCCGGTGGAGTTCGCCGGGGCCGTCAGAGGGTTTCTCGGCTCGCTGTGAAGGCGCCGGGCGCCCACCGATGCGCGGTGCCCGGCGCTCAGGGCGCGGAAGACCTCGACTCCGGGTAAAAGGGTTCGTCAAGGGGCGTGCCGTCAGGTAGGGGTTGGACCATGACTTCCATCGACGAAGAGCTGCTTCCCACCACCCGGCGTGCCCTGGTGCACCGTATCGCCGTCGCGCAGCGGGACGGCCGTGCGCCGTCCGTCGTGGCCGCGGTGCGGCGCCAGGGGCGTACGGCCTGGAGCGGGGCGCGTACGTGCGTCGAGGGGCATGCTCCCGACGCCGATACGCAGTACCGGATCGGGTCGATCACCAAGACGTTCACGGCCGTTCTGGTGCTGCGGCTGCGGGACGAGGGCCTGATCGACCTGGACGATCCCCTGGAGAAGCACCTTCCCGGCACGGGCGCGGGCGGGGTGACCGTCTATCAGCTGCTGGGCCACACCGCGGGGCTGGGCGCCGAGACACCCGCGCCCTGGTGGGAGCGGACGCCCGGCAGCCTGCGGCCCGAGCTCGCCGATGTGCTGGGGGACCGGCCGCAGATGCATCCGGCCGGGCACCGCCATCACTACTCCAACCCGGGTTACACCCTGCTCGGTTCGCTGGTCGAAGCCGTACGGGGAGTCTCCTGGGAGGAGGCGCTGCGCCGCGAGGTCCTGGAACCGCTGGGTCTGCACCGGACGACGGCCGGGCCGGTGGCGCCGCACGCGGGCGGCTGGGCCGTCCACCCCTGGGCCGACGTCATGCTGAGCGAGCCCTCCGAGGACCTCGGGATCATGGCGCCCGCCGGGCAGCTCTGGTCCACCACGGCGGACCTGCTGCGGTTCGCCGCCTTCCTGACCGAGGGCGACGACCGGGTCCTGTCGGCCTCCTCCGTGCGGGAGATGCGGACACCGGCCGCACCGGTCGAGACGGGTGGCAGCGGGTACGGTCTCGGGCTCCAGATCGTCGGGGGCGAAGGGCGCGTGCTCTTCGGGCATTCGGGATCGCTTCCCGGGTTCGTCGCCGGCCTCTGGGTCTGCGCGGAGGAGGATGTGGCGGCGGTGGTCCTCGCGAACGCCACCTCCGGGCTGCCCGCGGCGACGGTGGCCGCCGAACTGCTGGGGATCGTCGTCGAGGCCGAGCCGCGGATCCCGGACCCCTGGCGTCCGCTGCCCGAGGTGGACGGCGAACTGCTCGCGCTGACCGGGATCTGGCACTGGGGCACCAGCACGTTCACGCTGACGCTCACGGGGGACCGGGGGCTGCAGCTCACGCCGCTGGGCGGCAAGGGGCGCGGTGCGGCCTTCACCTATCGGCCGGACGGCACCTGGACGGGCCAGAACGACTACTACGCGGGGGAGACGCTGCGCGTCGTCCGCCGGGCCGACGGTTCGGTGGACCACCTCGACCTCGGCTCGTTCGTCTTCACTCGGGAGCCCTACGAGGCCGGGGCGGCGGTGCCCGGCGGTGTGGACGCGGAGGGCTGGCGCGGGCTCGGCGGCTGAGTTACGGGCCGGGGAGGGGGCGAGCGGCTTCGGCCGATGGTGCGTACCTGGGAGCGGGTGGGTGTTTCACGTGAAACACCCACCGGCCCGCCCTCGTCAGAGCGCCAGCTTGAAGCCCACATGGCTGGCCGTGAAGCCGAGCCGCTCGTAGAAGCGGTGTGCGTCCTCGCGGGTGACATCCGAGGTCAGCTGTACCAACTGGCAGTTCTGGCGGCGGGATTCGTCCACCGCCCACTGGATGAGCTGGGTGCCGAGGCCGCTGCCGCGCTCGTCGCCATGGATACGGACGCCCTCGATGATCGAGCGGGTCGCGCCACGGCGGGACAGCCCCGGGACGATGGTCAGCTGCAGGGTGCCGACGACCCGGTCCTCGCGAACGGCGACGACCACATGCTGGTTCGGGTCGTCGGCCAGCCGCTGGAGCGCTTCCCGGTACGAGGTGAGGTCGTCCGGGGACTCGCGCTGTGCGCCCAGAGGGTCGTCGGCGAGCATCGCGACCACCGCGGCCAGGTCGTCCGGGGCGACGGGGCGTATTTCGAGATCACTCATGATCGGCATCCTAGGCGGACGGTCCCGGGTGGCGTCCCGTCGATCGGGGCCGGTCAGACCGGAACCTTCAGCTCCTCGACCGCCCTGACCAGAGGGGCGAGCTCCGGGTTCTCCGCCGCTTCGTCCAAGGCCGTCCGCAAGGCGCCGTCGTTCGTCGGCCGGGCGGCCTCCAGCAGTGTGAGCCCGGCCTCGGTGACGTCGGTGTAGATGCCCCGGCGGTCGGTGTCGCACAGATAGCGGGTCAGCAGCCCACGGTCCTCGAGCCGAGTGACGAGCCGGGTGGTGGCGCTCTGGCTGAGGACGACGGCGTCGGCGACCTGCTTCATCTGCAGATGCCCGCCGGTGCCGTTGTGCTGTCGGCTCAACACGTCGAGCAGTGAGTACTCGCGTGCGCTCAGCCCGTGGCCGGCCTGGAGGGCCCGCTCGATCCGGGCCTCGATCTTCCCGTGGAGCAGCGAGAGCGCGCACCAGCTCTGGGCGATGGCGGTCAGGGCGGGGTCGGTCGCTGTCATGTCTCTCTCCTCCGGGCGGGAGCTGCGTGACTCCAGGATAGAGGACGTCTGCAATAGCCCGCGCTTGCAATTAACCAGCGTCTGCAATTATTGTGGACGCTCGTAAGGCGCAGACGCAATATTCAGAGAAGGTGAACCCATGCCGCTCGCGCTCCTCGCTCTCGCCATCGGGGCATTCGGGATCGGAACGACCGAGTTCGTGATCATGGGGTTGCTCCCCGAGGTCGCCGGTGACTTCCAGGTCTCGATCCCGACCGCAGGCTTCCTGGTGACCGGCTACGCGCTCGGTGTGGTCATCGGCGCCCCGCTGATGACGCTGCTCGGCACCCGCGTCACCCGTAAGCGCATGCTGATGCTCCTCATGGGGCTGTTCATCGTGGGCAACGTGGTGTCCGCGCTCGCCCCCGTCTTCGGCGTCATGCTCGCCGGACGGGTGATCGCCTCCCTCGCCCACGGTGCGTTCTTCGGCATCGGCTCGGTGGTCGCGGCCGACCTGGTCGCCCCGCAGAAGAAGGCCGGGGCCATCGCGATGATGTTCACCGGGCTCACCGTCGCCAACGTCGTCGGCGTTCCGCTCGGCACGTATCTCGGACAGACCGCGGGCTGGCGGACCACGTTCCTCGTCGTCGCCGCTCTCGGCGTCGTGGGCCTGCTCGGCGTCGCCAGGCTCGTCCCGGACCAGCCCAGGCCGGAGGGCGTACGCATCCGCCACGAGCTGGCCGCGTTCCGCAACGTCCAGGTCCTGCTGGCGATGGCCATGACCGTCCTGGGCTTCGGCGGAGTCTTCGCCGCGATCACCTACATCACCCCGATGATGACCGAGGTCGCCGGCTACTCCGCCTCGTCCGTCACCTGGCTGCTGGTCCTCTTCGGCCTCGGCATGGTGGGCGGCAACCTGATCGGCGGCAAGCTCGCCGACCGCCACCTGATGCCCCTGCTGTACGTCTCGCTCGGCGCGCTCGCCGTGGTCCTCGGCCTGTTCACCGTGACCGCCCACGACAAGTTCGCCGCGGCCGTCAGCATCGTCCTGATCGGCGCCCTGGGCTTCGCGACCGTACCGCCGCTGCAGAAGCGGGTCCTCGACCAGGCGTCGGGTGCGCCGACGCTGGCCTCCGCCGTCAACATCGGGGCCTTCAACCTCGGCAACGCCCTCTCCGCCTGGCTCGGCGGCCTCGTGATCGCGGCCGGTCTCGGCTACACCGCCCCCAACTGGGTCGGCGCCGTGCTCGCGGCGTCCGCACTGGCCCTGGCCGTGCGCTCCAGCCTGCTGGAGCGCCGGGACACCGGCAGGGGCCGGATCGTCGCCGGGAGCAGCCCCGAACCCGCAGCCGCCGAGCCGGCCCGGCACTGAGCCCCGGGCACCGCGCAACAGCCGCACCACCCCCCGAGGGCGGTGCGGCTGTTCCGTGTCAGCCCGTCGCGACGGTGAGCGGAGAGAACCTGCGCGCGCCGTCGCCCGGCAGGTCCGAGAGGCCGTACGTCATCACGGTGGTCCAGGAGAGAGGCTCAAGACCGTGCTCGGTCAGCCAGCCGAGCAGTTCCTTGTGCCGGCCGTCGATGTCGGCGCGCAGTGGCCGGTCCGTCGTCCCGGCCAGGGCGGAGACCAGAGCCTGTGCGGTGGCCGTGTCCCGTGCCACCAGCGGCCCGACCACCGCGGCGTGTCCGCTCGGCCAGAGCGCCGCGTAACCGACCAGCTCGCCGTGGTCCTCGGCGACCTGGAGCCGGTCGGAGAAGGCGGGCAGCCGGGCGAGGAGATGCGTCCGGTCGGCGCCGAACACGGGGAGGTCGAGCCGGACCATCGCCTGCAGATCGTCCGCAGCCGCCGGGCGGGTGGTCACGGACGCGCGGGAGGGAGCGGCCGAGGGGGAGCCGTCGGGACGGGGAGCCCCGAAGCGGCCACCGACGCGTTCGGCCCGGCCCACGGGGGAGAAGCCGAGGCCTTCGTAGAGCGGACGTCCCTGCTCGGTGGCGTACAGCGCGAGCGGGCTGTCCCCCACCGCGTCCATCACGTGCCGCATGAGCCGCCGGGCGAGCCCCTGACGTCCGTAGCGCCCGGCGACGAGCAGCATGCCCACCGCGGTGAGGTCGGATCCGTACGGCGTGGTCAGGCAGGTTGCGGCCAGGCCCTTGCCGTCCGGGGCGTCGATCCCGTACCCGGTGCCGGCCGAGAGGAGCAGCCCCCACCGGTGTTCGTCGCGCGGCCAGCCGCGGTCCTCGCAGAGATCGGCGCAGGAGACCAGATCTCCCCGGTTCAGGCGCCGGATCGGCAGGTCGACGAGGGAGCGGGGTGATGGGCTGTGCATGGGGTCAGGCTGTCTGACGGGGAGATGGCGCGTCCACCGATTTCGCGGAACTGGCCGAGATCCGCAGCCGCCTGCCGCGCCGGGTGAGCCCCCAGGGCTTCAGCACCGAGATCGCGGTGATGAAGAGATAGGTGGCCGTGGCCACCGACGGCGCGATCACGAGGTTGATGTCGACCACCTCGTCGGCGACCGCCGCGTCGATTCCGGGGCGCAGGGAGAAGATCGACAGTCCGGTGGTGATCAGGGTCAGCCAGAATTTGATCCACACCCAGCGGTGCCGGGCCAGACCCCACGGCGTGCCCAGCGCCAGCACCAGGCCGCTCACCAGGGAGAGCAGCGCCACCGGGACCACCAGCCAGTCACCGAAGACCTTCATGGCCCGGGTGGCGGCACTCGCGGTGGCCGGGTCTCCGGTGAGGAAGGCGGTGAGGCCGAGCGTCAGCAGACCGACGGTCAGACCGAGCCAGCTGACGGAGACGGCGACATGGGCGACGAGGACCCCTCGGCGTACGGGGCGCTTGAGTGGTTTCACGTGAAACACGATGCCGAGCCGGACGCCCCGGGTCGTCCGGCACCGGGAGTATCCACGCGTACCGGCCGGGGAGTACGCGCCCCGGCCGGTACGAGGGCGCTCGCCCGGGGTGGCGGAGGTCAGCCCAGGTCGGGGGCGTGCATCGCCCGTACGCCTTCGATGTTGCCGTCCAGGTAGTGCCGCAGGGACAGCGGTACGAGGTGCACGGCCGCGATCCCGACCCGGCTGAACGGCACCCGGACGATCTCGTACTCCCCGGTGGGCTCGTCGATCTCCGGTCCGTGCCGCAGCGAGACGTCCATCGACGCCAGTCGGCAGACGAAGAAGTGCTGGACCTTCACCCCCGTCACGCCGCCGTCCGCGATGTGCTCCACGGTGTCGACGAAGCACGGGACCACGTCGACGATCTTGGCGCCGAGCTCCTCGTCGACCTCGCGGTGCAGCGCGTCGACGACGGTGGCGTCCTCCGGCTCGACCCCGCCGCCGGGCGTGAGCCAGTACGGATCGACTCCCGGCTTCGTGCGCTTGATCAGGATGAGATCGTCGCCGTCGAGCAGGACGGCGCGTGCGGTGCGCTTGACCACTGGACGTTCGGTCATGGCAAGAGAGTGGCCCGTGGAGGGCCGTCTGAAACTCCTCCGGCCTACCGGACCGCCGTGTCCAGCGCCTGTTCGACGTCGGCGAGCAGGTCCTCGGGGTCCTCCGCGCCGACCGAGAAGCGGATGAAGCCCTCCGCCACGGCGTCGCCGCCCCAGCGGCCCCGGCGCTCCGCGGTGGACCGGACGCCGCCGAAGCTCGTCGCGTCGTCGACCAGGCGCAGCGCGGAGAGGAAGAGCTCCGCGGTCTCCCGGTCGGCCAGCTCGAAGGAGACCACGGAGCCGAAGCGCCGCATCTGGCGGGCGGCGACGGCGTACGACGGGTCGGTGGGCAGGCCCGGGTACCGCAGGCCGGTGACCTCCGCACGCTTGGCCAGCGCCTCGGCGAGGGCGAGCGCGGTGGTGCACTGCCGGTCGATGCGCAGCTGGAGGGTGGACAGCGAGCGGTGGGCGAGCCAGGCCTCCATCGGCCCGGGGATCGCCCCGACGACCTTGCGCCAGCGCCGTACGTCCGCCGTCAGCCGGGGGTCGCGGCAGGTCACATGGCCGAGCAGGATGTCGCCGTGCCCGGTCATGCCCTTGGTGTCGCTGGCGACCGAGAAGTCGGCGCCCAGCGCCAGCGGGCGCTGGCCGATCGGGGTGGCCAGGGTGTTGTCGACGGCGACCAGGGCGCCCGCCGCGTGCGCGGCCTCCACCAGCCGCGGGATGTCGCAGACGTCCAGGCCCGGGTTGGACGGGCTCTCGATCCACAGCAGCTTCGCGCCGGTCAGCAGGGCCAGCTGGGCGTCGCCGCCGGTCGGCGCGGTCCGGACCTCGACCCCGTACGCCGACAACTGCTCCCGTACGAGCGGCAGCGCCTGGTAGCCGTCGTCGGGCAGGACGACGGCGTCGCCCGAGCGGACCTGGGACAGCAGCACCGCGGTGATCGCCGCCATGCCCGAGGCGAACACCGTCGTGCCCACCTCCTCACCGGGAGCCTCCAGCTCGCCGATGGCCCGTTCCAGGTGGGTCCAGGTCGGGTTGGTCTCCCGGCCGTAGGTGTAGGGGCCCACCGGGGCGCCGGAGAGATGGAAGTGCGCGGCGAAGACCGGGCCGGGCAGGGTCGGTTCGAACTGCTCCGGTTCAGGAAGCCCGGCGCGTACCGCACGCGTTCCGTCGCCCATGGTGCTCATGCTGCTCCTTCACTGCATTCCCCGGCTGGTGGATCCGCTGGTGGACCGGTGTCCTCCGCACTCTCTCAGAGGCCCCGGAGCGGACCTCCGCCAGATCCCGGTACCGGCATCAGTCCTCGTCGGGCAGGACGACATTGAGCGCCCAGGACACGACCGAGATGATCAGCCCGCCGAGCACCGCCGTCCAGAACCCCTCGACGTGGAAGCTGAGGTCGAACACGCCGGCCAGCCAGGAGGTCAGCAGCAGCATCAGGGCGTTGACCACCAGCGTGATCAACCCCAGCGTCAGGATGAACAAGGGGAACGTCAGCAGCTGGACCACCGGCTTCACCAGGAAGTTCACCAGGCCGAAGATCAGCGCGACGAGGATCAGGGTGAGGACCTTGCGGCCGGTGCTGCCGCCCTCCAGCGTGATGTTGCCGATCAGCCAGATGGCAACGGCCAGCGCACCCGCGTTGGCGATCGTCTTGACTACGAAATTCTTCATGTGTCTGATCGTGGCAGACATGATCGGTGGTGGACACCGGCAGTACGGATACAGCCGACAGCGTGGGCACAAGGGGCGGGACGGGCCATGAAGGCATTCAGACTGGACGAGCTGGAGGCGGAGCGCGCCGCCAACGACGGCGCCTATCTGCAGTTCGTGCGGGAGCGCAATATGTCCGTCGGTCTGTACGCCCTGGACGCGGGCGAACTCGATCCACAACAGCCCCACCAGCAGGACGAGGTCTACTTCGTCGTCAGCGGGCGGGCGGCGATCACGGTGGGGATGGAGACGACGCAGGTCGGCAGGGGAAGCGTGGTCTATGTGCCCGCGGGGGTGGCCCACAAGTTCCACCACATCACCGAGGACCTGAGGGTCATGGTCGTCTTCTCGCCGCCGGAGGGCTGAGGCCGCCGGCCCCGGAGGGCCCGTTCTCGGGGATCCCTAGGGGCTGGATCAGGGGTCTTCAAGGGCTGCCGACCGCCCACCGGGGGCCCTCGCGCCTTTAGCATCGAGGCAAGGACTTCACAGAGACGAGGTAGAGGCGATGGCCGTGCGGGAGATATTCGCGGGAATGCCCTGGTGGGTGAAGTGGATCGCGGTGCCCGTCATTGCGATCTTCGTGTTCGGCGGTCTGATCGCCAGCGTGGTCGGCTTCGTGATCAGCCTGCTCTTCAAGGTGCTGGTCTTCGTCGTCGTGGTCGGCGGTCTGATCTTCGTCGTCCGCAAGTTCATGTCGTCGTCGTCCTCGCGTGGTGACTGGTAGAACACGGATCCCGGGCCGGCGCGGGGGCCGGCCCGGTTCCGAAGGGCGTGGCGCGGTCAGCGTCCCGGGAGCATTAGCCCAGCAGAGCTAAGTCCCGGAAGAAACCACCCGTCTGCCGCAGGCGGCCGATACAGTGGCACATCGCTGCCGCCATCCGGAATGTGACCTTCCGTCACCACATCGATCGCCTGATCGGTCCTGGGTACGACAGTCCGGTCGTTGGCCTCCGATCGCCGGCGCCCGGACCGGTCCTCGCCGGTCACGGGTCACCGGATCTCCGGTCCCCTCCGGCCCTCAGGATCGCGGCAGGCCCGTGGGGGCGGCCCCCACGGGAGGGCCGACGGCCCGTCACCATGCCTGGGGGTGACCTTTGACCACGGCATCGAGCACCGCTGTCCCGACGTTGATCGGTTCGGTTCAGCGGGCGTTGAGGCTGCTGGAGGCTGTGGGCGCCCATCGGGACGGGGCTCCCGCCAAGCAACTGGCACGTGAGGCGGGGCTTCCGCTGCCGACCGCCTACCACCTGCTGCGGACCCTCACCCACGAGGGCTATCTCCGCCGCGAGAACGGTGTCTTCCTCTTCGGCGCGGCCGCCGAGAACCTGACCGCCGCCCCCGGCGTACGGAGCCGCCCGCGTCCCCTGTCCGTCGCCGACTCCCTCGGCCACTGGCGCGACGCCATCGGCGCCCCGGTGTACTGCGCCGTCTACTGCGACGGCGAGATCGAGCTGATCGCGGTCGCGGACGCCCCCGACACCCCGGCGGTGGAGGAGTGGGCCTCCTTCCGGGAGACCGCCCACGCGCACGCCATCGGCCAGTGCCTGCTCGCCCAGCTCGACGAGCGGGCCCGCGAGGACCACCTCGACCGGCACCCGGTGCGCCCTCTCACCCGTTACTCAGTGCGAGATCGCGCCACACTTCTGGAGCGGCTGCGCACCCTCCGACGAGGTGAACCCGTCATCGAACGCCAGGAGTACGCACTGGGGACCGTGTGCGCCGCGATTCCCGTCACGGCCGGTGCCACCATTGCGGCGATGGCCATTTCCGTACCCCTGGAGCGCGAAGATCGGTTGCTGCCCGCAGTCGAACAGCTACGTGGCGAAGTCGCCAGCCTCTTGCGTTCGTTCGTGTTCTCTATCAGTATCTGAAAAATCACTCCTTGTGATCTGCTATCGCGTGCACCACGATGGCGTCAATAGGGCCATGGGGGATCATTCCTGGCCAGTTTCATCTACTGCGGGGTTGAACGATGCGCGAGTCGGTTCAAGCAGAGGTCATGATGAGCTTCCTCGTCTCCGAGGAGCTCTCGTTCCGTATTCCGGTGGAGCTCCGGTACGAGGTCGGCGATCCGTACGCCATCCGGATGACGTTCCACCTGCCCGGCGACGCCCCTGTGACCTGGGCGTTCGGCCGCGAACTCCTGCTGGACGGGCTCAACAGCCCGAGCGGCGACGGCGATGTACACATCGGCCCGACCGAGCCCGAGGGCCTCGGCGATGTGCACATCCGGCTCCAGGTCGGCGCGGACCGTGCGCTGTTCCGGGCGGGTACGGCGCCACTGGTGGCGTTTCTCGACCGGACGGACAAGCTCGTGCCGCTCGGTCAGGAGCACACGCAGGGTGACTTCGACGGGAATCTGGAGGACGCGCTCGGCCGCATCCTCGCCGAGGAGCAGAACGCCGGCTGACCGGGTGGATACAGCCGACGGTCCGTCATTCTGTCCTGCGCCGCAGGCCCGTCATCACTTCTTGCGCCGACGGCCCCGGCCGCTCCGCGCGGGCGCGGCCGCAGCCGTCTGCGCGCCGCCGGACCCCGGGCGGTCCGCGGAGACGACCAGCGCGGCGAGCACCGTGGTCACCGGCACCGAGGCGACCAGGCCGATCGACCCGACCAGCGTGCGGACGATCTCCTCGGCGACCAGCTCGCTGTTGGCCACCGTCCCCACACTGCTCTGGGCGATGGAGAAGAGCAGCAGCAGCGGCAGCGCCGCGCCCGCGTACGCCAGCACCAGGGTGTTGACCACCGAGGCGATGTGGTCCCTCCCGATACGGATACCTGCCCGGTACAGCCCCTTCCAACCCATCTCCGGGTCCGCCTGGTGCAGTTCCCAGACGGCGGAGGTCTGGGTGACCGTCACATCGTCGAGCACCCCGAGCGAACCGATGATGACGCCGGCCAGCAGCAGACCGCTCATGTCGATGTCCGGGTAGAGACCGTGGATGAGGCCGGTGTTGTCGTCGGTGTTGCCGCTGAGGCTCGCCCAGCCGATGAACAGGGAGCCCAGCAGCCCGATCAGCAGCAGCGAGATCAGCGTGCCGACGACCGCGACCGAGGTACGGGCCGTCACCCCGTGGCAGAGATAGAGCGCCGCCAGCATGATCGCGCTGGCCCCGATCACCGCCACGACCAGCGGATTCGAGCCCTGCAGGATGGCCGGCAGGATGAACAGCGTCAGCACGACGAACGACACCGCCAGCGCCACCAGGGCCATCAGCCCGCGGAACCGGCCCACCACGACCACGGCCAGCGCGAAGATCCCGGCCAGCAGCGCCATCGGGATCTTCCGGTCCACGTCGGTCACGGAGTACTGGAGGTCGCGCGGCGCGTCGGGCGCGTACGCCACGACCACGCCCTGACCCTCCTTCAGCTGCCGGGGCGCGTCCGGCTGGACCACCTCGACGAACCTGCGGCCCTTGTCGTCGCCGCTGGTCACTTCGATGGTGGCCTTCGCGCACTCCCCCTCCTGCTCGTTGACGGCCTCCCGGCCCGAGGGCGTGGAGGTGTCGCCGGTCGGGGGCACCTGCGCGGCGTTGACGTCCGCGCAGTCGACCTTGACCACCTGGACGACCTTGCCGTCCTGGGTCTGCCGGTCGAAGCCGACGCCGGTGCGCTCGTGGTCGGGCACGCCGCCGGGCCAGAAGGCGATCAGGCCGACGACGACCGCCGTCGCGAACGGGATCAGCACGGCGGCGATGACCTTGCGCAGGTGTTGGGAGACCGGCGCGGCGGGCCCGTGGCTGTGCGTGTGGCCGTGGCTGTGGCCCTGGGGCGGCGGCTGGGGTGCGGGGTCGCTTTGGGGGGAGGTCACGGGGCGATCATCGCAAGAACGGGAGGGCCCTCTGGTCAGCTCGCCGGAAAGGACGCTAGCGTGGAGGCACCTTTGCACACGCGGGAGCTCGGAGCACCGGGCTGAGAGGGCGCTGATCGCCGTACATCCGTACGGGACACGCTGCGCCGACCGCCGAACCTGTTACCGGGTAATGCCGGCGTAGGGAGTAGGTCTCATGACCACATCGGACGCACGCACGCCTGCCTCGAAACAGATCGCCGAGAACCAGGGCGACGAGGCCGGGAAGTCCATCGGCTGGCACAAGGGGTACGTCCAGGGCTCGCGCCCGGACCTCCGGGTGCCGGTCCGACAGGTGCACCTCACCAACGGCAAGGACGTGACGCTGTACGACACGTCGGGGCCGTACACCGATCCCGGCATCGACACCGATGTCCGCCGCGGCCTCGCGCCCCTGCGGGAGAACTGGATCATCGCCCGCGGTGACACCGCGGAGTACGCGGGCCGTCCGGTCCGCCCCGAGGACGACGGGCTCAAGCACACCTCGCCGCGCGGCGGACTGCGCAACCTCGACGCCGTGTTCCCCGGCCGGCCGCGCCAGCCGCGCCGCAGCCGCGACGGACGTCCCGTCACCCAGCTCGCGTACGCCCGCCGGGGGGAGATCACCCCGGAGATGGAGTACGTGGCGATCCGGGAGAACGTCGAGGCCGAGGTCGTCCGTGAGGAGATCGCGGAGGGCCGGGCCGTACTGCCGGCCAACGTCAACCACCCCGAGATCGAGCCGATGATCATCGGCAAGCGGTTCCTGGTGAAGGTCAACGCCAACATCGGCAACTCGGCCGTCACCTCCTCCATCGAGGAGGAGGTGGACAAGATGACCTGGGCGACGAAGTGGGGCGCCGACACGGTCATGGACCTGTCCACCGGCCGCAACATCCACACCACCCGGGAATGGGTGCTGCGCAACTCCCCCGTGCCGATCGGCACCGTCCCGCTCTACCAGGCCCTGGAGAAGGTCGACGGCCGGGCCGAGGAGCTGACCTGGGAGATCTACAAGGACACCGTCATCGAGCAGGCCGAGCAGGGCGTGGACTACATGACGGTGCACGCCGGTGTGCGCCTGCCGTACGTCCCGCTGACGGCCCGTCGCAAGACCGGCATCGTCTCGCGCGGCGGCTCGATCATGGCGGCGTGGTGTCTGGCGCACCACAAGGAGTCGTTCCTCTACGAGCACTTCGAGGAGCTCTGCGAGATCCTCGCGACGTACGACGTCACCTACTCGCTGGGTGACGGACTGCGTCCCGGGTCGATCGCGGACGCCAACGACGAGGCGCAGTTCGCGGAGCTGCGCACGCTGGGCGAGCTGAACACGATCGCCAAGCGGTTCGGCGTGCAGACCATGATCGAGGGCCCCGGGCATGTCCCGATGCACAAGATCAAGGAGAACATCGACCTCCAGCAGGAGATCTGCGAGGAGGCGCCGTTCTACACGCTCGGCCCGCTGACCACGGACGTCGCCCCGGCGTACGACCACATCACCTCGGGCATCGGCGCCGCGATGATCGCCTGGTGGGGCACGGCGATGCTCTGCTACGTCACGCCCAAGGAGCACCTGGGGCTGCCCAACCGGGACGACGTGAAGACCGGCGTGATCACCTACAAGATCGCCGCCCACGCGGCCGACCTGGCCAAGGGGCACCCGGGCGCGCAGGAGTGGGACGACGCGCTGTCCGACGCGCGGTTCGAGTTCCGGTGGGAGGACCAGTTCAATCTGGCCCTCGACCCGGACACGGCGCGGGAGTTCCACGACGAGACGCTGCCCGCGGAGCCCGCGAAGACGGCGCACTTCTGCTCGATGTGCGGGCCGAAGTTCTGCTCGATGAAGATCTCCCAGGACATCCGGCGTCAGCACGGCGGTTCGCAGGAGGAGATCGAGGAGGGCATGGCCGAGAAGTCGAAGGAGTTCGCGGCCGCGGGCAACCGGGTCTACCTGCCCATCGCCGACTGACCTGATCCGGCACCCTGGCAGATCAGGTGGGCCCGGCGGCCGAGTCCGGTACGCCGGGCCCACCGCCGTCGGGTCCGCCTTCGCGGGGCCGCCTCCGCCCGTTCCGCGCCGTACGAGTAACTACAGCTGGTTCGTGGCTGTTTGGCAGGATTAACCGCCTTGTTAAGCGACAGTATGGACACAGTCGTGTGGCAGCTGGATGTACGTTTGGCCGTCGGCTCACCTGCGCTTGACCCTTTCCTTATCCGTGGCTTACTTTCCGGCTTGCTTGGCTGAAATTGGTGCGCCCTCGGAACGGGGGCCCGGGGAGGGAAACACAGTGAACTGGTACCTGGACGTACTCAAGAACTACGCAGGCTTCAGCGGACGCGCGCGCCGCAAGGAGTACTGGATGTTCGTGCTCTTCAACTTCATCATCGGCGTCGTGCTGTCGGTCATCGGCTCGGCGATAGACACGCAGATCCCGTACTACCTCTACCTCCTCGCGGTCCTCGTCCCGTCGCTGGCGGTCCTGGTGCGCCGGCTGCACGACACCGGCCGCTCCGGCTGGTGGTTCTTCATCGCGTTCGTCCCGCTGGTCGGCTTCATCATCCTGATCGTCTTCCTCGCCTCGGAGGGCAAGCCGGAGACGAACCAGTACGGCGTCAACCCGAAGCTGGCTCCGCAGGCCATCTGATCCACCGCTCCGGTCCGCCCGGAGCGTCTCCCCGGGCCGGGCGCGGCACTTGCCGCCCCGGCCCGCGGTGCGTCCGGAGCCGGAAGCGCGGCCGGACCCCGGCGGAGGGCGCGCAAGCGGAGCCGGTACCGAACCGCAAGCGGAAGGCGGTCCGGGCCACGGCCCGTCACTCCGGGCGGTGTTCGGGGCCGCCGAAGTCCGGGCTGGTGAAATCGGGGCTGGTGAAGGTCGGCCGGGGGCCGGCCGCCGGTCCGTCGTCCGGGCCCGAGAAGTCCGGCCTGCTGTAGCCCATCTTCGGGATGCGGTTGGGCGAACGGTGCGGGGTCCGCGCGGCGGGTCCCGCGGTGGGGTCGGCCAGGGCGTCCCGGAGGAACGGCAGGATGCCGCGCTCCAGCAGGGCGTGGCGCCAGGCCTCCCGGGCGCGTGCGACCTCCTCCGGAAGCTCCTGTTCCTCGTCCTCGGCGGCCAGGGACGTCGTGCTGTTGCGGAGTGCGGTGACGAGCAGTCCGACGGCCGCGACCAGGATCGCGGCGGCGGCGACCGCCGCGAAGAACCACCCGGCGGCGACCATCGAGTCGCCGAAGGCCACCGAGGGGCTGACCGCCTTCAGCAGATAGCCGACCAGCAGGAAGATGACGGCCGCGGTACCGGCCAGCAGCGGGGTCAGGACCGTGACGACCGCGCCTATGCCGGCCCCCGCTCCGGCCGCCGTGCTCTGCGGCCCGTCCACGGCCGGGATCCCGTCGGCCGCTTCGGCGGCCGTCGCCCGGCGCAGTTCGTCCCGGGCCTCGACGTAGTGCTCGTACTCGGTGGCCGCGGCCGCGGTGATCAGCGCCGTGGCGCTCAGCGCCATGGTGCGCAGCTGTTCGGTGTTGAGCCGGTCACCGACGCCCTCCAGGTCCGGACGTTCATGAGCGTGGCGCAGTGCGTCGCCCAGGATCCGCTCGTACTCGGGTCCGTCCTCGGCCAGCAGGTGCGGAGCGCTTGTCATCTGCATCCCCCGATGCTCCGTCGGTGCCCGGCTGCCCGCGTGGACCGGGCGATCGGGCGGAAACGGAGGAGAGCCTGCCACTGATACGCCGATGGTAGAGCGCTCACGGCAGGGGGTGACAGTGTGTTTCCAGAATTGGGCCCGGTGACGGGTCCGGTGATCGGCGAGGTCGGCGCAGGCGGAACCTGAAGCGCCTTCCCCGTCGACGGTCAGGCATGCAGGGGGAGTTGAACCACCAGCAGCTTTCCGGCCATGGTCACTCCGCCGTCCATGGCGATGGCGAGGCCGTCCGCGTACACATGCGGGCCGTTGATCACGGGGCCCGACGCGTCCTCGCCGTCCTCCGTGCCGACCTCCCCCAGGAGATACGGAATAGGGCTGTGACCATGGACGACGCGCTGTCCGCCGTACGTCGCCATCAGCTCGCGCACCGCGTCGGCGCCGCCCTCGTCCCGGAAGGCGAACCGCTTGGTCAGCTTGCGGAAGAGGTCCCAGCACTCGTCGGCGTCGTTACGCGTGAGAATGGCCGTGATCGTGTCGTTGACGTCCTCGATGGTGGACCCGTAGTCGAGGTAGGCCGTCGTGTCGGAATGCATCAGCAGATGCCCGTCCTCCTCGACGACCGCGTCGAGCCGGGACATCCACTGGAGGTGGACGTCCTGGAGGCGCTCCATGTCGGTCTTCTGGCCGCCGTTGAGCAGCCAGGCGGCCTGGAAGGTGGCGGTGCCGGCCCCGGAGTTGACGGGGGTGTCGGCGAACCGCTTGGCGCCGAGCAGCAGCAGCTCGTGGTTGCCCATCAGGGCCTTGCAGTAGCCGCCGGCCGCCGCCGCCTCGGCGGAGAGCCGCATGACGAGGTCGATGACCCCGATGCCGTCCGGACCGCGGTCGGTGAAGTCGCCGAGGAACCACAGCCGGGCGTTGCCCGCGGCCCAGTTCCCGTCGGCGTCGATGAGGCCCTGCTCGCCGAGGGCGGCCAGCAGTTCGTCCAGATAGCCGTGGACGTCGCCGACGACGAAGAGCGGGCCGAGACCGTCCTCGGGCACCGGGGCCGGCTCGGCGACGGTCTGCACCTGGACCGTGTCGCCGCGCCGGATGACCGGGAGGTCCCGCTCGGTCGGTGTGTAGCCCTCCGGCCGCTCGTCGCCCACGACGGCGTTGCCGGGATGCGGCGCACGGGGCGGCACCGAGGAAGGAGGTGCCACCTGTGCCTGTGGTGGCACGGGTGTCTGCGCATACGGCGGAACCCGGAAGTCACGCAACGTCGCCGTCCGCACCACGGGTTCCTGACCGGCCCCCTGAGTCATCGACCCCTCCACCACCGTCGCGCCGCCGTACACCTGACGGGCCCTGCCTGGTAGAGGTGGTCCGCGGTGTCGTGCGCCCATCATAGGAATGCGGATCGATCTGTGTGACGCACCAGGGGTGGTGAATCCGGGCGCACGCACGGTTCACCGGCCGATTGGTCCGAAAAGAGCCGATCAATCCCCGCTGGGGGAGCGCGGCGCGCTGACCGTGGTGCGTGGTGGACGGCGTTGCGAGGAGGTCCGGACGATGAGCTCCGTCGGTATGACCTGCTCCACAGGACCGTCGTGCTCGACTCCTTCGATGGCATCGATGAGGAGCTGGACGACGGCCGTGCCGATGCGGCGCGGCTTCAGCGAGAGCGTCGTGATGGGCGGCTCGGTGGCCGCGTACACGGTGGACTCGCTGCAGCAGACCAGCAGCAGGTCCTCGGGGACCCGCAGTCCGTAGCGGCGGGCCGCCGCGAGGAGATCGGTGCCGTTGGGGTCGAAGAGCCCGTAGACCGCGTCGGGGCGGTCCGGGCGGGCGAGCAGCCGGTCGGCGGCGACCGCCCCCGCGCAGGGGTCGTGGGCCGGGTAGGACTCGTAGACGGGATCCTGGCCGACCCGCTCGCACCAGTGGAGGTAGGCGGTGGTGGACAGCCGGGTGTACGTGTCGGTGGTGTTGCCGGTCAGCAGGCCGATACGGCGGGCTCCGGCGGCGGCGAGATGGTCGAGGAGGTCGAGTACCGCGGCCCGGTGGTCGTTGTCGACCCAGGCGGTGACGGGGAGCGTCCCGGCCGGGCGGCCGTCCGAGACGACCGGCAGGCCCTGGCGGACGAGTTCGGTGACGACCGGGTCCTGGTCGGAGGGGTCGATGACGACGGTCCCGTCGAGCGCGACGTTCGACCAGACGTCGTGCCGGGAGGTGGCGGGGAGGATGACGAGGGCGTAGCCGCGGGCGAGCGCCGCGGAGGTCGCGGCTCTCGCCATCTCCGCGAAGTACGCGAATTCGGTGAAGGTGAAAGGTTCATTCCCGTACGTGGTCACGGTCAGGCCGATCAGCCCCGACTTGCCCGTACGGAGGGTTCGGGCCGCGGCGGACGGGCGGTAGCCCAGGCGCTCGGCGACCTCGCGGACATGGCGGCGGGTGGCGTCCGGGAGCCTGCCCTTGCCGTTGAGCGCGTCGGAGACGGTCGTGATCGAGACTCCGGCCGCGGCGGCCACATCACGGATCCCCGCCCGTCCCGGCCGGCCGCTGCGCCGGGGTGTCTCCGTCCGGCTCACCTGGTGCTTCCCTGCTGCTGTCATGGCGAGCCGATAGTAGGGCTCCGAGGGGTGGTCGGTCCGGTCGCATATGCGCACGTTGACAGGCACGTTTCTGCAAGGTCACTGTCTATCAGATTCCTTTGAATACAAGGGAGTTGGGTGCTCTTGCATGCGTGTTTCAGGTGCTGGCGGGTGGCAGCCTGCCGAATGTGCGATGTCTCGAAGAGGTCTCAACTCACCACTTCGGGGGACGCGCGCCACGGCGTGAGCCACCGGCGCGCGCCGGACCGGGCTGCGCTCCCCCGGGCGGAGGCCCCGGACCGCCCCCGTGCGAGGTCCCATTCCCGGGCACTGCGGTCGATTTCCCGCTCGGGCCATTCGCAGCGGGGCCCAATCCTCATAAGGTGTGCAGTATTGCTGTGAACGGACGGTCGAGGAGGACCTGCGGTGAGCGAGACGAGCCCCAAGCTGCGCGCCGAGCTGGACGGCGTTCCCGCCTATGTGCCGGGGAAGCCGGCGGCGGCCGGTGGACCGGTCGCGTACAAGCTGTCCTCCAACGAGAATCCCTATCCGCCGCTGCCGGGTGTCCTGGAGTCGGCGCTCGCCGCCGCGGGGAACTTCAACCGCTACCCGGACATGGCGTGCACCGGCCTGATGAACGAGCTGGCCGACCGTTTCGGTGTGCCGCTCTCGCACATCGCCACCGGAACGGGCTCCGTGGGTGTGGCCCAGCAGCTGCTCCAGGCCACCTCGGGCCCCGGCGGCGAGGTCATCTACGCCTGGCGGTCCTTCGAGGCGTACCCGATCATCACCCAGGTCAGCGGCGCGACCTCGGTCAAGGTCCCGCTGACCGACGGCGATGTGCACGACCTCGACGCGATGGCGGACGCGATCACCGACCGGACCCGGCTGATCTTCGTCTGCAACCCCAACAACCCCACCGGCACGGTGGTGCGCCGGGCCGAGCTGGAACGGTTCCTCGACCGGGTGCCCGGCGATGTGCTGGTCGTGCTTGACGAGGCGTACAAGGAGTTCATCCGCGACGCCGAGGTGCCGGACGGCATCGAGATCTACCGGGACCGGCCCAATGTGGCGGTGCTGCGGACCTTCTCCAAGGCGTACGGTCTGGCCGGGCTGCGGGTCGGCTTCGCGGTGGCCCACGAGCCGGTGGCCGCCGCGCTGCGCAAGACCGCCGTCCCCTTCGGTGTGAGCCAGCTCGCCCAGGACGCGGCGGTGGCCTCGCTCCGCGCCGAGGACGAGCTGCTGGGCCGGGTCGGCTCGCTGGTGGCCGAGCGCACCCGGGTGAGCGCGGAGCTGGTGCGCCAGGGCTGGACGGTGCCGGAGTCGCACGCGAACTTCGTCTGGCTGCGGCTCGGTGAGCGTACCCTCGACTTCGCGGCGGCCTGTGAGCGGGCCGGCGTGGTCGTGCGGCCGTTCGCGGGCGAGGGCGTGCGGGTCTCGATCGGCGAGGACGAGGGCAACGACCTGTTCCTGAAGGCGGCGGAGGCGTTCCGCGCGGAGCTGTAGCCGCCGGGCGCGCGAGGCGGTTCCTCGCGCGCGGCGGCACCGTACGGCCGGGTGGCCCCGGACCTCGATCGACGAGGTCCGGGGCCTTTCGCGTGGGCGGCGGGGGCCGAGCACACGGACCGGGGCCGAAAAGGGGTACCCCCGGCGAAGGCTCCGAAAGTGTGTGCGCCATAATTGCTTGTGAATGTGAACGCGTTCACAAGCGTGCCCTGCTTCCTCCCGTAATCGGTGGGATCAAAGGGGCATAGTGCCGGTGTGACCACGGCGATGTAAGGAGACTGACGACGTGGACCTAGCTCTGGCGCCGGAGACCCTGGCGCGATGGCAGTTCGGCATTACCACCGTCTACCACTTCCTCTTCGTCCCCCTGACGATCTCGCTCGCCGCGCTCACCGCCGGCCTGCAGACCGCCTGGGTGCGGACGGAGAACGAGAAGTACCTCAGGGCGACCAAGTTCTGGGGCAAGCTGTTCCTGATCAACATCGCCATGGGCGTCGTCACGGGCATCGTCCAGGAGTTCCAGTTCGGCATGAACTGGTCCGACTACTCGCGCTTCGTCGGCGACATCTTCGGCGCTCCGCTCGCCTTCGAGGCGCTGATCGCCTTCTTCTTCGAGTCCACCTTCATCGGGCTGTGGATCTTCGGCTGGGACAAGCTGCCGAAGAAGATCCACCTCGCCTGCATGTGGATGGTCTCGATCGGCACGATCCTCTCCGCCTACTTCATCCTGGCGGCCAACTCCTGGATGCAGCACCCGGTCGGCTACCGGATCAACGAGGAGCGCGGCCGCGCCGAGCTCACCGACTTCTGGCGGGTGCTCACCCAGGACACCGCGGTCACCCAGTTCTTCCACACCATCACGGCCGCGTTCCTGGTCGGCGGAGCCTTCATGGTCGGCATCGCCGCGTTCCACCTGGCGCGCAAGAAGCACATCCCGGTGATGCGGACCTCGCTGCGGCTGGGGCTGATCACCGTGGTGGTCGCCGGACTGCTCACCGCCGTCAGCGGCGACAGCCTCGCCAAGGTCATGTTCCGGCAGCAGCCGATGAAGATGGCCGCCGCCGAGGCGCTGTGGGACGGTCAGGAGCGGGCGCCGTTCTCGATCTTCGCGTACGGGGATGTCAGCAAGGGCCACAACTCCGTGGAGATCTCGCTCCCCGGGATACTGTCCTTCCTCGCCAACAACGACCCGAACTCCTATGTCCCCGGCATCAACGACATCAACAAGCAGTCGCAGGAGAAGTACGGGCCCGGCGACTACCGCCCCAACATCCCGGTCGCGTTCTGGAGCTTCCGCTGGATGATCGGCTTCGGGATGGCCTCCTTCGGCCTCGGCCTGCTGGGGCTCTGGCTGACCCGGAAGAAGTTCCTGCTGCCACCGGCGCTGCGGACCGGTGAGGACGAGGTGCCGCATCTGGTCCTGTTCCGGAACAAGGCGCTGAGCCCGAGGCTCACCAAGCTCTACTGGCTCGTCGCGCTCTGGACGCTGCTCTTCCCGCTGATCGCCAACTCCTGGGGCTGGATCTTCACCGAGATGGGCCGCCAGCCCTGGGTGGTCTACGGGGTGCTCCAGACCCGTGCCGGGGTCTCCCCCGGGGTCTCGCAGGGCGAGGTGCTCACCTCGATGATCGTCTTCACCCTGCTCTACGCGGTGCTCGCCGTGATCGAGGTGAAGCTGCTCGTGAAGTACATCAAGGCCGGGCCGCCGGAACTCACCGAGGACGACCTGAACCCGCCCACGAAGATCGGCGGCCACGACGAAGACGACGCCGACCGGCCGATGGCCTTCTCGTACTGAGCACAGGAGCTGAGAGATGGAACTCCACGACGTCTGGTTCGTGCTCATCGCCGTCCTCTGGACCGGCTACTTCTTCCTGGAGGGATTCGACTTCGGCATCGGGGTCCTCACCAAGCTGCTGGCCCGCGACCGCAAGGAGCGCCGGGTCCTGATCAACACGATCGGGCCCGTCTGGGACGGCAACGAGGTCTGGCTGCTCACCGCCGGCGGCGCGACCTTCGCCGCCTTCCCCGAGTGGTACGCCACCCTCTTCTCCGGCTTCTATCTGCCGCTGCTGATCATCCTGTTCTGCCTGATCGTGCGGGGCGTCGCCTTCGAGTACCGCGCCAAGCGGTCCGAGGAGCGGTGGCAGACGAACTGGGAGACCGCGATCTTCTGGACCTCGCTGATCCCCGCGGTGCTGTGGGGCGTGGCGTTCGGGAACATCGTGCGGGGCGTGAAGATCGACGCCGACATGGAGTACGTCGGCAACTTCTGGGACCTCCTCAACCCGTACGCGATCCTCGGCGGCCTGGTCACGCTCACCCTCTTCACCTTCCACGGGGCGGTGTTCGCCGGTCTCAAGACGGCGGGCGACATCCGGGTCCGGGCCCGCGCCCTGGCGCTGAAGCTCGGTCCGGTCACCGCGGTGCTCGCGCTGGGCTTCCTGCTCTGGACCCAGGCCGAGAACGGGGACGGCTGGAGCCTGGGCGCCCTGATCGTGGCGGTGGTGGCGCTCCTGGCCGCGATCGGGGCCATCGCCAAGGGCCGTGAGGGCTGGTCGTTCGCGTTCTCGGGCGTGACGATCGCGGCGGCGGTCGCGATGCTCTTCCTGACGCTCTTTCCGAACGTCATGCCGTCCTCGCTGAACGACGCCTGGAACCTCACGGTCACCAACGCCTCGTCCAGCCCGTACACGCTCAAGATCATGACCTGGTGCGCGGGCATCGCCACGCCCATCGTGCTGCTCTACCAGAGCTGGACCTACTGGGTCTTCCGCAAGCGCATCGGCACCCAGCACATCGCCGACGCGCACTGAATCCGGTCAGCTGCCGCGGGCCTCGCGGCTCGCGGCAGCTCTCGATCCCGCAGAGCTCACCGACCCCGCCGGGGGGATGTTTCACGTGAAACCGATCGATCCGCGTCTGCTCCACCACGCACGGGCCACCCGCCTCTTCCTGGCGGCCGTGGTGGCTCTCGGCCTGGTCGGCGCCCTGTTGGTGATCGCCCAGGCGATGCTCATCGCCGAGATCGTGGTGGGCGGTTTCGAGGACGGGCTCACGGTCACCGCGCTGCGTACCCCTCTCCTGCTGCTGGCCGCCGTCGCGCTCGGGCGGGCCCTGGTCGCCTGGCTCACCGAGCTGGCGGCCCATCGCGCCAGCGCGGCCGTCAAGTCCGAACTGCGCGGCCGGCTTCTGGAGCGGGCCGCGCTGCTGGGCTCCGACTGGCTGAGCGGACAGCGCACCGGTTCGCTCGTCGCGCTGGCGACCCGGGGCATCGACGCGCTCGACGACTACTTCGCCCGCTACCTCCCGCAGCTCGGCCTCGCGGTCGTCGTGCCGGTGGCGGTGCTCGCCCGGATCGTCACCGAGGACTGGGTGTCGGCGGCGATCATCGTCGTCACGCTGCCGCTCATCCCGCTGTTCATGATCCTGATCGGCTGGGCCACCCAGTCCCGGATGGACCGTCAGTGGCAGCTGCTGTCCCGGCTCTCCGGGCACTTCCTGGACGTCGTCGCCGGGCTGCCGACCCTGAAGGTCTTCGGGCGGGCCAAGGCCCAGGCCGCGTCGATCCGCACCATCACCTCCGACTACCGCCGGGCCACCCTGCGCACCCTGCGGATCGCCTTCCTCTCCTCCTTCGCCCTGGAGCTGCTGGCGACCCTGTCGGTGGCGCTCGTCGCCGTCACGATCGGCATGCGCCTCGTCCACGGCGAACTCGACCTCTACACCGGTCTGGTGGTCCTGATCCTGGCCCCGGAGGCGTATCTGCCGATCCGCCAGGTCGGGGCGCAGTACCACGCGGCGGCCGAGGGCCTCTCGGCCGCCGAGGAGATCTTCGCGGTCCTGGAGACCGAACCCCGCGCCCCGGGCGCCGAGGACGTCCCGGACGCGCTGCGCCTGGAGCTGGCGGACGTGACCGTACGCCACGAGGGCCGCGCCGAACCGTCGTTGGACGCCGCGTCGCTCACCGTGGAGCCGGGGGAGACCGTCGCCCTGGTCGGCCCGAGCGGGGTCGGCAAGTCCACCCTGCTGAACGTGGTCCTCGGGTTCGCCGTACCCGACGAGGGGCGCGTCCGGGTCGGGGGCCGGGACCTCGCGGAGCTTGACCCGGACCGCTGGCGGAGCCGGATCGCCTGGGTCCCCCAGCGGCCCCACCTCTTCGCGGACACGATCGCCGAGAACGTCCGCCTCGCCCGGCCCGACGCCGACGACGAGGCGGTCCTCACGGCGCTGCGGGACGCGGGCGCGTACGACTTCGTCGCGGCACTGCCCGACGGGATGGGGACGGCGCTCGGCGAGGACGGCGCCGGGCTCTCCGCGGGCCAGCGCCAGCGCCTCGCCCTGGCCCGGGCGTTCCTCGCCGACCGGCCGGTCCTGCTGCTGGACGAGCCGACCGCGAGCCTGGACGGCGAGAGCGAGGCGGGCATCGTCGACGCCGTACGGCGGCTGGCCACCGGACGGACCGTGCTGCTGGTCGTCCACCGCCCGGCGCTGCTGGCGGTGGCCGACCGGGTGGTGACGCTGGAGCCGCGTACGGGAGCCCCCGCGGAGCCGTACGCGAAGGCACTCGCGGGCGCCGCGGCCCCGGGCCCCGCCGTGCCCGAGCCTCTAGCCGGGGGTGAACTCCCGGACGCGCGAAGGGCGGAGGCCCTCGACCCCCTCGGGACGACCGAAAGCCGCTCCGGACGGGTGCTCGCCCGGGTCCGTGCGTCCGCCGGGGCGCAGCGCGGCCGGCTGACCCTGGCCCTGCTGCTGGGCAGCCTGGCCGTCGGGTCGGCGGTGGGGCTCATGGCGGTCTCCGGCTGGCTGATCTCCCGCGCCTCCGAACAGCCGCCGGTGATGTATCTG
Organism: Streptomyces sp. DSM 106670; assembly: GCF_055792845.1. Lineage (NCBI taxonomy): Bacteria > Bacillati > Actinomycetota > Actinomycetes > Kitasatosporales > Streptomycetaceae > Streptomyces > Streptomyces sp. DSM 106670. The sequence continues at coordinate 4,143,939 of NZ_CM147704.1, forward strand.
ATGATGGCCGTCACCGCGACCCGCGCCTTCGGCATCGGCCGGGCGGTCTTCCGCTACGCCGAGCGGCTCGTCTCGCACGACGCCGTGCTGAAGCTCCTCGCCGACCTGCGGGTCTCCGTCTACCGGGGCCTCGAACGCATCGCCCCGGCCGGACTGCGCACCACCCGGCGCGGCGATCTGCTGTCCCGGCTCGTCGCCGATGTGGACACGCTCCAGGACTACTGGCTGCGCTGGCTGCTGCCCGCCGGCACGGCCCTCGTGGTGGGCACCGCGGCCGCCGGGTTCACCGGCTGGCTCCTCCCGGAGGCGGGCGTGATCCTGGCCGTCGGGCTGCTGGTCGCCGGGGTCGGCGTGCCGCTCGTCAGCGGCGCCTGCGCCCGCCGTACGGAGCGTCAGCTCGCGCCCGCCCGCGCCGCCCTGGCCACCCGGGTCGCCGACCTCCTCGGCTCCACCGCCGAGCTGACCGTCGCGGGAGCGCTGCCCGCCCGGCAGGCGCGGCTGCGCACGGCCGACCGGCTGCTGACCCGGATCGCCTCCCGCGCGGCCGCGGCGACGGCGCTCGGCGGCGGTCTGTCCGCCCTGGTCTGCGGGCTCACCGTGGTGGCCGTCGCGGCCGTCGCCGTCCCCGCCGTGCACGACGGCCGGCTGTCCGGTGTCGCGCTCGCCGTGGTGGTGCTGACCCCGCTGGCCGCCTTCGAGGCCGTCACCGGGCTGCCGCTCGCCGTGCAGTACCGCCGGCGCGTCGCCCGGAGCGCGGAGCGGGTCTTCGAGGTGCTGGACGCCCCCGTGCCCGTACGCGAGCCCGAGAGCCCCGCCGAGGAGCCCGCCTCGCCCTTCCCGCTGGAGGTACGGGGGCTGAGCGCCCGCTACCCGGGTGCGGCGCGGGACGCCCTGTCCTCGCTCGACCTGACGCTGACGCCCGGACGGCGCATCGCGGTCGTGGGCCCTTCCGGTTCGGGCAAGACGACGCTCGCCCAGGTCCTCCTGCGCTTCCTGGACGCCTCCTCGGGGACGTACCGGCTCGGCGGCGTCGAGGCGTCCGCGCTGGAGTCGGACACGGTCCGGCGCTCGGTGGGGCTGTGCGCCCAGGACGCGCACGTCTTCGACAGCACGATCCGCGAGAATCTGCGCCTGGCCCGGCCCGGGGCGACCGACCCCGAACTGCGCGACGCGCTCTCCCGGGCCCGGCTGCTGGAGTGGGTGGCGGCCCTGCCGCAGGGGCTCGACACCCCGGTGGGCGAGCACGGCGCACGGCTCTCCGGCGGCCAGCGCCAGCGCCTCGCCCTGGCCCGCGCGCTGCTCGCCGACTTCCCCGTCCTCGTCCTGGACGAGCCGGCCGAACACCTCGACCTGCCGACCGCCGACGCCCTCACCGCCGATCTGCTGGACGCGACCCGCGGCCGTGCGACGGTCCTGATCACCCACCGGCTGACCGGCCTGGAGGCGGTCGACGAGGTGCTGGTGCTGGACGCGGGCCGGGTCGTGCAGCGCGGACCGTACGCCGAACTCGCCGCCGAGGACGGGCCGCTGCGCCGGATGCTGGAGCGTGAGAGGGAGACGGTGGGGGCGGGGGTGTGAGGCCGTGGGCGACGCGAACCGGGCCCCTCACGGCGGCGTTCTCCGGTCATCGCACGCATTCTCGACTTTCGCCCCCTATCGCCACTAACTAGGCTCGGGCCATGGCAGAGCCCGATCCGAAGGACTCCCTCGACGCCGCCACCCGGGCCACCCGCAGCCTCCAGGGGCTGTCCACCGAGCTGACCGCGCGGGTGCCGCAGCTCCTGGAGGCGATGCGTTCGGTCGGCGCGGGGCTGGAACTGCACTCCACCCTGGACCGGATCTGCGAGACGGCCGCCGAGCTCGCCCACGCCCGGTACGCCGCGATCGGCGTCGTCGACGAGCTGGGCGAGGGCCTCTCGGACTTCGTCACGTACGGCGTTCCGCAGGAGGTGGCCGAGGCGATCGGGCGGCGGCCCGACGGACACCGGGGCCTGCTCGGCGCGCTGATCCACGATCCCGACCCGGTCCGCCTGGCCGACCTGTCCACCGATCCCAGGTCCGCCGGATTCCCGGCCGGGCACCCTCGGATGCGCAGCTTCCTGGGGGTGCCCATCCGGGTCCAGGGGGAGATCTTCGGCAACCTCTATCTGACCGAGAAGCGGCACGGCGCGGAGTTCAGCGACTACGACCTCCACATGGTCCGGGTGCTCGCCACGGAGGCCGGGATCGCCATCGGCAACGCCCGGCTGTACGAGGCGGCGCGGCAGCGGGAGCACTGGATCGACGGTTCGGTCGCGGTGACCACGGCGCTCCTGTCGGGCGGGGACGCGGACGAGGCGCTGTCCGTGGTCGCCGAACAGGCCCGCCGGCTCGCCGACTCCGCCGCCGGGATCGTGCTGCTGACCACCGGGGAGGGCGGTCTGGAGATCGTCGCCGTGTCGTCCGACGACCCCTCGTCCTCGCTCGGCGTGATCATTCCGCCCCGGAGCGCGGTGGTGGCCAAACTGCTCGCGGGCGAGGCGGTGTTCATCGACGACTCGGCCACCGACAGTCGGATGATCACCAGACTGGCCGACCGGTTCGGCCCCAGCATGATGCTGCCGCTGCACAGCGGCGGCCGGGTGCTCGGCGCGCTGGCCACCCCCCGGTCCCGGGGCGCGCGCCCGTTCACGGAGAGCGAGCGGACGCTCGCCACCCAGTTCGCCTCCCAGGCGGCGCTCGCGCTGATGATGGCCGAGGCGCAGCGGGACCGGGAGCGGCTCGCGGTGTACGAGGACCGCGACCGGATCGCCCGCGACCTCCACGACCTGGTCATCCAGCGGCTGTTCGCCACCGGGATGATGCTGGAGAGCGCCCAGCGCCGGTCGGTGGTGCCCGAGGTGCGGACCGGGGTCGGCCGGGCGGTCGACGAGCTGGACGTGACGATCCAGGAGATCCGTACGGCCATCTTCGCGCTCCAGCAGGAACCGGCCGAGGCCCCGTCGGGGCTGCGCACCCGCGTCCTGCGGGAGATCAACATGGCGGCCTTCCCGCTCGGCTTCAAGCCCTCGCACCGCTTCCTGGGGCCGGTGGACTCGCTCGTCGGCGAGCTGACCGGCAAGAACCTGGTCGCCGCGTTGCGCGAGGCCCTTTCCAACGCGTTCCGGCACGCGGGGGCGTCGCTGATCGATGTGGTCGTCGACGCGACGGTGACCCTGCCCGATGGGCGGGCGGCGGTGCGTCTCTCGGTCGCCGACGACGGGGTGGGCATCCCGGAGGGCGGCCGGCGCAGCGGACTGCGCAACCTGGCCCGCCGAGCCGAGTCGCTGGGCGGGTCGAGCCGGATTGAACCGGGGATCGGGGAGGGGGGCCGCGGTACGACGGTGGTGTGGGAGGCGCCGTTGTGAGGACGGCGTTCCTCGGCCCGGTCTGCCGAAAGGTTTCAGCAGAGTCGTTTCAGCGGGGTTCTGTTCGGCCGGCGAGGATCCGCTCGATGACGAGGGCCACCCCGTCCTCCTCGTTGGTGGCGGTCCGGCCCGAGGCGGCGGCCACCGCGTCCGGATGGGCGTTGCCCATCGCGAAGGAGGCCCCGGCCCAGCGGAGCATCTCGATGTCGTTGGGCATGTCGCCGAAGGCGACCACCTCGGCGGGCGCGATGCCGCGCTCGGCACAGCAGGCGGCGAGCGTGGTGGCCTTGGAGACGCCGAGCCCGCTGACCTCCAGGAGCGCGGAGGGGCTGGACCGGGTGAAGGCGGCCCGGTCGCCGGCGGCGGTGCGGGCCAGGCCGAGGAAGGCGTCGGGCGCCAGCTCGGTGTGGTGGGCCAGCAGCTTGAGCACCGGCGCGCCGACGCCCGGGGCGTCCTCGTGCAGCAGCTTCTCGGCGACGGCCACCGTGGCGCCCGGGTCCAGATGGAAGGGCGGGTAGGCCGGTTCGTAGTTGATGCCGGTGGTCATCTCGACGGCGAAGGAGGTGCCGGGGGCCGCCTCGCGCAGGGTGCGCACGACGTGCAGGGCGGCGTCGCGCTCCAGCGGCCGCACGGAGAGCAGGTCGCCGTCGGTCCGCAGATCGGTGACCACGGCGCCGTTGGCGCAGATCGCCGTTCCATGGCTCTGGACGTGGTCGCGTACGACGTCCATCCAGCGGGCCGGCCTGCCGGTGACGAAGAAGACCTCGATCCCGGCCTCCTCGGCCGCCGCGAGGGCCGCGACCGTACGCGCGGACAGCGTCTTGTCGTCGCGCAGCAGGGTGCCGTCGAGGTCGGTGGCGATCAGCCGGGTCACGGCGGGAAGAGGCGCATCGGTCACTGAGGTCACCGGGTCATTCTCGCCCACGAAGGCGCACGGGCGTGCGGAGGGGCGCACATCTGAGTGCGTACGCCCCTGAGCTGCGGAACATTCCTCCGGCATATGTCACAGGTCATCGGGGCGTCGACGGGCCCGCGCACGGCCGTAGGCTCGTGGGCATGAGCCTGCGTCTGAGCACCGTGATCCTGCCCGTCCACCGCTGGCACGAGGGCGGTCGTGACCGCTGGCAGCGCGCGGAGGAGCTGGGCTTCCACACCGCCTACACCTATGACCACCTGTCCTGGCGGAGCTTCCGGGACGGTCCGTGGTTCGGGGCGCTGCCCACGCTCACGGCCGCGGCGACGGCCACCGAACGCCTGCGTCTCGGCACCCTCGTGACCTCGCCGAACTTCCGCCACCCGGTGACGCTGGCCAAGGAGCTGATCTCCCTGGACGACATCTCGGGCGGCCGGATCACCCTCGGCATCGGCGCCGGGGGCAACGGCTTCGACGCCACCGCGCTGGGCCAGGAGGCCTGGACCCCGCGCGAACGGGCCGACCGTTTCGCGGAGTTCGTGCCGCTCCTGGACCGGCTGCTCACCGAGGGCGCGGTGACCGAGCGCGGGACGCACTACGCCGCGGAGGAGGCCCGCAACATCCCCGGCTGCGTCCAGCGCCCCCGGCTGCCCTTCGCGGTCGCCGCGACCGGGCCGCGCGGTCTGCGGCTGGCCGCCCGCCACGGGCAGGCCTGGGTCACCACCGGCGACCCCAAGCTGTACGAGAACGGCACCCCGGAGGAGTCACGGGCCGCGCTGCGGGCGCAGAACGAGAAGTTCACGGCGGCCTGTGCGGAGATCGGCCGGGACGCCGCCGAGCCGGACCGGATCCTGCTGACCGGCTTCACGCCGGACCGCACCGCCCCGCTGGAGTCCGTGGACGCCTTCGTCGACTTCGCGGGGCGCCATGCGGAGCTGGGCTTCACCGAGATCGTCGTCCACGCCCCGATCCCGGACTCCGACTTCGACGTGGACCCGAAGGTCTTCGAGCGCATCGCGACCGAGGCGCCCGCTCAACTGGCGTGATCCGTACGATCGCTGCCGCTGTGGCCCTCAGCCGCGCAGGAGCAGGAACTGGGGCGGTACGGCGTCGGCGAGCCAGACCCCGTTGGCGCTGACCCGGAAGACATGGCCGGCGCGGTGCATCGCGCCCGCGTCCACGGTGAGGACGAGGGGGCGGCCGCGGCGGGCGCCGACCCGGGTGGCCGTCTCCCGGTCGGGCGACAGGTGGACGTGGTGGCGGGCCATGGGGCGCAGGCCCTCGGCCCGGATCGCGTCCAGCACCCGGGCGACCGTGCCGTGGTAGAGGTGCGCGGGCGGCTCGGCCGGCGGCAGGTCCAGGTCGACGGTGACGGTGTGGCCCTGGTTGGCGCGGATACGGTCTGCCGTGGCGCCGCCCGCCACGCCGCCCTCGATGGTGAAGCGGCGCTTGTCGTTGGCGGCGACGACGTGGTCGAGCTCGGCGCGGGAGAAGGCGAACCCGTGCCGGGCCGCGGCGCGCAGCAGCTCCTCCACCGGCACCCAGCCGTTCTCGTCGAGGGTGAGGCCGATGCGTTCCGGCTGGTGCCGCAGATGCTTCGAGAGGTACTTGGACACCTTGACGGTGCGACGTTCGTCCATGGCGTCAGAGTGCCCGTGGCGAGCTGATCGGTGCATCCGTATTTCGCCTCGTCACCTCTTCGGCTCTTCGGCTTTTCAGCTCCTCGTTCTTCTGCGATTCCTCGGTTCTTCTCCTTCAACAGGTTTGATCCACAGCCAACTTGAGTTATCCACAGGGTATTTGGCGGTTCTGTGGACAACGACCATGAGATTTAGGGGCTTTCGCCAATTTTGCCCTCTTTGGCGTGAGTTGCCGCGAGGTGGTCCAACGTGCGTGCCTGCACCTCGCGTTCGGTGGCCGCCGTGATGAACTCCGCCAGCCGGTCCGCGCCAACCAGATCCTGTACGGCCTGGGTTGTCCGGGCCGGCAGCAGCACGGGGCGGGTCGCGTCCTCGGTGATCGTGCTCTCCTCCGCGCCGAGGTGGTGGTGCAGATGGCGGGTGGCGAACGTCCGCATGGCACGGGCCAGTTCGGCGTCCACGGTCTGCTGGGCGAGGGGCCTCAGCCGGCGCACCAGGGCGGCCGCCTCGGCCGCGTCCGCGTCGGTGGGCGGCAGATGGCCGAGATAGCGGGCGAAGACGTGCTCGGTGGTGAACTCCAGGAAACGGGACGCTATATGTTCCACGTGGCCGCGAAGCTCCCGCAGATGACCCGAGATTGCCGTCAGCGGCACCCCGGCCGCGTACAACTCCACGGCGACCGCCAGCTCTTGCGGGCTGGGGACGAGGAACTCGTCGTCCCGGCCCGGCACGCGCTCCAGCACGCCGAGCTCCACCGCCTCGGCGATGGCCTCGTCGTCCTGCCGGCCGCCGAACCGCGCGTCCAGCTCCCGGCGGCTGATCCGGTCGGCCTCCTCGTCCGTCCACGGGCCGTGCACCTCCGCGACGAGCCCGAGCACCCCGCCGAGCCCCCGCCCCGCGTCCCACGCCTCCAGCAACTCCTTGATGCTGGCCAGGGTGTAGCCCCGGTCGAGCAGGTCCGCGATCTGCCGCAGCCGGGCCAGATGGGTCTCCCGGTACACATTGGCCCGCCCGCGCCGCTCCGGCGTCGGGAGCAGTCCCCGGTCCTGGTAGGCGCGGATCGTGCGCACCGTGGCCCCGCTGGCGTGGGCCAGGTCCTCGATGCGGTACTCGGCGGCCGCGGCCCCGGCGCCGGTCACAGCGGAGGCTTCAGCCGGGCGACGGACCGCAGGGCCCCGGGGCTCAGCCGGGACAGCAGCCTGGCCCCGCGCGCCTCCGGGGTCACCGGCACCACGGCCTGGTTGCGCACGACCGCCCGCAGGATCGCGTCGGCCACCTTCTCCGGCGGGTAGTTGCGGCGTCCGTAGAGCCGGCTCGTCCGCTTCTGCAGCCGCTCCTCCTCCGCCGCGTCGGCCCCCGCGAAACGTGTGGTGGCGGTGATGTTGGTGTTGACGATGCCGGGGCATATCGCGCTCACCCCGATCGACTTCTCCGCCAGCTCGGCCCGCAGACACTCGCTGAGCATCAGCACGGCCGCCTTCGACGTGCTGTACGCGGGCAGCGCGCGGGAGGGCTGGAAGGCCGCGGCCGAGGCCGTGTTGACGATGTGACCGCCCTGGCCGCGGTCCGCCATCTGCTTGCCGAAGATCCGGCAGCCGTGGATGACGCCCCACAGATTGACGTCGAGGACCTTCTTCCACTCCTCGCTGGTGGTCTCCAGGAAGGAGCCGGAGAGCCCGATCCCGGCGTTGTTGACCAGGACGTCGACGATGCCGTACTCGGCGGCGACCCGGGCGGCGAGCTTCTCCATCGCCGCCTCGTCGCTGACGTCGACCGCCTCGCCCCAGGCCGCGGGCGCCCCGATCAGCCGGGCCATCTCGGCGGTCCGGGCGGCCCCTTCCGCGTCGCGGTCCACGGCCACGATCCGGGCGCCCGCCTCGGCGAACGCGAACGCCGTGGCCCGCCCGATCCCCGAGGCCGCGCCCGTCACCAGGACCAGCTGACCGCCGAACCGCTGCGCATAGGGGCTCTTGGCCGCCGGCTGCTGCACGGGCGTGCCGTCCCGCCCGGCGGACTCGTTGGCGGTGACGAACTCGTCGATCCAGGAGGCCAGCTGGTCCGGGCGGGTGCGGGGCACCCAGTGCTTGGCCGGGATCGAGCGGCGTACCAGCGCGGGGACCCAGTCCTCAAGACCGTCGTAGAGCCGCTCCGAGAGGAAGGAGTCCCCGGTCGGCGTGATCAGCTGGACCGGTGCGTGGGCGTAGGCGTCCGCGCGGGGCCTGCTGAGGCGGGCGCGGACGTTGTCGCGGTAGAGCCAGGCCCCGTGCGCCGCGTCGTTCGGCAGGGAGGCGGTGGGGTAGTCGCCCGCGGGCACCTTCTCCAGCCGCTCCAGGATCCGGGGCCACCGCTTGCCGAGCGGGCCGCGCCAGGCGAGCTCCGGCAGGACCGGCGTATGGAGCATGTACACATACCAGGACTTGGCTCCCTGGCCGAGGAGTTGGCCGACCCTGCGCGGGGTGGGGCGGGACATCCGGCGTTTGATCCAGTGCCCGAAGTGGTCCAGGGACGGACCGGACATCGAGGTGAAGGAGGCGATCCTGCCCTCGGTCCGGCCGACCGTGACGAACTCCCAGGCCTGCACGGACCCCCAGTCATGACCGACCACGTGCACCGGCCGGTCCGGGCTGACCGTGTCGATCACGGCCAGGAAGTCGTCGGTCAGCTTCTCCAGGGTGAAGCCGCCGCGCAGCGGTTTCGGGGCGGTGGACCTGCCGTGGCCCCGCACGTCGTACAGCACCACGTGCCACTGCTCGGCCAGCCGGACGGCGACGTCCGACCAGACCTCCTTGCTGTCCGGATAGCCGTGGACCAGCACCACGGTCGGCCGGCCCGCGTCGCCCAGCTCGGCGACGCACAGCTCGACGCCCCCCGTGACCACGCGTCGCTCACGTGCTTGGGACAGATTCACGCCGCCACCTTCTCCTCGGCCCAGCGCCGCACGTGCGGCAGATCGTCGTCCAGCCAGAAGGCGCTCTGCTCGGGGTCCTTGGAGTCGGTGACGACCAGGATCTCCTCGAACTTCGCGCCCGTACCCCGGAATCCGAGGTGGGGTTCGACCGCCCACAGGCCCGGCTGCGGGGGGTGGTCGGAGAAGCGGTAGGGGCTCCACAGCGGCGACCAGCCGTCCCGGTGACCGTGCAGGGCGTCGCTCAGCAGTCCCTTGAGGGACTGGGTGCCGAAGCCGAACACCTGGGGCGACCAACGGCGTTCGGCGACGCGGTCGACCTTGTGGGCGATCACGCCGAAGGGGTAGGCCCGGTGTCTGTTCGCGTATCCCTGTGCGGTCATGAGGCGTTCGACGTTCTCGTAGATCTCGCGCAAGGAGCGACGCTCGCGCACCTCCCGCAGGATCAGCGCGCGGTGGGCCTCCAGGTCGGCCAGTAGCTTGTCGTGCAGCGGATTGAGTCCGAGGCATCCCGAATACCCGACATCGGCGGTGAACCCCTTGTACACCGGGGCCATGTCGAGGATGAACGGCATCCCCGGCTCCAGCTTCCGGTCGGTCGGGAAGAACTGCAGCGGCACCTTGAACCCGGCGAACGCCGTACGGTCGCCGAACCAGGCGAACGGCAGGTGGAACCAGTCGCGCACACCGCGCTCGCGCAGCCACACGCGCTGCATCCGGGCCGCCTCGCGCTCGGTCACCCCCGACCGCAGCTGACCGGCGACCGCCTCCGCGCAGGCGTAGGCCAGGCGCTGGACTTCTCTGAACCCCCGCAGTTCCCGGGCGAGATCGCCCCGCACCGCCGAGGTCGTGCCGGTCAGGCCCGCCATGCCAGTCGTTCCCGTCATGCCACCGTCCGTTCCCTGCCGTGTGCGGTACGTGCCCGTAACGTGACACTGATGAATGTGACAATGTCCGGCGGCTGCGTCAAGGGGTGTGCACGGCCTGTGGACAACGGCCTGTGGACAACACCGGCTCCGCGGCGGGTCCACGGCGCCTCCCCCTACGGGCGTGTACGTCTGTAGTCTGACGCGGATCCAGCCGTCAGGGCTGACGACCTCTGTGGTCCGCGCCACTAACGTCATTTCCGTGACAGCCGTAATCGCTACCGAAGCCCTGAGCATGCGGTTCCCCCGGGTGACCGCGCTTGACCGGCTCACGTTGGACATCGGACCGGGTGTGACCGGTCTGGTGGGTTCCAACGGAGCCGGCAAGTCCACACTGATCAAGATCCTGCTGGGTCTCTCCCCCGCCACCGAGGGCCGGGCCGCAGTGCTCGGGCTCGACGTCGCGACCAGCGGCGCCGCCATCCGGGAACGGGTGGGGTACATGCCCGAGCACGACTGCCTGCCGCCCGACGTCTCGGCCACCGAGTTTGTCGTGCACATGGCTCGCATGTCGGGGCTGCCGCCCACGGCGGCCCGCGAGCGCACGGCCGACACCCTGCGCCACGTCGGCCTCTACGAGGAGCGCTACCGCCCGATCGGCGGCTACTCGACCGGCATGAAGCAGCGGGTGAAGCTGGCCCAGGCCCTCGTCCACGACCCCCAGCTGGTCCTGCTCGACGAGCCGACCAACGGTCTGGACCCGGTCGGCCGCGACGAGATGCTCGGTCTGATCCGCCGGATCCACACCGACTTCGGCATCTCCGTGCTGGTGACCTCGCACCTGCTGGGCGAGCTGGAACGCACCTGCGACCACGTCGTCGTCATCGACGGCGGCACGCTCCTGCGCTCCAGCTCCACCAGTGACTTCACCCAGACCACCGCGACCCTCGCGGTCGAGGTGACCGACAGCGACACCCACCCCGACGGCACCGGCGCACTGCGCAAGGTCCTCACCGACGCCGGGGTCACGCTCATCGGCCTCGACGGGATCGACACCCAGGGGCTGCCGGGCGCGGGCCACATCCTGCTGATCGAGGCGGTGGGCGAGGAGACGTACGACCTGGTGCGCGACAGCGTCGCCGGGCTCGGGCTCGGCCTGGTCCGCATGGAACAGCGCCGCCACCACATCGCCGAGGTCTTCCGTACCGAACAGGGCGCGGCGCACGCCGCCGTCCCGGCCGCCGCCGGCTCCGTACAACAGGCCGCGCAACAGGCCGTACCGCAGCCCGCGCAGCAGGTCGTCCAGCAGAAGGGAAGCGGTCGCGATGAGCGCTGAGACCAAGGCCGCGGCCGGGCGCGACGCCTCCCGGATCCACAACATCGGCTACCGCTCCTACGACGGACCGCGGCTCGGCCGGGCCTACGCCCGCCGCTCCCTGTTCTCGCAGACCCTGCGGGGCTCCTTCGGACTGGGGCGTTCCGCCAAGTCCAAGGTGCTGCCCATGCTGCTGTTCGGCGTGATGGCGCTGGTCGCGGCGATCCTGGTGGCGGTCTCGATGGCCGCGCCGGACGCCACCAAGCTGGTGGTCAAGTACACCTCGTACGCGATCTACCTCCAGGCCGTCATCGGCCTGTTCATCGCCGCCCAGGCGCCGCAGGCGGTCTCCAGGGACCTCCGCTTCAAGACCGTCCCGCTGTACTTCTCGCGGCCCATCGAACGCGCCGACTACGTGCTCGCGAAGTTCGCCGCCACCGCGACCGCGCTCTTCATCCTCACCGGCGCACCGCTGCTCATCCTCTATGTGGGTTCGCTGCTCGCGAAGTTCGACTTCGCCGACCAGACCATGTGGTTCGGCCAGGGACTGGTGTCGGTGGCGCTGCTGTCCGTGCTGTTCGCCGGGCTCGGCCTCGTGATGGCCGCCCTGACCCCGCGGCGCGGCTTCGGCGTCGCCGCGGTGATCGCCCTCCTGACCATCACCTACGGCGCCGTCTCCACGATTCAGGCCATCGCCTGGGAGACCGGGTCGGAAGGGGCCGTGCAGTGGCTCGGCCTGTTCTCGCCGATCACGCTGATCGACGGCATCCAGACCGCGTTCCTCGGCGCGACCTCCGCCTTCCCCGGAGGGGAAGGCCCGGGGGCCGGCACCGGTGTGGTCTACCTGTTCGTTGTTCTCGCGCTCGTCGCCGGCTCGTACGCCGTCCTGATGCGCCGTTACCGGAGGGCCGGGCTGTGACCACCATCGAGATCGACCACACCTCCCGCTGGTTCGGCAATGTGGTCGCCGTCAACGACGTCTCCATGACCGTGGGGCCCGGCGTCACCGGACTCCTCGGCCCGAACGGCGCCGGAAAGTCCACTCTCATCAACATGATGGGCGGATTCCTCGCCCCCTCGACGGGGAAGGTCACGCTCGACGGACGGCCGATCTGGCGCAACGAGGCCGTCTACAAGGAGATCGGCATCGTCCCGGAGCGGGAGGGGATGTACGACTTCCTCACCGGCAAGGAATTCGTCGTCGCCAACGCCGAACTCCAGGGTCTGGGCGGGGCCGAGGCGCAGAAGGCGCTCGCCACGGTGCAGATGGAGTACGCGCAGGACCGCAAGATCTCCACGTACAGCAAGGGCATGCGCCAGCGCGTGAAGATGGCGTCCGCGCTGGTCCACGAGCCCTCGGTGCTGCTGCTTGACGAGCCGTTCAACGGCATGGACCCGCGCCAGCGGATGCAGCTGATGGAGCTGCTGCGGCGGATGGGGGCCGAGGGGCGCACGGTTCTGTTCTCCTCCCACATCCTCGAAGAGGTCGAGCAGCTGGCCTCGCACATCGAGGTGATCGTGGCGGGCCGTCACGCCGCGTCCGGCGACTTCCGGAAGATCCGCCGGCTGATGAAGGACCGGCCGCACCGCTATCTGGTGCGCTCCAGCGACGACCGGGCCCTGGCGGCCGCGCTCATCGCCGACCCGTCCACGGCCGGCATCGAGGTCGACCTGACCGAGAAGGCGCTGCGCATCCAGGCCGTCGACTTCGGGCGGTTCACCGAACTGCTCCCGAAGGTGGCCCGTGAGCAGGGCATCCGGCTGCTCACCGTCTCACCGTCCGACGAGTCCCTCGAATCGGTCTTTTCCTATCTCGTAGCGGCCTGAGTAGTGGCCTGAAAGGAGCTGTGCACCGTCATGTACGACCCCACAGTCGCCCGGCTCACCTACCGGGCCCTGCTCGGCCGGCGCCGGGCCGCCATCCTGTTCGTCCTGCCCGCGCTGCTGCTGGTCATCGCCGCGGCCGTGCGCATGTTCGCCGGGGCCGATGACCAGGTCGCGGCCAATGTCCTCGGAGGGTTCGCCATCGCCACGATGGTCCCGCTGATCGGCGTGATCGCCGGGACCGGCGCGATCGGTCCCGAGATCGACGACGGCTCGATCGTCTACCTGCTGGCCAAGCCGGTGAAGCGGCCCACGATCATCTTCACCAAGCTGATCGTGGCCATCGCGGTGACCATGGTGTTCTCCGCCCTGCCGACGCTGCTCGCGGGCCTGATCCTCAACGGCAACGGCCAGCAGATCGCCGTCGCCTACACGATCGCGGCCCTGGTCGCCTCGATCGCGTACAGCGCCCTGTTCCTGCTGCTCGGCACGGTCAGCCGGCACGCGGTCGTCCTCGGCCTGGTCTACGCCCTGGTCTGGGAGGCCCTCTTCGGCAGCCTGGTGGCCGGTGCGCGGACGCTCAGCGTCCAGCAGTGGTCGCTCGCGGTCGCCCAGAAGGTCGCGGGCGAGGGCGCGGTGACCTCGGAGGTCGGCCTGCCGCTCGCCACGGTGCTGTTGGTCGCGGTCACGGTCGCCGCCACCTGGTACGCGGGCCAGAAGCTGCGCACGCTGAAGCTGGCGGGCGAGGAGTGAGGCTTCCGGGCTGAGCGCCTGAGGCCTGAGTGCCCGTACGCCCGACGACCCCCGCCCTTCCTGAAGAGGGCGGGGGTCGTCGTATGAGCGGACAGGTGTGCGCGTAACCGTACGTTTATCGGGTCGTTGGGCAGGGTGCGTGGAGGCAACTGGAATCCGTGGCGTCGTAGCGATCGTGAAATCGGGGAGTGCCGGCACCGGGTGAGGCTCAGCCCACCGGACCGGTCATCGAGTGAGTGGCAACCGTGAGCGTCCTCCACCCCTGAAGCCCGGGGTGTGGGCCGTCCTCGTCATCCCCTCGTACGAAAGGCACACCCATGCCCACGGAAGTCGCCCTGCTCGAATCGCGCGCGCTGCGCGGCGAGCGGATGGGGCGCGTCGATGTCCTCGACAAGGTGAAGAGCCTTGTCATGCTCCCGGACGGAATTCACGTTCGCACAGAGGACGTGGCTCGTTACTTCGAAGTATCCACAGAGGTCGTGAAGAAGGTGACGCAGCGGCACCGGGCGGAGGTCGAGGAGAACGGCCTCGTCGTGCTGCGCGGCTCTGATCTGCGGCTTTTCCAGAGGGACATGTTGTCTCTATGGGAGAGGGAGGGGCGGGGAAGTTATCCACAGGCGGCCACGCAGCTGACCCTCTACACCCGCCGGACCGTCCTCAACATCGCCCTGCTTCTTCGCGACAGCGACATCGCCCGCTGCGTGCGCACCTACCTCCTCGACGCCGAGGAGGAGCTGCGCACGCAGTACGCCTCCCTCGACCAGCGCGTCACGCGCATCGAGAGCTGCCTCACCGGCGTCGGCAGTGCGCTGCAGGAGCTGGGGCCGGTGCTGCTGCGGATGTCGGAGCGGCTCGACAGCCTCGACCGGAAGGTGGAGATGACGCACCAGGTGGTCGGGGCGATGAGCCTGCGGCTGACGGACGTCCAGCAGGACGTCGTGCGCCTGGACGGGCGGATGGACGCCTTCGCCGGGCAGCTGAAGGATCTGCGCCGCCGTAACGGGTCGCGCGGGCAGCGCTGAGCGAAGCGGCCCCGGCACCGTGGGTACGGTGCCGGGGCCGCTGTCGCGCTGTCGGGTGCCGGGCGTCCTACCGCACGGGCGCCGTGCGGAGCAGTTCCTCCAGCACCACCGCGATGCCGTCGTCCTCGTTGGACGCCGTGATCTCGTGGGCGACGGCCTTCAGGTCGTCGTGGGCGTTGGCCATGGCGACGCCGTGGTGGGCCCAGCCGAACATCGGGATGTCGTTCGGCATGTCACCGAAGGCGATCGTGTCGGCGGCCTTCACACCGAGCCGGCGGGCCGCCAGCGAAAGGCCGGTCGCCTTGCTCAGGCCCAGCGGCAGGATCTCGACCACGCCGGCCCCGGCCATGACCACGTCGACCAGGCTGCCGACGGCCGACCGCGCCGCGAACGCCAGCGCGTCGTCGTCCAGTTCCGGATGCTGTATGTAGACCTTGTTGAGCGGGGCGGTCCACATCTCGGAGGCGTCGTCCACGAAGAGGTACGGCAGCGGCCCCTCCTGCACCCGGTAGCCGGGCCCCACCAGCACCTCGCCCTCCAGCCCGTCGCGGCTGGCCGCCAGGTGCAGCGGGCCCACCTCCGCCTCGATCTTGGAGAGCGCGAGACCGGCGAGCTGCCGGTCCAGGGTCAGCGAGGTCAGCAGCTTGCGCTCGCCCGCGTGGTAGACCTGCGCGCCCTGACCGCAGACCGCGAGCCCCTCGTAACCGAGATCGTCCAGGATGTGCCGGGTCCAGGGGACCGCGCGTCCGGTGACGATGATGTGCGCGGCGCCGGCCGCCGTGGCGGCGGCCAGTGCCTCGCGGGTGCGCTCGGAGACCGTGTCGTCCTCGCGCAGCAGCGTGCCGTCGAGGTCGGTCGCGACGAGCTTGTAGGGGAAGGTCACTTGGCGACCGGTTCCAGGACCTCGCGTCCGCCCAGGTACGGACGGAGCATCTCGGGCACCCGGACCGAACCGTCGGGGAGCTGGTGGTTCTCCAGGATCGCCACGATCGTGCGCGGTACGGCGCAGAGCGTGCCGTTCAGCGTGGCCAGCGGCTGGACCTTCTTGCCCTCGCGCATCCGGACGGACAGGCGGCGGGCCTGGAAGCCGTCGCAGTTGGACGCGGAGGTCAGCTCGCGGTACTTGCCCTGCGTCGGGATCCACGCCTCGCAGTCGAACTTCCGCGAGGCGGAGGCGCCGAGGTCACCGGTGGCGACGTCGATCACCTGGAAGGGCAGTTCGAGGGCGGTGAGCCACTGCTTCTCCCACTCCAGGAGCCTGCGGTGCTCGGCCTCGGCGTCCGCCGGGTCGACGTACGAGAACATCTCCACCTTGTCGAACTGGTGGACGCGGAAGATGCCGCGGGTGTCCTTGCCGTACGTGCCGGCCTCGCGGCGGAAGCACGGGGAGAACCCGGCGTACCGCAGGGGCAGCTTGCCGGCGTCGATGATCTCGTCCATGTGGTACGCGGCGAGGGGGACCTCGGAGGTGCCGACCAGGTAGTAGTCGTCCTTCTCCAGGTGGTACACGTTCTCCGACGCCTGGCCGAGGAAGCCGGTGCCCTCCATGGCGCGCGGGCGGACCAGCGCGGGGGTCAGCATCGGGACGAAGCCGGCCTCGGTGGCCTGGGCGATCGCCGCGTTGACGAGGGCGAGCTCCAGGAGCGCGCCGACGCCCGTGAGGTAGTAGAACCGCGAGCCGGAGACCTTGGCCCCGCGCTCCATGTCGATGGCGCCGAGCGCCTCGCCGAGCTCCAGGTGGTCCTTGGGCTCGAAGCCCTCGGCGCCGAAGTCCCGGATGGTGCCGTGGGTCTCCAGGACGACGAAGTCCTCCTCGCCCCCGACCGGCACGTCCTCGTGGACGATGTTGCCGAGCTGGAGCAGCAGCCGCTTGGCGTCCGCGTCGGCCTCGTCCTGGGCGGCGTCGGCCGCCTTGACGTCGGCCTTGAGCTGTTCGGCCTTCTTGAGGAGCTCGGTGCGCTCCTCGGGGGTGGCCTTGGGGATCAGCTTGCCGAGCGACTTCTGCTCGGCGCGGAGTTCGTCGAAGCGGACGCCGGACGACCTGCGCAGCTCGTCGGCGGAGAGCAGGGCGTCGACGAGGTCGACGTCCTCTCCACGGGCGCGCTGGGAGGCGCGAACACGGTCGGGGTCCTCACGAAGCAGGCGAAGGTCAATCACCCCCCCAGGCTACCGGTGCGCGGTTCTCGCACTCGAACCGATATTGCCGAGCGTGTCACTATGACCGAATTGCCGGAATTGATATTTCTGAGGGGGAATCATGGACGGCGGCGGTGCCGGAGTGGGGGAAGGGCCGTCAATAACGGTGGTTAACTCCCCTGAACAGGGCAGAAGGTGCGGCTTGCCTTGACGTACCGGCCTTGACCGGGGCGGGAGTTGGCGGCGCGTGGGTCGCCGTTGTCCACAGGGAGGGCGATGTCGGAATAGTTATCCACAGGCTGTGTGGAAGTTCTGTGGATGCCGGAGGGCATTGTTCCGGAAGTCGGGCGAAGGCCCACGGAATCTCCGCCCAAACCCGTTCCGCGCACTCATTCGGGTGGGAATTCGCCGCTTCAAAGAGTTGATCAAGGTAATTGAGGTGACACGCGACGACTCGCGCCGTCTCGCGGCTCTGTGGACGGCTCTGGGGTGACTGGATTGATTTGTCGACGATGTCGCATTGCGGTGTCGACTTGTCCCCAGGGCGAGCCCCCTCCCTGTGGATAACTCTCCGGAGTGCGTGACTATCTGTAGATCGCACCGCTGCGGAGCGCGCAAGAAGTCGCCCCGGAGCCCGGCTGCCGGAGGACTTCCGTCAGATCCGGCCGTCCTGGCTGCGCGCCAGCCAGTCGGAGGCTTCGGTGAACGCGGCGTCCGATGTGCCCGCCCGCAGCGGCCGCACCTCGTCCGGGGAGACGCCCGCCCGCGGGTACGAACCGAGGAACCGCACCTTCGGGCTGATCCGCCTCAGCCCCATCAGGGCCTCCCCGACCCGCCGGTCCGCGATGTGCCCCTCCGCGTCCACGGCGAAGCAGTAGTTGCCGATGCCCTCGCCGGTCGGGCGGGACTGGATCAGCATCAGGTTGACGCCGCGCACCGCGAACTCCTGGAGCAGCTCCAGCAGCGCGCCGGGGTGGTCGTCGCCGAGCCAGATCACCACGGAGGTCTTGTCCGCGCCGGTCGGTGCGGAGGGCCGGGCCGGTCGGCCCACCAGGACGAAGCGGGTCTGGGCGTTCTCCGCGTCATGGATCTCCGTCACCAGCGGCTCCAGGCCGTAGGTGGCGGCGGCGAACTCACCGGCGAACGCGGCGTCGTACCGCCCCTCCTGGACCAGCCGGGCCCCGTCCGCGTTGGACGCCGCCGACTCCCACAGGGCGCCCGGCAGGTTCTCCGCCATCCAGTTGCGCACCTGCGGCTGGGCAGCCGGGTGCGCGGTGACCGTCTTGATGTCCGACAGCTTGGTCCCGGGCCGTACCAGCAGCGCGAAGGTGATGGAGAGCAGCACCTCGCGGTAGATCATCAGCGGTTCCCCGCCGGCCAGCTCGTCCAGCGTCGCGGTGATGCCGCCCTCGACGGAGTTCTCGATCGGCACGAGCGCCGCCGCCGCCTCGCCGTTGCGTACGGCGTCCAGGGCGGCCGGCACGGACACCATCGGGACGAGTTCCCGGGTGGCGGCTTCCGGGAGCGTACGGAGGGCGACCTCGGTGAAGGTGCCTTCGGGGCCGAGATAGGCGTAGCGCGTGGCTGACATACGGTCACCCTAATGCGCCTCGCGAGGCCCGCCGCGCTGTCTCAGAATGCGGGCCCGCACCTCCCGGAGGCCCCGAACGTCTCCGGCAGCCGCGGCCCACGTGCGCGCGGCCCCACGCACACGCCGCCCTACGACTCCAGCAGCCGCTGTCCGACGTACTCGCCCTCCGCCGCCCCGCCCGGGACCGCGAACACCCCGCTCGCCTCGTGCCGGAGGAACGGTGACAGCGCGTCGCCCCGGTCGAGCTTCCGCTGCACCGGTACGAAGCCCCGGAACGGGTCCGCCTGCCAGCAGATGAACAGCAGCCCGGCGTCCGGGGTGCCGTCCTCCGCGATGCCGTCGTGGTACGAGAACGGGCGGCGCAGCATGGCGGCCCCGCCGTTCTTCTCGGGCGAGGAGATCCGGGCGTGGGCGTTGTCGGGGATCACGAGCCGGCCGTCCGGGCCCGCCTTGTCGAGGTCCATCTCCGTGGTCTCGGTGCCCCCGCTCAGCGGCGCCCCGTCCGCCTTGCGCCGCCCGATGACCCGCTCCTGGCGCTCCACCGGAAGCTTCTCCCAGTCGTCCAGGAGCATTCGGATCCGGCGGACGACGGCGTACGAACCGCCCTCCATCCACTCCTGCGGCTTCCCGGGGGAGGCGGGGACGAACACGCGCCGGTCGAAGTCCTCGTCGGCGGGCTTCGGGTTGCCGGTCCCGTCGATCTGGCCCATCAGGTTGCGGGCGGTCATCGGCCGGGCGGTGGTGCCGGGGGTGCGGTTGAAGCCGTTCATCTGCCATCGCACCCGTGCCGTGCCCGCGGCCTCCTTCTGGAGGGCCCGCAGCGCGTGGAAGGCGACCAGCGCGTCGTCCGCGCCGATCTGCGCCCACAGATCGCCGTTGGACCGCTTGGCGTCGAGGGCGTCGGCGGAGAACGCGGGCAGCGGGTCCAGCGCCGCGGGCAGCCGGTCGGTCAGCCCCGTGCGCGCGAAGAACGTACGGCCGAAGCCGAAGGTGACGGTAAGGGAGGACGGCCCGGCGTCGAGGGCGATCCCGGTGTCGTGCCCGGGGCCGTCCGGGCCGCCCGCCGCCGGGCGGCCCGCCATCAGCTCCTTCGCCACCGCGGACCAGCGCCGCAGCAGCGCCGCCGCCTCCTTGCGCCCCGCGCCCGCCACCAGGTCGAAGGCGACGAGATGGCCCCGGGCCTGAAGCGGAGTGGTGATCCCCGGTTGATGTTTCCCGTGAAACATCGCCTCGGTCGCCCCGACGGTCGTCAGCGCGGCCGGCTCCTCGGGGCGGGTGGCGGCGTACCCGGCGGCCCCGCCCCCGGCTCCCAGCACCAGCCCGGTGGCGCCCGCCGCGCCCGCGGTGCCCAGCAGCCGCCGCCGCGATACGCCGGAGGCGGCGGCACCGTCGCCGCCACCCGGGGCGACGGTCGTGGCGGTCCCGTCCGGGGCCTGCTTCCTGGTCTTGCTCACCGTGCTCAGCCGATCTTCGCGTTCTTGTCGATGGTGACCTGGTCGATGTCCGACGTCCGTACCGTCACGTCGATCTTCCAGTCCCCGGCCATCGGAATCTGTACCCCGCTCGCCGACCAGTGCCCCTCCGCCAGCCGGTCCGGGACGACCGGCAGCGGGCCGATGTCCTTCGACTCCAGGGTCAGGGCCAGCTTCAGCTCGGGGACGTCCATCGGCTTGCCGTCGCTGCCGTCGATCCACACGTGCAGATCGTTGGAGCCGGTGCCGCCGGGTTCGATGTCGATCCGGACGGTGCCCTTGCCGTTCTGGCCGCCGGTGTCGAACGGCATGCTCAGGTTGACCGGTCCCCCGGCGGCGGGAGCGCTCGCGGACGGGGCGCCGCCCGCGGCCTCCTCCTCCGTACGGCCCGGTTCGGTGGACGTCAGCATGGTGGTGACGGCCAGCAGGACGACGGCGACGGCGGCCTCGGCCAGCACCGAGCGGCGCAGTCCGGAGCGCTCCGGGTCGGCGTCCCGTATCCGCTTCTTCTTCGTCGCGGTCACGACGGCCCGCTGCCGGGCCAGTTGCGCGGCGCGCTCGGGGTCGACGTCGGCCGGGGCGCCTTCGGGCTCGGGCTCGGACTCGGATTCGGGCTCCTCCTCGGAAGCTTCTTCCGAAGCCGCCGCCGGGTCCGTCAGCCGACCCGTCCAGCGCCGCGAGAACCAGGCGACCGCGAGCAGGACGCCGATCAGCGCCACCTTGAGGATCAGCAGCTGCCCGTAGCGGGTACCGGTCAGCGCCGACCAGGTGCCGACCTGCCGCCAGGACTGGTAGATGCCGGTCGCCGCCAGGACCACGACGCTGGTGAACGCGACCGCGGAGAAGCGTCGTACGGCGGCGCTCCCGATGTCCGGGGTTCGGTACAGCGCCACCAGCAGCGAGGCGAGTCCGCCGAGCCAGGCGGCGACGGCCAGCAGATGCGCCACGTCCACCGGCATGGCGATCGACGTCTGGATGCCGGTCGAGGCGTGTTCGGACATCGCCCAGGTGGCGGCGATGCCCGCCGCGACCACGCCGCCGCCGACGGCGAGGCCGAAGGTGAGGTCCTTCTTCTCGCGCTCGTCCTCGCGCCGGGCGTACGTGCCGAACAGCACGGCGATGAAGAGCGCGGCGGCGCCCAGCAGCAGGAGGCGGGAGACGAGGGCGGCGCCGGGCTTGGTGTCCAGGACGGACTGGAGTCCGGCGAGGTCGAAGGCGTCGGCGAACTTCCCGCTGCTGGTGTACGGATGGCGCAGCAGCAGCATGGCGAGGGTCGCCGCGGTCAGCGTGAGCCAGCCGCGCACCACGAGCCGCTGCATCGGCAGGGCGGCCGCGCCGCGCTGCCAGCAGATCAGGACGAACGCGCTGCCGCCGACGAGCAGGACGAATCCGGCGTACGCGGCGTAGCGTGCGATGTCGTAGACGACGCCGACCGGGCCGCCGCCCGCCTCCTGGGTGGGCACCGCGACCGTGGTCTCGGACGGGGCGCCGATGGAGAACGTGAAGGCGCCGGAGATCGGATGGCTGTCGGCCGAGACGGCCTGCCAGGCGACCGTGTAGGTGCCGTCCGGCAGACCGGAGTGGAGCGCGACGCCGTAGCGGACGGTGCCGCCCTCGGAGAGGTCCTTCGGCTCGGCCTCGGTGTCGGCGCGCTTGCCGCTGGGGTCGAGGACCCGGATGGAGTCGTCGCCCACGGCGATGGCCTCGGAGAAGCTGAGGGTGACCTCCTTGGGCGCGGTGTCCACCACCGCCCCGTCCTGCGGGTCGCTCCCGGTGAGGGCGGCGTGCGCGGACGCCGGGCCCGCGCCGGCCAGCAGCAGCCCGAACACCAGGCTGAGCAGCGCGGCGAGGAGCGCGGCGGCGGCGACGGGCCGTCGTATCGGGGACGGTCCGGCGTACGGGGCGGTGGCAGACATCGCTTCAGTCCCTCACTGCTTCTTCGGGTTGTGGGTGGTTTCCTTCACCGGCAGGTCGACCGTGATGGGGTCGGCCTTCTCGAAGTGCAGCTCGACGGAGACCTTCTCGCCCTGCTTGGGCTTCTGTTTGAGTTTCATGAACATGATGTGGTTGCCACCGCGTTCGAGATCGAGCTCGCCGTTCGCGGGCACCTCGAACGAGGAGACCTCGCGCATCTTCTGGTTCTTCGTCTCGTGGATCGTGACGTCGTCGGAGAGCGGACTGGTCACCGAGGTGAGCCGGTCCCCGGTCCCGCCGCTGTTCTGTACGACGAGGAATCCGGCGGCCATGTCGCTGACCGGCTGGGGCATGAACGCGCCGGTGACCTTCAGCTCCGGCTCGCCGCCCGACCCGCTGTCCGACGAGCATCCGGCCAGCGTCAGTCCCGTGGTGAGGGCGAGGACGCCGGCGAGAGCCGTGCGGCGGCGGTTCACGGGGTCTCCCCCTTGATCAGCTTGGGGAGGTCCTTGGTGTACTCCTCGGCGGTGGTGTCCTCGCCGTAGAGCACATACCCCTCGTCCGTCTTCGGGGAGAAGGCGATGACCTGGGCGCCGTGCATCGAGACGACCGTGCCGTCCTTCTCCTTCTTCGGCGCGTCGATGCCGATGCCGATCTGCCGCGCCCCGGCCTGGATGGTCGGGAAGTCGCCGGTGAGGCCGGTGAAGGTGGGGTCCTGGGCGGAGAGCCACTTGCCGAGCGAGGCGGGGGTGTCGCGCTCGGGGTCGGTGGTGACGAAGACGACCTGGAGCTTGTCCTGGTCGGCCTTGGGCAGCTCCCGCTTGGCGAGGGAGATGTTGCTCATGGTCAGCGGGCAGACGTCGGGGCAGTTGGTGTAGCCGAAGTAGATGAGCGTCGGCTTGCCCTTGGTCACCTCGCGGAGGTCGTACTCCTTGCCGTGGGTGTCGGTGAGGACGAGGTTCGGCTTGGTGAACGGCTGGTCGAGGACGGTCGCGGCCTTGTCCTGCGGCGCGGCGCTGACGTCGGCGACGGCCGAGGAGCCCGCCTTGTCGTCACCGGAGCCGCAGGCGGAGAGGGCCAGTGCGGCCGCGGCGGCGAACGCCACGGCCGTCACTGCTTTTCTGTTGCGCATGAAGGAGATGTCCTGAACGTGGTGCGGGTGAGGGATCCGGCCGGTCAGGCCGAGCGGCGGCGTCCGGCGAGCACGCCGAACGCGACACCGGCGACACCGATGACGATGCCGATGATGCCCAGGGTGCGGGCGGTGGTGTCGCTGGAGGAGGAGGACGCGGCGGTGCTGGTCTCCTTGGCCAAGGCCTCGGTGTCGGCGGCCTTGTGGTCGTCGGCCTCCTTGGCGTCGTCGGCCGCGCCGCCGTGGTGGTCGTCGGAGGCGGCGGTCAGCTTCAGGACCGGGGCCGGGCTGTCGGGCTCTTCGCCGCCCGCCGTGGGCTCCTCGATCCAGCGGACGACTTCCTTGTTGTCGTACGTCTGGATCGCCTTGAAGACGAGCTGGTCGGCGTCCTCGGGAAGCGCGCCGACGGAGACCGGGAACTGCTGGAAGTAGCCGGGGGCGATCTCGCTGTCGTCAGCGGTCCAGGTCACCTTGGAGACGGCCTCGGTGATCTTCTTGCCGTGCACCTCGAGCGGCTTGTCGAGCTTGCTCTTGTCGATCGTGATCTTCCAGCCCGGAACGGCCTGCGGGGTGACGGAGGAGAGCGGGTGGTCGGCCGGGAAGTTCACTTCGAGCTTCACCGTCGAGGCCTGGTCGCGCTCGTTGGGGACCTTGAAGTTGAGCGTGGCGTATCCGCCCTTGGCGGCCTCGCCCACCGGCTGGACGCTGACGTGGGCGGCGGCCGGGCCGGCGATCAGCAGGACGGTGGACGCGGCGACGCCGCCGGCGAGGGCGATACGGGAAAGCTTCATGGCAGGAATCTCCACAGGGAAACGGAACACGGTGGTCCGGCGCGCGGATGCGCGGCGGCATCACGACACCTCGCGGTGCGGTTCCGCGCGGGGAGTCCACGTGCACGGCAAGGTGCGCGAACGGCCCGCGAGGCCCGGTGGAGGCGTCGCGTCAGGCTGCGAGGGCGTACGGGGCCGGCGGCCCGCGCCTGATCACCAGGTGCTGCAGAGGATCTCCGGCGGCCGGTACGGGCACGTCGTCGGAGTGCCGGGGAACGCGCGGCCCGGCCAGGAGCTGCTCGCGTGCCCCTGCCCGCAGCGCGCGGACGAGGGCGAGCGCGGCCCGCAGGGACCGCAGCCGGGCCCCGGCCGCCAGCGCCTGGGCGCTGTGGGCGGAGAGCCGGGCCAGCCCGAAGAGGGCGATCTCGCCGCGTCGCAGCAGCCAGCCGGTGGCGAGCGCGACGAGGACGTGGGCCAGGAACATCGGCAGGCTCGGCAGCATCGCGGAGACCGCGGCGCAGACCTGCGCGATGCCGGAGGCGCCGTCCGTGGCCGCCGTCGCGGCGGTCGCCGCTCCGGCTCCGCCGCCCGCCGCGAGATGGTCGTGGGACCTCGCGAGCGTCGACGGGTCGATGCCCGCGGAGGAGACGATGCGATGGGCGTCGGCCGCGTTCAGCCCCGTCGGCGCCTCACCGCACACGAGGCCGGCGGCGAACCGGATGAGCGGGTTGTCGCCGCCCGTGGCCATGGAGCCGGCGGCCGGGGTCCTGCCGTGGCTGCCGTACGCGAAGAGCACGTGCAGGAGGATCTGTCCGCCGGCCAGCGCGCCCACGATCCCCGGAAGGGAACGTTCCCGTCCGGCGAGGACGGCGGCGACGGCGAGGACGCCGAGGAATCCGGCGAGCAGGGTCCACGCGGGGACGGCCGTTCCGGCGGCGAACGCGTGCCCGGCCGCGGACAGCACGACGCAGACCGCGGTGAACACCGCGGCCCTCATGAGCCGCAGACCGGCTCCGGCGCGTGCGAGAGGCGTGGACATGGCCGGGACATCATCGCACTGCACCCCCCTCGTCCGTACGGCAGGTCCGGAAGATCAGGCTCCGTCCCCAACCGTGCTTGTTGCGCCTGTTCGCGGGGGATGTAACGGACCGGGGGCGCACACACCGCACCGGCCGGACGCGCCCCCCGGGCCACCGGGACGCGCCCCCGGCGACCTGCGGCCGGACGGGTCCATACACCGGGCGGCCGAATATCCACATCCGCCGAATGAGGGCTCTCCCACCCGATCCGTGCTTACGAAGTGCCGAGGGCGGCAATACGTATCGATACGTCGAGCCGCAGCCAGGAGGCTGAAAGATGAGCATCTGGTGGTCTCTCCATTTGCGGCGCGAAGCTGCGAGCGTGCCGCTCGCCCGTCGTTTTCTGCTCGGCACCATGGAAACCGCGGGGGTGGATCCGGACATCTCCTTCGACCTGTCGGTCGCGCTCAGCGAGGCCTGTGCGAACGCCGTCGAACACGGCGGCGACCGGACGGCTCTCGGGGAGCCCGGGGATTCCGGGTACGGACGTCCTGCCGCGGACTCCGGGCAGTACCGGGTCACGGCCTATCTGGACGGCGAGAAATGCCGTATCGAGGTCAGCGACTCGGGGCCGGGCTTTCCCGCCCGGCGCGCGCTTCGCCCCGCCGCGCATTCCCCGCAGAACGAAGCCGAGAGCGGCCGGGGTCTCGACCTCATCCAGCAGCTCTCCGACCACGTCCAGTTCGGCAACCGGCCGGGCCGCGGCGCGGTGGTGAGCTTCGACAAGGTCCTGAAATGGCGCGAGGGCGCGCTGCTCACGGTGTAGTGAGCGGCGCGCCCTCGGCGCTGTGGCACGTGCGGAAACGCGTCCGGTGTCAGCCCTTGAGCCGGGCCATCCAGGCCTCGACCTCGTCCGCCCGGCGGGGCAGCGTGTCGGAGAGGTTCCGGTTGCCGTCCTCCGTGACGAGGATGTCGTCCTCGATCCGGACGCCGATGCCCCGGTACTCCTCGGGCACGGTCAGGTCGTCGGCCTGGAAGTAGAGACCGGGCTCGACCGTCAGGCAGACGCCCGGCTCCAGCGTGCCGTTGACGTACGTCTCGGTGCGCGCGGCGGCGCAGTCGTGGACGTCCATGCCGAGCATGTGGCCGGTGCCGTGCAGGGTCCAGCGGCGCTGGAGGCCCAGCTCCAGCACCTTGTCCACGGACAGGTCGCCGAGCAGACCCCACTCGACGAGCTTCTCGGCGAGCACGCGCTGCGCGGCGTCGTGGAAGTCGCGGTAGTCGGCGCCGGGCTTCACGGCGGCGATGCCCGCCTCCTGGGCCTCGTACACCGCGTCGTAGATCTTGCGCTGGAGCGGCGAGAACGTGCCGTTGATCGGCAGGGTGCGCGTCACGTCGGCGGTGTAGAGGTCGTTGGTCTCCACGCCGGCGTCCAGGAGCAGCAGCTCGCCCGCGCGGACGGCGCCGTCGTTGCGGACCCAGTGCAGGGTGGTGGCGTGCGGACCGGCGGCGCAGATCGAGCCGTAGCCGATGTCGTTGCCCTCGATGCGGGCGCGCAGGAAGAACGTGCCCTCGATGAAGCGCTCGCTGGTCGCCTCGGCCTTGTCGAGGCTCTTCACGACGTCCTCGAAGCCGCGCGCGGTGGCGTCGCACGCCTTCTGCAGCTCGGCGATCTCGAAGGCGTCCTTCACGAGGCGGGCCTCGGAGAGGTGGACGCGCAGCTCCTCGTCGCGCTCCGCGGTCACCTTGTCGGTGAGGGCGGCCTCGATGGAGGCGTCGTGGCCGCGCACGTTACGGACCGGGCCGGTGGCCTCGGTCAGCGCGGCGGCCAGCTCGCGGACGTCCTTCGCGGGGATGCCCAGCAGCTGCTCGGCCTCGGTGAGGGAGTTGCGGCGGCCCACCCACAGCTCGCCCTGGCCGTCGAGCCAGAACTCGCCGTTCTCCCGGTTGGAGCGCGGCAGCAGGTAGAGGGTGGCCTCGTGGCCGGTGTCGCCGGTCGGCTCCAGGACGAGCACGCCGTCCTGGGTCTGGTCACCGGTGAGGTACGCGTACTCGGTGGAGGCGCGGAAGGCGTACTCGGTGTCGTTGGAGCGGGTCTTCAGGTTGCCCGCGGGAATGACCAGGCGCTCGCCGGGGAAGCGGGCGGAGAGCGCGGCGCGCCGGGCGGCGGTGTGCTCGGCCTGGGCGATCGGCTGGAGGTCGTGCAGTTCCGTGTCGGCCCAGCCCGACTTCATGTTGTCGGCGAGCTCGTCGGAGACGGCCGGGTACAGGCCGTTCTTCCGCTGCTTGACCGGTTCCGCCGTTTCGTTCTCTTCGGTCTCCTGCTCCGGGTTCTCCGGAATGAGCTCCTCAGACACGATTTGTCTCTCCTTGATACGACACTGGACCATCACCCATCGTACGGGCGTACGGAAGGGGGCCCAGGGCCGAAGGACCTGTTACCGGAGAGAGCTCTCGACACCGGTGGAGGCGGGCGGTCGAGGGGGTGGCCGAGCCGGTCGGTCAGTCGAAGTGGGCGGCGAGGATCACGACATCCTCGGCGGAATCGGTCCGGTCGAGGCCGTCGGGGAGCATCGTGCGCAGGACGTGGTCGGCGACGGCCGCCGGATCGTGCCGGCCCGTCTTCGGTACGGAAGCGGCGGCGGAGTGCAGCCGGGCGAAGGCGCGGTCCATCGGGTCCCCGGTGCGGCGCAGCAGCCCGTCCGTGTAGAGCAGCACCGTTTCTCCGGGCGCGGGGCTGAACTCCACGCTCGGCGCCTCCCAGCAGGCGAGCATCCCCAGCGGTGCGGAGAGCGTGGTCTCGACGAACTCGCAGCGACGCTCGCCCAGCACCAGCGGCGGGGTGTGCCCGGCCCCGGCCAGCACGACCTTGCGGGCGGCGGGCTCGCAGTAGGCGAACAGGGCGGTCGCGGTCCGCGCGGGTTCGGTGAGCCGCAGCAGCAGTTCCAGGTCGGAGAGTACGGCGACGGGGTCCTCGCCCTCCATCACGGCGTACGCCCGCAGGCTGGCGCGCAGCCGGCCCATGGCGGCCATGGCGCTCGGTCCGGATCCGCCGACGGAGCCGACGGCGAGGCCGAGCGTGCGGTCGGGCAGCGGCAGCGCGTCGTACCAGTCGCCGCCGCCCCGGGGGCCGGTGCGGTGCCGGGCGGCGAGCTGGACGCCGGAGATCCGGGGCAGCCGGCTGGGCAGCAGTTCCTCGGCGACGGCGGCGACGTCCGCGCGGGCCCGCTCCAGCTCGATCAGCCGGGCCAGGTGCTCGGTGGCGTAGCGGGCGTAGAGGCCGGCGAGGTGGCGCTGTTTCTGTGCGGGCTCGGCCGGTTCGTCGTAGAGCCAGACGGCCGCGCCGAGACGGCCGGCCGCCTCGGAGGAGAGCGGGAGGGCGTAGCTCGCGGCGTAACCGAGCCGGACGGCGACCTCGCGGTGCCGGGGGTCCAGGTCCTGCTCGCCGAGCAGGTCGGGGCTGGCGACCCCGTCGGCGGTGCCCGGCGCGCCGTCGAGAACGCGGCCGAGGGCGGTGGCCGCGCGGGGCACGGTCTCGATGTGCCCGAGTTCGGCGTGGGAGAGGCCGAGGCCGAGGGTGGCGGAAGGGCCTTCGCCGTGCGCCGGTTCCAGAACGAGGAGTCCGCGGCGGGCGCCGACGAGGGCGGCTCCGGCGCGCAGCAGTTCGTTCAGGGCATCGTCGAGGGTGCTCGTACCGGCCAGCCGCTCGGTGAGTTCGTGGAGGGTGGTGAGGTCCGAGACCCAGCCCGCCAGCCGGTCCTGGATGAAGGCTCCGGGCGGTCCCGGGACCTCCGTCAGAGGAGCGGGAGTGTGCGTTGAAACCGGATCCTCTGGATCGATTCCAGCCACTTTCGGCAGGTGTGGGGCGCTCATGGCAGCCAGCTTTCCGACCGGTGTGATTCGTCGAATAGCATCGCAAACCCCCATGTGATTCTGCGCCACTATCAATGCATCCACATGTACACGCACAAGTAACCCGATGTCCAGCATTGTCCCTTCGGGAGCCGGGCGATTCGTGCCCTCCCAGTGTCGGTTAACTTGGCCAAAAAATGCACCCTATGGACGCTATTTGCGATCGACTGGGGCTGCTCAACAGGGGTACCTCCGGGGTCAAGTCGCCGGAGGAGCGTCATTCCGGGCATGCTGGGTACGTAAACGGTGATGCGCGGGTGCGGTTGTGATCGCCAAGGAACCCGGCAGCGGGTTCCGGCGTCCTTACCCGTGAAGGTGACGCCCCGCCCCGGACGGCGGGGTTCCCACCGGGGACGGCGGGCGAGGCAGATGCCACCCTCGCCCAGTGACCGCCGGCCCGGCTCGACCCGCTCGGTTCGACCCGCACGACTCCGCCAGGGCAGCACGACCCGCTCGGTCAGTTCGATCCGCTCGGTCCGTTCGGCCCCGTTCGGTTCGACTCCGCTCGACTCTGCTCGATTCGGCTCTGTTCCACCCCAGATCGGTTCTTGATCGGTTCTATTCGGATCGGTTCCACTCGGCTCGGCTCGGCTCACGCTCGGTATCGACGGCACGCCCGTACCGCAGAACTGATGAGCACGTACGCACAGCGAAGAGATACGCACGTGGTGTCACGCACGCGTGCTGTCATGTGGACTCGGCGTTCAACGGAAAGGAACGAGCGCTCATGCGCGAGATCCTCGGAAGGCGACGCAGGCTCCGGCTCCGGCGCAAGGAGGGGACCGCCCGGCTCGACGCGGCCCTGACCTGCGCCACCGTATGGCAATGGCCCGTGGTCCCCGGAGTGGGGACGGCGCGGGCCACCCCGGACGGCGAGAGCGGCGGCCTCGGCTGCGCCTGCCCCGAACCCGACTGCGCCGTACCGGGCGCACATCCCTTCGAGCCCGGCCTGCTGGCGGCCACCACGGACGAGCGCATGGTGCGCTGGTGGTGGGCCAACCGCCCCGCCGCGCCCGTGATGCTG
The DNA here is from genome assembly GCF_055792845.1 of Streptomyces sp. DSM 106670. Taxonomy (NCBI): domain Bacteria; kingdom Bacillati; phylum Actinomycetota; class Actinomycetes; order Kitasatosporales; family Streptomycetaceae; genus Streptomyces; species Streptomyces sp. DSM 106670. The sequence goes on from NZ_CM147704.1 coordinate 4,173,533, forward strand.
GCGACCGGCGGCCGGGCGCCCTGCGCGGTGAGCCTGCCCGCCGTGGCCGCCGCCAGAGCGCTCAGCGCCCTCGACGTCCTCGGCATGCGGCTCGGCCCCGTGGTGGCGACGCCCACCCGGTGGTCGCTGCTGGTGGCCCCGTACTCCCTGGAACGGCTCGGCGAACTGCTGTACGCGAAGGACTGGGTGCCCAGCTCGCTCCGCTTCCACGGCGAGGGCGGCTACCTCGTCCTGCCGCCGTCCCGCACCGGCGCGGGCCAGGTCCGCTGGGAACGGCCCCCCGCACCGCTCGGCGCCTCCGCCGCCGCCCCGGTGTCCCGAGGGCGGACGAAGGGCGAAGCTCCGGCGGCCGCGGCGCCCTGGCTCCCGGACGTCGAAGCGGTCCTGGACGCCCTGGTCGAGGCGAGCACCGGCGCCCCGGGCGGCGGCAGCCGGCTCGCCCACTGACGCCTCGGGACCGGAAGGGCAGGTGTCCGGCTCACTCGAACGGGTGTGAGCCGGACCGGATCCGCGGTAAACGGGTGCCGGGCGGCCCGGCGGCGCGCATTCCGCCGATATCGTCGCCCCGTCCTCAGGAATTCCGCGCAGTCGCCAGGTGGGGCCACCATGAATCTCCGCATGATCGGTCTCACGGCAGCCGTGGTGTTCGGATGTCTCGTCCCGCTGGTCGCTTCCGCGGATCCCGCCGTCGACCCGGCCTTTGACCCGACCTTTGCCCCGGCCTTTGATCCATCCGCTGCACCGGCCGACGCGAAATCTTCTGGCGGATCGCCAGAAATGCTTAGGCCAAAGGTTTCTGATGGGCTATCCGGCGAAGGTGCTGCCGACGCGCATTCTTCGACCTTGCCGAAATCGCCGTCGAGAATGAGCGCGGAAGCCGGTTCCCCGCCCGATTTTGACCGTACGGGCGCGGTGGCGCGGTGCGGACCCGAGCTGGTCGCACCGGAGGGCGTCGAGGCGCAGACCTGTGTGATGACCCAGGACGGCGAGAGCTGGGCACGTACGTACTACCGGAACGCGACCGGTGAGGAACTCCGGTCCGTCCTCACGCTGATGGGCCCGGCCGGACGGACCGTGCAGCTGCACTGCGCGCCGACCGCGCACGACGAGCCCGGCGTCTGCGAGACGCCGCGCATCCCCTCCTCGGGCGCGTCCCGGTCCACCACGGCGGTCGCGGAGTTCCTGGGCGCGGGGCCGGTGGACGAGGCGCCGCTGCTGCTGCGCGCCGGATCCGAGCGCGCACCGGGCGCCGAGGACTGACCGGGGCGGGTCAAGAGGGATGCGAGAGGGGCGTACGGTCGCCGCGCCCGGGAGTGTCACAGGGCGGGCCGCAGCCGGAAACGAGGACGCCCGGTCGCTGGCGACGGGGGATGCACCAGCGACCGGGCTTCTAGAACCGTAACAAGAGATCTGCCGTTCGCAAATTCGATCTCGCCTGTAGGGACGCCGATTTACTTACGAGTACGGCGAGTTGTGACGCGGGTCACCGTCTGCGGCGCCCGGTCGTCACTGTCAGCTGAGGGTCACCTGGCGGTTGGTGAGACCGCCCCGGGCGCGGCGTTCCTCGGCGGTGAGCGGGGCGTCGGACGCGAGCGCCGTCGCCAGTCGCTCGGCGAACGCGACGGCGGGCTTCTCGCACGCCTCGGCGCCCATCGAGCTCGGCAGGTCCCAGACGGGGACGACGAGCCCGTGCGCCCGGAACGAGCCGACCAGCCGGGTGTCGTCGCCGAGCGAGGACGTGCCCGCGGCGTGCAGCCGGGCGAGCGCGTCGAGGAGCTGCTCCTCGGGGTGCGGCATGACCCAGCGCAGGTGGTTCTTCTCCGGGGTCTCGCACCAGTACGCGGCGTCGACGCCGGACAGCAGGGTCGTCGGGATCGCGGCGGCGTTCGCGCGCTCCAGCGATGCGGACACCTCCGGCGTGGCGTTCTCCGCGTCCGGCACCCAGAACTCGAACCCGGAGTGCACGTCCGGCTCGAAAGCGGCGTCCGGGGCGAGGACGTCCTGGAGGCGCGGACCGTCGGCCGGTACGCGGCGGGCGGCGACCGGGGAGCCGGGCTCGGCCTCCAGGGCGCGCTGGAGGGTGTCCGCGAGGTCGCGGCTGAGGTCACCGGAGGAGGTGTCGTTCTGCAGGGCGAGCAGGACGGAACCGTCGTCGCGGCGCAGCGCGGGCCAGGCCATCGGCAGGACCGTGGCGAGCGTCACCGACGGAACTCCCTCGGGCAGCCCGTTCTTGAGGGTCAGCTCGACCGTGGCGGCGGGCACCAGCTCGCGCAGCGCGACCCAGTCGCACTCGCCCGCGAGTCCCTCGAAGGGGCGGTGCACGAGCTCGGTCACGGCCTGGGCGGCGGCGCGTCCGTGACACGCCTTGTAACGACGGCCCGATCCGCACGGGCAGGGCTCACGGGCCCCGACGACCGGGATCTCACCGTCCTTGAGCTGCTGCTTCCCGGCCTTGGACTGAGGGCGCTTCTTGGCCATGGTGGGCATTCTCCCGATTGCGACAGTGCGGACTCGGCGCGAGCCTAGCCGCCCGGGGAGCCCTGCCCCGCCCACGTACGCGCGGAGCCCCGTGCGCTCCGGCTGTGCGGCGGCTCTCAGCCCACGTCGTCGAAGGCCTCGGAGAAGTCCAGGCCCTCGAACCCGGTGAGCCCGCCGACCCCGTTCGCACGCACGCCGTTCGCGTCGGAGCCGTTTCCCTTGCTGCTGCCGTTGCCGCCGATGCCGGGCGGCTTCTTCGCGGAGACCAGGGCCCAGACGGTGACTTCGCCGGAGGAGTCGTCCCGTACGCCCCACTCCTGGGCCAGGGCGCTGATGATGTTGAGCCCCCGGCCGCCGCGTGCCGTCACCGAAGGAGTGGACGGAACCGGTCGGGTCGGGCCGCCGCCGTCCGTGACCTCCACGGTGAGCGCGCCGCCGGTGTCCACCCGCCAGGCGGCGCGGATGTCCCCGTCGCCGACGTCGGTCTGCCGGCCGAGCGGCCTGCCGTGCCGACAGGCGTTGCTGAGAAGTTCGGAAAGGATCAGAACAGCGTCGTCGACGACCGCGTCCGACACCCCGTTGCCGCGCAACTGCTCACGCATCCGGTGTCGTGCCTGCCCCACGCCGGCAGGGCCATGAGGAATGGCCATGCTCGACGACGCGGGCACCTCTTGTGCCACCACCAACGCCACCCCCGAGACCTCCTTTGCCCCACGCCACGGGTTGGATGCCCCACGGGGCTGGACCGGAAACCGGCCAATGCGCTGCCGGTGACGCACTCGTAACGATCGGACGCGCAGCGAATGCGCCGGTGCACACCCCGTAACGGCCGAGGTCGGAGGCCTGGCGGGTCCCTATCCGTACTAAATACGGCCGAGTTGGGACAGAACCTGCTTGGGGCGGTTGGTGATGATCGCCTCGACGCCGAGTTCGGCGCACAGCTCGACGTCGGCCGGTTCGTTCACGGTCCACACGTGCACCCGGTGCCCGGCCCGGTGCAGCCGTTCGATGTATCCGGGGTGGCTGCGCACGATCCGCATGCCGGGCCCCGCGATCCGGGCCCCGGCGGGCAGTCGCCCGTCGCGCATCCGGGGCGAGACGAACTGCATCAGATAGACCGTGGGCAGCGTGGGCGCGGCCGCCTGGACGCGGTGGAGGGAGCGGGCGGAGAAGCTCATGACGCGGATGGGCGAGGGGGAGGGGTCGTCGGCGGCCGGATCGGCCAGCCCGAAGCGGTTCAGCAGCTGCAGCAACCGCTCCTCGACCTGTCCGGCCCAGCGGGTGGGGTGCTTCGTCTCGATGGCCAGCTGCAGCTGCCGCCCGGTGGCCCGTACCTCGGTGAAGAGCTCCAGCAGCCGTTCCAGGGTGAGTACGGAGGTGAGCTCGCCCGGCACCGGATCCCAGTCGGGCGACTCCTCGCGGTCCTTCCAGGAGCCGAAGTCGAGGGCGGCGAGGTCGGCGAGCTCCAGGGCCGACACGGCGCCGCGCCCGTTGGACGTACGGTTCACCCGCCGGTCGTGGACGCAGACGAGATGGCCGTCGGCGGTGAGCCGGACATCGCATTCCAGCGCGTCGGCACCGTCCTCGATCGCCTTGCGATAGGCGGCCAGGGTGTGCTCGGGGGCGTCGTCGGAGGCCCCGCGGTGGGCGATGACCTGGATGGAGGTGTGCGCGCTGCGCTGCCGTGCGTGGGTCACCCGCGCCATGGTGTCACCGCCGCGGGGGTGGCTGAGCACATGTCACCCTGGAGGTCTGTTTTGTCGGATGTAAAGATTGGTGTGCGGATGCACAGGTCCTGCTTACAGTGGCCCGACGTGTTGTGGGAAAAGCTGACCGTAGACACGTGCACAGCGGATTTCTTGCCGAACGCCGACTGGATGCCGAGTGGAACCGAGGAGTAAAGAGCTGTGAGCACCGAGAACGAGGGCAACGAGGACCACGCGGTACCGGCCGTGCCGTCCGTTCCGTCAGCACCTCCCGTGCCGGCCGACACTCCTGAACCGGCGGCCGGCGGAGCCACGCCGCCGCCGGCGGCCCCGGCCGCAGCCCAGGACGCCACGCACGGGACGGCACCCGAGCCGACGCCCGACCCCGCGCAGGACACCGCACGCCTTCCCGTGCACGAGACCGGCGCGCCGGAGACCACCCCGCACGCTCCCGGCGCGGGCGCCCCGGCGCACGCCGAAGCGCCGCGCCACAACCCCACGCACCAGGGCGCTCCGGCCGCCCCCGCCTCTCCGGCCGCGCCCGCGTACGCCCAGGGCGCGCACCCGACGCCGCCGCAGCCGCCCCAGCACTCCCCGTACGGTGCGGCACCCGAGTACGGCGCGACGTCCGAACTCCCCGCGGGCGCCGCCTCCTGGCCGCCGCCCCCGCCCGCGGTCCCGTCGTACGCCGGCGGGGACGCCGGTCACGCGTCCGGTCACGCGTCCGGCGGTATCGGCAACGGCAGTGGCCACGGCCCGGTCTGGGGCGCTCCGGTCCCGCCCGGCACGGACCCCGCGGGCGGCAAGAACGGCAGGAGCCGGGCCGGCGGTCTGGTGGCGGCCGTGGCCGTGGCCGCGCTCGTGGCGGGCGGCATCGGCGGCGCCCTCGGCTACTGGGCGGCCGACCGCAACGACAACGGCTCCTCCGGCAACTCGACGACCATCTCGGCGTCGGACACCCCGAGGGACCTGAAGCGCCCGGCGGGCACGGTGGCCGGAGTCGCGGCGAAGGCGCTCCCCAGCGTGGTCACCATCGACGCGCAGGGCGGCGACGGCGAGGGCGGCACGGGCACCGGCTTCGTGTACGACAAGGAAGGCCACATCCTCACCAACAACCACGTGGTGGCCTCCGCCGCGGAGTCCGGCGAACTGTCGGCGACCTTCTCCGACGGCAAGAAGTACGCCGCCGAGGTGGTCGGCCGGGCGCAGGGCTACGACGTGGCGGTCCTGAAGCTGAAGAACCCGCCCGCGGGCCTGACGCCCCTCCCGCTCGGCAACTCGGAGAGCGTGGCGGTCGGCGACTCGACGATCGCGATCGGCGCGCCGTTCGGCCTGTCCAACACGGTCACCACGGGCATCATCAGCGCGAAGAACCGCCCGGTGGCCTCCGGGGACGGCCAGAGCAACAAGAACTCCTACATGAGCGCCCTGCAGACCGACGCCTCGATCAACCCGGGCAACTCCGGCGGCCCGCTGCTGGACGCGACGGGCGCGGTCATCGGCATCAACTCCGCGATCCAGTCGACCGGCGGCGGCCTCGGCCAGTCCCAGGCCGGCTCCATCGGCCTCGGCTTCGCGATCCCGATCAACCAGGCCAAGAACGTCGCCGAGCAGCTGATCAAGACCGGCAAGCCGGTCTACCCGGTGATCGGCGCGACGGTGACGATGGAGGAGAAGACGGGCGGCGCGGCCATCTCCGCCGAGGGCGCGGGCGGCACCCCCGCCGTCACCCCGGACGGCCCGGCGGCCAAGGCGGGCCTCAAGGCGGGCGACGTGATCACGAAGTTCAACGACACCGTGATCGACAGCGGCCCGACCCTGATCGGCGAGATCTGGACCCGCAAGCCGGGCGAGAAGGTCACCCTGACGTACGAGCGCGACGGCAAGACGGCCACGGCCGAAGTCACCCTGGGCCAGCGCGAGGGCGACAGCTGACCGGCTAGGCTGTCCCACGCGTCGACCGGCCCCACCCGGGCCTGACGGCCCATCGGCTTGCACAGCGACCGGACCGCCGACGCGGGGTGGGTTGCCCGAGCGGCCTAAGGGAACGGTCTTGAAAACCGTCGTGGCAGCGATGTCACCGTGGGTTCAAATCCCACACCCACCGCAGATGAACGGCCCCCGACCAGCAGCTTCGGTCGGGGGCCGTTCCTTGTCGGGCTTTCCGCACCGAGCACCGAGCACGGCTGGTCCCGTGGTGCCCGTGCGATGGTGGCCCACCGGGCGAGAGCCTGCTCGATCACGCCAGGTCGGACAGATCGGCGCTACCAGGCCGGACGTGGGTCCTGGCGTTCCGGTGACAAGCCCGCGGGCACGCTGTTGCCCGTGTCCGTTCGCCACAGGTAGCCCGGGCTCGGTACGAACTCGTCGGTGGGAGGGGCCGGGGAGTGGAAGCGCTGGGTGCGTGGGAGTGGCACCTCGACGAGTCTGCCGTCATGGATCATCCACAGCCCGAAGCAGTCGTCCTCCTCGTCGTGGATCAGCACCTGCACCCGGCCCGGGTCGGGCCAGGGAAGCGATTCGAGGTGTTCCAGGAGTCCGGAGCGCGGTTCCATCCGGTTGAACTCGATGACCCATCCGCCGACGAACAGGTCGAGGGGTTCGAAGTGGCCTCGCCAGCTCCGCGCATCGTCGGGGCGGGTCAGGGGTTCCATGACCTCGTCCGCGTACGTTGCCAAGACGATGACCTGCGCGATTCTGCTCATGCCCGGAGTATCGCCGCGGAGTACGTGCCGGCGGCATCTCTTTTTTGGGTGGTGGCGGGGCGGTTCGGCTGTGACGAGCGGGTGGCCACACGCGAACCGTGATGCTTCATGTGGGATTTCGGCCTTAGCGTGGACGGCATGTTCGATCGTCTGGAGATCAGTGTGTTGCCGCCGAAGCAACGGTTCGCGGCCAGTCTGCGGGTCCTGGTCAATGGCGAGGACGTGGTGGCGCAGGCGGTCGGTGAAAGTGGTCGGGGGCCGCTCGTCGCCGATGTGTTGCCGGGCGAGGGCCCCGGTCCGTTGTGGGCCACGGGCGAGGCCCGGCGGGTGGAGTTGGGGGCGCCGGAGTGTTCGGGAGGCTGCTGCGGGTTTCTGACCGTGGTCGTTCAGCGTCTCGGGGACATCGTGCAGTGGTCCGGCTGGGAGGTCCCGTACGGGGAGGTCGCTCCGCCGACGTTCCACTTCGATGCTGATCGGTACGACGCGGAGCTGGCTCGCGTGGTGAGGTCGACCGGGGCGGCTCGGTGACGCGTACGGCCGGGGCGGTGGGCGGCCAGGTGACCGGTGGGGTTCGAGTGGTGAGCGGCCCGGGTTACTCCGCCCGGACCGGTCCGAGTGCGCCTAGGACGGCGGGTGCGTCCTTCCTCCGTGTGATGACGAGGACCGGTATGCCGTTGTCCTCGCATTCCAGGACCACCGCCCGGCCGTCGTAGTCGGGGCGGCCCGCCGGGTCCGTCAGGTAGGGCGGGCGGAGGCGGAGCGGGGTCAGGGTGCGGGCGGCGGTCCTGCGGTGGAAGACGCCGGTGGGGTCGGGGGTCGTGGCCAGGAGGCCGGGGCCCGCGATCAGGTAGCCGGCGCCGCTCGCGTACGGGACCTCGCCCATGATCAGGCCGGGGAAGCACAGTTCCTCGGTGAGCACGGACGGCTCCAGCGTGATCGTGTCGTCGCCGCCGCGGTCGCGCCGCCGCAGGAACGGGACGGCCAGGGCGCAGAGCGCCAGGACCACCACGGTGGCCAGACCGGTGAGTTGCAGGGCCTCGGTGATGCTGTCGGTCAGCCAGGGAGCCAGCGCGCCGAACAGGATCAGGCACATCCCGCCGGTGAAGATGAGGCTGACCTGCCAGGGGAACGCCTTGAGTGAACGTCTGCCGATCCAGGCCGTGGCGACCGCGGACGTCAGGAGCAGCGCCCCGAAGATGCCGACGACCAGACCGACGACGAGAGGAATACGGAAGGCGCCGCGCGGGTCCGCGTTCGTGTAGTGGCGGTCGGATCCGAGGTCGGCATACCGGATCTGGCCCTGCCAGTACGTGACCTCGACGGTCGCTCCCGGGCGGGCGGCCGGGGTGAGGTCCGGGTTGCCTTCGATCCGGGTGCGGGTGGACGTTCCGTCGGCCTCGGTGATGTACAGCCAGTACGACGGTGTCTTGCGCATCGTCTCCTGCTCGGTGCGGTCGATCACCGCCTTGACCGTGCGCAGGCAGTCGGAAGCGCCGCTTCCGTCGGCGGTCGTGCACTCGGACGCTGTGGTGAACGCGCGCTCGTCGTCGCGTGCGCCCGGCGCGGTCAGAAGCAGCAGCCAGGCCGCCACCAGCGAGAACAAGATGCCGACTGCCAGGTAGGCGCGCGTCGGCCCACGGTGCGCAGAGGCGGTCTTGTTGCTCGGTGTCGTCGTCACCTCTGCATTCTGGGGCGGTGAGCGCGGCAGCGATATGCGTGATGTCCGCATGCTTGGGGGGTGGTTTCTGCCGGGAGTCGGCAGTGGAGTCGCAGCCTCCCGTTTCTGCTCCGAGTCTCAGGCCGCGCCGTCCGCCTCCCCGTCCCGCCCCGACGTCAGCCGTGCCGCCGAGGCGATCGCGGCGCGGGCCTCGTGTTCCGGCAGCCCGGTGCGGACGGCGGCGGCGGTGAGCGCGTCCGCCAGGGCGTCGCCGAAGCCGTGTTCGTACGCGCGGCAGGCCGCCCAGAACAGGCGGGTGTTGCGCTGGCCCTCGTGCGCGGCGAGCACGAACTGGATCAGGCCCTCGCCCCGGCGGGCCTGGGTGGGGGCGGTGGCCGCGTCCCCGGCGGTCGTGGTCGCGGTGGAGGGCGCGCGGCGTGGCTGCGTCAGGAGGCGGAGCAGGGCGCGGGGGCACGGGGCCGGGGTGAGGTGGGCGGTGCCGGGGGCCAGGCGGTAGCGGCCGTGCGCGGTGACCGAGCCGGGGCCGACCAGATAGCCGCCGCTGCCGCGGATGTCGATGCCCGGGGCGAGGCGGCCGGCGGAGTTGGGGACCGTCGCGTCGGCGGGGCCGGTCAGCCAGAGGTGCCGGCCGCCGCTCGGGGTGAGCACCGTGACCGTCGGCGGGATGGTGAACAGGTGCTGGAGGGCCAGCTGCCGGAGCGCGCCCGCCGCGTCGCTGCCGTACGCGGGGTCCACGTCCAGGTCGATGCCGATGAGGCGCTGCGGGGCGCGTCCGCAGGCGATGCCGTAGCCGGTGGCCCGGGGCGCGGCGGCGAAGAGGGCCCGGACGGCCGCAGGGTCGGTGGTGGCGTCGTGCACCCCGTGCCCCGGCAGCCCGCACTCGCCGCGGCAGTGCGTGGGCTGCCGCCGGCCCCGGTGCGGCGAGCGCAGGGCGGGGAGCTTGGTGGCGGAGAGGGGGAAGACGGGGAGGCCGCGCCCGGCGGCGGCCAGGGCGTGGGCGAGGGCCAGGGTGGGGGTCTGCCGGTCGATGGTGGCCATGGCTCTATTTTCGTACATGCGTTCGAAGAAAGGAAGAGGGGAGGTGAGGGGGGCGGGTGGAGGCGTGCGGGGGAGTCGGGTGGCGGAACGCTTCTTCCCGGGTGCCCCAACGGGTCGCCCCGGCCGCCTCGCCGTCCTGGACCTTCGTACGGCATGGGAGGTTTATCGGCTCTTCGTCATACGTGAGGGGGAATGGGGCGGAGATGAGGGGTTCGCCGGGGATGTGCTGGGCAACTCTGGTCTCGCGACGTTGTGAACAGCACCGGGGTGGTCGGCCAACTCCCCCGGGACCAGCCGAATATGAAGCCGCAATTCCGTTTCCTGGAGGAAATGACATGGCAAGTACCCGTACCGCTCGTGCCCTCGCCGCTGTCGCCGCTCTGCCTCTGACCGTCGCGCTCTGCGGCGGGGTCGCCATGGCGGACAACGGCTCCTTCGCGAACGACGGATCGAACGCGGCGGTGGCGACGGTCGGCGGCAGCGGTGTCGGCGGCAACAACTCCGGCAACTCGGCCACGACCCAGCAGCAGGCCGTCGGCGTCGGTGCGTCGAACCAGAACACGTCCGCCCAGGTGAGCAATTCGGCCTTCGTGCCGATCGACCAGTCGGACCACAGTGTCGCGGTGAACTTCACGCCCTTCTTCTGGTGATGCGCCCCAGGTGACGCGGCCGTCGGGACCTCCCGGGGGGTGGGTTCCGGCGGACTGAACAGCAGCCCGCACGAAGGCACTTCGGTGTCCTCGTGCGGGCTGCCGTCGTCTTGACAGGGCGCCCGTTTCTGACGGACAGTCAGAAACGTCGGTCATGCGCGGCAGTGGCAGCAGCAGTGGCAGTGGCGACAGCGGCAGCAGTCGCAGTCGCAGTCGCAGCCGCAGTGGCCGCAGTGGCCGGATCCGTAAGGCAAGCAGCCCTGGAGGCCCCTCCGTGCATCTCGCTCCGACCGCACGCCAACAGCGCCTCCGTGCCGAACTCCGTTCGTACTTCAGCGCGTTGCTGTCCGATACGGCGTACGCCGGGCAGAGCACCGACCCGGGCGAACAGCGGCGGCTGCTCCGCCGTATCGGCGCCGACGGTCTGCTCGGTCTCGGCTGGCCCGAGGAGTACGGCGGCCGGGGGCGGGGCCCCGACGAGCAGTTCGTCTTCTTCGACGAGGCGTACCGGGCGGGCGCCCCGGTCTCCATGGTCACGCTCAACACCGTCGGCCCGACGCTCATGGCGTACGGGACCGAGGAGCAGAAGGCGTACTTCCTGCCCCGCATCCTCGCCGGCGACCTCGTCTTCGCGATCGGCTACAGCGAGCCCGAGGCCGGTACGGACCTGGCGGCGCTGCGGACCCGCGCCGTGCGGGACGGCGACGACTGGGTCATCGACGGCCAGAAGATCTTCACCAGCAACGCCCAGCAGGCGGACTGGATCTGGCTCGCCTGCCGTACGGACCCCGAGGCCCCCAAGCACCGGGGCATCTCGATCGTCCTGGTGCCCACCGACGACCCCGGCTTCTCCTGGACGCCGATCGAGACCGTGGGCGGGCTGACCACGACGGCCACCTACTACGACGGTGTACGCGTCCCCGCCACCAACCTCGTCGGCGCCGAGAACGAGGGCTGGAAGCTCATCACCAGCCAGCTCAACCACGAACGCGTGGCCCTGGCCGCCATCGGCATGCAGGCCGAGGACTTCTACGAGGAGGCCCTCGCCCACACCCGTACCCCCGACCCCCTGACCGGGCGCCGCCGGATCGACGAGCCATGGGTGCGCGCCCGGCTCGCGGAGGCGTACGCCCGGCTCGCGGCGACGCGCCTGCTGAACTGGCGGCTGGTCGACGCCGTGGGCGCCGGCGCACCGGCCCCCGGAGAGGCCAGCGGGGTGAAGTTCGCGGGCACCGAGAGCGCCGTCGAGGTCTACCGGATGTGTCAGGAGGCCGTCGGCGAGACCGCCCTGCTCCGGGCCGGTTCCCCCGGCTGTTTCGGCCCGGACGGCGAGCTGGAGCGGATGAACCGCGCCGCGCAGATCAACACCTTCGGTGGCGGTGTCGGCGAGGTGCAGCGCGAGATCGTCGCGACGGCCCGGCTCGGGATGACCCGGGGCAGGCGATGAACGAGCGGGAGCAGGGAGCGCCGGGGCCGGAGAGCGACGAGCTGTACGAACGGCTCCGCGTTTACGAAGGCCGTGCCGCCGCCACCGCCGGGCGCGGCAAGGACCCGGTCAACGAGCCGATGATCCGGCACTGGTGCGAGGCGATGGGCGACACCTCGGCCGCCTACCGGGGCCCGGACGCCGTCGCCCCGCCGACCATGCTCCAGGCCTGGACGATGGTCGGGCTGACCGGCCACACCGACCATCGCTCCGCCGCGTACGACGAGATGTTCGCGCTGCTCGACGGCGCCGGCTACACCTCGGTCGTCGCGACCGACTGCGAACAGGAGTACCTGCGACCGCTCCGCCCCGGCGACCGGATCACCTTCGACACGGTCATCGAGTCCGTCTCCCCGCGCAAGACGACCAAGCTCGGCACCGGCTACTTCGTCACCACCCGCACGGACGTGCACGCCGACGGGGAACCGGCCGGGACGCACCGCTTCCGCATCCTCAAGTACCGCCCCGCGCACCGGGACAAGAGCTCCGAACCGGCACGCCGGCCCCGGCCCGTGATCAACCGCGACAACGCCGGTTTCTGGGCCGGGGTCGCCGAGCACCGGCTCCTCATCCAGCGCTGCGCCGACTGCGCGACCCTTCGACTGCCCTGGCTGCCCGGCTGCAACGCCTGCGGTGGCGCGGAGTGGGACACGGTCGATGCGGGCGGGGACGGCACGGTTTTCAGCCATGTCGTGATGCATCACCCGCCGTTCCCCGCCTTCGCCCCGGACGGCGAGGGCGGACCGTACGCCGTCGCGCTGATCGAGCTGGCCGAGGGTGTCCGCATCGTCAGCAACGTGATCGGTGTGCCGTACGACAAGGTCCGCGTCGGCATGCCCGTACAGCTGGAGTTCCTTGCCACGGACCCCGACCTGGAACTGCCCGTCTTCCGGGCGAGCGAAGGCGGTTGAGATGGACTTCACCCCGAGCGAGGAGCAGTCGGCGGCGCGGGGGCTGGCCGCGCGGATCTTCGGCGATCTGTCCACGCACGAGCGGCTGACGGCGGCCGGTTCGGGCACGGACGCGGAGCTGTGGAAGGAGCTGTGTGCGGCGGGGCTGCCCGGCGCGGTCGAGGAGATCGGGCTGCTCGGCCTCGTGCTGCTCCTGGAGGAGCAGGGCCGGACCACCGCCCAGGTCCCGTTCGCGGCCACCTGTGTGTACGGGCTGCTCGCGGTCGCCGAGCACGGTACGGACGGGCAGCGCGAGCGCCTGCTGCCCGGACTGCGCGACGGTACGGAGGTGGCGGCGGGCGCTTTCCCGGCGCGGGGCGGCGTACACCTCGCGGACGGTGCGCTGTACGGGGTGGTGCCCTGGGCGCCCTGGCTGCGCGACGCCACCCAGGTGCTGGTGGCGGACGCGGAGCGCGGTCTGTGGATCGTCCGGACCGGCGAGCCGGGCGTCACCGTGGTGCCGGTGGAGACGACCGCACCCTGGTCCGCGGGGCGGCTGGTTCTCGACGGCGTACGCGGGGAGAGGCTGGGGAACGGGCAGCCGGGGGCGTACACGGCGGTCCTCGCCACTGCCCGTACCGCCTTCGCGGGTCTTCAGGCCGGGGTGTGCGCCGGCTCGCTCGCGCGCGCGGTCCAGCACACCGTCACCCGCGAGCAGTTCGGGCGTCCGCTCTCCACCAACCAGGGCGTCCTGCTCCGCGCCGCCGACGCCCATATGGACACCGAGGCGATCCGGGTCACCGCGTACGAGGCGGCCTGGCGGCACGACGCACACGAGGCGTACGAAGTACAGGCGCTGACCGCCGCCTGGTGGGGATCGGAGGCGGGCAAGCGGGTCGTCCACGCGGGCCAGCATCTGCACGGCGGCACCGGCGCCGACCTCGACCACCCGGTCCACCGGCACTTCCTGTGGGGCCGCCAGCTCGACGCGTATCTCGGCTGCGGCAGCGAAGTCCTGGAGGAGCTGGGCCTGTTGCTGGCGGCCGGACCCCGGGAGGAGGCGTCGTGACGCACGCGCACACCTACCGCGTCGGCGACGAGCTGCCGCCCCTGGAGATCCCGGTGACCCGGACCCTGATCGTCGCCGGGGCCATCGCCTCGCGCGACTACCAGGACGTGCACCACGACGCGGAACTGGCCCGGGAGAAGGGCTCCCCCGACATCTTCATGAACATCCTCACCACCAACGGGCTCGTCGGCCGTTACCTCACCGACCACTTCGGCCCCACCGCCGTCCTCCGCAAGGTCGCGATCCGGCTCGGCGCTCCCAACTACCCGGGCGATGTGCTGCGGTTGACCGGACGGATCACCGTCGTAACCGACGCGGGAGCCGGAGAGGCCGCCGAGGCGACCGTCCAGGTCATCGGCGACAACGGCATCGGCCGCCACGTCACCGGAACGGTCGCCGTGGCCCTCCCACGGAAAGGCGGAGGCGGAACATGAGTATCCGCAGGGCCGACACGCTCGGCGGAAAGGCGGCGATCGTCGGCATCGGGGCCACCGAGTTCTCCAAGGACTCCGGCCGCAGCGAACTCAAGCTGGCCGTCGAGGCCGTCCGCGCCGCGCTCGACGACGCGGGCCTCACGTCCGCCGACGTCGACGGGCTGGTCACCTTCACCATGGACACCAGCCCGGAGATCACCGTCGCCCAGGCGGCCGGCATCGGCGAGCTGTCGTTCTTCTCCCGGATCCACTACGGCGGCGGCGCGGCCTGCGCCACCGTGCAGCAGGCCGCCCTCGCGGTGGCGAGCGGTATCGCGGACGTCGTCGTCTGCTACCGCGCCTTCAACGAACGCTCCGGCCGCCGCTTCGGCTCCGGCGTCCAGCGGCGCGAGCCGACCGCCGAGGGCACGGCGCTCGGCTGGAACCTGCCGTACGGGCTGCTCACCCCGGCCTCCTGGGTGGCGATGGCGGCCCAGCGCTATCTGCACGCGTACGGCCTCGGCCCGGAGGTCTTCGGGCACGTGGCGGTGGTCGACCGGCGGCACGCGGCGCGGAACCCGGCGGCGTACTTCCACGGGAAACCGATCACGCTCGCCGACCACGCCGCCTCCCGCTGGATCGTGGAGCCGCTGCGGCTGCTGGACTGCTGCCAGGAGACGGACGGCGGTCAGGCCCTCGTCGTCACCAGCGTGGAGCGCGCCCGCGACCTGCCCCGGCCGCCCGCCGTGGTCGTCGCGGCGGCCCAGGGCGCGGGCCGGTCGCAGGAGCAGATGACGAGCTTCTACCGGGACGGGCTGACGGGCCTGCCGGAGACCGCCGTGGTCGCCCGGCAGCTCTGGCGCAGCTCCGGACTGACCCCGGCCGACATCGATGTGGGCATCCTCTACGACCATTTCACCCCGTTCGTCCTGATGCAGCTGGAGGAGTTCGGTTTCTGCGGGCCGGGGGAGGCGGGCGACTTCGTCGCGGCGGACGCCCTGCCCCTGAACACCCATGGGGGTCAATTGGGGGAGGCGTACCTCCATGGGATGAACGGCATCGCGGAGGCCGTCCGGCAGATCCGGGGGACCTCGGTGAACCAGGTGGCGGGGGCGGTGAGGTCGCTGGTCACGGCCGGTACGGGCGTACCGACCTCGGGCCTGGTCCTCGGCGCGGACGGCTGAACGGCGGCCTCCGGCCCCGGGGGCTCCCGGGGCCGGACCCTGACGGCCCGGCCGAGGCCCGTCCACCTTCAGGAGGTGCAGGGTGTACGCCCCCTACAACCTGAGGCGGACGGCGCTTCGGGACCTGGGGGCGATCCCCTCGGCGGCGCCCGCTCCTAGCGTTGAGTACATGACCACGCCAGTCTGCACAGGCGCCTCCAGGGCGGCCTCTGCCACCGCCGCCGGCCACCCCCACACGCCCTACGCGTCGTTCTCCTCGTACGTCCGGGCCCGGGGACCGGTCCTGCTGCGTACCGCGCGCTCGCTCACCGCGAACCCGTGCGACGCGGAGGACCTGCTGCAGACCGCGCTCGCCAAGACGTACGTCGCGTGGGAGCGGATCGAGGACCACCGGGCGCTGGACGGCTATGTGCGCCGGGCCCTGCTGAACACCCGCACCTCGCAGTGGCGCAAGCGCAAGGTCGACGAGTTCGCCTGCGAGGAGCTGCCCGAGCGGGAGGCCTTCCCGGCGCCGGACCCGGCCGAGCAGCAGTCGCTGCACGACGCGATGTGGCGCGCGGTGCTCAAGCTCCCGGACCGCCAGCGCGCGATGGTCGTCCTGCGGTACTACGAGGACCTGAGCGAGGCCCAGACGGCCGAGGTGCTCGGCGTGTCGATCGGTACGGTCAAGAGCGCCGTCTCCCGCGCCCTCGGCAAACTCCGCGAGGACCCGGAGCTGACCCCGGTCCGCTGATCGGGGTCGCCGGGCACACTCCGCCACACTCCGCCACACGGCCCCCGGTCAGGAATTTTCTCCCGCGAGTAGTGACATACCGCGTGGTATGTGCGCAGAATCAGCGGAACCTTACTGCCGCGTAGCGCCCCCGGGAGGACGCCGTGCTGAGCACCATGCAGGACGTACCGCTGACTGTCACCCGCATCCTGCACCACGGGATGACGATCCATGGGAAGTCGCAGGTCACGACCTGGACCGGCGAACCCGAGCCGCACCGCATCACCTTCGCCGAGATCGGGGCGCGCGCCACTCGGCTGGCCAACGCGCTGCGCGACGAGCTGGGCGTCGACGGCGACCAGCGGGTCGCGACGCTCATGTGGAACAACTCCGCCCACGTCGAGGCCTACCTCGCCATCCCCTCCATGGGGGCCGTGCTCCACACCCTCAACCTCCGGCTGCCGCCCGAGCAGCTCGCCTGGATCGTCAACCACGCGGACGACAAGGTGGTGATCGTCAACGGTTCGCTGCTGCCGCTCCTCGTACCGCTGCTGCCCCACCTGCCGAGCATCGAGCACGTCGTCGTGTCCGGGCCGGGGGACCGCTCCGGGCTGGCCGGCGTCGCGCCGCGCGTGCACGACTACGAGGAACTGATCGCGGACCGGCCCACCACCTTCGACTGGCCGGAGCTGGACGAACGCCAGGCCGCGGCCATGTGCTACACCTCCGGCACCACCGGCGACCCCAAGGGCGTCGTCTACTCGCACCGCTCGATCTATCTGCACTCGATGCAGGTCAACATGACCGAGTCGATGGGACTGACCGACAAGGACACCACCCTCGTCGTCGTGCCCCAGTTCCATGTGAATGCCTGGGGCCTGCCGCACGCCACGTTCATGAGCGGCGTGAACATGCTGATGCCGGACCGCTTCCTGCAGCCCGCCCCGCTCGCCGAGATGATCGAGCGCGAGCGCCCGACGCACGCGGCCGCGGTCCCCACCATCTGGCAGGGCCTGCTCGCCGAGGTCACCGCCAACCCGCGCGACCTCACCTCCATGGCCAACGTGACCATCGGCGGCGCGGCCTGTCCGCCCTCGCTGATGGAGGCGTACGACAAGCTCGGCGTCCGGCTCTGTCACGCCTGGGGCATGACGGAGACCTCACCGCTGGGCACCATGGCCCACCCGCCCGCCGGACTGAGCGCCGAGGAGCAGTGGCCCTACCGGGTCACCCAGGGCCGCTTCCCCGCCGGCGTCGAGGCGCGGCTGGTCGGCCCCGCCGGCGAGCACCTTCCGTGGGACGGCGAGTCGGCCGGTGAGCTGGAGGTCCGGGGCCCCTGGATCGCCGCCGCCTACTACGGCGGGGCCGATGGCGAGCATCTGCGCCCCGAGGACAAGTTCAGCGAGGACGGCTGGCTGAAGACCGGCGACGTCGGCGTGATCAGCACCGACGGCTTCCTGACCCTCACGGACCGGGCCAAGGACGTCATCAAGTCGGGCGGCGAGTGGATCTCCAGCGTGGAGCTGGAGAACGCGCTGATGGCCCACCCGGACGTCGCGGAGGCGGCCGTCGTCGCCGTACCGGACGAGAAGTGGGGCGAGCGTCCGCTCGCGACCGTCGTCCTCAAGGAGGGCGCCGACGGTGTCGACTACGAGGCGCTGAAGGCGTTCCTCGCCGAGTCGGGCATCGCCAAGTGGCAGCTGCCGGAGCGCTGGTCGGTGATCGCCGCCGTGCCGAAGACGAGCGTCGGCAAGTTCGACAAGAAGGTGATCCGGAAGCAGTACGCGGAGGGCGAGCTGGACGTCACCCAGCTCTGAGATCCGGTCCGCTGGTTTCACGTGAAACAGGGCGGGGGCGGTACGGGAATCCCGTACCGCCCCCGCCCTGTCGGGCGTGGCTAGTTGGTGCCGATCTTCGCCAGCAGGTCGACGATCCGCGACTGGACCTCGTCGCTGGTCGACCGTTCCGCCAGGAAGAGAACGGTTTCGCCCGATCCGAGCCGCGGCAGCTCCGCATGGTCCATCCCGGCCGAGGTGTAGACGACCAGCGGGGTGCGGTTCAGCTGCCCGTTGGCCCGCAGCCAGTCGATGATCCCGGCGCGCCGACGGCGTACCTGCATCAGGTCCATCACCACGAGGTTCGGCCGCATCCGGCCCGCCAGATCGACGGCCTCGCTGTCCGTCGCGGCGCGTGCGACCTGCATGCCGCGCCGCTCCAGGGTCTGCGTCAGCGCCACCGCGATCTCCTCGTGCTCCTCGATCAGGAGCACCCGCGAGGGATGCTGTTCGCTGTCGCGCGGGGCCAGCGCCTTGAGCAGGACGGCCGGGTCGGCTCCGTACGCCGCTTCCCGGGTCGCCTGCCCGAGACCAGCGGTGACCAGCACCGGAACCTCGGCCGCGACGGCCGCCTGGCGCAGCGACTGCAACGCGGTACGGGTGATGGGCCCGGTCAGCGGGTCGACGAAGAGCGCGGCGGGGAACGCGGCGATCTGGGCGTCGACCTCCTCGCGGGAGTTCACGATCACCGGGCGGTAGCCCCGGTCGCTGAGCGCTTGCTGGGTCGGTACGTCGGGGGCGGGCCAGACCAGCAGTCGGCGCGGGTTGTCCAGCGGCTCGGGCGGCAGTTCGTCGTCGACCGGGTGCGGATGCGGCCGGTTGGCGACCTCGACCGCGCCGCCGGGCCCGTCCAGCGGCTCGGGCCCCTCGGCGCCCTCGTCGGGCGCCCCTATGGCGTACGCGCGCCCCTCCGCGACGGGCGGCGCGAGCAGCTGCCCCTCGCCGTAGGCAGCGCCGGGCCCGCCCTGCGCCGGGGCCTGGCCCTGGCTCTGGCCCTGGGCCTGCCTCGGGTCCTGGCTCTGGGTCTGTTGTTGCTGCTGCGGGCCGGGAGCGGGTGCGGGCGCGGGGCTCGTCGGTTGGGCCGGGCCCGGGCGGTCCTGCTGGGGCGCGACCTGCTGGCCGCCGGCGGTCCGCGCCGGGGCGCGGTCGCCCTCCGGCGGGGCGGCGAGCTTACGACGCCGTCCTGCGCCGCCGAGACTCTGGTGCGGCTGGTTCTGCTGGTGCGCGAGGTGCTGGGCGAACGGCACGCCCTGGCCCAGCGTCCGCACGCTGAAGGCCCTGCCCTGCGTGGAGTCGGGGTTGCCGCCGTCCGCCATCGGCTCCTCGGCGGGCAACGGCTGCCGCCGCGCGTCGGGGGCGTCGGCGGGGTGCGGCACCGGATCGGCGACGGCCGCGACGCCGGTGGTGTGGGCGGTGTCTCCGGTGCCGGTGTGCTCGGTGTCGGGGTGTGCGGTGCCGGGGTGCCCGGCGTCGGTGTGCCCGGTGTCGGTGTGCGTGGGGTTGCCCCAGGAGGCGTTCTCCGGCGCGGGGCCCGGAGCCTGCGGGAAGCCGCCGTTGCCGTACGGGTCGGGCGCGTGCGGTGCTTCGGGCGCGGCCGGGAAGCCCTGCCCGGAGGTTCCGTCGGCCTGCGTGCCGGTGTGCACCGGGGCGACGGGGTGCGCCTGCGGAGGCGTGTGACCGGCCTCCGGTGCGGTACGCGCGTGGTGCCCGCTCGCCTCGTCACCGGGGCCCACGGGGGCGTCGGGAGTGAGCGGCGCCCGGTCGGCGTCGGCCGGAGGCAGGGCGAAGGCGGTCCGCGGACCGGCGTCGGCGGCGGTGCGCTCCTGGGCGGCGGCCAGCGCACGCCGGGCCCGCCGCCCACCGGGCTGCTGACTGCCGGACTGCGGGGCCGACTCCGGCCCCGGGTGGCCGCCGTTGCCGGAGGCGAGGGCGGGAAGGGCGAGGTTCTCACCGTCGCGCCGGGCCCGCCGTCCGGTGGGCGGAACGGGCTGCTGCGGGTCCACCGGGACGCCCTGGGGCGGCACGGTCGGCCCGAGCTGCGGACGACCGCCGCCCTGGGCGTTCTCGGCCGCGGTGACGACCGACCCCTCCGAAGGCGCGGCGGACGGCGCGGCAGAAGGCGCGGAAGTCAGGGCCAGCGCCTGCCGCTGCGGTTGCCGGGGCTGCTCCTGTACGGCGGCGGCGGTCCCGGCGTCCACCGGAACCGCGCCCTGGACCGGGGCAGGGGCCGCCTCGGCCGGGCTGGGACGGCCGCGCCGCCGCCCGGAACCCTCGCCCTGCTGGGCGGGGATCAGTTCGGGGGCCTGCTGCTCCTCGGGCGCGGCCGGTCCACGGCGCGCCCGCCGCCGCCCGGTCGGCTCGGCGGCCGGGCGGTCCTCGGAGGCGGCAGCGGGGACAGCGGCCGGGGCGGCGGGCTCGCCGCCGCCCGTACCCTCCGGCGTACCACCGGGGCTGTCCAGGAACGCGTCGGTGGAGGACCTGCGGGCCCGGCGCCGGCCGCCGCTGGTGACGCCCGGCGCGCCGAGGCCCCCGGGTGTGGCGGACGCGGCGGGTGCGGGCTCCGGCAGCGGGGCGTTGCCGTCGGTCTCCGGGGGCGCGATCGTGCCGGCGGCGGCGCCGATGGGCAGGTCGAGGACGTACGCGCTGCCGCTCATGCCCGGCATCTCGTGCGTCTGGAGAACTCCGCCGTGCGCCCGGACGATGCCGCGCACGATCGGCTCGTGCACCGGGTCGCCCCCGGCGAACGGCCCGCGCACCTCGATCCGTACGACGTCACCGCGCTGGGCGGCGGCCACGACCACGGTGGAGTCGACATAGCCGCCGCCGGGCACGGCCCGGGTCTTGCCGGTCGAGTCGACACCGCAGACGTCCGCGACGAGGTGGGCGATGGCGGTGGCCAGCTGACGCGCGTCGACCTCGGCCTCGATCGGCGGGGCGTGCACGGCGAACTGGGCGCGACCGGGTCCGATCAGCTCGACCGCCCCGTCGATCCCGCCGGTCACGATCCCCTCGATCATGGCGGGGGCCTTGTGCAGCCCCTCCACGCCGGTGTCGAGGCGCTGGTAGCCCAGGACGTTGTCGACGAGGGTGGTCATCCGGGCGTACCCGGCGGCGAGGTGGTGCAGGATCTGGTTGGCCTCCGGCCACAGCTGGCCGGCCGGGTCGGCGGCGAGGGTGGACAGCTCGCCGCGCAGCTCCTCCAGCGGCCCGCGCAGCGAACCGCCGAGGACAGCGGTGAGCTGGGAGTGCTGGGCGCCCAGGGAGGCGAGCAGCTCGGCCTGGCCCTCGATCTCGGCGGCGTACCGCTCGGTCCGGTCGGCGATCTCGGCGGCGTGGGCCTCCTTGAGGGCCTCCAGCTCGGCCGCGTGCGCCTCCTTGAGCGCGGTGACCTCGGCGGAGTGGCTCGTGGTCAGCTCGGCGACGACGTTCTTGTGCTGCGCCGACAGCTCCTCGTACGGGCGGCGGTCGGTGAACGTCATCACCGCGCCGACGAGCTGGTCCCCGTCCCGTACCGGCGCGGTCGTGAGATCCACCGGGACCTGCGCGCCGCTCTTGGACCACAGCACCTGCCCGCGCACCCGGTGCTTGCGCCCCGACCTGAGGGTGTCGGCGAGCGGGGAGTCCTCGTACGGGAACGGCTCGCCCTCCGCCCGCGAGTGCAGGATCAGCGGGTGCAGCTCCTGGCCGCCGAGGTCGCTGGCCCGGAAGCCGAGGATCTGCGCGGCGGCGGGGTTGACGAGGACGACGCGCCCGTCGGTGTCCGTGCCGACGACGCCCTCGGAGGCGGCCCGCAGGATCATCTCGGTCTGGCGCTGCGAACGGGCCAGCTCCGCCTCGGTGTCGACGGTGCCGGAGAGATCCCGTACGACGATCATGAGGAGCTCGTCGCCGGTGTAGCTGGAGTGGATGTCGTTGTACGCGGCCTGCCCGCTGTCGAGGCTCGCGCTGGTGACCTCGACGGGGTACTCGTTGCCGTCGGTGCGCCGCGCGGTCATCCGCGTCGGCTTGGTCCTGCCCTGTTCGTCCGCAGCCTCGGGCCGGCGCATCGAACCCGGGATCAGCTTGGAGTCGAACTCCGGCAGCAGATCGAGCAGTCCGCGACCGACGAGCGCGGTGCCCGGGGTCTCGAACATTTCGAGGGCGATGGCGTTGGCGTTCACGACCGTGCCGTTGCAATTGACGAGCAGGAGCCCGTCAGGAAGGGCATCGAGTATGGCTGCGAGGCGAGCAGTGCCTCGGGATGGCCTGCTGCTCACGACGACGCTTCCTCCCTGATTACCGCACCTTGCCGACAGCGGGCCCCATCTTGCCCCTCGGGCCGCAGACTGTCACTGGAGGAGTCTAAGGGCAGGGGAGGCTCCGGGGGCGGCGGATGAGGGGGAGCTCTCACCAAGGTTCTGTGCGTGCGGTGTACGCCGCGAGCCCGTGACGTGAGCGTCCGCGCACCCTGTGACGTGCGCGGACGCGCGGCGCGACGCTCCGACCCGGCCACCGGAAAAGCCCCGTGGCCGTTCGCCGGAGCGAACGCCTTTACGTCCTGACCGACGGACTATCGAACATCCGGGAGCACCGGCACGAGGCTGTTCCAGCGGGCGATCTCGCAGCCGTCGCGGCGGCTGGCGGTGGTGTCCACGGCCCGGCCCTCCCAGGTGCCGACGATGCGCGCGGTGGCGTCGCCGCCGTGGATCATCGTGCACATCGTGCCCTCGGGGGTCTCCCGGAACAGCTCCTGCCGCCCGGCCCGGGTGGCGCCGGCCTCCGCCAGCCGGTCACAGGCGGCCTGCCCCCGCGGGTGGCTGCCCCCGGTGGGCCCGCACTCCAGCTCGAAGGTGCCGTCGGCCCCGGCGACCCCGGTGTTCTCGACGCTCACGGTGAGCCGCGTACGTACGTCACCGCCCCCGGTCCCCTCCCCGCCCTCCTCGCCGTTCCCGCCGTCCAGGAACCCGGGCAGCGGGAGGGGCATGGGCAGCGGCCCGAGGGCGGGCCGGGCGGCGGCGAACGGCCCGGTGGTGGGCACGGCGGAGGGCACCGGACCGGAGGACGCGGGCCCGGAGGCGGTGGCGACGGACACCGGCACGGCGGTGGCGAGCGCGGCGAGCGAGACGACGGCGGTGAGGGCGAGACGGCGCAGCATGCGGAAGCTCCAGGATCTCTGCAGCACGGTCGGCCACGGGCGGCGGTCACGGACGATCACGGACCCGCCCCGGCACCACGGCTGACGGACGACTGACGGGCAACGACGACTGACGACCGGCGACGAGGACTGACGGAGCCGCCGCCGGACGGAGACCCGGGGCCCCCACCCCTCTCTAACGCGCACCACGCCCGGACGTTGCGCCACCACGCCGAACTGCTTTGCCCTGGCCCCCGAGGGCCTAGTAACGTTGGCGGCGATTGGTGACACGACGCTCGACTGTGTCATCATCTGCACGCACCACTCGCGTCCGCGCGAGGTGTGTGGAGGAGGCGTCGCCTAGTCCGGTCTATGGCGCCGCACTGCTAATGCGGTTTGGGTCTTAAAGCCCATCGAGGGTTCAAATCCCTCCGCCTCCGCTCCACCCCGAAGCCCCGTGCCCCTGGCACGGGGCTTCGGCCGTTCCGGGACACGCCCGGGCACGGAGGGCGCGCCGGGGCTGGTTCGGAGGCTCGCCCGAGACGGGCCGCAAGACACTGTTTCCGCAGCTCAGCAGCGGTGGGGCTAATGGATTTCGCGTCACGGCGCAGGTCATGTAATGTTGTTCTCGCAACGCCGACCGGGAAGAAAAAGCCCGGAACGCCAAGCACTCGTAGCTTAACGGATAGAGCATCTGACTACGGATCAGAAGGTTGCAGGTTCGAATCCTGCCGAGTGCACATCAGGCCAGAGGCCCCCAGGAGAAATCCTGGGGGCCTCTGGCGTTGCCCGTACAGCAGCGAAGTACAGCAACCGTGTCAGCCGGTGTCGGGTCTGAGAGGGCGCACGACCGCCGGCAACCCGCCACGGCGACGTTCGAGCCCCGGCTCCATGAAGTGCTGCCCCGCCAGGTCAGCGGATCGCCTCGTCCATGAGGACGTAGAGCAGCCCGACGAGGGAGCCGCTGCTGACGATCTCGCGCCGGTCGATCATGCCGCGCACGTCGGCCAGCGGGATCCACTCGATCCGGTCCGACTCGTTCTTCTCGGTCGGCGGGCCCTCGTACGTCGCCGCGTCGGCGCGGAAGATGTGGTGCTGGGAGTCGGTGATGCCGTTGGCCGGCTCGGCGTAGATCAGGGTCTTGACCGGGCCGGGCCGCCAGCCGGTCTCCTCCAGCACCTCACGGGCCGCCGCTTCCGCCGGGCTCTCGCCCTCCTCGACCAGCCCCATGGGCAGCTCCCACGCCCAGGCGTCCGTGATGAAGCGATGCCGCCACATCATCAGCACCTCACGCCGCTCGTTGACGACGGCGGCCACGGCCAGGTGCCGGAGCTTGACGACGTGGTGCTCCCAGCGGTTCCCGTCAGGCGTCTCGACGTCGGTGAGCCACAGGTTCACCCAGGTGTTCTCGTAGATCGGCCGTTCCCCGTGGATCTTCCACCGCATCGCCGAAGCCTCTCTCGATCGGCGTTCAGCATCGCAGAGTTGCGGAGACGGGCACCGGGATTCCGGGCGAGTTCGCGTCATGCTGACGCACACGGGTTATGTATATAACAAGACATTTGTCGGAGACTTGCGCTGCGTTGGCGTCCTTCGCTCGACCGGCGTGGTGCCGACTGGAGTTGGGAGATGTAGCACCATGCGTAGAGCGAGTCCTGCCGTGGGCTTTGAGGTGATCGAGTGAGCCTCTGAGCGTGGCGTCTGGCTCAACGCGTGAGCGTTGAGCCAGTTGTTACAGGTTTCTTTACCTCATTCAAGAGGATGCCTCCGGCGGGGCGCTCAGACTCCGGGATGGGAGGGGCGCCGTTCGCGAGTGTCGGCCGGAGCGGGGCGAGCGTCGTGGGGCTCCTATCCCGACCGCCTTAGACCCAGGCAGAGCCGAGCGGTCGCGGCCCAGGGCGTCAAGGTCGTTCGTACAGTGGCGTGCTCCACCTTGACGCCCTGAACCACGACCGCTCCACGGTGTGTGGGTCGAAGGCGGACGGGATGGGAGCCGGGGCGAGTGGTGGGTGAGAGTCATGCCCGATCGGAAACTTGCGGATAAAACGGGCACAGATCCAGGCGGATGATCTTGGGTGCTTCGTCCCTAGCTAGTGCGGTTCACGAGACTTCAGAAAATTCGTGTTTAAGCGAGGTGCGACGTGGAGATAACAGCGCAAACAGGGGATCTTGGGGCGAGTTGAGTCCCTCGTCCTCCCTGACGCGGCGCTCCATAGGGGGAAACGTGCGTGTGACAGAACACTTCAGCATCGGTGCTCCGGTTGATTTCGTTGATGTGCATGTGGACCGGGACAACAGGCTGTACGTAGACCCCTCGGCGATCCGTTTCTGGGCGAAGACTGGTGATGCTTGGGCAGGTGAGGCATATGCTTCGATCTGTGAATTCTTCGATAAATTCCTGGAGCGTATGCTGTCTTCTTCGGTGTCTAAGAATAGGAGTGCCAGAGAAATGCTCTGGCAGTTCCATGAGCCCTGGGAGACGCGGCTGGGTATGTCGGCCGTGGGTTTCAGTGGGTCCGGGGCAAGCGAAGAGCTCGGGGATACCATCTGGGATTCCCTGCAAAGTAACCCTCTGTGTACTTTGAGGGTTCCGATCCTAAAGCGACTTGAAGACATTCCACTGTTCGTTCCCAAAATTGCCGATGATCGCGTCTCCGATCTGACAACGCGACTAATTTTTCAAGATCTGGCTAAATTCACCAGAGCTCAAATGGAGCTGCATCCGTCTCTTAATTCTTTGGCAAGCGATTCAGAGTTTCAGGTGTGGGACGCAGAATCTGGATCTTGGTCCAAGGAGGCAATCAATCTTCCGCACGTGAAAATCGATGGAGATAGCGAAAGGCGTCCCCTTCTGCTCGTTCCGAAGATAGCCGTGCATCGCAATCTGCGCATGGGACCCCGTAAATACTGGGAGGTTGAGATCTTGGGGTCAATCCAAGGCGACTTGACCGCATACATTGGAGGGAAAGCGGTGGCCCCCTCTAAGAAAGATCTCAAGGGGCGTGACGAGTACCGGCACAAGAGGTCGCTTAACGTTAAGCGGACTCATGAAATCTGGACCCGCGATAATTTCAATCTGCTCGAAGCGTATCGCGAGAGGGTCGACTCGAAGTATGAGCCGCTCTCAGATGACGAGATCGAACAGAAGCTTGGGTAAAGCCAGGTCAGGGGCCCACCACAATGCTTGACCGCTGAGCCCCGCCCGGCCGGCTCGAGCGGGCTGTCCCCATCCCAACGGGCCGGTACTGAGGGAGCAGTAACCGACCGAAGCGGGCTGAGGGGAAGATTGCAGCGGATGTACAGCAGCGGCTTACCGCAACCACAGCAACTGCCCCCAGCCGCCATCGCCTCTCTGGGGTCGAGTAGATGCCGCTTTGGCCGTCACTGACCGATCCGGCTAGAGCTACGGATCAGAAGGTTGCAGGTTCGAATCCTGCCGAGTGCACATCAGGCGAGAGGCCTCCAGGAGAAATCCTGGGGGCCTCTCGCGTTGCCCGTGCCGCTCGGGTGCTGAGCGGCTGACGGTCAGTCGGCGGGGAGGCCGAACCAGCGGAGGAGTACCGGGCGTGCGTCGGCGGGGGCGTCCTCGGGGCCGCGGGCGTAGCGGGCGAGCAGGGTCAGGTAGTCGTCGTGGAACGCGTCCAGCTCGTCCTTCGTGAGGTGGGCGAGGCTGCGGGAGCCTCGCATCCAGCCTTCCGAGTCCGCTTGTCCGGCGGTGAACTGGCGGGCGAGCTCGACGTCCTCCTCCATCCTCATCCGGTCCAGCTCGGCCGACATGGCGCGCTCGGCCTCCGTCAGTTCACCCTGCGGCGGTCTGCGGATGTCGAGCCCGCGTACTCCGCGCCACCAGCGCTCCCGCCCGGTTGAGCGCTCGGGGATGTCCTCGATGAGGCCGCTGCGCTCCAGCATGCGCAGGTGGTAGCTGAGCGTCCCGGTGTTCTCGCCGAGGGCGGTGGCCAGCGTGGTCGAGGTGGCCGGGCCCGCTGTGCCGAGGTGGCGCAGGATGCGCAGGCGCAGGGGGTGCGAGAGGGCCTTCAGCACCTCGGGGCTCTCGACCGTGTGGCGCTCCACGGCTTCCGTTCTCCGCTCTTCCGTCATGGCGGCAGTCTAGCCAGGTGGCAGCGAATTCTCTGCAGATCTTCCTCTGCAGAGAAACCTCTGCAATACTGAGTGCATGACGCCGAATCGAGTGACCTTGAATCGCGCGGTCCGCCGCTTCGCATGTGCTGCTGCGGGGGCCCTGCTTGCCGGACTCGCCCTGGGCGCCGTGCCGGCGCATGGAGCCGAACGGGCGGTGGATCTGCCCGCGTTCGACTTCTCCGCCTGCCCGGCCGCCGATGAGCTGCCCGCGGGGGCGGACCCCGGGACCTGGCGCTGCGAGGTCATGCACGCCACGGGGCATCTGCGCATGGGTGCCGTCGACGAGCTGCTCACCGAGCCCATGAAGATCACCTTCGCGGAAGGCCGTGTGGACGGTGAGTTCCGCCAGGTCTTCGGGGAGATGACCGCCGCGCCGATCCGGGTGGGAGGCACCCCGCTGATCCTGACTCCGCAGTACGGCGGGTATTCGGACTTCCTGTCCGACGACACCCGGCGCGGCGAGTTCGACATCACGTTCGCCCTGGGCTCGGCGCACGGGCTGGTGGGCCGGCCGTTGGCGGGATGCTCGGTGGGCAGCGATGAGGACGCGGTCCACCTGGTGCTCAAGGACACCGTGCCCACCCGGGTGATATCCGGCGACCCGCTGGTCCTCGCCTTCGGTGCCCGGGACGCGGAGTTCTCCGCGCCGCGCACCAGTGGCTGTGGCCCCCTGGGGCGTGTGCTCGACCGAGCCCTGGGCCTGCCGTCCGCCGCGGGGGCGAACGCCTTCGACATGGATGTCACGGTGGCCATCCGGTCCTACGTTTAGAGCTGTTGGGGCATCGGCTCTCCTCGGCCGGAGACCCTGGGTGAGATGCCGCGTGACCTCTCGCGAATTCCCCGTGCGGGTGGTGAGCCGGTCGCCATGCGGCTCTCGTTAGGATCCGCGCTCATGGATAGCAAGGGTGGGGAAGCCTTCGTGTCCGACGTGGGCACGGACATCGGCACCGGCACGGGAGCGGACGCGGTGTTCGTCTACCGGCCGACCGTTGCGGACTTCGAAGAGGCGCTTCGTGCGCGCGCGTTGCGGACGGGGGCGGGGCGGGTGCAGGCGCTGACGGGGCCGGTGGTGTCTGTCGGTGCTCTCGCCGGGTTCGGTCTGGTCGTCGGTATGTCGGCGCCGGTGCTGGTCGTCGCCCTGGTGGTCCTCGCGGCCGTCGTCTCCTGGGGCACCCTGCGGTCTCTGCGCACCCAGGCCCGCCGGATGTTCAGCATCGTGGAGCCGTACGGGGAGTGCCGCATGGTGGCTGATGAGCGCGGCGCGGTCAGTACCGGCGAGCGGGTGTCCTTCACTGTCGAGTGGGCGGTGCACCGGGAGTATCTGGAGACCGCCCGTCTCTTCGTACTGCTCGGCGGTGAACGCTCGGCCGGTGTCGCGGTGCTGCCGAAGCGGGGCGCCCAGGGCCCTGAGGGCGTGGAGCGCCTCAGGGCGATCCTGGACCGGAACCTCAAGCCGCTTCGGCGGCAGCGGCTGCCGTAGTGCTCGCCAGGGCCGGCTCGCTCGTGGTCCTGCGGCGGCGGGCCGGCAGGCCCAGGGTCGGGTTCGCGACGCCCCAGGCCGCGCCCTTGCAGACCAGTTCCTTGTAGAAGGCGGCCAGGCGGCCGGTGAGGGCTGCGCTGACGGCTCGGTCGTCGGCGGTGACGTACTGGATCAGGCCCTCCTTGCGGCCGAGGGAGATGCACTGGTTGAAGTAGCGGGCCGAGATGGTCGGGAGCTTGCCGCCGGTGAGGCGGGCCGCGATGGCGTCGGCGGCCTGCCAGGCGGTGGGGACGCCCGAGGCGCACGACATGCGCAGCGGCTTGTCGCCGGGGCCCGCGACCAGGGCCGCGTCGCCGATGGCGTACACGTCCGGGTGGGAGGCCGAGCGCATGGTGGCGTCGACCACGATCTGGCCCGTGTCGCCGGTTTCCAGGGTCGTGGCCCGGGCGATGGGGTGGACCGAGAAGCCCGTCGTCCAGATGGTGACCGCGGCCGGGACGTCGCCCTCGGCGGTGGTGACGCGGTCGGCCTCCACGGCGGTGGCGGCGGTGTGTTCGTGCACGGTGATCTTCAGGCCGGTGAAGACCTTCCGCAGGTGCCGGGCGCCCTTGGGGGAGAGCCAGTCGCCCAGTGCGCCCCGGGCGATCAGGGCCACGTCGAGGTCCGGGCGGGTCTCGGCGATCTCCGTCGCGGCCTCCACGCCGGTGAGGCCGCCGCCGACGACGACCACGGGTTCGCCGGGGCCGAGGGCGGCCAGGCGCTCGCGCAGTCGCAGGGCTCCGGGCCGGCCGGCGATGTCATGGGCGTGCTCGGCTGCGCCCGGCACGGCGTGGGTGTTCCACGCGCTGCCGAGGGCGTACACGAGGGTGTCGTACTCCAGGTCCTCCGGCTCGCCCGCTCCGTCCGGGGCGGTGACGGACACCGTCCTGCGGTCGACGTCGACGCCCGTGACCTTGGCGAGGCGCAGTCGGACGCCCGTGCCGGCGAACATCTCGCGGTAGGGCCGGGGGCGGAGGTCCTGGCCCGCCGCCAGCTGGTGCATCCGGACGCGTTCGACGAAGTCCGGTTCGGCGTCGACGAGGGTGATGGAGACGTCCTCGCTGCGCAGCCGCCTGGCGAGGCGCCCGGCGGCAGTCGCTCCGGTGTATCCGGCTCCGATGACGATGACGCGGTGCTGCTGGATGTTCTGCCGCATGTTCTGCATGTCCCTGCACTCCTGTCTCGCGCGGTTTCGCCCCTTGAACCGGGCAGGCCGCCGATTGCTGACAGGTGGAGTGTGTGATGTGAGTCACATGTGCTGGTCGATGGTGAGGAGAGGGGTCCCGTGGTCCGTGGCCGCCCACTGCCGTGTCGCGCGTTCGAGCTTGTCGGGGTTGACCTGGCTGCGGAACGCGGCGATGCCGTCCGGGGTGAACTCCAGGCAGACCACCCCGATGACCCGGCCGTCGACGAGGACCACCAGGGCGGGCAGCCCGTTGGCGGACGAGACGTGGATCTCCGCGGTGCCGCCGAGGAGCCGGCGGGCGGCCTGGTTGGGGGTGAACAGGCTCCGCATGAACTTCGCGACGGCCACGGCCCCCTCGAACGCCTTCGCACGGGCCGGCACCTTCCCGCCGCCGTCGCCGATCGCGACGGCGTCCGCGGTGAGCAGCTGCACGAGAGGTTCGGTCCGGCCGCTGGTGGCGGCCGTGAGGAACTCCTCGACGATCCGCCGGGCGGCGGCCTCGTCGATCTCGGTACGGGTCCGGCCCTCGGCGATGTGCTTCTTGGCGCGGTGGAACAGCTGCTGGCTCGCGGACTCCGTGGTGTCGAGGATCTCGGCGATCTTCCCGTGCGGGTACGCGAACGCCTCCCGCAGCACGTACACCACCCGCTCGTTGGGCGACAGCCGCTCCATGAGGGCGAGGACGGCGTACGAGACCGATTCGCGCTGTTCGACGGTGTCGGCGGGGCCGAGCATCGGGTCCCCGGCGAGCAGCGGCTCGGGCAGCCACTGGCCGACATAGGTCTCGCGCCGGGCGCGCGCCGAGGTCAGCTGGTTGAGGCAGAGGTTGGTGAGGACCTTCGTCAGCCACGCCTCGGGCACCTGAATGCGGTCGATGTCGGCGGCCTGCCAGCGCAGGAAGGTGTCCTGTACGGCGTCCTCGGCATCGCTCGCGGAGCCGAGGAGACGGTAGGCGATGGCCTTCAGCCGGGGCATGGAAGCCTCGAACAGGTCCATCTGGTTCCCGGTCAGCGCCATGGTTCGCATCTTAGACAGACGTACCTCTCAGCACTCCCGTCGCCCGTCGGAGGCCGTCGGACCGGCGAGGTCGAGGGTCACCCCGGACAGCGGGCAGCTGACGCAGGCCAGCACTTGGCCCTCGGCCTTCTGCTCGGGGGTGAGGCAGGTGTGTTCGGGTTGCGTGACCTCGCCGTCGCGCAGGCGCAGCACGCAGGAGCCGCAGGTGCCGACCGTGCAGGAGTACGGCAGGGGCAGCCCTGCGGCGAGACCGGCGTCGAGCAGGGTCTGGCCGGGTTCGACCACGGCGGTTCCGACGAGGCCCCCGCCGTTCTCGACGCGCATCTCCTGGGGCGCAGCGGCGCCGGTGGGCGCGTCGGTGCCGGTGGTGAAGCGTTCCTGGTGCGTGAACTCGTCCGGCACCCCGAGCCGTCGCTGGACTTCCCGGACGCTGTCCATGAGTGCTTCGGGACCGCAGACGTAGTGGTGCGCGCTCTCGGAGAGGGGGAGGCCACTCACCCACCGGTGGATGCTTTCGGCGTCGAGCCTTCCGTCACGGCAGGTGAGGACGTGTGTGACGGTCAGCCGGCCGGGATGGTCCTTCTCCATACGGCTCAACTCGTCGCCGAAGATGATCTCTTCGGGGCTGCGGCTGCTGTAGAGCAGGTCGATCCGGCCGGTCGTCGCGGGATCGGACAGCCGGGTGCGCAGCATGCTCATGAGGGGCGTGATGCCACTGCCTGCGGCGATGAGCACCGTCTGTCCGGGCTCCTGCTCCTGCTCCTGCTCTTGGGCGTGGAAGGTGCCGGAGGGGCCGCGGACCGCGAGACGGTCCCCGGGGCGCAGGCCGTGGTGGACGTGGGTGGAGAAGCGTCCACGCTCCACCTTCTTGACCGTGACCTCCAGCCGGGTCGTGCCGGGCACCGAGGAAGCCGAGTAGGCGCGCCGGACCTGGTGGCCCTCCACGTCCATGACCAGGGTGAAGAACTGCCCGGGGCGGAAGTCGAACGGCCTTGCCTCGCCGGTCGCGTCCTCCAGGACCAGTGTTCGGGTGGTGGGCGTCTCCTGGCGTATCTCGCGTATGCGCACCGAACGCAGTGGCGGCAGCGGGCCTTCCACCATGTCGCTGTGGGGCGCCTCGCCGCTGTCCGCCGGGACGGGGGCCCGGACGTCTGCGTAGCCTTCCTTGCGCAGTCCGGATACGTAGGCGCGGTCGATGGCCTTCCGCACCAGCCGGCTCACGCCGGGGATGGCGGTGACGGCGGTGACCAGCTTGATCAGCCATGCCGACGCGCGCCCGAAGCCGGTGGAGTCGGTGGAGTCTGCGGAGCCGGCGGCCAGGTGGGCGCTTCCCACGGCCATCATGTCGGGCGCCTGAGCCCGACCGGTCTGTCCGTGACCCGTCCGTCCGTGACCCGTCCGTCCGCGACCGGCCCGTCCTTCCGGTGTCCAGAGGCGTGCACCGGCCACCGCCTCGTTGCCGCACACCTCCGCGTACTCCACGTCGATGAGCACGGCGAGGTGCGGGGGCACTCCGCGCAGCGCCATCGTCTCCAGCAGCGCGGCGTCATCGGTGATCGCGCCCCACCCACGGACGTGCAGCACGCCGCTGCGGCCGGGGACGAGCGCGGCGAGCGAAAGCCGGTCGTCCCGCAGCAGGTTGTGCAGGCTGTCGGCGCGCTTGTTGCCCTTGCGGTCGGCCAGGACCAGGGTGCGGCCGTCCAGGATGCCCGCCACCGTCTCCCGCTCCCCGCGCGGGCTGGTGTCGCCGCCGCCGTCCGTGTCCCAGGTGGAGAGGGCCAGGAAGGGCGAGGCGGTGAGGAAGTCGCGCACGCCGGGTCCGGTCAACGGGCCCTCGCCCGGCACCGGTTCGGCCGCCCGGGGCCGGTCGGGCGGCGGCTCCCACAGGCCCGAGCGGATGACGGCCTGCGCGCAGTGCACGTACGCCTCGGTGATGTCCACGGCCGTCTCCCCGCTTCTGAGGGCGGCCGCGGTGCCGTTGACGCGCAGCACCTCGCCCACCCCGGGCAGCAGGAAGAACAGCGAGACCGGACCGCGCGCGAGCGCCGGCCCGGGAACGGCGAAGGAGAACCGCTTCGGGGAGTGGACGCGGGCGAACCCGGGGGCGCCGCCGACGAAGGTGGTCCGGGCGGCGCCGTCCGTGCCCCGGTAGCCGAACGCCGCGACCGGGCTGTGGGCCAGGACCTCGCGGCAGCCCGCGTCGAGGAAGCCGATCTGCTTGCGCATGATCAGGGCGGCCGGGCGGCCGACGACCGCCTCGACCTCGGCCACGGAGGAGAGCCGGTGCCAGGAGTCCGGCCGGAGGGAGTGCTGCTGCATGAGGGTCCTTTCAGCCGGGGGTGGATCAACCGGGGCTGACCAACCGGTGGCTGACCAACCGGGGGTGGATCACCCGGGGGGCTGACCAACCGGGGGTGGATCACCCGGGGGCGGACCGGCCCTGTCGCCAGTAGCCGTAGAACGCGATGTCCTGCTTGGGTACGGCGCGGTCGTCGACCAGGTGCCGCCGGACGCCGGTGGCCAGGCGGGACTCGCCGGCCACCCAGGCGTACAGGGGGCCTTCGGGCAGTTCGGCGGCGCGGACCGCCTCCAGCGCGCGCGTTCCGGGCCGCAGGCTCGCGTCGTCCCGGCTGAGCCAGTGGATGCGTACCCCGGCCCGCGTGGCGACGGACCGGACGTCGGCCGCGGTCGCCACCTCCACGAAGACTTCGGTGGGCGGCGGGTCCTGATCGTTCTCCAGGATCGACAGGACGGCCGGCAGCGCGCTCTCGTCGGCCACCAGCAGCCGGCCGCGGGCGTGTTCGGGCAGCCGGTACATGGTCCCGAGGTCGAAGATCCCGGCCGGGTCGCCCGGCCGGACCCGGCGCACCCACGAGGACATGGCCGAGTCGCCGTGCAGGGCGAACTCGATGTCGATCTCCTGCTCCGCGGGCCGGAGCCGCCGGACGGTGAGGTTCCGCACCCATGGGCGGACCGCCTTGGGCATCAGCATGACCTGGACCATCCATGCCTCGTTCGAGGCGGTCGGCATCCTCAGCCCGCTCTGCCCTTCCCGGGGGAAGAAGAGCCGGACGGCCTGGTCGCCACCGCCCGCCACGAGGTCCCGCACCCCGGGCCCGCCGAGGGTGACGCAGGCGGAGCCGGGGGTGAGCAGCTCGCGCCGCCGGACCTCCAGCGTGATCATCTTCCGCTCCCGAGGAAGGCTCACCCGGGGGATCACGGCCGTGCACCTACTGCTTGGCTTCTCTTGTTTCCGCAGTTCATGGCACTATTCTGAGTAAAAGCTCACCTCTTGGCTACTCGCTTTCGCCGCCCGGGAAGGATCAACGGATGTCCTCCTCCGAACGCCGTCTCGCCCCACGTCGCAAGCCTCGGCAGGTGCGCGCCGAACTGACGCGGGAGCGCATCCTCGCCGCCGCTGCTCACGTTTTCGCCGAGTACGGCTACGCCGCCGGCACCACCAACCGCATCGCCGAACACGCCCGGATGTCCATCGGTTCGCTGTATCAGTACTTCCCGAACAAGGATTCGATCCTTGCGGAGCTGCTGGTCCGGCACATCGACCGTGGTTCCTGGGCCGGAGCCCAGGCGCTGGACCTGTCCCCGGGCACCCTGGAGGAGACCGTGCGCGCCCTGGTGCGCGATGCGATCGACCACCATCGGGACGACCCGCAACTGCTGCGCATCATGATCGAGGAAGCGCCGGTCTCCGGTGAGCTGCTCGAAGCGATGGAGCGGCACGGCAGGGAGCGGGTGGCTCAGGTGCGTGATGTGCTCGTCCGGCATCCGGATGTCCGCGTGGGGGATCTCGACATGGCGGCAGAACTCATCGTGGGAACGGTGGAGTTGAACACCCACAAGTTCATGGCCACGCCGCGGCCCGGCCAGGTGGAGAGGCTGGAGGCGGAGCTGGTCGCCATGGTCACGCGATACCTGAGCGGCGATCGATGACGGCGATGACGGCGATGACGGCGATGACGGTGATGACGGTGATCGATGACGGCGATCGATGACGGGGAACGGAGTCCGGGTGTCCGGTGGTGGGTGGCGGTGTGCCGGGGTGCGGTGGCCCGGGGAGGTGCCCGAGCTGGGGTGGAGCAGGGGCCGTGAACGGCGGGTGAGTGTGCTCGCGTACGGGGCCGGGCTCGGGTTCCGGGCTCTCGGGGAGCGGCACTGTGTGGGGGCCCGGGGCCATGTGTGCCCGCTCGGGGCCGTGGTGCCCGGGCGCTCCACCGGCGGGCGGTGCGCCGAGTGTGCGCGGCTGGACCGGGCGCATTCGGTGGCCGCCGACACGATGGCGGACGACCCCCGGACGTACCGCGTGTACCTCGCGTGGTTCGGGCCCGGCCTGGTCAAGGTCGGCATCACCGGCGAGGAGCGCGGCGCGGCCCGGCTGCGGGAGCAGGGGGCCGTGGTCTTCAGCTGGCTGGGGCGCGGGCCCCTCATGGCGGCCCGGCGGACCGAGGAGGTGCTGCGGGCGGCCCTCGGGGTGCCCGACCGGATCCCGTACGCCAGGAAGCGTGTCGAGCGCGGGCGCCTCCCCGACGCGGACGAGCGGGCCGCCGAGGTGACCGAGCTGTACGGGCGGGCGGCGGAGCTCGAAGGGCGCGGCTGGCCCGAGTCGTTGGAGCGGCTGCCCCTCGAAGTCGTCGACCAGGCAGGGATCTTCGGGCTCGACCGTGCGGACGCGCCCGGCCGGTCGGTGCGGGAGCTGGTGGACGGTGGTGTCGTCGCGGGGCGGCTCGTCGCGGCGGCCGGGCCCGATCTGCACCTCGCCGTGGACGGTGCGGGCGTAGGAGCGGGCGTGGTCGTGCTGGATACGCGGCTGATCACCGGGTGGCAGCTGACGGCGGTGACCGAGAGCGATGTCCGTGTCCCCCTCATCGACATCGGCGGCGGCGGTGTGCAGGGTGGGTTGTTCTGAACGACCGGCGGAAGGGCCTGTGCATGGAAACGGGAAGCGATGACGTGGTGCGGTTCTGGGAGCGGCTCGGGCTGCCCGGGATCATCGACGTGCACACCCACTTCATGCCGGAGCAGGTCCTGCGCAAGGTCTGGGCCTACTTCGACTCCGCCGGGCCGCTCACCGGGCTCGAATGGCCGATCACCTACCGGTACGAGGAGGACGCGCGGCTGGCCGTGCTGCGGTCCTTCGGGGTGCTGCGCTTCACCGCCATGCTCTATCCGCACAAGCCCGGCATGGCCCGCTGGCTGAACGGCTGGGCCGCCGGCTTCGCCGCCCGGACGCCCGACTGCCTGCACACCGCGACCCTCTTCCCGGAGGAGGGCGTGGAGACGTATGTGAAGGAGGCCGTGGAGGGCGGGGCCCGGGTGTTCAAGTCGCACCTCCAGGTGGGCGCGTACGACGCCAATGATCCGTTGCTGGAGCCTGCGTGGGGGCTGCTCGCGGAGGCAGGGGTTCCGGTGGTGATGCACTGCGGGTCGGGGCCGGCGCCGGGGCGGTTCACCGGGCCCGAACCGGTCGGGCGGCTGCTGGCGCGGCACCCCCGGCTGCGGCTGATCGTGGCGCACATGGGGATGCCGGAGTACGCGGAGTTCCTGGCGCTGGCGGAGGCGTACCCGGAGGTCCGGCTCGACACGACGATGGCGTTCACCGACTTCAGCGAGGGGTTCAGCCCGTTTCCGGCGGCGGAGCGGGGGCGGCTCGCCGATCTCGGGGACCGGATCCTGCTGGGCACGGACTTCCCGAACATTCCGTACCCGTACCTCCACCAGCTGGAGGCGCTGGAGCGGCTCGGGCTGGGCGAGGAGTGGTTGCGGGCGGTCTGCCACGGGAACGCCGCCGCGTTGTTCCCCGCCCGTACGTGATGAGACCCGTAGGTGACGAAACCCGTACGTGACGAGACCCGTACGTGATGAGCCCCGTACGTGATGAGCCCGCACGGACCGCTTTCTCAGGCAATTCACAGAAACGGGTCAGGCTTCTCTCACGGGTGCCTCACAGAGTGGTTCCCATGACGATGACGACCTCGCCCCAGGGGCGTACCGAACTGCTCAGGCCGGACCGTACCCCCGTGCGGGTCCTGGTCGTGGACGACGAGGCTCCGCTCACCGAGCTGCTCTCGATGGCCCTGCGGTACGAGGGGTGGGAGGTGCGCAGCGCCGGGGACGGGGCCGGGGCGGTCCGGGCCGCCCGGGACTTCCGGCCCGACGCGGTGGTCCTGGACGTGATGCTTCCGGACATGGACGGGCTGTCCGTGCTGGGCCGGCTGCGCCGCGAGTACGCCGATGTGCCGGTCCTCTTCCTGACCGCCCGCGACGCCGTCGAGGACCGGATCGCCGGGCTCACCGCGGGCGGCGACGACTATGTCACCAAGCCGTTCAGCCTGGAGGAGGTCGTGGCCCGGCTGCGCGGGCTCATCCGCCGCTCGGGCTCGGCCGTCGCCGCCGGGCGGAGCGAGTCCACGCTCGTCGTCGGGGACCTGGTCCTGGACGAGGACAGCCACGAGGTGAGCCGGGGCGGGGACGCGATCCATGTGACGGCCACCGAGTTCGAGCTGCTGCGCTTCCTGATGCGTAATCCGCGCCGGGTCCTCAGCAAGGCGCAGATCCTCGACCGGGTCTGGAACTACGACTTCGGCGGCCAGGCCAACGTCGTCGAGCTCTACATCTCGTACCTCCGCAAGAAGATCGATGCCGGGCGCACGCCGATGATCCACACCCGGCGCGGCGCGGGGTATCTGATCAAGCCCGGTGAGTAGGGGCCCCGCCGTGAAGGTGTCACGCCGGCCCTGGACGCTGCGGACCCGGCTCGTCGTGTCGGCCGTCTCGCTGATCGCCGTCGTCGCCGCCGTCATCGGGTCCGTCACCGCCATCGCCTTCCACAGCTACATGTACGGCAAGCTCGACGACCAGCTGCACTCCGTCGCCGAGCGGGCCGAACGGCCGCCCGGGCCCGCGCCGGTGCCCGACGCGTTGCGCGAGACCGGTCCGCTCGGCTTCGTCGGCGGCGGCGGGCAGCCGCTCGGCACGTTCGGGGCGCTCGTCGGCGACGACGGGTCCGTCGGCGTGTCTAAGGTCGTCGAGGACAGCGGGCTGCGCGCCCAGGAGAGCGCGAAGCCGCTGACCGAGGAGCAGCGGCAGGCGTTGGAGGAGGCCGCACCGGAGACCGGTGAGGGCACCACGAGCGTCGATCTGCCGGGGCTCGGCGGCTACCGGGTGGAGGCCGCGACCACCACCGACGGTCACACCGTCCTCGTCGGCATCCCCAGCGCCGAGGTGAGCGGCGCGCTGACCACCCTGATCGTCGTCGAGGTCTGTGTCACCGCCGCCGGGCTGCTCGCCGCCTCGATCGCGGGCACCGTCCTCGTCGGGGTCGCCCTGCGCCCGTTGCGCCGGGTCGCCGCCACGGCCACCCGGGTCTCCGAACTCCCCCTGCACAGCGGCGAGGTGGCCCCCCTCGAACGCGTACCCGAAGCCGAGGCCGACCCGCGTACCGAGGTCGGGCAGGTGGGCGCGGCGCTCAACCGGATGCTGGGGCACGTCGGTTCGGCGCTCGCGGCCCGGCAGGAGAGCGAGACGCGGGTCCGGCAGTTCGTCGCCGACGCCAGCCATGAGCTGCGCACCCCGCTGGCCTCGATCCGGGGTTACGCCGAGCTGACCCGGCGCGCCACCGGCGGGCGGGAAGCGCCGGAGCCGGATCCGGTCACCCGGCACGCGCTCGGGCGGATCGAGTCCGAGGCGGACCGGATGACGGGCCTGGTGGAGGATCTGCTGCTGCTGGCCCGGCTGGACGCCGGGCGGCCGCTCTCGTACAGCACCACCGATCTGCTGCCGCTGGTCGTGGACGCGGTGAGTGACGCCCGGGTGGCGGACACAGGAGGGCCGGGTGCGGGAGGGCCGGACAGGGGAGGGCCGGACAGGGGAGGGCCGGATGCGGGAGGCCCTGATGCGGGACGGCCGGATGCGGATGCCCTGCACCGCTGGCGTCTTGAGCTGCCCGACGAGCCCGTGACCGTACGCGCCGATCCCGACCGGCTCCGGCAGGTGCTGGTCAACCTGCTGGCCAACGCCCGGACGCACACCCCGCCGGGGACCACCGTCACCGTCTCCGTGACGCCGGCCGTGTCCGCCGGAGGGCCGGTCGCGCTGGCGGTGCGGGACGACGGGCCCGGTATCCCGGCGGAGCTGCTGCCGCACGTCTTCGAACGGTTCGCCCGGGGCGACGTCTCCCGCTCGCGCGGAGCCGGTACGGGTGGGGCGACCGGGTCCACCGGGCTCGGCCTCGCCATCGTGCAGGCCGTCGTCGCGGCGCACGGCGGGCGGGTGGCGGTGGAGTCCGGGCCGGGGCGCACGGTGTTCGTGATCGAGCTGCCGGCTGAGGAACCAGCGATCCGTACGGACTCACAGGTCAGGGACAGGCTCACCACACCGGTGTGACAGCGCGGTTGGCGAATGTCGGAGCATGACCACCGACAGCAGCCTCCGGAGCGGCCCCGGCGCGACCGGCCGCAGTGGCGGGGACGGCGCAGAGCACGGCGCGGAGCACGGCCTCCTGCCGGTCCGGGAGCACCTCCCGGCCCGGCAGACGGCCGCCGTGCCCGACGTCCCCGTGCTCGATGTCGTCGTCCCCGTCTACAACGAGGAGAAGGACCTCCGCACCTGCGTCCTGCGCCTCCACGGCCATCTCGCGCGGACCTTCCCGTACCCCTTCCGCATCACCGTCGCCGACAACGCCAGCACCGACGCCACCCCCGCCGTCGCCGCCTCGCTCGCCGCGGAGCTGCCCGGGGTGCGGAGCGTACGGCTGGAGGAAAAGGGGCGCGGGCGGGCGCTGCGGACCGTGTGGTCGGCCTCCGAGGCCCCCGTCCTCGCCTATATGGACGTCGACCTCTCCACCGACCTCAACGCCCTTCTCCCGCTGGTCGCCCCGCTGATCTCCGGCCACTCCGACCTGGCCATCGGCTCGCGGCTGGCGCGGAGTTCGCGGGTGGTGCGCGGGCCGAAGCGGGAGTTCATCTCGCGCGCCTACAACCTGATCCTGCGCTCGTCCCTCGCCGCCGGTTTCAGCGACGCCCAGTGCGGGTTCAAGGCGATCCGGCGCGAGGTGGCCGAGCGGCTGCTGCCGATGGTGGAGGACAGCGGCTGGTTCTTCGACACCGAACTGCTGGTCCTCGCCGAGCGGGCCGGGCTGCGCATCCACGAGGTGCCCGTCGACTGGGTCGACGACCCCGACTCGACCGTCCACATCGTGCGGACGGCCACCGACGACCTGAAAGGCGTGTGGCGGGTGGGGCGGGCGCTGGCCGTCGGCGCGCTGCCGCTGGACCGGCTGGCCCGGCCCTTCGGGGACGATCCGCGCGACCGGGCGCTGACCGGGGTGCCGCGCGGACTGGCCCGCCAGCTCGTCGGGTTCTGTGTCGTCGGAGCCCTGTCCACCCTCTTCTACCTGGCCCTCTACTCCCTCTTCCGGCTCGGCGTCGGCCCGCAGATCGCCAACGGCGGTGCGCTGCTCGTCTCCGCCGTCGCCAACACGGCCGCCAACCGGAGGCTCACCTTCGGCGTACGCGGCCGGGGCGGGGCCGTCCGCCATCAGGCCCAGGGCCTGGTCGTCTTCGCGATCGGCCTCGCGCTGACCAGCGGCTCGCTCGGGGCGCTCGGCGCGGCCTCCGGATCGCCCTCGCACTCCACGGAGCTGGCCGTACTGATCACCGCCAACCTCGCGGCCACCGTGCTGCGCTTCCTGCTCCTGCGCGCCTGGGTCTTCCCGGCCCGCGCCTGCCCCGAACCCGAGGATCTCCGATGACCACGGCCACGACCACGATCACCACCTCCGCCCCGCCTCCGGAACCCGATCGCGGTTCCGGCCCGAGCCCTCGGTGGGCGCGGCCGGCGCTGTACGGGCTGCTGCTGGCCGTCGGGCTCGCGTACTTCTACAACCTCAGCGCCTCCGGTTACGCCAACTCCTTCTACTCCGCGGCCGTCCAGGCGGGCAGCCAGAGCTGGAAGGCCCTCTTCTTCGGCTCGCTGGACTCCGCGAACGCCATCACCGTCGACAAGCCGCCCGCCGCGCTCTGGCCGATGGCCCTGTCGGTGAGGCTGTTCGGGCTCAACTCCTGGGCGATCCTGGCCCCTCAGGTTCTCATGGCGCTCGCCACGGCGGCCGTGCTGAACTCCGCCGTACGCCGTCGCTTCGGGCCGGTCGCCGGGCTGATCGCGGTCGGCGTGTTCGCGCTGACGCCCGTCGCCGCGCTGATGTTCCGCTTCAACAACCCGGACGCGCTGCTCGCCCTGCTGATGACCGTCACCGTGTGGTGCGTGCTGCGGGCCCTGGAGCGGGGCCGGACGAAGTGGCTGCTCTGGGCGGGCGCGGCGGTCGGGTTCGCGTTCCTGACCAAGACCCTCCAGGCGTTCCTGATCCTGCCGCCGCTGGCCGTGCTGTACGCGGTGTGCGCCCCCGTTCCCGTACGGAAGCGGCTCGGCCAACTCGCGCTGTCCGCCCTGACGATGGTCGTCGCAGGTGGCTGGTGGGTCGCGATCGTGGAGCTGATGCCAGCGTCTTCGCGGCCGTACGTCGGCGGCTCGCAGAACAACTCCTTCCTGGAGCTCACCTTCGGCTACAACGGGCTCGGCCGGATCAACGGCGAGGAGACCGGCAGCGTCGGCGGCGGTGGTCGCGGGGGCGGGGGCGGCGGTGGCTGGGGCGAGACCGGCATCGGGCGGATGTTCAACTCCGAGGTGGGCGGCCAGATCGCCTGGCTGCTCCCCGCCGCGCTGATCCTGCTGGTGGCCGGTCTCTGGCTGACCCGGAAGGCGGCCCGGACCGACTCCGCGCGGGCGGCGTTCGTCGCCTGGGGCGGTGCGCTGATCATGACCGTCGTGGTGTTCAGCTTCATGGCCGGGATCTTCCACCAGTACTACACGGTGGCCCTCGCCCCGTACATCGCGGCGCTCGTCGCCATGGGCGTCACGGTGCTGTGGGAGGAGCGGAGCGCGTGGTGGCCGCGTGCGGTGCTCGCGTGCACGGTCCTCGCGACGGCGCTCTGGGCGTACGTCCTGCTGGGCCGCACCCCGGACTACCTGCCGTGGCTGCGGTGGGCGGTGCTCGCGGGCGGGATCGTGGGCGCGCTCGGGCTGCTGGTCGTCGGGCGAGTCGGCGGGCGGGGCCTGGCCCTCGCCGTGGTGGCGCTGAGCTGCGCGGCGTCGCTGGCGGGGCCGACGGCGTACACCGTCTCCACCTTGAACAGCGGCCACCAGGGGTCGATCGTGACGGCCGGTCCTTCCGCGGGCGGGTTCGGCATGGGCGGGCCCGGAGGCGGCGGTGGCCGGGGCGGTCCCGGTGGCCCCGGCGGCGGTGACGGCGGACAGCGCGGGGGCATGCAACAGCCGACCGGGCAGGGACAGTTCCCGGGGCAGGGCACCTCTCCCGGGCAGGGCCAAGGTCAAGGTCAGAGCCAGGGTCAGGGCCAGGGCCAGGGGAATCAGCAGGGCAATGCGCCGGGCGGCATGCCCACTGCGCCTGGCGGAACCGGCACCGGCAACGGAACCGGCACCGGCAACGGCTTCGGCGAAGGCATGAGGGGTGGCGGCGGCGGAGGCGGCATGGGCGGCCTGCTCAACGGCGCGACCGTCGACGCCGAGGCGAAGGCACTCCTGACGAAGGGCGCGGACGACTACACCTGGGTCGCCGCAGCCGTCGGCGCGCAGAACGCGGCCAGCTACCAACTCGCCACCGGCGAACCGGTGATGGCGATCGGCGGCTTCAACGGCAGCGACCCGTCACCGACGCTGGCCCAGTTCAAGAAGTACGTGGCGGAAGGAAAGATCCACTACTTCGTCTCGGGCGGCGGAATGGGCGGCGGAATGGGCGGAGGCACGGGCGGCGAAGGCGGAGGCGGCATGGGCGGCGGCCCCGGGGGCTCCTCCGGCATCTCCTCCCAGATCTCCTCCTGGGTGACGGAGAACTTCACCGAGGTCACCGTCGGCAGCGCCACGTTCTACGACCTGACGCAGCCGGTGAGTTGACGGCCGGGGACGTGCGCGGCCGGGCTCAGAACCCGGCCGCGTACGTCCAGAAGTCCCGCATCACCCGCGGTGTGGTGGGCCCGGACATCGCCATCTGGGTCAGCAGGACGGCGACCGTGCCCGTGGCCGGGATGATGTGGGCCGTGGTGCCGGTGCCGCCGACCCAGCCGTAGCGGCCGAGGACGTTCCACGGGGCGGCGATCTCGACGTCCACCGCGCCGCCGAACCCCCAGCCCTGGCCCTCCGTGAACAGCCCGCTCGCGGCGCGCTGCTCCGGGGTCAGGTGGTCGGTGATCATCTGGCGGACCGACTCGCCGGCCAGCACCCGGTCGCCGTCGTCGTTCAGGCCCCCGGCGAGCAGCATCCGGCCGAAGGCGTACCAGTCGTCGACGGTCGAGACCAGGCCCCCGGCGCCGGACGGGAAGGCGGGCGGGCTGCTCCACTGCCCGTCCGGGGCGTCGGCGAGCACCGGATCGCCTGTGCCGTCCGCCCCGGCCCGGTAGGAGCTCGTGAACCGGTCCAGCGCGGCGGGCTCCACCCAGAACCCGGTGTCCTTCATGCCGAGGGGTT
Organism: Streptomyces sp. DSM 106670; assembly: GCF_055792845.1. Classification (NCBI taxonomy): domain Bacteria; kingdom Bacillati; phylum Actinomycetota; class Actinomycetes; order Kitasatosporales; family Streptomycetaceae; genus Streptomyces; species Streptomyces sp. DSM 106670. Next base: position 4,216,907 of record NZ_CM147704.1, read on the forward strand.
CGAAGATCCGCTCCGCCAGATACGCGGGCAGCGGGCGGTCGGCGACCCGGGCGATGAGGACCCCGAGGATGTCGGAACACGTGTTGTAGAGCCAGCCGTCGCCCGGCTGGTGCAGCAGCGGGACACGGGACAGCGCGGCCATCCAGGCGTCCGGCGCGAGGCCGGCCTGCGGCTCCGGCGGCCCCTGGCTCAGCTCCGCGAACAGCGGGGCGACGGCCGGGAGCGAGAAGTCCGACGGGAAGCCGTAGCCGGCGCGGAAGGTCAGCAGGTCCAGCAGGGTGATCGGGCGGACCGCCGACACCACGTCGTCGACCGGGCTTTCGGGCGTCCGGACGACCAGCGGCGAGGCCAGCTCGGGCAGCCAGGCCGCGACCGGGTCGGCGGGGGCGATCAGGCCGTCCTCGACGAGCGTCATTGCGGCCGCCGCCACGACGGGTTTGGTGATCGAGGCGATGCGGAAGATCGAGTCCCGCCGCATCGGCGCGGACCCGGCGAGTCCGGTCGTACCGGCCGACACCACCTCTGTCCGTTTGCCCCGGGCGACCAGCGCCACCGCGCCCGGCATCGACCCTTCGGCGATGTGGGTGTCCAGCAGTTCGTGCAGGGTGGTGGAGGTGGTCATGGTCGTCGTCGTCCTTCGTCCGGTACCGCGTGTTCTCTCGGAGCTCTGGGCCCGCCCTCGGGCAGGAAGACGCACTCCGGCCGTAAAAGGAGGCTTTCAGGCTCAAAATGCCGAAGCCGCCGAAGCCGCCGAAGCCGCCGAAGCCGCCGAAGCCGCCGAAGCCGCCGAAGCCCCCGGGCTGCCGGAGCCGCCCAGGCCGACCAGGTCGCCCGAGCTGCCGAAGGTGAAGACTTCCGGACGGCTCCGGACTCATCGGCCGCGTCCCCTCCCGCGTACCAACAGGTCCGCCACCACTGCCCGGTGGTCCGAGGCGACGCTCTCCGGCACCCACGCCCTCCGCACCCCGGCTCCGTCCTTCGACACCGCCACGAAGTCGATCCGCTTGACCGGGTCCTCCGCCGGGAAGGTGGGCGCACCCGGGTCCGCGTCGGTCAGCTCCCGCCACAGCGGGGCCAGTTCGGGGGCGGCGGGCTCCGCGTTGAAGTCGCCGAGCAGGATCCGCGGGCCCCGGTCCTCGGCCATGATCCGCCGGGTGTCGGCGACCTGGGCGACGCGGACGGCGGGGTCCGGGCGGTAGTCGAGGTGGGTCACGTACACATGCACGGGCAGCCCCCGCACCTGTACGACGACCTCGCCGAACCCCGGGGCGGGGGCCGGGACCGGGTTCGGGTCCTGGGTCGAGAGGCGGGTGATCTCGTGGTTCTCGGCGCTCACGATCCGGTGCCGGGAGAGCACGGCGACCCCGTACTCCGCGCGGGGCCCGCCCGGTTCGGCCGGGTCCAGGCTGTAGATCGGCGCGAAGGAGACATGCATACGCAGCCGGCGCGCCAGCTCTCCCGCGAGATCCCGCCACTCACTGCGGGCGCCCCAGTGCCGGTCGACCTCCTGAAGGCCGATCACATCGGCGTCCAGGGAACGGAGTTCGGCGGTCTGGCGGTCGAGGTCGAAGACGCCGTCCATGCCCGCCCCGGCGTGGATGTTGTACGTGGCGACCCGCAGCGGCAGACCCGCGCCGGACCCGCCCGAGGGGGAGCGATGGGCCGACGCGGCGGCTGCGGGCGGTGCGAGGAGTGCGCCCAAGAGCGAGGCGGCGAGGAGTAGTTGAGGGAATCGAGCGGAACGGCGACGCAGAGACATGGCCCTCCAAACGGCCGAACGGCCGAAAATCACGCACTTTGTCAGGTCAGCGTCGAGAACCGTACCGCCGGGCCGCCCTCCGGGTCCCGGCGGCGCGACGGGCCCGACCCCACGGAAATCGACTTGTACGCCGTACAGGGCTGCCTTACGGTGTACAACACATAGTCCTGTACGCCGTACAGCCACCGGTCGCGCGATCACGCTCCGGTCGACCCATGGAGCCCAAGGAGCCCGCATGACGGCGCCCGCCGCAGAGCGAAACGACCTCTCCCCCCAGGGACATCCGCAACGCTGGCTGATCCTCGGCGTCATCTGCCTGGCCCAGCTCACGGTGCTGCTCGACAACACCGTCCTCAACGTCGCGATCCCCTCCCTCACCACGGAGCTGAACGCCTCCACCGCCGATGTGCAGTGGATGATCAACGCCTACTCGCTCGTCCAGGCGGGCCTGCTGCTCACCGCGGGCAGCTCGGCCGACCGCTACGGGCGGAAGAAGATGCTGATGGTGGGCCTCGCCCTGTTCGGCGTCGGCTCGCTGGTGGCCGGGCTCGCCCAGTCCTCCGGCCAGCTCATCGCGGCCCGCGCCGGGATGGGCATCGGCGGCGCGCTGCTGCTCACCACCACGCTCGCCGTCGTGGTCCAGATCTTCGACGAGACCGAGCGGGTCAAGGCGATCGGCATCTGGTCCACCGTCGCCTCCCTCGGTTTCGCGGCGGGCCCGCTGTTCGGCGGGTTCGTCCTCGACCACTTCTGGTGGGGCGCGATCTTCCTCATCAACATCCCGGTCGCCCTGATCGGCCTGATCGCCGTCGCCCGGCTCGTACCGGAGTCCAGGGTCGTGCAGGGCGACCGGCCCGACCTGCTGGGCGCGCTGCTCTCCACGATCGGTATGACCGCCGTGGTCTTCGCGATCATCTCCGGGCCCGAGCACGGCTGGACGTCCGGCCGGGTGCTGCTGACGGCGTTCATCGGCGCCGCCGTGCTGACCGGGTTCGTGCTGTGGGAGCTGCACATCCCGTACCCGATGCTCGACATGCACTTCTTCCGGAACCAGAAGTTCGTCGGTGCGGTGGCGGGCGCGCTCCTGGTCGCCTTCGGGATGACCGGCTCGCTCTTCCTGCTCACCCAGCACCTCCAGTTCGTGCTCGGGTACGGGCCGTTGGAGGCGGGGCTGCGGACGGCCCCGATGGCGCTGACCGTGGTCGTCCTCAACCTGGCGGGACTGGGCGCCCGCATGGTGCGGAAGGCCGGGACGCCCGCCGTCATCGCGGTGGGGATGAGCTGCCTGGCGGCCGGGCTCGCCGCCATCGCGCTGCTCGGGCGGCACGGGTACGGCGGGATGCTGCTCGGCCTGCTCGTGATGGGGGTGGGGATCGCGCTGGCGATGCCCGCGATGGCCAACGCCATCATGAGCGCCATCCCGCCGGAGAAGGCCGGGGTGGGCGCGGGGGTCAACGGCACGCTCGCGGAGTTCGGCAACGGGCTCGGGGTCGCGGTGCTCGGCGCCGTGCTGAACGCCCGCTTCTCCGCGCTCGTACCGGCCGCCGTCGGCGCCACCTCGCTGCCCGCGGCCCTGGCCGCCGCGGACGGGCCCGCCGCCCGGGAGCAGATCAAGGACGCCTTCTCCTCGGGCCTTGAGGTCAGCCAACTGGTGGGCGCGGTCGCGGTGCTGGCGGGCGGTCTGCTCGCCGCGTTCCTGCTGCGCCGGGCCGAGCGGGTGGAGGCGGCGGCCGGGGTGGCCGGGACGGGTTCCGGTACGCCGGCCGCCGGGGCGGAGAGCCCCGCCCCCGCCGAGCAGGGCGTCGCCGCCGAGCGGGACGACCCTTCTGAGCAGGGCGATCGGCTGAAGAAGGCCGGGGACCGGGCAGACTCGACGGGACCGGCGGCATAGCATCGGACGGGACGCGCGTACCGGACCGTAGGCGTCCGGTACGCCGCCCTTCCGGCAGGACGGCTCGGTGGGCCGGTCCGAGATTGACGAGGAGAGTGCGCCATGGTGTCCGCGTCCGGTTCCGGTTCCGGTACCGAGCCTGAGTCCGAGTCAGCATCCGGGCCTGAGGCGTCCGGGCCCGATTCCGAGTCGGCGTCCGGGGCCAAGTCGACTTCCGGGGCCGACCGCGCGCCCGACACCGTACGGACCAGTGTGTGGCTGGACCGGCGGACGCCTTCGCGCTCCCGCAGGTCGGAGTCCCCGGCGGGCCTGGACCGCAACCGCATCACCGAGGCGTCGGTACGGCTGCTGGACGCCGACGGCCTCGCCAAGTTCTCCATGCGCCGGCTCGCCGCCGAACTGGACGTCACCGCGATGTCCCTCTACTGGTACGTCGACACCAAGGACGACCTCCTGGAGCTGGCGCTCGATTCCGTCTACGCCGAGATCGCCCCGCCCCGCGAGGCCGACGACTGGCGGGACCGGCTGCGGGACCTGGCCCGCAGCTACCGCGAACTCCTCGTCCGCCACATCTGGATCTCGCCGCTGGCCGGGACGTTCCTCAACATCGGCCCGAACTCCATGCTGTTCTCGTACGCCGTCCAGGACATCGTCCGGGCCACCGGCCTGCCTCTGGAGCGGCAGACGGGCGCGCTCTCGGCGGTCTTCCAGTTCGTGTACGGATTCGGCACCGTCGAGGGCCACTTCAAGGCGCGCTGCGACGCGACCGGGCTCACGCAGGACGAGTACCACCAGCGGGCGATGGGCACGATCAGGGCCCAGCCGCACATGCGGGAGATCGCCGTGTACTCCGACGACATCATGGCGGCCCGGGGCGGCGACACCGTCGAGGAGATGCGCGAGCGGGACTTCGTCTTCGCGCTGGACCTGCTGATCGCGGGCATCGAGACGATGAGCGCCCGGACCGGCACCGGCACCCCTTCACCGTGAACCGGCCCCCGCACGTTCAGTAGCCGCGCCCCACGTCCACCGTCAGCGCGGGCCGCCGGCCCGCCGTCACGGCCTTCCAGCAGGCGGCGAAGTCCACGGCCACGTCCTCGTCGGCGGTGATGCCCGAGGAGTGCGAGGTGATGACCGTACGGGGCAGCCTCCACACCGGGTCGTCGGGCGCGGCCGGTTCCGTCGGCAGCACGTCCAGGACCGCCCGCCGCACCCGGCCGTCCCGCAGCGCGCCCTCCAGCGCCCCCATGTCCACGGTCGCGCCCCGCCCCACGTTGACGAACGTCGCCCCGCGCACCGCCGCGAACCGGGCGGCCCCGAAGAAGCCCTCGGTGGCCGGGGTCAACGGCAGCGTGGAGATCACCCAGCGGGCCTCGGCCAGCGCCCCGCCGTCCTCACCGGCCCCGACGACCAGATCGAAGCCCGGCACCACCCGTCCGGAGCCCGGCGCCACCGAGGCGGAGTCCGGCGCCACCCGCCCGGAGTCCGGCGCCTCCGAAGCGGAGCCCAACACCACCCGTCCGGAGTCCGGCGGCGGCCCGGACCGTGTCGTGCGGGCGACGCCCACCGTGCGTACCCCGCAAGCCCCCAGCAGCCGCCCCACGGCCGCGCCGATGCGGCCGGTCCCGTAGATCAGCGCGGTCTGCCCGGCGATGAGCTCCGTGGGCAGGCGCTCCCAGTGCGCGCGGGCGTGCTGGGCGGTGAACTCCGGTACGGCCTGGCACTCGGCGAGCATCCAGCCCAGGACGTACTGGGCCATCCGCTCGCCCATCCGGCCCACGGTCCTGGTCAGCAGCGCCGGGGCGGGCCAGGGACCGGCGGAGAGCAGCGGGTCCGTGCCCGCGTTGACGCTGTGGAACCAGAGCAGCCGGTCCGTCCGCAGCGCGTCGGGCAGCGTCTCGCCCACGCATAGAAGCGGTACGCCGGACGGCGACGGCGGGACGTCCGTCAGGGGTTCCGCCGCGCGGCCGGCGACCCGCTCCAGCTCCTGGACCAGGCCGCCGTCCAGCGAGGGCGCGACCAGCAGCCGGGCCCGCGCGAGTTCGTCGGGCGGGGGCAGCGGCGTCGTGGTCATCGCGGGGTCAGTTCCCCGGGGCCAGGCGGGCCGGGAAGCCGCCGGTGGCGACGGGGCCCCAGCGCTCCGGGGTGACCCGGATGATCGACTTGCCCTGCTTCACCATCGCCGCCCGGTACTCGTCCCAGTCCGGATGCTCGCCCGAGATGTTCCGGAAGTACTCGACGAGCGGCTCGACGGAGTCCGGGGCGTCGATGACCTCCGCCGTACCGTCGATCTGCACCCACGGCCCGTCCCACTCGTCCGACAGCACGATCACGCTGACCCGTTCGTCGCGCCGGGCGTTGCGGGTCTTGGCGCGTTCGGGGTACGTCGACATGACGATCCGCCCCGAGTCGTCCACGCCGCAGGTCAGCGGGGAGCCCTGGGGGCGGCCGTCGGCCCGGGCGGTGAGCAGGACCGCCCGGTGCCGGGGGCGTACGAACGCCAGCAACTCGTCGAGCTCCACGGCGGTGTTGGTCGCGATGTTCGGTGCCATGCCCACCACCCTACGACCGGGCCGAACCGCCGGCCGGGCAGCGCCTTGCGCGACCGGGCGCGAGGCGGGCCGGGGTTCACGGCACGGGCAGCGCCTCGCCCTGCACCGCCTGGATGTCCAGCTCCACGCGCAGGGTCGTGCCGATCGCGGAGATGCCCGCCTGGACGACCTGGTTGTAGTTCATCGCGAAGTCGTCGCGGCGCAGTTCGGCGGTGGCGTGGAAGGCCGCGCGCACCCCGCCCCACGGGTCGGGCCCGGTGCCGAGGTAGCTGAGGTCCAGGTCGACGGGGCGGGAGACGCCGTGCATCGTCAGCTCGCCGTGCACGGTCCAGCGGTCGGGCCCGGCCGGGGCGAGGCCGGTGGAGCTGTAGGCGATCTCCGGGTACCGGTCCACGTCCAGGAAGTCGGGCGAGCGCAGATGCTTGTCCCGCATGCCGTTGCCGGTGTCGATGCTGGCCGCCCTGATCACCGCGTCGACCCGGGAGCTCCCGATCTCCTCGGCGATCTCGATCCGGCCGCCGAAGTCGGTGAAGCGGCCGTGCACGCTGGAGATCCCCAGGTGCTGGGCGACCGCGCCGACCGAGGAGTGCGCGGGATCCAGCGACCAGGCGCCCGGCGGCGGCAGCTCCACCCCGCCCTGGCGGGCCAGCACGATCTGGCCGCCCTCGATCCGGCCGCTCGCGGTGACGAGGGCGGTGGAGGCGGCGGGGGCGTACCCGACCGCCGTGACGATCACCGTGTACGCGCCGGCCGCCAGGGATCCGTCCGTGCGGACCGCCCCGTCCTCGTCGGCCGCGGCCCGCAGCACCTGGGCGCCGGTCATGTCGGTGACCGTCACGACGGCGTGCTGGACCGCCCAGCCGTCCCGCGTCCGTACCTGTGCGCGAAGTCCCATCCGTACCTCTCCTAGAAGCCCTGGCTCGATGACCCGTCCGGCCGTGCCGTCGGGAAATGAGTCGGGCCCCGGGGCGGACACGGCAGGCCGTCCCCTGCCCGCCGTACCCGCCTCCGGGGCCCATTCCACCCGGTCGTGACAGCCTCTCCGCTGGAAGTGCCGTCCGACCAGGGGTCTTCGCGATCCCTTCACGTGCGTACGCGCATCCCTATAGGTGCACGTGCGTCCGCGTCCGAGGGATCAATCACTCACCCGGGTGGGCGAGTTCGATGTCGTGCCCGTCGACTCCCGTACCGCTGACGGTGAGGGAGCCCGCCACCGGCGGGTAGCCGGTCGCGATGACGGTGTACTCGCCCGTGTCCAGGTCGGTGAAGGCGTACGCCCCGTCCTGGCCGGTCGTCGCGGTGGCGACCACGTTGCCCGCCGCGTCGATCAGCGTGACCCGGGCGTCGGTCAGCGGGCTCCGGGCGGACCCGGCCCGCACGACGCCCTGGACCAGCGCACCGGACCGCAGCGCGACCTCGACGCGGGTGACGCCCTGGCCGCCGATCTCCACCGGCAGCGCCAGCGGACGGAAGCCGGCCGCGTTGACCGCGACGGTCACGGAGCCCGGGATCAGCTCGCCGAAGGCGAACTCACCGGTCGGGCCGGACGTGCCGGTGGCCAGTACGTCGCCCCGGACGTCGGTCACGATGACCATCGCGCCGTCGACCGGAGTGCCGGACCCTTCGGCCCTGACGGTTCCGGCCAGCCCGCTCGTACCGGACAGCAGGATGTCGAAGGCCAGCGGCTCCTCGCCGACGACCACCGTGGACGCCTGCGGCTGGTAGCCGTCGGCGGAGGCGATCAGCACATAGCTGCCGGAGCCGGGGGCGTCGAGGGTGTAGCCGCCGTCGGACCGGGCGACCGAACGCCCGAGCTGACGGCCGCCCAGCGAGATCAGCGTGACGGCCGCACGGGCGACCGGAGCGCCTTCCGCGCCGCGCACCACACCGTGCACGGGAGTGCCCTGGACGGTGTCGAGCACGTTCTCGTACGAGCCACCGTCACCGGCACCGGCACCGCCGCCCTCGGCGTGGGCATCGGCCTCGGCCGTGTCGACCGAGGTGACCCCGGCCGCGCCCTCGGAGACCAGCCCGGCCGCGCCGACGGCGGCGGGCACGGGGGCCTCGGCCGCCTCGACGGCCGCCGGAGCGTCGGCCGGGGTGTCGGCCAGGGTGTCGTTCCCGGCGCTGGTCTTCAGCGCGACCTCCTTGATGAAGATCGTCACGATGAAGGCGATCAGCGCGCACGGAGCGGCGTACAGGAAGACGTCGCCGACGCCGTGCCCGTACGCGGCCTCCATGACCACGCGGAACGGCTCGGGCAGCTTGTCCAGATCGGGGATGCCCCCGCCGCCGGTGCCGCCGTGGCCGAGCTTGGCGCCCTCGGGACCGAGGGCGGCGAGGCCGTCCTTGACGTACTGCGTGACGCGGTTGCCGAGCACGGCGCCCAGCGCCGAGACGCCGATCGCACCGCCGAGGGACCGGAAGAAGGTGACGACGGAGCTCGCGGAACCGAGGTCCTCGGGAGCGACCTGGTTCTGCGTGGCGAGGACCAGGTTCTGCATCATCATGCCGATGCCGAGGCCCATGACGAACATGAAGATCGCGACGTGCCAGTACGGGGTGTCGTACCGGATCGTGCCCAGCAGCCCCAGCCCGGCCGTGACCAGGAAGCCGCCGCTGACCAGCCACGCCTTCCAGCGGCCCGTCTTGGTGATGACCTGGCCGGAGACGGTCGAGGAGAGGAAGAGCCCCGCGATCATCGGGATGGTCATGACGCCGGACATCGTCGGCGACTTGCCGCGCGCCAGCTGGAAGTACTGGCTGAAGAAGACGGTGCCCGCGAACATCGCGATGCCGACGAACAGCGAGGCGATCGAGGCCAGCGTGATGGTGCGGTTACGGAAGAGGCGCAGCGGAATGATCGGTTCGGCGGCGCGCGACTCGATGAGGACGAAGATCAGGCCGAGCAGGGCGGAGCCCGCGACCATCACGTACGTCTGCCACGACAGCCAGTCGTACTTGTCGCCCGCGAAGGTCACCCAGACCAGCAGCAGCGAGACGGCGGCGCTGATGAAGAACGCGCCGGACCAGTCGACCTTGACGCCCTCGCGCTTGACGACCGGGAGCTTCAGGGTCTTCTGGAGCACGATCAGCGCGATGATCGCGAAGGGCACGCCGACGTAGAAGCACCAGCGCCAGCCCATCCAGCTGGTGTCGGTGATGACGCCGCCGAGCAGCGGACCGCCGACGGTGGCGACGGCGAAGACCGCGCCCAGGTAGCCGCTGTAGCGGCCGCGCTCGCGCGGGGCGATCATCGCGGCCATGACGATCTGCGCGAGGGCGGAGAGCCCGCCGACGCCGATGCCCTGGACGACCCGGCAGGCGATGAGCATGCCGCTGCTGGTCGACATACCGGCGACGACCGAGCCCAGGACGTAGATGATCAGGGCTATCTGGACCAGCAGCTTCTTGCTGAAGAGGTCCGAGAGCTTGCCCCAGAGCGGGGTGGTGGCGGTCATGGCCAGCAGCGAGGCCGTCACGACCCAGGTGTAGGCGCTCTGGCCGCCGCCGAGGTCGGAGATGATCTCGGGCAGGGCGTTGGAGACGACCGTCGACGACAGGATCGCGACGAACATGCCGAGCAGCAGCCCGGTCAGCGCCTCCATGATCTGCCGGTGTGTCATCGGCGTGCCGTCGGAGGCGCCGGAGGCGTTGCCGCCGCCGTGCCCTCCGTGCTTGGCGTGGCCGCCCCGCACACCGGTGGGTGTGGTCGTAGCCATTGAGTTCCTTATCCGTGCGTATTTGCTTCTGTTACACAGGTGTACGGGTGTGAGCCTCGTCGCCGAGGCGGGTCCTGCACTCGCCGGTGTGACGTCCGGGGGCGCAGCCGCCGGATCCGCGACAGGCGAAGCTGTCGCGCAGCCGGGACAGCAGCGCGATGAGCCGGCCGACGTCCTCGTCGGACCAGTCCTGGAGGTTGTGGGCGAACATCTCGGTGGTCCGCCGGGTCAGCTCGCCGAGCTGCTCGTGCCCGCCGGGGGTCAGCCGCAGGATGCGGGACCGCTTGTCCGCCGGGTCCGGAGACCGTTCGATCCAGCCGCGATCGGCCACATGGGCCACGTGCCGACTGGTCACCGACATGTCCACGGACAGCAGCTCGGCGAGCCGGCTGATCCGCATCTCGCCGTGCCGGTCCAGGAGGGTCAGTACGGCGGCGGATCCCGCGGGACATTCGGGGGGCAGGGCTCGGGCGAGCCCTCTTTTGACGGCCCCGACGGCACTGAGCTGCCGGGCCAGTTCCTCGTAACTACTCCGTGCGGCCACGGGAACCCCCAGCACACTCACGACTATGTTGTTGCTTAGGGCAACGATAGAAGCCGTTGGTTGCTGCAGGCAAACGAAAACGGCCTTGCAGAAGTAAAGGAACGCAAAAGCCTCCGTAGGGTCGAGGTCAAGCGCGTTCTCCGCCGACTCCACGCACGTTCTCCGGGCGCTCTCCGGACGATCTTCGGGCGGTTGCCGGGCGATTCCCGGGTGGGCCGCCGCAGGTGGAGCGGGGTGCTCCGGGTGGCCCCGGGGGTTGGGCCGGGGGCCCGAGTTCGCTAGGGTCCTGCCCCATGGCACACAACCCCCACGCCCCTCAGCCGGGCCCCGAGGGCAACCACGACCCGGCGGGCAGCACGCAGATGTTCCGCGCCTTCGTCGACGAGGGCGAGCCGCAGCGTCGGCAGCAGCCCGCGGCGACCTCGTCCGGGCCGAGAGTCGGGGTGATCGCGGCGGTGATCGCGGTCGTCGTCGTCCTCGGCGCGGTGGCCTGGCTCGCACTGGGCTGACCGGCTCGCACCGAGCTGATCACGGCATCACGCAGGACTTCACGCAGGACATCACGCACGACCGCACGATCCGGCCGCACGGGGGACGGACGGCGGGGCCATGACCGACCGGCTCCCGCTCCGCCCCGGGCGGCCTTCGTGCGTCTCGGGGCGGCTTCAGCGGGCTGTACGGGTTCGGCGGAATCCGGGCCTGAGGCCCTCCGGATTCCGCGGGTCTGCCCGGATCACTCCCACGTCTGTCCGGATCACTCCCACGCGGCGGAGACGTCCTGGGTCTCGACGCGCATGCCCAGCGGGACCCGCCAGGACTCCACGCAGACGGTGTACGTCTTCGAGCGCGTCGAACCCGCGGCGATCGGGGCGGGCAGGGGCTGGGACGAGGTGATGGTCGCCCAGTCGACGCCGAGGGCGCCGATGATGTGCGTGGCGAAGGTGACGGTCCCCGAACGCACCGGGGAGCCGCCGGTGTTGCGGAACTCCACGGTCACCTTCTCGCACCACCGCTTGTCCGCCGCCGCACGCTCCGGGGCGCTCAGCGTCAGCGCGGCCGGGGTCGCGGGCGGGGCGGGAGGTTCCGGGCTGCCGGAGGACCCGCCGCCGCCGGGCTTCGGAGGCGTGGAGGGCTCGGTGGGCGTGGACGGCTTGGAGGGCGTCGAGGGCTTCGCCCCCGCCCCACCGGATGAACCTGACGAGCCGGGAGAGCCGGGAGAGCCGGATGTACCAGGAGAACCGGCCGCACCGGCGCCCCCTCGACCGCCGGCCGCCCCCGTACGCTCCCCACCGCTCCCGCTCCCGCTCCCGCTCCCGCCACCGGCCCCGGGGCCGCCCTTGGAGCCCGGCGAGGCGTTCGCACCGGAGGGAGGTGCCGAAGAAGGGGACGTATCGTCCCCACCCCTCGCCGCACCCCCGCCGCTCTCGTCGAGGGGCGTGAGCGTCACCTCGCCCGAAGGCCGCCCGTCCCCGCCCGAGGGGCTGTCCGAGCCTTCGGCGGCCGCGCCCACGGCCACGTAGCCGTCGCCCGGTCCGCTGCCGCAGCCGGACAGCAGGCCGGTGCCCAGGCACAGCGCGACCGCCGAGGCGGCGATGGCGCTGCCTCGGCGGCCGGTGGATCCGCATGTCTGACGTCGCATCGCGTCAGTGTGTCTGACGCACCGTCACATATGAAGCCTCGTGAACCGCTTTTCCGGCTGGGCCGGCTCACTCGGCCTTCCGGCGTCCGGCTCAGTCGGCGATGAGACCTTCCCTGAGCTGGGCGAGCGTGCGGGTGAGCAGCCGGGAGACGTGCATCTGGGAGATGCCGACCTCCTCGCCGATCTGCGACTGCGTCATGTTCGCGAAGAACCGCAGCATGATGATCTGGCGCTCGCGCGGGGCGAGCTTGGCCAGCAGCGGCTTCAGCGACTCGCGGTACTCGACGCCTTCCAGCGCCGAGTCCTCGTACCCGAGGCGGTCGGCGAGCGAGCCCTCGCCGCCGTCGTCCTCGGGCGAGGGGGAGTCCAGCGAGGAGGCGGTGTAGGCGTTACCGACGGCGAGACCGTCGACCACGTCCTCCTCGGAGACCCCGAGCGCGCGGGCCAGCTCCGGCACGGTCGGCGAACGGTCGAGCTTCTGCGCGAGCTCGTCGCTGGTCTTGGTCAGCGCGAGCCGCAGCTCCTGGAGACGGCGGGGGACCCGCACGGACCAGGAGGTGTCGCGGAAGAAGCGTTTGATCTCGCCGACGACGGTGGGCATCGCGAACGTCGGGAACTCGACGCCGCGTTCGCAGTCGAACCGGTCGATCGCCTTGATCAGGCCGATCGTGCCGACCTGGACGATGTCCTCCATCGGTTCGTTGCGGCTGCGGAACCGCGCCGCGGCGTACCGCACCAGCGGGAGGTTCAGTTCGATCAGTGTGTCCCGCACGTAGGTCCGCTCCGGACTGTCCGTTCCCTCGGGCCCCGAGGCGGGGCCGAGCGCGGCGAGCCGCAGGAACAGGGAGCGGGACAGCGTGCGGGTGTCGATGGCTTCCGGCGAGCTGGTGAGCACGGCGGGTGCCGGCACGCTCTTCGTGAGCGTGAGCACCTTCGAGCTGCCCTGTTCTTCGGACATGCCACCCCCTTGAGGTCGCGGACGGTCGCGGTGGCCGCGACCATCGGAGGAACGCAGCCTCCACCTGAATACCGGAGGCGGGGCTGCGGCAAACGCGCTTCGAGCAGAATGTCACATGTCGGCAACACGCTGTAGTGACATGTCGACAAGTCAGCGCCGAATCCGCCCTGGAAACAGGGGGTGTAGCCCTTTTATGCCGTCAGAACTGCTCTGTGGACGGTCTACCCGTTCCGGTTACGCCTCGATCCTGTTTGCGGATCTCAGTCGGGCGAAGCTTCGGGCGAGGAGCCTTGACACATGCATCTGGGAGACGCCGAGTTCGGCGCTGATCTGAGACTGGGTCAAGTTGCTGTAGTAGCGCAGGAGGAGGATGCGCTGCTCGCGCTCGGGAAGCTGGACGAGGAGGTGGCGTACGAGATCGCGGTGCTCGACACCGGCGAGCGCGGGGTCCTCGTAGCCGAGCCGGTCGAGCAGTCCGGGCAGCCCGTCGCCCTCCTGGGCGGCCTCCAGCGAGGTCGCGTGGTACGAGCGCCCGGCCTCGATGCAGGCGAGCACCTCGTCCTCGGAGATCTTGAGTCGCTCGGCGATCTCGGCGGTGGTGGGGGAGCGGCCGTGGGCGGTCGTCAGGTCCTCGGTGGCGCCGGTGACCTGGACCCAGAGTTCGTGCAGTCGGCGGGGGACGTGGACGGTGCGCACGTTGTCGCGAAAGTAACGTTTGATCTCGCCGACGACGGTGGGCATCGCGAAGGTCGGGAACTGGACCCCGCGTTCCGGATCGAACCGGTCGATGGCGTTGATCAGACCGATCGTGCCGACCTGGACGACGTCCTCCATCGGCTCGTTGCGGCTGCGGAACCGCGCGGCGGCGTAGCGCACGAGGGGGAGGTTCGCCTCGATGAGGGCGTCCCGGACCCGGCCGTGCTCCGGAGTGCCCGGCTCCAGGTTCTTGAGCTGGCCGAAGAGGACCTGGGTGAGCGCTCTGGTGTCGGCGCCGCGGGCCCTGGCGGGCCGAGCCGAGGGGTCCGGGGTCTCGGTCTGGATGTCCTCGGTCCGGACGGTCTCGACGGTCTGGACGGTCTGGGGAGGCACTTGAGGCGCTGTACTGGCCGGCACGGTGACGCCACCCCTTTGCGGTCAACTACGGTCAACTCATCCGTCAAAAGCGGTCATAGCATCACAAGACATGTCCACTGTGTGCAAGCACCGCATAGTGCCGTGTTGACGGCATAAGGGTTTAAAAGGAACAAGGAAACCCCCCGCCGGAACGGCGAGGGGTTGGGCGGAACCGGTACGGGGAACGGGTGGCCGGTCTCCGCGAGGGAGGTCAGAAGGGGTAGTCGGCGATCACCCAAGTGGCGAATTCACGCCACTGCCCCGCGGCGGCCTGGTGGGCGGGGTGCTCGATGTACCGCTTGAGGGCGTCCTCGTCGGCGACGGCGGAGTTGATGGCGTAGTCGTACGCGATCGGCCGGTCGGTGATGTTCCAGGCGCACTCCCAGAACTCCAGCTCGGGGACCTGCCCCGCCAGCTCCCGGAAGGCCCGGTCCCCGGCGACGACCCGCGGGTCGTCCCGCTCGACGCCCTCGTTCAGCTTGAAGAGGACCAGGTGGCGGATCATCGTGGGTCTCCTACTTCACCAGTTCTGACATGAAGTCACCGACGCTCTGCGCGGCGGTGGAAATGCCCTCGAACCCTACCTGGACCAGCTCGGCGGCCCGCTGCGGAGACATGATGATCGTGTACAGCACGAAGACCACCAATATGTAGATGATGATCGTCTTTGCCTTGGCCACAATCCTTGCCTCCCCATCGACCCCACGTGCGATCGGGCGATTGTATCCGCACGAATGGTCGTATCCGGTGGCCGTTCGCTGGCCGTTCCCTGACCCTTCCTGATCACTGACGCACTCTTTAAGGACCTACGACCCCGGCATCGGGGTCTTTCGCCGGACCTCAGAGCCCTCACCCCGCGGCACGATGGATACCGAGCCCAACGGGACCAGGCAGGACCCGAAGGGCCCGGAACAGGGCCTCCCTGTGGGGCCACCGCCGCGCGATACCCCCTGACCGCGGCGGGCCGGCCAGCAGGCCCTGTTCTCACCGGGGGAAGCGGCTTGTCCCCCCGATGCCGCTTCCCCCGACCTGACCGGAGCGCCCGGCCGCCCGTACATCCTCTGTACGGCGGCCGGGCGCTCTGCTGTGCGCAGGGCGTCGGCGGGGACACCGCGGCAGCGTTCAGGCGTAACGCTCGAAGAGGGCCTGGACGTACCCCTCCAGCCGCTGAGCGAGCAGGTCGGCGGTCAGATCGACGCGACCCACTTCCCGCCAGGGAACAGCGACCTTCTCCCCGTCCGGGGCGAAACCCAGTGCGTCCAGCAGCCGCCAGTAGAGATGGTCGGAGGGGTCCCCGGCCAAGATCCCTCCGGCGGCGACGTACCGATCGGCGAACCGCATCCCCGCCGGAACCCCGTGCAGCAGCGCGAGGGCCGTCGAGCAGTGCGCCACGTCCAGATCGGCGGGCCCCCAGGAGGTCTCCACCCAGTCCACGACCCCACTGATCCGAAGGTCGTCACCGTCACGGTCACCGTCGCCGGTGCCGGAGAAGAGGACGTTCCCCGGATGAAAATCCCGATGCAGAAAGCACCCTTCATACTCCGGAGGCTCGCGGCGGATGACATCGACGGCCCGCCGCCAGAGCTCGGGCCGGGCGGTGGCCGGGGGCAGGACCACCCGCTCGGGAGAGGCCCAGGCCTGATAGGTCCGAGGGCGCTGATGCGCGGCCACGGGCAGCCGATGAATACGCACGAGCTGCCGCGCCAGCAGGTCGGCACGGTCATCGGCACCACGATCGTCGAGGCGCAGGGTCCCCGGCAGCAGGGACATCAGCAGGGAGGGGTGATCGCAGTGCTCGGCCGCCGCATCCACGGCCACGAGGGTGGCGGCAGGTACGTCCGTATCACGGAGGAGACGCAGGATGTCGGCCTCCCGGTTCAACAAACCCTCCGCGTGCCGAACGTAGAAGGGCTTGACGAAGGACCGCAGAACGAGCGAACGCGCCCCACCCGGCCCACCGAGATCCAGCCGCCGCATCTCCGACGTCCAACCACCACGCAACGGCACGACCTGCTCGATGCGCTCGGCCTCGGACAGCCCGTTCTTCGCCACCCAGGACCGCGTGGCACCCCAGCTCGGACGGTGACCACGATCCACACCGCTGCTCTCGGCCCCCTCACCCATGGAGTGCAGGCTAGCCGCGTCCCGTCGGGCGGGTCCCGAGTCCTTGCCGGCGAACTCGAATGGGACCAACTCAGACCGATTTCAGCAGGTCGCGGAGGTTGGTCATGCGTGCTCTGACGTCGGCGGCCTCGGCGGCTTCGGTGGGTGGGGTGTCGGGGTGGTGGGCTGTGCGGCAGGGTCGGCAGAGCCCGTCGGGAAGGGCTTCGGGCTGGCCGGGCCGACCACAGTCGGTGCACTCCATGAGGATGCGGCGGGTGGGAGCGGGGCTTCCGGGTGAGGGGTTCTCGTTGATGGGCAGCCGGGGCGGCATCTTGTCGGTGAGACGACGCCGGAGGAGGCCGAGTGGTGAGTCGACCTGGGCGGGGAGCCCTGCGGTGAGGGCGCTGGTGAGGTAGCCGACGCTGACGCCCCGGTCGAGCCATTCGGTTGCCAGCGCTTCGAGGGCGGTGCAGTCGTCGGCGGAGAGGGCGAGCCGGTGGTCGTTGCGGCCGAGGCGGGCGAGGGCGAGGTAGGCGGGCCCGGCTTCGACGGCACGGGGCTTCGCGGGAGCGGTGTCCGGTGCCTGTTCCGGGGTGCGTTGCTGCGGTACGCCGGTGGCTTCGGGGGCCTGTTCCGTACGGGATTCTTCCGGTGCGGGCGGCGGGGGAGTGGCCTCGGGGGCCGGGATGTCCGGCGCGGAACTCGCGGCCGAGCTGCTGTTCTCGGTGGCGAGGTAGGTGTTCCACCACTCGTTGTCGCGTGCGGTGCGGGACCAGAAGGAGCGGAAGACCCAGCGGGTTTCGTCGCGCGCGTTGGTGACGGAGCACCGTACGCGGCGGAGGTGCCCGGCGACGGAGAGGGCATTCAGGGCGGTGGAGATGGCTTGCTGCCCGTAGAGGGGGAGCTGTTTGGCCAGCTGCTTGACGCTCATCGCGGCACCGTCGGGAAGGTGGTCGACGAACCCGGCGACGTACCGCTCACGCGTCGGCAGGAGGGCGAAATCCTCTCGGGTGCGAGGGAGTTGTTGCGGTGCGGAGCGCTTGCCGTACCCGGGATTGGCCATCGGGTACGCGGCGGAGAGTGCGGGGGCAGGCAGGGCGGAGCTAATGTGCTGTGTAGCCACGGGATCGTCTTTCTTAAGGGTGCGATCTTGCGGTGAGACCCCGGCCTGGTGTGGCAACACCGCGTCGGGGTCGATTAGTTCTCGCACCGTAAGCGGCGGTCACGCTGCGCCGCAAGCTGTCACGATTAGTCATACTTCCTGGCCGTGACGGGGTGGGGAGGGAGGGAAGATTTCCCCCAACCCCCTTCTTCTACCTACCGGTTAAAGAAGGCGCTCGAACCTCGGGTCTCGCACCTCGACGCCCGAATCCCGGGTCTCAAGCTTCGGGCCGGGCCCCCGTTCACGTACCCCCGGAAGAGTGAGTCGGCCGTCCCGAAGCCCGAGTCTCGAGGCTCGGGACCCGAGCTTCGGGGGAAGAGCAGAGGTGCCACGGCTTTGCTGCGCACGAGGGCGCCTTTCCCCTCACGAACGCGCGGCCGCCGCCTACGATCGCAGCATGATTCGTGCTGTCGTGTTCGATGTCGGTGAGTGCCTGGTCGACGAAACCCGTGAGTACGGGACCTGGGCCGACTGGCTCGGGGTTCCTCGGCACACCTTTGCCGCGCAGTTCGGAGCGGTGATCGCTCAGGGCAAGGACTACCGCGAGACGTTTCAGGTGTTCCGACCGGGGTTCGATCTCCATGCCGAGCGAGAGGCCCGTGCTGCCGCCGGGCAACCTGAGCACTTCGACGACTCGGATCTGTACCCGGACGTACGCGACTCTCTCAAGGCGCTGCGTGCGGACGGCTTGTGGCTCGGAATCGCGGGCAACCAGACGACGCGTGCGGGCGGCATTCTGCGAGGCTTGTTCGCTCGGGATGTCGATCTGATCGGTACGTCCGACGACTGGGGCGCGTCGAAGCCCGACCCGGAGTTCTTCGTACGGGTCGCGGAAGTCGTCCCGGCCGAGCCCGAGGAGATCCTTTACGTCGGTGACCGAGTCGACAACGATCTGCGGCCGGCCGTCGCGGCGGGTATGCGTACCGCGCTCGTACACCGAGGGCCATGGGCCACGATTCAGTGGGAGACGGAAGAAGCGAGGAGGCTCCCCACCTTCCGAGCGGAGAGCCTTCTCGAACTGTCGCCACTGATCGGACAGTTCAACGAGCGAGAGCGCTGACGTACGCCTTTCGTCACGCCCCCAGCACGTCCATCAAGTGATCGTCCAGGTCGGCGATGAAGTCCTCCCGACGCCACGGCCGTAGCTCAACCCGGGCCCGGCGCAACCGGATCGCGGGTACGCGGCCGCCGGTCGCCACCGCCGCGAGCACACACTCGTGCAGCAGCTCGGCGGCCGACCGAGGATCCCCCATCCTGATGCGGGCAAGGGCCTGGTCGGTTCTCACGATCGCGCGTTGCACCTGCTCCCGGGGAGCGGTCAGCGTGGCCGCCGAATCAGCGAACCGGTCGTGGGCAACCGAGGGGTCACCGACGTACAGCTGGCACACCCCCTCGAACCCACGAAGGTGCCCCGCCGAGAAGGTGCTGCCCGAGGGATCGTCACCGCGTCGGCCCTCGATGTCGTACCAGGCCAGCCCGAGCGCCGCTTGCGCCTGGCGCTCCGCCCCTGCCCGCGCCGCGATCTCGGCCTGGAGCGCGTGTGCCCGCGCTCGCACCTGGACGCTGTCGCCCGAGCCGGCCGCACGCACCGCCTGGTCGACGAGCCGCTGGGCATCGGCGAGGTGGGGTGATGAGTAGAGGGTCACGAGTGCGTGACTCATGTGGACGGATGCCCGCAGCCACGCATTGCCGAGTTGTCCGGCCTGGTCGGTGGCTTCGGCGTACAGAGCTTGCGAGGCGCTGTCGTCCCGGTTCTCGAAGGCCAGTCGACCGGCCAGGGAGCAGGCCGCGACGGCGACCGCCCGGACATGACCGGCCACCGGTTCGGGAAGAAGCCCTGCCTGCAGGCGGCGGCATGCGTCGATCACGGGTGCGAGCAGGAGTTGCAGGCGCACCATCGGCACGGAGCCCACCTGGGCGTTGACGTCGGCCACGACCGCGGCGAGCCCGGCCGAGGTCTCCTCGGTCGCCCGGCTCGGGTCGACCAGCGCGGCCGACAGGTCGGCCTGCACGTGCGTGGAGAGCAGGGCGAGCATGCCGCCGGTGTCCGTCGCCGTACGGATGAGAGCGGTACGCAGCTGGTCGACACGGGTCTCGCTCTCGCCGAGGTCGAGCAGCGCGCCGAGCAGCTCAGCCAGGTCGGACCCGGCTCCTACGGCCGTCTGCCCCGCCGGGGTGCGGGCGTAGAGGTGAGCGAGGAGCAGCTGATACCGCTCGTCGGGCAGCGTCGGAGTCGCCGACTCCCAGCGGGCCACGGAGCGTTGGACGCTCGCCACGGCGGGCAGACGCGGCTGATGCAGAGCGTCGGCGATCTGCGAGAGCGCCCGCGCGACTGCGGCCAGGGAGAAACCACGGCTGTGCCGTAAGCGTTTCAGCGTCGCCGCCCCCGCGGCCCGGTTGCCCATGTCGCCATGGTGACGCAGCTCGTGTCCGTGCGTGGCTACACCGGCACGATCAGTCGCGGCTTTCCCTGCTCGGCGGTGTAGTCGATCGTCTGCCACGTACCGGTCGACGGCTCCGTGGCGTGAGGGAAACCGATGGTCATCGACGTACGGTCGACCATCCACCGGTTACGCGCGTGGTAGGCCGGGGCCTGCAGTTCGGCCGCCCCGAGTTCCACGACCTCCTTGATGCGGCCCCTCGAACGAGCGACGGCCTCCTGCGCCTCGGCCGGCTGCCGACCCATGGTGCCCGGCGCGACGATCGTGATGGCCGCCGCTGTCCGGTCGGCGAGCCAGAGCAGGGCGAGCGAGTCGATACCCGCAGCACCGCCGATGTAGAAGTGTGCCGCCGGAGCGAAGGGGCCAAGGTATTGCTCGAACAGGTCGGCGTACTCGGCGGGGGTCTTGTGGCCCGTCCGGCGCGTGCCGGTGATCGCGACCGTCCTCATGATCAACTCCGTGTCATAGGTTGTCATATCCCCTGCAGCAGCGTCAGTTGAGACCGTCAAGGCATGAACGCCACCGACCTGCAACGACTGGCCGGGCACCTGCGCAATCACGGATTGCGGGTCGTCGCCCTCGAACCCGAACTGCGCCTGCACGTCACGAGCCCGTTGAACGGACTCCTTACCCAGGAGATTGTCGCCGAGGGCGGACGGTACGTCACAGGGCTCTTCCACGAGATTGGCGAGCGGGGTCGCGAGAAGGACTGCGCCGAACGTATCGCGCGCCTGCTCGCTGTTTCGGGGCCTACGACAGCGGGGGCACGGTGACCGTGAACGGAGTAAGGGAGAAGCCACGGCAGCAGAGCGGTGAGAAGGCGTACCGAACCTGGCTCGGCCACACCCAGCGCTGCGCCACCTGTCGTGCCGGAGTCTCCTGTCCGACAGCTGTGCGGTTGGGTCGTGCTTGGCGGGAGGCGCGGCGCGGATGAGGTGTTTCGCGGAGGGGGTCGCGCACGAGGTGCCGTCGGAGGACGAGACGGGTGCCTATTGTCCGGAGCATGGGGTGACGCTGTTGTGGCGTGGTGATCCGATCACTGCCGCCGATGTGTCTGGAGGGTCGGTTGTTGCTCTGGACGCGTTGTCGGAGGGTGCGGAGGGTCCGTGCAGCGTTGTCTGCCGTAGTGCGTTGGTGACGGACCTGGCCGGGGTGCATTCCCTGTGCCGCTTGCCGGAGTGCACCTGCCCGTGCCACGTGTTGACCCCTGCTTTCCGGGATGCCTGATGACCTTCGACCTGTCGGACACGGATGTCCGTACGTGTGAGGCGTGCTGGCGCGCACCGGTGACCGCCGTCCGGCGCACTGTCCATGGCCGGGATCTGTTGTGCCGGGCGTGTGCCGAGGGTGGCTGTCCTCGCCGGGTTGATGTCTTTCCGCCGTACGGGATCTACCGACTGCACCACCGTGTCGACCAGTCAGCTTCACCGATCAGAGGAGATGGACGATGACCAGCACCCCCGTACCCGTCGAGGCCGGCAAGCATGGAGGGCCGCCGTCGGACAAACCGTGGACGCCACCCCCGGAGCCGAAGCCGTCGCCGGACGGCAGCCGGCCCCAGTTCGCCCCGCAGCCATGAGCACCGCACGGGAGGTACCTACGTACCCGGACCTTGTGCAGGATCTCGCCGATCGGGGCTTGCTCACCGGTCGTTGGCGGCGGGTGTTCGATGCTGTGCCGCGTAGTGGGTTCGTCCCGGCCGATGTGTGGCGGCAGCTCCCGGACCGGTGCGAGCCGGTGGTGGGGACGGACGCGTGGCTGGCGTTGGTGAACAGCGACGAGCCGGTCGTCACACAACTCGACGACGAGGACGAGGACGGACCCGGCATCGCGACGTCGTCGAACTCGATGCCCTCGATGGTCGCCCGCATGCTCGGCCTGCTCGAAGTTCAGGACGGTCAGCGGGTGTTGGAGATCGGGACCGGCACCGGGTACGTCGCTGCTCTGCTGTGTGAGCGGCTCGGTGATGACCTGGTCCACAGCGTCGAGCTGGACCCGGTCGTGGCCCGGCAAGCGGAAGAAGCTCTCGCCCAGGCCGGGTACCGGCCGCATCTGCGGGTCGGCGACGGCGAGCAGCCCTGGCCCGGCCTGGGCCCGGTCGACCGTCTCATCGCCACCTGCGCGTTGCGGTACATCCCGTACACACTGCTCCGACAGGTCCGGCGCGGCGGGATCGTTGTCGCTCCGCTGGCCCGGGAGTTCTGGTCCGGAGCCCTGGTCCAGCTCCACGTCCAGGACGACGGCACCGCGACCGGCCCGTTCCGCAGCGGAGCCACGTACATGCCGATGAGAGCGCATCGCGTGCCCGATCTCCACGACGTACACGGGAAAGGGCGGGCGCGTGCCGCAGGTCTGGACCCCGCCCGCCTCCTCGACCTCGGGTCGCCCTCTACGCCGGGGCCCGGCTCCCCGGCGTACGCCTCATCCACCAGAACACCGACAACGGCGTCCAAGTGTGGGCGACCCGCGAGGACGGAGCCGCCGCGACAGCCGCCACCGGAGAGGAAGTGTGGCAGTACGGGCCCGGATTCCTCTGGGAAGAGATCGAACAGACCTGGTGGGAGTACGAAACGGAAGGCCGACCCGACACCGAACAATTCGGGCTGACCATCACCAACCGAGGCCAACAGGTATGGCTGCGGGATCCGAGCGAGGCTATCCAGCCCGTCAGGGCGTGACCCGCGTAGGGCTCATCGCGCAGGCACTGGGCCCCTACTTGATGCGCAGACGTGCCGGCCCTGTGGTGGAGCACAACACCGGTCAGGTCAGACGCGTACCCACTTCACCGGGCTGTTGCGGTCCATGGACGCCGCGTGGCAGAGCTTCGGGATGTGAGAACCGTCGGTGGAGGCGACCTTCATCGGACCGTCGGAGCAGGCAGCCGTGGCGACGACGAGCGCGTCCACGACGTTTTCGTGACCGTCCAGGCCGGCGTCCTCCAGCAGTTTTGCCGCATGATCGGCGATCATCAACGTACCAAGCTACGGGTGACGCGAGCGTGCAACGCCATTGGGAAACCGGCAGTAGGGCGGCTGGACGACGAGGCCGTGAAGGTGCTCGTAACGGTCGGCCGCGGCTGAGGCTGAGGGCAAAGCGAAGGGCCCGGCTCATCGAGCCGGGCCCTTCGTAAACAGCGGTAGCTGTGGGGTTTGAATCGACGCTGACGGGTTACTCCACACTCGCTTTCGAGGTCTGTTCATGCTGGTGAGAGCATTCTCCGGGCTCGTGCGAACCCGTTCGCAGCCGTCCGTCGGCGTTGCTCTCGGTCAACCACGGACGGCCCTGAACGGGGCTGAATGAGACGGAAGCTGAGACGGCCCGGCGCTCGCGTCCATCGGTGCCGACGCAACTTTGGTCCGGGTTGCTGCCAACCGCACCCGTCGACGGGCAGCAACGACGACGGGGCGCCCCCTGACCAGGCTCCCGGGTGCCTCGCTCTCAGCCGCGCTGCCACGCCGGTGACCAGGGCAAGCCCCGCCAGCAAGCCGTGCTTGCTTCTCTAACGACGACAGGATCAAGGTGCGGAGAGAAGGTGACACGCGTTTCTCGTTTTAGGAGCGAGCCAGTCACCTACGGTGTACATTTTGAGCCGGGAGGTGCCGTAACATAATTAATTTGCAGCTAGGAATGAATTACGAGCGACGCGCTTGGCAGCCTCAACCTAAAACGAAAGACTTTAATGGAGAATAATCACTCTTTCGCCGAGACGCACTTCTCTAATGACGGAGATGGGGTATCCGACAAGGGTTTCGGGCGCCTCGTGCACTACTCAATCAGAGGGCTTTTCGATTCGTTTAACCATACGTTTCATCTTGAGCGAGCCGAGCCGACGCTCCTGACCGGAGTTAATGGCACCGGAAAATCGACAGTTCTTCGAACCATTGAAATGGTCAGTTTGGGCAATTGGGTCGAGCTGTCAAAGATCCGCTTTGACAAAATAAACCTACATTTCGAACATGCCGAGATTGAGTTGATGGGAGGGCAGAGCAGTCTCACTATTCGAATGAGAACTAGAAACTCAGAGGTCGGAGAGTGGACCTTCACCGACTCAAGGATTGGCCCGGATGATGACTTGCGGACCCTACGAAATATGATTGTCCACCGCCGCCTCTCCGATGAAGCTATGGACTGGGCAGCAAGGAATCTTAGCCACGACCTATCCGAAATCTTTCACGTCCCTGAAAAACAGGAGCGCCCTGGTTGGCTCAGTGATATCCCACAATCCTTCCCGGCGCTTTTGATTTCTGACCGAAGGCTGACTGCAAACTCTCGCAGGATGCGGGTGAAAAAGCGTGGGTCTGGCGAGACGGCTGACGTTTTGTCGGCTATCGAATCAGCATTTGCCAATATCGATGATGAGGTGCAAAGATACCGGTCGCTTTACGCGACAAATTCACAAAAGATGGACCGAGATTTCCCGCGCCGGGTGCTTTCGGCTATGCGCGATAGGGAATCCGAAGTAAATCACAGGTGGAGCAGGTCGATTAATCGGGACTTCGCAAGACTCGACAAGCTGCAGAGCGGACTGTCTGCCACAGGTCTAGTGGATTCCGCCGATGTCGAATATCCGCTCTCGGACATGAGAATGGACACTGAAGCGGCACTTCCGGTGATTTCTACTTACTTGAAGGATACCATTAGCAAGCTCGCGACCTTCGAGCCTCTGAGGGAGCGACTTGAGCCGTTCGTTGCCTTCTTGCGTCGACATTACAGGAATAAAGAAGTCGGAATCCGGGATGGGCATCTTCGCATCAAGTCGAAGTTGAGTGGTGAGGAAATTCCTCCAACTCATCTATCTAGCGGTGAGCAGCAGATCCTTATTCTTGCGCATAAGGTCCTATTCGAGACAGCGCCCGGGACGCTTGTCATGATCGATGAGCCTGAGCTGTCACTTCACGTCCTATGGCAGTCAACTTTCATCGACGATCTAACGGAAATGTCTGCTGTAACAGGCTGCCAGTTCTTGTTGGCAACTCATTCACCCACTTTGATTGCAGGCAGAAATGACCTCCGACGCTCTCTCGATGGGTGAGGAATGCCCGAGTATCAATCAGCAGAAGGCCTGCTCGCCGATGCCGAGCTGCGTGCAGAAGGTCTCGGGGCGAACTTGGGACTTCTCGTAGTTGAGGGGCCCGACGATAAACGCCTTTTCGCAAGACATGCGTTGGACGTTGCCCAAGTCCTACCGGCGGGCGGCAGGAGGCTTCTGCTTAGTGCATATGAAAAGTCCTCAGTGGAGCAGAGATCAAAGATCGTATTCGTTACAGATTGCGATTACGAGGTTCGGCGTGGAAATCTCAAGGGGGGGCAAGGCCTGATTATTACAACGCTCACAGATCTGGAGAGCGATTTGCTGAACATAGGACTATTGGATTCCTTGGTTACCGAAATAGTGCCACGTGCGCTTGATTCGGAAGAGTCTAGGAAAGGAATCAGCGCTCAAGTTCGCCGAAGGGCGGAGGCAATAGCTCTGCCGCTAGGCAGGATACGCATGGCTGCCCAGCCGCTCGGGGTCGAACTGAAGCTTGATGAATTGAAGCTGCATAAATACAGAAACTCGCGTTCCGGTCAAGTGGACATCCAAAAGCTAGTAGATGCGTTGCATACAAAAGTAGCCGAGCAGTTGAGCTTGATCCAGTGGCGTCAGTTGGTAGAGGAAACGCCGACAGATAGAGGAATGTGTCACGGAAAGGATCTGTTGAGGGCTGTTGCTGTCGTCTTCAAGGACGATTTCAAGGCAGGAACCGTGACGGCTGACCAGTTGGCGCGCGCCCTGAGGTTGAGTGCAAATCAGGGACACTTAGACGACTGGGATGTGGTTCGAAGGCTCCGAGAGTGGCAGCGGAAGAATGGCAGATCAATCCTGCGATAAGCTGGCCGGCCACCCTCACCGCAAATACGTCCTTGCGATATCAAAGGTATGGATCAGGAAGCCGAGCGCCTGGAGGCTGGCGGCAAGCGGGCGGATGAGGGATGGCTGTTCGCCACCCCGGACGGACGGGGCACCTCGACGCACCGACTACGACGGCTGGAAGGAGCAACTGGCCACCGCCGGTTAGGGACGACCGATTGCACGACGCCAGCCACACCGCCGCAACCGTCCTGCTGATCCTCGGTGTCTCCGAGAGGGCTGTCATGGGGCTCATGGGGCGGTACACCACCGCCGTGGCGGCGCGGTATCAGCACATGGTCGACACCGTGCGCGCGGACGTGGCTCGGCAGGTCGGTGGACTCATCTGGAATCTGCCGGGGGAGAGGCTCGACGGCGGCGATAGAGAGGATGAACCATTGTAAGGGCGGGTCGACCGGGGCCCTGACCCCACGTAGCGGCTCCCCCCGGGGGGCAGACTCTGCACCTGCCCCCGGCGAGCTACACCGGCGGTTGTTTGGCTGCTGTGCGACGTGCGGCGCGTTGTGCCGCCATTTTCGCCCGCTGGGCCGGTTGGACGTACAGCACCAGCACGGCCTCATGGATGAGTTCGGCAATATCTGCGATCTCCTCAGCCGAGTAGGCCAAGGCGTCATGTGCCGCGTCGTTACCGACAAATCGGGCTTCATGGAAAGCGTCCACGATCTCCTGCGGTACGCCAAGATCCTTAAGGGCGGTGATGCGATCAACGAGCCGCTTGCCGCTCGCTCCCCGCTCCTTGACGATCTGCTCGACGGTCGCTCGATAGGCGATGCCAGCGAGACGGTACGCTCTGGCGGCTTCGGCCAGTGCGCCTTCAGCGAAGACCTCGCGGGCAGTCTCTGGAGCCTCGGATGCTAGCTCGCGCGGGGTCTTCTTCGGCCAGACCTGCTCTAGGTCCCTCGTGGTGATGTGCTCTACGTGGCGATTGGCATGGGCCTTGTGCCACTGGCGGTCGGCGAGGCGCAGGAAGACGCTCTCTTTCTTGCACCAGTGGCAAATTAGGACCATGAGGTACCGAGCAACCCTGGACTCTCCGTTCGTCTCCCGGGTGCCCTCAAGTTCTTGGTGCGAGGTGCAGGTGAGCGTCGCTTGATGGGCGCAGTGCGGGCACCGCCCAGCGACAGTGTTCCCCGCTGGGTCTTCGCCATCAAGTTGCATGAACTGGCTCGTCACTCGACGACCGTATCCTGCCGTTCTGGCCTCTAGGTACTGCTTTTGTGAACGCGCCTCATCCCAAAATCGGACCGAGTTGCCTCCTGAGAGGCTGTCCAGAGGCCCCGCGGTTGGCCGAATGAGACGGAAACTGAGACGGAGACACAAG
This sequence comes from Streptomyces sp. DSM 106670, assembly GCF_055792845.1. Taxonomy (NCBI): domain Bacteria; kingdom Bacillati; phylum Actinomycetota; class Actinomycetes; order Kitasatosporales; family Streptomycetaceae; genus Streptomyces; species Streptomyces sp. DSM 106670. The sequence continues at coordinate 4,244,023 of NZ_CM147704.1, forward strand.
GGGCCCGGTTCGATGTGAACCGGGCCCCTCATCTACCAGCGGTAGCGGTGGGATTTGAACCCACGGTGACGGGTTACGCCACACTCGCTTTCGAGGCGAGCTCCTTCGGCCGCTCGGACACGCTACCGAGAGAGAGCTTAGACCATCCCGGGGCGTGGACAGAAATCGGTTCTCCGAAGCCTGGTCTCACCTGGTCAGAGCGTGCGGAAGAACGCCGTCAGCTGCTCCGCGCACTCCGGCTCCAGCACGCCCGCGATCACCTCCGGGCGGTGGTTCAGGCGGCGGTCGCGGATCACGTCCCAGAGGGAGCCCGCCGCGCCGGCCTTCTCGTCGCGGGCGCCGTAGACGACGCGGGCCACGCGGGACTGGACCAGGGCGCCCGCGCACATCGTGCAGGGCTCCAGGGTGACCACCAGCGTGCAGTCGGTCAGGCGCCACTCGCCCACCGCCTCGGCCGCTCGGCGCAGGGCCAGGATCTCGGCGTGCGCGGTCGGGTCGCCGGTGGCCTCGCGTTCGTTGTGGGCGGCGGCGAGCTCGGTTCCGTCGGGGCCCAGAACGACGGCGCCGACCGGCACATCGCCGGCCGACGCCGCCTGCGCGGCCTCGGCCAGGGCGCGGCGCATCGGTGTCTGCCAGGGGTCGCGTACGGGGTCGGGCTCGGGTGCGCGTACAGGACCCGGGACGGGCTCGGGTGAGGGGTTCGGCGGTCGTGCGATCACCCGCGGACCCTAACGGACGGGACAGGTGGAGGGAGGAAGGAAGGAGGGGCGTCCGTAATGGTCCGGCCTAGCGGACCGACTCCAGGACCTCCGCCGCTCCCACGGCCTCCGCGATCTCCGCGAGTGCGTCGGTCTGCAGGGTGAGCAGCTCCTTCTCGGACATCCCGAGGTCGGCGAGGACCCCGAGCTCACCGATCGGCCCCGCCGGAACGGCGTCCGGGTCGGGGGCGTCGTCGTCCTGGTCGACGGCCGCGGGGGCGGGCCGTTCCGGTTCGCCGTCCTCCGTGCCGTCGAGGTCGACGAGCTGTTCCAGGGCGGCGATCTCGTCCTCGGCCCCTGGTTCGCGGCCGAGCATTTCGTCGGTGAGCAGGATCTCCCCGTACGAGGAGCGGGCGGCGGCGGACGCGTCCGAGACGTAGATTCGGGGGTCCTCCTCACCGTCCACCCGGACGACGCCGAACCAGGCGTCCTCCTGCTCGATGTAGACCAGGACCGTGTCCTCGTCCACCGAGGCCTCCCGGGCCAGATCCGTCAGATCGGACAGGGTCTCCACATCGTCGAGCTCTGTATCGCTCGCTTCCCACCCGTCTTCGGTGCGCGCGAGCAGTGCGGCGAAGTACACCGTGACTCTCCCACTGGTCATAGGCGAATCGGTCCGACGGGAGGGCGAACGGTGATCCGTCCGTCCTGAGCCCCGCCCAATCGGCATCGTGGCAGAAACAAGCGCCGTGCGAGACCTCTTCGACCGTTGCGTCGGCCATCAGTTCCAGGAGTGCCTGGTCGGCCCTCTCCCTGACGCGCCGATCGGCGAGGGGGTGCGCCGGTGGTACGGGAGGGGGCGCGGGAAGGCTCGTGGTACGGCCTCACCAGCGGAAAGTGCGCATCCGCATCTGCTGCCGCATCCGGGCGGCGCGGGCCCGGCGCGGCTGCACCCGGTCGCGCAGCTGCTTGGCCTCGTGGAGCTCGCGGAGGAACTGGGCGCGTCGGCGGCGGCGGGCCGCGTCACTCTCCTGCGCGTCCTCGACGTCGCTCGCCGCACCCACCACGCCCTCGGCGTCGCGTCCGTCGCGCGGCCCGCCAGAGGCCTGGTTGCGCCGCAGTTCCCCGTCAGCCATCGACACACCACCCCAGTGCTGGGTCCGTATGCCCCCACCTTCCCCCCGAACAGGTGGTTGATGCCAGCGCAGAGTGCCGGACGGCACGGTTACTGTTGACGCATGCGGATCCACGTCGTCGACCACCCGCTGGTGGCGCACAAACTCACCACGCTGCGCGACAAGCGCACCGACTCCCCGACCTTCCGGCGGCTCGCCGACGAGCTGGTCACCCTCCTCGCCTACGAGGCCACCAGGGATGTGCGCACCGAGCAGGTCGACATCGAGACCCCGGTGACGCCCACGACGGGCGTCAAGCTCTCGCACCCCCGGCCCCTCGTCGTTCCGATCCTGCGGGCCGGTCTGGGCATGCTGGACGGCATGGTGCGGCTGCTGCCGACCGCCGAAGTGGGCTTCCTCGGCATGATCCGCAACGAGGAGACGCTCCAGGCGGAGACGTACGCGACCCGGATGCCCGAGGACCTCTCCGGCCGCCAGGTGTACGTCCTGGACCCGATGCTGGCCACCGGCGGCACCCTCGTCGCGGCCATCCGCGAGCTGATCAAGCGCGGCGCCGACGATGTCACCGCCGTCGTCCTTCTCGCGGCGCCCGAGGGCGTCGAGGTGATGGAGCGCGAGCTGGCCGGCACCCCGGTCACCGTCGTCACCGCCTCCGTCGACGAGCGGCTCAACGAGAACGGCTACATCGTGCCGGGCCTCGGCGACGCGGGCGACCGGATGTACGGCACGGCCGAGTAGGGCTGCCCCCCCGCGCGATGTACGCGCCCCGCCCCGGCACCGTACGAGCTGAGACCGTACGGAGCCGGGGCGGGGCGCTTTCGTGTGCGGGGCGGCGGGGGCCGGCCGACGGGCCGCCCGGCTTTCAGCAGGTGGGGGAAGGCGCCGGGGCCGGCTTCGTCAGGGCCGTCATCGCCGCGGTGGCCTCCTGCGGGGTGCTGAACGCCTTGAACTTCGCCCCGAGGATCAGATCGACCTCGCCCGTCTTCCGGGTGTCGGTCTTCTGCACCGTGCCCGCCAGCTGGGTGCCGAGCACCGTGAAGCTGCCGTTCTTCGCGGCCGGTGCGCCGAGCAGCACGCCCGCGCCCGGCACCTTCTTGTCGTACTCCTTCGACGCGTTGCCCACCTCGCCGATGGTGAAACCGCGCTTCTTGAGCTCCTCGGCGGCGGCCTTGGCCAGCCCGCTGCGCGTCGTCGCGTTGTAGACGTTGACCTTGATCGCGGCCGGTTTCGGCAGCGCCTTGACGGGGGCCGCCGACGGCTTCGGGGCCGATGTCGGGCAGTCGCGCTTGTGGTCGGCCGCGCTGGCGCTCTTGTCGCCGCCGGTGAAGACGTCGATGAGCTGCAGGGTGCCCCAGCCGGCCAGGCCGAGGGCGACGACGGCGCCGATGCCGGCGAGGACCAGCCTGCCGCGGTGCCGGGGGCGGCGCATGCGGGGGTAGGTGTCGCCCGTGATGCGGTACTTTCCGCCCATGCCGGGGGGAGTGAGCATGCTCATGGACGCAGCGTAGTGCGACCCGGTGATGATGCGTACTAAATGATCAACGTATGGCACCCGGATGAGCGTGAAAGCACCCGAAAGCCCGAATCCGGGTCTCGGTGGGATGCGGAACTCCGGCGAACCGCCGTCGGTCAGCGGTCGGACCGCCGTCGTTGCCCGTCGGAACCCCGGTGGGGTGTGGGGCGCCTCGCGGTGGAGCGGGCTGGTGGCGGCCCGGGGTGGCCGGGGCGGCGGTGTCAGCCCAGGTCGAGGACGCGGGCGTGCAGCACCTGGCGCTGCTGGAGCGCGGCGCGGACCGCCCGGTGCAGCCCGTCCTCCAGGTAGAGGTCGCCCTGCCACTTCACGACGTGCGCGAACAGGTCGCCGTAGAACGTGGAGTCCTCGGCGAGGAGGGTCTCCAGGTCCAGCTGGCCCTTGGTGGTCACGAGCTGGTCCAGGCGAACCGGACGCGGCGCGACATCCGCCCACTGGCGGGTGGATTCCCGGCCGTGGTCGGGGTACGGCTTACCATTTCCGATGCGCTTGAAGATCACACGGAAAGCCTACCGGGCAAGGGCCACCGGGCGCAGCCACGGAACCTCACCGTGATGCGCGCGCACGGCGGCGCAAAGGTCGTATAGCGCCGAATAGAGCGGGATACCGGGACAGGGACGTCAGGGACGTCAGGGGCGTCAGGCGGATATCCCGGAGCCCGGCACGGATTCCGTACCGGGCCCCAGGGGCGGTCGTCGGCTGCCGCGCGGCTCTGTCGTTGCCGCGCGACGGCTACCGCGCGACTCCGGCTAAAGCGCGACTCGGCCGTGGCCCTCGCGCAGGCCGCCTCCGCTGCCTCCGTTGCCGGGCGTCCCGGTGCCGGTGTCAGGGTCGACCGGGCGGGTCAGCGAGCGCAGGTCGTGGGCGTACGTCCCGACGGCGTTGGCGATCACGTCGATGTTGGTGTCGAAGTGGCCCATGTCGATGTTGTCCAGGTCGTCGCAGGCCGCGTGGTAGCAGGGGTCGTACGCGATCCCCGCCTCGCCGCCGTACACCTCGGCCTGGGCCGCCGTCTTGATGCCCTCCGCCCCGGTGTCCGTACCGCCGGAGGGGATGCCGGCCTCGATGAACGGGCCGTAGTCCGAGCGACCGGTGAAGTCCGTGCCCTCGTGCGGCTTGCCCTTGCCGTCGAGGAACTCGTTGATGTCACGCTCCAGTTGGGCCGAGCCCTCGGGGCCGGGGCCCTCGCCGACCTCGTCGGAGTTGTCGCCGTCGAAGACGAACTGGACGCCGTTCGGCGAGGCGATCATGTCGAAGTTCAGATAGAGCTGGATCTGCTCGCGCTGCTTCTCGGAGAGCGCCTCGACGTACTTCTCCGAGCCGATCAGACCGTTCTCCTCGGCCGACCACCAGGCGAACCGCACCTTGTTGGCGGGGTTGCTCTTCGACTTCGCCAGTTGCAGGGCGACTTCGAGCAGACCGGCGGATCCGGAGCCGTTGTCGTTGATGCCGGGGCCCTCGGTCACCGAGTCCAGGTGGGCGCCGAGCATCACGGTCTTCGCCGCATTGCCGCCGGGCGTCTCGGCGATGACGTTGCGGGTGGGGCGGTCCTCCTGGAACTCGCGGATCTCGAAGGAGACCGTCACCTCGCCGCCCGCGAGGTCGGCGACGAGTTTCTCGCCCTCCTCCTGGGTGAGCCCGCCGGTCGGGATCCTGCCCGCGGCGACCTCGCCGAGCGTGCCGGACAGGACGCCCTCGACGTTGTTGTAGATGACCGCCCCGGCCGCGCCCGCCTCGGCGGCTGCCGCCTGCTTCTCGGCGAAGGAGCAGGCGCCGCGCTTGATCAGCGCGATCTTGCCGGTGAAGTTCGCGGAGGCGTAGTCGGAGACCTCGCAGCCCGGGGTCGCGTCGTCGGGTACGGCGACGAGCTCTGCCCTCAGACCGCCCACCTTCGTCGACGGCGTGTACGTCATGGCCTTGATCGTGACGTCGCGCGGCGTCGACGTCACCACGGAGAGCTTTTCGGCCAGCGTCTCCGTGTAGATGAAGCGGAAGCTCTCGTACGAGACCTTGTACCCGGCCCGCTGCAGCTGGCGGTAGACGTACGCCGCCGACGCGTCGTGGCCCAGCGAGCCGGCGGCGCGGTGGCCTTCGGTGGAGTCGGCTATCGCCTGGAACTGCCGGAGGTGGCGGTGGGCCTCGCGCGCGGACGCGTTCCTCACCAACTCCCGTGACAGCTTCGCCGCTTCCTTGCCGGGGTCGTGCGGTGCGGGGCGTCCGGGGTGCGGGGACGCGGCCAGGAGGAGCGGTGTGGCCAGAGCGGTGGCGGCCACGACAGCCATGGCTCTGCGACGTGTTGCGTGCACAGGAGTCCTTCCGGTCCGAAAACGGCTGAACGAATGTGCTGCGAAAGCTAGCGAGTGGCGTGACGCCTGTGAACCGGTGTGGCTGGTTCTGATCGGTCGAACGGGGGCGTCGGCCTGTTCCTGCGCATGTACGCGTCACTTCTTCCGCGCGGTTCCGGGCTTCTTCGCCGTTTTGGCCGACTTCGCCTTCTTGGCTGCCGCCTTGGCCTCCTGCTTGTACGCGCGCACCTCGACGAGCGACTCCGGGCCCGTGATGTCGGCGACCGACCGATGCGATCCGGCCTCCCCGTACGGGCCCGCCGCCTCCCGCCATCCCGTCGGCCGTACGCCGAGCTGTTTGCCGAGCAGCGCCAGGAAGATCCTGGCCTTCTGCTCGCCGAAGCCGGGCAGTGCCTTGAGCCGTTCCAGCAGCTCGTCGCCGGTCGTGGCGGTCCGCCACACCGCGCTCGCGTCGCCGTCGTACTCCGCCACCAGGTACTGGCACAGCTGCTGCACCCGCTGGGCCATGGAGCCGGGGTAGCGGTGCAGGGCCGGTTTGGCGGTGAACAGTTCGGTGAAGGCGTCCGGGTCGTAGGCAGCGATCCGGCCCGCGTCCAGGTCGTCGGTGCCCATCCGTTCCGCGAGGGTGTACGGGCCGGTGAACGCCCACTCCATCGGCACCTGTTGGTCCAGCAGCATGCCGACCAGAGCGGCCAGCGGGCTGCGGCCGAGGAGCTCGTCGGCCTCCGGATTCTGGGCGATCCGCAGGGTGATGTCCTTGCCGCTGTCGCTCGGGGTCATGCTGCCGATCATCGCGAGCCCGGCGGACGACGGCGACCGGGGCTGGGCCGATGGCCTCTTCCCTGTCGGCCGAAGGGAGTAAGGAGGAGCGGGGCGCCGTGGTGTGCGCGCCCGTCCGTGCCGTCGCGCTGCCCGATGAGGCAGTTCCGGATGCCCCTGCCCGGCCGGGGCGCGGGCTGGACGGTCCGGGGGCCGCGCCGTAATCGTGGAATGCCGAGGACAGTGAGATCAGAGATCAGAGATCAGAGATCAGAGGCCGGAGGTCAGCGGTCAGCGGTAGCGGTAGCGGTCAGGGGAGACGTGAGCATGGACGCGCACGACATCGAGCAGGAGCAGCACGAACACCACGACCATCACGGACATGATGCGCGGGAGCAGGCCCACCAGCGCGATGAGCAGCATGGGGAAGCCGCTGACCGGACGCCCGGCGAGCAGGCCCACCACGTCTTCCGGGCGGCCGCCGCGGGCCGGGCCGATGTGGTCGGGGCGGCCGGGATGGGGCTGATCCAGCGGACGGCCGGCAACGGCGCCCTCGGGGCGATGGTCCAGCGCGCCCGGGCAGGGGCCGCGGAGCCCGCCGCCGCCGAGCAGGCGGAAGAGGCCGAGGCGCAGCGGTCGCCGGTGCACGGCGTGATCTCCTCCGGCGGCTCGCCCCTGGACACCGACACCCGTACGGACATGGAGAGCCGGATGGGCGCGGACTTCTCCGACGTACGCGTCCACCACGACTCCGCCGCGCACGAGTCGGCGAAGGGCGTCGGCGCGCACGCGTACACCGTCGGCAACAACGTGGTGTTCCAGCGCGACGCCTACGACCCCGGATCGCCGCAGGGCCGCACCACGCTGGCCCATGAGCTGACCCATGTGATCCAGCAGCGCAACGGTCCGGTGGAGGGCACCGAGGCCCCGGGCGGCATCCGGGTCAGCGACCCCTCGGACCGCTTCGAGCGCGAAGCCGTCGCGAACGCCGACCGGGTGCTGGCCGATCCCGCGCCGGAGACCGTTGCCCCGGCCGCCGCCTCCACGGCTGCGTCCGCGCCCGCCACCGCCTCCGCGCCCGCCGTGCAGCGGGAGGCCACGGAGGACGAGGACGAGCAACCCGCCGACGTACAGGGGTCGTTCGTGCAGCGGGCGGCGGAGAAGAAGCCGGAGGAGGAAGAAGAGGAGACGCCTCCGGCCTGACACACCCCCGGGCCTGACGCCTTCGGCCTGGTACCCCCGGTCCGGCCCGGTCCCGGTCCCGGTCCCGGCCCCGGTCCGGCACCCCCGGTGTGTCAGCCCGCCGTGTCCGGGCGCATAGTCCCGCCCAGGAACATCGAGGTCGAGCACCGTGCGGGGGCCGGGGCGCCCACCGGCTTGCCGACCCGTCGGCAGTCGATCGTTATCGTGACCTTGCCGCCCGCGGGCACCAGGATCGGGGTCACGAAGTGGTAGTCGGAGTCGCGGAAGTTCTCCAGCCCGAGGCTCAGGACCCGGGTGTCCTCGCCGGCCGTGACGGTGACCGTGCCCGCGTCGCCCTGCGGGTTCTGCACCACGATGTCGGTGAGCTGGAAGGTGTGGCCGGCCGGTACCTCCAGGGCCGTCCCGGTGTTCGGGCCGCCCCCCACCGCGTCCTGCACCCGGGCCTGCGCGCTGGTCGGAGCACCCGCCGCCGCGTCGCCGCCGGTGCCGCCCGGGGCGGACGCACCCGGTGACGGGGTGGGCCCGGCCGAGCCGCCGCCCGTGCCCGCGCCGGAGGAGTCGCCGCCCCCGGAACCGGCACCGCCCTGTTCGCCCTCCTCCGGGGCCTTGCTCTTGTCGGCCGCGGCGGCTGACCGCACGGCCTCGGGAGTGACCGCCTCCCGGGCCGCGGACTTCACCGCCGGGCGCAGCAGCGCGTACCAGAGGCCCACCAGGACCAGGATCAGCAGAGCCGCGGTGAGCAGCGCCCGGGGCAGCCAGCGCGGCAGGATGGGTTCCTGCTGGTAGGAGCCGTCCACCAGCACCGGGGGCGGTGGTTCCGCGCCCTCCGGCGATTGCGGGGCGGCGAACACCTGGAAGGCGTGCGTCACCGGCGTACCGCGCCACATCCGCTTCGCCGGGCGGACCCGCAGCTTCGCGAACTCCGCGTGCCCCGGCTCGATCCGGAGCTCGGACGCGGCGAACACCACCCGCGCCTGTTCCGTACCGGGCTGGGCTCCCAGCCGTACGGTCACCGGGGTGTTGCCCCGGTTGTCGACGGCGAACTGGTGCCGCCCGCTCCGCGAGCCGTTCGAGCTGCGCGGGACCAGCTCGGCGGTCGTCTCGGTGAACGGCAGGACCGTCACCCGGCCCTCGGGCACCACCGTGTCGCCCTGGTCGCCGGTCGGCTTCACCCGGATCCCGAACGTCGTCTCGCCCGCGGGGACCGTCGCGTCGCGCGGCGGGCGCAGGACCAGCGAGACGGTCCCGGAGTCGCCGGGGTACAGCGAGAGGACCGCGGGCTCCACCGCCGACCAGGCGGCACACGCGCCGACCACCTCGAAGCGGTATTCCTCGACGGTCCGGCCGGAGTTGAGAATCTGCAGGGGAAGGGTCGTCTCCTCGCCCGGTGCGACGGTGACGGACGACGCGTCGAGGCTTGCCGTAAGACTCATACGCCGGACCGTAGAACCGGGCCGGGGGGCGGGCACCGGTCACGGAGGAACACTTTCGGGCAGATCTGATGCCCGCAGCAACCTTTCAGTTTCCTCGCGAGTAAGAACGGGAATCTTCAGACCGCCTCACAACGGATGGGGCGGACGAATACAGCTGTGGAGCTTGTGCATGCTGTGTGACGCTTCCGGCTGGTGCCCAGGGGGAGCATTCGCATGGAGCGCGTCACTGTCGTTTTACGTGCGCAGGACCCGATTTCCCAGGCCGGAGTGGCCAGTCAGCTACGAGCCCGTCCCGAGGTCACGGTCGTCGACCGGGACGACGGCGAGGCCGCGCCGCAGGTCGTGGTCATGGTGGTGGACGCGGTGGACGACGAGGTCCTGCGCGTTCTGCGCAACATCCAGCGCACCAGCACCTGCCGCACGGTGCTGGTGACCACGGACATCGACGAACAGAAGCTGGTGAGCGCCGCGGAATGCGGGGTCGCGGGGGTCGTGCGGCGCTCGGATTCGACGCCGGACCATCTGGTGCAGGTCATCGGCACGGTGGCGCGCGGCGAGGGGCACCTCCCCTCCGACCTGCTCGGACGCCTCCTCGAAGAGGTCGGCAGGCTCCAGGGGCAGGTGCTCGGTCCGCGCGGTCTGCACTTCACCGGCCTGGCCGCGCGCGAGGTGGACGTGCTGCGGCTGGTCGCCGAGGGGTACGACACCGCGGACATCGCGACGAAGCTGGCGTACTCCGAGCGCACGATCAAGAACGTGCTGCACTCGGTGATGACCCGTCTGCAGCTGCGCAACCGCTCGCACGCGGTGGCGTACGCGATGCGGCAGGGCCTTATCTGACGGCCCGTTCGGCTGCCGCTCTGATGACCCTGATGGTCCTGCTGGCCCTGCTGGCCCTGCTGACCGGCTGAATGGCGGCGGCTTAGCGAACGGCGTTGCACCATCGGGCAGTTCGGCCTTCCCGTGGAAGTGGCTCGCCTCTCTCTGTACGGGGGCGGGCGGCGCGCGACGGTGGTTCCCGGGTACCGGGCAGGACGCGGGGAGGGGAACGCTGTGCGGTGGTTTCAGCCAGGGGCCGGGCCGGGAGTGCGGGCGGGCAGGAGCACCGGGGCGCGTCGCCGGTCGGCCGCGTGCGTCCTTCTGCTGCTGGCCGCCGGGCTCGCCCCCGCGTCGGGCGTGAGCGGTGTGGCGTCCGCCGTGCCCGCGGCGGTGCCGGAGCCGTGGGTCACCCCGGCGACGCTGGAGGAGACGCTGGACCCGGGCGGTTCGACGGGCGTGGACAAGCAGGTGCGGACCCCGGCGATCCCGCCCCGGCCGGATGTGGTGCTGCTGGTGGACGGTACGGCGAGCATGGCCGACCCGATCGCCAGCGTCCGGGAGAACCTGCCCGCCATCACCGGCAAGATCCTGGACGAGCAGCCCGACTCCCGGTTCGCGGTCGCCACGTTCGGCGATCAGGAGGGCGATGTCGACGCGGGATTCCAGGTCTTCACGGAGCTGACGGACGACCTGGTGAAGGTCCAGGAGGGCGTCGACCAGCTGAAGACCGACCTCGGTGGCGCCAGCCGGGGCCCTTCGGAGGACTGGATCAACGGGCTGTGGCAGATCGCCGACGGCGCGGGCGGCAAGACGGTGTTCCGCGAGGGCGCGAGCCCGGTCGTGGTGCTCGTCGGGGACGCCTCCAGCCACTCGCCCAGCAACGGCCACACCATCGACGACACGATCTTCGCCCTCCAGGACAAGGGCGTCCGGGTCATCGGCGTCGATGTGGAGAGCACGATCGGCGACGGCCTCAACGGCAACGGCGACGCCGGAAACCCGGACTACGTCGAGGATCCGCCCACCACGCCGGGCCAGGCCACCCGCATCATCGAGGCCACCGGCGGCCGGCTGCTCGAAGGGATCGACGGGGACCGGGTCGCCGAGGCGATCGTCGACGGCTTCGACAACCTCCCCACCTCCGTCGGCCACCGCCTGGAGGCCTGCGACCCGCATCTGACGGTCGCCCTCGACCCGCCCACCCGGCAGCTCACCAGCGGTGAGACGGCGCACTTCGCCGAGACGGTCGACGTCTCGGAGGACGCCCCGCAGGGCACGACGCTGACCTGCACGGTGCAGTTCCTGCTCGGTACGCAGGCGCCCGGGACGGACACGATCGGGCCCGCCGCCGCGGCCGACCCCGACTTCCAGCAGCAGATCAGCATCACCGTGAACGACATCGACGTCCCGGTCGTCACCGTGGACGACCGTACGGCCAGGGCGCCCGACGACGACGGCGCACGGATCTCGTACACGGCCACGGCGACGGACCCGCAGGACGGGGAGCTGCCGGTGACCTGCGCCCCGCCGTCCGGATCGCTCTTCCCGGTCGGCACGACGACGGTCACCTGCACGGCCACGGACTCGGCGGGCAACACGGGGGCGGACACGGCACGGTTCGAGGTCCTGGAACCCGTCGTCCCGCCGGACCCGCCCACTCCGCCGCCGCCCCCGCCTCCGGCCTCGGATCTCGCGGTACGGGCCGATGTCAGCCCGGACCGTACGTACGTGGGCCGGCCGGCGCTCGCCCGGTTCACGATCACCAACGCGGGCCCGGACACGGCGACCGGAGTCGTCCTCGGGGCGAGCTGGCCGAGGACGGCCGAGGCGAAGGACCGCAGCCTGCCCGGTCTGAGCCGGTGCACGGCGGCCCGGCCCTGCACGATCCCCGCCGGGGGCCGGGTCGAGGTGACGCAGACGGCGACCTACCGGACCGCGGTCACCGGTGACGTACGGGCCACGGTGCGCGGCACCCTGCCCGACCGGCGCGCGACGAACAACCAGGACATGGACCGGCTGAGGGTCCTCAAGCCCTCGCTCACGGTCACCCCGCAGGTGGCGAAGCCGGGGCAGCCGGTACTGGCCCGGGGCAAGGACTATCCGCCGGGCGAGACCGTACGTTTCACGTGGAACATCGGCATCACCGCGGACCGGTCCGGTGTACGGGTCGGCCGGGACGGCACCTTCGAGGTGCAGGTGCTGGTCCTGCGGAAGGACACGCTGGGCCCGCGCGTCCTGCGGGCGGAGGCCCGCGATCTGCCGCGCCTGCGGAAGCCGGTGCTGGTCGTGCAACGCAACCTGCAGCCGCCGGACTTCGCGGGCCGGTCGTGAGTACTCCGTTCCTGCGGCTCGGTCGGCCGCTCGCGAGTGCTTCGTTCCCTCGGCTTCGTCGGCCGCTCATGAGCCTGCTCCTCATGAGCCTGCTCTTCGCGTCGGAGGCGGTCACCGGATGATCCATGAAGTGGACGACGTCCTGCGGGCCCTCATCCGGGCCGAGGTGCTGGAGGGCCGCCAGATCGCGGTGGTCTTCGACGCCCCGACCCGGGAGTGGGCGGCCAAGGTCAACGCCCCGATGGTCAACCTCTACCTCTACGACATCCGCGAGGACATGCGGCGGCGGGAGCGCGGCCTGCACAACGAGTACGACGAGCGCGGGGCGATCGTCGCGCGCCGCCGCCCGCCTCGCTTCTTCAAGCTGTCATACCTGATCACGGCGTGGACGAAGCGCCCGGAGGACGAACACCGCCTGCTCTCCTCGCTCCTGGCGTGCCTGCTGCGGTACGAGGCGCTGCCGCCGGAGCGGCTGGCGGGCTCGCTGGCCGAGGTCGGGGCCGCCGTCCCGATGTCGATCGCGCTGCCGCCGCCGGAGGACCGGTCGTTCGCCGATGTGTGGAGCGCGCTCGGCGGCGAACTGAAGCCCTCGCTGGACCTGGTGATCAGCGTTCCGGTGACCGCCTCGCCGGTCTACGAGGCGGGCCCGCCGGTGGGCGACGAGGGGTTGCGGGCGGAGTTCGGGGACATGCCGGAGCCGGGGCCCGGGGAGGGGGCGGGCGCGGATACGGGCGCGACGGAGGCGCAGCCGGGCCGGCCTGGTCTGCCGGTGTACGGGTCGCGTCCTGGCCGCCCGGTACGGGAACCGGCGGCGCGGGGCGGTGAGCGCGGCGGGCGGGCGGTGTCGTTGCGCATCACGGAGCGGCGGGGGACACCGCCTGAGGAAGGGGACGCATGACGGCGCGGGACGCCGTCTGCCCGGACCTCCGCCATCTGCTCGCGCGGGCGGCGGCCGTGGAGCGGCGCATCCGGCACGCGGTGGAGCTGCGGCGGAGCTCGGACCCGGACCCGGACGACGACTTCCGGGGCCTGTATCTGACGGACGAGAGCATTGCGCGGCTGCTGGACGATGAGGGGGCGCGGGGGTTTCCGGCGGTGGACGGTTCCTCGGCCGGAGACGCGGTGGAGGGGCCCCTGGCCGAGGGCGCGCCCGACGGGCTCCCCGTCGAGGATGAGGATTCTCGACTGGCGGCCCTGGCGCGGGAGTTCGGCCTCACCGCGCTCGACACGGAGATCCTGCTCATCGCGCTCGTACCGGATCTGGACGACCGCTTCGAGGCGTTCTACGGCTATCTGAACGACGACGTGTCCCGGCGCCGCCCGTCCATCGGGCTGGCCCTGGGCCTGTGCGGTACGGCCCTCTCCGATCCGGCGGCCCGTGCCCGGCTGGCGGCGGGGGCGCCGCTGCGGGCGGGCGGCCTGCTGCTGGCGGAGGACCTGAACCGCCCGTTCCTGAGCCGTGCGCTGCGGGTGCCGGACCGGGTGGCCGCGCATCTGCTGGGCGACGACACCCCGGACCCGCGGTTGGCGGACCTGCTGGCCCCGTGGCAGGCGGTGCCCGGGGTGGGCGATCCGGCCCCGCTCGCCGGGGTCCTGGCCGAGGGCGTTGCGCTGGCCTACCTGAGCGAGGACCAGGGCGGTGCGGGTACGGCGCTGGCGGCGTCGGCGCTGACGATGGCGGGCCGGCGGGTGCTGGGCCTGGACCTGGCCCGGCTGGCGGAGGACCCGTCGCCCGCCGAGGCGGTACGGGCGCTGGTGCGGGAGGCGCGCCTGACCGGGGCGGGCCTGGTGTGCGCGCCGCTGGACGCGGTGGCCCGGGAGCGCCCGGGCCTGCTCAGGCTCCTCACGGCGACCCCGGTCCCGACGGTGTTGGTGGGCCGGGCGCCCTGGGACGCGTCGTGGTCGGCCGCCCCGCCACTGCTGCTGCACGCGCCCCGGGTGGAGCCGTCGGCGCGGGGGGCGCTGTGGCGTGAGGCGTACGAGCAGGTGGCCGGGGCCGGGGCCGGGTTCACGTCCGGGGCCGGGGCCGAGCACACGTCTGGGCACACGCCCGGGGCCGGGGCTGAGGCCGGAGCTGGGCACACGCCCGTGGCCTCCACCCCGCTGCTCCCGCCCGCCATCGCTCCGGACCACCTGCTGGCTCCCTTCCTCCTCACCCCGGAACAGATCACCGGAGCCGCCCGCTCCGCCGCCCAGGCGGCCCGACTGGCGGGCGGCGAACTCACCGCGGACCACGTACGCCGTGGGGCCCGCGCCCAGAACGCGGCGGGCCTGGACCGCCTGGCCCGCCGCATCGAACCCACGGTGACCTGGGCCGACCTGGTCCTCCCGCCGGACACCCACACCCAGCTCCGCGAACTCACGGCCCGCGCGCGGCACCGGGACCGGGTGCTGGGGGAATGGGGCATGCGGCCGGGCGGGGGCAGGGGCAGGGGAGTCTCGGCCCTGTTCGCGGGCGACTCAGGCACGGGCAAGACCATGTCGGCGGAGGTGATCGCGGCGGACCTGGGGCTGGACCTGTACACGGTCGATCTGGCGACGGTGATCGACAAGTACGTGGGCGAGACGGAGAAGAACCTGGAGCGGATCTTCACGGAGGCGGCCGGGGTGAACGGGGTGCTGCTCTTCGACGAGGCGGACGCGATCTTCGGGAAGCGCTCGGACGTGAAGGACGCGCACGACCGTTACGCCAACGTGGAGAGCGCGTACCTCCTCCAGCGCATGGAGTCCTTCGACGGCCTGGCTATTCTCGCCACCAACCTCCGCGCCAACCTGGACGACGCCTTCACCCGCCGCCTGGACCTGGTCATCGACTTCCCGGTCCCGGACCCCGAACAACGCCTCCTCCTCTGGGACCGCTGCCTGGGCCCGACCCTCCCGCGCGGCACGGACCTGGACCTGCCGTTCTGCGCCGAGAACTTCGAGCTGGCGGGCGGCAACATCCGCTCGATCGCGGTGACTTCGGCGTACCTGGCGGCGGAGGCGGGGGGCGCGGTGACGATGGAGACGGTGATCCACGCGATCCAGCGGGAGTACCAGAAACTGGGCCGACTGACGCTGGCTTCGGAGTTCGGGCCGTATTTGGATTGGGTGCAGAGCTGAGACCCGCGTCGGCATAAGTCCTGGACTTCACGCGGTGGAGCGAATCTCCGCTTCGATCTTCGTCCATGAGCGTTTTTTCGAGTTGCCCTCCTGGGGGCAGCGATAGCGAATATTCCGCAACCAGCAGGTTGTTCAAGAATCCTTTTATTAGGCGAGCCTGTCATGCAGGCGCGCCCTCAGATCGCTGTAGTCATTGTTCGGGAAAACGTCACTTAGGAATTCGATTGCCCTTCTCAATCCGGAGGTGATTTCATTAGAATGGTAATAATCGGCTGGGGTGTCGGTGAACAAGTATTGCCAGTAGTAGGCACCGCGAGTCAAGAGGAGGTTATTCAGATACTCCTGGTAGTCGATTTCCATCCTGGTGCTTCCATGGTTCATGTGGAAGTACCATATTTCTGGTTCATCGGTACCATCCCTCAGTCTGAGGGCGGCAAAGGTTCCGACGCCTCCGCGAGGCTGGCTGTCGAAGATGCGGAAATCGGAGTAGAGTGCTGCTTCTTTCTCCGAACTCCGGGAAGAGGCTAGGTCTGCGGGGCGTCCCCCGATAATTGCGTTGAGGAGATGCACTAGGTAGAACTCGCCGCCAACGGCGCTATTCTCGCTGGCGCCTCGCCAGTGAATTCCCAACCTGCTGAATCGGTGAAAAGATGCCTTGAATTTCGGATCAAGCGACACCCCATGCGACTCCTTCAGGAGAGCGAGAGCTTCATCGGGAGTTCCTAAGTATTCGGCTAGCGGCCCCTTCTCGTAGCCCAGTATGTTAATGTTCTCGCAGTTCTTCAGTTCCTCGAACATGCTGATCAGCTTCGTTTCGTTTTCCAATCTCACTGTTCGCCTCGGCTTTCGGTCGAGTCAGTCCCAGCGGATGAGCCCTTGGGTTTCCAAGGTGGTGAACTTGCTCGCAAAGTCAGGCCACCTGAGCGTCAGGTCTGTGATATCGGCGTAGGGCTGACCTGCCTTGATAGCTTTTCCGATACGCTTACTTGCGGCGTCATCCGGTAGTCCGAGCCGCTTCCTGACAGCTGTGGCGCCCTCTATGTTTATTCGCAGACGATCCTCGGTCGGCGGGTCCTGCTTGTCGGAAAAGTTTCCACTCGCGGCCTTCTCCTTCCATTGCCCTTGGGTTCTTTCGTATCCTCCCCACTCGACACCGATGGTATCGGGGAATGAGTCGTCCGGGAACTGACCGGTCGGGCTTGCGTGAAAGGTCAACTTGTCGATTCGATACCAGATCATCTTTTCTTCGGATTTTAATGCACGTTTTGCTGGGTTTTCTGAGGCGTAAAGAAATAGCGGGTTGTTCGTGAAGCCTCGCGCCGGGACCAGATTGGAGTCGGTTGCGTGCCCTCCCAGGAAGTCGGGTAGTAAATGCATTTTTACCCAGGCGGTTTTATTGCTACCCTTGTTGAGTCCTTTCGAATCGATGTGATCCCAGCCCGGTAGATTCCCGTCGTGGTCGCCGGAGGGGGTGCCTTTAAGGCCATGGTTGATGTAGTGTGCAGTGAATTTGGTGGCGCGAACATCATTGATGAATGGCGGGAGTACGGGGGCCGGTAGTGGTGCTTCCGATCCAGGTGCATGGTGAGACAAGGATTCTGCGAGGCTGTCCAGCAGGTTGACCAGGAGTGAAAGTTGTCGTTGGCGGTCGCTGCCGGAAGCTGCGCTCAGCGATGTCTGAGATTTCTTGACCTCGGCATGTTTTGCGGCTGCATCGCCGTGTGCCTTTTTCTGCTTGTCGCGCTGGGCAGGATCCACTTCGTCACCTATGTCTGTACTCCACCGTTCAAGAAATTTATGTACGGGCATAGGGGAGCTGCGGATCATAAGTGTTGACTGTGGACGGTCGCTGGCGAAGGAAAGTAGGTGGCCTTCTCCCTCGTCCGTGGTGAATGTCTTTTTTGGGAGGGTGATTGATTCCTGGTTTTTCCCTCTCTCTGCCTCTTTGCGTTTACCTTTATTCCTTCTTTTGAGCTTGCTCCAGAGGGCCCTGCCCTTCTTCGCTATGAAGTCGACGATCTTGTCGATGGCGCGGGTGACGGGTCGTGATACCGACTGGAAGACCGACTTGACCTTGTTGGCCAGGCCGCCGATGCCCAGGAGGGCGGCCAGGAAGCCGATCAGGAGGGGGACGCTCGTGGCGAGGGCGGCTTCGATGAGTTTGGGGACGCCGGCCTGGCCGCCGTTGGCTATGGCGATGACCGCGTCCAGGACCGCGTTGACGAAGTCCACGATCTGGGCGCCCTGCGTCACGATGAACGTGACGATGTCGATGATTCCCTTGACCGCGCGGACGAAGGCCGAGGCGGGGTTGAGCAGGGAGATGATCCAGGTGATGCCCGCGATGAGGACCGTCGGGATCAGGTAGGTCGTCAGCTTGCCGAGGATCGTGGCTTTGAGGTCGCCCGCTTCTGCCTGGATTTCCTTGACGGCGCCGGCCGGTCCTTCGGCGGCGAGGTTCTTCGCTACCGGGACCGAGGTCTCCACCGCCGACATCGCTTCGTCGGGTACGCCTTTGCGGGTGACGCGGGTGCGGATGTTGTCCCAAGTGAGGCCGAGCATCGAGCCGATGAGCTGGATGATGCCCTTGAGGTCGAAACGGGCTGGCAGGTCCAGGCCCGCCTTCACCGCTGTGCCCAGCAGCCAGGAGACGACGCCGGTCTTCAGGTGGTCGGCGATGTTCGTGATGAACAGGTTCAGGCCCGCGCCGACCGCCTTCACCAGGTTGCCCAGGAAGCCGATCGGGTCCTTGATGATCTTCATGATCGCGGAGGCGGCCTTGGCGAGGATGCCGAGAAGCAGGTTCTTCAGCTCGTTGATCGTCTTGATGGCCCCGACGATCGCGTCCTTCGCCTTGTCGATCAGGCCCCGGTTGGCCTCCTGGAGCTTCTTGATCTCCTCGTCGATCTTGTTGAGCGCCGCTGTGTACTTCTGGGCCAGGTCCTGGACCAGCTGTTCCGACTTCTCGTTGACCGTCGCTTCCAGGTCGTCGAATTTGCCTGCGAAGTCCTTCGCCGCGTCCTGGCCGAACTGGCGCAGGTCGGCGGGGAGTTTGTCTACCTCCGCCTTCAACTCCGTGCGGCCCTTGGCTATCCGGGCCTTCGCCTTGCCCAGCTCGGCGCCGATGATGTCGGCCACCGAGGAGATGACCGTCTGCATCTTCGAGACGTAGAGCTTGCGGGACTCCTGGTAGAGGTCGTCCGCCTCCTTCGGTAGGCCGGCGAACTTGTCCTTGACCCAGCGGCCCTTGCCCATGAGGCCCGAGTACCGCTTGTCCTTGTACTTCTTCATCCGGCTCTTGTGGTCCGCCGTGAACGCGTCCCGCGCCGACTTCTCGCCCGCCGTGAACGCCGAGTCCACCTTCTTGTCCAGGCCGGACAGGGTGTCCTCGACGTCCTTCTTCGTGCCGTCGTAGACCTTCTGGAGCTTCGCCGTGACCTCGGCGCGCTTCTTCTCGTCCTTCGACTTCGTGTCGTTCTTGCCGCCGTCGACCTGCTTGCCGGCGGTGGCGCGGGTCGCGGTGAGGGCCGACATCGCCTGGGCGCCGGAGGCCGCCGCGTTCTGCTTGGCGGTGGAGAGCTGCTGGTCCTCCGCCGCCTTCCCCTTCGCGGGGGCCTTTGCCGCGTCCGCCTCGGAGGTCTTCTTCGCCGACAGCGCCTCGTTGAACTCCGGCTCGTTGCCCTTGGCCAGCTGCTCCTCGGTGACCTCGGCGTCCGCCATCGCCTTGTCGTTCTCGGCCGGCCCCTCGGAGAAGTCCGTCACCGCCGCGGGCTGCTTCTCCGGGACCGCGTCCGTGGCGGACGGTGCGCCCGGGTTGCCCGGAGCCTGGTCGGGGGTGAGCGGGGTGACGTCCTTGTCCTTGGCGGCCGAGGTGTCTGGCGGGGCCTTCGTCGCCGTGTCGATGTCCTTGGCGGAGGACTCCTTGCCGTCGGTGACCTTGCCGTCTACCTCCGCCTTGACCTGGTCCGCCTTGCCGGACTTGGAGAACTTGTCCGCCTCGTCGAGGTTCTTGGGCGCCTGTGCGTCGATCGCCTTGTTGACCGCGTCGATGAACGCCTTCTTGTTGAACTCCCCGGGCTTCGCCGCGTTCATCTTCTCGGCGTTCGCCGCCTTGCCCTGGGCCTCCTTGTCGTCCGGCGGGGCCACGGCCGCGTCCTGCGACGCCTTCGACTCCGCCGCCGCCGGGGCGTGCGCCGCGAGCCGGGTCTTCTTCGCCGCCACATCCGTCTTCACGTTGCGGAAGCGCGGCGACTGGGCCGGGGACGGCTTGACCGGTGCGGTGTACCGCTGGGCCACCAGCCGCGACACCGCACCGTTCCCGGCCAGCCGCTGCAGCCGCTGGATGGAGCGGCGGTCGGGGACCCGGGATGCCGGGGAGGTGGCCGTCTGCTCCGTTCGTGCGGCGTCCGAGCTCGAGCCATCGCGTTCCGCGACGGGTACGGCGTCGCGTTCCGGGACGGCTACGGCGTCGAGGTCCGGGGCGCGTACCGCCTCGTGGCGGGGCTGGGGCGTGGCGGAAGGCTTCTCCGGAACCGCCTTCATCCGCCCTCCCCGCCCCTCCCCGCTTCTCCGCTCCCGCCGGCCGGAGGCCGCACAGATCGCGGGCCCGCCCGGATGTGGTGCATGCGTGGTGGCTGCCACCGTGCCGGGGAATCCCGTGGCGTACGCAGCGCGCGCGGTCCGCGTACGGGGCAGGGCGGGGCGGCACCCGTGGCGCGGTCGCGTTGCCTCATCGGGCAGCCCTCCGTGCGCGGCAGGGCGGCCGACCGTCCGTTCCCGGTGATCGCTGCCGTGGCGAGAATGGCCCGCGTCACCCGGTCGAGCGTCGAGCAGTGTGCCGAGCAGCGTTGTGCCCAGCAGTGCGCCCAGGAGTGTGTCGAGGAGAGGCCCTATGCCGTCGTACCTGTCCCCCGGCGTCTACGTCGAAGAGGTCGAGTCCGGATCCCGGCCGATCGAAGGGGTGGGCACCTCGGTCGCCGCCTTCGTCGGCTTCGCCCAGAAGGGCCCCTTCGACGAGCCGACGCTGATCACGAACTGGAGCCAGTTCGTCGCCACCTTCGGCGACTTCGTCGACGGCACCTACCTCGCGTCCGCCGTCTACGGTTTCTTCGCCAACGGTGGCGGGGTCTGTTACGTCGTACGCATCGGCGACGGCACGGTGGCGGCGGGCGGCCAGGAGGGCCAGGACGACCAGGACGGCGAGGGCGCCTCAGGGAAAGGCCGGGAGGCCGGGGAACTGCCCGTCGGCGCCGAGGTCCGGGTCGGCCCGTACGCCGTACGCCCCCGGCCCGGCGTCAGCGGCGAGATCAGTGTGGAGGTCGCGCCGGTGGAGGGCGACGATCCGCCCGCCGACGTCTTCCGCTTCCTCGTGAAGCGCGACGGCCAGGTCGTCGAGACGTACCCCTCCGTCACCACCAAGCGCAGCAAGGACAACGTCGCCACCCGCGTCAACGCCAAGTCCGAGCTGATCGAGGTACGGGAGTCGGGGCGTGGCGCCGCACCCGCCCCGCCCGAGCCGCAGACGGTGACCCTCGCCCCGGCGGCCCCCGCCGCCGGCGGTTCCGGTGCGATGGCCCCCGAGGTGTACGTCGGTGACGCCGACCGGCGTACGGGGATCGGCGGCCTCGAAGCGGTCGACGAGGTCACCATGATCGCCGTGCCCGACCTGATGAGCGCGTACGAACGCGGGCTTCTGGACCTGGAGTCGGTCGTCGCCGTCCAGCAAGGGCTCATCTCGCACTGCGAGTTGATGGGCGACCGGGTGGCCATCCTCGACCCGCCGCCCGGCCTCACCCCGCAGCAGATACGCGGCTGGCGCACCGGGCAGGCCAACTTCGACTCCAAGTACGCCACGCTCTACTACCCGTGGATCAGCGTCGCCGACCCCGCGTCGGGCCGCGCCACCCTCGTACCGCCCAGCGGGCACATCGCCGGGGTGTGGGCGCGCAACGACGACACGCGCGGGGTGCACAAGGCCCCGGCGAACGAGGTCGTCCGGGGGGCCGTCGCACTGGCGACCCAGCTCACCAAGGGCGAGCACGACCTGCTCAACCCGATCGGGCTGAACTGCATCCGGTCCTTCCCCGGGCGGGGCATCCGGGTGTGGGGCGCGCGCACGCTCGCCTCCGACCCGGCCTGGCGCTATCTGAACGTCCGGCGGCTCTTCAACTACCTGGAGGAGTCGATCCTGGCCGGTACGCAGTGGGTCGTCTTCGAGCCCAACGACGACGCCCTGTGGGCGCGTGTCCGGCGCACGGTCTCGGCGTTCCTGGTCAACGAGTGGCGCAAGGGTTCGCTGTTCGGGCTGACCCCCGAGGAGGCGTTCTACGTGAAGTGCGACCGCGAGACGAACCCGCCGGAGAGCATCGACGCGGGACAGGTCATCTGCGAGATCGGGGTCGCCCCCGTCAAACCGGCCGAGTTCGTCGTGTTCCGGCTCTCCCAGCTGACCGGCGGCAGCGGCGGTGTCGACGAATGACCGGCCGCCCAGAACGCGTTGACCGTCGGCCCGGCCATCGGGCATCCGCCGTTGACCGTCTTCCGCCGGTCCCCGGTCCCCGGCCGTTGACAGCCCGTTCCTGAGCCTGGCGTAAGGAGTCTGCTGTGCCACTTCCCGATCTCGACAGTTCCGTCGGGCATTCCTTCGGCCTCGAATTCGACAGCGTCATCATCAAGCAGATCACCGAGGTCAGTGGTCTGAAGATGGAGCAGGACGTCATCGAGCTGAAGCAGAACACCGCCGACGGCAAGTACGCCATCAAGAAGCTGCCCGGCCGCCCCAAGGCCGGCGAGGTCACGGTGACGCGCGGCCTCACCGAGGACAACAGCTTCGAGCGGTGGATCAAGGACTCGCGGTTCGGCCGGATGACGAACGCCCGTCGCAACGGCGCGGTCATCGTCTACGACTACGAGGGCATGCCGATCAAGCGCTACAAGCTCATCAACGCCTGGCCGAAGTCCCTGGAGATCGGCACGCTCAAGGCCGGTGACACCTCGGTGCTGACGGAGAAGCTGGCGATCACCTACGAGAGCATGGAACTCGACTGATGCGCCGCTCGGTCCAGTTCCAGAGCCCGGAGCAGGTCGAGGCCGCGGCGGCGGCCGGAGGGCGGAGCGGCTCCGCGCGCCAACAGGAGCCGATGCGCACGGAGTTCGGGTTCGAGCTGCCGCGCGGTTACGTCGACGAGGCGGGGACCGTCCACCGTACGGGCGTCATGCGCCTCGCCACCGCCCGCGACGAGCTGGTCCCGCTGCGGGACGACCGCGTGCGGGAGAACTCGGCCTATCTGTCGGTGATCCTCATATCCCGGGTCGTCACCCGCATCGGCACCGTCGAGGACATCCACCCGGGCGTCATCGAGGACCTGTTCGCCTCCGATCTCGCCTTCCTCCAGGACTTCTACCGCCGGATCAACGCCGAGGGCCACACCCGCGCCGCCGTCACCTGCCCGTCCTGCGACGAGGAGTTCGCGGTGAATCTCGCCGGTGGCCGCCTGGGGGAATCGTGACGTACGCGGCCGACCTGCTCTACGAGGAGGTCGCGTACCTCGCCTACCACTTCCACTGGCCGCTGGACGATCTGCTGGACCTGGAACATCCGGAACGCCTGAAGTTCGTCGCGCAGGTCGCCCGCCTCAACGGGCAGTAGTCGGAGAGGACGAAGGTTCATGGGGCTGATGTCCTGGCTGCGGGGTGACCGCGGCCGTGCCCGCGCCGGCGATGTGCCCGCGCCGGTACCCGGCCCGGCGGTGGCCGATCGTGGCGACCGTGTCGACGTGAACCGGCTGGAGCCGCTCCAGCGGATGGTTTCCGGGCAGCAACTCACGCTGTCACCTGCGGAGTTCGAGGCATCGCTCACCACGCGGCAGGACACGGTGCTCGGGACGCCGCTGGGGCATGTGGTGAGCCCTGACGCCCCGAGTGGGCTGGTGCGGGGCGTCGGTGTCGCGGAGCCCGGCCCTTCGCCGTCGTCGCTGCCGTCACCTTCGCCGTCGTCGCCGGTCGCGGCTCAGCGGTCCGTGGAGATGCCGCTGCGGGGGGCGGTGACGCATGTCGGCCGGGCGGGTGGGGGCGAGGCCCTGCTTGCGCGGGGGCCCGAGGTGTCGGGGGCGGAGCCCGGACCCGGACCCGTATCCGTACCTGTGCAGCGTCTTTACGGGGATGAGGGCTCGGGTCTGACCTCCGTCTCCGGGGGTGGTGAGGAGTTGCCCGTGCGTCGGCTGGTGGGTGAGCGGGCCGTCGTGCCGGAGTCCTCTTCTTCCTCTTCTCCTCCTCCTTCTACGTCGGTTCCGCCGCCTGATCCGGCCGCTCCGGCTGCTCCGGCCTCCGGGAGCGTGGGCGTTCAGCGGGCTGCGATGCCGCCGGTGGGGGAGCGGACCCGGCGGGTTCCTGGGCTCGGCGCGCCTCTGCCGGGTCTGCCGCCGACCGCTCAGCGTCGGGCCGCGTCCTCCCCCGAGGCACCGAACGTTTCCGGGGACTCCGCGAGCCAGGTTCCGTCCGCTGCCACCGGCCCTTCCGGCTCCGGTCCGGCAGGGGAAGCCGATGAGCCCGTCGCGCCCTTGCTCGGCGAGGACCCGTTGGTGGGGGCCGGTGCCGCCGATGGCACTGGTGGGACGGGTGATGCGGGTGGCACGGGTGGCACGGGTGGTTCGCTCCAGCGGTCGGTCGGCCCGGCGTCCGCCCCGCCTCCCACCGGCCGGCCCGTCGCCCCGCTCCTGGGTGACCGGCCCCTGGTCCCGCAGAACGTCGACGTACAGCGTGCCGCAGGGCCGGAACCGGATCCGGAATCGGCCGTCGGGGCCGCGCCGAACCCCGCCGTGCCCACCGCGTCGCCCCCCGAGGGCGTCCCGGTCCGGTGGGCCGAGGCGGGGGATGCGGGGCCGATGGCCGGTCCGGGTGTCTCGCTGGGCCCCGCGCCTGTCCGGGCGGCCGCCGCACCCACCGCCGTGAGGCCCTCCGCTCCCTTGCAGCGGCAGGCGGCCGGAGGCCGGCCCCCGGCGCCGCGCTCCCTGCCGGGGCGGCTCCCGGGGGCCCCGCCGGGTTCCGGGCGGGCGCCCTCCCTGCCCTCGTCCGGGGCCGGTGACGTGGCCGTGGCCGCCGGGGTGGCGCAGCGGATGGCCGACGGCAGTGTCGTGTTCAGGGGCGCGCCGGCCTCCGGCACCTCGCGGCCGGTCGTCCAGCGGGAGGCCGAGATCGCGGAGACCGTCGAGGAACCGCCGCCGCCCGAGCCCGAGCCCGTGGACGAACCGGAACCGGAGGACAGCGCGGAGTCCGGGGCCGTGACGGAGACCGGAGGAGCCTCCGAGGCGGCCGGTGCGAAGGACGGCAAGGGGGCTCCCGCCGTCACGGACGAGCTGGTCCGGGCCCTGTACGCCCCGCTCAGCAGGCTCCTCAAGAACGATCTCCGGCTGGAACGCGAACGCGCCGGTCATCTCATCAACACCCGTCACTGAAGGACCGACCGTACGACTGCTCGACCGAACTGAGAGGTACGTGTCATGGCCACCGCCCAGGACAGCGACCCCGCCGTCAGCGTCTGCTTCGTCGTGACCATCGACGACATCGAGCTCGGGTCGTTCAACACGTGCGAGGGCCTCGGCTGTGAAGTGGTCCTCGAAACCCGCGAGGAGGGCGGCAACAACGGTCATCTGTGGCAGCTGCCGACCCGGCTGAAGTACTCCAACGTGAAGCTGTCGCGTCCGCTCACCCGGGAGACGGAGAAGGTGGCGCGCTGGTTCGCCACGATGACCACCGGGTTCAGCAGGAAGACCGCGCACATCGAGGCGCGTACGGGCGACGGTCACAAGGTGGCCCAGTGGGGGCTGCTGGAGGTCGTGCCCGTGCGGTGGACCGGGCCTTCGTTCACGCCCGAGTCGCCGAAGGTCGCGATGGAGACGATCGAGATCGCCCACCACGGTTACGTGATGGAGGGCTGAGCGCGATGAGCGGTGCGGGTCCCATCGCGTTCAGCGCGGCCGGTACGTCGGGGGTGGCCTCGGCGGCGAAGGGCGGTTCGGCGCGGCCCAAGCTGGAGCACGCCTACCTGGAGCTGCGCACCCCGCCGACCGGGGGCGGGCTGACGCCCGGCGGGCCGTGCGGGCGGATCGACTTCCAGTTCAACCCCAAGGAGCTGAGCCTGACCAAGGCGGCTTCCTGGAAGCGGAGTCCGGCGAAGGGGGCGAAGAGTTCGGGGCCGCCGGAGTACCAGGGCTCGCAGCCCAGCAAGCTGACCGTGGAGATGTTCTTCGACGCCAGTGACACCCAGGACACTCGGGTCGTCACCTCGGTGGAGCAGCTCTTCGCGTGCTGCGTGCCGACGGACGAGACCCGGCAGCAGCAGCGGTCGTCCCCGCCGTGGGTCGTCTTCCACTGGGGCGGGCTGACCGGCTTTCCCGGGTACGTCAGCCAAGTCGCCGCCAAATACACGCTGTTCACGACGTCCGGGGTGCCGATCCGGGCGGTCTGCCAGGTCACCATGGAGGAGATCAGCGGCGAGACGCCTGGCCAGAACCCGACCTCGGGCGCGCTGGCCGCCCGGCGCGTCCACCGCGTCGGCTCGGGCGACTCGCTGCCCTCGCTCGCCCACCGGGAGTACGGGGATCCAGCGGCCTGGCGGGTGATCGCCGAGGCGAACGGGATCGACGACCCGCTCCGGCTCGCCCCCGGCACCCAGCTCCTGCTGCCCGCCCTGGACGAGCTGGCCCGGCTCAGGGGCGATGCGGGTCGGGAGGCCGGCGGGGCGGCGGCGGCCGGCCGCCGGGGCAGGGGCCGGGACAGGGCCCTGGACCGGGGGCGGGGCTGATGGCGCAGCAGGGGGTTTCCACGGCGCTGACGGTGGAGTTCGGCGGTACGCCGCTGCCCGCGAAGTTCGTGAACACGCTGGTCGAGGGCTATGTCGACGACAGCCGTACGCTCCCCGACCTGTTCCTGCTGCGGTTCCGGGACCCCGACCGGGTGCTGCTGGAACAGGCCGGGCTGAAGATCGGCACCGAGGCCCGGCTGCTGGCCCGCGCGGGCGGCGGCACCGCCCCGAAGCCACTGCTGGAAGGGGTCGTCACGGCGCTGGAGGTGGAGCTCGACGAGTCCGGCACGTTCACCGTCGTACGCGGGCTCGACGAGTCGCACCGGCTGTTCCGGGGGCGGCGCGTGGCCAGCTACCAGAACATGACCCTCGCCGACATCTGCGGCCAGGTCGCCCAGCGCGCCGGGCTGAAACCGGGCCCGGTCGACATCGCCGGACCCGTACTGGAGCACATCGCCCAACCCAACGTCACCGACTGGGAGTTCGTGCGCGGCCTCGCGGAGGAGGCGGGCGCGCAGGCGTACGTACGGGACGGGCAGCTCCACATCACGAAACCGGCCGAGGCGGGCGGCGCACCCGACCCCTCGGCCCGCGCCGAACGCGACCCGCTCGTCCTGGAGTTGGGCAGCAATCTGCTCCGCTGCCGGGCCGGGGTATCGGCCGCTGAGCAGGTCTCCGAGGTGGAGGTGCGCGGCTGGGACGTCCAGGCGAAGCAGCCGCTGGTGGGCCGGGCCCCGGCGGGCGCGTCGTCGACGCTGGAGCTGGGGGTGACGGCGGCGGAGGTGTCGGAACCGTTCGGCGAGGCCCGGTTCGTGGTGACGGACGCGGCGTACGGGGCGCAGGCCCAGGTCGACCAGGCGGCGAAGGCGCTGGCGGAGCGGATCGCCGGGTCGTTCGCGGAGCTGGAGGCGGTGATCCGGGGCAATCCGGAGGTGCGGGCGGGCAGCGCGGTGGCGCTGAACGCGGTGGGCGCGCCCTTCGAGGGCCGGTACACGGTGACGACCTCGCGCCATGTCTTCGACGCCGTACGCGGGTACGAGACCTGGATCACCGTGTCGGGGCAGCAGGAGCGGTCGCTGTACGGGCTCACCAACTCGGTTTCCGGCAGTGCTGGTTCACGGTGTGCGGGGCTGGTGAGCGGGACGGTGACGGACACGCAGGATCCGGAGGGCTCGGGGCGGGTCAAGGTCCGGTTCCCGTGGCTGTCCGACGAGTACGCGAGCGACTGGGCGCGTACGGCACAGGCCAACGGGACGGGGGGCGGGGAGGCGTTCATCCCGGAGGTCGGCGACGAGGTGCTGGTCGGCTTCGAGCACGGGCATCTGGACCGGCCGTACGTCCTGGCGGGTCTGTACAACGGGCAGGACCGGCCGGGCGGCGGCGGGGGAGGAGGCGGTGCGGGCGGTGCGGGCGGTGCGGGCGGTGCAGGCGGTGCGGGCGTGGGTGCCGCGGCCGGCGCCGCGGGCGGCTCAGGAGAAGCGGGAGGCGGCGGTGGCGGGGGCGAACTCGTCGATCCCACCAGCGGTGCCGTGAACCGCCGCGCCTTCGCGTCCAAGAGCGGAAACCAGCTGGAGCTGCTGGACGCCGCGAACGGCCCGCAGGGCGTCCGGCTCCGCACCGGCGACGGCAAGCTCACCATCGACCTCGACCGCAAGGGCACCGCCATCGTCATCGGCAGCGACGGCAGCGTGACGATCGAGGCCAAGGAGCAGGTCTCCATCCGGGCGGCCGACGGCGTGGCCCTGGACGCCGGGCGTGGGTCGCTCGAACTGGCCGGTGAAAGCGTCACGTTGACCGCGCGGAACGGGGTCTCCGTCGACGGCGGCACCGGAAAGGTCGGCGTCACGGCCCAGGGCTCGGTGGAGGTGCGGGGCGGTGAGGTCACGGTCGACGGCAGTCGCCGTACGGAGATCAGGAGCGGCGGCACGGTGAGCGTCAACGCACCGATGGTCAAGCTCAACTGACGGTAGATCAGTCCACCAGGGAGAGTAGAGAGAGGAGTGCACAGCATGTCCGACGCACCTGCCGCTCCGGCGGCCCGGGTCGGCGATCCCACCGGCCACCCCGGCACGGTCGGGCCGCCCGGAGTCCTGTCCGTGCTCATCGGCGGGAAGCCCGCCGCCACCGTCGGGACCGCCCACCTGTGCTCCTCGCCCGCCGCCCACCCGCCGACCGTCCTCGCCCCGCCCGGCAGCTCGACGGTGTTCATCGGCGGCCGGCCGGCCGCCCGCGTCGGCGATCTGGCGGGCTGCGGCTCACCGGTGGTGTCCGGCTGCCCGACCGTACTGATCGGCGGGTGAGACGTCACCGTGGGACAGCAATTCATCGGCGCGGGCTGGGCGTTCCCGCCGCGTACGGACGCCACCGGGTCCATCGCCCTGGTGCGCGGCGAACACGAGCTGGAGGAGTCGATCCGGCTGATCCTGGCGACCTCGCCGGGCGAGCGGCCCATGCGGCCGGAGTTCGGCTGCGCGGTCAACGACTATGTGTTCGCCCCGGCGGACGCGGGGACCGCGGGTCAGCTCGCGTACGAGGTGCGGCTCGCGCTGGAGCGCTGGGAGCCCCGGATCGAGGTGACGGAGGTCGTCGTCCGGTTCGACGAGGCGGACAACGGCGTCCTCTACATCGACATCGGCTACACCGTGCGCGGCGCGAACGACCCCCGCAACCTCGTCTTCCCGTTCTACGTGATCCCGCAGCACGCCGAGGCGACCGATCCATCGGCCGAGGACGAGGAGATGGGCGCATGACCCTGCCGGGCCCGCACGAGGGGGCGAGGGCATGACCCTGCCCAGCCCGCATCTGGACGACCGCACCTTCCAGGGCCTGGTCGACGAGGCGAAACGCCTGGTCCAGCAGCGCTGCCCGGAGTGGACCGACCACAACGTCTCGGACCCCGGGGTGACGCTGATCGAGGCGTTCGCGACCATGGTCGACCAGCTCGTCTACCGGGTGAACCGGGTGCCGGAGAAGAGCTATCTCACCTTCCTCGACCTGATCGGGGTGCGGCTCCACCCGCCGACCGCCGCCCACACCGAGGTGACGTTCCGGCTCTCCGCGCCGCGCCCGGAACCGGTGCTGGTGCGCGCCGGTACGGAGGTCGCCACCGTGCGTACGGAGACGGAGGAGGCGGTCGTCTTCACCACCTCCGAGCCGCTCTCCATCGTGCCGTGTGCCTTCGCCCACCTGGCCACCTGGCCCTCGCCCGGGGAGGCCGTCGACCGGACGGAGGAGCTGACGCTCGGCCGGGACGTGCCCGTGTTCGGGGCGACGCCCGCGCCGGGCGACTGCCTGTACGTCGGCCTGTCGGCCGCCGTGCCCGCGGGCGTACTGGCGCTGCGCCTGGACTGCACGGTGGACGGCGTCGGCGTGGACCCGGCGCGGCCGCCGATCCTCTGGGAGGCCTGGGACGGGGCCAGTTGGGCGGTCTGCGAGGTGGAGAAGGACGACACCGGCGGCTTCAACCGGTCCGGCGAGCTGATCCTCCACCTGCCGAGGACCCATGTCCCGGCGGCCGTCGTCGGCCGCACCGGGGGCTGGCTGCGCTGCCGGCTGATCGAGGCGGAGCCGGGGCAGCCGACGTACATGGCCCCGCCGGTCGTCCGGGGGATCACCGCGTTCACCATCGGCGCGACGGTCGCCGCCGAGCACGCCGAGACCGTCACGGACGAGGTGCTGGGCCAGGCGGAGGGCGTGCCGGGGCAGGTGTTCCGGCTGGCCCGGCCGCCGGTGGTGCCGGGGGAGTTCGTGGTCGAGGTGACCGACCCGGCCGCCGCCGACACCGCGAGCGGCGGCTCCGACATCACCCGCTGGACCCGGGTCGACGACTTCGCGCACTCCGACCCCGAGGACCGGCACGTCACGCTCGACCCGAACGAGGGCCGCGTCGAGTTCGGCCCCGCCGTACGCGAACGGGACGGCTCCGTACGGCATTACGGCCGCGTCCCGGTCAAGGGCGCGACGGTCCGGGTCCGTTCGTACCGTACGGGCGGCGGGCTGCGCGGCAACGTCGCCCGCTCCACGCTCCGCGTCCTGCGCAGCGCGATCCCGTACGTCGCCCGGGTCGAGAACCGCCGGCCGGCGCTCGGGGGCGTGGACGGCGAGAGCGTTGACAGCGCCCGGGTGCGCGGGCCGATGACCCTGCGCACCCTGCACCGGGCGGTGGTCCCGCACGACTACGAACTCCTCGCCCGCGAGATCGCCCCGGACGCGGCCCGGGTCCACTGCATCCGGGCCGGTACGGAGGACGGCTCGGCCGACGCGGGCGGGGTGCGGCTGCTGGTCGTGCCCGCCGGGAGCGGCGACGAGCAGGGCCGGATCGAGTTCGACGAGCTGATCCCGCCCGCGAACACGCTCGCCCTGATCGCCGGACACCTGGACGCCCGGCGGCCGATCGGGGCCCGGCTGGTCGTCGAGCCGCCGTTCTACCAGGGCGTCACCGTCGTCGCGCTGGTCCAGGCGGAGCGCGGGGCGGTCGCGGAGAAGGTCCGCGAGAGCGCGCTGGCCGCGCTGTACGGGTACTTCAACCCGCTCACCGGCGGGCCGGCCGGGGACGGCTGGCCGTTCGGCAGGCCCGTCCAGTCCGGCGAGGCGTTCGCCGTGCTGCAACGGGTGCCGGGGGTCGACCTGGTGGAGGACGTACGGCTGTACCGGGCCGACCCGGTCACCGGTGAACGCACCGACGCCACCGCGAAGATCCCGCTGGACCCGCACGCGCTGGTCTTCAGCTACGAGCACCAGCTCCGGGTGAGGGGGGCCTGAGCCGATGCGCAGCGGAATCCCGGGGCTGCCGACCCCGCACCCCTTGATCGACCAACTCCCTTCCGTCTACCTGGAACAGGACTTCCTCCAGCGCTTCCTGGCCGCGCTGGACGACGTCCTGGCTCCCGTCCTCCTCTCCATCGACAACCTGCCCGCGCACCTGGACCCGCGCAGCGCCCCCGACGACTTCCTCGACTGGCTGGCCCAGTGGGTGGCCGTCGACCCCCACGAGGACAGCCCGCCGGAACTGCGCCGGGCGGCGGTGCGCGGCGCGGTCACCCGGCACGCCCGGCGCGGCACGGCGGGCGGCCTGGCGGAGGCGCTCCGGCTGGAGACCGGCACGGAACCGGAGATCGTCGAGAGCGGCGGCACGGCCTGGTCGACCCGCCCCCACACCGCGCTGCCCGGCCAGGACCGCCCTTGGGTGACCATCCGGATCCGGGCGACGGGGGACGGCGGGGCGGGCGGCGGTGGAGCCGGCAGCGGTGGGGCCGGGGCGGGGCGGCTGGACCGGGTGCGGCTGGAGGAGCTGATCGGCGCGGAGGTCCCGGCGCACGTCGGATTCACCCTGGAGCTG
Source organism: Streptomyces sp. DSM 106670 (assembly GCF_055792845.1). Lineage (NCBI taxonomy): Bacteria > Bacillati > Actinomycetota > Actinomycetes > Kitasatosporales > Streptomycetaceae > Streptomyces > Streptomyces sp. DSM 106670. The sequence goes on from NZ_CM147704.1 coordinate 4,275,480, forward strand.
CTGTGATCTGCGACGAGTGCGGCCGACGGAACCCACCGGGACGGGAGTTCTGCGTGGCGTGCGAGGCGTTCCTGGGGTGGGAGGAGGAGCCTTCGCCGCCGGTGGGGCCTTCGTCGCCTGCGGTGTCCCCGTCGCCTGCGCAGGGCACGAGGCCTGCGGGGGGCGCGCGGCCGGCGGAAGGCGTGCCGCCTGTGGGGGGCGCGGGGACTGCCGAGGGCGCGCGGCCTGCGGGAGGCGCGCGGCCTGTACCTGCCGGGCCGCCCGCACAGAGCGCGCCGCCCGCACAGAACGCCCCGCAGCATGTGCCGAGCGCGCCTGCGGGGCCCCCGTCGCCTGCGGGGCCGCCCGTCCGGAACGTGCCGCCTCCGCGGAGTACGCCCGCCGGGCCGCCCGCGCCGAATACGCCCGCCGGGCCGCCCGTTCCCGCCGCGCCCACCCCCGTAGCAACGTCCGAGCCGCCCCCCGCACCGCCGACAAGGCCTGCTCCCCCTCCCGTAACACCACCCCCGCCCCCGCCCGCCGCACCACCTCCGACCCCCTTCGTGACGCCGCCCGCGCCCGCCCCCGTGGCCTCGCCCGCGCCCATGCCCGTAACGGCTCCCCTGCCCCCGCCGACGCAACCGGAGGCGGCCGCTCCCCGGCGGCCGGGCGAAGGTTCGCCCGGTCCGGCGCCCGGCCCGGACGCATGGCCGGACGACGGGCGGCGGCAGTCGGCCGAGTCCGCGCGCCCGGACCGCCCGGAGCCCGTGGGCGCGCCGGTGGTCTGCCCCAACTGCCGTACGGAGAACGCCCCGGACCGCACCCTGTGCATCCGCTGCGCCCTGCTCCTGGACCCCGGCCCCGCCCCGGAGGGCCGGCCGTCGTGGTGGCGGCGGATCCTGCGCCGACGCCCCCGGCAGGCGCGCGTGGCGGGGGCGCGGCCGCGGCGCGGGTGGCGGCGGCCGAGGGTCGGGCTGCCCCTCGTGCTGATCCTGCTGGCGGTGGGCGTCTGGTTCGCACTGCCGCATCTCTCGGGCCTGTTCGGCTTCGCCAAGGAGGAGACCGGAACCCCGGAGTCCGTGCCACCGGCCGCCTGCCAGGGCTCCAGCGAGGCGGACGGGCACCCGGCGTCGGCGGCGGTCGACGGGTTCAACAACCGTTACTGGGCACCGAAGAAGACCGGTGAGGGCATCGGCGAGCACCTGGAGTGCGCCTTCGCGCAGCCGGTACGGATGATGAAGATCGTGGTGTTTTCCGGGACGTCGGCGCGCCAGGACGAGTTCCTGACGCAGGGCCGCCCGGCGCGGCTGACGGTGGAGCTGACGTCGAAGGACGGGAAGAAGACGGCCCGCACGATCCGGCTGCGCGACCAGGCGGGCCAGCAGACGTTCGACATACGGGGTTCGGACACGGTACGGGCCCGGCTCACGGTCGACGCGGCGTACGGCTCGGGGGAGGACCGGCGTACGGCGGTGGCGGAGATCGAGTTCTTCGGGCGGCGGGAGTGAACAGGGTCGGCGCAGGATCTTCAAGCCACTCAGACCTGGTTGCATGAGGTCGTGACCAAGGGGCAGACCAACTACACCGCCGCCCGTGCAGCCGTGCTGCGTGGCTGGAGGGGCGGGCTGATGATCACGCCCGCCGGTCCGTCGCCGCAGGGCACGATCGACGTGCCCCCGGTCGTACTGTTCGGGCTGTCCGGAAATGTGGCCGTGCAGTGCAACGGCTTTCGCCACCCGGTCAAGAAGCCCGCAGGCGGCATACTGACCGAGGCCCAGCAGACCTACAACAAGGTCATCCGGGGTGTCCACGGCGTATGCGAACGCGCCAACTCTCTGCTCAAGACCACCTTCAAGGCTCTGCGCCGGGCCAGCCTCGACCCCGGCCGCATCACGAAGATCGCCGCTGCAGCCCTCGTCCTGCTCCAACTCGAGTATGGCCGAGCCATCTGAACGATCACGCAACGTCCCGATCCATTACTGGGAAGGCTCACTGCCCGCCGAGTCGGAGCACAACAGCCACGTACAGGCTCACAGACACCGTCAGAGGCAGAAAGCTGAGAAGCGTGTGGACGACGAGACCTTGCCCCGGGGTAAGGCCGAGAAGGGCCCGGGCCGCACGGCTCACCCGGGGCCCGGGGACACCCCGCGCGGCGTTCGCGTCCGCTTCCTCGATCGCTCGTCGCAGCTTCCTGCGGCTTCTCTCGGTCGTGATGCCGAGGCGCACACCATGGGCGTCGCGCACCACGAGGGCGCGGTACGCGCCGCCGTACGAGAAGGTCGTCAGTAGCCGGACCGTGGTGATTCGGCTCAGGTCGACGGACCGTTCGCCGGTCAGGGTGCGCGCGGTCAGGCTCGACGACGAATGCCGGAACGGGGCCTGCTCCTCGCACAGTGCGGGGAGGAGGACGAAGCCGACGATCCCGCACAGCAGGCCGAGCACGATCGGTGTGCCTTCGGGGACCGCCCCCGTCCGGGCCAGTCCGTAGCCGCCGAAGGGCAGCAGAAGGACCGTCACCGCCAGGCCCGATCCCATACGCGCACGGGCCACGCTGCGGGCCGCGACCGCTTCCACTGTTGCTTCCACCGAACACCCCCCCGTTTCTGCCGGCAGGCACCATCATCCATGCGCGGCAGGGTCTTGCCGCATTGCCGATGTCCGGCAATCTTCGGCTCGGGATCCGCCGGGACAGAGCCTCACCAGGTTGCATCCGCTCGGTTCCCCGAAGGGCATCTGCCTGCTCCCTCGATCTTCGTGGAGAAGCTCCTGGTGGCGCTGGCCCCGTTCCAGAGCTGGCTGCTGGATCGCCGCAGCTCTCGTCCTGCTCCAACTCGACTACGGCCGTGCCATCTGAATGATCACGCAACGTCATGAGCCATTACCGGGAAAGGTTCACTGGACGAGTGCGAAAGATATCCGGACTGCGGCGGCTTCATAAATGCCGCCCGGGAGTTCTCCGCCGAGTACAAGAAGGTGGGGAATCATCTCCTTATGACCGTGGTGGACGAAGAGACTTGGAAGACAGCTGTGTGCGAGCTGTTCGGCGGCAGTGCGTTCGCCGCGGTCGGGCCGCGCGAGGGAGAGAGGGAGGGGGACTGGCGCGGAAGCGCCGTTGACGTCATGAGGCTGAGGACTCGTGACCCGCGGGGGTGGCTGAACGTCAACCACGCCCCGGACGGCGACGTTCACACGCTCTGTGGTCCCGATCGCCCCTTTCTCCCTCCCCGCTCCACGGACTTCGGCGCCGTGTACGACGTTTCGAGGCGGGGAGCGGCCCAGGTGCTGGTCACCCTGCAGGGAGACTGGTTTCTCACCGCCGGAATCCCCGGGTTCGACGAGCGTGAACCGGATTTGATGCGGCATGCCGGAGTGATCCTCGACCGCTTCGGCCCTGGCGCGCTCTGCTGTACGAACGCCACTGCGGCCGGGGACGATCCGAACGGTGACATGTTCAACAGGGAAGCCGCCTACGAAGGCTTCACGGACTACGCGCTGGACTGCGGAGTGGTCGTGGTCTCACCGACCGAGGTCGGTGTTTTCTGGGGCTTCGTCATTGACTGAGAGTGCGGGCTGTGACCAATCGTTCCTCGACCTACCCCTACCGGGAAACCGCGAACTGGTGCACCCAGCAGGTCATCACGCGGAATGAGCAGACGGTTCACCGCTCGCCGGCCCAGGGCACGCGGGTACGCCTGGCGCGGAGGCGATCTGGCTTTCCCGGCCCGAGCCGGTGGGACGGGTTCTGCTGCAGTCGATGACGATTTCTGGGCACGGCGCTGTGGATGTCCAGGCGGCGCGTGTGGTTCTCCAGCGTGATGCCGCGAGCGCACACATCGGGCAGAACGCCGAGAACGTGAACGAGGACGGGCGCGGAGACGGGCGCGAGCCGAGCCACGCGATGGCAGCCTGTCTGCGCCGGCCCTGGCACACCCGCCCGTGGGCCCTGGCCATCCGAACTACAGCTTCGCGAGCACGCCCGCTTCCCGGAACTCGCCCAGTTCGTCGGAGGATGGTTCTCGCAGGACATGGTGGACGAGTTCGCCGACCTTCTCGCCCTGGACCTGGAGCAGATCGACTACGTCCTCGGGCTGGCGGAGCTCGGCCTGGAAGTCGACCCACCCGCACCTCTGTCGGTGGGCGCCTGGCTCGAAGCTGTCATGGGCAGGCTCGGCCGGCCCCGTCCGAAGTACGGGCCGAGCCCGACAGCCGAGTAGCAGGGAAGCCGCCGGGCGGTTGGGAAGCCGCCGCTCCGGAGCGGCCGGGCTGCTGAACCGCCGGGCTGCTGAACTGCCGGGGCGGCTCTTATGGGGCCAGCCGCCCCGCCCGCATCCGCAGATAGCGGGCCTCGGGCTCGCTGAGGGTGGCGTCGGCGGCCGCGAGGTACGCGGTGCGGGCGGCGGCCGGATCGCCGGCCCGTTCCAGGAGGTGTCCGCGTACGGCGTCGAGGCGGTAGGGCGGCTCCACCGCCCCCGCCAGCGCGTCGACCGCCGTGAGCCCCGCCCGGGGCCCCTGCACCATGGCGACGGCGACCGCCCGGCCCAGTGCGGCGGCGGGGTCGGGGGTGCGCCTGACGAGGAGGTCGTAGAGGGCGAGGATCTGCGGCCAGTCGGTGTCCTCGGCGTGCTCCGCCTCGTCGTGGAGGGCGGCGATCGCGGCCTGGAGCTGGTAGTCACCGGCGGGGCCCTGGGCGAGCGCCTCCTCGGCGAGCGCGGTGCCTTCGGCGATGGCGTTACGGTCCCAGCGGCCGCGGTCCTGTTCGTCGAGCGGGATCAGCTCGCCGTCGGGCCCGGTACGCGCCGGAGTGCGCGCCTCGGTGAGGACCATCAGCGCCAGCAGCCCGGTCACGCGCCCCTCGTGGGGGAGGAGCCGGCGTACGGCACGGGTGAGCCGGATCGCCTCGCGGGCCAGGTCGGTGCGGTGGAGGTCGGGGCCCGCGGTGGCGGTGTAGCCCTCGTTGAAGATCAGGTAGAGGACCTGGAGCGCGGCGGCGAGCCGCTGGTCGCGGTCCTGGGCGTCCGGCTGCCGGAACTGCGTACCGCGCACCGTCCGCTTGGCCCGGCTGATCCGCTGCGCCATCGTCGCCTCCGGTACGAGGTGGGCGCGGGCGATCTCCGCCGTGGTGAGGCCGCCGACCGCGCGGAGGGTGAGCGCGATCTGCGCGGCGGGGGAGAGCGCGGGGTGGCAGCAGAGGAAGAGGAGGGTGAGGGTGTCGTCCTCGGAGGGGGCCCGGCCCGGCCCGGAGGGGCCCTCGCCGGGCGGCGGGGCGACGAACGCGTCGGCCGGGGTGAGGGCCGCCGCCGTCTCCTCGCGCCGCCGCCGGGCCTCGTCGCTGCGCAGCCGGTCGGTGAGGCGGCGGGAGGCGACCCGGATCAGCCAGCCGCGCGGGTTGTCGGGGATCCCGTCCTCGGGCCACTGCCCGGCGGCCGCGATCAGGGCCTCCTGGACGGAGTCCTCGGCCGGGTCGAAGTGCCCGTACCGGCGTACGAGCGCGCCGAGGACCTGCGGCGCGTGGCGGCGCAGCAGGTCCTCGATGTCGTCGGTCGTGTCGTCGTCGCTCGTACGGTCCGGCTTCAGTCGTCGCTCCTGGGGGTGTCTAGTCGATCCCGCCGCCGACGGTCCGGATGAGCACCGGGTACTCGGGCGCCCCGGGCGGCTGCGGACAGCGTGCCACGCGGGCGGCGATCTCGGTCACCCTCTCCAGGCTCTCGCATTCGAGGATCCAGAACCCGGCGAGCAGCTCCTTCGTCTCGCTGTACGGCCCGTCCGAGACCACCGGCCGCCCCTCGGCGTCGACGCTCACGGCCCGGCCCTGCGCGGGCTCCGTGAGCCCGTAGCCGGTCACCAGCTCGCCCGACTCGGCGAGGTCGTCGTTGATGCTGCCCATGTAGGCGAACATCTCCTGCATGGCCTTCTCGTCCCAGGCCGGGCTGGTGGCGTTGCCCTTGCCGGACTGCGCGTCGTAGTCCGCCTGGCTGCCCTGGACCATCACCAGATACTTCATGACCGTCGCCTCCTGGTCGCTCGTTCGCTCGGTGGTCGTTCTTCCTCTTACACAGGGGACGTCGGGGCCGGGGCGGGGTTCTCGACACCACGCGCGGTTCTTTTTCGGATTCACTCCGGATGCGCCGCCGGATTCACCCGCTGGAGGGGGCGGATCGGGGCGTTCAGTAAGGTTCGGCTGCGCCTGGTTTCCGCCAGTCACCCCCGTTTTCCCTCTCCTCTTCTCTCTGCTCTCCTCCTCCCTTCTCCACTCCGAACGCCTGAGGTCCCGGCCCGTGCCCCCACCCACATCTCCAGCCCCGCTTCCGCACACCGTCTCCGTCCCTGTCTCCGTCGTGGGGATCGGCGCGGACGGCTGGCCGGGCCTGTCCGGTACGGCACGGGAGGCGCTGCGGGAGGCGGAGGTGCTGATCGGCGGGGCGCGCCAGCTGGACCTGCTTCCGCCGGAGTGCGCCGGTGTACGGGTGGGCTGGCCGTCCCCGCTGAGGCCGGCCGTCCCCCGGCTGCTGGCCGAGCACAGGGAGCGCCGGATCGCGGTGCTGGCGAGCGGGGACCCGATGTTCTACGGGATCGGCCGGGCGCTGGCGGAGGAGCTGGGTCCGGAGGGGCTGCGCGTGCTCCCGCACCCGTCCTCCGTCTCGTACGCCTGCGCGCGCCTCGGCTGGCCGCTGGAGGACACGGAGGTCGTGACGCTGGTGGGCCGCCCGGCGGCACGGCTGGCGGCTTCGCTGTACGAGGGCCGCAGGCTGCTGGTCCTGAGCGCGGACGCGAGCACGCCCGCCACGGTCGCGGCGCTGCTCACGGCCCATGGCTTCGGCCCGAGCCGGCTGCGGGTGCTGGAACAGCTGGGCGGCGAGGCGGAGGCGTACGTCGACGGCGTCGCGGAGACCTGGGCGCATGTCCCGGGGGACCGCCTGAACGTCATCGCGGTCGAATGCCGGGCGTCGGCGGACGCGCTGCGGCTCGGCACCGTCCCGGGCCTGCCGGACGAGGCGTACGAACACGACGGCCAGCTCACCAAGCGCCACATCCGGGCGGCCACGCTCGGGGCCCTGGCGCCCGCGCCCGGGGAACTGCTGTGGGACGTGGGCGGCGGCTCGGGCTCGATCGCGATCGAGTGGCTGCGGGCCCATCCGTCCTGCCGGGCGGTGAGCGTGGAGCGGGATCCGGTACGGGCGGAGCGGATCACGAGGAACGCGGACCGCCTGGGCGTCCCGGGCTTGCGGGTCGTCACCGGCCCGGCCCCCTCCGCGCTGGCCGAACTGGAAGCGCCGGACGCGGTGTTCATCGGCGGCGGCCTGACCGCACCGGGCCTGCTGGAGGCGTGCTGGGAGGCACTGCGGCCGGGGGGCCGGCTGGTCGCGAACACGGTGACGCTGGAGTCGGAGGCGCTGCTGGCCGCACGGCACAAGGAGTTCGGGGGCGAGCTGGTCCGCCTGGCGGTCGCCCACGCGGTCCCGGTCGGCGGCTTCACCGGCTGGCGCCAGGCCATGCCCGTAACGCAGTGGTCGGTCAGCAAGTCCCCGGGATCCGGGGCACGTTCGCACAAGGGAGATCGATCATGACGGTGTACTTCATCGGCGCGGGCCCCGGCGCGGCCGACCTGATCACGGTGCGCGGCGCCCGGATCCTCGCCGCCAGCCCGGTCTGCCTGTACGCGGGCAGCCTGGTCCCGGTGGAGCTCCTGGCCGAGTGCCCGGAGGACGCCCGCCTGATCGACACGGCGAACCTGGACATCGGGCAGATCACGGCGGAACTGGTCCAGGCCCACAAGGACGGCCACGACGTGGCACGGCTGCACTCGGGCGACCCGTCGGTGTTCAGCGCGGTGAACGAACAGATGAAGCGCCTGGACGAGGCGGGCGTGCCGTACGAGGTCGTCCCCGGCGTCCCCGCGTTCGCGGCGGCGGCCGCGGCCCTGAAGCGCGAACTGACGGTCCCGACGGTCGGCCAGACGGTGATCCTGACCCGCGTCGCCCAGCGCGCCACGGCCATGCCGGAGGGCGAGGACCTGGCCACACTGGGCCGCAGCGGCGCCCTGATCGTCCTGCACCTGGCGGCGCGCTACGTGGACCGCGTGGTCGACGAACTGCTCCCGCACTACGGGGCGGACTGCCCGACGGCGGTCGTGGCGATGGCATCCCGCCCGGACGAGATCGTCCTGCGCGGCCCGCTGGACTCGATCGCGGAGCAGGTGAAGGCGGCGGGCGTGATCCGGACTGCGGTCATCATGGTGGGGCGGACGCTGGGCTCGGAACAGTTCCGGGACAGCTACTTGTACTCGGCGGGGCGGGACCGGGGGGAGTGCTGAGGGGCGGGGCGCTTCTGGCTCCAGGCAGGGCGCCGTTGTCGGACGCCTCTGCTAGAACACGGTCATGACATACAGATTCACCGCGCGGTTCGCCTGGGGCGTCGACGACCCGGACCAGGAGTCGTGTGTGCAGGCGGGTGTGGCCGAGTCGGACGACGAAGAGGGCTTCTCCCTGCACTTCATGTGCGACTTCGGGGACCCCCGCCCGCAGGAGATATCCCTGGGCATGGATACGCACTGCCTCGTCACTCCCGACCAGAGCACAGCCTATGGATGCATACGCACCGTGGAATTCGAGCGGGATCTGCTGCGCGTGACGTTGGACCCCGAGTCGTTGGACGACCTTGAGCTGGAGGACCACGTCATCGAGGTCGTACTACGAGCACCGGCGGAAGATGTGGCACGCCTGCGCGAGGTGTTGCCCCGAATCCTGGAGTACGGGCGACCGGACGCCCGCCCGAGGCTCACCATGGTGTAGCGCCTGTAGCGGTCGGCCGAGCCGCTCGTGGCCGGGACGACGCAGCCATGGACCTGTACCTGTACCGGACGGATGATCCGGCGGCTGCGCGTACGCCTGGGCACCTCCGCGCGGCCCGCGCCTCCGCCCCGATCACACACCGGCTCACCGGATCGCGTATCCGTCCCACAGGGCGCCACCGGACCGGTCCAGCACCCCCGCCACGACCTCCGCGAAGGCCTTCGTGTCCCCGGTGATCGCCTGCGTGGCAGATTCGGACAGGGCGCGGTGTACCTCGGGCGCGGCCGCGGCCAGGCGTCGTGAGAGCCATTTTCCTTTGCCGAGCCAGTGCCTGTCGGCCAGCAGGACCAGCTCCGAGGCGCGCTGCAGCATGTGCGTCACCAGGTACACCCGCTCCGCGGGGTCCGTGCAGCCCCGTAGGTCGTCGAGCAGGTCGGTCAGGATGTAGCGCTGGTAGTCGTGTTCATGGTCCGAGAGCGGCGGCGGGCCCGCGGCCCAGCGTGTGCGGGCCTCGGCCTGGAGTGCGGCGCCCAGGCCGTCCGTGTCCACCAGGAGCATGCCCTCGGCGCACATGGCCAGCAGCGGCGAACTCCGCTTCGCGGTCTCCTGGTCGGCGAACGTGTGCCAGCGGTCCTCTGTCTGTACGAACAGTTCCACCGGCCATCCGCGATACATCAGGTTCTCCCGGCCCGCAGTGAGCGGGTCGTCCACGAGGACCACGATGTCCAGATCGGACGTGGGCGTCCGGCGGGCGGTCAGCACGCTGCCGGCGAGGAAGGCCGCCCGGGCGGCGGGAAACCGGTCCCGGACCAGGTCGCGGGCTGTGAGCACGGGGTCGTCCATGCTCGCAGCGTACGTGCCGGCGTCGGTGCTGTGCGGGAGCGGGCGCGCTGCTGACCCCCGTGACGTGCGGGTCGTCTACGGGCGGGCGCCGGGTGATGCCGAACGGAAGATGACGGCTGCGCCCAGCGCCGCCTCCGCCGGTACGAACATGTCGCCCGACGGTGTCTCCCGCACCGGGAGCCCGTTGCGGAGCAGCAGATCGCGGGTGAGGGCGAGGTCGTGCACGGCGACGGTGCAGCCGACGAATGCGGGGAGCGCCGGAGGGTGTTCGCCCGGCAGGACCGTCGCCAGGGCCGAGCCGGGTACGAGGGTCAGCGCGGCGCCGTACGCCGGCGGCGGTCAGACGCGCGGCTGCCGCGTCGATGGCGGGCGAGGAGAACATGAGGATGTGCAGCCCCTGGAAACGGTCCAGGCACGCGGCCAGGTTGGCGCTGGTCTCGCCGATCCGTTCCACGAGCAGGGGCAGCACCTCGGGCGGGGCCTCCAGCGGAACGAGGTGGGTGTCGGCCGGCAGGCGTCCGGTGTCGCCGTCCTTCACGCGGGTCGCGAGTTCCAGGAACGAACGCGGGAAATCCGCATGGGTGTTGGCCGCGCCGAAGGGTTCGGGCTCGCCGCCCTCGTGCCGGGACATCGCCGGGCAGCTGGGCGGGGGTACGAGGAAACCGAGCCGCTCGTAGACGCCGATCGCCTCCGCCATGTCCTCGACGATGTGGCCCACATGGTGGATGCGAGCGGTGTCGTGTCCCATGACCGGCACGGTACGGATGGGCCCGGGAGGCGGTCAACTCGCCTAGGGTGAAGGGAAGTTCAGGTGTTGGTGGGGTGGGTGTGCTCCCGTACGCCTTCAGCGACCGGTGGCCGCCAGCACCGCCGCCAGGCCCTCCTGCAGGTCTTTGACGAAGAGGTCGGGGACCTCCAAGGACGGGAAATGGCCCCCGGCTTCGGGTGACCCCCAGTGGACGATCCGGCGGAAGCGCTCCTGTGCCCACGGGCGCGGGCTCTTCTCGATGTCGCGGGGGTAGACCGTGATGGCCGAGGGGACGTCGACCCGGAGGTCGGGATCGAGCGAGTCGTGGCTTTCGTAGTAGATGCGGGCCGCCGACGCACCCGTGCGCGTCAGCCAGTACAGGGTGACGTCGTCGAGGATTCGGTCGATGGAGATCCTCTCGAACGGGCTGTCCTCGGTGTCCGACCATTCCGCGAACTTGTCGAGGATCCAGGCGAGCAGCCCGACCGGTGAGTCGACGAGCGAGTAGCCGATGGTCTGCGGGCGGGCCGCCTGCTGCTTCGCGTACGCCGCGCGGCGGAGCCAGAAGTCGCGGGTTTCCTCGGTCCATCCGCGCTCGGCCGCCGTCAGCCCGTCCGTGGTCAGCCCGGGGGGTGCCTGCGCGGTCGTCGTGTGGATGCCCAGTACGTGTTCCGGGAACCTGCCGCCGAGGATCGTGGTGATCACGCCTCCCCAATCACCGCCCTGGGCAAGGAACTTGTCGTACCCCAGCCGTCTCATCAGCTCCACCCAGGCGGCCGCGATCTTCTCCGTCCCCCAGCCGGTGGTGGCCGGCCTGTCGCTGTGGCCGAAGCCCGGCAGGGACGGGACCACGACGTGGAAGGCCGGTGCGTCCGCGGCTTTCGGGTCTGCCAGTTCGTCCACCACGTCGATGAACTCGGCGATGCTGCCCGGCCAGCCGTGCGTCAGGATCAGGGGAGTGGCATCCGCACGTGCGGACCGGCGGTGCAGGAAGTGGATTCCCAGATCATCGATGGTCGTGCGGAACTGGCCGATCCGGTCGAGCCGCTCTTCGAACGATCGCCAGTTGTACGCGGTGCGCCAGTAGTTCACGACATCGACGAGGTCGGTGAGGGGAACGCCCTGTTCCCATCGGAGGGGGCCCGGTCCGGCGCGGTGGACCGTCTCGCTCTCCGGCAGTCGCGCCGCGGCGAGCCGTGCGCGCAGATCGTCGAGGTCGGCGTCGGTCGCACGGGCTGCGAAAGGTTGTACGTCGCTCGTCGGGCGGGGCATGGGACCTCCTGCCATCGGGAACCGGCTAAGCCGGTTCTAGCAGCAGCCCGAGCCGCGATGCAACCACCTAAGGTGGTTCCATGCGTGATCGGTTCCCTGACTTCCGTCTCGGCAGCGTGCTGGCGACCAGCTTCACCGGGACCCTGTCGGAGCGGCGCGGCGACCCTGTCGAGCGCATTCCCGTTCCGCGGCGACTCGTCGACTGGCTGGCGGTGAACGGCCTCGCCGTGGACTCCTGCACCCGTGCCCAGCTCGACCGTGCCCGGGAGCTGAGGGAGGCGATTCACGCCGCCGCGACGGCGGCCGCGCTCCAGGAGGCGCTGCCCGCCTCTGCTGTCCAGGTCATCAACGACCGCAGCGCTCAGGGGCGGGCCGCGGCGGTCCTGACGCCCGAGGGCGAGCGGCGTTGGCGGCTCGGCTCGGCTTCCTGCGTGGAAGACGCCCTCGGCGTGATCGCCGCCGACGCGATCGGCATCATCGCGGGCGAACGCGACGGAAGGCTCGCCCTGTGCGCGTCACCGACCTGCCGGGCCGCCTTCTTCGACACCAGCCAGAGCCGGACCCGTAAATGGTGCGACATGAACACCTGCGGGAATCGTCAGAAGAAGGCGCGCTTCCGGGCCCATCAGCGCGGAGATGCCGGACCGGCGGAGTGAGACCAGGCCGGGGTCACCGGCGCAGCCGAACGCGGACATGCCGGTGCCCGGCGGCGAACAGGTCGCTGCCGGGCACCGGTGACGGGTGAACGGGCTCAGCCCCTGGCAGGGGCCTCGCGCGTCAGCCCTTGATCTCGATCTCGCCGTTCTTCGACGTCGAGGAGTCCGCCTCCGGAGCCTCCGGGGTTCCCGGCGCGGGCACGGTGGCCGTGCGGGACTTGAGGTTCTGAAGGAGGGACGCCAGGTCCACGCCCGTCGTCGAGTTGAGCAGTTCCATGCCCTGCGCGACGTTGTCGGTGACCGTACGGGCCAGCTGGCTCGCGCCGTCCGTGGAGATGACCGTCATCTTGTCGATGGCGCTCAGCGGCTCGGAGGCCTTGGCCACGACGGTCGGGAGGACCTCGACCAGCATCTGGAGGACGGCCGCGTCGCCGTACTGCGCGAACGCGTCGGCCTTCTTCTGCATGGCCTCGGCCTCGGCCGCACCCTTGGCGGCGATCGAGGCGGCCTCCGCCTCACCCTCGATGCGGACCGCGTCGGCCAGCGCCGAACGGTGCAGCTTCTCACCCTGACCGGTCAGGCGCGAGCGCTCCGCGTCGGCCTCGGCCTCCTTGACCTGGGCGATGCGGCGGGCCTCCGCCTCCTGCTCGGCCTGGTAACGGGCGGCGTCGGCGGGCTTACGGACCTTCGTGTCCAGCTCGCGGTCGGTCAGCGCGGCCTGGCGCTCGGCGACCTTCTCCTGCTCCTGGAGGACTTCCTGCTGGCGTGCGGCCTCGGCGAGCGGACCGGCGGCGTTGGCCTTGGCTGCCGCGGCTTCCGTCTCGGCCTTGATCTCGGCCTGCTTCAGGTAGTACGTCCGCTCGGCGATGGCGATCTCCTCGGCCGCCTTCAGCCGGGCCTGCTCCGAGGCCCGCTTCGCGATGGCCTCGGCGATGTCCGCCTCCTGCTTGGCGCGGGCGGCCTCCGGGCGGCCGAGGTCCTCCAGGTAGGAGCCCTCGGTGGTGATGTCCTGGATCTGGAAGGCGTCCAGGATCAGGCCCTGGCCGGAGAGGCTGGCCTCGGCCTCCTCGGCGACCTGCCCGGCGAACGCGGCCCGGTCCCGGATGATGTCCTCGACCGACATCCGGCCGACGATCGCGCGGAGCGCGCCGGAGAGCACTTCCTGGGTGAAGCCGACGATGCCGTCCTGCTGCTGCAGGAAGCGCTGGGCGGCGGCGCGGATCGCGTCCTCGCTGCCACCGACCTTGACGATCGCGACGCCTTCGAGGTTCGACTTGACGCCGCGCAGCGTCACCGCGCCGCGCACGGCGATCGGGATGTGCCGGCTGGACAGGTCCAGGGTGAACTTCTGCTGGACGAACGGCACGACGAAGACGCCGCCACCGACGACGACCTTCTGGCCGCTGTTGTCGATGCTGGTGCGTCCGGTGACCGGGTCCGTCGACTTCTTGCCGCGACGGCCGGTGATGATGAACGCCTCGCTGGGCCCGGCCACCTTGTAACGCGTGATGACGACGAGGCCGAGCAGGACGAGAAGGACGACGATGCCGATGACGGCGATGACTACTGGACTCATGAGAGGTGTCCCCCCTGCCTCCCGTGGGGGGACGGCAGATTGTTGTGGAGCGGGGTGGTGCCAGGAAAGGAAATGGGAATGGGTCGGGGAATGAAGGTGATCGGGGCGGGCTGTGCCGTGTGACGGTGGGTGTCAGGTGGGCGGACGGTTCACGGTGGTCACGTGGTCAGCGCTCCACCGGGCGGACCGCGACCGATGTGGTCGACAGTGCCGCTTCCACCCAGATCTCGGTCCCGCGCGCCACGGGCGTCGCCGACTTGGCCGCGTACTTCACCGGCTGGTCGCCCAGCCGCAGCAGCACCTCGCCGTAGCCCTCGGCCGGGATGGCCGTCACGACGGATCCCGAGGTGCCGACCAGGTCGCTGTCGCGCGGAGTGGCGTGCGTCTGGTCGCGCATCAGGGCCTTGCTGAGTTTCCAGGTCAGCCAGCCCGCCACCAGGCCGGCGGCGACGCCGACGACCGTGGCCACGAGCGTTCCCGCACCGGTCGCGCCGAGCACGATCGCTCCGCCGAAGCCGAGCATCGAGATGAATCCGGCGATCACCGGGAGCGAGAGCAGTCCGTCGAAGAGGCCGTCGAGCACGCCGTCGAAGAGGCCTTCGAGTACCCCGCCGAAGATCAGGGAGAGCGCGAGCAGCACGATCCCCGCAATGCCGAGACCGAGAAAGAAGGTCACGCGATCACTCCCCTGTTGTCGACTTCCCCCGAGTGTTTTCCGTCGATCTGGCTGGATGATCCCATACACCACCTGCCTCGGTCACTGCCGGGTTCCGGCAATCTTTACGCTTCTTTGATGCCGGACAACCGGTCGGTGAGTGTGGAGAGTGACTGGAACGTCGCTCCGAGCAGCGCCACGTGCTTCCAGCGCAGGATTCCGTCCGGGCCGATGAGGAACACCGCCCGCCGCACCCCGATGCCCGGCGCGGAAACCCCGTACGCCTTGGCGATCTCCCGGCCCTCGTCCGCCAGCAGCGGCATCCGCAGGCTGAAGGCGCGGGCGAACGACTCATGGCTGTCCACACCCTGTGGGCTGATTCCCCAGACGTCGGCGTCGAGCCCCTCGAAGGCCTCCATGCCCGAGGAGTACGAGCACAGCTGCTTCGTGCAGACGCTGGTGTTGTCCCCCGGGTAGAACGCCAGCACCACGGACCGGCCGCGGGCGGAGGACAGCTGGTAGTCGGCGCGTTCGAAGGTGTCGCCCGAGGTTGACAGTACTCCGCCGGAGAGGGTGAAGTCCGGTGCCGCGCTGCCGAGTTGAGGACCAGATGCCATGGAGGGCTCCTTCGGTGTCGTATACGGGGATGTCGCGGATGGCACGGATGGTTCCGTGCCCGTGACCGTACAGTGGACGGCACTTCACCCATCCGGAGCGGCCGCGGCGCCGAATACGGGGAGAGGGGCACCGCGCCCCGCACCCGGACCTGGAGGTACGCGTGGCCCAACGACCGCCGTCGGCAGCGGTTCTCGTTCTGCACGGGGGCCGGGAGAGCGGTACGGGGCCGCCGCCGCCGGGCCCGCTGAATCTGCCCGGCGTACGGATGCGGCCCTTCGTCCGGGCTCTCGTCCGGGCCGCCCGGGCCGGCGGTGAGGACGTCCTCGTGCGGCAGGTGCGGTACGCCCACCGGGGCTGGAACGGCGACCGGGCGGACCCGCTCCACGACGCCGTGGCCGCCCTCGACGCCCTGCGGGCGGAAGCGGGCGAGGAGCTGCCGGTGGTGCTCCTGGGGCACTCCATGGGGGCGCGCGCCGCCCTCCGCGCCGCCGGGCACCCGCTGGTGCGGGGCGTCGTCGGGCTCGCGCCCTGGTGTCCGGCGGGGGATCCGGTCACCCAGCTCGCGGGGCGTGACGTCGTCCTCGTCCACAGCAACCGGGACCGGCTGACCAGCCCCCAGGCCACCCAGTCGCTCACCGCCCGGGCCCGCCGCGCCGGAGCCCGTACCTGCATGGTCACCGTCCGGGGCGGCGACCACGCCATGATCCGCCGGGCCGCCGCCTGGCACCGCCTCACCACCGGGCTGGTCACCGGGCTGCTAGGTTCCGGCAGTCTGCCGGAGGCGGTCGGCAGCGCCCTCGCCCTGCCGGCCACCGCCGAGGCCACCGAGGGCACCCTCGATCTGGACTCCGATCTGGACCTCGGTCCGGATCTGTTCCCCGATTCCGGCCGCGGGCGGTTCCGGGGCCGGGACCGGGGCCGGACCGGCGCCCCGCGCTGACCCCGCCCGCCCCGCGCTGACCCCGCCCGCCACGCGCCGCGGGGCGCTCGCGCCGACCGCCCGCCCCGTCCGCCGGTGCGACCCTCCCGCCGTCCTGCGGATGCGGTACGGGAACGGGCGGCCGACGATGGGGGTCCGGGAGGCGACGAACGGCGGGAGGCATGCTCTTGCAGGCCGACACGTGCGACGACGGCATGCCCTCGTACGTCGACCCGAAGACCGTCGCGACCCTGTTCGACGGCAATCCGGCCGCCGTCGCGGTGCTCGACCACGAACTCCGCTACACCTACGTCAACCCGGCCCTCGAACGGCTCAACGGCCTCACCGCCGCCTCCCACATCGGGCGGACCTTCTCCCAGGTGCTGCCCGAGCTGCGCGGTCAGGCCGCCGCCCTGCGCGACGTCCTCGCCGACGGCAAGCCCCGCGAGGAGACGATCCAGGGGCGGACCTGGGCGGTGTCCGATGCGGACCAGCGGTTCTGGCGGGCCACGTACCACCGGCTGGACACCGACGGGGCCGCGTGCGGGCTGATGGCGATCGTCGTCGAGATCACCGACATCACCCGGCAGCGCGAGGAGCTGGAGCAGGCCCGCGGCCATGTCGCCCTGCTCTCCACCGCCGCCGTCGCGATCGGCACCACGCTCGACATGGACACCACCTGCAAGGAGCTGGCCGACTTCGTGGTGCCGGACTTCGCCGACGTCGCGGCGGTCGACGTCTTCCCGGCCGAGGTGGGGCACGCCGTACGCCGCCCGGCCCCCGGTGTCGTACGGCTGCGGCGGGCCGCGCTGCGCGGCGACGGCGAACTCGACGAGCAGATGCAGCGGTTCGGCTATCCAGGGCAGTACGTCGACTTCGCCGCGGACTCCGCGGTGACCCGCTGCCTGGCGGAGAACGAACCCGTGGTCGACGACTGGGAGCACCACCAACGCCGGCGCACCGGCATCACCTCGGACCGGATCACCGCCTCCAAGGCCCTCGGGCTGCGGCAGGCGCTCGTCGTCCCGCTCACCGCCCGCAGCCGGCCGCTCGGCACGCTCACCCTCGTACGGGCCGAGGGCTCACCGCTCTTCGACGGCCAGGACGTGGCCGTCGCCCGCGAACTCGCCGTCCGCGCGGGCGTCGACCTCGACCACGCCCGCCGCTACGACCACGAGCACAGCATCGCCCGCGAACTCCAGCGCTCCCTGCTCTCCGAGCCCTGGGGCCCCCACCCGCACGTCGAGATCGCCACCCGCTACCTCCCCGCCGACCGGGGCGTCCTGGTCGGCGGCGACTGGTTCGACGTCGTACCGCTCCAGGACGGCCGGCACCTCAAGGCGATGGGCGATGTGATGGGGCACGGGGTGGAGGCGGCCGTCGCGATGAGCCAGTACCGCTCGCTGCTCCGGCTGCTGGCGGGCGAGGACCTGCCGCCGCACCGGATCCTGGAGCAGCTCGACACCATGGTCGAGCGGTCCGGCCTGGACCGGGCGGCGACCTGTCTGCTCGCCGTCGTCGACCGGTTCGGCGGGGTGTGCGAGGTGGCCAGCGCGGGCCATCTGCCCCCGGTCTTCATCGACCCGGGCGCCGGGGCCCGGGTGGTGCCGGTTCCGGTGGGGCCGCCGCTCGGCACCGGGTTCGGCGGCTACCGGACCGCGTCCGTGCCCTGCGGCCCGGGAACCGTGCTGTTCATGTACACCGACGGTCTGGTGGAGCGCCGGGGCGAGGACATCGACGTCTCCGTGCGGCGGCTCGCCGCGCTGACCATGCCGCCGGGCGGACGGCTGGAGGACCTGCTGGACCAGGTCCTCGACCGGTTCGGCGAGGACGCGGAGGACGACATCGCCGTGCTCGCCTCCCGGATCCGTGAGGGCCGCCCGGTGGTGCGGCCGACCCCGGCGGAGTGACGGCCGCCGTTTCCCTTTCCACGGGCCCCGGTCAGCCCAGTTCCAGGCTGGTGATGCCGTACAGGCCCGGCCGGTCGATGGCCGGTTCCGGGCCGCTGTACATCCGGGCCGTGTCGAACGACGGGGTCAGACCCAGCTCCCCGGCCAGCCGCACCGCCGCCGGGTTGACGTCGGGTACGTCGACGGCGACCGGGGCGTCAGGGGCGGTGGCCGCCAGCGCGCTGACCAGGGACGCCGCCACGGCGGGGGAGGCGGCGTACAGCGGGCCGATCCGGGACGCGGCGCGGCAGGCCCGCAGCACCCCGAGGCCCTGGAGCTCGCCGTCCCGCACCGCCGCCAGGGCCGTGCGGCCGGGGGCGGTGATCCAGGAGGCCAGGAAGGTGTCCCGCGCGGCCGGGAAGTGCCGCCGGTCGTAGGCGGCGAGCAGGTCGAACGGCACGCTCCGGGCGTCGACCAGGGTGGTGCCGGGCGGGGGCGCGACGTCCGGCGGGGGCGTGCCCTCGAAGCGGGCGTTGCTCCAGCAGGTGCGGAAGCCGGAGCGGCGGTAGTTGTCCTGTTGCGCGGGCACCCCGTCCAGGCCGACCGTGCGTCCGGCGAGCCGGGCCGTCCCGGCCTGCCAGGTCCGCAGCCCGTACCCCTGTCCGCGCAGGTGGGGGCGGGTCAGATAGAAGCCGAGGAAGCCGTACGCGCTGCCGTAGCGGACGACGGAGACGGAGGTGACCGGCTCGCCGTCCAGCCGGCCGAAGAGGAAGCCGCCGGGGTCGGTCGCGAAGAACACCGCGCCGTCGTTCAGGCCCGGGTTCCAGCTCTCCTCGTGGGCCCACTCGCCCAGCGTCACGATGTCCTGGGCACGGGCGGCGGTGATCTTGAAAGGGTTCGGCACGGCACCTTCGTACCCCGGCCGGGCATCGTTCAGTGATCGACGACGGGGTGATTTCCGGCCTTTCGGGCGGGCTGTGGAGGGAGGGCCCGCTCAGGCCGTCTCCGAGGTCTCCCGCTTCCGGCCGCGCAGCTGTCGCAGGACGAGGGCGGCCGAGGTGATCAGCGGCAGCAGCCCCGCCACCGCGTCGGCGGTGTTCAGCTTGTCGTGCGTGCCCTTGGCCCGGCGGACCTGCTTCGACGCCCTGACGACCGCGAGCGCGCTGCTGCCCAGGCTCAGCACGAGCCCGGCCTTGCTGCCGCGCAGGCCCTTGGCGGGCGCGGACCGGTTCTTCGCCATCGGGACACCTCCAGCCGGTGGGGCCCGTCCGTTCGCGGGCGCGCCCTCCCCGTCCACGTAACCGGGTGTCCGCCACCCCCGCAAACGCGGGCGGTCCCGTCGTGGCACCCCGGCGCCATCCCTCGTTCACATCACGTCCGTGCGGGGGTCGTCGGGCCTTGCGATGGTCCCCCGCGGAAGACCATTTCGCGGGAGGGGACGTTCATGAACCGATCGACAGCGCTGTTGGTGGCCGGGGTGCTGGCGGCGGGCACGGTCGTGGCCGGGGCGGGCACCGGGGCGGCGGCAGCCGGTCCGTGCGCCGGGAGCGGGCCGCTGCCGCACACCTGCGCGCAGCCGGGCGACCTGATCGACGTCACGCTCGGCGAACTCCACCCGACCCAGGCCGTGCTCGGCTTCGACCAGGTCTTCTACAAGCTCGGCCGGTACGGCAGCGACCGCGACGAGGCGGCGGGCGACGTCAACAAGCGCTTCGACGACTGGTGCGAGACCAACGGCCAGGAGGAGGCGGCCTCGGCCGGCCCCCAGGCCCGGCTGGACGATCCGTCGAGCTTCTCCTGCACCGTGCCGCTCGGGCAGGAGACCCCGGAGACCATCGCCCCGATGAAGACGGCCGTCGTCGGACCCGGCGGCAAGCTCTACCTCACCGACGGGCACCACACGCTGACGTCGTTCCTGGAGGGCCCCGACGGCTCGACCCGGATGCACATCCGGCTCCGCGTCACCGACAACTTCAGCTCCCTGTCGACCCCGGCCTTCTGGCAGCGGATGACGGCGGAGAAGAAGGTGTGGCTGCGCGACGAGAACAACCGGCCGCTCGGCGTGGAACAGCTGCCGGACCGGCTCGGCATCACGCACTTCCGCGACGACCCGTACCGCAGCCTCGTCTACTTCACCCGGGACATCGGTTACGAGGTCCCCGACGGCGCGACGGAGTTCCTGGAGTTCTCCTGGGGCTCGTGGCTGCGCGGCGAGCACGACGCGTCCGCGTACGACCTGACCGCCCCGGGCCCGTACCTCGACCTGGTGAAGCGCGCCTCGAAGTCGATGGCGGCGCTGGACGCCGACGCGGTCGTCGACGACGGGAAGACCGCCGCCCAGCTCGGCCGGATCGACGAGTGGAACGGCGGCAAGAAGGAGACGGGCGGGGAGTTCGCCAAGCTCGGCAAGCCGCTGAGCGACCCCAAGCCCGGCAAGCTCGCCGAGGCCCTCGACTACAAGGCCCGCGTCCTGCCCGTGCCCGCCTGCACCACCACGGTCACCGGCCCCCGCAACGGGCCCCTGGTCGTGACGGACGGGGTCACCTGCCTCGACCGGGCCACCCAGCGCGGGCCCGTCGTCGTCCGCGCGGGAGCCGCCCTCGTGGTCACCGGCTCCACGGTGGACGGCCCGCTCCAGGCCGACCGGGCGACGGCGGTCCACCTGTGCGGTTCGCGGGTCGGCGGGCCCGTCGTGGTGACCCGCAGCTCAGGGCCCGTACGGATCGGAGGCCCGGGCTGCACCGCGAACACCATGGACGGGCCCGTAGTGGTCCGGTAGCCCCTCAGCCGAAGACGTACGCCACCGTCGTCGCCGCGCCCAGGCCCGCGCCCGCCACGGTCTGGGCGACGGTGTGATAGCCGAGGGCGACCCGGGACCAGCAGACCGCCGCCGTCACCGCGTACGCGGCGGTCCACCAGGGCGAGTGGACGACGGCGAGGAGCGAGACGGCCGCCGAGGCCACCGCCGAGTCGACCGAGATCTTCCACACCGTGTTGACGGCCAGCAGGCCGATCGTCATCACCCACAGCGCGAGCATCGCGACGAGGATCCCGGTGGGCGCGTTCCCCAGCACCATCACCACCGAGCCGGCGCCGATCGAGCCCAGGATCACGAAGAAGATCGGCGCCCGCTTGGTGCGGTCCACCACATGGCGGTCGCCCCAGGTGCCGCGCCCGCGCTCCCACTCGATGTAGCCCGCCGGGATCAGCCCGGCGCAGAGCGCACCGAGGAAGCCCCAGAGCAGCCCCGTCCAGTCGCCCGCCGCCGCCAGACCGATGCCGAGCATGCCCGCCAGCAGGACGTTGCGCGGCTGGAGGACATCGGTGACGGTGCGCGCCACGGAGGCCGTGCGGGCGGAGGCGGTGGGGATGCCCTCGCCGGTCGTGGTGTCCGTGCTGCCGGTCATGCGCTCGTCTCCGTCGTGCGGGTGGTGTCGGCGGTGGCGGTGTCGGCGGTCGCGGCGGCGAGGACCGCGCGGGCCCGCTCCTCGTCGACCGTCCGGTACGCGGCGGCGACCCGGACCAGCCGGGCCACCTCGCCGTCCTGGTCGGCCGCGTGCTGGGCGGCGACCGGCGCGGCCCCTCCGGCGGGTGCGCCGGAGTCCTTCGCGAGGAGGGCGGCCCGGATCCAGTAGGCGTCCGTGAGGGACTCGGCCCGGCGCGGGTCGTCCGTGTCACGGGCGGCGGCCCGTCCGGCGGCGGCCAGCAGCCCGTCGGGCACGTAGTGGCGCAGCTTCTCGGCGGCGTCCGCGATGTCGGCCGCCCAGCGGTCCACCCGCAGGTCGGCCGGGACGTTGAAGCGGGTCAGCTCGCGGGCCAGCGAGGCGGGCGGGTCGAACGGCTGCTCGGGGAACGCGGTCATCAGCTCGTACCAGAGGGCGTGCAGTCTGACCTGGGCCCGCCACAGCCTGGCCCGGCGTGCCCCGGCCGCGAAGGCGGGGATGGACGCGCCGAGGGCGAAGAAGGCGAACAGCACCAGCTGCGCCGCCTCGGTGATCTGGTCGAACCGCAGGGCGAACGCCTCGCTCGGCTCGTCCACCACGCTGATCCACAGGAAGAGCGTGCGGCTGACGGTGTAGCCGACGCCGATGAACATCGCGAACGTCATCATCCCGAGCCCGATGCGCAGATGGCGCCGCCGGGCGTCGAGGGTGGCCAGCGCCCACTGGAAGGCGCACACGGCGGACGCGGCACCGAGGTAGAGGTAGAAGACGCTCATGTAGAGCGTGGCGCCCCCTTCCCCGGCGTGGTCGGAGACGAAGCGGTCCGAGGGCTCGGAGCGGTCGACGACGGTGAAGAACAGGACGGTCAGCAGGATCAGCGTGGCGACCGAGGCCTTGGCCGCCAGCTTCTGGACCAGCCGCGCGAACCGTACGTGGCGCGGGATCGCGCCCTCTTCGGGGTAGCTGCCGTAGATGGCCACGATGTAGCTGAGGATGGCCAGAATTGCCACCGTGGCGGTGTAGTGCTTGATGAGGACGGCGAGGTCGGTGACGGCGCTGTTGTTGAGTCCGATGCGCACCGCCTCGGTCTTCGTCCACAGCGCGACGGCGAATCCGGCGTAGCAGCCCCACAGGGCCCGGCGTCTGCGGTCCTCCTCGTCGCCCCACAGGGCAGCGGGCATACGCCACAGGGCAACGGCCGTCATCAGGCCGGCTATCAGGTAGCCGGCGAGATCGAGGGGGGTCACGGCGGTGTTCGTCCTCGGGGTCGGGGGCGCGGGGCGGGGGACCCGCGGGCGGTGCGGTGGCACGTGTCAGGCGTCGTCGGACCGTCTTCCGGGGAAGAGCCCGCGCCGCCGGTTGGCCACCGGGCGGGACAGGGAGTTGTCCAGCCGCCCCACCATGTCATCGGTGGTGAGATCCCGCGCCATCCGGGGGATCAGGGACGCACCGAATTCGGCCATGCGTTCGTCGTGGGTGTCGTACTGCGCGCGGGCCTGGACCGTGCCACCGCCGGAGGCGAAGGACTCGGCGGCGGCCGGCGAGATCATCCGGGCGATCAGCGAGGTGTCGAAGACCGGGAGGAGCGTGCGCAGTTGCTCCGCGTCGAGCGTCGTCCCGTGGTCGAACCACTCGTGGCACAGCTCGTGCAGGATCACGTGCTGGGTCTGGTACGCGGTCGGCCTGCGGCGGTAGAGGACGAGGCTGGTGGAGCCCGCCTTCAGACGCAGCCCGCAGGCGCTGTTGACGCGGGCGAGGCGGTCCGGCATCTCGTGCAGCCGGATGGTGCGCCCGCCGGCCTCCTCCATGTTCGCGACGAGTGCGTCCAGCGAGAAGGGAACCGGGAGGGGCAGGTCGGCGAGCCCGGCCTCGCACTCTTTCCGCAGTTTCCGCAGGGACATGACGAAGACGCTACGCTGCCGGGCCCGTCCGGTGGTGGTGCACGGCGGAATCTTTGCCACCGCTCGCCCCGCCGCTCTCCGCGCCGGGCCCGTCCTTCTCCCGGGCGGCGTCCTCCAGCAGGGACAGGGCGAACCGCAGCAGTTCCGGCGGGAGACCGTCGTCGTCCAGGCCCCGGCCGGCCAGGCCGCTGAGCTCCCCGGTGCGCCGCTTGGCCAGGAACTGGAGTCCGGCGACGACGTCGTCGACGACCTCGGACTCCTCCTTGAAGAAGCGCCAGTCCACGCCGAACCCCAGGCCGAGGGCCTTGAGGATGTCCTCGGACGGCTGGGTGACCTTGCCGGCCAGGATGTTGGAGAAGTAGCTGTGCGACAGCGAGCCGCCCCGGTCGCGGACCAGCTCGGCGAAGACCCGGCCCGAGATCTTCTGGCCGGGGAAGGTCTTCTCGACCATGTACTCGACTTTTTCGCGCAGCGAGTCGAGGCGGGGAAGCTCGTCCGGCTCGGGGGGTCCGACGGGTTCCGGACCGCGTTCGTCGCCGTCGTCCATGGCCATCCGGGCCTCCACGATCACCTCGGAGTCGGAACTGAGCTTGCGTAAACACTCTACGTCACTGTTAACTCGAAAAAACACGGGCAGGGGACCACGAGGGGAGTCCCTTGCCCGTGAATGACCCTGTGCCCCGTGCCGTCCGGAGCAGGCTCCGGACAGGGGTGTAGCCCTTCACGACGGGGGATGCGTGAAGGGCTACGCGTGCATTATGGCCCCGCGGTCCTCCCGACGACAACTGACCGGTCGGTCAGTGATCCGCCGGGCCGCGTCCACCGGGCCCTTCCCGGAGGCCCAAATCTGTTCCGGCCGCGATAGACATGGCCTTGCGGGGCGATTAGGGTTTCTTGTGCAGTCACGTGAAACAGCGGTACGCGGCAGAGGCGCACCCCGCAGGCGTACGGCGCCCGGTTCCTCCGGTCACGCGTGACGGAAGAGGTGCAGATGCCCCCGGATACCCCCTCGCACGCCACCGACCGGCTCGACGACGACGATTACCCCGCCTACACGATGGGGCGAGCCGCGGAGATGATCGGTGCGACGCCGGGGTTCCTCCGGGCGATCGGCGAGGCCCGCCTGATCACCCCGCTGCGGTCCGAGGGCGGCCACCGCCGTTACTCCCGCTACCAGTTGCGCATCGCCGCCCGCGCCCGCGAGCTGGTCGACGCCGGTACGCCCGTCGAGGCCGCCTGCCGGATCGTCATCCTGGAGGACCAGCTGGAGGAGGCGCTGCGCCTCAACGAGGAGCTGCGCGGCCGGTCCGCCCGCTCCGGCGGTCCCGCCGAGCGCTGACCGCCGCCGCGTCCCGGGGTGCGGGAGGTTCCGCACGGCCCGGAAAGATATCTGCATTCGTCAGCACAGAATTTCGCGCAATGTGCGATGAGGCTTTTATGTCCCGGGATCTGTTCCGACGCGGCCGGTGATATTACGCACCCGCCTCTTCGGGGTCATCGTGCTAGTGTTGATCTCAGTTGCAGTTGTGGTTCCCAAAAACTTCAAGTGCTCTTGCCGATCGGATGTCGGCGGGTGCACTTCTGTATTTCCGGTGTTCTTCCGGACGGGGTAATCATCGCGGCGACGTGGGGCCCGCACAGTGTGGGCCCGCGGGCTCTGCCCCTAAGGAGATATGACATGGCTACTGGCACCGTGAAGTGGTTCAACTCGGAAAAGGGCTTCGGCTTCATTGAGCAGGACGGCGGCGGCGCCGACGTCTTCGCCCACTACAGCAACATCGCCGCCAGCGGCTTCCGTGAGCTGCAGGAGGGCCAGAAGGTGAACTTCGACGTCACGCAGGGCCAGAAGGGCCCGCAGGCCGAGAACATCACCCCCGCCTGATCACTCGGGCAGTACTGCGCAGCTGGGGCCCGCACCTTGGGGTGCGGGCCCCGGCTCGTTGTCGTTTCCGGGGCCCGCACCGCGCGCCCCTCGACGAAGCCGCGTCCGGTGCGTTGATTCCCGGCGGCCGGGCTTCGTTTTCTTTTGTCATTTCATCGGCTCGTTCTTGCGATTCTGGGTGCCGTTCACGGTCTCTTCCCGAAAAGAATCCCTCGATACGTGCCCTATCGAGGAAAGGTTCTGCATGAACCGCGAACGCGCACCCCGCTCGAACGACCGATTCTCCCGCACCCGCTCCGGCGGCGGCCCCCGTCACTCCGGCGGCGGCGAGCGCCGGGCCGCGGGCTTCGGCGGCGGACCCAAGCGCTCCGGCGGCTCCGGCGGCTCGGGCCGGTCCGGTGGCTACGGCCGCCGCTCCGCCTCCGGCGCCAAGGGCGAGTTCGCCCTGCCGGTGACGCTCACGCCCGCCCTCCCCGCCGCCGAGACCT
The DNA here is from genome assembly GCF_055792845.1 of Streptomyces sp. DSM 106670. Lineage (NCBI taxonomy): Bacteria > Bacillati > Actinomycetota > Actinomycetes > Kitasatosporales > Streptomycetaceae > Streptomyces > Streptomyces sp. DSM 106670. The sequence goes on from NZ_CM147704.1 coordinate 4,301,138, forward strand.
TCGGCGAGCTGGAGATGCCCGCACCGCTGAAGGCGGCGCTGGTCGCCGAGGGCATGACCGTGCCCTTCCCGATCCAGGCGGCCACCCTGCCCAACTCGCTGGCCGGCCGGGACGTGCTGGGCCGGGGCCGCACCGGCTCCGGCAAGACCCTCGCCTTCGGCCTCGCGCTGCTGGCCCGCACCGCCGGCCGCCGCGCCGACGCCAAGCGCCCGCTCGCCCTGGTCCTCGTCCCCACCCGGGAGCTGGCCCAGCAGGTCACCGACGCGCTCACCCCGTACGCCCGGTCGCTGAAGCTGCGCATCGCCACCGTGGTCGGCGGCATGTCCATCGGCCGTCAGGCCGGCGCGCTGCGCGGTGGCGCCGAGGTCGTCGTCGCGACCCCGGGCCGTCTCAAGGACCTGATCGAGCGCGGCGACTGCAAGCTGGACCGGGTCACCATCACCGTCCTCGACGAGGCCGACCAGATGGCCGACATGGGCTTCATGCCGCAGGTCACCGAGCTGCTCGACCAGGTGAACCCGGACGGGCAGCGGATGCTCTTCTCGGCCACCCTGGACCGCAACGTCGACCTGCTGGTGCGGACCTACCTCAAGGACCCGGTCGTGCACTCCGTCGACCCGGCCGCCGGTGCGGTCACGACGATGGAGCACCACGTGCTGTACGTCCAGGGCGCGGACAAGTACGCGACCACGACGGAGATCGCGGCCCGCGACGGCCGCGTGATCATGTTCCTGGACACCAAGCACGCGGTGGACAAGCTCACCGACCACCTGCTGCACAGCGGGGTCCGGGCGGCGGCGCTGCACGGGGGCAAGTCCCAGCCGCAGCGCACCCGCACCCTGGAGCGCTTCAAGACCGGGCATGTCACGGTCCTGGTCGCCACCAATGTCGCGGCGCGCGGCATCCACGTCGACAACCTCGACCTGGTCGTCAACGTGGACCCGCCGAGCGACCACAAGGACTACCTGCACCGCGGCGGCCGTACCGCCCGTGCCGGGGAGTCCGGCAGCGTCGTCACGCTGGTGCTGCCCAACCAGCGCCGCGAGATGACCCGGCTGATGGCGGACGCCGGGATCACCCCGCAGATCGCCCAGGTCCGCTCCGGCGAGGCCGAGCTGAGCCGGATCACCGGTGCGCAGGCGCCCTCCGGCGTCCCGGTCGTCGTCTCCGCCCCGGCCAAGGAGCGCGGCAGCGGCCGCGGCGGCGCGTTCATGGGCCGCGGCACCAAGCGCGGCGGCGGGGCCCCGGCCCGGCGCGGCCGTCCCGGAGTTCCGACGCCGGAGGCCCGTGCGGCCGCCGCGCAGCGCCGGAACAACCGCGCCGCGTGACCCCGCGCGGCCGGCGGCCCCTGGCCGCCGGCCGCCCCGTACGTCCCTCCCCGTGCACTCGCTCCGCGTGCACTCGACCCCTGTTGAGGAACCATGCGCTGTGTCATCGCCCGCTTCCCCTTCGATCTGTTCAAGAACGAGGTGGAGGACTCGATGAAGGGCATCAAGCCCGAACCCGTCACGGGCGATGCCGTGGTCATCAGCCGGCGGGTCTACCCCGTCAAGCAGGTGGGTGAAGTGATCACCCGGCAGGACCGCCGGGACTTCAGCTCCGCCGAGGTCGTCCGGGCGCTGTCCAAGCTCGGGTTCACCTGCCGTACCGCCGAGTCGGCCGTGCCCGCGCCGGCCCCGGCGCGTACCCCGCTGGAGACGGCCTCAGCGCTGCTGGGCACTCCGGCCGAGGCACGGACCGAGGCTCCCGGAGCCGTGTCCGCACCCCGGGCCGACGGGGTCTGAGACCCGCTTCCGCGCCCCGCGGCGCCCCTCAGGGCGTCGGCGCGGGCGGCGGCGGCTTCTGCCGGGCCCACTCCATACGCGGCTCCAGCAGCGGCTTCAGCAGCCGCCGGACCGGTGGTGTGCAGAGCAGGGTGACCATGACGGCGGCGCCCACGGTGACGGCGACCGTGCCCATCGTGGTGTTGAAGAACGGCCGGTCGTAGAAGCCCTCGTAGCGCAGGGCCCGGATGACGAAGCCGTGCAGGAGATACCCGTACAGCGTGCAGGTGCCCAGTGCGGTCATCCAGCTGCGGCCCCGGGGCACCCAGGCGAGGAAGCACGCGCCGAGGACGACGGCGGCCAGGAACAGCAGCAGCGTGGCCGCCGGTCCGGTCCACTGGGCGGTGTCCAGTTCCTGGGCGCTGTTCTTGCGGAAGAACCACGACGTCGAGGTCCGGGGCACCAGCCAGTAGGCCAGGAGCATCCCGGCGACGAAGACGGGCACCGAGACGACGCGCACCCAGGTGCGGCGGACCATCGCGAAGTGGTGCGGGCCCAGCCGCAGCCCCAGGACGTAGAACGGCAGGAACTGCAGGATGCGCTGGACCGGGAGCGTTCCGTCGGCGGCGGGCGAGACCGTCGCGACGGCGGCGATGGCGAGCGACACCAGCACCGGGAAGCGCACGGTCTGCCACAGCGGGGTGGACAGCCGCCAGAGGAACAGGGCGGGCAGGAACCACAGCAGCCAGTACGGCTCCAGCAGCGACAGCGAGAAGTCCGGGTCGCGCAGGGCGCGGTGGAAGAGCGTGTAGAGGACCTCGAACACGAGATAGGGCACCAGCAGGCCGGTGACCAGCTTCCACACCCGCTCCGGCCGCAGCTCGAAGTTCCGGGAGAAGTAGCCGGCGATCAGGATGAACACCGGCATGTGGAACGTGTAGATGAAGGTGTACGCGGCCTCCACGAGGCGGCCGGGGGGCAGCGGTTCCCAGGCGTGTCCGATCGCCACCAGCACGATCGCCAGGTACTTCGCGTTGTCGAAGAAGTGGTCCCGGCCGCCGGCGTCGGGGACGCCGGTCCCGGGGGAAGCGGCCGCGGTGGGGCGCGGCAGCCTCGAAGTGAGGGGGGAAGGCATCCTGACACCCTAGGCGCTCGATGCGTTCCCTTCGGAGGCTGTGGCGCTCATCACTTCCCGCCGACGGGCCCGGCCGGTTCGGCGCGCGACTGTGCCCCGCCCTCCGCCCCGCCCTCGGCGTCCAGGCGCGGCAGGATCCGGTCCAGCGGGCCCGGGATCCACCAGGCGGCCCGGCCCAGCAGGGTCATCACCGCCGGGACCAGCAGCAGTCGTACGACGGTGGCGTCGATGAGCACGCTGGCCGCCAGCCCCAGGCCCAGCATCTTCACCACGATGTTGTCGCTGATGACGAACGCGGCGAAGACGCTCACCATGATCAGCGCCGCGCAGGTGATGACCCGGGCGGTGATCTCCAGCGCGTGCGCCACGCTCGCCCGCGCGTCCCCGGTGCGCACCCACGCCTCGTGGATGCGGGAGAGCAGGAAGATCTCGTAGTCCATGCTCAGCCCGAAGACGATCGCGAACATCATCATCGGGACGTAGCTCTCGATCGGCACCTTCCCCGAGACCCCCAGCGCCGGGCCGCCCCAGCCCCACTGGAAGACCGCCACCACGACCCCGTACGAGGCGGCGATCGACAGGACGTTGAGCATGGCGGCCTTCAACGCGACGAGCAGGCCCCGGAAGACGGCCAGGATCACCAGGAACGCCAGGCCCACGACGACCGCGATGATCAGCGGCAGCCTGCTGGAGACGATGTCCAGGAAGTCGACCTGGGCGGCCGTCGTGCCGGTGACGTACGTGCTCGCGTCGTAGCCGGAGACGGCCTGCGGCAGGACGTCGTCGGTGAGGCGGTTCGTCAGCGAGGTGGTCCGCTCGTCCTGCGGGGCGGCCGCCGAGTAGGCGGTGGCGGTCAGCACATCGCCGTCCGATGTGGCGGTGAGCGGGGTGATCACGGCCGCGTCGGGCACGTTCGTCAGTGCCTTCCGCGCCTGGTCGGCGAGGGCGGAACGGTCGGACGAGGGCACTTTGCTCTGGTCGATGACCAGCGTCAGCGGACCGTTGGAGCCGGGGCCGAAGGCGGTGGACATCAGGTCGAAGGCGCGCCGGTCGGTGAACGACTTCGGGTCGGCGCCGTCGCCGATGTGGCCGAGCTGGATGAAGAGCACGGGGAAGGAGAGGACGGCCAGCAGCACCACCCCGCCGGCCAGGAACCACCAGGGCCGCCGCTCCACCCGCTGCGCGTACCGGTGCCAGCCGCCGGGCTCCGCGCCCTCGGGGGCCGGTACGGTCTCGGCCACCGGTTTCCGTACCCGCACCCGGTCGATGCGGCGGCCGATGAGCCCGAGGATCGCCGGTACGAGGGTGAGCGCGCCGAGCACGGCGGTGACGACGGTGACCGCTGCGGCCAGGCCGAGCTTGCCGATGAACCCGATCCCGGAGACCCACAGCCCCGACAGCGCGATGATCACCGTGCAGCCGGAGAGCAGCACGGCGTGCCCGCTGGTGGCGGCGGCGTTCCCGGCGGCGGTCACCGGGTCCTGGCCGTCGACGAGGTTCTGCCGGTGCCGGGTGACCAGGAAGAGGGCGTAGTCGATGCCGACGCCGATGCCGATCATCGTGGCGAGCGTCGGGGAGACCGTCGCGAAGGTCGCGGCGGCGGCCAGCAGCCCGAGCAGCGCCAGCCCGCACAGCGCGCAGATCAGCGCGGTGACCAGCGGCAGCACGGCGGCCAGCAGACTGCCGAAGCCGATCAGCAGGACCACGATCGCCACGCCGAAGCCGATCGCCTCGCTGGTGCGGTCGCTCGGCTCGGGCCGGGCGAGCTCGCCGAGCGGCCCGCCGTACTCCACCTCCACCCCGGCCGAGCGCAGCGGCCGCACCGCGTCGTCGACCCCGTCGAGATAGGACGGGTCGAGCGTGGAGGGCTGCACGCTGAAGCGGACGGTGATGTAGGCGGTCTTCTGGTCCGTGGAGAGCGGCCCGGTGTTCGGGTCCGGCGGCGGGGGCGGGGTGGAGCCGGACGAGGGCAGCGGGTTCTGCGCGGACAGGACGTCGGGGAGCTTCTGGAGGTCGGTGACGGCCGTGGCGACCTGGTCGGAGACCGAGGTGAGCGGCTTGTCCGCGTCGTGCAGCACCACCTGGGCGCTGTACCCGCCCGCCTGCGGCGCGTGCGCCTTCAGGACGTCGAGGCCGTCCTGCGACTGGGTGCCGGGCAGCGAGAAGTCGTCGGAGTAGTCGCCGCCGTACGCGTGCTGCAGGACCTGGAGCCCGGCGAGCGCGGCCACCCACAGGATCAGGACGGTCACGAAGTGCCGGGCGCACCACTCGCCGGTGCGGCGCAGCGCACCGCGGCGGCGCGGAGCGGTGGCCCGGTCCGGGCGGGCCGGTGACGACGGCATGCGGCTCTCTCCTGCCTTCCGCCCCCGTGTTCCGCATTCAACGGCTCCGGCCGCCGCCCGGCACGCCGGTGCGGGGGAACGGGTGACGGGGGCGGCCCGGGGCCGTCCGGGGCCGCAGCGGGGGATGGCCCGGAGCGCGAGCCGGGGGCTGTCCCCCGGGCCGGTCCACCGGACTGCCGCATGGGCATCGGGGCCGGGCCCAACAAGGCTGTGTCCATGACGACTTGGACCCGCAAAGCCCTGCTCCTCACCGTCTCCGCCGCAGCCGCGGCCGGCACGCTGACCGCTGTCGGCGCACCCGTGGCGCACAGCCGGCCGACCAGCCCCGCCACGCCTCCGCTCGCCTGGGGGCCCTGTGCCCCGATCCCGGGCACACCCGTTCCCGCCGGGCAGCAGTGCGCCACGCTCCGCGTCCCCCTGGACCACCGCGCCCCCGACGGACGCACCGTCGACGTGGCGGTCGCCCGGCTGCGCACCGACCGGCCCGAGGCCCGGCGCGGCACCCTGCTGGTGCTCGCCGGCGGTCCGGGCGGCTCGGGGGTGCAGCGGCTCGCGCAGAAGGGCGAGGCGCTGCGGGCGGCGACCGAGGGGGCGTACGACCTGGTCGGCCTGGACCCGCGCGGGGTCGGCGGCTCCACCCGGGCCGGCTGCGGGATCCCGGAGGCGGACCGGCACCTGGTGACGCTGCGGTCCTGGCCCGCGGCGGACGGCTCGATCACGGAGAACACCGAACGCGCCCGCCGCACCGCGGCCGCGTGCGCCCGTGACGGCGGACCGGTGGTGCGGTCCTTCAGCACCCGGAACCAGGTCCGCGACATGGACCGGCTGCGCGCCGCGCTGGGCGAGCGGAAGGTGTCCGTCTGGGGTTCCTCGTACGGGAGTTACGTCGGTGCGGTGTACGCGCAGGAGCACCGGGACCGCGTCGACCGGCTGGTCCTGGACAGCACCGGCGACCCGGACCCGGCACGGGTGGCGTACGGCTGGCTGGCGAACGCGGCTCCGGGCGCGGCCGACCGCTTCCCCGACTTCGCGGCCTGGGCGGCGGACCCCGCCCGGGAGGCCGAGGGGCTGCGGCTCGCCCGGCGTGCCGAGGACGTACAGCCGTTGTTCCTCGCGCTGGCCGGGGAGCTGGACCGCGCGCCGAAGGAGTCGGACGTGCCCGGCGTCCCGCTGACCGGGAACCGGCTGCGGCAGGCGCTCCAGAACGCCCTCCACAGCGATACGGCGTTCGCCCCGCTGGCCCGGCTGATCCGGTCGGCGCAGGATCCGGAGGGCCGCCCGGTGCTGCCGCCGGAGCTGGCGGGCGCGCTGCCGGACGAGGACGCGACGCTGACGATGGCGGTGGTCTGCAACGACGTGCGCTGGCCGGGTCCGGGTCCTGGGTACGCCCGCCGGGTCGCCGCCGACCGGGCGCGGTATCCGCTGACGGCCGGGATGCCGGTGAACATCACGCCGTGCGCCTTCTGGAAGTACGACGAGGAGCCGAGGCCCACCCGGATCACGGCCGAGGGCCCCTCGAACGTTCTGATGATCCAGAGCCTGCGCGATCCGGCCACGCCGTACAGCGGGGCCCTGAAGATGCGGGCGGCGCTCGGTGAGCGGGCCAGGATGGTGACCGTCGGGCAGGGCGGGCACGGGATGTACCTGGGCAGCGGCAACGCCTGCGGCGACCGGGTGGTCAGTGACTTCCTGGTGACCGGGAAGCGGCCCGCCCGGGACACGCACTGCCCGAACTGAGCGGCCCTCCCCAGGGGTGTCATAACGGCTGATTCCGGGGCGTTCCTTGCTATACACGAGCGATGGAGCACCCCGGGACCCTCGTCCTGATCATGGCCCTGGCGGTTCTCGCGCCGCTGCTCGGCTACGCGACCGGGCGGTGGCTGCCGGTCCCCGTCGTCATCTTCGAGATCGTGCTCGGTGTCCTGGTCGGGCCCGATGTGCTCGGCTGGGCCCACCACGACCAGGTCATCGACGCCCTGTCCGACCTCGGGCTGTCGATGCTGATCTTTCTGGCGGGGTACGAGATCAAGTTCGCCGAGGTCCGCGGCGACACGCTGCGCCGGGCCGGCGCGGCCTGGGTCCTCTCGTTCGCCGCCGGGCTCGGGGTCGCGCTGCTGCTCAGCGGGGCGGACCTGGCGAAGAGCCTGGTCATCGGCACCGCGCTGACCAGCACCGCGCTGGGTGCGGTGCTGCCGATCCTGCGGGACTCGGGGCGTCTCGATGGGCGGTTCGGGTCGGTGGTGATGGCGTTCGGGTCGGTGGGGGAGTTCGGGCCGATCATCGCGATGGCCCTGCTGTTCAGCGGCCGCAGCCCGGGTGCGGCGAGCGCGGTGCTGGCGGTGTTCGCCGTCGTCACGGCGGGTGCGGTGTTCTGGGCGATGCGGCCCCGGCCGCCGTGGTTCGCCCGGATCGTCGCCGTGACCCTGCACTCCAGCGGCCAGTTCGCCGTCCGCTTCGTGATGCTGCTGCTCGTCGGAATGCTGGGGCTCGCCCATGTCTTCGGCCTGGACACCCTGCTCGGCGCGTTCGCCGCGGGCATGCTGACCCGGCTCGTCCTCCAGGGGTCGGTGCCCGAGCGGAGCGACGCGATCCTGGAGCGGGTCGAGGCGATCGGCTTCGGCTTCCTGGTGCCGTTCTTCTACGTCGTCACGGGCATCGACTTCGACCTCGCGGCGCTCCTGGACGACGGCCGCCCGCTGCTGCTCCTGCCGGTCTTCCTGCTGCTGTTCCTGCTGGTGCGCGGGGTTCCGGCGTATCTGCTGGCCCCGCGCGACCTGACCGGGCGTGCGCCGCGGGCCGCGCTCGGGCTGTTCGCGTCGACCTGTCTGCCGCTGGTGGTCGCGATCACCGCGATCGGCCTGGACGAGAAGGTGATCGGGTCCGGCGAGGCCGCCGCCCTGGTCGCCGCCGCGATGGTGTCGGTGCTGGTCTTCCCGCTGCTGGCGTTCCGGCTGCTGCGCCGGGAGGAGGAGGGCGGGAGCGGCCGGGCGGTTCCGGGCCGTGCGGCGGAGAGCGGGGAGGCGTGGTGAACGGCGGGCCCGGTCATGATCCGCCGGACACCGCTCAGAGCGTGGCGTCCTCCGTGGGGACGCACAGCACGGGGATCCTCGACATGTGCAGCAGCTTGTGCGGGGTCGAGCCCAGCAGGGCCCCGCGCATCGGGCTCTCGCCCCAGGTGCCGACCACGATGACCCGGGCGCCGTGCCGTTCGGCGGCGTCCAGGAGTGCCTGTGCGGGGCTCTCGTCGAGCACCTCGACGGTCGCCGGTACGCCTGCCTCCTCGGCGGCCGTGAGCGCGTGCTCCAGGCCGGTGCGGCCGGCCTGCCGGATCGCGTCGTAGTGGCTGCGGTACTCCGCGCCGTCGCGCAGTCCGGGGGCGGCGGCCCCGTAGACGAGGACCAGCCCCTCCCCGTACGCCGCCGCCAGCTCGATGGCGATGCGCAGGGCGCGGGCGGCGCCGGGGGACTCGTCGTAACCGAGGACGACCGGCATCTCAGCGTTCCTTCCGGGCGGGGGCGTGCACCAGGTCCGGGTCGGCGACCCCCGGCCGCTCCTGCCAGAACACCGCGTCCCGCAGCCGCCACACCACCATCAGGACCACGCCGACCAGGGAGATCACGATGCCGATGACGAGCGGCGGGCCGAGCCCGAACCAGGAGGTGCCGCTGTAGGAGTTGGCCGGGTCGGACATGTCGATGACCGAGCGGACCAGCAGCCAGGTCAGCAGTCCGGCGCCGACCACCGGGCCGAGGCCGATGAGCAGGAAGTTGCGCACGCTCTCGGTGAGATGGCGCCGGTAGTAGACGGCGCAGGCCACTCCGGTGAGCGCGTAGTAGAAGGCGATCAGCAGCGACAGCGCGGTGAGCGAGTCGAAGAGGGCGTTCGTGCTGATCTGGTTGACCACCAGGTACCAGGCGATGGCGATGCCGGCGACCCACCACGTACTGACGTCCGGGGTACGGAACCGGGGGCTGATGTGCCCGAAGTGCTGCGGCAGCGCCTGACGGCGGGCCATGGACAGGGCGGTCCGGGAGGCCGGGATGATCGTGGTCTGGGTGGAGGCGATGGCGGAGGTGGCCACCGCCAGCAGCAGGATCCAGTCCCAGCCGCCGAGCACGTCACCGGCGAGCTGGGCGAAGATGAACTCCTCCTCGCCCGCGTTCTCCGCGAGGAACGCCGTCCCCGCGAAGGCGACGACCGCGACGGCGACCGACAGATAGGTCACCAGGAGCACCACGGTGGACCACAGGCCCGCCTTGCCCGGGGCGCTCGCCGAGTCCTCCGTCTCCTCGGTGAGGTTGACCGCGGACTCCCAGCCCCAGTAGATGAACACCCCGAGCAGCAGCCCGCCGGTCAGCGCGGCGCCGCCCGCGCCGAACGGGTCGAGCCAGCCGATGGACGGCTCGATCGAGTCGAAGCCGGTCGTGCCCGCGTACACCCGGTAGAGCGCCACCGCGACGAAGACCAGCAGGAACGCCACCTGGAGGAGGATCAGCGCGTTCTGCACCTTCGCGGAGAGCTCGGTGCCGATGACGCAGAGCCCGGTCATCACGATGATCAGGAGCACGGTGAGCAGCTGGCGGGCGAAGTCGTTCTCGACCCAGCCGTCCAGACCCACCGCCAGCAGGGTGAAGCTCACCGCCACATCGGCCAGCGAGCCCACCACCAGGACGCCGGTCATGGTGATCGCCCAGCCGCCCAGCCAGCCCGCCCAGGGGCCCATCGCCCGGGTCACCCAGGAGAACGTCGTACCGCAGTCCTGGTCGACCTTGTTGAGGTAGTAGAACGCCGAGGCGATCAGCAGCATCGGCACGAACGAGGCGAACATGACGCCCGGGGCGTAGATCCCCACCAGGGCGACGATCGGGCCGATGACGGCGGCCAGCGAGTACGCCGGGGAGGTCGCGTTCAGACCGATGACAAGGGCGTCGACGAACCCGATCGCGTTCGGCTTGAGGCCGACATCCGGTTCGTCCCGCACACGGTCGTGGGCCATGGTTCCTCGCTCCGCCGGGCACCCCCGCCGGGAGCGGGCGATGATCCGGGTCTCATCGTAGGGAGACCCGGCGAAAGCCGCATTCCGGGCGGTGCGTCCGAGCTGCGGGGGAGGCCGGTGGGAGGCCCGGCGAGACGTCACCCGAACGGCCCGCTCCTCTGCGAAGCCGGAGGCCGGAGCGCAGGGTGGAGTCCATGTGGTCCCGCCGACTCGTCCTGGGCGTTCTGATCCTGCCCCTGGCCCTCCTGGTGTTCGGGGACGGCCCGGCGTTCCGCGCGCCGGGGGCGGAGCTGGCCACCGGACCGCGGCCGCCGCGCGGACTGCCGCAGCCGGCCGTCGTCAGCCGCCGGGACTGGGGCGCGGACGAGTCCCTGGTGCGGGAGGGACCGCACTACACGGCCCCGGCGCGGGCGGTGTTCGTGCACCACACCGGCAACCCCAACGACTACGACTGCGCGGACGCCCCCGAGCTGATCCGGGCCGTCCAGCGCGACCACATCCGGCAGGACGGCTGGGACGACATCGGCTACAACTTCCTCGTCGACCGCTGCGGCACCATCTACGAGGGCCGCGCGGGCGGTGTCGGCCGCTCGGTGCTCGGCGCGCACACCAAGGGGTTCAACACCGACACGGTCGGCATCGCGGCGATCGGGAACTTCGGCCCGGGGGTCGAGGTGCCGAAGCCGATGATGGACGCGCTGGTGAAACTGGCCGCCTGGAAGCTGCGGCCCGGGGCGGATCCGCTGGGCAGCGTCGACCTGGTGTCGACGAACGACGAGAGCCGCTTCGACCGGGGGCAGGTGGCCCGGCTGCACGTCATCTCCGGACACCGCGACAGCTTCGAGACCCGCTGCCCCGGCGACGCGCTCTACGCCCTGCTGCCCGAACTGCGGGAGCGCGCCGCGAAGCTGCGGGCCACCGCCCCCGGGCACTCGGCGACGGCCCGGCTGCGCCCGTCCTTCTGACGTCCGGCCGGACGCGGGCGGCTAGCGGGCGACGAACTGCGTGAGTATCGCCTGCACCTCGTAGATGTCGACGCCCTTGGTGAACGTCTTCTGGAGCGGCGTCGCGTTGCCCGAGATCCAGATCTTCAGCTCGGCGTCGAGATCGAACGTGCCGGCCGTCTCCACGGCGAAGTGCGTGATGCTGCGGTACGGCACGGAGTGGTACTCCACCTTCTTGCCGGTGATGCCCTGCTTGTCGACGAGGATCAGCCGCCGGTCCGTGAACAGGATGGTGTCCCGGATCAGCAGGAACGCGGCGTGCACCTGCTCGCCCTGCCCGAGCAGCCGGGCGTAGTCCTGCTGGGCGGTGGCCGGGTTGATCGTGTGGGCGTTGCCGAACAGTGCCATGAGGTCCCCGTCTCTCGGTCGTCGTACGTACAGAAGTACGCGCCGGCGGGGGCGATGGTTCCCCCGCGCCCCGGACCCGGATCCCGGGCTCAGAGCAGGACGATCGTCGTCTCCGTGGCCTTCACGCTGGTCCAGACGGCCGTGCCGTCGGCGATGCCCAGCTCGGCGGCGGCCGCCGGGGTGATCTCCGCGACCAGGTCCGGGGCCTCCGCCGAGGTGATCAGCAGCCGCAGCCGGCTGCCGCCCGAGGTGATCTCGCGGACCGTGCCGGGCCAGACGTTGCGCGGCGAGCCGGTGGGCCTCTCCCGGTGTACGGAGACGGCTTCCGGCGCGATGACCGCGAGGGCGTCCGTGCCCGCCGGGAGGGGCTCGGCGACCACGAGGTGCCCGCCGCCCTCCGGCGCCAGGCCGTCGGCGGTGGCGGTCCCGGGCCAGGCGTTGTGGCCCAGCATCCGGGCCACCCACGGCGAGCGCGGGTGCCGGGTGACCTCGGCGGGCGGCTCGTCCTGGAGGGCCCGGCCGTCCTCCAGCACCAGGACCCGGTCGGCCAGCGAGACCGCCTCGACCGGGTCGTGGGTGACGATCAGACAGACCCCGCCGAAGTCCGCGAGGTGGCCGCGCAGGGTGTGCCGCACCCGGGCCCGGGTGGTCTGGTCGAGGGCGGCGAGCGGTTCGTCCAGCAGCAGGAGGCGCGGGCGGGCGGCGAGGGCGCGGGCCAGGGCGACCCGCTGGGCCTGCCCGCCGGAGAGCTGGGCGGGCCTGCGGTGGGCGAGGTGGCCCACCCCGAGCCGGTCCAGCCAGCCCTGGGCCTCGCGCCGGGCCTCGGCGCGCGGCACCCCGTGGGCGCGGAGCCCGTACGCCGTGTTGGTCAGCGCGCTCAGGTGCGGGAAGAGCGCCCCGTCCTGGGGCACCCAGGCGACGCCCCGGCGGTGCGGCGGGAGGGCGGTGACGTCGCTGTCGCCGAGGCGCAGGGTGGCGTGCGCGCGGGGCGTGAGGCCGAGGAGGGCCCGCAGGAGCGTCGTCTTGCCCGCGCCGTTGGGGCCGACCACCGCGATGGTGGTGCCGGGCGGGGCGTCGAGGGTGAGGCGGGTGAAGCCGGTGACCTCGGCGTGCAGCGGCCAGGGTTCGGGCGCGGGCTTCTTCCGGAGGTCCGGCGGCGGTTCGGGGAGGGGGTCCTGGACCGGGCCCGCCGGATCCTCGGGGCGGGCCGCCGCCGTACGGCTCGCGAGGTCGCGGTGGTCGCCCGGGGTGCCGGTCCACCGGCCGCGCAGCCCGACGAGCACGATCATCGCGATGGCCAGGAGCAGCAGCGACACGGAGGTGGCGGCCTCCGGCGAGTCCTGGAGCAGCAGATAGACCTGGAGCGGCAGGGTCTGCGTGGTGCCGGGGAGGTTTCCGGCGAAGGTGATCGTCGCGCCGAACTCGCCGAGCGCCCGCGCCCAGGTCAGGGCGGCTCCGGCGATCAGTCCGGGGGCGACCATCGGCAGCGTCACGGTGAGGAACACCCGGACCGGCGAGGCGCCCAGGGAGGCGGCGGTCTCCTCGTACCGGGGGCGCAGTCCGCCGAGCGCGCCCTCCAGCGAGATGATCAGGAACGGCATCGCGACGAAGGTCGCCGCGAGCACGGCCCCCGAGGTGTGGAAGGGCAGCGTGATGCCGAAAGTGTCCTCCAGCCACGGGCCGAGCAGCCCGCGCCGTCCGAAGGCCAGCAGCAGCGCGACGCCGCCGACCGTGGGCGGCAGCACCATCGGCAGCAGGACCAGCGAGCGGACGAACGCCTTGCCGGGGAACGGCACCCGGGCCAGCAGCCAGGCCAGCGGCACCCCGAACAGCAGCGAGAGCCCCAACGACCAGAGCGAGACCACCAGCGAGAGCCGCAGCGCCTCGGTGGTGGCATCGGCGGTGAGGTGCGCGCCGATCTCGCCCCAGGAGGTGCGGGCCAGGATGCCGACGAGCGGCAGCATCAGGAACGCCACGGCCAGCAGGGCGGGCACCGTCAGCAGGAGCGGGGCGCGGACCCCGGGCGTACGGCGGCGGACCGGGCGTTTCATCGATGACCTCGTCGGGCTGGGAGTGCGGTGCCCGGCGGGCCCGTCGGACGGTACGGGCCCGCCGGGAGCGGAGTGCGGTTACGGCTGCTGGAAGCCCGCGCCCTGGAGGATCTTCTGTGCGGCGGGCGTGGAGAGCCAGGCGACGAACGCGGCGGCGGCCTCGCTGTGCTTCGACCCCTTCAGCGTGGCGGCCGGGTAGGAGGCGACGGCGTTCTCCGCGTCCGGGATGTCGATCGCGTCGACCTTGTCGGTGGCGGTCGCGGCGTCGGTCTTGTAGACGAGCCCGGCATCCGCCTCGCCCAGCTCGACCTTGCTGAGGACCGCGCGGACGTTGGGCTCCTGGGAGACCGGCTTCACCTCGATCTTCTGCGCGTCGAGGATCTGCTTGCTGTAGCGGCCCACCGGCACCTCGGGGGCGGCCAGGACGACCTTCAACTTGGTGTCCGAGAGGTCCTTGAGGTTCTCGACCTTCTCCGGGTTGCCCTCGCCGACGGCGATGACGAGGCGGTTCTTGGCGATGACGGTCGGGGTGCCGGTCTCGCCGGTGAGACCGTCCATCGTCTTGGTGTCCGCGGTGACCAGGGCGTCGGCGGGGGCGCCCTGCTTGACCTGGGCGGCCAGCTCCTGGGAGCCCGCGAAGGAGAACGTCACCTTCGTGCCCGGGTTCTCCTTCTCGTACGCCGCTCCCGCCTCCTTGAAGACGTCCGTCAGCGAGGCGGCGGCCAGCACGGTCAGGTCCGCCTTCGGGGCGCCCGAGGCGGAGGAGGTGGCCTTCGAGCCGCTGTCCTTGTCCTTGGCCTTGTCGGATCCGGAGTCGTCGCCGCAGGCGGCGAGCGGGATCAGGAGGGCGGTGGTCAGGACGGCGGCGGCCGCACGGCGGCGGGTGATCAGCGGGGACATGAGGGTGGGTGCTCCTTGGATGCGTGCGCGGCCGGCGGGGCGCCGGGCGGGCGGGGTTGCCGTGCGGGGCGGTGGTACGTGGGCGGTGGTTCGGGTACGACGGTGGGCCGAAGCCGTACGGGTCCGTCGCCGGCCGGTCTCAGGTGCGGTCGATGTGCACGCTGGTCGACTTCACGCGGGCGGTCGCCTGCATGCCGACCTCCAGGCCCAGCTCCTCCACGGCCTCCCGGGTCAGGAGCGAGACGAGCCGGTGCGGCCCGGCCTGGATCTCGACCTGGGCCGCGACATCGCCGAGTTTCACCGCGGTGACGATGCCGGGGAACGCGTTGCGGGCCGAGGTGTACGGGGCCTCGTCCTCGCCGCCCGCGCCCTGGCCGACCTCGATCGAGAAGGCGGCCAGCGCACGGCCGTCGATCAGCCGCCGGCCGGCCTCGTCGCGATGGGTCGCGACCCGGCCGGCGTCCGCCCAGCGGCGGGCGGTGTCGGGGCTGACTCCGAGAAGTCGTGCGGCCTGGCCGATTGTGTAGGACTGCATGTGCGACACGCTAGGGCAATCAGGCTGGCATTTACCATTCTCTGGACGATGATCCATCGCAGATGCGAGAGGTCTCGGAGGAATGTACGGGGCAGGAGAACGGGCCGCGCCCGGTGCTCCGGTCGCGGCCCGTGGCGGCTCTCGGCCCCGGGTGGGGCGAGCCGGTCGGATCAGGTCACCGGGCTCGTCGCCGGCATCTCGCCCTCGGTGGTGGTCACGTCGATCACGGCGAACGCGGCACCCTGCGGGTCGCTGATCGCCGCGAACCGGCCGAAGGGGCTGTCCATCGGCCCGAACCGCAGCACCCCGCCGCGCTCGGTCGCCTTCGCCACCGCCGCGTCGCAGTCCGGAACGGAGAAGTACACGTTCAGGAACGAGGGCAGATCGGGCGGGAAGTCCTTGTCCATCACCATCCGGCCGAGGACCGTCCGCCCCTCGACGTCGAACATGGCGAAGTCCATCGACTCGTCGTCGAACGTCCGGGTCGTGTACGAGAAGACCGCGGGGTAGAACGCGTCGACCTTCTTCGGGTCGCGGGTGAAGACCTCGCCCCAGCAGTACCCGCCGGGCTCGCCCATCTTGGTCTCGAACCCCTCGTGGGTGTTCGCCTGCCAGATGCCGAAGACCGCTCCGCCGGGGTCGCGGGCCAGCGCCATCGTGCCGAACTCGCCGACCTGCATCGGCTCCACCAGCACCTCGCCGCCCTGGTCGCGGACCTTCCGGGCGGTCGTGGCGGCGTCCGGCGACGCGAGGTAGAGGCACCACGCCGAGGGGGCCCCTTCGGTGCCCGGCATGGGCGGGGAGACGGCGGCGGCCGCCTTGCCGTCCACGTACGCCTGCGTGTAGTCGCCGAACTCGGGCCAGCTCTCGCCGAACGTCCAGCCGAGCACGTCTCCGTAGAAGCTCTTGGCGCCCTCGATGTCGGCGAACATGGCGTCCGCCCAGCACGGGGTGCCCTCGGGTTGTACAGCCATGGCGCGCCGGTCCTTCCCTGGAGTCCCTGTCTTCGGCCCCGCCCTACGGATCGCGCCCGCAGGGTCAACGCTAGTCAGCCGGGGGCCGGTCCGCGCGTCGGAGAACCGGGCGACATCTATGCACTAGTGCGTAAGTGGTGTGTGCTAGTACGAAGATGGGGAAGGGGCTACGATCTCGGCATGTCCGCACTTCCCCCTCGGCCCGTGACTCTGACCGGGCAGCATGTCGAACTCGTCCCGCTCGCCTTCGGCCACCTCGACGACCTCTTCGCGGCGGGAGGCGGGGACGAGGAGGTGTGGCGCTGGCAGGGCGGCCCGGCGCCGCGGACCCGTGAGGAGCTGCGCAGCCGGATGGAGCAGGTGCTCGGCGACGCGACGTACGTGCCGTTCGCCGTCGTCCACCGGGCGAGCGGCCGGGCCGTCGGCTGGACCACGTACCTGGACGTCGCGGTCCATGACGAGCGTCTGGAGATCGGCTGGACCTGGTACGGGCGGGCGCACTGGCGCTCGGCGGTGAACAGCGAGACGAAGCTCCTGCTGCTGACGCACGCCTTCGAGGAGCTGGGCATGGGGCGCGTCCAGCTGAAGACCGACCACCGCAACGAGCGCTCGCAGGCGGCCATCGCCCGGCTCGGGGCGCGGCGCGAAGGGGTGCTGCGGCGGCACCGGCGGCGGCCGGACGGGAGCTGGCGGGACAGCGTCTACTTCTCGCTGCTGGCCGACGAGTGGCCCGCGGCGAAGGCGCGTCTCACCGCACGCCTGGCCGCGGGCTGAGGGGGCTCTTCCGGGTCACCCCCGGGTCCGGTGCCGGACGGGCCGGGTCTCGGCGGCGTACTCCGCGCAGTCGGGGTTCTCGCAGGGGCCAGCGCGCCATACCGGGACGAAGATCCCGAGGGACTTGTGGCGGTGGATCTCGGAGGGGACGGGCTGTTTGCAGGTCGGGCACATGAAAGCGGCCCGCTGGTGAAGGTCACGCTTTTTGCTGTCCATTTACCCACGATAAGTGGGGGCTGAGATTTTGGAAAGTCTTGGTCTTCGCTATTCCTCTTCTTTACTCGGCTGACGGCGCATGCTCAGCGTCACCGACACCGCCAGAATGACGACGATCACCGCCAGGCTGACCGGCGAGGGAATCTCCGGGATCGAGGTGCTGATCATCTTGTGGCAGGCCTGCAGGACGAGCTTGACCGCGATGAAGGCGAGGATGACCGCCAGGCCGTGGCTCAGGTAGTGGAACCGGTCCAGCAGCCCCGCCAGCAGGAAGTACAGGGCCCGCAGGCCCAGGATCGCGAAGGCGTTGCTGGTGTAGACGATGAACAGGTCGTCGCTGACCGCGAGCACCGCCGGCACGCTGTCGACCGCGAAGATGAGGTCGGCCGCCTCGATCGCGGCGACCACCGCGAGCAGCGGAGTGGCGATCCGCCGCCCTTCCTTGTGGACGACGAAATGCGTGCCGGCATAGTCGTCCTGGACCGGCATGATCTTGCGCAGCAGCCGTACCGCGAAGCTCTTGCCCGGATCGAAATTCTCCTCCTGGCCGCTGAGGATTTTATAGCTGCTGTAGAGAAGGATCGCGGCGAAGAGGAACAGGACGAAGGTGAAGCGGTTCACCACCGCGACGCCGGCCGTCAGGAAGATCGCGCGGAACACCAGTGCGCCGATGACGCCGAAGAAAAGCACCCGGTGCTGGTATTCCCGGGGCACCTTGAAATAGGCGAAGATCAGCGCGAAGACGAAGAGGTTGTCGACCGACAGGCTCTTCTCCAGCAGCCAGGCGGTGGTGTACTCCGTCCCGGCGGTCGTCCCGAGGACCAGGAAGACGACCCCGCCGAAGATCAGCGCGAGGCTCACCCACAGGGCGCTCCACAGCCCGGCCTCCTTGAAGCCGATGACATGCGCCTTGCGGTGCGCCAGGAGGTCGACCGTCAGCGAGACGATCACGGTCGCGGCGAACACGATCCAGAGCCACACCGGTACGTCCACGCCGCAGACCTCCCACTCGGGTTTTTACGAGTGTGACCCGCCCGCCCCGGCACCGCCCGCCGGAGGCCGCCGGGTGGCGGCCGCGACCGAGGCCATCAGCTCCGCGTCGAGGAACGAGGGGTCGGCCAGCCGGGTGGCGGCGGCGTAGGAGTTCAGCAGCGCCTTGGTGACCCGCAGCGCGGCCTCCGGGCGGCGGACCACCGGCTTCGCCCAGGCGGCGACCGCCGCGTCCAGCCCGTCCCCGGGCACCACCCGCTGGAGCACGGACAGCTCGTGGGCCTCGGCGGCGTCGAAGGCCCGGCCCGTCAGGATCAGCTCGCGGACCCGGGCCGCGCCCACCTCGTGGATCAGCCGGGGCAGCAGCCCGCCCCAGGCGGTCGGCAGCCCGAGCGCCAGTTCCGGCAGCCGGAAGGAGGCGTTCTCCGCGCCGACCCGCAGATCGCAGGCCAGGGCCAGCGCGAACCCCGCGCCCACCGCCTTGCCCTGCACCCGGGCGATGGTCACGGCCCGGCCGCCGGAGATCGCCTCGCAGACCCGGCGGGCCTTCTCCCCGGCGACCCGGATGCCCCGGCCGCCCGGATCCTCCGCCAGCCAGTCCGCGAACTCGGTACGGTCGCCGCCCAGGCAGAAGTCGTCCCCGGCGGCGCTGAGCACCAGGACCCGCACCTCCGGGTCCGGGGCGACGACGACGTCCAGCAGCTCGTCGAGCATCGCCTCGGTCACCGCGTTGCCGGTCTCCGGCGCGTTCAGTTCCACGTACAGGACGGGGCCCTCGCGCCAGGTGCGTACCGTCGCGGGGCGGTCGCCGGAGCGGTCGCCCGCCGTCAGGAAGTCGGGCAGCGAGAGCTTCACAGCGCCACGCCCAGCGAGGTGATCCGTCTGAAGACCATCCGGGGCGCGTAGACAGGCGGCGAGACGGTGCGCAGGGTGGGGAAACGGTCCAGCATCCGCGCCAGCAGCGTGCGCGCCTCCAGCTTGGCCAGCGCCGCGCCCAGGCAGTAGTGCACCCCGCCGCCGAAGGTGAGGTGGCTGCCGCCGCGCAGGATGTCGAAGGAGTCCGGGTCCGGGTTCCGCCGCGGATCGTGGTTGGCGGCTCCGTACAGGACGTGGATCATGCTGTCCTTCTTGATCGGGACCCCGGCCAGGACGGTGTCCTCGGCGGCGATCCGGGTGTTGATGTGGATGGGCGGGTCGTAGCGCAGCGCCTCGTCGACGGCCGCGTCGATGTGTTCCGGGTGCTCCCGCAGCCACGCCCACCGGGCCGGGTCGGTCAGCAGGGCGGTCATCGAGGAGAGCAGCGTCGCGGTGGTCTCCAGCGAGGCGATGGTGACGAACATGGTGAGCCGGTAGAGGATCTCGTCCGCCCGCTCCCGGTCCGGCTCCATCGCGTCCCAGGTGTGGATCCAGCCGGTCAGCACATCGTGGCGGGGCTCCGCCCGGCGGCGGGCGACCAGCGCGGTGAAGTAGGCGCGCAGCCGCAGGGTCGCCTCGGCGGAGACGGCCAACTGCGACTTGGTGGGCAGCAGTTCCTGGGCGAACACCTGGTTGTGCGTGATCTCCAGGATGTCCGGGTAGTCCTCGGGCGGTATCCCCAGCCAGGAGCCGACGGTGCTGATCGGCAGCTGTTCGCTGACCGTGGAGACGAAGTCCGCCTCACCCCAGCGGAGCTTCTCCGCCAGCTCGTCCAGCAGCCGGTCGGTGTCGCGCTCGACGTCGGGGGTGAGGCGTTCGATGGTGGAACGGTCGAAGAGATTGCCCAGCGAGCGGCGCTGGCAGGTGTGCTCGGGGGCGTTGAGCCGGGCGAGTGTGGTGGTCATCTCGCGGGTCGCGATGGCGTCCCACTGCTTGGAGTCGTCCTGCCGCTCCTGCCAGGCGAGATCCGGGGCGAGCCAGTTACGGCCCCGGAGCACCTGGCTGCAGCTGTCGAAACCGGTGACGAAATACCCGTTCCACGGAGCGCGGACGACGTCACCCATCGTCCGCAGCTCCGCGAGTATCCCGTACGGATCGGCCTGTCCTTCGGGTGTATTGAGCCGGCGGAGCAGCCCGATGACCGCGCGCCGACCGTCCGGGGTCCTGCCCTTACCACCCGTGATGCTCACGCAGAGTTCCTCGACCTAGGCCCATGGTTACCGCCCTGAACCTACCCCTCCGGATATCTGCGCCAAGCATCGATCTTTGTTGCCCCCGTCACATGCAATCGTCACAAATGCCCGTTGTCATATGCGAATTGTCGGGCCGTGAGTCATACGCGGAACACGTCGAGGAACGAACTCCACCAGCCCTTCTGCTTCTTGCCGGCATCCGCTTCGTGACGGTGCGTCACAGGCGGTGCGGCGGGGGCGTTCCGGAACGGGTCGGGCAGCTGGGCCGAGGTCTGCGCCGGGGGCTGCACCCCGGCGCCCGTACGCCGCGCGGCCGTCGGGGTGAACCGTACGGGCAGCGCGACCAGCGCCCGGTGGAAGGGGCCCGGCCGCCAGGCCACACCCGAGGCGGGCACGGCCAGCGCGAGGTCCGGGACGGTGTTGAGGATCTTCTCGATCGCGGTCAGCGCGATCAGCGTCGCGGGCGACTTGGCCGGGCACACGTGCGGGCCCGCGCCCCAGGCCAGATGGGCGCCCTTGCTCAGGGTCTGACGGGCGTCGGTGAGCCCCGGGTCGCTGTTCGCGGCGGCGAAGCTGATCAGGACCGGGGTCTCCGCCTTCAGCACCACCCCGTCCAGCTCGATGTCCCGTACCGGGTAGTGCGTGGCGTAGTTGGCGATCGGCGGGTTGTTCCACAGGACGTCGTCCAGCGCGTCCTCGACGAGCATCCCCGAACCGCGCCGCTCGGGCGCGCCCGGCTGCTCACCGGCGAGCATCAGCAGCAGCGCGTTGCCGATCAGATTGCGCTCCGGCTCCACGCCCGCGCCCATCAGCATGACCAGCTGGTCCTTCAGCTCCTCGTCCCGCAGCCCCGCCGGGTGCTGGATCAGCCAGGAGGTGATGTCCTCGCCGGGCTGGCGGCGCTTGATCGCGACCAGCTCCATCAGGCACTCGGTCAGCTCGGCGTTGGCGCGGAGCACGTCCTCGCCGTCGAAGATGGCCGACATCGAGCGGGTCAGCCGGTCGCCGATGTCGCCGGGGCAGCCGAAGAGCTGGTTGAACAGCAGCAGCGGCAGGAGCTTGGCGTACTCGTTGAGCAGATCGGCGGTGCCGCGCTCGATGAACTGGTCGATCAGATAGTCGGCGATCCGCTCGACGTCCCGGCTGAGCCGGCTGCTGTTGAGCCGGGCCAGCGACTCGGTGACCGCCTTGCGCAGCCGCAGGTGCTCCGCGCCGTCGGTGAACAGGCAGTTGGGCCGGTAGATCATCATCGGCAGCACCGGGCTGTCCATCGGTACGGCGCCCTCGCGCAGCGCGGCCCAGCGCCGCGAGTCCCGGGCGAACAGCGCCGGGTTCTGCAGCACCCGCAGCGCCGCCTCGTGCTGCACGATCAGCGTGGCGTCCACGCCGGGGGCCAGCTCGATGGGCGCGGCGGGGCCGTGGGTGCGTGCCGCGTCGTAGAAGCGGTGCGGATCGGCGGCGAACTCCGGTCCGTACAGCGACGTCTGCTGCTGATGCATGGGGCACCCGGCGGGGGCGCTGTACGGGGTGGCTCCCGGCGACGGGTCCATGTCGGCTTCCTCGGTGTGATCGCGGGACCCGGTCGGCCCCGGCTTCGGTATACGTTTCTGGTGCGGCGGGCCGCGTGGATCGGGCCGTGTGTGCCGCCGTGCGGGTCAGGCCGCGTGCGAGAGCAGGTGGCGGACCAGGGTGATCAGCGCCTGCGCGGAGGAATTCTGGTCCCGGGCGTCGCAGAAGACGACCGGGGTGTCCGGCAGCAGGTCGAGCGCCTCGCGCAGTTCGTTCTCGGCGTGCTGGGAGTATGGGTCGAAGCTGTTGACGGCGACCGCGTACTCCAGTCCGTACGTCTCGACGAGGTCGATGACGGGGAACGTGTCGGCGAGCCGCGCCGGGTCGACCAGAAGCAGCGCGCCCAGCGAGCCGCGCGCCATGTCCTCCCACAGCTCCACGAACCGCTGCTGGCCCGGCGTGCCGAACAGATACAGCACCAATTCGTCGCTGAGGGTGAGCCGTCCGAAGTCCAGGGCGACCGTGGTCGTCTTCTTGTCGGGGGCGCCGCGCAGATCGTCGACCTGGGCCGCGGCCTGGGTCATCCGCTCCTCGGTGCGCAGCGGGGTGATCTCGGACAGTGTGCCGATCAGCGTCGTCTTCCCCACCGCGAAGTGCCCGACGACGAGGATCTTCGCCGCGCGCTGCACCGCGTCCGGCACATAGATGCTCTCAGCCGAACCGGACTTGGAGTCCATGCAACACCTCTTCGAGGATCTTCCTGTCAACGAGCTGGGCCGGTGGCGGCGCCTTCCGGCGCAGCAGGTGTCCCTGCTGGTTTAAGTCCTGGAGCAGCAGACGGGCCACCCCGACCGGCAGGCCGAGGTGGCCGGCCACCTCGGCCACGGACAGATAGCCGCCGGAGCACAGCTCCCAGATCGCCCTGACCTCGGGGCTGGGGTTCGGCGGCGGCTGGCTCTCGGGGGCGAGGGTGACCAGCGTGACCAGCGAGAGGTCTTCCGCGTCGGGCAGCCCCCGTCCGCCGGTGATGACATAGGACCGGACGAACCCGCTGCTGACCTGCTGCTCCTCGCCCGGCGCGGTCATATCTCGCTGTCCGCGTGTCGGCGGGGAGGTGTGGTCATCGCCTTCCCCAGCGCGGTGACCTGCTGCTGCATCCGGAAGGACATCGCCTCCATGTCCACGTCGGCGGCGGCGGTGGCGGCGAGATAGGCGCCGGTGCCGGCGGCGATCAGGAAGATCCAGCCGTCCTCGTACTCCAGGAGCGTCTGCCGCCAGTGGCCCGGGTCGCGGGTGCCGATGAAGGGGGCGACGGCTCGGCTGAGGGACTGCATGGAGCTCATGGCCGCGGCGACGGTCTCCGCGTCGTCCCGGCCGATCTCGCTGGAGTTGGCGAGCAGGAGGCCGTCGGCGGACACCAGGATCGCGTGCCGGGCGCCGGGCACCTGGAGCAGGTCGTTGAGCACCCAGGACAGATCGGGGTTCACTGGAACTCGGGTCCTTCCGTCGTCGTCGTATCGCGTCCGGACCGGGTTCCGCGCTGGAACGCGCCGAGTCGGGAGGCGGTCTCCTCGTTGCTGCGCACGGGCTGCGGTTCGGCCGAGGGCACCGCGGAGACCGGGCTCTTGCGACGACGCTTCGGCAGCCCCCCGGCGGTGGTGGTGATCTGGGCCAGCGGCTGGGTCGCGGTGTCCGGCTGGGGGGCGGGCGGGAAGAGCGGGGTGGGCGCCGGGGCGGGGGCGGCCTGCCGGTGGTCCACCCGCTGCGGCTGCGGAGCGATGGCTTCGGGCGCTTCCACGGGGGCCGCGGCGGGCGGCGCCTCGGTGGTGAGCAGTTCGTCGGGGATCAGGACCACCGCGCGTACGCCTCCATAGGGGGAAACGGAGTCCACCGAGACCCGGAAGCCGTAGCGGGCGGCGAGCATCCCGGAGACGGCGAACCCGAACTGCGGCGGAATACCGAGGCTGGAGACGCTGATCGCGGCCTGGGGGGAGAGGAGGGCCGCCGCGCGGTCCTTCTCCTCCTGGCCCATGCCGAGACCGGCGTCGTCGACGATGAGGCAGACACCCGTCGGCACGGCCTGGATGTTGATCTCGACCGGGGTGCCGGGGGCGGAGTAGTTCGTGGCGTTGGCCAGCAGCTCGGCGAGGACCACGGCGACGGGCTCCACGGCCCGGCTGACCACCGAGAAGTTCACCTGGCCGTTGACCCGGACCCGGTCGAAGTGCCGGATCCGGCCCTGGGCGCTGCGGGCCACGTCGAAGACGGAGGCCACGGTCTCGCGCCGGCCGAGCCAGCCGCCGCAGAGCACGGCGATGCCCTGGGCGCGCCGGCCGAACTGGCTGTTGGCGTGGTCCATGGCCATCAGGTCGGAGAGGATCCCGGGATCGTCGCCGTACTTGCGCTGGGCCTTCTCGATCACGACCTGCTGCTCGTCGGCGAGGCCCTGGAGG
This sequence comes from Streptomyces sp. DSM 106670, assembly GCF_055792845.1. Classification (NCBI taxonomy): domain Bacteria; kingdom Bacillati; phylum Actinomycetota; class Actinomycetes; order Kitasatosporales; family Streptomycetaceae; genus Streptomyces; species Streptomyces sp. DSM 106670. The sequence continues at coordinate 4,325,236 of NZ_CM147704.1, forward strand.
GTACGGACGGCGGCCTTGAGGACCGCCTTGGTCTCCTCCTCGGCGTCCTTGCGGACCTCCGCGAGTTCGGCGGACTGACGCTGCAGCAGGCCGTTGTGGACGACGTGGAGTTCGTCCCGTTGGCGCAGGAGCGCGTCGCGCTCACCGCGCAGATCGGTGTTGTGTCTGCGCAGCTTGACGTTGGTCGCGCGAGCCCGCAGAACGGCACCCACGGCGACCAGTGCTACGACAACCAGCGCCCAGATGACGGGGCCCTGTGGAAATGTCATGAGACTCACTTCAAGTGCCATGGCGGAAACGGCTTGACACCCCGTCATGCGGCACGCAGCCAGGGCTCGTTCGCCACGACCGTGCGCCGCTTCGGGAGGTGCCCCTCCGAAGGTGGGGCCGAGGAATTCATTCCTCCCGGAATGCCCCCATACGCCATCAGCCCACTGGAAGTAAGATGATCTTATCACCGGCCGCACGCCGAAATGTCAAGGCCGCCACGCCAGTTGCCACTCGACGCAGGATGTTCACATTGAGGAGACCTGGCGGACGGCGTCCCGGTGCCGCCGGTACGGCCGGCGGGGTCCGGCGGGACCCGGTGGGCGCAGTCGGCGGGTGCGGTCGGCAGGTGTGGTCGGCAGGACCCTCCGAAGGTACGGAATTCAACGTTCCGCTTCTTGTCCGGCGCCCCTGGAACCCGCCCCGCTCCTGCCGTACCCTTCGGTGATTCCTGGTCGGCAGGTGAAGGGGCGCATCGTGATTCGGGTTGCCGTCGTGGACGACGAGCAGCTGGTCCGGTCCGGGCTGAAATTGATCTTGGGCACTGCTCCGGACATCGAGGTGGTCGCCTGCTGCGACGGGGCCGACGCCGTCGACCGCGTACGGGAGGCGCGCCCCGATGTCCTGCTGCTGGACATCCGGATGCCCGAGGTCGACGGGCTGACCGTGCTGCGGCAGGTGGGCGCGCTGACGGCGCCGCCCGCCGTGGCGATGCTGACCACCTTCGACGCGGGCCGGCACATCGACGACGCGCTGCGCTCGGGGGCGGTCGGTTTACTGATGAAGAACACGGCCCCGGAACAGCTCGTCCACGCGGTCCGCGTGCTGGCCGCCGGCGGCCGGATCCTGGCGCCCGAGGCGGTCGGCCCGGTGATCGAGGGCTATCTCGCCGCGGGCCGGGACACCGGAGCGGCCGACCGCACCGGGGCCCTGACCGGCCGCGAGGGCCAGGTGCTGGCGCTGGTCGGCGCGGGCCTGTCCAACCGGGAGATCGCCCGTGAGCTGCGGCTGTCCCACGGCACGGTCAAGGACCACGTCAGCTCGGTGCTGTCCAAGCTGGGCGGGGTCAATCGGGTCCAGGCGGCGGTGCTCGCGGACCGGGCCGGTCTGATCGACGGGGCGTTGTGAAGCGCCTCCGCCCCCGCATACCGCCGCGCCTCTCCCGTCCTCGTCTCTCCGGCCCGCGTCTCTTCGGTCCGCTTCTGCGCCCGGGCTCCCGCCGGGCGCGGGCCGTCGGCCGTGCCGCCGTGCCGGTCGGGATCGCCGTGGTCGACGGCCTCCTCGTCAACGGCTTCGGCCCCGGACCCGGCCTCTGGATCGCGCTCGTCGCGGCGGGCGCGCTGGTGCTGCGCCGCCGCTGCCCCGAGGTGGCGCTGCTCGTCGGACTGCCCGGGATGTACGTCGGCCAGCTGGCGTTCGCCCCGCTGATCGCGCTGTACTGCCTCGCCGACCGCCGCCGCAGTGTGGCCGTCGGAGCTGTGGGGGCCGCCGCCGTCGCCCTGGCGCAGTTCCTGCCGTACCCGGTCACCGGCCTGCGGGAGCTCGCGGTGGACCGGGAGACCCTGATCATGGCGATGGACTCCTGCGTCCTGGCCGTCGGGGCGCTGGTCCTGGGGCGTACGGCCCGGGTGCGCCGTGAGCGGCAGCGGGAGCTGGCGGAGGGCCGGGAGCGCGAGCACCGGCTCCTCGCCGAGAAGACCCTGTCCACCGAGCGGGCCTGGCTGGCGCGCGAGATGCACGACGTCGTCGCCCACCAGGTCAGCCTCATCAGCCTCCAGGCCGGGGCGCTCCAGGTCGGCGAACCGGACGCCGCCACCGTACGGTCGACCGCCGGGGTCGTCCGCGAGCTCTCGGTGAAGACCCTCACCGAGCTCCAGCACATGGTGGGCGTCCTGCGCGCGGCCGGTGTCGCCGCGCCCGGCCTCGACCCGCAGCCCCGGCTCACCGACCTGCCCGCCCTGGTCCGCGACTGCGGTCTGCGCGTCACGCTCGCCACCCCGGACAGCCCCGGCCACTGGTCCCAGGCGGCGGAGCGGGCCGCCTACCGCACGGTCCAGGAAGCCCTCACCAACGTGCGCAAGCACGCCCCCGGCGCCGAGGTGGACATCCGGGTCCAGCCGCTGGACGGCGGACTGCGGGTCGACGTCCGCAACACCGCCGCCGACGGCTCCACCGCACCCCTCGGCCTGCCCGGCGGCGGTCACGGTCTGATCGGTCTGCGAGAGCGGGCGCATCTGCTCGACGGCACCTTCGACGCCGGGCCCGAGCCGGACGGCGGATTCCGGATCCAGGCCGTGTTCCCGTCCCGGCAGACTTTCTGAGGGAGTGTCCGCACCCGGCGGATCCGTCTTTCCGGTCCTTCTTCAGGAGGAGATCCACAACCCCTGACCCCGCCGAACGGCGGGGGGCGCACCCGTCGAATGGCCGGATAATTCGGACCCACCTCCCTTAAGTGTATTGCTGCTTGCTGTCATTTCCCTTGGAAAGATAGGATCGCTGCGCGCCTTGACCAGCGCACGCCGTGCGGGGGCCGTCGTGACGGATCCGCCCTGCCGGCGGCCGTACGGGGGAAGTAGGGCAGAAATGGCAGATGACTGTATAGCCGTAGGGCTGATGGTCGCCAGATTGTCGTTGCGGCGAAGACTCACCAGGCTCTTCGCCCATCGTGGATGGAACGCCGTCGCGTGCGAGGGGGCCGGGGGGCTCCTTTCGTCCGACGTCCCGTCCGACGTCCTGGTCGTCGATATCGACCGGCTCGACGAGATACGGGGTGCCGCGCCGGTCGTGGCGCTGACCTACGGCTCGGAGATACGCCATCTCGGAGCGGTGAAAGCCGACGTCCGGGCGGTCGTGGACCGCGACGACCTGGACGAGGCCTTCCTGGAGGCCGTGCAGGAGGTCGCCGCCGGGCACGGGTGGATCTCACCCACGCTGGTGCGCCCGCTGCTGCGCGGGCAGCCGTCCGCACCGGCGGGGGCCGTCCGGCCGACCGCCGTACCCGGGCAGCCGCACCGGCCGGGGCGGCCGCACGATCCGGCCCTGACGGCACGGGAGTACGAAGTGGTCTCCCTGGTGTCGAAGGGAATGAACAACAGCGAGATCGCCGGTGCCCTCTATATCGCGGAGAGCACCGTGAAGTTCCATATGTCGAACATTCTGCAGAAGACCGGATTCCGTAACCGCGGTCAGCTCGTGGCGCGTATGCCGGTTGCCGGCTGAACCGGCAGCACAAACATGGAGGAGACCGTCATGGGAAAGAAGAAGGAAGCCCTTCGCTGGGCGCCGGTGGCCATTCTGCTGGTGCTCGCGCTGATCGCGCCGCTGTTCGGGGACAATCCGACCGGCGTCGTGATTCCGCTTCTGCTCGCGGTGATGCTCGCGGGCGTCAATGTCACGATGCAGAAGAAGGAGCGCTCCGCCCGCGGGGCCGAGTGATCCGGACGGGGGAGCACCACGGATGAATGCCGGGGCCGCCGCACCTGACCAGTGCGGCGGCCCCGGCATACGTCGCTCATGACGTCCCGGTCACGACGCCTCGTACCGGGTGAAGCGCACCGCGCCCACCGCCCCGATCGCCACCGCGTACAGGGCGAGGACCAGGAAGCCGAGGCCCTGCGAGCCGCCGTCGGCCTCCGCCGCGGCCGTCATGATCGTGCCGCCGGCCGCCAGGTCGCCCGCCCCGCCGGGGAGCAGGTTGCCCAGCTCCGCGTCGCCGAGCGAGGAGGCGAGGATCCGCAGCGTCGGCTCCAGGAACTGCGTCACCAGCAGGATGCCGACGATCGCCGCCACCTGGTTGCGCACCAGCGCGCCCACGCCGACGCCGATCGCGCCCCACAGGGTCATCACCACGATGCTGCCGCCCAGCGCGCCGAGCACCGGGCCGTCCGTGAGGTACGCCGGCTTCCCGTGGCCCGAGAGCAGCGCCGCCGCCACCAGGGCGCCGGAGACCACCGCCACCGTGCCGTACACGAACGCCGTGCCCAGCCCGACCAGGAGCTTGGCGCCGTAGACCCGGGCCCGGCGCGGCTCGGCCAGCAGCGTCGCGGAGATCGTGCGCGCGTGGTACTCCTGCGTCACCGCGATCACGCCGATGGCCAGCGGGAAGACGTACGCGAGCGCCACCGCCAGGTTGTACGCCGGTACGGCGTCGCCCGCCGCGCCGAAACTCAAGGGGCTGCGCGGGGCGTTGAGACCGCCGAAGACGATCAGCGCGGTGAAGCCGGCGCTGCACAGCACGACCGCGAGCAGCAGGATCCACCACAGCCGGGTCGTGGTCAGCTTCAGCACCTCGGACCGCAGGAGGGCGGCCGTGGAGACCGCGCCGGATGCGGTGGCCGCGCTCGCGCCCCGGCCCGTCCGCGCCACCGTGCCCATGCCTGTACCCGCACCCGTACTTGTGCTCGTGCTCATGCCCGTACTCCGTTCCCGGCCCGTGTCAGCCGCAGGAAGGCCGACTCCAGGCGCTCGCCCGGCTCCAGCAGACCGTCGAGAGGACCGCTGCTCAGCAGCCGCCCGTGATGCATCAGCAGGACGTCGTCCACCGTCTGCTCCAGCTCGCCGAGCAGATGGCTGGAGAGCAGCACGGTCCGGCCCGAGGCCGCGAAGTCCCGCAGGAACTCCCGTAGCCACAGCATCCCTTCGGGATCCAGGCCGTTGGCCGGCTCGTCCAGGACCAGCAGCTCCGGATCGCCCAGCAGGGCCGAGGCCAGCGACAGGCGCTGCTTCATGCCGGTCGAGTACCCGGCGACCGGCCGGTCCGCCGCTCCGGACAGGCCGACGTCCGCCAGCAGTTGGTCGACCCGCTCCGGACCGCACCCGGCGGCCGGGGCGTAACAGCGCAGATGGCCCCGGCCCGTGCGGCGGCCGACGAACGCCCCGCCGTCCAGGCCGACGCCGATCCGCCGGGTGGGGGCGGCGAGTTCGGCGTACGGGCGGCCCCACAGCAGCGCGCTGCCGCCGGTCGGGTGGATCAGCCCGAGGATCATGCGCAGGGTCGTCGTCTTGCCCGCGCCGTTGGGGCCGAGGAAGCCGGTGACCCGGCCGGGCCGTACGTCGAAGGAGACTCCGTCGACGGCTCTCGTGCCCTTGAACTCCTTCCGGAGATCCCGGACCGAGATCACCTGCTGTTGCTCTGCGTCCCGTGCGTCCTGTGTGTGTTGTGCCATGCGTCGGCTCCTCCTTCTCCTATCGGACCGTGTTCAGGTCGACCTGGGAGCGGACCAGGTCCCGGTACGGGCCGGGCTCGGTGATCAGCTCTTCGTGGCGGCCGGTCTGGACGACCCGGCCGTGCTCCAGCACCACCACGAGATCGGCGTTCACGATGGTCGACAGCCGGTGGGCGATGATGATCCGCGTGCACTCCAGCCGGTCCAGCGCGGCGGCGATCCGGGACTCGGTGACGGTGTCCAGCGCGCTGGTCGCCTCGTCGAGCACGAGGACGCGGGGCCTGCGGGCGAGCGCGCGGGCGAGCGCGACCCGCTGGCGCTGGCCGCCGGAGAGGCTGCCGCCCATCTCGCGCACCGGCGTGTGGTAGCCCAGCGGCATCGCCGCGATGTCGTCGTGCACATGCGCCTGGCGCGCGGCGTCGACGACCGCCTCCATCGTGGCGTCCGGCACCCCGAAGCGGATGTTGTCCGCGATGCTGCGGTTGCTGAGGACGATGTCCTGCGGGACGTACGCGGCGCTCCGGTAGAACGCGTCGGCGTCGATCTCGCGGATCGACACCCCGTCGTAGAGGACGTCACCGGACCGGATCGGGTACAGCCCCATGAGGAGCTTGCCCAGCGTGCTCTTGCCCGAGCCCGAACTGCCCACGATCGCGACCCGTTCGCCGGGCCGGATGTCGAACGAGACGTCCGCCAGGGCCGGGGTGCGGGAGCCGGGGTAGGAGAAGCCGACGTTCCGCAGCCGCACCGCACCGCGCACGGCGATCTGCCGGTCGCCGAACGCCCCCGGGTCCTCGGGCTGGTGGAGGATGTCGCCGACCCGGGCCACCTGCGCGTTCGCCGTGATCAGCTGGGTGAACGCGCCGGACAGCGACATCACCATGCCCAGGCTCGTCGCGGTCAGCGTCTGCGCCGCCACCGCCGAACCGAGGTCCAGCGAACCGTTCAGCACCAGCCACAGCCCCACCGCCAGCACCAGCAGCGGCCCGAACACCTGGAACACCGCGTAACCACTGGTCGCCACGCCCTGGAGGACGATCCGCCGGCGGGTCTGTTCCATCCCGGCCGCGTAGACCTGTCGCCAGTCCTGGAAGAACGTGCCGGTCATCCCGGAGACCTTCAGCGTCTCGATCGAGGACAGCGCCTCCATCTGGAGCGACGAGGACTTCGTCGTCTCGCTGATCTCCCGCTCGGTGATCCGCCGGATCGGCCGGTACGTCGCCACGGCCACCGCGAGCATGGTCAGGAAGACCGCGAACGCCGTCGCACCGAGGGTGAACGAGCGGTAGAACATATAGCTGAAGATCGCGATCAGGCTGCCGAGGTCGAGCAGCACGACCGACAGCTGGCTGGAGATCATGTCCCGTACGGACGTGATGCTGGAGAGCCGGTAGAACAGCTCACCCTGCGAGCGGTTGGCGAAGTACTTGTAGGGCAGCTCCAGCAGCCGCCGGAACGTCTTCCCCATCATCGCTTCGCCGAGGCTCCGGATCACGGACGCCAGCGCCACGGTTCTGAGCAGCGAGAGCAGGAAGAACACCGCCATCGGGGCGGTGAACGCCACCAGGACGAGGGCGATCGGGGCCTTCTCCAGATAGCCCGCGTAGTCGTTGACCGCGTACTGGGTGGCGATCGGCATGAAGATGGTGAAGGAGTACAGCACCAGCGACATCAGGAACGCCTGGATCAGCGGCTTGCGCGCACCGGTCAGCGAGCGCAGGAACTCCCGCCAGACGCTGGGCTCGCGGTGCCGCTCGGGACGGTGGTCCGGCGTCGGTACGGCTTCGAGCGCGAGGCCCGAGTAGTGCTCGGCGAACTCCTCCGCCGGGTAGGTGCGCCGGCCGCCGCCCGGGTCGACGACGGTCACCCGGTGCTCGTCGATCTCCTCGACGACCACGACATGGCTGTCGTCCCAGTACGCGATCAGCGGCAGTCGCAGCTGACCGAGCCGCTGCACCCCGGCCCGGAAGGCCCGCACCTCGAAGCCCCGGCCGCGCAGGATGGCCGCGATCTGCTTGATGGTGAGGCCGTCGCGCCCCACCTCGTGCTCCCGGCGCAGCCCGGCCACCGAATCGCGGGAGCCGTACGCCGAGAGGATCATCGCGATGCAGCACAGACCGCACTCGGCCTGGGCGAACTGCTGGACCTCGCGGACCCGTCGGACCCTGCGCATACGCCATGCCATCAGCGGCCTCCGAGGCAGCGGGGAAGGCCGGTTCCGGGGTGGTCGAGCATCGCCTGGGCGGCGAACCAGCCGGAGAGGCCGAGGAAGTAGGACGGCAGAAGGGGTTCGGTGCCGATCCCGCAGGACCAGCCGCCGTCGCCGTACCGGTCGAGGAACGCGGTGCGCAGCGCGGCGGCCGCGTCGCGCAGGCCGGGGCGGTGGAGCAGGTCCGCCAGATGGCACAGGACCGCGATCCGGCCGGCGAGACCGTGGCAGAGGCTGAGGTCGGGGGCGATCGCGGTGTCCTGCACGGCGCCGGTGGGCTCCAGTACGCGGTCGATCTCCGGGGCCACGGCTTCCGCGACCCGGCCGGCCGGTTCGCCGAGGGCCGTGAGCAGGGCGGCGTGCGCGTACGCGAGGCCCGCGTACCCCTTGCACCAGCCGCCGTTGCCCGTTCCGTCCCCCCGGTCGCGCAGCCCCGCGTCCTGCCAGCGGTGGCGGCCGTACGCCTCGGCGAACCGCTCCAGATGGGCGCGGGCGCCGCTGTCCCCGTCGAGGCCCGCCGCGACCATCGCGGACAGGGCGGTGATCCGGCCGAACCTGCCGTGGGCCAGGCCGAGTTCCTCGCCGTCCCGGTGTGCGGCCGGGTCGCCGTCCACCGTGACGAGGCGGCGCAGCAGCCGCTCGGTCCCGGCCCCGGTGACCTCGGTCGCGCCGTGCCCGGTGTGGGCGGCGAGGTGGACGAGGTAGCCGCCGTAGCCGTTGAGGTGGTCGAAGTCGGCGGCGGAGAGGCGGTCGACGTCGAACGGGCCGTCGACCGGCCGGAATCGGACGGCATCGGCACCGGAAGGGAAGCGTGCGTCGGGCGAGGTCAGCCGCCGGATCTCCCAGTCGGTCACCAGGTCGGAGAGCACGCCGGTGAACGGCGACATCGACAGCGGTGTTCCGTCGAGCACGGCCGGCCGGCTGTGCACGGCCGAGGCGCAGACCCGCTCCAGGTCTACGCCGAGCGGGGAGACTCCGGTGCGGGCCGCGCTCTGCGCGAGGTGCAGCAGCAGCCCGCCGCCGTCGTACAGCGTGGCGTCGACGCCGCCGAGGCGCAGCCCGTCGCCCCGGAGGCGGGGCGTCAGCCAGGTCGGGGCGTCCGCCCCGCCGACGACGAGGTCGCGGAGCAGGGCGTGCCAGCCGGCCGGGTCGGCGAGGTGGACGGGCGCGGCGGCCGGGGCGGGTCCGGCGGGGGCGGGCTCCCGGCGCTCCCACACGTCGTCGGCGGAACCGGCCAGGGCGTAGCGGAGGTAGAGCGGGTCGCGGTCGGCGGGCCGGTCGAAGAACGACCGTACGGCGGCGAGCGCGGACTCGCGGGGCGTGAGCCGCGCGGCGCTGCGGATCTCCTCGTCGAAGTCGCCGCGCAGCAGCCCGGAGTCGCAGTCCACGGTGAAGAACGGCACATCGAGGTCGAGCAGGGCCGCGACCTCCTCCCGGTGGACCGCGTCGGCCGATTCGGCGGCGGTGCCCCGGTAGTGGCGCGGCAGCTTGCCGAGCAGCTCGGCCCGGTCCTGCCGGCTGCCCAGGTGCACGGGGTGCGTGGAGGCTTCCAGGAAGCGGGCGTAGATGTAGGTCGGGCGGACGACCTGGCGCACGGCCCAGTCGGCGGAGTCCCGTACGGCGGCCTCGACGGCGTCGTGGTGGGCGGCGAGCAGCGTGCGGGCCTCGCGGAATCCGGCGACGAGCTCGTCCGTCCAGCGGCGCGGGTCCAGCGGCTCGCCCGCCACGGTGGCCATGTTGGCGCCGTGCTCGACGACGACCTGGCTGCGGTCGAAGCGGATGTCGTCGGTGCCCGCGTCCACGACCAGGTACGACTGGAGGTGCTCGGACGCCCCCGGCCGCACGCAGCCGATCCCGGAGATGTCGACGTCCAGCTTGGCCCCGGCGTAACGGGCCGGGAAGAGCAGGGTGTTGAGCACCGAACGCTCGATGTCGAGGTTGAGCGAGGCGGCGGCGGGCGCCGAACGTGCCTGGCCCGGGGCGATGTTGGGCAGTGACACCAGGGTCTCGGTGTCGATGACGACCGGGCCGTCCGGGGTGGCGATGATGTTCTCGTGGTGCAGGTCGGTGGCGCCCAGCATCGACAGGAGCGCGGCGGACCGGCCGAAGCGGCGGAAGTAGCGGGCGCTGTGCTCCGCCGTCCCGTCCAGGTCGGCGTGGACCACGAACTCCTGCCAGACGTGGGCGGGCCGGACGAGCGTCCGGGGGTGCAGCGGGCCGAAGAACGAGCCGTCCGCGTCGAGGAGCGTGCGCAGGGAGGTCAGCAGCTGCTGGCAGTTGTCCTGCTGCGGCTTGTACACGGCCCGTGAGCCGTCGTCCCGGACCACCAGGCAGACGGTCCGCCCGCCCCGGTGGGCGTCGCCCAGGCCCGGGGTGACGGAGACGATCCGGCCGGGCCCGCCGAGCAGCGCGTCCAGCTCCGCGCGGTCCGCGACGGCGGCGTGCAGCACATCGGCCACCGTCCGCGCGGTGCGGGCGGTGGCGAGGCGCAGCAGCCGGTCCAGCTCGGGGAAGCGGTCGAGCACCGCCTCGCGGCCGGGGGCCTGGGCGAGGCGGGCGTGGAACGCCTCGTACCCGGTGTCCTGGGCGCGGAAGGAGGCGATGAGGGTGCGGACGCCGGTCTCCACGCAGAGGCCCATGAGCGAGCGGAGCGCGGACTCGGCGACACCGGCGAGGTCGGCGAGACCTGCCTGGTCGCCGGTCGTGTCCGGGCTCTGGAGGGCGGCGGCGAGCCCGGCGATGCGCTGCGCGCCGTCCCGCAGATACGGCGCGTAGAACGCGCCGAAGACGTCTGACCTCTCGTCGGTGATGCGCTGCACCAGGTCGTCGAGGAACGCGTCGCTCAGTTGCACTCGTGGACTCTCTTGCCGTCGTCGAAGGTGGGAGGGTGGGGACGGGCGCCCCGGAAGTACCAGTTCCGGGGCGCCCGCACCCCACCGGCTCAGCGGGTTCAGCAGCGCTTGGTGCAGCCGCTCGTCGGGCAGCCGCCCTGCATCGCGGCGCTGGCGCCGACGATCACGGTGGTGACGGCGGTGGCCGGGATGATGGTGGGCGTGAAGCCCGCGGCCAGCGACTCCGGCGCGTCCGCGAGCTCGACGAGCTCGTCGGCGCTGACGTATCCGGTGGCGTCGTTCATGGCGATGTCGCCCATGACGGTTCCTCTCTGTTCTTCCTGCGTGGATGGGTGGTGCCAGGGCCCGGCAGGATGCGGGCCCGGTTCGTGGGTGCGCCGTCGCGTCCCGGCCGTGGCCTAGGCGAAGCGCAGCAGGGAGGGGTGGCTCCCCGGGTCCAGGTGGCGGAGGACGGACCAGGCGAGTCCGGCCTCCCCGACCATGAGGCTGTTGGTGTACGCGTACTTGGTGTCCGAGCGCTGCCCGTACCGCTCCACGACCTCGTCGAAGAGCCGCGGATACAGGTCGTCGAGGCCGTCGCCGTCACCGGTCCGGTCGCCCTCGCCGAACAGGCCGGGGACCAGCTCCTGTCCGAGCCGTACGATCTCCGCGCAGGCCAGATCGCCGTGGCAGTACGTCGGGTTGTTGCCGAAGCCGCGGGCCAGGGTCAGCCCGGCCAGCCGGTCCAGCACCGGGCGGGACACCGCGCCGGGCGCGTGCTCGTTGCTCATCAGCGCGCCCAGCAGCATCCCGGGCGCCCCGTGGCACCAGCCGTACGAGCGCTCCGGCTCGCCCCAGACGCGCGGCCAGTCGCGGTCGCCCTCCTCCTGCGCGTCGAGGACGGCGCCGAGGATCCGCAGCCCGAGGCCGTGCACCCCCGGGTCGCCGAACTCGGCCCCGTAGCGCAGCAGTACGGGCGCGATGCCCATCGCCCCGTGCGCGTAACCGGTGTACGGGGTGACCCGCGGGTCCGCCAGGCCGAGGCCGCCGAGCGCCTCGGTCTCCCGGGCGGCGATGGTGCGGACCGCCTCGGCGACGACCGCCCGCTCCGCCGGGTCGGTGGCGCGCTCGTGCAGGGCGAGGCCGACCGCCAGCGCGCCCGCCATACCGCTGAGGAAGTCGGTCCCGGCCTCGGCCCCCGAGCACCGGGCCAGCTCGCGCGCCAGCTCGCCGAGACGGCCGGCGTCCGGCTCGTCCAGCAGCCCGCGCGCCACGACGAGGGCGTACGCGGTACCGGCCATGCCGGTCATCCCGCCCACCGACACCCCCTGCTCGGCGAGTTGCCCGCCGCGCAGCTGCTCCTCGACGGGGTCCAGCACGCTGCGCGCCGCCGCCGCGAAGTCCGCCCGGCCCGTCTCGCGGGCCAGCGCGGCGAGGACGAGGGCGGGGCCGGGGCTGCCGCCGTACAGGTCGTAGCCGAGGGTGCCCGGGCTCCACTGGCTCTGCGAGTCGGTGGTGACCTGCGGGGCGATCCAGGTCGCCGGGTGGCGGGGCTCGGTGCTCGCCACCCGGGTCGCGAGCAGCCGCTCCCCGATCCGTACGGCCTCGTCGACGAACCGGCCCCGCTCCACGGCGACGGCGGGCTTCCCCGCCGGGCGCACCGGGACGAACCCGGTCTCCTCCTGGTCGGTGGGCAGCTTGTTGACGAACGAGAAGTCGATCAGGCGCAGTTCGCGCTCGATGACGCTCTCGTCGAGCCCGTGGATCCGCTCGCGCACGGTGGTCAGCGGCGGCTCCGCCAGGGCGTCGGCCCGTACGGTCCCGTCCGTCGAGCCCAGCGCGCGCGACCGGGCGGTGTACGAGAAGTACGGCACGTCGCCCCGGGCCATCTGCCGGACCTCGGCGTCGGCGATCGCGGGGGAGTCGCCGGTGCGCAGGACGACCCGGTTCAGGACGGCGGCGCGGACGACCGGGTCCGCCATGGCGTGCGGGTGGGTCGCCATGCGCAGCAACTGCGTGTAGAAGATGGTCGCCTGGTTGACGTGCCGGAACTGCACATCGCCGAGGAACTCCTCGACGGCATGGACGACCGCGTCGGGGTGGTCCGCCGCATACCGCAGCACTCGCCCGAACTCCCGCTTGACGATGTCCCGTTGGTCGTTGACGGGCAGCTGGGTGGCGCGCTGCACGGCGAGGTTGGCGTTGGCGGCCGTGGTCGTCGTGGTCACCATTCCGACGAACATGTCGTCGCGGCCCGGGTTCTGGAGGCTCAGCGACTTGTACGGGGAGCGCTGGCCGGTGTCGTAGCCGATCGCGCCGATGTCCATGCCGTGGTCGTCGTCGCCCGAACGCACGACGAGCGGCAGCAGCCCCGACCCGATGATCGACTCCCGGAGCGTGAGCGCCCCGATCTTCGAGGCCGCGCCGTCGTCGTACGCCTCGGGGAGGTTCAGCCGGGGCGACAGCAGGGTCTCGGTGTCGATGACCACGGGCCCGGCGGCGCAGGACACCATGTTCTCGAAGTGGATGTCGGTGGCCCGCAGCAGGAAGAGGATGCCCGCGAGGGTGCCGATCCGGGCGAAGTAGTCCTTCTGCTCGCCCGCGTACTCCTCGGTGGGGATGAACTCCACGAACCCGCCGTGCTCGGTCGGGACCACGGCGACGGTCGGCAGATCGGTGCCGAGCCGGCCGTTCATCCAGGACACGAAGGAGCTGTAGCCGGCCTCCGCGCCGATGGGGTGCGGCTTGTAGAGCACCCGGCGGCCGTCGGTGAACAGGACCTGCGCGACGGAACGCCCGCCGTTGTGGGTGTCGCCCTCGCCGAGGACGAGACGGTCGACCCGGGGGCGCTCCGGGCCGCCCGGTACGAGCTCGGTCAACCGGTCCGCGACGGAGTCGAGTTCATCGATGATCTCGACGACGTACCGCGCGGAGGCCTCGACCTGGCGGCCCACGAGGGAGAAGAGGTGCGGATAGCGCGCGGTCAACTCGTCGTGCCCGGCCGGGCTGTTGGTCCACCGGCGGAAGGCGGCGTACCGCTCCTCGGGCGTCTCCCCGTCGAGCAGGCCCGCCGTGCGCCGCCGGTGCAGCTCCTCGACCAGGGTCCGGATCATCAGCCGGGAGACGAGCCCCGTCTGGTGTACGAGGAAGTCGTCGACGACCTGTTGCGGCGCGGCCATCGTGGGCGACTGCGCGGCGGCCCGGCGTACGAGAGCCGTCGCGGGCGCGGCGAAGTGCCGGAAGTAGTCGTGGAAGAGCCCGTCGGGGTCGAGGGAGGGGGCGTAGGCGTCGGGCGCGCCGGGCCGGGTCCGGTACTGGTTCCGCTCGCCCTCGTCCGGTGCCGCCGTCGCCGCTGCCCGCAGCCGTTCCTCGACGTGCGCGATCAGCTCGGGGTCGGTGAGCTCCGGCAGATACGTCCGCAGGGCTTCGGCGGTGCCGGGGGAGACGTCGTGACTGTTCATGAACACCGGATCCAGGACGGGGCGGGGCGGGAAGGGCCCCTCGGAGGGACTGCCCCTCAGGAGGGGAGGGGGAGGTGACGCCGGGAGGTGGGTCCCGGCGTCATACGGTCACTTGCAGTTGTTCTGGCACTCGGCGGTGGCCGTGCAGAAGTTCCCGTTGTTCCCCAGGACGTAGCTGGCGCCGTAGCAGCTGAGGGAGGACACGATGGTTCCCCAGCCCTGACCGGCGGCGCTGACGGCGTCGAGGTTCTGGTCGTCGATCTCTTCGAGGATGCCGACGTTGGGGTTCGCCATGAGGCTCACACCTTTCACGCGAGGAAGCGGCGCGGCTGTGCGGCCGGGCCGTTCCGAATGGATCTTGACCCCTTGAACGCTAGGGATCCGATCCGCGCCGCGCCCCCGCCCGGAGACGGGTTCCGCCCCCGCCCCGGGGGGTGTTGTTCCCCGCCCGGAACCCCGCCCGGCGGCCGGGTGGCGCGTCGCTCAGGCGGGGCCGGTGGAGGCGCGGGTCTCCAGGGACCAGGCGTGGCGGCGGACGGTGTCGGGGGCGGCCCGGTCCGCGAGGATGTCGCAGAGCAGCTCGGCGCAGGCGCGGCCGTACGCGGCGGGGCGCAGGTCGACGGCGGTGACGGGCGGTGCGGAGCCTCGGGTGGCGGGCCCGTCGACGCAGGCGGCGACGAGCAGGCCGCTCCCGCTCTTCCTGCTGCCGCCGACCTCCCGGCCGAGGGCGGCCGCCGCGCGCAGGACGCCCGGGGCGGAGCCGTCGGGGGCGCAGATCACGGCGTCGACGGCCGGGTCGGCGGTGAGCAGTGCCCGGGTGGTCTCCTCGGCCTCCGCCGGGGTCGCCGCGAACGGCACGGTGCGCAGCGCCACCTCCACCCCGTGGGCCAGCCCCCAGGACCGGGCGGTCGCGCGCAGGGCGGTCGCCCAGGCGGAGGAGCCGGACGGGGCCAGGAGCGCGGGGCGGCGGGCGCCGCGCCCGGTGACATGGTCGAGGAGGGCGGTCAGCGAGGCGGCGTTGTCGCAGACCACGGCGCCGCTGGGGCCGGGTGCCGGGCCGAGGTAGCGCTCGCCGGTCACCACCGGGACGCCCGCGTCGAGCAGCCCCGGCACCGCGCTGTCGCCCGCCTCGGGGTCGATCACCAGCAGCCCGTCGACGCGCGAGGCGATCCGCCCGCCCGACGCCCCCGAGGGCGCGAGCAGCACCATGTCGAGGCCGTCCTCCTGGGCGCGCTCCACCGCCCCGAAGGCGAGGTTCATGTAGTAGTCCAGCCGGGTCGCGGTGGCCGGCAGATGCAGCCCGACGGCCCCGGTGCTGGCGCGGCGCAGCCGCCGGGCGGCGCTGTTGGGGCGGTAGCCCAGCTCCTCCGCCACCGCGCGGACCCGGTCCCGGGTGGCCTCGGCGACCCGCCCCGAGCCCTGGAGCGCGTCCGACACGGTGCTCTTGGAGACCCCGGCGGCGCGGGCCACATCGAGCAGGGTCACGGTCCGGGAGGTCACGGGGGTGAAGTCTAGACGTTCGGGGAGGCACGGTGCGGGGGGTTGCCGGAACGTTCCGGCAACGTTAGATTCGGGCCGTGCCGGAACGTTCCGGCAGTGTCGGCCCCCTCCGCCCCGCACCCCGACCCCCCCTGGAACTGGTCATGCGTCTGATCACCGCGTACAACCCGCCCGCCTCCCCGACCCGGACCCGCCCCGCCGAGCGCGCCCCCCTGCGCGTCGCGGCGGTCCAGCAGCGCTGGCACCGCGACCCGGCCGAGCACCGCTCCGCCCTGCTGGAGGGCATCCGGCTCGCCGCGGCGGAGGGCGCCCGGGTGGTCTGCCTCCAGGAGCTGACGCTCTCGCCGTACTTCGCGGTCGTCCGCCGCGCCGACCACCCCGAGCCCGCCGCCCCGGAGGAGCTGCTGACCGGCCCCACCTTCACCTTCGCCGCCGAGGCCGCCCGCGAGCACGGGGTGTACGTCCACGCCTCGCTGTACGAGAAGGCCCCGGCGCCCGGCGGCGAGGACGACGGCCTCGGCTACAACACCGCGATCCTCGTCGCCCCCGACGGCACCCTCGCCCAGCGCACCCGCAAGACCCATATCCCGGTGACCGAGGGCTATTACGAGGACGACTGGTTCCGGGCCGGTCCGGCGGGCGACGACGCCTTCCCGCTGGTCACGGTCGACGAGGCCCGCTTCGGCCTGCCCACCTGCTGGGACCAGTGGTTCCCGGAGCTGGCCCGCGCCTACTCGCTCGCCGGGGCCGACGTCCTCGTCTACCCGACCGCCATCGGCTCCGAGCCCGGCTTCCCCGGCTTCGACTCCCAGCCGCTCTGGCAGAAGGTGATCACCGGCAACGCCATCGCCAACGCCACCTTCATGATCGTGCCGAACCGCATCGGCGCCGAGAACGGCCTCACCTTCTACGGCAGTTCCTTCATCGTGGACCCGTACGGCCGTGTCCTCGCCCAGGCTCCCCGCGACGAGCCCGCCGTGCTGGTCGCCGACCTCGACCTGGACGCCCGCCGCGACTGGCTGGAGCTGTTCCCGTTCCTGACCACCCGCCGCCCCGACGCGTACGGCCCGCTCACCGAGCCCCGCTGAAGGACGGGCGGAGGTCAACCCGCCGCCGCGTAACGGCTCCTGGGCCGGGCCAGACCCAGGTGGCCGCGGAGCGTCGTCGCGCCGTACGCCGTCCGGAACGCGCCGCGCCGCTGGAGCTCCGGCACCAGGCCGCGGGTGATCGCGGTGAGGTCGTGCGGCAGGACGCCGGGGCGGAGCCGGAAGCCGTCGAGCCCGGCTCCGCACCAGTCCAGCAGCAGTTCGGCCAGGTCGCCGGGCGTGCCGGTGAAGACCGCGGCGTCGGAGGCGAGCCGGGCCCCGGCCCATTCGTCCAGACGCTCCTTGCGGCGCGCGGCCTCTCCCGGCTGCTCGTCCAGCAGGACCACCAGATCGGCGAAGCGCAGCAGCGGCCGCTCCCGTACGTCGCGGCCGGCACGCTCCACCGCCGCGCCGACCTCCGCGAGGACCGCCGCGACCCCCGCCCGGTCGTGCGGCGTGATGTGGACGACGTCCGAGGCCGACGCCGCGAACGCGTACGGCACCGAGGCGTGCGCCAGGCTCACCACCGGCGGCGCGCCCTGCGGTGAACGCGGTGTGATCGAGGGGCCCTTGACGGAGAAGTGCGTGCCCGCGAAGTCGATGTGGTGCACCTTGTCGCGGTCCAGGAAGCGGCCCGTGGCCGCGTCCCGTATCTCCGCGTCGTCCTCCCAGCTGTCCCACAGCCGTCGCACGGCCTCCACCGCCTCCGTGCCCTCCGAGAACAGCGGGCTCAGTCGGGCGGCGATCAGCTCCGGGTCGGTCACGTCGTCGTCGGTGAGCTGCGGGGTGGTCCGTCGGCCGAAGTGCCGGGCGTCGGCGGCGCGGGAGGAGATCTGCGGCCGCCACCCCGCACGGCCCCCGCTCGCATGGTCGAGCGTGGCGATGCCGATGCCGACGTGGAACGGCTCGGTGTGCGTGACGTTCGTGGTGGGGACCAGCCCGATGTGCGTGGTGAGCGGCGCGAGGTGGGCCGCGAGCAGCACCGCGTCCATGCTGCCCCGCACCTGGTCGGTGCGGTCGTCGGGCCGGTGGAAGGCGGCGGACTGGAGACCGAGGGCGTCCTCGAAGGTGACGTAGTCGAGCAGCCCGCGCTCGGCCTCGGCGACCAGACCGGCCCAGTACGCGGCCGAGAGCAGCTCTCCGGGCCGGGCTCCGGCGGCCCGCCAGGCGGCGGGGTGCCAGCCCGCGCCGTCGAGCGCGACGGCGAGATGCAGTGGGGCGCCGGTCATGCGGGCCTCTCCTTCTGTTCCAGCTTCTCTTCGGTCGAGGGCAGGCCGAGGTGATCCCGCAGCGTCGTTCCCGTGTAGTCCTCGCGGAACACGCCCTTCTCCTGGAGCAGCGACACCACCCGGTCCACCACGTCGTCCAGGCCGCCGGGCGTCAGATGCGGTACGAGGACGAAGCCGTCGGCGCCCTCCGTCCGCACGAAGTGGTCGATGGCGTCCGCGACCGTGCGCGGACTGCCGACGAACGTCGGCCGGCCGCCGACCTCGATAACCAACTCCCGTATGGACAGGCCGCGTTCCTCGGCCAGCGCGCGCCACTTCCGGGCCGTCTCGGCCCGCCCCCTGCGGAACACCGAGTGCCCCTTCAGAAAGTGCGCGTCGTCCTCCGGCTCGACCTCGGGCAGCGGCCCGTCCGGGTCGTAGCCGGACAGGTCGCGGCCCCAGACGGCCTCCAGATGGGCGATGGCGGTCTGCGGGCTCACCAGCTCGCGGCCGATCTCCCGCGCGTACGCCACCGCCTCCTCGTCGGTGTCGGCGACGACCGCGTTGGCGGTGGGCAGGATCTTCAGCTCGTCCGGCGCCCGCCCGTACCGGGCCAGCCGCCGCTTCACATCCCGGTAGAAGTCCCGGGCCGGGCCGAGTCGGTTGTGCTTGCTGAAGACGACGTCGGCGTCGGAGGCGGCGAACTCGCGGCCCGCGTCGGACTCGCCGGACTGGATGACGACCGGGTGCCCCTGCGGCCCCGGCGGGGTGGTGAACCGGCCCGCGATGTCGAAGTGCCGCCCGTGGTGGGCGAACCGGCCCGCTCCGGCCCGGACGAACTCGCCCGCCGCCGCGTCGGCGCGCAGGTCGCCGTCCGGCCAGCTGTCCCACAACGTACGGGCCACGGCCAGGAATTCGGCGGCCCGGCCGTACCGGTCGGCCTCCGGCAGGAAGCCGCCCCGGCGGAAGTTCTCGCCGGTGAACGCGTCGTGACTGGTGACCACGTTCCAGGCGGCCCGCCCGCCGCTGAGCCGGTCGAGGGTCGCGAACCGGCGCGCCACCTCGTACGGCTCGTTGAAGGTCGCGTTGACCGTGGCGGCGAGCCCGAGGCGGGTGGTGACGGCGGCCAGCGCGCCGAGCATCGTGAGGTTCTCCGGGCGGCCCGCGATGTCCAGGTCGTAGATCCGGCCCCGGTGTTCGCGCAGCCGCAGCCCCTCGGCGAGGAAGAAGAAGTCGAACTTTCCGCGTTCGGCGGTCTGCGCGAGCCGGACGAAGGAGTCGATCGCGATCTGGCTCTCCGACCGGGGATCCGACCAGACCGTCACGTTGTGGATGCCGGGCAGCTGCGCGGCGAGGTGGACCTGCCGGGGCCGGTGCGTCGGTGTTCCGCTCATGCCGGGTCCTCGCTTCCGGCGGTCGGCGCGGTGACGTTCCGCCGGGCCGGGAAGCCCGCGTCGCGGGCGTACAGGACGACCGCGATCACCGGCAGCAGGAGCAGCAGGACGGCCCGGGGGAAGGATGCGCTGCCGGCGGAGTCGAGGAGGATCCCGCCGACGATGCCGCCGCCCGCCATGGCGGCGTTCCAGAGCGTGACCAGCATCGCCTGCGCCGCGTCGGCGGACTTGCCGCCCGCGTCGGCCACGGCGGTCTGGAGCAGGGTGGGGAAGCCGCCCCAGCCCAGGCCCCACAGGGCGGCGGCGGTGAAGACGAGAGCGGTGCTGTCGGAGAGCACGGCCAGCAGAGCGGCGGCGACGGCGACCAGCAGGGCGCCCGCGACGGTGAGGCCGCGCAGCCGGTCGTGGATCAGGACGCCGGTGATCCAGATGCTCGCCAGCGAGGCGGCGCCGAAGACGAGGAGGACCAGGCCGGTGGAGCCGCCGAGGCCGAGGTCCTCCAGGTACGCGGCGATGTACGCGTACAGGATGGTGTGGGCCAGGACGAAGACCAGCGTGACGAACAGGACCGGGCTCACTCCCGGGACGCGCAGGGTCCGCAGCATCCTCGGCCGTTCGCCGCGCGCCTGCCCGGGGAAGTCCGGCACGGCCGTGTGGATCCAGGCCAGGAGCAGCACGGTGAGCCCGGTCATGGAGAGGAACGCGGCCCGCCAGCCGAGCGCGTCGCCGAGGAAGGTCCCGGCGGGCACGCCGAGCGAGAGCGCGACCGGGATACCGGCCATGGCGATGGCGATGGCCTTGCCCTGGAGGTGGACCGGAGCCATGCGCCGCGCGTATCCGGCGAGCAGCGCCCAGGCCAGCCCGGCCGCGACCCCGGCGACGAACCGGGCCGCCATGGTCAGTCCGTAACTGGACGACACGGCGGTCACGGTGTTGGCGAGGGCGAAGCCGGCCATCGCGGCGAGGAGCAGCCGCTTGCGCCGCCAGCCGGCCGTGGCCGCCGTCAGGGGGATCGCGGTGAGGGCGGTGCCGATCGCGTAGACCGTGACCGTCTGCCCGGTCGCGGACTCGCTCACCCGGAGGTCGTCGCTCATGGCCGGGAGCAGACCTGCGGGCAGGGTCTCGGTGAGGCTGGTGATGAAGACGGCGGTGGCGAGGGCGAGCAGCGCGAACAGCGGGAGTTTCTGCTGCGCCCGCTCCCCGCTGCTGGGCTCGGGCGCCGCGGGCGTCCCGGCGGAGGCGGTGGTGGTGGTGGCGTCGGGTGCGGTGCTCATGGGGTCGGCTCCTGGTCTCCCGGTACGTGGTGGGCCTCTGCGGGCGAGCACGAGGGTGCGCCGAAGGGCTTCGGGAAACCTTCGGGAGTTCTTCGGGAACGCCCGCGACCAGCCCTTTCCTCGCATGTACGGTGACCCGTATGCGGTTCGGGGTGCTCGGCCCACTGGTGGTGGGGGATGTCGAGGGACGTGACATCACCGTCCCCGAGCGCAAGGTCCGGGCCCTGCTGGCGGACCTCCTCGTCCACGACGGCGGCCCGGTCTCCGCCGACCGGCTCATCCACGACCTCTGGGACGACGCGCCGCCCGGCCGGCCCTCGGGCGCGCTCCAGGCCAAGGTCTCCCAGCTGCGCCGGGTGCTCGGCCGCGACCGCGTGGTGCGGCAGCCCCCGGGCTACCGGCTGCGGCTGGAGCGCGGTACGGACGAGGTGGACGCCGACCGGTTCCGGGCCCTGGTGACCGAGGCCCGCCCCGTACGGGACCCCCGCGCGCGGGCCGCGCTGCTCACCGAGGCCCTGGGGCTGTGGCGGGGCCCCGCCTACGCGGACTTCGCGGACGCCCCGTTCGCCCGCGAGGCCGCCCAACGCCTCGCGGAACAGCGGCTGTCCGTGCTGGAGGAGCAGGCGGAGGCCCGCTGGGAGGCGGGGGACCGGGTGCTGCTCGCCGGGGAACTGGCCGATCTCGTGGCCCGGCACCCGCTGCGGGAGCGGCTGCGCGCGGTGCAGATGCGGGCGCTGTACTCGGCGGGACGCCAGAGCGAGGCCCTCGCGACGTACGACGACCTCCGGGGCCGCCTCGCCGATGAGCTGGGCGTGGACCCCGGGCCCGAACTCGGAGCGCTGCGGCTGGCGGTGCTGCGGCAGGACCCGGAGTTGCTGCGGGGGGTTTCCGTGGCTGCTCGGGTCTCGCAGGCGCCGCAGGTGCCTCAGGCACTTCAGGCACCTGAGACACCTCAGGCACCTGAGACACCTGAGGTGCGGCACGCGCCTCGGGTCTCCCCGGCACCTCAGGGGAACCTTCCGCTGCCTCTCACCCCGCTGGTCGGTCGCCGTCCGGCGCTCGCCCGGCTCTCCGAACTCCTCGCCGGTGAACGGCTGGTGACCCTCACCGGGCCCGGCGGGGTCGGCAAGACCCGGCTGGCGGTCGCCGCGGCCACCGCCGAGAAGGACCGCGCCGCGGCGGACGGCCCGGGGGACGGCGTCTGGTTCGTCGAGTTCGCGGGTGTCCGTACGGGCACGACCGCCGACCTCGCCGAGATCGTCGCCGCCACCCTCGGCATCCGGGACGCCGCCCCGGGCGCCGCACCGGGCGCGGGCGCCGGAACCCGTTCCCTGCCGCACCGGCTGGCCGCCGCCCTGCGCGACCGCCGGACCCTGCTGGTCCTGGACAACTGCGAGCACGTCGTGGACGCCGCCGCCGGACTCGCCGAACTGCTCCTGCGCACCGCCCCCGGGCTGCGCGTCCTCGCCACCGGCCAGGAGCCCCTCGGCCTGGCGGGCGAGGCGGTGTTCCTGGTCGAGCCGCTCCCGCCCGCCGAGGCCGTCCGGCTGTTCGTGGAGCGGGCCGGGGCCTCGGCCCCCGGCTTCCCGCGCGATCCGGACGGGCCCGAGCGCGAGGCCGTCGCCGAGATCTGCCGCCGCCTCGACGGCATCCCGCTGGCGCTGGAGCTCGCCGCCACCCGCGTAAGGGCTCTGGGGGTACGGGAGTTGGCGGCGCGGCTGGGTGACCGCTTCCGGGTCCTGTCCACCGGACAGCGGGGCGCTCCGGCCCGACAGCAGACCCTGCGGGCGGTGATCGACTGGAGCTGGGAGCTGCTCGGCGAACCCGAACGCATCGTCCTGCGCCGCCTCGCCGTCCACCGCGACGGCTGCGACCTCGCGGCGGCCGAGGCGGTCTGCGCGGGGGACGGGGTGTCCCGGGAGGATGTGCCCGACCTCGTCGGGCGGCTCGTCGACCGGTCGCTCGTGGTCGTGGTGAACGGTCCGGACGGGCCGCGCTACCGGCTCCTGGAGTCCGTCGCCGCGTACGCGACGGAGCACCTGCACGCGACGGAGGGCCTGGCGGCGGTACGCGAACGTCACCTCCGCCACTACCTCGCGTTCGCGGTGCGCGCCGAGCCTCATCTGCGCGGCGCGGAGCAACGCCCCTGGCTGGACCGGCTGGACGCCGAGGCCGGGAATCTGCGGGCGGCCCTCGACGAGGCGGTGCGCCGTGCGCCGACCACCCCGGGCGCGGCGGACGAGGCCGTGCGGCCGGCCACCGCCCTGGCCTGGTGGTGGCTGCTGCGCGGCCGCCTCACCGAGGCCCGCCGCAGCCTGCACGCGGTCCTGGCGGCGGTGCCGGGAGAAGTTGCCGGAGCGCCCGAACTCGCCCTGCTGCACCGGGCGTTCACCCTGCTGACCGGAGGTGCGGGGGGAACGTCCGGGCCCGAGTCCGAGTCCAAGGCCGAGCCCGGGCTCAGCGCTGCGGCCGGCATCGAGGCCGCCGCCGAGGACGTTCCCGACCCCGTGCGGCGGGCCCGCGCGCTCTGGCTGTGCGCGTACGGCCTGTTCAGCGCGGGCGACACGGCCGGGGGCGAGGCGCTGAACGCCCGCGCGCTCGCCCTCTTCGCCGCGGCGGACGACTCCTGGGGCACCGCGGCCGCGCTCGGCCTGCGGTCGGCGCTCGCGCTGGTCGGCGGGGACCTCGACGCACTCGGCCGCGACGGACGTCGCAGCGCCGCGCTCTTCCGCGAACTGGGCGACCGCTGGGGCGAGTTGCAGACCGTGTCACCGCTCGCGGCGCTCGCCGAGATCAAGGGCGCGTACGAGGAGGCCGGGCAACGGCAGCACGAGGGCCTGCGCATGGCGCGGGAGCTGGGTCTGGAGGCGGAGGTGTCGGCCCGGCTCTCCGGGCTCGGCCGGCTGGCGCTGCTCGCCCGCGACTGGGACCGGGCCCGCGATCTGCACGAGCGGGCGCGGCGCATCGCCGCCGAGCAGGGCTACACGTACGGCGAGATCCACTCCGGGATGGGCCTCGCTCTCGGCGCCCGCCGCTCCGGCGACCTCGACGCCGCCGAGGCGCACCTCCTGCGGATCCGCGACGGGTTCGCCGCCGTGTCGTCCCGGGCGGGCGACCACCTGGTCTGTGCGGAGCTCGGCTTCATCGCCGAACTCCGGGGCGAGGCGGACCGGGCCGCCGCCCACCATCTGCGCGGCCTGGACATCGCCCTGGCCCTCGCCGAGCCGCGCGCCCTGGCCCTGTCGCTGGAGGGCCTGGCCGGGGCGGCGGCCCTGGCGGGGCGCACGCCGGACGCCGTCCGCGCCGCCCGGCTCCTCGGCGCGGCCGCCGCTGCCCGCCGCCGTGCCGGAGCCCCGCTGCCGCCCGCCGAACGCGCCGACGTCGACCGCGTCACGGCGGCGGCGCGGGACGTCCTGGGCGGAACGGCGTTCACGGAGGAGTTCGACCGGGGCGGCCGGGAGAGCGCCGAGCACCCCGGAGCCGCGCACTGGGCCGATACGTACCTGAAACAGAGCCGCGCGGTGCTCGAAGCACGCCCCTGACCGGCCGGAAGCGGCGTTCCCGGAGGCTGTCGGCGTACCCGATCGCCGGTGTGCACGACCGTCAGGAGACCTGTGCCGTGCTGAGCCCACCCGAGGCCACAGCGCCTGCCACGAACGCGCCGCCCGCGCCCGCGCCCGTTCCCGCGACACCCGATTCCGCGACGCCCGCCCCCACCGCGCCCGCCCCCGCCGGGCCCGCCGCCCGCCGCCGCGCCGCCCGTTGGCTCGCCGCCGGGGCGGTCGCCTGGGCGGCGGCGACGGCGCTGCACGCATCGGTCCCGAACGCGGGCGTCAACGCGGGCAGCCTCTTCCAGACGCTGCTGCCCTGGACAGGCCTCGGCGTGCCGGTCCTGCTCGTTCTCGCCGCCGTACTCCGGTCCCGGCTCGTCGCCGTCGCCGTCCTCGCGCCCGCCGTCGTGTGGGTCACGCTCTTCGGCGGCGCCCTCACCGACAAGCGGTCCGGCGGCGGCGATCTGACGGTGGTCAGCCACAACGTGGACGAGGGGAACACCGACCCGGCCGGCACCGCGCGCGTGCTCGCCGGGGCGGGCGCGGACGTGCTGGCGCTCGAAGAGCTGTCCGACGCGTCGGCGCCCGTCTACTCCCGCGAGCTGGCCGCCGCCTACCCGCACCACGCGGTGCTCGGCGGCGTCGGCATCTGGAGCAGGCACCCGCTGGCGGACGTGAAGGAGGTGCCGATCATGCCGTGGACCCGCGCGATGCGCGCCACGGTGCGGGCCCCGGACGGACCGCCCGTGGCCGTGTACGCGGTCCATCTGGCGTCGGTACGGGTCTCGGCGGCGGGCTTCACGACGGGCCGCCGCAACGAGGCGGCCCGGGAGCTGGCGGCCGCGCTCCGGGCGGAGACCGCGCCCCGGGTCGTGGTGCTGGGCGACCTCAACGGGACGTACCGGGACGGCGCGCTGGCCCCGGTGACCTCGCAGCTGCGGTCCGCGCAGGGAGAGGCGGGCGCCGGCCTCGGGTTCACCTGGCCCGCCGCGTTCCCGATGGCCCGCATCGACGACGTACTGGTACGGGGGATGACCCCGCGCGCGGCCTGGACCCTGCCCGCCACCGGCAGCGACCACCTCCCCGTAGCGGCCAGGCTGAGCCGGTGAGCCGGTGAGCCGGTGACCGGGCCACCCGCCCTCCCCCGACTACGATGCGAGCGACCGACCGATGACCTCGAACGCCCAGGTAGGCAGCGTGTCCGAAGCCCGGGGCCCGGCCCCCGTCAGCGTGCTTGTGGTCGAGGACGACGCCACCATCCGCCGCGCCGTCCAGCTGGCCCTGGAGCGCTACGGCTACCGGGTCGCGGTCGCCGCCGACGGGCTCAGCGGTCTGGAGGCGTTCCGCGCGGGCGGGCACGATCTGCTGATCCTCGATGTGATGCTGCCCGAGCTCGACGGCATCGGCCTCTGCCACCGGATCCGCGAGGAGAGCCCCGTACCCGTCCTGATGATGTCGGCGCGCGGCGACGCCCTCGACGTGGTCGCGGGCCTGGAGGCGGGGGCCGACGACTATGTGATCAAGCCCGTCGACACCGCCGTCATGGTCGCCCGGATCCGCGCGCTGCTGCGCCGCGCCACCTTCCGCCCGGACCGGGAGGGACGCGCGCCGAAGAAGTCCGACCGGGGCCCCGACCATGTCCTGACCTTCGGCGACCTGACCGTCGACACCCTCGGCATGGAGGTGCGCCGGGCCGGCGAGACCGTGTCGCTGACGCCGACCGAGCTCCGCCTGCTGCTGGAGTTCGCCGCCGCGCCCGGCTCCGTGCTCGACCGCAGGCGGCTGCTGCGCGACGTGTGGGACTACGGCTGGGAGGGCGACACCCGGGTCGTGGACCTGTGCGTGCTGCGGCTGCGCAAGAAGATCGGCAGCGGACGGATCGAGACCGTCCGCGGCTTCGGCTACAAACTCGTCCGCGGCTGAGCGGCCGGCGACCGCCGTGGACTTCCTCAACCCCCGCGCCCTGCGCTGGAAGATCGCCGCACTGGCCGCCGCCGCGTGCTGCGCGGTCGCCGCCGTGATCGGCTTCCTGGTGCACGACGCGACCCGCGAACGCGGCCTGCGCGTCGGCAACGACCGGACCCTGACCCGGCTGATCGCCGCCGAGCGGGAGTTCGACCGTACGGGGAAGGCCCCGGCGGACATCGACGTACGGACCAGGGCGGAGCTGCCGGAGCCGCTGGCGCGCGACCTCGCCGACGTCACCGGCGACGAACTGCCGGGCACCGGCCGCGGATACGCCACCTGGTACGACGCCGATCCGCCGAACTGGTACTGGATGTGGGGCGCGGTGGCGGTCGGCGACGACCGGATCTTCGTCGTGCGGGACGACATGAGCACCGAGGTCCGCAGCCTCCAGCTCCTGGACCGCTCCATCGTGAAGTCCGTCCTCGCCGCCCTCCTGTTCGTCGTCCCGCTCGCCGCCCTCGCCACCGAGCCGATCAACCGGCGGCTGCGCCACGGGGCCCGTACCGCCCGCCGGATCGCCGACGGCGACCTGGACGCCCGGATCGGCCCCGCCGGGCGGGCCCGTGACGAGATCACCGAGATGTCGGCGGCCGTCGACGACATGGCGGACGCCCTCCAGCGCAAGCTGGAGAACGAGCGGCGCTTCACCGCCGACGTCGCGCACGAACTGCGCACCCCGCTGATGGGCCTGGTCACCGCCGCCGGGCTGCTGCCCGAGACCGACGAGGCGGCCGGTCTCGTACGGGACCGGCTGCGGGCCCTGAACGCGCTGGTCGAGGACCTGTTGGAGATCTCGCGCCTGGACGCGGGCGCCGAGCGGGCCCGCCTGGACCCGGTGCCGCTGGGCGAGCTGGTCGCCGACGTGGTGCGGCGTACGGGCACGGACACCCGTGTCTCCGTGGCGGACGCGGAGGTGGTGGAGACCGACCCGCGCCGGGTGGAGCGGATCGTGGTCAACCTCGTCGCCAACGCCCACCGGCACGGCGCGGCCCCCGTCGAGGTGACCGTCACCGGGGCGCGGATCGCCGTACGCGACCACGGCCCCGGCTTCCCGCCCGACCTGCTGGAGCGGGGCCCGCAGCGCTTCCGCACCGGCGCGAGCGAACGCGGCCGGGGGCACGGTCTCGGCCTGACGGTCGCCCAGGGCCAGGCGGAGGTGCTCGGCGCCCGGCTGGCCTTCGCCGACGCCCCGGGCGGCGGAGCGCTCGCGACCCTCGACCTGGCTCCGCACGCACCCGCCGCCTGATACGGAACCGAAACGCACTCTCGCGGGGGCGGAAACGGTGCTGTACGGGTCCGGAAGAACGACTCCTCGAAGGTGACTCCGGTACGGGAAACCGCGCTGTCACCTGGAGGAGCCCATGCCCGAAGCCCCCACTGCCACCCCGTCCGCCGGGAGCGGTGTGCCCACTGTCACGCCTTCCGCCGGGAGTGGTGTGCGCTTCCGCCGCCCGGTCCTCGTACCGCTGACCGCCGCCGTGGTCCTCGCGGCCGGCACGGGAGGGTGGTACGCGTTCGGCGGCGGCGGGCCGGCGACCGGGTCCGGCGGCGGCGAGGGGCCGGGGGAGGGGGTGGCGCCGCTCGCCCGGTCGATGCACCTGCCCTGGCCGCGCGAGGGGCAGGCGAGCGTGGCGGTCGAGGG
Organism: Streptomyces sp. DSM 106670; assembly: GCF_055792845.1. Taxonomy (NCBI): domain Bacteria; kingdom Bacillati; phylum Actinomycetota; class Actinomycetes; order Kitasatosporales; family Streptomycetaceae; genus Streptomyces; species Streptomyces sp. DSM 106670. Next base: position 4,352,791 of record NZ_CM147704.1, read on the forward strand.
GATCGGCAGCCTCGGCACCCGGGGCGAGCAGAAGCCGGTGCCGATCGCCAGTGTCACCAAAGTCATGACGGCCTACGTGATCCTCAAGGACCGTCCGATGCGCGCCGACGTCCCCGGCGCGACCGTGGTCGCCGATCAGCGGGCGGCCGACGAGTCGTACTCCTCCGTCGAGACGACCGCCCCGGTGCTCGCCGGGCGGAAGTACACCCAACGGCGGCTGCTGGAGCTGATGATGGTGCCGTCCGGCAACAACGTGGCCCGGCTGCTGGCCCGTTGGGACGCGGGCGACGAGAAGGCGTTCGTCGCGAAGATGAACCGGACCGCCGCCGGACTCGGCATGCGCGCCACCACGTACACCGGGGTGAGCGGCATGGAGACGAGTACGAGGAGCACGGCGGCGGACCAACTGCGGCTGGCCCGGGCCGCCATGAGGGACCCGGCCTTCCGGCAGATCGTGGCGACCGGCTCCGTCACGGCCCCGGGCGCCGGGGTGACCTTCCGCAACACCAACAAGCTGCTCGGGCACGACGGGGTCATCGGCCTGAAGACCGGCTCGTCCACCCCGGCGGGCGGCAACCTCGTCTGGGCGACCAGGCAGAAGGTCGCCGGGGCCGATCGCCTGGTCATCGGCGTCGTGCTGCACCAGCGCGCCGGTACGTCGCCCGCCGAGGGCAGCGCCGCCGCGCACGAGGCCAGCCGCGCCCTGATCACCGCGATCCGCGCGGACCTCCCGGCGGCGGCGAACAGGGCGCAGAGGTGAGGGCCTCGCCGGTCGTCAGTGCAGGGTCTTCAGCATCTCCGCGGAGAACGGGGTGATGTCCGCCGTACGCCCGTCGAGGGTCTTCGCCGCCCACTCGGGGTCGGAGATCAGCGCCCGGCCGACGGCGACCATGTCGAACTCGTCGCGCTCCATCCGGTCCAGCAGCTGCTCGATGCCGGTGACCCGGGAGTCGTTGCCCTGGAAGGCGCTGAAGAAGTCGCCGTCCAGGCCGACCGAGCCGACGGTGAGGGTCGGCCGGCCGCTGATCTTCTTCACCCAGCCGGCCAGGTTCAGGTCGGACCCCTCGAACTCCGGCAGCCAGTAGCGGCGGGTGGACGCGTGGAAGACGTCGACCCCGGCCTCGGCCAACGGCGTGAGCAGGGCGTCCAGTTCCTCCGGGGTCCGGGCGAGCTTCGCCTCGTAGTTGTCCGACTTCCACTGGGACATCCGGAAGAAGAGGGGGAAGGCGTCGGAGACGGCGGCGCGGCAGGCGGCCACGATCTCGGCGGCGAACCGGGTCCGGGCGACCAGGTCGCCACCGTAGGCGTCGGTACGCCGGTTGCTGCCGGACCACAGGAACTGGTCGATCAAGTAGCCGTGCGCGCCGTGCAGTTCGACGCCGTCGAAGCCGAGGCGCTCGGCGGCGGCGGCCGCGTCGGCGAAGGCGGCGATGACGTCGTCGAGGTCCTTCTGCGTCATGGCGCGGCCCTTGGGCTCACCGCTCAGCGACAGACCCGAGGGGCCGACCGGCTCGGCGTCCGGGACGGGCCCGGCGCCTTCGGTGCGGGTGACGCCCACGTGCCAGAGCTGCGGAATGATCGCGCCGCCCGCCCGGTGCACGGAGTCCGCGACGTGCCCCCAGCCCGCGAGCGCCGCCTCGCCGTGGAAGCGCGGGACCCGGTCGCTGGTCCCGGCGGACTCGTGGTCGACGTAGGTGCCCTCGGTGATGATCAGCCCGACGTCACCGGCGGCGCGCCGGGTGTAGTAGTCCGCCACGTCCTGCCCCGGAACGCCGTCCGGGGAGAACTGCCGGGTCATGGGCGCCATCGCGATCCGGTTCCGGGAGGTGAGTCCGCGGACCGTGAACGGGCGGGAGAGCGTGGCCGTCGCACGGGCGGCGGCGCTGTCCGCCTCCGCCGCGTCCCGCGCACCTGCCGGGGCCGCAGCGGCTGCCGGGTCCGTCACGTCTGTCACGTCTGTCACGTCTGGTTCCTGTCCGTTGTGGGGGTGGTCCACCCGGCCCCAACGCACCCGCGCCGCGTCGCCATCCCGGCAGCGGCTCCGATCCGGGTAAAGAGTGAGCAAAGAACGGAGTCGGCCTCCGGTGTCTCCGGGGCCCGCGCCCCGCCCCACGCCTGCTCAGACCGCTCCACCTGCTCAAGCCGCTCCACCTACTCAGGCGGCTCCGCCTACTCAGGCTTCTCCGGCTTCTTGGGCTTCTCGGGCAGCTTCAGGTCCGTGCAGGCCCCGCGCCGTACCTGATCCGCCGCGAACGCGGACACGTACGTGCGCAGCAGCACGCGCTGCTCGTACCGTTCGGCCTCGGTCGGCGGCACGTACGCCGTGCCCGGCTTCCGCTGCCGGTCGGGATAGTCCTGACCCCAGCGCGCGGCGAAGCCGACGTCGTCCCCGTCGCACCTGGCGACGGCCCACGCCCGGTGCTCGGTGAGGGCGGGCCTCCGGGCGGCGCCCCGGCCCATCGGCAGAGGGTCGGGGTCCGAGCCCATCTCGCGGACCAGCGGGCCCCAGTCGCCGAGCCAGGAGGTCAGCTCGACGATCGACGCACCCTTTCGCGCGTCCGGGTACGCCTCCGTGGCGCGCAGGGTGCACCGGCCGACGATCCCGCCGTCGGCGACGGCGATGCGCACGTCGCCGTCGCGCCCCGCCTCCGGGACGCGGGTGGTGGCGAGGGCGTCGCAGGCGGTGCCCTTCGCCCGGGCGCGGGGCACGTACGTCCCCTCGTCCGGCACCGCGCCGTCCGACGGGGCGGGCAGCGGCTCGCCGCCGCAGCCGAGCTTCTCGGTCACCGCGTTCGTCATGTGGACGGCGAGCCGCAGCATGGCCGCCTTCTCCGCAGGGCTGTGGGCGGAGTACGTCCTGGTGCTCACGAGCAGCCGGCGACGCTCCGGGGCCGCCTTCTCCTTCTCGCCCGCTTCCGCCCTCGCTTCCTTCTTCTCCGCCGCCGACAGGACGCCACGCGGGCATTCCGGCATCAGATGGACGATGCCGGGGTCCTCCTCGAAGCCGGGCAGTCCGCCCGGCAGCACGGCGTCCGGCGGGCGGGACGTTCCCACGAACCCGAGCACCCTGTCACGGTCGTGACCCGCCGGGTAGGTGTCGACCGCGACCACGGGGCCGCCGTTCTCGTTCCTCAGCACACAGCTGTACGTGCCGTCCTCGGCGTCGAAGGACTCCTCCGCCTCCCCGAGCCGCAGGTCCGTCCGCACGATCTCCAGTTCCCCGGCGGGCAGTTGGCCCCCGCACGCCTCGCGCGCCAGCCACCAGTCCTTCACCGGCTCCCGCACCGAGTAGCCGACGACCAGCAGCACGACCACCGCCCAGAGCCCGGCCACCAGCCACGTGCGGTGCCGGGAGGACCAGTCCTTCACCTGGTCCTCCAGCCGGGTCCCCGTCCGATTCGCCGGCCTCGGCTCCACTCTCGACTCCCCCGCTCGCCCGTACGCCACGTCCGTACCAGTGTGAGCAACGACCTTGATGCCCCGCCCTCCGGGGGCCCCGCCCTCCGGGGTCACCGCCCTCCAAGCCACTCGGAGCTGCCGGAGCCTTACGGCGAGACCGAGTCGTGACCTGATCGGCGGCCGGAGACCGATGACTTCACCGTCCGGCACCGGTCATACCCGCGACATCATGCGCACCACAACAGACGGGACACCCCATGACCGACGCCGTGAAGGGCCCTGCGAGCTACTTCCCCTCGATCGAGAAGAAGTACGGCCGCCCGGTCTCCGAGTGGAAGGACCTCATCCGCTCCTCCCCGCTGACCAGGCACGGGGAACTGGTCGCCTGGCTCAAGTCGGAACACGGCCTGGGCCACGGCCACGCCAACGCCCTGGTCGCGCACACCCGCGCCGAGGACGGCGACCGCTGACCGGCTCTCCGTTTGTCGCCGACCGCCTGCAGCTGTGTCCGCGAACGGTAACCGAGGCATCCCGCCGGGCCCTTCGCATGTCTAGGTGGGTGCACGACATCGGCGGAGACGGCAAAAGGGGCGGGCGGACATGGCGAAGCACAAGGGAAGGGCCTGGCACAGCCGGCTCCTCGCGGCGGCGCTCGGTGTGACGGCGCTGGCCGCCGCCACCTCGGTGTGGACCGCGCAGGCCGACACCACCGCCCGCCCGCCGCAGGGCCGGGTCTCCGCGCCGGACGCCAAGGACCGGCCCGTGGCCAAGGTGAAGGCGGACATCGCGCACGCCTCGGACCGCGGGGACCGGGGCGTCAACATCACCATCGACGACGGGCCGGACCCGGTCTGGACGCCGCAGGTGCTGCGACTGCTGAAGGACCAGGGCGTGAAGGCCACGTTCTGCATGGTCGGCACCCAGGCCCGGGCCTACCCGGACCTGGTCAAGGCGGTCGTGGCGGACGGCCACCGGCTGTGCAACCACACCGTCTCGCACGACACGACCATGGACACCAAGTCCGAGGCCTATCAGCGGCAGCAGATCCTGGACGCCGAACGCATGATCATCAAGGCGTCCGGAGGTGTCCGTTCGCAGTACTACCGGGCCCCGGGCGGTGCGTTTACCCCGTACAGCCGGAAGCTCGCCGCCTCCCACGGGATGCGGCCGCTCGGCTGGAACGTCGACACCAAGGACTTCGAGCATCCCGGTGCCGCCACCATGGTCGCCACCGTCAAGCGCGAGATCGCCAACGGGCCGACCGTCCTCTTCCACGACGCTGGAGGAGAGCGCTCCGAGACCGTGGCCGCTCTGCGCGAGGTCCTGCCCTGGCTGAAGGAGCAGGGGTACGCGTTCGGCTTCCCGGTGCGCTGAGCGAGGCCGGCCCGTACCGGACGACGTGACCGTCAGTTGGCCCAGACGACCGGCCCGCCGCACGGTCAGCGGGCCCAGTACCCCGAAGTCCACAGCAGCCCCCCCGTCCTCGACGGCAACTCTGACGACCGCCGGTCGCGCAGGGTTTGGGCCCGCCAGTAGAGTTCGATGCTTGTTCGATTCGCTGCGAGGTGGGGGGATGGCTGGTGGGTGCACAACTGAGAGGCACGGCAGAGGAGTTGGCGGCGATGCTGTGGCGGGAGCACACCGTGTACCGGGAGCGGTCCGGGGGAATGGTCATCCGGGGTGAGCACGTGGAGCGGTGGATCAGCCTCGCCCCGGCGGGCGGCTCGGGCGAGGTTCTCGTACGCGCCGGGCGCATCCTGGACGGCGGCACGACCGCTCCGGCCCGTTCGGAGGCCGTGGTGCCCCTCTCCGCCGGCATGGGCCCGCTCGCCGCGACCTGCCGACGCCTGCTGGCCGAGGCGGCGGCCGACGCGGTACGGGTGCCTCCGGGCCGGGCAGCGTCCGGGCGGTCCGACCGGCCCGCGCGGTCACAGCGTCCCCGGCGGTCCCGGCGGTCCCGGTCCCGGAGGTCCGAGCGACGGAACGGCAGGGAGAGGCACACCGGTTTCGGCTCATGGGTGATCATGGCCTGCGTCGTGGGCGTGATCGCCCTGTACGTCTACAGCGCCTACGGCACCGTGCATCACTACTGACCTGTCCCTCGGCGATGAGGGAACCGTGACGCGGCGAACCGGAGATCAGGACGGGCGCCTGGCGGAAGCCTGCAAGGAGTCGAGCCAGCGGACGAGGCGCGCGCCCTCGCGGGTCATGATCTCCGGCTCGCGCAGGGCGTTGGCCAGGAGTGACATGCCCTGGTAGCCGGCGACGAGGGTGACGGCGAGGCCGTCCGGGTCGGGCAGGCCCAGGGCGCGGAACTGGTGCCCGGCCCAGTCGAGCAGCCGCCGAATCACCGCGCCGGCCTCCACGTCGAGCATCCCGTCGGCGCGCTTGTCGAGTTCGACGGCCAGGGTGCCGGTGGGGCAGCCGTACCGGGCGGCGATGTCGCGCCGGCCGACCCAGGCCTCGATCAGGGCCTTGAGCCGGTCGAGCGGGTCGGGCAGCTCGTCCAGCCGGCGGGTGAGCTCGTCCAGGTGCGCGCTGTGCTCGGAGAGTGCGGCCCGGACGAGTTCGTCCTTGGTCTTGAAGTAGTAGTAGACGTTCCCGACGGGGACCCCGGCCACGCGCGCGATGTCGGCGAGGGTGGTCCGTTCGACGCCCTGCTCGTGCAGGACCTTGGCCGCGGCGGCGGTGAGCCGCCGCCGCTTGTCGGCTCCCCGGGCCCCTCGGGAGGCCCGGGGCTCAACTGAGTCAGTCACCCGACCAACTATAGACAGCACCCCGGAGACCCGTGCTAGCGTCATCCAAGTCAGCTAACTAACTCACTAACTATCGATCCAGTCGGCAGGCCGCCGGGCCGGCTGTCTACCTGAGGAGCAGTCATGATCGTGGTGACGGGTGCGACCGGCAATATCGGGTGGACGCTGGTGCCGCTGCTGACCGAGGCGGGCGAGGAGGTCGTGGCCGTATCGCGGCAGCCGCACCCCGCCGGGCTTCCGGCCGGGGCCCGGCACGCCCGGGCCGACGTCGGCGACGCCGCGAGCATGGCGCCGGTCCTCGAAGGCGCCGACGCCTTCTTCATCCTGCTGGGCGGCGAGCTCAACGGCCGGGGCGAGCGCCCGGAGGCGCTGTTGGACGCGGCCGTGGCCGCCGGGGTGAAGCGGGTCGTCCTGCTCTCCTCCCAGGTCGGAGCCACCCGCCCCGAGCAGCTTTCGCACGCCCGCCTGCGTGCGTTCGAGGCGGCCGTGCGCACGGCCGGACCGGACTTCACCGTCCTGCGCCCGGGCGGTTTCGCCTCCAACGCCTTCGCCTGGGCCGAGTCGGTCCGCACGCGGCGCACGGTGTTCGCCCCGTTCGGCGATGTGGCGCTGCCCGTGATCGACCCGGCGGACATCGCCGCGGTCGCCGCCGCCGCGCTGAGCGAGGACGGTCACGCGGGCCGTACGTACGAGCTGGCCGGCCCCGAGGCCATCAGCCCCCGCCGCCAGGCCGCGGTGATCTCCGAAGCGCTGGGGGAGGAGGTGGCCTTCGTGGAACTGTCCCGGGAGGAGGCCCACGACCACCTGGCCCGGTTCATGCCGGAGGAGGTCATCGGCGGCACCCTGGACGTCCTCGGCCTCCCGCTGCCGGCCGAGCAGGCGGTCGGCCCCGACGTGGAGAGCGTCCTGCGCCGCCCGGCCCGGCCCTTCGGGGAATGGGTCGCGCGCAACCTGCCGGCCTTCCGGTAGCCCGGACTCCGGCGGCACGGAGGCACGGAGGCACGCCGGGCACCTCCTCCCGGGCCCGGGCCCGGACCCGACGCGGCCGTGCCCGGCGCCGGATCCGGGAGGCGGTCGAGCTCAGGCGGCGGCGCCCCCGTCGATGACCAGGTCGCAGCCGACCGCGGAGGCGGCGTCCGCCGAGGCCAGATACAGCACGGCCGCCGCGACCTCGGCGGTGGAGGAGACGCGCCCCAGCGGCGACGCGCCCTTCATCCGGTCGGCGCGGTCGGCGTCGGTCTCGCCCGGCAGCAGCGACATGGTGGTGGCGGACGCGCCGGGGCTGACGGCGTTGATGCGGATGCCGTCGGCGATGTGGTCCAGGGCGGCGGCCCGGGTCAGGGCGGAGACGGCGGCCTTGGTGGCGATGTAGCCGGCCACGCCCGGGACACGGGTGTGCGCACCGAGGTTGGAGGCGATGTTGACGATCGCACCGCCCGTGGGCTGCTCGCGCATCCGGGCGACTTCGGCCTGGAGGCAGAGGAACACCCCGGTGACATTGATGTCGAGCAGCGTGCGCCAGTCCTCCTCCGGGAGGTCGCCCACGGGTGCGCCGCCCCTGAAGACGCCCGCGTTGTTGACGGCGACATCGAGGCTGCCGAAGTGTTCGACGGTGCGGCGGACCAGCGTCCTGACGTCCTCGGACCGGGTCACGTTCGCGGTGACCGCGGCCGCGGACCCGCCCTCCTTCTCGATCAGGGCGACCGTCTCGTCGAGCGGTCCGGCGGTACGCCCGGCCGCGACCACCGAGGCCCCCTCGGCGGCGAAGGCGAGGGCGACGGCCCGGCCGATGCCGGAGCCCGCGCCGGTGACGAGGACGGTCCTGCCGGTGAAACGTGCGGTCATGGTGACGACTCCCGGGTCGGTGTGCGGTTACGTGGATGGCTGTGCGGTACGGGTGTTGAGGAACGCGGCGGCGGCGAGAACGGCCGCCGTCGCGGCGAGCGAGGCGGGGTCGGAGCCGAGGGTGAGCAGGGCGGCGAGGACGACGGTCGGGCCCAGCTCCATCGCGGTGTTCATGACGCCGCCCGCGAGCCCGGTCTGCCGCGGCTCCACCCCGTCGGTCGCGAGAACAGCGGCCCCCGCGAAGGAGGCGGCGGCCCCGGCCGGCAGCAGGAGCAGCCCGGGGAGGAGCCCGTACGCGTACGGGATGTGCGGCGCCAGGCCGGTGAGCGCGAGCAGCGCGAGGCCGCTCGCGGCGGCGGCGAGCCCGGCGGTGGTGACGGCGGGCGCCCCGTATCTGGCGATGAGAGGCCCTGCCGTACGGCCCGAGGCGAGCAGCGCCACCGCGAAAGGAACGAAGGCGGCCGAGGTCTGCAGCGCCGGCCAGCCGCGCTCCTGCTGCAGATGGAGCGAGAGGAGGATGAACGTCGTGGCGGTCCCGGCGGCGGTCAGTCCGACGGCGGCGAGGGCGAGGGCCCTGCGGCGGTCGCGGAGGAACGCGAGGGGGAGCAGCGGGTCGTGGGAGCGGCGCTCGGCGGCCAGGAACGCCACGAGGAGCGCGGCCCCGCCGAGCAGGGGAACCAGGACGGCCGTCGAACCCCAGGAGCGGGCGTCGGTGAGGACGAGTCCGTAACTGGCCAGGGTGATCCCGGCGGTCGAGAGCAGCGCGCCCGGCAGATCCAGGGAGCGGCCCGGCCCGCCGACCGGTGTCACGGGCAGCAGTCGCGGCCCGAGGGCGAGGGCGAGGACGGCGACCGCGACCGGGACGGCCTGGGTCAGTCGCCAGGACGCGAACGCCGATACGGCCCCGGAGAGCAGATGCCCCGCGGTCGCACCGAGCATCGAGAGCCCGCCCCAGGTGGCCATCGCCCGTCCGTACGCGGCGGGTCGGGGGAAGAGAGCGCGCAGTACGGACATGGCGGCGGGCGCGGCGAGCGCGGCGCCCACGCCCTGCGCGAAGCGGGCGGCGAGCAGCGTGCCCGGCCCCGGGGCGAGCAGCGCGGCGAGGGACGCGGCGGTGAACACGAGCAGCCCGGCGGTGAGAGCGCGCCGCCCGCCGAAACGGTCGGCGACGCGGCCGCCGAGGAGTAACAGCCCGGAGAACGACAGCCCGTAGGCGGAACTGAGGAGGATCAGGTCGGCCCGGTCGAGCGAGAACGCACGGCCGATCCGGGGCAGCGGCACGATGAGTGCGGTGAGCGCGAACAGCAGCGCTATCTGCACGGTGCCGAGCAGCGCGAAGGCGGGCCCGGGCGCGGTCCTGCGCCCGGGGGAGACGGATGAGGTCGTGGCGGCCGAGGCCGAGGCGGGTTCGGTCGAGGCGGGCTCGGCCGGGGCGGGTTCGGCCGTGGTGTTCCAGTGCGGTGTATCAGCCATTGTTCCCCCGATATTTGACTGATCGTTCTGTTATGAGTCCATGAAGTCACCCCGGTGGGGGTGGTGTGCGGTTGCCGGGCCGGGTCGGGCGGTCGGGCGGCCGTTCAGTCGAGCAGGGTCAGCGCCTGCTCGGCGGCGTCCCGCACCCGGCCAGGATCGTCCGACGCCTTGCCCACGACCCGCAGACCCTGCATCAGCACCAGAAGCATCCGGGCGAGCGCGCGCGGATCGCGGTCCGTGGGCAGCTCGCCCTGCGACCGGGCCCGTACCAGTGCCGAGTGCAGCAGGGTCTCGATATGGCTCCAGCTCGCCTCGACCCGGCGGGCCGCCGCCGGGTCGTGCGGGCCCAGCTCGGCGGCCGTGTTGGTGATGAAACACCCTTGGGTGCGGTGGTCCTCGGAGTTCGCCTCGGCGGCGAACCGCCGCACGAGGGCCCGTACGGCGGGCAGTGCGGGGCCGGGCTGGGACAGCTCCCCCAGCAGGCCCGGATCGCGGTTCTCGTTGTACCGGTCCAGCGCCTTCAGGTACAGCTCGTGCTTGTTGCCGAAGGTGGCGTAGATGCTGGCGCGCCCGATGCCGAGGTGCTCGACGAGGTCCGCCATCGAGGTCGCCTCGTAGCCGCGCCGCCAGAACAGCTCAAGGGCTGACTGCAGGGCGGCTTCGGGATCGAATTCCTTGGTCCTGGCCACACTCGAACTCTAGGCGATACTGAAACGATCGGTCAAATATCATCGGGAGCGCTGAGGGCACCGACCGGATCTGCGACGGCCCGGCGGGACCAGGCCGGAACACCGTGTGCGTCATCCGGAAGGGTCGCAGGCGTCAGGAAGACGGGCGGCGATCAACGCGTACGCCTCCTCGACGGTGTCGACCTCGAGCTCGGTACGGTCGGAGTCCGGAACACGCGGTAACCACCCATGAACAGCGGGTAGGTCGTCGCGACGTCACGTGCGTACGGCCACGGGGTGCTCGTCGATTCCTGCCCCTCACCGATGATTACGTAGACACTCCACACCAGTACCGGGAGAACCCATGACCGTGAGCAAGAACATCAACAACCCCGTGGGCCAGGGCGGCGGCCAGCGCAAGAGGCAGTCCCGCGCCGAACGCCAGAACAACGGCCCGCACCGCAACCTCGACCGTCAGGGTGCTGCCGAGCAGAAGGCGGAACTGGTGCGCAAGATGCGCGAGAAGGCGGCCGCGGCCGGAGGCGCCGGAGAGACGGGCGACGACACCACCCAGAACTGACGCGACTGCCGCACCTGCCGCGACTGAGGTGACTGCCGCGACGTGCCCGGGGCGGTTTCCACCGGTGCGGAGGGCCGGCGAGGACGCGGTCAGAACCAGTGCAGACAGTGAGGCGAGCGCTCGGCACGGAAGAGGGCGTCGGCCAGGGCGGCCGCGCCCGGGCGGTGGGCCCGGATGTGCCCGGCCCGCACCAGCGTGCTCGGGGCGGTGCCGCCGAGGTAGACCGAGCCCAGGTCGCCGACGTCCAGGGACAGGTCGGGCTCCCGGTCCGTCAGGACGCAGTCGGCCCGACCGCCCCGGACGGTCAGCAGATAGCGGCCGCGCTCGCCGAGGAACGGGTCCTCGACATCTAGGACCAGCTCGCCGTCCATGAACCAGCCGCGCGCGGCGAGCGCACCCGGGATGTCCAGCAGCCGCACCCAGAGCCAGTCGGTGTAGCCGCCCACCTCGCCGGCGCGGAAGTCCGCGAGCTGCCGGCGCAACGGGTGCTCGGGCGGGACATGCCTGAACACGACCTGAGAGACCAGATCGTGTTCAAGGGCGAACCGGGCCAGGGCCGTGAAGACGGTGTCGTCGGTGCTGATGGTCTCGTCGACCGTCAAGGTGCCGGACTCGATCGCGTAGCTCGCGTACCCGTCCGGAACGCCGTCGGCATCCCGGTGTACGGCGATGTAGCGCGGCGCCGGAGAGATCGGCGGCTGCCCCGCGCGCAGGTCCCACCAGCGGTGCGGCCGGGACAACGCGCCGGGCTGGGTACGCCGGTACCGGTCGTAGAGCTCTTCCAGGATCTCGCCGCACTCATCACGCCGCAGCACCTCGACCGAACCGTCGCCCGCACCGGCCACCGGTGCGCCGGCCAGGCCGCGCGCCCGCGGAACGGCGAGGGCGGCCCGGTGCCGCGGCACCGTCAGCCGCGCCGTGTAGGTCGCCGGTCCGTAGCCGAACCTGCCGTAGATCGGAGCCTCGGAGGCCAGCAGCACGGCCAGGAACTCCCCGCGGGCCCGCACGTCGCCGAGCTGGTGCCGCATCATCGCGCTGAGCACGCCCTGGCGCCGGTGCGAGGGCAGGACGCCGACGGAGGTCACCCCGGAGACTGGGACGACGGCCTCACCGGGCAGGGTGAGCTCGAAGCCGTACGCCCCGGCGGTGCCGACGGGCCGCCCGTCCGCCGCCAGGGCAAGCAGGCAACGCTCCATTTCGAGCGCCGACCACCACAGCCCGCCGCCCTCGACCGGTGTTTCCGGGAAGTGCCCGAACGCGGCATGGACCGTGTCGACGTAGACGTCGAGGTCCTCGTCTGTCGTGGAACGGATCTTCATCGCTGCGGCGACCTCCTCGGTTTCGTCCCGTGGCCGGGGCAAGCGCATTATGGCTCGGGCCCCGGACGGCACGCCGTTCGCGAGGCCCCGTCGGCTAGGACAGACCGTCGAGAGGCCTGAGGAAGCGGCGCTCGTAGCGCTTGATGCAGCGGGTGTCACGAGCCAGCTTGAACGCCTGTTGGCACTCGGGGTCGGTCATGCTGTCCGACCGATACTGCTCGTACGCGGCCAGACTGGCGAAGGAGAACAAGGCGTAGGCGATGTCGCTGTCGCCCTCACTCGGCAGGAAGTAGCCATGGTGCGTCCCGCCGAACCGATGGACGAGCCGGACCCAGCGGCGACCGTACTCCTCGAAGTCCTCAAGCTTGTCGGCGTCGATCTCGTACTTCAGGTGAATGGTGATCATGCGTGCATGATGCCGTGCCACGGACGGGCACCACATCGTCCCCAGGGTGCGCGCACACGGAAGAGGCGCGAGGCCGGTCAGGGCGAGCCCTGGAGATATACACGGCACCGGGTCACCGCGGACGTCGCTGGGTCTCGGGGACGGTGGTGGGGAAGAGCTTGCGTTCCAGGACGCTCGTGAACCGGTGCGGGCCAATCGCGAAGTCCTCCACGTACCGGTTGGGGACGAGATCAGTCCAGGTCATAGCAGTAATGCTCCCCCGCGCCTTCGACCTGTCCCTTCCGGGTCGCGAGCCGAGGCTCATACAACCAATCGACCCCCTCCTTGGTCTTGCTCGGCGACGCCCGATGATCGACATCGGCCGCCGGACAGGACTGAAGGACTTGATGAACCCAGCCAGACGCATGACCGCCACCGCCTTGGTTCTGGCCACGGCCGGCGGAGTGCTCTACGCCACCGCCGTACCCGCCTCCGCGGCGGTGAACTGCACTTCCCCCGTCTTCAAGCGGCAGTTCTTCGCGAACACGACGTTCTCCGGCAAGCCGAAGAAGACGGACTGCGACTCCGCGATCGACCAGAACTGGGGCACGCGCGCGCCCGCCTCCGGCGTACCGTCCGACAACTTCGGCGTGCGCTGGTCGGTGACGCGCGACTTCGGCTCCGGCGGCCCCTTTACGTTCACGGCCTCCGCCCAGGACGGCATGCGGGTCTACCTCGACGGCGTCCGCAAGATCAACGTCTGGAAGAACGGCTCCGCCACCGTCAAGAAGACGGTCAACGTGACGATCCCCAAGGGCAAGCACACGCTCCGCTTCGACTACGTCAACTGGACGGGTGCCGCGAAGGTCACGTTCGCCTACACGCCGCGCACCTCCGCCGCCCACGACAAGGTCAAGCCCCTCGCCCCGACGGGCGCGGCCGTTTCGTACGACTCCGCCACCGGCGCGGCCAAGCTCACCTGGACCAGGAACAAGGAGATGGACCTGGCGAACTACCGGGTCTACCGGCGGCTGAAGGGCACTCCGTACGGAAGCAAGCAGCTCGCGACGACCACCGCCACGTCGTACACCGACAGCGCGCTGCCCAGGACGGGCGCGGCCTACTACTACGAGGTGCGGGCCGTCGACAAGGCGGGCCGTGTCTCCGGCGGCAGCTCCGACAAGCTCGTCACCACGATCGACAAGACGCCGCCCGCCGCGCCCTTCCTCGAATGGGACGTCTGCCCGGCCGACCAGCCCTACGCGGCGCCGGAGCTGGTCACCACCGCGAAGAACGCCGCCGACATCGTCCGGTACGAGATGCAGCGGCTCGACGCCGCGACGAAGAGCTGGAGCACGGTCTACTCCGGCACCAAGGGGGCGATCTGCGACACCGGCTACCGGGCCGACGGCAGCAAGGTCACCTACCGGGGCCGGGCCCGGGACGCCGCCGGGAACTGGTCGGCGTACTCGGCCGCCACCACGTTCACCACCCCCGACCTGACCCCGCCCGCCGCCGTCACGGGGCTCCGCGCCGAGTACCGGTCGGGCGTACCGCATCTGATGTGGTCGCCCGTCACCGAGGCAGCTTCGTACCAGGTCCTCCAGTACGACCCGGCGACCGGCGGCTACATCGACGCCCGTCCCGCGGGGACCCCCGGCACCCGGACCGACGTGGTGCCGCGCCAGTCGGCCGCCGTCGCCGACAGCTACCGGTACGCGGTGCGCGCGCTGGACGCCCGGGGCAACGCCGCCGCGCCGGTGGAGATCACGCTGAGGATGGCCGACCGGCCGGAGGCGATCCCCGCTTTCAAGACCACCGCCACCAGTTTCGACGAGGGCGTGATGATCGCGTGGAGCAGCGTCGACCCGTGGACCGTCGACGAACGCTCCCTCCCGACCTACAAGATCATCCGGACCGACACCGCGACCGGCGAGACCGACATCGTGGACCGGTGCAAGCCGTTCACCTCGGTGGACCAGCCGCTGACCGACCCGGACACGTACTGGACCTGGGCGGACGACGACGCTCCCCTGTCCGCCCGCAAGCAGATCAACGGCAGCTGCTGGGACGTCCGGGGGAAGTCGGAGACCACGTACACATACCGAGTCGTGACGACCGACCGCTACGGACGCGCGTCACAGCCCGGCCCGCCCGCCAGGGCGACCACCCCGGACACCCGGCGCCCCGCCCCGGTCGAGAACCTGACCGCGGAACGCGTCCCGCTCGGCGTCCGGCTGACCTGGACGCCGCCGGCCGACACCGACGTACGCGGCTACCACGTATGGCAGGGCGTCACCGACCCGGACAGCGGTGAGACGGTCTGGAAGGAGAACTGCTGGTCCGGCAGCTCCCTGGCCGGCACCGAGATCCTCTGCCCGACGATTCCCGACGGCGCCACCCACGTCTACAAGGTGGCCGCCACGGACGACCGGCTCCAGCACGACGACATCCCACTCGACGTCCTCCACCCCGCCGACATCTCGGTCACCCTGCCGGACACCCGCCCGCCGGGCTGGACGGAGACCGAGGTCCGTGAGGACCAGTACCCGGAGCTGTACGTCGGCTGCTCCGCAAGCTCCGGCCTCGGAGACTGCTCCCGCTTCGCGAGCTACCGAGTGGAACGCTGGGATCCCGTCACCGCCTCGTACGCCACCCTGACGGAGGGCACGACGGGCGACGCGGCGTACTACATGGACACCACGGTCCACGAGGACCGGCTCGGCCTGTACTACTACCGCGTCGTACGCCTCGACGCCTCGGGCGCGGAGGCCGCGACGCGATCCACGGCGTACGGCATCTGGGACTCCTGGCTCTGACGGGAGGGCAGGACAAGGACGAGGGGAGGGGAACGAAGACTTTTCGTTCCCCTCCCCTCATGCCGGACGGCGAACGGCTCGACCGGCCCCAGGACTTCGACCTTGGCGCGCACCGGGCCGACTGCACCGTGACTGCCGTTGGCGACGACCGACGGGTCGCGCGACGCACGGTGAGGTCTGAGCAACGGCCCCCCCAGGCCGTGAACCTGGGGGCCGTGGAAGATCGGATGACGAGGATCGAACTCGCGCTCTGAGCTTGGGAATCAACGGTTCTTGGGCGGTCGGTCCCGCTGTGACCTGCACGGTTGGCCGAGACGCACAGAACCGGGACGGCCTTTATGCACCGTACTCGACCGCTGGGCCCGTTCTGCTGGGACGGATGAGGCACGGGCGGAGGCGGTGACCGAGAGCTTCAACGGCCGAGCCCGCTTCGAACGCGACGAGAAGCGGCGGTCCGGGTGCCGCAGCGGCCGCTCAGAGGTGACCGTCCAGGAGCTGCCGTACCTCGTCGCCGGTCATGGGCCCCGTGCCGTGCGCCACCGCCGTTCCCTCCTTCAGTAGGAGGCAGGACGGGGCTCCGGTGACCCCGTATCGCTCGGTTGCCGCCGGGCAACGCGTGATGTCGGTGCGGACGACCGTCAGGCGGCCCGCGTAGGCGGCGGCGATGTCGCCCACGACGACATCCATCACCCGACAGGGCTCGATTGCCTTGGGCCATGCCCCGGTGAAGTATGCGAGAACCGGAACCTCGCTTCTCCCGAGGATGAAATCGAACTCCGCGTCCTCACGAGGCCGGTGAACCAGTTTTGTCATGGGAGCTCCTGACCTCACGTTTCGTACTCCGTCCCATTCTCCGTCGCGCGGTGTGCCAGGTCGGCCCTGGCCGGTCGTCCGACCGGTGGACGCGTCAGTCGACCCGGAGGCCGACCGCCAGCGTCAGTTCAAGGACCCGGTGTGGTGATGCGAGATCGGGAAACAGCTCCCGAAGCTGCGACATCCGGTATCGGACCGTCTGGGGGTGGACGAACAACTCCGCCGCGACCTCGTCCCGTCTGCCCTGGTGCAGCAGCCACGCCCGCAACGTCTCCTCCAGCCGTCGTGCGGTTGCGGCAGGCAGGGTCTGCAACGGTGCGAGGGCTCGGGCGCGCAGGTCCGCGAACGCGTCCGTGTCGGCGCTGAGCACCAGGTCGGGCAGGTGGTCCTCCGTGTCGCGAATATCGGAGGAGAGGGCGCGTGCGCGTACGGCTCGTGCGTACGAGGCGGACGCGCGGATCCACGGCCGGGCCGGGCCGACCACGGCGGCGCGGTCGGTCAGCTGCCGCAGGAGACGTGATCGGTCGGCATCGGGGACGAGGAGCACACCGGTGGCATCCGGCAGATCGTCGAGGACGAGCGTGCTCGGGTCGAGCGCACGGTAGACAGGTCGGGCCTGGGCGGCGGGCAGCAGCACCGCGGTCAGCGAGACCGGAGGCTGCCACCCAGCCCGTTGGCCGGAGGCCAGCAGCACGTCCGAGCTGGCGCCGGCGAGGAGCTCGCGGGCCAGGTGTTCCAGGTGGCGCTCGTGGGCCCTGCCCCGGGCGGCCAGTTCGTCGGCGTGGCCCGCGGCGCTCGCGGCGGAGAGCTCGTCGATGTAGGCGAAGGTCAGCTCGGCGAACTTGGCGACCTCGGCGGCGGGCAGCCCAGCGGGTACGGCACCCGCTGCCAGGCATCGCCAGGCCACGCGGGCGCCGACGCGGTAGGCGCTGAGCAGGGCGTCCATCGAACGCCCGTCGCGCACCTCGCCGCGGCCCAGCTCGTAGGCTGCGTCATCGCCGTCGCCGCCTGTGGCGTTCCCGCTCGCGAGGTCCAGGTAGTGCCCCAGGGCGGTGCGGACGGCCCGGCGGATGGTGCCGCCCATGCGGCCCGAAAGGGCGTTGGCGTAGGACGGGACCTCGTCGATGATCGCCTGGACGACCTCGTCGGCGGTGGTCTTCAACGCGGCCCGAAGCGCGGTGACCGTCGTCTCATCCAGAGCCAGCTCGCTGGCCCTCCGAACTGCCTGACTCACTTTTTGTTCCTTGCGAACAATTCCGCCGACCAGATTCACGTCTTACGGTCAGGACTTTACGCCTTGAAGCACAGCAAGGTGGAGCCATGACGAGTACAGCCCTCCGCGGCAGGGCGTGGAAACTGCTGGAGATGGTCACGACGCCGCTGCTGCCGTCGGACTACCTCGATCTGGTCAGCCCGCTCCGTACGGGCGCTGACCTGCGTGGGCGCATCGAGGCCGTGCACTCCGAGACCGATGACGCCGCGACTGTCGTGATCAGGCCGGGGCGGGGCTGGCGCGGCCACACAGCCGGCCAGTACGTGCGGATCGGGGTCGACGTCGATGGGGTGCGCCTGTGGCGTGCCTACTCCATCACCTCGCCGACGAACCGCCGGGACGGCCGCATCACGATCACCGTGAAGGCGATCCCGGACGGCAAGGTCAGCAATCACCTGGTCCGCAGGGCGAAACCGGGCACGCTGATCCAGCTCGACCAGCCGACCGGTGACTTCGTCCTGCCGCAGGCCAAGCCCGCCAAGGTGCTCTACCTGACGGCCGGCAGCGGCATCACGCCCGTGATGGGCATGCTGCGCGACATCGAACTCGACGACGTCGTCATGGTCCACTGCGCGCCACAGCCTCAGGACGTGATCTTCCGCAAGGAACTGCACAGCCTGGTCGCGGACAAGAAGCTTCGGCTCACCGAGGTGCACACCGACACGGACGGCAAGCTCGACATCGCCCGTCTCCAAGAGCTCGTTCCCGACTGGGCCGAGCGCGAGACCTGGGCGTGCGGGCCCGCAGGTCTGCTCGACGCCGCCGAGGAGCACTGGAGAGAGCACGGCGTCCATGAGCGCCTGCACACCGAACGCTTCCGCCCCGGCATCGTCGTCGCCGGCGACGGTGGCGAGGTCACGTTCAGCGTCACCGGCAAGACCATCGACGCGGACGGCGCCACGCCGTTGCTGGACATCGGCGAGGAGATCGGCGTGCTCATGCCCTCCGGGTGCCGTATGGGCATCTGCTTCGGGTGCGTCACGCCGCTCAAGGCCGGCGCTGTCCGCGACCTGCGCACCGGCGAGATCACCGAGGCCGAGCCGGGCGTCCTCATCCAGACCTGTGTGTCCGCCGCGGCGGGCCCCTGCGACATCGAACGGTAGGAGCACCTTGACCGCCATCGACCCCACCGCCCACCTGACCGCGGAGCAGATCGAGGAACTGGGACGCGAGCTGGACGCCATCCGCGACGAGGTGATCGCCGACCGCGGCGAGAAGGACGCCGCCTACATCCGGCGGGTCATCTCGGCGCAGCGCAAGCTGGAGCTGGTCAGCAGGGGTGTGCTGCTGTTCTCGATCTTCCCGCCCGCGTGGCTGATCGGCACCGCCGGGCTGTCCGTGGCGAAGATCATGGACAACATGGAGATCGGCCACAACGTCCTGCACGGCCAGTGGGACTGGATGCGCGACCCGAAGATCCACTCCACCACCTGGGAGTGGGATCACGTCTCGCCGTCCGACCAGTGGAAGCACTCGCACAACGAGCTGCACCACACGTACACCAACGTGATCGGCAAGGACAACGACCTCGGCTACGGCATCATGCGCGTCGACGAGGACCAGAAGTGGCACCCCTTCCACCTCGGCCAGCCGCTGTGGAACTTCCTCAACGCCTGCTTCTTCGAGTACGGCATCGCAGCGTACGACCTGGAGCTCGGCAAGAACCTCAGCAAGCGCCGCCGCAAGAACCCGGAGTTCCGCGCGCGGGCCAAGGCCGTGGGCCGCAAGATCCGCAAGCAGGTGCTCAAGGATTACGTGATCCACCCGCTGCTCTCGGGCCCCTCGTTCCTCACCACGCTCGCCGCCACGTTCACCGCGAACCTGGTCCGCAACCTCTGGACCCACTCGGTGATCATGTGCGGGCACTTCCCCGAGGGCGTACAGGTCTTCGAGCGCCGGTCGATCGAGGGCGAGACCCGCGGCCAGTGGTACCTGCGCCAGATGATGGGCTCGGCGAACATCAGCGGCAGCAAGGCCATGCACTTCATGACCGGCAACCTGTCGCACCAGATCGAGCACCACCTGTTCCCGGACCTGCCGAGCAACCGGTACGCCGAGGTCGCGGTGAAGGTGCGCGCGCTGTTCGAGAAGTACGAGCTGGAGTACGTCACCGGCCCGCTGCCCAAGCAGGTGTTCTCCGCGTGGCACAAGGTCTTCCGGCTCGCACTGCCGAACAAGCAGCCCAAGGTCGAAACGCCGGACCGTGAGCAGGACCTCATCGCCGCCTGACTTCCCGCCGCACCTCAGCCCTTGGTGACGTCACTGCTGAGACACGACGGCCTGGTCGGCCGGTGGAGGTCCCTGCTGGCGGGTCCTGCGGCCTGGTGGGACAGCGCTGTCCTGCTGGCGGGTCAGGCGAACAACCACCATTGATAGGACGGGGTACGCGACGACTTCCACGCGGTCCGCAACGCCCTCACCCTCGATTCCCGCGGCACGGGGGGAGAGCGAGAAGCCCAACAAGCCCTACGGCACCGAGCTCTTCGCCCTGGACGTGGTCGCGGTGCTTGCTACCTCGGTGTCCACCGGGCCGACGTCTACGGCATGTCCACGGCACGTCCACGGGCGGACGCCTGGCCCAGCAACTCGCAGCCCACCACCCGCACCTGGTGCGCGCCCTGGGGCTCGGCTGCGCGTCACCCGGCGGACCGCACGACATCGAACGCGACAGCGTCGTGAGCGGGTCGCTGGTACAAGCACGGCCGGGAGCGGCGCGGCAGGCCCTTCTTGGGCTGGCTTACACCTCGGCCTGGCCGGCGACCGAAGCCGGTCGGCGGCATCCGCGTTCTGCTCCGCGCCAACAAGAAGGCCCCGGGCGGCTGGCCTGGGGCTCTTTCGCGGAGCGGGTGACGAGAATCGAACTCGCGCTCTGAGCTTGGGAATCAGCGGTGCTTGAGTCACCGGAAGGGCTCTGACCTGCGCTTTCCTGCGCGGAAGCCGGGGGCGCCGTGGCCTCTGGGGGCTGTACCTGACCGCTGTTGTCCGCTCTCCTGGGCACGGATGGGGCACGGGAGGGCTATACAGCGGACCCTGCCATGGGGCGTGCTCGGGGTGGGCCGGCGTGTCAGAGAGGGATGATGCGGACCTGGTTTCCGCAGAGTTTGGTCATGTCGTCGCTGTCGGAGGTCAGGAGGGCGACGGGTTTCGGCTGGCGGAGGGCGACCTCGGCGACTGTGGCATCGATGGCGTACTTGTGCCCGTGTAGCCCGGCGCCTTTGAGGAGCTCAGCCGCCGCTTTCGCCGCTTGTTCGGTGACGGGCTCCACCTTGACGCGGGACAGGGCCCAGTTCAGGCGAGGCATGTTGGTGCGGGAGTGGGTGACTTCCACGATGGTGTTGGCCCCGATGACCAGGTCGGCGCCCATGTCGTGGAAGACCTGCAGCATCGCGAGGAGCTTGCGGTCCTGAGCAATCCAGGCGGAGAGCCCTTCCGAGTCCAGGACGACGGTTTCGATGCGTTCGCTCACGCGGCATCCGCGCCCGTGGAGGTGCCGGCGGAGCCAAAGATCTTCCCGCGTGCCTCGGCGAGCTCCTCGTCGCTGAAGGGTCCGTGCTCCTCCTCGTGACGGCGGAGGTCGTCGCCCAGGAGCTGGTGCCGGATCTGGCGGGCTACGGCTTCTGCCACGTAGCCGGAGACGTTGTCCGTGAGCTTGCGGAGCTCCGCCACCTGGTCGCTGGGGAGCGTGACGGTGATGCGAGTCGTTGAGGACATGAGCCAAGCATACTGGAGTATGCATACATCGGCTCGGACTATTCCCCTGGCCTTGACGACCGCGACCACATGCTCCGGGTGCAGGCAAGAGGACGATTGCTCCCCGGCTGTTCACAGCAGGGGTGAGGCTCGGGGCTTGTGCAGCGGGAGGGCAGGCGAAAGGCCCGGCCATCGACGAGGGCCTTCATTAAAGAGCGGGTGGCGAGAATCGAACTCGCGCTCTGAGCTTGGGAACTGCGTGGGACGCCGAGTCGGAACGGCGGCTGACCAGCAGCTGCGCACCTGTTCGGATGGCCAGGTGGCTCTTGTGATCGCCGCCATTCACCGCGCTAACTGGTGCGCGTTTGGTGCGAGGACTCCGAGCCGCGGATCTTTAGGGGCGAGTAGGAGGCCCCTGCAAACGCAGGCCAAGGGGACGAGTGGGCAATCTGCGTATCGGACCTACGGGCTGCCTATCGACCGGGCAAAGCTTTGTCTCTTTTGTGAGCTTTACAAACTTTATAGCACACTATGGCATGAAAGCTGCCCCAGCGGAAGTCTGCAAGTGTGATGCGAGTCATAGCCGCATGTTCTATGGTGGCTGGAACTCGGAGCATAGAGGGCTATGTGTCTATATTTCCTGTGGGGGGAAAATGAGTTCCAGTGCAACTCGACTTACCTGCTTCGCGCTTCTTTCTTCCATGGAGGAAGACCTTCGTGCTGTGATTCTGGGTGCTTGTGAAGAAAGCGAAAATGCGCAGGATATCTTTAAAGCGGATCGCTACGAAAAGGCCCTTACTCGACTCACGCGCGATGTTGGAAAGCAAGCAGCTGGCACAATTTCTGGACTGACCCCTTACTTGGATTTCGCAGATGCCTATGAAGTTCTCACTGGGCTCAAGATGCGACTCGCCGAGGATCTGCAGGACTCTCTCCGAACCTTTGCGCCGAGCATCGGCAAGCTCACGCAGGTCCGCAATAGGGTAGCCCACACGAGGCCCATGGAAATTGACGACCTTGCTGTGGTTCACGACGTCTCTAAAGCTGTCAGCGCTATTGCTCCTTCAGCATGGAGTAATTTGAAGCGCACGATTAGCCAACTGCAAGATGACCCTGCTTACGTTCTCGGTCTCACAATCAACCTTGTTGCCGACCCTGACAATGCTCCGCAGCATAACCTCCCTGCACCAGAATTTGATGAGACAGGTTTTTTTGGCCGCCGGAAAGAGCTTGAGAGAATCAAAAAGGCAATCAAGGGCGCCTACCCTGTTGTCTCGATCCTGGGGGATGGCGGGATCGGCAAAACGTCGATTGCTCTAAAAGCAGCTTATGAGCTCCTGGATGACCCAAAGAATTCATTTGACGCCTTCGTGTGGGTGACGGCGAAGGCGACAATCCTCACAGTAAATGAGATTCAGCGAATCAGTGGTGCGATTGAGAACTCTCTGGGGCTCTTTGCCTCAGCTGCCGAGCAATTGGGAGGAGGGGTGGCAAAGAATTCTATCGACCCAGTAGGGGAAGTTCTTTCGTACCTGGAGCATTTCAAGGTCTTGCTCATTCTGGATAACATGGAAACGGTTCTGGACCAAAGGCTTCGCGATTTTCTACTAGATCTCCCGATGGGCAGTAAGGTCATCATTACTAGCCGAATTGGTTTGGGTATCGAGAATCCTGTATCGCTGGCTCCTCTGTCCGCAGATGACTCAACTCGGCTTCTGCAGAAGCTCTCACGGGTGCGAAATGTAGACGCTCTTCAGGGACTTCCATCAGTCGTTCTTTCTAAAATGGTGCAGGCGATGAAGGGGCATCCTGCGTACATTCGATGGTTCGTGGCGGGCGTGCAGGCGGGAAAGCGTCCTGAGGAATTGCTTCACGAGAATGACCTCCTTCTCGAGTTTTGCATGTCTAACGTTTACGGCCACCTTAGCGAAAAGGCGCGGGCTGTTCTTCGGTCAATGCAAGTGTTGCCAGGTCGGCGCAGCCAGGCTGAACTAGCTTTTCTGAACGAGTATTCTGCCGTAGATATGCAATCCAGTCTATTGGAGCTAATCACCACTAACTTCATTCAAATGCAAGGGGCTTCCATGGATCAATCCACGGAGACGGTTTACCAACTGACGGATTTTGGAAAACAGTATCTCGATAAGCGGCATGCAGTACGGTCGCTCGATAGAGCAATGTTCGAGGGCCGCAGTCGCGATCTTGCGGATTTGGGAATGCGGCTCCAAGCGGAGAGCACGGCCTCACCTTACGACCCTCGTACAATTGACATCAAAGGGCCTGGTGATTTCAGTACCGCTCGCCTTCTTCGTGATGCCCTGAGGCACCATGAACGCGGCGACGTAGATGGCGCCCTACTGGTCTGTCACGAAGCACAACGGCTTTCGCCGGCCTATCACGAATCGTGGCGCGTAGAAGCATTCATTCAGGCTGGTCAACGCGATGTTGCAGCTGCTCGAGCTGCGTATGAAAGAGCTTTCGAACTCGCACCTGATTCATCCACTTTGAACTATCTTTATGGCACTTTTCTTGTAGGGGAAGCCGTCGACCCCACACTCGGTCTTGAAATGTTGCAGAAAGCTGCAATTCTCGCTGAAGTTCCGCCGGTAGTCGTAAATGAAATTGCGTGGGCACATATTCAACTGCAGGATTTCGAGGCTGCAGTAACCGCTGCCTCTCACTCAATTACGCTGAAGCCGGATCGATACGATGGCTTGGTGGCTATGACAACGGGCATACGGGCCGGAGTCTACAGTGTCAGGAGGGAGGTTGAAGGCGGCGAGTTGGACAGAGCCGTAGAGTGTATTGAGTCCGCAGTTGACCTGGTGGAATCGGGGCGTGTTGAAATGCTCCTGGGTGAGCCGGTTGATCGTATTGTTCAATTGATGGATTCGGGCGATTTGCTACTTCGTCGTATTGACGATAATTTTCTTCTCGAGAGCCTAGATTCGCTTTTGGGTCGGCTGAAGGACCGGTTGCGCGTGGTCGATCCAGACGCACTAGGTAGGCGGGTTGGTGTTGTGACGAATGTGCGACAGGATAAGAAATTCGGGTTTGTTCGATCCTGGGGGAATGACTATTTCTTCCATTTGAGTGATCTTATGGATGAAAATGAGTGGGCCTATCTCGACTCAGGAGTGGCTGTGGCCTTTTACCCGGACGAAGGAGGTATGAAGGGTCCGAGGGCTGCCGCTCTTAGGTGGCTGGGCTAGGCATGGAATCTGGTTGATGAGCACCTAGGTCGGCGGAGCGGCTCTGGCCGGTGTCCTGCATGGTTGGGGGTCGATCATGATCAGGGGCCCTACGCTGGTCGGCAACTTGGGCAGGCTGTGATCCTGCCCGGAATTTAAGCGCGTGGCCCCCTGGTCTTGATCGACGAGGGGTCCGAACCGAGGAGGTGGCTAAAGCCGTGGAGCCGACCGCCCTAGCCACAGCGGGTTTCTTCCCCACCATGGTGCTTGCTTCAGCCGCGCGACCGGCTTAGCGGGGCCAGAGCGGGCCGAAGGCAGGAGCGTCAGGCTCCAGCGGTGAGCCGGGGAGCGCGCGGCGAGCGGAGCGCGCTGCCTTGATGAAGTAGGGAAAGTTCTACCGCGCTGGGAGCGGGTGCCCGGCGCCGCTTGTGTGCCGGACGTGGCCCCGCCCGCGTCCAATCGGAGCGGTTGACGGCCACGTCCGGAGGCTGTCAGGCCGTAGCAGCGGCCTCGCGGCCCCTTCGCGTCCGGCGGTGAAGGATCTCCTCGAAGGTAGCGCGGGCACCCGTGGGATCGATGTAGTGCATTGCCAGGAGGGCGGCGATGACGGCGCCGACCAGGTCGTTCTGGACCTCGGACCAGGTGTGGTCGTCGCCGCAGGTGGTGAGGCCCTTCAGGCCGTGGAGGGCGTGCATGGCCTCGCCGGCTTCCTCGGCGACCTTGCCGACCTGGAGGGCTTTGAGCTCCTCGTCGGGGAGGTGAGCGCCGGCCGCTCGGCAGACTGCGGAGAGCTTCTCGATGTTGTCCCACAGGGTGTCCACGTCGGACCTCCGATCGATGGGTTCGGTTCGGTTATTCCTGTGCGGGGCGGCCGAGCTGGCGTACGGTCCATCCGGCCATGCGCCAGGCGTCGGCGTCGATGAGGTTGCGGAGGTCTACGAGGACCTGGTCCGCTACCAGTGGGGCGAGTGCCTTGGGGTCGGCCTCGCGGAAGTGAGGCCATTCGGTGGCCAGGACGATCAACTCCGCGTCCGCGAGCGAGCCTTCGAGGTCTTCGCAGTAGTCGAGTTCGGGGTGGCGGCGCAGTGCCGTGGGTACGGCGTGCGGGTCGTGGACGGTGACGGTCGCGCCGCGCTGGTGCATGAGCGCGGCGATCGCCAGGGCCGGGGATTCACGGACGTCGTCGGTGCCGGCCTTGAAGGAAGCGCCCCAGACGGTGATGCGTACGCCGTCGACGGGTCGGCCGAGCGTTTGCTCGATGAGCCTCAGCGCGGCGGTGGGGCGGGATTCGTTGACCTCCTCCGCCGCGCGCAGCATGGTCGCTGCCTCGGAGGCGCCCAGGGTACGGGCGGAAGCGGTGAAGGCGCGGACGTCCTTCGGGAGGCAGCCGCCGCCGTAGCCGGGGCCGGCGTTCAGGCCGCCGCGGCCGATGCGGGGGTCCAGGCCGATGGCCTCGGTGAGCTGCTGGACATCGGCTCCGGCGGCGGTGCACATGTCGGCGACGCCGTTGATGAAGGAGATCTTCATGCCGAGGTAGGCGTTGGCGGCGCCCTTGATGAGTTCGGCTGTGGCGGGGTCGGTCACGAACAGCGGGATGCCGTTCGTGAGGAGGGGTGCGTAGACCTCACGTACCGCGTCCTCGGCGCGGGCCGACGGGACGCCGACGACGATCCGGTCGGGGCGCAGGGTGTCGTCGATGGCGTGGCCCTCGCGCAGGAACTCGGGGTTCCAGACGACCTCCACGTCCTCAGCGGCCGGGGAGAGACGGGCGAGGAGGGCGCCGAGTTCGCGGGAGGTGCCGACGGTGACCGTGGACTTGCCGATGATGACCGTGGGGCGGGTCAGGTGCGGGGCGAGGGCGCGGGCTGCGCCGAAGACCTGTCCGGTGTCGTAGCTTCGTCCGTCTGCATCGATAGGTGTGCCGACCGCGAGGAAGTGGACGTCGGCGAACTCGGCCGCCTCTGCGAGGCTCGTGGTGAACCGGAGGCGTCCAGTGGCGGTGTGGGTGCTGAGGAGTTCGGGCAGGCCGTCCTCGTAGATGGGGCACTCACCGGCGTTGAGGCGGTCGATCTTCGCCTGGTCCAGGTCCACGCCGATGACCTCGTGGCCGATCTCGGCCATGGCAGCGGCGTGGGGGATGCCCAGGTGACCACAGCCGATGACGGATACGCGCATGGGTCGACGCTCCTTTCCTTGCCTCTCGACCGCCCAGGGGAGTCCGGGCCGGCCGGGTGCGTCACGCTAGCGCCAACACCCGGCAGGGCCCTCTTTGTGCAGGTGGATCAACCGGCCTGTTGCTTCAGCAGGTTGACGAGGGCTGGCAGTGCCTCGGCGGCGGTCGCCCGGCACACCAGGTCGCCATCCTGAGGCCCTTCCAGCGGGTACGGCATGAACGGGCCGTCGCGCCAGAAGCCCTCCGGGTCCAGGTAGACGACCTGCATGCCGCGAGCGCGGGCGCGCGCCTGGACCTTGCGGCGGTCGGCATGCAGGCCGACGACGAGCAGGGCCTTGGCGCCATCGACCCACTCGACGTCGGGTACGGCCTGGTCGTACCGGCGCATGAAGCACTCGTCGAGCCCGGCGCGCGCGGCGAGCACGTCGAAGTTGTTGGTGATGACCGGGCCTACGAGGTGCCCGGCGTCCTTGAGTTGTGTCAGCGCCCACATGGCCGGAGTCGGTTCGGCCAGGAAGCAGGCGCGGAACATCTCCACGAATTCCGCCGTCTTCTCCTCCGGCTCCGTCAGCACCTCGTGGAGGAGCGTGTCCGCTGTCGGAGAGAGGGTGAAGCGGTGTTCCCGAGGCTCGTGGCCTTGACGGTCGGTGACCCGGTAGATCTCGTGGAGCCGGTGCAGGGGCGGGATGCCCGCCTCCACCGACGTACCGCATCCGATCTCCACCTGGAACGGCAGCAGGTCCGTGAGGACGGACAGGTCCGGGACGCGGGTCGGCGTACCGGGGCGGTCCTTGCACCTGATCCCGGTGGAGAGGACGTTCCACGGCAACTGCCGGACAGCGGGCGGCGGTTCGTAGGAAACCGAGACGATCTGCACGTCCAGGCTCCGGTAGCCGACGGGGAGGGTACGGCCCGCAGCCGCGTCCTGGGGGTGGACGTCGTGCTCCGTGATCCGGCACTTCAGATCCCGACGTGTCCATAAGAATCCGCCAGGAGCCTCCTTCCAGCCGCCGGTGGCGAGCGAGTCCCACAGGGCGGCGTGGTGCGCGTCGATCTCGTCCGCAGGAGCGGCAGCGGAGTGGTAGAGGTACAGGTCGGTCAGGCCGATGGCCGGCGCGGCGGTGGTGGGGACCAGGCCGTACCGGTAGCGGTAGTGGATGATCCGCCGCCGGGCGTCGTCGGCTGCTGTCCAGCCGCTCTGTTCGGCCGTGGCCTTCTCCTGCGTACGGCGCCAGATCCCTTCCTCGATGTAGCGGGGCCGGTCGGCGTCGCCGAAGTAGTTTTTCCAGACCTGCTGTTGGTCGGGGGTGAGCTGGTCGATGACGATGTACGGGATGTCCACGATCTCTCCCTGGAGAATCACGCCTGGATGTTCCGGATGCATGGCAGGCTCCGTGGGCCGGGAACGTGGGTCGAACCACCTGGCCAGCGGAGCGGATTCAGTGGTCGGCGGGTGGGCTCGCGTCCGGCGCGACGGCGGCGGGCCGGTGACCGAGGCCGTTGAGGAGCGGGGCGGCCTGCTCACGCAGCCCCCAGGCCCCGTCCACCAGGCCGGCGACGGCCACAGTCGTGAGCGCGATGCCTCCGCCTTCGGGGCGTACGGAGCGCGGCGCGGCCTTTCGTGCGTGGCGTCGTCGAGCCCCGGTCACGGGGTACCGCCGAGGGCACGTCCGTGTGCGTCGACGAGGCGGCTGGTCTGCTGGTGCAGCCGCTCCAGCTCGGCAGAGGTGAGGATGAGCGCGCCATCGAGGGTCGAGCCGTCGTCCAAGTGGAACTCGATGGGAACCGATCCTTGCCGGGCACGCGGGTCGTAGACCGCGTCCCGTCCGGCCGAGAGCGTGGCGTGGGTGGCCCTCACCGGCACGGGACTGAGCGTCTTCCCGTCGGCGGGCGCGGACCACGGGGCCCCGCCCCCGGGCGGACGCAGGTGGTACGTCGTAGCAGAACCCTCACCAGGGAGAGCGACCACGACACCCACACGGCCATCGCGAGCGCTGTCTGTGGCGAGGTCGCCGAGCCGTGGAACGAACGGTGCTGCCGTACCTAACTCGGCTCCCTGCGGGGGAAGGTGAGAAGAACGTCGTCGCGTCATGCCCCGAAGTTAGGAACAGGACGGGCCTCGAATATGAGCTGGAGGAATACGACCCCTATCCGTCCAGGTGAAAGCGGTCGGACATGTGCCGCAGCTTCTCCCTCGTGGCTGCTCGTTCCGCGTAGACGATGCTGCGAAGCGTTGAACGGGCGATGGGGTGGTTCCGTACGAGCTGCGGCGCGATCCGCTCAGCCGTCTCCAACTCGGCCAGGGCCTTTGCCCGGTTCCCGTCCCACAGCCAGGCCCGCGCGACGTCCATGTGGTGGTGACCTGACGGGAGTTGGGCAGTGAACCGACCAAGCTTGGGCTGGTACGGCGGTCTATCTCCAGCGCCTTGCCCTGTTCACCCATTTCCAGGGCCACGCTGATCGCGTGGATCTGCACGTTCCCGGCGGAGAACGTCAGCGAATGCCGGTCGTACACCGGTGTCCCGACGTACGCGTCCATGCGTTCCGCCGCGTCCTTCGCGTGCCCGATCCGGTCCTCCGCTTCCGATGGGCGGTTGGCCCGAGCGGCGGAGATGGCCGCCCGAAGCTGAAGCGTGCCCCAAGCCCGCACGGCCAGCGGATCACCGTGCTCGTACGGCTGTTGCACCGAGGCGATCGCCTTGTCCGAGAGCGTCAGAGCGTCGGTCCAGTCAGCCGTCGCCCACATGTCCCAGACGCGCATCCAGTCGGCGACGGCAGGCAGCACCGGATCTCCTGACAACCTGGCTGACCGCGCGGCCCGTTCGCATGCCATGGCCACCAGTTCGGGGTGCCCGAGGGCGTGTGCGGCGGTGTGTGCGAACTTGCAGCACACGGCGTAGACGGCGTACGCCTCCTCCCGCTCGTGCCCGTCCGAGTCCTCTGCCAGAGCGCGCGCTTCCCGGAACAGATCCGGGAGAACTCGGAGAATCGCGACGTTGGAGGCGGTGTCCCGCAGGCGGTGCAGCCGGGTCACGTCACGCCATAGCTGTGATGCCGGTCGCGGAGCCCCGTCGAAGACGGGGACGAGGTCGTAGCGGCGCAGCTCGCGCAGGATCGACGAGGCGGCGATCTGCCACTGGCTGTCGTCGGGGGAGCTGCTGTACGGGCGTCCGATCAGGTCGTTCGGATGGACGTGCAGCTCTGCGGCCACCTGATTGAGCAGCCCGACCCGGTCCAGCTCGATCAGGCCACGCTCCATCTTCGACACCCAGCCCTGCGACTTCCCGAGGGCCGTCGCCAGGTCGGCCTGCGGTATGCCCAGCCGTAGCCTCGCCCTGCGAGCGCGCTTGCCGATCTCCTCGGCTTCCTCCAGCATCAGGACACCTCCCGGCCGCCGGACGATCCGGCGCAACCGCCGGTCTGTCCGTACAGAGTTCGTCTCCTGCACGGTACCCATGACGCGGCTTCAGCGTGAGACGAGCTGTTGGGGCAGGAGTGCCGCAGCCGTGTTCCGCCATCAGGTGCCGAGCCCTTCGCCGTCGCTGCCGGGCGACAGCGGATCATGTGGACGAGGAACACCCGCCACGTCGTATCCCGCCGGAGGTAGCCCATGACCACCGTGACCGTCCTGCACCCCGGGTCCATGGGCGCTGCGGTCGCCGGCGAGCTTGTCGTCGGCGGTCACGAGGTGCTGTGGGTGCCCGAGGACCGAAGCGAGAACACGTGGCGCCGCGCGAGGGTGGCCGGTGCCACGGCGTGCGGCTCGCTCGCGGAAGCGCTGTCCCGAAGCGCGGTCGTTCTCTCGGCCTGCCCACCGCAGGCGGCGGAGGACGTTGCGGCGGCAGTGGCCGCACACGGCTTCGCGGGGGTGTACGCCGATGCCAATGCCATCAGCCCTCAACGCGTACGGCGCATCGCCGAGGAGATCCGCCCCGGCTCCGCAGTCGTCGACGGTGCCGTTTTCGGTCAGCCGCCGGGCGAGGGGCGTTCGACACGGCTCTATCTCGCGGGGGTCGGCTCTGCCGTCGACCTGGTGGCGTCGTTGTTCACGGATTCTGCTCTGCACGTGTGCCGGGTCGGTGACACGCCCGGTTCCGCTTCCGCTCTGAAGATGGCCTTTGCCAGCTACCAGAAGGCCGCTCGTACCCTCGCCGGCGTGGCTCATGCGCTCGCCGACGCCCATGGAGTCGGCGAGCACCTCACGGCCGAAGCCGAGGTCATGATCTCCGCGATCCTCTCCGATCCGGAGTATCTGCCGAGTGTCGCAGCCCGAGCCTGGCGCTGGGCGCCCGAGATGGAAGAGGTCGCCGACACTCTCCGTGCGGCTGATCTGCCCACGGACATGGCTGAGGCCACGGCCCGGGTACTCGCTTACTGGGAAGAGGACAAGGACCAGTACGACGTGCCGCTCACGCGTGCCCTCTCTCGGCTTCGGTCAGGGAGGAGCACCGAGACAGGTCCGGACAATAAACAAGGCCCAAGTCGATGACCTGGGCCTTAGTCGTGGAGCGGGTGACGAGAATCGAACTCGCGCTCTGAGCTTGGGAAGCTCATGTTCTACCATTAAACTACACCCGCGAAGCATGCCGATCACCGGCGCTGCATCGTTCCACACTCTACCCCATGTCAGGCCCCCGGCAGATGCGCCGTGGGGCCTTCGTGTCGTGTGCGTGGTGCTGGGAGGAGTGTGGACGGGGGTGTGATGGGCGGGAGTTGGGGGCGTAGCGTGGGTGGTCGGAGTGCCGCGTGGAGTGGCGTCCTGTTCATCCCCTAATGTGGCGTTCTCGTCCATATGTGGTTGGGGAAGGGACTTGATGGAGTCGATGGAGCGCACCGTCGTCCGCTGTGCCGAAGGGCACGTTTTTGCTACCTCGTCGTTCCCGATGCAGCAGCTCGGGGCCGGCCGGATCGGGCCCGGGCGGTTGATCCGGTGTCCTCGGTGTGCCCGGTTGCGGCAGGCCGTGCCGGTGGCGTTCGAGAAGCGGTAGTCGTGGCAGAACGGTCGCAGGCGGTCGCCGGCGGTGGTGAAGTGGTAGCGAAGCGGTAGTCGCGGAGACGTGGAGCAGGGGCGCGCGGGTGGTCCGGTTGGGGCGGGCTCGCGCGTTCTGCGTATCCTCGGGGCGTGCTTCTCTCAGACAAGGACATCCGGGCCGAGATCGACGCCGGGCGAGTCCGTATCGATCCGTACGACCCTTCGATGGTGCAGCCGTCGAGCATCGACGTGCGGCTGGACCGCTACTTCCGGGTGTTCGAGAACCACCGGTACCCGCACATCGACCCGGCCGTCGAACAGCCCGATCTGACGCGGACCGTCGAGCCCGAGGGGGATGAGGCGTTCATCCTGCACCCGGGCGAGTTCGTGCTGGCGTCCACGTACGAGGTGATCTCGCTCCCCGACGATCTGGCCTCACGGCTGGAGGGCAAGAGCTCGCTCGGGCGGCTCGGTCTGGTGACGCACTCGACGGCCGGGTTCATCGACCCCGGGTTCTCCGGGCACGTGACCCTGGAGCTGTCGAATCTCGCGACCCTGCCCATAAAGCTCTGGCCGGGCATGAAGATCGGGCAGCTCTGCCTGTTCAAGCTGACCTCGTCCGCCGAGTTCCCCTACGGCTCCGAGCGCTACGAGTCGCGGTACCAGGGGCAGCGGGGGCCGACCGCCTCGCGGTCCTTCCAGAACTTCCATCGGACTCAGGTGTGATCAGTCGTGGCCAGTGACGTGCGGGAAAACCTTACCTACGAGGGCTTCGGGCGCGCCGTGCGCGAGCTCGCCCAGGCCGTCGCCGACGACGGGTACGAGCCCGATGTCGTGCTGAGCATCGCGCGGGGCGGGGTCTTCGTCGCGGGCGGGCTCGCTTACGCCCTCGACTGCAAGAACATCCATCTGGTCAATGTGGAGTTCTATACCGGGGTCGGGACCACCCTGGAGATGCCCGTCATGCTGGCGCCCGTCCCCAACGCGATCGACTTCTCCGACAAGAAGGTTCTGATCGCCGACGATGTCGCTGATACGGGCAAGACCCTCAAGCTCGTCCACGACTTCTGCGTCGACCACGTCGCCGAGGTCCGCAGCGCCGTCATCTACGAGAAGTCCCACTCCCTCGTGAAGTGCGAGTACGTGTGGAAGAAGACCGATCAGTGGATCAACTTCCCGTGGAGCGTGGAGAAGCCCGTCGTGCGGCGGGACGGGCAGGTTCTCGACGCGTAGGGCCTGTCGAGGGCAAGACCTGTGCAGAAGGCCCCGGAACGCTTCCGCGTTCCGGGGCCTTCTTGCGCGTCACTCGCTCAGATCGTGCCCAGCTTGATGATCGACAGCAGCGCGATCAGCTGGATCGCCGATGCGCCCAGCGCCTTCGGCCACGGCAGGTCGTGCGACTTGCTGACCATCGACGTGAACAGCGCCCCCGCCGCCAGCCAGGTCAGCCAGCCCATGATCTGGACCAGCGAGTTCTCGCCGCCCAGGAAGAGGGCGAAGAGCAGCCGCGGGGCGTCGGTCATCGACATGATCAGCATCGACAGGCCCACCGTCGGCTGCCACGAGCCCGTGCCGCCGAGCTGGCGGGCCAGGGTGTGGGTCACCGCGCCGAGGACCAGGCCGCCGATGACGAAGCCGATGCCGGTGAACAGGACGTACGGGATGGCCGTCGAGATCGTCGCGTTGATCGCTTCTTCGCGGGCCTGGTCGAAGCCGAACAGCGCGAGCAGACCGTAGACGAAGGTGACGACCAGCGCCGGGCCCCAGACCGGGTAGTCCCGCATCTGCCAGAACGTCGGACCCGGGCGGGTCACGATGCCGGTCAGCAGGTCCTTCCAGCGCAGCCGCGGGCCCGCCGGCTGGGCGGGGGCGGAGCCGGCGCGGTAGGTGTTGCCGTCGCCGTACGGGTCCTCGTCGACGCGGAACGCCTGTGTGTGACCCGGGTTGTTCGCGTACGGGTCGTGGGGCGCGGGGTCGGCGTAGGGGTCGCCGAAGTACTCCGGTTCGCCGTGGCCGCCGTGGCCGTGCTGGCCGCCGTGCCCGCCGTAGCCGCCCTGTCCGCCCTGGCCGTGTCCCGCGTAGCCGCCGTCGTTGTACGAGGGGGCCTGCGGGTTTCCGTACGGCGGTGGCGCGGCGCCGTTGGCCGGGCCTCCTGCCGTCGGCCACGGCTGAGCACCGTACGGCGGCTGTGGTGCCTGCCCTCCGTACGGCTGCTGCCGCTGCTGCTGCGGTTGTTGCGGGGTGCGGTTGTCCCGGCCGCGTCCGATCCTGAATCCAGCCACCCGTCGAACGTACCTGGTCCCCGGGGGTGGGGAGTGGGGGCCGGGGGAACCCGTCCGCCATTGCGGCCGAGCTGTGACATCCCCTAGGGGCCGCACCCCGGGGCCCGGGAGGGGGAGTTCAGGGGAGGAACAGCTTCGTGGAGAAGGTGACGGCGGGCTCGGCCGTGTTACCCGCCGTGTAGAGGGCGATCAGGTCCTGCCGCTCGCCGCGGTACGTCCGCACCACCGTGTCCGGCTTCTTGTCGCCGTCGTAGTCGCCGTGGTCCAGGAGGGCGGTGCGGGTGGCGCCCGTCGTCTTCAGCGGTGCGGTGGGGAGGTCCTCCGCGGCGAACGCGTACGCGCTGCCGGGACCCGCCGGGCCCTTCGCGGAGCCGAGGAGGAGGGTGCCCTTGCCCGCCTGTCCGGGGGCGTGCGGGCGGGCGGCGGCGACGAGGTCGTCGTAACCGTCCTTGTTGGCGTCGGTCCTGGGCTCGGGGGCGTAGAGGTACGGGCCGCCGTCGGGCAGCAGTTCCGCGCCGCGCGGGGCCCCGGTGCGGGTGAAGGGGCCGTGCAGGAAGGTGACCTGGCCGGCGCTGGCGGTGACCGCGAGATCGGCCCTGCCGTCGCCGTCGAAGTCGCCGCACACCGGCTGCTCGGGCCACTCGTTGCCGAACCGGGCCTGCTGCGGGATGCGTACGGTGACCGCCTTGCCCGTCAGGCCCTGCGGCGAGCCGAAGAGGATCTGGAGGGGGACGGGCGGGGCGCCGATGCCGTTGTACGGGGGGTCGGTGGAGACGATCAGATCGGTGAAGCCGTCCCGGTCCAGGTCGCAGGCGGCCTCGGAGTCGAACGCGGCGGGCAGGGTGTCGCCGGACTTCGCCGCGTTCGCCCGGGCGCTCAGGAGTTGCCGGGCGGCCGGGTCCAGGGGGCGGTCGCGGTCGCCGGAGCCGTACACGATGCCGATGCCCGCGTCGTCGCCGTGGCTGTCCTCGGGGGCCTTCACCAGGTCGTCGATGACCAGGTCGCGGTGGCCGTCGCCGTTGAAGTCGTACGGGACACGGCTGCCGGTGCCGCGCGGGACGGGGGTGCTCACCGTCTCCGCCTGGGCCTGGGTACGTGACTGGGACCGGGACTGGGCCGCCGGCGGGGTGTCGCCGTTCTTGCCGTTGGACGCGGAGGACGGGCCCGCGCAGGCCGTGAGCGCCAGCAGCAGGGCCGTACAGCCCGCGGCGAGGGCGGCCGTCACCCTGCTGGTGACCGCTGCCTGCGGGTGCTCGGTGCTGGTGCGTGGGCGCACGGGGGCCTCGTTCGTCGGTCGTCGGTCGTGAACCGGTGTCCCCGCCGCCGGGGAGGTGTTCCAGGAGGTGTTCCGGGAGCTGTGGCGGTAGCCGTCGCAGTTCCAGGAGGTGTTCCGGGAGCTGTGGCGGTAGCCGTCGCGGGTTTCTCCGGGGCACATGATGCTCCAGATACGTCGTCGCGTACATGTCCGAGTTCACAGTTCGCCTGCGGCGGTCGTCACGTCCGGCAGGCGGGGCCCCGGGTCCCGGGCACGGAAAAGCGGCCGGTCCTGCCCCCGAGGCAGGTCTGGCCGCTCATCGCGTCGATGCGCTACATCACTTTGCCGGTTCGGGCTCCGGCGCGTCCACCTGCTCCTGCTCGCCCGCGGGGTCGGCCGGCGTCTTCACGGACTCCAGGAGGAGCTGCGAGACGTCCACGACCTGGATGGACTCCTTGGCCTGGCCGTCGTTCTTCTTGCCGTTGACCGAGTCGGTCAGCATGACGAGGCAGAACGGGCAGGCGGTGGAGACGATGTCCGGGTTGAGGGCGAGGGCTTCGTCGACGCGCTCGTTGTTGACGCGCTTGCCGATCCGCTCCTCCATCCACATCCGGGCACCACCGGCGCCGCAGCAGAAGCCGCGCTCCTTGTGGCGGTGCATCTCCTCGTTCCGCAGACCCGGGACCTTCGCGATGATCTCGCGCGGCGGGGTGTAGATCTTGTTGTGCCGGCCCAGGTAGCAGGGGTCGTGGTACGTGATCAGGCCCTCGACCGGGGTCACCGGGATCAGCTTGCCCTCGTCGATGAGGTGCTGGAGCAGCTGCGTGTGGTGGATGACCTCGTACTCGCCGCCGAGCTGCGGGTACTCGTTCGCGATCGTGTTGAAGCAGTGCGGGCAGGTCGCGACGATCTTCTTCGACGACTTGGGCTTCTTCGTCGTCTCGTCCTCGTCGTCCTCGCCGTACGCCATGTTCAGCATGGCCACGTTCTCCTGGCCGAGCTGCTGGAACAGCGGCTCGTTGCCCAGGCGGCGGGCGGAGTCACCGGTGCACTTCTCGTCGCCGCCCATGATCGCGAACTTGACGCCCGCCATGTGCAGCAGCTCCGCGAAGGCCTTGGTGGTCTTCTTGGCCCGGTCCTCCAGGGCGCCCGCGCAGCCGACCCAGTACAGGTAGTCGACCTCGGTGAGGTCCTCGATGTCCTTGCCGACGATCGGGACCTCGAAGTCGACCTCCTTGGTCCACTCGACGCGCGCCTTCTTGGCCAGCCCCCAGGGGTTGCCCTTCTTCTCCAGGTTCTTGAGCATCGTGCCCGCCTCGGACGGGAACGAGGACTCGATCATCACCTGGTAGCGGCGCATGTCGACGATGTGGTCGATGTGCTCGATGTCCACCGGGCACTGCTCGACGCAGGCGCCGCAGGTGGTGCAGGACCACAGCACGTCCGGGTCGATGACGCCGTTCTCCTCGGCGGTCCCGATCAGCGGGCGCTCGGCCTCGGCGAGGGCGGCCGCGGGAACGTCCTTGAGCTGCTCCTCGGTGGCCTTCTCGTTGCCCTCCATGTCCTTGCCGCCGCCGGCCAGGAGGTAGGGGGCCTTGGCGTGCGCGTGGTCGCGCAGCGACATGATCAGGAGCTTCGGCGAGAGGGGCTTGCCGGTGTTCCAGGCGGGGCACTGCGACTGGCAGCGGCCGCACTCGGTGCAGGTGGAGAAGTCGAGGATGCCCTTCCAGGAGAACTGCTCGACCTGGGAAACGCCGAAGGTGTCGTCCTCGCCCGGGTCCTCGAAGTCGATCTCCTTGCCGCCCGACGTCATCGGCAGCAGCGCGCCCAGGGCGACATCGCCCTTGGCGTTCCGCTTGAACCAGATGTTCGGGAAGCCGAGGAAGCGGTGCCAGGCGACACCCATGTTCGTGTTGAGCGAGACCGTGATCATCCAGATCAGCGAGGTGCCGATCTTGATCATCGCGGTGAAGTAGATGAGCGTCTGGAGCGTGCTGATGCTCAGCCCCTTGAAGGCGAGCACCAGCGGGTACGACACGAAGTACGCGGCGTCGTAGCTCTCGACGTGGTGGATCGCGCCCTCGAGCCCGCGCAGCACCAGGATCGCGAGGCCGATCGTCAGGATGATGTACTCGACGAAGTACGCCTGCCAGGCCTTCGAGCCCGCGAAGCGCGACTTGCGGCCGGCCCGGGAGGGCAGGTTCAGCAGCCGGATCACCATCAGTGCCACGATGCCCACGACCGTCATCAGGCCGATGAACTCGATGTACATCTCGAACGGCAGGAACGTGCCGATGATCGGCAGCACCCAGTCGGCCTGGAAGAGCTGGCCGTACGCCTGGAGCAGCGTGGGCGGCAGCGTCAGGAAGCCGATCGCGACGAACCAGTGGGCGAAGCCGACGATGCCCCAGCGGTTCATCCGGGTGTGGCCCAGGAACTCCTTGACCAGGGTGATCGTCCGCTGCTTGGGGTCGTCGGTGCGGCTGCCTGCTGGTACCGGCTGTCCGAGACGGACGAAGCGGTAGATCTGCGCGACGGCTCGGGTGATGAGCGCAACGCCGACGACCGTCAGCACCAGCGACACGATGATCGCGGCGAGTTGCATTTTGGGGGCTCCTCGGGCCTGCGAGAGCGGGGTCCAGTGGCTACTGCCCGCTACTACTAAGCAGTAACTTAATTAGTCTGTGCTGACACTATCCACTTAGTCCACCCCGCTGCAGCCGGGCGGGCGGTGATCTGTGTCGCTCAGGTGTGCCTTGGTTCGGCGGACCTTCCGGAGCCCCGATCGCAGGGGACCGCGTACGGCTTCGGCGAGGACCGCCAGATCGAGTACGACTCCATGGTGCTCTGCGTAGTGCTGGTCCAGCAGGGCGGGGTCGTCCCACGGCATGCCGGAGCGGGCGCGCACCTGGGCCAGTCCGGTCAGGCCCGGCCGCAATTCCTGCCGCCACCGCCGGGCCCCCGGCCCGGTGACGCGTGGGTCGCCCGGGGCCAGCGGGGCGGGTCCGACCAGGGAGAGTTCGCCGCGCACGACGTGCGGAAGCCGGGAGAACAGGTCCAGCCGGAGCCTGCGGGTGCGCAGGGTGCGCAGTTCGAAGACCCGGCCGCCCAGACCGGCCCGGGGTCTGCGGTCCCAGGCGCCGCCCGGGGCCTTCCGCGCGATCAGGGCGAGGGCCGTCACGGCGACGGCGGGGGCGGTCAGGATCAGCAGGAAGATGCCGAGGATCAGGTCCAGCGCGCGTTCGGCCGTCGTACGTGGCAGGAAGCGGTCAGCCAGCCGCCCGGCCCGGTCGGTGAGGCCGGCCAGGCGGGCGGCGGGGCGCGAGGGGAAGTGGCTCCTGGCCGTTCCGGTCACGGTCGGGCGGGGGTGGGGCTTTCCCTCGTACGGATGGGGGCCGCGCTCGTGCGGATGGGGCTTCTCCTCGTACGGATGGGGGGCGCGCGGCTCCGTGACGTTCGGCGCCGCGCGGGGTCGGGGTGGTCGGCCCTGGTTCCTCCGGCTCTTCCGGTTCTTCTGCCGTACGCGCGGCTTCCTCGCGTTCTGCATCGCGCCCGCCCGGGGTTCGAGGTTCGATGGTGTGACGATCCACGGTGAAACCTGCCGGTCGGTGACGGTTGTGACCGTCTCACGGCAATTTGTGACAGAACGATCCCATGGTGAGACGGTGGGGTGGGTGGTGCGCGAGGGGTGTGGCGTGCGCGGATGGGGTGGTGGGGCGCGCTGTCAGCGCAGATGTGCTCGGGATAAGCACTTAAGTTGAGTGTGGGCGACTCAGGTCTGTTGACTCCTGGGTCGGCGTCATGCATTCTTGAGTCAGATCCACTCAAGTAGTCAGTTGGAGGAATTGAAATGGCACGTGCGGTCGGCATCGACCTGGGCACGACTAACTCCGTCGTCAGCGTTCTCGAAGGCGGCGAGCCCACCGTCATCACCAACGCCGAAGGCGCCAGGACCACGCCGTCCGTCGTCGCCTTCGCCAAGAACGGCGAGGTGCTCGTCGGCGAGGTCGCGAAGCGCCAGGCGGTCACCAACGTCGACAGGACCATCCGCTCCGTCAAGCGCCACATGGGCACTGACTGGAAGATCGACCTGGACGGCAAGAGCTTCAACCCGCAGCAGATGAGCGCCTTCATCCTGCAGAAGCTGAAGCGCGACGCCGAGTCCTACCTGGGCGAGAAGGTGACCGACGCGGTCATCACCGTCCCGGCGTACTTCAACGACTCCGAGCGTCAGGCGACCAAGGAGGCCGGTGAGATCGCGGGCCTGAGCGTCCTGCGCATCGTCAACGAGCCGACCGCCGCCGCCCTGGCGTACGGCCTCGACAAGGACGACCAGACGATCCTCGTCTTCGACCTCGGTGGCGGCACCTTCGACGTGTCCCTCCTGGAGATCGGCGACGGCGTCGTCGAGGTGAAGGCCACCAACGGTGACAACCAGCTCGGTGGTGACGACTGGGACCAGCGCGTCGTCGACTACCTGGTGAAGCAGTTCGCCAACGGGCACGGCGTGGACCTGTCCAAGGACAAGATGGCTCTCCAGCGTCTCCGCGAGGCCGCGGAGAAGGCGAAGATCGAGCTCTCGTCCTCGACCGAGACCACGATCAACCTGCCCTACATCACGGCGTCCGCCGAGGGCCCGCTGCACCTGGACGAGAAGCTCACGCGCTCGCAGTTCCAGCAGCTGACCGCGGACCTCCTGGACCGCTGCAAGACCCCGTTCCACAACGTCATCAAGGACGCGGGCATCCAGCTCTCCGAGATCGACCACGTCGTTCTCGTCGGTGGCTCCACCCGTATGCCCGCCGTCGCCGAGCTCGTCAAGGAGCTGACCGGCGGCCAGGAGGCCAACAAGGGTGTGAACCCGGACGAGGTCGTCGCCATCGGCGCCTCGCTCCAGGCCGGTGTCCTCAAGGGCGAGGTCAAGGACGTCCTGCTCCTCGACGTCACCCCGCTGTCCCTCGGCATCGAGACCAAGGGAGGGATCATGACCAAGCTCATCGAGCGCAACACCACGATCCCGACCAAGCGTTCCGAGATCTTCACGACGGCCGAGGACAACCAGCCGTCCGTGCAGATCCAGGTCTACCAGGGCGAGCGCGAGATCGCGGCGTACAACAAGAAGCTCGGGATGTTCGAGCTGACCGGTCTGCCGCCGGCCCCGCGCGGTGTGCCGCAGATCGAGGTCGCCTTCGACATCGACGCCAACGGCATCATGCACGTCGCCGCCAAGGACCTCGGCACCGGCAAGGAGCAGAAGATGACCGTCACCGGCGGCTCCTCGCTGCCGAAGGACGAGGTCAACCGGATGCGCGAAGAGGCCGAGAAGTACGCGGAGGAGGACCACGCCCGCCGCGAGGCCGCCGAGTCGCGCAACCAGGGCGAGCAGCTCGTCTACCAGACGGAGAAGTTCCTCAAGGACAACGAGGACAAGGTCCCCGCTGACGTCAAGACGGAGGTGGAGACCGCTGTCGGCGAGCTGAAGGAGAAGCTCAAGGGCGAGGACTCCGCCGAGATCCGTACGGCCACCGAGAAGGTCGCGGCCGTCTCCCAGAAGCTGGGCCAGGCGATGTACGCCAACGCCCAGGCCGAGGGTGCGACCCCGGGCGCCGAGGCCCCGGGCGACGGTCAGGCCAAGGCCGCCGACGACGACGTCGTCGACGCCGAGATCGTGGACGACGAGAAGGACACCAAGGGCGGTGCGGCGTGACCGAGGAGACTCCGGGCTTCGAGGAGAAGCCCGACGTCCCCTCCGGCGCCACCCCTGATGACGCCGAGCCGAAGGCTGCCGCACCCTCCGAGGAGGAGGCGGCGGCCCCGGCCGGGGACACCGACCCGAGCGTCGGTCTGACCGCACAGCTGGACCAGGTACGCACCGCGCTCGGCGAGCGCACCGCGGACCTCCAGCGGCTGCAGGCCGAGTACCAGAACTACCGCCGCCGCGTCGAGCGGGACCGGGTGACGGTCAAGGAGATCGCTGTCGCGAACCTCCTGTCCGAGCTCCTGCCCGTGCTCGACGACGTCGGCCGCGCGCGGGAGCACGGCGAGCTGGTCGGCGGCTTCAAGTCGGTCGCCGAATCGCTGGAGACCACCGTCGCGAAGCTGGGCCTCCAGCAGTTCGGCAAGGAGGGCGAGCCCTTCGACCCGACGATCCACGAGGCCCTGATGCACAGCTACGCGCCGGACGTCACCGAGACGACCTGCGTGGCGATCCTGCAGCCGGGGTATCGCATCGGCGAGCGCACCATCCGCCCCGCGCGGGTGGCCGTCGCCGAGCCGCAGCCGGGCGCCACGCCCGCCGCGGCGAAGGAAGAGAAGAAGGCAGATGACGAGGAGAGCGGTGGCACCGAGGAGGTCTGACGGCAACGCGTCTGATCACCACGGTGCACACCGACCGGCCCGGCGGCCGGCCCACGGGCCGGCCGCTCGGCCGATCGTCCGGAAGGAGGGACGTCGATGAGCACGAAGGACTTCGTCGAGAAGGACTACTACAAGGTCCTCGGCGTCCCGAAGGACGCCACCGACGCCGAGGTCAAGAAGGCGTACCGGAAGCTCGCCCGCGAGTTCCACCCGGACGCCAACAAGGGTGACGCCAAGGCGGAGGAGCGCTTCAAGGAGATCTCCGAGGCGAACGACGTCCTCGGTGACCCCAAGAAGCGCAAGGAGTACGACGAGGCGCGCGCACTCTTCGGCAACGGCGGCTTCCGGGCCGGCCCCGGTGGTGCGGGCGGCAACTTCAACTTCGACCTGGGCGACCTCTTCGGCGGAGGCGCCCCGGGCGGCGGACAGGGCGGTGCGGGCGGCGGCTTCGGCGGCGGCGGTCTCGGCGACGTTTTCGGCGGGCTGTTCAACCGCGGCGGCACCGGCACCCGGGTCCAGCCGAAGCGCGGCCAGGACATCGAGTCCGAGGTGACGCTCAGCTTCACCGAGGCGGTCGACGGGGCCACGGTCCCGCTGCGGATGTCCAGCCAGGCGCCCTGCAAGGCGTGTTCCGGCACCGGCGACAAGAACGGCACCCCCAGGGTCTGCCCGACCTGTGTCGGCACCGGCCAGGTCTCGCGCGGCAGCGGCGGCGGCTTCTCGCTCACCGACCCCTGCGTCGACTGCAAGGGCCGGGGCCTCATCGCCCAGGACCCCTGCGACGTCTGCAAGGGCAGCGGCCGGGCGAAGTCGGCGCGCACCATGCAGGTGCGGATTCCGGCGGGCGTCTCCGACGGCCAGCGGATCCGGCTGCGCGGCAAGGGCGGTGCGGGCGAACGCGGCGGTCCGGCCGGCGATCTGTACGTCGTCGTCCACGTCGACGCCCACCCGGTCTTCGGCCGCAAGGGCGACAACCTCACGGTCACCGTGCCCGTCACGTACCCGGAGGCGACGCTCGGCGGCGAGGTCAAGGTCCCCACCCTCGGCGGTCCGCCGGTCACCCTGAAACTTCCCGCCGGCACCCCCAACGGGCGTACGATGCGCGCCCGGGGCAAGGGTGCGGTGCGCAAGGACGGCACCCGCGGCGACCTGCTGGTCACCGTGGAGGTCGCGGTCCCCAGGGACCTGGGCCAGGAGGCCAGGGACGCCCTGGAGGCCTACCGGAAGGCGACCGCGGACGAGGACCCGCGGGCGGAACTGTTCCAGGCTGCGAAGGGAGCTTGAGATGGACGGCCGTCGACGCAATCCGTACCAGCTGACCGATGAGACCCCGGTGTACGTGATCTCGATCGCGGCCCAGCTCTCGGGCCTTCACCCGCAGACGCTGCGCCAGTACGACCGTCTCGGCCTGGTCTCCCCGGACCGTACGGCCGGGCGCGGCCGGCGCTACTCGGCCCGTGACATCGAGTTGCTGCGCACCGTGCAGCAGCTGTCGCAGGACGAGGGCATCAACCTCGCGGGCATCAAGCGGATCATCG
Organism: Streptomyces sp. DSM 106670; assembly: GCF_055792845.1. Lineage (NCBI taxonomy): Bacteria > Bacillati > Actinomycetota > Actinomycetes > Kitasatosporales > Streptomycetaceae > Streptomyces > Streptomyces sp. DSM 106670. Next base: position 4,395,579 of record NZ_CM147704.1, read on the forward strand.
AGCTGGAGAACCAGGTGGCCGCGCTCCAGCAGCGCGTCGCCGAGCTCTCGGCGGCGGTGGACGGTGCGGCGGTCGCCATGCAGCAGCGCGAGGCCCAGGTGCACGCCTCGTACCGCCGGGACCTGGTGCCGTACCAGGACGTGCAGCAGACCAGCGCGCTGGTGGTCTGGCGGCCGAAGCCGAAGCGGCCGACGGACTAGCGGGGGACCCTTCAGCGGTCGCCGACGGGGCCGGGAGAGCGTTCAGTCGCTCTCCCGGCCCCGTCCGCGTGTCCGGGGGCGTGGGGCGGCGGGGCCTACGGCAGGAACTCGCTGATCGCTTCGACCGCCATCATCCACATCGGCTGGCCGCCGGTGCCGAACGCGGCGGCCAGGGCGTAACCGATCGCCGCGTCGAGCGGCTCGACGGCGGCCCCGTCGCGCCACTCGGCGATCACCCGCCGGTCGCCGTTCGAGGAGAAGTCCCCGATGTGCTTGCCGTCGCGGGTCAGCCGGCTGCTCGGGATCGAGTCGGGCACGAGGCGGTAGGACGTACCCGCGCAGCGGACGTCGACCCGGTAGGAGCGGCGGCGGAGCTTGCCCTTCCCGGGCTTGATCGTCGCGTCCCGGCCGTCGACGGTGAGGGTGAGCCGGCGCGGGTCGCGGGTGCCGATGACGATGTGGTCGTCGGCCTCGGCGCCGGGGGCGCGGGTGAGGACGACGCGGGGGATTCCCTCGCCGCTCACGATGAGCATCTCGTCCTGCTCGCCGGTGAGTTCGACCAGGATGTCCCCGTGGTGGTCGTCCTCGACGGCGGCGGGCAGGGGGGTGGTGTCGGTCATCCGGTCTTCGTGGTCCTTCGGTCGCGCGGGAGATGTTCGCCAGGTCGGTCAGGACTGGCGTTCGGAATTCTCGCAGGACGCGACGGCGGCGGCCCGGCCCGCCCCGAGCGGGCGTCCGGGAGGATCACGTCCGGGTCGTCAGGAATCCGCTTCCAGGATTCCCGACCGCGCGATCAGATAGCCGAGTTGCGCCCGGCTGTTACTGCCGAGCGCGGCGCTGAGTTTGGCTATGTGGGCGCGGCAGGTGCGGACGTTCATCCCGAGGCGGCGGGCGATGGCCTCGTCGACGTGCCCCTCGACCAGCAGTTTGGCGATGGAGTGCCGTACGCCGGAGATGCCTTCCGGGCCCGGGTCGTAAGGAATCTGATCCTGCAGAGGGACCGCGCGTTGCCAGAACTGTTCGAAGACCCTGACGAGATATTTCACGATGCCGGGATGGCGCAGTTCGAGGGCCACGCTCCGGTCGTCCGTGGCCGGGATGAACGCGACGGTGTGGTCGAAGATCATGAGGCGTTCTATGAGTTCTTCGAGAGTCCGGATCTCCATCTTGCTCTCCGCCATGCGGGCGACGTAGTTGAGAGTCCCCTGACTGTGGCGGACGGTGTGCTGATAGAGGGTGCGCATGGAGACGCCGCGCTCGATGAGCGTGTTTCCGCGCTCCATGGCGATGTTCAGCGCGTCTTCGCTCCGCCCGCCTCCGGGCTGGATGGTGAGCACCTCCGACTGGCACTCCGAGAGGGCGAGCGCTATGGAGGCGTTGATGCGGTTGACGCCTTCGAGGACCGTGATCGCGTGAGTGATCGGTGGAGCCTGGGTGCTGACGGCCATGAAGGGCTCGAACGCCTCGGTGAGTTCCACCGAGAGTCGTCTTCGCTCCTGGATCTCCCGCTCGATGGGGTGAAGTCGTTGCGTGAGAGCCGCATACGCCGGTACCGGACGCAACCATGTGGGATCGTCGGGGTCGGGATGCAGTAGGGCGAGCTCCAGCAGGCACGGCGCTGCTTCCGCTTCGGCGCGGGCTATCTTTCCCACGCTCAGCGCGCTCGTGTAGAGCCGCGCCCCCTCGTCGCACAAAGTGGTGACAGAGTGGGGATGTGTCGCTTTTGTTCTATTCGTGGTCAATTCTCCACCCCCCAGGAACATGCATCAGCAGGAACATGATGCATCGATTCTGTGGTTTGACGTGCCTTGATGAGCCATCGTCTTGTCATGCGGGGGAGAGGAAACCTTGGAAGTGAGGACGAAGCCCACTATGAGTAAGAAAATGCTTCGCTCGGTGCTTGCCGTGGCCTTCTCCGCCGGGCTGGTCTCCGTGGCTCTCGGGGCCCTGAGCCTGGAAGGAGATGGCGACCGTGCGATCGGAGTCTCGTCGCATGCCGCACCGCCGCCTGACCTGGCCTGGGATACGGCGCCTGCGAAGCAGGCGGGAGCCGCTGAAGGCATCGGCGTGCCGCCCGACATGGGCTGGGACTTTGCCCCGGTCGAAACGGACCGCGCATGAGCACCCCGCCGGACGACCGCACCTTCCGGCGTGAGATGGCTACGGCCTATCGCTCAGGGTGGCATTTCATCGATCTGCTCACGGCCCTCCCCCGCCGTGGCGACTCGTTGATGGTCACCCTGTTCGGAGAGCCGATCGTCGTGGTGATGGAAGAGGACGAGGACGTCCGCGCCTATCGCTGTCTCCGTCGGCCCCGTGGGGCGCCGCAGCCGGTCCGCTGCGCCGTCAGGTACGGCATGATCTTCGTCAATCTCGATCAGCGGGACCACGAGCTGTTCGACGCAGAACCCCTTTCCGCCACCCCCCGCAGTGCCTGAGCGATTCCCCCGTCGTCACCTGTCGCTCCAGGCGCTTCCCCCACACAGCGGCGCCACCGTGACCTGAACACGGTGGCGCCGTTGTGCTGTTCCGGGCCGGAACCGGAAGCGGGAACCCGGCCGTTCGCGGCCGGACGGTCTCAGGCCTTGCCGAGCGCCCGGTCGAGGGTGATCTCGATGACGACCCGGGTCGGGTTGATCCGCGGCGGACGGCCGTAGCGCTCCTCGTGGCGGGCCTCCGCGTCCCTGACGGTCTCCGGCTCGGTGCGGACGACCGCGCGGCCCTCCAGGGTCGCCCAGCGGGCCCGGTCGATCTGGCAGACCGCCACGCGTGCCCCGTCGGGGCCGGCCGCGCGGATGTGGGCGACCTTGCGGCTGCCGCCGTCGGTGATCACGCGCGCCACCCCGGCCTCCGGGTCGTACGTCACGCACACCGGGACCACGTGCGGCGTGCCGTCCGGGCGGGGGGTCGTCAGCGTGGACAGGTGGCTCTCGCGCCAGAACGCGACGTATTCGGGGGAGGGGTTGCGTACGTCTGCCATGGGGGCAGCGTACGAGGCCGGGTCTCGGGTGCCCGCGGCGCGTGCGATCAGTGCCTTGAGTGGAATAGACTCAACTTTGTGCACGTTGATTAAGTCAATGCACGACGTATGTCTGACCCCCAGCTGCGAGGAGGAGTAACCACACGTGGACGCCGAGCTGACCAACAAGAGCCGGGACGCCATCAACGCGGCCACCAACCGGGCCGTGAAGGACGGGCACCCCGATCTCACCCCCGGACACCTGCTGCTCGCGCTGCTGGAGGGGCAGGACAACGAGAACGTCACCGACCTCCTCGCCGCCGTCGAGGCCGACCAGGCGCTCGTGCGCGGCGAGACCGAGCGGCTGCTCGGCGGGCTGCCCAGCGTCACCGGGTCCACCGTGGCCCCGCCGCAGCCCAACCGCGAGCTGCTCGCCGTCATCCAGGACGCCGCCCAGCGGGCGAAGGAGCTGGGCGACGACTACATCTCCACCGAGCACCTGCTCATCGGGATCGCCGCGAAGGGCGGCCGTGCCGGTGAGATCCTCGAAGGGCAGGGGGCCGGCGCCAAGAAGCTGCTGGCCGCATTCGAGACGAGCAGGGGAGGGCGCCGGGTGACCACACCCGACCCGGAGGGCCAGTACAAGGCCCTGGAGAAGTTCGGCACCGACTTCACGGCCGCCGCGCGCGAGGGCAAGCTGGACCCGGTCATCGGCCGTGACCAGGAGATCCGCCGCGTCGTGCAGGTGCTGTCGCGCCGGACGAAGAACAACCCCGTGCTCATCGGTGAACCCGGCGTCGGGAAGACCGCCGTCGTCGAGGGGCTCGCCCAGCGCATCGTCAAGGGCGATGTGCCGGAGAGCCTGAAGAACAAGCGGCTCGTCTCGCTCGACCTCGGCGCGATGGTCGCCGGAGCCAAGTACCGCGGCGAGTTCGAGGAGCGGCTGAAGACCGTCCTCTCCGAGATCAAGGAGAGCGACGGCCGGATCATCACCTTCATCGACGAGCTGCACACCGTCGTCGGCGCGGGCGCGGGCGGCGACTCCGCCATGGACGCGGGCAACATGCTCAAGCCGATGCTGGCCCGCGGCGAGCTGCGGATGGTCGGCGCGACGACGCTCGACGAGTACCGCGAGCGCATCGAGAAGGACCCCGCCCTGGAGCGCCGCTTCCAGCAGGTGCTGGTCGCCGAGCCCTCCGTCGAGGACACCATCGCGATCCTGCGCGGGCTCAAGGGCCGTTACGAGGCCCACCACAAGGTGCAGATCGCGGACTCGGCGCTGGTGGCCGCCGCCACCCTCTCCGACCGTTACATCACCTCCCGCTTCCTCCCCGACAAGGCCATCGACCTCGTCGACGAGGCCGCCTCCCGGCTCCGTATGGAGATCGACTCCTCGCCGCTGGAGATCGACGAACTCCAGCGCTCCGTCGACCGGTTGCGCATGGAGGAGCTGGCGCTCAAGAACGAGTCCGACGCCGCCTCCAAGCAGCGTCTGGAGAAGCTGCGCCGCGACCTCGCCGACAAGGAGGAGGAGCTGCGCGGCCTCAACGCCCGCTGGGAGAAGGAGAAGCAGGGCCTCAACCGGGTCGGTGAGCTCAAGGAGCGTCTCGACGAGCTGCGCGGCCAGGCCGAACGCGCCCAGCGCGACGGTGACTTCGACGCCGCCTCCAAGCTGCTGTACGGGGAGATCCCGGGCTTGGAAAGGGAGTTGGAGGAGGCCGCCGAAGCCGAGCAGGAGGCGTCCAAGGACACCATGGTCAAGGAGGAGGTCGGCCCGGACGACATCGCGGACGTCGTCGGCGCCTGGACCGGCATTCCGGCCGGCCGGCTGCTGGAGGGCGAGACCCGGAAGCTGCTGCGGATGGAGAGCGAACTCGGCAAGCGGCTGATCGGGCAGAGCGAGGCCGTGCAGGCCGTCTCCGACGCCGTACGGCGGACCAGGGCGGGCATCGCGGACCCCGACCGGCCCACCGGCTCGTTCCTCTTCCTCGGGCCCACCGGCGTCGGCAAGACCGAGCTGGCCAAGGCGCTCGCGGACTTCCTGTTCGACGACGAACGGGCCATGATCCGCATCGACATGAGCGAGTACGGCGAGAAGCACAGCGTCGCCCGGCTCGTCGGCGCCCCGCCCGGTTACGTCGGGTACGAGGAGGGCGGCCAGCTCACCGAGGCCGTCCGCCGCCGCCCGTACAGCGTCGTGCTCCTGGACGAGGTGGAGAAGGCCCATCCCGAGGTCTTCGACATCCTGCTCCAGGTCCTCGACGACGGCCGGCTCACCGACGGCCAGGGCCGCACGGTGGACTTCCGCAACACCATCCTCGTCCTCACCTCCAACCTCGGCAGCCAGTTCCTCATGGACCCCCTGGTCAAGCCCGAGGTGAAGAAGCAGCAGGTGCTGGAGGTGGTGCGGGCCTCCTTCAAGCCGGAGTTCATCAACCGGCTCGACGACCTGGTGGTCTTCTCGGCGCTCTCCGGCGACGAGCTGGCGCACATCGCCGGGCTCCAGATCGACCGGCTGGCGGCCCGGCTGGCCGACCGGCGGCTCACCCTGGAGGTCTCGCCCGAGGCGCTGGCCTGGCTCGCCCAGGAGGGCAACGACCCGGCGTACGGGGCGCGGCCGCTGCGCCGGCTCATCCAGACGGCGATCGGCGACCGGCTCGCCAAGGAGATCCTGTCCGGTGAGGTCCGCGACGGTGACACCGTACGGGTGGACCGGGCCGAGGACGGACTGATCGTCGGCCCCGCCTCGTAACCGCCGGTCACCGGCCGTCGCAGGCTGTGGGCGAAAGCCCGGCGGATCCCGCTCCCACGCGCTGTCTGTCAGCTTGTGGCGGATCGGGACCGCCGGGGCTTGCCATGCCCCGCCCGCCATGGGAGAGGATGGCCGCCAACCGCACGAAGGGAAATAACGGTGAGCATCGATCCGTCCTCGATTCCTAATTTCGGGGGCCAGCCCGAACCGCAGGCGGCAGGACCGGAGGGCCCCGTCGTCCCTGACCAGGACCTCGTCAAGCAGCTCCTGGACCAGATGGAGCTGAAGTACGTCGTCGACGACGAGGGCGACCTCGCGGCGCCGTGGGAAGAGTTCCGGACGTACTTCATGTTCCGGGGCGAGGACGAGCAGCAGGTCTTCTCGGTCCGTACGTTCTACGACCGCCCCCACGCGCTCGACCAGCGTCCCGTCCTGCTGGACGCGATCGACGACTGGAACCGTCGCACCCTGTGGCCCAAGGTCTACACCCACGCCCACGAGGGCGAGGAGGGCGAGGCGGGCTCCGTCCGGCTGATCGGTGAGGCGCAGATGCTCATCGGCACCGGCGTCAGCCTGGAGCACTTCGTCTCCTCGACGGTGAGCTGGGTGCGCGCCTCGATCGAGTTCGACAAGTGGCTCGTCGAGCGCCTCGGCATCGAGCCCGCCGAGGACAAGAAGGACGGCGAGGAGCCCGCGGGCGCCTGACGCCACGGTTCCGCACGGCAACGGCCCGGGCAGCGGTCATCGCGACCGCCGCCCGGGCCGTTCCCGTACCCCCGTTCCCGTATCCCCGGGTCTCACCCCAGCCGGGCCAGCCGCTCCACCGCCTCCTCCAGCACCTCGTCCTTCTTGCAGAACGTGAACCGGACCTGGCTGCGCCCCGCCTCCGGATCGTCGTAGAAGACCGAGTTCGGCACCGCCGCCACCCCGCAGCGCTCCGGCAGCGCGCGGCAGAAGGCGTAGGCGTCCTCGTCGCCGAACGGGGCGATGTCGGTCGTGATGAAGTACGTCCCCTCCGGCTCGTACACCCGGAAGCCCGCGGTGCGCAGGCCCTTCGCCAGCAGGTCGCGCTTGCGGCGCATGTCCTCGCGGAAGCCGGTGAAGAAGGCGTCGGGCAGGGCGAGCGCCTCGGCGATCGCGTACTGGAACGGGCCGCCGCTGACGAAGGTCAGATACTGCTTCGCCGCGCGCACGGCCGCCACCAGGGGCGCGTCCCCGGTGACCCAGCCGATCTTCCACCCGGTGTACGAGAACGTCTTGCCGGAGGAGGAGATGGAGACCGTGCGCCCGCGCATCCCGGGGAGCGCGGCGATCGGGTGGTGCGCCCCCGTGAAGACCAGGTGTTCGTAGACCTCGTCGGTGACCACCAGCAGATCGTGCTCCACCGCGAGGTCCGCGATGCCCGCCAGTTCGTCGGGGGTGAGGACCGTGCCGGTCGGGTTGTGCGGGGTGTTCAGGAGCAGCAGGCGGGTGCGCGGGGTGATCAGGGTGCGCAGTTCGTCGAGGTCCGGGCGGAAGTCCGGGGCGCGCAGGGTGAGCGGTACGTGCGTCGCGCCCGCCATCGCGATGCAGGCGGCGTACGAGTCGTAGTACGGCTCGAACGCGATGACCTCGTCGCCCGGTTCGAGGAGGGCGAGCAGCGAGGCGGCGATCGCCTCGGTGGCCCCGGTCGTCACCAGGACCTCCGTGTCCGGGGACCAGCTCAGGCCGTAGAAACGCTCCTGGTGGGCGGCGACGGCGTTGCGGAGCTCCGGGACGCCGGGGCCCGGCGGGTACTGGTTGCCGTGGCCGGCGCGCAGCGCCCGTACCGCCGCCTCCCGGATCTCCTCGGGGCCGTCGGTGTCGGGGAAGCCCTGGCCGAGGTTGATGGAGCCGGTCCGCACGGCCAGCGCGGACATCTCGGCGAAGATCGTCGTACCGAACGCGGCGAGGCGGCGGTTGAGCAGCGGTCGTTCCTGCGCCGGGTTCCCCCGGGTCGCTCGTCCCTGTGTCATGGGCGCCATCCTGTGCCGAAGCTCTGGAGTTGCTCAAGTCCGCTTTGGCGCCCGAACGGGCGGGGCATCCCCCTGTCACACAACAACGGGGAAGCGACGGGGGACCTCGCTTCGGGGGAAGAAAGGCGGGTGGGGGCCATGGGCGTCTTCATCGCGATAGTGATCGCCGCGGTCGTCGTCGGAGGGCTGGTGGCCGTCCTGCGGAAGACCGGTGGCGGGAGCGGCTCGGCGTCGAGGTCCGGACGTCGGCGTTCCGCGAGCAGTTCGTCGGCCGGTGGCGCCGGCGCCGGCTGGTGGGCGGGCGGCACCGACTCGGGCTCGTCCTGCGGAAGCGGCGACTCCGGCGGCTCCGGCGGACATTCGGGCGGGCATTCGGGCGGGCACTCCTGCGGTGGCGGCTCCTCGTGCGGTGGCGGCGGCGGGGGTTGCGGAGGCGGCGGCAGCTGACAGGCCGCCCCGCCGGCGGCAGCTGACGGGGGCACGGGCCGCCGGGGCGGTCGCGGCAACGGGAAGCGTCGGGGGACCTCGCTCCGGGGGAGAGAAAGGCGGGTGAGCGGCAATGGAGATCGTCTTGACGGTGCTGCTGCTGGGGGCGCCGGTGGTGGGCGCTGTGTGGCTCGTGTGGGGAATGGTGCGCGACAGCGGCCGGGATGCCGGCGGGGGAGGCGCCTCTGCTTCCGGCGGCGGAGGCACGCGTCCTTCCGGCGGGAGCCGGCACTCCGGCGGTAGCCGGCGCTCCGGTGGGCACTCGTGCGGGGGCGGGGGCGGCTGCGGTGGGGGAGGCGGTGATTGACCCGGCCGTCGAAGGTCACCCACAGTGACCCGGGACCGGGCGTCCGGAGGGTGAACTCCCTTCGGACGCCTTTTCGTTGAGCGACGCGGGTGTTTTTGGTTGAACAAGTGAACCCGTGGGCCCCCGAGGGGATGGAAACCACGGCAAGTTGGGCGAAAACGCTGTGAGTGCGGCGTACTTCGTGATTCCCTCGTCGAAGAGAACATTCAGCCCTCGGACCCCAGTTGGACCGGATCGGGCGCTCCCCACCTCCCACGCGCAGTCACCCGGGGGCGTCCTGCTGTCCCTGTGCGTCCATGTGTGTTTGCGGAGCCCACCCATGCTCACCACCCTCCAGACGGCCTATTCCGATACCCGCGCCGCCGACCTGGCCTGGACGCTGGGCCGGGAGCCGCTGCCCGCCCTGGCGGTCCTCGATCTCCGGCTCGACGGCGCCGAACTCCAGCTGAGGCTGCTCGGCGCCTCCCACCAGGTCCTCCTCCAGGAGGACCGCGGAGTCTGCTCCGAGACCGTGGCCTGTATGCCCGGCAGCAGCACCCCCCTGCCCCTCGGCGTCGCGAAGCGGCTCGGGGACTGGGAGTACGAATTCGCCGCGCGCGTGGAGACCCTGACCCAGGGGCAGTTCGCCGGGCGGGCGCAGGAACTGCTCGCCCTGGTGAGCGACCACCCGCACGGACTGGCCGGCACCTTCCCCGGCAGCCCGTACGCCTTCACCGCGATGCTCGCCCAGCGCACCGAGGGCCAGGTGCGGTGGCGCACCTGGCACGCGTATCCGCAGGAAGGGCAGTTGGTGGTGACCCGGACCCGGGTGGGGGTGCGGATTCCCGCGCCCGCGGCCTGAGCGGCAGGGGCACTTACACCCGTGTGGGTGACAAGGTGCGACGGTGTCGTGACGTAGCGTTCGCACCATGATCGACCAGCAGATGTCGCTGCGAGGGGGCGCGGCGCGGCTTCCCGTACGGCCGAGGACCGGCCGGTTCCTCGTGCTGGCCGCGGTCTTCGTCTGTGCCGCCTGCGGTCTCGTCTACGAGCTCGAACTGGTCGCGCTCGCCTCCTATCTGATCGGCGACTCGGTCACCCAGGCCTCCGTCGTGCTCTCCGTGATGGTGTTCGCGATGGGCATCGGCTCGCTTCTCGCGAAACGTTTGTGCTGCCATGCCGCCGTCGGTTTCGGCATGGTCGAGGCGGCTCTCGCGCTGATCGGCGGCTCCTCGGCGCTGGTGCTCTACGCCTCGTTCGCCTGGCTCGGCGAATCGCAGTACGCCCTGGTCGGGTTCTCGCTGGCGATCGGGGTGCTGATCGGCGCGGAGATCCCGCTGCTGATGACGCTGATCCAGCGCGTCGACCGGCAGGACGCGGGCGGGGCCGTCGCCGATCTCTTCGCCGCCGACTACGTGGGCGCGCTGGTCGGCGGGCTCGCGTTCCCCTTTCTGCTGCTGCCGATGCTGGGGCAGTTGACCGGCGCGCTGTTCACCGGCGCGATCAACGCGGCGGCCGGCGGTGCGCTGGTCCTGTGGGTGTTCCGGCACGACCTCAGCTCCCGTTCCCGGTGGCTCCTGATCCTGGTCAACGTCTCGGTGATCGCGGTCCTGGCCACCGCCACGGTGCTGGTCGACGACTTCGAGCGGGCGGCGCGCCGGGCGGTGTACGGGGACCAGGTGCGGGTCGCCGTGCAGACCGGGGTGCAGGAGGTCGTCGTGACCGGCACCGACCGCGATTCCCTCGGCCTCTATCTGGACGGCCGGCTGCGGGTCAGCGCCCGCGACGAGTACCGCTACCACGAGGCGCTGGTGCACCCCGCGATGAACGGGCCCCGCGCCCGCGTGCTCATCCTGGGCGGCGGCGACGGGCTCGCCGCCCGTGAGGTGCTGCGTTACGAGGACGTCCGCGCGGTCACCGTCGTCGAGCTGGACCCGGCCGTCACCCGACTGGCCCGCACCGACCCCGCCCTCTCCGAGCTGAACGACCACGCCTTCCGCGACCCGCGGCTCACCGTGGTCGGCGCGGACGCGTTCCCCTGGCTCCGGGCCGACCGGGGGCGCTACGACGTGGTGATCTCCGACCTCCCGGACCCGGGCATCACCGCCAGTACGAAGCTGTACTCCGCCGAGTTCTACGGGCTGGTCGCCGAGGCCCTGGCCCCGGACGGGCGGCTGGTGGTGCACGCCGGGCCGCTGGGCTCCCGGCCGCAGACCTTCTGGACGGTGGAGGCCTCGATGCGCGCGGGCGGCCTCGCGACCCGCCCGTACCGCGTCACCGGCCGGTACGCGGGTCTCGCCGCGAGCCCGGACCGGGGCGGCGGCGACGCACGGGAGCAGGAGGACTGGGGCTTCCTCCTCGCCGGGCCGGGCGGCCCGGTGCCGGGGCCCTCGCTGGCCGTCCCGGGGCCCGTACCGCGGTCGCTGGGGAGCCGGGAGCTGCGCGAGGGGGCGCGGGCCGCGGACGAGGCCCGGCTGCCGGGTCTCGCCCCGTCCACGCTGATCCACCCGCGGTACCGGGAGGACGCGTGAGCCCGGCCGTGCTCCCCGGTGGCGGTCCCCGGGTTTCGGTGGCCGAAGCGCTGACGTCCGGGGCCGGGCCGATTAGGCTCGGTTGCCATGGAGCATGAGGTGTTCGTTCCGGTTCCCGTCCCGACTCTGCTGCGCACGCTGGGCGATCCCGCCCGGGTCGCCCGCTGCGTCCCCGGTCTCCAGCAGGACGCCGACGCGTCGTCGCCGCTGGCGGGCCGGCTGAAGCTCCGGGCCGGCGGCCACACCATCACCTATCGGGGCGAGCTGCGGCTCACCGGCCCGGAGAGAGACCGCTTCTCCGTCACCGGGAAGGGCGTGGAGGCCCGGGGCACCGGTGCGGTCGAGGTGGCCCTGACCATCGGCCTCACGGCGGCGGACGGCGGGACGACGCTCACGTACAGCGGTACGGCGGCCGGGGACGGGCGGCTGGTCGAGCTGGAGGAGGGCGCGGCGCTCGCGGCCGCCCACCGGCTCCTGGACCGCTTCACCCAGCAGCTGGTGACGGAGTCACTGGCGGAGCGGGACGAGGGCGAGGAGCCCGGCGCGGAGGACCGCACGGTGGTCGCCGAAGGGCTTGAGGGCGACGAGGTCCGCGAGGGCGGTGCGGACGGCGGTGACGGTGTGTCCTCGCCCGATGCCGATGCCGATGCCGATGCCGATGCCGATGCCGATGCCGATGCCGAGGAGCTTGCGCTTGAGGCCGAGGCAGAGAACGAGGCCGAAGGCGGGGCGGGCGGCGATGACTCCGAGGCCGGGTCCGTGTTCGACTCGCCGGTTCCGCCGCCCTCGCTCGATCCGGTCGCCGGGGTGGAGTTCACCGTTCCGGACGAACCGCCCGCCGAGGCCGCGCACGCCCGCCGCACCATGATCGGGCGCAGTGCCGAGGAGGTCGACCACGCGCCCCCGCGCGGCCGCTACGCCCCCGTGCCCTCGCCGGACGCGGGCGGTGCGAGCACGACGCTGCGGTGGGTCGCCCCGGCCGCCGCCCTCGCGCTCGCCTCCGCCGTGGTGCTGGGCCGGGCCCTGCGGCGCCGGAGGTAGGAACAGCCGGAGGGAGCGTCGGCCGGAGGCGGCGGGCCAGTAGGGTCGTCGTGTGAGCAGGAGCGAAGAGAACGTCAGGCTGACCGTCGGCGCAGCCGAGTTGACCATCGACCCCGTGAACGGCTGCCGCATCAGCAGCCTGCGGATCGGGGGTGCCGAACTGCTCCGGCAGGGCGATCGGTACGGCTGCTTCCCGATGGTGCCCTGGTGCGGGCGTACCGCGAACGGGGAGTTCCGCAACGGCGACGAGCTCCACCGGCTGCCGCTGAACTCACCGCCGCACGCCATCCACGGCACCGGCCGGGACACCTCCTGGCACACCGCCCACACGGATGCCGACCTGGCCGAGGGCCGGGCGGCCTTCTACTACGACCTCGCCGAGCCCTGGCCGTACCCGGGCCGGGTCACGCAGACCTTCGAGCTGGCCGAGGACACCCTGGCGCTCGGCCTCTCCGTCGAGACGTACGGCAACTCCTTCCCGGCCCAGGCCGGCTGGCACCCGTGGTTCCTGCGCACCCTCGACGGCCGGAACGCCGAGCTGTCCTTCGACGCCGCCTGGCAGGAGGAGCGCGGTGCGGACCATCTGCCCACCGGTCGCCGCGTCGACCCGCTGCCCGGCCCGTGGGACGACTGCTTCGGCATGCCCGACGGCGTGGACGTGAAGCTCACCTGGCCGGAGCGGCTGGAGCTGACGGTGAAGAGCCGCAGCGAGTGGGTGGTGATCTACGACGAGCAGGAGGAGGCCGTCTGCGTGGAGACGCAGTCCGGGCCGCCCAACGGACTGAACACCCTGCCCCGGCTGGTGACCCCGATCGACCCGCTGGAGATCGCGACGACCTGGAGCTGGACACCGCTCCGGGGCGATGCCCGGCCGTAGGGCCTGGACCGGGCCCCGGCCCGTACCGCTTACCCTCGTGGACATGACTGACGTACGCGCTGACCTGCTCCAGCAGATCAAGGACAAGGCCGTGGTGCACGGCAAGGTGACCCTCTCCTCGGGTCTGGAAGCCGACTGGTACATCGACCTGCGCCGCATCACGCTGGACGGCAAGGCCGCGCCGCTGGTCGGCCAGGTCATGCTCGACGCCACCGCCGAGCTGGACTACGACTGCGTCGGCGGGCTGACGCTGGGCGCCGACCCGGTCGCCACCTCGATGCTGCACGCCTCCGCCGCCCGCGGTACGAGCCTGGACGCGTTCGTCGTCCGCAAGGCGCAGAAGGCGCACGGGATGCAGCGCCGGATCGAGGGCACGGACGTCAAGGGCCGCCGCTGCCTGGTCGTCGAGGACACCTCGACCACGGGCGGTTCGCCGCTGACCGCCGTCGAGGCGGTGCGCGAGGCGGGCGGCGAGGTCGTCGCCGTCGCCGTGATCGTCGAGCGCGGGGCCGCCCCGGCGATCGCCGAGGCCGGGCTGCCGTACGTGCACGTCTACTCGGTGGCCGATCTCGACCTGGGCTGAGCCCAGGCGGACGGTTTCACGTGAAACCGGGTCCGCCGAGTGGAGCCGGATGACGAGTCTGGGAAGATGGGGGCGACGATGACGTCGCCCCCAGGTCAGGGACTCACAGCCTGCACACCCGCACATCCCAAGGAGCGGTCAGATGCCCATCGCAACCCCCGAGGCTTACGCCGAGATGCTCGACCGGGCAAAGGCGGGCAAGTTCGCCTACCCGGCCATCAACGTGACCTCGTCCCAGACCCTGCACGCCGCGCTGCGCGGTTTCGCGGAGGCCGAGAGCGACGGCATCGTCCAGATCTCCACCGGTGGTGCGGAGTTCCTGGGCGGCCAGCACAACAAGGACATGGTCACGGGTGCGGTCGCCCTGGCCGAGTTCGCGCACATCGTCGCCGCGAAGTACGACGTCACCATCGCGCTGCACACCGACCACTGCCCCAAGGACAAGCTGGACGGTTACGTACGTCCGCTGCTCGCCGTCTCCGCGGAGCGCGTCGCCAAGGGTCTGAACCCGCTGTTCCAGTCCCACATGTGGGACGGCTCGGCCGAGACCCTCGCCGACAACCTGGCCATCGGCCAGGAGCTGCTGGCCCAGGCCGCCGCCGCCAAGATCATCCTTGAGGTCGAGATCACCCCGACCGGCGGTGAGGAGGACGGCGTCACGCACGAGATCAACGACGAGCTGTACACCACCGTCGACGACGCGCTGCGCACCGCCGAGGCGCTCGGTCTGGGCGAGAAGGGCCGCTACCTGCTGGCCGCCTCCTTCGGCAACGTCCACGGCGTCTACAAGCCGGGCAACGTCGTGCTCCGTCCCGAGCTGCTGAAGGACCTGCAGGCGGGCGTCTCCGAGAAGTACGGCAAGCCGGCCGGCAGCCAGCCGTTCGACTTCGTCTTCCACGGCGGCTCGGGCTCCACCGCCGAGGAGATCGCCACCGCGCTGGAGAACGGCGTCGTGAAGATGAACCTCGACACCGACACCCAGTACGCCTTCACCCGTCCGGTCGTGGACCACATGTTCCGCAACTACGACGGTGTCCTGAAGGTCGACGGCGAGGTCGGCAACAAGAAGACCTACGACCCCCGCACCTGGGGCAAGGCCGCCGAGGCCGGCATGGCCACGCGCGTCACCGAGGCGTGCGCGAACCTGCGCTCCACCGGTACGAAGCTGAAGTAAGCACGACGAGTACGGACGTACGGTCGCGGGCCCGGCCCTCCTTCAGGGGGCCGGGCCCGTTGCCGTGCCGAGAGCTGTGAGTGAGCGAGGAGAGCTGTTGTGGGCGCGACCTACGATTTCGACACCGTCGTCGACCGCCGGGGCACCTGGTGCGTCCAGTGGGACGGGGTCGCGGACCGGTTCGGGGTGGACGGGCTGCTGCCGTTCACCATCTCCGACATGGACTTCGCCACCGCCCCCGAGGTGCTGGCCGCGCTCCGGGCCCGGCTGGAGCACGGGGTGTTCGGCTACACCAGCTGGCAGCACGACGACTTCCGCTCGGCGGTCGCCCACTGGTACGCGACCCGTTACGGCACCACGATCGACACCGGGCAGCTGGTCTACGGCCCGTCCGTGCTCAGCCAGCTCTCCCAGCTGCTCCAGATGTGGACGGGGGAGGGGGACGGCGTCGTCGTCCACACCCCTGTGTACGACGGCTTCCGCAAGGCGATCACCGGGCTCGGGCGCGAGCTGCGGGGGGTGCCGGTGGGGGACTGGGCGGCGCTGGAGCGTGAGCTGGCGCGGCCCGACGCGAAGGTTCTGGTGCTGTGCTCGCCCCACAACCCGACGGGGTACGTGTGGACGGCCGAGGAGCTGGCGCGGACGGCCGCGCTGGCCGAGCGGTACGGGGTCGCGGTGATCAGCGACGAGATCCACGCGGACTTCGTGCACGAGGAGCAGGCGGGGCGGGGCCATGTGCCGTGGACGCGGGTGGCGGGGGGCGGGCGCTGGGCGCTGATCACCTCCGGGTCCAAGGCGTTCAACTTTCCCGCGCTGACCGGGTCGTACGGGCTGATCGGTGATCCGGGCGACCGGGCGGAGTTCCTGCGGCGGATGGAGACGGCGGAGGGGCTGGCGTCGCCGGCCGTGCTGTCGCTGACCGCGCACATCGCGGCGTACCGGGAGGGGGCGGCGTGGCTGGACGCGGTGCGGGCGTATGTGGCGGGGAACCTGGCGTATGTCGCGGAGCGGCTGGCGGCGGAGCTTCCCGAGGTGGGGTGGGCGCCGCCGCAGGCCGGGTACCTGGCGTGGATCGACCTGCGGGCGGTGGGGGTGGACGACGCGGCGTTGCAGCGGGTGCTGGTGGAGCGGGAGGGGGTGGCGATCATGGGCGGTGCGGTTTACGGGGCGCCGGGGTTTGTTCGGCTGAACGTGGGGTGTCCTCGGGGGAAGGTTGTCCGGGGGGTCGAGGCGTTGGTGCGGGCTGTGGGGGCGGTGCGGTAGGCGGGTGGTTTCGGGGGCGCTGCCCCCGTGCCCCCGCTCCTCAATCGCCGGAGGGGCTTGAATTCCCCGGGCGCCCGCTCCTCAACCGCCGGAGGGGCTTGAGCCGCGTGCGGGGTGGGGCTGGGCGGGGCAAGGTGGGGGTATGGCTGCTGCTCCCGCGCCCGGTGAGATTCGGGTTGCCTCTTCCGTCGGGCGTTGGGTCGTGCTGACCACGGTGCTCGGGTCCGGCATGGCGATGCTGGACTCCACGGTCATCAACGTGGCCCTGCCCCGTATCGGTGAGGATCTCGGCACCGACATGGCCGCGCTCCAGTGGACCGTCAACGCCTACATGCTCACGCTCGCCGGGCTGATCCTCCTCGGCGGGGCGCTCGGGGACCGGTACGGGCGGCGGCGGGTGTTCGTGGTGGGGGTGGTGTGGTTCGCGGCCGCCTCGCTGCTCTGCGGGATCGCGCCGAACGCGGGGGTTCTCATCGCCGCGCGGGCCCTGCAAGGGGTCGGTGGCGCGCTGCTCACGCCCGGGTCCCTCGCGCTCATCCAGGCCAGTTTCCATCCGGACGACCGGGCGCGGGCGGTGGGGCTCTGGTCCGGGTTCGGCGGGGTCGGGGCGGCCGTGGGGCCGTTCCTGGGCGGGTGGCTCGTCGACGGGCCCGGGTGGCGGTGGGTGTTCCTGATCAACCTGCCGCTCGCCGCGATCTGCGTACCCGTCGCGCTCCGGCACGTACCGGAGTCGCGGGATCCGGCGGCGCACGGCCGGTTCGACGTGCTCGGGGCCGTGCTCGGGGCGCTGGCGCTGGCCGGGGTGACGTACGCGCTGATCGAGGCCCCGGGGCGGGGCGCGTCGCCGGTGGTGATCGGGGCGGCGCTCGGCGGGGTGGTTCTGGGGGCCGCGTTCGTGGCGGTGGAGCGGCGGCGGGCGGATCCCATGCTGCCGCCGTCGATCTTCCGCTCCCGGCTGTTCACCTCGGTCAACCTGGTGACCTTCTGCGTCTACGCGGCCCTCGGCGGCTTCTTCTTCCTCTCCGCGATCCAGCTCCAGGTGGTCGCCGGGTACTCCGCGCTGGGGGCCGGTACCGCGCTGCTGCCCACCACCGTGCTGATGCTGCTGTTCTCGGCCTGGTCGGGGGAGCTGGGGCGGCGGATCGGGCCGCGTATCCCGCTCACGGTGGGGCCGCTGCTGGCCGCCGCCGGGATGCTCCTGATGCTGCGGGTGGGGGCGGACAGCGCCTCCGTCGGCGGGTACGTGACCGAGGTGCTGCCCGCCGTCCTGGTGCTCGGCGCCGGGCTCGTCGTGGTCGTCGCCCCGCTCACCGCGACCGTCCTGGCCGCCGTGGACACCGGACGGGCCGGGCTTGCCAGCGGCATCAACAACGCCGCCGCGCGGGCCGCCGGGCTCATCGCGGTGGCCGCCCTGCCGCTGCTCGCCGGGATGGGGCCCGAGGCGTACCGGGACGCGGGGGAGTTCGCCTCGACCTTCCGGCGGGCGATGCCGATGTGCGCCGGGCTGCTGGTGGCGGGCGCGGTCATCGCCTGGTGGACGGTGCGGACCCCGGCCGCCGCCGTCCGGAGCGAGCGGCCCGAGTGCGCGGTGCACTGCGGGGTCGTCGCCCCGCCGCTGGAGCCGGAGCACCGCGACGGGTGATCCGCCCCCCCCCGAAGCGCCCACGGCGGGCCCGGGCCCCGGAAGGCCGTGTGAACGCGCTGTGCCACCGGCGCGGGCCCCGGTGCGGCCGGGGCGTGACGGCAGGCACACTTGAGGCATGTCCATCCACGAGAACCTTCTCGGGGGCCCCGCCCCGACCCACCTCCCCGACGACCCCGAGCCGCGCGAGCTGCTCGCCGCCGGCACCCCGCCCGCCGACGTCGCCGCGAAGTACCCCACCTCCTCGCTCGCCTGGGCGCAGCTCGCCGACGAGGCGTTCGAGGGCGGCCGGGTCGTCGAGTCGTACGCGTACGCCCGTACCGGCTACCACCGCGGCCTCGACTCGCTGCGCCGGGCCGGCTGGAAGGGCCACGGCCCGGTCCCGTTCGAGCACGAGCCGAACCGCGGCTTCCTGCGCGCCCTGCACGCCCTGGCGCGGGCCGCCGGGTCGATCGGGGAGACCGAGGAGCACGAGCGCTGCACGACGTTCCTGCGCGACTCCTCGCCGACCGCCGCCGACATTCTGGGCTGAGCCCGGGCACGTACTCCCGAGCCGGGCCCGCCGCCCATGTCGCGCGGGTCCGGCTTAGTATGCGAGCAGGGGACCGGAGCTCCATCACCTCACGGAAGGGGCGGACCGCTACCCGGAAGCTCGTGTCGAGGAGACAGAAATGTCGACGAATCACCCCGACCCCGAAGCCACCGGTGCGGACACCCCGCACCTGGACTTCGCGGGAACGACTCCGTACGAGGACTATGTCCAGGCGGATGTCCTGACCCATCTCCAGCACCTGCGCTCGGACGATCCCGGCGAGATGGTCTTCCTGGTCACCACCCAGGTCATGGAGCTGTGGTTCACGGTCATCGTCCATGAGTGGGAGACCGCCACCCGCGCCCTGCGCGAGGACCGCATACCCGTCGCGCGCGACGCCCTGAAGCGTTCGCTGCGCGAGCTGGAGGCGCTCAACGAGTCCTGGCGGCCGCTGGCCGGACTCACCCCCGCCCAGTTCAACTCCTACCGGGGCTCCCTCGGCGAGGGCTCCGGGTTCCAGTCCGCGATGTACCGGCGGATGGAGTTCCTGCTCGGCGACAAGTCCGCCTCGATGCTGGTGCCGCACCGGGGCGCGCCCCGCGTGTACGCGGAGCTGGAGAAGGCCCTCGGCGAGCCCAGCCTGTACGACGAGACCCTCGCCCTGCTGGCCCGGCGCGGGTATGCCGTTCCCGAGGCCGTCACCACCCGTGACCTGACCCAGCGGTACGAGCCGTCGCCCGAGGTCGAGGCGGTGTGGGCGGAGATCTACGCCTCCGACGACCAGAACGACGAGCTGGTGCGGCTCGGTGAGCTGCTCACCGACGTCGGCGAGCTGGTGTGGCGCTGGCGCAACGACCACCTCGTCGCCACCCGGCGCGCGATGGGCTCCAAGACCGGCACCGGCGGTTCCGCCGGGGTGGCCTGGCTGGAGAAGCGCGCCACGAAGAACGTGTTCCCCGAGCTGTGGACGGCGCGCAGCCATGTCTGAGAACACGACCATGACGCAGAACTTCCGTGAGCGGGCGCTGAAGCTCGATGCCGCCGACCCGCTGGCCGAGCGCCGCGCGCTCTTCGCGCTCGACGACGGCGTCTACCTCGACGGCAACAGCCTCGGCGCGCTGCCCGTCCACGTCCCCGCCCGGGTCCAGGACGTCCTCACCCGCCAGTGGGGCGAGCTGCGCATCCGGTCCTGGGACGAGAGCGGCTGGTGGACCGCGCCGGAGCGGATCGGCGACCGGATCGCCCCGCTCGTCGGGGCCGCCGCAGGGCAGATCGTCGTCGGTGACTCGACCAGCGTGAACGTCTTCAAGGCGGTCGTCGCGGCCGTCCGGATCGCGGGGGAGGGACGCGACGAGATCCTGGTTGACGCGACGACCTTTCCCACGGACGGGTACATCGCCTCCGCCGCCGCCCGGCTGACCGGACACCGGATCGTGCCCGTCGCGCCCGCCGACGTGCTCGCCGCGCTCGGCCCGCGTACCGCCGCCGTGCTGCTCAACCACGTCGACTACCGCTCCGGCCGGCTGCACGATCTGCCCGGACTGACCGTCGCCGTCCACGCGGCGGGGGCGGTCGCGGTGTGGGACCTCTGCCACAGCGCGGGCGCGCTGCCCGTCGGGCTCGACGAGCACGGGGTGGACCTGGCCGTCGGCTGCACCTACAAGTACCTGAACGGCGGCCCCGGTTCGCCCGCGTACCTGTACGTCGCCGAGCGCCACCAGGCCGCCTTCGACTCGCCGCTGCCGGGCTGGAACTCGCACGCCGACCCGTTCGGCATGACCGCCGACTACGCTCCGGCGGACGGTTCCGTACGGGGCCGGGTCGGCACGCCCGACATCGTCTCCATGCTGACGCTGGAAGCGGCGCTGGACGTGTGGGACGGGGTGTCGGTGGACGCCGTACGGGCCAAGTCGCTGGCCCTGACGGACTTCTTCCTGGAGTGCGTCGAGGCGTACGTACCGGCGGGCCGGGTCGCCTCCGTCACCCCGGCCGCGCACGCCGAACGCGGCAGCCAGGTCGCCCTGCGCTGCGCGGAGGCGGAGCCCGTGATGCGCCGCCTCATCGAGCGGGGCGTCGTCGGCGATCTGCGGCGGCCGGACGTGCTCCGGTTCGGCTTCACCCCGCTGTACGTGGGGTTCGCCGACGCGGAACGGGCGGCGCGGATCCTCGCCGAGGTGCTGGCCGAGGCGCCCGCCGGGAACACCGTCGGCTGACGGGTCGTCACCGTGCGTTCGACCGGGCGGGGACGGTGCCGAGTGCTGGTACCGTCCCCGCAGGTCAACCCAGTTGGGTACCTGACACCGGTACAGAACACAGGCGCAGGCCACGGGCATAGGACGGTTGAGCAGCATGTCGGATTCCCCGGGTTCCCCGGACTCTGCGGCGCGTGATCGGGACGAGGCGGAGAGCGCGTCGGCGTTCGCCCATCCGCCCGTCGCGCCCGACGCCACCGCCGCCTACGGTGACCACCCCGACCAGGTCGTCGACTTCTACGCCCCGCGCGACGGCCGCACCGCCGCCCCGCTCGTCGTCCTCCTGCACGGCGGCGCCTGGCGGGCTCCGTACGACCGGGCCCATGCCTCCCCGCTCGCGGACTTCCTGGCCCGCCGGGGCTTCGCCGTGGCGAACGTGGAGTACCGGCGCGGCGGCGACGACATCCCGCAGCAGCGCGACGGCGCGGAGAACACCCGGCCGGGCGGCGCCGATCCCGTCGCCGGGCGCTGGCCGGAGACCTTCGACGACGTGGCCGCGGCCCTGGACGCGATGCCCGTGCTGGCCGCCCGTGAGCTGCCGGGCGCCGATGTGCGGCGGATCGTGGTCGCCGGGCACTCGGCGGGCGGACACCTCGCGCTGTGGGCGGCGGCGCGGCACGTCCTGCCCGAGGGGTCGCCGTGGCGGCTGCCCGCCCCGCCGCCGCTGCGCGGAGTCGTCGCGCTGGCCCCGATCGCGGACTTCGCCACGGCGGTCGGGCTCGGGGTGTGCGGCGGCGCGGTCGGCCAACTCCTGGGCGCAAAAGCCGACTTCGAGGAGCGGGCGGCGCACGCCGACCCCGGGGTGCTGCTGCCGACCGGGATCGCCACCGCGATCGTCCAGGGCGTCGACGACATCGTCGTGCCCAAGGCCGTCGCCGAGGCGTACGTCGACGCGGCGGCCAGGTCCGGCGAGACGGTCGGGCTGACGCTGCTCGGCGGCGTCGGACACTTCCCGCTGATCGACCCGGCCGCCGACGCCTGCGCCGTGGTGGCCGAGGAGATCACCCAGCTCGCCTGGTGAGTTCCCCGCCGGGCCGTCCCGATTGCGGACCGAAGGTGTCCGCAAGGCTCTCTACGTTGGTTCTGTGCCGCTCGGGCGGAGTCGCAACCGACGAAGGAGAACCTCATGACGATCCTGGTGACCGGAGCAACGGGAACGGTCGGCCGCCGTGTGGTCGAGCAGCTGCTGGAGCGCGGCGCGCACGTCCGGGCGCTGACCCGCGACCCGGCGCGCGCGGAGCTTCCGGCCGGCGTCGACGTCGTACGCGGAGACCTCACCGACCCCGCGTCGCTGGAGCCGGCGCTGGACGGGGTGACCGGACTGCACCTCATCACCTTCGGCGGCGGTCTCTTCGCCCCGCTGGAGACCGGTGAGGCGATCCTCGGTCTGGCCCGGAGGGCGGGTGTGCGCCGGGTGACCGTGCTGCACGGCGGCGGGGCCACCCCGATGGAGAGCGCGGTGCGGGCGAGCGGGTTCGACTGGACCGTCGTGATGCCGGTGGAGTTCATGGCGAACGCCTTGGAGTGGGCGCCCGGCATCAGGAGCGAGGGCGTGGTGCGCGAGCCCTTCGTCGACCGGCTGAGCGCGATGGTCCACGAGTCGGACATCGGGGCGGTGGCGGCGGCGGCCCTCACCGAGGACGGCCACGGCGGGCAGGAGTACCTGGTCACCGGACCGCAGGTGCTGACCGTCCGCGACAAGGCGGCGGCCATCGGCGCGGCCCGGGGCGCGGACGTCGAGCTGGTCGAGCTCACCGAGGAACAGGCGCTGGAGAGCTGGCGGGGCCAGGGCATGCCGGAGGACGTGATCGCGTTCCTGATCGACGTCTACCGGGACACGCCGCCGGAGGGCCGGACCGTGCTGGACACGGTGGAGAAGGTCACCGGGCGGCCGGCGCGGACCTTCGCGCAGTGGGCCGAGGAGCACGCGGAGCACTTCCGCGCGCAGTCCTGAAAGCGCTGCTGACCCGGTGTTCTCCGGTTTTTGAAGCGGTACGGCGGAGGCGGGTAGTCCTTGAGACGGACGCCCCGGAATCCGCAGCGATGGTGACGACCCGCCGTCCGCCGCCGCCTACCGTGGAAGCGTGACCGAGACCCAGACAAAGACCAGTGGCCCGGAGTTCCGGGCAGCCGCAGGGGCGATAGACGGCCTGCGGGAGGACCTCTTCCGCCAGGCGTTCGCCTACCGGCCCCTGCCGCCGCTGAACCCCGACGGACGGCTGATGCGGCGGCTGCCCGAGGGGCTGCGCAAGGGCGCCGTCTGGACCCCGCACGCCCTGGTGCTGTTCGCCGCCTTCCTCGTGATGATGGCCGGGTTCGCCGAGTGGGAGTTCAGCCTCCTGATGGGGCTGGTCCCCGCGATCGTGGTGGCGATGACCCTCATCAGGCCGGTCGCCGCGTTCTGGGCGTCGCTGCTGGCGACCGTCTTCTGCGCGGTCCTGGGCAGCGAGGGGCTGTGGGGGCCGAGCGCTTTCGGGGCGCAGCTGGTGGTCCTGGTGGTCGTGGCCGCCCGGACCCGGCCCCGTACCGCCGCCTGGATGTGGCTGCTGACCCTGCTGTTCGGGATGCTGGTGGAGGGTGGCGACCCGTCGATCACCGCGCCCCTGGCGACGCTCTCCGCCTTCGCGCTGCTCGTCGTCGCCGTGGTCCAGATCCGGCGCGACGCCGAGCGCGAGGTCACCGTGCAGCGCACCGTCACCGCCGTCGAGCGCGACCGGCGCACCCTGCTGGAGGAGCGCACCACCATCGCCCGGGAGCTGCACGACGTGGTGGCCCACCACATGTCCGTCGTCGCGATCCAGGCCGAGGCCGCCCCCTACCGGGTCGAGAACCCGCCGCCGGAGCTGGAGCAGGCCTTCGTCACCATCCGGGAGAACGCCGTCGCCGCCCTCACCGAACTGCGCCGCGTCCTCGGCGTCGTACGGGCGGAGGACTACGAGGCCCCGGACGCCCCGCAGCCCACCCTCGCCGCGCTCGACGGGCTCCTGGACAACGTCCGCGAGACCGGCCTGGAGACGGAGAAGGTGATCACCGGGGCCGTCCGCGAGCTGCCGCAGGGCGTCGAGCTGTCGGCGTACCGGATCGTCCAGGAGGCCCTGAGCAACACCCTGCGGCACGCGCCGGGCTCCTCCGCCAGGGTCGAGCTCGGCTATGTCCTCGGCGGGCTCGGGCTGCGCGTGGTCAACGGACCCCCGCGCGGCCTGGTCAAGCCCTCGCCGGGGGCCGGGCACGGGATCACCGGGATGCGGGAGCGGGTCGCGATGCTGAACGGCGAGATGACGGCCGGGACGACGGCGGACGGCGGATACGAGGTGGCCGTCTTCCTCCCCGTACCGCTGTCCCAGGAGCCGGAGCAGCCGGAGTCCCGGGAAGCCCGGGAGACGGCCGACGGCAACGGCGGCGGCAACGGCAACGGCAACGGCGGCGGCAACGGTGAAACGGTCGTCATCGAACGCGTACAGGACGGCCGGTCATGAGCGACACCGACATCCGGGTCCTGATCGTCGACGACCAGATGATGGTCCGCGAGGGCTTCTCGGTCCTGCTCAGCGCGATGCCGGGGATCACCGTCGTGGGAGAGGCGGTGGACGGGCAGCAGGCCCTCGCCCAGGTCGCCGCCCTGAGCCCGGACGTCGTCCTGATGGACATCCGCATGCCGGAGATGAACGGCATCGAGGCGACCCGCGAGATCGTCGCACGGGACGCCGACGCGAAGGTCCTGGTGCTGACGACCTTCGACCTCGACGAGTACGTCTACCAGGCGCTGCGGGCCGGGGCCTCGGGCTTCCTCCTCAAGGACGCCTCCGCCCGGCAGCTCGCCGACGGGGTACGGGTGGTGGCCTCGGGCGAGGCGCTGCTCGCCCCGACGGTCACCAAGCGGCTGATCACCGAGTTCTCCAAGCTCGCGGAGACCCCGCGGCCGCCCGCCCTGGCCCGGATCGGCGATCTCACCGAGCGCGAGACGGAGGTGCTCGTGCTGATCGCGCAGGGCCTCTCCAACGCGGAGATCGCCTCGCACCTGATCGTCGCCGAGTCCACGATCAAGACGCACGTCAGCCGCATCCTGGTGAAGCTGGGGCTGCGCGACCGGACCCAGGCGGCGGTGTTCGCGTACGAGGCACGTCTGGTCACCCCGGGGTAGCCGGAGCTGCGCCGGAGCTGTGCGG
The DNA here is from genome assembly GCF_055792845.1 of Streptomyces sp. DSM 106670. Taxonomy (NCBI): domain Bacteria; kingdom Bacillati; phylum Actinomycetota; class Actinomycetes; order Kitasatosporales; family Streptomycetaceae; genus Streptomyces; species Streptomyces sp. DSM 106670. Next base: position 4,420,317 of record NZ_CM147704.1, read on the forward strand.
GGCCCTTCCGGTGAGCGCGGAACCCCGGAGCTGTGCCGGGGGCCTTGCGGCGAACGCGGGCGCGGGTAGCGTCGGATCATGCACGTGTCCTTCGATCCCTGGTCGCCCGCGTTCGTCGCCGATCCCTACCCCGCCTACACCGCGCTGCGCGCCACCGGCCGGGCGCACTGGTTCGAGCCGACGGGGCAGTGGCTGATCCCGCACCACTCCGACGTATCGGCCCTGCTGCGCGACCGGCGGCTCGGCCGGACGTATCTGCACCGCTTCAGCCACGAGGAGTTCGGCCGCACCCCGCCGCCCGCCGCGTACGAGCCGTTCACCACGCTCAACGGGCAGGGCATCCTCGATCTGGAGGCCCCCGACCATCCCCGGATCCGCCGGCTGATCTCCAAGGCGTTCACCCCGCGTACGGTCGAGAACCTGGCCCCGACCGTGCGGCGGCTGGCGGCCGAACTGGTCGACGCGTTCGTGGCGAAGGGCGGCGGGGACCTGCTGGCCGAGGTCGCGGAGCCGCTGCCGGTCGCGGTGATCGCGGAGATGCTGGGCGTCCCGGAGGCGGACCGGGGGCTGCTGCGGCCCTGGTCGGCTGCGATCTGCGGAATGTTCGAGCTGAACCCTTCGGAGGAGACGGCGGCCGCCGCCGTCCGCGCCTCCGTCGACTTCTCCGGGTATCTGCGCGGGCTGATCGCCGAGCGGCGCGCCGACCCCGGCGATGACCTGATCTCGGCGCTCATCGCCGCCCACGACGAGGGCGAGCGGCTGACCGAGCAGGAGATGATCTCCACCTGTGTGCTGCTGCTGAACGCGGGCCACGAGGCGACGGTGAACACCACCGTCAACGGCTGGCGGACTCTCTTCCACCACCCGGAGCAGCTGGCCGCCCTGCGCGCCGACCCCGCACTGCTGCCCACCGCGATCGAGGAACTCCTCCGCTACGACACCCCGTTGCAGATGTTCGAGCGCTGGGTACTGGACGACATCGAGATCGACGGCCAGGTGATCGGGCGGGGCGCGGAGGTGGCGCTGCTGTTCGGCTCGGCCAACCGGGACCCGGAGCGGTTCGCGCGCCCGGACGTCCTGGACCTGTCGCGTACGGACAACCCGCACATCACCTTCGGCGCGGGCATTCACTTCTGCCTGGGCGCCCCGCTGGCCCGGCTGGAGCTGGCCGCGTCCTTCGGGGAGCTGCTGCGGAAGGCGCCCGCGCTGCGGATGACGGCGGAGCCGGAGTGGCACCCGGGGTATGTGATCCGGGGGCTGAAGGAGTTGCGGGCGGAGGTGTAGGCGGGGGCGGTCAGCGGGAGCGGTCAGCAGGGGGTGGACGGTCAGCAGGGGGTGGAGCACTCCGGTCGCGGCGGGCCGGCCAGCGCGTCGACGGCGTAACCGATCGCGGCGAGCCCCGCGACGGCGGCGACCAGACCGAGCGCCCGCAGCCAGTGGCCGCGGACCGCGGCGAAGACGGCCAGCGCCGCGGCGATCCCGCCGATGACCATGAGGGGCAGGCCGTACCGGACCACGTCCCAGTTCGTGGCGCCCTCGAAGCCGTCGAGGAGACCGGCCTTGCCGTACGGGGTCCACAGCGCGATGCCCGCGAGGGCGCCGACGGCGGCGGTCAGGCAGCCGGCGGTGCCGGCGGCGGCTTCGCGCCGGGGGTTCTGGGTTTCCATGCCCGGGGGGGACGTGGCGGGGTGCGGGCGCGGTTCCGGTTCCGCTTCCGGGGGCGCTGCCCCCAGACCCCCGCTCCTCAAACGCCGGAGGGGCTGGAGATGCCGGAGGGGCCGGAGACGCGGCGAGGGTCACGTCAGTACGTCGCGGCGGTGTAGCGCTGCCAGGCCCGCTGTCGTCAGGGCGGCGGCGCACGCGGTCAGCAGGAGTGTGGGCGGCCAGGACATGGCGTGGCCCGGGAGCTTCGGGAGGTGGCTGAAGGGGGAGAGATTCATCGCGGACCGGGGCAGGTCCAGGGCCGGGCCGATCCAGCCGATGGCGAGGCAGAGGCCGGTCAGCCCCCAGGCCCCGGCCACCAGCTTCGGGGCAGCCCCGTACACCAGGACCGTGATTCCGCCCAGCAGCCAGACGGCGGGCAGCTGGACCAGGGTCGCGCCGATGATCTCGGCCGGGCGGTCCCCGTGGCCGAGGGCCAGGCCCAGGCCTCCCGCCGCCAGCAGGAGCACCGCCCCGCCGAACGCGACGACCAGGTGGCCGCCCGCCCAGCGGAGCCGGCCCACCGCGCCCGCGAGAACCGGCTCGGCCCGGCCCGCCGTCTCCTCGCCGTGGAGCCGGAGCACCGAGGCGACCACATACAGCGCGGCCACCATGCCCAGCAGCCCGGCCATCGCCGCCAGGAACGTGTCGGTGAGGGCGGCGGCCCCGCCCATCCGCTCGAAGATCTCCTGGGCCTTCGCGTTGTCCCCGACCAACTCGGCGGCCCCGTCCGCGAGTCCGCCGAAGACCACGCCGACCACGGCGAAGGAGAGGGTCCAGCCGATCAGGGTGGGGCGGTGCAGCCGCAGGGCCAGTCCGGATGCCGTGGAGATCCGTCCCGCGGGCGGCCCCGGCCGGCTCGGCAGGAAGCTCATCCCCACATCGCGCCGCGCGGTGAGGGCGTACGCGACGGCGGCCTGGATCAGGACCGCGGCGGTGAACAGCAGCAGCACCCACCACCGCTCGGAGGCGTAGGCGCGCAGATTCTCCGCCCAGCCGATGGGGGAGAGCCAGGTCAGCGGGGAGGACGCGTCGTCGGTGGCCGCGTCGCCCGCGGCCTTCAGGACGAACGCCGCCCCGAGCCCCGCCGCCGTCAGCCCCCTGACCAGCCGGGTGTTCTCGGTCAGCTGCGCGGCCACGGCGGCCGTGCAGGCGAACAGCACACCGGTCCCCGCGACCCCCAGCGCCAGGGCGACCGCTCCCGGGCCTCCGGCGCCCGCGCCCATCAGCCCGGCGGCTGTCACCACGGCGAGCGCGGCGTTGGCGAGCACCGCCGTCAGGAGCGCCGCGGACAGCGGGGCGAAGCGGCCCACCACGGCGGAGGAGAGCATCTCCTGACGGCCGCTCTCCTCCTCCTCGCGGGTGTGCCGGGCCACGATGAGCAGGCTCATCACGGCGGCCAGCGCCGCCCCGAAGCCGAGCATGCGCCAGGCGACGAGACCGCCGAGGCTGTCGCTGAACACCGGTCCGTACAGCGAGCGGAGCGAGCTGTTGCCGGTCATCGACGCGGCCAGCTCGGCGCGCCGGGCGGCGGTGTCGTACAGGGAGGCGAGGGAAGAGGCCACGGAGGCGAAGGAGCCGCCGAGGACCAGCACCCAGACCGGGATCATCAGGCGGTCCCGGCGCAGCGCGAGCCGCAGCAGGGTCCCGGTCCCGGTGAACCGCCCCCGGCCCCCGGCCCGGCCCACCGCGCCCCCGTCCGCCGGCCGGGCTGCTTCCGTGCCCGCCGCCCCGGCCGCTGCCGCGTCGTTCGCCGTGGTCATCACGCTCCGGCCTCCGCCCCGTCGGCCGGGGTCCGGTCGCCGTCGGGGGAGCCCTCGGCCCGGTCCGCCGTGTAGTGGCGGAGGAACAGCTGCTCCAGCGTGGGCGGGCTGCTGGTCAGGGAGCGCACCCCGGCGGCGGTGAGGGCGGTGAGGACGGCGTCCAGCAGATGCGTCTCGACCTGGAGGCGGATCCGCGTCCCCTGAAGGTCGACATCGTGCACCCCCGGGAGCCGGTCGAGTCCGACGGGGGGTTCCGCGAGCTCGGCGGTGATGCTCGTGCGGGTCAGATGACGCAGCTCGGCCAGTGAACCCGTCTCCACGGTCCGGCCCTGCCGGATGATGCTGACCCGGTCGCAGAGGGATTCGACCTCGCTGAGGATATGGCTGGAGAGCAGTACGGTCCGTCCCCGCCGCCGCTCCTCCTCGACACAGCTCTGGAAGACCTCCTCCATGAGGGGGTCCAGCCCGCTGGTCGGCTCGTCCAGGATCAGCAGATCCACGTCCGAGGCGAACGCGGCCACCAGCGCGACCTTCTGCCGGTTGCCCTTGGAGTACGTCCGGCCCTTCTTCGTGGGGTCGAGATCGAAACGCTCCAGCAGCTTCGCCCGGCGGGCCGTGTCCAGGCCGCCGCGCAGTCTGCCGTACAGGTCGATGACCTCCCCGCCGGACAGATTGCGCCACAGGGCCACGTCCCCGGGGACATACGCCACGCGGCGGTGCAGATCCACGGCGTCGTGCCACGGGTCCCCGCCGAGAAGGCGGGCCGTCCCGGCGTCGGCCCGCAGCAGGCCCAGCAGGACGCGGATGGTGGTCGACTTCCCCGACCCGTTGGGACCCAGGAAGCCGTGCACCTCTCCGGTCTCGACGGTGAGGTCGAGGCCGTCCAGAGCGTGGGTGCGCCCGAACGACTTGTGCAGCCCGGCCACCCTGATTGCCTTCTCCATGATTCTGAACATACGCTACTTTCACAAATGTGTGAAGTTAAGGAAGCGTATAAAATCAAGCCATGCGTACCGACAACCAGCCGGGCCCCCCGAACTCCGAGGCCGTCTCCCGCTTCGTGGAGCGGTTCGCCGCCGACATGACGGAGGCGGGCATGCAGCGCATGGCCTCCCGCGTCTTCGCCGCGCTCCTCGTCGACGACGACGCCGCGATGACCTCGGCGGAGCTGGCGCTCGCCCTGCAGATCAGCCCGGCCGCCGTCTCCGGCGCGGTCAGCTACCTCACCCAGGTCAGCATGGTGAGCCGGGAGCGCGAGCCGGGCTCCCGGCGCGACCGCTACCGCCTGCAGAACGAGATCTGGTACACCACGTTCGCCCAGCGGGACCGGGTCCTGACCCGCTGGGAGGAGACCCTCAAGGAAGGCGCCCGCACCCTGGGCGAGGACACCCCGGCCGGGGCCCGGCTGGCCGAGACGGCCGCGTTCTTCGAGTTCGTCCAGGACGAGCTGGTGGGCATGATGGACCGCTGGAAGGCGCACCGCGCGACGCTGACCTTCCCTTCGCCCGACGCCTCGAAGGACTGACGCGGTCGACGTCGGACGTCCGGGCGGTCGACGTCCGGACCGGTGGTCGACGTCCGGCCGGTGGTCAAGGAGCCAGCGGGTACGACCGTCGGCCCGATGCCTCGTCGATCTCGTCGTGGGCCTTGGTCAGCAGTTTCATCGCCAGTTCGTTCAGCGCCCTGGCCCCCGCGATCTCCTCGCCGACCCGCTGCTGGTCGGTGTCCGAGGGGTGGCGGCTGGCGTAGCCGTGGGCGCGTACCTCTGTTCCGTCGGAGAGGCGGACGAGCGCCGCCGCGCGGGTGCGGTGGGTGTCCTCCTCGAATTCGAGGTCGATGTGCCATCCGACAGCGATCCTGGTCATGACGAACACCTCCGGGACGTTCCGGGCGTCTCCTACCAGCGTGCGCCCGCTGTCGCCTCCGCGCTCGCCGGGTCCGGCAGCATCAGCCCCCAGGCGCCCGCCCGGACCGTCCAGGTCCGGGTGCGCACCGGGCCCCCGGTCTGTATGTCGGCCCGGTAGCGGAAGTCCGCGCCGGAGACGGTGACGGCCTTGGCCTCCGCCGTCACCTCCTCGCCCGACGCGGTGCGGACGACGACGTCGGCCAGGCCGCCGCCGCCCTGCGAGGTCACCGAGATGCCCCGGACCGGCGTGTCCAGGTCGCTCAGCAGCACCCCGTCCGCCTCGATGCGCAGGCGGTGGGCGCCCGGGTGCGTGGCGGCGGCGACCGGGGCCGGGCGGACCAGGGACGTCATCAGCGAGCGGCAGGTGTCCCAGACGGCCGTGACGCCCGAGGGCGGGCCGCCCGGGCCGGGCGGCGGGGCCGGGGCGGGGATGCGCAGGCGGCCGAGGACCACGCCGTCGCTGTCGTCGACCAGGAGGTCCAGCCGCCGTACCGCACCGTCCAGCGCGGTCCGGGCGGCCGCCACCGCGCCCCGGGGGACGCCGAGGGCGTGGGCCACCTCCAGGGCGTGCGCCGCGCCGACGGGGATCAGGGAGAGGACGCCGTCGGCCAGCTCCCGTTCGCGGTGCAGCTGGGCCACCGCGCGCAGCAGCGCATGATCGTCGCCGACCACCACGGGCCGCCGCGCACCCCGCCGGGACAGGGCCCGGGCGAACTCCTCGGGGGTGTCCGGAAGGCAGATCTTGGCGTGCGAGCCGGCGCTCAGCACGTCCCTGGCGATGCGCACGGACTCGCCGTCGGTCCGGCGGGCGACCGGGTCGATGACCACCAGGAGCTGGTCGTCGCCGTCGCCGGGGGGCTCTGCAGCCGACACCTCGGTCCTTCCTCGGGTAGCATCTTGGTGCAAGAGCCCCTTGCGCTATTGCGCCAGGGGCTTCGTCTATTCCGGGGCACCCGGTTCGACGGCTCAGGCTTTGCCGTACATCGTCGTGCGGCAGGTACGACCTTTACGTACGCCCCCTGACCTTGGACATGCCCCGCCCGGAAGGGGTGTACGCCTGTGCCCGCACTTGTGCTGCTCGGTGCTCAGTGGGGTGACGAGGGCAAGGGGAAGGCCACCGACCTCCTCGGTGGATCCGTGGACTATGTCGTGCGATACCAAGGCGGTAACAACGCCGGTCACACGGTCGTCGTGGGCGACCAGAAGTACGCACTGCATCTCCTCCCCTCCGGAATCCTGTCGCCGGGCTGTACCCCGGTCATCGGGAACGGTGTCGTGGTCGACCCGGCGGTCCTGCTCTCCGAGCTGAGCGGTCTGAACGAGCGAGGCGTCGACACGTCCAAGCTTCTGATCAGCGGCAACGCTCATTTGATCACTCCGTACAACGTCACGCTCGACAAGGTGACCGAGCGCTTCCTGGGGAAGCGCAAGATCGGCACGACGGGCCGGGGCATCGGTCCGACGTACGCCGACAAGATCAACCGGGTGGGGATCCGCGTCCAGGACCTCTACGACGAGTCGATCCTGGAGCAGAAGGTGGAGGCGGCCCTGGAGCAGAAGAACCAGCTCCTGGCCAAGGTCTTCAACCGCCGGGCCATCGAGGCCGGCAAGGTCGTCGAGGACATGCTCCAGTACGCGGAGCAGATCAAGCCGTTCGTCGCCGACACGACCCTGATCCTGAACGATGCCATCGACGAGGGCAAGGTCGTGCTCTTCGAGGGCGGCCAGGGCACCCTGCTCGACGTCGACCACGGCACGTATCCCTTCGTCACCTCGTCGAACCCGACGGCGGGCGGTGCCTGCACCGGCGCCGGTGTCGGCCCGACGAAGATCAGCCGCGTCATCGGCATCCTCAAGGCCTATACGACGCGGGTCGGCGCCGGTCCGTTCCCGACCGAGCTGCACGACGAGGACGGCGAGGCGCTGCGGCGCATCGGCGGCGAGCGCGGTGTCACCACCGGCCGTGACCGCCGCTGCGGCTGGTTCGACGCCCCGATCGCGCGGTACGCGACCCGGGTCAACGGCCTGACCGACTTCTTCCTCACCAAGCTCGACGTGCTCACCGGCTGGGAGCAGATCCCGGTCTGCGTGGCGTACGAGATCGACGGCAAGCGCGTCGAGGAACTCCCGTACAACCAGACCGACTTCCACCACGCGAAGCCGATCTACGAGAACCTCCCGGGCTGGTCCGAGGACATCACCAAGGCCAAGACCTTCTCCGACCTGCCGAAGAACGCGCAGGCGTACGTGAAGGCCCTGGAGGAGATGTCGGGCGCACCGATCTCCGCGATCGGCGTCGGCCCCGGCCGGACCGAGACGATCGAGATCAACTCGTTCCTGTAGGCGGTGCTCTGCCGGTGGGGCCCGGGGTCGCAACGACCCCGGGCCCCACGGCTTTTCCCGGCCGGTCCAGACCTTGACAGGTCCAGACCAATGCGGTTTGGCTGGTGATCCCCATGTCGGCCCGCCGGGGCGCTCGGGCGCTCGGTGGACCGCGTCGAAGGAGTGAGCAGCCCTGTTCCGCATCGACCGCACCGATCGCCTCGCGAGGCTCCTGACCGTGCCCGCCACGCTCGCCGTCCTCGCCGCCGCCCTCGTCACGGCGGCCCCCGCCGCCTCCGCCTCGGCCCCCGCCGCCGAGCCCTGCGCGCCGCTCCACAGCGCGACGGCCGACTACCGCGCCGGGGACACCGTCTCCCACCACGGCCGCAACTGGAGCGCCAAGTGGTGGACGCGCGGCGAGAATCCGGGCGCGGGCTCCGCCTGGGCGGACCGGGGCGCCTGTACGGGAGGGGTGTCCGACTTCGTCATCGGCGAGGCGGAGTTCGACGCGATCTTCCCGGACCGCGACCCCTTCTACACGTACCAGGGCCTGATCGACGCGCTGCACGCCTACCCGCACTTCGCCAACGTCGGTACGCCGCAGACCCGGGCCCGGGAGGCGGCGGCGTTCCTGACGCACGCGGACTTCGAGTCGGTGGGGCTGAAGTACGTCAAGGAGATCAACGAGGCCAACTACTGGCGCAAGTGCGACGACACCCAGCCCTTCGGCTGCCCGGCGGGCCGTGAGGCGTACTACGGGCGCGGCCCGATCATGTTCAGCTGGAACTTCAACTACAAGGCCGCCGGGGACGCCCTCGGGCTCGATCTGCTGAACGACCCGTGGCTGGTCGAGCGGGATCCGTCCGTCGCCTGGGCCACCGCCCTCTGGTACTGGAACACCCAGAACGGCCCCGGCACCATGACCTCGCACGAGGCGATGGTCGGCGGCGCGGGCTTCGGCGAGACGATCCGCTCGCTCAACGGCGCCCTGGAGTGCGACGGCGGCAACCCGGAGTCGGTGGCCGCGCGGGTGGAGCGGTACGAGCGCATCACGGGCATCGTCGGGGTGGCGCCGGGGTCCGGGCTCACCTGCTGAAGCGGAACCGGAACCCGGCGGACCGACGGCGGCGAGCGCGTCCGCCGGGTGGCCGGAACCGTCCGCATGCTGGGCGGGCCGGAAGATTTTACCTTCGGCCGCACCCCTGTTCGCGGGAGATCCGGATGGACTCCCTCCGGAATAGGGGCTGTTGAGAGCGCTCTTGACGCGAACGCTCCGGGCCGGTCCGGCCGGGTCCGGTGCAACCTGCGCCTTTTTCGAGGATGGTCTAGACCTTGACAGGTCCAGACCATCCTCGCTTGAGTGTCGGGCACCCCCACGGCGGCGCACGGCCGGACGTCGCGCCGCGTCTAAGGAGTGTGATCACGTGATTCGACGTGTCATGGCCCTGCTGGTCGCGCTCGGCGCGATCGTCGCGGCGCTCGTCGTCCTCCCCGCCGCCACCGCGCAGGCCGCCACCTGTGCCACGGCCTGGAACTCCTCCGCGGTCTACACCGGAGGCGGCACCGCCTCCTACAACGGCCGCAACTACACCGCCAAGTGGTGGACCCAGAACGAGACGCCGGGCAGCTCCGACGTCTGGGCCGACAACGGCGCCTGCGGCACCGGCGGCGGTGAGGACCCGGGCCAGAGCAACGGCTTCGTCGTCAGCGAGGCCCAGTTCAACCAGATGTTCCCGAACCGGAACGCCTTCTACACCTACCAGGGTCTGACCGACGCCCTGAGCGCCTACCCGGCCTTCGCCAACACCGGAAGCGACGAGATCAAGAAGCGGGAGGCCGCGGCCTTCCTCGCCAACGTCAGCCACGAGACCGGCGGGCTGGTGTACATCAAGGAAGTCAACGAGGCGAACTACCCGCACTACTGCGACGCGAGCCAGCCCTACGGCTGCCCGGCCGGCCAGTCCGCGTACTACGGCAAGGGCCCCATCCAGCTGAGCTGGAACTTCAACTACAAGGCGGCCGGTGACGCGCTGGGCATCGACCTGCTGAACAACCCGTACCTCGTGGAGCAGAACTCCGCCATCGCCTGGAAGACCGGCCTCTGGTACTGGAACACCCAGAGCGGCCCCGGCACGATGACCGGCCACAACGCCATCGTCAACAACGCCGGCTTCGGCGAGACCATCCGCTCCATCAATGGTTCGATCGAGTGCAACGGCGGCAACCCGGCCCAGGTCCAGAGCCGGATCGACAAGTTCACGCAGTTCACCCAGGTGCTCGGCACCACCACCGGCTCGAACCTGAGCTGCTGACCCCGGCCCGAGAGGGCAGCTGAAGACCCCACCCGAGCGGGGGGTGCGTCCGGCGAGAGCCGGAGCGCACCCCCCGTTTCGGCGTCCGGGTCCCGGTCGGCAGGATGACCGGGACCGGCCGGACGTCCGGAACCCGCCCGCCCCGACCGCCCCTTGTGACGCGGACCACGGGAACCGGCCCGCGGGCGCGGAGAGGTACGGGGCGTGGAACACAACGAAGTACGGGAGCGGATCCGGGCCGGTGACCGGGAGGCCTTCGCGGACCTCTACGACCGGTACGCGGCGGCCGTCCACCGCCATGCCGCCCGATTGACCGGGGACCTCTCGGCCGCCGAGGACGTGATGTCGGAGACCTTCCTCGCCGCCTGGCGCACCCGCGACCAGGTCCGTGCCGAGGGCGGGCCGCTGGGGCCCTGGCTGCTGGGCATCGCCACCAACAAGGCGCGCAACCACCGGCGTGGAGTCGGCCGCCGGCTCGCCTTCCTGGCCCGGCAGCCGAAGCCCGAGGAGACCGCCGACTTCGCCGAGGCGTCCGCCGAACGGCTGGACCACCGGCGGGAACTCGCGGCCGTACGCGCGGTCCTCGACCGGCTCCGGGGGCCCGAGCGGGAGGTGCTCGCGCTCCACGTCTGGGCCGGGCTCGACTACGCGCAGACGGCGGACGCCCTGGGCGTGCCCGTGGGCACCGTACGCTCCCGGCTCTCCCGGGCCCGGAAGCGGCTGCGCGCGCTGGCGGACGAACGGCTCGCGCAGGAGGCACGGGAGGCGCAGGGGACGCGGGAACCCGGCCGGGGCCGCGGAGAGGTAGGAGGCAGGGCGGCGTTCGTCGCCCTGCCGAGCGAGAGGGGATCGCGATGACGGGCACCGACGACGGCCGCGAAGCGTACGCGGCCGAGCGCGCCGAACTGGCGCGGCTGCTGCCGCCGGCCCCCGGGACCGACCTTCCGCCGGGCCGTCACGAGTACCACAGGGAACGCCTGATGAACCTGATCGACGACGACACCGCCCGCGCCCGCGAGCGAGCCGACCGCCCCGCCCGGTCACGCCTGCTGCGCCCCTCCTTCCTGGCGCCCGCCACCGCGCTGGCCGTGGCCGGGGCGCTGGTCCTGGGCTACGCGGCACAGAGCGGCGGCCCGGCGGGCACGGGCTCCACGGGGGACACCCGATCGGTGTCCCAGGTGCTCCTGCGCATCTCGGACGCGGCGGGGAAGGGCGAGGCCCTGCCGGTCCGGGACGACCAGTTCGTCTACACACGCGGCACGGGCCGGGACGTCGACCTGACGAGCGGCAAGCTGGTCGTCGGACCGCTGCAGGAGTCGGAGTCCTGGTTCTCGCAGAAGCCCGGCCCGCAGAAGAAGCTCGGCCTGAGCCGCGTGGGCGGGGAGACCCTGCCGATCAACGCCGAACTGGGCGACAGCGAGGGCACCCGGCCGGGCCTCTTCCGGCCCACCTACCGCTGGCTGTCCACCCTGCCGACCGATCCGCGGGCCCTGTTGGACTATCTCTCCGAGATCACCCCGACGTTCGAGGGGGACGACCCCGACCAGGCCGTCTTCGAGGCGATCGGGGGCCTGATCGGTGACACGCTCCTGCCGCCCGGCACCGCCGCCGCGCTCTACAAGGCGGCCGCGCTCATCCCCGGCGTCACCCAGGCCCCCGACGCGGTGGACGCGCTGGGCCGCAAGGGCGTGGGCATCGCCCGCGAGGACGCCCGGTCGGCGGAGCGCACGGAGTGGGTCTTCGACCCGGACGGGCTGTCCTTCCTCGGCCGGCGCAGCTATCTGACGAAGGACACGGAGTACGGGAAGAAGGGCGACCTGCTCGGTGACAGCGCGGTGATCGAGACGGCGGTGGTCGACACGGCGGGTGTCCGGCCGCGTAACTGACGCCTGAGCGGGGCCGGTCCGGGCGCGCTCACGCCAGCTGGGGCTTCACCGACATCAGCAGGTGGCGGTGGGCGTCCGTGCCCGCCTCGTCCGTGATCATCGCGCGCTGGCCGGCCCCCAGCAGCAGGAGCCGCAGCGCGGGATCCGTGAACGAGGCCAAGGCGTCGGCCAGATAGCCGGGGTTGAAGGCCACCGTCAGCTCCTCGGCCCCCTCCAGGTCGGCCGGCAGCCGCTGGGAGGCCACATCGTCCTCGTAACCCGCCCGGAGCAGGACCGAGGCGTCGGCGCGGGAGAAGGTCATCTGCACCGGGCTGTCCCCGTCGGCGACGACGGAGACCCGCTTGACGGCCTCCGTCAGCCGGGCCCGGTCCACCACCGCGACCGCCGGGTCCGTCATCGTGAACAGCTTCTCGTGGCGCGGCAGTCGGCCCTCCAGGAGGCGCACGGTGGTCCGCGTCCCGGCGTGCTCGAAGCCCGCCGAACCGGCGTCCAGGGCGACGCTCACCAGCCCGGACCGGCCCAGCGAGCGGGCGATCTCGGTGAGGCGGCGGGCGGAGACGATGACGTCGGCGCTCTCGCCGGGGGCGGTCGCCTTCCACGGGAGGGTGCGTACGGCGAAGCGGTAGCGGTCGGTCGCGGCGAGCGTCATCGTGTCGCCGTCCAGGGCCAGCCGGATTCCGGTGAGCGCGGGCAGGGTGTCGTCGCGACCGGCGGCCACCGCCACATCGGCCACGGCCGACGCGAACAGCTCCGCGTCCACCGAGCCCCGGACCTGCGGCAGCGCGGGCAGTGCCGGGTAGTCGTCCAGGGGCAGCACGGAGAGGCCGAACCGGGCGCCGTCGCCCGCGACCGTGAACCGCGAGCCCTCCACCGCGCACTCCACGGGGCCCTCGGGCAGCACCTTGCAGATGTCCAGCAGCCGCCGCCCCATGACGAGCACCCGCCCGGGCCGCACGACCTCGGCGTCCACGTCGATACGCGCGGACGCCTCGTAGTCCAGCCCGGAGATCCGCAGCCGCCCGCCCTCGCCCGCCGCGTCCAGCAGCAGGCCGCCCAGCACCGGGACGGGTGACCGTACGGGCAGCACACGGGCGGCCCAGGCCACGGCCTCGGTCAGGGCACTGCGTTCGATACGGAACTCCATGGGGGCGCCTTTCCTCGGACGTCGGGAGCCGGAGGCCGGAAAGGGGAAACCGACTTCCGCGTACGACGTTAGGAGGCACCACTGACAATCGGGGCCGGCGGGCGGGCCCGGGCGGCGGTGCGCCGGCCGGGAACCGGCGACAGCGACCACCCCCGTGAGCCGCTGCCGCCGCGCCCCCGAGCGTTCCGGCCTTCCCCCGTCTCCCCCGACGTGCCGGAACACGTTCGGACGATAGAACGGCGGGTAGGGAACCGGGAGATTCAATACGCCCAGTGGGGCGGCCACGGGGGTATCGGTCCGCACAGTCGGGCCGGGTGGTCCACCCGTACCGCGGCTGTGTCCTGGGCTGGAACGGGGGACGGATGCGAGCACAGGAGCGTGCGGACGATCTGCTGCGGATGCACCGGCTGGCCCGCTCCGGCGGAACGGCCGAGCTGCTGCGCTGGCTGGCCGGGCGGGCCGAGGGCTGGGCCGGGCTCGTCGGGCCGGACGGGACGGTGCTGCACGCGGCGGCCCGGACGGAGCGGGTGGTGGTGCCCGATGTCGCGGGGCTCGTCGCCGAGGGCGCGAACGCCCTCACGGAGCGCGGGGCCCGGGCGTACTCGCTGGACACCGGTGCGCACACGGCCCTGTTGTTCCCGCTGAGCGCCGACGACCGTGCCGCGCCGGTGCTCGTCGTCGTCGCGCCCCGGCCCGTGGCCGCCGGGCTCGCCACGCTGCTGGCCGACGTGGTCCTGCCGCTGGCCCTGTGCCTCCAGGCCGAGACGCTGGAGCGCAAACGCCGCCGGGTGGACCTCGCCGAGTCCCGCGGCCGTGAGGCGGTGCTGCATCTGCTGATGACGGGCCAGCTCTCCATCGCCCAGCAGGTCGCCGGTGCGCTGCGGCCCCGGCTTCCCGATCCGGTACGGGTATGTGTCGTGGAGTGCTCCGGCGGCGGGCGCGACGAGGTGGCCCGGGTCTGTGCGGAGGCGGACGGCGGCCGGTCCTGGATCGTGCGGTGCCCGGTCTACGCCCGCCATCTCATCCTCGTGATGCCCGCCGAGGCGATGGAGCCGGACGCCGTCGCGACCGACGAGGCCGTCGCCGCCCGGGTCGGCGACTGCGTGGTGGGCGTCAGCGAACCCGTGCCGCTGGCTGACACCGCCACCGGCTACCGCCAGGCCTTCCACGCCCTGGCCGTCGCCCGTGAACTGCCCGCCCGGCACGCCCGGTTCGGGGTCTCGCCGGATCCCGCGCTGGTCGTCGGACCGGCCGGCCGGCAGTGGGCGGACGAGCTGCTGACCCCGTTGCTGACCCATGTGCCGCGCCGCACCCAGGACCCCGGGAGCCAGGAGCTGGCGGCCACGGCCGCGTCCTGGCTGGCGTTCTCGTCGCACGCGACCGACCACCTCAAGGTCCACCGCAACACCCTCGCCGCCCGGCTGAGGCTCATCGGCGAACTGCTCGGCCTCGACCTGCACCGGCTGTCCGACCAGGCCGCGCTGGACCTGGCGCTGCGCGTCCGCGCCACCCCCGCCCCGGCGTGCACCCCCGAGCCCGCCCCGTACGCCACCGGCGGATCCGGTCCGCGAGAGCCGGCGCGGGGCCTCGACGCCGTTCTGCGCCGCCCTGCCGTACGGGACTGGGCGGACCGGCAACTGGCCCCCGTACTCGGCTCCGAGGAGACCCTGCGGACCTGGCTGCGCTGCGAGGGCCGCCTCGGGCCCGCGGCCGCCGAGCTGGGCATCAGCGTGCCCGGCGCCCGCAAGCGCCTCACCCGGCTCGAAACGGTCCTCCAGCGTTCGCTGCTCCGGCCTCCGAGCGCCCGCTACGACCTGTGGCTGGCGCTGCGCGCCCATGACCTGGCGGCGGCGGAGGCGCGGTAGACGTACCTGCAGGCGGACCGGCGGGTCGTCCAGGTCTCTTCGGCCGGGGTCCGGCGAGGTATTTCCGCTATTCCCTCTTCGCCGTGTTCCGGATTTCTCCGGAGAATCCGACGCAGGTTACCGACCGGTTGGGTCTTTTCTCGCACGGTTGACCGCACCGTATTTAACTGCGTGTCCAATGGGCGGCCGATGGGCGGACAATCGCTCGCCCGGGCGGCAGTTCACGGGCAGGCGGATGAACGCGGTATTGCGCGGAGGGGAACCGTACGGGCGCGAAAGGGCTCGGGAAATTTGCTAATGCACTCCGGGACGCTGGGAAACGGTTACGCGAGCGGAGACGCCGTAGGGCACCGCCGCGGTTGCAACCCATGGTCCCGGGACGGTCACATCGTGCACGGACCAGTCGCGCGCGGTGCCCGGCGGGCCGGCCGTGACCGTGACCGGACCTCGGCGTTCCGGGTGCGTCTCGATGCGGGACAGGTCCGTCGCGATACCGGTTCCGAGCGCCTTGAGCGCGGCTTCCTTCCGTGTCCAGCAGCGGAGGAAGGCGCGGTCGCGGGCCGCTCCGGCCGGCAGGCCGAGCAGCTGCCGATGCTCGCCGGCCGTGAGGGCGACGCGTGCCAACTCATCGATGTTCAACGGTCGTTCGGCCTCGATGTCGACGCCGACCGGAACCTGGGCGACGGCCAGCAGGCAGCGGCCCGACGCGTGCGAGAGGCTGATCCGGAACGGGCTTCGCGGATGCAGCACCGCCGGCGGTCCGTGGTCCGCGGCTCCGCATCCGGGGCACGGCAGCCGGCCCAGGGCGACGGCGTCCGGCGCGACCCCGAGAAGCTCCGCCAGGATGCGGCGGGCACCGGCTCGACTGCCGACGAACTCGGCTGCCTGGGAAGGGTGTTGGATGCGATCCAGCCTTTCGCGCTCGCTCGGGCCGAGTACGGCGAGATCGGCCGAATCGGTGCTGTTCCCGGCGAGTTGCCACCAGTGGACGGCCACATCGGTGGCTGCGGGGGCCTGGAGTGCGGTCACGGGAAGAGCGTAGGACGGGCTCTGAGGTTGACGGCTACGGCTGTCCTCTATGGGACAGGCGTGACTTCGCTGCGTGACCGTCCGGTCACATACGGAAGAGTAAGTGGAGTGTGAGTGGTGCGAATGTGCGTCAGGGGTGCAGCTTCCTGACATCTACGGGCTCGCGGGAGGTGCGGAACGTGGTGGTGGAGGAGGTTGCTGAGCCTATTCATGAAGCGGAAAGGACCGCCGTTGACGGGTTCACGTTCGCGACCTAATCTCTGGGTGAGCCGCAAAGATTGGCGTGTAAGTGCCTATGAGGTCCCGCCAATTGGTTCTCAATTCAACTGCGCATGGTCGATGACACCCCGGCGATATCTGATGCACGTCATCGGTTCCCGGAGTGATCGCCACTGGGTAACGGGGGAGTGGAATGGGTTCGGGGGTGGCGAGTGTGCGTGGGGAAGTGCATCGACCGGAGGACAGGCAACGCACCGATTCCGTCGAGCGGGCGCTCCTGGAGGCACGCGCGCTGATCGAGTCCTCGGTGTCGATGCACCGCAGCCGGCCCGGACGCACGTCGCTGCTGGTGCGCGCGGACGACGGCTCGGTCGTCGACGCGGTGAAACGCCTGATGGCAGGCGCGCGGTACTCGGCCCACCTGGCGGTGACGAGCAACCGCAAGCACTCGGCCGTGGTGTGTTCCTCGGTCGCGGACTCGATGGCCGGCGCGCCGCGCACGGCACGCGAGGGCCGGGGCAGGCTGGCCGTCCGGCTGCTCGCGTCCGGCGGCGCGCTCGAACTGAACCCGGAGTGCCGCCAGTCGTTCGCCGACACGTATCTCGAAGTGCGCATGACCAAGGGTGAGCTGCGCGAGGCGCTGATCGTCGACGGGCGCACGGCGCTGGTCCAGTCGGGCAACGGCTCGGCCGGCCGGCACGCCGCGATCATCACCGACCCGGCGGCGGTCGGCGCGCTCGACCTGCTCTTCGCCGGAGCCTGGGCCAACGCACGGCCCGTCGCCGACGAACTGCGGCTGGACCGCAGTCTGCGCAGCGCGCTGACCCGGCGGATCCTGGAACAGCTCCGCGCGGGGCGCACCGACGACGTGGCGGCACGGGAGATCGACGTCTCGCTGCGTACGTACCGGCGGCATGTCGCCGACATCATGCGCGAACTCGGGGCGAACTCCCGGTTCCAGGCCGGAGCACGCGCGGTCGAGCTGGGTCTGCTGGAGCGGTGCTGAGCCGTCGGCTCGGGCGGTGGCACCGGCAGAGAGACATCGGGGGGCGACAGGATGACCAGGACGACATCTGCGAGAGGGCCCGAGGATCCGGGCGAGGGCGGCCGCGGACCGAACGCGGGCAAGGAACCGCTCAGACCCGCGGAGAGCGCCGGGCGGGACGCGCAGGACGGACCGGCCGCCGGCCAGGACGCCATCGAGCGCGCTCTGCTGGAGGTCCGGGCCATGATCGAGACGACCGTGGAGCAGCACCGCGACCGGGTCTCCTGGGACCAGCTGATCACCGCGCTCGACGGCCGAAAACCCGAAGTGCTCGGCGAAGCACACAAGTTGGTGCTCCAGGCCGCCACCAGCATCGATGTGGTGCTGGCCGCGGGACCGAGCTGCGGAGCCGAGGCCAAGGCGGCGCTCGGCGATCTGGTCCGCCTGGTGCCGGACACCGTACGGCTGCGGCTGCTCTGCTCACCGGCCATGATCGACGAGGACTTCGTACGCCGCCAGCGTGAGCGGGAGGCGCCGGTCGAGGTCAGAGTGGCGCGCGTGCCCCCCTTACAGGCGATGATCGTCGACGATTCCGTGGCGCTGGTCTCCGCCGAGTCCCCGACCGGCCGCCGCGCGTCGCTCATCCGCGTACCCGACGTCATCCGCACGCTCTGCACGCTCTACGACGGCGTCTGGGGCAACGCGGTGACGGCCGACGGGCGCATCACCTTCGGCGACCACTCCCGGTCCGATCTCGCGCGGCAGATACTGGCCGCGCTGCGCGCCGGCATCACCGACGAGGTCGCCGCCCGCGAACTGACCGTCTCGGTGCGCACCTACCGGCGCTACGTGGCGGAGATCATGACCCTGCTCGACGCCAGCTCCCGCTTCCAGGCCGGAGTGCGGGCCGCCGAACTCGGCCTGCTCGGCGCGGTGAACCCGCAGCAGACCCCGCAGCCCCGTGCCGAGGACTGAGCGGCCGGCGCCCGCGCGGCGGTCCTGGCAGCTTCCTGAAGCAGCCGTTGTCCGGTCCGGAAACGGACGGCTAGAACAAGCTGCGGCGACCGTCGCTCCCGGGCGACACCACCCGTACCCCCACCGCCACGACCCCGTTCCGCTGACGCGAGGTGCGAAGAGATGAAGGCAGGCATCGCCGGCGGATGGTTCCGCCGGTACGAGGCGGCGGCCCCCGGCGAACGGCTCGTGGTGCTGCCGCACGCCGGAGGATCCGCCCCGTTCTACCGCCGGTGGGGAGCGTCCTTCGGCCCGCAGACCGATGTGCTGGTGGCGTGCTACCCGGGCCGGCACACCAGGCTCGACGAACCGCTCCCGCGGTCCATGGACGAGCTCGCCGACGAACTGACGGCGGCGCTCCTGCCGTTCACGGACCTGCCGCTGAGCCTCTTCGGCCACAGCATGGGCGCGTCGCTGGCCCACGAGGTGGCGCTCCGGCTGGAAACACGGCACTCCGTGCGGCTCGCCGGACTGCACGTGTCCAGCCGCAGGCCGCCGCACCGGCTCACCGCCCGCCGGCTCCATCTGGCGGACGACCAAACGCTGATCGACGAGGTCGTGCGCCTCGGCGGCACCGAAGCGGCCGCGCTCGCGGATCCCGGTCTGCGGGCCATGGTGCTGCCGGTGATCCGCGCGGACTTCGAGATCGCCGGCACCTACGGTCCGCGCGCCGCCGTCCCGGTCGGCTGCCCGGTCCACGCGTACGCCGGAGACCGCGACCCCGCCGTGAGCCCGGACGACCTGGCCGCCTGGGCCGACATCGCCCCGGCCGGTTTCCGCCGACGGCTCTTCCCCGGCGGCCACTTCTACCTCGTCGACCGGCACGCCGAACTGACCGGCGAGCTCGGGCGCTCCCTGGCAGGTGTCCGATGACCACCTATCCGTCGCCGACGGCCACGCTCCGCCACGACAGCGGAGTCGCCGTGCTCGACAAGGCGTCGCTCCTGCTGAGCGTGTTGGAGGACGGGCCCGCCTCGGTGTCCAGGATCGTCGCGCTCACCGGGCTGACCCGGCCCACCGCACACCGTCTCGCACTCGCGCTCCAGCGCCTCCGCCTGGTCACGCGTGACAACGGAGGCCGCTTCCTGCTCGGGCCCCGGCTCGGCGAGATGGCGGTGACGGAGCACGGCGACCGGATGCTCGCGCAGGCCACGCCCGTACTGGCGGAACTGCGCGAGGACACCGGAGCCGCCGCACGTCTCCACCGCCGGTGCGACGGCCATCAGCTGTGTGTGGCCGTCGCCGAGACGGCGGACCCGGCGACACCACCGGTGCCGGTCGGAACGGCCGCCGGTCTGCGGTCCGGTCCGGTGGCGCAGGTCCTGCTGGCCTGGGAGGAGCCGGACGTGCTCTACCAGGGCCTGGCCGGCGCGCGGTTCAACGCCGCGGTGCTGGCGCAGGTGCGCCACCGCGGCTGGGCCCAGGGCGCGGGCGGGCCCGGTGCGACGGACACGCTGGCCGTTCCGGTACGCGGTCCCGGCGGCCGGGTCGTCGCGGCGCTCTCGCTGTCCGGCCCGGTGACCGTGCCGGACGCGCGGAAGTGCACCGCGGCGATGATCGACGCGGCGCTGCGCCTGGGCGAAGCCTGCGAAGGATGACCTGTTCGGCACGAGGCCGGTGGTACGTGTGACGGCCCGTCATGATCCGGAGCCACGCGTCGAGTTCCGGATCCTCGGCGCGACCGAGATCTGGTCGGGAGGTGTGCGCATCCCGCTGACGGCGGCCAAGCAGCGCACGGTGCTCGCGGCACTCCTCATCTCGCCGGGGCGGTTCGTCTCCGACGCGTGGCTCGCCGAACTGCTCTGGGGCGCGAATCCGCCCGCCACCAGGACCGCCCAGCTCTACACCTATGTGTCGCGGCTGAGGCGCTGCTGCGGTCCCGGGCTGCGCGTGGTGCGCCGGCACCGCGGCTACCACCTGGTCCTCGGCACCGCGTGGTTCGACTGGGCGGCGTTCCAGCAACTCGCCGAGCAGGGGCGCCGGGACCTGGTGAAGCACCGGTACGCGGAGGCCGCGGCCTGCCTGGACTCGGCGCTGAAGCTCTGGCAGGGCCCGGCGCTGTCCGACGTCACGGAATTCCTGACCCGGAGCGAGCTGCCCGCGCTGGAGGAGGCCCGCCTCGCCGCGATCGAGAACCGGATGGCGGCCGTCCTCGCGCTGGGCCGGCACGCCGCCGCGCTGCCGGAGCTGACCCGGCTCGTCGCCGAGCACCCGACCCGGGAATCGCTGCGCGGCCACCTGATGGTCGCGCTCTACCGCGGCGACCGCCAGATGGACGCGCTGCGCGTGTACGAACAGGGCCGCCGCGTCCTCCAGGAGGAGCTGGGCGTGGTGCCGGGAGCGGCGCTGCGGGCGCTGCACCGTTCGGTCCTGCTGGAGGAGCTGCCCGGCCCGGCGGCGACCGGGGTGCTGACGCCGGTGCCCGCCGGGCCGCGCCCGGACGCCGTCCCGGCCGGAGCGGCGGGGCCGGCCGCGCCGGCGCTCCAGCGGCACCGCGGGCCGCACAGTCCCTGGCTCGGCCTGGTGCCGGCGATGCTGCCGATGGATCCGGTCGGCTTCGTCGGCCGCCGCTTCGAACTCGCCGATGTGCTGGAGGAGTTGCGCGGCAGCCGGTCCGGCGGCCGGGGCGTCCTGCTGACCGGTGAGGCCGGGGCCGGCAAGACCGCGCTGGCCGTGCGCGCCGGCCACATCTGCCGCGACGACTTCTGGCAGGGCCAGCTCTACATCGACCTGCGGCGCGAGAGCGGCGGCGCGAAGAGCCCGCTGGAGGTGCTCGGCTGCTTCCTGCGCGCGCTGATTCCCGAGCGCGGCGCGGATCTGCCGGCGACGCTGGACGAACGGCTCCAGCTCTACCGCAGCGCGCTGTCGCGCCGCCGGGTCCTCGTGGTCCTGGACAACGTGGTGGACGCCGGTCAGGTGCGGCCGCTGCTGGCGAGCGGTCCCGGCTGCCGGACGCTGATCACCGGACGGCGCTCGCTCGCCTCGCTGGAAGGCGTACGAGCGGTCCGGATCGGCCGGCTCGACCGGGCGGAGGCGCGTGAGCTGTTGGTGTCCGCCGTCGGAAAGGACCGCCTGGAGGCCGAACCCGGCGCTGTCCACAGGCTGTTGACGGCCTGCGACGGCAACCCTCTGGCGCTGCGGTTCTGCGCGGCCCGGCTGGCGGCGCGGCCGAGGTGGCCGGTGGAGCGGCTGGTGGCCCGGCTGGACCAGGGCGAGGTGCGGGCCGAGGAGTGGGGCGAGGGCAGCCTCGATCCGCTGGCGGGCCTGCGCGCCGGAGTCCTGGAGCTCGGGCCGTTCCTGCGGCCGGTGCTGCGGACGCTGGCGCGCGCCGAGCGCGGCGCGTTCACCCCGGCCGCCGCCGCGCGACGGCTGAACTGGTCCGAGGAACGCACCAGGATGGCGCTCGCCGCGCTGGTCGAGGCCGGACTGCTCGCCTCGGTGGGCGAACCGGACCCGGCCCTGTCGTATCCGCGCGGCGGTGGCGCCGTCGCGCGGCCGGCGCGGGAGCGCTACCGGTGCTCGCCGCTGGTCCGCCTGCTCTTCCGGGAGCCGGCGGCCGGACTCCGGCAGCCTTCGTAGGCCGGTCGGGCCGGTCGGTCGGTCGTCGGCGCCCGCCGGTCGGGCCGGTCGCCCCTGCCGTACGGCTGGTCGGGCCGTACGGCGGTACGCGGGTTCCGGGAGCCCGGCGTCCGGCCGGGCTCCCGTCGATCACGCGGTACCGGGAGCGGGCGGCTCGCCGGAGGCCCCGTCCGGAGGCGCTCCGGGGCCCGGACTCAGCGCGTCGTCGATGAACGCCGCCAGCAGCGCCGCCCACCGCAGACCCTGGTCGTCGTTGTCGGCGGCCGAGCCGTCCTCCGTGCGGTCCTGCGTGCAGTCCGTCTCCGGGATGTCCGCCGAGCCGTCCCCGTGCGGTACCTCTGCCGGATCCGGCGCCGCGTCCTGGCTCATGATCCCCTCCTCCGTGACCCGCCCCTGCCGGGCGTTCTCTTCAGGGTTGGGTACATACCTATGCGTTCTCTATACTCCGGGCCGCGCCGCGCCAGGACGCCTCGCACACCGGGCCCGCAGGGCGAACTCGCTGGCAGCTTCCTGAAGTTGGGATTGCGCCGGACCGGCGTCGCACCGTTCCATGGGTGTGTCAGGTGTGGTGCTCGCCCCTCCCGCGAAGCCCCCTGTGCGACGGCCGAATTCACCCCCCCGTTGACGCCGTCGCGATGCCTGAGGTCCGGATCCTGTGGGATCCGGACCTCAGGCCGCATGTGTGCGCATCCCTACCGTCCCCGTCGTGCGACGGGGTGAGAAAGAGGTTCCGGTATGACCGCCGTGGCTCCCGAACGGGTGGATGCGGTCAGCGGTGTCGGAGTGCTCGACAAGGCGTCGCTGCTGCTGGAAGTGATGGAGCTGGGGCCCGCCTCGCTGGCGGAGCTGGTGGCACGTACCGGCCTCAAGCGGCCGACCGTGCACCGGCTGGCGACCGCGCTGGAGCGGCTGCGGCTGGTCGCCCGGGACCGGCGCGGCCGGTTCGTGCTCGGGCCCCGGCTCGGCGACATGGCGGTGGAGGCGGGCCGCGACCGTCTGGTCGCCGCGGCCGGTCCGGTGCTCGGCCGGCTGCGCGACCGCGTCGGGGCCAGCGCGCGTCTCTACCGCCGCCACGGCGACCTGCGCGTCTGTGTCGCCGCCGCCGAATGCGGGGCGCAGCTGCCGCCGGTGCCGGTCGGGGCTGCGCTCCCGATGCACGCCGGGGCGGCCGCTCAGGTGCTGGTCGCCTGGGAGGCGCCGGAGCTGCTCTTCCGGAGCCTGCGCGGGGCGCGGTTCACCGCCGCGACGCTCACCTGCGTACGGCAGCAGGGCTGGGCGCAGACGGTCGGCGCCGATGACGCCGAGCGCGAGACCGTGTCCGTGGCCGTGCCGGTGCGCGGGCCCGGCAACCGTGTCGTCGCCGCGGTGTGCGTGGCCGGCCCGGTGTCACGGCTCGGCCGGCGGCCCGGCCGGCAGTACGGAGCCGCCGCCATCGACGCCGCGGTGCAGCTAGGTGCTGGCCTGACGGTCTGAACCGGCCCGCGCTGGCAGCTTCATGTAGCCGGCATTGCCCCGGCACCGCCCGGCGGATAAACATGGGAACGTGAATTCGGGCCGGCGGTCGAATGCCGGACGAATCGTCGACGGGACGCCCGTAGGACAGAGGTCCGAGGACGGGCGGGTCCTGTTCTCCGCATTCCGTTGCGTGGCGGAATGCGACGTGTCCTCGGCAGTTGCGGTGATGTCATTCTCCGTTCACCGCAGATGCCTTCACGCTTCTGCGTATCCATGATTTCACGGGGGCCCGGAGATGAACGAACGAGAGTGTGCGGTCGGACTCGACCGCCGGACCGAATTCGTCTATCGCATGATGCTGCGTCGCCGAAGATGGCGTCCGGCCGAACTGGCCGCCGTGCTCGACACGACGGAGGAGTGGCTCGGCGGCGTCGTCGCGGAGCTGCGCGAGGAAGGGCTCGTCACGGCGTCGGCCGACGACGAGGGCGCGCTGCGCGCGGTCGAACCGGCGCTGGCGCTGCCGGCCCTGGCGACCCGCAGGTTCCAGGACGCCCAGAGCACCGGGCTGCCGGGACCGCTGGAGGTGGAGCGGCTGATCGCGCTGCACGAGCGGTCCGTGGAGCGGCCGGCCGAGCCGCTCGGCGCGGGCAGCGCCGACGAGGCCTCGGCCCTGGTGGAGCGGCTGGTCGCCACGGTCCGGCGCGAGGTGGTGCTGCTCGTACCGGAACACAGCGCCGGATCCTTCGAGTTCTCGCGCCATGTGGCCGAGGCGGTGCTCCGCCGCGAGGCCGTGCTGCGGCAGGTGTGGAGCGCGTCGTTCCTGCACCGGCCCGCCGCGGTCGAGCATGCGCGGTGGCTCGGCGCTCAGGGCGCGGCGCCGTGCACGCTGCCGCACGTGCCGACCCGCGCGGTGATCGTCGACGGCGCGGTCGGCGTCCTCTTCGACGCCGGCGGCGGTGCGCGCGTCCTGCGCGGCGGCTCCGGCCTCGACGCGCTGAACGGCCTCGCCGACCGGCTCTGGGACAACAGCATGGAGGTCAGGCAGGCGACGTCGCCGCTGCCGGCCCCGCCGTCGCGGCCGCGCCGCGAACGCGTCCTGCGGCTGCTCGCCGACGGACTCACCGACGACGCGATCGCGCGGCGCATCGGCGTCAGTGTCCGGACGGTGCGCAACGACGTGGCGTCCACCATGGTCGGCCTCGACGCGCGCAGCCGGTTCCAGGCCGGTGTCAGGGCCGCGCAGATGGGCCTGCTCTGACCGGACGCGGCCGCGAACGGCCGTGGCCCGCCTGCGCTTTTGCCAGTTGCTGCAAGGCCACGTTTTAGCTCTTCGAAGCACGCCATTCTGGACAGGCGCCGGATCGATTTCCGGCAGCGCGGATTCCAGAGCCCCACCCACCTCCCGCAGGCGAGGAGAAACATGTCCGTCGACGTCGGAAACGTGCTGGACCGCAAGGCCGGCATTGTGCTCACCGAGGAAGAGAAAGGCGAACTCGAAAGGGTCGCCGCCGAGCTGACCGATATCAGTCCGCGAGAGATCGACGACCGTGTCTGGGTCGACGCGGCGCGCGAATTCTCGGCCCGTCTTCCGATCCGGCTGCGACAGACGCTGCGCCGCTTCGTCCGCGAACCCGGCGCCGACGCGATGCTGCTGCTGCGCAACCTGCCGGTCCACGCCGACGTCCTGCCGGACACCCCGAGCAAGGCCGGATCCGTCCAGCGCTCCACCACGCTGCCGGCCTCCGTCCTCGCGCTCATCTCGCTCCAGCTCGGCGAACTCACCGCCTTCCGCGAGGAGAAGCACGGCGCACTGGTCCAGGACGTCGTCCCGGTGCCCGGCATGGAGGAGTTCCAGGGCAACGCCGGCGCCACCCAGCTGACCATGCACATCGAGAACGCCTTCCACCCGATGCGGCCGGACCTGGTCGGTCTGATGTGTCTGCGCAACGACCACGACAACGTCGCCGGTCTGCGCGTGGCGTCCATCCGCAACGCGCTGCCGCTGCTGTCCGAGCGCACCCGCACGGTGCTGCACGAGCCGCGCTACGTCACCGCCCCGCCCGCCTCCTTCGGCGACCTCGGTTCGCTGCCGGAGCCGCACGGCATCCTCAGCGGCGCCCGGCAGGACCCGGACGTGAAGGTCGACTTCACCAGCACCCAGCCGCTGGACGACGAGGCGCGGCACGCGATGGACGAGCTCGGCGAGGCGTTCGCCGAGACCCGCAGGACGCTCGTGCTGGAGCCCGGCGACCTCGCGTACGTCGACAACCGGCTGGCGCTGCACGGCCGTACCGCGTTCACGCCGCGCTACGACGGCCGTGACCGCTGGCTCCAGCGCGTCTTCGTCCAGCTCGACCTGCGCCGCTCGCGGCCGGGCCGCGCCGACGACGGACAGGTGCAGTCCAGCACCAACGTCTGACACCGGCCGGCCGCACCGTGCGGCCCGCCTCGACACCACCCCACACCAAGGAGATTGACGATGACCACCGCCATCGACGAGCGCCAGGAAAAGATCAAGGACATCGTCTGCGACATCCTGGAGATCGAGCCCGAGGACGTCACGGAGACCAGCCTCTTCAAGGAGGACCACGACGCCGACTCGCTCCGCGCGATCGAGATCCTCGCGTCGCTGGAGAAGGAGTTCCACATCGAGATCGACCAGGCCCAGCTCGGCCGCATGGTCAACCTCAAGAGCGTCTACCAGGTCGTCGCCGAGATAGCCGGCTGGTAACGGCGTCACCACACCACGGACCATCGAGACTGGTTGGGGAGATTTCATGACGTCGTTCTCCGTGGATCCGGCGGATCCGGACGGTGCGCAGCGAGTGGTCCTGAGCGGGTTCGGAGTGTTCTCCAGCATCGGTGTGGGCGCGGCCGCCTTCGCCGAGGGGCTGCGGGCCGGGCGCAGTGGCGCCAAGCCGATCACCAGCTTCGACACCACGGGCTTCGCCTACGCCAACGGCTGCGAGATCAGCGATTTCGAACCGGCCGACTGGATCCGTGACACGGATCTCGAACAGCTGGGCCGGGCGGCGCGGTTCTCCGTCGCCGCCGCCCGGATGGCCACACAGGACGCCGGCCTGCTTCCGGAGGAGCTGCGGACCAAGCGCGGTCTCATCTCCATCGGCACCACCGACGGCGAGTCCCGCGACCTCGACAGCCTGGTCGAGACCGAGATCCGCGCCGGATCCGAGCACATGGATCCGGTGGTCGCGCGGCGCGTCCGGGCGGGCCGGCTCTCCACCGCCATCGCGCACGAGCTCGGACTGACCGATGTGGAGGCCGTCACCATTCCGACGGCCTGCGCGGCCGGCAACTACGCCATCGGCTACGGCTACGACGCGGTGCGCGCCGGAGAGGTCGACTTCGCGCTGTGCGGCGGCGCCGACGCGCTGTGCCGCAAGACCTTCGCCGGCTTCTACCGGCTGGGCACCATCGCACCGGAGCGCTGCCAGCCGTTCGACGTGGACCGCAAGGGCATCCTCACCGGCGAGGGCGCCGGAGTGCTGGTGCTGGAGAGCCTGTCGTCGGCGCTGGCGCGCGGCGCGCGGATCTACGCCGAGGTCCTCGGCTACGGGCTGAACTGCGACGCGCACCACCAGGTCGCGCCGAACGGCGCGAGCGTCGGCCGCGCCATGCAACTGGCGCTGGACGACGCCGGGGTCAAGCCGGAACAGGTCGACCTGATCTCCGCGCACGGCACCGGCACCCGGGCCAACGACATCACCGAGGCCCAGGCCATCCGCGAGGTCTTCGGCGAGCCGCCGCGCACCGTCTCCATCAAGTCGATGATCGGCCACACCATGGGCGCGGCCAGCGCGCTGTCGGCCATCGCCTGCTCGCTGGCGATCGTGCACGGCTTCATCCCGCCGACCATCAACCACGTGAGCACCGATCCCGAGTGCGACGTCGACTGCGTACCGAACGAGGCCGTGGACGCCGATCTCGACATCGTCGTCAACAACGGGCTGGCGTTCGGCGGCAACAACGCGGTCGTCGTCCTCGGCAAGTACGAGGGGCAGGGCCGATGAGCTGGCTGGTGACCGGAACGGGCGCGGCGGCCGGCGTCGGCCGTGATCCGCGCGAACTCTTCGAGGCGCTCTGCGCCGGCCGCAGCGCCCACGCCGAACTGCGCGGCTTCGACCGCTCGCGGTACAACGCGCGCTACGCGTACGAGATCGACGACCGGCCGGTGCCCGGCGCCGATGTGCCGGGCCGGGCCACCGCCCTCCTGCTGGACGCGGTGGCGCAGGCCGCGCGCGACGCCGGTCTCGGAGACGACCTCTCCGGCGTTCCGGTGCTCGTCGGCACCGGTCTGCGCGAGCTGCGCTCGGCCGAACTGTGGTGGCGCGACGGTCTGCCGATGGACGCGGAACGGCTGCACTTCGGCCGGGCGCTGCGCGAACGCTTCGGCGCGACCTCCGTGCACACCTTCGCCAACGCCTGCTCCGCCTCGCTGTACGCGCTGGCGATGGGCACCGATCTGCTGGAGCTCGGCGAGGCCGACACGGTGATCGCCGCCGGTGTGGATGTGCTCACCGAGAGCATGTACGGGCTGGTGGAGCGGGTGCATCCGGTGCCGCCGGACCGGGTCAGGCCGTTCGACCGGGACCGTACCGGCGCGGTGATGGGCGACGGCGCGGCGGCCGTCGTGATCCGCCGCGACACCGGCAGCCGTACCGGCGCGGTCCGCGGCCGGCTGCGGTCGGTCGGACTGAACTGCGACGCGCACCACGCCACCGCCCCGGACCACCGGGGCATCGCCGCGGCGATCCGGCAGGCGCACGAGCGCGCCGGCGTCAAGCCGGAGGACGTCGACCTGGTGATGCTGCACGGCACCGGCACGCTGCTGAACGACGAGGCGGAGGCCACCGCGGTGGCCGAGGCCTTCGGACCGCACGTCGGCGTGCCCCTGATGACCGCGATCAAGTCGATGACCGGCCACACCTCCGGAGCCTCCGGACTGATCGGCCTGGTCACCGCGCTGAACGCGCTCGACACCGGCCGCGTACCGCCGACCCCGGGCCTGACCCGGCCGGTGGAGGAGGCGGCCGACTTCCGTTTCGTCACCGGCGAGGCGGCCTCGGCCGACCTGTCCGTGGCGCAGATCAACGCGTTCGGCTTCGGCGGTATCAACGCCGTCGCCGTGGTGGAGGCCGTGCGATGAGCATCCTCGTGACCGGCATCGGCATCGCCCTGGCGGGCGTGGACACTCCGGCGGACCTGCTGGGCGAACCGCGTCCGGACAGCGCGCCGGTCGATCCGCGCGCCCGGCTCGGCCGCAAGGGGCTGCGCTACAAGGACCGGGCCACACAGCTCGGTTACTGCGCGGTCCGGGACGCGCTGACCGAGGCGCGGCTGCTGGACGAGGACGGGACCGCGCTCGGCGGAGACCGTACGGCCGTCGTCGCCAGCTCCAACTACGGCAACCTCGACACCATCTGCCGCACCGTCGACACGATCGCCGCCGACACCGCGGGCGCCACCAGCCCGATGGATCTGCCGAACGCGTCGAGCAATGTGCTCGCCTCGTCGGTCGCCATCAGGTTCGGCCTCACCGGACCGAACCTCATGCTGTGCAACGGCGAGACCTCCGGAACGGACGCGGTGCGCTGGGCCATGACGCTGGTCGCGGCGGGCCGCGCGGACCGTGCCGTGGTGATCGGCGCGGAGCCGGACACCGATCCGGCGCGCAGGCTCACCGGCCGTACGCAGGCGTTCGACGGAGCGGCGGCGCTGGTGCTGGAGCACCGCAGGTCCGCCGGAGTGCGCGGCGTACGCGCGGTCGCCGTGGTCGGCGGGCATGCGCGCTCCGGCGGACTGCCGGACTGCGTCGAGGCGCTCGACGCGCTCGGCGGCCGGCCTCCGACGGCCTGGCAGTCGCCGGACGGCGACGCCGTGGCGGCCGGCGGACCGGCCGGAGTCCGGGACCTCGGCGTCGCGGGCCGCTGGCCCGGCGCCTCCGGTGCGCTCGGCGTTCTCCAGTGCGCGGCCTCGGCGGGCTACTTCGCGGCGGGCGGCGTCGGACCGGTGTACGCGGTGACCGGCGGCGGCGACGCGGGACCGGCGGCCGGCCTCCTGCTGGTCGGACCGCAGGAGGCCGGATGAGCAGCGCCACCGGGACGGCCGCCGGTCCCGTGCCGCCGGTGCTGCCGGACACGCTTCCGGCACCGCGCGTACGGCCGGAGGCGGTCGCCACGACGGCCCCACCGGAGCCGACGACGGCCACCGCTCCGGTACGGCAGACGACGGCCACCGCTCCCGTACGGTCCGCGCGGCCGCGCACCGCCGTGGTGCCGCGCGGGTTCGCCACCGGCACCGGGCCGCCGGTCGAGCTGCACCGCCATCCGGTGGCCGGTGGCCCGGTCACCGGCCGGATGCTCCTGCTGCACGGCCTCGGCAACAGCGCCACCGTCTGGGACGCCTTCCTCGCGCACCGGCCGGCCGGCCAGGAGCTGTGGACCGCCGACCTGCCGTGGCGCGGCGCGGGCGACGGCGGCTGGCACCGTGCCCCGGACGCCACCCGCTGGCTGGCGGAGGCGCTGGACGGCGTACCCGGCGGCGCGGGCACGGTCGTCGCCCACTCGTTCTCCGCGCTCCAGACGCTGGCGCTCCTCGACCGCGAACTGGACGCCGGACGCGACCCGTTCGACCGGTACGGCATCGAGGGCCTGGTGCTCGTCTCGCCGTTCTACCGGCGCACGGCCGAGGAGTTCGACTGGGACTCCATGACCCGCTATCCGGCGGAGTTCGAGCGGATCATGGAGGAAGGCATCCGGGTCCACTCCGGCGGCCGGCTGGATCCGGAGATCCAGCTCTCCATGGCACGCCGGGTCTGCGACCGGATCGGTCCGTACGGCTGGCTGCGGTTCGTGGACAGCTATCTGCGCACCCCGTGGCTCCGGCCCGGGCGGATCCGGGTACCGGCCGTCGTCGTGTGCGGTGCGCTGGACATCGCGGTGGATCCGGCCGAGGGCCGCGATCTGACCGCCGACCTGCCCGACGCGTACATCCGCGTCCTCACGGACTGCGGCCACTTCCTGATGACGGAGCGGCCGGCGGAGTTCTCCTCCGTCGTCGGCGACTTCGTCACGTCCCTGTCCTCACGGGCGCGTTCGCAGCGGCCCGGAGACCGAGCGCCTGGAGAAACAGCCCCATGACCATCGTTGTGACCGACGCCCGGATCAAGACGCTCCTGCACACGCCGACGCGCGTGTCGCTGCGGCCGCGCTACGAGGGCTCCAACATCTGCACCTGGATCGGCTTCAAGCACGACAACTACCTGGTCGAGGAAGCCGTCCTGGAACACTTCAGAGCCGCGGGCCTGTCCAGCCGGGTGCTCTACGAGGAGCTCGGCCTCGGCCTGGACTTCGCCGAGCTGGACGTCCGCATCCTCAGCTCGCTGCACCTGGACGACCTGGTGACCGCCGACGTCGAGCCGGTCTCCAAGGACGGCGACGCACTGCTCTTCCGGGTCACGCTGAACGTCGACCGCGACGGCGCGTCCGTGAAGGCCGTCACCGGCCGGGCGCGCGTCGTGCTGCGCATCGACACCACCTTCCCGGCCGAGCCGGTACCGGAGCCGCTGCGGCCGTTCGCCGTCGAGCGGATCGCCACCTCCGAGCCCGGCGCGCACGTGACGCCGGCCGCCTCCGAGCCGCTGTCGGACGGCCACGGCACCACCGGCCCGGACCCGGTGCTGAGCCTGCTCACCGAAGGGAAGAACGCCTTCGGCTGGAAGTGGCGCATCCCCTACCCGTACTGCCACTTCACCGAGCGGCTCCAGATGTCCGGCTATCTGCGGCAGATGGAGGAGGTCGTCGACCTGTTCCTCGCCGACCGCGGCCTCTCCATCAAGACGCTCCTGGACGACCGCAAGTGGATCCCGGCCTGCTCGCACTCGAAGATCCGCATCCTCGACGAGGCCCTCATGGAGGAGGACCTGTACGTCGTCTACACGGTCGAGGAGATCTTCAAGGACTTCCTCTACCGCTCGCGCTTCGACACCTATGTGGTGCGCGATGGCCGGCTCGTCCAGACCGCCACCGGCCAGGTCACGCACGGGTACGCCGTCATCGACAGCCGCACCGACTGGCACCTGGTCAACTTCGACGAGCCCGTCCTGCGGGCGCTGCGCGGCGAACCGGCCATCGGCGCATGAGCGGTCACCTCCTCATCGAGACCCGTGGACCGTGGAGCGGCGGCCGTGGCTGCGCGGCCTTCGTCCGCGACGCCGCCGCGCTGGCGGACGGCGGGCACCGCACCCGGCTCTTCCTCCTCCAGGAAGGCGTGCTGGGTGCGCTGCCCGGAGTGCTGCCGGAGCTGGCGGACTATCTGCGCACCGACGGACAGCTCCTCGTCGACCGCTACTCCTTCCGGCAACGTGGCCTGGAGGAGCAGCAGTTGGTGGACGGCGGCCGGCTGGTGGACATGGACGAGATCGCCGACAGCGTGCTGGACGCCTCGGTGAAGGTGGTGTGGCACTGAGATGGCCAGAGGCATTCCGCGTACCGATGTGCTGATCACGCTCATGGGCTCACCGCACGGCTCCGACCTGGTCACCAGTGTGCTGCGGCTCGTGGAGTCGCTGCTGCGGCGCGAGGCCAGCGTGCAGGTGTGGGCCTGCGGTTACGCGACGCTGCTCACGCAGGAGGGGCTCGGCGAGTCCAAGCCGCGCAACCTCGCCGACTGGTCCGTCGACTATCCGTCGACCGCCACCGTCATCCGCGGCATGCTCGCGGCGCACCCGGGCCGGTTCCACTGGTACGGCTGCCGCTTCTGCAGCGACGACCGCGGTGCGGTCGCCCACGTACCGGAGGTCAGACTCCGCGCCCCCGGGGCGTTCGCCGAGAACGTCCAGGCGGCCGACCGGACGCTGTTCGTGGGGGTGCTCTAGTGGCCGCGGCGACGGACCGGGACACGACGCCCGACGGCCGGGTCCTCGGCATCGTCGAACGGGCCCACCGGGGCGCGGTGGAGAAGCAGTTCTTCGACGTGCTCTACATGGCCGTGGAACTCCACCGCCAGCTCGGCGGCATGGACATCCTGCTGCGCGGACCCGCGGTGACCTGCGCGCTGCGCACGGCGGAGACCGCTCCGCTGAATTTCGGCGGGCGCGTCCTGGACACGCTCAGCGACCAGCGCCGCGACCTGCGCGCGCTGCTCGCCGCCGGGGTGCGGGTCCTCGTGCAGGAGGAGGACCTCACGGACCTCGGACTCGGTCCCGCCGACCTGGTGGACGCCGCCGTCCGCCCGGTCACCTCGGCCCAGCTGTCCGGCTGGTGGCCGCACTACCGGATGGTCAGCTTCCTGTGACCGCGCAGGGCTGCCCCTCCCCGTCGCTCCAGCCAAGGAATGGATCCGTATGACCAAGACCGTGATCTCCGCCTGGTCCGCCGTCTCGCCGTTCGGCATCGGCCGCGAGGCCTTCGTGAGCGGATTCCACGCGGGACGGTCCGCCGTCACGGCGGTGGACCGCGAGCAGTGGCGTACGCCGGACGACGAGGTCTGCCTCGTACCGGGCTTCAGTCCGGCGGCCGCGCTCGGCCGCAAGGGCACCCGGGCCATGGACCGCGTCACCGGCCTCGCGGTGTCGGCGGTCGGCCGGCTGATCGACGAGTCGCCGGACCCGCACACCGCGTCGGACGGCGAGGACGTGGCGCTGGTGCTCGGCACCACGTCCGGCAGCGTGCAGAGCATGATGGACTTCACGCGCAGCGGACTCGTCTCGGAGAAGCCGTACTTCGTCGACCCGGCCCGTTTCCCGAACGCCGTGATGAACTGCGCCGCCGGACAGTGCGCCATCCGCCACCGGCTCAAGGGCCCGAACACCACCATCGCGGGCGGCCGCGTCTCCGGACTGCACGCGCTGAAGTACGCGCAGCGGCTGCTCAACGCCGACCGGGCGCGCACCGTGCTGTGCGGGGCGGTCGAGGAGTACGCGGACGCGCGCGCCTGGCTGGACCTGCACAGCAGGGGCGAGGACGAGACCGGCGTGGTGCACGGCGAGGGCTGTGTGATGCTGCGCGTCGAGCCGGAGGCGGCCGCGACGGGCGGCGCCCACGCCACCGTGGAGGCCGTCGAGGTCGGCGTGTTCGACGCGGTCGGCGACGCGGCCGCGGTGCTCGGCCGCTGTGTGCGCCGCGCCCTGGACCGCGCCGGTGCGGAGCCCGCCGATGTGTGGACCGTCGCGCCGAGCGGTGCGGCGGGCGCTCTCGGCGCGGCCGAACAGGCGGTCCTGGACCAGCACTTCGATCCGGCGGCGGTGAACCGCGTGTCCCGGCTGATCGGCGACACGGCCGGCGCGGCCGCGATGTTCCAGCTGGCCGCCGTGCTCGCGCTCGCCGAGCAGGACGACGTACGAGGAAGGGTCGCCGTCGTCACGGCGGTGGACCGGGACGGCGAGGCGGGATGCGCGGTCCTGCGGCTCGGCCGATGACGGCCGGACCGCGCGAGACGCAGTGAACGAGCCGACAAGCAGACGAGAGAGGTAATTCCATGACATCCGCCGTGCAGACACTGGACCTGGAGCAGCTGCGCGAGATCATCGCCGAGGTGCTCGACGTCGAGACCGCGGACGTCGGTGACGACACGAGCTTCACCGACGACCTGGAGATCGACTCGCTGATGGCCCTGGAGGTCGTCGTGGTGCTGGAGAAGCGGTACCGCGTCAAACTCCGCGAGGAGGAGCTGAAGCAGGTGACCTGCCTGCGCGCCGCGTACGGCCTGATAGCGCAGAAGCTGGCGGACCCGCGGTGACGGTCACCGGCGGGCTCCGCACGGACGCCCCGGCCGTCGGCACACCGCCGCGCGCCGCGTCGCCGGTGACCGCGCCGGTGCGGATCGTGGGTACGCCGCGGCGCGCCGACGACGGTTCGCTGAGCGCCGCCACCGTGTGCACGGCCGATCCGGACGAGGCGTTCTTCGCCGGTCACTATCCGGGCTTCCCGATCTTTCCCGGTGTCTGCGTCATCGAATGCGTGCACCGCAGCGCTCTGCTCGTCCTGCCGTCGGCCCGGCTCGCCGCGATCGAGTCCGCGAGGTTCCGCGGTCCGGTGCTGCCGGGGGACGAACTGTCCGTGGAGCTCGCCCTGACCGCCGACAGCGGCACCGGGGGCGACGACGCCTGGCGGGTCGCGGCGACCGTGCGGACGGTCCGCGGAACGGCCGCCACGGTCCGGCTCCGGCTCACCTCCGGAGGTCTCGGATGATCGGCGCCGCCGAACTGCGCGGCCTGCTGCCGCACCGCCATCCGATGCTGCTGCTGGACCGCGTCGAGGAGCTGGAGGCGGGCGAGCGACTCGTCGCCCGCAAGGCCGTCACCGGCAACGAGCCCTGGTACGCGGACCTTCCGCAGGACACACCGCCGGACGGCTACCGCTACCCGGAGGTCCTGCTGACCGAGTCCTGGTGCCAGGCGGCCGGCGTGCTCGCCACCTGGGACCGGCCGAACCCGGACGTGCTGAGCGGCCGGGTCATGCTCTTCGGCGGTGTCAGCGACGTCCGCTTCGCGCGGCCGGTGCTGCCCGGCGACGTGGTCGTGCACCACGTCCGCGTCCTGCGCGTGCTCCCCGACACGATGATCTTCGAGGGTGAGGCGCTGGTCGACGGCGAGCGCGTCATGACCGTGGACCGCGCCACGCTGGCGTTCCGCCCGGCGACCGCGCTCACCGAAGCCGTCCGCGCCTCCTAGGGGGCGTCCCACCGATCATGGCCGGGTCCGGCGCACCGCACCCGGACCGGCCGTTCACAGAAGGAGAAACGGGTGGAAGACCAGCCGTCCCGCGTCGCGCTCGTCAGCGGCGGTTCACGGGGCATCGGACGGGCCGCGGTGCTGCGCCTGGCACAGGACGGCCACGACGTGGCGTTCTGCTACCGGTCGGACGAGACGGCGGCGCTGGCCCTGGAGAAGGAGGCGTCCGAGTTCGGCGTGCGCGTGCTGGCGGCGCGTGCCGACGTCACCGACGCCAAGGCCGTACGCGACCTGGTCGAGCGCACCGAGGACGAACTCGGGCCGGTCGACGTGGTCGTCACCTCGGCCGGAATCACCAGCGACAATCCGCTGCTGCTGATGACCGACGAGCAGTGGCACTCGGTGCTGGACACCAACCTGGACGGCGTCTACCACGTCTGCCGGGCGGCCATCTTCTCGATGATGAAGCGCAAGTCCGGCCACCTCATCAACGTCTCCTCGGTCGCCGGGGTCCACGGCAACGCGCGCCAGACCAACTACTCCGCCTCCAAGGCCGGGATCATCGGCTTCACCAAGGCGCTGGCCAAGGAGGCCGGACCGTACGGCATCCGGGCCAACGTGGTCGCGCCGGGCTTCATCGACACCGACATGACGGACGCGCTGAAGGGCGCGGTCCGCGACCGTGCGCTGAAGCAGATTCCGCTCGGCCGCATGGGCAGCCCCGAGGAGGTCGCCGGCCTCATCGGCTACCTCGCATCGGACCGGGCCGGCTACATCACCGGCTCCGTCTTCCAGATCGACGGCGGCATCACCCTCTAGCGACCGGGAGGACAGCCATGGCCCAGCGCGGCCCCCGCTGGTACTTCAATTTCCGCAGCCCGTACTCCTGGCTGGCCCATCACGACCTCACCGCACGGCACCCGGACGTCGCCGGGCGCGTGGAGTGGATTCCGTACTGGGATCCGGACCCGCGCAGCGAGCGGCTGCTCGCCGAGGCCGGAGGCTCCTTCCTCTACACGCCGATGTCCCGCGAGAAGCACTTCTACGTGCTGACCGACGTCCGCCGGCTGGCGACGGACCGGGGACTGGCGGTCTCCTGGCCGCTCGACCGCGAACCGGTGTGGGAGACGGCGCACCTGGCCTGGTTCCTCGCCGCCGACCACGGCGTGGGGCCTGCCTACACCGACCTCGTCTACCGGGCCCGCTTCCAGGACGGCGAGGACATCAACGATCCGTCGCTGATCGCCGAGATCGCCGGCCGCCTCGGTCTCGACCCGGCCGCGGCCGGATCGGCCGCCGAGGACCCGGCCCTGCGCGAACGGGCCACGGCGGCGCTGATGTCGGCGTACCGCGACGGGGTGTTCGGACCGCCGTTCCTGATCGCGGGCCGCGAGAAGTTCTGGGGCCTGGACCGCCTGGACCGCTTCGCCGACGCCGTACGCTCCGCAGCGGCGGCACCGGCACCCGCACCGGCACCCGCACCGGCGCCTTCAGCGGCTCCCGTTCCGGCGGCGGCGCTGTCGGCCACTCCGTCCGGAGACCTGGGCCACGCCGGAGGCTGCGGCTGACGGGCCCGCACGTTCCGCGACACCCCGTGACCGACTGACCGAACGACATTCCGTACGCACCGAGCAACCGAGGAGAGAACACCACCATGTCGACGAACCCTTTCGAGGACAAGGACGCCACCTACCTGGTGCTCGTCAACGACGAGGGCCAGCACTCCCTGTGGCCGGCCTTCGCCGAGGTCCCGGCCGGCTGGCAGGTCGTCCTGAAGGACGCCGGCCATGACGCGGCGCTCGCCTACATCGAGGAGAACTGGACCGACATGCGGCCCACCAGCCTCGCCGTGGCGATGGACTCCGCCACGGTCTAGCACCCCGCCGCGCGGCGAGCGCCGCACGGCCGGGCACCGCACGGAGACGAGGCGGCCCGGAACCTCTCCGGTTCCGGGCCGCCTCGTCGTGGTCCTGCTCCGCGCCTCTAGCGTGGCGCGCTGCCCGCCTTCGATCCCAGCGGCGCCAGCCGCTCCACGAGAGCGCCGGTGAACTCCGCGCTCCGCGCGTTCAGATAGAAGTGGTCGCCGGAGAACACCCGGTACGCGAACGACCCCGTCGTCACCTCCGCCCAGGCCCGCGTCTCCTCGACGGTGACGTCCACGTCCGCGTCGCCGACCCAGGCGTCCACCGGCGCCGAGATCCGCAGCGAGGGATCCGGCCGGTACGCGCCCATCAGCGCGAAGTCGCCACGGATCGCCGGCATCAGCAGCTCACGCATCTCCGGACTGTCCAGGAACGCCGCGCCTTCGCCGCCGAGCCGCCGCACCTCCGCCAACAGGCCCGGATCGCCGCCCAGATGAGCCTCGTTGACGCGGTAGCACGCGGGCGGCTGCTGGCCGGAGACGATCAGCGACCCGGGCACGGTTCCGTACCGCTGCTCCAGCCGGTGCGCCACCTCGAAGGCCACCGACGCGCCCATGCTGTGGCCGAACAGCGCGAACGGCTCGCCGGACAGCGGCAGCAGCGCCTCCGCGACCCCGTCGGCCAGCCGGCCCATGTCGCTCACACAGTCCTCGCCGAGCCGGTCCTGCCGCCCCGGAAGATTGACGGCCAGCACCTCCACGTCCTCGGGAAGCCACTGCGGCCAGGACCGGAACGCCGACGCGGATCCTCCCGCGTGCGGCAGACAGACCAGACGCAGCCGGGGCCGCGCCACTCGTCTGAACCGCCGGAACCACACATCGGACCCCTCGGCCATCGCTCCACCTCCGTCGTCGTGCCACCGCCGTTCGGCGACGCCACCAGTGCACCCGCACCACCGCCGCCACCGGGTCGGTCTGCAACAACGTGCACGCGCACGGGAATCGGCCGCGTACCGGGCCAGGATGAGCGGACGCGCCTCCTGTGCGTTCCGCCGTGATGACTGCCGGCAGCGGCCCGTACCGCTCACCGGCTCCGGTGTTCCCGAAAACGACCGAGGGTGGTTCCCGTTGTCCGACGTCCAGGACCTTCTCCTGCCGCTCACCGCCGCGCAGTCCGGGATCTGGTTCGCGCAGGAACTCGACCCGGCCAACGTCATCTACAACGCCGGCGAGTACCTGGAGATCCGCGGCCGGGTGGACGCGGCGGTCTTCGAGGCCGCGCTGCTGCGCGTGCTGGCCGAGGCGGAGTGCCTGCGCGTGCGGTTCACGGACACCCCCGACGGTCCCCGGCAGCGGATCGTCCCGGTCGGCGACTGGCGCCTCCCGGTCCTGGACGTCTCCGCGGAACCGGATCCGCGCGCGGCGGCGGAACTGCGGATGCGGGACCTGCTGGCCACGCCGAAGGACATCCGCCGCGATCCGCTCTTCGACTTCGTCCTGTTCCGGCTGGCGGACGACCACCACCTGTGGCTGCACGCCTACCACCACAGCGCCGTCGACGGCTTCACCGTCTCGCTGGTGGCCCGGCGGACCGCCGAGGTCTACACCGCGCTGGCGGCGGGGGACGAGCCGACGCCGACTCCGTTCGTCCCGCTCACGGCGCTGATCGACGCCGACACCGCGTACCGCGCCTCCGACCGCTTCGCCGCCGACCGCGCGTACTGGACCGGCCGGATGGCCGGCGCACCGGAGCCGGCCGGCCTCTCCGGCGGCCGGCCCGCCACCCCGCACCGCCTCGAACGCCGCACCGCGCACCTCGACCGGACGTCGGCCGACGCACTGCGCGACCTGGCCCGCGCGGCCGAGGTGCCGTGGCCGCCGCTGCTGGCCGCCGCCTTCGCCGCGTATCTGCAACGCTGCACCGGCGGCGACGAGATCGTCCTCGGCCTGCCGGTCACCACCAGGCTCGGCCGCACCGCGCGCACCGCCCCCGGCATGGTCTCCAACGTCCTGCCGCTGCGCCTCGCACCGCACGACGACATGACCGTCGGCGAGCTGCTGCGCCACACCTCCGCCGCCATGCGCGGCGACCTGCGCCACCAGCGCTACCGGTACGAGGACCTGCGCCGCGACCTGAACCTCCTCGCCGACGACCAGCGGCTGGTCGGACCGCAGGTCAACATCATGATGTTCGACTACGACCTGACCTTCGGCGGCCACCGTGCCGTCGTCCACAACCTGTCCGTAGGCCCGGCCGACGACATGTCCGTGGTCGTGTACGACCGGACCGACGGCAACGGCCTGCAGATCGACCTCGACGCCAACCCGGAGCTGTACACACCGGACGCGATCGACGCACACCTCCACCGCTTCCTGCGCTACCTCCGCGAGCTGGCCGCCGCCGGACCCGACCAGGTCCTCGGCACGCTCGGCCTGGTCGACGAGGACGAGCTGCGGCTGCTGCTGGACACCTGGAACGACACCGGCCACGAGGTACCGGCCGTCACGCTGACCGAGCTGCTGACCGCGCAGGCCGCCGCAACCCCGGACGCCGTGGCCGTCCTCTTCGAGGACACCGCCCTCTCCTACGCCGAACTGGACGACCGCGCGTCGCGGCTGGCGCGCCTGCTCGCCGGCCGGGGCGTCGGCCCGGAGCGCTTCGTCGCGGTCGCCGTGCCGCGTTCCGTCGAACTCGTCGTGGCCCTGGTGGCGGTGCTGAAGGCCGGGGCCGCCTATCTGCCGGTGGATCCCGGCTATCCGGCGGACCGGATCGCGTTCCTGCTGGAGGACGCGGCCCCGGTGCTGACGCTGACCACCGCCGAGATCTCCGCCGGCCTGCCGGAGACCGGCACCCCGCGCCTGGTCCTCGACACCGACGACACCGCCGCGCTGCTGGCCGCCCACGGCCCGGACCACGCCGCACCGCTGCCGGCTCCGCTGCCCGCCCACCCGGCGTACGTCATCTACACCTCCGGCTCCACCGGCCGCCCGAAGGGCGCGGTCGTACCGCACTCCGGCATCGTCAACCGGCTCCTGTGGATGCAGGACCACTACGGGCTCACGGCCGAGGACCGGGTGCTCCAGAAGACGCCGTCCGGTTTCGACGTCTCCGTCTGGGAGTTCTTCTGGCCGCTGATCACCGGAGCGGCCCTCGTCGTCGCCCGCCCGGACGGGCACAAGGACCCGCTGTACCTCGCCGAGCTGATCCAGGCGCGGTCCGTCACCACCACGCACTTCGTACCGTCCATGCTCCAGGCGTTCCTCGCCGAGCCGGC
This sequence comes from Streptomyces sp. DSM 106670, assembly GCF_055792845.1. NCBI lineage: Bacteria > Bacillati > Actinomycetota > Actinomycetes > Kitasatosporales > Streptomycetaceae > Streptomyces > Streptomyces sp. DSM 106670. The sequence goes on from NZ_CM147704.1 coordinate 4,460,325, forward strand.
CGCCGCCGGCTGCACCGGCCTGCGCCGCGTGATCTGCAGCGGCGAGGCACTGCCCGCACCGCTGCGCGACCGCTTCCACACCGTGCTCACCGGCGACGGCCCCGGCCCGGAACTCCACAACCTGTACGGGCCGACCGAGGCGTCCGTCGACGTGACCTGGTGGCAGTGCGGACCCGACGACAAGACCCCGTCGGTGCCGATCGGCCGGCCGGTGTGGAACACCCAGGTGTACGTCCTGGACGCGCGGCTGCGCCCGGTACCGGCCGGGGCACCGGGAGAGCTCTATCTCGCGGGCGTGCAGCTGGCCCGTGGCTACCTGCACCGCCCGGGCCTGACGGCTTCGCGGTTCGTGGCGGATCCGTTCGGCGGTGGTGACGGTGGTGGTGAGGGCGGTGGTGACGGCGGTGCGCGGATGTACCGGACCGGTGATGTGGTGCGGTGGTCGGCCGGTGGTGAGCTGGAGTACCTGGGCCGCGCCGACGACCAGGTGAAGCTGCGCGGCTTCCGGATCGAGCTCGGCGAGATCGAGGCGGCGGTCCTGGAGAGCCCGGAGGTGGACCGGGCGGCCGTGATCGTCCGCGAGGACCGCCCGGGATCACCGGCGGTGGTGGCGTACGTGGTGCCGGAGGCCGGGGGCGCCGGTGACGCGGGCGGTGCGGTGGACGTTTCCGTGCTGCGCGGCCGGGTGGCCGGTGTGCTGCCGGAGTACATGGTGCCGTCGGCGTTCGTGGTGCTGGACGCGCTGCCGCTGAGCCCGAACGGGAAGCTGGACCGGCGTGCGCTTCCCGCGCCGGACTACGCGGGTTCGGCGGCCGGGGGCCGCGAGCCGCGCACGGCGCGTGAGGCGGTGTTGTGCGGGCTGTTCGCGCAGGTGCTGGGGCTGGACGAGGTGGCGGCGGATGCGAGCTTCTTCGACCTCGGCGGCGACAGCATCATGTCCATCCAGCTCGTCAGCCGCGCCCGCACCGAGGGCCTTGTGCTGACCACGCGTGACGTGTTCCGCCTCAAGACCGTCGAGGCGATCGCGGAGGCCGCGGTGGAGGACGCCGGCCGCACGGTCGCCGCACTCGGCTCCGAGCCCGGTGGTGGTGTGGGTGAGGTGGTGGTGCCTCCGGTGGTGGAGTGGTTGCGGGGGCTGGGTTCTGGTGTGGGTGGTTTTCATCAGTCGGTGTTGGTGTCGGTGCCGGGTGGTGTGGGTCTGGGTGCGTTGACGGCGGCGGTTCAGGGTGTGGTGGATCATCACGATGCTTTGCGGCTGCGGTTGTTGGTCGGTGCGGGTGCGGGTGGTGGGTGGGGTCTTGAGGTCGGGGCTGTTGGTTCGGTTCCGGTTGAGGGGTGTGTGCGGCGGGTTGATGTGTCGGGTGGGGATGGGGGTGTGTTGTCGGAGCTGGTCCGTGTGGAGGCGGATGCGGCGCGGGGCCGGTTGGATCCTGTGTCGGGTGTGATGGTGCAGGTGGTGTGGTTCGACGCGGGTGTGGAACGTGCGGGCCGGTTGTTGTGGGTGGTGCATCACCTCGCGGTCGACGGTGTGTCGTGGCGGGTGTTGCTGCCCGATCTTGAGGCGGCGTGGCGGCAGGTGTCGGCTGGTGGGCCGGTGGCGCTGGAGCCGGTGGGGACGTCGTACCGGGCGTGGGCCGGGATGCTGCCGGAGCTGGCCGCTGACCGTGCCGGTGAGTTGGCGCTGTGGCAGGGCGTATTGGCCGAGCCTGATGGGCTGTTGGGGTCGCGGGCGCTGGATCCGGTGGTGGATGTCGCGGGCACTGCGGGTTCCGTGACGGTGGAGGTCCCGGCCGAGGTGTCGCAGGGGCTGCTGTCCTGGGTTCCCGGTGTGTGGGGGGCCGGGGTCGAAGAGGTGTTGCTGGCCGCTCTGGGCGTGGCGGTGAGCCAGTGGCGTGGTGGCGGCGGTCATGTGCTGGTGGATCTTGAGGGTCATGGTCGTGAGCAGTTGGTGGACGGCTGGGATCTGTCGCGGACGGTGGGGTGGTTCACGAGCCGCTACCCCGTCCGGCTGGACGTCGAGGGGGTGGGCGTCAGCGGTGCGGTGAAGCGGGTGAAGGAGGCGGTGCGGGCGCTGCCGGACCGGGGTGTTGGGTTCGGTCTGCTGCGGTACCTGGAGCCCGGTGCCTCTGAGGTGCTGGCGGGGTTGGTGGAACCGCAGGTCGGGTTCAACTACTTGGGCCGTTTCCGGTCCGGCGGTGCTGGCGGTGAGGGTGACTGGCTGCCGGTGGGTGAGTCGGGAGGTGTGGGCGGCGGCGTTGATCCGTCGATGCGGATGCCGCATGCGGTGGAGGTCAACGCCCTGGCGCTGGACGGTGCAAGCGGTCCGGTGCTGTCGGCGGTGTGGGCGTGGCCGGGTGGGGTGTTCGGTGATGGTGAGGTCGAGGAGCTGGCCCGTTTGTGGGTCGGTGTCCTGGAGACCTTGGTGGCCGAGGCCGGTGCGCCCGGTGCCGGTGGTCTGACGCCCTCGGATGTGCTGGCGGAGGTGTCGCAGGCGGAGATCGAGGCTCTGGAGGGGACGTATCCGGGGCTGGACGACGTACTGCCGCTCGCACCGCTGCAGGAAGGACTCCACTTCCACGCGCTCGACGAGGACGCGGGCTCCGCCGCGTACACCGTGCAGATCGGGCTCGACCTCGAAGGCCACCTCGACGTCCCCGCGATGCGCCACGCCGCCGAGGCGCTCCTGGAACGGCACGCGGGACTGCGCGCCGGATTCGTGCACGAAGGCTTGGACGCTCCGGTCCAGGTCATCGCCTCCGAGGTCGAACTGCCCTGGTCCCAGCGGGATGTGAGCGGGCTGGACGCCGAGGAGCGCGCTGCGGCTCTCGGCCGGATCCTGGACGAGGACCGCGCGCGCCGCTTCGACCCGACCAGGCCGCCGCTGCTCCGCTTCACCGCGATCCGCCTCGGCGAGGACCGCCACCACCTCGTCCTCACCTACGACCACCTGCTCCTCGACGGCTGGTCGACCGCCGTCCTGATGCGCGAGCTGTTCGCTCTGTACGCCAACGGCTGCGACACCACCGCTCTGCCCCGGGTCACGGCCTTCCGCGAGCACCTCGGCCGGCTGGCCGAGCAGGACCGCCCGGCCGCCGAGGAAGCCTGGCGCACCGCGCTCGCCGGACTCGACGAGCCGACGCTCCTCGCGGAACCGGTCCGCCGCACCGACGCCACGGCCGACCCCACTGCCCCGGCTGACCCGGACGATCCGGCCGCCGTGGCCGCCCCGGTCTCCGAGCAGCTCCGCGTCGAGCTCACCGAGGAGCAGACGCGTGCCGTCGCCGCGCGCGCCCGTGCGCTCGGCGTCACGCTCAACACCGTGGTGCAGGGCAGCTGGGGTCTGACGCTGGCCCGGCTCACCGGCCGCGAGGACGTCGTCTTCGGCGCCACCGTGTCCGGCCGTCCTGCCGATCTGCCCGGCATCGAGGACATGGTCGGCCTCTTCATCAACACGCTGCCGGTACGCGTCCGGGTCCGCCCCGCCGACAGCCTCGCCGGACTCCTCACGGCCGTGCAGGACGAACAGGCCAGGCTGATGCCGCACCAGCACGTCCGGCTGACCGATGTGCAGCGGCTGGCCGGACACGGCGAACTCTTCGACTCCATCGCCGTGTTCGAGAACTATCCGGTCGACGCGCTCGACCTCGGCACCCCGGACGGCCGGCTCCGTGTCACCGGCATCGACGGCGGTGACACCACGCACTATCCGCTCACGCTGATCGCCGTTCCCGGCGACCGCCTGCACCTGCGCCTCGGCTACCGCACCGACCTCATCGGCGAGGAGCGCGCCGAGCGCTTCCTGAACGGACTCCTCGCCGTCCTCGACGCGGTCGCCGCCGACACCGACCGGCCGACCGGCCGGATCGACCTGCTCACCGCGGCCGAACGCGAGCAGCTCCTCGTACACCGCAACGACACGGCGGCAGCGGTGCCGGACGGTACGGTCGCCGACGCGTTCCAGCGCCAGGCCGCCGCCACCCCGGACGCCGTGGCCGTCCTCTTCGAGAGCACCGCCGTGTCCTACGCCGAGCTGGACGACCGTGCGTCGCGGCTGGCCAGGCTGCTCGTCGCCCGGGGGGCGGGCCCGGAGCAGTTCGTCGCGGTCGCCATGGAGCGCTCCGCCGATCTGCTCGTCTCCGTACTGGCGGTGCTGAAGGCCGGGGCCGCCTATCTTCCGGTGGATCCCGGCTATCCGGCGGACCGGATCGCGTTCCTGCTGGAGGACGCGGCCCCGGTGCTGACGCTGACCACCTCGGCCGTGGCCGCCGGCCTGCCGGACACCGGCACCCCGCGCCTCCTGCTGGACGCCGACACGACCGCCGCCGCGCTGCGCGCCATGTCCGGAGCGCCGCTGACGGACGCGGACCGGATCCTGCCGCTGCGGCCCGCGAACCCGGCGTACGTCATCTACACCTCCGGCTCCACCGGCCGCCCGAAAGGCGTCGTCGTCAGCCACGAGAGCGTGGTCGGCTTCGCGTCCTGGGCCGAGGAGGAGCTGGGCGCCGAGGCACTGTCGCGGGTCCTGTTCTCGACCTCCCTCAACTTCGACGTGTCGGTCTTCGAGATCTTCGGACCGCTGCTGTCCGGCGGCTGCGCCGAGGTGGTGCGCGATGTGCTCGCGCTCGCCGAGGAGCCGTACGACACCTGGTCCGGCTCACTGGTGAGCGCGGTGCCGTCCGCCCTCGACCAGCTGCTGACGCACTCCGGCCCGGCCGTGAGCGCCGGACTGGTGGTCCTGGCGGGCGAGGCGCTGCCGGCCAGGCTGGTGGACCGGATCCGCCGCACCATGCCGGACGCCAGGATCGCCAACCTCTACGGGCCCACCGAGGCGACGGTCTACTCGACCGGCTGGTTCGCCGGTGACGGCCCGGCTCCGGCCGCACCGCCGATCGGCCGTCCGATCAGCAACCGACGCGTGTACGTCCTCGATGCCGGGCTGCGACCGGTGCCCCCGGGCGTCCGGGGAGAGCTCTATCTCGCCGGGCCCGGTCTGGCGCGTGGCTACGGCGGCCGCCCGGGCCTGACGGCTTCGCGGTTCGTGGCGGATCCGTTCGCCGGTGAGGGCGGTGGTGACGGCGGTGCGCGGATGTACCGGACCGGTGATGTGGTGCGGTGGTCGGCCGGTGGTGAGCTGGAGTACCTGGGCCGCGCCGACGACCAGGTGAAGGTCCGCGGCTTCCGTATGGAGCTGGGCGAGATCGAGGCGGCCGTCGCCGGCCACCCCGGCGTCGGCAGCGCTGCCGTGGTGGTGCGCGAGGACCGTCCGGGCGTGCGCGCGGTGGTGGCGTACGTCGTGCCGGAGGCCGGCTCGGCTGGCGGAGCGGTGGATGTGGCGGCGGTGCGGGAGCGGGTCGCGGGCGCACTGCCGGAGTACATGGTGCCGTCGGCGTTCGTGGTGCTGGACGCGCTGCCGCTGAATCCGAACGGGAAGCTGGACCGGCGTGCGCTTCCGGCGCCGGACTTCGCCGGATCGGCGGCCGGTGGCCGTGGACCGCGAACTCCCGCCGAAGTGCTGCTGTGCGGGCTGTTCGCGCAGGTGCTGGGGCTGGACGAGGTGGCGGCGGATGCGAGCTTCTTCGACCTCGGCGGCGACAGCATCATGTCCATCCAGGTCGCGGGCCGGGCCCGCAGGTCCGGCCTGTCACTCCGCCCCCGCGACGTCTTCCGTCTGAAGACCGTCGAGGCCATGGCCGCCGCCCTGGAGGAGCGCGGAGACGAGCCGGTGGCCGGTCCTGCCGATCTGCCCGGTGGTGGTGTGGGCGAGGTGGTGGTGCCTCCGGTGGTGGAGTGGCTGCGGGGGCTGGGTTCTGGTGTGGGTGGTTTTCATCAGTCGGTGCTGGTGTCGGTGCCGGGTGGTGTGGGACTGGATGCGTTGACGGCGGCGGTTCAGGGTGTGGTGGATCATCACGACGCTTTGCGGCTGCGGTTGTTGGTCGATGCGGGTGCGGGTGGTGGGTGGGGTCTTGAGGTCGGGGCTGTTGGTTCGGTTCCGGTGGGTGGGTGTGTGCGGCGGGTTGATGTGTCGGGTGGGGATGGGGGTGTGTTGTCGGAGCTGGTCCGTGTGGAGGCGGATGCGGCTCGGGGCCGGTTGGATCCTGTGTCGGGTGTGATGGTGCAGGTGGTGTGGTTCGACGCGGGTGTGGGGCGTGCGGGCCGGTTGTTGTGGGTGGTGCATCACCTGGCGGTCGACGGTGTGTCGTGGCGGGTGTTGCTGCCGGACCTTGAGGCGGCGTGGCGGCAGGTTGCGGCTGGCGGGCCGGTTGCGCTGGAGCCGGTGGGGACGTCGTACCGGGCCTGGGCGGACTCTCTGCCCGCACTGGCAGCGGGCCGGGTGGGCGAGTTGGGGCTGTGGCAGGAGGCGCTGCGCGAGCCTGATGGGTTGTTGGGGTCGCGGGCGTTGGACCCGGTGGTGGACGTCGCAGCGACTGCGGGTTCGGTGACGGTGGAAGTTCCGGCCGAGGTGTCGCAGGGGCTGCTGTCCTGGGTGCCTGGTGTGTGGGGCGCGGGGGTTGAGGAAGTTCTGCTGGCCGCTTTGGGCGTGGCGGTGAGCCAGTGGCGTGATCGGCGTCGTGGTGGCGTCGGCGGTCATGTGCTGGTGGATCTTGAGGGGCATGGCCGTGAGCAGCTGCTCGACGGCTGGGATCTGTCGCGGACGGTGGGGTGGTTCACGAGCCGCTACCCCGTCCGGCTCGACGTCGAGGGGGGTGGACGTCAGCGGTGCGGTGAAGCGGGTGAAGGAGGCCGTGCGCAGGCTGCCGGACCGTGGTGTGGGCTTCGGTCTGCTGCGGTACATGGAGCCCGGTTCTTCCGAGGCATTGGCGGGGCTGGCGGAACCGCAGGTCGGGTTCAACTACCTGGGCCGCTTCCGGTCCGGTGAGCATGACTGGCTGCCGGTCGGAGAGTCCGGAGGCGTCGGTGGTGGCGTTGATCCGTCGATGCGGATGCCGCACGCCGTTGAGGTCAACGCCCTGGCGCTGGACGGTGCAAGCGGTCCGGTGCTGTCGGCGGTGTGGGCATGGCCAAGTGGTGTGTTCGGTGATGGCGAGGTCGAGGAGCTGGCCCGTCTGTGGGTCGGTGTCCTGGAGACCTTGGTCCAGGAGGCCGGAGTACCCGGTGCGGGCGGTCTGACGCCCTCGGATGTGCTGGCGGAGGTGTCGCAGGCGGAGATCGAGGCTCTGGAGGAGACGTATCCGGGGCTGGACGACGTACTGCCGCTCGCACCGTTGCAGGAAGGACTCCACTTCCACGCGCTGTACGACACCGAGTCGCCCGACCTCTACACCATCCAGCTCGTCTTCGACCTCGAAGGCGACCTCGACGCGGAGACGATGCGCCGCGCCGCCGCCACGTTGCTGCGCCGCCGGCCCAATCTGCGCGCCGGCTTCCTGAACCAGGAGTCGGGCCGGCCGGTGCAGGTGGTACCGGCCGTCACCGAGGTGCCGTGGACGGACGTCGACCTCCGCGGCATCGGCGCCGTCCAGCAGGAGGACCTGGCGGGCAGGATCCTGGACGAGGACCGTGCCCACCGCTTCGACCCGGCGCGGCCGCCGCTCCTCCGCTTCACCGCGATCCGGCTCGGCGAGCACCGCCACCGCCTCGTCCTCACCAACCACCACCTCCTCTGGGACGGCTGGTCGGTGCCGGTCGTCGTACGGGAGCTGTTCGAGCTGTACGCGCACGGCGGCGACGGGACGCACCTCGCTCCGGCCCCACAGTTCCGCGACTATCTCTACTGGCTGGGCGGGCAGGACCGTCCGGCCGCCGAAGAGGCCTGGCGCACCGCGCTCTCCGGGCTCGACGAGCCGACGCTCCTCGCCGACGCCTTCGGCTCTGCCGGTTCCGCCGACTTCGCCGATTCCTCCGACTCCGCCCGTGCCGTGGCTTCCGACGAGCGGGCATCGGCCTCGTCCGGCCTGCCGGAGCGGCTGTCGGTGCGGCTGCCGCAGTCCTTCACCGCAGAGTTGCACGCCTGGGCCCGCTCGCGCGGACTCACCGTGAACACCGTCCTTCAGGGCGCGTGGGCTCTGCTGCTCGCCCGGCTCACCGGCCGTGAGGACGTCGTCTTCGGCGCCACCGTCTCCGGCCGTCCGGCGGATCTGCCCGGCGTCGAGGACATGACCGGACTGTTCAGCAACACGCTGCCGGTACGCGTCGCACTGGGGCGGGCCCGGGCCATGTCGCTGGGCGGGCTGCTGGAGCAGATCCAGGACCAGCAGGCCGAGTTGATGGACCATCACCACATCGGGCTGTCCGGCATCGCCGCGCGGACCGGTCTCGGCGACCTCTTCGACACCCTGCTCGTCTTCGAGAACTATCCGCTCGACCCGTCGACGCTCGACCTGCCGGGCACCGGACTGCGGGCCGCCGACGCGCGCGTCCGCGACGCCGCCCACTATCCGCTCTCGCTCGCCGTCGTACCGGGCGACGAGCTCGAACTCCGCTTCGACTACCGGCCGGAGCGCTTCACCGCCGGCCGCGTCGAGGCCATCGGCGACCGGCTGCACGCCCTGCTCGGCCTGATCGTGACGGAGCCGGACCGGCCCGTCGGGCGCGTCGGCGTCCTCACCGCCGCCGAGTCGGAGCAGCTGGTCCAGGACCGGCGGCAGTCCCGGCGGTATGTCGAACTCCTGCCGTTCCCCGACCTGTTCGAGATGCAGGCGGCGCGGACGCCGGACACGGTGGCCGTGGTGTACGAGGAGGCGGAGGACCGCTCCGTCGAGCTGACGTACGCCGAACTCGACGCACGGGCCAACCGCCTGGCCCGGCTGCTCATCGAACGCGGTATCGGTCCGGAGGACATCGTCGGCCTGCTGCTGCCGCGCTCCGTCGACCAGGTGGTGGCCGTGCTCGCCGTCGCCAAGGCCGGAGCCGCCTATCTGCCGATCGATCCGGCGTACCCGGCCGAACGCATCGCGTACGTCGTCGGCGACGCGCGGCCCGCACTGCTCCTGGTGGACGCGGTGACCGGCCGCCGGCTGCCGGAACTCGACACCGGCACGCCCGCGCTGGTCCTCGGCGGCGACTTCGCACCGCGCCGGCCGGGCCACCGCCCGGCGGCGGGCGAGCGGCGCGCGCCGCTGACGCCGGACAGTCCCGCGTACGTCATCTACACCTCCGGTTCCACCGGCCGTCCTAAGGGCGTCGTGGTCACGCACCGCGGCGTCGCCAACCTCGCCGGAAGCCAGATCGAGCGTTTCGCGGTCGAGGAGGGCAGCCGGATCCTCCAGGTCGCCTCGCCGAGCTTCGACGCGGCCTTCTCCGAGCTGTGCCTCGCGCTGCTGTCCGGCTCCACGCTGGTCCTGGCGCCGGCGGACCGGCTGCTGCCGGGCGCCGGGCGGTCCGGCCTGGCCGGTGTGATCGCACGGCAGGGCATCACGCACGCGACGATCTCGCCGGCGGCGCTCGCCGCGCTGGACGACGACGGACTGCCCGCCGGCATGGTGCTGACCGTGGCCGGTGAGGCGTGCTCCGCCGCGCTGGTCGACCGGTGGTCGCGCGACCGCAGGATGATCAACGCGTACGGGCCGACCGAGACCACCGTCTGCGCCACCATGAGCGAGCCGCTGGCCCCGTCGGACCGCCGTACGCCGCCGCCGATCGGCCGTGCCGTGTGGAACACCCACGCCTATGTGCTGGACGCCTCGCTCGGTCCGGTCGTTCCCGGTGTCGCCGGTGAGCTGTACGTGGCCGGTCCCGGCCTCGCCCGTGGCTACCTCGGCCGCCCGGATCTGACGGCCGCGCGGTTCGTGGCGGATCCGTTCGCGGCGGACGGCTCGCGGATGTACCGCACCGGTGATGTGGTGCGCCAACTGCCGAACGGAGAACTGGAGTTCGTCGGCCGCGTCGATGACCAGGTGAAGCTGCGCGGCTTCCGGATCGAGCTCGGTGAGATCGAGGCGGCGGTCCTGGAGAGCCCGGAGGTGGACCAGGCGGCCGTGATCGTGCGCGAGGACCGTCCGGGCGTGCGCGCGGTGGTGGCGTACGTCGTGCCGGAGGCCGGTGCGGGTGGTGCGGGCGGAGCGGTGGATGTGGCGGCGCTGCGGGAGCGGGTGGCGGACGCTCTGCCGGAGTACATGGTGCCGTCGGCGTTCGTGGTGCTGGATGGTCTGCCGTTGACGGTGCACGGGAAGTTGGATCGGCGGGCGCTTCCGGTGCCGGAGTTGGTGGTGGGGGGTCGTGGTCCGCGCAGTGCGCGGGAGGAGATTCTGTGTGGTCTGTTCGGTGAGGTGTTGGGTGTTGAGGGTGTAGGGGTCGAGGACGGGTTCTTCGATCTGGGTGGTCATTCGCTGTTGGCGACGCGGCTCGTGAGCCGGGTGCGGTCGGTGTTGGGTGTGGAGTTGCCGGTCCGTGCGTTGTTCGAGCATCCGACGGTTGCCGCACTCGACCGCACGCTCGACGACGCCGCGCAGGCCAGGCGCGCCCTCACCCCGCTGCCGCGACCGGCGCAGGTGCCGCTCTCGTTCGGGCAGCGCAGGCTTTGGTTCCTCGAGCGGTTCGAGTCGGCCGGGGGCAGCGTCTCCCTGGCCGTCCGGCTCACCGGCGAACTGGACGCCGACGCGCTCCGGCTGGCCCTCGGCGACCTGGTCGCCCGCCACGAGGCGCTGCGCACCGTCTTCCCGGACGACGACGGCGTACCGCGTCAGCAGGTCCTCGACTTCTGGGTGCCGGGGCTCGGCCTGGTCGACGTGACGGAGGACGAGGTCGGCCACGAACTGCGCGACGCCGTCTCCGTACCGGTCGATCTGGCGATCGATCCGCCGCTGCGCGCGCGGCTGCTGCGCCTCGGCGAGCGTGAGCACGTGCTGTCGCTGGTGGTCCATCACATCGCTGCCGACGGCTGGTCGTTGGCCCCGCTGGCGCGCGATCTGTCGGCGGCGTACGCGGCGCGGCTCGCCGGTGGTGTGCCGGAGTGGCGGCCGTTGCCCGTGCAGTTCGCGGACTACACGGTCTGGCAGCGCGAGGTGCTCGGCGACGAGACGGACCCGGAGTCGCCGATCGCCCGGCAGCTGAGCTACTGGTACGAGACGCTGTCCGGGCTGCCGGACGAGATCGACCTGCCCGCCGACCGGCCGAGGCCGCCGGTGCCCGGATACCGGGGCGGGACCGTGGAGTTCGCGTTCGACGCCGGTCTGCACCGGCGGCTCACCGCGCTGGCGCGGGAGGCGAACGTCAGCCTGTTCATGGTGGTCCAGGCGGGGCTTGCGGCGCTGCTGCACCGGCTCGGCGCGGGCAGCGACATTCCGCTCGGCACTCCGGTGGCCGGTCGTACGGATGAGGCGCTGGACGATCTGGTCGGCTTCTTCGTCAACACGCTGGTGCTGCGCACGGATGTGTCCGGTGATCCGACGTTCCGCGAGCTGCTGGAGCGGGTGCGGGAGACGGACCTCGCCGCCTACGCGCACCAGGATGTGCCGTTCGAGCGGCTCGTCGAGGTGCTCAACCCGACGCGGTCGCTCGCCCGCCACCCGCTCTTCCAGGTCATGCTCGCGCTGCAGAACGCCCCGGAGGCCGCACTGCGGCTGCCGGGACTCGACGCGGCGCCGCTGCCTCCGGCGCAGGGCGACGCCAAGTTCGACCTCGGCATCGAGCTGGTGGAACGGCACGGTCCCGACGGCGCGCCGGACGGCCTCCAGGGGCTGGCGCACTACAGCGCCGACCGCTTCGACGAGGACACCGTACGGCTGCTGACGGACCGGTTCGGCCGCTGGCTGGCGGCCGCCGCCGAGGCCCCCGGCACACGGGTCGGGGCGCTCGACGTCCTGTCCGCCGCCGAGCGCGACACCGTGCTGCACCGCTGGAACGCCACCGGCCACGACCTTCCGGACGGCACCCTGCCCGCGCTCTTCGAGGCGCAGGCGGCACGCACGCCGGACGCCGTCGCCGTCGTCGCCGGTGACCAGGAGCTGACCTACGCGGAGCTGAACGCGCGGTCCAACCGGCTGGCCAGGCTGCTGGCCGGCCGGGGAGCCGGGCCGGAGAGCCTGGTCGCGGTGGCCGTACCGCGCTCCGTGTCCTGGCTCGTCGCCTTCCTGGCGGTGGCCAAGGCCGGAGCCGGCTATCTGCCGGTCGACCCGGCCCAGCCCGGCGCGCGCATCGAGCGCATGATCGCCGACGCCCGGCCGGTGCTGGTGCTCACCGAAGGAGCGGACGGCGAGGAGGCCTCCGCGTTCGCCGCCGCGCCGCTCGCCGTGTCCGTCGCCGCGCTCCGTACCGACGAGGCCGAGCGGCTGGCGGCCGGTCTCGCCGCCGCCGACCTCACCGACGACGAGCGCACGACCGGGCTGCGGCCGGAGCATCCGGCGTACGTCATCTACACCTCCGGCTCGACCGGCACGCCGAAGGGCGTCGTCGTCACGCACGGCAGCATCGGCAACCTCGCGGCGGTGCACATCGACCGGCTCGGCGTCGACGGCACGAGCCGGGTGCTCCAGGCGGTGTCCACCACCTTCGACCCGTCGGTGGCCGACACCGTGATGGCGCTGCTCTCCGGCGCGGCGCTGGTCCTGGCCGATCCGCGCCGGCACGTCGTCGGCGACCAGCTCGCCGAGGCGATCGACCGGTACGCGGTCACGCACGTCCAGCTGGCCGCACCGGTCCTGGCGACCGTGCCGGACGCCGGCCTGGACACGCTGCGCTGCATCGTCACCGGCGGTGAGGCGTGCTCCGCCGAGCTCGTCGCACGCTGGGCGCGCGGTGGCCGCCGCGTCGTCAACGCCTACGGGCCGACCGAGATGACGGTCGCCACGACCATGACCGGGCCGCTCACCGGTGCGAGCACCCCGCCGATCGGCCGTGCCGTGTGGAACACCCGCGCCTATGTGCTGGACGCCTCGCTCGGCCTGGTCGCCCCCGGTGTCGCCGGTGAGCTGTACGTGGCCGGCGCGGGGCTGGCCCGCGGCTATCTCGGCCGGCCGGATCTGACGGCCGCGCGGTTCGTGGCGGATCCGTTCGCGGCGGACGGTTCGCGGATGTACCGCACCGGTGATGTGGTGCGTCAACTCCCTGACGGACAGTTCGAGTTCGTCGGCCGTGCCGACGACCAGGTCAAGATCCGCGGCCACCGCATCGAGCCGGGCGAGGTCGAGGCCGTGGTCGCCGCGGCCGACGGGGTCGGCCAGGCCGCCGTCGTGGTCCGCGAGGACCCGGTACGCGGCGCATACCTCGTCGCGTACGCCGTGCCCGAGAACGCCGGCGCCGATGGCGCGCTGGACGTCTCCGTCCTGCGGGGCCAGGTGGCGGGTGTGCTGCCGGAGTACATGGTGCCGTCGGCGTTCGTGGTGCTGGACGGTCTGCCGTTGACGGTGCACGGGAAGTTGGATCGGCGGGCGCTTCCGGTGCCGGAGTTGGTGGTGGGGGGTCGTGGTCCGCGCAGTGCGCGGGAGGAGATTCTGTGTGGTCTGTTCGGTGAGGTGCTGGGTGTTGAGGGTGTAGGGGTCGAGGACGGGTTCTTCGATCTGGGTGGTCATTCGCTGCTGGCGACGCGGCTCGTGAGCCGGGTGCGGTCGGTGCTGGGTGTGGAGTTGCCGGTCCGTGCGTTGTTCGAGCATCCGACCGTCGCCGCGCTGGACCGCACGCTCGACGACGCGGGCACCGCGCGTACGGCACTCGCTCCGGCCGACCGGCCCGACGCCGTACCGCTCTCCTTCGCGCAGCGCAGGCTCTGGTTCCTCAACCGCTTCGAGGAGAACTCCTCGGCGTACAACGTGCCGATGGCCGTCCGGCTCACCGGCGAGCTGGACCCGGACGCCCTGCGGCGCGCGCTCGGCGATGTGCTGGCCCGCCACGAGGCGCTGCGCACGGTCTTCCCGGACGACCGGGGGCGGCCGCGCCAGGTCGTCCTGCCGGCCGGGCTGCCGGATCTTCGGGTCGAGCCGTCGGCCGGGGACGACCTCTCCGCGACGCTGGCGGAGGCCGCCAACACGGGCTTCGCGCTGGACCACGAACTGCCGCTGCGGGTACGGGTGTTCAGGACCGGCGAGCGGGAGCACGTCCTACTGCTGGTGCTGCACCACATCGCCGCCGACGGCTGGTCGCTGGCCCCGCTGGCGCGCGATCTGTCGGCCGCGTACACGGCCAGGCTGGCGGGCGAGGCGCCCCGGTGGCGGCCGTTGCCGGTGCAGTACGCGGACTACACGGTCTGGCAGCGCGAGGTGCTCGGCGACGAGACGGACCCGGAGTCGCCGATCGCCCGGCAGCTGAACCACTGGCACGCGACGCTGTCCGGGCTGCCGGACGAGATCGCGCTGCCCGCCGACCGGCCGAGGCCGCAGACGCCGAGCCGGATCGCCGGAAGCGTCGGAGTGGAGCTTCCGGCCGCCGTGCACCAGCAGCTCACCGCGCTGGCGCGGGAGGCGAACGTCAGCCTGTTCATGGTGGTCCAGGCGGGTCTTGCGGCACTGCTGCACCGGCTGGGCGCCGGTGACGACATCCCGCTCGGCTCCTTGATCGCCGGTCGTACGGACGAGGCGCTGGACGATCTGGTCGGCTTCTTCGTCAACACGCTGGTGCTGCGCACGGACGTGTCCGGTGATCCGACGTTCCCCGAGCTGCTGGAGCGGGTGCGGGAGACGGACCTCGCCGCCTACGCCCACCAGGACGTGCCGTTCGAGCGGCTCGTCGAGGTGCTCAACCCGGCGCGGTCGCTCGCCCGCCACCCGCTCTTCCAGGTCATGCTGTCCTTCCAGAACGCGGAGAACGCCGAACTCGCCCTGCCGGGGCTGAGCGTGGAGCCGCTGCGAATCGGCCTGGACGCGGCCAAGTTCGACCTGTCCTTCAACCTGGAGGAGCGGCTGAACGCGTCCGGTGCGCCGGACGGCATCGGCGGCCGGATCGAGTTCGCCGCCGAGCTGTTCGACGCGGAGACGGTCGGGACGGTCTCCGCCCGCCTGGTGCGGCTGCTGTCCGCCGTCGCGGCGGATCCCGGCCGTCCGGTCGGCGCGCTGGACATCGCCGGACCCGGTGAGCTGGAACGCGTCGTGGAGGAATGGGGCCGGGGCCGAGGAGAGCTGCCGCTCTCCGACGCCACTCCGGCGGCGCTGTTCGCGGCGCAGGCGGCGCGGACCCCCGACGCCACGGCCGTCGTCGCTCCGGACGCCACGCTGACCTTCGCGGAACTGGACGCACGGGCCGGCCGGCTGGCCGGGGCGCTGGCCGCACGCGGGGTGACGGCGGAGTGCCTGGTGGCGACCGCGCTGCCCCGGTCCGCCGCGCTGGTCACCGCGATCCTCGCGGTGCTGAAGGCCGGTGGCGGATACGTACCGCTGGACCCGGCGCATCCGGCCGAGCGGATCGGCCGGATCCTCGACCGGACCCGGCCGCTCCTCGTGCTCACCGGCCCGGACGGACTGCCGGATGGCGTGCGGACGGGCGCCGAGGTGCTGACGCCCGCCGAGGTGCTGAGGCTCTCCGGACCGGCCGGCCAGGAGGATGCCACGGGCGCCGACACTGACACCGGAGCCGTGGACGCGCGGATTCCGGACGCCTCCGCCGTGCGGCCCGACGCTCCGGCCTATGTGATCCACACCTCCGGATCCACCGGCACGCCGAAGGGCGTCGTGGTCAGCCACCGCTCGCTGAGCGGACTGTTCCGCAGCATGCGCGAGCGCGTGTACGGGCCGTCCTCCGGCGGTACGCCGCTGCGGGCCGCGCACTTCGCCTCGTTCTCCTTCGACGCCTCGGTGGACCAGCTGCTGTGGCTGTTCGACGGCCATGAGCTGCACCTGCTCGACGAGGACACCCGTACCGACCCCGAGCGGCTGCTGCGCTATCTGACCGGCCACCGCATCGACGCGCTCTCCACCACGCCGTCCTACGCGGCCCGTCTGGTGGACCGGGGCCTGCTCGACCTGCCGCACGGGCTGCGGGCGCTCGCGCTCGGCGCGGAGGCGGTGCCGGAGCCGCTGTGGCGCAGGCTCGCCGCGACGCCGGGCCTGGCCGCGTTCAACCTGTACGGGCCGACCGAGTGCACCGTCGACTCGGTGGTGGCCAGGATCGGGTCCGGGCGGCCGGTCATCGGACGTCCGGTGCCGGACACGGCGGCGCTCGTGCTGGACGGCCGGCTGCGCCCGGTGCTGCCCGGTGTGACCGGCGAGCTCTATCTGTCCGGTCCGGCGCTGGCACGCGGCTATGTCCACGAACCGGCGCTCACCGCAGGCCGGTTCGTGGCCTGCCCGTACGGTCCGGCCGGCCACCGGATGTACCGCACCGGCGACCTCGTGCGCTGGCGCGACGGACAGCTGGAGTACGTCGGCCGCGCCGACGACCAGGTCAAGATCCGCGGCTTCCGCGTCGAGCTCGGCGAGGTCGAGTCGGCGCTCGCCGGGCGGACCGGGGTCCTCCAGGCGGCCGCCGTCGTCCGCGAGGACCGGCCGGGCGTCCGGCAGCTGGCCGCGTACGCCGTGGCCAGGCCCGGCGTACCGCTGGACCCGGCGCGGCTGCGCACGGAGCTGGCGCGGGAGCTGCCGGACTACATGGTTCCGGCGACCGTGACCGTGCTGGACGCCCTGCCGCTCACCACGAGCGGCAAGGTGGACCGCCGTGCGCTGCCCGCTCCGCGCACCGGCGGCGACAGCGGCGGCCGCGCTCCCCGTCCGGGCCGCGAGGAGCTGCTGGCGCGGCTCTTCGCCGAGGTGCTCGGTCGGGACGAGGTCGACGCGGAGAGCAGCTTCTTCGACCTCGGCGGCGACAGCATCGTCTCCATCGAGCTGGTCAGCCGGGCGCGTGCGCACCGGCTGGTCATCAGCCCGCGCGAGGTGTTCCGGCACCGGACGGTGGCGGCGCTCGCCGCGGCCGCCACCGAGCAGGAGGACACCGGCGGGAGCGACCCGGAGGACGTCGCCGTCGGCGATGTGGTGCCGCTGCCGATCGTGCACGACCTGTGGGAGCGCGGCGGTCCGTCGGACGGCGTCAACCAGGCGACGCTGCTGACCGTTCCGCCGGACCTCGGCGAGGAGCGGCTGGTGGCCGCGGTGCGGACGCTGCTCGACCATCACGGCGCGCTGCGGCTGCGGCTGACCGTGGACGGGGAGGAGCGGCGGCTGACGGTCGGCGCGCCCGGATCCGTCGCGGCCGGGCCGCTGGTGCGCCGCTGTGCGGTGGCGGAGGCGGACGGCGAGCGGCTGGCCGCGCTGATCCGGTCCGAGGGCGAGGCGGCACGCGGCCGGCTCGCGCCGGAGGCCGGTGTCCTGGTGCAGGCGGTGTGGTTCGACGCCGGTCCGGACCGGTCCGGGCGGCTGCTGCTGGTCCTGCACCACCTGGCCGTGGACGGGGTGTCCTGGCGCATCCTGGTGCCGGACCTGGTCACGGCCTGGCAGGCGACGGCCGGCCTCGGCGCGGACCGTTCCGGCCCGGACGGAAGCAAGGATTCCGCGACCGCCGCGACCGCCGCGCCCACCTCGCCCGCTGTCCTGCCGCCGGAAGGAACCTCCTTCCGCCGCTGGACGCAGCACCTGGCCCGGCTGGCCGAGGACCCGGCGCTCCTGGCCGAACTGCCGCTCTGGCGGCGGATGTCGGCCGGTCCGGATCCCCGGCTCGGCAGCCGGCCGCTGGATCCGGCGCGCGACACGGTGAGCAGCCTGCGCTCGGTCACCGTCGAGCTGGCCGCCGACCGCACCGAACCGCTGCTGACCACCGTTCCCGCGGTGTTCCGCGCCGGGGTCAACGACGTCCTGCTCACCGCTCTGACCCTGGCGCTCGCGCACTGGCGCGAGCGCACCGGCCGCGACCGGGGCACCGGAGCGCTGGTGGAGCTGGAGAGCCACGGCCGTGAGGACCTCGTCGAGGGCGTGGACCTGTCCCGGACGGTCGGCTGGTTCACCTCCAGCCATCCGCTGTGGCTGGACCCCGGGCCGCTGGACGTGGCCGAGGCGCTGGCGGCCGGACCGGCGGCGGGCCGCGCCCTCAAGCGGGTCAAGGAGCAACTGCGCGCGGTGCCGGACCACGGCATCGGCTACGGCCTGCTGCGCCGCCTCAACGCAGCCACGGCGGCGGAGCTGAGCGGCGCGCCCGCTCCGCAGATCGGCTTCAACTACCTCGGCAGGTTCTCCGCCGATCCGGTCGGCGGCCACTGGACGCCCGCTCCGGAGACCGGCGCGCTGCCCGACCACGCGGATCCGGCCTCGCCGCTTCCGCACGTACTGGAGATCAACGCGGCCGCGCACGACGGCGCGGACGGCCCACGGCTGTCCACCACCCTGTCCTGGCCGGCCGGCCTGCTCACCGAGGCCGAGGTCCGCGAGCTGGCCGAGAGCTGGCTGCGGGCCCTGGAGGCCCTGGTCACGCACGCGCAAGACCCCGACGCCGGCGGCTGGACGCCGTCGGACGTCGCGCTGACATCACTGACGCAGAGTCAGATCGACCACGTGCTCGCCGGAGACGACGAGGACGACGAAGAGGACGAAGAGGACGACATGGACTCATTCTGGAGGGACGCACGGTGAACGCCCGGATCGAGGACATTCTTCCGCTCTCACCGCTCCAGGAAGGGCTGCTCTTCCACGCCCTCTACGACCAGCAGGCGCCGGACGTCTACACGGTGCAGATCGTCCTGGACATCGAAGGCGAGGTCGACGCCGCCGCACTGCGCGGCGCGGCCGACAGCCTGCTGCGCCGCCACGCCAACCTGCGCGCCGCGTTCCGCTACGAGGGCCTGGACCGGCCGGTCCAGGTCATCCGCCGCAAGGCGCGTATGCCGTGGTACGAGATCGACCTCGGCACCGAGCCGGAGGACGGGCGCGAGGCCGCGTTCGCGCGCATCCTGGAGACCGACCGGGGCCGCAGGTTCGACCTCGCCAAGGCCCCGCTGATCCGCTTCCTGCTGGTCAGGCTCGGCCCCGACCGCTGCCGGCTGGTGGTGACCAACCACCACATCCTGCTGGACGGCTGGTCGACCCCGCTCTTCTTCAGCGAGCTCTTCGCCCTCTACCTGAGCGGCGGCGACGACAGCGCGCTGCCGCGCGTCACCCCGTACCGCGACTATCTCGGCTGGCTCGCCGGACAGGACCGTACGGCCGCCGAGGACGCCTGGCGGTCCGCGCTGGCCGGGGTGGACGAGCCGACGCTCGTCGCGCCGGCCGACGCCGCGGCCGATCCGGTCCGCCCGGACCGGCTGCCGTTCGAGCTCGACGAGACGCTGACCGCACGGCTCAACGCCGTCGCCCGCGACCACGGCGTCACCCTCAACACCGTCGTCCAGACCGTGTGGGGCCTGCTGCTCTCCTCGCTCACCGGCCGCTCCGACGTCGTCACCGGCACCACCGTCTCCGTCCGCCCGCCGGACCTCGACGGGGTGCGCAGCATGGTCGGCCTGCTGCTCAACACACTGCCGCTGCGCATCAGGACCGATCCGGCCGAACCCATCTCCGCCCTGCTGGCCCGGGTCCAGGACGAGCAGGCCGGACTCATGCCGCACCAGCACCTCGGACTGGCCGAGATCCAGGCGCTGGCGGGCGCCGGAACGCTCTTCGACACCTCCGTCGTGTTCGAGAACTACCCGGTCGACCCGGAAGCGGTGAACGCGCCGATCGGCGGACTGCGCATCCGCGGGGTCGAAGGCCGCGACGCCAACCACTATCCGCTCGGCCTGACCGTCGCCCCCGGTGCGCGCATCCTGCTCAAGCTGGACTACCGGCCGGACGTGTTCGACAGCGCGCTGGTGGAGCGGCTGGCCGAACGGCTGCGGCAGCTCTTCGAGACCGTCGCCGCCGATCCGCGGCTGCCGGTCGGCCGGCTGGCACTGCTCACCCCGGCCGAACGCGGCACCGCGCTGACCCGCAGCGCCGGACCGCGCCGCCGGGTGCCGGACGCCACGCTGCCGGAACTCTTCGCCCAGCAGGCGGCCCGTACCCCGGACGCACCGGCGGTGGCGTTCGAGGACACCGCGCTGACCTTCGCCGAGCTGGACGCGCAGGTCACCCGTCTGGCCAGGCTGCTGCTCGCCCGCGGCGCCGGACCGGAGCGGCTGGTCGCGGTGGCCGTGGAGCGGTCGACCGAACTGGTCGTCGCCGTCCTCGCGGTCGCCATGACCGGCGCCGCCTACCTTCCGCTGGACCCGGAACAGCCCGCCGAACGCCTGGAGTTCATGCTCGGCGACGCGGCCCCTGCGCTGCTGCTCGCCACCTCGGCGACCGCGGGCCGGCTGCCCGCGACCGAGGTTCCGGTGCTGCTCCTGGACGCACCGGAGACCGTGGCCGCGCGCGCCGCGGCCGACCCGGCGCCGATCGACGACGCCGACCGGGCCGCGCCGCTGCTGCCGGAGCATCCGGCGTACGTCATCTACACCTCCGGCTCCACCGGCCGGCCCAAGGGCGTCGTCGTGCCGCACGCCGCGCTCAACGCCTACCTCGCCTGGTCGCGCGTGCACTACGACGCCGGTGACGGCCGCTGGCTGGTCCACTCGCCGGTCTCCTTCGACCTGACGGTGACCGGACTGTTCGTGCCGCTCACCAGCGGCGGCTGCGTCCACCTGGTCGAGCTGCGCGAAGGCGCGCCGGACGGACCGCCGAACCACCGCCCGGCACTGGTCAAGGGCACCCCGAGCCACATCCCGGTCCTCACCGAACTGCCGGCGGAGTTCTCGCCGACCGCACAGCTCATCGTCGGCGGCGAACTGCTGACCTCGGACGCCGTACGCCAGTGGCGGGCGGCCCGGCCCGGTGTGACCGTGGTCAATGAGTACGGCCCGACCGAGACCACGGTCGGCTGCACCGAATTCCGCGTCGGCCCGGACGACGACCTCCCGGAGGCCGCCGTACCGATCGGCCGGCCGTCCTGGAACACCGCCCTGCTCGTCCTGGACGCCGCGCTGCGCCCGGTGGCCCCCGGCGTGGCCGGCGAGGTCTACATCAGCGGTACGCATGTGGCGCGCGGCTATCTGAACCGCCCCGGCCTCACCGCGAGCCGCTTCGTCGCCGACCCGTTCGCCGCCGACGGCTCGCGGATGTACCGCACCGGCGACCTGGCGCGCTGGGGCACGGACGGCGAACTGCGGTTCGTCGCACGCGTCGACGACCAGGTCAAGATCCGTGGCTACCGCATCGAACTCGGTGAGATCGAGGCCGTCCTCACCACGCACGAAAGCGTGGCGCGCACGCTCGCCGTGGTCCGCGAGGACAGCCCCGGCGACCGCCGCATCGTCGCCTACGCCGTGCCGGCCGGGGCGGGCGCCGCCCCGCGCCCGGACGAACTGCGCGCGCACGCCGCACGACAGCTCCCGGACTACATGGTTCCGGCCGCCGTCGTCGTCCTCGACGACTTCCCGCGCACCGCGAACGGCAAGCTGGACCGGACCGCGCTGCCGGCCCCGGAGTTCGGCGCCGGAGGCGGCGGCCGCGCACCGCGCGGACCGCGCGAGGAGCTGCTGTGCGACCTGTTCGCCGAGGTGCTCGGCGCGGAGCGGGTCGGCCCGGAGGACAGCTTCTTCGACCTCGGCGGACACTCGCTGCTGGTCACCCGGCTGGTCGGCCGCATCCGCACCGTTCTCGGCGTCGAGCTGCCGATGCGCGCGCTCTTCGAGCAGCCGACCGTGGCCGGCCTCGCCGCCCGGCTGGACCACGCCGGAGCGGCCGTACACCCGCCGCTCGTACCGGGGCCGCGCCCCGAGCGCGTACCGCTGTCACTGGCGCAGCAGCGGCTCTGGTTCATCAACGAGGTCGACGGACCGTCCGCCGCGTACAACGTGCCGGTGGCCGTCCGCCTCACCGGTGAGCTGGACACCGCCGCGCTGCACGCGGCGCTCGGCGATGTCACCGGCCGCCACGAGAGCCTGCGTACCCTGTTCCCGGCGCCGGACGGCACTCCGTACCAGCACGTCCTCGACGCGGCCGTGGCCCGGCCCGCGCTGCCGGTCGTGGCCGTCACCGAGGACGGACTCCAGGACGCGCTGCGGACCGAGGCGCTGCGCGGATTCGACCTCGCCGCCGAACCGCCGCTGCGCACGACCCTGTTCCGCACCGCACCGCAGGAGCACGTCCTGCTGCTGGTGCTGCACCACATCGCGACCGACGGCTGGTCGCTGGCCCCGCTCGGCCGCGACCTCTCCGCCGCCTACACGGCACGGCTGTCCGGTGCGGCCCCGCGCAGGGAGCCGCTGCCGGTGCAGTACGCCGACTTCACGCTGTGGCAGCACGCCCTGCTCGGCGGCGAGAGCGATCCGGACAGCACCGTCTCGCGCCAGCTCGACTTCTGGCGCACCACGCTGGCCGGACTGCCGGACCAGCTGGAGCTGCCGACCGACCGGCCCCGGCCGGCGGTGGCCGGCGGCAGCGGCGACGCGCTGTCCATGAGCCTGGACGCGGACCTGCACCGCAGGCTCACCGCGTTGGCCCGTGAGGCGAACGTCAGCCTGTTCATGGTGCTCCAGGCCGGTGTCGCCGCCCTGCTCGGCAAGCTCGGCGCGGGCTCCGACATTCCGCTCGGCAGCCCGGTCGTCGGCCGCACCGACGACGCGGTGTCCGACGTCGTCGGCTGCTTCGTCAACACCCTGGTGCTGCGGACGGACACGTCGGGTGATCCGTCGTTCCGTGAGCTGCTGGGGCGGGTGCGGGAGGGGGATCTGGCGGCGTACGCGCATCAGGACGTGCCGTTCGAGCGGCTGGTGGAGGAGTTGAATCCGGCGCGTTCGATGGCGCGGCATCCGCTGTTCCAGGTGATGCTGACGCTCCAGAACAACGAGGCCGCCGAGCTGGACCTGCCGGGCCTCGACGCGCGGCCGGTCGACGTCGGCACCGGCATGTCCAAGTTCGACCTGTTCTTCGCCTTCGCCGAACAGCGTACGAGTACGGGAACGGGCACCGGCACGGGCACGGCCGCCTCGCGCACCGCAGCGAACGGACTCGACTGCACCGTCGAGTTCAGCACCGACCTGTACGACCGGTCCTCCGTGGCCACCCTGCTCGACCGGCTGGTCCGGCTGCTGGACGGAGCCGTCAGCGACCCGGACCGGCCGCTGGCGCGCATCGACGTCCTCACCGCCGAGGAACGCCACCGCGTCCTGGAAGAGTGGAACGACACCGCACGGCCGATGCCTCCGGCCACGCTGCCGGAGCTGTTCGAGCGGCAGGCGGCGAACACCCCGGACGCCACCGCCGTCCTCGCCGACGACGGAGCCCTCAGCTACCGCGAACTCAACGCGCGCGCCAACCGCCTGGCCAGGCTCCTCGTCGCGCGCGGCGCCGGTCCCGAAGGCCTGGTGGCCGTGGCGCTGCCGCGCTCCACCGGCCAGATCGTCGGCCTGCTCGCGGTCCTCAAGTCCGGTGCGGCCTACCTGCCGCTCGACCCGGACTATCCGGCGGACCGGCTGGTCCACATGACCGCCGACGCGGCACCGCAGCTGGTCCTCACCACCGAGGACACCGCCGCACGCCTGCCCGCGGCCTGCGTGGAGACCGCGCCGCCGCTGCTCCTGGACCTCTCCGGCGAACCGGTCGCGCCCGCGGAGACCGCCGGGCCCGCCCTTCACCTCGACCTGAGCGACGCCGACCTGACCGACGCCGACCGGCTGAGCCCGCTGACGCCGGACCACCCGGTGTACGTCATCTACACCTCGGGCTCCACCGGCCGGCCCAAGGGCGTGGTCATGCCGCACGCGGCCCTGGTCAACCTCATGGCCTGGCACGCCGAGGCCGTACCCGGCGAACCGGGCACGAGGACCGCGCAGTTCACCGCGCTCAGCTTCGACGTGTCGGCCCAGGAGATCCTGTCCACGCTGCTGCACGGCAAGTGCCTGGTGGTCCCGGACGACGCGGTACGCCGCGATCCGGCGGCCTTCGCCGACTGGCTGCGCCGCCATCGGGTGCAGGAGCTGTACGCGCCGAGCCTGGTCGTCAACGCGCTGTTCGACGCCCTCGGGCCGGACGGCGAACTGCCCGAGCTGCGGCACGTCGCCCAGGCGGGCGAGGCGCTCGCGCTCACCGGACGGCTCCGCGACGCGCACCGGCGCGGCGGCTGGCGTCTGCACAACCACTACGGACCGACCGAGACCCATGTGGTCACCGGCACGGCCCTTCCGGAGGACACCGGCCGCTGGCCCGCCTCGGCCTCCATCGGTCGTCCGGTGCTGAACACGCGGGTGTATGTGCTGGACGGTTCGTTGCGTCCGGTGGCTCCGGGTGTGGTGGGTGAGCTGTATATCGCTGGTTCTGGTGTGGCGCGTGGGTATTTGGGTCGTCCTGGTCTGTCGGCTTCGCGGTTTGTCGCGGATCCGTTCGGGGCGCCTGGTGGGCGGATGTATCGGACCGGTGACTTGGTGCGCTGGTCGGATTCGGGTGCCGGTGCTGGTGAGTTGGAGTATCTGGGGCGTGCGGACTTCCAGGTGAAGGTGCGTGGTTTCCGGATCGAGCTGGGTGAGATCGAGTCGGTGCTCGCCGGTCATCCGGCGGTGGCCGGTGCGGTGGTCGTCGTGCGCGGTGAGGGTGCCACGGGTGCTGCTGGTGCCCGGTTGGTGGCGTATGTGGTGCCCGCCGATGGTGCCGAGGTGAGTGGTGATGTGCTGCGGCCGGTGGTCGCGGCTGCGTTGCCGGAGCACATGGTGCCGTCGGTGTTCGTGGTGCTGGATCGTTTTCCGTTGACGCCGAACGGGAAGCTGGACCGGTCGGCGTTGCCGGAGCCGGAGAGTGGCGTCGGTCGTGGTCCGGTGTCGGTCGCGGAGGAGGTGTTGTGCGGGCTGTTCGCCGAGGTGCTCGGTGTGGAGCGGGTCGGGCCCGAGGAGAGCTTCTTCGAGCTGGGTGGTCATTCGCTGCTGGCGACGCGGCTCGTGAGCCGTATCCGTACGGCCTTCGGCGTCGAACTCCCGGTCCGCGCCCTCTTCGAAGCGCCGACCGTGGAACGGCTGGCGGAGCGGCTCGACACCGCCGACACCGCACGCCGCGCCCTCACGCCGATGGAACGGCCGGAGCGGATACCGCTGTCCTTCGCCCAGCGCCGCCTCTGGTTCATCAATCGCCTCGACCCGCAGGACGCGCGCTACAACCTGGCGCTCGCCGTCCGGCTCACCGGCGACCTGGACCCGGCCGCGCTGCGGTCCGCGCTCGCCGACGTCGTGGCCCGGCACGAGACGCTGCGCACGGTGTTCCCGGAGACCGACGGCGTGCCGTCGCAACAGGTCCTGGACCACTGGAGCCCGGAGCTCGTCCGCGTACCGGCCGACCCGGCCACGCTCGCCGACGCGCTCGCACGCGACGCGGCGCGCGGCTACGACCTGAGCGCCGAACCGCCGCTGCGGGCCACGCTGTTCGAGCTGGACGCCACGACGCGCGTGCTCCTGATCGGGCTGCACCACATCGCCGGCGACGGCTGGTCGCTGGCCCCGCTCGGCCGCGACCTGGCCGCCGCCTACACCGCCCGGCTGTCCGGTACGGCTCCGCACTGGCAGCCGCTGCCGGTGCAGTACGCCGACTACACCCTGTGGCAGCGCGACCTCCTCGGCGACGAGGACCGCCCGGACAGCGCGCTCGCCGGTCAGCTCGACCACTGGCGGACCACGCTGGCCGGCCTGCCGGACGAACTCGGCCTGCCCACCGACCGGACCAGGCCCGCCGTCGCCACCGGCCGGGGCGGACGCGTCCGGCTGGACGTCGACGCCGCCCTGCACGGCCGGCTGGCCGCGCTCGCGCGTGAGCAGGGGAGCAGCCTGTTCATGGTCGTCCAGGCCGCACTGGCGACGCTCCTCACGCGGCTCGGCGCGGGCACCGACATTCCGCTCGGCACCCCGGTCGCCGGACGCACCGACGAGGCGCTCGACCAGCTGGTCGGCTGCTTCATCAATACGCTGGTGCTGCGGACGGACACGTCGGGTGATCCGTCGTTCCGTGAGCTGCTGGGGCGGGTGCGGGAGGGCGATCTGGCGGCGTACGCGCATCAGGACGTGCCGTTCGAGCGGCTGGTGGAGGAGTTGAATCCGGCGCGTTCGATGGCGCGGCATCCGCTGTTCCAGGTGATGCTGACGCTCCAGAACAACGAGGCCGCCGAGCTGGACCTGCCGGGCCTCGACGTCCGTCCCGAGGAGATCGGCGGCGGCGCGGTCCGCTTCGACCTCTCCTTCGACCTCACCGAGCGGTTCACCGCCGACGGTTCCCCGGACGGCCTGGAGGGCGCGCTCGACTACAGCGCCGACCTCTTCGACGAGGCGACCGCGCGGCGGATCAACGAGCGGCTCCTGCGCGTGCTGCACGCGGTGGCCGACGATCCGGACCGGTCGCTCGGCGCGATCGACGTACTCGGTCCGCAGGAGCGCCGGCGCGTCCTGGAGGAGTGGAACGACACCGCGGGCGAGCTGCCCCCGGCGACCGTGACGGAGCTCTTCGCGGCGCAGGCGGCCCGCACCCCGGACGCCTGTGCCCTGCTGGCCGACGACCGTGCCGACGGCGGGCTCACGGAGCTGAGTTACGCGGAGCTCAACGGCCGCGCCAACCGGCTGGCGCACCGGCTCATCGCCGCCGGAGCCGGACCGGAGCGGTTCGTCGCGCTGGCGCTGCCGCGCTCCGCGGGCCTGGTCGTGGCGATGCTGGCGGTCCTCAAGACCGGTGCCGGCTATCTGCCGCTCGACCCGGACTACCCGGCCGACCGCATCGCGCACATGCTCGACGACGCGCGTCCGGTGCTCGTCCTCACCGGCGACGAGGCCGTGCCCGGCACCGCCTCCACGCCGCGTCTGGTCCTCGGCCACGACGGCACGGTCACGACCGACGGCACCGGCGAAGCGGCCGCCCGATGGCCGGCCACCGACCCGGCCGACGCCGACCGGCTGAGCCCGCTGACGCCGGACCACCCGGCGTACGTCATCTACACCTCGGGCTCCACCGGCCGGCCCAAGGGCGTCGTCGTGCCGCACGCGGCGCTGCTCAACTTCCTCACCGCGATGGGCGGACGCCTCACGCTCACCGCGGCCGACCGGATGCTGGCCGTCACCACGGTGGCGTTCGACATCCACGCGCTGGAGATCCACGCACCGCTGCTCGCCGGTGCGAGCGTGGTCCTCGCGGCGCGGTCGACGGTCCGGGACACCGGAGCGCTCGGCGCCCTGGTCGAACGCACCGGAGCCACGCTCCTGCAGGCCACGCCGACCCTGTGGCAGGCGCTGGTCACCGACCGTCCGGAGCGGCTGCGCGGACTGCGCATGCTCGTCGGCGGCGAGGCGCTGCCGCCCGCGCTGGCCGCGCGGATGCGCGCGACCGGCCGTGACGTCACCAACCTGTACGGGCCGACCGAAACGACGGTCTGGTCCACAGCGGCCACCGTCACCGACCGCCCCGGAGCACCGACGATCGGTCGTCCGGTGCTGAACACGCGGGTGTATGTGCTGGACGGTTCGTTGCGTCCGGTGGCTCCGGGTGTGGTGGGTGAGCTGTATATCGCTGGTTCTGGTGTGGCGCGTGGGTATTTGGGTCGGCCTGGTCTGTCGGCTTCGCGGTTTGTCGCGGATCCGTTCGGTGGGACGGGTGGGCGGATGTATCGGACCGGTGACTTGGTGCGCTGGTCGGATCCGGGCGCCGGTGCTGGTGAGTTGGAGTATCTGGGGCGTGCGGACTTCCAGGTGAAGGTGCGTGGTTTCCGGATCGAGCTGGGTGAGATCGAGTCGGTGCTCGCCGATCACCCTGCGGTGGCCGGTGCGGTGGTCGTCGTGCGCGGTGAAGGCGGTGCCGGGTCTCGCCTGGTGGCGTATGTGGTGCCCGCCGATGGTGCCGAGGTGAACAGCGATGTCCTGCGGCCGGTCGTTGCGGCCGCGCTGCCGGAGCACATGGTGCCGTCGGTGTTCATGGTGCTGGATCGTTTTCCGTTGACGCCGAACGGCAAGTTGGACCGGTCGGCGTTGCCGGAGCCGGAGGCCGGTGGTGGTCGTGGTCCGGTGTCGGTCGCGGAGGAGGTGTTGTGCGGGCTGTTCGCCGAGGTGCTCGGCGTGGAGCAGGTCGGGCCTGAGGAGAGCTTCTTCGAGCTGGGTGGTCATTCGCTGCTGGCGACGCGGCTGGTGAGCCGTATCCGTACGGCCTTCGGCGTCGAACTCCCGGTCCGTACGCTCTTCGAAGCGCCGACCGTGGCCCGGCTCGCCACGCACCTCGACACCGGCGAGGTCTCACGGCCCGCGCCCGCCGTCGTCGCCGAACGGCCCGAGCGGATACCGCTGTCCTTCGCCCAGCGCCGCCTCTGGTTCATCAACCGCTTCGACGAGCGGAGCAGCACCTACAACATGCCGTTCGCCGTGCGGCTGCGCGGTGCGCTGGACCCGGCCGCGCTGCGGTCCGCGCTCGCCGACGTCGTCGAGCGGCACCAGAGCCTGCGGACCGTGTTCCCCGAGGTCGACGGCGTGCCGTGCCAGCACGTCCTGGCCACCGAGGACGCCGCGCCGGAGCTGTCCGTCGTGCTCACCACCGAGGAGAGCCTGCCGGTCCGGCTGGCCGCCGAGGCCGGTCGCGGCTTCGACCTGGCGGCCGAACCGCCGCTGCGCGCCTCGCTGTTCGCGCTCGCGCCGGAGGAGCACGTCCTGCTGCTGCTGGTGCACCACATCGCCGGTGACCGCTGGTCGCTGGCGCCGCTCGCGGAGGACCTGGCCGCCGCCTACACCGCCCGGGCGGACGGCCGTGTCCCGGCTCTTCCGGAGCTGCCGCTCCAGTACGTCGACTACACGCTGTGGCAGCACAGCGTGCTCGGCTCCGAGGAGGACGCGGGCAGTCTGCTGCACCGGCAGCTGGAGTTCTGGACGCGGGAGGTGGAAGGGCTGCCGGAGGAGCTGGACCTGCCGACCGACCGGCCGCGTCCGGTGCGCTCCGACTTCCGCGGCGACGAGATCACCTTCGAGCTGGACGCCGCTCTGCACCGCGACCTGGCCGCTCTGGCGCGTACGCATCAGGCCAGCCTGTACATGGTCCTCCAGGCCGGTCTCGCGGCTCTGCTGACCCGGCTCGGCGCCGGTACCGATCTGCCGATCGGCTGTGCCGTGGCCGGCCGTGACGACGAGGCGCTGGAGGGCCTGGTCGGCTTCTTCGTGAACACGCTCGTCCTGCGGACGGACACCTCCGGCGATCCCGGCTTCGCGGAGCTGCTGGAGCGGGTGCGGAGCACCGACCTGGCGGCCTTCGCCCACCAGGACCTGCCGTTCGAGCTGCTGGTGGAGAAGCTCAACCCGGAGCGTGTCGCGGGCCGTCATCCGCTCTTCCAGATCGCGCTCGGACTGCAGAACGCGACGCCGGAGCCGCGCGGACTGACCGGACTGGACACCAGGGCCGAGCCGCTCGGCAACAAGACGTCCCGGTTCGACCTGCTGCTCAACCTCGTCGAGCGGCACGACGCCGAAGGCCGGCCGGCCGGTCTCGGCGGTGTCGCCGAGTACAGCACCGACCTGTTCGACGCGGAGACCGTGCACCGGCTCACCGCCCAGCTGACGCGGCTGCTGCGCGCGGCGGTCGCCGATCCGGTCCGGCCGATCGGTGACCTGGACGTGCTGACGCCCGAGGACCGCCACCGGCTGCTCGTCGAGTGGAACGACACCCACCGCGAGGTTCCGGCGCTGCCGGTGCCGGACCTGTTCGAGGCGCAGGCGGCCGCGACGCCGGAACGTGTCGCCCTGGTCCACGGCGAGCGGGTGCTCGACTACGCGGAGCTGAACGAGGCCGCCAACCAGCTGGCCCGGGTGCTGGTGGAGCGTGGTGTCGGACCGGAGCGGATCGTGGCGCTGGCGCTGCCGCGCGGCGTCGACCAGGTGGTGTCGGTGCTCGCCGTGCTCAAGGCGGGCGGCGCCTATCTGCCGGTCGACCCGGACTATCCGGCCGAGCGCATCGCGTACATGCTGGCGGACGCGGGCCCGGCGCTGCTGATCAGCCACATGGAGCTCGCCGCCGGTCTGCCGGAGCACCGGGGGCCCGTGCTGCTGCTGGACGCGGCGGAGACCGTACGCGAGGTCGCGGCGCGTCCCGGCGGCGATCTCTCCGACGCCGAACGCACCGGGGCGCTGCGGCGCGAGCACCCGGCGTACGTGATCTACACCTCCGGCTCCACCGGTCGGCCGAAGGGCGTCGTCGTCTCGCACGCGGGACCGGCCAGTCTGGCCTTCGGGCAGATCGACCGGTTCGCGGTCGGTCCGGACGCGCGGGTGCTCCAGTTCGCCTCGCCGAGCTTCGACGCGGCGTTCAGCGAGCTGTGCATGGCGCTGCTCTCCGGTGCCGCCCTGGTGCTCGCCGAGCGCGACCGGATGCTGCCCGGCGCGCCCCTGGCGGAGCTGCTGGAGACGGAGCGGATCACCCATGTGACGCTGCCGCCGGTGGCGCTGGCCGTGCTGCCGCCGCACGCGCTCGACTCGGTGACCACGCTGGTCGTGGCCGGTGATGCCGTGTCCCGCGAGACGGTCGCGCGGTGGTCCGGCGGACGCCGGATGATCAACGCGTACGGTCCGACGGAGACGACCGTGTGCGCCACCATGAGCCGCCCGCTGGCTCCCGGCGACGGCCCGCCGCCCATCGGCCGGCCGATCGACAACGCACGCGTCTACGTCCTGGACGGCCGGCTCGCCCCGGTCGCCGTCGGCGCGGTCGGCGAGCTGTACGTGGCCGGGGCCGGTCTGGCACGCGGCTATCTCGGCCGGGCCGCTCTGACCGCCGGACGGTTCGTCGCCGACCCGTTCGACCCGAGCGGCGGCCGGATGTACCGCACCGGCGACCTGGTGCGGTGGAGCGCCGACGGTGAGCTGAGCTTCGTCGGCCGCGCCGACCACCAGGTGAAGGTGCGCGGCTTCCGGATCGAGCCGGGTGAGGTCGAGTCGCTGCTGACCGACCGCCCGGAGGTGGCGCAGGCGGCCGTGATCGTCCGCGAGGACCGGCCGGGCGACCGGCAGCTGGTCGGCTATGTGGTGCCCGCGGCCAGGACCGCCGCCGGTGACGCCGGCCGCGACGAAGGCGTCGAGGCGGAGCAGGTCGACGAGTGGCGCGAGGTCTACGACGCGCACTACCGCCGCGAGGCCGAGGAGGGCGAGTTCGGCGAGAACTTCTCCGGCTGGTTCAGCAGCTACGACGGCGAGCCGATCGCCGTCGGGCAGATGCGGCGATGGCGGTCCGAGACCGTGGACCGCATCCTGGCCCTGGAGCCGGTGCGCGTCCTCGAACTCGGTGTCGGCAACGGGCTGATCCTGTCGAAGGTCGCTCCGCACGTGGAGACGTACGTCGGCACCGACTTCTCCGCCGAGGCGATCGAGGCGCTGCGCGCCCAGGTGGAGCGCGAACCGGAGCTGGCCGGCCGGGTGGAGCTGCGCACCGGCGCCGCCCACGAGACGGACGGCCTGCCGCACGGCTACTTCGACCTCGTCGTCGTCAACTCCGTCGCGCAGTACTTCCCGAACGCCGCCTATCTGGAGGACGTGGTGCGCCGCGCCGCCGCTCTGGTGGCGCCCGGCGGCAGCGTGTTCGTCGGCGACGTGCGCAATCTGCGGACCTCGCGCGGCTTCGGCGCCGGGGTGACGCTGCACCGGTGGTCGCCGCAGGAGGGCACCGCCGCCCTGCGCCGGGCGGTGGAGCAGAGCGTCGTGATGGAGAAGGAACTCCTCGTCGATCCGGCCTTCTTCGCCGCGGTCGCCGCCACCGTGCCGGGCCTGGAGACCGATGTCCGGATCAAGCGGTCCGGCGCGGACAACGAGCTGTCCAGGCACCGCTACGACGTGGTCCTGCGCACCGGCCGTGCCGCACGCGCGGAACCGGACCTGCGGAGCCTGCCGTGGACGCAGGTGACCGGCGGTCTCGACGGCCTGGCCGGTCAGCTCGCCGCGGACCGTGGTGCGCTGCGTGTCACCGGAGTGCCGAACGCACGGCTCGCCGGTGAACTCTCCGCTCTCCGCGCGCTGGAGGACGGCGCGGAGGCGGACGCCGTCGTGGCGGCCTGGCAGCGGCCGGCCGAAACCGGTGTGGAGCCGGGGGAGTTGTGGCTGCTGGCCGAGCGGCTGGGCCGCCGGGCGGCGGTCGCCTGGTCGGACACGGCCGGTGAAGGCGCGCTGGATGTGGTGTTCGCCGCGCCCGGCGGGGCCGAGCCGGTCCTGGCTCCGGCCGTCCGGGCCGGATCGCGGCCGGACGCGTACACCAACGATCCGGTCGGCAACCGTGAAGTGGGCGCGCTGGTGGGGGAGTTGCGTGCCTATCTGGCCGCCTCGCTGCCGCCGTACATGGTGCCCGCGGCGATCGTGGCGCTCACCGCCCTGCCGGTGACGCCGAACGGGAAGCTGGACCGCCGTGCACTGCCCGCACCGGACTTCGGTGCGGCGTCCGGCGGCCGCGCTCCGCGCACCGTGCGCGAGGAGCTGCTGTGCGCGCTCTTCGCCGAGGTGCTCGGCCTCTCCGCCGTCGGCGCGGGCGACAGCTTCTTCGAGCTCGGCGGTGACTCGATCCTCTCCATCCAGCTGGTCAGCCGGGCCCGCCGGGACGGACTGGTGATCACGCCGCGCGAGGTGTTCGAGCACAAGACCGTCGAGGCGCTGGCCGATGTGGCCCGCGCCGCCGACGAGGAGACGGGTGCCGCCGTGCGCGGACCCGAGGACGATCCGGTCGGCGAACTGCCGTTCACCCCGGTCATGCACTGGCTGGCGGAGCTCGGCGGCGGCAGCGACGGCTTCAGCCAGTCGATGCCCGCACCGCTGCCCGCCGGCTGCGACCGGGCCACGGTGGTCGCCGCGCTGGCCGCGCTGCTCGACCACCACGACGCGCTGCGCGCCCGGCTGCTGCCGCCGCCCGCCGCCGCGCTGGAGATCCGGCCGCGCGGCGCGGTCGATGCGGACGGCATCCTGCACCGTGTCGACATCGCCGGCCTCGCCGACGACGCGGTCCGCGCGCTCGTCGACGCCCATGCGGCACGCGCCGTGGCCGCGCTGGATCCGGCGGCGGGCACGATGCTCCGCGCCACCTGGTTCGACGCGGGCCCGGACGCCCCGGGCACGCTGCTGTTCACCGCGCACCACCTCGTCGTCGACGGTGTCTCCTGGCGGATCCTGCTGCCGGACCTGGAACAGGCCCTCACCGCCGCCGGAGCCGGTTCGGAGCCGGTGCTCCAGCCGGTCGGCACCTCGCTGCGCGCCTGGTCGCGGTGGCTGGCCGAGGAGGCGCTGCGCCCCGAGCGCACCGCCGAACTCGACCACTGGCGGCGCACGCTGTCCGAGCCGGAGCCGCCGCTCGGCGGCCGGCCGCTGGACCCGGACCGCGACATCGCCGCGACGCTGCGCCGCTTCACGCTCCGGATGCCGGCCGCCGCCCTGCTCACCACGGTGCCGACCGCCTTCCACACCGGCGTCTCCGAGGTGCTGCTCACCGGCCTCGCGCTGGCCGTGGCCGGGCGGCCGGGCTCCGGCGGCCGGGCGCTGATCGACGTCGAGGGCCACGGCCGGTACGAGCCGGACGGCCTGGACCTCTCGCGTACGGTCGGCTGGTTCACCACGCTCCACCCGGTCCGCCTCGACCCGGGCGTGCCGGACCGTTCCGAGTGGCCGGCCGGCGGTCCCGCCGTCGGCCAGGCGCTCAAGCGGGTCAAGGAGCAGCTGCGCGCCGTGCCGGGCGACGGGCTCGGCCACGGTCTGCTGCGGTACCTCAATCCGGAGACCGCGCCGCTGCTCGCCGCGCTCGGCGCACCGCAGATCGCGTTCAACTACCTCGGCCGGATACCCGGCGGCGGCGGTGCCTCCGCCGGTGGCGACGGTACGGTCACCAGCGGCAGCGGCGGCTTCGACCCGGCGCAGCCGCTCGGCCACGCCCTGGAGCTCAACTGCCTGGTGGAGGACGGTCCGGACGGCCCGTGGCTGTCGGCCACCTGGTCCTGGCCGGCGGCGGTCCTGGCGGACGAGGAGGTCCGTGAGCTGGCGGACGACTGGTTCGCCGCACTGGAGGCTCTGGTCGCGCACTCGGCACAGCCGGGGGCCGGTGGCCGTACGCCCTCCGACCTGCCGCTGGTCTCGCTGGACCAGCAGGAGATCGAACGCCTGGAGCGGGCGCGTCCGGGCCTGGCGGAGATCCTGCCGCCGTCGCCGCTCCAGGAAGGACTGCTCTTCCACGCGCTGTACGGGGAGGGCACCGACGCCTACACCGTGCAGCTCTCGCTGGAGATGACCGGCGAGCTGGACGAGGGCGCGCTCGCGGCGGCCGCCGCCCAGGTGCTGCGGCGGCACGGCAACCTGCGCGCCGGTTTCTGGCACGAGGGCGGTGCGCGGCCGGTGCAGTTCATTCCGGCGGACGTCGAACTGCCGTGGTTCTCGCACGACCTGACCGCGCTGCCGGAGGCCGACCGGCCCGCCGCGCTGGAACGGATCCTGTCCGGCGAGCAGGAGGCGGGCTTCGACCCGGCCCGGCCGCCGCTGATCCGCTTCGCGCTGGTCCGGCTCGACGCCGGTCACCACCGGCTCGTGGTGACCAACCACCATCTGCTGCTGGACGGCTGGTCCATGCCGGTGCTGCTGGCCGAGATGGCCGCCTGCTACTCCGGCCGCGGCGACGAACTGCCGCGCGTCACGCCGTACCGCGACTATCTGGCCTGGCTGGCCGTCCAGGACCGGCAGGCGTCCGAGCGGGCCTGGAGCGCGGCGCTGGACGGGCTGGACGAGCCGACGCTGCTGG
This sequence comes from Streptomyces sp. DSM 106670, assembly GCF_055792845.1. NCBI lineage: Bacteria > Bacillati > Actinomycetota > Actinomycetes > Kitasatosporales > Streptomycetaceae > Streptomyces > Streptomyces sp. DSM 106670. Next base: position 4,494,884 of record NZ_CM147704.1, read on the forward strand.
CAGGCGCCGGCGACGGTGCTCCGGCGCGCACGGAACGTCTGGAGACCGACCTGCCGGCCGCGTTCACGGCCGAACTGGTCGCGGCCGGGCGGCGGTTGGGCGTCACGCTGAACACCCTGGTCCAGACGGCCTGGGCGATCCTGCTCGGCCGGCTGACCGGCCGCGACGACGTGACCTTCGGCGCGACCGTCTCCGGCCGCCCGCCGGAGATCGACGGCATCGAGACCATGGTCGGTCTCTTCATCAACACCCTGCCGGTGCGCGTGACGCTCCGGCCCGACGAGACGCTCCACGACCTGCTGAACCGTGTCCAGTCGGAGCAGCTGGCGCTGCTGCCGCACCAGTACCTCGGCCTCGCCGACATCCAGCGGCTGGCCGGCGTCGGCGAACTCTTCGACACCGCCACGGTGTTCGAGAACTATCCGGTCGCTCCCGGCGGCCTCGCCGCCCCGGACGGCTCCGCGCCCCCGGTCCAGGTCTCCTCGACCGAACTGCGCGACGCCACGCACTATCCGCTGAGCCTGTCGGCCGCGCTGGTCGGCGAGCGGCTGCACATCCGGCTGGACCACCGCACCGATGTGGTGGACGACGGCGAGCGGCTGGTGGGCCGGCTGACCGAGCTGCTGCGGACCATGGCCGAGCGGCCCGGCACCCGGCTCGGCCGGACCGATCCGTTCTCCGCCCCGGAGCGCCGCGCGCTGCTGGCGGCCGGCGACGACCGGCGGAACGCGGCCCCGGCCGCGACGCTGCCGGACCTCTTCGAGGCGCAGGCGGCCCGCACACCGGACGCGCCCGCCGTGGCCGCGCCGGGCGGCGGCCTCACGTACGCGGAGCTGAACGCCCGCGCCAACCGGGTCGCCCGCCTGCTGGCCGCACGCGGCGCCGGTCCCGGTGAGCGGGTCGCGGTCACCGGCCCCTCGTCGGCCCAGTGGCTCGTCGGCCTGCTCGCGGTGGCCAAGTCCGGTGCGGCCTACGTGCCGTTGGACCCGGGCCTGCCGGCGACGCGCATCGGCCGGCTGCTGGCCGACGTCCGGCCGGTGCTGGTGCTGGCCACCGGAGCGGCGGACGCGGCGGACGCCGCGGTGTCGGCTGCGGCGGGCGCGGTGTCCGCCGCGGTGGTCGGACCGGACGAACTGGCCGCCGCCGTCGGCGATCTGCCGGACGGCGACCTCGGCCAGGACGAGCGGACCCTTCCGCTGCTGCCGGGGCATCCGGCGTACACGATCCACACCTCCGGCTCCACCGGTGAGCCGAAGGGCGTGATGGTCACGCACGCGTCCCTGGCCAACCTGGCGGCCGACCACATCGAACGGTTCTCGCTCGCCCCGGGCAGCCGGGTCCTCCAGGCCGTCTCGGCGAACTTCGACCCGTCGGTCGCCGATGTGGCGATGGCGCTGCTCTCCGGCGGCACGCTCGTCCTGCCGGAGGCCGTCGGCCTGGCCGGTGCGGAGCTGGCCGACACCCTGGAGCGCGAGGCCGTCACCCATGTGATGCTCGCCGCGCCGGTCGCCGCCACCCTGCCGGACCGCCCGCTGCCGAAGCTGCGCGTGCTGGTCCTCGGCGGCGAGTCGCTGACCCGCACCCTGGTGGCCAGATTCGCCACCGGGCGGCAGGTGTTCAACGCGTACGGGCCGACGGAGACCACGGTCGCCGCGACCGTCAGCTCCCCGCTGGCCGCGACCGGCGGAGCGCCGCCGATCGGACGGCAGGTCCGCGGCGCCGCGCTGCGGGTGCTGGACGCCGCGCTGCGCCCGGTGCCGGCCGGCGTCGTCGGCGAGCTGTACGTGGCCGGGGCCGGTGTGGCGCTCGGCTATCTGAACCGACCGGCGCTGACCGGCGGGCGGTTCGTCGCCGATCCGTACGCGGCCGACGGCGGCCGGATGTACCGCACCGGCGACCTGGTGCGGCAACGGGCGGACGGCGAGCTGGAGTTCGTCGGCCGCGCCGACCAGCAGGTCAAGCTGCGCGGCTTCCGGATCGAGCCCGGCGAGATCGAGTCGGTGCTCACCGGCAGTCCGGCGGTGGCCGCCGCCGCCGTCGCCGTACGCGAGGACCGGCCGGGCCTGCGCCGCCTGGTGGCGTATCTGGTTCCGGCGGACGGCGCCGCCGGGCAGCCGGACGTGCACGCGTACGCCGCCGCGAGGCTGCCGCACTACATGGTGCCGTCGGTGTTCATGACGGTGCCGGAGCTGCCGCTCACCGTGAACGGCAAGGTGGACCGGGCCGCGCTGCCGGAGCCGGTGGCGGACACGGTGCGCTCGCGCGGACCGCGCGGGCCCCGTGAGGCGGAGGTCGGCCGGATCTTCGCCGAGGTGCTCGGGCGGGAATCGGTCGGTATCGACGACGATTTCTTCGCGCTCGGCGGGGATTCGCTCACCGCGACCCGGCTCACCGGCCGTGTGCGGGCCGTTCTCGGTGTCGAGGTCGGCATTGCCACGCTGTTCCGTGCGCCGACCGTCGCGGAATTCACCGAACGTATCGGAACGGACGCGGCGGAGGACCCGTTCGAGGTGCTGCTGCCGCTGCGGGCCGGAAACGGAGGACCGGCGCTGTTCTGCGTCCACCCGGCCGCGGGAATCAGCTGGACCTATTCCGGACTGCTCCGGCACATCGATCCGGAAATTCCGGTGTACGGAATTCAGGCGCGCGGTCTGGCAGGTCCGGCCGAACTCCCGTCGTCCGTCGAGGAAATGGCGGCCGACTATCTGGAACAGGTGCGCGTGGTGCAGCCGAGCGGGCCCTACCGGCTGCTCGGCTGGTCGATCGGCGGTGTCGTCGCGCACGAGATGGCCGTCCAGCTCCAGGAGGCCGGCGAGCAGGTGGAGCTGCTGGCGGCGCTCGACGCCTATCCGGAGGCGGTGACCGGCGAGCGCGGCGCCGCCGAGGAGGCGGAGGTGCTGGCGGCGCTGCTGAGGTTCGCCGGCGTGGACCCGGAGGCGGTCGCCGGACCGCTCACCGCGGCGCTGGTCGCGGCCGAGGCCGGCGCCACGCGCAGTGCGCTGGCCGGACTGGACGAGGCACGCGTCACCGCGCTGGTCGCCGCATGCAGGAACATGCAGGCGGTGACCCATCGGCCTCGTCTTTTCACCGGCGACCTCCTAATGTTCGTCGCAACCCGGAACAAGAATGACGGGTCGCCGAATCCGCAGTCGTGGTCGCCTTATGCGGGCGGTCGTATCACCACGGTGGCCATCGATTGTGACCACGACGACATGACGAACTCCGAACCGATCGGACAGATCGGCCGCGTAATCGCACAGAAACTCGGCGCCGCGAAGAACTCCGGCCCCGCTTCCTGAATTCGACGACCGAATCCTGACAACTTTTCCGATCGAGGGGGCAATCGAGTCATGTCCGAATCACCTCAGGCAGCAGGACCGCCGCCGTTTCCCGGACAGCCGATCAGCGGTACCGGTCCCGGCGTCTGGGACCCGGATTTCTTCCAGAATCCCTTTCCGGTCTACTCCTGGCTGCGCGACAACGACCCGGTACGCGGCATCACCTGGCCGGGCCCGCCCGGACGCGCCTGGATGGTCACGCGGTACGAGGACGTCCACAAGGGCCAGGCCGACTCCCGGCTGCGCCACGACCTGACGGCGTTCCTGGCCGAACTCGGCATTCCGGAGCCGCCGGCGATCGGCGGCGACGTGGCCCGGCTGCTCGGCCGGAACCTGACGCTGCTGGACGCCCCGGACCATCCGCGGCTGCGGTCCGTGATGTCACGCTTCTTCACCAAGAAGCGGATCGAGGGCATCCGGCCGCGCATCGAGACGCTCACCGACGGTCTGCTGGACACGCTCGCCGAGCGCGCCGGCGACGGGCCCGTCGACCTGATCAAGGACTTCGCCTGGAAGCTGCCGCTCAGCGTGGTGTGCGAGCTGCTCGGCGTGCCCGAGGAGGACTACGAGCTGTTCGGTTACGGCACCGACGCCTCGCGCGACCAGGGCGCCACCGGCGCCTACGCGGAGGGCGCGGTCATCGCCGTCGAGCGGCTGCGCGCACTGATCGGCGAGAAGCGCGCCCGGCCCGGCGACGACGCGTTCACCGCGTTCGTCCAGGCGCTGGACGCCGGTGAGTTCCTGGACGAGGACGAGGTCATCGCGCAGGCCATGCTGTTCGTGGTGGCCGGTCACGAGACCACCGTCGATCTGCTCGGCAACGGTGTGCACGCGCTGCTGTCCGCACCGGACCAGCTCAAGCAGCTCACCGCCGACCCGTCGCTGGTGACCAACGCGGTGGAGGAGGTGCTGCGTTACTACCCGCCGACCGACATCGTCACCCCGCAGTACACGGCCGAACCGGTCACCTTCGGCGATGTGACGGTCGACCGGCACGAGATCGTCATCCTGTCGCGGGCCTCCGCCAACCGCGACCCCGCGCGCTATCCGGACCCGGACCGCTTCGACATCACCCGGAACACCGCGGGCCACCTGGCGTTCGGCCACGGCGCGCACTACTGCGTCGGCGGCATGGTCGCCAGGACCGAGGGCCGCGCGGTCTTCGGCCGGATCTTCGACCGCTTCCCGGACCTGCGCCACGCCGAAGGCCCCGAGAGCGTCCGCTGGAAGTCCAACCCGGTGGCGCGCGGCCTGGTCGCGCTGCCGGTGGAACTCGGCGAACCGCGCAGGCCGGAGCCGCGACCGTGACCCCGGCCGCCGAACGACCGGACGCCCCGACGTCCGAGCGGCTCCACCGGCTGCTGGTGGAGTTCAACGACACCGACCACGCGGTGCCGGAGGCCACGCTCACCGCGCTCTTCGAGGCGCAGGCCGCCCGGACCCCGGGGGCCGTCGCCGTGGCGCACGAGGGCACGGAGCTGACGTACGCGGAGCTCAACGCGCGTGCCAACCGGCTGGCGCGGCTGCTGGTGGACCGGAAGGCCGGACCGGAGAGCTTCGTCGCGGTCGCGCTCGCCAAGTCCGTCGACCTGGTCGTGGCGCTGCTGGCCGTCGTCAAGACCGGCGCGGCCTACCTCCCGCTGGACCCGGCGCATCCGGCCGAGCGCATCGCGCTGATGCTGGAGGACGTCGCCCCGGCGGTGGTCGTCGGCCGCTCCGACGGTCCGGCGGTCGCCGCCGTCGGCGCGCACCACGTGCTGCTGGACGATCCGGAGACCGTCGCGGAGGCCGCGGACCGGTCCGCGGCCGACCTCACCGACGCCGAGCGGACCGCACCCCTGCGGCCCGCGCACCCGGTCTTCGTCATCCACACCTCGGGATCGACCGGCCGCCCGAAGGGCGTCGTCGTCGAGCACCGCTCGCTCAACGTCTATCTGGCCTGGGCCCGGCACGCGTACGGAGCGGTCACCGGCCGCGCGCTGGTGCACTCGCCGATCGCCTTCGACCTCACGGTCACCGGCCTGTACGCACCGCTCACCGCGGGCGGCTGCGCCCACCTGGTGGACCTGCACGAGGGCTCGGCCCCGGACGCCGGCACGCTGCCGGAGGCCACCTTCGTCAAGGCCACGCCGACGCACCTCGCCGTGCTCGCGGCGCTGCCGGACGTCTACTCGCCGACCGGCCAACTGGTGCTCGGCGGCGAGGCGTTGCTCGGCGAGCCGCTGGCCGAGTGGCGCAAGCGCCGGCCGGACGCCACGGTGATCAACGAGTACGGGCCGACCGAGACGACCGTCGGCTGCATGGAGTACCGCATCGAGCCGGGCGACGAGGTGCCGGCCGGTGTCGTGACCATCGGCCGGCCGATCTGGAACACCCGGCTGTACGTCCTCGACGACCGCCTCGCCCCGGTCGGCACCGGCACGGTCGGCGAGCTCTACATCGGTGGCGCGCTGCTGGCCCGCGGCTACCACGGCCGCCCGGCGCTCACCGCGAGCCGCTTCGTGGCCAGCCCGTTTGCCGCCGGTGAGCGCATGTACCGCTCCGGCGACCTGGTGCGCCGCCGCGAGGACGGCCAGCTGGACTTCATCGCGCGCAGCGACGACCAGGTCAAGGTGCGCGGCTTCCGGATCGAGCCCGGCGAGGTCGAGGCCGCGCTCAACGGACTGCCGGGCATCGCCGCGGCCGCCGTCGCCGCCCACACCGAACGGCCGGGCAGCACCCGGCTGGTGGCCTATGTGGTGCCGGACGCGGACACGGTCGCGCCGGACGCGGAGACCCTGCGCGCCGCACTCGCCGAGCGGCTGCCGGAGTACCTGGTGCCGACCTCGTACACCGTGCTCGCGGCGCTGCCGCTGACGCCGAACGGCAAGCTGGACCGGGCGGCCCTGCCCGCTCCGGCCGCCGCCGCTGTCACGGGCGCCGACGGCGGATCCGGGGCGTCGGCGCGGAGCGCGCGCGAGGCACGTCTGTGCGCGCTGTTCGACGAGCTGCTCGGCACGTCCGGCACCGGTCCGGACACCGGCTTCTTCGCCGCCGGAGGAGACAGCGTCGCCGCGTTCACGCTGGTGAAGCGGGCCCGCGAGGCGGGCATCGGCTTCGGTACGCGCGATGTGTTCCTGCACCGCACTCCGGCGGCGCTGGCCGCGCTCGCGGCCGACGTCGACGCCGGGACGGACGGCGCACCGGCCGCATCGGCGGACCCGAACGCACCGGCCGCACCGGCGGACTCCGCGCGGGCCGCCGAGTACGCCGCGTCGCCGCTCCAGGACGTCATGATCCGCCGCGCGGGCACGGGCCCCGGCCCGTACGCCGACCAGTTCGTCTTCCGGCTGGCCGGAGACCTCGACGTGACGGTGATGCGCCGGGCGCTCGCTCTGCTGGCGCGCCGCCATCCGGCGCTGCGGGCCGCCTTCCGGACCGGGGCCGACGGCCGTACGGTCCAGCTGATCGCCGACGAAGTGACGCCCGGGCTCACCGAGTTCGACCTTTCCGGCCTGCCGGAGTCCGAGCGCGACGAGCGGCTGCGGCAGCTGCTGGAGACCGACCAGGACACCGCGTTCGACCTCGCGCGGCCGCCGCTCGTGCGGTGCGCCGCCGTCCGCGTCGGACCCGGTGACGGCCGGTTCGTGCTGACGCTCGCGCCGCTGCTGCTGGACGGCTGGTCGCTGCCGCTGGTGCTCGGCGAGCTGTGGATGACCTATATGACCGGCGCGGACGAGGCCATGCTGCCGCCCGCGCCGCCGCCCGGCCAACACGCGTACGGGCAGTGGCTGGAGCGGTTCAACGCGGCAGCCGACGCGGACGCCTGGCATGTGGTCCTGGACGACCTGCCGGAGGCCGCGCCGCTGGCGGAGCCGGTCGCGGAGACCGCCCGCGTCACCGTCGTGGAGAACGTCGTCACGCTGACCGAGACCGTCACGGCCGCGCTGACCGCGCGGGCCCGCGCGCACGACCTGACGCTCAACACCCTGGTGACCGGCGCCTGGGGCCTGCTGCTCGGCGAGCTGACCGGCCGGGACGAGCAGGTCTTCGGCGTCACCGTCGCCGGGCGGCCGGCCGAACTGCCGCAGCTGGACCAGGCGTCCGGCATGTTCATGAACAACCTGCCGGTACGGTTCGGACCGCGTGCCGACGAGACGGTGCGCGAGGCGCTGCACCGGCTCCAGCGCGAGCAGGCGGGCCTGATCGCGCACCAGCACGTCAGCCTCGCCGAGCTGAGCCGGATCGCCGGCCGCGATCAGCTCTTCGACACCGTGGTGGTGTTCGAGAGCGCGCCGACGACCGCCGCCCCACCGCCACCACCGCCGGGCCCGCCGCCGGGACCGGGCGGTCCGGGTGGTCCGGGCGGTCCTGGTGGCCCCGGTGGTCCGGACGGCCTCGGTGCTCCTGCCGGTCCGGCGGGCCCCGGCGCTCCTGCCGGTCCTGGCGGTCCTGGCGGTCCGTTCGTGCCGCCGCCGCATCTGGTCCAGATCCTCGGCATGGAGGCGCACGATGCCGCACGCGTGCCGCTCCGCTTCGCGATCGCTCCGGGCGAGCGGCTCGGCATCCTCGCGCAGTACTGGTCCGAGGCCTTCGCACCCGGCCGGATCGAGGAGATCCAGGACCGGTTCGTCCACCTGCTCGGCGCGTTCGCCGAGGACCTGGACCGCCCGGTGAGCAGCCTGCCGCTCCGCACGACGGGAGGCACCGGACGATGATTCCTCCGCTGACCGTTCCGGACCTGTTCCGCAACCGGGTGGCCGCGGGCCCGGACACCGAGGCCGTCGTGTCCGAGGACGGCGTCCTCTCGTACGCCGAGCTCGACGCACGCGCCAATCGCCTGGCCCGGCTGCTGATCGAGCGCGGCGCGAAGCCGGAGAGCTTCGTCGCGGTCGCCGTGCCGCGCGGCGCTGACCTGATCGTCGCGCTGCTGGCGGTGCTGAAGTCCGGCGCCGCCTACCTTCCGGTGGACCCGGCCTACCCGGCCGACCGGATCGCGTACATGCTCGACGACGCGCGCCCGGCGCTCGTGCTCACCACCCGCGCGGTCGCCTCGCGGCTGCCGGTGGAGGCGCCGCTCGTCCTGGACGCGCCGGAGACCGTGGCGGCGCTGGCCGCCCGGTCCGCGACCGCCGTGACCGAGGCCGACCGGCTCGCTCCGCTGCATCTGCCGAGCCCGGCCTACCTCATCTACACCTCCGGCTCCACCGGCCGTCCGAAGGGCGTCGTCGTCACGCACATGGGCGTGGCGGGTCTGCTGACCTCGCAGCTGGCGGCCTTCGGCGTCGGTCCCGGCGCCCGCGTACTCCAGTTCGCCTCGCCGAGCTTCGACGCGGCGTTCTGGGAGCTGTGCATGGCGCTGCTGTCCGGTGCGGCCCTGGTGGTCGCCCCGGAGGAGCGGCTCGCTCCCGGGGCCCCGCTCGCCGCGCTGCTCGCCGAGCGCCGGGTCACGCACGCCACCCTGCCGCCCGCCGTGCTGGCCGCCACCGAACCGGCCGCCGACGTGCTGGCCGGCGGCACACTGGTCACCGCCGGGGAGGCGTGCTCCGCCGCGCTGGCCGACGCCTGGTCGCCCGGCCGCCGGATGGTCAACGCCTACGGTCCGACCGAGTCCACGGTGTGCGCGACCATGACCGGACCGCTGACCGCCGGGGACGGCCCGCCGCCGATCGGCGCGCCGGTCACGTACACCCAGGTCCTGGTCCTGGACGAGGAGCTGCGGAGCGTTCCGTCCGGCGAGGTCGGCGAGCTGTATCTCGCCGGGGCCGGTCTGGCGCGCGGCTATCTCGGCCGTCCGTCGCTCACCGCCGCCCGGTTCGTGGCCCGTCCGCAGGGCCGGCCCGGTGAGCGGATGTACCGCACCGGCGACCTGGTCCGGCTGCGCGCCGACGGTGAGCTGGAGTTCGTCGGCCGCGCCGACCAGCAGGTCAAGCTGCGCGGCTTCCGCATCGAACTCGGCGAGATCGAGGCGGCCCTCGCGGCGCACCCGTCCGTCGCCCAGGCGGTGGCGACGGTACGCGAGGACCGGCCGGGCGTCCGCGGCCTCGTCGGCTATGTGGTGCCGGCGGGCGGCACCACCACCGCCGACGAGCTGATCCGGCATCTCACGGCCACGCTGCCGGCCCATCTGGTGCCGCCGGTGATCGTCGAGCTGGACGCCGTGCCGCTGACGCCGAACGGAAAGGTGGACCGCGCGGCGCTGCCCGCACCGGACCGCGACAGTGCGGGCGCGGAGCCGCGCACCCCGGCCGAACTGGCCCTGTGCACGCTCTTCGCCGAGGTGCTCGGCCTTCCGGGGCCGGTGCGGACCGTAACTTCTTCGAGCTCGGCGGCGACAGCATCACCGCCTTCACCCTGGTGCAGCGCGCCTCGGCACAGGGCCTGGACCTCACCGTCCAGGACGTCTTCCGCCACGGCACCCCGGCCCGCCTGGCCGCGCGTGCCGACGAGGCCGTCGCCACCAGCCGGGCCGCGTTCGCGCCGTCGGCCGCCGATCTGGCCGCGGTCGCGGCCGCGCTGCCGGGCCACGCCGGCGTGCTGCCGGTCACGCCGATGCAGGAGACGCTGCTCGCCGGAGCCCGGCGCGAGCCGGACACCGGCCGGCTGCTGGTCGACTGCTGGCAGTTCTGGCTGGAGTTCGACGGCGGCATCGAACCGGAGCGGATGCGGCGCGCCGCCGCCGCGCTGCTGCGCCGCTATCCGGCGTCCGCCGCCGCCTTCGCGCACGAGGGCCTGAGCCGTCCGCTCCAGGCCGTGCCCGGAGACCTCGGCGCCGGCTGGGTGAGCGGCACGGACGGTGTGCCGTGGGCCGAGCACGATGTGAGCGCGGTCTCCGAGGACCAGCAGGAAGGCGTCTTCGAGAAGCTGGCGGCGGCCGAGCGCGAGCGTCCGTTCGATGTGTCGCGCTCTCCGCTGCTGCGCTTCACCCTGGTCCGGTTCGGCGAGCGGCGGCACCGGCTGCTGCTCAACTTCGGCCAGCTCCAGATGGACGGCTGGTCCTTCCCGGTCTTCCTCGACGACCTGTGGGTGCTCTACCAGTACGACGGTGAGCCGGCCGCGATGCCCGCCGCGTCGACCGCCGCCCCGTACACCGCGTGGCTGGCCGGCCGGGACCGTCCGGCGGCCCGCTCCGCCTGGCGCGCCGCGCTCGACGGACTCGCCGCGCCGACCCTCGTACGCGAGACGGATCCGGCGTACCGCGAGGGCGCACCGCACGTCCAGGACCTGGTCCTGGTGCCGGCCGAGGTGACGAAGGCGCTCGGCGAGCGCGCCAAGGAGCACGGGCTGACGCTCAACACGCTGGTCCTCGGCGTCTGGGGCCTGGTCCTCGGCTCGCTGACCGGCCGCCGGGACGTGGTCCTCGGCTACACCGTGGCCGGACGCGCGCCGGAGGTGCCCGGCATCGAGCACGCCATCGGCAGTTACGCCAATCTGCTGCCGGTCCGCGTCCGCTGGAGCCCCGGGCAGCCGTTCACCGAGGTGCTGGCCAGGCTCCAGGAGGAGCAGAGCGGGCTCATCCCGCACCAGCATCTGAGCCTCGCGGAGATCGAACGGGACGCCGGAGCGGGCGAGTTGTTCGACGCCACGGTCGCCGCGCAGAACTATCCGGTCCACCGTCCGGCCTCCGAGGCGCTGGCCGCCGCCGGTGTCGCGCCGAAGGACGGCGCACGGATCGTCGGCGTGCACACGCACGAGGTCACCGCGCACACGCTGCGGCTCTCCTTCCGCGTCGACGACCAGATCTTCCTGGCGCTGGAGTACCGGGGCGGCGCGGAGGTGCTGGCCGGGATCGCGGAGCGCGTACGGCGGCTGACGGCGGCCGTCGCGGACGATCCGGGCCGCACGGCCGGCGCACTGCTGGAGTCGGCGGACCGCCCTCAGGAGGACACACGTCATGAGTCAACCGCGTACGGAGAGACGATCCGATGAGCACTGACATGCTGATGGACACCAGGCTGCTGGTCGGCCGCCAGATGCGACACCTCAAGCGCGGGCCGGAGCGGGTCGTGCCGGTGGTGATCACTCCGCTGATCCTGGTCCTGCTCAACGGACTGCTGATCGGCAGCGCGATCGTGGTGCCGGGGAACGGCAACTACAAGGACTTCATGATGGCCGGCGTGTTCGCGCAGGTCGCCATGCTCGGGATGTCCAACGCGCAGAACGGCCTCAAGGAGGATCTGCGCAACGGTCTGGTGGACCGCTTCCAGTCGCTGCCGATCGCCCGTTCCGCGGCCGTCCTGGCGCGCTCGATCGCCGAACTCCTCATGATGTTCGTCGGCTGGCTGGTGATCGCCGGCGTCGGCCTGCTGATCGGCTGGCGGATGCACGAAGGACTGCTGCGCGGCATGGCCGGCATCGGCCTGATGCTGCTGTTCGGCTACATGTTCATCTGGCTCGGCATCCTCGGCACGGTCTCCGGCCGCAACCCGCAGTCCTCCGGCGTCGGTTCGATGATCGTCATGCCGATGCTGTTCCTGTCGCCCGCCTTCTTCCCGATCGACAACCTGCCGGGCTGGCTCCAGACCATCTGCGAGTGGAACCCGTTCAGTTCGGTCGTGGTGGCCTGCCGCGAGCTGTGGGGCAACCCGAACCCGACGGTCACCGGCGCCTTCCCGGTCGAGCATCCGATGCTCGTGGCGACGCTGATGCCGGTGGTCCTGCTGATCGTGATCATGCCGCTGGCCGTCCGCCGCTACCACTCCGTCGTCGGGCGGTGAGGACATGAGCGCGTCGTCCCCGGCCGGCCGCTGGTCGTCCGCCACGCTGGCCTCGCTGCTCGGCGTCCAGGTCTTCCAGGTGGTCCTCGCCTGGTCCGTGCTCACCGTGGCGGGACCGCTCGCCACCGCGGTCGTGCTCGCGCTCGGCACACTGCCGCGCATCGCGATGATGTCCGGCCTCACCGCCGGGCTCGCGGGCCGGTTCGCCGCGCACCGTCTGCTGGCGGTCGGCGAACTCGGCCGCGCGGCCCTGGCCCTGGCCGCGGCCGGCGCGGTCGCCGTCAGCGGCCTCGACTTCACCGGACTGCTGCTGGCGAGCCTGCTGTTCGGCCTCGTCGAGGCGATCACCGAGCCGGCCGCCGGTTCGGTGCCCGCGCTGATCGCCGACGCGGCGGGCCGGCAGCGGATGGAGGCGCTGCGCACCACGCTCTTCCGTGTCACGGTCGTCGTCGGCGGACCGCTCGCCGGACTCGGCTCGCTGCTCGGCCTGTCCACCGCGCTGATCGTCGGCGGCCTGGTGTTCCTGGTCTCCGCCGCGCTGTTCCTCTCGCTGCGTCCGCGTCCGTCCGACGCGGACGGTACGGCTCCGGCGGCCGGCCACGGACCGGCCGCCGGATTTCCCGGCCCGCCGGGGGCGGACGCGCCGAAGGCCGGCGAGGCGCTCGCCCTGCCCGGCGTCCGTGCCGCACTGATCTGCACCGTCCTGATCGAGCTCGGCTGCCCGGGGGCGTTCGGCGTCGGCACGCTGCTGCTCGCCGACGACCGGGGCTGGGGCGCGGTCGGATTCGGTGTGCTGGTCGGCGCGGTCGGCCTCGGCACGGTCCTGGCCGCGCTCGCCCCGGGCTTCGCCCGGCGGCTGCGCGGCAGCGGCAGCGGGCTGATCCTCGCCTGCGTGCTCACCGCGGCTGCGATGGCAGGTCTCGCGTTCAGCCCGAACCTGCCGCTCGCCGCCGTCCTCACGGTCGTGATGGCGCTCGCGGCCGCCGCCGCCAGCGCCGCCACGCTCGGCGTGCTCTTCTCCGGACCGCGTCCGGAGGCGCTCGGCATGGTGATGGGCGTCGTGATGGCGGCCGGCGCGCTCGCCGCTCCGCTCTCGTACGTCCTGGTCGGCCTGGTCGCCCGCCTGGCGAGCCCGCGGGCCGCGGTCGCCGCCTGCGCGGTGGCGCTGCTGGCCGCCGCACTCGTCGCGCTGACCGACCGCACGCTGCGCACCGCGACCGCACCGGAACCGCCGACGGGACCGCCGACGGGGGCTCCGCCCGCCGGACCGGCCGCAGGCACGGACGCCGACGCCTCCGCCACCGACGCTCCGCACGCCGACGCGGACGCCGACGCCACCGGCGAGCCGTCCGCGGACGGGCAGCCCGGCCACCTCTCCGCGAAAGGGGCCTGACGCCATGGCCGACGCACCGAACGCCGCACCCACCGCCGGGCCGCCCGCACCGGCCGCCGGGACCACCGCACCCGCGCCGCCCGCCACCCCCGAGATACCCGCCGGCATGCCCGACGAGAACTCGCTGGTCTACGGCGACGCCGTACTCGCCGACCCGCACGCCGTCTACGCGCGGATGCGGTCCGAGTGCCCGCTGCACCAGGACGTCATCCAGGGCGGCGGCAAGGTCCTCGTACCGACGCGCTACGACGACGTACGCGCGCTGCTCGCCGAGTCGCGGCTGCTGCGGAGCTTCGCCGTCGAGGATCCGGGAGCCTTCCAGGGGCACCTCGGCAACAGCGATCCGCCGCGCCACACCCGGCTGCGCCGGCTCACCGCCAAGGCGCTGACGCCGAAGCGCGTGGAGCGGCTGCGGCCGGCCGTGGAACGGCTCGCGGACGGGCTGCTGGACGCGCTGGCCGGCCGCCCGCAGGCCGACCTGGTGGCCGAGTACACGCATCCGCTGGCCGCGCTGGCGGGCGCGGAGCTGTTCGGCATCGGCGAAGCGGACGCCGAGGAGTTCCACAGCTGCTGGGACGCGATGGCGGCCTTTCCGGAGAGCACCTCGTTCCCGGAGTTCCAGGCGGCCACCGACCGTCTCGGCCGGTTGTTCGCCCGGCTCTTCGAGGACCGCCGCGCGCAGCCGTCCGACGACCTCCTCTCCGCGCTCGTGCACGCCAGGTCCGGCGAGGACCGGCTCACCGACGGCGAGCTGGAACAGACCGCCGTCTTCCTGGTGATCGCCTCCGACAAGACCGTTCCGGCGATGCTCGCGAGTGCGCTGCTCGCGCTGCTGGACCACGCCGACCAGCTCGACCTGCTGCGCTCGCGCCCGGAGCTGCTGCGCGGGGCCGTCGAGGAGTGCCTGCGCTACGAGGCGCCGGTCGCCCTCACCAATCCGCTGCGCGCCGGAGAGCCGATGAACGTCGGCGACCGGGAGCTGGCCGCGGGCGACCTCGTACAGCTGGCGCTCATCGCGGCCAACCGCGATCCGGAGCGCTTCGCCGACCCGGACCGCCTCGACATCACCCGTCCGGTCGGCGGCCATGTCTCCTTCGGCCACGGCATCCACATGTGTCTCGGCGCCCAACTGGCGCGCATGACCGGCGAGGTCGCCCTCGGCCGGCTGATCGACCGCTTTCCCGCGCTGCGCCTCGCGCACGACGACCCGGCTCAGGACGCGGTCTGGTCCCGTGAGCACGTCATGCGGCGGCTGAGCGCGCTCCACGTAGGCCTGGGCGAAGCCGCTCCGGCCGGCAGCGCCGCCGCACCGGTGGCGTCCGCGACCTCCGCTCATCCGACAGGAGCTGATCAGACGTGACCACCGCCATCGAGGCACACGGACTGCGCAAGCGTTACAAGGACCACGAGGCGCTGGCAGGCGTCGATCTCAGCGTCGAGTCCGGCACCGTCTTCGGCCTGCTCGGACCGAACGGCGCGGGCAAGACGACCGCCGTGCGCATCCTCACCACGCTGCTGCGCGCGGACGAGGGCCGGGCGAGCGTCGCCGGCTTCGACGTGGTCAGCCAGTCGCAGGACGTCCGCGCCAACATCGGCCTGACCGGGCAGTACGCCGCGGTCGACGAACGGCTCACCGCCCGCGAGAACCTGACCCTGATCGGCCGGCTCTACCGGCTCGGCAAGAAGGAGACGGCCGCGCGGACCGAGTCGCTGCTCGAACGGTTCGAGCTGACCGCCGCCGCCCACCGGCCGCTGAGCACCTACTCCGGCGGTATGCGCCGCCGCCTCGACCTCGCCGCGAGCCTGATCGGCCGGCCGCCGCTGCTCTTCCTCGACGAGCCGACCACCGGGCTCGACCCGAGCAGCCGCCTCGCCCTCTGGGACATGATCCGTGAGCAGGTGGCCGCCGGAGTGACGATCCTGCTCACCACGCAGTACCTCGACGAGGCCGACCAGCTCGCCGGCCGCGTCGCCGTCCTCGACCAGGGCAAGGTCATCGCCGACGGCACGCCGGACCAGCTCAAGCGGAAGGTCGGCGGCGAGTGGCTGGAGGTGACCGTCGCCACCCCGGAGACGGCCGCCGACGCCGTACGCGCGCTGTCCTCGGCGATCGCCGGCGAGCCGACGCTCAGCGAGGACGGACTGACCGTCAGCGCCCCGGTCGCCGAGGGCACGCACTCCATCGCCGCCGTCGCCGCGAGCCTGGACGACGCCGGGGTGGAGGTCGTCGACTTCGCCCTCCGCCGGCCGTCGCTCGACGACGTCTTCCTCACCCTGATCGGCAAGACCGCCGCCGCGGTGCCGGAACCGCAGAAGGCCTGACGAGGAGCACCGGCAATGAGCCAGGACATGGACCTGCACACCACCGCCGAGGACGGGACGCGTTCCGCCGAGGCGCTGATCACCCAGGACTTCGTACGCGATCCGCACGCCACGTACGACTGGATGCGCGAGGAGGGACCGGTCAAGCTGCGGCAGGCCAGCGGCTCGGTCCTCTGGATGCTCACGCGGTACGAGGACGCGCGCGCCGCGCTCGCCGAGCCCAAGCTGCACAAAGACCCGCGCCGCTTCCCGAATCCGGCCGGCGGCACCGGCATGGGACCGGAGGAGCCGGGCATGGAGCTGCTGTCGCGGCACATGCTGAACAGCGACCCGCCGGACCACACCCGGCTGCGCAAGCTGACCACGAAGGCCTTCACGGCGCGGCCGACGGAGATGTTCCGGCCGCGCATCGAGGAGCTCGCCGCCGGACTGCTGGACGGCTTCGAGGCCGGGCAGCGGATGGACATCGTGAACGACTACGCGATGCCGCTGTCCACCCGGGTGATCTGCGAGCTGATCGGCATTCCGGCGGCGGACGGCGAGATCTTCCGCGACTGGTACACCACCATGACCGGGGTGCATCCGCCGGAGCAGGTCGCCGAGGCCAGGCAGTCGCTGATCCGCTACCTCGGCGATCTGATCGCCGACAAGCGCGCCCGGCCTGCCGACGACCTGATCAGCAATCTCCTCCAGGCGCGGGACGCGGACGATCTGCTGTCCGAGACCGAAGTCATGTCGATGGTGTTCCTGCTGCTCGGCGCGGGCCATGAGACGGCGATCAGCTTCATCGGCACCGCGATGCTGTCGCTGCTCTCCGAGCCGGACCAACTCGCCCTGCTCCAGAAGGATCTGACCCTCCTTCCGGGGGCGATCGAGGAGCTGCTGCGCTTCGAGAGCCCGATCAACGTGGCGACGTTCCGTTACGCGGCCGAGCCGGTCGAGATCGGCGGCGTCACCATTCCGGCCGGCGACTCGGTGTTCGTCTCCATCGGCGCGCTCAACCGTGACCCGTCGAAGTTCTCGGAGCCGGACCGCCTGGAGATCACCCGCCCGGCCACCGGCCACCTCGCCTTCGGCCACGGACTGCACCACTGCCTCGGCGCTCCGCTGGCGCGCGTCGAAGGAGCCGTGGCGATCGGCCAGTTGATCACGCGCTTCCCCGCTCTCGCACCGGCGGTCGGCCGCGAGGACCTCCAGTGGCGGTTCAGCCTGATGCTGCGCTGCCTGGAATCACTGCCGGTCGTCCTGTGACCGGCCTGCTGGACACGACGGCCACGGCCGGGGCCGGACCGCGCCTCGGCCACCCTCCTGATCCGGACGCCGGCGACGGCACCCACCGCCGGCTGATGGCGCTGCTGGACCGCGCCGGAGCCGACTACCGGATCATCGACCACGCGCCGGAGGGCCGCACCGACCTGGCCAGCGAACTGCGCGGCCACCGGCTGGAGATGGCCGCCAAGTGCATGGTCCTGCGGATCCGCAGGAAGGGCGGCGAGGACCACCACGTCCTCGCCGTCGTGCCGGGCCACCGCCGCGTCGACCTGCGGCGGGTCCGCAAACTGTACGGAGGCAGCGACGCCACGCTCGGCGACCGCGAGGAGGCCGAACGCCTCACCGGCTGTGTCAGCGGCTGCGTCATCCCGTTCTCGTTCGACGAGCGGCTGCCGGTGGTGGTGGACGCGGACCTGCTGGTGCACGAGGAGATCTACTTCAACGCCGCCCGGCTGGACCGCTCGCTGGCGCTGCGGACCGTCCACTACATCTCGCTGAGCACGCCGCGCATCGCCGCCATCGCCAAGTGACGTGCTGGGGAAGGCTCTTCGGCAGGCTCTAGCGCCCCGGACGGACCAGCCGCTGTTCGTAGGCGAAGATCACCACCTGCACGCGGTCGCGCATGCCCAGCTTCGCCAGCAGCCGTCCGACGTGCGTCTTCACCGTGCCCTCGGACAGATGCAGTTCCTTGCCGATGGCGGCGTTCGACGCGCCGCGCGCGATGAGCAGCAGGACCTCGCGCTCGCGGGCGGTGAGCTCGGCCAGCGGGTCAGGTCCCTCGCTGCGCTGCGGCAGATCCGGCGCGACCTCGTCGAGCAGCCGCCGGGTGGTGGTCGGCGAGATGACCGCGTCGCCGCGCTGCACGGTGCGGATCGCGGAGAGCAGGTCCTCGGCCGGCGCGTCCTTGACCAGGAAGCCGCTGGCTCCGGCCTGGAGCGCGGCGAACGCGTGCTCGTCGACGTCGAAGGTGGTGAGCACGACGACCTTCGGGGCGTCCTCGCGCGCCAGCAGCCTGCGCGTCGCCTCCACGCCGTCCATGCGCGGCATCCGGACGTCCATCAGCACGATGTCGGCGGAGGTCACGGCCAGCTTCTCCAGCGCCTCCGCGCCGTCGCCCGCCTCGCCGACCACCGTCATGTCGTCCTGCGCCTCGACGACCATGACGAAGCCGGCCCGCACCATCTCCTGGTCGTCGACGAGGAACACCCGGATCGTCATACGCGCTCCTGCCCGCCGTTCTCCTGGGCGGCGCTCTCCCGCTCGCCGTGTTCCGGTCCGGTGGAGCCCGCCGCGCCGCGGACCGGCAGCCGCGCGCTGACCAGGAAGCCGCCGCCCGGGGCCGGACCGGTGTGCACGGTGCCGCCGGCCACCGCGGCACGCTCGCGCATGCCGACCAGTCCGTGTCCGGCTCCGTCGCCGGGCCCCGGCCCCGTGCCGTCGTCGCGCACCTGGATCTCCACCCCGTAGTCCGACCAGTCGAACCGTATCCCGCAACGGGCGCCGGGACCGGCGTGTTTGAGAGTGTTGGTCAGGGCTTCCTGCACGAGCCGGTACGCGGCCAGCTCCGCCGCCGGCGTCAGCCCGCCGGGCTCGCCGGTCTCGGTGAAGTCGACGGTCAGCCCCGACTCGCGGACGCGGCGCAGGAGTTCCGGCACCTGCGCCAGGTCCGGCTGCGGTCCGAAGCCGTCGCCGTGGTCGCCGTCGCGGAGCATGCCGAGCAGACCGCGCATGTCCGTGAGCGCCTGCCGGCCCGCCTCCTCGACGGTGGCCAGCACCTCGGCGGCGCGCTCCGGCCTGGCGCGCGCCGCGTACCGGCCGCCCTGCGCCTGGCTCACGATGACGGACAGCGAGTGCGCCACCAGATCGTGCATCTCCCGCGCGATCCTGGCCCGTTCGTCGCGTGCCGCCCGCGCGGCGCGCTCCTCGCGCTCCGCCTCGGCGCGCACCGCGCGGTGCTCCAGCTCACCGACGTACGCCAGTTGGAAGCGGCGGAACAGGCCGAGGCTGAACGCGACCAGCACGATCGCCAGCAGGAAGCCGAAGAGGAAGGCCGGCGGCAACTGCACGGTGGTGGTCAGCGCGGACCGCAGGGTGACCGCCGCCGCACCGGCCGCGCCGACCAGCACGGAGGCCAGCGGCGCGCGCCCCGGACCGTGCGCGCAGTACGCGTACAGCGCCAGCGGAAACGCCATCAGGGACGGCAGCAGCGGAAACTCACCGGGCAGGACCACGGCCTGGACGGCGCAGGCCACCGTCGTCACGGTGAACGAGGCGGTGGCCGCCGACCGCCGCCAGGCCCCGGCCGCGTGGCCGACGAGCACCGCGGGCGCCAGCAGCAGAGCCCAGGCCCCCGGCAGCGCGAGCGCCAGCAGGAGCAGCGTCCAGCCGCCGACCGGCAGCGCGACGGCCAGGGTGATCAGGACGTCGGGCCGCTCCGGTCGCGGCAGCCGGTTCAGTGGCCGCACTGCGCGCACACGGACCGGGTACGGCGCTGGTAGTCGCGGGTCGCGCCGAGCAGCGCCGCGCCGAACAGCGACCAGCCGCCGTACACCGCGAGGATGACCCAGGAGTTGGCGCTGCCCGCGTCGAACGGCAGCTCGGGCCCGCCGAGCAGATGGTTGATCGCGGCGAACACCGGGATGAGTCCCTGGAGCAGCAGCGCCGCAGACAGGCCCCAGCCGCAGGCGACCAGCAGCATCCGGGGCACGGTCCGCCGGGCCAGGAACGGCACCCACGACGGATAGATCAGGCCCCACGAGCTCACCAGGGCCAGTGAGAGCACTCCGCCGCCGACCAGCAGCATGGTTTCCATGACCGGGAATCCCTCGGGATAGTCGTCCGGACGGCCGATGCCGCCGCCCGCCCACCAGTAATACTTCACCGCCGGGTAGACGAAGGCCAGGGCGAACGCCGCGTATCCGAGCCACGGCGAGGACTTCTCGCGCTCGCCCGGCAGCAGCCCGCAGCGGTCGCAGCCGGTTCCGGTGCGGCGCTGGAAGGCGAGCGTGGAGCGGGCCAGCAGCACCGTGGCCGCGAAGGCGACGGCACGGCTGAGGAAGCCGGGCCAGTCGACGATCGCGAAGTCGCCGGCCGGGATGCCGGTGACCCGGAAGAACGCGCGGAAGCCGTCGAAGACGATCCCGACGGCCGACCAGAGCAGCAGGACGGTGCCGGTCCAGCCGAGGACCAGGACCGCGGTGCGCGCCGCGCCGTGCGCCGTGGAGCGCGCGGCGGAGGCCAGGACGGCGACGACGCCGACCGCCGCCCCGGCCCACAGCGCCCAGGACGGCACGATGCCGAGCGACCTGATGTAGTCCGCCGCCCCCGGCAGGTGCGGCTCGGCGGCCGCGGCGGCCAGCGCGGCCAGCAGCGTCACCAGCACCGGCCACGGTCTGACCGGCCGGACGGCCGCGGCCGCCGCGGGGGCGGGCTTCTCGGTCAGCGGAACGACGCCTTCAGGCATCTCGGACTCCTCTCACTGCGGTACCGCGGCCGGATGCTTCGCGCCGCGCGGTACCTCCACCGTGGCAGCCGGGGACCGGCCGCCGCGTCTGCCTCAGGTCGTGCGCCGATGTGACCTGCGGATGATGCCGGAGCGGCCGGTCCTCTCCGTAAGGTCTTTGCCGGTAGCGGCAACACGTCCGGCCACGGCCTTCGCCGTCATTAGCGTGCGGACGGTCAACCTCACGCGGCTCGCGGGCTCTTCGGAGCCGAGGCGGCCACGGCCCATCAGCGGCAAGGAGCCGATCCATGTCCCGACCGACCGATCAGGCCGACGCGGCCACCGACGGCAACGGCGCCTACGCGGCTCCGGCGCACGACCCCGTCGCCGAGCGGTTCATGGCGATGTCCGACGTCATCACGCCGAACGCCGTCCGCGTCGCCGCGACGCTCGGCATCGCCGATCTCGTACGCGAAGGAGTGGACCGGCTCGACGACCTCGCGGCCCGTACCTCCACCGACCGCGAGGCGCTCGGCGAGATGATGCGGCACCTGACCGTGCAGGGCCTGTTCGACCAGCCGGAGCCCGGCGTCTACGCGCCGACCGAGCTGTCCCGCTGGATCGAGAGCGACCATCCGGTCGGCATGCGCGAGTTCCTCGACCTGGACTCGCCGATGGGCCGGCCGCAGCGCGCCTTCGCCGGCCTGCTCCACAGCATCCGCACCGGCGGCCCCGCCTACGCCGAGATCTACGGCAGGACGTACTGGGAGGACCTGGACGCCCGGCCGGATCTGAGCCGCGCCTTCAACGCCAAGATGGCCAAGCAGGTCTCGGAGATCGCCGCGGACGTCGCCAAGACGTACGACTGGAGCGGCGTCGGCCATGTCGTGGACGTCGGCGGCGGCACCGGCACGCTGCTGGCCGAGGTGCTGGCCGCGCATCCGTCGCTCCGCGCGACGCTGGTGGACCTGCCGGCCGCCTCCGGCGGGGCCGGCCGGCTGCTGGCCGAGGCGGGCGTCGCCGACCGGTGCGAGATCGTGGCGGGCAGCTTCTTCGAGCCGCTTCCGGCCGGTGCGGACGTCTATCTCCTCTCCACGATCCTGCACGACTGGAGCGACGAGGCCTCGCGCGCGATCCTGCGCCGCTGCGCCGAGGCGGCGGGCGAGCACGGCCGGGTGCTGGTCGTGGAGCATCTGATCCAGCCGGAGATCCGGCAGGGCATCGCGACCCTGAACCTGATCCTGCTGACCACGCTCGGCGGCCGGGAACGCTCGCTGGAGGAGTACGCCGAGCTCGCGGACGCCGCGGACCTGAGAGTGCTGCGGACGCTGCCGCTGCCTTCCGGCCGGTCGGCCGTGGAGCTGGGGGCCGTCCTGCCGATCACCGCCGAGCACGACACCCCCTAGCGCGCCGGCCATGAACGATCTCGTCTTCGCCCTGGCCGGAACCGTCGGCGTCGTGACGCTGGCCATCGGCATGGCGGTCGGCGCGCGGCGGCTGCTCGGTCTGCGCGTCGGCACGCTCCGGATGGTGCTGGCCTCCCTGGTCGGCTTCGCCACCGCCGTGGTCTTCGGCAACCATGTGCAGCCGCCGCTGGAGCGCGGAGCGCTCGCCACCGTCATGGTCGGCATCTCGGTGCTGGTGACGATGGCGTTCCTGGTCCTGGCGGACGTCGTGATGTCGGACCGGTCGCGGCCGGTGGCCTGGACGCGCCGGCTGCACCGCCGCATCATGCGGGTCCACCGGTACGCGCAGATCGGCGTGATCCTGGCCCGGCACGGCCTCGCGCCGTTCCTGCGCCGCAAGGACCGCACCGGCAAGGACCGGGGCGGCGCGGCGGGCCGGCTCGGCTCGCCGCGGCTGGCCCGGTCGCTGCGGCTGGCCATCGAGGAGGGCGGGGTCACCTTCGTCAAGCTCGGCCAGCTGATGTCCACCCG
Source organism: Streptomyces sp. DSM 106670 (assembly GCF_055792845.1). NCBI lineage: Bacteria > Bacillati > Actinomycetota > Actinomycetes > Kitasatosporales > Streptomycetaceae > Streptomyces > Streptomyces sp. DSM 106670. The sequence continues at coordinate 4,517,284 of NZ_CM147704.1, forward strand.
GCCGGACGCGATACCGAGCGAGTTCACCGAGGAGCTGAGCAAGCTCCAGTGCAAGGTCGCGCCCGCGCCCTGGCCGGAGGTCAGGCGGGTGCTGGAGGACGAGCTGGGCGGGCTGGTGGACAGCGAGTTCGCCGAGTTCGACCCGGAGCCGCTGGCCGCCGGATCGGTCGCCCAGGTGCACCGGGCGCGGCTGACCTCCGGCACCTCCGTGGTGATCAAGATCCAGCGGCCGGGCATCCACCACATCGTGGAGCGGGACCTGGACATCATGGGCCGGATCGCCGTCACGCTGGAGGAACGCGCCGACTGGGCCCGGTCGATCGGCGCGGTCGCGCTGGCCGAGGGGTTCGCCACGGCGCTCCGCGAGGAGCTGGACTTCCAGGTCGAGCTGCGCAACATGAGCGCGATCGGCGCGGCGGCGGCCGAGGCGGGCACCGCGGTGTGCGTCCCGGAGCAGTTCCACCGGCTGTGCACCAAGCGCGTGCTGGTGCTGGAGCATCTGGAAGGGACCCCGATCGGCGAGGCCGGTCCGCGCGTCGAACGGTCCGGACTGGACCGCGAGGAGCTCGCCGGTGTCCTGCTGGACTGCATGATGCGCCAGGTCATGATCCACGGCGTCTTCCACTGCGATCCGCACCCGGGGAACATCCTGCTGCTGGACGACGGCCGCCTCGCACTCCTCGACTTCGGCGTGGTCGGCCGGCTGGACGCCAAGGCCAGGTCCGCGCTGCGCGCCCTGCTGCTGGCGGTCAAGCGCGGCGACCGGGCGGCGCTGTGCGACGCGCTGCTCGATCTGGTCATCCGCCACGACGATCTCGACGAACAGGCGCTGGAGCGTGAACTCGGCGATTTCGTCTCGCTGTTCCTCACCGCCGGCACCACTCCGGACCTGGAGATGTTCGCCGGTCTGTTCCGGGTGATCGCCGGCCATGGACTGTCCGTGCCGCCGCAGGTCGCCGGACTGTTCCGGATGCTCGCCACGCTGCACGGCACGCTGATGGGCCTCGCGCCGTCCTTCGACATCGTGACCGAGTCGCGGGAGCTGGTGGCCGGTTACTACACCGAGCGGTTCCAGCCGGCCGCGCTGCGCGCCACCGCCGGGGAGAACGTCCTCAGCATGATGGCGATGCTGAGCAAGGTGCCGCGCCGCCTGGACCGCATCACCGGCGCGCTGGAGGAGGGCCGGCTCGGTGTGACCGTACGGCTCGGAGCCCGCGAGCGGGACCGCAGGCTGGTCACCGGGCTGGTCCACCTGTCGCTGATCACGGTGCTGGCCGCCGCCTTCGGAATCATGGGCGTGCTGCTGCTCGGCACGGACAGCGGTCCGCTGATCACGCCGACGCTCGGTCTGCTCGACGTCTTCGGCTACAACCTGCTGGTCGTCAGCTCGGTGCTCGGCCTGCGCGTACTCGTCCGGGTGTTCCGCGGCGAACCGTGAGGAACCTCGGCGGAAGAGAAGCGATTCACCGAACCGCACCGCACCACGGCAACACACCACCGAACCGCACCACCGAACCGACTGGAGGCGTGTCATGAAGGCGAAGTCGACCTACCGCAAGCGCTGGGGAGTACCCGGCGGACCCGATCTGCTCGACCAGGTGCCGGACCTCCTGGACCAGGTTCCCGACCTGCTGGACCGGATTCCCGGCTGGGTCGACGCGATGACGGCCAACGGGCTGCGCGACACGGTCCTGCGAATCCTGTCCGGCGGTCCGCGCAGCGGCGCGGAGCTGATCGAGGAGATCGGCACCCTCCCGGGCCGTCCGCGGATCACCGCCGAGCAGCTGTATCCGCTGCTGGACCAGCTCACCGACGAGAACCTGGTGACGGCCGGCACGAAGGACCGGCCGCGCGCCTACGCGCTCACGGAGGAAGGCCGCGAGGCCGCCGCGCGACGCGGCGGCTCCGGAGCCTTCGGGCCTTTCGGCTCCTTCGACCCCTTCGCGTCCGGCGGTTCCGCGGGCTCCGCAGGTTCATCCGGCTCCTCCGACTCCTCCGGCGCCCGCCCCGGCGAGGCGCACCGGCTGCTCGGCGATGTGCTGATGGCCGCCGGACGCCTGGAGTGGTCGGGCGACGCCCGCCGCCGTGAGCAGGCGGCGGCGGTGCTGGCCGAGGCGCGCCGCGAGCTGTACCGGCTGCTCGCCGACGAGGAGTGCTGACCGCCGCGGTGGTACGCACCCGCTGACGGCGACCACGCGGACGACGGAGCGGCCGGACCCGGGCCCGAAGCCCGGTGTCCGGCCGCTCCTTCACGTCCGGGTCCGTGGCCCGTACGCGTTCCTGGGAACGGGCGCGTCAGCCCGTCACATCGGCCGGCTTCCGCTCGTCCGCGCTGCCGTCCGCCGCGTCCGTGCCGTCCGGACCGTTCTCCTCGGTACGCGCGGCGTCGGCGCGGCCGCCGGGCCACCAGGCGCTGCGGCCGAACAGCGCGGTGAGCGCCGGAACGAGCAGCATCGCCATCACGAACGCGGTGAGCAGGATGCCGAACGCCACGGCGAAGCCCATCTGTTGCAGCATGGTGTTCTCCGCCAGCAGCAGCACGCCGAACGTGCCGGCCAGGATCACCGCGGCGGCGGTGATCGTGGACGCGGTGCTCACGACGGCGCGCGCGGTGGCCTCGGCCGGACTGCTGCCGCGCCGGATCTCCTCGCGCAGCCTGGCGATCATGAGGATGTTGTAGTCGGTGCCGATCGCCACGACGAACAGATAGAGGATCACCGGCAGCGTGAAGAGCAGACCGCTCTCGCCGCGCACGTCCTGGAAGAGCCAGACGGTGGAGCCGAGCGTCGCGCCGAAGCCGAGGCCGACCGCCAGCATCAGGTACCACGGAGCCACCACGCTGCGCAGCAGCAGACCGAGGATGATCATGATGGCGAGTCCGGCCGCCGGGAACACCAGCGTGTAGTCGCGGTTGACCGCGTGCTGCACATCGGCGAGCACCGCGCTGGTGCCGCCGACCAGCGCCTCGGTGCCGTCCGGGGCCTTGTCGTGGGCGAGATCGCGCAGCGGCCCGGCGACCAGGTCGATGGCCGCGTCACCGGTCGGCCGGTGGTCGATCAGCACCGAGAGCTGTGCGACGTCCCCGGCCGGGGCGAGCACCGCCGGAGGCGCGCTGCCGACGCCGTCCAGCGCCGCCAGCTCCTTCCCGTACGCCTCCAGCGCCGCCGGGTCCAGCTTGCCGCCGTCCTCGGAACGCACCACGATCCACACCGGGTCGGTCTGGCCGGACGGGAAGCTGTGCTGGAGGTCCTCCATCGCCTTGACCGACTCCAGCTCCTTCGGCAGCGAACTGCCGGTGTCGAAGACCGGGTTGAAGCCGAGCGCGCCGATGGCGAGCACCGCGAGCAGACCGCCGGAGGCGGCGGCCACCAGACCGGGCCTGCGGCCGGTCAGCGCGCCGACGCGCTCGGAGATCCGGTGCTGGGGCTGCTTCCGCCAGGCCTTGGACGGCCAGAACGCCTTCGTGCCGAGCAGGGAGAACACCGCGGGCACCAGCGTCAGCGCGGCGAGCAGCGTGACCGCGACCGCGATGGCCAGCGCGGGGCCCATCGCGCGGAACATGCCGAGCGTGGAGAGCAGCAGCGCCAGGAAGGCGACGATGACCGCTCCGGCGGCGGAGGCGATCGTCTCGCCGACCTTGCCGACCGCGTCCGCCATGGCCTGCTTCGGCTCCTGGCCGGAACGCAGGTGTTCGCGGTAGCGGAAGAGCAGGAACAGCAGATAGTCCGTGCCGACGCCGAACAGCACCACGATCAGGATGGACGAGATCGAGGCGTCGGTCTTCAGCCCGCCGAGGTCGGAGACGGTGGCGATCAGCCCGTTGGCCACCATGAAGACCAGCGAGATGATCAGCAGCGGCAGCAGCGCGATGAGCGGACTGCGGAAGATGGCGAGCAGCAGCACCACGATGAGCACCATCGTGGCCATCATGATCATGGCGTCGGTGTTGCCGGAGGACTTCATCGTGTCCACACCGGTGGCCGTCTGACCGGTGACGCCCATGGTCAGCTCGGTGGATTTCAGCAACGGCACGGCGATCTCGCGCAGTTCCTCGACGGAGGCCATCAGATCCGCGTCGTACGGATCCTTCGTGGTGGCCATGACCGCCGCCAGCGCGAGCTTCCCGTCGGCCGAGACCGACTGCTCGTCGGTGGAGATCTGCTTGACCTTCTTCAGCCCGGCGCCGTCCAGCCCGGCGACGACCTTCCGCAGGTCCTGCCGGTCCTCCGGTGTCAGCGCCGCCTTGTCGCCGCGCTGGAAGACGGCGATGGACGCCGGCTGTTCCTGTTGCGGGAAGGCGCGCTTCTGCACCTCGCCGACCTGCACCGACTCATAGTGCGACGGCAGGAAGTCCGCCTGGTCGCCGGTCGGTTTCAGCTGCGGTGCGAGGGACATCAGGGCGACCGCCGCGATGATCCAGGCGACGATCGTCAGCCAGGGATGCCGGACGGCGGACTGCCCGATCCTTCCGAACATGGGACTCCTCCAGGGGGGTCTTTCGAGAGCCACCGATTGTCGGCACGGCCGGTTCCCCGCTCCGGCACTTCGGCCGGAATGTGGCAGCAACCTGCCGCTCGTTCGGACCGTGCCGTCCGGTGCGGCGCGTCCGCGTACGGCTGGCAGGAAGAGGTCAGCGACATTGCCCGCCGTGCGGCGGGCGGCCGATTCTCGAACCGCTGCCGCCGTCGGCGGACGTGACGGCTGCCGACGCGTCACCCAACCGCCGGGAAGAGGACGAGGACATTGATGGTCACGGCCCCGCCCGGAAACGAACTCCTGGCCCATGTCGCCGCGCAGGACCCGCTGTTCCGTCGCCGGACGGCCCAGCAGCTGCTGGCCGTCGAGAAGCGTCTGCTGGACGTGGCGGCCGACTCCCCGGACCCTCGCGTCGCCGAGCTCACGGTCCATCTCGCCGCGTCCGGCGGCAAGCGGCTGCGGCCGCTGCTGGTGCTGCTCGGGGCGGAGTTCGGCGAGGAGTGGCGCGACGGAGTCGTCGACGCCGCCGTGATCGCCGAACTCGTCCACATCTCCTCGCTGTACCACGACGACGTGATGGACGGTGCGACGCTGCGGCACGGCGTGGCCAGCACCAACGCACGGTGGGGCGAGCGGATGGCGGTGGCCGGCGGCAACTGGCTGCTGGCGCGCGCCGCACGGCTGGCGGCCGGACTCGGCCCGGACATGGTGCGCTTCAACGCGGACGTCGCGGCGGTGCTGGTGGACGGCCAGCTCCGTGAGCTGACCGGTCCGGGCGAGGGCGAGGACCCGGTCCAGCACTTCTTCCGGGTCACCTCCGGCAAGACCGCGGCGCTGCTGGCGATGTCGCTCGGAGCCGGTGCGCTCCAGGCCGGTGCGCCGGCCGGACAGCGGAGCGCGCTCATGGAGTACGGACACCAGCTCGGCATCGCCTTCCAGATATCCGACGACCTCCTCGACCTGGTCGCACCGGCCGCGCGGACCGGCAAGGAGCAGGGCAAGGACCTGGCTGCCGGAGTGCCGAGCCTGCCGGTCCTGCTGGCCCTCTCCGACACCGGACCGGCCGGAGCCGAGCTGCGCGGACTGCTGGAGACCGGACCGCTGGACGACGAGGTACGCAGGCGGCGCGCGCTGGAGCTCTTCCGGTCCTCCTCCGCGCCCGCGGCCGCGGAGGAACACCTCCAGGAGCGCCTGCGGCTGGCCAGGGCCGCGCTGTGCCGGCTGCCGGCCGGCGCGCCCCGCCGCGCGCTGGACGCGCTGTGCGCCTACGTCGGCGCCCGCGCGTCCACGGCCGCCGGGCCGGCTGGATGCTGACCCGACCGCAGGACAGGACGAGGAGGAGACCGGCCATGGAGCAGCAGGCGCTCACCGAACTCGCCGTGATCCGCGCCGAAGCACTGCGCGGACCGAGTGAGCGGGCGACCGAGGCGCAGCACGCCAAGGGGAAGCTGACCGCCCGCGAGCGCATCGAGCTGCTGCTGGACGCGGGTTCGTTCAAGGAGGTCGAGCAGCTGCGTCGGCACCGGGCGACGGGGTTCGGTCTGGAGGCGAAGAAGCCGTACACGGATGGTGTGATCACCGGTTGGGGCACGGTCGAGGGCCGCACGGTGTTCGTCTACGCGCACGATTTCCGGATCTTCGGCGGGGCGCTGGGTGAGGCGCACGCCACGAAGATCCACAAGATCATGGACATGGCCATCTCGGCGGGTGCGCCGCTGGTGTCGTTGAACGACGGTGCGGGCGCCCGTATCCAGGAGGGTGTCAGCGCGCTCGCGGGTTACGGCGGCATCTTCCAGCGCAACACCCGGGCCTCCGGTGTGATCCCGCAGATCAGCGTGATGCTCGGCCCGTGCGCGGGCGGCGCGGCCTACTCCCCGGCGCTCACCGACTTCGTGTTCATGGTCCGGGAGACCTCGCAGATGTTCATCACCGGACCGGACGTCGTGAAGGCGGTCACCGGTGAGGAGATCACCCAGAACGGCCTCGGCGGCGCGGATGTGCACGCCGAGACCTCGGGCGTCGCGCACTTCGCGTACGACGACGAGGAGACGTGCATCGCGGAGGTCCGGTACCTCATCGGGATGCTGCCCTCCAACAACCGTGAGAACCCGCCGACCGCCCCGAGCGACGACCCGGCCGACCGCCGCAGCGACATCCTCCTCGACCTGGTCCCGGCGGACGGGAACCGTCCGTACGACATGCACAAGGTGATCGAGGAGCTCGTCGACGACGGCGACTACCTGGAGATCCACGAGCGCTGGGCCCGCAACATCATCTGCGCGATGGCCCGCCTCGACGGCCAGGTCGTCGGCATCGTCGCCAGTCAACCCCTCGCCCTGGCCGGCGTCCTGGACATCAACGCGGCGGAGAAGGCCGCACGGTTCGTCCAACTCTGCGACGCGTTCAACATCCCGCTGGTGACGCTGGTCGACGTGCCGGGCTTCCTGCCGGGCGTCGACCAGGAGCACGGCGGCATCATCCGCCACGGAGCCAAACTCCTCTACGCCTACTGCAACGCCACCGTGCCCAGGATCTCGCTCATCCTCCGCAAGGCCTACGGAGGCGCGTACATCGTCATGGACAGCCAGTCCATCGGAGCCGACCTCACCTACGCCTGGCCCACCAACGAGATCGCGGTCATGGGCGCCGAGGGCGCGGCCAACGTCATCTTCCGCCGCCAGATCGCGGACGCCGAGGACCCCGAGGCCATGCGCACCCGCATGGTCAAGGAGTACAAGGCCGAGCTGATGCACCCCTACTACGCGGCCGAGCGCGGCCTCGTCGACGACGTCATCGACCCCGCCGAAACCCGCGAAGTCCTCATCGCCTCGCTCGCCATGCTCCGCCGCAAACACGCCGACCTGCCGTCGCGCAAGCACGGCAACCAGCCGGCATGAGCGCCGCCACAGGCCCGGCCGCCTCCTCGCTCCGGGTGGTCCACGGCTCGCCGACTCCGGAGGAGCTGGCGGCGCTCGCGGCGGTCCTGGCCGTGGTCCGCCATCCGGTGGAGCCGAGCACGGAGACCGCTCCGGAACGGGCCGCCTGGCGCAGGGCGGAGGCCCCGGCCTCCTCGGCGGTCTCCTGGCGGACCGGCAGCTGAAGAGCGCCCGCACGAACGGAGGCAGCGCGCGCACGGGTGTTGGCCGTCAGCACGCTCAAGTGGACCGCCTTGACGCCCTGTCGATGGAGGGCGACAGCCACGCTTGACATCAAAGTGCATGATCGTGCAACCTTTTGAGCGTCCGTCAACTCCTGCCGCGCTGTCGGGGGATGTTGTTGCTTGCGCGATCAATGACCTGGAGGTCTGCGCATGGCTGATCCCGTGAAGATCAAGATCTGGTCCGACTACGTCTGCCCCTTCTGCATGCTGGCCGAAGGCCCCCTCGAAGAGGCGATCGACGACGTCGGCGCGGAGGTGGAGGTCGAGTGGATGCCGTTCGAGCTGCGGCCCCACCCCCAGTCCACCCTGCGGCCGGAGGACGACTACCTGCCCGACATCTGGAAGCGCGCCGTCTACCCCATGGCCCGCCGCCTGGGCGTCGACATCACGCTCCCCGACGTATCGCCGCAGCCGTACACCGCCCTCGCCTTCGAGGGGTACCAGTACGCGGCCGAGCACGGCCTGGGCACCGCCTACACCCGGCGGATGTTCCGCGCCTTCTTCCAGGAGAGCCAGGACCTGGGGCGGACCGACGTCCTCGTGACGCTGGCCGGCGAGATCGGCCTGGACGAGGCGGGGTTCCGGGCCGCGCTGGCGGACGGCACCTATCGCGCCCGGCACCAGGAGGCCCTGCGGGAGGCGGCGGCCCACCGGGTGCAGGCCGTGCCCACCATGCTCATCGGCGACACCCGGATCGAAGGCGTCCCGCGCCCCGCCCAGTTGCGCAAGGCGATCCTGGACGCCCAGGCGCGGCAGGCGGAGGACGCCGTCGTCTACGGCGCCGCCTGCGGTATCGACGGGAGCTGCTGAGTTGCCCGGCACCGCCGCCGGTCCGTCCGGCACCGCCGCCGGTCCGTCCGGCGCCTCCACCGGGTTGCCCGGCGTCCATCCCGCCCTCGCCGCCTGCCGGTTCGCGGGTCTCGAACTGTGCAACAGATTCGCCGTCGCCCCCATGACCCGGGTCTCCGCGACCGAGGACGGCCGGGCCACGCCGGAGATGGCCGAGTACTACGCGGCCTTCGCCGAGGGCGGCTTCGGACTCCTCATCACCGAAGGCACCTACACCGACCGGGCCTTCAGCCAGGGCTATCTGTTCCAGCCCGGCATCACGGACGAGGCGCAGGCCGCCGCCTGGCGGCCGGTGGTCGAGCGGGCGCACGCCGCCGGGGCGCGGATCGTCCTGCAGCTGATGCACGCCGGGGCCCTCGCGCAGGGCAACCGGTTCCGCGACCGGGCCGCGGGCCCGTCGGCGGTGCGGCCGCTGGGCGAGCAACTGGCCAAGTACCGTGGCGGCGGCCGCTGGCCCGTGCCGATGGAGATGACCCGCCGGCAGATCACCGAGGCCGTCGAAGGCTTCGCGACCGCCGCGCTCCGCGCCCGCGACGTCGGCTTCGACGGGGTGGAGATCCACGCGGCCAACGGCTATCTGCTCGACCAGTTCCTCACCCCGTACACCAATGTGCGCACCGACGAGTACGGCGGTGACGTCGAGGAACGCCTGCGGCTGGTACGGGAGGTGACGGCCGCGGTGAGAGCCGCGACCGGGCCCGGCTTCACGGTCGGTGTCCGGCTCTCCCAGGGGAAGATCAACGACCCCGCGTGGCAGTGGCCGGGAGGCGACGCCGAGGCGCGCACCGTCTTCACGGCGGCCGCTGCCGCCGGGGCCGGCTATCTGCATCTCGCGGGCAGCGGACGGGACCGGTTCCCGGAGGGGTGGACGCTTCCCGCGCTCGCCCGGACGGTCACCGGGCTCCCCGTGATCGCCAACGGCGGGCTGCACCGGGACGAGGTGGCACGCCGCGTCCTGGACGAGCGGCATGCCGACCTCCTGGCGATCGGGACGGCCGCGCTGGCCAACCCCGACCTGCCGCGCAGAGTGGCGGCGGGTACGGCCCGGGCGGCGTTCGACCCCCGGGTGCTGGAGCCGCTGGCGACCCTGGGCAACGCCCGGGCGCACGCACACGCTTGACAGTTTTTAGATGCACATGCAAGATTAGTTCTGCGAGCGAGGCCCTCGGTGGCCACGTGCGGACATCTTTCTCTTGCATGTGCAGGCAAATGAACGCTACAGGGCAACTCGGGAGACGAACCGCTCATGGCCCCACACGAAAGCGAACTGATCGGCTACGCCCACGAAGCGATCCGGCTCAGCGGTGAGCATGTCGCGCAGGGCGGAATCCCCTTCTCCGGCGTGGTCGTGGCCGGCGGGCGGATCCTCGGAACCGGCTTCAACCGGGTCCGCGAGGACAACGACCCGACCGCCCACGCCGAGGTGGTCGCCCTCCGGGAGGCCACCACCCGGCACGGGATCCGCTCCGTGGCCGGAGCCACCCTGATCGCCTCCGGTGAACCCTGCGCCCTCTGCTATCTGGCGGCGCGGTACGCCGGCATCGGCCACATCGTGCACGCCGCCGACCGCAGGACCGCCGCCCGGTACGGCTTCGACTACACGAGCACGTACACCCTCTTCGCCGAGGATCCGGCGGACTGGCCCATCAAGGTCACCGCGCTCCAACTCCCCGAAGCCGAGCAGCCGTTCCAGGACTTCCTCACCCTGAGCCGCGCCGCGCGCTAGCGCTCCGGTTCCGTACCGCCCCTTCACCCCGCCCACCCCCTCTCATCCACCGCACGGAAGGACCCGCCATGCACTGGCTCTACCTCGCCATCGCCGTCGCCTTCGAGATCACGGTCGCCATCGCCGCCGGAAAGGCCGAGGGCTTCAAGAACCGCAAGTGGACGACCATCACGCTGCTCAGCGGCGCCGCCGCGACCTTCTTCCTCAGCAAGGCGCTGCTGACTTTCGACGTCGGCGTCGGCTACGCCCTGTGGACGTCCGTCGCCGGTGTCGGCATCACCGTCCTCGGCGCGCTGTTCTTCGGCCAGCGTCTGAACGTGAACAAGGCGATCGGCATCCTCCTCGTCATCGGCGGTGTCGTCGGCCTGCAGCTGAGCGGTTCCGCCTGAGCCCGGAGCGCGACCCCCGGGCCCCGCACGCGGCGCACCGCCGCACTCCGGCCCCGTAACCACCTGACGACACCCCTGAGAGAGGACCCACCTCCCATGTCCAACGCAGCCAAGAGCTCCACCAACGCCTGGCTCTCGCTCCTTCTCGCCGGAGTCTTCGAGATCGGGTACGCGCTCGCCGTCGGCGGCAGCGAAGGCTTCACCGTCCTGACCTGGTCCCTGGTCGCCGTGGTGTTCTTCCTGCTCACCCTCTACGCACTGAGCCTCGCCCTCCGCACGATCGACGTGAGCATCGGGTACGCCGTCTGGGCGGGCATCGGCGCGGTCGGCGCCGCGGTTCTCGGCCCGCTCTTCTTCGACGAGACCCTCACCCTGGCCAAGGGCGCCTGGCTGGCCGTCATCATCGTCGGGGTCATCTGGCTCAAGCTCGCCGACCGTACGAAGCCCGAGGCGGCCGCCCCGGCCCAGGAGTCCGGGCAGCTCGCGGGCGAGCCGAGCGCGGTCCGGGTCTGACCCGGCGCGGCTTTGGTCCGGCGTTTCGCCGGCAGCACGCCCCAGGCGCCTCCTGCCCTCACCGTCAAGGGCAGCGGGCGCCTGGGGCGTTGGGCGTGCGGTGGGTCCGGCGCTCACTTCGCGGTGCGTCCGCCGTCCACCGCGAGGGCGGATCCGGTGGTGAACGAGGAGGCGTCCGAGCAGAGCCAGGCCGCGGCGCGGGCGATCTCGGTCGGATCGGCGAGGCGCTGCTGGATCGCCTTGGAGCCGAAGCCGGCGCGCACGGTGGGGCCGGTCGCGAGGACGCCGTCCATCATCTCCGTGTCGGTGCTGCCCACCACGAGGGCGTTGACGCGGATGCCGTGCTCGCCGTACTCGGCGGCCGCCGCCCTGGTCAGTCCGATCACCGCGTGCTTGGCGGCCACATAGGGCGCCGAAGCGGCGGTCGCGCGGACGCCCGCGACGCTGGAGGTGTTGACGACCGAGCCGGCGCCGGCCGGCAGCATGGCGGGGATCTGGGCGCGCAGACAGTTCCACACACCGCGCAGATTGACGTCCATGGTGCGGTCGAAGACATCGTCGGGCAGCTCGTGCAGGACCGTTCCGGCGCTGGCGTAACCGGCGTTGTTGAACGCGCAGTCGAGCCTGCCGAACCGGTCGACCGCCGTGGCGACCGCATGGTCCATGTCCGCCGGGACGGTGACATCGCCCGGTACGGCCACGGCCCGGCCGCCGTCCTTCCTGATCCGCTCGGCGACCTCCTCGACCAGGCCGGCCCGGCGCGCCACGAGCACGACGGCGGCTCCTTCGTCGGCGAAGTGCCGGGCCGCCGCCGCGCCGATCCCGCTGGAGGCGCCGGTGATCAGCGCCACCTTGCCGGGCAGCAGCGGTCCGCCCGGCATCACGCGTACGTCCCCTGCCCGGCGGTGGCCAGGGGGGTGCTCCACAGGCTCCCCGCGACCGCCTCCCGGTCGATCCGGCGCACCAGATCGTCGTCGAGTTCGTCGAGGCCGCCGATCAGGTGGCGTACGCCCGACTCCCGCATGAGCGCGCGCTGGTGGCTGTGGACGAAGTCGGAGGGGCGGCCGACGAAGGCGGTGCCGAGCTCGCGGGCCGCGTCGGCGACCCGGGCGACGTCGTCGACGAAGAGGGCCTGGGCGGGGCGGAGCCCGAACACGTCCTCGGTGATCTCCCGGACGCCGGGGCGGACGTCGTTGGTGCAGACGTAGCCGGGGCCGTCGAACAGCTCGGCGCAGTGGCCCAGATGCCGGTCGAAGTGGTCCTTGCCGAGGCCGCCGTAGCAGACGGTGAGCAGGCCCGCGGCCCGCAGCCGCAGGAGCAGGTCGCGGGTGCCGGGCGTGACCGTGACCGGGTGGCGGTCGAGGTGGGCGGCGCGGTCCTCGAAGTAGGCGGCGAGCGCTTCCTCGCCCGTCATGTCGCCGCCGACGGCGGCCGAGAGCAGCCGGCCGGCGATGTGCTGCGGCTGGGAGAATATGGATCTTTCCAGCTCGGCGGAGTACGTACCGCCTCTGCTGACGATGAAGTGGTGGATGACCGGACTGAAGGTGTCGTTGAGCAGGACACCGTCGATGTTCAGGGCGGCCAGGCGCAGGGAAAGCATGCGGCTCCGTAGGAATCGTCGACAACGGACGGGGCGGGCAGGGCAGTCGGGGCGGGCTGGGCGTGCTGTACGAGCTGTGCGGTCAGGGCGGGCTGTTCGGGGCCGAGCCGGCCGGCGAGGGGGAGCCGGCCGGTTCGGGTGATCCGGGCGGTTCCGGTCAACCGGGCTGTTCGGGAGCCTCGGCCGGTGCGGGCGCGTCGGCCCGTTCCGGTGTTCCGGTCCGTTCCGGTGTGCCGGGCATCAGCGAGATGCCCCGGGCCGGGGTCGCGTCGGCGCGGATGATCACGGACGGGACCGCGATGCCCGGGAGGAGCAGGTTCCACATCTGCTGGGTGCGCTCGGGCAGGTCCTTGCGGCCGCTGATGACGTTGGAGTACATCTGCATTCCGGTACAGGCGGCGACCACGAACTCCGCGACCACGACCGGATCGATGCCCGGCTGGAGCTCGCCCTCCTCCCGTGCCTCGTGCAGACAGCCGGTCATGATCCCGCGGAAGTTGTCGTACGGGTCGGCGTTCAACGAGCCGCCCATGGCGGCCTGTTCGTTCGTCAGCCGGACGCCGGCCCGGAGCAGCGGGTCACGCTGGAGCTGCCACGACCACACGAGGGTGAGGTCGATGAGCCGCTGCAGACCACCGGCGGCGATCAGCGGGACCAGGGTCTCCGGCTGGCTGTTCATCACCGCCCTGGCCAGGTCCTCCTTGGAGCCGAAGTGGAAATAGAGCGCTCCCGCCGTCACGCCGGCGCGCTTCAGGATGCGGGTGATGCTGGCCCCCGCGTAGCCGAACTCGTCGAAGACCTCCGCGGCCGCGTGCAGGAGTACGCGGCGGGTCTGTTCCGCCCGCTCCTGTTTCAGTTGCGCCATATCTCTCACCTTCCAAAAAGAATGCTCCTTACGTTACCTGAGTCGACTGCGGCCGAGGCAAGTCCATTTTGTGGTGGTTGAGTTGCGTATGGAGGTCAATCATCCGCCAAACAAAGGAAGACGCCACAGCCCCTTGACGCGAGAAAACAGAAGGATCATTATTTTTGAGCCGGGTACACGGAGTCGTCCGCACACATCGCTGCGTAGTCACCCGCAACAGCTAACGATCTTGGGGGGCCAAGTTGTCTGTTTCTGTACTGAGCCGTGCATTCCCGCCGGTCCAGCAGTCGCAGGTGCACCAGTGGCAGGTGCACAAGCTTCGGAGTGAGGAAGTCCTGCTCACGGCGTGGGCCGAGCAGTCGCCCGGGCGCTATGTGCTCACGGGGCGCTGGCCCCGGGGGCACGCCTTCTACCGGCCGACGCGGGGGGCGTACGACCCGATGCTGCTCGCCGAGAGCGTGCGCCAGACGGTGCCGCTGCTGTCCCACGCCGTGCACGACGTGCCGCGCGCGTACAAACAGGCGTGGGAGCACTTCAGCTTCTCGGTCGACCCGCTGGCCTCGCTGGTGACCACCGTGGACGAGGAGGTACGCCTGGTGGTGACCTGCTCGGACGTGGTCCGCCGCGGCAGCAGGTTCGCCGGGATGACGATGGACATCGACGTCCACCTGGGGGAGCGGCTGATGGGCAGCGCGCACACCCGGTTCAACAACCAGCCCGCGGCCGTGTACCGGCGGCTGCGCGGGAGTTACGCCGATGCCGACGCCGCCCTCGCGAGCTGCCTGCCGGCCGGTCCGCCCGTGGATCCGCACCGGGTGGACCGCGCGTCCCCGCACGACGTGGTGCTCTCCCCGGTGGTGGGCGGCAGGCCCGGGCGGTGGATGCTGCGGGTGGACCCCACGCACCCGGTGCTGTTCGACCACGCCGTCGATCACGCGCCCGGAATGCTCCTGCTCGAAGCCGCCCGGCAGGCGGCGCACGCCGTCGGCGGCGGCTCCTCGACCGTCTTCGGGATGAGGACGCACTTCGCCCGGTACGTCGAGCTGGACGCCCCGGCCGTCGTCGTGGCCGGTGAGCCGGTCCCCGACGGCACGGGCCGGCGCCGCGTGGACGTGTCGGTCGAGCAGCACGGCGTCCGGGTCTTCACCTCCGAGGTGACCGTCTAGGCAGGCCCCGGGGAACGTCCGGACCCGGAGCGGCGGGCGGCCCGTACCCCTCGGGAGGAGTACGGGCCGCCCGCCGTCGGCCGTCAGGCCCGCACCGGCTCCGGCATCGGCTCCGGAAGCTCCTCGTGCACCGTGACCGCGACGTGCACCGAGGCCGGGACCGCGAAGCTGGCCTCGTACCCGGGGGGCGCGAGCAGCTGCCGCACCCGCCAGCCGAGCGGCTGACCGGTGAGATCCAGCCGGTTCATGACGGCAGCCATGCCCTGCCCGGTCGCCTTGGCCATGGCCTCCTTACGGGTCCACAGACGGGCGAAGTCGCGGACGAGTTCGTCGTCCGGACGGCCCTCCAGCCACTTCTGTTCCTTCGGGTGGAGGAACGGCAGATAGCCGGCGACGGACTCCGGGGTCGGCCAGGACTCGATGTCGATGCCGATGGTGGCCTCGGCGACCGCGATGGCGACGTGGTCCCCGCTGTGCGACATCGAGAACTCCAGCGGTTCGTCGCCCGGGTCCGGATCGCGGATCGCCGGTCTTCCGTGCGCCCCGCCGCAGCCGGGACACGGCTGCCGCAGAAAGCCCACGCTCCCGGGCGAGCAGCCGAGCGAGGACCCGAGGACGCTCCGCAGCGCCCAGTGGGCGAAGGCGTAGGCCTCCCGGCCGGCCGGCTGCGGTATCCCGGCCAGCCGGCTCCGCTCCTTCTCGTCGAGCCAGTCGGGCGGGGCCCCGTCGGCCGCGAGGCGCTGCCCGGCCGGAGCCCGGACGATCCAGATGCCGACCGGATCGAGGACCTCGCCCGGAGGCGCGTCGGACCATGTGAGGTCGTGTGTCATGTCGATACGGCTCCTGATGCGGCGGGGACCCGGCCGGTCCCCGCCACGGGTCGGATCAGGCGGTTGCCGCGAGCAGCGGCCACGGGCCGGTCATGGCGTGCTGCTCCAGGTCCTCGGAGGCGAGATAGCGCCGGAACCCCGGTACCTGCTCCGCCGGGCGCAGCCCGCCGCGGTACAGCACCAGGCCGCGCACACCGGTCCCGTCGTCGTGCCAGCACACCAGCGGCAGGTGGTACTCCGGGGTGTCGCAGGTCTCCTGCACGGCGGCCTGGTAGCCGTACGCGGGCAGCATGCTCATCGGGCCGCACCCACGCCCTCCGGGCGGACGCCGAACAGGGCTCCGTACTCGCTGATCCGCGCGGCCGCCCCGGTCCCGCCGGCGAGGTGCAGCGCGTGCCAGAACAGCACCTGGTTCGCGGTGAGTACGGGAAACCCGAGCCGCTCCTCCAGGCCCGCGATGGTCCCCACGGCGCGGATGCCGTTGCCGGCGACCAGCACCGCCTGCGGCCGCCGCGGGGCGACGGTGGACTCGATCCACTGCACGAGCGCCTCCGGCGTGATCAGCTTCTGGTTGCTGGGCAGGCCGCAGGGCGCGTGGTGGACGACGTCGAAGCCGCGCTCGCCGAAGTACGAGGCGCCCAGCGCCGACAACTCGTCGTCGAACCACGGCGGGTTGACGAGCGCGATCCGCTCGGCGCCCAGGGCGGCGAAACCCGCCGCGGCGGCGTGGGTGGTGCCGGTGAGCGGGATACCGCGGGTCCGGTCGGCGAGCCGCTCGAACAGCTTCTGCTCGCCGTCGGCGCCCAGGACGTAGGCCGAGCTGGTGAACCCCAGGGCGATGGAGTCGAGCGGGGCGGCCGCGAGCAGCTCGACGGCGTCGTCGATGAACGGCGGGTCGATGAAGGCGCGCACCGGGTCGTGCGGGATCTTGGGGTCCATCTCCCCGCCGGGACGCATCGCCCCGAAGTGGACGCGTGAACCGTGGATGTACACATCGCGCGGCGCCATCGCCTGGAGCTCGGACTCGGGCCCGACGTCCGCGTGCGGAACGACGACACCGACACGGGCGGCCACGGCCCAGCCGTCCTCACGGGCCTGGAACTGCGTCATGGGGTGCTTCTCCTTGTCTGCGGTGGATCTGCTGCGGCGTTACGGATACGGCGTTACGGATACGGCGTTACGGATACGGCGTTACGGATACGGCGTTACGGATACGGCGTTACGGATACGGCTGTACGGATACGGCGGCGCGGATCAGGCCGCTTCGTCGGCGAGCGAGCCGCCGCCGACGGTGCCGGTGCCGTCCTCGTCCAGGAACTTCGGATGCTTGCGGCGCATGTTCTCCATCACGAACGCGTACGGGACGTCGTCGAAGTCACCGTGGTCGGTGAGGAATTCCATGCTCTGCCGGCCCTGCGCGTCGAACGGGTGGTAGAGGCTGTCGGAGCGGCCGTCGAACTCCAGCGGGGTCATGCCGTACAGCCGGCACAGCAGCTTGTTGAAGACCGGGGTCACCTGCACCCAGCGGCCCTCCAGATACACGGTGGCCAGGCCGTGGAAGAAGACGTCGCCGCCGATGTAGGAGCGCAGCCGGTCGGAGGCGAGGTGGTTGCGGACGTCGCTGTAGTGCAGCCGGGCGGGGATGCCGACGGCGCGGCAGCAGGCGGCGTACAGCACGGACTTGTGCAGGCAGAAGCCCTTGCCGCCGCTGATGACGGCGGACGCCTTCAGGCCCTGCGGCGAGAGGTCGGCGCCGTAGACCTCGTAGTGGATGCCGTCGCGCACCGCGTAGTAGAGGGCGACGGCGAGCTCGACCGGGTCGGCGGCGTCGCGGTCGATCCCGCTCAGGGCCTTGTCGACGAAGGCCCTGACGCGCTCGTGCTCGTGGTCCAGGAAGTCGGTGGCCGCCGTGAGGCGGGCGCGGTCCTCGGCGGTCGGCGGCCCGGACGCGGCGCGGTCCTCGGTGGTCGGCCGCGCGGACGTGGTGGGGGCCAGGGTGTCGGTCATGCGGATGCCTCTCGTCACAGGCCCATCAGGGCGGCGATGCAGTTGCGCTGGATTTCGTTGGTGCCGGAGTAGATGGAGCCGGAGGTGGCGTTGCGCAGCTCGCGCTCGATGCCCGTGTCGGTCAGATAGCCGCGGGCGCCGAAGATCTGGACGGCGTGCCGGGCGGTGAGCTGGTTGGCCTCGCTGACCACGATCTTGGTGGCGGCCACGTCCAGCGACGCGTCCTTGCCCTGCTCGACCTTGTGGCCGGTGTCGTACAGCCACTTGCGGGCCGTCTCCACGGCGATCCTCATGTCCGTGATCTTGTGGGCGACCGCCTGGTTCTTGCCGATGGCGCTGCCGAACTGCTGCCGGGTGGTGGCGTGTTCGACGACCCGCTTCAGACGGTGGGTCATCTCGCCGAGGTTGACGGCGAAGGAGAAGAGGACCTCCCGCTTCATCACGTAATCCATGATCAGGAAGCCGGCGCCCTCGCTGCCCAGCCGGTTGCCGACGGGCAGCCGTACGTCCTCCAGCGTGACCTCGCTGATCGGGGAGGTGCGCAGCCCCATCGTCTCCAGCGGCCGGCCGATCCTCAGGCCCGGAGTGGAGCGCTCGGCGAGGAAGGTGCTCAGCCCGAAGGCGCCCGGCTTGCCGGTGCGGACGTACAGCAGGAAGAGGTCGGCGACCGGGGCGTTGGTGATGAACATCTTGCCGCCGTTGAGCACGTACGCGTCGCCCTCGCGGACGGCGGTGGTCCGGATGTTCATCACGTCCGAGCCGTGGCTCGGCTCGGTGATCGCGTGCGCGGTGATGGCCTCGCCGGAGGTGACCCGCGGCAGATGGCGGCCGCGCAGCTCCTCCGAGCCGAACGCCTGCAGCGGGATGCCGACGCTGACGATCTGCGTGGACGCCGAGAAGTTCAGGCCGGCGTCCCGGCTGGTGTGGCCGAGGCCCTCCAGCGCCGCCATGGTCTCGGTGAGCGTACGGCCGGCGCCGCCGTACTCCGGCGCGAAGGGGAGGGTGAAGAGCCCGGACCGCTGGAGCGGCTTCCACTTCTCGTGCGGGAACTCGGCGGCGCGGTCCCAGCGGGCGACGTCGTCGTTGAGCTCGTCGCCGTAGGGCGCGGTGACGCCGTAGGTGTCGGTGGCGTTCTCTGCTGCCATGGGTGTTCTGCCTTGCCTTTCGCTGGGCACTGGGCACGGGGCACGGGAGGCGGGCGCCGGGTGCGGGGCCGCGCCGTCGCGGCCCCGCACCCGGCCGTGCGGGTCAGTAGCGGGAGAAGCCGTCCTCGGAGAGCGCGTGCTTCTCGTCGCCCCGCAGCGCCGGGCTGAACACGGAGACCAGGAGGAGGTCCTCGTCGTCGGAGGCGATCAGGTGGTGGGCGTCGTTCTTGTCCAGGGCGTAGATGGTCCCGGTCGTGATCTTGTGGTGGGCGCCGTCCGTGGTGACGACCTCGCCCGATCCGCCTATGCAGTAGCAGGCCTCCAGGTGGCCGAGGTACTGCAGCGCGCTGGAGGTGCCCTGGCGGACCAGCGTCTCGCAGACGGTGAAGCCCATCCCGTCGGCCTCGGTGAGCAGACGGTGGCTGGTGCCGCTGCCCCACTCGACCGCGGGGACGTCGGAGAGAGAACGGACGATCATGGGAGTACTCCTGTCATCTGTCATCTGTCATCGCTGAGTTCTGGACGGGTGGTGCTGGTGCTGGTGCTGGTGCCGGCGCCGGTGCTGGTGCGCTCGGAGGGGCCGGTGGGAGACCGGTCGGTCAGACGGAGGCGGGAGCGGCCTTGCCGACGAAGTCGCGGATGTCCGCGAGGGTGCGGTAGGCGGCCGGCTCCAGCGGGATGTCGTCGACGGGGATGCCGTACGTCTCGGATATCCAGGAGATGAGGCGGACCAGGCCGAGGCTGTTGACGACGGTGCTCTCGATGAGGTCGAAGTCGTCGGTCAGGTCTGCGGCGTCCTCGCCGCCCAGGAACTCCTGGACGATGTAGTCGCGGATCGGGTCGTCGCCACCGGTGCCCGTGGTGGCGGTGTCGGCCGTGGTGCTCGTGGTGCTCGCGGTGCTCATCAAGAGGCTCCGTTCAGTTGGGTGTTCTTGATCGAATTACGGTCCGGTTTGCCGGTCGGGGTCTTCGGCAGCGGAGTGCGGGCGAGCCCGACCGAGCTGGGCACGGCGTGCCGCGGCAGATGCTTCGCCGCGTACGCCCGCAGGCCCAAGGTGCTGAGGGAGGTGCCGTCCCGGCGCACCACTTCGGCGTGCAGCCGGGTGCCGGCCTCGGGGCAGGGCAGGGCGACGACGGCCGCCTCGACGACGTCCGGATGGGCGCCGAGGACGGTCTCGACCTCCAGGGTGTTGGTGCGCACGCCGCGCACCTTGACCTGGAAGTCGGTACGTCCCTGGAGGAAGTGGCGGCCGTCGGCGTCACGGTGGACGAGGTCGCCGGTGCGGTAGAACATGGCGCCGCCGCCGCGCGGGTCCGGCATGAACGCGTGGGCGTTGCGGGCCTGTTCCAGATAGCCGCAGGTCTGGAAGGGGGTGTGCACCAGCAGTTCGCCGGTGCCGGGACCGCGCAGGACCTCGGTGCCGCCGGGCCCCTCGATCAGCAGCACGGCGTCGGTGCCGTCGATCGGGACGCCGATGGGCAGCGGGTGCGTGTACGCGTCCGGGTCGATGTCGTGGATGAAGCTGTCGTTGGTCTCCGTGCAGCCGAAGACGTTGTGGAACCGGGCGGCCGGGCAGGCGGCGAACGTGTCCCGCAGCCCCTGTTCGGAGACGGCCTCCCCGGTGAACACGACCGTACGGACCGCCGGATAGCGGGCGCCGTCGGCGGCGAGGAGCCGGTGCAGCAGGGGCACGCCCTGGACCAGGGTCACCTCGTTGCGCTGGGCGAGGTCGCGCAGATAGCCGGCGTCGCCGCTGGCCCCGGCGTCGGCCAGGACGACCGTTCCGCCGGCCTCCAGCACGGTCCAGACGTCGAGGAGCGCCAGGTCGAAGTTGAGCGGCGAGAAGCTCAGCGCGGCGGTGCCGCCGTCGATGCCGAACGCGGTGGTGGCCCAGTCGGCGAAGCGGTCGAAGGCCTCGGTACGGACCGGGACGAGCTTGGGTACGCCGGTGGACCCGGAGGTGGTGAGGGTCAGCAGCGACTCCGCGGGGTCGGGGACGCCGAAGCCGTCCGCCAGTGCGGGGTCGGCCTCCTCCCGCGAGAGGGTCACACCGCCGCCGGGGACCGCGGTGGCCGAGAGCGGGCCGTGGGCCTGGGCGATGAGCGTGGACAGGGCGGCGGCGCCCAGGGCGGGCGACGGGACCAGGGTGTCGATCCCCTGACGCCAGGCCGCCAGCAGCAGCGCGATGGTCTCCGGCGACTTGTGGGCCGGGACGCACAGGGCGCGGACGGATCCGAACCCGGCGCCGTCGAGGTCCGCGGTGGCGCGGCGGGTCAGCCGCTCCAGGTCCGCGTAGGTGACCTGGTGTCCGGCGTGGACGAGCGCGGTGCTGTCGGGCTGTTCCTGCACATGTCTGCTGAATGCCTGCAACAGGCGAGGCGAAGGCAACGGTCCCCCCTCGGTGGATGGGCTGTCTTGGCTACGAGAGAGAACCTACGGGGTATTATTTGCATGGTCAAGCATATAAATCGGAGTCGGGAGTGATCCAGGTCACGGCCTCCTGGGTCGAGAGCAGGCCCGAACATGCAAAAAACGGCGGGAGGCCGGGTTACCCCGGACGCCTCCCGCCGTCTGCCGTGATCGTGTCAGGCGGCGCTGCGCAGCGCCTGCACCGCCCGGGCGAGCTGGTCGTCGGCGCTCGCCGTGTTGAGGGCCGAGCTGAGCACGTCGGCGTAGGTGGCACGGGCGTCCTGGTAGCGCTTGCGGCCTTCTTCGGTGATGACGGCGAAGACGCCGCGCTTGTCGTCGGCGCAGTTGTCCTTGTAGGCGTAGCCGGCGCTTTCCAGGCGTCCGACCAGCCGGGTCACCGAGCTCTGGCCCAGGCCGATGTGGTCCGCGAGCTCCTGCATGCGGCTTTCGCCCTTCTCGGCCTGGGTGAGGGCCTCCAGGGCGCGGTACTCGGAGAGGCCGACGCCGTAACGGCGCTGCAGGGCGTGCGCGAGCTGGCGCTCCACGAAGGCGTGCAGGCCGAGAACGGCCTCCCACATGGTCTGGTCGGAGGCGGCGCGTGGCTGCTGCTGGATCGTCATGGACGGCTCCCCTTCTCGACTGCGATGGACAACAAGATACATGCCCATGCAATCATCTGGGGAGTGCCGGTGCCTGCCGGTAAGGCCCCGGCCGCTATATATATGTATACGCAAGCAATGTCGAAGGGGTGGTGGGTGGCGGTGGTGTCAGCGGCCCATGCCCTCCAGGGTGCTGCAGGCGTAGGCGGCCGAGACGAGGGTCATGTGCCGGTGCCAGCCGGGGAAGGAGCGGCCCTCGAAGTCGAGGAGGCCGAAGTCCTCGCCCATGCGCCGGGTCGCCTCCCGCGCTCCGTCGGGTGACCGGGCCAGCTCCAGCAGTTCGGCCGGATGGCGGTCGGTGATGTTCGTCAGCCAGATCCGGCCCGGACGCCCGGCGGCCGTGTCCCACTCGGCCAGCAGCCGGCCCGCCCCGCCGATGCGCTCGCCGTCCGGGCGCACTCCGTGCACCGGCGCGTCGCACGAGACGACCTGCCGGCCCGCCCCCGCCGGGTGCCGTATGCCCCGGCGCAGCAGCAGACCGCGCGCCGACTCCCGCTCGCCGGGCGTGAGTTCGGGCCCGCCGACCGCGGTCTGACCCGGGACGGCGAGGACGAAGGCGTGCCCGCCGCCGTGCAGCCGCTGCGCCAGTGGCGTGACGTCGCACAGGGAGGTCAGGTCGGCCACCACCGGCGCGCTCCGCCCGTTCGACCAGGACGTCATCTCCTGGACCAGGTGCAGGGCGTGGGCCCACAGTGGCTGGGCCCGCGTCGTCGCGGGGATCTTCGCCCGGTCGCGCACCGCCTCGTCGCGGGTGAACCGGGGAGGCAGGAAGAGTCGCCAGTCGACCGGTACGTGCGCCCGTCCGGCGTCCAGGAACAGGCCGATCCCCAGTTGGCAGTTGACGGTGCGTCCGGCCTCCGGCAGGAAGCGCTGGTGCACTCCGGCCGAGCAGGTGCCGCGCTTGGGCAGGACCGCGGGCGCCAGCGTCCAGGCCCGCACCGGCAGCGAGCGGGCGGCCCAGCGGGCCAACTCGCCGCGCGCCGGGGCCCATTCCCACGGGCTGGCATTGACGAACTGGTGCAGCGACGCCGACGCCGCCTCCGAGCCGGTCACGACGGCCGCCATCCGGCGCACGGTCTTCTTCCCGTGCGTCCGCAGCAGCCCCTGGAGATACACATGCCCCCAACGCTGCTGGTCGGAGCGGTGCAAGTGGCCGAAGAGCAGCCGGGACAGGTCGCCCGGCGGTCGGTCCGTCGCCATGTCGGGCGTCTCGTACGTCGTCGTCACTGCAGGTCCCTCCCAGGTGAGCGTCGCTGAGCAGACTAACAAACATAGAGAATGTTCGTTATATTTCTTTCGCAGGGCACGACTACTTGCCGAGGTCCAAGGAGAAGGCGCATGCAGGAACGGGCGGCCAGGACGCGCCAGGCCGTGTTGGAGGCGGCCGCCGACGAGATCGCCGAGAGAGGCTACGAGGGTGCTTCGCTGCAGCGGGTGGTCTGGCGGGCGGCGACCTCGATGGGCGCGCTGACCTTCCACTTCCGGACCAAGACCGCGCTGGCCGAGGAGGTGCGCGGGGTCGGGCGGGCCCGCTTCGCGCACCGTATGGAAGAACTCGCGGCCGCCGCCGACCCGTTGCGGGAACTGCGCACGCTGATCGGTGCGATGGCCCGGCTGGCGCACCAGGACCGCTTCGTCCGCGCCGCGCGCCGCCTGGAGGCCGACCGCCCCGTGGGCGTACCGCCGTTGGCCGAGGTCTGGCTGCCGGTGCTCCGCGGTCTGCTCGACCGGGCCCACGGCGCGGACCGGCTCCGTCCGGGTGTGTCGCCCGAGGACGCGGTGGCGCTGCTGGCGCATCTGGCGGAGGGCGCGATGGCCGCGCACGACGCGACCCGGGACCCGGCCTGGGACTCGGTGTGGGACTCGGTCTGGGACGTGGTCCTCCACGGCCTCGCCGCGGACCCGGCGGGACGGCGGGCGGGGCGGACCTGACGGCGAGGAGGGGCGCGGGCCGGAACCTGCTGGAGGCGGGTTCCGGCCCTTCCCGTTGCCGTGGTTCAGCCGGTCAGCAGCGCTCGCGCCCGCCGCAGGTTCAGCCGGTCCGCAGCGCCCGCGCCGGCGGCGGGTTCAGCCGGTGCGCAGCACCCGTGCCGGCCACAGCGCCCGTGCCCGTGCCCGCCGCGGGTTCATCCGGTCCGCAGCGCCCGTTCCACCGCGCCCGCCACCTCGTCCAGGACCCGCGCGCCGGGCCCCGCCGTCAGCCGGCTGCGGACCAGGGCGGCCCCGGTCCCGGCCCGCGGCCAGGCCTGGTAGGCGACTCCGCCGGGCCCCTGGTGGCCGAAGGCGCCGGAGCGGACGGCCGGGTGGAGGCCCTCGTCGAGGAGCTGGAGGCCGCCCTCGCCGTACGCGCTGACCCCGCCGAGCAGCGGATCCAGGCCCTCGGCCCAGAAGCTCCGCGCCTGGTCGAGCGTGCGGCGCGACAACAGCGACGGCTCCTCGCCCGGGGCCCGTACGGCGTCCGCGGCCAGGACGCCCTGGAGCCGGGCGAGACCGCGGGCCGACGCGTACGCCCCCAGCGAGGGGACCATCGCGTAGCGCCGCCGGCTCTCGCTCCACACCCCGGCGTCCGCGGGGAACGGGGACGGGTTGTTCCACACCCGCTGGAAGAGCTCCGCCTCTCCGTCGCCCGCCCCGCCGTCCAGCGCCCGGTAGCGGGCGCGGAAGGCCTCGTCGTACGAGATCCGGGCGGCCTGCGGCAGTTGGTCGGGTACGAGGCCGAAGTGGATGTCGAGACCCAGCGGGCCCGCGATCTCCTCCAGGAAGAACAGATCGAGATCGCGGCCGTCGACCCGGCGGACCATCTCGGCGACGATCCACCCGGCGGTCCACGGCCCGTGCAGCACACCGCCGGCCCGCGGATCCTCCTCCAGGCTGTGCAGTTCGAGCAGCGCGGCCATCATGCGCGGGTTCTCGACGTCCCGCTGGTCGAGGCCGGCCGCCATGCCCGGGAGGCGGGCCGTGAACGTCAGCACGTCCCGCAGCGTCACCGCGGCTTTGCCGCGCACCGCAAACTCCGGCCAGTGGTCGGCGACGGGCGCGTCCAGTTCGAGCGCGCCCATGTCGGCGAGCAGCAGGACCGCCGTGGCCAGGATTCCGTGCGAGCCCGTCAGCAGCGGCTCCAGGGTGTCGCCGGTCCACGGTGTGCCGGTGACCGGGTCGGCGGTGCCGTGCCACAGGTCGACGACCAGTTCGCCGTCCCGTACGACCGCCAGCGCGGCCCCCTGGGAACCGGGCGGCCCCGCTTCTCTGCAGGCCCGTTCGAAGGAATGGCGCACGGAGGCGAACCCGGGCGCGGTGGTTCCGTGGACGTCGTCCGTCGCCGCCCGCGGCCGGGGCCGCGGGAGGACCTGCCGTACCAGAGAGGTCGTCATGTCAAGAACTCCAAAGAGGTGGAGAGCCAGGGGAGTCGGGCAGCGGTGCGGAGTGTGCGGCGGAGACGTGGAGGCCCTCACGCCTCGGGCGCGCCCGCCGGGTAGGGGAGGAACTCCAGGTCGGTCAGGTCCTGTTGGGTCAGCCGGACCCGGTCGCCGCCGAGGTTCTCCGCGAGGTGGTACGACGTTCGCGTGCCGGGCAGCGGCACCACGTGATCGCCGAGCCGGAGCAGCCAGGCCAGGGCGACCTGCGCAGGGGTGGCCTCGTGCCGGGCGGCCACCTGCGCGACGGCCTGCGTGAGGGCGAAGTTGTGGCGGATGGCGCGCGGGGCGAACCGGGGCTGGGTGCGCCGCCAGTCGTTCGGGGCCAGGTCGTCGCACGTGGACAGCGCACCGGCCAGCAGACCGCGGCCGAGCGGGGCGCCGGCCAGCAGCGCGATCCGGCGCTCCACGGCGTACGGCACGACGTCGTCGAGACCGCAGCGCGTGAACAGCGACACCTCGGCGGCCATCGCCGCCGCCTCGTGCACGGCCTCGGCGTCGCGCGCCTCCTGCACGGTGACGACGGGCAGCCCCAGCATGCGGATCTTGCCCGCCCAGACCTGCTCGGCCAGCGCACCCCAGCTCTCCTCCAGCGGTACGCCGGGGTCGACGCGCCGCAGCAGATAGAGGTCGATGTAGTCCACGTGCAGCCGGCGCAGGCTCTCGTCGACCGCGTCCCGCAGCGCCTGCGGACCGCCCGCGGGCCGCAGCACACCGTCGGCGTCGCCGAGCAGCCCGCCGCCGGTGCACAGCACCACCTCGTCGCGGCGGCCGCGGATGGCCTCGCCGATCAGCCGCTCGTTGTCCCCGGCCGCGTAGGCGCCGGCCGTCTCGACCAGGTTGACCCCGAGGTCCACGGCCTCCCGCACCAGCGATACGGCCTTGCTCCGGTCCCGCAGGCCCGGGGCGTACCGGTACGAGAGGCCCATCGCCCCCAGCCCCAGCCGGCCGACGACCGGCCCGTCCCTGCCCAGTGTTGTGGTCCGCATCCCGCGATAACTCCCTTCTCCACAGAGGAAAGCGACCACTCCATGGCACCAGCAGGCGTTCTCGAAGCCCAGGATCCCGTTACTACTTGCCGACCTCTGACGACTTCGGGAAGTTCAGGCGGAACGGGATGCGGTGATCCGGGCGATCGCCTCGACCGTCAGGGCGCGGTCGTGCGGCTCGGTCTCCAGGGCGCGATGGATGGACAGACCCTCGATGAGCGCGTCGAGCTGGCGGGCGGTGGCCGGGTCGAAGTGCCATTCCAGGGCGCGGCGGCTGCGGCCCATCCAGGTGCGGGTCAGCTCGCGGTAGGCGGGCCGGCGGGCGGCGAGGGTGTAGAGCTCGTGGGTGAGGATCAGCTCGCGCTGGTTGCCGCCGGAGAGGTGGTGGACGAGATCGGCGACGGCCTCGCGCGCCTCGTCCCGGGTGGTCGCCGCGCCCAGGCGCTCCTCGAAGACGGCGACGATCGTGCCGGAGAACCGGGTGAACGCCTCGTGCAGCAGCTCGTCCATGCCGGAGAAGTGGTACGTCATCGAGCCGAGCGGCACGCCCGCTCGGGCGGCGACCTTGCGGTGCGAGACGCCCGCGACGCCCTCGTCGACGATGAGATCCAGCGTCGCGTCGATGATGCGGTCCCGCCGCTCGGGGTCGGTGCGCCCTGTCGCCACGCGGCGCTCCTCTCTCGGTCTCCTCGGCCGGCCGGCTCGGCCTCCTCGCAGCATAGGGCTCGGGGGAGTGTACGAACGTACGCTTCAGGCGTACGCTCGTACACCCGCAGGCCGGGAACGGTGACCTCCTGCGCTTTCCGCCCCTTCACCCGTCTGCCGAGGCACTGCTCCGATGAAGAACCCGCCGGTCATGGACGCCGTGACCCGCCGCTGGCGCGCCGCGCTCTTCCTTTTCATGCTCGCCACCGGGGTGAGCATGGCGTCCTGGGTGGCCAGGACCCCCGCCGTACGGGACGCCCTGGAGGTGTCCACGGGGTCGATGGGCCTGGTGCTGTTCGGGCTCTCGATCGGCTCGATGGCGGGCGTACTGGTCTCGGGCGGTCTCGTGCGCAGACACGGCGGCCGGTCGGTGATCGCCCTCGGGGCGGGGCTGCTGGTGGCCGGTCTTGCGGTGATCGCCGGGGGCGCGGCACTGGAGGTGTCGGCCGGGGTGTTCGGCGGACTGGCCCTGTTCGGGGCGGGGATGGGCCTGGCGGAGGTGGCGTTCAACATCGAGGGCGCGGCCGTCGAACGGACCCTGGGCCGCCCGGTCCTGCCGGTGCTGCACGGCTGCTTCAGCCTGGGCACCGTGGTCGGCGCGCTGGCCGGGATGGGTCTGACGGCGGTGCGGTTCCCGGTCGGCTGGCACCTGGCGGCGGTCGCGGTCGCCGTGACGGCGGCCGGGGTGTGGACCGTACGGGCGGTTCCGGCGGGTACGGGGCGCGCGGAGGCGGACGCGGACGCGCAGGACCCCGGCTCCGACCCCGGCTCCGGCTCGGAGACCGGCGACGGGCAGGGCACGGGCGGGGAGCGTACGGGGGGCGTGCGCGGGCAGTTGGCGGTCTGGCGGGACCGGCGGCTGGTGCTGATCGGCCTGATCGTGCTGGCGATGGCCTTCGCGGAGGGCTCCGCCAACGACTGGCTGCCGCTGCTGATGGTGGACGGCCACGGGACGAGCGCGACGGCCGGCTCCCTGACGTTCATGCTGTTCGCCGTCGCGATGACGACGGGCCGGTTCGCGGGCGGACCGCTCCTGGTGCGTTACGGTCCTGCGGCCGTGGTCCGGGCCAGCGCGCTGGTGGCGGCGGCCGGTGTGGCCCTGGTGATCTTCTCCTCCAGCGCGCTGCTCGCCGGTGCCGCGGTCGTGCTGTGGGGGCTCGGGGCCTCCCTGGGCTTCCCGGTGACGATCTCGGCGGCGGGGGAAGGCGTCCGGGACGCCTCGGCGAGGGTCGCGGCGGTCTCGACGGCGGGCTACGCGGCGTTCCTGGTCGGTCCGCCCTCGCTGGGCTTCCTGGCCGACCATGTGGGGCTGCGCAACGCGATGGTGGTGGTGCTCGTACTGCTGGGCGGCGCGGCGCTGATCACCCGGGCGCTGCGGTCTCCTGTGCCGGAGCGGGTGATGGCTTGAGGTCGGTCCAGGCCCAGGGCCGAAAGCCGCAAAGGCGTTGATTGGAGGCCCTTCTCCGCATCATCCCAGCTCAGAGGGCATGGGTCGCTTGACTGGACGGGCGGTCTTCACTGTATGGTCACTTCTGTTCAAGAGATCTTCATTCTTTGTTCGTGTCTTTCGGGGGTTTTCATGCGTAAGTTGCCTTTCCTGTCCGCTGCGCTCGTTGCGGCTGTTTCTGTAGGTATGGCTTCTCCGGCAGTCGCCCAGCTGAGCCGAACCTCTCCCAACGGCAAGGCGATTGCGTCGACCTACAGCTCGAACACCGTGGTGAAGGTTCACCAGCTGAGGTCGGGCTACTCGCACGCGGACTACTACCGGAAGGCCAGTTCTTCCACTCAGCGCCACCTGTGGAACAAGAGTGGTGTCAACACGATGGTGGCCAGCGGTGGCGGCAGCGCGATTTTCAAGCTGCGCGTTTGTGAATGGGTCAAGGACAACGACGACAAGTGCTCCGGCTGGACCAGCTGAGCATACGGGTTTGACGTGCAGTGGACGGCCTACGACCCGTCCGCTGCACGGCCCTTGGGCGGATCCAAGGGCATGGGGGATGTCGTTCGTCGGGGCCTGGTCGGCCTGTGATGAACGCGGTGAAGACAGGAAAATTGAATGGACTCCCCGTCTGAATTTCCGGCCCTTGATATCCACGGGCTGAGCTACGGAATCGCCGGGCGTACTTTGCTGGACGGTCTGGATCTGCGGGTGGACCGCGGTGAATCCGTCTCCGTGGTCGGGCCCAGCGGCAGCGGGAAGAGCACCCTCCTGGGATGCGTCCTCGGCCTCATACGCCCGGACTCCGGCGTAGTGGCTGTGTGCGGCACCGACCTGGTCTCGAGTCGCACCAGGACCGTTGAACGGCTTCGCGGCAGCGCGATGGGGGTGGTGTTCCAGTTCGGTGAGCTGCTCCCGGAGCTGACGCCTGTGGAGAACGTCGCACTCGGGGCGTTGCTGGCCGGAGTTCCCGCCGCTGAGTCCTATCGCAGAGCGACCGAGCTTCTCGCCGAACTCGGCGTCCCCTTGGCGGAAACTCCCACGGACAGGCTCTCGGGCGGAGAGCGGCAGCGCACGGCGGTGGCCCGCGCTCTGATCAACAGACCTGCTCTGCTCCTCGCCGATGAGCCGACCGGAGCGCTTGACGTCCGGACCCGGGACGGCGTGGCCGACCTGCTGTACGAGCTGCCTGCACGATGGAACTGCGCATTGGTGGTCGTCACCCACGATCTGACGGTCGCCGCACGCGCCGACCGGTGCCTGCAGTTGCTGGACGGGAGCCTCGTGGCATGCGATCCGGTGGTCGGGCAGTGAACGGTTCCTTGCGAGGTCAGCTGCTCCGGATGGGCCGAGCGGGCAGGGGCACCGCAGGCGGTCGCATCCGGGCCGTCGCTCTGTTCCTGGCGACCCTGTCCCTGAGCGTCGGACTCACCGCACAAGCGGCTGTCTACGGTGCGTACGAGGGAATGAGAGACCGTTCGGCGGAACGGACCCTCCAGTATCAGGAGGAGTTCCCCGACCGGCGTCCCATCGCACATGCCGTGGACGGTTTCGACGAGATCGACGGACTTCAGTTCAGCGTCGTCTACGTCAGGGCGACATCGCCGAGCACACCGCTTCCGCCCGGACTGCGGGCATGGCCCGAACCGGGCGAGGCCGTGGTGTCTCCCGGCCTGAAAGCGGCTCTGATCCGGCAGGGTGAACCGGACCGGTACGGACGGATCGTCGGCGAGATCGACGACGAAGGACTCGCCAGTCCCGGTGAGAACTACGGCTATGTCAATCCGACCGATGCTCAATGGGGGACGAGCAAGGCCATCGAGGTTGTGGGATTCGGCGCTGCGAGCCCGGGTCCTTCCGGCGACTGGATCTTCGTCGCCCCGCGCGAACGGCTGCAGACGGGGATGTATCTCATCCTCGTGCCGGCTCTGATCCTGGCCTTCGTCGCCGCCCGTATGGGGTCGGCGGGGCGTGACCGTCGTACAGCATTGATAAGCGCTCTCGGAGGCAGTGCGCGACACCGCTTCTGGCTGAACATGGGTGAGTCCGCACTGCCTGTGATGGGGGGAGCCTTCGCCGGTCTGGTGCCGACGGTCGTGACCATGCTGGGCGATCTCCGCATACCGTGGATCGACTACGTCCTTTCGGCAGCCGATATGAGGCGCTTTTGGTGGCTTCTCGGTCTGGGAGGGTTTTCCGCGGCTGCTGTCGTCCTGATGCTGGTGTGTCTTCTCCACAGGACGGCCAAGCGTTCCACGTCGCGTTCCACGAGGCTCACTGCACGGGGCAGTGACATGATCCGGTGGGCGGCTATGGCCTGCCCGCTGCTCCTGCTGGCCACCGTGTGGATTCCCGGGATGCTGGATGTAGCCGAGCACTCCCAGCTGCGTGCGACGCTCTACAACACCGGCGTCGCTCTGGTCATGGTGACTCTGCCCTGTGCCGTGGCGGTTCTGGCAGGAGGAGCAGGAGCACGACTCGCGCGGTCAGCTCGGCGGACGGGCGATGCCGGTGCACTGGTGGCCGGCAGGCACGCCGCGGCTCATCCGGGTGTGACGGCAAGGCTGGTGGCGGGCATCACCATCGCGATGGTCCTGGTGACCCAGTTGCAGCTGAAGAACGTCCAGTACGGGTCCGCGGCCCAAGCGGCGGCAGCTACACAGCAGGTCCTGCGCGAGAGTGTCCTGTTGATGGAGATCGGCGACGGCGCACTCGACGGCGGGAAGCTCGACGCCACCTTGCGCCGGCTGCCTTCGGACATCGCGGTAGTAGCCACCTATGAAGTCCAGGGCGCAGACGAGAGCGAACCTCCCGGAACACGGCTTCAGGCGCCGTGCGGTGACCTCAAGGCCCTCGGCCTCGCATGTTCGCCGGGTCTCCGGTCGGTCCCGGTCTCGGAGGCGAACGCCCGGACACGGACCGTGCTGCAGTGGATCGGCAGTGGGCCGGTCCTGGAGCAGTTCGAGGTGAGGCAGAGCCGTCCGCTGCCGGGGAAGCCGACGGCGGAGAACCGGCCGGCTGCCTTGCTCCTGGTGTCCCGCGACGGATCTCCGCTGCCCGCGGTGGAGATCAAACAGACGGTGCGCACGGGACTGCCGGTCGGCGAGGCATCCGTGGGCACATTCGGGGAGACGTGGCTTCTCGGGGCCAACCTCGCCTCGGCCCACGGACGTTGGGTGGTGTTCCTGGGGACACCGGGTGTGTTGCTGCTCGCTATCGCCGCGGCGTTGGCCAACCTCGCGGAGTTCATCAGGTTCAGCCGGTCGGTAGCGCCGATCAGCGTGCTCACCGGTCGCCGAAGGGTGTTCTGGTTCAGCGCGGCCTGGGGGCTTCTCGCTCCTCTGCTGGCTTCCGTGGTGACGGGCTGCCTGGCGGCCGTCTGGCTAGCGACTCCGCAGGAAGACGCCGCGCAAGGGATCGAACTTTCCTCGTCGCTGCTCGTGGGCACGGCCGGAAGCCTGTCGGCCCTTGCCGTCATCATCTGGTGGTGTGGCGCGTATTCGGCCATTCGTGAATCTTCCCGGTGGCGTCCATCGGGGGACTGAGTGATTACTCGAACGAGAGAGTAATCGCCTTATGGGAGGGGATGTTTTGCCTAGGATCAAGAGAATTGCCGCAACGCTGACCGTCGTTCTGGCGCTTGCCGCTGCGGCGCCTGCATCTGCTCAGGCGCTTTCCAAGATGTCGCCCAACGGTAAAGCGAAGTCTTGGACGGTCGTCAGCGACAAGGCGATTTCGCTGAAGCTGTACACCAATCAGTATGCGCACGCTGATTACTACCGGAAGGCCAGTAATACTACGCAGCGGCATCTGTGGAACAAGAGTGGAATCAACACCACGGCCACGAGTGGGACGGGAAGTGTCGTCTTCAAGATCCGTACGTGCGAGTGGATCAAAGACAATGACGACAAGTGCTCCGGCTGGGCCTTCTGACGCCAAGCGCTTCGGCGAATTTCTATAGCACTTCTTCAAGGCGGCGGTCCGCATCTGTGGACCGCCGCCTTACGTCGTCGCCGCGTGGCCGGATCCAGTGAGAAGTGCGGTCCGCTCAGCCGGACTTGGTGTAGATCAGACTCTCGCCCGTGCCGGTCGTGGTGCGGCGCAGGCTGCCGTCCGGGAGCAGGGTCAGCTCGGTGGGCTTTCCGGGCGAGCAGGAGGAGGCCGGGCGGCCGGAGGACACCGTGGAGGGGCCGATGCGGACCGGGCCGTCGTCGGACGGGCGGTCGGCGAGCGGCGCGGTGAACTCGCAGTGGTACGTGGAACCGGAGGCGAGGGGCCCCTCGGCGGTGAGGGCGAGGACCTGGTCGCCCACGTCGCCCTGGCGGATGGTCAACGTACGGGTGGACGGGCCCTGTTCGCCGGGTATGGAGCCCGTCCAGGTTCCGAGGAGGCCCTGCGGTACGGCGCCCTCGCCGCCCTGCTGCCCGCCGGTGTCGGCGGAGCCCGACGGGCCGGGCGAGGCGGTCTTTCCCGGCCCGTCGCCGTTCATGAACGCGTACACCGATCCGCCCGCCCCTATCGCCACGATCACGGCGACCGCGATGAGCGCGACGGTGGCCCCGACGGAGCGGCGCTCCCGGACGGGCGGGGGCGGCGTGGGCGCGAAGTAGGCCGGGGGGAGGGGCTGTTCGGCGGTGGGGCCGTAGGGCGGGTGATGCGGTGCGTACGGGCGGGGCTGTGCGTACGGGTGGTACGGCGGGGCGGCTTCCGTCCGGGCGGCCGGGGCGGCGGGGCCCGTCGGTGGTATCGGCGTGGGCGCGGGGGCCGGCGGTATCGGGCCGGTCCGGGCGGGGGAGTTCTGGCCGCTCCGGGGGGCCTGCGGGGGCGGTGAGGCCTGCGTACCGTGCGGGCCCTCCGGATCCGCCGGGTCCGCCGGGTACTCAGGGTCTTCCGCGTCGAGCAACCCCACTGCCTGGCGGCCGAGTTGGGCGATGAGGGTGGCGGGCAGCCAGGGTTCGTCCGCGTCCGTCTCGCCCAGGCGGGCCAGGATCTCGTCGGTGCCGGGGCGGGCCGCCGGGTCCTTCGCCAGGCAGTCCCGGACGAGGCCGGCCAGCTCCTCCGGTACGCCGGTCAGGTCCGGGTCCTCCTGGGCGATCCGGAACATCAGGGCATGGACCCCGCCGCTCTCCGCCGTACCGAACGGCAGCCGCCCCGACGCGGCGTACGCGAGGACGGCCCCGAGGCAGAACACATCGCACGCGGTGGTCACGCGCTCGCCGCGCACCTGCTCCGGAGCCATGAAACCGGGCGAGCCGACCAGGGCCCCGGTGCGGGTCAGATCGCCGTCGGGCACGGACTCCAGGGCGCGGGCGATACCGAAGTCGATGACCCGGGGCCCGTCGATGGTCATCAGCACATTGGAGGGCTTCAGGTCCCGGTGGATGAGCCCGGCCCCGTGGATGTGCCGGAGGGCGTGGGCGAGCCCGGCCCCGAGGAACCGTACGGAGCGGGGCGGCAGCGGCCCGTACGCCCCCGAGGCCGTGACCGGGGCTCCGGGGCGGCCTGAGACGATGCGCTGGAGCGAGGGCCCGGCGACGTAACCGGTGGCGACCCAGGGGACGGGGGCCTCGGTGTCGGAGTCCAGCACCGGTGCGGTCCAGGCGCCGCCGACCCGGTGCGCGGCACGGACCTCCTGGCGGAAGCGGGCGCGGAACTCGGGCTGCTCGGCGAGCTCGCGGCGGACGAGCTTGAGGGCGACGGTGCGGCCGCGGTCGGAGCGGGCGAGGAAGACCTGGCCCATGCCGCCTTCGCCCAGGCGGCCGAGGAGACGGTACGCACCGATGCGGTGCGGGTCGTCGGACCCGAGCTTGTCCATGGTGCGCTTCCTCCCCGTACGGCCCGCACGAGAATAACGCCGCCCCCACGAACGCCCCCGCCCGTCCCCTCACCTAGGACACCCCAACCCCACCCAACGGTTCCCCCACACCCCTCGCAGCCCACCCGGCACCCCCTAGCCCGCCCGGCGTTTGAGGGCGGAACCCTTGACCGGACGGGGCGGCGTGGACTTCTCGGCCCGCCCGGCACTCCCAGCCCGTCCGGCGTTTGAGGACGGAACCGTTGATCGGACGGAGAACCGTTGATCGGACGGAGCGGTGCGCACACCAGGGGCGGCGCCCCGGAGGAGCCAAGACGTTCAGCCCGAGCCCGACACCAGCAGGCTTCCGTCCTCAAACGCCGGACGGGCTGGGGTTGGCGCCGGACGGGCTGGGGTGGGCGCTCGACGGGCTGGGGTTGGCCCGGCCCGGGGCGGGGGCGGCCGGGACCGGGAGGGTGTCCAAGGTTTGCGACAGGCGTTCCAGCACTCGCACCGCCTCCACCACCCCCTCCACCCCCAACTCCCCCACCAGCCGCGCAGCGAACTCCGCGTGGGACGGGCCGATCCGGGACACCGCCTCCCGCCCCGCCCCCGTCACCCGCAACAGCTTCGCGCGCCGGTGGGCCGGGTTCTCCGCGTACTCCGCGAGCCCCCGCTCGACCAGCAGGTCCGCGATCCGCTGCACGCTCTGCCGGGTGATCCCCATCGCCCGGGCGATCCCCGCCACCGGCAACGGCTCCGGCAGCACCGCCCCCAGCACCTGCCACCACGCCGCCGTCAGACCGCCCGGCCGCGCCAACTCGTCGGCCACCGACAGGAACTGCCCGTTCAGCCGGAACACCGTCAACGCCGCCCGGCTCAGCAGATCCTGCTGAACCCGGACGTCCTCCGGGCCCGAGCCCGACCCCGAGCCCGCACCCACCTCCGTACCGCCACCGCCACCGTCACCGTCACGCACCCTGCAACACCTCGTACGCGCTCGCGTCCGAGTCATGGAACAGCCGGTACCAGGCGTCCAGCTTCTTCGCGTCGTACACCCCGAGCAGCGCGAAGACCTCCCGCGCGAACGCCACCGGCTCCGTCGGCCCGGCCGTGATCAGCCCGCCGTCCGTGACCGCGTCCGCGTCCACGTACCGCGCGCCGCCCGCGTACCCCGTCGCCGCGAGGTAGAAGGAGACCGCGCTCGTGTGCGCCCGGCCGTCCAGCAGCCCCTCCCGGGCGAGCCCGGCCGTCGCCCCGCAGATCGCCGCGACCGGCACCCCCGCGTCCAGGAAGTCCCGGGCCGCCCGCGCGAACGGGGCGAGCGCGTCGCCCGTGTCCCACTCCGCCGCCCCGGTCAGGATGAGCAACGCGCTGTCCCGCGCCCGCAGTTCGTCCAAGGACAGATCGGGATGGACGCGCAGGCCGCCCATGGTCGTCACCGGCTCCCGGGAGAGGCCCACGGTCCGCACGGTGTAGCCGTTCTGCGTGAGATGCGCGGTGGTGTGCCCGGTCTCCCAGTCGGCGAAGGTGTCGTAGACGGCGAGATGCACGGTCCGGTCGCTGCTGCTGGTCATGATGACCTCCTCGGCTCGATGACAGAAGGCTGTCATGTCGACAGCATGCTGTCAATCGATGCGGGGGTGGGCGATGAACAACGGGCCCGGGCCCGACACCTTGCCGATCCATCCGCCCCAGGCCGTACAAGGTGGCCATGGAGGCGGGCCCCACCAGGGCCTACGCTCGCCGCATGACCCCTCATGCCCCTCATGCCCCGTACGCCGACCCCGCGGCCGGTGCGGCCGTGAAGGCCGCGGACCGCGCGCACGTGTTCCACTCCTGGTCCGCCCAGGGCCTCATCGACCCGCTCGCCGTCGCCGGCGCCGAGGGGTCCTACTTCTGGGACTACGACGGCAACCGCTACCTCGACTTCACCAGCGGACTCGTCTACACCAACATCGGCTACCAGCACCCCACCGTGATCGCCGCGATCCAGGAGCAGGCGGGCAAACTCGCCACCTTCGCGCCCGCGTTCGCGATCGAGGCGCGCTCCGAGGCCGCACGCCTCATCGCCGAGCGCACCCCCGGCGACCTGGACAAGATCTTCTTCACCAACGGCGGGGCCGAGGCCGTCGAGAACGCCGTCCGCATGGCCCGGCTGCACACCGGCCGTACGAAGGTGCTCTCCGCCTACCGCTCGTACCACGGCGCCACCTCCACCGCGATCAATCTCACCGGCGACCCGCGCCGCTGGCCCTCCGACAACGGCTCGGCGGGCGTCGTCCGCTTCTGGGCGCCGTTCCTCTACCGCTCGCCGTTCCACGCGCAGACCGAGGCCGAGGAGTGCGCCCGCGCCCTCCAGCACCTGGAGGACACCCTCGCCTTCGAGGGGCCGGCCACCATCGCCGCGATCATCCTGGAGACGATCCCGGGCACGGCCGGCATCATGACGCCGCCGCCGGGCTACCTCGCCGGTGTGCGCGAGATCTGCGACCGGTACGGGATCGTCTTCGTGCTCGACGAGGTGATGGCCGGATTCGGCCGCACCGGCGCCTGGTTCGCCGCCGACCACTTCGACGTCGTGCCGGACCTGCTGACCTTCGCCAAGGGCGTCAACTCCGGTTACGTACCGCTCGGCGGCGTCGCCATCAGCGCCGAGATCGCCGCCACCTTCGAGACCCGCCCCTACCCCGGCGGCCTCACCTACTCCGGGCACCCGCTGGCCTGCGCCGCCGCCGTCGCCACCATCGGTGTGATGGAGGACGAGAAGGTCGTCGAGCACGCGGCCCGGATCGGCGAGACCGTCCTCGGCCCCGGCCTGCGCGACCTCGCCGAACGCCACCCCTCGGTCGGCGAGGTCCGCGGCCTCGGCGCGTTCTGGGCGCTGGAGCTGGTCCGCGACCGGGAGACCCGCGAGCCGCTGGTGCCGTACAACGCCTCCGGCGAGGCCGCCGCCCCGATGGCCGCCTTCGGCGCGGCGGCGAAGAAGCAGGGACTGTGGCCGTTCATCAACATGAACCGGACCCACGCCGTCCCCGCCTGCAACGTCTCCGAGGCCGAGGCCAAGGAAGGGCTCGCGGCCCTGGACGTCGCGCTCTCGGTCGCCGACACGTACACGGTGCAGGGCGGACAGGGCTGACAGGGGGCGGGCCCACACACCGGGTAACCGGATCACCCGATTCCGTACGCGATCGACCCCGTACGCCTCCCCGCCGTGCCCGGAATCGGGCACGGCGGCGGCGCTGGCTTAAGGTGACCCGAGCCAGAGTGACCCCCACCGGAAACGGCCGGCGAGCGGGGGCGGACGGGACGGACGGATGGGGGCCGGCATGAGTACGAGCGGAGGTGTGACGCGCAACACCCTGCGCCAGCAGATCGCCGACGCGCT
This sequence comes from Streptomyces sp. DSM 106670, assembly GCF_055792845.1. NCBI lineage: Bacteria > Bacillati > Actinomycetota > Actinomycetes > Kitasatosporales > Streptomycetaceae > Streptomyces > Streptomyces sp. DSM 106670. The sequence goes on from NZ_CM147704.1 coordinate 4,554,806, forward strand.
GCGGGACGAGGTGCTCGCGGGGCGTCTTCCGCCCGGCCGGGAGTTCACCGTCAAGCAGATCGCCGAGCAGTACGGGGTCTCCGCGACGCCCGTCCGCGAGGCGCTCTTCGACCTCTCCGCACAGGGTCTCCTCGCCTCCGACCAGCACCGCGGCTTCCAGGTACGCGAGTTCACCGTCGCCGACTACCGGGCGATGGCCGAGGCCCGCGCCCTCGTCGTCGAGGGCCTCTTCCGCAACCCCGCCGAGCGGGTCGCCGTCCGGCCCGAGGCCATCGCCTCGATCCGCCGACGGGCCGCGGAGGCGGTCCGCGCGGCCAAGGGCGGCGACCTCGACGTACTGATCGGCTACGACCTGCGGTTCTGGCGGGAGCTGGGGCAGTTCGTCCTCAACCCCTACATCGCCGACTTCCTCACCAAGCTCCGCGTCCAGGCCTGGGTGTTCGCCGTGCACCGGCTGCGCCGCGACGGCATGGACGAGGACGTGCTGTGGTTCGGCCACGAGGAGCTGGTCGAGGCCATCGCCCGGGGCGACCACGGACAGGTCCACGCCGCCATGCACTCCTACTACGCGCACGCGCTCGCCTGGGCGGACCGGCTGGAGGCGGGGGAGGCCGGGAGGAACGCCCCCGATGCGCCGGAGTCGCCGGGGCACTGTGCGTGAGGTTCGCCCCGCATTACGCTGTCCCGACGATCGCCCGAACCCTTCCGAGAGCGAGACTTCGTGGCCTGTGACCTGTGGCTGGTCCCCCTCGTCGATGTGCTGTGCCACAGCGCCGACAATCCGTTCGCCGAAGAGATCGCCGTCTACGACAAGGCGTTGAACGACGCCGGGCTGCCGCCCGTCCCCGTCTACGCGTACATGCCGGGCCTCACCGGGGACGTCGCCCCCGTGGCCGGCTTCGACTACGACGCGCTGCACTTCCTGCGCCGCGCCTACCTGCTCCAGCTGAGCGGCCTCGCGGTCACCCCCGTCGCCGGTCTCGACGGCGACTACGAGCAGCTCCTGGAGATGTTCGAGCAGGGCGCGCAGCAGTCGCACCTGGTCTGGCACTACGACCACGCCGGGGCGTACGTCCCGGTGGACTTCCCGGCCCCGCTCTCCGACGACGCGCTCCTGGCGGGCGGCGGTCCGCTCGGCTCCGCGCACGGGCTGCTGCGGGAGCTGGAGTTCGTGGCCCCGTCCATCGGCATCGACCCGGCCAACCCGCCGGCCGCCCCGCAACCGCCCGCCGGCCCCACCACCCTGGAACAGCCGGCGGATCCGGTCCCCTACGACGACAGCCCGTTCGCCCGGGAACGCCACGTCTGGCTGGGCCTCCACGCGGCAGCGACCCGCAGCCTGGCCCAGGGCTCAATGATCATCTTCAGCTAGCCCTCTCGACCCCTCACGGACCGGGGTGCCGAAATCCAGCCCGTCCGGCGATTGAGGACCGGGGGTCCGGGGGCGGAGCCCCCGAAACAGCTCACCGCGGCGGCGACTCCGGCGGTCGCTGCCGCGGCATGTTCGGCCGCGCCGCCACCGACGGCATGGAGAACCGCCCCGGCAGAGCCCCCGGCTCCCCCCGACCGCCCGCGCTCCCCGTCGCCAGGGCCTGCATGCCCATCGGCGCGGGCCCGGCCCGGAACTCCACCATCCAGTCCGCCGTCTCCGACCGCACCAGCTCGGTGATGTCCTCCGAGAACCTCCGCAGCACCCCCAGGCACCGCTCGGCCGCCTCGCTGGCCGTGCCCTCGGTCGGCCCGAGCATCTCCCGTACGCACTCCGAGGCCCAGTCGAACTGCAGCACCTGGAGCCGCCGCTGCACGGCCTGGGCCGTGGCGAGATTCCTTATCCACCCGGAGGTGAGGCCGAAATACCGGTCGCAGCCCATGCAGGCGGCCCCCAGCAGCAGCGACAGATAGCCCCAGCCCGCCGAACCGCTCAGCGTGCCGGTCACGTCGAGCAGCGGCAGCGCGGCCCCGGCGACCACCCCGGCGGCGGTGCCCATCCGCAGGGCCCTGGCGGCCCGCCGCTTCCAGATCCGGTCGTTCAGATACCAGTCGGCGGTGTCCAGGGCGCCGGTCTCGACCCAGCGGTAGAGCTCGTCGAGTCGCTCGGCCGGTTCGCCCCAGTCGCCGAGCGGAAACGGGCGCCCGGTCAGATCGCGCCCTCGGGCGCGGCCGCCGGCCGGGACTCCCGTAGCGGAATGCTCAGCTCCGTTCTCACCGGATCCCGCATCGGACTCCTTGCGGGGCGGCCCCTCGGGCTGCATCTCCGGCTGGCTCACCGGGGCACTCCTCTGCACTCTGACGGACGGGGGCGGACGGGAACGTACGCGTAAGGGGTAACTCTGCGTCACCGCACATGCGCGCTCGTGTGCCGATGTGCATGCCCTTCCTACCGCCGAATGGTGGGCCGTGGGGTCGAAATCGCGGGATTCCCGCCTGCACACGGCCGCTGGTCAGGTATAGGAGCATGCACGCCGGATCCGGAATCTCACCCGAAAGAGTTGGTCCCCGGCGGGTGGAGCGCGGTGACCGGGGAGCACGTAGGCTCGGCTTACCGAAACATTCGTCGTCGAATTGCCAGGAGTGACCGTGATTCCCGGTGGTGGCCAGCCCAATATGCAGCAGTTGCTCCAGCAGGCCCAGAAGATGCAGCAGGACCTCGCCGCGGCCCAGGAGGAACTGGCCAGGACCGAGGTCGACGGACAGGCGGGTGGCGGTCTCGTGAAGGCCACCGTGACCGGTTCCGGCGAGCTCCGCGCCCTGGTGATCGACCCGAAGGCGGTGGACCCGGAGGACACCGAGACGCTCGCCGATCTCGTCGTCGCGGCCGTCCAGGCGGCCAACGAGAACGCGCAGGCGCTCCAGCAGGAGAAGCTCGGCCCGCTGGCGCAGGGCCTGGGCGGCGGTGGCGGCATCCCCGGCCTGCCGTTCTGACCGGACCGGAGGACAGAGCCGGACCGGAGTGAGCCGGGCCCCACGCGGCCTACGGGTGCCCCACGGGGCCTACAGGTACCGACCCGTACCCACTACGGTACGGAGCAGGAAGCAGAGAGAGGCGTTCCGTTGTACGAAGGCGTTGTTCAGGACCTCATCGACGAACTGGGCAGGCTGCCCGGCGTCGGTCCCAAGAGCGCGCAGCGGATCGCCTTCCACATCCTGCAGGCCGAGCCCACGGACGTACGCCGGCTCGCGCACGCCCTCCTGGAGGTCAAGGACAAGGTCCGGTTCTGCGCCGTGTGCGGCAATGTCGCGCAGCAGGAGCAGTGCGGGATCTGCCGGGACACGCGCCGCGACCTGAGCGTCATCTGTGTGGTCGAGGAGCCCAAGGACGTCGTCGCGATCGAGCGGACGCGTGAGTTCCGGGGCCGCTACCACGTCCTGGGCGGGGCGATCAGCCCCATCGAGGGCGTCGGCCCGGACGACCTGCGCATCCGCGAGCTGCTGGCGCGGCTCGCGGACGGCTCCATCACGGAGCTGATCCTCGCGACCGACCCCAATCTGGAGGGCGAGGCCACCGCCACGTACCTGGCGCGGATGGTCAAGCCCATGGGCCTCAAGGTGACCCGGCTGGCCAGCGGCCTGCCGGTCGGCGGCGACCTGGAGTACGCCGACGAGGTCACCCTGGGCCGCGCCTTCGAGGGGAGGCGGCTGCTGGATGTCTGACGCCACCGCCGTGCGCCCCCGGCCCTCGCACGTACCGCCCTTCGCTTCACCGTCTGTGACCGCGCCCACGGGAGGTCCCCTCGATGTCTGACGCCACGCTGAACTCCGTCACGCAGGACCCGGGCGACTTCGCCGTCCAGATCGCGGACCAGATCAAGACGTTCATCGTCGCGGTCACCGAGGTGTCCAAGGTCGACGAGCCGGAAGAGGCCGTTCCGGTCCTGCTCCTCCAGGTCTCGCAGCTGCTGCTCGCGGGCGGCCGTCTCGGCGCGTACGAGGACGTCCTGCCCGACGAGCGGTACGAACCGGACCTCGGCGCGGAGCCGGACGCGGACGGCCTGCGCGAGCGGTTCGCGGCGCTGCTGGAGCCGATCGACGTCTACTCCGAGGTCTTCGACCCGTACGAGCCCCGCAAGGCCCCGGTCCCGCACCGGATCTCCGACGACCTGGCCGACCTGGTCACCGACCTCGGCCACGGCCTCGCGCACTACGACGCCGAGCGCACCGCCGAGGCGTTGTGGTGGTGGCAGTTCTCGTACTTCTCCAACTGGGGCTCCACCGCCTCCGCCACCCTCCGTGCCCTCCAGTCGCTGGTCGCCCACATCCGCCTCGGCCAGCCCCTGGAGGAGCTGGACGGCCTGGACACCGACCAGGACCCGGGCGAGGACGACCTCGCCGAGGAGGCGGGCCGCGTGATGCTCCAGGAGATCGCGGGACCGCTGGGCCTGCGCCCGGTGAAGTAGCGGGCGTCCACGCCCGGTGAAGCGGCCGGGCCGGCGCCTCCGCCCGGCTCACCGGTACGCGTCGGTGTCCACGCCCGACCTCACCGGAACGCGTCGGCGTTCTCCTCGGCCCAGCGGCGGTAGGGCCGGGCGGGCGAGCCGGTGACCCGGGCCACGGTGTCGTGCACGGTCAGCAGCGCGTCGTTGACGTCGCCGCCCATCAGGTCGAGGACGCTGTTGGCGACCTCGGCGCCCATCGTCGCGGCCATCGGCCCGTACGTCGCTTCCCGCCCGATCCCGACGCAGGCCACCTCCCGGCCCAGCACCCGCCCCAGCTCACCGGCCTGCTGGCGCGGGGTGATCCGCTCCGGCCCGGTGAGCGGGTACGTCCGTCCCCGGTGACCCGGCCCGGTCAGTGCGGCCCGGGCCACCGAGGCGATGTCGGCGGGGTGGACGGCGGGCAGCCCGATGTCCGCGTACGGCACACGCACCACGGACGCGTCGCGCACGGAATCCGCCCACCAGAGGGTGTTGGAGGCGAACTGCGTCGGCCGCAGCACGGTCCACTCCATCCCGCTCTCCCGCAGCCGGCGCTCGACCGCGAGATTCGCCTGCGCCGGGCCGAGGTGCGGATGGGTCTCGACGGTGATGGAGGAGACCAGCACGATGTGCTCCACCCCCGCGTCCCGGGCGGCGTCCAGAACTCCCGCGTCGTCGCCGACCCCCGAGATCAGGAACAGCGAACGCGCCCCGGCCAGCGCGGACTTCAGCGACTCAGGCCGCCCGAGATCGCCTTCCACCACGGCCACCCCGTCGGGCACCGCCGCCCCGGCCCGTCCCGCGTCGCGGGTCAGCGCCCGGACGCCGGACCCGAGGCCGTCCGCGTACAGCTGCCGCAGCAGCTCCCTGCCGATGTTCCCGGTCGCACCGGTCACCACCATCGTCATCACTCAACGCCCCTCTGTTCGACATCGGGAACGCTAGAACCTCAACCATCCTTGAGATCAAGCCGCTTGAGGAAATCGAGGAGACGGGCCGACTCCGCAGGTCCGCCCGAGGCTCAAGCCCCGAGTCGCGAGCCCCGGGCCCCGAGCTCTCTTCTGTAGGAATGGGTGGTGGGGTTCAACCCGCCCACCCACCCTTCCCGGTCAGGTTCCGAACTCCGCTGCACGCTGCGCGAGTTCGATCAGGAATGACGTTCGGTGACCAGGTTGCGCCGGAGCGTATGCACGCTCTAGGTTCACGAACAGCAACCCACAATCCGTAAAACGGACAACCCCGGTGGTGCTCACAACACCGACCGGGGTCTGACCGTCAGAGATCGTCGCTGTCGAAAGGCCCGATCCCCATGGCTACTGCCAACCTTAGTGCTGCCCTGCGCGCTCCCGCCCACCCCATGGCGAAAGTCGGGTACGGAAAGCGCGACGCCCCCGACCAGGCCCCGCCCCGCGCCGCCGACTTCGCCGGTCTGGAACCGCGTGAGGCGGCCATCGCCGCGTACATCGACCGGCTCCCCGAAGGCGCGGCGATCGGCTACAAGGTGCTCGCCGAGGAGCTGCCGGACTACGGGCAGCAGGCGTGCCGCAGCGCGCTCGACCGGCTGACCCGGGCCGGGCACCTCCGCCGCATCAAGGTCCATGTCACCGTGGCCGACGGCCAGATGCGCTGGGTGACGCGTACGTACTTCTCCCGCACCGCCCGCGACGCCGACTGGTGGGCCGCCCATGTGCGGTTCGTCCGGGGCTTGGACGCGCCGGGGCAGCCGCCCGCGCCCGCTGCCGTATCCGCATCCACGGAAGCGGCCGAGGAGCCACGGCCCGAGCCCGGCGTACGCGCCCCGCGCTCGGAGGCGTACGACGTCCTCGCCGGGCTCGGCCGCCGTGAGCCCCGGCTCCAGCTCTCCGAGGGCGACTGTGTGCAGCTGGAACACCTGGTCGGGGAGTGGCTGGCGCGCGGCGCCGGCCGCGAACAGATCACCCAGGCCCTGACCTCGGGCCTGCCGGAGTCCGTGCACTCCGCCGGACCCCTCCTCCGTAAACGACTGGAGACCAAGATGCCGCCGAGCCCCGCCCCCCAGCAGGAGAAGGACCACCCGCGCGAGCAGATCGTGGGGGTCGTGATGATGTGCCTCTTCTGCGACGAGGACGAGACGACGACCACGCTGGACCACGGCGTCTGCCTCGACTGCAAGGAGGCGATCGCCCGCGACGAGGCGGCGGGCCTGACCGGCGACGTGCCGGACACCTTCCTGGCCCGGCCGCGCGCCCAGGTGGACGTCGCCGCCCGCATGGCCGAACTCCGCTCGGCCACGGCCCGCCCGGTCCTTCCGGCCCCGAGGCCGCGCCGATGAGCGTGCAGGAAATCCCGGTCGGTGCACCATGGAGGCGAGGAGGCGACGCCATGACCCCCAGGACCACCGCCCAGCCCCAGATGAGTACCGAGGAGTTCGAGGAACTCGCCCGCCGAGCGCCCGAGCTGGTGCGGCTGGAGTTCATCCATGGAAAGGTCCAGGTCAAGCCCGTGCCCGACGGCAACCACGGGGCGATCGTCATGTGGCTGCTGAGGCAGTGCATGCAGCGGCGCCCGGAACTGTCGCTCTTTCCCGACCAGGGCCTCGCGATCGAGACCTACCGCAAGGGCCGTGCCCGCCCGGACGGCGTTCTCGCGCCCGACGAGCACTTCGCCGGGGCGGGGGAGTGGGCCGCCCCCACCGGCGTACTGATGACCGTGGAAGTCACCTCCCACGACGCCGACACCAACCGGCGCGACCGCGTCGAGAAGCCCGACGGCTACGCGGCCGCCGGCATTCCCGTCTACCTGCTCGTGGACCGCGAGGCCTGCTCGGTCACCGTCTTCACCGAGCCGGAGAAGGGCGCCTACCGCTCCGCCACCACCCGTCCCTTCGGCGCGGTCGTCGAGCTGCCCGAACCGGTCGGCTTCGCGCTCGACACCGATAGGCTCAAGGAGTACGCGGACTGATGGTCTCCATCGAGTAGGGGGACCGGACGGTCGGGGCGGCCTGAGCGCCAGGTCGGTGACTCCTTGACCTCAACCGCGGTCGAGGGATCAGGCTCCTGGGTGAACGGCCGACCCAACGGCCGCATTCCGCAGGGAGATTCCCCATGAGCGCCACGAACTCCGCCGCCCCCGCCGCCCCCGTGCCCACCGTCATCGGCGTCCCGGCCCCGCAGGAGGACATCGACGCCATCGTCGCGTTCGTCGCCGGTGTGCAGGAGGCCCAGCTGAACGCGGATCCCGATGCCTTCCTCGACGGCTTCCGCGAGGACGCCATCTGGACCACGGCCCACGGCAAGCGGCTGACCGGGCTGCCGGAGATCAGTGCCTTCACCCGCAAGGTGCTGCCGCCGCAGGCGAATTCCCCGGTGATCGCCACGTACACCGCCGACCTGATCCTCTTCATCCGCCCCGACATCGCCGCGGTCAAGATCCGCCAGCGCCCGGCGGACCGCGCCGGAGGTGCGTACCTGGACGAGATCTTCCACGGCCAGGAGGACCCCGCCGAGCTCATGGCCGCCCACCCCGAGGCGGTCCCGGGCACGCCTACCTACGTGCTCGCCAAGGACGACGGGGTCTGGCGCATCGCGGCCGCGCAGAACACCCAGGTCTTCGACGTGGAGACATTGACGGCGGGCTGAGCCGGCCGCCCCGGCCCTGGATGTCCGGTCGCCCCGGCGGGCGGAAGCCGGGGCGGATATCCGGGGGCGACCGGCGCGTGCGGTTGTTAGTCTCCCTCAGCTCTTGATCTTCGATCTTCAAGGGCCGGACAGGGGAGGGGAACGCGCATGACAGGACGTACGGGACAGAGACGGGCGAGACGGGCGAGACGGGCTGCCGTCGCGGCGGTGATCGCCGCCGGGACGGTGCTGGCGACGCCGGGCACCGTACTGGCGGCGGCGGGTGACGGGCTGCCGAAGCAGCCGCGGATCGCCGATCTGGAGACGGGCGGCGCGGCGTGCGTCGCAGGCGACGAGCGGCCCTATGTGCGGACCGTTCCGCAGCTGACGGCGCGGCTGTACGGGCCCGGCGGCGGGCAGCCGGGTGAAGTGAGCCAGGTCCGGGGCGAGTTCGAGGCGTGGTGGCAGGGCGAGGGCGGCGCCGAGGAGCGCGTGACCCTGACGACCGGGATGAAGGGCGACACCGCTCCGTTCAGCCGGCAGCTGCCGAGCACCGTCCCCGACGAGACCGTCGTGTCCTGGCGGGTGCGGGCGGTCAACGACGCGGGGGCCTCCGCCTGGAGCAGCGAAGAGGCGGGCGCACCCTGCGAGTTCGTGTACGACCGCACGCTGCCCGACGCCCCGGTCGTCACGTCCTCCGACTATCCGGACGACGACACGTGGACGCCCGGCGCCGGGGTCCGGGGCACGTTCCGGTTCACCGCGCAGGCCGAGGACGTCGTCGCCTTCGCCTACAACTTCATCGGTGAGCCGCCGCGCATGGCCGACGTCCGGCCCGACGGTTCCGCCGAGATCAGCTTCGTGCCGAAGGGGTCCGGCGTCCAGACTCTCTCCGTCCAGGCGCAGGACCGGGCGGGTAACCGCGGCCCGCGCACCGACTACACCTTCCGGATCGGGGCGGGGCCCGCCCCGGTGGCCCGGTGGACGCTCGCCGACGCGTCGGGATCCCGTACCGCCGCCGCCGAGAACGGCACCGCGGCCCGGGCCGGTGCGGGGGTCACGTTCGGCGCGCCCGCGCCCTCCGGCACCCCGCTCACCTCCACCGCCTCGCTCGACGGAACGGGCCACGGCTTCCTGACCCCGGGCGCCCCGGTCGTCGCCGACACCGCGAAGGACTTCGCCGTCGGCGGCTGGGTGCGGCCGGCGCGCGTGGACGGCACCCGTACGGTCCTCTCGCAGGACGCGGGCACCGGGCGCGCCTTCACGCTCGGCCTGGCACAGGCCGGCACCGCACCCGCCTGGTCGTTCGCCGTCGGCGGGGCGCGGGTCACGGGCGGGCTGCCCGAGACCGGCGACTGGGCGTACGTACTCGGCCAGTACGACGCGGAGACCGGTACGGCCCGGCTGTACGTCAACGGCCGCGCCGTCGGCGAGGAGACGGCCGCCGCCCCCGTGGCGGGCGAGGGCGCCTTCCAGATCGGCCGGGCGCGCGGAGCGCAGGGCTACCGCGACCGCTGGCAGGGCGAGATCGGTGACGTACGGGCGTACGACCGGATCGTCGTGCCGGACGAGCTGACGGCCCTCGCCACCCGGGCCGCGCAGCGGACCGGCCACTGGGCGCTGGACACCGCGCCGGACGGCCTCGCGCCGGAGTCGGCCGGGGGAGCGCCGCTGAAGCTGGGCGCGGGGGCCTCCGTCTTCCGCCTCGACGACGACCCCTGCGACATCTTCGACCCGGACTGCGTCCAGGACTGGCCGCTGGAGGGCGAGGGACACCTGCGCCTCGACGGGGTCTCGGGCCACGCCGCCACGGACGCCCCGGTGGTCGACACCTCGGGGAGCTTCACCGTCAGCGCCCGCGTCCGGCTCACCGACGACACCCCGGCGACGCTGATGACGGCGATCTCCCAGGGCGGGGAGCACGGCGACGCCTTCAAGGTGCGCTTCGACCCGGAGAACTCCAGCTGGGACCTGGTACTGACGCACGCCGACGAGCCGGGTGCGCCGGAGACCGTGCTCCGCCGGATCGAGTGGCCCGACGGGGATTCCGGGGTGGGCCACCGGGTCACCGTCACGTACGACGCCTCGGCGAACCAGGTGTCCTTCTACGTCGACGGGTGGAAGGAGTCCGACGGCGGCACCGCCACCTTCGACGCCGCCTGGAAGAGCACCGGCGGGCTCCAGCTCGGCCGGGGCCGCACCGCCGAGGGCTGGGGCGAGCACCTGAAGGGCGTCGTGGACAGCGTGTACGCCTATGCGGGTGTGCTGTCCGAGACGGAGATCCGGCAGCTGCCGTAACGAGAGGTGTCCCGGCTCGCGCTTTCCGTACGGATCGTGTGGGCTGGGACACAAACGGGAGTGCTCGCGGGCTGGGTGGGCAACAGCCCCGTACGAGCAGTTCGGAGCGACACGCCGTACCGGGTGATGAGCGGGACATCTCATCATCTGGTATGGACGGGTCGATTCCGGGCTGCTCGTTAAACTGAGCCGACCGCAGTAATGACTGAGCGAGGAGCGCACGTGGGCCTTGTCGTGCAGAAGTACGGAGGCTCCTCCGTAGCCGATGCCGAGGGCATCAAGCGGGTCGCCAAGCGAGTCGTCGACGCCAAGAGGAACGGCAACCAGGTGGTTGTCGTGGTGTCCGCGATGGGCGACACGACGGACGAGTTGATAGACCTCGCCGAGCAGGTGTCTCCGATGCCTACCGGCCGTGAATTCGACATGCTGCTGACCGCCGGTGAGCGGATCTCCATGGCCCTGCTGGCGATGGCGATCAAAAACCTGGGCCACGAGGCCCAGTCGTTCACGGGCAGCCAGGCCGGTGTCATCACCGACTCGGTCCACAACAAAGCGCGCATCATCGACGTCACGCCGGGCCGCATCCGGACCTCGATCGACGAGGGCAACATCGCCATCGTCGCCGGGTTCCAGGGCGTGAGCCAGGAGGGCAAGAACATCACCACCCTCGGCCGCGGCGGGTCGGACACGACCGCCGTCGCGCTGGCCGCCGCGCTGGACGCCGAGGTCTGTGAGATCTACACCGACGTCGACGGCGTCTTCACCGCGGACCCCCGGGTCGTGAAGAAGGCGAAGAAGATCGACTGGATCTCCTTCGAGGACATGCTGGAGCTGGCCGCGTCCGGCTCCAAGGTGCTGCTGCACCGCTGCGTCGAGTACGCACGCCGTTACAACATCCCGATCCACGTCCGCTCGTCCTTCTCCGGACTGCGCGGCACCTGGGTCAGCAACGAGCCGCAAGGGGACCAGCAGGTGGAGCACGCGATCATCTCCGGAGTCGCCCATGACGTCTCGGAGGCCAAGGTCACCGTCGTCGGCGTCCCGGACAAGCCGGGCGAGGCGGCCGCGATCTTCCGTGCCATCGCGGACGCCGAGGTCAACATCGACATGGTGGTGCAGAACGTCTCCGCCGCGTCGACCGGGCTGACGGACATCTCCTTCACCCTGCCCAAGGCCGAGGGCCGCAAGGCCATCGACGCCCTGGAGCGGACCAAGGGCTCCATCGGCTTCGACTCGCTCCGTTACGACGACCAGATCGCCAAGATCTCCCTGGTCGGCGCCGGTATGAAGACCAACCCGGGCGTCACGGCCGGATTCTTCGAGGCGCTGTCCGACGCGGGCGTGAACATCGAGCTGATCTCGACCTCCGAGATCCGTATCTCGGTGGTCACCCGTGCCGACGACGTCAACGAGGCCGTGCGCGCCGTGCACACCGCCTTCGGTCTCGACAGCGACTCCGACGAGGCCGTCGTCTACGGAGGCACCGGCCGATGACCGGACACCGCCCTTCGCTCGCGGTCGTCGGCGCGACCGGGGCGATCGGCGGTGTCATGCTCCGGATCCTCTCGCAGCACGCGGATGTCTGGGGCGAGGTCAGACTCGTCGCCTCACCGCGCTCGGCCGGCCGGAAGCTGGTCGTGCGCGGTGAGGAGAGCGAGGTCCTCGCACTCACCGAGGACGTGTTCGACGGCGTCGATGTGGCGCTCTTCCTGGTGCCGGACGAGGTGTCCGCCCACTGGGCCCCGATCGCCGCCGCCAAGGGCGTCGTCGTCATCGACGACTCGGCGGCCTTCCGGCTCGACGACGACGTGCCGCTCGTCGTCCCCGAGATCAACCCCCATGCCGCGCGGCTGAGGCCGCGCGGCATCGTCGCGTCCCCGAACTGCACCACGCTGTCGCTGATCGTCGCGGTCGGCGCGCTGCACGCCGAGTTCGGGCTGCGCGAGCTGGTCGTCTCCTCCTACCAGGCGGTCAGCGGCGCGGGCCGGGACGGGGTCGCGGCCCTGCGCGAGCAGCTGGCCCTGGTGGCCGGTACGGATCTCGGCACCCACCCCGGGGACGTACGGCGGGCCCTCGGCGACGAGGCGTCCACGGCGGACAGCCCCTTCGCCGCACCCATCGCCCTGAACGTCGTGCCCTGGGCCGGTACGGACGCCGGCGGCGGCTGGTCCTCCGAGGAGATCGCCATCCGCGAGGAGTGCCGCAAGGTGCTCGGCCTGCCGGATCTGCGGACCACGGCGACCTGTGTGTACGTCCCCGTCGTCGCCACGCACTCGATGTCCGTCCACGCCCGCTTCGAGAACGAGGTCGCCGTCGACAAGGCGCACGAGATCCTGGCGACCGCCCCGGGCGTGGTGCTCTTCGACAGCCCGGCGTCCGGAGACTTCCCCACCCCGTCCGATGTGGTCGGCACCGATCCGACCTGGGTGGGCCGCGTCCGGCGGTCGATGGACGATCCGCGCGCCCTGGAAATGTTCCTTTGCGGTGACAATCTCCGAAAAGGTGCGGCTTTGAACGTGGCCCAGATCGCCGAATCGGTCGCCGCCGAATTTCCCCGAGCATGATCGAATCTTTTTTGTAGGATCTGTGAACGCCCTGTGAGCAATTAGCTGGTCTGAACCTCTTGAGCTGGGGCGTTGTCGTATCCGACGATGATCTCCCGGCCTTTTTGCAACCGCACCGCGGCCGGGCGGCGTCTATGCGGTCACTTCTGCGTGGCTGGACGCCATTACGGGGCATTTGGGGAAGAGCAGGTACGTATGAGGGCATGTCGCACAGCGTCGAACGTGGCGCCGTCCGCGTACAACCCTGACGGGGGGCAGCGTGTCCAACAGGCGTGGCAGAGGTTCTCGACATCACAGTGGTGGGCCCGTTGCGAGGCGCTTCGGTGCGTCCGCTCCGGCGGCCCCGCGCGCCCGGCGGCATGCCGGTGATCGCGCCCATGCCCGCTGCGCGACCGGCCTCGTTGCCCTCGCAGCGCGGGGGTGCTGAAGAGACGGTGGCAGCTGGAACCACGGTCGACCATCTCACCGAGACCTATCGCGCCCACTACCGCTCCCTGCTCGGTCTCGCGGCTCTGCTGCTGGACGACACGGCGTCCTGCGAGGACGTGGTGCAGGAGGCGTTCATCCGCGTGCACTCCGCGCGCAACCGGGTCCGTGAACCGGAGAAGACCCTCGCGTATCTGCGCCAGACCGTCGTCAACCTCTCGCGCTCCGCGCTGCGGCGCCGCATCCTCGGGCTGAAGCTGCTCTCCAAGCCGATGCCGGACATGGCGAGCGCGGAGGAGGGCGCCTACGACCAGCTGGAGCGGGACGCGCTGATCAAGGCCATGAAGGGGCTCCAGCGACGCCAGCGCGAGGTGCTGGTGCTGCGCTACTTCGCGGATATGACGGAGGCCCAGGTCGCCGAGACGCTGGGTATCTCGCTGGGGTCGGTCAAGGCGTACGGTTCCCGGGGCATCGCGGCCCTGCGCGTCGTGATGGAGGCCCAGGCATGAGCGGGCCCGACCAGCGCCCCGAACGGGGACCCGAGCACAGGCACGAGAATGACCCGACGGGAAACGGAATTGTGAACCACGGGCCGGAGAAGACTCCGCACACCGATCCGGACCGCCCGCACGCCGGGAGCGCGGGACCCGAGCCGGACGAGACCCCGGACCCGGCACCGCCCGAACGGGCGGACCACGGGTCCGGCCCTGACGCCGCCGCGAAGTCCGACCCGAAGTCCGACCCGGAGTCCGGGTCCGGGGCCGGTGCCGCCGCGGGGAGGGCCGCGCAGTCCGGGCTCGGCGCCGACGACGCCCCCGGGGCGCCCGACGACGATGTCCTCGCCACCCTGACCGACCTCTTCGCCGCCGACCGGGCCGCGCCCACGGCCGACGAGCTGGACGAGGTGGCCCTGCGCCGCCTGCTGCAGGGCGCGGTGCGCGACATCACCCCCTCCGAGGGGACCCTGGACCATCTCCACCGGGCCGTCCCCGCCCGCCGCGCCAGGCGGCGGCAGGCCGTCGTCGGGGCGGCCGCCGCGGCCCTGCTGATCGGCACCGCCGTCCCCGCCTTCGTCCACGTCGCGACCTCCGACGGCCGGACCACCGCCAGCCCCGCCATCGCCGGACACGGCGAGCAGGCCCAGGGCGGCAACGGGGACGAGAGCGGCCCGGAGGAGCCCGGCCGGCAGACCGTGCGGCCCACCGAGCGCGAGAGCGAGGGCGGTGTCGGCGAGGCCGACCCGGACCCCAGCCCCTCCGAAGGCCGGGGCGGTGACCCCGAGGGGGCGGAGAAGGGCGAGGAGCCCGACTCCCCGCGCGTGGACTTCGCGTCCCTGCCGGTCTGCGACCCGAGCCAGCTCGGCGTCGCCTCCGCCGGCACCGACGCGCCGGGGGCCGACGGCACGGTCTACGGAAGCTTCAAGATCGCCAACATCTCCGCCAAGGAGTGCACGGTCAGCAGCAACGGCACGGTGGGCTTCACGGCCCTCGGCGCGGCCGACCCGCTGAAGATCGGCGTCGTCCAGCACGCCGCGGGCGACGCGGCCCCCGGTCTGCCCGACCCCTCGCAGGAGCCGGGCACGGTGGCGTTGAAGCCGGCCATGGCGTACGAGGTCAAGTTCGCCTGGGTGCCGACCGACACCTGCCCGACCACCGGCCCCTCACCGACGCCGACCCCGTCGGCGGACGGCGCGGGAGGTTCGGTCGGCGAGAGCGGCGAACAGTCCGGCGTCGAGGCGCAGCGGCTTCAGGAGGACGGCGGGGGCACGGCGGAGGGCAGTGTCGCGGTGACGCACACCCCGGAGACGGGAGCGCCCACCGCGGAGACGAAGATCCCCAACGCCTGCTCGGGCACGATCTACCGCACGGGCGTGCTCGCCACGTCGTAGTCCGGCGAGGACGGCCCGTCGCGGCCGTCGTCCGCCGAGGAGGTCGCCGTCTCCTCGGTGGCGGGCTCCTCCGGGACGAGGCCGAGTGCGATGTCGCGCACGGCCTCGGCCTCACGGCGCACCAGCCGGAACCACATGAAGAGCACGAAGCCGGCGAAGACGAACCACTCGCCCGTGTAGCCCAGGTTCTGGAAGGCCTTCAGATCGAGGCCGCTGCCCTGCGGGGCCGCCGCGGGCACGGGCTTCATCGCACCGCCCGTACCGCCCGCCTCGGCCTCGGGCAGCGTCACCCAGGCGTCGTAGACGTCGTACGGGACGAGGTTCACCAGGGTCGCGGCGCTGATCATGCCGATCTGGCCCTCGGGCAGCCCGCCCCGGACGTTGACGCCGTCGCTGTTGGTGTTCTCGGAGGCCTGGAGGTCGCCGGTCACCGTGACCTCGCCCTCCGGCGCGGCGGGCACCCGGGTGTCGCTCGCGGAACCGGGCAGCCAGCCCCGTACCACCGGCAGAGCCTTGCCACTGTCCGTACGCAGCAGGCTCAGGACGTAGAAGCCCTGCCGGTCGTCCAGCTCACGGCCGGGCACCAGGAACTGGTCGGCGTACGTGCCGGTGGCGACGGCCGGGCGGCCGGAGGTCACCTTGTCGACGGGCAGCAGCTCGTCCAGGGGTTTCGCGGCCCGGGTGCTCGGATCGGGCGCCTTCTCCGCCTGTTCGTGCGACTGCACACGGTCCTCGAAGCGGCCGAGCTGCCAGGTGCCCATGAACACGCAGAACGGGATGGCCAGCACGACGAAGAGGTTGATCCCCCACCATCGCGGGGTCAGCAGGAACCGGTACACCCCTCAAAGGTACGGTTCCCCGCCCCGGGCTCCCGGAGCGGGGTCCGTCATTTATCCGGCCCTTACGCCCGTCCGCCGCCCGGGCTCACCCCGCCGTACCGGCCACCGCGCCCCCGCCCAGGTGCTTCAGGGCGAACTCCAGCTCCAGCCGCACCTGCTTGATCCGCTCCTCCACCACCAGCGAACCGTGCCCGGCGTCGTAGCGGTACACCTCGTGGACCGCGTCGCGCGCCGCCAGCCGGTCCACGTAGTTCTCCACCTGACGGATGGGGCAGCGCGGATCGTTGACGCCCGCCGAGATGTAGAGCGGGGCGCGCACCGCGTCGACGTACGTCAGCGGCGACGAGGCTTCGAAGCGCTCGGGCACCTCCTCCGGCGTGCCGCCCAGCAGCGTGCGGTCCATCGCCTTCAGGGCCTCCATCTCGTCGTGGTACGCCGTGACGTAGTCCGCGACGGGCACGGCCGCCAGGCCCAGCGTCCAGGAGTCGGGCTGGGTGCCGAGCCCGAGCAGGGTCAGATAGCCGCCCCAGGACCCGCCGGCCAGGACCAGGCGCTCCGGGTCCGCGAGCCCGGACGCGACCGACCACTCCCGTACGGCCGCGATGTCCTCCAGCTCGATCAGGCCGACCCGGTGCTTCAGCGCGTCCGTCCAGGCGCGGCCGTAGCCGGTCGAGCCCCGGTAGTTGACCCGGACGACCGCGAAGCCGTGGTCGACCCAGGCGGCCGGACCGGAGGCGAAGGCGTCGCTGTCGTGCCAGGTCGGACCGCCGTGGATCTCGAAGATCGTCGGGAACGGGCCCTCACCGGTGGCGGGCTTCTGCACGAGGGCGTGGATCCGGCCGCCCGGCCCCTCCACCCACGCGTCCTCGACGGGCACCGACGGCGGCGCCTTCGGCCCGGGCGGGTCCAGGACCACCGCACCGCTCGTGGAGCGCACCACGGGCGGCTGCGCGGCCGAGGACCACAGATACTCCACCGTGCCGTCCGGCCGGGCCGTGGCGCCCGACACCGTCCCGGCGGGGGTCTCCACGCGTACGGGCTCCGGGGCCCCCGGTTCGTACCGCCACAGTTCGCCGCGGGCCTCGAAGCTGTGCTCGATGAGCAGCGCGGAGCCGTCCGGATACCACTCGGCCCCGACATCGCCCGGCAGATCGACGGCGAGCGCGGTCTCCAAGCCCGTCACCGGGTCCCAGATCATCGGCTCCCAGCGGCCCCGGCGCTGGTGCCCGACGAGGAGCCGGGTGTCGCCGGCGATCGGCGCGAAGCCCAGCACGGCGAGCCCCAGCTCCTTGGTGCCGCCCTCGGTGTCGTCCAGCTCGGCGACCGTGGAGCCGTCCTGGCGCACCACCCGCAGCGCGGAGTGCATCGCGTCGCCGTGCTCGGTGTGCTCCAGGGCGATCAGGGTCCCGTCGTGGGAGAGGTCGCCGACCCCGGCGGACTCCCGGTGCCGGTAGATCTCCACGGGCTCGCCGCCCGGCTTCCGCACCAGGTGGATCGTCGTGCCGTCCTCGTCGGTCGAGCGGCCGATCACCGCCGAACCGTCGCGTCCGATGGCCAGGCCCGCCGGGTAGGAGGGAGCGAGGCCCGGGACGGCCGGCTCGTCCGCCCCGCCGTCGAACGGCTGGCGCATCCACACCCCGAACTCGTCGCCGTCGGTGTCGCTGAACCACCAGACCGCTTCGCCGTCCGGCGTCAGCACGCCGTCCGTGGTGCCGTTCGGCCGGTCGGTGACCTGGCGCTGCCGCCCGCTCGCCCGGTCCCACGCGTACAGCTCGTACGTACCGGTGGCGTTGGAGACGAACAGAGAGCGGTCAGGCGCGTCCTCGGCCCAGTCGGGAAGGGACACCCGGGGCGCGCGGAACCGCTGCTCCCACTCGGGCGCGGCCGAGGTCCCGGGCGTGGTCGAGGCCCCAGGTGCGGTCGGGGCCTCAGGCGCGGTCGAGGCGTTCTGTGATTCGCTCATGCCCTCCATCCAACCCGATCGGCCGCTCCGCCGGGGACCCTGTGGATAACCTGTCCGCCGGCCCTGCCGATCTCCTTCGCCCTGTGGATAACCAGTCGCGTTCCACCGGACCCGTGGGTAGCTTTCCGCTCATGTACTCCCCGACTCCGGACGACTGGCGCGACGCCAACCGCGCGCGCTGGGACGAGCGCGTGCCGATCCATGCGGCGAGCGACTTCTACGACCTGGACTCGTTCCGGGCGGGCCGGGACGCGCTGCGCGCCTTCGAGCTGGCCGAGGTCGGTGACGTCACCGGAAAGACCCTGCTGCACCTCCAGTGCCATATCGGCCTGGACACCCTGTCCTGGGCGCGGCACGGCGCCGCCCAGGTCGTGGGCCTCGACTTCTCCGAGCCCGCCGTCGAGACGGCCCGGGTCCTGGCCAGGTCGCTGGAGCTGGGCCCGGACCGGGCGGCGTTCGTCGCGGCCGATGTGTACGACGCTCCGGCCGCCGTTCCCGACTCCGCGTACGACATCGTCTACACGGGCGTCGGCGCGCTGAACTGGCTGCCCGACATCGACCGCTGGGCGGAGACCGCCGCCTCGCTGGTCGCGCCCGGCGGATTCCTCTACCTGGCGGAGTTCCATCCGATGACCGACTCGATGGACGCCGAGACCGGTTCGGTGGTCACCGACGACTACTTCAGCCGTGACGCCTGGGTGGACGAGCTGCCGGGCACGTACGCCGACTTCGACGCCCCGACGGTGCACAACCGCAGCGTCGAGTGGCAGCACCCGGTGGGCCGGGTGGTGACGGCGCTCGCCGCGGCCGGTCTGCGGATCGAGTTCCTCCACGAGCACGATTCCTCGCTCTTCCAGCGGTTCGGCTCGCTGGAGCGCCACGCGGACGGTCACTACCGCTTCCCGGCGGGCCGGCCGAGGATCCCGCTGATGTACTCGATCAAGGCGTCGCGGCCTGCGGGGCGACGCGGATAGCCGCAGGCCGGAGCGGTCTCGCGGGGCTTCTCCGGCCGATTGTCAGTGGTGGCCGCCACACTCTTCCTCATGACCGACATGACAGGAAGCGTCGTCCCGGGGACGACGACGGCAGCGCTGCGCGGAGCGGTGGAGACGTACTGGACGGCGGCCGAGGCGCGCGACTGGAGCGCGTTCGGGGCGACCCTCGCCGAGGGCGTGGTGTACGAGCTGCCGCAGACGCGCGAGCGGATCCTCGGCAAGGAGCGGTATCTCCGGTTCAACCAGGAGTATCCGGGCGACTGGCATGTCCGGGTCGAGCGGATCGTCGCCGACGCGGAGGGCCGCCAGGCCGCCGCCCGGACCGGGTTCACGGTGACGGGGGAGCAGGAGGGCGATCCGGTGCAGGAGTTGGACGCCATCCACTTCTTCACCTTCGACGATCAGGGGCTGATCACCGGGGTGACGGACTTCTGGCCCGAGGCGTACGAGCCTCCGGCCGGCCGTGAGCATCTGGTCGAGCGCTACTGAGAACGGCGGCCCACCGGTCGCCCGGTGAACCGCCGTCCCTGTCTGGCGTGCGAGGCCCTGCGCTGCTGCCTCGCCGAGCCGCTGTCGCGCTACACCACGGAGCGGAAGGCGGGCAGATAGCCGCCCGACTGCCCGGCCGCCTTGGGGTGGTACGAGTTGTAGATCGGGACCGTGACGCTGTGGAGCCAGGCGTCACCGGAGCACAGCTCGTGCCCGGTGAACTCGTCCACCACGCTGGAGAAGGTGAACCCGGCGTCGGCGGCACGCTTGGCGATGACGCCGTTCAGCACGTCCGACGCGTTGTTGATCGCGGCCCGTTCGGCCTCGGAGAGCCCGGCGATGCAGCTGCCGGACAGCTGGTAGAAGCGCGGGTAGCCGAGGACCACGACCTGGGCCTGCGGGGCGCGCGACCGGATGTTGCCGTAGAGCGAATCGAGGCTGCCGGGCAGGGAGTTGTTCATCTGCGTGATGGCGTTGTTCACGCTGGCGATGCAGGTGGCCTCGCTGGAGAGCACGCAGTCCTGCATGACGTCGGCGAACCCGACGTCATTGCCTCCGGCGGTGACGCTGACCAGCGAGGTGGAGGCGCTGAGCACGCCGAGCTGACCGCTCGCCACGGACGAGGTGGTCGCACCCGAGCAGGCGACGAAGTCGAACGAGGACGGGGAGTTCGCCGCCTGCCAGAGGTAGGGGTAGGCGTTGGTGCTGCGTCGGCAGTCGCCGCTGTCGGAGATGTAGCTTCCGGCGCCGACGCCGGAGGAGTAGGAATCGCCGAGCGCGACATAGCCGCCGGCGGCGGCCGAGTCGGCCGCCGATGCCGGTCCGGCGACGCCGAGAGCGGCAACGGCGGTGAGTGCCAGGGTGAAGAGGGATGCCCGAATTCTCCGTACTGACATGGCTGCCAGCCTTTCGAAGTGTGGGGGGACAGGTGGGGGGACCTGCGGGAGTTGGGGGGAGCGATGCAGTTTCTAGCAGCTCGCGGTACCCGCCGGTAATGCCCGCGCGAGAAGTCGTCTGATATGCCCGAATGATCGTTCGGTGGCTCATGCTCCGCGCGTAGATAAACCCTCAACTGGCGGCAGGAACCGGCAAGTTCAAGGCAACTTCGGGTGTCCGGACAGGGCTGCGAGAGGCCGGGCGGACAGCGATTCCTGGCGCGGCGGAGCCCGGTCCGGGACCCGCCGCACCGGAAAGTTCATCCGGTCGGCTCAAGCCTCAGGCGTGACGGGCGAGACGGGTGGGCCGGGTGAGCCCGGGTGGGCAGTCGGCGCGCGGACAGTCCCTCTAGGCCTCGGTGTACACGGGGAGATGCGCGGCGCCGACCCAGACACGGGTGATGGAGCTGACGTAGCGGGCCCCGCACCGGTCCCTCGGCACGACCAGCTGGCTGCCGTCCGGCTCCAGCGGCCGGCCGTCCATACGGGTGGCGAGCAGGACGGGCGCATCGCCGAAGTCCGCGTCGATCTCCGCCCAGGACAGCACCGCATGGTGCCCGTCCCCGCCGGTGACGGCCAGCAGGAAGCGCGAGCGGTCCTTGCGCCGGCGGACGTCGAAGGCGGGGCCCGCGTCCGAGACGACCTCCCGCAGCAACGGCCCCTCGAACGTGTGGTGTTGCGGGCCCTCCTTCGCGCAGTCGAACGTCACTTCGGCGCGGTGCTGCTCCCACCGCCCACGCAGATCGGCGACCGTGAGCGTCACGGGCCGGTGCAACTCGCCGACCAGGGCGAACGCCCGTACCGCCGTGTCCCGTGTTCCGAGCCGGTCCACCGGCATGGGCTGCCCCCTGGGTGTCTCCATGAACGATCGAGGAGTTCGCGAGCGACCCGCGGTGAACGACCCGCGGTGAACGATCCACCACCGACGATCCACCGCGAACCACGCCCTACGTGATGCCCGCAAGCGGCGCCCGGAAATCACGAAGACACGCAGAAGCCAGCAGAAACCACCAATCTCCCTATCAAGCGACAACACATGGCGGCCGAACTCATCGCACCTGTGGCTTGCATGAGGCCGCGTCAAGGGCGAGCCACACCCGGTCGCGGGTCAGCGGCAGCTCGGTGAACCGGAGGCCCGTGGCATCGCGCAGCGCGTTGGCGAAGGCCGGTGCGACCGGATTGAACGGGCTCTCGCTCATCGACTTCGCGCCCAGCGGCCCGATCGCGTCCGAGGTCTCCATGAAGTGCACCTCGGTGCGCGGCACATCGGCGTACTGCGGCAGCCGGTAGCGGCGGAACGCGGCCGTGGTCACCTCACCGCGCTCGTCGAGCCGTACGTTCTCGAAGAGCGTCGCCCCGAGCGCCTGGGCCACCCCGCCCTCGACCTGGCCCCGGCACTGCATCGGGTTCATCACCTTGCCCGCGTCGGCGGCGTGGACGCTCCGCAGGATGCGGATCTCCCCGGTGCCCGGGTCCACGGCGACCCGGAACCACTGGGCGTTGAAGGCCACCGAACGCGGCGAACCGCCCCAGTGCCCGTCGGCCGACAACTCCCGTCCGGCCGCACGGGCGGCCTGGAACAGCTCCTTGAGGCTGATCACGCGCCCGGCGCACTCCACCGCGTCCACCGTCAGTCGGCAGTCGCCCGGAGCCGCCCCCAACTGCCCGGCCGCGAACTCCAGAATCTGCACGGCGAGCGCGTCGGCGGCCTTCATCACGGCCTTGCCGGCCACCACCGTCCCGGCCGAACCGAACGCGCCCGTGTCGTGCCGCACGACATCGGTGTCCGACTGCCGGATCACGATCCGGTCCACCGTGGTGGACAGCGCCCCGGCGGTGATCTGCTGGTGGACGGTGGTCGTGCCGTTGCCGAACTCGGCGGTCCCGACGGCGATGTCGTACGTCCCGTCCTGGAGAAGCTTCACGGTGGCGTCCGCGAAATGGCCGCCGGGCGGGCCGGTGGCGATCATCGACATCCCGGTGCCCTGACCGACGAGCCACCCCTCCGGCACCTCGTCGTCACCGGCCTCCCCGTCCCCGTACCGCCGGATCGCGTCCCGGACGACCTGGAGACACTGGTCGAGCCCGTAACTGGCGATCTCCAGGTCCTCCTCCTCGCCGCCGGGGCTGAGCATGGGCTCGCCGGGGCCGATGATGTTGCGCTCCCGGAAGACCAGGGGATCGACGCCGGTGCGCCGGGCCAGCTCGTCCATCACGGACTCGACCGCGAAGACGACCTGCCCGAGCCCGTAGCCCCGGAAGGCGCCCGCCGGAACGGAGTTGGTGTACACGGAGAAGGCGTCGACCTTCTTGTGCGGGGCGCGGTAGACGGCCATCGACTCGCCGACACTGTGGAACATCACCGCCGGACCGTGATTGCCGTACGCCCCCGTGTTCGACACCACGCGCAGCTGCAACGCGGTCAGCGTGCCGTCCGCCCGCGCGCCCGCCCGTACCCGGATGGTGAACGGATGGCGGGTGGTCGCTCCGTAGAACTGCTCGGGGCGCGTGTACTCCAGCTTCACCGGCCGCCGCAACCGCATCACGGCGAGCGCGACGATGTCCTCGACGATCATCTCCTGCTTGCCGCCGAATCCGCCGCCCACCCGGCCCGCCAGCACCCGCACCTGCTTCAGCTCCAGGTCGAACAGCGCGCACAGCGCCCGCCGGGTGAGGAAGGGGGTCTGGGTGCTGGAGCGCACGGTCAGCCGCTCCTGCCCGTCCTCGCCCTCCTCGTACCAGGCCACCGCGCCGTGCGTCTCCAGGCTGGCGTGCTGGACGCGCTGGGTGCGGAAGGTCTCCTCGTACACGACGTCGGCCGCCGCGAACCCCTCCTCGACCGACCCGATCTCCCCGTGGACCTCACCGACGACGTTGTTCTCGGGGCGGGCGATGCGCGACTCGGGCCCCTTGTCGTGGATGACCGGGGCGCCGGGCGCCATCGCCTCCTCCGGGTCGACGACGTACGGGAGTTGCTCGTACACCACCTCGATGCGACGGCAGCCCTCCTCGGCCGCGCCCTCGCTGTCCGCCACGACGGCGGCGACGCGCTGGCCGACGTAGCGGACGGTGTCGTCCAGGAGCCGGGTGTCGTCGGGGTCCTCGGTGGGGTGCTCGTGGCGGGCGGTGGAGTAGAGGCGCTCGGGGGCGTCGTGGTGGGTGAGGACCAGGTGCACGCCGGGGACGCGCAGCGCGGCGGCGGTGTCGATGGAGACGATCCGGGCGTGCGGGTGCGGGGAGCGCAGGAGTTTCATGTGGAGGAGGCCGGGAACGTCGACGTCGAAGGTGTAGCGGGCGGTGCCGGTGACCACCAGCGGCCCGGCGGGCGCCCCCGGATTCCGCCCGACGGCCTGCCCGGCTCCGGGATCCTCGGTGTGCCGTACGCCGCGCACCGCGTCCTCGATGGCCCGGTAGCCGGTGCAGCGGCAGATGTTTCCTTTGAACGCCCGGGGCAGATCGCCGAGCTGCTCCTCGTCGAGTGCGGCGGTCGTCATCAGATACCCGGCGGTGCAGAACCCGCACTGGAACCCCTGTGCGTCGAGGAACTTCCGCTGTACGGGATGGAGTTCGCCGTCCGCGTCCGCCAGGCCCTCCACGGTGGTGACGGCGCGCCCCTCGGCCCGTACGGCGGGGTAGATGCAGCTGTGCACCGGCTCGCCGTCGACGTGCACGGTGCAGGCGCCGCAGTCCCCGGCGTCGCAGCCCTTCTTGACGCCGAACCAGCCGCGCTCGCGCAGATAGGTGCGCAGGCACTGGCCGGGGCGTGGCTCGTCCTCGAAGGGCTGGTCGTTGACCCGGATCGCGTACGTCATCGGAGTCCTCCCGGGGGCGTTGCTTCGGCGGTATCGGCGGTCAGTTCGCGGCGGATCTCCTCGGCGAAGCGGAGGGCCATGTGCCGCCGCCACGCGGGCAGTCCGTGGATGTCGTCGAACCAGTCGTCGGCCCGTACCGCCGCGTCGATCACCTCGCGCAGCGTCCCCGGGGCCGGCGGCAGCGGGAACCAGAAGCGGAACGGCCGGACCGTCGCCGCGCTCACCGTCACGGCCAGCGACCCGTCCACCGGGTCCAGGGCGCCGATGACGAGGGCCCCCGAGCGCCCGAGCCCGTACAGGGACGCCTGCCGGAAGGCGGTACGGGAGGTGAGAGCGCGGGCGGGCAGGGTCACCGAGCGCAGCAGCTCACCCTCGCCCAGATCCTTGCGCCCCGCCCCGACGACGAAGTCCGCGACCGGCACCCGGCGCAGCGAACCGTCCTGGGCGCGCAGCAGACAGACGCCGTCCAGCGCGGCGGTCAGCGAGATCATCGGACCGGCGGGCAGGGCGTTGCAGAGGTTCCCGCCGACGGTCGCCATGTTCCAGATCTTGAACGAGGCGAGGAAGGCACGGCAGCACTGCTCGACGAGCGGAGCCGCCGGCGCGTCCCAGCTCTTCCCGAACCGCGAGAGCTGCGCGATCGTGCAGGTCGCCGCGATCTCCAGCGAACCGTCCGGCAGCTCCCGCACCGGCTCCCAGCCCATCCGGCCGAGGTCCACGAGCCGGCGCAGATGAGGCTGCGGCTCGGAGAACAGATACGTGCCCCCGCCCAGCCAGGCATCGCCCGGCCGCCAGGGAACGGGGCTGCGGGCGTCCCGTACGTCGAGCACGGTGTTGAGGTCCATGCCCGCCAGTGAAGCCTTGCCGCAGGGCCCCGCACGACTGGTTCACCGTACGGAAATACACCAGCCCGCAACCGTAACTCTGGAGGAACAACCAAGAGGTGTTTGCCTCCTCTGGCCTGGCATTTACGATGCAAGAACTCGCATTGGCCTCGTGAATGTGAGATGCCGGGGGGTGCCCGGCAGCCCCGCAAGGAGACCGCCCATGCACGTCGAAGACCTCCTCCGACTGGAGTCCCTGGACCTGACCCTGCTCTGGGGCGACGGCCCGCAGCTCACCCGGGAGATCAGCGGGGTGACCGCGACCGATCTGGAGGACCCGGGGCGCTTCCTCCAGCGGGACGAGCTGGTGCTCAGCGGTCTGGTGTGGTGGGCCCCGGCGGACGACGAGTCGAAGGCGGAACGGTTCGTCGCCGCGCTGCACGGGGCCGGCGCGGCGGCGCTGCTGGCCGGTGAGGAGACGCACGGGGGCGTGCCGGACGTGCTCGTCGACGCCTGCCGCCGCCACGGCATCGCGATCCTCTCGGTGCCGGTGCATACATCGTTCCGGGCCGTCACCGACACGGTGTACCTGCGGCAGTGGGGCGACCTGAGCAGACGGCCCGCCGACCACTACGCGCTGCCGGAGAACGTACGGGCCGAGCTGAGCCGGCTGCTGGCGGACGGCACGGACCCGGACACGCTGCTGACCCGCGCGGTCGCCCACCTGGGCACCCCGCCCGCCTACGTGCTCAGCGCCACGGGCCGCACGATCGCCCGCACCCCGACGGCCGCGCCGCTGTCGGTGAGCCGGGCGGCCGAGGCCCTCACGGCGCCGACGACCTTGAGCGTCGACCCGGACGCCTCGCCGTACGGCCAGTGGCATCTGTACCTGCCCGAGCCGGTCGGGGCCCCGCCGCGCATGCTGCACGAGATAGCCGAGGTACTGGCCCAGCACCGCCAGACAACGCTCCGCCGCGAGAGGGCCGCCCGTGGGCCGGCCACCGATCTCCTGTCCCTGATGGACACGGAGTCGAGCACCGCCGCCCCGGCCGCGCTCCGGACGGCGCTGCAATCCTGCGGTCTCCCGGACGAGGGCCCGTACACGGTGATCACGGTGAAGGGGGCGGCGGCGGACGACGACGGAACCCTCGACGCCCTGACCGAGGCGCTGCGCCACCTGACGGGCCACGGGTTCGCGGTGGGCAGGCTGCCGACGGGCGAACCGGCAGCGGTGATCGACACCGACACCGAAACTGACAGCGACACCGACGCGCCCCCGTCCACGCCTCCATCCCCATCCCCATCCCCATCCCCATCCCTGTCCCCGGCCCCGATCGCGACGACGCTCAAGAACCTCTGGCCGACGCTCCAGTCCCGTAACGCGAGCGTCCCCCTCCACGGCGGCATCAGCGCCCCGGCCGCCACCCCGCAGAACCTCAACGGCGCACTGACGCAGGCGCGTTACGCGCTGACGGCGGCGCGCGCACAGAAGGCGCCCGGGGCGTCCACGGCCTCCACGTCCCACGTGACGGCGATCGAGGACCTGACGACCCTCGGCGCCCTCCTCACGGGCATCCCCGCCGACGTACGCACCGCCTTCGGCATCCACGCGCTGGGCCCGCTCGCCGACGACACGAACCCCTCCCACCGGATGCTCCTGGAGACCCTGGACGTCTTCCTCGCGCACAACGGCTCCTGGGCCCGCACGGCCGAGGCCCTGCACCTGCACGTCAACACCGTGCACTACCGCATCCAGCGCGTGGAGATGCTGACCGGCCGCGACCTGGCCCGCCTGGACCACAAGCTGGACCTGAAAGCGGCCCTGCTCTGCCGCTGACGGGTGGCCGGAGGACGTCCGGCGGATCAGGGCCGGTCGATATGTACGTTGGTCGACTTCACCCGGGCCGTGGCGGTCACCCCGACCTCGATGCCCAGCTCGTCGACCGCCTCACGGCTCACCAGGGAGACGAGCCGGTGCGGCCCGGACTGGATCTCCACCTGGGCCACGATGTCGTCGACGGTGACCGCGGTGACGATCCCGGCGAACGAATTCCGTACCGAGGTCCGCGTCTCCCCGGGCACGGGATGCAGCCCGGCGGCCCGGTCCTTGGCGAACGCGGCCAGCCCGACCCCGTCGATCACCCGGTTCCCGGCCCCGTCCCGCTCCATGGCGAGCTGCCCCCCGTCGGCCCACCGGCGGACGGTCTCCGAACTGACGCCGAGCAGCTCCGCGGCCCGGCCGATGCTGTAGGTCGGCACGGAGGAACTGTAGGCCACATATGTACGGCCGGCCCGGCCCATGGATGCGGACGGGATGTATGTGGTTTCCCCGCAGACGGGTGATCAGGGCCACGCATACCGTGCTGGCGTCATGGACAGAGGCGGTGTTAGAAAGTGGAGACCGCAACGCAAAGGAATCTTCAAGAAAGCCCCTTTGCCGCGTAAATGGTCCCGCTGACCACGGGGCCTGATAAGCCATCACCAACCGGGCTGCACCATCGCCGGAATGGGGTGGGTCGAGGGGGGTTTCACGAGCCCGGAGTGATTCTTCAGGTTTGCCGGATGTTCTTGGGGACTCCGGGGATCCTGCGGATGCGTCCGGACGGTTTCCGCATGCCCAACTTCCCGTCCCCTCCCGGGCTCCGGTGTCTGCCCGCAGGAAGAAATCGGGAGGGCTTCACCTGTGAAGCGAACAATTCATCGCGGTGCCGGGATCATCGCGGCCGGCACCGCGGGCGCTCTGGTCCTGACGATCGCCCCCGCGGCGGTCGCCGCCGACTCCGGCCCCTCGACGGCGGAGAGGGTCGCCACGGTGGTGGAGAAGACCACCGGCACAGCGGACATCAGCCGGGACGGGCAGAGCGGGGTCACCACGCCCGCCACCGCCGACGGCACCATCAGCGCCACAGCCGTGGACGGCTCCAGGATCGGCATCCGTCTGCCGGGCGCCGGCAGCTCCAACGCCGCCGAGACCGGGACAGGCACCATCGTCTATCCCGGCGCGGCCAAGAACGCCGATCTGGCCGTACAGCCCACCGCCCAGGGCGTTCGCGCCCTGATCACCATCAACAACGCGAACGCCGCCAAGGAGTACCGCTTCGGCCTCGGACTTCCCGACGGCGCGACGGCCGAGCAACTCGACGGCGGTGGCGTCCTGGTCACCAAGGGCGAGGACGTCCTGGGCATGTTCGACGCCCCCTGGGCCAAGGACGCCGACGGGGAAGCCGTTCCGACCTCATACCGCGTCGAGGGCGGTGCCCTGGTCCAGACGGTCCAGTTCGACGAGAGCACGGCCTTCCCCGTCGTCGCCGACCCCTGGTGGAACACCGCGTGGAAGTGGACCAAGTGCGCCGCCGCGGTCGCCGTGGCGTTCTTCCCCGCGGCAAAGGCCTACAAGGCCATCAAGGCTCTCGGCGGCGCCAAGCAGACGGCGAAGCTTCTCTGGGGTGCGCGGACGAAGGGCGACTTCATCAAGCATGCCAAGAAGGCGGGCAAGAACGGCGCGGTGGAAATACTCGGGATCGCCGGAGTGGAGAGCTACTGCTTCAAGTAGGGGTTCTCGCCCGATGAGGCCCCAGTGTCCCCGAGAGAGTTACGACACCGATTGGAGTGCGATCTCCGTTGAGCAAGCACGAACCCCACATTCTGATCCTGCGGGATCTGGAAAGCCTTCGCGACGAGATCGTCCGTGAGATGGAGTCGGCGGACCAGGCCGAACAGCCGGGTCTCCGGAAGGCCCTGCACCTTCTCGGCCGGCGCACGACGGCCACCGATGAGCAACTCATCCAGGACTGGGTCACCCGAACCCTGTCCCGCGCGGGGGTGGACCCCGCACAGGACCATGTACGGGCTGTGAAGGTGCTCAGGGAGACCCTTCCCGGACTCGGGCTGCGTGCGGGCAATGACCTGGTGAAATCCGTCCTCCCGTGAGAAGCCCGTTACCGGCGATGGGAGAGGGCGCTCGACGCCTTACTCCGCGGTCTGCGTCCTTCATCCACCACGATGAGGGACGCAGGCACACGCCGACGGAAACGCAAAAACAGGTCAGGGGCCCGACCCGCTCTCGCGGATCAGGCCCCTGACCTGGTGTTTCAGCTGTCGGGGTGGCGGGATTTGAACCCACGACCTCTTCGTCCCGAAGCAACTCGGGTGGGGACGCCGCATTCAACTTCTGCGCCACTGACCTGCGCTGACAGTCCGCAGACGTTCGCGCTTGTCCGCCGCTGTTCGTCGGCGTTGTCACGCAGTTAGACACTCACCAACTGCGCGGCGGTGTCGTAGGGCACGGCTCTGTTGCCAGCGTGATTCGCCGGGATCCGCTCGTACCAGCACTCACCGGCCTGCCAGTTGATGTCGTGCGATGGCTGGAGAGTTGCGGAACGGGGAGGAGTCAGGAGGACCGTCTGGCAGCGTCACTTCAGTCGTAGCTGACCGCCAGTGACCGTATCAGCGACTAGTGGCCCAGTTCGTCGACTCCGGCTCAGCAAGGCAAGCTCCCTGGTACAAAGCTCTTGACGGCGATCGATGGACGTCGCCTGCTGCCTTGCCAACGGGAGTTGAGTTGAGCCACGAACGTCACAGCGCACCAGACGGGCTGAGGCGGGTCCTGCAGGATCTCATCGATGACATGGAAGAAGAGGGCCTGCCAACCCTCGCGGAGTGGCTGGATGTCCCCAGGCCCACAGACCTATGGGGTAACGACGTCCGCTGGTGGATGGGTGAGAGCCTGCGTAGGGTCGCGGACCCTGACGTCTATGACTTTATTGAGAGGGCCTTGTCTGGGTCATCTCACTACGACGAGCGAGTCAATAAGGTTCTGCGAGCCAACAATATTGGTCTCACCATGGTCGATGGGGCATTCTACGACGATGATGAAGCGGCCGAAGAGTACGGAATTGAGGATGTCTCAAGCCAACCTGTGTCGCTACTGAAGGGAAAATATGCGGCTGCGGGAAGGATGTGGGCCAAAGCGCTTGCATCTCAGAAGGCCGGTGATGATAGGCAGGCTGTAGCGCTCGCCGTCAATACGCTGGAAGGCGTCGTGAAAATCGCTTCTGGAAAGAAGGATATCAATACGGGCTTGCGAACCCTATTTCCAGAGGGGGAGCGGACGCCGCTGTGCAGCGCGATTAACCAACTACACAACTACGGCAGTGCGATGCCTTGGGTTAGGCATGGTGGAGGCGTCAAGGATCTTGAATTGCACCGCATCGAAGCTCGGGGCGTGCTCCGGGCAGCTGCGGTGTGGATAGTCATGATGGTGAACCTTGATGGCGAGGGCTGCTTCGCGTGAGCCACCTCCGGCTGGCCATGCTCTTGGCACTCGCGCTGAGAGCTCGGTCGAGCCGATCACTTACCCAAGACTCCCTGGGCTACCGTAATGAACCGCTGCACCATCTCGGTGTAGCTATCGGCGGCCTCATCGGTCCTGTCTGAGGCGTCGCTCGACTCCTGCGACCTATGGTCGGTGATGCGCGACTCGGTCCACATGCACTGCCTGAAGCGCTCTGCAGCGCCTATGACTCGCCTAGCTGAGGTGATGGCCTCTTCAGGACCCATCAACGTGATGAGGCCTTGGATCGACTCGTTGAAGGCGATGATCGGCATGGTCGCTGCACTGCGCTGCTGTGCGCAAGCCACCGCGAGATCTCTCGCGTCAGAGCCTGAGATCAGGGCTCAGTGATTCGCGCATGGCGACACGGAGTCGGCGGAATGCCTCGTCGTACGGGACGTGGATGGCCTGCCAGTCTGCTGATTCATCACTTATGACGACGTTGGTCGTGGCGATAGCCGCTCGCATAGCTTTCAGCCGTTCGTAGGCCTCGTGCGCAGCGCTGTACACGCTTGGCGGTGCCACCAGGAATAACTCGTATCGTGCTGGCATCACTTGGCATGAGCGAAAGGCTTCGATCACTTCGGCGTTCGCGATGGGTGTGGAACGGCTTAGCGTGAGCGCCTGTAGCGCGGCTTCGGTCTCGGTGAGCGCAGTGAGGTAGCGGACACACGCCGTGCGTTGCAGTTCTACATAGCGGTGTCCTCGCTCGCGCCTGTCGCGAACAGCTTCAACGACCAGTGTTGAGCCCACACCGAGCACGCCCCCGCTCAACGTGCTGATTAAGGTCAACCATTCCACTCGGTCAACGTATGAGCAGAGCCCAGGGACCAACAGGCGCATCCCCAGCGCTTTGGGGGCATAAGCAGCTCTGCCGAGGTCGGTCTGACAGCTAACGTTCGCTGCTGTTGGTGTCAGTTCCAGCCGGCGACCTTAACGAAGCTAGAGCTTCGGGCTTCGGCATAACTCATCCAGTGGCGCAGATCATCGCCGGGACCCCAGGCCAGAGCGGGGTGGGGGTGGGCACCCCCGGGTGCCGACTGTCAGCGTTGGTCGGCCTCGGACGGCCCGGAGACTGAGAGCCGAGGCCACAGATCGCGGCATGACGACGGCACGCGACCCTGTTTCGCCGAAGCCACCCGGGCGTGGGCTCCGTCTGGAACTGGCGAAGTGGCCCATGTGAAGCGTTCTGTAGGCGATTGCCCTCACACCAGCACCACCTTGCGGCATCCTACACACAGACGTGGACGCGGGACCGGAAGGCGCAGAGGGAGTCATGGAGATCGTTGATCAATTCATTGCACGCTACGCAAAAGAGTACGACTTTTACAGCCGGGCGGCGCAACTAGTCATGCAAGCCCTCGAAAGGGATCTGAAGGAATCAGGTGTCCGCTGCATCGTCACCTACCGCGCGAAGGACATTGAACGACTGGAAGAGAAATGTCGCCAGCGGGCACCAAGGAAGAAGTATAGGACAGTAGAGGATATCTATGAAGATATCGTAGACCTGGCGGGCGTCCGCATTGCACTTTACTTTCCAGCTGAGCAGGGTCAAGTTGAAAAGGCTGTAAATCGCCTCTTCGATCTGGCAGAGAAAAAGATTTTCCCTGAGTCAAACAAGAGGTCTAAAGGCAAAGAGTTCTCCGGATATTCGGCGACTCACTATCGAGTTCGACTCAAGGAGCGCGACCTGATTGACCCGGATACGCGATACGCAAAAGCTCTCGTCGAGGTGCAGGTCGCGTCGGTGCTCATGCACGCCTGGTCCGAGGTGGAACATGATCTCGCCTACAAGCCACTATCCGGCGACCTGTCCGATGGAGAAAAGCAAATCTTGGATCAGCTCAATGGGCTGGTTATAGCTGGCGAGATGTCATTGAGGATGCTACAAGAGGCGAGCGAAAGTCGCGTGGCCCGGAGTGACCGGTTCCTCAATCACTATGAACTCGCTGCATACCTTCTGAATCAGGCAGGTAGGATTCTAGGTGAGCCAGTCGGCGACTCAGGCCTTGGTCGAGTAGACCTTCTTTTCAATTTCTTGAGAGAGTTGAAAAAGGAGGCGCCAGCCGACCTGGATCCGTATCTTGATTCCCTTCATGGGAATGTCGAGACGCGTCCCCTCTCGGAGCAGGTAATCGATGCTCTCCTTGCCGAGGATCCTTCACGGTATGAGCATTTTAATTTCGTTCGAGTCAATGTCGAAGACTCTCTTGATCCTGAATCCCTGAGCTCAAGGATGCATCGAGAGATTGGCCGATTCCTCACGCGATGGGTGAAACTGGAGGAGGTGGTGCGAAATCTACTCCCGCGTGAAGATAGCAACCGAATCGTGGTCCCGCTTTCCCGATCCGTTCTCGATCGGCTCCCAATGCTGGACGCGGAGACGCGCCACGAGATCGATTTGCTTCGGAGGTTGCGCAACAACGTAGTGCATGGGCGGAACGTACCGTCCCCCGGCTTCCTGGCCGAGGCAGCTGATCGTGTTGAGGAGCTTACGGAAAAGATCCTGCGGTTCAATCCTTGAAAGAGTGGTCCCGATTTCCCCGTGCGATCACGGCTGGCCAATGGGTCGGCGGAGCGGCTTTGGGGTGGCGCTGCTTTGGCGCGAGTGATCATGGCCCCGTAAGCTTGCGGCGCGTCGGGTAGTCTGTGGACCTGCCCGGTAAAGCACGACGTTGGGGTCATGATCTTCGAGGCTCGCGCCAAAGTGGCTCCGTAAAGCCGTGGAGCCGACCGCCCCAGCCACGATGTATTCCTTCTCTGGCATTAGGTGGCTGCGTGCGGTGAGCGGAGCGAGCCGCCTTGACCCGAGCACCGTCGCGACGACCACGCTCCTCAGCGAGAAGCACGTCATTCCGTCGCTCGGCGCCCGCAAGCTCCGCGATCTCAGCGCGTAAGACGTTGACCGCTGGCTAGCCAAGAAGTCCAGGACGCTCAGCACCCGCCCCCTCCAGGGTCTTCACTCCTGCCTGAACCGGGCGGCCAAGCGGGCCATGGCCCGGGACAAGGTCAAGCGGAACGTCGTGGAACTCTGCGCGGTGCCTCAGAGACAGTCCGGGCGCCCCTCGAAAAGCCGCTCGAGGCCGCCAACGTCCGCCGCGCCTTCCGTCAGGCGGACGGGGTCGACGCGGCCGAGTGGACGCCTCGGGAGCTTCGGCACAGCTTCGTGTCACTGCTCTCCGACCGTGGCGTCCCCCCTGGAGGAGATCTCCCGGCTTGTCGGTCACTCGGGAACGGCCGTGACCGAGGAGGTCTACCGGAAGCAGATCAGGCCGGTGATCCAGACCGGCGCCGTCGTCATGGACGGTATCTTCGGCGCGGACCCACGGAAGCCGTAGGCACGCAGAGAGCGATAGTCACGCAGATAGACACACAGCAACGCCAGAGGGCCCTTACCGATTCGGTAAGGGCCCTCTGACCTGGTGCTTAGCTGTCGGGGTGGCGGGATTTGAACCCACGACCTCTTCGTCCCGAACGAAGCGCGCTGCCAAGCTGCGCTACACCCCGATGCCCACCGGTCTCCCGGCGACATCGATTACTTTAGCCCACCGGCGGCCGGAGGCGAAATCCGGTTTCTGCGGTGCTGGAACCACCCCGCCACGTTCGGCCGGAGGTGGTCCACGGCGGTGATCAGGACGCCCAGGGCGGCGAAGAGGAGACCGAGGGCCAGGGACTGGGTGAGGGTGCCGGCGTAGCCGTACGTGTCGACGTCGAGGAACGGGTACGGGTAGCGGGCCGGGGTGCCGGGGGAGAGCAGGGCTCCGCGGGCCAGGGTGAGGGCCAGGTAGGCCGCGGGGGCCGTCAGCCACAGCGGGATGTGGGCCAGGCGCAGGGTCCGGGGTGCGGTCAGCAGGAGCCAGTCCGCGGCGACGGTGAGAGGGGTCACCGTGTGGAGCAGGAGGGTCGCGGTGATGGGCCGGTCCGTTTGCGGGGGCGGGTTGCCGCCGTAGTTCACCAGCACCAGGTGGTACATCAGGCCCGTGATCGCGGCGAGCAGGAGCACCCCGCCCGACAGGCGCGGCGACAGCGGTGGGCCGCCTCGCCAGGTACGTACGGCCGACCAGCCAAAGGCGCCCGCGATCAGGAGGTTCGCCAGGACCGTGAAGCGGATCGGCGTCGGTGGCGCGTAGCCGGTCAGCTGGGCGATGACCGGGCCCGCGGCCGCGACCCCGCACGCCGCGGCGCGCAGGGCCGTGGCCCAGGGGCGTCGGCGGGGCCCGGTGGGGTCCGGGAGCACCTCTGCCGCCCGGGGGCGGGGGAGCAGGGCGGTCCGGGGCGCGGTCATGATTCGTACCGTAAGCGGGCGGGAAGACCCCCGCGATTCGTCACCCGCCGCGCGTGAAGGCGCCCCGTCCTGCGCCCGCCCCGCGCCCGGCGCGCGTGAACGTGCCCCGGTCAGGCCTTCGGGGCCAGGGTCAGCAGCGTGGCCTCGGGCGGGCAGGCGAAGCGGACCGGGGTGTAGCGGTTGGTGCCGCAGCCGGCGGAGACGTGGAGGTAGGAGCGGTGGGCGCCCGCCGTGTGGGTGGACAGGCCCTTCACCCGGTCCGTGTCCAGGTCGCAGTTGGTGACCAGCGCCCCGTAGAACGGGATGCACAGCTGGCCGCCGTGCGTGTGACCGGCCAGGATCAGCGGGTAGCCGTCGGCCGTGAAGGCGTCCAGGGAGCGCAGGTACGGGGCGTGGACCACGCCGATGGAGAGGTCGGCGCCGGTCTCGGGGCCGCCCTGGACCTCGGCGTACCGGTCGCGCTTGATGTGCGGGTCGTCCAGGCCGGTGAACGCCAGCTCCAGGCCGTCGAGCTTCAGGCGGCCCCGGGTGTTCGACAGGTCCAGCCAGCCCGCCTCGTCGAAGGCGTCGCGCATCGGCTCCCACGGGTTGTGGACGACGCCGACCGCGGGCTCGTTGCCGTTGAGTCCGTGCTTGCCCTGGACCTTCTCCAGGAGGTAGCGGGCCGGGTTGCGGAGCTTGGGGCCGTAGTAGTCGTTGGAGCCGAAGACGTACACCCCCGGGAACTCCATCAGCGGGCCGAGCGCGTCGAGCACCTCGGGCACCGCGTCCGGGTCGGAGAGGTTGTCGCCGGTGTTGACCACGAAGTCCGGGCGCAGGCCCGCCAGCGACTGGAGCCAGGCCCGCTTCTTGCGCTGACCGCTCACCATGTGGATGTCGGAGACCTGGAGCACGCGCAACGGGCGCGCCCTGTGCGGGAGTACGGGAACGGTGACCCGTCGCAGGCGGAACGAGCGGGCCTCGAATCCGGCGGCGTAGGCGAGTCCGGCGGCGCCGACCGCCGCGCCGACTGCCGTGACTTTCAGGGGTACTCCGTAGCGTGCGCGCATGCGCCCATCGTCGCAGAAGCGGAACCGTGAGCGGAAAACCGGTGGGCGGCCCGGGCCCCGCACCTGTCACAATCGCGGCATGACCACGCTCAAGTCCAAGCTCAAGGAAGACCTCCACACGGCCATGAAGGCGCGTGACGAGCTGACCTCGTCCACGCTTCGGCTCACCCTCACCGCGATCACCAAGGAAGAGGTCAGCGGCAAGTCGGCGCGCGAGCTCTCCGACGACGAGGTGCAGAAGGTGATCGCCAAGGAGGCGAAGAAGCGCCGTGAGGCGGCCGAGGCCTTCGCCCAGGGCGGCCGGACCGAGCAGGCCGAGCGGGAGAAGGCGGAGGGCGAGCTGCTCGACGGCTATCTGCCCAAGCAGCTCTCCGACGACGAGCTGAACGCGATCGTGGCGTCCGCCGTCGAGGAGGCGAAGGCCGCCGGGGCCGAGGGGCCGCGGGCGATGGGCGCCGTCATGAAGATCGTCAACCCGAAGGTCGCGGGGCTCGCCGAGGGCGGCCGGGTCGCCGCCGCGGTGAAGAAGCTCCTCGCCGGCTGAGAGAAGCAAGAGAAGCAAGAGAAGCAAGAGAAGTAAAAGGGTGGGCGGCCCGGTCTCCATCGACCGGGCCGCCCACCCTTTTCTTCTATCTGTACGGGTACGGGGACGCGTACGGGTCAGGGGCCGTTCTGGCCGCCGTCCTGACCTCGCCCGCCACCGCCACCGCCGCCGATCACACCGTCCGGAAGCTCGATGCCCGGGAACCGGTTGCCGTCGTCGCCGGGCTTGCCGTCCTCGCGGTCCTCGTCGCCGCGGTCACGGTCCCGGTCGCGGTCGCCCTTCTCCTTGTCCTTGTCCTTCTTCTCCTTGCCCCGGGGGACGGAGACCGGGTTGAAGCCGGGGGTCTCGGCCGCGTCCAGCGCTCCGGTCATCGCGATGCGCCAGATCGGGCCGGGCAGGCAGCCGCCGCAGACCTTGTCGTAGTACTGGCCGCCGATGGTGACGTTGAACATCGAGCTCTTCTCGCCGATGTCGTCGCCGACCCACACCGCGGTGGAGAGGTTCGGCGTGTACCCGACGAACCACGCGTCCTTGCGGTCGTTGGTCGTACCCGTCTTGCCCGCGTTGTCCCGGTCGCTGAGTCCGGCCTGCGTACCGGTGCCGTCCTCCACGACGCCCTTGAGCATCTGGTTGATCGTGTCCGCGGTCTTCTCGCTCATCGCACGCGAGCAGGACGTCTTCGGCACGGGGATCTTCTTGCCCTGCGGGTCCTTGATGGACACGATGGCGATCGGCGTGCAGTACGTGCCCCGGTTGGCGAACGCCGCGTACGCGCCTGCCATGGAGAGGGGGGTGCTCACCTCACCGCCGAGGGTGATCGAGGGGTACTCGTCGATCTTCTTGCCGTCGCCGCGCTCGTAGCCGACCTTCTTGGCCATCTCCACGGTCTCGCAGAGGCCGGCTTTCTGCTCCAGCATCGCGAAGTAGGTGTTGATGGACTTGCCGAGCGCGCTCGTCATGTCCCAGCTGCCCTTCTCGGACTCCAGCTCGTTCTGGAGTTCCCAGGGCGCGTAGCCGGCCGGGGAGCCGGAGCAGTTGCGGAAGTCCCGCTCCTGGAGCGTCATCTTCCAGTCCGAGGAGAACATCGTCGCCGGGCTGATGCCCTTCTCCAGCGCCGCCGCAGCGGTGAACGGCTTGAAGGTCGAGCCGACCTGGAAGCCGTACGTGGAGCCGCCCATCTTGTTGCTGACGGCCAGGTTGAGCACGGTCTCGTTCTGCTTCTGGTCCAGGCCGTAGGGGCGGGACTGGCCCATGGAGAGGATCTCGCCGTTGCCCGGCCGGACCTGCACCACGGACGCCGCGAACTTGTCGTCCTTGTTGACCTTCGCGGTGGCGGCCTCGTTGGCCGCCTTCTGGGCGCGCGGGTCCAGCGTGGTCCGGATGGTCAGACCGCCGAGGTTCCAGAGCTTGGCCCGGTCCTCGTCGGTCTTGCCGAAGGCGGGGTCGGAGAGGATCGTCTTGCGGACGTAGTCGCAGAAGAAGCCGGAGCCGCTGACGGCGGTGATGCAGCCGTTCTTCGGCCGGGAGACCTTCAGCTTGATGGGCGTCTTCATGGCCTTGTCGGCCTCGGCCTGCGAGATGGTCTTGACCGCGGCCATCCGCGCCAGCACGGTGTTGCGGCGCTTGGTCGCCTCCTCCGTGTCGTTGACCGGGTCGTAGCGGCTCGGCGACTGGACGATGCCGGCGAGCAGCGCGGCCTCCTCCAGCTTGAGGTCCTTGGCGTGCTTGGAGAAGTAGCGCTGGGACGCGGCCTCGATGCCGTACGCCTGCTGCCCGAAGAACGTGATGTTGAGGTAGTTCTCCAGGATCTTCTTCTTGCCGAGCTCCTCCTCGACCTGGATCGCGTACTTCAGCTCGCGGACCTTGCGGCCGAGCGTCTGCTGCGTGGCCTCGGCGACCTTCTCCGGGTCGTCGCCGGCCTCCTCGACGAAGACGTTCTTCACGTACTGCTGGGTGAGGGTCGACGCGCCCTGCGCCGCCCCGCCCGCCTGCACGTTGCGGTTCATCGCGCGGAGGATGCCCTTGAGGTCGACCGCGCCGTGCTCGTAGAAGCGGGAGTCCTCGATCGCGATGATCGCGTCCTGCATGTACGGCGAGATGTCCTTGAGCGGGACGACCGTGCGGTCGCGGGAGTACACCGTGGCGATGGTGCCGCCGTCGCGGTCCTGGATCGTGGTCCGCTGGCTGAGCGGTGGCGTCTTGAGATTGGAGGGGATCTCGTCGAACCCTTCGACCGTCCCCTTGGCGGCGAGCCCCAGCGCTCCGGCTGCGGGCAGCGCGATGCCTGCCAGGACAGCTCCGGAGAGCGCGGCGACACCGAGGAACTTGGCGGCCTGCTGGGTCGTGGTGAGACCCCCGCCCGAGCGCTTCTTTGGCATAGGGGGCAGCCTAATCCGTAGTGATGAACGTGTCGTAGGAGCGGGGGCCTCTCGGAGCGTTCCCGTACCGGACCGTGACATCCGGGAGGGCCGGCCGGTCGCCGGGAGGGCCTGGTGCGCCCCGGACCGGAGCGTTCGGAGGTGCTGTGGGATACGGAGCGGCTGCGGGCATACGGAGGCGTCGCGGAGCGGGCACGCGGACGCGGGCGGCTACGTTCCTATTCGCCGGACAGACGGACAGGCCTTGGCCTAAGCTGCTCTCAACTGTCACAGCAGTCCGGTTCCGTATCAAGCCCCCTGTCGTCCCATGCGCGTCTTCTGGTCATTCTTCACCCGGCCGACGCGCAACCGCATGGCACTTCACGCACACATCGAGGCGCTCCCGAATTCGCCCCGTATGTCGCGAGAAGTCCTTTGCGACTTGAGTGCACTGTCCCCTTTTCATGGAGATAGTCGCGTATGTCCTCGGCTCACTCCCCTGGGTGATCTGCCGCATACGCATAGTCCGTTCGGACCATTCAAGATTGGGCCCGAAGGGGGTGTTGTGCTGTCCGCACCTTCCGTAACGTCCTCAACTGGCAGCGGTGAATATGCCGCTGCCGCCGTGGGGGAGCCTCGATTCGGGAGAGGACGGCGCCGGCATGGGCTGGGTAACCGACTGGAGTGCGCAGGCAGCCTGCCGCACTACCGATCCGGATGAACTGTTCGTACAAGGGGCAGCGCAGAACAGAGCCAAGGCGGTGTGCACCGGATGCCCGGTGCGGACCGAGTGCCTGGCCGATGCGCTGGACAATCGCGTCGAATTCGGCGTGTGGGGCGGAATGACGGAGCGGGAGCGCCGCGCACTGCTGCGCCGCCGGCCGACCGTCACGTCCTGGCGCCGACTGCTGGAGACCGCGCGCAGCGAATACGAGCGGTCCACCGGCATTCTGCCCGGAGTCATCGGGCTGGAGGACGAGGAACTGAACGAGACGTACGCCGCCGTCGGGTAGCCGCGGCCGCCACGAGGCCGTGGTCCCGCCGCTCGGGAGGGTGGCTACGCCGCTCCGGCCGGAGCCGGTGCGGAGCCGCCCGCCAGGCGGTCGCCGATGGCCCGGAGGCCGTCGAGGTCGTGTACGTCGCCGGGCAGCGCCGCCACGACCGTCACCGGCACCTCGGGGTGCCGTGCGGTGAAGCGGTCACGGGTGGCGTGCTCCCGGGCGACGACCTGCATGCGCTCGGCGTGCAGCCGCAGCAGACCCGCCGTCAGGTCCTCGATGCTGATGATGCCGATGGCGTCGACGGTGTCGGCCTCGTCGTCGCCGCTGGTGGTCGCGGATGTCGCGATGTTCTCGTGGGGCGGTTCGTTCTCCGTCGTGTCCTGGTGCTCGGCTGCGGGCTCGGGGCCGGACGCCTGCCCGGCCTCGGGGGAGAGGGGCGGCTCGGTCGTTCCGGAAGCGGTGACCGCCGGATCGGGGTCTTCCCGGTCACCAAAGCCAGCTTTCCCGGCCCTCTGATCCACAATGCGGGCGTCGTCAAGATTTTCTGCGGCCGTCAGCGCCTGCTCGGCGGAGAGCCGCGAAGCCTCGCTGCCGTGCACACGGTTGAGGACCAGACCGGCCAGCGGCATCTCATCGGCGGCCAGCCGCTCCACGAAATAGGCGGCCTCGCGCAGCGCGTCCTGCTCCGGCGTGGCGACCACGAGAAAGGCCGTGCCGGGTGCCTGGAGCAGTTTGTACGTGGCGTCCGCCCGGCTGCGGAAGCCGCCGAACATGGTGTCCATCGCGGCGACGAACGTCTGGACGTCTCGCAGGAACTGGCCGCCGAGCAGCTTGCCCAGCGTCCCGCTCATCATCGACATACCGACATTGAGGAACTTCATCCCGGCCCGGCCGCCCACCTTCGCGGGCGCCATCAGCAGCCGGATGAACTTCCCGTCGAGGAACGAGCCGAGCCGCTTCGGAGCGTCCAGGAAGTCCAGCGCGGAGCGCGAGGGAGGGGTGTCGACGATGATCAGGTCCCACTCGTCGCGCGCCCGCAGCTGCCCGAGCTTCTCCATCGCCATGTACTCCTGCGTACCGGCGAACCCGGCCGACAGGGACTGGTAGAAGGGGTTCTCCAGGATCGCCCTGGCCCGCTCCGCGTCCGCGTGCGCCTCGACGGTCTCGTCGAAGGTCCGCTTCATGTCGAGCATCATGGCGTGCAGTTCGCCCTCGCCGTCGATGCCGTCGACCCGCCGGGGCACGTTGTCCAGCCGGTCGATGCCCATGGACTGGGCGAGCCGGCGGGCCGGGTCGATGGTGAGGACGACGACCTTGCGGCCGCGCTCGGCGGCCCGTACGCCGAGGGCGGCGGCGGTCGTGGTCTTGCCGACCCCGCCGGAGCCGCAGCACACGACGATCCGGATGCCCGGGTCGTCCAGCAGCGCGTCCGTGTCCAGGCCGCCGTCCGCCGCCGCCGGAACCGCGTCCGTACCGGCTGTCTCCGCGCTCATGCGTCTCCCTCTTCGCCCGCGCCCTGCTTACGCAGCTCCATGGCCAGCTCGTGCAGCGCGGCGAGGTCCACCCTGTCGCCGATCAGCGGGAGCTCCGCCGTCGGCAGACCGAGACCGGCCAGCACCGCGCGCTGCTCCCGCTCCAGCCCGACCCGCTCGGCGTGCTGGGCCGCCTGCTCGACCAGAGGGCGTACGAGGGCGGCGGAACCGGTCACTCCGGCCCGGGTCAGCGCCTTGGCGATCTCCTTGCGACGGCCGCCCGCGGCGGTGCGCAGGGCGTCCTCGTCCAGCAGATGCGGGCGGACCATGTTCACGAAGACGCTGCCCACGGGCAGTTCGGCGGCGCGCAGCTCGGCGATGCCGTCCGCGGTCTCCTGGACCGGCATCTCCTCCAGGAGGGTCACCAGATGGACCGCGGTCTGCGAGGACTTCAGGACCCGCATCACGGCCTGGGCCTGGTTGTGTATCGGGCCGATCCTGGCCAGCCCGGCGACCTCGTCGTTGACGTTCAGGAAGCGGGTGATCCGGCCGGTCGGCGGGGCGTCCATGATCACGTAGTCGTAGACGAACCGGCCCTGCTTGTCCTTGCGGCGTACGGCTTCGCAGGCCTTGCCGGTCAGCAGGACGTCCCGGACGCCGGGCGCGATGGTGGTGGCGAAGTCGATCGCGCCGAGCTTCTTCAGGGCGCGGCCGGCGCTGCCGAGCTTGTAGAACATCTGGAGGTAGTCGAGGAGTGCGCGTTCGGCGTCGATGGCCAGCGCGTACACCTCGCCGCCGCCCGGCGCGACGGCGATCTTGCGCTCCTCGTAGGGCAGCGCGTCGGAACCGAAGAGCTGGGCGATGCCCTGCCTGCCCTCGACCTCGACGAGGAGAGTGCGCCTGCCCTCGGTCGCGAGGGCGAGCGCGAGGGCGGCGGCGACCGTGGTCTTACCGGTACCGCCCTTGCCGCTGACGACCTGGAACCTGCTCACGTATTCGAGCCTAACCAGTCCGGCCCCGGCCTACGCACGGGACCGTACGTGCCAGGCGTTACAGTCGGGCCCATGACCAAGTGGGAATACGCGACCGTGCCCCTTCTCGTGCACGCGACCAAGCAGATTCTGGACACCTGGGGCGAGGACGGCTGGGAGCTGGTCCAGGTCGTTCCCGGCCCGAACAACCCCGAGCAGCTCGTGGCCTACCTGAAGCGGGAGAAGGCGTAGTGGCGGGCGCCGTCGAGGCACAGCTCGCCGAGCTCGGCCTGACCCTGCCCGCCGTGGTGCCGCCGCTGGCCTCGTACCAGCCGGCCGTGCAGTCCGGGGTGTACGTGTACACCTCCGGCCAGCTGCCGATGGTGGACGGCAAGCTCGCCGTCACCGGCAAGGTCGGCGCCGAGGTCACGCCGGACGAGGCGAAGGAGCTCGCGAAGACCTGCGCGCTCAACGCGCTGGCCGCCGTGAAGTCGGTCGCCGGCGACCTGGACCGGATCAAGCGCGTCGTGAAGGTCGTGGGCTTCGTCGCCTCGGCCTCCGACTTCACCGGACAGCCCGCCGTGATCAACGGCGCCAGCGAGCTGCTGGGCGCGGTCCTCGGCGACAAGGGCGTGCACGCCCGCAGCGCCGTGGGCGTCGCCGTGCTGCCGCTGGACGCACCGGTCGAGGTCGAGGTCCAGGTGGAGCTCGTCGACGCCTGAGGATCCTTGCCCGCTCGTCCTTCCGATCCCGCCCGGTCCCGCGACCGGGCGGGATCGCGTGTGTCCGGGACCGCGTGTGTCCGGGGCATGTGGCGGGCATGGCGCGCGTGTACGGGACATGTCGGGTCGCCGTGATGATCAGGGAGCCTCTCGAACATCGGCGCGGTTCCGGATAGCCTCCGGCCATGTCCCAAGGTCAGTGGTACCCCCCGGAATGGCCCGACCGGATCCGGGCCCTCGCCGCCGGTGAGCTGACGGCCGTGACACCCCGGCGGGCCGCCACCGTGATGCTGCTCCGCGATCCGGGGCCCGGGGCCGCGACGCCCGGCCCTGTCGTGCACATGTTGCGGCGGCGGACCTCCATGGCGTTCGCCGGAGGCGCGTACGCCTATCCGGGTGGCGGAGTCGATCCGCGCGACGACGACCGGCTGATCGGGTGGGCCGGGCCCCCGTTGGAGCAGTGGGCCGCCCGGCTCGGCGTGGCGACGGTCACCGAGGCGCAGGCCGTCGTGTGCGCGGCGGTGCGCGAGACGTTCGAGGAGGCGGGCGTCCTGCTCGCCGGGCCGACCGCGGAGACCGTGGTCGGCGACACGACCGGGGAGGACTGGGAGGCCGACCGGGAGGCGCTGGTCGCCCGGGACCTGTCCTTCGCGGAGTTCCTGGACCGGCGCGGCCTGGTGCTGCGCTCGGACCTGCTGGGCGCCTGGGCGCGCTGGATCACCCCGGAGTTCGAACCGCGCCGCTACGACACCTGGTTCTTCGTCGCCGCGCTCCCCGAGGGGCAGCGCACCCGGGACGTCTCCACCGAGGCCGACCGCACGGTGTGGATCGCCCCCGCCGACGCGGCCCGCCGCTACGACGCGGGCGAGCTGCTGATGATGCCGCCCACCGTGACCACGCTGCGGGCCCTCGCGCCGTACAGGACGGCCGCGGAGGCCCTGGAGGCCGCCGACGTGCAGGACATGACCCCGGTGCTCGCGCAGGCCCGCCTGGAGGGCGACGAGCTGGTGCTGAGCTGGCCGGGGCACGACGAGTTCACCAAACACGTGCCCACGGCGGGCGGCGGGGGTGGTGCCGCGTGAGCGACGCAGCCGCCCTGCCCGGACAGCCGCGCGGAACCGTGGTCTCCGGACCCGCGACCGCCCGTACGGTCAACGTCCTCGCGCCCAACCCGTCCGCGATGACGCTCGACGGCACCAACACCTGGATCGTGGCCGAGCCCGGCTCCGACCTCGCGGTCGTCATCGATCCCGGGCCGCTCGACGACGTACACCTGCGGGCCGTGATCGAGGCGGTGGAGCGGTCCGGGCGGCGCGTGGGTCTGACGCTGCTCACC
Organism: Streptomyces sp. DSM 106670; assembly: GCF_055792845.1. Lineage (NCBI taxonomy): Bacteria > Bacillati > Actinomycetota > Actinomycetes > Kitasatosporales > Streptomycetaceae > Streptomyces > Streptomyces sp. DSM 106670. The sequence continues at coordinate 4,598,916 of NZ_CM147704.1, forward strand.
CATGGGCACCCCGACCACGCGGAGGGCGCGGGCCGGTTCGCGGAGCTGACGCGGACGAAGGTGCGGGCCCTGGACGCGGCGCTGCGGCTGGGCGACGAGGGCCTCGGGGCGGGCGATGTGATCACCACCGGCGGCCTGGAGCTGCGCGTGGTGCCGACGCCGGGGCACACCGCGGACTCGCTCTCGTTCCATTTGCCCGCCGACCGGGCGGTGCTGACGGGCGACACGATCCTCGGCCGCGGTACGACGGTGGTCGCGCATCCGGACGGGCGGCTCGGCGACTACCTGGACTCGCTCAGGCGGCTGCGGTCGCTGACGGTCGACGACGGCGTCCACACGGTGCTGCCGGGCCACGGTCCGGTGCTGGAGGACGCGCAGGGGGCGGTGGAGTTCTACCTGGCCCATCGCGCGCACCGGCTCGCCCAGGTGGAGACGGCGGTGGAGGCCGGGCACCGTACGCCGTCGGAGGTGGTGGCGAAGGTGTACGCCGACGTGGACCGCTCCCTGTGGCCGGCCGCCGAGCTGTCGGTGCGGGCGCAGCTGGAGTATTTGACCGAGCACGGGCTGATCCAGGGCTGATCCAGGGCTGAGCCCTGGATCAGCGCCGGGGAGCGAGGAGGCTGTCGGGCCTCAGCGCGAGCGCTTCGCCAGCCGCTCGACGTCCAGCAGGATGACCGCACGGGCCTCCAGGCGCAGCCAGCCGCGGCCCGCGAAGTCCGCGAGCGCCTTGTTGACCGTCTCGCGGGAGGCGCCGACCAGCTGGGCCAGCTCCTCCTGGGTGAGGTCGTGCACGACGTGGATGCCTTCCTCGGACTGGACGCCGAAGCGGCGCGACAGGTCCAGGAGGGCGCGGGCGACACGGCCCGGCACATCGGAGAAGACCAGGTCGGACATCTGGTCGTTGGTCTTGCGCAGCCGTCGGGCGACCGCGCGCAGCAGCGCGGTGGCCACCTCGGGCCGGGCGTTCAGCCAGGGCTGCAGGTCGCCGTGGCCGAGGCCGAGGAGCTTGACCTCGGTCAGCGCGGAGGCGGTCGCCGTACGCGGGCCCGGGTCGAAGAGCGAGAGCTCACCGATCAGCTCGCCGGGGCCGAGCACGGCCAGCATGTTCTCGCGCCCGTCGGGCGAGGTGCGGTGGAGCTTCACCTTGCCCTCGGTGACCACGTACAGGCGGTCACCCTGGTCGCCCTCGTGGAACAGCGCGTCTCCGCGCGCGAGGGTCACCTCACTCATCGAGGCGCGGAGCTCCGCGGCCTGCTCATCATCGAGCGCCGCGAAAAGCGGGGCGCGCCGCAGAACGTCGTCCACGAGTTCTCTCCTTGTCGGCCTGTTCAGGGAACCGTGGTCCCCATCATGCCGGACGGTAAAACAGTGCGATCAATCACAAACCAGTTTGACGCACGGGCGTGCCGGACCCTACGGCAGGGGGCCGATCGGGGGTGGATATGCCGTGACAGGGGTGGTTGTCGGTGCCTGGCTCTAGGCTGGCCGGGTGTCCAGAACGCCGGGGAGAGCGCAGGCCAAGGGGGCTGACGGGGTGCTGAAGGGCGGCGATTCCGCTGTGGGCGAACAACCCCGGCCGCGCCCGAGGATTGCCGCGAATGGCTCCCTCGGAGAGGCGCACGGCTCGCCCGGAGAGCCGGGAAAGCCGCTCCGGAAGTCGGCCAGGAGGTCCGCAGTGTCATCGTCCACGCCCGCCGAGCCCGCGAAATCCGCGAAATCCGCGAAACCTGTCAAACGAGCCGCATCGGCCGCACCGTCCAAGGCGGCTCGCACGGCCAAACCGGCCAAGGCGCCGAAGCCGGAGTCGCATCTCGCGATGGTCCGCCGGGCGCGCCGGATCAACCGCGAGCTCGCCGAGGTCTATCCGTACGCCCACCCCGAGCTCGACTTCCGTAACCCCTTCGAGCTCCTCGTGGCCACGGTCCTCTCCGCCCAGACCACCGACCTGAGGGTCAACCAGACCACCCCCGCGCTCTTCGCCGCCTACCCCACCCCCGAGGACATGGCGGCGGCCGTGCCGGAGGAGATGGAGGAGATCATCCGGCCGACCGGGTTCTTCCGGGCCAAGACCAAGTCGCTGATAGGGCTCTCGGCCGCCCTGCGGGACGAGTTCGGCGGCGAGGTCCCGGGGCGTCTGGAGGACCTCGTGAAGCTGCCCGGGGTCGGCCGCAAGACCGCCAACGTCGTCCTGGGCAACGCGTTCGGAGTTCCCGGCATCACCGTCGACACGCACTTCGGGCGGCTGGTGCGGCGCTGGAAGTGGACCGACGAAGAGGATCCGGTGAAGGTCGAGGCGGTGGTGGCGGGGATCTTCCCGAAGAGCGAGTGGACGATGCTCTCGCACCGTGTGGTGTTCCACGGCCGCCGGATCTGCCACGCCCGCAAGCCTGCCTGCGGGGCCTGCCCGATCGCCCCGCTCTGCCCTTCGTACGGGGAGGGCGAGACCGACCCGGAGAAGGCCAGGAAGCTCCTGAAGTACGAGATGGGCGGCTATCCGGGCCAGCGGCTCAGCCCGCCCGCCGACTACCCGGGCAAGCCCGCGCCCGCGCTGGGGGCCGGGTGAGGGCAGCCCTCGGTACGGAGCGGCCCGGTACGACCGGCTCGGTGCGGCCGGAAGCGGAGCGGCCGGGAACGGACCCGTCAGGAACGAATCGGCCGACGACAGGCGTTGTGAAACGACGGGGGTGCCCATGACGCACACACACGGCACGACGCACACGCACGCGCACGCCGGGAACGACCCCGCCGAGGGGCCGTCGCCCACCGGCGGTGATGGCGGCCGCGCTCCCGACCCGGCCGTCGCCGTCACCACCGACGGCCTGCCCGCATGGCTCGACCCGGTCGCCCGCGCCGCGCGCAGCGTCCAGCCGCAGCAGCTCAGCCGCTTCCTGCCGCCCGAGAGCGGGGCGGGCCGGCAGTCGGCCGTCCTGGTCCTGTTCGGCGAGGGGGAGCGCGGGCCCGAGCTGCTGCTGATGGAGCGCGCCGGAACGCTGCGCTCCCACGCCGGGCAGCCGTCGTTCCCCGGCGGAGCGCTGGATCCCGAGGACGGCGACCAGGCCACCACCGGGCCGCTGCGCGCGGCGCTGCGCGAGGCCGAGGAGGAGACCGGCCTCGACCCCAGGGGCGTACAGCTCTTCGGCGTGCTGCCCCGGCTCTACATCCCGGTCAGCAGCTTCGTCGTGACGCCGGTGCTCGGCTGGTGGCGCGCGCCCAGTCCGGTCGGGGTGGTCGATCCGGGCGAGACGGCCCGGGTCTTCACGGTTCCCGTGGCGGATCTCACGGATCCCGCCAACCGGGCCACGGCGGTCCACCCGAGCGGGCACGCCGGCCCGGCATTTCTGGTCGAATCGGCTCTGGTCTGGGGCTTCACGGCCGGAGTGATCGACCGGATTGTGCACTACGCGGGATGGGAACGCCCCTGGGACAGGGCCAGACAGGTGCCGCTCGACTGGCGCGCATGACACGCTGGCTCTCCTGCTGCGCTGCTCCGGGTCCGGCCCGGACCCCGTCACCACCGACGGGCCAGGTGACGAAACTGCGAGGCTATAGACGGTGAACGTGCTCGACATCCTGCTGCTGCTCGCCGCCGTGTGGTTCGCGGTCATCGGCTACCGCCAGGGTTTCGTCGTCGGCATCCTGTCGGTGATCGGCTTCCTCGGGGGCGGGCTCGTCGCCGTCTACCTGCTGCCGGTCATCTGGGACCGGGTGACCGAGGATGCCGAGGTCTCCACCGCGGTCGCCATCGGCGCGGTCGTCATCGTGATCATCTGTGCCTCGATCGGCCAGGCCTTCACCACCCACCTGGGCAACAAACTCCGCCGGTACATCACGTGGTCGCCCGCGCGCGCCCTGGACGCCACCGGCGGCGCCCTGGTCAATGTGGTGGCCATGCTGCTGGTGGCCTGGATGATCGGCCTGCTGCTGGCAGGCACCTCGCTGCCGACGCTCGGCAAGGAGGTCCGTAACTCCTCGGTTCTGCTCGGCGTCGACCGGGTGATGCCCGAGCAGGCGCCCAGCTGGTTCCAGGACTTCTCCTCCGTCCTCGCGCAGAACGGCTTCCCGCAGGTCTTCAGCCCGTTCGCCAACGAACCCATCACCGAGGTCAAGGCACCGGACCCGGCTCTGGTGGGCAGCCCGGTCGCCGCCCGCGCCAAGAAGTCGATCGTCAAGGTCGTGGGGACGGCCCCGAGCTGCGGCAAGGTCCTCGAAGGGACCGGCTTCGTCTTCTCCGAGCGCCGGGTGATGACCAACGCCCATGTGGTCGGCGGCGTGGACGAGCCCACCGTCCAGATCGGCGGCGAGGGCCGGCTGTACGACGCGAAGGTCGTCCTCTACGACTGGCAGCGCGACATCGCGGTCCTGGACGTCCCCGATCTCCGGGCCACGCCGCTGCGGTTCACCGGCCCGGACGACGACGCGCGGACCGGCGACAGCGCGATCGTCGCGGGCTTCCCCGAGAACGGCGCGTACGACGTGCGCTCGGCCCGCGTCCGCGCCCGGATCAACCCCGACGGCCCGGACATCTACCACCGGGGCACGGTGCGCCGCGATGTGTACTCGCTCTACGCGACGGTCCGTCAGGGCAACTCGGGAGGCCCGCTGCTCACCCCGGACGGAAAGGTGTACGGAGTGGTGTTCGCCAAGTCGCTCGACGACCCGGACACCGGCTACGCGCTGACGGCCGACGAGATCCGCGAGGACATCGAGATCGGCCGCACGGCCAACCAGCAGGTCGACAGCCAGGGCTGCGCCCTCTAGCGGGCCCGGCAACGGGCCTTGTGGCGCGCCCTCCAGGGGGAGCGAAAGGGTCAGTTACGGGGATGGCGGAGCCGCGCCGAGACCCAGCGGGCCCGACGGCGGAGGATGCGCGGAATCCCGAGACGGGAACGGTGAAGGTCATGCACTTCGTGCACCCGGCCGCGAGGGCCGCCCCCCTCATGAGTGCTCACACCGGTTGACGCGGTGGAGCGGCGGTTGCGTGCTTCGTCAGTGAAGTCGTGCGTCCAGCCCATACCCCGACGTCTGCCCGTGACCCATGGTCGGTAACCGTCGGCGAGTCAGCCAATTGGCCTATGCGGAAGGCAATTGGCTGTTCGTCGGACAGCTGTGCGCGAACGGGTGACCGGCCTACCGGTCGGGCTCGGGGTCCTTGAGCCAGTTGATGAGTTCGGTGGAGAAGCCGATCGGATCCTCCTCGTGCGGGAAGTGCCCGACACCGTCGAAAAGTCGCCATCGGTAGGGCGCCTCGACGTACTCGCCGGACCCGGCCGAACTCCGCGTACGGACCGCCGGATCGAGCGAACCGTGCAGGTGCAGCGTGGGCACTCGGACCGGACGCTTCATCCGCCGGTTGAACTGGATCCCGTCCGGACGCGCCATCGAGCGGACCATCCAGCGGTACGGCTCGATCGAGCAGTGGGCGGTGGAGGGGATGCTCATGGCCCGGCGGTAGACGTCCAGGGTCTCCTCGTCGGGGAAGTCCGGGGTGCGCGGGCCCGCCCAGTCCTGGATGAGGCTCCCCACCAGGGCGGAGTCGTCCGCGAGGAGCTGCCGCTCCGGCAGCCACGGGCGCTGGAAGCCCCAGACGTACGAACCGGCCCGCGACTGGGCGAAGTCGGAGAGCATCGAGGAGCGCCAGCGGCGCGGGTGCGGCATGGAGGAGACGACGAGCCGGCGGACCAGCTTGGGCCGCATCACGGCGGCCGTCCAGGCGAGGTAGCCGCCGAGGTCGTGGCCGACCAGGGCCGCGTCGGGCTCGCCGAGGGAGCGGATCACGCCGGTGACGTCGAGGGCCAGGTTGGCGGGGTCGTAACCGCGCGGTGTGCGGTCGCTGCCGCCCACCCCGCGCAGGTCCATCGCGACCGCCCGGAAGCCCGCGTCGGCGAGCGCGGGCAGCTGGTGACGCCAGGTCCACCAGAACTGCGGGAAGCCGTGCAGCAGGAGCACCAGCGGCCCCTCGCCCATCTCCGCGATGTGGAACCGCGCACCGTTGGCCGCCACGTCGCGGTGGGTCCAGGGGCCGTCGAGGCGCACCGGCCCCCCGGTGGCGGCGGTCCGGCCCGCGAGGCCGGTGGCGGCAGGGTCCGCCGGGGCCGACGGGGTGGCCGAACCCTCCGGGTCCACCGGACCCGTCGGGCCGAATGCGCTGGAATCGGGAACCGTCATGTGGACGAGCGTGCCACAGCGGCGGCCTCGTCCTTACCGGAGCCGACACCGGAGCCGCCTTCGACACTCTTCTTCGCCAGGCTGCTGCCGGAGCCGCCGGAGCGCTCGATGATCGCGGCGGCCTCGACGGACGCACGCGGGTGCGGCTTGGCGTTCTGCAGGACGGCGGCGGTCTGCTTGGCGGAGGCGATGGACTTCTCCGGCGGCTTGACCTTCTTGAACTTCCGGATGCCCAGGAACGCCAGCAGCCCGCCCAGCGCGATGAACGCCACGCCGACGATCAGGAACGACCAGGCGAGCCCGAGGCCCAGGTTGTGGATGCCGTAGGCCGCGGCGAAGCTCAGCACCGGGATCGAGAAGAGCGCGAACACGCCCGCGGCGATGAACGCGATGCTGCCGATCGCCCCGCGCCTGACGTCCTGTCGTACCTCCGCCTTGGCCAGGGCGATCTCGTCGTGCACCAGCGCGGACATCTCGGCCGTCGCCGAGGCGACCAGCTGCCCGATGCTGCGGTCCGCACTGCCCACGTAGTTGCCGGGGTCGCTCATCCCTGACTCCCTCTCCGTCTTCGACACATCCGATGTCAGATCATGCCGGACTGTTCGGCTTGTTGCGCGCTGCCCCCGCCCGTTCTTCGGCGAGACGGCGGTGTTCGGCCGCCTTGCGCTCGTGGATGGCGGCCATCCGCAGGTGATACTCCGGATCATCCTGCTCGTAGACGTCGGGTACCCCGGATCCGTCCTCGTCCCGCTCCTCGGCCTCGATCAGCGCACGGTAGGTGCGTACCCGGATCTTGAGCAGTACACAGGCGAGCGTGGCCGCGATCAGCGAACCGAGCAGCACGGCGGCCTTGATGTCGTTGACCGTGTCCGGGTCGCCCTCGAAGGCGAGCTCGCCGATGAGCAGCGAGACGGTGAACCCGATGCCGGCGAGTGTGGCCACCGCGAAGACATCGGCCCAGGCCAGGTCCTTGTTCAGCGTCGCCCTGGTGAAGCGGGCGGTGAGGTAGGTGCCGCCGAAGATGCCGACGGTCTTGCCGACGACGAGACCGAGGACGACGCCGAGCGTCTCGGGCCGGGTGAAGACGCCCGCCAGCGCCTCGCCGTTCAGTGCGACCCCGGCCGAGAACAGGGCGAACAGCGGGACGGCGATCCCGGCCGACAGCGGGCGGACCAGGTGCTCGATGTGCTCGCCGGGGGAGTGCTCCTCGCCCTCGCGCCGGGTGCAGCGCAGCATCAGGCCCATGGCGACACCGGCGATGGTGGCGTGGATGCCGCTGTTGTACATCAGGCCCCAGATGACCAGGGCGAGCGGGACGTAGACGTACCAGCCCCGGACCTCGAAGCGGAGCAGGAGGTAGAAGACGGCGAGACCGAGGACGGCTCCGCCGAGCGCCGGGAAGTTCAGGTCCGAGGTGAAGAACACCGCGATGATCAGGATCGCGAAGAGGTCGTCGACGACGGCCAGGGTGAGCAGGAAGGCCCGCAGCGCGGAGGGCAGCGAGGTGCCGATCACCGCGAGGACGGCGAGCGCGAACGCGATGTCGGTGGCCGTCGGGACCGCCCAGCCGTCCGTCGAGCCGCCGCCGACGACCGCGGTGAGGGTGTAGACGAGGGCGGGCACGGCCATGCCGCACAGGGCCGCCACCACCGGGAGGGCCGCGGCCTTCGGATCGCGGAGCTCGCCCGCGACCAGTTCGCGCTTGAGCTCGACACCGGCGACGAAGAAGAAGACGGCGAGCAGCCCGTCCGCCGCCCAGTGCGCCACGGAGAGGTCCAGGCCGAGGGCGCCGGGCCCGAAGTGGACATCGCTGACCGCGCGGTACGAGCCGCCGAAGGCGTTGGCCCAGACGAGAGCGGCGACCGCCGCCACCAGCAGGAGCACACCGCCGACCGTCTCCGTACGGAGCGCCTCCGCCACGTAGTTCCGCTCGGGGAGCGAGAGCCTGCCGAGCAGCGGGCGGCGGGGCGGGGCGGGGGAGGGGGGTGTCACGAAAGAGACCTCCAGGTCAGGGCGGCATGAGGGCAGGACTGATGGACATGCCGACCAGACTTCCCGGCGCCCCTGTGGAGATGTTCTCTGAAGTTGTGGGTGAAGCGAAGCGCCCACTCTACCGGGGGCGGGAAAAGCGGGATCGTACGAGGCGATCTTCGGGCTGAATGCCCGATGGGCACCCGGCGCGTTGCCGGATGCCCATCGGAGCCGTACTCATGCGTCTGTTCCGTGCTGTCAGTCCTCGGACGAGGAGGACGGCAGCTGGGTGGTGATCAGGTCCATCACCGAGGAGTCGGTCAGCGTCGTGACGTCGCCCAGCTCGCGGTTCTCGGCGACATCGCGCAGCAGCCGGCGCATGATCTTGCCGGAGCGGGTCTTCGGCAGCTCGGCGACCGGCAGCACCCGCTTGGGCTTCGCGATCGGGCCGAGCGTCGCGCCGACGTGGTTGCGCAGCTCCGCGACCAGCTCCTCGGAGGAGGTCGCCGTACCGCGCAGGATCACGAACGCCACGATGGCCTGGCCGGTCGTCTCGTCGGCCGCGCCGACCACGGCGGCCTCGGCGACGGAGGGGTGGGAGACGAGGGCGGACTCGACCTCGGTGGTCGAGATGTTGTGCCCGGAGACGAGCATGACGTCGTCGACCCGGCCGAGCAGCCAGATGTCGCCGTCCTCGTCCTTCTTGGCGCCGTCGCCCGCGAAGTACTTGCCCTCGAAGCGCGACCAGTAGGTGTCGATGAAGCGCTGGTCGTCGCCCCAGATGGTGCGGAGCATGGAGGGCCACGGCTCGGTGAGGACGAGGTAGCCGCCCCCGCCGTCCGGCACCTCGTTGGCGTCGTCGTCCACGACGGTGGCGGAGATGCCCGGCAGTGCGCGCTGGGCGCTTCCCGGCTTCGTCTCCGTCACACCGGGCAGCGGCGAGATCATCATCGCGCCGGTCTCGGTCTGCCACCAGGTGTCCACGATCGGGCACTTGTCGGCGCCGATGTTCTTGCGGTACCACATCCACGCCTCGGGGTTGATCGGCTCACCGACCGAACCGAGGACCCGGAGGCTGCTCAGGTCGAACTTCGCGGGGATGTCGTCGCCCCACTTCATGAACGTACGGATCGCCGTCGGCGCGGTGTAGAGGATCGTGACGCCGTACTTCTGCACGATCTCCCAGAACCGGCCCTGGTGCGGGGTGTCGGGCGTGCCCTCGTACATGACCTGCGTCGCGCCGTTGGCCAGCGGCCCGTAGACGATGTACGAGTGCCCGGTCACCCAGCCGATGTCGGCGGTGCACCAGTAGACGTCGGTCTCCGGTTTGAGGTCGAAGACCGCGTGGTGCGTGTACGCGGCCTGTGTGAGGTAGCCGCCGGAGGTGTGCAGGATGCCCTTCGGCTTACCCGTGGTGCCCGAGGTGTAGAGGATGAAGAGCGGCTGCTCCGCCTCGAAGGCCTCGGGGGTGTGCTCGGTGGACTGGCGGGCGGTGATCTCGTGCCACCAGACATCGCGGCCCTCGGTCCACGCGGTGTCCTGACCGGTGCGGCGGACGACGAGGACGTGCTCGACGTTCTCGAAGCGGGAGACGGCGTCGTCGACGGCGGGCTTGAGCGCGGACGGCTTGCCGCGGCGGTAGCCGCCGTCGGCCGTGATGACGACCTTGGCGTCCGCGTCCTTGATCCGGGCAGCGATGGCGTCGGCCGAGAAGCCGCCGAAGACCACGGAGTGCGCGGCGCCGATGCGGGCGCAGGCCAGCATCGCGACGGCGGCCTCGGGGATCATCGGCAGGTAGACGGCGACCCGGTCGCCCTTGCCGACGCCCAGCTCGGTCAGCGCGTTGGCGGCCCGGGAGACCTCGTCCTTCAGCTCCGCGTAGGTGATGGCCCGGCTGTCGCCCGGCTCGCCCTCGAAGTGGATGGCGACCCGGTCGCCGTTGCCCGCCTCGACGTGGCGGTCCACGCAGTTGTACGCGACGTTCAGCTTGCCGTCCGCGAACCACTTCGCGAAGGGCGGGTTGCTCCAGTCGAGGGTCTCGGTCGGCTCGGTGGCCCACGTCAGGCGGCGGGCCTGCTCGGCCCAGAAGCCCAGCCGGTCCGCCGCGGCCTGCTCGTACGCCTCTGCGGTGACGTTGGCGTTGGCGGCCAGCTCGGCGGGCGGAGCGAATTTCCGCTCTTCCCGAAGCAGGTTGGCCAGGCTCTCGTTGCTCACGACTTCTCCCAGTCCCAGGGTGTCCGTTGTGTCCCGGGGCATAGCTCATCAGGCGCGAGGCCGGGTGACAAGTGTCTGCCGGGAATTGGTTTAGACCTGTGTCTTCGTGTATGGAGCCATGATCCCGTTCCGCGGTCGAGGGCCGCCGTACGACGCGTGGCGCACGGCAGTTGCGTCCCCGCGGGGTGTGCCGGGGCGTGATGCGGAACGGGGTCATCTCGTTGCACGGGCCCGGGGCTCGCCCGGTTCAGGGCCGAGTCCTTCGCGTCGTTCGGGCTAGTTGATAACTCTTATCGGTGAATAAAAAGCTTTTCATTCGGTATGTCGCCCCTTCCTGTGTGGGACCGCGTGCGAATTTGGCCGCGCCGTGTCGGCACTTCAACGCAAATAACCTGCAAGGAAGAGGGTGGGCGGATGATGGCCGCCACGAAGAGGATCGCCTTGGGCGTCATGACCACGGCCTTGGTCGCCGTTCTCGCGGGCTGTTCCGGAGCCGGCTCCGGCTCCGGAGGCGCCGCCGCGTCCGGGGGGCCGGGAGCCGACGCGGAGAAGGGCGCCCACGGCGCCAAGGAGAACCCTCCGGCCGCCGCCCCGAAGAACGCGGTCAAGCTCATCGGGGACGGATCCACCGCCTTCACCGGGGTCCAGCCGAAGATGCCGGCCGCCAAGCGCCTTGCGCCCGGCGAGAAGCCGCCGCAGTTCGTGGTGTTCTCCTGGGACGGCGCCGGAGAGGACAGCCAGAAGCTCTTCTCGCACTTCCGCGGTGTGGCCAAGAAGTACAACGCCAACATGACGTACTTCCTCAGCGGCGTGTACCTGCTGCCGGAGGACAAGAAGGACCTCTACAACCCGCCCCAGCACGCGCCGGGCCGTTCCGACATCGGCTTCAACGACACCGAGGGCATCCGCGACACCCTCGCCGAGGTTCGTGCCGCCTGGCAGGACGGCAACGAGATCGGCACCCACTTCAACGGCCACTTCTGCGGCGCGGACGGCGGCGTCGGGACCTGGTCCGTCGATGAGTGGAAGAGCGAGATCAGCCAGGCGAAAGCTTTCGTCAAGAGCTGGAAGACCAACACCCCGGAGCTGAAGGGCGAGGCCCCGCTGCCCTTCGACTACGACAAGGAACTGATCGGCGCCCGCACCCCCTGCCTCGAAGGCCAGAAGAACATGGTCGCCGCCGCCCGGACCATGGGCTTCCGCTACGACTCCAGCGGCGTCGGCAACCAGGTCTGGCCTCAGAAGAAGGACGGGGTCTGGGACATTCCGCTCCAGCTCGTCCCGATGCCCGGCCGCGCCTTCGAGACGCTCTCGATGGACTACAACTTCATGGTCAACCAGTCCGGCACGGCCACCCAGGGCGACCCCTCCCAGCACGAGTACTGGGGTAACCAGATGCGGGACGGGCTGCTTCAGGCCTTCGACCGCTCGTACAACGGCAACCGGGCGCCGCTGATCATCGGCAACCACTTCGAGTCCTGGAACGGCGGCACTTATATGCGTGCCATCGAGGAGACCATCGCGAAGGTGTGCCCCCAGGAGGGCGTGCGCTGTGTGTCGTTCCGGCAGCTCGCCGACTGGCTGGACGCCCAGGACCCGAAGACGCTGGCCAAGCTGACCACGCTCGGCGTCGGCGAGGCGCCCAAGACGGACTGGTCCACCTACCTCGGCACCCAGGCGGCCGCCGCCCCGCCCGCGGGCAAAGGCACGGACAAGGGCACGGGGAAGGGCACGGACTAGGGCGCCGCGGGTTCGGATCCGGCGGGAGCCGCCGGCCTGAACAACGGCTGAATCACGCCCCATCGTTCGCCGGCCACTTTCCTCAGTGGCCGGCGAACGCGTTGAACCGAGCGCCGAACGCGGAGACCGGTCGAACGGACGCCGGTCGAACGGACCCCGAGGAGCACGAGGCTGCCGAGCGCGGGGCCGTGAACGAGAAGCAGTGAGTGAGGGGCGGTGAGTGCGGGGCGCTGATCCGAGGGGTCCCCGCGTGACGTGTCAGGCGGGTGCCGTGACGCCCGCTCCCGCGTAGCGCTCGTCGAGCACGAAGGCCGGGTCGACCTGGGCGGCCAGGTCGGCGCCGGTCTTCTCGTTGCCCCAGCTCTCGGCGTTCTTCAGGTGGAAGTGCACCATCTGGCGCGTGTAGCGCTCCCAGTCGCGCAGCCCGTACGAGTCCTCGGCGGCGTCCTGCAGCGCTTGCAGGGCCATCCGGTTGTCGGCCTCCAGCAGCTCGAACCTGGAGGGCCGGCCCTTCTCCATCGACCGGACCCAGTCGGAGTGTCCAACCCCGATCAGCAGGTCGTCGCCGACCTCCGCACGCAGGAACTCCAGATCGTCCGGGCCCTGCACCTTGTTCCCGACGACCTTCAGGGCGACGCCGAAGTCGCGCGCGTACTCCTTGTACTGGCGGTACACCGACACCCCCTTACGGGTCGGCTCCGCGACCAGGAACGTCATGTCGAAGCGCGTGAACATGCCCGACGCGAACGAGTCCGAGCCCGCCGTCATATCGACCACGACGTAGTCGTCGGGACCGTCGACCAGGTGGTTGAGGCAGAGCTCCACGGCGCCGACCTTGGAGTGGTAGCAGGCCACACCGAGATCGGACTCGGTGAAGGGCCCCGTCGCCATCAGCCGGACGTCCCCGTCGTCGAGCCGCACCGTACGCGCGCAGGCCTCGAAGATCGGGTTGTCCTCGTGGACCCGCAGGAGCCGAGAGCCCTCGCCGGGCGGAGTCGTCTTGATCATCGTCTCGGCGGAAGCGATACGGGGGTTGGAGCCCCGCAGATAGTCCTTGATGAGCGGGAGATGCGCGCCCATGGCGGGCAGCGCGGCGGCCTCCGCCTCGTCCAGGCCGAGAGCGGCCCCCAGATGCTGGTTGATATCGGCGTCCACGGCGATGACGTGGGCTTCGTTGGCGGCGAGGTGGCGGATGAAGAGCGAGGACAGCGTGGTCTTTCCGCTGCCGCCCTTCCCGACGAAAGCGATCTTCATGTTCACCTAGGGTAGCGGTTCCATTGCGGTGTGCTGTCATCGTTCGTGAAGAAGGCCACTTGAGGGTGGTCCGGGTGGGGTGGGCGCGTAGCCTCGCTACTTATGAGTACGACTGCCTCAGACCCGCTTGCCGCGCTCGGTTCCCTGCCCGGCGTGCCCGATGCCGTGGACTCCGTGCGCAAGGCCGTCGACCGGGTCTACGGCCACCGCGTCATGCGCCGCCGCAGCAATGAGGTCACGGCCGAGGCCGCACTGCGGGGTTCCCGTGGTTCGGCCGCACTGGCCGGTGCCGACTGGAACCTCGAAGAGGTGCGTCGGCGCACCGACTTCAGCGGCGAGGACGAGGCGCGCGTGGTCGGCGCCGCGCTGCGCCTCACCGCGGAGGCGGGGCAACTCCTTTCCATCTGGCGGCAGTCGCCGCTGCGGGTGCTGGCTCGGTTGCATCTGGTGGCGGCCGGCGGGGCTGCCCCCGACGACACGGTGGGGCGTCCGCGCCTGGCGGGTGAATCCGTCGACGAGCCGCTGATCGAGGCGCCGCTGCCCGGGGCCGAGGAGGTCGCCGGGCGACTCGAAGGGCTCTCGCAGCTGATCATCGCGGGCGGCAGCGCCCCCGCCCTGGTCACGGCGGCCGTGGTGCACGGCGAACTGCTGGCGCTGCGCCCGTTCGGTTCGCACAACGGTCTGGTGGCCCGGACCGCCGAGCGCATCGTGCTGATCGGCAGCGGACTGGATCCGAAGTCGATCTGCCCGGCCGAGGTGGGGCACGCGGAACAGGGCCGGGCGGCCTATGTCGCGGCGTTCGAGGGCTACACGGCCGGAACCCCGGAGGGCATGGCCGCCTGGATCGCCCACTGCGGGCGCTCGGTAGAGCTGGGTGTCCGCGAATCGACCGCGGTGTGCGAGGCACTTCAGCGCGGCGCGGCCTGAGGGCGCGGGGCGGGGCAAGGCGGCGCGGGCGGCGCGGGAAGTCGATTCCCGGGCGGCCGGCGTGGCTGACGGGCGAAAGCCCGGAGCAAGGGTTGCGGCGGTATCGGTGTGCGATACCGCCGCTGGCACGTCCGCCCAGTTACCAAGCGTCCTCGTAAATTGCCCATCAGGTCGGGTACTTTGCCCGTCACCTGGTGCGGCTGGCCCGTAATCGACGGGTCGACGTCGCGTGGGTGCTCGGCTTTCGTGCGCGGTCCGTGGGGCCGTACTGCGTTACAGGTCATCCTCGCGGATGTCCTTGGTCTCGCGGGCCGTTAACCCCTTTGTACTCCAGGTCCAGGGGAAGGGAAAGCCCTGGCCTCGCTTCTTTACTTTTAGGTTCAATCAAGGGCGAATCGGGCACCTGGTGCGAGTACCTGGTTCAGGCACCTGGTGCGGGTGCCTGAACCGGTCCAGGTGATCGGTCGAGGGAATCCGGGGAGGGGCCGGTCGGGGTGATCGGCCGGGGTGATCGGTCGATGGTCGATGGGATCGGTCGAGGCCGCCCCGGTGGGGCGTCTTGCTCCACCGGGCCGCCCTGGCCTGCCCCGCCCTGACCTGGTCCACCCCGATCTGGTTCACCCCGGCAGGGCGGCGCCGGCGGTGGTTCGCCGACGGCTGGCGTACCAGACCAGCCCCGCGGTGACGGCTGCCGCGCCGACCGCGGCCGCCGCCACGAGGGCCGGGCGGGGCGGCATCGAGAAGGCGGGCAGGCGCTGCTTGAGTCGGACCGGGCGGTTGAAGACGAGAATCGGCCACTCGCGAAGGGTCGCTTCGCGGCGCAGCGCGCGGTCGGGGTTGACCGCGTGCGGGTGGCCGACCGACTCCAGCATCGGTACATCGGTCGCCGAGTCGCTGTAGGCGTAGCAGCGCGAAAGGTCGTACCCCTCCGAGACCGCGAGCGCCTTCACGGCCTCGGCCTTGGTCGGTCCGTAGGCGTAGTACTCGACCTCGCCCGTGAAGCAGCCGTCGTCGCCGACGACCATGCGCGTGGCGACGACACGGTCGGCCCCGAGCAACTCGCCGATGGGTTCGACGACTTCGGCGCCCGAGGTCGAAACGATGACCACATCGCGACCTGCTGTGTGGTGCTCTTCGATGAGGGTGGCGGCCTCGTCGTAGATGATCGGGTCGATCAGGTCGTGCAGGGTCTCGGCGACGATCTCCTTGACCTGCTGGACGTTCCACCCCTTGCAGAGGGCGGAGAGATATTCACGCATCCGCTCCATCTGGTCGTGATCGGCGCCCCCGGCGAGGAACACGAACTGTGCGTACGCGGTGCGCAGTACAGCGCGGCGGTTGATCAGTCCGCCTTGGTAGAAGGACTTGCTGAAGGTCAGCGTCGAAGACTTCGCAATGACCGTCTTGTCCAGGTCAAAGAAGGCTGCTGTGCGCGGCGAGAAGCAGTTTTCCACAACGCTGAGCATAGGGGCCCACCATTCGGCGTAAACTCCGGCGCGTGGGTTTGCCTGAGAAGGCCCTCGGGTACACCATGGAAGTCACGGATCGTTCGCGACCGTGCTAACCCGGTCCGACTCCTCCCCCCCCGAGTCGGCCGTGGGGACGACCCCCGCTCTCCCCCCCGGCGGGGGTCGTCGCATGTCCGGACGCGTTTTAGGGGCGGAAATCACCTGAGTCTCCCGTCTGGCCGGCATCGGCCCGATCGTGCGAGCTGGATGTCGTGCGACTCGTCTCGTCACAGTGTGTAGCCAAGGGGCTGCACTCCGGAAGTCGTTGGTTTGGGTTACGGAGTTATTCACAACCCCGGGGTTGTCCACAGTTTTCCATCAAGATCCACATGTTTTTCCGCGGTGCTGCACGTTGATTCCACCCGCGAAGTCCGCGGGTGCCGGAATCGCGCATCTCGGAAACGCTCCGAGAACGCCGCGAACCGCACTGAAGGGGCAGTGAGAAGGGGGCGGAGATCGTGGCTGGATCCCTCGCAGGAGAAGGAGCGGCGGTCGCCGAGGGGCGGCGCGGAGGCCCGCTGATCGTGACGGAGGACGTGGAGCTGCTCGACGATCTGCTGAGGCTGTGCGCGGCGGCCGGAGCCGATCCGGAGGTTCATCACGGGCCGCCCGGACGTCGTGGCGGCTGGGAGCGGGCTCCGATGGTGCTGGTGGGAGACGACGCCGCCGCGCGATGTCGGGGCGCCGGCCGCAGGAAGGGGGTGATGCTGGTCGGCCGGGACCAGGACGACCCGGACGTGTGGCGTCGAGCGGTGGAGATCGGGGCCGAATATGTGCTGCGACTGCCCGATTCCGAGGGCTGGCTCGTCGATCAGATCGCCAACGCCGCCGAAGGCGTGGGGCGGCCCGCGCTCACCGTCGGCGTGATGGGCGGGCGGGGCGGCTCCGGCGCATCGACGCTGGCCTGTGCCCTTGCCGTGAGTGCGGCGAGGTCCGGTCGACGGACGATGCTGATCGACGCCGACCCCTTGGGCGGTGGGATCGACGTCCTGCTCGGCGGCGAACGGGCCGAAGGCATGCGGTGGCCGGATTTCGCGCAGTCGAAGGGGCGACTCGGTGGCGGAGCCCTTGAGGACTCGCTGCCCGCGCTCCACGGGCTGCGGGTGCTGAGTTGGGGGCGGGACGACGAGGTGGTGATCCCGCCGCAGGCGATGCGAGCCGTGCTCGCCGCCGCGCGCCGGCTCGGCGGAGTGGTGGTCGTGGACCTCCCACGCCGGGTCGACGAGGGGGTCGCGGAAGCCCTGGCCCAACTCGACCTCGGCCTGCTCGTGGTGCCGGGTGAACTGCGCGCGGTCGCGGCGGCGAAGCGCGTCGCGTCCACGGCCGGAATGGTCCTGGACGACCTGCGAGTGGTGCCCCGGGGCCCGTATGCGTCAGGTCTGGACGGGCGGTGGGTGGCCCAGGCCATCGGCCTCCCGCTCGTCGGTGAACTCCCTTGGGAATCAGGCCTTCTGGTCTCCCAGGACGACGGCACTCCGCCCGGCGGCAGCGCCCGGGGCCCGCTGGCCCGGTTCTGTTCGGCCTTCTGGGAACAGGTGACGGCGGCCGGCGGAACGAGCCGCCTGGCCGGCCCGCCCGGGGGAGGAGCGGCATGACGGACGAACTGCTCGACGCCGTACGTCAGCGGCTGGCACGCAGTGGCGTTGCTCCCACCCCGGCCGGAGTGGCCGCCGCTCTACGGGCCCAGGGGCGTCTGCTGGGGGACGCCGAGGTGCTCGGAGCCGCGGCAGAGCTGCGGGGCGAACTCGTCGGCACGGGAGTGCTGGAGCCGTTGCTCGCGGATCCGGAGGTGACCGATGTGCTGGTGTCCGCACCGGACCGGGTGTGGGTGGACCGGGGTGGTGGCCTCCAGCTGACCGGCGTCACCTTCTCGGACGCGGCGGCGATCCGGCGGCTGGCCCAGCGCCTCGCCGCGGTGGCCGGCAGAAGGCTGGACGACGCACGGCCATGGGTGGACGCCCGACTGCCCGACGGCACCCGGATGCACGCCGTGCTGCCCCCGGTGGCGGTCGGCTCGACCTGTCTCTCCTTGCGTGTGGTGCGGCCACGGGCTTTCTCGCTGGCGGAGTTGGTGGACGCGGGCACGGTGCCGCCCGGCGGCGACCGGATCCTGCGGGCCCTCGTGGAAGCGCGGATCTCCTATGTGATCAGTGGCGGCACTGGGGCGGGCAAGACGACGCTCCTCGCCAGCCTGCTGGGCGCGGTCGGCGCGAACGAACGGATCGTGCTCGCCGAGGACTCCGCCGAACTGCGGCCGGACCACCCACATGTGGTCCGCCTGGAGTCCCGTCCGGCGAATCAGGAGGGCGCGGGCCGGGTGACGTTGCGAGATCTGGTGCGGCAGGCGCTGCGCATGCGGCCCGACCGGCTGGTGGTCGGAGAGGTGCGGGGTGCTGAAGTCACTCAGTTGCTGGCCGCGTTGAACACCGGACACGAAGGAGGGTGCGGCACCGTCCATGCGAACGCCGCCGAGCATGTCCCCGCCCGACTGGAGGCGCTGGGTACCGCGGCCGGTCTTGACCGGGTCGCCCTGCACAGCCAGTTGGCTGCCGCGCTCTCGGTGGTTGTGCACCTCGTGCGGGACCGTGCGGGGCAACGGCGGGTCGCCGAGGTGCATGTCCTGGAGCGGGACGCGGCAGGTCTGGTCCTCACGGTTCCGGCCCTGAGCTGGGGCGTCGGTGGATTCGTGCCGGAGCGCGGCTGGGAACGGCTGCGGTCGCTGATCGGAGGTGCCCTGTGACGGCGGGAACGTCCGCGTACGCGGCCCACGCGGTGGCTCTCTGCGCGGGTTCGGCGGTGTGGCTCGCCATGGTGCGGGATCCGGGGGTGCGGCGGGCGCGGGTGCTGTTCGTGGACGCCCAGCCCGAGTCACGTTGGATGTGGGGCCGGTGGCCAGGGCTGCGGAAGGCCCTGGGGCGCGTGACGGAGTCGGCCCTGGGGCATCGGGAGTGGTGGTGCGTACCGGTCGCGGTGCTGCTCGCGGTGGTGGGCGGCTCGGTTCTGCCGCTGGTCGCGGGAGCACTGGCGGTCCCGGTGATACGCCGTTGGCTGCGGAGGCGGGCCGGGGCACGGGAGGCGGAGAAAGCGGCGGACGCGGTGGCGGCGTTGTGCGGGGCCGTGGTCGGGGAGCTGCGGGCCGGCCGTGAGCCGGGGCAGGCGCTGCTCTTCGCACTGCGTGAGGGACTGGGGGAGGACAGCCCATCGGCAGTGGCTTCCGGCGGACGGCTGGGAGAGGCGGAGGCGGCGGTGCTGGCGGCGGCGCGGTTCGGCGGCGACGTGCCGGCAGCGCTCCGCCAGGCGGCGGCGGGCCCGGGGCTTGCGGGCCTGTCCGGGATGGCGGCGTGCTGGCGGGTGGCCGTGGACGGCGGGGCCGGGCTGGCGACCGGGCTGGAGCGTCTGGAGGCTGCGTTGCGCGAGGACCGGCGCAGACGGGAGGAGTTGCGCGCCCAGCTTGCGGGTGCGTGGTCGACGGTCGTGGTCCTGGCCCTGCTCCCGGTCGCGGGTCTGGGGCTGGGAGCGGCCCTCGGAGCCGACCCCCTGCGCGTACTGCTGCACACCCCGGGCGGTCTGGTCTGTCTGGCGGCGGGGGCGTTCCTGGAGGCGGCCGGTCTGTTCTGGGCCTGCCGGATCGTGCGGGGAGGGGAGGCGGCGTGAACACGGTGGACGGAGAAGTTCTCCACAGCCTGGGGATGTCGGTATCCGTACTGGGCCTGGCGGTGCAGCTGGCGGCCGTGATCGTCGCCAGGTGTCGCGAGCGAGCGGTGCGCGGGCGGGGCGCGCTGCTGTTGGGCACGGTCGCGGCGGCACGGCCCGGCAGGCGGAGCCGGATGACCGCGCTGTTCCGGTCGAGCGGTGGTTCGGGTCTCTCCGAGGCCGCTCGACGGTGGGCGGCCCCGGCCGGTGTCTGGCTCACCGGATGGGTTCTGATCGGCGGTGCGGTGGGCTGTGCCGTCGGTGCGGCCGCGGCGTACGGGACATGGCGGTGGCAGCGGACCCGGCCCCGGCCCGGTACCGGCAGTGCCCATCCGGATCGGGCCGCGATCGCCGGGCAGCTTCCGCTGGCCGCGGATCTGCTCGCCGCCTGTATCGCGGTCGGGGCAGGACCCCGGGAAGCGGCCGAGGAGGTGGGCGAATCCATCGGCGGCCCGGTCGGCGACCGGCTCGCCCGAACCGCCGCCGAGATCCGCCTCGGCGGCGAACCGGCCGAGGCGTGGGGCCGGTTCGCGGAGATACCGGGCGCAGGTCCGCTGGCCCGCTGCCTGCACCGGGCAGGTTCGACAGGGGCCCCGGCCGCGGAACCGGTCGCCAGGCTGGCCGAGGCGATGCGCGCCGAGCGAGCCGGTGCGGCGGTGGCGCGGGCGCAACGGGCCGGGGTGCTGATCACCGCGCCGGTCGGCCTCTGCTTCCTCCCCGCCTTCCTGGCGGTCGGGGTGGCGCCGGTGATCATCGGACTGGCCGGCGAACTGCTCGCGACCGGCCGTCCGGGCCGGTGAGACGGCGCGCGTCGCACGACCGGCACTGACCCGCTGGTCATTCGTTTTCGCTCTCACTCACGGGTGTTCCGTTCGGGCACCCGCTCGTCATCGATGCTCATCGGGGGATGAAATGGAAAAGAAGCTCTGGGACCGGACCGTCGGCGCACTGCGCGGGGGCCGGCTGTCCACAAGGGTGTCGGGCCTGCCGACGAAGTGGTCCGCACGGTGGGCGGGGCGGCTCGGCCGGTCCGATCGAGGAATGACCACATCCGAGTACGCGGTGGGCACCATCGCGGCGTGCGCCTTCGCGGCGGTGCTCTACAAGGTGGTGAACAGCGGGCCGGTGCTGTCGGCGCTGCAGTCACTGGTCGAGGACGCGCTCGATGCGAAGTTCTGATACTCCGTCGGTGCCGAGCCCGGGGAGGGGGCCTGTGGCCTCGAACGGTGGCCTTCCCCGGGTGCGGCGCCGGGGCCGGACCGCGAGCGGTTACGGGTGTGGCGACCGGGGTGCGGTGACCGCGGAGGCGGCTGTGGTGATCCCGGTGCTGGTGGCCTTCGTCATGGCGTTGCTGTGGGCGCTGATGGCGGTCTCGGACCAGATCCGTTGCGTGGACGCGGCCCGGGCGGGGGCACGGGCCGCGGCTCGCTCGGAGCCGGAGGCGGCGGTGCTGGAAGTCGCGCGTGACGCGGCGCCCCATGGCGCCCGGGTCGAGATCGGTCGGGCGGGAGACCTGTGGCGAGTCCGGGTGGAGGCGCCGACCCCGGGGCCGGGCGTGCTGGCCCTGACGCTCAGCGCCGAGGCGGCTGCCCTGGCGGAGGACACGGTGGGGGAAGTGGCGGGGCGGAGGGTGGGGGAAGCGGTTCCGGAAATGGTGGGAGGTGCCGGGTCATGAGGGCGCGCGGGGGCGAGGGCCGGGGGCCGAAAGGGGGTCGTCGTCGGGACGTGCCCGGATGCTGGGGCTGGGGCTGGGGCTGGGGCTGGGGCTTGAGGCAGGGCGCGGGCAAGGGCGTTGGCGTGGGCCGAGCCTTAGGCAGGGGCAGGGGCAGGGGCAGGGGCAGGGGCAGGGGCCGAGGTGTGGAGTGGGTCGTGGGCCGGGCCGTGGGGCGGGGTGCGGATCGGGGAGTGGCCACGGTGTGGGTGGCTGTCACCGCGGCTGCTCTGTGCACCGTGTTCGCCGTGGTGCTCGCGCTGGGGCAGGCCGTGGCTGCCCGTCACCGGGCAGGCGGAGCCGCAGATTTGGCGGCCCTCGCAGCAGCGGACCGGGCGCTGGAAGGGGCGTCGGCGGCGTGCGAGGCGGCTCGGCGGGTAGCCCTGGCTCAGGGCGCCGTGCTCGTTCGCTGCGCGGTGCTCGGGGAGATCGCCGATGTGACCGCCCGGTCGAGGTTCGGGCCCTACGAACCCGCCGTCAGGTCTCGGGCAGGGCCCCCGGACCGCACCCCGCGCCACGCTGGCCGGTGAGGCAGACGAGGCCGCCCGCACCGTCCGGACCGGGTGCTTCGTCGGTGGGCACCTGCGTCGGCCCGGGGCCCCGGTGGCATCATCGACGAACGTGAAGACGCTACGGGCCTCGGCCGCGATGACCATGCTGCTGGCAGCGCTGGCGGGATGCTCGACCTCGCCCTCGCCCGTGGACGGCGCCGGCGGGCCCGCGCCGATGAAGTCGTACGCCCGGGCGGACCGGGTGGAGATGCCGGAGATGGCGGGGGAACGCGTCGACGGTGACGGGCGGTTCAGCCTGAAGGCGCTGCGGGGCAAGGTCGTCGTGGTCAACGCGTGGGCGTCGTGGTGCGGCCCGTGTCGCGCGGAGGCCCCCGGGCTCTCCCGGGTGCACGAGGAACTGCGGGGCAAGGGCCTGCGGGTGGTGGGGGTCAACACGGATGTGTCGGTCGGCAAGGCTCGTGCCTTCGAGAAGGACGCGGAGCTCCTGTATCCGAGCCTGCACGACCCACAGGGCCGACAGCTCCTTCGGCTTCCGAAGGGCGTGGTGAACACCGCCGGATACCCGTTCACGATCATTGTCGACCCGGAGGGGCGGATCGCTGCGGCACGGATCGGAGCGATCGACGAGACGGAGCTGAAGCGGTTGGTCGTACCGCTGTTGCCTGTCTGACGGCGACTCCTAACGCCTCGTTCCATCCGGCTCCGGAGGCGCGGCCCTGAGGAGTTCGGTGAGCAGCCGTACGGCTCCGCGTTTGTGCAGGGGCTCGTTGCCGTTGCCGCACTTGGGGGACTGGATGCAGGAGGGGCAGCCCGCCTCGCACTCGCAGGACGCGATGGCCTCCCGGGTCGCCGTCAGCCACGTACGGGCGGTGTGGAAGGCCCGCTCGGCGAATCCGGCGCCTCCTGGGTGGCCGTCGTACACGAAGACCGTCGGCAGCAGGGTGTCCGGGTGCAGCGGTACGGACACGCCGCCGATGTCCCAGCGGTCGCAGGTGGCGAAGAGGGGGAGGAGTCCGATCGAGGCGTGTTCGGCGGCGTGGAGCGCGCCGCCGAGGATCTCCGGGTTGATGCGGGCGGCGTCGAGCTGGTCCTCGGTGACCGTCCACCAGACGGCTCGGGTGCGCAGGGTGCGGGGCGGCAGGTCGAGCTTCGTCTCGCCCAGGACCTCCCCGGTGATCAGTTTCCGGCGGAGGAAGGAGACGACCTGGTTGGTGACCTCGACGGAGCCGTAGCAGAGCCGTCCCTGGCCCCAGGGGATCTCGGTGTCGGTCTCCAGGACGGTGATGGCCGTGGTGTCACGGGCGACCGTCGAATACGGCGGGTCGGCCTGCTCGACCAGGGCCACGGAGTCCTCCAGGTCCAGTTTCCGGACCAGGTGGGTGCGGCCCTGGTGGAGATGGACGGCCCCTTCGTGGACGGCCGTGTGGGCGGCGGCCGCGTCGACGGTGCCCAGCAGGCGGCCGGTGCCCTCCTCGACGATCTGGACGGGACGGCCACCCCCGCCTCGGATGTCGGCGAGGTCGGCGGCTCGTTCGCGCCGGGTCCAGTGCCAGCCCGAGGCCCGCTTGCGCAGCAGTTTCGCGGCCTCCAGCTGCGGCAGCAGTTCGGGCACGGCCGGGCCGAAGAGTGCGATGTCGGGCTCGGTGAGGGGCATCTCGGCGGCCGCGGCGCAGAGATGGGGGGTCAGGACGTAGGGGTTGTCCGGGTCCAGCACGGTCGACTCGACGGGTTGCCGGAACAGCGCCTCGGGGTGGTGCACCAGATAGGTGTCCAGCGGGTCGTCCCGGGCCACGAGAACGGCCAGGGCGCCCTGCCCCGAGCGGCCGGCGCGGCCCGCCTGCTGCCAGAGGGACGCCCGGGTGCCCGGGTAGCCGCAGATGACGACCGAGTCGAGGCCGGAGACGTCGATGCCGAGTTCCAGGGCGGTGGTGGCCGCCAGACCGAGCAGTTCGCCGGAGTGCAGCGCCCGCTCCAGGGCCCGGCGTTCCTCGGGAAGGTAGCCCCCGCGATAGGCGGCGACCCGCTTCGGCAGCGAGCGGTCGACCTCCGCGAGGCGTTCCTTGGCGATCACCGAGATCAGCTCCGCGCCGCGCCGGGAGCGTACGAAGGCGACCGAGCGGACGCCCTGGAGAGTGAGGTCGGTGAGCAGGTCGGCGGTCTCGGCCGTCGCGGTACGGCGTACGGGGGCGCCCTTCTCGCCGTGCAGATCGGTCAACGGGGGCTCCCACAGGGCGAAGACCAGTTCGCCGCGCGGGGAGGCGTCGTCGGACACCTCCCGGACCGGCAGGCCCGTCAGACGCCCGGCTGCGACCGCGGGATCCGCGGCGGTGGCCGAGGCCAGCAGGAAGACCGGATCGGCCCCGTAGCGGGCGCACAGGCGGCGCAGACGGCGTAGCACCTGGGCGACGTGGGAGCCGAAGACGCCGCGGTAGGTGTGGCACTCGTCGATCACGACGAACCGCAGGGCGCGCAGGAAGGACGCCCAGCGGGGATGGGAGGGCAGTATTCCGCGGTGCAGCATGTCGGGGTTGGTCAGGACGTAGTTCGCGTACTGCCGAACCCATTCGCGTTCCTCGACCGGGGTGTCGCCGTCGTAGACCGCGGGCCTGACGGCGTTGCCGAGCGGGGCCGCCAACGCCTTCACCGAGCGCCGCTGGTCGGCTGCCAGGGCCTTGGTGGGGGCGAGGTAGAGGGCGGTGGCCCCACGGCCGTTCGGGGCCTCGGAGCCGTCGAGCAGGGTGCTGAGGACCGGTGCGAGGTACGCGAGCGACTTTCCGGAGGCCGTGCCGGTGGCGATCACGACGGATTCGCCGTCCAGCGCGTGCTCGGCGGCGGCCGCCTGATGCGCCCACGGATGGTCGATCCCGGCTTTTTCGATCGCCGAGATCACTTCTGGCCGGATGCGATCCGGCCAGATGGCATGGGTTCCCGATCGCGGGGGCAAGTGCTCCGTATGAGTGATGCGCGCGGCCCGGCCCGCCCCTGTGGCGAGCCGGTCGAGGATCATGGCGGGAGAGGGGCGCGAGCCCCTGCTCTCGGGTGGTCGTCCGGGACGGTGATTCTTGGCCATCGGCACCGAGTGTGTCACTGGCGTGACGGACAATGGTCCCAAGGCGTCGTGCATGGCTGCTGGTAAGTGATTGAATGCCATCGCGGCTGGCGATCCGTCCCCTGGCCTCCGTCGGGGAGACCGAGGGGCGACCGCTCGATAGCAAGGTGCTGGAGGATCCGTGGACCTGTCCCTGTCGACTCGCAATGTGTCCGGCCCTGGTGGCGACCGTACGGTCGTCGAGGTCGGTGGCGAGATTGATGTGTATACCGCGCCCAAGCTGCGCGAGCAGTTGGTCGAGTTGGTGAATGACGGCAGCTACCACCTGGTTGTCGACATGGAAGGCGTCGACTTCCTCGACTCCACCGGCCTCGGCGTGCTCGTGGGCGGCTTGAAGCGTGTCCGGGCCCATGAGGGCTCGTTGCGCCTGGTCTGCAACCAGGAGCGCATTCTCAAGATCTTCCGGATCACAGGTCTGACCAAGGTGTTCCCGATTCACACCACGGTCGACGAGGCTGTCGCCGCCACCGACTGAGGTCGGAGCGGGCCGGCCCTCGGGCCGGTCGGCAGGCAGTGAACAGGCCGGCAGCGGCAGCGCATGGGCCGTGACGGGCAGGCGGTCGACCTCAGGGTCGGCTGTCGGCTTTGTCGGCTTCCGGAGGAGAAGAGCAGGGGTGCCGGGCGACACGCCCGGGGCCCCTGAGGCGTACGCCCGAACGTTCGAGGGGGATGGCATGGCCACCGTTGAACTCCGCTTCAGCGCCCAGCCTGAACATGTCAGGACGGCCCGCCTGGTGGCGGCCGCCGTGGCGCGCCGGGCCGGCGTGGACGAGGCGGTGCTCGACGAGGTCAGGCTCGCCGTCGGCGAGGCGTGCAGCCGCGCGGTCGGGCTGCACCGCAGCCACGGCATCACCGCGCCGGTCAGCGTCGCGTTGACCGAGGAGGAGAAGGCGTTCTCCATCGAGGTCGGGGACAGCGTGCCCGGCCCCGGCGGCGATTCCGCCGAGCCCGGGGCGCACGACGCCGCCGGTGCCTCTGGAGCCGGGCTGGACCGGTCCGACTCCGAGTCGGACGGCGAGGGCGAGGACGAGATGGGCCTCGCGGTCATCAGCGGTCTCGTCGACGACGTGGAGGTCCGTTCCGGTGCGGGCGGCGGAGTGATCCGCATGAGCTGGCCGACGGCCGTCGCAGCGGTACGCCCCTGAGGCCGCGCCCGGAGGCCTTGAGCCCCCGCGCCCGGAGGCCGTGAAGCCCGTGCTTGGGGGCTGTGAGACCCGCCCGAGGCCCTGAGAACCCGTGCCTGGAGGCTGTGAGCCCCCGCGCCCGAGGCCGTGATGCTCGTGACCGGCGGTCGCAGGCCGGTCGGAGGGCCCTGGCCACGCGCCCAGGCCGCCCTGAGACCAAGCCGCCCCCGCCAGGCGCTGAGCCCGTGCCCGTGATTCCCGGGCGACGCTGAGGCCCGTCTTGCGGCCCTGCGGTTCTGTGGCCCTGTGCCTCCGAGGTTCTGCGGATCGTGGGGCCCGAGGTGTGCGGGGGATGTGATGTTTCGTTTTGCCGGGTCCTGTTGAGCAGGGCCTTTTTCGCTTGCGGTCGCGCGGTAATGCGCCTGCCCTATTACTGCATTCGAGCAGCATCTCTCCGCTGATCTTTCGGCGTTGGGGGGAGAGCGATCAATTCTCTTCCCGCCCACTGTTTTGATCAGGTTCCGCTCCCTACAATCCGTCCACGACTTGAGCGCTGAGCGTCAAGGAGGACGTATGGCGGAGTTCTTCACCACCCCAATGGCAGCACTGACGCAAGAATCCGCATTTTCCGACCGGCCCGTCTCCCTCGCGGCGGCGGTACTCACGGACGGCAACCGGCTGATCGTCATCGTGGTGGCGGTCGTCGCCGTCGCCGCGTTGATCGTCGCCCAGCTGCTCGTACGCCAGGTCCTGGCGGCCGGCGAGGGCACCGAACGTATGAAGGAGATCGCCGCGGCGGTCCAGGAGGGCGCGAACGCCTATCTGGCCCGACAACTGCGCACGGTCGGTGTTTTCTCCGTCGTCGTGTTCTTCCTGTTGTTCCTGTTGCCGGCCGACAACTGGTCGCAGCGCGCGGGGCGTTCCCTCTTCTTCCTGGTGGGTGCGCTTTTCTCGGCGGCGACCGGATACATCGGCATGCGGCTCGCCGTACGGAGCAATGTGCGGGTGGCCGCGGCTGCGCGTGAGGCGACCCCGGCGGAGGGCGAACCGGAAAAGGATCTCACCGCCGTCTCGCACAAAGCGATGAAGATCGCTTTCCGTACCGGTGGCGTGGTCGGGATGATCACGGTGGGACTCGGTCTGCTCGGGGCCTCCTGCGTGGTGCTCGTCTATGCCGCCGACGCGCCCAAGGTGCTGGAGGGGTTCGGCCTCGGCGCGGCGCTGATCGCCATGTTCATGAGGGTCGGCGGTGGGATCTTCACCAAGGCCGCCGACGTGGGAGCCGACCTGGTGGGCAAGGTGGAGCAGGGGATTCCGGAGGACGATCCGCGCAACGCCGCCACCATCGCCGACAACGTGGGCGACAACGTCGGTGACTGCGCGGGCATGGCCGCCGACCTCTTCGAGTCGTACGCCGTGACGCTCGTCGCCGCGCTCATCCTCGGCACGGCGGCGTTCGGCGACTCCGGTCTGGCCTTCCCGCTGATGGTTCCGGCGATCGGTGTCGTCACCGCGATGATCGGCATCTTCGCGGTCGCCCCGCGCCGCGCCGACCGCAGTGGGATGACCGCGATCAACCGGGGCTTCTTCATCTCCGCGGTGATCTCGCTCGCCCTGGTGGCCGCGGCCGCGTTCGCCTATCTGCCGTCCTCGTACGCCGATCTGGACGGGGTCACCGACGGGGCGATCGCCGAGCACGGTGGCGATCCGCGGATCTTCGCCCTGGTCGCGGTGGCCATCGGCATCGTTCTGGCCGCGCTCATCCAGCAGCTCACCGGCTACTTCACCGAGACCAACCGCCGCCCGGTCCGGGACATCGGGAAGTCCGCGCTCACCGGTCCGGCCACCGTGGTGCTCGCGGGCATCTCCATCGGCCTGGAGTCGGCGGTCTACACCGCGCTGCTGATCGGCCTCGGGGTCTACGGGGCGTTCCTACTGGGCGGTACGTCGATCATGCTGGCGCTCTTCGCGGTCGCGCTCGCCGGGACGGGGCTCCTCACCACGGTGGGCGTCATCGTGGCCATGGACACCTTCGGGCCGGTCTCGGACAACGCCCAGGGCATCGCCGAGATGTCCGGAGACGTCACGGGGGCCGGCGCCCAGGTGCTCACCGACCTGGACGCGGTCGGCAACACCACCAAGGCCATCACCAAGGGCATCGCCATCGCGACCGCCGTTCTCGCGGCGTCCGCGCTCTTCGGCTCCTACCGTGACGCCATCGCGACGGCCGTCGCGGACGTCGGGGCCGGGGCGGGCGAGCTGGGGCTGAGCCTGGACATCTCGCAGCCCAACAACCTCGTCGGCCTGATCCTGGGCGCCGCGGTCGTCTTCCTGTTCTCCGGGCTCGCCATCAACGCGGTGTCCCGGTCCGCCGGGTCCGTGGTCTACGAGGTCAGGCGGCAGTTCCGCGAGCACCCCGGGATCATGGACTACTCGGAGAAGCCGGAGTACGGGCGCGTCGTCGACATCTGCACCCGCGACGCCCTGCGTGAACTGGCCACACCGGGCCTGCTCGCGGTGCTGGCGCCCATCGCGGTCGGCTTCACCCTCGGCGTCGGCGCGCTCGGCTCGTATCTCGCCGGCGCGATCGGCACCGGAACGCTGATGGCGGTGTTCCTCGCCAACTCCGGCGGCGCCTGGGACAACGCCAAGAAGCTCGTCGAGGACGGTCATCACGGCGGCAAGGGCAGCGAGGCCCATGCCGCGACCGTCATCGGCGACACGGTCGGCGACCCGTTCAAGGACACCGCGGGCCCGGCGATCAACCCGCTCCTCAAGGTGATGAACCTGGTCGCCCTGCTCATCGCTCCGGCGATCGTGCAGTTCAGCTACGGCGCGGACGCGAATCCCTGGGTGCGGGCACTGGTGGCCGTCGTCGCCATCGGGATCATCGTCGTCGCGGTGTACGTCTCCAAGCGGCGGGGCATCGCCGTGGGTGACGACGACGCCTCGGCAGGCGGCGGGCCCTCGGTCCCCGCGCCGGACCCCGCGCCGGCCCCGTGATCCGTACGTACGGTCCCTGACCAGTGACCAGTGACCAGTGACCAGTGACGAGTGACGAGTGACGAGTGACGTGCGTCGCGTCGCGTGTGATGGGTGATCAGTGAGTGGGCGGACGGTGCGTGCTGACGCGCCGTCCGCTCACGCCTTGTACCCCGGGGCGATGATCAGGAGCAGCCTTTCGGGTGAGTTACCGCTCGCGCGTCCGATTCTCTGCATGAGTGGCATCTCCCTCATTTCCCTTGGTGCAAATGGCTTCAAAAGCGTGCACACCGGATGACCGGCACCCGGCTGTCGCCCCCTCGGCGTGTAAGTTCCGGGGCCGAGAGCCTTGGAAGGGACCAATCCGGTGAACAAGAAGCTTGCAGCCGCACTGTCCGGCGGTGCGGTACTCGTACTGACGCTGTCGGGTTGCAGCGACGACAGCGACAACAAGGTCAACGACTGGGCCAAGAAGGTCTGCGACCAGGTTCAGCCGCAACTGCAGAAGATCGCCAACGCCAACGCCTCCATCCAGCAGCAGACCGCGGACAACAGCAAGCCCGCCGACGTCCAGAAGACCGACTCGGCCGCCTTCCAGCAGATCTCCCAGGCGTACAAGTCGCTGGGCGCCGCGGTGGACTCGGCGGGTCCGCCGCCGGTCGACGACGGCGAGACCACGCAGAAGGAAGCGGTGAAGGAGCTCAACGCCTCCTCCAAGGCGTACGCCGACCTCAAGACCGACGTCGACGCGCTCGACACCAAGGACCAGGCGAAGTTCGCCGACGGACTGAAGGGCATCGCCGACGATCTGAACAAGATCAGCACCAGCGGTGACCAGGCGCTGAAGAAGCTCCAGTCCGGCGAGGTCGGCGTCGCCATGTCGAAGCAGAAGGGCTGCCAGAAGCCGACCGCCTCGACCGGTCCTTCCGGCTCCGGGGCGGCCGACGCCGACGCCGGCGCGTCCCCGGAGGCCTCGGCCCCCGAGAAGAAGGACTCCGAGGAGAAGAAGGCCTGAGCGCCGTTCTCCCGGCCCGGACACCCGCCGGGTGTCCGGGCCGCTGCCGTTGTCGGTGGGACCGGACACAATGGGTGGGTGAGTAAGAGCAGCCTTCCCGCACCCGACCACGCCGCCGGCCTCCGTGAGGCCCTGCTCGCCGCGGACTTCACCGCGGACGGGCTCCTCGACCGCCTCGGCGCGCCCGCCTATGCCGCCCTCGCCCGCAGTGAGACCGTCCCCGCGCTGCGGGCCACCCGGGGCGACACCCCGCTCGACACGCTGGTGCGGCTGTTCCTCCTGCAGCGGCCCGTCGCCGAGGAGCGGGCCCGCGCCGCCCTGCCGCTGGACGAGTGCGCCGCGGACGGCTGGGTGACCCGGGAGGCGGACGACGGCACGGTCCGCGCGAGCGTCGACGTACGGCCGTACGGGGGCCCGGACGGCGAGGACTGGTTCATCGTGTCCGACCTCGGCTGCGCGGTCGGCGGTGCGGGCGGGATCGGCTCGCGCGAGGAGGGCGTCGTCCTCGGCGTCGGCGGGGCCTCCACCACCCTCGCCGGCATCACCGTCCGTACGCCGGTCGCCTCGGCCCTCGACCTCGGTACGGGCTCCGGCATCCAGGCGCTGCACGCCGCCCAGCACGCGACCCGGGTAATCGCCACCGACCTCAACCCCCGCGCCCTGGAGTTCACCCGGCTCACCCTCGCCCTGTCCGGCGCCGCCCCCGCCGATCTGCGCGAGGGCTCCCTCTTCGAGCCGGTGGGCTCCGACACGTTCGACCTGATCGTCTCCAACCCGCCCTTCGTCATCTCGCCCGGCGCCCGCCTCACCTACCGGGACGGCGGCATGGGCGGCGACGACCTGTGCCGCACGCTGGTGCAGCAGGCGGGCGACCATCTGAACGACGGCGGATACGCCCAGTTCCTCGCCAACTGGCAGCACGTGGAGGGCGAGGAGTGGCAGGACCGGCTGCGCTCCTGGGTGCCGTACGGCTGCGACGCCTGGATCGTCCAGCGCGAGGTGCAGGACGTCACGCAGTACGCCGAGCTGTGGCTGCGGGACAGCGGCGACCACCGCAGCGATCCGGCGGAGTACGACGAGCGGTACGAGGCGTGGCTCGACGAGTTCGAGGCGCTGGGCGCCACGGCCGTCGGGTTCGGCTGGATCACCCTGCGCAAGTCCGCCGCGGCGGCGGCCGGGAACCCCTCGATCGTCGTCGAGGAGTGGCCGCACGCGGTGCAGCAGCCGCTCGGGCAGGCCGTCCAGGACCACTTCGCCCGCCAGGACTACCTCCGCGACCAGGACGACGCGGCGCTGCTCGCCGGGCACTTCTCCCTCGCCGCGGAGGTCGTGCAGGAGCAGGTCGGCCTGCCCGGCGCGGAGGACCCCGAGCATGTGGTGCTGCGTCAGCACCGCGGCATGATGCGGGCGACCAAGGTCGACGCGGTGGCCGCCGGGTTCGCGGGTGTGTCCGACGGCTCGCTGCCCGCCGGGCGGATCCTGGACGCCATCGCGCAGTTGATGGCGGAGGACCCGGTGCTGCTGCGCGATCGCACCCCGCAGGCGATCCGGCTGCTGGTCGAGGAGGGCTTCCTGGAGCCGGTGCCCGGCGTCGGACAGCAGGGCGTGCGGGGCGCGTAGGTCCTGCCCGTACGGATACCTTCCCGTCCGGGCCGGGGCCGCCGTACGGATGTCTTCCCGTCCGGGCCGGGGCCGCCCGTACGGATGCCTTCCCATACGGGTTGTGGCCGCCCGTACGGCTGTCTTCCGGTACGGGCCGGGGCCGCTCCCCGTTCGGGCGGCGGTGACCTTTTCACCAGTGTGTTCGTACCCGGCGCTCCCTCCGACGCGCCCGGACCGCGGATTCCGGTCGCGGTCGGACCACGCGGTCGGGGCGCGGTCCCCGGGCCGGCCCCGCCCGCGTTCTCCGGAGGCCGGTCCGTACCGGTCCCTGCCGGTCCGTAAGCGGCTGATGGTGTTCCGCCGGGCGGCGGGAGAGTGCTGTTCACCCCGGGTTCGTGTGGACGATGCCCCGGAGTGACAACCTCCCCGTGCCGGACCGCCGAGGTCCGGATCCGACGGGCCGGCCGGCCCGTCCCGGGCGGTCCGCCCGACGGGTCACACGACGGTCCAGGAGTACGACATGGAGAGCGTCTCAGCAGTCTTCGCCGGTACGGCCCTGGCGCTGTTCGGCGCCGCCCTCCTGATCTGGACAGGGGCGCGAGCCCTGCACCGCGCGCCGGTGGCGCACGGTGTGAGCCCCGTCGCCTCCACCGCACTCACGACGCTCTTCGGCGTAGTTTTCCTCGGCCTCGGCGTGTGGTGCTTCACGCTCGTCTGATCCTCGCCTCCGGCCGGGCGGAGCCCGGGACGACAGGTCTTCCGAAGGTCACCGCGACCGCCTCCGAAAAGCCGCAGGCCGAAGCCCCGCACGGCGCGGACCCGGCGGTCCGGGCGGCAGGAATGGCGGAAGTCGGGTTACCGTTCGAGTGGCCGTTGCGGGCTTTTGCCGTTTGACACGGGGGCGGGTTGTACCGTCACACTCCGCAGCGACAGCACCGCGGGCAGCGTCACGACGCTGCCCGGATGCCCACCGAGTGTCGACCGGAGAGAAGAGCGAAGTTGTCCCCGACCAGCGAGACCGCACAGGGCGGCCGCCGACTCGTCATCGTCGAGTCGCCTGCCAAGGCGAAGACGATCAAGGGCTATCTCGGCCCCGGATACGTCGTCGAGGCGAGCGTCGGGCACATCCGCGACCTCCCGAACGGCGCGGCCGAGGTCCCGGACGAGTACACCGGCGAGGTCCGCCGCCTCGGGGTGGACGTCGAACACGACTTCCAGCCCATCTATGTCGTCAACGCCGACAAGAAGGCCCAGGTCAGGAAGCTCAAGCAGCTGCTGGCCGAGTCCGACGAACTCTTCCTCGCCACCGATGAGGACCGCGAGGGCGAAGCCATCGCGTGGCACCTCCAGGAAGTCCTGCGGCCCAAGGTCCCGGTCCACCGGATGGTCTTCCACGAGATCACCAAGGACGCGATCCGGGCCGCCGTCGCCAACCCGCGCGAGCTCAACCAGCGCATGGTCGACGCCCAGGAGACCCGCCGTATCCTCGACCGCCTCTACGGCTACGAGGTCTCGCCGGTCCTGTGGAAGAAGGTCATGCCGAAGCTTTCGGCGGGCCGCGTCCAGTCCGTCGCCACCCGCCTCGTCGTCGAGCGGGAGCGCGAGCGCATCGCCTTCCGTTCCGCCGAGTACTGGGACCTGACCGGAAAGTTCGCCACCGGCCGCACCGGTGACGCCTCCGACCCCTCGACGCTGACCGCCCGCCTCAGCGCGGTCGACGGCCGCCGCATCGCCCAGGGCCGCGACTTCGGCCCCGACGGGCAGCTGAAGGCCGGCTCCGCCCAGACCCTGCACCTGGACGAGACGAACGCCCGCGCGCTCGCCGCCGCGCTCGCCGACTCCTCCTTCGCGGTCCGGTCCGTCGAGTCGAAGCCGTACCGCCGCTCCCCGTACGCCCCCTTCCGGACCACGACCCTCCAGCAGGAGGCGAGCCGCAAGCTGGGCTTCGGGGCCAAGGCGACCATGCAGGTGGCGCAGAAGCTGTACGAGAACGGCTTCATCACCTATATGCGTACGGACTCCACGACCCTCTCGGACACCGCGATCTCCGCGGCCCGGGCCCAGGTCACGCAGCTGTACGGGGCGAGCTACCTCCCCGACAAGCCGCGTACGTACGCCGGCAAGGTCAAGAACGCGCAGGAGGCGCACGAGGCGATCCGCCCCTCCGGCGACCGCTTCCGCACCCCCGCCGAGACCGGGCTCACCGGCGACCAGTTCCGGCTCTACGAGCTGATCTGGAAGCGGACCGTCGCCTCCCAGATGAAGGACGCGACCGGTAACTCCGTCACCGTCAAGATCGGCGGCCGGGCGAGCGACGGCCGTGACGCCGAGTTCTCCGCCTCCGGCAAGACGATCACCTTCCACGGCTTCATGAAGGCGTACGTCGAGGGCGCCGACGACCCGAACGCCGAGCTGGACGACCGCGAGCGCCGGCTGCCGCAGGTGGCCGAGGGCGACGCGCTGTCCGCCGACGAGATCACGGTCGACGGGCACGCCACCAAGCCCCCGGCCCGCTACACCGAGGCCTCGCTGGTCAAGGAGCTGGAAGAGCGCGAGATCGGCCGCCCCTCCACGTACGCCTCGATCATCGGGACCATCCTGGATCGCGGTTACGTCTTCAAGAAGGGCACGGCACTCGTCCCGTCCTTCCTGTCCTTCGCCGTGGTCAACCTGCTGGAGAAGCACTTCGGCCGGCTGGTCGACTACGACTTCACCGCCCGCATGGAGGACGACCTCGACCGCATCTCGCGGGGCGAGGCCCAGTCCGTGCCGTGGCTCAAGCGCTTCTACTTCGGCGCCCAGCCCGGTGAGGACACCGCCGGAGCCGGATCGGCCTCCGACGCGGGCAACGGCGACGGCGACCACCTCGGCGGCCTGAAGGCCCTGGTCACCGACCTCGGTGCGATCGACGCCCGGGAGATCTCCTCCTTCCCGGTCGGCAACGACATCAAGCTCCGCGTCGGCCGCTACGGCCCGTACATCGAGCGGGGCGAGAAGGACGCCGAGGGGCACCAGCGTGCCGATGTGCCCGAGGACCTCGCGCCCGACGAGCTGACCGTCGAGCTGGCCGAGGAGCTGCTGGCCAAGCCGAGCGGCGACTTCGAGCTGGGCGCGGACCCGGTGACCGGCAACCAGATCATCGCCAAGGACGGCCGCTACGGCCCGTACGTCACCGAGGTGCTGCCCGAGGGCACGCCGAAGACCGGCAAGAACGCGGTGAAGCCGCGGACCGCCTCGCTCTTCAAGTCCATGTCCCTGGACACGGTCACCCTCGCCGACGCCCTCAAGCTGATGTCGCTGCCGCGCGTCGTCGGCGAGGACGCCGAGGGCGTCGAGATCACCGCGCAGAACGGCCGCTACGGCCCGTATCTGAAGAAGGGCACCGACTCCCGGTCGCTGACCTCCGAGGACCAGCTCTTCGACATCACCCTCGAAGAGGCCCTCGCGATCTACGCCCAGCCCAAGCAGCGCGGCCGGGCCGCGGCCAAGCCGCCGCTGAAGGAGCTGGGCACCGACCCGGTCAGCGGTGCGCCGGTCGTGGTGAAGGACGGCCGCTTCGGCGCGTACGTCACCGACGGCGAGACCAA
This sequence comes from Streptomyces sp. DSM 106670, assembly GCF_055792845.1. Taxonomy (NCBI): domain Bacteria; kingdom Bacillati; phylum Actinomycetota; class Actinomycetes; order Kitasatosporales; family Streptomycetaceae; genus Streptomyces; species Streptomyces sp. DSM 106670. The sequence goes on from NZ_CM147704.1 coordinate 4,634,030, forward strand.
CGCGACGCTGCGGACCGACGACAGCGTCGAGGACATCACGCCGGAGCGCGGCTACGAGCTGCTCGCCGAGAAGCGCGCCAAGGGGCCCGCCAAGAAGAAGACGGCCAAGAAAGCCCCCGCGAAGAAGGCGACGGCCAAGAAGACGGCCGCGAAGAAGACGACGGCCACCAAGACCACGGCCGCCAAGAAGACCGCCGCGAAGAAGACGACGACGGCCAAGAAGGCGACGGCCACGAAGACGGCTGCCAAGAAGACGACGACGGCGGCGAAGAAGACGGCTTCGGCGTCCGCCCCGTCGGACGACTGACGGTCGCACCGAGCAGGACGACCGACGGCCGCACCGAGCGGACAGCACCCCGCCCGGCGCCCGGATCCTCGTGATCCGGACGCCGGGCGGCGGTGCGTCAAGGGGCCCGCGGGCGCCATGGCCGAAACTGTCTGCGTCCATATGTTCGGACGGGCCGACAGTCACCGCACCGCTGCCGATAGGCTGGGCGGATGACGCGAGCCGAGCAGCCAACGGTCGTGAGCCCCACCTCCGACACACTTGCCGCAGACTCACGCGAGCGCGCCGTACGGGCCCTGTTGCGCATTCCCCCGCTGAAGCGGTTGTGGAGTGCCCAGCTCGTCGGCGGTATCGGCGATGCACTCGCCCTTCTCGTGCTGGTGCTGCTGTCGCTGCAAGCGGCGGTCCTTGAGGGCTCATTCGGCACCGGATACCGCGGGGCGGCCTTCGCCGTCGCCGCCGTCTTCGGTGCCCGGATCCTTTCCACCCTGTTCTTCGGAGCCGTACTCCTGGGGCCCCTGACGTCCCTCACGGGGCCCGGCGGAAAGCTGGACCGGCGATGGCTGATGATCGGGGTGGACGGGCTGCGCCTGGCGCTGCTGGTCGTCGCCCCGCTGTGGATCGACTGGACGCCCGACAAGGCGCTCATGATGATCCTCATCACCGTCTTCGTGACCGGCGCCGGTGAGCGCCTGTGGGCCGTGGCCAAGGACAGCGCCGCCCCGGCGCTGCTGCCCGCCCCGCCGCTCGAAGGCGCGGCCGTACGCCCCCTGCCCGACCACCACGACGCCCTGCGCCGTCTGTCCCTCCGCACCAACTTCCTCGCCGTGCCCGCCGCCGCGGTGGTCCTGCTGGTCGCCACACTGGTCGGCAACCTCCTCGGCTCGGGCCTGGAGTGGTTCTCCTTCCACCAGGCGGCCCTGGGGTCCTACGTCGCGGCCGGACTCTTCTCCGCCTCCATCTCCACCCTGTATTTCCTGGAGTTCCCGGCCACCCAGACGCCCCGGCCGCGCTCCCCGCTGGAGGGCCTGCGCCGCCCCGCCACCGGCAACGGCCCCGACAAGGGCCGCACCGGCGCGGTGCCGCTGCTCGTCGCGGTCTGCGCGGCCGTCGCCGGAGTCGTCGCCGCGGCCGCGGCCGTCTCCGTGCTGCACGCCTACGACCTGGGCGGCGGACCGGCCACCTTCGCGCTGCTGATCCTCGGGCTGACCGGCGGCACCGCCCTCGGCATCCGTACGGCACGCCACGTACTGCCCACCCTGTCGCGCCGCCGCATGCTGGCGCTGGCCACCGCCGTCACGGGCCTCGCGCTCCTCGCGCTCGGCCTGGTGCCGGACACCGCGACCGGGATCGCCATCGCGCTGCTCGCCGGCTACACCGCCGGGGTCGCCGCCAACACCGGGCACACCCTGATCGACCAGGAGACCGAGGCGTTCCGGCAGGCCCGGACCACCGAGCACCTCCAGGCCGTCGTCCGGGTGCTCGTGGCGCTCGGCGCGGTCGCCGGTCCGCTGCTGGCCGCCGCGATCGGCCGGCACCGCCTGGTCGCCGGTGACTTCGTCTTCGCCCACGGCGGGGCCGCCTTCACCCTGATGCTGCTCGGCGCGCTGCTGCTGCCCGTCGCCGCCGTCGTCCTCGCCAAGACGGACGACCGGGCGGGTGTGCCGCTGCGCCGGGACCTGCGCGAGGCGCTGCGCGGCGACGAACCGGCCGTCGCGCCCGCGGCCACCGGCTTCTTCCTCGTTCTGGAGGGCGGCGACGGAGCGGGCAAGTCCACCCAGGTCGAGGCGCTCGCCGACTGGATCCGGGCCAAGGGCCACGAGGTCGTCGTCACCCGCGAGCCCGGGGCCACCCCCATCGGCAAGCGGCTGCGGTCGATCCTGCTGGACGTGTCCTCCGCCGGTCTCTCCAACCGGGCCGAGGCCCTGCTGTACGCCGCCGACCGCGCCGAGCACGTCGACTCCGTCGTCCGCCCGGCGCTGGAACGCGGCGCGATCGTCATCTCCGACCGCTACATCGACTCGTCCGTGGCCTACCAGGGCGCGGGCCGGGACCTGGCCCCGACCGAGATCGCCCGGATCTCGCGGTGGGCGACGAGTGGCCTCGTACCGCATCTGACGGTGCTGCTGGACGTCGACCCGGCGACCGCGCGGGAGCGGTTCACGGAGGCGCCGGACCGGCTGGAGTCGGAGCCGGCGGAGTTCCACGAGCGGGTGCGGTCCGGGTTCCTGACCCTGGCCGCCGCCGACCCGACGCGCTATCTGGTGGTGGACGCCGGCCAGGAGCCTGAGTCGATCACCACGGTCGTACGGCACCGGCTCGACCAGCTCCTGCCGCTCTCCGAGGCCGAGATCGAGGCCATCGAGGAGGCCCGGCGCAAGGCCGAGGAGGAAGCCCGGCGCAAGGCGGAGGAAGAGGCCGCCCGCAAGGCCGAGGAGGAGCGCCTGGAGAAGGAGCGCCAGGAGCAGCTCGCCCGGCTGCGCGCCGAGGAGGAGGAGCGCAAGCAGCGCGAGCTGGAGGAGGCTCGCCGCCGCGAGGCCGAACGCCAGGCGGAGGAGGCCCGGCAGCGTGCCGAGGAGGCCCGCCGCCGCGCCGAGGAGGACCGGCTCCGGCTGGAGGCCGAGGAGCGGGTCTGCGAGGCCGAGCAGGAACGTCTGCGCAAGCAGGCCGAGGAGGAGGCCCGGCAGCGCAAGGAGGCCGAGGCCCAGCGGCTGGAGAAGCAGCGCAAGGCCGAAGAGGCCCTGCTGCGCGCGGAGGAGGCCCGCCGCCGGGCCGAGGCCGACGCCGCCGCACGTACGGAGGCGGCGCGGGCCGAGGCCGAGCGGGTATCGCGTACGTCCGGTACGGAGACGTCCTCGCGCTCCGAGGGCGCGTCGGGTCCGACGGTGCCGGAGAACGAGCTCACGGTGCCCACACCGATCGTGAACCCGAACGAGATCACGCAGCCGGTCCCGACGGCGCGTCCGGAGGACGACCGTCCTTCCGGATCCGGTACGGGTACGGGCACGGGTTCTCGTTCCGGCTCCGGCGCGGCTTCCGGCGCTGCTTCGGGGGACGACGAGACGGCGATGCTGCCGCGCTTCACGGACCAGCGGCCGGGGGACCCCCGGCAGGCCCGGGACGCGGACGAGACGGCCGTGCTGCCGCCCGTGCCCGCCGACCAGCCCTCCGACCGGGTGCCCCAGGGCTTCTTCCGGGACGAGGGCCCGGCGGCCGCGCCCGCGGAGAGCGAGAACGAGCGCACCCGCGAGCTGCCGCAGGTCGAGGACCCGAACGCCGGGGCGACGCCCGACCGGCAGCAGAGCCGCCGCAAGCGCCCCCGCCCGGACTGGGCGGAGGAGACCCCGCTGGACGATCTGCCGACCCTGGCGGACGAGCTGCTCGGCGGCCAGGACGACGAGGGCCCCGGGGGCCGGGGTCGTCGCCCGCGCGGCTGACGTACCCGCCCCACCGCCGACGGTGAAGTCCCGGCCCGTTCGTCCCTCCGGGGGCGGGCGGGCCGGGACTGTCAGTGGCGTCCTCCACAATGGAGAGCGACCAATGGAGAGCGACGACGCACCGCGGTTCGCGGGCGGTGCACGACACCACCGGAAGGGCGGGTGACCCATGACCGTATGGGACGACCTGGTCGGGCAGGACCGAGTGCAGGAACAGCTCGCCGCTGCCGCCAGGGACGCCGATGCGCTGGTCACCTCCGTGTCCGACGGCAAGCCGCTGGACCAGGGCTCGAAGATGACGCATGCCTGGCTGTTCACCGGACCGCCCGGTTCCGGCCGGTCCACGGCGGCGCGGGCCTTCGCCGCCGCGCTCCAGTGCACCAGCCCGGACCGGGCGCTGGGCGGTGCACCCGGCTGCGGTTTCTGCGACGGCTGCCACACGAGCCTGATCGGTACGCACGCCGACGTCCAGGTCATCCGCACGGACCTGCTCTCCATCGGTGTGAAGGAGACCCGTGACCTGGTCCGGCGCGCCCAGCTCTCCCCGGCGGTCGGGCGGTGGCAGGTCATCGTCATGGAGGACGCCGACCGCCTCACCGAGGGCGCGGGCAATGTGCTGCTGAAGGCCGTCGAGGAGCCCGCGCCGCGCACGGTCTGGATGCTGTGCGCACCCTCGCTCGAAGACGTCCTGCCCACGATCCGTTCCCGCTGCCGGCACCTGACCCTGAGCACCCCGCCGGTGGAGGCCGTGGCCGACGTTCTGATCCGCCGCGACGGCGTCGACCCCGAGCGGGCGCACGCGGCGGCGCGGGCCACCCAGGGGCACATCGGCCGGGCCCGCCGCCTGGCCACGGACGAGCGGGCGCGGGCACGGCGGGCCGCGGTGCTGAAGGTTCCGCTGCGGGTCGCCGATGTGGGCGGCTGTCTCAAGGCGGCCCAGGAGCTGATCGACACGGCCACCGACGACGCCAAGCAGATGGCGGAGGAGGTCGACGCCAAGGAGACCGAGGACCTCAAGGCGGCGCTCGGCGGGGTCGCCGGGGGCCGGATGCCGCGCGGTACGGCGGGGGCGATGAAGGAGCTGGAGGACAAGCAGAAGCGCCGCAAGACGCGTACGCAGCGCGACAGCCTGGACCTGGCGCTGACCGAGCTCACCGGGTTCTACCGCGATGTGCTGGCTCTCCAGCTCGGTTCGAAGCTGGCGATCGCCAATGCCGATGTGCAGGACTCCCTCGACCGGATCGCGGAGTCCTCGACGCCCGCGCAGACCCTGCGCAGGATCGAGTCGGTGATCGCCTGCCGGGAGGCGATGGACCGCAATGTGGCGCCGCTGCTCGCGGTGGAGGCGATGACGATGGCGCTGCGGGCGGGCTGAGGACTCCGGCACGGCTGCCCCTGTTCACCCGAATGAGCAGGGAATCGGACGACTCGTCACCCGCCGGATACGCTCCCTGAATGACTACCAGGCGGCTGCTCCGCACCTTCGCCATCGGGATCGGCACTGCCGGTCTGCTCATCTCCGGCTGCAGCGGCAGCGGCTCCTCGCCGAACGCCTCGGCCACCGGCACCGCCGCTCCCGAGGGGCTGTCGTCGTACTACACGCAGAAGCTGAGCTGGCGCGACTGCGGGGTGGAGGGCTTCGAGTGCACGACGATGAAGGCGCCGAAGGACTACGACAAGCCGGATGACGGCGACATCGACCTCGCCGTCTCCCGCAAGAAGGCCACCGGACCGGGCAAGCGGATCGGCTCCCTCCTGGTGAACCCGGGGGGCCCGGGCGGCTCCGCGATCGGCTATCTCCAGGGGTACGCGGCACTCGGCTATCCGGCCCAGGTGCGGGCCCGTTACGACATGGTGGCCATCGACCCGCGCGGCGTGGCCCGCAGCGAGCCGGTCGAGTGCCTCACGGGCCCGGAGATGGACGCCTACACCCAGGTCGACCAGACACCGGACGACGACGCGGAGGTCCAGAAGCTCTCCGCCGCCTTCGAGAAGTTCGCGACGGGCTGCGAGAAGCGGAGCGGCGAGATCCTCCCGTACGTCTCCACCGTCGACACGGCCCGCGACATGGACGTCCTGCGGGCCCTGCTCGGTGACGAGAAGCTGCATTACGTCGGAGCGTCGTACGGGACCTTCCTGGGCGCCACGTACGCGGACCTCTTCCCGAAGCGGGCCGGCCGCCTCGTCCTGGACGGGGCGATGGACCCGTCCCTGAAGGCCGTCGACATGAACCGCGACCAGACGGCCGGTTTCGAGGGGGCCTTCCAGTCCTTCGCCGCCGACTGCGTGAAGCAGCCGGACTGCCCGCTCGGCACCACGTCCACCGCCGACGCGGCGACCGCGCTCAAGCAGCTCTTCACGGACCTGGACGCGAAGCCGATCCCGACCGGCGACGACCGCAAGCTGGGCGAGTCCCTGGCCACCACCGGGGTGATCGCCGCCATGTACGACGAGGCGGCCTGGCCGCAGCTCCGCGAGGCGCTGGCGGGCGCGCAGCGCAGCGACGGCTCCGGCCTGCTGTCCCTGGCCGACAGCTACTACGAGCGCGAGCCGGACGGGAAGTACGCGAACCTGATGTTCGCCAACGCCGCCGTGAACTGCCTCGACCTGCCGCCCGCCTTCGACGGCCCCGACGCGGTCGAGAAGGCGGTCCCGGACTTCGAGAAGGCCTCCCCGGTCTTCGGCCGCGGCTTCGCCTGGGCCTCCCTGAACTGCACCTACTGGCCGACGAAGGCCACCGGCACCCCGCACCGCACCGAGGCGAAGGGCGCCGCCCCGATCGTCGTCGTCGGCACCACCCGCGACCCGGCCACCCCGTACAAGTGGTCCGAGTCCCTCGCCGAGCAGCTCTCCTCCGGCACCCTGCTCACGTACGACGGCGACGGCCACACCGCGTACGGCCGGGGCAGCGACTGCATCGACACGGCGATCAACACGTACCTCCTGGAGGGCACCCCGCCCACCAACGGCAAGAAGTGCAGCTGACCCACTCTGACCAGCACAAACGCATCCGGGGGTGCCGTGTGCGGAGCACCCCCGGAAACTGTGTAGACTTGGCTCCGCTGCTGATCGCACCATAGTGCGACAGGGCGCGCCGCCTTAGCTCAGTTGGCCAGAGCAACGCACTCGTAATGCGTAGGTCTCGGGTTCGAATCCCGAAGGCGGCTCACTGAAGGCCCAGGACAGAGAGACTCTGACCTGGGCCTTTGTGCTTTTCATGATCGATTCCCCTCAGGGCTCCATGATCGTCGCCGGTGGACAAGGGGTGCCTGGATCCGTTTCGCTGTCGGGGGCCGGGCAAGCGCAGCGGTGCACAAGGACGCGGTGGCGTCGGCAACGGGCGTGATGTGCGTGTCAGTCCACTTCCAGGGCGTCCAGGGCCAGCGTGTGGGCGATGGCGAGGCGGCGGTCGATGTCGGGCGCGAGGATCTCGAGTACGTACCGGGTGTGCAGCCCCAGCTTCTTGGTGACGGTCATCAGCGGCTTGCCGCTCTCGGTGTACTTGAAGCGGTACGGCCAGATGAACGGCACGTACTCGAGATACGGCACGAACTCCCAGACGAACCGGACGAAGGCCACCACCCGGCTGCGCTCGCGGCCGGTCAGCTTCATCGTCCCCGGCTGCCGCACCTGCCATGTCCTGCGGAGGAAGGACGCGCCCGCATCCTCGTAGAACGATCCGAAGGACTGGCCCGAAGCGTCCCGCACGTCGTACATGTAGCCCACTTCGTGGTCGCGGCCCTTGAAGGCGGCGAGAACAAACTTCCTGGACGCGTCCGTATAGACGGTCACCTGCCCCCTGAGCGACAGCCGCTTCTCGCGTGCGTAGGCGACGGGCTCGCCCTCGGAGCCGTCCGGCCGGGCCACGCTCACCACGTACTCGCCGGCCGTGAGGCTCAGTGTCTTCTTGATGACGAAAGTGTCGTGGGACTGGATGTCCGGTGCTTCCGCGAGGGTGGGGGTCGGGGTTGGGGCGGGGTCCGGGGTGGTCTTGGTGAGGCTGAAGGTGGCCTTGTCCTTCTCCGCGCCCGTTCCTGTACTCGACTCCGTGCCCGTGCTGTCCATGTGGCATCTCCCGTTGTCCCCGTGTCCCCGTTTCGGTCCGTCCATCGTCGGCCGCAGGACCGGCCCGGCGCAGTCTCCGGAAGTCGCGATCCCGGGCGACGAAAGGTGTCAACTTTCGTCGTACGGTGGCACGACGCTCGGCCGACGCGCGCGTTCTTCCGGGGGTCCTACCGTCGGTCCGGTGTACGCGGACAGGGAAGTGGATGTGGATGTGAGGGCGGGTACGGATGCGGGAGATCGACGGGTACGTTCCGCCGGGCTCGCCGTTCGGGGCCTCCGGCGGCGGTTGACCGGCGGTGTGCTCTGGAGCCCCGCCCGTATCGTCGGGGAGGCGGTGCTCGCCGTCACCCTCGCCGGGCTCGCCACGGGCCTCGGCGCGTGGGTGGACACGCTCGGGGCGCGGACCGTCCTCCTCGCCGGGGCGATGGCTCTGCTGGCGCCCGCGCGCCACGCGCTGCCCGCGACCGTCCTGATCCTCTCCGCCCCGCTGGCCGGGGGGTGGAATGTCATGGCCTCCGTGCTGCTGGTCTGCGCCGCCTGGTCGGCGGGGCGGCGGATCACGGAACCCTGGCGGGTGGCCGCCGCGTTCGGGGCCGCGTGTGTGCTCCACGCCGTCCCGGGCCTGTACCAGGACATCACCTCGGGGGCCGCGCCCGTGCTGCTCGTCACCCTCGGGTGGAACGTCGTGGCATTCCTCCCCCTGGCCGTGGTGCCGGCCCTCATCGCCCGCTATCGGGACCAACGGCGGCGGCTGCTCGACGCGTTGTGGCAGAACAACCAGCAACTCCAGCGCGAGCAGGCGATGGTGGCCCGTGAGGCGCGGTTGCTGGAGCGCAACCGCATCGCCCATGACATGCACGACAGCCTCGGCCACCAGCTCGCCCTGATCTCCGTGCACGCGGGCGCCCTCCAGGTCGACCCGGAGCTGACCGGGAACCAGCGGGAGGCCGTACGGATCCTGCGGGGTGCCGCCGTCACCGCGATGGCGGAGCTGCGGGCGGCGGTGGGGGTGCTCCACGACGAGGCGGAGTATCGGGAGCAACAGAACGAGCAGCAGTACCAGGGGCATCAGTCTCACCAGGGGAATCAGGGGGAGATTTCCTACCGGGAGTACCGGGAGTACGGGGAGCACCGGGAGTACCAGGGGCGCCGGCGGCAGCCGGTGGGCGGCGACGCCTCGGAGCCGTACGCGCCCCGTACCACCGCCGCCATCGACGGCCTGGTCGAGTCGTCCCGGGGCGCGGGCACGGCGGTGTCGCTGGACCGGAGCGGTGTCCGGCGGCCGTTGGCGCCCGCCGCCGACCACGAGGCGTACCGCATCGTCCAGGAGGGGCTGACCAACGCCCACAAGCACGCGCCGGGCGCCCCGATACGCCTTGCCCTGCGGTACGAACCGGACAGCCTGGTCGTGGAGGTCACCAACGGGCCCGTGCCGGGCGGAGCGCCCGAGGTGCCGCCGGAGATCAGCGGCGGCCAGGGGTTGAAAGGGCTGCGCGAGCGGGTCGGCCGGATCGGCGGCATGGTGCACACCGGGCCCACCGAGGACGGAGGCTTCCGGGTCGCGGGGATGCTGCCGTACGGCGCGACCTCCGTCGTACCGGATCGCGACGTTCGGGGGCAGCGGCGCCCGAGTGCGGTGGTCGACGGTGGAACGGTCATCAACGGGGCCGATCCACAGAGGGAGTTCACCACCATCATGAGTACCAGGAAGAACGTCGCCATCGGCTGCGCCGTCACCGCCGTCGTCCTCGTCGCGGGCGTCATCGGCCTGGGCATCTGGGGGGTGGGCGTCCTGACGGAAGAGGTGAAGAAGGCGGATATCTCGCCGAGCGTCTACGAGGAGGCGAAGGTCGGGGACGCCGAGGCGGACATCCAGGCCAGGCTCCCCGAAGAGGACTCGTGGCTCACCTCGGACCTGGCGGACCAGGGGCCCAAGCTGCCCGAGGGAGCGACGTGCCGACACTTCACCTCCAAGGACGACCGGGGGGTCGATGCCCTCACCGTCTTCCGGTTCTGCTTCCAGGACGGGAAGTTGGTCTCCAAGGAGACGTACCAGGCGAAGTGATGCCGGGCTCCGTGCGGCGGGTCGGCCGGTACAGGGCATGATGGCGGGGCCACTCCGTCCGTTCTCCTTGACAACGTCATGATCGACACCGCGCAGGAGGCTGTGTGATCCGGGTCCTCGTCGCCGACGACGAGCCGCTCATCAGGGCCGGCATCAGAATGATCCTCACCTCGGCCGACGACATCGAGGTGGTCGCCGAGGCCGGGGACGGCCGCGAGGCGGTGGAGAAGGCCCGGGGCGGCGGGGTCGATGTGGCGCTGCTGGACATCCAGATGCCGGTGATGGACGGATTGACGGCGCTGGTCGAGCTCGGCCGCGCCGCGCCGAAGGTACGGGTCCTGATCCTCACCACCTTCGGCGAGCGGGACAACGTACTGCGGACGCTCGGCCACGGCGGTGCGGGGTTCCTGCTGAAGGACTCCGCGCCCGGCGAGCTGATCCAGGCGGTGCGGGCCGCGGCGGCGGGCAACGCGTATCTCTCACCCGCGGCCACTCGGCATGTGGCGGACGCGCTCTCCGCCACCGGGGCCACCACGCGCGGGGAGGCCGCGCGGCGTCGGCTCGACGGGCTCACCACCCGGGAGCGCGAGGTGCTGGCGCTGCTCGGGGAGGGGCTCTCCAACGCGGACGCGGGGCGGCGGCTGCATATGAGCGAGGCCACGGTGAAGACGTACGTCAGCCGCATCCTCACCAAGCTCGACTGCGACAACCGCGTCCAGGCCGCCCTCCTCGCTCGCGACGCAGGGCTCCAGCCGGGGGGACTTCAGCCGGGCGGGCACTGACCGGACGGGCCGTCACTTCCGTACGGCCCGACGTTCCCGGTTCAGGGCCGACTTCTACCCCGATACGGGGACCGTCACGGTGACCGACGCTTCAAGGCGTGACGGCGACGCCCTGTTGACCGGTGCTGTCGTGGCCGGGGACGGAGGGCGGTGCGGTGAGTGCCTGCACGGCGGCGATCATCGCGGTGCGGTCGAAAAGCTCGACCCCGGCCTCCGCTGTGCGGGCCAGGGGACGTCGGTTTCGACGGCGGTGGTGTGGTCGACACCGGGGACGGAGAACCCGTAGAGGCGGCGGACCTCGTCGCTGAACCAGTCGAGGTCGGCGAGTTCGGTGATGGTGGCGCTGGTGGCGGCAGACCAGCGTTCGGCGACGGCGTCCTGCACGGCGGGGTCGAGTTCCCAGGTGTCGAGGCGGATCCGGCCCTCGTCGTCGAGGTCGAGGGGGCGGGCGCCCGTCAACCGGTCCCACAGCTCGACCAGTTGGCCGATCGGGGCCACCATGGCGGGGCCGAGAACGCCGCGCAGCAGTCCGACGTACAGGGCGATCCCGGGGATGGCGGTGGACGACTGGGTGACGGCGGCCGCGTTGACCGAGGTCACGGCCCGGCCGCCCACGGTCTTGCCGAGACGTTCGTCCAACGTGCGTGCGGTGGCTTCGAGATGGGCCTTCGCGGCGCCGATGGTGCCCTGCCGGTAGATCGCCGCGGTGAGGGGCGAGCCGATGTAGGAGAGGGCCGCGGTGGTGAAGCCGTCGGCGAGCAGGGACCGGTCGGCCAGGAAGGTGATCCACCGTTCCCAGTCCGTGCCGCCCATCACCGCCACGGTCTGCTCGATGTCGTCACCCTCGGCCGGCCCGGTGGTGACCTCCTTGACCTCCGGGGCGCCGTGCTCGTCGAAGACGAGGGTCTTGGTGGTGTGCGGCGAGCCGACCGGCTTGAGGACCGAGGCGTACACGTCGCCGGTGTCCGGGTCGGTGCGGCGAGGCGCGGCCACCGAGTAGATCAGGAAGTCGAGCCGCCCCCCGAACCGTTCGGCGAGGAGGCCGGCCACCTGCTCCTTCATCGCATCGCTGAACGCGTCGCCGTTGAGGAAGACCATGTCCCGCCCGTGCTCCCGGGCGAGCCGGGCGGTGGCCGCGGTGCGGTACCAGCCTGCTGTGCCGGTGCGGCGGGCGGGCGCCTTCTCGAAGCACACGCCGATGCCACGGATCCCGGCCCGGGCCAGGCCCGCGATCGTGGCGGCCAGGCCGTATCCGGCGGACGAACCGATCACCAGGGCCACCGGCCCCTCGGCCCGTGCGGTGACCGGGGCGGGGACGGCCTGCCACATCTCGTCCACGAGCCGCCGGCAGCCGTCGGGGTGGGAGTCGAGGAACAGGAAGCCCCGGTTCTTGGGTGCGATGACGCGTTCGCTCACGGTGTGGTGTCCCAGGGGTCGTCATGGACAAGGACGCGGCGGCCGCATCGGCCACCCCGTTCCGCCAGTCTGCGGCCGGGCCGCGGGGCACGGTGATCCTGGCCGGCACAACGATGGCGAGCCGCGCTTGGAGGGTTCCTACCGGCGCGTGGCCAGGATGCCGGTTCCAGCAGCCGCCCGGGCCGACGTGACTGTGCCCGACTCGCCGCCTTGCGTGACCGGTCTCCGGCCTATCCTGAGCGGGCGTCAACGACCGCACGGGGTAAGGCCATCGGGGGATCGGTTCAGCATGGGCATGGGCATGGGCAAGGACAGCGGGCGGTACACGGCGATGGAGGGCATACGGCCGCTCGCGGCCGGTGACCCGGTGCGGATCGGGCCCTATCCGTTGCTCGGCCGGCTCGGTGCGGGCGGGATGGGCCGGGTGTACCTGGCCCGTTCGGCGGGTGGGCGCACCGTGGCCGTGAAGGTGGTGCACGAGGAGCACATCGCGAACGGGGAGTTCCGGGCCCGTTTCCGCCGGGAGATCGAGGCGGCCCGCCGGGTCGGCGGGCGCTACACCGCCCCCGTGCTCGACGCCGGCCCCGACGCCGAGCAGCCGTGGGTGGCCACCGGCTATGTGCCCGGCCCCTCCCTGGAGCAGGCCGTACGGGAACACGGCCCGCTGCCCGCCGCCTCGGTGAACGCCCTGGCCGAAGGGCTGTTGAGGGCGCTGCGGGGCATCCACGCGGCCGGGATCGTCCACCGCGATCTGAAGCCGTCCAACGTACTGCTCACCGTCGACGGCCCCCGCGTCATCGACTTCGGCATCGCCCGCGCGCTCCAGGTCTCCGTGGAATCGCTGCTGACCAGTACGGGCATGGTCATCGGCTCGCCCGGCTTCATGGCGCCCGAGCAGATCCTCGGCGAGGAGACCGGGCCCGGCGCGGACGTCTTCTCGCTCGGCTGCGTGCTGATGTACGCCGCCACCGGGCAGCTGCCGTTCGGCGCGGGCGTGAGCAACCAGCACGCCGTGATGTTCCGGATCGTCCAGTCCCCGCCGGACCTGACCGCGGTGTCCGACGCCCCCTTGCGCGCACTGATCGAACGCTGCCTGACCAAGGACCCGGTCGAACGTCCGGGTGTGGACGCTCTGTTGGAGAGCCTGACGCCCGAGCAGTCCTCGGATGCCGCGCGCGGTGCGTGGCTGCCGCCGGTACTCCTGGCCCGGCTCGCGCAGCAGTCGGCCCTGCTGCTCGACGCGGAGGTGCCGGACGACCCGGATGTCCCTGAGGGTGCGGACGAGCCGGAGGGTGCGGTCTCGCCGGACGGTGCGGATGTGCCGGGGGCCGACGGCGTACCAGAGGGCGAAGGTGCGGAGCCTGCGGCTGTTCCCGGTCCTGGTCCCGCTCCCGCTCCCGTATCCGCTCCTCGTGACCTCGGCACGGTCGATCTGCGGCCGGAACCGGTACCGGGACCGGAATCACCGGATGCGGCAGCCAGGCCGAGCCCCGAACCGACCGGTGCCGCCGCAGTCGTTCCGGCCGCCGCGCCGGTCGCCGACGGGTCACGGCGTAGCCGCCGGCGGGCCTGGGTCGTCGCGGCCGTCGTCGTCGCCGTTCTGGCCGCCGGCGGGACCACGGCCTTCCTCAGCCGCGACCCCGGCGGCGGCGCGGATGCCCGGGGCGGAGAGTCCGCCCCGCCCGCCGCCGGTGCCACGGCCTCGCCCTCCGGGAAGGGCGGCGACGAGGACGACAAGGGCAGCGAGGAAGAGAAGGCCGAGGACAAGGCCAAGGAGAAGGCCAAGGACAAGGCGGAGGAGAAGGAAAAGGGGGAGGAAGAAGGGAATGGCAAGGACGGGGGCCAGGGCGGTGACGCCGGTGGCGGGCAGGGCGACGGTTCCGCTTCCGGCGGGGGCTCGTCCGGGACCGGAGGGTCCGGCTCCTCCGGCGGAAGCGGTGCGCAGGGCGGGGCCGGTTCGTCCGCGTCGGGCGGGTCCGGGGGCGCCGCGAAGCCGCCCGCCGCGGACCCGGACCCCGCCCCGGACGGCCGGGTGCCGCAGCACTTCGTCGGGACCTGGTCCATCGCGTCCCAGTACGACGTCCTCCAGCCGCACACCGTGGTCATCCGGCGGGTGTCGCCCGGGCAGTCGGCGGTGACCCTCATCGCCGACGTACAGGGCTCGGGGCACTGCGAGTACACGGCGAAGCTCGGCTCCGTGGCGGACGGCGGCAACCGGATCAACGTCGGTACCGCCGTGGTGAACAAGGCCCGTTCCGGCAGTATGTGCCGCGACACCGACCCCTCGTTCTTCACCGTCGCCGGGTCCGGCATCCTCCACGACGTCGGCCCCGCCCACGGCAGCGGCTACCGCTACAACCGCGCCTGAGCGGGGCCCCGGTCCGGTGCCCCGGCCGGTCAGTCCGGCGCCTCGCCCGGGTACGCGTTCTCGAACGCCGCGTGGAACAGGGCCGTGACGTCCTGGCCGGTGAGCCCTTCGGTTCGGGCCTGGGCCAGCCAGTCGGCGAGCGCGGCGCGCAGCGGTGAGTCGGGGCCGGACTGGGGCTGCGCGAGGGTGCGGGTGATGAACGTGCCCGCACCCTGGCGCACCTCGGCGAGGCCCATGCGTTCCAGTTCGCGGTAGGCCTTGAGGGTCGTGTTGGGGTTGACCTTCGTGGTCGCGGCGACCTGGGCCGCGGTGGGCAGCCGGTCGCCCTCCTCCAGCGCGCCCATGCGCAGTGCCTGCTCGACCTGCCGGACGATCTGGAGATAGGTCGCCACTCCACTGCGCCGGTCGATGCGGAACACGACCACGGACTTCACCTTCCGCTCGATTGCCGACACTTTACGTAGGGGGACCGGGGCGTGCTCACAGAGGTCGGCGCGAGACCCGCCACAGGGTGAACGCCGTGAGCAGGGCCGTTCCGGCGAGCAGGAGGCCCGCCGCGAGCCACTGCATTCCCGCCATCTGGTTGTAGCCGATGTACTCGATGACGTTGTTGACGATGCCGTGCTCCTTGATGCACGCGTTCTGCGCCTTCTCGGTCGCCTCGGCGCAGGTGCCCCAGCCGTACAGGGTGCCGTCCGCGCTGCCGACCCAGCGGTCCACCTCGTACGCCTCGTCGAAGCGGGCGGGCAGTTCGGCGTCCAGCGGGTACGTGAACATCTTCGGGGAGCCGAGTCGTACGCGTACCTCGTCCCAGACGAACAGGGTGGTGATCGCGGTGAAGAGGAACGTGCCCACCATCGCCGGGAGCATCCGGCGGACCAGGGCGCCGATGGTGATGCCCGCCGCGGTGAGGAAGAGGAGGAACGCGGGCAGGACCGGTCCGGTGTTGTCGAAGACGGCCCCGTCGATCCACTCGTTGAGGAAGAGGGAGCGGTGCGGCTTCCACCACCAGGTGAAGAGCGCCGAGAGCACCACGCCGGAGACCAGCGCGAGGATGTAGGCGAGGCCCAGCTTGGCGATGAGCCACTGCCGACGGGACATGGACTGGGTGGTGACGAGCTGCGCTGTGCCGTTCTCCTGGTCGCCCGCGATGAGCGGGGCCCCGACGAAGACGGCGAGGATCAGCGGGAAGCCGTTGATGATGCTGGTGATGTAGTTGTAGCCGCGGTTGTTGTCCATCGGCCGGCCGGCGTCCTTCTCCGGCCAGCCCTTCGCGTCGAGCAACTGCACCAGCTCGTTGCGCTCGTACAGGATCCACAGCGCGGTCAGCAGGGTGAGGCCGAGGACGCAGGCCAGCGCGACCCGGTGCTGGCGTGCGACGAGCCACGGCATGCCGCGCAGCAGGCGGCGCCCGGAGCTGATCTCGGAGGGCTTCTCGGTGAGGGTGGTGCTCATGCGGCCTGGGTCCCTTCGGCCTCGACGCGGGCGCCCTGGGTGTAGAGGGAGGGCGCGTCCGGGGAGCGGAGATGGGCGAGGAGGACTTCCTCCAAGGAGGGTTCGGCCGTCTCCCAGTCGGCCGGGAGCGGGCCCTTCGGCCGGATCATCGCCTGGAACTGCCGTCCCTGGAGGCGGGTTTCGACGACCGTGTGGTGGTCGAGCTCGGGCGGCAGCGCGCCGTCCCGGGCCACGCCGGTGACCAGGGCGTGGGCCGGGACCAGCGCGTCGGCGTCACCGGCCATCCGGATCCGGCCCTCGGCGACCACCAGCAGGTAGTCGCACATGTCCTCCAGCTCGGTCAGCATGTGCGAGGACATCACCACCGTGGTGCCGCGTTCGACGGCCTCCGCCATCAGCAGAGTGCTCATCTCGTCGCGGGCCAGCGGGTCGAGGTCCGACATCGGCTCGTCCAGGAGCAGCAGGTCGGGCCGCTTGCCGAAGGCCAGCGCGAAGGCCACGCGGGTGCGCTGGCCGCCGGAGAGCGTGCCGACCCGCGCGTCGAGCGGGACATTGCCCGAGCGGACGATCCGCTCCGCCGCCACCGCGTCCCAGCCGGGGTTGAGCTCGGCGCCCATCCGCAGGGTCTCGGCCACGGTGAACCGCTTGAACAGCGGTTTCTCCTGCCCGAGGAACGCGAAGGTGGGCATCACGGCGGGGTCGTCGACCGGTACGCCGAAGATCCGCAGCTCGCCGGTGGTCGGCTGCACCTGCCGGGTCGCCAGCCCGAGCAGGGTGCTCTTGCCGGCTCCGTTCGGGCCGACCAGGCCGCAGATGCGGCCGGCCGGGATCCGGAAGGAGCAGTCGCGCAGCGCCCAGCCGCGCCGGTAGCGCTTGCCCAGGCCGCGGGCTTCCAGTGCCCAGCTGCCGGACGTCGCGTTCGGGGTGCTCGTGTGTGCCACGCGCCTCACCTCGGTTCCGTGAATCCGTGATCGTGATTCCATGAATCAATTAATGGAATCATGGAGTCGTGAGGGAATGACTGTCAAGCGCGGCAGGTCGGGGAGGGGGGGGGAGGAGGGGAGGGAGGGGGCGGGAGAGGGGAAGGCGAGGGGGAGGTGCGTTTGCCTGGGTGGCGCTCCGGTCGGGGGCGAACCCGGCGGCAGTGGCCTCGTACCCGTTAGGCTCGCCCCATGGGCAGTCACCCGGAAAGTCTTCCGAACCCGACCACCCCGGCCGGCCGCGAGGGGCTCGACGCCGTGCTCGCCCGGCCCGACCGTGCGGTCGTCGCCCTCGACTTCGACGGCACGCTCGCCGACATCGTCCCGGACCCCGAGCAGGCCCGTGCCCACCCCGGCACCGTGGCCGCGCTCGCCGCGCTCGCGCCGAAGGTCGCCGCCGTCGCCGTGATCACCGGCCGCCCGGCGGGCGTCGCCGTACGCTACGGAGGCTTCGCGGGCGTGCCCGGCCTGGAACACCTCGTGGTGCTCGGGCATTACGGGGCCGAGCGCTGGGACGCCGTCACCGGCACCGTCCACGCGCCCGCCCCGCATCCGGGCGTCACCGCCGTACGCGCCGAACTCCCGGGCGTACTCCACGAGTTCGGGGCGTGGAACGGCACCTGGATCGAGGAGAAGGGGCAGGCCGTCGCCGTCCACACCCGGCGCGCCGAGGACCCGCAGGCGGCCTTCGAGACGCTGCGCGGACCTCTCGGCGAGCTGGCCGCGCGGCACGGGCTGATCGTCGAACCGGGCCGCCTGGTCCTGGAGTTGCGCCCGCCCGGCATGGACAAGGGCGTCGCGCTCGCCGGGTTCGTCGCCGAGCTGGACGCGGAGTCCGTGATCTACGCGGGAGACGACCTCGGGGACCTCGCCGCGTTCGCCGCGGTGGAGAAGCTGCGGAGCGAGGGCCCGGACGGCATCCCCGGCCTCCTGGTGTGCAGCGGCAGTGCCGAGGTGCCCGAACTGGCCGAGCGCGCCGACCTGTCGGTGCCGGGCCCGGCCGCGGTGGTGGACTTCCTGGCAGCCCTGGCCGAGCGGCTGTAGCCGGACCGAGGCGGCGGCCCGGCGGACCGCCCGTGATGTCCGGAGCGGCGGCTCTGGCGGACCGCCTGTAGCTGACCGGAGCGGCGGCTCTGGCGGACCGCCTGTAGGTGACCGGAGCAGCAGCTTTGGCGGAGCGGTTGTAGCTGACCGGAGCGGCAGTCCTGGCCGGGCGGATCTGAGCCGGGCCAGGGCCCCGGCTCACCCCTGCCGCAGCGCCTCCAGCTGGTCCAGGAACCACTGCTGCGGCGGGAGCGCGGTCGCCGCCTCCGCGAGCCGCTTCGTGCGTCCCGACCGCTCGTCCCCGCTCATCGTCAGCGCCTCGTGCAGGGCCTCCGCCGTGCCCGTCACGTCGTACGGGTTCACCACGATCGCGTCCTCGCCCAGCTCCTCGTACGCCCCGGCCTCCCGCGACAGCACCAGCGCGCAGCCGTGGTCGGAGACGACGGGCACCTCCTTGGCGACCAGGTTCATGCCGTCGCGGATCGGGTTGACCAGGGCCACGTCCGCCAGCCGGTACGCGGCCAGCGAGCGGGCGAAGTCGTCCTTGACGTGGAGGACCACCGGGGTCCAACTCTCCGTGCCGTACGCCGCGTTGATCTCCGTCGCCAGGGTCTGCACCGCCGCCGTGTAGTCCCGGTAGACGGCGAGGTCCTGGCGGGAGGGGTAGGCGAAGGCGATGTGCACGACGCGCTCGCGCCATTCCGGGTGGGTGTCCAGCAGGGTCCGGTACGCGTGCAGGCCGCGCACGATGTTCTTGGACAGCTCGGTGCGGTCCACCCGGACGATGGTCTTCCTGTCCTCGCCCACCTGCTCCCGCAGGGCCGCCATCCGCTCGTCCACGTCCGCCTCCTGCGAGCGTCGGCGCAGGAAGTCCGCGTCGGCCCCGAGGCCGTGCACCCCGATCCGGGTCCGGCCGGTACCGCCGAGGATCTCCGTACAGCAGCCGATGAACGCGTCCGCCCAGCGCCGGGTCAGGAACGCGGCCCGGTCCGCGCCGAGGATGCCGCGCAGCAGCTGCTCGGCGATGTCGTCGGGCAGCAGCCGGAAGTAGTCCACCGGGGCCCACGGCGTGTGCGAGAAGTGGCCGATCCGCAGGTCCGGGCGCAGCTCGCGGAGCATGCCGGGGACCAGGGCCAGGTGGTAGTCCTGCACCAGGACCGCCGCCCCCGGCCCGGCCTCCTCCGCCAGGGCCTCGGCGAAGGCCCGGTTGTACGTCTCGAAGGAAGCCCACTGGCGGCGGAACTCCGCGTCGAAGACCGGCTCGACGGGGGTCTGGTACAGCAGGTGGTGGACGAACCACAGCACCGAGTTCGCGATGCCGTTGTACGCGTCGGCGTGCACCTCGGCGTCGATGTCGAGCATCCGGACGCCCTCCTCGCCGACTCCGCGGCGCACCGCCTCCCGGTCCCCGTCGCCGAGGGCCGCGCAGACCCACAGCTTGTCGTCGACGGCGCTCAGCCCGGAGACGAGACCGCCGCCGCCGCGCTTGGAGTCCAGTGTCCCGTCCTCGCCGAGCGTGTACGTGATCGGGCCGCGGTTGGACGCGACGAGAACCTGGGCATGCGAGGAAGACGTGTGCTCGGAGACCATGTAGCGGAACCTAGCCCGTTCGGGAAGCCGCCAAACGCCTCGGAGGGGCACGGGCCCCACCCGCTCACGCCGCGTGGCGCTCCGCGTACTCCGCGATCTCCCGCATCGGCGGCCGCTCCTCGGTGTCCACCGCATGGGTGCGCGGCACGAAGCCGTCCTCGCCGCGCTCGAACTGGGTCAGCGCGGGCCGCACCAGATGGCCCCGGGAGAGCCGCAGCTGCGCCGTGCGGTAGATCGCCGCCGCCATCCGGCCCAGCGCCTGCCCGTCCTGGTGGCGGTGGATGCGCACGCCGACGTCGACCTGGCCCAGCGCGTCCAGGCCCACCGTGTGCAGCGCGTCGACCAGCAGGCCCAGCTCCACTCCGTAACCGACCGGGAACGGCAGCCGCTCCAGCAGGGACCGCCGCACCGCGTACTCGCCGCCCAGCGGCTGTACGAATCCGGCCAGCTGCGGCCAGTGCAGATTGAGCAGCGGGCGTGCCACCAGTTCGGTGACGCGACCGCCCTGACCTGCTCTGTCGCCGAGCGGGCGGTCGTACATCGCCTTGACGAACTGGACCGTGGGGTCGGTGAGCAGGGGGCCGACCGTGCCCGAGACGAAGTCCGCCGAGAAGTCCTTGAGGTCGGCGTCCACGAAGCAGACGATCTCGCCGCTGGTCACCAGGAGCGACCGCCACAGCACCTCGCCCTTGCCGGGCAGCGCCGGGATCCGGGGCAGGATCGCGTCCCGGTGGACCACCCGGGCGCCCGCCGCCCGGGCCACGGCGGCGGTGGCGTCGGTGGAGCCGGAGTCGATCACCACGAGCTCGTCGACCAGCCGGACCTTCTCCATCAGCTCCCGGCGGATCGTCGCCACGATCGCGCCGACCGTGGCCTCCTCGTTCAGCGCGGGCAGCACGACGCTCACCGACGTACGGTGCGGATCGGCGTCCCGGGCGTCGGTGAGCCGGTTCAGCGGGCGGTCGCCGGACGACCAGGAACGCCTGGTCAGCCAGCGTTCCACCTCTTCGAGCACGGTCGGCACTCCCTGTGTGTGATCCATCTCGCGGTTCGGACGACTATCTCAACGGTCCGATGCTTCGGTTACAGTCTTGAACAACGCGTATGGCCGTCGCATGTCGGGGTCGGACCGCACATAAACGCCTGGATCGAAGATCCAGCGCCATAGAGCTCATCCAGAGGGACTGAGGGAACGGCCCGTTGAAGTCCCGGCAACCCTCCTGCCGACCGCGAGGTCACGGTGGGGAAGGTGCCAATTCCGTCTTGTGGCGAAATGCGTCGCAAGGAAGATGAGGAGAAAGGGCCTCCGCCATCATGGCTGTTCAGACCGTTGCAGGTAATGCCACCACCGCCCCCGTGGACCTCGGTCCCGCCGCGGCGCTTTCCTGCCGCGAGTGCGGCGAGCGTTTCGAGCTCGGCCCCCTTTTCGCCTGTGCGTCCTGTTTCGGACCGCTGGAAGTGGCCTACGACCTGCCCACCGGCTCCCCGGAGGAGCTGCGCAAGCGCATCGAGGCCGGTCCGAACAACATCTGGCGCTACGCACCGCTGCTGCCGGTGCCCTCCGACGTCGCGGAGAAGCCCAACATCAACCCCGGCTTCACCAAGCTGGTCAAGGCCGACAACCTCGCCCGTGAGCTGGGCGTGACCGGCGGCCTGTACGTCAAGGACGACTCCGGCAACCCGACGCACTCCTTCAAGGACCGCGTCGTCGCGATCGCCGTCGAGGCCGCCCGCGCCTTCGGCTTCACCACCCTCTCCTGCTCCTCCACGGGCAACCTGGCCGGAGCCGTCGGCGCCGCCGCCGCCCGGGCCGGACTGCGCTCCTGCGTGTTCATCCCGCACGACCTGGAGCAGGGCAAGGTCGTCATGGCCGCGGTGTACGGCGGTGAACTGGTCGGCATCGAGGGCAATTACGACGACGTCAACCGCTTCTGCTCCGAGCTCATCGGCGACCCGCTCGGCGAGGGCTGGGGCTTCGTCAACGTCAACCTCCGCCCGTACTACGGCGAGGGCTCCAAGACGCTGGCGTACGAGATCTGCGAGCAGCTCGGCTGGCGGCTGCCCGACCAGATCGTCATCCCGATCGCGTCCGGCTCCCAGCTCACCAAGATCGACAAGGGGCTCCAGGAGCTGATCAAGCTCGGCCTGGTCGAGGACAAGCCGTACAAGATCTTCGGCGCCCAGGCCGAGGGCTGCTCCCCGGTCTCCGCCGCCTTCAAGGCCGGCCACGACGTCGTACGGCCCCAGAAGCCGAACACCATCGCCAAGTCGCTGGCCATCGGCAACCCGGCCGACGGCCCGTACGTCCTGGACATCGCCCGCCGCACCGGCGGCGCGGTGGAGGACGTGAACGACGAGCAGGTCGTCGACGCGATCAAGTTGCTGGCGCGCACCGAGGGCATCTTCGGCGAGACGGCGGGCGGGGTGACGCTCGGTGTGACGAAGAAGCTGATCGAGGCCGGCGTCATCGACCCGACGCTCACCACGGTCGTCCTGAACACCGGCGACGGGCTCAAGACGCTCGACGCGGTCTCCGCGACCTCGCAGGCCACGGCGACCATCAAGCCGAGCCTGGACGCGTTCCGCGCCGCGGGCCTCGCCTCCGCCTGACCACCCCAGACCGCAGGAAGAGAAGGGCATCCACCATGAGCGTCAAGGTCCGCATCCCCACCATCCTCCGCACGTACACGGGCGGCCAGGCCGAGGTCCCGGCGGAGGGCGCGAAGCTCTCCGAGGTCATCGAGTCCCTGGAGAAGGACCACCCGGGCATCGCCGCCCGCGTCCTGGACGACCAGGGCAAGCTGCGCCGCTTCGTGAACGTGTACGTCAACGACGACGACGTGCGCTTCGAGGGCGGCCTGGACGCGGCCACGCCGGACGGCGCGGGCGTCTCGATCATCCCCGCGGTCGCCGGCGGCTGCTGAACCGCCCGGGGCCGCTCCACGGCGGCCCCCACCGCACCTCTGTGTGACCACGGTTGCCCCCTCCGCGAGAGAAGCGGAGGGGGCAATTCTGCATGGTTGAGCACGGTACAGTTGGGGAAGCCCCATCCGCTGCCCGTGCCGCCCGCATATGAGAATGCGCCCGGCCCCGATAAGAAGCAGCCAAAGTGCGTGAACCTCTTGCGGCATAAGTGCCCTTTGCCTGGCCCGACTTGCCCGTAAATCTCAGCAAACCCGCATATACGCGTGTTCTCCCGCGCCCAGAATTCCCGTCCGATTGACCTGTTGCAGAGGGCAGTTGGGCGGATACATTCGGCCGCGGTCGACGCGCTGCGGCGCCGCACACCCTCTCCTGTCGGAGGGTGAGTTCCGACCCGGGTCCGCGAAGTGCGGTCCCGTGCAAGGGCCAGTAATAGGGGAGTTAGGCATGGCTCAGGGCACCGTCAAGTGGTTCAACGCGGAGAAGGGGTACGGCTTCATCGCGGTCGACGGTGGTGCGGATGTTTTCGTCCACTACAGCGCGATCCAGATGGACGGGTACCGCACCCTCGAAGAGGGTCAGCGAGTTGAATTCGAGATCTCGCAGGGCCAGAAGGGGCCCCAGGCCGACATGGTCAAGCTCGCCGTCGGCTGAGCTCGGCGCGGTCGTCCGACGACACCACTCACGCACGTAGGGCCCGAACCCCGGATCAGGGGATCGGGCCCTACGCGCGTCCGGTGACCCGGTCGAGGGGGCGCGCCGCCGTCCACATCCGATGCCGCCGCTGTCCACATCCGACGAGGGACGCTTGCACTCGCAGGGGTCGAGTGCTAATCATTGGCGTTAGCACTCTCCAGGTGAGAGTGACAGAAACTTGGACCGGGCCGGTGAGGCCCGCAGGCGCGGTGGGGCAAGGAACCACCACGCACGCAGGCCGTCCGTCGCGGGCGCCTCTCGGTCCGGAGAAATCCACCCCTGTCCGGGAGGACCACTTCACATGGCCAAGATCATCGCGTTCGACGAGGAGGCACGGCGCGGTCTCGAGCGCGGGATGAACCAGCTCGCCGACGCCGTCAAGGTCACCCTCGGCCCCAAGGGCCGTAACGTCGTCCTCGAGAAGAAGTGGGGCGCGCCCACGATCACCAACGATGGTGTTTCCATCGCCAAGGAGATCGAGCTCGAGGACCCGTACGAGAAGATCGGTGCGGAGCTGGTCAAGGAGGTCGCCAAGAAGACGGACGACGTCGCCGGCGACGGTACGACCACCGCCACCGTTCTGGCTCAGGCTCTCGTCCGCGAGGGTCTGCGCAACGTCGCCGCAGGCGCCAACCCGATGGCCCTCAAGCGCGGCATCGAGAAGGCCGTCGAGGCCGTCTCCGCCGCTCTGCTGGAGCAGGCCAAGGACGTGGAGACCAAGGAGCAGATCGCTTCGACCGCCTCCATCTCCGCCGCCGACACCGAGATCGGCGCCAAGATCGCCGAGGCGATGGACAAGGTCGGCAAGGAAGGCGTCATCACCGTCGAGGAGTCCCAGACCTTCGGTCTGGAGCTGGAGCTCACCGAGGGTATGCGCTTCGACAAGGGCTACATCTCGGCGTACTTCGCCACCGACATGGAGCGTATGGAGGCGTCGCTCGACGACCCGTACATCCTGATCGTCAACTCGAAGATCGGCAGCGTCAAGGACCTGATCCCGCTGCTGGAGAAGGTCATGCAGTCGGGCAAGCCCCTGCTGATCATCGCCGAGGACGTCGAGGGCGAGGCGCTCTCCACCCTGGTCGTCAACAAGATCAAGGGCACGTTCAAGTCCGTCGCCGTCAAGGCCCCGGGCTTCGGCGACCGCCGCAAGGCCATGCTCGCGGACATCGCCATCCTCACCGGTGGCACCGTGATCTCCGAGGAGGTCGGTCTCAAGCTGGAGAACGCCGGCCTGGACCTGCTCGGCCGCGCCCGCAAGGTCGTCATCACCAAGGACGAGACGACGATCGTCGACGGCGCCGGTGACAGCGACCAGGTTCAGGGTCGCGTCAACCAGATCCGTGCCGAGATCGAGAACTCCGACTCGGACTACGACCGCGAGAAGCTCCAGGAGCGCCTGGCGAAGCTGGCCGGCGGCGTGGCCGTCATCAAGGCCGGCGCCGCCACCGAGGTGGAGCTCAAGGAGCGCAAGCACCGCATCGAGGACGCGGTGCGCAACGCCAAGGCCGCCGTCGAGGAGGGCATCGTCGCCGGTGGTGGCGTGGCTCTGCTCCAGGCCTCGGCCGTCTTCGAGAAGCTCGACCTCACGGGTGACGAGGCGACCGGCGCCAACGCCGTGAAGCTCGCGCTGGAGGCCCCGCTCAAGCAGATCGCCGTCAACGGTGGTCTCGAGGGTGGCGTCGTCGTGGAGAAGGTCCGCAACCTGCCGATCGGTCACGGCCTCAACGCCGCGACCGGCGAGTACGTCGACATGATCGCCGAGGGCATTCTCGACCCGGCGAAGGTCACGCGCTCCGCCCTGCAGAACGCCGCGTCCATCGCCGCGCTCTTCCTCACCACCGAGGCCGTCATCGCCGACAAGCCCGAGAAGGCCGGCGCGGCCGCTCCGGGTGGCATGCCGGGCGGTGACATGGACTTCTGATCGGCCACGGAGGCTCCGGCCTCCCCGCCTGATCCGAAGTTCCGCGTACGTCCCCGTACGTGCGCAGTACGTCCCACAGGGGCGGTACCTCCTTCACGGAGGTGCCGCCCCTGTGGCGTTCCCGGCCGCGCTGGAAGAATGCGCCGGGGGGCCGGTGGACCGGTCGCCGCGAGAACGGGGGACGGGGACGGGATGACCAAGGACTGGAAGGGGGCCTCGTTCGTGCTGGGCGGGGCCGTGCTGTTCGTGCTGGGGCTGTTCGTCGTGGTGACCGGGACGGGGCTCTCCGGCGCCCTCGGCATGCGGGTCGAGACCTTCGGCCGGATCGACTGCCACGACACGCGTACGAAGAAGGGGCAGACCGTCTGGCACTGCTTCGGCGAGAGCCCGGCCCAGCAGCGCGCCAACGACGCGGAGCGCAAGAGGGTGGCCCTGGAGTCGCTGCGCGCCCATGTGGACGGCACGCCCGAGCCGGCGGACATCCAGCGCGTCAGGATCCTCTTCGCCGACCACGACGGCCGGAACGACCCCGAGACCATCACCGCGACCCAGGTGTTCGACGGCGGACGGTGGTACGCCCACTCCTCGACGGTCGTCGGCTACGGCATGATCCCGCTGCTGCTGGGCGCGGGAGCGGCGGCCTGGGGCGGCTACCGGCTGCGCGGCCGGTAGGGCGGGCCGGCCGGTAGGGCGGGCCCGGCGGACACGCCCCAGGCCTGTGGCCGAATGCGTACTTGTCGCGCCCGGTGCCGTGCTGCACCGCGCGTTCATCCGTTTTCGGCGATGTAGGTGGCGCGCCGGCGACCGGTGAGGTAGGGCCGCCGCGCGGGCTGCCGGGCCCTCGCCCGCCGTGGTTCCTTCGTTCCGCCGGATGCCGCCGGCTCTCTTGGCAGCTCACTGCCCGGTCCGGCCGCCGCGTACAGCCATTGGTCCAGTCCACTGCCTCGCCGCGCCCCGGCGCTGTGCGACTGCACATGCCGACCGGTCGGTGCCCCGAGGCCCCGTGGAGCGTCCCGGCGCGGCCCTGCGCCTGGGCCTCGGCCCTCACGCTATCCAGCCAACTTCGCACGGTAAGTCGGAATCATGCGTACCGGATCGGCAGCGGGACATGATGGCTCTGGTGTTCACGTGGTGAACACCAGTCGCACGAATAACTTCAGTTATGCAGACGTCAGTTGGGCATAACGGTCGTCAACCGCACAGAAGGGAAGGTGTCATGAAGCAGCAGAAGAAGGCTTACGTGAAGCCGTCGCTGTTCAAGCAGGGCGACTTTTCGAAGAAGACCGCCGGTTACTTCTACGGCTCGTACAAGGAGTACTGGGTCCGCCGCATCATCTGATCCGGCCCCCGGTTTCCTGTGCGTCGTACGAGAACTTCCGGAAGGTGAACATGCCCGGCCAACTGCGTGACTACTTCGTCGTCCTGCCGGACAGCGTGGCGGGAGCGGCGGTGGCCGGGCAGCTTCCTCCGGGGGCGGGCGGGGAGACGGTGGTCGCCCACGCATCCGGGCGGCCCTGGATCCTCGCCCGCCCGCTGGTCCGCGAGGTGAGCCACCTCCGCCGGGGCGACGACGCCCTCGTGCTCATCGGCCCGGACCGGGTCCCCGACGCCGCACTTTCCGGTCTGCTGGAGGGGGCCCGCGACCGGGCCGGCCTGGAACGCCGTCTCGCCCGGCTGCCCGGCCTCCACCATGTGATCGCCCAGCTCTCCGGAGAGACCTGGATCCGGGGCACCGCCTCCGGGCTGCGCCGGATCTGCCACGCCCGGCACCCGGAGGCCGGAACCATCGCCTCCGACCGGCCCGCCGTCCTCGCCCGCCTGATCGGCGCGCCCCTGGACGACGGCGCGCTGGCCCTGCGCATGCTCGACTTCCTGCCGCACCCCCTGAGCCGCCGCGTCGTGTGGCGCGGCGTGCACGAGACCGGCGCCGGGTACGGCCTGGCCCTGCCCGTCGCAGCACCGGGCACGGCCGCCGTCCCCGGCCCCACGGAGCACCGCTGGTGGGAGCCGCCGCCCGCCGAACTCCCGCTGGCCGAAGGAGCCCGGGCACTCGGCGACGCCATCGCCGCCTCCGTACGGGCCCATGTCGGCGGCCTGGACCGGATCAGCTGCGAGCTGTCCGGCGGCATGGACTCCACGGCCCTCACCTTCGCCGCCCGCGCGACCGGCCCCGCCGAACTCTCCCTGCTCACCGTCGCCGCCCGCGACCGCTACAGCGAGGACGAGGCGTGGGCGCGCAGAGCGGTGGAGGCGGCGCGAGGAGGAGGTGTTGGGGCGCGAGGTGGCACGGCGGCGGGAGGCGTTGACGTGAAGCGGGACAGCGACGCGGCGCGTACGCCCGATGCGGGACGGAACGGCGGCGACTCCACCGGCCTGGACCACCACATCATCCCCGCCGACGACGCCCCCTACTTCTACGCCGATCTCGCCGCCACCGCCGAAGAGTTGAACGACGAACCGCTCCCCGTGGCCCCCGGCCGGGCCCGCGCGCACCTGCTCCTGAGCCGCGCCCACGCCACCGGCTCGCGCTACCACCTCACCGGCTACGGCGGCGACGAACTCTTCCTCGGCCTGCCCCACGCCTACCAGGACCTCTTCCACGGCAACCCGCTCACCGCCTGGAACCACCTCGGCGGACTGCGCCACCAGCTCGGCTGGCCGCTCCTGCCGACGCTGAAGGCCCTGCTGAACCGCTCCACGTTCCCCCGCTGGCTGGCCGGCGCGATCACCGCCGAACCCCAGCCGGTCACCCGTACCCCGCTGCTCTCCTGGGGCGTACGGCAGTCGCTGCGCCCCTGGTTCACGGACCACGCGAACGCCCTGATCACCGAGGAGTTCCGGGCCGCCGCCGAGCACGCCGAGCCGATCGACCCGTGGCGCGGACGGCACGTCGACATCGACGCCGTACGGATGGGGGCCCGGCACTTCCAGGCGATGGAGGACATCGGCATGACGATCGGGCTGCCGGTCGCCGCGCCCTTCTACGACGACCGGGTCCTGGAGGCGACCCTCGCCGTGCGCCTGGCGGAGCGCATCAGCCCGTGGCGCTACAAGCCGTTGCTTGTCGAGGCGATGCGCGGTGTGGTTCCGGACGCGCTGCTGGCCCGCACGACGAAGGACCACATGTCCTCCGACGAACACCAGGGCCTGCGCCAACACGCCCCGGAACTGGCCGACTTGTGGACCGGCTCCCGGCTCGCCGAGCACGGCCTGGTCGACTCCCGCCACCTGCTCCGGCTCGCCGCCGAACCCTTCTCACCGGTCCTGGTCGAGCACTCCATCAGCTCCACCGTGGCCGGCGAGACCTGGCTCCGCACCGCCGAGAACGCCTGGCCGACACCGACACTGCCACCCCACCGCACCTCCACGACCAGCGAGGCAACCCTGTGAAGCTCAGAAAAGGCATCGCCGTCACGACCACCGAGTACGGCGGCGTCCTCCTCGACGAAAAGGACGGCAGCTACTGGCAGTTGAACGACACCAGCATCATCATCGTCGACACCCTCGCCGCCGGACACACCCCCGACATCGCCGTGGAGCGGATCCTCGCCGCGTTCGACGTCGAGCGCGCCGAGGCGGAGTCGGACGTCGCGGAACTGACCCGGCAGCTCGTCGACGCGAAGATCCTGCGCCCATGACCACCGAGATGACGATGCCGCGCCGGGGCGCGGGAGCGGGCGGGGTGCGGCTGCGCACGGCCATCGCCGCCGCGTTCGTCCTGGCCCGCCTGAAGCCCGGACGGCTGCGCCGCGTGCTGGCCAGGTGCGCCCGGGGCGCGCGCCCGGCCTCGTACGCGGAGACGCTGGAGGTGCTGGAGGCGGTCGTCACCACCAGCCGCCGCTGCGCGAGCCGTTACGGCTGCCTGCCCCGCTCGGTCGCCGTCGCCCTGGCCTGCCGGATGTCCGGCGTCTGGCCCGACTGGTGCGCCGGGGTGCGGTCGGCTCCACCGTTCGCCCCGCATGCGTGGCTGCAGGCGGAGGGCCGTACGGTCGGGGAACAGGCGGAACCGGCGGATCTGCGTCCCTTGATGGTGGTGACGGCGGAGGCGGTCGCGGCAGGCGGAGGGGTACGGGATGAGCGCGGTGTCGGGGACGACGGAAGCGGAAGCGGGCAGAGGGCCTGAGGACGCGGGGGCGGCGGTGGGGCCCGCCGGTGAGCCGGTGAGGCCGGGCCCGGGCGCCGGGGATCCGGTAGGGCCCGGGCAGCCCGCCGGGCAGGCGGCGGTCCCCGAGGGGCCGGCCGGTGAGTCCCCCACGGAGACCACCGGGAACCCCGCCCAGGGCAAGTCCGGCCCGTCCCCCCTCCGTCTCCTCCTGGCCCGGGTCCGCCCGCACCGGGGCGTACTGATCCGGGCGGGCCTCCTCTCGCTCACAGGCTCCGCGGCCGGCCTGGCGATGCCGCTGATGGCGAAGTACGCCGTCGACGCGTTCGCCGCCGACCGCTCGCCCGTGGCCCCGCTCGTCGCGCTGACCGCCCTCGTACTCGCCGGAGCCTGCATCTCCGCGTACGGGCGCTACCTCATGGCCCGTACGGGAGAAGGCGTGGTGCTCCGGGCCCGCGACCAACTCGTCGGCCGCATCATGCGGTTGAAGGTACCGGCGGTGGACCGGCTCACCCCCGGAGACCTGCAGTCCCGGGTGACCAGCGACACCACCCTCCTCCGGACGGTCCTCTCCAGCGGCCTGGTCGAGTCGTTCAACAGCGTGCTGATGCTGCTGGGAACGGTCGCGTTCATGGCGTACATGGACGTGACCCTGCTGGGCGTGACGCTGGTCGTCATCGTCGGCATCGGAGCCGTAACGGCCTTGCTCATGCCGCGTATTCAGCGCGCGCAGCTCCGGGCGCAGGAGTCCGTCGGGGCGATGGGCGCGGCCCTGGACCGGGTGCTCCAGGCGTTCCGTACGGTCAAGGCGAGCGGTGCCGAGGAGCGGGAGACGGCGGCGGTCGCGGAGGCGGCCCGGCACGCGCACGACCGGGGCGTCTCGGTGGCGAAGTGGTCCTCGGTCTCGGACGTCACGATGATGATGTCGATCCAACTCGCCTTCCTGGCCGTGCTGGGCGTCGGCGGAGCGCGGGTCGCGTCGGGCTCGCTGGAGATCTCCTCACTGATCGCGTTCCTGCTCTACCTCTTCTACCTGATGGGCCCGATCGGCGGTCTGGTCGAGGGCTGGACGGGCCTGCAGAGCGGCCTCGCGGCGGTGCGCAGGATCGACGAGGTGGAGTCGCTGCCGGGCGAGACCTCCACCGGACCCGGGGCCGGGTCCGGGTCCGTACGGGGGGAGGGCACCCCGCTCGGGGTCGCCTTCCAGGACGTGACCTTCGGGTACGGGGACGAGCGCGCCCCCGCCCACAAGGGGGTGACGTTCGACGTTCCGGCCGGTGGACTCGTCGCGCTGGTGGGCCCGTCCGGGGCGGGCAAGTCGACGGTGTTCAGCCTGCTGGAACGGTTCTACGACCACGACGGCGGCACCATCACCGTGGACGGCCGGGACATCCGCGACTGGCCGCTGGCCGAGCTGCGCGCCTCGCTCGCGTACGTGGAACAGGACGCCCCGGTCCTGGCCGGGACCCTCCGCGAGAACCTGCTCTTCGCCGCCCCGGAAGCGGAGGGCAAGGCGCTGGAGGACGCGGTGACCCGCACCCGCCTGGACGCCCTGGTCGACCGGCTGCCGGACGGCCTGGACACGGCGGTCGGCCACCGGGGCGTCACGCTCTCCGGCGGCGAACGCCAGCGGATCGCCATCGCCCGCGCCCTGCTGCGCCGCCCCCGCCTGCTCCTCCTCGACGAGGTGACCTCGCAGCTGGACGCGGTCAACGAGCAGGCGTTGCGCGACGTCATCCTCGAAATGGCCGAGCGGACCACGGTGTTGGTGATCGCGCACCGCCTGTCCACGGTCCGTCATGCCGACCGGATCGTGGTCCTGGAGGAGGGCCGGGTCCGTACGGCGGGCACGCACGAGGAGTTGATCGCCGGGGACGACCTGTACCGCGAGCTGGCGACGACGCAACTGGCGGCGGAGGTGGCGGACACCGCAGATACGGCGGTCGTGGCGGATGCCACGCGATGACGGTTCGGCGGCGAATGCCATGATGGGGACATGGGAACCGGATCCGGCACCGCCGAAAGCCCCGAAACCCCTGCGACGCCCGCGACACCCGCGACGCTGTACGGGCCCGTCTCGCTCTGCTTCGGCGTCATCGCGCTGATCGCCGCGTTCTTCCTCGGCCTGTTCGCCCTCCTGGCCGGGAGTCTGGCGATCACCTTCGGTGTGCTGGGCCTGATCAGTGGGTTCAACCGGCCCCAGTGCCTCGCGGGCCTCGTCCTGGGAGCTGCGGGCGTCCTCTACCCGCTCTCGTTCCTCTTCGCCTTCACGGGCGGCTTCTGACCGCGTCAGAACCGAGGGCAGCGGGTCAGCGGGCGTAGTCCTTGAGTTCCTCGGTGTCCAGGGTGATGTCGACGGGGTGAGGGAGGGCGGCGGCGTCGCCGTAGTCGTACGAGTGCTGCTGCCGGTAGCGGCCCTTGTCGGGCTCGCTGTGGACGAGGAGGGTTCCGGACTCGCGGTCGATCAGGAGGTACACCGGAATGCCGGCCGCCGCGTATCCGTGCGGCTTCTCGGTGCGGTCGCGACGATCGGTGTCGTGGTCGTAGGAGGTCACCTCCACGGTCATCAGGACGCCCTCGGTGGGTGCCCATTCCCCTTGTCCGGCAAAGTGCCGACGAGGAGCGAGAACGCCGTCGGGACGGGCGCGACCCTGCCGGTACGTCTCCACCATCAGCCCCTGTTCGGGGTGCAGGTCGAGGTCGGGGCGATGCTGCATGCACTGACGCAGCAGCCACATGAAGATGGTTCCGTGATCCCCGTCCGGCACGGGCTTGACCTCTAGCTTTCCGTTGATGAACTCAAGCGTCACGGTCTCGGGGGCCGTCCGGGCGAGCTGTTCGAACTCCTCGACGGACATCTGGGCGTGCGGTGCGTGATCGGCGGAGCTGGGGGTCATGGCGTCGCCTCCTCCCCTCCATCGTGCCCCGTCGGATCTCCGGGCGAGCTGCACGGTCATCGGTATGTCCTTTCGGATCGAGGAATCAGCCCCGCCCGGACCGCGTTCATCCGGTCCCGTACGCCGGGCGGCTGCACGGTTCCGGGCGGGCCGACCGGCGGCTCCGGAGACGGCCCCCGGCACGGCCGGCAGAGGCCGCCGAGGAGCGCTTCGGGCGGGCCGGGGACTCCGCACTCGCCGCATTCGAGGGTGCGCAGGACGGTCCGGGGCCCCGGCAGGACCGGCTCGGGCGGCAGCTTGTCGCGCAGCCGCCGTTCGACGAGGCGGGCGGCGCAGTGGACGGGGGACGGCAGCCCGCTGGTGAGGGCGTGCAGCAGCTCCGCCTCGGTCGCGCCCCGGGCGATCCACTCACCGACCTGCGGCTCCAGGCGCACGCAGTCGGCGGCGGACAGCGTCAGGGTGGGGGCGGTCCGCCCCAGGGCGGCGAGCAGGATGAACGCCCGCGATCGGGTGGGCCGTTGGGGCTCGTCGGGCGGAGCGTCACCCCGGGTGTAGGCGTCCCACCAGGCGTCCTCGCGTGCGGTGCGGGAGAAGAAGGTCCGGGTCACCCAGAGCATGACCTCGTCGGTGATCACGCACTCGCTGCCGCGCCGTAAGTGTCCCGAGTCCTGGAGCCGGTTGAGGGTGGTGCGCAGGGCGCACTGCCCGTACGGGAGGTGTTTGGCCAGCGTCTTCACGGAGATGTCGGAGCCGTCGGGCAGCCGGTCGATGTAGGCGGCGACGGAGGCGTCACGGGGGAGGAGGTGGGCGAAGTCGCGGTCGGTGCGCGGACGTTCGCCGGGCGCGGAGCGCTTGCCGTAGCCGGGGTTGGCCATGGGGTGCGGTGTCGCGCGCGTGATGTCACTAAGCTGGCTGTCAGCCATGGGGATCGCTTTCTTCGCTTTCTCGATCTTCGGTGGCTAGACCCCTGTCGGTGCTGGAACACCGGTGGGGGTCGTCTTTTGCCTGGTCGTGGTCTTCCCGCACGCTAGAGCCTGGCGACCGTGCGTCGCAACTCGATCACAAACTGTCAACTTCGCAGCCAGGGTGGGCGGGTGGGACTACTGACCCATCCACCCCATCCCTGTTAAGAGCGCTCGGATCTCGCCGCTTGAGCTCCGGGAGATGCGCGGGGGCGGGGGGAGGGCCTGGACCGTTCGGGTCCTGTGACGACCGTCACCTCGGATTCATGGCGGGTGGTGTCGACCGGATGGCGCGCGCCGGGCGTATACCCGGTGAAGCGAAAGATCCGGGAGCAACTTTTGACCGTCGAGGAGTTCGAAGAGTTCTACGCCCAGGCGGTCGCGCGTCTCACAGGCCAGCTGTACGTGATGACCGGCGATCTCCAGGAGGCGCAGGACGTCGTGCAGGAGGCCTTCGTCAAGGCGTGGGTCCGGCGCGGCCGGCTGGAGCGGGACGGGCAGCCGGAGGCGTGGATCCGTACGGTCGCCTGGCGGCTGGCGGTGAGCCGTTGGCGCTTCCGGCGGCGTTCGGCGGACGCCTGGGGCCGGGGGAGCGGTGCGTCCGAGCACGTGGAGCCGCCGGACCCGGGCCGTGTGGTGCTGGTCGACGCGCTCCGGGAACTGCCCGCCCAGCAGCGGCGGACGCTGACCCTGCACTACCTGTGCGACCTCACGGTCGAGCAGATCGCCGGGGAGACCGGGCTTTCCACCAGCACGATCAAGACGCATCTGGTCCGTGGACGGGCGGCGCTCGCGCACCGTCTGCACGACCCCCGCATCGAGGAGGCTCCTGATGTCTGAACCACGGGATCCATTGCGGTCTCTATTCCGGGAGGCCGGTGACTTCGGGCAGGTCCGCTCGGTGGCGGACCCGGCGTCGAGCATCACCGAACGCGGTATGCGCGCGCAGCGCCGCCGGATGGCCGTGGTCGCGGTGGGCGTGTGCCTGGTCGTCGGCGGGGGCGGGGCGGTCGCGGTGGGCCTGCTGCCGGTACGGCCGGAACCGGTCGCCCCGGCGACGAGTCCGTCACCGAGCTACCCCTCGCCCGTACCGTCGGAGGGCCTGTCGACCGAGCAGCCGTCGCCGCCGCCCTCGCCGAGCACCACGCTGCCGGGCGGTCTGCCCACGGGTAGGGGCACGGGTGCGCCTACGGGCACGAGTCCGACCCCGACGAAGCCGCCGCCGACGACATCCGAGTCGGCGACGGCGACGGCGACCGACGGAGCCACGTCGACGCCCTGACCCCGTAGCTGTAGTCCATAGCCCGTACCCCACACCCCACCCCACCCCTTCCGTGCCCCGGCGGCTTCACCGGGCGATCCCGCACGCCTTCACCTCGGCACGTCCGTGAGGCGTGCCGAAAGGTGCCCGAGTGACTGACCTGTCCACGCTCGTACGTCCTGAGCCCCGGGCCGAGGCCCCGCCGCCCGAGCCCCGGGCAGCGGGCCGGCTCCGGCGGGTGGCCGCGCGGCTGACTCCTGCCGACCGCATCGTCCTGTGGCTGTACCTCCTGACCCGCATATCCCTGTGGATCACGGCCCACCTCGCCCGCTGGCTGTTTCCGGCCCACCCCGGAACGCGGGAGGCGGCACCCGTCCTCGCGCCCTTCCAGCACTGGGACGCGAACCACTACCTCCACATAGCGCGCGACGGCTACTTCCCGGCCGGTACGGGCCCGTGGACGAGCGGCTGGGACAACCGGGAGGCGTTCTTCCCGGGCTACCCCTTCCTCCTGCGCGCCGTGCACACGGTCGTCCCGGACTGGACGGCGGCCGGGCTGCTGATCTCGTTCGTCGCGGGTGCGGTGGCGGTGCTGGCCCTGGCCCGTATCGCGCGGGCGTATCTGCCGGAGGATGCGGCGGGCCGCCGTACGGCTGTCCTCTTCCTGCTCTCGCCGTGCGCGGTGTTCCTGGCCGCCGGTTACACGGAGGCGCTGTTCCTCGCGTTCGCCCTGCCCGCGTGGCTCGCGGCGATGCGGCACCGGTGGGCGCTCGCCGCCGTACTGACCGCGCTGGCGACGACGGTGCGCGTCAGCGGTCTGTTCCTCGCCGCCGCGGTCGCGCTGCTGTTCGTGCTGTCCGCCCGGGCGGGGAGACACTGGCGGGCGGCGGGCTGGACGCTGCTTCCGGCGCTGCCCCCGGCCGCGTACAGCTGGTATCTGCACGCGCACACCGGCGACTGGATGGCGTGGAAGCACGCGCAGGAGCGGGGCTGGTACCGCACGTTCCACACCCCGTGGGAGGCGTGGACGAACACGTGGCACGGGGCGTTCGAGGGGACGCAGTCGACGGGGTACGCGGTCACGTTCCAGGCCGAGTTGGCGGCGATGCTGGTGGGCCTGGCGCTGGTGGCGATCCTTCTGCGCCGTCGTCGCTGGCCCGAGGCGGTGTACGTGGCGCTCAGCCTGTGGGCGCTGGGCACCTCGTACTGGTACACGTCCATTCCGCGCGCGACGCTGCTGTGGTGGCCGCTGTGGATCGGCCTGGCGGCGGTGAGCCTGCGGCGGCCGTGGTTCACGACGGCGTACCTGTGCGTGGCCGCGCCGGTGACGACGATCGTCGCGCTGACGTTCCTGACGGGGAGGTGGGCGGGGTGAGGGGACCTGTGTGTACGTCGGTGGGCGAGGCGGTATCCATCGCTTGCCTCTACGCCCCACCGCCGGTGCCGTGCGCGTCGTCGCGGGCGCGCTGCCAGAGGGCGACGCCCCCGTCCCTGGTGCGCTCCCAGGCGCCGGTCGCCATCAGGCCGACGAGGGTCGTACCGGCGCTCTGGGCGAGTGCGACCAGCTCCGCATTCATGACGCGCGCTCTCCTCACTGCTGCGGTCGGCGGACTGTTGAAGCCGGGCGGTTGAGGGCGGGCGGTTCGAGCGGTGCGATCTCCCGCTCGAAGAACTCCGAGAACTCCTCGCCCTGGGCATAGAGAGTTTCGAACTCCTGGGTCGTGGTCCGGACCTGGTCGGGGTCGGTGAACCGCCGGGCCCCTGCGCCCTTCAGCTCGTCGTCGTAGATCACGGCGTACATCACGGAACTTCCGAGGATGACGACCTCGGGCACCTGTGCGTCCCGTTCCACGTCGGAGATCGTGCCGGCATCCAGCACACGGATCTCTTCGCCCAGCTCGGACCTGAGCCGGAGGACGTTCATCTCCCACTGGAGGTACGGAGTTACGGGGTACTCGACGATACGGAGCCGACGGAAGGTCAGGCCGCGTTGAGAGGTGTCACGGAAGTACGCGGCGACCGACTCCCGGTCGTCCTGGATCAGGCGTAGAGCCTCCGCCCAGTCCCCGGAAGCGAAGGCTTCCCAGCTGGGAGTGCCCGGCTCCTTGAAGGTCTGGCCCCGCTCAAGCTTGGCGAGGAGGTGGATGTCGCTCTCGTGGACCCGGCTGAAGTCGGCGAGATAGTCGGGCCTCTGGAGGACTTCGCCGGAGCCATCGCGGAAGCACACGAACATTGACGCACTCATTCAGACGTACTCATTCATGAGGGATGTCCGCCTTCGCTGCGATGAGCATCCTGCGAGGGATGACCACGAGGCGCTCATCGCGACTGATGGAGACACCGTCGGGCAGACGTGTCCCGAGGGAGTCGGTGAGGTCGCGTCCGATCACGGCGATGTCGCCGTTCTCCAGCTCCCAGATATCCGGGCATTCGGGCCCGGTGCTGGTGGCGCCCAGCTCCAGTGCCGACTTTCCGAGACGTCTCTTGAAGCCGGTTTCAGGATCAGCTTCCCAGGGTCTGCCCATGCTGCCGCCCCTCCTCCGGGTGAACAGGCCAACTTACCAGTGACTACCTAGTCAAGAGCGGTGTCAAGTAAGGGATTTGGACTGTTGGAGTGAGAGGCGGGGGGTGCTGGTGTTCTACCAGGGGGCGGGTGTTCAACCTGTGGGCTCGTCCGGCCTCGGGAAGGCTGGACGATAGCGGTTCCCGTCAGCGGTGTTGTTCTGGTGGGGCCGGTCCGGCCCGGACCAGCCCGGCGGATCATTGCCTGCGACAGGCGAGGCCGAGCAGTGACCCGCCGGACACGCCCTAGCTCGTCCTCCGGAGCGCCGGCGGGATGTCGGACGCTTGACGGGACCGAATTACGGCACCTTTCAGTGCGTCGTTGTCCACGATCATCTGACCTCCGTAGACGCGCAGTGGAAGATCGTTGGTCTCCACACCATCCAGCTCGATCGCGCACTTGTCGCCTTCGCCGAGCACGGTGGGCTTCCGTTCCTTTCGAGACTCGAGCTTCTTGACCTGGCCGAGCAGGATGCGGTCGCCGACGAGCAAGGTCGCCGGAGCGCCGATCGCGACGGCACCGGACTCCACTACTCCGGTGAAAAGCCGACCTTTGCCGGAGATTGTGAACACGTCCTCGATGCGAAACAGGAACGGCGCGTTCACATCGATAGCCTCATTGAGAAGCCTCGGTTTCTTGGTGAATATTCCCATGCTTTGAGCTTACCGAGGCTCCAGGTGATGCGGTTCAGAACGAGTGAGCGCTCCCACTGACGGCCGCCGTTTGCCGCCCCATTGATGGCCACGGGATTCTCCAGGTGCGGCCAGATCTCTCCCCGCTCGCCCCGGCAGGGGGCGGAGAGCCCGTACTGCGGGCTCTTGGCGCGACGGTCTACCCGGTTCAGGAGAAGGTTGATGCGGCCCCGGTGATGCTGGGGCCGTAGCGGCGACCGTCGCCGTCGGACGCCGCGCGGCTGCCTGAATCGGGGCGCTCCCCGCGCTCCCGGACACCGTCCTGTGCGAGGGCCTCGTGATGCGGCTCGCTGCCACCGTCGAGTCAGGAGACTTTACCGACGCGCACGAACCCTCGGGTGTACCAGGCCACCGGCTGCGGCGCCGTCACTTTGGCGGCCGACAGGTGATGTCCCGGACGAAGAGGCTTCTGCGTTTGTGCCATCGGACCGGACTGGCTCCGGGATTACAGAGGTGAAAGTGCCCCCGGCGTCGGAGCCGGGGGACTGTGACGGCTTGTCTCGCGGGCTTTGCGAGTGGTTGGCCCGGCGTCGTCCGCCGGGCCTGTTTCCGGGGCGTCAGTTGATGTGCAGGTTGGTCACCAGGCCGTATGCCTGGGTCTTGGACTCGTGCTTGCCGAACGTGTGGCGGTAGATCCAGCCGTCGCCAGGTTCGTAGTCGAAGTAGCCCGCGTTGTTCCCGCTGCTGAAGTTCTCGACACCACCCTGCCCGATGTGCAGGTCGCCCGCGTTGGCGAAGCAGCGATTGGTGCCGGTGCCGTTGGAATTGCGGATACCGAGATGGAAGTACTGCCCGCCGAAGTCGACCTGGCACTCGAAGATGTTGACCTCGTTCGTCGCGTGTGCGGGCACGGCCCCGCACAGCAGCGCGGCCGTCGATGCCGCGACGACTAAAGTCGCTCGCCACTTCTTCATGGGTGGCTCCTTTCACGATAGCTTGTTGATCATGATAGGGATCCGCGTCGTGCCCTGCCCGGCGAAAAAGAATCCCTCTTGCCGGTGGCGGCTGTCTTGCCTCCTCCGGCACCAGGCCCTCCGGTGGTCGGCGGCCGTCTGATCGTCTTCCTAGGGGGTGTCCGCAATGTCGGTGGGTCGTTGGTCCGGTCGTGGTGCGTCGTCATGAGGTGACTGATCAGGCTTGGGCGGTGATCGGGCCGTTGCTGGTTCCGCCTCGGATGGGGCGGCCGGTGCGGGACCGGCGGCAGGTCCTCAACGGGATCCTGTGGAAGCTGTCCACGGGTGCTGCCTGGCGGGACCTGCCGGAGGGGTACGGGCCGTGGAAGACGGTCTACGAGCGGTTCCGCCGCTGGTCGGCGGACGGGACGTGGGACCGGCTCCTGGCCCCCGTCCAGCAGCACTCCGACGCGGTCGGGAAGGTCGACTGGTCGATCGTATGCGTCGACTCGACGGTCGTGCGGGCCCACCAGCACGCGGCCGGGGCCCGAAAAGGGGGCTCTGGAAAGGTGAGGCACTCGGCCGGTCCCGCGGTGGGCTGACGACCAAGATCCACCTAGCAGCGGATGCCCGCTGTCGACCTCTCGCGTTTGTTCTCACCGCCGGCCAGGCCGGTGATGCACCGGCCTTCGACCGTGAGGCCTACAAGCAGCGCAACACCGTCGAGCGGTGCATCAACCGCCTCAAGCGGTGGCGCGGCCTCGCCACCCGATATGAGTAGACGGCGACCAGCTACCTGGCTGGACTCCACATCGCCGGTATCTTCCTGTGGTCCGCTCGCTGATCCAAAAGACCCTAGTCGAGGCCGTCTTGCGACTCGGTGAAATCCCTGGTCAGAGCTGTGGGATCGCTGGAAGAGACCAACGGCGTTCGACGGGTGGCTTCCTCGCCGGCGTCTACGGTGACGCCCAGATCACGACGCATCGCCTCTCTCATGACGTCCATAAGAGACCAGAGCTCATGCTGCGCTGCGGCGGCTGAGCGCAAGGTCTCGCCCGGTCGGGGGCTTTCCTGTTCCAGACGCTTGATCTGTCCATAGACCCCGGTCAGCGCTTCGTTCAGTTCGTGAGCCGGAACAATCACCGCATCGGGGGCGATCATCAGAGCCTCGGACCATCGGTCACGGTAGGCATCCTTGGTGCCTTCCAACGCTGCTACGTCCTCCTGCCCGAGGGTTTGATCCCGCATGGCGTACAAGTGCCGGCTGAGCGCCGTGGCGAACTGCCGGGCATCCCGATGTAGTTGTGTGTAACAGCTCCGGCGTAGCTCACGATTTTCGCGAGCTTCCTGGATGGCATGGGCCATCTCCAACTCGCGCTTCTTGGCGCGGTCGGCGCCCCGCTGGGTAAGCAGTGCGCCCCCAAGGGTTCCCGCTACACCAGCGATCGCAATCAGTACCGCCGCCACGTCCATTCGATCACCCTAGACCGCGTCACGTGGCCGGCCGCATCAGGGCGGCGATCACGACTCGCCGCCTCAATCGCTGCGAGTGCTGATCCGAACGGAAGGCCCTAGGTGAACTTGGCGACGTACTCGTCGAAGGGCTCGATGCCGACTTCCGCACGGAGTTCGTCCATGCGCTCGGGCTCTTCACAGGGCCACGGAACCGGTGCCCCGTTATTCACGCCGGCGATCTGAGTGCCGTAGACCTGCTTACGGCCTTCATTGACCAGTGTGCGGTCCCGTAGGAAGGCCAGCTCGCGCGGGCCGGCCGATCCTGCCGACACCGCTTGCTGCATCAACTGGAGGGCGCGCCGCTGAACGTCGAGTTGCCGGTCGGCGTGCTGAGCGATCAGCCATGCCGCGCGGGCAGCCTCCTCGCCGACCAGATCCGCCGTCGGCCAGCCGTACTCGTCCATGATCTCGCTGAGCCGGTCACCGTTCCGGGCGGTCAGCCGCCGCCAGGCCAACTGCTCGGCGGGGGCTTCGCTGTTCGCGTGGACTGCGGACCGGTGATCGGCCGCAGCCATGTCCGTGAGTTCCTCCGTCAGCGCGGCAACGTCGTGCGCCACTCTCAACTCCCAGGTCGGATACGTGATGTGCGTACGCCGGTAAGCCTAGGGGCGCAAAACAGGCATAAAGATCATTCTGGAGAACGGTGACAACGCTTGCCCGCGCCGAGATAATGGATCTACCCCCCGAAGCTTGAGCCGGAGCCGGATCGATGTGGTCCGGCGGCGCGCCGGTGGCTCCGGCAGGTGCTGGAGTCCACGCTCGCCACGGGTCGGTTGATGCGGCCCTGGAGGTCTGCGTCAGACCGCGGCGAGCCGGTCCACCAGCAGTTCCACCCTCCGCTCGCTGTCCTCCGGCGGCAGCCGTCCGGCCCGGGTGAGGGTGGCCAGCCCGTGCAGGGACGCCCAGAACAGTTCGGTGAACAGCGCTGGGTGAACGCCGTCCCCGGCCACCTCGCCGAGGGTTTCCAGGAGGGCGGCGAAGGCGTCCTTCAGCGGCTCGGGGGTGTCCTCCTGCGCGAATGCCAGGCCGCCGTCGAGCTGGAACATGGCGTCGTAGACCGCCGGGTTGTCTGCGGCGAAATCAAGGTAGGCGCGGGCGAGGGCGGCGACCCGGGCGCGAGGCCCGTCCGTGGCCGAGGTCGCGGCCACGGTTGCGGCCCTCAACGCCCCGGCCATCTCGGCGGCGCCTTCGAGGGCGACGGCGCCGATGATCTCGCGCTTGCCCCGGAAGTGGCTGTAGAGGACGGGCTGGCTGTATTCGATGCGCTCGGCGAGTCGGCGGGTGGTGACCGCGTCCCAGCCCTGCTGCTCGGCGAGTTCGCGGGCCGTCGCCACGATGAGTCGCTCGCGGCCCGCCCGTTCGCGCTCCTTGCGTTCCTGTACCGACATGCTTCGATCCTAGCACCGCTAGACAATCGAGCGGCAGTAGGTCTAGCGTTGCCTCATCACCTAGCGCCGCTAGATTTCAGGAGGGGTCATCATGCTCAACGCACTGGAGATCGTCACCACCGTGATCGTCGGACTGCTGGTGGGGGTGGAGTTCTCCGTCGCCTTCGTCATCAACCGGATCCTCAACGCGCTGCCCGACGACAGCACTCAGCTCGGCCGAAGCCACGGGGGCCGGATGCTGGGGGCGGTGATGCCGTTCTGGTACATCGGCTCGATGGTCCTGAGCGCGATCTGGGCCATAACCGGGTGGGGGGAGGAGGGCGTCGGCCTGGTCGTCACAGCGGGCGGGCTGCTGCTTGTGAGCGTGGTCATGTCGATCCTGCTGCTCGTCCCGATCAACAACCTGGGCAAGACGTGGACCCCTGAGAACCGGCCCGCGGACTGGAAAGAGCAGATGAACCGCTGGGACCGTTACCACTACATCCGGGTCGCCGTCCTGATCGCCGCCTTCACGCTGCTGGTCGCGGCGCTGGTTTGAGCCCGGGGGAGCGTGGCCGGTGCCGGTGCCGGTGTCGGTCGTGCGGACGGAGCCACCCTTCGTGAACTGGGCGTGTGCTGTCCTGGGCGGGAACGTCCCCGCAGACGCGGGGCGTGCGTGCACCTGGTCGTAGGTGGTGCGTGGCAGGGGAGCAACCCCGCGTGCGCGGGGACCGCGTCAACTCTGGCGAAGCCGACGACCCGACCCTGGGGCTACCCCCGCACGCGCGAGGACTACGTGATCGTGCCCCCGCCGAAGACCGCCTTGAAGGGAACAACCCCGCACGCGCAGGGACCACCAGGTGGTGACGAATCCCGGTGACCACCTCGTCGGAGCCATCCCCGCACGCGCGGGGGCATGACACCGACATTGTCGCCGACGCCCTAAAAGAGGGACCACCCCCGCAGGTGCGGGGCCGCGTCAAGCCACCAGGGCGTGTGCGTTCATCGCGGGTACAACCCCGCGAATGCGGGGACCAAGTGGCGGCCTACACCACCGGAAACGATGCAGCCAAGGGGCCACCCCTGCGCGGGCAGAGACCAGTGAGCGACGCGGTCTTCGTTGGGGTTGTACGCGGGGCCATCCCCGCACGCGCGAGGACCACGACCGTAGCCCGAGCCGGCCGACCAGGTCCACGGGACCACCCCCGCAAACGCGGGGACCGAACGGACTGCACCACCGGCAACGATACGGCCGCCCCGTGTCGCACACCTGGTATCGAGACGCGCGGATCATCATGTCCGTATGAGTCGATTCGTATCCCGCCGTGCCGCTCTTGCTGCCGTGATCGCTGGTGCGGCCACTGCGGGCCTGCCTTCTGGTCCTGTTCTGGCGCTCGATCGTCGGGCGGCGGCCGAGCGAGACAGTTCGGCGGTCACGGAAGAGATCTATGCGCCCCTGTCAGGGGAGATCGTCCGCATCGAGGACGTTCCCGACGTGGTGTTCGCGGAGAAGATCGTCGGTGACGGCATTGCCATCAACCCGTCAGCGGGCACGGTCGTCGCGCCGGCCGACGGCATCATCGGCAAGATCTTCGAGACCAACCACGCGTTCTCCATGGAGACCGAGAGCGGCCTTGAGGTGTTCGTCCACGTCGGCATCGACACCGTCGAGCTGAAGGGTGAGGGGTTCCGGCGCGTGGCCGAGGAGGGGCAGCGCGTCAGCCGGGGCGACGTCATCATCGAACTCGACCTGGAAATGCTGAAGGAGAAGGCCAAGTCCGTTCTGACCCCGGTGGTGATCTCCAACATGGATGAGGTCGGAGTGCTGACGAAGTTCTCCGGCCAGGCAACCGCCGGCCACACGGCGATTCTGCGTGCCACCAAGGGGGCCTCGGCATGAAGTCCGGCTGCGTTGCGGGTGCTTGTCTGCCGGTCTGAGCCGGGGCTGAACACGAGGCGCGTTCCTGCGCTCCCGTGTCGGGGGCGGGGGCGAGCAGGGCTGTCCCCGCACACGCGGGGCCACTGGTTCCCGGGCGCCCGACTTGCCCCTGACCTGGGACCACCCCCGCCCGCGGGGACCACGGCGTCCTGGAGGCCATCACGACCGTCTGCGCAGGACCACCCCCGCACACGCGGGGACCACCTCTTCTTGGTCTGGAGGTGGAACCGGGCCTTGGGACCACCCCCGCACGCGCGGGGACCACATGCCCGGCCGCCCGCCGACCTTGATCAGGAAGGGACCACCCCCGCACGCGCGGGCACCACGTGGACGGAGTGACGCTCGGGGCCGGTGACTCGGGGCCACTCCCGCACGCGCGGGGACCACGTCCTTCTCAAGAAGAACAAGCGCGTCCGCCTGGGACCACCCCCGCACGCGCAGGGACTGAAGCTTCTGACCTGCGTGTTCACTCGGCTAAGAGGCCGTATGTCGCTGCTACTTCAGAGACGAACAATTTAACCTCGCGTCACAGCATGCCCTTTGCTGTGAGTGCCTGCGTCTGAACCTCGGATCTGGGTGCTTTGACTCCTGGGCCGACCGGATGTCCGAGGGCATCGGGGAAGTCGCGCGACGGTTCTGCGAGGGCTGTGGCAGGCCGCTGTCCTCGGAGGCTCCGGCTCGTGCGAGGTTCTGCTCGACGGGCCGAATCAGCCGACAGTCTCGGCCCGGTAGCGCCAGAACGGGCGTACGGCCAGGGCGGCCGCCAGGACGAGGGCGGCGCAGGCGAAGGCGGAGGCCGACCAGGCGAGGGTGAGAGGGACGACGGCGGCCATCGTTCCGGCGCGCAGGTCGCCGAGTCGCGGCCCGCCCGCGACGACCACGGTGTAGACGCCCTGGAGGCGGCCGCGGAGGTGGTCGGGCACGTAGGACTGGAGGATGGTCTGCCGGTAGACGGCGCTGACCAGGTCCGCGGCGCCGCCGAGGGCCAACAGGGCGATCACCGCCCACAGGGTGTGGGTGAGTCCGGCGGCGGCGATGGCCGTGGCCCACACGATCACGGCCGCGGTCAGGGCGACGCCCTGGCGGCGGACACGGCCGATCCAGCCGCTGAAGAGTCCGGCGACAAGCGCTCCGGCCGCGATCGCGGAGTAGAGCGGGCCCACACCGCCGTGGAACCGTTCGGCCGCGGCTTGAGGGAAGAGGGCTTCGGGCCCGGCCAGCATCATGGCGGCGACATCGACGAGGAAGGACATGAGCAGCACGGGACTACGGGTGATGAACAGCAGGCCGTCCGCCACCGAGCGCAGGCCGGGAAGGCCGGCGGGTTTGCCGGAGGGGGAGGGGAGGTGGGGCAGGCGGAAGGCCGCGTAGAGGGCGACGGTGAAGAGTGCGGCGTCCGCTCCGTAGACGAGGGCGAACCCACCGGGAAGGGCGAGCAGCGCTCCCGCGAGGAGTGGGCCGAGTACTTGTCCTAGGTTGCCCACGCTGTAGAGGAGACCGTTCGCGGCGGAGATCTGGTCTGCGGGTACCAGCCGGGGCACGATGGCGCCGCGGACCGATGAAGAGACTGCGAACCCGCCGGACTGGACAGCGACCAGGACGAGGATCAGTGCGGGCGACCG
The DNA here is from genome assembly GCF_055792845.1 of Streptomyces sp. DSM 106670. Classification (NCBI taxonomy): domain Bacteria; kingdom Bacillati; phylum Actinomycetota; class Actinomycetes; order Kitasatosporales; family Streptomycetaceae; genus Streptomyces; species Streptomyces sp. DSM 106670. Next base: position 4,678,873 of record NZ_CM147704.1, read on the forward strand.
CACGTGGAGCAGGCTCTGCAGCATCAAGGCCAGCGAAACGATCCAGGTGAGCCAGCACGACCCGAGATACAGCTTCCGGCGATCCACCGCGTCGGCGACCGCTCCGCCGTAGAGGCCGAAGATCACGGTCGGCAGCAGCGCGGCGAGTCCGCTGACGCCCACCACCGCGGAGGAGTGCGTCAGCGCGTACAACTGGACGGGCACGGCGACCGAGGAAGCCATGAGGCCGATCACGGAGACGCTCTGCCCGACGAAGGCGCGCCGGAAGGCCGGTATGGACAGTGGCCGGGTGTCCGCCACGCTTCGCGACAGCAGCGTCCTGACACGGCCCACGGGACGGGTACGGCCGACGCGACGGTTACGGCCGCGCGGAGGCGCGTCGCCGGGATCCGCCCCGTGCGAGGCGTCGGGATCCGTCCCGTGCGAGGCGTCGGCGGCTGACGGCACGGGCTCGGGGCCTGGTGGCGGAAGGGGTACCTGCGGAGGATGGCTCACAAGATCCACCATCGGTCGCCCACCCCGATGACGGCTTCCGATATTCTGACGGGTGATGTCGTATATCCGACACGGGCACCTGCCCGGCGAGTACATCGAACGACACCAGCACGAAGAACATCAGCTGGTGTACGTCAGCGACGGCATCCTGGCCGTACGCACCGATCACGGCGCTTGGGTGGCCGGCGCGCAGCGCGCGGTCTGGATTCCCGCGCACACCTGGCACGAACACAGTGTCCACGGACACACGACGGTGCACACCCTGATGTTCCCCACCGGCCGGACAACGCTCCCCTACACGACTCCGACGGTCATCGCCGTAGGCCCACTCCTGCGCGAACTGCTGATCGCCTGCACCGAGCCCGGCCTCGCACCTGCCGAGCTGCGCCGGTTGCTCGGCGTGATCAACGACCGGCTGCTGCGCGCCGACATCACCGCCCTGCAGCTTCCCACGGCCCGCGACCCCCGCCTGGCCGCCGCATGCCGCCTGGTGCTGAAGGATCTGTCCCAGCCGCGGACCCTCACCTGGCTCGCCAGGCAAGTCGGCGTGGGCGAACGGCAGTTGGGGCGTCTCTTCCGCGCGGAGTTCGGCGGAACCTATCCCCAGTGGCGTACCAACGCCCGGATCTTCCAGGCGATGATCGAACTAAGCGAGGGAGCCACCGTGACGCAGGCGGCACACAGTTGTGGCTGGTCCACCCCCAGCGCCTTCATCGACACGTTCACCCGCGTCATGGGCCGCACCCCCGGCAGCTACCGCGGGTAGACGCTCCATCGGGCTTGGCTTGCTTCCCCCCCGGGTTGTCTCGACCGAAGCCCGCCCGTTCGCCCTGTCCGACGACCCCTCACCCAGACCCGTTCAATCGCTCCAACTCCAGCCGCACCGGCGGCGGAAGCGGCCCGGCGGTCGGTGTCGCCCGAAACGACTCCAGCAGATAGCCCACCAGCCGGCGCGACGCGGCAGCGGCGTCCGGGCCCGCCCCCGTCGCCACGCCGTTGTTCGCCAGCAGGGCCAGCACCACGTCGGAGACGTCGAAGTCCGGGCGTAGCGCTCCCGCCTCCTTCGCCCGGCGGACCAGCAGGGCCAGGCCCTCCTCCGCGCGGTCGCGCTCCCCGGCGTACACCGTGTCGCCCGGGAAGCGGGCCAGGAAGGCGTGGGTGAAGCCCCGGTCCGTGGCCTGCATCGCGCACACCTTGTGGACCGCCGTGCAGAGGCCGCGCCAGGGGTCCGGGTCCTCCAGGGCCTCGTCCAGCGCGCCCGCGCACTCGGTCAGCTGCTCCGTGAACGCCTCGGTGATCAGCGCGTCGCGGGTGGGGAAGCGGCGGTAGAGGGTCGCCACGCCGACCCCGGCCCGGCGGGCGATGGCGCTGATCGGTACGTCGATGCCGTGCAGCGCGTACGCCTCGCGGGCGGCCCGCAGGATGCGTTCCCGGTTCTCCCGGGCGTCCGCCCGCAGCGCCTCGGGGCCGGGGTCCGGGGTGGCCGGGGGCGGGTTGTGAGAGGGCTGAGCTGGCATGTCTCTCACTTTACGGTAAATGGAGGGGGTCTTCCGTTTATCTGTCTACCGTGGAGTGAGGGCGGGGCTTCCCCCCTCCCCGTACCGACGGAACAGGCAGGACTCCTCCACCGTGAACGACGACATGCGCGCGGCGCTCTACGACAGCTACGGACCGCCCGAGGTCCTCTACGAGGGCCGGGTGCCGGTGCCGGTGCGCAAGCCCGGTGAGGTGCTGGTCCGGGTCCACGCGGCGAGCGTCAACGGCGGTGAGCTGTACGGGCGCGCCGGGCGGGTCCGGTTCGTCACCGGCCGCCGGTTCCCGCAGCGGACCGGGCTCGACTTCGCGGGCGAGGTCGCCGAGGTGGGCACTGAAGTCACCGGGCTCCGTGTGGGCGACCGGGTGTGGGGCATCCTGGGGCGTACCTTCGGCAGCGCGGCCGAGTACGTTTCCGTCCGGCCGCGCCAGATCGCGTACGCCCCCGAGAACGTCACCCTCACCGAGGCCGCCTCGCTGCCCGCCGGGGGCACCACCTCCCTCACCGCCCTGCGCGACAAGGCCGGACTGCGGGCGGGCGAACGCCTCCTCGTGCGCGGGGCGTCCGGCGGCGTCGGCAGTGTCGCCGTCCAGCTCGGCAAGGCCCTCGGCGCGCATGTCACCGGGCTCGCGGGGGCCAAGAATGCGGACTTCGTGCGGGAGTTGGGGGCCGACGAGGTGCTGGACCATCGCGCCACCGCCCTCGCGGACCTGGACCGTTACGACGTCATCATGGACACCGTCGGCACCGAACACCCCGCGCTGCGGCGGCGGTTGGCACTCGGCGGCCGGCTGGTCTCCATCGCCTTCGACATCGACCATCCGGTCCGGAGCATCGGCTATCTGCTGGGCTCGGCCGTGCACGGCCGGCAGCGGGTCCGCTTCTTCAGCGGCAACCCGAAGCACGACCTGTTCGCCGAGCTGACCGCGTACGTGGAGCGTGGTGACCTGCGGCCCGTCGTCGACACGGTCCACCCGCTGTCGGACATCGCCGCCGCCCACCGCGCCCTGGAGGCGGGTGGAGTGCGGGGCAAGCATGTGATCCGGGTGGTGTGAAGCCGCTGACCGCCGTACGTCAGACGATGCGCGGAATGACCTCGTCGCGCTTGGTCGACCAGTTGGTGACGATCGGCTTGTCCACGGTGGCCGCGTCGGGCAGCTCGACCTGGGCGGGGTTCGGGTCCTCCTCGGAGGTGGCGATGATGACGTGCTCGAACTGCTTGCCGCCGTCACCCCCGGTGGTCTTGACGTTGATACCGGCGTACGCGACGGAGGAGCCGGAGAGCTTGATCGGGTCCTCGCCGCCCTGCCCGACGGGCGACGCCACGCCGTCGGCGGCCGAACCGAAGGACACACTGGGCGTGTTGATGTCCAGGTAGCACGTGATGCCGGACTTGGCCTTGGCGGTGACGAGGTAGTGGCTGATCGGCTGGGCCTCCCATGTGACCGTGAAGTCAAGGTCGTTGGTGCCGCAGGACTGCCCGTAGCCGCTCTTGTCGCCGGTCGAGGATTCGCCCTTGCCGCCTGCGCCGCCGGTGGAGTCGGAGCCGTTCGTCGATGTGCCCGCCTCGGACGGTGCGCTGTCGCCGGACGGAGTCTCGCCCTTGCCGGCGCCGCCGTCTGCGGAGGGCGACGAGGAGGAGGGGGCGGCGGCGCCGGACTCCGTGGGGTCCTCGGGGCCGCACGCGGTGGTCGCGGCGAGCGCCGTCACGACCGCGGCGGCCAGGACGAGACGGGCGGAACGGGTGGCGAGACGCGAGCGCATCATGATCTCCAACGGCTGTCGTGTGCGGTGCTTCCTGCTGGCAACGACGACGTTAGGGGCGGGCCGATCTTCAAACGATTGCGTGCATGTCCAGGTTCTGTCTCAGCGGATCCGTTCCATCGGAGCGGCGATATTTTGCGCCAAACACCAGCTCACGGGGCTTGTTCGGGGCCAGGAGCCGAGGATGTCCGGCGTCCCTCTGTGAGCCGGATCACGGTCCTTCGTGGTCAGGACCGGTCGGCGGGCCGTGGTTAGGATGGATGTGCTCGGCCCCGTGGTCGAGGTGGTCAGACCCGGCCGTCCGGTGTCTGGTCCGAGGCTTGAAACCTCCGGCGCTCGTTAGACAGAACCCCGGAGGTTTTTTCGTGTCTGTCCTCCTGCCGTCCCGGCCCACCGATCCTGACCCCCGCCGCTGGTGGGCGCTGGCCGTGATCGCCCTGACCCAGCTGGTCGTCGTGCTCGACGCGACGATCGTCAACGTGGCCCTGCCCCAGGCCCAGCTCGAACTGGAGCTGAGCGACACCGAGCGGCAGTGGGTCATCACCGCGTATGTCCTCGCCTTCGGCGCGCTGTTGCTGCTCGGCGGACGCGTCGCCGACTACTGGGGGCGCAAGCGCAGCTACATGGTCGGGATGCTCGGCTTCGGGGCCGCCTCCGCGTGGGGCGGTCTCGCGCAGAGCGGGACCGAGCTGATCGCGGCGCGCGGCCTGCAGGGCGTGTTCGCGGCGCTGCTGGCACCCGCGGCGCTCGCGTTGCTGACGGTCACGTTCCCGGCCGGGCGTGAGCGCGGAACGGCGTTCGCCGTCTTCGGCACCGTCGCCGGTACCGGTGCCGCCGTCGGCCTGGCGCTCGGCGGTGTCCTGACCGAGTTCGCCGACTGGCGCTGGTGCCTGCTGGTCAACATCGTCTTCGCCGTCGTCGGCCTGGCCGGCGCCCTGATCTTCGTCTCCGAAAGCCGGGTCGAGGGCGGCAACGGCTACGACATCTGGGGCACCCTGGCCGTCACCCTCGGCCTGGCCGCCCTCGTCTACGGGTTCACCCTCGCCGAGTCCGGATGGACCGAGCCGGACACCATCGGCTTCCTCGCCTGCGGTCTGGTGCTGCTGGCGGCGTTCGTGTGGATCGAGGCCCGTGCCGCGCAGCCGCTGCTGCCGCTGCGGATCGTGCGGGACCGCGCCCGCGCCGGGGCGTTCCTCATCCAGGCGACGATCGGCGCCGTCTACATCGGGATGACCCTCTACCTGATGTTCCACCTGCAGATCGTGCTCGGGCTCTCCCCGCTGACGGCCGGACTCGCGAGCCTCGCGATGACCTTCGCGACCATGATCACCGCGCCCGTGGCCGCAAGGCTGCTGCCCACCAGGGGCCCGCGCGTCCTGATGACCGGTGGGCCGCTGATCGCGGCGGCCGGGATGCTGTGGCTGACCTTCATCACCGCCGACGGAAGCTACTGGACCGAGGTCTTCGGCGGCCTGGTGGTCGTCGGCATCGGGATCGCCTTCGTGATCATCCCCGTGCAGAACGTCGCCCTCGCCGGCGTCGACCACCACGACGCCGGTGCCGCATCGGCCCTGGTCAACTCCGCCATGCAGATCGGTGGTTGCGTGGGTCTGTCGGTGTTCACCACGATCTACCTCGGCGCCGTCGAACGTTCCGCCGCGGCCGGCGGCGGCCGGGCGGCCGCCCTCACGGACGGCTACTCCGCGGTCTTCCTCGCCACCGCCGTCACCCTGGTGGTCGCGGCGGCCATCGCCGCGACCATGCTCCGGGGCCGCCGCCTCGCGGCCACCCCGCACCGGTCCGCCGAGGTGCCGGCCCACGTGGGCTGACGCCCTGATGCCCGTACCGGCCGCGCCCACGGGCTGACGATGCCGCTGCTCAGCCCGTACGGTCCGGCCTTCGGGAACGGGGCCGGTGCCGGGACCTCGACCCGCGTCCCCACGCGTCGGCGGCGACGACCAGGCACACGGCCACCAGAACCACGTTCTTGACGACGTACTGCCCCTCCATGGTCGGAGCTGGGGAGTGGGGTTGCCACATCGCGTCGGGGAGAAGGAAGAGGGTCGAGAACACGCCGCCCATGTGGAGGAAGAACGCGACGAGCGCGGGGCGCAGCAGGCGGCGGCCGGCGATCAGGCCGATCCCGATGGCCGTCTCCAGCGCCGCGAGCGAGATGAGCAGGACCGTCTCCGGCACCAGGCCCAGGGTCATCTTCGTCGCCGCGTCCACGGCCAGCTGCTCCGCCGGACTGGCCGAGGGGAACAGCTTCAGTACGCCGAAGCCGACGAAGACGATGCCGACCGTCGCCCTCAGCAGCGTTAGTGCGTGGGCGTCGACCAGTCCGGCCAGGTCGGTCAGTCGGTCTCCAACTCGTATGCCAGGGGCGGGTGTTGAGTTCGTCGCGGTGCGTTGGGGCAGGGTCGGCTCTACGGTGCGGCTTCTCATGTGCGATCTCCCGCTGTGTCTGTGGGGGGTGGGAAAACGTGCATGGGCGGGCCCGCGCGGCTCGTCGGGCGCCTGGGGCGTCGGTGGCAGCCGGTGCGGGGTGGTGCGCGCCTGGAGGTGGGGGCGGGGGAGCGGGGAATGGGCGCTGGATCCGTGGGCGGGGCGGGGCCGGTACGTGATCGACGAACCGGCGCCGCCCTCCTCGCTTGGTCTAGACCATAGGGGTGAAGGTCGGGAGGGCGTCAAGGGGTGTGTCCCGTTGCGCTCGCCGCAAGGGGTGCATTCGCGCCACGTTGCTTCCGGATGTGGCGGCGGTCGTCCGTCGAGGCGTCACGGTGAGTGCCGTCACCCCGGGCCGGGTGCGGGCTGTGTCGGTCGGTACGGGAGTGCTGTCGCGCACCCCGGCCGCTTTGCCCTGCGTACACCTGTAGTTCTCCTGCAATACACCCACGATTCTCATCGCCCCCTCATCTGCCGTTGATTGCGTTCCTTCCGGCCGGCCGGTCCGGGCCGTACGACGAGGAGGCGCAGGTGTCACAAGCCGCAGGAGCAGAAGAGGACGGGCAGCCGCTGCACGTGGCCAGCAGGCTGCACGCGTTCAACCGGTTCGAGTTGAAGTATCTGGTGCCGGTCGAGGAGGCCGCGGCGATCCGGGACGAGCTGGGTGAGCGGATGGACCGTGATCTCAACAGCCCGGTGGGCGGCTACGGCGTGTGGAGCCTGTACTACGACACTCCTCAACTGCGCTTCTACTGGGAGAAGATCGAGGGACTGAAGTTCCGCCGCAAGCTGCGGATCCGCCACTACGGCGATCTCGACACGGTCACCGACGACTCGCCGGTGTGCGTGGAGATCAAGCAGCGCGTCAACCGTGTCACGCAGAAGCGGCGGATCACTCTGCCGTACGGAGTGGCGCGGCGGCTGTGCGACGGCCGAGAAATGGTCGACCACAGCGCGAAGGAGAGCGCCTTCATCCAGGAGGTCCTCGATCTGATCGTACGGCTGAATCTGCAGCCCACCGCGATCACGGGCTACCAGCGCGAGGCCCTGGTCGGCCGGGACGCGGACACCGGGCTGCGGGTCACCTTCGACCGCCGCGTACGAGGCCGTGACCGGGACTTCCACTTCGGCACGTCCACCCCGGAGAACCGGTTCACCATCCCGCCGCACATGTCGGTGATGGAGATCAAGGTGAATGAGCGCACCCCGCACTGGATCACCGACCTCGCCGCCCGGCGCAACCTCAACCTGGTCCGGATCTCCAAGTACGTCCAGTCCGTCGAGGCGTTCGGCCTGGCGCCGCGCTCGGTCTTCCACATCAACGAGGCGGACTGCCCGCCGCCGCCCTCCCCCATCGAGCAGCAGCCGCACACGCTGCTGAAAGCAGGAGCACAGTGAACTTCGATCTGCAGGAACTCAGCGGGACGTTCAGCGTCGCCGACGTCGTGGTGGCGCTGGCGCTGTCGTTCGTCCTGAGCACGGTCATCGGCTACACCTACCGGTACACGCACCGCAACGTGTCCTACAGCCAGTCCTACGTCCAGACCCTCGTGATCGTCGGCATGATCGTCGCGCTGATCATGCTGATCGTCGGATCCAACCTGGCACGGGCGTTCACCCTGATGGGCGCGTTGTCGGTGGTCCGGTTCCGTAACGCCATCAAGGAGACGCGGGACGTCGGCTTCATCTTCCTGGCCATGGCCATCGGCATGGCCTGTGGCGCCCGCTTCTACACGCTCGCCGTGGCCGGCGCCGTGACCATCTGCGTCGTCATCCTGATCATGTTCAAGTTCAACTGGTTCGCCCTCGACGTACAGCGGCAGGTCGTCAAGGTCCAGGTGCCCACCGGCGAGGACTACGGTCCGGCGATCAGCGACGTCCTGATCAAGTACACCAGCGAGTACGAGCTGGTGAGCACCGAGACCATCCGCGGCGGGGCGCTGACCGAGGTGTTCTACACCGTGCGGATGAAGAAGGGCACCGAGCCGGGCGACCTGGTGTCGGCGCTCCAGGAGCGTACCGCCGGGCAGCGTGTCACGGTCCTGACCGGTTACGACACCACGGACCTCTGATGGCCGGCGACGAGCGGGACCCGGTGGTGGTGCCGGTGCGCGGACGGCGGCTGAAGGACCGGCTGCCGGTACGGCTGCGCCACCACTGGAAGCCGGCGGGGGCGCTGTGCGCGGGACTCGCGGTGGCGGTCTACTTCTTCGGCGACGCCCGCGTGTCGCCGTACGTCACCTCCGCATCGCGGGTGGAGGCCGACACCATCACCGAGGACGTCAAGGGCACCGTCGGCCTCTATGACGCGTCGGTGGCCCACCAGATTCAACTCACGTACAAGCAGACCGACTTCAACAAGATGATCAAGGAGTTCGAGGACGAGGGAACGAAGGACTACATCTCGGCCGACCTGACGATCGACGGCGTCCATCTGGAGAACGTCGGGATCCGTCTCAAGGGGAACTCCACCCTGATGTCCCTGCGGGGCAACGGCAAGGGCATGCCCGGTGGCGGCCGGAACATGCCCGGTCGCGCCGGTGCCCAGCAGGGCGACCCGCCCGCCGCCGGTCAAGGCGCGGGCGGGGGCGAGGGCCGGGACCGCGGCCAGGACACCGGCGGCGGTCCCGGCACTTCCCAGCAGCAGCCCGGCCAGGCCGCCCAGGGCGGTACGGGAGGCGACACCGCCGACGGCGGTCCGGCAGCCGCCGGTGGGGGACCGGGCGGGATGGTGCAGTACAACCTGTCCGCCAAGAAGCCCGAGGAACTGCCCTGGCTGATCAAAATCGACGAGTACATCGAAGGGCGCGCCTACCAGGGAGAGCGGGAGATCTCGCTCCGCCCCGGCGCGAACGAGCAGGTGCCGTTGAACGAGGCGCTGTCGCTGTCGCTGACCGAATCCTCCGGGCAGCCCGCCGAGGCGTACAGCTTCACCTCGGTGCAGGTGAACGACCGGCCCGCGGTGACCCGCCTGATGGTCGACAACCCGGACACCGAGTACGCCGAAGCCGTCGGCGACGGCAACGGGATCCTCTACAAGGCCCGGGCCGGCGGGAGCTTCGCCTACCGCGGGGACGACCCGTCCGACTACAAGAGCTCCTTCCGCCAGCTCAACAAGGTCGGCAGCCAGGACCTGAGCCCGGTCATGAAGCTGATCAAGTGGGCGGACGAAGCCTCCGACAAGGAGTTCGAGCAGGAACTGCACCGGTACGTGGACGTCGACTCGCTCGCCGCGTACATCGCCACCCAGAACCTGCTGCTGAACTTCGACGACATCTCCGGTCCCGGCAAGAACTACATGCTCTGGTACGACCTGGACACCAAGAAGTTCTCCGTCCTGGGCTGGGACTACAACCTCACCTTCTCCGGCGACACCGCGGCCGGCCCGGACGACACGGTCAGCATGGGCGGCGGCCGGGGACGGGGAGGACAAGGGGAGCAGAACGGCGAAGGCGCCGCAGGCCGGCCGGAAGGGATGCCCGAGGGCATGCCCGAGCCGCCGGAAGGCATGGAGCTGCCCGAAGGGATGGAACTGCCGGAGGGGATGGAACCCCCCGAAGGGGTGCCCGGGGGCGGGAACGGCGAGCCGGGCGGCCGGGGCGGTTCGATGGGCGGGAACGCCCTCAAGGACCGGTTCCTGGAGTCCGACGCCTTCGACGCGGTCTACAAGGCGGCGTACAAGAAGGTCTACGCGAAGACCTTCGCCTCCGACACGGCGGTCGAGGCCCTGGACACCATCGCGGAGCAGGCCCGTGAGGCGGCCGGTTCCTCGAAGGAGCTGGACGCCGCCGTGGAGAAGCTGCGCACCACGGTGACCGAGCGCACCGCGGCGCTCGCGAAGAACAAGCAGGTCACCGGATGACCCCGGAGCCCGGGACGGCCACCCCCCGTCCCGGGCTCCGGCCGCCTCTCACAGCCGGTGCCGCTACCCTCGCGCGGCACCACCCTCTACCCCAGTGAGCCGCACATGTCCCGCCCCGCCTCCGGGCCCGCCCCGGCCCGGTCCACGATCCTCGTGGTCGAGGACGACCCCAGCATCCGTACCCTGCTCACCTCCGCCCTGGGCGCCGCCGGACACTCCGTCGTCGCGGCCGTCACCGGTCAGGAGGCCATGTTCAAGGCGGGCGACAGGCAGCCCGACCTGATCGTCATGGACGTGATGCTGCCCGACGCCGACGGCTTCGACCTGACCCGGCAGCTGCGCGCCCAGGGCCTCTACACCCCGGTGCTGTTCCTCACCGCGCGCACCGAGGTCGAGGACCGCATCATCGGCCTCAGCTCGGGCGGCGACGACTACGTCACCAAGCCCTTCCACGTCCAGGAGGTGCTGCTGCGGATCCGCGCGATCCTGCGCCGTACCGGCTCCTCCGCCCCGGCCTCCGCCGGTCGCGCCCGCCCGCCCCTGCGCTACGGCGACCTCCTCCTGGACCAGGACGCGCACACCGTGCACCGGGCGGGCCGGCCGCTGAGGCTGTCGCCGACCGAATTCCGGCTCCTGGCCTGCCTGATGGCACAGGCCGACCGGGTGCTCGAGAAACGCGCGATCCTCCAGGAGGTGTGGCAGTACGACTTCGCCGGCGACACCCGGATCGTCGACACCTACATCAAGAACCTGCGCCGCAAGATCGACGCCACCCCGCCCGCCCTGATCCACACCGTCCGCGGCGTCGGCTACTGCCTGCGCCTGGCCGACAGCAGCGGCGCCGGGACGCGAGAACCGTGAGAAGCCGCCCGAGAGCCCCGCGCTCGCTGCGCACCCGGCTCGTGCTCATCGCCACCGTCCTGGCGACCTGCGCCGTCCTGCTGTGCCAGACCGCCGGACTGACCGTGCTGCGCTCCTGGCTCACCGACCAGATCGACGACCGGCTCACCGGCTTCAGACCACCCGGCCGCATATACGAGGACATCGCCGACGACGGCCGCCTGCACGTCCCCAGGAACGGCGACATCCTGCCCTCGGACTACCGCGTCTACATCTACGGCTCCGACGGCCGCCTGATGGCCGACTCGCTGGGCCGCAAGGACGACCGCGGACCACGACTTCCCGGCAGAACATCCCAGTTGACGTTGCGGGACAGTGCGCCCGCCACCGTTCCCGCCGCCACCGGCGACGGCAGCTGGCGCGTCATCGCCGACTCCGGACCCGACCGTATCCGCACCGTCGTCGCCCTGCCCCTGGACACCGTCGACGGCGCGACCACCAAGCTGCTGTGGTTCAGCGCTTCTCTCGGTGTCGTCGTGGCCGCCGGGGTCGCCCTGCTCGGCAACGCCGCCGTACGCCTGGGGCTGCGGCCCCTCTCCCGCGTCGAGGCCACCGCCCAGCGGATCACCGACGGGGCGCTGGACCTCCGTGTGCCCGACACCGATCCCGCCACCGAGGTCGGACGGCTGGGGCAGGCCCTGAACACCATGCTCGACCGGCTGCGCACCGCCCTGCACCGCACCGCCGCCTCCGAGCGGCAGATGCGCCGGTTCATGGCCGACGCCGGACACGAACTGCGCACCCCGCTCACCGCCATCCAGGGCTTCGCCGAACTCCTCCACGACGACCCCCGCATGTCCGCCGAGCGCCGCGCCGAAGCCCACGCACTCATCGCCGCCAACGCCGACCGCATGAGCCGCCTGGTCGACGACCTCTTCCTGCTCGCCAAGCTCGGCCACGCCCCCGGCCCCCACCCGGAACCCGTCGACCTGCTCTCCCTGGCCGCCGACAGCATCACCACCACCGCCGTACGCCACCCCGGCCGCACCATCACCCTGGAACCGCTCCGCACCGGCTCCACCGACACCAGCGGCCAGGAACTGGACGTCGTCGAGACCGTCGGCGACGCCGACCAGCTCGCCCAGGTCGTCACCAACCTGCTGACCAACGCCTGCACCCACACCCCGGCCCCCGCACGCATCCACGTACGCGTCGGCACCGTCCGTACGAGCCCGGCCGCCGGGGGCCTCGACCGCCCCGGACGCACCAGCGCCACCCCCGCCCTGCCGCCCGGCGTCCCGGCCGCCGTGATCGAGGTGGCCGACACCGGCCCCGGACTCGGCCCCGAGGACGCCCACCACGTCTTCGACCGCTTCTACCGCGCCCCGCCCGGGGACGCCGACGAACCCGGCAGCGGCCTCGGCCTCGCGATCGCCTCCGCCATCGCCGAAGCCCACCGGGGCCGCATCGAACTCGACACCCGCCCCGGGGCCGGATGCACCTTCCGCCTCCTCCTGCCCGCGCACTGAGAAAGCCCTCCGATGAGACTGAGCACCTTGCGCCTCAGCAGCACCCGCACCGCCGCCGCCCGCGTGGACCGCAACCGCCTCACCCTCCTGCCCTTCCCCGATGTCGGCGCGCTGCTCACCTGCGAGTCCTGGCAGGAGTACGCCGCCGCACCAGGAGAACCGCTCACACCCCCACACGCCCCGATCGAGTCCGGGCCGCTCACCACACGACTCGCCACCTTCACCCAGGTCGAGGTGAACTACGCCACGCGAGCCAAAGAACGGGACACCCCGCCACCGCCGGTACCCCGGCTGCTGACCATGCCCGTCACGGCTGTCCTGGGCGACCGCGACGTCCTCCGGTCAACTCCTGCACCGCAGATCGAGTGGGGCGTCGAACTCGGAGTCCTGATCGGTCAGTACACCTCGTGCGTCCCCAGGAGCAGAGCTCTGCGAAGCGTCGCCGGCTACACCGTCGTCAACACCTTTGCCGCGATCGGCCGGCCGGCGACCATCGCCATAGGCCCGCAACTCGTCACCGCCGACGAGCTGCCCCTCGGCGCCCGCGGACTCACCCTGACCGCAGCCCTCGACGGCCGCCTGAGGCAGAAGGCCAACACCTCCGACCTGCTCTTCGACGTGGCCACCCTCATCGAAGCCGTCAGCGCGCGCACCGTGCTCATGCCGGGCGATCTGATCACCACCGGAACCCCGGCGGCCATCAGCACCGACAGACTCCACGACGGCGGCAGCATCACCGTCGGGATCACCGGAATCGGCGAACTTCACAACACCGTGACCCATCGGCCTGCCCCCGCCATCGGCCATGTTCGGCCCGCGTCAGGCAGCGGAGAGGGACGGGAGGCATAAGGCATAAGGCATTGGGCGTCAGTAATCGGCGTCAGGAATCGAGCCGCAGGCATCACCCCGCCGTCGCGGTCCGGGTACGCAGAAAGGCCCCGGGGTGTACTGCACCCCGGGGCCCTGGACCACATCGCGAAGCTCAGCCCCTCAGGCGGCTCAGCCCCTCACCCCTCCAACAGCCCGCCCCGCGCGATCAGATCCGCGTACCACCGAGCGCTGTCCTTCGCCGTCCGCCGCTGCGACGCGAAGTCCACGTGCACGATGCCGAACCGCTTGCTGTAGCCGTACGCCCACTCGAAGTTGTCCAGCAGCGACCACAGGAAGTACCCGCGTACGTCCACCCCGTCCGCGATCGCCCGGTGCACGGCCGCCAGATGGGACTCCAGGTACGCCACCCGCTCCGGGTCGTGGACCTCGCCCTCCGGGTCGGCGTAGTCGTCGTACGCCGCGCCGTTTTCCGTCACCAGCACCGGCACGGACGGGAGTTCGTCGCGCAGGCGGGTCAGTAGTTCGTACAGGCCGTTCGCGTCCACCGGCCAGTCCATCGCCGTGCGCGGGCCCGCCGCCGGGGTGAACGCCACATGCTGTTCCGCGCCCGCCCACGGCGAGGGCGACTCCGACGTGCCCGCCGAAACGACGCTGGGGGAGTAGTAGTTGATGCCCAGCGAGTCGATCGGGGTCGACGTGACCTCCAGGTCGCCGTCCTTCACGAACGACCAGTCCGTCACCGCCGCCGTGTCCGCCACCAGGTCCTGCGGCAGCCGGCCGTGGAAGACCGGGTCCAGGAAGATCCGGTTCGCCACCGCGTCGATCCGGCGCACCGCGTCCCGGTCCGCCTCGGTGTCGGTCAGCGGGCGCAGGGCGTGGAGGTTCAGGGTGAGCGAGATCTCCGCCGACTCCGGGAGGCGGTCGCGCAGGACCCGCGCGCCCGCGCCGTGCGCCAGGTTCAGGTGGTGGGCGGCGCGCAGGGCCGCGAGGTCGCTGGTCCGGCCGGGGGCGTGGACCCCGTTCCCGTACCCGAGAAACGCCGCGCACCAGGGCTCGTTGAGCGTTGTCCAGGTCGGCACCCGGTCGCCCAGCGCCCCCGCCACCAGGCCCGCGTACTCCGCGAACCGGTGCGCCGTGTCCCGCTCCGGCCAGCCGCCCGCGTCCTCCAGCTCCTGCGGCAGGTCCCAGTGGTAGAGCGTCGCCACCGGTCTGATGCCGGCCGCCAGCAGCTCGTCGACCAGCCGGCGGTAGAAGTCGAGGCCGCGCTCCACCGCCGGGCCCCGGCCGGTCGGCTGGACCCGGGGCCAGGAGACCGAGAACCGGTAGTCCGTGACGCCGAGTTCCTTCATCAGGCGTACGTCGTCCGGCATCCGGTGCAGATGGTCGGCGGCGATGTCACCGGTGTCGCCGTTGCGCACCTTGCCGGGCGTCCGGCTGAAGGTGTCCCAGATCGACGGTGTACGGCCGTCCTCGGCGGCCCCGCCCTCGATCTGGTAGGCGGCGGTGGCCGTGCCCCACCGGAAACCGGTCGGGAAGCGGAGCACCGTACCGGCCTCGGGGCGGGCGCCTGTGGAGGTCGCCGGGCGGGCATCGACAGCGGTCATGAGACTGACACTCCAGGAAGTGAGGGGGCGAGCAGATGGGGGGAGCGCGGATCAGCCCTTGACCGCGCCCTGCATGATGCCGCCGACGATCTGCCGGCCCAGCAGGCCGAAGACCAGCAGCACGGGCAGCGTGCCGAGCAGCGTGCCGGCCATGATCACCGACTGGTCGTTGACGTAGCCGCCGCCGAGCTGACGCAGCGCGACCTGCACGGTCGGCTCCTGCGAGGACAGCGCGATGATCGGCCAGAAGAAGTCGTTCCACGCGGTCATGAACGTGAGCATCCCGAGCACCGCCATCCCCGGCCGCGCGATCGGGACCACGATCGACCAGAAGATGCGGGCCGTGGACGCGCCGTCCACCCGGGCCGCCTCGATCAGCTCGTCCGGCAACGACTGCACCAGGTACTGGCGCATGAAGAAGACGCCGAAGGCGGAGACCAGGCCCGGCAGGATGACCGCCTGGAGCTGGTTCACCCACTGGAGTTCGGCGATCAGCATGAAGAGCGGGATCACACCGAGCTGCGGCGGGATCATCATCGTCCCGATCGTCAGCGTCAGCAGGGCGTTGCGGCCCTTGAACTTCAGCTTGGCGAAGGCGAATCCGGCCAGCGTGCAGCACAGGACCGTGCCGATCGTGATCGAACCCGACACGATCAGCGAGTTCAGCAGCGCCTTGCCGATGTCCGCCTCTTCGAGGACCTGCTCGAAGTTCTTGATCAGGTTCGGTCCTGGCAGCAGGCTCGGCGGGACCTTCGCCATGTCCGCGTTGGACCGGCTGGCCGTGACGATCGTCCAGTAGAACGGGAACGCCGAGATGAGGAGGGCGAAGCCGAGGATCAGGTACGAGAGCCAGCCGCCCTTCATCGTGCGGCCCGCGCCTCCCTTGCCGATGCGCCGGCCCGACGGCGGGCTCTGCGGCGGATCGCCCTTCTCGGGCGCGGTCGGCGGTGCGGCGAGCGCGGTCATCGGCCGGCCTCCTTGCGTGCGCGGCGGCGCACGAGCAGGGCGTTGACCCCGACGAGCACCACGATCAGGACGAACATCACCCAGGCGATGGCCGCGGCCCGGCCCAGGTGGAAGAAGCCCCAGCCCTGCTCGTACATGTACAGGCCGAGGGTCTGGTACTGATGCGAGATACCGCCGGAGATCGACCCCTCGAACAGCAGCGGCTCACCGAAGAGCTGGGTCGCGCCGATCGTCGAGATGATGACGGTGAAGACGATCGTGGGGCGCAGACCGGGCAGCGTCACGTGGAGGAACTGCCGCCAGCGCGACGCCCCGTCCATCTCCGCCGCCTCGTACAGCTCGTGCGGGATGGACTGCATGCCCGCCAGGTAGATCAGCGCGTTGTACCCCGTCCACCGCCAGACGACGATCGACGACACCGCTATCTGCGAGGCGACCGTGCCGGTCTGCCAGTCCACCGGATCGAAGCCGACCAGCCCGATCACGTAGTTGATCAGCCCGAAGTCCTTGCCGAAGAGCTGCGCGAAGACGAGGGTCGCGGCGGCGACGGAGGTCGCGTACGGGAGCAGGATCGCGGTGCGGATGAAGGTCCGGCCGCGCAGCTTGTAGTTGAGCAGATGCGCGAGACCCAGCGCCATCGCCAGCTGCGGGACCGTGGACAGCACGCCGATGGTGAACGTGTTGCGCAGCGAGGTCCAGAAGTACTCGTCGGTGAACAGCGCCGTGTAGTTGGCGATGCCCCGCCACTCCATCTCGCCGCTCGTCTGGAGCTCGACCCGGTAGAGCGAGACGAACGCGGTGTAGAGGAGCGGGAAGAGGCCGAAGGCCAGGAAGAGCGTGAAGAACGGGGCGATGTAGGCGTACGGGGAGGCCTTGCGCCAGGTGCGCCGGAGCGCGGCGGCCCGGCCGTCGTCGGGGCCGGGCCCGGTTCCGGCGGGGCCGGGGGGGCCGGCCTTCGCGGTGGCGGTGAGGGACACGGTGCGGCCCTTCGGGATCGGGGGCGGTCTGTTACGGAGGTGCGGACGTACGGAGGTGCGGACGTACGGAGGTGCGGAGGTGCAGGAATACGGGGGTACGGGGGTGGGGCCGGGCCACCGTGGTGTGCACCGGTGGGCCGGCCCCAGGGACGGGCGGGGAGGGAGCTGGACCGTGCGGACCGGCGGGTCAGCCGGTCAGGGGAGCTGGACCGTGCGGACCGGGGGTCAGCCGATCACGTTGTCCACGCCCTTCTTCGCCGTCTCCCACGCCTTGTCCGCAGGCTTGCCCTTGCGCTCGACCTCGCTCAGCGCGTTCGTGATCTGCTGCATCACGTTCTGGTCGTGCACACCCAGCACCTGGACCGGGGACTCCTTGGCCGCGTCACCGAAGATCTGGCCGATCGGGGCGCCCGAGAAGTACTCGTCCTTGGCGTCCGAGATCGTCTCGATGGCGCCCGTCGAGGACGGGAAGTTGCCCTGCTTCTGGAAGACCTTCGCCTGCTGCTCGGGGGCGGTCAGCCACTCGATGAGCGCGTACGCCTCCTTCTTGTGCTTGGCCGCGCGCGGGATGGAGAGGTACGAGCCGCCCCAGTTGCCCGCGCCGCCGGGCAGCTTGGCGATGTCCCACTTGCCCTTGCCCGCGTCACCGGCCTGGCCCTTGACGTAGCCGAGCATCCAGGCCGGGCACGGGATCGTCGCGAACGAACCGGCCGCGAACGCCTGGTTCCACTGCGGCGACCACTGGTCGAGCTTGGCGCTCAGGCCCGCCTCGGCCGCCGCCACGGAGGTGTCCCAGGCCTCCTTGACCGCCGGGTTCTTCTCGTAGATCAGCTCGCCGGAGGCGTCGTAGTACCGCTCCTCCTCCTGGCCGATCATGATCCCGTAGAGCGAGCCGACGCTGTCCAGCCAGGCGCTCTTGGCGGGGGCCTTCTTCTTGTACTCCTTGCCCAGCTCCAGGTAGCCGTCCCAGGTGGCCCACTTCTTCGCGAGCTCCTCGCGGTCCGTGGGCAGCCCGGCCTGCTTGAAGAGGTCGGTGCGGTAGCACATCGCCTCCGGGCCGACGTCCGTGCCGAGTCCGAGGATCTTGCCGTCCTTGGTGGTCGCCGCCGACCACTTGGCCTCGGCGAACTCGTCCTTGAGCTTGTCGGCCCCGAATTCCTTCAGGTCCTGGAACTTGTCGGCCTGCTGCTGGGTGACCGACGCGATGCGGCCCACCTCCACGCCCTGCACGTCCGCGAGACCGCCGCCGCCCGCGAGACGGGTCTGGAGCGACTTCCAGTAGTCCGCCTCGTCCTGGGTGTCGCTCTGCTTGATCGTGATGTTCGGGTTGAGCTTCTGGTACTCCTCGTACAGCCCGGCCTCTTTGAAGCCGAACGACCCGAAGAGGTCGACGTTGAGCGTGACCTTTCCGCCCGCGCTGTCGGACGAGTCCGACGAGTCGCCGGATCCACAGGCGGCGAGGAGGGCCCCGGCGAGGACGACCGCGCCGAGGCGGACAGTGGCTCGCTTGGCGGCTCGGGCGATGGGCATGGGAAGCCTCCCTTGGCTTCGGGATGAACCGAGCGCCTTGAGAGCGCTCTCAAAACCTGCGTCTGGAGCGTCCCCCACCACCCCCGCCCCGTCAAGACTCGAACGCATAACAGCTTGGGGTTACACCGGACTACCGCCCAACTGCCGTCGTTGTGCGTTCTCTTGACACTTACGTTTCAGGAGTTTTACGTTCCTTGACACTTGAGAGCGCTCTCGAACGCGCTCTTCGCCCCCCATGATCGAGGTGCTGCTCGTGCTGACCTCCCTCTCCGGACTCGTTTCCCGAGTCACCCCCAGACCCGCAGCGGCGGCGCTCCTCGCCGTCGCCGTGGCCGCCGTGGGCCTGGGCCCCGCCGCATCGCCCGCTGCCGCCGCCACCATCCCCGCCGGCGCCGGCAGCTACACCGACAGCCGTCCCGCCGGTACCTCGGGCCCGACCACGAACACCGGCGCGCCCGTCACCCCCAAGCTCACCACCGCCGCCCGGGACCAGCCGGTCCCGACCAACGACTGGTGGTCCTCGCTCGCCTTCCAGCGCTACGGCGACAACCCGTACAGCACCCCCATGTACGGCCACCCCCTGACCTACCAGGCGACCTCCGGCGGACTGGAGGTCGGCTACCCGACCACGCCCGCGATCGTCGGCGACGGCCGCCAGTACGAGTACGCCCACAAGGCCGACCTCACCGTCGGGCTCTCCGGCCTGAACTCACCCGACACCAAGGCCGACGCCTGGTCCGACTGGACGGTCACGCCGTACTGGGCCGACGGCACCCGCACCTTCCGGGCCACCATCGGCCACGGCATGCCCTTCGTGTACGCCAAGGGCTCCGGCGGCGACGCCCGTGTCACGACCGCCTCCGCGCCCACGGTCTTCTCCGACGACGGCAACGTCCTCGGCATCACCGTCGCCGGGCACCACTACGCGCTCTTCGCCCCGACCGGCAGCGACTGGAACGTCTCCGGTTCCACGATCACCGCGGGCCTCGGCTCCAAGGACTACTTCTCGCTCGCCGTCCTGCCCTCCACGGACGCGCTGGCGACCTACCGCAAGTACGCCTTCAGCTTCGTCACCGGCTCCCAGGTGGCCTGGCAGACCACCGGCGGCGACGTGCGGGCGACCTACAGCCTGACCACCGAGGCGAAGGAGGGCACCGAGCGCGGCACGCTCCAGGCCCTGTACCGCCACCAGTGGCTGCACACCACCGACGCGCTGACCCCGTACACGTACGTCTCGCCGCGCGGCACGATGAAGGTGCGCGAGTCCGCCACCTTCACCACCAGCCAGAAGAACAACGGCGTCGTGCCCGCGCTGCCCGCCTCCAGCGGCGTCGACAAGGCCCGGCTGACCGGCTACATCAACGAGGTCGCCAACGCCTCGGACCCGTTCTCCGGCGCCTCGGACACCTACTGGACCGGCAAGGCGCTCGGCCGTCTCGCCCAGCTGGTGCCCGTCGCCGACCAGATCGGCGAGACCGCCGCCCGCGACAAGCTCCTCGGCCTGATGAAGGGCCGGCTCCAGGAGTGGTTCACGGCGGGCGGAGCCAGCGAGTTCAGCTACGACAAGGACTGGAAGACCCTCACCGGCTACCCGGCCTCGTACGGCAGCGACACCGAGCTCAACGACCACCACTTCCACTACAGCTACTACGTGTACGCGGCGGCGATCATCGCCCAGTACGACCAGGCCTGGGCGGCCGACTCGGCCTGGGGCACGATGATCAAGCACCTGATCCGCGACACCGCCAACCCCAGCCGCACCGACTCCGCCTACCCCTTCCTGCGCGGCTTCGACGTGTACGCCGGCCACAGCTGGGCCTCCGGCCACCAGGGCTTCGCGGCGGGCAACAACCAGGAGTCGTCGTCGGAGTCCATCAACCTCAGCGCCGGGCTCGTCCTCTGGGGCGCGGCCACCGGTGACAACGCGCTGCGGGACCTCGGCAGTTACCTGCTGACGACGGAGTCCGAGGCCATCACCCAGTACTGGTTCGACGCGGACGAGCAGGTCTTCCCCGCCTCCTTCGGCCACGACACGGTCGGCATGGTCTGGGGCAGCGGCGGCGCGTACTCCACCTGGTGGACGGCGAACCCGGAGGAGATCCACGGCATCAACGTCCTCCCGGTGACCGGCGGTTCACTCCACCTCGCCCGCGAGAAGGCGGCCATCAAGCGCAACATCGCCGAGATGGAGCGCGAGAACGGCGGACCCGCCCAGGAGTGGCGCGACCTGCTCTGGGAGTTCGAGTCGCTGGCCGACCCGGCCGCCGCCAAGGCCAAGTGGGACGGTGTGAACGGGAATTACGAGCCGGAGCAGGGTGAGTCCAAGGCGCACACCTACCACTGGATCAACACCCTCGCCTCCGTCGGCGCCCCCGACATGACGGTCAGCGGCGACATCCCGACCTCCGCCGTCTTCTCCAAGGACGGCACCCGCACCTACACCGCGCACAACCACGGCTCGACCGCCCGTACGGTGACCTTCTCCGACGGCAAGACCCTTTCCGTACCGGCCCGTTCGACGGCCACGAGCACGGGGCCCGGCGGCAGCAACCCCGACCCGGAGGAGCCGGGAGAGCCGGAGGAGCCCGGCCCGTCCACCGGCAACACCTTTCGCCTCAAGACCGGCGGCGTCCTCACCACCGCCACCACGGACCCGGCGGGCACGGACACGATCGCCTCGGCCGACGGCGTCAACCGGGACGGCACCCCGTACCGGCCGACCGTCTACGAGGTGAAGCAGGTCAACGGCAAGGTCTCCGCCGGGGCCGCCACCGCGTTCCGCCTCCGGGTGGACGCGGGCACGGCGGTCGGGCTCGCCCCGCAGGTCCGGGTCAGCTACGACCTCACCGGCGACGGCACGTTCGACCGGGCCGAGACCTTCCGCTACTTCGCGACCGACCCGGTCACGGGCTGGGAGGAGTACACCCAGGCGGCGGGCGTCCAGGCGGCCACCGGCAGCCTGGGCGAGCTGAAGAACGGCACGGTCCGGCTGGAGATCTGGAACGCGCTCGGCAACGGCACGTCCCGGGTGCAGACCGGGACGGACGCGGCGGTGCTGCGGATTCCGTACCAGTGACCGCTGCCGGTCGACGACCGGCACTGGTGACGTAAGCGCGGCGGGTCTCCGGTTCCTCAGGCGGAGGCCCGCCGTACGTATGCGCGGGGCCGGGGGTGGCCCTGTCTCAGGCGGAGGCCCGCCGTACGTGTGCGCGGGTCCGGGGGCGGTTCTGCTTCAGGCGGAGGCCCGCCGTACCAGCGTGACCGGGGTGATCACCGACTCCGGGACCTCGCCGCTGCCCGTACGGTCCCGGTCCAGCGCGCGCAGCAGCAGCCGGGCCATCAGCCGCCCCTGCTCCTCGATCTCCTGGCCGATGGTGGTCAGCGGCGGGTCGGTCTCCGAGGCCACCGAGTCCATGTCGTCGAACCCGACCAGTGCCACCTGGTCCGGCACGGCGATCCCGCGCTCGCGCAGGACCCGCAACGCACCCGACGCCATCAGGTCGTTGGCGACGAACACCGCGTCCAGATCGGGCCGCCTCTCCAGCAGCTCCGCCATCGCCCGCGCCCCGCTCTCCACGGTGAAGGCCCCGGCGGCGACGAGCGTCGGGTCGACGTCCAGCAGCACGTCCCGGTAGCCGTCCAGCCGGTCCATCGCCGAGGTCTGGTCGGAGGGCCCGCCGATGTGCGCGATGTGCCGCCGCCCGAGGTCCTTCAGATACTGCACGGCCAGCCGCGCCCCGCCCCGGTTGTCCGCGTCGACGTACGGCACGGCCTGGTCGCCCGGGTCGGCGGTCCAGCTGGGCCGACCGCCGTACACCGCCGGGATCCCGGCCCGCCGGGTGATCGCGGGCACCGGGTCGTCGGTGTGCAGCGAGAACGCGAGCGCCCCGTCCACATGCCCGCCGGACAGATACCGCGCGATCCGGTCGAAGTCGCCGGGGCCCTCCACGAGCAGCAGGACGAGCTGGGTGTCGTGGGCGGTGAGCTCCTTGCTGATGCCGCGGATCTGCTGGGAGAAGAACGGGTCCGAGAAGAACCGGGTCTCCGGCTCGGCGATGACGACGGCCACCGCGCCGGTCCGCCGTGTGACGAGGGTCCGCGCCGCGTGGTTCGGTATGTAGCCCAGCTCCTCGACCGCCTTGAGCACCTTGTCCACGAGCGGCTTGCGGACTCCGTCGCCCCCGTTGACGACCCGCGAGGCGGTGGCCCGGGACACCCCGGCACGTGCCGCGACGGCTTCCAGGGTGGGCCGGGACCCGGGGGACTGCTCGGGCAAGGCGGTCGCTCCTCGTCGACGGGGGCGGCGATACGCGGGCTGGTGCGCGGGGACGCGCGTGGGTGCGCGCGTGGTGCGTCGTGCGTGTGGCGTGTGCTCGGTGTCGCCGCCGGATCGGCTACAGCCTAGCGCCGGGCGCCGACAGGGCTGAGAGCGCTTCCATCAGGAGCCGGCGGAGGCGGTGGCCGTTCCGGGGCCGCACGGGGCGAGGTCGGGGTTGCCGGAACTGCGCCTCTTACGGGCCAACTGCGCGTTGAACACGCTGGGTATGCATGGCCATCACTCAGAGTGGAAGGTGTGCGGCATGGAAGCGATGGAGCGGCGCAGGGCGGCGGCGGACCGTGTGCGGACGGCGGAGGACGCCGTGGAGCGGTTGCGGGAAGGCCTCGCGGAGCACGGGGTGAAGCTGCCGTCCCTGCGGATCGATCCGGTCTCGTGCGCGGGCGACGAACCGGCGCCCCTGGTCGACCTGGGCCGCTGCAACATCGACACCGCGTTGCGGCTGTGCGAGGTGCTGGCGGAGAAGGAGAGCGGTCATGACGGGTGAGGGATGTGAGCCGGGTACGCCCGAGGCGGGCGCGTTCGCGGTGGACGGGCGGGACGGGCGGGTCGGCCGGGTGACGGGCCGGTCCGGGCCGAACGTGCGGCTGCGGCCGCCCGGCGGCGGGCCGGAGTGGGAGTGCCCGGCGGAGGCGGTGCGGCCGGCGTCCCCAGGGGTGGTGCTGCGGGCCCGGGTGACGGAGATCAACCGGGAGGGGCAGCTGCCGCGTTGAGGCGGGGCGGGGTGCGGGCGGCCGGGGTCGACCGGGGGCACGGGCGGCCGGGGTGGCCGGGGCCACGGGCGGCCGAGGTGGCTGGGCGCCACGGGCGGCTGGGGCATTACGGGCGGCCGGGGCGTCGCGGGGCGGCCGGGGTGCCGCGGGCGGTCGGGGTGGCCGACTGCCACCCGCTCGCCGGGCGGGGTGCGATCGGCACTCGTTACGCTGCTCCGATGACCGGTGACGAGGGAACGCGGGCGGCGCGCCGTCTGGCGGAGCTGGGTGTGTGCGAGCTGGGGCCGGGGCTGAGCGAGGCGGAGTTCGGACGGATCGAGGCGGAGTACGGCATCGTCTTCGCCGACGACCACCGGGGCTTCCTGGCGGCCGGGCTGCCGGTGGGCCGGGCGGGGCGGCCGGAGGAGGGCGAGTCCCCGCGGAACCCGTGGCCCGACTGGCGCGACGGCGACCCGGCCCTGCTCCGGGAGCGGCTGGAGCGGCCGGTGGAGGGGCTGCTGTTCTCGGTGGAGCACGGCTGGTGGCTTCCCGGCCGGTGGGGGGCGCGCCCGGCGGACCCGGTGGAGGCCGTCGCGGCGGCGCGGGCCGCGCTCGCCTCCGTACCGAAGCTGATCCCGGTCTACGGGCACCGGTACCTGCCGTCTAAGGAGCCGTGCGGCAGCCCCGTGCTCTCGATGCAGGGGGCCGACATCATCCACTACGGGCGGGACCTGGCGGACTGGGTGGAGCGGGAGTTCGTGGGGTGGGAGGCGGGCGCGGCGGAGGGGCCGTCCCCGGCGGACGGGAGCGGCCCGGCGTTCTGGTCGGACCTGGTCTTCTGAGGAGCGCCGGGGAACGTACGGGACGGCGGGGCCGACCCCTCCTCGGGGCCGGGCCCGCCGCCGTTCGGGGGCGTACGCCGGGTCGCCGTCACATGATGCGGAACGCCAGGTAGTACGCGGACAGTTGCTCGTGGTAGCCCGGGTCCTCGGCCTGCCGGTGGCGGTCGAACTCCGGGGAGTCCTTGACCTGTTCCTTGGTGAGGTCGACGTAGACCTTCCGCTCCTCGGGGTCGATGCGCTTCACCGTGCCCGCGGGCAGCAGGACGTCCTTGCCGAAGATCCAGACCCCGGTGTCGACGAGCAGATAGGCCGAACCCACCTCGTCGGAGTGCTTGTCGACCTTTCCGATACCGCCGTCGGTCGCCTCGACCGAATAACCGGTCAGATCGGCGCCCGCGGTATGACCGCTCGACGGCTGGTATCCCCACAGGGAGTCGCTCATTGTGGCTCCTTTCGCAAAGGTCGCCTGGATTGTTCTCGCGGCGGTTCGTCGATACTTCTATTGATATTCCGCTGAACGTCGTGTGCCCGGGGAACGACGGCCTACACCTGGCCCGTTGTGCCGGGACGGAAAACGGGGGCGGGACCGGGCGCTCGCCCGGTCCCGCCCCCGTTTTCACTGGTCAGGGTTTTATCTGAGCTACTACCAGCGGTACCACCGACCCCGTCGGCCACCGCTCGCGGCGGGACGGACGAAGAACCCTATGAGCCAGAGCACCAGCACGATCACGGCTATCCACCAGAGAGCCTTGACCGCGAAACCGGCACCGAAGAGAACCAGGGCGAGCAGAAGAACGAGTAGCAGGGGAACCATGATTATCAACCTCCAGGAATTCAGGTTCCCGCTTTTATTTCGTCTACACGCGAAGGGTGCGGAATCATTGATGACCGGCGGCAACCGCGCGGTTTCCTGTGCGCGGCCACTCGTTCGTGGGACGCTGGACGGAACGGCGGACAGCCGTGCAACCCCGATCTAGCCTTTTCGGCAAGGCCACGGAAGAAGGGACCCGCGATGACCGCAGCGTTCGTCGAGAACGGCCAGGCATCGGATGGGCGCGCGTGGGACTACCTCCTGCAGACATGGCGTGAACTGGACGTGCCCGAGGGGTGGCGCGCCGAGATCGACGAGGGGCAGATCGTCTTGGTGCCACCGCCGCACGCGCATCACAACGGCATCGCCGAGACGGTGCAGCGACGTCTCTACAGGGGCTTGCCCGAAGGGCTGGGGATCTACCAGACCCTCGGCATCCACGTGGCGCCGCTCGGCAAGCTGTACGTCCCCGATCTGGTCGTCATGCCGACCGAGTTGATCGCGGCGGCCGACCCGGAGACCAGCGACCCGATGGACGCCTCCGAGGCCCTGCTCGTCGTCGAGATCACGTCCAGAGGGAATGCCCGGGAGGACCGCACCAAGAAGTACCGCGCGTATGCCCGGGCCGACGTCCCGATGTACCTGCTGATCGACCGGTTCGACACGCGGGGGCCGATGGTCACGCTGTTCACGGAACCGAACGAGGACGGCACGTACAAGCACACGGACGCGGTGCCGTTCGGCAAGCCGCTGGTCGTGCCGTCCCCGTTCGACGTACAGCTTCCGACGGACGAGTTCCCGGGGCCCGCCGTCTAGCGTGTGTCCGCCGACGGGCGGGTGACCACCTTGATGTTGAAGGTGTGGGAGCCCACCCCGCCCGCGATGCCCATGAAGAGGAACGCGAAGTGCTCCTGGCCGCGCGCCGTGGTGATGCCTCCGATGTCGAGCTGGGAGGACTCCGGCCAGCCGAGGTCGGTGAGCAGCCGGCCGGTGATGCGCTTGGCCTCGGCGTCGTCGCCGGAGAGGAAGACCGTGCCCGGCTCGGTGAGTTCGCCCGGGGCGGTCATGGTGGTCGAGTCCATCGTGCAGAGCGTCTTGACGACGGGCGTCAGGGGGAAGGCCTCCTGGATCAGTTCGCCCAGGCTGCTGTTGGGGTGGGTGAGGGCGCTGAAGTCGTCGGAGAGGCCGACCCCGACGTCGATCAGCAGGGTGCCCGCCAGGGCCGGGGCCCCGATGGAGCGCAGCAGCCCCACGGAGACGCCGCCCGGGGTGGCGTTGACCAGGACCTCCGCATGCGCGGCCGTCTCGTCGAGGCCCGCGACGGGGAGGCCGAGGTCGGTGCGTTCCTTGGGGCGACGTGATCCGAGGAGGACGTCATGCCCTGCGGCGCGCCAGCCGTGGGCCAGGGCGCGGGCGACATTTCCGGTGCCGAGCAGTCCTATACGCATGGGGGCGACGCTAGCCAGCGGGGCCGCCGGGGCGGATCGGCCGATGGGCCCGTGCGCGGCAGGACCTATGGCGTAGTCCGCTGGGCGGGTGCGGGTGCGGGTGCGCGGGGTCAGTGGTGGTCGGCTGCGCGGGCGAGCTCGACCAGCCACCCGACGATGCTGAGCGGCGCCGGAGGTTCGACCTCCAGGCCGAGTTCGGCCAGTCCGACGGCGTAGTCCGGCTCCTCGACGGGCAACGCGAGCAGATCATGAAGCTCTCCGGCGAGCTGGGCCACCAGTCCCGGATCCGTGCTGTCCAGGTAGTCCTGGAGCGCGGCCGCGTGGTCCTCGAACTCGTCCGGCATGTCCTGCGAGTACCAGCCGCCGAGCAACTGCGCGAGCTCCGGAAAGCGGGCCCGCCACTCCCAGTGGGTCTGCGGAGGCGCGGGCGGCGGTGCCTGGCCGGTCTCGACGCTCTCCTTGAGGCGGTCCGCGAGCATCAGGAGCCAGTCCTGGATCCGCTCGTCCGGCAGCCCCACGTCCGGCACCGGATAGAACTCGCCGAGGCGGAGCCGCAGTCGGCCCGGAGGGTTCCGGGCGTACTCACGGAGCTGGAGTTCGGCGGTGGCGATGGACCACGGGCGGGTGCGCCAGGTGTGGCGCAGATAGCCGGTGATCGCTTCTTCGTCGTCCGCGGTCCGGCCCAGGTAGGCGCGGACCACCTGATCCAGTTCGCCGTACTTGCGGTCGTGTTCGAGTGGCTTGAGGGACACGGATGCCTCTAGAGATAGATCGGTGCGGTGGAGTGGACGACGAATCCGTGCGGACGCGTGGGCTCGCGCCTGAGGACGACTCGTGCGGCGCGCACTTCGACGGCTGGACGTCCGGCCAGCATCATCGCCTGGAGCAGCACGCGGCCGACCGGCTCGGGACGGGAAGGCCAGGCCGCCTCGATGGTGAGGCGTTGCCGGGTGGACTGGGCCAGCCAATGGTGGATGGTCTGCTCGTTGGCGGTGACCACCTGCTGTGTGGCCCACTGGGCTGCTTCGCGGTCGGTGTACGTCGCGCTGCGGGTTCGCACGGTGTGCGTCACTTCCCTTTCGGCCACACGGGCGGATGGGCGGAGGCGAGGTGGTCGATGATCGACCGTGCGAGGAGAGGGAAGAATTCCGTGAAGTCGGCGTTGCCCGATCCTCCGCTGAAAATCTCGGAGAAAAACCGGTCCATCGCGTCCTCGTCATTCTGGAACAGTGCCAGCGCCTCGTAGCTCTCAGCGGCCAGTCCGGGAAGGTTCCACATGCACAGAGGATGCGTCTCCTCGATGATCAGGGCGATGCTCTCCTCGATGCTCGCGGACTGCATGTCGTCGGAGATCGCCACTCCGTCCTGCCCGAAGTAAATAGGCAGGAACTGGCTGAATCGCGGAAATCTGAGCGAGATCTCCCGAGCTGTCCAACCCCGGCGCTCGTACTTTTCCTCGGTCGGAAGAGAACGCCAGTCCAGAATGTACGAGGAGATCTCGCGATATATTTTGGGTGTTCGGTCGGACGGTGCGGCGGCGGGGATATCCCTGAGCGCCGGAGACCCGGGGTCCGCGGCGAAGGTCTCCGCGGCGGTGAGCAGTTGGGAGGCGATCTCGTAGAAGGTCCTTCCGCCGCCGCGCTGCGCGTACGAGAGGGCGCGGAGGGTCGGCCCGAGGCGTCTTTGCCACTCGTCGGCGTCCGTCGGGATGCCGGTGGAGGAGAAGGGTGCCAGGAGGATGCGCGCGCCTTCCAGCTTGAATCGGTCCACCATCTCCTGTCGCTGTACGCCGCGCCTGTCGTCGCTTCGGGTCATTCCCCTTCGCCCTCCTTCTTCACAGGGGCCGGCATGGAGGTCAGGACAGTGAAAGGTGGATCAAGGTCGGGATTGTACACCAGGCGTGTTTCGACGCCTTTCACATTGGTGGCCTTGTCCGACGGGAATGGCGAGTTCTTCATCTCCTGCTTTTCGATGCTCCGGCCGCTGTACTCATCCGGATCGGCGGTATGCGGTACTCTAATATCGAGGCGTTTTCCGGAATCCGGCTGATCGTCGATCCAATCTTTGATGGTTTCCTGGTTCGCGTCGATGGTGTACTGCGTCATCCGTTGCGCCGAGTCGATGTCCTTGAAAGCGGATGCTCTGGCGACCATGGGCTGTCCGTGTTCCCACTCGGTTCCCGGGCGCGGCCCCTTCTTCAGATCATCTCGCAGGCGCTGGGCGAGCTGATCGTCCGTGAGGCCGACGTGCTTGTTGACGGTGTGCGAGTTCTCCAGCCACTCCGTCGACGCCAGATCGATCTCGTAGATGCCGAGTTCCGCGTTGCCCGGTCGCGACCAGCGGTGCCGCGGCTTGAACTCGTCGAGGGCCCGGGCGCCGAACGCCCGGGCGCGTGCTTCCTCCGCCGCGAACCTCGGAGCGCTCATGAGCGCCTCCGTCAGCTCGGCTTCGAGACCTCTCACGGTCTTGGCGGCCTCGTGGAACGCGGCATGGCAGGTCTCCACGGCGGCGTCCGCGCCCGCCTTGTCCATGTGGCTGGCGAAGGTGGCGGTGATCTCGCCGAAGGCCATGGTGGCCCCGAGCCTGGTCAGTTCGCCGAAGTCGATGTCCACCGTCAGGTCCTTGACGGTCGCCTTGGCGGCCTCCGCCGCGAGCCGTGAGGTGGTTTCGCGGCATTTGTCCGCCGCATCCGCGGCGTCGTGGAGGGCCCGATGCAGCGTTTCGCCGGTTCGGGCGAGCACCTCGATGACGGGCCGCCGGTCGGCGGGCGAAACGGACGGGTTGGTCCGCCACTCGCGTGCGTCCGCCGCACCCCGGGCGGCCGGCTTCGCATCCGAGATCCGACGGCTCCCGCCCCAGGCCGTCGTGCCCCAGATCGACTGGCAGAAGGAGTTCATCGCCGCCTGCCACTCGTTGTTGCTGCCGTCGGTGAGATAGCCGATGCACGAGGTGAAGTTGGTGGCGGACTCCTTGGCCGCCTTGGCAGCGGCGAGCCAGGCGTTGCCTATGCCGCGCAGCTCGCCCGTGTTGGCGCCGGGAGTGATCTCCACGGTCTTGCCGAGGCGGAGCACATGTTCGACGGCCTCGTCGATCTGCTCGGCCAGCCAGTCCGGGCCGTTTCCGGCCCACGCGAGGATCGGTCCGGAGTTGTCGCCGGTGCCGGTCCACTTGATCGAGGACACCGACTTGTACGTGGTCTTGCCGACGCTGGTCGGAGGGCTCCGGCGCGGCGGTTCCTCTCCGCGGTGCTGACGATTGGCTGCCCGCGAGGCCCAGTCCGCCTGCTGGTAGTTGTTGGCCGTCACCGTCAGGCCGACGATGACGCCCTCGATGCTCATGATGCCTCTGGCCCACAGCTTGAGGAAGCTGTCGGCGACGTCCTCGTAGGCCGCGGCGAGGGCGTCGGCGCCGTGCCCGCGCCCCGCCGCCTGCGTCTGGCTCCAGCCGCCGACCGCGTCGACCAACTGGTTCGCGGACTTGTGGAACTCGAACTGCTCGTTGCTGACGAGTCCCGAGGCGTAGTAGACGTGTCCCGGCGAGACGTCGAAGCCGCCGCCGGCGTCCGGCGGAGCCGGCGGCTTGAGCTCCTCCACGTTCCTCTTGCGCTCACGCTCCGCCGAACCGGTGTCATGACGCGAGATGTCGACGCCGTTGGGGTCCTCGAGCGATCCCGGTGACGGTTCGGGCGTCGGCTGAGAGCCTCCGGAAGGACTCTTCGGTTCACCGCTGTCGGCCGGGGGCGTGGCCGAAGGAGAAGGGCCCGGGGCCGGCTCTCCCATCAGGCCGCGCCCCATCCGCGCAGCACGGCCTGGTGGGCCGCCGCGTAATTGGTGTGGCCGGTGGTGACGACGTCGTGCAGCCACGCCTGTGCGGCTTGGAGGTCCTGCATCTGACGATCCCACTTGTCGAGCTCGTCCACGAACGTGTCCCGTGCCTCGCCCTCCCAGGTGAGGACGACCTTCTCCGTCCTGCCGTAGAGCGTTTCGAGCTTTTCGTTGAGCTGTTTGAGGATGTCTTCGAGTTCTCCGGCCAGATCCCGCAGAGTGGAAAAGGAGACACCTATGTGGTCGTCGGTCACGCGAGGGTTTCCTTCGGTGCGTGTGAGAGCGCGAGAGGTTCGGCGCGAGAGTCAGAGGTCGTTGATCCTGCTGTGCGGCTGGGGCCCCTCGGAGAGGTGTCGTGCCTCCGCCGCCACGTCCACGTTGGACCGGACCGACCGCATGGCCTGGAGCACATCGAGCTCCTGCTCCGTGAAACCGTCCCGGCCCATGCGCATGGCCGCCTCAAGGACCTTGAGGATCTCCCGGATGCGCACCGCGTCCTCGGCGGCTCCTCGGTGGAGTGCGCGATAACCCTTGGCCGCCTCGCCGCGCCAGCCGGACTCGATACGGTCCACGACGGCGTCCATCCGTCGCACCTGGGTGTCCAGATGACGCTGCATCTCGTCCAAGTCGCCTGCGAGCCGCGTGAGATCGGCGGCCGACACGGCGAGGTTCGGTGGCTGGGTCACCGTTGCATCCTTCCCCCGTGAACACTCCACGCACCTTAACAACGCGGCCGCACCGTCGATCGGCGACCACCTGGGCCTTGAGGACTTCTTGACGTCAGGAGACTCCGGCTCACTCCGCGGCAGCCGGCCCCCGGCACGTACGACGACGGCTCCGGCCGCCGCACGTGCGGCGGCCGGAGCCGTGGTGGAAGGACCGCGCGCAGACGTTCGCCGGTCGTTCTCCGGCAGTCAGACTCCGGCCGGCGCCTTGGACGGGGAGGAGCCGGGGCCGTCCGGGGTGTCCGGTGCGCCGGAGGGCGTCGTGGGGTGGGGCTGCGGGCCGCCCGTGGCGGCGACCGTGGACGGGGTCGGTTCCTGGGAGACGTTGAACTCGGTCAGCAGGTCCTTGCCGAAGCCGAAGAAGTACGTGGCGAGGAAGCCGGCGACGTAGCCCACCAGCAGGCCGCCCCCGTAGATCGCGATCGTCGAGCCCAGGCCGTGGTTGCCGTCCAGGAGCGGGAACAGGGCCCAGCCGGACGGGCCGATGGCCGTCGAGCCGACCGTGTCGCCGAGCTGGTTGAACAGGCCGACGAAGCCGCCGCCGAACGCGCCGCCGACGCACGCCGTGATGAACGGGCGGCCCAGCGGCAGCGAGACGCCGTAGATCAGCGGTTCGCCGACGCCCAGCAGGCCCGCCGGGAGCGCCGACCTGATGGTGCGGCGGATCGACTCGTTGCGGGGGAGGCGGAAGTAGACCGCCATCGCCGCGCCGACCTGGCCCGCCCCGGCCATCGCCAGGATCGGGAGCAGGACCGTGTAGCCCTGCTGCTCGATGAGCGTCGTGTGGATCGGGATCAGCGCCTGGTGCAGGCCCAGCATGACGAGGGGGAGGAAGAGGCCGCCGAGTACGAAGCCCGCGCCCGCGCCGCCGTTGGAGAGCAGCCAGTCGGCGAACGTACCGATCGCGGAGGAGATCTCCCCGGCCACGTACATCAGGCCGAAGATCGTCACCAGGCCGGAGATCAGCACCGTCAGGGTCGGGGTGACCAGGACGTCCAGCGCCTCCGGCACCCACCGGCGGCACCACTTCTCCACGTACACGGCGAGGACCGCGGCGCCCAGGGCGCCCAGTACACCGCCCTGGCCGGGCGAGAGGGTCTGGCCGAAGGCGTCGATGTTCGCGACGCCCGGGAAGACGATGATCGCCGCCACCGCGCCGCCCAGGATCGGCGTGCCGCCGAACTCCTTCGCCGTGTTGTAGCCCACGAACACCGCGATCAGCGCCATGAAGCCGGACGCCATCGCCGCCAGCGCGGGCGTCACGGCGGGCAGCCACTGAAGGTTCACCAGCAGACCGTTGAGGCCCGCGATGATCCCGCAGCCGATCAGCGCCGGGATCAGCGGCACGAAGATGTTGGCGATCTTCCGCAGGAACAGCTTGAAGGGGGTCGCGTTCTTCGCCTTCTGCTGGGCCTTGATCGCCGCGCCCTGCGCCGCCAGCTCGTCGGCGGAGACGGCGACCGGTGCGGGCGCCGCCTCGCGCTCCTCCTCGACCAGCTGCTCGAACTCCGGGGTGACCCGGGCGACCGTGCCCGGACCCAGCACGATCTGGTACGTGTCGTCCTCGACGACGCCCATCACGGCGGGCAGGGCCTTCAGCGCCTCGTCGTCGACGAGGGACCTGTCGTGCAGCCCGAGACGGAGCCGGGTCATGCAGTGGGCGATGGAGGCGACGTTCGCGGCACCGCCGACGAGCGGCAGGATCGCGGCGGCGGTGGCGCGGTTCTTGTCTTCTGTGGCCATGGTGCTCGGTGCCTTGCTGTGCGGGGGGTGGGGTACCCGGTGGGTCAGGTGGTGCGTACGGCCGCGAGGGCGGCGCGCAGGTGGCCGTCCGCCTCGGTGAGGCGGGTGGCGGCGGTGGGGCCGTCGACCTGGCCGAGGATGACCAGGATCGCGTTCTTGACCTCGCCGCCGGTGGCGGTGAGGGCGGCCTCGATCTCGGCGTCGGACGCGCCGGTGGCCAGGGAGACGATGTGCCGGGAGCGGGCGCGCAGCTTCTCGTTGGAAGCGCGTACGTCGACCATGAGATTCCCGTACGTCTTGCCGAGCCGGATCATCGTGATCGTCGAGATCATGTTGAGGACCAGCTTCTGCGCCGTGCCCGCCTTCAGCCGGGTCGAGCCGGTGAGCAGCTCGGGTCCGGTGACGATCTCCAGCCCGTGTTCGGCCGCCGCGGCGAGCGCGGAGTCCGCGTTGCAGGAGAGCCCGATGGTCAGGGCGCCCTGCGCGCGGGCGTGCTCGACCGCGCCGATCGCGTACGGCGTGCGGCCGGAGGCGGAGATGCCGACCACCGTGTCGTCCGCCGTCAGCTTCAGCGCGTCCAGGTCGGCCGCGGCCAGTTCCTTGCTGTCCTCGGCCCCTTCCACCGCCTTCACCATCGCGGACGGGCCGCCCGCGATCAGGCCGATGACCTCGGACGGGTCGGTGTTGAAGGTGGGCGGGCACTCGCTGGCGTCCAGCACCCCGAGCCGCCCCGCCGTGCCCGCGCCCGCGTAGATCAGCCGGCCGCCGCGGGCCATGCGCGCGGCGGTGGCGTCGATGGCGGCGGCGATCTGCGGCAGCCGCTCGGCGACGGCGGCCGGGACGGTGGCGTCCTCGCCGTTCATGATCCGGGCGATCTCCTGCGTGGCCAGCCGGTCGATCTCGGCCAGCTCCGGGCGGAACGCCTCGGTGGTGAGGGTGGCCAGCTGGGCGCGGAGCTCGCCGTACGTGCCGGAGGACCCGGGGGTGTCGGTGGCGCCGGGGGTGTCGGTGTTCGCGTCGGTGGTGGAGGTCATGAGGTGCGGCTCAGCTTTCTCGGTCTTCTCGCTGTGTTTCGGTCTCGTACGCGTACGGGGGTGGGGCGGCCGGGGACGGTCAGCGGGTGCGCGGGGTGTGGCGGTGGGCGAGGGCCTCGTAGGAGGCGGCCAGGGCGGGCGCGGCGGTCTCGTACGTCCGCTGCGCGACGCCTATGAACAGGCAGTCCACGACGAGCAGCTGGCTGGTGCGGCTCGACATCGCGGCGGGGCGCAGCTCGCTCTCGCGCGCGGTGGACGTGGTCAGCACATGGTCCGCGTACTGCGATACGGGCCCGTCGGGCCGCCCGGTGATCGCGATGGTGGTCGCCCCGCGGTCGAAGGCGACCCGCAGCGGCTCGATGACGTCGCCGGTGGAGCCGGAGTGCGTGATCGCGATGGCCACGTCACCGCTGCGCAGCTGCACGGCGTTGGTCACCGCGAGGTGCGGGTCCATGTGGGCGTGGGCGATCAGGCCGATCCGGAGCAGCTTCTGCGCCAGGTCCTGGCCGACGAGGGAGGACGCCCCGACGCCGTAGATGTCGATGCGGCGGGCGGTCGACGCGGCGGCGACGGCGGCCCCCAGCTGTACGGTGTCGAGCCCGGCGGCGGTGTCGGCGAGGGTCTGCTGCTCGTCGTAGGCCAGCTTGGCGACCACGTCGGCGATCGGGTCGTCGACCGCGATGTCGGCGGTGACGGCGGGGGCCCGGCCGGACTCCTGGTGCGCGGCGAGGCCGGCCAGCGCGAGGCGCAGATCCCGGTAGCCCGGGTAGCCGAGGAGGCGCGCGGTGCGCACGACGGTGGCTTCACTGGTGCCGGTGAGCTCGGCGAGACCGGTGACGGTGAGGGCGGCGCAGCCGGCCGGGTCGCCCGCCACCGCTTCGGCGACCAGCTGCATCGAGCGGGTCATGGAGGGGGCGAGGGTCCGGACCTTGGCGGCGAGGGCCGCGGGGGCCGGCGGGGAATCGCCGCTGAAAATTTCCTTCACGTCACTGGTCACATCTGAAAGATATTTTCAACCTCGTGGTCCGTCAACCCCCCTTTGGTCCCTACCTCTGGCGGCGGCTCCGGTGGCTCCTCGCGCACAATGGGGGCATGGAGTTGAACCCCCTGGAGCAGTCCCTGCACACCGCCCGCGCGCTCGTCATGGCCGATCTGGCGGCGGGCGACGTCGCCGAGGCGGACGTCGTCTCGCTGGTCGAGGACGCGGTGACCCACCGGCGGTGGTGGGTGGAGCAGTGGCCCGAGGGGGCGGAGTTCGTCGCCGGGCTGGTCGCCCAGGACGTCCAGGACGCGCTGCTGGAGCGGTACGGGCGGTGGCCGCTGTGCCCCGCGTGCTCGCCGGAGGAGGAGCCGCACGCCCTGGACGTCGAGCCGGAGCTGGGGCCCGACCCGCACTGGGTCTGCACCAAGGCGGCCGTCGCGGTGGCGCCGGTGGGGGCGCTCGGCGAGGTGCTGCGGCGGTGACGGTCTATATCGACCCGCCCACCTGGCCCGGACACGGCCGCCTCTGGTCGCACCTGGTCAGCGACGAGTCGTTCGAGGAACTGCACGCCTTCGCCGCCGCGATCGGCTGCCCGCCGCGCGCCTTCGAACGCGATCACTACGACGTGCCGGCGGCGCACTACGCGGACGCCGTACGGGCCGGGGCGCGGGAGGTCGGCTCGAAGGAGCTGGTCCGGCGGCTCACGGCGGCGGGCCTCCGGCGGCCGAAGGGGCGGCCGGCGCCGGGGTAGCCCACCCCGGCGGCCCGCCGCCCCGCCTGCTCAAAGGGCCCGCCGCCCGGCCTGCTGGAAGGCTCGCTGTCGGCTCGCTCGACAGCCCCCGCCGTCCGGCCGCTCCGGCCGTTCCGTCGGCAGGGTCCGCTAGGAGAGCTTGCCGTCGTAGTCCGGGAGCTTGAAGCCGCGTTCGGCGTGGCCGCCGACGATGTCGGTGGTGTTGTTCCCGATGTTGGCGATGATCTTGTAGCCCTTCGCCTCGATCGCGGCCCGCTGCTCGGTTTTGTAGGCGCTGACCTCCTCGAAGAGGTCGGGCAGGCTGCGCACGTACAGCCCGTCGACCGGGTAGCCGGCCTTCTTCAGGTTCCAGTCCGTGAGGGAGTGGATGATGCCCGGCCGGGCGGTGACGAAGAAGACGGCCACACCGCGCGCGTCGGCGTACCGGGCCAGCTCGCGGACGTCCGCGACGGCCGGGGTGGGCAGCTCCCAGAACGGGTGGAAGTGCGTCTCCAGCGCGGTGTTGTCGATGTCGAGGACGATCGCCTGCTTCTCGCTCCCGGCGCTCTCCGACCGGGCCTCGATCCAGGGGCGCGCCTCGGCGACGACCGCCGCGACGTCGCTGCGCCAGGTGCCGTAGTCGACATCCGCCGCGAGGGCGGAAGCGGCGGGGGCGGTCGCGGGAGCGGTACGGGCCGGGGCCTGCGTCTCCGTCGCGCCGGCCGTGGTGACGGGGACCGCGACGAGGGCGAGCGTCGCGGCCAGTGCCGCGGCGGTGCGCTGGATGGTGGCGCCTGCATGCATGGGGACTCCTGGGTGGGGAACCTGCCAATGGCCCGTACGCCGTGACCCGGCGACGGGTTGTCATGCTCGCGCTCAATAATGAAGGGCGGGTGGATATCTCACTACTGGTCGGTAGCGTCTTTTTCGGCTGCTGTTCGGCTGCCCGGTGGAAATCGGCCGGGCGGATGGCCGGGAGCGGTTCGGCGGGCCCGGAGCTACGGAGTGACCCGGCCGTCGACGGGTACGGAATCGGCCCGCGCCGGACGCCCCGCCCCTCTCGCCGCGCTCTTCGCGATCAGCCGTGAGCGTGAGCGCGTCCGGCCGCCCTCGCCGTCGCCGCGCTGGAGGCGCAGTGCCACCCCCACCGCCGCCAGGGCCAGGGCCGTCATCGCCGCGCCCGCCCAGGCCGTGGACGCGAAGCCGAAGTCCAGGTCGATCACCGTGCCGCCGAGCCACGGGCCGCTCGTGTTGCCGAGGTTGAACGCCGCCGTCGTGGTGGCTCCGGCCAGGGTCGGGGCGGCCCCGGCCACGTTGAACATCCGGGCGTTCAGCGCGGGGGCCGTGAAGAAGGCGGACAGGCCCAGCAGGAACGCCAGCGCCACCACCGCCACCTGGCTGGAGGCGAACAGAGCCAGCGCCACCAGGAACACCGTGGACGCCGTGATACCGCTCAGCATCACCCCGAAGAGGTGCGCGTCCGCGACCCGGCCGCCGATCATCGTGCCGATCAGCGCGCCCACGCCGAACAGGCCGAGGATCCACGGCACCCAGCCCGAGTCGAGGCCCGCCACGTCCGTGAGCAGCGGCGCCAGATAGCTGAACGCGCAGAACACCCCGCCCGCCGCGAGCGCGGTGATCACGATGGCCAGCCAGACCTGCCGGTCCCGGTAGATCGCCAGCTCCCGCTTCAGCTCGGGCCTCTTCTCGGGCAGCGGGATGTGCGGGATGCGGGTGGCGACGCCGACCAGGGCCACCGCCGAGGCCGCGCCGACCGCCCAGAACGCCGAACGCCAGCCGAGGTGCTCGCCGAGGAAGGCGCCCAGCGGCACGCCCAGCACGTTCGCGACGGACAGGCCGCCGATCATCACGGCCATCGCCCGCGCACGCTGGTTCACCGGGACCATCGCGATGGCCACGGCCGCGCCGACCGCCCAGAAGCCCGCACAGGCGAGCGCGCTCACCACCCGGGAGACGAAGAGGACCTCGTACGTCGGGGCCAGCGCACCGGCGATCTGGCCGAGGCCGAACACCGAGATCAGCGCGATGAGGGTGGTGCGGCGCGGCAGCCGCAGCGTGGCGACGGCCAGCAGCGGGGCGCCGACCACCATGCCGATCGCGAACGCGGATATGAGGAGTCCGGCCTGCGGAATCGACACGTTCATGTCGTCGGCGATCGGTGGGAGCAGGCCCGACAGCATGAACTCGCTGGTGCCGAGTGCGAAGACCGAGAGGCCGAGAATGTATACGGCCACGGGCATGGGTGCGCGGCGGGAGACGGAGTCGGGCATGACTCGTCACAACGCCGGGGAACGCTTCCGCATTCCCCGGCGCCGGGTGGCGGGCACGCTTGTTCATGCCCCTGTTACACGCCTCGGCCACTGGATGGAAAGGCGTGGGCCGTCACGCGGGCAGGGCGTGCAGCTTCTTGCCGTGCAGGGCGAAGACGTGCTTGCCGTCGGTGGCCACCAGCCACGCGTGGAAGTCGCCGGACTTGTCGTTGAACGTCCAGCGCAGGGCGCCGGTCTTCGCGTCGAAGGCGTGGACGCCGCCCTGCTTGTCGAGGTCGGTGGCGCCGTAGAGAACGCCGCCTGCCTTCACGAACTGCCGCGGCACCTGCGCGCCCGAGTCCTTGAGGGCCGTGGACTGCCAGACCTTCTTCCCGGTGCCCGGCTGGAGGGCCCACAGCGTCCGGCCGCTGTCCGCGATGTACAGCACGTCCTCCACGAGGCTCGGCTCGCGGAACGTGGTGAACTTCTCGGTCTCCACGGACCACTTCTCGGACCCGTCGGACAGGGCGAACGCCTGGAGCCGCTGCCCCTGCGGGACGATCACCAGATCCTGGTGGACGACGAAGGGCCCGTAGCTCGTCTTCGTCGTCTTCTGCGTCCACACCTGGCGGCCGGTGGCGGTGTCGCGGACCGTGAGGTTCTTCTTGAAGTCGGTGTAGACGAGGTAGCGGCCCTGCACCGTGGCGTGGATGCCGTTCTGCTCGGTGCCGAGGTCGCGCTGTTCCTTCCAGACGACCTTGCCGGTACCGCTGTTCAGCGCGGCGATCACATTGGTGTGGGACGAGTTGTCGGGTTCGAGGATCTCGGCGATGACGTACACCTGGTCCGCGTCCACCGCGACCGGCCTCGGCTGCCGGTACTCCTTGCCCAGGTGGCTGCGCCAGGCCTCCTTGCCGGACCCCGGTACGTAGCCGATGACGTTGCCGTCGTACTTGCCGCTGGCCAGGTAGAGGGTGCCGTCGCCGAGCAGCAGCGGCGCACCGGGGACCGCGCCGCCCGGCAGCGACCACCGCTCCTCGCCGCTCGCCGCGTCGAAGGCGGCGAGCGGATCGCCGCTCGCGATCACCACGCCGTCCACGGTCACCAGTTCGTCGTTGTCGCCGTAGGTCTGCGCCGAGGTCGTCCTCGTCCACAGCGGTGCGGGGGCCTCCCCGTCCTTCGGCGCCGTGCCCTCCTCGGGGGAATCGGTGCGCGGCGGCGGCGTGCTGCCCTCGCCGCCGGTGGCGAGCTCGTCCTCGCAGCCGGTCAGAC
Organism: Streptomyces sp. DSM 106670; assembly: GCF_055792845.1. Taxonomy (NCBI): domain Bacteria; kingdom Bacillati; phylum Actinomycetota; class Actinomycetes; order Kitasatosporales; family Streptomycetaceae; genus Streptomyces; species Streptomyces sp. DSM 106670. Next base: position 4,717,959 of record NZ_CM147704.1, read on the forward strand.
CGGCCCCGAGCGCCGCCACGGTGACCCCGACGCCGGCCAGTCGCAGTATTCGCCGTCGTGAAGGTCTGCCGGCCGTCGTGCCGTGTCCCGCGGTTCCCTTGAACATGTCGCCGTACCCCCGGTGGAGTCGTCAGAGTGTGTGCAACTGCGATGCCAGACGTTAGCGGGCGTGCCGCGGCACAGGCCGGGGCAGGTCATGACCGGAACAACTCCGTGAAGGAACCGGAACATTTGCTCTTCGGAACCGGACCGGCCGCCGCCGGTCACCGCGGACCGGACGGGTCCAGCAGCTCCAGCTCCGTCGTCAGATTGTGCCGCGCCCGCGCCTCCCACTCCGCCGCACCGTACGGCGTACGGAACAGCCGGGGCAGGTCCAGGAGTTGCCGCAGCACCGCCGCCCGGCCCGCCCGGAACGCCTCGTCGGGCACGAAACCGTACTCCTCGCGGACCCGGGCCGCGTAGGCCCCGTACGCCTGCGGGCCGCCCGCCAGGACCGCGAGGTCCGCGTCGCACAGCACCTCGCCGTTGCGGTCGCCGTCCGCCGGGTCGTGCGTGACGGTGAGGCGGACCAGCCGGGCGACCTCCGCCACCGCCGCGTCCGGCACCCCCGCCTCGGGCAGCGCGCGCTCGGCGAGGGCGGCGCTGCGCTCCTCGTTCTCGCTGCGGTCGGGCCGGTACACCGCGTCGTGGAACCAGGCGGCGAGGCGTACCGCGTGCACATCGTCGGCGTGCCCGGCCAGGGCGTCGATGCCGTCCAGGACGGCGGTCAGGTGGGCGGTCGTGTGATAGCGGCGCTGCGGTTCGGCCCAGCGGGCGAGGAGGTTCTCGGCGTACGGGAGCGGATCGGGCCCGTCCGCCCCGGCGCGCGCCGCCAGCAGCGTGTCGTGCCAGCGCCGCCGGAGGCCGGCGTCGTCCGGGGAGGCGGCTGCGTGGGGCGGGCGGGGGCTGTCCGTCATGGGGGCGACTCTAGACGCCCTCCAGGGCGGGCGGGACGCCCCCGTACCGGCCCTGCGCCCGTCCCCGCGCCCGTCCCCGGTCCGTCCTCCGGACCGCCCCTTGTCGCTCCGGCCGAACGGTCATTACCGTGCGCCCGTGATGATGGATCTCAACGCGGACCTCGGCGAGGGCTTCGGCAACTGGACCCTGACCGACGACGACGCGCTCCTCGCCTGTGTCACGAGCGCCAACGTGGCCTGCGGCTTCCACGCGGGCGACGCCTCCGTGATGCGGCGGGTCTGCGACGCGGCGGCGGCCGGCGGGGTACGGATCGGGGCGCAGGTCTCCTACCGGGACCTGGCCGGGTTCGGGCGCCGGTCGATGGATGTGCCGGCCGCCGAGCTGACCGCCGAGATCGCCTACCAGATAGGCGCGTTGCGGGTCTTCGCGGAGTCCGCCGGGTCCGTCGTCTCCTACGTCAAGCCGCACGGCGCGCTCTACAACCGGGCCGTCTGGGACGACGAGCAGGCCGCCGCGGTCGTCGCGGGCGTACGGCTCGCGGGCGGTGATCTGGCGGTGCTCGGGCTGCCCGGATCCCGGCTGCTCGCCCACGCGGCCGATGCCGGACTGCCCGCCGTGGAGGAGGCCTTCGCCGACCGCGCGTACACCCCGCAGGGCACCCTCGTACCGCGCGGTGAACCGGGTGCGGTGCTGCACGACGCGGACGACGTCGTACGCCGGAGCGTCGGCATGGCCGTCGAGCGGGCCGTGACCGGGGCGGACGGCAGCCGGATCCCCGTCGCGGCGCGCTCGCTCTGCGTCCACGGCGACACCCCGGGCGCGGCGGCCCTCGCACGCCGGATACGGGCCGCGCTGGAGGAAGCGGGCGTCGCGGTACGGGCGTTCGTGTGACCGGCCCGGGCGGTACGGATCGGGCGGCCATGTTTCCGGGGGACGTACGCGTCCTGCCCGCCGGGCCGCACGCGCTGCTCGTCGAGCTGGCCGACGGCGAGCGGGCCGAGGCCTTCCACGCCGAACTGCTCCGCCGCCGCGAGCGCGGTGAACTCCCCGCCGTACGCGAGATCGTCCCGGCCGCCCGGACCGTCCTGCTCGACGGGATCGAGGAGCGTACGCCCGGGGCGCGGGACCGGTTCGCCCGGGAGCTGGTCTCCTGGCGGATACCGCCGCCGCGCCGCGCGGGCCGCGACGCGGTGGAGATCCCCGTCGTCTACGACGGCCCCGACCTGGACGAGGTCGCCGCGCTCTGGGGCGTCCCGGCCGCCGAGGTGGCCGCCGTGCACTCCCGTACCGCGTTCCGGGTGGCGTTCTGCGGGTTCGCCCCCGGGTTCGGCTATCTCACCGGGCTGCCCAAGCCGTTGCACGTGCCCCGGCGCACGACCCCGCGCACCCGGGTTCCGGCCGGGGCGGTGGCCCTCGCCGGGCCCTACACCGGGGTGTACCCGCGCCCCTCGCCCGGCGGCTGGCGGATCATCGGGCGGATGCCGGACCCGGGCGAACTGTGGAACCCGGGCCGGGAACCGGCGGCGCTGCTGGAGCCGGGTACACCGGTGCGGTTCGTGGCGGTGGGGGAGGGCGCCGGTGGTGCGGTGCCAGGGCCTCGGGCGGCGGGCGAGGGTGGTGCGGTGCCGGGACCTCGGGTGGCGGGCGAGGGTGGTGCGGTGCCGAGTCCTCGGGTGGCGGGCGAGGGCGCTGCGGTGCTGAGTCCTCGGTCGCCGGGGCGGCCCGGCGCGGTGCCGCGTCCTCCGGCGGCGGGCTCATGACGCCGTCCGGCGGTTCCGGCGCGTCCCGCGCCACCGGCCGCCCGCCCGTCGGCTCCCGTCTGTACGTCGTCCGGGCCGGGGCGTTGACCACCGTTCAGGACGCGGGCCGGCCCGGCTGGGCGCACCTCGGGGTCGGGCGGGCCGGGTTCCTGGACGCGCCCGCCGCCCGGCTGGCCAACCGGCTGCTGGGCAACCCGCCCGACGCCGCCGTCCTGGAGACCACGCTCACCGGGTGCGCGGTCCGCCCGGACCGGCCGGTCGTGGCCGTCGTCGGCGGGGCGGGCTGCCGGGTGACGGTCGACGGGCGGCCGGTGGCGTGGGGCGCACCGGTACGGGTGCCCGCGGGCGCGGTGCTGGACGCGGGCCCCGCCGGGACCGGACTCCGGAGCTACCTGGCGTTCGCGGGCGGGCTGGTGCCGGAAGCGGTGCTGGGCAGCCGTTCGGCGGACCTCCTCTCGGGGCTCGGGCCCGCCCCGCTGGGCGAGGGCGACGAACTCCCGCTGGGCGAACCGGCGTCGGGTGCTCCGCCGCCGCCCACCGGGCCCGTTCCCTGGCCGGGCGCCCCCGCCGAGCTGGTGCTCCCGGTCCACCCCGGGCCCCGGCACGACTGGTTCACCGGGGCCGCGCTCCGTACGCTCCTCACCGCCGCCTACCGGGTCTCGCCGGACAGCAACCGCATCGGGCTGCGGACGGAGGGCCCGGCGCTGGAGCGGTCCCGTACGGGCGAACTGCCCAGCGAGGGCATGGTGCTGGGCGCGATCCAGGTGCCGCCGGACGGCCGGCCCGTCGTCTTCCTCAACGACCATCCGACGACCGGCGGTTACCCGGTCGTCGGCGTCGTCCCCGAACAGGCCCTCGCCGCGGCGGCGCAGGCGGTGCCGGGAACCCGGCTGCGTTTCGTACGTGCCTGAGCGCGGCGGGACCGAGGGGTCCCGCCGCGCCCGGACGTCGTGTCCCGGGCCTCACACGCCCTTGAAGGTGCGCAGCCGTAGGGAGTTGCCGACCACGAAGACGGACGAGAACGCCATCGCGGCTCCGGCGATCATCGGGTTGAGGAGTCCGGCGGCGGCCAGCGGAAGGGCGGCGACGTTGTAGGCGAAGGCCCAGAAGAGGTTGGTGCGGATGGTGGAGAGGGTGCGGCGGGAGAGGCGGATCGCGTCGGCGGCGGCGTTGAGGTCGCCGCGGACCAGGGTGAGGTCGCCCGCCTCGATGGCGGCGTCGGTGCCCGTGCCCATCGCGAGGCCCAGGTCGGCCTGGGCGAGGGCGGCGGCGTCGTTGACCCCGTCCCCGACCATCGCGACCGAACGGCCCTCCGCCTGAAGGCGCTTGACCACATCGACCTTGTCCTGCGGCATGACCTCCGCGTACACCTCGTCGATGCCGACCTCGGCGGCCACCGACTCCGCCACGGCCCGGTTGTCACCGGTGAGGAGGATCGGGGTCAGGCCGAGGTCACGGAGCCGGCGGACGGCCTCGGCGCTGGTGTCCTTCACCGCGTCGGCGACCTCCAGCACCGCGCGCGCCTCACCGTCCCAGGCGACGGTGATCGCCGTGCGCCCGGCGGCCTCGGCGGCCTTCTTCGCCTCGGCGAGGGGAGCGGGAAGACGGATCTCCCACTCGGCCAGCAGCTGTTCGCGCCCGACGAGGACGGCGTGGCCCTCGACGACGCCCTGGACGCCGAGTCCGGGGACGTTCTGGAAGTCCTCGGGGGTGGGCAGCGGGCCGGTGGCGTCGGTCGCGGCGGTGGCGACGGCCTGGGCGATGGGGTGTTCGGAGGCGTTCTCCAACGCGCCTGCCAGCCGCAGCACTTCGGCCTCGGTGGTGGTGTCCGTGGTGTGGGTGGTCCGGAGGGTCATGCGGCCGGTGGTGACGGTGCCGGTCTTGTCGAGGACGATGGTGTCGGCGCGGCGGGTGGTTTCCAGGACTTCGGGGCCCTTGATGAGGATGCCGAGTTGGGCGCCGCGGCCGGTGCCGACCATGAGGGCGGTGGGGGTGGCGAGGCCGAGGGCGCAGGGGCAGGCGATGATGAGGACGGCGACGGCCGCGGTGAAGGCGGCGGTGAGTCCGGCGTCGTTGCCGAGCCAGAAGCCGAGGGTGGCGAGGGCGAGGGCGATGACGATGGGGACGAAGACGGCGGAGATGCGGTCGGCGAGGCGTTGTGCGGAGGCTTTGCCGTTCTGGGCGTCTTCGACGAGGCGTGCCATGCGGGCGAGTTGGGTGTCGGTGCCGACGCGGGTGGCTTCGACGACGAGGCGTCCGCCGGCGTTGAGGGTGGCTCCGGTGACGGTGTCGCCGGTGGTGACCTCGACGGGTACGGACTCGCCGGTGAGCATCGAGGCGTCCACGGCGGAGGAGCCCTCGACGACGGTTCCGTCCGTCGCGATCTTCTCCCCGGGACGGACCAGGAAACGGTCCCCGACCTGCAACGCGGCGGTCGGGATCGTCGTCTCGACGCCGTCGCGCAGGACCGTGACCTCCTTCGCGCCCAGCTCCATCAGCGCCTTCAGCGCCGCCCCGGCCTTCCGCTTCGAACGTGCCTCGAAGTAGCGCCCGGCGAGGATGAACGCCGTCACCCCGGCCGCGGCCTCCAGATAGATGTTCCCGGCGCCGTCGCTGCGGGCGATGGTCAGCTCGAAGGGGTGCGTCATCCCGACCATGCCCGCGGTCCCGAAGAACAGCGCCCACAACGACCACAGGAACGCGGCCGACGTGCCGACGGAGATCAGCGTGTCCATCGTCGCCGCGCCGTGCTTCGCGTTGGTCCAGGCGGCACGGTGGAACGGCCAGGCGGCGTAGGTGACGACCGGCGCGGCCAGGGTCAGCGAGAGCCACTGCCAGTAGTCGAACTGGAGCGCCGGGACCATCGCCATCGCGATCACCGGGACGGACAGGAGGACGGCGGTGACCAGGCGCTGGCGCAGGGTGGTGAGGCCGTCGTCCTCCGCGCTCTCCGCCGCCGGACCCGCCGTGCCGGCCGCGCCCGCCGTCTCCGTACCGTTGCTCCCGGAGGAGGCGGGCGGTGCGGGTTGCGCGGGTGGCCGGGCGGTGTAGCCGGTGGCCTCGACGGTCGCGATCAGGTCGTCGACGGACACATCGGCGCCCGGGTAGGTGACCTTCGCCTTCTCGGTGGCGTAGTTCACGGTGGCCTCGACGCCGTCCATCCGGTTGAGCTTCTTCTCGATACGGGCCGCACACGAGGCGCAGGTCATCCCGCCGATCGCGAGCTCGACCGCGGTGGTGCCGGCCTCGGAGCCGGCGGTGGTACCGGCGGTGGTGGCGGAGTGCGCGGACACGGGGTCCTCCCTGAAGCCGTCTGGATACCCCTAGGGGGTATATCCTTCTCTCCTCATGTATACCCCCCGCCCCTATGAAGTGCAAGGTCTGACGGGAGGGATTGCGGAGGGGGTGCCGACGGGTCGCCGAAGGGTTTCCGGCGGTGCGGGTCACTCGTCTGCGGGGTCGGCTCGCGCGCCGCCGCGGGCGTGCGTTGAGATAGAGGGCTGGGCTGTCCGTCTACCGACCCGTAGGCTGGCCATTGGACTAGACCTATAGCTGTGTATCGAGCTGTGTATCGGAGGAATGGGGACCCATGAGCAACCGTGCAGTCCTGGAGGTGATCGCTCTCGACGCGGAGGACGCGGTCGCTGCCCAGGCCGGTGGTGCAGACCGCCTCGAACTGGTCACCGACATGGCCGCCGACGGTCTGACACCGTCACGGGAGACCTTCACGGCGATCAGGTCCGCCGTGGACATCCCGCTGCGCGTGATGCTCAGGGTGGCGGACGGCTTCGCCGCCGGTGACATCGATGTACTGATCGGCAAGGCCCGTGAGATGCGGGAGGCGGGGGCCGACGAGTTCGTGCTCGGCTTCCTCGACGAGGAGGGCCACCCCGACCTCGTCGCCGTCGAACGGCTCGTCGCCGAGCTGGACGGCTGCCGGTGGACGTTCCACCGGGCGATCGACCGGGCCGCCGACCGCGACGCCCTGCGCAAGCAGCTCGCGGACCTGCCCGGGCTCGACACGTTCCTCACGGCGGGTTCGGCGGCCGGGGTGGACGCGGGCATCCCCACGCTCCTGGCCGAGGCGGCCCGTACCGGCGAGCCCGGATACGAGGCGCAGGTCCTGGTCGGCGGCGGGCTCCACCTGCACCACCTGCCGCAGCTGCTGGCCGCCGGGATCGACGCCTTCCACATCGGCGGCGCGGCCCGGCCCCGGGGCTGGTCGGCGCCGGTGGACGCGGCAGCGGTACGGGAGTGGCGCGAGGCGCTGGACGCCTGAGGGCCCGATCGGGTGCGGGACCGGCAGTCCCGCACCCGGGGCCCTACGCCTGAACCAGCACCTCCGGCAACGGGGCCGCGTGCAGCACGGTCAGCCCCGACACCGCTCGGGTCAGCGCCACGTACAGCCGCCGCAGCCCGGTCCGCTCGTCCGGTTCGCCGTCGACCACGGCCGCCGGTTCGTCGAGCACCACGTAGTCGTACTCCAGGCCCTTGGCCAGCGACGCGGGCACCAGCGTCAGCCGGGACGCGGCGGTGGTCTCCTCACCGGGGGAGAGATACGCGTGGCCCGCCGCCTCCAGAGCCGCGCCCAGCTCCGGGATCCGGGCGTCGGCGGCGATCAGCCCGATCGACCCCTCGTGGCCGAGCGACTCCTCGCAGGCGGCGACGACGGCCGCGTCCAGCTCCTCGGCCGACGCCACCTCCCGTACGGCCAGGGAGCCCGGCGACTCACGCACCGACTCCACCGCCGCGAGCCCCGGCGAGATCGCGGGCAGCAGCCGGGAGGCGTACGCGATGACCTCGCGCGGCACACGGAAACCGGCCGTCAGCTCCTCCACCACCGCGTCCGCCTTGCCCAGGTGGAACAGCGCCTCGCCCCAGCTCTCCGTGGACCACGGCGTCGTCCCCTGCGCGAGGTCGCCGAGGACGGTGGCCGAACCGGTCGAGCAGCGCCGCCCCACCGCCCGGTACTGCATGGGGGACAGGTCCTGCGCCTCGTCGAGCACGACATGGCCGAGCGAGTGCGTCCGGGCGATCAGATCGCTCGCCTCGTCGATCAGCACGGCGTCCGCCGCCGACCACTTCGCGGACTTCACACTGCGGGCGGGCTTCGCCCACAGCAGCCGCTTCTGCTCGTCCTCGCTCAGCAGCCCTTCCGCGTGCGCGGCCAGGAACTCCGCGTCGGAGAGCAGCCGCAGCACCAGCTTCGCCGGGTCCACGGCGGGCCAGACCGCCTTGACGGCCGCCTTCACTGCGGGGGTGCGGGCCACGGCGTTCTGCACCCGGTCGTCGGGCGCCTCCCCGGCCTCCTCCATCCGTACGAGGACGGCGTGCGCGATCCGCTGCGGCAGCGCCTCGTGCGCCGCCCCGTACCGCATGTCGCGGGCCAGCAGCTCGTCGACCATCTCCTGGATCTCGTACACCGGCACCCGCCAGCGCCGGGAGCCGCGCACCACGACGACGGGCTCGGCGGGGGCGGTCACATGGGAGCGGATGGCCCGCCGCAGCACCTCGGCCATCCGGGCGTCGCCCTTGACGACGGCGGTGGCCGCCTCGTCCTCGCCCCGGACCTCGACGCCGGTGCGCACCAGGTCGTCGACGGTGGCCTGCTTCACCTCCAGCTCGCCGAGCGCGGGCAGGACCTGCTCGATGTAGTGCAGGAAGGACCGGTTCGGCCCGATGACGAGGGTGCCGGTGCGGGCGAGCCGCTCGCGGTGCGCGTAGAGCAGGAACGCGACCCGGTGCAGGCCGACGGCGGTCTTCCCGGTGCCGGGTCCGCCCTGCACGCAGACCGTGCCGCCGAGCCCGCTGCGGACGATCTCGTCCTGCTCGGGCTGGATGGTGGCGACGATGTCGCGCATCGGGCCGACGCGCGGCCGCTCGATCTCCGCCTGGAGGAGCCGGCTGGTGTGCTCGGCCCCGGGGCCGTCCTCGGCGGGATCGGTGAGGTGCTCGTCCTCGTACGCGGTCAGCTCGCCGGCCGTGTAGCCGAAGCGGCGGCGGAGCCCGACGTCCTGGGGGTTCTTCCGGGACGCCTGGTAGTACGGCTGGGAGACCGGCGCACGCCAGTCGATGACCATCGGGTCGCCGGCGGCGTCGTGGACATGGCGGCGGCCGATGTAGAACCGCTCGCCGTCCGCCCCCTCGGCCAGCTCGCCGCCGACGGCGTGCAGATAGTCGAGGCGGCCGAAGAACAGCGGGGTGTGCGAGAGATCGGCGAGCGCCTTGATGCGGTCGTCGATCTGGGACTGGAGCACGGCGGCGTTGACCCAGTTCGCGGTGACATCGCGGATGTCGAGGGCCTGGACGTCCTCGCGCATCCCGCGCAGTGCGGCGCGGGACGCGGCGAGATGGGCGCGTTCGTGCGCCAGGGGATCGAGGGTGGAATCGCTTTCTGCTACGTGCGCGGGCACGGTGATGCCTCCGGCTCTTCAACGCAGGACGGCGGACCGCGCGCCGGTACCGGCTGGGGCCGGAGCAGGGCGGTCCGCTCGGAAGGTTGGTTCGCGTGGTTGTCGGCCGGTTTCCGTCCGGCCGGCGGCGCTCCCCCGGCTGCCGGCAGCGAAAGGCCGGTACCACGGTTCGGGAGGCGGGCAGACCGGCGATTGTAGCCACAGGGCGGGGCGCGGTCGAAACGGAATACGGGCTCCGCCGGAGGTGGCGGTCCAAGGGGTACCCGTAGGGGACGCCGGGCCCCGGTGTGGCACCGCAGACCTACGCGCCCGCTCACCGGGTTCCGTCTGCGGGCCGACGCGCCCGAACGGGTGACGGGAGCACCATGGATACATGAGCACAGCCACCCTGAACCCCCGCACGACCGGCCCCGCGCACGGCGCGACCGCGGCGACCGGTGACCACCGACCCCACCGCGTCGGCGACGCGCTGCGCGCCGTGAAGGTGTTCGTGACCACGGCGTTCGGCGTCGTCGTCCTGGGGGAGTACGCGGAGGAGGCGGGCGTCGTCGGCCGCGGCCGCTGACCGTCCCGCGAACCGCCGGGCCCCCTCCCCGTATCCCCTTCCTCGTCTTCCTCGTCAACCCCTCCCCGTATCCCCTGACACCACCGCCGGACCTCAGCCGCGCCCGATGAGCACGGCGCCCCGCACCCGCTCCTCCCCGAGCAGCGACATCGCGTCGAGCGACGCGTCGGGAACGGGCAGCAGATGGGCGTCGACCCAGGTCTCTCCCGCCGCCGCGTTGAACCACGGATCCTCCACCACCACCGCACCCGGGACCACCCCGTGGCACAGCACCCAGTGCGGTACGTCGAACCCCTGCATCGTGGCCAGCGAGACGAGCAGCAGGACGTGCTGCCGCCGCCGGCCGATCGCCTCCCGCAGCCCGGTCAGGGACAGCCGCCGGCCGTCGACCGGCACCCCGGACCGCCGCGCGTCCGACCGTGACGCCCGCTGGAGCACCGCCCGCCACTCCCGCTCGCTCCCGGACAGATGGTCCAGCAGCACGGGCTCGTCCGTGTCGAGGAAGACCCCGACCGAGGCCGTCGGCCACCGGCGGCGGACCGCGACCCCGAGCCCCACGGGCTCGCACGCGGGGAAGTTGGTCGCGTCCCGCCAGAGCGTCAGCTCCGCCTCGCGGTCGAGGGCCTGCCGGGGCACCGCGCCCGCCTGCGCCCGGGCGAGCAGGGCGGTGACGGCCCCGCAGGTGAAGTGGGTGCTCTGCCGGTAGTACGGCGGCGGCTCCGCGATGCCTTCCCCGGCCGTCCACCGCACATACCCGGACCCGGGCCCGGCCGGCTCGCCCGCCTCCTCCTCCCGGCCGTGCGTGAGCGGCAGCCGCAGCGGAGCGAACCCGGCGGCCGCCGCGTCCCCGGCGCTCACCGTCCAGCCCTCCCACTTGACCAGGGCGAGCCGCTGCTCCTCCGCGTACGAGAGGACCGCGTCCACCGCCGCGGGTACGTCCCCCACGGCATCGACGATCTTCACGTAGGCGGTGCCGGGCCGCGCGGTCACCAGCGCGGCGGCCGACCAGCCGTCACCGTCACCGTCGCCGCCGTCGGGGACGACCACCAGGCGCGGAGCGTGCGGGGAACGGTCCACCGCACCCCAGCGCTCCAGGACGCCGGGGCGGGCGATCCGCCGCAGCGCCGGTGGCCACGCGGTGGCGTCGTACGGGAGCACGGCGTACGTCGATGTCATGCGCGGGACCTCCGCAGCAGCCAGACGAAGTAGGGGGCGCCGACCAGGGCGACCATCAGCCCGGCGGGCACCTGGGCCGGGGCGACGACGGTGCGGCCCAGGGTGTCGGCCACGCAGACCAGCACCCCGCCCAGCAGCATCGAGACCGGTATCGCGCGGCCGTGCCGGGCGCCGACCAGGGACCGGGCGAGGTGCGGGGCGACCAGCCCGACGAAGCCGACGACGCCGATCGCGATCACGCCGAGCGCCGCGAGCACCGCGGCGATCGTGAGCGCGGCGAAACGGGTGCGGGCCGGGCTGACGCCGAGAATGCGCGGGGTGTCCTCGTCGACGGCGAGCAGATCGAGCTGACGGTGCAGCGCGAGGAGCAGCGGCAGGGCGAGCAGCAGCCCCACCGCGACCGGGACGACGTCGGAGAACGCGCGCCCGTAGGTCGTCCCCGACAGCCAGGTGAAGATCTGCGGGGTGTTCCACGGGTCGGCGCGCAGCAGCAGGAAGGTGGAGACGGCGCTGAGCCCGTAACCGCAGCCGATGCCGATCAGCACGAACCGGTCGGGCAGGAAGCCGCCGCGCCAGGCCAGCAGGGCGATCAGCGCGAAGGTGGCCAGACCGGTCGCGACGGCGGCGGCGATCAGCACCGGCTGTCCGCCCGGCAGGCCCGACGTCACCACGACCACCGCGCCCAGCCCGGCGCCCGAGGTGATGCCGAGCACACCGGGTTCCGCCAGCGGATTGCGTACCGCGCTCTGCACGGCGCAGCCGGCCAGCCCGAGGGCCGCGCCCGCGAGCACCGCCGCGGCCACCCGGGGCATCCGGTCGTCGAGCGCGCGCCCGACCAGCTCCGGTGCGGTGCCCTGGACCCAGAGCACCAGGTCACCGGTGCGCAGCCAGAGGCTTCCGGCGAGGATCCCGACGAGCACGGCCCCGGCCAGGAGCGCCACCGCGACGCTCACGACGAGGAGGAACGACCGGCGCGACCGGCTCGCGGCCCGCGCCTGCGGAGGCTGCCGGACCGGCCCCGCGTCCCGGAGGCGGAGCGCGAGGGCCACGATCACGGCGGCCCCGAGCAGTGCGGTCGGCACACCCGTGGGTACGGAGGCGGCCCCCTCCGCGCCGAGCAGCGCGCGCAGCGACGCGTCCGCGAGCAGCACGAGGAGGGCGCCGAGCAGCCCGGCCCCGGGGACGAGCAGGGCGTGCCGGTGCAGTCCCCGGACGCGTACGGCGATCAGCCGGGCCAGCACCGGGGCGCCGAGCCCGACGAAGGCGATGGGACCGGCGAGGGTCACGGCCGTGCTGGTCAGGAGGACGGCACAGAGGACGGCGGTCACCCGGGTCGTCCGGATCGGTACGCCGAGGGAGGACGCGGTGTCCTCGCCGAGGCGCAGCACGTCCAGCTTCCGGGAGAGCGCGAGGGCGACGCACAGGACGACGGCGACGAGCGGGAGCGCCCGGGTGGAGGCGTCGATGTTGAGCTGGGCGAGCGAGCCGCTGCCCCAGGCGAAGAGGCCGGTGGTGTTGCGGTCGAACAGGATGAGCAGCATCGCGGTCGCCGCGTCCAGCGCCATGGCCGTCGCCGAGCCGGCCAGGACGAGACGGGTGCCGGAGGTGCCCGCCGTACGGCCGGTGAGGGCCAGCACGAGGACCGCCGCGAGCAGCCCGCCCGCGAAGGCGACGGCGCCCGAGGCCCACAGCGGCACGGTGAGCCCGAAGGCGGCGACGCACGACAGCGTGAAGTAGGCCCCGGCGGTGACGGCGAGGGTGTCGGGGGAGGCGAGCGCGTTACGGGTGACGGACTGGAGCAGCGCCCCGGCCGCGCCGAGGGCGAAGCCCACCGCCACGCCCGCGAGCAGCCGGGGCAGCCGGGATCCGGCGACGATGTCCCCGACCGGCACACCGCCGACGTTCTCCCGGGCCCCGCCCACGTACCGGACGATGTCCCACATGCCCGCGCCGGAGGTGCCCTGCGTCAGGTGCCAGAGGCCCACCAGCACGATCGCGGCGGCGAGGAGCACGAGGACGGCGGCCCCGGCGAACGCGCCGCCGGGGCCGGGAGCGGGAGCGGCCCCGGGGGCCGGGGCCGGGGCCGGTGGCGCGTCGGCCGCCGGCCCCGGGAGGGACGTCTTTCCCCGCTCGTGCACACCGGTCGGCGGTGCGCTCACTTCTTGGTGATGGCGTCGACGTACGCGTCGATCGCCTGCTCGCACGAGCGCGGCCCGCCGGCGCCCCAGACCCGGGCGGGGAAGCTGTGCGCGCGGCCTTCCTTCACGGCCGGGAGCGACTTCCAGACCGGGTTCTTCTGCAGGGCCTCGACATAGCCGCCCGCGCCTTCGTCGTTGGCGTAGAAGAGGTTGGCCTTGCCCACCCCGGTCAGCCCTTCGACGTCGGTCTGGGCGAGACCGTAGGCGGGGTCGACGCCGCCGTCGCCGTACGCCTTGTTGATGTCGTCGGTCCAGGCGGACTTCATGCCCAGTTCCTCGCCGATCGCGGTGAACAGGGCGCCTTCGCCGTACGGGCGGACGGTGAGGTTGCCGCCCTGGAGCCAGCCGTCGAAGAACAGGAAGTCCTGCGTGGGGAGCTCGGCGTCGGCCACCTTCTTCTTGGCCTCGGCGAGGTGGTCGTCGAACTGCCCGATCACCTGCGCGGCCCGCTCGGTGCGGCCGGTCGCCTCGCCGATCAGGCTGAAGACGTCCCGTACGTTGCCGATCGGGTCCTTGGGGTCGGCGCCCTTGGTGGCGATGACGGGTATGCCCCGCTTCTCCAGTGCGGCCAGGGTCTTGTCCTTGGCGTCGAACGCCTCCACGACGACGAGGTCGGGGTCGGCGGCGGCGAGGGTGTCGAGGTCGGGCTCCTCACGGGTCCCGATGTCCGTCACGCCCTCGGGCAGCTTCTCCGCGCTGACCCAGGTCCGGTAGCCCTTGGCGTCGGAGACCGCGGCGGGCGTGACGCAGAGCGTGAGGGCGTCCTCGACCTGCTGCCACTCCAGGACCGCGATGCGCTTCGCGGGCTTGTCGAGCTTCACCTTCCGGCCGAGGCTGTCGGTGAGGGTCACCGGCTTCGTCGATGTCGCCGTGGTGTCGTCGGCGCAGTCCTTCGACGCCGGTGCGGCCGAGGACGCCTTGGCGTCGGTCGCGGTGGAGACGTCGGTGGTGCCGCAGGCCGTGGCGGCGAGGGCGAGGGCGAGCCCGGTGGCGGCGGAAGCCGTCAGACGGCGGACGCGGGTCATGAAAGGTCCTCTCGGTCACTGCTGTTCGAGCTGTAGCTCAAGCTGTTGTTCACGCTGCTGTTCAAACGGGTGTTCACGGTGCTGTGGTCGTCGGCGGGGGTGCGGCCGGGGCGGGGTGCCGCCCGACGGGGTCGATGCGGACCCGGCCGGTGCGCGGGTCGACGCCCGCCTCGACGCGGATGTCGTAGACCTCGCGGATGTGGTCCGCGGTGAGGACCTCGGCGGGCGGGCCCGCCGCGTGCACCCGGCCCGCGCGCAGGAGGACCAGCGTGTCCGCGACGCGCGCGGCGTGGTCGAGGTCGTGCAGGACGACCCCCACCGCGATCCCGTGGTCCTCGACGAGGTCGCGCACCAGGTCGAGCGTCTCGATCTGGTAGCGCAGATCGAGGTGGTTCGTGGGCTCGTCCAGCAGCACGACACCGGTGTTCTGGGCCAGGCAGGCGGCGAGCCAGACGCGCTGCATCTCGCCGCCGGAGAGCTCCCCGGCGGGCCGTTCGGCCATGTCCCGTACGCCGGTGGCGTCCATCGCGTACGCGACCGCCGCGCGGTCCTCGGCGGACAGTCCGGCGAACCCGCGCCGGTAGGGGTGGCGGCCGAACGCCACGACCTCGGCCACGGTCAGGCCCTGCGGCGCGGCCCTGGACTGGGAGAAGAGGGTGACCTCGCGGGCGAACTCCCGGGCGCTGAGCAGGGACGCGGCGCGCTCGGGCCGCCCGTCCCGGCCGCCGAGCGTCACCTCGCCGTCGTCGACCCGGTGCAGCCGGGCGAGCGACCGGAGCAGCGTCGACTTCCCGCTGCCGTTCGGGCCCACCAGGGCGGTCGCGCGGCCGGGCTCCAGGGAGAGTGAGACGCCGTGCACGACCGGGGTCTTTCCGTACCGCAGCACCAGCCGGCGCCCGCTCAGGGAGGTGGCGTCGGCGGCTTCGGCCGCGGCGGGGGAGGGGCTGCTGAACATGGAAAGGTCCGGTCCGGTCGCATCGAGGGCGGGGCGCACGGCGCCCCGGACGCCGCGCGTCACCGACCGGTCCTGGGACCTGTCGTCGACCACCTGCGGCGGGCAACAACTAAGGGTTGCCTAAGTCCCTGGAAGGTTATATTCCGCCCGGGATGTCGGCAATCAGGAGTTGGAGACAGCCGATACGGCGTTCCGGACACCGGGAACGCCCAAGGGCGCGGCGTCGACGGCCGGGGGCTCCGCACTCGTACGGGAGAACGTGCCCGGCGTCGTCCCCATGACCCGCCGGAACGCGGCGATGAAGGTGCTGGTCTGCGCATAGCCCAGCAACAGGGCGACGGTCTGCACGTCGAAGCCCTCGGCGAGCAGCGTCAACGCCCGGTGGACGCGCAGCGCCTGCCGCCACTGGGCGAAGGACAGCCCGGTGGAGCGGCGGAACGCGCGGGCGATCGTACGGTCGCTGGTGCCGAGCACCCGCGCCCACTCCTCCAGCGACCGGGCGTCGGAGGGATCCTCCAGCAGGGCCTCGGCGATCACGTCGATCCGGGCGTCACCGGGCAGCTGGAGCGCGAGCTGGCGCTCCGAGGGCAGCAGGACGTCGAAGACGACGGACTCCGCCCGCGCCCGGGCCGCCGCGTCGAGATCCGTACGCGCGAGATGGGTCAGCAACGACTCCAGCAGCGGGGTCATGTCGATGGCCGTCGGCCCGTCGAACGCGACCGGCGTGCGCTCGGGCGCGAAGAAGGCGTCGTGGAAGGCGACGCCCGCCGTCAGCCGGCCCCCGTGCACCACCCCGGCGGGCATCCACAGCCCCTGCCCCTCGGAGACGGTGAAGACCCGGTCCGCGACCCGGGACATCAGGGTCCCGCCGCGCACCCAGACCAGCTCGTGCAGGGGGTGGGCGTGCGGCTCCCACTCGGTGGGGACGCCGGAGACATGGGACTCGGAGATGATCACGAACGGAGCCGAGGCCCCCGCCGGAACGGCCGAGGCCCGGCGCGTCTCGGTGCCGGGCTCACGCGGCCAGGTCCCGAAGCCGGTGACGCCGGCGTCGACGTCGGGAGGGCGCGGGGACATGCGAACGACTGTATCCCGCGCCCTCAGGACGGCTCTCCGCGTGCTCCCCGTGCTCCCTAGCTCTCCGCGAGCAGTTCGTCCGCGTCGACGATGCGGTACGCGTACCCCTGCTCGGCCAGGAACCGCTGGCGGTGCGCCGCGAAGTCCTGGTCGATGGTGTCGCGGGCGACGACCGAGTAGAACCGGGCCTCGTGCCCGTCGGCCTTCGGCCGCAGCACGCGGCCCAGCCGCTGCGCCTCCTCCTGGCGTGACCCGAAGGTGCCGGAGACCTGGATGGCGACGGTGGCCTCCGGCAGGTCGATGGAGAAGTTGGCGACCTTGGAGACCACGAGGACGCTGATCTCCCCGTTCCGGAACGCGTCGAAGAGCTTCTCGCGCTGGGCGTTGCTGGTCTCGCCCTTGATGACGGGCGCGTCCAGGTGCTCGCCCAGCTCGTCGAGCTGGTCGATGTACTGCCCGATGACGAGGGTCTGCTCGCCCTGGTGCTTGCGTACCAGCGCCTCGGTCACCTTCCGCTTGGTCGCGGTGGTGGCGCAGAACCGGTACTTCTCCTCCGCCTCGGCCGTCGCGTACGCGAGCCGCTCCGAGTCGGTGAGGTTGACGCGGACCTCGACGCAGTCGGCGGGCGCGATGTAGCCCTGCGCCTCGATCTCCTTCCACGGGGCGTCGAACCGCTTGGGCCCGATGAGCGAGAAGACGTCGGACTCCCGCCCGTCCTCCCGGACCAGCGTCGCGGTGAGACCCAGCCGCCGCCGGGCCTGGAGGTCGGCGGTGAACTTGAAGACGGGCGCGGGCAGCAGATGCACCTCGTCGTAGATGACCAGCCCCCAGTCACGGGAGTCGAAGAGTTCGAGGTGCGGGTAGACGCCCTTCCGCCGGGTGGTCAGCACCTGGTAGGTGGCGATGGTGACCGGCCGGATCTCCTTGCGGGTCCCGCTGTACTCGCCGATCTCGTCCTCGGTCAGCGAGGTCCGCTTCACCAGCTCGTGCTTCCACTGCCGGGCGGAGACGGTGTTGGTGACGAGGATGAGCGTGGTGGCCTTGGCCTCGGCCATGGCACCGGCGCCCACGAGGGTCTTGCCCGCCCCGCACGGCAGCACCACGACCCCCGACCCACCGTGCCAGAACCCTTCGACGGCCTGCTTCTGGTACGGCCGCAGCGCCCAGCCGTTCTCGGCCAGCTCGATCGGATGGGCCTCGCCGTCGACGTAACCGGCAAGGTCCTCCGCGGGCCACCCCAGCTTGAGCAGGGTCTGCTTGACCTGCCCGCGCTCGGAGGGGTGCACGGCCACGGTGTCCGGGTCGATCCGGGCCCCGACCAGCGGCTGGACCTTCTTCGACCGGAGGATCTCCTCCAGCACGGGCCGGTCGGTGGTGGTGAGCACGAGCCCGTGCACGGGGTGCTTGGACAGGGTGAGCCGCCCGTACCGCGCCATCGTCTCGGCGATGTCGACCAGGAGCGCGTGCGGCACGGGGTAGCGGGAGTACTCGACCAGGGCGTCGACGACCTGCTCGGCGTCGTGCCCCGCGGCGCGGGCGTTCCACAGCCCGAGCGGGGTGACCCGGTACGTGTGGATGTGCTCGGGCGCGCGCTCCAGCTCCGCGAACGGCGCGATGGCACGACGGCAGGCGTCCGCCTGGTCGTGGTCGACCTCGAGGAGCAGCGTCTTGTCGCTCTGGACGATGAGGGGTCCGGTCACGCGCTTCGGCCCTTTCTGCGGGGTACGGCCACGGCTGCGGCCAAACGTCCAGTGTGCCTCATACGGGGGTGATCACGCCTGGCTCCCGGTGGGGCGTAGGCCGACGCCGGCCTGCCTCCGTACGCGTGCGGCGAGATCGAGCGTGTCAGCTGCGCTCTCGGGTTCGCCGGCCCGGTGATAGAGGGCGGCGGCGAGCTCTAGATTCTCCAGAGCCTCCGTGTTGCGGCCCTGCTGCAGGAGGGCGGACGCGAGGTGCGTGAGCTCGCAAGCCAAGGCGTGATCGTCATTGCTCTCGAGGAATGCCTCCAGCGCGAGGGTGTGAAGCCGTATCGCCCTGTTCCACTTGCCTTGCCGCTGACGTACGAGCGCCATGTTGCCCAGTGTCATCGCCTCACCGCGGCGGTCTCCGAGGTGTCGGAAGGTGGCGAGCGCCTCCTGCTGCGCGGCGAGCGCCGCATCGAACTCCTCCGCTTCGGTCAGCGCCGTTGCGAAGTTGGCGATCTCAACAGCGCGCTCGTGCGGGATGAGGAGACCATCGGCCACCTCGAGCGCTTTTTTGTGCAGCTCCACGGCCTTCTCGGCTTCCCCGCTGTGCCGTGTCACCTTGGCGAGGCCGCCCAGCGCCTGGGCGTAGCCGCGTGAGTTGCCCTGTTTCCGGTAAGCCTTCATGGCCTTGCGGAAGGCGCGGGAAGCCTCTTCCGGGCGGCCCATCTCGATCAACGTCTCACCGATGTTGCTCAGAGCGTGTGCCGCCCCGGCTCGGTCGCCGACGTGCACGTAGATTGTGGAGGCTTCTTGGTGTGCCGCCACAGCCTGTTCGAACTTGCGCAGTTCGTGAAGCGAGAGTCCGAGGTTGTTGAGTGCGCTGGCCAGAGCTCGGCGGTCCTTCAGCTTCCGACAGATCTTGATGGCCTGGCGGTGGGCGCGAACGGACTTACGCAGCTTGCGCATGTCTCGAAGCACTACGCCGAGGCAGCTCAGGAAGGACGCCTCGGAAAAGCGGTCCTTGAGATGTCGGCTGGACAGAATTCCCGCAGCCAGCACGCGTCCGGCGTCCTCCGGATAGTGGTTCTCTGCCAAGAATCTCGAGGTTGGCGCAGCCAGGGACACGCACATCAGATGGTCTTGTGCCTTGTGGGCCCAGGAAGCTGCGGCAGTCAGAGTGTGTCGTTCGGCGTCGAGCCAGCGCAGGGCGGACGCCCGATCGACGAAGCGCGATTCTGACGTCTCGTGCGAATCAGCGGTTTCGAAGAGCGTGTCGCACGCGAGGTTAGCGGTCTCGTAGAAGTGGACGAGCAGACGGACAAGGCCTTCGCCCCAGGGATCTGAGTTCGTCGATGTGAGCTGCTTGCGGGAGTAGAGACGTATCAGGCTGTGCTGTTGCCAGCGGTCGTACGGTTCGCGCGGCTCGATCAAGTGCCGACGGTAGAGACTCAGCAGGAGCTGGTGGGTCTCGTGGGCCGTCCCGCCGTACAGGTGGGCGGTTGCCTCGGTGGAGAAGTCCGGTCCCGGATGTAGCGACAGGAGCCGTAACAACTTGGCCTGCTCCGGCGAAAGCCTTCGGTAGGAGAGATCGAAAGCCGCGGTCACGGCCCTCTCCTCCCTGCTCAGTACTGAGAGTCTGGAGTGCGTGTCCTCAAGGTCCTTACGGAGGTGGGACACAGGTCGGGTCGGTACGTCCACGAGCAGGGATGCCAGGATGCGCAGAGCGAGCGGCAGGCCGTCGCACAGGGACACGAGCTGGTCGGCGTCGTCGGCTTCGGTGACCACCCGCTCGTCGTCGGGGAGGGCGCGGGAGACGGCTTCGACCAGAACTTCTCGCCCTTCGACGATGTCCAGACCTCGCAAGGTGAGCGACAGGGCGTCCAATTCCGAGTGGGAATACCGGGAGGATATGAGGGTGGCTGTGCTTCCGTCGCCGGGCAGCAGGTGGTGGAGCTTTCCGGTCGTCGGAACGTCGTCCAGGACGACCAGGACTCGTCGTCCGGCGTCGGCCAGGGCGGCGAGCGCGGAGCGATAGATGAGAGTGCGTTCCTCAATACCGGGAGGAATGTGCTCGGGCGGGACACCGAGCGCCCTCAGGAGAATGCCGAGTGCACGCTTCGGTGACACGCGGCGTTCCTGTGCGTCGTGTCCATGCAGATCGACGAAGAGCACTCCGCCCGAGAACCAGCCCTTCTCGCGTAGCGCTCGGTGTGCGGCCTGGAGCATGAGCTCCGTTTTGCCCATGCCGGCGAGCCCGGACACCACCACCGCGGGCGCTGCCCCGCCTGGTTCTTTCGGCGCCAGCGCCTTGCGGATCTGCTCCAGCTGGTCGTCGCGTCCCGCGAACGCGGGGGACTGCCGAGGAAGCCCCGCAAGCGCGGGGTCCGGCCGGTCCGGCAGCGTCAGTGTCACGGACTGCCCTTGGACGACGGCGTTGAAGAAGACCCCTCCGCTGATGTGGTTGTCGGTTCGGTCGGTCATGCCGTGGTCTGCTGATGCCTGACGACAGCCCTGCTGTAAGCGAGCACTTCAGCAGTGGTGAACATGCCCCTGTTTTCCGTAGTCACCACATAGCCGACTTCACGCCAGGCGTGGAGGAACGCGGGGTCCATACCCATGTCGGCCGCTCGGCCGGCCATGTCCAGCATCAAGTTGTCGAAATATTCTTTGGTGAGAGGCACGGGTTCGTCGGCGTCGGGATCGAAGAAGATCGGGTCGTCCGGCCCCGGATCGCGGCCGAACTTTTCTTTGAAGGCTTTATGTTGGCTCTTCAGCCCGTCCCGCAGCTCCCGCCCGCGCAAGGAATCGGTCGAAATCCTGATCTGGGAACTGCCGTCAGCGTTCCAGACGCGCTCAACAGGCCGGTCCGACCGGCTGTGGAGGGATGAGACCTCAACAGGCTTCTTGCTCAGTTTGCGCAGCATCGCACCGCGCACGGCGTCGCGACGTTTCTCCCAGTCTTCGTCCGGTTCTTCCGGCACATCGGTTGCGACGGGGACATCGTCCGTCTCCTCAAGGCCGACTGTCGATGCGTGAGCGGCTGCGCTCAGGCGCATTCTGGCGTGCATACCTGCCCAGTCGAGTAGATCTGGCGTGATCGTGCCCTCGTGGTAGGAAATCTTCGGAACGCCCAGCTCGAACGCCAGGCGTGGCAGGGCAAGGCCGGGAGAGCTGGTCCACAGCAGAGCTTCGGAAGGGATGGGCTGGGTGAAGGCGGGCACGGCGAGCAGGCGCTTGAGTGTCTTGGAGGTGGAGATCCCCAGCTTCGGAGCGACCAGGAGGATGTCGAGTACCGGTGCGAGAGCCGAGTCGTCGTCGATCGAGAGAGCCCAGGCGTACGCCTGCGGTCCCAGTTCTTCTACGGGCTCCCCAGGTTTCGCCAGCAGCGCCGCGTACAAGGCCGGCAGCAGCAGCACGGATTCCTTCTTCACCTGGAAGCCGGCGTCCTGCAACCGGGCCAGCCCGTCACGGAGGACGGCCTGCGGTGTGCCGTATGTGTGCGACTCCTTCCAGAACCGTTTGACCTGCTCCTTCGAATCTTCCGGGGGTTCGGGGAACGACAGGTGGAGAGAGGGGCCTTGAGCGGCACGGTGCTCACGCAATGCCTCACTGGGCAACAACCGTCGCGGCAGCCGGCGTTGGTCCAGCCCGGCAGCCTCGAGCCGACCGGCGAGCGCAAGCATCAACTCCCCGTCGTCCACCGACATCCCCAGGTCCTGGCTTGCCGAGACGGTCTCGTGGACGAAACGCTCGATGCCCTTCCCGTGCACGGTGCCTCGGAGGAGGCGTAGCCACGCGTCACGAAGGTTGGCGAACTGGAACTCGTTCTGAAACTCCTGGGGCCAGACTGCCCCCAGGAACAGGGCGTCGAGCGGATCGATCTCCTGGTGCCATTCTGGATCGGCGCCCTCCAGCTGGGCGGACCCCAACGCTACGTACCCCCAGGCGTAGGCACCGGCCAGGCTGAGCTTTCCCGGCGTACTTGAGCGCATCAGTCGCTCCAGCGCTTGCTCGCCGAGTGCTCTCGGGTCGTCATCGGCCGCGACTCCGAGTGAGGCGGCCGCAGAGGTTCGCCCCTCCCGCTTCTGCTGCTTCTTCCTCGACGCTTTGCCCATGGTGCCCCCTTCTCGATCTCAAGGATGGCGCACCGCGTGTGGCTCGGCCTCGGTGTTCGAGGATTCTCGGCCACTTCCTCAAAGTCAGCGCCGCTGCGGCCCGAAGCGCACGGGCACGCCCGGCGAATACAGCACGCTCACCGGCTCCCCGGCCGGTGCGGGCAGCCCGCCCGCCGCCACCAGGTCCTCATCGCACTCCAGCAGCTCCGCCCGGTGCAGAGGCCACCGGGGGTGGACGTTGGGCAGATAGGCGGTCCGCCCGAAGAACGAGGTGTGCAGGGCCCAACGGGCGGTCAGGAAATGCTCCAGGGGCGTGGGTTCGCCGATCGGCTCGCCCGTCCGCAGCACGATCCGGCTCCGGGCACCGCGCGGACCGGGCCACCGGCGGGTGCTCGTGTACGTGAGGGTGTCGCCGGACCGTTCGATGTCCATCCGGGACCACACGTACGGCAACCGGACCGCGACCCGCGCCACGAGGACCGGGATCAGCCGCGAGGCGTCGAGCGAGCGGAACACGACGCCGCGCCGCCCGCGTCCGTCCACGGAGTACAGCCGGACGTTGGTCTCGGGAAAGGTCCCGAGGTACGGGATCCCCGGCAGCCCGAGCCCGCTCACCCGATGCATCCGGAACGCTACGAGCCCCACGTAGGTCGCCCCGTCGAAGGTGTCCGGCACCGTGCCGCGCGGCAACAGCGGTGCCACGTCCGCCGGATCGACCGCCCAGTGCAGGAACGCCAGATCGAGCCAGGACTGCGTGAGCAGCGGAGGCATCGGCGCGGCGGGCGGGGCGGGTGACACCGGCTCGGGGGCGCGACGGGCGATGGACATGCCCGCAGCATTGCAGACGTTGGTACGAGGGCCGGCCCGGAACGATGAAGTGCTCGCGGGTCCAAGCCTCAGCCCACCGTTCCGACCTGGGGCGCACCTGGCGGCCGAAGGGCGCCGGGGACGCCGGGCACGGACGACGGGCAGGTGGGCGGCCAGGCACCGTTCTCGCTCGCCACCGTCTCGGGAGCCGTTGCGCTCTCAGACACTGGCTGGCAGGGGCTGTGAACCGCACCTCGGCGCGCTGATAGAACTGGTGTCCAAGATGACGCCATCTGGATGCCTACCACGGGGGAAGTAACGATGGGGTTCGACGAGGAATGGGCCGAACTGCGCGGCGAGGCGGCCGCACGCCAAGACGTCCGCATGCGCCTGAATCAGCTGGCCCCGGCGAGCGACGGGGGCGGTGGGTCCGACTTCGGTACGGACTCGGCGCAGAAGAAGGCGACTTCCGGCAAGCTGGCCGGCGAGATCAAGACCCAGACCGAGAACGCGGGAAAGAAGAGCGACGAGGAGACGGCCGCCGCGATCACCGGCTTCGCGGGATGGGACACGGCGGCGGGGCTGAAGACGGTCGAGGAGACCTGGAACAAGCAGGTCAAGAACCTGCTGGGCCGCCTGGCCACGGAGTCCCACAACCTGGGCATTGTGCGGAGTATGTACCTGGGGCGTGAGCTCGAAGTCTACGAAGAATTCCAGCTACTGAAGAGGCAGCCCCCCTTCAATGGCGCGAACGGCTGGCAGGGGCGGTAGGACATGGGGCTCACGTACAAGAAGATCATGACGACCAGCTACGGCAAGCTCACCGCTGCTGCCAAGGCCTGGGACGACATGGCCGCCGAATTCAAGAAGGCGGAGTCGGCCTACGCGGCCGCGACCGGGGGACTCGCGAGCGGCAACAGCTGGCAGGGCGAAGGCCAGCGCAGTGCTTACACGAATTTCGCGGGCACGCAGTACGAGTACGCGGCGGCCCAGACGCAGGCGAAGGCCATCGCGAGTCTGCTGCGGGACGCGCACGGACAGTTCACCGAGCTGAAGCAGCGACTCGAGTCGTTGGTGGCGGACGCCCGCAAGGACGACATGGCCGTCGACGATGAGGGGAACGTCCGCCCCGACCTGACTGATAAGGAACGCTTCAGGTACGTCCACGACCCCGACGGCCAAGCGGCGCTCGCGCAGTACGACAAGGCGGCGAACAGCTGGGCCGGGCAGATCAAGAAGTACGTCACGGCGTTCGAGGACGCCGATGCCGGTGTGAAGCTGGCTCTCCAGGCCGCCGTGAAGGACAGCAACAAGGATGCCGTCACGGGCCAGGACGCCACACACAATGGCTTCAACGCGGGTGCCAAGAGCGACATCGAGCAGTACGAACTGGAGTACGTCAAGGACGTGTCCACCCGGCTCAACAACGGCCAGGGGGTCTCGAACGCCGACGTTGAGGGATTCGCGCGCATCATGCGTGACAACAACAACCCGGCCTTCGCCCACCGTACGGAGTTCGGCCGCGACTTCATCTCCAGCCTGGGAGCCGACGGCACGATCAAGCTCGCCAACACGCTCAACAACGTGGCGCATTCCGGTGACGCCAGTCGTAGGGGCCTGTACGGCGAGACGAACAAGATGCTGGCGAACACCCTGTCCTCCGCGACGCAGATGGTCTTCGTCGAAGGGAAGAAGAACCCTGCTTACGGGACCAAGGAGTACCAGGATGCGTTCGCGAAGTGGTCGAAGACCGAGGACGCGAAGTTCTACAACGACTTCATGACCGACCTGAAGAAGACGGGCCTCGACAGGTTCGAGCTTGATGTCGCGGCCGACAAGGCTCCCATGACGCGGGGCCTGGGCCAGGAGATCCGCGGCTACCAGGGACTGGCCACCCTCATGCAGCAGGGCAGCGGCTACTCGCCGCAGTTCCTCGGCGACCTCACGGACCAGATGATCGAAGCCGAGTCGAAGGACAAAGATGTCTGGGACCTCTACGGCAGGTTCGAGGGCAAGAGCGACGGCTGGTTCGTCAACGACCCCGTCGACGGTGCACTGGAGATCATGAGCCGCGACCCCGGGACGGCGACCGGTTACCTCGACCCGGCGGCGGACGGCGACAAGAACCGCCTGGAGTACTTGCTGACGAAGCGCGACTGGGACACCACCAACACCCCGGACTGGCGAGGCGACCTCGAGATCTCCGGCAAGGACACCTTCGACGGGGACGTCCGGGCCGGACTGGGCCTCGCCCTCGAAGCCGCCACCACGGGGCGCCCGCCGGGCTCGCCGGGCGAGGAGCTCGGCCGACACACCGAGGCCGAGGCCCGCATTATGCACGACACGATCAACCTGCTCGACTACGGCGACGCCGAGGGCAAGGAGGGCAAGGAGGACCGCACCGGCAAAGCCGACGAAGTGCTCAAGAAGGAGGAGTTCGCCAACCTGCGGGATCCGCTGGCCAACGCGCTGCTCACCTACACGCAGGACACGGGGGACATCCTGGCGGGCAACGGCACCGGTGGCCGAGTCGGGAGGAACGACGAGTACGCTCACGGAGACGATTCAAGGATCCAGAACAGCCAGACCAGCGTTCTGCGCTTCATGCGAGGGATCTGCGACGTCCCTGAGGGCGAAGAGCCCAAGAACTTCACCAAGTTGTACCAGGGGCAACTCGGCTACATGGCGGAGCAGCTCGCGTCCGACACGTATGCCGACGGCGACGCGATCACTCCTCGTGCGGCGAAGATCGGCGAGGTCTTCGGCAGCATGACCGCGCTCGGCGGAGACCTCCGTATCGGGCAGCTTGAGCAGGCGAACTCGGATGCCGCCGACATGAGGTTCTACGGCTACCACGTCGGAGGCGGTCTGATCACCGGGATCCCCGTCATCGGCGATATTGCGCAGCGCGCGGTCGACATCGGAGCCAACCAGTGGCTCACCGCGGTCACGGATGAGAACGGAATGGTGGCGCGGGAAGACCGGTCGACACGGAACGCCGCATCCATGGATGCGCTCGATGCCTTTTTCGACAACTGGCACCAGGAGCAGCCGGGTGCAGCGTCCAAGGCCGTGACGGAGGTCGCCCAGACCGAGGCCCAGCAGAGCTACAACTCTGGCCGCGGCATCACCATCGACGCGCTCAAGTCGAAGGTCTAGAAATGGAATTCGGCTCGGAATCAGGATCAAGGCAATGAAGAACATGAAGGCGATCGCCGCCGTCGCGAGCGGCACGGGCCTGTCGGTCCTCGCCGGGCTGTTCCTGTGGTGGGACACGAACGTGTTCGCCGCCACGGACCTGTGCGCGGGAAAGCTGACCGGCGAGCAGGCTGAGTCGCTCCTGGACACCCGGGGCCGCATCTCGGACGTGACGGAAGGCGTCAGCGACGACGTGTCGTTCCGCTGCACGGTGAGCCGCACCAGCAGGATCACGGGGGCCGAGGAACTGGAGATGGTGATGAACACCGCCGTCTACACACCGGATTTTCCGTTCAGCACGTACACCTGGGACAACTCCTCAAGCAGGTCCTTCCTGTCAGGGGAAGTCACCGGGGCGGTCTCCGGGAGCCGCGGCTGGGTCATGTTGCCCGAAAAGTGCCGGTACAAGGTCCGCGGGGTTCTGGAGCGCGGCGTGAAGTCGGCCCCGGCACCCGACAACGCTCAGGTCGTCCAGGTCGAACTGAAAAAGGGAACCGTGGACCCCCAGAAGCTCACACGCGTGCTCGTGGACGCCGCGCAGAAGGTCGCCGCCGCTGCCGGGTGCTCCAACGACACTCCGTTGCAGACCCCCAAGGTGCAGGCGCCCACGAGCCCGGAGGCGATCACAGCCGATTCGCTGTGCGGGATCCCCGGATTCCATCTGCCGGGCAGCGCCGTGGCCAAGGGCGGTGCCGAGCTCGAGGTGCAGCGCACCAGCGGAGCACCCTCGGACTCCTGGGCCTGCGACCTCTACCGGTCCGGCGGTCAAGACGAACCCCAGTTGTCGTTCGGTTCCAGCTTCGACCCGAACATCGTCAACGAACGTCTCAAGTCAAGCGTCGGCTTCGAGGACCTGGCGGACGGCACGGGCGTGGTGGACGGAAACAGCCGGGCCATCCTGAAGTGCGGAGGCAAGGACCTTTACCTCGGCGTCCACTGGGACCATCGCTACCTGAGAGCGTTGTACCGCTCGGATCCGTCGGACTCTGCCTCCCGGGACGTCTTCCGATCCTTCGTCGACGCCGCCGGCAAGCAACACGGCTGCCCCTCCGTGAAGCTCCCGTCCGACTCGTCCGGCTGATCGGCCCCATGCCGCCCCGCCGCTAACCCTTCCCGTCCTCCGCCAGTTCCGCCACCCCCGTGATCCGGTGCAGCGGGTAGGTGCGGACCTCGTCGGCGGTGTGGTCGTACGCCGTGACGAAGCCGCCCTCGACGCGGACCGGGGCGATGACGCGCTGGCTGGCCGCGCCGTCCGCGTTGACGTAGCCGATCCAGACCGGGGAGCCCGTCATCGCGGCGGCCTGGACCGTGGCCAGGGTCTCGGCGGGGGTGGTGCGGGGGAGGGAGCCGGAGGGGGCATCGGCGGAAGGGGCGTCCGCCGGTTCCTTGCGGACCGCCGTGGCGGCCGTGTCGCCCGCGCGGATCGCCCGCACCGCTGCGCCGAGCAGCGTGTCGTCCGGGACCGGCGGGCCCTCGGGGACCGGGACCGGGGGCGTGCGGGGCGGGGTGCGGCGGGCGCCGGCGCGGGTGATCAGGACGTCGCCGTCGGCGGATTCGGCGGCCGGTGCGTAGCCCATGTCGCGCAGGGCTTCGAGGAGGGAGCCGGGGTCGGACTGGGAGGCCAGGACCGTGGGGGCGAGGCGGCGGAGCCGGAGGCCGGTGGAGCGGCGGTCGGCCAGGATCTCGTTGAGGACCGCCTCGTCGTCGCAGCGTACGTACGCGGACGCCGCCCCGATCCGCAGATGGCCGTGGCGGCGGGCCACGTCGTCGATCAGATAGCTCAGCGGCTGCGGCACCGGCGTACGGCTGTGCGCGGCCAGGAACGCGTGCAGGTCCGACGCCGCCTGCCCGGCGTCCAGGGCGCGGCGCACCGAACCGGGCGTGAAGCGGTACACCGTCGCCCCGCCCTTCGACTCCACGTCCGCCAGGACCGAGAGCGTGTCCGCCAGCGGGCGTTCCAGCGGACCCGGCGCCACCGCCGTCAGGTCGGCCTGGAGCAGGACGTGGTCCAGGGGGTCGGGGAGGAGCGGGGCGAGGCGTGCCGCGGCGGCCTTCTCGCCCTCCGCCAGCAGCGCGCGGGCCTGTGCGGAGAGCGCGCCCCGGCCCGTGATGCCCAGCAGCTCCGCCTCGTTGAGCGTCCACAGGGCGAGGCGTGAGCGGAGGTCCGTGCCCTCCGTCGGGGCCGGGCCCTGACCGGTGGCCGACGCGGCCGGTCCGCCGCGCAACGGGCGTTCCCAGCGCAGCCGTCGCAGCAGCGTCTCGGCGTCCGGCGCGGTGCCCGGCGGGAGTTCGGCGAAGAGGGCCAGGACCCGGCGGCGTACGTCGGGGGCGGCCGAGCGGTCCAGCTCCGGGCCGAGCGTGGACAGGGCCCGGCCCTTGGCGTCCTGGCCGCCGACCAGGCCCGGGGTCCGGGTGGCGGCGAGCCAGGCGGTGGCGAGGTGCGTCCAGCGGTCCTCGGCGGGCAGGTCGAGCCACTCGTCGGAGGCGGGCGTCGGCGCGTACCGTTCGTCCGTCTCGCCGTCGGGCGCCAACAAGCCCGCGCCGTAAGCGAGTTCGATCCAGAAGGCGGCGATCGGCTCCGTCACGTCCAGGGCGTTCGCGGCCCGCTTCAGCTCCCGTACGCTCAGCCCGCCCGCGCGCAGGATCGCGGGGCCGCCGCCGTTCCAGAGCTTCAGCAGCTCCTCGACGGTCGACAGCGCGGTGAACGCCTGGCCCGCCGCCGCCCTGTCCACAGCCTGTGGATCGCGTTCGGCGGCCGCCGCGACGGCCGGGGGGACCGGTTCCGGTACGCGGTGCGCGCGCCCGGCGCGCAGATGCAGCGCCGCCTCGCGCGGCAGGACCACCGTGCGCGTCGACACCGGCAGCAGCAGGCCTCGGTCGCGCAGCCACTTCACGGGGGGAGTGGGATTGGGCGTGACCTCGCCGTACGGCGGGCCCCACACCAGCCGGTCCAGGACCGACAGCGCCTCCACCGGGGCGGTGTCCAGCAGCTCCGCCATCCGCGTCCGGTCCGTGAAGAGGGCCGAGAGCGCCGCCACCGCCGAGACCGGGTCGTGCGTGGCGGGCAGCCCGGTCGCCGCCAGGATCTCCTGGAGCCGCCCCGGCGACATGCCCGCCGTGGCCTCGGCGACCGTGGGGCCGAGGCCCGTGGGGGAGGGGTGCTGCGGGGAAGGGGCGAGCAGTTCGCGGGCGGTGCGCACCAGCCGCAGCCGGTCGTCCTCGCCCCAGACGAGGGCCTGTTCGCGCAGCGTCGTCAGCGCGCCCGGCAGCGCGGCGGTGACCGCCGCGCCCGCGTCGTCGCGCTGTTCGCCGTCGTCGAGCCCGTCGCCGGTGAGCAGCGAGAGGAGCGTGTCGTACGGGGCCGGGTCCGGGGCCACCGCCAGCGCCTCGGCGGTCTGCAGCGCGAACCGGTCCAGGTGCTCCAGCGCCCGGACGACGGACGCCCGGGTGCCGGCCCGCGTGGCGAGCTGGGTGATGTCGTTCGGCACCGGGTTGAGGAGGTCGGGGCGGGCACGCAGCAGCCCGGCCAGCGATTCGTCGCCCCGGGCGCGCAGGGCTTCGGCGAGCGTGCGCGGTGGTGTGGTCGTCCCCATCCGTCCCACGGTAGCCGCTGGAACGCTACCGTCGGGGCAGGGCCGGTAGAGGGGATGCACCGCGTGGGGATCGAGAGCGACCAGCTCATCTACGACTACCTGAGCCGGGTCGGCGACCTGGCTCAGCAACAACAGCTGTCGTCGGGCGCCCGGATGCGTCTGGTTTCGACGCTCCGGGGCGAGATCGACCGGCAGCGCGGCACGGAGGGCGCGGACTCCCCGGCGGCGGTGCGGCGCATCATCGGCAGGCTGGGCAGCCCGGACGAACTGGTCGCCGCGGCCGCCGGGTCGGCCGACGGCACGGTCCCGCTGCCGTCCGCCCGGCCCGGCCCGGGTACCGGTGAGCAGCAGCGGCGCTCCCTGCCCCGGCCCCGGAGCGGACTCCTCCGCAAAGGGCCGGGCGGGCCGAAGGAGACCGCGCCCGGGGCCGGCGGGAGCCGGGAGCCCCGGGGCCCCGGGAAGCCGAAAGCCGGTTTCGGGCGGGGCGCGTCGCGCCGCGATCGTGATCCCGAGTCCGGGGACACGCCGGAGAGCCGTACGGAAACCACCGCCGACACGGCCGCCGTACCGCGCCCGTCGACCGCCCCCGACGAAGCCGGCGTACCGGCCCGCGACTGGCCCGACCCCAACGCCCCGCACATGCTCGGCCAGGACCAGCAGACGGGCGCGGGCGACGCGACCGACTGGTGGCGCCTGGAGCCGGGCCCCTTCGACGAGGGCACCGCCATCCCCGGGTTCTTCGGCGGCATCGAGGCCCCGGAGCTGCTGGGCCGCCGACCGATCCCCCTGGAAAAGGACGAGAAGAA
Organism: Streptomyces sp. DSM 106670; assembly: GCF_055792845.1. Lineage (NCBI taxonomy): Bacteria > Bacillati > Actinomycetota > Actinomycetes > Kitasatosporales > Streptomycetaceae > Streptomyces > Streptomyces sp. DSM 106670. Next base: position 4,748,289 of record NZ_CM147704.1, read on the forward strand.
GGAAGAGAAGCAGGGCGACGGGAAGGAGGCCGAGGGCGGCGAAGCGGCGGAGGACGGGACCGCCGGGGCCACCGGGACCGCCCGGCGCCGCCGCGCCCTGCGCCTCGTGAAGCTCCGCCGCCGCAAGGCCGCCCCCGTCGTCGCCGAGCCCGAGGCCGCCGCCCCCGGCCCCCGCGGCGGCTTCGCGCACCCGCTGCTGGTCCTGGCCGCCGCCCTGCTCATCGCGGGCGTGGTCACCGGCTCCTGGCTGCCGCTGGCGGGCGGTTGGCTGATCGCGTACAGCTCGCGCACCCTTTCCCGTACGGAGGCGAAGTGGGCGGCCCTGGGCCTGCCGGGCGTGGTGGCGGCCACGGCCCTCGTATGGATCTGGGGCCGGATGGAGGGGCGCTGGGGCGAGCCGATCCGCGAGGGCGCGATGCGGGACGTCCTGCTGGACACCTGGCCGGTGGTCGTCCGGGTCGCCGCCGTCGCCTCCGCGCTCTACCTGGTGTGGCGGGCGCGGAGGCGTACGGGGTGAGGTCCGGGCCCACCCTCTGGGGCATGTCCGGCGGGCTACTTCGTCAGGCTCTGGTGGAGTTCGCCGAGGATCTTGTCGGCGGCCGTGTAGCCGATGCCCTGGATCCACAGCTGGTCGTCGACCGCGAAGACCTTGCCGTTCTTCACCGCGTCCATGTTCTTCCACAGGCCGCTGCCGGTGGTCTCCGTCTCCTTGGACTTCTTCGGGTCGCCGTACGTCGAGTGGAAGACCACGTCCGCGTCCGCGAGGTCGATCTTCTCGGGGCTGACGTCGTAGGAGAAGCCGTCCTTGGCCTTGTCCGTGATCGCGGGGCGGCCCAGGCCCACGTCGGCCAGGATCGTGGCGATGTAGTTCTTCTTGCCGTAGATGCGGATGTCCGCGCCCTCGACGAAGCGGACCATGTTGACCTCGGTCGCGGCGGCCTTGTCCTTGCCGCCGAGCGCCTTGGTCACGTCCGCCACGTGGTTCGCGTAGTCGTCGGTGACCATCTTCGCCTCGGTCTGCTTGCCGAGGGCCTCCGCGTGGAGCTGGAAGTTCTCCTTCCAGGGGTAGCCGGTGTTCTCCGTCATCACGGTCGGCGCGATCTTCGACAGCTCGTCGTACTTGTCGCCGTGCCGGATCTTGCTGGTGAGGATGAGGTCGGGCTTCAGGGCGGCGATGGCCTCCAGGTTCGGGGTCATCATCTGACCGACGTCCTTGATGCCCGAGAGCTGGTCCTTCGGCAGGTAGTTCAGGAAGCCCGACGTCACGTCCGCGTGGGTCGCGCCGACCGGCTTCACGCCGAGGGTGAGGGCCGAGTCCAGTTCGGCGGTGTCCAGGACGACCACCCGCTCGGGGGCCTCCTTGACCTTCACGTCGCCCATCGGCGTCTTGACCGTACGCGTGGAGCCGCCGGAGGAAGCGGAGTCGGAGTCGGAACCGGAGTCGTCGGACCCGCCGCAGGCGGCCAGGGTCAGAGCGGCGACCGTGGTCAGGGACACGGCGGCCAGGGCGCGGGGAAGGAAGCTGCGCTGGGTCATGGGTCAGAGGACCTTTCCGGGAGTCGGGTCGGAGGCTGGGACGGACGGGGCGGGCGACGCGGTGGGCGCCGGGGTCCAGGGGGCGCCCGGGACGACGAGCGGCGAGCCCGTCACCGGGTCCGGGACGATCACCGCCTCCAGGCCGAAGACCTCGCGGACGAGCTCGGCCGTGACGATGTCCCCGGGGGCGCCCTCCGCGACGATCCGGCCCTCCTTCATGGCGACCAGGCGGTCCGCGTACCGGGCCGCCTGGTTGAGGTCGTGCAGCACGGTGACGACCGTACGGCCCCGGGTGCCGTCCGCGGCAGGGGACGCCAACTGCCGTACCAGGTCCAGGACTTCCACCTGGTGCGCGATGTCCAGATACGTCGTCGGCTCGTCGAGCAGCAGCAGGTCCGTGTCCTGGGCCAGGGCCATCGCGATCCACACCCGCTGGCGCTGACCGCCCGACAGCTCGTCCACCGACCGGTCGGCCAGCGCCGTCACATCCGTACGGGACATGGCGTCGGTCACCGCGCGCTCGTCCTCGTCCGACCACTGCTGCCACCAGCTCTGGTGCGGCTGGCGGCCCCGGGCGACCAGGTCGGAGACGGTGATCGCCTCCGGTGCGACCGGGGTCTGCGGGAGCAGTCCGATGGACCGGGCGATCTGCTTCGTCGGTATCCGCGCCAGCTCCGTGCCGTCCAGCAGGACCGCCCCGCCGCGCGGCTTCAGCAGCCGGCCGAGCGCCCGCAGGGTGGTGGACTTGCCGCAGGCGTTCGGGCCGACGATGACGGTGACCTGCCCGTCGGGCACGGTGAGGTCCAGCTCGTGGACCACGGTGCGGTCCTCGTACGCGAGCGTCAGGGCGCTGGCCGCGAGGCGGCCGGTCCGCCGCGCTGCGTCGGATGTCGTCGGGCTCGGGCCCGTGCTCGTGTTCGTGCTTCGGCTCGGGCTCATGCGGTGCCTCCACTGCGGCCGCGGTGACCGCGGATGATCAGCCAGATCAGATACGGGGCGCCGACCGCCGCCGTGAGGACGCCCACCGGCAGTTCGGTGGGCGAGAACAGCCTGCGGGCGAGCAGATCGCCGAGGACGACGATCACCGCGCCCAGCAGCGCCGAGGACAGCAGCGGGATCTGCGCGGTCCGGGTCATCCGGCGGGCGATCTGCGGGGCGAGCAGCGCCACGAAGTCCACCGGGCCCGCCGTGCCCGTCGCCACGGACGCCAGGACCACGCCGAGCGCGACCAGTCCGAGCCGTACCCGCCCCAGGCGTACGCCCAGCGCGGTGGCGGTGTCGTCGTCCATCGTGACGGTGCGCTGCGCGCGGGCCGCCCAGGCGATGGCGGGCAGCAGCACGAGCAGCGTCCAGCCGATCGGGGCGGCCTCCGACCAGCCGCGCCCGTTCAGCGAACCGGTCATCCAGATCTGCGCCTGCTGGGCGACCAGGTAGTCGCCCTTGGTCAGGAACAGCGTGGTCACCGACCGCAGCGCGACGGCGAAACCGATGCCGATGAGCACGAAGCGGGTGGCGTGCAGACCGCCGCGCCAGGCGAAGACGTAGACGAGCGCCGCCGCCGCTACGCCCCCGATGACGGAGAGGTAGGGCAGGACGGTGTACGAGGTGATGCCGAAGGTCATCGCACCGACCGTGAGCGCGCTCGCGCCCTGGCTGATGCCGATGATGTCGGGGCTGGCCAGCGGGTTGCGGGCGACCGTCTGGATCAGCGCCCCGGCGACCCCGAACGCGGCGCCGACCAGCAGCCCGACGACCATGCGCGGCAGCCGGAGCGTGCCCACGACCAGCTCGGCCGAGGACGGCTGCCCGAGGATCACCTTCACGACCTCGCCGGGCGCGACGAAGCTCTCGCCGACGCAGAGGTAGGCGACGCAGACGGCGGCCAGGAGGACGACGAGGGCGGTCACGACGACGGCCGCCCGCCGGTGCAGCAGGAACCGGCCGCGCGGCCCGGCCTTCACGACGGCGTACCCGGCGGGCCGGACCCGTACGGGTTTCACGGTCTTCTCGGACGTACGGGCGACACTCATGCCGGCACCGCCTTCCGGCGTACGAGGGCGACCAGGAACGGCACCCCGATCAGGGCCGTCATCACGCCCGCCGGAACCTCGCTCGGCGGAAAGACGATCCGGCCGACGACGTCCGAGACCAGCAGCATCACGGGCCCGATCAGCGCCGCCATGGGCAGCACCCAGCGGTGGTCGTTGCCGACGACCGCGCGGGCGATGTGCGGGACGGCGAGCCCGATGAACGCGATCGGACCGGCGGCGGCGACCCCGACCCCGGTCAGCACGGTCGCCCCGATGCCGCCGGTGATCCGGACCGCCGCGACGTTCTGCCCGAGCCCCTTCGCCACGTCCTCGCCGAGCGCGAGCGCGTCCAGGCCGCGGGCGACGGAGAGCACGAGGACGGTGCCGAGGAGCAGGAACGGCCACACCTGCTGGACGACGTCCGCCTCCCGGCCCGCGATCGAGCCGACCTGCCAGAAGCGGAACTCGTCCAGCGCGGACGCCTTCGTCGTGAGGATCCCCATCGTCACCGACACCAGCAGCGCGTTGATCGCCGCACCGCCGAGCGCGAGCTTCACCGGGGTCGCGCCGCCGCGTCCGCGGGAGGCGATGGCGTACACGGCGACCGAGGCGAGCGCCGCGCCCGCGAAGGCGAACCACACATACCCGGTGAGCGTGTGGACCCCGGCGAACGCGATGGCCATCACCACAGCCACCGACGCGCCCTGGCTGATGCCGAGGATGCCGGGGTCGGCGATCGGGTTACGGGTGATGCCCTGGAGCACCGTGCCCGCGAGCGCCAGCGCCGCGCCGACCATCAGCCCGATGAGCGTGCGCGGCACCCGCATCGTGCGGATCACCTCGGCGGCGTCGGAGTGCCCGCCGTGCAGCAGGGCGTCCAGCACCTCGCCGGGCGGGATGGAACGCGCGCCGACGGCGAGGCTCAGCAGGATCGCGAGCAGCAGGGCGACGACGGCCGCGGCCGTCGCGGTCGCGCGTCGGGAGAGGCGGGGTGCTCGGGGCACTCCGGGTGGCGCGGCGGCCCGCACCGGTGCTGACGCTGACATCTGAACCCATCGTGTCGGCCCGGTGCGTGGGGGTGACGGGGCCGGGGCTGGTAAGGCTTGGCTAAGTACGGGCCTCAGTCTAGGCGGCGGGATTTCCGGTCCGACGGGGGCTTCCGGACCGCCCCGGGCCCGGCCCCGGCCGGTCGGCACAATGGCAGGCATGACGTCCACCGCTCCGCACTCCGTCCAGCACCCGCACCGGCGCCCCCTGACGGTCGGCTTCGACCTCGACATGACGCTCATCGACTCCAGCCCCGGCATCGCCGCGACCTACCGGGCGCTGTCCGCCGAGACGGGCGTGCCCATCGACGTGGACCTGGTGGTGAGCCGGATCGGCCCGCCGCTGGAGACCGAGCTGGCGCACTGGTTCCCGGAGGACGGGGTACGGGCCGCGGCCGACCGCTACCGGGAGCTCTACCCCGAACACGCGATAGCCCCGTCCACGGCCCTCGCCGGGGCACGGGAGTCGGTGGCGGCGGTGCGGGCGCTCGGCGGCCGGGCGATCGTCGTCACGGCGAAGTTCGCCACGCACGCGAAGCTGCACCTGGCCCACCTCGGCATCGAGCCGGACGCGGTCGTCGGCTGGCTGTGGGCGGAGGCCAAGGGCGAGGCGCTGCGCGAGAACGGCGCACAGGTGTACGTCGGCGACCACACCGGCGACGTGCGCGGGGCGCGGGCGGCCGGCGCGCTGTCGGTCGCGGTGACGACGGGCCCGTGCGACGCGGCGGAGCTGCGGACGGCGGGCGCGGACGTGGTCCTGCCGGACCTGACGGGCTTCCCGGCCTGGCTCGCCGCCTTCGACGCGGACCGGACGGCGTAGGCCGCGTAGGCGTAGGCCGGCGGACCTGACGGCGTACGTCAGGGGCGGAAACGGGCCAAGATCGTCAGACGCGGTTCGCGGCCCGTTTCGGCGAGTTGACCCAGGCCGAGCGGACGACGCCGGCCCCGGCGATCAGGAACCCGACGCCCATCAACATGCAGACGGCGTAAGCGATCGGGGGGAACGGGTCCGTGCCCAGGAAAAGGGGGGCCACCGTGACCAGTGTGGCCAGTGCGCCGACGAAGAAGACGATCGCGCCGACCTGAACAAGCCGGTCACCTGCGCCTGAAGGAGTAGTACTCACGCGACCAGGGTAGTTCCCAGCCCGGAGGAACTCTCCGGCGACGTCTTGTCACCGGCCGTAGGGCCATTAGCCTGGGACCGGGCGGGTCACGGTGACCCGCTGTACTGCTATCCGGAGCCGTTTCCCCTGTTGCCCGAGGGGGACCGGCTCTTCCGCACACCGACGAGTACGAGGACGAGGACAGACGTGCCCACCGGCAAGGTCAAGTGGTTCAACAGCGAGAAGGGCTTCGGCTTTCTCTCCCGCGACGACGGCGGCGACGTCTTCGTCCACTCGTCGGTACTCCCTGCCGGAGTCGACGCACTCAAGCCCGGCCAGCGCGTGGAATTCGGCGTGGTCGCGGGCCAGCGCGGCGACCAGGCCCTTTCCGTGGTGGTCCTCGACCCCACCCCGTCCGTCGCGGCCGCACAGCGCCGCAAGCCGGACGAGCTGGCGTCGATCGTGCAGGACCTGACGACGGTCCTGGAGAACATCACGCCGCAGCTGGAGCGGGGCCGCTACCCCGACAAGGCCGCCGGAGCGAAGATCGCGGGCCTGCTGAGGGCGGTCGCCGACCAGCTCGACGTCTGACCCGAGGAAGCCGACGGGCTCAGGGGAACGCCAGCGCGTCCGGGCCGAGGGGCGGTACGAGCCCCTCGGCCGCCGCGCGGGTCAGCAGGCCGCGGATCGCCGCGTAGCCGTCCTCGCCGAGGTCGGCGGTGAACTCGTTCACGTACAGCCCGATGTGCTGGTCCGCGACGGCCGGGTCCATCTCCTGGGCGTGCTCCAGGACGTACGGCCGGGAGACCTCCGGGTGGTCCCAGGCGAGCCGGACCGAGCTGCGGATCGAGTCGGCCAGCCGGCGCAGGGTCTCCTCGCCGAGCGAGCGCTTGGCGATGATCGCGCCGAGGGGGATCGGGAGGCCGTGGTGTCCTCCCAGTGCCGGCCCATGTCGGCGAGGTTGTGCAGACCGAAGTTCCGGTACGTGAAACGGGCCTCGTGGATGACCAGACCGGCGTCCACCTTGCCGTCCCGTACGGCGGGCATGATCTCGTCGAACGGCATCACGACGACCTCGCCGACACCGCCCGGCACCATCTCCGCCGCCCAGAGCCGGAACAGCAGGTACGCCGTCGAGCGCTCGCTCGGCACGGCGACCGTCCGGCCGGTCAGGTCGAGGCCCAGCTCCTTGGTGAGGACCAGCGGGCCGCAGCCCCGGCCCAGCGCCCCGCCGCACGGCAGCAGGACGTAGTCGTCGAGGACCCACGGCAGCACGGCGTAGGAGACCTTCAGGACGTCCAGCTCACCGCGCTCGGCCATGCCGTTGGTGATGTCGATGTCGGCGAAGGTCACCTCGGGCGCGGGCGCGCCGGGGACCCTGCCGTGCACCCAGGCGTCGAAGACGAAGGTGTCGTTGGGGCAGGGCGAGAAGGCGATCTCGATCGCCTCGCCGGCCGGGCCCGGGTTCGCTTCAGTGGTCATGCCGGTTCCAACCTTCCAGTACGGGTGCCGTCTTCCCGAACGCGTCCGTGAGCGCCGCCAGCGCGTCGCCGATGCGCCAGGCGTCGCGGTCGCGGGGGCCGACGGCGTTCGAGACGGCCCGCAGTTCCAGTACGGGCACACCGGCCCGGGCGGCGGCCTCCGCGACCCCGAAGCCCTCCATCGCCTCGGCCAGCGCCCCCGGGTGCGCGGCGAGCAGGTCGGCCGCGCGTTCGGCGGTGCCGGTCACGGTGGAGACGGTGAGGACGGGGCCGGCGGCGGCGCCCGCGGCGGCCGCCACATCCCGGACTAGGGCGGGCGGCGGGGCGAACCGGTCCCGGCCGAAGCCGAGCGCGGTGACCGGCAGAAAGCCCTCGGGCGTGTCGGCGCCCAGGTCGGCGGCGACGATGTCGCTCGCCACGACCAGCGAGCCGAGCGGGGTCAGCGGGGTGAACGCGCCGCCGATCCCGGCCGAGACGACGAGACCGTACGGAACGGGGGCCGACGCCCCGGCGGCCAGGGCGAACGCGGTGGCCGCGGCGGCGGCGGCCGGGCCCGCACCGCCCGCCAGGACGTCGAACGCCCCGCCGCGGTGCAGCTCCGCCCCCGGCACCGCCACGGTCCGCGGGGTGCCCCCGAACGCACGCGTGACCGCGTCCCGTTCCACCGGGACAGCGGTCACGACGAGCACACGCACGGATTCAGCCTCGGGTCGAGGACGGGGGAGCGGCGACGGGGAAGAGCATGAGGGAGTGCTCTTCGGGCGGCCGGGTCAGTCCTTCTTGAACTCGAACTGCCAGATGCCCGTGAGCTTCTTGCCCTTGGTCTCCACGATGGAGATGTTCGTCTTGTCGGCCGGCTGGCCGGTCTGGCTGGCGAAGAAGGCGTTGCCGGGGATCGTCCGGTAGGTCTTCTTGAACGGCTCCTGCTCGGCCTGCTGGCCGTTGATGAAGAGCGTCCAGCCGTTCTCGGCGATCTCCGGGTCGACGCCGAAGCGGACCTGGTCGTCCATCGAGACCTTGATGGTCTTGTCGGCCTTCTTGTTCAGGCAGCCCTGGATCAGGGACTCCTTGATCGCATCGCCGTCGTTGTAGCAGGCGGCCTCGGTGTTCACCGAGTCGGTGCCGACCGTCACGGTGGCGAGCGGGGTCGGCTTGTCGCAGGCGGACAGGACAAGGAGTCCCGCGGACACGGCACCAAGAGCGACGCCGATTCGACGGCCCTTACCGGAGAAGAACGCAACGGTCATGGGCCGAAGGCTATCGGTCGCCTCCGCTCACGCCACGCGGGGGTGCGGCGTGCCGCGCCGCGCGGCCCCCAGGAGACCCCGTACGGAGGTGGCCGCGCCGAGCGCGAGGATGCCCGCGGCCACCGACATGCCGACCACCGCGTTGAGCGGCAGCGCGATGCCGATACCGCCGCCGACCACCCACGCCATCTGGAGCACGGTCTCGGACCGGGCGAACGCGGAGGTGCGGACCTCCTCGGGCACGTCCCGCTGGATCATCGCGTCGAGCGACAGCTTGGAGAGGGCCTGGGTGAAGCCGGCGACCGCGCCGAGCGCGGCGACCAGCAGGGTGGAGAAGAACACCGCGGTCAGAATCGCCACGCCGAGCGCGAGCCCCAGCACCGTCGCGATGATGATCTCGGGGCCGCGCGCCCGCAGCCAGGAGCCCACCGCCGTACCGCAGGCGTTGCCGACCCCGGCCGCCACGCCGACGATGCCGAGCGAGACCGCCGCGCTCTGCCCGGCCAGCGGGTGCTCGCGCAGCAGGAACGCCAGGAAGAAGATGAGGAAGCCGGAGAGGGCCCGGTGCGCGGCGTTGGCCTGGAGCCCGTGCAGGACGGACCCGCCGACGGACCGCAGACCCGGCGGCCGCTCCTTGGCCGGTTTCTCCCCGTTGCCGCGCCTGCGGAGGCCGGCCCGGGTGCTGCCCTTGCCGGGGGCGGGGCGCGGTACGGACTCCTCCTCGTGGTGCGGGTCGATCAGCCGCGCCCGGCGCTCGCCCTTCGCGGAGTCGACCTTGGGCGGCAGGGTGAAGGCGAGGAAGGTGCCCGCGACGAAGATCGCGCAGGCGCCGTAGAGCGGCCAGGGGGAGCCGATGGTCTGGAGGCCGGCCCCGATCGGGGCCGCCACCCCGGTGGCCAGCAGCCCCGCCAGGGTGACCCGGGAATTGGCCTTCACCAGGGAAAACTTCGGTGGCAGCAGACGTGGCACGACCGCGCTGCGCACCACGCCGTACGCCTTCGAGGAGACCAGGACGCCCAGCGCGGCCGGATACAGCTCCAGACCTCCCGTGGCGACCGCGCCCGACATGGTGATCGCCAGCAGCGCGCGGGCCAGCATCGCGCCCGCCATCGCGGCGCGGCGGCCGTGCGGCAGCCGGTCCAGGAGCGGGCCGATCACCGGGGCGAGCAGGGTGAAGGGGGCCATCGTGATGGCGAGGTAGAGGGCCACCCGGCCGCGCGCCTCGTCCGTCGGCACCGAGAAGAAGACCGTGGAGGCGAGCGCGACGGTGATCATGACGTCGCCCGCGCCGTTCACCGCGTGCAGCTCGATGAGTTTGCCGAGGCCGGATTCGCCCGCGCCGTGGGCGTGGGTGGCCTTGCGGATACCGCGCGCCGTGCCGGTGAACGGGGCGCGCAGGGCACGGCCCGTCGCCCGTCCCGCCCTGCGGAGCGGGCCGGGACCGTCGTGCGACCTGGCGGCAGTCACCCCGTCATAGTGCCCCAACCCTGGCCGGTATGAACGGTGATCGCGTGCGGACGCGCGTGTGACGCCCTGTTGGACGCGCCGTCGGTACCGGCGCCGGTACCGGTGTCCGCCGGACCGGACCGGAACGGATACGGCACGTTTGGGACGGGCAGGTGGGCGCGGAGCGGCGGAGAGGGTAGCGTGCGTAACGCGCCACCGGCGGTTGTTCTTGGCCGCGCGCCTCTCGGCGATCCCGCAGAATGGGTGGCAGAAGGCGCGCCCGAGGCAGGCACAACGGGTGTGGACGTCGACGCGGCCCCCAGGTCCGCTCCGCCCGCACCTGTCTGGCCGAAACGGCAATCGTGCAGCAGCTGGCGCGCTCGTGAGACTGGCGTATGGAGAGAAGCGAAGACCTGTGAGTGCTGCGACGACGACGCGAAGCCGTACGGCCCGGACCCCCGTTCCCGACCGCCTGTGTGCCGAGGCGGTGGACCTCGCGCGCGCTGCCGCCGAGGAGGCCGCCGCGCCCGGTGTGGTCGGTGAACATGTCGGCGTGGTCTCCGAGGGGGACCGGGTCGTCACGCACTACTTCGAGGCGAAGGAGCCCGGCTACCGGGGCTGGCGCTGGGCGGTGACGGTGGCGCGGGCCTCCCGCGCGAAGAACGTCACCCTGGACGAAACGGTGCTGCTGCCGGGGGCCGACGCGCTCCTGGCGCCGGAGTGGGTGCCGTGGAGCGAGCGGCTGCGCCCCGGCGACATGGGCCCCGGCGATCTGCTGCCCACCGAGGCGGAGGACCTGCGCCTGGAGCCCGGCTGGACCGGCGAGGACGAGCCGCCGCCGAACTCCGCGGTCTCCGAGGAGCTGGCGGAGCTGGTCGACTCCGAGGACGCCGAGCTGACCGACCGGCCGGTGGCCGCGACCAGCCGGGGTTCCATCGCCGCGGTGGCCGAGGAGCTGGGTACGCGCCGGGCGCGGGTGCTGTCGCGGTACGGGCTGTACGCGGCGGCCGACCGCTGGGACGAGGCGTTCGGCCCGAAGACACCGATGGCCCAGGCGGCTCCGGCGACCTGTGTCAGCTGTGCGTTCCTGATCCCGATGGCGGGCTCGCTGAAGCAGGCCTTCGGGGTGTGCGCGAACGAGTTCGGTCCGGCGGACGGGCATGTGGTGTCGCTGGCGTACGGGTGCGGGGGGCACTCGGAGGCCGCGGTGATGCCGGCGCCGCCGAAGCCGGCGCCGCATGCGATGGACACGATGCGGGTGGACGCGTATTCGCTGCGGCCGGAGCGGGGCGAGGGCTCCGTACCCGCCGAGACGGACGGCGCGTCGGAGGACCTGGGCCACTCCTGAGCACCCGCGCACGTCGGTGTCCTCAATCGCCGGACGGGCTTGATTTTCCCCCCGTGCGGCGGTGACCACTCCAGCCCGTCCGGCGTTTGAGGACGGAACCCTTGCTCGGGTGAGCGGTCGGCAGAACGGCGCCCCGGGAGCCCAGGCCCTGGAATCCGCACCCCGGACCACAGCCACGGTTCCGTCCTCAATCGCCGGACGGGCTTGGGGTGCCGTACTCAGCCTGTCCGGCGTTTGAGGACGGAAGCCTTGGTCTGGGCAGCGGTCGTCTGAACAGGCGCCTGGGGCGCAGGGCCCTGCGGTGGCATCGGCTACCACAGCCACGGTTCCGTCCTCAAACGCCGGACGGGCTCGGAAAGCGCGGTACCTTCGGGCGCACACTGGGCGGCACGGGCATCCGCGCGCCCGACCGACACACCGGACGGAGTCGAGAGCGTGAGCATGAAGGCGACCGAGGGGGCCGATCCGTTCGGGACGGCACGGCTGCGGCGCGGCGTGCTCGACGCGTGGGGCGCCGGGCCCGCCCGGTTCCGGGAGGACGCCAACGCCGAGGAGGACCTCGCGCTCGGCGGCTACCGCGACCGCCTCGTCGTCGAGCTGGCCCAGAACGCCGCCGACGCCGCCGCCCGCGCCAGGACCCCCGGCCGGCTCCGCCTCACCCTGCACCCCGCCGCCCCGGGCGACCCGGACGCCCGCTGCGTGCTGGCCGCCGCCAACACCGGCGCGCCGCTCGACGCCACCGGCGTGGAGTCCCTGTCCACCCTGCGGGCCTCCGCCAAGCGCGAGGGCCACGAGTCCGCGGTGGGCCGCTTCGGCGTAGGGTTCGCCGCCGTCCTCGCGGTCAGCGACGAACCCGCGGTGCTCGGCCGGCACGGCGGTGTCCGCTGGTCCCTGGCCGAGGCCCGCGAGCTGGCCCGCCAGGCGGCCGTAGGATCCCCCGGCCTCGGGGACGAGCTGCGCCGCCGCGACGGACACGTACCGCTGCTGCGCCTGCCGCTGCCCGCCGAGGGCTCCGCACCCGAGGGGTACGACACCGTCGTCGTGCTGCCGCTGCGCGACGGGACCGCCGAGGACCTGGTGGCCCGGCTGCTGGCCGCCGTGGACGACGCGCTGCTGCTCACGCTGCCCGGCCTGGACGAGGTCGTCATCGAGACCCCGGACGGCACGCGGACCCTGAGCCGGTCGCAGCACGGCCCGTACACGCACGTCGACGACTCCGCGCGCGGCCTGAACCGCTGGCGTACCGTCCTGCGCCACGGGCCGATCGAGCCCGCCCTGCTCGCCGACCGCCCGGTCGAGGAGCGGCTGCGCCCGCACTGGTCGGTGACCTGGGCGGTGCCGGTCGACGAGTCCGGCGCCCCGCTCCACCCCCGTACGGCACCGGTCGTGCACGCCCCCACCCCCACCGACGAACCGCTCGGCATCCCCGCCCTGCTCATCGCCTCCCTCCCGCTGGACACCGCCCGCAGGCACCCCGCACCGGGGCCGCTGACCGACTTCCTGGTGGAGCGGGCGGCGGACGCGTACGCGGAGCTGCTGGGCGCCTGGCGGCCGGTGTCGACCGGGACCATCGACCTGGTGCCGGGCCAGCTGGGCAAGGGCGCGCTGGACGGGGCCCTGCGCGGGGCGATCCTCGCCCGGCTGCCGCGCGTCGCGTTCCTGGAGCCCGCCGCGCCCCGGGACCCCGAGGCGGAGAGCGGCTGGGGCGACGACTGGGACCGGGACCGTACGGAGAGCGCCGACGACACCTCCGCCCTGCGGCCCGTCGAGGCCGAGGTCGTCGAGGGCGTCGGGGCCGAGACCGTACGGGTGCTCGCCGAGGTGCTGCCCTGTCTGCTGCCCGCCGGTCTTGAGCGCCGCACCGAGCTGCGTACCCTCGGCGTCGCCCGGGTCCCGCTGACCGAGGCCATCGACCGGCTCGCCGGTCTGGAGCGCGACCCCGCCTGGTGGCACCGGCTCTACGACAGCCTCGCGGGCACCGACCCCGACCGGCTCACCGGCCTGCCGGTGCCGCTCGCCGGTGACCCGGAGGACGAGCAGGCGGGCCGCCCGCCACGCACCACCATCGGCCCCCGCCAGATCCTGCTGCCCCTCCCGGACGCCCTCACCGGCCCCGTACTCGGCCGGCTCTCCCGGCTCGGCCTCAAGGTCGCCCACCCGGACGCCGCGCATCCGCTACTGGAGAAGCTCGGCGCGCTGCCCGCCACGCCCCGCGCCGTGCTGACGACCCCGCAGGTACGGGCGGCCGTCGCCGGTTCGCTGGACGCGGGGGAGATCTGGGACGAGGACGCGCTCGACGGCGACGAGCTGGCCGAGACCGTGCTCACCCTCGTCCGGGACGCCGAGCTGGCCCCCGGCGACGAACCGTGGCTCGGCGCGCTCGCCCTCCCCGACGAGGACGGCGAGCCCGCCCCCGCCGGTGAACTGGTCCTCCCCGCAAGCCCGTTCGCCCAGGTCATGCGGGAAGGGGAACTCGCGCTCGTCGACCAGGAGGTGGCCGACCGCTGGGGAGAAGGCCCGCTCACCGCCTGCGGGGTGCTCGCCACCTTCGCGCTCGTCCGGGCCACCGATGTCGTCCTGGACCCGGACGAACTGGAGCCCCGCGACAGCGACTTCGCCGAACCGGACGACGCCGGACTGCTGGACGCCGTCGACGTCTGGTGCGAGGACCTGCTCGACCAGCTGCCCGAGACGCCCGTGCCGCCGGTCGCCACCGAGATCGTCGCCGTACGGGATCTCGACCTGGTCGACGACGACGCCTGGCCGCAGGCGCTCGCGATGCTGGCCCGGCCGCCGCTGCGCGACGCGCTGACGCAGCCGGTGCGGGTGCTGCTGCCGGACGGGACGACGCAGTCCGTGCGCCCGTACACCGCGTGGTGGCTGCGCGACCACCCCGTGCTGGACGGCCGCCGCCCCGCCGGACTGCGCGCGGCGGGCGGTGACCCCCGGCTGGCCGGGCTCTACGACGCGGTGGACGCCACCGGCTTCGACGACACCGAGGTGCTGCGGGCCCTCGGGGTGCGCACCTCGGTGGCCGCGCTCCTGGACGAGCCGGGCGGCGCGGCCGAACTGCTGGGCCGGCTCGCCGACGAGGACCGCCCCGTCACCCCCGTACAGCTGCACGCGCTCTACACGGCCCTCGCCGAACTCGACCCGGACCAGGTGACGTTGCCGGACGAGCTGCGCGCGGTGGTGGACGGGGAGGTGACGGTGGCCGACGCGGCGGACGCGGTGATCGCGGACGCCCCGGACGTGCTGCCGCTGACGGCGGGTCTGCCCCTGCTTCCGGTGGCTCCCGCGCGCGCCGCCGAGCTGGCCGATCTGCTCCAGGTGCGCCGCCTCGGCGAGACGATCGAGGCGGGCGTGACGAGCGAGGGCGAGGAGCACCGCGTACCGGAGCCGGTCCGCGTCCTGCTCGGCGCCGGCACCCCGGACACGTACGTCGAGCACCCCGAACTCCGCGCGGGCGGCGTCGAACTGGACTGGCGCCGCACCCCGGACGGTGTCGTCCACGCCGCGACCCTGGAGGGTGTGGCGGCCGGTCTCGCGTGGGCGGCGGGCCAGTGGCCCCGGCGCTTCGAGGTCGCGGCCCTGCTGGAGGACCCGTCCCGGACGGAGGAGCTGGCCCGGGACCGCTGGTTCGACTGAACCGCCGTGAGGCGCGAGCTGCGGATTCACAGAAAAGTCACAGATCCGCACAACCGTTCACCTGGTTCGCCTGTCTGTTCCATTGAGCCAAGAGGCTCATGGACCAGATGGGTCCCGCCGGGCTGACGACACAAGCGCGCCCCGGGACCCCTTCTCCACTTGGGGACACATGCGTATTCGTGCCACCGTGGCCGCCGTTTCCGGCGCCCTGGCCCTTTCCGCTCTCGCAGTACCGGCCGCGCAGGCCGATGACGGCCGCTCGTGGAGCCTGGACCGCGGCTTCACCGCCACCCAGCCCTCGGCCGGGGAGAAGTCGAAGCGCGCGTTCGCCGCCACGCAGGCCGGCGACACCAAGATCACCGCGGCGGTCGTCAACGGCGGCAAGCCGATCGTCGTCGGCACCAAGTCGAAGGTCACGGTGCCCTACACCGTGACGGCCACCGACGACTCCGGCATCGCCGGCGCCGCCGCGTTCATCTGGATCGGCTCGTCCGTCGACGCCGAGGACAGCTTCGGCTTCGGCCCGAACGAGAAGTCGATCTCGTGCAAGGCGGCCAACGCGACCACCACGACCTGCAAGGGCACCATCACCCTCACCCCGGGTCTGATGCTCAACTCGGACGCGACCTGGTGGCGCGTCGGTGCGGCGGCCGGCGCCAACGACGGCGACGAGGCGGAGCGCGACGCGGTCTCCAAGGTCCGCGTGCAGCGCTTCTCCAAGCTGACCGTGAACGCCTCCCCGGAGCCCGTGAAGAAGGGCAAGACCATCACGGTCACCGGCAAGCTGACCCGCGCCAACTGGGACACCGGCACCTACAAGGGCTACAGCAAGCAGTCCGTGAAGCTGCAGTTCAAGAAGAAGGGCGCCAAGAGCTACACGACGGTCAAGACCGTCAAGACCAGCTCCACCGGCACCCTGAAGACCACCGTCAAGGCCTCGGCCGACGGCTACTGGCGTTACAGCTTCGCCGGCACGCCGAGCACCCCGGTCGTCTCGGCCAAGGGCGACTACCTCGACGTGAAGTAGCACCCGGCACACGGAAGCCCCCGGGAGGATCACCGTCCTCCCGGGGGCTTCCGCCTGTCCGCGGCCTATGCCCCGAAGCGCCGCCCCACCCAGCGCCAGGTGAACTCCAGCAGCGCGGCCGCCGCCACCGCGATGCCGACCGCCGTCCACGGCATCGTCGTGCCGACCAGCTTCAGCGCGAAGAAGTCCTGGAGCCACGGCACCACGAGCACGATCAGGAAGCCGAGCCCCATCGCGGCGACCAGGCCGATGCGCCACCAGGTGTACGGGCGGGCGATGATCGCCAGGACCCACATCGAGACCAGGAACAGCGTCAGCGTCGCCGCGCTCGTCTCGGCCTCCAGCGCGCCCTCGCCGCTGTAGTGGTGCCGCGCCACCAGGTACGTCGCGAAGGTGGACGCCGCCGCGATGACGCCCGAGGGGATCGCGTACCGCATCACCCTGCGGACGAAGTGGGGCTGGGCGCGCTCCTTGTTGGGCGCGAGCGCCAGGAAGAACGCCGGGACGCCGATGGTCAGTGTGGACAGCAGGGTCAGATGCCTCGGCAGGAACGGATACTCCACCTGGGTGCAGACCACCAGGATCGCCAGCAGCACCGAGTAGACCGTCTTGGTGAGGAAGAGGGTGGCGACCCGGGTGATGTTGCCGATCACCCGGCGGCCCTCGGCGACCACCGACGGCAGCGTCGCGAAGCTGTTGTTCAGCAGCACGATCTGCGCCACCGCACGCGTCGCCTCCGAGCCCGAACCCATCGAGACGCCG
Organism: Streptomyces sp. DSM 106670; assembly: GCF_055792845.1. Lineage (NCBI taxonomy): Bacteria > Bacillati > Actinomycetota > Actinomycetes > Kitasatosporales > Streptomycetaceae > Streptomyces > Streptomyces sp. DSM 106670. Next base: position 4,764,963 of record NZ_CM147704.1, read on the forward strand.
ATGTCGGCGTCCTTGAGGGCCAGCACGTCGTTGACGCCGTCGCCGGTCATCGCGACCGTGTGGCCGCGCGACTGGAGGGCGGCCACCATGTCCCGCTTCTGCTGCGGGGTGACCCGGCCGAAGACCGCGTTCTGCTCCATGGCCGTGGCCATCGCGTCCGGGTCGGCGGGCAGCCGGCGGGCGTCCAGGGTGTTCTCGGCGCCCGCGAGACCCAGCTTCCCGGCGACCGCGCCGACCGAGACCGCGTTGTCGCCGGAGATGACCTTGGTGGCCACGTTCTGGTCGGCGAAGTAGGCGAGCGTCTCGCCCGCGTCGGGCCGCAGCCGCTGCTCCAGGACGACCAGGGCGGTGGGGGTGGCTCCGGCGGCCGCGCCGGACGCGTTCAGCTCGCCCTGCGCCCGGGCCAGCAGCAGCACCCGCAGGCCCTGCTCGTTGAGCTGCTCGATCTCGGTGAGGGTCGCGTCGCCCTCGGACAGCAGGACGTCGGGGGCGCCGAGCAGCCAGGCGGAGGCCGTTCCGTCGGCCTCGGTGAACGCCGCGCCGCTGTACTTGCGGGCGGAGGAGAACGGCATCGCGTCGGTGACCGTCCAGGCGGCCCCGTCCCCCTGCGGGTACGCGTCGATGATGGCCTGGAGGCTGGCGTTGGGCCGCGGGTCCGAAGCGCCGAACGTCCGCAGCACCTCCTGGACGTACGCCTCGTCGCTCCCGTTCAGCGGCCGGACCTCGGTGACGTCCATGCCGCCCTCGGTCAGCGTGCCCGTCTTGTCCAGGCAGACCACGTCGACCCGGGCCAGGCCCTCGATCGCGGGCAGCTCCTGCACCAGGCACTGCTTGCGGCCCAGGCGCACGACGCCGATGGCGAAGGCGACGGAGGTCAGCAGGACCAGGCCCTCGGGGATCATCGGGACGATGCCGCCGACGGTCCGGGCGACCGAGTCCTTGAAGTTGTTGTCCTTCACGACCAGCTGGCTGATGATCAGCCCGATCGCCGTCGGCACCATCATCCAGGTGACGTACTTCAGGATCGTGCTGATGCCGCTGCGCAGCTCCGAGTGGACCAGCGTGAAGCGCGAGGCCTCCTCGGCGAGCTGTGCGGCGTACGCCTCGCGGCCCACCTTGGTCGCGGTGAACGCGCCGCCGCCCGCGACGACGAAGCTGCCCGACATCACCGGGTCGCCCGCCCGCTTGATCACCGGGTCGGCCTCGCCGGTGAGCAGCGACTCGTCGATCTCCAGGCTGTCGGCCTCGGCGACCGTGCCGTCCACGACCACCTTGTCGCCGGGGCCCAGTTCGACCAGGTCGCCGAGGACGATCTCGGAGGTGGAGATCTCGGCGGCGACCCCGTCGCGCCGCACGGTCGGCTTGGCCTCGCCGATCACCGCGAGGCTGTCCAGGGTCTTCTTGGCCCGCCACTCCTGGATGATGCCGATGCCGGTGTTGGCGACGATCACGAAGCCGAAGAGGCTGTCCTGGATCGGCGCGACGAACAGCATGATCACCCAGAGCACGCCGATGATCAGGTTGAACCGGGTGAAGACATTGGCCCGGACGATCTCGGCGACCGAGCGCGAGGAGCGTACGGGTACGTCGTTGACCTCACCGCGCGCGACCCGTTCGGCGACCTCGGCGGTGCTGAGACCGTCCGGTCGATGGGCCGGTGGCGGTAGCTCGACGGGGTGCACGGGATCGAGTTCCGCCCCCGCGTCGATCATGGCCGGCCGGGAGGGTCCGGGGGTCTGCTCCCCGGAGGAATCGAGTGCCCGCTGCGTCATGGGTCCGACGTTACGGGCGTGCGCGTCGGAACACCCACCGAGGGGGCGAAGATCCGACCAGGGGAGGACCAAGTCGGTCCCGTGGTTGTACGGAAACGGAGTCGGGTCGTCCGGTCCGGGCCGGTCGAGGCGGGTCGGGCCGGTGGGCTCGGCGGCCGGCCCGGGCCGATCCGGTCGGCGGCTCAGCGGCCGAGCGCCTCGTCCGCCGCCTCGGCCCCGGCGGCGTCCTTGGCCTCGGCCCGGGCCGCGTGGCGCTTGAGGGCGGCGTCGCGCCCGCGGACGTACCAGATGCCGATCAGGCCCAGCCCGGCGCCGGCCAGCGGGGTCCACACCCACCAGGTGTGGCCGCGGTCGGCGAACCAGCCGTAGAAGGGGAGCTGGGCGAGGAAGAGGACGAACCAGAGGATCGTGCCGCCGACGACGGTGGCGACGACGGGGCCCTCCAGGGGTTCGGGCGCCTCGTGCTTCGGTGTCCACTTCTCCATGGGTTCAGTGTATGGGGCCGGGCGCGGGTCACTCGATCGGCGGGTTGCGGGCCGCTCGGCCCAAGGGTCTACGCGCGGAGATAGCGATCTTCGCTTGATGTATTCATACTGAATCTGCTTTGGGCTGGCTCGAATTGTTCGTCTGAACATCCAAATTCGATCACCTCTCGTCCTTTGCTCCACCTCCCCTACGTACGACTGAGGTCACCCATGCCCCCCTCGGCCACCGCTCCGGTCGACTCCCCGCCCCCGTCGGCTCCGCAGCCCCAGGGCAGCCTGGACCGGTTCTTCAGGATCTCCGAGCGGGGGTCGACCGTCGCCCGTGAGTTCCGCGGCGGCTTCGCCACGTTCTTCGCGATGGCGTACATCATCGTGCTCAACCCGATCATCCTGGGCAGCGCGAAGGACATGTACGGCCACCAGCTCGACAACGGGCAGCTGGTCACCGCCACCGTGCTGTCCGCCGCGTTCTCCACGCTGCTGATGGGCGTCATCGGCAATGTGCCGATCGCGCTCGCCGCCGGCCTCGGCGTCAACACCGTCGTCGCGCTCCAGCTCGCTCCCCGGATGAGCTGGCCGGACGCGATGGGCATGGTCGTCCTCGCGGGCATCGTGGTGATGCTGCTGGTCGCCACGGGGCTGCGGGAACGCGTGATGAACGCCGTGCCGCGCTCGCTCCGCAAGGGCATCGCGATCGGAATCGGCCTCTTCATCCTGCTGATCGGCCTCGTCGACTCGGGCTTCGTCTCGCGCATCCCGGACGCCGCCCACACCACCGTGCCGCTCCAGCTCGGCGGCGACGGCCACCTCACCGGATGGCCGATTCTCGTCTTCGTGCTGGGCGCGCTGCTCACGCTCGCGCTGATCGTGCGCAAGGTGCCCGGCGCGATCCTGATCTCGATCGTCGCCATGACGGTCGTCGCCGTGGTGATCGACGCGGTGGCCGGGCTGCCGGAGGGCGCCTGGGGTCTGACGACGCCGTCGTGGCCGGGCAACCCGGTCTCCGCGCCGGACTTCGGGCTGCTCGGCGAGGTCAGTCTGTTCGGCGGCTTCGGGAAGGTCGGCTATCTGACCGGCGTCCTGTTCGTCTTCACCGTGCTGCTGTCCTGCTTCTTCGACGCGATGGGCACCATTCTGGGCGTCGGCGACGAGGCGAAGCTGATGGACCAGGACGGCAACTTCCCCGGCATCAACAAGGTGCTGTTCGTGGACGGCATCGCGGTCGCCGCGGGCGGTGCGAGCTCCTCCTCCGCCACCACGTGCTTCGTGGAGTCCACCGCGGGCGTCGGCGAGGGCGCCCGCACCGGACTGGCGAGCGTGGTGACCGGTCTGCTCTTCTCGGTGGCGCTGTTCTTTACACCGCTGGCGACCATGGTCCCGTCGCAGGCGGCCACTCCCGCCCTGCTGGCGGTCGGCTTCCTGATCATCGCGGGCTCGGTGCGGGACATCGACTGGAGCGACTACACGCTCGCGGTCCCGGCGTTCCTCGCCATGGTGATGATGCCGTTCACGTACTCGATCACCAACGGCATCGGCATCGGCTTCGTCGCCTTCTCCGTGCTGCGCCTGGCGGCCGGCCGCGGCCGCGAGGTGCCGATCGCGATGTACGTCGTGTCGGCGGTCTTCGTCTTCTACTACGCGATGCCGGCGCTCGGCCTCACGTGATCGGTGGCGTCACGCCCCTCCTGGCGTCCACGGGGGGCGTGACGCCACCCCTGGAGTCGCCGTAGAACTTCTCCGTCTCCTCGACGGCCACCTTGAAGCGTTCGTCGAAGTCGTCGCGAATGAGCGTCCGGACCACATAGTCCTGGACGCTCATTCCGCGTTTCGCGGCGTGCTGCCGGAGCCGGTCGAGCAGCTCACCGTCTATCCGCAGGCTGAGCACTGTCGATCCCATGTCCAGCAGGGTCGCCGCCCCGGAGCGCTCTTTGCGTCACTTTCCGCTTCCAACTCACTCGTTCGGGTGATCGGAATTTACGGGAGGTGTAAGCGAGTGGTATTTAGGTTGGGTAATGAGTTACGCTAACAAACATGCCTGACCTGATCCACGACGGCGACAGTGCCGCCGCCGTGAGCTCCCTCCGCTCCGCCGTGATGCTGCTGGGCCGCCGCCTGAAGCACCAGCGTGTCGACGAGTCGCTGAGCCCCACCGAGATGTCGGTGCTCGGCACCCTGGCCCGCTGCGGATCCGCCACCCCCGGTGAGCTGGCCCGCAAGGAGCACGTCCAGCCGCCGTCGATGACCCGCATCGTCGCGCTGCTGGAGGCGAAGGGGCTGGTCAGGCTGGAACCGCACCCCGATGACCGTCGGCAGAAGAGGGTCAGCCAGACCGAGCAGGCCGAGGCCATGCTCGCGGAGAGCCGCACCAAGCGGAACGCCTGGCTGTCCCACCTCGCCGAGGGCCTGGACGAGGACGAGTGGGAGACGCTTCGGGCCGCCGCGCCCGTGTTGGAGAAGCTCGCCCACCTGTGACCCCACGGGCGCGTCGACGGTGACCCGCCGCCGTACCGGAAGCACGACGTCCGGACCGGCTCGGACCACCGCCGGAGCGCCCGTCGTCACGTCCTCGTCGGACCGAACGCCGCAGACGCCCGAGGAGGCGAACTCTTTTGAGTACGGGATCCGGAGCAGACTCCGCCCCCGCACCGACTTCCACCCACGAGAGCAAGACCGGCGGGACCTTCTCGTCGCTGAAGATCCGTAACTACCGCCTGTTCGCGACGGGCGCCGTGATCTCCAACACCGGTACCTGGATGTCCCGCATCACGCAGGACTGGCTCGTGCTGAGCCTGACGGGTTCCGCCACCGCCGTAGGCATCACCACAGCCCTGCAGTTCCTTCCGATGCTGCTCTTCGGCCTGTACGGCGGCGTCATCGCCGACCGCCTCCCGAAGCGGCAGATCCTGCTCGTCAGCCAGGCCATGCTCGGCCTGTGCGGCATCGCGCTGGCCGTCCTGACCCTCTCCGGGGTCGTCGAGGTCTGGCACGTCTATCTGGTCGCCTTCCTCCTCGGCATGGTGACCGTCGTCGACAACCCGGCCCGCCAGTCGTTCGTCTCCGAGATGGTCGGCCCCGCGCAGCTGCGCAACGCGGTCAGCCTGAACTCGGCGAACTTCCAGTCCGCCCGGCTCATCGGCCCCGCCGTCGCGGGCGTCCTGATCACCACGGTCGGCAGCGGCTGGGCGTTCCTGCTCAACGGCCTCTCCTTCCTGGCCCCGCTCATCGGCCTGCTGATGATGCGCACGAACGAACTGCACGCCTCGGTGACCGTGCCCCGCGCCAAGGGCCAGCTCCGCGAGGGCCTGACGTACGTCCGCGGCCGCCCCGAGCTGATCTGGCCGATCGTCCTGGTCGGCTTCGTCGGCACGTTCGGCTTCAACTTCCCGATCTGGCTGACCGCCTTCGCCGACGAGATCTTCGACGGCGGCGCGGGCATGTATTCCTTCTTCAACATCCTGATGGCGGCCGGTTCGCTGGCCGGCGCACTGCTCTCGGCCCGCCGCCGCTCCTCGCGGCTGCGGATGCTGGTGGCGGCGGGCACGGCGTTCGGCCTGCTGGAGATCGCCGCCTCGGTCTCCCCGTACGTCTGGCTGTTCTCGCTCCTCCTTGTCCCGATCGGCATGCTCGGCCTGACGACGAACATCACCGCGAACACGAGCGTCCAGATGGCCGCCGACCCGGAGATGCGGGGCCGGGTGATGAGCCTGTACATGATGGTCTTCGCCGGGGGTACGCCGGTGGGCGCCCCGATCGTCGGCTGGATCAGCGACACGTACGGCGCCCGCATCGGCTTCGCGGCCGGCGGCGCGATCTCGGTGATCGCCGCCCTGGCCGTCGGCTTCGCCCTCGCCCGCGTCGGCGGCCTCCGCCTGAAGGTCGACCTCCGCCCGGGCCGCCCGCACGTCCGCTTCGTCCCGCGCGAGCAGCTGGCGACGGCGGCGTGAGCCACGCGAAAGGCGCCCTTCCCCGGAGCGGGGGGAGGGCGCCTTTCGCGTGCTTGCCGGGGTACGGGGTCAGTCGCGGGGGAAGGCGTCGGTCGCGAGGCTGAGGCCGACGACGGTCGAGGTCAGGTCGACCGGGGTGCCGAAGTCGAGGCTCAGCACGCTGCGGTACTCGTCCTCCTTCGGGAGCGTGTGCAGGTGCCAGGTCCCGGTGTACGGGTCGACGATGAGGTAGACGGGGACACCGGCGGTGGCATAGACGGCCTTCTTGACGCCGTAGTCGTTCACGGCGGTGCCCTTCGAGATCACCTCGGCGACGAACTCGACGTCCTGGTAGCGCCAGCGGCCGTCTTCGCCCTTGACGGCGTCGGAAGCAAGGGCGAGGACGTCGGAGGCGAAGCCGTTGAGGTGGCCGGGGAAGTCGACGCGTACGTCTGACAGCAACCGGTTCTCCTCGTAGTGGGCCGACAACTGCCTGATGATCGCCAGAGTATTCCGCCAGTGCGTGTCCCTCTGCGGCACCAGGTAGACGTTCCCCTCGACGATTTCGAGCTTGCACCCCTCGGGCGCGGGTTCGAGCCAGTCGTACAGCATGTCCAGCGTGCGCCAGTCATCGGCGTCGCCGCCGGCCGGGGCGTTTCCGTCGCTGTCCACGTCGGTCACCGTGGCGCTCCTCCCCGCCACCCGACCGGATGCGGGCAGCCGCGCGGTACAACGACCGGCGCGGACTCCCGGACACGCCCGGACCTGGCAGACTCGCGCCCATGAGCAGCCGCGATCCCGGCCGTCCGCCCGCCCAGCGCCTCTTCGCCGCCGTCCTGCCGCCCGCGTCCGCCGTCGCCGGACTCCGTACGGCACTCGCGCCGCTCCACACACTGCCGGGCTCGGAGAGCCTGCGCTGGACGGGACCCGAGGGCTGGCACTTCACGCTGGCGTTCTACGGGGAGGTGCCCGAGGACGCCACGCCGGAGCTGGAGGCGCGGCTGGAGCGGGCCGCCCGCCGCACCGCGCCCTTCCCGCTGCGGGTGCACGGCGCCGGGCACTTCGGCGGGCGGGCGCTCTGGGCCGGGGCGGCGGGTGGGCTCGACACGCTGCGGCTGCTCGCCGAGCGCGCGGAGGCCGCCGCCCGGCGGGCCGGGCTGCCGATGGAGGAGCACCGCCGCTACACCCCGCACCTCACCCTGGCCCGGAGCCGCGGTGACGCCGACCTGCGGCCCTTCGCCGAGGCGCTGGCCGGGTTCGAGGGGGAGCGCTGGGAGGCCGGGGAGCTCGCCCTCGTACGGAGCGAGCTGCCGGTGTCCGGGGTGCCGGGGGAGCGGCCGCGCTATGCGACGGTGCGAGCCTGGCCGCTGGGCGGGTGACCGCTGCGGTTACGCTCGAAGGGTGGACCCGAAGACCAGAAACCGCATCATGGCGGCCGTGCTCGTGCTGATATTCGTCGTCGTCGCCGTGGGGGCAGCCATCGGCGGCTGAGACCGGCGGGCCGTCGGCCGGCGTTCCGCGCCGGTCCGGCCGCCCGGCGCGTCCGGGGCCCGTGCTTGCCTGGAGTGGACTCGAAGGAGTTGGCTTGGGCGTCATGAAGTACACACAGCTCGGACGTACGGGACTCAAGGTCAGCCGGCTCGTCCTCGGGACGATGAACTTCGGCCCGCAGACCAATGAGTCGGACAGTCACGCGATCATGGACTCCGCGCTCGGCGCGGGCCTGAACTTCTTCGACACGGCCAACGTCTACGGCTGGGGCGAGAACAAGGGGCGCACCGAGGAGATCCTCGGCACCTGGTTCGCCCAGGGCGGCGGCCGGCGCGACAAGGTGGTCCTGGCCACCAAGATGTACGGGAACATGGGCGCCGACGGCGAGGCATGGCCGAACCACGACAAGCTCTCCGCCGTGAACATCCGGCGCGCGGTCGACGCCTCGCTCAAGCGCCTCCAGACCGACCACATCGATCTGTACCAGTTCCACCACGTCGACCGGAACACGCCCTTCGACGAGATCTGGCAGGCGATCGACGTCCTGGTCCAGCAGGGCAAGATCCTCTACGCCGGGTCCTCCAACTTCTCCGGCTACAAGATCGCCCAGGCCAACGAGCAGGCCGCCCGGCGCGGTTCGCTCGGTCTGGTCAGCGAGCAGTGCATCTACAACCTCGTCGAGCGCCGTGCCGAGATGGAGGTCATCCCGGCCGCGCAGGAGTACGGCCTCGGGGTCATCCCCTGGTCGCCGCTGCACGGCGGACTGCTGGGCGGCGTGATCAGGAAGACCACGGAGGGCGGCCGCCGCGCCTCGGGCCGCGCGGCCGACGCCCTGGCCGACCCCGCCACCCGCGCCCAGCTCCAGGCCTACGAGGACCTGCTCGACAAGCACGGCCTGGAGCCTGGCGAGGCGGCCCTGGCCTGGCTGCTGACCCGCCCCGGCATCACGGGCCCGATCGTCGGCCCGCGCACCGCCGACCAGCTGGACAGCGCCCTGCGCGCCCTGGAGCTGGAGCTCCCGGAGGCCGTGCTCACCGGACTGGACGAGATCTTCCCGGGTCCGGGGCCGTCGCCGGAGGCCTTCGCCTGGTAGGAGCCGCACCGCGTGAGGCCCGCCCCCCTGGAATGCGCCGACAGGGGGGCGGGCCCTCGCCGTCCTGTCCCTGTCCCACCACCTCACCGTCTCACCGCTGGGTCACCGCCTCACCTCTTCCCGGCGAAGCCGTCCAGCGCCTCCAGCACCGCCCGCCGGGTCTCCGTGCCGCCCATGTGGCCCGCGTTGTCGATGACCGTCAGTTCGGCGTCCGGCCAGGCACGGTTCAGCTCCCAGGCGGTGATCAGGGGGCCGGCGATGTCGAAGCGGCCGTGGATCAGGACGCCGGGGATGCCGGTCAGACGGTGGGCCTCGGCGAGGAGGCGGCCCTCCTCCAGCCAGGCTCCGTGGGCGAAGTAGTGGGAGCAGATCCGGACGAGCGCCATCTGGTCGCGGCCCGGACGCCCGCTGTACGGGGCCGGGCCCGGGGCCGACTCCATCGAGACGACCGCGTCCTCCCAGGCGCACCAGTCGGCCGTCGCCTTCTCCCGTACGGCGGCGTCCTCGCTCTCCATCCGGCGGGCGTACGCCGCGACCAGCCCGGCCGGGTCGCTCACCTCGGGGACGCCCGCGCGGAAGGCGTCCCAGGCCTCGGGGAAGAGCTGTCCCGCGCCCCGGTAGAGCCAGTCGATCTCGCTGCGGCGGGTCGTCGTCACCGAGGGGATGACCGCCTCCGTGACCCGCTCCGGGTGCTCCTCGGCGTACGCCAGGATCAGGGTCGAGCCCCAGGAACCCCCGTACAGCAGCCAGTTGTCGATGTTCAGGTGTTCCCGCAGGCGTTCCATGTCGGCGATCAGGTGGGCCGTCGTGTTGTGCGCCATGTCGGTCGCCGGGTCGCTCGCGTGGGGCGTCGAGCGGCCGCAGCCCCGCTGGTCGAAGAGGACCACCCGGTAGCGGTCCGGGTCGAAGTACTGGCGGGCGCGGGGCGTGCAGCCGGAGCCGGGGCCGCCGTGCACCACCAGGGCCGGCTTGCCGTCCGGGTTGCCGCACACCTCCCAGTACACGAGGTTGCCGTCGCCGACGTCCAGCATGCCGCCGTCGTACGGCTCGATCGGCGGGTACAGGTCGTTCGGTTCGCGGTGCACGGCGTGGTTCCCCTCGGCGCGGCGGGCGGGTGGGCGGTGGGCCACGTTACGCGGATGCGTTTGTCGGACGAGTCCCGTACGGTCCTGGCCATGCCCGTACGCATCGATCTGACCCTGGACTGCGCCGACGCCCAACTTCTGCGGGCCTTCTGGAAGTCGGCCCTGGGCTATGTGGACCTGCCCCCGCCGCCGCCGTTCGCGACCCGGGAGGAGTGGCTCGCCCAGTTCGATCTGCCGGAGGGCGAGACGGTGGACGACGGGGCCTGGCTCTGCGACCCCGAAGGCGTCGGCCCACATCTCGCCATCCTCAAGGTGCCCGAGCCGAAGACCGCGAAGAACCGGCTGCACATCGATGTGCGGATCGACGGCCACGGCACCCCGGCCGAGCGGTGGGACCGGATCCGGGCGGAGGCCGCGCGGCTCGTTGCGGCGGGCGGGTCCGTGCTGGCGGAGGTCGACGGGCACCATGTGGTGATGGCCGACCCGGAGGGCAACGAGTTCTGCGTGGCCGCGGCCGGCGCGCCCACCCCGCAGGACTGAGTGCGCCGGACCCGGCGACCGCCGCGAGCCCGCCCCGCCGGCGCGGCGTAGCCTGGACGCCGTGAACGCCGACCCCCGGATCCTCGCCGTCCTCGACATGCTCCTCGCCTCCGCCGCCCCCGGCGAGCGCGGCGCGCTGTGGCAGCTGGCCGAGCCGGGGCGGGAGTTGGACGCCAATCTGGTGCGGCTGCCGCCGGGCGCCGAGGTCGGTGAGCATCAGGAGGACGTGCTCGACGTGCTCCTCGTCGTCCTGGCGGGTGCGGGCAGCGTCCGGGCGGGCGGCGGCCGGGTCCTGGACCTCGCGCCCAGCACCGCGCTCTGGCTGCCCCGCACCTCACGGCGGGCGCTGGCCGCCGGACCGGACGGGCTGGTGTACCTCACCGTCCACCGCCGCCGCCCCGGCCTCGCGATCAAGCCGCCGGGCGGGGCGTACGAGGGCGGCGACGCGCCCTGCATGCTGGACCGGGTCTGCCCGGAGTGCGGGCGCCTTTCGCCGGACCCCGCACCGGTCTTCTGCAGCCGGTGCGGGGAGCGGTTCCCGGAGCGCTGAGCCGGGCAGGACCGCGCACGGGCCGGGAGGCGGTGACCGGGGCTCAGTACCCCTCGCACTCCGTCAGGTCCGGCAGACCGGGCGGGTTCTCGTTGCCCACCAGGCCGGAGAGGTTCTCCTTGTACATGTCCTCCCAGACCCTGCTGTCCAGGATCGTCCGGAGCGCCGAGCACACCTCGCCCTTCAGCACTTTGGTCCCCGGCCGCATCGCCACGCCGTAGCCCTCCGCGCCCTGGATGTTCTCCAGCCGCCGCACCTTGCCCGGGTTGGCCTGGACGTACCCGGCGAGAATGATGTCGTCCGAGGCCACCGCGTACACGTCGGACTTCGGGTCCAGCAGCTTGTCCAGGCAGTCCTGATAGGTGTTGGGCTGCGACTTCGCCATGGTGAAGCCCTGCTTCGGCAGCGCCTTCTCGTACGTCGACTCCCGTGCCGTGCACACCTCGACGCCCAGGTCCCGCAGGTCGCTGGAGTCGTTGATCGTGTACTTGGCCGACTTCTCGCGGACCAGAAAGCCCCGGCTCGCCTCGTAATAAGGGCCCGCGAAGTCGACGCTGTAGCCGTCGGGCGAGGCCGTCTTGCGGTCGTCGGTGATGCTGTACGAGGCGATGACCAGGTCCACCTGCTTGGTCTTCAGCGCGGTGGACCGGTAGTCGGTGGCGACCGTGGTGAAGGCGACCTCGCCCTTGCCGTAGCCCATGCTCTCGGCGATCGCGTACGCCAGGTCGATGTCGTAACCCTTGTACGTGCGTGACTTCTTGTCGAAGATGCTCAGCCCGGGCTGGTCGTCCTTGACGCCGATCTTCAGGGTGGGGTGGGTGTCCTTCCACCGCTCCTGGGAGCCGCTGCCCGCCGCACCGTCGCCCTCGCCCTGGCCCCGCACCGAGCCCGCCCGGTCGCCGCCCCCGCCCCCGTCCTTCTCGCCGGTGCCCTGCGAGACCAGCCAGCCCGCACCGGCCAGCAGCGCCACGCACACCGCCGCGGCGGCCACCTTCCAGCCACGGTGCCGGGCGCGCCGGCCGCCCGCCGCCGGAGGTGCAGGAGTCGGAGCCGGTGCCACGGGCGCCACCGGCGGCGGCGGAACGGCCGGACCGGGCGCGGGTGTCGAGGGGTTCGGTGTCGACGGGTTCGGTGTGGAGGGCGCGGTCGGCGGGTGCGTCGCCGACGCGGCCCGGCCCGCGTGCGGTGCGGCGGGATCGCCGAGCACCTCGCGGAGCATCGCCTCCGCCGTGGCCGCGTCCAGCCGCTCCCGGGGGTCCGGGATCAACAGCCCCTGGACGACCGGGGCGAGCGGACCGGCGTACCGGATGACCGGATCGGGCGACTGCCGGATGTTCTCCTGGACCTCCCAGACCTCGTGCCCGGCGAAGGGCGGCCGGCCCTCGACCATCTCGTACAGCGTGACGCCCAGCGCCCACAGGTCGGAGGCCGGGGTGGGGCCGGGGGAGGCGGGGGCGAACAGCTCGGGCGCGAGGTACGGCGGTGTGCCGATGACGCTGCCGGTCCGGGTGACCCGGTCCGCGCCCTCGAAGGTGGCGATGCCGAAGTCCACCAGGATCGCGAGGCCGTCGTCGCGGACGAGGACGTTGCCCGGTTTCACGTCGCGGTGGACGACCGAGGCGGCGTGGACCGCCCGCAGGCCCTGGAGGATCTGCAGGCCGATGGTGGCGGCCCTCGGCACGGCGAGGACGTGCTGGGCGGTCAACAGGTCGCCCAGGGAAGGCGCTTCGAGCAGCTTCATCACGATCCAGACCTGGTTCTCGGTCTCGACCTGGTCGTGGACCGTCACCACGTTCTGGTGCTCGATCTTCGCGATGGCCTCCGCCTCGCGCCGGGCCCGTTGCAGTGCCGCCGCCCGGTTCGCCGCGGTCATGGCGTTCCGGTCGAGCAGGCCCTTCACCGCGACGAACCGGCGCAGCCGCAGATCGTGCGCCTTCCAGACCTCGCCCATCCCGCCGCTGCCGATCGGCTCCAGCAGCTCGTAGCGGCCGTCGATCACGGTGCGGGGGGAGGGCACGGCGTCGCCGATTCTCCCGGACCTGTCTTCGCTGTGCATACGACCCCCTGTGCACTACATGGATTACGCCAGATTAGACGCAACCTCGATGCGCGGAGGTTCGCCGTCGCGCCGGTCCCTACGAAGCCGCGCCGCCGTTGCTCTTCAGCAACTGGCCGTTGACCCACTGCCCTTCGGGCGAGCACAGGAAGTCCACCAGGTGCGCGGTGTCCCGCGGGGTGCCGAGGCGGCCGAGCGGGGTGCCCGCGGCCAGGGTCTCGCGCAGGTCGTCGGTCATCCAGCCGGTGTCCACCGGGCCGGGGTTGACGACGTTCGCCGTCACGCCGAGGTGGGCCAGCTCGTGCGCGGCGGCCAGGGTGATGCGGTCCAGGGCGCCCTTGCTCGCGCCGTAGGGGAGGTTGCCCACGGTGTGGTCGCTGGTGAGCGCGACGATCCGGCCCGTCGCGGTGCCGGGCGCGCTGCGGAAGCGCAGCCCGTACTCGCGGATCAGCAGCCAGCTGGCCCGGGAGTTCACCGCGAAGTGCCGGTCGAACGCCTCCACGGTGGTGTCCAGCAGCCCCGAGTCCACCGACTCCGCGTGCGAGAGGACGAGCGCGGTCACCGGACCGCCGAGACGCTGCTCCGCCTCGTCGAAGATGCGGGTCGGCGCGTCGGGGTCGGACAGGTCCGCCTCGACCGCCGCCGTACGGGCCCCGGCCTCCGTCAGCTCCTTCGCGATGGACGCGGCGGCCCCCGGCTCGGCGCCCCAGTCCATGCGGCGGTCGTACGGCGTCCAGTAGGTGAAGGCGACGTCCCAGCCGGAGGCCGCCAGCCGGCGCGCGATGCCCGCGCCGATGCCGATGCTGCGGCCGACGCCGGTGATCAGGGCGATGGGGCGGGCCGGGGCGGAGGTGGGGGAAGGCTGTTCGGTGGTCACGCGGTGATCCTTCGTGACCCGTACGGCGTACGTCAATGGCCTTTCCGGTCACCCGGGTGGCACCTGTGCGCCCGCGCTGACCTGCGGTGACCCATCTTCCTGGTGGCCCGACGCGATCTTTGTGTTTCCCCGCGGCGGGGGCGCGCTCCTAGCGTGGACCACAGAAACCACGACGAACGCCGCATACCGGAATATCGGAGTGCGGCCGATGGAGAGGATCCGCCATGAGTGAGCAGCAGTCGCAGTCGCAGCAGCCGCTGGCCGGGAAGACCGCCGTGGTCGCCGGTGGTGCGAAGAACCTCGGGGGCCTGATCAGCCGCACGCTCGGCGAGGCCGGCGCGAACGTCGTCGTCCACTACCACAGCGAGAACACCGCCGCCGATGCCGAGAAGACGGCGGAGGCCGTACGGGGTACGGGCGCGCAGGCCGTCGTCGTCCGCGAGGACCTGACCCGCGTCGAGGGGGTGCGGAGCCTCTTCGACCAGGCGCTGGACGCCTTCGGCGGGGTGGACGTCGCCGTGAACACCACGGGCATGGTGCTGCGGAAGCCGATCGGCGAGACGACCGAGGAGGAGTACGACCGCATGTTCGCGATCAACTCCAAGGCGGCGTACTTCTTCCTCCAGGAGGCCGGCACCCGCCTCAACGACGGCGGTCGCATCGTCAGCCTGGTCACCTCGCTGCTCGCCGCGTTCACCGACGGGTACGCCACCTACGCGGGCGCGAAGGCCCCGCTGGAGCACTTCACCCGGGCGGCGGCCAAGGAGTTCGCCCCGCGCGGCATCGCCGTGAACAATGTGGCCCCGGGGCCGATGGACACGCCGTTCTTCTACCCGCAGGAGACGCCGGAGCGCGTGGAGTTCCACAAGTCGCAGGCCATGGGCGGCCGGCTGACGGAGATCGAGGACATCGCACCGCTGGTGAAGTTCCTCGTCACCGAGGGCGGCTGGATCACCGGCCAGACGATCTTCGCCAACGGCGGCTACACGGTCCGCTGACCGGCGACCGTCGGCCGATGGCGTCCGGGAGGACCGCGTGAGTCTGGATCTGCGCAAGCTGGAACATCTCGTCGCCGTCGCCGAGGAGGGCGGGTTCACCCGGGCGGCCGAACGGCTGCACCTGAGCCAGCAGGCGCTGAGCACCTCCATCCGCACCCTGGAGCGGCACGTCGGCGTCCAGCTCCTGGACCGGGGCCACCAGCATGTCACCCCGACCCCGGCCGGGCAGGCCCTCATCGACGACGCCCGGGCCCTCAGCGCCCAGGCGCTCGCCGCCCTGGACCGCGCCCGCCGGATCGGGCGCGGCCGGGCCGGGCACCTGCGCATCGGCCACACCCCGGCGGTCACCGCCGAGGAGGTCGTGGACCTGCTGACCCGGGCCCGTACGGAGGAGCAGGGCATACAGGCCCACGTCCGCCAGCTCTTCCCCGACGAACTGCGCGAACAACTCCTCACCGGCGCCTGCGATCTGGGCCTGAGCCGGGCCATGCCCGCCGACACGGGCCTGACCCGGGCCCGGATCGCCGAACACCGTCTGCGGATCGCCGTCCCGGCCGGGCACCCGCTCGCCGCCCGCTCCGCGGTGGCCCTGGCCGATCTGCGCGGCCAGCCGCTCACGGTGTGGGGCGAGCCGGGCTCGTCCGCGTACACGGATCTCCTGATCGGCCTGTGCCGTCAGGCGGGCGTGGAGCCGGACACCCGGCGCAACCCGGTCCAGGGCACCCCGCCGATCACGGCCGTCACCGCGACCGGCCGCATCGCCTTCGTCACGACGCCCCCGGGCCCGGCGGCGGGCGGCGCGGCCCACGTCGTGGACCTGGACCCGCCCGTCCACGTCCCGGTCCACGCGCTGTGGCCCGCGCACACGACGTGCCCGGGGCGGGATCTCTTCCTCAGCCGGACCGGCGACGAACCGCACCCAGAGGGGTGAGGGACGGCATGCGGCGGTGAACCCGCCGACAGAGACTCGGGGCAGGAAGAAGTCAAGAAAGAAGTCACGGAAGAAATCACGGAAGAAAGGGAGCAGCACGATGACCACATCGATCAGCGACCCGGTGGTGGAGAAGTTCATCGCCACGGTGAACGCGGGTGACAAGGACGCCTTCTTCGCCGACGTCCTCACCGAGGACGCCACGATGTCCGACGACGGCAGCGAACGGGACCTGGCGGCCTGGACGGAGAAGGAGATCTTCTCCCCGAAGGCCAACGGCCGTATGCAGGTCGTGGAGGCGTCCGACGACGGCCGGACCCTCGTCGTCGACTACACGAACGACACCTGGGGCACGATGCGGACCCGCTGGGTCTTCACGGTCTCCGGCGACCGGGTCAGCCGCTTCGAGACGGGCCAGGCGCCGGCCTAGCCGGGTTTTCGGCGGCGGTCACAGCCGGCGGTAGGTGCGGCCGCCGCGCCGGGGGAGGGCCGCCGGGTCGTCGGGGCCGTTCCGGGTGGCCCGGAGCGCGAGGTGGAGTTCGGCGCGCACGGTGGCGTCGGCGAGGTTCTGCGCGAGGTGTTCGGCGCACCGGCCGAGCCAGCTGGTCAGGGTGGTGCGGTGGACGTGGAGTTCGGCCGCCGCCGGGGCGGTCCTGGCGTGGTGGCGCAGCCAGCAGGCGAGCGCGATCCGCAGATGCGGCTCCAACCCGCCGACCAGGCCGTACGCCCAGGACCGGACCGCCTCGCCGTCCAGCAGGCCGTCCGGCAGCGCCGCCAGCCGGTCAGTCCCGGGCGCTCCGGGCGGCAGGGGCGCGTTGCCGCCGTCGTCCGGGCCGGGTGCGCGCAGGGCCAGCAGCAGATGTGCCTGCACGGTGGCGTCCTCCAGGTCCGCGCCGAGCAGCCGGGCGAGCTCGCGTATCCGGGCCCGTACCGTACCGGCGGACAGACCGAGCGCGGCGGCGGCGCGGGGTTTGCTGCCGGTGCGGAGCCACACCAGGAGCAGGTGCCGGTGGGCCGGGGCCAGCGGACGCAGTACGGACTCCGCCCACCGGGCGTACGGCACGGTGGGCAGCAGGGGCGCGAGCCGGGAGGTGCCGACGGCGTCGGCGGGGACGATCCGGCGGTCGGGTGTGGCGCTGTGCCGGGCGGCGGCGGCTCCGCTGTGGGCGGTGGGCATCTCGGCCAGGGGCAGCGGTCCGGCCATGCCCGCGAGCAGCCGGTGCCGCTCGCTCACCCGGGAGACCAGACGCAGGACCCTTCCGTCGTCGCCGCCGTGGTGGAGTTCGGCGACGACGAGTTCGCCGTCCAGCCGGCCCAGCAGGGTGCAGGCACCGGCGTACGGGTCGAGAGAGGGGCGTACGGCCCGCCAGAGGACCTGGTGGGCGGCGGGGATGTCGGCGCCGGCGAGCCGGTAGACCGTGACATGGGTAAGCCGGTTCCCGCCCGGGCCTTCGGTGGCGGGGGCAGTGGCGGTGTCTCGGCCGAGGCCCTCGGCGACGGCGGTGTCGCGGCCCAGGGTCTCGGTGGCGGTGGTCGTGTTCCGGCCCAGGGTCTCGGTGACGACGGAGGTGTGGCCGGCCAGCAGCAGCCGGATGAGGGTGGTGTGCAGCCGCATCTGCTCGCCGCGCAGCTCCGCCGCCCGCTGCCCGCGCACCTCCAGGAGGGCCGCGGTGGTCGCGGCGACATGGCCGGTGTGCTCGGCGGGCGTGGTGGGCGCCGGGGCCAGGACGAGGACCGCTCCGGCCGCCGGGAGCTGGACGCAGTACGGGTGTTCCTGCGGGGCGGCGGCCGCGTGCACGCCGTCGGCGGCGGCCGAGGCGGGCGTGCTGTAGACGGCCCCGGCGATCGGGTCGGCGAGGACCGCCCAGCCCTGGACCAGGGCCGCGGCCTCGGCGACCAGATGCGCACCGGAGCGGGTCGCCGCCCGCAGCAGCCGGCCCGCCGTCTCCCGCCCGTCCCGGGCTCCCCACGAGCCGGCGGCCTCGCGGTCGGTGGTGCCTGTGGTGCTCATGCGCAAGCCTCTGCGGGCGGTGCGCACCGCGCACGGGGAAGGCCCGTGCGCGGCGCGGCGGATGCGGACGTGGTTACGGAACGCGGGCGACCGCGCCCCACCCGGCCCGGGCCGTGGTGGTGCCGGTGTTCGCGTCGGGCCGCCAGTTCGGCCAGGACACCATGCCCGGCTCCACCATCTCCAGCCCGTCGAAGAACGCGATCGTGGTCTCCGGCTCCCGGAAGATGTACGGGATCGCGCCGCTCGCGTTGTACTCGTCCTGCACGGCGCGGTGGGCGTCGTCGGACGCGGTGGAGTGGCTGAGCGAGAGGTAGCTGCCGGAGGGCAGCCGCTCCACCAGCCGCCTTACCAGGGACAGGGCGTCGTCCCAGTCCACGATGTGGCCCAGCACGTCGCTGATCACGAGGGCGACGGGCTGCGTCAGGTCCAGGGTCTTGGCCGCCCCGGTGAGCACGGTCTCGGTGTCGCGCATGTCCGCCTCGACGTAGGCGGTCGCGCCCTCGGGGGTGCTGGTCAGCAGCGCGTGGACGTGCAGCAGCACCAGGGGGTCGTGGTCGACGTAGACGACACGGGACTCCGGGGCTATCCGCTGGGCGACCTCGTGCGTGTTGTTCGCGGTCGGCAGCCCCGCGCCGACGTCCAGGAACTGCCGGATCCCGGCGTCGCGGGCGAGGTGGGTGACGGTCCGGCGCAGGAAGTCCCGGGACTCCTTCGCGAACGTCTCGATCAGCGGGTACTTCTCCCGGTAGGCGTCGCCCGCCGCCCGGTCGGCCGGGAAGTTGTCCTTGCCGCCGAGCCAGTAGTTCCAGACCCGCGCGGAGTGCGCGACGCTCGTGTCGATCTGCGCGGGCAGTTCAGGCCCATTTCCGGTCGTACTCATCCTGTAACGCCTCTCCTGTTCGGGCCGGCCGCATCGCCATCACGCACGACACGTCCAGCATTCCCTGATACGTCTGTACGGGGTGGGGGCTGTCCCACACCTCCGCGGTGCCGGGCAGTCCGCCCTCCCGGACCACATGGTCGGCGATCTCCC
The DNA here is from genome assembly GCF_055792845.1 of Streptomyces sp. DSM 106670. Classification (NCBI taxonomy): domain Bacteria; kingdom Bacillati; phylum Actinomycetota; class Actinomycetes; order Kitasatosporales; family Streptomycetaceae; genus Streptomyces; species Streptomyces sp. DSM 106670. The sequence continues at coordinate 4,783,808 of NZ_CM147704.1, forward strand.
GGATCTCCACCCGGTAGAGGGTCAGCGCCGGAACGCCGGTCAGCGGGTGGGGCGGTGCGTACTCGTCGTGCAGCTGCACCGTCACATCCCCGCGCTCCGCGATCTGTTGGAGCTTTCTGAGCTGCTCGCGCATCACCGCGTCGCCGCCGACCCGGCAGCGCAGCGCGGTGACGGGCAGGACCGCCCAGAGCCGGGTCTGCTGTTCCTGGAGCCGCTTCTGACGCTCGACCAGGAAGTCCGCCCGCCGCCGGCGCTCGGCCGCGCCCCGGTCGGGGGTCATGATCTCGTCGACGGCCATCGCGTACGCCGGGGTCCGCAGCAGCAGCGGCACCAGCGCCGGATGCCAGGTGCGTACGACGCTCGCCGCGGACTCCACGCTCATCAGATCCATCAGCCAGGGCGCCATCGCGTCCCGCCATGGATGCCACCAGCCGGGCATGTTCGCGGCGTTGAGCCGTCCCATGATGTCGTCGGCCTCCGCCGCGCCCGCCCCGTAGGCATCGAGGAGGGCGGACACCTGACCCACGTCGAGGGAGGTCTGCGCCTGCTCCAGCCGCCGCAGCGTCGAGGGATGCCAGCCCAACTGCGTGGCGGCCTGCGGGACGGACAGTCCGACGCCCTCGCGCAGCCGCCGCAGGCGGGCCACCAGGACCAGGTGCTGGGCCGTCCGCCCCGACCTCTCGCGCGCCACGCCTTCCCCCTCCCTGTGTCCGGCCCGGTGCCCGGCCCTGTTCCGGCTCGATCTATCCGACATTCCGCGCAGTCTGCGCACAGTGCACACAGCGCACCTTGCGACGCTCGCACGGCGCTCTCAAGGTAAGCATGTCCGACCCCGTCGTACGCCAACTCGGTCAGACCGGGCCGATCTTGCCTCCTCCCCCGCTCCACCGCCCGGCCCGCCTCCTGCCAAGCCCCGCTCCACCGCCCCGCCCGCCCGCCGCGTCGCCCCCCGCCCCAGCCGTTCCGTGCACTGCCGTTCCACGCACCGTCGTTCCGGCGGACCGTTCTCTGGAGCCCACCCCATGAACCACGTGACCCACCCGACCCGCCCGAACCTCCGGTCCGTCGTCACCGCCCCGAGGCCCGCCCCGGCCCCGGCCCGCCCTCTCGACCTGCGGGTCCGCGCCCAGCGGATCCAGATCGACGAACTCATCGTCGACGACCCCCGCAAGGTGCTCGCCCACGCCGGGCAGGCCGTCCTCGACGACCCCGACGCGGCGGCCCTGCTCGGCCTCGTCCCGGCCGGCCCGCTGCCGCTCCCGGCGGCGGCCGCGCTGCTGTGCGCGCTCTACGACACGGACGTCCTCACGGCCATGGGGCTGCGCCTGACCCGCCACACCACCCGCGTCTCCGCCTCCGACCAGCAGACGGAGCCCGTGTCCCTGGTGCGGTCCACCGCCCCGGACCAGGAGGACTGAGCCGCCAGGGGGGGGCGATTTGGCCCGGGCAACGTCTAGCCTCCTCCCATGCCCGACCCCAACGCAGACGCACGCGCGCACGCGCACGTACGACGTGACGACCAACCCGAGGAGACCCGGCGGGCGTTGCTGAGCCGCACCTTCGACGAGGACGCGGAACTGTACGACCGGGCCAGGCCCGGTTATCCGCCGGAGCTGTACGACGACCTCGCGGACCTCGCGGGGGCCCGCCCAGGCCGTCGCGTACTGGAGATCGGCTGCGGGACCGGCCAGGCCACGGTGCCCCTGGCCGCGCTGGGCTGTCGGATCACGGCAGTCGAGGCGGGACCGCGGATGGCCGCGATCGCACGCCGCAATCTGGCGGAGGCGGAGGCGGAGGCGGCGGCGGAGGAGGAGGCGGAGGCGGCGGCGGAGGAGGAGGCGGAGGCAGGGCCCGGGGCCGGAGCCGGGGCGGTGTCGGCGGAGGTGGTGACGGCGGAGTTCGAGAACTGGCCACTGTCGGCGGAGCCGTTCGACGTGGTGCTCGCGGCGACCGCGTTCCACTGGATCGATCCGGCGGTACGCGTGACCAGGGCCGCCGACGCGCTGCGTCCCGGCGGGGCGCTCGCCGTGGTGCGCAACCAGCATGTGAGGGGCGGTACCGAGGAGTTCTTCGTCGAGGTCCAGCGCTGCTACGAGCGCTTCGACCCCGCGACACGGCCCGGCATGCGGCCTCCCGAGGCGGGCGAGGTCGACAACTCCGACCATACGGAGGAGATCGAGCGGAGCGGCCGGTTCGGCGAGACGGTCTTCCGCCGCTACACGTGGGACCTCACCTACACCACGGCGGAGTACCTGGACGTGCTGCGCACCTACTCCGGCCACCGAGCACTGCCGGATGCGGCCAGGAACGGGCTGCTGGCATGCGTGGCGGGCCTGATCGACGGGCACTACGGCGGCCGGGTGACCAAGCGCTACCTGATCGAGCTGGCCGTCTCGCACCGAAGCTGATCGCACCGGCGCCGACCAAGGGCCCACCCGCTCACCGCCTGTCGGCGCGCCGGGCGGCAGACTGACCGGCATGGACTCAGGACTCGCCGCACTGCTGGGCGCCGCCATCGGTTCCGTGGCGACGCTGGGGGCGGCGGTGGCCAACGGCCGTGCCCAGGCGCGCTCCCAGCACGCCCAGGAGAGCCGTCGGCACCGCCGCGACGCGTACGCCCGTTACCTCGGCGCCCTCCACGACCGCGACCTCGCCATGGACGCCGTCCTGGCCGCGCTGCGCGCGGACCACCCCGATCCGGCCGTCATCGACGAGCTGACGGACCGCTTCGTCGCGCTGGCCCGCGAGGTCCACCGCTGCTGCGAGGTCGTCGTCCTGGAAGGCCCGGCATCCGTGGCGGCGGTCGCGGAACGCGTCACCAACGCCTCCGCCGATCTCTCGTACGTGATGCGCCGGATGGCCGAGGACACCCGCGCGGGCGACACCACCCGCAGGGCGGCGGACTCGGCCCTGGCCACGGAACGGGAACGGGCCCTCTACGACACGGTCAAGGAGTTCCGCCTGGCGGCCCGGGCCGCGATCGGCCAGACGGCCTGACCCGAACCGGGCCGCGATCGGTCAGACGGCCTGACCGGGACCGGAAGGCCGTCCGAAGCTCCGTCCGCAGCTCCGGCCTCCCGTTCCTGCCCCGGCTCCGGCTCTCGACGGCGTGTCATCGAGGCCCACTACGGTGGCCCGCATGACCGACACCGATTACTGGACATCCGCACCGGACCGGATCGTGCGCGGCTCCATGGGGCTGTGCCATCTCACCGTGGCCCGGCCGCCGTTCGACGTCGACGCCCGCGGTCTGCCTCCCCAGGACCCGGCGGCGGCACGTGCGTTCGCCGGGACGTTCGAGGGCGTCGAGGAGGTTCTGGAGGACCTCGGGCCGCGCTCGGTGCTGACGCCGTTGCCGTCGTCCGTGCGCGCCGATCTGGACGTCGTCCACGCCGGTGCGTGGGGCGCCATGCTGAGCATCGTGAATCCGGCGTTCGCGGCCGACGGCAACGACGAGCCGTTGAGGTCGGCGGCCACGGAGCTGCGCGAGCGGTTCCCCGACGCGCGGATCGTGGGCCGGGTCGCCTACCGCGGTGGCATGGAGCACACCGAGGACCTCGTGTGGCTGCCGGACGGGGCGATGTTCCACGCCTCCGGCTGGCCCGAGGATGAGCCGTTCGTCGTCAGCGGCGACCCGCACGCGGTGATCGCCTCACTGGAGTTGAAGAGGTGGCAGCTCGACAACGCCGGCGTCGACCTGCGTGAGGCCGCGAACGAGATCGAATGGGCGCGGCTGGCCGGATTGGCGTTGGGGCCTTCGGATCCGTGGGGGTGGGAGGAATTGCAGACGACCGCGTTCCGGGTCCGGCATTCGGAGGATGCGGTGCAGAGTATGGAGGCCTTGTATTTTGTGTGAACTCGTAGTCACAACAAAATAGTTGGGCTATTTCGACACGCCCTGAAACTCTTCCTCCCGCAGGGCGTGCGGGCCCTATGGTGGTCGGGCGGCGCGTACATGTCACGGGGGCCTGGCGTGCCGCCCTCGACCCCTCAGGGCCCCGCACAAGAGGGAAGACGAAGCCTTGAACCACTCGCTCCGAATACCGTCCAGGTGGCGGTTCGCGGCCCGCTTAGCAGCCGCCTTCGGCCTGGCAGCCGCTGTCACGGTGACCGGTCTGCCCGCCATCGAGACCGCCCGGGCGGCCGGGCCGCCCGTATCGGCGAAGCTGAAGCCCGGCTCGGGGAAGCGCTGCGACACCAGGAACGGAATGCCGCCCGCCGCGAAGACCCCGGCGGACTCCGGATTCCCCGACAACCTCACCGGCCCGATCCACAAGGACCGCGCCCTCCCGAAGAACTTCGAATTCGATCTTCCCGGCCAGGCGTACGACGGGCTGAAGGCCCCGACCGCCGCCGAGAAGAACAAGGCGCTGTCCCAGGTGCCCGGGAATCCGGAGAAGAACGTCGCAGCCTGGAAGAAGATCGCCGACGCCTCGGGGAAGCCCGCCGACCGTGCGATGGAGATCTACGCCCGGTATTTCGCGAACAAAGAGGGCCTGAATTTCTCGCACTGGTTCGACAAGCGGTACATCCGGAACCAGGTCAACAACCACAAGGGATCGGGCTTCGAGCGGCAGTTGGTCCGCGACTACAAGCTCATCGGCCCGGACTGGCTGTGCGAGGTGTCCGTCGAGCTGTTCGACCAGAACGGTGAGAAGGTCGGCGAACGCCGGTACGACGCCTACAACAAGGCGAAGAAGGAGTTCAACGAGTTCAAGTCGAACTCCAAGCTGACGGCGAAGCAGCTCGCGAACGACCGCGTCGTCGCCCGGTCGATGTCGGACCACACCTTCCGCTACACCGGGGCGAAGAAGTTCACCGCGGGCCAGGCCAAGCACATCGCCGACCTGGAACGCGACGTACGGAACATGCGCGGCGGGAAGACCGGCCAGGTCCGGGGCAACCAGCGGATGTACAACCCGGTCCCGAAGACCACCCCGATCCGCGGCTACTCCGACCATCAGCGCTGGTTCGCCCCCGCCTGCCAGACCGGCACCAGCACGATGGCCGCCGGCGCCAACACCTGCGGCACCCGGGGCCCCGCCAACGAGCGCGCCCTGTCCTCCGGCAAGACCCTCGAAGAGGCGAAGCGCTTCCAGCGCGACGCCAACCGTCTCGACCCGCGCGGCACGCTCCCCAGGGGCGGCCCGGGCGGCGTCGACTTCACCACCCTCGAACTCCGTTACGTCGGCGGGCTCGGCAAGGGCAAGGGCATGTCGTACTCCATGAAGTCCGACCAGATGCCCGACCCGGACAACAACCCCGGCTTCGGCGGCGAGGTCCGGATGCAGCTCTCCTCCGACGCCCTGTTCACCTGGCTGGCGCTCACCCCCGAGAAGTTCTGGGTGAACCTGAACCCGGACCAGCCGAACAAGGTGATGGACGCGAAGTTCGGCAGGACCGACGCCGGCCGCGTACTCCTGGAGGCCGACCTGGAGATGAAGCACGACTTCAGCGAGGCCGTGAACCCCGACAAGCACCCGGGCGCCAAGCGGTACTGGGACACCGCGCCGCGCCGGAACGGCATGCCGTGCTTCCCGGGCGTACGGATGTGGATCGAGCCCAAGCCGGCTCAGGTCCGTGAGGAGGACGGCGGGATCCACATCCTCGACGCGCCCCTCAAGGTCAGCGCCCAGTGGCTCGACGTGGACTACACCGTTCCCGGCTCCACCGAGTGCACGGACCTCTCCGACGCGGAGAAGAAGGCGATCGAGCGGTCCATCGCCACCAACGTGATGCCGCTCGTGGAGGAGCGCGTCAACACCGACCGCGACTACGCCGACCTGCGGGCCGTGTATACCGCCCGCGTCGCCGCCGAGTACATCCGGCAGCAGGACGCCAAGAAGCCCACGGACTTCCGCGCGATCATCGACAGCAACGACGTGACCCCGTGGACGCTGCGCGACCCCAACAAGGACTGGACCCGTGAGCAGGTCTGGAACCGCTACATGGACTCGATCAAGAAGGGGATCGAGTGGTTCGAGCTGAAGTACGGCGGCAAGGTCTACAACCAGGGAGTCGGCGGCGTCGACTTCTCGAAGCAGCCGAAGCGGAACATCCCGAAGGCCCAGTTCGAGGCGGAGAACCGGGACCTGGGCAACACCGTCACCAACTCCCGCAAGTCCGACGACGCTTCGTACCGCGACCTCGACACGGTCTATCTCGGCGCGGGCCCCGCGGACGAGGGAAGCGGCGAGGACCCGGGCGGCGACCCCACCCCGACGCCGACCCCGTCGGACCCCGGCAAGCCGACCGACCCGCCGTCGTCCCCGGCCCCGGACCCCACCACCCCCGGCGACCACGGCACCCCGACCCCGCCCGGCAACAGGCCGGACCCGGACGGCGACCTCGCCGACACCGGCAGCAGCGCCCCGGTCGGCCTCATCGCGGGCGCCGCCGCCGCGCTCGCGGTGGCCGGCGGAACGCTGATGTGGTGGATGCGCCGACGCCGAGGGACCGCCCAGGAGTAGCCGTACGGGGGCAGTACGCACCGTGAGAACGAAGGGCTCCACCCGCACCCCGGGTGGAGCCCTTCACCGCGCCGTACGGGGCAGGCTCAGGCACCCCACAGCCACGAGCCGTACGCCGCCGACGCGACGAGCTCGCCGAGACCGAAGGCGAACGGCACCGGCACCAGCAGGGCGACACCGGCGCGGACCAGGGCCGGTCCGGCGATGGAGACCACTTCATGGGGACCGCCGGTCGCGAAGAAGTCACGCCACCGCAGGACCTCCCCGGAGCCGCACACCCAGAAGAACAGTCCGGTCAGCAGGAGGACCGTACCGGTCAGGAGCCCCAGGAAGGTGGTCGCCTCCAGCAGGTCCACACGGTCGTCGTGCTCCCGCAGGACGAAGGCGGTGACGACCACGCCGAGCGTGGCGATTCCGCCGTACGCAGCACCGCGCGCCACGACGCCGCCGAGCCGCAGCCGCGGTTCGAGCACCCCGTCCGTACCCCTGCTCATGCGGACCATGTGCGTGCCCCCTTGTCGTCACCGTGCCGCCGAGCTTGTCGTGCCTGTCGTGCCCGTGGCCACGACGCGGCGAAGTCTACGAAGGACGGCACGGTGCCGCACGAGACGCCGGCCCCGGCGGACCAGCACACTGAGGGCATGCGGTACGAGAAGAGATTCGAAAGAGCCAGAATCAGGGCCGTGCAGGCCCTGATCTGGTCGGCCGTTCTCGTCGCCTCACCCGTGCTGCTGATCGCAGGAGCGCCGATCCGCCGCCGCTACCTCCGCCACATCTACCGCGACGGGGCCCCGCCCCTCCTCGACAAGGAGCGCGGCCACGTCAGCGCCCACTACTTCGTCGCCAACCACCCTCTCTTCGCGTGGCTCGGCCGGCAGTGAACGGCCCTCACACGACGTCGAATTCGTTGCCCTCGGGGTCCTTCATGGCGGCGGCGTAGAAGCCGGTGTCCGGGTCGTCCTTGATCCGCAGCACGGTGGCGCCGGCCTCGACCAGCCGCTCCACCGTGGCCCTCACCCGCCGGGTGCGGACCTCCGCAGGCGCCCCTTGGGCCACACCACCAGGAGGAACCGGTGTCATACCCGCATCCGCTCACCCCCGAGGAGAAGCTCGCGGAAGCGAAGAAGCTGTTGCGTCTCCCGCGTGTCGTCGTGATCTGCGGCTCCACGCGCTTCATGACCGAGATGAACGAGGCCGATCTGCGGGAGACCAAAGACGGCAGGATTGTCGTCAAGCCGGGCTGTGACATGAAGTCGCCGCACGAACTCTGGTCCGATCCTGTCGAGGCCGAGGCGTTGAAGGCTCGACTCGACGATCTGCACCGGGCGAAGATCCGGCTCGCCGATGAGGTGCTCGTCGTCGGCGACTACATCGGGGACAGCACCCGAGCCGAGATCGCCTATGCCCGGTCGCTGGGCAGGCCCGTGCGGTTCACGCACCCCGAAGTCGACCCCGACGCCTGACCGCCCGCTACGGGCTCGACAACCATGGACGCCTGTCCGCAGTTTCGAGCGCTCTTAAGGTGCGTGCCGGGACGGGTAGGTGCCAGAGTCACCGTCGTGACCTTGATGAACGTCCTCGTCGACTTCGCCCGGACCGGCCGAATCGGTCCGCTTCACCGCGGCATGCCGCTGGCGGGGGCCGAGGATCTCCTGGGGCCGGGGCGGCCTCCCCCCCCCGCCATCCGTATGCGACCGGCGCGATCTGCACGTAGGCCGCATCCGCGCCGCGTACGCCCGTCGGACCGGCCCTACCGCACCTACACCCGGTCCCCGGTCGACGACTTCGCGCCGGAGGTGGTGTTGCCGAAGTACGTCCAGCGCCAGGTCCCGGACGTGGTGGCCTTCACCGTGGTCTTGAGCGCGCCGGTGCTGTTCGCCTTCACCTTCTTGACCGTCTTGTACGCGGAGGAGCCCGCCGCCTTGAACTGCAGGCTCACCGTGCGGCCGCCGTAGCCCTGGTACGTGTGGGTGTTCCAGTTCGCCCGGGTGACCCGCCCGGTCACGGTGATCGTGCCGCCCTTCCTCGCGGGCTCCGGCGCGGCGTTGACCGTGACCCGGGTGGCCCGCTTGACCTGCAGCGGGAGCTTCTTGTCGTCGACGTCCTCGGCGCCCTTGGGGAGGTACACCTGGGCCGCGGTCTTCCAGGTGCCCGCGTCCTCGTTCCCGAAGTCGTAGTGGCGCGGGTCGATGGTCAGCCACTCCTCGAAGTCGCAGATGCCCTTGGCCTTGTCCACGACCCTGCAGTCGCTGGTGATGATGGAGTTCCACAGCGTCTCGCTGGATCCCACCTTGCCCCGGTAGGGGAACACCATCGGCCCGGAGTGGTACTTCAGCTTGGTCGTCATCCGGAAGGTCGCGTACACCTCGACCTCCTCCTTGACCCCGATCACGATCGGCTTGCCGCCGTTCACCGTGACCCTGGAGAAGGCCACCCCGCCCTCCGCCGCACCGGCGGGCAGCGCCGCCACCCCGGTGAACACGGCCGCCGCCCCACCGGCCACCGCCGCTCTCCACATCGCTCTGCCCATGGCCGGCCCCGCCCTTGTTCTTGTCCGTGCCGGAGGTTCGGTTCTCGCGGCTGACTGTGGGACCTGGGAGGGCCGTACGGGGTTGTACGCGGGGCGGCAACGATTCGGTCACCCGCCGCCCGGCGCACATGGTGGGGCCGGTCGCGTCCCGCTCTCCGGCCGCCCGGGGGCGTTCGCCGCTTACGGGACCCGGGCCACGGCCACGTATATGCCGCTGTGCTCCTGGGCGGGCGCGGGGGTGCCGTTGAACCACTCCGGGGCCATCACCAGGCCGGGGGCGGCGATCTCCAGGCCCTCGAAGAACCGCTCGAACTCCTTGCGGCTCCGCAGCGCCAGCTGGATGCCGCCCTTCTTGTACTCGTCCTCGCTCTGCTGCCCGATCTCCGCGTTCACGTCGGACGCGCCGTGGGACAGCACGACGTAGCTGCCGGGGGCCATGGCGTCCGTGAACGTACGGATGATGCCGATCGGGTCCTCGGCGTCGGGGAGGAAGTGGAGGAGGCCGAGGAGCGACAGGGCGATCGGGCGGTCGAAGTCCAGGGTCTCGCGGGCCGCGTCGAGGATGATCGCGGGCTCGCGGACGTCGGCGTGGACGTAGTCCGTGACGCCCTCCGGCCGGCTGATCAGCAGCGCCTCCGCGTGCCGCAGCACGATGGGGTCGTTGTCGCAGTAGACGACCCGGGCCGAGGGGCGGATCTCCTGCGCCGTCTGGTGCAGGTTCGGCTCGGTGGGGATGCCCGTACCGATGTCCAGGAACTGCGTCACGCCCTCGCCCGCCAGCCAGGCCGTCGCCCGGTTCATGAAGGCGCGCTGCTGGTGAGCGCCGATCTTCGCCTCGACGGGCAGGAGTTCGGCCACCTGCTGGTCCACCGGGTAGTTGTCCTTGCCGCCGAGCAGCGCGTCGTAGACCCGCGCCGAGTGGGGCTTGCTGGTGTCTATCGGGGGGTGAGGCGCCTGTGCCGTCATACCGAACTCCAGATACACGTGGTGTGGACCATTCAGTCGACGCAGTCTGCCACACGCCTACGGAGTCCCGGCGGAGACCCAGTGACCCACCAGATCCGCGTAGAGCGGGCTGCTGTCCAGGAGTTGGGCGGGAGTGCCGACGGCCGTGCGAGCGCCGTCGAGCACCAGGACGCGCGGCGCGCGCAGCGCGGAGCTGATGCGGTGCGCCACCACGACGAGCGTGGTGCCCCGGTCCGCGAAGGCCCGCTCGGCCCGCTCCTCGGCCGCCGGGTCGAGGTGGCAGCACGCCTCGTCCAGCAGCACGATCGACGCGGGGGACAGATGTGCGCGGGCCAGGGCCACGAGTTGCCGTTCACCGGAGGAGAGCGGGGGTCCGTCCAGTCCGACGGGCGCGTCCAGGCCGCCGAGCCGGTCCACGAGGGGCCGGGCGCCCACGGCCGTCGCCGACGCGAGGATGTCGGTGTCCCGCGCCTGTGGGCGCAGGTAGCGCAGGTTGTCCCGCACGGTGCCGGTGAACACGTACGCCTCCTGCGGGATCAGGGTCACCGCCCGGTGGAGCCAGGCCCGGTCGACCTCCGTCGCCGGTACGCCTCCCAGGGTCAGCCGGCCGCTGTCCGGCCCGGCCATCCCGGCCAGCAGCGTGGTGAGAGTGGATTTCCCCGCACCGCTCGGCCCGACGACCGTCAGATGTGAGCCGGCCGGGATGTCGAGGGAGAGCCCGTCGATGACGGGTGCCGCTCCCGGGCCGTACGCGTAGACGACGTTCACCAGGGACAGGTCCGGGGAACTCGGGGTTCGCGGGGTCCGCGGGGACTGCGGGGACTGCGGGGTTCGCGGGGGGAGAGCCGCGTCTAGAACCCCCGTGGGGCCGGGCCGCGCTTCACGTGTCGAGCGGCTCAACTGGCGTATGACGGTCGCCAGTTGCACGCCCCAGGAGCCGAGTACGGCGACGAGCGAGCGCAGGGCCGGAGCCACTCCGCTGACCAGGTAGCTGGTCGCGCCCAGCAGTTCGCCCACCGACAGCGCACCGCTGTCCAGGAGCCGCGGGGACGCCAACAGCAGGACCAGCAGGGGTAGATGACTGCCCAGCGACACCAGCAAGGTGTTGGCCGACGCGGTCCGGGCAACCGCCCTGACCGCGTCCCGGTGGTCGGTGATCCGGGCGGACAGGTCGTCGGCCACCCGGTCCCGGGCACCGCACGCGACGACGTCCCGGATGCCGTCGAAGGTCTCGCCCGCGACCCCCGTGAGGCGCTCCTCCGCCCGCAGTTGGCGGCGCTGGCGGCGGGCGAGGACGCGGAGGCGCGGGACGCAGAGGAGCAGGGTGAGCAGGACCGGGGGCAGGGTGAGCGCCGCCACCGGGGCGGACAGGGCGGCCAGGCCGACGAACGCCATCACCAGGGAGACGCCCAGCTGCCGGGCCGAGCGCAGCAGGGCGGACACCAGCGACCGCACGGTCTCGACCTGGACCGTCAGCCGGGCCACGCCCGCGCCCGCCGTGTCCCGGGCCCCCGCCGCCGCGCGCTGCACGGCCCCCGCGGCCACCGCCGTCACCAGGTCGTCCCGCAGCGGTTCCACGATCCGCCCCAGCCACGGTGTCAGGGTCCGGGTCATCAGGGCGCGGAAGACCATCGCGGCCCCGAGCAGGCCGATCCAGAAGAAGCCTTCGGCGGGCCGTCCCGCGAGGAAGCCCCGGTCCAGGGCGGCGGCGACGAGCAGCCCGGAGGCGAGTGCCGGAACCGCCTCCAGCAGGGACCATCCCGCCACCGCGACCGCCGCCCCGCGGTGCTGCCGCAGGAACCCGGCGAACAGGTGCCGGTCGATGGGGCGCGGGGCTGCCTCGCTCATACCGGCTCCTGGGTGTGCGGGTTCGTGTGCGGGGGCGTGTCCCGGCCGGTCCACGCTTCGGCCCCGGACCCCGTATCCCGGTCCGGGGCGGTCTCCGAGCCGGTGCTCACCGCGAACAGGGCCCGGTAGTCGTCGAGTTGCCACAGATCCGCGTGCGGTCCCAGCGCCCGGACCCTGCCGTCCTCCAGCCAGGCCACCAGGTCGGCCCGCGCGGCGGTCGACACCCGGTGGGCGATCAGCACCCGGGTGCGGCCCGACCAGGCCGAGGCGAGCGCGGAGCCGACCCGCGCCTCCGTGGCGGTGTCCAGGCTCGACAGTGCGTCGTCCAGTACGACCACCGCCGGATCGTGGACCAACGCCCGCGCGAGCCCCAGGCGTTGGACCTCTCCGCCGGAGAGCGGGGCCTCCGTGAGCGGGGTGTCGTAGCCGCGCGGGAGGCGGGCGATGAAGTCGTCCGCCCGGGCGGCCGCGGCAGCCGCCGTCACCTCCTCGCGGGAGGCGTCCGGGCGGGCGAAGGCGATCATCCCGGCCACCGTCGTACCCAGCAGCGCGGGCCGCTCGAAGGCGTGGCCGACGGCGGCGCGCAGGGCCTGAGGGGTCAGCTCCCGCAGCGGTACGCCGTCGATGGCGACCAGGCCCGCGTCGGGCTCCCGCAGCCGCCCGATCAGCGCCGCCAGGGTGCTCTTGCCCGCCCCGGACCGGCCGACCACCGCGAGCGCCGTGCCCGCCGGGACGACGAGGTCCACGGCGTCCAGGACGGTCCGGGCGCCCGAACGCACCGTCACCCCCGACAGGGTCACCGTGCCGGAGCCGCCCGCCGGGCGCACGCGGGTGCCGGGGACCGGGACCGGCTGGTCGACGACCTCGGCGACCCGGCGCGCACCGGCGGCCGACATGCCGAGCGCGAAGAGGGCGTCGAGCTGGTCCAGTGCGGCCATCGCGAGCGCCGTGTAGCCGACGACCGCGGCGAGTTCTCCCGCACTGATGTCACCGTGGAGCAGGGCGAGACCTCCGGCACAGAGCACCAGCACCTCCACGGCCGGGATCAGCAGGCCCACCTGCCATCCGGTGTCCCGCTGGAGCGCCCAGACGCGGTGCCCGGTGCGGGACAGCTCCGGGAGGGGATCCAGTACTCGGCGCGTCTCGGCCGCCGCCGTGCCGCTCGCGCCGATGGTCCGGGCCCCGCCGAGCGCCTCCAGCAGCAGGGCGGAGATCCTCCCCTGGGTCTCCTGGTACCGGAGGAACAGCCCCGAGCCGCGGTTCATGAACATCCGGGCGATGAGCGCCAACGGCGGTACGCCCAGCGAGAAGCAGAGCCCGATCCGCCAGTCGAGCAGCCACAGCGCGACCACCCCGCCGAGCGAGGTGAGCACCGCCGTCGAAGCGGTGACCAGCGTGACCCCGGCCGAGCCTGCCTGCGCGCACCCCGCGGAGAGCCGCCCCGCGAGGTCCCCGGCGGGAAAGTCCGCCGTCCCCGGCACCCCGGCGTCCAGGGCGCGCCGGGCCAGGGACCGGCGGAGGGCGGCCACCGTGCCCGAGCCGTACCCCCCGTTGGCGAGGGTCTGGAGGGCCCCGGTGGTGACGACGAGAGCGAGGAGCGCGGCGCACACGAGTACGGGGCCGGTGACGGACCGCCGGGCGACGACCGCGTCCAGGGCCCGCGCCATGGCCCAGGGGAACGCCAGCGTGCCGGCCGACCCCAGGACGGCTGTGGCGGAGGCGAGGACGAACCAGCCACGCGTCCGGGCGGTCGCGTCCCACACCAGGCGCCGGGGAGACGTCATCGAACTCCTTCCGGCCGTCCGTGGCTCCCGCGGGGGCGGACGGGCACGGGTGACGGGCACGGATCGCGGTGGGTCGTGCGTACGGGAGACACGGCATGCGCCGGACAGGCCCGGGAGGGGCCCGTCCGGCGCACGGCTGCTACTGCTGCTCGATGCTGGTGATGGAGCAGGTCCAGGTACACGTCCGGGTGCAGCCGGCCAGTGCGACGGACTCCTCGCCCTCCAGGGTCTGCAGCTCGTCGACGTCGACGGTCATGGTGTTGTCGATCATGGTGGTGTCCTTTCGTCGTGAGTGATGTGCCCGAACACCGCCGAGGACCGGCGGTGTCGCACGGCCGCGTCGGCGACCGTGAGTTCAGGGGGTGCGAGGGTGCGGCGGCGGTCCGGGACCCGGGCCGTCAGGAAGCTCACCAGCCGGTCGGTGAGTCCGGCGCCGCCCCGCTCCTGGAGCGGGTGGTGGCCCGCTCCCGCGATGTCGAGGCAGTCGTGGGGTGCGCGCTGCGGGCCGCCCGCTCTCGCCAGCGACCGGCGCAGCCGGCGCGTCTCGTCCACCGGCACGACGGGGTCGTCGCAGCCGTGCAGGGCGAGCAGCGGTACGCGGATGCGGTGGGCGAGGCGTTCGACGTCCCGGGGGCCGAGGTCGTCGTCCGGCGGCTCGCCCAGGCCGTGCCGGTCGATCAGCGCGCGCACGGCGGGCGACGACCGCTCGCGCAGTCCGCGCGCGGACAGGAACGGGGCGATCACCGCGCAGCGTGCCCAGGCGTACGGGTCGGCGCACACGGCCAGCAGGGCGAGGAAGCCCCCGTAACTGATGCCGAGGAGCACGGGCGGTTCGGCGTCCGGCGGGCGCTGCTCCGTGAGCGTACGGACCAGGGAGCGGATGTCCGCGAGGTCGGGCACGCCCCAGGCGCCGTGGATCGCCTCCGCGTGGGCCCGGCCGTAGCCGGTGCTGCCGCGCTGGTTGGGGGCCACCACCGCCGCCCCGGCTTCCGACAGGCGCGCGAGCATCGGGTCGTGGCCGAGCGTCCAGTGGTCCTCCGGGCCGCCGTGCAGCGCGACGACGACGGTGGGCGCGGTGCGCCGGTCGCCCAGGACGACGGCCTCGAACCGCCCGGACGGGGTGGCGAACCACTCGGTCGGGTCGTGCGAAGTCCCGGCTGCGTCAGGGGTGTTGGAGGGTACTCCGAGGCTGCTGGACGGGGCGTCGCACGAGGCGGGGTCGGGGTGCGCGGCAGTGTCCGGGACGGTGACCAGGTCGGCGGGACGGTCCGGGGTCGCGTACACGACGCGCAGTCCGCCCTCGCTCCAGCCCGCGACGGGGTGGAACGCGCCCGGCGGCAGTGCGGCGGGCCGGGGCCGGTCCGCCCCGACGTCGTACAGGAAGAGACGGGCCCGCGCGCCCCGGGAGACCCGCAGTGCCACCCGCTCACCCGCCGGGTCGGCGGCCAGCGGAAGGACCGCGCCGTCCAGGGAGTTGAGCCGGTCCGGGAAGGTGAGCCGGGTCCGGTCGCCGAGGGTGGTGTGGGCGATGCGCAGCCGCCCGTCGCCGGGATCGCTCGCCGTCAGCAGCAGCCCCGAGGCAGGCGCCGAGAGCAGCAGCCGGTGGATGCGGCCGTTCGCCGGCGACGGGAGAGCGTGCCACGTCCCGTCGCGCAGGTCGAGGGAGACGGGGCGGTATCCGTCCGGCCCTTCGAGGTCCGTGGCGTAGCGGTGGCCCGTTCCGTCCAGCGGCAGGAGGGCGGTGACCCGGCCCGGCAGGATCACGGGATCGCTCAGCCGCAGTGGCGTGGAACGGACCCGCCGGACGCGGGTACGGCCGTCGTGGGCGGTCTCCACCGCCAGCGCGAGCGTGCCGGGCGGCCCGCCGGGCACCAGGCGCAGGCCCCGCGCCTCGACGACCAACTCCTCGGCCCGGGAAGGGTCCTTGGGCTCGGGCCCGGTCGGGTACGGCACCCGGGGCCCGGCGAGCGCAGTCCCGGCGGCCGTGGCCGAGGCGGGCGCGGGGCGGGACAGCAGGAGCAGGTGGCGGCCGGAGCCCGCCGTGCTCCGCAGCCGCAGCAGCCCGCCGTCCTCGGTCGGCAGCACCTGGGTGGCGGTGGTCTCCGCCGGGGCGCCCTCCCGGTAGCGGGGCGGGTCACCGGCGTACGGAGAGTGCGTGCCGTCGAGGTCCCACCACCCCGGGGCCAGCGCGCCGTCGGCCGTGGCCACCAGACAGGCGGCGAACCGGGACCGCGCCGAGAAGCGGAAGCTGATGCGCTCCGGCCGCCGGTTCATCGCACCCCCACCGCGGTACGCGGGTGCCGGCCGGCGGGCGCGAAGAGTTCCGGGGTGTCCGGCATCCAGAGCCGCGGGCCCCCGTCCCGCAGGCGCAGCAGCATGCCGACCGTTCCAGCGACACCGGTCTGGTAGCCGCCCGTGACCGCTTCCAGCGACTCGTCGGGCACCACCAGCAGGCCGTCGCGTCGTACGGCACGGGTGTGGATGCACGCGGCCAGCTCCCCGGCCTGGTCGCGGTACCGGGGGTCGTCGAGCGCGGCGGACATGTCGAGCAGGAACTCCGCGTTCCCGGCGAGCCCGTGGCAGGCGGCGGGGGAG